>NZ_JACGZW010000023.1 GCF_014145675.1 Amycolatopsis dendrobii
GGAGCCGGGCCGAGCCGAGCCGGGCCGAGCCGAGCCGAGCCGAGCCGAGCCCGGCTACGCGGGCATGGATTCCGGCGTCGCGCGCCGACTCGTCAGCTCGGGCGAGTGGTGCGTCCCGATGCGCCGGGCCGGGTCCCGGTTCGGCGGCCTGGCGGCGGCGTGACGGACGTCCCGTCGGCGGCGCGACGTCCCCGCACGCCTTGAGTCCCGAACTCGCCCGCACCCATCTCGCACAACGGCCCCCGACGGCTGGATTTTCATGGTCGAGCAGCGATTCTGCGCCATCCCCCGGGGCTTGCGGCAAGCCCCGGGGTGCGCTATATCTTGAAAAGGGCGGAGGAAATCATTTGTTGCGGCGCGCGGAATCCCGCGCGGTTCACGCCTGCGCCGCCGGCGCCCAGTTCCGCACGACCGGTCGATACCCCTCCGGCTTGTCGCCCACCTTCGCGCCGGGGTTGATCAGCCACGACTGGTAGCCCGGCGTGAACATCCGGTACGGCCCGGCAGGCGGCACCTCGCTCGCGCGGTCCAGGGCGCCGCGCAGGTCGGCGGGCAGGGCGAAGTCGAGCGCGTGCATCGTCGCGTCCAGTTGCTCCGCGCTGCTCGCCCCGACGATCGCCGACGCGATGCCGGGCTGCGTCGCCACCCAGTTGATCGCGACCTGCGCCATCGTCACGTTCAGCTCGTCCGCGACCGTCTCGAGCGTCTTCAGCAGCTCCCACTGCTGCGCGGTCCAGGCCCCGGACCCGGTGGCGCCCTCGCCGGTCAACCGGCCCTCGCCGCTCAGGCCGTTCGACGAACTGCGGTATTTGCCGCTCAGGAACCCGCTGCCGAGCGGGCTCCACGCGGTGATTCCCAGGCCCAGCTCCAGGCCCGCCGGGACATGCTCCGTTTCGATCGTCCGCTCGATCAGCGAATACGGCAGCTGCAGACTGATCATCGGCGGCAGCGAATGCGCGTCGGCGAGAGTCTGCGCGCGGCTCGCGTACCAGGCAGGCACGTCCGAAAGCCCGGCGTACCGGATCTTCCCCGCTCGCACCAGGTCGTCGAACGTGCGCAGCACCTCCTCGACCGGCGTGATCCGATCCCACGTGTGCAGCAGGAACAGGTCGAGATAATCGGTGCCCAGCCGGCGCAGCGACGCCTCCACCGACCGGATCATGTGCTTGCGCCCGTTGCCGCCCGCGTTGGGATCGCCCGGCTCGACGCTGTTGGTGAACTTCGACGTCAGCACGAGCCGGTCCCGGTTGCCCGCCTCGGCGATGAACTTGCCGAGCAGCCGCTCGCTCTCGCCTGCGGTGTAGAAATCCGCGGTGTCGACGAAGTTGCCGCCTTCCTCGACGTACTTGCGGAAGATCGGCCGCGCCTCCTCCTCGGACTTCCCGTAGGCGGCGTGGAACCCGTCGACGCCGAAGTTCATCGTGCCGAGCGCGAGCCTGCTCACCCGCAATCCGGACCGGCCGAGCAGGTAATACTGGTCAAGAGACATCGGGGTCCTCGCTCCGTTCCCGAAAACACGCGCGGGCCGTGCCCGCCTGGCCCGGCCAGGGTGCCTCCGGAAAAATGGACCAGCAAGTCCAAAATCCTGGCCTCGCCGCGCAGCGAAGAACCGCGCCGGTCGCGTTCGCCGTGGATGTCCGCGAGGGGAACCCTCCGGGAGAATCAGAGTCCCTCAGGATTCCCCTCACGGACGCCGGAGAGGCCGGTGTCCCGCGACGCCGCGACCACGGCTGCTGAGCGAACCCCCGCGGGACGTAGGCTGCCAGACATGCCGTCGAACATGATCAGTCTCCGCGGTGTGCGCACTCACAACCTGGCCGACGTGGACGTGGACATCCCGAAGCACCAGCTGGTCGCGGTCACCGGCGTTTCCGGGTCCGGCAAGTCGTCGCTCGCGTTCGCGACGCTGGCGGCCGAGTCGCGGCGGCAGTTGTACTCGACGATGCCCGCGTTCGTCCGGACCAAACTCCCGCACGATCCGGCTCCGGAAGCCAGTTCGCTCAGCGGGCTCACGACCGTCGTCGTGGTGGATCAGCGGCCGCTCGGGACGAATTCGCGGTCGACGGTCGGCACCGCCACCGAGGTGTGGACGATGTTGCGGATGTTGTTCTCCCGCTTGGGCGAACCGTCCGCGGGATACTCGCCCGCCTACTCGTTCAACGATCCCTCCGGCATGTGCCCGGCGTGCGCGGGGCTCGGCACGGTCACCGACATCGACGGCGAGCGGATGATCGACCGCAGCCGTTCGCTCAACGACGGCGCGATGGTCTTCCCCAGTTTCGCGGTCGGCAGCTGGATCTGGAAGCGCTATGTCTACTCGGGATTCTTCGACAACGATCTGCCGTTGCGGGAATGGCCTGAAGACCTGGTGCAGTTCCTGCTGCACGGGCCGACGCAGAAGCCGCCGAATCCGTTGCCTCGCTTCCCGGCCAGCGCGAAGTACCAGTCGATGGTGCCGCGCATCCGGCGGCTGCTCGTGGAACGCGAGGCCAAGATGGGACCGGCGGTGCGGGCGGCGCTCGCCGACGTGACCCGGCAGCGGCCGTGCCCGGAGTGCGGCGGCAGCAGGCTCGCGCCGGCCGCGCGGGAGAGCCGGATCAACGGGGTGTCCATTGTGGACCTCGGATACCGCGACGCGGCGGGGCTGCTGGAATTCTGCGCCGGACTGGACCACGAGTGGGCGCGACCGCTGGTGGCGGCGCTGCGGCTGCGGCTGGAGTCGATGATCACGCTCGGCCTCGGGCATCTGCACTGCTACCGCGCGACGCCGACGCTGTCCGGCGGCGAGTCCCAGCGGCTGAAGCTGGTGCGGCACTTGGGCTCGAGCCTCACCGACCTCACCTACGTCCTGGACGAACCGACCGACGGGCTGCATCCGGCCGACGTCGCGTCCCTGGTCGACGTCCTGCGGCGGCTGCGCGACCACGGCAACACGGTGCTGGTGGTGGACCATCACGAAGCGGTGATGGTGGCGGCGGACCATGTCATCGACCTCGGTCCGGGAGCGGGCGAAGCGGGCGGACGCGTGGTGTTCCACGGTCCGCCGGCGAAGCTGCGGAAGGCGGACACGACGACCGCGCGGGCGTTGCGCACCGGCGTCCGGCTCAAGGACACGCTGCGCGAACCCACCGGCTGGCTGCCGTTGCGCGGACTGGACCGGCACACGCTGCGCGACATCGACGTCGACGTGCCGACCGGCGTGCTCACGGTGATCACCGGGGTGGCAGGGTCGGGGAAGTCGACGCTGGCGGGCGAACTCGCCGGGCGGCATCCGCGGTTCACGGTCGTCGACCAGAGCCAGATCGTCGCGACGACCCGGTCGACGGTCGGCACCTGGCTCGGGCTCGCCGATCCGGTCCAGCGCGCGTTCGCCGAGGTGAGCGGCGAGTCGCCGAAGCTGTTCAACCCGCGGTCGCAGGGCGGGTGCCCGGCCTGCCGCGGCACCGGCGTGCGACGCACCGACCTGGCGTTCCTCGAGGACGTCGACACGCCGTGCGAGGAGTGCGACGCGACCGGATTCCGCGCCGAGGCACTGGAACCCCGGCTCGAAGGACGGACGGTGCTCGAAGTGCTGGGCACGCCGGTGTCGGCGCTGTCCCGGTACGTGCCGCATCCGGACGTGGTCCGGCTGGCCGCGCTGCTCGGCGAACTGGGCCTCGGGCACCTCGCGAGCGGCCGCACGCTCGACACGCTCTCCGGCGGCGAGCGGCAGCGGCTGAAACTCGCCCGCCAGCTCGACTCGACCGGCGACGACCTGCTCGTCGACGAACCCACCGCCGGCCTGCACCCCAGCGACACCACGCGGATGGTGGCGCTGCTGGACCGGCTCGTCGACGAGGGCCGGACGCTCGTCGTGGTCGAGCATTCGCTGCACGTCGTCGCCGCGGCGGACTGGGTGCTCGACCTCGGTCCCGGCGCGGGCGAGAACGGCGGCCAGGTGCTCTACACCGGCACGCCGAAGGGACTCGCCGAGCACGACGGCGCGACGGGACGCTACTTCCGGGCCGCGCTCGGCGGCTAGACCCGCCCGGTTCCCCTCACGACCCGCAGCCGGGGAACCGGCGCGCCCCGGTGCCGCTCTGCCCGAGAACGTCGTCCGGATTCGAGTACGGGCAGGATTTCAGCGACAGGCAGCCGCAGCCGATGCAGTCGGAGAACCGGTCGCGCAGCGCGGTCAGCTCCTCGATCCGCGCGGTGAGGCGGTCGTGCCAGCGGCGGGAGATGCGCGCCCAGTCGCGTTTGGTGGGGATGCGCTGGTCCGGCAGTTCGGCGAGCGCGTCCTTGATCTCGTCCAGCGACACCCCGACGCGCTGGGCGGTCCGGATGAAGGCGATCATGCGCAGCGTGTCGCGCCGGTACTCGCGCCGGTTGCCGCTCGTGCGCCTGCTCGCGATGAGCCCGCGGCTCTCGTAATAGTGCAGCGTCGGGACGCTCACGCCGGCGCGTTCGGCGATCTGTCCCGGCTTCAGCCAGACGACCTCGCGCGTGATCTGGGGCATGGCAGCTCTTTCCGTGCTTGACATCAAGTCCGCTTGATGAAGTCCACTGTAAGCACCGCCCGGCAGAAGGCGGCGAGTGCGCGCGAAGGGGATTTTGTGACGACTGCGACCCTGCGAGTATGGGCCGACGTGTTGTGTCCGTGGCGCTGGATGGGACACCGCCGCCTCGCGCAAGCGATTGCGGAGTCCGGGGTTCCGGCCCGGATCGAGCACCGGAGTTTTCTTCTCGGCCCGGACGGACCCGGTCCGGGGCGGCGGCGGATCGCGGAGACCGCGGCCGTCGAATGGGGGATGAGCCCGGCGGAATGGGGGAGCCGCCGGGACCGGATCGAGCAGGCGGGACGTGCCGACGGGCTGGCCATCCGCATGGACACCGCGTGGGCGCTCGATTCCCGGCCCGCGCACCGCGTGCTGAAGCTGGCCGCGGCGCGGGGACTGGACGAAACCGCGGCGTGGGAGGCGATGTTCGCCGCGCACCTGCGCGACAACCTCGACCTGGCGGACTGGGGTGTGCTGGCGGAGGTGGAAACCGGATTGGAGCGCGACGAGGTGCTCGCGCTCGGCGACAACGAGGAGTACGTGGCGGAAGTGCTGGCAGATCACGAAGAAGGACAGGCGCGCGGGATCAGTTCTGTGCCGACTGTCGTGCATGGCGACCGCCTTCTCGCCGGGGCGCGCAGCGTCGGCGAACTGGCGGAATTCGTCCGGGCGGCAGCGAAGGCGGTGGCGTGATGTCCGAGATTCCGACGGTGATGCGCGCCGCCGCGATTGACGAGTTCGGGCCCGCGGAACTGCTGACCGTCCACCAGGTACCGACGCCGGTCGCGGAGCCGGGGCAGGTGCTGGTGCGCGTCGAGGCCGCTGGCGTTCAGCCGACCGACGTCGCGATCCGGGACGGCTGGACACCGCCGGGCGCGACCGTCGCGTTCCCGCAGATCCTGGGCAACGAGTTCGCCGGCACGATCGTCCAGGTCGGCGCGGGGGTGACCGAATTCGAGACAGGACAACAGGTTTCCGGGTTCCGGGTGCTCGGCTGCTACGCGGAGTACGTCACCGCGCCGGTCGGCCAGGTGGTCGTCAAACCGGAGAAGGTCGATTGGCTGACGGCGGGTGCGTTGTCCGCTTCCGGGCAGACTGCGCACACCGCGTTGGAACGGCTCGGTGCCCGGTCCGGCGAGACGATCCTGATTCACGGAGCGGCTGGCGGCGTCGGCTCGATGGCAGTCCAGCTGGCACGCCACCGCGGCCTGCGCGTGATCGGGACGGGCAGCGCGGGAAACCAGGAATATCTCCGCACGCTAGGCGCCGTCCCAGTGGTTTACGGCGAAGGAGAACTCGGCCGCCTCCGCGAAGCCGCCCCGAAGGGGATCGACCTTGCTCTCGACACCGCCGGGCACGGGAATCTTCGCACTGCGGCGGCGATAGTGGCTGACCGCGGCCGGATCGGGTCCATTGTGGAGCCGCCGCTGGCCGCGGAACTCGGCGGGCAGTGGATCACCAGCGACCGGTCCGCCCAGCGGCTGCGCGAACTGCTCGATCTGTGCGCGCGGGGAGAACTGCGGGTGACGGTCCGGGCGGAGTACCCGCTCGACGACGCCGCGAGCGCCCATCGCGACGTCGCCGCCGGACACGGTCGCGGCAAGGTAGTGCTGCGGATCGGCTGACGTAATTCGGTGGACGCGGGTCGTCGCGTGCCGTTATGGTTCGCCCGACCGTGACTCGACGCCAGGAGGTGAGACCCATGAACGCTGTTTCGATGTGGGTGCTCCCCGTGTCGTCACGGTCGGGCGACTGACGTAGGGGTTGCCAGGAGCGCCTTGAGCAAAGGCACTCCGAAAGGTGACCACCATGGACACTGTGCGTTTCACCGCGGGCGAACCCGCGGTGCGCATCACCCGGGTCGAACCCGGGCTCTGGCAGGCGCTGGACGACGGCAGGCTTGCCGGTCGCGCCGAAGCCACCACCCGGCCCGACGGACGGGTCTTCCTCAGCGTCGACGCCTGGCATCGCTCGGTCTTCGACCAGCTGGCCCGCGAGATGCTGGCCGCACTGCCGGACCCGCTCCACACCGTGGTCGACGAAACCGACCGCGAGCTGCTGGACGGCTGGCAACGGGCCGGTCTGACGGTCCGGCGGCGCGAGTGGGAGTACGTCGTGCCCACGGATCCGCGGGTCACCGGGCCGGTCGTGCTGCCGCCGGGCGTCACGGTCGTGCCCGCCGGATCCGCGGCCGAGGCTCCGTTGCGCGAGCTGGACCGCGTCGTCCGCGCCGAGGTCGAGGCGAGCGTGGGCTGGTCGGAGATGCCGGCCGAGGTGCTGCCTCGGCCGGCTGGCGACACCGTCGTAGACCCGGCGAAGTACGCCGTGGCTGTCGAGGACGGCGAGTACGTCGGTCTGCTCCGGGTGGTTCAGGTGACGCGCCTGCCCCGGATCGGGCTCATCGCCGTCCGCGCGGATCGGCGCCGCCGCGGCATCGCGCGCGGACTGTTGCTGCACACGCTCGGCGTCCTGCATCGAGCGGGAATCCCGAAGGCGTCAGCCGAAGTGAACGAGGCCAACGACGCCGCGACGGCGCTGTTCGAGGGCATCGGCGCGCGGCGGGCGAACAGCACGGTGGAGTTGATGCGCCATGGCCGGTAAGGGCGGGATCGAAGTCGAGGGAACCGTGGTCGAGTGCCTGCGCGACGCCCGGTTCACCGTCGAGCTGGCGAACGGGCACCACGTGCTGGCCCACATCAGCGGCAAGATCAGGAAGAACTTCATCAAGATCGTCCCGTTCGACCGGGTTCTGGTGGAGCTGAGCCCGTACGACCTCGACCGGGGCCGGATCCTGTTCCGGTACCGGAACTAGCCCGGCCCGTCCTTGCGGTCCCCGCCGGGACCGCAAGGACGGTCAGCTCGTTTTCGCGGCGGCGAGCTCGGTCAGCGCGGCGCATTTGCGGCCGAAGTTCGCCACGATGTCGGCGCCGATGATCCGCACCATGACCGCGCGCAACGGGGTGTCGAGGACGATGCGCTGGGTCAGCTCGGCCCCGCCGGGGACGGCCGCGACGCTCAGCCGGAGGTCCATCGTTCCGAGCGGAACGGGCTGGCGGAGGGTGAACTCGTGGCCGGGCCGCCAGCTCGTGAAGGTGAAGTCCTTCGCGATTTTCGCGTGCACGCCGCCGCGGAATCCGCCGCTGGGGTAAAGGAATCCGGTCGAACCCGTCGCGACCGGCCCGTGCAGCGCGACGCGCGCGACGTCCGGGTCCCAGCGCGGCCAGTTCTCGACGTCGGCGAGGACGTCCCAGAGCGCGGCCGGGTCGACGGCGAGGGTGCGGGTGGAGGTTCTGTCCCAGGTCATGCCCCCGAAGATATACGGAACTGCCAGTCTCGTAAACTGCGCTCCATGACGCACAACCGGCGCGGACGGCCGCGGGAGCAGGGAATCGACGCGGCGGTGCGGACCGCGGTCAACGAACTGCTGGAGGAGGTCGGCTACCAGCGGTGCACGGTCGACGCGATCGCCGCGCGCGCCGGGGTCGGCAAGGCGGCGCTCTACCGGCGCTGGAAGTCGAAAGGGGAACTCGTCTTCGCCGCGGTCGTGCACGACGACGCCATCGCGGCACCCCCCGACACCGGCACCCTGCGCGGCGACGTGGCGGGCGTCCTCGCCGACATTCAGTCCGCTTTGGAGGGTCCGCAAGTGCGCAACGCCTTGCCCGGCCTGCTCGCCGACCTCCGCGTCGAAGACGCGCCCGCCGCCCGGCTAGGCGAGTTGTTCCTGGTGCGAGAACGGGCTTACCTGACAGAAGTGCTCGACCGCGCGATCGCCCGCGGCGAACTGGCCCGGCGCCCCGAAGTGCCCGTGGTGCACGCGATGCTGCTCGGCTCGGTCTTCGCCTGGCTGCACCTTCTGCGCGAAGCAGTGCCACCCGGCGGCCTCGCCGACGCCCTCGCGCCCGGCTTGTACGGCGCCATTGCCGAGCTGGGCAGGTAATTTCCCCCGCGCCCGCAACGGATCCCGCGTTTCACCGCCGCGGCCGGGGCGACGGCTTACGCCGGGATAACTCGTCCGCGATTATCGCCTCCATGCGGGAGTTCGTACTGCGAAGCACGCGGTATCCGCGGTATGCCACCACGATTACCGCAATCCCGACGACCGCGGCGATCGACAGAACCGGCCCGTGCGAGACCAGCGTGTTGCGATAGTCGCGGGCGAGGTAGCCCAGCCCGAGCCCGGCGGCGAGAGCGTCGAGAAGCGCGAGCGGAACCCGTCCGGGGATGGGCATAGCGGTCTCCTCTCGGGACCCCGACCTCAGCAATCTAGGCGACCCGAGGCCTCCGCGAGCCGTCTCGACCCGATCGGCCTACGCTCCCCGGCCTGTGCGGAGCCTGTGCTAAGTTGACGTGAACTGGGGGGATCGACCTGCGGAAGCGAACCCAGGGGCCGGTAGCTCAGTTGGTTAGAGCAGGGGACTCATAATCCCTTGGCCGTCGGTTCGAGCCCGACCCGGCCCACTCTGCCCCTCTTTGTATAGGGTCTGACCTGCGAAAACAGCCTCGAAACGATCTTGAGCCGAGGTGTCGCGGAGGCGCTGGAGACGAGTGCAGCGCTGGTACAGCAAGGGATTGTTCGAGCAGGCCTGTTTTCCTGACCGCCGTTGAGGCACGGCTGGGGGGTACTGGGGCCCGATGGCATCAGGGGACTGGTCTCGGGTTGGGGACCGCGCCTGAGGGTCAGCGACCGCGCCGGCTCGCCGATCGACGCTTGCCTCGACACCGTGGCTATGCTGGTCGACTACCTCGACGACGAAGACATGTCGATGCTGGCTTTTGAAATTAGCCGCCGGGAGCTGGAACTGTACTTCGCGCACCAATAAGTCGCTGTCGCACAGTTGCATCGCGAAGAAGTATCCGAACCTGCAGCAGTTCTGGCGCTGGCTCGGCGACGTGGAAGAGGTTGTCGAGTTGTCTCCGTTCTGCAAAATCGAGGTGCCGCATTTTCCGGGCAAGCCGCCGACGGCCTTGCGGGAAAATGAGCTGAAGGTACTGCTCGCCGCTGCGAAAAGAAAAGAATTCACCGAGCTGCGGGGCAGAGCGGATATTCTGGTGCCGATTGACTGCGGAGTCCGGACCGGCAAGCTGCCGTTGTTGAGCGTGGCGAACCCTGTGGAGCGGGATTGACGCCCTTGTAGGGAAAGGTTTGGTGCCAGACCGCGGCTCCGGTTCCCGACGGTCCGCCGATGCGCGACCTCTGTGGATCTGCCTGATTCACGACACTCATGATCGAGAGGACGCGCCTGCCGCGGCACGGCGTGCGGCGCGAGCTGGACCGCACGGTCGGCGCGATATCGGTCCGGCACGAGGTCTTCGTGACTTTCACCGGCCCGAAACACCCTCCTGCGGCACCCGGCAGCAGCCGTCGGCGGTGGTGTCGACGGGCGCGCCGTTGTTCTGCATTGGACTCTCGGCGGCCTCGCGGAGTCGTTGCGCGCGCTCGGTGTGCGACGCGTCAGCTGGGGTCCGCTGCGAGTCCCGGGGAACGGACAAGGGAGAGCATGCATGGCAGGGCCGGTTTCATCTGATGCTGGATGTCGGTCTTGCTCGGCACCGGCACTGATCGGGCGTACCGAGTGTCGGTGATCGCCGACATCGAGAGCGGCCGGGCGTAGTATCAACCGTCGCTTATATAAGCCAGGCCTGGTATGTTTCTGGTTCGTGAACGCGTTCGACATCCTCGGCGACCCGGTCCGCCGGCGCATTCTGGAGTTGCTCGCCGGCGGTGAGCGGACGTCGGGGGCGATCACGGACGTGATCCGGGCTGAGTTCGCCTTGTCCCAGCCTGCTGTCTCCCAGCATCTGCGCGTTCTGCGGGAGAGCGGGTTCGCGTCGGTCCGTGCGGAGGGGGCTCGCCGGTTCTACGCCGTCGACCCCTCGCCGCTGAAGGAGATCGACGTGTGGTTGGGCCGGTTTCGCGGATTCTGGGAGCAGCGGCTCGATGCTCTGGGAACCGAGCTGGCCCGCGGCAGGCGCGCATCCCGGACCTCCGGCGCTCGCGAGAGCGATCCATCAGCGGAAGGAACGTGACATGAAGGACGTGCTGGACGAACTGGCCGCTGCGCGCCGCTCGATGGGCGCGACGACGCTGCCCGCCGGAGAGGCTTACACGGTCGAGTTGCGGCGTCGCTACGACGCGCCGGTCGAGGACGTGTGGAACGCCGTCACCGACCCTCAGCGGCTGGCCCGCTGGTTGAAGCCGGTCACCGGGGACCTGCGGCTGGGCGGGTCGTTCGAGCTGGAGGGCGGCGAGCACGGCGAGATCCTCCGGTGCGAACCGCCGGGTCTGCTGCGGGTGTCCTGGCTCTTCGGGCCCGACGCCGACGAGTGGCCGGGCACGAGCGAGGTCGAGGTGCGGCTGTCCCCGGGCCCTGCGGGGGATACCGAGTTCGAGCTGGTCCATGCGGCGGCCGTCGGGGAGCCCATGTTCCCGACCTACGGTCCCGGTGCCGGCGGGGTGGGCTGGGACCTGCATCTCCTTGCTCTGGCCCGGTTCCTGGCCGACGGCCCGGTCCTCGATGACGAGGAGTTCCGGACCTCGCCCGAGGGGCGCGAGTTCGTGCGGCGCAGCGCTGTGGCCTGGGGCGAAGCTCACTTGGTCGCAGGTGGCGATCCGCAGCACGCAGCGTCGGCGGTCGAGGCCACCACCGCGTTCTACGCCGGCGAGGCGAGCGCTTGATGAAGTACACCACGTCGATCGAGATCGCCCTGCCGCGGGAGAAAGTGCTCCGGCTGATCGCCGACCCCGCGCACCTGCCGAAGTGGTTGCGGGGCCTGGTGCTGCACGAGCCGGTCACAGGGGCGCACGGCCGCGTCGGCACCACCTCGCGTGTCGTGTTCCAGACGGGCAAGCACAGGATGGAAGCCACCGAGACCATCACGCGCCTGGAACCTGAAAGCCTGCAGGCCGTCCCCAGTTCGGTCGTCGTGCACTACGACCGCGAAATCGTCGGCGCGGGCATGCGGCAGGCACAGCGCGACCGGCTCGTCGACGCCGGTCCGGGCACCACGCTGTGGGAGAGCGAGAGCGAGTTCCGGTTCGACGGATTGCTGATGCGGCTGGCGGGGCTTGCGATGCCCGGCTCCTTCCGCAAGCAGTCGCGGCAGCACATGGAGGACTTCAAGGCGTTCGCCGAGCACGGGACGGACGTCCGCCAAACGACGGACTGATCTGCCGTCGAGGTGAGTCCGAGCATCACGGTTAGCGATGCACCCACCCAACGCGTCGACCTGTACGCCGCGATCCGGCCCGACGACAAGGCTGGATTGTCCAGGCGCGCTCTGCGGCGTTGGAGTCGGCGCGGTCCAGAAAGCCGAAGCCGCCACCGAAGCGAGGATCCTGGCTTGACCGCTGCCGGGGTCGTGTCACACGGGATGGTGCGCGGCTACGTCGTCACCCGACGGCGTGAGATCGCATCGGCGTCGGGCGGACGCCATACTGTGCTGGCTCGGGCTGAAACCCGGGTGCGCGCGACGCGATCGTGTCGTGGTCGGAGTGGACCTGGTCCGGCAGCCCGGCGGCGTGAGCTTCAGCTTGGTCGGCCTGCGGCACACTCGACCAATCCGTCAGGTACCGACCTTCTGACACCCCCGTCGCGCTGCAAGAGCTCCGCGGCCTGCGGACACGGCTCACCGCCCATCGCCGCCCCGCCGTCACCGTGCTCTGAGACCAGGCCTGCCGGACGGAATCGGTGGGTTTCCCGTACAGCGCGGCCACACCGACCCGAGCCTTCGGCAGCGAAGCAGGCCGGTGGGTTCTCGACTGCGACGCTGAATGCGGCGTTCAGCTGTGCTATCGCTGCGGTCCTGGGAGCACGGTGCCGAGACCGCTCTGCTGCTCGCCGCTGCCGAGTATCTGGTCGAAGGCCGCCACCAGGAACCCGGTCCGGCCCCGGACCGGGTTCTCCGGCAGGCCGGCGACGCTCCTCGGGGCGAGATCCGCGGAGATGAATTGTGCGGACGGCTTGGTGGTGCGGAATTCGCCGCGGTTCTCCCGGACGCGCAATCGATGCAATTATCGCTTCGTCTCAGGCGCAATGCAAAGGCCGCTATGCGGTGGAAACGGATTGCTCGGCCAGGAGCGAACGAGAACGAAAGCAGAGAACAGATGGGCTGTTCAGAGGCGATTCCTAGGGCAGCTGGTCCGGTTGGATCTGGCGAGTTTGTGATTCGGACTAGGGGCTTGACCCGTTCGGACTTGGCGGCCGGAACAGGTCGGGGAAGGTCGCTTCTCGTCTGTAATGCTCTCGTCGAGGGCGGCACAGATGAACATCTCTTCCGTCGACAACAACTGATCACGAATATCCCGTAGCCTGGTTCTGTTGCTTCACGTCGGAAAGCGAATCCGGTCCGCGGCGAATGCGTGTGCGGCCGGCTGGCGAGCCCGCAGGCTGACGTACCGGGACCGGCCAACTCGGAAGAGCCGGAGGAAGGCTCTCGGATGGAGAGCAACGGAATTGTCTTCGTCACGAGGAGAGGCGGCATCGTGATCAGACGGGGTTTTCGGAGCGTGGCAGCTGCCGGTGGGTTCTCGTTATTCCTGGCACTGGGCTTGTCCGGGGCGAGCGTGGGCGCTCTGTCCCCGCGCGAGCACGCATCGGCGGCAGAATACGCGCGGACACAGAGTTCGCGGAGCGCCGGGCCGGACAGCGACATGCGCGCGGAGCTGGAAGCCGCTGCGGCTGCTGCGAAAACGGCTGGTGCGGCCACGCAACCGATGCGTGAAGCGTTGGCCGCGTCGATCGCGGCGGGGGCGCACGAGCGCAGGCCCGCGCCGGCGGCGACGGCTCCAGACGAGGAATGGCGGCAATGGCTTGACAAGGACTATCCGATCAACGGGTGGCGTGCGGAGGAGGCGGCGCGGTATTGGACACCTGCTCGTCTGGCAAAGGCCGCGCCCGTCAGGTCCGCCCACGGGGCGGAGGGAACGTCCGCACCCGGGGATCGGATCTCTGCCGGCAGCGAACAGTTCGACGGCTACCCGGTGGTGGGACAGATCGTCGCGACTGTTCAAGGCGACCGGTTCTGCTCGGCGAGCGTGGTGTCCAGTCCGGGCAAGAATCTGCTGGTGACCGCGGCGCACTGCCTGACCGGGGAAACGCACAAGGCCTTGGCGTTCATTCCGCAGTCACGCGCCGGCCAGCAGCCGTTCGGCCTGTTCGCGGTCAAACCAGGGCGCATCTGGTTCGACCAGCGATACTTGAACCTCGGCAACGAGAAGGCCGCGCGCTGGGATGTTGCGTTCCTGGAGCTCGAGTCGCAAGGCGGCCGCAACGTCGAGGACGTGGTCGGCGGTCTGCGGATGAGCACCGACGCGGGCTTCGACCATCCCGCCGTGCATCTGGTCGGCTACCCAGGCGACAAGCCCCGGCCGTCGCGGTGCACGTCGGCCACGACGAAGTTCAGCTCGCCGGGACCGTGGCCCGGAGACTTCCTGAAGATCTCGTGCGACGGCTTCAGCCCCGGCACGAGCGGCGGCCCGTTCATCAACAACTTCAACGGCAGCACCGGTGATGTCATCGGTGTGATCGGCGGCTTTCACGACGGCGGACCCAATGACAACGAGTCCTACAGCTCGTACTTCGGCGCGGACGCGAGGACGCTGTACGACACTGCGGTGAATGGTTCCGCTCCCAGCCCGCCGACGGGCGGACTGCCGCCGTCCTGGATGTGGCGGCAGCATGAACGCGGCATCGCGCCGGGGAATTTCGCGGCCGGAAGCAAGATCGACAGCAAGTTCAGCGACCTGGTCGTGCGATGGGAGGACGGTGAAGTCAGTCTCCACCACGCCGCGGGCGACGCCCGATTCGACACCGAGTACACCCTTGCCGCACCCAATGACCTCTGGAAAAACGCCACGAGCATCGCTGCGGGCAAGTTCGCCGGCCGAACCACCGACGATCTGCTCGTACGCTGGGCGGACGGCGAACTGACGCTCTACCCGGGGGTGGACCAGTCCGGTTTCCACGGCGAAATCCAGCTCATGCCGCCGAATGACCTATGGAAAAATGCTGTGTCGATCGTCGGCGGAAGGTTCAGCGTCGCTGACACCCGGCGCAACGACTTGATCGTTCGGTGGGTCGACGGCGAGCTGACCCTTTATCCCGATCTCGACCAGACCGGCTTCCACGGGGAAAAGCAGCTGGCCGCGCCGAACGAACTCTGGAAGAACACGCGCGCGATCACCAGCGGCGACTTCACCGGCAATGACGCCTGGGATCTCATGGTCCGCTGGGTGGACGGCGAGGTCACCGTCTGCCCCGACATCGACGACGCCGGCTTTCACGGCGAGCACCGCGTCCAGCCGCCGAACACCTTGTGGACCAACGCGATCACCCTCGCCGCGGGGAACTACGACGGCAACGGCCATCCTGACGACCTGCTGGTCCGCTGGATCGACGGGGAGGTCAACATGTACGTCGACTCTGGCACGCAACTCGGCAGGGAAAGGATTCTCGTCGTCCCGAAGTAGCCGAGGAGGCGAACATCGCCCCTCGGCAACAGCAGGTGCGGCTCTGTTTTCTAACCCTGGATTCTGGAGGCGGCGGTCTGAGCTACCCGCTTGGCCAACGCGCAGTTCTCTGCCTCGTCCGGCGCACTGGAAACGGGTGTCGCGTCCACGCTCAGGTGGCTTCGCGCGTGCAGAGCCAGCAGGACTGCGCAACTCATCGGTGTTCCCCGGAACGTGATCATCTTGGCGTCGCGCCCGTGGATCTGTTCCTGGCTCACTTCCGCATCGGTCGAGAACGTGGTGTTCTGCGGCATGTCGGCGTCGTGGAAGCTGAGGTCCAGTTCAGTGCCGTCGACATTCCACCTGCATCGGGCGCGGCGGGTGCCGCCCATCTTGTAGGGCCGGTCCCAGGCTTGGCTGGGACCGGTCAGGCCGAGGGCTTGCTTGTCCGGGTCGGTCAGCAGTGCGCAGAGAGCCGCGCCGGTGAAGTTCTGCGCGGACGGTGGCATCGGCACACTGCTGGGTGGAGGCGCCGCGCTCGAACTGGCGCTGTTTTCCGGGGAACCGCATGCTGCGAGAGACGCCAGAGCGGCCGCGGGGAGGAACCGCAACGGTCGCGTTCTGTTCATTTTTCCCGCCTTCGACGGTGAATACCTGAAACCGGCAATCCGGATGTCGTGCTCGGCGACCATTCAACCACGCAGCCAAATTGACCTCCACACTGCTGCGGTTGCCGACTATTTCCGCACTGAACGTGCTGGTCGCCCAAGGGATTCCGCCGTGAGCCGGCGGCGGCGCTCGCGAAACACAAGCTCATCCAGGTAGCGCGTGATGGTTGAGTCGCTTGTCGTCACTGGCGGCGTGCCTTGCGGCAGTGGCCGGGTCTCGCGTACTGGCGCGACCCGGCACCTCGTTCGAAGACGCCGTGGAGAACTTGGCCTCGACCCTGACCGTCTTCAGCATCCCCGGTTCCGCCGCAGAAGTGGCCGCCCATCTCGTCGCCGGGCACCTTGACCTGGGCCTGATCCACCGACGAACGCATCGACTACCGCGTCGTCGCCGCGTATCGAAGCGGCATCGCGATGCGAAGCGACGACCCCCAGGCCGCGAAAGACCTCGTCGCCATCGACGATCTGCGTGACCGGGAGGTCGCCGTGGACTTCGCCGCCGCCAATCCGGTCGGTGATCCGCAGGCGCCGTGTTTTCGGCCGTGCCGGGCAACTGACCGGTTTCTCTGAGTCCGCGTACGTCGCTAGCACGTTACTGAACGAGACGCGGCCGAAGCTAGGCTCCTTGGGACAGCTATGCGCTGTCCGCGTGCATGACGAGTGCCTGCAGTTGCACCGAGTGCTTTCGCCGCAGTGTTGTGCGCCAGTACCGAAGACCACACAGAATACTGTAACCCTCGCCGTCGAGGATCTCCGGTCCGTGAACTGGCCGAACGCGCTCGATACGGCTGGCTATTGGGCGTGAAAGAGCCGGCACTGTCTCGATTCCATTGGTTCGGAACTCTTTGCGGTTAGTCCAGTAGATTGCCGCGAACGCATCCGTCCAGAAGCTGCTGTGTGCCGGTCGACTCATGCCGGGCGCCCGCTGAGGCGTGTTTTCCAGCAGGGAGGCGCGCCTGGCGACGACGACGGGAAGATTGTTTCGGCCTTCGGCTTGCGAGGCACGAAGCCAGCCGGCGCTCGCCATCTTCTTGCCGGTCCGGATGTCCTCAAACGTCGGGTAGACGGCGACTTCGCCGCCGTCAAGTATCCCCCCCCGGTAGGTTGCTTCTGCGGTGTGCTTTCCTCCGCGCCGGCGCACGGGAACTTCCTCGCTGCCAGCTGAAAGATTCGGAGCACAGCGACCTGTCGTTTTCTCTGGCCCGGGCTGTGAGCGCACGTCGCAAGTGAGCTTCGCGTACCTCATGCAGCGGCTTGCGTCGCGCCGGTGCTCCTGGTTCTCTTCGTCGCCGTCAGGTTGGCCAGGACCTCTTGCCCTATTGGCCGGTTACCCGATCGAGCTCCCCGGCGTTTCAGGAATGCTGTCCATCCCGATCCGAAATCGGTGAGGAACCAGGCTTCGGAGGTGCTGAGGTAATCGTGATCAGGTGACCGGCGGCTGCCTTTGTCGCACCTGTGCTCTCGACACCGAATCCGGCCGGGTTGTCCGCGCGGCTACTGGTGCGGTGGCTGTTGCGGCTGCTGGTGCCCCGGCTGAGGCGGCCGATAGCCCGCCTGCGGTGGCTGGTGCCCCGGCTGCTGCTGGAATCCGTGCTGCGGCGGGAAGCCCGGCTGTTGCCAAACCTCTTGCTGCGGCGGGAAACCGGGCTGCTGGGGGTATTCGGGCGTCGGCGGGAACCCGGGGTGGGGCTGCTGATCCGGAAGGGCCTGTGCGGCGGGGCCGGAACCGTCCTTTGCCTTCCGCCGGATCGCGATGACGAGCCGCCAGCCGCAGGGGATGGCGAATACGGCGCCGATTCCGATCGTGACCCATCGGCTGCCCGGGGTGAGGCTGTTTCTGGTGTCGGTCGCTTCCCGCAGTTTTTCCTCGTAGGACTGGCGGGACTTCTGGCCGTAAGTGGTTGTCTCGCAGTAGGTGCCGGGGCTCATGTCTTCGGTGCCGCACAGCACGCGGACGGATCCGCTGGGGGTGTAGAACGCGCCGATCGCGATCAGCCCTAGTCCGAGCAGCAACCCGATCGACCATCCGATCACGCTTTTCACAAGTTGCTCCTTCTGGCCTGATCCGGCGATGGGGAACTCATCAGACCACACATCGAGGTGTTACGTCTCCGTTTTGGATGTAACACCCGAAAGGGTGAACTCGGCCGAGCGGGATGAGCGGCTCCGTGCGCAGGCTTGGTGTCGCCGCGGCTGCGTCGTGGGAATCGGCAGTTCCGCGCGGGGCTGGCGGACGGGCTGGTCAGGGGAGTCGCGCCGGCATCGCGTCCGCGAACGAGGAGGATGCAGGCGCGTCGAAGTCGCGTGCGTCGTCGCATCAGGATTTCGACGCGGGGCTGCTGGTGTGCGTCCTGACGGGCTTGCAGGCAGGGCACGAGCACCAGCCGCGGGATCCTGCCCGGTCCGGGATCGCCGCGCGTGTCCACGGCGGCTGGCAGTCACGGTGCCCGAACCGGCGATGCGCGGCTTCGCGCGTCATCGCCGAAGTGGAGGAGCTGACCCTGATGGCTCGTTTGACCAGGACCGCCGGTCTGACCGATGTGCAGCAGGAGATTCTGTCCACGGTGCGGTCGTTCGTGGACAAGGAGATCATCCCGCACGCGTATGCGCAGCAGCGTTCGACGTTCGGCAAGCCGATCGCGCAGCACCAGGCGATCGCGTTCAAGCTCGCGGAGATGGCGACGAAGGTCGAGGCCGCGCACCTGATGATGGTCAACGCCGCCCGGTTGAAGGATTCCGGTGCGCGCAACGACGTCGAGGCCGGGATGGCGAAGCTGATCGCCAGCGAGTACTGCGCCGAGGTGACCCAGGAGGCGTTCCGGATCCACGGCGGTTACGGCTACTCGAAGGAATACGAGATCGAGCGCCTGATGCGCGAGGCCCCGTTCCTGCTGATCGGCGAGGGCACCAGCGAAATCCAGAAAACCATCATCAGCCGCGGCCTCCTGGGCTCGCCCGGCCGAGCTTAAGGGCTGTCTCGTCATTCGTGGTGTTGTTGGCGGGGTCGGGGTTGTGGTCAGTTGGTGAGGGGATGTTGTGCAGATGCGCGACGCCGGACGCCGTGGCGGCGAGCGTGCTCCCCGGGTGCCTCCCGCATCCCGCGGCGATGTCCACCGGCGTAGCGCGCCACGGGCACCGCACCGCGCAAATCGGTCGGGCGCTCGGCTGTTTCAAGTGCGTTCCGGCTTCAGCGCACCGCGTCGAGGGAGAGGCGGAGCACGGGTTCGCCGTTGCCGTCGTACTCGCCGGTGGGCTCGAAGCCGAGCCGTTCGTAGAAGCCGCCGGGGTTGCCGTCGCCGAGGGCATGGCTGGTCAGCAGTTCCGTCGCACCCGCGTCCCGGACGATGGCCATGACCTGGCGCACGGCTTCAGCGCCGTAGCCGCGGCCCTGATAGCGGTGGTCGATCAGGAGTTTCCAGAGGAACCACGGCCCGATCAGGTCCGGCGGTCTCGGCTCGATGTTCCAGCTCACCATGACGAACCCGACCGGCTCGTCGCGGGCGTAGATCGCCCGGTACCAGCCTTTCGCCTCGGGGAACTTCGCCGCGTCGGCCAGTGCCCGGTGCACCGACCCGACGAACCGCTCCTGCTCCGGCGGCAACCGTAACGCGAGCACCGCGTCACGGTTTTCGTCGACGATCTCGCGCAGGCACACGACCACGGCGACCAGCGTAACCTTCGGCGGCCGTGCTGGGAGATCGTCGCCGCGCCGTCGTCCTGGGCGTACTTCAAGCCGTTCCGGACCGCGAACACACCCGGGGCAGCCCCGGCAACTGCGTCGACGATCTCCTCGCCGAACTCGAACGTCTGAACATGGGCACGCATGCCGAGCAATCCCAGCAGAACGTTCTCGCGCGAGTCGGCACTCAGTCCTTGAGGGATGTCTCTTAACCTGGTGGGCGGCTGGCCGGCGCGATAGTTGAGCATGGTGGCGCGGTTCAGGTGATCGCGGCGTCGCGGCCGGAGTGGAGTGCCCAGTTCACCGGGCGACGGGGGCCATGGTCGCCTGGTCGCCTCCCCGTGCGTTCCGTCTTCCGGGCCGACCCGTGCACGCGTACGCCGAGCCATGCCTGTTCGGTGCCCGCACTCCGGCGCAGTGGCAGGGCCGCTGCTTGTCGAGCACTCTCGCCGCGATCAGCGAGCGGGGGAGCGATCGTCATTGGCTTGACGGCCGGGCGCACCGTTGAGCCGGTGTCGTTCGTGGATATAGAACGCCTGGCCGACGGCGCCGAGCAGCATGCCGAGAGAGCCGATGACGAACAGCCAGATCGCGAGCATTTCGGTGGCGTGCCACACGAACAGGACGCTGCCGACGAAGAAGATCAGGTTTCCGGCAACCCCGATGACGAGGTGCACCGTGGGGAAATCGCGGACGAAGTCTTTGAGCATGATCAGGTGAAACCTCCAGTGGTGAGGGCGCGAGCACCGCCTTGTCTGACCGTCGGTTACCCGCAATCTGAGGTTGGACACTGGATCCGGGCGCAAGTGCGCTGCCGCGTCCGCCTGACGGGCACGTCGACGGTTCACAAAAGACACTGGTAACAGTCCTGCCCCAGAAGATTCAGCCGCGCCTTCGTGGTGCTGGCCGGGTGCAGGCACGCGCCGCGAACTCGGCCGACTGCCGTGCCGTGACCTGGTGATCACGAGTCCTGTTACCGCGACGACACGTTTGTCACTGCCGCGCCGCGGTGATCCTCGGGGCATGGTTGCTCCGTGGTTGCTCGTGCTCTCCTGGCTCGGCATCGCCGTCGCGGCGGTGTCGGCGGCCTGGCTTGTCATCGACATCTACGGCCGCGGCTACCGGCCGCCGATGGCGATCATGGGGATCGTCTGGCCGGTTACCGCCTTGTATTTCGGGCCGGTCGCCGTGTGGGCGTATCGCCGATGGGGGCGGCCGAAGTCCTCGCGCTGGCAACGAGAACACGGCCGCGAGCCGGACGAGGCTCCTCGCTGGGCAGGTCCGGCGCTGGGGACGTCGCATTGCGGTGCCGGTTGCACGCTCGGGGATATCGCCGCCGAGTTCGCGGTGTTCCTGCTCGGTGCCGAGTTGCTGGGCAGCACGCTGCTGGCGGAGTACGTCGGGGACTACGTCCTGGCGCTCGTGCTGGGCATTGTGTTCCAGTACTTGGCGATCGCCCCGATGCGCGGGCTCGGCTTGCGGCGCGGGCTGGCGGAAGCGGCGAAAGCGGATGTGCTGTCGTTGACCAGCTTCGAGGTCGGGTTGTTCGGGTGGATGGCGCTGATGTCGCTGGTGTTCTTTCCGCACCCGCATCTGCGTCCGGACCACGTGACTTACTGGTTCCTGATGCAGGTCGGCATGGTGATCGGGTTCGCCACGTCGTACCCGGTCAACGTGTGGCTGGTCCGGAAGGGCATCAAAGAAAGCATGTGACCGCATCTCTCGCGTCCGGGCGCTGCTGGCGGAACTCAACGAAGACCTGCGGCGCAAGCTCGTCGAGGAAGGCGCTCAGGGGAGCATCGCCGGGGCCCCTGCCGCCGGGCTGGCTGACGCCGCGACCGGCCCGGCGGGCATTCTCGCTGTGGGCGAATTTGGTGCGGGGGAGCGGGTTTTCTTCGCTGACGCGGTCCGGGCCGGCCTCGCCGGAGCTGGGCACACGGGCGCGGCGGCTCAGCTTTCCGGATCGCTGTCCTTTCTCCGAGACCGCTTTCCGCTCGCCTTCGAGACTTCCGCGTCGTGTGTCTTGGCGAGGGCTGTGAGCGCCTCGGTGAGGAGTTGGAGACTGTCCAGAAAGGAATGCTGGGGGATGGCCTGGGGGTCGGTGTGCGCGAGGGTGGCGATGCCGTTTTCCAGTGCGAGGACCATGAGCGCGATGGCGTCGGGCGAGGCCGGAGGGGCGACGCCGGCTTGTCCGAAGGCGTTGGCGACCGCGGTGCGATACCACTCCCGGGAGGAGTTCTCGTAGTCGCGGAGCCGGTCCGCGACGTCGGGGTGGCGCAAGGCGTAGAGCCGGAATTCGGTGATCAGAAGGTACCGGCGCCGGTCGGCGAATCGGTTGCCGCCGTGGCCGCGGAGCGCTTCGATGGCGGCTTCGGGGGTGCCGTGCCGTTCCTGGAGATCGCTGCCTTCGGCGATGTCGTCGGCGAGCCAGCGGTCCAGCAGGGCGAGGAAGAGCTCGGCTTTGTTGGCGTAGTTGGCGTACACCGCGCCGCGCGAGAAGCCGGCTTGATCGGCGATCTGGTCAAGGGTCGCGTCGGTGAATCCCCTGTCCGCGAACACTTTTTCGGCGGCGTCCAGCAGCAGGCGGCGGGTGCGTGCCGCGCTCTCCGCCCTGGTCAGTCGAGCCACGATCACCTTCCTGGGGGTGTTGACACCGCAACGCTAGTACATGAATAGTACTCACATGCGCGGATGTATCTGAATGCACGCGCGAAGGTGAGGAACGAGGTCATGCGAACGAGCCTGGCGCTGCTGCTGGCCGCGGCATTGAGCGTGGCAGTCCCCGCCGCCGCGTCGGCGGCGCCGGGCACACCGGCGGCCGACGACTGGTCCTGCCATCCCTCGGCCGCGCATCCCCATCCGGTGGTGCTGCTGCACGGAACCGCCGACAGCACGGCCGCCTGGCACGATCTCGAACCCCGGCTCGCGGCGCGCGGGTACTGCGCGTTCGCGGTGGATTACGGCGCCGACTGGTTCACCGCTTACCAGGTCAACGCGATGGGGCCGATCGCGCGGTCTGCCCGGCAGGTCGGCGCGTTCATCGACCGGGTGCGCGCGGCGACCGGCGTTTCCGCCGTGGACATCGTCGGCCATTCCCAGGGCGGGATGATCGCGGAGTACTACGCCCAGCAGCATCCCGGCCGGGTGCACTCGGAAGCCTTGCTGGCTCCGGTCACCCACGGAACCACGCTGAACGGGCTCGTCACCTTCGCCGACGCTTCGGTTGTGTTGCGTCCGCTGGTCGATCTGGGCATGTACCTGACCGCATGCCCGGCTTGTGCGGACATGGAACAAGGCTCGCGATTCGTGCGCGCGCTCAACGCCGGGCCGATCACCCGGTCCGGCGTTCGCTACGCAGTGCTCGCCACCCGCGCTGACACCACCGTCACTCCGGCCGGAACCGCGTCGTTCATCCGCGAACCCGGCGTGCGCAACGACTTCGTCCAGGATTACTGCCCAGCGGCCACCACTGAACACGCGACCTTTCCGCAAGACCCCATCGCGATCTCCTGGGTGCTCAACGCACTCGATCCTGCCCACGCACAGCCGATCCGCTGCCCGGCGACCGCGCGACAAGACGGGAACTGACATGGCATCACGCATCCGACAGGCCCTCCTGGCGATCGTCCTCGCCGCCACACCGCTCGCGGCGATCACTCCGGCGGCCGCGGCTGACGACAACGGGTGGGCCCGCTCGTTCTACTGGGGCGTGGCGACCTCCGGCTTTCAAAGCGAGGGCTATGCCCCGGACAGCAACTGGAAACGCTATGTCGACGCCAACGCCGGCAAGAACAACGTCGACCCGTACGGCAACGCGGTCGATTTCCGGCACCGCTATCCCAGCTACATCCAGCTGGCGAAGAACCTCGGCGTGAACACCTTCCGCCTCGGCATCGAATGGGCGAGGGTCGAACCGAAGCCCGGCGTCTGGGACACCGCCGAACTGGCCTATTACGACGACGTCATCAAACGCATCACCGACGCCGGCATGACCCCGATGATCACCCTCAACCACTTCGCCGAACCCGGCTGGGTCACCGATCGGGGAAGCTGGGCGTCCGGCGAAACCGTCGGCGCCTTCCTCGACTACACCCGCCGCGTCGTGCAGCGATACCGCGACCGCAACGTCCTGTGGATCACCTTCAACGAGCCGCTGGTCTTGCTGCAGGACGAAATCAAAGTCGGCGCCATCCAGGCTTGGCAGCTTCCCTGGGCCGACGCGAACGTGATCACCGCGCACCGGCGAGCCTACGACTTGATCCACCGGCTCGACCCCGGGGCCAAGGTCACCTCCAACCAGGCGTTCATCAGCGGTTTCAACGCGCTGACCGACTTCGCCTTCCTCGACCACGTCAAAGACAAGCTCGACTACATCGGCATCGACTACTATTACGGGCTGAGCCTCGACAACCTTTCCGCGATCTCCGCCGCGTCCGGAGAATTCTGGAAAGTCAAACTCCAGCCGGAAGGCATCTACTACGCCCTGCGCGAGTACCACAATCGATTCCCCGAATTGCCGCTCTACATCGTGGAAAACGGCATGCCCACCGACAACGGCAAACTCCGCGACGCCGGCTACACCCGCGCCGACAACCTGCGCGACACCGTGTACTGGGTGCAACGCGCCAAAGCGGACGGCATGAACGTCGTCGGCTACAACTACTGGAGCCTCACCGACAACTACGAATGGGGCAGCTACCGGCCCCGTTTCGGCCTCTACACCGTCGACGTCCTCGCCGACCCGGCGCTCACTCCGGCCCCGACCGACGCAGTCGGCGCCTACACCGCGATCACCGCCGACGGCGGCGCGCCCGGCGATTACCGGCTCAAACGCCAGCCAGGGGTCTGCTCGCTCGTCGCACCGCTCAGCAGCTGCCTCGATCCGGCCGACCCGAACGGTCCGCGCACCGTCCTGAAATAGCGCTGCGGCGCTGTGTTCCCTCTCGGATGTTCCCTTCGCCGCGGGTTCACCCCCGCGGCGAGCCGGACCCCTGATCGTGCCTGTCCACAGTGGACGCAGCACGGCCCGGTGCGGGCGCGACGTTCGCGACGGCCCGGGCTAGGGCGGCGACGGAGGGGGAGGTGCTGTGCGCGGGCCAGGCGAGCACGAGGTTGCTGGGCGGAAGGTCGGTCACCGGAACGACGGCCAGGTCGTCGCGCAGGGGCGTGGTCAGCGACTGGGGCAGCACGGCGATCGTGCGGCCCAGGGCGATGAGGTGCATCAGTTCGCTGATGGTGCCGGTCGCGTTGGCGTCGGCGGGATGTTTGTGCAGGTTTTCGCCCGCCAGGTCGGCCATGCGCAGATCGGCGCGGCGCGCCAGCGGGTGGGACGCGGGCAGTACCGCGAACGGTGCTTCGCACAGCAGCGTTTCGGTGTCCAGCCCGTGCAGGTCGTCGGGCGGTGAGTACAACAGCGCCGCGTCAGCCTGCCCTTCGCGCAGCATCTGTGCTCGGTCGCCGCCGAAGGAGACCTCGATCGGCAGCACGTCCGGTTCGCGTTCGTAGGCCGCGAGGACGGCGGGAAGCAAGCCCGCGTCGCCGCCGGGTTTCATGGCCAGGATCACGCGCGGGTCGCGGCTGCCCGCCCGGCGGGTCCGCGCGGTCGCGGCGGCGACCGCGTCCAGTGCCACGCGTGCTTCGCGGGCGAGCACCTGGCCGGCCGGGGTGAGCGCGACCGCGCGGCTGGTCCGGTCGAACAGTTCGACGTCCAGCCTGCGTTCGAGGTGCCGGATCGTCTTCGACAGCGCGGGTTGCGTGATGCCGAGCAGGCCCGCGGCACGGCCGAAATGCAGTTCGTCGGCCACCGCCAGGAAGTGCGCCAGTTCCCGCGTCTCCAACCGGTCCATTCCTTCAGGCTATCGATCGCGGCCCGGTCGGCCTTGGACAGGCCGCGAGCGCCGGTGCTGGAGTGGAGGAGCCGGCCGGTCGGCCGGCGCACGGACACGAACACGGAGGCACTCGCCATGCCCGCAATCGCTCTCGTCGCCGCCGGGACGCGCCTCGGCCTGTCGCTCGGCCGGGTCTTCGGCAGCCACGGTTTCGACGTCGCCCTGATCGCGCGCTCCGCGGAACGACTCGGCGAGCTCACCGGGAAACTGGCGGCCGAGGGGATCGACGCGACAGCGTTTTCCGCCGATGTCGCGGACCGCGCTGCCTTGACCGCGGCCCTGGACGGTGCGGCGGCGAGGTTCGGCGGAATCGACGTATTGCAGTACTCCGCGCCGTACGTGCGGGTCGGCGACAGCTGGATGACCGGGGTCCTGGACGTCACTGTCGAGACCCTGCGGCCGCAGATCGAAGGCTCCTGCTACGGCGCGATCGCCGCGACCCGCGCGGTGCTCCCGGCGATGACGGCGGCCGGTTCCGGCACGATCCTGTACACGACCGGGGCGAGCGCGGTCGTGCCGACCCCGTGGGCCGGCGCGGTCGGAGCCGCGGGCGCCGCACTGCACAACTGGGCCCTCAACCTGAACGGCGCACTCGCGGGCAAAGGCATTTACGTCGGCCATGTCGCGCTCGGCGCCTGGATCGCCGGCACGCCGGGCGCTCCCGCGGACGCGACCCCGATGGAACCGGACGAGATCGCTCGCATCCACTGGGACATGCACGCCGCCCGCGGCCCGGCTGAACGCCTCGTCACCTCCTGACCGGACGGCGATCGCGCGGCGCGGAGGTCCGGTGCGGCCGGGCCGTCGTCGCGATGACCCCGGGCGACGCCGGCCGGATCGATTTCCTCCCGCCGCTGCCGACCCGCCGCGCGAAGCTGCAGCGCGTCTGGCGCAACGGCGGCGAACGCAAGATCTGCCTGGTCTACCGGCGGCCGTTCTGGCGCGACCAGGGACTGAACGGCACCGCGGTCACCGATCTCCCGATCGCGCATTTCGTCGTCGACAATTCGCCGCCCGACGGAAGCAAGGGCATCCTCCTGGCCTTCGTCGGCACGGCCGCCTCGGGCGAGTTCCATTGGGACGACACGATTCTCGACAACGAGACCGCACGCCGCGACGCGTTCGTGAAGGATCTCGTGCGGCTTTTCGGTCCCCAGGCGGGGGATTACGAGCAGTATCTGGAAAAGTCCTGGATCGCCGAACCGTGGGTCAGCGGGGTGGCGGCGGTGCGGACTCCGGGCGTCATCACGAACTACACCGATGCGGCGTCCGCCGCGGTCGGCCGCGTCCACTGGGCCGGAGCGGAGACTTCCGCGGAGTTCGAGTCCTACATGGAGGGTGCCGTCCGCGCCGCGGATCGAGCGGTGGCGGAGGTCCTCGCCGCGTCGCCCGGGTGATCCGGAGCTTCACGCTGCCGGGCAGGGCCGCCGGCCGTGCTCTCGAAACGGGACCGTCTCGGCACGGATGCGGCGGTGTCCAGCCGACTCCGGCGGCTGCAGGCCGCGGACAGGCCGCCCACAGCCGTATCCGGCCCGGACCTGAGCGACTCGCGCTCGCTCAAGGGCCGTTTCCGGCAGGTACTCGGGGGAATCGGGGTCCGTGGCAGTTGCCGCGGGCCCCCTCCGGTCAATACCCGTTCGCCCGGCCTTCGCGGCGTGGGCCGGTGCACGCGCTGAGTGTTCCGTCCTCCTCGCGCCAGGCCATCTGGCAAGTGCCCATGTGGTAGTCGTACTCGGGCAGCGGGTCGGTGAGCACGCCGAGTTTCGCCAGGCCGTCGCGGAGGGGAGGGTGTTCATCATCTGCACCCAGTTGCCCCGCTCGTCCACGATCGCCAGTTCGCAGTTGCCCGCGGGCTGCTTCGACGCGCCGGACGCGGCCATCGCGGGCAGTCCGCGGGTGAGCTTCACGTGCTCGGTCAGGTCGACCTTTGCCTTGGCGTTGCGCAGGATCGCCGCGAAATCCTTGATGAGTTCGCGGGAGATGAGCGGCTCCGTCGGGTCCTCGAACACCAGAGGATCGTTCAGCAGCCCGGTTTCGTGGGCGGCGCGGCGGAGTGCGTGCGCGAGGTAGTACAGGGCTTCCGCGTTGTCCGGGCGAACCGGCCACTGGCCGACCTGGCGTGCCGCGCCGGATCAGCATCCCTGGAGGGCACCTCGACGCTGCGGCAGGCGAGTCTCTGCCGCAGCGTCGGAGAGAGGCTGGTCAGCTGCCGGTCGTGGCGAGTTCCTCCGCCGCGGCGGCCGGGGAAGCGGTGCGCCGCGCGCGGGATCGGCTGCCGAGCAGGGAGTACGCGGCTCCGACGAGGAGTCCGCCGCCGACGAGGTTGCCCAGCCCGACGAACAGCAGGTTGCGGCCGAATTCTCCGGCGCTCGCGCCGGGAACGCCTTCCAGCAGGCCGAGGGAGAACGTCGTCATGTTGGCGACCACGTGCTCGAATCCGGAGCTGATGAAGGCCAGCAAACACCAGAAGATCAAGGCCAGCTTGGCCCCGTCCGACTTCGTGCGCGCGGCCATCCACACGGCGAGACACACCAGGAAGTTGCACAGCACGCCGCGGAAGAACAGCGCGCCGGCGGATTCCGCGGCTTTGGCCTTGACCAGGCTCGCGAGCAGGGCGGCGCCCGGTCCGGCGTGGCCTCCGGCGCCGCCGATCGACAGCACCCCGCCTTCGTGCACGAGCCACGCGAACACGATCGAACCGAGCAGGTTGCCGACGAACGACACCACGATGACCGCGGCCGCCGCGCCGGCCCCGCGCCGCCGGACCAGAACTCCCTGCACCATGGTCATCATGTTGCCGGTGGACAGTTCCGCTCCGGCGAACACGACGGCGGTCAGGGCGATCCCGAACACCAGCCCCTGGACCACTTTGGTCCAGGGGGAGTTCGCCGCGTTGAGCGGCCCGGTCGCGGACAGCAGCAGGACGACCGCCACTCCGATGAACGCCCCGGCGAGCATCGAACTCACCAGGTAGCGGCCGGGGCGGCGCAGGTCGTCGATCTTCCCGTCGGCGACGTCTGCTTGCAGGTCGAGTGCTTCGGGTACGGGAATCGGCATGGGACAAAGCCTTCCGGTGAGGTCAGGTACCCGGGCATTCGACCGCGCGGATTCTTCGCTCCGGTAGCGCGGTGATCAGCAACGGGTGTCCGAGTGCGCACAGGTCGCGGTCCGTGCGGGTGAAATACCGCACCGGGCTCATTTCGGACAGCCGCTCAGTCCCGTGCGGGAGCCCCGCTGATCCGGGCCGCGACGATTCCGCCCGCGATCAGCAGCACCGCGGCCGCGGCGATCCAGGCCCAGACCGGTATCCCGCTGCCCGTGTCGTTGCCGGCGGCCGGTGCGGTGTGCGCTGCCTGCGTCGCGGACGGGGGAGCGACGGGAGCTGCGACACCGGCGCCTGCCTTGGCGAGGGTGAAGGAATAGGAGCCGGACACGGGATGCCCGTCGGCTGACACGACCCGGTACTCCACGGTGTACTTCCCGGCCGGGCCGAGCGGTTTCACGGGCGCGGAAAGGGTCGGCCCGTCGACCGCGGCGCCCGCCGACTCCCAATGCGTCGCGCCGTCCGGTCCGACTACGGCCAATTCGGTGAAACCGCGGTCCAGTGGCTCGTTGAAGGTGAGCACAATTTTCTCGGGTGCGGAGGACAGTTCGGAATCCTTCGCCGGTGTGCTCGATTCCAAAAAGCTGTGCGCTTCGGCCGTCGAGGCAGGGAAAAGCGTGGCCAGGAGACTGAACGCGATAGCGGTGAGGACGCGCGCGAGAAGCGCGCGGCGGCTCGGGTGGCGGCGGACGGGGGCGGAAATCCCGGATGATGGTCGCATGAACCCTGCTTCGCTAAGGGGACTGGTGTCGGAACGAGATGGTTTCGGCGGCGCGTTGTCGGCGGCGGGTCGAACGCGAAACGGGAAGGTTAAATAGTTCTCACTGCTGGCCGAGCCAGCGAATTCACTGCTTGCCGTTCGATGTTCGGAGATCAATTTTACGTTCCCGTCACGGTGCGGCCGTCTGCCGAAACGCGCCGTTTGATGTGGTGCTTCCCGTCGTGATCCGGCCGGGTCGGCGGCAGACGTCGGGGAAGGAAATGCTTGTGGTGGCTTCAGTGGGACGCGGACCGCGGCGCGACCAGGTGGTCGCGGCCTGTCTGGCGGGCGCGGTCGTCGTCGTGGTCGGGTACGCCTCGGGAATCGGCCTGAAAACGACAGCGGCGAGCGGTCCGGCCCCTTCGGATCAGCCTCCGGCGCAGGCGGCGCCCGCGCCGCAACCGGTTCTGCCCAACGGCGAACTCCCGCCTCCGGGCGCCGTGCAGCCGATGCCTCCGGTGCCCGGAGGCGGGATCCCGCCGGTCGACGCGCCTCCGCCCGCGGCTCCGGTCACGGACCTGCCGCCAGGAGAAGTCCCGCCGCCGACCGGGGACATCCCGCAGCCGTCCGGTGACCCGATGCCGCCCGCCCCGCCGGACACGCCGCCGCAGACCCCTCCGGAAACTCCGCCGCCGACGGGGACGCCGACGTGCCGGCCCGGCGCGGTCCAGCCGGTGCTCGACACGGTGAGCGGGCTGCCGCTCGTCGGCGGCCTCACGACCGGGCTCGCGGTGACCGGCCCGGACGGGCTCCTCGCGACGCTCATCGGTTCCTGCCCGGCAGTTCCGGGGCAACCCGCGGGATCCCCGGCTCCCGCGGCGATTCCGTCGAGCGGCGGCTGAGCCCATGGACTTCGGTTCCGCGAAATTCTGGTACGTCCTCGCGCGCTGCGCGGACTACTCCGGGCTCGCCTTGTTCGTCGGCGGGCTGTTCTTTCTCGCACTGCTGTGGCCCGCGGGAGCGGACCGTCGCCGGGCCCGGGGCGTGCTCGCGACCGGCTGGGTGCTCGGGTTCGCCGGGACGGCGGCCGGGCTCGGGCTGCAGGGCGCGTGGGTGGCGCAGCGGCCCCCGGCCGATCTGGCCGACCCGGATCTGCTCGCCCAGGTCCTCGACAGCCAGTTCGGCCGGATCTGGTTCGCCAAGGCGCTCGTGTGGGTGCTCGCCGGAGTGGTGCTCGCCGATGTGCTGCAACGCGGCCGCCGCGCCGCGGTTTCGGTGGCGTGGCGGGTCGGCGCGGGCGTGGTCGCCGCGGGGCTGCTGCGCACGACGGGCCTGACCGGGCACTCCGCGGAGAGCGCGCATCCGCTGCTGAGCCAGCTCGCGGATTTCGGGCACCTGGCGGGAGTCTGCGCGTGGACCGGCGGGCTCGCGATGCTGCTGTTCGGCGTGCTGTCCCGGCGCGATCCCGGCGAACTCGCCGAAGTCGTTCCCCGTTATTCGAAACTCGCGCTGACGTCGGTCCTGCTGGTGATCGTCGCGGGGGCCGTGCTCGCGGTCGAGACGCTCGGCGACGTCGGACGGGTGTTCACCACCGGCTACGGCCGGATCCTGCTGACCAAACTCGCCGTGCTCGCCGTGGTGCTGCTCTTCGCCCAGGCGAGCAAGAGCTGGGTCGCGCGCCGTCTCGATTTCGCCGTGGTGCTGCGCGGCGACGCCGGCGCCGTCCGTCCTTTCGTCAATTCCGTCGCCGCGGAAACCACGCTCGTCGTCGTGGTCCTCTTCGCGGCGAGCCTCCTCGTCACCGCCAGTCCCGGCCGGTGAACGTCCCACCCCGGAAAGGAATCTCCTTGATGGACAACCCGGAACCCACCTCTGCCGCCGCCGGAACGCGGCCGGAAGCCCCGCCCGAGGCGGCTCGCCGGCGCCGGTGGCCGATCGCGGTCGCGGTCGTCGCACTGGCGCTGGCCCTGGTCAGTCTCACCACCCTGCGCACGGGACAGCAGACGGCTCCGGTCGCCGCGCCTGCCTCGCCGCAGGTGGACCTCGCGGCGCTGGCGAAGCAGAGCCCGCTCGCGGTCCCGCTCTACCAGGGACTGGCACAGCAGCAAGGCGGCGCGGCGGCCCCCGCCGCGGCCGCGGGCTCGGCCAAATCGGTCGAGATGAGCGGGTACAAGTTCTCGCCGGCCAGCTTGACCATCGCCGCGGGCGACACGGTGACGTGGACCAACCACGATTCCGCGCCGCACAACGTCGTCGTCACCGACGGACCGGAGAAATTCACCTCGCCGACCATGCAGACCGGCGGGACCTTCTCCCACACCTTCACCAAAGCGGGCACTTACTCCTACTACTGCTCGATCCATCCCGACATGAAGGCGACCGTGACGGTCCAAGGCGCTCCCGCCCCGCCGCCGTCTTCGCCGACCGCCCCGCCGTCGTCGTCCTCGGCGCCGACCGCGCCGTCCAGCCCGACGCACACGATGCCGATGCCCACCGACGCCCCGCCCGGAAACTGCGTGCCCAAGGGCGTCCTGCAGCCGATCCTCGACCACGTCAAGGCCGCGCACCTGGAGGAGTCGCCGGGGCAGCAGGTCACTGACCTGCTGAAGCTGGACCAGTACATCAAGACGCACACCGTGTGGCTGGAAAGCGTGCTCAAGCCCGTGCTCGACGGTTCGGCCGACAAGGTCGTCACCGACACGCTCGCGCCGATCATCGCGCACATCAAGGCCGCGCATCTCGAGGAGTCGCCGGGGCAGCAGGTCACTGACCTGCTGAGTCTGGACCAGTACATCAAGACGCACACCGTCTGGCTGGAAAGCGTCCTGACGCCGCTGCTGAACCAGGCGTCCTGCTGAGCCATGCCCACCGGTCCGGGGCGGGCCGCCGTGCCCGCCCCGGACCACCCTCGACCCCCTCGGAGGACTTCGTGCCCACTGACACCCGGTTCCTGCCCGCGGCGGGCGCCCTCGACGCGGACCCCGCCGTCCACCGGATCCGGCCGGACCGCTGCGTCCTGGAGCTGACGCAGCGGCTGCTCGGCATTCCGGTGCTGCGCGGGCGATTGACCGTCCGCCGGGCCACGTTCACCCGCGACCCGGAAGGCAGCAGCCTCGCCGCCGCGATCGACGGTGCGTCCTTCCGGTCCGCCTTCCCGCTCCCGTCCGCGACGGTTACCCGCGAACTGGGCGAGGTGTGCTTCACCGGCGAGGAAATCGCCGAACGCCCGCCGGTCGAATTCGCCGGACGGCTCGGCTTCGGCGGCTCGTCGCGCGACCTGGTGCTCGGCGGCGAGCTTCGCGAGGCCGGACCGGATCGCGTCATCCTGTGGCTGCGCGGGACATTGCCGCCGCCCCGCCGTCCACTGAGGACAGAAGGCTGGTTCGCGCGGTTGCTCGTCCGCCGACCGATCCGCGTCGAGTTCGCCGGGGAGTTCGTTCAGTGAAACGCTTTCTCGCCCTGCTGGCCGCCGCGTTCCTGCTCGCGCTTGCCACTCCCTTGGCCGCACCGGCCGCCGCAGCCACGCAGACAGTGATGATGCAGGACTACGCCTACTCGCCCGCGTCGCTCACCGTGCACGTCGGCGACACGGTGACCTGGACCCAGCACGACACCGCTCCGCACGACGTGGTCACCACCAGTGCGCCCGTCGCGTTCCGCAGCCCGCAGCTGTCCCAGGGCCAGAGCTGGAGCTATACGTTCCGCACCCCAGGCACCTATTCCTATTACTGCTCGGTGCACCCGGACATGCGAGCGCAGGTCGTCGTCCAGCCGGCGGCTGCCACCCAGCCGCCGCCTTCTGCGGCACCCGCTTCGCGTGCCGCTCCCAGCCGTACCGCCGTGGCAGCGCCGCCGGCAGTGCCGACCGCTACGACCTCACCGTCCACAGTGGCCACTTCAGCGGCGCCAGTCCAGTCGAGTGCGGCGGCGGCGCCTCCAACGCCGGCTGCGGCACCTCCGGTCGCCCAGGCCGCGGCGACCACCAGCCTCGATCCCAAACTGCTCGTAGCCGGTCTCGTGACCGCGGTCGCGATCGGATGCCTGTTGCTGCTGACGTCGCGGAAAGCTTGATTTCCGCACAGTGCACGGGCGATCAGCCAGTCGATGTCCGGCTGGTCGCCGGGCACTCTGCGCCCGGTGCGGAAGCAGCCGCTTCTCTCGACTGCGATGGTGAGTCGCTGTCACGACTGTGGCGTCGCCAAGCGGCATCCGCTGCAGTTCTGGCACAGGTGCCGCGCGTCCCGGGCAGTCCGGTATCGCGGCTCCGGGCGAGGTGCCCGGTGCGTCTCCCGGTCAGCCGGCCCCCAGCGAACCTCGGCGACATCGGCGGGGGATCGATCCGGCCGGAAGATCGGCTGCGAGCACGAGGGCTGTCGGGGCTGCTTCAGGTCCGGGTCGACCCTGTCCGGAAGACCTGCACGACCTGCCGCCCGCGGGCGGACAGTTCGGCGAGGATTTCCGTTTTCGTTGCCACCAGCGACTCCAGTTCGACGACGAGCGCCCACTGGCCGTCGCATGCGATGCGGATGCCGCTGCCGGCGCCGTCGGTCAGGTCGCTCAACGACCAGGGTGTTGCTGTTGTCCCGAGCGGTTCTGCGGAGAGCGCGCGAATCCAGGCAGTTCCTGGTTGACCTCTACCAAGGTCGAGGTCCGAGAATCGCGATCATGACATTGTGGATCTGCGACCGATGCGGCATCGAGCAACCCGGTTCGCCGGAACCCCCGCACTGTGTGATGGACCGCGGGGAGGTCGGCATCGAGGAGCGAGGGGACCTCGGCCCGCACTCCGGGAGCTGGCGGACTCACGAACAGCTCGCCGCCGAACCGCACACGGTGCGGCAGCGGGACCACGGCCGCGGGGTGCACAGCCTGCGCCGGGAACCGGTGGTGGGCATCGGGCAGTGGTCGTTCGTCGTGCGGACCGCGCGGGGGAACGTGCTGTGGGATCCGCCGACCTCCATTGAGCCGGACACGCTCGCCGCGGTCCGGGCGCTCGGCGAGGTCGCCGCGGTGGCGACCAGCCACCCGCACATGTTCGCCGCGCAGGTCAGCTGGAGCCACGCGTTCGGGCGGATCCCGGTGCTGGTGAACGCCGCGGGCCGGGAATGGCTGGGCCGCGCCGACCCGGTGATCGAGTTCTGGACGGAGCAAGCCGAGCCGGTGCCCGGGGTCGAGCTGATCGAGGTCGGCGGTCATATGCTGGGCAGCTCAGTGCTGCGCACCCCGGACGGCACGCTCCTGTCCGGTGACACGATCAGCGGCGGCCTGGCTCCCGACTGGGTGTCGTTCCAGCGCAACTTCCCGAAGCACATCCCGCTGTCGGCCGTGGTGGTCCGGCGCATCGCGGACCGGCTGGACGGCTGGTCCTACGACCGGTTGTACACGCTCGGCGGGGACACCGTCGACGCGGACGCCAAGGCTGTCGTGCACCGCTCCGCCGAGGCGCACATTCGTTGGGTGAGCGGCGAATTCGACCATCTGACCTGACTGTGCTCCTCGGCCGTACCCCGAGGAATGAGCTAACTGAGGGCTACGGCTGCCCTGGCTGCCGCCCCCAGGCTGGAACGAACGCCTGCCGCCGCCGCTTCTCTGTGCGGCGGGGCACCTTATCGATTGCTCCTCACTATCAAAGCGGAATTGCCGGACCGGTCGGAAGCCCGGTCCGGGTCGGATTCAGGAGGATAGGATCTGACGACGAAACTGAGGCATGCTATGAATCCGCCGTCGCCGGTCGAGCGCAGGGTCAAACAGTGCACATGATGGGCGGACTTCTCTTTGATGTCTGCGAACTGCAGTACTTCCGCAGTCTGCGCACGGTCTGCGTAGTCTATGGTCAGGGACTGGCAGAGGGATTTGAGTTTCATCCCGACCACCCCGAAGAAGGTGGCTTCGATCAGGTCGCCGGCTTGGGTGTCGACGGTGCGCAACCGAAGTTCCGAATGGCTGATGGCATAGCGCCACGGGCGAAAAGCCCGGTCGAACGTGACGGGAAGCGCCGCGCTCGGGCGAGCGTCCCGGTCAGGGGATGAAGGGGTTGGCAACGGGCACTCCGTCTCGGTAAAAGAGCACATTCGGCCACGAGCCTGGGTTGTTGCGGTTGCCGGTTAGCTCCCATGCTGTGGCCTGACCGTCGAAGATGGGATCGAGTCCGTCGCCGAGTCGTGCCGCGGCAACGGGATCGTCGATTCCGTCCAGGTTGAAATGGGTCTTCGTGCGACCGTACGCGACGGAGCTGTTGAACTCGTTGCCCCAATTCTCTCCGGCGGAAGGCCTGTGCTTCCAGAACTTCGCTCCGAGCGAGTCCGCGGAGTCGGCGAGCGCCATCGGATCTGAGTTGTGAACTAGGATCGGCGTTTTCCGGCACCCCCAGCGCCGAGTTCCGCAGCCGGTGGGCCGTGCATGACGTCATGATCCGCCACGGCGGCGCCAACCGGCTCCAGCATCCCGAGTTCGGCCCGCTGGAATTGACCTTGCAGTCCCTCGATCCGCCCCTGCCCGGCCGGGCCGTGCACGACTTGATCGCTTACCCCGCCGAACCTGGCGCCGAATCCGAGGACCGGCTCAGGCTCCTCGCGAGCTGGGCGGCCACGCGAACTCAGCCGAGCCTGGACTGAAGCTGGCGGTCGCCGTCGGCGCCGGGCTGGGCGGCGGACTCGCGGTATACGCGGACGAGGGCTTGGGCCCGGGCGAATTCGGCGGAGGTGAACGGCAGCGCGGGACGGTCCGCTTCGATGAGTTCGCCGACGCGGCCGTGCAGCAGCATGGTGGTGCCCGCCAAGCGCTCCTCCCGCACGCGGCGGCCGGGTTTCCGCTGGACCGTGCAGGACGGGCCGAGCAGCGTGCCGATCAGCTGAGCGAGATCGGCTCCCGGGGCGGCCGCCTGTCCGGCGATGGCGAGCATCCGGGTCGGGAGGTCGACGAGTTCGTGCACGTCCGCTCGCACGACCCAGACGTTGCCCCCGCCGCCGGACCGGGCCGCTTCGGCGATGTCGGCCGCGGTCGTGCCGCCCGGGGTGCGGAGGAGGAACTCGTCGACGGCGCCGTCGGGCACGGCGAGGACTTGCATGGCCGCGATGTCGTAGCGGTGCGCGGCGAGGGTGGCGGTGAGGGCGGCCAGGCTTCCGGGCACGTCGCGGACGGTCGCGCGGAGCCGCCATTCGGTCGCGTCCGCCGGTTCGGTCGCTCGTCCCGCCCGCTGCGGCCGGTGGCTCCAGCGGTGTCGCAGGGCCGCGGAGACGATGAAGAGCCCGCCCAAAGCGAACAGCAGCGCGGGCCCGACCCGGTTGTTCGAGAGAGTGCTGACGAACAGATCGGCGATCCCGGTGGCGAAGAACAACGCCGCCAGTTCGACCAGTTCCCGGTTGACCGAACGCTTCCGGCTCTCGGCGGTCGTACGCCGCATGTCGGTTGCTCTCATGCTCGCCAGCGTCGCGGTGCTCGTTTACCGTTGGCGTCACGGTCTGTCACGATTCAGTTAACCGGTGGCGGCGTCCACGCCAGCCGCGGATCGGTCTGCGCGAAGCTGCCCAGCAGCTGGTCCACGCGCATCAGCACGTCCAGGTCGAGCCGGACACCGCGGCTTTCGCGTTTTCGGTCACCTGTTCCGGCGTGCTCGCTCCCACCACCGCGGCGGCGACGGTTTCGTGCTGCAGGGTCCAGGCGAGCGCGAGCCCGGCGGGACCGCACCGTTGCCGTATTCGCCCGTCAGGACGCCTTGTGCCAGCGGGACAGCGGCGAACTGGCCGATGCCGAGGCGGTCGGACACCGAGATCACCTGTGCCTCTTGCCTTGCCGCACGAGGTCCGACAGGGCCAGGAACCGGCGTCTTGTAGTCGAATCTCAAGAGCTGGTAGACGTTGATGTAGTCGGTGCGCAGCCGCCGCAGCGAGCCCTTCAGAGAGGCGATCACGTGTTTGCGGCTCAGCCCCGCGTCGTTGGGCCCGGGGCCTTCGGGCCAGAACACGCCGGTGCACAGGACCAGGCCGTCCCGGCGAACGCCGCGCCGAAAGCGGCTTCCGCGGTGCCGCCGTCCCGGGCCGCTGCCGTGTGGAAGGTCGTGATGCCCGCGTCCAGCGCCGCGGTGGCGCAGCCGGGGGCGCGGTGGTTTTACCAGTTGCCGTAGGCGATTTCGCTGACGGCGAGGCCGCTGGCGCCGAGCGTGCGGTAGTCCACTTCAGCTTCCTCGGGCGGCTGTCTGGTCGATCCGCGCGTGCATCGCGCGGGCCTCGCGGGCGAACGTCTCCCGCACCGATTCGTGCGGCAGGATCAGGAACTCGTCCCGGGCGAGCCGCCGCACGACCGCGTCGGCGACGTCCTCCGGCTCGAGCAACGCGGTGCGGACGCCGAGCGGGCACAGCGCGCTGATCCGCACCCCGCGCGGGCGATAGGTGATCGCGAGCCATTCGGCCAGCGCGACGGCCGCGTGTTTGGTGACCGAGTACGGCGCGTCGCCCGGTACTCCGAGCAGGCCGGCGGCCGACGCGGTGAGCGGCAGGCAGCATTCGCCGCGGGCGAGCATCGAGGGCAGCACCGCCTGTGCGGCGTGGACGTGTTGCCCGTCGCGGACCAGAACTGCCGCGCGAGCGCGCCGATCCCGGTCGATTTGCGCACTGGCCTCGGATTCGCGCTGACGACCGGCGGTCCGGTGACCGGAACATGCTCGGTCCCGCCGTTGACCGGCTGTGGTGCCTTCACCGCGTATCTCAGCTCGGTTTTTCAAGGGGAGGGAAACACTTTCGCTGTCGCGTCGGCCGCGCGCTAGACCCCGGGGACTCGGGAAGCGGGGCATGGTGCTTGCCTGGAACGCCGGGTAAGCGCCATGCCTCGCTGGCATTCGCTCAGCTGCGGCCGTGCCCAGTGAGGGGTGTCAACGAACCAACCGAACAGGGGCGGCGCGACGATCATGCCCAGCGCCGCTCCGGCGAAGTTTCGCGCACCACGAAGCAACGTACCCCGCTATATATCGTCTTAGGATATATGTGGACCATGGTGCGAAGCCCCCGCTCAGCGGAAGCGCGAGCATGATCGGCGCCGAGGCCCGGTACCGCGCCCTGCTGCGCGTGCTCCCGGCTTGGTATCGCGCCGATCGAGGCGACGAGATGGTCGGCACGCTGCTTGACCTGCACGGCGAGCAGGACCGCAAGGCGCTGTGGAGCGAACTGTGGGCGGTGCTCGCGCTGGGCCTGCGTACCCGGCTGGCGGCCAGGGCAGCACCCGCGCGCACGGTCGCCCTCGGCGATCTCGTGCGGCAGGTCGCGCTCCTCGGGCTGCTCTGGGACGTGCTCAGATCGGCCTGCTTCGCCACCGGCACGCTCTGGACGCTCCTCACGTTCTCCGGCCCCTACCCGGGGAACTTCCGTGCGGCGATGACGTCCGACTTGATCACGGAGCTCATCCCGCTGGCGGCCGCGCTGATTCCGCTCGTGCTGCTGGTCGACGGATGGCGCCGCCTGGCGCGGATCACCGCCGGGGCGATCCTGGCGGTCGGCGCGATCTGGTTTCTGGCCAAGCATTCCGGCCCGGAAGCGATCGCGTACTTCGCTCCGCAGTGGATTCCCCTGGTGCTGTTGCTGGCGGCCTTCCACCGCGACGCCCCGCTGCCGCCGGCGCGGCCGTGGTGGTGGATCGTCGGGGGAAGCCTGCTCCTCGCTCCCGTCCTCGCGTTCAGGTTCGCGCTCCCGGGCGATCTCGACCGGATCACCGGGTTGTCGCCGCTCGTCTGGCTGTGCGCGCTCGCCGGAGCCGGATACCTGCTGCTCCGGCTCCGCTCCGCGCCCCGTCCGGCATGGACGCTAGCGCTGGCCCTGTGCATCGCACTGGCGGTGATCCAGAACCTGGTGCTGAAAAACGGCATCATCCCGTTCGACGCGATAGTGCTCGCGCAGGTTTGCTGCGCCGGGGCGATTGTCGTGGCATTGACCGTCGTCGGGATTCGCGACTACCGCCGTACCGTCGTGAAGGGCTGAGCGTTCTCCTCCAGAAAATGATTCTGGCGCTGTTGGCGTATCCGCGGAAACCATTGCACAAGAGTCTGTCTCTGGGCTCCGCCGACGAGCAGAACCGGAATCCTTCCGGAGCGCGGGCGGTCACCCCGGCACCGCGATTTTCCTTGCGGGACATCGACCAGATCGACGGGCGGGTTCCGCCGGGGGCGATCGCCTGGACGAGACCGAACCTGAGGCGTGAATCGTCACGCGCGATCCGGCTTCCCGTCCATCACGATCCCGCGGCCGGTGACCTCGAACGCGGTGGTGTAGGGGAGATTCGTGCTGGCCCGGGTCTTCAGCACGGTCAGCGCCCGGTCGATGCGCGCCCCGGAGCGCTGGTACTGCAAGAGGATCACGTTGTCGGACAGGTGCGAGATCCCGGTGCCGGACAGGCCCGCCTGCCCGTACAGGTCCGGGATCTCCAAGGTGAGCAGCGTGGTGATGCCCACCTGGGCGCAGCGGCCCAGCAGCGAATGCAGGAACTCGCTGAACCGCTGGTCGTCGTCGCACGCCGCGGCGAGGTCGGTGAGGCTGTCGATGACCAGCCTGCGGGTCCGGCTGGCGGTCAGCGAGTCCAGCAGGTCGTAGAACCACTGGTCGATGTAGATGTCGTTGGGGGATTCGCAGCGCAGCGTGACGGAGTCGGACCGCGGTTCCCAGCCGAGGCTGCGGACGGCCCGGTTGAGCTGGAGCGAGTTCTCCTGCAGCGTCGTGAAAGTGCTGTGCTGGCCCAGCTCCACGCCGTGGTAGGCGAAGTGCAGGCCGATGACCGTCTTCCCGGAGCCGGGCGGCCCGGCCACGATGGTGCTCGAACCGGGCCAGAATCCGCCGCCCAGCATGGCGTCGAGGCCGGGGATGCCCGAACTCGCCCGTGCGGTGGCCGCCGGGTCGACCGTGCCCTCGCCGACGGCCGGATCGCTGAGCCGGGGGAACGCGTCCAGCCCGTTCTCGGAAATGCGGTAGGTGTGCCAGCCGGGCAGGAAGGTGCTGCCGCGCAGCTTGAGCACCTGCAGCGCGCGGTTGGTGCGCTGGCCGCTGGCCTGCGTGGACAGCGCGATGGTGGCGTCGGCGATGGTGAACTCGGCCGACGACGCGAGTTCGGCGCTGTCGTATTCGGCCAGCCACAGGGTGCTGGTCGCCAGCGCGCTGAGCCGTCCGGCCAATTCGTAGAGGAAGCGCGTGTAGGCGGCCTGGTCCTGGGAGCCGTAGCGCAGGGCTTTGATGCTGTCCACGACCAGGATGCCGCACCGGGTGCGGGTCGCGATCTCGGTGAGCCGGGCGAGACCGGCGTTCAGCCCGCCCTCGGTCACCACGTCGCCGAGGTCCTCGAACAGCACCGACGTCCCGATCCGGTCCGGCGCGCAGAACTCGAGGCCGTCCAGGAACTGGGTGATCTTCGTGAGCGGTTCGGTGAGGGTGCTGAAGTAGACCACCGGGCGGGCGGGGTCGGCGTTGGCGAACGCGTACTGCTGGGCCAGCACGGTCTTGCCGGACCCGGGAGCTCCCGCCAGCAGGGTGATCGACGGGTCGATCAGCCCGCCGCCCAGTATCGCGTCCAGCCGTTCGCATCCGCTGGCCAATCGCTGTTTCGTCACGCGACTCTCCCGGCCGCGGGGTGCAGATCGCGGACCATGGCCAGCACCTGCGACGGGTGCACCGGTTTGGGCAGCACCCGGGCGGCGGCCGGCGGACTCTGCCGCACCGCCGACGGCGAAATCACGATCAGCTGGGTGCCCGGTCCCTCGGCGAGGGCCCGGATCAGGTCGCCCGCGCCCGCGGCGGTCTGGTCGATGATCGCCAGCGGCGGCGGGAGCGAGTTCAGCACCGCAGCCGCGGAAACGGTTGCGGTGACGTCGAATCCGGCGGCGCGCAGCGCGTCCGACAAACAGCTGACGGTGAAGCGGTCCGGGTCCACCACCAGGATCCGCGTGTCGTGGCCGGGACCGGCGAACTCGTCCGCGCCGCCGTCCGCCGCGTGCTCGGCGCTGCGCACGAGCGGCTGGGCCAGGTCCCGCGCGTGCGCGCGCAGCATGGCCTCCGCCGAGGGGAGGTCCACGCCGTGGCGGGCGGCGAGCATTCCGGTGGCCTGCCAGACCTCGATCTGGTCCTGCTGCGCGGTGTGCCGGGTCAGCCGCACGGCGGTGGAGGGCAGATCGTCGGCGACGGCGTCGGCCAGCAGGACCGTCGCGGCGATCCCGGCGCAGCCTCGCACGACGGCGATCTCGTCGGCGGACAGCGTCCGGTGCGCGCGGCTGACCAGCACGACGGTGCCGACGAGCGCGTCGAACGCCTCCATCGGGACTGTCTGCACCGCGGTGATGCCGTGCTCGACGGCGAGCCGCGCCAGTCCCGGCCGCTGGGCGGCCTGACCGACGAGGTCGGCGTAACCGGTCGCTTCCCCGGGCGTCGCGCACACGTCCTCGTCAGCGCGGAAAGCGAGGAAATCGTCGGCCAGCGGCCAGTCTGTCCCGGCGAGGGCGACGCCGCGGCCGCGGTCGTCAGGCAGCAGCACGATCGCCGCGTCCACGCCGGGCAAGCGCGTGCAGACGCGGGTGAGCAGATACGCGGCGTCGAGTCCGGTCCGCCGGCCGGTCACCGCCCGAGCCGTCTCCAGCAGCAGCGAAGCCCACTCGCCGTTCAGCGTGTTCATTCCGGGTGCCTCCCGCTTTCGCCGCCATGGCTTTCGTCGCCGCGGTCGTCCGCGTCGTTTTTGTCGCGGTCGTCGTCGTGCTGCCACGACGGATGGTCAGGAGGCAGGCGCAGTACGCCCGCGACCACGTCGTCGGCCACTTCGGACAGCCGCCTGCCGCTGACGTACGCGTAGGCCCGCAACCGCAGCGAGGCTTCCGCGACCGGGCAGCCCAGCTGGGCCGCGGCCATTCCCGTGGCGGAGTGCACGGTGCGCCAGCGGCGGTAGAGCCGCTCGTCGACGATCGCCTCCGCCTCGCCCGACGCCGTGAGGGCCACCCTCGCGAGCAGGTGGCCGGTCACGACCTGGACCATCGTGAGCGCCAGGTCCAGTTCGCCGTCGGTCAGGGAATGCGGGGACTCGCGGTAGATCTCCAGCACCCCCAGCGACGCCGCCCCGGTGGCGAGCGGGAACGCGAACACCGCGCGCAGCCCCTCCTCGACCACGGCGGGCGCGAACAGCGGCCACTGCCGGAACCGCCGCGGCTCGTCCAGCTCCGCGGACAGCACCGCGAACCGGCGCCGCAGCGCCGTCAGCCCGGGACCTTCTCCCACGGTGATCTGGAGTTCTAGCACGCGCTCGGCACGCGGATCGGTGGCGTAGGCGGGCTCGCCGAGACCGAACCGCTCCTTCAGCCGCACTCCGACGCCGTCGGCCGCCAGCACCTCCTGGCACACCTGGACCACGTGCCGCAGCGCCACCGGGGAACCCTCGGCCAGCGCACGGGCCCGGATCGCCTCGTAGATCCTGGCCAGCTCCTGCTCGATCACCACAGTCCGCGCCTCTCCGTCCGGAGGACTGCACGAACCGCGACGTTAGAACCGGCCGTCCAACGTGGCCAGAGCAACAAGGCTCTAGTGGCGGAGGATTCCGGCCCTGTGCGCCGTCCGCCGCGCCGGGCGGACGCGCCGGGCCGCTCGCCGTCCGGCGGCGGCATCGCGCACGGTTTCGCGAGGGTGTTCGCTACCGGTTTGCGGGCTGCCTTGCCGCAGCGGGGAATTCGCCGCGTTCGACCTGGCCCGCCACGCGCTGCCAGAATTCCAGCGCGGCGTGCTCCATGCCCAGCCCCAGTTCCAGGGTGACCATGCGGTTCGCCACGTCGTGGACCTCGCCGAAGCGGTCTTTCATGTCCTGGTATTCGGCGATGCGGCGTTCGTGCTGCTCGATTTGGCTCGCTGCCAGGCGTGCGACGTCGGGCAGTTCGCCCAGTTCGTTGAAGAACAGCTTGATCTCCGCGACGTCTCGCAGTTCGAAATGCTCGTGCACCGGTTCGGCCAGCCAGCCGCGGAGCGCGGCCGATCCCTCTTCGGTGATCGTGTACAGCTTGCGCCTGCGTCCGTGCTGTTCCTCGTGCACGTCGAGCAGGCCCGCGTCCTCCAGCCGTTTCGGCTCCGAATACAGCTGCGCGTGCGGGAACGTCCAGAAATAGCCGATCGACCGGCCGACCGCGCGCTTGAGGTCGTAGGGGGTCGACGCGCCGCGCAGCGCGATCATGCCCAGCACGACGTACGAGGTCGTGGACAACCGCACGCTTGACATGCCCCGAAGGCTACCGTACGGTCCTGACCGTCTGAAACAGATGGTCTGAAACAGATCATTGCGGAGATCTTCCGCCCCGGACTGCGGCAACGGAGCACTGATGGACCTGGGCACGGCGATGCGGTGGACGGCCGAGCGCTATCCGTCCCGGCGGGCGGTGGGCGGCGCGCGTCCGCTCACCTACGCCGAATGGGACGACCGGACGAGCCGGCTGGCGAGGGCGTTCGGCGAACTGGGAGTGCGCGCGGGCGACCGCGTCGTGCTCGTGCTCGCCGGCGGGCTGCCGCTGGCGAGCGCGCACTTGGCGGTACAGAAGATCGGCGCGGTTTCGGTTCCGCTGTCGTTCCGGTTCGCGGCGCCGGAGCTCGCGTACTGCGTGGCGGACGCGGAGCCGGCACTGGTGGTTTACGACGAGGAGAACGCCGAGTTGGCGGCCGAGGCGCTGGACGGGGTTGCCGGCGTTTCCGCCGACGAGCTCGACCACCGCGCCGGACGAGGTGGTCCGGCTCCGCTCGTGCCGGTGCGCGACGACGACATCAGCGTCATGCTCTACACCTCTGGCACCACGGGGAAACCGAAAGGCGTGCCCCGCAGTCACGCGGCCGAGCATTATTCCGCGCTCGCGCACATCATCCAAACTGGACAGTCCTATTTCGACGCGACGCTCGGCGTGATGCCGTTGTTCCACACCATGGGCATGCGGACGCTTCTGTCCACAGTGCTCACCGCGGGCACCTGGGTGCCGCAGGTCCGGTTCGACGCCGAGGAGACGCTCGAACTCGTCCAGCGCGAGAAAATCTCCAGTCTCTTCCTCGTCCCCACGATCTATTGGTCGCTCCTGCGCACCGGTCGCCTCGGGGAAGCCGCCTCGGTGCGCAAGATCGGGTACGCGGGAGCGGCGATGACGACCTCGCTGGCCGGACAGCTGCAGGACGCGCTGTCGCCGCAGTCGTTCGTGAATCACTACGGCAGCACAGAGATCTACACCTTCTCCATCGGCCCGGACTCGGCGGCCAAACCGGGTTGTGCCGGGCGTGCCGGGGTCTTCTCCCGGGTCCGGCTGGTGCGGCCGGAGCCGGACGCGAGCCCGCACGACCTGGTCGGACCGGGGGAGCAGGGGCAGATCGCGGTGTCGATGGCGAGCCCGGAGGCGTTCGCCGGGTACTGGCGCCGTCCCGACGCGGACGCGAAGGCGATCCGCGGCGGCTGGTACTTCCCGGGCGATCTCGCCGTCGCCGACGACGAGGGCGACCTGTGGGTGTCCGGCCGGATCGACGACATGATCAACTCGGGCGGCGAGAACCTCTACCCCGAGGAGATCGAGAACGCGCTCGCCGCGTGCCCGGCGGTGCGCGAGGTGGTCGTCACCGGCACCGCGGACGACCGGTGGGGCCAGGCGGTCACCGCGTTCGTGGTGCCGGAGCACGGGATCACGCCGGACGAGGCCGTCGCGGCGGTCGCCCGGTTCGCCCGCGACGAGTCCGGCCTGCCCTCGCTCAAACGGCCCAAGCGCGTCGTCGCGGTGCCGGAGATCCCGAAGTCCGGCGTGGGCAAGATCCTGCGCCGCGAACTCGCCGCACCCGATGTGCAGGAGGCGCCGTGACGGACCGGATGTGCGCGCGGATCGAGGATCCGGCGCTGCTCACCGGCCGCGGCCGGTTCCTCGACGACCTCGACCCGTTCGCCGGGACGCTGACCGCGGCGATCGTCCGCAGCCCGCATCCGCACGCGCGGATCCGCCGGGTCGACCTCGAGCGCGCACGCCGCCATCCGGGCGTCGCCGCGGTGCTCGGGCCCGAGGAGGTGGCCGCCGGGCTCAATCCGTTCCCGCTCGCGGTGAAGACGCCGATGCCGTATTACCCGACCGCGGTGGACAAGGCCCGGTTCGTCGGGGAACCGGTCGCGGTGGTCGTCGCGGCCGACCGGTACGCCGCCGAGGACGCGGCCGAACTCGTCCAGGTCGACTACGAGCCGCTGCCGCCGGTGATCGACATCGAGGACGCGCTCGCTCCGGACGCGCCGCTGCTGCACGACACGGCGGAGAGCAACGTCGCCACCGACCGCACCTTCGATTTCGGCGACGTGGACGCGGTTTTCGCCGCGGCCGATCGCGTTGTCGCGCGGGAGTACGACTTCCCGCGCTACTCGTCCACGCCGATGGAGTGCGGTTCGGTGGTCGTGGAGTGGCGCGACGAAGCGGACGGGCCCGCCGTCGAGGCGTGGGCGAACTTCCACGGTCCGTTCTCCATGGTCGCGGTGCTCGCCGGGGCGTTCGGCGTGCCCGCGTCGCGGATCCGGCTGCGCGTGCCCGCCGACATCGGCGGCAGCTTCGGCATCAAAGCCGCGATCTACCCGTACGTCGCGTTGATGGCGCTCGCCAGCAAACACGCCGGACGGCCGGTGCGCTGGACCGAGGACCGCGTCGAACACCTGCTGGCCAGTTCGGCGGGGTCCGACCGGAAAATGCGGTTCGAGGCCGCGATCGGCGCGGACGGCCGGGTCGCCGGCCTGCGTGCGGACCTGGTCGACAACGTCGGCGGCTACCTGCGCCCGCCCGAGCCGAGCACGCTCTACCGGTGCTTCGGCAACATCACCGGCGCCTACCGGATCGACGCGGTGCGGATCCGCTCGCGCGCGGTCGTCACGAACAAGACGCCGACCGGCCTCAACCGCGGTTTCGGCGGCCAGCAGCTCTACTTCGGCCTCGAACGCCTGATGGACGAGATCGCGCGGACTGGCGGTCTCGATCCGATCGAACTCCGCCGCCGCAACTTCGTCGGCGATTTCCCTTACGCCACCCCGACCGGCGGCATTTACGACTCCGGCGACTACCACGGGGCGCTCGACCTGCTCGTCAAGAACAGCGACTACCAGGCGTTGCGGCGGCGGCAGGCCGAAGCCCGCGAGCGCGGCGAATACCTCGGCATCGGCGTCGCGACGATCGTCGACCCGTCGGCCACGAACATCGGCTACGTCGGCCTCGCCACGCCCGCCGAACAGCGGGCCGCGGGCCGGGGGAAGTCCGGTTCGACCGAGCACGTGCGGATCAGCGTCGACCCCAACGGCCTCGTTTCGGTGCTGCTGGGCACGGTGCCGCAGGGGCAGGGCCACGCGACCGTCGCACAGTCCGTTGTGGCCGATCAGCTCGGCCTGCCGCGCGAACAGGTGCGGCCGGTAGTCGAGATGGACACCGCCACGACGCCGTGGACGATCAGCACCGGCAGCTACTCGTCCCGGTTCGCTCCGCTGCTGACCAGCGCGCTGGTCGAGGCGAGCGAACGGATCGCCGCGACGGTCAAGGTCGCGGGTGCGACGCTGCTCGGCGTCGACCCGGCGGGCGTCGAACTGTCCGGCGGCTTGGTGCGGGAGACGGGAAACCCGGAGCACTCGGTGTCGTTCCGGCACGCGGCCGGGCTCGTGCACTGGGACCCCGGCTCGCTGCCCGACGGCGTGTCCGCGCGGCTCTACGAGGAAGCGGCGTTCACCCCGCCGCAGTCGAAAGCGCCGAGCCGCAGCGATCAGATCAACTCCAGCCTCTGCTACGGATTCGTCGCGGAACTGGTCGTGGTGCGCATCGATCGCGAGACCCGCGAGGTCCGGCTGGAGCAGGTGTACAGCGTGCACGACGCCGGAACCATCCTCAATCCGGTGCTGCTGGAAGGCCAAGTGCACGGCGCACTCGCGCACGCGCTGGGCGGCGCGCTCTACGAGGAGATGCGCTACACCGAAAACGGCCAGCCGACCGCGACGTTCATGGACTATCTCTGCCCCACGACGGCGGAAACGGCCTACGAGCTCGACAGCGACCACCTGCAAACCCCCTCGCCGCTCACGAAACTCGGCGCGAAGGGCTGCGGCGAGGGCAGCTGCATGAGCCTGCCCGTCGCCATCGCGAACGCCGTCGCCGACGCGCTGTCGGCCGAAGGCGTCGCGATCACAAGCCTGCCCCTGCACGGCAACGTCGTGCACGAGCTGCTCGAACGCAGCGCGGCAACCAAGGAAGGGAACAACTGACCATGGCACTCACCGGAGGCGAGATCCGGCTGCACCGCGGACATGAGGGCCGCGTCGCCTACCTCACGCTCGACCACGGCAAGTTCAACATCATCACGTGGGAGACGCGGCAGGTCATGGCCGACCGCTTCGCCGAGATCGACGCCGACGACGACATCCAGGCGGTCGTCGTGCGGGCCGAGGGCGAGCATTTCTCCTCGGGCGGCGACATCGCCGGCTTCATGGAGGTCGAACCGGTCGCGTTCACCGACCTCGGCCACAACGTCACCGCCGCCTCGCGCAGCCCGAAGCCGGTGATCTGCGCGGTGGACGGCTACTGCTTCGGCGTCGGCCTCGAACTCGCGCTGTCCACCGACATCCGGGTCTGCACCGAACGCAGCGAGTTCGCGCTGCCGGAGATGCGGCTCGGCATGATCCCCGGTTCCGGCGGCACGCAGCGGCTGGCCCGGCTGATCGGGCTTTCGCGGGCGAAGTACCACATCATGACCGCCAGCCGGATCAAGGCGCAGCAGGCGGGGGACTGGGGCCTGGTCGCGAACGTGGTGCCCGACCGCGCCGCCCTCGACGCGGAGGTCGAGCGGATCGTCGGCGTGCTGCTCGGCTATTCGCCGCTGGCCGCCCGCACCGCCAAGGAGGTGCTGGACAAGGGCGTCGACGCGCCGCTGTACTCGGGCATCGAACTGGAGCGCAAGGCGTACGCGATGCTGCGCTCCAGCAACGATTTCGCCGAGGGCGTCGCGGCGTTCGCCGACAAGCGCAAGCCCAAGTTCCAAGGTCGGTGATCCTCCCGTGAAGGCTGCGCCGTTCGCCTACGCTCGTCCCTCCACTGTGGACGAGGCGGTCGCGGAACTCGCCCGTTCCGGCGGGGGCGGCAAGGTGATCTCGGGCGGCCAGTCGCTGGTGCCGGTGCTGGCGATGCGGCTGGCCCGCCCCGAGGTGCTGGTGGACATCAACGGCATCGCGTCGCTGCGGGAGATCCGGCGCGGAGACGGGTTCGCCGAGATCGGAGCCACCGTCCGGCAACGGGCGGTCGAACGCGACGCGGTGAGCCGCGAGGTCCCGCTGCTGGGACTCGCGCTGCCGTGGGTCGGGCACCGGGAACTGCGCAGCCGCGGCACGGTGTGCGGCAGCCTCGCGCACGCCGACCCGGCCGCCGAACTGCCCGCGGTGGCGTGCTGCCTCGACGCGCGCCTCACGCTCACGGGCCCGGCTGGCTCGCGATCGGTGGCCGCGCGGGACTTCTTCGCCGGGGCGATGATGACCGAACTCGGTCCCGACGAGGTGCTCACCGCCGTCCGGTTCCCGTTGGCAGGCAAGGGTGACGGCTACGGATTCGGGGAGATCGCGCGCAGGCATGGCGATTTCGCGCTCGCCGGGGTCGCCGTGCACGTCCGGGAGGGACGCGTCGCGCTCACCGGCTTCGGCATCTCCGACCGTCCGGTCACCCGCACCGCCGGACTCGACGAGATCACCCCCGATCTGCTCGCCGAGATGGTCGACACCGACGGGGACGTCCACGCGTCCCGCGACTACCGGCGTCGGCTGTTCCGTGTGCTGGCCGAACGCGAAATCGCTGCTGCGACAAGAAAGGCAAGCGCATGACGACAGCGGAACGACAGCCGCGTCCGGTGCGCGCGGAGCCCGGCGAGCTGGTCGAGGTGTCCTTCACGGTGAACGGCACCGAGACGACGCTGCGGCTGCCCGCGCGAGTCACGCTCTCCGACGCGCTGCGCGATCACCTCGGCCTCACCGGCACCCACGTCGGTTGCGAGCACGGGGTGTGCGGGATGTGCACGGTGCTGGTCGACGGCGAGGCCGCTCGGGCGTGCCTGCTGTTCGCGATCCAGCTCGACGGGGCCGAGATCACGACGGTCGAAGGGCTCGGCAAACCCGGCGACCTGCATCCGCTGCAGCGTTCCTTCGGCCGCAATCACGCGCTGCAGTGCGGCTTCTGCACGCCGGGGTTCCTGATGAGCTCCTACGACCTGCTCGCCGCGAAACCCGAGGTGGCGGCGGAAGAACTGCCCGCGGAACTGTCCGGGGTGATCTGCCGCTGCACCGGATACCGGAACATCGTCACGGCCGTTCGCGAGACGCAGGAGGAGTTCCCGGAAGGCATCCCCGCGCCGGGCAACTGCGGACGGCGCGCGCTGGCGGGCCGCTCGGCCGGGCAAGCCGCCGGTGCGTTGCCGGAGGCGGAGGAGGAACCGGTCGCGACGGAGATCGTGCTGCCGGACGGGGCTCCGACCGTCGCGGTGCGGATCGCCACCGGGATCGCCGTCGAGGACAGTCGCGTGTGGACGGTGTTCGACGACATCCAGTTGCTGGCCCGGTGCCTGCCCGGAGCCGAGCTGACCGGCGAACTCGGCGACAACCTGTACTCCGGCCGCGCGCGGGTGTCGGTCGGCCCGGTCAAACTGGCGTTCAACGGCGTCGCCAAGATCCTCGAACACGATCGCGAGGCGGGCCGGATGCGCGTGCTCGCCCAAGGCCAGGACACCGGCGGCGCGCAGACGCAGGCCGACATCGAACTGCGCACCGAAGCTTCCGGCGACGGCACCGTTCTGCACGCCGACGCGAAGGTGTATCTGACCGGGCGCATCGCGCAGTTCGGCCGGGCGCTCGCGGGCGACATCAGCCGGCGCATGTTCGAGCAGTTCGCCGGCGCGGTCGCCGAGGCCGCACAGTCCGGACGCGCGCCGGAAGGCCCGGTCAAAGCGCCCAGCGCGGTGAAGCTCATGTTCGGCACGCTGCTCGACCGGATCCGGCTCGCGTTCCGGCGTCGCTGAACGCTCCCCAGGTTTGCCACGTTTGTGCTCCACAAGGAGGTGGGTATGTACGAACACCAGTCTCGCCGCGCCACGATCTACGCCGCGGTGTCCTCGGTCGCCGGATGGGCGTTCGATCTCTTCGACCTGTTCATCCTGCTCTACATCGCCGGCACGGTCGGCAGGCTGATCTTTCCCGGGCACAGCCCGACGCTGAGCCTGGCCGCGGTGTACGCGTCCTTCGCGGTGAGCGTGCTGCTGCGGCCCGCGGGCGCGGCGATCTTCGGCGCGGTCAGCGATCGCGCCGGACGCAAGAAGACGATGGTGATCGTGCTCGCCGGAGTCGGTTTGTCGACCGCGGCGATGGGCGCGGTGCCGACGTACGCGGCGGTCGGGGTCTTCGCGCCCGTGCTGTTCCTGGCTTTGCGTCTGGTGCAAGGGATTTTCGTCGGCGGCGTCGTGGCCGCGACGCACACGCTGGGCACGGAAAGCGTGCCGCCGCGGTGGCGCGGCCTGATGTCCGGGCTCGTCGGAGCCGGGGGAGCGGGCCTCGGCGCGGCGATGGCGAGCGGTCTCTACATCGGGGTCAGCGCGATGTTTCCCGGACCGCGGTTCGAGGCCTGGGGCTGGCGGGTGATGTTCTTCGCCGGTCTGCTCGCCGCGGTACTCAGCTATTTCGTGCTCCGCGGCGTCGAGGAATCGCCGCTGTGGCGGGCCGCCCGCGCGGCCGGCCCGCCCGCGAAAGCGCGCATCAGCGACCTGGTGCGCGGCGGGCGCGGCAAGGTGTTCGCGCTGAACATCGTGCTCGTCGCCGGGGCCGGATCGCAGTACTACCTCACGTCGGGCTACCTGCCGACCCTGCTCGGCAGCGTGACCGGGGTGCACGGCACCGCCCAAGGCGTGATCCTGCTCGTGGCCAGCCTCGGCGTGATCGTCGCCGCGGTGCTGGCCGGGCACCTGAGCGAACGCTTCGGCCGCCGCCGCATGATGCTGATCATGGGCACGGTGAACCTCATTGCCCTGCCGCTGCTGACGTGGCTCGTCTCGCACGCCGACCCGGCGGATTCGGGCCTCATCGGGGTGTACGCGACGTTGCTCGCGTTCTTCGCCAACGCCGCCTACGCCCCGGTGCTGGTTTTTCTCAACGAGCGCTATCCGACCGCGCTGCGCGCCAGGGGCACCGCGGTGTGCTGGAACCTCGGGTTCATGATCGGCGGCCTGATGCCGACGTTCGTGAACCTGGCCAGCCCCGGCCTCGACGCGGTGCCCGGCAGGCTGGTGCTCTTCCTCGGCGCGACGGTCGCGGTGTTCCTCGTCGCGACCGCCGTCAGTCCGGAGACTCGCGGGCGCATGGAGGACACCGAGACCCGGGCGTCCACAGTGGACGCTGTGCGGTCGTGAGGTCAGGCCGTCAGCGTCTTGTACAGGGCGTCGAGGCCGTCGCGGTAGCTGCCGGTGACCGGGAACGACGCTTCGAGGATCGCGTAGGCGTAGTGGCGTTCGGTGTCGCTGAAGCTCGCCAGCCGCTCAGCCGGGAAGGGAGCCGAATCCGCCGACGAGGTCCCAGGCCTGCTGGGCGACGCGGGCACGGAGCGGCTGACGGCACTGGAAGCCCCTGTTTCAGGCGTTGCCGGGCAGGGGAGCGGCGGGATGGACGAGACCGGCGGCGCGCAGGTCGTGCCAGAACCCGGCCGGGACGCGCTCGGCCAGCGCGGCGGTGTCCTCGGCGATCCGGCTGGGCCGGGTAGCCCCGGGAATCGCGGCGGCGGCCACCGGGTGGGCGAGCGAGAACTGCAGCGCGGCGGCCTTGACGCTGATGCCGTGCCGCGCCGCGAGCTCCCTGAGCCGCTCCACGCGGTCGAGGATTTCCGGCGGGGCCTGCCGGTATTCGAAGTGGGTCCCGCCGGCCAGGACGCCGGAGCTGTACGGGCCGCCGATCACCATGCTGACGTTGTGCTCCTGCGCCATCGGGAGCAATCGCTGGAGGGCGTGCCCGTGGTCGAGAAGCGTGTAGCGCCCGGCGAGCAGGAAGCCGTCCGGCTGCGGCTCGTCGAGGTCGAGGGTCAGCTCGATCGGCTCGGTCTTGTTGACGCCCAGGCCCCACGCCTTGATGACGCCCTCGCCGCGCAGCCGCGAAAGCACGCGGAAGGCTCCGGTGCGGGCCTCTTCGAACTTCTGCAGCCAGCGGTCGCCGTGGAAGTCCTGCGCGATGTCGTGCACCCAGACGATGTCGAGCCGGTCGGTGCCGAGCCGTTTCAGACTGTCCTCAATGGAGCGTTCGGTCGCGTCGGCGGTCCACTCGTGGAGGATCTTGTTGGGGTTGCCGTGCTCGAACAGGCCGCCCTTCTCGCCGAAATCGGGCGCCGCTTCCCTGCGCTCGTCGAGAACGACGCGGCCGACCTTCGTCGACAGGACGTAGGAATCGCGCGGTTCGCCCGCCAGCACCTGGCCGAGCCGCGATTCCGCCAGCCCGGCCCCGTAGTACGGCGCGGTGTCGTAGAAGCGGATGCCCTGCTCCCAGGCGGCCGCGACGGTCGCGAGGGCCTCGTCCTCGGGAATGGCGCGGAACATGTTCCCGAGCGGAGCGGTCCCGAACCCGAGCCGTCCGGGGAGGATGTGGGTGAGCGACATGGGGTTTCTTCTCTCTCGCACTGTCGGGGTTCTGCTCACGGCTGGGTTGCTTCAGCAGGTTACATGCGTTGACAATAGTTGCGGATGCGCGATAATCGCCCGGAGAAGCGCGCGGTGTCACGGGCTGGGCCGCCCGTCGGGGAGTTCGGGAACGTCGTCCTGCCGAGCGCGGCTGCCGCGCTCGCGGGCCGGTGTCAACGCGGTCGCCAGGGAATCGGCACTCCGGCCGTGGACTGCTCGGAGAGGGGTGCCCCGCTTTCGTCGGCGTCCATGCGGCTCGCAATCGCGGATCCTGGTCGGGTGCGGTCGTTTCCGGTGCGCTCGGCAGAGGGTAGCGCTTGTCGAAGGTCCGCCGGAATAGCAGACGCCGCAGTGGATCAGAATGGCGCAGTGCGTTCCTCTCGCCGCCAGTGTGTACAGCGCCGACCGCTTGCCGGACGTCAGTCCACAGTGGACCGAGGTCGGGTTAGCGCGCGGCGGACAGCACCAGTTCGCGATAGTTGCGCAACGCCGCCCGCCAAGACTCTAGTTCCAGCTTCTCGTCCGCCGCGTGCATCTCGCGCGGATCCCCCGGACCCCAGATCACGATCGGGGCTCCGGAGACCGACCCGGCCAAGGCCGAGGCGTCGGTGAAGTAGGTGGCGGCTGGCGCGGTGGCGTGGCCGGCCAGCGCGTCCGGCAAGCCCGGCGTCCGCACGGCGGGCAGATCGAGATCCACCTCCGCACTGATCGCCGGATCGAGTGACGAAGCCCAGGCGATCGCGGGCGCTCCACCGTCGACAGTGCGCACATCCAGCGTCAGAACCGCTGACGCGGGAACGATATTCGTCGCGGTCCCGCCCTCGAACGTGCCGACGTTGACGGTTTCCTCGCCGAGATAGTCCTCAGTGGACAGCGGAAAGGAGCCGAGCAGGCCGAGGGCCCGTTCGGCGAGCAGCTGGATCGCGTTGCGCCCGAGGTGCGGCGTGGACCCGTGGGCCGCCTTGCCCGTCGCGGCGAGGCGCAGCCACGTGGCGCCGCGATGCCCGAGCGAAACGCGGTTCTGCGTCGCCTCCGGCACTACGACGATCCGCGGCGTCAGCTCCAGCGAGCCCGCGGCCTCCGCCGCGCCGCGACAGCCGATCTCCTCGTCGCTGGTGATGAGGACCTGCGCGTCGGTGCCGGCTTCCGCGGCGTTGCGCAACGCCGCCAGCGCGGCGACCAGCCCGCCCTTCATGTCGACGCTGCCCCGGCCGTGCAGGCACTCCTCGTCGGTGTCCGCGGAGAACGGGGCGCGTTCCCAGAGGTCGGGGGAGCCGACCGGAACGGTGTCGATGTGGCACACGAACAGCGCCCCGCTGCCCGAACCGGTGCCGAGCAGCACCCATGGCCGCCCGGTGGCGGAGCGTTGCAGCACGCGTACGCCCGCCGCGGCGGTGGCGTAGGAGACAGCCAGCTCCTGGGCGGATGCCTGCGCGGCGTTGTCGCCGGAGGTGGTGTCCTGGCGCACCAGATCGCGCAGCAGCTCAAGGGCTTCGTCGGTCATGCGGAGTGCTCCCGGGTCGATTCGCGGACGACGAGCTGCATGGAGAGCACGTGGTCCGCGGGGCTGTCCCCGGCCGCGAGACGGGTGATCTCGTCGACCGCTTTGCGGGCCATCTGCTCGGTCGGTTGCGCAACGGTGGTCAGGCGCGGCGAGGTCCATTCGCCGAGGGTGATCCCGTCGCAGCCGATCACCGACAGGTCTCCCGGCACCGAGACCCCCGCGCGGCGGGCCGCTTCGAGCAGGCCGACGGCGGCGATGTCGCTGGCGGTGAACACGGCGGTCGGCTCCGCGCCCGCCCGCGCCATGTGCGCGAAGAAGTTCATGCCGAACGCCGAACTGAACGCGCCGCGCACGATCATCGCTTCGTCCGCCTCGATCCCGTGCGCTTTCAGCGCCGCGCGGTACCCGGCCTCGCGCTGATCGGCCGTCCGCAGCCCGGCCGGGCCGCCGACGTGGGCGATGCGCCGGTGGCCCTGGGAGATCAGGTGGGTGGTCGCCTGGTAGGCGCCGCCGAAACTGTTCGCGGTGATGTGCGCGATCCGCGGCCCGGCGGCCTCCACGTACTCGTCGAGGAAGACCACCGGGAAGTCGCCGGCCAGCCGGTTCGCGAAGGCTTCGTTGGTGCTGTTCATCCCCAGGTAGATCAGCCCGCCCACGTCCGGCACCCGCATCAGGCGCTCGACGCTGGCGCGCTCCCGCGAAGGCGACGATCCGGTGAGGGCGGTGAAGACGTCGATGCCGTCTGTGGCGGCGGCGTCGGCCACCGCGTCCGCCAGCGCGGAGAAGTACGGGTTGTCCAGCGACGGGACCACCAGGCCGAGGCTGAGCCCGGTCACTTGTTTCGGCACGGGCGGATGCCCTTCGGCGGACAGCGCGGCGTCGATGCGCCGGGCCGTCTCGGAGGCGACGTTGAGTTCGCCCCGGACGTACCTCGACACCGTCGACACGGCCACTCCGGCTTCTCGGGCCACCTTCGCCAGCGACATCCGGCTCCTCCCCGTTCGAGCGTTGACGGCGACTGCAACCGCATCCTATATTGGCGATGTTGCGCTATGTTGCGCAACACACGCTAAAGCTTTCGCCCGAAGGAGTCGTCGATGGTCAAGGTCCTGCTAGCCGGGGAGTCGTGGGTCAGTGCGACGATCGACCACAAGGGATACGACCCGTTCGCGCACACGCAGGTGGAGATCGGGTGCGAGCGGCTGCTGGCGGCGCTGGCGGCGGAAGGGGTCGAGGTGACTCACCTGCGTTCGCACGACGTGGCCGAGAAGTTCCCGCAGACGCTGGAGGAACTCGCGGCCTACGACGTCGTGCTGCTCTCCGACGTCGGCTCCAACACGCTGCTGCTGCACCCGGACACGTTCACCCGCGGCCGCCCGGCGCCCAACCGGCTCAAGCTGCTGCGCGAGTGGGTCCGCGGCGGCGGCGGCCTGATGATGGCCGGCGGCTACCTGAGCTTCCAGGGCTTCGAGGGCAAGGCCAACTACCACCGCACGCCGATCGAGGAGATCCTCCCGGTCGACATCGACCCGTTCGACGACCGCGTCGAGACCCCGGAGGGCGTCCGTGCCCAGGTCGTGCAGTCCGGCCACCCGGTGGTCGCCGGTCTCGACCGGGAATGGCCGATCCTGCTGGGCTACCAGCACACCACGCTGAAGCCGGACGCCGAACTGCTCGCCACCGTCGAGGGCGACGTCATGCTGGCCGCGCGCCAGTTCGGCGAGGGCCGCACCCTCGCGTTCACCTCGGACGTCTCCCCGCACTGGGCTCCGGAGGAGTTCATGAGCTGGGAGGGCTACCGCAAGCTCTTCGCCCAGGCGCTGACCTGGCTCGCCGGCCGCGAAATCTGAGCCGCGCGCACTCGGGATCAAGGAGGATTCGATGAGTACGTCACCCACCCGCCGCGCGACCTCGGTCGTCGTGCTGACGATCGCGACCGTCTTCGCCGGAATGCTCGGACCGTTGCAGTCGCTGGTCAACGGGCATCTCGGCACCGAGCTCGGCGACGGGCACGCCGCCGCGCTGGTGTCCTTCGGCACCGGACTCGTGCTGATGCTGATCATCGTGCTGGCGCGCGCCCGCACGCGCACCGCGTTCTTCCGCCTGCCGGGTCAGCTGGTGCGCGGCGAGATCCCGCGGTGGAACTTCTTCGCGGGCCTGTGCGGCGCGGTGATCGTGCTCTCCGAAGGCGTGACGGTGGGCTTCCTCGGGGTGGCGATCTTCCAGACCTCGCTGATCTCCGGCATGGTCATCTCCGGCGTGGTGTGCGACCGGCTCGGCATCGGCGTCCCGTTCAAGCAGGCGATGAGCGCGCCGCGGGTCGCCGGGGCGATCCTCGCGATCTGCGCCACGGTGCTGGTCGTGTCCCCGAACTGGTCGGCCCCGCACATGATCGCGCTGGCGATCATGCCGTTCGTGGGCGGCCTGCTCGCCGGCTGGCAGCCCGCGGGCAACTCCGAGATCGGCCTGCTGTCCGGCTCGATGTTCATCTCCATCACCTGGAACTTCCTCATCGGCTTCGTGGCGCTCGGCCTCGTGTACGCGGTGCGGATGGCGGCCGCCGGCGCGCACTTCGCGTTGCCGGGCACGTGGTGGATGTACTTCGGCGGGCCGCTCGGCCTGTTGTCGATCGCGCTGATGGCCTTGCTGGTGCGCGGTTTGGGGCTCCTGCTGCTGGGGCTGGCTTCCACGGCCGGCCAGCTCATCGGGTCGCTGCTGCTCGAAGTCGTCGCTCCCGCGGCGGGTTCCAGCCTGCACCTGGTCACCGTCCTCGGCGCGCTCGTGGCGCTGGCGGCCGCGGCGATCGCGATGATCCCGTCCCGGCACACGGCCGAACCGGCGGTTCTCGCCCAGCCAGCCGAGGTGCGTCGTGGCTGAGGTGCGCGGGGTCCTCGGTCCGGTCGACGCGGCGGGCCTCGGGCTGGTGCTGCCGCACGAACACCTCTTCAACGACCTGTCCTCCGCGGTCGCCGAACCCTCCTACGCCTCCACCCGCCGGCTCGTCGAAGCGGAAGTGGGGCCCGGCTGGCAGTTCCTGCTTCGCCAGGATCCCTATTGCTGCGCCGACAACGTGGCGGCGAAGGACCACGCGAGCGTCGTGCGCGAGGTGGCCGCGTTCGCCGCGGCAGGCGGCGGCACGGTGGTCGACGCGACCGGCAGCGCGGCGATCGGCCGGGACCCGCGAGCGCTGGCGGCAGTGGCCGAGGCGACCGGAGTCACCGTCATCATGGGCACCGGTGCGTACCTGGAGAAGTTCGAGGGCGAGCGCATCACCGCGGTCGCCGTCGAAGCGCAAACCTCGCGCATTCTCGCGGAACTGGACCAGGGCGTCGGCGAAACGGGCATCCGGGCCGGCGTCATCGGCGAGGTCGGCGTCTCGCCGTTTTTCACCGAAGGGGAACGGGCTTCGCTGCGCGCCGCGGCACTCGCGCAGGCGGACCGGCCGAACGTCGGGCTCAACATCCACATGCCGGGCTGGCAACGCCGCGGGCATGAGGTGCTCGACCTGGTGCTGGACGAATGCGGTGCGCTTCCGGGCAAAGTCGCGCTGGCGCACAGCGATCCGTCCGGCGGCGATCCCGGCTACCAGCGCGAGCTTCTCGAACGCGGCGTGCTGCTGGAGTTCGACATGATCGGCCTCGACATCTCGTTCCCCGGCGAAGGCGTGGCGCCGACGGTGTCCCAGACCGCGCACGCCGTGGCGCGATGGGTGCACGAGGGCTTCGGGGAGCAGATCATGTTGTCGCACGACCTGTTCCTGAAGCAGATGTGGACCGGCAACGGCGGGAACGGGCTGGTGTTCGTGCCGACGATTTTCGCCGATCTGCTCGAAGCAGAAGGCGTCCCGGCCGACGCCGTGGCCCGGCTGATGCGGGACGTCCCGGCGCACTGGCTGACCGCATGAGCCAGGCCGTAGCTGTCGTCGCCTCGCTCAATGTCGACCACATCGTCCAAGCGCCGCGGATTCCCGAGCCGGGGGAGACCCTCATGGGGTTCTCGACGAGCCGGGAACTGGGCGGAAAAGGCGGCAACCAAGCGGTCGCCGCCGCCCGGCTCGGCGCGGACGTGGCCGTGATCGGCTGCGTCGGCCAGGACGAGGACGGCGACGAGTACCTGAACGCTCTCGCCGCCGAGGGCGCGGACGTCACCCACGTGCGGCGATCGGCACTGCCCACCGGCCGAGCCGCGATCACCGTCGACGCGGAGGGCGTCAACTCGATCGTCGTCGTTGCCGGGGCGAACGCCGACATCCCCGCCGCGGCAGCCGAAACGGCGATCGGCGCATTGCCGAGCCTTCGGGTAGTAGCAGGCCAATTGGAAGCAGCGGCAGACGCGACGGAGCGCGCTTTCGCGGCCGCTCGCGAACGCGGGGTGCTGACCGTGCTCAACACCGCGCCCGCCGCCGACGCGGCCGGAAAGCTGCTGCCGTTCAGCGACGTGGTGGTGTCGAACGAAATCGAGTTCCGGCAGCTCACCGGCCAGGATCCCTTCGACGGCAACGGTTTGCGCCGCGGCAGCGCCGACCTGTTCGCGGCGGGCTGCCGGTGGGTGATCGTGACGCTGGGAGCCGAGGGATGCGCGGTCCTCGACGCGTCGTCGTCCGCGCATGTCCCGGCAGTCGCCGTCCGGGCGGTGGACACCACTGCTGCCGGAGATTCGTTCGTCGGAGCGCTCGCTGCCCGGCTCGCGGAGCTTCCCGGCGATCCGATCACCGCCGATGTCGTTGCGGCGTGCGGGTTCGCGGCGAAAGTGGCCGCGGTCGTCGTGACGCGGCACGGGGCGCATCCCTCCTTGCCGACCTTGGCTGAGGTGTGCGCGCAACAGGAAGGTCAGCCCATGGCGTCGAGGCCGACGTAGAGCACGTAACCGGCACCGGCCATGAACACGACGTATGCGCCGAGGGCGGCGACCATGGCCTGGTCGAAGCGGATGAAGAAGCGCGCCGAGCCGTAGGCCGCGGCAGCGACGACGACGCCGAACAATGCCATCAGCGCGGTGAAGTACCACCCCAGCGCCCATGCCGTGCCGGCGGCTGCGGCGGCCAGCTTCGCATTACGGCTGCTCATGCGGCGGCGAGTCATCGAGAGAACCGCGGCAGCCGCGATCACTCCGCCGACCACCGCTGGTGCCACCAGGTACACCGAGTAAGGCATCGCGTCTCCGTCATGTCCGATCTCGTCATACGCACTGACGTGCCTCCAGGAACCCGGTTGCGCTGAGGACTTCCGGGTTGCCCGTTCGTACCCGCTTCCGCGGGCGCTGCCTTCGGCAGGACCAGAACGGAAAGGCCGCCCCGCGCACGGGACGGCCGTTCCTGGGAACTCGGTCGGTTCGAACTCAGCTCACGGTCAGCGCCGTGTCGTCGAGGCAGAAAGACGTCTGCAGGCTCGAGTCTTCGGTGCCGGTGAAGGTGAGCGTCACCGTCTGGCCGGCGTACGCCGACATGTCAACCGTGCGCAGCTGGTATCCGTTCGCCTGGTTCAGGTTCGAGTACGTGGCGAGCGTGGTCGAACCAGCCTTGACGGTCAGCTTGTCGTACGCCGTCGAGGTGGTCGTCTCGGCGGTGTCGACGTGCAGGTAGTAGCTGAGCGTGGCGTGGCAGCCCGAGGGGATGGTCACCGACTGCGAGACCGTGTCGGTGTGCGCGCTGCCGTAGCCGTCGAGGTAGGCGAGGTAGGTGCCGCTGTGCGGGGGTTCGCCGTTGGACGACGTGCTGACGACCCCGCTGGACGCGGTCCACGGGCTGGTGCCGTTCTCGAAACCGGGGTTGCCCAGCTTCTGGCCGGAGCAGGCGCCGCCGCCGGTCGGGGCGATCGTCCAGCTGAACGTGGTGGAACCGGTGGCGCCGGAGGAGTCCTTGGCGGTCGCGGTCACCGAGTACGTGCCCGCGGTGGTCGGCGTGCCGGAGATCAGGCCGCCGGAGCTGATCGACAATCCGGCGGGCAGGCCGGTGGCCGTCCAGGTGTATCCGCCGCTGCCGCCGGACGCCGACAGCTGCAGGTTCGCCGCGGTGCCGACGACGCCGTTCTGGCTGCCCGGGTTGTTCGCCGTGACGCCGCCGCTAGGAGCGCCCGCGGTGAACGCCGCGGTGCCGTTGGGGGTGCCGAGACCGGTCGGGCCGTCCCAGCCCGGGCCGGCGTTGCACTGCACCGAGGACGAGCAGCTGCCGTTGCTGCCGGAGGTCACGTCGTTGAGGTTGCCGGTGTGCGAGTACGGGTAGGCGGCGGGAGTGTCGGACGCGCCGGGCGTGCCGGCGAGGGCGTAGACCGACGCGATGATCGGGGCGGACGCGCTGGTGCCGCCGTACACGGCCCAGCCGCTGCCGCCGTAGGTCTGGTACACCGCGACGCCGGTCTGCGGGTCGGCCACGGCCGAGACGTCGGCGACCGCGCGCTTGCCGCAGGCGGTCGTCACGTTCTGGAACGCGGGCTTGGCCACGTAGCCCGAGCAGCCGCTGCCCGCGCCGCTCCACGCGGTTTCGCCCCAGCCGCGCGCGCTGCTGTTGCGGGACAGCGAGGTGCCGCCGACCGCGGTCACGTACTGCGAAGAGGCCGGGTAGCTGATGCCGTAGCCGCTGTCGCCGGTGCTCGCGGTGATCGCGACCCCGGGGTGGTGGAAGTAGCTCGAGTCGGAGGAGGGTTCGGAACCGTCCTCGCCGCCGCCGTAGCTGTTGGAGACGTACTTCGCGCCCATCGACACAGCAGTGTTCACCGCGGTGCCGAGATCGGCCATGCTCGGCTGATTCGCTTCGACGAGCAGAATGTGGCAATTCGGGCAGATCGCCGAAACCATGTCGACGTCGAGCGAGATTTCGCCCGCCCAGCCGGAATCGGCGGACGGAAGCGGACTGGTTTGCCCGTTTTCGTTCACTTTTTTGAAACAGCCGTTCGCGGTGGTGCAGGGCGGGAGCCCGTAGGTGGAGCGGTAGCTCGCGAGGTCCGATTCAGCGTTGGGGTCGTCGTTGGAGTCGACGATCGCCACCGTCGCCGAGGCGCTGCCCGCGGCGGTGAGGTTGTAGGCGGAGCGCAGGTCCGCGGGGCCGAACCCGCTGGGCAGCACGCCGGGGGAGAGCAGCGCGCGCATGGTGTCGGTCTGGCGCTCGGCGAAACACGTGACCATGCCGGGCTTGGCCTTCTCGGCGCAGACGCGGGCGGTCGGATGCGCCGCGGCGGGCGCGGCCACGGCGGGCAGGGCCGGGGCGGTCAGGGCCAAGGCCGCGAAACCGGCCATGGCAAGGATTCTTCGGGCTGAACGGGACACGATCCCTCCCAGGGAATTTCCTGCGAACGGCGTCGGGCCATTCGGTGCCCAGTTGTCTACAGTTCGTTCAGCCCTGGCGGTGACGCGCTGGTGCCAGTGGCGCAATGGTGTCGGCCAGCCCGGTGGAGGTGCCTCCGAATGGTTCCCGAAGCAATCGGCCATCTCCTGACGCTCGGGCTCAAAGCGGACGAAGCAGAAATCTATCTCGACCTACTTTCGTCGGGACCGGTTCCGCCTGATCGGCTAGCGCGCGAGACCGGCCGCGACCCCGGCGAGGTGCGCCGCGTCCTGGCGCTGCTCGCCGGGATCGGACTGGCCGGCCCGGTCGACGGACCCGGTTCGCCGATGTCCGCGCTGCGTCCGGAACCGGTGCTGGAGGTCCTGAGCAGGCAACGCGAGGCCGAACTGGCCGGAGCGCGCGCGGCGATGACGCGCCTGTACGAGGAGTACCGCAGACATTCGGCGCGCTACGACGCCGACCCGATGATCGAGGTGGTCAGCGGAACCGCTGCCGCCGAACGGGTGCAGCAACTGGAGCGGGCGGCGCGGACGGAGGTCCGCGGCCTGGACTCGCCGCCGTACTACGCCGACGCGGACGCCAACGAGATCGAACTCGACAACCTGGCGCGCGGCGTCCGCTATCGCGCCGTCTACGGGCGGCTCGCACTGGAACGCCCCGAGTACGTCGCGGAGAACATCCTGCCCTGCGGCAAACGCGGGGAGGAGGCCCGGGTGCTGCCCGAGGTCCCGGTGAAGCTCCTGATCGTCGACGACTGCGCAGCCCTGTCCGGCGCGGACCGCACCGTGCTGCTCATCCGCTCGTGCGGCCTGTTCGACGCGCTCGCCGGGCTGTTCGACATGTGCTGGCAGGTCGCGCTGCCCCTCGGCCTCGCCGACGACACCTCAGGCCCCGAGATCCGCCCCAGCGAACGACGGCTCCTCGCATTGCTCGCCGCGGGACTGACCGACGACCAGGTGGCCCGGGTGCTCGGCGTGAGCAGGCGGACGATGTTCCGGTATCTGGAGAACCTGATGGCCCGTACCGGGGCGGCGAACCGGTTTCAGCTCGCGTTGCATGCGACTCGGAATGACTGGCTGTCGGTGGACAGCCAGGCTGGGGCTTCTCCGGTGCGGTCGGTGCCGTTGTGAGCTGGGGTGGTCCGGTTGGCTCGATGCGGACGGGTGCGTGGTGGGCGTGCGGGAAGGCCGGGCCGCCGGTCCGGGGCGGTGGACTGGTCTCAGTGCGCCTTGCCCCGCGACTCACAATTTCTGGCTCTCGGTGGACAGCCAGCGCTTCGCCGGCCCGGTCGACGCCGTTGTGAGCCGGGGCGCTCCGGCTGGCCGGATGCCGACGGGTGCGTGGTTGGCGTGCTAGAACCACGTCGCTAGAACCAGGTCGCGGCACAGGGCGGTGAACCGGCTTCGGCTCGCCCCGCGCTCCTCCACCGGTTGGCCCCGGCCGACCCGAGCCAGCCCGGGCAGTTCCACTTTGAGCCGAACGCGCCGCAGCACCGATTCGGTTGCGGCCGAACGCTTTCCCGCTAGAGCGACGGCCGCTCAGCGTGCATGACCAGCACTCAGCTGACGTCTGGCAGACCGTTCACCCCTCTCCAGCGAGCGCCGGAAACGCTTGCCTCAGCTCGGCGAACAGCACGCCGTGTCGCCCGTAGCCGAAGGCCACCGAGGCTGACCAGAGTGCCTCGAAGGCGGCGGCGAGCGGGTCCGGTTCCCGAGCGGAGAACATCGCCGGGAAAGCCATCGCTTGCTGCAGGCAGTTGTCGCTCCGTCCGTCCGGCGAGGTGGCCGTCGTGCGCGGAACCCGTTCGTCGGTGAGCAGAAGGTTCCACGCGCGCCGGTCGTCGTCGAAGGGAGGCGGCAACGGGCCGCCCTGTTCCATCGCCGCGAGCGCGGGGGCTATCCAGTCGACCTCGGTCAGGTGGGCCTCCGCGTACGCGCGCCTGACTGTCCACCGGGCGACCTGCCGCTGGACCTCCGGGTCTGTCTCCGCGAGAGCGTCGACCAGCGGGCGGTCCAGCTTCGCCACGCTCAGTGCGTGGCCCCCCAATTGACGCAGCCGTTCGACAGGCAGGCTTCCGCCCCACTCTTGTATCTCGGCTTGGCGGCGCGCTTCCACGGCGGCTCGTTCTCGTTCCTGCTGGACGAGGCGCCGCGCTTCGGCTTTCTCCTCCGGAGTCGGAGGCGGCGGCGTTTCCCTGGCGACTTTATGCCAGTAAGCGGCGGTCCCGCTGGTCTGCTTGACCACCCGGTCCGGTTCCGGCGGGCCCGGCCAGAACTGCAGCAGATAGCGGTCCGGCTCGAACTCCTCGCCCTCCGGGATGCCCAGCCGGTGCGCCTCGTCCATCCGGCTCCCGCTGTAGCGGACCCGGTAGTCGACCACGTCGAGATCGAGCGGCCGCGGGTCCTCGCCGTCCAAGCCGACCAGCGCGGTTTCGCCCTTGGGCCGGAAGGACGCCTCGACGATGTCTTCCCACGCGTCGTCCACCGGCGGGGCCTCGTCGTGCAGTTCCACCCGGAAGACGACGCAGCCATGGGCCAGTCCGGTGACCAGCGACAGCGTGCCTGGCACCGCGGCGCCGCACAGCCCGTTTCGCTGGCCGCCGAAAGACTCCGCGAGATCAGGCAGGTCCGGCCAGGTCCTCACATAGAGGTGCCCGTACTCGACTCTTGCCTCGCCGCTCATCAACACTCTCATCGCCGTTCCTCCCCAAGCCGGCTGCTGTCCCGGACATCATCGCGCGCACCACCGACAAAAACCGGGGCCTGAGCGGGAGCACGACAGAGTGATGCAGTTTCCGAACTCACAAGAGCGGTGCATCAGGTGCCGCGCCTGTTCGAACCCCCGAGGCCTGGGATTCAAAGGCGTCGCTGCAGGTGCGCTCGAACTGTGCCGGTCCGGGCCGAAGGGGCCTGCGCGGCTCTCACCGGAACTGATTGCCCGGAACGGGCGGCTGTCAGCCGCCGATCTCCCGGACGCTGTCGGCGAGCAGCCGCAGGCACCCCGGGGATCCGGGGTTGAGGAGCAAGTCAACGCCGTCGTAGTCGTTCAGCAAGCGGAGCAGGTCGACCGGAGCGGCCGGACGCCAGCCGGCGGCGCGCACTCGGCGGCGGTGCGCCGGGGCCGTCGTGACGAGCAGGCACGGGATGTTGTCCGGCGACGGCGCGACCAGCGGGGATTCGTCGGTGTCCACGGCCACCGCGAAGGCCGATTCGCGGAAGACCGTGGCCAACTGGTCGAAGTCCGCTTCGCCGCGGGCGGTCAGGCGGAGCACGGCGTCCAGCGGGTCGGTCGGGGAGTCTTCCGCGGCGGGTTCGTAGGACGGGTTGGGCTCGAAGCGGCTGACGGACCCGTCTTCGCGCGCGAGCCAGCCGCCGACCACGGCCTGCGGCGGCGGGCTCGGGACCTCGGCGCCGTCGGTCGTCGACGCCGGGTGCCACGCCGGGTCGACCAGCAGCACCCACTGGTCCTCGGACATCGCTGGTACCTCCTTCGCGTCCGGTGAATCTACCGGGCGGAATTCACTCATGGCTCGGACCGCCTTCCGCCAGTTCGGCCAGTTCCGCGGCCTGGCGCGCGGATGCCGCGCGTTCTTCCGCCTGGTAGCGGCGGATGGCGGCGGCGGTGTGCCACCGGTCGAGCCAGCCAAGGCCGACGACGCTCAGCCGGTGCAGGGCCGGTCGCGTCCTCGGGCCGTCGAGGGCGTTCCGCAGTGCGGTACGGAAGGCGTCTGCGGACAGGTTCTTCTCGGTCAGCTTCCGGACGACGGCGGTCAGGTCCCGGGCGTGACCGTCGGGGTTCGGACGGTCGGCGAGCCGGGTGATCTCTTCGCGCAGCAAGGCCCGGCCGCCGGGGGCGTCCAGGACGGGGGCCAGTGCACCATGCCGTTCCAGGATCTCGACTGCCTCGGCGATCCGGGTGACGTCAGCGCCGTCCCGGATCGCCTTGGCAAGGTCGTTGAGCACTGCGGCGGCGTCCGGCTTGCCCAGCAGGGTGTCGGTCACGCCGTGCAGATGGAGGACGGCGTGCTGCTCGGCCAGTTCGCCGTGGAGCGCGGCGAGTTCGCGGGCGGCGGTCCAGACCAGGTCCGGTCGTTCGTGCCGCGCGACGTTCTCGGCGAGGGAAGCCGCCGATTCGCCGCGGCCGAGTTCCGCGAGGACCCAGCCGAGCAGCTTGGCGGTGCCGTCCCGGTCGCTCAGCGCGATCGGTCCGGTCGGCGGCGTCGGGCGGAACCACCAGCGGTGCGTGGCGGTGCGCACGAGCTCTTCGATCATCAGCGCCGTGTCGGGGCTGTCGCCGAGCAAGTAGTGCGCAGCCGGGTGCTCGGCCGCCGGCAGCCGGACGGTGACCGCGTCGGCTGGGCGGTCTGTGCCGTCGGTGCGCAATTGCTCGGTGAAGTTTCGGATCGCGGTGGCGTCGGTGGTCAAGACGGACGGTCCACTAGGGACGGACACATCGGACTGTGAGTAGTGCACCCCCACGGTGCGACCGTGCTGTGTCCAGGGCTGAGGTGTCGCGGGCGCGGGTCCGTCGTCGAGACCGTGGAACACCGTCGGCGCAGGCGTGCCAGTCGACATCTCGGCGCCTGGGCCGAAAGCGATCCTGACTCGACCGTCCCCTTCGGACACTCGGATCTTCACCGGGACGCGGTCCAGCACGCCGGTGCCCAGGGCGTCGGCGAGGTTCCCGGCCAGTTCGCGCGCCGCGGCGGTGGCGCGCACCCGGCCGTCCGGTCCGGTTCCGGTGACCTCGATCGGCGGGACCGGGCCGTCCGTCGAACGCAGCGTGTCGATCAAGTTGTCCAGCGGCGTATCGGCGACCAGGACGGCGTCGGCGGCGTGCATCGTGGCGGCGCGCTGAACCTCGCCGAGGTGGTAGTGCACGCGGCTGTCGTCGATGGTCAGCAGTGCCCGGGCAGCGGGCGGCAGCGGGACGTCGTGCACCTTGCCGGTGTAGCTGCTGCGGTCGGTCACGGTGCGGACGAGGGCGGACAGCTCAGGGTCGGCCGCGATGTAGGACAACGCCGCCTGCCACACCAGATCCGGATCGGCGTGCCGGCGCACCGCGGGCTCGACGGCAGTCAGATGCAGGTCGCCGTCGCGGTTGTGCAGGCCGCGCACCAGCGTCTGGATCACGCGCTGGGTCAGCTCCAGCGTCTCGAACCGGTCCGACAGCGGGGCCGGATCGCCCTGCGGCGGCAGGAGCCAGCTGTGGTCGCTGTTCATCCGGACCTCCGTCATGCCCGGCAGTTCGAGCGCGGAGTTCAGGCCGATCCGCCGGGCCGTCTCGGTCATCGCGACCGGGCCGGAGCGGTACATCACCGACTGCCGGTGCACCCGGCCCATCGGCGTGGCGAAGAAGCTCTGGCCGAGCGAGTCCGCCTCGCGCGGCATCAGATTCGCTTGCGTCTGGCCGTAGTTGTCGCGCAGCTGGTCCAAATAGGACGCGGCGAACGGGTGTCCTTTCGACATGGTGAACGCCGAATTCGCGATGTTCCCGCCGACCCGGTGCACCGCGTACCCGGCGTCGGACCGGGCGGCGCGGACGACGTCGTCCAGTCCGTGCACGACATTGTCGCCGTCGGTGTAGAGGCCGCCGAACCGGTGCATCAGCTCCAGCCGGAGGATGTCGCTCGCCGCCGCGTACCCCGGACCGGTCTGTTTGGCCAATTCGGACAGATAGAACTCCTGTGTCCGCATGGGATGCTCGCTGGTGAACACTTCGTCCACATTGACCAGCTGGACGCGGTGCTCGGTGGCCCACCGCAGCAGGTCCCGGACGTCGTGCAGCGGATCCGGGCCCTCCTCCGGGGCGGTGCTGGTCAGCGCCAGTTCGGTTTGCCAGCGCGGCACGTCCGTCCACAGCACGGGGACGATGCCGTCGCCGAGCCGGTCCGCGGCGTCGCCGAAGTTGCGGCGGAAGGTGTGCATGGTGCCGGCGTCCTTGAGCGGGCCGCCCAGCCAGATCGCGTGCATCAGCAACGGTGTTGACGTCGTCTTGGCGAGCGGTTCGACGTCGCCGGGCGCCCAAGCGGACAGTTGCTCGTCCGGGCGTTCCTTCTCTAAGGTCCAGTCTCGGTTGTCGTCCAGGTTCGCCGGGTCCAGGTGTTCGCTGCTCAGCTGGTAGCCCTTGGCGAGGTCCAGCAGGTCAAGGAAGCTGATGCCCTGTCCGGCGGTGAGGTTGCGGTAATCGTGCCCCCGCGAGAACTCCGGCGGCTCCGGCGCGCGGTAGAGGCCGAACAGGTCCGGTCCCAGCAACGGTGCCGGCGGCGGGCCGTCGACTGCGGTCCGGCGAAGGTCTGCCACCAGATCCTCAGGCGAGGAATAGCGGGTTTCCTCGACGGGCGGCGCGGTGTCTGTTGTGGACTGGACGGAAGGATTGCCGAAGGTGCGGAAGTGACCGCCGTCGGTGACCGCGGTGAAACCGGCTGTCGCGCCGATCGCCCTGCCGAGTGTCGCCGAGCCTCGGCCGAACAACGCCGGTTTGGTCGGTGCGTGCACTGTGGACGGTCCGCCGAGTTCGCTGAGTGCGCGCTGGAAGTCGTGGGCCAGGCCTCCTGGCCCGTCGGTCTGGCCGGTGCTGCACGCGATCAGCGTGACTGAATGGGACTGGGCCAGCGGAGCGGCCTGTGCGACGATCCGGGCGAACGTATCGCCGTCGACCCGTACCGTCTTGCCGCCCAGCAACGTCACTTTGACCGATTGTTCGCGTCCGTGGGCGAAAACGAAGAGGGAGTCGTCGTCCCACGGCGCGGCGGTGTGGTCGGCCCACTCGCCGAACCGGCGGCCGGACAGTTCCGGTTTGGTTTCGTCGGCATGTTTCAGGAGCGGGTCGAACTTCTGGGGCGTCGCGCCTTCCGGAAGGGTGCTGACCGTACCGGAGTTGGCGGCGACCCAGTCCCGCTCAACGCTTTCGGTGTGCTCGTTCGCCGGGAGGAACGAGACGGCGCGAACCCGGCCGGAACCGTCGGTGATCTGGCGGACCTGGATCTCGCGCGGGCCGAAGCTGTACGGCCGATCGGTGTCAGTGTCCCAGCCGGACACTGTGTCGTTCGCTTCGACGGTTCCTTCGCGGTGCTGTTCCGGCGTGTCCTCCGGCGGACGCGGCCAGGTGTGCGCGTTGATCTGGCTGTCCGCTTCGGACTTGGCCTGCCACCATTTCCGCAGCGCCTCGTCGGCTTTCTCGCGGGCTTCCTGGATCCGGTTGGCCGCGTCGTCCTGCCGCGCGGAGTGGTCGGTGCGGTTGTTGCGGTACTCGTCCAGCACCGCCAGGATTTCCGCGGCGCGATCCTGCGCCGCCTGCCGCTGCTGGACCAGGTCAGCCTGCTGGTTCCGGATCTGCTGGACCTGCCGTTGCGCGTCCCAGGCCCGCGCGACCAGATCGCTTTGCGCGACGGAGCCAGGTTCCTCGCCGAGCGCCAGCGAAAGGAGTTGTTCGTCGAGTTCGTCGAGCCGGGCGATCTCGTCGTTGCCCGCGCGCAGCGCCTGGCCCACGTCACGAGCTTCGTTCTGCGCAGACTGCACCGCTTGCCGCATTCGCCGCACCGGATCGCCGTCGGCCGGAAGGTTCAGCCCGCGTGCGTTATCGGCCGTGGTGCGGACGTTGTCGTTTTCGGACAGCCACGCATCGTCGAAGTCGCGCTGTGCCTGTTCGAGTTCTTCTTCCGCGGTACGCCAATCTTCGGCGGCTTTCTTCACCGTGTCCTGCGCTGAAGCGAGCGTGGCCGGCAGCGGTTCGCCGAGCGACTGCTCCAGGTCCGTTTCGCTCATCCGCGTCCGCGAAGACTGCGGTACCCGAACCTCGACCGCCGCGGTCTTGCCGTCGACCGTCGCGACGATCCGGTACTCGACGTCGAATCCGACCAGCCCGGTCCGGCCCTTGTCCTTGCCGACGACGGACCGCTGCGCCGCGGCGGTGCTGGACGTCGGATCGCTCTGCCCGACCGGGCCGCGCACGTCGAGCCCGCCCCAGGCGTGCGTGTTCCGGCCCGGATCGGTGATCCCGCCGGTGCCGATGTTGCCCTGCTGCTCGCCGGTGACCGTATCCTTGGCCTCGCCGGTGAACGTGGACCCGGATTGGTCCGAACGCTCCAGTTTGACCGAATCGCTCAGCCCGGCCAGCTCCGGCTTCACCACACGGGTGTACACCTTCACCGACGCGTGGCTGCTCCCGGTCACCGCGGAGGAATGCAGATCCGGGGTAGCGAACGGTGTGCCGACCATATTCGGGAGATGCGCTTGCAACGTCTCGTTGGTGATCGAGGACGAGAGCGTGTTGTGCGCGCCGGTGCCGGGTCCGGTGAGCCCGTTGCCCGCACCGGCGAGCCGCAACGCCCGGAGGGCGGCGGCCCGCACGTCCGCGGCGCCGCGGATCCCTTCGACGGTCGACGATTTCGGCAGGGGACCGAAACCTTCCTGCTGCCACGCTTCGAGACGGTCCGGAGCGGACTCCGCGGCGCTGAGTTCGGTCGTGCGCGAGCCGTACAGTTTGGTGTGGTACTGCTCGTCGCCGGAGATCCGGTGGTCGTCCGCCGAGGACCGCGCGGTCACGGTCGCCTCCTGAGCGGCGACCGGGTAGGTGCGCCCGTCGCGGGCGACGACCAGTTCGAACTGGACCTGGTGCTGATACCGCGCCGACGGTCCGCTCGAGGACGAGGTCAACGCCGTGGTCGTGGTCTTGTTCTCGACGGTCTGGTCGGTCTTCGCGCGGGTCCCGGACGCGCCAAGGTACGCGCCGTCGTAGCCGCTGACCTTGGGCTGGCTGTCCTGGAACAGACCGCGGCCGGCACCGCGGACCTGCCCGCCGTAGGACGAGCCGCGGCCGGAATTCTTCTTGTCCGTCCGAGTCGAGTTGACGACGTGGTCGACCTCGCTGCCGTCGTGCTTCACGCCGAGGAACTGAGTGTCGAGGATCTTCGCTTTGAGCAGCAGCTGGTAGTTGTCGGTCCAGAGCACACCCGGGTCTTGGGCCACCAAGGACACCCCGCCGTCCAGCGCACCGTCCACAAGGGACGTGACCGCTTCCGGAGAGGCGGTGTCGAGCGTCCGCTGGAGGTTGTTCATCGAATCGTTCAGCACCGATTTCGGCAGCAGCCGGTCGCCGAGTTTGCCGAGCTGCTGCCGGGCGTCCTGCACCAGCTTCGTCAGGTTGGGAGCGTCTTCCAGCACCGCCGAACCGAGCGAGCTGGACTTGCCGCCGACCAGTGGCGGAGCCGAAAGCTTGCCCGGCGCCGGAGTGCGCGGCTCGACCGGCGGCAGCAACCCCTCCGCGCGTGCCTCGTCCTCAGTCATCGCCACGAAGACCGAACCGGGCAGCCGGACGTCCGCGCCCGCTCGGGAAATCGACCCGTTGACCAGTCCTTCCTGCCGGCTTTCCGCGATCAGCCGGACGTTCGTGTCGTACTGCACCAGCACCGTGCGACTGTCCGAAGAGGACCGGTTGGTGTGGTCGACGCTGGCGGTGATCTCGTGGGACGAACCGGAGCTGCGCTGCCACGGGCTCCACTTCGCGGTGCCGAAGAACTGGCCTTGGCCGTGTGTGTCGCTGCCGATCGGCCGGACGGTCAGGCCGAGTTGCACGTTGGCTTCGACGGATTGCTTGTGCGTGCCCTCGTAGCCGGCTTTCGAACCGCCGGAATACGTCCGGTCGCCGCCGCCGGTTTCCGAGACCGCGACCAGCTTCGGATTGCTCAGCGAGATGCCCATGCCGAGGCCGCCGACGCGGTCCGCGACGCGGCGGTCGTAGCGGAATCCGTTCGCCGTACCGCCCTGCTTGAGCAGCTTCGGAGTGAGGCCGCGGAAGTTCTCCGGCGAGAACATCCGGTCCACGCGGGCACGCGCCTCGCTGCCCGGCAGGCCGAGGACCGCGTCGCCGCCGGCCGCGCGCTGGAGCTGGCGCAACGCCTCGTCCCGCACCGCCTCGGTGTTCGCGAACGCTTCCACGTGCAGGAACTTCGGCGTCGTCTGGTTCTGCTGCTGGGTCAGCAGGTCGTCGATGCTCGGGGTTTCGTTCGGTGTCATCGCGACGACGCCTGGCTTGCCTGGCTTGAACTCGGACGGGTCCTTGGCGAGCGCGGCGCCGTCGTTGATCCACAAATCGACTTTGCCGTCGATCTTCGGCAGGTCAGGATCGCCGGTTTTGGCCACTGTGGACACGTTCGGCGTGACCCGGAACGGCGATCCGGGCGTCAGCCGCCGCACCCACGGCCGGTGCCGGGTGTAGCTGGTGATCTCGACCTCGAACTCGACGTCGTGCTCGAAGACCTGCGAATCCGGGCTGCCGCCCTTGCCGGTCGCCGTGGTCACCGTCGGGCCGCCGGAGTTCTTCCAGGTCCGGTTGTCCGAGTACTGCAGCGGGCTGACGGTCGGGCTGATCCCGAGGTTCGCGCCCGCCGTGGCGCCTGGAATGATCACTCGGCCTTCGAGGCCGACCGACCAGCCTCGTTCGGTGGTGGTCGCGCTGGTCAGCGAGGGGCTCGTTTCGTTGCTGTTCTTGATCGAACGGCCGTCTGCCTGACCGAGGTGCCGGCCGGGGCCGGGCTTCGCCTTCACGGTGACGTTGAGGTACTCGTCGGTGAACAGCCCGCGTCGCTTCAACTGCGCTGAAACGCCTTGCGAGAACAGACTGTCCATTTTGCCCCGAAGCGAGGCGGCCGAGAACGTGGACGTGATCTTCCGCAGGTTCGCGAACCGCTCGGAGATGTCCCGGCTGGATCCTTGGTTGTCGCCTTGGAACTTGTCCCAGCGGGGCAGGAACTTGTCCGCGCCCGGCAGGTTCCGGAGAGCGTTTTCGATCTGTGGCTGGACGCGCGTCGCCGGTTCGAACGACCCGGGCCGCGCGGTGCCTGCCGCCATCGCCGCCGCGAGATAGGGCGGCTCGTAGCGCGCGCCGACGTCTTTGAACTTCGCCGGGGTGTTCTTCGGCACCGGGAGACCCTGGGCTTTGGCCTCGGGCAAGCCCATCCGGGTGTACGAAGTGGCCTGGACGGTGGTCTTTTCCCCGGTCGAGGTGGTGACGTCGAGGTCGACGGTGACCTTGTACAGGCCGATGTCGCCCTTCGCGTTCACGGTGGACTTGCTGGTGAAGCTGGTGCCGCTTGTGGACTGTTGGTTGACCTTCCGGGAATAGCTGCCGCTGACCCCGCCGACACCGCCGACCGTCCCGGGCACATACGAACCGCCGCCGAAGATCGCGTTGACCTCGCCGCCGTATTTGGAGGAGACCGTGGTGCTTCCGCCGTTGACCGAGGAATCGTTGAACCGCAGTTCGCTGTCGCCCGGGATGGTGCCGAGGTACTCGACGTTCGTCGGCCGCGCCGCCAGTTGCACGGCGTCACGGTGCGCACCGTGCGGGCTGAGCAGGTCGTTCGACACCACCGGACTGCCCTGCATCGCGGTGCCGAGCATGCCGCGGACGCCGCCGCGGCTGAGGAATTCCCGCAACGAGGTGCGGCCCGGGGCGCCGAACTTCGTCACCGACGGATGCAGGTTCTTGCTCACCTGATCGAACAGCGCGTTCTCGTCGAAGTCGACTGCTTCCGGCGAGAGGAATTCGATCTTCTTGACCCAGTCCGGCTTCGGCTCCGCCGGCCCGGCCGTCTGTTCCTGCTTCAGGTCGGCCAAGTCGGCGGAGAGGACGAGTCCGACTTGTCCGTCCACTGTGGAGCCGACCAGGCCGCCGGTTTCGTTGCGGACCGTGATCCGATAGGTGACCGGAGCGTCCGCCCGCTGCATGTCGCCCGCCGTGCGGATCACCCGCTGATCGGTGCCGGTCGTGGTGCCGGTGTGCTCCGCGGACGGACTGGCGAGCTGTGCGGTGCCGCCGACGGACGCGTACGGGCCCGCCGGGAACATCGCGAAGTACGAGGAGCCGACGACCTTCGCGGTCGTGTCGGTGTTCGGGCTCGCGTGGGTGGTCTTGACCTCGTTCTTGACGTCGCCGATGGTCGGCTGCGGGAGTTTCGCGATCTGGCCGGCATCGACGGAGCCGAAGTCCGGCTCCGCGGTGACGTGCACCTCGTACCACTTCTCGCCCGCGCGCACCATCTGCTTGCGGCCGTCGCCCATAAAGGACTCGAACTCAGGACCGGAGAGGGAATCGGCAATCGCGTCGACACCGTGGATTCGCGGCGGGTGCTGCTGCTTCGGGGTGAGGCGGTGGATCAGGTTCTCGATGCTCGTGCCGACGTCCTTGGCGCCGCGGACGTCGACCGGGACCACGGAGCCGAGCGCTTTGCCGTCGCGGACGAACTCGGGCAGCCGGTCGGCGAGGGGGCGGGTGTCGGGCTCCTCTTCGGTTTGCTCGTCCGCGACGAGCACGGCGTCGTCCCGCCGCGGCGTCCAGTCCGAGACCAGCTGGTCGAAGAACGCCGCGCGCTGCGGGGCTTCGGCTCGCAACCGGTCCGGGTCGAGGAAATAGAACTTGGCCGTTTCGGCCATGTCCTCGTTCGGGTTCGTCGCGCCGTAGCGGGTGATCGGGCGTTCGCCGTCGAAGGCCGGGAAGCCGTCGGCGGTCCAGTATCCGGTGTGCTCGTTGAAAGCCGAGAGGTTCTCCGCGCGGAGTTCCTTCGCTATCCGGGCGGCGCGAACGCGGATCAGGTCGGCTTCGCCGCGTTTCGCGAAGACGTCGGGATGGGAGTCTTCGAGCTGTTTGATGAAGTCCGACCGCCGCGGCGCGTCTGCGGCCAGCTTGCCCGGGGCGGCGAGATGGGTGCGGATCGAGCCGGCGAAGTCCTCGAAATCGCTGCGGAACTTCGGATCTGCCGGCGGTTCGGCTCCGGGGGCCCGCTTCGGGGTGTTGTCCTCGTTCCAGACTCCGACGTGCTCGATGTAGTCGTCGAGGGCGTATTTGAGCAGGCCGTGGGACAGTTCGTGGGTGACCATGCCTTCGACCTCGCGACGGCCGCCGCCGAAGTCCCGGTCGAATCCGGCCATCGCGTAAATGTTGACCGTCCGGTGCGAGCCGATGTATTCGCCCGCCATGCCAGGGGAGAGCTGCCCGTTCTCGATGCCGAAATTCACCGCGCCGATGTGCTGGACTTCCTGCTCGATTCCAGCCCGAGAGGAATTCTGCCGCTGGTCGCCGATGATCGGGGCGTAGTGCTTGAGCGCGTCGGCGACGGCGGCCTTTTCGTCGGGGGTGAACTGCCGGGGTTTCACGCGGTTCGCGACGGTCTCGCTGGCTTTCGGGTTGCTTTCCCGGACCGCCTGGGCGCCGCGCTCGGAGTCGAACTGGACGCCGGTCTGCTGGTCGTGCGTTCCCGGGGCGGGTTCGCTCGCCGGGCCGGGGCTCGTGTCCTGCGGGGCTTTGATGGGAGTGTGCAGATTCGGCTTGCCGCCCGGATCGGGCTGCTCGCGGTGATCGTTCCGGTGCGGCGGCGGGTTCGGCGCGGGGGCGTCGCCGAGGTGGTGGTCGCGGATGTTCGCGGTGTTCGAGACCTGCTCGATCTGCGCGAGATTGCCCTGGTTGAGCCGTGAATCGTGCCAGGCGTCCGGCCCCATCACCCCAGGCTGGTCCTCGCGGTTGAAGAGCATTTCGTCGTTCTGGTAGCCGTCGCCGAGGCCGAGGAAGTGCATCAGCTCGTGCGTGACGCCGAAGGGCGAATCGCGGACGTCCCAGTTGAGCTGGTTGGTGTCCGGGGTATCCGGGTCCACAGTGGAATCGTGCAGGTTCACCGGGATCCGGCGGCGGGGGTCGGCCTGCCAGCTGGTGTCGTCCGGGTGGATGTCGTCCGCGACGCGGATGTCGAGCCGGAGGTGCAGCTGGTCCCCGCCGGGCAGCCGGGACGATTGATTGACCCACTCCTGGAGATGGTCCCGCAGTTCGTTGACGAACTGTTCTCGCCGCTCGGGCGTCACCGACCCGGAATGCGAGGTCAGATCGATCGGAATGGTGTGCTCGCGCACCCACTGCCCGGGCGCGATCTCGAACCGGCGCACGTCGAACCTGATGTGCGCCATCGCTCCGGCGAGCTGCCCGCCCCTGAGGCCCGCGCGATTCCCGGTGAATTGCTCGGCGATCTTCTTGATCGGGTCGAACCGCTCCGAGGAAAACCGAGTGACCGGTGCCGTATCGCGGCGGCCATTCCAATCCTTCGGCCCCGGCAGAGTCTTCGGATCCGGCTTCGGTGCTGTCTTCGCCCCGTTGTTTTTCGGCGCAGCAGCGGGCGTCTGCGTGTTCGCCGGCCGGTTGCCGCTGAGATTGTCGACCAGCGCCTGCCGGGTGGCGAGCGTCAGACCGGCGAGCTTCTTGCCGTCCTCGACGTTCTCCTTCATGCCCTTGACCAGCGACGTGCGCTCGTTCTTGGGCAAATTTGCGACAACCTCGGAAAACACCTCGGGCCGATTCGGCTGCGGCCCGCTCGGCGTGATCCCGTGGAACGCGGCTTTCGCGGCGATCTTCGCCAGGTTGGGGTCGAGAGCCGTGTGATTGCCGAGGTAATGGCCGATCAGGTCGGACCAGGTGGTTTCGTTGGCGTGGCTTTGAGTCAGCGCGGTGATCCCGTTCGGGTCCGTGCCGACCTTGCCCGCGATGCGCGCACCGTTGGTCTGGATCGCGAGATCGGACGAGAATTTCGCGATCGCCTCCGGATGGTCGCTGTATTGCCAGCTCGGGTTGCGTTGCGCCAGCACCGAATCGACGAGACCCTGGCCTTCTTTGGCCCCGTAGTCGAAATTGCCGGTGTTCGGGTTCTTGGTGCCGAACGTCGCGTCGTTCTCGAGCTTGTTCCCCTGCATCCGGACAAAAGTGTTCGGCTCCGGAAAGTAGACCGTCCGGGAGTCGACCCCGGCGAGCGCCTGCCGAACGTCGAGATCCAACTGTGCCGCGCGATTCGCGAGATCCCCGTCCTCGGGCCGGACGTGATACCCGCCGCTGATCACCTCCGGCGGCCCTTCGGGATTCTGCTGCACCACGGTGTTGACCGCGTCGAACAACGGCCCGGTGCGGGTGTTGAAGGAGTGGACGTCGGCGTCGCCGGTGTGCAGGTAGACCTCGTTGGCGCCGCCCGCTTCCCGGATTTGCCCGGTGAGCTTCTCGGTGACCGGATTCCGGACCATCGTTTCGCGGATGCCGCCGTAAGGGATGGTCTTCTGGTCGATGGCCGGGTTGCTCGGGTGTTTCCAGGTGAACCCGATAATCGCTACTGGGAAGCGGTTGTCCCAGGTATTCCGGAACTGCTGGATCTTCTGGTTGATCGCTTGTTCTGACCCCGGCGTCCCGTTGATTCCGATGACGAGGCCGAACCGCCCGTCGGAGGAGTTCCCGGTGAACCCGGCCGCGTACTTGTCCGCGATGGTCTGGAGATTGTCGTCCGGAGTGGCGGCGACGGTGGCTACCACGCCGACGCTGTCCTGGTTGTTCTCGTTGCGAGTGCCGAGGTCGCCGATGATGCCGGTTTCGTGCACGACGGTGAACTTGAAGTTCTTGAGGTGCTGCGCGAAGTCTCCCTTGCCGCCGGTGACGGGGGGCTGCTTCCCGGCGTTCGGCCCCGGACCGGTGGCGGGGTTCGGCTTCTTCGGCGCCGCTGCCGGAGTGTGCAGGTTGCGGTTTTGGGGCTTCGCTTCGGTCTTCTTGGGTGCTGCGACGGGAGTGTGGAGGTCTCGGCGCGGGGCGGTGTCCCCGCGGGGGCGCGGGGCAGGAGCGGGCTTCGTGCCGATCGGCTTGGCCGGTGACGGCGGTCGGCCGTTCTTGGGGCCGTCCGGATCCGGGTTGGCGGGGGTGGCCGGCTTGGGAGAGGCGGCGGACTTCTGACCGGGATGAGGCGATGAGGTCGGGTTGGCGGCGGTGGCCGGATTCGTAGCGGTGCCGGACTTCCGGGCGGGGTTAGGCGGTGAGGCTGGGCTGGCGGCGGTCGGAGTCGGGTTGGCGGCGGTGGCCGGCTTCGCCGAGGTGGCGGACTTCTGACCGGAGTCAGGCGATGAGGCCGGGCCCGTGGCGGACGGAGCCGGGTGAGCCGACGGACTCGGTGCGGAAGCGGGCTTGGCGGGCGGCTTCGGGTTGGAATCGGTGGCTGGGGCCGCGGCGGGTTCGGCGGTGCGGTCCGGGCGTGGACTGCCGGGAGTGTTCGGCCTCGAGCCGGGCCCGGCAGCGGGGTCCGTGCCTGTCTTCGGATCCGGGTCGGCAGCCGGGGTCGGGTTCGGATCGGCGGTGGTGGTGGCCGGGTCCGGGCTCGGGCCGGGTTGGGCGACTGGGTCCGGAGCGGATCCGGAGCCTGGGTGGGCAGCCAGGTTCGAATTCGGAGCGGGCGTGGTGGCGGGGCTCGGTTTGGCGGCGGAGTCCGGGCTGGTGGCTGGATTCGGCTCGGCGCCGGGGCCTGGATGGGCAGTCCGGCCCGGGGCCGGAGACGGGGTGAGGTTCGGGTCGGCGGCGGGGGCGGGGCTCGCCTTGGCTGCCGGATCCGGGTTGGCGACCGGGCCCGGCGGGTTGGCCTGGGGACCCGGGTTGGGGCTGCCGGTCGTCGGTCCGGGGCCGGCGACCGAGGTCCGGACGGGGTTCGCGCCGTCGAAGGTGGTCTTCGGGGCGGGGCTCGGGGTGGAGTCGATGCCTTTGACGCTGGTCGACGTCGGCGGCGGCACCGGCTTGGGCTGCGGGGCGGCGGCCGGGTCGGGGGAGTTCGGGTTGGCGCTGGTGGCTGAGCTTGAGCTGGTGTTCGGGGTGCGGACGGAGTCGGGGGACGGGTTCGTCTCGGGACCGCGGTGAACGGACGGGCCCGGGGAGGCGGTGCCGTTCGGGGCGGGCGACGAGTTCGAAGAACCCGGGCTGGGGTGGCCGGACGGCCTTGGCGCGGTGTCCGGGCTGGGGTGGGGAGTCGGGTTCGAGGAGCCGTTCGCCTGGCTGGGGTCGGAGTGCGGGGCGGTGTCCTGGTGGCCGAAGCCGGGTAGCCCGGTGTCGTGTGGTGCGGTGGGCGCGGGCGGCGAGGCTGGGTGGTTGCTCGCGGACGGGTGGCCGTTTGTGCTGGTGGCTGGCGGGTTTGCGGTCGTGGCGGAGTCTGGCGCCGAGGACCCGGGGGTCGCGTCTCGGGGCCCGGCGGGTGCGGACGGCGGCGGAGCGGCGGTCCCGGTCTTGACCGAGTCCGGCGTGGACGGGGGCGGGGCGGCGTGGTGCCCGGTGCCGTCCGGGCCTTGGCTGACGGGGGAGGCGCCCGGGTTGGTGTCCGTGCCGGAGGACGGGTTGGGGCTGGGGCCCTGGTTGGTGCTTGTGCTGGGGGACGGGCTGGGGCTGGAGCCAGGGTTGGTGTTTGCGCCGGGAGAGGGGTTGGTGCCGGAGCCAGAACTGGTGCTGGGGTTGGTATTCGTCCCGGAGGCCGGGTTGGCTCCGGGGTTGGTGTTCGTGCCGGGCGAGGGGCTGGTTCCGGAATCGGTGCCCGCGCCCGGATTCGGGGCCGGGCTCGCGGCTGGACTGGTGCTCGGGTTTCCGCTGGTGGGGACGGGGCTCTGGTTGCCGTTCGGGCCGGGGGCGTGGTCGGCGGACGGGCTGGTGGCGGTGCTCCCGCCCGGGTTTGCGGTGCCGGGAGGGTTCGAGCCGGTGCCGGGGTTCGCGTTCCCGGACGACTCGGCGCCCCCGGCGGGGTTGCTGCCGGGCGAGTGGGGGCTTTGCGCGGGATGGCCGGCCGGGCCCGCGGCGGGCGGCGGGGTGGCGGGGGCGGAGCTGGGGGCGTTGTTCGCGGAGTTCGGGCCGCCCGTCGAAGTGGAGTCGGGGGAGCTTGCGGAGTGAGAGCCGTTCGCCGAACTTGAGTTGGTGGCGGGGTTCGGGGCTCCGGTTGACGGGCTGCCGTTCGTCGAGTGACCGTCGGTTGCGGGATGGGAGCTGCCGCTGGGGTTCGGTCCGGCGGCGGAGTTCGGGGTGCCGGACGAGGGGGAGGAGTTCGAGGTGCCGCCGGTCGTCGCGTCGTGGGGGGTGTTCTGGCCGCCCGTCGAGTGGGAGCTGCCTGAAGCCGAGTTGGTGTCGGGGGAGGTGTTCTGGCCGTCGCTGTGCGGGGTGTTGCCGCCGGAGCCATGGGGGCCGGAGCCGTTGACCCCGCCGGATCCGGAGGCGTTAGCGCTGCCGGAGCTGGTGGCGCCGCCGGGACCAGCGCCGCCGGGACCACCGGAGCCGTCGGAGTTTCCAGAACCAGCGCTGCCTGGGCCGGAGCCGTGGGCGCCGCCTGGGCCGGAACCGCCGGAACCCGGGCCGTTGGCGCCGCCGGAGCCTCCAGGACCAGGACCGCCAGAACCGGAGCCGCTGGAATCCCCGGAACCGAAACCCCTCGAATCACCGGACCCGCCGGGCCCGTTCGGGCCGTTGACCGGGTCCACCTTGATGTTCCCGGTCCCGTTCTCCCCGCCGGGATCGTTCGGGCCCTTCCCCTGGCCGCCGTCGTTGCCGCCGCCGGTGAGCTTGTCGTGCAGGTTCTGGCCCGCGTGATGCGCGCCGTGAGTGGCGGCGCCGCTGAGGCCGCCGTTCAGGGCTCCCCAGCCCAGGCTGTCCAGGTCTCCGCCGAAGAGGCCCGCGCCGGCCAGTCCGACTACTACCTCGGTCGCCGCTTCCACGCCGGCGGCGCCGAAGACGTTGTGGCCCCACTTGCCGAGGCCGCTGTGCGCGCCCGCGGCGAACGCGCCGCCGATGGCGCCCAGCGCGGCGTTCTGGCCGATTTGCTTCCAGTCGAAGCCGTCCCGGTTTCCCTGGGCGATCTGGATGAACTCGGCGAGCATCTCCTCGGCCGCCTCTTCCGCGGCTTCCTGCGCGGCCTCGCGCGCGACCCTCGACAGCAGGCTCATCAGACGCGACATCAGCGAGCGTTCGATCTGCATCACCGCGGTCCGCCCGGCTGCCCAGATTCCCGGGATCAGCGGGGCGGTGAACGGGTTGGTCATCGCCCAGATCAGGTCCGCCGCGGTGACCGCGATGGAGATCAGGATGCCGTATTTGGCGTTCTCGACATTCAGCGCGTATTCGCGCAGAGCCGCGGCTTGCTGCTGGGCGCGGTAGGAGAAACCGGCGCCCATGGTGCTGAGTTTGTTGGCGTAGTCGGCGAAGTTGGTCGCCACCTCGCCGCCTACGTTGGAGACCACCTGCTCCGCCAGCTGGCTGAAACCGGTGCCCGCGGCGGAAATCTCCTGCGCGACCTGGTCCCATTCGGCGGCCAGTTCGCGGGCTTTGTCCTCGTCGCCCTGCGGCCAGGCGTCGCCCGCGATGATGTAGAACACCCAGTTCAGGCTGGGGTCCACCATGAGGCTCATCGCGGGGCACCTCCTGCGAGCGAAGAAAGTCAGGAAACGGGGTTGTCCGGGGTGATCGGCGGCTGGGCGGGGATCGACTTCGCCGGCTCCCAGCCGGCGGGTTCGCCCTTGACGGCGGGCAGCCACGCCTCGGTCGGCTCCAGGGGGCGGACCTCGCCTTCGGGCGTCTCGGCGCTGTCCTCGACCGCGTGAGCCGGCCTTTCCGAGCGGACGAAGACTTTGGCCGGTTCCAGCGGGACGACCTCGCCTTCGCGAGCGACCACCTTGTGCTGAAGAGGGCGCTCGACCGAGAGCCGCCGCAAGTGCGTTTCCTCTTCGGGCAAGGGTTCCTTGCCTCGATCCGGGATCCGGGCCCGGACGCTCCTGGCCGCTGTCCAGCCGCCGCCGTCTTCGGCTTCCGGGGCTTTGCCCAGCAGCTTGCCCCGGATGCGCACGCCGCGCTGGTACTCGGTCGGCGGCGCGTCGGCGTCGGCCTTCTGGACCTTGTGGTTCAGGTCGGTGAAGTTCTTGAAGAGGGCGTTCGATCCGTCATACGCACCCTGGTCGGCTTCGCGGAACGACGTCGCCATGTCGCCGATCGCGTCGCGGGTCGCTTCCACCGCCAGTGCCCAGGCGTTGATGCCGTTGTAGATCTCGGCCGCCGACTGGATGTGCGTTGTGGAGAATTCGTTGCCGTTCTTGTCGTTCCCGGCCGCGTCCTGGATCCGGCCGGGGTTCGCCAGGCTCTGCACCCGCTGGGCCAGCGTGCGCAGTTCGGCGCTCTTGCCGTCGAAGCCGTCGCGGCCGCCGTCCAGACCGTCGGCGTCGACGAAAAACTGGTCGGTCACGGCAGATTCCCTTCGTCGAATCCCGGCACCCGCGCCGAGAACAGGGCGTTGACGTCCACTTTTCCGCTCATCAGGTCTTCCGCGGAGATGCCGGGCGGCAGCATGGGGGCCATCAGTTCCGCGGCCGCGGCGACGGATTTCTGCCGGGCGGCGGAGACGGTTTGCACGATCACCGAGGCCAGTTCCGCGGGAGCCATGCGTTTGTACGCGCTGGTGGGGAACGAAAGTTCGGTCAGTTCGCCGGTGCGGCCGACGGTCGCGGTCACCTCGCGGCGAGCCGAGGTGACGGTGCTGGCGGCGGTTTCGACGTCTTGGCGGGCTTGGTCGAAGTGATCGCGTTGATGCTGGTAGGCCGCCATCGCGTCCTCGAGCATCTTTTCGTAGTGCGTGCTCATCGGTCTCCTCCCGAGGGGTCAGCCGACCGAGGCCAGGCCGGGCCCAAGGGCCATGGCGCCGGTGTCGGGCGGGCGGATGCCGCGCAGGTCGGCGGCGGCGAGCGTGCGGGACGCGGCGGCGGCCGACAGCGTGCGGGCGAGTTCATGCGCGGCGTACGCGGTGTGGTCGGACGCGGCGGACAGTTCGTGGGCGAGCGCGTCGCGCACGTCGCCGGGGACCTCGTGACCACGCCGCACCAGCAGGCGCACGGCGATCTCGGCGAGTTCGTCCACTGTGTATTCGCCGAGTTGCCAGCCGTACGGGAAAGCGTCGCGCAGGGTGGGCAGTCGGGCGAGCAGTTCGCCGACGCGGTCGCTTTCGCCGGTGAACACCACGACCGGGTCGGCGGGGCGGCGGGCGATCATTTCGGACAGTGCTTCCAGGGCTTCGATGCCGGGGGTGTGCGGCGAGGTGTCCCAGTCGCCGTCCAGGTCGACCACCAGGGTGCCGCCGGAAGCGTCCTCCACGGCGGCCCGGACGAGGTGTTCGGCTTGACCGGGCCATTGCGGGGAAAGCTCTTCGGCGAGGTTGCGCTGCACCAATTGCCCCATCGGAGCCATGCCGAATTCGGAGAGGATTTGCGCGTACAGTTTCGCGTACTCCGACCGTCCGGTGCCGCGTTTGCCGCTGATCACCAGGTTGGCCTGGTGGCCGAGCGGCTGGCGTTCGCGGGCCAGGCGGCCGAGTTCGAGCAGGAGCCGTTCGGCGTTCTCCCGCACCGATTTCTGGCCGACCAAGCCGCTGAGGCGTTTCCAGCCCGCACTGGTTTTGACCGCGGCGGCGGGATCGGCGGTGACCGGAACCGCCGATTTCGCGGCGGAAGGCAGCTGCGCCAGCTCGGCCTGAAGATCGTCGGCGGTGAGGCGGTTGAGTTCGATGTCTTTGGACGGCGGGTGAAGCGCCAGCCGCGAGGCCTGGTTGTTCACCATCGCCTCGAACAGCTTGCGCGCGACACGACCGTTGCCGAACGTCGAGTTCTTCGGCACCCGCTCGAAATACTCGCGCAGCGCGGCCAGCGCGTCGTCGGTCATCTCGTAGTAGTGCTTGCGGGTCAACCCAGTCGTGATGGTGACCAGTTCGTCGACGCTGTAGTTCGGGAATTCGATGGTGCGCGTGAACCGCGAGGCGAGGCCGGGGTTCGACTGCAGGAACTGTTCCATCTGCTCGGAATAGCCCGCGACGATCACCACCAGCGAATCGCGCTGGTCTTCCATGATCTTCATCAGCGCGTCGATGGCTTCCTGCCCGAAGTCCGGACCGGAACCGCCGGTCGGCGCGCTCAGCGTGTATGCCTCGTCGATGAACAGCACCCCGCCGACGGCCTTCTCCACGACCTCGGTCGTCTTGATCGCGGTGGACCCGATGTACTGGCCGACCAGGTCCTGGCGCGCCACCTCGATCATGTGGCCTTTCGACAGGATGCCGAGTTCGGCGAGCACTGTGCCGTACAGCCGGGCGACGGTCGTTTTGCCCGTGCCGGGCGGGCCGGCGAACACCAGGTGCCGCGACATCGGCGGCATCGGCAGGCCCATCCGCTCGCGCATCTGCGACATCTTGATCAGGTTGATCAGGCCGGTGACTTCCTTCTTCACCCCGGCGAGCCCGACCAGCGCTTCCAGGTCGCCCAACGGGCCTTCGAGCACCTCTCCGGCGGCCTCGCTCACGGTCTGGTCGGCGGCCGCGAAGTCGCCCGGCGGACCGGCGGGCACGGGCTCGGCGGTCCGGGCGGAATCGGTGCTCAGGTTGTCCACGTCCGCGCGCTCGCCGCTCACGAGTTCGCCCGAGGCGTCGTTGACCACGCAATCGCGGATGCTGACCGGCTCGGTGGTTTCCACGTGGAAGCCGTCCTTGCCCGCGCCGAGGATTTCGCATTCGGTGAACGACGCCTGAGCGCCGACGCACACGCCGTTCCCTCGTGCGTTGCGCACCCGGCAACGGGAAGCTGCCAGCGGAGAACTCACGGTGATCCCGTCCCCGCTGGAATCGATGATCTCGCAGTCCTGCAAGGAGATCTCCGCAGTGCCGGCGACGTGCAGCCCGCCGCCGCGCACTTGCACCGACTTCGCCGAGGACGACGCGCTCGAGGTGAACGAGACCGCCTTGTCCGCCGTCGAATCGACTCGGAGGTCGGCCACGGTCAACCGGGCGTCCTCGGTGACCTGCACGCCGGTTTCCCGGCCGGTGTCGACGGAGGCGTCCGCGAGGTCCAAGGTGGACTGTCCGGAAAGGACGATCCCGACGCCGCCGTCCGGCGTCATCCGCAGCCCGCCGACGGTCACCGCGGACGACGCGCTGACCGCCATCGCGGTGTGCGTAGATCCCCGCACGGTCGCACGCTCGAACCGCGGCCGCGCCTGGTCGTCGACCAGGATCGTGACCGGTGAGCCCTCGAAGGTGCAGTCCACGAACTGCGGTGCGGCGGTTCCGGTGGCCTGCACCGCGTTCGCGCCCGCACCGGCGAACACGCAGTCGCGCAGCAACGGCTCGGCGGACGCGGCGATGTGCGCGGCCTGCATCGGCGCCGACCGGAACTGCGACGACGCCACCGAAACCCGGCCCTTGCTGGTCACGTACAGGTCGACGTTCGCGCTGTCCCGCACGGTCAGCCCAGTGATCGTCGCGCGCCCCTGCTGTTCCACGACCATCGCCGGTTTCTGCGCGCCGACGATCTCGCACTGCTCGACAATCGCGACCGCTTCGCCGTTGACGCACACCCCGTTGCCCGCCGCGCCCCGCACCGCGCAGCGCCGCAGCAGCACCGATCCGGTCTCGGCCACGACCACCCCGGACGACGCGGCGTCGACGATCTCAGTGTCCTCGATGGCCGATTGCACCGGTGAGGCGACCACGACCCCGGCCCCGCCGGTGCTGGTCACCGTGCAGCCCCGCAGCGCGAGCGAACCTTCCAGCCGGGCCAGCAGGGTCGCCCACGAAGCCCCGGACAGCCGGCAGCCGTCCAGGGCCGCCTCGCCGCGCACGACGTCGACCGTGACCAGCTGGTCGTCGACGCCGGTGAGGACGAACCCGCTGAGCTGCACCGCCTCGGCGTTCGCGACGAGCACGCTCCCGGTGTTCGCCACGATTTCCACCGTGCCCGCGCCCTGTTCGGCCACCAGCGACACCATCCGGTCCACCACGAGGTTTTCCTCGTACCGGCCGGGGTGCACGCTGATCGTCGCCCCCGGCTGCGCCTGCGCCAGCGCCGCGCCGATGGTCCCGAAGGCACCCGGCCGGTCGCCGCCGACCACGAGCAGCTGTCGGTTCATCGTCTCCGCCTCTCCGCACTCACGCCAGGCCCGGGAGCGCCCCGAACCGCTCCGCCGCCTGCTCGTCCATCACGGTCGCGACCAGGTCCTCGCCCGCTTCCGCCCACGTCTGCACCGTCTGCCGGAGCGAGTTCATGGCCAGCTCGTCCAGCGAAGCCCGGTCGTTGGCCACCCGCCCGGTCTCGTCGATCTCGCTCGCGGTCAGCTCCCGCAGCAGCACCGCGCCGCGCGCACCCGCCGCCGGTTTGCGCGTTTCGAGCACCTTGAAGCTGGTGCCCGGCACGAACAGCACGCGGTTTTCGACGCCGCCCTCGCTCGGTTCCAGCAATTTGGTGCGCCGTCCGGTGATCGACCACACCAGCACGTCCGTTTCGCCGTCCACCGCGGACGACGGATGGGTCAGTGCGTTGAGGAAACCCCATTCGGTCAGCACTTTCCGCCCGTCCAGCAGCGGCCACGCCGACGGCGGCAGCTCGGTCGCGAAGGTCGCCGGACCGCGGTGCGAGGGCAGCCTGCTCAGTCCGGCCACGACGCACCGGGCGACCGGGACGTGCGGACCGTTCGCGCCGCGCCGCAGTCCGGCGTCGATGGTCGATCCCTTGGGGGACAGGTAAAGCTGCACGGCCACCGCGTCGGTCAGCACCTCGGCCGACGACGATGTCGACAGCACGCCCTGGAATCCCGGGTGCTCGGACAGGATCCGCGCGACGGTGTTCGACATCAGGCCGTATTCCGCGCCGAGCGATTTGCGCAGCCACTGGCGTTCCTTGTCCGCGCCGCGTTTCGGCAGCAGCGCGGTCGATTCCGCACCGGGGGTTTCCTGGAAACGCAACTCCGCCGGGGCCGGTTTCGGCTTGTCCGAAGCGGGCGCCGCAGGAAGTTTTTCCGGCGCCGGGACCTTGGCGACCGGCGGTTCGACGGGCTTGGCCGGAGCGACGTCGGCCGGAGCGAGCTGCGTGATCGGCTTCGCCGCCGGAGGAGCAGCGGAAACCTTGACCGGAGGCTCGGCCGGGGCTTCCGGCTTGACCGGCGCGGGAACCGCCGCGGGAACCGGAGCAGGCGCGGCGATCGCCCCAGGAACCTCTGTCGGCGCGGCAATGCCCAACGCCGCCGGAGCCGCGGGCAGATAGGCCGCCGGAGGAGCCGCAACCGCCACAGGCGCCGGATGCCCGGACTCGATCGCGTCCAACGCCCGAGCCGCCACCCGCGGCCGCGCACGCTCGGCGAGCAGCGCGGCAGCAGGCAGCACCCGGCTCATCCGGCGAGTCTGCTCGTCCAACCGCGCCAGCAAATCCTCCGCCAGCAACCGCATCCGCGACGCCGAACCCTCGTCCGCCGCGTCAAAAGTCAGGTTGTGCACCGCGGCGTCGAGGCCGATCTCGCGGATCGCGGCCGACGACGGACCGTCCTGCGGCGGCCGCACCAGCAGACCGGACTGCACGACCTCGACCACCGCGTCCGGGGAGTACCAGTACACCGCGGGAGACACCTGGTCGAGCCCGTGGATCGGCGGACGGTGCGAAAGCAGCTCCGGCAGCGGCGTTTCGTCACCCGAGCGCGGTTCGTAGCCGAGTTCGGTGGTGAACGGACGCCAGCCGAGGCGTCCATCGTACAGCACGGTCCGCAGAGTCGGCAGCTGCGGCGAACCGACCGGCACGCCCGCGTAGAACGCGACCGGCTTGCCGAGCAGGTCGGCCAGCGCCTGTCCGATCGCGGCCTCGCCGGGCACCTGCATCGGGCCGTACTGCACGAACCGCGCCTTGGCCCGCACCTTCTCCGGCAGCTGCACCCACAGCCGGGCCGCGTCGTCCAGCGCCAGCGGCGGGCAGCCGGGGCAGCCCAGCACGATCGTCATGGTGTCGTGCTGCGCGGGCATCCGGGAGATCAGCGCCGTGCGGTGGTGCCGCTGGGGCGCGTCGAAGCCGACCGGGCGGACCCACAGTCCGCCCGGCAGCGGCTCGGCGACGCCGCGCGAACTCGTCGGGGTCAGCTCGGCGGCGATCCCGGAATCCCAGGCCGGGCGTGGGAACCGCTTCGCCTCCCAAGCGGGCGGACGGCCCGGCCGGAACCGCACCCAGCCGCCGCCGCGTCCGGCGTGGACGAACAGCGCGCCGCCCGCGCTCGGGATCACCGAACCGTCCGGCGCGAGCACCGGGCGGTTGATCCGCTCGGCCAGCCACTGCCCGGCCAGCGCGGTAGTCTCGCGCGAACGGCCGCCGATCACCAGCCGCACCCCGCGGCGGCGCCGGGGGAGCGCCTTGGCCACCGATTCCCACATCGCGATCGGCGAATCCACCGGCAGGTCGACGACGACCAGGTCGTGGTCGGGATCGGCGGCGACGCCGAGCGCGAGCGACTGCGCCTCGCCGGTCATCCCTTGCGCGAGGTGCACGACCAGCGCGTTGCCCACGGTCTTCTTCTCCAAAGCGCCGTCGTCGCGCCGGATCAGCGAGAGTTCCATGGCTGCCCTCCTTCCGCTCAGGCGTGCCGGCCGACGGCGGGCGCCGCCCCGCCGGTGTGGTGCGCGATCAGCCCGTACACGAAGAACCCGACCGCGATCAGCAGTCCGAGCACCAGCCCGACCAGCAGGCCCACCCAGGCCCGCCGCGCGGGCACGTCGAGGTGGGCCGCGTCGCCGAGCACCAGCGCCGAGGTCATCCGCCCGATCAGGAACGAATACGCCTCGACGTGGTCCTTCTGCGTCTGCACCATGGCAGCGCTCCTTCGCTTATTCGGTGAGCCCGACGGCCCACGCGTAGACGCCGAACAGCTGCAGCAGGATCGGGATCATCGCCACCGCGCTCAGCGTTTCCAGCCAGTTCGCCAGATGCCCCCAGATCGGCAGCAGCCGCCGCGGCGGCGGGCGCAGCATCGCCAGCAGGAGCAGGAAGAACACCAGGCACAGCCCGGCGAGGCAGGCGCCCCGCCACTGCGTGGGCAGCGGCTGGATCAGCGACAGCCCGAGCAGCACCAGGCCGATCGCGCCGGCGACGGCGAGCGGAACCCGCTGCCACACGCCGAGCAGCGCCCGCGACCGCATCAGCACCGCCGCGGACACCAGCCCGCCGAGAACGGTCGGGAAGAGCCCGTCGCCGACCAGGAACGGGAAGCAGCCGACGAAAACGGCCGTCGCGGCGAGGCAGGCGATGGTGAGGTAGCCGTCGGCGTATGCGGTCTGGTGCACCATCTGGGCGGCGGGCATCGGCTCGATGTCGTACTGCAGTTCCCCGGCCGAACGCGGCAGCTGCGGACCGCGGATGCGGGCGAACCGGATCCCGATCCGCGGTGCGAACACCATCAGCCCGACCAGCACGAACGACACCAGCCCGGCCGCCTGCTCGGTGGTGAACCCGGCGCCGAGGTGCAGCCACAGCGAGATCGCCCCGGCCAGCCCGGTCGCGACCACCGCGCCGAACGGCACGAACGGGATGGCGTGCGACCAGGCGGCTCGCCCGCCGAGCACCAGACCGCCGGCCAGCGCGAAGGTCAGGCAGCCGGTCAGGATCGGCGCGCCTTGGAGGTCGAACGCCGGCTCGAGCCCGGCCGCCGCGACCGCGCCCGCGAGGAACGCGAACCCGCAGCCGCCGAGCCCGAGCAACGTCAGCAGCGCCTTGTCGTCCGAACGCACCCCGGTCGCCACGGCCGCGACGAGCAGCCCGAGCGACACCGCGCCGCCGCCGATCGCGGTCAGCCCGGCCGAACCCGGGTAGAGCAGCACCTTGGCCAGCACCACGAGAGAGAAGATCGCGAACCCGAGGAACAGGCCGCGGTTGAACTCCGGGCGCCAGCGGCCGGGATGCCGGCTCACCGCGGTGGCCATGCCGTCCGCGATGTCGTCGAAATCCAGCTCCGGCAACGGATCCGCGCGAGGGCGCAGGTGGAATTCCTCGCCCTCCTTCCAGTCCAGCGACTCCGGCGTGCCCGACGCGTCCAGCGGCTCTTCGCCGAGCCGCTGCAGCACCCAGGCCTCGCCGAGGTCCTCGCGGCCTCCGGTGTGCTCCAGCAGCACCGGCAGCAGGCTGGTCAGCGGAACGGACATCGGCACCGCCAGATCCGCCCTGCCCTGCGGCCCGTACACGGTGATCCGGCACAGTTCGCCGGTCGACGCGGTCATCGCACGCCCCTTTCGGTCATCGCGAGCGGGGACCAGCCCTCGCCTGCCCGGTCTTCTTCCGCGATCGCGGTCTGCACGAGCTTCACGCCGCGGCGGGTGACCAGCTGCGCGCGTCCGGCGGGCAGCTGCCGCGGAGCCGCCTCGCCGAGGAATTTGCCCTCCTCCTTGGGGTAGGAGAACACCACGCCCGGGCTGCCGAGCTCCCAGATCCGGCGGACCACCGAGTCGCTCAGCGCGCGCATCGCTCCCGACGTGCTGCGGCTGAGGATCAGGTGGAAGCCGATGTAGGAACCCTGCGACAGCAAGGACAACAGCGGTTCCAGCGGCGAACCCATGCCGCTGGTCAGCAGCTGGTAGTCGTCGACCACGAAGAACAACCGCGGGCCGGTCCACCAGTCGCGGCGCTTGAGCCGGTCCGCGGTGATGGTCTGGTCCGGCACCCGGGGAGTGAGCGAAACGCTGGCCTGCTGCGCCAATTCCTGCAGTGCCTCGGTGGTGGTCGCGTACCCGACGCGGTAGGCCTCGGGCACTTCGGCGTCCAGCTGGCGGCTCGGGTCGGCCAGCACGATCTTCGCCTCGCTCGGCGAGTAGCGGCTGAGCACCGAACGCAGGACGACCCGCAGCAGGTTGGTCTTGCCGGTTTCGTTGTCGCCGAAGGCGAGCAGGTGCGGAGTGGCCGCGAAATCGTGCCACACCGGCAGCAGCCGCTGTTCGTCCTGGCCGACGGCGATCCGCAGATCTCCGTCCGGCGCGGGCAGCTGGGCCATCGGCAGCTTCGCGGGCAGCAGCCGCACCGCCGGGGCAGGCGCGCCCGGCCAGAACAGATGGACCTCTTCGGCGACCGCCTTGGCCGCCGCCGCGAGGTCGTCGGTGTTCCCGCTGCCGTCCATGCGCGGCAGCCCGGCGAGGAAGTGCAGCCCGTCCGGGGTCAGGCCGCGACCCGGCTGGTTCGGCACCGTTTTCGCCTTGCGCGAGCCGATTTCCGACTCCATCGGATCGCCGAGCCGCAGCTCGAACCGCGTCTGCAGCAGGTCGCGCAGGTACGGGCGGATCTCCGACCAGCGGGTCGCGCCGATCACCACGTGCACGCCGAAGGACAGGCCGCGCGAGGCGAGTTCGCCGATCTTCTGTTCCAGGTCGCTGTAGTCGTTCTTGAGGCTGTACCAGCCGTCGACCACCAGGAAGACGTCGCCGAACGGATCCTCGATCCGGCCGCTGCGGCGCAACGCGCGGTAGGCGTCCATGGATTCGATGCCGTGCTCGGAGAACAGCGTCTCGCGGCCTTCCATGACCTGCGAGATCTCCTCGATCGTCCGGACGACGCGGTCGCGTTCGAGCCGGGTGGCGACCGAACCGACGTGCGGCAGCCCGGACAGCGACATGATCCCGCCGCCGCCGAAGTCCAGCCCGTAGAACTGGACCTCCTGCGGGGTGTGCGTCATCGCCAGCGCCAGCACGAGCGTGCGCAGCAGGGTCGACTTGCCGGTCTTCGGCCCGCCGACCACCGCGACGTGCCCGGCCGCCGACGACAGGTCCGCCGTCAGCAGCTCGCGGACCTGCTCGAACGGCCGGTCGATCATCCCCATCGGCACCCGGAGCTTGCCCCAGTGCGCCGGGTCGGCCACCGCCATGCCGCGCACCGGGTCCGGCGTGACGCTCGGCAGCAGCGAGTCCAGGCTCGGCGATTCGGCCAGCGGCGGCAGCCACACCTGGCGCGCCGCCGGGCCCGCGCCGGTCAGCCGGTCGATGAACGCGTCGGCGAGCGTCGGCCCGCCCGGCACGGCGGCTTCGAGAGCGTCCACATCGGACTGTTTCTCGGCGGGTTCCGGCTCGTCGTCGCGGATGATCAGCTTGGCGGGCCGCGCCTCGGTGCGGAACGGGACGACCTCCCGGCTCGCCCGCGCCGCCGCGACCGCGGAGTTCTCGCCGCTGCCCGCGGGCACCGGACCGGAGACGTAAGCGGCCTTGAACCGCACCAGGTTCGTGGTGTCGATCTTCAGGTAGCCGTTGCCCGGTTCCGGCGGCAGCTCGTAGGCGCTGCCCGCGCCGATCACGCTGCGGGACTCCATCGAGGAGAACGTGCGCAACGCGATCCGGTACGACAGGTGGCCTTCGACGCGGTGGATGCGGCCCTCGTCCAGCCGTTGCGAGGCGAGCAGCAGGTGCACGCCGAGGCTGCGGCCCAGCCGTCCGACCGAGACGAACAGCTCCATGAACTCCGGCTTCGCGCTCAGCAGTTCGGAGAACTCGTCGACCACCAGGAACAGCGTCGGCATCGGGGCCAGCTGTTCGCCGGCCGCGCGCGCCTTCTCGTATTCGTACAGCGACGGGTAGCCGCTCGCGCGCAGTTGTTCCTGCCGCCGCACCATTTCGCCGTTGAGCGAGTCCTGCATGCGGTCCACCAGCGGCAGTTCGTCGGCGAGGTTGGTGATCGTCGCCGAGGTGTGCGGCAGCCGGTCCATCCCGAGGAACGTCGCGCCGCCCTTGAAGTCGACGAGCACGAAGTTGAGGATCTCCGACGAATGCGTCGCGGCCAGTCCGAGCACGAGCGTGCGCAGCAGCTCCGACTTGCCCGACCCGGTCGCGCCGATCAGCATCCCGTGCGGGCCCATCCCGCCCTGGGCGGATTCCTTCAGGTCCAGTTCGACGATCTCGCCGTCCTCGGTCACGCCGATCGGCACCGACATGCGCGCCCGCTGCGCCGACCGCGGCCGCCACTGGCCAGGGACGTCGAAGGTGTGCACGTCCTTGATGCCCAGCAGCGCGGTCAGCCCGAAATCGCTTTCCAGCGGCTGGTCGGCGATCTCGAGGGTGCCGCTGGTCCGTTTCGGCGCGAGCAGCCTCGCGAGCCCTTCGACCTGGGTCACCGACAGCTCGTCCCGGGTCGCCGAGCCGACGCCGCTGCCCGCCGGGAACTCGACCAGATCGTCCTTGGTGGTCAGCCGCAGCACCTTGGGGCCGCCGGGGAGCGAGCCGGTGACGTCCAGCAGCACGACGTTGCGCAGGCCCGCGCCGACCAGCCGCGACGACTCCGGGATGGTCGCCAGATGCGCGACGACCACCACGAACGGTTCGGTCGTCGTCGGCCCGACGGTCTTGTCGTGGTCGTCGCGGTCGGCGACGTCCGGGCCGAGGAGATCCATCAGCTCGTCGTGGTCGGCGGCCAGCAGCCGGAGCGGGCCCGCCGCGTCGCGCAGGGTCGGATGGTTGTTGTGCGGCAACCACTTCACCCAGTCCCACTGCGCCTGCGCGGCCTCCGTAGTGAGCACCGCGAGCCGCAGTTCGTCCGGCGAATGGAAAGCGACCAGCTGCGCGAGCATCGCCCGGACCAGCCCGACGGCCGCGTCCGGATCCCCGTCGAACTCGACGCTGGTGAAGCTGCGCAGCCCCACCGCGGTCGGGATGCCCGACAGCGTGCGGTAGGTCTCGGTGAACCGGCGCAGCGAGATCGCCGACAGCGGTTCGAGGTCCTCGATCGGCTTGGTCACCGGCGGCACGAGTTCGAGCGCCGACTGCTGCGTGCCGAGCCCGATCCGCACCCGCGCGAAGTCCTCGTGGCTGATCCGGCGCTCCCACAGCCGCGGCCCCATCGCGAGCGACCACAGCGAATCCGGGGACGGGTTGTTCCAGGCCACCGCGTGCCGCTGGTCCTCGGCGGTCGACCGGGCCCGCTCGCGGACCTGGCCGATGTAGCGCAGGTAGTCCCTCCGCTCGGCCTGCATCTTGCGCTTGCGCTCGGCGGCCGCGCGGGACAGCTGCCCGAGGCTCATCGCGATCATCGACACGCCCATGCCGCCGCCGATCACGTAGGTGAACGGCGAACTGCCCGCGACTCCGGAGAACGCCAGCACCATCACCAGCGACCCGATGGCCATCGGCAGCATCATCAGCAGCGAGTTGAAATCGCGCGCCGCCGGCTCCGCCATTACGGGCGGTTCCTGCAGTTCCTCTTGCCCCTCGGGCATTTCCGGACCCGCCGCGCGCGGGCCCCGCTTGACGGTTTCCGTGCTCATTCGAGCACCCCCGGCGTGCTGCGGCGCACCGGCTCGCCCCAGGCCGAATGGTCCTGGCGCAGCAGGTCGGCCATGGTGCGTTCCTCTTCTTCCTCGGTCTCGTCTTCGGCCGTGTCCGCTTCGGGCTCCAGGGGTTCCGGCGCGTCGCCGCAGGTGGGCAACTCGTCGGGGAGGATTTCGGCCGGTCCGCCCCGAACCCGCTGATAGGTGCTGAGCGCTTCGTCCGGACGCCACGGTTCGGCACTGCGCTGGACGTAGTCGGTGACGATCTCCTGCTGCCGGTCGTCCGCGGGAGCGGTGACCGGCAGGAGAGCGGGGAGGAAGTCGGCGGTGCCTACGTCCCAGGCCGAGGTGTCCTCGTGGTCGAGGGGTTGGACCACGGCGATCCTTACGCTCTCGTCTTCGGGGTTGTTCGCGGTGCCCCAGCCGGTGTTCGCCGGGGTAGCGTCCACAGTGGACACTGGCAGCCAGGATTCCGGGGCCTCGCTGAGCATTCCGGCGGCGCCGGGACGTTCGGCGGGGGCCTTCGCGCCGTCGGCCGGGGTGCTCGGCGGGACTGCCGGCATGGCCGGGGCCGGGGTGGCGGCCCAGCCGGCCGAGGTGCTCGGTGGGGTCTCGCCGTGCGTGTCGGGGTTTCCGACGCCGACGGATGTGCTCGCTGCCCAGGGT
>NZ_JACGZW010000024.1 GCF_014145675.1 Amycolatopsis dendrobii
ACGGCACCAGACCAACAACAACCGGCACCACCGCACCACCGCACCACCGCACCACCGCACCACCGCACCGAATGAGGGTGGCCAGGCGCGCCCGCTCACACAAGCGGGCTGAGCCGGAAAAGCCGACCGACCTCGCGGAGCTGGGCTGTCGGTGCTGTGGCTCGCGCAACGCGCAGCGACCGGGCGAGGCGCATCGGCACGGCAGCACTCCACCCGGCGCGCCCAAACCACCCGCTCGCCCAATCCATTCGCTCGCCCAAACCACACAGGTCGCCCAAACCACACAGGTCGAGCACAGAAGCGGTGCCGTTGGCCAGGCCGACCGACCGCGCGGGGCCTGGGCTGTCCGTGCTGCGCTTTGCGCGACGCCAAGCGCAGCAGATCGGCGAGGCGCAGGGGCACGGCAGTGCCCCAGTCGGCGCACCCGAAACCGCCTGCTGGCCGAAAACCACGCTGCCCGAGCACAGAAGCGGTGCCGTCGGCCAGGCCGACCAACCGCCTGAGACTGGGCTGCCGATGCCGCGGCTCACGCAGTGGCAAGCACGGCAGGTCAGCAAGGCTCATAGGTGCCGCAGCGCCCCGCCCGCCCGAAACCACTTGCTCGTCCAAACCACACAGCCCGAGCGCAGAAGCCGCACCGTTGACTAGGCTGGCCGTCCGCGTCGACGTCGAGGTCGTGGAGGCCGCAGGCTGCTATGGCAGGCACACCCGCACACAACGACTCCGGTTATCTCGGTTCAGCAGGCGGGACCTCGTGCCATGTGGTGCGCACGAACCGTCCGTGGAAATCCGGTATCGACTCCATCGCGGTCTCCGTCGGCAGCGGGCTCGGCAGCCTCGGTTATGTCGTCCGGGACCAGTTTCCGGACGCGGGCTGGGACTCGGTCGACTACGACGCGATCGTCCCGGAGCGGCCGGTCGTGCTGAATCTCGGCGGAACCAGCCGGGATTCGCTCCGGTTCGCCGTGCTCGTGACGCCGCATGAAGGCGGTGCTTCCGGCCCGCCGACCTTCCCCGCGATCGCCGCGGCCACCGGAGCGGGTATCCGGTACGCAGCGAGCACGAACTCGATCGCGTTCGGGTTGCCGCTGCTCGGCACTGGCAACCTCGGGCTCGGCGACGACGAAGTCGCCGCGGTGGTGATTCCGGCGGCGGTCAAGGCTCTCCAGGACACCAGCGGGTTGCGCACTCTCGTCTTCATTTGCAACTCCGAGGAGACGGAGAACGCGATCCGCGCGGCCTGGGGACGGCCGGGAGTCCCGAGATTCTCCGCGGTCGAACTGGCCGGCGGCGTCTCGAACGACCTGGTCGATCCGACGCTCGGCATCCCGCTCGAACGCGACCGGCTCGGCGTCGCGCCCTACGTGTCGATGCTGGCGACGGTGATCGCCGACCGGAGCACTCTGCCGCCGCTGTCGGTCGGGGTGTTCGGGGAGTGGGGAGCGGGCAAGAGTTACTTCATGGGGCTGATGCGGGCCGAGGTGGGCAGGCTCGCGGGGTCGGGCAATCCGGCTTACTGCGGCGAGATCGTCCAGATCGGGTTCAACGCCTGGCATTACGCGGATCGCAATCTCTGGGCCAGCCTCGGCGACGAAATCTTCCGGCAGCTCGCCGGTCCGGGCCCGAATGCGCAGCAGCGGCGGGACCAGCTGCGCGAGGAGCTGGTCCAACGGCTCGATCAGGTCACCGAACTCGAGGACGCGAAGCGTCAGGCGCGGGCGACTGCCGCGAAACTCCAAGCGGATGTCGACAAAGCCGCGCTGAACCGCAAGGACGCCGCGAGAGTCCTGATCCGGGCGTTGGGCGGCAGCCGGGAAGTGTGGCAGCGCCTCGGGATTCAGGACGAGGCCGAGCAGGGGGCGCTGCTCGTCGAGCAGCTGCGCGGCACGTTGTCCGAGGCCGAGGCGTTGCGCAGGTCGCCGAAGGGGCGCTGGGGCAAAACCGCGCTGGTCGTGTCCGTGGTCATCCTGCTCGTCGGGTTCTTCGCCGCCGCGATCGTGCCGGTGGCGCGGGAATGGCTGGCCGGGATCGGCGTCGGGTTCGCCGCGGCGGCGGGCACCGGGGTCGCGTTGCTGAGCCGGGCCCGGTCGGGATTTCGGGAGTTGCGCGAACTCAGCGAGGATCTCCGCCGCGGCATCGACCGGCGCGCGAGCAGGATGGTCTCGCCCGAGGTCGCCCGGATGCTCGAGGAGCTTCGGCGGGCGGAGACCGATCAGCGGGTCGCCGAGGCGCAACTGGAAGAAGTGGTGGCCAGGGTCGGCGAACTCGGCCGGGAGCTGACCGAGCTGACGCCGGGCCGCAATCTTTACGCTTTTCTGGCCGATCGCGCGCACGGCGATTCCTACCGGCGCGACCTCGGGCTGATCTCGACCATCCGGAAGGATTTCGAGCAGCTGGTCGAGCTCATGGACGATTGGCGCGCGCACCCCGATTCGGGCGGCACTCCGATCGACCGGATCGTGCTGTACATCGACGACCTCGACCGGTGCAGCGCGCGTCAGGTGGTCGAGGTGCTGGAGGCGGTGCATCTGCTGCTCGCCCTGGAGTTGTTCGTGGTGGTGGTCGGCGTCGACCCGCGGTGGCTGACCCGGTCGCTGCACAGCCGCTACGACGGGATGCTCGACGATTCCCCGGAAGCGGGCAGGCTCGCTTCGCCGGAGGACTATCTCGGGAAGATCATCAACCTGCCGTTCGTGCTGCCGACGATGTCCGAGGGAAGCCTGCGCCGGCTGCTGCGGTCGCTGACCGACGACCGGCTGCTGGAGCCGGCCGGAGAGGAACGGCCGCGGACACAGCAGATTCCTTCCCCGGCCAGGACGCTGCCTGACCTGGCTCCGGACATCGAGGAAGGGTCCGAAGTAGACAGTCAGAGCCGTCCGGAGCGCGCCGCGGATCCGCCGCGTCCGCTCACGCCCGCGGAGATCGATCTGCTGTCCGAACTGGACGTGCTGATCAGCACCCCGCGCGAGGCGAAGCGGCTCTTCAACCTGTACCGGATGATTCGTGCGACCCGGGATCTGTCCGCTGCGTCGCATTTCCTCGGCGACGAGACCGAACCCGGTGACTACCAAGCGGTCGTGGCGCTGCTCGGTCTGCTCACCGCGCCGGGGCTCGTACTCGAAAAGGCACTGGACACGCTGCCCGATCCGGACCGGGCGATCACCGGCGGCCTCGTCCACCGTCCGCCGGATGCCGCCTGGGCCGGGTTCGTAGCCGATTGCGCACCGCGGCGACACGGCGAGGTCTGGCGGAACCCGGTCGCGGGAACGCTGTGCGACAACGAATTGCGGGACTGGCGTCAACTGCATCGCGGCCTTGCCCACGTGTCGGCCACGCTGCGCATCGACACGCTTTCCCGGTTCCAGCACTGGGTTCCGGCGGTCCGCCGGTTCTCCTACGTGCTCTCCCCCGCGGAATAGAGCCGCGACCCGCCCGGGAGGCCGCCCGGTTCGCGTCCGGACGGCCTCCTGCCGAGCAGCGGTCACTTTCGGTTGTACAACCGCATTGTCAGCGTCCCGAACACCGCGGTCAGTGCGGCCGACGCGATCACCGTCCACGTGATGGCGCCGCCGTCCCAGGCTCCGGACATCATCGAGCGGACCGCGGTCACCAAGTGGCTGATCGGGTTCGCCGAGACGACGCCCTGGAGCCAGCCGGGCATGGTGGACGGGTCGACGTAGATGTTGCTGAGGAACGTCAACGGCATGATCACCATCATGCTGACGCCCATCACCGATTTCTCGGACCGCAGCAGCAGCCCGAACATCGTCCACACCCACGACAGCCCGAACGAGAACACGAGCAGCAGCAGGACTCCCGCGGCCACGCCGCCGACGCCGCCGTCCGGACGGAAGCCCAGGATCAGGCCGACGACCATGATCACCACGGACGCGATCAGGTACCGCAGCACGTCGCCGAGGAGATAGCCGACCATCGGGGCGGGCCGCCAGATCGGGAGCGTGCGGAAGCGGTCGAACACGCCCTTCTCGATGTCGGTGTTGACCGCGACGCCGGTGTACATCGTGATCATCACGACGCTCGACGCGAGGATGCCCGGCAGGAAGAACTGCAGGTACTGCGTGGGCGAACCGGCCAGCGCGCCGCCGAACAGGTACGTGAACATCAACGTCATCATGATCGGGAACGCGGTGACGTCGAACAGTTGCTCGGGCACGTGCTTGATCTTCAGCACCGCGCGCCAGCCGAAGGAGAACGAGGCGGACAGCGCGCTCGGCCGCGGCGGCCGTTCGGTGGAGAGCAGGACCGCGGCCAGGTCGTCCGGTTTCGGGGCCGCGAGGTCGAGATCGGGTTCCTTGACGGTGGTCACGCCGCCTCCTCGGTGGCTGTGCGGTCGGTGAGAGCCAGGAAAACCTCGTCGAGGCTGGGCTGGCCGAGCGAGAACGTGTCGACGGTGACGCCTGCCTTCGCGAGTTCCGCGAGAGCTCGCGACGCGCGATCGGCGGCGGCTTCGTGCGCGTCCGACGACAGCCGCGCGGTGATCGCGACCGGGTCGGGATCCAGCTGCACGGTGGCGGACAGCGCGCGTTCCAGCACTTCGGCGGCGGTCGCACACTGGTCAGCGTCTCGCAGTCGCAGGTGGACGGCGCCGACACCGACCGAGGCCTTCAGCTCGCCCTTCGTGCCCTCGGCGATGACGCGGCCGTGGTCGATGACCGCGATCCGCGACGCCAGCTGGTCGGCCTCGTCGAGGTACTGCGTGGTGAGCAGGACGGTGGTGCCCTGCGCGACGATCGCACGGACGATGTCCCACACCTGATTGCGGCTGCGCGGGTCGAGCCCGGTGGTCGGCTCGTCGAGGAACAGCAGGTCCGGCGTGTTGAGGATGCTCGCGGCGATGTCGAGCCTGCGGCGCATGCCGCCGGAGTAGTTCTTCACCTGCCGGCGCGCGGCGTCGGTGAGCCCGAACGCGGCGAGCAGTTGCGCCGCCCGATCGCGCGCCGCGCCGGTGCGATGCCCCAGCAATTTGCCCAGCAGCACCAGATTCTCTTGCCCGGTCAGGTCTTCGTCGACCGAGGCGTACTGGCCGGTGAGGCTCACCCGGCTGCGCACGGCGTCCGCCTCGCGCACCACGTCGTGGCCGAACACCCGTGCTTCGCCGCCGTCCGGGCGGGACAGCGTGGCGAGCATCCGGACGGTGGTGGTTTTGCCCGCGCCGTTGGGCCCGAGGACGCCGTACACGGTTCCGGCGGGCACCACGAGGTCGACCCCGTCGACCGCACGGGTCTCGCCGAACACTTTGACGAGCCCGGAAGTCTCGATCGCCGGTTCCCCGGCAGCGTTGCTCATGTTCTTGTCCTTCCCCTCAGTTCTTCATCCGCGATACGGCCGCGCGCGGCGGCCGTCGCGCAGCGCGAGGCCCCACCAGATCAGTTCGTCCAGGAGAGCAGAGGCCGCGTGGCCTGCGGATTCGCCGTGCGGACCCGCGCCGGGGTCGCCGCATTCGTGCTCGAGCAGGTCGAGACACACCGAATCCCGCACCGTCGCCGTGTGCAGTTCGGTGAAGACATCCCGGAGGTGCTCCACCGCGTAGCGGCCGCCCGCGCGGTAGCCGTAGGAGACGAAGCCGACCGGTTTGGCCCGCCATTCCTCGTACGCGCAGTCGATCGCCTGTTTCAGCGACGCCGGGAAGCTGCGGTTGTACTCGGGCGTGACCACCACATACGCCTCGGCCGCCGCGATCCGCTTCGCGAACCCGGCCATGCCGGCCGTCGGCTCGGCCGGCAACCGGGCCGGGATCGCGAACGTCGCGAGGTCGAGCACGTCGAGCGCCACCCCGCCGTGCCCGGCGGCCCGCTCGACGAACCATCGTCCGATCTCGCCGCCGACCCGGCCCTCCCGGGTGCTGGCGACGAGCACGGCTACCCGCAGCTCCTCGTCCACACTTCTTGGGCGCCAGATCGGTGCGCGGTGCTGCCAGGTTGGATCTAGCGGGTGTTTTGGCTGGTCAGGGGGATGGCCGGGGAGCGGGTGGCGGCTGCGGAGGGCGGAGGGGGCAGGAGAGCTAGCCGCGGTCTGGCGCGGCTGGTGGCCGGACTGCGTGGTCGACGGCGGGCACGGAACCCTCGGAACGCGGAGGGAAGTTCGCCGGGCCGCGGGGCGAGTAGGAGCGGGCGACGGCGGCCGGGGGAAACGGCAGCAGGGGCGCGAGACGCAAGCTGGCACGGCTAGCAGCCGGGCAGTTCGGCGGGCAGGCGCTGGCACGCTAGGGATTCAGGCGCCACCGCGGCCGGTTGCGGGGCGAAGAGGCGCGGATCCGGCGACGAGTCGCGCGGCGAAAGACGGCAGCACCGACGCGGGGAAGAACACCGCGGGCTGGGAACGTCCGGCGGGAAATCGATACGGCTCGGCGAAGGGGAGAGTCTGGGTTGATCGGCTCGATTACTGCCGAAGGACGGGCAAGTTCGCTGAATTCACCGACGCCAGCAGGAATTCCGCATGGGTGCCGGCCGACCAGGCGCCCGCCCGCGAACTGGTGGCCCGTGCGGAGGCCACCGCGGCCCGCGAACGGCTGCTAGCCCGCCGCGGTTGGCGAATGCGATAGGCCACCGCGCCGGGCGAACGCAGTGGGCGAACATGCCTACCACAGCAGCTGGCGAACACGACAGGTCATCGCAGCAAGCAAACACGGCACGCGAACAGCTGCTAGCCCACCACGGCTAGCGAACCCAGCCAACAAACCCCCCTGTCAAGTTGGTACCCGTGACCGGCGAAGCGCAGAAACGACCCCGCCGGTCACGGAGGCTCACTCCCGCAGTGCCAAAGCCACCGCGCCCAGCAGCGAAGCGTCCTGGTCGAACCGCGCGGGCACCAGTTCCGGCGGGAACGGCACCGCGGCCGCCAATCGTTCTCGTAAAGCCGGGAGCAGCACATCGGCCGACCGAACCAACCCGCCGCCCACCGCGATCCGCGAGGGGTCGAAGGCGATCGCCAGGTTGGCCACGTGCATGGAGAGCTCGTCCAGCGCCGAAGCGACCAGTTCCTTGGCGTCGGTATTTTCCCGCGCCAGGGCGAACAACTCCCCCGCCGTGACCGGGCGGCCGAGCAACGCGGTTGCCCGCGTGCCCAGCCACCGGCCTCCGACGGCTTCTTCCAGCGGCGCCGCTCCGCTGGCGAACCCGTCGGCGTCTTGGGGGGTGCGCAGGTTGTACCCGATCTCCCCGGCCGCCCCGTTCGCGCCGGTCAGCAGGCGGCCGCCGACCAGGACCGCGGCGGCGATTCCGGTGCCAAGGGAGAGGAAGACCGCGGGGTCGGCTCCCTTCAACGTGCCCCAGGTCCATTCCGCCAGTGCCGCGGCTTTGGCGTCGGTGCCGACGGCGACCGGAACCTCGGGGAAGGCCGCTGACACCAGTTCGGCCAGACGGAGTTCTTCCCAGCCGGGCACGTTCGGGGCCAGCAGGATCCGGTCCGGCAGCACGATTCCCGGGCTGACCACGCCGATCGCGGCCAGCGGGGAACCGGAAACCAGCTCTTCAGCCGCCGCCAGGGCCCGCGTGACCACCTGTTCGGCGCCTGCTTCGGCGTCGGTGTCCAGGCGTCGGGTCGCCCGCAGCGTGCCGGTCCGGTCGGACAGACCCAGCGCCACTTTCGTGCCGCCGAAGTCGATGCCCAGGATCAGGTCTTCCGATGTCACTCGCGGGTCCCCTCGATGACCGGCGGGACAGCTCCCTGGCTGTCCCGGTGCGGACCGGCGGGCGCCACGACCCTGCCGGTGTTGAACCCGTCGACGCTGACGGTCGGGGCCGCGCCGTGGAGGTCGGCGGCCCGGTAGCGGACGGTCAGCGTCTGCGACTGGCCCGGCCACAACGTGATGTCGTTGTCGTCCCAGGTCGCGGCCGGCAGCTGCGACCCGTCGGTGGAGCGGCGCAAGTCGGCGCGCAGGAAGAAGCTGACCGCGGAGGTCTTCGACCTGTTGGCGACCGTGACCGTCGTCGCGGTGTCCGTGCCGTCCGGGCCGCGCGACGGGCGGGTCGACGCGGTCACGCCGACCTGCGACTTCGGCAGATCGCGCAGGGCGGTCAGATCGCTGTACTGGCTCATCGTCGCCTGCGGGTTCTGCAGCGTCTTCGCCCAGTCGACGACGTCCTTCTGCGTCGACATCCAGTAGACGTTCCGGTCCACGACCTTCCCCGCCTGGCGCACCTGCAACTCGACGAAATACACCTGCGCCTTCGCGGGCGCCTTCGTCTCCGCCGGGACCTTCGGCTTCAGCAAACCGGTCGCGACGCCCTGGCTGTCCAGCGAAACCGCCGGAGCGGTCTGGTCGTCGAGGACCTTGCCCGCAGTATCGTACACCTTGGCCTGCACGGAAATCCCGTTCTGCCGCGCGGCGCCAAGGTTGGACAGCGCGACCGTGCCAGTGTCATAGGTGTACAGCGCGTGCAGCGGCTTGTTCGCTTTCTGCGCACCGAAATACGCGCCCGGCTGGTCGCCGTCGTTGTTGTACAGCGCCCACAGCAGCGTGGGCCAGCCCTTGTTCAGCTGCCAGTACACCACCCCGGTCGACGGGTTTTTCTTGTCGTTGGCGTGCGCGAGGAACGCCTCGAACTGGGAACGGGTGTTCTCGTAGTTCGCGATCTGCGCGGACTCCACATAGGACTCCAGCGAATCCCATTTCCCGTACCGGCGGAGGATCGACTCGTCCAAGGTGTACAGCGTGCCGAACTTGTAGCCGCCGTGCCCGGATTCGTAATTCGCGTGGTACTGGTTGTACCCCGGGTCCTGCCACAGCTTCGCCTGCTCCTCCGGCGACAGGAACCGCCGGAGCGAATCCAGTGTCGGCACGGTGTGCCCGGCGCTCTGTTCGCTCGCGAAACCCCACGCGCCGCCCGCGTTCGTGCGGCTCGGGTCGGTCTTGTCGAAGGTCGACGAGTCGTACCAATACGTCGGCGGGACCCAGTCGTACGGGCCTTCCTTCTCCCCCGACGGGCCGAGCGTCTTCGTGCTCTTGTACTCCGCCGACGCGATCACCGGCACGTCCCAGTCGGCCGCCTTGAACGCGCTCAGCGTCTCGGTTTCCTGCCGCGGGATCGGTTCGTTGTCGCTCCAGCCGTAGGTGATCACGCTGGGATGGCTGCGTTCGGCCTGCGCGATCGAATACGCGGAATCGTGCATGATCCGGTAGTCGCGGTCGGTCAGTTTCTCCGGATGTTCCGGCTGCCAGGCGTCGCAGCAGAGGAATCCGCCGAGCACCAGCAGTCCGGCGCGGTCGGCCTGTTCGTAGAAGTCCGCGGGCATGTCGTGGCCCTCGAGCCGGACGCCGGACAGGCCCATGTTCTTGATCAGCGCGAGCTGATGGGCGATGTCGGCCTTGTCGTAGCGCAGGAACAGGTCCGGCGCGAAACCGCCGCCGCGGAACACGAAGTCGCGGCCGTTGATCGCGAACTTCCGCGCGCCGTCCGGCAGCGCCGGGGATTTGCCGATCAGCTTCGACGTCACCGTCCGGATCCCGAACGTCTCCGAAGACGACGTCGACACCACGCCGCCCTGCGAAACTGTCGTGCCCAGGGTGTACAACGGCTGTGCACCCATCGAGTACGGCCACCACACCTGAGGCTTGACGATCTTCAACTGCGGGAACTTCGCCGGCGTGAACGTCACGGTTTGCTTGGTGTGCGCGGGAATCGTGACGTTCTGCCGCACCACGATCGGCCGGTCGCGCCCCGGCGGCGTGACGGTCGCGGTGACCTCGCCGGTCTGCGGCGTGCCCGCGTCATTGGCGACGTCGACCTTCGCGGTCAGCGAGGACGTCGACAGATCCGCCGCGTTGTCCTGCACGACGTGCGCGTTGTCGCCGCTCAGCGCGTCCGACAGTTGAAGCGTGGGCGGGAACTGCAGGCCGGTGTTGTTGTCCGGCACGATCTGCGCCCAGTCGGCCTGATCGAGCGTGTACATCGAATTCGGGTCGTTCGGGTACATCTTGACCGCGAGCGTGTTCCGGCCCGGCCGCAGGAGTTTCGTGACGTCGAAGGTGTGGCCCGCGTACGCGCCGCTCACCACGTCCTTGCCCGCGACGAGCGTGCCGTTCAGCCACACGTCGCCCTCGCCGACGACGCCGGGGATGGTCAGCTTCGCGTTCTTGCCCGGCCGGAAACCGGGGTTGAACTCGGTGCGGAACCACCACGGGTCCTTGAACTGCTTCGTCACGACCGGTCCGCGCTTCGACTGGTAGCCGAAGCATTTGCGCATGTTGTCCGAGTAGAAGACGTCCGCGCACTTGCCGTTTTGCACCAGCGCGTTGATCTCGGTGCCCGGCGCGCCCGCGTCGTCCGGCTTCACCTTCAGCCAGCCGCGCGTCGGGTAACCGGGCTTCGACACCGCGGTGCCGTCGTCCTTGACCTGCGCGGTCGTCAGGACCTGCCAGCCGTCGAGGCCGATCGCCGACCGGCCTTGCGGACGGGACGCCGCGGTTTCCGGCTGCTGCGCGGAATCAGCAGCAGAAGCAGTCACGCCCGTCACCACGCCGGGAACGAGGACCAGTGCGGTGATCCCGGCGATCAGCGGTTTCCTCACGACTCCGCCCCCGCCGGTTGAGAGGCGAACGCCTCGCGGATTTCCTTGGGACCGAACGGCCACACCTTTTCCTTCGAGGCATAGACCGCGAACGCGATAAGGCCCAGGACGATCCAGGCCGCCGTCAGCCACTTCGACAGCGGCGTAGCGGAATAGAAAACGTAAACCCACCCGAGGCACGCGATGATCGTCGGCACCGGATACAGCACCTGCCGGTATGGCCGCTTGAGGTGCGGCTGACGGCGGCGCAGCACGACGATCGCCGCGACCTGCGCCAGCGACTGGATGATCACCAGCACGGTAACGGCCGCGTTGATCACGTCAGTCAAGGTGAACAGCGAACCGATCGCGGTGATGACGCCCATCGCGAGCACGCCCGCGGTCGGGAGGTTCAGCTTCGGGTGCAATTTGCCGAACACCGGCAGGAAAACCTTGTCCCGCGCGGCTTCGAACGGCACGCGCGACCCGCCGAGCAGGCCCGCGAACACCGAACCGACCGCCGCGATCACGATGAAGACGGTGACGATCTTCGCGGTCACCGAACCCCACGCCTGCTCCAGCACCGACGACGCGACGGACGTCGCGTTCTTGAGCTCCTCCAGCGGGGTCGAGCCGAGAACGCCGACCTGCAGCAGGAAGTAGAGCGTCATGATGCCGAGGATCGAGAAGATGATCGAGCGCGGGAGCGTGCGGCCCGGGTTGCGGACCTCGCCGCCGAGGTACGCGCTGGTGTTGTAGCCGAGGTAGTCGTAGACGGCGATGACGAGGCCCGCGCCGAGGCCGGACCAGAACGAGCCGCCCCAGCTGAAGGCCCCCGGGGTGAAGTCGAACGCTTGGTGCGCGTCGAAGTGCGAGAAGGCCGCGATGATCACCGCGAAGACGGCGAACAGCATGACCAGGAACAGCGCGGTGGTGAGCTTGCTGATCTGGCCGATCCGGCGGAACAGCGCGAGCACGATCAGCACGACGAGGCCGATGCCGATGACCTTGCCCAGCGGGGTGACGCCGCCCGCGTCGGTCACGCCCGGCACCAGGTAGCCCAGGTACTGGACCAGCCCGATGATGCCGGTGGACATGATGAGCGGGATGAACAGCACCGCGCTCCAGGCGAACAGGAACGGCATCAGCCGCCCGGAGCGGTACTGGAACGCTTCGCGCAGGTAGATGTAGGTGCCGCCGGCCCCGGGCAGCGCCGCGCCCAGTTCGGCCCACACCAGCCCGTCGGCGAGCGCGATGATCGCGCCGATGATCCAGCCGAACATCGCCTGCGGGCCGCCCATGGTCGCGACCATCGCGGGGATGGTGACGAACGGGCCGATCCCGCACATCTGCGTCATGTTGATCGCGGTCGCCTGCAGCGGCCCGATCCGGCGTTCGAGACCGTTCCCCGGAAGGGTCGCGGAGTCCCCCGGGCGGGTGGGTGAGCTCACGTCGTGCCTCCATCCAATAGTTAGTAAAGCTTCTTAACATAAGATGAACGGGGTGCGGAAGAGCTGCGTCCGGAAAGTTGCCGAAACCGGTGCGGGAGTGGGAGAAGGGGACGGTGGGGCGCGGGCCCGGCGGACGAAGCGCGTCCGGGCGCGGGCGGGCGGTTCCGCCGGATGGCGCCGCTGACCGGGAGCCTTGCGACGAAGCGGCGGAAAACCGGCTGACGGGCGGACCTCGCGGCTGCCAGACTGCTTCCCGTCGTCCGCCGATCCGGGAGCGTTCGCGTGATGTCCCAGCCCGTCTTGCACACCGAACGCATCCGGCTGGTGCCGTTGTCCGCCGGACATCTCGAGCATCTGGTCGAACTCTCCGCGGACCCGGAGGTGATGCGGTACCTGGCCGGCGTGCAGACCCCGGAGCAGTCAGCGGACGAGCTTCGGCGAACCCTCGCGTACGCCGGCAGCGGGATCGGGTGCTGGGTTGGCTTCGTCGACGCCGCTTTCGCCGGTTTCTGGTCCCTGCGGCCGGGTGAATCCGCGGGAGAGGCCGAATTGGGCTACCGGATGCTTCGCGAGTACTGGCGCAAGGGACTCGGCAAGGAGGGGGCGCGGGAGATGCTCCGGCACGGGTTCCGCGACGTCGGGCTCGACCGCATCTACGCGAGGACGGCGGCGCTCAACAAGGCCTCGCAGGCGACGATGGCCGCGATCGGGCTCCGGCACGTCCGGGACTTCGTCGCCGACCCCGAGTACTTCGCCCCCGGCGACGACTTGCACGCGGTGGAGTACGCCGTCGGCCGCGACGAGTGGCTGGCCCGGAGCTAGCGTGTCCCAACCGATCCTGCGCACCGAACGCCTCCGGCTGGTCCCGTTGTCCGCCGGGCATCTCGAGCACGAGGCCGAGCTTTCCGCCGACCCGGAGGTGATGCGGTACCTGGGCGGCGTGCGGACCCGGGAGCAATCGGCTGAAGCGCTTCGGAAACTGCTCGCGGACACCCGCCTCGGCCTCGGCTGCTGGGCCGGGTTCCTCGAAGCCGGTTTCGCCGGTTACTGGGCTCTGCGCCCCGGCGAGACTCCGGGAGAGGCCGAGCTGGGATACCGGCTGCTCCGCAAGCACTGGCGCAAAGGACTCGCCAAGGAAGGCTCGTTCGAACTGCTCCGGTACGGCTTCCGGGACGTCGGCCTGGACCGGATCTTCGCCGGGACCGCGACGGGCAACAAAGCCTCCCAGGCGGTGATGGCCGCCATCGGCCTCCGGCACATCCGCGACTTCGTCTCCGACGACCCCGGCTACTTCGCTCCGGGCGACGACCGGCACGCCGTCGAGTACGCCCTCGACCGCGCCGAGTGGCTGGCCCGGGACTAGCGTTCACTCCGGCGCGCCGCGGAGGCGGATGGCACGCCGCCCCGGCGACCCCATATCGTTGCGCGGGCAGCCGTCCGGAGGTGGAACCCGAACCGTGCCCGACTACTACGCGGTACTCGGCGTGGGGAAAACCGCGTCCCCCACGGAGATCAAGGCCGCCTACCGCCGGCTGGCCAAGACGCTGCACCCGGACGCGGGCGGCACGGTCGGCACCTTCCAGCTGTTGCGCGAGGCCTACGACACCCTCGCCGACCCCAACGAACGCGCCCGCTACGACGCCGGCGTCCCGGCCGCCTCGGTGCCCAAACCGCGGCCGCGGCGGCGGTTCGGCGAGCAGCCCGGCTACCGCCCGGAAGCGCCGGACATCGATCCGGAAAACCTGGAGTGGTGGTCGTTCGCCGCGGCCGACCCGCGGATGCGGCACGGACGGCGGCGCGGGCCGGGGCACACGGCGGTGGTCGCGGCGGTCGCCGGCACGGTGCTGGTGCTGTTGCCGCTGCTCGCCGGGATCGACTTCACGCCGCCGGTGCTGATCGTCTGGCTCGCGCTCACCGCGGGCACCGCGCTGCTCGTGCACCGGCTGGCCCGCGGCTTCCTGTCCGCGCGCCGCGCCCGGCACGAGTTCGCGGAGGAATTCGGCGCCACCGCGGTGTTCGGCTCCCCCGGCGCCGAGGCCGACGAACTGGCCGAACAGCTCACCGCGGACCTGCTGGAACGCTATCTGACCCGGTTGCCCGGCGCGCGCATCTTCCACGGTCTCGCGTGGCCCGGTTCGGTCTTCGCCGACGTCGACCACGCGGTGCTGTGCGGGAAACGCCTGGTGCTGGTCGAATCGAAGCTCTGGCTGCCCGGGCACTACGAAACCGCCGAGGACGGACGGCTGCTGCGCAACGGCCGCCCGTTCCGCGGCGGCGGCAGCCAGCTGGAAGAAAGCCTGGAGCGCTACCGCGAACTGCTGCCCGGCGTCGCGCTGCGCGGCGCGATGATCGTGTACCCGAGCCGTGACGGCGAGGTCACCACCGCCGAAGCGGACGGCGAACCCGGTCCGCCGATGACGCCGGAGCAGTTCCTGCACGAAATCGGCGGCTGGCTGTCCGCCGAACCGTCCACTGTGGACCACAACGCGCTGCGCACGGTGCGCGCGCAGGTCACCGGGTCGGGCCGGGCGGCCTGACTCACCGGGGACATATCCGGCACGTGTCACGCTGAGTACATGACGACCGTGTCCGCAGACCGCCGCCCCGTCCTGCTCGCGCTGGCCGGGATCGCCGCGCTCGCTCTCGGCGCCGTGCTGATGCTGCTGTTGCAGGTGGTGCCGCCCACCGACGAGATCAGCGCGACCCGGCGGACCATCAGCGAATACGGGCTGTCGGACCGCAAATGGGTGTTCGACCTGGCAGTCGTGCTGGTCGCGGCCGGTTCGGCGGTCGCGTTCGCCGTGCTGCGGCTGCAACGACGGCTGCCGGTCCTCGCGGCCGTGCTCGGAGCGTTCTGGACGGCCGGGCTGCTGGTCATCGTCGCCTTCCCGAAGACCGACTGGACCAACGCGGCGGCGACCGGCGCAGGCGGCACGCTGCACCGGATCGCCAGCGTCGTCGCCTTCGTCTGCCTTCCGCTCGCTGTGCTCGTCTCGGCGCGCACGGCCTTTCCGGACTCCCCGCGCCGCCGGTTCCTCGCCCGCGCGCTCGCCGTCGCGTCGCTCGCCTGGTTCGCGGTGATCCTGGGCGCGGTCGCCGTCGCCGCGCTGACCGACCAGCGCTGGTGGCTGCTGATTCCGCTGGGTCTTGTTGAACGCGGGATGGCGCTTACTGAACTCGTCGCGCTGGCCGCGCTAGCCGCCCCCGCACGAGCATCCGGACAGTGAGCACCGCGCCGACAGCCAATGCGCTCAATACATAGGCGTTGCCGAACACGGTCTCGACCGGATTCCACGACAGCTCCCGATGCCCGCCCTCGGGAACCACAGCCAGCGCGGTCCCGCTGAAAACCGCTCCGGCGCACATCAGGGCGGCCCGCCTGCCGGAAAGCAAACCGATCAGCGGTACTGCCCAAATCCAGTGGTGCGTCCACGAAAGCGGGCTCACCAGCAGTCCGCACCCCGCCGTCACGAGCAGCGCGGCTCGCGGATCGCCACGCCGATGGAACTCGCGGACCAGCAACGCACCCGCCAGCAGGCACAGCGCCGCGAACGCCGCGTACCAGCCGAGCGAGGTCGCGCCGAGCCTCGCGAACATGCCGTGCAGGGACTGGTCGAGTACCCAGTCGACGGTTCCGGCGTTGCGGTTGTCCAGCATCGCCGATGTCCAGTACCGGATCGAGTCTCCCGGCAGGATCAGCGCCCCGGCCGCGCTCGCCCCGAGGAAGGTCGCCAGCGCGCGCCAGGCTTCGGCGCGGCGGCCGGTCAGGAACAGGTACGGGACGAAAATCAGCGGGGTCAGCTTCACCGCGGCCGCGAGTCCGATCAGCACCCCGGCGGATCTGCGGTTGCGGACCGGCAGCGCATCCAGCACCACCATGGCCATCAGCACGCCATTGATCTGGCCCAGCGAGATCATCCGCCACACGGGTTCCAGCACCGGCAGGAGACAGAGCGTCAGCAGCGGTCGTTCGCAGGCGAACCGGCGCGTCACCGACCAGAGCGCGAGCACCGAGCCGACCGCGAGCAGCAACCACGCGAAATGCCCCGGAAGCACAGCCAGCGGCAGGAACAGCAACGCCGCACTCGGCGGGTACGTGAAAGGCAGTTCCAGCGCGGACTTCGGGTCGAGCGCGAGCAAGGGTTCGTAGAGCGGCTGTCCGCGCAGCACAGCCAGCGCACCGGCGCGATACACCGCGCTGTCCACTCCGAGCGGTGCGCCGCCGAGCCAGCGGACGACGGCGACCCCGGTCAGCGCGGCGATCGCCGCCGCCAGCCCGAGGAGAATCTTTTTCTCTTGGCGCACAAGGGAAAGCTAGGGAGACCGGGGACTCGGAATCGTCGGTCCGCGGAGCGGTCTTCGGCTGCTCCCCCGGTAGCGTCCCTCGCGGCGAGTGCTACCGGCGTATCACTGGCCCGGCACCACGAACTTCGCTTCGTAGGCCAGCACCACGGCTTGTGCGCGGTCGCGGACCCCGAGCTTGCCCAGCACCCGGCTGACGTGCGTCTTGGCGGTTTGCTCGGCGATCACCAGCTGCGCGGCGATGTCCGCGTTGGACAGTCCGCGCGCGATCAGCCGCAGCACCTCGAGTTCGCGCGCGGTCAGTTCGGACAGCCTGCCGACGTTCTGCGTCGGCGGCCGCGTCCCGGCGAACCCCTCGATCACCCGGCGGGTGACCGCTGGCGCGAACAGCGCGTTGCCCGCCGCCACCATCCGGACCGCGACGACCAGATCGTCGAGCGGGGAGTCCTTCAGCAGGAACCCGCTGGCTCCGGCACTGAGCGCTCCGTAGACGTACTCGTCCGCGTCGAACGTGGTCAGCACGAGCACTCGCGGCCCGGCGTCCCGTCCGTCGCCGAGGACGAGCCGGGTGGCGGCCAGCCCGTCGAGGCCCGGCATCCGGATGTCCATCAGGACCAGGTCCGGGCGCAGCGCGCGGCACGCGGCCACCGCCTCGGTCCCGGTGGCCGCCTCGCCGATCACCTCGATGTCCGGCTGTGCGTCCAGCACCGCGCGAAAGCTCTGCCGGACCATGGTCTGGTCGTCGGCGATCACCACCGTCACCGCCATGGCTTTCCCCCTAGTCCAGCGGAACGGTCACGACGACGGCGAACCCGCCGCCGTCCCGTCGTCCCGCGGAAAACGTACCGCCGAGCGCCGCCGCGCGTTCCCGCATCCCGAGCAGTCCGTGTTTCTCCCGGCCCGCCGTGTCCTCCGGAGCGCTCGCGACGGCACCGGTGTCCTGCACGACGAGCCGCAGCTGTCCCGGACCCACGTGCACGACCACCTCGACCGGCGCGCCGGGAGCGTGCCGCACCGCGTTGCTGAGCCCTTCCTGGACGATCCGGTACGCCGACAGCCCGACGCCCTCAGGCAGCCCGCGGTAATCGCCGCGCAGCTCGAACCGCACGTCGGTGCCCGCCGCGCGGACGCGTTCCACCAGCTGTTCGATCTGGCCCGCTCCGGGCTGGGGCTCGGTCTCCTGGCCGGCTTGCCCGGCGCGCAGCAGGCCGAGCAGCCTGCGCATTTCGGTCATCCCGTTGCGGGCGGTGTCCTGGATCGACCGGAACTCCTCGCGCAACCCGTCGTCGAGGCCGGGGAACCGGTAGCGCGCCGAGTCCGCGCGCATGGCCAGCACCGACATGTGGTGCGCGACCACGTCGTGCAGTTCGCGGGCGATCCGGGCCCGTTCCTCCAGCACCGCCCGGCGGGTGGACTCCGCCTCCAGTTCGCGTTCGGCGCCGCGCAGCCGCGAAACCAGCCAGCCGAACGCCAGCGGCGCCGCGAGCAGCACGGAGATCACGACCAGCTCGCCCCGCACGTTCGCCAGCAGGGCGCTGACCCCGGTGGAGATCAGCCAGACCCACGCCAGCACGCCCGGCCGGTGGTTGCGGCCGACCGCGGCGAGCACGGGGATCGCCGCCAGCGCGAACCCCTCGGTCCACGGCCAGCCGAACCGGGCGTGGATCCCGTACAGCTGGTCCGCGCAGCCCACGACGACGATCAGCACCCGCCAGGCCCACAGCGGACGCACCAGGGCGAGCCCGACCGCGAACATGGTCAGCGCGGCCGCCAGCACCCGCAGACCCTCGTTCGCGCGGTCGGCGGGAAAGAACGCGAGCACTCCGGCGACGACCGCCGCGAGCCCGGTCAGCGCCTGGTGCGTGCGGCCGGGCGCGACCGCCGGACCGCCGCCGCCGGCGACTGCCTCCCCCAGCGCACGACCCGCCGCGGCGAGCGGCGCGCTCGTGATCTTCATCGGCGGCGACACTACTCGCCGGCCCCGACATTCCGGCCGCACGCGGCGAACCGCACGTCCGAGGTCTCGCGAAATTCTCGTACTAAGCGTACGCTTAGCGCCGCTGCCGAACGCTTTCTCGACGATGAGGAGATCCCCGTGACCGCTTCCCGTGTGGCCATCGTGACCGGCGCAGGCCGCGGCATCGGCGCCGCCGTAGCCCGCCGCCTCGCCTCCGACGGGTTCGCCGTCGGCCTGCTGGACCTCGACGAGGCCGGGGTGAAACAGGGCGCGGAGGCGATCGCCGCCGACGGCGGCCGCGCGGTCGGCGTCGCGCTGGACGTCAGCGACGCCGAGCAGGTCGAGGCCGCGGTGACCCGCGTGGCCGAGGAACTCGGCGCGCCGACCGTGCTGATCAACAACGCCGGCATCACCCGCGACAACCTGCTGTTCAAGATGACCGAACAGGACTGGGACTCGGTGCTCAACGTGCACCTGCGCGGTTCGTTCCTGATGACCCGCGCCGTGCAGAAGTACCAGACGCAGGAGAAGTGGGGCCGGATCGTCAACCTGTCCAGCACGTCGGCGCTGGGCAACCGCGGGCAGGTCAACTACTCCGCGGCCAAGGCCGGCATGCAGGGCTTCACCAAGACGCTGGCGATCGAACTGGGCAAGTTCGGCGTCACCGCCAACGCGATCGCGCCCGGGTTCATCGCCACCGACATGACCGCGGCGACCGCCGAGCGCGTCGGCATGAGCTTCGAGGACTTCAAGGCCGCGGCCGCCTCGCAGATCCCGGTGCAGCGCGTCGGCACGCCCGAGGACATCGCGAACGTCGCGTCCTTCCTGGTCAGCGAGGGCGCGGGATTCGTGTCCGGCCAGGTCATCTACGTCGCCGGCGGACCGAAGGACTGATCTCGATGCGCGTGTTCTCCGATGTCGCCGAACTCGCCGAAGCAGTGGGCGGGCCACTGGGCACGAGCGAATGGCACACCGTCTCCCAGGAGCAGGTGCAACTGTTCGCCGACGCCACCGGCGACCACCAGTGGATCCACCTCGACCAGGAAAAAGCGGCCGCGGGCCCGTTCGGCGCCACGATCGCGCACGGGTTCCTCACGCTGTCGCTGATCCCGGCGTTCCTGCCGGAGATCTACCGGGTCGACGGCCTGAAGATGGGCATCAACTACGGCCTCAACAAGGTCCGGTTCCCGCAGCCGGTGAAGGTGGGTTCGCGGGTGCGCGGGACCGCCGAACTGGTCGAGCTGACCGACGTGCCCGGCGGCAAGCAGGCCGTGGTGCGCTGGACTGTGGAAATCGAGGGCGAGGACAAACCCGCCTGTGTCGCCGAGATGGTTTCCCGGCTCATCCTCTGACCGTCCGCCCGCGCCCCAATGTGGCATTGGGTGCATCTGACGCACCCAATGTGGCATTCGGTGCGTCTCACGCACCCAATGCGGCATTGGGGCGACCGCCGACCTCGCACGAACTGGAGTCCTTCCGATGACCGAAACCGACCCGCCCGGCCTCGATCTGGCGAGGCTGCGCGCCCATCTCGACCGCGAGCGGCCCGGGCTCGTCTCCGGAGCCCTCGCCGCGGACGTGGTGCAGGGCGGGCGGTCCAACCTCACCTATCTCGTCTCCGACGGCACGCAGCGCTGGGTCGTGCGCCGTCCGCCGCTCGGCCACGTCCTGCCGACCGCGCACGACATGCGCCGCGAGTTCCGCGTGATGAGCGGCCTGGCCGGAACCCCGGTTCCGGTGCCGGAAACCGTTCTGCTGTGCGAGGACGCGGACGTGCTCGGCGCGCAGTTCTACGTGATGCAGTTCGTCGAGGGCACGCCGTACCGCACCGCCGAGGAGCTGGAGCAGCTCGGCCCGCAGCGGACGCGGGCGATCGCCGATTCGCTGGTGGACACGCTCGTCGACCTGCACGCGGTCGATCCGGAAGCGGTCGGGCTCGGCGATTTCGGCCGTCCGGAAGGGTTTCTGGAACGCCAGCTGCGCCGGTGGAAGAAGCAGCTCGACGGTTCGCGCAGCCGCGACCTGCCCGGCGCGGACCGGTTGCACGACCAGCTCGCCGCCGCGATCCCGGTGTCCGGCCCGCCCGCCATCGTGCACGGCGACTACCGGCTGGACAACGTGCTCGTCGACGGCGAGGACCGGATCACCGCGGTGCTGGACTGGGAGATGTCCACCCTCGGCGACCCGCTCACCGACCTCGGCCTGATGATCACCTACGCGCAGCGGGACCAGCTGTCACTGCCGATGGTGTCCAACGCCAGCAGCGCGCCCGGCTATCCGGACACCGACGAGACGATCGCCCGCTACGCGCAGCGTTCCGGCCGCGATCTGTCGGCGCTGAACTGGTACGTGAGCTTCGCGTACTTCAAGCTCGCGGTGATCCTCGAAGGCATCTACTTCCGTTTCCAGCAAGGCAAAACCGTCGGCGAGGGCTTCGACCAGATCGGCGCCGCGGTCGCCCCGCTGATCGAACAGGGCAGCAAGACGCTCACCAAGGAGAACTGATGGACTTCGCGTTCGACGCCCGTACCGAGGAACTGCGCGGGCAGCTGCTCGAATTCATGGATTCGCACGTCTACCCCGCCGAGGCGGTCTTCCACGAGCAGCTGGCAAAGCGCACCGATCCGTGGTCGCCGCCTCCGATCGTCGACGAGCTGAAGGCGGAGGCGCGCAAGCGCGGTCTGTGGAACTTCTTCCTGCCCGGCGACCACGGCGCGGGGCTGACCAACCTCCAGTACGCGCCGCTGGCCGAGATCACCGGCCGCAGCCCGCATCTCGCGCCCGCCGCGGTGAACTGCGCCGCGCCGGACACCGGGAACATGGAAGTGCTGACCATGTTCGGCAGCGAGCAGCAGAAGAAGCAGTGGCTGGAACCGTTGCTGGCCGGGGAGATCCGCTCCGCGTTCGCGATGACCGAACCCGAGGTGGCCTCTTCGGACGCGCGCAACATCGCGACCAGCATCCGGCGCGAGGGCGACGAGTACGTCATCAACGGGCGCAAGTGGTACATCACCGGCGCGATGAACCCGAACTGCCAGATCTTCATCGTCATGGGAAAGACCGATCCGGACGCGCCCGCGCACAAGCAGCAGAGCATGATCCTGGTCCCGCGCGACACCCCGGGGCTGACCGTCGTGCGCGGCATGCAGGTGTTCGGCTACACCGACGGCGACCACGGCGGGCACGCCGAGGTGCTGTTCGAGAACGTGCGGGTGCCCGCGGAAAACCTCATCGCCGACGAGGGGTCCGGGTTCGCCATCGCGCAGGCCCGCCTCGGCCCCGGCCGCATCCACCACTGCATGCGCGCGATCGGCATGGCGGAGCGCGCGCTGGAGGCGATGTGCCGCCGCACGCTGTCGCGCGAGACGTTCGGGCGTCCGATCGCCGATTCCGGCGTGGTGCAGGACTGGATCGCCGAGGCGCGGGTGCGGATCGAACAGCAGCGGCTGCTGGTGCTGAAGACCGCGTGGCTGATGGACACCGTCGGCAACCAGGGCGCGCACACCGAGATCCAGGCGATCAAGATCTCCACCCCGCTGGCCGTCGAATGGATCCTGGACAAGGCGATCCAGGCGCACGGCGCGGGCGGCGTTTCGCAGGACTTCCCGCTGGCGGAGATCTGGGCCGGGGTGCGCACGCTGCGGCTCGCCGACGGCCCGGACGAGGTGCACAAGCGGTCGCTGGCACGGCGCGAGCTGAAGAAGTACCGGACGGAGGCGGGCAAGTGACCGCCGAGGAGCTGCGGGCGCAGGTCGCCGCTTTCCTTTCCGCGCATGATCCTTCCGAGATGTCCGCAGTGGACTTCCTGCGGGCTCGCTTCGACGTCGGGCTCGCCTGGGTGCACTTCCCTGAAGGCCTTGGCGGACAAGGCGCTCCGCGTGCGCTGCAGGGCGAGGTCGAGGCCGCTTTCGCCGCCGCGGGCGCACCGGACAACAACCCGCGCCGGATCCTGATCGGACTCGGCATGGCCGCGCCGACGATCCTCGCGTTCGGCACCGAGGAGCAGAAGAAGCGCTACCTCCGTCCGCTGTGGACCGGCGAGGAGGTGTGGTGCCAGCTGTTCAGCGAACCCGGCGCCGGCTCCGACCTCGCCGCGCTGGCCACCCGCGCGGTCCGCGACGGCGACGACTGGGTCGTGACCGGACAGAAGGTGTGGACGTCCAGCGCGCACCTCGCGCAGTGGGCCATCCTCGTCACCCGCACCGACCCGGACGTGCCGAAACACCAGGGCATGACGTACTTCCTGTGCGACATGACCGCACCCGGCGTCGAGGTCCGGCCGCTGCGGCAGATCACCGGCGAGGCGGAGTTCAACGAGGTCTTCCTCACTGAGGTGCGGATCCCGGACTCACAGCGGATCGGCGCGGTCGGCGAGGGCTGGAAGGTCGCGCAGACCACGCTGATGAACGAGCGCGTCGCGATCGGCGGCACCGCGATGCCGCGCGAGGGCGGCATGATCGGGCTGGTCGCGAAGACGTGGCGGGACCGTCCGGAGCTGCGCACGCCGGAACTGCGCGACCGGCTCGTGCAGCACTGGGTCGAGGCCGAATCGCTGCGGCTGGCCGGAGAACGGCAGCGGCAGCAGCTCGCGGTCGGCGCGCCCGGTCCGGAGGGTTCGGCGATGAAGGTGGCGTTCGCCGAGCTGAACCAGCAGCTGTCCGGCCTGGAGCTGGAACTGCTCGGGGAAGAGGGCCTGCGTTACGAGGACTGGACGATGCGCCGTCCGGAACAGGTCGACTTCTTCGGCCGCGACGCCGGGTACCGGTACTTGCGCGCCAAGGGGAACTCGATCGAGGGCGGCACCTCGGAGGTGCTGCGGAACATCATCTCCGAACGCGTGCTGGGGCTGCCGTCCGAGCCGCGGGTGGACAAGGACGTCGCCTGGAAGGACCTGCCGCGATGAGCACGCCGGACCTGCTGTACTCGGACGTGGAAGAGGATCTGCGGTCCTCGGTGCGGGCGCTGCTGACCGACCGGGCCGGGCCGACGGCGCTGCTGGCGCGGGTCGAAACGGACACGCCGTACGACCTTTCCCTGTGGAAGACCTTGGCCGCCGACCTCGGCGCGGCGGGCCTCATGGTGCCGGAATCCCTTGGCGGGCACGGGGCTTCGCCGCGCGAGGTCGCGGTCGTCATGGAGGAACTGGGCCGGAGCGTCGCGCCGGTGCCTTACTTGGGCAGTGCGGTGCTCGCTACCGCGGCTTTGCTGGCTGCCGGCTCGGATCTGCTTCCCCAGCTCGCTTCCGGCTCGGCGATCGGCGCTTTGGCGGTGCCTTTGTCGACCGCTCCGGGCGCTGCTTTTCCTTCGACTGTCGAGTTTCTCGACGGAACCCTGACCGGGCGAGTGTCCACAGTGGTCGATGCCTCGGCCGCCGATCTGCTGGTCGTTCCGGCTGTTGGCCCTGACGGCCCTGGCCTTTACGCCGTCGACGCTTCCGCGGCGACCGTGACCGAGGCCGTGTCGCTTGACCTGACGCGGCGGGTCGCCGATGTGACGCTGCATTCTGCTGCCGCGCAGGCGATTTGCACCGGTGCAGCTGCCGCCGATGCCTTGGACAGCGCCTTGACCACTGCGGCTGGGTTGCTGGCTTCGGAGCAGACCGGGATCACCGAGTGGGCGTTGACCGAGACTGTCACCTACCTGAAGGGGCGGTATCAGTTCGGCCGTCCGGTCGGGGGTTTTCAGTCGCTGAAGCACCGGTTGGCGAATCTGTACACGGAACTGGTCAACGCACGGGCCGCGGCCCGGTACGCGGCGGATGCGCTGGCGACGGGGAACGACGTGCCGATCGCGGTGTCCGTCGCGCAGGCCCGGGTGTCGCCGATCGCGGTGCACGCGGCGGAGGAAGCGATTCAGCTGCACGGCGGGATCGGGATGACCTGGGAACATCCGGCGCATCTTTACCTCAAGCGGGCCAAGAGCGACCAGATCGCTTTCGGCACGCCCGGACGGCATCGGGCCCGGCTGGCTGACCTGGTGGATCTGCCCGCCTGACGGTTTTTTGTCGGTGGACGGGGTTACCGTGCTCGCATGTCCGAGACCCCGGCTTGGGCCGATGAACGGCCGGCAATCCATCCCCCGGATCCGACGTGGGCGTCGCGGGGCTCCGCATTGCGCGCGGAGCTCGCGCGGCGGCTCGCGCCGTGGCTCGCCCGCGGGGAGGTAGAACACGTCGGCTCGACGGCGGTGCCCGGCTTGGCGGCCAAACCGGTGCTCGACGTGATGGCCTCGATGCGAGACCTGTCCCCGGAGACGGTCTCGGCGGTGGTTCCGGTGCTTTCCGCGGGCGGGTGGTGTTTCGTGCCGCCGGAGTTGGATGTCGCGGCGCCTTGGCGGCGGTTTTTCGTGCTGCCTGACGCGGAGGGGCGGCGTCGGGTGGCGCATCTGCATTTGCTGCCGGAAGGACATCCCAGGTGGCAGGCACAGCTCCGATTCCGGGACGCGCTGCGGGCGGATCCCGGGTTGGCCGAGGAATATGCCGAGGTGAAGCGGCGGCTGGCTGGGGAGGTGACGGACCGGGAGGAGTACACGGCGGGGAAGACGGAGTTCGTCCGGCGGGTTCTGGGCGGTTGACGGGTCGGCCGCCCGCCGCGGTCGCACCCCCGCCGCGCGAAGGGCCCCTGAGGGGAATCCGATTCCCTCAGGGGCCCCGCACGGACAGCTTGATCGCGACGGCGGCGACGAGGCCGCACCCCTCGGAAACGGCGGCCTCGTCGCCAAGATCAAGCGCGGGCTCCAGGGCCTGGCCGGTCCGGACAGGTTCGCCCGATCCGGCCCGCAGGATCGGCCCAGTCCCATCAGCCCGACCGGCTCAGACCGGAACCAGGATCAGCCGTGGTACCCGGCCACGATCTTCGTGAACGCGTACTTCGGCTGCGAGATTCCGCTGCACTCCCCGCCGCCCGAGCAGTCCCGGTTGGCGGCCCAGAAAGTGAACCGGCCCAGGTGATGGCTGGCCGCGTAGTCGCGGATGGCGGTGAAGTCCGACACCGACACGACCTCGCCCGCGTTGTCCGTCTTGCCGTTCATCGACGACAGGCCCGCGTGCCGGTACGCCGTGGCGCTGTCCCAGCCGAACGTCGACTTCAACTGGGCTGCCAGGCCGTCCACCGCGGACTTTGTCTTGCCTGCCATGTCGCCGCCGCTGGAGAAGTCGAACGGCATCACCGACCACACGTCCACCGGCGCGCCGATCGCCTTCGCCTGCTTGATCAGCCGCTTGCCCCAGTCGTTCGGGCCGGACGTTTCGGTGCCGATCGTGATCACGACGCGCACGCCGGGGTTCTTCTGCTTGGTGATCTTGACCGCGTTCAGGATCCGGTCCTGCACCGTCGCGTTCTCGAACTCGTCGGTGTTCTCGATGTCGAGGTCGATCGCCTTCAGGCCGTACGCGTCGATCACCTTCTGGTACGCCCCCGCCAACGCCGTGGCCGAGGAGCACTTCGCGCCGAGTTTCGTGCCGGACCAGCCGCCGAAGGACGGGATGACGTCGCCGCCCGCGTCGCGGATGCTCTTGATCAGGGTCTTGTCCGAACCGGTCAGCGCACGGTCGCCGTCCCATTTCGGATTGCACGAGCCGTCCGACAGCATGAACGCGAGGGTGAACGTCTTGATCCCGGTCGCGGACATCGCCGCCGACGCACTGGTCTGCCCCGCCCACTGGTACAGGTACGGCGAAGCGAGCACCGGGTCCGGAGCCGCCGCGAGCTGCGGAGCGGACGCGGGCGCGGCCGTGGCCACCCCGGCCGCCGTCGCGAGAGCCGCCCCTGCCGCCGCCGCGAGCGCGGCCAGCCGACGCACTGATTTCATCGTGTTCCTCCCACGAGCACCACGGAACACCTCCGGTTTGAGGCGGCGGGATCAACCCGGGAGGAGTGCACCCGGAAGGGTGCCGTCACACACTGGACTAGACCAAATCGGCGTGTCAAGAGCCGCAGCCCGAACGGCGCAGAAGGCCGGAAACAACGCTCCCGGCCGGTTTCCCCCGGCCGGGTGGGGCCGAAAGTCAGGGGCGGCCCGCGCCGAGTCCGTCGGAGAAGTCGTGGTCGCGGGTCTCCGGCAAGGCGAGCACGCACAGGAAGCTGAGCACCCCGAGCACGACCAGCACCAGGGAAACCGGCACCGTCGAACCGGTCGACGCCCACAGGTCGGTGGAGATCAGCGGCACGATCCCGCCGCCGATCACCCCGGCGGCGCTGTACGCGATCGAAGCGCCGGAATACCGGTACCGCACGCGGAACAGCTCCGGCAGGAACGCGCCCATCGGCCCGTACAGCATCGCGAAACACGCCAGGCCGCCGGCGAACCCGATCGTCAGCAGCACCGGATTGCCGGTTTGCAGCAAGGCGAACAGCGGAAAGGCCCACACCACAACGGAAACCGCCGCAGCCGCGCTCAGCCGTCGGCGGCCCCATTGGTCGGACTTCATCGCGAACACCAGCGTCGCCACGCCCATCGCGGTGGCCGCGATGAGCAGGCTGATCAGCACAGTCGTGCGCGGGATGCCGAGCGTGGTCGTCGCCATCGAAAGACAGAATGTCGTGACGGTATAGAAAAGCGCGTGCGCGAGCACGAACGACAACGTCGACAGCACCAAGACCCGCGGTTGCTTTCGCAAGAGTTCGAACAGCGGGACTTTCGCCTGTTCGGCCTTGTCCAAAGCGGCCTGGAAAACCGGCGTCTCGGCGATTGTGATCCGGATGTAGAACCCGACCGCCAGCAGCGCCGCGGAGAACAGGAACGGCAGCCGCCAGCCCCAGGACAGGAACTCGGCGGGCGGGAGCGCCGCGTCCAGCACCAGGAACAGCAGGTTGCCCAGCACGAACCCGACGGCCGGGCCGAGTTGCGGGAAAGCCGAGTACAGGCCGCGTTTGCCCGGCGGCGCGTACTCGGTCGACATCAGCACCGCGCCGCCCCATTCGCCGCCGAGGCCGATGCCCTGCACGAAGCGCAGCACTACCAGCAGGACCGGCGACCAGATGCCGAGCGTGCCGTAGTCCGGCACCAGCCCGACGGCCACTGTGGACAGTCCCATCACCAGCAAGGACGTGACCAGCATGGACTTGCGGCCGATCCGGTCGCCCCAGTGTCCGAAAAGTATCGCGCCGACCGGGCGCGCGACGAACCCGACCGCGAAGGCGCCGAGCGAGGCCAGCACCCCGGCGGTCGAGGAAAACGTCGGGAAGAAGACCTTCCCGAACACCAGCGCCGCCGCGGTCCCGTAAATGTAGAAATCGTAGAACTCGATGGCGGTGCCGATGGAACTGGCAGTAGCGATGCGCGACACGTCAGCCCGCGCGGGTGCGGTCATTCCGGCTCCCTGTTCTCCCCTGCGGCCCCGTGCCGCCCCGGGGAGAATATCGGGTCACGCGTCGCCGGGCAGTTCCTCCATTTTCCGCTGCAGCTTGTTCATCCCGCCGAGCCAGCGGTCGGTTTCGGTGGCGCGCAAGGCATAGAAGTCCGCGACCTCGGCGTGCGGCAGCACCAGGAACCGGTTCTCGGCCATCGCGGCGAACAACGCGTCGGCCACCTGCGGCGGGTCGATCGCGCTGGCGCCCATCAGCAGTTTGCCGCGTTCTCCGGTCTCCTCGAGCATCGCGGTGCGCACGCCCTGCGGGCAGATCGCCTGCACGGCGATGCCGCGGTGGCGATAAGTGGCCGAAAGCCATTCCGCGAACGCCAGCGCGCCGTGCTTGGTCACCGAATACGGTGCCGAGCCGAGGCTGGTGAGCACGCCCGCCGCGGACACCGTCGCGACGAACCGGCCCTCGCCGCGCTCCAGCCACGCGGGCAGCAGCAACCGGGCCGCCCGGACGTGCGCCATCACGTTGACGTCCCAGGCCAGCGACCACGCGTCTTCGTCCGCGTGGGCGTCGCCGAACGGCGCGACCCCGGCGTTGGCGCAGAAAACGTCGATCTCACCGAGCGTTGCGCGGGCCGCAGTGATCAGGTCGGCCACCCCGGATTCGCTTGCGACGTCACCCGCGAACGACGTGCCGCCCACCTCCGCCGCGACCTCGGCCGCACGATCCCCGTCGAGGTCCGCGACCACGATGCGAGCCCCGTCCGCCGCGAACCGCCGCGCCAGTGCGGCCCCGATCCCGCCACCACCGCCGGTGATGACGACTCCGGCGCTCACAGACCGCCGCCGAGCGTCACGCCGCCGTCGAGAACGACCGTCTGCCCGGTCATCCAGCCGGCCTCGCCGGACAGCAGGAACGCCACCGCGCCCGCGATGTCCTCCGGCACGCCGAGCCGCTTCATCGGGTACGCCGCCGCGACCTCTTCCTCGCGCCCCTCGTAAAGGGCGGTCGCGAACTGCGTCTTGACCACCGCCGGAGCCACCGCGTTCACCCGGATCTTCGGGCCGAGTTCCGCGCCGAGTTCCTGGGTGAGCCGGATCAGCGCGGCCTTGCTGACGCCGTACATGCCGATGCCCGGCGAGGTGCGGATGCCCGCGATCGAGGCGACATTGACCACCGACCCGCCGTGCTCGCCCATCCACGCGTCCCGCGCGGCGCGGATCCACGACAGCGGCGCGACCACGTTCACCGCGAAGATCTTGCTCGCGGCGGCCGGGTCGACGTCCAGCGTGGGACCGTAAACCGGGTTGATGCCGGTGTTGTTGACCAGCATGTCGAGACTGCCGAACTTCTCGACCGCGGCGGCGACCGCCTCCTGCTGATGCGCGGCGTCGTCGGCCTTGCCGGGCACCGCGATCGCGACGTCCGGCCCGCCGAGCAGCTCGACGGCCTCGGCGAGCGGCTCCGGCTTGCGCGCGGTGATGACCACCTTGGCCCCGCGCTCGACCAGCCCCTGCGCGATGGCCAGCCCGATCCCCCGGCTGGCCCCGGTGACCAGGGCAACGCGATCCTTGAACGACTCCACCACACCGTCTCCTTGTCCGCCGCTGGACAGCCACCGCTAAGCGGCCGCTTAGTCGCAGGATAACGGCGCTGGTTCCTCGCGCAACCTCGAACCGCTACGGCGACGGTCACAACACAGCCGGTGACCGCCGTCGCGACCCAGTGCGTTTGCCCGGCTTCGGCAACGGCGGGCCCCGCCGGGAAGTCCGGCCGACGCGCGGCGCACTGCCCGTCCCCGCAGGACGGCCGGCTGGGCGAGGGCCGGCTTACTTGCCGAAGCCGGCGGTGAGACCGGTGACGAGGTAGCGCCGGCCGAGGATGTACAGCGCGAGGACCGGCAGGGTGGAAAGGACGACCGCGGCGAGGACCGCGGGGATGTTGACCCGGAACTGGCCTTGGAAGGCCCACAGCGCCATGGGAAGCACGCGCTGGTCGGCGCTCTGGGTGAGGATGAGCGGGAAGAGGAATCCGTTCCACACGTTGAGGCCGTCGTACACCGCGACGGTGACCATCGCGGGTTTGACCATGGGCAGCACCAGGCTGACGAGCATCCGCCCGTGCCCGGCGCCGTCCACGCGCATCGATTCGAACAGCTCGTGCGGCACGTCGCGCAGGAAATTGGCCAGGACGACCACCGAGAGCGGAATCGCGAAGGCGACCGAGGGCAGCACGATCGCGAGCAGGGTGTCGTAGAGGTGCGCGCGCGTGATCAGGTAATAGATCGGGATGATCGTCGCCTGCAGCGGGATCGCCAGCCCCAGCAGGAAAATCTTGTACGTGGTCGCGGAGAACCGGGTCCGGCCGCGCACGATGTAGTAGGCCGCAAGAAGCGCTGCCGCGACGGTGATGACCACGGTGCCTGCCGTGACGATCGCGCTGTTGAGCAGGTAGCGCAGGAAGCCGTTGTCCAGGACCAGCCGGTAGTTCTCGAAGGTGGGATCGGCGGGCAGCGACAACGGGTTGGCCCCGAAGAACCCGCTCTGGCCGCGCAGGCTGGTCACGACGATGTAGTACACGGGCACGAGGACGACGAACAGCCAGGCGAATCCGGCGAGCCCGCCGAGCACGTTGGGCCTGCTCCTGGCCATCACACACCGTCCTGCTGGCTGCCGCGGGAGAAGCGGGCGAACCGGGAGAGGCCCAGCGACAGCGCCAGCCCGGCGACGACGAGCAGCACGGCCAGGGTGCTCGCGCGGCCCATGTCGTTGTTGGAGAAACCGTTGAGGTACATGTCCAGCGGCAGGAACCGGGTGGCGTTGCCCGGGCCGCCGCCGGTGAGCACGAAGACCAGGTCGAAATAGGTCAGCGAGCCCACCAGCATCAGCGTCGAGGAGGTGACGATCGTGTAGCGCAGCTGCGGCAGGGTGATGTGGAAGAACTGCCGGACCGGGCCCGCGCCGTCGATCTGCGCGGCTTCGTAAAGCTGGGCCGGGATCTGCCGCACGCCCGCTTGGTAGAGCAGCGTGTGGAACGGCATGAACTGCCAGCCGATCACGAAGATCACCACGTACAGAGCCAGTGTCGGTTCGCCGAGCCAGTCCTGGGAGAGCCAGGCGGCGCCGAACGCGCGGCTCATCCCGAAGTTCGGGTCGAGCAGGGCCTTGAACGCGATCGCGATCGCGGCCGAGGACAGCAGCAGCGGAAGGAAATACAGCACGCCCAGCACCGCGCGGTACCGGCCGCGGCCCGCCGTCAGCACGCCGAGCAGAAGCGAGACCGGCGTCTGGAACAACCAGCTCGCCGCCATCACCTGCACGCTGAGCCAGAGTGCGTGATAGGTGGCCGGATCGCCGAGCACCGCCGTCCAGTTGGCCAGCCCGGCCCAGCCGGGGTCGGCGATCCCGTCCCACTTCATCAGGCTGAGCGCCGCCACCCCGCCGAGCGGGAGCAGCGCGAAGATCGAGAAGAACGCCAGCGCGGGAACGGCCGTCAGCGGATGCGGTCCGGCGCGGCCGGGCGTCGCGGCGGACCGCGGCCGCTTGCCGGACCGCTCTCGCACGAGGGCAGCGGACACTGTCACTTCCCGACCGTCGCGTTCATGTTCGCCGAGAACTGCTCGGGCGTGATCTGCTTGAGGAACAGCTGGTCCAGGTTGTTCAGCAGCGCGTCGGCCTGTCCGGGCGAAAGGGCCTGGTCCCAGGAGAGCTGGAAATTCGGCGCGTTCCGCGCCAGTCCGTACACATAGGACAGATACGCCGGGTCAGGGGCCTTGGCCAGTTTGGCCTCGATCCCGTTCACCGGCGGCACCGCGCCCCCGGCGAGCAGCGCGTCGACGTAGGTGTCGTTCATGACGCCCTCGCGCAGGTACTTCACCGCTGCCTGTTTCTGCGCGTCGGAGGCGTGCGCGGACACCGACCAGAAGTTCGCCGGGTTCCCGACGATGTCGGCCGGATCGCCCTTCCCTCCCGGCACGACCGGGAAGCCGAGCCAGCCGAGTTTGCCCGCGGCGAAACCGGGGTCGGCTTCCTTGATGGTGGGGAACGCCCACGAACCCATCAGGTACATCGCCGCCTTGCCGGTGTAGAGCAGGGCGAGGTCGGCGTTGCTGTCGGTGCTGATCGAATTGAACCCCTTGGCGAATCCGCCCGCGTCGACGAGCTGCTGGATCTTGCGGTTCGCGTCCAGGATCGCGGGATCGGACCAGGCGCCCGGCTTGTTCGCGGCGATCGCGGCGAAGACGCCCGGCCCGCCGATCCGGTCGACCAGGTACTCCTCCCACATCAGCTGCGGCCATTTGCTTTGCCCGCCGAGGGAGAACGGGGCGACCCCGGCCGCGGTGAACTTCGGGACGAGCGCCATCAGCTCGTCCCAGGTCTTCGGCGGCTGCGCGCCCACCCGGGCGAAGAGATCCTTGTTGTAGAACAGGAAAACCGGCTGCATGCTGTTGTTCGGCACGGCGTAGGTCTTTCCGTCCAGCACCCCGGTTTTCGCCACCGAGGGCAGGAAGCGGCCGGTCAGCGCGGGATCCTTCCGCACCTCCGGGGTCAGGTCCATGATTTTCCCGGCCGCGACCCAGGATTTCAGCATCCCGCCGTTGCCCCAGCTGAACACCAGGGTGGGCGCCTGGTCGGCGCCGACGGCCGAGCGGATCTTCTGCTTGTACGCGTCGTTGCCGAAGAACTGCCCCTCGACGCCGCCGCTGGCGAACGAAGTGCGGAACACCTGCTCGTCGCCGCCGGTCAGCGCCCATGCCGTCGCCTTCCCCCCGGCGGCGGCCGTGGGCCCGCTCGTGCCGCACGCCGCGGTCAAGGCCAGCAGAGCCGCGAACCCGGTCGCCGCGAGCGTCGTCCGCGTCCCGCGGACCGTCCGGCGAGTACCCAGTTTCATGATGCACCTTCCGCTCCGAAGGTTCGAAAAGTTTCGAAAACTTCCCGTGGGCTGGCCGAAATCTAGGGTAGTGATTCGGGCCAGTCAAGTGCTAACTTCCCTTTCACAGCCAGCAATCACGGTTCGAAACATTTCGAAAGGAGGGGGCCCGATGCCGTCCCGCAACGGCGCGAGGCTCGCGGCGGTCGCCGAAGCCGCCGGCGTCTCGCTGCCGACCGTCTCGAAGGTGCTCAACGGGCGGTCCGACGTGGCCGCGCGCACCCGCGCCAGAGTGGAACAAGCGTTGCGGGAGGCCGGATACGTGCCGCGCGGCGGGAGCCGGAACGCCCCCGCGACCCGGATCGTCGATGTCGTGTTCGACGATCTCGTCAGCCCGTACGCGCTCGAAGTGCTGCGCGGGGTGACCGCCGCGGGCGCCGAACTCGGCACCGACGTGGTGGTGAGCCGGATGCCCGAAGCGGCGCCCGGCGGCCCGCTCAGCCCCGAGGACCAGTGGACGCACCGGCTCAAGGGCAACGGCCGGGCCGGCCTGATCGTCGTGACCTCCGAACTCTCGCTCGCCCAGGTCGAAAGCTTCGAACGCGCCGGGCTGCCGCTGGTGGTCATCGACCCGATCAACCTGCCGAGGACCGAGGTCGCCAGCGTCGGCGCGACGAACTGGTCCGGCGGGATCGCTGCCGCGGAGCACCTGCTGAGCCTCGGGCACCGGCGCATCGCGTTCGCCGGCGGGCCGGTCGGGGCCTCCTGCAGCCAGGCCCGGCTGCACGGCTACCGCGCCGCCCTCGACAACGCGGGCGTCGCCTTCGACCCGGAACTGGTGCGCCACGGCGACTTCGGCCATCCGGCCGGGCTGGAGATCGGAAACCGCTTGCTGGCCATGGAAAATCCGCCGACCGCGGTGTTCGCCGCCAGCGACGCCACCGCGCTCGGCGTGCTGGAAGCCGCCCGGCAGCGGGGATTGCGGGTGCCGCAGGACCTGAGCGTCGTCGGCTTCGACGACACCATGCTCGCCGGGCTCGCCACCCCGCCGCTGACCGTGATCCGGCAGCCGCTGCACGACATGGGCCGGGTCGCGCTGCGCACCCTGCTCAAGCTGATTTCCGGGCAGACGCTCGATTCCCACCACGTCGAACTCGCGACCCATCTCGTCGTGCGCGATTCGACCGCCCCCGCAGCCGACCGAGGAGCACGATGAGCCGCTGGCACGACCGGACCCTCTCCCCCGCCGAACGCGCGGACGCGCTGCTGGCCGGGATGACGCTCGAGGAGAAGGTCGCCCAGCTGGGCAGCGCGTGGCCCGGCAATCAGGAGATCAGCGGGAACGTCGCTCCCATGCAGGACGTTTTCGCCCGCGGCGAGGTCCCGTTCGACCAGGTGCGCGCGGACGGGATCGGGCACCTCACCCGCCCGTTCGGCACGGCGCCGGTGAGCGCGGCCGACGGCGTCGCCCGGATCGCCGCGCTGCAGCGCGAAATCGTCTCCGGGACCCGGCTCGGCATCCCGGCGATCGTGCACGAAGAGTGCCTCACCGGCTTCACCACCCTCGGCGCCACGGTCTACCCCACCGCGCTCGCCTGGGCGGCGACCTTCGATCCCGGTCTCGTCGAGCGGATGGCCACCGCCATCGCGGAGGACATGCGCGCGGTCGGCGTGCATCAAGGGCTTTCGCCCGTGCTCGACGTCGTGCGCGACTACCGCTGGGGCCGCACCGAGGAAACCCTCGGCGAAGACCCGTACCTCGTCGGCATGATGGGCACCGCTTATGTCCGCGGCCTGGAGAAGGCCGGGATCATCGCGACGCTGAAGCATTTCGCCGGCTACTCCGCGTCCCGGGCGGCCCGCAACCACGCGCCGGTTTCGATCGGGCCGCGCGAACTGCGCGACGTCGTCCTGCCGCCGTTCGAGATGGCGGTGCGCGAGGGCGGGGCCCGCTCGGTCATGAACTCCTACACCGACCTCGACGGCGTGCCCGCCGCGGCCAGCAAAGCGCTGCTCAGCACGATTCTGCGCGAGGAATGGGGTTTCGACGGAGTCGTCGTCTCCGACTATTGGGCCATCGCGTTCCTCAAGAGCATGCACCGCGTGGCCGCCACCGCGGGTGCGGCGGGCGCGCTCGCGCTGGCCGCCGGGATCGACGTCGAACTGCCGGACACCCTGTGCTACAGCAAGGAATTGACCGAACTGGTCCGTTCCGGGGAGGTCCCCGAGGCGCTCGTCGACCGGGCCGCGGGCCGCCTCCTGCGGCAGAAGGCCGAACTGGGCCTGCTCGACGCGGACTGGGCTCCGCGGGCCGCGCCGGTCGATCTGGATTCGCCGCGCAACCGGGCCCTCGCCCGGGAAATCGCCGAGAAGTCCGTCGTGCTGCTCGCCAACGACGGCACGCTTCCGCTGTCCGCCCGGGAATCCGCCGGGAAAATCGCCCTCGTCGGGCCGTGCGCCGACGACCCGCTGGTCTTCCTCGGCTGCTATTCCTACCCCAACCACGTCCTGCCGCGGCACCCCGAATTCGGCCTCGGCGTAAGCGTTCCGTCCCTGGCCGACGCGCTGCGGCTCGAACTGCCCGCAGCCGAGATCACGGTGCACCAAGGCTGCCCCATCCTCGACGAGGACCGCTCCGGCATCGCCGCCGCGGCGGTCGCCGCGGAAGCCGCCGATGTGTGCGTCGCCGTCGTCGGCGACCGGGCGGGCATGTTCGGCCTCGGCACCTCCGGCGAGGGCTGCGACGCCCCCGACCTGAGCCTCCCCGGCGTCCAGGACGAACTCCTCGACGCGCTCCTGGCGACCGGCACCCCGGTCGTGGTCGTGGTGGTCTCCGGCCGTCCGTACGCCCTCGGCCGCCACGCCGGCCGCGCCGCCGCCGCGGTCCAGGCGTTCCTGCCGGGCGAGGAGGGCGGCGGCGCCGTCGCCGGGATCCTGTCCGGCCGGACCGCCCCGTCCGGGAAACTGCCGGTGCAGGTCCCCCGCGTGCCCGGCGGCTCGCCCGGCACCTACCTGGCCCCGCCGCTGGGCCGCGACAGCGAGGGCATCAGCAACCTCGACCCGACCCCGCTGTTCCCGTTCGGCCATGGCCTGTCCTACACCACGTTCGCCTACTCGGACCTGCGGCTGAGCGCCTCCGAGATTCCCACCGACGGCGAACTGTCGGTTTCGGTCACCGTCCGCAACACCGGCGAACGCGCGGCGGACGAAATCGTGCAGCTGTACCTGAACGACGTGCACGCCCAGGTCGCCCGCCCCGTCCGGCAGCTCGCCGGCTTCGCCCGGGTGCCGCTCGAGGCAGGCCGCGCCGCCCGGGTCACGTTCGCGCTGCACGCCGACCGCACCAGCTTCACCGGACTCGACCTGCGCCGGATCGTCGAGCCCGGGACGATCGAGGTCCTGGCCGGGCCGTCCGCGGGCGACCTGCCCTGCACCGGTTCGTTCGAACTCACCGGCCCGGTCCGCGAAGCGGGCCACGACCGGGTCTTGGTCACGCCGGTGTCGATCACGCCGCTTCCCGGGTGACCGGAGCGCGCTGGGCGGAAAAACTCAGACCCCGCAACGGTTTTCCGGGAACGAGTCGCGCGAGCGGACCTCCCCGCAGCAGGCCGGACCGACGAGGTCAGGAGCGGAACCGCTGCACGTCGATCCCGTACTGCGCCAGCTTCCGGTAGACCGTGGCGCGGCCCATGCCGAGCTGCTCGGCGGCCTGCACCACCGTCGCACCGGGTTGGGACAGGCAGCGGACTATTTCGTCCCGCTCCAGTGCCTGCATGCGATTCAGCCGGTGCCCGGCGTTCGCGAAGATCTCCGCTGGCAAGTGCTGGAGGTCGATGTTCCCGGAACGCGCGGCCGCCTTCTGGATCACCCGCCGGAGCTGCTTGACGTTCTCCGGCCAGTCGTAGGCGGTCAACGCCCGCGCAGCCGCAGGCGTGAACTGCGCCGGGCGGCCACGGGCGCGGTGCGCGAAATGCTGCGCCAGTGGCAGCACATCGTCCGGCCGGAGCCGCAGCGGGGGAACTTCGACCACCGTGTCCACGATGGGCGCCAGGGAGGCTGGAACCGCGTCCGAAGCAGCGGTCAGCACGAACGGGGCGACACCGTCGTCCTGGCGCAGCGACAGGAACCGGGCGGCCAGCTCGCTCGCGGCCCACGCGGGCAAGGTGTCCGCTCCGGACACGACGACGCACGTGTCGGCCTTGCCCAGTTCGGGTTCCCACACCCGCAGCCACTGGCGCACCTCGTCCGGCGCGGGAGGGCGGGCGTTGAGCAGCCGTTCGCGGGTGCGCAGTTCCCGGCGCGCGAGTGCGGCCAGCGCTGTCTTGCCGGCGCCGGATTCGCCGGTCACCAGCACCGTCCGGCCTTGCCGCATCGCCTCGAACGCCTCGACCAGCGGATGCTGCCAGGCCGCCGACAACCGCGGCGGGTCGAGGCGTTCGGAGTACATCCGGTACACCTCGCCGCGCGGCACCGGGCGCGGCTGCCTCCCCGAAGCGCGGGCGAGCATCAGCGCGCTCGTGTGCCCGGCCGCCGTCTGCGCGAGAGCCAGCAGCAGGTCCGACGACTGTTCCGACCACGTGGTGAGATTGACGCTTCCTGCGAGCGCGCCGCTCAGCGGATCGAGAACCGGCACCGCCGCGCACGTGTAACCGCGCAAGCTGGTGCAGTAATGCTCCCCCGCGCGCACCAGCGACGGCGTGCGGTCCGCGAGGGCGAGCCCGAGGCCGTTGGTGCCCGCGTTGCTCTCGGCGAAGTAGAAGCCGGGCGCCAGATGCACCCGGTCGAGCGACTTGGTGATGCCCGCGTCCCCGCAGATCCGGCTGAGGACCAGGCCCTCGCTGTCGGTGAGCATCAGGCTGATCGGCTCGTTCGCGAGCGTCGCCTGCAAACCCCGCAGCACCTCGAGGCCGCATTCGTACAGCAGAGACTCCGTGTCGACCGAGCCGCTGAACACCGGGTTCACCTCGTCCTCGGGCACCCCGTAGTGCTCGCTGCGCTGCCACGACGCGCGCAGCCGCGGCGCGTTCGCGCTCGGCACGGCGGGCGGGCCGGATTCGTGCGAGCTGTTCGGCACATCGACCTCCCGGGAGACGCGGCACTGCGTCCGTCCTGGTCCAGGCTAGCCGCGCGAGCGTAACCCGCGAACGCGTCCGGTGTCTCAAAGTGAGACACCGGGGCCCTCCCCCGCCCGCCGCGTCCGCCCTACCGTCCGAGTCCGGACGTGCCAGTGCGGTCACGACGCGGAGAGGAAACCCATGTACACCAAGGACGGCGAGAGCTACTACATCCTGGACGCACACGTCGCGCTCTGGGACGCCCGCCCGGAGAACCAGCGCAACATCCACGGCAAGCAGTTCATCGACTGCTTCTACGACTACCACCGCAACCTCAGCCCGGAATCCGAGGTGTGGCCGTACGAGGAGTACCTCTACCAGGGCGGCGACCGGCTCCTGAAAGACCTGTTCGCCGACGGCTACGTGGACCACGCGATCTTCCAGCCCGCGGCGCTGCCCGCCTTCTACACCAACGGTTTCGGCCAGACCGAGGAAGCGTTCGCGCTGGCGCAGCAGCATCCGGACAAGCTCACCTACAACCACTGCTGGGACCCGCGTTTCGGCGAGGACGGGTTGAAGCAGCTGCGCGAGGACGCCAAACGGTTCAACTTGAAAGGCGTCAAGCTCTACACCGCCGAGTGGTTCGGCGATTCGCGCGGCTGGAAGCTCGACGACAAGTGGAGCTACCGCTACCTGGAAGCGGCGCAGGAGCTGGGCATCCGCAACATCCACATCCACAAGGGCCCCACCATCCGGCCGCTGGACCGCGACGCGTTCGACGTCGCCGACGTGGACAAGGTCGCCACCGACTTCACCGAGCTGAACTTCGTCATCGAGCACTGCGGCCTGCCGCGGCTGGAGGACTTCTGCTGGATCGCCACCCAGGAGCCGAACGTGCACGCCGGGCTCGCCGTCGCGATGCCGTTCATCCACACGCGGCCGCGCTACTTCGCGCAGATCATCGGCGAACTGCTGTACTGGCTCGACGAAAACCGGATCCAGTTCTCCAGCGACTACGCGATCTGGACGCCGAAGTGGCTCGTCGAGAAGTTCGTCGACTTCCAGATCCCCGAGGACATGACGGAGTACCCGGCGCTCACCACCGAGGTCAAGAAGAAGATCCTCGGGCTCAACGCGGCGGCGATGTACGACATCGAGGTCCCGGAAGAGCTGCGCGTGGCCGACGACCCGGCGGAGGCGACACCGGAGGCGGTGTCGGTCGCGTGATGCCCGCCCTGGAAGAGCGCGCCCGCGCGGCGCTGGACACCGTCTTCGACCCCGAACTCGACGAACCGATCACCGACCTGGGTTTCGTGCGTTCGCTCGAGGCCCGGGACGGGACGGTGACCGTGCATCTGCGGCTGCCGACTTCGTTCTGTTCGCCCAATTTCGCGTACCTGATGGCATCAGATGCGAAGGACGTGCTGACCGGTCTGCCCGAAGCGGAGCGGGTCGAGGTGCGGCTGGACGACCATCACGATTCGGACCTGATCAACCGGGGTCTGGCCGCGGACGCGGGCTATCGCGGCACGTTCGGCAGCGAGGCGGAGAAAGACCTCGAAGAGTTGCGCCTGACGTTCCAGCGCAAGGCGCACACCGCGGCGATGGAGCGAGTGCTGACCGCACTGCTTCGTGCAGACCGCGACCTGGCCGAGGAAGCGCTGCACGACGTCACGCTCGGGGATCTGCCCGACGACCGCGCCACGCACGCCCTGCTGCGCCGCCGCGCCGCGCTCGGCCTCGCCACCGCCCCGGACCAACCGGTGCTCGTCGACGACCACGGACGGCCGTACCCGAGGGAGGAAGTGCCGCTGCGGTTGCGGTTCGCACGGTCGGTCCGCATCTCCATGGACGGCAACGCGCACTTCTGCCGAGGCCTGCTCCGCACCCGCTACCCCGAGTCCGCGGCCGACCAGACGCCGCGCGAGCACGCAATCGCCAAGGAGGCGTCGTGAAAGCAGTACAGGTCGTCGGATACGACCAGAATCCCCGGCTCGCCGACGTCCCCGAACCGGACATCACCGGCCCCTACGACGTGATCGTGCGGATCGGCGGGGCCGGGGTCTGCCGCACCGACCTGCACATCCTCGAAGGGCAGTGGGCGGAGAAGTCCGGAGTCGCGCTGCCCTACACGATCGGCCACGAGAACGCGGGTTGGGTGCACGCGGTCGGGAGCGCGGTCACGAACGTGGCCGAAGGCGACAAGGTGATCGTGCACCCGCTGATCACCTGCGGCCTGTGCCGCGCCTGCCGCGCTGGCGACGATGTGCATTGCGCGGCAAGCCAATTCCCCGGAATCGACACCGCGGGCGGATACGCCGAATACCTCAAGACCTCGGCCCGCAGCGTCGTAAAGCTCGACGACGCCCTGGAACCAGCCGACGTCGCCGCACTCGCCGACGCCGGGCTCACCGCCTACCACGCGGCCGCGAAGGCAGCGCGGCGGCTGCGCCCGGGCGACCGGTGCGTGGTGATCGGCGCGGGCGGACTGGGGCACATCGGCATCCAGGTGCTCAAGGCGCTCACCGCGGCCGAACTGATCGTGGTGGACCGGAATCCGGATGCGGTGAAGCTGGCCGAATCGATCGGGGCGGACCACGGCGTCGTCGCGGACGGCGGGCAGGTCGCCGCGGTGCGGGACCTCACCGGCGGCGCGGGCGCGGAGACCGTGCTCGACTTCGTCGGTGAGGGCGGCGCGACCCGCGACGGCGTCGCGATGCTGCGCCGTGCGGGCGACTACCACGTCGTGGGCTACGGCGAGAACATCGACGTGCCGACCATCGACGTCATCTCGGCCGAGATCAACTTCATCGGCAACCTCGTCGGGTCCTATACCGACCTGTGCGAGCTCATGGTGCTCGCCGCGCAGGACCGGGTGCGGCTGCACACGGTGCGCTATCCGCTCGAGAAATTCCAGGACGCACTGGACGATCTGACCGCCGGGCGCATCCGCGGCCGGGCGATCCTCGTGCCCTGACCCGCAGAAGGAGCCTCGATGATCTTCATTACCGCGAAATTCCGGGTGAAGCCCGAACACGCCGAGAACTGGCCGGAGATCTCGCGCGCGTTCACCGAAGCGACCCGCGCCGAACCAGGCTGCCTCTGGTACGAGTGGTCGCGCAGTCTCGCCGATCCGAACGAGTACGTGCTCGTGGAAGCTTTCCGCGACGACGACGCAGGCGCCGCGCACGTCGGCTCGGACCACTTCAAGAACGCGCAGCGGGAACTGCCTCCGTACCTGGCCGAGACGCCGCGCATCGTCAACGCGAAGGTCGACCAGGACGGCTGGGCCGAACTCGGCGAACTGGCCGTGCGCGACTGACCGCGGCAGAAGGGCGAGGAGTCTTCCCGCGGGGACTCCTCGCCCTTCGCGGCGAACGCGTCAGGCAGCCACTGTGCTGCTGTCCGCGACCGCGCGCGGTGCCCGCTTTCCCAGCTCCGCCAACGGAACCCGGCAGGTTTCGCGCATGGTCAGCACCGCGAGCCCCGCCGCCAACGCCGCCCCGGCGGTCAGCCCGGCGACCGGCAACCAGTTCTTCAGATCAGAACCGGCGAATGCCGCGGCGATGGACGGCGCGAACCCGCCGAGCGCGAAGCCCAGTTGCGTGCCGACGGCGACCCCGGACATCCGCACCTTGGTGCCGAACTGCTCGGTCCACAAGGCATAGCCGACCCCGCCGTAGGCGCTGTACACGACTCCCGACAACAGGATCCCGAGCGCGAACACCAGCACCACGTTCGCCTGGCTGACCGCCCAGATGAACGGCCAGATCAGCACTGCGACGCCCAGCGCGGCGACAGCGAAGACGGGTTTGCGGCCGAACCGGTCGCCTGCCTTGCCCCACAACGGAATGGCGGCCAGCGCGACCACGTTGCTCAGCATGATCATCCACAGCATCGAACTGCGGGACAGGCCGATCGTGGACACCCCGTAAGTCAGCGAATAGATGCTGACGATCGTGCTGGTGACCGAGATCAGCGCGCTCACCACGATCTTGAGCACGTCGGGAGTGTGGTGCCGCAGGAGCACCAGCAGCGGAGCCTTCGGCACGGCGTTCTGCTCGCGCGCGGCGGCGAATTCCGGGCTTTCCCGCATCGACCGCCGGATCCACCAGCCGACGACCGTGACCAGCGCGCTGAGCAGGAACGGGATCCGCCAGCCCCAGGACAGCAGCATGGGGGTCGGCATCGAGGACAGCGGGAGGAACACCGCGGTCGCCAGGATCAGGCCGAACTGCGTGCCCGCGAGGGTGAAACTGGTGAAGTAGGCGCGTTTGCCCGGCGGCGCGTGTTCCAGCGTGGCCGATCCGGCGCTGGACTGTTCGCCGGCGACCGCGAGCCCCTGCACGAGGCGCAGCGCGACCAGCAGGATCGGCGCGGCGACGCCGATCGTGCCGTAGCCGGGCAGGACGCCGATCAGGAAGGTCGCGGCGCCCATGCCGAGCAAGGTCAGCAGCAGCACGCGTTTGCGGCCCAGCGTGTCGCCGAGATGCCCGAGGATGAACGAACCGACGGGACGGGCGACGTAGGCGACGCCGAACGTGGCGAGCGAGGCGATCGTCGCGGTCGCGTCGTTGCCTGCCGGGAAGAAGACCTTCGGGAAGATCAGCGCCGCGGCGGTGCCGTAGATGAAGAAGTCGTAGTACTCCAATGCGCTGCCGATCCACGACGACACAGCCGCCTGGCGTGGGGTGCGGCGAGCGGCGCCCGGCGATGCGGGATCGTGCTCCTGGCGCGGGACAGCGTCGTCCACGTCAGCCTCCTTGATGACCGCGGCGGCGGTCGACGGGTCCGTCCGGCCGGCATGTCCCGGCTGGTTATGTACCGGATAGTGAGTTAGCCGCCGCGGGCGTGTCAAGCCCTTCGCCGCGATCCGGTCCGGTCAGGCCCGCCCGACGTGCGCGGTCAGGTACTCGAGAACCAGGTCTCCCAGCATGCGCCGGTAGTGGTCGCGGCGCGCGGGATCCAGCAGGTCACGGTCGAAAATGACCTGGAAGGTGTGCTGGTTGGCGGTCCGGAAGACGCAGAACGCGCTGATCATCATGTGCACGTCGAGCGCGTCGACGTCGTCGCGGAACAACCCGGCGGCGCGGCCGCGCTCCAGGATGCCGGCGAGCACGTCGACCGCGGGCGCGGCGAGCCCGGGCAGGATCGGCGAGGTCCGCAGGTGCTCCGCGTGGTGGATGTTCTCGATGCCGACCAGCCGGATGAACGCGGGATGCGATTCGTGGTGGTCGAAGGTCAGCTCGGCCAGCGCCCGCATGGCGCGCGCGGGGTCGAGGTGATCGACGTCCAGCTGCTGCTCCAGCGCCCGGATGCCCTGGTAGGCGCGCTCCAGGACGGCGACGTACAAGCCCTCTTTGCTGCCGAAGTAGTAGTAGATCATCCGCTTGGTGGTCCTGGTGCGGGCGGCGATCTCGTCGACCCTGGCGCCGTCGTAGCCGCGGTCGGCGAACTCGCCGGTCGCGACGTCGAGGATCTCGGCACGGGTGCGTTCGGCGTCCCGCTGCCGCTCCGGCGCGTCGGAGGGCTCGGCGCTCACGGGATCGTCCTCGCTGCTCGGCTCACCTGGCCGAGGATATCCGGCCGCCGCTTCCCTTTCGCGCCCCGACACGGTACAAGTAACTAACTAGTACATTCATTGACAGCGAGGAGCCGTGCGCATGTCCCCCGACCGCACCGTGCCCGGCCGGCTGCTGACCGGCCTCGTCGGGACCGGAATCGGCCCGTCGCTCTCTCCCGCGCTGCACGAGCGCGAGGCGCGCGCACTCGGCCTGGAGTGCACCTACGCCCGGTTCGACCTCGACGCGCTCGGCATTCCGGCCGACGCCGTCGGCGATCTGATCGCCCAGGCGCGCGAGGAGGGCCTGTCCGGCGTCAACGTCACGCATCCGTGCAAGCAGCTGGTGATCCCGCAGCTGGACGAACTGTCGCCGGACGCGGCGGCGATCGGCGCGGTCAACACCGTCGTCTTCGACGGCCAGCGCGCGGTCGGGCACAACACCGACTGGTCCGGATTCCGCGACGGCTTCGTCGCCGGTCTGCCCGACGCGCCGCTTCGCCGAGTCGTGCTGCTGGGCTCGGGCGGAGCGGGTGCGGCCGCCGCGCACGCGCTGCTGAAGCTCGGCGCCGAATCGCTCACCGTGCTCGATACCGACGCCACCCGCGCGATCCGGCTCGCCGACGACCTCACCGCGCGGTTCGGAGCCGATCGGGCGCGGGCCGGGAACGGTCTCGAGCGCGAGCTTTCCGAAGCCGACGGCTTGGTGCACGCGACCCCCGTCGGCATGGCCGGGCATCCCGGCTTGCCGCTGCCGATTTCGTTGCTGCGCAAGGAACTCTGGGTCGCCGAGATCGTCTACCGGCCGCTGGAGACCCCGCTGCTGCGCGCCGCCCGCGCGCTCGGCTGCCGCACCCTCGACGGCGGCCCGATGGCGGTGCACCAAGCCGCCGCCGCGCTGAAACTGTTCTGCGGCCGCGAACCCGATCCGGCGCGGATGCTGCGGCACCTCACCGAACTGGTCGGAGCCGAGACCTCGGGAGGCGCCAGCCGTGTCGCGTGAACTCCGCACCGGAATCGCCACCGTCTGCCTCTCCGGAACGCTCGACGACAAGCTGTCCGCCGCCGCGGCCGCCGGATTCGACGGCGTCGAGATCTTCGAGCCCGACCTCGTCGCCTCCCCCATGCCGCCCGGCGAGGTCCGGCTGCGCTGCGCCGACCTCGGCTTGTCGATCGACCTCTACCAGCCCTTCCGCGACCTGGACTCCACCGACCCGGACCGGTTCGCGGCGAACCTGCGCCGCGCGGAACGCAAATTCGACCTCATGGAAGAACTCGGCGCCGACACCGTGCTCGTCTGCTCCTCGGTGGCGCACGACGCCGTCGCCGACCTCGACCGCCTCGCCGGGCAACTGCACGCACTCGGCGAACGAGCCGGCGCCCGCGGGCTGCGGATCGCTTACGAGGCACTGGCTTGGGGCAAGGAAGTGTCCACTTACGACCGTTCCTGGGAGGCCGTGCGCCGCGCTGACCACCCGGCGGTCGGCCTGTGCCTGGACAGCTTCCACATCCTCTCGCGCGGCTCGGACCCCGCCGCCATCGCGGGTATTCCCGGCGACAAGCTGTTCTTCCTCCAGCTCGCCGACGCGCCGCATCTGTCGATGGACGTGCTGCAGTGGAGCCGCCACCACCGGCTCTTCCCCGGGCAAGGCGCGTTCGACCTGCCCGGATTCCTCGCCCCCGTGCTCGCCGCCGGATACGCCGGACCGCTCTCGCTCGAGGTGTTCAACGACGTCTTCCGCCAAGCCGATCCCGACCGCGCCGCGATCGACGCGCACCGCTCCCTGCTCGCGCTCGCCGAGGCCACCTCGGCCCCCGATCCGATCGCCCAGCCCGCACCGGATGTCCGCGGACCGGCCTTCGTCGAACTCTCCGCCGACGATTCCCTCGCCCCGGTCCTGTCCGCACTCGGCTTCGCGCGCACCGGAACCCACCGCACCAAACCCGTGGAACGCTGGGAACAAGGCGCCGCACGGATCCTCGTCAACCGCTCCGGCGGCCCGGCAGCCGTCGCTGCCCTCGCCGTCGAATCCGCCGACCCCGCTGCGGCCGCCCGCCGGGCCATCCGGCTCGACGCGAAACGCCTGCCGCGAGAACACGGCCCCGCCGAAGCGGACCTCGCCGCGGTCACCGCGCCGGACGGAACAGCGTTGTTCTTCTGCCGCACCGGAAACGAGGACGACTGGACCGGCGACTTCGTGCCCACCGGCGCAACCGCCGACGGCATCGGGATCACCGGCATCGACCACATCGGACTCGCACAGCCCTTCGACCACTTCGACGAAGCAGCCCTGTTCTACCGCACCGTGCTCGGCCTAGAACCCGCCGCGGCCGGCGAATTCGCCGCGCCGTTCGGCCTCGTCCGCAGCCGAGCGGTCGCCGACCCGCACCGCCGGATCCGGCTGGCGCTCACGGTTTCCCTGCTGCGCCGCGGCGAATGGGCGCCCGGCGTGTCCGAACCGCAGTACATCGCCCTCGCCGTCGACGACCTTCTCGCCGCGGCCCAAGCCGCCCGCGCCGCCGGCGCTCCCCTGCTGGCCGTCCCGGACAACTACTACGCCGACCTCGACGCCCGCCTCGACCTGCCCGCCGGCCGGCTCGCCGCCTACCGGGAACTCGGCGTGCTGCACGAACACACCGCCGAAGGCGACTACCTGCAAGCCTGCACCGAAGTACTCGGCGGCCGGGTGTTCCTCGCGCTGGTCCAGCGCCTCGGCGGCCACGACGGCTACGGCTGGACCGACGCCCCGGTCCGCATGGCCGCTCACCGCCGGCGGCGACTCGCCCGTACGCACGTGCCCGCCTGAACGCCGGCCGCCGGAGACGCGAGCCGGCCGGTGGCCGCCTGTCTCCGGCGAGACTGGCGCACGAGCCGTTCCCGCGCGATCAGTGCGGTGCGTGCCGGCTGCGGCCGGCTCGCCCCGCCGCCGCGGCTCAGTAGTCGCGGACGCGGTCGGGGTAGGAGGTGATCACGTTGCCCTTCTTGTCGACCACGATCCTGAGGTGGTCGAGGTCGTGCGGCTCCCGGACATAGTTCCCGTTCTCCCGCTGGTACTGGATGTCGCCCCGCTCGTTCCGGATGATCTCGGCGCGGCCGGTGTTGTGGTCGAATGGGCCGCGCTCCGGGACGCGCTCGTCGATGTAACCGACCTTCTTGTCCATCGGAACCATATAGACCGTCCGGTCGCCCTGCACTTCCTTCGTGATGCGCGGGTCGCCCGATTTGACCCTTCGCCAAGCGGAGTCGGTGACCTTGACGGCCTTGTCCTTGCTCCACGCGTTTCCGTTGCGGGTGCCGAAGACCCCGTGTTCGGCCTTGCCCGGAACGTTGTCGGTGTGCAGGTCCACGTGGTCGACCCGGCTCTTCTCCCCGCGCCCGCCCCGTTTCATCGGGCCGTAGCTCAGCCCTGAGGGCGTGGTGCCGGTCTGTCCCTTCCGTTCCTTGCCGTTCCGCAGGTCGAGCTTGTTCTTCTTGCACCCGCCCGCGAGACCGAGCGGGTCGCTCCAGGTGAGCGGGTTGCGCACGTACGCGTGCGGGTCGAGCCCGCCGTCGAGCCCGAGCGGGTCCGCGCTGAGGTAGCGGGCGGTGCCGGGGTCGTAATAGCGGTGGCGGTTGTAGTGCAGTCCGGTCTCGGCGTCGAGGTACTGGCCGGGGAACCGAAGCGGCGTCGACGGGCCGGACGGAGCCGAGCGGGGCACGCCCCACAGCGTTTCGTCGCGGTGCCAGGCGATCTGGCCGGTTTCGTCGACCAGTTCGGCGGGCGCGCCGAGGAAGTCCGCGACGATCGCGTGGAAACGGTCGTCGACGCAAGCTTCGCCGTCATACGTGCGATCCGTCTGCGCCACCGGGGTTTCGTCGTCCGGATGCCACTCCCACGTGGTGCTGCGCGCGCGGCCCGACGGCGTCGCTTCGATCTGCTCCACGAGCAGATCGTCGCTCCACACGAAACGGATCTCGAACACGACCGTTTCACCGTCGAGGCGCTGCTTCGCGACGCGGCGGCCGAGCGCGTCGTAGCGGTACCGCCACTGCTGCCCGTCCGGGGACGTCGCGCCGACGAGCCGGTCTTCGCCGTTCCACTCGTACGTCCAGCCCTCGCGGCTGACGAGCCTGCCCTGCGCGTCGAACTCACCGGCGCGCTTGTCCGGCAGTGCCACGGCGTCGGCACGGTCGTACCGGTACTGCTCCGGGCCGTTCGGGCCCTGCACTGCGAGGACGCGGCCCATCCGGTCGAGCGTGAACTCGCGCCGGCCGCCCAGCAGTTCCTCGACGGCGGAAATGGCGCTGTCGGCCCGGAATTCGTAGACGCGGCGCTGCGCGATGGCGGCCGGTCCGGTGGCGACGGTCTGGCTGCGCAACCGGTATCGCGCGTCCCATTCCTGAGTCAGCTCGGCGGCGCCGAGCCCGCGCCAGATCTCCCGGCCCGCCGCGTCGTGGCGGAACCGGAGCGTGCGCGGGCCCGCGGCCAGCGACTCGGGCGCGCCCCGGCCGTCGTAGTCCCAACGGCTCTCCACCCCCGAAGGGGTTCTCCGGTGCACGAGGTGGCCCGCGAGGTCGTAGCCGGTCGTGACCGTCTCGCCGTCGACGCTCTCGGCCACCACCCGGCCGAGAGCGTCGTAGGTGAACGAGACGTCGGCGCTGGCGTTCACGGCGCGCACCATGCGCCCGGCCGCGTCGTAGGCGTAGCGGCTGACATCGTCTTCAGTGCGCTTCTCGACGAGGTTGCCACGCAGATCGTAGGCGTAGGTGGTGACGCTGCCGAGCGCGTTGGTGCGCGAGACGAGCTGTCCCGCGGCGTCGTAGGCGTAGGTCAGCACTCGACCGTCGAAGTCGGCTTCGCGGACCACGCGCCCTTCGCCGTCGTACTCGAACCGCCAGGTCTGCCCCTCGCCGTTGGTGGCGGCGATCATCTGCAACTCGGTGTCGTATTCGACCTGAAGGCGGCTGCCGTCCGGCATGATCTGGGTGATCGGGAGATCGAAGGCACCGTAGTCGACACGGGTGACGCCGCCCAGCTCGTCGATCTCCTCCCGCACGTTGCCCTCGCCGTCGTAGACCCGGCGCTGCACGGACCCGTCCGGCGCGGTCCGCCGCCAGCCGCGGCCCTCGACCGTCCACGCGTACTCGGTGGTGCCGCCGAGCACGTCGGTCTCGGAGACCACCCGGCCCATCGCGTCGTACGAGGTGCGCGTGACGGCGCCGAGCGGGTCGGTGACCGTGACGGGCCTGCCGAAGGCGTCGGACTCGATCCTCGTGAGATTGCCCAGCTCGTCGACGGACCTGCGCACCGCGCCGTCCTCGCCGACGGTGTAGCGGACGGTCGCGCCGAGCGGGCCGTGCACCGCGGCGAGCCGCCCTTCCTCGTCGTACTCCTGCCGCCACACGGCGCCGTCGGGCTCCACAGTGGACAGCAGCCGGTGCTCGGAGTACTCGAACAGGCGGCGCGCGCCGTCCGGGAACGTGTACGCCACCAGGTCGCCCTGTTCGTCGTACTCCCACCGCGAGGTGCGGCCCAGCTCGTCGGTCTGGGAGACGATGCGATCGAAGCGGTCCCATTCGTAGCGCGTGACCCCGCCGAGCGGGCTCACGTGGCGCACGATCTGGAAGTTCGCGTTCAGGTGGAATTCGGTGGTGTTGCCGAGCGAATCGGTCGCGGTGCTGACGCGCGCCTCGCTGTCGTAGGCGAAGGTGTAGGCGAGGTGTCCCTCGGTCCCGCTGCCCGACACGCACCGGCTTTGCTCGTCGTAGACGAATTCGTACGAGCGGCCGTTGCGGTCGGTCCACCGCACGACGCGGCCCAGTCCGTCGTAGCCGTAGCGCATCGACTGGCCGGAGGAGTTGATCACCTCGGTCAGCCGGAGTTCGCGGTCGTAGCGGTAGCGGACCAGTTCGACCCGCTCGGCCGCGTTGTCCTCGCCCAGCAGCGTGAGCGCGGTGACCAGCCCCGCCGCGGTTTCGACGCCGATGCGGGCGCCGCCCGAATGCCGGATCTCGGCGAGGCGTCCGTCTTCGTCGTGGCAGAAGTGGATCCGGTGCCCGTCGTTGTCGAAGATCGCCGTCAGCGGCAGCCGTCCGTTGCCGTCGGGCGCGAAGTACAGCATCCGCTGCAGGTCGTGCTGCTCGATGACGTAACCGCCTTCGGGCGAACGCTTGAGCGGCCAGTACGGCCCGCTGACCGGGAGCGCGACGCCTTCGGTCACCGGGTAGACGAGGAACGTGCCGTCCTCGGCGGCGAAGCCGATCTCCCCGTCCTCGATCTCGAGCCGCTGGTCCACAGTGGACGCCCACGTGCGGCCGAACCGGAATCCGGCGCGGTAGGTGGAGAAATGCATGCGCTGCAGCACCAGCGGCAGCGCACCGGCGATCACGAGGTCGGTCTCGGGCAGCATCATCCGCCCGGTGGTCATGTCGATCGGGTCGCCGCTGCCCGGACGGCAGTAGCCGGGGGTCGAGTTCTCCGCGGGCGGCTGGTTGTTCTTCTTGATCGAGTTGCCGCCGTCCCGGTCGCGCGTTCCCCCGCGCGAACCGTCCGTCCCCCCGACGTCCTCCCGCGAGCCCGCGGCCGAGGTGTTTTCGTCCCTGGTCTCAGGCTTGTGGTCCTTCGGCGGGTTGGGGTCGCCGGAGGTGTGCGTGTCCCCGCCGCGCTCGCCGCCGCCATGCCCGCCGCTGTGGTCGCCGGAGGCCGTGGTGCTCTCGTTGTCTTTCGAGCCGCCCTTCGGCTTCTCGGATTTGACGTTGATGTCCTTGGGCGTGTGCGTCGCGCCGCCCTTGCCGCTCTTGAGCCCCTTCAGCGCCTTGCCCGCGTCCTCGAAGAGCGTCCCGGCCTTCTTCAGCAGCGGGATCAGCGCCTTGAGCGCCTTGACGAGCTTCGAGGTGACCTTGGCGATGGTCGAGGCGGTCTTGGCGACCGCGGTGACGACCTGCGGCACCACCCACGCCATCCCGATCCCCGCGGTGAACAGCACCTGCAAGGCCCACGAGATCAGGTGCCCGACCAGGTCCGCGATCGTGTCGCGCACCAGCGTTCGCACCGCGGCCACCACTTCGCCCGCGGTCTTCACCCCGCTGGCCGCGCCCTCGGAACCCTTCTGCGCGCTGGCGATCAGCGCGGACGTGTCCCCGGCCCGCTTCCGGTAGGCGTCCGCGGCCTCGCCCTGCCAGCTCTCCAGGTCCTTCTTGATCAGCTCGCCCAGTTCGGCCGAGATGCCCTCGAGTTCCTTGGCGACGTTCGTCCACGTCTCGGCCTGGGACTTGATCTCGTCCGCGTTGCCGGTCAGCGCGTTGAGCGCTTCCTTCAACGGGCCGACGTGCTCCATCAGCCAGCCCACGCCCGCGGCGAGGATCGCGCCGAACGGGTCCATCACCGCGGTCAGCACGTCCAGCGCGGTCCCGACCGCGCCGATCGCCACCGACGCCCAGTTCTTGCTCTCGATGCCCTGCTTCAGCGTCTCCGCGTCCTCGAGCAACGGTATCCCGGACAACGCCGTCGTCGAGTCCTTGACCGGCGCGACCAACGGATTGCTCACTCGACTCCCCCGCACGACGATGTACCGGCCCGCGGCCGTTTGCTCGACCATAACCGCCGTGGGCGGTCAGGCGCTCCGGCGGGCCGATCCTCTGCCCTCCCGACTCCGCCGAAGGGGCCGCACGTGCAGTGGCCCTGGAGAAACCCCGGCGGCTCCGGTCAGTCCGATGAGGACACCGGAGCGATGCCTTGCCGACCGCACCGCCGGCACCATAGCGTGGGCGCATCACCGACCGCGGAGGCAACGCTCATGCCGGCACCCCCCGACACCGGGCCCCGGGACGGAGAATTCCCGGCAGGCAACGGGATGCGAGTGGTCACGCTGGGCACCGGCGGAGGCCCCGTGGTCTCCCAGGGCCGAGCGGGCATCAGCACCTTGGTCACCGTCGACGGCGCCGCCTACGTTGTCGACTGCGGGATGGGATCGGTCCGGAACTATCGCGCCGCGGCCGGCTGGGAACAGCTGCGCGCCGTGTTCCTGACGCACCTGCACTCCGATCACATCTACGATCTCGGCGCGTTCCTCGTCACCGGATGGCAGGTGCCGGGCGAGTCGTTCGCCCGCCCCGTCGAGGTGGTCGGACCCGCCGCGCCGTCCCGGTTCCCCGCGGAGGACGACGCCCGAGCGCAGCGCATCGACGCGGTGTGCGGCAACCGGAAACCGTCGGGAACGCAAGACGTGGTGGCCGCGCTCCTGGAAGGCGTCTACGGCCCGGACGTCGCCGTGCGCATGGCGGACGAGGGCCGCTCCGCGCCGGAAGAATGGATCCGGCCCCGGGACATCGCGATCCCCGAGCACGCGGGCGCGGATCCGGTGACGTGCCGTCATCCGCCGGTCGAACCGTTCGAGGTGTACGCCGACGACCTCGTGCGCGTCACCGCGACCCTGGTGGATCACCGGCTCTGCTACCCCGCGTTCGCGTTCCGGTTCGACAGCGCGCACGGCTCGGTCGTGATCAGCGGCGACACCGCGGTTTCGGGCAACCTCATCGCCTTGGCGCGGGGAGCGGACTTGCTGGTGCACGAGGTCATCGACCTCGACGCCATGCTCGCCACCCTGCCCGCCGGCCCGAAGCGCGAGGGCATCGCCCGGCACCTGCGGGAGTCCCACACCCCGCACACGGCAGTCGGAGGGGTCGCCCGTCAGGCCGAGGTCCGCCGGCTGGTGCTGAGCCACGTGGTCCCCAACCACCTCGACGCGGTCGACCCGCGGCGCCTCGTCGCGACCGCCCGGGAAACGTTCCCCGGTCCCGTCGCGGTGGCACGCGATCTGGACACGTTCGAAGTCCGCTGACCGGCATCACCGACGCCGCTCAGCGCGCCGTCGATGTTTCCGCGCGAGTCATCGCTCGGAGCGCGCACCCGGTCCGCGGCCGTCGCGGCGAGCGCGAGCGCCGGGCTTATCCGCCGGCCCGGGCGAGCCGCGCCCTGATGTCGGCGAAATGCTCGGTCATCGCGGTCCGGGCCCGCGCCGCGTCGCCCGCGCGCAGCGCCTTCACGATCGCGCGGTGCTGCTCGGCGGTATGCGCGACGTTCGCCGCGTCGGCCGGCAGCGTGAGCTCGGATTCGGCGGAGTGGTAGGAGTCCCAGAACAGGTCCACGAGCTGCCCCACCAGCGGGTTGGCCAAGCCGGCGTACAGGGTGCGGTGGAATTCGCGGTCGACTGCCGGGTCCAGCGACGTCCGGATCATCTCGTCGCAGAGGCCCTCCAGCCGCGCCAGCGTCTCGTCGCTGAACGCGCCGGCCAGGACGTCCATCGTCCCGACCTCGACGAGTTCGCGGATGTCGACCAGGTTGAGCAGACCGCCCGCTCCCCCGTCGGCCAGCGTGCGGAACACCAGCGAGGGCGCGAGCACGGCGAGCGAACCCTCCCCGACGAACGTGCCGTGGCCGTGCCGGATGTCGACGATGCCCAGCGCGCGCAAGCCGCGGATCGCTTCCCGGACCGTGTTCCGCGATACCGCGAGCCGGTCGATGAGTTCCAGTTCGGTCGGCATCGGATCGCCTGCCCGCAGGCCCAGCTCCCGGATCAGCCGCAGGATCTCGGCGGCGAGCGGATCGCCGTGCGCCGGGCGCGGCCTGCCTGCGGTGGCTCGGGTCATCGCAACCTCATTTCCGGAAGACGCCCTTTACTTCGGACCCTGCGTGTGCCTACTCTACCGCACAACGTTGGACGTCCAACGTCCAACCTCAAGCGCCGGTCCTGGAGGAGCAATGACGCACGCCGAGCCGCCCGCGCGGTGGTACCGCCAGATCGACCGCGGCCAGTGGAAGGCGTTCGCCGCCGCCTGGCTCGGCTACCTGCTCGACGGATTCGACTTCGTCCTCATCACGCTCGTGCTGACCGAGGTCAAGGACACCTTCCAGCTGACCACCGCGGAAGGAGCCGCGCTGATCTCGGCGGCGTTCGTCTCGCGCTGGGTCGGCGGGCTGGTGATCGGCGCGCTCGGCGACCGGTACGGCAGGCGCAGCGCGATGATCGTCTCGATCGTGCTGTTCTCCGCGGGCACCCTCGCCTGCGGGCTCGCGCCGTCCTACGGGGTGCTGTTCGCGGCGCGGCTGGTCATCGGCCTCGGCATGGCGGGCGAGTACGGAGCCAGCTCCACCTACGTGATCGAGTCCTGGCCGCAGCACCTGCGCAACAAGGCCAGCGGGTTCCTGATCTCCGGGTACTCGATCGGCACCGTCGTGGCGGCCGGAGCCTACGAACTGGTCGTGCCCGCCTGGGGCTGGCGTGCGCTGTTCTGCATCGGGCTGGCCCCGATCGCGGTCGCGGTCTGGCTGCGCCGGAGCCTCCCCGAGGCGCGGGACTGGACCGAAGCCGGGAACACCGGCGAACCGACCGTGCTCGACATCCTGTTCCGCGGCCGCCGCGCGGCCGTCAACCTCGCGCTCGCCGCCGTCGCGCTGACGTCGCTCGTGCTGATCTTCACCGGGATCGCGGATTCCGCGGCACTGGTGATCCCGCTCGCGGTCGCCGCCGCCGCGGTGTTCGTCTCCTACATGGTGCAGTTCTCCGGCCGCCGCTGGCCGACCGGGATCACCGTGATGGTGATCGTGTTCTGCGCGTTCCTGTACTCGTGGCCGATCCAGTCGCTGCTGCCCACCTACCTCAAGACCAGCCTCGGCTACAGCCCGGCGCAGACCAGCACCGTCCTGTTCTTCGCGGGCCTGGGCGCCGCGGCCGGCTGCTGGGTGGCCGGGTTCACCGGCGACCGCTTCGGCACCGCCCGCGCCTACTGGGTCAGCCTGCTGATCTCCCAGGTGCTGATTTTCCCGGTGTTCGCGCTCGGCGGGCAGCAACTCGTCCTGCTCGGCGTGCTGCTGTTCCTGCAGCAGGTGTTCGGCCAGGGCATCTCCGGCCTGCTGCCCAAGTGGATCGCCGGGTACTTCGACGTCCGGCACCGCGCGGCGGGCCTCGGGTTCACCTACAACGTCGGCGCGCTCGGCGGCGCGGTCGCCCCGGTGTTCGGCGCGAGCCTGGCCACCCACCTCACCCTCGGCACCGCGCTGGCCGTGCTGTCGTTCTCCCTCACCTTTGTCGTCCTGATCCTCATCGCGATCGACGCCCCGACCCGGATCCAGCGGCTGCTGCGCCCGGACGCCGCCTGGACCGCCGACGCCGTCGACGGCCGGACCCGTTCCGCCGCCGCGACCGCCCGCTGAACCGCCCGTCCTCGAACCGCAAGGAAACCCTGTGATCACCGCACCGCTGCACGGCGTCGTCCCGCCGGTCTGCACCCCGCTCACCGCGGGCTGCGAGGTCGACGTGCCCTCGCTGGAACGCCTCCTCGACCACCTTCTCGACGCAGGGGTCGACGGGCTCTTCGTGCTCGGCTCCACCAGCGAGACCGCCTTCCTGCCCGATGCGCACCGGCGCACCGTGCTGGAGGTGGCGGTCGCCCGCGCGGCCGGGCAGGTCCCGGTGCTGGCCGGCGCCATCGACATGACCACGCTGCGCGTGCTCGACCAGGTGCGGACGGCGGCCGCCGCGGGCTGCGACGCCGTCGTCGTCACCGCGCCCTTCTACACGCGCACCCACCCGGCCGAGATCGACCGCCATTTCCGGCTGGTCGCCCAGCGGAGCCCGGTCCCGGTTTTCGCTTACGACCTCCCGGTTTCGGTGCACACCAAGCTGACCGCGGACCTGCTGTGCGGCTGGGCCGCCGACGGCGTGCTGGCCGGGCTGAAGGATTCCAGCGGCGACGAGGCGGCCATGCGGTCCGTGACGCTCGCGACCCGCGACAGCGCGCCTTCGTTCAGCGTGCTGACCGGTTCCGAGACCACAGTGGACACTGCGCTGCGCATGGGGGTGCACGGCGTGGTGCCCGGACTCGGCAATGTCGATCCGCACGGCTACGTCCGGCTGTACCGGCATTGCGTCGCCGGCGAATGGGATGCCGCGGCGAAGGAACAGGAACGGCTGATCCGGCTGTTCGACCTCGTCAACGCCGGGTCCGCCGCCCGCATGGGCCGCGGCTCGTCGGCGCTCGGCGCCTTCAAGGCGGCGCTGCATCTGCTCGGCGTCATCGGCGATCCGCTCACCGCTCCCCCGCAGATCCCTCTTGACGCGGGCGAAATCGATCGGGTCCGGACGCGGCTCGCCGAAAGCGGCTTGCTGTGACGACGACCGCGGGCGTGGACATCGGCGGCACCAAGATCGCCGCGGGACTCGTCGCCGACGGCGAGGTCGTGCGGATGCTCCGCAGGCCCACGCCGGACGGCGGTTCCGCGGCGGTGCTGGACACGGTGGCGACGATGCTGCGCGAACTGGCCGGGCCGTTCTCGGCGATCGGGGTCGGCTCGCCCGGCATCGTCCGCGACGGGACGGTCGTGTCGGCGACGGACGTGGTGCCCGGCTGGGCAGGCGCGCCCGTCCGAGAGCGGTTGTCCGGGGAGTTCGGCGTGCCGGTCGCGGTCGACAACGACGTGCGAGCGATGGCGTACGGCGAGTCCTGCCGGACCGAAGGGAAACCGGACGGCCTCGTCCTGTACGTCTCAGTCGGCACCGGTCTCGGCGGAGCCCTTGTCCGGCACGGCGTTCTCGTGCACGGCAACCACGGGAGCGCCGGGGAGATAGCGCATTTGCTGACGCCGGAACGCGGCGCGCGGCCATGCGGCTGCGGCCGGTACGACCACCTCGAAGCGAGCGTCGCCGGACCTGCCGTCGCGGCCGCGTATTCCGCCAGGACCGGCGGCGAACCAGTGCCTCTGCCGGAGATCGCGAGGCGGATGCGGGCAGGCGAGCCGGACGCCGCCGCGGTCGTGGCGGGAGCGGGCCGGATCCTGGGAAGGGCGCTGAGCGGGTTCGTCACCGCCGTCGACGCCGACGCGGTCGTCCTCGGCGGAGGCGCCGGGCTCGGACTCGGCGAGCCGTTCGTCCAGGCAGCAGCCGAGGCCCTGCGGGCAGAAGTCCGCCCGGCGGGCCGTCCGGCGGAGGTGCGATCGGCGCGGCTGGGCGCCGACGCGCCTGTCCTCGGCGCCGCGTTGCTGGCGCTCCTGGCACTCGAGGAAGGAACCGCGGAATGCGCTTGACGCGGGAAGAATTCGTCCGCACGATCCACGGCAGGCTGATCGTTTCGTGCCAGGCGCCCGAAGGACATCCGTTGCGGGACACGCCGACGATCGTCCGCATGGCACAGGCCGCCGTTCGCGGCGGCGCCGCGGCGATCCGGTGCGGAGGCGTCGGCGGCGTGCCGGACGTGGCCGCCGTCCGCGCCGCGGTGGACGTCCCGGTGCTCGGGCTCACCAAGGACGGCACGGAAGGCGTCTACATCACGCCGACCGTAGCCGCCGCGCACGCCGTGCTCGACGCGGGCGCGGCCGTCGTCGCCGCCGACGGCACCTCGCGGCCGCGCCCGGACGGATCGGCTTTCGCGGACCTCGTCGCCGCCGCGCACGGTCGCGGCGGACTCGTGCTCGCCGACGTGTCCACTGTGGACGAAGGAATCGCCGCGGCCGAGGCGGGAGCGGACCTCGTCGCGACCACCCTTTCCGGATACACCGGCAATTCGCCGCATCGGGACGGGCCGGACCTGGACCTGGTCGCGGCCTTGCGGAAAGCACTGCCGGCCACGCCGGTCATCGCCGAAGGCCGCTACCACAGCCCGGACTCGGCAGCAGCCGCGCTCGCTCGCGGAGCCGCCGCCGTAGTCGTCGGCACCGCGATCACCGACCCGGCCTGGCTGACGGCGTCCTTCGCCGCGGCCGCCGCCGGACAGACCGGAGTTCTCAGTCCGTGACACACCTCACGTCCGTTTTGCCTGATTACCGGGGCCTCCCGGGCGGCCATGCTGCGACTCCAGGCAAGCCGACGCGAGGAGTCCGCATGAGCGACGAGGAAACCTTCCCGATGGCGCGTGCGCCACGATGCCCCTTCGATCCCGCGCCCGGATTGACGACGCGGCCGCCGGTGTCGCGGGTCCGGCTGTGGGACGGCAGCGAGCCCTGGCTGATCACCCGGCATGCCGATGTCCGTGCGGTGCTGGCGGATCCGCGGGTCAGCGCCGACGTCGCGCAGCCTGGTTTTCCGCACACCAACGCGATCAGCAAGGCGCGCGACGCGCGGATGAAGACGTTGATGCAGATGGATCCGCCGGAGCACACCGCGCAGCGGCGGATCCTGGCCCCGGAATTCACCGTCCGGAAAATGGCGGCGCTGCGGCCGCGCATTCAGCGATTAGCCGACGATCTCCTTGACGGAATGCTCGCCGGACCGAATCCGGCCGATCTGGTCGAGGCGTTCGCGGCGCCGCTCCCCTCGCTGGTGATCCGCGAACTGCTCGGCGTCCCTTGCGCGGATCGCGATTTCTTTCAGAGCGTGGCCCGCACGCTCGTCATGGACGACCCGGACCCGACGCGGGCTGTCACGGCCAGCCAAGAGCTGAATGCGTATCTGGAAGGGCTCGTCGCCACGGAGGCCGCCGAGCCGGGTTTGCTCAGCAAGCTGCCCGTCGAGCAACGGGAAGCGATGTCCCCGCGTTCCATTGCCGTGCTGGGGCAACTTCTTCTCGTCGCCGGTCACGACACCACCGCAGCCATGATCGCGTTGGGCACGGCCGTGTTGCTGACGCACCCGGAGCAGTTCAGCGATGTGTCCGGCCCGGCGGAGGAACTGTTGCGCTACTTGTCGCTCACGCACACCGAGGCACGTCGCGCGAACCGGGATCCGCTGGTCTTCCCGGACCCCGGCCGCTTCGACATCCGCCGGTCCGCTCGCCACCACCTCGCGTTCGGCTATGGGCGGCACCTCTGCCTCGGTGCGCCGCTGGCCCGGGTGGAGCTGGAGGTCGCGTACGCGACGTTGCGGCGACGGGTGCCGACGCTGACGCTGGCCGCACCGCTGGATCGCTTGGAGTTCAAGGAGAACGCGATCTTTTATTCGGTGCGCGAACTGCCGGTTACGTGGGCAAGCACGTTGACGACGTTGCCGCCCGGATCCTCCGCAAAGAACCGCCGCACTCCCCACGACTCGTCAGTCAGCGGATAGACCACCCGCAGCCCGCGCCGCACCACCTCGGCGTGGGCTGCTTCGACCGCCTCGGGGTCGCCGAGGTCGATGCCCCAGCGAGGGACGGGATCGGTGCTTCCGGGCGGGAGGACGAGCACCTGCGCGGCCGGGTTGTCGCCGCTTCGGAGGCCGAGAGCGGGATAGTCCATGGCGACGTCGAGCCCCAGGACGTGGACGTAGAAGTCGCGGGTCGCGGCGTCGTCGGCGCCTTCGGAGTAGGCGATGATGCGTTTGATCACCCGGTGAGCATCGCAGCTCAGGCGGCCCGGGCGCTTGGAGAAATGGGAGCTAGCCGCCCGTGGAGTAGGCGATGCGGCGGTGCCGTCCGGGGCGCTGGACTCGCCAGTGCCGCCCGCGCGACGAGGACCGGCCTGCGCCGCGGGCCGCGAGTGCCAGGTGACGCTCCGCGAACTGCTCGGCGGTGATGCTCATGAGAACGGGGTACTTGACTTCCCCGCGCAGCAACTCGGCGTCGCGGAGCCGGCCTTCTTCCCGGAAGCCCAGCTCGCCGTGCAGCGACAGCGAAGCGAAGTTGCTCCCGTTGACGCTCACCTCGCACGCCCGGTACCGGCACCGCTCGAACATGAACGCCAGCAGCAGCGCGACCGCGTCGGCGGCGTAACCGCAGCGGCGGTGCTGCGGGCCGATCCCGACGCCGTAGCTGAACCGGCCGGAGAACGGGTCCGTTTCGACCCACACGGAGCCGACCAGCGTCCGGTTGTGCAGGGTCTCGATCGCGAAGTGGAAGCCGTCCGGGGAGGAGTGCCCCCGGTGCGTCGCCCAGTGCCGGTAACCGCCGACCTGCGGGTCGCGCGCCCGGACGGAGTCCCGGTCGAATCCGGCGAGGGTGCGCTGGTCGCCGGGGCGGACCTCGCGCAGCCGCACCTTCCGTCCGACCTCGTCGACCCGCCACGGGGCGACGGCGCCGGACCCGGCCCGCCGAGACACATTCGTGATCATCGCGACTGATGGTACCGGGCCGCGTCCTGGCGCGTTCCAGAGAATCCCCCGTTCGGTTCCCGGCCTGGTTACTCGCCGCAGTTTCCCTTGGTGGGCAACGGTTTGTCCGGGTCGAACTCGCCCGGCTGGGGGCTCATCGAGGGCGCGTCGTAGTTCGGGTCGCTGAACGCGGGCGCGAGGTCGTCCGACTTGCCGGTGCGGCACGCGACGCTGGTGTAGAACGAACCGCCGTCGCCGGCCCACAGCCCGCGGTCGCCCGGCGCCCAGCCCGAGCCGTTGCGCAGGATGTAGTCGGTGTCGACCCGGACGAACGGCTCCAGGTCGGCGGGCCCGTTGACGATGCGGCTGCCGGGATCGAAGGCGTAGGCCACCACGTAGGAGACGTGCACCAGCAGTTCGCCGGTTTCGCCTGGCCGCACGGTCATCTTCCCGGTCATCCTCGGCTGCACGGGCAGCAGGCGGTACCCCTCGGCCAGGTAGATCACGTAATGCCTGATGTGGGCCGTGAGGTCGCCCCGCTGATCCGGCGCGAAGAGCCCGACATACCCCTCAGGGTGATGCCCTTCGAGGACGTTCTTGTCGAACTGCGCGACCTCGACCGCGTGCTTGACCTGCTCCTGCGCCGCCCCGACCTGCTTCGCGGAGAACGCGCCGACCTTCGCCGGGGCCGGGATCTTCAGCCCGGCGATGCCTTCGGGCCAGTTCTGCGCCGGGGTGTTGAGGAACGGCCGGGCCAGGTCGACGCGCCCGTAGCCGGGAAGGTCGGTCGGCGCGGGCGCGGTGGTGGTCGACGTGAGCACAGCCGGACCGCTTCCGGCGACCTGCTCCGGAGTCGTCCCCCGCTGCCACAGGTAGAACCCGGCCGCCGCCGCGACGATCACCACCGCGCCCCAGATGGCGGCCGGCCTGCGCCGCGCCCGCCGGCGGTCGCGGCGCAGGCCGGTCCAGGCTTCCTTCTCGGCGTGCCGCTGCCAATCCGGGTCCATCAGGTCCGGGTGGCTCTCGATGTTGTGCTCGTCCACTTGTTCCGCCTGTCTCGTCGATCTCGCATCGAAAGATCGACAACGACGAGCAGGCGTTACGAACGGCCGGGCTTCGCAATCAATTCGGAATCCAAGCGGCGTTCAAATCAATTTGCACGGAATGTCGGCATTTTCGTCGAGGTGATACGAAGCGCACACGCGGTGGTAACCGTCCGCGACGACCAGGTCGTCGGCCGTCTCGAACCCGGGGTGGCCGTGCCCGCGGACGAGCAGGACCGGCGAGAGCGCCTTGCCGTCCTTGACCTTCTCGAGGTCCTTCGCGACGTGCGCGTTGTCCTCGGGCAGGAGCTTCAGCCTGCTGGCCCGCAGGATGTCCTTCGCCTTGCGGTGGGTCAGTTTCGCTTCCTTCAGCTGATCGACCAGACCGGTCGCGGTGTCCTCGGGCGCGACCAGGGTGAGGTAGTCGAATGCTGCCGGATAATCATGCTCGTCCGGTTCGTCTTTCCAATGTTCTTTCATGAGGCCTCCCTCGATTCGGCATCGCGGACAGCACGGGACGCGGCCCACGCGGTGACCCCGACGCTGATCAGCGCCGCGGCGAGAATCGCCCCGGCCTCGCCCGGAGCGAGCAATTTTTCGCTCGTGCCGATGGTGACCGCCGCGACCGGCACCCCTAGTTGCGCGCCTGCGAGCAAAGCCAGCGGAAACGGCTGTCCCAGCAGCCGCGTCGCACCGTGGACCACCACCGAACCCGCCGCGATCAACGCCGCGAGCACGAGCATCACCGGATGCTGGCCGAGCGCGCGCAAATCGAGCGAAGCGCCCAGCCACACGAAGAACACCGGCCCGAGGAAGCCGTCGGTCACCGCGAACAGCTGCCGGGCGAGGCGGCGGGGTTCCCCGACCGCGGCCAGCGCCAGACCCGCGACGAATCCCGCCAGCATCACCGACACCCCGACGAGCTGGGCCAGCCCGGCGAGTCCGAAGAGGACGATCAGCGCGATCCGGAGCTCAAGGCCGAAATGCCGGGACTTGCTGAGGTCGTGCGCCCGGTCCACCAGGCCCCGGGAATGCAGCCACCGCAGCACGACGAACCACACCGCCCCGGCCGCGACGACCGCCAGCGCCCCGAGCGCCGCGCGCCCGGCCCGCTCCGGCGCGGCCGCCAGCGGCAGCGCCACGATGCACGCCGTGTCCGCGATCGCGACCTGCACGGTCAAGGCCAGTGCGGGCGGTGTGGCGAGTTTCGTCTCGTTCAGCACCGGCATCACCAGCGCCGCGGAACTGGACGCGAGCAGGACCGCGTACAGCAGTCCGTGCCCGGTGCCGACGAGCGCCGCCACCCCGAATCCGGCGGGCGCCGACAGCACGCCCGCCAGCGCGGCCAGCACCGCCCCTCGCCCGGCCGCGACGCGCAACGCCGGATCCCGCAACGGCACGTGGCTGCCGGCGACCAGCATCACCAGCGCGAACCCGGCGGAGGCCACGAAAGAGAGGATCGGATCGCCGGCGTCCACCCAGCCGAAGCCGGTCCGGCCGGCCGCCACGCCGAGCAGGATTTCCCCGACGACGATCGGGATCCGGGCGCGTTCCGGGGTGGCCAGCAGCGGTCCGGCCAGGCCCGCGAGAAGGACGACGGCCATCGCGAACAGGGTCATCGGCGCGCCTCCTCCCGCTGAGCATTGTCGCCCGGCCGGGCTGTCCGGACTACTCCCGTCACCTGGATGCGGTGCGGCTGCGGCGGCCTGGGAATCCGGCGCGCGATCGGTCAGCCAGGTCCGGCGCCGCGAACCGGCCGCGATCCGCCGCGGCGACCGAAACCCCGGACGCCCGCTGTCAGCGGCGGATCAGCCCCTGCGCCTTCCCCGCCGCCACCGCCGCCGTCCGGGAATCCACTCCGAGTTTCGTGTAAATGTGCACCAAATGCGATTTCACCGTCGCCTGGCTCAAAAACAGCCGTTTGCTGATCTCCAGATTCGACAACCCGTCCGCGACCAGTCCCAGCACCTCGATCTCCCGGGGCGACAACGCGGCCGCCGGGGTGCGCATGCGGTTCATCAGCCGGTGGGCGACCGCGGGGGCCAGCACGGTCTGTCCGGCGGCGGCATTGCGCACCGCGGCGGCGAGGTCTTCGGGCGGGGCGTCCTTCAGCAGGTACCCGGTCGCGCCTGCTTCGATCGCGGCCAGGATGTCGCCGTCGGTGTCGTACGTCGTGAGGACCAGGACTTTCGGGGCGTCGGCCGACGCGGTGATCGCCGCGGCGGCTTCGGAGCCGTGCATTCCGGAGCCGAATTGGAGGTCCATCAGCACCACGTCCACGTCCGCCGCCAGCCGCACGGCCTCTTCCGCGGAGGAGGCTTCCGCGACGACTTCCAGATCCGGTTCGGTTTCCAGGACGGCACGCAATCCGGCGCGGACGACGGGGTGGTCGTCGGCCAGCAGGAGGCGGATCATCGCGGGTCCACGGGGAAGCTCACGGCCAGTGCGGTGCCGTTGCCGGGCGAGGATTCCACGGTCCACGAGCCGCCGAGGGAGCGGGCGCGGGCGCGCATCGCGGGCAGGCCGAAGCCGCTGCCGCCGCGTACCTCCTGCGGGTCGAAACCGATGCCGTCGTCCACGGCGTCCAGGGTGATGCTCGTGTCCATGTAACTCAAGGTCAGCTCCGCCCGGCCGGCCGCGGCGTGCCGGACGGTGTTGGCCAGTGCCGATTGGGCGATCCGCAGCAAGGCGACCTCATACGCGGTCGGCACGTCGAACGGGGTGCCGCTGAGGTGAAAGTGGACAGTCAGGCCAGAGCGCTGCTGCGTGGTCGCGCACAGGCGTTCCAAAGCCGCCGGCAGGGAAGCGCCTTCCAGTTCCACCGGGGCGAGGGCGTAGACGAGGCGGCGGGCTTCGGTGAGGTTGTCCTGGGCGGCTTGCCGAGCCTGCGTGACGTGCGGGACCGCCGCGTCCGGACGGTCCGGCAGTGCGCGCTCGGCGGCGCGGAGCAGCAGGTGAATGCTCGACAGGCCCTGTGCCAGGGTGTCGTGGATTTCCCGCGCGAGGCGTTCGCGTTCGGCTAGGACGCCCGCGGAGTGTTCCATCGCGGCGAGATCGTTGCGGGTCTCGCGCAACTCCTCGATGAGCTGCCGCCGCTGCTCGCTTTCGCGGTAGAGCACCTGGTAGCCGAGCACGGTGGCGATCGCGACCGCGGCCCCGAGCGCCGGGCCGATGATCACGCCGACGCTGAATCCGCCTTGGTGGCGCGTGAAACCGGCGATCGCCAGCACGGTGGTCAGCGCGACGACGGACGGACCCCAGCGCGTCGGCAGCAGGTGCATTTGCAGGAAGTACAGCGGGAATGCCAGCCACACCCCGTCCGGTGTGAGCCACAGCAGCACGAGCCACGCGACGCCCAGCACGGCCAGCCATCCGGCCGTCGCACCCGGCAACCGGCCGACGCGAGGCAGCAGCGGGCCCGCGGTGTAGACGCCGCCCATCACCAGCGCGCCCGCCAGCACCGCGGGCGCGTGCGGCAGGCCGTCGGCGAACGCGCGCGCGACGGCGAGCACCAGCAGCCCGGCGAGCAGGAGGTGCAGGCAGACGCGCAGGACGCGCAACGGCCGGTCGAGGGTGTGCGGATTCACGAAAGCGGCTACCTCCCCCGCCGATTGTCCGTGTCCCGGGCGGATTTCGCATCAATCGAAAGGTTGAGCGGCGAGTGCACCCATCGATTCCCGGGATGCCATCCGCGGCGCGATGTTCCCGCGCCCCGTCCGGACGAGGCTGGGAAGCACACCGAGAAGGAAGGGACGCACATGTTCGTCGCGTGGCGGGATCTGCGCTTCGCCAAGGGGCGGTTCGCGTTGATGGGGACCGTCGTCGTGCTGATGACGTTGCTGGTCGGGCTGTTGTCCGGGCTTACCGCGGGGCTGGCCGCGCAGAGCACGTCCGCGATCACCGGATTGAAGGCCGACCACCTGGTCTTCGCCGAACCCGGCAGCGGATCGCTCTCGTTCGGACAGTCCACAGTGACCCGTGAGCAGGCCGGGCAGTACGCCCGGGTTCCGGGCGTGACCAGCGCGGAACCGATCGCGATCAGCACGGCCAGCGCCGCGGCCGGCGAGCGCACCGCGACGCTGGCGTCGTTCGGGGTCCGAAATCAGCGTCCGGGCACGGTCGTGTTGTCCACGGACGCGGCCGACGCGCTGCAGGCCCGCGAAGGCGATCAGCTCGCCTTGCAAGGCCAGAAAGTCACCGTGTCCGCGATCTCCGGAGACGCGTCGTACAGCCATCTCCCGGTGGTGTGGACGCACCTCGACGGTCCAAACGCGACAGTGCTCGCGGTGACCACCGAATCATCCGCCGATATCGCCGCCGCGGACGCCCGCCTCGGCACCCGGACCGTCACGAAGGACGACGCGTTGTCCGCGATCGGTTCCTACTCGGCGGAAAACGGTTCGCTCCAGCTCATGCGCGCGTTCCTGTTCGTGATCTCCGCGCTGGTGATCGGCGCGTTCTTCACCGTGTGGACGATCCAGCGCAGCCGCGACATCGCGGTGCTGAAAGCGCTCGGCGCGACCACCAAGTACCTGCTGCGCGACGCGCTCGGCCAGGTCGTCGTGCTGCTGGTCGGCGGGACCGCGCTCGGGACCGGGCTCGCCGCCGCGCTCGGAGCGGTCGCGTCGGGAACGGTGCCGTTCGTGCTCAGCGCGGGCACCTTGCTCGGCCCGGCCGCGGTGCTGGTGCTCCTCGGGGTGCTCGGCGCCGCGCTCGCGGTCCGCCGCATCACTTCCGTCGACCCGCTGACCGCCCTCACCTCCGGAGCGCACTGATGAGCCTGCACCTGTCCGGCATCACCCTCACCTACCCCGACGGCGATTCCCGCCTCACCGCCCTCGACCAGGTCGACCTCCACGTGCCCGCCGGGAGCGTCGCCGCGGTGGTCGGGCCGTCCGGGTCCGGCAAATCGAGCCTGCTGGCCGTCGCCGCGACGCTCATCCGGCCCGATCGCGGACGCGTAGTCGTCGGCGGCGCCGACACCACCGGCCTTGACCGGGCCGCGCTGGCGGAACTGCGCCGCACCACGATCGGGATCGTGTTCCAGCAACCGAATCTGCTCGCGTCGCTCACCGCGGCGGAACAGCTGGAAGTCATGGCGCACCTGAGCGGGACGCCGCGCCGCGAGGCGGCGAAACGAGCGAGGGAGCTGCTCGACGCGGTCGGACTGGCCGATCGCGCGACGCACCGGCCGGGGCGGCTTTCCGGCGGCCAGCAACAGCGGGTCAACATCGCGCGCGCCTTGATGAACGAGCCCGCCGTGCTGCTGGTCGACGAGCCGACGAGCGCCCTTGACCAGGACCGCGGCGCGGCGGTGGTCGATCTGCTCACTACGATCACGCACCAGCAGGCGACGGCAACCGTACTGGTCACCCACGACCGCTCCCACCTCGAAGGGGTCGACTCGGTGCACGAGGTCGTCGACGGACGGATCCACCAGCCGGCCCGGGCCGGAGCCGAGGAGAACCGATGACGAAGAAGATCTACTGGGCCGCCGCGATCTACACGATCCTCGGCCTGCTCGGCGGGTTGTACTACCGCGAGCTGACCAAGGCGAAGGACTTCACCGGCGACACCCAGCTGTCCATCGTGCACACCCACCTGCTCGCGCTCGGGACGCTGGTGTTCCTGATCGTCCTGGTGCTGGACAAGGTGTTCGCGCTGTCGGCGACCAGGTCGTTCGCGCCGTTCTTCTGGATCTACCACGCCGGGATGCTCGTCACGGTCGGCGGGATGGTCGTGCACGGCACGCTCACCGTGCTGGGCAAGGAATCCGGCGCGGCGATCGCCGGGATCGCCGGGCTGGGGCACATCCTGCTGACGGTCGCGTTCGTGCTGCTGTTCGTCGGCCTCCACGGCCGCATCTGGAAGCCCGCCGAGAAAAAGGCGTGACGTGCAGGACTCCTTGAGGGAACCAGATTCCCTCAAGGAGTCCTTCACGTCGCTTACCGGCGGCGGAAGGTCAGAGCCGCGAGGCCGGCAGCTGCCAGGGCGAGCACTGCCGAGCCGGCGAACGCGACCGAGTAGCCGCTCGTCAACGCCGCCGGGTCGCCGAGCGCGCTCGCGCCCGAAGCGGCCGCCAGTGCGGTCATCACGGCCAGCCCCAGCGCCGAACCCACCTGGTAACCGGTGTTCACGATCCCCGACGCGAGACCGCCTTCTTCCGGCCGGGCCGCGGAAATCGCCGTGCTGAGCGACGGGATGAAGGCCAGCGACATCCCCAGCGCCGCGACGAGCGACGCGGGCAGGACGTCGACCCAGAAGCTTCCGTCAGCACGCACCAGCGCGAGCCAGCCCAGCCCGATCGCCAGCAGCAGCAACCCGGCGACGATCGGCAGTTTCGCCCCGAACCGGCCGATCACCCGCGGGGCCAAGGCGATCATCCCCAGCATGATCAGCGCGGTCATCGGCAGCAGCGCCGCACCGGCCGGGAAGGCGCGGAAGCCGAGCACCTGCTGCAGGTAGAGGTTCAGGAAGAACCACATCGGAATCCACGCCGCGCCCAGGAACACCTGCGCCAGGTTCGCCGCGCCGAGCCGCGGGGCGCGGAAGATCGACAGCCGCATCAGCGGAATGCGGGCTTTCGCCTGCCGGGCAACGAAAACCGTGAGCAGCACGAGGCCGGCGCCACCAGCGATCGAGGTGGCTGCCCAGCCCGCTTCCGGAGCGCGGACGATGCCGTACACCAGGGTCCCCAAGCCGAGCGTGACGGTCAGCGCGCCGAAAACGTCGACCGTGCCGCGGGTTCCGGTCGCTCCCCCGGGCAGAACGGCGCGAGCGGCGAACAGCGCGAGCACCGCGATGGGCACGTTGAGGTAGAACACCCACGGCCACGACAGGTACTCGGTGATCACTCCGCCGAGGAACACTCCCGCGGTACCGCCGGCCGGAGCCGCCGCGCCGTACAGGGCAAGGGCTTTCGTGAGCTCCTTCGGGTTGCTGCCGAAGAGCATCATCAGCAGTGTCAGCGCGGACGGGGCGATGAGCGCGGCTCCCGCGCCCTGCACGATCCGGCCGGCGAGTTCGACCGGCACGTTCCCGGCGGCTCCGGCGAGCACCGAACCGGCCAGGAGGATTGCCCAGCCGGCGGCGAAAAGCCTTCTGGCGCCGAACAAATCCGACAGTCGTCCGCCGAGCAGCAACAGGCCGCCGAAGGCGATCACGTAAGCGTTGAAGACCCAGGACAGCGTGCTGGGCGTGAAGCCGAGAGCGTCGCGCATGCGCGGCAGGGCGACGCCCATGATCGAGGTATCCATGATCACCATGAACTGGGCCAGGGCGATCAGTCCGAGCGCCCGCCAGCGGAGGGTGTTCGGCCGGGTTTCTTGGGCAGTGGTCATCGTCTTTCGCTTTCTCTTCAAGGGGATCGGCAGCACGGCATAAAGCTGCTCAGGCGGCGTCGAGGACGAAGGCGGCGGTGCGCACGACGCCCGCGGCCTGGAAGTCGAGGTACAGCAGGTACCGGCCGGTCGTCGGGGCCTCGGCGTGGAAGCGGATCTCCGGTCCGGGCTTCCCGTCGTCGAGCGCGTGGATATGCAGGTAGGCGAGGTCGCCTTGGCGCAGTGCGACCAGGTGCCCGAACGAACCCAGGTACGGCTCCAGGTCGGTGACCGGCTGTCCGTCGCGGGTTACACGGGCGGTCAGCAGCGTTCCGGCACCGGCCGCGAGCGTGCCTTCGAGGGTCACTTGGTAGCCGTCGACGACGCTCGCAGCGATCGGTTCCGCGACCTGCGGCTGGTAGTCGCCAGCGACCTCGACCGTGCGCGACAGCGTGACGCTCTCGCCGCCCGCCGGGGTCAAGTCGGCGAAGACGCGGTAGGTGCCTGCCGCGGCCCAAGTCCACGGGATCGTCCAGACGCCGGTTTCCGGGTCGAGCACCGGGTGGCGGTGCCGGAAGTGCGCCCCGTCGGCGCGAACCACGATCAGGTGCAACTGCTTGCCGTGCGCCTCCTCGTATTTGGCTACCGGTTGCCCGCCGGCAGTGGCGACGGTGAACGAAAGCTCGCCGTCCTCGCCCGCCGTCGCCGGGGCGTGCACCACGCCGAGCTGGACCTCGCCGGTCGAAAGTGCGGTGCCGTTGACGTTCATCGGACTCTCCTTCGCTCGTTCTCGACGGCACGAACTCTATACCCCATGGGGGTATCTAGGAGTGTGTCCTGGGTCTCCTTCCGGGCGACCCCGGCCCTTGTCTCGGCCTGAGACCGGCGTTACGCTTCGTCGACGGCGGTGCGCCCGCACCGCCCGTTCCGTTCGCTCTCGAGGAGGTGCGCGATGCTGCTGACTTCCGGACAGCTCGCCGACCTCCGTCAGCGCACGCGCCAGTCCGCCTGGAACAAGGGGCGCGTCGCGCACGGCTGGCCAACGCGGCACTGAGCGGTTCCCCGCTCGGTCGCGCTTCGCGCACGGGCTCGAGTCCCGTCGCCGCTACTCCCCCACGGTCCCCTGACCCGCGCCGGCCCGGCGCGTCGGCGGCCGTGGCCCCAGCCGAGAAAAGACGAGAGGAACTCCGATGGTCGACCCCGAGGTGACCGTCAACGGGAAACGCACCGCGATCGGCGCCGTTCCCGTGCACACCACGGCACTGGACTGGCTTCGCGGACAGGGCCTGACCAGCTGCAAGGAGGGCTGCGCCGAAGGCGAATGCGGCGCGTGCGCGATCCTGGTCGCGCGGCCCGGCGTCGAATCCCCGACGGACCTGGTCGCGATCAACGCGTGCCTCGCCCCGGTCGGCTCGCTGGACGGGCAGGAGGTGTGGACGGCCGAGGGTCTCGGGTCCACAGCGGACTTGCACCCGGTGCAGCACGAAATGGCCGTGCGCGGCGGATCCCAGTGCGGCTACTGCACTCCAGGATTCGTCTGCAGCATGGCCGCCGAGTACTACCGCAGCGACCGCGACGCGACCGGCGACGACCACGCGCCGAACGGCTTCGACATCCACGCGCTGAGCGGAAACCTCTGCCGCTGCACCGGATACCGGCCGATCCGCGACGCCGCGCACGCGCTCGGCGCTCCCCCAGCCGAGGATCCGCTGGCACAGCGGCGAACCTGCCGCGCACCGGAACCCGTTGCGACGCGACTGCATGACGACGGGCGGGACTATCTCCGGCCGTCCGGCTGGGCCGAAGCGCTGCGATTGCGCCACGACCGTCCTAACGCGACTTTCGTGGCCGGGTCGACGGACTGGGGCGTCGAGGTGAACATCCGCGGCGTCCGGGCGGACTGCGTCGTCGCCATCGACCGCGTGCCGGAACTGCAGGTGCTGGACATCGGCGCGGACACGATCGAAATCGGGGCCGGGCTGAGCCTCACCGAAATGGACCGCCGCCTCGACGGCCGGGTGCCGCTGCTGAGCCAGCTGATCCCGCAGTTCGCGTCGCGGCTGATCCGGAACGCCGCGACGCTCGGCGGGAACCTCGGCACCGGTTCGCCGATCGGCGACTCCGCACCGGTGCTGCTCGCACTCGGCGCAAGTGTCGTTTTGTCCTCTGTAGACGGAGAGCGCGAGGTGCCGCTCGACGAGTACTTCACCGGATACCGGCAAAGCGTCCGCCGCGACGACGAACTGATCCGGTCGGTGCGCATTCCTCTGCCGCTGGCCGGAACCACCGCGTTCCACAAGGTCGCCAAACGACGGTTCGACGATATCTCCAGCGTCGCGGTCGCGTTCGCGCTCGACATCGAAGACGGTCTCGTGCGCACCGCGCGGATCGGCCTCGGCGGCGTCGCCGCGACACCGATTCGCGCCAAAGACACCGAAGCGGCGCTCGTCGGGCAGTCCTGGAACGAGGAAACCGTCCGCGCCGCGGCGGAAATCCTGCGCGGCGAGGGCACGCCGATGGACGATTACCGCGCGAGCGCCGCTTACCGCGCCGCGACCTTGGGCCGCAGCCTGCTGAAACTGCACGCCGACTCTCTTGAGGGAGCACGAGCATGAGCGCACTTTCGGAACGCCCGGAAAGCCCGTCCATCGGGATCGCCCGCCCGCACGAGGCCGCGGCCGCGCACGTCCGGGGCACCGCGCTGTACACCGACGACCTCGTCGCCCGCACGAAAGACGTCCTGCACGCATACCCTGTACAGGTAACCGAGGCGCACGCGAAGGTGCTCGCGATCCGCACCGAGGCAGCGGAAGCCGTACCCGGCGTGGTCCGGGTCCTCACCGCGGCCGACGTGCCCGGCGTCAACGATTCCGGCGTGCACCACGACGAACCGCTGTTCCCGTCCGAGGTCATGTTCTTCGGCCACGCGGTCGCCTGGGTGCTCGGCGAGACGCTGGAAGCGGCCCGGCTGGGCGCGGCGGCCGTCGAGGTGGACACCGAAGCGCTGCCGTCGCTGGTGACCGTCGGCGAAGCGATCGCCGCGGGCAGTTTCCAGGGCGAGCCGCGAGTGGTGGCGCGCGGCGACGTCGATCCGGCGATGGCCAGCTCAGCGCACGTTTTCCGCGGTGAGTTCGACTTCGCCGGCCAGGAGCACTTCTACCTGGAAACCCAGTGCGCGCTGGCGCACGTCGACGAGTCCGACCAGGTCTTCGTGCAGAGCAGCACGCAGCATCCGTCGGAAACGCAGGACATCGTGGCGCACGTGCTGGGCAAGCACAGCCACGAGGTCACCGTGCAGAGCCTGCGGATGGGCGGCGGGTTCGGCGGCAAGGAATGGCAGCCCCACGGGTACGCCGCCGTCGCCGCGCTCGGCGCCACGCTCACCGGACGTCCGGTGCGGCTGCGGCTCACCCGCACCCAGGACATGACGATGACCGGCAAACGGCACGGTTTCCACGCCGAATGGAGCGTCGGTTTCGACGCCGACGGCAAACTGCGGGCGCTGGACGTCGTGCTGACCGCGGACGGCGGCTGGAGCCTCGACCTGTCCGAGCCGGTGCTCGCCCGCGCGTTGTGCCACGTCGACAACGCGTACTGGATCCCGCACGTCCGCGCGCTGGGGCGGATCGCGAAGACGAACAAGACGTCGCAAACCGCGTTCCGCGGATTCGGCGGGCCGCAGGGCATGCTGGTGATCGAGGACATCCTCGGCCGCTGCGCACCGCTGCTCGGCATCGACCCGACCGAGCTGCGGAGGCGCAACTTCTACTCCGAGGGCCAGGAAACGCCGTACGGCATGCCGGTGCGGCACCCGGAACGCATCCACCGGATCTGGCAGCAGCTCCTGGACTCGGGCGACGCCGAGCAGCGGCAGGCCGAGATCGCGGCGTACAACGCGAAGCACGCGCATTCCAAGCGCGGGCTCGCGATCACGCCGGTGAAGTTCGGGATTTCGTTCAACCTCACCGCGTTCAACCAGGCCGGCGCGCTGGTGCACGTCTACAAGGACGGCTCGGTGCTGATCAACCACGGCGGCACCGAAATGGGCCAGGGCCTGCACACGAAGATGCTGCAGGTGGCCGCGACCGCGCTGGGCGTGCCGCCGGAGAAGGTCCGGCTGGCCCCGACCCGGACGGACAAGGTGCCGAACACGTCGGCCACCGCGGCGAGTTCGGGCGCGGACCTCAACGGCGGCGCGGTCAAGAACGCCTGCGAGCAGATCCGCGACCGGCTGCTCGCCGTCGCGGCGGGCAAGCTCGGCGTGCCCGAGAGCGACGTCCGGATCGTCCGGGGGGTCGCGCGCACCCCGTCCGGCGAGGAGATCGGCTGGGACGAACTGGTGCACGCGGCCTACTTCGACCGGGTGCACCTGTCGGCCGCCGGGTACTACCGGACCGAGGGCCTGAGCTGGGATTCCGCGACGATGAGCGGCACCCCGTTCAAGTATTTCGCCTACGGCGCGGCGCTGGCCGAGGTCGAGATCGACGACTTCACCGGCGCGTACCGGACGCGGCGGGTCGACATCGTGCACGACGTCGGAGACAGCCTGTCCCCGCTGATCGACATCGGCCAGATCGAGGGCGGGTTCGTGCAGGGCATGGGCTGGCTGACGCTGGAAGACCTGCGCTGGGACGAGTCCGGCCGGCCCTCGCGCGGACGGCTCGCGACCCAGGCGGCGAGCACGTACAAGCTGCCGAGCCTGTCGGAGATGCCGGAGGTCTTCAACGTCACGCTGCTGACCGATGCCGCCGAAGAAGGCGCGGTCTACGGCTCGAAGGCGGTCGGCGAACCGCCGTTGATGCTGGCTTTCGCGGTGCGCGAAGCGTTGCGGCAGGCGGTCGCCGCGTTCGGCGAGCCCGGGCACAGCGTCGACCTCGCTTCGCCGGCGACGCCGGAGGCCGTGTTCTGGGCGATCGACCGAGCGGTCACCGCAGCTCCGGCGGTCGAGGCGCAGGTACCTGATCTGGTGGGCCAGCCGTGAACTGGCTCAGCGCGGTCCAGCACCTGCGGGACGCGGGGCTGCCGGGCGTGCTCGTCACGGTGACGTCCTCGCGCGGGCACACCCCGCGCGAGGGCGGCGCGAAAATGGTGGTCGGCTCGGCGGAATGCCACGGCACGATCGGCGGCGGCAACGCCGAGGCAGTCGCGATCGAGCGGGCCCGGGAGTTGTTGCGGGACAACGCGACCGCGCCGGTGCTGCAAACGCTTTCGTTGTCCGACAAGGCTCCTTACCAGCACGGCGTGCAATGCTGCGGAGGGACGATGACGCTGTTGTTCGAGCCGCTTCCGGTGCGTCCGGCGGTGGCGGTCTTCGGGGTCGGGCACGTCGGCCTCGAGCTGGCGCGGGTGCTCGCCCGGCACGAGGTTTCGCTGCACCTGATCGACAGCAGGCCGGCGCAGCTGACCGCGGAACGGCTGGCCGTGCTCGACGACGCCGTGGCCAGCGTGCACGTCCACCAGGTTCCGTTGCTGCCGGAGACGGTGCTGTCGGAGCTGCCCGCGGGCACGCACGTGCTGATCATGACGCACGACCACGCCGAGGACATCGCGCTGTGCGACGCGGCGCTGCGCAGCGGCGCCTGCGGGTCGATCGGGCTGATCGGGTCCGCCGGGAAGTGGTCGCGGTTCCGGAAACGGCTGACCGGCCTCGGGCACGACGAGGCGGCACTGTCCCGGATCACGACCCCGATCGGGCTGCCGGACCTCGCCGGGAAGGAACCGGCGGTGATCGCGGTGAGCGTCGCGGCCGCGTTGCTGCAGAAATTCCAGGCGCGCGTCCAGCCGGGAGCCCTTCAGGCGTAAATCGCTTGCCTGCCCCCGGGAGCGCGGCTGGGATACTGGGAGACACCGTCAGCTCCTGGGGGCCTCCTGCCATGGAAATCCGGCACAACAACGACTACGAGCTCTTCTTCAGCACCGTCCAAGCCGCGTTCGGCCGGTATTGGCCCGATTCGGCGGGCAGCGGAATCCTGGGCGCTTTCGAGAGCGAACGGAGCTTGATCGCCCACGCGCCGGACGGGAAACCGGTCGGCACCGCCGGCGCGTACTCCTTCGACCTCACGCTGCCGGGCGACGTGCTCGCCTCCGCCGCCGGGGTCACGGCCGTCGGTGTGCTGCCGACGCACCGGCGCCAGGGCGTGCTCCGCGCGATGATGCAGGAACACCTCGCCGACGTCCGTGCCCGGGGCGAGTTCCTGTCCGTCCTGCTCTGCTCCGAAGCGGTGATCTACCGGCGATTCGGCTACGGACCGGCGACCTGCACCGAGCGGATGACCGTCGAACGGCACCGCTCCGCGTTCGGCGCCCCACGCGGAGGTGCGGCGGTCGCGACCGGCTCCGTCGAGTTGCTCCGGCGCGTCGACTGCGGCGAGCTGCTGGAAGAGATCTACGACCGCTACCGCCGCACCCAGCCCGGCGCGCTCTCCCGGCCGCACCGCTGGTGGGCACTGGGCGCGGGACACCCGCCGACCGGGCCGGAGCCGCGCTACCTCGTCGTGCACCGGGACGCGGACGGCACCGCGGACGGGTACGCGAGTTACCTGGTCAACGACACCGCTCTGACGGTCGACGAGGTCATCGCCGTCGACGACGCGGCTTTCACCTCGCTCACCCAGTACCTGCTGGGGCACGACCTGGTGACGAAGATCGACTTCAGGCACCTCCCGCCGGGGAACCCGCTGCGCTGGCAGCTGGCGGACCTGCGCGCGGGCGAGCCCACCACCACGGACTGGCTCTGGGTGCGGCTGCTGGACATCCCGCGCGCCCTGACCAGCCGGGGCTGGTTCACGGACGGCTCGCTGGTCCTCGACGTGACGGACCCCTTCCTGGCAGAACACGGCCGGTACCTGCTGACGGTGCGGGACGGGAAGGCGGAGTGCGTGCGGACGGACCGCGCGCCGGACCTGTCGCTGGACGTGAGCGATCTGGGGTCGGTCTACCTCGGCGGCACGTTGCCGAGCGTGCTGGTCCGGGCCGGGCATGTTCAGGCGCACAACGGAGAAGCCGCCGGGCTCGCGGACGCGTTGTTCCGGTCGGATCGCGCGCCGCACTGCGTGCACTGGTTCTAAGCCAGCACCTCAGCCGCCAGCCGGCGCGCGTACGCGGCGTCGAGGCCGTCCGGGCGGAACAGGATCCGGTACATGATCGGGGCCACCACCCGGTCCATCACCGTGTCCGCCGCCGGCGCGGCCTCGCCCCGGGCGACCGCCCTGGCCAGCACGACTTCCACCTGGTCGACGGCGTACGCCGAGCACTGGCCGGCGTTGCTGCCGTCCGGGTCGCCGAGCAGCGCGTCGCGGATGTAGGCGCGGCCCGCGGGCGAGGACATTTCGTCCAGGAACAGTTCGGTCCACGCCGCCAGGTCCGCGGCCAGCGAACCGTGGTCCTCCGGCGGCGCTTCCGGACGCAGCCGCTCGACCGCGACGTCCGACAGGAGTTCCTGCAGATCGCCCCAGCGCCGGTAGATCGTCGACGGCGTGACGCCCGCGCGGGCGGCCACCTGCGGCACGGTCAGCGCGTCCCGGCCCGATTCGGCGATCAGGTCGCGGACGGCGGCGTGCACCGATTCCTGGACTCGCGCACTGCGCCCGCCCGGGCGCACCATCCGCTTCTGGCTCACCGTGCCACTTTAAGCCGCGCCTGTTCCAGGGCGTGTCCGGTCCGCAGCAGCACGGACTCGCCGTGCGGCCGGGCGAGGAGTTGCAGGCCGATCGGCATTCCGTCGAGGTCTTCGCCGACCGGGAGGGTTAGCGCTGGTACGCCGGTGATGTTCGCGGGGGCCGACAGTCGTACGTACGCGTCCGAGACTGCTTCGACGCTTCCGTCCGGCCACTTGACCGTCTCCTGTCCGGCCGGAACGGCGGTCATCGGGACGGTCGGTGCGGCGAGGACGTCGATCTTGTCGAACAGCCGCGTCCATTCCTGGCGCATGAGGGTGCGGGCGCGTTGGGCGCGCAGGTAGTCCCCCGCGCTCATCAGCTCGCCGGCCTCCAGCAGAACCCGGACGTCGGCGGCGTACTGGTCGGGCACGGTCCGCAGGCTTCGCTCGTGATACGCCGTCGCCTCGGGAACCATCAGGCCCCAGTGCGTTGCCTGGAGGTAGCGGGTCATCGGGATTTCGACGTCGACCAGCTCCGCACCTAGTTCCGCGAGCTGATCGATAGCTGCGCGGACAGCGGCTTCCACCGTCGGGTCGAGGCGGTCGAAGTAGTAGTTGCCCGGCACTCCGACGCGGAGACCGGCCACGTCTTCGCCGACGGGGAACAACTGTCCGATGAGGACAGACAGGACGAGCGCGGCGTCCGCGACGGTGCGGGTGATCGGGCCGACGTGGTCCAGCGACCAGGACAACGACGTCACGCCGTTCAGCGGGATGAGGCCGTAGGTCGGCTTGAGGCCGACGACTCCGTTCAGCGCGGCGGGGACCCGGATCGAGCCGCCGGTGTCGGTGCCGAGGGCGAATGTCGCGGCGCCTGCGGCGACGGCCACTGCCGAGCCGCCGCTCGATCCCCCGGCGACGCGGGACGGGTTGCGGGCGTTGTGCGTCTGCGGAGTCGTGAGGCCGTAAGCGAATTCGTGCGTGTGGGTTTTGCCGAGGAGGACCGCGCCGGCGGCCTTGAGCTGCGCGGCGACGGCGCTGTCCCGCTCGGCGCGATGTCCGGCGCGGACCTGGGAACTGGCAGTGGTCGCGGTTCCTGCGACGTCGATCAGGTCCTTCAACCCCATGGGGATGCCGTGCAGTGGGCCGCGGATCCGGCCGAGCGCTGCGGCTTCCGCGCGGGCGCGGTCGGCGTCCACCGTGACGTACGCGTGCAGCCGGGGTTCTGCCTCGTCGATGCGCGCCAGGACATCCTCGACCAGCTCTGTCGGCGACACGCGCCGGTCCCGGATCGCGGCGGAGGCTTCGGCGAGCGTGAGGTCAGCCAGCGACACGGACGTCCTCCTCCGCGCGGTAGAGGGAAGCCGGTGGGGTGTCGCCGAAATCCAGGTCGCGCAGGACGGCCACCACGGAGTGGATGTGGTTGGCGACGGCGGCCACGTCGGGGTGTCTGGCGGTATCCAGCGGCAATCCGGCTCGGGCGGCCAGGCTCGCCGCTTGCTCGGGGGTCAGGTCGGACACGAGAACTCCTAAAAGCTAAGCATTTGCTTTAAGCGACGGTAGCGGCTACGGTCGCTTAACGCAAACATGTTGCGTTAAGGAGGCGTTGGCTCATGCCCTGGACCGTCGGCGAGATCGCTGTCCACCGGATCGACGAAATCGAATTCCCCGCCGCGACCGGACCGTGGCTGCTCCCCGGCGCGACCGCCGAGGTCGTCTCGGGCGAGGACTGGCTGCGGCCGGACTTCGCCGACGGCGGCGCGATCCGCTTGCACAGCCACAGTTTCGCGTTCGAAAAGGACGGGATGAAGATCCTCGTCGACACCGGGATCGGCAACGGGAAGACCCGCGCCAACCCGGCGTGGCACGACCTCAGCACCGGCTACCTGGACGCACTGAGCGCCGCCGGGTTCGCGCCGGACGACGTGGACCTGGTGCTGCTCACTCACCTGCACGCCGACCACGTCGGCTGGAACACGCGCGAGCAGAACGGCGAATGGGTGCCGACGTTCCCCTCCGCCCGGTACGTCACCGCCCGCGCCGAGCGCGAGTTCTGGGCGGGCTGCGCCATGGACGCACCGCGGCGGCAGATGTTCGAGGACTCGGTGCTGCCGGTGGAACGCGCGGGCCTGCTGGACCTGGTCGACGTCCCCGCGGACGGAGCGGAAATCGTGTCCGGCGTGCGATTGCTGCCGACGCCCGGCCACACCCCGGGGCACGTCTCGGTCGAACTGGCCGGCTCCGGCGAAACCGCGCTGATCACCGGCGACGCGGTGCACCATCCGGTGCAGTTCGCGCACCCGGAGATCGGCGCGTCGGTGGACATCGACCCGGCGGAAGCCGAGAAGACCCGCCGTCGCCTCCTCGCCGAACTGGCCGGTTCAGGTGCGCTCGTGCTGGGCACGCACTTCACCCCGCCCACCGGCGGCCGCCTGGTCTCCCACGGTTCCGGCTACCGGCTCGCGGAAAAGCCGTGAAGGACTCCTTGCGGGAATCTGATTCCCCCAAGGAGTCCTTCACAGACCTCAGGACAGGTGGGCGGGCAGGGCGGCGACGGCCTCGCTGATGGCGGCGTCGAAGGCGTCGGCGAGCGAGTCCGGCGAGATTTCCGTGCTGTACACGACGATCGACCGGCCCGCGTCGATCTCCAGCACGTCCACGGTGCCGAGGTGGTCGGTGACGGGGAGAGCGCCGCCGGTCACCCGGTATTGCAGCCGCCGGCGGGCCGGGTCATGGGTGACGACGGCTTCTTCCAGGACCGACCCGTCCCCCAGTACCACGGTGCGGTGCCGGGTATCGCCGGTGGAGGACTTCATCGACGGGAACCAGCAGGCGACCGATGCGGGGTCGCCGATCACCTGCCACACCGCGTCGGCGGGAGCGTCGATCAGGACGTGGGAGCGGAGGGCGGCCATCAGCTGTCCGAGAAAAGCTTGCCCGCCCGCGCCCAGTTCGCGGTGTCGACGTCGGTGAACACGATGCCGACCGATTCCGGGGCACACTTGCCAATCCGGCAGATCTCGCGGGTCAGCACCTCGGCCAGCTCGCGTTTCTGCTCCGTGGTGCGACCGGGAAACCAGTCGATCTGGACGTGCGGCATGAGAACTCCTTGTCAGCTCAGGGATTCAGCGGCCCGCTGAGTGCGGGCGCGGTATTCGCGGCGGATGGCGAGCGCTTCGTCCAAATCGACCGCTACGAAACGGGTTTTGGTGTTCGGCGCGGACTGCGCCACCAGGTCCAGGTCTCCGCTGAGGACAGTGCCGACCATCATATAGCCGCCGCCGGACACCGCGTCCCGGTGCAGGATGATCGGTTCGACGCCACCGGGAACCTGGATCGATCCGATCGGATAAGGCGCGTCCACGATGTTTGACGGATCCTGTCCGGCTCCGAACGGCGGAGTGCGCGGCTTGGTCTCCAATTGTGCGCCCTGGTACCGGAAACCGACGCGGTCGGCGACCGGGGTGAGCGTCCAGTCGGTGTCCAGGAACGTCGCGCGGCCCGCGTCGGTGAGCACGTGGTCGTAAAGACCCATCACCACCCGGACTTCGATCTCCTTCGACAACGCCGGACGCAAGGATTCCGGCAAAGAACGCCCCGGCACACCAGCGCCGGAGCCGACCGGGACGACATCCCCGGCGACGAGCGGCGCGCCGCTGATCCCGCCGAGTTTCCCCAGCCCGTAGGTGGATCGGCTGCCCAGCACCAAGGGGACGTCGACGCCGCCGCTCACCGCGAGGTACGCGCGAGCGCCGCGCTTGCAGAACCCGAAGGCGAGGACATCGCCCGCTTGCACTGCGAACGCCTCCCACAGCGGCCGTTCCTCGCCGTTGAGTTTCGGCGGAAGTTCGGCGCCGGTGATCGCGATGACGGTGTCCTCGGTGAAACGCAGCTCCGGTCCCAGATAGACACACTCGAGCGCGGCCGCCCCGGGATCGTTGCCCACCAAGCGGTTCGCGACCGAGTACGAGTACTGGTCGAGCGCGCCCGAAGGCGGGATGCCGACGTCGTAATAGCCGTTGCGGCCGGCGTCCTGGATCGTCGTGGCCAGTCCGGGCTGGCGGACCTCAATCGGCACGGTGCACCTCCATCAGTCCCGCGGTGAAGCCGTCCGGGTCGTCGAGGTACTCGCGCAGCCCGAAGTCGACCGGACGCGAACGGATCCGGAACGTCCCGGCCTCGACCTCCTTGACGTAGTCGTCGTAGGCGTCCCGGTCGATCGGCTTGAACCGCACGATGTCGCCGGGCCGGAAGAACACCATGAAATCCTCGAAGTCCGGCAGTTCCTGCGCCGGATCGTAAATCGGGGCCGGAGTGATGCCGAACATCTGGTACCCGCCCGCACCGCGCACCGAGTAAATGCAGCTGAAGCAGCCGCCATAACCGACTGTCTGCTTAGGAGTGTCGGTGCGCGGACGCAGGTATTTCGGCACGACGATCTGCCGTTCCCGGGGCACCATCTGGTACATGAACGGCAGGCCCGCGACGAACCCCACCATCGAGACGAACCACGGCGCGCCGCTGTGTGCCGCGATGAATTCCCCGGCCCCGGCGTATCCGTTGATCCGCGCGGCGTACTCGATGTCGGTGGCGTCCGGGTCCTGATGCCGGTCGCGGAAGCGCATCAGCGTTTCGGTGGTCCACGGGTCCTGATACAGCACCGGAATCTCGACCACTCGCGTCGAGAGGCTGAAGTCCGCGGCGTCGCCGACCTTCTCCTCGATGTCGCGCAGATGCGCCATCAAGGTGCGCGGTTCGATCGCGTCCGGGTCGTACCGGACCTGATACGACGCGTTCGCCGGGCAGATCTCCACGACGCCGTCCGGCCGGTTCTCGCGCAGCGACGTGGTGATCGCCATCGCGCGGAAGTTGGCTTGCAGGCTCATTTCCTCGGCCAGCTCGACGAAAATGTGCTCGTCGCCGCCCCAGCTGTACCGGGCGGGAGTCGCGCCGTTCATGCGCCCGCCTCCGCCCGCTGGGTGAGCCACTCTTCGAGCGTCCCGGTGGTGAACGCGCCGTCGGCGAACCATTGCTGCCCGAGCAGTTCGATGAGCAGCGTCGTGGTGGTGGGAACGCCTTCGACGACCAATTCGGACAGTGCCCGCTTCGCCCGGCGCAACGCGGTCGTCCGGTCGTCGCCCCACACGATCACCTTGGCCACCAAGGAATCGTAGAACGGCGGGACCTGGCTGCCCGGCGCGAGCCAGGTGTCCGTGCGGACCCACGGACCGCCCGGCAACCGGACGTCGCCGATCTTTCCGGGACCGGGAAGGAAATTCCGTTCCGGATCCTCGGCGCAGACGCGGAACTCGACGGCGTGCCCCCGTTTCGTCACGTCCGATTGCCGGAACCGCAACGGTTCCCCGGCCGCGATCCGCAGTTGCTCGGCGACCAGGTCGATCCCGGTGATCAGCTCGGTGACCGGGTGCTCGACCTGGATCCGGGTGTTCATCTCGATGAAGAAGAACTCGCCGGTGTCGTCGTCCACCAGGAACTCGCAGGTGCCCGCGCTGCGGTAGCCGACCTCCTTGCACAGCCGCACCGCCGCCGACGTCATCCCGGTCCGGATCCGCTCGTCGATGCCCGGCGACGGAGCCTCCTCGACCACCTTCTGCCGCCGCCGCTGCAGCGAACACTCGCGTTCGAAGACGTGCACCGTCTCGGAACCGTCGCCGAGCACCTGCACCTCGACGTGCCGCGCGGCCCGCACGAACCGCTCCAGGTACATCTGCCCGTCGCCGAACGCGCTCGCGGCCTCGCCCGAAGCCTGCGGGAACGCGACCTTCAATTCGGCCTCGTTCGCGACCACCCGGATCCCGCGGCCGCCGCCGCCCGCCGCGGCCTTGAGCATGATCGGATACCCGATCTCGCTCGCCGCCGCGACCGCTTCGGCCACATCGGACACTCCGCCGGGCGTCCCGGGCACCGTCGGCACCCCGGCCGCCTGCGCGACCTGCCGCGCGCGAACCTTGTCCCCCATCTGCTCGATGACCGAAGCCTCCGGACCGACGAACGTCAGCCCCGCGTCCGCCACCGCCGCGGCGAACGACGCGCGCTCGGACAGGAATCCGTAGCCAGGGTGCACCGCGTCCGCGCCGGTTTCCTTCGCCGCGGCGAGGATCGCGTCCGCCACCAGATAGCTCTTCGTCGCCGGAGCCGGGCCGATCGGGACGACCTGATCGGCGAGCAGCGCGTGCGCGGCGTTGCGGTCCGCCTCGCTGACGACCGCGACCGTCTCGATCCCGAGGTCGTTCGCCGCGCGGATGATCCGGACCGCGATCTCGCCGCGATTGGCGATCAGCAACCGTTTCATGCGTCCACCTCGAGCACTACCAGCGGCTGGCCCGCGTCGACGACCGCCTCGGCGTCGGCAGCGAACTCCACGACCGTCCCGGCCGCGCCCGCGGGCACCGGGTAGAAGGACTTCATCACCTCGACCAGCCCGACCGTGTCGTCCGCACCGACCTTCTGGCCGGGCTTGACGAAATCCGGGCTGTCCGGATCGGGCTTGCGGTAAAAGACCCCGGGAATGGGCGAAACCACTTCGAGACGGGACATCAGCGTCACCTCGCGCTCGGTTCGGTAGGGACAATCAGGGGAACTCAGGTCAGGTACGGCGTCAAGGCGTCGTGCACGCTCTTGGCCAGATCCACCGCGCCAGGAGTGTCGGAATGCACGCAGATGCAGTCCGCGCGCATCGGGATGTCCTGACCGTCCACAGAGGTCGCGAGCCCCTCGGTGACCGCGCGCACGGACCGTTCGGCGGCGATCGCCGGGTCGTAGGCGACGTGCTCGCGGGTGATGATGAGCGAACCGTCGGCGCGGTAGTCGAGATCGGTGTAGTACTCGGCGATGAAACCCTGGCTGCGCTTGCCCCACACCTTTTCGTGCACGGTATTGGCCATGCCCATCAGCGGCACGTCGAAAACGTCAGCCGCCTCGGCGATCGCCCGCGCGACCGTCTCGTCCCGCGAGGCGAGGCCGTACAGCGCACCGTGCGGTTTGATGTGGTTGAGCGGCATTCCGTGCTCGGCCAGGAATCCGGTCAGCGCGCCGACCTGGTACACCACCGCGGCGGTGAGTTCCTCGGGCTCCATCTTCAGCTCGCGCCTGCCGAACCCGTCGCGGTCCGGGAACGACGGGTGGGCGCCCACCTTCACCGAATGCTCGTGTGCCAGTGCGACCGTCCGCCGCATGACGACCGGGTCGGCGGCGTGGAAGCCGCAGGCGACGTTCGCGACCGTGATGTAGGGCATGATGCCCTCGTCGTCGCCGCAGCGGTAGATGCTGTAGGCCTCGCCCATGTCGCAGTTGATGGCAACCATGAGTGCTGTTCCTTGTCTGTTCCGGCAATTCTTCTCAGGAATGCGCGATCTTCGGGGTGTCCCCGTCGGGGTCGATGTAGACGTCGTCGCCCTCGAGCCGCACCGGGTACCGGGCGAGCTGCGCGTGGCCCGGATTGATGCCCTGGCAGGTGGTGAGGTCGAACGTCCACAGGTGGCTTTTGCACATCAGGGTCTTCTTGTCCAGTTCGCCCTCGACCAGTTCGACCTGCTGGTGCGGGCAGATCGCCTGGGTCGCGACGACCTCGCCGCCGTCGAGGTGGGCGATCAGCACTTCCTTGTCCCCCACCTCGAACGACTCCATGTCGCCTTCCCAGACGTCGTCGAGGCTGCACACCCGCACGAAACCCATGCGGAAGCTCCTTTCTCAGCTGAACCGGTCGAAATGGAGCCGGTCGGCGGCGAGCCCGCCGTCCAGCACCAGCGCGCGGGCGAGCGCGTCGGTCATCGCGGGCGGCCCGGCGGCGTAGTAAGTGAAGTCGGTCAGCGCTCCGCCCAGTTTCGCGACCACGGCCTCGTGGACGAATCCTTGGTGCGATCCGGAATCCGCCGAACCGGGTTCGGAAACCGCGGTGTGCACGTGGAGTGCGCGCAGCCGGCGCCCGGCCATCGCCATCGCTTCCGGAATGTGCAAATCGCGCGGAGCACGGCCGCCGCAGAACAAATGGACCGTGCGCTCGGCGGCGTCGGCCTGGGCAGCCGCGCCGAGCACGACGCTCACCATCGCGCCGAGTCCGGAACCGCCTGCGACGCAAACGATGTCGCGGTCGTCGCCGGCACGGTAGTACGCCTGGCCGTACGGGCCGTCCAGCTCGATCGTCTCGCCGAGGCCGAGCCCGTCGAACAGGATCGACGTCGCTTTCCCGCCCGGCGACCGTTTGACGACGAATTTCCATTCCCGCTGGCAGTTTCCGAGATTGCTCATCGAGTACGCGCGTTCGATGCCGCTGGGGAAGCCGAGCATCGCGTACTGCCCGGCACTGAACGCGGCGTGCTTCTCCGCGACGAACACGAACTCGGCCATGTCGTGCGTGAGCCGGTGCACCTCGCGCAGCTGGGCGCGCTGCCGGATCGGACGGTGCGGCGCGGGTTCCGGCACCGAGCTCAGGTCGACGACGCAGTCGCCGGCCGGTTCGCTCTGGCAGGCCAGCCTGCGGCCTTTGCGCCGGTCGCGGGCGCTGAGCCCGGGCGCGTCCGCCCAGCGCGTGCGGACGTCGCCTTCGAGCAGCTCGTACCGGCAGCTTCCGCAGGCTCCGCTGTTGCACTCGTAGCTGAGGCCGACCCCCGCGCGGAGGGCGGCACGCAGCAGCGTGTCGCCCTCCGCGCAAGGAAAGCGAACGCCGGTCCCCCGCAGGAGGACTTGGTGTTCGGTCGTCATGGCCGGTTCAGCCTCCGATGCCGAGCTGCCGCTGGAACGCCCGGACCGCGCCGATCGCGTTCTCCGCCGCTTCGGCGTTTTCCGCCACCTCCGCGCCGTACGCCTCGATCGCGGCGACCGCGAGCGGCTGCCACTTCGCGACCCACTCGCGCAGCTGCGGCACGTTCGAGTCCACTTCGGACATCTGCTTGACCAGCGCCTCGGTCCAGCGCCGCGAGCGCTCGCTGTCCCGCAACGCGGATTCGGCCAGCAACGCGTGCAGTACGTCGCCGTGCCGCCGGGCGCTGACGCCGAGCTGACGCAGCACGATCTCGTCGAGCGCCGGCTTGGCCACCACGTTCAGCGCGACGAACGCCTCGGCCCAGTCGAATGTGGTCAGCTGGCGTTCCATCAGCTCGCGGAACCCTTGCCACGCGGGAAGTTCTTCCCACAGCTCGCGTTCGCGCTCGCCGAACCCGGCCGTCGGATGCGCCTGGCGCAGCTCCGCGGTGCGGTAGGCCACATTGGACAGCCAGCGCAGCGAGTCGGCGGCCTGGAACGCCGCGCAGTTGGCGATTGTGCTGGCCGGAGCCATGTGCACGAGGTAGGCGCTGGCCATCTGCACGGTGTGCAGCAGGTACCGGCTCGGCGTGTACAGCTGGGCCAGCACCGCGACCCACTCCGGCGAGAGACCGCGGTCGTGGCCCTCGGCGTCGTGCTGGTCGAGCAGGCCGTCCACATAGGACTCTTGGCCGTCCTGGAGGATGTTGTACGTGCGGTACACCAGCTCGTCCGGATCGCGGAAAGCGTTCCAGTCCGGGTGCGTGATCGGGCTCTGGTTGCGGTAGCGGCGGTAGTGCTCCGCCATGAACCCGGTGTGCCCGACGTCCCACGGCTGCTCGGGGTCGCGGGTGTGCCACAGCAGGTTGGTGGAGACGATCTCGTACTCGCTCGGCTTGCGCCGGCGGGCGGCGAGGTGCCCCCAGGTCTTGAGCGGCTTGAGCGGGGTGCTCACGAGCTGGCCTCCTTGCGGGCGGAAGTGCCCAGGTAGAAGCGGAAGACGTCGCCGCCGGTCTCGATCCGGCCCACGAACGAGGGCATGATCAGCTCCAGCTCGGACATCTTGAACGGGCGGCCGAGTTCCTCGGCGATGGTCTCGCGGCGCAGGACGCATTCGCCGCCCTCGACCTCGACCCGCACGTAGGAGCCGCGGTCGCGGATGTCGACCCGGCAGCCGGGGTTGTCGGTCACCGCGGCGTCGGCGACGGCACGCGCCACCTCGCCGACCTGGAGGACCGGGCCGACCGGGTCGGCGATGGGTTCAGCGGTGCTCATCCGGTCCTCCTCGCTCGAAATAGACTTCGACGCATTCGGTCGGCCCGAGGCCGGCCGCCGCGACGGTGCTGGCCCGGTCGAACGGCTGCGCGTCGCCCTGGCGGCGCACCCGCAGCGTCCGGCCGGGCTGGTCGGGCACGTGGACGCCGACCGAGTTCTCGGCCGCCGCGGCGGCGAGTTCGTCCATCGTGTGCTCGCTGTCCGCGGGGAGCAGTTTGAGCACGAAGTCGCCGTCGAAGTGCACGGCGAGCGGAATGGTGGCCATCAGCGTTCCTTTCAGCCGGCCTTGACGAGCTGCTTGCGGTAGGTGTCGACCCAGGAGAAGCCGTGCGCGTCGTCGCCGCCCGGGCCGACCGAGCCGAGGCCCATGTACTCCAGGACGCCGCCGAGGTCCGCGGGCTGGATCTCGCCGCCGAGGAACCGGTCGACCAGGTTCTTGTGGTGCCGGTAGCGTTCCGGGTCGTCCTCGAAGATCCACTTGTCCACTTCGGACGCGAAGTGGTAGCGCCGTCCTTCGTGGACCAGCGAAATGTCGCGCAGCGTCCGGGAAGGCGTGCCGACGATCGGCAACTGGGAGACGTTGCAGATGATCGGCAGCGTGCCCGGCACCGTCTTTTCCGGACGGTCGTTGGCGAAGTTGTCGATCAGGACGTCCCACACCTTGCCGAACGTGTCGTTCCAGCCCGGGTACTTCTCCTCCAGCCAGTCGCGCTCCTCCGGGCTGACGCCCGCCGCCGGGTCCCACCACAGCGTCGGCCGCCACGAGTAGGTGCCGAGGTGCTGGCCGTGGTGGTGCTCGGAGATGTCGCGCAGGAAAATGTCCCAGTACCACGGTTTGGAGAGGCCGAGGTCCTCCAGCGAGCGCATGAACTGGGTGACGATCCATTCCTCCATGAATTCCTTGAAGGACGCCTCGCGCACGTCCAGCGGGACGTAGTAGTCCATCGGAATTCCGGACAGGATGGTGAACAGCCGGTACGAACGCCAGAACGCGATGTCGATCTTCTTCTGCGCCTCGTCCTTCTGGCCGTTCTCGATCAGCATCTGCAGCAGCGGCGTGCCGAGCTGCGCGTGCCGGGCCTCGTCGGACTGGATGCTCTGGATCAGCTTGGAGAACGTGAAGTCCCCGGCTTTCGCCGCGTCGCCGGAGAGCCCGATGAACTGCAGGTTGGTGAACCCGGTCTCGAACGAGAAGTTCGCGAAAATCGAGGTCGACACGGCGTCGCGGGTCATCATCACGTCGTCGAAGAAGTGCCGCGCGCCGAGGGTGACCCAGTTGTCGGTGAACATCGCCGCGTGCGACCACTCGAACTGGCGGTCCTTGTTCACGTACTCGTGCGGGAAGTACAGCTGGATCTGCCCGTGCCGGATCTCGTCCAGCATCCCGAAGGTCGCCATGTTGCGCATGCCCGGCGCCTTCGACCAGCGCACGAACCGCGACTCCTGGAACGACGCCCCGTACTCCACGAGCGCCACCGCCGCGTAATGCTCCTTGAGGATGGAAATCCAGCCCGGGTCGGCTTTGTTGTACAAATCCGCGCGTTCCAACGCAGCCTTCACCGAATACGCCCCGGCGTCCTTCTGCCGCTGAATGTCCACGTATTCGCGATAGCTCACCTTGTACGGCTCGTCATAGGTCGCCCACACCTCGTCGGGCAACCCCTCGCCACCGGACAGCTCCGGCGGGAACAACTCCGCTTCGGTGACGTAACGCGGAGTCCATTGAGTGTCGCGGGCGATGTCGTACCACTGTGCTCGGTCCAGCAGAGCCATTGCGGGTGCTCCTTGTGGTTTTTAGCTGCCGTGCTCGGAACCCAGCGGCCCTTCGCCGCCGGGGTAGACGAAGGACATGGCCGGGGAGTAGAACCCGAACGTCACCTGCAAGGGGTGCGCAGGCCGCAACCGGTAGGCGGGATGCTCTTTGTCGAGGAACTCGAAGGATTCGACCGCGAATTCCTCGGCGATGTCAGCGACGTAGGCATACCTCCCGCTGACGAATTCGCCGCCGCGGCTCGTGATGTACCGCAACTGCCCGGTAACCCGCTGCGGCGTGCCGATCGTGAGACGCGCGGTAGTACGGATAACAGGCCGCCCCTCGACGACCGTCGTGGCGACCAGCCGATCCCCGTCGAGATCGAGCGTCGTCTCCCCCGGCGCCCCCGCCGGAACGCCGTGCTCCCGGGCGTAACGGATCATCGGCTCGGAACTGTTGTGGTAATCGGTCCACCACCGCCCCGGAACCCCGGCCTCAGTGTCCAAGCCGGACAGATTCACGCCGAGATAAGTCAGCGAATAAGCGCCGAACGCGTCGTCCCCTTCGCTGGCCGACGTCTGAGCGTCCCCCTCGACCACGTACTGGTTGATGTAGCACGACCGATCAGCGGCCGGCGTGAGCCCCGCCGGAACGAGCTCCGCGACGCCGTCGGGATCCTCAGGTACCCAAACGAGGTAGAGAGTCCGCGACCCGGTCACCAGCTGCGGCGGATGCAGCGACGTGCCCATAGGGGTTGCCTCCAGGTTCACCGTTGAACTTGCCCGCCCCGTCCCTCGAGCGGTGTCCCAAAGACTGCGCGACCGTCCCGCGACCGGGTAGTGCGCAAGTTGGACAACAGTCGGGCCCGGAATGCCAAACCGGAGCACAAACCCACATCAGCGCAGGTCAGCACCCCATCCAACGATCACCGCAACAACCTTCTGAATCCGTCAAGCCCTCCCAACGCCGTGGGGGCAACCTGAGGAACTCAGAGTCCC
>NZ_JACGZW010000025.1 GCF_014145675.1 Amycolatopsis dendrobii
GGGCGAAGTCATCAAAACCGTGCCCGAGCACGCGATCGTGGAGACCCTGATCGAAGAGGCCATGCGCATCGCCGAGGAATCCGGCGAGTCGATCGGCGAGGGCGCGCCGAGCGTCACCGTCGGCTGAGTTTTCTCCGCGAAAGGGCTCCCCGGTCTCGGCCGGGGAGCCTTTTCCTGTTCAGCGGCGTTCCAGCAGGACGACCGGGACCTGCCGCCCGGAAGCGGCCTCGAATTCGGCGAATGCCGGGACCTGCGCGATCTGGTCTGCCCAGATCCTGGCGCGTTCCTCCCCGGCGGCCAGTCGCGCTTCAACCGGGATTTCTCCCGCGCCAGTCTCGACGACGGTCCGTGGATTCGCCATGAGATTGCGGTACCACGCCGGGTCGCGCGGGCTGCCGCCGTGCGTCCCGAACACAGCCCAGTTCTCGCCGACCGGCTGGTAGAACAGCGGGCTGATCCGGGCTTTCCCGGTTTTCGCCCCGACGTGGTGCACGAGGATCAGCGGCATCCCCTTATCCGGAAACCCCGGCATACGCGGCGGTATCGGACGGCCCGCCGCGGCTTCCTCCGGACTGCTCCAGGCGACGTATCCCGCGTTCTCCCGGAATTCGGCGAGGATCCGGACATTCCAGTCGGCAAGAGTGGGCACGGGATCTCCTTCACTAGGCGGAGCACTTGCTCCGCAAAGTAGCACACTAGGCGGAGCATGTGCTCCGGGTAAGCGAGTATGCTCGGCGCATGGCCGTGGCTGAACCGCACACCCCCGTCCGCCGTCGCGCCCCGCGCGCGGACGCGATCCGCAACCGGGAGGCGATCGTCGAAGCCGCCGCCGAGGTGATGGCGGAGCAGGGAGCCGCGGTCGACGTACGCGAGATCGCCCGGCGCAGCGGGGTCGGCATGGGGACGCTGTACCGGCATTTCCCGAAGAAGGAAGACCTCGTCCGGACGGTCCTGGACCAGGACTTCTCCCGGTGGGCCGAGTCCGCGCGCCAGGCGGCGGTCGAGGCGGAGGACCCGTGGGCGGCGCTGACGGATTTCTACCGGCAGGCGTTGTCCGGCTGTGCCCGGCACCGCGCGCTCATGGAGAGCTTCGCGCTGACCTGGACGGACCCCGATCCGACGGGAATCCCGCAGCTCCGTGCGGTTCTCGAGGAACTGCGGGTCCGTGCGGCGGAGTCATTGCGGCCTGGGGTCACGACGGACGATCTGGTGCTGCTGCTGATTTCGCTGGGGTACGCGGCGCAGTGCACCGATGAGCGCCGTCCGCACATGTGGAACCGGTTGCTGCTGATCTCGCTGGACGGGTTGCGGGCGGAGCATCGGGAGCCGTTGCCGGAAAGCTAATCGCCACCGCCTGGAGTGACGGAGAGCCCGTGGCGCGGGTCCGGCACGGCTTCGAGCGCTGCCTTCACTGGGGGCTGGCCGCAGAACTCGTCGCGAATGGCCTCAGTCCTGAACGCGATCTCGAAGACGACGCCGCGTTCGTGCGGCCGCCAGGACCATCGCACGGCGCGGTCGGTGATCGCGGCTGTGAGCAACGCGTCGGAGTAGGTGCGCCGCCAATCGCTCGCCGGGGTTTCTCCGTCGAGCACTTCGATGAGCAGCCAGGGGTCCGACACTATTCGGCGTCGCTCAGCAGAAGAAGCGCGTAGTAGGCCAGGAAATGCTCCACCGCATACGGCCCCTCGGTCACCTGCGTCAACGAGGCATCCGCATGCTCCCGCGAAGCCGCCTCGATAACCGCGCCCCGGTCGTCCCCCTCCGGCAATGCCGCCGCGATCCGCTGCCAGCACCACGCGCGATGGAGGTTGAGCCCGTGCAAATGGGCGATCAACCCGTCGGAAGCGTCGGTCACCACCGCCGGGGTGAACAGCGCCGCCGGGTTCCGATCGGCGATTCCGGGCAGGAAAGCCTCCAGCCAAGCCCCGAAATCGGCGGCGGGCATCAGACGGCTCATCAGCTCGGCTTCGGCGAGGGCGGGGGTGAGGAAGTCAGCTCCGGACGGCTCCCAGGCACCGGGGTAATCGCGGTCTGAGCCGAACCAGCGCCACGCCGTCTCGGTGATCACCTCTCGCAGCTGCGGCTCGCCGCGGGACACCAGGTAGTCGGCGTAGGGCAGCGTGCGAGAAAGCCCGAAGGCCCCGTTCTCGTGGAGGCCGTATCGGATCGGGTAGCCGACCTTCGGCAGCCAGTCGAGGAAGCGGGTCACGAAAAGCCTGCTCAACGGTTGCAGCGCAGCGGACCAGCGCCGCTGGGTCGTGCGGTGATGCTCCGGCGCGAAGTACGCGGCTTCGGCGGCCAGCGCAGGCTCAGTCAGATGCGCGTTCAGCACAGCGCGGATCTCGCCGGCCGGGACGAGCGACGGGTACCGGCGCAGCAAATGGGCCAGCACCCAGAACATTTCCACGCACGAATGCCAGTCGAAGCTGCCGTAGAAGCACGGATGCAGCTCGCGGATCGCCGGGACGGGAGTTTCGTCGACGCGCCAGTGGCTCTCGTAGTGCGGATACTCGCGCACGACGTTGGTCAGCGCGACCTCCGCGAACTCGCCGGCGTGCGCGGCCAGCAGCCCGGCCACGTCAGCCGCGCAGGTGATGCTGGGCGGCTTCGCGGATCTGGATCCGGACGTTCTCCAGCGAGGCCGCGACCTCGTCGATCTGCCGGATCGCGATCTGCACCGAACCCTGGATCGCGGTCGCGGAGCCGGTTTCGCCGAGCAGGCCGAGCACCTGGGCCTGCAGATCTTCCAATTCGCCCTTGGTGGCCAGGGCGATTCCGGTCGGCACCTGGTCGGCGAGCAGTTCGAGCTGCTGCGCCTGTTCCTGGATCGTCATCGGGCTTCTCCTCATCGTGGGGACCGCCCTCCCGTGGTAGCAGAATTCGCCCGGGTCCGGGGCTAGCCTGGTCGCGTGAGTCACAGCTGGGCCGCCCGTCCGCCGCATCCGGTGCTGCGGGGCCTGGTCACGCGCTACGTCGGATACGCGCAGGAGAACGTCACCCTCGAAGTGCACCGCGGCTTGCCCTCTCGGCACATCACGCTCGTGATCAGCCTCGAAGACCCGATCCGGTACGCCGGGCCGGCCGGGTCGGGAGCATTGCAGAGCGCGGTCGGCGGCCTGCACACCGAACCCGCGCTGATCACCCAGGACCGGGTGCAGCGCGGCGTGCAACTGGAGCTGGATCCGCTGGGGGCGCGAACGCTGCTCGGCGTCACCGCCGCGGAACTGACCGGCCGGGTGACCGACCTCGCCGACTTCGGCGGCGACCTGGCCCGTTTGCCGGAGCGGCTGGCCGCCGCGAAGGATTGGCGCACCCGGTTCGCGATCATCGACGAGGTGCTGGCCGCGCGTGCGGTCGAGCGCGCCGAACAACCACCGGAGCTGGACCGCGCGTGGCACGCGTTGCGCCGCAGCGGCGGTTTGCTGCGGGTCGGCGAACTGGCTGACGAGGTCGGCTGGAGCCGCCGGCATCTGGGGGAGCGGTTCCGCGCCGAGCTGGGATTGGGCCCGAAGCAGGCGGCCCGCGTGCTGCGGTTCGAGCGGGCGGTTCGGTTGTTGCGTACCGGGCATCGCGATCTGGCCGGGATCGCTTATGCCGCAGGGTATTACGACCAGGCGCACTTCTCGAACGAGTGGCGCGCCTTGGCGGGGTGTTCGCCGCGGACTTGGATGGCTGAGGAACTCCCGTTTCTCCAAGACGAGACGGGGCTCGTGCGCGGCAATGCCGGTTAGAACCGGCATTGCCGCGCACGGACTACCCCTCGGGATAAAAGACGAACAACGTGCAGCCGCTCTCCGTCGCCGGAACATGCCACGATCCCGCCGGCGCATGAATGAACGTGCCTGCCGGGTAGTCGCGGGCGCCGTCGTTGAAAGTCCCGGACACGACGAAGACCTCTTCGGGACCGGGCTCGTGCACGTCGCGTTCGGGCCACGTGCTGCCGGGATCGAATTCCACCACGTTGGCGTGCGCGCCGTTTTCGCCCTTCCACAGCGGGCGGAGGCGGATGCCGGGGAACAGGTCCTTCACCGGGGCTTCGTCGACCGGGACCGAGGTGTAGCCCGGCTGGGCAAGGATTTCCGAGTGCATGGACCCCAGCTTGGCTGCCCCGGCGCAGGCAGGACAGTGTCAGGAAAGACGTCATCGGGTACTTTCTTGCCATGCATCGCGTGGTGGCTCTCGTCCAGCCGGTGCAGTCGACGTTCGAACTCGGCTGCGGCGTGGAGGTGTTCGGCACGCCCAGAGGCGGCGTGCCGCAGCACTACGAATTCGAGGTGTGCACGGAAAATCCCGGCCCGGTGCCGACCACGGCCGGATACGAGATCCACGTCTCCAGCGGGCTGCCGGCGCTCTCGAAGGCGGACACGGTGCTGATCCCGGGGTGGACGCCGGTCGAGACGCCGCTCTCGCCGAAGGTGCGCCGGGCGTTGCTGCGCGCGCACGAACGAGGGGCGCGGCTGGTCACGATCTGCTCGGGTTCCTTCGCGCTGGCCCAGACGGGGCTGCTGAACGGAAGGACGGCGACGACGCACTGGGCTCGGCTCGAGCAGTTGCAGCGGGATTTCCCGGAAGTGCGGGTGGAACCGGACGTGCTTTACGTGGACCACGGCGACGTCGCCACCAGCGCGGGTGCGGGAGCGGGCATCGACCTGTGCCTGCACCTGGTCCGGCGCGATCACGGGGCGGCGCACGCGGCGCTCATCTCGCGGCACATGGTGATGCCGACGCATCGCGAGGGCGGCCAGGTGCAGTACGTGCCGCGGCAGGTCTCGGCGGATGCCTCGTTGGACGGGCTGCTCGACTGGGCGGGGGAGCGGTTGGGCACGCCGCTGTCGGTCGAGGATTTGGCTGCCCGCTTGAGGATTTCGCCGCGGACGCTGGCTCGCCGGTTCGCTGATCAGCTCGGGACGAGCCCGGGTGCGTGGCTGCTGTCGAGGCGGGTGGCGGAGGCGCGGAGGCTGCTGGAGGAGACGGATCTGCCGGTGGACGCGATCGCGGTGCGGGTCGGGCTGGTGTCGGCGGTGAACTTGCGGCGTCGGTTCCGGGCGCAGGTGGGGACGACGCCGGGGGCGTATCGAAGGGCCTTCCGAATAGGGTGATCGGCGCGCACCGGCAGGGAGGTCCGGTACGCGCCGATCACCGGTTACGCGGTGGTGGTTTGCACCGTCACCGCGGGGCCGACGCCGTTTCCGGTGACGGCGGCGATGGTGAACGTGTACGCGGTCCCGGGCTTCAGCCCGTCCACGACGCGGGTCAGGCCTTTCTGCGTGGGCTGGCTGACGATCGTGTCGCGGCCGACGACCTCGATGGTGCGGCCGTCGGACACGGTGATCCGGTAGCCGATCACCGGGGTCGACCCGGTTTCCTTCGGCGGCGTCCAGCGGATGCTCGCCGCGTCGGTGCTCGGCAGCGCCTTCGCCCCGGTCGGGACGGCAGCGAGTTGGGTACCCGGCTGCGCGACGGTGACCGGTGCCGACGGCAGCGACGGCAGGCCAACCCCGTACCGGTTGCGCGCGGCGACGGTGACCGTGTACGTCTGGCCATCAGTCAGTTTCGGGATCACCGTGTATCCAGTGCGTGCGAAGTCCTTGGCAGACACCGAACTCGTGACACTGTGTTTGCCGTCCGAAGCGGTCAGCAGGTAATCCTGCACTGGCGCACCGTTTTCTGCGACAGTCGGGTTCCAGGTCGCGTACAGCTGGCCGGACACCGAGAAGGTGCCGATCCGCGTCGGAGCCTGCGGGGCGGACGCGCCGTCGATCCGGCGGTTGAGCACCGAACGGTGGCTCGGTTCGATTCCCGCCTTGTCCACAATGGACTTAGGTGCGGCGGCCGGATTGTTCAGCAGGTGGTTGCCCGACGTGATGACGCCCTTCTTGTCGCCGTCCGGATCGCCCTGTTCCCAGTAGTTCCCGGAGATGACGGTCGGGTCGTTGTTGCCGAGCGAGTCGCGGTAGTCGACGTGCGTGGAGGCGACGTTGGCGTACGCAGCGTGGTAGAGCACGTTGCCGGAAACGGTTTCGTAGGTGCAGCCGTTGTCGGTGTAAACCGACTTGCCGAGGCCCCACTGGTCGTAGATGACGTTCCCGGTCACCTTCTCGCCCTCGGCCTGCGACGGGCCGGTGATGCCTTGGGTGTAGACGCCGCCGCCGTCGTCCAGCGAAAGCATGTAGTCGTGGATCAGGTTGTTGGACACCACGTTGTTGCGCGAGACGTTCGGCGTCGCGGCCTGCTTGATCTTGTCCGGCCAGCCGCCCCAGCCCATCGAGATGCCGGAGTACGCGACATGGTCGATCTGGTTGTGCGACACGACATTGTCCTGCGAGTACCCGTTGACGATCGGCACTCCGCCGGTGAATTCACGCGGCATGCCGTACAGGTGGTTGTTGGTCACCTTGACCCGCGCGGTCAGGTCCGCGCCAGCGGCGGTGGGTTTGCTGACCCCGCCGATTTCGACGCCGTTGCCGGAGATGTCGGTGAACACGCTGTCGGACACGCTGCTGTCCTGCGCGCCTTCGCCGAGATCGAGCCCGGCGGCGCCGAGGTGTGCGAACACGGTGTCCTGGAACTCGATCCGGTGCCCGTGCGACATCGAGACGTTGCCGGGTTCCTTCGTCCAGTCCGCGTACGGGCAGGTGCCGCCGGGCGTGAACTGGCACAGGCCTTGCGTGGCCCAGCCGCGTTCGCCGGTGATCCGGTAGCCGGCCTGGATTTCGGAAAAGCCTTCCGGCGACGACGGTTCGAGCCAGGTCGCGTAGGAGAACTGGATGCCGCGGAACGAGATGTCGTGGATCGGCGCTTCGGCCGTGCCGCGGCCGTCCACGAGCTTCTCCAGCGCGGGCATCTCGACGTCGGCCCAGTGCAGGTTTTCGCCCTTGCGCGGCAGGTAATAGACGGTGTGCGCGGAGCGGTCGAGGTACCACTCGCCGGGAGTGTCCAGTAGCTCGAACGCATTCTCCGCATAGGACGGCTGCCGCCCGTTGGTGAGATCGCCGGGGCCGACCATGTTGACCGAACGGCCGGGGATGTCGGCGAACATCACGCGCCGGGTCGAGTTGTCCCAGCACGGCTGGGCCATGGTGATCGTCGTGCCCTGCGCCGAGGCGATCGGGCAGCGCGGCTCGGTCCACTGGCCGAGGCCGTTGCGCTCGACGTTCCACAGCTCCTCGCCGCTGGTGTACACCAGTTCGAGGTCGCTCGGATTCCGCCAGTGCGCCATCGTGTCCGCGGACGCGGTATACCCGGTGTCGGTCGCCTTCACCGTCACCGGAAGCCGTCCGGACGCTCGCTGCGCGCGGACGCCGTCGACGTACAGCTGGCGAGTGTTGTCCAGTCCGGCGGGCGCGGGAGCGGAGTAGAGACCGGGGCGTCCGGCGACCGGACGCCAGCCGGTGACCTGCTTGCCGCCGCTGACCACGGTGCCCGGCGAGCCCTGCCAGACGACCCGGTGGCCGTTCGTGCCGGAATCCGCCGCGTCGAGTTCCAGCGGTTTGTCGAGCCGGTAGGTGCCGGCGGCGACGTGCACGGTCAAGTCGGAATTCAGGTGCCCGGCGCGCTGCCGGACCAGCTGCTGGGCGCGCGGGAGCGTGCGCACTGGCGACCAGACGGCCCCGGACCCGGAATCGTTGCCCCACGGCGAGACGTAGACGTCCTGGCTGCCCGGCCACGCCGCGGCCGCACCGGCGGGCAGCAGCGCGGTCGCGGTCAACGCCGCTACGGCGAGCCCGAGGGTGCGCGCTGGTCTGAACTTCATCCGGGACCTCCGTGTTCGCCAGTGAACGACGCTGGGGCGCGCCGCAAGAAAGATAGGATCTATTCGCCACCGTGTCGAGAGGTCTTCGCGGGATATTCCCAGCATTCACAGTGGTGAACGAGGTTGATCCGGTCGGCGGGTGTTGTCCCGGTTAGCGGTCAGTGATCCGATGAATCATTGCTGTCCTCGGTTCGGCGCGCGTACAACGAAGCGATCCCCGGGAGAGGTGGTCGCGATGAAGCGAAGTCGGATCGGTGTGCTGGCCGCGGCGGTAGCGGTGCTCTTCGGATCGCTGGCCGGAACAGCGGCGGCGGACAGTCAGCCGATCGAGTCCTGGACACCGGTGGCGAGAACGCCGCCGATGGGCTGGAGCAGCTGGAGCGCGCTGCGCCGGAAGTTCACCGAGGAAACGATCAAGGCGCAGGCCGACGTCATGCACGATCGGCTCGCCGCGTACGGCTACCGCTATATCAACATCGACGCCGGCTGGAACGACCACGTCGACGAGTTCGGCCGGGTCGCGCCGGACCCGAACAAGTTCCCGAACGGCATCGCCTCGCTGGCCCGGTACCTGCACCAGCGCGGTCTGAAATTCGGCATCTACCTGGTGCCCGGCGTCCCGGCGCAAGCGGTCGCGGCCGATTCGCCGATCGAGGGCACGCCGTACCGGGTGCACGACATCGTCATGGCGGGCGCGGGAAACACCGCGGACGACAAATCCGCGAAACTCGACTTCAGCAAGCCCGGCGCGGCCGAGTACGTCCGTTCGCAGGCTCGGCAGCTGGCGTCGTGGGGCGTCGACTACATCAAAATGGACTTCGTCGGACCCGGCGGCGGCAAGATCCCCGCGGACAACCGCGAGGACATCCGGCAATGGCACGCGGCGATCCAGGCCGCCGGCCGTCCGATCCACTTGGAACTGTCGAACTCGCTCAGCATCGCCGAGGCCGCGACCTGGCAGCGCTACAGCAACGGCTGGCGGATCGAAGGCGACATCGAGTGCTACTCGCACTGCGTCGGCCTCACCAACTGGGACGTGCGGGTCAAACTGCGCTTCGCCGACGCTCCCAAGTGGACTGGCTTCGCGGGTCCCGGCCACTGGAACGACCTGGACTCGATCGAGATCGGCAACGGCGACGCGAACGGCATCACCCCGGACGAGCGGCAGAGCGTCATGACGCTGTGGGCGATCGAAGCCTCGCCGCTGCTGCTCGGCGCCGACCTGACCAAACTCGACCCGGACGACCTCAAGCTGCTCACCAACCGCGAGGTGCTCGCCGTTGACCAGGCAGGACGGCCGGCGCGTCCGGTTTCGCAGGCGACCCAGCAACAGGTGTGGTTCAGCCCGGACGGCCACGGCGGGATGACGGTCGCGCTGTTCAACCTGGGCTCGACGGAGGCCCCGGTGACCGCGTCCTGGCAGGACCTGGGGCTGCGCGGTCCGGCGGCGGTGCGGGACCTGTGGACGCACCGGAACCTCGGAGTGAGCCGCGACAGTTTCACCGCGACGCTGGCGCCGCACGCTTCCCGGCTGCTGCACCTGGTTCCGCGCCATCACTGAGCCGTCCGTGCCCCAATGCCACATTGGGTGCGTCAGACGCACCCAATGTGGCGTTCGGTGCGTGGGACGCACCCAATGCCACATTGGGGCGCGTCCCGCACCGCCCGGCGGGCAGGCTCGGAGGTGCGGCGCGGGTTCGAGCACTGTCGGTGCCGGAGCCCGCCGGGGCGCCGCCGTTCGGGTGCGAGGGCCGTTCATCTCAGCGTGTCGGCCGGCTCGCGTTCCGTTCACCCGGTTCATCTGGCACTCTGGACCCCGTGTTGCGGCTTGCAGGTGCACGGCTGCTCGATGATCGGGACTATCCGGCGGTGCGCGCTGCACTCGCCGCCGACCCGGTGGGCAGCTGCATGGTCAGCGCCCGGGTCGAGGCGGCCGGTCTCGACCCGTGGCGTCTTGGTGGCGAGCTGTGGGCGGCCGACTCCCGTCCGGTGCGCGCCGGACGGCTCACCGGTTTGTGCTTCGCCGGACCCAACCTGATCCCCTTGCGCGGCAACGCTTCGGCGCTGCGGTCCTTCGCCGACCGCGCTCTGCGCCGCCAGCGCACCTGCTCCTCGCTCGTCGGACCCGCGCCGCAGGTGCTCGGGCTCTGGGACGAGCTGTCGTCGGAATGGGGGCCGGCCCGCGAGGTGCGGGGCGACCAGCCGCTGATGGCGCTCGAAGGCGATCCGCTGGTGCCCGCCGATCCGCAGGTCCGCACCGTCCGCCCGCACGAATTGGACCGCTACCTGCCCGCGGCGGTGGCGATGTTCATCGAGGAGGTCGGCGTCGACCCGCGCGCGGGCGACGGCGGAGCCAGCTACCGCGCCCGGGTCAGCGAGCTGATCTCCACCGGCCGCGCGTTCGCCCGGTTCGAGGACGGCGAGGTCGTGTTCAAGGCCGAGATCGGCGCGATGTCCGCGCGGGTCGGCCAGATCCAGGGCGTGTGGGTGCATCCGGACCGGCGCGGCGGCGGGCTCGGCACCGCGGGCACCGCGGCGGTGGTGAACCGCCTGGTCCACGGCCTCGGCCGGACCGCGAGCCTGTACGTGAACGGGTTCAACGCGCCCGCGCTCGCGGCGTACCGCCGGATCGGGTTCCAGCAGGTCGGGCAGTACGCGACGGTGCTGTTCTGAGCTGGCTGCGCCGCGGCCGGACGAGGTCGTAGGCTGGGGACATGTCCGTTCGCGCCCCGTTGAAGCCCGGTGTCCAGACGCCGCGCCGTGCCGTCCCCGCCGACATCGCCCGCCCCGAGTACGTGGACCGGCCGGCGCCGAAACGGGACACCGGCAACGGAGTGCGCACGCCCGAGGTCATCGAGGCGATGCGGGTCGCGTCGAAGATCGCCGCGCAGGCGCTCGAGGAGGGCGGCAAGGCGGTCAAACCGGGCGCGACCACCGACGACATCGACAAGGTCGTGCACGAGTTCCTGCTCGACCACCACGCGTACCCGTCCACGCTCGGCTACCGCGGCTACCCGAAGTCGTGCTGCACCTCGTTGAACGAGGTGATCTGCCACGGCATCCCGGACTCGACCGTGATCGAGGACGGCGACATCTGCAACATCGACGTCACGGCCTTCATCGGCGGCGTGCACGGCGACACCAACGCGACCTTCCTCGCCGGCGACGTCTCCGAGGAGGTGCGGCTCCTGGTCGAGCGCACCCGCGAGGCGACCGCGCGCGCGATCAAGGCGGTCCGCCCCGGCCGGCAGTTGAACGTGATCGGCCGCGTGATCGAGGCGTACGCGAAGCGGTTCGGCTACGGCGTGGTCCGCGACTTCACCGGCCACGGCGTCGGCCCGGCGTTCCACACCGCGCCGACGGTGCTGCACTACGAAGAGCCCTCGGTGCAGACGCTGATCGAAGAAGGCATGACCTTCACGATCGAGCCGATGATCACGCTCGGCACCATCGACTACGACGTGTGGGCCGACGACTGGACGGTCACCACGAAGGACAAGAAGTGGACTGCGCAGTTCGAGCACACCCTCGTGGTGACGGCTGACGGCGCGGAAATCCTCACACTGCCGTAGGGCATTCCCGGCTGGGAAAACTCGATAGGCGGCGCGCTCCGGCCGAGGCAGAATGCGGCGGTGAACAACGAGGCGAGGCGCGCCGCGGTGGCGGCCCTGATCCCGCTAGCGGAAAGCCCCGACTGTCGCGATCGAACGGACGCGGGCCGCAGCCTCGCCGTCTTTGCCGAGATGGCCGAGGCCAAGGGCCCGCTGCTGGGACTCGTGCTGGACACCGGGGACACGTTCGTCACCCGGATGACGGCGGAGGCATTGCTCCGCCGTCACGACTCGGCGGGGCTGGCTGTGGTCGCCGCCGCTCTTGCCGACGCCGACCCCAACCACGCTGACTGGATCTACACCGCAGTGCGCGACGTGTTCATCGTGTACGCCACCGAACGGGACGCCGCTGTGCGGGAGTGCCAGGCGCTGAGCAGAGACGCGGACGAGCGGACCCGCCGAGGCGCGGACCTCCTGGCCGCCGATCTCGCCAGCTTCACCCCGGTCCTCAGCCCGCCGCGGAAAGACTGATCACAAGTCCTCGGCCCGCGCGATCAACTCGTCCAGGAACCCAGCCGCCTCATCGGCAGCCCGCCCGGCATCGCGCGCCTCGATCGCTTCCACCAGCTCCCGGTGCCGGATCATCTCCGCGTGCTCCGGATTGTCCGAAGTGGACGCCACGCTCGCGGTGATCGCCTCCATCAGGCCGCGGTACAGCTCCAGCAGCAGCCCGTTGTGCCCGCACCGGACCACGACCTGGTGGAATTCCGCGTCGCTGCGGGCGAAATCGTCGAGGCGGCCCTCGTCCCAGTCGGTGTCGCGCCGGTTGAGCAGGACGCGCAGTTCGGCCAGGTCTTCCTCGGTGCGCGCGGTCGCGGCCAGCCGGGCGCCCTCGACCTCCAGCAGCCGCCGGACGTGCAGCACCTCGCGCAGTTCCGTCCCGCACAGGCGGCGGATCGCGCCGGACACCTCGCTCGTCGCGCGCACGTACGTGCCGTCACCCTGGCGGACTTCCAAGATCCCGGTGTGCGCCAGCGCGCGCACGGCCTCGCGCACCGTGTTGCGCCCGACGCCCAGCTGCGCGGACAACTCCGGCTCGGTCGGGATCCGGTGCCCGATCGGCCATTCTCCGGCGGTGACCGCCTCGCGCAGCTGATCGATGACCTGGTCGACGAGTCCGGCGCGGCGGGTGGTGGCCAACGGCACAGCCTGATCCCTTCATCCAATCATCCTACGTATGCGATAGTAGCGCACATGTCCGCCGATTCCCGAGACTCTGCAGCCGTGTCCACCGCCACCTACTCCGACCGGCTCGAACTCGAACTGGAAGGCAGCCTTGAGGAAGAGGTGCCCGCCGGTCGCCGTCCGGGCGTGGTGGCGGGCGGCGTGCTGCTGGCGATCGCGGTGGTGCTGACGGCGATGAACCTGCGGCCGGCGATCACGAGCGTCGGCCCGCTGCTCGCGGAAATGCGCGGCAGCCTCGGCGCGTCCGCGGTGTGGGCGAGCATCCTCACGACTCTGCCCGGCCTCTGTTTCGCCGGAGCCGGCCTGGCCGCGCCGGTGCTGTCGCGCCGCCTGGGCATCGGCCCGGCGATCGGCCTGGCGCTGGCGGTGCTGACCGCGGGCCTGGCGGTGCGGGTGCTCGACGGACCGTACGTGGTGCTCGGCGGCACGCTCGTCGCCACCGCCGGAATCGCGCTGGTCAACGTACTGATCCCGGTGGTCATCAAGGATTCGTTCCCGGCTCGCGTCGGGCTCATGACCGGCGTCTACACCGCGGCGCTGCAGGGCGGCGGCGCGGCGGGTTCCGCGCTGAGCCCGCCGCTGGAATCCGCCCTCGGCGGCTGGCGCGCCGCGCTCGGTTCGTGGGGCGTCCTGTCGGCGATCGCTTTGGTCGCGTGGCTGATCGCCTCGCGCGGCACGGGCCGTCCGCCGCGCCCGGCCGCGGGCTCCGCTCCCGCCCGGTCGCTGATGCGCAGCCCGCTGGCGTGGATCGTCACGATCTTCTTCGGCCTGCAGTCGTTCATCGCCTACGTCGTGATGGGCTGGCTGCCGCAGGTGTTCATCGACGCGGGCGTCAGCAAGGCCGACGCCGGTCTGCTGCTCGGCCTGATCTCGGTGATCGCGGTGCCGATCAGCCTGGTGATCCCGCCGATCGCGGCGCGGCAGAAGAGCCAGAGCCCGTGGATCGTCGGAATGGGCGTCTTCGGCGCGGCAGGCATGCTCGGCCTCGTCATCGCGCCCGGGTTCTCGCCGCTGCTGTGGAGCATCCTGCTCGGCATCGGGATGAGCGTGTTCTCGCTGGCCCTGACGGTGATCGCGCTGCGAGCCCGTACCGGAGCCGAAACGGCGCGGCTTTCGGGAATGGCGCAGGGCTTCGGCTACCTGCTGGCAGCGGTGGGGCCGTTCGTGTTCGGCCTGCTGCACGACGCGACGGGCAGCTGGACGGTGTCGTTGATCGTGCTGCTCGTGGTGATGGTGACGCAGATGGTGTTCGGGGCGCTGTCCGGGCGGCGGCGCTTCGTGTGAGACCTCGTGAGTGGCGGTGCCGGCGAGAACCGGCACCGCCACTCACGAGCTAACTGGCCAGCGCTGATTCGGGAAGCTGGCCGGTGCGCCGCACATCGTCGAGCGCGGCCACCGCCACCGCGAGGCATTCCGCGGTCCACTCGGACGGCTTCGCCCGGAGCTCCTCCAGCAACGCGAGCGTCGCGGCTGTCGTCCCGAGTTCGGCCCGCCGCACGGCGAACACCAGCTCGAGATCCGTCACGTCGGTCCAGCGAGCGGCCAGATTCTCCGCGGCCGCAACGATTTCCCCGGCGATCATGTCGGTCATGTCAGTCCCCGCACCTCCGCGGGGAACCCTAACAACGCGAGATCCTTGTTACCCGATTCGGGAATCGATCAACTCTCGGTATCCCCGGGGTCAGTCCAGCGGCAGATTCAGCAGCGCGTTCTCCACCAGTTCCGGCATGGCCGGGTGGATCCAGTACTGTCCGCGCGCCATCGACCGCGCGTCGAGGCCGAAGCTCATCGCCTGGATCAGCGGCTGGATCACTGTCGACGCCTGCGGGCCGATGATGTGCGCGCCCAGCAGCTGCCCGGTCGCCGGATCGGCCAGCAGCTTCGCGAAACCGGTGGTGTCCTCCATCGCCCAGCCGTAGGCGATGCCCGCGTAGTCCTGCTTCGAGACCACAAAGGACAGTCCGCGTTCCGTCGCCTCCGCCTCGGTCAGCCCGACCGACGCCACCTGCGGGGAGGTGAACACCGCGTGCGGCACGAACCGGTGGTCGGCCTTGATGCGGTCGTCCGGATGCGCGAGATTGTGTTGCACCACACGGGCTTCGTGGTTCGCGACGTGCTTCAGCTCCAGCGGCGACGAGATGTCGCCGAGCGCGTAGATGCCTTCGACGGACGTCTGCTGGTAGTCGTCCACCACGACGTGCCCGCGTTCGGTGGTGGCGACGCCGGTGGCGGCCACGTCGAGCAGGTCCGAGTTCGGCTTGCGGCCGGTGGCGACCAGGATCAGGTCGGCCTCGACGGTCTCCGCGCCCTGCGGGCCTTCGAGATCCAGTGCGACCCCGTTGTCCGTGGTGCGCGCGCGAACCGTCTTGCGGTCCAGCCGGACGTCGAACCGCTGCGAAGCCAGCTCGGTGAACCGCGCGCTGATGTCCGCGTCCTCTTGCCGCAGCAGTGCGCCGGAACGGTTCACCATCGTGACCGCGACGCCGAACGACGCGAAGACGTGCGCGAACTCCGCCGCGATGTATCCGCCGCCGAGGATGACGATCCGCTCCGGCAGTGCGTCGAGCCGCATGATCGTGTCGGAGGTGTAGTAGCCGGTTTCGGCCAGCCCCGGCACATCCGGGAGCACCGGCCGCCCGCCCGCGGCAAGCACGAACCGGTCCGCGGTGACGACCTCGTCCGGACGGCCGTCGGAGAAGCGGACGCGCAGCTCCTTCATGCCGGTGAACCGGCCTTCGCCGCGGTAGACGTCGACGTTGCGGTTGTCCTCGTGGTTCTCGCGGTACTCCGCGCCGCCCTCGGCGATCGGGTCGATCCGGCCGAAGATCCGGTCGCGGATGTCCGGCCAGCGCACCGCGGTGAGCTCTTCGTCCACGCCGAAGCGCGAGCTGCCCGCGGGCGTCGCGGCGACGTCGGCGGCGTAGACGAACATCTTCGTCGGAATGCAGCCGACGTTCAGGCAGGTCCCGCCGAACACGCCCTTCTCGACGATGGCCGTCCGGAGGTCGGCGAACTCCGGCCCGAGGATCGAGTTTCCCGATCCGGTCCCGATGATCACCAGGTCGTAGTGCGGCACGGCGGTCCTTCCCGAAAAGCGGTCTGCTGCCAGCCTAGTCAACCCCGCAGGCCCGTCCCGGTGTTCCCGGATCACTCGCCGTTGGCTGTGAAATGCATCCGGTCGACCGGCGACTTCCACGCCCCGCCCCACTGCCAGCCCGCCCCGGCGAACGCGCGCACGACCGGGCCGCCGGCGGTGACCATCCCCGGCCGCACGTTCGCGCGGTCGACGTAGGCGGACGCCAGTTCGGGGAGGACGAGGTCGTCCTTGGTGTACGGGTTGCAGAACGGGTTGACGTCCACGGCGAGCCCGTGCGCGTGCGCGGACCAGTTCTTCTGCCCGCGCACCGGACGGCAGACGAACGCGCTGGTGTCGTTGCCGTCGCCGGTCGGCGGAGCGTCGAGTTCGGCGGGGGAGGTGATGCGCATTTCCTCGATGGGGAACTGCTGCGCGTACAACTCGCCGAACGCCTTGACCACCGCTGGAGCCGCGTCCTTGTGCACGAGCAGTTCGCCGGTGTGCGCGCGATGATCGAAGCCCCGGAAGGAAAGCGTGACGTAACGAAGGTCGGCCGACGGCACCGGACAGGCGGCCTGCCAAGTGCTGCGCTTGAGCACGGCGTCCGGGACGTCGGCGATCTTGGCGGTGTACGTCGTGCTCGCTGGCGGCGGGAGGAAGTCCTGGGTCGGCAGCGAACGGTTCACCAGTTCGGGTGGAGTCGGCAGGATCTGGCCGAAGCCGTCCGGGCGCAGCGGCAGCGGACGGGCACCCACCTGCCAGGTGACGGCGGGCGCGCTCGTCGCTGTCCGAGTTGCCGGAAGTGTCGGGCTGGCAGGTGCCGACGGCGCGGTGAACGGGCTCGGCGGGGGAGCCGCGGGGGTTCCGGTGGCACATCCGGCCAGCAGAAAGGCCGTCAGCGCGCCGGCCGTCGCGGCTGTTTTCCGTCGCATGACTCCAGCTAAGCGAATGCGCTCGGTGTATAGAGAGTCCACCCGTTCCAGTGACACCGTTTTGGGCTTGGCCCGTTTAGGGTAATCGCGGCCGTGTGTGCACGCGCCGGAGTCGGCCGATTCCCGTGCGCGTCCAGGCTGTGCTGTCGTAGTGCCGATGAAGGGAAAGCCCATGCCCGCGAAGCTCCGTCGTCCGGTCCTGCTCGCGGCGGGCTCGCTGCTCGCCGCCGCGATCGCGGTCCCGGTCGGCTCGGCCTGGGCGGCGGCGCCGTCCGACCCGGGCTCGCACGCGCAGCCCCGGATCGTCGGCGGCAGCGAAGCTTCGCTCGCCGACCACCCGTACGCGGTGTATCTCACCGACCAGAGCGGCTCGCAGTTCTGCGGCGCGGTGATCGTGAGCCCGTCCGCGGTGGCGACCGCCGCGCACTGCGCGAAAGCCCTGCCGAAGTCGTCGGTCCACGTGGTCGCGGGCCGCCAGGACAAGCGCGGCGACGACGGCGTGGAACTCGGCGTCTCGCGGGTCTGGGTCAACCCGGACTACAGCGATCCGACGAAGGGCGACGACATCGCGGTCCTCACCGTGCGCGGACGGCTGCCGTACCGCGCCGCGAAGGTCGCGGACAAGAGCGACCAGTCGCTGTACGCGGAAGGCACGCAGGCGACCGTGCTCGGCTGGGGACGGCTTTCCGAAGGCGGGCAGCGGTCGGACGTGCTGCGCAGCGCCCAGGTGCCGCTGGTCAGCGACTCCACGTGCAAAACGGCCTACGACACCTACGACCCGGCGAGCATGGTGTGCGCCGGCTACCCGCAGGGCGGCCAGGACGCCTGCCAAGGCGACTCCGGCGGCCCGCTCGTCGAAGGCGACACCCTGATCGGCATCGTGTCCTTCGGCGACGGCTGCGGGAAACCGGGCAAGCCCGGGGTGTACACGCGGGTTTCGCAGTTCTCCGACGACATCGCGGCGCAGTCCCAGGCGCGGCTGTTCGGCTGAGCTGTGTTAAGCAAGGCGATGTGACGACTCTGCACCGCGCCGCCGGGCCCGACCTCGCCGCTGCCGATCTGTACGCGATCCTCCGGCTGCGGTCGGACGTGTTCGTGGTGGAACAAGACTGCGTGTATGCCGATATCGACGGGCTCGATCTGCTTCCGGAGACGGAGCATTTGTGGCTGGCTTCCGGCACCGAGATCCTCGCGTGCCTGCGCGTCCTGGCCGAGCCGAGCGGCGGACGGCGGATCGGCCGGGTGGTGACGGCGAAGTCCGCGCGCGGCCAGGGTTTGGCAGCGCAGCTGATGGCGGCCGCGCTGGATGGTGCCACCGGCGAATTCGTGCTGGACGCGCAAACCTATGCGCAGAAGCTTTACGCGCAGTTCGGTTTCGTGGCTGAGGGCGAGGAATACCTCGAGGACGGAATCCCGCACATCACCATGCGCCGCCCGGCTTAACCGCGGGGCGCGGTCGCCGCGATCACCTTCACCGCACGGTCGACGTCCGCCTCGGACAAGTCCGCGCGGACGGTGAGCCGCAGCCGGGAAACGCCGTCCGGCACGGCGGGCGGCCGGAAGCAGCCGACCTGGATCCCTTGCTCCGCACAGGCTTCCGTCCACGCAGTCGCCGCCTGCGGCGACTGCGTCCGCACCGCGACCACGGCAGCCTCCGGGAGATCGACCGGCAGCCCGGCGTTCTTCAGCCCCATCGCGAGGTTCCCGGCGTTCTCGATGACCTTCGCCGGCAGCTCCGGTTCAGACTTGAGCACCTGCAACGCCGTCAGCGCGGCAGCGGCGCTGGCCGGGGCGAGGGCCGTGTCGAAGATGAAGCTGCGCGCCGTGTCGACGAGGTGCCGGATCACACGGCGTGGACCGACCACCGCGCCGCCTTGTGCGCCGAGGGCGTTGGAAAGCGTGAGCGTAGTGACGACGTCCGGCGCGGACGACAATCCCGCGGCGTGCACCGCACCCCGGCCGCCTTCGCCGAGGACACCGAAACCGTGCGCGTCGTTGACGACCAGCGCAGCGCTGTGCGCACGGCAAATTTCGGCGAGTTCGCCCAACGGCGCGAGTTCGCCGTCAGCGGAGAACACTGAATCAGTGACCACGATCGCGCGCGGTTTGCGCCGGGTAGCCAACGCGTGTTTGATCGCCGACGGCGTCGAGTGCTCGACGGCCGCGATGTCCGCGCGCGACAGCCGGCAGCCTTCGACCAGCGACGTGTGAACGTACTTGTCGGTGACGATCGCCGACTCGGACCCGGAGAGCGCCGTCACCGCGCCGAGGTTGGCGGTGAACCCGGCGGAGAAAACGAGCGCGGCCTGGGCTCCGCAGAAGCGGGCAAGCTCGTGTTCGAGTTCCGCGTGAAGCTCGGTGGACCCGGTGAGCAGCCGCGATCCGGTAGCCCCAGCCCCCCACCGCAACGCGGCCGCGGCGGCTGCCCCGGCGACGCGCTTGTCGCGGGCGAGGCCGAGGTAGTCGTTGCCCGCGAGGTCGAGCGTCGAGTGCTGCGCGGGCCGCGGGTTCATCCGCCGGGAGAGACCGGCCTCCGCGCGCCGCTGGCCTTCGGCTTCAAGCCAGTCGAAGACGTTCTCAGGCGGCAGCGGCGGAGTGTCAGTCACGGAGGCAGTGTCGCATCCGGCCGGGTGCCGCGTTTCCCACCCCCGCCTCGGCAGGACCGGGAAGCGGGGCGGGGCAACGGAAAGAGGCTGGTGCGGCGGGCTCGGGCCTGGCTGGGGCGGCCTCTTGGCGGGCACGGTCGGGGTGTGGCTCGGGTGCGGGGCGCGTGCTCGGCGATGGTCGCTGTGCCGGGTGCGGGCTGGCGGAGCGTGGTCCGGCACGCGACGACTCGTGGTCGGCGGCTGCTTTGTCTGGGCGTGGGCTGGCTGCCGCGCGAGGCACCTGCTCGGTGACGATCTCTGCGCCTGGACGCTCCACTCAGGGTGGGCTGGGGAGCGCGGTCCGGTGAGCGAGATCTGCCCCCCGGCGGCTGCTGTGTCGGGGCGCGGGGCCAGCTGGCACGCGAGGCATCTGTTCGGTTGCGATCGCTGTGCTGGGGTGGGGCTGGCGGGAGGTGGTGCGGTGGACGAGATCGTCGGCGACGGCCGCAGTGTCGGGGCGCGGGCTGGTGTGTGAGGCTCCTGCTCGGCGGTGGTCGCTGCGTCGGGTCCCCGACCGTTGGGTGCCGGCTGTCGAGGTGCGGCGACGCTGCGGCCCGAGGGCGAACCCAGGTCCGGCTGCTGCGGTGCGCGACCCGGCTCAGCAGGCGAAACCTGCCCGGAAACGAAGAACGGCCCCGCCGAAGCGGGGCCGTTCTCCAGGGATCGATCAGGCGTCGTGGCCGCGGCGCGGGCCGCGGCTCGGGCGCTGCGGGCGGCCGAAGCCGCCGCTGCCGGAGCGGGACTGCTGGCGGCTGCGGCTGTAACCGCCACCGCCGCGGTTCTCGCGGGAGCCGTAGCCACCTTCGCGTGCGTAGCCGCCTTCGCGACCACCCTCGCGCGAGTAGCCGCCCTCGCGTGCGTAGCCGCCTTCGCGGGAGCCACGGCCTTCGTACGAGCCGCGGTTGTAGCCGCCTTCGCGGGGACCGCGGTCCTCGCGCGAGCCGTAACCGCCGCGGTCTTCGCGAGAGCCGCCATAGCCGCCGCGGCCGCCTTCGCGTCCGCCGCGGTAGCCGCCGCCCTCGCGCGAGCCTCGGAAGCCGCCGCGGTCGCCGCCGAAGCCGCGGCCGCCGGAGCGGCGCGGGGATTCCCGGCGACGCTCCACGACCGGCTCGCCGCTCGGCTCGCGGGCGCCGGTGATGCGCGACAGGTCCTCGTCGTGCGCGCGGATCATCGTGGTCTCGGCGCGCACGCCGGCCCGGTCGGTCATCCGGCGGACGGTGCGCCGCTGGTCGTGCGTCACCAGGGTGACGACGATGCCGGACGCGCCCGCCCGCGCGGTGCGGCCCGCGCGGTGCAGGTAGTCCTTGTGGTCCGCGGCCGGGTCGACGTGCAGCACCAGGGAGATGTCGTCGACGTGGATGCCGCGCGCGGCGACGTCGGTGGCCACCAGGACCGCCGCGTGGCCTTCCTTGAAATCGGCGAGGACGCGGTTGCGCTGCCCCTGGGTCTTGCCGCCGTGCAGGGCGACCGCGTGCACGCCGCTCTCGCGCAGCCGCTCGGTGAGCCGGTCCACGTGGTGCTTGGTGCGCACGAACATGATCGTGCGGCCCTCGCGGGCGCCGATCCGGGTGATGATGTCCTGCTTGTCGGAGTGCGACACCTGGAACAGGTGGTGGTCCATGGTGGTGACGCTCGCGGTCGACGGCGCGACCGAGTGCGTGACCGGGTCGGCCAGGTACTGCCGGACCAGCTTGTCGACGTCGCCGTCGAGCGTCGCGGAGAACAGCAGCCGCTGCCCGCCGGGAGGGGTGAGGTCCATGATCTCGCGGACCTGCGGCATGAAGCCCATGTCGGCCATCTGGTCGGCCTCGTCGAGCGCGATGAAGTTGCAGTCGCCGAGCGAGGCGGTGCCTTGGCGGACGTGGTCCGACAGCCGTCCCGGGGTGGCGATCAGCAGGTCGACGCCGCGGGCGAGCGATTCCGCCTGGCGGCCGAAGGACATGCCGCCGACCGCGGTGCGGCACCACAGGCCGAGGGACTTGGCGAGCGGGGTCAGCGAGTCGGCCACCTGCATGGCCAGCTCGCGGGTCGGCACCAGCACGAGCGCGCGGGGGCGCTTCGGGCGGGCCTTGCCGCCGTCGAGCCGGGCCAGGATCGCCAGGCCGAAGGCCAGCGTCTTGCCGGAGCCGGTCTGGGCGCGGCCCAGCACGTCGCGGCCGGCCAGCGCGTCCGGGATGGTCGCGGACTGGATGGGGAACGGAGCGTCGATGCCCGCCTCGGCGAGCGCCCGCAGCAGCGGCTCGGGCAGGCCCAGCTGGGCGAAGGTCTTCACGGCGGGGGTTTCCACCGTGTCGTCGTGGAGAACGTCTCCACCGGCCGGCCGGTGCCTCGGCTTGCGCTCGGGGCGGTCCCCGCGGGAGCGGGAGGACTGGCCGGGTTCGTACGTGACTGTCACAAATGCCTCTCGGACGTGGCACGTCGCAAGGGAGGCCCGGGCTGCCCGCGCGCAGGCAGGGCAAGATGGTGTGGCGATGGGCGTTCACAGGGACGGACCCGGTGCGCCGAGCCATGGCGTGGCACACCGACGGAAATTGCTTCGGATGGCCGCGAGTCCTTCTGCGGACTGTGGAGGCGACGGACACCAACTCATCCACGCCGCCGTTGCGGTCTTGACACACTCTACCTGAGAGATCGCGGTTGCCCCGCACCCAGGTGCGCGGTTGTGGGCGGGGTCGCAGGTGTGGCCTGTCGCACACCCGCGGCCCCGCTGCGAGCCTCAGCCGAGACCGGCCGCGTTTTCCAGTTCCCGCACCAGGTCATCGGTGCCGGTGACCTGTTCGGACAGGCCGCGGCTGTGGAACCAGCCGGCGAGATTCGCGACGTCGCGGGCGAGGAATTCCCGGCCGCGCGGGTTCGCGATCACGTCGACCGCCTGGGGCAGGTCGATCACCATCAGGTGGCCTTCGTGCAGCAGGAGGTTGTACGCGGAAAGGTCGCCGTGCGCGAGTCCTTGCCCCGCCAGGAGTTCCAGCGCCGACACGGCCTGCTCCCACAGGTCGGCCAACTCGTCCGGCCCGGGCCGCAGCTGCGCCAGCCGCGGCGCGGCGGTGCCATCGGATTCGCCGAGGAACTCCAGCAGGATCTCGGTGCCGTGCCGCTGCACCGGATACGGCACCGGCGCGCCGATCGTCCACAAGCGACTGAGGACGGCGAACTCCGCCACCGCCCACTGTTCGGCGATCAGGTTGCGGCCGAACGAGGTCCGTCCGGCCATCGCCCGCATTTCGCGGGACCGGCGCATCCGCCTGCCCTCGAGATAGCCCGCGTCGCGGTGGAACAGTTTGTGCTCGTCTGAGCGGTATCGCTTGGCTGCCAGCAGAACTCCGTCTTCTCCGGGAAGGTTGCGGCGCAGCAGATGCACGTCAGCTTCCTTGCCGGTCTTGAGCACGCCGAGGTCGGTGTCGACCGCGGCGAGTTCGGTGACCACCCAATCGGGCCGCGGATGCGGACCTTGGTCGGCGTCGTCCCAGTTGGTCCATCGGTCGGCGCCGTCGGGCAGTGCGGTTTCGGTGTAGGCGTCTTCGCGAAGCTGGGCGAGGCGGACTCGCTCGGCTTCGGTGAGCCGTCCCCGGCGAGCGGGGGCGGGCCCGTCGTCGTAGCGGGGGCGACGGCGCATCCGGCGGTCGGTGTAATCGGAGGCGTCGGAAAATTCGTCGAAATCGTGCTCGCGCACTGGTGGGTTCTCCTAGATCAGGGTGCCCACCGGGCGAGCGCGTGCTCTAGCCGAGGCGGGCGGGCGGAAGAGGGCAGGACAGCGCCCGGACAAACTCCACGACGCACCTCCCTTGCTTCCGGCAGCCGACGGCAACCCGCCGGACGCCGACCACCTTGCCGCCTGCCTCGGACCCGCGCAACTGATTTAATTCGTGCCCGTCCACCGCGCGGGTGTGGTGCCGGGGAGCGTGCGGACCTTGCCCGTGCGGTCGCTCCGTCTGGGTGGACCGGTCCGCCTGACCGCGTGACTGATCTATCTCGTACCTGCCCATCGTGTGAGTGCGGTGTTGGGGAGCTTCTGGTCGTCTTCCCGGACTCGTCTGCGCGATCACGCGATCCGGGGCGGACGAGGGGTTTGGTTCGTCGGCTGTCGGGTGCATCCCGCCTGGCGTGCGAGCACGGAGTTACGGGCTTCTGGTTGTCGCTTCCGGAACTTGTCCACGCGATCGCTCCGTCTGGACGGACGGTCGGCCGGACCGCGTGGCTAATCTTTCGCGCGCCCGTCTGCCATGTGAGTGTGGTGTCGAGGAGCTTCTGGCCGTCGGTCCTAAGACTCGGACCCGCGGTCCGGGCGGGCGAAGGGCTTGGCTCGTCGGCCGGACCGCCTGACTGATCTTTTCGCCCGGTCCAGCGTGCGCGGATGGTGTCGCGGGACTTCTGGTTGTCGCGTCCGGAACTGGCCCGCGTGATTGCTTCGGCCAGGCGGGCCAGGGGGCTCAGCTTGCCGGCCGGGCCGCGTGACTGGTCATTTCGCGCCTGCCCAGCGTGCGAGCGCGGCGTCGAGGAGCTTCTGGTCGTCGCATCCGGAACTGGCCCACACGATCACGCCGTCCGGGCGGACGAGGAGGCTCGGTTCGTCGGCTGGATCGGCCACGTATGCGAGCCGGTCGTCCAAGCCGGACACGGTGAACCGGCTGTCGGGGGAGCGGTCGATGAGTACGAAGCGGCCGTCGTGGGCGTGGTCGGCCAGGCGGGTTCCGGAGGTCAGTTCGACGTCTCCGGCGATCGAGCCGACCGGGGCGGTGGCGTCGTCGGCGACGTCGTAGTGCTGCAGGATTCCGGACGACAGCGCGACGATGCGGTTCATCGCTGCGGGCACCCGGAGCAGTTCGCCGCCGACGATGGTGCGGAGTTGTTCGGTGCGTTCGTCGCCGCGCAGGAGGGCGACTTGGGCACGGGTCCAGTCGAGCACTGCTGCGCCGATCGGGCGGCGTTCGGTTTCGTAGGTGTCGAGCAGTCCTGCCGGCGCCCAGCCCTGAACGGTGGCGGCGAGTTTCCAGCCGAGGTTCGCCGCGTCGCCGAGGCCGAGGTTGAGGCCTTGGCCGCCGAGCGGGGAGTGGACGTGTGCCGCGTCGCCGGCCAGGAAGACGCGGCCGTGCCGGTAGTGCCGAGCCTGGCGTGCGTTGTCGGTGAAGCGCGTTGCCCGGCCCTGGATTCCGGTGATGGCGACCGGGACGCCGGTGACGTCGCGGACGGCTTCTTGCAGCTCTTCGACTGACACCGGGGCGTCGCGGTCTTCCGGCGGCTGGCGGAAGCGGCTGAGGAAGATGCGGCCGGGGACCGGGCCGTACGCGTAGACCCCGCGCGGGGTCCAGGTCCAGCCTGGGCGCAGGCCGCTCGCGTCTTCGAAATCGGCGATGGCCTGGTAGCCGGTCATTTCCGGATCTGTGCCGTCGAACTCGATGCCGAGTCGCTTGCGGATGACGCTCCGCCCGCCGTCGGCCGCGACGAGCCAGCCCGCGGTGAACTCGCCCGCGCTCGTTTCGACCGTCACGGACTCGTCGGTGGCCCGCACGCCTTGTACTTCGACGCCGCGCCGGAGGTCGACGCCGAGCGTGGCGCAGTGTTCGCCGAGTATCCGCTCGACTTCCTGCTGCGGCACGCCGAGGCCGTTCGACACTGCTCGGTGCGCGGCGAGCACAGGGTCGCTCTGGTCGATCAGGTCGTTGTCGAACAGGAAACCGGCGAAGTGCCCGGCGGCGAGGAACCGGCGGCCGCCTCGTTTGGCGGCCTCGACTGTCGGGCCGAATTTGCCGACCGACGCGAGGAACCGCCGCTGCGCCGCCTCCGCCGCGGGCAGCAGACCGCGCCGGTCGAGCAGCTCGGCGCTGGCGACGTTGACCGATCCGGCCTTGATGGTCGGATCCGGCTCCGCCAACCGGTCCAGCACTGTCACCGCCACGCCGCGCAGCGCCAGCTCCCCGGCGAGGAACAGCCCGGTGGGCCCGGCCCCCGCGACGATCACCTCAGTCCGCTCCATGTCGTTCTCCCCTCTACCCTTGTCCGACGGCTTAACCAAGTGTGCTTACCGAGTAAGCTTATCAGGTAAACGTAACACGGAAGGGTGGACTCATGCCCAATCGCGGCGATCGAGGCGGGGCCAAGACGCGGGCGCGGATCGCCGAGGTCGCGACCGGGCTGTTCCTGGAACGCGGGTTCGACGAGGTCACGATCGCCGAGGTCGCCGCCGCGGCCGGGGTGTCCAAGGTGACGGTGTTTTCGCACTTCGAGCGCAAGGAGGACCTGCTACTGGACCGGCTGCCGGAGGCGATCGAACTGGTGCGGTCAGCGGTCCGCGAACGGACTGGCGAGGTGGTGGACGCGCTCCGGCAGCTCGCGTTGACGCTGCAGGAAGAGGGGCATGTGCTGTCCGGCGTGGGCGGCGACATCGAGCCGCTGATGCGGACGGTCGCGGAGTCGCCCGCGCTGATCGCGCGGCTGCGGGCGTTCGGGTACGAGATGGAAGCCGAACTGGCTGCGGAACTCAGCGCGGACGCCCGGTTTTCCGGGGACGCGGCGCTGGTCGCGGCGTTGGTGGTGGCGGCTTACCGGACCGTGGCGGTGGAGACGATCCGGCGGCGGCTGGAGGGGGAGGATCTGGCTGAGCTGGGGGTGTCGCACCGGGAGCGGTTGACGCGCGCGTTCGATGTGGTGGACCGGTTGGCCAGCGGCTGAGACCAGGTCTCGCCTCGGCGGGGGATCCGGCTGCGGGCAGGTTCGGACGGGAGAAGCCGGTGCGGGAGACGGCCCCGGTCGCACCGGCTCGGAGACAACACGGAAGAGCGCGGTTCGCCGTACGCGTTCGATCGCTCGGCGAGCACCTGAGGCGACGCTAGCTCTCCGGAGTCCAGCGCCGCCTCAGAGACTCAGCCGTTGACGAACGCGAGGTGTGCCGCGTCGTAGCGCTCGCCCGCGAAGTTCTCCGGTGCGGCTACGGCTTCGATCGCGGCGAGATCGTCGGTGGTGAGGTCTACGCTCAAGGCCGCGAGGTTTTCCTCCAGGTACTGCTTCCGCCGCGTGCCCGGGATCGGCACCACGTCCTCGCCGCGCGCCTGCACCCACGCGAGTGCCAGCTGGCCGGTCGTGACCTCCTTCACGGCGGCCAGTTCCTCCAGTTTCGCCACGATCGCGAGGTTCCGGTCGAGGTTGCCGTCGGCGAAGCGGGGCTGGTAGCGGCGCACGTCGTTGTCCGCCATCGTTTCGGTGGTGCGGTAGCGGCCGGTCAGGAAGCCGCGGCCGAGCGGGGAGAACGGGACGATGCCGATGCCCAGTTCGCGGCAGGCCGGCACGATTTCGGCTTCCAGACCGCGGGTCCACAGGGACCATTCGCTCTCCAGCGCCGCGATCGGATGGACCGCGTGCGCGCGCCGGACGGTCTGCGCGCTCGCCTCGGAAAGACCGAGGTGGCGGACTTTTCCGGCTTGAACCAGCTCCGCCATCGCGCCGACGGTTTCCTCGATCGGCACGTCCGGATCGACTCGGTGCAGGTAGTACAGGTCGATGTGGTCGATGCCGAGCCGGCGGAGCGAGGCGTCGCAGGACTGGTGCACGTAGGCGGCGTCGCCGCGGACCTGGGTCGGTTCGCCGAGGCGGTTCGCGATGCCGAATTTCGTGGCGAGCACGACCTCGTCGCGGCGGTCGGCGATCGCGCGGCCGATCAGTTCCTCGTTGTGGCCGGAGCCGTAGAAGTCAGAGGTGTCAAGGAAATTCACCCCGAGGTCGATGGCGTGGCGCAGCGTCCCGATCGACTGCGCGTCGTCGGTCGCGCCGTAGCCGTGGCTCATTCCCATGCAGCCCAAGCCCTGTGCGGAAACCGCCAGTCCGCCGAGGTTCCGGGTCGGGACGTCGGTCATGGTCGCTCCTTCTGCGCTGGATCCTGTCTGTGGCGACGCTAAAGCCTGGAGCGCGCTCCGGGTCAAGCATTAGGCTCGCGGCGGTGGACTACGACGCGGTGATCGTCGGCGGCGGGCACAACGGGCTCGTCGCCGCTGCCTATCTGGCCCGGGCAGGCCAGTCGGTGCTGGTGCTGGAACGGCGTGCGGAGATCGGCGGCGCGGCGGTTTCGTTCCGCGCTTTCCCTGGCGTGGACGTCCGGCTCTCGCGCTACTCGTACCTGGTCAGCTTGCTGCCCCAGCGGATCGCGGCCGAGCTGGGTTTGGCCGTCCAGCTGCGGAGGCGGCGGATGTCGTCCTACACCCCGGCCGGCGAGACAGGTCTCCTTGTCGACACGGGCGACGACGAGCGGACCGGCGCGTCGTTCCGCGCGGTCACCGGGTCCACAAAGGACTACGCGGCCTGGCGACGGTTCTACGCCTCGGCGGCACGGGTGGCGGAGGCGACCTTCGATTCGCTGACCGAGCCGTTGCCGACGCGTGCCGAGTTGCGTCGGCGGATCGGCGACGACGAGGCGTGGACGACGTTTTTCGAGCGTCCGGCGGGAGAAACGCTGCGCGAGTTGTTCGAGGACGACGTGGTGCGCGGGGTCGTGCTCACTGACGCGTTGATCGGAACCTTCGCCGCTGCGGACGACGAACAGCTTCGGCAGAACCGTTGCCTGCTCTATCACCTCATCGGCAACGGGACTGGCGACTGGGACGTTCCCGTCGGCGGAATGGGCGCGGTCACCGGTGCGCTCGCCGACGCCGCCCATCGTGCTGGGGCGACGCTGGTCACCGGCGCCGAGGTGTTGTCGGTGACGCCGGACGGAGAAGTTCGTTACCGCGAAGGCGATACCGAACGCGTCGTGGTTGGCGGGCATGTGCTGGCGAATGTCGCGCCGCGCACGCTCGCCCGGTTGCTCGGCGAGGACCCCGCGGAGTCGCCGGAAGGCGCGCAGCTGAAGGTGAACATGGTGCTGCGCCGACTGCCTCGGTTGCGGGACGAGGCAGTTGATCCGCGCGACGCGTTCGGCGGGACTTTCCACGTCAACGAATCGTTCGCCCAGCTCGAAACTGCTTACCGGGAGGCCGCGGCGGGCCGGATCCCGACGATGCCTCCGTGCGAGATCTATTGCCATTCGCTGACTGATCCGTCGATCCTCGGCCCGGCCGAGCGAGCCGCGGGGGTGCAGACGCTGACGTTGTTCGGCCTGCACATGCCTGCCCGGCTGTTCGAGGCGGACAACGACGGGGCGCGGGCGGAGGCGTTGCGGGCCACGGTGGCGTCGCTGGACAGCGTGCTCGCGGAGCCGATCGAGGGCTGTCTGCTGCCGGACGGCGACGGAAAACCGTGCATCGAAGCCAAAACGCCGCTGGATCTGGAGACGGAACTGGGGTTGCCACGCGGGCACATCTTCCACCGCGACCTGTCGTGGCCGTACGGCGATGACGAGACGGCGGGGACCTGGGGCGTCGAGACCGCGCACGAGAGGGTGTTGCTGTGCGGGGCTGGCGCGGTCCGCGGCGGCGGGGTCAGCGGGATTCCCGGGCACAACGCGGCGATGGCGGTGCTCGGTCGACGTTTCGACGGCGGACAGGCAGGGTGAAGACATGCGCGTGATCGTGATCGGCAGCGGAATCGGCGGGGCTTCGACGGCTTACCATCTGGCGCTGCGCGGAGCGGACGTCGTCGTGGCGGACGCGGATCGGGCCGGGGTGGCGACCGACGCGGGCGCCGGGATTGTCAGCCCTTGGACGTCTTCCTGGGACGACGCCGTCTATCCGCTCGCGGCTGCTGCTGGACGGTATTACCCGGTTTTGGCGGCGGAATTGAGCGAAGCTGGGCACGAATCGTCGTACGAGGTCGTCGGCGGGATGGTGGTGTCGGCTTCCGCGGACGAGCTGACTGAGGCTTACGACCGGCTTGCCGGGCGGGTGGCGGACGCGCCGGAGGCCGGGGTTCTTGAGCGGCTTGACGAGGGACAGGCTCGGGAGCTTTTTCCGCCGTTGGCTCCGGAGTTGGCTGCGGTCCATCTGTCGGGGGCCGGGCGGGTGGACGGGCAGGTGCTGCGTCGTGCGCTGATCTCCGCGGCGATTGACCGGGGCGTTGAGTTCGTGACCGCGGAGGCTTCGCTGGAGCCTGGGTTGCGAGTGCGGGCTGGTACGGAGGAATTGGCGGGGGACGCGGTGGTGCTTGCTGCCGGGGCCTGGTCGGGGGAGGTGGCCGAGGCGCTGGGGGTGCCGGTGCCGGTGGTGCCGCAGCGGGGGCAGATCAGTCATTTCGATCTGCCTGGGGTGGAGACTGCCGGCTGGCCGGTGGTGTTGCCTCGGAGCAGTCATTACCTGCTGGCGTTTCCCGGGGGCCGGGTGGTCGCGGGGGCTACGCGGGAGAGCGGGGCCGGGTTTGATCACCGGGTGACCGCGGCTGGGCAGCGGGAGGTTCTGGAGCAGGCGTTGGCTGTCGCGCCGGGGTTGGGGGATGCCGGGCTGGTGGAGACCCGGGTGGGGTTTCGGCCGTTGTCTCCGGATGGGCTGCCGTTGCTGGGGCAGGTGGCGCCCGGGCTGTATTTGGCGACCGGGTTTGGGCCGGCGGGGCTTACGTTGGGGCCGTTTGCGGGGAAGTTGGTGGCGGAGCTGGTACTGGGGGCGGATGTTCCTGGGGAACTGCTGGCCGGGTTTGGGGTGGGGAGGTTTTCTTGAGTTCTCCCGGTCGGCTCGTCGCCCCCGCCACCCCGAAGCCACGATTGTGCTGACGGGCGGCGGGTGTGTCGGCGGCTGTTGGGGGCGTGGTCAGTCAGTGAGCAGCTCTAGGGCGTGGTCGCCGGTTTGTTCTACGGTCAGGCCCGCTTTGGCGATTACGCGTACTAGTTGGTCCACAGTGGACGGTTCGGTGCGCGAGGTCGCCAGCACTGCGGCCAGTTTTCCCTTGTAGGCCTTGTTGAAGTGGCTCACTGTGGTGCGGTTGCCGTCGCCGTCTTCGGTTACTACCCGGACGGTTACTGCGTCTGCGCGCAGCTTCGCGAAGGCGGCGTACGTGCCGGAGCGGAGGTCTACTAGCAGGCCTTCGACGTTCTGCAGTACTGGTTCCAGGACTGGCTTCCACAGGCCTCGTACGGTGCCCAGCGCGGGGACCGTGTTGCCGCCGGAGAGGCGGTAGGCGGGGATGGGGTCGGTGGCCGCTACGACGCCGAACAGGGACGACGTCACGGCCAGCCGCTGTTGTGCTTTCGCCAGTCCGGCGCGGGTGAAGCTCTTGATGTCGAGCGCGTCGTAGAGAACGCCCGTGTAGCGGCGCAGGGCGGGCATCGTCGGGGAGGTCCAGAGCTGGGCGTTGCGGGTGACCTCGTCCGCTTGGCGCGCGGAGATGCCCAGCGCGGCGAGGCTCGCCGGGACGTCGGCCGCGAGTTCCACGAGGGCGTCGGCCAGTTTGGCGCGCACCGGGTTCAGCTCGGGGAACGACAGGGCGTCCAGGTCCAGCGGCGCGCCTTTGCCGCCGTCGGCCTTGGTTTCTGAAGGGGGGAGGAGCACCAGCACCCCCGGAGCGTAACCGCCGGGTAATCCAGGTGCGGCGGCCGTGTGCCGCTCCTTACTCTGGCTCGCATGGAACTCACCTGGCGCCCGCTCACGCTCGCCGACGTCGAGGCCGTCACCCGGCTCTGCACGGTCGCGGAGGAAACCGACCGGACCGGTGAGCATTGGGACGAGGGCGACGTGCGCCAGGAGATGTCGGGCCCGTCGGTCGATCTGCCTGGCGCGAGCGTCGGAGCGTGGGACGGTTCGCGCCTGGTGAGCTACGCACTGGTCATCCCGCGTGACGCCGCCGAGCCGGTGCACCAGCCGCACGTGGCGTCGCTGACCGACCCGGAGTACCGGACGGACGAGGTCGCCTCGATGCTGACCGAGTGGCTCGTGCGCACGGCCCGCAGCGTCCACGCCCGGCACTTCCCGGACGCGGAGCTCGAACTCCACGCCGGCGCGCACGAGAACGAGCAGTGGTACCTCTCGCTGCTTGAACGCGGCGGGTTCAAGCAGGAGCGCACCTTCGTGGAGATGCGTGCGGACCTGACCTCGCTGCCTGCCGCCCCGCCGCTCCCGGACGACCTTCCGCTGGCCGCCTGCGAGGAGCGCTACGACGCCTTGGTTCTCGACGCGCGCAACGCCGCGTTCGCTGGTCACTGGGGCAGCACGTGGCTCTCGGCCGACGAGTGGAAGCACCGGTTCCGCGGCAACAAGGACTTCCGGCCGGACTTGTCGTTCCTCCTCCTTTCTCCGGAACGCGACCGGGTGGTGGCGTTCGTGATGTCGTCGTTCTACGAGGCGGACGCACTGGCGACGGGCGTGCGGGAGCTGCACGTCAACTACGTCGGGACCGTGGCGGAGGCCCGCGGGCGAGGACTGGCGTCCGCCCTGCTCGCCCACACCCTCGAAGCCGGTCGCGCCGCCGGCTTCGAGAGGTCGTCGCTGTCGGTGGACGTGGACAACACCCATCGCGCGCTCGCGGTGTACGAGCGGTGCGGATATCGGACGGCTGAGCGGAATTACGGGTACGTTCTGCCGCTCACCTGACCCGGCTCACCTGACCCGCTCGGCTGACCCCGCTCGGCCGAGTCCAGCGGGGTACGTCGCCGTCCGCCCCACCCGCGCTCCGCGCGCCCTCAGCCCGAGCCAGCCGCAGTCACCCAGCCCGGGCACGTCTCATCACGTCCTCAATGCGCCCCCTTCTCCGACACGCAGAACACGTTCCCCTCCGGATCCTCCAGCACCGTCCACTCCAGCCCGGGCGCCGAATGCTTCCCCAGCTCCACCGCGCCCAGCCCCACGAGCCGCCGGACCTCCGCCTCCCGGTCGTCCGCTCCGAAGTCCACGTGGACGCGGTTCTTCCCGGACCGGGGCTCCGGCACCCGCTGCAACCCCAGCCGGGGCCCGCCCGGCGCCGGGCCCTCCAGCATCACGAACTCGCCGTAGTCCGCGGCCACCGAAACGCCCAGCGCCGCCGTCCAGAACTCCGCCAGGCGCTGCGGCTCGGCGCAGTCGACGGTGATCATGCCCATCTCCAAACCCATGCCCGCACGCTAACCGCGACCACCGACAAAAACGGCGGCCGCCGATAACCCGCATGCGTCGCGGCCAGGGGGTTGACTACTCTGTGCGAAACGTCTAAAGCCCGCTCAGCGCAGGGAGTCCCCAGTGATCACCAGGATGTCGTCGTTGTTCCTCCGCACGCTGCGCGAGGATCCGGCGGACGCCGAAGTGCCCAGCCACCGGCTGCTGGTGCGCGCCGGCTACGTCCGCCGGGTCGCCCCGGGTGGTTACTCGTGGCTGCCGCTCGGGCTGCGCGTGCTGCGCCGCGTCGAGGAGACCGTGCGCCAGGAAATGAACGCGATCGGCGCGCAGGAGATCCAGTTCCCCGCGCTGCTGCCCCGCGAACCCTACGAGGCCACGAACCGCTGGACCGAGTACGGCGACAACCTCTTCCGCCTCAAGGACCGCAAGGGGGCCGACTACCTCCTCGGCCCGACCCACGAGGAGCTGTTCGCGCTCACCGTGAAGGGGGAGTACAGCTCCTACAAGGACTTCCCGGTCACGCTCTACCAAATCCAGACCAAGTACCGCGACGAGGCGCGTCCCCGGGCGGGCATCCTGCGCGGGCGCGAGTTCGTCATGAAGGACTCGTACTCCTTCGACCTCGACGACGAGGGCCTCGAGCGCTCCTACCAGGCCCACCGCGACGCCTACATCAAGCTGTTCGACCGTCTCGGCCTCGAGTACGTCATCGTGGCCGCCACGTCCGGCGCGATGGGCGGTTCGGCGTCCGAGGAATTCCTCGCGGTCGCGGAGAACGGCGAGGACACCTTCGTCCGCAGCACCGAATCGGGTTACGCGGCGAACGTCGAAGCCGTCGTCACGCCGATGCCCGCCGCCCGTCCGCTCGAGGGGTTGCCCGAGGCGCAGGTCCACCACACGCCGGACACGCCGACCATCGAGACCCTCGTCGCGTTCTTCAACGCCGCCGGGCTCGGCCGCGAGTTCACCGCGGCGGACACGCTGAAGAACGTCCTGGTCAAGACGCGTCAGCCGGGCGCGAAGGAGTGGGAGCTGCTCGGCATCGGCGTCCCGGGCGACCGCGAGGTGGACTTCAAGCGGCTCGAAGCGGCACTCGAACCCGCCGAGGTGGAACTGCTCGAAGAAGCCGACTTCGCGAAGAACCCGTTCCTCGTCAAGGGGTACATCGGCCCGAAGGCGTTGCAGGAGAACGGGGTCCGCTACCTCGTCGACCCGCGCGTGGTCGAGGGCACGGCCTGGCTGACCGGCGCCGACCAGCGCGACCACCACGTGCTCGACCTGGTCGTCGGCCGCGACTTCACCCCGGACGGCACGATCGAGGCCGCCGAGGTTCGCGAGGGCGACGCGTCGCCGGACGGGCACGGCACGCTCGTCGCCGCGCGCGGCATCGAGATCGGGCACATCTTCCAGCTCGGCCGCAAGTACACCGACGCCTTCGAGGTCGACGCGCTCGGCCCGGACTCCAAGCCGGTCCGGATCACCATGGGCTCCTACGGCGTCGGCGTCTCCCGCCTGGTCGCCGTGCTCGCCGAGCAGAACCACGATGAGCAGGGCCTCGTGTGGCCGCGCGAGGTGTCGCCGTTCGACGTGCACGTGGTCATCGCGGGCAAGGACGAGACGGTGCGCGAGGGCGCGGAGAAGATCGCCGCCGAACTCGACGCCGCCGGTCTCGAAATCATCCTCGACGACCGCAAGGCGACTCCTGGCGTGAAGTTCGCCGATGCGGAGCTGGTCGGCGTCCCGACGATCCTCGTCGTCGGCCGCGGCCTCGCGAACGGGCTGGTCGAGGTCAAGGACCGGCGCACTGGCGAACGCGAGGAAATCGCCGTCGACTCGGTCGTCGACCACCTCGCGAAGCTCGTCCGCGGCTGAAGCCGGTGGGCTGGTTCGGACGCAACCGCCGCGACGACGGCGGGTACCGGGACAACGCCGCGCTGAGCGGCTTCGGCGGGTACGAGCCGTCCGACGCGCCGAAGTTCCCCAGCGCCGGGTACGGGAAAACCGACCCGGTGCCGGGGCCGTCCGAACCAGCCCCGCAGCCGCGGGAAACTCCGGCTGAACCGGACCCCATGCGGCAGACCCTCACCCCGGCACAGCTCCGGCGATCCACGCCCCGCAAGGTCAACCTCCGCCTGGTCAAGGCGGTCCCGATCGTCATCCTGATCGGGGTGTTCGGCTACAACGCCTTCTCCGGCAAGAGCCACCATTCCGCCAGCACGGACGACACTCCGCGCGCCCCGTACACCTATCAGCCCGACCCCCGGGTCGTCGTGCCGCCGGTGGTCGCGGGATGGCAGTCAGTGGCGAGCAAAGACGGCAGCTACGCGTACGACGTGCCGCGGTCCTGGGAACCGGCTCCGACCACGCTGCACGGCTGGGACCCGGCCGCTGGATCGCCCGGCATCAACCTGTCCACCAGCGCGTTCCTCGGCAAGGGCAGCTGCAAGGAAGACCCGGTCGGCCAGGTCGGCGGCGCTGGCTTCACCACCGAGAAGACCAGCGACGCCGCTGAAGCCGCCCGCAAGGCCGTCGCTGACCTGGGCGTCAGCGCGTACACCGGCGAAGGCGCTCCGGCCGCGAAGGTGACGCCTGGTGCGCCGGAGAAGGCCGAAGTCAAGATCGAGAACGAAAGCCGCGAAGGCACGCTCGTGGTCGCCGACGTGGTGCCGAGCAACGCGCCGTGCCAGCCGCGGAGTGTGCTGGTCGGGGCGCTCGCGCTCGGCGCCGGCGAAAAGTCGGCTGTGCTGGTCGCGTATTCCGAACAAGGCCGCCCGGGCTCCGCGTCCCGGGACGACCTCGTCCGGATCCTGCACAGTTACCGCGGCGTTCCGGCCGCGGACCGGTCCACGACCACGCCGCCGCCGACCACGCGCTGACGCCGCAGCGCCAGCTTCGCGAAGTCCATCAGCCCGGCGTTCGGCAGATACGCGCGGCCGAGCGCGATCCCGATCCGCGGCAGATCGGCCTCGTCTCGGTAAGCGAGGTACAACGGCTCGTGCCGCGGCTGGAACTTCGCCTTGAACGCGTGCAGGGAACGGAATCCGTAGTACGGCTCCATCATCGAGCCCAGCGCGTCCAGCATCCGGTCGACCATCTGCCGCGGCGTGCTGTCGTTGCTGCGGACCAGCGGCGCGCCCGAGAGCGACACGAACTTCGCGCCCTCCTCACGGAACGCCAGGCACGTCGAGGCGATCAGGAATTCCATCACCGGCCGGAAACCGCCCGCGCGGCGGCGCATCACGTCGAGCGTCCAGCCGCCGACCTCGCCGTCGCCGGTGTGCACCGGCAGCCACGACGTCACGCCGTGCACCGTGCCGTCCGCGTCGACCGCGAGGCCGACCCGCGTCGCCGGGTCCATCGCCTGGTCCACGCCGCCGAGCGTGAAGCCCATTTCCGGAAGGCCCTTGTCACAAATCCATTCCTCGGACAGCGCCCGCACCTGTTCGCGAATCGACCACGGCTGTTCGGCCAGCCGCACCAGCCGGAACTCGATCCCGTCCTTCTTCGCGCGGTTCAGCGCGGTCCGCACGTCCTGCCAGGCCTTGCCGCGGAACTGAAGGTTTTCCAAGTCCACCAACGTGTCTTCGGCGACCTGCACGTGCTTCCAGCCCAGCTTCTCGGTCTGCGCGACGGTCCCCGCGGTCGCGGAGAAGACGCACGGCACGAGCCCGGTGTTCTCGCACATCGCGGAGAACTCCCGCAGCGTGCGGTCGCTCGTCCCGTCCGGGGCGACCGGGTCGCCGAGCGCCACCGCGACGCCGGCGTGCCGCTGGTACGCCAGGTACGACGTGCCGTCGGAGGCGACGAAGTAGGTGTTCTGCGGCCAGGTCGTCATCCACGAGATGGTGCTGCCGCCGTTGCGGCCCAGCAGAAGCCGGGCGAAAGCCGGGTCCGGCCCGCCGCGGAAGAGTTTGCGCCGCCTGCGCCGCGAGGGCACGCGGAACGCGCGCCGGGCCGAGATCAGCAACACGAGTTCGACTGTCCACAGCAGATTGTCCACGATGAACAGCGGCGGGCTGCTGAGGTCGTAGTCCTCGCGGATCAGCTGCGTGATCGCGACGAGCCCGGCCAGCACCGCCATCTGCGACGCGGCGAGCACGCACAGCGCGATCGCGCACCGCCAGGCGAACCGCGAACCGCGGCGCAGCCCGTTGAGGATCGGCACCGCGACGATGCACAGCGGGAGAAGTTCGTTGCCGGACAACGAGATCGAATCCGACGATCCGAACGGCCCGTCGCCGGGGACCAGCCACATCACCACTTCGGCGACGACCAGCAGCACCAAACCGGCCGACGCGAGCAGCCGCCATTCGCGCAGCGACGGCTTGTTGGCGTTGCGTGCGGCGGGCCCGGCGAGCCGCCGGCCCAGCGGCAGCGCGAGAACGAGCGCGAAGAAGTGCACGAGATCGGCGAGCGTGCCGACATAGACGATCGCTACCCCGGCGTACACGCAGAGCCCGGCTCGCAGGCGCAGCCGCCATGGCGTGCGCAAGGTCGCGCTGGTGATGGCGATCGCGGCGAGCGCGCCGCCGGAGAAGCCGACGTCGAGCGTGCCGGAGATCCGGTCGGCCCACGCCCAGCCGGAATTGCGGGAAAGCTCGAGGAACTGCACCGCCACGACCGTCGACACCAATTGCCCGCCGATGGTCACCGCCATCGCCCGCCGGGTGCCGAGGTGCCATTCGGCGAATCCGGCCATGAGCGCGAAGCTGCCCGCCATCGGCAGGTAGAACCACGGGCGCAGGGCGTAGAACGGCCCGGTGAACAGCGTCCACCAGCGGCCGTGTTCGAGCGAGGGAAGGCCGTAGGCGTAATAGTGGAAAGCGTGCTGGTGCTCGGCGGCGTGCCACAGCGAACCAGTCGCGACCCCCACGATCAAGATGGCGAGCACGACGGTCGTCGTGAACGGAATCCGGTGCCACAGCACTGCTAGCCGTCCGCGTGCTTCTCCGGCCGTGAGGCCGGTTCCCCCCTGTGCGATCGTCATGGGGAAAGTTTGGCGCGGCGATCTTAAGCGGTCATCGGCCGTCGGACCTACTTCTCCCCCTAAGGGACTGCTACCCCAGGGGGACCCGACCCTGGCCCCAAGGCTGACCCCCGGCGTACGGCAGCACGCTCACCAGCGGAAATGGGCTGGCATTCGGCTAATTGGCGGCGTATCCGACCCGGAACAGGGGTTGACGCCCAATGCGCTCGAACGAGTGATCCCGGTCGCTTGCCTCAGGGTGCTCCGAGCACCGCCGCGCGGACCGCGGAGAGGTCGGCGAGGTCCGGCAAAACCAGGTTCGCTCCGGCGGCGGCCAGTTGCCCGGCGGAAAACCGGCCAGTAGCAACGCCGATCGCCACCGCGCCGTACTCGAGCGCGGCCTCGATGTCGTGGGGCGTGTCCCCGAGAATCACTACGGATTCAGCGGGGAATTCCGTGTCATGCTTCGTTTCCGCCGCTTTGACGGCGTGCGGAACGAGATCCGCGCGGCGAGCCGAAAGCGAACCGTAGCCGCCGATCTCCAGGTCGAGATGTTCGTCGAGACCGAGCGCGGCGAGCTTGTGCAGCGAGATCTCCGGCAGGTTTCCGGTGACGAGGCTCTGCACGACGCCGTCGGTCTCGGCGAAGTCGGCCAGCACGGCCGCCGCGCCGTCGAGTGCCCGGCCTTCCTCGGGCAAGGTTTCCCTGGCGCGTTCGACGGCCGCGATCAGCTCCCGCCACATCCGCTGGATGGTGTCCTCGTCCGGTTCGATCCCGTGCAGGGTCAGCACGTCGGCGGTGATCGCGCGTTCGGTCCGGCCGCCGAAGTCCGGGGGCGTGCGGAACTCCGCGCCGGTCGCGGCGGAGAGCGCGGCGCCGTACCAGCCGATCCCGAGCCCGGTGTAGTCGACGAGCGTGTGGTCGATGTCCCAGAGCACCAGCCGGTGCGCGCGAATGGCCGTCACAGCAGCGATGCTACGGCGGGATCAGCCGGTGAGGTAGCTGAAGCGGACCCGGCGGACGGGGTTGTCGACGTTCGTGTCCACCAGGCACACCGACTGCCAGGTGCCGAGCAGCAGCACGCCGCCGAGCACCGGCACGGTGGCATACGGCGGCAGGAACGCCGGAAGCACGTGGTCGCGGCCGTGACCGCCAGTGCCGTGCTGGTGGCGCCAGCGGCTGTCTGGGGGGAGCAGGTCGTCGAGTGCGGCGAGGAGGTCGTCGTCGCTGCCCGCGCCGGTTTCCAGCACGGCGAGCCCGGCCGTCGCGTGCGGCACCCACACGTGCAGCAGGCCGTCGGTGGCGTCGGCGTCGCGCAGGAACCTCTCGGCCTCCCGGGTCAGGTTGTGCACGACCGCGGTGTTGCCGGTGTGCACCTCGATCTCGGTGGAGTACATACCGCCAGGGTAGGCGTCAGGAATCGAGATAGCGGAGCACGGCGAGGACGCGCCGGTTGTGCCCGTCCGACGGAGGCAGGCCCAGCTTGCCGAAGATGCTCGTCACGTACTTCTCGACCGAGCCCGCGGACAGGAACGCCTCCGCCGCGATCGCCGAGTTCGACCGGCCCTGCGCCATCAGGCCGAGGATCTCGCGTTCGCGCGGCGTCAGCTCGGCGAGCGGACCGGTCTGGCCGGTGGTCGCGAACAGCTGGCGGACGACTTCCGGATCGAGCACCGTCTCTCCGGCGGCGACACGTTCCAGCGCGGTGAGGAAGTCCGACACCTCGGCGACGCGGTCCTTCAGCAGGTAGCCGACCGCGCCCGCTTCTCCGGCGAGGAGTTGCTTGGCGTAATTGGTCTCGACGTACTGTGAGAAGACGAGAATCGCGCAGCCGGGCCGTTCGGCGCGGAGGTCGATTGCCGCGCGCAAGCCTTCGTCGGTGTGGGTCGGCGGCATTCTGATGTCCACAATGGACACATCGGGCTGATGCTCGCGGACGGCGGTGCGGAGGTCGTCGGCGTTCTTCACTGCCGCTGCTACCTCGTGGCCGCGCAGGCCCAGCAATTCGACGAGACCCTGGCGCAGGATGGCCGAGTCCTCCGCGATCACGATCCGCACGATTTCCCCCTCATTTCACCGAGCTTAGCGGGGCAGCGGGAGCGTGGCGGTGACAACGGTCGGGCCGCCTGCCGGGCTTGAGACGGACAGTTCGCCGTCGGCCGGGCGGAGGCGTTCGGCGATGCCGGCCAGTCCGCCGCCGGGGATGACCGCGGCACCCCCTGCGCCGTGGTCGATTACGGTCAGCCGCAAGACGTCTTCGCGGTCTTCGACCAGGACTGTGCAGCGTCCGGCGCCGTGTTTGGACGCGTTGGTCATGAGCTCGGCGGCCGCGAAGTAGACGATCGTTTCCAGCGACGGCGGCGGGCGGCGGCTCAGTTCCACGGTGACTGTCGCGGAGAAATCGGCAGAGCTGGCCAATGTGGACAGTGCGAGGCTCAGGCCCTTGTCCAGTGCCGCGGGGTGGATGCCGCGGGCCAGGTCGCGTAGTTCGGTGAGGGCTTGTTTGGCGTTGCTGTGGGCCGCGTCGACCAAGGTGCGGATCTGGTCGAGGTCGACGACGTCGGTGGCCAGTTCTTCTTTTGCCAGACCTAGTTTCATGGCCATGGCGACCAGTTGGGCTTGGGCGCCGTCGTGGAGGTCGCGTTCGATGCGGCGGAGTTGTTCCGCTGCTTCGTCCAGTGCGGTGGCGCGCGTCTCTTCGAGGAAGCGGACTCGTTCGCGCAGGCCCGGGTCGGCGACCAGGGTGCGGAGGAGGAGGCGGTCTACGCCGGTGACGAGGTGCACTACGGCGGGCCAGACCGCCAGGATCAGGATGCCGGAGATGCACCAGGCCAGGGAACCGATCCAGTTGTCGCTCTGGATGTTGAAGACCGGGAGGCCGTGGCCGGGTCTGGTCTCGAGGAGCCAGGTGAAGGGGTAGGTGAAGGAGGCCAGGCCGTAGAAGCCGAGGGTGCCGGTGCCCAGGAGAGACAGCAGCGCGGTGGGGAGGCGGACCAGGAGGTACGCGACGGATCGCCAGGCTGTGCGGTCGGAGAGGCGGGCGGTCAGCCAGTTCCAGAGGCCTGGTTTGAGGTCGGTTCTCGGCGGGGGCGGGAGCGGGAGGTTCAGGAGTTTCGCGGCCAGGCGGCGGTGGAGGCCGCCGAAGAGCTTGGCGGTTTTGAGGACCGTGGTGAGGATGAGGAGGCCTAGGAAGATCGGCGTCAGGGCCAGGCCGAGGGTGGTTCCCGCCAGGAGGATGATTACGGAGAGCAGGGGGATGAGGCCGGTGGCGGCTGTCCAGGCGGCTTCGGTGAGGGCCTGGCGAGGGGTTGGGGGCCAGAGGCGGCGGAGGTCGGTGAGGTTTATCTGGTGACCTGGGGTCCGCGCGGGGCGGGGCGGGGTGGTGGTCACTGGGGTGAGTGTGCCGGGTTGTGCCGCGCGGGGGTAGCGGGGTGGCTGGTGGGTTGGGGTGGGGGATAGCCCTACCTCGTCGCCTGGCGGCGACATTGGCTCGGGCTTGCGTGGGGCACCCCGAAGCTTGATTGTGCTGACGGGCGGCGGGTGCTTGTCAAGGCGGGAAAGATGCCTTGACAAGCACCCGCCGCCCGCAGGGAGGCTTCGTATCGGGGTGCGGGGGAGGGGCTGGGTGCCTCGATGGGTGGGTGCGTCGGCTGCGGTTAGTGGCTGGGGCGGGCTTGCGCCCCAATGTGGCATTGGGTGCGTCGGATGCACCCAATGTGGCGTTCGGTGCGTGGGATGCACCCAATGCCGCATTGGGGCGCATCCGGCTGGCGGGCGGCGGTCCGGGAAGGGGCCCCTCACTGCCGGTGGAGTGTCGTGAGGGCAACCCTGACGGAATCAGAGTTCCGCAGGGTTCCCCTCACGCACTTGCTGCGGGTCAGTCTGTTTCGTGGGATTGGTCTAGGCGGGCGTCGTCTTCTTTGGCGCGTTGGGCTGCTTCGCGCATTTCGATGACGTCGGTGAACCAGTCGCCGGTTTCGCGGGCTATGTCGCGGACCGCGCCCGTAATTATCGTGGCGATGTTGCCGATGTGGGTGGCCGCGGACTCCGTCAGCTCCTGCACGGTGTCCTTGCCACTTTCGAATGGGCCGACCATGGGCTTCCTCAGGCTGCTCGGAGTTGCCGTTCGGGGTCCACGGTAGCGGGCGGGGCCGGGGTTCCGGGGAGGGCCAGCCGCGCGATCTTCTTGGCCACCGACCACAGCTGCTTGTGCAGGGGGCCGGTGTTGTAGGGCAAGCCGTAGCGTTCGCAGATTTCCCGCACCTCGCCCGCGATCTGCGGGTAGCGGCGCGCGGGCAGGTCCGGGAACAGGTGGTGCTCGATCTGGTGCGACAGGTTCCCGGACAGAATGTGGAACAGCGGGCCGCCGGTGATGTTCGCGGAGCCCAGGATCTGGCGCAGGTACCACTGGCCGCGCGTTTCGTTCTCGGTCTCTTCTTCGGTGAAGCTCTCGACGTCCGCCGGGAAGTGGCCGCAGAAGATGATCGAGAACGCCCACAGGTTGCGGACCAGGTTGGCGCTCGCGTTGCCCAGCAGCGTCAGCGGCGCGAGCGGGCCGGTGAGCAGCGGGAACAGGACGTAGTCCTTGCCGATTTGGCGCGAGGCCTTGCGGACGATCCGGCGCAGCACCGGGACGTTTTCCGCCCAGGTTCGCTCGCCCTTCACCACCCGGTCGACCTCCAGGTCGTGCAGCATGACGCCCCACTGGAACAGCAGCGCGAGCAGCGTCGCGTACACCGGGTTGCCCAGGTAGTACGGATGCCACTTCTGCGCCGGGTCCATCCGCAGGATTCCGTAGCCGACGTCGCGGTCCTTGTCGACGATGTTGGTGTACGTGTGGTGGATGTAGTTGTGCGAATGCCGCCAGTTCTCCGACGGCGCGACGGTGTCCCATTCGAACCGCTGCGAGCTCAGCTCCGGGATGCGCGTCCAGTCGTACTGGCCGTGCATCACGTTGTGGCCGATCTCCATGTTGTCCAGGATTTTCGCCGCCGACAGCGCCGCGACGCCCGCCAGCCACGCGGGCGGCAGGAAGCCGGCGAACAGCAGGCCCCGGCCGGTCACCTCCAGCGCGCGCTGGGTCTTGATGATCTTGCGGATGTACTCGAGGTCTTCCTCGCCGAGGTCGTCGACGATCCGCTGGCGCAGCGCGTCGAGTTCGCGGCCGAATTCCTCGACCTGTTCGGGGGTCAGGCGGTCCTGCAGACCGGTCATGATGCTTCCTCCGGTGGTCAGGCGTCGATTTCGACGTCCCCGACGGGGACGCTGACGCAGAGCTGGATTTCTTCGTTCTCCTCGCCGGAGACCTCGCCGGTGCGGGCGTTGCGGACGCGTCCGGCGGTTTTGAGCTGCGTGCAGGAGAAGCAGATGCCCATCCGGCACCCGTGTTCCGGCGTCAGGCCCGCGTCCTCGGCCTGTTCGAGCAGCGGCTTGCCGGAGTTGTCGCACTCCCGGCCGCTGCGGGCGAAGCGCACCCGGCCTTCGGCGGCCTCCGCGGCGAAGGTCAACGGTGCTGCCGTGAACTCTTCGGTGTGCAGTTGTGCACTCAACCCCTCGTTCCCGAAGAGTTCACGGGCGGCGGCCATCAGCGGAGCGGGGCCGCAGAGGAACGTCTCGGCCTCGCGGAACCACGGCGCGGCCTTCTCCAGGTGCTCGACGGAGAACAGGCCGTGCAGGTCGCCGCCGCGGCGGGCGTGGGTGTGGGCGTGGACCACGCGGAACGCCGGGTGCCGGGCAGCGAGTTCGGCGAGTTCTGCCCGGTAGAGCGCGTCCGCGGGGGTGTTCGAGTAGTGCAGGAACACGATCTCGCCGGGGTGTCCCTCGGCGACGAGCGTCCGGGCCATCGCGAGCACCGGCGTGATCCCGCTGCCGCCGCTCATCAGCACGATCCGGTCCGGCCGCGGCGACGGCAGGGTGAACTCGCCATCTGCGGGCGAAAGACCGACCACCGCGCCGACCTCGGTGTTCTGCAGATGCCGCGACACCAGGCCCTTCGGGTCGGCTTTCACGGTGAACTCCAGGTCGCCGCTGCCTTGCGCGCCGCACGGCGAGTAGCAGCGGGTCCGGCGCACGCCGTCGATCTCCACCTGCATCCGCACGTACTGGCCGGCGCGGAAGCCCTGCCACGCCCGGCTCGGCCGCACCGTGAAGGTGACGGTGTCCGGCGTTTGATGCCGCACGGCGGTGACGCGGCCGCGGATCTCGCGCCGCACCAGCATCGGGTCGACCAGTTCGAGGTACCGGTCCGCGCCGTGCGGGGTGAGCAGCGCCTCGGCGAGCGAGACGAGTCCGCGCACGCGGCGCGGGAGCAGTGCGGTCATCACCCCTCCAGAAGTTTGAGTGCACAGTCGTACACTGACTAGTGTGGGGGCAAGGCCCCGGGGCCTGTCAACGCGGAAGCGAGGTGATGTGACGTGGGCCATGCGGCGATCGCCAGTACGCTGCTCGACGTGTCCGCAGCCGAGGAGCCGGCCGGCCCGGTGAGCCGGCAGGAGCGCAAACAGCGCACCCGTCAGGCGCTGCTCGACGCGGCGCTCGACCTGCTCGCCGACCGGAGTTTCGCCAGCCTTTCGCTGCGCGAGGTCGCGAAAGGCGCGGGCATCGTGCCGACGGCGTTCTACCGGCATTTCTCGTCGATGGAGGAGCTGGGCGTCGCGCTGGTCGAGGAGACCACGCGCACGCTGCGCGGCCTCCTTCGCGGCGCGCGCACCGAGCAGCGCGGCTACGGCGGGATGATCCGGGCTTCGGTGCACACGCTGCACCGGCACGTCCGCGAGCACGAGGACCACTTCCGGTTCATCACGCGCGAGCGCTACGCCGGGCCCGGCGCGGTGTCCCGGGCGATCGCGGTCGAGATGCGGATGTTCTCCAGCGATCTGGCGCTGGACCTGGCGCGCTTCGATCCGCTGCGCACCTGGCCCACCGAGGACCTGCACCTGCTGGCCGACCTCATCGTCACCGCGATGCTCGGCACGGTCGCCGAACTGCTGGAAATCCGCCCCGGGGACACCGCGGCCGACGAGCGCACGTTGGTCGCGGCCGAAAAACGGCTCCGGATGATCCTGCTCGGCGTGCCGCACTGGCAGCCTTAGCGGCATGGCCTTCCTGCAGCTGACCGCGATCATCGTCGACGACTACGACGAGGCGATCGACTTCTTCACCCGCGCACTCGGCTTCGACCTGGCCGAGGACTCGCCGTCGCTCACCAACGACGGCCGCCCCAAACGGTGGGTGGTCGTCCGCCCGCCCGGCGGCGAAACCGGCATCCTCCTGGCTCAGGCCGACGGCGAACGGCAGTCCCGCGCGGTCGGCGACCAGCACGCCGGCCGGGTCGGGTTTTTCCTGCGGGTGGACGACTTCGCGGCCAGCTACGAGCGGATGCGGGACGCCGGGGTGGAGTTCCTCGGCGAACCGCGGACCGAGCCCTACGGCCGGGTCGTCGTGTTCCGCGACATCGCCGGCAACCGCTGGGACCTGCTCGGACCGGCCGCTTCCTGAGCCTGTTCTACGATCCCGGGGTCCAGCAGATCGTGGAGGAACGCTATGCCGAGCGGGTCGGAAGTCCGAGCCGAATTCACCGACCCAGCCGAAAACCTGGCGTTCGACGAAGCACTGCTGCGCGAGGGCCCGACGGGCCCGGTGGTGTGGCTGTGGCGGAATCCAGTGTGCGTCGTGGTCGGCCGTGGCCAGCGAATCGCGCGCGAAGTTCGCGTGGCCGAATGCGCTCGTGACGGGGTTCCCGTGCTGCGGCGAGCCAGTGGCGGCGGCACGGTGTTCCACGACCCGGGCAATCTCAACGTGACGCTCGTGCTGCCCGGCCCGGTGCCGCGTCCGTTGGAAATGCTCGGCCTCGTGATGTCCGCCGCGGTGGAGAAACTCGGTCTCCCGGCCAGGATCGGCGACCGAGGGATCTTCGTCGGCGACGCGAAACTGTGCGGGTTCGCGGTGTTCCGGACCAAAGACGTGCTGCTGGCGCATTCGACGCTGCTGGTCGACACCGATGCCGCTCGCGTCGGCGCTTATCTCACCGGTCCGCCGCCGGACCCGAAGCCGCTGGATTCGCACCGGAGCAAGGTCGCGTCCCTGCTTGAGCACGGGGTACGGCTGCCGCTGGCGGAAGTGGAAGACACCGTCCGCGCGGCCGCGGCGGGACTGCTCGGTCCGCTCCCGCCGCGCGAACCGACGGCGGGAGAGCTGGAACGGCAGCGGGCATTGCTGTGGAGCCGTTACGAGTACCCGGAGTGGCATGCCGAGGGACGGCAGCGTTCGTAATCGCCTTGCCCTGGCCGAAAGTCCGTGCGGGGAACCCTGCGGAATCAGAGTCCCGCAGGGTTCCCCGCACGGACGGATCAGTTGCCGGAGGAGGAGAACAGCACCTGCGGCACCGCGCCGGCCGCACGGCGGCGCGGCTTGGCGGCGGACTTGGCCGTTGCCGGAGCGGCGGTCTTCGCCGGGGCGGACTTCGCGGCTGCGGAGGTCTTGGCGGTCGCGGTCTTCGCGGGTGCGGGTGCCTTGGCAGTCGCGGTCTTCGCGGCGGGAGCCTTGACCGCAGCGGCCTTTGCCGACTTGGCGGCGGTCTTGGTTGCCGCGGCGCTCGTCGACTTCGCCGTGGTCTTGGTCGCGGCGGGCTTGGCTGCCGCGGACTTCGCCGGGGCCTTGCGGGCGGTCCCGGTCGCGCCACCCGTTCGGGCAGTCTTCGCCGCGGCCTTCGCGGTACCGGCGGCAGCGGTCTTCTTGCCGGCAACGGCTTTCCCGGCCTTGCCCGCCGCGGCGGCCTTTTCCGCCACCGGCTTCGCCTCGGCCTTCTTCGCGCCGGCGACCAGCCGCGGCCGCAGCTTCCGCCCGCCCGTCCGGCGGCCCGCCTTGGCGTACCGCTCCAGCAGCCGCCGGAGCGCGGCCGCGTTGCGGGCGCCGAGGTCGATGTCGTACTCGACGCCGTCCAGCGCGAACGCGACGGTCTCGGCCGCGCGTCCTCCGGTCAGGTCGTCCTGAGTGCGGACAGCAGTGTTCCTCGCCATGGGAGCCTCCCGTGCTCGATCGTGGTCGTGCGTGCAACCGGCACGGCGACGACCCGGATTCCGCGGTGCCGCCGGTTTCTTGCAGCTCTCGTACGAGAATACCGGCAGGCTTGCGCGAACCTGCGCGGTGGTGTGCGCTGTGCCCATGGCAGCAGAGACTTTCGACGTCGTGGTCATCGGGGCGGGTCCGGTCGGGGAAGTGGCGGCGGAACGGGCCGCCAAGGGCGGGCTCAAGGTGGCGCTCCTCGAACACGAACGGTTCGGCGGGGAGTGTTCGTACTGGGCGTGCATCCCGAGCAAGGCGTTGCTGCGCCCGGGAAACCTGCTCGCCGCGGCCAAGCGGATGCCCGGCGTGCCGATCGGCGACGGGCTCGACGCGGAGAAAGTGCTCGCGCGCCGCGACTGGTTCACCGGCAAGGGCGACGACTCCGGACAGGTCGAATGGGCGCGCGGCGCGGGCATCGAACCCGTGCGCGGCTACGGCCGGATCACCGGCGAGCGCGAGGTCACACTCGACGACGGCCGCGTTTTCTCCGCCCGGCACGCGGTGATCGTGTGCACTGGCAGCGTCCCGCGCACGCCGCGGATTCCGGGGCTGGACACCATCAAGCCGTGGGGCTCGCGGGAAGCGACGTCGGCGACCGAGGTGCCCGGACGGCTCGGCGTGCTCGGCGGCGGCGTGGTCGGCGTCGAAATGGCGCAGGCGTGGGCCCGGCTCGGCGCGCAGGTCGACCTCGTGATCACCGGCGAACGCCCGCTGCCTCGGCTGCCGGAGTTCGCCGGAGACCTGGTCCTGGACGGATTGCGCGAGGCAGGCGTCCGCGTGCACCCGAACTCGGGCTTGAGCGAAGTGTCCAGTGTGGACGGTGGAACTCGGCTGAAACTGTCCGGCGGCGGCGAGATCGTCGTCGACGAGCTCCTGGTCGCCACTGGTCGCGCGCCCGCGACCGGCACAATCGGGCTGGACGTCCTCGGCCTGCCCGCCGACGGTCCGCTCCAGGTCGACGAAAGCGGCCGAGTGTCTGCTGTGGAGGGTGGCTGGCTGTACGGCGCGGGTGACGTCACCGGTCGTGCTTTGCTGACCCACCAGGGAAAATACGCCGCTCGCGTCGTCGGGGACTCGGTCGCCGCCCGCGCCCGCGGCGAGGAGATCTCCACCGAACCGTGGAGCCGCTACAGCGCGACCGCCGACCACCACGCGGTGCCGCAGGTGGTGTTCACCGACCCGGAAGTGACGTCAGTCGGCCTCACCGAGGCGCGCGACGGATCCGCGGACCGGGTGGTGGACATCGACATCGCGGTCGCCGGTTCCTCCCTGCACGCTGATGGGTACCAGGGCAAAGCGCGCATGGTCGTCGACACCGAACGCGGCGTCGTGCTGGGTGTCACGTTCGTCGGCCAGGACGTGGCGGAACTGCTGCACTCGGCGACGATCGCGGTCGTCGGCGAGGTGCCGCTGGACCGGTTGTGGCACGCGGTCCCCGCGTTCCCGACGATCAGCGAGGTGTGGCTGCGGCTGCTGGAGGCTTACGGGCTCTGAATGGCGGTGCCGGTCCGGTAACGTCGGGGCATGACCAGCGCCCCCGTTCCCGGCCGTCGTGAACGCAAAAAGGCGGCGACCCGCCAGGCGCTGGCCGACGCTGCCCTGCGGATGTTCCTCGAGCGCGGCTACGACCAGGTGACCGTGCGCGAGATCGCCGACGCCGCCGACGTGTCCACCACCACGCTGATGAAGCACTTCCCGACGAAGGAAGCGCTCGTTTTCGACCGGGAGCCCGAGGTGGACGAGGCGCTGGTCTCGGCCGTCCGCGACCGGCCGGAGGGCACGTCGGTGCTGGAGGCGCTCCGCGCGCACATCCACGTGCGGGCGACCTCCGGCATCCGCGCGGAAGCCGCGCCGCTGCTGCGGTTGGTGCGGGAGACGCCCGCGCTAGCCGAGTACTGGCACAAGATGTGGATGGGCCACGAGCACACGCTGAGCCGCGTGATCGCGGAGGAAACCGGCGCGCCGGAGGGGGATTCGCGGTGTGCGGTGCTGGCCCATTTCGCGCTGGAGACGGCTGTGCTGGCCGATCGGTCGGACGATCCGCCGCGGGTTGTGGACGTGGCGTTCGACCTGTTGGAGAACGGGTGGCAGTGAGGCGTTCGCTCGGCAAGGCAGCGGCGAGCTGAACGCGGTCTCGGCCGGTGGGCCGTTCCCTCAGGACGGCAGCTGCAAGTCGAGCGCGCCTTTCGCCGCGCGGGCGAGGCCGGGATCGTCCGCAGTGGACGGTCCGGGTTGCCAGACCGCTTGCACGATCCGGACGCCGTTCCCGTCGATCTTGCTGGCGTAGGCGGCGCCGTCGAACTGCGGCGGCCCCGAAGGCCACTTGCCGGTTTCCGTGGCGACGTCCAGGATTCCGCCGCCGCCCGGGTTGTCGGCGATCTGCTTCAGGTGATCGGCCTGCCCGGCATCGGGAAACTCGACCACCGCGACAGTGACCGCGGCCGGCCGCCCGTCCACGAGCGCCGTGTAGCTCGCGCGGCGGACCGCGGAGCAGCTGGTTTGCTGGAGGCTCGCCTGGACGTCCCCGAAAGCGTGCGAGGCGCACTTCTGGTCGGCGCTGCTCGCGCGGGGTTCGAAGGCGAGAGTCGGGGCCGGCGGGGCGCTCGACTTCGCGCTGCTCGGCACCGGACTCGGAACGCTGCTCGGCGGCGCACTGCTGGCGGGCGGTGCCGCCGTTGTCTCGTCGCCGCCGCTGGTTGCCACGACGATCGCCGACACCACCAGGACGACCAGCAAGACGATCGCCGCGATCGGCACCCACTTGACCGTCCGGGAGGCCGGTTTTCCAGGCCCGGCCGGGGAGTTCGGGCCCGCTCCGGCGCCGGTTCCTGCTCCGCCTGCCCCGGTGCTGGGTCCTGCCGCGGCGGCTCCGGCTCCGGTTCCCGCACCCGCGGTTGCCCCTGTTCCGGCTGTCCTGGTGCCAGGTCCTGCAGCGGTGTTTGCCCCTGCTCCAGCTCCGGGACTGACTGTCCTCGATCCGGCTCCCGCGCCCGCGGCAGGAGCCGGTCGCGCAGGCTGAGGCGCACCTCGCGGGGGGCTGCTCGGCCCGGGAACATGCCCGGGCCCGGCCGGCGGAACGGCTCCGCGCGGACCTCCGGCAGGCTGCGGCTTCGCCGGAGACGGCATCTTCTCGGTCGGAGCCTCGGGCGGGTCAGCCGACTCGGTAGGCGCTTCGGAAAGCGACTCCAGTTCGATCGACGGAATCTCCGGCCGAGGCGGCCGCACCGCGATGATCTTCGGCCGCGGCACCGGGGAAGCGGCGGATTTCGGTGCGGGGGAAGGGTTGCTGGGGGAAGCGGCGGCCTTCGGCGCCGTGGTGCCGTTGCTGGCGCCGGGGAAGACGGGAAGCCCTCGGGTATCCGCGGTGCCGGCTGGGGTTTGCGGCCCCGCGGCGCCGGGGACGGCATCCCCAGCGGATCGTCCAGCCGCGGCATCGGCTCCGGCGCTGAGGAAACCGGCCGGACCCGGCCCAGCAGCGCCGGGCTCGGCCGAACCGGAACCGGCGACGTTCACCCCGACGGCGCCTGGAGCGACGGCGCCCGGTCCGGTGGCAGCGGAGGGAGCCGCGGCGTTCGCCTCGATGGCTCCGGAGGTGGCTGCGGAGGTGGCTGCGCCCGATCCGGCGGCACCGGAGGAAGCGGTGCCGGACTCGGCCGCGTTCGATCCGGCCGCGCCGGAGGAGCTTGTGCCGGAACTGGCGGTGCCCGGCCCGGCGGCATTGGCCTTGGCCGAGGCTGGAGCGGAGTTTCCCGGACCAGGCGAGTCCGAACCCGTGGCAGCGGTTCCTGCGGGGCCGGACATCGCCGCGGCGGCGCTGGCGGCTCCTGCGGAGACCCCGGCCGTTCCCAGGCCGGCGGCGGCTGTGCTCGACCCGGCGTTGCCTCGGGAAGCAGGGCCCGTCGGGGAACCGGAGTTCGCGACGGGAGCGCCATTGCTCGCCGGGCCACTGCCGCCTTGGCTCGCTGCCGCACCAGAACCAGCCCCAGCGGACCGAGGCCCAGGAGGAACCGGAACGTCGTCCGCGAACCGCACGAACCCTTCCCCGCGCAAAACCTCGTCCGAAAGCTCCGGCGCGTCCGGTGCCAGCGCCGCGATCAACGCGCGTGCCTGGTCCACCGACCGCGGATGCCGCGCCGTGGCCAGAGACACCGTCGCGGCCAGCATGGTCGTCGGTGTCGGGTGCAGCACCCGGACCGGGCCTGCGAGGTCGCCCGGCGGCTGGTCGACAGTCTCCACGTACGGGCCGACCGCCACGATCGTGCCGACCGGGCCGCCGCCGAGTTCCGCGATGCGGCGTTCGCATTCCTGGGACAGGTCGAGCGCTTCGGTGGCGGGGTTGACGTCGTCGCCGTGGACCAGCGGCCAGCCGTCCGCTTTCCACGGGCCGCTCAGCGGGGCTTCGAGGCGCAGGGCCGGGTCGGGCAGGTCCACGCCGATCACGACCAGCACGCCCGCGGGCAGCACGACCACCGCCTCGACCGGACGGTCTCCGGTCGGGCGGGCGCCGACGAGCGCTACGCCGCCGATCACCGTGCTCCCCCGGCCGAGGGAGGCCAGTGCGGCCCGCACGTCTTCCGCGACGCGCGAGGGCTGCTGCCCGAGACGGACCAGTCGCACCGAAATTCTCCTGTCGAATCCGCAGCGTTTCCGGTGCACCACGCTAGCGTGCCGGGCCGCCGGAACCGTGCTCCGCGCCCTCGCGTCGGCGTGGCTCACCACAATGGGTCGTCCGCTGCGACTTGTGGTGTTCATGTGGCCAAACGGCACGGTTGGGGTGCAGAATGTGCTACACAGGTCGGGAACTGCCGTGGAGGCTACGCAACCTGCGCAAGGTTCGAGAGGTCGTAGGGGAAGACGTCCCTCGTCGAACAAGCGGAGGTCAGCAGTGAGCACCCGTGGCAGCACCCGAGGCGTGGTGTACGTCCACTCGTCGCCGTCTGCGGTATGTCCGCACGTCGAGTGGGCTATTTCGGGCACCCTTGGTGCCCGTGTCGAGCTGAAGTGGACGGCCCAGCCGGCCAGTCCGGGACAGCTCCGGGCCGAATGCAGCTGGAGCGCGCCCGCGGGAACCGCGGGCAAACTCGCCGGTGCCCTCAAGGCGTGGCCGATGGTGCGCTTCGAGATCACCGAGGAACCCAGCGCGGGCGTCGACGGCGAGCGGTTCTGCTTCGCGCCCGGACTCGGGCTCTGGCACGGCCGGACCAGCGCCAACGGCGACATCGTCGTGGGCGAGGACCAGCTGCGCGCGCTCGTCAGCATGACCCGCGGCGGCGAAACCCTCGCGCACAAACTCGACGAACTCCTCGCCGCGGCCTGGGACGAGGCACTCGAGCCGTACCGGCACGCGGGCGATGGCGCCCCGGTCACCTGGCTGCACCAGGTCGGGTGAGCGAGGGCGGTACCCTCACCCGGGTGAGCGTTCACCCGGCCCCGCCGTCCCGTCAGCGGTGGTTGATCCCCGTGCTCGTGGTGGTGCTGTCCATCACCGTCGCCGGGGGTCTGCTCGCCCGCGAGCTGTACCGCCGCCCCGATTCCCCTCGCGCGGCCGACGGCGAAGCCATGGCGCCGTCCGCCACGACCAGCGGCGGTGCGGCCGACAAGTCCGGTGCGATCGAGGTCGGGGTCACCCCGGACGCCCAGAACCACCCGCAGGACGAGGCCGTCCGCACGGTGCTCAAGGCGTATTTCACCGCGGTGAACCAGAAGGACTACGACGCCTGGGCGGAGACCGTCAGCGACGCGCGCCGCAGCAAGATGCCGGAGTACGACTTCCACCGGAGCTTCCAGTCCACGAAGGACGTCGACGTCATGCTGTACCGGATCGAACCGGGTGCGCAGGGAACGCTGCGGGCGCTGGTCGGGTTCACCAGCACGCAGTCGCTCAACGAGGCCCCGGTCGACTTCCAGGAGAAGTGCATCCACTGGCGGCTGGTGCTGCCGATGAAGTACGAGCACGGTTCGTACCGGATCGACACCGTCGACGGCACGGCCACCGAACACGACAAGTGCTGAAAACTCCGCTGAAACGCTGAAGGGCCCCGCGGGAAATTCCCGCGGGGCCCTTCAGCGTGAAAAGGAAACTCAGTTCGCCGGCGTGAACAGCAGCGCGGTGTTGTGCCCGCCGAAACCGAACGAGTTGGACAGCGCCGCGGCGAGTTCGACCTTGCGGTTCTCCCCGGCCACGACGTCGAGCTGCACCTTCGGGTCCAGTTCGGTGAGGTTCAGCGTCGCGGGCACGACGCCCTCGTACAGCGCGAGAATCGTCGCGATGCCCTCGACCGCGCCCGCCCCGCCGACGAGGTGGCCGAGCGCGCCCTTCGGCGCGGTGACCACCGGGTGCTCGCCGATCGCCGACCGGATCGCGGCCGCCTCGCCGATGTCGCCGACCACAGTGGACGTCGCGTGCGCGTTCACGTGGCCGATGTCCGAAGGGGACAGTCCGGCCATCGTCATCGCCGCGCGCATCGCCGCGATCTGCCCGATGCCCTCCGGGTGGTTGCCCGTGATGTGGTAGGCGTCGGACGTCAGGCCGTAGCCGGCCAGCTTCGCGTAGATCCGCGCGCCGCGGGCCTTCGCGCGGTCGGCCCGCTCGAGCACGACGACGCCGGAGCCCTCGCCGAGCACGAAGCCGTCGCGGCTCACGTCGAACGGACGCGACGCCGCGGCCGGGTCGTCGTTGCGGGTCGACACCGTGCGCGCCTGGGCGAACCCGGCGACGGTGATCGGGTGGATGCAGGCCTCGGAACCGCCCGCGACCACCACGTCGGCCCGTCCGGACCGGATCATCTCGAAGCCGTTCGCGATGCCCTCGGCCCCGGACGCGCACGCCGACGCGGGCGAGTGCACCCCGGCCCGCGCCTTCAGGTCGATGCCCACGTGCGCGGCGGGCCCGTTCGGCATCAGCATCGGCACGGTCAGCGGCGACACCTTGCGAAGACCCTGCTGGTGCAACAGATCGTTCTGGGTCAGCAGGGTCACCGGCCCGCCGACCCCGGTGCCGATCGAGACGCCGAGGCGTTCCGGTTCGACGTCGGCGTGCTCGTCGGTCTGCTCGGCGAACCCGGCGTCGGCCCAGGCCTGGCGGGCGGCGATGATCGCCACCTGCTCGCACCGGTCGAGCCGGCGGGCCTGCACGCGGGGCAGGATGTCGGTCGGCTCGACGGCGAGCTGCGCCGCGATCCGCACCGGCAGGTCCAGCTCCTCCGCCCAGTCCGCCTCGATCGTGCGGATCCCGCTGCGGCCAGCCAGCAGACCGTCCCAGGTGGACGCGACGTCCCCGCCCAGCGGCGTGGTCGCGCCCATGCCGGTGATCACGACGTCGATGTTGCTCATGGGTGTCTCCCCAAGGTCGGCTCCGGACCGGGGCCCGGGTACGAAGAGGACTTACTTCGAGTTGGCGGACACGTAGTTCACCGCGTCGCCGACGGTCTTCAGGTTGGCCAGCTCGTCGTCCGGGATCTTGACGCCGAACTTGTCCTCGGCCTGCACGGCGATCTCGACCATCGACAGCGAGTCGATGTCCAGGTCGTCCACGAACGACTTCTCCTCGGTGACGTCGTCCTGAGCCACGCCGGCGACCTCTTCGACGATCTCGGCGAGGCCGGCGAGAATCTCAGTGTTGTCAGCCATCGGTGTTGTTCCCTTCTCGGTTCTTCTGGAGGTCCGCTCGCGGGCACGGCGCCCGCGGGGGAAGTATCGCTCAGGGCAGGACGAACGCCTGCGCGGCATAGGAAAGCCCGGCTCCGAAGCCGACCGCCAGCACCACGTCGCCGCTTTTCGCCGTCCCGGCCTTGCGCATGTGGTCCAGCGCCATGGGGATCGAGGCGGACGAGGTGTTGCCCGAGTATTTGATGTCGTCGGCCACCACGATGTCCTCGCGCGCCCCCTTGGCGCGCAGCTTCTTGGCGATCGACTCGACGATCCGGAGGTTCGCCTGGTGCGGGGCCAGCACGTCCACATCGGACGGTTGCAGCCCGGCGGCTTCCAGCGCGCGCAGCGCGATCGGCGCGATCTGCGTGGTCGCCCAGCGGAAGACCGACTGGCCCTCCTGGTAGATCCACTGGTGGTCGCGCATGTAGATGAGGTCGACGAGGTCGCCCGCGCTGCCCCAGACGACCGGGCCGATGCCCGGCTCGTCGGATCCGCCGACCACCGCGGCTCCCGCGCCGTCGGCGAAGATGATCGCGTTCGCGCGGTCGGTCGGGTCCACGACGTCGGTGAGTTTCTCCGCGCCGATCACGAGGACCTTCTTCGCCGAGCCCGCGCGCACGAGGTCGGAGGCGACGCCGAGGCCGTAGCAGAATCCGGCGCACGCGGCGTTGAGGTCGAACGCGCCGGGGCTCGGGACGCCGATCCGCGCGGCGACCTGCCCGGCCGCGTTCGGGATCGGGGACGGCATGGTGCAGTTGGGCACGATGACGGTGTCCACTTCGGACGCGTCGATGCCCGCGTCGGCGAGCGCTTCGGACCCGGCGGCGACGGCGTAGTCGACCAGCACGTCGTCCTTCTCGCCGAACCGCCGCTCGATGATGCCGACGCGGTCGCGGATCCACTGGTCGCTGGTGTCCATGACCTGCGACAGGTCGTCGTTCGTGACGATCCGGTCCGGCTGGTAGCTGCCGAAGCCGAGGATGCGGGCGGCGGGGGCGCCCTGGGCGAGGCGAAGGGTGGGGCGGGCGGTCACTGGGCGTCCTCCTCGCGCAGCTTCGCCAGCTCGGCGGGCGACTTCAGCGCGGTGGTAGTGGTGACGACGCCCTTGAGCTGCCGCTTGACCAGTCCGGTCAGGGTGCCCGCGGGCGCCAGTTCGACGGTGCGGTCCACGCCGAGCGAGACGAGCCCGTCCATGGTGAGGTCCCAGCGGACCGGGCGGGTCACCTGGGCGACGAGCCTGCGCAGGTACTCCGCGCCGCTGGTGACGACCTGACCGTCGGCATTGGACAGCAGCGGGCGCGTCGGGTCGGCCGGGGAGAGACCGGCGGCGTGCTCGCGGAGGGCGTCTTCCGCGGGGGCCATGTAGGGCGTGTGGAAGGCGCCGGCGACCTTGAGGGCGCGGATCTTCGTGCCCTCCATCGGCTCGGCGATGATCCGCTCGATCGCGGCGGCGGACCCGGAGGCGACGATCTGCCCGGCCCCGTTGCGGTTCGCGGCGGCGAGGCCCTGGCTTTCCAGCCACGCGGAGACTTCCTCGGGGTCGCCGAGCATCACCGCGGCCATCGACGTCGGCTCGAGCGCGCACGCCTTGGCCATCTCCGCGCCGCGGACCGCGGCGAGCGCGACGGCGTCGGCCGGGCTGAGCACGCCGGCGATCGCGGCCGCGGCCAGTTCGCCGACGGAGTGGCCGGCGACCGGCGCGTCGTCGGCGACCGGCAGGTGCTCGAAGGACAGCAGGGACAGCGCGACGATCAGCGGCTGCGCGACAGCGGTGTCCTGGATCTCCTCGGCTCCGGCCTCCGTGCCGAGCCGGATCAGGTCGAGCCCGGAACGGGCGGACCACTCTTCGACGCGCGCGCGGGCGCCGTCGAGTTCGAGCCACGGAGCGAGCATGCCGGGGGCTTGGGAACCCTGGCCGGGGGAGAGGACTGCAACTGTCACGCTGTCTATGAGACCACGGGACCCCTCGCGCTTCGGCTGCGGGCGGTCACCAAGTCCGCGCGACGTTATTGGAGGAAACCTCCAAAGACCCGCCGGAGAACCCGGTCCTTAACCCATCCGCCTTGTGGGATTCAACCAGCGCTTGCCGTGAAGTCTGTCACCCGCCACGCGCTCGCCACGCCCCTGTCACGCCGTGCTCGCGCCTCGGCTCGGAGGATGGCGGAGCGGGCCCGGGTGTGGGCCGGAGGTCGGCAGCGCCTCCGCCGGACGCGGGAGCGGATTCGGGCAGGGACGCACTCAACGCGGCGTCGGGGTTTCTCCGCAGCGGACGCCGTGTCCGAGGGCGCGTGCAGTTGTCCTCGACTGGTGTCGCGCCGCGGACGGTTGCCGGAGCAGGGAGCCAAGCGGCCCGGCCAGGCGATCACCACAGCCCGCGGGCGCGGGCTAGCCGACCGACCGTGAGCGCGACCCGCAGCACCAGCGCGTCGCGGGCGTCGGTCGGGTTGCGGCCGGTCAGTTCGGCGGCTTTGCGCAGCCGGTACCGGACCGTGTTCGGGTGCACGAACAGCGTTTGCGCGCAGCGTTCCAGCACCCCGCCAGTGTCCAGATAGGTCTCGACCGTCCGCTGCAACGCCGCCCCGGCTTCTTCCAGGGGCCGGGCCACCAGGTCGACCAGCAGCCGCTCCGCGCCGGGGTCGCCGGACAAAGCGCGTTCGGGGAGCAAATCGTCAGACCGCACCGGGCGGGGTGCGGCGGGCCAGCCGACCACCGCGCGCAGGCCGGACAACGCCTCGGCCGCGCTGTGGTGCGCCTCGGCCAGCGTCGGCACCGTCGGACCGGCCACGACCGGGCCGTCGGCGAACACCGTCGACATCCGGGCGAGGATTTCGCGTTCCTTCGGCCCGCCCTCGGTGGGGCCGCCGATCACGATCACCAGCCGCGAGCCCTGAACCGACAGCAGTACCGCGCGGCCGACCCGTGCGGCGCGGGCGCGGACGTCGAAAACCACCGTCGGCGGGTCGTCGGAGGGCGGATTTCCCACCAGCACAGTCGCTGCCGCCGCCGGATCCCAACCGAGCGCCGCGGCCCGCGAAAGGACGGATTCTTCGGCGTCGCCGCGGACGATTCCGTCGACCACGAGCGCTTCGAGCCGGGCGTCCCACGCGCCGCGCGCTTCCGCCGCCGCGGCATAGGAATTGGCCGCGGCGAAAGCGATTTCCCTGCCGTAGCGCAGAATTCCTTCGATCAACGCGGCACGTTCGGCTTCCGAGGCGGCGAATTCGGGGAGTTGCTCTTCGAATACTTCGATCGCGAGCCGCACCATCGCGACGGCCTGGCGCAGGCTGATCCAGCGCGACACTTCGGTCGGCGCGTCGCGGAAGGCCTCGGTGGTGAGCTTCAGCGCTTCCTTCGAATCCCGCAGCCACGCGACGAATCCGCTGGCCCCGGTCTGCGTGATCAGCAGGACGCTGGCGCGCTGGTCGGCGGGCAGCCGCGCGAACCACACCAGGCGGCGTTCCATTTCCGCGACGCTCGCGCTCGCCAGCCGCCCGGAGGCGTGCTCCAGGCTGCGCAGGGTTTTCGCGGACAGCCCGTGGTGCTTGCGCGCTGGGCGTCCCGTGGTGTCGGCCATGTCGGATCCGATCCTACGTGCCGCGCGGCGCCCGCAACTTTAGGCGGACGCGACAGCGACCTCAGGTGGTGGGCGCGGCTCGGCCGAAGTGCCTAGGATCCCTGGTGGGGTGGTAGGGGATCACCCCGGGCGAAAAGAGAACAGGGGGACGGGCCATGCCAGAGCCCGGACTGGAGATCGACGGGATCTCCAAACGGTACGGCGCCGTCGTGGCGCTCGAGAAAATGACGTTCGACGTGCGGCCGGGGGAGCTTTTCGGATTCGTCGGAAGCAACGGGGCGGGCAAAACGACCACCATGCGGATCGCGCTCGGCGTGCTGAGCGCCGACGCGGGCCAGGTGCGCTACGCGGGCGAGCCGATCACGCACGAGACCCGCAGGCAGATCGGCTACATGCCCGAGGAACGCGGTCTGTACCCGAAAATGAAGGTCGGCGAACAGCTCACGTATCTCGCCCGGTTGCACGGAATGCCCGCCGCCGCGGCGAAGGCGTCGAGCGAGCGGTGGACCGAACGCCTCGGCGTGGCCGCGCGCCGCGACGACGAGGTGCAGAAGCTCAGCCTCGGCAACCAGCAGCGTGTGCAGCTGGCCGCCGCGCTGGTGCACGAACCGCGGATTCTCGTGCTGGACGAACCGTTTTCCGGACTGGACCCGGTGGCCGTCGACGTGATGAGCGACGTGCTGAAGGAGAAGGCGGCCGAAGGCGTTCCGGTCGTGTTTTCCAGCCACCAGCTGGATTTGGTGGAACGGCTGTGCGACCGGATCGGGATTGTCCGGAGTGGACGGATGGAAGCGTCCGGCACGGTGGCGGAACTGCGCGCGGGCGGGACGACCCGGCTGCTCGTCGATGCGCCCGAGGCTCCCGAAAACTGGGCGGCCGGGCTGTCCGGGGTGACCGTGATCGGCCGCAGGGGAGCGGTGACCGAGCTGGAACTGGCCGACGGCGCGGACGACCAGGCGGTGCTGCGCGCCGCGCTGGCGACCGGTCCGGTGCGGGAATTCGCCCGGAAACTGCCGTCGCTGACCGAGTTGTTCCGTTCCGTCGTGTCCGAGCACCAGGAGGCCGCGGCATGACCGGGTCCGATGTCCAGATGAGCCCGATGTCAGCGGTCGGCCTTGTCGCCGGGCGGGAAATCACCACGCGCGTCAATTCGAAGGCCTACCGCATCACCACGCTCGTGATGGTGCTGATCGTCGTCGCGCTGGCGCTGATCTTCAAGTTCTTCAACGGCGGCGGGAGCGCCGACGCGACGGTCGGCTACGTGCCCGCTGCTTCGCAGCTGGCGCAGCCGCTGTCCGCGACGGCGAAGTCGATCGGCCAGACCGTCGCGACGCAGCAGGTAGCCGACGAGAAGGCCGGCCAGGAGAAGCTGCGGGACGGTTCGATCGACGCGCTGCTGGTGCAGGACGCGAAGCGAGTGCACGTCCAGGTGAAGAAGGACCTGGACGCGAAGCTGAAGAACACGTTCACCGTGCTCGAAGGGCAGCTGGCGCTCAACCAGCAGATCGAATCCCTCGGCGGCGATCCGGCGAAGGTGCGCCAGGCGACCGCCGAGGCGACGATCGACGAACTGCCGCCGCTCGAGAAACCGTACGACTACAACGGGCAGCAGCTCGTGCTCGGCATCATCGCGGGCATCCTGATCTACCTCTCGCTGATGCTCAACGGGCAGAGCGTGGCGCAGGGCGTCGTCGAGGAGAAGACCTCGCGGGTGGTCGAACTGCTGCTGTCGACGATCAAACCGTGGCAGCTGATGGCCGGGAAGGTGCTCGGCATCGGCGTCGTCGGGCTGATCCAGATGCTGGCGATCGGCGTGGCCGGGGTCGCGGCCGGGCTCGGGTTCGGGGTGCTGACGATCTCGGTGAACGCGGCGGTCGGCACCGTGATCTGGCTGATCGTCTGGTACCTGCTCGGGTTCTTCATGTATTCGATCGTGTTCGCCGCCCTCGGCGCGCTGGTGTCGCGGCAGGAGGACGTGGGCGGCGCGACCATGCCCGCGCTGATGTTCGTGATCGCCGGGTACGTGGTGGGGATTTCGATCCTGCCGTCGAATCCGGGGAGCCCGCTGGCCGAGGTGCTTTCGGTGATCCCGGTGTTCGCGCCGACGCTGATGCCGATGCGGCTGGCGATGGGCGGTGTGCCGGTGTGGGAGGCGGTGCTGTCGGTCGGCCTGGTCGTCGCGCTCATCCCGGCGCTGATCTGGCTGGCCGCGCGGATCTACCGCAACGCGGTGATGCGCACCGGCGCGAAGGTGAAGCTGCGCGACGCGCTGCGCGCCGCCTGACAGCGGAGGTCTCACACAGCGGGCCGCGGCGGACTGCCGCGGCCCGCTTTTCTGTCGAAAGCCTCTACTCTCGGTGGACACGGTGGTCCAGTGAGGGACCTGGGCAGCGGAGGCGCTAACCCACGTGGGTTAGCGGCATCGGGTGAGTTGCGTGAACGCCGCCCCCGCGAGCCCGCTGTTCTGGTTGCCGGCCGCGCGCCGGTTAATGACCTTCGCGCGGGATCTCGCCCGCGCGCTATTGCCGCCGTGCGGTTATCCGGCACGCGCGCGGAAGGCCCGCGCAATTCGCCGCCGCGGGCTGCCCGGCAACGCGAATTCGCACCGCACAGACGAGGCCTCTCCGGGATTCCCGTCCGGACATCTCCGCCGCTGCGCCCAGGTCGGCGCGCAAATCCGTCGGCGGCCCGCCAATCGACCGAACATGAAGACCAGATGAACGGCGGAGAAAACCCGAACCGCATTCGTCTCGGAAGCGCCGTCGCACGGCAATAAAGAGCGGGAAATGTTCGAGGCCGCTCGGCGCTTGCGGTTTTCGCTGCGCCGAGCGGCCTCGTCTCCCCGGTCCCCACCGGTAGGACAAGTATGGCGGCGATTGATCTTCCCGCGCCAGTCGTCTCACTCGATCGTGGTGCACAGCACTCGGGTGCAGTGGGTACCTGTCCTGCGACCCGGTGCGACAGGACGGTGCCGGAATCCACGTCGAACCGCGGCGAAGGGAGCCAGCGTGGGTGAACAACTCAAGGACGGACTCGGACAGGCCTGGAATCTGGTGGCCACGTTCGTCCCGAAACTCGTGGGTTTTCTGATCATCCTCTTGATCGGCTGGCTGATCGCGAAAGCCGTGTCCAAAGCCGTCGGGCTTGTTCTCGGAAAGCTCGGTTTCACGCGGATGGTGGAGAAGACCGGGCTGACCGGAATGGTGAAGGGCGCGAATCTCGACGCCACCGCCGTGCTCGTGAAACTCGTCTACTACTTCATTCTGCTGATCGCGCTGCAGCTGGCGTTCGGGGTGTTCGGGCAGTCGAACCCGGTGAGCCAGCTGCTGAACGACATCATCGCGTTCCTGCCGAGGATCCTGGTCGCGGTGGTGCTGATCATCGTCGCGGCGGCGATCGCGAAGGTCGTGCGCGACGTCGTCGCGGGCGCGCTGTCGGGCCGCCCGGCCGGACGGCTGCTCAGCACGATCGCGTACTGGCTGGTGATGGCCTTCGGCATCATCGCGGCGCTGGGCCAGGTCAACATCGCGACGGCGGTGACCGGCCCGATCCTGATCGCGGTGCTGGCGACCGCGGGCGGTGTGATCGTGGTCGGCTTCGGCGGCGGCCTGATCAAGCCGGCCCAGGAACGGTGGGGCGGCTGGCTGGCGAACCTGCAGGGCCAGGTCGGCTCGGGCGCCGGCGGCTCGCGGGAGCCGGGCCAGGTGAGCGGGCAGCACGCGCAGGCAGGCCAGACCCGGACGCAGGGCTACCCGCAGTCGCAGTCGGGCAGCCTTCCGCAGCCGAGCGAGCAGACCCGCCAGATGCCCGCGGACGGCGGCCGTCCGCCGGAGCCGCCGACCCCGCCCGCCGGGTTCGGGCGCGTGGACCGCTGAGCCGGTACCAGGTGCGCCGGGGATTCCGCGGACAGCGAGCTGATCCGCGGGCCCGCACCGGCGTCGGGCCGTGCTGCTGACCGGATTCGAGCCCGGTCGGCCGCTTCGCTGACGGCCTTCACCGATCCGCGGATCGGTGGCCAGGGGCCGCGTTGCTTCGGCAGCGCGGCCCCTGCGCTCTGCCCCGTGTTCGCGGGGCTCGCTCGGGCGATGGAGGCCCGGCACCGCCTCGGTGCCGGGCCTTCGCCGTGTCCGGCCCGGCGTCCACTCAGCGGGACTGTCTTCAGTCTCACATCGGCACGGGAATGGAGGCTTCGTGCTGCATGTTGGGAGGCGTAGATCGGAAGGGGTGCCGACGTGGACTTCCTGTTGCACCACGGCGTGACTGTGTTCGGCCAGTGGATCTCGATCGCCGAGCTGGCCGGGCAGGTGTTCGCGCTCGCGGTCGTGTTCCTCGCGCAGCGGCGGACGCTGTGGACCTGGCCGGTGCAGGTCGGCGCGACCGTCCTGCTCTTCTCCGTTTACGCGTCCGCCCATCTCGGCGGTCTCGCCGGGCGGCAGGTGGCCATCCTGCTCATCTCGCTCTACGGCTGGTGGGCCTGGAACCGCCGGACCGACCCGGTGTACGGCGTCGTCGTGCGCAAGGGCCGCTGGACCGAGCGGGCCGTGATGCTCGGCGCGTTCGGGCTGGGCACGGTCGCGATGGCGCTGACGCTCCAGGCGCTCGACGCGTCGTGGGCACCGTGGCCGGACGCCGCGATTTTCGTCGGGACCCTCGTCGCGTTCGCCGCCCAAGGCGTCGGGCTCGTGGAGTTCTGGGGCGTGTGGCTGGTGGTCGACGCGATCGGCGTGCCGCTGCAGATCAGCTCCGGCCTGTACTTCTCGGCCGCGATCTACCTCGTGTTCGCTGCGCTGGTGATCCACGGCTGGGTCACCTGGAACCGGTCGGCGCGCACCGCGGTCGCCGGCGAGAAGACCGTCGCCGCGGCGCGCTGACCTCACGCGCCGAGCGCGAGCTGCCCGTCCGGGGTCAGTTCGGCCCGCGTCCACTGGCCGACCGCGCCGCCCAGCGCGGACACCGGGCGGACCAGGCCCTCCCGGACCAGGTCGTGCGCGGTCGTCTGGTCACAGCAGGGCAGGCCGTCGACCCTCAGGTCCGGTTCGCAGCTGCGGGTGAGTTCGGCTCGGCCTGCGGCGATCGCGCGCAGCATCGCCAGCGCGCGGCGGTTCAGCGTGACGGACATGGTCTTCTCCCTCGGATGATCCGAAGGCAGGAGACGTGATGTCGGTCACTGGATACCGGATTACGCCGACTGCGCCGAACTTGGCACTGAATGTCCGTGCAGAGCCCCTTGAGGCAATCTCTCAAGGTGCCCTGCACGGTTGAGGCTCAGCGGAGCGTCGCGTGGGTGGGGCGGAGGTCGTCGACCCGCCGGACCCCGAGCAGCTGCATCGTGCGGATCATCTCGGTGCGCAGGATGTCCACGCAGCGCTGCACGCCGCGTTCGCCGCCCGCCATCAGGCCGTACAGGAACGCGCGGCCGATCAGCACCGCGTTCGCGCCGCGGGCGAGCGCGGCCACGATGTCGCCGCCGGACAGGATGCCGGTGTCGACCCAGACCTCGGCGCTGTCCTGGATCTCGTCCAGCGTCGCGGGCAGCAGCTCGATCGGCGTCGGCGCGCGGTCGAGCTGACGGCCGCCGTGGTTGGAGAGCAGGACCGCGTCGGCGCCGTGTTTCACCACGTCACGGGCGTCGTCGACGTTCTGCACGCCCTTGATCACGAGTTTCCCCGGCCAGGTCTGGCGCACCCAGTCGAGGTCGTCGAAGTTCAGCGTCGGGTCGAAGAGCTTGTCCAGCAGTTCCGCGACGGTGCCGCCGAAGTGGTTGAGCGACGCGAAGTTCAGCGGCTCGGTGGTCAGCATGTTGAACCACCACGCCGGGTGCATCGCGCCGTCCACGAACGTCTTCAGCGTGATCGCGGGCGGGATGGTGAGGCCGTTGCGGACGTCGCGCAGCCGCTGGCCCGCGACCGGGGTGTCGACGGTCAGCAGGAGCGTGTCGTAGCCGCTCTCCCACGCGCGATTCATCAGATCTTCGCCCGCGCCGTGGTCGCGCCACACGTACAGCTGGAACCACTTGCGCGCGTCCGGCGCGGCCGCCGCGAGGTCCTCGATCGACGTGGTGCCCATCGTCGAAAGCGCCATCGGCATGTTGTTGCGCTGGGCCACCCTGGCCACCGCGCGCTCGCCCTCGGTCTGCATCATCCGCGTGAACCCGGTGGGCGCGAACGCGAACGGCAGCGCCGAGCGCTTGCCCAGGATCTCCCTGCTGGTGTCCACATCGGACACTCCGCGCAGCACGTTGGGCTGGAATTCCACGCGGCGGTAGGCCTGCCGGGCGCGGCGGAGGCTGTCCTCGAGTTCGGCCGCGCCGTCGGTGTAGTCGAACGCCGCCCGCGGGGTGCGTTTGCGCGCGAGCATCCGCAGATCGGCGATCGTGTGCGCGCCGGCGAGGCGCCGATCGGTCGGGTTCAGCACGATCGGCTTCGGCCGCAGGATCTCTTTGAGCTCGCTGGGCCGGGGCAGGCGACGCTGGGTCACGCTCGACCACCTTTCGTCAGGCATCCGGATACATCCGATGTCTACCTTAAAGCAGGGACCCCTCCAGGACACTGTCCCGGAGGGGTCCCTGAATCAAGCAGCGGTCACGCGTTGCCGGAGTCGGACGTCTGCGGCCCGGCGGCCGCCACGTCGTCGAGCCGGTAGCGGCGCGCCGCCTCGGCGACCTTCGCCTGGTCGAACTCGCCGCGCTTGGCGAGCGCGGACAGCGCGCCGACGGTGATCGACTCGGCGTCCACCAGGAACTTGCGCCGCGCGGCCGGGCGGGTGTCGGAGAAGCCGAACCCGTCGGTGCCGAGCGTGAGCATGTCGGTGGGCACCCACGGGCGGATCATGTCCGGCACCGCGCGCATCCAGTCCGACACCGCCACGACCGGGCCGGAAACCTCCGACAGCTTCTGCGTGACGTACGGAACCCGCGGCGTCTGGTCCGGGTGCAGCAGGTTCTCGTGGTCGATCTCGACCGCTTCGCGGCGCAGTTCGCCCCACGACGTCGCCGACCACACCGCGGCCCGCACGCCCCACTCCTCGGCCAGCATCTTCTGCGCCTTGAGCGCGTCCGGCATCGTGACGCCGGAAACCAGCACCTGGACCTCTGGGCCGTCGCCCGCGGGCGCGTCGGCGTACCGGTAGAGGCCCTTCAGGACGCCGTCGACGTCCAGGTTCTCCGGTTCGGCCGGCTGCTGGTAGGGCTCGTTGTAGATGGTGATGTAGTAGAAGATGTTCTCGCCGTTGCCGTCCGGGCCGGTCTCGCCGTACATCCGGCGGAGGCCGTCCTTGACGATGTGGGCGATCTCGAACGAGTACGCCGGGTCGTACGCCACGACGGCCGGGTTGGTCGCCGCCAGCAGCAGCGAGTGCCCGTCCGCGTGCTGCAGGCCCTCACCGGTCAGCGTGGTGCGGCCGGCGGTGGCACCGAGCACGAAGCCGCGGGCCATCTGGTCCGCCGCCGCGTACAGGCCGTCGCCGGTGCGCTGGAACCCGAACATCGAATAGAAGATGTAGATCGGGATCATCGGCTCGCCGTGTGTCGCGTACGACGTGCCGACGGCGGTGAACGACGCGGTGGAACCCGCCTCGTTGATGCCCTCGTGCAGCAGCTGGCCCTTCTCGGACTCCTTGTACGCCAGCATCAGGCTCGCGTCGACCGAGGTGTAGGTCTGGCCGTGCGGGTTGTAGATCTTGGCGGTCGGGAACATCGAGTCGAGGCCGAACGTGCGCGCCTCGTCCGGGATGATCGGGACGATCCGCTTGCCGATCTCCGAGTCCTTCGCCAGCTCGCGGATGAGCCGGACGATCGCCATCGTGGTGGCGACCTCCTGCTTGCCCGAGCCCTTGCGGACGCCCTCGTAGACCTTGTCGCCGGGCAGCACGAGCGCCTTGGCGGTCTTCGGGCGGCGCTCCGGCAGGTACCCGCCCAGCGCCTTGCGGCGGCCGCGCATGTACTCGATCTCCGGCGAATCCGGACCGGGGTGGAAGTACGGCGGCAGCTTCGGGTTCTTCTCGAGCTCCTCGTCGCTGATCGGGATCCGCTGCGCGTCCCGGAACAGCTTCAGGTCGTCGAGGGTGAGCTTCTTCATCTGGTGCGTGGCGTTGCGGCCCTCGAACGACGGGCCGAGACCGTAGCCCTTGATCGTGTGGGCCAGGATCACCGTCGGCTGGCCGTGGTGCTCCATGGCCGCCTTGTACGCCGCGTACACCTTGCGGTAGTCGTGGCCGCCGCGCTTGAGGTTCCAGACGTCGGCGTCGGACAGGTCCTTGACCAGTTCCTTCGTCCGCGGGTCGCGGCCGAAGAAGTGCTCGCGGACGAAGGCCCCGTCGTTGGCCTTGTACGTCTGGTAGTCGCCGTCCGGCGTGACGTTCATCAGGTTGACCAGCGCGCCGTCGCGGTCGGCCGAGAGCAGCGCGTCCCATTCGCGGCCCCAGATGACCTTGATCACGTTCCAGCCCGCGCCGCGGAAGTAGGACTCCAGCTCCTGGATGATCTTGCCGTTGCCGCGCACCGGGCCGTCGAGCCGCTGCAGGTTGCAGTTGATCACGAAGGTCAGGTTGTCCAGGCCCTCGCCCGCGGCCACGTGGATCAGGCCGCGCGATTCGGCCTCGTCCATCTCGCCGTCGCCGAGGAACGCCCAGACGTGCTGGTCGGAGGTGTCCTTGATGCCGCGGTCGTGCAGGTAGCGGTTGAACCGCGCCTGGTAGATCGCGTTCATCGGGCCGAGGCCCATCGACACCGTCGGGTTCTCCCAGAACTCCGGCATCAGCCGCGGGTGCGGATACGACGGCAGGCCGCCGCCCTCGCCCGCGTGGCTGTACTCCTGGCGGAACCCGTCGAGCTGCTGCTCGGTGAGGCGGCCCTCGAGGAACGCGCGGGCGTACATGCCGGGGGAGGCGTGGCCCTGGAAGAAGACCTGGTCGCCGCCGCCGGAGTGGTCCTTGCCGCGGAAGAAGTGGTTGAAACCGACCTCGTACAGCGCCGCCGAAGAGGCGTAGGTGGAGATGTGGCCGCCGACGCCGACGCCCGGCCGCTGCGCGCGGTGCACCATGATCGCCGCGTTCCAGCGGATGTAGCGGCGGTAGCGGCGCTCGATCTCCTCGTCGCCCGGGAACCACGGCTCGTTCTCGGTGGGGATCGTGTTCACGTAGTCGGTCGACGTGAGCGCCGGGACGCCGACGTTGCGCTCCCGGGCGCGCTCGAGGATGCGCAGCATCAGGTACCTGGCCCGCTGCTGGCCCCCTCGCGCCAGCGCCTCGTCGAAGGAGTCCAGCCATTCGCTGGTCTCTTCCGGGTCGATGTCGGGAAGGTGCGCCGCGAGTCCGTCACGGATGACGCGTACGCGAGCCGGGGTCTCCTTGCCGGAGGCGCCGTCGTTCTGCGGGGCCAAGGGGTCTCCTTGTAGCTGGTTGTAGCCGTTGTAGCTGGTGGGCGGGAGTGCTCGCCGACGTCCATGGTCGTCCCGGTTGGGGTTCCCGTCACCTGTACTGCCCGGTAACATCGGCCGCCCGAGTGTCGCCACTCCCCGCGCACGGTGTATCGCGCGCGCGTTTTCTCTCCTCCACCCTAAAGGAGGCTCCCGGGGAGACCTTCGCAGTGGTGGGGTACTGAGTGCCACCCGGAGTCAGGCAAGGGGGCGGCGGGCCCCTACGCTGCAGACACGACTTGCCAAAGATCCGGTGTGGACGGTTGCGCGCAGCGCCGCGTCAGTGTTCGCTGTTCGACAACCGTGTATCCGAGTGCGGCGGACCGACCGCCGCGCTCCGTCGTAGTTGGAGGAGTGGAAGCAGTGGTCGCCGCGGGAGACGCAGGCAACGCCGGCGTCGCCGAGAGCCTTGGCATCAAGCCGGACATGGTGGTCCAGGAGATCGGCTGGGACGAGGACGTCGACGACGACGTCCGCGCGGCGATCGAGGAAACCATCGGCGGTGAGCTCCTCGACGAAGACGCGCAGGAGGTCATCGACGTTGTGCTGCTGTGGTGGCGCGACAACGACGGAGACCTCGGGGACGCGCTGGTCGACGCGCGAGGTCCGCTGGACGAGAACGGCGTGATCTGGGTGCTGACCCCGAAGACCGGGCAGCCCGGGCACGTCGAGCCCAGCGACATCGCCGAGGCGGTGCCCCAGGTCGGGCTCGCCCAGACTGCCAACATCAGCGTGGGCCCCGGCTGGCTGGGCACCCGCCTGGTGTCGCCGAAGTCCTCGAAGGCCAAGCAGCGCTGAGGCCGCGATAGGGTGGGCGGCACGCTCGTGTTCGCTCTGGAGAGGAATCGCCGGTATGGCCGTCGAGGTCGGTTCGCAGGCCCCTGACTTCACGCTCAACGACTACAACAAGCAGCCGGTCACGCTGTCGCAGTTCAAGGGCGACAAGCCGGTACTGCTGGTGTTCTACCCGTTCGCCTTCAGCGGGATCTGCACCGGCGAACTGTGCCAGCTGCGCGACGAGTTCGGCGATTACGACGGCAAGGGCGTCCAGGTGCTGGGCGTCTCGGTCGACACGCCGTTCTCGCTCAAGGCGTGGGCCGAGGTCGAGGGCTACCAGTTCCCGCTGCTGTCGGACTTCTGGCCGCACGGCGAGGTGGCCCAGAAGTACGGCGTCTTCAACGACCAGGCAGGGCTCGCCGTCCGCGGCACCTTCCTGATCGACACCGAAGGCGTGGTCCGCTTCGCCGAGGTCAACGCGCCGGGCGAGGCGCGCGACCAGGCTGGGTGGAAGAAGGCGGTCGAGGAACTGACCGCCTGATCGGTTTCGTTTCGCCGGGGCGGGGTTTCCCGCTCCGGCGTGCGGGCGCATAGCTCAGCGGGAGAGCACTCGGTTTACACCCGAGCGGTCGCAGGTTCGATCCCTGCTGCGCCCACCGTTGTCCGGCCGACCCCATCCGGTGAAAGCTTCACCGGATGGGGTCGGCTTGTTTTCGCCGCACGGTCGGAACCTGGCTCCGCCTGAGCGTTTTAAACAATCCGCCGAGACTGCTCAGGAATTGCTGCCGATATCCGAAAACCGTGGACCGGGCAGTTGTAACAAGCCGTTTCGCCGTGCCGACTCTGGACGTGCTGATGTCGATTCGCGCGTCAGTGAAACCGTCACGCGATGCTGGAGGTTCTCATGCCTTACACCCCGCCGCCGGACTACGGCCACCATCGGCAGGCCGATGCCGAAGCGGCGAAGCGGGTCCAGCGGCAGCAGAAGGAGTTCGCGGACAAGCAGAAGCGCGAAGAGGCTGAACGGAAGCGCCGCCGCCAGGAGGAGCTGGCCGCCGAGAGCCGCCGTCGTGCGGGGGAGACGCGGCAGGGGCGGTGAGCCGGGCGCGTCACGGTTCGGTCTCTGTCGGCGAATTCGGGTACCAGCTATTCGGTTCATGCCGACTTGTGCGTCGCGGGTTCCGCAATTCACCGGAAATTGTCGACCAGAACGGGTTGAGAGATGCCAAGTGACGTCATTCAGGCGAGATCGTCTTTGTCCGCGGGAGAGATCGCGCGGGTTTTCCAGAACGCACTGGGCGGCAGGCGCGTCGTCTTCGGCAAGATCGACCAGGACGACGATCCGTTCGCGGACGTGCTGCGCCAGCCGGTCTTCAGCGCGGTCGCCTCGCACGACAAGAACATCGGCAGCTGGGCGGTGCAGATCTACGTCTACGACGAGGACGACAGCCGCCTGGTCGAAGTGCACGCCGTGTACCACTCGGGCTTCAGCCGGGCGATGAGCGGGACGAAGAACACCTATTCGAAGGCGGCGAGCGTCAAGAACGCCCGTGCGGTGGTCGAGGCGCTGCGCGACTCCGATCCGTCGGCGGCGCTGGTCTAGGCACAAGAGAAGGCCCCCTGGGCCGGGTTCCCCCATCAATCCCGGCCCAGGAGGCCTTCCCTTTCCTCCCCCTGCCCCGTCGGGCCTGCCCCCTCGACAGGCCCGGCCGCAGCGCACTCCGCGGGTGTACGCGAGACAAGAGGCGGCTTCGGCGGTGCTGGATACTGCGTCAAACGGGTGATCTCCAGCTACCGCGTGAGTGCGGCGACCTCCCCGGTCAACCGGTCGATTTCCTCCTCCGTGTTGTAGTAGTGCACCGACGCGCGGACCAGGTCCGGCAGGTCGCGGGCGGTGAAGTCGTACTGTGCCGACGACGGATGCGCGACGCTCGTGTTGATCTTCGCCGCGTTCAGGCGGTCCTTGATCTCGTCCGCGGGCAGTCCGTCGACGCTGAAGGTCACGAGGCCGCATTTGCGCGCGCCGGCGTCGTGCACGGTGACTCGGTCCAGCTCGGCCAGGCGGGAGCGCAGGGTCGCGGCCAGGGCGGTGACGCGTTCTTCGATCGCGGGCAGGCCCCATTCGAGCGCGTAGTCCACAGCCGCGCCGAGGCCGAGTACGGCGGCGTAATCGCGTTCCCACACCTCGAATCGCTTTGCGGTCGGATCGACGACGTACTCGGCGGGGGAGGTCCACTTGGCCGAGTGCAGGTCGAGCATCGCCGGTTCGAGGCGGTCGCGCAGGCGCGGGCGCACGTACAGAAAGCCGGTGCCGCGCGGGCCGCGCAGGTACTTCCGGCCGGTGGTGGTCAGGGCGTCGCAGCCGATGCGTTCGACGTCGAGGTCCAGCTGGCCGGCCGACTGGCACGCGTCGAGCAGGAACGGGACGCCTGCGTCGCGGGCGACGGCTCCGATTTCCTCCGCGGGGTTCACCAAGCCGCCCTGCGTGGGGACGTGGGTCACCGCGATGAGCTTGACGTCGGAGTCGATGCGGCGGCGCAGGTCGTCGACGTCGAGCTGGCCGGTTTCGTCGTTGTCCACGACCTCGACGGTCGCTCCGGTCCGCCGCGCGATCTGGAGGTAGGCGATGGCGTTGCTGGCGTATTCGGCGCTCGCGGTGAGGATCCGGTCGCCCGGTCCGAAGGGCAGCGCGTAGAAGATCGCCTGCCACGAGCGCGTCGCGTTGTCGCTGAGCGCGATGTCGTCCGGGGCGGCGTTGAGCAGCCGCGCGATCGAGGTGTAAACGCCGTCGAGGCGGTCCTTGGCCTGTTCGACCGCTTCGTAGCCGCCGAGCAGCGATTCGGTGCGCAAATAGTCGATCACGGTGTCGGTGACGCGCGCGGGAGGAAGGGCGGAGCCGGCGTTGTTGAAGTGCGTGACTCCGACGCACCCCGGCGTTTCGTACCGTGCGCGGTCGACATCGAAAGAGCTGGCCATATGAACTGAATACAGTACGAGCAAACTGTGTGCAATACTCATCACATGGTCAAGAGACTCCTGCGCGGTGAACTTATCGAGGAGATCACCGCGCGTGTCCTCGACGGACGGTTTCCCGCCGACACCCGGATCAACGAGGTGCACCTGGCGAACGAGCTGGGTGTCTCCCGGACGCCGTTGCGCGAGGCGTTGATCGGACTGGCCGACCGCGGGCTGCTCATCGCCGCGCCGGGCCGCGGGTTCCTGGTCGCGCCGTTCGACCCGCAGGAAGCACGTCGGCTCTACCCGCTGGTCGCCGAACTGGAAGCGCTCGCGTTGCGCTGGACCTCGCCGCTCGAACTCGCCTCGCTCCCGGACGCGCTCGACCGGATTTCCGACGAGATAGCCGATTCCTGCGATCTCCCCGCGGCGGACGACCGCTGGCACGCGCTGCTCACGTCCCGCTGCGACAACCCGCATCTGCTGCGCTTGATCGAGCAGACAAAACCGTTGCTCAAACGCTACGAGACGGCATACTTCGGCGGGCGGGACCGAGTGGCGGAGAGCGTGGCCGAACACCGCGAGATCGCGGCGGCCCTGCGGGCGGACGACCTGCCCGGCGCGTCCGCGCTGCTCGTCCGGAACTGGGTGAAAGCGTTGACGTACTTGAAAGGGAGCTGATCCGGTGCGGGTTTTCGCGCATCTCTCCGACATCCACCTCGACGGCAGCGAGCGCGCCGACGCACGGGCCGCCGCGGTGGCGCGGTACCTGCGAAACCTCGAAAAGCCGGTCGACGCCGTGTTCGCCACCGGCGACATCGCCGATCACGGCCTGCCCGAGGAGTACCGTCGCGCGGCCGAACTGCTGGACCTCCCGGCGCCGGTGGTGGTCTGCCCCGGCAACCACGATGTCCGCGCGCAGTTTCGTGAGGTGCTGCTCGGCGAACTCGCCAGCGACGCACCGGTGAACTCCGCGACCAAGGTGGCCGATGTGCTGCTCGTGTCGTGCGATTCGACGATCCCGGGCAAGGGCGCCGGCTACCTCGCCGACGAGACGCTCGCCTGGCTGGACGACACGCTCGCCGGTCACGACGGTCCGTCGCTGGTCGCGTTCCACCACCCGCCGCTCGACGTCGGGGTGCCGCTGGTGGACGCGATCCGCCAGACCGGCGAAGAGCGCCTCGCCGCCGTGCTGAAGCGGCATCCCGGCGTCGCGGCGCTGCTGTGCGGGCACGTCCACACCGGCGCGGCGACGGAGTTCGCGGGCGTGCCGGTGCGGATCGCGCCGGGCGTGGTGTCCGGATCACTGCTGCCGGTGGAACCCGGCTCGGGCCGCGGCTGGGACGAGGGCGGGCCGCTGGACTTCGACAGCCCGCCGTCGCTCCTGCTGCATGTGCTGCACGACGACGGCAGGCTGACGACGCATCAGCGCGCGGTCATTCAGTAATGGTCACCGAGTAAAGACCGGCAGCGTGACCCGCGACGGCCGGGTGGCGTCGTGGAACACCTCGAACCGGTTCGGCGTGCCGCGCACCGCGGACGAAACCCGTTCTCCCGTACCGTGATTGCGCGCGAACCGGGGGAACGCGCCGCCCGCGACCTGAACGCGCAACCGGTGCCCGCGGCGGAAGCGGTACGCGGTCGGGTCGAGTTCCACCTCGGCCCGCACCACGCCGTCGGCGTCGGCTTCCGGAGCACCGGGACGCAGCCGCAGGATTCCGTCGGTGACGTTGCGCGAGATGCCTCCTGGGTCGACGTCGCACAGCCGCACGTACACGTCCGCGTCGGCCAATTCGGTCCGCACGAACACGGTGGCGGACACATCGCCGATCACGTCGACGTCGTGCACCAGCGGTTCGCCGGTGAACACCAGCACGTCGTCGCGCGCCTCGACCTCGGAATTGTCGCGTTGCTTGGTCTTTCCCATCAGCAACGGCCCGCCGACGGCCGGGGTCGGATCCGCCGGGTCGTAGGTGAAGGGCGTGGGCAGCGCCTCGCCCGGCACCGTTTCGCCGAGGCCGCCGACCGGGCGCAGATGCGCGTGCGTGGGCTCGGAAGCGGGCGGCCACTGGTCGAAATCGAGCCAGGCCGACGCCTGCTGAAGGAAGATCCGCACGGGGGAGCGCTGCAACTGGGTGCGGTCGTCGGCGAGGTGCGCGCGCAGGAAGCCGAGCTGGTCCTGGATCAGCACGCGGAAGCTCGCCGGTTCGCCGTGCGACCACGGGCCGACGGTGATCCGCGGCGACCGTCCGGCGTCCTGCAGCGTGCGGAAGTCCCGCATCTGCGCGCGGATGAACAGGTCGTACCAGCCGGTGACCATGCTGACCGGCACGTCGAGCTTCGCGACTTCGGCGCTGTGGTCCGACATCTGCCAGAAGTCGTCGTCCGGGTCCGCGTGCTCGGTGACGTCCTGGAGGAACCGCACCGGCTTGCCGATCGCCGCCACGTCCGCGCCCGCGATCGGCAGATACGCCATCGCGTTGCGCGTGCGCCGCGTCTGCAGCGGGTTCGGCAGCGCGGCGAACCGCTCCTCCTGCTTCCCGATCATGGCCGACCAGGACACCATGTTGTCCGCCGCGAGCACCCCGCCCGGATAGAACGTGCTGACGAATTCCGACGCGGTGATCCCGAGGCACATGGCTTCGAGCGGCGGATCGAGGTACGGGCCGACTGCCCACTGGGTGTGGCCGAGGTAGCTCGCGCCCGCCATGGCGATCCGCCCGTCGCACCAGGGCTGGGCGCGCAGCCATTCGGCGGTGGCGATCCCGTCCTCGCGTTCGGTGTGGAACGGGCGGAACTCGCCTTCGGAGCCGAAGGTGCCGCGGGTGCTTTGCAGGACTGTCTGCAGACCGTGGCGCGCGAAGGTTTCGCCGAAGAGTTTGGCGAGGGGGCCGGTGCGGCCGTAGGGGGTGCGGATCAGGACGACTGGGCCGGTCGTCAGGCCGGACGGGGCGTAGCGGTCGGCTAGGAGGTGCGCGCCGTCGTGCATCGGGACGCGGAGGCCCTTGACCGCGGTGGGGGCCGGGTCCTCGGCGGCGGGGAGACCGAGCAGCCGGTCGACGATTCGGTTCAGCACGTAATCGAACGTACGCGAGTCGCTACTGTTCCGCTCCTGCTGAGAAGCGGCTCGCGTGGGCTGGGTGCCTCGACAGCCGGGTGCGTCGGCTGAGGTTTGCGAGTGGTGGGTCCGGTGGACGGCCGTGAGGGGAACCTGAAGAAATCAGAGTCAATGAGGGTTCCCCTCACGGACCTAGGCGGCGAGTGCGTCCGTCACCCGCAGGGCGGGGTCGCTGAATGGGGCGAGTAGTTCTGGGTCGACGTCTGCTCGCGCCAACGCCGCGGCGAGTACCGCGGGCCGCGCCCGGTCGCCGCCGTCCGCGATCTTCAGCGCCACGGCGGTTCCGTTCGGCAATGCGGCGAGCTGGACCGCCTCGAAACCGTCCTTCGCGATCAGCCCTGGCACAGCCTGCATGAGCCGGGTGACGTCGCGCCGGGTTCCTGCCACCAGGTCTGGACGCTGCCGGATTCCGTTGGCCACCAGCGATTCCGGCGAACCATCCGGCGCGGTCGCGATCCGCGACGCAGCCCTCGCCAAGCCCCGAAGGGAGAGTGCGAACAGGGGCGCGCCGCAGCCGTCCGTGGCTACGCGCGGCACGGTTTGCCCGGTCAGCTCCTCGACGGTTTCCTGGATCGCGCGCTGCAACGGATGTGCCGGATCGAGGTAGCCGCCGACGTCCCATCGCTGCTCTTGGCAGACCGCCAGCATCGCGGCGTGCTTGCCGGAGCAGTTGTGGGCGAGCCGCGACGGTTGCCGTCCGCCGGCGATCCAGGCGTCTCGCTCGACCGGGTCGTACGGCAGGTCGGCGGGGTTGCCCAGATCGGTTTCGGTGAAGCCGCGGCTTTCCAGCACGGCAGCCGCTGCTTCGAGGTGCCGCGGTTCGCCGGAGTGGCTGGCCGCGGCGATCGCGAAACCGGACGGGCCGAGGCGCAGTCCGAGACGGGCCATCGCGGCGGCCTGCAAGGGTTTCGCGGTCGAGCGCGGGTACATCGCGACGTCCGGGTCGCCTGCCTCGAACAGCGTCGAACCGTCCGGAGCGAGCACGACGACCGAACCGTGGTGGACGCCTTCGACCATGCCGTCGCGCAGAAGGTGGACCAGCGGGACGTGCCGCGGTTCGCGTTCCTGCGGGATCACGACGCTTCTGCCTTGTCGAACGCGCTCATGTCGATCCGCTTGCGCACGACGAACCAGCCCACCACCAGCGCGACGACGATCACCGGCAACGCCATCAGGGTGATCCGGCCGGTCTTGTCGAAGCCCATCAGGACGACGACGGCGGCGAGGAACGCGAGCGTCGCGATTTCGGTGTAGGGCGAGAACGGCAGCCGGAAGTGCGGCCGGGTCACCTCGCCGCGCTTGGCCTTCCGCACGAACAGCAGGTGGCTGAGCACGATGATCGCCCAGGTGCCGAGGATGCCGACGGCGGCGAAGTTCAGCACGATCTCGAACGCGTCCTTCGGCACCACGTAGTTCAGCCCGACGCCGACCACGCACACCGACGACGTCAGCAGGATCCCGCCGTAGGGCACCTGGTTGCGGTTCATCACGCCGGTGAACTTCGGCGCGGACCCGGCCAGCGACATCGAGCGCAGGATCCGCCCGGTCGAGTAGAGCCCGGAGTTGAGGCTCGACAGCGCGGCGGTCAGCACGACCAGGTTCATGATGCTGTCCGCGCCGGGCACGCCCAGTTTCGCGAGCACCGTCACGAACGGGCTCTGGTCGGCCGAGTAGGCGTCCCACGGCAGCAGCATCGCCAGCAGCACGACCGAGCCGACGTAGAACAGCGCGATCCGCCACATGATCGAGTTGATCGCCTTGGGCACGATCTTCTTCGGGTTCTCCGTTTCGCCCGCCGCGACGCCGACGAGTTCGCACGAGGCGTAGGCGAACACGACGCCCTGCACGATCAGGATCATCGGCAGGATGCCCGCGGGGAACACGCCGCCGTGGTCGGAGATCAGCTGCGGACCGGGCACGTGGCCGTCGATCGGATGCTGCGTCACCAGCAGGACGACGCCGACGATCAGGAACAGCACCAGCGCGGCGACCTTGACGATCGAGAACCAGAATTCCATCTCGCCGAACAGCTTCACCGACACGAGGTTCAGCGACAGCACGACCGCCAGCGCGATCAGCGCCAGCACCCACTGCGGGATCGGCGTGAAGAACGACCAGAAGTGCGCGTACAGCGCGATGGCGGTGATGTCCGCGATGCCGGTCGTCGACCAGTTGAGGAAGTGCATCCAGCCCGCGATGTACGCGCCCTTCTCGCCCATGAACTCGCGCGCGTAGGACACGAACGCGCCGGACGACGGCCGGTGCAGGATCAGTTCGCCGAGCGAGCGCACCACGAAGAACGCGAAGAGCCCGCACACCGCATACACGATCGCGAGCGCCGGGCCGGCCTGCGCGAGCCGTCCGCCCGCTCCGAGGAACAGACCGGTGCCGATCGCGCCGCCGATGGCGATCATGTTGATGTGCCGGGATTTCAGCGCCTTGCGGTATCCGGCGTCGCCCGCGTCGGCGGTGTCCGCCGCGGCAGTCGCGGGCAGGGTTTCTTCAGTCACGCGGTGGTACCTGTTTCTGCTTCGCCGGCGCGCGCCGGTCGGACGATCGTGGTCAGGGTCTTCTCGACGTGATCGAGATGCTCGGTCATCGCGGCCGCCGCCGCGTCTTCCTCGCCTTCGGCGATCGCCGTGACGATGCGCCGGTGCTCGACGTTCGACTGGGCGCGCCGTCCGCCGAGCTGGTTCAGGAACGCCGACTGGCGGGCCAGTGCGTCGCGGATCTCCTCGATCACCTTCGCGAACACCGGATTGCCTGATGCCCGTGCGATCGTGACGTGAAACTGCGAATCGAGCGCGACCCACGCGGCGTCGGCGGTCTCGGCGTCCATCCGGTCGACGAGATCGGCGAGGCGGGCGAGCTGGTCGGCGTCGCGGCGGCGCGCGGCGAAGGCGGCCACCGGCACCTCGACGTGCCTGCGCACTTCGACCAGGTCGCGGGCCGAGTAGTCGCCGAACGTAGGGTTCTCCGGCGGGCCGCTCGCGGTGACGAACGTGCCGCGGCCGGTGCGCGACACGGTCAGCCCGAGTGCCTGCAGCCCGCGCAGCGCCTCGCGCACGACCGAGCGGCTGACCTCGAACTCCTTGCTCAGCGCGGCCTCCGACGGCAGTTGGTCGCCGACCGCGTACTCGCCGTGCTCGATCGCCTGCCGCAGATGGCCGAGGACGGCTTCCATCGCGCTGACGCGCCGGGGGAGCGGTCCGGCTGCCCGGCTGTCAGACAGGTTCACGCGACGGATCGTCGGTTCCGGCCCGTCCGCTGTCAAGCGGTGCCATGGCCCCTTGCTCGGCGGTTGTGGGCTGGTTCACGCTCCCGGGTGACTCTGGGCGGCCGGGCTCTCGACGGCCCCGGTTTTGTCGGTGCCGGGTGCGACCGTGTCCGGGTACTCGAGGGGCGCACCGGCGATCACCACGCCGAACGCGTCCCGGCGCGTCGCGGGCGCGCTCGGCCCACGGAAGAGAGAGGATCCAGACGGAACGGCCCGACCGCGGCGGACTAGGGTGGGCAGCCCGGGCCCGCCGCGTCGACCGGAGCCGGGAAGCCGTCTGCCTAGGGGAGGTTTTCGCTGGTGTCGAACGATTCTTTC
>NZ_JACGZW010000026.1 GCF_014145675.1 Amycolatopsis dendrobii
CGTCCGCGGCGTCCCCGGCTCGTCCGGCAAGACCTCGACCAAGGACGTCATCGCGCAGCTGATCGAGCCGATGGGCCCGACGGTCGCGCCGCCCGGGTCGTTGGTGCGGTGGTGCGGGAGCGGGTGGCGGTGCTGGCGATGCCGGAGCAGCGCGAGGTGGCCGGAGCGCGGCGAGCGGTGGTCACCTCGCTCGGTGGGCCAGCCGTGCCGCCTTGCTGGCCCGCCGAACGGGCTGAGCTTGCCTGCTTCCCGCGCATCCCCGCATCTGGCAGGCTCGCCGGACCTGAGGTTCCTGCGGGCCACCCTCGTGCGACGGGCCTGTCCGGCCGTCCGCGCATCGCTCACTTCCTCAGGCCCACGAGAACCTCCATCGGCGTGACTGCACCAAGGACGTCGCGTACTCCCGCAAGTTCCCTGGCTGCGTGAGGTACGTGGGGAGGCTGAAAGCCCGGTGCTCGGCTGCCACCGTGAGCGCCCTGGCGTGGGTGCGGGGTGGGGCGGAAACCGAGAGCTCCAGCGAGTCGAAGCCCAGCGTCACCAGGGTCGCGCCGAAGCGGTCTTCCCAGCTGCGCAGGACTGCTGACAGCTCCGCGACCTGGTCTGTCGACTTGATCATTCCCGTCCAGCCGATGAGAGCCGGGACGTCAGCCGGACGGTCGGCTTGGACCAGGCCCAGCCGGTGTGGGGTCCGGGCGGCAAGGATCGAGCCGGTGTTGCCTGCTTCGGCCAGCGGATCCGAGCGGCGGTGCGAGCGTTTCGCCAATCCGGGGAAGCGGGTGCCGAACGGGCGCAGGCAGGCTCCGTCGCAGCAGGAACCGTCCCACCAGCGGGCCAGTACTTCGGCGGGGTCGGCGTTGGCGACGCGGTGGCCTGCGGGAGCTAGCCGGCCGCGGTCGTCCAGCCAGTCTTCGCCGCGGGCGGTGAAGCGCTGGTCGGGCGGTATGAGCACGGGCCACAATCCCGAGCGCTCGAACTCCGCGACGCAGCTCAGGTACCGCTGCGGGCGCGTGAGCGGTTCCTCCGACACCCAGATCCGCCCGTGCCAGCGCCCTGGCGGCAAGGTCTGGACCGGCGGTGCCCCGACGCCGGGGCGGAACGGTGCGATCGTCATGAGCTTCCCCTCGAACTGGTGTTCGGTGCCTGCATATCGAACAGTAGTTCGAACCACCGACAATTTCCAGGGCAACGCTCGCTCATCCGTTCGAGTGAACCTAGGGAAAGCCCAGGTCGAGGGGTGGAAAGAGTCAGTGCCGGGAGACGCGGCGCACCCGGACCGCGACGAACAGGCCGATGGCGATCGCCACCGCGGCGAGTACGACGTACTGGAAGACCGACGCGTACCGGTCCACCAGCGACCAGCTCTCCCCGAGCAGGTAACCGGCTACGACGAAGGCGGTGTTCCACAGTAGGCTGCCTGCCGTCGTCAGCAGCAGGAACCGGGCGAACGGCATCCGCTCGACGCCCGCCGGCAGGGAGATCAGGCTGCGGAAGATCGGCACCATTCGGCCGAGGAACACCGCCTTGCCGCCGTGGCGGGCGAACCACGCCTCGGTGCGGTCGAAGTCGGCGGCGTCCATCAGGGGCAGGCGGCTGAGCAGTGCGCGGCATCGGTCGCGGCCGAGCAAGGCGCCTAGCCAATAGACGATCACGGCGCCGGCGAGGGAGCCGAGGGTCGTCCAGAAGAGGGCGCCGACCAGGCTGAAGGTGCCGCGGCTCGCGGAGAAACCGGCTAGCGGGAGGACGAGTTCGCTCGGGATCGGCGGGAACAGGTTGTCCAGGCCGACGACGATCGCGGCGCCGATGCCGCCTAGCGAGTCCATCAGTCCGACGGCCCATCCGGCCAGTCCGGTGAGGGGTTCGGCGGGGGTGGCGAGCAAGAGGTTCACGAGGGGTCCTTTCGCGATGGAAGGCAACGTCGTCGAAGGTAGGAAGCCAAGGCGCGCAACACATTGCGGGCGGCCACCCGGAGAAATGCGGAAAACCGCAGTACTCCGCCCCCACCGAGCTGGCTAGCCTGATCAACGTGAACAGACCGCGAGTGCTGCGCCGGACGGCGGGCGTCGGCCTAGGCGCGCTGACGGCGCTCATCGAGGTGCCGTACCTGTTGCTCGCCGCACCCCTCCTAGCCATCCCCGCAGCACGACCGCGGGTGTTCCGCGGCGCACGAAGGCTCGCCGAAATAGAACGTGCCCGCGTGCAGCGTTTCCTCGACGCCGGCAACGGCGACGATTACGACGGCCGCCGCGCCCTGCAGTACCTCGTCCCGCGCGGCCTGACCGGGCTGCTCGCGCTGGGAGTCTGGGTGTGCATCGGCGCGGGTATAGCGGCTGGGGTGTTCTACTTCGCCCAACTGGTCACCGGACGAGCTCCCGGCGGAGCGGGCGACGGGACTCTCCTCGACTGGCTCCCGGTGCTGGCTCTCGGCGCGATCGCGGTATTCCTTTGTGGACAGGGCCTGATCGGCGTAGCCGCACTCGACCGAAAGCTGGCGAGGCGGTTTTTCGGGCCGAGCAGTCAGGAACTGTTGCGGCGCAGGGTGTCCGAGCTGGCGACCACGCGGAGTGAAGTGGTCGAGGCGGTCAACGGCGAGCGTCGCCGGATCGAGCGGGATTTGCATGACGGCGTGCAGCAAAGGCTGGTCGCGCTAGGCGTACTGCTCGGTCGGGCGCGTCGGACGCATGACGCCGACCGGGCGGCTGAGCTGGTCCGCCAGGCGCACGAGGAGTCGCAGGAAGCGTTGCGCGAGTTGCGAGAGGTGAGCTGGCGCGTGTACCCGATCGCGCTCGACGAAAGCGGTCTCGAGGCCGCGCTGGAGTCTCTGGCCGAGCGCGCCACGATCCCGGTCGACCTCCGTTACGCAATCGACGAGCCCTCGCCGGAGTTGGCGACGGTGGTCTACTTCGTGGCGTCCGAGTCGGTCACGAATGCGGCCAAACATGCCAACGCCAACAAGGTCACGATCGACGTCCGCCGGGGAAAGACCAAGCTCGAAGCAGAGATCACGGATGATGGCTGTGGTGGAGCGAGCGTCGGTGCGAGTGGCGGATTGTCTGGGCTGGCGAGGCGAGTGGCGGCGATGGATGGCGAGTTCTCCGTACAGAGCCCCGAAAACGGGCCGACCACAGTGCGGGTGGCGCTGCCGTGCGAGTGATTCTGGCCGAGGACGCGACATTGCTCAGGGAAGGTCTCGTGCGGCTGCTGGCGGAGGAAGGCCACGAAGTGGTCGCCGCGGTCGGCGATGGCGAGAAGCTTCTCGAAGCGACGGCGGAACACCAACCCGACGTGGTCGTCACCGACGTTCGCATGCCGCCGACTCATACCGACGAAGGGTTGCGTGCGGCGCTGGAAATCCGCGAACGCTGGCCGGACACGGGGGTGCTCGTGTTGTCGCAATATGTCGAGAAACGCTACGCGGCCAAGCTGATCGGCGGTGACGGCGGCCGCATCGGCTATCTGCTCAAGGATCGCGTCGCGCAGGTCGGCGACTTTCTCGACGCGCTGGACCGGGTCGGGGCCGGTGGCGCGGCCTTCGATCCGGAGGTGGTGCGCAGGCTCGTCGCCCGCACCTCGCACGAGGACGCGCTCGCGCGGCTGACCCCGCGCGAGCGCGACGTGCTGGAGAAAATGGCGCAGGGCCACACGAACGCGAGCATCGCCACGCTGCTGTACATCTCGCAGAGTGCCGTGGAGAAGCACGCGAACGCGATCTTCGACAAGCTCGACCTGCCGCAAGCGAAGGGGTACAGCCGCCGCGTGCTGGCCGTTCTCCGTTATCTCGGTTCGTGATTCACAGCGGTCGACGCAGGTCCTCCGCGTCGACGATGTGGTACGCGTAGCCCTGTTCGGCCAGGAAGCGCTGCCGATGCGCGGCGTACTCCGTGTCCACTGTGTCCCGCGAGACGATCGAGTAGAAGTGCGCCTGCCGTCCGTCGCCCTTCGGGCGCAGCAGGCGGCCGAGGCGTTGCGCTTCCTCCTGCCGTGAACCGAACGTGCCCGAAACCTGGATCGCCACTGACGCTTCCGGCAGGTCGATCGAGAAGTTCGCGACCTTCGACACCACGAGCGTGCGCAGTTCACCGCGGCGGAACTTGTCGAACAGTTCCTCGCGCTCCTTGTTCTTCGTCGCGCCCTGGATGACCGGGGCCTCCAGTTCCGCGCCCAGCATCTCCAACTGGTCGAGGTACGCGCCGATCACCAGGGTCGGTTCGCCGGCGTGCTTGTCCACAATGGACCGGATCACCGGGATCTTCGTCATCGCCGTCGCCGCGAGCTTGTACCGCTCGTCGGAGTCCGCGGTGGCGTACTGGAGCCGTTCGTTTTCAGTGAGCGTCACCCGCACCTCGGTGCATTCCGCCGGTGCGATCCAGCCCTGCGCCTCGATGTCGCGCCACGGCACGTCGTACCGCTTCGGGCCGATCAGCGAGAACACGTCGCCCTCGCGGCCGTCCTCGCGCACCAGCGTGGCGGTCAGGCCGAGCCGCCGCCGCGACTGCAGGTCCGCGGTCATCCGGAACACCGGCGCGGGCAGCAGGTGCACCTCGTCGTAGACGACCAGGCCCCAGTCGCGCGAATCGAACAGCTCCAGATGCCGGTACTCGCCCTTGGTCTTGCGCGTGACCACCTGGTACGTCGCGATGGTGACCGGGCGGATCTCCTTCTTCTCCCCGGAGTACTCGCCGATCTCGTCCTCGGTGAGCGACGTGCGCGCGACCAGTTCGCGCTTCCACTGCCGCCCGGCGACGGTGTTGGTGACCAGGATCAGCGTGGTCGCCTTGGCGTGCGCCATCGCGGCCGCGCCGACCAGCGTCTTGCCCGCGCCGCACGGCAGCACGACGACGCCGGAACCGCCCGCCCAGAACGCTTCTGCCGCCTTCCGCTGGTAGTCGCGCAGGCGCCAGTCGTCCTCGGCGAGATCGATCGGGTGCGCTTCGCCGTCCACGTACCCGGCGAGGTCCTCGGCGGGCCAGCCGACCTTCAGCAGCGCCTGCTTGAGCCGCCCGCGTTCGGACGGGTGCACGATCACCGTGTCGTCGTCGATCCGCGAGCCCAGCATCGGGCTGATCTTCTTGTTGCGCGAGACCTCTTCCAGCACCGCGCGGTCGGTCGTGGTCATGACCAGGCCGTGCGCCGGGTGGTTGGCGATCTGCAGCCGCCCGAACCGGCCCATCACGTCGACGACGTCGATCAAGAGCGGCTGCGGCACCGGGAAGCGCGAATACGTGGTGAGCGCGTCCACCACCTGTTCCGCGTCGTGCCCGGCCGCGCGCGCGTTCCACAACGCGAGCGGCGTGATCCGGTAGGTGTGCACGTGTTCGGGCGCTCGTTCCAGTTCGGCGAACGGCGCGATCGCGATCCGCGCGTCGTCGGCACGCGGATTGTCGACCTCGAGCAGCACGGTTTTGTCGGACTGGACGATCAGGGGGCCATCAGTCACCTCTCCTTTATACGTTCCCTCCCGGCCCGCGGCCCGGGGATGCCAAGATGGCGGGACGAAGCCGCGGGAGGGGACCCAGTGACCACACCACCGTTCGGCGTGCCGCCGGCCGCGAACCCGTACCAGCCGCTTCCGCGGCAGCCGGTGCCGGGCGGCCCGAAACGGGTGTCGGGCAAGCAGAAGGCGCTCTTCGCCGCGCTCGTCGTCGTGGCGCTCGGGCTCGGCACGCTCGGCGCGTTCGGGTTCGCCGCGGTCGCGCGCTCGGCCGGACCGCCGGTCGCGGGCAGTTGTCTCTACCTCACGTCGCTGGGCTCGGAGACGCAGACCTACACCGGAGCGGACTGCTCCGACCAGGCCGCCACCTACCGCGTCGACACCGTCGCCAAAGGCCGGTCTTCCTGCCGCGGCGAGGACTATGTGCCGTTCGAGCTGTACTCGTCGGCGCGCAGCACCACCAGCAGGCCGACCCAGACGCTGTGCCTCGCGTTGAACGTCGTGTCCGGCGAGTGCGTGCGTGACGTTTCGGACGAGTCGAAGGTCGGCAAGGTCGCTTGTGACGACCCCAAGGCGGAGGCGCGCGCGGTCGTGCACGACGGTACGAAGTCGGCGTCGAGCTGCGGCGAGAAGGACCTGTCGCTGGTCTACGCCGGGCCGCCGGTGCGCACGATCTGCCTGCAGCCGACCGGGGCGAGCATCTGAGGGCTACAAGGCGTTGGGGAGCATCGCCGCCACGTCGAGGCGGTTGGCGAGCTGCCCGGAGCTGTGCATGAGGTCGGCCACCCGCTGAAGCCGGGTCGCCGACAGCGTGGTCGGGTAGCTGCCGAGCGAGATCAGCGCGGCGGTGGTCTGGTCGATGTCGGAGAACGACGGCAGCGCGTCGCGCACCTTCGCCGAGTCGGACGCGGCTAGCTGGGCCTGGGTGAGGACGTTCCGGAACGCCGTCAGCGTGCGCGGGTTGGCGGCGGCGAACTGGCCGGTCGCGGCGTAGCCCGACGCCGGGAAGTCGAGGGTCGCGCCGGTCGAGCCGTCGGCGAGGACCCGCGCGCCGAGTTCCTTCTCCGCGCGGGTGATGTACGGCTCGACCATCAGCGCCGCGTCCGCGTCGCCGGACTGCAGCGCGGCGGGCATCTGCCCGAACGGCCGGGGCACGAATTCGATCTTCGATTTGTCGACGCCCGCCGTGCCGAGGACTGCCCGCGCGGTGAGCGCGCCGATGTCGTCAGGGGAGTCCACCGCGATCTTCGGCGACTTCTTCGCGGTCGGTTCGGTGTAGTCGGAATCGGGCAGCGTGACGAGCGCGATAGTCGTGCGGCCGAAGGTGTACGCCTCGCCCTGCAATTGCAGCGCGGTGCCGGACCCGGCGGCGCGGAACAGCGACACGTCGCTGCCGAACGTCACATCGACCTGTCCGGACTTCAGTTTTTCCACGCCGTCGCTGTCGCCGAGTTCCACCAGTTGGACATTCAGCCCGGCCTGGCGGAACTTTCCCGCGGCGACGGCGATCCGCAGCGGGGCGGTGTCGATGGGGCTCGCGACGCCGACCCGCAGCGTCGCGCGTTCCGGCGGTTGAGCTTGTCCGGCGTCACTGGATCCGAACACGGAGCAGCCGCTGAGTGCGAACAACGTCGCCACCAGCGCAAACCTCAGACCGGTCGCTTTCACTCGCCATCCCCTGCCGGGAGAATCTCTGCCTCGTGCTGGATCGTATGGGCCGCTGCCCATACGATCGCCCGCAGGGCTGTGCCCCCGCCAGGGTGGCTTCCCGATCTTTTCGCCGGGAACTACCAAGCGGTAGTTTCCGGCCGGAGCCCGATGACGTCCGTGGGCAGAGGTTCCCGCGGTGGAAAAGGAAGCACAGGTGACCCGTCGCGACGACCGTCCCCGTTCGGGTGACGCGACGGATCCGGCTGCCTCGCGCCCGGTCGGCGGCCGGTGGCGGCTGCGGAACTGGCGGCTGCGCACCAAGCTCTTCGTCGTCCTGCTGATCCCGGCGCTCGCCGTGGTCGTGCTGGTCGGCCTCCGGGTCAACAGCGACCTGCGCGACGCCCGCCAGCTCGCCGAGTTCGCCGCCCGTTGCCGGGTCGACTCGACGGTCGCCGAGGTCGTGCACCAGCTGCAGCGGGAACGCGACGTCACGGTGCGGTTCGTCGCGGGCGACCGCAAGGGGCCCACCGACGTCCTCGTCGGCCAGCGCACCCGGGTCGACCTGGCGATCGGCGCGTTCGAGCGGTCGCTCGCCGACAGCAAAACGCGGCTCGACGAATCGGCGGCGGGCGATCTGCAGCAGAGCGACGACCGGCTGCGGGTGCTGGGCGGCCTCCGGTATTCGGCCGAGCACTCCGCGTATCCGGCGGACGCGGTGCTCCGCTCCTACAGCGAGCTGATCTCGGGGTTGCTCGACATCAGCGACACCGCCGCGGCCGACGTCACCGAACCCGACCTGGCGCGGCTGCGGCTGGCCGGGAACGCGCTCGCGCGGATCAAGGACCAGATGTCGGTCAAGCGCGCGATCATGTCCGAGGCGATCGCGCAGGGCACGCTCAACCGGGACCGGACGCGTGCGCTGCTCGGCGCGGAGGCCGAACTGGCCGCCGCGCGCAGCGACTACCGCACCTTCGCGACTCCGGATGAACAGCGGATGTACTCGGACACGGTGATCGGCATCGTCGTCGACATCGGCAACGACATGGTCGAGTCGGCGCTCACGCGTACCGAGAACAACCAGCCGCTGTCCGGTCTGGACGCCGACCAGTGGGACACCGCGTCGACGTACACGGTCAATCTCGCCCATCAGGTGCAGCAAGCGCTGCTCGTCCAGCTCCAGGACAAAACGGACGCACGGGCCGCCAGCGCCCGCGCGTCGACGATCTGGGACGGCGGAATCGTCATCGGTGTCCTGCTGGTCGCCGGTGTGCTGTCGGTGGTGATCGCGCGCTCGCTGCTGCGGCCGCTGCGGATCCTGCGCCGTACCGCGCTGGAGGTCGCCGACCATCGGCTGCCCGAGGCCGTGCAGCGGCTGCTCACCGAGCCCGATCCGGCTCCGGAGAACCTGCGGCACCGGGCGGCGGTCGCGCCGGTGCCGATCTTCACCCGCGAGGAGGTCGGGCAGGTCGCGCGCGCGTTCGACGCGGTGCACGGCGAGGCGGTCCGGCTGGCCGCCGAGCAGGCGATGCTGCGCGAGAACGTCAACGCGATGTTCGTCAACCTGTCGCAGCGCAGCCAGGACCTGGTGGAGCGGCAGCTGTCCGTGCTCGACCGGATGGAGGCGGGCGAACAGGACCCGGAGACCCTCGGCGGGCTGTTCGAACTCGACCACCTCGCCACCCGGATGCGGCGCAACAGCGAGAACCTGCTGGTGCTGTCCGGCACCGACCTGATGCGCGAGGACACCGGACCGGTGGTCGCCGACGAGATCATCGGGGCCGCACTGTCCGAAGTGGAGGATTACCAGCGGATCGAGATCGGTCCGGCCCCCGCGCTCGCGGTGCGCGGCGACGCGGTCAACGACCTGGTGCACGTGGTGTCCGAGCTGCTGGAGAACGCCACCCGGTACTCCGGGCCGCAGGCGGCGGTCACCGTCGAGAGCGCGCGGACACCGGAGGGGGCGTGGCGGATCGAGATCACCGACCGCGGCGCGGGCATGCCGCAGGCGGAGATCGACCGCACCAACGCGCGGCTGGCGCATCCGCCGGAGGTCGACGTCGAGGTGTCGCGCCGGATGGGCCTGTTCGTGGTCGCGACGTTGGCCGAACGGCACGCCATCGCGGTGAAGCTGAGTCCGGCCGAGGGACGCGGGCTCACCGCGACGGCCGTCGTCCCGGCGGCGTTGATCACCGAGGCCCCGCCGCTGCCGCAGCCGCCCGCGCCGGTCGAACCGGAACCCGCGCCGGAACCGGAGCTGCTGGCCCCGCTCGCGCCGCTGGCCCCGGCCGAGGAGCCAGCGGAGCCCGTGGAACTGGTCGCGCCGACCCTCGACGACGCCGGTCCGCTGCGGCGGGCGCCGGTGGTCGAGGAAGCGCCGTCGTGGCCGGGGCCGGCGTCGCGGTCGCATTTGGAGATCGACGCGCCGACGGACCGGATGCCTGCCTACCGCGACGTGCTTTCGCGCTGGTTCGACCTCTCCGCCCCGGTCGAGGAACCAGTGGCGCCGGAGCCGCGCGTCGTCGCGCCGATGCCCGAGGTGCCCGCGTTCGAGCCGGACTACCAGGCAGCCGAGCCGAGGCACGCCTACGAAACGCCGCCGGAGTTCCCGACCGACGACCCGGACGAGGCGGCTCCCGAGTGGCCGGCGCCGGAGCCCGCGGAGCAACCGGAGTGGCCGTCGCCTGAGCACCTGGAACAAGAGGACGGGGCCGAGGACACCTGGCCGTTCCTGCGGGTCGCCGACGTGGCGGGCGGCCCCGCCGCGGAGCCGGAGCCGCGGCCGATACTCTCGCTTTCCCCCGACGCGGTGCGCGCCCGGATGACGAGCCTGCAAGGCGGCTTCCGGCGCGGCAGGCACGCCAGGGGGGAAGACACCCCGCCACTGGATCGAAACGGATGAGGCATGAGTTCGAACACCGCCCTGCTGGAAGTGATCGCGCTGGGCGCGCGGGACGCGGAGCGGGCGCAGGAGGGCGGAGCGGACCGGCTCGAACTGGTCTCCGACATGGCCAGCGACGGGCTCACCCCGAGCGAGGCGACAGTGCGCGAGGTGCTCGCGGCCACTGACTTGCCGGTGCGCGTGATGCTGCGCGCGGAGAACACTTTCGACGCGCGCGCGATCGACGAGCTGTGCGCTTCGGCGGCCCGGTTGGTGTCCGCGGGTGCGCAGGAGTTCGTCTTCGGCTTCCTGACCGAGGACGGCGAGGTCGACGCCGAGGCGTGCCGCGCGCTGCTGAAGGAGATCGACGGGCGGCCGTGGACGTTCCACCGCGCCATCGACCGTTCGCGCAATCCGATCGCCGCTTACGACGTGCTGGCTGAGCTCGGCTGCGACACCGTACTGGCGGCGGGCCACGCGAACGGTGTCGCGAGTGGACTGTCCGTGCTGCAGCAGCTGGCGCGGCGGACCGACGGTCCGGCGCTGCTGGTCGGCGGCGGCTTGCGGGCACAGCAGGTGCATTTGCTGCGGGCGGGCGGGGTGCGCGGCTTCCACGTCGGCGGAGCGGTGCGTCCGTCCGGTTGGGACGCTCCGGTCGACGCGGCGGCCGTGCGCGAGTGGGCCGAACTCGTCAAGGGCTGACGCTCCAGTCCATTGCGGAAGGGAACCTCGCCGGGAATTCCAATTCCGGCAAGGTTCCCTTCTTTGCTTGACGAGCACAGTGCGCGTGTGCGCGCAAGCGGTCCGGAATGTCCGGGGCTTCCGTCTTCCGACGTCCGATGGTTTCCGGATTCGGCTGGACATCGCGGCGTCAATCAGTCATAAATCGTGCAAGTGGAAAACAAACCAACCGCGTTAAGGTCAGCCAAAAGTAGGTTTCTTTGTTTCCTGCGGTTTTTTAGGGTCGGTGATACGGGTCGGTACCGCGATTTAGCCGACCTGGTCCCCGCCTCTCGAGAGGAATTCTCATGCGCTTGCGCAAGCTCGTCGCCGCCGCGGTTCCGCTGCCGGCCTTGCTGTGCCTGTCCGTGGCTGGCGTCGCGAACGCCGATCCGCTGGTCGCCCTTTCCGGCAACGCCGCACCGCTCGCCGCCAGCGCGCGGTCCGGCGATATTGCCGCTGAGCAGCAGATTCCCGCCGCACTGTCCCTCAAGCTGCACAACCAGCAGGCATTGGCCCGCTTCCTCGCCGACGTGCAGGACCCGGCTTCGCCGCGGTACCACCGATTCCTCTCTCCGGAGCAATTCACTGCTGCATTCGGCCCAACGCAAGCCGAGGCCGATCAGGCGGTGAATTTCCTCAAGCGCAGCGGTGCGCAGGGTATTGAGGTTTCCGGAAACCGGCAGGCGATCACCTTCTCGGCAACTGCCGGACAGCTGGAATCTGCCTTCCATACGCGTATCGGCAATTACACCGACACGGTCACCGGCCGGAAGTTCTACGCCAACGACTCGGCGCCGGAATTGCCCGCTTCGGTGTCCTCGGTGGTCGATTCGGTCGTCGGCCTCGACAATCACGCGGTCAAGCACCACGCGAAGCCGACGCAGGCGCCGCGCACGGTCAAGCCGGTGACGCCGACCATCCTCAAGACCGCGTACGGCACCAGCGGAATGACCGCCACCGGCGCGGGCGTGAATGTCGGTTTCGTGGAGTTCGACGGCTACAAGAAGTCCGACATCACCGCGTACGACACCAAGTACGGCCTCAAGGCGGGCACGGTCAGCACGGTTTCGGTCAACGGAGCCAACTACGACTCCAGCCCCGGCGACGGCCAGACCGAGGTCGACCTGGACATCGAGGTCGTGCACGCGCTCGCCGCGCCTGCCAACGACTACGTGTACGAGGCCCCGAACTCCAACGCGGGCGAGCTGGCGATGTACCAGAAGATCGCGTCGGACAAGAAGGTCAGCGTCGTCTCGATCTCGTGGGGCTCTTGCGAGGCGGCGGAAGGCTCGGCCGCGGCCAACAGCGTCGACAAGGCGCTCGCGACCGGCACCGCCGAGGGCATCAGCTACTTCGCCGCCGCGGGCGACGACGGCACCACCGACTGCGCCCGCCAGACCGGCAGCAAGTCCCAGGCCGTGGACTTCCCGGCGTCGAGCCCGAACGTCTCCGGCGTCGGCGGCACGCAGCTGACGGTGAATTCGTCGAACGGCTACAGCAGCGAGACGACGTGGAACGACGGTGCTTCCGGCGGAGCGGGCGGCGGCGGCATCTCGACGATCTTCGCCGCGCCGTCGTGGCAGTCCAAGCAGAGCACGACCAAGCGCAAGGTCCCGGACGTCGCCGGTGACGCCGCGCAGGGTTCGGCGTACACGATCATCTCCGGCGGACAGACCGGGAACGTGTGGGGCACGTCGGGCGCCGCGCCGCTGTGGGCGGGCTTCGCCGCGCTGCAGAACGAGGTCCACAAGGGCGGCCTCGGCAACCTGAACGCGAAGTTCTACAGCATCGGCAACGGTTCCTCGTACGGTTCCGGCTTCCACGATGTGACCACCGGCAACAACACCTTCAACGGCACCACCGGCTTCTCCGCCGGAAAGGGCTACGACCAGACGACCGGCTGGGGTTCGTTCAACGGCTCCGGACTGTCCAAACTGATCGGCTGACAACGACTGTCGCGAGCGCCTGTCCCGGTCGCCGGGGCAGGCGCTCGCGCGTGTCTTGTGGACTGAAGCGGCTACGGACAATGGCTGATTGACCAAGATCCGGGACGCTGTTTTGATGGCCGGGTGCAGCCTCTCCTGACGCCTAAGCAGCAGGCCCTCGTCGACCGCGCCGCCAAGCTCGCGGACAGTTTCGCCGAGCGCGCGGCCGAGCACGACCGGGACAACACGTTCCCGCACCAGAACTACGACGACCTGCGGGAGGCGGGCTTCCTCCGGCTGTCGGTTCCCGAGGAACTCGGCGGCTCCGGTGCCGGGCTGCCGGAAATCCTGCCGGTGCTGGAACGGCTGGCGATGGGCGACGGCGCGACCGCGCTGGCGTTCACGATGCACCTGTCGCCGCTGGGACAGTGGGCGAGCGTGTGGCGGCGCACGAAGGCGCCCCGGCTGGAGCAACTGCTGCGCAAGGCGGTGGACGGCGAACTGGTCTGGGCGTCGATCACCAGCGAAACGGGCCTGCGCAACGACATGACGGACGCGAAGACCCGTGCGGTCCGCGTCGAGGGCGGCTTCGAACTGACCGGCCGCAAGAGCTTCGCGACCAACTCGGCGGTCGCCACGCACTGCTCGACCACCGCCCGCTACGAGGACGCCGACGGCGGCCCGCGGCTGCTGCTGTGCCAGATCGCGCTGGACGCGCCGGGCGTCACGATCCACCAGACGTGGAACACCATGGGCATGCGCGGCACCCAGAGCAACGACGTCGAACTGGACAAGGTGTTCGTCGAGGACGCCGCGGTCGTGCACTCGCTGCCAGTGAAACACCTCGACTCGAGGGTGCTGGAAACCGTCTGGGCCTGGGCGATGCCCGCGTTCTCGGCGGTGTACACGGGAATCGCGGCCGGCGCGCTGGACTGGACCGTGCAGACGCTGATCCAGCGCGGCAAGGCGGAAGACCCGGTGCTGCAGGACGTGATCGGCGAATGCCAGATCCTGCTGGAAAGCTCCCGCGCGCTGATCTACCGCCAGGCCGAAGAGGTGACGAGCCGGCGGTTGTTCACCGGGGACATCCAAGACGGCGTGGCCCGCAGCGCGATCGTGAAGTACACGGCGGCGAACAACGCGGTCCAGGTGATGCAGCGGCTGGTCGATGCACTGGGCGGGATGTCCTACACGAAGGCGCTGCCGTTCGAGCGCATGTGGCGCGACGTGCAGGCGAGCACGTTCATGCCGATGGGCAACCTGGCGACCCGGAAACTGGTGGGGGCGAACGTGCTGGGCGTGCGAACGCTGCCGGAGATCGGTCCGGACGAGACCGGACCGGATTCCCGCGCTAAGGGCTGAACGGGTGAACCGGGCCGGAATCGAATGAGTTCTTGCTGCTCAGGGGCTATCTTGACCGCTTCGGTCTTGGTGTCCAGGGGAGGGACAGCGAGTGGCGAAGCCGATTATCCGGACGCGTCCGGACGGGACGAAGTATCCGATCACGCCTAAGAAGGGCGGCGGAGCAAAGGTTTTCGTAGCCGGGGTGGCCATCGTCGCCGCAGTCGGCGGCGGCACGGCGACGGGACTTGGCGGTGCGGCCAGCGTGGATTCCGGTGCGGCAGAGGCGTTGCCCGGCAACCTCGCGGGCGACGTCGCGGATTCCTTGCCTGGCCGGAGCCTCAAGGCACGGAAAGCGGAGGCCGAGAAGTCCGCGAAGCGGGGCCGTAAGAAAGAGACCTTCAGCCGGTTCAAGCTCAAGCAGCTCAAGGAAGCGATGGAGCGCGAGGGCGACTGCCTGCTGAATTCCACCGGTCGTGTCCGGGAGTACCTCGCACGGCACCGTTGTACCTCGTTGCATCGGAACCTCTTCGCCGTCGGAGACGGACACGGCAACGCGGCGGTGCTTTCCATCGCGCGGGTGGGGTTTCCGAAGAAGAGCGACGCCGAGGGGTGCGAGAAGGTCGAGGAGGTGCAGGGCAGCGGGGACATCAAACCCCTAGGCGCTGCCCTGCTCGGCCTCGACGGCGTGAAATTCTCCGGCCACCACTTCCAGTCCAGAGTGGACGGTCGAGCAATGGTGGTCGCCGAAACAGAAACCGTTGCCGGAAAAGTGGATCCCGGCACCCTTGACGCCCTTGCGGACGTCTCGGTCTGGTTCCCGAAGCTGTGACTACTTCTTCTCCGAAACGACGGCGTCCGAAGCCTCCGAAGCAGCGGCCTCCGCCGCCTCCTGCTCCGCCAGATCGGCCGCCGCCTGCACGGCCGGCCCGTGCAGCAACCGGGCCACTTCGCCGCGCAGCGAAACGAATTCCGCCGATTCCCGCGTCGTGATCTGGTCCCGCTGGGCGGGCAGGTCCACCTTCAGATCCGCCACGATCCGGGCAGGCGACTTCGACAGCACCAGCACCCGGTCGCCCAGGTACACGCTCTCGTCGATGTCGTGCGTCACCAGCAAAACCGTCGTGCTCTGTTCGACCTGCACCCGGCGCAGCAGGTCTTCCAGCTCGAACCGGGTCTGGGCGTCCACCGACGCGAACGGCTCGTCCATCAGCAGCAGCGCGGGGCGGCTCGCCAGCGCGCGGGCGATCGACACCCGCTGCTGCATGCCGCCTGAGAGCTGCCACGGGTACTTGTTCACCGCGGCCGACAGGCCGACCGCCTCGAGCGCTTCGGCGGCCCGGGCACGCCGGGTCGCCTTGTCGAGTTTGCTCCAGCGCAGCGGGAATTCCACGTTCTTCGCGACCGACAGCCACGGGAACAGGGAGCGGCTGTAGTCCTGGAACACCACGGCGAGATCGTCCGGCACCGACGTGACGCGGTCGCCGTGCAGGCTCACCGTGCCCGCGGTCGGCGGGATCAGGCCGGCGATCGCGCGCAGCAGGGTGGACTTTCCGCAGCCGGACGGGCCGACGATGCACGCCAGCTGCCCGGTCTCCACCGTGAACGACAGTTCGTTGACCGCGACGTGCGCGGACTCGCCGCTGCCGTAGCGGTGGCTGAGGCCGGAGACCTCGAGCATGGTCGACATAACGGGAAAACCTTCCTAGTTCCGGCCGGGCTGCCAGCCGAGCACCCGGCGTTCGATGCCGAGGAGTGCGGCGTTGAACGCGTAGCCGAGGATGCCCAGCAGCACGATCCATGCCCACATCTGGTCGAAGTCGTACGAACGCTGGGCGGCGAGCAGCGCGTAGCCGATGCCGTTGAGCGCTCCCACCAGTTCGGAGATCGCCATCAGGATCAGCGCGATCGAAAGCGACACCCGAAGCCCGGCGAAGATCTTCGGCAGCGCCGAGGGCAGCACGACCAGCCCGATCCAGTACCGCTTGGGCGTACGGAACGCGCGGGCCGTCTCGACCTTGACCTTGTCGACCGAGCGGACACCGTCCACTGTGTTCATCAGCACCGGCCACAGCGAACTGAAGATGATCGTCGCGGTCTGCATGCCAGGGCCGATGCCGAACAGGATGATGAACACCGGCACCAGCGCGGGCGGCGGAATGGCGCGGAAGAACGCGAACAGCGGCCCCACGTAGTCCATCCCGGTGCGCGAGCGGCCGAGCGCGGTGCCGAGCGCGACACCGATCACCACCGCGAGCAGCCAGCCGCCGAGCAGCCTGCCGAGACTCGGCAGGATGTGGTCGAACACCGGGTCGCCGAGGAACAGGTGCGAGGCCGGGCCGGAGAACCACAGTTTCGCGGCCGCGGCGGCGATCTTCGACGGCGGCGGGAAGAACACGCTTTCGCTCAGCTGCGTCGCGATCTCCCACAGCACCACCAGAATCGCGAACAGCAGCCACTTGCGGGCGAACCCGCTGAGGCCGCGGCTCACCCGGCGCGTGACGGTGGAGGGCTTCTCGACCACACTCACGCGGCGGCTCCTTCGACAGCGCTGCTCCAGCGGAACAGCCGATTGCCCAGTCGTTCCAGGCCCTCGTTCACGAGGTAGCCGAGCAGCCCGGCGACCACCGTTCCGGCGAGCACCAGATCCATCCGGCCCGGTCCGGAACTGGCTTCGAGCACGAACTGCCCGATGCCGAGCTTCGCCCCGGCCAGGAATTCCGTGCTGATCACCAGGATCAGCGAAATCGCCGCGGACAGCCGGATCCCGGTGAACACGAACGGCGCGGCGTGCGGCAGCGCGACCGAGGTCAGCACCCGCGAACGCGGAGTTCCGTAGGTGCGCGCGGTTTCCAGCAGCAGCGGGTCGATCTCGGCCAGCGCGTAAATGGTGTTGAAGAGAATCGGCCACACCGCCGCGTACACGGCTAGCGTGATCTTCGCTTCCGGGCCGCCGCCGACGACGATCAGCACCAGCGGAATCAGTGCCACAGAAGGGATCGGCCGCAGGAATTCGACGATCGCCTTGGTCGCGTCGCGCAGCCAGCGGACGCTGCCGAGCAGCAGACCGGCCGGGACCGCGATGGCGATCGAGATGAGCAGCGCGATCAGCCACGCGAGCACCGAGGCGACCACGTCGCGGACGAATTCGACGTCGCCGAACAGTTCGCCGATCCGGGCGAACACCACGGTCGGCGGGGGAAGGTCGTTCTGGTCGATCAGACCGGCCCGCACGACGGCCTCCCAGATCAGGAGGAAGCCGAGCAGGCCGGTCAGGTTCCGGACGAGGCGCACGTCAGGACGCGTTCGCCTGCGGGACGATCATCGACTGGACGTCGATCTTCGACTGGATGGAACCGAACTGCTGCAGCAGGTCCGGCACCCGCTGGATGCGCCGGGCGTCCAAAGTGGACTGGAAGGTCAGCAGGTTCGTGATCTTCGCGGTCGCCTCGTCCACCTTCGAGAACTGGATCATCAGCGGCTCGATCTTCGAACGGTCGGCCGATTCCTTGGTGGCCCGCAGCATCGCGCGCTGGAACGCCGCGACGGTCTTCGGGTTGGCGTCGGTGAACTTGCCGAGCGAGCCGTAGCCCGCGGTCGGGAAGTCCTTGGTGCCGCCGGAAGCGGTGTCGATGACCTCGACCGTCCCGTTGACCTTCGCCGACTGCGTGATGAACGGCTCGGTCAGGAAGCCGGCGTCGATGTTGCCGCGCTTGACCGCGGGGCCGATGTCCGGGAACCGCAGGGAAACCCACTGCACGTCGTTGAAGCTCACGCCGTTGTCGCGCATGACCGATTTGGTCAGGGTGTCGCAAATCGTGTTGGTGGCGGTGATCCCGATCCGCTTGCCCGCCAGGTCGTGCACGTTCTTGATGTTGCTGTTCGGCATCGCCACGACCTCGGTGCTCTTCGGGCCGGCCGAGGAGGCGTCGGCGACGAGCTTGATGTCCGCGGCGCCCTTGCTCTTGGCGATGAAGAACGGCGTGTAGCTCGCGTAGGCGATGTCGACCTCGCCCGCCTGCAGTTTCTGCAGCGACGCGTCACCGCTGGCGGCGTCGACGGCTTCGACCTCGAGTCCCTCGTTCTTGAAGTAGCCGTTCTGGACCGCGAGGTGGAAAGGCACCACGTCGATCGTCGGCATGATCGAGACCTTGATCTTGGCCTTCTCGACCCCGGAGCCGCCCTTCGCGCTGCCCGAATCGTCCGATCCGCCCAGCAGGCCGCATCCGCTGGCAGTCAAGGCCACGCCGCCCGCCATCGCGAGCGACAGGAACCCGCGCCTGCCGTAATCGCGCCGGCTGCTCACCGCTTCATCAAACAAGGTCGCTCCTAGCAAATGGGCCCGCGTCTGGCATGGACGCGGGGGGAAGGTGGCTCATTGTCCGGAGTCACGCGGCTACTGTAGAGAACCAGGACGATCACTCACAATGGGTGTTCATATACGATTCAGAAGTGGCACTGGTCACTCGATCAGGTGATCGAATCCCCTGGTATGTCGGGGTATGTGAACGACCTGTGGGTGCCCGATGGGCCTTGATCCGCTGCCTGGGTGCTCTCCGGGCAACTTCTGGAGGGTTACAAATGGGCCAGGCGTTCGCTACCCTCTGCTCCTGCAATGTGAGGTGTGGACCACCGATGTAGTGAGAGCGCGACTAGGGAAAAGGCTCTCCGCGCACGCCGGCGACGAGCCGGTGCAGGGTGGCCTCGGCCGAACGGACTAAGAGATCGACCACGTGCGGGGACCGAACGTCATGCCAGACCTGAACCGATTCCGCGCCCGAGGCGGCGGGCAGCCGCACCTCGAAGTCGATCTTTTCACTCGAAAGGGTGTAACAGTCCGGGGCGCGGTCCAGACCACTCAGGTGGCGGATTACCTGCCGGGAGCGTGCGCGTAGTGGCCACGAGCACGGCAGGTTCGGAATCAACGGGCCCCTCGGGCCCGGACGGTGGTGCGGCGGTGCCGAACGAAGACACCGCGGGGGCAGGGGAGGCCTCCGCTCAGGAGAACGCGGGGACCGCGCAGCAGCGGTCCTGGCTCGCGCTCGGCAACTGGCGATTGCGGTCCAAGCTCGCGCTCATTCTCCTCATCCCCACGATCACCGCGCTGGTGCTCGGCGTCCTGCGCGTGGTCGACGACGTGCGGTCGGCGGTCGACCTCAACCACACCGCCAACCAGGTCGCCTTCGCCGAGAAGGTCACCGCGGTAGTGCACGACCTGCAGCGCGAGCGCGCGCTGGCGGTGGTCCGGATCTCCTCGGCGGACCCGCTGCGCCAGACCGGCCTCGACGCGCAGATGGCGAAGGTCGACCGCGACGTCGACGACCTGCGCAACGCCGCGGTCAACCTCGACAACGAGGACCAGGCGGCCAGCGACCGCTACGCGCACGGCCTCCAGCGCCTCGACGCGCTGCGCCCGCTGCGCGCGGCGATGACCACCTCGGCCTACTCCGACCGCGCGGTCCTCGACACCTACTCCTCGGTGCTCGACTCGCTGATCCAGCTCGGCCGCGAGGTCTCCACCGCGACGACCGACCGCGACCTGCTCCGCCTCGGCACGAGCACGCAGTCGATCAGCGAGGCGAAGGAGTTCATCCTCCGCGGCGACTCCGCGCTGCAGATCGCCGCGTTCCGCGACGGCTTCCCCGGCAACCTGATCGACGAGACCCGGGCCGCCGAGGCCAGCGGCGACGCGTCGATCACCGCGTTCCTCGCCAACGCCACCGACGACCAGGTCCAGCTCTACAACGACACCTACTCCGGCCCCGAGGTCGACGAGCGTCGGCGGTTGCAGACACAGGCGTTCTCCTTCGCCCAGCAGAGCCAGCCGCTCAACCTCGACGGCACCAAGCTCGGCCAGGACTCCACCGTCGCCGCCGACAAACTGCGCGCGGTCGAGGTCAACCTGCTGACCCAGCTGCGCGCGCAGGCCGACGAACTGGCCAGCAACGCGGTGCGCTCGGCGTGGGTCGGCGGGGTCATCGTCCTCGCCGCGCTGGTCGCCGCGCTGATGCTGATGCTCGTCATCGCCCGGCTGATGCTGCGCCCGCTGCGGGTGCTGCGGAAGACCGCGCTGGACGTCGCCTACACCCGGCTGCCGGAAACCGTGCAGGCCATCCTGGACGACCCGGACCCGGTCAACGCCTCGAAGAAGGCGGTCGACCCGGTCCCGGTCCTCACCCGCGACGAGATCGGCGAAGTGGCGCGCTCGTTCGACGTGGTGCACGAGCAGGCGGTCAAGATGGCCGCCGAACAGGCACTGCTGCGCGAGAACGTCAACGGCATCTTCGTGAACCTCTCCCGGCGGTCGCAGCGGCTGGTGGAACGCCAGCTCGGCGTCATCGACCGGCTCGAGGCCGACGAGCAGGACCCGGACCATCTCGCGAGCCTGTTCGAACTCGACCACCTGGCGACCCGGTTGCGCCGGAACGGCGAATCGCTGCTGGTGCTTTCGGGCGCGGGCCTCGCGAAGTCGGTGCCCAAGCCGGTGCCGGCGGCCGACGTGATCGGCGCGGCGGTGTCGGAGATCGAGCAGTACGCCCGCATCGAGATCGGCATCGTGCCCGAGGTCGCGGTGCAGGGCCTCGCGATCCACGACCTCGTGCACGTGCTCGCGGAACTGCTCGACAACGCGACCTACTTCTCCGAACCGGAGACCAAGATCACCGTCCGCGCGGTCATCACGCGCAAGAAGGCGCTGGCGATCCAGGTCACCGACCACGGCGTCGGGATGAGCGAGGAACGCCTCGCCGAAGTCAACGAGCGTCTCGCCGACCCGCCGGACCTTGACGTGTCGGTGACCCGGCGAATGGGTCTGTACGTGGTCGCGCGGCTGGCCCAGCGGCACGGAATCGAGGTGCGGCTGCGCGAGAACGAGGACATCGAGGGCGGCGTGATCGCCCGCGTCGTGGTCCCGGTCGAGCTGCTCACCCAGGTCCGGACCGTGTCCCCGACGATGCGGAACACCCCGCCGCCGCCGAACCGCAACGAGGTCTCGCATCCGAGCCTTCCGCCGCTGAACCGCGAACCGGAGCCGTCGAACCCGCTTCCGCTCGCGCCGCCGCCCGCGGCCGCCGAGCTGACCGAGGCGATGGGTTCGGCGCACTCCGGCGGAGCGTCCGAGAACGGCGGCCTCGTCCCGCTCGACCAGCCGATCAGCCTCGACGACCTCGTCGCGGGCAACCGCGCGGCCGGTCCGTTCCTCAGCCCGGCGACGCCCGCCTCGGAAGCTCCGGCGTGGCCGACCGCTGAGGACCTCGCGCCGCTCACGCGCGAGTCGTACGGCGAGGGCGCGAGCCTGGCCCAGACCGAATTCCCGCCGCTGGTGCTGCCGAAGCGGGAGCCGAAGTACGTCGCGCCGGAAGCGCCCAAGGAGCAGCCGCCCGCCGAGCCGGACGGTTCCGCCGCGCTCGAGGACGACGTGCCCACCCGGCGGCTGCCGATCTACCAGTCGGTGCTGTCGCGCTGGTTCAGCGAGGGCGAGGACGGCGAACCCGGAGCCGGAACGCCGCAGGCGGCCGCGCCGGAACCGGAGCCGGAAGCCGCCGAGGCTCCCGCCGCCGCGCCGGAGGAACGCGCCGAGACCAGGGCCGAGCCGGCGCGGCAGGCGAGCGAGCCGCTCGAGTCGACGCCGCTCTACCCCGGTTCCGACGAGCCGGAGGACGACAGCTGGCACAGCGTCTCCGACGAGGGCTGGCAGGCGGCGCAGTCGCTGCTCGAATCCAAGAACGAGGAGATCACGTCCGCCGGGCTGCCCAAGCGCGTGCCCAACGCGTACCTGGTCCCCGGCTCGATCGGCAACGCGCCGGAACCGGCGCAGCAGCAGAACTCGTTCACCGACGCGACCACCGGAATGCCCGGAACGGGTGCGATCACCCGCTCGGCGACGGCTGCCCGCAGCCGGATGGCAAGCTTCCAGCGTGGGTACAAGTCCGGCAGGCACGCGCTGAAGGAGCGGCCGCCGGAAGCCCGGCTCGACGACGACGGGGTTCGCGTCACCGGGGCCGGGTATGTGAGCGACAGCAGTGAGGAGCGAGAGTGACACGGGCGGGAGTGCAGCCGGGAGGCGGCTCGGTGCAGCCGAACGGCAGGCAGGCCGGCGGCAGCGCGGCGAGCAGCTTCGCGTGGCTGATCACGGACTTCGTCCACCGGGTGCCCGGTGCGGCGCACGCGGTGGTCGTCTCGGCCGACGGTCTGCTGCTCGCGTCTTCGCGCGGGCTGCCGAAGGACCGGGCGGACCAGTTGGCAGCCGTCGCCTCGGGGCTGACCAGCCTCGCGCGCGGGGCGGCGAAGGTGTTCGAGGGCGGCCCGGTCGCGCAGACCGTGGTCGAGATGGCGAACGGATTTCTCTTCCTGATGTCGGTGTCCGACGGCTCGTGCCTCGCGGTGCTGGGTTCGCCGGAAAGCGACATCGGCTTGGTGGTGTACGAGATGACTCTGCTGGTCGAACGGGTCGGCCAGCAGCTGACACCGGAGATGCGGGCACAACTGCAGGGCGCTGCGGTCCGTCGCTAGGCGGACCTAGGACTACAGGAGTAAACCGTGGACGACGGGCGCTTGCGCGGCGACGGCCGGCTCGGTGACGAGCACACCGGGGGCTGGGGCGATCGGGACCAGAGCCGGGAGGACTGGAAGTCCTTCCGGGATCGGGTCGACCGCGAATGGCGTTCGAGGGACGTCCAAGCCGCTGATTCCGAGCCGGTGCGCGAACCGCCGAACTGGCTGACCGATTCCAACGCCGGGCAGCAGCCGGGCATCACCGCGGTGCCCGGGTACCGCGAGCGGCTGCTCGGCGGGCCCGGTTCGGAGCTGTTCGGCGGGGCGAGCGGACCGCTGTACGACTCGGCCGAGTTCGCCGCGTTCAGCGCCGAACGCGACGGGTCGCCGGGGCCATCGAGCTTCCCGTCGAACGGACTGGCCGCCGCGCTGCCGATGCAGGCGGCCGGCGAATACGTGGACGAGCCCGCCGAGGTGGAGACCTCCGGGCTGGTCCGGCCTTACTTCCGCACCCGAGGGCGCACGAAGCCGACCTACGACCTCGCGATCGAGGCGCTGGTGTCGACGAGCGAGCAGGGCAGGGTGCTTGACCGCGTCCGCGTGCCGGAGCACCGGTCGATCTGCGACCTCTGCCTCGACACCCGGTCGGTCGCCGAGGTGGCCGCGCTCCTGCGGCTGCCGCTCGGCGTGGTGCGGGTGCTGATTGGTGACGTGGCGGGCCTCGGCCTGGTGCTCGTGCACACGAGCAGCAGCACGAATTCGGGCGACCGCCCCAGTATCGAGTTCATGGAAAGGGTGCTCAGTGGGCTTCGGAGAATTTGACTCCGACGCGAACACACCGCATACGGGTCCGACCTCGTCGGCCAAGATCGTGGTCGCGGGTGGGTTCGGTTCGGGCAAGACGACTCTGGTCGGGGCGATCTCCGAGATCGACCCGCTGACCACCGAGGCCATGATGACCGAGGCCAGCGTGGGCCACGACGACGTGTCGGCCACGCCGAACAAGTCGACCACCACGGTGGCCATGGACTTCGGCCGGATCTCGCTCGACTCCGACCTGGTGCTGTACGTGTTCGGCACGCCGGGCCAGCACCGGTTCTGGTTCATGTGGGACGACCTCGCCGTCGGCGCGATCGGCGCGGTCGTGCTGGTGGACACGCGCAGGCTGGCGGACGCGTTCCCGTCGATCGACTTCTTCGAGAACCGGAAGCTGCCTTACGTCGTGGCGATCAACTGCTTCGACCGGCTGCTGCACCACCAGATCGAGGACGTGCGGCACGCGCTCACCATCTCGCCGTCGGTGCCGATCATGGCGTGCGACGCGCGGGAGCGGGATTCGGCGAAGCAGGTGCTGATCTCCGTCGTGCAGCACGCGATCGCGCACGACACGGCTTTGCGGGCGGGCTAGTCCCGTCCGCGGTCCCCGCCGCCGTCTGCGAAGGAGGCGTCCGCCGACTCCCAGATTCCCGTTACACCCCGGCTCGGGTGCGGCCGTTGGAGTGAACTCCACGGGCTTCACCCGCTTCGGGGAGTGGTGCCTCCGAGCGGGGCGGGCCGAGTAGTCCCGTCCCCTCGCGGCCGAGGCCGGCCGCCCCTGATCGGGGCGTCGGACCGGCGGTGACCTGCACGGACATCCCGCTGCGCACGGTGGCCGCCGCCACCACCGAGTGACCCGCGAATGCGTGGTTGTGCATGCGTTCGCGCGACGTTACATCCGGCAGACACGTACCGTGCCCGGGCACACGCTCGACACGACCGGGTGCGTGAATACGCTGGAACGACGACTTCACCGCGGCCGGGCGAGGATGGCCCGAGGGCGGCGAACGGGCGTCCGGCAGCGTTCGAGGAGCTTGGAGGGGCAGTGACCGATTCCGACCGGCCAGCGGACCAGGGCACGTTCAGCTGGCTGATCTCGGATTTCGTGCGCCGGGTCCCGGGTGCGGCGCACGCGGTGCTGGTGTCGGCGGACGGACTGATGCTCGCGCCTTCGGAGGGATTGCCGCAGGAACGCGCCGAGCAGCTCTCGGCGGTGGCGTCCGGGCTGATCAGCCTGACCCAGGGCGCGGCGCGATGCTTCGAGGCGGGCGGCGTGAACCAGACCGTGGTCGAGATGGAACGCGGATACCTGTTCCTGATGTCGGTCTCGGACGGGTCCTGTTTGGCCGTGCTCGCCGCGCCGACGTGTGACATCGGGACAGTCGCGTACGAAATGACCCTGCTGGTCGAGCGGGTCGGCGAGCAGATCACGCCGGAGCTGCGCGCGCAGCTGCAGGGCGGCGGGGTACTGGGGTAGCCGATGAAGATCTCGGGTTTCGGAGACCAGGACACGGGTGCCTGGGACGCCCTCCACAAAGGCACGGAACGGGAGTCGTTCGACTCGCCGAGCCGGTACGAGCTGAGTTCGCTGAGCCTGCGGTTGCCGCACCGGCAGCCTCGGGCCACGCCGCCTCCTCCGCCCCCGTCTTCGCGGCACGCGCAGCCGCCCGCCCGGCGTCCCGAGCCCGCGCCTCGCCCGGCTCCCGCGCCTGAGCCGCGTCCGGTGCGGCAGGCGGTCGCCCCGCGTCCGGTGGCCCCGCCGCCCGCTCCCGCTCCGGTGCCGGAGGAGAGCTGGGACGACGACGGCTACGAATGGGTCGAGGACGGCGAATCCGGGTACTGGGAAGAGCCGCGGCACAGCGACCGGTGGGAAGAGCCTCAGCAGCCGCGCTGGGAAGAACCCCGGCCCAGCCGTCCCGCGGCGCACGACCCGTACTCGTTCGACGAGTACGCCGGTTCGCCCGGCCCGGACGACCGCGTGGTCCCGGAAGGCTCGGCGTACCAGCGGCAGCACGTCGACCAAGCCACCCGCAGCAGGCACGCACTGGCCGAAGAGCCCCCGGCGGACGACCGGTACGCGTACTCCGACCCCGGCCCGGCCTCCGGAGTGTCCGAATTGGACCGGTTCTGGTCCGGCGACGAACCCGCGCAGCCGGAACCGCCCGCCCAGCCGACGAAATCGCGCGTGCGGCCGTACGCGCGGACCCGCGGGCGCACGCACTCGGACCACAATCTGGCGCTGGAGGCCCTGGTCTCCACCAGCGACGAGGGCCGCCGCTATCGCGGGGTGCGCTCGATCGAGCACCGCCGGATCTGCGATCTGTGCCTGGACACCCGCTCGGTCGCGGAGATCGCCGCGCACCTGCACCTGCCGCTCGGCGTGGTGAAGGTCCTGGTGGGGGACATGGCGGACATCGGGCTGGTCATGCTGCACCAGACCGATCTGGTGCTGGGCGACCGTTCGTCGCGGGAGTTCATGGAGCGGGTGCTGCAGGGGCTTCGCAACCTCTGACCACGCTCACTCAGGGTTCCCCTCACGAACGTTCGTGCTGGCCGAACCGCGCTGCTGAAAGACCCGACCGCTGGCGAGCTCAGTCCTCGACCAGTGCGGCGGAAGTGATGCGGTGCAACGGATACCGCTCGTGGTTCGCGCCTTCCAACACTCCGCCGCCGACCCGCAGCGGGCGCACCACGCGCTGGCTCGCCGTGCCGCGCGAGTCGACGAAGCCGATCCACACCTCGCGTTGTTCGAGCGTCGCGCGGGACAGCAGGTCGAGCGTCGCCGTCGTGTCCGCACCGCCGCCGCCTGGCGCGCGCACTGTCGAACCGCGGCGGCGGGCCGAAGCTTGGTCTCCCGCGCGGAGATTCGACACGATCCGCGCCGCCTGTTCGTCGGTCAGCACCGCCTGCTCGCCCGGCCGGGCGCGAGCCGCGCGGGCGCGGGCGGGGAGCCGGCGGCCGGTGGGGCGCAGGTCGACTACCCGGCCGTCCGGACCTTCCGCCGCGGGAGCGAAACCCGCGCCGCGCAAGGCTTCCAGTACTTCGGCCAGCGGCGCGGAGCTGATCAGCACCGTCGGCGCGATCAGTCGCAGGTCGTACTCCGCGGCCACCGGATTCGCGAGGACCTCGGCGAGCAGCGCCTCGTCGTCGCAGCGCAGGAACGAGCCCGCGGTACCGCCGCGGAGGCGTCCGTGGCGGCGGGCCACGTCGTCGATCAGGTACGTGAGGCCTTGCGGCACCGGGGTCGCCGACTTGTCGCGGAACATCGCGTGCAGTTCGTCGGCGGTCCGTCCGGTGTCCAGCGCGCGCCGCACCGAAGGCTCGGTGACGCGGTAAACCGTTGCGTGGCCAGCGGATTCGACGTCCGCGACCGCAGCCATGTCCGCTGCCAGTTCCGGCTCGAGCGGGCCCGGCGCGACCACCGTCAGGTCGGCTTGCACCAGCACGTGGTCGACCGGTGCGGGCAGCGCGTCGTGCATTGCCTCGACAGCGCCGGGGCGGTCGTCCTCCAGCAGCAGCCGGGTGGCGGTGGTGAGGGCGCCGAGACCGACAAGGCCCAGCGCGGTCGCTTCGGCCATCGTCCAGCGGACGGTTTCGTCTCGCAGCCGGCCACCTCGCCGGGGCGCGCGCCAAGCCAGCACGGCCACTAGCTCGTCGACACTTTTGACGCCTGCGCCCGGATTCAGCTCAGCCAGCGCGGAAAGCACGCGGTGCCGCGAAACCGGCGCGAGCGGCCGTCGCAATTCCTCGGACAACGGCGCGATCGGCTTGTCCTTCGCGTCGCGGCCACCGGCGAGCCCGGGCAGCCGCGGAAGTTCCAGCCACGCCTGCGCGAGCGTCATCCACCGCTGCACCGAAGGCGACGCAAGCCAGCTGTCGGTAAGCATGGTGGGCACGTATTCCGGGGCGGTGTTTTCGCTGTCCGCAACGAGTCCCGCGCCGACGACCAGTTCGGCGAGCAGTGTCGCGCGGGTCTCGTCGATTTCGAGATCCTTCGCGACCTTCTTCAGCTCTCGGACCCCGAGCCCGCCCGCCTTGAGCACCGGCGGCGGCGAATCCGACCACATCCGCAGCAGAGATTCCGTCTGCCGCAGCAACTCCATCGCCTCGCCGGCCGCGGTTTCGTCCACCGTGTCCGTCCGATGTGGATGGACGGGCAGCTCCGGCTCGACCAGCGTGTCCGGTTCGAACGCGTGCCCGCCGCGCAGCAGCAGGCCGAGTTCGCGAGGCAGTTCGACAGTCTGGTCGTCGCGGCGCAGCAGCAGACCGCGCGCGAGGAGCTTCTGCACCGGCGTGGCCGCGTCGGACAGCCCGACGTCGAAGCTCGCGTCGCGGGTCCGGCCGATCGGCGGCCCGGCGGCCAGCGCGGTGAGCACGGCCCGCTCGTCCTCGCCGACCTCCGCGAGCCGCGCGTCGATGTCGGTGGCGGCCAACGCGGGCGACGGTGCGCCGAGCCCGGCGGGGAACGGCCCGAGCGCGTCGCGGGCCGCGGGCGGCACGCGCAGCTCGTCGTCGGCACCCCAGACGAGCGCCCGGGCGCGCAGCCGCGCGAGCGGTTCGCTCACGTCGCGGCCGACCAGCGCCGTCACCGCGGACACCGGCGTCGGTTCGGTGTCGGCACCGGCGATCAGCAGCGCGTCGATCACCGCGAGGGTGAACGTGTCGAGGTCTTCGCAGGCTCGGGTGACCGACCCCGGGGTGCCCGCGCGGGTGGCGAGCACGGTGGTGTCGGACGGAGGAGGGGTGGACAGATCGCGACGCGTGCGCAGCAGTTCGGCGAGTGCGTCGTCGGACTCCGCACGCAGCCAGTCCGCCAGAGAGGTCGCGGGCATAGACACCCAGGATACCGGGCGGGTGCGCGCGCCCGAGCGGTGTTCGGGCAGACTGTGTGCGAGTTTGCCGGACGAGGGCCTCGGAGGAAGCAGTGGCGAAGGGCGACAAGCAGAGCAAGGGCATCGACCCGACGTGGCCGGGCGAACCGGGCGAGCACCCGGTCACCGAGCTGTCCTCGGACCGGCAGGGAGCGCTTTCGCCGTTCGGCGACCTGGCCTTCCCGCTCGAGCAGGTGCCTTACGTGCACCCGGAGACCGAGATCAACCGCTGACCTGCGTGCCCTCGTGAGTGGCGATGCCGGTTCTCGTCGGCGTAAACACTCACGAGGCTGAAGTTACTGGTCAGTCACCCGGTTGGGGTGTGGTGGCGCGGGTCACCGGACTAGATTCGAGCCGTCCGAACCCACACCACCTGCGGGGAGTACGTGTCATGCCGGTTCCCGGTCCCGGGTATTCGATCACCGTCCGGGTCGAGGCCCCGGCCTCGTCCACGGCCGCGGGTGATCTCACCACCGCGGTCGGCCGCGTCGGCGGCGTGCTGACGGCGTTCGACGTCGTCGAATCGCACGCGGACACGATCGTGATCGACATCAGCGCCAACGCGCTGTCGGAAAACCACGCGCAGGACATCACCGCGGCGCTCGATTCGCTGCCGGGCGTGCGCGTGCGCAAGGTCTCGGACCGGACGTTCCTGATCCACCTCGGCGGCAAGATCGAGGTCAGCCCCAAGGTCGCGCTCCGCAACCGGGACGATCTCTCCCGCGCCTACACCCCGGGCGTCGCCCGCGTGTGCCAGGCGATCGCCGCGAACCCCGAGGACGCGCGCCGGCTGACCATCAAGCGCAACACCGTCGCGGTGCTCACCGACGGTTCCGCCGTGCTCGGCCTCGGCAACATCGGCCCGGCCGCCGCGCTGCCGGTGATGGAGGGCAAGGCGGCGCTGTTCAAGAAGTTCGCCGACGTCGACGCGTGGCCGGTCTGCCTGGACACCCAGGACACCGAAGAGATCATCATGATCGCGAAGGCGCTCGCGCCGGTGTACGCGGGCATCAACCTCGAGGACATCGCCGCCCCGCGCTGTTTCGAGATCGAGAAGCGGCTGCGCGAGCAGTTGGACATCCCGGTCTTCCACGACGACCAGCACGGCACCGCGATCGTCGTGGTCGCCGCGCTGCGCAACGCGCTGCGCGTGGTCGGCAAGAACATCGAGGACTGCAAGATCGTGGTCAGCGGCGTCGGCGCGGCCGGGTCCGCGATCATCCGGCTGCTGCTGCGCAAGAACCCGGGCGACATCGTGGCCGCCGACATCGACGGCATCGTCTACCCCGACCGCGGCAACCTCGACGACAACCTGACCTGGATCGCCGAGCACACGAACAAGGACCGCAAGTCCGGCACCCTGCACGACGCGCTGGTCGGCGCGGACGTCTTCATCGGCGTCTCGGCCCCGAACCTGTTCGGCGCGGAGCAGGTCGCCACGATGAACGACGACGCCGTCGTCTTCGCGCTGGCCAATCCGGACCCGGAGATCGACCCGCTGGAGGCGCAGAAGCACGCCGCGGTCGTCGCCACCGGCCGCAGCGACTTCCCGAACCAGATCAACAACGTCCTGGCGTTCCCCGGCGTCTTCCGCGGCCTGCTCGACGCCGCCGCGCACAACATCGACGACAACATGCTGCTGGCCGCTTCCGACGCGATCGCCGACGTGGTGGACAACGGCAAGCTCAACGCGTCGTTCATCGTGCCGAGCGTGTTCGACAGCGCGGTGGCCCCCGCGGTCGCGGAAGCGGTGCGCAACGCCGTCCGCGCCGAACGCGCCAGCTGACCCAGCCTCCTTCCGTCCGTGAAGGGCTCCTTGAAGGAATCTGATTCCCGCAAGGAGCCCTTCACGGACTTTGGGCGAAGTTGCGCAGTAGCCTCGCGGGCGTGAGTGAACTCAGCCATGTCGACGAGTCCGGGGCCGCCCGGATGGTCGACGTCTCCGGCAAGACCGCGTCCGCGCGCACCGCGCTGGCCGGCGGGACCGTCCACACCACGGCGGAGGTCGTCGGCCTGCTTTCGGCCAACGGCCTTCCCAAGGGCGACGCGCTGGCGACCGCGCGGATCGCCGGGATCATGGGCGCCAAGCGGGTGCCCGAGCTGATCCCGTTGTGCCACCAGATCGCGCTGTCCGGGGTCAAGGTGGAGTTCGAACTGGCCGAGACCGCCGTGCACATCAGCGCGACGGCCAAGACCAAGGACGTCACCGGGGTCGAGATGGAGGCGCTCACCGCCGTCGCGGTCGCCGGGCTGACCCTGCACGACATGATCAAGGCCGTCGACCCGGCCGCGACGCTCGACAACGTGCGGCTGATCCGCAAGGACGGCGGCAAGACCGGGACCTGGGAGCGGCCATGACCAAGACCGCGCGCGTCATCGTCGCGTCGAATCGCGCCGCGCGAGGCGTCTACGAGGACAAGACCGGCCCGGTGCTCGTCGCCTGGCTGGCCGGCCGCGGCTACGACGTCCCGCCGCCGGTCGTCGTCGAGGACGGCGACCCGGTGGGCGTTGCGCTGCGGGCCGCGGTGTCCGACGGCGTCCAGGTGGTCCTCACGACCGGCGGCACCGGCATCTCGCCGACCGACCGGACCCCGGACGTCACTCGCGCGGTGCTGGATTACGAGCTTCCTGGCGTCGCGGACGCGATCCGCGCGGCAGGACTGCCGAAGGTGCCCACCGCGGTGCTCTCGCGCGGCGTAGCGGGAGTCGCGGGCCGGACCCTCGTGGTGAACCTTCCGGGCTCCAGCGGCGGCGTGAAGGACGGTCTGCGGGTCCTGGAGGACATTCTCGACCACGCGGTGGACCAGCTGGCCGGTGGCGACCACCCGCGCGAGGCGACGCCGTCGGGTCCCGCGGTCCGGATTCTGCGCGCGGACGTGAGCGATCAGCCGCTGTCGGTCGAGGAACACGCGCAACTGGTGGAGGACGACGCGGCGGGTGCCGTGGTCACGTTCTCCGGCGTGGTCCGCGACCACGACGGCGGCAAGGGCGTGCGCGATCTGACCTACGAAGGCCATCCGACAGCCCGTGACGTGCTCGCCGAGGTGGTCAACGACCTGGCGGCGCGCTGGAAGGGCGTGCGGGCGGTGGCGGTGAGCCATCGCGTCGGCGCGTTGACGATCGGCGATGTCGCGCTCGCTTGCGCGGTCGCCGCCGAGCACCGCGGCCAGGCGTTCACTGCGTGCGCGGAGCTGGTGGACGAGGTGAAGGCGCGGCTTCCGGTGTGGAAGCACCAGCACTTCACCGACGGGACCGACGAGTGGGTCAACTCGCCCTGACCCCTCGTGAGTGGCTACGCCGGTTCTAACCGGCGTAGCCACTCACGACCCTGCACACGACGAAGGGCCCCACCGCCAGGGGATTTGACGCGGTGGGGCCCTTCGGGCGTTCTGTCACAGCAGCCGCTGCGCCGGAACCAGCCTCACGAGGAGGCCAGGGTTCACTTGGTGGCGAGCTTCTGGCCGACCACGATGAAGTTCGCGTTCGACACGTACTGCTTGTTCAGGTCCTGCAGCTTCTGGTAGCCGCCCTGGATGTTGTGCTCCTTGGCGATCTTCGAGAGCGTGTCGCCAGCCTTGACGGTGTAGTCACCGTTCGGGTTGGAGTTCGCCACCAGCGCGGCAACCGGCTGGGTGACCTTCTTCGGGGCGACGCTCTTCGGGGTCGCCTTCTTGGCGGTGCTCTTCTTCGGGGTCGCCTTGTGCGCGGAGGCCGAGCTGCCGGCCTTCTTGCTGCACACCGGCCACGCGCCGGGGCCCTGGCCCTGCATGACGCGCTCGGCGACGGCGATCTGCTGCTCACGCGACGCGCCCTGCGGGCTACCGGTGCCGCCGTAGGCCTTCCAGGTGCTCTGGGTGAACTGGAGGCCACCGTAGTAGCCGTTTCCGGTGTTGGTGCTCCAGTTGCCGCCGCTCTCGCACTGCGCGATGGCGTCCCAGTTGGTCGCCGACGCGGGGGTCGCGGCGATCGCGAGGGGGGCGCCGACCGCGATACCCGCGACTGCGACACGGGCGATGGTGCGGGTGGCGGCGGACATCTTGCGGTGCTTGCCTCGGTAAGACATCTGAAAACTTCTCGATTCCTGCGCCTACGAGCACGATGCTGCGGGTCGGGTTGGGAGCCCGTCCGTCCGTTGCCGGCCGGCTGACGCGGACGTCGCACGACGCGCCGTCTTCGTCCCCTCGTCTCTGTCCGGAAATGCTTTCGCTCGGGGTATGGGTCCGGGGATCCGTTGGACAGAGCTGGGCGCTACGGATTCCCGGTGTTGCGTGGTCGGTCGGGGCCAACCGAAAAGCGACGGTACGTAATTCGCGGCGTGATCGGAAATCATTCGGGGTGTGACCTACGTCACAGTAACGGCACGCAACCTGTCTCGATCCGCCTGTTTGCGCTGGTCAGAGCGTCGTTATCTGCTCGTTTTCTTGCCGAGATATTTCACGGATCGTGAGGCTTGGGTCACGTCGATTACGCGTCAAGGGGCCATTCGCAGCAGATAAGGGCGGGCACTCTAAACCACTCGTCAACTGTCGGCCACTGCCCGCCGAGTGGTTCTTTGAGCTGCGGAAATACGCCGTGAGCGAAACGCTTCGGAGAGTAGGGATAAAGCGTGCCGACCGCTCAGCGCGCCAGTGCCGCCATTCGCCGTGGTCCGGACCAATCGGCCGGAAACCGCCGCTCCGGCCGTTCACGCGGCGCTCAGCCGCGTGAACGGGGCCTTTCCGGTCGCTCATCCCCCGGCGAACGGCGGGAGGACGTCCAGGTGGGACCCGTCACCGAGCGCGCGGCCTCGATCGCGGACCGCCACCTCGTTGACCAGGAAGCTCGCCGCGTCGAGAACACGGGAAAGTTGCCCGGGGTGCAGCTCGCGGAGCGCCTGGACGGCGTCCGCCACCGTCGCGCCCGCCGCCAGTTCCACCTTCTCCTCCTCGGTGCCCGCCGCGGCCCGCGCCGAGGCGAAGTACCGGACGACGACCGTCACCGGGGAAGCGGGCACAGTAGGAGAGGTCATGGCTCAACCGCCGATCGCGCTCATCGGCCGGATCGGCTGCGCGAAGCCGGCCTCGTTGATCTCGTGGCCCGCGAGCTTGCGCCACATCGTGTCGCGCCAGGCGTCCGCCACCTCCTCATCGCGCGCGCCCGCGCGCACGAGGGAACGCAGGTCCGTCTCGTCGTTCGAGAAGAGGCAGGAGCGGACGGCTCCGTCGGCGGTCAGCCGGGTGCGCTCGCAGGCGGAGCAGAACGGCCTGGTCACCGACGCGATCACGCCCACGTCGCCCGGTCCGCCGTCGACCAGCCAGCGTTCGGCGGGCGCACCGCCGCGCGGAGCCGGGAACGGCGACAGGGTGAAGGCCTCGCCGAGCATCGCGAGGATCTCCTCGGCGGTGATCATGTCGCGGCGGTTCCAGCCGTGCTGCGCGTCCAGCGGCATCTGCTCGATGAACCGCAGGTGGTAGCCCTCTTCGAGGCAGAACCGCAGCAGCGGCACCGCCTCGTGCTCGTTGTATCCGCGCATCAGCACCGAATTGATCTTCACCGGCGACAGCCCGGCGTCGCGGGCGGCGGCGAGGCCGGCCAGCACGTGCGGCAGCCGGTCGCGGCGGGTCAGCTCGGCGAAGCGCTCGCGGTCGATGGTGTCCAGCGACACGTTGATCCGGTCGAGCCCGGCCGCGACGAGGCCGGGGGCGCGTTTGGCCAGCCCGATCCCGTTGGTGGTCATGGACACCCGGGGGCGCGGTTCGAGCGCGGTGATCCGCTCGACGATCTGCTCCAGCCCCGGGCGCAGCAGGGGTTCGCCGCCGGTCAGCCGGATGTCGGTGACGCCGAGCAGCTCCACTGCGATCCGCATGAGCCGGACCAGTTCGTCGTCGGAGAGCACCTGCTCGCTCGGCATCCAGTCGAGGCCCTCGGCCGGCATGCAGTACGTGCAGCGCAGATTGCACCGGTCGGTGAGGGAGACGCGCAGGTCGGTCGCGACGCGGCCGAAGGAATCGACGAGACCGGGGTGCTCGGGCCGGGGCGTGCCGGACGGGCCTCGGTTGCCGGGGACGCGAGGAAACCCGAGATGTACTGCTGTCATTACGCTCAGGATAGCTTGCGAGGCCGGAAAAGGCAGTCTTGCGAAAAGCTGGGAAACCACCCTCGGTTCCGATGTGGAGGCACTCGGTGAGCACTGCTGAGACCAATGGTGAGCTGACTCACTTCGCGGAGTTGGCGGCTCAGCTGCGCACGCACCTCGTCCTCCGGCACGCGCGCGACGCCGCCCGCGAAGGGCTCTCGGCGACCGAGCTGCAAGCTCTCGAACTCGCCGGGCAGGCCGCGGATTCCCTTACCCCAGGCCGAATCGGGCAGCTCACCGGCTTGTCGACGGGTGCGGTGACCGGCGTGCTCGACCGGCTGGAGAAGTCCGGTCTGGTGCTCCGCGAACGCGACCGGACCGATCGCCGGAAGGTGCTGGTGACGATCACCGAGGCGGGCCGGGAACGCCTCGACGCGATCTCCGCGCGGGACGCGCGGCGTCTTGCCCGGGTGCTCGCGGAGTTCACTTCCGCAGAACGGAAAGTCCTCGGGCGTTATCAGTTCGCAATGCTCGAAGCGTTACGCGAAAATGCGCATCCCGCATAGCTTTTCCGCATCTGCGGGGATAATGTTCCGGCCATGCCGCAATTTCGGTTGTCCGAGGCCGCTCGGCTGCTCGGCGTAAGCGACGACACCGTCCGCCGGTGGGTTCGCGCGGGTCAGTTGACCGCGACGGACGACGCCGCGGGCCGCAAGGTCGTCGACGGCGCGCAGCTCGCCGGGTTCGCCAGGGCACAAGCGTCCGAACCGGACGATCCGTCGGCGGTCGGCCGCTCCGCCCGCAACCGCTTCGTCGGGCTCGTCACCGAGGTCGTCGCCGACAAGGTGATGGCACAGGTCGAATTGCAGTGCGGGGCGCACCGAGTGGTGTCACTGATGAGCACCGAGGCGGTCCGCGAACTCGGGCTGCGCCCGGGCGTGCTCGCGGTCGCCGTGGTCAAGGCGACCACCGTCGTGGTGGAAACCCCGGAAGGATCCAGATGAAGAAGCTCGCCCTCGTCGGTGCCGCGGCGCTCGCGCTGTTCGCCAGTGCCTGCAGCTCCGGCGACCAGCCCAGCTCCAACCCGGGTGCGGGTTCCGCGTCCGCTCCCGCCCCGGGCGGTGCGAGCGGCACGCTGACCGTGTTCGCCGCGGCCTCGCTCACCGAGTCGTTCAACGCGCTGGGCAAGCAGTTCGAGGCCGCGCACCCGGGCGTCAAGGTCACCTTCGACTACGAGGGTTCTTCCTCGCTGGTGCAGAAGCTGGACAACGGGGCCAAGGCCGACGTGTTCGCCTCAGCCGATCAGAAGAACATGGACAAGGCGGTGCAGGACGGCGTGATCGACGGGCAGCCGACCGTCTTCGCCACCAACAAGCTCGCGATCGCCGTGGCCAAGGGGAATCCGAAGGGCATCAAGACCTTCGCCGACCTGACCAAGCCGGGCCTGAACGTGGTCGTGTGCGCGCAGCAGGTGCCGTGCGGTTCGGCCACGCAGAAGGTCGAGCAGACCACCAAGACCACGCTCAAGCCGGTGAGCGAGGAGACGAACGTCAAGCAGGTGCTGGCCAAGGTCCAGTCGGGCGACGCCGACGCCGGGCTGGTGTACGTCACCGACGCGACGTCGGCGGCGGGCAAAGTGGACAAGGTCGACTTCCCGGAGTCCTCGGGCGCGGTGAACCAGTACCCGATCGCGGTCGTGAAGAACGCTCCGCAGGCGGCGCTGGCGAAGCAGTTCACCGACTTCGTCCTCGGGGCGCAGGGCAAGGCCGAACTGGCCAAGATCGGCTTCGGCCCTGGCAAGTAAGGCGGGCGCGGCGGCCGAGACCCGGCCGCCGCACGCCCGGGTTCCGCTGATCCTCTGGTTCCCCGCCGTCGCCGCGCTCGCGCTCGTCGTGCTGCCGGTGGTCGGCCTGCTCGTGCGGTCCGATCTGACCCGGCTGCCGTCGCTGCTGGTCACGTCGTCGTCGCTGAACGCGCTCCGGCTGTCGCTGGTGACCGCCGCACTGTCCACAGTGGCCTGTGTGGTGCTCGGCGTTCCGCTGGCGATCGTGCTGGCCCGCTCCCGGGTGCCGGGCGTGCGGATGCTCCGGTCGATCGTGCTGCTTCCGCTCGTGCTGCCGCCGGTGGTCGGCGGCCTCGCCCTGCTGTACCTGCTGGGCCGCAAGGGTTTCCTCGGCATCCTGATCAACTGGCTGACCGGCGAGCAGGTGCCGTTCACGACGGCCGCGGTGGTCATCGCGCAGACGTTCGTGGCGATGCCGTTCCTCGTCGTCAGCCTGGAGGGCGCGCTGCGCGGCTCCGGCGACCGCTACGAGCAGGTCGCTTCGACGCTCGGCGCGCGCCCGTGGACGGTGTTCCGCCGGGTGACGCTGCCGTTGCTGCTGCCCGCGCTGGGCTCCGGCGTCGTGCTGAGCTTCGCTCGTGCGCTGGGGGAGTTCGGTGCGACCATCACGTTCGCGGGCAGCTTGGAAGGCGTGACCCGGACGCTGCCGCTCGAGGTCTACACGCAGGCCGAAGTGGACATCGACAGCGCGGTCGCGCTCGCGCTGCTGCTCATCGTGGTCGCGATCCTGGTCATCGCGGTCGCGCGGCCGCGGTCGTGGGAAGGCGGGCTGCGGTGACCCTGTCGGCGAAGCTGGCGCTGACCCGCGGCGAGTTCTCGCTCGACGTCGAGTTCACCGTTCCCGGCGGCACCGTGCTCGCGCTGCTCGGGCCCAACGGCTCCGGGAAGTCCACTGTGCTCGGCAGCCTCGCCGGCCTGCTGCCGGTGACCTCGGCCGACGTCACGCTCGCCGACCGGCGGCTGGCCGGGACGGGCGTCGACCTGCCGCCGCACGAACGGCGGATCGGCCTGCTGTCCCAGGACGCGCTGCTGTTCCCGCATCTGTCCGCGATGGACAACGTCGCGTTCTCACCGCGCTCGACCGGTACCGGCCGGACGGAGGCGCGGACGATCGCCTCGCGGTGGCTGGCCGAAGTGGACGCGGCGGAGTTCGCGAACCGGCGGCCGAGCCAGCTGTCCGGCGGCCAGCAGCAGCGGGTGGCGATCGCGCGAGCGCTGGCCTCCGCACCGGATCTGCTGTTGCTGGACGAACCGTTCGCCGCGCTCGACGTTGACTCGGCCCCGGCGATCCGCGGTTTGCTGCGCCGGGTGCTGCGCGACGGCCCGACGACCGTGCTGGTCACACACGACCCACTGGACGCGCTTGCGCTCGCCGACCACGTCGCGGTGATGAACGGCGGCCGGATCGTCGAACGCGGACCGACCCGGGAAGTACTGGCCGCGCCGCGGACGCCGTTCACCGCGCGGATCGCCGGGCTGAACCTGGTGTCCGGGGTGGCGGTGAACGACGGATTGCGCACGCCGTCCGGCGAAGTGGTGACGGGTTTGCTGACGCCGGACACCGTGGCGGGCGAGGCGGCGGTCGCGGTGTTCGCGCCGAACGCGGTCGCCGTTTATCCGCACGACGGCGAGCACCACGGCAGCCCGCGCAACACGACCGAAGCCGTCGTCGCGGCGCTCGAACCGCACGGGCCGGTGATCCGCGTCCGGACCGAGGGCAGCGGCTGGGCACACGGCCTGACCGCCGACCTGACCCCGGCGGCGGTCGCGGAACTCGCGCTGGAGCCCGGTTCGGCGGTGGCGCTGTCGGTGAAGGCCGCGACCGTGGCGGTGCACCCGGCCGCGGCCTCCTGATCCCTCGCCATCTCGTCGCGACGATGCGCAGGCTGGGCCGCGTGGCTCCCACCGATGTCGATGAGGGAAAGCCTGACGGGCGAGCGGGGGCAGCTTCGCGCTCAGCCGCCACTGCGTCCGCGCTGAGAGAACCCCAACGTGGCATTGGGTGCGTGGGACGCACCGAACGCCGCATTGGGTGCGTCAGATGCACCCAATGCGGCATTGGGACGCTCGCTGCCCGGGCTGGCTGTTCCGGGTCAGCCGCCGTGGTGGTGGCCGCCGCCGGGGTGCACGTGGAACTTCGCCACCTCGGGCGGGTGCACGACGAACGGCCGCATCATCCCCTCGTCCTCGTGGTCGAGGATGTGGCAGTGGTACATGAACTCGCCGGTGCCGCCGCTGAACTGGCCCGCGACGCTCACCCACTGCCCGGGATCCACGATGATCGTGTCCTTCCATCCCTCCTCGTACTTCTCCAGCGGGATGTCGGCGAATCCTTCGATCGGCTTGGCCGTGCGCTCGGCGGCCGGGTCGAACGTCGTGGTGAAGCTGCGGCGGAAGAGCGCCTGGAATTCGGTCAGGTGGATGTGGAACGGATGCGCGGGCCCGCCGTTCGCGACGTGCACGATGTTCCACACGGCCCAGTTGCCGTGGTTGATGAAGATGCCGGTGGTGTCGTCGAAGATCCGGCCCACCATCCGGAACGTCTTCAGCCCGCCCGCCGGGTCGTTGATCTGGATGATCCCCTTGCCGCCCGGATCGGCGTCGACCTGCTCCAGGTCCCACATCTCCGGATGGCCGTCGGCGTTGAGCAGCAGCGCGACCCAGACGTGGTCGTGGTCCTCCGGCAGCGTCGAACCGTGCTTGATCCGGACGTACGACGACGAGAGCTTTTCGGGCAGCTCGAACGAATCGTGCCGGGCGCGGCTGTCCACCCGGAACTCCATGACGTCCGGTTCGACCCCGCCGAGGCGCGGATCGGCGTTGCGCAGCTTGAGTTTCTGCCCCTTGAACCGGCTGAAGTCGATCAGTACGTCGAACCGTTCGGCGGGCGCGACGGTCAGGCCGCCGGACGGCAGCGGCGCGGGAGCGGGCAGCAGCCCGCCGTCGGTGCCGATCAGGCGGACGGCGTCGTTCTGCGGCACGTTGTTCTCGTCGACCAGGTTGAGCGTGAAGAACCGTTCGTTGGCCGCGTTGAGCAGCCGGAAGCGGTACCAGCGCGCGCTGACGTCGAGGTGCGGCCAGATCACCCCGTTGACCAGCGTGAACGGACCGGAGAACGGGATCATCGGCCCGTTCGGCACGTACGGGAACTTGTACAGCAGCTGTCCGGTGAGCTGCCCGGTCGCCGGGTCGGTGTCGAGGTTGCGGTCGGTCAGGATCAGCGGGAGTTCGCGATCGCCGCTGGGCAGGTCGAGCTCGTCCTCCTCGTCGTCGCGGATCAGGTACAGGCCGGCCAGGCCGGTGTGGACGTTGAACCGGGTGATCGCCATGGCGTGGTCGTGGTACCAGAGCGGCATCGCCTGCTGCCGGTTCTGGTATTCGGCGAGCTGCGAAGTGCCGGGAAGACCGGCGTTGTGCGCCCATCCGTCGTTGCCCGCGTTGGTGCGCGCGCCGTGCAGGTGCACCACGGTCCAGGCGGGCAGGTCCGCGACGCCGTCGACGATCGAGTAGCCGGGCCGGTCGAGCTCGCGGCCGGGGCGGGTGGTCGGCCCGTCGGCCACCGGTCCCTGCACGGCGACCAACGGGAACTTGCCTGCTATTTCGTTCGACCACGAAATCCGCAGTTGTTTGCCGCTGCGCACTTCGATTGTCGGCCCCGGGTAATGTCCGGCATAAGTCCACAATGTACTCGGCGGCAATTGCGAGTGCAGCCGTTGCTGCTTCGCCACCATCGGAATGGTGATCATGTCCTGGCCCCACCACGGCGGCCGCAGCACCGGCGGAACCGGCAGCGGGTCAAGGAACTTGGTGAGCCCCTAGTTCGGCCCGGTGATCGGACCCGCGGCGGCCGGCCGTTCGGCAATTTCGGTCATCAGGTTGTTCCCCCTTCAGGAAAAGGGGCAGGAAGAATTGCGCAACGGCGAATGCGCCGGTGCTTACGGAAAAGATTCCCCCGAACCCCCTCGGTAACTGGTAGCGCGACTCCCCTCGCGTTACCGGCGATTTCCACTGTAGCCGTTTTTGTCGTATGCCGCAGGCGTCTCGCGCGCGTGATAGGTTTTCGCGCATGAGCGAAGGCCGGTGGACGTATCTCTCCGACATGGACGGTGTGCTGGTCAGGGAGGAACACCTCGTCCCGGGGGCGGACGAGTTCCTCGCCGAACTGCGGAACAACGATATCGACTTTTTAGTGCTCACCAATAACTCGATCTACACCCCGCGCGACTTGCGGGCGCGGCTGCTGCGGACCGGTCTGGACATCCCCGAGGAGTCGATCTGGACCTCGGCGCTCGCGACCGCGAAGTTCCTCGCCTCGCAGCGGCCGAACGGCTCGGCGTTCGTGATCGGCGAGGCCGGGCTCACCACGGCGCTGCACGAGGTCGGCTACGTGCTGACCGAAAGCGACCCGGACTACGTCGTGCTCGGCGAGACCCGCACGTACAGCTTCAGCGCGATCACCCGCGCGATCCGGCTGATCGAGGGCGGCGCGAAGTTCATCGCGACCAACCCGGACGCGACCGGCCCGAGCGTCGAGGGTTCGATGCCCGCCACCGGGTCCGTCGCGGCGCTGATCGAGCGGGCCACCGGCCGCTCGCCGTACTACGTCGGCAAACCGAACCCGCTGATGATGCGGTCCGCGCTGCGCCGACTGGGCGCGCATTCGGAGTCGACGCTCATGATCGGCGACCGGATGGACACCGACGTGCACTCCGGGATCGAGGCCGGGCTGCAGACCATCCTGGTGCTCACCGGCATCTCGAACGAGGAGTCGGTGGAGAATTATCCGTACCGGCCGACGAAGGTGATCGGCTCGGTCGCCGACCTGATCGGGCGAACGCTCGACCCCTTCGGCGAAGGCTGACCGCCCACCGCCCGGGAACAGGGCATATCGTCGAACAATGAGCGTCTATGTGGTGGGCGACGTCCACGGGCACCGGGACGCCCTGGTTGACGCACTGCGCGCCGAGGGCCTGGTCGACAGCGACGGCAAGTGGGCCGGCGTCGACGACCGGTTGTGGTTCCTCGGCGACTTCACCGACCGCGGCCCGGACGGCGTCGGGGTGATCGACCTCGTGCGCGAACTGCAGGAGCAGGCGGCGGAGTCGGGCGGCTCGGTGCAGATGCTGCTCGGCAACCACGAGATCCTGCTGCTGGGGATGTACCACTTCGGCGACCGCCCGGTGCCGTCCGACTTCGGGCCGCGCAGTTTCGCGCGCAGCTGGGAGATCAACGGCGGGCTGCTGTCGGACCAGGACCGGCTCACCCCCGAGCACATCGAGTGGCTCACCGAACGCCCGCTCGTCGCGGTCGACGAGGACCACCTGCTGCTGCACTCGGACACCCTCGAGTACCTCGACTGGGGCGAGGACCTCGACTCGATCAACGCCACCGCGCACGACATTCTTTCCGGCAGCAACATCGAGGCCTGGTGGGACGTGTGGCGGCGGATGACCACCCGGTACGCCTTCCGCGGCCCGGACGGCGAGGAGAACGCCGAGCGGCTTCTCAAGACGCTCGGCGGCTCGCGGATCGTGCACGGGCACAGCGTGATAGCCGACCAGTTGGGCATCCACCCGACGCAGATCGAGGGCCCGTACCTCTACGCCGGCGGGAAAGCGCTGGGCATCGACGGCGGCCTGTTCGTCGGCGGTCCGTGCCTCGTGGTGAAGCTGCCCTTCGAGCCGGAGGACTAGCCGGCGGGGGCGTACCGCAGCTCGAGAATCCCGGACGGGAAGGCAGTGCTTGTGACCAGGCGCAGCCGCCGGGCTTCGGCGAGCTCCGGGAACAGCGCCGCGCCCTTGCCGGTGACGGCGGGGAGCACCCAGAGCCGGTACTCGTCGACCACGCCGAGCTTGATCAGCGAGTGCAGGAATTCGGTACCGCCCGCGGCGACGAGATCCTTGCCGGGCTCAGCCTTGAGCTTGGCGATCTCCTCCGCGAGGTCCCCGCTGGCTATGCGGGTCTCGGGCCAGTCCGCAGTGGTCAGGGTTCTGGAGAAGACGACCTTGGGAATCGCGTTCATCGCCTTGGCCGAGGGGTGGTCTGAGGTGGGCCAGAAGCCTGCCATGGCCTCGTAAGTGTTGCGGCCCATGAGGAAGGCCCCGGCCTCCCAGAGCTGGTCGACGAAGTATTTCTCCTGCTCGGGGTCGTCGATGGACATCATGACGTCCCGGATGCCGTTGTCGGCGTCGGCGCTCTTGCCGTCCAGCGAGACGTAGAAACCGAGGATCAGCTTGCGTGTGGTTGCCATGCGACACAGCTTGCTGCCGATGGTTTGAGTTGTCAAGACAAAATTATTTTTCGGTGGGCGTTAGGGGGAGACAGCTGGTCGGAGGCCGGAAGACGGCGGATCCTGGAGGTCGTGCCCGTCTGGCAGATCGCGACATCGAGCGCGGCTGGATCGCTGATCGCGTTGATCGGCGTATTCGCCGGAGTCGTGGCGACGACGCGGACACAGCGACGGCACTGGGCGCGCGACAAGCTCGCCGAGGCGTGCCGGGACATCGTCCAAGAAGCGACGCGCGTCCAGCGCGCATTCCTCCGGAGGCGGGAGGACGGAGCCGCGCAGATCGATTGGGTGGCCTGGAACCAGGCGTTGTCCAGCCTCTGGCTCTTCGGCGACGACCGGCTCGCGCGTGCCGCCGCGCGGATGGACGAGACGTTCTTCCTCGTCAACCACGCCATCCGGAAAGGCGAGATCGCGGATCTCGCCTCGTGGCGCAACGCCCGGGACGCCATGGAGTCCGACCGGCTCGCCTTCATCAACTACGCGCGAAGAGGAGTCTTGAACGCGAAGCTGACGATTCGCACGCCGCTGAACTCCCGGCCGGACGTCGACCCGCGCGACCCCGGCGACCAGACGAGCCAGTGATCCGGGGGCGAGCTCACGCGTCCACGATTTCCTTGCCCAGCGGCATCAGCGAGATCGGGATCATCTTGAAATTCGCCAGCCCCAGCGGGATGCCGATGATCGTGAGGCATTGCAGCGTCCCGGTGATCAGGTGGCCGATGCTGAGCCACAGGCCGGCGACCAGGAACCAGATCACGTTGCCTACGAACGAGCCCACCCCGGCCTCGCGCCGGTCGACGACGGTGCGGCCGAACGGCCACAACGCGTAGTTCGCGATCCGGAACGACGCGATGCCGAACGGAATCGTGACGATCAGGACGCAGCAGACGACTCCGGCGAACAGGTAGCCCAGCGCCATCCAGAAACCGGCGAGGACGAGCCAGATTACGTTGAGGATCAGTCGCATCAGACGTACAACTCCCCGCTCACTACGGTGACGGCCTGGCCGCGCAGCAGCACGCGGTCGTCGCGGACTTCGGTGCGGACGGTTCCGCCTCGGGCGGAGAGTTGCTGTCCGACGAGGGTGGTTTTGCCCAGTTGCCGCGCCCAGTACGGGGCCAGCGAGCAGTGTGCGGAACCGGTGACCGGGTCCTCGTCGACGCCTACGCCGGGGCCGAAGAACCGGCTGACGAAGTCGTCGCCCGCCGCGGTGATGATGAGCCGCCCGGTCCACGTGGCGCGGAGGGCGTCGAGGTCCGGCTCCGCGTTCCGGACCGCTTCGACGCTGTCGAGCACCGCGAAGAGGTTCTCGCGAGCGCGTCCGGTGAACCGTGCGGGCTCCTTGAGGATGGGGGAGAGGTCTTCGCCGGTCTCGACGGGCGGGTCGGCGGGGAAGTCCATCTCGATCCAGCCGTCGGCCTTGGTGCACGTCAGCCTGCCGCTGAGGGTGTCGTAAACCTGGTGCCCGCCAAGGACATGCGTGACCGCGATGGTGGCGTGCCCGCAGAGCGAGACCTCGTCGGTCGGGGTGAACCAGCGGAGCGATTTCGCGCCCTCGCCGGTGTTGACCACGAATGCGGTCTCGGAGTGCTTCATCTCCGCCGCGACCTGCTGCATCCACCCGGCGTCCGCGGGCTGGTCGAGCACGACGACGCCGGCCGGATTGCCGGCGAAGGCTTGGTCGGTGAAGGCGTCGACGAGGTGGAATTCGTTCCGGGCACTCGGGTCCATGAAACCGATCCTGCCCGGCTGGCCGGTCGCCGGCATCGGGGATTAGCCCTGAATTCTCAGCGCACGCCCTCTTCGATGGTCTCCAGCAGCCATTTCCGCAGGTGCGAGCCCGTCGACGGGGTGAAATTCAACCGGAATCCGCCGTCGGCCAACGGTTCCGAGAACGTCAGGTATCGCCCGCCGTCGGTGTCCACGAACGTCGCGGTCGAGACCGGGCGGAGCGTGCCTTGCCCTGGGCGCAGCGAAAGTTCCACGGTCCCGTGCCGGTGCAGCGGCCATTGCGAGTACCCGGCCAGCGCGTCGCGGTCCTGGCGCGACGGCGCGGGAGCCTCGGCGCCTCGTTTCGGGGGCGCTTGAGTGATCGCGACCGGGGACACGGGCAGCGCCCGATAGGGCGGGAACATGCTCAGCACCAGGTCTACCAGCCGCTCCGGCCGGACTTGCCGGAAGCGGAGCCCGTCGTCGACCTGTTCGGAGAACACGCCGAGGCCCTCGCCGATGCACGCGCGGTACAGCACGATCCCGGACGGCGGTTCGGCCGCGCGCACGATGATCAGCACGTCCGGCCTCGTCCAGGCACGAAGGGTCGCTTCGACGTCCCGGTCGAGTTTCTCCGCGTCAGCCAGCCCGCGGCCGCGCAGCGCGTTCCACGCTTCCTCGGCCAGCCGGTTGTGCTCGGTCATCGTCGCGCCCGCGCTGCGGATCTCGAACGGATGCCACGACGCGGGCAGCCCGGTGCGCCGCACCGCCACGTCGGTCTCGGTCCAGCCCAGGGAGAATTCCTCTGGCAACGTCCCAGTCCCCTCGTGCACGAAACAACCCGCACCGAGGGTAGCGGAACGCGCACGACGATCAGCCGCTCGTGCGAGCGCACCCCATAACGAGGGTGGCGGAAAGGTCCGAAATCGAGCTTAGACTCTGCTTCGTCGACGAAGACCGCCACGGGAGGCACCCATGCCTGACGCGCCTGCACTGCCGAGTTACGCCTCCGGGACCTCCAGCGTCCCCCTGCTCGGCGACACGATCGGGGACAATTTCGACCGCACGGTGGCCGCGTTCGGCGACCGGGACGCGCTCGTCGACCGCGAGGCAGGCGCCCGCTGGACCTACCGCGAACTCGCCGCCGAGGTCGACACCCTCGCGCACGGGCTGCTGGCGTCGGGCATCGGCAAGGGCGACCGCGTCGGCATCTGGTCGCCGAACCGGGCGGAATGGACGTTCCTCCAGTACGCGACGGCGAAAATCGGCGCGATCCTCGTCAACATCAACCCGGCCTACCGCTCGCACGAACTGCAGTACGTGCTCAACCAGGCGGGCATCCGGATGCTCGTGGCCGCGGACAAGTTCAAGACGTCCGACTACGGGGCGATGATCGAGGAGGTCCAGCCGTTCTGTCCCGGACTGGAAGCGGTCGTGCTGCTCGGCACCTCGTCGTGGACCGACCTGATGGAGTCCGGCCGCGGCGGCGACGCGGAGCGGCTCGCGCGGCTGCAGGCCGGCCTGTCCGCGGACGACCCGATCAACATCCAGTACACGAGCGGCACCACCGGTTTCCCCAAGGGCGCGACGCTCAGCCACCACAACATCCTCAACAACGGCTATTTCGTCGGCGAGCTGTGCAATTACACCGAGGAGGACCGGGTCTGCATCCCGGTGCCCTTCTATCACTGCTTCGGCATGGTGATGGGCAACCTCGCGTGCACCAGCCACGGTTCGTGCATGGTCATCCCGGCGCCGGCGTTCGACCCGAAGGCCACGCTCGCCGCGGTCGCCGCCGAACGCTGCACGTCGCTGTACGGCGTGCCGACGATGTTCATCGCCGAGCTGAACCACCCCGAGTTCGAGACCTTCGACCTCGGCTCGCTGCGCACCGGCATCATGGCCGGATCGCCGTGCCCGGTCGAGGTGATGAAGCAGGTCATCGACCGGATGGGGATGACCGAGGTGTCCATTTGCTACGGCATGACCGAGACGTCGCCGGTGTCGACGCAGACCCGCGCCGACGATTCGGTGGAGCGCCGGGTGTCCACGGTCGGCCGGGTCGGCCCGCATCTGGAGTCCAAAGTGGTGGATCCGGAAACCGGACTCACCGTGCCGCGCGGCACCCCTGGCGAATTGTGCACCCGCGGCTATTCGGTGATGCTCGGCTATTGGGAGGAACCGGAAAAGACCGCCGAGGCGATCGACGCCGCGCGCTGGATGCACACCGGCGACCTCGCGATCATGGACGACGAGGGCTATCTCAACATCACCGGCCGGATCAAGGACATGGTGATCCGCGGCGGCGAGAACATCTACCCGCGCGAGATCGAGGAATTCCTTTACACGCACCCGGATGTGCTGGACGCGCAGGTGATCGGCGTGCCGGACGTCAAGTACGGCGAGGAATTGATGGCCTGGATCCGGATGCGCGAGGGCGCCGATCCGTTGACCACGGAGGCGGTGCGCGAGTTCTGCCAGGGCAAGCTGGCGCATTACAAGATCCCGCGCTACATCCACGTGGTCGAGGAATTCCCGATGACGGTGACCGGGAAGGTGCGCAAGGTCGAAATGCGCCAGCAGTCGGTGACTTTGCTGGGGTTGGAGCAGGCTGCGTCGCAGAAGCACGCGTGAGCCTTGTGAGTGTTTATGCCGGTTCTAACCGGCATAAACACTCACAAGGAGGTCAGGCGGAGGCGGCCGCGGCGGCTTCGGCGAGGGCTTTCTCGTCTTCCTCGCCGAAGGTGTCCTCGAGCTGCTCGGGCGAGTAGTCGAGGTCGATCTGCTCGACCGGCGTGCCCCGCGCGGATTCGATCGCACCGAGGCGTCGCTGGGCGCGGTCGGCGGCGTACTGGATCAATTCCTCGGGGTCGTTGTCAAACGGGACTTCCTCGAATTGGTCCTGCACCCACTGGATCATGCCGAGCGCGTGCGGCAGCAGTTCGCCCATGCGTTCCTGCACGGCGTCCCACATCGCGTCGTCCGCGGCGACGTGCCTGCGGCAGGTGAACGTGCCCCACGCCATGTGGCGGCGTTCGTCGTCGCCGATGCGGCGCACCAATTCCTGCATTCCCGGCAGGATCTGGTTCTGCGTGCAGATCAGCTGCCACGAGTAGTAGCCGGTGAGCGCGAGGCTGCCTTCGATCACGTGGTTGTACGTCACGCTCGCGCGGATCTGGTTGAGCGGACTGGGATCGGCCTCCAGCGCGCGCAGCGACTGCGGCAGTTCCTCGTAGAAAAGCTTGCGGTAGTGCGGGTTTTCCGCGACGTAGGAATGCAGGTCGTCGTCCAGCCCGACGGCGTCCATCCAGCGCCGGAAGACCTCGACGTGCTTGGCTTCCTCGAAACAGAACTGCGTCAGGTACATCTCGTCGCCGAACCGGCCGGTCGACGACATCGCGCGCATGAACGGCTGGATGTCCTCGGTCACCGCTTCCTCGCCCGCGATGAACTGCGCCACGAGATAGGTGGTCGAGCGCTGCTGCTCGGGCGTCAGGCTTTCCCAGCCCTCTCGTTCCTTGCTGAAATCGAGGTCCGCCGGGTTCCAGAACTTCTTGTTGCCCTTGACGAACAGCCGCAACGGGAACGAGTCCCAGTTCAGCCCGCCCTTGCGCAGGGACGAGAATCCGCTGCGCAGCTCCGGAAGCGTCTCGGTCATGACTGGCCCTCTCGTTTCACTCCATTGTGGACGAATTGGTCGATGGCGGGGGCGAGCACCGCGAGGACCGACTCGGCGGCCTCGGCCGCGGAATGCGTCGGCAGCACCAGGTGGCTCAGCGAGAGCCGGACCACCGTTTCGGCGAGCAGCGCGGCGGCCTCCGGGCTGAGCCGGGGTTCGAGCGCGAGGTACTGCTGCGCCGCGAGTTCGGCCGACGCGGTGAGGATCGGCTCGCCGCGCGAGGTCAGCAGGGGGAGCAGATCCTCGCCGGCTTCGGTGCCGAGCGCAGCGGCGATCAGCCGGTTCTCCCTGGCGTGTTCGATCGTGTAGACGACCGCGCCGCGGATGCCCGTGAGCAAACTCTCGGCGTCCTCGAAGCGGCACCGGATGCCGTCGAGGAATTCCGCCGCGACGCGCAGCGCGACGGCCTGCGTGAGCGCCGCCTTGCTGCCGAACTCGTTGTAGACCGTCTGCCTGCTGACCCCGGCTTTCGCGGCTACGTCGGCCATCCGGAGGCCCTGATGGCCGCGGTCGGGGAGCAGGTCCGCGGCCGCGTCCAGCAGCGTCTCGCGAAGCGTCGCCTTGGTCCGCTCGGTGAAGCTGGTCACACCGTCAGCTTGACACAGACTGAATCTGTGTCAAGAACCTTTACCTGGATGGTGCACGTGTACAAATGCGCGCCGGATTTGTCGGTGCGGACGGCTACCGTGTGGGACGTGGGCATCACGGTGGGGTTCGACCTCGACATGACATTGATCGACCCGCGGCCGGGCATGGTCGCGGCGATGAACGCGCTCGGCAAGAAGTCCGGGCTGCCGTTCGACGGAGAGGCGTTCGCCTCGAACCTCGGACCGCCGCTCGATCAGGCGCTGCGCGAGTTCGGCGCGCCCGAAGACCGGATTCCCGAGCTGATCTGGCAGTTCCGCGAGCTGTACCCGGAAACGGTCGTGCCGAGCACAGTCGCGCTGCCCGGCGCGGCCGAGGCGCTGGAGGCGGTCCGGGCGGCGGGCGGGCGAACGGTCGTGGTCACCGGCAAGTACGGGCCCAACGCGCAAATGCACCTCGACGCGCTGGGCATGAAGGTCGACGCGCTGGTGGGCGAGCTGTGGTCCACGCAGAAGGCGGCGGCCCTGCTGGAACACGAGGCACGGGCGTACGTCGGCGATCACCTCGGCGACGTACGGGGCGCGCGAGCGGCCAACGCGGTATCCGTTGCCGTGGCGACCGGGCCGTGCACCCGCGAGGAGTTGGCCGCCGAGGGAGCGGACATGGTGTTCGACTCGCTGGTCGAGTTCCCGGAGTGGTTTGCCAGGACGTTCGTGGAGACCGCGGTGTAAGCGCTGGTCAGCCGTGCTTTCCGGCGCGGGCTTCCTGGATCAGCGCGATCAGGCCGAGGAGCAGGCCGAGCGGAGTGATCACCCCGGCGGCCGCGCTGAGCCACACCGGCAGGTTCTCGAGCCCGGCGGCGAACATCACGAACACCGTCGCCACCGCGAGCATGCCGATGGCGAACAGGCCGATGCCGAGCCGCATGAGGATCGGTTTGCCGGTCTGCTTCGCTGCGTTCTCCATGGGGTGAGAGTAACGGGACTATCCGCTTCTCCCCAGCGCCTGTGGCGAGATACGCTTGTCGGACGCGCGCCTCGAGATCGCTCGGGGCGCGTTCGTCGTGACCTGCACAGCAGAAGGACTGGTGAGGGAAGTGCCGACCGGCAAGGTCAAGTGGTACGACGCGGAGAAGGGGTTCGGCTTCGTCACACAAGACGGCGGTGCGGACGTCTACATCCGCAAGGCCGCGCTGCCCCACGGCGTGGAGGGCCTGAAAGCCGGGCAGCGGCTCGAGTTCGGCGTGGCCGACGGCAGGCGCGGACCGCAGGCGCTCTCCGTCCGGCTGCTGGACCCGCCGCCGTCGGTCGCCGAGGCGCGCCGCCGTCCCGCGGAGGAGTTGCACGGCCTCGTCGAGGACATGATCAAGCTGCTGGAGCTGAAGGTCCAGCCGGACCTGCGGCGCAACCGGTACCCGGATCGCAAGAACACCAAGCAGATCGCGGAGATCATGCGGGCGGTCGCGCGCGACCTCGACCCGTGATCAGTCACGCCACCGCTTGAAACCGTGAAGGGCTCCGTGCGGGAATCTCCCCGCGCGGAGCCCTTCACGGCTTTGGCCGGATCAAGCAGGCTGTACCTGCAGCGACCACAGCGCCGTCGTGACCGCTTCGGCGTCGTTCGGGTCGCCGGTGCGGCTGATCACCGACGCCTGCGCGATCTCGACCACCACGATCTGGTCGTCCTTCGCGGGCGGCGTCGCGGTGTAGGCGTAGCGGTCGCGGGAGGTGATGATGTCCTCCTTGAGCGGCTGGGGCTCGCCCTTGCCGTTCACGTACTGCACGGTGACCTTCCACGGCGTCTCGGCGATCTCCTTCGGCACCGAGATCTGCACCGACCGGCCCGGCCGTACCTTGAGCTTGCCGGTCGCGCCGGGGTTGGCCGCGCACACGCCGGATTTGATGTCGCAGTTGCCGATCGGGGCGACGTTGATCGTGTGGCCGTCGGCGTAGAAAGTCACCTCGGCCGGGCCCGGCGCGGAACAGCCGGCCACCGCGAAACCACCGGCCGCGAGCACGGCCACCACCCGGGAACGTCGCATGGCCCGAGATTACCGGCGGCCTCGCGCGGGCCCCGGAGCGGGGAAGCTGCCGGTCGGCTCTGGGCGCAATGGGCGATTGCCGCCGAGGCCGGGCAGCAGTGAACCGCCGCGCTGCACCAGGAACGTCTGCGTCAGGCCGACCGCGAGCAAGAGCGTCACGACCAGGAAGCCGATCCAGTAGGTCGGCGGCAGCAGCAGCCCGACCGCGCCGCCCATGCACCACGACAGCTGCAGCACCGTCTCCGAACGCCCGAACGCCGAGGCGCGCGACTGCTCCGGCAGGTCTTCCTGGATCACCGCGTCGAGGCTGATCTTCGCCAGCGCGCTGGCCGTCGCGCCGATGAGACCGACGATCGCCGCGGTGGCGAGGCCGGGCAGCAGCGTCGCGATCAGCGTCGTCACGACGCACGCCGCCACACAGGCCACGATCACCTGGTCCGCCGAACCGAAGTGCAGCCGCGAACCCAGTGCGTTGCCGACGAATCCGCCGACGCCTGCCGCCGCGCCGATGATGCCCAGCAACAGCAACTGCACGAACGGGCTGTGCCCGGCGTGTTCGGTCTGCGCCTTCACCGCGAAAGCGGCGAACATCATCAGGAACCCGGTCAGCACGCGGACGGAACCGTTGCCCCACAAGGCAACGACGATGTGCCGTCCCATCGGCTGGCGCTGCCGTTTCTGCTTCGGCTCCGGCCGCGCGGACAGCGACGTCGGGACCTCGCCTTCGGTCACCTCGACCCACGACGGGATCCGCATCGACTGCACGGCCGCGGCCACGCAGATCACCGCGGTGAACCACAGCGCGCCGGAGGAGTTGGAGAGGCTGCTCACACCGCTGGCCAGCGCGCCGAACACGCCGCCCGCGATCAGGCCGAACACGGTGATCCGCGCGTTGGTTTTCGACAGCGTGATCTCCGGCGGCACCACGCGCGGCGTGACCGCCGCCTTCAGCACGGTGAACGACTTCGACAGCACCATCATCCCGAGCGCCGCCGGGTACAGCAGCCAGTCGTCGAAGTGCAGCGCCATCACGACGGCCATCAGGCCCTGTCCGAGCGACGACACGCACATCGCGAGCCGCCGGCCGCGCTGGATCCGGTCCAGCGCCGGGCCGATCACCGGCGCGACGAGCGCGAACGGCGCGATCGTGATCAGCAGGTACAGCGCGACCTTGCCCTTGCTCTCGCCGCTGGTCGCGGCGAAGAACAGGGTGTTGGCCAGTGCGATCGCCATCGCGGCGTCGCTGGCGTAGTTCAGCATCACCGCGTACATCAGCGAGGTGAGGCCGGACTTGTCCGCGCCGTCTGCCTTGGTGGCGCGCTGGAACGCGCCGATCGCCTGCCCGCTCAGCTGACGGCTGCGCAGCGCGGCGACGCGCGTGACGGTGAGCTTTTTCGGCAGCTTCGGAACCGACCCCGCGCCGGGGACGGCGGTGGTGTTGAAGGCTTCGTCCTGCTCGTCTTCGATGCGCGGCTCGCCCGCGTAGCCGCCGGTGTCGTAGTGCTCGTAGCCGGCGCTGCCGGGACGGTCGTCGTACGGCCGCGGGTGGACGGGCTCGGTGCGGTGGTCGCGCGGCGGGTACGGCCGGGCGCCGCGCGGGGGCGGCGGCGGGCGGTGTCCCATCGGGACGGCACCCGTGGGCGCTTCGTCGGCGTTCGGCTGAAACGGCGGCGCGTCGTCGTAGAAGGCGCTGCGCGGCTCCGGGCCTCGGGGATAACCGCGGGGAGGACGCTGATCGACGTGCTCGGTCCGCGGTTCGGCCGGGCGTGCGCGCGGAGGTTCGGCCGGGATGCGCTCCGGTCGGGCCCGCGGCGGCTCCGGCGCGTACTCCGGCGGAGCCTGGCGAACACGCTGGTCAACGGCCGGATCGACCCGGGTCGGCGGGGTGTCGCGCCACGAGCGGGCTTGCGCCGCGCCGGGCTCGGGAGTCCAGCGGCGCTTCTTCTTCCCACGGCCTTTGCCCGACTGCCCGCCGAGGGGGCTGTCGGAACCGGAGCGAGAGCTGAAGAGGGCCACGGTTCAATCCTGCCTCATCGGGGTCCCGCCCCGCCCGCTCACGTGCCGGTTCGCTGATTTTCCGGGACGAACTTCACGCGGAACGACGACTGCCACAGCTTTCCGGTCAGAAGGAATTCGTCGGTGCCTGGGATCGCGGCGATGCCGTTCAGCACGTCCTCGCCGGGCCGGGCGGACGTGCGAAGCCTGCTGGCGTCGATCTTCGCGGTGATCCGTCCGGTAGCGGCGTCGATGCGCAGAATGGTGTCGGTCTGCCAGACGTTCGCGTAGACGGTGTCGCCGACGCACTCCAGTTCGTTCAGCTGATCCTGGCCTACCTCGACGGAACCGGTGACCGCAAACGTTTGCGGATCACGGAACGTGAGCTTGGACGACCCGTTGCTCATCACCAGCCGCCCGTCGGGCTGGTGGCACAGTCCCCAGCCCTCGCCGTCGTAGCGAACGCGCCGCAGTTCGGCGAGCGTCTGGGAGTCGCGTTCGATCGCGATTCCGTCGCGCCAGGTCAGCTGCCACAGCTTCGGCCCGAGCACCGTGAGGCCCTCGGCGAACAGCGGCGACGGCACCGTCACCTGTTTGGCTGGTGCTCCGCCGGCCGGGCCCGCGGTGAGCGCGGACTTGCCTTCGAGCCCGCGACTCTCGTACAGCGTCGTGCCGGAGTACTCGAGCCCTTCGGTGAAGGCGGCCGAGTCGTGCGGCAGCGTTTCGAGCACCTGAACGGTGAGCTGTTCGGGCTGGGCGGGCGCGGCTTGGGTGCCCGCGCATCCGCCGAGCAGGGCGGCGGCCACCAGGGGCCAGACGATCCGGGTTCGCACGAGGAACAGCCTGGCACGGGCGGCGCGGATGCGTGCGGCACAATTGGGGGTATGACGCTGCTGTTGACCCTGGACGACGGCTCTCTCCACCGGAAGCTCGCGGACGCCGTCGAGGCGGCGCGGGAGGCCGTGCTGGCGGAAGCACCCGCTGACCAGGTCGGCCAGCACGTCGGCGTGGAGCGCGAGGACGCGGTCTCCGCGAGCCACCTGTTCGAAGCCTCGGTGCCCGGATATCGCGGCTGGCGCTGGTCGGTCACCGTCGCGGTGGCCGGGCCGGACGAGCCGGTCACGGTGAGCGAGCTGGTGCTGCAGCCGGGCCCGGAGGCCTTGGTCGCGCCCGCTTGGGTGCCGTGGGAGCAGCGGGTGCGCGCCGGAGACCTCGGCGTCGGCGACCTGTTCCCCGCGGACAAGGACGACCCGCGCCTCTCGCCCGCGTACCTCCAGTCGGACGACCCGGCTGTCGAGGAAGCGGCGCACGAGGTCGGCCTCGGCCGGGTTCAGGTGCTCTCGCGCTACGGCAGGCTGGACGCGGCCGCGCGCTGGCACGGAGGCGAGTTCGGCCCCCGTTCGGACATGGCCCGCAGCGCGCCCGCGACCTGCGGGACCTGTGGGTTCTTCGTGCCGCTGGCGGGTTCGTTGCGGGCTGCCTTCGGGGCGTGCACGAACGACATCGCGCCCGCGGACGGGCACGTCGTGGACGTGGCTTACGGGTGCGGCGCGCACTCGGAGGTGCGGGTCGAGGTGACGTCCTCGGTTCCGGTCGCGGAGCTGGTTTACGACGATTCGCTGATCGACTTCACGCCGGTTCCGGAGGCTGCTCCCGAGCCGGGCGTCGTCGCGGACCCCGCGGTGGTGGAAGAGGCGGCGGCTGCGGCTGCCGAGGAGACCGCCGCGGTCGCGGTGGTGGAGCCGGAGGCGGCCGCGGAGGTGGCGGTCGAGGAGGCTGCCGCTGAGGCGGCTTCGGACGTTCCTTCGGACGCCGTCGAACCGGTTGCCGAGGAGTCTGCGGCCGGGGAGCCGGTCGAGAACGCGACTGCCGAGCCGGTCGAGGGCGCGGACGTCGTCGAGGCTTCGGCGGCCGGCACCGCTGCTGAAGTGGTCGTCGAGGCGAGTGCCGATGCGGCTCCGGCCGAGGACGACACCGCGAAGCAGGACGACTCCGACGGGAGCGATGTCCTCCGGTGAACGAGGTCGCTGGGGGAGCGGCTGATCCTTTCGGGACAGTCCGGCTGCGGGAATCGGTGCTGAGCGCCTGGCGCGATTCGCCCACCCGCTTCACTGAGGACACCAACTCGGAACGCGACCTGCGCGTCGGCGCTTACCGCGACCGGTTGTTCGTCGAACTGGCACAAAACGCCGCCGACGCCGCGCAAATCGCGGGTGCCCCGGGCCGGATCCGAGTGTCCGTTGTGGACGGTGAACTGCGGTTCGCCAACACCGGCGCGCCGCTGGACACCCGAGGGGTCGAATCGCTGGCGTCGTTGCGGGCGTCGGCCAAGGAAGGCACCGTCGGCCGGTTCGGGGTCGGATTCGCGGCCGTCCTGACCGTCACTGACGAGCCTCGGGTGGTTTCGGCCTCGGGCGGGGTCGCGTTTTCCGCGCAGCGCACCCGGGAGGAATCCGGCCGGGACGGCGACGTTCCGGTGCTGCGGTTGCCGTTTCCCATCACGGAGCAGCCGGCGGACGGATTCGCCACCGAAGTGCGGTTGCCGCTGAAGGAATCCGGGCAGGGTCTGCTCGACGGCCTGGCGAACGAGATCGAAGACCTTCTGCTGGCGCTGCCGTGGCTCGCTGAGGCCGAAGTGGACGGTCGCAAGTGGACTCGACGCGGCGAAGAGATCGTCGAGATCACCTCGCCGACCGGACGACGGCGTTGGTTGAAGCACGGCGTCTGGGCGGTTCCGGTTGACGCCGACGGCGTACCGCAGCCCCTCGAAGACGATCTGCTGCACGCGCCGACGCCCACCGACGAAGGACTTTCGCTCCCGGCTCGGCTGATCGCCGAAGTGCCGCTGGAGCCGTCTCGCCGCCGAGTGCTTCCCGGTGCGGAGCTCACCCGCGCGCTGGAGAAAGCGGCGAGCGAATACGTCGATCTGGTCCGAGCGGTAGCCGCGGAGCATCGGCCGATCCTGGTTCCTGCCGCGGGTTTCCCGCAGTCCGCGGTGGACGCACAGCTGAAAGATCTGGTCTACGCTTCGCTGGCGCAGGAACCCTGGCTGGCCACTGTGGACGGTCAGGAGGTCTCCGGGCAGCAGGCGCGGGTGCTCGACATCGACGGACTGGCTCCGCTGCTGGCTGACGTCATTCCGGGCTTGGTGCAGGCGAATCCGCGGCTGCTCAAGCCGGTGTCCGCGCACATCCTCAGCATCGGCGACGTCCTCGAAGTCCTGACCGGCATCGACCGCGAGCCCGACTGGTGGCAGAAGCTCTACGCGGAGCTGGCGGTCGCGGTCGAGAGTCACGCGCTCAGTGCGAATCAGCTCGACGGACTGCCGGTCCCGTTGTCGGACGGGCGGACTTTGCCGGGTGTCAAGGGCGCGCTGCTCGTCGACGGCAGCAGTGAACTCCGCGAACTTCTGTCCGATGTGGACGTTCCCGGTCTCCGGCTGGTGCACCCGGCCGCGGCGCATCAATTGCTGGAACTGCTGGGGGCCAAGCACGCTGACGCGCGGCAGCTGCTCGAAGCGGAACAGCTGCAGTACGCGGTCGAGCACAGCGTCGCCGACGTTCAGTCCGGTTTGGACGGGATGAACCTCGCCGGTGCGGTACTCCGGCTGGTCACCGATTGCGGCGACCAGGCACCGGAGTGGATCGGCGCGCTGGCGCTGCCCGCGGAGGACGGCTGGCGCCGCGCGGACGAGCTGGTGCTCCCGACCTCGCCGTTGCTGGACGTCATCGACCCCGAGGTCTTCGAGCCCGGCGGCGCGCTTTCCGTGCTGGACGAGGAATTCGCGGAGGACTGGTCGACCGGGACTCTCGTCGCGGCGAAGGTGCTCGACTCGTTCGCGGTCGTGCTGGACGAGGATCCGCACGAACCTGACCACCACCTGCCGGACGAAGTGCAGTGGTGGGATTCGTTCGAGCAACCACCGACGACTGTCGTGTCCATCCGGGACCTCGACCTCGTCGCGGACGACGCCTGGCCGGACGCGCTCCGCTTGATCGCGTCGCGTCCGGACACGTGGCAGGCACTGCACAGCCCCGACGGCCACGCGGGCTGGTGGCTCGCGCGGTACGCCCTGCTGGCCGGCGAAGCGCCCGGCGCGTGGCGGCTCGCCTCGGCGACCGCGCTGGCTGGCCTGTACGACCCGGTCCCCGACCTCGACCTGAACGACGACCTGCTCCGCGCGGCCGGCGTCCGGACCGGACTGGACCTGGAGACCGCGGAAGACGTCACCGACCTGCTGGAGCGACTCGGCGACGCACAACGGACGCCGACCCCCGGCTTGGTGGCCCGCGCGCACGCCGCGCTGGTGGCCGCCCCGATCGACATCGCCGACGTCGACGCCCCCGCGCGAGTCCGCGCGGCGGACGGCAGCGTCGTCGAGGAAGCCGTGGTGCTGGACGTGCCATGGGTCGCGGCCGCACTCGACCCGGCGAAGATCCTGGTCGCGCCGGTCGAACCGGAACGGCTGGCGGAACTCCTCGACGTCCCGGTCGCGAGCAGCCTGAAAGCCGAGGTCGAGAGCGCCGGCGAGTACGTCGCGTGGGCCGACTTGCCCGCGCTCGCGCTCGCCGCGGACCAACTCGGCATCGCACTGCCGGACGGCGGGGTGCTGCTGCACGACCCGCTCACCGTGACGGTCGAAGGGGATACGGCGGAGGTGCCGTGGTGGCTGGACGACCGGCTGCACGCGGCGGACACGTCCGAGGGACTGGCGCGTGCGTTCGCGTGGGCGAGTGATCGCTGGGACGAGCGTTATCGCATCACGGCGCTGCTGGAAGACCCGGCGCCGCGGACGTTGCTGAACTGAGGTCGTGAGTGCTGGTCCCGGTTAGAACCGTGATCAGCACTCACCAGTCCTAAAGCCGCTGCGCCGACTTGGACCCCCGTCGAGCAGCCGCCCGCTGCCAGAAAATAATCCCGAACCCGATAAACCCGAGCGCGATCCCCGCTACGCACGTCTGCACCCACACGCCCTCGCTCGTGAAGAAGAGCACCACGAGCGCGACAAGCCAGAGCGCAGTACCTACGATCACCACCGGCGTCAGGTCGGTGAGCCGCTTCGGCAGGTCCGGCGTGTGCCGCAAGGCAGCCGGAGCGTCCGGTGCACTGGTCGGTTCGTCCACGGTGGCGAGCTTACCCGGACGGAAACAGCGAGACAGGCGGGGAAATGGCGGAGCAGCGCGAGCGGGCGGGGTCCACACTGGACCGCTTCTTCCGGATCAGCGAACGCGGGTCGAGCACCGGGCGGGAGATCCGCGGCGGCGTGGTCACGTTCGTGACGATGGCCTACATCGTGGTCCTCAACCCGCTGATCATCGGCAGTTTCGCGGCCGACACCCCGTCCGCGCACAAGGACGTGCTCGGCCACATCCTCCCGGTGCCGCAGGTCGCGGCGGTGACCGCGCTGGTCGCGGGCGTGCTGACGATCCTGATGGGTCTCGTCGCGAACTATCCGTTCGGCATCGCCACCGGGCTCGGCATCAACAGCCTGCTCGCGGTCACCATCGCACCGCAGATGAGCTGGCCGGAGGCGATGGGCCTGGTGGTCATCGAGGGCGTGATCATCGTCCTGCTCGTGCTCACCGGCTTCCGCACCGCGGTGTTCCGCGCCGTGCCGCCCGCGCTGAAATCCGCGATCGCGGTCGGCATCGGGCTCTTCATCTGCCTGATCGGCCTGGTCGACGCCGGCTTCGTGCGCAGGCTGCCGGACGACGCGCACACCACGGTGCCGGTCGGGCTCGGCATCGGCGGTTCGATCGCCTCGTGGCCGACCGCGGTGTTCGTCGTCGGGTTGCTGCTCACCGCGGTTCTCGTGGCCAAGCGGGTCAAGGGCGCGATCCTGATCGGCGTGCTCGGCTCGACGGTGCTCGCGATCGCGGTCGAAGCGATCGTGAAGGCCGGGCCCTCGAACGGCACCGATCCGAAGGGCTGGAACCTCGGCTACCCGGCGCTGCCGGAGAAGGTCGTCGGCCTCCCGGACCTGTCGCTGGTCGGCGACGTCTCGTTCGGCGCGTGGACCAGGCTCCCGATCATCACCGTCGTCCTGCTCGTCTTCACCCTCGTGCTCGCGGACTTCTTCGACGCCATGGGCACGATGACCGGCCTCGGCAAGGAAGCCGGACTGGTCGGCAAGGACGGGCAGCTGCCGAACGTCGGCAAGGCGCTGTTCGTCGAGGGCCTCGCGGGCGCGGCGGGCGGGTTCGGCTCGGCCAGCTCGAACACGGTGTTCGTGGAATCCGCGTCCGGTATCGCGGAGGGCGCGCGGACCGGTCTGGCGAACGTCGTGACCGGTCTGCTGTTCATCGCCGCGATGTTCCTGACCCCGCTCTACCAGGTCGTGCCGGTCGAGGCGGCCGCGCCGGCGCTGGTCGTGGTCGGCGCGCTGATGATGGCGCAGGTCCGTGACATCGACTTCACCGATTTCAAGATCGCACTGCCCGCGTTCCTGACCATCGTGGTCATGCCGTTCACCTACTCGATCGCCAACGGCATCGGCGCCGGATTCGTGAGCTACGTGGTGATCCAGGCGGTCACCGGCAAGGCCAGGAAGGTGCACCCGCTGATGTGGGTGATCGCGGTGGCGTTCGTCGCGTACTTCGCCGTCGGGCCGATCCAGGCGGCACTCAGCTGACCGGAGTAGACCGGAGCCGCAGGTCGTGAGGTATGCTAACTATATGTCCGGCGACCCGCACGAGCGTTCACTGGCGAGCCGCTTGCGTCTCGCGGTGGTGCGGCTCAACCGCAGGCTCCGGGCACAGCGGGTGGCTGACGACGTGTCGCTCACGCAGATCGCGGCGTTGTCCACCCTGCACAAGTGCGGCCCGCTGACCCCCGGTCAGCTCGCCGCGAAGGAAGGCGTCCAGCCGCCCTCGATGACGAGGGTCATCGCCGCGCTCGAGGAGATGGGGTTCGTCGAGCGCAGGCCGCACCCGACCGACGGCCGCCAGGCCATCGTCGAGCTGTCCGACGACGGGCTCACGTTCGTGCGCAAGGCCATCTCGGTGCGGGAGGCGTGGCTGGACCGGCAACTGGCCGAACTCGGCGAGGAAGAGCTCGAAGTGCTCTCCCGAGCCGCGGAGATCATCGACAGGATGGCGGGGAACTAGCACAGGTGACCACCACGGGTAGCGAAACAGGATGTCCGGCCCAATCCACTGCTACCCGGGACACGGCACCGCCGCCGTCCGGTTCCGCCCCGCCCGGCCCGTCTTCCGTCCCGGCCGGGAAATCGTCTTCCGCCGCGGAGCCCGCTGCGGAATCCCCGGAATCCAAGACCCGCCGCACGATGTTCTCATCGCTGCGCGTGCGGAACTACCGGCTGTTCTTCAGCGGCCAGGTCATCTCGAACATCGGCACCTGGATGCAGCGCATCGCACAGGACTGGCTGGTGTTCACCCTGTCCGGCAACGACCCGGTGGCGCTCGGCGTCGCGGTCGCGCTGCAGTTCATCCCGACGCTGCTGCTGTCGCTGTGGGCGGGCGTACTCGCCGACCGCGTCGACAAGCGCAAGCTGCTCATGCTCATCCAAGCGGCGAACTGCCTGCAAGCCGTGCTGCTCGGCGTGCTCGACCTGACCGGCGTCGCCCAGCTGTGGCACGTCTACCTGCTGTGCGTGATGCTCGGGACGACCTCGGCGATCGAGGTGCCGACGCGGCAGTCGTTCGTCGCGGAGATGGTCGGCCGGGACCAGGTGGCGAACGCGGTCGCGCTCAACTCGTCGATCTTCAACATGGCCCGCATCGTCGGACCGGCCATCGCCGGGTTCGCGATCACCTGGGTCGGCACCGGCTGGCTGTTCATCGCGAATGCGGCGAGCACGCTCGCGGTGATCACCGGGGTCGCGCTGATGAACCCGGCGAAGCTGTTCCGCGGCCCGGCGATCCCGCGGGCCAAGGGCCAGCTGATGGAGGGCCTGCGCTACGTGCGCGGACGGCCGGACCTGGTGACCGTCATGGTGCTGATGTTCTTCGTCAGCACGTTCGGCATCACCTACTTCACGTCGCTGCCGATCGTCGCCGCGAACGTCTTCCACACCCAGGCCGACGGGTACGGCCTGCTGTCGACGCTCGTCGCGGTCGGCACCTTCACCGGCGCGCTGGCGTCCGCGCGGCGCGGCGTGAAAAGCCGTCCCCGGGTGCGGCTGATGCTGGTTTCGGCGGCGCTGCTCGGGGCGTTCGAGTTCATCACCGCGTTCATGCCGACGTACCTGGCGTTCGGGATCGGCTTGATTCCGCTCGGGTTCGCCACGATCACCTTCCTGAACACGGCGAACGCGCTGGTGCAGACGTCGGTGTCGCCGGAGATGCGCGGCCGCGTGATGGGCATCTACGTGCTGGTGCTGATCGGCGGCAACCCGATCGGCGGGCCGATGACCGGCTGGATGGCCGACGCGTTCGGCGGCCGGTCGCCGTTCTACATCGGCGGCGCGGTTTCGGCGGTCGCGGCGGTGGTGTGCGCGGTGGTGCTGATCCGCCGCGGCGGCGTCCGGATGCCCCGGCGGCTCGGCAACGGCCTGCGAATCCTGGTCCGGGAACGGGTCTGACCTGCGGTAATGGCTGGTCTGGGCAGCGGAGACCGCCGAAAGTCTTCACTCGGGAGGGTGAGACTGAGGTCTCCGCTGGGACGGTCTTGCCTCGATTGGTGAGGTTAGGCTAACCTCATACATGTCCGCTTCGTGGTGGGAGCGGCAGTCAGTTCGGGAACGGACAGAGCCCCGCAACCTGGGAACCCCGGGATGCGGGGCTCTGTTCATGGTCACGGGCGGGCCCGGATAGAGCAAGGGCGTCGTGAGTGTTCATGCTGGTTCTAACCGCCATAAACACTCACGAGGTGGTCAGCGCATCGCCGGAGGCCCCCAGCGGATGCTCGCCCGGCCGCACGGGCAGGCGGCGCAGCCGGACGCCGAAGTACACGTGGTACGCCATCCGCACAGCATCGTCGTTCGGCAGCAGCACCTCGTGGCGCACGCCGTCGACCGTCTCGATCAGCCGGTCGCCGGACAGTGTCACGCGGCCTTGGGCAGTCGGGCGGGAGCAGGTCAGGGTCTGCGTGAAGTGCGACTGCGGCGACGTCGACTGCCACCACGCCATCGGCGCGAAGTCCGACAGCTGCCTTGGGCGGCGTTCGAGGCGGTACTCGGGCTTGCCGTCGCGCAGGACGTCCACGTCGCCGTACGGGGCGTCCAGGAGGAGGTATTCGCCCTCTAGATCGCTCTGCGGCTCGACCGCGGACAGTGCGAGCGGCTGCCGGCTGAACTTGCCGAATCCGACGTCGACCAGGTACTGCTCGTCGTCGAGTTGGACGAGGACGGCGGCGTGGTCCAGCGGCGGTCCGGGCACTCCGGCGTCGTTGAAGACGCGAGCCGCGTGCAGCGTCGCGGTGAAGCCCAGCTCTCGCAGCAGGGCGGCGAAAAGACCGTTCAGCTCGTAGCAGAATCCGCCGCGACGGTGGCGCACGAGCTTGTCGAAGAGTGCTTCTTCAGTGAGTTCGATGGGTTCCCCGAGGTGCACGCTGAGGTTCTCGAACGGGACGTGCATCAGGTGCCGCTCCTGCAGCATGCGCAGCGCGGCCAGGTCAGCCGCCGGAGGCACCGGCAGGTCCAGGCGAGCGAGGTAGGCGTCGACGTCCATGGGTTCCACTCTCACACCTCTAGTGCGCTCCAGGTCAAGCGAAATACGGGGCCCGGCCGTTCACCGGCCGGGCTCCCGGGCCTCAGTTGAGCAGGAGGCCGTTGCCGCCGGCGACGGCGTTGTCGAAGCGCTTGCTGATCTCGGCCCAGTTGAAGATGTTCCACAGGGCGTTGACGTAGTCCGGCTTCACGTTCTTGTAGTCGAGATAGAACGCGTGCTCCCACACGTCGACCAGCAGGATCGGCGTGGTCGGCAGGATCAGGTTGTTGTGGTGGTCGCGCAGCTGCTGGGTGATCAGCGTCTTGCCGATCGGGTCCCACGACAGCGCGCCCCACCCGTTGCCCTGGATCGTGGTGGACACGGCGGTGAACTGGGCCTTGAACTTGTCGAACGAGCCGAACGCCTCGTCGATCGCCGCGGCCAGCTCGCCGGTCGGCTTGTCCCCGCCCTCCGGGGAGAGGATCTTCCACCACACGACGTGGTTGGCGTGCCCGGCCAGGTTGAACGCCAGCGTCGTCTCCAGGCCCACGATCGAGCCGAAATCGCCCGCCTCCCGCGCGGCGGCGAGCTTGTCCAGCGTGTCGTTCGCGCCCTTCACATAGGTCGCGTGGTGCTTGCTGTGGTGCAGCTCGTTGATCTCGCCCGAAATGTAGGGCGCGAGTGCGCCGTAGTCGTAGTCGAGTTCGGGCAGCTCGTACCGGGCCATGGGCCCTCCTTCTGGTCGACGCGCGGTTTTGCTTGGCGGCTTCCCGTGCGGGAGCCTTCTGAAACCGAGCGTCGTACTTCAAGCTAGGTGGAGGTCAACCCGCTGTGACCCGGCTCATGCCGCCGGGTCGCGGTACTGCTCGAGGTCGCGGGCCAGTTCGTCGAACACCGCCACGTTGTGCTCGAACGCGACCACGGATTCGTCGATCACCCGGGCGCGGTCGTCCTCGTTCCACGGCGCCTCGTCCAGCTTCGCGCGGTAGCGGTCGCGGAACGCGGGGGCGCTGCCGATCTCGTCGAAGCGGTAGAAGTGCGTGCCCGCCTCGGCGAGGTCGAACTTCTTCTCCAGCAACCGCCGGATGATCTGGCCGCCCGCGATGTCGCCGAGGTAGCGGGTGTAGTGGTGCGCCACGAAGCCGCCGGACCAGCGCGCCGCCTCGGCGATCCGCGCGGTGTAGGCCTCGGTCGAGGCGAGCGGGGCGATCTCGGTGCGCCAGCCGGGGCCGACCAGGCGGGCTAGGTCGCGTTCCAGCGCGGGCAGCCTGCGCAGTTCCTCGAACACGAACTGGCCGCCGACCGGGTCGTTGGCCATCGCGTCGCCAGCGCGTTCGATGGCCTGGTAGATGAAGTAGTACTGGGTGGCCAGCGCCGCGTAGCCCGCCAGTGTCAGTTCGCCGCCGAGCAGCGCGTTCATGTACGTGGAGTGGTTGGCCTTGTCGTGGACCGTCCTCGTGGACGCGCGCAGCTGTCCGGAGAACGGGCTGGCTTCGAGGTCCGCGGTCACCGTCATCAAAGGCCTCCCGACGTTCTTTATGACAAGCTGTCAGAAAGAACTGTAGGCCACGATCCGTACTTAGGCTACCCTAAAATCAGTGGTTTTCACTCGAACCGACCGCCCGCCGGACGAAGCGCACGGCGGCCTCAATGGCGTCTTCGAGCTGGTCAGCGGGCACGTCGATGACCTGACGGCTGCCGAGTGCGGCGGTGATCATCGGGACCACCACGTCGAGATCCTGTGCGGGCCAGCTGCCCGCGTCGACTCCGGCGAGCAGTACTGACCGAAGCTGTTCAATGATCGGATCCGCGTGCGCGCTGATCCGCTGATACGCCGCGGGCGCGAGCGCGGACTCCAGCGCGGTGCCCGGCGGGAGATGGTGTTCGGCCAGCACGCGCAGCTGCAGCCGGACGAACGTGGCCAGCTGGGCGACCGGGTCGCCTTCGGCGTCCACCGCCGCGCGCAGCCGCTCGACATACCGCGCGGCCTCGTCCTCCACGAACGCGACGAGCAGGCTTTCCTTGTCCGGGAAGTGGTTGTACATCGCGGTGCGGCCGAGGCCGGCCTCCGCGGCGACGCCGGCGAGCGTGATCGCGTCGAACCCGCGCTCGTACAGCTGCGCGCGGACGACGTCGAACACTCGTGACCGCACCTCGCGGCGGTGCGCTTCGAGCGAACCGCCCAGCACCTTCGGCACGCGCGCCACCCCCTTCCCGTGCGAAACACTGTAGGGGACCGCGCGAAACGACTCAGCCGTCGAGCGGCCAGGTGTGCACCGGTTCGCCCGCCTCCGAGAGCTCCAGGTAGCGCCGCAGCATCCAGTTGAGCGCGGTTTCGCGGTCGGCACCGCGTTCGTGCGCGCGCAGCACGTAGTCGCGTTGCCAGGCCGCTCCGCTGCGGCGGGCAAGGCAGCGGCGTTCGATGATGCCGAGGTAACGCACGCGGGCTTCGTCAGAGACATCCGAGCGACGCAGGCCCTCGTGCGCCAGCGGCAGCAGTACGCGCAAGGCCAGTTCGTCCGGCGGGATCCAGCCGATGCCGGGCCAGTACAGCTGCGCGTCGAAACCCTTGCGCGCACCCTCGTACAGGTTTTCTTCCGCTGCCTGGAACGACATCTGCGACCAGACCGGCCGGTCCTGCTCCGCGAGCGCGCGCTGGGCGCCGTAGAAAAACGCCGCGTTGGCCACGATGTCGGCGACCGTCGGACCGGCGGGCAGCACGCGGTTTTCGATGCGCAGATGCGGCAGGCCGTCGACGACGTCGTACACCGGCCGGTTCCACCGCCAAATGGTTCCGTTGTGCAGCCGCAGTTCGGAAAGTTTTGGCGCCTGCCCGGATTCGAGCGCTTCGATCGGGTCCTCGAGGTCGGTCTCCGGCAGCAGTCCGGGGAAATAGCGGACGTTTTCCTCGAACAGGTCGAAGATCGACGTGATCCACCGTTCGCCGAACCACACGCGGGGCCGGACGCCCTGGTTTTTCAGCTCCTCCGGCCGGGTGTCGGTGGCCTGCTGGAACAACGGGATCCGGGTTTCGTGCCACAACGCCTTGCCCAGGAGGAAAGGAGAGTTCGAGGCGAGCGCGATCTGGACGCCGGCCAGGCATTGCGCGGCGTTCCAATGCGCCGCGAATTCCTCGGGAGCCACCTGCAGATGCAATTGGACCGAAGTACAGGCGGCCTCCGGGAGAATGGACTCCGCGTAGTGCCGCAGCCGCTCCGGCTGGCCTCCCGGCAATGCCGGACCGTCCATCGCGAGCGCGATCCGCTCGCCGCGGGCGGCGAAGATCTCGTCGTTCAGCGACGAATAGCGCGTTTTGTGGGAAAGCCACTTTTGATCGAAATGCTCGGCTCCCAGCGTCGGCAGAATGCCGATCATGGCCACCGACGAGCCGGTGTGCGCCGCGCTCGCCTGCGCCTTCGCGAGGTAGGAGTGCAGGTCTTCTTCCAGGCGCAGCGCGGAATCCCCGGCGAGCGGGCGCGGCGGCACGTTGAGTTCCAGGTTGTGCTGGCCGAGTTCGGTGGTGAACGAGGCGTCGTCGAGCGCCTCCAGCACGACCGCGTTGGTCATCGACGGGCGCAATTGCCCGTCCACCAGATTCAGTTCGACTTCGAGGCCGATGTTCTTGCGGGGAAAGGAAAAACTTCCGTCGGTGAGCATCCTCGCCAGGGTGTCCAGGCACCGCTGGACCTTCCGGCGGTACCGTCCGCGATCGAGCCGGCCGGGGTGTGCCGAGAGATCCGTACCCATGGTTCGACGCGCTCCTTGGCTGCTGTCCGCAGTGGTCTGGGCGGCTAGTACGCCAGGCAGACCACCGTCGCACAGCGCGGTGCCATGGGCTAGCGGCCAAACTGGTGCTCTCCGTCACCGGGGGTTGACCCAGCGCGTAACTACGCCGTTTGCCCTAAAGCGTGTCGCGCGTTCGGACCAATGGGCACGGGTTCGGCCGGGTGCGAGACTGTCCGATGTGGCTCAACTGATCTTCACCGAGGACCGGGCGCATCCGGGCCTCGACGACTTCCGCGACCTGTCCACAGCGGACCGTCGGCCGGACCGCCCCGGCGGGCGCGGGCTGGTGATCGCCGAGGGAACCGTCGTGGTCGGACGGCTGCTCGCTTCGCGCTATCCGGTGCGAGCGCTGCTCGGCGTGGAGAGACGGCTGCGGGAATTGGAAGACGAACTCGCGGACGTCGACGTGCCCGCGTATGTGACGTCGGCGGAGACGATGGCCGAGGTCGTCGGTTTCCATCTCAATCGCGGCGTGCTCGCGGTCGCGGATCGCCCGGAACCGCCGACGGTCTCCCAAATCGTGGACAGCGCACAGGTTTTGGCGGTGCTGGAAGGTGTCGGCGATCACGAAAACCTCGGCGCGCTTTTCCGCAATGCCGCCGCGCTCGGCGTCGGCGGGATATTGCTCGGTCCAGGTTGTTCGGATCCGCTTTACCGGCGCAGTGTGCGCGTTTCGATGGGACACGTGCTGCGCGTCCCGTTCGCGACTTTCGACAGCTGGCCTGGCGGCTTGGATGTGCTGCGGGCACGGGGTTTCACCGTGGCCGCGCTCACGCCGAGGGCGGATTCGGTGCCGCTGCGCGGATTGCGCGAAAAGGTGCCGGGCCCGATCGCGTTGCTGCTCGGCGCCGAGGGCCCGGGGCTGACGGACGAGGCGATCGAGGCCGCGGACGTCGCGGTCCGCGTGGAAATGGTGTCCGGCGTCGACTCGCTGAACGTCGCCACGGCCGCGGCGATCGCGTTCCACGAGGTCTCGGCGGGGGTCGCCCCACTAGAGTGACCCCCGGCACGTTTTTTGCGGGGAGGGGCACGATGGAGCTGCGCATCCGCGGCGAGCAGGCGGTGCTCGCCGGGCCGGGCGGCGAGCACGCACGAGAGGTCGACCCGCGCCGGCTCGCGATCGGAGCCGACCTGGCGCAAGCACTGCACGAGTGGGCGCGCGTGGCCTCGGCGCTGGCGCGCTCCGACTCGGACGTCGACGTCGCCGGTTCGGTCGTGTCGCAGCGCGGGCGTCAACTCGCCGCGCGACTGGCCGCGGTGATGGGCACCGAGGTGCGCTTCGTCGACCCGGTGACGGGCGTGGAGACGGTGGTCGAACCGCCGCCGCGGCCGGACCAGCCCGCGCGGGTCCAGACCCCGGAGGAACCGACGCCTTGGCTCACCGGCCTGACCGTCTCGGTGTTCGCGGCCGCGGTGGTGGTCGTGGCGATGCTCGCGTTGGCCACCACGCTCGCACGCGAGACGAGTGCGTGGCTGGCGCTGATCGCGTCGCTGGTGGTCACCGGCGGGGTCGCGCCGTCCCTGTGGCTAGGCCGGAACGTGCCGATCCTGCGCTGGGCGGTGTACGGCGCGGGCGGCGGTCTGGCACTCGCGTGGATCGGTGTGCTGGCCACGGTGTTCTGACTCGCGGATACTGACGCGATGGCTCCGCTCGACCAGCTGCGCGCCCTCTGCCTCGCCCTGCCCGAAGCCACCGAACGCCTCAGCCACGGCGAACCGACGTGGTTCGTCCGCGGCCGCAAGACATTCGCGATGTTCGCTGACCGGCACCACGACGACAAGCTCGCGTTCTGGTGTCCCGCGCCGCCCGGCGTGCAGGAGGAACTGGTGCGCACCGAGCCCGAGCGATTCTTCTGGCCGCCCTACGTCGGAGTGCACGGATGGCTCGGCGTACGGCTCGACGTGGACGTCGACTGGGTCGAGGTGGACCAGATCGTGCGCGAGGCCTACCGGCATGTTGCCCCAAAGAAACTGGCCGCTCTGCTGGACGCCTGACCCCGGCTGGCCCGCCGGTGCTCCGCTACCGGAGCGAAGTCACCGCGGCCCGTCTCGCCAGCAGGTGCTTCGCATCGCCCTGGCGAGCAGCAGCCCACCGCAAACCGCTACCGAGAACGCCCCAATGTGGCATTGGGTGCGTGGGATGCACCGAATGCCACGTTGGGTGCGTGGGATGCACCGAATGCCACGTTGG
>NZ_JACGZW010000027.1 GCF_014145675.1 Amycolatopsis dendrobii
CCTCCTCAGCGCGACAGCAGCAGAAAGACCAGCGCGAGCCCGCCCGGCAGCACCTGCACCAGCAAAATCCGCTTCGACGACGTCGCGGCGCCGTACAGCCCGGCCACGATCACGCACGCCAGCCCGTACAGCTTCAGCTGGAAACCCGCCGGATCGGCCGCGATAAGCCCCCAGATCAGCGCCGCGGCGAGAAATCCGTTGTACAGCCCCTGGTTCGCCGCGAGCGTCTTGCTCTCGCGGGCGAATTCCTCGGTGGTGCCGAACGCCGCCCGCGCCCGCGGCGTGGTCCACAGGGCCATCTCCAGCACCACGATGTACAGGTGGATCAGGGCGACGAGCCCGATCAGCACGTTCGCGACGACGGTCATCACGCGCTCTCGTCGGCGAGCAGGAGCCGTTCGTCGGTGTCGAAGCAGGTGTGCGTCCCGGTGTGGCAAGCCGGGCCGGTCTGGTCCACTCGCAGCAGCACCGTGTCGCCGTCGCAGTCGATGCGGACTTCGCGGACGTGCTGGACGTGGCCCGAGGTCTCGCCCTTCACCCACAGTTCCTGCCTGCTGCGCGACCAATAGGTCCCGCGGCGGGTGGTGAGCGTGGATTCCAGCGCGTCGTCGTTCATCCAGGCCATCATCAGCACGTCGGACGTCGCGTGGTCCACCACGACCGCGGCGATCAGCCCGTCGGCGTTCCATTTCACCCGGGCGGACAGTTCCGGCGAGAGGCTCATCGCACGACCACCCCGCCGGTGCGCAGCGCGCCCTTCACGTCGCCGATCGTCAACTGTCCGAAGTGGAATACGCTCGCCGCGAGCACCGCGTCCGCGCCCGCTCGCACAGCGGGCAGGAAGTGCTCGGTCGCGCCCGCGCCGCCGCTGGCGATCACCGGGACCCGCACCGCCTTGCGGACCAGGTCGATCAGTTCGAGGTCGAAGCCGGTTTTGGTGCCGTCCGCGTCCATCGAGTTGAGCAGGATCTCGCCCACCCCGAGTTCCTCGCCGCGCGCGGCCCACTCCACCGCGTCGATGCCGGTGCCGCGGCGGCCGCCGTGCGTGGTGACCTCGAAGCCGGACGCCGTCGGTTCGCTGCCTTCGGGCACTCGCCGCGCGTCGACGGACAGCACGACGCACTGCGCCCCGAACCGGCGCGACGCCTCGCGCAGCAGCTCCGGGCGGGCGATCGCGGCCGTGTTGATGCTCACTTTGTCCGCGCCGGTGCGCAGCAGCCGGTTGACGTCGTCGGTGGAGCGCACGCCGCCGCCGACGGTCAGCGGGATGAAGACCTGCTCGGCGGTGCGGCGGACCACGTCGAAGGTGGTTTCGCGGTCGCCTGAGGACGCGGTGACGTCGAGGAAGGTCAGCTCGTCGGCGCCCTCGGCGTCGTACCGGCGCGCCAGCTCCACCGGGTCGCCCGCGTCGCGCAGGTCGGCGAAGTTGACGCCCTTCACGACCCGGCCCGCGTCGACGTCGAGACAGGGAATCACCCGAACCGCCACAGCCATGCCCCCAGCCTAGTCGGCCGCTCGGTCAAGCCCGCCGCGACGGCTTCGCCGACAATTTTCGGATCCGAAGCATCAAAACCCGCCCCTCGCGCGTCTGATGATCGTGACGACCGGTTTCGACGATTTCGTGGCGGAACGCCTCGACGGGCTGCTGCGCTACGCGACCGTCCTCGCCGACGACCCGCATCTGGCGCAGGACATCGTGCAGGACGTGCTCCTGCGCGCGCAGCAACGCTGGTCGAAGATCGAATCGCCGCCCACCTACGTCCGCCGGATGATCACCAACGAGTACCTGTCGTGGCGCCGCCGCGCCGCCCGCCGCGTGGTGCCGTCGAACCATACGGTGCTCGACGCGCTCGGACCGCCGACCGCCGATCCCAGCACCGCCTACGACGAACGCGACGAAATGCTCGCCCTGCTGGCCACGCTGCCGCGGAAACAGCGCGCCGCGGTCGTCCTGCGCTACTACGAGAACTACACCGACGCCGAAATCGCCGACTTCCTCCGCTGCGGCGTCTCGACCGTGCGCAGCCAGATCTCGCGCGCGCTGGCGACCCTGCGCGCCGGAATGCCCTCGTTGCCGGCCGCCCTCACCACCGGAGCAGGAGAATGACCCCCTCGAACGAGACCGAGACGCTGGTGCGCGACAGCCTCGAACGGCTCGCCGAGCGGGCGCCGGACGGCAATGAAGTGCTCAACGCGCTCGCACGGGCCCGGCAACGCCGACGCCGTCCTCGCCTCGCGCTCGCCGCCGCGGCCGCCGCGGTGATCGCCGTCGCCGCCGGGGTGCCGCTGGTGGTCGACACGGTCGCCGAAGCGCCCGCGCAGCTCACACCCGCCGCCGGACGGCCGGTGCTCGCGTACACGCCGGATTGGCTGCCGGACGGCTTCACCGAGCAGTACCGCTCCGGCGGGCCCGGGACCACCGCGCAGGTGCGGCAATGGCAGTCCGGCGCGAGCCGGGTGGAACTCGCGGCGCACTCCACGGCCGATCCGGAATGGGCGCAGACCGCACTGCGCATCTCGGCGGTGCGGGACCAGGTCGTGGTGCACGGCCGGATCGGCATGGTGACCGGCCCGAACGACACGATCGCCACGCTGACCTGGATGCCGGACAACCGCTACGTGCTGACCGCCAAGGTCGAAGGCGTCCCGGACGCACGCTCGGTGGCCGAGCAAGTAGCCGATTCCGTGACCGTCGAACCAGTCCGGATTCGCGGCGAGGCACGGTTCGGCCCGCTGCCCGCCGGTCTGCGCGAAGAGGCCACGACGGTGCGCGGCAGCAGTTCCGGCAACGCGACGACGGTGCTCGACGCCAGCGGCCCCAACGGCAAGGTGCGCGCGACGATCAGCGGCGGTTCCCCGGCCCTCGGCGGTTCCGGGCCGGTGCAGGTGCGCGGTCTCCCCGGTGCCTACGTGCCCGCCTCCGGGCCGGCCGACGCACAGGTCGCCGTGCGATTGTCGGACGGGCGCTGGCTGAGCGTCTCCGGCCGGTTGCCGCGCGAGCAGCTGGTCGCGGTGGCGGACGGGATCGTGCTCGATTCGGCGCCGGAATACGCCTGGCTGGGGACCCGCTGACCGCTACCGTGCAGCCATGTCCGAACTGGGGGAGTCTCGGAGCAGGCTTTCGCGAGTGGCGTACGCCTTCGGGATCGGCGCCGCGATCATCGCCGTACTGGTGGCCTGGTGCGTCGGCGCCAACTACCTCGCCCAGCTCACCGCGGGCGAGCAGCTGACCTGCCGGTTGAGCGAACTCGTGCCGTGGTCGGGTCTCGGCGTGACGCTGTGGCAGATCAGTTCGCTCGTGCTGTTCCTCCTCGCCGGAGCCGGGATTTCCGCGCTGCTGGGGCGAATCGGGCTGCGAAAGGCGACGCTCGGCGTGTGCGCGGCCCTGGTCGTCCTGTTCACCTGGGGCTACGTCGCGGCGACTCACGTGGCGATGCAGAAGGTGGCCGATCACGGCACATCGGTCGCCATGCCGACGACGCCCGGCTCGCCGCGGCCCGCCGACCGCTGCCAAGGGCTGTGACGCCGTCTACCGTAGGGCTATGTCCGAACTGGAGCGTCTCGGCGCCGAGAAGTACGTCGTGCTGACCACTTTCCGCCGCGACGGCCGCGCGGTCCCGACCCCGGTGTGGGCCTCCCGCGACGGCGGCGAACTGGTGCTGTTTTCGGAATGCAACGCGGGCAAGGTCAAGCGAATCCGCAACAACGGCGAGGTTCGGCTGCAGGCGTGCGACGTCCGCGGCCGACGGGTGCACGGCGCCGAGGTGAGCGGGACCGCCCGGCTGCTCGACGCCGCCGACACCGAGCGCGTCCGCGGGGTGATCGCACGGGACTACGGCATCATCGGACGCGTGACGATGTTCTTCAGCCGGCTCCGCGGCGGACCGGAGCGGACGATCGGGATCGCGGTCAAGCTCGCCGAGTAAGTCACCGAGCCGCCTCCGCGCGGAGCCGCGCGCCCATCGCGGCCGAATCGTGGTCCGGGCCGCAGCCCTCGACGAGGATCACGTCGCCCACCAGGTGGTCGGTGCGCAGGTGCAGGATCTTGCGGTACTCCGCCGACGCGTACCACTCCTCGGCCGCGGCCAAGTCCGGGAATTCGAGCACGACGGTCGCCCCCGGCCAGGCGCCTTCCAGCACGCGCGTCTGTCCTCCGTGGACCAGGAACCGGCCCTCGAACGGGTCGAGCGTCGCCTGGATCAGCTCCAGGTACTCGCAGACCTCGGCGTCCACGGCTCCGGGCTGGCGCAGGTGGGCGATGGCGTAAGCGGTCACGTCCGGCTCCTCGGGGTCGATTTCGTTGCCTGCCAACCAATCCTGTCCGCTCCCGCGCATGGAGTCGATTACCTCGCGGGTAACCGTTCAGCTCCCGTAGCGAGCCGTCAGCTCCCGTCCGATACGGGCGAGTTCGGCGCGGACCGGCTCCGGTTCCGTCACCTCGACCAGGTCGCCCCACCCCGCCAGCTGCTCCGCGACAGAACGCGCCCAGTGCGCCGCCACCTTCACCTCGACCCGGCCGTCCCGCTCCCCGGCCACTTCGCAATGCCGCCCGAAACGCGACCGCAGCACGGACAGATACCGCGCGTCGATCAGCACCGTCGCGGACACGAGCGAACGCCGCTGCTCCATCTCCTCCACGACCCGCGCCCACTGTTCCCGGAGATCGAAGTCTTCCGGCAGTTGCGAGGGCAAGTCCGTGGTTTCCGCCGCCGAGATCCGGTCGACGCGGAAAGTCCGTTGTCCCGCAGGGGTTCCAGCGATGAGGTACCAGACGCCGTCCTTGTCGGCGAGGCCGTACGGATCGGCTAACCGGCTTTTGCCGCTGTAGTCGAACCGCACCTTGCGCCGCCGCACGACCGCCTGCTGGAGAGACTGGACGGGGGCGGGCGGTTCGCGGTCCTGCTCGCCCCACCCGGCCGGATCGGACACGACAGCTCGCGCGGCGGCTTCGGCGTCGGCCCGGAACGTAGCGGGCAGCGCGCGGACGAGCTTGCGCAGCGCGGACGACAGTTCCGGACCGCCGGACGCCGCCGGTCCCAGCATCAGGAACAACGCCTGCGACTCGGCCGCGGTCAGCCCGCTGAGGTCGGTGCGGGCCCCGCCGACGAGCGACCATCCGCCTCCGCGTCCGGGCTGCGGGTAGACCGGGATCCCGGCCGCCGACAACGCCTCCAGGTCGCGGCGGGCGGTGGCCACGGAGATCTCCAGGTCCTCGGCCAGTTCGGCAGCGGTCACCCGGCCGCGGGCCTGAAGCAGCAGGACGGCAGCGACAAGACGGTCAGCTCGCATGTTTTCGATTCTCTCTCCAAAAGTGCTCAGAAGATGAGCACTTTGAAGGACAAGCTAGTCCCACAACCGAGCAGACAAGGACTCAGAGATGCTTCGAGGACTCAGCACCGTCACCTTCTACTCCCCCGACTTCGACGCGGCGAAGCGCTGGTACACCGACCTTCTCGGCGTCGCGCCGTACCTGGACACCCCGGCGTACCTGGAGTGGCGCATCGGCGACTACCAGCACGAATTCGGCATCGTGCACAGCTCGTACGCAACCAGCGAACTGTCCCGGACCGCCGATCTCGCCACCGTCGGACAGCCCGCGGGCGCGGTCGTGTTCTGGCACGTCGAGGACGTCCCCGCGACGCTGGAGCGCGTCGTCGCGATGGGCGCGAAGGTCCACGACGCCCCGCGCGACCGCGGCACCGGGTTCATCACCGCGTCGGTGATCGACCCGTGGGGCAACGTCCTCGGGCTGATGTACAACCCGCACTACGTCTCGGTCCGCGAAACGATGGTGCAGGCATGATGGTCTTCACCGACGCCGCGTCGTGGCGGGACTGGCTGGCCGAGCACCACGATTCCGCCACCGAGGTCTGGTTGGTGCTGGCGAAGAAGGGCGCGCCCGGCCTCACCTATGAGCAGGCGCTGCAAGAAGCGCTCTGCTACGGCTGGATCGACGGCCTGACCCGCCGCCGCGACGACTCGGCCTACACCCAGCGGTACACGCCGCGACGGCCGAAAAGCCCGTGGTCGCCGCGAAATCTCGCCCGGGCCGAGCTGCTCCGGAAGGAAGGCCGGATGCGGCCGGCCGGGCAGCTCGCGCTCGACCGGGCCGCGTGATTTCCGTTTCCTGGCACCGATTCCGACGGTCAGCGAACGGCGGCGAGGGCCTCCGGCAGGGTGAAGGCGCCCGCGTACAGCGCCTTCCCGACGATCGAGCCTTCGACGCCGTCCGACGCCAGCCCGGCGAGCGCACGCAGATCGTCCACACTGGACACTCCGCCGGAAGCGATCACCGGCGCGTCGGTGCGGGCGGTGACCTCGCGCAGCAGTTCGAGGTTCGGGCCGCGCAGGGTGCCGTCCTTGCTCACGTCGGTGACGACGTACCGGCTGGCCCCGTCGCGGTCGAGCCGCTCCAGGACCTCCCACAGGTCGCCGCCGTCGGAGGTCCAGCCGCGCGCGGACAGCCGGTGCCCGGCCTCGGTGATCCGCACGTCGAGCCCGATCGCGACCCGGTCGCCGTATTCGGAGACGACCTTCGCCGTCCAGTCCGGGTCCTCGAGCGCCGCGGTGCCGAGGTTGACCCGGCGGGCCCCGGTGGCGAGCGCCGCCTCGAGCGACGCGTCGTCGCGGATGCCGCCGGACAGCTCCACCTGCACGTCGAGCCGTTTGACGACGTCGGCGAGCAGTTCGCGGTTGCTGCCCTTGCCGAACGCCGCGTCGAGGTCCACGAGATGGATCCACTCGGCGCCGTCGCGCTGCCACTGCAGCGCCGCCTCGAGCGGACTGCCGTAGGAGGTCTCGGTGCCCGCCTCGCCCTGGACGAGTCGGACCGCCTGGCCGTCGGCAACATCAACTGCGGGAAGGAGCGTGAAAGTCACGCGCACAGCCTAAGCGGCGGGACCGGACGCACCTTCCGGGGGATGCTTGGGGCCTCGTGAGTGCTGGCGCCTGTTCTCACCGGCGCCAGCACTCACGAGGGTTGCTCAGAGCGTGCCCAGCCAGTTGCGCAGCAGCTGCGCCCCCGCGTCGCCGGACTTCTCCGGGTGGAACTGGGTCGCCCACAGCGGCCCGTTCTCCACTGCCGCCACGAAGTCCTCGCCGTGGTTCGCCCAGGTCACCTTGGGCTGCATGTTGGCGAGGCCGGACTCCAGTTCCCACTTCCGCGCCGCGTACGAGTGCACGAAATAGAACCGTTCGTCCGGGTCGATCCCGGCGAACAGCTGCGAATCGGCGGGGGCGCGGACGGTGTTCCAGCCCATGTGCGGGAGCACGTCGGCGTGCAGGCGCTCGACCGTGCCCGGCCATTCGCCGGTGCCTTCGGTCTCCTCGCCGTGCTCGACGCCGCGCGAGAACAGGATCTGCATGCCGACGCAGATGCCCAGCACCGGGCGTCCGCCCGCCAGCCGTTTGCCGATGATCCGGTGCCCGTGCACGCCCAGCAGCCCGCTCATGCACGCCGAGAACGCGCCGACGCCGGGCACCACGAGGCCGTCGGCTTCGAGCGCGGCCTGCGGGTCGGCGGTGACCTCCACCTCGGCGCCCGCGCGCTCGACGGCGCGTTCGGCGGAGCGGAGGTTTCCGGAGCCGTAATCGAGGATCACCACACGAGACACACCCCGAGCCTAGCCTCCCGGACAATTTCGTTCCGAGCCCGTTTCGTTCTCGCCCCGAACGGGTACCCACTCGGCTATGTGCGGGCGCGGCCGGCGCCCCCGGACCCGGAAAGAGGACGAAATGTCCGAGTCCGATCTGCTCTGCCGGATGTTCCAAGCATGGCGGGAAGACATCGACAGCGTGCCGTTTCCGCAGTTCAGGGAGCTGACCATCCCGCTGCAGAAGACCCGCGCGGAGATCGATCTCGCGCGCCGGTCGACCGCGCGCGCGGCGAATCCCGTGCGGCGCGCCGACAGCGGCTGGTGACCCCGGGCGGTTGCCCGCTGCCGAAATCCCTCCTTATCTCGTGAAGAATTCCTTGAGGGACAACGCGATCGAACCCGCGTCGAGCCCGTGCACGAGATCGTGGTCGGCGAGCGTGCCGTAGATCCGCACCTCGGTGTCCCGGCGGGTGCCCAGGTTCAGCAGCCGGTGCGGCCGGTCCGCGAGCGCGTCGGCGACGCAATGCGCGGAAGTTCCCTTGAGATACGGCTCCACCAGTGCGACGTCGGCCACGCCGGTCACCGCGGCACGCAGTCCCTCGGCGTCGAACGGACGCACCGTCGAGGTGTAGAGCACCGTCACGTCCATGCCCTCGGCCACCTCCAGCACCCGGTCCAGCATCGGCCCGACCGCGATCACCACGCCGCGCGTGCCCTGCCGGATCGTCTGGAGCCCGACGCCCAGGTGCGGCTCGGAATTCTCCTGCGCGGACAGCCGCAGGTACGTCCGGCTGTCCCCGGGCACCGAATCGAGCAGCAGCCGCCGCGCCTCCTCGGGATGGCCGGGCACGTGCACGTACCAGCCGGGCAGGGAATCGATCAGCGCGACGTCGCCGGGAGCCTGATGCGTCCGGCCTTCCATCGGCATGTCGTAGGAAGCGCCGTACGACACCAGCACCGCGCCGAGTTCCTGGTGGCTGAGGTCCAATTTGATCTGTTCGAACGCGCGCTCCACGAGGAACGCGTTGAAGGTGTGCACGATCGGCCGCAGCCCGGCGAGCGCGAGGCCGGCGCCGGTGCTCACGAGCAACTGCTCGCGGATCCCGACGTTGATCACCCGGTCCGGATGCCGTCGCGCGGCCTCGGCGAGCGCCGCGGCGGAGATGTCGGCGAGGACGATCGCCACGTCCTGGTCGGTGTTGACGATTTCCTCGGCGGTGGCCAGGAAGGTGTCCCGCATGTTCGGCATCAGTGCGCGCCTTTCGGTTCCACGACGGCGACGACCGCGAGCGGCCGTCCGGGATGAGGGGTGGTGAACGCGTCGTACAGCGCTTCGTGGTCGCGGCCGGAAACCGTGCGCACGGCCCAGCCCTCGGTTTCGAAGCGGCGCGCGATGCCGCCCGGCCAGCCGTGCGTCGAGGACTGGTTGTCCACGACCACCGCGGTCAGCTTGTCGAGCCCGAGGCGAGCGGCGACGGCGATCGCCTCGTGGTTGGAGCCCTCGTCGAGTTCGGCGTCGCCGACCAGCGTGACGATCCGCGAGCGGAACCGGCGGGCGCGCAGGCCGAGGGCGGTGCCGACGGCGATCGGCAGGCCGTGCCCGAGCGAGCCGCTGGAGATTTCGACGCCGGGTGCGCGGAGGCGGTCCGGATGGTGGCCGAGCCGCGACCGCGCCGAACTCCAGCCGGCGAGTTCGTCCTCGTCCAGCCAGCCTTTCGCGACGAGCACCGCGTAGTACGCCATCGGCCCGTGCCCCTTGGACAGCAGGAACCGATCGCGCCCGGGGTTGCGGGCGGTGTCCGGGCCCAGGTCCAGCACCCGGTCGAACAGCACCCACAGGACGTCCACTGTGGACTCCGCGGCCGCGTGGTGTTTGTCGTCGCCGGTCATCAGCGAGATCAGCCGGGGCAGGTCCGCGTAGCCCGGCTCGGAGGTCGTCGTGGTCATGGTTGCGACCATGCAACCTCGACCAAACTGAAGGTCAAGCGCTAACCTGGACTTATGACGAGGTTGGCGGACAAGCTGAGCATCGGGCAGGTCGCGGAACGCAGCGGAGTCCCGCACACGGCGCTGCGGTTCTACGAGGAGCGCGGCCTGATCACTTCCGAGCGCTCGGCGGGCAACCAGCGCCGCTACGCGCGTTCGGTGCTGCGGCGGATCGCGTTCATCCGCGCCGCGCAACGGGTCGGGCTGTCGCTGGAGGACATCAGCGCGGCGCTGGAGACGCTCCCCGCCGACCACGCGCCGACGAAGGCGGACTGGGCCCGGCTGTCGCGCGAATGGCAGACCGAACTCGACGCCCGGATCGACGCGCTGCAGCGGCTGCGGGACCGGCTGACCGGATGCGTCGGCTGCGGATGCCTGTCGCTGCGCAGTTGCGGCCTGTACAACGCGGACGACGAGCTCTCCCGCTTCGGGCCCGGGGCCAGCAAGCTCCGTCCCGTCCTGGAGGGCGGCATCTGAATTCCGTTGCGCGGCAGGGCTTCGGTGTGGGTTACTGCGGGCAGAAATGAACGAGAAATATCGAACCCGAGTATCCAAACGGCTGTCCCGGCACCTGCGCCACGACCCCGGCGGGATCGGCCTCACGCTCTCCCCCGGCGGCTGGGTCTCCGTCGACGAACTGCTCGCCGCGCTGGCCCGGAACCGGTTCCCGGTGAGCCGCGCGGAACTGGACGAGGTCGTCGCGAACTGCGCCAAACAGCGGTTCGCCTTCGACGAGACGAGGACGTTGATCCGCGCCAGCCAGGGGCACAGCGTCCGCGTGGATCTGGAACTGTCGGACGCGGTGCCGCCGGAAATCCTCTTCCACGGGACGGCGACACGGTTCCTGCCGTCGATCTGGGCGGAGGGATTGCGCCCGATGAAGCGGCACGCGGTGCATTTGTCGGCGACCCGCGAAACGGCGTGGAAGGTCGGATCGCGGCACGGGAAACCGGTGGTGCTGACGGTCGCGGCCGGGGAAATGGCCGCGCGCGGCCACGTGTTTCAGGTGAGCGACAACGGGGTGTGGCTGACTTCGGCGGTTCCCGCGGAGTTTCTGGCCGGGTAGCGCATACTGAGTCCGTCGCACCGAAGGAGGCGGCCATGGCTGACTACACGATCGTCCAGTGCGGCGAAGGCCACTATTTCTCCACGATCTGGCTGCCCTTGGTGTCGTTCAAGGCGATCCGGCTCGGCGACCGCCGGCTGCAGCGATGCCCGGTGTGCCGCCGTTTCCGCTCCGTCGTCCGGGTTTCCGCGGACCAGCTCACCGCCGAGGAACTGCACGCGGCCGAAGCGCTGAAAGACTCTCGGCTGCCGTAGGCGTTGCGAAGGTCCGTGAGGGGAACCCTGACCGAATCTGATTCCCGCGGGATGGCCCGCACGCACCTTTAGGGAGCCGCGCTTCAGCCGGTTTCGGCTACGCGGCACAGGATTTCCCCGTGCGGGATCGAGAACCAGCCGTCCGGGTCGGCCGCCCACGCACGCCACGCGGCGGAGATCTCGCGGAGGTCTTCGACGGACGCGTGTCCGCCCGCCACGGCCTGCTCGGCGATCTTGGAATCCAGGATCCGTTCCGCCCACATGCCGCCCCACCACGCGCGCTCCTCAGGGGTGGAATGACACCAGATCGACGCGCTCGGCGTGACGTCGCGAGCGCCCGCGGCGTGCGCCCAGGCCAGCAACCGCCGTCCCGCGTCCGGCTCGGCGCCGTTGCCGTGCGCGACCGCGCGGTACACCTCCAGCCAGCGGTCCAGCCGCGAGTCCGCGGGCCACCAGAACGCCGCGGCGTAGTCAGTGTCGCGGGCGGCGACCACACCCCCGGATTTGGCCAGGGCCAGCATGTGCCGCAGCGCTTCCACCGGCTCGGTCAGGTGCAGCAGCACCTGGTGCGCGTGCACGACGTCGAACTGGCCGATCGCTGGGGCCGCTGTGATGTCGGCGCGCTCGAACCGGACGTTGGACACGCCTTCGCTCCGCGCGTGCGCCCGCGCTTGCTCCAGAACGGCTTCCGACACGTCGATGCCGACGACCTCGCCCGGAGCCACCCGGCGGGCGAGGTCGACCGTGATCGTCCCGGGCCCGCAGCCGACGTCCAGCACGCTGCGCCCGGGAAGCAGCTCCGGCGCGAGATAAGCCGCCGAATTGTCGACGGTACGCCAAACTTGAGACCGTACAACGCTTTCCGCGTGCCCCTGCCCGTAAGCGCTATCCGAAGACATGCTTCGAGGTTAAGAGTCCTGTCCCAAATACTGCAACAGGACTCTCAGTAGTTGAGACGCGAGTTCAGCAGACCCGGCGGCGCGGCCTGCCCAGCAGCCGCCTGCCCACTCCGATCAGCTCCTGGCGCAGCGTTTCGTCGTCCACCTCGGCCAGATCGGGCGCCCCGCCCGCCATCGCGATGCCGGTGAACGCCACGATCGCCGTCACGCGAGCGGTCACGTCCAGCTCCGGCCCGCCGGCCACGATCGAGATCAGCGCCTGTTTGAACCCTTCGACGCCGTGCTTCGATTTCGCGAGCGCCGCGTCGATGCCCGGATCGCTGGAGAACAGCGCGACCAGCACCCGGTGCCGCACCACGAGATCGACGAAACCGTCCAGCAGATGGTCCACGCGCGCACCGTGGCGGCGGTGCTTCGCCGCCTCGACGACCAGTTCGTCCAGTTCCCGGATTCCCGGTTCCGCGACCGCCTCGGTGATCTCCGACTTCGTCTTGAAGTGGTAGTACACCGCGGCCTTGGTGACGCCCAGCTCGTCGGCGATCATCTGCAGCGACGTGCCCTCGACGCCGTGCTCCGAGAACAGCCGCAGCGCAGTGGCGAGCAGCCTGGTCCGGGTGTCCGCGACCGGTTCGACGGTCGTCATCGCGCCCTCCTCATCGAGCGGAGTGCGCTGCTCCGCAGCACATCATGGTACTTGCCGAGCGACTAGGCCGAAACTTGCCGTGCGGCTAGTCACATCCTAGCCGATCGGCTTGGCAGTCCCTTGCCGAACGGCTAGCTTCGAAAGGGCGATTCCCAGTGCGGAGAGCCCGCTTCGGGCGCGAAACGGAGACGACTCGTGGCACCCTTCCTGTATCGGCTCGGCAGGCTGTCGTTCCGCCGCCGGGCCCTCGTGGCGGCGGTCTGGGCGCTTGTCCTCGCGGCGGTGGGCGCGGGCGCGCTCACGCTGTCGGGCAAGCTGTCCGATTCGGTGACCATCCCCGGCACCGAATCCCAGCAGGCGATCGACCGGCTGGCCGAGCACTTCCCGCAGGCCGCGGCGGGCGGCGGCACCGCGCGCGTGGCGATCGCCGCGCCGGACGGGCACAAGGTCACCGACCCGGCGGGCCAGGCGGCCGTCGAGTCCGTGGTGGGCAAGCTGAAGTCCGCGCCGAAGGTGGCCGCGGTGGTCGACCCGTTCCAGGCGAAGTCGGTCTCCCCCGACGGCCGGGTCGCGCTCGCACAGGTGAGCTACCAGGTCAAGGGCTTCGAACTGTCCGACAGCGACCGGCAGGCGCTGCTGGCCACCGGCGATCACGCGAAGCAATCGGGATATCAGGTCGAGTACGGCGGCGACGCGGTGCAGGGGATTCCGGCGACCGGGGCCACCGAAGGACTCGGCGTCGCGGTCGCGGCGGTCGTCTTGATCATCACCTTCGGCTCGCTGCTGGCCGCCGGGATTCCGTTGCTCACCGCGCTGATCGGGGTCGGCGTCGGGATGGCGGGCATCATGCTGGCGTCCGGTTCGCTGGAGCTGAACTCCAACACCCCGGTGCTGGCGTTGATGATCGGGCTCGCGGTCGGCATCGACTACGCGCTCTTCATCGTCTCCCGGTACCGGCACGAACTGGCCGAGGGCCGCGAACCCGAAGAAGCCGCCGGCCGGGCGGTCGGCACCGCTGGCTCCGCGGTGGTGTTCGCCGGGCTCACCGTGATCATCGCGCTCGCCGGGCTGACCGTGGTCGGGATTCCGTTCCTCGGCCAGATGGGCATCGCCGCCGCGGCGACCGTCGTGATCGCCGTGCTGATCGCGTTGACGCTGCTGCCCGCCGTGCTCGGCTTCGCCGGCGCCCGGGTCGGCAACAACAAGATCCGGGTGCGCCGCCGCGGCGAAGGACCGACGCACGGCGAACGCTGGGCTCGTTTCGTTGCGCGGCACCGGGTTCCGGTCCTGCTGACCGCCCTCGTCGGACTGGCCGTGGTCGCGATTCCCGCGCTGAGCATGCAACTCGGCCTGCCCAACGACAGCACCGCCGCGCCGGACACCACGCAGCGCAAGGCGTACGACCTGGTCAGCAAGGGCTTCGGCGAGGGCGCGAACGGACCGCTGCTGGTCGTCGTCGACACCGGCCCGAACCACAACCCGGCCGCGCTGAAGCAGGCCGCCGCGGACATCGGCAAGCTGCCGGACGTCGCCGCGGTGACGCCGCCGAAGGTCAACCCGGCCGGGGACACCGCGGTGCTCACGGTGATCCCGAAGAGCGGGCCGAGCAGCACGCAGACCGAGGACCTCGTGTCGGCGATCCGCGCACAATCCGGTCCGCTGGCCGAAAGCACCGGCGGCAGCCTGGCGGTGACCGGCCAGACCGCGGCCAACATCGACGTGTCGCAGAAGCTGTCCGACGCGATGCTGCCCTACCTCGCGCTGATCGTCGGGCTGGCGTTCCTGTTGCTGATGCTGGTGTTCCGGTCGGTCGTGGTGCCGCTGAAGGCGACGCTCGGGTTCCTCGGCTCGGTGGTCGCGACGTTCGGCGCGGTGGTCGCGGTGTTCCAGTGGGGCTGGCTCACCGATCTGCTCGGCGTCGCCTCGACCGGCCCGATCATGAGCATGCTGCCGATCCTGCTGATCGGCGTCCTGTTCGGGCTCGCGATGGACTACCAGGTGTTCCTGGTGACCCGGATGCGCGAGGAACACGTGCACGGAGCCGAACCGCAGGAAGCGATGGTGACCGGATTCCGGCACGGCGCGCGCGTCGTCGTGGCGGCCGCGCTGATCATGATCTCGGTGTTCGCCGGGTTCGTCCTGGCCGAATCGACGCTGATCCAGTCGATCGGGTTCGCGCTGGCCTTCGGCGTGCTGGTGGACGCGTTCGTCATCCGGATGACCATCGTGCCCGCGGTGATGTCCCTGCTCGGCCGCGGCGCCTGGTGGCTGCCGAAGTGGCTCGACCGGATCCTGCCGAACGTGGACGTCGAGGGCGAAGGCCTGGTCCGGGAACTCGGCGCGCCCGGCGACGACGAACGCGAACTGACTCGAGTCTGATTTTTGTCGGTGGTGGTTCGTACCCTTCATTTCATGATCGAAGACACGGTACGAACTTGGGTCGCGGGATGGGCGTTGTCGCGGCAGACGCCCGCGCCGGTCGAGAAGCCATGGGGGCTTTTCGTCGAGGTGCCGGACAACCCCGCGGAAGTGGGCAGGCATGTCCTGCCGGAGGCTGAGGAATCGCTGGTCCGCGCCGCTGCCGGCGCGGTCAGCGAACCTCGGACGTGGCTGAAGACGCCTGCCGAGCCGGAGACCGTCGAGCCATGGATCCCCGGCGGCTGGGTAGTCGCCTGGGAGCACACCGGGCACCTGATGGCGACGGATCTGCTGGCCACGGACCCGGTCGCGCCGGAGGGCTACACGGTGAGCGTGGAAATCAGCGGTGCCGTCACGTTCCTCCGGGTGCTGGACGGCGCGGGCGAGCAGGCGGCGAAGGGCCAGATGGCGGCGGTCGGCGACGCGGTGATCGTGGACCGGGTGGTGACCGAGGAAGCCCACCGGCGCCGCGGGTTGGGCGGCTTCGTGATGCGCTCGCTCGCCGACCGCGCGGTTGCCGACGGCGCCGTGCTCGGGGTCCTCGGGGCGACCGATGCCGGGCGGGCGCTGTACGAGACGTTGGGGTGGAAGAAGCACGCGACGTTGGCTGAGTGCATTTATCAGCCGTTGGCGGCGTAGTCGCGGGCCGTGCGGCAAGGGTTGGGGGTGGTTCGTTGCCGGGAGGCACGCGTTAGTTGCGAGGACGTCCGCGCGGGAAGGCGCGCAGCGGGAGCGTCAGCACTACCCGGGTCGCCGCGAGTCAGTCACGTGCTCGCTGCGGGAAGGGGCTCGCGCTGGCTGCGGGCGACACGCGGCGGGAAGGCCGCGTCAATCGTGGGGAGGCATCCGTCAGGAGCAATTCAGGCCCCCGCCAGGCCGCGGGAAAGCGCGCGCCAGCGGGCATTCATCCTGACGAAGGATGCCGGAGCAGTGGTCAGCTGACCAGCCAGGCGATGGCCCCGCCGATCGCCAGCACCGCCGCGATGCCCAGCACCACGGCGAAGAACTTCGCGGTCTTCCACAGCGAGTAGACCCCGCCGGCCAGGAAGCCGCCGAGGGCCAGCAGCAGGACCGCGATCAGCTCTTTGCTCACAGGGGTTAGCGTGCCACATGGCTTTCACCGTGACGGTACTGGGCAGCGCGACGCCGTACCCGCGCCCGGACGCTCCCTGCTCCGGGTACCTGGTGCGCCACGAGGACACCGCGATCTGGCTCGACGCCGGACCCGGCACCCTCGCCGCCCTCCAGGAACACGTCTCGCCGGCGGAGCTGGACGCGATCTGGATCTCGCATCTGCACGCGGACCATGTCGCGGATCTGTTGCCGGCGGTGTACGCGCTGTTGTTCGCGGACCTCACCCCGCGGCGGCCGATCCCGCTCTACGGCCCGCCCGGGACAGCGGCGCGGATCTCCGCGTTCCTGAGCAACACCGGGCGCGCGCCGATCGAGGAGGCGTTCGCCGTCCGGGAACTGCACGACGGACACCGGACCCGCGTCGGCGGGCTGCGGCTGGAGACGGTGGCCGTGTCGCACGGCTTTCCGGCGTTCGGGGTGCGGATCACCGACGGGGAGCGGACTTTCGCGTACTCCGGGGATACCGGACCGTGCTCGGCGCTCTCGACGCTGGCGAAGGGGACGGATCTGTTCCTGTGCGAGGCGGACAGCATCGAGCCGTCCGCAGAACACCTGACTCCGGCAGAAGCGGGCCGCGCGGCCGCTGGAGCCGCGCGGCTGGTGCTCACGCATCTCGGTCACACGGTCACCCCGCGCGACGCGGTTCGCCTTGCCGCCGAACACTTTCCCGGGCCGGTGGCGTATGCCGCGCCGCGCACGGTGTTCCGCGTGTGAATCAGATCGTGCGGTCCCCGGGCCAGGTTCGCTTCAGCGGCGGAATCTCGCCCTGCATGATCCGCGCCCATTCACGCTGATCCCGAGACGACTTCGGACGGTGCTCCTCCAGAACCGCCAGCTCCCCCAGCGAACCGAGCGCTCGCGCCGCGGCGATCCGCGTCTCCCGGAGGGTGTCCTGGAGGAGATCGATCAGCAGATCCCGGACGGGGTGTTCCCGCGCCGCTTCGCGCAATCCCGCGTTGCCAAGCCTGCGGACCGCGTGCACACCGAGCGTGCGCACTGCGGCAAAGCGGTCCTTCAACGCCTTCGCCAAGGGATCAAGAGCGCTGCTCTCCCCGGAATCCCCCAGTCCGACGGCCGCGTCCATCCGCACCACAGTGGGATAGCAGTCGAGAACCCTTTCGTACTGGCCGACTGGGTCGAGCTGCCGGAGCCGGCCGAAACCGAATCGGTACCGGGTGACGATCGGAGCTTTGACCGGCCAGGACGGCCGGCGGTCCGCGGCTCTGACCTGCCCGTCCGGGACGAGGGCGAGCAGCGGTTCCGGATCACGATCGCGATCGCGCTCCACGAGGATCCGGATCGCCAGTGTCATCACCGCGCCAGACCGGGTCCCGCAGGTCGCCACCGCGAGGATCGCGTCGTCGACTCCCGGTCCGTCCGCTCGGACAAGCTCCGTCGCCAGTGCCGCGGCCTGCTCATCGGAAGAGCGCAGTACTTCTTTCAGAGAACCGCGCACGTCCATAGCCGTTAAAGCACGCCCTTCGTGGACGGAATCCCGCCTGCCCGCGGATCCGGCTCCGTAGCCGCCCGCAACGCCCTCGCCACGGCCTTGTACTCCGCCTCCGCGATGTGGTGCGGGTCGCGGCCGTGGATGACGCGGACGTGCAGGGCGATCTGCGCGTGGAACGCCAGCGAGTCGAAGACGTGCCGGGTCAGGACGAACGGGTAGTTGTTGCCGATGGTGAACGTGTTGAACTGCTCCGGTTCGCCCACGTGCACGCAGTACGGGCGGCCCGAGACGTCGATCGCGGCGTGCGCGAGGGTTTCGTCCATCGGGATCCACGCGTCGCCGAAGCGCCGGATGCCGCTCTTGTCGCCGAGGGCCTGGCGCAACGCCTGGCCGAGCACGATCGCGGTGTCCTCGACGGTGTGGTGCGCGTCGATGTGGACGTCGCCGGTCGCTTCGACCTTCAGGTCCAGCGAGCCGTGCACGCCGAACGCCGTCAGCATGTGGTCGTAGAACGGCACTCCGGTGGCGATCTCCACCTGCCCGGTCCCGTCGAGGTCCAGCTGGACCAGGATGGACGATTCCTTGGTGGTGCGCTCCACCTTGCCGACGCGGCTCATCGCTTGATTTCCTTACTCGCCTCGAGGAAGGCGTCGTTCTCCTCCGGGGTGCCGACGGTCACCCGCAGGTGGCCTTCGATGCCCACGTCCCGGATCAGCACGCCGTGGTCCAAATAGGACTGCCAGCTGGCCGGCGCGTCGCTGAACTGTCCGAAGAGGACGAAGTTGGCATCGCTCGGCACCGGGGTGAATCCCAGGCCCAGCAAGGCTTCCACGACGCGGTCGCGTTCGGCGGAGAGCCGGTGCACCGACGCGAGGGTGGCGTCGGCGTGCCGGAGGGCGGCGCGGGCGGCCGCCTGGGTGACCTTGGAAAGGTGGTACGGCAAGCGGACGAGCTGCAGGGCGTCCACGATGGCGGGCGCGGCGGCGAGGTAGCCCAGCCGCCCGCCCGCGAAGGCGAACGCCTTGCTCATCGTGCGCGACACGATCAGCTTCGCCGGGTACTCCGCGATCAGCTCGATCGCGCTGGCCTGCGACGAAAACTCCGCGTACGCCTCGTCCACCACGACGATCCCCGGCGCCGCGTCGAGCACGCCGCGCAACTGGTCCAGCGGGATCGACCCGCCGGTCGGGTTGTTCGGGCTGGTCACGAACACGATGTCCGGCTTCCGCTCGGCGACCGCCTCGGCCGCCCGCGCGGTGTCGAGCGAGAAGTCCGCGCGGCGCGGCACCGGCAGCCAGTCGGTACGCGTGCCGGTCGCGATGATCGGGTGCATCGAGTACGACGGCTCGAAGCCCAGCGCGGTGCGGCCGGGACCGCCGAACGCCTGGAGGATCTGCTGCAGGATCTCGTTCGACCCGTTCGCCGCCCACACGTTCGCCTCGGACAGCACGACCCGCGTGGACACGGTGAGGTAGTCCGCCAGATCGGTGCGCAGCGCCACCGCGTCGCGGTCCGGGTACCGGTGCAGCGACGCGGCTTCGGCACGCACGGCCTCGGCGACGTCGTCGACCAGCTCGGGCGGCGGCGGGTACGGGTTTTCGTTGGTGTTGAGCCGGATCGGGACCTCCAGCTGCGGCGCGCCGTACGGGGTGCGGCCCCGCAGGTCCTCGCGCAGCGGGAGGTCGGCGAGGGTGACCTCGCCGCCGGGGGTGGCTTCGTTCATCGGCCGTCTCCTTCGAAACGTGCGGTGACGGCTTCGCCGTGCGCGGGCAGGTCTTCGGCGTCCGCGAGCGCGACGACGCGGGGGGCGATCTCGCGCAGGGCGTCCTCGGAGTAGTCCACGACGTGGATCCCCTTCAGGAAGCTCTGCACCGACAGGCCCGAGGAGTGCCGGGCGAACCCGCCGGTGGGCAGCACGTGGTTCGAGCCCGCGCAGTAGTCGCCCAGCGAAACCGGGGCGTACGCGCCGACGAAGACCGCTCCGGCGTTGCGCACCCGCGCGGCCACCTCGCGGGCGTTCGCGGTCTGGATTTCCAGGTGCTCGGCGGCATACGCGTCCACGACGCGCAGTCCGTCGTCCACAGTGGACACCAGGATGACGCCGGACTGCTTGCCGCCCAGCGCCTGGCCGACCCGCTCGGAGTGCTTCGTCGCGGCGACGCGGCCGGCCAGCTCGGCCTCGACGGCGTCGGCCAGTTCCTCGGAGGTGGTCACCAGGACGCTCGCGGCCAGCGGGTCGTGCTCGGCCTGGCTGATCAGGTCGGCGGCGACGTGCGCCGGGTCGGCCGTCTCGTCGGCGAGAATCGCGATCTCGGTCGGACCGGCCTCGGAGTCGATCCCGATCACGCCGCGGACCAGGCGTTTGGCCGCGGTGAGGAAGATGTTGCCGGGGCCGGTGACGATGTCCACCGGGGCCAGTTCGGCGCCGTCGGTGTCGACGCCGCCGTAGGCGACCAGCGCGACCGCTTGCGCGCCGCCGACCGCCCAGACCTCGTCCACGCCGAGCAGCGCGGCCGCGGCCAGGATCGTCGGGTGCGGCCGCCCGCCGAACGCGGCCTGCGGCGGCGAGCACACGACCAGCGAACGCACGCCGGCCAGCTGCGCCGGGACGACGTTCATCACCACGGTCGACGGGTACACCGCCAGCCCGCCCGGCGCGTACAGGCCGACGCGGTCGACCGGCACCCAGCGCTCGGTGACCGTGCCGCCCGGGACGACCTGCGTCGTGACGTCCTGGCGACGCTGGTCCGCGTGCACCTTCCGGGCGCGCTTGATGGACTCCTCCAGCGCCGCGCGGACCTGCGGGTCCAGCTCGGACAGCGCCTTGGAGAGCTCCTCGGCGGGCACCCGGACCGTCTCCGGGCGCACCTTGTCGAACCGCTCGGTGAACTCGAGGACCGCCTCGACCCCGCGGTCGCGGACCGCCTCGACCACCGGCCGGACCTGATGCAGCGCCGCGTCCACGTCGTACTCGGCGCGCGGAAGCGCGGCACGGAGCTCGGCAGCGGAGGGGACCTGCCCGCGCAGGTCGGTGCGGTTCAACATGGACACCAGGGTACGAGGTGGCCCGCGCGCTCCCGGCAGGGATACTCGGTGACGACCCGCTGTCCCCGGACCAGGGAGGCTCGTGTGCCCCGGATCGCGTTGTGCCAGCTCAACTCGGGCGACGACCCGGAAGAAAACCTGAAAACGGTTCGCTCCGGCGTGGAGGCCGCGGCGGCCGCCGGAGCCCGCGTGGTGGTCTTCCCGGAGGCGGCGATGGCCCGCTTCGGCCGCCCGCTCGCCCCCGTCGCCCAGCAACTGGACGGCCCGTGGGCGTCGGCGGTGGCGTCGATCGCCGCTGAGCACGACGTGCTGGTGATCGCCGGGATGTTCACGCCGGCGGACAACGGGCGGGTGCGGAACACGCTGCTGATCACCGGGCTGGGGCAGCATCTCGGCTACGACAAGATCCACCTGTACGACGCGTTCGGATTCGCCGAATCGGACACCGTCGCGCCGGGTTCGGAGGTCGTGACGTTCTCCGCGGAAGGGACCGTGTTCGGGGTCGCTACCTGCTATGACCTGCGGTTCCCGGAACTGTTCCGGCGCCTGGCCGACGACGGGGCGGATGTGGTGGCGGTTCCGGCGTCGTGGGGCGCGGGGGCCGGGAAACGCGAGCAGTGGGAAGTGCTGGTGCGGGCGCGGGCGCTGGACTCGGGCTGCTGGGTCGCGGCTTGCGGGCAGGCTGATCCTGCGGCGACCGGGGCGGAGGTCAATCCGAAGGCGCCGACCGGGATCGGGTACTCGCTGGTCGCGGACGGGTTCGGGCGCGTGGAGGCGCAGGCCGGGGCCGGGGCGGAGATGCTGGTGGTGGACGTCGACCCGGAGGTCGCGGGGAAGGCCCGGACGGCTACCGGGGCGTTGGCGAACCGGCGGTTGTAGGGGTCAGCTCTGCAGGTGACGCTGGAAGTCGTCGAGTGCCTGGTCGAACTGGGCCGACGCTTCGGGAGCGATTTCCAGCGGAAGGGTCATCTGGACCGTGACGTTCTCGCCGCTGAGCAGTCGCGCGTGCAGGGGGTCCGCGCGCTCGCGGAACTCGTACACGAACGACCTCAGCCGTTCCACAGGCAGATCCGCGTATCGGGCGAGAGCTGCGAAGACTTCGTGCACCTCGTCCGACGGTGTCGCGTAGCCGCGGAGCCGGTAGGACCATTCCAGGAATGATTCGTAGACGGCGACGTAGCGGCTCGCCACGTGGATTATGCGCGGGACGTCCCCGGCTTCGCCGACCGCCCCGAACGCGGCCGTTTGCGCGTCGCCGGAAAGCACCGCGCCGAAGTTCCTGATCACACTCAAAACTGTCGCGAGTTCTCGTTTGATGATCGGCAGAACCTGGTCGACCGGCACGTACTCGGCCGGATGGGAAAAGCCCATGCGATGATCGAGATAGGCGTCGTGCAACCGCTCGACCCCGCGCACCAGCTCGTAAGAAAAGAGCAGATACTCCCAGCCCGCGGGACGTTCGCCGATCAGCACCGTGGCTTCGTGCTCGTTGCGCGGAACGTACCCGTTGAACCCGCCTCCGCCCACCGCGGCGGCGCTGCCCAGTTTCTCGCAGATGGCGCCCGCGATGCCGCTCGCCCCGACGATGTTCCCGTCCAGGTAACTGATGCTGTCCCGGACGCCGTCGAGCTGGGTCGCGTCCAAACGCACCGGAAGCAAATACGGTTCCGGCTGATTGATCGCCCGCAACAACACGCTTCGCCGCTCGAACCTCGTCCACGGTTTGGCCGCGTAATGCCGGGAAACGAACATCACGGCGTACCGTGCGCGTTCTTCGTAAATCTTCGGCAGGTACTCGGTCAGGTCTTCGCCCCAGAGCGAAACCTGCTCGTCCTGGTCGTAGAACACCTTGTACCCGGCGGCGTTCACCTCGCGGACGACAGCCTCGACGAACTCGCGGTCTTCTCCGGCGAACGACACCGCGACGTCGTAGTCGTAGGCCCGGGCCGGCTCTCTCGCGGTCAGCGCAGCAGCCCTTCCCGGATCGCCACCCGGACGAACCCCGCCCTTCGCCGTTCCCCCGTCTTGTCCCGGATCCGGTCCAGATACGACCGCACCGTCCGGACGCTGATGTCCAGGATCTCCGCGACGTCGACGTCCCGCTCCCCCGCCGCCACCAGGCGCAGGACCTGTTTTTCCCGTTCCGACAGCACGATCTTCGGCCCCGCGTGCCGTTCGTCGCTGTCCTGGATGATCATTCCGGCCAAGGTCGGCGAGACGTACGCGTTGTCCTCCGCGATGGTCCGGATCGCGCGCAGCAGTTCGTCCCCGTCGACGTCCTTCGACAGGAAACCCTTGGCACCGGCCTGCATCGCGCCGAGGACCTCGGGCTGTTCCGCGTGTGCGGACACCACGAGCACCTTGTGCCCCATCTGCCCCACCTCGAGCACCGCCGCCGCGTCCTGGACGCCGCGCAGTTTCAGGTCGAGCACGACCACGCTGCCCTTCGGCTGGTCCTGCACCGCGAACCGCGCCACCGAGTCGGCTACCGCGCCCAGTTCGATGTCCGGGGCCTCGTTCAGCACGCGCGCGACCGCGTCCCGGTACAGCGGGTGGTCTTCGATCACCCCGACCTGGATGGGTCCGCTCCGGCGCCGCCCCTCGTCGGCTTTCACGTCACTGTTTCCTTCCCCACCAGGCCGCGGCGGATCGCTTCCTTCACGAGGCCGGGGCGCCGCCGTTCGCCGGTCTTGTCGCGGATCCGGTCGAGGTAGCCGCGCACGGTGCGCACGCCGATGCCGAGGATCCGCGCGATGTCGACGTCCCGTTCGCCCGCCGCGACCAGCCGCAGCACCTGCACTTCGCGCGGCGACAGTTCCATTTCCGGCCGCGTGACCGGGCGGTCGGTGTTGTCCTTGATGATCATTCCGGCGACCACGGCCGACACGTACGCGCCGCCGCCCGCGACCGCGCGGATGGCGATCAGCAGTTCGTCGACGTCGACGTCCTTCGACAGGAATCCCTTTGCCCCGGCGGCGATCGCGGCGAGCACCGTCTCCGGTTCGGCTTGCGCGGACACGACCAGCACGTGATGGCCCAGTTCGGCGACCTCCAGCACGGCGGCCGCGCCGGCGACGCCGGGCAGGCCGAGATCGAGCAGGACGACGCTTCCGGCGGGCTGGCGCGCGACGTGGAAGCGGGCGACCGAATCGACCACCGCGCCCAGTTCGACGTCCGGGGCCTCGATGAGGACGCGTTCCACCGAGCGGCGGTACAGCGGATGGTCTTCGATGACGGCGACCTGAACGGCGCCGGGAGCCGGGGAGTCGGGGCGGTCCGGCACGTCGCTGGGTCGCTGCGCTGTCGTGGTCACCGGCTCGCTCACCCCGTTCCCGCAGGCTGCCCGGCCACGGCGGGATCGAGCGCGGGACCGGTCGGCATCAGCGCGAGAAGCCCGCCCGCGACCGGATGCCCGGACCCAGAACCGTAGCCCAGCGACGTGAGCGCCGTCCCGTTCGCCACCGGATATTTTCGTCCTGTGTCCGTGACGAGATAAATCGTGCCGGACCCGGGGTCCGTCGCGACCGCGCCGCGCGAGGGCGGAACGTAGACGACGTCGGCGACCCGGGCGTCGGTCCGGCTCTGCACCGGCAGCGCGCGGGCGCCGGGCGGGACCGGCAGGTCCGCCGAGACCGTCACGCGGCCGTTCTGCGCGCACAGGGTCACCGCGCTGCCGGTGATCGGCGCTTTCCCGGGGATCCGGTCCGGGTACGCCGCCGGATCCGCGCCGCCGGAGCGGGGTTCGCTCACCTTCTTCACCGAGGCGACGTCCGCGGCGCGCACCCGTGCCGGTTCCGGACGGCCCGAGTACGCCGGTTCGTTCGCCGGGGTCGTGACGAGCAGCGCGGCCTCGGTCTGGCCGACGGGTTCGAGACCGTCCGGGCGGACGAGGTAGTAGGTGGAGGCGTTGGCGGGCCCGGCCATCGGGTCGACGACCGACAGCACCTGGCCGACGCGCGTCTCCTGCGTTCCGACGCGCGGGCCGCGGTTTCCCGCGCCGTCGACGGGGATCTCGCCGAGGTCGCGGCCGGCGGGCACGGTGTCGATCCAGCGCGCGGACACGGTGATCGTCGGGTAGCTGTCGAATTGCAGGGCCGCCGCGGCTTCGTCGCTCAGCCGGTACCGGTGGCCGCCCGCGAGCAGGAACCGGCCGCCCTGCGGGACGCGGACGATCACGCCCGAATCGCGCGGCAGCTCGACCCCGGAAGCGGCCGGTTCCAGCAGCACGGCGACGAGCGGTTCCGCCGACGCGGGCGCGTCCTGGGTGGTGCGGCTGCAGCTGGTCCACGGGGTGGTGATCAGCGTGCTGGGCAAGGAATCCGGCGCGCCGACGATGCCGATCTGGGTGCCGCGCGGGGCCGTGCCGAGCTTCTCGGCGGGCACCGTGACGGTCTCCTGGCCGTTGCCGCCCGCGAGCAGCCGCGCGGAAGCGTAGTTGAGCACCGGGTGCACCGCGCCGTCCGCGCCGAGCACGAAGCGCGCCCCGCTGTCCTCCTCGACGATCACCTTGCCGCCGGCCAGCCAGTCCTTCCCGCCGGACGGGCTGACCAGGCCGATCACCCCGAACACCGCGGTCACGAGCAGGGCCGCGCCGACGCCGAGCAGCGTGCCGAGCACGAGACGGCGGCTGGGCGACACCGGATGGTTGGCGTCCGCCGCGACGAGCGCGGACACGAGACGGCGGCGCAGGAACTGGTACGCCTGGATCTGGTCCCGCTGCGTCCACACGCTGTCCCGGCCCCCTGGAGATCACATCCGCTTCTCGCGCAGGCTAGACAGCTCCCGAGAGGCGCACGAGGGTAATTTTTACGCCCACGCGCCCGCGCGGGGACGCTAGCGTTCGCGGGGCCGGGTCGCTGCCCGGGGAAGAGGGGAATGCGTTGTCCGTGTCCGCGCCGCCTGCCCCGGCTCACGCCCGCGCTCCCGGGACGCCCGGGATCTCAGGCGCCGCGCCGTGGCCGTGGCTGCTGCCGATCCGCCCGTTGCAGGCTGCCGGATGGGAGATCGCCGCGCTGGCGCTGCTGCTCGCGTTCACCGTGCACGGCCTGGCCCAGCCGATGCGGATCACCATCGCCGCGCTGGCCGGACTGCTGGTGGCGACGACGTCGGTACGGGTCTCCGGACGGCATTTCGCCGGCTGGGCGTGGACGTGGCTCGCGCATCGCCTGCGTCGCCACGACAGCCGCCGCGACAGTCCGGACGCGCTGCTGCGTATCGCCGGTCCGGTGAAGGTGCGGCAGCACGTCGACCGCGCGGGCAACCGCTTCGGCGTCGCCGAGGTCGACGGCGACTGGAGCGCGATCGTCCGTCTCACACCTGGCGCCGGGGAGCCTTCGACCGACGAACTGCTGGCCATCCTCCGCACCACTTTCCAGAACACCGACATCCCGCTGGCCGCCGTGCAGTTGCTGACGTGGGCGGTGCCAAGGGATTCGCGGGTGTATCGGGTGCGCTGGCTAGCGGTGCGCTACCGGCCGGAAGACGCGCCTATCGCCGCCCTCGCCCGCGGCGGCGGCGAACTGGGAGCGCTGCGGAGCACGGCGAGTGCGGCGTTGAGCTTGATGGTGGCGCTGGCGGAGGCGGGCTATCCGTCGACCGTGCTGGAGGCAGGCGAGCTGACCAACGAGCTTCGGGTGGCGCTGGGCGTTTCGACCGGAAACCCGGAGGCCGACGGGGATTTCTGGCGCGCGTGGAAGTGGGGCGGGCTCACGCAGACGTGCTACTCGCCGCGGTCTTCGCGCGGCCTCGCCCGGACGTTGGCGGTGGCGGTGCCGGGAACGGCGTTCACCGCGACGTCCGCGACTTTGCGGCGGACGCCGGGTGGGCGGGAGAAGCTCGAGCTGACCATCCGAGTCGGCACGCGGGCGGAGGAAGCACCGGTGCCGCAAGGGGTTTCGGTGGTTCCGCTGCACGGCGAGCAAGGGGCCGCGGTGCGGCGAACGTTGCCGCTCGCGCTCACCTGAGCCCCAAGCCCGAGGGAAGTTCGCGAGGGAATTCCCTCACGAGATCGAGGAATCGCCCCGGAGAAGTCGTTCCAGTTCGTTGCCCGCATCGTCGCTTCCCGCGTCCGCGAGCCGTTGCAGCTCCCGCAGATCGCGGTTCTCCACCGCCCTGCGGGTCAGCAAGCGTCCGGCGTGTTCGCTGCCCTCGTCGAGCAGTTCGGACAGTTCGGCCAGGTCGCCGCGGCCGTCGGCGAGGTCGGCGAGGCGGTCCAGTGCGGTTTCGTTCCCCTCGTCGGCGAGCGCGCGCAGGGTGTCGTAATCGTGCATGCGGCCAGCTTCCGACCTTGCCCCTGGGACAAGGTCAAGCGCGATACTGGGGCATGCTCACCATCGGCCAGCTCGCGCGCCAAGCCGGGGTTTCGGCCAAGGCGGTCCGCGTTTACCACGCCAAAGGGCTCCTGCCCGAGCCCGTGCGCGACGCCTCCGGATACCGCCGCTACGACGCGCAGGCGGTCGTCGACCTGGCCCGGATCGTCACGCTCGCCAAGGCCGGGGTCCCGTTGGCGCGCATCCCGGAGGTGCTGGACGCCGACGAGACCGCGCTCGCCCGGATCGACGCCGAGTTGCGCGACCGGATCCGGCAGCTCGAACAACGCCGTGCCCGGCTGCGGGACCTCGATCGGCCCGACCGGCTCTGTCTGCCGCCCGAAGCCATCGCGTTCATGGACCGGCTGAAGCCGCTCGGGCTCTCCGCGCGCCACGAGAACGCGATCCGTGACGGCTGGATCCTTGCTTGCGCGCTCGCCCCGGAGGTCGCCCGCGCCATTGTCGTCAGCCGCACTGCGTTGCTGGACGATCCGGAGTACGTCGCCGTTCTCCGCGCGTACGACGAGGCGATCGAGTGGAGTCCCGACGATCCCAGGCTCGAAGCGATCGCCGACGCGGCCGCCGAGCTCGGCCAGCGGATGACGTTGCCGTCTGATCTGCCGGACTTCCGGAAGGTGCCCCGCCAGGTCGTCGAGCTTCTCGCCGCGCATCTCGACAGCCCCGCGTGGCAGCGCATCGACCGGCTCGTCGCGCGGCGGATCAGCGAAGCGAAGAACGCGACGTCGGAGCCAAGCGAAGCCGCTGCACGTAGTCAGCGGTAGCCAGCCGGGATTCGAACGCCCGCAACGACTCAAGATCCGGGAAAACCCAGACCCCGGCCCGGACGTTCTCCCCTTCCCGCACCGGCAGCGCGCGGAAGGTGTTCTCCGCGGGTTCGGTGACGAAGGAAGCGAACGGCTCGGCGAAATCCGCGGCAGGCGGGCCGATCAGCACCAGGATTCGCGAGGACGACTCGACGGGATCGAGTGGCCGGGACATCGGCGGGAAGTCGGTTTCGGGGCGGAGCAGCAGGACGTCGTCGCTGTCGAGCATGGTGGCGTTCGCGGCGTCGCGGTGTGTCCGCCAGGCCTCGCCTTCGAGGTAGAACGCCGTCAGCGCGGCGTGCCGGGCCGTCATGTCCGGGAAGGAACGGAACCACACGAACCGGTCCGGGTCGTCCTCGTCGCGGAATTGGCCGACGACGGTGCAGCCCGCGGCCTCCTGCGGTTCCACCAGCTCGCGGTCGAACAGGTCGATCAGGACGTCCCGTTGCCCGGGCCGGAGGGTGTACTGGCGGAGTTCCACGACGGTCACGGCAGCGAATCTGCCACCCCGCCGCGGCGAGATCGAGTGGCAGGACTGACACCTTCCGCACAATTCCTGCCGTATCCTCGGATCCATGCGAACCGTCGCGGTCGCGCTGGTCGACGACATGCCGCTGTTCGAGCTGGCCATCGCCGCCGAGGTGTTCGGGCCGTCCCAGACCGACCTCGCCGACCCCTGGTACGAGCTGCGGTTCTGCGCGGAAAAGCCGGAAACCCGCACCGAATTCGGCTTCCGCCAGCACGCCAGTCACGGGCTCGACGCGCTCAGGGACGCCGACACCGTGCTGGTTCCCGCGCTGCCGTATGCGTGTGTCCAAACTGGACAACCGATCCCGGTGCCCCTGGTGAACGCCGTGCAGGAAGCAGCAGCCCAAGGCGCGCGGATTGTCTCGCTGTGCACCGGCGCGTTCGCGCTCGCGGCTGCGGGGCTGCTGGACGGCCGCCGCGCGGCGACGCATTGGATGTACGCCGCCGCGCTCGCCATGCTGCATCCGCGGGTCGAGGTGGACGCGTCGGTGCTCTACGTGGACGACGGGCAGGTGCTCACCAGCGCCGGGCGCAGCGCGGGCATCGACCTCTGCCTGCACGTCGTGCGCAGCGACCTCGGCGCGCACGTCGCCAACGAGGTCGCGCGCCGGATGGTGCTGCCCGCGCATCGCGGCGGCGGGCAGGCGCAGTACGTCTCCGCGACGGTGCCGGAAACCGACGACGCCGGCCTCGGCCCGGTGCTGCACTGGGCGACGCGCAACCTCGACCAGCCGCTGACGGTCGAGCAGCTGGCCCGCCGAGCCGGGGTCAGCCCGCGCACGTTCGTCCGCCGGTTCCACGAGGCCACCGGGACCACGCCGTTGCAATGGCTGCTCGACCAGCGCGTCCTGCGCGCCCGCAGCCTGCTGGAATCCACCGACCTGCCGATCGGCCTGATCGGCGAACGCAGCGGCCTCGGTTCGGCGGCCAACCTGCGCCGCCACTTCACACTCCGGCTGGGGACCGCTCCGACGGACTATCGGCGCGCGTTCCGCGGATGAGCCCGAGCGCGGCCAACCCCGCCGCGGCAGTCAGGCCGACCGCGGTCCAGCACGCGACCGTCACGTCAGTGGCGAGGAAAACCGTGGTCAGCACAGCGACTCCGGCAGTTCCGCCGAGTTGCTGCACCGCGTTCAGCAACCCAGCCGCCGAACCCGTCTCCGAAGGACGGACAAGCGCCAGCGCCGCGGTGAAGAACGGCACGGTGAACAATCCCGTTCCCGTTCCCGCGATCGCCAGCGGGAGCAGCAGCGGCCAGCCGAGCGCGATCCCGGCGATCCCCGCAGCCAGGAAAACCATGCCAGCAAAGAGAATCCGCGTACCGAAACGCGGAACGAACCAGCGTCCGGCCACAAAGGACGATACCGCCAGCCCGCCCGACCACGGCAGCAACGAGAGTCCGGCGGTCCGGGCGTCGGCATGCTGGGTCAATTGCAGGAACAGCACAACGACCTGGGTCAGCCCGGTCATCACGGCGAAGAACAGCACCGACGTCAGCAACCCGGCGGGAAAACCCAAGCCGCGGAAAAGGCTGCGCTCGATCAGACCGCCGCGAAACCGTTGTTGCAGAGCAAAAACCACCAGCACCACCACCCCGGCGGCGACGAGACAGCCGTTCCACTGCGAGAGGAGCGGATAGACGACGAGCCCGGCCCCCAGCACCACCAGGCCGGTCCCGAGCAGGTCGAGCCGCGGCCGGACGGCGGATCGGTCTTCCCCGAGCAGCCCGGACGCGGCGAGCACGGCGAGTCCGAGCGGGACGTTCACCAGGAACACCGACCGCCACGACCAGGCGTCGGTCAGCAGTCCGCCCAGCACCGGACCGCTCACCGCGGCCAGTCCCATCACCGGGCCGATCAGGCCGAGCGCCCGGGCCCGGGCCGCGCCGTCGAACAGGACGCGGATCAGCCCGATCGTCTGCGGGATCACCAGGGCGGCCGAAGCTCCTTGCAGGGCCCGGAAAACAAGCAGGAACCCGGGCGTGGTCGCGGCCGCGCACAGGGCCGAGGCGAGGACGAAACCGGCCATGCCGAACTGGAAAGTGCGGCGTCGGCCGAGAACGTCGCCGAGGCGTCCGCCAGTGATCAGCAAAAGCGCGAAAGGCAGCGTGTATCCGACAGTGTAGAAGGAGATCGCGCCGCCCAGTTCGGCGTGCACCGCGGGCGCGGCGACCTGGACGATCGTGGTGTCGAGGAGGTTCATCGCTTCCGCGACGAGCAGGACCGCCAGCGCGGCCCAGCGGCGTGAATCGTTCATGCTGCCAGCCTGGGCAGCGGCCAGGCAACATTCCAGCCACCAGCGCGAACGAGCAGAAATCTTCCACTCAGGACAGCTTAGTGCAGAATCAAGCCATGCTCGACGAGCTTGACCACGCCCTCGTCCACGCGCTCCAGATCGACGGCCGCGCCGCGTTCGCGCGGATCGGCACCGTCCTGGGCGTCTCGACACAGACCGTCGCGCGCCGCTACCGGCGGCTGCGTGCTGAAGCCGGACTGCGCGTCGTCGGGCTGGCCGCACCCCATCGCGCCGGGCAGACGCAGTGGCTCGTGCGGCTCACCGTCGTCCCGGCGGTCGCGCAACGGGTCGCCGACGCGCTCGTCCGCCGCACCGATACGACCTGGGTCAAACTCGCCGGCGGCGGCACGGAAATCTGCGTCATCGTCCACAGCGCGAACAACTCGGAGCACGGCCTGCTGCTGCACGACATCCCGCGCACGACCGGCATCACCGCCGTCTCCGCGCACCAGCTGCTGCACCTGTACCACGGCGGACCTGCCGCCTGGCTAGGTCGCGCCGAGGTCCTCACCGACGCTCAACGCCGTCAGCTGGAACCGGAAACCCGCGCCACAGCTGCCGAAGCGACCGCAGCCGACAAACCCTTGCTCACCGCGTTGCAGCGAGACGGTCGCCTCGGCCAGACCGAATTGGCGACCGTCACCGGCTGGTCCGCCGCGACCGTCGCCCGCCGGATCGCCGACCTGCGCGCCGCGGAAACCCTTTACTTCGACGTGGAAATCGACGCCCGGCTCTTCGGCGCGACCACGCAAGCGCTGCTGTGGATGGCGGTGGCCCCAGCCGATCTCGACGCCGTCGCCACCGAACTCACCACCCATCGCGAGCTAGCCGTCGTCGCCGCGACCACCGGGCCGACGAACCTCCTCGCGCACGCGCTCTGCGCCGATCCGCCTGCCCTGCACCGCTACCTCACCCACCGGCTCGGCGCGCTGCCCGGCATCCGCTCCTGCGAAACCGCGCCGGTCCTGCGGACGCTCAAAGCCGCCAGTCCGCTCAGCCGCTGACCGCCTCGTACACCCCGGCGATCAACGCCACGAACGGCACCAGCGACAGCAGCACCAGGAACTCGGAAATATCCAGCAACCGCGACCAATACGGCGATCGCACCCCGCGGGCGACCCGCGTCGCGTAGAACAACGACACCACCGCGGCCAGCACCAATGCCAGCCCGGCCGCGAGCAGCGCGATCCGCTGGTTGTCCGCGATCAGCCAGAAACCCGCGGTCAGCAACGCGACGAGGCCGAAGCCGACCAGCACCAGCCGTTGCGTGCGGCCCGCGTACGCGCGCGAACGCTGGATCCACGCCGTCCCGACAAGCGCCGCCAGCCCGGCTTCCCACGGTCCGCCGGTGGCGAGCACGATCGACGAGCCGATGACCACGAGTCCGAGCGCCACCAGCAAGCTCGTGAGCAAGGCCTGCGCGTACGTCGTCCGCCCGGCCATTTCGGCACCGAGCGACGGCTGTTCGTTGGCACGGAAGGATTCCATGTCGTCCGGCACCCGAGGAAGCGGCATCCGGCCCAGCCGCAGCGCGAGCATCGGCGCGACGGCAGCCAACGCAGTCGCCAGGACGGCCGCGACCGCCGCGGCGGCAACCGGCTTCGCGCCAGTCAGCAGCACGACACCAGTCGCGATCGCGCCGATCCCGGCCGAACCGACGACCGCGACGAAGAACGGCAGCCGGTCCGCCACCGAAACCGCGGCCAGCACTCCGTAAACAGTCACCGCGGCGAGCCCCGCGGCAAGCGGTCCGGCGGAGAGCGAGAACACCGAATGCGGCGGCAGCAACGAGATCCCGGACAGGAACGCCACGCCGACCCCCGCCAGCGCCCCGGCCGCGCCCGCGCCCGAGTCGCCGTACGCGCGGCTCAGCGCACCGCCGCCGAGCAGCAGCACTATCGCGAGCAGCCCGGTGCCGATCGGCGCGAGCACGCTGCCCGCCAGCGACGCCTGGATCAGCAGCCCGCCCGCGAACAACAGCAGAGCGGCCGCGGTGATCCCGGCCCGCCGCGCGACCTTCGGCCCCCACGCGGTCGACGCGGATTCGCCGACGCTCGCGATCGAGTCGACCACGTCGTCGAACAGCAGCGGGCCGCGCGGACGTTCGCGCGGGGTCAGGTGCAGCACCTCGCCGTCGCGCACTTGCGCGGCGGCCACGGTGAGCCCGAGCGCGAGCGGCGCGCCGCCGAGCCGCGACAGCACCCAGCCCGGATGCTCGGCCGACGCCTGCCCGGCCGCCCCGGCGAGCCGGACCAGCTGCGGCACCAGTTCGGCGAACGTGCTCTGCTGCGGCAGCGCGACGTCCACCCTGGCGCGCGGGGTGACGATCGTGACGCGCCGGGTCGACCCGGCGACGGCCGGCGCGCTCACTGCTGGGACCTGGACGCCTCGATCACCGGGGCGAACTTCGCGCTGCTCGCCTCGGCGAGCTTCTGCAGACCGGCGTTCACCGCTTCGAGGACGATCTCCGACAGCGTGCGCGCGTCGTACTCGCGGATCGCGCGCTGGTCGATGTCGACCGAGGTGAACCGGCCGTCGCCGCGCAGCGTCACGGTCACCTCGTTCTGCCGCGAGGCGGCCTTGACCTCCATCGCCTCGACCGTGCGCTGGATCCGCTGCACCTCTTCGGTCTGCTTGCGGACCTGCGCGAGCAATTCGTCCATGTCCGGCACGGCATACGGTTCAGTCACCGTCGTTCTCCTTCTCCTGCGGGGTTTCCCGGCGGACGTGCACGCTGGCCACGAACTTCCGGAAGTCGGGGACGAGCGTGCGCGCGTCCTGCGGATCGGCCGTGCAGACCAGTTCCAGCACGACCCGCCCGGCCGGGCCGGGCACGGTCAGGAACACCTGGATCTGCAGCAGATCCTGGCCTTCGCCGGTGCGCATCCGCAAGGTCTGGGTGCAGCCGGGCGCGGCGGGGCCGCCGACCTCCTGCCGGTCGGCGACGTCCAGCAACGCCATCGTCCGGCCGAGCCGTTCGACGGCCTCGTCCGCGATGTCCTTCATCGGCAAGCAATCCTGGCGCTGCTGGATGCCGAGCGTGATGTTCGGCGTGAAATCCGCCTTCGGATTCGGGTGCACGGCGACGAAAACGAGACCGGGCGCGATCGGCGGCACCGGCGTCCAGCCCTCGGGGACGTCGAAGCCCAGCGGGAGCGTCACCAGATCGGCCATGGCGCTCACCAGGAACCCACATACTGCGCCGCGTCGTCCCAAGCCCCGCCCAGCGCGTCGGCCGCCTCGCCCGCCGCGTCGCCGACCGCGTCTATCGCCGCGCCGCCGTACTCGCTGACCGCCGCGCCGACCTTCGGCAGGTCGATGTCGATCTTCGCGCCGAGCCCGGCGCCGAGCCCTAGCGCGGCACCCGCCTTGAAGTTCATCTTCAGGTGCCCGTTGTCATACACGAACTGCCCGTCGAGCTGAGCGCCGATTCCATATTGGACACTCCCGCTCGCGCCGACGCCGACCCCCGCGACATCCGCCGCGACCTGGCCCTCCAGCTTGCCGCCCGCGAAAGCGTTGGCATGCACGCCAAGCCCGTGCAGCCCGAGCTGTCCCGACGCGCTGACCTCGCCGCCCGCGAAAGCCGAACCGCGAGCGCTGCCGTGCGCGACGCCGTAGCTTCCGCTGGTCCCGATGTCCTCCCGGAACCCCAGTTCCGCGTGGCCGGACGCCTTCGCGTCCCAGCCCTGCGACGAGATTTTCCCGTCGTACTCCGGAATGAAGCCGTCTTGTTCGTGCGCCGTCTTGAGGTAGGTGATCTCGGTGGCGCGGGCGATCTCGCTCTTCAGCTTCGGCTGCCCGAACGGCGTGTCCGCCTTCTTCGGTGCGCGGGTGCCTTCGAGGCCGTTCCAGGTCAGCTTCTTCCAGCCGGAATTGCCGAACCACGACGGCGCCGAACGCGGCCGCTTCCGTCCGTCGAGCGTGTCGCCGTTGACCCAGGACAACGGGCCGTAGCCGCGTTTGCCCAGCTTGCCCGGCTTGCTCATCGGCCCGGCCCACGGCGCGGGGAACAACTCCGCCAGCGCGTCCGACAGCTCGTCCGCGACCTGCCCGGCAGCTGCGACCGCCTGCTCGCCCAAATCCCTTGCGGCGGCGATAAAAGCGCCCACCGCGTTCGGATCCGCCGACCGTGCTTGGTTGATCAGCTGCGCGCCGTACTGATCGAACTGCGAGATGACCGAATCGACCCCGGAACGCGCCCATCGCAATAGCTGTCCAGCCATCGACAGCCGCTTGCTCTGCTCAGCCAGCTTCGTGCCGTCTTCGGTCAACGCGTGTGCGACATCGGACGCTGCTGTCGCATATGCGGCGTACGCAGCACCGTCCCAGTCAGCGTGCAATGCCGTGGCAGCGTCCGCGATTTCGGTGGCTTTGCCGGTAATCGTGGACGCGCTGGTGCCACAGCGGTTCGCCGCCGCCTCGAGCGCCGCCGGGTCGCCGGTGACCCGGCGCTGGTATTCGACCAGCACCTGCCGGTAGTTCGACAGCACCGAGCTGACGACTCCGGACGCGTCCACGGCCACCGGCTACGCGCCCTTCGCGTCGATGTCGACGTGCTGCTGGAAGTGTTTGCCCTGGTAGGTGACGTCGACATCGATGTCCACGTCCTGCCCGGCCGGGGCTTCGACGGTCGACTGGCCGGTGTTCAGGTCGGTGTGGATCACGACCTCGTGCGCACCGGTCGACGGAGCGGGCACCGAAGGCGCGGGCGCCGGAGCCGGGTCCACCGGGATCCAGCTGTTGCCCGGGTTCGCACCCGCTCCTGCACCGCCGCCGGACGGCCAGGCTCCAGTGCCGGTCCCGCTGCCAGTCGGCCATCCGCCGCCATGGGACAGCGCGGGCGGCGTGTAGTTCGTGAACGACGGATTGCCTCCGGGCACTCCCCCGCCGCTGCCGCCGATCGCCGCCTGCCCGGACGCACTCGCGACCGGCGCGGGCATCTGCGGCGCGGTGACCGGCGTGCCGGAGACCGCCGCGTTGCCCGCCGCGCCGCCTGCGTCGGAAGAACCGTGGTGGAACAGCTTTTCGATGTCGCCGATGATCGTCGCGACCTGGCTGATCTGGTTCGCGAGGTCGCCGGCGCCGAGCGCCTTCAGCAGTCCGCCGACCGCGGTGATGAATCCGCGCAGCGTGGCGCTCGTGGCAGTGGAAAGCGCGACCGCGGCCCCGTAGGTCCACCAGTTCGACATCAGCGACGCGACAGTCGGGTTCACCGCGGCGACCACCGACCGGTACGCCTCCTGCGCCGCCTTCACCAGTGTGCCCGAGACGCCGAGCAGTTCAGCGCCCTTCTCGATCACGTTGATGATCTTGGTGAGCTGGTCGAGCGAGTGGGAGATCTTCTGCAGCGCCGATTCCGACGCCCCGCCGGACCAGACCTTGCCGAGCTGATCGGCGGCCTTGCTGAGCTCGGTGTAGAGCGAGGTCAGCTCGGCTGCCTTGTGCAGCAGGTCGAGGACGTGCTTCGCGATCTGCTCCGGCTGGCCGGTGACGATCTGCGGCAGCACGGTGATCGGGCCCCCGCCGGAGGCGGTGGCGTCCATCGCGCTGGAGTTCGGGAAGAGCATCGGACCTCACTTGGTCGGGGTTCGGGGTCAGACGGAGGCGGGCCGGTACACGCTGACCTTGGCCAGTCCGCCGAGGCCCGGATCGAGCAGGCCATGGTTGTAGAGGGCGCCGCCGTCCCCGGCGACGCCGATCACCGGATGGTGGTCGGCGAGCAGCAGCGGTTCCACCACGACGACGTCGCCGCTGTGCACGCCGCCGGGCACGTCGCCGAAGGTGCGCGCGGTGCCCGAATAAACCTCGATCAGGCCGACGCGAGCCTGGTTGTCGGCGTCGCCGGCGAGCCAGTCGTTGAAGTCCGCGACGCCGTGGAACCGGGCGTCGGTCAGCGGATGCTCGGCGAGCCTGCCGAGGTCCGCGTCGCCGAGGTACCGCAGCACGTTGCCGACCGACGAGGGTTCGCCGTGCGCGCCGGCGCTGTCGGTGATCGCCGCCTCGGCCAGGTGCGCCGCGTGCGGGGTGCCCCAGATCGACGTCTGCGACGGCGCCGAATGCCCTCCGCCCCCGCCGTAGCCGTCGGAAACCGCTTCGTCGGCGCTTTGGTAAGCGTCCGCGCTGTGCTTGACCAGGCCGTTGATCTCCTGCAGCAGTTGCAGCAGCGAGCGCACCGCGGTCACCTGCTGCGAGTGCAGCGCCTCGTTCGCCGCCGCGACCACACTGCCGAAACTGGCGAACGTCGTCGGCTGAAGGACGAGTTTTTCCAGGTCTGCGACGGCGTTGATGCCGTGGGCGATAATGCCGCCCACGTTGCCGACGGTGGAGCGCATGGCCTCCGGCTCGGCCCGGTACTCGCCGGTCGTGCCCATGGCGCTCCCTCCCGGTCTCCCGCGAACGACGCACCGGTGCGGGGCGTCTGCGCAGAGCGTAAGTTCGCGCCGCCGGGCGAGCGGACGGCAAAAGTACCCACCGCGACCGGACAACGGGCGGCCAAAATACGGGGCATGAGTTCCACCCGCGACCGCCTCGGCCTGCTCGGCGAGCAGCCTGGGGAGATCATGCTGCAGTCCCCGCCGATGCTGCCCAAGAGCGGCTCCGGCGGCGTGATGCAGCTCATGATGTTCCTGCCGATGATGCTCGGCATGGGCGCGATGTCGTTCGTCTACATCGGACGCGACGGCGGGGTGATGACCTGGATCTTCGGCGCGCTGTTCGTCACCGCGATGGGCGGCATGATCGTGATGTCGCTCGGCCGCGGCGGCATGGCGAAGAAGGCCCAGATCAACGAGGAACGCCGCGACTACCAGCGGTATCTCGCCGGTCTGCGCACGCGCGTGCGCGCGGTCGCCGACTCCCAGCGCGCCACGCTGATCGCGCAGCAGCCGGATCCGGCGGACCTGTGGGCGTACGTCGAAACCGACCAGCACTGGGACCGCCGCCGCGGCGACCGCTCGTTCGCGATGGTGCGCGCGGCCACCGGCCCGCAGCCGCTCGCGACTCCGCTGCGCGCGCCGCAGATCGCGCCGCTGGAAGAGCTGGACCCGGTTTCCTCCACCAACCTCAAGCACTTCATCCAGACGTTCTCCACCGTCGAGGGCCTGCCGGTTTCGATCTCGCTGCGCTCGTACGCGGCCGCGACGCTGTCCGGCCGCCGGTTCGAGGTGCTCGGGATGACGCGCGCGGTGCTGGCGCAGCTGGTGACGTTCCACTCCCCGACCGACCTGCGCGTCGCGTTCTGCGTCGCGCCGGACCGTTCGCACGACTGGGAATGGGCGAAGTGGCTGCCGCACGCCACCGCGCCGGTGCACTCCGACGCGACCGGCCCGCGGCGGCTGTTCGCCGACAGCGCCGCGGAACTCGCGAAGCTGCTCGGCCCTGATCTCGGCGACCGCCCGGCGTTCTCGCGTCGTGGCGCGGCCGCGGATCTGCCGCACATCGTGCTCGTCGTCGACGGCGGCGACTCCCACGGCGAACCGCGGCTGCTGGCCGAGGAAGGCAGGCTGGGCGTCACGGTGCTGGAGATCGGCGGCGACCAGCCGCGCGCGACGTCGACCGACCGGTTGCTGAGCCTGCACGTCGCACCGGACCAGCTCGGCATGGTGGTGCTCGACGGCACCGAAGCGCGGCTCGGGTTCCTCGGCCTGCCGGACCGGCTCGACCACGGCGCGGCCGAAGCGCTGGCCCGGATGCTGACGCCGCTGCACCAAGGCGGCGCGGTGGTCAGCGAACAGCCGATGTCCTCGACGTTCGGGCTCGCCGGGCTGCTCGGCATCGGCGACCCGCGCGACACCGACACGACCGTCACCTGGGCCCCGCGCCCGGCGCGCGACCGGCTGCGGATCCCGTTGGGCGTGAACCCCGACGGCCGCCCGGTCGAACTGGACCTCAAGGAATCCGCCGAGGGCGGCATGGGACCGCACGGGCTGGTGATCGGCGCGACCGGGTCCGGCAAGAGCGAACTGCTGCGCACCCTGGTCACCGCGCTGGCCGTCACGCATTCGTCGGAGAAGCTGAACCTCGCGCTGATCGACTTCAAGGGCGGCGCGACGTTCGCCGGCATGACCAACCTGCCGCACACCTGCGCGGTGATCACGAACCTGTCCGACGACCTCGCGCTCGTCGACCGCATGGCGGACGCGTTGAACGGCGAACTGCTGCGGCGGCAGGAACTTCTGCACGCAGCCGGGAACTACGCGTCGGTGCGCGACTACGAGAAGGCGCGCGCGGACGGCACGCCGCTGCAGCCGTTGCCCTCACTGCTGGTGATCATCGACGAGTTCTCCGAACTGCTGTCCTCGCGGCCGGAGTTCATCGATCTGTTCGTCGCGATCGGCCGGCTCGGCCGTTCGCTCGGGATCCACCTGCTGCTGGCGTCGCAGCGGCTTGAGGAAGGCCGGTTGCGCGGGCTCGACTCGCACCTGTCGTACCGGATCGGCCTGCGCACGTTCTCCGCCGCGGAAAGCCGTGCGGTACTGGGCGTCGCCGATGCCTACCAACTGCCGCCGGTACCCGGTTCGGCTTACCTGAAGTCCGACAACGACACGCTGATCCGGCTCAAGGCCGCCTACGTGTCCGGCGAATTGCCGCCGCGCAGCCGCATCGTGCGTTCGGACGGGCAGCAACTCGGCGTACTGCCCTTCACCCTGGGCCCGGTCGAGGTCCCCGTCGCCGAACAACCCGCCGCCGAAGCTCCCGCGAAGGGCACCGGCGAAACGATCATCGACGCCATGCTGTCCCGTTTGGAGGGACGCGGCCCGGCCGCGCACCAGATCTGGCTGCCGCCGCTGGCCGAACCGCCCACTTTGGACCAATTGCTGCCGCCGATCGGCGAAGACCCGCGCCGCGGTTTGTGCCCGCTCGGCTGGGGCGGCAACGGCAAGCTGACCATCCCGGTCGCGTTGGTGGACAAGCCTTTCGAACAGCGCCGTGACATGCTGTGGGCGGATTTCTCCGGCGCGGCGGGCAACGCGGTGATCGTCGGCGCACCGCAAAGCGGCAAGTCGACATTGATGAAGGACATCGCGGCGATGCTCGCCCTCACCCACACCCCCGCCGAGGTGCAGTTCTTCATCCTCGACATGGGCGGCGGCGCACTGGCCCCGATCGCGGGTCTCCCGCACGTCTCGGGCTACGCCACCCGCCGCGACCCGCAACGCTGCCGCCGGGTCGTCGCGGAACTCGTGACTTTGCTGGAACAGCGGGAAGAATTCTTCGCCGCGCACGGAATCGAGTCGATGGCCGCCTTCCGCGGCCGCCGCGGCGAGTTCACCGAAAGCAACGACGACCGAGAATTCGGCGACGTGTTCTTGTTCGTGGACAACTGGACCACCATCCGGTCCGAATACGAACGCCTGGAAGAACAAATCACCGCGCTCGCCCAACGAGGTCTCGGCTTCGGCATCCACGTCCTGGTCTCGCTCAACCAGTGGATCGGCGCCCGCGCCCAGCTCCGCGACGCCATCAGCACCCGCTTCGAACTGCGTCTCGGCGACCCAGCGGACTCGTCGATCGACCGCAAGGTGGCGCAAAACGTTCCCGCCGACCGCCCCGGCCGCGGCCTGACCGCGGACAAACTGCACTTCCTCGCGGCCCTCCCGCGCATCGACTCCGACCAACGCCCGGAAACCGTCGGCGCAGGCGGCCTGGACCTGGTCCGCCGAGTCTCCGCCGCCTGGACCGGCCCGCGCGCTCCCCAGGTCCGCCTGCTCCCGCCGGAAGTCCCGCTGGACTCCTTCCCCGCCGCCCCGCACGGCCGGATCACCCTGGGCCTGGCGGAGTCGACGCTGCGCCCCGTCCACCTGGACTTCCGGACGGACCCGCACTTCCTGGCCTTCGGCGACGTCGAATCGGGCAAGAGTTCGCTGCTGCGTGCGATCGTCACCGGAATCTGCGCGACTCACACCCCCGACGAAGCCCTGATCCTGGTCGGCGACTATCGGCGGGGCCTGCTCGGCGTGGTGGACCAACCGCACCTGCTCGGCTACGCCGGCGCCGAGAACACGTTGACCGACCTGGTGAACCAATGCGCGACCGCGATGCGCAACCGCCTCCCCGGCCCGGACGTCACGCCCGACCAACTGCGCAACCGCTCCTGGTGGCGCGGCCCGGACCTGTACGTGGTCATCGACGACTACGAACTGGTCGCCACCGCGGGCCGGAACCCCGTGCTGCCCCTGCTGGAATTCCTCCCGCAAGCACGAGACATCGGCCTGCACCTGATCCTGGCCCGCTCCTCCGGCGGCGCCGGACGGGGTCTGTACGAGGCGGTGATCCAGCGAGTCCGGGAACTGGGCTCGCCAGGCCTGGTCATGTCCGGCGGCAAGGAGGAAGGCGCGCTGCTGGGCGATGTGAAGCCTTCGCCGCAGCCTGCTGGCCGGGGAACCTTGGTGTCGCGCCGGCACGGGACGGAGCTGGTGCAGGTGGCGTGGACCAAGCCGGTGGAGGACTGAGCGGGTTCAGTCGAGGAAGACCTCTCGGCGGGTCAGATGGCTCAGGTAGGAGACGTCCCAGTCCGCGGGCACTTCACGGCGCACCCGCCGGGCGAGTTCCCAGCCCCGCTCGTCGAAACGCCGCCCGGCTTCCTCCGAGGGGAACGCGGGCACCGGGTCGGCGTTGTCCAGGGTGGCGTCCCATTCGTCCTGCCACGCGGACAGGTCGCGAGCCAGTTCCGGGCTCAGCCCCAGCTCCGGCGACGCGGGGTCGACAGCGGTGGTCACGTCGTGCGTGTACGGATTGAAGAACCACACCGGATGGGCGCACCATTCCGCCATGATCTTGAGGGACCGCCACTGGATCTCCGGCCGTTCCACCGGGAGCGACTTCCGGCGCGTGGGCCAGGCGAAGATGTCCGAGATCCGGTGGAAATCCCAGAAACTGACGGGCCGCTCAGGCTCGGGCACAGTCATGATCCGCCGAACGGCGGCCTCCGGACCATACCCCTTGTCCGGCAACGAAAAACCCGAACTCGACGAGCCAGATCGAAAGGAACAGCTGCCGGTTCAGCATTTCGTCCGCCCCGATCAGCTCGCACGCCTCCGCGAACGAAAGCACGTCGCAGGCCATGCGCAGATACTGTTCCTTCTCCGCCTCCGACCACGGCGGATCGTCGCTCCCGTCCGGGCCGAGTCCGGCTCGCGACCCGTTGAACAGCAGTCGCAGGAACTCGCTCCAGCCGCGTCCAGCCCGTCACCGGGACCTCATCCGCACCGCGTCGCGGGCCTCGGCCAGATCCGGCGGCACGTCCTCGGCCGGACGGCCGGACCATTCCAGCATGGCCAGGCAGATCCCGAGAAACCCGCGCGCGAGTTCCCGGTATTCCGAATGCGTCAGCACAGAACTGTCGAGCATCGCCCGGACGAACAGGGCGAGCCGGGGCGGGTCGACGGAGCAGAAGTCGCTGGCCGTCGCCGTGAACCCGGCGGTGCGGAGGTCGATGTCGAAGTTGACCGCCAGCGTCTCCGCCATGCTCACGAACAGCCGGCCGACCCGAAGCGCCGGACTCCAGACGGTCTCGTCGCCGACGTCGAAGATGTAGCTCACTCTGTCCCCCTCTCGTCGAGGTCCACCGCGAAGCCGGAGCCGTCGTCGTGCGGAACCACGTCCCACAACGACTTCGCCGCCCGCCACACCGCCGTTACCGCTGACCACGCGACGTCGCCGCTGAGCGTCAGCGTCACCAGCGCGTCAGCCGCGGCGACCCGGTCCGACGCCTCCGCGATCATCGTCGCGACCAACGGTGCCCCCGCGGAAAACTCGAGCTGGCAGCCGACGTCAGCAGACACCCATCCCTCGCCGTCGCACCGATCCTCGACCGGGAGCTCCGCCGTCAACGCCTCGAACCCGGCCGCGGCGCCGAGCCCGCCGGTCCGGCAGTACAACCGGATCTCGTACCCCATCACGCGAGCCGATGCAGGGCCGCACGTGCCTCGGCGAGCAGTTCGTCGTCAGTCGTGTCGCCTGGTTCGCGCAGCTTGGGGTCGATCGGAAAGTCCTCCAGCACGAAGAAGAGGTGATTCAGCACCTGCCCGAGCGGATCCCGCCACCGCTCGTTCCGTTCCGGGGACAGCCTCCGGGCCGCATGCCAAGTCTTCGCGAACTCCGGCCCGGTCATTTCCCCGCGAGCGAACGACTCCATCGCCGCCACCTGCCGTCCCACTCCCGATTCCGCAGGCGCCTCGCTCCGCTTCGCCCAAGCATGCTCCACCGGCGGGTACTCCGCCGCGCCGTCCGCCCGAACCGGGCCCGGGCGTCGTCGACGCCTCCGGGCACGGCACCGGAGAAAACCAACCGGGTGCCCGCCACCAGCGCATATCCCCCGCCGCCAGCGAGAACCGCGCCGGACAAGTCAGGCACGACGAACAGCACTGAACCACTGCTCGTCAGCATGGAGCCCACTGCCAGCGGCTCCGTAACAGACCCTGGTCCGAGACCGCAGCGGAGCACCTCCGTCGCGCCGACGAATCGCGCGCCCGTACGCAGCCGGTCCAGAACCGCGTCGTCCACTCTCGACGGGGCGGCGATCGGAGCGACGGACTTCTCGTCCGCCGCAAGCCATTCGTCGGCAAAACGCCGTGGGCAGTCGAGCACAGTTTCGCCGGGCCATGGCACTGCCGCGGAAGTCAACCCGGGACCTCGCCGGGAAGCCCCAGCACCGGATAACCGGCCTCGATCTCCGTCAACCCAGCCACCACCTCAGCCAGCTGCGCGTACTCAAGCCCCTCAAGCCGGAACGACAACCGGTTCCCGCTCGAATGATCCGCGACCGCGACGCCTTCCGCCTCGACCCGTCCGTCCGAGACGGTCACCGTCAAGTCCAGCCAATCCTCCAGCGAAGTCAGCCGCGCGCTGCCGCCGGACTTCGGGCACGTCGCCAGTTGCTGCCGGAACTCCTGCAGTTCATTGGCCCGCAACCCAGCGTCCAGCCGCGCGGTGAACCCGCCCGAGACGATCTCGATCGGGCTGATGAGCCAGTTTCCGTCCCAGAAATCGTCCGCGCCGGGGTGCATCCGCCCGTGCACAGCGATCACCAGCCGATCTCCGCGCGCCGCGCCGAACGTCACCGTGTGCATCCCGCTCCCTGGTATGTCTGCTGCTGCCAGCATATGCAGTCCACGAGCGAGGGGAGCCCTGATGCCCGGTCTGGTCGAACTGGCCTACACCACCGGCGGAGGCGTCGTCGGCGCCGCGCTGACGAACTACTTCACGAAGGTCCAGGAACGCCGCCAGCTCCGGGCCGAGGTCTACCGGCGGCTCGAAGCGGCCCGTGCGGTCTCCGGCGGGGTGCGCGAAATCCGGATCGGTTTGCCCCCGAACACCTTGCCCAGCCGGAAAACCCTCGCCGACGCGCTCGGGATCGTCGCCGTCCTCGAAGACGGAACCGACGCCCACCGCGCCCTCCGCGAAGCCCTCTCCGAACTGCTCACCGCGGTGCTCGTCGCCGGGATTCCCCGCCGCGTCGCCGATTTCGCCGCGGGCGCGCACGAACGCGTCCTGGAAGCCGCGACAGCGACCACCGTCGACCGACGGCTCGGCGGCGTCCCCGGCGCCAATGCCGAGCAACTGACCCAAGCCGCCCAGTCCTACCGCGCCGAAACCACCGGCCTCCTGCTCGCCGTCCTCTGGCATCCGTGGCGGGCCCGGCTCCGCACCCCCGGCCGGATCCGCCAGCTCCGCGTCGCCGTGCACGCGCTGCACCTTCAGCAGGAGGAGGCCGTCGCCGCGCTCACCCGTGCGGAGCAAGCCGAGACCCTCCATCGGCGGCTTGACCCGGACGGCACGCTCCGCGAAACGTGGTTCGAAGACCGACTTCCGTAGGTTACCGGATTTCCAGATGCCGCCTACGGTCGGGAAATCACCACCGAGGCGGAGGGATTTTCCATGCGTTACGCGAAAGCGGCGGCCGTAGTCGCTGGGGCTGCGATGGCGTTCGGGGCCGGGGCGGCAGTCCCGGCGAGTGCCGACACGCACATCATCGGCGGCGGCACTGTGAAATCGGCCCCGTGGGGCGCCCAGGTGTTCTGGGACGACGTCACCGACTACGGCGGCTTCGAATGCTCCGGCACGATCATCGCCTCGCAGTGGGTGCTCACCGCGCAGCACTGCCTGAACAAGGGCGGCATGCACGTCAAGGTCGGCGACGTCGCGCTGGGCAAGGGCACCGAGGCCGCGGTCGACGAGCAGAAGGCCTCCCCCAACGGCGACATCGCCCTGCTGCACCTGAAGTCCGCTGTGGACACGACGTTCATGAAGCTGGCCGACAAGGACCCGGAAAACGGTGCCACCAACCAGATCTACGGCTGGGGCCGCACCAAGGACCAGAGCCCGCCCTCGGACACCCTCAAGACCGCGGACGTCCAGGTGACCGGCGAAAGCACGGACGCCTTCAACGGCAAGGCCATCGCCAGCAAGGGCGTCACCGGATCCTCGTGGCACGGAGACTCCGGCGGCCCGCAGCTGGCCGACGGCGTCCAGGTGGGCGTCTGCTCGACCGGCGAAAACTCCGGCAGCGACGAGCACGGCACCCAGAACTACGCCAGCGTCGCCAACAGCCGCGACTGGATCAAGCAGACCGCGGGCGTCTGATCCGCGCGTTCCGGCCTGCCGCCCCCTTGCACGGCAGGCCGGAACCCCGCGGCGATCACCCGGCGAGGGCGCGCAGCGCGGCCTTGTCCGGTTTTCCTGACTCCGCGACCGGAACCTCGTCCAGCACCGTGAACGAAGCCGGAACCGCGGCCTCGCCCAACTCCGCGGCCACTGCCGCCCGCAATTCCCCCGGATCCGGATCGCGCCCCGGAGCGGCGACCACGAACGCGTGCGCCGCTTCCCCGGTCCGTTCGTCCGGAACCGCGACGACATACGCCTGGTCCACCGCGGAGTGCGCAGCGAGCGCACGTTCGATCGGCCCGGTGTAATGAATCACCGCGTTCACGATCACCACGTCCCGGGCGCGACCGGTCAAATACAGAAAACCGTGCTCGTCGAGTCGCCCGATGTCCTGAGTGCGGACCCAGCCGTCGGCCAGCACCGTCGCGCTCAGCGCGGGATCGCGCCAGTACCCCGCGAAAGCCCTTGCGGTACGGGCGAAAACCTCCCCCGTCTCCCCCACCGGAACCGCACGGCCCGAAGCGTCCCGCACCTCCAGCGAGACCCCCTCGACCGGCAATCCGACCGAAGCGATCGCCTCCGGACGCGCAGACACGTCCGCCGTGTCCAGCACCGTCAATTTCCCGGTCTCGGTCTGCCCGTACCCCTGCCGCAACGCGGGTCCGATGCGCGCGAATCCCTCAGCCAGCAACCCGGGTTCCACCGGAGACCCGGCGACCGTCAGCATTCGCAGCCCGGAAAGATCGATTTCCTCCTCGCGCAGCACATCCAGCATCCGATACAACCGCGGAACCGTCACCAGCGCCGCCGTGATGTCCAGCCGCGGCAGAATCCAGGGAAAGTCCGGCAACCCCTCCGGGATCACCGCGGTGCCGCCGGCGAGCAAACAAGCCTGCACATGCAACACCATCACCGCGCTGCTCAAAGTCCCGAACAGCAGAAACCGCCGATAGTCCTCGGCCGAATCCCCCGCCCGCTGTTCAAGACCGAACTCCCCCAACGCGTCGAACCGGTACGCGACCCCCTTGGGCACCCCCGTGCTCCCGCTCGTGAATACCACCCAGCCGATGTCCGACGGTTTCCCGCACGGCACCGGTTCTTCATACGCGGCAAGGAGTTCCGGGCCGATCGGAAGCGTCCGCGCTCCCGCCGGCTCCGGCGGTTCCGCGTCGGTCACCACCGCGGCCACTCCGTCCAGCACCGCGTCGAGATGCGCCGCGGGCAACCCGGCCCGCACCCCCACCGCCCGAGCCCCCAGCGTCTGCACCGCGATCTGGGCGGCCCAGCCTTCCGGCGTCACCCCGGTCGCGAGCCCGACGCCGTCCCCCGGCCGGATCCCGGCCGCCCTCAGCCCGGCGGCGAACCGGCCGATCAGGTCGAGCACCTCGCCCCGGCGCATTCGCCGGTCCCCGTGCTCGAACGCGATCGCGTCCGGCGCGCGCCGCAGCGAATCCAGCAGGTCTTGGGGAAAAGCCATCACACCGTCCTCCCGTCGGGCCAACCCGCCAAGGCCTACCGGAGAGATCTCAGAATCCCCTCAGCGCATGCCGCTCATCGGGAACGCTCGCCGCGCGAACCGACACCAAGCCGCCGAGCGCCACCACCGCGACCAACCCCGCGGCCGCGGCCAGCGTCCACAAGTCCGGCCGCACAATCGACTGCCCCCGCATCGCCTGCCACGCGGTGATCACGATGACCCCGGCGTACCCGGCTGCACCGGTCCACACGAGCCGGCGCCGCACGAGTTCGTTCGACAGCACCGGATACCGCCGGGACAGCGCGACCAGCGCGAGCGCCAGCAGCGGCAACGCCTGGATCGCGTGGATCCCCACGAAATGCGTGATCCGCAGGTCCCCGCCGACCGTGCTCCAGCCCAGCAGCGGCAGCCCCGGCCCGCCGTCCTCGAGCCCGATCGTGTGCCCGCCGATCATCGCCGGTTTGCCGCCGCCGTCCAGCACCCGCTGCTGCGCCGGGCTGGCCGAGAACATCATGAGCGCCAGGCCCATTCCGCCCGCCGCGAGCGCGGTTCCCCACCGCAGCGCGGACGTCAGCGCGCGGTCCGGCAGCTTTTGGAACAGCAGCAGAATCACCACCGCCGCGGTCGCGCCCCACGCGGTGAACGCGCCGGTGGCCAGGATGTTGCCGATCGTCACGTCGGCGGGCGTCGCGTGGTTGAAGTGCAGCGGCCGGTCCTGAACGAGCACCTGCCACACCAGCAGGCCCATGTCCGTGCCCATGCCCACCGCGAACGCCGTCCCCATCCACCAGCCGGCCCGGCGGCCGCGCTTCACCAGCGAGAGAAGCCACGCGAGCGTCGGCGCGTACAACGCCACCGAAACCGCGAATTTGAACGGCTTCGCCCACAGCGGCGCGTTGACGAGCGTGCGATCATCCAGGAGCAGCCCGAACACGCACGCGATCAGCAGCACCGCCATCGCCCCGGCCAGCACGCCGAGCGGGCGGTGCAGCCGGAACAGTCGCAATCCCCAGGAAGTCATGGGGACAGCCTGGCCGCGCGCGGGGGCGCGAACACTGGCGTCGTCCCCCGTCTTGGGGGTAGGGAGCACCCCACCTGTGGGTAATAGTGCCGTCAAAGCGACCGGCAGTTGTGCCGTTTGACCACACCCGCTCTTTTTCTAGCGTGACATTCACACCGCGCGGCCCGCCGCGCACCGGGATTTTCCACGAGAGGGAAGGAGGTGGCCCGTCAGATGTCCAGTCCGGGATTCCAGGCAGATTCCGCTGCCATGACGCGCGCCGTCCAGGGCTTCGAGGAAACCGCTTCGAACGCCAAGACGACCATGGCCAGCTTGGAGTCCGAGCTGACCGAGACGCTGCGGAACTACAAGGGCGACCAGGCGGTCGCCTTCTGGGACCTGCAGCGCAGGCTCCAGGAGAAGATGGGCGCCGCCGTCCGGGAGCTCGACACCATGTCGCAGCTCGTGCACACCAGCCACGCGAACTACAACTCGGGCGACTCCGACGTGCACCAGAGCTTCCAGAGCGTCAGCCACACCGTCGAGGGCAATGTGATCCCTCGCCTCAACCCCTGAGAGAGGACAAGACACCATGGCTGACGTCGTAGAAATCAGCTTCGGGGCCCTGCAGCACAGCTCCGCGTCGCTCGCCGCCAAGGCGAAGGCGCTGACCTCCCAGCTGGAGCAGCTGCACCAGAACCTGCAGCCGATCACCCAGACCTGGTACGCCTCGGGCAGCTCCGCCGGTGAAGCGGCGCGCGCGTCCGAGACCCGGCTCCGCCAGGCGACCGCCGACATCGTCGCGATCATCGCGCAGTTCGGCACCAAGGTCGGCGACGCCCACGATCTCCAGCACCAGCTGGAGAACCGCAACCAGGGCCTGTTCGCCTGATCCGGCCCCGACGCCGGCCGTCCGGGGCGGGACCACCCCCCGCCCGCTCCGGACGGCCGGCTTTCCCGCGTCCTGCCGCACGAGAGGTCACCGGCCGATGCCCGACCAGTCGTACTACGTCCACCTGGAATCGCTGACGGACTTCGTCCGGGAGCTGGAAACCCAGATCCACGCGATGTCCCGGCCGAACGACTTCCTGCGCACCCTCGGGGAGCATCCGCTGCTGTTCGGGGAGTTCGGGGAAGCCGCTTCGCTCGCCGACGCCCACCGCGCCGCGGTCGCCGAGATGCAGGGCCTGCTCGAGCAGGTCCGCGGGGCGATCACGTTCGCTCAGGACGTCACCACCACCGTCGCCGACGGATACGCCCAGGCCGACCAGTCGGTCGCGGGCGATCTGCACCAATCGGGTCAGCAGACCGGTCTGCTGGACCCGCTTTTTTCGTTGCTGGGCCTTGATTCCGCAGGGGGTAAGAACGCATGAGCGGGCCTCGCACCAATTTCGCCGGCTACACCCATCAGCAGCTTTACGCGATGCTGCAGGCGGGCGACCCGACCACTGCGCGCGCCGCGGCCGAACAGTGGAATTCGGCCTCGCGCGGGCTGTACGACCAGGCCGAGAACCTGTCGGACCAGCTCACCGACTTCTCCAGTTCGTGGACCGGCGGCGCGGCCGACCAGTACCGGACCATGATGACCGACCTGGTCGGCGGCATCCGGAAGGTCGCGGTCACCGCGCAGGGCATGCGCGACATGCTGGAGGACGCCGCGGACGCGCTGGTCAAGGCGAAGGCCGAGATGCCGCCGCCGGTCGCGGTGCCGGACGTCTCCCCCGCCGACGTCGCGCTCGCGGTCAACCCGCCGCTGCTTCCGCCGGACACCCCGCCCGCCACGATCATCGCCGCGACGCAGCAGCGGCAGCAGGCGATCGCCAACGTCGAAGCGCAGCAGCAGGCCGCCAACGCCGCCGGCTCCGCGCACGCGAAGGCGATCGTCGTGATGAACAACCTCGCGACGAACTACGACACCGCCGAGGACTCGATCCCGGTCTCGCCGAACGCGGCCGCCCCGCCGCCCAAGCCGGTCCCCGGCGGCGGCGCTTCCACCGGTGGCGCCACCGGCCCGATCGGCAACAGCCCGGACGGCGGCACCGCGGTCGGCACCCCGGTCGATTCGCACCCACTGCCTGCCGACGGCACGCAGGTTCCCGGCTCCGAACCGGGGCACCCGGCGCAGAACCCGGGCAGCCCGCTGTTCGGCGACATGTTCACCGCCGGTCTCGCGGCCGCGTCCGCGGCGGCGTTCGGCCGGTTCGGCTCGATCATGCCGAAGGTTCCGCCGTGGGCCTCGGGCAAGGACAAAGACAAGGACGGCAAGGACAAGGAGCAGGACGCGCCTCCGGGCACGAAGCTCGGCGGCGGGGCCGGTCCCGCGGGCGGTGGCGGCGGCGGGATCCCGGTCGGCGGCGGGGACGCCCCGTCGATCGACGGCGGCGGCATTCCCTCCGGCGGCGGTCTCAGCGGCGCCGGGGAAGCTCCGGCCGCGCACTCCGGGCTCGCCGGGAACGCGCAGTCGAACGTCCTCAGCGGACTCGCGGGCGGTGCCGCCGGCGCGGCGGGCGCGGCGGCCAAGAGCGCCATGCCGATGATGCCCATGATGCCGATGGGCGGCATGGGAGCGGGCGGCGACATGGGCTCCGGGCGCCGGATTCCCGCGTGGCTCGTCGAAACCGAGAACGTGTGGGGCCAGCAGGCTCCGGTCGCGCCCTCGGTCATCGGCGAAGAGCCGACCGACCAGCCGTGACCGACGGCTACCGGGTCGCCCCGGCGAAACTCGCCAGCGCGGCGTCCGAATTGGACGCTCGCGCCGGCGCGCTCCGGACCGTGCAGCAGGCCGTGGCGGGCGAACGAGTGCCCGCCGCGGCGTTCGGCCAGATGTCCGCGTCCTCCGGATGTGCTGCCGGGCTCGCGAAAACGCTCGGCGCACTCGCGGCGGACGTCGACCAGCGCGTCGTTCGCGCCCAGGTCCTTCGCGACGGACTCACGGCTTCGTCAGCGGGCTACCGGCGCGCCGACGAGCAGGTGGCGGCGATGTACCGTTCGCTGCTGCCCGAAGACCCGGTGCCGTCCGCCGGAAAATCCGCGGCCGGCGGCGGCTGGGCCGGGACCATCGCGGCCAACCGGATGAAGGTGTCCGACGCGCTCGCCGCCGAACGGACCCGCCTGGCCGGACTGTCCGATCCGGACGCCATCGCCCGCTCGAAGCGGCGAATCGCGTTGTACCAAAGCATTATCGACGACCACCGGCAGATCCTGCGGTTCGATCCGTCCGGCAACGGCCGGATCGCCGAACTGGTCGGCACGATCCAGCCGGGCACGCGCAACGTCGGGCTGTTCGTGCCCGGCGTGCACACCCGGATGGACACCTTCCAGTCCTACGCCGACCTCGGCCGCAGCCTCGTCGCCGCGGACCCGAGCGGCCGGACCGCGATGGTCGTCTGGGCCGACGGCGTGTTCCCGCAGAACGTGACCACCGAGGGCGCCGACGCCGGCTACGCGCAGACGATGGCCCCGAACCTCAAGGCGTTCGGCGACGAACTGCGCGGCCAGGTCGACTCCCGGACCGGCGGCGCGGCCACGATCACCGCGATCGGCCACAGCTACGGCGGCGCCACCGTCGGGCTCGCTGACCAGCAAGGCTTGCCAGTGGACCGGGTGCTGCACGTAGAGTCGGCGGGCATGGGACACGGCGTATGGAGCCCAGCGGACCTGCCGCCGAGCCAGGCGGGCGTGCAGCGGTACTCGATGACCGCCCCGCTGGACCCGATCATCCTCGCCCAGGGCAACGCCGGGGCACTGGAATGGACCGGCATCGGCCACGGCGCCGACCCGGACACCTTCCCCGGCGTCACCGAGCTCACCACCGGCCGCGACGCCGCCGGAAACGTGCAGTGGGGCTTGTCCTCGCACAGCGGCGTGCTGAAACCGGGTTCGGATTCGTGGGAGAACATCTACGGGGTCCTGACCGGCGGTCACGTCACTGAGGCGCCTGTGCCGGTTCCGGCGGTGCTGCCGTGATCACGCGCGAACTGAAGGATCTGGCTGCCGAGCTGACGAACGTCATCGACAGTGTCGCCGAAGCGTTCGGCCCTCGCGCAGTGCCCACAGTGGACGGTGAGCTGGACTGCGATCCCGCGCAGCCGGGGCATTCGGTGTGCTGGCAGTACGGGGTCCGGCTGGAGGACAGCCCGGCCGCTACGCGGGTGCTGGCCGAAGCGGTGCGGCCGACGTTGGAAGCGGCGGGCTGGGAATCGTACGACCGCAGCACTTACCGCGAAGTGATCGCCCGGTTTTCCCGTGAGGGCGCGGATTTCAGCGTGCACATCGCGCGCGACGGACGCGGCGTGGCGATCATCGGCTCGACGCGCCTCGTGAGTGTTGCTGCCGGTTAGAACCGGCATTGCCACTCACGACCTCCCGCACCACCCGCCGCCGAAACAGCGCAGCCAACCCCTCGCACGCCCGACTCGTGAGTGCTGATCCCGGTTAGAACCGGCGTTGCCACTCACGAGGTTCAAGCCCGAAACCGCGACGGCCGCCACCCGCGCCGCCGCCCCCGCCGGAACGCCGCCACCCCAATTCCCGCCGCCGCAGCCGCCGCGACCCCGCCCACCGCAACGACTCCCGCCGCCACATCCGACGTCGGCCGAGCCGCCGCGGCGGCCGGAACCACCGCGGGCAGCTCAGACCGCACCGCAGCCGCGCTCGGACCGGGCGCGTCAGCGGGCAACGTCGAAGACACCGCAGCGTACGCATCGAGCATTCCCCAGCCGCGGCGCGGATCGTGCGCTCCGGACGGCGGGCGGGAAGCGGTGAGCATCAACCGGTTCACCACTTCCTCGCCTTTCAGTTCCGGATGCGCCGAACGCACGAGCGCCGCCACGCCGGCGACATACGCCGCGGCCAGGCTCGGGTCGGTAATCGGCCAGCGATGCGCGACCGCGCCCCCGCCGCCTGCCGAAGTGCTCACCAGATTCGCGCCAGGCGCGGCGATTCCGAGGTAATCCCCGGCTTCGGACTGCACCGGCGCGCCGGATTCGTCCGTCGAACCGACCGCGAGCACGCCCTTCGAAGCGGTCGGATAGGTGTGCGCCCCTTGCTGAGTCGCCGCCGCGGCCGAAATCACGACGGCCCCGCGCGACTTCGCGTGCTCAAGCGCCGCACCGAGCGCCGGGCTGTCCGAACCCGCCGGGACCGCCACGAGAATCACTCCCGCACCGCGGTCGACCGCCGTGTCGATCGCCCCCGCCAGCGCACCGGGATCGCCGCCGCCGTCCGAGGAGGAGCCGTTGCTTTCGGTGTAGCGCAAGGGAAGCAGCTTCGCCCCGGGTGCGACGCCGGTGAACGTGGTCTGGTTCGCCGGCTGCGCGCCGACGATGCCCGCGGCGATCGTGCCGCGGCCGTCGCAGTCGGAATCCGCGGTGCCCGCGCCGCCGAGCACCTGTCCTGGCCCGAATTGCGCGTTCTGCTTGTCGATGCCGGTGCCGATCACCGCGACGGTCTGCCCCTCGCCCTTGGTCAGCGCCCACAGCCGCGGCGGGTTCACCAGCCGCTGGCCCCAGGGCACCGGCCCGGTGTACGGATCGGACGGATTCGCGCACGCGGCCGCCCGGGCCGAGGTCGCCGTGCCAGGCAGGCCGAGCGCCACGAGCACGGCCACCGCTCCGGCGGCAATTCCCCGCACCGCGACCCCCTCCCCTTGTCGGACAAGGAGATTCTAGTGGAGAGCGGGCCGCGGCGACAGGGTTAGCGCAGGTCCATCCCGAGATCGAGAGCGGGCGAGGAATGCGTGAGCCCGCCGACGGAGAGGTAGTCCACACCGGACTCGGCGTACGGTCGCGCACGGTCGAGCGTCAGCCCGCCGGACGACTCCAGCCTCGTCTTCGGCGACACTTCATCGCGCCGCGCGACCGCCTTCACGCACTCCTCCGGCGTGAAGTTGTCGAGCAGCACCTCGTCCGCTCCGGCGGCCAGCGCCTCGTCCAGCTGAGCCAGATCGTCCACCTCGACCTCGCACGGCAGCTGCGGCGCGTGTTCCCGGGCCGCCGCCAGCGCCGCGGTGACCGAACCGGCCGCGACCACGTGGTTGTCCTTGATCAGCACCGCGTCGCCGAGGCCCATCCGGTGGTTCACCCCGCCGCCGCACCGCACCGCGTACTTCTGCAGCAGCCGCAACCCCGGCGTCGTCTTGCGCGAATCCCTTACCGCGGCGCCGGTTCCCTCGATCGCGGACACCCACGCCGCGGTCGCCGTCGCCACTCCGGACAGCAGGCACAACAGATTCAGCGCCGTGCGCTCCGCGGTCAGCAGCCCGCGCACCGGACCGCGCAGCACGAGCACCGGCTCCCCCGGGACGGCGGGCGAGCCGTCCTCGCGGATCGAGACCACCTCGCAGTCGTCGCCGAGCACCTCGTCGAAAACCGCCAGCGCCACCGGAATCCCGGCCACGACGCCGGCGACGCGCGGTGTCAGCTCCGCCACCGCTCGGGCGTCCGCCGGGACCGTGGACGCCGTCGTGGCGTCCGGTCCGTACCGCAGATCTTCTTCCAGCGCGGTGGTCACGACGCGCCGGACATCGGCGACGTCCAGCCCGTCCACCACCAGTGCCCGCACGACTGCTTCCGAGAATTCCCCGCTCATGCCACCCCTTCCAACGACGCCGCCTCGACCAGCACCGGCTGTCCCGACGGGCTCAGCCTGATCAGCTGGCTCCGCCGCAGCCCTTCGACCCGCTCCGGGAAGTCCGTCCGCACGTGACATCCCCTCGATTCCGTTCGTCGCTCCGCCGCCGCGAGCAATGCCTGCGCCGCCACGGTGAGCGCCGCGTCCTCGACCGCGCTGTGCGTCCACAACGGACTGTCCGTTGTCGACAAGTCGAGCGCCGAACCCGCCGCGGCGAGCCCGTCCGCGTCCCGGCCGATCGCCGCGTACCGGCTCATCACCCGTTGCAGCACATCACGTTCCGCCGCCGGCGCGGTCGCCCGTTCCGGAATCCGCCCGCGCGACGGATCCGGCAGCAGCCCAGCAGCCAGATCCGCGGCGACCGCCTCCGCGGCCCGCTGCCCGACGACCAACCCTTCGAGAAGGCTGTTGGACGCCAACCGGTTCGCCCCGTGCAATCCGGTGCGAGCCACCTCGCCCGCCGCATACAGCCCGCGCACCGTCGAGCGTCCGTCCACAGTGGCCACCACGCCACCGCACGCGAAGTGCGCCGCGGGCGTCACCGGGATCGCGTCCACCGCCGGGTCGATCCCCAGCACCGCGCACGCCGCGTGCACGGTCGGGAACCGCTTGGCGAACCCGGGAATGCCAGTGGCGTCAAGGAAAACGTGATCGTCGATGCCACCGGGAGCCAGCGTCTGCCGCCGGGTGATCGCTGCCGCCACGACGTCGCGCGGAGCCAGATCGCCGAGCGGATGCACCCCGGCCATCACCGACGCGCCCGCACCGTCCACAAGCGTCGCGCCCTCGCCGCGCACCGCCTCCGTGACGAGCGGACACCGCCCGCGTGCACCCGGCGTGTACAGCACCGTCGGGTGGAACTGCACGAACTCGATGTCGGCCACCGCCGCACCAGCGCGCAACGCCAGCGCGAGCCCGTCGCCGGTCGCGATCTCCGGATTGGAGGTCGCCTGGTACAGCTGCCCGTACCCGCCGCTGGCCAGCACCACCGCCGACGCACGCACCACGCCGGGCACGCCGTTGCGGTCGAGCACCATCACCCCGGCAACCTCGCCCGCGGACGTGCGCAGCGCGTCGACCGCGATGTGGTGCTCCAGCACCGGAATCCGCCGCTCGCCAGCCTGCGCGACGAGTGCCCGCTCAACCTCCGCACCGGTCGCGTCGCCGCCCGCGTGGATCACCCGGAACGCGCTGTGCCCGCCCTCGCGAGCTCGCGACAGCCCACTCGAGCCGTGATCGAACACCGCGCCGTTCTGCCGCAACTCGGTGACCGCCGCCGGTCCGCCGCCGACGATCGACCGCACCGCATCCTCGTCGCAGAGCCCGGCTCCCGCGGTGAGCGTGTCCGCCGTGTGCTTCTCGACCGTGTCGCCCTCGTCGCGCTCGCCGTCGAGCACCACGGCCACGCCGCCCTGCGCCCACCGGGTGTTGCCGTCGGCGACCGCCGCCTTCGTCACGACCAGCACATGCAGCCCGAGTTCGCGGGCCCGCAGCGCGGCGGACAACCCCGCCACGCCGCTGCCGATCACGACCACATCGGCCCGGGCTTCCCACCTCGGATCCGGTGCGGTTTTCGCCTCGTCGGCGTTAACTAGGCCGCTCATTCCCCACCGCCAGGCTGCCCGATTTCGATCATCCGCTGCACCGAGGCGCGCGCCCGCGAGGCCGTCTCGGGGTCGACGTGGACCTCGTCCGCGCCTTCGGTGAGGCTCCGCAGCAGCGCGGCCGGGGTGATCATCTTCATGTACCGGCACGAGGCCCGGTCGTTCACCGCGCGGAAGTCGATCTCCGGCGCGGCCTTGCGCAGCTGGTGGATCATGCCGATCTCGGTGGCCACGAGCACCGAGGTCGCCTTGGTGTCGCGCGCCGCGTGCACCATGTCGCCGGTGGAGAGGATCTTGACCCGCTCCGGGGCCACCGCGCCCTCGCCCGCCAGGTAAAGCGCCGAGGTCGCGCACCCGCATTCGGGGTGGATGAACAGGTCGGCGTCCGGGTTTTCCTCGGCGCGCGCGGCCAGTTCGGCCCCGTTGATCCCGGCGTGCACGTGGCACTCCCCGGCCCAGACGTGCATGTTCTCGCGCCCGGTGACGCGCTTGACGTGCGCACCGAGGAACTGGTCCGGAAGGAAGAGAACTTCCTCGTCAGCCGGGATGGAAGCGACCACGTCGACCGCGTTCGACGACGTGCAGCAGATGTCCGTCTCGGCCTTGACCTCGGCGGTCGTGTTCACGTACGAGACGACCACCGCGCCCGGGTGCTCGGCCTTCCATTCCCGCAGCTGGGCGCCGGTGACGGAGTCGGCGAGCGAGCAGCCGGCCCGCGCGTCCGGGATCAGCACCGTCTTCTCCGGGGCCAGGATCTTCGCGGTCTCGGCCATGAAGTGCACGCCGCAGAAGACGATCGTGGACGCGTCGCTGCCGGCCGCGATGCGGCTGAGCGCCAGCGAGTCGCCGGTGAAGTCCGCGATGTCCTGGATCTCCGGGACCTGGTAGTTGTGCGCGAGCAGCACCGCGTCGCGTTTGCGGGCGAGCTCCCGCACGCGGGCGGCCCAGTCGGCGTCCGCCTCGACCCCGCCGTAAGGGGTCAGATCCTGGTCAAGCGTGGTGGTCATGTGTTCGGCCCTCTCGAGAATCGCCGGCCTCGGAACCGGATCGACCCCGGTCCCTCCCCATGCTGGTTTTCGCCTTATAATCGAAAACCGTGCGAAGCCATCTTAACACCCGAGCCCCCCTCGCCCACGAGGTTCTGGCGGCAGTCCTTCAAGTGCGCTCGGACACACTCCGGGTGCTGCTGTGGCGCCGAGCGCTCGATCCGCACCTGGGCCGCTGGTCCCTTCCCGGCGGCCGATTGCGCCCCGACGAGGACGTGGAGACGTCGATCCGGCGGCAGCTCGCGGAGAAGGTGGACGTGCGCCAGCTGAAGCACGTCGAGCAGCTCGCCGTGTTCAGCGCACCGGACCGCGTCCCCGGCCCCCGCGTCGTAGCCACCGCGTTCCTCGGCCTAGTCCCCTCCGACGTCGACCCAGCCGTCCCCGAAGACACCGAGTGGCACGACGTGAACGCCCTGCCGCGCACCGCCTTCGACCACGAGGCGATCATCCTGCGCGCCCGCGACCGCCTGCGCTCGAAACTGAGCTACACCAACCTGGGTTTCGCACTGGCCCCAGAGGAATTCACCATCTCCGCGCTCAAGGGCTTGTACTCCGCCGCACTCGGCTACAAAGTGTCCGCGACGAACCTGCAACGCGTGCTCCAACGGCGTGGTCTGCTGGTCCCCACCGGCCACACCGCCGCCCCCGGCCGGACCGGCGGACGACCTGCGGCGCTGTTTTCTTTCGCCGCGAAAGACATGCACATCACCGACCCCTTCGCGGTCCTGAAACCCCCTCCTCGCCGGTAAACACGAACTGCGCCGGGGCTCCGCAGCCCGTACCGTGGACGCCGTGACCGAGCCAGAGCAGTGCCCCAGCGGAACGGCGACCCTGCCGTTGTTCCCGCTGCAAACAGTGCTGCTCCCCGGTACGCACCTGCCGCTGCACATCTTCGAACCGCGCTACCGGCAGCTCACCGCGGACCTGGTCACCGGCAACGTCCCCGAGCACGAGTTCGGCGTGGTCGCCCTGCGCGCCCCGCTCGTCCGCGAGGTCAGTGGTTTGGACCACGTGTACAGCGTGGGCTGCAGCACGATCCTGCGCGAAGCGAAACGCCTCCCCGACGGCCGCTACGACGTAGTAACGCGCGCCGCCCGCCGCTTCCGCCTGCGCGAACTGCACCGAGCGTCCGCGCCGTACCTGATGGCCGTGGTCGACTGGCTCCCCGACGACGCGGTCCCCACCTCAGCGGAGTCCACGGCCCGCCAGCTGGCCGAGGTAGCGAGAGGCGCCCACCAGCGATACTGCGAAGCCGCCTGGCACGCAGACGACTGGCACCCACCCCACGACGACGCCGACCTGGGCGAACTCGCCTACCAGTTAGCCGCCGACTGTCTCCTCCCGCTGGAGGACCGACAGTTGCTGCTGGAGGAAACCCACCCGCTTCGCCGCCTGCGCATCGCCTGCCGCCTGCTCACCCGAGAAGCCGGTTTCCTGGAAACCCTCGGCGCGGTGCCGCTGCCACCCACCGAGCTCGCGACCTTCACCAAGCCCGCGGACCTGAACTAGCCAACCTCGCCTCACGCTCCCACCCCACGGGCCCTGAGGGACTCTGATTCCCCTCCCGACCCACCTCAGCACCGCACCCAATGTGGCATTCGGTGCGCCACATGCACCCAATGCCACATTGGGGCGCTAAACCGCAGCCGTGACCCCCACCGCAACCAGCCGCCCAAGCCGCGCCCCACCAACCCCCCGCAGCCGACGCACCCAACCCCTCAAGGCACCCACCCCTC
>NZ_JACGZW010000028.1 GCF_014145675.1 Amycolatopsis dendrobii
AATCCACGACGGCTTCTTCTCAATCGGCGTCTCACTGTTGCGCACCTCAAGCCGCAACAACTTCCGCCCCTCCGGTGCAGCACTCACGATCTCCACCCTACGCCGAGGTTTTCCTGTGAACGGGACCCAATCCACCCCGTGGACGGCCGGAACGCACAGGGTTCTCCCAGAAGCTCAGCGGATTCGCCCGGAAGGGCCCGGCACGCTCGCCGGCATGACAGCGATCGAAGTACGCGGGCTCACGAAACGGTACGGGCCCGACACCGTGGTGGACGATCTGTCGTTCACCGTCGAGCCCGGGCAGGTCACCGGGTTCCTCGGGCCGAACGGGGCGGGCAAGTCCACGACGCTGAAGATGATCACCGGACTCGCCGTCCCGACCCGCGGATCGGTGACGATCGGCGGACGGCGCTACCGGGACCTCGAAGTGCCGCTCACGGAGGTCGGCGCGCTGCTCGACGCGGGCGCCGTGCACGGGGCCCGCAAGGCACGCGACCACCTTCTCGCGCTCGCGGCCAGCAACCGGCTGCCCCTGAGCAGGGTCGGCGACGTGCTCGCCCGCACCGGTCTGGAGAGCGCGGCCGGGCGGAGGGCAGGAGGGTTTTCGCTCGGGATGCGGCAGCGGCTCGGCATCGCGGCCGCGCTGCTCGGCGACCCCCGGGTGCTGATCTTCGACGAACCGGTGAACGGCCTCGACCCCGAGGGCATCCGCTGGATCAGGGACTTCATGCGCTCGCTCGCCCGGGACGGCCGCGCGGTGCTGGTGTCCAGCCATCTCATGAGCGAGATGGCGCAGACCGCCGACCGGCTGGTCGTCATCGGCAGGGGAAAGCTGCTCGCCGATACCGCGACTGCCGAACTGGCTGGTCAGACGGGCACGGTGCTCGTCCGCGCCGCTGATCCGGACGGGTTCGCCCGCCATCTGCTCGCCGCCGGAGCCACCGTGCGGGACGGTGCCGGGCGCGCGCTGGTCGTTTCCGGCCTGACCAGCGACGAGATCGGAAAACTGGCTGCGTACCACGGGGTCGCTCTTGGGGAGCTCACGCCGCAGCGGGTTTCGCTCGAGGACGCGTTCCTCGCGCTCACCGAGGACAGCATCGAGTACCAAGGGGTCGCCGCATGATGGTCTCCGGCACGCTCCGGTCGGAGTGGATCAAGCTCCGCAGCCTGCGTTCCACCTGGTACACCGTGGCGAGCCTGTTCGCCGCCGGGCTCGGTATCACCGCGCTCGCGACCGCTTCGGCGGGCGCCGAGTACGCCAAGGCGACGGCCGCGGAACGCGCGGCTTGGGATCCGACCAGCCTCAGCTTGAAGTCCTTTATCGTCGCGCAGCTGATCATCGGGGTGCTGGGCGTCCTCATCGTCACGTCCGAATACGCGACCGGGTTGATCCAGATGTCGCTCACGGCGACTCCTCGGCGGTCTCGGTTGCTGGCGGCGAAGGTGGCGCTCGCCGCAGGCGTCGCTGTCGTGGCCGGGCAGATGTTGATGTTCGCTGCTTTCCTGATCGGGCAAGGGTTTCTCGCCGGGCAGCAGTTGCCGCACGTGAGCCTCGGCGACCCTGGCGTGTTCGGCGCGGTGGTGGGCGGCGGGCTGTATCTCGCCGCGATCGCGTTGCTCGCGGTCGGCCTCGGCACGCTGATCCGGGCGACCGCGGGTGCGCTGGCCGCGCTGGTCGGGATCGTGCTGCTGGTGCCCGCGGTAGCCGACCTTTTCCCGGCCTGGATGCAGTGGCTGTTCACCTTCTGGCCGTCCAAGGGCGCGGCGGCGATCTTCTCCGTCAAGCTCGATCCGGCGTACCCGAATCCGTGGCTCAACCTCGCCGGTCTCTACGTCGGCGTGGCCGTGGTGCTGGCTGTCGCGTTCGCGGCGTTCCGCAGGCGGGACGTGTGACCGTGGTCTCCGTACGCTGGCGTTCATGGCAGGGATGACGCCCGCTCGGCTGCTGGTGGTCGACGACGAGGCCACCGTGCGGCAGCTGTTGTCCGCGGCGCTGCGGTTCGCCGGGTTCGAGGTGAGTTCCGCGGCGACTGCGGGCGAGGCACTCACTTCCGCTGCTGAGGAGCCGCCTGACCTGGTGCTTCTCGATGTGATGCTGCCGGACGCGGACGGTTTCGAGGTTGCCCGGCGCTTGCGCGAACGGCATCGGCCCGGCCACAGCGGGCCGGTGCCGGTGCTCTTCCTCACCGCCCGCGACCGGCAGGCGGACAAGGTCGCCGGACTGTCCCTGGGCGCCGACGACTACGTGACCAAGCCGTTCGATCTGGAGGAGCTGATCGCGCGGATCCACGCGATCCTCCGGCGCACGCAAGGACATCAGGTGGTGGTGACGGTGGGCGAACTGGTGCTCGACGCGGAAGGACACCAGGTGACGCGGGCCGGGCAGCCGGTCCGCGTCTCGGCCACCGAGTTCCGGCTGTTGCGGTACCTGATGGAGAACGCCGGGCGCGTGGTGTCGAAAGCGCAGATCCTCGACCGGGTGTGGCAGTACGACTTCGGCGGCGACGCCAGCATCGTCGACACCTACATCTCCTACTTGCGGCGCAAGGTCGACACTGGCGAGCCCAAGCTGATCCACACCGTGCACGGCGTCGGGTACGTGATTCGGGAACCGCGGCGGTGAGGCATCCGCTGCGCCGGATGTCGTTGCGCACCCGGCTTCTGCTGATCACGGCGGGTCTGCTGCTGGCGGGGCTCACGCTGATCAGCGCGGTCGTCTCGGACAGCCTGGAGCGCTATCAGCTCGACCGGATCGACACGCAGCTGCGCGGTTTCACCGAGCTGATCGCGCGCGTGCCGTCCGGCGGGCTGCCCGCGGGCGACCCCCAGACGTCGGTGCTGGACCCGGCGCTGGACCTGATCGGCGCCCCGTACGTGGTCTATCTGGGCGCGAACGGCGCGGTGACCGGCGGGATCCATTCCTCGCGGCTGGCGGCGGAAACCCTGCCCGCGCCCGAGGATCTGCGGTCGATCCCGGTGCACGGCCCGCCCGTCGACCTGCGGGCCGCGAACGGTTCGGAACGCTGGCGTGCGGTCGCGGCTCCGGCTCCGGGCGGGACGGTGATCGCGGCGGCTCCGCTCGCCGAGGCGGACGCCCTGATCTCCCGGTTGCGGATCAGCAGCGTCGTCACCGGCTCCGTGCTGCTCGTGCTGCTGACCGGGGCCGGCTGGTTCGCGCTGCGCGGCGGGCTGCGTCCGTTGCGCCGGATCGAGCACACCGCGGCGGCGATCGCGGGCGGCGACCTCAGCCGCCGAGTGCCCGGGATCGCCGCGCCGGGAACGGAAATCGGCCGTTTGGCGGGGTCGCTCAACACCATGCTCGGACAGCTGGAGCGCGCCTTCGCCGACCGGACGGCCTCCGAGACGCGGATGCGGACCTTCGTCGCGGACGTGAGCCACGAACTGCGCACACCGCTTTTCGGGATCAAGGGCACCGCCGAGCTGTACCGGATGGGCGCGCTGCCGGAACAGTCCGATGTGGACGAAGCCATGCACCGGATCGACCGGGAAGCGGTCCGGCTGGCCGCGCTCACCGAGGACCTGCTTTTGCTTGCCCAGCTTGACGAAGCGCCGGAAGCGCAGCTCGATCGCGCGCCGATGGACCTGCGCACGCTCGCCGGGGACGCCCGGCACTCGTTGCGTGCGCTCGATCCGTCGCGTCCGGTCGAGTTGACCGGCCCCGGCGGCGAGGGCGGGCCTGGACCGGCACCGGTGAACGCCGACGAGGCGCGGTTGCGGCAGGTCGTCACGAACCTCGTCGGCAATGCTGCCGCGCACACTCCGCCGGGGACGGCGGTTCGCGTCGGGGTCGGGACGGTGGGCGGCCGGGCGGTGCTGGAGGTGGCCGACGAAGGCCCGGGAATGACCGCGGCGCAAGCGAAACGCGTGTTCGACCGGTTCTATCGCGCGGACCGTTCGCGGGCGAGGACGCCGGGTGCGGACGCGGGTCTCGGGCTTGCGATCGCCCGGTCGCTGACGCGGGCGCACGATGGCGAGCTCGAACTGGAGACCGCGGCGGGGGAGGGCGCGTGTTTCCGGATGGTGTTGCCGCTGCTGGAGTTCAGCGCGGATCGGGAGTGATGCCGGTCAGCTCGGCGGTCAGTTCCCACAGCGCGGTCCCGGCTTCCGGATTCCGGGCCGGAGCAAGGGTGCGCACCTTCGCCGGACGGCCGCGGACGGCGAAGAGCGGTCCGAGGTAGTCGCCGCCTTCGACGTCCGGGGCGGTCGCGGCGTACAGCTGCGGCAGCGCGCCGCGTTCGACGCGTTGGGCCAGCAGCATTCCGCCGAGCTTGCCGATTTCCCGGAGGGCGGTGCGGAGCACGGGATTCCGGTACGAGCTGGCCATGTTCGTGGTCAGGCCGGTCGCGCTGTAGCCGGGATGCGCGAGCACGCTCAGCACCGTGGAGTCCGCCGCGCGGAGGCGTCGGTCCAGTTCGATGCCGAAGGTTTGGTTCGACAGTTTCGCCTGGCCGTACGCGGCTGCCGCGCGGTACGGGCGGCGTTCGGCGTTCGGGTCGTCCAAGTGCAGGTGCGCGCCGACGGCGGCGACGCTGGACAGCGTGACGACGCGGCCCGCCGGTGCGCCGCGCAGGGCGGGCATCAGCAGCCAAGTAAGCGCGGCGTGTCCGAGGTGGTTCGTGCCGAATTGCAGTTCGAAGCCGTCCGCGGTGCGGCCTTGTGCGGTGGCCATGACACCGGCGTTGTTCATCAGCACGTCCAGCGCGTCGCCGGTGAGTTCGCGCACCTTGGCGGCAGCCTCGCGGACGGACGCCAGATCGGCGAGGTCCAGCTGGACGAGTTCGGGTTTGGCGCCCGAAGCCGCGGCGCGGACCCGGGCGAGCGCGGTTTCGCCGCGTTCCGGCGAACGGCAGCCGAGCAGCACGCGGGCGCCGTGCGCGGACAGGACTTCCGCCGAACGCAGGCCGAGGCCGGAATTCGCTCCGGTGATCAGGACGGTCCGGCCGCTCTGGTCGGGGATCCGGGCCTCGGTCCAGCGTTCGTTCATCGGGCCAGCTAACTACACGTCACGCGCTCGGCGCGAGCAGGCGCATCAGATGCCCGACCGGGCCGCGCCTGCGGACCGGGCCGGTGTCGCCGGCGCGCATGAGCGCGTCGAGCGTCTGCCCGACCTTGACGATCTCGTCGGCGGGCTCGTCCGGTTCGGCGAGGCCCGCGGTGAGCGCCAGCATGTGCAGTTCGGTGCGGTGCAGCGGTTCCAGCGCGGGGCAGCGCTCCAGGGCGCCGTCCAGTGCCGCACGAAGGTCTTCGTGGTCGTGCTGCGCCTGCCGCCACGCGCGGGTGACGGCGTCGACCTGGTCGCCGGGAAGGTCCGCCTCGTCGGGATCGGCGAACTCGGCGCGCAGGTAGCCGCTGAGCAGCTGCGTCCACTTGTACTGCAGTGCCAGCAACAGGTTCTCTTCAGTGCCGAACTCGTCGGCGGCACCCGGGATTTCGGCCAGCGACAGCGGTGCTCGCGGTGCACGCCGCGCCTGGCGGACAGCGGCATCGAGGATCTCTCGCCGCCGGTAGAAGTCGGTCCAGCTCATGGTGTGGCTCCCCTTCCGTGACCCGGGTCATACTGCCGGTCTGCGGCATACTCCCGGTACGGACCTGACGCAGCCAACATACCACGGGTATGGTCCGTCGGGTCCCGGCGTAAGGTTGTGAGCGTGCCGACAATGAGGTCCCGACGACTCGACTACTCCGAGTCGACCCGATCCGCCCTGGTCGACAGCGCGGTCGAACTGTTCACGAAACGCGGATACGCGGGCACCTCGCTCGACGAGGTGGCCAAACGCGCCCGCGTCACGAAAGGCGCGCTGTACCACCATTTCAGCGGGAAGCAGGCGCTCTTCGAGGCCGCGTTCGAACAGGTCGAAAGCCTGGTCTACGACCGGCTGCAGAAGATCATGACCGGCGACGGCGAGCCGTGGGAGCGCGCGATGGGCGGGCTGCAGGCGTTCATCCGCAGCTGCCTCGACCCCTCGTATCAGCGGATCGCCATCCACGAGGGACCGGTCGTGATGGGCTGGGAACGCTGGCGCGAGGCCGAGGAGCAGTCCAGCTTCGGGCTCGTGCGGTCCGGGCTGCAGTTGCTCGTCGACGCGGGCGAGGTGGAGCCGGTGCCGGTCGACCTCACCGCGCGGCTGCTGTTCGGCGCGCTGTCGAGCGCGGCCACCGAGATCGCCGGCGCGGCCGATCCGAAGAAGGTCGGCGCCGAGATCGAGGACGTCATCACGCGGATGCTGTCGCGGTTGCGCCGTCCCGCGGGCGACCAGGAGCGGCCCGCCGCGGGCTGATCGATCCGCCGTTAGGCTGGCGGACATGGACTTGAGGATCTTCACCGAACCCCAGCAGGGGGCGAGCTACGACGACCTGCTGCGGGTCGCGCGGACCACCGAAGCCGCGGGTTACGACGCCTTCTTCCGCAGCGACCACTACCTCAAGATGGGCAGCGCGGACGGTCTTCCCGGGCCGACCGACGCGTGGATCACCCTCGCCGGCCTCGCCCGCGAGACCGAGCGGGTCCGGCTCGGCACGCTCGTCACCGCGGCCACCTTCCGCCACCCCGGCCCGCTCGCGATCTCGGTCGCGCAGGTGGACCAGATGTCCGGCGGGCGCGTGGAATTCGGCATCGGCACCGGCTGGTACGACGACGAGCACACCGCCTACGGCCTCACCCTGCCGCCGCTCAAGGAGCGTTTCGACCGCTACGCCGAGCAGCTCGCGGTGATCACCGGCCTGTGGAAGACCCCGGCGGGCGAGACGTTCTCCTACTCCGGCGACTACTACACGCTCGCCGACTCGCCCGCGCTGCCGAAGCCCGCGCAGTCGCCCGCGCCGCCGGTGATCATCGGCGGCGGCGGCAAGAAGCGCACCCCGGCGCTGGCCGCGCAATACGCCGACGAGTTCAACCTGCCGTTCGTGGACGCCGAAACCGCGCTCGCGCAGTTCGAGCGCGTCGACGCGGCGGCGAAGGCGATCGGCCGCGACCCCAAGGAGATCCTGCGTTCGGTCGCGCTCGTGCTCGCGGCGGGCCGGGACGAGGCCGAGGTCGCGCGCCGGGCGGCCGCGATCGGCCGGGAGACCGACGAACTGCGGGCCAACGGCCTGGCCGGGACCGCGGCGGAGATCGTGGACCGGATCGGGCAGTGGCGGGAGAAGACCGGGATCACCCGGCTGTACTTGCAGGTGCTCGACCTGTCCGACCTCGACCACATCGAGTTCGTGGCCTCCGAGGTCGCCCCGCAGCTGGACTGAAAAGCCGTGAAGGACTCCTTGCGGGAATCAGATTCCCGCAAGGAGTCCTTCACCGACAGCTGGGTCAGTTCTGCAGGGCGAAGGTGACGCCGGGGGCCTTCGGGGCCTCCGGACGCGGCAGCCAGCGGTCGTCGCTCACCGGCAGTTCGCCTTCGAGCGCGGCCAGCACCAGCTCCTTCGCCAGCGGCAGCACCTCGGCGACCGGGACGTCGCGCTGCAGTTCCCAGGACAGCGAGGTGACGCCCGCGTCGCGGATGCCGCACGGCACGATGTTGTCGAACGCGGCCAGGTCGGCGTTGCAGTTCAGCTCGAACCCGTGCATCGTCACGCCGCGCTGGACGCGGATGCCGATCGCGGCGATCTTGCGCTCGATGCCGCGTTCGTCGGCCGGGATCCACACGCCGCTGCGGCCTTCGACGCGGCCGGTGCGCACGCCGAACCGGTCGCACACCGCGATCAGCGCCTCCTCCAGCCTGCGCACGTAGTGCATGACGTCGATCGGGTCGGCGAGCTTCAGGATCGGGTAGCCGACCAGCTGGCCGGGGCCGTGCCAGGTGATCTTGCCGCCGCGGTCGACGTCGATCACCGGGGTGCCGTCGGCGGGCCGGTCCTCGGGTTCGGTGCGCTTGCCCGCGGTGTAGACCGACGGGTGCTCCAGCAGCAGCATGGTGTCCGGCCCGGCGTCGTCCGCGCGTGCGGCGAGGATCTCCCGCTGCAGGTCCCAGGCCTCGGTGTAGTCGATCGTCCCGACCTCGCGCACGACGAGGGGTTCGGTGGCGATGCGGCAGCTTGCGCTCGAAGAACTCACCCGTCGAGGCTACGCCTTTCGCGCGCCGGAAAGGGGATCAGCCGGAGTGCGGTCGCTGACACCAGTCCCACGCCGAGCACCGCGAGCACGGCCCCGATCGTGTCGGTGACCCAGTGCACGCCGAGCACGATCCGGCAGGCCGCGGCCAGCACGGTCGCGGCGGCGGAAATCCAGATCGCCCACCGCACAAACCGCGGCCGCAGCCAGACGCAGAGCAGGACCACGACCAGACTGGTCGCCGCCACCGAGACGACGTGGCCGCTGGGATAGCTCAGATCCGGGTACACGCGCGGACGTTGCCGCTGGAACACCGGCTTGAACGCCAGGCTGGTCAGGCGGCACAGCACAAGCACCGCGGCGAGCCGCACGCACAGCGAGAGCTGCGAGCGGTCCCGCAGCACGATCGCCGCCAGCACCACGCCGAGCACGTACGGCAGCACCGGGCCGAGGACGTTCGTCACCACGCCCGCGACCTGCCCGGCCGGGCGAGTGTCCTGTCCCTGCAAGGAGGTGGCGACCTCGACGTCGAGTTGCAGCGGCTGCCGGTCCACCAGCGACCCGAGCCAGAGAAACGCGGCGAACAGCACCACTCCAGTGACGATCCACCGGACGCGCGGCATCGTCACGTCGCCGCGGCGAGCGCGCTGTCGACGGTGCGGTGCCGGAATGCGTAACCGCTCGCCTCCAGCTTCCGCGGCACTGCGCGCTGCCCGAACAACGCCATCTCCTCGGCGGCCTGGCCGAGGGCGATCTTCATCGCGATTTCCGGCACCCACCACGGCGCGGGCCGGTGCACCGCGTGGCCGAGGGCCTTGGTGAACTCGGCGTTGGCGATCGGGATCGGGCCGGTGAGGTTGACCGGGCCGGACAGCGTGTCGTGCTCCAGGATGTGCACGAGGGCCCCGATTTCGTCGTCCAGCGCGATCCACGGCATGTACTGGCTGCCGTCGCCGAGCCGCCCGCCGAGCGCGAACCGGAACAGCGGGCGCAGCACGTCGAGCAGGCCGCCGCTGCGGGCCAGGACGAGACCGGTGCGGACCGAGACCACGCGGGCATTGGCCGCCGCCGCGGTCGCGGCCTCCCATTCGGTGCACATCTCGGCGAGAAAGCCGTTGCCCGCCTTGGTGTTCTCATCGACCACAGTGGACCCGGTGTTGCCGTAGTAGCCCACGGCGGAAGCGTTCACCAGCACCCCGATGCCGTGCTCCGCCACCGCTTCGGCGAGCACTTCGGTCGGCTCCACCCGGCTGTCGAGCAGCTGCTGTTTGCGCATTCCGCTCCAGCGGCCGGGCAGCAGCGGGGCGCCGCACAGGTTCACCACCGCGTCGACGCCGTCGAACGCGCCGTCGTCGATCCGCCCCGACGGCGGGTCCCAGCCGCGTTCGTCTTCCGCCCGCGCGGTGCGCCGCACCAGCCGGCGCACGTCGTGCCCGGATTCGCGCAGCCGTCCGGTCAATGCGGTGCCGATAAGGCCGCCGGAGCCCGCGATGAGTACCCGCATGCCTCTGATCGTGTCCTATCGGCCCGCTTCGCGCACACCCGGGCGGAGCTGACCGGCGACGTCGGCGGCAGCGGTCAGCAGCACCAGCGCGGGAATCGCGGCGGTCGGCTTGAGCCGGTAGCTGCCGCGGCGGTCCTGCTCGACGAGCCCGGCCGCGGTGAGCGCTTTCAGGTGGTGGTACAGCCGCCCCGGCGAGCTGAGTTCGGCCGCTTCCTGCAGCGCGGCCCCGGTTTGCGCGCCGTCGCGGGCGAGCAGCCGGACGAGCGCGATCCGGTCGGTGTTCGCCAGCGCGGCGAGCACCTCGGCGCGCGGCCCGTCCGGCAGCGACAGGACCGCCGGGGTCGTGAGCCGGATTTCCCAGCGCAGCTCGGGGTCGGTCAATTCACCCTGATAGCCCACGATTCCCGGCGGCCCGTCCTGGACGGGTTCGGCGGGCCGCCCCTCCAATGCGGCCATCCGGCGTTCGAGCGCCGCGACACGCTCGGCGAGGTCTTCGGTCATGCCGGTCAGTGTCCCAGCGCACGCTCCAGAGCCGCGAAGGTGCCCGGAACGAACAGCGCGTCAATGCACATCCGCTGCAGCACCGGCACGTGCGCGAAATCCTCCGGAGTGCAGTTCTTCAGGAAGATCGTGCTGGTGCCGGGACGGCGGTCGGGCCACAGCACGTCGAACCCGAGCACGAGACAGCCGGGCAGGTTGCCGCCCTTGTACAGCAAGGCTTTCGAACCTGGCGGCTTGTCGCCCGAGAGCGGCACGCCGAGGATCTCCTGCGCGAGGACGGCCGCGCGATCGCGGCTGACGGAGATCTCCTGGTGCATCCGGAACAATTGCGCGGCGCTGCCGCGTCCGCTCAACTCCGTCCACGCCATGATCGCTTCGACCGAGGGCGGTTTCTCGGCGGCGCGGGGGAGCACCTTGGCGCGGAACGACGGATCGCACGCGAACCGGTTGGACAGCGCGTCTCCCGCCGCGCGGCGGACCGCGACCGGGCTGCCCGGCGGCGGGCAGTATTCCGGGAAGTACAGCAGCAGCACCTCGCCGCCGAACATCCGGACGTCCGGCATCCGCCAGCCGCCGCGGGCCGCGGCGGCCCGCAACGCCCGGTCGCCGAGCCGGGCCCGCAGATAGTCGGCGGCGGAATTGTCGCTGATGAAGATCATCATTTCCGCGATGTTCCGCAGCGGCACGCGCTGGTCCGGATTCTTCGCGACGCCGTACTCGTCGCACGGGACGCCCAGATAGGTCAACGCGGTGTGGTGGTTGCCCTTGCCGACCGCGCCGTCGCCGATATACGGATGCCGGGCGTCCCAGTCGCCGACTCGCACCTGTTCGTCCGGGTCGAGCCGTCCTTCGGCGACCGCTGTGGTGTAGGCGAGCAGATGCACCACCTTGATCGCGGACGCGACGACGAGCGACCGGTCCGCGAGATGGCCGAACCGGCGGCCGGCGCCGTCGGAGAAAACCGCTGCCACGTCGTCGCGATGCGCCGCGAGCCGGGCGAGCCAGCCTTCGGGAGTGGATTGGTCCGGGGGATCGGCCAGCGCGAGCGAGGGCAGAACGAAAGTGGCGGCCCCCGCTGCTGCGACCGACGTGAGCAAGCTTCGTCGAGTGAGCATGCGAAGCAGTCTACTCTGATATTCCGGAATTCCGGATAAGCCGAAAGTCGTAAACGCGCAGGCCCCCGCACCCGGGTGGGTGCGGGGGCCTGCGGCCGAGGAACTACCGGATCAGAGACCCAGCTCGTCCTCGAAGTTGCCCTCTTCCAGCCGCTGCTTGATCGTGGTCAGGAAGCGGCCGGCGTCCGCGCCGTCGACCAGTCGGTGGTCGTAGGTCAGCGGCAGGTACGCCATCGAGCGGACCGCGATGGTGTCGTTGCCCTCGGCGTCGCTCACCACGACCGGGCGCTTCACCACAGCGCCGGTGCCGAGCATGCCGGACTGCGGCTGCACGATGATCGGCGTGTCGAACAGGGCGCCGTTGGAGCCGATGTTCGTGACGGTGAAGGTGCCGCCGATCAGCTCGTCCGGCTTGATCTTGTTGGCCCGGGCCCGCGCCGCCAGGTCGGCGATGCGGTGCGCGAGACCGGCGAGGCTCAGCTCGCCCGCGTCGTGGATCACGACCGAGAGCAGGCCGCGCTCGGTGTCCACCGCGATGCCCAGGTGCACGGCGCCGTGGTAGGTGATCTCCTTCGTGTCCTCGTTGTAGGACGCGTTGACGTTCGGGTGCTGCTTGAGCGCCTCGACGGTCGCCTTGGCGAAGAACGGCAGGAACGTGAGGTTGACGCCCTCGCGCTCCTTGAACGCCGCCTTCGCGCGCTGGCGCAGCTTGGCGATCTTGGTGACGTCCACCTCGTGCACCTGCGTGAGCTGCGCGGAAACCTGCAGCGACTCGCGGGTCTTGGTGGCGGTGATCTGCCGGATCCGGCTCGCCTTCTGCACGGTGCCGCGCAGGGCGGCGACCTCCGGCGAGACCGCGGCGGCGCGCGGCGCGGACGGAGCGGCGGCGGCCGGAGCGGCGGCAGTGCTGGTCTCGGGGGCCGGAGCCGCCTTCTGCTTGGCCTCGGCCGCGGCGAGCACGTCCTGCTTGCGGATGCGGCCGCCGACTCCGCTGCCGGTCAGCGACGCGAGGTCGATGCCGTGCTCGGAGGCGAGCTTGCGCACCAGCGGCGTGACGTACGGGCCGTCCGCCGACTCCGCCGGGGCCTGGGCGGCCGGAGCGGGCTTGCTCTCCTGCGCCGGGGCCGGGGCCGGGGCCGGAGCCGGAGCGGCGGGCGCGGGGGCCGGAGCCGCCGGGGCCGGGGCGGGCTTGCTTTCCTGGACCGGAGCCGGGGCGGGCTCGGGTTCCGGAGCGGGCGCGGGCTTGCTTTCCTGCGCCGGAGCGGCGGCCGGGGCGGCACCGGCGTCGCCGATGACCGCGAGCACTCCGCCGACCTCGACGGTCTCGTCCTCGCCCGCGCGGATCTCCAGCACAGTGCCGGCGACCGGCGACGGAACCTCGGTGTCGACCTTGTCGGTGGAGATCTCGAGCAGCGGCTCGTCGACCTCGACCGACTCGCCGACCTGCTTCAGCCAGCGGGTGACGGTGCCCTCGGTGACGCTCTCGCCCAGTTCGGGCAGCTTCACCTCGGTGCCCGAACCGCCCGCGGCCGGAGCGGTGTCCGGCTGCGCCGGAGCGGACTCGGCGGGGGCGGCGGATTCGGCCTGGGCAGGGGCTTCCTGCTGCTGCGGGGCGGGCTCGGGCTCCGGCTCGGCCTGCTGGGCAGGGGCGGAGGACTCGGGCACGCCGCCGGTGCCGTCGTCGATCACCGCCAGCTCGCCGCCGACCTCGACGGTGTCGTCTTCCTTGGCGCTGATCTTCACGACCGTGCCTGCCACCGGCGACGGTACTTCGGTGTCGACCTTGTCGGTCGAGATCTCGAGCAACGGCTCGTCGACCTCGACAGTGTCGCCCTCCTGCTTCAACCACCGGGTGACGGTTCCCTCGGTGACGCTCTCGCCGAGCTCCGGCAGCGTGACGGAGTAGGCCATTGTTCGCTGGCTCCCTTGATCGCTAAGACGTGGTCTGGATTGTGCTGGTTGCGCGTCAGCTGTGCACGTGCAGCGGCTTGCCCGCGAGGGCGAGGAACGCTTCGCCGAGTGCCTCGGTCTGCGTGGGGTGCGCGTGGATCAGCGGGGCGACGTCCTCCGGGAACGCCTCCCAGCTGTAGATCAGCTGCGCTTCGCCGATCAGCTCGCCGACCCGGTCGCCCACCATGTGCACGCCGACGACGGGGCCGTCCGGGGCCTTGACCAGCTTCACGCCGCCGGAGGTCTTGAGGATCTGGCTCTTGCCGTTGCCGCCGAGGTCGTAGGTGAACGTGGTGACGTCCGAACCGTACTTCTCCTTGGCCTGCGCCTCGGTGAGCCCGACGGACGCGACCTCGGGGTGCGAGTAGGTGACGCGGGGGATGCCGCGCTCGTCGATGGCGCGCGGGTTGAGGCCGGCGATCTCCTCGGCCACGAAGATCCCCTGCTGGAAGCCGCGGTGCGCGAGCTGGAGGCCCGGCACGATGTCGCCGACCGCGTAGACGTTGGGCAGGTTGGTGCGCAGCCGGTCGTCGGTGAGCACGAAGCCGCGGTCGATCTGGACGCCCGCCTCCTCGTAGCCGTGCCCGGCCGAGTTCGGGCCGCGGCCGACGGCGACCAGCAGCAGGTCGGCTTCCAGCGTCTCGCCGGACTCCAGCGACACGCTGACGCCGTTGTCGTCCTGCTTCGCGCCGGTGAACCGGACGCCGGTCTTGAAGGCGATCTTGCGGCGGCGGAACGCGCGCTCGAGCTGCTTGGAGGCGTACTCGTCCTCGTTCGGGACCAGTCGCGGGAGCGCCTCGACCACGGTGACGTCGACCCCGAAGGAGGCCCACACGCTGGCGAACTCCACGCCGATCACGCCGCCGCCGAGCACGACGACCTTCTTCGGCACGTAGTCCAGCGTCAGCGCCTGCTCGCTCGCGATGATGCGGCCGCCGAGCTCCAGGCCGGGAAGCGTGCGCGAGTACGAACCGGTGGCGAGGATGACGTTCTTGCCGGTGTAGCGCGTGCCGTCGACCTCGACGGTGGTGCCGCCGACGAACCGGCCGGTGCCCTCGACGAGGTTCACCTTGTGCGCCTTGGCCAGGCCCTGGAGGCCCTTGTACAGCCGGGAGACGATGCCGTCCTTGTACTTGTTCACCCCCGCGATGTCGATGCCCTCGAACACGGCCTTGACGCCGAAGGTCTCGGCGTCGCGGGCCTCGTCGGCGACCTCGGCGGCGTGCAGCAGGGCCTTGGTCGGGATGCAGCCCCGGTGGAGGCAGGTCCCGCCCAGCTTGTCCTTCTCGATCAGCGTGACGGAAAGGCCCAGCTCGGCCGCGCGGAAGGCCGCGGCGTAGCCGCCCGATCCGCCTCCCAGGATCACGAGGTCGGCGGAGGTGTCGCTCACTTCAATAACTCCTCGGCAGCGATAGGGGTGGAGCTTCGGTCGCCGCGGCACCCGGTATAACCGCGCGCGCGACAACAGCCATCTTGTCACTAGGCCGATCGGCGTTGCGACCTAGCCGGGCCAAGGCGGTGCTGCGACACCGGCCACACACGAACCCGGGAATAATGAAGTCCGGACTCTCGCCGGAAGAAAGGTGGTCGAAGTGGGGATCTTCGACTCGTTGCGCCGCCGCGGCAGACGCGGCCCGGGCGCTGGAGCAGGCCGCTCCGGAGGCTCGGCCGACACCCGCTACCTGGAAGAATGGGCCGCCGCGCGGCGCGGGGTGGAGGCGTACGTCGAGCCGCCCACCACGGTGACTGACACCACTGTGGTGCTTGTCGCGCACGACGGCGAATGGACCCGCCGGCGGATCGGGAGCTTCGACGCGGCGCAGCGGTTCGGGCACAAGCACACGATTCCGGTGTACGAGGCCGCGCGGGTCGGGTATCCGAAGCGTATGCGGGAGTACACCGAACGGCAGAAGCGTCGTCCTGGCAGCTGAGCCGAGGGTTGCTCGCCGTAGCCGGTGGTGTTGCCGGGGTGCTGGATCCTTGTGGATCTTTGGGGGTGGCTCGTCGCCTGGCGGCGACATTGCACCCGGGTGGTGCGTGGGGCACCCCGTTAGCCCATTGTGCTGACGGTTCGGGGGTGCTTGTCAAGGCGGGAAAGATGCCTTGACAAGCACCCCCGAACCGCAGGGCGGCTTCGTATCGGGGTGCGGGGGAGGGGCTGGGTGCCTCGATGGTTGGGTGCGTCGGCTGCGGTGTCGTAGGTGGTGGGGGCTAGCGCCCCAATGTGGCATTGGGTGCGTCAGATGCACCCAATGTGGCGTTCGGTGCGTGCGACGCAACCAATGCCGCATTGGGTGAGCGCCGGGGGTGCCGGGGGTGGCTGGCGGGTGGGGCGTGAGGGAAGCTGGGTACGTGAGGGTTTCCTCGCGTACTTCAGCGTTCAGCCGGGTCAGGCGCTTGCCTCCAGCAGGCGGCGGTGGTGTTCCAGCAGCGCGCGAAACGAGTCGTATGCGGTGCTGCCGTACGTGAGGTCCACTTCGACTGCTCGCCAGCTGTCGCCGGTGTGGGTGAGCAGGACGGTCGCGGGGTCGGAGACGATCAGGACGGTTCCGTCGGCGCGCAGTTCGCGGGCGGGGAGCAGGCGTGGGAACACCACGTCGGCGGGCAATCCGTCCGCGAGGGTCAGGAACTCGCGGTAGTCGTCGGGCAGGCGGAAGCCCAGGCGTTGTTCGGTGGCGGCGAGATCGGCGGGAGAGGCCGGGGCGGGGGCGCGTTGCCCGCGCAGCCGGAGGATCGCCGCGACCAGGTCCGGGAGGCTGGCCGGGCCGGTCGGATGGCGTTCGCGCAGTGCGGCGATCAGCGCGCCCGCGCATTGGTCCGGCCATTCCTTGCCGAGGTCGAGAGGGTCCGCTCCCTCGACCAGCCGGGCGGCGAGCGGGCGGGTGGCGGCGAGTGTCGCGACGTCCGGGTTGGGATGGTTTTCGGCTAGGGCGGCCCACGCGTCGAGGTCGGCTGCGGCTAGTGCGTCGCGTACCGGATCGGGGCGCTTAGGGGCGATCGCGGAGACTGCGCCCGCGACTGGCGAACCGTCGAAGAGACCGTCCAAATCGGACGCTCGGCGGGCGAGGAAGGCTTGGTGGGCTTGTTCTTCCGCGTCCAGATCGAGCGGGACGAGTGCGTCTGCCCATTGTGGACGGTCGCCGCGCGCCTCGAAGAGCATCGCCCAGGCGCGGGCGCGGACCGCGTCGTCGGCGAGCACGGAGGTCGGGCGGCCGGTCACCGCGTGCCATTGCGTGACAAGGCGGTCCGCGGCGTCGGACGCGCCCGCGGTCGCCAGGAGGAGCGCGGCGTGGCCGATCCTGCGGTCAGCGGCGGCCTCGTCGGCGGTGAGCACGTCGCGGACGGCGGTTTCGAGGTAGTCGTCGCGCTGCATGAACGCGAGCGTGCCACAAAGGCCCGGACACGACGGAGGCCCCGCACCGGGCGTGGTGCGGGGCCTCCGGCACAACGTCAGCCCTGCTCGGCGATGTCCGCCAGCACCGCGGCGATGGTGCGGACCGGGACGCCGGTGCCGCCCTTGCCGGTGTAGCCCCACGGGCCGCCCGAGTTGAAGGCCGGACCCGCGACGTCAAGGTGCGCCCACGGCAGGTCCGCGGGCACGAACTCGCGCAGGAACACGCCCGCGACGAGCATGCCCGCCCAGCGCTGGCCGGTGACGTTCGCGATGTCCGCGAGGCGCGAGTCGAGGTCGCCGCGCAGTTCGTCGGGAAGCGGCATCGCCCAGCCGCCCTCGCCGGTGGCCTGCATGATGCTCGCGACGCGGTCGCGGAACTCGTCCGAGCCCATCACGCCGGAGATCCGGTTGCCCAGCGCCACCACCTGCGCGCCGGTCAGCGTGGCGGTCTCGATCAGGTAGTCCGGGTTCTCCTCGGCCGCGCGCACGATCGCGTCGGCCAGCACGAGCCGTCCCTCGGCGTCGGTGTTGAGCACCTCGACGGTCTTGCCGCCGTACATGGTCAGCACGTCGCCGGGACGGTAGGAGGTGGCCGAAGGCAGGTTCTCCGCCAGCGGGATGTGCGCGGTGACCTCGAGCGGGTACTTCAGCTTCGCGGCCAGCACGACCGACGCGAGCACGGCGGCCGCGCCCGACATGTCGGAGGTCATGTGGTCCATGTTCGCGGCGGGCTTGAGCGAGATGCCGCCCGAGTCGAAGGTGATGCCCTTGCCGACCAGCGCGACCTTCTTGCGCGCCTTCGCCGGCTTCCAGCTGACCCGCAGCAGGCGCGGCGGCCGCGACGAACCGCCGCCGACGCCGAGGATGCCGCCGAAGCCCTTGCGCTTGAGGACCTTCTCGTCGAGCACCTCGAACTCGAGGCCGTTCGCGTCGGCGAGCTTCTTCGCGCGGTCGGCGAAGGACGCCGGGAACAGGTCGTTCGGCGGGGTGTTGATCAGGTCGCGGGCGATGATCACCGACTCGGCGATGAACCCGGCCGCCTTCAGCGTGGCCTTGTGCTCGCGCGCGGTGCCCTCGGCCGGGCTGACCAGGTCGGCCTTCGCCAGCGGGCCGTCGCCCTTCTCCGAGCGGTACTCGGTGAAGACGTACGCGCCCAGCGCGATGCCTTCGGTGGCGGCGTGCAGGTCGACGGCCGACAGCGTGACGAACGCCCGCTCGGTGCCGTTCAGCGCACGGGCCGCGGCGCCGGCCGCGCGGCGCACCTGCTCGGCGGTGATCTCCCGGTCCTTCGGCTTGCCGAGGCCGACCGCCAGCACGACGCCCGCGGGCAGCTTGCCCAGCGTCGGCAGCTTCACGATCTCCTCGGCCTTGCCGGTCGCGCCGAGCGTGCCCAGCACCTCGGCGAGCTTGCCGTCGAACGCCGCGTCGGCGACCTCCGCGCCCGCGGCGAGCTCGAGGCCGTCCTCGCCCTGGACGGTGCCGATCACGACGACGTCGGCGCGGGTCTTGCCCAATGCCGCACCCGTGTTCTCGGAGAGGGCAAGCTTCGGCACGGTCACTTCTGGCTCCTCGCGACGTCGCGGTGGTGCCGGGCGATCTGCCCGGTCGATCGTGAGCCATGCTAATGACAAAGCCATCCGGACGGGGGAAGGGGGATCGCGGTGCGGCTCGCGGGAGCACTCCTGGTGACGCTGGCGGCCGGTGCCGCCGGAGCCGGATATTGGGTGCTCGGCGGGGTTGTGCTCGCCGCGCTGGCCGCGATCGGAGGCTCCCGGCTGCCCGCGCTCGGCGACGATCCGGCTGCCCGGATCGCCGGCGGATTATCCCGGCTGGCGCAGATCGTCGTGCTCGCGCAGGCCTTCGGCGCGTACGTGTTCCCGGTGCAGCCCGGATACGCCGCCGCCGCGCTGGTGGTGTTCGTCGCCGCGGCGGACTTCGCTGGGCTCCGGTTGCCGGATCTGCTGGTCAAGTGGCTGCTGGGCGTGCTGCTGGCCGCCGCGGCGGTGCTGGTGGCGATGTGTCTCGCAGTCGCTCCGGTGCCGCAAACGGGCGGAATCGGGACTCCGGACGCGGCCGGGATCGTCGTCGCGGCGTTGTTCCTGCTGCCGTTCCTGATTCCGGAACCGGGGGAGCGGAGCACCGGACGTGCGATCGTTCTGAGCCTCGCCGCGGTCGCGGTCACCGCGGTGACGCTGCTGCAGCTGGGTCCGGTCCGGCTCGGATTGTCCGGGACCGCGATGCGGGACCTGCTGTCCGCCGCGGACGCCGGACAGCTCCAGCCGTTGCTGACGGTGATCGCAGTGCTGGCGACTCTTCCCTCGGCATTCACGACTTTCGTCGGTGCGCGACAGCGGTTTGCGTCGTCCGGCGGGGCTCCGGTCGCGGCGGCCGCGGTGCTGGCAGCGGCCGCCGCGGCGTTCGTTCCGCTGTCGGCGGCGCTGCTCGTGGCCGGGCTCGCCGCGGTCGCGGAACTGCTGCTGCGGGTGCGGATCCGCCGCTACCGTGGCGTCCATGACTGAGCACCGCTGGGCGCCGGGACAGACAGTCGTCGAACGTTTCGTCCGCCCGGACGGCAGCATCGGCCAGCATCATCCGCTGCGCGTGCTCTCCGACGACGGCGAGACGCTGCTCGGCTGGCTCCCGCTCGGCACGCCGATCGTCGGCAGCAGGCTCGCGGACGGCCGGTCGCTGCGGGAAGCGCCGCTGGAACAACGGTTTCGCGAGCCGCGCGTCCGCGTGCCGGACATCTGGCACGGCACCTCGACGCTGCGGCTGATCCCCGACCGGGCCTGGTCGTCGGTGTGGTGGTTTTTCGAGGCGGACGGCCGGTTCCGCGACTGGTACGTGAACCTCGAGGTCCCGCGCGGCCGCACCGAAACCGGGCCGGACCGGATCGACGGCATCCTCGACCTGGTCGTGACGCCGGGCGCGGGCTGGCAGTGGAAGGACGAGGACGAAGCGGAGGCAGCCGTCGAGGCCGGGCGGCTTACCGCCGCCGAACTCGACAAGCTGCGCGCGGAAGGCGAACGGATGGGCGCGCTGGCCGAGCGGGGCGCGTATCCGTTCGACGGCACGCACACCGATTTCCGCCCGGACCCGGGCTGGCCCGCCCCCGCGCTGCCCGCCGGGCTGTGCTGACCTACTGGGCCAGCAGGACCAGTGCGATGAACAGCACGATGTTGACGACGAGCAGGATCACCACGGATTTGGTCGGCAGGTTCTTCGTGATCACCTTGCCGTGCAGGTTCTTCCACCAGTAGATGCCGAATCCGGCGACGACCAGGCCGAGGAAGAAGCCGAACCCGCTCGAAAGCAGGCCCCAGCCGACCATCCCGAGCAGTCCCGCGCCGAAGGTCAGCAGGGCAGCGGTGCCGAAGGTCTTGACGTCCGGCCCGGCCCCGGGCCCGGCTTGGCGTGCTGGTTGAGTGCTCACGGCGTCCATCGTAGTGGGGTGACGCTGCGAGCGGGGGCCGGTGCAGCGAGTAAAACCACAGGACTTCCGACTAACGTGCTTCCGACCAAGCGTTATTGTCTAAGCATGACAACAGCGACGCAGTTCACTCACGTTCCGAACCCGAGCCCCGCGAGTGCTGAACGCGTCGCCGAGGTACTTGCCAAGCCGGGGTTCGGCACGCACTTCACCGACCACATGGTCACCGTGCGCTACAGCACCGAGAAGGGCTGGCACGACGCCAAGGTCGGGCCGTACGAACCGTTCTCCCTCGACCCGGCCACGTCCGTGCTGCACTACGGGCAGGCGATCTTCGAGGGCCTCAAGGCCTACCGCCAGCCCGACGGCACGATCGCCGCGTTCCGGCCGGACGCCAACGCGCAGCGGTTCCGCGAATCCGCCGAGCGGCTCGCGATGCCGCAGCTGCCGGTGGAGACCTTCGTCGACTCGCTGCGCGAGCTGATCGCCGTCGACGAGCGCTGGGTGCCGACCCGCCAGGGCGATTCCCTGTACCTGCGCCCGTTCATGATCTCCACCTCGGCGGGCCTCGGCGTGAACAGCCCGGCCGACGAGTACGTCTTCGCCGTGATCGCCTCGCCCGCCGGTTCGTACTTCAGCGGCGGCGTGAAGCCGGTCAGCGTGTGGCTGTCCACCGAGTACGTGCGCGCGGCCCCCGGCGGCACCGGCGCGGCGAAGTGCGCCGGCAACTACGCGGCGTCCTTCGTGGCGCAGGCGCAGGCCGTGGAAAAGGGCTGCGACCAGGTGGTGTGGCTGGACGCGGTCGAGCGCCGCTGGGTCGAGGAAATGGGCGGGATGAACCTGTTCTTCGTCTTCGGCTCGGGCGACGACGTCCGCGTGGTCACCCCGGAGCTGACCGGTTCGCTGCTGCCGGGCGTCACCCGGAAGTCGTTGCTGCAGCTGGCGAAGGACGCCGGGCACAAGGTCGAGGAGCGCCGGATCTCCACCGACGAATGGGAGAAGGCGGCCGCCTCGGGCGAGCTGACCGAGGTGTTCGCGTGCGGCACGGCGGCGGTCATCACGCCGGTCGGCCACGTGAAGCACGGCGGCGGCGAGTTCTCGATCTCCGGCGGGCAGCCGGGCTCGGTCACGATGAGCCTGCGCGAGCAGCTCGTCGGAATCCAGGAGGGCACCCGTCCGGCCCCCGCGGGCTGGATGATCCCGCTCAGCTGAAGCCGGCTGTCCGGGAAGGGCTCCTTGCGGGAATCTGATTCCCGCAAGGAGCCCTTCCCGGCTTTCAGGACGTGAGCGGGCCGGAGACGCCGGATTGCTCGTGGGTGGTCATCTCGGCGAGCACGCGGCTGGCCATCATCAGCAGCGGCAACGCGGTGACCGCGCCGGTGCCTTCGCCGAGCCGGACGTCGAGGTCGAGCAGCGCGCCCAGGTCCAGTTGCTCCAACGCGAGCGCGTGCGCGGGTTCGCCGGTCAGCTGCCCGGACATCCACCAGCGGCGCGCGCCGGGCGCGAGTTCTTCGGCGACGAGCGCGGCGGAGCAGACCACGAGCCCGTCGAGCACCACCGGCGTGCGGCGGACCGCTGCCTGCGCGAGAAAGCCTGTCATCGCGGCGATATCGGCCCCCGAGGACGTCCGCAGCAGCGCGAGCGGGTCGGCCAGCACCGCGCGAGCCCGGCGCAGCGCGTCGCGGACCGCGGCGGCCTTGCGCATCCAGGTGTTGTCGTCGATGCCCGAACCCCGGCCGACCACGGCGACCGGTTCGCTGCCGGTCAGCGCCGCGACCAGCACCGACGCCGGGGTGCTGTTGCCGATTCCCAGGTCTCCCGCGATCAGCAGGTCCGCGCCGCCGTCGACCTCCGCGTCGGCGATCTTGCGGCCGGCGTTCACCGCGGCGCGCACCTCGGCGTCGGTGAGCGCGTCCTCGACGTCGATCGAACCGGAACCGCGGCGCACCTTGAACTCGCCGATCGACCGCATCGCGGATTCCTCGGTGTCCACGGCCATGTCGACCACGCGCACGCCCGCGCCCGCCGCCGCGGCGAGCACGTTGATCGCCGCGCCGCCGGTCAGCATGGTGCCGACGAGCTGCGACGTGACCTCCCGCGGATACGCCGAGACGCCCTTCTTCGCGATGCCGTGATCGCCGGCGAACACGACGACGCGCGGACGGGTGAACGGCCGCGGCGGGGCCTGGCCCTGGCACGAAGCGATCCAGACGCCCAGCTCTTCCAGCCTGCCGAGCGAGCCTGCCGGTTTGACGAGCTTGTCGTGCAGCGCGATCGCGCCCGACCGGGCCTGGTCGCTCGGCGGTTCGATCTCGCCGAACTCGATGCCCGTTTCGCCGGTGTCCACAGCCAGGTTTCCTTTCGCCGCTGGGCGTCCCGGCGCCCAACCTACCGCCGCGAGGGCAGGGCCCTTAGGGTCGGTCGGCGTGCGGGAATCGACGGCGGCCGGGGTCGTGCTGGCAAGTGGTGCGGGGACTCGGGTCGGGGCCGCGCTGAACAAGGTTTACCTGCCGGTCGCGGGCAGGCGGGTGGTGGCGTGGTCGCTGGATGCGTTCGCCGCGGCGGCCGGGATCGGCGTGCTGGTGCTGGTGATCCGGCCCGAGGACGCGTCGCTGGTCGAAGAAGTGCTGGCCGAGCTGTCGGTCCCGGTGGAGATCGTGCCCGGCGGCCCGACGCGGCAGGCCTCCGAGCTGAACGCGCTGCGTCATCTCGCGTCGCGGATCGCCGACGGGACAGTGGATTCCGTGCTGCTGCACGACGGGGCCCGCCCGCTGGTGACGCCGGAGCTGATCTCCGCGGTGCTGGAGCGGACCCGGGAAGACGGGGGAGCGGTGCCGGGCCTGGCCGCGGACGACGTGGTTTCGATGGCCGGACCGGACAAGGTGGCGGGCCCGCTGCCGGGCGCGATCCGGGTGCAGACTCCGCAGGGCTTCCGGGCGCGGCCGCTGCTGGCGGCCTACGAACAGGCTGCCGCGGAAGGGTTTCTGGGCACCGACACGGCTTCGTGCATGGAGCGGTTCTCCGCGCTGCCGGTGCGGTGGGTGCCCGGCAGCGCGGAGAACGTGAAGATCACCTATCCGCACGACCTCGCGGTGGCGGAGCGGTTCCTGCTGCGGTGATCAGGGGGAAACGGTGAGCGCCGGGTCGGTGACCACGACGTCGCCGAGCGCCTCGTCGATCGCGGTGAGCAGCTCCGGCTCCAGCTTGACGCCCGCCGCCTTGACGTTGTCGTGCACCTGCTCCGGCCGCGAGGCCCCGATGATCGCCGACGCGACGTTCGGGTTCTGCAGCACCCACGCGACGGCGAGCTGCGCCATCGACAGCCCGGCGTCGGCCGCCAGCGGCTCCAGCTTCGCGACCGCGGTGAGGGTCTTCTCGTCGAGGAAGCGCTTGACCATGTTCGCGCCGCCGTTCTCGTCGGTCGCGCGCGAACCGGCGGGCAGCGGCTGGCCCACCTTGTACTTGCCGGTCAGCACGCCTTGGGCCACCGGCGACCAGACGATCTGGCTCAGTCCCTCGCGCTCGGAAGCGGGCACGACCTGCGATTCGATGACCCGCCACAGCATCGAGTACTGCGGCTGGTTCGACACGAACGGGATCTTCAGCTCGCGGGCGAGCGCCGCGCCGCGGGAGATCTGCTCGGCATTCCACTCCGAGACGCCGATGTAGAGCGCCTTGCCCTGGCGGACCAGGTCGGCGAACGCCTGCATCGTCTCTTCCAGCGGCACCGTGCGGTCGAACCGGTGCGCCTGGTAGAGGTCGACGTAGTCGGTGCCGAGCCGCTTGAGCGACGCGTTGGCCGACTCCATGATGTGCTTGCGCGAGAGGCCCTTGTCGTTCGGGCCCTTCGGACCGGTCGGCCAGAAGACCTTGGTGAAGATCTCCAGGCTCTCCCGGCGCTGCCCCTTGAGCCCGCGCCCGAGCACCGACTCCGCCGCGGTGTTGGCGTAGACGTCAGCCGTGTCGAAGGTCGTGATGCCCGCGTCGAGCGCGGCCTTGATGCAGGCCTGCGCCTGGTCCTCCTCGACCTGGGACCCGTGGGTCAGCCAGTTGCCGTAGGAGATCTCACTGATGTTGAGGCCGCTGCGGCCGAGACGTCGAAACTCCATGCCGACAGCGTAAACGTTTCGTTCGCGAGGCTAACGACCTGTGTGCCGCACGGCTCAGTTCGGGATCGGGTCCCCGGCCTTCAGCCGCGGCTTCGGGACCCGCAGCTTGCGGATCTGGCTCGCCCGGACGAATGCGTACCAGCCGACGCCTCGGGTGGCCGTCGCCGGTTCCTTCGGGAAGCGCTCGCGGACCAGCTTCGAGATCTTGCGGCCGTTCACGAAGCCCTCGATGGCCATGACCAGCAGCATCGCCATGCAGACCAGGGTGATGTACTGCTGCACCGCCGGCGCGGGCACCAGCAGTGCGAGGAACACCAGGATCGCCAGCGGCATGAACAGGCCGAGGATGTTGCGCCGGGAGTCGACCAGGTCGCGCACGTACGCCTTGACCGGGCCCTTGTCGCGCGGCGGCAGGTACTTGTCGTCGCCGGACATCATCCGCTCGCGGCGCTGCCGGGCGGCTTCCTTGCGCTCTTCCTTGGTGACCGGGTTGGCCTTGCGCAGTTCCTTGTTGCGCTTCATCGCCTCGCGCATCGAGGTGGGCGGCGGCGCGACCGGCCCGCGCTTGCGTCCCTCGGCCTCGCGCCGCTTCGGCGTCGCCTTGCCCTTTCCCGGCGTGTACGACTTGTTCGCGGCCGGGGAATCGGCGACGGCGGTCTCGGCCGCGGACTCTTCGGCGGCGGGGTCAGTGGTGCTTCGGCGCAGGAACCTCACCTCACCAGGGTATTGCAGGCGTCACGGCTTTGTTCACCAGGTCGTTCCATATGCGACGATGGAGGGGAACAGATCGGGCGAGTCCCGTGTTGTGCCTAGGACACGAGATGTACCCGCAGCGAGTTCGACCAAAGAGGGAGTGCCATGACGACCGCTGAGCAGACCGGTGCGGCTGCGGCCGAGACCGCCGAGGAGACCCACGGCGTGACGTTGACCGACGCCGCGGCCGCCAAGGCGAAGGCGCTGCTCGAACAGGAGGGCCGCGACGACATGCACCTGCGCATCGCCGTGCAGCCCGGCGGCTGTGCGGGCCTGCGCTACCAGCTGTTCTTCGACGAGCGCACGCTCGACGGCGACCTGTTCCGCGACTTCGACGGCCTCCAGGTCGCCGTGGACCGGATGAGCGCGCCTTACGTGTCCGAGGCCGTGATCGACTTCGTCGACACCATCGAGAAGCAGGGCTTCACGATCGACAACCCGAACGCCACGGGTTCCTGCGCCTGCGGCGACAGCTTCCACTGAGCCCAGAGCCGGAAAACGGGCCCCGACGCGTGTGCGCCGGGGCCCGTTTTCGTCTTTCCGGCGCGGACGCCGTTCAACTGCTGCCGAGCGTTCGAGGGCTCAGACGTACGCGTCGAGATCGGCGACCTGCGCGTGGCAGGCGTCGTCGACCGTCCACGGCCGGGCGGCCCTCGGCCGGGGCAGTCGGGCCTGGTCAGCGGCGCGCTCAGGCTGCAGCGCGGACGGGAGATGGGCGCAGTCGGCGATCAGGTCGCCGAGGGTTTCCGGTTCGGTCGCGAGGTTCACTCCGGCCACGCTATTCAGCCGGACTTGAACGGGAAACGAGTACCGGCCGGTAGTGTCGGAACGTGGCGCGGAAACTACCCGGAAGGGTCATGACCAGCGGGTAACTTGCGTCAGGGCGCGAAAACGACAGCTCATCCACCCCGTGAGGAGAACCGGTGGCAGACAAGCCCAGGATCGCCGTGTCCGGCAGCATCGCGACGGACCATCTGATGCACTTCCCGGGGAGGTTCGCCGAGCAGCTCGTCGCCGAGCAGCTGCACCGGGTGTCGCTGAGCTTCCTCGCCGACGACCTCGTCGTGCGCCGCGGCGGCATCGGCGCGAACATCGCGTTCGGCCTCGGCGTGCTCGGCGTGCAGCCGGTGCTCGTCGGAGCCGTGGGCCAGGACTGGGCGGACTACCAGTCGTGGCTGCAGCGGCACGGCGTGGACACCGCGGGCGTGCTGGTGTCCGAGGTCGCGCACACCGCGCGCTTCGTGTGCACCACCGACGAGGACATGTGCCAGATCGCGACGTTCTACGCGGGCGCGATGGCGGAGTCCCGGAACATCGAGATGGGGCCGATCTCGGACCGGGTCGGCGGGCTTGGGCTGGTGCTGATCAGCCCGGATGATCCTGAGGGCATGGTCCGGCATGCTCAGGAGTGCCGTCAGCGCGGGTACACGTTCGCGGTTGACCCCTCGCAGCAGCTGGCCCGGATGGACGGGGCTCAGGTGCGGTCGTTCGTCGAGGGGGCCAAGTACCTGTTCAGCAATGACTACGAGTGGGAGTTGCTGCTGCAGAAGACCGGCTGGACTGAGGCCGACGTTCTGGAGCGGGTCGGGCTGAGGATCACCACGCTGGGGGAGAAGGGCGTGGAGATCGTCGGGCGGGACGGGACCGCGCTGCAGATCGGGGCCGTGCCGGAGCGGGGGAAGGCTGATCCCACTGGGGTGGGGGACGGGTTCCGGGCCGGGTTCCTTGCCGCGATCGACGGCGGGCTCAGTTTGGAGCGGGCCGCGCAGTTGGGGTGCTTGATCGCGGTTTTGGTGCTGGAGACGGTGGGGACGCAGGAGTGGACGCTGGAGCGGGCTGAGGCGTTGACGCGGTTGAGCGAAGCGTTCGGACCTGAGGCGGCTGAGGAGATCGCGGCGGTTTTGCCTGCTTGAGGGGTCTCGGGCGGCTCGTGCGCCGGTGCCGGGTTCAGAGCCGTGAGGGGGACTCCCAGGGAATCTGATTCCCTGGGAGTCCCCCTCACGGACTTCTCTAGAGCTTGACCGGGTAGGCCGGTTCCGGGATTTCCGGCTTGATGCGGTGTTCCACGAAGATGCCGTGCCACAGCATGAAGACCAGCAGCGCCCACAGCTGGCGGCTGCGGTCCAGCTGGCCTTCCTTGTGCTCGTCCAGCAGGCGCAGGACGGCGTTCTTGTCCAGGAGTTCGTCGGTCTTCGAGTCGTTGATGATGCCGCGGGCCCAGTCGTACATCTCGTTGCGCAGCCACAGCCGGATCGGGACCGGGAAGCCCAGCTTCTTCCGGTTCAGCACGTGGCCGGGGATGATCTTCGCCAGGGCCTGGCGAAGCGCGTACTTCGTGGTGCCGTGGGCCAGTTTCTGGTCCAGCGGGATCGACGCGGCGACCTTGAACACCTCGGCGTCGAGGAACGGCACCCGCAGTTCCAGCGAGTTCGCCATGGTCACCTTGTCCGCCTTGACCAGGATGTCGCCGCGCAGCCAGGTGTAGAGATCCACGTGCTGCATGCGGGCCACCGGGTCCCAGCCGCGGGACACGTCGTACCAAGGGGCGGTGACGTCCTTGAAGCCGACGCCTTCCTGGTAGGTCCGCAGCACGGCGCGCAGCTGCTCGTCGCGGAAGTTGCGGGCGTTGCCGTAGTAGCGGTCTTCCAGCGGGAGCGCGCCGCGGCGCAGCAGGTCCTTGCCCCGGGTGCCCTCCGGGATCTTCGTGGACACCTTGCCCAGCAGTTTCCGCACGCCGCCGGGGATTTTTTCGAACGGGGCCAGCGAGATCGGCTCGCCGTAGATCGTGTAGCCGCCGAACAGCTCGTCCGCGCCTTCGCCGGAGAGCACCGCCTTCACGTGCTTGCGGGCCTCGCGCGCGATGAACCACAGCGGGACCAGCGCCGGGTCGGCGACCGGGTCGTCCAGGTACCAGACGATGAGCGGCAGCGCTTCCATCATCTCGTCCGCCGACACCGTGCGGACCACGTGCTTCACGCCGATCGCCGCGGCCGATTCCGCGGCCACGTCCACCTCGGAGTAGCCCTCGCGCTCGAACCCGGTGGTGAACGCGATGAGGTTCGGGTTGTGCTCCTTGGCGAGCGTCGCGGTCGCGGTGGAGTCGATGCCGCCGGAGAGGAACGCGCCGACCGTGACGTCCGGGTCGGAGATCATGTGCTTGCCGACCGAGTCGCGCATCACATCGGCGATGCGCTCGTACAGCGCCTCGGCCTCGGCGGGGCCGTTCACCGGCTTCGCGGCGAACTTCGGGTGGAAGTAGCGGGTGAACTCGGGCTTACCGCCCGGCGAGAGCCGGAACGACGTGCCGGACTCGACGCGGCGGATCGCGGTGTGCAGCGATTCCGGCTCGGGCACGTACTGCAGGACCAGGTAGTGCTGCAGAGCCGTGCGGTCCAGCTCCTGCGCGACGCCGAGCGTGTCCGACAGCTCCAGCAGGCTCTTCTTCTCGCTGGAGAACGCGGTGCCCTTGGGGCCTTCGCTGTAGTAGAGCGGTTTGATCCCGAACGGGTCGCGCGCGCCGAAAACGACCTTTTCCGCCGAATCCCAGATCAGGAACGCGAACATGCCGCGCAGCTTTTCGACCGCTTTGTCCCCGAGGTAGTGATAAGCCGCGACGATCGCCTCGCCGTCGCCTTCAGTGGCGAATTTCGCACCGAATTTTTCGGCGAGCTCGTCGCGCAGTTCGCGGTAGTTGTAGATCTCGCCGTTGAAGTTCAGCGTATACCGGCCCGGGGCCTCCGGCGGACCCCACACCAGCGGCTGGTGCGCGTGGTCGACGTCGATGAAGGCGAGCCGGTTGAAGCCGTACACGACCTCGGCGTCCGCCCAGGTGTCCTGCTCGTCGGGGCCGCGGTGGCGCTGGCAGCGCATCGCCGCGCCGACGCTCTCACGGGCGTTCGAGGCGTCGTTTTCGGTCGCGCAGATCAGTCCAAGCAGGCCGCACACGTGTACTCACACACCTCAGGGTCGGGCCGGTCCGGGGAAGGGCCCAGTATGCCGGTGCGGGGCCCGTCGCCCGGAAAGCGGGTGACGCGTGGCGCAACTGGTCACCCCTTGGTCAGCGGGAGCGGCCAACTCGGCTAGGCTCCGCCTGTCACGAAGATCGGTCGAAGAAGGCCCGGTGTGAGAGGGCCTGTTGGGTGAAAGGGCAGGGCGCAGTGGGAAAACCAGAGCGCACCCCGGTGGGTAAGCGGGTCGGGCGTGTCGCCGCGCTGGCCGTGCTGGTGGCGCTGACCGCGACGGGCTGCTCGGGAGACGAGATCCTCCGCTTCGGCTGGCCCAAGGGCGTCACGCCGCAGGCCGACCAGATGCGCACCCTCTGGACGTGGACGGTCGTCGCCGCGCTCGTCGTCGGCGCGATCGTGTGGGCCCTGATCTTCTGGACCGCGATCTTCCACCGCAAGAAGAAGGGCGCGGCCGCCGAAGGCCCCGAGGACCTGCCCCGGCAGTTCCAGTACAACATCCCGCTGGAGATCTTCACGGTCGTCCTGCCGACGATCATGGTCTGCGTGCTGTTCTTCTTCACCGCGACGACCGAGAGCAAGGTCCTCGACAAGAAGCCGAACCCGGACGTCGTGGTCGACGTGATCGCCTTCCAGTGGAACTGGGAGTTCAAGTACGAGGGCGACGCCGCCAAGCGCGCCGACGGCACCCAGGTGAGCACCGTCGGCTCCTCCGGCGAGATCCCGCTGCTCGTGCTGCCGACGAACAAGACCATCGAGTACCGGCTCCGCTCGACGGACGTCATCCACTCGTTCTGGGTCCCGGAGTTCAACTTCAAGCGCGACGTGATGCCGGACCCGGAGAAGAACAACCAGGACAGCTCGTTCCAGAACTCGATCGACCGCGAGGGATCGTTCGTCGGCCGCTGCGCCGAGCTGTGCGGGACGTACCATTCGGTGATGAACTTCGAGGTGCGGGCCTTGTCCCCGGACAAGTACGACCAGTACCTCAAGCTGCGCACCCAGACGAACCCGAAGACCGGCAAGCCGAACACCGCGTCCGAGGCGCTGGCTTCGATGAACTGCGGCGAGCTGTGCAGCCCGTACGCGGTGACCACGAAGCCGTTCAACACCGACCGCACCGCGCGCACCGCGTCCAACTGACGGCGAACCAGAAGGAGCAGGGGACCAATCCCATGAAGGTCGAAGCCCGGATTTTCTACATGGTGGCGGGGTTTGCCGTCCTCATGACCGCCGTCTACTGGGTCATGACCGCGCTCTTCACCACCGACCAGAAGGCTGAGCCGGTCGGCATCGTCGCGCTGTTCCTGACCGGCGGCCTCGCGTTCCTCGCCGGCAGCTACATGCAGTTCGTGTCCCGCCGGATCGAAGAGCGCCCGGAGGACCGCGAGGACGCCGAGATCAGCGACGGCGCCGGCGAGCTGGGCTTCTTCAGCCCGGGCAGCTACTGGCCGGTCGCGCTGGCCGCGGCGGCCGGGCTGGCCGGCCTCGCCCTCGCCTTCTTCCACATCTGGCTGCTCGTGATGGCGATCGTGGCCCTGCTCATCGCCGTGGGCGGCCTGGTGTTCGAGTACCACACCGGTCCCGAGCACGACTGAGTTCTTCCGCTTCACCGCGACGCCCGGCTGGGAACTCCCGGCCGGGCGTTTCGCGTATCCGGCTTGGCGCGCTGCGGAGCCAGCGCGGCGGCGAGCACGGCCAGCATGCCCAGGCCCTCCGGCCAGGTGAGCTGGTGGCCGAACGCCAGCATGTCCACGACGACCGCGACCACCGGGTACAGGTAGGACAGCAGTGCCACCGTCGTGGTCGGCAGCTTGCCGATGCTGGCGTACATCAGCACGTACATCACCGCGGTGTGCACCGTGCCCAGGAGCAGGAGCCACAGCAGTCCAGGAGCTGAACTCGGCAGCGGAGTGAAGATCAGCGCGGGGGCGAGCACGATCGCGCCGACCGTCAGCTGCACGGCCGCGAGCAGATGCGGCCGGATGTGCTTGAGCTGCTTCGCGATAAAGGACGCACCGGCGTAGAGCAGGGCCGCGCCGAGCGCGAGCGCGATCCCGGCGAACCGGACGGGTTGGCCGTCATCCCCTTGTGCGGAAAGGGAAATCACCACGACTCCGGCGAACGCCACCCCCGCCCGCGTGAGGTGGGAACGGCCGACTTTCTCGCCGAGGAACACCGCCGCCATTCCGACCAGGATCAGCGGTTGGGTGTGGTAGACGACAGTGCTGACGCCGATGGACGACAGCGAGTAGGACGCGAACAGCAGCACCCAGTTGCCGACCAGCAGCAGTCCTCCGGCGACGGCGAGCAGCAGGTCGCGGCGGGTCGGCCGCCAGTCGCGGAACCAGCCTCGGGCAAGGGACCACACGACCAGCAGGACGCCGCCGACGAGGCAGCGGGCGAACGCCACCGCCGGGGCGGCCGCGCCGCTTTCGAGCACGACCGCGCCGATCGTGCCGGACAACGCCATCGCCGCGGACCACTGCAGGACCGGGCGGGATTCGGGGTTCTTCATGCGACCCAGATTCGTCGCAGCGGCGACGCTCAACCAGTGTCAGAGGTGACAATGACCGCAAAACTTGTGACATCCTGGGCGACATGGACGGAGAACGGGTCGCCGTGCTGCTCGCGGACCGGGTTTCGCCGTTCGAGCTGGGGGTCGCGTGCGAGGTGTTCGGCACTGACCGCAGCGCGGACGGCATGCCCGGCTGGGACTTCGGCGTGTGCTCGCCGGGCGGGGCGGAAGTGGCCAGCTGGTCCGGATTCGGCCTGTCCGGACTGCACGATCTGGACTTCGCGGCGTCGGCGGATTTGGTGATTGTGCCCACCCAAGCGCCGCGCACGGCACCGCCGCCGGAGCCGTTGCTGGACGCCTTGCGCGCGGCCCGGGAACGCGGCGCGTGGGTGGCCGGGTTCTGCGCGGGAGTGTTCTCGCTCGGCTACGCGGGCCTTCTGGACGGCCGCCGCTGCACCGTGCATTGGATCTACGAACCGGAATTCCGCCGCCTGTTTCCCGCCGCGGAAGTGGACTCGCAAGCCCTCTACGCGGACGACGACGGCGTCTTCACCAGCGCCGGAACGGTTGCCGCAGTGGATTTGTGCCTGCACCTCGTGCGGCGGTTGCGTGGGGTTGCGGCGGCTACCGCGTTGGCTCGGCGGATGGTGGCCGCGCCGCATCGCGCGGGCGGACAGGCGCAGTTCGTGCAGGCACCGGTGCCCGCGACGGCCGCACCGGACGACGCGGTGGTCGCCGAGGCGCTCGAATGGGTGGAACGGCGGTTGGATCAGCCGTTCACCGTCGCGGAGCTGGCCCGCCGCAGCGGATTGGGGGAGCGGACGTTCCTGCGCCGGTTCTCCGCGGCCACCGGGACGACGCCCCATCGCTGGCTGACCGAACGCCGTCTCGACCGGGCGCAAGCACTGCTGGAGGAAGGTTCTCTGTCGGTAGAAGACATCGCGGCGGCGTGCGGGTATGCGTCCGCGGCGGCGTTGCGGCACCAGTTTTCGCGGCTGCGTTCGACTACGCCCAGCGCTTACCGGACCGCCTTCCGCTCGTGACCCTGGGCCCGGACCGCCCCAATGTGGCATTGGGTGCATCTGACGCACCGAACGCCGCATTGGGTGCATCAGATGCACCCAATGCGGCGTTCAGATCGTTGCGGAAGATCAGCGGCTGGTCGAGGAGAACGCGATCCACCGGTCCAGCAGCGCCGCTGCCGCGCCGCTGTCGATGGCCTGGCGCGCTCGGTCCAGTCCGGCCGCCAAGTCGTCCTCGAGCGAATCAGAGAAGCCCGCGAAGGCGGCCAGCGCGGCGGCGGCGTTCAGCACCACCGCGTCGCGCACCGGGCCGGTCTTGCCGCTGACCAGTTCCCGGACGACCTCCGCGTTCGCCGCCGCGTCGCCCCCGCGCAGGTCCTCGGCCGTGGCGCGCGGGATGTCGAGCGACCGCGGGTCGAAGGTGCGTTCCGTCACCGTGCCGCCGGAAACCACCAGGACCGACGTCGTCGTGGTGGTGGTGATCTCGTCCAGTCCGTCGTCGCCGCGGGCCACCAGCACCGACATCCCACGCTGAGCGAAAATCTCCGCCAGCGCACGGGTTTTGTCGGCGTAGGCGCACCCGATCAGCGCGCTTTGCGGCTGCGCCGGGTTGGTCAGCGGGCCGAGCAGGTTGAACGTGGTCGGCACGCCCAGTTCGCGCCGCGGCGGGCCGGTGTGCCGGAACGCCGGGTGGAACGCCGGGGCGAAGCAGAACCCGATGCCGATCTCCTCGAGCGACGCGAGCACCGCTTCCGGCGGCAGGTCGATCTTCACGCCGAGGGTTTCCAGCACGTCGGCCGCGCCGGACTTCGACGACGCGCTCCGGTTGCCGTGCTTGGCCACCGGCGCGCCCGCCGCCGCCGTGACGATCGTCGCCATCGTGGAGATGTTCACCGAGTTCGACCGGTCGCCGCCGGTGCCGACGATGTCCACCGCCGGGCGGCTCAGCGTGATCCGCCGGGCGTGCGACAGCATCGCGTCGGCCATGCCGGAGATCTCCTCGGGCGTTTCGCCCTTGGCGCGCAGCGCGACCGCGAAGCCGCCGATCTGCGCCTGCCCGGCGCTGCCGGACATGATCTGGTCCATCGCCCACGCCGTGTCCTCGCCCGCCAGGTCCTCGCCTGCGATGAGCCGGGTGAGCAGCGCGGGCCAGGTGTGCTGCGGGGTGGCGCCCACCGGGCTCAGCCGCCGTTGACGGCGGGGACCCGCCCGGCGCGCAGCACGCCGGCGACGGTTTCCGCCGCGGTCAGCGGGTCGAGGGGGTGCACCAGCACGGCGTCGGCCAGCGCCCAGGTGGCGAGCCATCGGTCGTCGCGGCGGCGGACGGCCACCACGATCGGCGGGCAGTCGTCGATCTCGTGCTTGAGCTGGCGGGTCAGGCCGATGCCGCCGGTCGGCTGGGCCTCGCCGTCGAGGATCGCGAGGTCGACCGAGCCCGCGTCCATTTCGGCGAGCACGTCGGCGATGCCGGCCGCCTCGACCCACTCGACGCGGCCGAGGTCGGCCGCCGGGCGCCTGCCGACGGCGTTCATGATCGCCTCGCGGACCTCGGCCTTGTGGCTGAACACCAGGATCCGCTGGGACTGCTCGCTCATTGAGCACGCCTCCGTCTCGTCACGGGTGGAACAGCCGCGATCGTATCGGCCGAGACGCATCTCACGCGGACGCGGTGGGCGAGTCACCCGGTTGCCGCGCCTCCCAGCCCGGAGCGTCAGCCGCCGAGCCGCTGCGCCAGACCGGCCATCCGGGACCGTTCCTGGGCGCAGTGCAGGGCGTCCAGCACCTGCACCCGCCGGGCGTGCGCCAGCACCCGGTCGCCGTCGCGGCTTTGTTCGCGCAGGTCGTAGCCGTCCTGCGCGAGAATCGCCGCCGCCTCGTCGATCCGGTGCGCCGGAAGGACGAGGTGATGGACGAGCACCGCGGGCGCTTCGCTTGCCCAGCCGGGTGAATCAGCGAGCACCGCCGAATCCGCGACGGCCGGGTCGAACGCCGAAACGACGGTCGCCAGACCGGGCGCGTCCGGGTCGAGCACCGCTTTTTCCGGCTTTCTGACCAGGTCACGGAGCTTCTCCAGCCAACTCACGAGTAACTCCTTCCGCCGCTGGTCCGCGTCTCGCGCGCGGGTGTGACGCGAAGCTCCCACGACCCGCCGCAGACCCGGCGGGCGGGGTGCGGTCGCGAGAGGACATAATGCGATTCGTGACAACGGCAGCTCCCACCATCAGCCAGCGGGTCCACTCGCTGAACCGGCCGAACATGGTCAGTGTCGGCACCGTCGTGTGGCTGTCCAGCGAACTGATGTTCTTCGCCGGACTGTTCGCCATGTTCTTCACCGTCAAGGCGCAGAACCCGGCCGGGGCGTCCTGGCCGCCGCCGTTGCACGGCGAGGAGTTCCACCTCAACGTCGCGTACGCGATCCCGTTCACGGTGATCCTCGTGCTGTCGTCGCTGACCTGCCAGTTCGGCGTGTTCGCCGCGGAGCGGGGCGACGTCTACGGCCTGCGGCGCTGGTACATCGTGACGCTGATCATGGGCGCGATCTTCGTGTTCGGGCAGGCGAACGAGTACCACAACCTGGTCGAGGAGGGGCTCACCATCCCGTCCGGCCCGTTCGGCACGGTGTTCTACCTCGCGACCGGTTTCCACGGCCTGCACGTGATCGGCGGGCTCATCGCCTTCGTGTTCCTGCTGGTCCGCACGAAGCTCAGCAAGTTCACTCCGGCGCAGGCCACCTCGGCGATCGTCGTGTCGTACTACTGGCACTTCGTCGACATCGTGTGGGTCGGCCTCTTCGCGGTGATCTACATCCTCCCCTGATCTCCGCACCGCCCACCACAAAACGGCCTGAACTGACAGCAAGGGTTGCCGCAAGATGACCACCAGCACCAAATCCTCGGAGCGCCGGTTCCGCGCGCGCTCGAAGATGCGCAGGCGCCTCGCGGGCGTGCTCGCACTCGGCGTCGCCCTGGTGGGGGCCGGCGCCCTGTACGCCGTCTTCGCCCCGGAACCGCAGACCGCGCAGGCACAGGGCGACCCGGCGCTGCTGCGCCAGGGCGAGCAGGTCTACAACAACACCTGCATCGAATGCCACGGCGCGAACCTCGAGGGCGTCAAGGACCGCGGTCCGAGCCTCATCGGCATCGGCGACGCGGCCGTCTACTTCCAGACTTCCTCCGGCCGGATGCCCGCGGCGCGCCAGGAGGCGCAGATCGCCCGCAAGCCGCCGAAGCTGACCCCGAGCGAGATCGACGCGGTCGGCGCCTACGTGCAGGCGCACGGCGGCGGCGCGCAGCGTCCGGAGGAGCGCGGCGAGGCGCTGCGCGGCAACGACCCGGCGCGCGGCGGCGAGCTGTTCCGGCTCAACTGCGCCTCGTGCCACAACTTCACCGGCCGCGGGGGCGCGCTGTCGGCGGGCAAGTACGCGCCGCCGCTCGACCCGGCCACCGAGGAGCAGATCTACGACGCGATGCTCACCGGGCCGCAGAACATGCCGAAGTTCTCCGACCGCCAGCTCAGCGCGGAGGAGAAAAAGGACATCATCGCCTACGTCAAGTCGGTGTCCGACGGCAACAACGACCCGGGCGGCAACGGTCTCGGCGGGGTCGGCCCCGCCTCCGAAGGCGTCATCGCCTTCGTCGTCGGAATCGCCGCGCTCGTCGGCATTACGCTGTGGATTGGATCGAAGGCATGAGTGCCGAAGGGCCCAAGCCGCCCTCGGAGGCGGAGCTGGCTGAGATGGACCGCGACGAGCTGCTCAAGCTCGGCGGTCAGCTGGACGGCGTCGAAATCGTCGAGTACCCGGAGCCGTGGCCGGTCGAGGGCACCCGCGCGGAGCGGCGCGCGCAGCGTCTCGTCGCGTTCTGGTTCGCCCTGTCGGCGCTCGCCGGCCTGGCGTTCGTGGTCGTGATGGCGTGGCCGAAGTGGTGGGAGTACAAGGACCCGAGCGACCCGACCGGGCACTCGACCTACAGCCTCTACACCCCGGCGCTCGGCGTCACGCTCGGTCTCGCGGTGCTGTCGCTCGGCATCGGCGTGATCCTCTACACGAAGAAGTTCGTCCCGCACGAGGTCGCGGTGCAGCAGCGCAGCGACGGCCCGTCCGCGGAGGTCGACCGGGCCACCATCCTGGCCCACCTCGCCGACGCCGGGACCCGCAACGGCATCGCCCGCCGGTCGCTGATCAAGCGCACCGCCGGCGCGGGCGCGGGCGCATTGGGCCTCGCGGTGGCGGCGCTGCCGATCGCGTCCTTCATCAAGGACCCGTGGAAGGACACCGAGAACAAGGACGGCCTCTGGCACACCGGATGGCTGCCGAACTTCCCGGGCGAGAAGGTCTACCTGCGCCGCAACACCGGCAACCTCGAAGCCGACGTCAAGGAAGGCGTCGCGCTGGTCAAGGCCGAGGACCTGGACGCGGGCGCGATGGAGACGGTCTTCCCGTACCGCGAGTCGGAGAAGGGCGACGAGAAGAAGCTGGCCGAGGCGCTGATGCGGGTGGACAACCCGGTCATGCTCATCCGGCTGCGCCCGACCGACGCCTCGCGCGTGGTCAAGCGCAAGGGCCAGGAGGACTTCAACTTCGGCGACTACTACGCGTACACGAAGATCTGCAGCCACGTCGGCTGCCCGACCTCCCTGTACGAGCAGCGCACGAACCGCATCCTCTGCCCGTGCCACCAGTCGCAGTTCGACGCCCTGCACTACGCGAAGCCGATCTTCGGCCCGGCGACGCGTCCGCTCGCTCAGCTTCCGATCACGGTTGACGAAGAGGGATACTTGATCGCGAAGGGCGATTTCATCGAGGCCATCGGACCGGCCTTCTGGGAGCGTAAGTCATGAGTTCACTCACCACGCCGACCAAGGGCACGAGCGCACTCCAGAAGCACCTGGGCGAGGCCGCGGACAACGCGGACCAGCGGTACAAGCTGGCCAAGGGCCTGCGGCACCAGATGAACAAGGTGTTCCCGACCCACTGGTCCTTCCTGCTGGGCGAGATCGCGCTGTACAGCTTCATCGTCATCCTGCTGTCCGGGGTGTACCTGACGCTGTTCTTCGACCCCTCCATGCAGGAGGTCACCTACCACGGCAGCTTCACGAACATGCAGGGCATGCAAATGTCCCAGGCGTTCCGCACCACGCTGGACATCTCGTTCGACGTGCGCGGCGGCCTGTTCGTGCGGCAGCTGCACCACTGGGCGGCGCTGATCTTCGTCGCGTCGATGATGGTGCACATGCTCCGGATCTTCTTCACCGGCGCGTTCCGCAAGCCCCGTGAAGCGAACTGGGTCATCGGCGGCCTGCTGCTGATCCTGGGCATGTTCGAGGGCTTCTTCGGCTACTCGCTCCCGGACGACCTGCTGTCCGGCACCGGTATCCGCGCGACCCTGTCCGGCATCGTGCTGTCGGTGCCGGTGATCGGCACCTGGATCCACTGGGCGCTGTTCGGCGGGGAATTCCCCGGCGACCAGATCATCCCGCGCCTCTACACGCTGCACATCCTGCTGGTCCCGGGCATCATGCTGGCCCTGATCGGCGCGCACCTGGCGCTGGTCTGGTACCAGAAGCACACCCAGTTCCCGGGCGTGCGGCGCAAGGAGACCAACGTCGTCGGCGTGCGGATCATGCCGTACTTCGCCCTCAAGGGCGGCGCGTTCTTCACCCTGGTGGTGGGCGTGCTGGCGCTGATGTCCGGCCTGTTCCAGATCAACCCGGTGTGGAACTTCGGGCCGTACAACCCGTCGATGGTGTCCGCTGGATCCCAGCCGGACTACTACATGGCCTGGGCCGACGGCATGCTCCGGATCTGGCCCGCCTGGGAGGTTTACCTCGGGAACTACACGATCCCGGCGGTGTTCTTCCCTGGCGCGATCGGCATGCCGATCCTGTTCGCGCTGCTGCTGACGTACCCGTTCCTTGAGCGGAAGCTCTCCAAGGACACCGCGCACCACAACCTGCTCCAGCGGCCGCGCGACGCACCGGTCCGCACCGCGCTGGGCATGATGGCGCTAGGGTTCTTCGCGGTGATCGAGCTGTCCGGCTTCAACGACATCATCGCCGACCAGTTCGACATCTCGCTGAACGCGACGACCTGGGCGGGCCGCATCGGCGTGCTGATCGTGCCGCCGCTCGCGTACTACTTCACCTACCGGATCTGCCTGGGCCTGCAGCGGTCCGACCGTGAGGTGCTGGAGCACGGCGTCGAGACCGGCATCATCAAGCGGCTGCCGCACGGCGAGTTCATCGAGATCCACCAGCCGCTGGGCGGCACGGACAGCCACGGCCACGCCATCCCGCTCGAATACCAGGGCGCGGCGGTGCCGAAGAAGATGAACAAGCTCGGCACCGCGGGCCACGCCGTCCCAGGTTCGATCTGGACGCCGGACCCGGCGGAGGAGACGAAGGCGCTCGACCGCGCTCGCGGCAACGGCCACGGGAACGGGCACGGGAAGCTCGAGGGCTCCGAGGAGTCGACCGAGGTCGGTTCCGGGCACTGAGCCCGCTGAGATTCGCTGAACGCCGGAAGGCCCCTTCCTCATCGCGAGGGAGGGGCCTTCTCGCTGTGCCGGGAGGGTTTCAGAGCTGGATGCGGGCGACGATCTCGTCGTCGTCCATTTCGCCGGTCGGCCGGAAGCCCAGCTGCTGGTAGAAGGGCCCCGGGCTGTGTTTGCCGGGCATCCAGCTGACCGTGACGTATTCGGCGTCGCGGCGGCGCGCTTCGGCCAGCACCGCTTCGACGGCGAACCGTCCGTAGCCCTTCTTCTGGTGTTTGGCGGCGATGTTCAGCCGCCACAGGTAGTTGCGGTAGTAGTCGGTCGGGTTGTCCGGGTCGAAAGCGGCCATGACGAAGCCGACGAGTTTCTTCCCGGCGTAGATCAGCCTCGGCCAGGCGATTTCGTGCTGGACATAGGCTTCGGCGAGCGAGCAGGCGACGGATGCCACGTAGTCGCGTTGATGCTTCGCCACTTTGAGATCGCAGGCGTCTTCCACATTGTCGACCGTGACTTCGACCAGTCTCGGGGTCGTCATGCGAAATACGGTAGCGCTCTTCGGCGGGGTTCAGAGCCGCATGCGGGCGACGACCTCGCCGTCGTGAATCTGGCCGGTGGGCTGGAATCCCAGCCGCAGATAGAACGGCTCCGGACTGTGCTCTCCGGGCACCCAAAGCACCGTCGCGGACTCTTCGCCGCGGCGGCGGCCTCGGCGAGGACCGCTTCGACGGCGAACTTTCCGTAGCCTTTTTTCTGGTGCTCGGCAGCGATGTTCAGCCGCCAGATGCCGCAGCGGAAGTAGTCGATCGGACAGCCCGGATCGAAGGCGGCCATGACGAAGCCGACGAGGTCGTCTCCGGCGTAGACCAGCCTCGGCCAGGCGACGCTTGGCTGGGTGTAGGCCTCGGCCAGCGAGCGGGCGACCGGGGCCACGTAACGCTCCTGGTGCGGCGCCACCGACAGATCGCCCGCCGCGCCCACGTTGTCGCTGGTGACCTCGGCCAGCCGCAGTGCCGTCATGCCCCGGACGTTAGCCCGGGGGTACGACAATTCTCAGGCTCCTTCGACGCCGATCTCGAACGCGGAGTCGGTGTCGGCGCGCGAGTAGGACCGGAACGCGATGTGGGTGACGGTGTCGAGCACGCCGCGGACCTTGCCGATGCGGCCGGGAATGAGGTCGGCGAGGTCTTCGTGGGCCTGCACGCGCACGGTGGCGATGAGGTCGACGTCCCCGGCGCACGAGTAGACCTCGGACACCTGGTCGAGGTCCGCGATCGCCTGCGCGGCCTGCGGGATTTCCTCGGCCTCTACGTTGATCAGCACGATCGCCGTGATCACAGCGTTCCTCCCACTTCCTGGCGGTAACCGACGTGCGCGATCGTAGCCGGGAACACGCTCCCGCATGGTGTGGCGGGTGCGCTGTCTTCGAGGGAGCGGGCCCGGCGGCCGGGCGGTGCGGACAAGCCGCGCGGCAAGAACCCGGTGCGTTCGTCGAGGGGCTCCGTGCCGGGGGTGCGGTTTGCCGCTGAGCCGGAGCGTTCGAGGCGGTGTTTTGTCGCGGCGGTCGGCTCAGCCCGCGACGTGTTCGAGGGACCGGGCGTCGGCGACCCGCGCGAGCCAGGCTTGCCATCCGGCGACAGCGGCGGGCTCGGCCCACGGCCGGGTGGTGCGCACGAGCCGGGTCCCCGGACGGGCGAGCCAGCGCAGCAAGATCCCGACCTCCTCACCGGGAGCACCCCGCAGCGGGCCGTCGCCAGGCAACACCGTTTCCGCAGCAGCGACCAGGGATTCGACCACTGGCATCGGCGGCACCCCACGCCGGGCGACCCCAGCGGAAGCGAGCCTGCCGTAGCGGATCACCGACAGTTCCCAGCCGCCATTGCCGTCCGGGGCCGCGGCGATGAGTTCCGCGACCGACGCCAGCGCGGCCTGCCGGTGCGCGCGGCCGACAGCACGGACCAACCCGGCCAGTTCGTCGCGGTGGCGCGCGGCCTGTTCGTAATGCCGTCGCTCCGACATCTCCTCCAGCCGTGCCGCCGCCAGATGCAGCGGACGGCCGTCGTGACCCGCGATGAGCCCGCGGGCAGCTTCCACGGCAGGGGAGTAGTCGGCGACGGTCTGCCTTCCCGCGCACGGGGCTCCGCAGCGGCCGAGTTCCGCCAGGACACACGGCGTGCCGGACGCGGCGGTGGCGGAGATGCGTTGCGTGCAGGTGCGCAGCCCGGAAGCGTCGGCGAGAGTCTCGGCGGCGGTGCGCGCGTCGGCTTGGCTGCGGAACGGCCCGAGCGTGCCCGCGCGCGGCAGGCGGACCACGGAAAGCCGCGGGAAAGCCTCGTCGGTGAGGCTGATCCACCAGCCGTGGTGCGGGTTTTTCGAACGCCGGTTGTAGGCCGGCCGGTGCGCGGCGATCAGCCGCAGTTCGCGGATCTCGGCTTCGAGGGAATGCGCGCACTCGATGGCGTCCACCCGCTCCGCCAGCGCGACCATTTCCCGGATCCGGCCCCGGCTTTCGGAACCGGTGAAATACGTCCGCACGCGCCTTCTCAGGTCGCGCGCGGTGCCGACGTACAGGACTTCGTCGCGCGGTCCCTTGAAGAGGTAGACGCCGGGCCGCGACGGAAGGTCGGCGGCGAGGTTTCGCTTGCGCCGCTGTGCGGGCGTGACGTCCGGGAGGTAGTCGATCAGCTCCTCGACGGTGTGCACGCCGAGGTTGCCGACGCGCTCCAGCAACGCGTGCAGGACGTCGGTGGTGGCGCGGGCGTCGTCGAGCGCACGGTGCGTCGGCCGGGTGCGCGCGCCGAGCAGCATGGAAAGCGACGACAACCGGTAGCTGCGCGCTTCTTCGCGCGGGATGACGCGGCGCGCGAGCTTCACCGTGCAGACGACGGTGGGGCGCGGCCAGACGTAGCCGTGCCCCTCGCAGGCCGCCTTCATGAAGCTGGTGTCGAAGCCGGAGTTGTGCGCGACCAGGACAGTGCCGGCGATGAACTCCAGGAACGCGGGCAGCACGCGTTCGATCCGCGGCGCGTCGTAGACCATCGCCTGCGTGATCCCGGTCAGCTCGACGATCTGCGGCGGGATCGGCGTGCCCGGGTTGACCAGCGTCGCGAACTCGCCCAGCACCTGTCCGGCGCGGACCTTGACCGCGCCGATCTCGGTGATCCCGTCCGGCCCCGGCTTGGTGCCGGTGGTTTCGAGGTCGAACACGACGAACGTGGTGTCCCGCAGCGGGGTGCCGAGCTCGTCGAACGCCAGCTGAGCCTGGTCCGGCCTCGGTCGGGTCTCCATGATCGCGCACAGTAGGGCCGACCACCGACAATCTTGGCGCGCGCCGCCCGCGGCCCGATGGTGACCAGCGGAACGGGCCGGTGCGGCGCGGGATCCGGCGGCGGGGCCTACCCTGGACCAATGCACCCTCAGCCCGTCGAACCGGAAGAAGCCGCGGAGGCCGTCGGCCCCTCGGCGGTTCCGGCGCGGGCGGAAGAGGACGCCGAGGTCCCGGAACCGGGGACGTGTCCGGAACCGGCGACCTGGACGAGCCTGCCGGAGGCGGTGCGCGAGCGGATCGCCGAACTGACCGCGGCCGCGGTCGCGAAACTGCCGGTCGCGGACGTGCCCAGGCAGCTGCGGCCGGTCGCGAAGTTCGCCCCGGCCAAGCGCGCGAAGCTCGGCGGCACCGCGCTGCTGACCGCGTTGGGGGACTCCGCGCAGTTCCGGACCGCGGTCCTGGAATGGCTGCGCGAGCACCGGACCGACGCGCTGGACCCGAACGTTTCGGACTCCGTCGCCGCCGCTGCCGCCGCGGTGCTGCTCGGCGAATCCGGTGCGGCCGGACGCGTGCGGCTGGTCGCGAAGAACGCCGAGGAAACCGCGCTGCGCGCTGAGCGGGACGCTGCGCTGGCCCGGAACCAGCGGCTGGAAGTCGAAATCGCCGAGCTGCGAGCCGAACTGGAAGAGGCGCGCGGGGCGGTCGAGAGCGCGCGCGGCGAACGCGAGGCCGAGGTCGAGAAGCTGCTGCGCCGGCTGCGGGAGCAGGGCGTGCTGCTGCGGCAGGCCAAGGACGCGGCCGAGGCGGCGCGCGCGGAACTGGCCGACGGGGGCGCGACGCGGGAACGCGAGATCGAGATGCTGAACGCGCAGCTCGACCGGGAACGCCGCCGGGTCGCCGCCGAACGCACTCGTGCCGAACGAGCGGTCGCGGACGCGGAAATGGCCCGGCAGTCGGCGCGCGAGGCCAGGGAGGCCGACGAGGTCCGGCTGGCGTTGCTGGTGGACACGATCGACGGCGCCGTGCACGGCCTGCGTCGCGAACTCGCCCTGGGAGACCGCGGCGCGCGTCCTGCCGACATGGTGAGCGGCGCGCGGTCCGGACTCGGCCCGGGCGGGCGGATCCAGGACGTCACGGCGCTCGACCGGCATCTGGCGCTGCCGAACGTCCATCTCATCGTGGACGGCTACAACGTCACCAAAACGGGTTACCCGGAACTGGCGCTGGCCGATCAGCGCGACCGGCTGGTGCATCAGCTCTCGGCGCTGGCCGCGCGCACGTCGGCGGAGGTCACGGTGGTGTTCGACGGGGCCGGTGTGCTGTCGGTGCCCGCCGCGGTGCCGCGCGGGGTCAGAGTGCTGTTTTCCGAGCGTGGCGTGCTCGCCGACGATGTGATCCGGTCGCTGGTCGCGGCCGAGCCGAAGGGCCGCCCGATGGTCGTCGCGACGTCCGACCGGGCGGTCGCGGACTCGGTCCGCGCGGGCGGTGCGCACCCGGTGGCGTCGGCGGTTCTGGTCAGCCGATTGGGTCGGGTCTGACCCCTGCCCGGCGTGCGGGCTCCGGAAATTGTCGGTGGTGCTTCCTACCGTTTGTTCCCGAGGCGATTCCCGGAACCGGTCCGGGGCCTCGCGGACGAACGGAGGCCCGGTCATGGGCGAGAACAAGCAGGAGCGGTTCGGGGTCGGTTCCGGCGCGCACGCGGGGGATCCGGCTGTGGTCAGCGGGGGAGTTCGCTTCGCTGCGAGGTCGGGAGATCGGGACGGCAGGGTCGGTGGCGGGGCGGCAGAGCGCTCCCGGCCGCCGGACCATCGGCATGAGCGTGCGGCTGAACAGTCCCAGCCGCGGGACCGGGGCGGTCACCCGGGCGGGGAGGGGCCGGCGGTGAGTCTTGCCACTGGGGTGAGTCCGGCCACGGGCCAGGTGCGAGACCGGGATCTGGAGGCGTGCCGGGAAAGCGGCGTTTCGTCCGGTCCCGGCGGGAGCGCCGCTGCCGCGGCTTCGTCCGGCGAAGACGAGCGAGCGGAAGCGGGCAGCCGAAGGCGCGCGGCACCACCACGCCCGGGCGCGGCACGAAGCATGAAGCGGGCGAAACCTGGTGCCTCCCGCCAGGAAGAGCGGCGTCCGGCCGGTGCGGTGGACGTCGCGGTCGAGGACATCGACACGTTCGTCGTCGACTGCGACCGGTGTGCGGTGCGCGGGGCGGCGTGTGCCGATTGCGTGGTCAGCGTGCTGCTCGGGCCGCCGGTCGGGCTCGTCTGGGACGCGGACGAACGGCGGGCTGTCGACGCGCTCGCCGAGGCGGGGATGGTGCCCCGGCTGCGCCTGGTTCCGGAGACCGACAGTAGGTCGGCGTGACACCAGTGGGTGACACTGGCTCGCCGAGCGGTCGCCTCGGTGCGGTGAACGGTAAGTAGTCGAAGGGGTCGTTTGTGCTGCCAGAGCGTGTGACCTAAGTCACGTGTAACTGCCTTGCTGGTCCGATGGTGTTTCGCCGGACTACGGAGAGTTTTTACGGGGGGCCCGGTGGACGCGCCGACGGTCTTTTCGTAACCTGGCCGAGATCTCGCGCCAGGCAGCTGTCGGACGACGGCGACGCGGGATCGCCGCCGGTTCGGCTTTGTCGGGGAGTCAGGACCGGAACCAACCACCGTGCGCGGGAAAAGCTGTTGTGGCACACGACGGCCGGAACGCGGACGGGCAGCGTGCGCGAAGAGGGCCCCCGACCTCTTCCGCGCCGGGGTTCCGGCCACGGCGGCCCGACGAGCAAAGGAGACCCGCGCGGCCGTGCAGTCGCATCCAGTCAAGCGCGTGGTGTCAGGCGCCCTCGCGGCCGCCTCGGTGATCGCAGTCGTCACCGTGGCGCAGCCGGCGGGCACCGCAGCCGCTTCCCCCCTCCCCGTCCTCCAGGCCCCGCCGGACTCCGGTTCGGACGCTCTCGCCAAGTACCGCGACCTCGCGGCGCAGGCGGAGAAGGCGAACGAGGACCTCCTCAAAGCCAAGGACGACCTCGCCGCCCGCCAGGGCGACCTCGACAAGGCCAACGGCGACGTGGGCAATGCCCACAACCTCGCCGCGCAGGCCGCCGAGAACGAGAAGAAGTACAAGGTCGACGTCGACAAGTTCGCGAACGCGTCGTTCCTGTCCGGCGTGCAGATGAACAAGCTGTCCGCGCTGCTGGCGGGCACGTCGACGCAGGAGTTCCTCGACCGTTCGTCGGCGCTGGACCAGATCGCCTCGCAGAAGGCGGCCGCGCTGGAGAAGCTCCAGGGCGCGGTCGACCAGGCCAAGTCCGCCGAGAAGCTGGCCTCCGACGCCGCGCAGCGGGCCACCGCGGCGCGCGACGCGGCGGCGAAGCTGACCGAGGACATCACGGCCAAGAAGAAGACGCTCGACGACCAGGTCGCCGAGCTGAAGAAGACCTCGTCGGCACTGAGCCAGGCCGACCGCAACGCGCAGAAGGACACCGGCGGCGACATCTCGGTGGACCTCGCGAACGCGGGCCCGGCCGCGGCGGCCGCGGTCCAGGCCGCGCTGAGCCAGCGGGGCAAGCCCTACGAGTGGGGCGCCACCGGGCCGAGCTCGTACGACTGCTCGGGCCTGATGCAGTGGGCCTACCGGCAGGCCGGCATCTCGCTGCCGCGGTCGAGCCGCGAGCAGAGCACCACCGGCACGCCGGTTCCGCGCAGCCAGCTGCAGCCCGGCGACCTGGTGTTCTACTACTCGCCGGTTTCGCACGTGGGCATGTACATCGGCAACGGGATGATGGTGCACGCGCCGACCACCGGCGACGTCGTCAAGATCTCGCCGCTGCAGAGCCAGTACGTGGGCGCGCGCCGGGTCGCCTGACCGGACGTTCTCGCTTTCGCCGGGGTGGTGCCGCAAGTGCGGCACCACCCCGGTTTTTTATGGGGGCCTGCGAGTCGGTTCTGCGCGTGGGACTGCGCCGGCCACCGGCGAGGTCGTCAGATGAGGCGATGCGTGGGCGGGTGGCGGGCCCAGGTGAATCGCGTGCCGGTTTCATGTGCGGGGCTGCGCGCTGATCGTTGGCGGGCCGATGGCGGTGTCGAGGGTGGGCTGCGCGCTGATCGTTGGCGAGCCGATGTGCGGGCGGATGGCGGGTCGAGGTGAGCGGAGTGCCGGTGTCGCGGGTGGGTGGCGCGCCGACCGTTGGCGGGCTGATGGCGGTGTCGAGGGTGGGTTGCGCGCTGATCGTTGGCGGGCTGATGTGCGGGCGGCTGGGAGGCGAGGTGAGCCGCGTGCCGGTTTCGTGCGGGGTTCTGCGTGCCGGCCACCGGCGAGGTCGTCGGCTCAGCTGATGCGTGCGCGAGTGACGGGCCGAGGCGAGCCGAGCGTCCGTTTCGTGTTTGAGGCTGCGCGCCGATCCCCGGCGGCCGCGGTCAAGAGCCAGCCGGAGCCGGGCACCCGGCAAGACGTTCCCGCTTCACCGGGCCGGTGCCGGGCAACTGCTCGTCGGTAGCCTGCGGGGGTGCTGAGGACCCTGCTCGTGACGAACGACTTCCCGCCGCGCCCCGGGGGCATCCAGAATTACCTCAATTCGCTGGCCACCCGGCTGCCCGCGGACGACCTCGTCGTCTACGCGCCTTCCTGGGAGCGCAGCAGCGGCTCGCACGTCCAATTCGACGCGGCCGCGCCCTTTGAAGTGGTGCGTCATCCGACGTCGCTGATGCTCCCCACGCCGGACGTCCTGCGGCGTGCGAAGCAGATCATGCGTGCCCGCGACTGCGAGGCCGTCTGGTTCGGCGCGGCCGCTCCGCTCGCGCTGCTGGGGCACCCGCTGCGGCAGGCAGGCGCGCGCCGGATCGTCGCGTCCACGCACGGGCACGAAGTCGGCTGGTCGATGCTGCCCGCGTCGCGGCAAGCGTTGCGGCGTATCGGCGAGACGGTGGACGTCGTCACGTACGTCAGCAAGTACACGCGCAATCGGTTCGCCGCCGCGTTCGGGCGGCATGCTGGGCTGGAAATGCTGCCGAGCGGCGTCGACACCACGGTTTTCGCGCCGGATCCGGCTGGGCGGGAGGAAATCCGTGCTCGGCATGGGCTTGGCGACCGGCCGACCGTCGTGTGCGTTTCGCGGCTCGTTCCGCGCAAGGGGCAGGACATGCTGATCTCCGCGTTGCCCGCGATCCGCGAGCGGGTGCCCGGCGCGGCGTTGCTGCTTGTCGGCGGCGGTCCGTATCGCAAGCGTCTTGCTCAGCTGGCCGAGGCGCTCGATGTCGCCGGCGACGTGGTCTTCACCGGCTCGGTCCCGTGGGAGGAACTGCCCGCGCACTACAACGCGGGCGACGTCTTCGCGATGCCTGCCCGCACGCGCGGCAAGGGGCTCGACGTGGAAGGGCTCGGCATCGTCTACCTGGAGGCGTCCGCGACCGGGCTGCCGGTGGTCGCGGGGACGTCCGGCGGGGCGCCGGAAGCGGTGCTGGACGAGGTGACCGGGCACGTGGTCGACGGCCGCGACGCTGGCCAGCTCGCCGAAACCTTGGCGGCGCTGCTGTCCGACCCGGTCCGCGCCCGCAGGATGGGCGAGGCGGGCCGTTCCTGGGTCGCCGAGAACTGGCGCTGGGACACGATGGCGCAGCGCCTCTCGACGCTCCTGGACGGCGATCCGGTGGCGGCGGTGCGCTGACGCGGCTCAGGGTTCGTAGATCGCCGGGTGGCGCGGGTCGTCCACGCGGACCACGACGTCCGCGAGGGCGCTCGGATCGACTTCGTTTTCGTAGCGTTCGTAGGCGGGCAGCGCCCATTCGTCGGGCACTCGGCGGCGCAGTGCACCCGGCGAAAGCCACAAATGCACCACGAAATCGAACGCCAATCCCGCGCCGAGCAAGAACTCCCCGTCGACCAGGACGACGCCTCGGTCCGGGACCGGGACGCGCGGCAACCTGGTCGCGCGGTCGCGTTCGGCGTCCCACAGCGCGGGCAGCACTTCGCCGCTTCCGTCGTCGGCGAGCGGGTCCAGCACTTCCCGGCGCAGACCGCCTAAATCGAGCCAATCGGTATACCGTGCGTCCGGATTCTGTTTCCCGTGCTCGAAACGGAGTGACGCTGGTCGCAAAAAACCGGCGGCGGGCACGTGCAGCGCGGCTCGGCCGAGCAGCTTCAGCGGGTCGGTCAACGCCTCCGCGAGCGGGCCGGTTCCGGCCGCTCCGTCGATGGCGACGGCGATTCGCCTGCGGTGGGTGAGCGCGTCGACGCGCTCGGTCAGCTCGGCGGCGAGGGCGTCGGGGGAGATGGGGCGGTAGCGCACGATCGCATGATCCCGCACCGGTTTCCGTCGGTCCCCGATGCCATGATGGCGGCATGGCCAACGAGGAGGGCAAGACCGGGCGGAGTCGTTGGGAGACAGCCGTTTCCCGCACGATGCCGTACCCGGGCAGCCGGGTGTGGGAGTTCCTGCTGGGGGACGGCGTGGAGATCTGGCTCGGCCCCGGAGTCGACCTGCCGCGCGAACGCGGGGCCGGATACGAGACCGAACACGGCACGACCGGCGAAATCCGCAGCTATTCCGACGACCGCTTGCGGCTTACCTGGCGTCCGACGGACTGGGATCACGATTCCTTGCTGGAACTCGAGGTCGCGGATCTCGGCAAGCGCAGCACGCTGAAGATCCGCCAGGAACAGCTCGCGGACGTGGCGGAAAAGGCCGAGCAGCGGGCATATTGGAAACAAGTGGTCGAGCGCGTCGAGGCGGCATTGGCCGAACGCTGACCGAACTGCTCAGGGGGACTCGCAGTGAGCGTCGACGAACATGCCGAGGAACTTCCTTTCGCGGACGAGGAATTCTGGCAGAACACGCACGAATGGCTGGCGCGGCGGCGCGAATCCGGTGCGGTGTGCCCGATCACCGCCCGCCGCGGCATCCCGTCCTACCTGGTCAGCGGATACGAGCAAGCGCGCGAGCTGCTCAACGATCCTCGGGTCAGCAAGGACAGCGGCGACGTGCAGCGGGTGTACGCGGCGAAGGTCGGCCAGGACGTCCAGGTGCCGGACTTCGGCAATCTGCTCACCCGGCACATGCTCAACAGCGATCCGCCCGCCCACACCCGGCTGCGCAAGCTGGTGAACAAGGCGTTCACCGCCCGCACCGTCGCCCGGTTGCGGCCGCGGATCCAGGAGATCGCCGATGCGCTGCTCGACGAGATGGCCGGGCACGAGCAGGTCGACCTGGTGCAGGCGTTCGCCGAGCCGTTGCCGATCACCGTGATCTGCGAGCTGCTCGGCGTGCGCGTCGAGGACCGCAGCGAGTTCACTGCCTGGTCGCACATGCTGCTGTCGTTCTCCGAGGACCCGGAGGCCCAGGCCGTGGCGGCGCGCGAGATGCAGGAGTACCTGCAGCAACTGGTCGAGAGCAAGCGCGCCGAACCCGCCGAAGACCTGCTGTCGGACCTCGTGCACGCCAGCGACGAAGGCGATTCGCTCGACGAAGACGAACTGATCTCGATGGCGTTCCTGCTGCTGGTCGCCGGGCATGAAACGACGGTCAACCTGATCGCCAACGCCACGTTCGCGTTGCTGCGCGAGCCCGAACAGGCGGAGAAACTGCGTGCCGACCCGAGCTTGCTGCCGGGTGCGGTCGAGGAGTTCCTCCGGTTCGACGGGCCGATCAATTTCGCGACGCTGCGCTACACGGTCGAGGAGATCGAGGCGGGCGGCGTCACCGTGCCGAACGACGAGTTCCTGCAGATCTCGCTGCTGTCGGCCAACCGCGACCCGGAGAAGTTCCCCGACCCGGACAAGCTCGACGTCACGCGCCCGCCCGGCGGGCACCTCGCGTTCGGGCACGGCATCCACTACTGCGTCGGCGCGCCGCTGGCCCGGCTGGAGGCGCAGATCGCGCTGGGTTCGCTGCTGGCGCGGTTCCCGGAGCTGAGCTTGGCCGTGCCCGTCGAGAGGATCGTCTACCGGCCGAGTTCGCTGGTGCACGGCGTGCTGGCGCTGCCGGTGCGGACGAAGGGGGCGTAGCGGCTGTCACTGCGGTTCCGCCCGCTGCCCGGTTAGGGTCGGTGGGTGGAACCCAGTGCTGCCGATCTCCTCGCCCTCGACGCCGCGCACGTGTGGCATCCCTACGCGCCGATGCCGGGCCGGGTGCCGCCCTTGCTCGTGGAAGAGGCGAGCGGGGTGCGGCTGAAGCTCGCCGACGGACGGGAACTGGTCGACGGCATGTCGTCCTGGTGGGCCGCGGTGCACGGCTATCGGAACCCGGTGCTCGACGCCGCGTTGCGGGAGCAGGCCGGGCGGATGAGCCACGTGATGTTCGGCGGGCTCACCCACGAACCGGCGATCATGCTCGCGAAGACCCTCGTCGAGATGACGCCGGACGGGCTCGAGCACGTGTTCCTGTGCGATTCCGGCTCGGTTTCGGTCGAGGTCGCGGTGAAAATGTGCTTGCAGTACCAGCGTTCCCGCGGGCTGCCCGGCAAGCATCGGCTGCTGACCTGGCGCGGCGGCTACCACGGCGACACGTTCACGCCGATGAGCGTCTGCGATCCCGACGGCGGCATGCATTCGCTGTGGCGCGGAGTGCTGCCGGAACAGGTTTTCGTGCCGGCCCCGCCGTCCGGTTTCGGCACCCCGGTCGATCAGTCCTATGTGGACGAATTGGCGAAGGCGATCGAGCAGCACGCGGACGAACTGGCCGCGGTGATCGTGGAACCGGTGGTGCAGGGCGCGGGCGGCATGCGGTTTCACCATCCCGGTTACCTGCGCGCGCTGCGCGAGCTGACTCGGGAACACGACGTATTGCTTGTTTTCGATGAGATCGCGACCGGATTCGGCCGTACGGGAAGGCTTTTCGCGGCGGAGCACGCTGGCGTGACGCCCGACGTGCTGTGTGTCGGCAAGGCGCTCACCGGCGGCTACCTCACGATGGCCGCCGCGTTGTGCACGCCCGAAATCGCCGACGGCATCACGCGCGGCGAGCTTCCGGTGCTCGCGCACGGGCCGACGTTCATGGGGAATCCGCTCGCTTCGGCGGTCGCCAACGCCTCGCTCGGGTTGCTGGCCGACGGCCAATGGCAGACCGACGTCGCGCGGATCGAAACCGCGCTGCGCCAAGGACTTGCACCGGCCCGGGAGCTGCCGCACGTCGTGGACGTGCGGGTGCTGGGTGCGATCGGCGTGCTGCAGCTCGATCACGAGGTGGACATGGGCGTCGCGACCGAAGTGGTGACCGCGGAAGGCGCGTGGCTGCGGCCGTTCCGGGATCTGATCTACGCGATGCCCCCGTACGTCAGCACCGACGCGGACCTGGCGGTGATCACCTCGGCGATGTCGGCCGCGGCGGCGAAGGCCTGAGGTTACTTCGGGTTTTGCGTGGCTGCCCGTAGTGGATCTTGCCGGGTCACGCAACCCGATCGTGGGTTATTCGATAAAGATCCACTCCATAGAGTGGGACATAGCGGACATTTCACAGGAACATCGGTTTCCTGGTCAGCATGAGACGACTTGCCGTGCTTCGCCACGACGTGCCCGCCTCGCTCGTGGTATTCCTCGTCGCGGTCCCGCTTTCGCTCGGGATCGCCCTAGCGTCCGGCGCGCCGATCGTCGCCGGGCTGATCGCCGCTGTCGTCGGAGGTGTGGTCGCCGGCGCTCTCGGCGGCTCTCCGCTGCAGGTCAGCGGGCCCGCCGCCGGGCTGACCGTGCTGATGGCGGAGACGATCTCCACCTTCGGCTGGGCGGTCACCTGCCTGATCACCGTCCTCGCCGGGGCGCTGCAGATCCTGTTCGGCCTGAGCCGCGTCGCGCGGGCCGCGCTGGCTATCTCGCCGGCGATCGTGCACGGGATGCTCGCCGGGATCGGCGTCACGATCGTGCTCGGCCAATTGCACGTGCTGTTCGGCGGAAAGGCGCAGAGTTCGGCGCTGGAGAACATCGCCCAGCTGCCCGCGCAGATCGCCGCGCACCACGACGCCGCCGCCCTGATCGGCATCCTGACCCTCGCCATCCTGCTGGTCTGGCCCAAGCTTCCCGCGGCGGTGCGGAAAATCCCCGGACCGCTGGCGGCCATCGCGGTCGCGACGGCAGTGTCCCTGGTCGCCGGAATGACGCTGCCGCGCGTCGAACTGCCCGGCGACCTGCTGCAAATCCGCTTCACACCGCAGCTGCCGGACGGCGGATGGGGCCAGGTCGCGGTCGCGGTGATCACGATCGCGCTGATCGCCAGCGTCGAGAGCCTGCTGTCGGCGGTCGCGGTCGACAAACTGCAGAACGGCCCGCGCGCCAACCTGAACCGCGAGCTGATCGGTCAGGGCGCGGCGAACATGGTGTCCGGCGCGCTCGGCGGACTGCCGGTCACCGGCGTGATCGTGCGCAGTTCCACCAACGTCGCGGCCGGGGCGCGCACGCGGGCGTCGGCGATCCTGCACGGCGTGTGGGTGCTGGTGTTCGTGGTCGCGCTCGCCGGGGTGCTGAAGTCGATTCCGCTGGCCGCGCTGGCCGGGCTGCTCGTGCACGTCGGCGCGAAGCTGGTGAATCCCGGTCATCTGCGGCAGGTGCTGCGCCACGGCGATCTGCCGCTCTACCTGGTGACTGTCGCCGGGGTGGTCGTGTTCGACCTGCTGACCGGCGTGCTCGCCGGGATCGTGCTGGCCGTGCTGCTGATGTTGCGCCGGACCGTGTGGTCGGGCGTGCATGCCGAGCACCACGGCGGCGAATGGCGCGTGATCGTCGAAGGAGTGCTGACGTTCCTGTCCGTGCCGCGGCTGACGAAGGTGCTCGGCACGATCCCGGCGGGCTCGAAGGTGACGCTGGAACTGGTCGCCGATTACCTCGACCACGCGGCGTTCGAGAGTCTTTCCGCCTGGCAGCAGGCGCACGAACGGACCGGCGGCACGGTGGTCGTCGACGAGATCGGGCATCCGTGGTTCGCGAAGGGCAAGGAAGGCCGCCCGACGCTCCGGCGCACCGCCGCCGCCGGTGCGATGCCGAGGTGGCTGGCCCCGTGGTCGGCCTGGCAGGCGGTGGACGTGCGGGTGCCCGGGCAGCGCACGCACCGGGGCGCGACGGAGTTCCAGCGCCGGGCCGCGCCGCTGCTCAAGGACGTCCTCAGCGGGCTCGCGCACGCCCAGCAGCCGCACACGCTGTTCATCACGTGCGGTGATTCCCGGATCGTGCCGAACCTGATCACCACGTCCGGTCCGGGCGACCTGTTCACCATCCGCAACATCGGCAACCTGGTGCCGCCCGGGCAGGCCGATCCGTCGACGAACGCGGCGATCGAATTCGCGGTCGGGGTGCTGGGGGTGCGGGAGATCGTGGTGTGCGGGCACTCCTCGTGCGGTGCGATGGGCGCGCTGGCCAGCGGCCCGCCCGTGGACACCGCGCTCGCGACCTGGCTGGTGCACGCCGAACCGAGCCGGAAGCGGGCGGGCGCGGTGACCCTCGGCGGGGAACGGCCGGAGCGCGAACCGGACCGGCTGGCGTTGCACAACGTCCTCCAGCAGCTGACGCATCTGCGGCAGTACCCGCTGGTGGCCGAGGCCGAAGCACGCGGCGAGCTGGCGCTGACCGGGCTGTACTTCGACGTGGGCGAGGCGCAGGTGTACCTCGCCGACCCGGCGAAGGGCGAGTTCGTGGCCGCGGGAGCGCCCGCGGCGGCCCCGGCCGGCTGACCCGGGCCCTCGCGCGTGCCTCCGGGTGCGCGCGAGGGAACCCCGAGTGTTGACATCGGGGAGCACGGCAATATCTTGATGGCTCGTGACGACGCTCGTGATGACCGGAACCGGGACCGACGTCGGCAAAACGGTCGCCACCGCGGCGATCGCGGCGCTGGCCCTCGCGCAGGGACAACGCGTCGCGGTGCTGAAGCCCGCGCAGACCGGCGTGCTCCCCGGCGAGGCAGGAGACCTCGCCGAGGTGGTGCGGCTGGCAGGCAAGGACCTGACGATCCGGGAGCTGCGGCGCTATCCGGATCCGTTGTCGCCGGAAGCCGCTTCCCGGCGCTCCGGGCTCCCGACGGTCGGGCCCGGGGAGATCGCCGCCGCCGCCAGCGAACTGGACGCGGCGCACGACCTCACCCTGGTCGAAGGTGCGGGCGGGCTGCTGGTCCGGTTCGACCCGCAGGGGAGCACGCTGGCGGATGTCGCGTGGTCGCTGGGGGCGCCGGTGGTTCTCGTCGCGCAGGCCGGGCTGGGGACGCTCAACACGACCGCGTTGACCGCTGAGGTGGCCACTCGGCGCGGGTTGAATGTCGTGGGCGTGATTATCGGGTCCTGGCCTGCTGATCCTGATCTGGCCGCGCTGGAGAACCTGCGGGATCTGCCGGTCGCCGGTGGCGCACCTTTGCTGGGGGTTCTTCCCGCGGGCCTGGGCGCGGCGGACCGGGAGACCTTCGCCGAGCAGGCGCGGCAGGGGTTGTCGCCGTGGTTCGGCGGGGAGTTCGATCCGGAGGCGTTCACCGCCGCTGCCTCCGCGCAGAACTAGGACGGCAAATCGCCCCGGTTTCCGTGCTGGGCGATCCGATCGGCCCCGGATCGGGGCGGAAGAAACCGGGGCGTTTTCTTTGCCGCGACGGAGTCGTGGCGAGCAAACGCTCGGCCACCGGTTACTCTCAGTCCCGCACACTCGCAGGGAACGCACGCGCAGGGAAGGGAGCCTCGGGTGGTCGATTCCGCGGGCAAGGCGGCGCATCGGTCTTCGGCGGTCGCTGAGGGGTGGTCGGTGCCGGTGTTGTTTCCCGCGCAGCGGCCGCGGGTGGTGGTGAAAGCTGATCTGCTTCCCGCGGTGAGCGTTCTCTCGACTGCCGCGTTGCTGGGGATTCCTCTGGGGTGGTTGTGGTCTCTGCTGGCTCCGGCGGAGAAGGTGCGGGTGATCGGGTCCAACGGTCAGCTGGCGCCTTTGGAGCTGGAGAGCTGGCATCGGTTCGACGATCTGGCCGTGTTCGGGTTTTTGGCGATGGCTGCCGGGTTGTTGATCGGGCTGGTCGTGTGGTTCCTGCGGGAGCGGCGGGGGCCGGTGGTGTTGGTGGCCGCGGCCGGCGGGGCGTTGGTCGCGGCTTGGTTGGGGACGCAGATGGGGCCTGCGTTCGCCAATTCGAAGTATTCGGTGGACGCGCCGCCTGCGTTGGGGGCGGTGATTGAGCAGGCGCCTCGGATCGAGACGGGGTGGGTGGTGCTGGCCGCGCCGTTGGTGACTTGTTTGGTTTACGCGTTGATGACGGCGTGGAATGGGCGGGAGGATCTTGGGCGGCGGCTCGGGTGATCGGCTCGTCGCCTGGCGGCGACATTGCCTCGTGAGCGGTTGCGCGGGCACCCCGATTTTTTAGTGTGACTACGGCGCGGGGGTGCTTGTCAAGGCGGGG
>NZ_JACGZW010000029.1 GCF_014145675.1 Amycolatopsis dendrobii
GTTCGCGTCCGCTCGGGCAGCGCGCGAGGCGGCTGAGGTCCGCCCGCGCGAGGTTGCTCCGAACGGGCCCGTAGGATAGTCAATCGGCCCTCGTACGGAGGGCCTTCCTCAGAATTCCAGAGTTGTCTATGGCAGGAGGCCAGGTGTCCGAGTTCGGTCGACGTGACTCAGCGGATGAGGGGTCCGGTCGGTCGGCTCGCCGCGACCAGGACTCCCGCGGCGGCCGGTCCGACGCGCCCCGGGGAGACCGGCGCGGCGCGCGGCAGGACCGCGGCGGGCGGGACAGCCACCAGGGCCGGCCCCGGCGGGACGATCGCGGCGCACGCGGGTCCGGCGGGTTCGCCGGCCGCCCCGGCCGCGGCGACGGCCCCCGCGAGAACCGCGGCTACGCCGGGAAACGCGACGACGACCGCGACTTCCGCCCCCGCGGCAAGCGCGAGTTCGACCGGCCGCAAGGCAAGTCTTACGGCGACCGTTCCGGCGGGAAGCCCTACGGCGACCGCTCAGGGCGTCCGGAGGGACGCTCGTCCTACGGTGATCGTCCGGAGGGGAAGTCCTACGGCGATCGCGGCGGGCGGCCGCAGGGGAAGTCCTCGTACGGGGAGCGGTCCGGCGGGCGCTGGAACGACGACCGGCGCGGCGGCGACGACCGGCGCGGTCCGGGCGGATATCGCGGCAAAGACTCCCAGGGCGGCGGGTTCCGCGACGATCGGCGCGGGTCCGGCGGGTTCCGGGACAACGACCGCCGCGGCGGTTACGGCGATCGCGACAACCGGGGCGGCAAGCCCGGCGGATACCGCGACGATCGCAGTGGCAAGCCGGGCGGCTTCCGGGATGACCGCGGCGGCAAGCCGGGCGGGTACCGGGATCGGGACGACCGCGGGCCGCGCGACGGTGGGTTCCGTGGCGGGAACCGGGGATCCGGCGGATTCCGGGACGATCGTTCCGGCGGGAACCGGCGCGACGACCGCGGGTTCCGCAACGATCGCGACGAGCGCCGGGACAACCGTCCGGGCGGGTTCCGCAACGACCGCCGCGACGAAGGCGGCTATCGCCGGGACGACCGCTCCGGCGACCGCCGCGACAACCGGCGGGACGACCGTTCGGGCGGCTTCCGCAATGACCGGCGCGACGACCGCAGGGACGACCGGTCCGGCGGGTTCCGCAACGACCGGCGGGACGAAGGCGGTTACCGCGGGGACCGGCGGGACGACCGCTCCGGCGGATATCGCAATGACCGCCGGGACGAAGGCGGTTACCGCGGCGATCGGCGGGACGACCGCTCCGGCGGATTCCGCAATGACCGCCGGGACGAGGGCGGCTACCGGGGCGAGCGGTCCGGCGGGTTCCGTCGCGACGACCGGGCCGGCGACAGGCGACCTGGCGGGGATCGCCGGGACGAGCGTTCGGGCGCGTTCCGGAAGGACCAGCGCGACGGCGGCTTCCGGAACGAGCGTCAGGACGAGGGCGTCCGCGGGCGGCGCGACGAGGCCGAGGAGACCTCGTCGGCAGCGGTCGAGGAATCCGCGGTGGTCGACGAGGTGATCGCGGGCTCGGGCGCCGCTGACGTCGAGTCGGGTGCGGGGGACCGGCGCGAGAGCGTCGAGGCTGCTGAGCGCCAGGAACGGCGTGACGCGGAGGACCGTGGCGAGCGGCAAGACCGCTACAACCGCAGCGATCGCGACAACCGGGGCGGCAGGGACAACCGCGACAGCCGCAACGACCGGCGCGACCGCAGGGACGAGCGTCCCCGCGGCAAGCGCCCGGTGACCGTCGAGGAGCAGGACGCGGCACTCGCCCGCGAACTGCTCGAAGCGCCGGAACTGCCCGAGGACATCGAGTTCTCCGACCTAGACGAAGAAGTCCGCCGGGAACTGCGGACCCTGCCGAAGGGCCTCGCCGAGACCGTCGGGAAGCATCTGGTCGCCGCGGGCGGGCTGGTCGACGAGGACCCGGAGGCGGCGCTCGAGCACGCCCGGTACGCGAAGACCAAGGCGTCGCGGGTGCCGATCGTCCGCGAAGGGCTCGGGCTGGTCGCCTACCACGCGGGCAACTGGCAGGAAGCGCTGTCGGAACTGCGCGCCGTCCGGCGGATGACGCGCAGCGACGAGCACATCGCGATCATCGCGGACGCCGAGCGCGCGCTCGGCCGTCCGGAGCGCGCCCTCGACCTCGCCAAGGAGACCGACAAGGAACGGCTCACCAAGGCGACCCAGGTCGAGCTGGCGATCGTCGCGGCGGGCGCGCGGCGCGATCTCGGGCAACTGGACGCGGCGGTCGTGTCATTGCAGGGGCCGGACCTCCAGGCGGCCAAGCGCGATCCGTGGAGCGCGCGCCTGTTCTACGCCTACGCCGACAACCTCGAGGCTGCCGGGCGCAAGGAAGAGGCCGTGCAGTGGTTCCTCAACGCCGCGGAGGCCGACGCCGAGGACGAGACCGACGCCGCCGAGCGGGCCGCGGACCTCGCGAACGAGGCGAACGCGAATCAGGCGGACGGTTCCAGCGAGTCGGATGACTGACGTGGCTTACGACGCGCTGCTGTTCGATCTCGACGGCACCGTCTACCACGGGCCGCAGGTGATCGAGGGCGCCGCGGAAACCGTGGCCGCCGTGCGCGAGCAGGGCACGGCGGTCCGGTTCGTGACCAACAACGCGTCCAAAGCCCCGTCGGCGGTCGCGGAGCATCTCCGGGACCTCGGGATCTCCGCGGACACCGAAGAGGTGCACACGAGCGCTCAGGCGGCAGCCGGACTCCTTCGGGACCGGCTGGCCGCCGGCTCGAAGGTGCTCATCGTCGGCACCGCCTCGCTCGGCGACCAGATCTCCGCGGCCGAACTGGAGCCGGTGCGGACCGCGGGTGACGACGTTTCCGCGGTGGTGCAAGGACATTCGCCGGAAACCGGGTGGGCGGACCTCGCCGAGGCGAGCATCGTGATCCGGGCGGGCGGGCTGTGGGTCGCCACGAACACCGACACCACGCTGCCCACCGAACGCGGGCTGATGCCGGGCAACGGGTCGATGGTCGGGGCGCTCAGGATCGCCACCGGGGCGGAGCCGGTCGTCGCGGGAAAGCCGCAGCCGCTGTTGTTCGAGACGGCTGCGCGGTCGGCGGAAGCGAAGCGTCCGCTGGTGGTCGGGGATCGGCTCGACACCGACATCGCGGGTGCGGTCGCGGCGGGGCTCGACTCGTTGTGCGTCCTCACCGGCATCGCGACTCCCGCGACGCTGCTCACCGCCATTCCGGCGGAACGGCCGACGCATCTCGGCGCGGACCTCGCCGCGCTCGCGCGGCCGGTGGACGAATTGCGCGTCGGGAAGCAAACCGGCTGGGAGATCAGCGAAAGCGACGTGCTGACCGTCCGCGGCGAGGGGGACAAGCTCGACCTGCTGCGCGCGCTGTGCGATTCGGCGTGGCGCACCGGGGTCGCGCAGGTGCGCGCGGACGGCGACGCGGCCGCGGCGGCGGTAGCCGGGCTCGGGCTGGCCTGACTGGTAGTTTGGGGCTGTGCACCCGAACGTTCCGCGGCCGGTTCCCGGACCCCCGCCGATCCCCGGACCCGGCCCGCAGCAGACTGACCCGCGGGCGGGCATCGACGAGGCCGTCGCCGGGCTCGACGACCTCGACACGCTGCCGCCCGCCGAGCACGTGGACCGGTTCGAGGCCGTGCACACCGAGCTGACCGTGGCCCTGTCCAGCATCGACAAGGTCTGACCGGCGTGGCCAAACGGGCCAGGCTCGACGCGGAACTCGTGCGGCGCGGACTCGCCCGCTCCCGCGAACAAGCCTCCGCGCTCATCACCGGCGGCAAGGTCACCGTGCGCGGCATGGTCGCCACGAAACCCGCCACCGGCGTGGAAAACGACGCGCCGATCGTCGTGAAGGACGAGGACGACCCGGGCTGGGCGTCGCGCGGCGCGCACAAACTCCTTGGCGCGCTTGAGCGTTTCGGTCCGGAAGGACTGACTGCCGAAGGCCGCCGCTGTCTCGACGCGGGCGCGTCCACCGGCGGGTTCACCGATGTGCTGCTGCGAAACGGGGCGGGCGAAGTCATCGCCGCCGATGTCGGGCGCGGGCTGCTCGACTGGAAGCTGCAGACCGACGATCGCGTCGTGGTCCTCGACCGCACGAACGTCCGCAACCTGACGCCGGACGTCCTCGGCGGCCAGGTGGATCTCGTCGTCGGCGACCTTTCCTTCATCTCGCTCAAGCTCGTGCTGCCCGCGCTCGCCGAGTGCGCGCGCGACGGCGCGGATCTGCTGCCGATGGTCAAACCGCAGTTCGAGGTCGGCAAGGACCGGCTCGGCAGCGGCGGCGTGGTGCGCGATCCGGAACTGCGCGCCGAATCCGTGCTGGGCGTGCTCGCCGAAGCCGCGAAGCTCGGCCTGTCGCTGCGCGGGGTCGTCGCGAGCCCGTTGCCCGGGCCCTCCGGGAACGTCGAATACTTCGTGTGGCTCCGCAAAACGGAGCCGGAAGAAGCGGGCAGCGAAGCCGTCGAAAACGCCGAACGGCTCGTGCGCGCCGCAGTCCAGGAAGGACCCCAGTGACCGCCGAACGTGAAGTGCTCCTCGTGGTGCACCCCGACCGGGACACCACCCGGGAGGCCGCCCGCGAGGTGTCCCAGCGGTTCGCCAAGGCCGGGATCCGGCTGCGCGTGCTCGACGAGGACGTCCTCCAGCTGATCGACCCGGACGGCTGCATGGCCATGCCGTGCACCGTTGTCGCGCCCGAGCACAATCCGGCCGAGGGAGCCGAACTCGTGTTCGTGCTCGGCGGCGACGGGACCCTGCTGCGCGCGGCGGAACTCGCCCGCCCGGCCGAGGTGCCGGTTCTCGGCGTCAACCTCGGCCGTGTCGGCTTCCTCGCCGAGGCCGATTCGGACGCGCTCGCCGACGCCGTCCAGCGCGTGGTCGACCGTGAGTACCACGTCGAAGACCGGATGACCGTCGACGTCACCGTCACCGCCGACGGCGCCGAGATCTACCGGACCTGGGCGCTCAACGAGGCCAGCGTCGAGAAGTTCAGCCGCGAGCGGGTGCTCGACGCGCTGATCGAGGTCGACGGCCGCCCGGTGTCGTCTTTCGGCTGCGACGGCGTGCTGTGCGCGACGCCGACCGGCTCGACCGCGTACGCCTTCTCCGCGGGCGGCCCGGTGCTGTGGCCGGACGTCGAGGCGCTGCTCGTGGTGCCGAGCAACGCGCACGCGATGTTCTCCCGCCCGCTGGTCGTCTCGCCCGAATCGGTGATCACCGTCGGCATCGACCCGAAGGGCCCGAAAGCGGCGCTGACCTGCGACGGGCTGCGGTCGTTCGACCTGCCGCCGGGCGCGCTCGTGCGCGTCGTCTGCGGCACGCGGCCGGTCCGGCTGGTGCGGCTGTGGGACGGCGTGTTCACCGACCGGCTGGTGTACAAGTTCGGGCTGCCGGTGCGCAGCTGGCGCGACCGGCGCTCGGGAGACCGCTGAGCGCGACGCGCCCGCACAAGTGTTCGACCAGCGAAAAGAAGAGTTAGCGGACCTCGGACGCACAGAACGTCGGTGCGGGCCGCTACCGTATGCGTCGTGCTGGCCGAGATGCGCATCCAGGGCCTCGGAGTCATCGAGGAAGCCCTGCTGGAACTGCACGCGGGCTTCACCGTGGTCACCGGTGAGACGGGTGCGGGCAAAACCATGGTCGTCACCGGGCTGCATCTGCTCTCGGGCGGACGGGCCGAGGCGTCGAAGGTCCGGAACGGGATGCTGAAGGCATTCGTCGAGGGCCGGTTCACCGTGGGCAAGGACGACGCGGCCGCCCGCATCGTCACCGACGCGGGGGCCGATGTCGACGAGGACGGCAGCGTCATCGCCCTGCGCACGGTCGCCGCCGACGGGCGCTCGCGCGCGCACCTCGGCGGCCGGTCGGTGCCGGTCGGGGTGCTGTCCGACCTGTCCGAGCAGGTGATCGCCGTGCACGGGCAGAACGACCAGCTGCGGCTGCTGCGCCCCGCCGAGCAGCGCGCGGTCATCGACCGGTTCGCCGGCGAGGACGTCGGGCGGCCGCTCGCCGCGTACCGCCAGGTCCGCGAGGAATGGCTGGCCGTGATCACCGAGCTGAGCGAGCGCTCCAACCGTTCCCGCGAGATGGCGCAGCAGGCGGACCTGCTGAAACACGGGCTGAACGAGATCGACGCGGTCGCCCCCGAACCGGGCGAGGACGTCGAGCTCACCGAGCAGATCAAACGGCTCGCCGCGGTCGACGAACTGCGCGCGATGGCCACCGAGGCGCACGCGGCGGTTTCCGGCGCGCAGGACGGCGATCCGGACGCCCCGGGCGCGCTCGGCCTGGTCGGCGAGGCAGTGCGGCGGCTGGTTTCGGCGGAGGACTCCGTGCTGCGCGACCTCGTGCCGCGGCTGGAGGAGGCCTCCACGCTGCTGAGCGACGTCGGCGCGGAGCTGGGCAGCTACGTCGAGAATCTGGACGCCGACCCGGCGCTGCTGGAGAAGGTGCTCGCGCGGCAGGCCGATCTCAAACGGCTCACCCGCAAGTACGCCGCGGATGTCGACGGCGTGCTGGCGTGGGCCGAAGACGCGCGCCGGCGGCTCGAATCGATGGACACGTCCGAAGAGGCCTTGGCCGCGCTGGCGTTGCGCCGCGACGAGCTGGCTGTGCAGCTGGTCGCGCACGCCACCGAGGTTTCCGCCGCGCGCGGCAAGGCGGCCGCGGAACTGGCCACGGCGATCACCAAGGAGCTGTCCGGTCTCGCGATGGGCCAGGCGGAGCTGGAGATCACCGTCGAACAGCGGCCGGCCGAACACGGTGACAGGCAGGCGCTCGCGATCGACGGACACGCGGTGCACGCGGGCCCGGACGGCGTCGACGAAGTGGAACTGCTGCTGCGCGCGCACAACGGCGCGCCGCCGCTGCCGGTGCACAAAGCCGCTTCGGGCGGTGAGCTGTCGCGGGTGATGCTGGCGATCGAGGTTGTGCTGGCGCACGCCGACACGGTTCAGACGCTGGTGTTCGACGAGGTCGACGCCGGGGTCGGCGGCCGGGCCGCGGTCGAGATCGGACGGCGGCTGGCGCGGCTCGCGCGCACCCACCAGGTCCTGGTGGTCACGCATCTGCCGCAGGTCGCCGCGTTCGCCGACCAGCATCTGGTGGTGGACAAGGGAACCAGCGGCGGCGTCACGCGCAGCGGCGTGAAAACGCTCGACCAGGACGACCGGGTGCGCGAGCTGGCGCGGATGCTCGCCGGCATGGACGGCACCGAGACCGGCCGCGCGCACGCCGAGGAACTGCTTGCCACGGCGGAGAAAGACAAAGCGAAGAACACCGGCGCGAAGCGCAAGCGCGCGAAGAAGGGCTGAGGCGGATTCCATGACCTGGGCCACGCTGGCCGACGTCGAAGCCGAACTCGCCCGCGCGCGGCGGGAGGACGATCTCGACCGTTTCCTCGCACTCCTCGGCGACGAGGAGCTCTTCGTGCCGATCCACCGCGACGAGGCGCAGCGGCTCGCGCAGGACCGGACCTGGTCGCCCGCGAAAGTCTGCTGCGCGCACGGCGGCGAACCCTCGCTGCAGGTGTTCACCCGCGGCGCGCTGCCGGATTTCGGCGCGGACGTGGTGTTCCTCAGCGGTGACCTCGACTGGGCCACGCACGGTCTCGGCGAAGAGGAACAGGTCGTGTTCAACCGCGGCACCCTCGGCGAATGGCGGGTGCGCGCGGCGGCCGTGCTGCCCTGGGTCGACGCGAACCCGCACCGGGTCACCGCGGTGGAGCAGCAGGTCGAACGGCTTTACACGGCCCGGTACGGACTTCTCGACGGTCCGGTCGCGCACGCGCTCGCGTGCGGCGCGCACCAGGCGGTGCTGTCGGCCGAACCGTGGAACGTCCTCGACGCGCGCTACCACGACTACGTCGCCGAGGTCCGCGGCCTGCGCGACTGGTGGGGCGTCGCGGACGCGGCGGGCTGGCGGGCCGCGATGGACCGGCTGCTCGGCGATTCCTACCAGCTCACCACCGGAAACCTCGTGCTCGTGCTGCGCGCCCGCTCCGGGCTCGCGCTGGACGTCTACGGCTGGGTCGAACTGGTCCGGCAGTGGTGTGCCGACAACGACGCCGAGGACCAGGCCGGGCCGCTCGTCGACGCGGTGCGCCGGATCGTCCGGTACGAACAGCGGTTCCGGGCGGACGGCCTGCTCGAGCCGGACGGCGTGGTGGACAGCATCATCGGCTGGGACGTCGGCCGCGCGGTCGAATTGGCGCGCTGGGGGCTGGCGGTCGGGTACTGCGACGCGCTCACCGCGGAATTGATGGTGCTGGAGGCGGGCGCGATCGCCCGGCGCTACCACGGATCCTGGGCGGAATTGTCCACCGGATACGTGCTCGGCAGGCTGCTCGCGCTCGACGGCGAGGAATTCGGGCCGGAATACGTATCGGCCGCGCGCGTGCGCCACCGGTTGCTGAACGATCCCGCGAGCCCCTGGTCCAACCTCGATTTCGAGGCGGGCGGACCGCACAGTTAACCCCGGCTCCGCACCTCGCGCGACATGGCTCACCACAACGAGTCATGTCCGCTTCGGCGCGTCGGCTCCGCACCCTGGCACAAATTTGTCACCATCAGCCACATGAAGCTCACTGGTCTTCTCGCGCGGAACCAAGAAGCCCTCCCCGGCGTCATCGGTGTCGCGCGGGTCGACCGGCGCACGCGGGAGCTGCTGCGCCGGGTCAGCGCGGGCGACATCGTCGTGCTGGACCAGCTCGACCTCGACCGGGCCACGGCCGACGCGCTGGTCGCCGCCGAGGTCGCCGCGGTGGTCAACGCGTCCCCGTCGATTTCCGGCCGGTTCCCCAACCTCGGCCCGGAAATCCTGGTGGCGGCGGGCATCCCGCTGGTCGACTCGGTCGGCGGGGACCTGCTGCGCAGCGTCAAGGACGGCACGAAGCTGCGCGTGCACGAGGGCGCGGTCTACCTGGGGGAGCGGCAGCTGGCGACCGGGGTCGAGCAGACCTCGGAAAGCGTCGCCGACCAGATGATCGAGGCCAAGGCCGGGATGTCGACCCAGCTGGAAGCCTTCTCCGCCAACACGATCGAATTCCTGCGCCGCGAGCGGACGCTGATCCTCGACGGCGTCGGCGTGCCGGAGCTGAAGGTCCCGGTGCGCGACCGGCACGTGCTGGTCGTCGCCGCGGGCAACGGGCACGCCGAGGACCTCAAGAAGCTCAAGAAATACATCGGCGAGCACCGGCCGGTGCTGATCGGCGTCGACGCCGGCGCGGACACCCTGCGCGCGCAGGGCTACCAGCCGGACGTCATGGTCGGCGACCCGACCGGGATCGGCACCGCGACGCTGCGCAGCGGCGGCGAGGTCGTCGTCCCCGCGCAGCCGGACGGGCACGCGCCGGGCGTCGAGCGGATCCAGGACCTGGGCATCGGCGCGGTCACCTTCCCCGCGTCGGGCAACGCCGAGGACCTCGCCCTGCTGCTGGCCGACGCGCACGGCGCGAGCCTGGTGGTCACCGTGGGATTCCAGGCCACGCTGCGGGAATTCCTCGACCACGGCCGGTCCGGGTCGAACCCGTCCACGTTCCTCACGCGGCTCAAGCTCGGCACGAAGCTGGTCGACGGCAAGGCCGTCGCGACGCTGCACCGGGCGAGGGTGTCGCTCGGCGCGGTCGCGCTGCTCGTCCTCGCCGCCATCGTCGTCGTCATCGCCGCGCTGCTGGTCTCCGACGTCGGCTCCGTCTATCTCGAGTGGATCCAGCACACCTGGTCCACGTTCGTCGCCTGGGTGAAGGGTCTCTTCACGTGATTTCCCTGCGGTACCACATCGTTTCCATCACCGCGTGCTTCCTGGCGCTGGCCGTCGGCGTGGTGCTGGGCTCGACCGCGCTCAACGGTTCGCTGCTGTCCGGGCTCGCGGACCAGAAGAAAGACCTCGGCACGCAGGTCGCCGATCTCGAAGCGCAGCGCAACTCGCTCAACGCGCGGCTGTCCGACGCGGACGCGTTCGCCGGGACGATGGGACCGAAGGTCGTCGCGGGCGCGCTCGACAAGCGCAGCGTCGTCATCGTCACCACGCAGGACGCGCGCCCGGCCGACCGCGACGCGCTCAAGAAGCTCGTCGGCCAGGCCGGCGCCTCGGTGACCGGCGAACTGCAGCTGACCAACGCGTTCACCGACCCGGCGAAGGCCGACCAGTTGCGCGACGTCGTCACGCGGCTGCAGCCCGCCGGGGCGAAGTTCCCGACCGCGGGCGACTCCGGCACGCTCGCCGGCGCGCTGCTCGGTTCGACGCTGCTGCTGGACAAGGCGAGTGCGAAACCGCAGTCGAGCGGCGACGAACTCGCCGCCGCGCTCGGCGGGCTGACCGACGGCGGTTTCGTGAAGCCGAGCCAGGGCGTGCAGCCCGCGCAGCTGGCGATCGTGCTGACCGGAGCACAGCAGACCGGCGACGGCGCGGGGGACCGGGCCGCGACGATCGCGCGGTTCGCCGCGCAGATGGACCGCTCCGGCGCGGGCACGGTGCTCGCCGGGGACCCGGGTTCGGCAGGCGGCTCCGGCCCGATCGGGGTGGTGCGCGCGGACACCTCGGCCACGTCGATTCTGTCCACTGTGGACAACGCGGACTCGGCGGCGGGCCGGGTCGCGACCATTCTGGCGTTGCAGGAGCAGCTCAACGGCGGTTCGGGGCGGTACGGCATCGCGGGCAACGCGCAGGCGATCGCGCCGGGCGTGGCCGCTTCGGGGAACTGAACGAGAGACTTTCCGCCTCCCGCACAACAGTCGGCGGCGGTGCCGGATTCCCTTCGAGGGTGGGGGAATCGGGGGCCGCCGCTGACTTGTGTGCGGGCTGTGCGGCGGCAGGTTTCCCGCGAGAGCGAGGAAACCCGGTGCCGCCGCTGGCTTGTGCGGGCTGCACGGCTGGCCCCCTTAGCGGGAATCCAGTGCCGCGCTGAGTCGCCGAAAGGCGATGCGGCGGCGGCACCGGTTCCCCTCGGGGTGGAGAATCCGGTGCCGCCGCCGTTATTCATGCGCCTGCCGCGGGGTCAGCAGGTGCCGTTGTCGGCCCAGACCGACGCGCTGCCGGGCGTTTCGCCGCGCGTCCACCACTTGGCGGACCAGCGATGGCCGTTGTAGGACACGACCGCGCCCGCGTTGTAGGACTGGGAGGTGTTCCACGCCGCCGGGCACGCGGTCGTGGGACCGCCGCCGCCGGAGCAGGCTCCGTTGTCCGTCCAGACGTCCGAGGTGCCGGGCTGCTCGCCCTGCGTCCACCACTTCGCCGTCCAGGTGTGGTTGTTGTACGACACGACCGCGCCGCCGTTGTAGACCTTGCCCGAATCCCAGGCCGCCGCCGTGCACTGGCCGCCCGGCGGAGTCGTCGGGGTGGTCGGAGTGGTGGGCGTGGTCGGGGTCGTCGGAGTGGTCGGGGTCGTGGGAGTCGTCGGCGTAGTGGGCGTGGTGGGCGTCGTCGGGGTGGTCGGCGGCGGGCCGGAGCAGCCCTCCGTCGGCGCGGCGAGCCCGTCCACGACCGCGTGGAACAGCGTCGAATCGGGGTCGAGGTCGTAGAGCGAGAACATCATCGCGCCGCCGAGGCCGTTGCAATGGATGTAGTCGGTGCGCGCCTTGATCGACTGCTTAGACGAACCGCCGTAGAAGCTCGTCCCGTCGTAGAACCACGCGGATTGCGTTGTCGGGTCCCAGAACGTGGTGGCCGGGTTGTCGACCACGCCGGAGAGTTCCTTGTACATCGCGACGCCGGGCACGTTGCCGCTCAGCGGATGCGGAGCGGACGGACCGGTGGCGGTCTGGTAGAGCCCGTGGTTCGAGCCCGCCGGAACGCCGGTCCAGCCCCGGTAGTAGAACGGGATGCCCAGGGTCAGCTTCGACGCCGGGAACCCGCCGGGAATGCCGTACGCCGGATCGCCTTGCGTGTACGCCTTCATCACCTGGTCGATGGTGTACTTCTCGGTGCCCGGCGGAATGGGCGTGGACGGGTCGTTCGGCGAGGGGTAGAGCGGGTCCTGGAAGTTCGTCGGACCGGTCTTGTCCCACGCGCCGTGCATGTCGTAGGTCATCGGGTCGGCGAAGTCCATGTACTGGTGGATCTTGTCGGTCTGGATCTTCGCGATCTTGTCCTGGCCGCCGGGCAGGGCGGCCGAAAGCGCGTAGTGCTTGCCCAGTGCGTCCAGCTGGCCGCGGAACTCGGCGAGCAGCGAGGTGAAGTTCTGGGTGTCGTTGGGGCTGTAGTGGTTGCCCGTGTGTCCGCCGGGGTGCGCCGGGTACTCCCAGTCGATGTCGAACCCGTCGAAGATGTTCGCGGCGGTGCCGGGGCCGCCGAAGCCGCCCGCGTTCGGGATGTTGCCCTTGATGAACATGTCGATGCAGGAGCTCACGAACTTCTTGCGGGAGGCGTCCGTGGCCGCGGCGTCGGAGAAGTACTTCGAGTAGGTCCAGCCGCCGAGCGACAGCAGCACCTTCAGGTTCGGGTGCCGCGCCTTGAGTTCCTGCAGCTGGTGGAAGTTGCCGACGATCGGCATGTTGTAGGTGTCGGCGGTGCCGTCGACGCTGATGTCCGAGCCGAACGACTTCTGGTAGTCGGCGAACTGGTCGCCCGCGCCGTCGCCCGCGTTCGGGTCGTCCTCGCCGCCCGGGTCGGGGGTGGTCGCCTTGGTCGTCTCGAAGCAGGTGAGGTTGGTCGGGTCGATGTTCTCGAAGTCGTAGAGCAGGTAGTCGATGTTGTCGGCGATCTTGTCGACGTTCTTGAGGTAGTAGGCGTTCTGGTAGATGCTCCATTGGTCGAAGTAGGCGATGCGCAGGCCTCCCGAGGAGGGCGCGGGCGTCGCCGTGGCCGGGGCGGGCCGGGCCAGGATGGTGAGACCGGCCACGACCACGGCGGCCAGGGCGGCGCAGGCCACGGCCAGCGGTCTCAAGGTCCGGTGGGGCATAAGGATTCTCCCTCGCACAAGCGAAGTCCGCTCGCCGCACCGGAATGCGCGGCGAACGTCGGACATCGGGTGATCACTGCAGGAGCGGGGGCCGGCCCGTAGTCGAATGTGAACCAGGGCACAGCCGGAGTCAATACTGTGGACTAGACCAATTTCCGAGCCTGGGCGTTTTGTGGTGAAGTGTCCGGAAAGGCCCGACGAACGGCCTGTTCCAAGCGGGGCGAGTGGTCCGGTGCCGCGGGGCGGCGCCGGTTCACCCGTACGGGTGTGGTTGACCCGACACCCGTCCCGTGCGGCATCAGGCGAGTCTCAGGAAGATCATGGGTGGCTCACAGCTGCGCACGAGAGCCTGGCACCATGAGCGCCAACGACCCCGGGAGCACGGCCGAACGATGACCACTACCGAGATCCCGCTCGTCCGTGCGGACGAGCCGGCGCCCGCCAAGCCGACGCACCTGCGGCAGCTCGATTTGTACCGCGTCGTGACGTTCGCCCTGGTCATCCTCATCCACGTGATCGGCTCCACGACGTTCCCGCAGGACGTCGTCGCCGACGCGTTCCAGACCCCGCTGCACCTGACCCGCGAGGCGTTCTTCGCGCTGACCGCGTTCGTGCTCGTGTTCGGCTACCGGGACCGGCCGGTGGCGACCGGCAAGTTCTGGCGCAGGCGGTTCCCTCTGGTCGCGGTCCCGTACGTGACCTGGACGGTCATCTACCGGGTCTATTCGCTGATCACCTCGGACCAGCCGTTCGGGTCGATCGGCGCGCAGCTGCGCACGCTCGGGCTGGACCTGCTGACCGGGAACGCCTGGTACCACATGTATTTCATGCTGGTGACGCTGCAGGTGTACCTGTTGTTCCCGCTGCTGGCCAAGATGTTCGACCTGATCCGCCGCCGTCCGTGGACGGTGCTGGCGGTGTCCGGCGCGATCCAGGTCGCGGTCGCGATCTTCATGAGCTACCCGCCCGCCGCGCTTGGCTACGGCTTCGTCAGCAAGTTCTTCGCGACTTTCCTCGTGTACCAGTTCTACATGCTGCTCGGCGCCGCGGCGGCGCTGCACTTCGAGGCGGTGCACGCCTGGCTGCGCACGCACGCGCGCTGGGTGCTGCTCGCGATGGCAGGCGGGCTCGCGATCGCCGAGACCGGCTACTTCGTGAGTGTCCACTTCGGAGAGTGGCCGGAGATGGCGTCGGACGCCTTCCGCCCGTACCTGATCCCGTGGTTCGTCGCGGTGATCGCCGGGATCTACCTCGCGGGCGCGCGCTGGGCGGAGAGCAGGCAGCGCGGCGGAAGGTTCGTGTCCTGGGCGGTGAACCGGTCGTTCGCGGTGTTCCTGACCCACCCGATCGCGATCGCGGTGCTGGACCCGCTGTTCGTCTTCGTCGGCGACCGCTACGGCGCGCCGTGGACGACGCTGGTGGCGTACCCGGCGACGGTGGCGCTGACCTTCGCGATCGTCGAGGTGCTGCGGCGGCTGCCGTGGAGCAAGGCGCTGACCGGACGCGCCCGGGTGCCGGTGCGGGCCTCGGTCTGAAGGGTCACCCGCCGGGCCAGGTGCGGTGCTTGTCGAGCGGACGCGCGTAGGACCCGGCCCGGCTGGTGCGCAATCCCAGCGCCACCAGGGATTCCGCGAGCCGGACCGCGGCGGCGACCCCGTCGATCACCGGAACGTCGAGCATCGCCGACATCGTGCGGTCCAGCCCGGTCATCCCGGCGCAGCCGAGCACGAGCACCTCGGCTCCGGCGTCGCGCGCCCGCAATCCCGCGGTGAGCAGGGCCGATTCCGTTCGTTCCTCGTCGCGCAGCTCCAGCACGCTGAGCCCGGTGCCGACGACCGCGACGCAGTTCCGGTCGACTCCGGCCGAGTGCAGGCTGTCCTCGATCAGCCCGCACGTGCGGTCCAGCGTCGTCACCACGCCGTACCGGCGGCCGAGCAGCCCGGCGAGATGCGCCGCGGCCTCGGTGATGTCGACCACCGGCACGTCCAGCAGTTCCCGCGCGCCCTCGCGGCCGTGCTCGCCGAAACCGGCGAGGACGACCGCGTCGAACGTTTCCCCGGTGGTGCGCAACAGGTCCAGCACCGCCGCGGCGGACAGGAAGCTGTCCAGCCAGCCCTCCGCCGATTCCGGGCCCCACTTCGGCGTCAGCGCGACGATCTCGGTGCCGGGACTGGCCGCCGCCCGCGCCCCGGTCTCGATCTCCTTCGTCATGGCCTCGGTGGTGTTGCAGTTGGTGACGAGGATCCGCATCAAGCCCTCCGCTGGCGGTACGAAACGGCGTAGTAGAGCACCCCGGCGCCGGCGGTGCCGAGGAACCAGGAGTACGGCGCGGCCGGCGCGAAGAACGGCACCAGCGCGATCACCGCGGACAGCACGGCGCACGGGAAGAACGCGGCCATCGCGCGCGGATTCACCTTGGGGTACTTGCCGTCCCGCACGAACAGCTGCTCCACGTCGACCTTGCCGCGGCGGATCAGGTAGTAGTCGACGATCATGATCCCGAACAGCGGCCCGAGGAACGCGCCGAGCCCGCCGAGGAAGTAGTTGACCACCACCGGCGACGAGTACAGCTTCCACGGCAGCACGCACAACGCGGCGACGGCGCTGATCATCCCGCCGACGGTGAACGAGATCCGCTTGGGCCAGATGTTGGCGAGGTCGTAGGCGGGGGAGACGAAGTTCGCGACGATGTTGACGCCCATGGTGGCGATGGCGAAGGTCAGCGCGCCGATGATCAGCACCGGGGTGTTGTGCACGCGGGCGAGCAGTTCGGCCGGGTCGGTGATCGCCTCGCCGAACACTTGCAGGCTGCCCGCGGTGACGATCACCGACAGCAGCGCGAAGGCCGTCGAGTTCACCGGGAGACCCCAGAAGTTGCCGCGCCGCACCGTTTTCTGGTCCGGGGCGTTGCGGGAGAAGTCGCAGAAGTTGAGCATCAGCGTGCCGTAGGTGGACAGGATCAGCCCGGCCGCGCCGAACCACTGCCGCACCTGCTCGCCGCCGGACAGGCGGCGCGGGCTGCTGGTGAACGAGATGTGCCAGTGGCTCGCGGCGAGGATCCAGACCGCGAGCGCGATCATCACGATCCAGATCAGCGGGCCGCACCAGTCCTGGAACTTCCGCACCGCCTCCATGCCGCGGGTCAGCACGAGCGCCTGCACCAGCCACAGCGCCACGAAGCAGATCCAGCCGAGCGCGTGCAGGCCGAGGAAACTGTGCTCGGTCAACGGTTTCAGGCCGGGGTCGATCGCCAGCACGAGCAGGGTGATGGCGACGCTCGCGAGATAGGTCTGGATGCCGTACCAGAAGATCGCGATCACGGCGCGGATCAGCGCGGGCAGGTTCGCGCCGAACGTGCCGAAGCTGATCCGCGCGACCACCGGGAACGGGACGCCGGTGCGCTGCCCGATCCGGCCCATCAGGTTCATCCCGAAGAAGATGATCACGAACCCGAACAGCAGCGCGGTGAACACCTGCCAGGCCGAGAGGCCGAGCACGAACAGGCCGGCGGCGAAGGTGTAGTTGCCGAGGTTGTGCACGTCCGACATCCAGAGCGCGAAGATGTCGTAGACCTTCCAGCGCCGTTCCTTGGCGGGCGCGAGGTCCTCGTTCCACAGCCGGGGGTCGGGTTCGGTGGTGCTGGTCGCGCTGGTTTCGGTGGACGGGGCGTGCGTCATTGCAGACCTCCGGGCTACGTGCCGGCAGCTTTGGGATCCCAAACTTGGGATCCCAAATATCGCCCCGCGCGGCTGCTGCGTCAACCCTCTTCCCGATAAGCTCGGCGATGTCCGGTATCGGGGAGAGGGGTTCAGGTGGGCGTCACGCAGCAGCGGCAGCCGCTCGCGGCGACGCGCGCCCGGGTGCTCGACGAACTGCGGGAGCGGATCCTGACCGGGCGGCTGAAGCCGGGGGACCGGCTGGTCGAACGCGAATTGGCCGAGGATCTCGGGGTTTCGCGGGTGCCGGTGCGCGAGGCGATCCGCAGCCTGGAATCCGAGGGGTTCGTGGTCGTGCCCACGCCCCGTCGGGTGGTGGTGCGGCAGTTGGCGCGGGTGGATGTCGAGGAGCTCTTCGACGTCCGGGAGGCGCTGGAGAGCCTCGCCGCCGCGCGCGCGGCGGAACGGGCGGGGAAGCCGGAGATGCGGCGGCTGGAGCGGCTGCTCGCCGAATCCGCGCGGGTGACCCAGGGTGGTGACGGCGCGCGGATTTCGGAGGCCAACAGCAGGCTGCACGACGAGATCATCGCCATCGCGGGCAACCGGCTGCTCACCACGATGCTGCATCCGCTCGAGGGTCAGCTGCGGTGGCTGACCAGCCAGAACGAGCACTGGGGCGCGCTGCTGGACGAGCACCGCCGCCTGGTGGAGGCCATCGGCTCCGGCGACGTGGAGCGGGCGCGCGAGTACGCCGCCGAGCACGTCCGGGTCAACCGCGCGGTGACGCTGCGCGACCTGTTCGGGGACGACGAGCGGGACGAGCGCCCAGCGGGCTGAGCTCCGGCCGACGCGGACCTGAGCGCGGCCGGGTCGTCGTGAGTAAGGTGACCCTAACTTCGAGCGGAGGGGGTCGCCGGTGGCGCACGTGCAGGGCGAGCCGGAGTGGGTGTCCACAAGGGACGGACGACGGCTGTACGCGATGGTGCTGCCCGGGCCCGGCTCCGGGCCGACGGTCGTGTTCGAGGCGGGGGCGGCGGCGAGCCGGTCGTCGTGGGGGCTCGTGCAGCCGCTGGTCGGCGAGTTCGCGCGGGCGGTGGTGTACGACCGGTCCGGGCTCGGCCGCAGCGCGCCGGATCCGTCCGGGCGCACGCTGGACCGGATGGCAGGCGATCTCGTCGACGTGCTGAGCCATTTCGGGCCGGGGCCGTACGTGCTCGTCGGGCACAGTGCCGGGGGACCGATCGTGCGGCTCGCCGCGTCCCGGACGTCCGCTCAAGTCTCCGGGCTGGTCCTGGTCGATCCGGCCGACGAGGCGGCGGAGGTGCTGTTCTCGCCCCGGTTCCGCGGCATCGAACGGAAACTGCTGCGCACGGGCCGGATCCTCGCGGCGGCCGGATTGCTGAAGTTCTTGTACCGGCCCATGGTGCGTGCCGCTCCCGGGGACGTCCGGCGGGATCTGGTGCGGGAAGGCTTTACGCCGCAGGTGTTGCGCACCCAGACCGAGCAGGCGCGGACCTTCCTCGACGAACTGGAAGCTTGGCGCAAGAACCCGCCGCCGTCAGGCGACTGGTCGGTGACTGTGGTGTCCGGCGGCCGCGCAGGGGACGGGATGAACGCCGCGATGCGCGCGGAGGCGAATGCCGCGCACGCGCAACGGGTTTCGTCCGGGGGACGGCACCGGATCGCGGAGAAGTCCGGACATCTGGCGCCGGTCACCGAACCCGAGGTGGTGGCAGAGGAGATCCGCCGGTTGCTCAGCTGACGGCGTCGCTCCACGTCTCGACGAACTTCGGGAACGTCTTGCCGACCGTTTCCGGGTTCTCGACCAGCACGCCGGGCACGCGCAGGCCGAGCACCGCGGCGGCCATCACCAGCCGGTGGTCCTCGTAAGTGCGGAAAACACCGCCGTGCATCGGGGCGGGAGTGATTTCCAGCCCGTCCTCGAGTTCGTAGACGCCCGCGCCCAGGCCGGACAGTTCGGTCGCCAGCGCGGTGAGCCGGTCGGTCTCGTGGCCGCGCAGGTGCGCGACTCCGGTGATGCTCGACGGGCTCTCGGCGAAGCACAGCATCGCCGCGATGACCGGGGTCAGTTCGCCGACCTCGTGCAGATCGAGGTCGATGCCGGGGAACGCGCCGCCGCCGGTGACGACCAGGCCGTCGTCGTCCAGTTCCGCTTTCGCGCCCAGTTCGGCCACCAGGCCGCGCAGCCAGTCGCCCGGCTGCGTGGTCTGCTTCGGCCAGCCGTGCACCCGGACCGTCCCGCCGCCGACGACCGCGGCGGCCACGAACGGGGCCGCGGTGGACAGATCCGGCTCCACCACGTACTCGGGGCACGACAGTTTCGCCGGCTCCACGCGGAATTCCGTGCCGGAACGCTCCACAGTGGCCCCGAACCGGCGCAGCATGTCCAGCGTCATCGCGATGTGCGGTTCGCTCGGCGGGGCTCCGCCCACCAGCCGCACGGTCACGCCCTGCTCGAACGCCGGGCCGGCGAGCAGCAGCGCGGACAGGAACTGGCTGGAGGCCGACGAATCGAGGTCCACCCGGCCGCCGCGCAGCCCGCCGGTGCCGTGCACGGTGAACGGCGGCGCGCCGCGTCCGCCGTCGTCGATCCGCGCGCCGAGCTTGCGCAGCGCGGCCAGCAGCGGGCCGATCGGGCGGCGGCGGATCGCCTCGTCGCCGTCGAACTGCACCGACGCGTCGCCCAAAGTGGCGAGCGCGGGCGTGAAACGGGCGACAGTGCCCGCGTTGCCGAGCGTGACGGTGGTTTCGTCGCCGCGGCCGCCGATGGTGCCCAGCGGATGGACGAGGAAGCCGTCGATGGTCTCTTCCGAAAGCGCGCCCAGCGAGGCGAGCGCGGCCAGCATCAGCCGGGTGTCGCGCGAATCGAGCGGATGGCGCACCCGCGTGGGGGCGCTCGCGAGCGCGGCGAGCACGTAGGCCCGGTTGGTGATCGACTTCGATCCGGGGACGCGCACCGCGGCGTCCAGCGAGGCGCCCGCGACCGGGGCGGTCCAGTGGTCATCGCGGATGTTCGTCACGCCGCGCAGCCTAGCGCGGGGCGGGTGAACCGATTCCGCCGCGCCGGGAAGAGGCGTCGGCGAGCGGATCGCGGCGAGTGGGATATGCTGGCGGCCCGTGGGACTTCAGTCGCGGGCTACCAAGTATGTCTTTGTCACCGGAGGCGTTGCCTCCTCTCTGGGTAAGGGTCTGACGGCGTCCAGCCTCGGACAGCTGCTCACTTCGCGCGGACTTCGCGTCACGATGCAGAAGCTCGACCCGTACCTCAATGTCGACCCCGGGACGATGAACCCGTTCCAGCACGGCGAGGTGTTCGTCACCGACGACGGCGCCGAGACCGATCTCGACATCGGGCACTACGAGCGCTTCCTCGACCGCTCTCTCGACGGCAAGGCGAACGTCACCACCGGACAGGTGTACTCGGAGGTGATCGCCAAGGAACGCCGCGGCGAGTACCTCGGCGACACCGTCCAGGTGATCCCGCACATCACCGACGAGATCAAGGCGCGGATCACCGCCGCGGCCGGGCCGGACGAGAACGGCGTCGCGCCGGACGTGGTGATCACCGAGGTTGGCGGCACGGTCGGCGACATCGAGTCGCTGCCGTTCCTCGAGGCGTGCCGCCAGGTGCGCCACGACGTCGGCCGGGAGAACTGCTTCTTCCTGCACGTGTCGCTGGTGCCCTACCTCGCCCCCTCGGGCGAGCTCAAGACCAAGCCGACCCAGCACTCGGTCGCCGCGCTGCGCAACATCGGCATCCAGCCGGACGCGCTGGTGTGCCGCGCGGACCGGGAGATCCCGGACGACCTCAAGCGCAAGATCGGCCTGATGTGCGACGTCGACACCGAGGCGGTCATCGCCTGCCCGGACGCGCGCTCGATCTACGACATCCCGAAGGTGCTGCACGGCGAGGCGCTCGACGCGTACGTGGTGCGCCGGCTCGGCCTGCCGTTCCGGGACGTCGACTGGACGGTGTGGGGCGACCTGCTCGACCGCGTGCACAACCCGAGCGAGATCGTCCGGGTCGCGGTGGTGGGCAAGTACATCGACCTGCCGGACGCGTACCTCTCGGTCACCGAGGCGCTGCGCGCGGGCGGGTTCGCGCACCGCGCCAAGGTCGAGATCGTCTGGGTCGCCTCGGACGACGCGCAGACCGAATCCGGCGCGGCGTCCGTGCTGTCCGATGTGGACGGTGTGCTGATCCCGGGCGGGTTCGGCATCCGCGGCATCGAGGGCAAGGTCGGCGCGATCCACTACGCGCGCACGCACGGCGTCCCGCTGCTCGGGCTGTGCCTCGGCCTGCAGTGCATGGTCATCGAAAGCGCGCGGAACCTGGCGGGCATCGAGGACGCGAACTCGGCCGAGTTCGACGACAACACCAAGCACCCGGTGATCTCGACCATGGCCGACCAGCGCGACGTCGTCGCGGGCGAGCGCGACATGGGCGGCACGATGCGGCTCGGCGCGTACCCGGCGAAGCTCAAGGCGGGTTCGCAGGTCGCCAAGGCGTACGGCACCACCGAGGTGTCCGAGCGCCACCGGCACCGCTACGAGGTGAACAACGCCTACCGCAAGCAGATCGGCGACGCGGGACTGGTGTTCTCCGGCACCTCGCCGGACGACCGGCTCGTCGAGTTCGTCGAACTGCCCGCGGACGTGCACCCGTTCTTCGTGGGCACCCAGGCGCACCCCGAGCTGAAGAGCCGCCCGACCCGGCCGCACCCGCTGTTCAGCGCGTTCGTGAAGGCGGTCGTGGACCGCAAGGTCGCCGAGCGGCTCCCGGTCGAGCTTCCCGAAACGCCTGTGGCGGCTCGGTGAGCGCGCCCGGCACGCACGAGTTCTCCGTCGCCGGCAGCACGGTCGTCCACGTGGGACGCGTCGTCGGCCTCCGGGTCGACGACGTCGTGATGCCCGGCGGGGAGACCGCCAAACGCGAGGTGGTCGAGCACCTCGGCGCGGTGGTGATCGCGGCGCTGGACGGCGAGGACAACGTCACGCTCGTCCACCAGTACCGGCATCCGCTCGGGCGCAGGCTGTGGGAGCTGCCCGCCGGGCTGATCGACAAGCCGGGGGAGGACCCGGTCGACGCGGCCCGGCGCGAGCTGGCCGAGGAGGCCGGGCTGGCGGCGGCGAGCTGGGAGACGCTGGTGGACGTCGCGGCCTCGCCCGGGTTCACCGACGAGGTGGTGCGCGTGTTCCTCGCGCGCGATCTGTCCGAAGTGGACCGTGACGTGCTCGGCGAGGAGGAGGCCGACCTGGTGGTGCGGAAGTTCCCGCTCGCCGAGGCGGTCCGGATGGCCCTTTCCGGCGAGCTGGTCAACGGGGCGACCGTCTCGGGCGTGCTGTCCGCGCACGCGGTCGTGACCGGGGCGGCGGAGACGCGCCCGGCCGACGCGCCGTGGCAGGACCGGCCGTCGCGGTTCGCGCTCCGACTGGCCGAGGGCTGAATTTCCCGGTTCTGTCGGGGCGCCGTCCTAGAGTGGCGGCGTGAATGATGCGGGTGTCGAGGTGCGAGGCGCGATAGCCACGTACCTCGACCACCTCGTCGTCGAGCGCGGCACTGCCCGCAACACCCTCGACAGCTACTCCCGCGATCTCCGCCGCTACGCCGCGCATCTGGAAGCGGCTGGGATCGTGCGGCTGGCCGAGGTCACGCCCGCGCACGTCACCTCGTTCGGCGCCGCGCTGCGCGAGGGCGACGAAGAACACCAGCCGCTGGCGGCGTCGTCGGCCGCGCGGGCGCTGGTCGCGGTGCGCGGGCTGCACAAGTTCGCGCACGCGGACGGGCTCACCGAACACGACCCGGCGCGCGACGTCCGTCCGCCTGCCGCGGCGAAACGGCTGCCCAAGGCCCTGCCGGTCGGGGACGTCCTCAAGCTGCTCGACACTCCGCCGCCGGACGGCGAACGCGCCCTGCGCGACCGTGCGCTGCTGGAACTGCTCTACTCGACCGGAGCCCGGATTTCCGAGGCGGTCGGGCTCGACGTGGACGATGTGGACGACACCGAGCGCACAGTCCTGCTCGACGGCAAGGGCGGCAAGCAACGCCTGGTGCCGATCGGCCGTCCCGCGCTGGAAGCGCTCGACGCGTACCTGGTTCGCGCCCGCCCCGCGCTCGCCGCGAACGGCCGGGGCACCTCGGCGATCTTCCTCAACGCCCGCGGCAGCCGGCTCTCCCGGCAAAGCGCGTGGCAGGTGCTCAAGGACACCGCCGAGCGGGCCGGGATCACCGCGGCGGTGTCGCCGCACACCCTGCGCCACTCGTTCGCGACCCACCTGCTCGAGGGCGGCGCGGACGTCCGGGTGGTGCAGGAACTGCTCGGCCACGCTTCGGTGACCACGACCCAGGTGTACACGCTCGTCACGGTCACGACGCTGCGAGAGGTCTACGCCACCGCGCATCCGCGCGCGCTCGGCTGAACGCTCAACGCGTCCTAGAGCCTTCCCACGCTGCGGTGACTCGGCCCGTGCGGCCCGGCGCGGCGCTTTGCCGGTGCTCCGGAAATCCGCATAGGCTGCGCCAGACCCCGCCGAACAAGGAGCTTTCGCGCCATGTCGACACCGACCCCGAACCAGCCGGAGGACCCGGCAGCGTCGCCCGGGCCCGCCGCGCCAGCAGGGCCGTCCGGGTCCGCCGGGTCTTCCGGTTCGGCCGCGGCGAACCTCGAGCACGCGCGGATCGCCACCCCGGCGGACCACGAGGGCGACGAGCCGGAACGGCCGCTGACCCGCGCGGAACGCGCCCGGATGCGGGCGAAGGAGCGCGCGGAGAGCGGGATCGGGCCCACCGGGCGCCCGCTGCGCGAGATCCCCGAGCCGCCGCCGCTGGAGCGGCACGGCCCGGCGAAGGTGCTCGCCATGTGCAACCAGAAGGGCGGGGTCGGCAAGACCACGTCCACGATCAACCTCGGCGCCGCGCTCGCCGAATGCGGCCGCCGGGTGCTGCTGGTCGACTTCGACCCGCAGGGCGCGCTGTCGGTCGGGCTGGGCATCCAGCCGCACGAACTGGACCAGACGGTCTACAACGTCATCATGGAGCGCTCGGTGCAGATCGAGGACGTGCTCCGCAAAACCCGCGTCGACGGCGTTGACCTGCTGCCGAGCAACATCGACCTGTCCGCGGCGGAGGTCCAGCTCGTCGCAGAGGTAGGGCGCGAGCACACGTTGTTACGGGTCCTTCGTCCGGTGATGAACGACTACGACTATGTTCTTGTCGACTGCCAGCCCTCGCTCGGCCTGTTGACGGTGAACGCATTGACCGCCGCGGACGGTGTGATCATCCCCCTGGAGTGCGAGTTCTTCAGTCTGCGAGGCGTCGCGCTCCTGATCGACACGATCGAGAAGGTGCAGGAACGCCTCAACCCCAAACTGGACATCACGGGGATTCTCGCCACGATGTACGACCCGAGAACCCTGCACTCGAAGGAGGTCATGGCTCGCGTGGTCGAGGCATTCGGCGACACCGTGTTCGACACGGTGATCAACCGCACCGTGCGGTTCCCCGAGACGACGGTCGCGGGCGAGCCCATCACGACCTGGGCCCCCAAGTCCGCCGGCGCCGCGGCTTACCGCGCGCTGGCCCGCGAGGTGATCGCTCGGTGAGCAGGCGCGCTTCCCTGCCCGGAGCGTCGGAGCTTTTCCGCCTCACCTCCAGTCCGGCCGCCCCCGCGCTCGAACGACCCGCCGTGCCCGCTCCCGCGGAACCGGTGGCTCCTCCCCGCAAGCCCGGCGGCGGCGCGGAGGCCGACCAGCTGGCCCGCAACGCGGCGCGCAGCGGGTCCGGGCGCACCAAGCACGACGCGAAGATCACCGTGTACGTCTCCGGCGAGGAACTGCTCGCGATGGAGCAGGCCCGGCTGAACCTGCGGGCCAAGCACGAGCTGGTCGTCGACCGCGGCAGGCTCGTCCGCGAGGCGGTCGCCGTGCTGCTCGCCGACTTCGACCAGCGCGGCGAGGACTCCGTGCTGGTGCAGCGATTGCGGGCGAACGCCGAGGACGGCGGAACCGAGGGCTGATGGACGAACCGGCATCGGCCGAGCTGCCGGAGCCGGAAGCGGCAGTCTCGGACAGCACCGAAAGCACGGCAGAACCCGGCGGCGCGGCTCCGGAAAGCACGGCGGGCGCGGAAATCCCGGAGGAGGCCGCCGCTGCGGCGGAAGCTCCGGAGGACGCCGCGCCTTCCGAGGCTCCGGCGGAGCACGAGACGGTGCACGGCGGCACCATCCCCGAGGGGTACGCCGCCGAGGAGGGCTCCTCGAAGTTCAAGGTGCGGCTGCAGAACTTCGAGGGCCCGTTCGATTTGCTGCTGCAGCTGATCTCACAGCACCAGCTGGACGTCACCGAGGTCGCCCTGCACACGGTCACCGACGATTTCATCGCCTACACCCGTGCGCTCGGCCCGGACTGGAACCTCGACGAGACCACCGAGTTCCTGGTGATCGCCGCGACCCTGCTCGACCTCAAGGCCGCCCGGCTGCTGCCCGCGGCCGAGGTCGAGAACGAGGACGACCTCGCGCTGCTGGAAGCCCGCGACGTGCTGTTCGCGCGGATGCTGCAGTACCGCGCGTACAAGCAGGTCGCCGCGCTGTTCGGCGAGCTGGAGGAAGGCGCGCTGCGGCGGTACCCGCGGTCGGTGGCGCTGGAGGAGCGGTACCTCGGGCTGCTGCCGGAGGTGATGCTGGGCGTCACGCCGGAGCGGTTCGCGGAGATCGCGGTCGCGGTGTTCCGGCCGAAACCGCCGCCGCAGGTGTCGATCGCGCACATCCACATGGGGCGGGTGTCCGTGCGCGAGCACGCCGCGCTGCTGCGGGTGAAGCTCGCCGAAGCCGGGCAGGCGACGTTCAAGGAACTCACCTCGGACTGCGAGCACACGGTGGAGGTCGTGGCCCGGTTCCTCGCGCTGCTGGAGCTGTACCGCGAGTCGGCGGTGCAGTTCGACCAGCTGGAGGCACTGGCGGAACTGCACGTCCGCTGGACCGGCGGCAGCGTGGCCGAGGCGTCCGCCGCCGCCGAGCACGACCGCGCGGCGGCCGAGGAGGAGGAATACGGGTGAGCACCGAAGACGACCGCGCGACGGCCGAGCAGGCTGAGGAGACTCCGGCTGCTCCAGCGGAAGAGGCACAGGTCGAGGCCGAACAGGCGGCGGCTGAGCCGACCGAGACTGTCGAGACCGGACCGGCCGGGACTGAGCCGGAAACCGCGCCGCAGCCGGAAAACGAGGCCGAGGCGGAGCCCGTCGAGCCGGAAGCCGAGCCAGCCGAGCCGGAAACCGCGGAGCCGGCCGGCGCCGAGCGGGAAGAAGCCGAAGCCGCACCGGAATCCGACGGCGCCCCCGAAGCGGAGCCGGAAGCCGAGCCGTCCGACGACGAGGGCCTGGTCGCCGTGGACAGCGGCCTGCCCAGCGTCGCGGACGACGAGGCGCTCGAAGCCGCCCTCGAAGCGCTGCTGCTCGTCGTGGATTCGCCGATCGCGGAGGATTCCCTCGCCGAAACGCTGGACCAGCCGGTCGCCAGGGTGACCGTCGCGCTGCGCACGATGGCGCAGAAGTTCACCGAGCGGGCGAGCGGGATCGACCTGCGGCGCGTCGGCGAAGGGTGGCGGTTCTACACTAGGGACACCTACGCCCCGTTCGTGGAGAAGCTCCTGCTGGACGGCCAGCGGTCGAAGCTGACCAGGGCCGCGCTGGAGAGCCTCGCCGTGATCGCGTACCGGCAGCCGGTCACCCGGGCCCGGGTCGCGGCGGTGCGCGGGGTGAACGTGGACGGCGTGATCCGGACCCTGCTGGCGCGGGGGCTCATCGAGGAGATGGGCACCGACCCGGAGACCACGGGCACGCTGTACGTGACGACCGAGCTGTTCCTGGAGCGACTGGGGCTGTCGTCGCTGAACGACCTGCCCCCGATCGCTCCGCTGCTACCCGAAGTGGACACCATCGATGACATCTGACGAACACCCCGACGGCATCCGCCTGCAGAAGGTCCTGTCGCAGGCGGGCGTGGCGTCGCGCCGGGCCGCCGAGGACCTGATCGCGGCCGGCCGGGTCGAGGTGGACGGCGAGGTCGTCACCGAGCTCGGCCGGCGCGTGCACCCGGACGAGGCGGTGATCCACGTCGACGGCACGCGGGTCAACCTCCGCGACGATCTCGTGTACCTCGCGTTCAACAAGCCCAAGGGCGTGCACTCCACGATGTCGGACGACCGGGGCCGCCCGTGCGTCGGCGACTACCTGCGCGGCCGGTGGGAGGAGACCCCGGGCGTCGTGCACGTCGGGCGGCTCGACGAGAACACCGAGGGCCTGCTGCTGCTGACCAACGACGGCGACCTCGGGCACCGGCTGATGCACCCCTCCTACCGCGTGCTCAAGACCTACTTCGCGGAGGTCGAGGGCCTGGTGCCGCGCGGGCTGGGCAAGGAACTGCGCGCGGGCTGGGAGCTGCCGGACGGGATCGTGAAGGTCGACCAGTTCCGGGTCAAGGACATGCATTCCGGCCGGAGCATGATCGAGCTGGTGATCCACGAGGGCCGCAAGCACATCGTGCGCAGGCTGATGGCGGCCACCGGGCATCCGGTCCGCAAGCTCGTGCGCACCGCGGTCGGCGATGTGCAGCTCGGCAACCAGCGCCAGGGCACCATCCGCAGGCTCAACCGCGGCGAGGTCGGCACGCTGTACCGCACCGTGGGACTCTGACCGGTTCCCCACTTTCGGCCCTGATGCCGGGCCCCGCCGCCCCGGTTGAGTTGTCGGTACCCGACGACGACTCTGGAGGGCGACGGGAATGCGTGTGCTGACAGGGCTGTGCGCCGCCGCGGTGCTGGCCGCGGGAGTGGTGGTGCCGGCGGCCGCGACGGCCGCACCGGCCAGAACGGCGACGAAGCCGCAGTACGACTACGCCGGGGCGATCCGCGAAACGGTGTGGGTCGACCTCGGCCGGGACGGCGACGGGGACGGCGTGCCGGACCGGGTCGCCGCGGACATCGTGCGGCCGAAGGAACCGGCCGAGGCGGGCAAGAAGATCCCGGTGATCATGGACGCCAGCCCGTACTACTCCTCGGTGGGGCGCGGCAACGAAACCCAGTTCAAAACCTACGACGCGCAGGGCCGCCCGGTCAGCTTCCCGCTGTTCTACGACAACTATTTCGTGCCGCGCGGGTACGCGGTGGTGCTCGTGGATCTGGCGGGCACCAACCGGTCGACCGGCTGCGTGGACGTCGGCGGCAACTCGGACGTCCAGTCGGCGAAGAAGGTCGTCGACTGGCTGAACGGCCGCGCGACCGGCTACACCGCGAAGACCGGCGGCACGAAGATGTCGGCGGGCTGGAGCGACGGCGGCGTCGGGATGATCGGCAAGTCCTACGACGGCACCATCGCCAACGGCGTCGCCTCGACCGGCGTCGAGGGGCTCAAGACCATCGTGCCGATCTCGGCGATCAGCTCCTGGTACGACTACTACCGCTCGGACGGCGCGTCGTTCGGCTTCAACCCGGACGGGCTCGCGCAGACCGTCGAGCGGCGCAACGGCGGCCAGGATTGTTCGGCGCAGAACCGGAAACTCGCCGACGGCGCGACCGCGAACGGCGACTACGGTCCGCTGTGGGCGGAGCGCGACTACGTGGCGAACGCGAAGAACGTGCGCGCCAGCGTGTTCATCTCGCACGGCGTGAACGACTTGAACGTCATGCCGATCAACTACGGCCAATGGTGGGACGCGCTCGCCACCAAGGGCGTGCAGCGCAAGATCTGGCTCGCGCAGACCGGTCACGTCGATCCGTTCGACTACCGGCGCACCGAGTGGGTCGACACCTTGCACCGGTGGTTCGACCACTACCTGATGGGCATCGACAACGGCATCGAGAAGGAACCGATGGCGACCGTCGAGCGCCAGCCGGACCAGTGGGTCAACGAAGCGACCTACCCGGCTCCGGGCACGAAGGCGACGGTGTTGCGTCCGCAGCCGGGCCGTACGCCTGGCGTCGGCACGCTCGGCACCGCGGGCGGTCGGGGCAGCGCGTCGTTCACCGACAACCCGAAGGCGGGGGAGAACGAGTGGGCGGCGAATCCGTCGGCCACCTCGCCGAACCGCGTCCTGTACAGCACTGGTGCGCTCACCTCGCCGGTGCAGGTCTCGGGCACCTCGTCGATCACCGTGACGGCCACGCCGAGCACTTCGACCGCTCGGCTGTCCGCGATGCTGGTGGACTACGGCCCCGCGAAGATCCGCAATTTCTCAGGCCCGGGCGAGGGAATCGTGACCGGCACGGAGCGCACGTGCTGGGGTTCGAGCATCGACGGCGACAGCGCTTGCTACAAGGTGACCAGCGCGGACACGACGAACGTGGACTACACGATCATCAGCCGAGGCTGGGCGGACCTGGCCAATTACCAGTCGCTGAGCCGGGAAGCGCGGCTGACGCCGGGCAAGGCGTACACGATGACGTTCCGGCTCGCGAGCACGGACCACATCGTCCCCGCCGGGCACCGGCTGGCGCTGGTGATCGGCGGGACGGACGCCAATTTCATCACCGGGCCGGCGAATCCGCCGAAGCTGACCATCGACCTGGCCAAGACCTCGGCCCAGGTTCCGCTGGTGGGCACGGTTCCGGCGCGTCCGTGGACGGAGGCCGCTCCGGCGGGCCCGCTGGCGCACGTCCCCGCGGCCGCCCGCTTCGACCTGCGCTGACAAAAAGCCGTGAAGGACTCCT
>NZ_JACGZW010000003.1 GCF_014145675.1 Amycolatopsis dendrobii
GGGTTTTCCTTTCTTCGGGGTTCTTCGGGAAACGGGGGTCAGCGGAGCGCGCCGCTGATCGGGACGATGGTTCCGTCGGGGATCCACTGCCCGGCGTAGTCGCGTGCGGCCTGCATGCCGGGCGCGTGCGGTTCGTTCGGGTACATCGGCATCGCGTTGACCTGCGCGGCCGCAAACAGCTGCACCTCGCCGTTCACCGCTGTCCACTGTGGACCGAGCCAGGTCCGGAAACCGCCGAGCGACGGGCTTTCGCCGCCGAAGCTGTTGCCGACCGCCACCGCGTAGCTGACCGCTAGCTGATCGCGCGGGTCGAAGCGCAGCGGCATGGCCGCGCTGGCCACGGTGTTGACGATGGGTCCGTTGAGCAGCCACGGCGCGAGGTACAGGCCGAACTGGTGGGTCGGCTTGAGCCGCTGCGATTCGGCGGCGCGGCTCATCGCGAGGTACCCGTCGCTCCAGCCGGAGACGACCACCAGCGCGGTGTCCGCGGCCGCGTCCGGACGCACCGGCAGCCCGACGCGCGCAGCGGTCTCGCGGACCAGTTGCGCGGCTTGCCCCCCACGCGGCGACTTGTCTTCGACCAACGTGATCGCCGACGGTTTTCGCGACGCGAGGAATTCGACCAGCTTCACCAGCGAACCGCGGTCCTCCGGCGACAACGCGTCCGAGGGACAACTGGTGAGCACGTCGCGTTTTTCCGCCACCAGACCGCCGAGCGCGGCTTCCGCGCATTCCGGCGCGTCGGCGTCCGACACCGCCGGGCCCGCCTCGGTGCCCGCGTCGACGTCGACCGTGGTGGTCGCGTCGCCCTTGTGCACCACGAGAGTGCTGCGCCCGGGCGGAAGTTCGACCTCGGCCCAGCTGCCTTCCGCACCGGCACGCGCCGCCGCGGTGGTCACGATCCCGCCCTCGACGCCAGCCGACAGGTCCGTGCCCGCGCTCGCCGGGAAGTGCACGAGGTTGCGCCCGGGCCGCTGCGGGCTGACCAGCACCGGCACGGTCGCGCCGCCGACGGTCGCGTCCGCCAGCAGCGGCACTCCGGGCACCGGCAAAGGCGCTGGCTGTGGCACCGCGGCGAGCGCACTCCACGCGACGAAACCGAGTGCGACGCCGGCGACGCCGTAGCGGTAACCACGAGTGGAAGCGTTGCGGGACAACAAGATTGCTGACACCACGGTGACCGCTGCGGGCAGCAGGACCACCACGATCAGCGAGATGCCGAACAGCGTTTCGTACAGTCGTCGGTCGAAGGCGACTCCGGAGACGCCGAGTTGCACGACGCCCGCGAGCGTCAACAGGCCGGCGAGGCTGACCGACAGCGGACCGACGCGCAACGGCGTCGACCGCCACTCCTCTACCGGCACCCACGCCGACAGCAGTGTCACGCCGAACCACAGTGCTGCCGAAGCGACGTACACAGTGTCGATGGCGAAGGAGATGCCCGTACCGTCGACAGAGGTCTCCAGCACCACGAGCACGACCAGCGCCAGCGAAGCCCAACGGCCTGCCGAGGGCCACCGAAGCAGCACCGGCACCGCGAGCGCGAGGACGATGTGCACGATCAGCGCGACGAGGTTGACGTCGACCGTCGCCGCCGATACCGCGGCCAGCACCGCCGAGCCGACCCCCAGTGCGCCAGTGGTGACCCACAGCTTGCGCGGCAGCGGACCGACGAGCGGACGCAGAATCCCGGTGCCGGCGAGGAACGCCGTTGCCAGCAGCAGTATCAGCCGCAGCACCAGCGCGGCACTGTCCACACCGGACGATCCGGTGGCGGCCGGAGTGACGTGGTGATCCATGGAGACCTTCCGGGGAGAATCCCGGCGCGCGGACGGGCGTCCGCGCGCCGGGAACGAGTTACTTCACGTTCTGGTCGGCGACCACGAACAGCTCGGAGTGCGGCTTGGCGTTGCCGAAGTCCCCGTGCGGCCACGACTTCCGGTTGAAGTTGATGCCCACCTGGCCGGTGAACTCGTCGCGGAAGTTCTGATCGACCGCGATCTTCCCGTCCGGAGCCAGGTTCAGCAGGTTGACCTTGTGGTCACCGTCCAAACCGGACCGGGCGACGAAGTAGTTCGACACCGCGATGTGCTGCGGCTGCTCGGTTTCGTGGTAGAGACCGTCCTGGCCGAGCGCGAGGTTGTCGTACGCGCCCCAGTGCGGGCCCGCCCCGGGAACGCCCGGGTTGATCGGCGCGGAGCCGACGACCGTCGGCAGGTCTCCCCCGCCGCCCTGCTGTGCCTTCTCCTTGGTGTCGACGCGGCCCTTGATGTCCTCGACCTTGTCGCCCGCCGCGACCAGCTTCTGGATGTCGAGCACGTACACGCCGCCGGTGGTGCCGGGGTCGTCCGGGCCGAGCGCGCCCTTCTGCCTGCCCTGCACCGCGTGGTACAGGAACCGGTCGTCCGGACTGGTCTGCAGCCAGCCGCCGTTGGAGCTGGCGCCGTTGGAGTCGTTCTGCGAGTAGATCGGCTTGCCCGCGGTGCCGTCGTCGAACACCTCGATCCAGTGCGGGTCCTTCGCCGTGATGTCCGGCGTGTAGAAGATCGCGCCGCCCTGCATCGTCTCGGCGAACGCGCCCTTGTGCCCGGGCTTGTTCGTCACCGTGGTCTCCATGACCGCGCGGCTTTCCGAGTGCAGCGGGTCCGCCGGATTCGCCCGGGGGCCGTCTTGCAGGTAGGACACCGCCTTCAGCTTCGGGTGATTGCGGTCGGAGATGTCCCAGGTGCGGATCGTCGGTCGGCGCAGATACGGCGACGGCTGCTTCACCGGGTCGAGAATGATGTTGCGCGGTTCGGCGTAGTCACTGGTGACGAGGGTGTTGAGATCCTCGCGCGCCTGGACGCCGTGCGGGTTCGCGCAGGACGGTTTGCCCAGCTGTGGCAGGTTGTCGCACAGCTTCGCGTTGTCGCCCTGCGGGGTCGCTGCCGGATTCTGCGACAGCACCTGCGCGTTCTGGTCGAAGTGCACGACCTCGCCCGGGCTGCCGGCGAAACCGTTGCCGATCTGCGTGGAGCCGTCCTGGTACGCGTACGGACCGGGCACGACCGGACCGCCCATGTACGTGCCGTACGCGGTGCCGTCCTTCAGCACCCAGTACGCGTCGGGCACGGAACCGCCGAGCGTCTGCGTCGGCAGGCTGATGCCCTTGAGCTTCAGCTGCGGCAAGGCACTGACGTCGAACGCGTACGTCGCCGCGGCGAACAACGCACCGGCGTAGATCGTGTCGCCCTTGTGCCACACGTACTGCATGTGGTGCGGCTCGTTCTCGACCAGCGGCCCGACGGTCGCAGTGTTCACCACCTTGCCGTACGTCGGCGAGCCCTGCGTCGCGTCGATCACCGCGAGGAAATCGGGACCGGGCAGGGCATTCTTGATTTTGCCGAGACCGCCGCCGAGCGAACCCGGCAGGTTCTTGACGTCCTTCACCGCGGTGTCGGCGATGTTCTCGTCGCCGGCCCAGACCAGCAGCCACTTCTTCGGCGTGCCGTCCGCGGAACGCGCTTGCGCCGCGAGGTCTTTGCTCACCAGGTGGTTCTGCACCCAGTACTGCTTGCCGTCGGACGCGGTTTTGGCGTCGGTGACCACCTGGACGTCGGCGTAGGCGCTGGTGCTGGACCCGGTGTAGGTCACCGCGCCGATCGCGAGCGCGACCGCGCCGGCGACGGTCAGCGCTTTCCGCCATCGGGGCGGGGCGCCCGAGGAGGAGCTGAATCGCATTGTGTCTCCCTGTTTGTGTTCCCGTGAAGCGCCCGCGAAGGCACTTCTTTCCCCGTTCTGCGGGCAGCACGGAACCCGCCCGGAACGCGGAAAGCGTTTATCCCCTCGGGCAGCCAAAACCCGTTGCGGGGCAAGAGAAATCAGCCAGCCGAACGCGGCCGGGAGAAAAGTCAGGAATTCCTACACAGCGCGCTGGCCTGCTGCCGCAGATCAACGTGCAGGCGCCACACCAGGGCAACCGGAAAGGACATGCGCGAAATACTCTGGCGAACCGCACGCACTGTCAATGCGGTGATCAATCGTGAGAACATCGACCGAAGGGGTGAATATCCCACGAACTGGGCCGACTTGCCCGCCTCTCGCGCCGCACCCGCCGCGAGCAGCGGCGCTGACCTGCGATGCTCCGTTCGGCCCACAGTATGTTCGGCGCTTCGGCGTCCGGGACGGGTCCGTTCGCCCGATATGTTCGTTAGCTTTTCGTGACCAAATCCCGGGAACTCTCGCTCCTTCGCCGCCGACCGGGCCGCGGCCCGAAGGCGCGAACCGACACGAAACGGCATAATCCGCTCCGGGGCCGAGGCCCCGAAGAAACCCGCGACAACCTCGACTTGGGCGAATAGATGGCGGAACCGCTTCCCTGGTACATCGTTCTCGGCTACCTGACCGCGTTCGTCCTGCTCTGGATCGCAGGCCGGGCCGAGGGCGGCGGCACGGCCACCTCGGCGATCAGCAACATCGCCTGCGGCCTCGTTTTCCTCGGCACGACGCTGACCTGGTTCACCGTGAGCATGGAAGTCCGCGCGCCGCTGGCGGTGTGGATCGCGCTGCCGGTGGCGTTCGTCGCCTTCGTGCTCTGGCAATCCTGGCGGCAACGAGATTCGCTCCGCCGCCTCGGCGCCACGAACGAAGCGACCTTCGGGGTGCTGCCGAAGCGCGGCCGCACCGTGCCGTTCGACCAGCAGGACAGCCTGTCGCTGCGGCGAGTCCTCGAACTCGAGCACCAGGGCCACCGGCTGCTCGGCGTCGAATACCCGCTCACCGAGCCGGATTCGGCCACCAGCCGGGTCACCGACCGCATCGGCGGCCTCTACTCGATGATCGAACTGCGGATCCCCGCCAGCCCGACGCTGCTGATCACGCCGAAGGTCGGCGCGTTCGAACCGGACTACACCACCCCGTTCGAGGACGCCCGGATCACCCGCATTCAGGTCGGCACCCCGAAACCGTCGTCGAAGCCGTCCGAGCAACCGCGGGAGTTCCTGGCCGAGGAGCTGCGCAAGGTCGCGGTGGACCCGGAATTCGACCGGCGTTTCGAGGTCGCTACCGAGGATCCGGAGTTCGCCGCCAAGGTGCTCACCCCGGAAGTGCGCGAGATGATCCTCAACGACCTGTGGTTCCGGGTCCACGAGGTCGTGTTCGACCACGACGCGCTCTGGACCGCGGAAGCCGACGGGCTGAACGAAGACCGGCTGCTCGGCAACGCCCGCCATCTCGCGATCTTCGCCGCGGCGGTGACGTCGAACCTCTGGCCCGGCACCGAGTTCTCCCGAGTGGCCGCCCGCGCCGAAACCGGCTACGACCTGTGGTTCGGCCAGCGCCGCGGATTCGTGCGGAACCGCGTGAACCGCTACCGCGAGTCGATGGACCGGCAACCGCTCTCGCCGACGACGGTGCTGACGCGCTCGCTGCTCGCCGCGGCCATGGTGGTGGGCGGTCTGCTGCCGATCGCCAATGGCGTTGCCGCGGCCGCCGGTCTCGCCGGCGAAGTCCAGCTCACCGTCGTCGATTCCACCGCGGGCGATCGCGGCCGCTCCTGCGGCGGGCTCAACCGCACCCAGATCTGCGACAGCCAGTCCCCCGCGGTTCGCGGCACCTACCAGGACGGCGGCCAGACCCACGAGGTCGTCACCACCTGGCATCTCGGCAGGTTGCCCGAACGCGGCGACGTCATCCCGGTGCGGATCGGGCCGATCTGGTGGAACACGGTCTTCCAGAACAACGACGCCGTCGCTTCGACCATTCTCTTCGCGTTGGTCCCGGTCGCAGCGGGTCTGCTGTTCTTCAAGATGATCTTCCGCCCGAGGGAGCCCCGGCGGGTGCGGATCCTGCGCGGGACCAGGGAATCCCAGCAGGGCGGTCTCGGCCAGCCCTCGGCTCGACCACACTGATCGGTCGGATTCACAGCATCAACCAGACCTAACCGGCATAATCCGCACATCAGGTGAAACGCAGGGAAGAGGTGACTGCCGTGTCGGCAGGGATGGAGCAGCTCCTCGCGGAGTTCGAGAAGTTCCAGACGAGGATCAAGCAAGCCGAAGCGCAGTTCGCGAAGGTCGGCGACATGCAGGAAGAGCTCGAGGCCCTCGAAGCCTCGGTGACGTCGGCGGACCGCTCAGTCACCGTTGTGGCGGGTCCGAGCGGTTCGGTCAAGGACCTCCGGCTCACCCCGGACGCGCTCCGGCAGCAGCCTGACGCGCTGGCCGCCTCGATCCTGACGACCCTGCACCAGGCCGTCGCCGAATCGGCGCGCAAGCAGGCGGGCATCGTGGACGAGCACGTGGGCACCTCCTTCGGCCTGAATGTGTCCGAACAGGTCCTCGAAGCCCAAGCGGCCGGTTTGGGAACCACCGTCGAGGAACTGGAGTCCAACCTGCCGGAGGAGCAGTCGCAGCAGGCAGCGCCAGTCAGGGACGACGAGGACTTCGCGAATAACGACCTGCTTCGCGACGAGCCCCGGGCGCCTCAGCCGCCTCAGCCGGCACCGCCGTCGGCGTCGGCGGGCGACCAGTTCCTCAAGAACTTGTTCAACGACGAGGAGGACCACCGGTGACCCACAGCGTCGTAACGACCGCGATCACGAAGTATTCGACCGGGCTCGATCACTACAAGAGCGAGGCAGGCAAGTTCGGCAACCTCGTGAGCCAGGCTGACGTGGGCGACAAGTCGTGGGGCCTGATCGGGTTGATCGCCAAGCAGACCTACACGGGCAAGCTCGACGAGTTGAAGCAGCTGCTCGAAGCCATGAAGAGCGGCGTCGAGGCGTTCCAGGGAAAGCTCGACAAAGCTGCGGAGATCTACGACGGACACGAGAAGGACGCCGTCATGACCTTCGGCAAGTTCGACGCGAAGATCGACGGACCGCTCTGAGCGGCAGGGGGAACTCATGGGACAGGACAGCGTCGCCGACAAGGTAAAGGTCGAGCACGAAGACGGGTTGGGTCACAACGTCGAAGAGGCGTTCAAAAAGACACCGTTCGTCGGCAAGGGCTACAGCACTATCTCGGGTGCCGCTAAGAACTTCGGCACAGCAGAGGACGTCGGCGACGTCGCCGCGGCCAGCGGACAGCTGTTGCAAGAGGGCGCGGGTTTCGTCGCCGGAGCGGCCGCGGACGCGGTGAGCTTCGCGCTCGACCCGGTCGGCTGGCTGGTCAGCAACGGGCTGAACATGCTGATCGAACTGATTCAGCCATTGCAGGATGCTCTGCACTTCGTGACCGGCGACGGCCCCGCGCTCAAGGAGGCCTCCGGCAACTTCAACGAGATCGGCAAGGGCTTCGTGACTTTGGCCGACGATTTCGTCAAGAATGGCGACGAAGCGCTCAAGGACTGGCAGGGCGAGGGCGGCGAGGCCGCGAAGAAGGCGCTTGCCCAGTTCTCCGAAGGCATCAAGGGCATCGGCTCCAGCGCCGGCGCGGTCGCCGAGACCTTGCAGATGTGGTCGATGGTGATGACCGTCATCGAAGAGGTCGTCAAGGCGATCATCTCCGAACTTGTCAGCTGGCTGATCTACCTGTGGCTGCCCGCGCTCGCCGCCTCCATCGTCAGCCTCGGCTCGTCGGTCGCGGCCGCGATGACCGCGTCCGTCGCCAAGGTCGCCAGCGTGATCGGCAAGGTCACCAAGCACCTCGGCAAGCTTGGCAAACTGCTCGACAAGTTCATCGCGTTCCTCGGCAAATGGACCGATGACATGATCAAGCAGGGCTCGAAGCTCAGCGCGGGCGGAACGATGATCAAGCCGGGCGAGCAGAAGGCGATCACGGGGATCCTCGGCAAGTCCGAGAGCCTCGGCACCAGGCTGAAGGCGACCGGCGAGGAGGCCCTCGGCGTGCTCAAGAACGCGCCGGGCGAGGCGTTCAAACAGACGTTCGGCGCGAACCCGGCCGACTTCAAAAAGGGCTCCGCTTACGTGGGCAAGGGCATCTACGACATCGCCGACAAGACAATCAGTAATTCCCGCGACTTCCACAAGTCAGGAGAAGCCCTCGGCAAAGCAGGACCGCACTCCGAGGACGACACTCGCGAAAATCTCGACATGTAAGGTCGCCGCATGGCGGTCGAGCTGATTGTCCCCGGGTATTTGTTCGGCGGCAGCGCGCTGGCCCTCGTTCTGCTCTGGATCGCCGCCTGGGCCGAGCGTCGCAGCGCGGTCCTCGCAGCGGTGTTCCATACCCTCTGCGGGATCACGGTTTCCTTCATGGCGCTGTATTGGTTCTCCGCCAGCGCAGCTGTGCCGGCGCTGGCTTGGTACGGCGTACCGGCGGTCGTCGCAGCGCTGTTTGCCTGGCGAGGCTGGCACCAGCAGCGCTGGGTCAAGCGCGTCGATTCGGCCAGTGAGCCCAGTTTCGGCTTCCTTGCCCGCCACGGACTTGCCGTCCCGCGGGATCATCCCGATCCCTGGCCGAGCCGGGCCACGGTCGAGTTCACCCACCACGGGCACCGGCTGCTCGGCATCGAGTATTCGACCGAATCCCCATACCGGGACGAGAACTTCCGCCGGAAGTCGAAGCTGGCCGAAGCGCTCAGTTCGATCTACTCAGTCGTGGAGCTGCGGATCCCGAACGTGCCCGCGCTGACCATCGCGCCGAAGACCAAAGCCTTCGCCCCGGACCACTTCACTCCGCTCGAAGACATGCGGATCACCCGCAACCAGTTCGGCTGGCTGCGTCCGGACACCACGCTGCACGAATTCGAAACCGACCCCGGATTCGACCGCCGGTTCTCCGTCTACACCTCGGATCCGGAGTTCGCCCGGGAGATGCTGACCGGCGAGGTCCGCGAGCTGCTCCTGAACGACCGGTTCTTCCGCGTGCACCAGGTCGCCTTCAGGGAGGACGCGATCTGGACCACCGACACCGGCGGGTTGACCGAAGACCGGATGTTCGACAACTCCCGCAAACTCGCGATGCTCGCCGCCGCCGTCCCCTCGGCGATCTGGGAGAAGTGGGCGAACGACCGGCAATTCCGTTCAGTCGCGACCAGCGCGGACACCGGGTACGACGCCTGGATCGGCAAGCGCGGCGGGTTCATCCGCACGCCGCTGAACCGCAGGCGCGACGCCCGCGACCGGCAGCCGGTCACCTCGATCTCGCTGACCGCGCGGACGCTCATCGCGCTCGCCATGATCACCATCGGCGTGGCACCGGCAGGCAACTCGCTGGCCGTGCTGACGAGGCTGGCTCCGCAAGTGCAAGCGACGGTCTCCCGGGTCAGCGAAGGCGGCACCCGGCATTGCGTGACCACCTCCGGCGGCATGTCGTGCACTGAGGACCGGGCCGAGATCGACGGAACCTACGAGCAAGACGGCAGCATCCACGAAATCACCGCCGACTGGACCAAGAATGAGCTTCCCGCACCGGGCACCGTCGTCGAGGTCGCGGTCGGTCCGTTCTGGGGCCATCCTGGCTACCAAATCGGCTCGGTGTTCGCGGCCGTCGATCTCCTCGGCGCGCTGATCTGGCTTTTTCCGGGTCTCCTGCTGCTCAAACGGACCTACTTACCCAGCGTCCCCCGCCGAGTGAAGAAGCGGCGCGAAGCCCTCGCCGAGGTCTGACCTCAGAGCCGGTGCCCGCAATCCGCGCAGAACACCGCGCCCGCCTTGGACTCCTTGCCGCATTCTCCACAGTGGACCGTCGGAGCCAGTGAACTTCCGCATCCGGTGCAGAACTTCCCGCCGTCCACCTTCAGGCCGCAGTCCGGGCAGGTGAGCTTTGCTCGGGTGCCCAGGTCCAGGTCCTTGGTCCAGTTCTTCTCGCGAGCCTTGTCCCAGATCTGGTCCCGCTGCGCCGCCGCCTGCGCGCGCGAGATCTCCTCCGCCACGATCGGCGAACAGCGCAGGCACTGGCCGATTTCCTCGTTCCAGCACTGATCCGCGCACATCCAGTCGCTGCAGCCGCGGCACTGGCGGAAGCGCGGGGTGATCTCCTCGACGGCTCCGGTCAGCGCGCGGTCCTTCGCTGACGAGTTCGTCGCGCGGTCGTACTTCCACTGGTCCGCGGAGCTGCTCAGCTGTTGCAACGTCCCGCCGAAGAACGAGCCCACCGCGCGCAACATGCTGCGTCCGGTCTCCATCGCGTCCCGCTGGAACGCCGAGCGGTACCCGTTTCCGCAGCGCTCGCAACGGAACTCGAACTGGTATCCCTGTGCGTTGGAGAGATCCGAGAAGTTGTCCGTGAACGGCACGACATCAGCCACGCGCGCGAAGGTATGCCAGCCGGAGATCGGCCCGCGACCGTACAAGTACCGTCTCCGAACCCGCTACGCACCGCGACCGAGGCCGCGCGACCGGCCTTTTTCGCGGTTTTGCCGTGTTTGGTCGGATACCGTCCGTAAAATGCCGGATTGGGCCATATCTGCAAGCAACCGAGCGCAGGGGGAGACGACATGTCCGATGAGTTCGACCGGCTGGTCGCGGAGTTCGACCGGTTCCAATCGAGGCTGCGGCGGGTGGACGACCAGTTCGCCGGCATCGCCCAGATGCAGGAGGAACTGAGCGCGCTCGAAGCGATCGCGACGTCGCCCGACCGGTCGGTCACCGTGGTCGCCGGTCCGGGCGGGTCGATCAAGGACATCCAGGTCACCGATGCCGCGCTGCGCCGCGGCGGGGCGGAGTTGTCCGGGATCCTGATGGCGACCCTGCACCAGGCGGTCGCCGAGTCCGCACGGCAGCAGGCCGTGCTGGTGGACCAGCACACAGGCAACTCGATGCAGCTCACCGAGCAGGTGCTGGAAACCCAGGCCGAATTGCTGGGCACCGACGTCGAGGAATTGCGTGCCGCGATGGAGCGGGGCGCGCCCGCGCCGCAGCGGAGCGTCGAGGAAGAACAGCACGAGGACTATTCCGAGCGCGAACTGCTGGCCGACCCCGCGGAGAAGACCCCTCCCCCGCCGCCACCGCCGTCCTCGGCCGGGTCCGCCGGGGACGACTTCCTGAAGAACCTGTTCGACGACGAGGACCACCGCTGATGGCCGGCTACCAGGTGCAGACGGCGAAGCTCTACGACTATTCCCGCCAGCTGGCGGGCAACAAGACCGCGGTCGCCGGGGTCAAGGGCAAGGTGTCCCAGGCCGACGTCGGCGACGAGTCCTGGGGCGTCGTCGGCATCTTCGTCAAGCACAAGTACACGAGCATGGTCGACGACCTGAAAGACCTGCTGACCGCGATGGAAACCGGCCTGCAGTCCGCCTCCGACAAGATCAACCGTGCCGGCCAGTTCTACGACCAGACCGAAGAGGATCACTGCCGCAGCTGGAAAGACGTCATGGGCAAGATCGACAACCTCGGCAGCGGACGGAAGTAGGGGGCGGGATGTCTGATCCGTTGGGCAAGATCGAGATCAAGCCGGAGGACGGCACCGGCAAGAAGATCGTCAACGCGCTGCCGGTGGTGGGCGGCGCGGTGAAGATCTACGACGCGGGCACCAGCGACGCGATCAAGGCAGGCGACACCGCGACCGGGCTGAGCGGGGTGGTTTCCGAGACGACCAACTTCGTCCAGTCGTGCGCGGAAACCGCGATGAGCATCAGCTCCGACCCGATCGGCTGGCTGGTCGGCCAGGGACTGAACTTCCTGCTGGCCGTCTGCGACCCGCTCCAGGACGCGATCCATTTCGTCAGCGGCGACGGCCCGGCACTGTCCAAGGCGGCCGAGAACTTCACGGCGATCGGGCGCGGGCTGGAGCAGTTCGCGCACCAGTTCAGCAAGCAGGCGAAGAGCTCGCTCTCGCAGTGGGAAGGCGGCGCGGCCGAAACCGCGGCGGAGAAGCTGGCCAAGTTCTCGACCGGGATCACCGGCACCGCCGACCAGGCCGGCGACATCGCGACGATGCTGCAGGTGTGCAGCATGGCGATGACCGTCATCGAGGACTTCATCAAGGCATTGCTGACGGAGCTGATCACCTGGCTGATCATGATCTGGATCCCGGCATTGGCCGCCGCGGTCCCGTCGTTCGGAGCATCCACCGCGGCGGCGGGCACGGCGACCGGGGTGCGCGCGGCGTCTACCGCGGGCAAGGCGACCAAGCAGGTCAGCAAGCTGCAGAAGCTGCTCGACATGATCAAGGACTTGATCGCCCGGTTCCAGACGTTCTTCAAGGCGGCCAAGGACGAGGTGGCCAAGATGGCCGAGGAAGGCGGCAAGACCACCGCCAAGCGGGCCAAGGACGGTTTCGGGAAAACCGTCGGCGGGAAGCTGCTGGACGAGGCACGGTCGCAGGTCGGGCTCCGAAGCCACGACAAGAACGAAACCGACCTTCCGGTCAAGCCAGGGAAACCGTTGGGACACCTGGAGAACGCGCGCAAGGCCGTCGAGTACGCGGCGACCGGGGACGGAACTTCGAAAGACGAGACCAAAAAAGACCTGGAGTTCTGAGCCGTGGCTCGCGCACTGGCCGACACTTGGGTGTGGCTCGGACCGATCGTCGGAATCCTGGTCATGGTCGTGCTCCCGAGTTATCTCGGCTTCCGCTGGCATCTGAAGAAGAAACGAGCGAAGCGAGCCTGGCTGGCCGCATTGCACGCGGTGCCCGAGGAACTGGGCGGATCCATGGTCGCCGATCTGAAATACGGGCGGCCCCGGTCCGCGCAGCGCCGGAAGCCTCTTGGCGAGCTGTACCGGCCGAAGACCATCTCGGAGGGCATGACCTTCCCCAGCAGTCCTCCGACCGTCGAGTTCGCGGCTGACCTGCCGCGGCGGGACCGGCAGTTCCGGGTCAGCGCGTACTGGTGCTCGCTCCGGGTCGGGGCCAACAGCAGCAGAAGGATCTACGAGTACACCATCGAAACCAAGGTCGGGCCGACGCCGAGCATGAAGATCGCCAAGGCGTACCCGACCGAACCGGTGCGGATGTTCGGGCGGACCATGGCGTATCTCAACTACCAGCAAAGGCTGTTCGAAGCGGAGGCGCGAACCTCGCCCTCGGCCGCCCGCTGGGAGCAATTCACGCCGTCCGAGAACGAGTTCACCGGATACGCCAGCGATCAGGACCTCTCGGCCCAGGTCATCGCCCCGGAGACGATGGACTGGCTGCGCGGCAACCATGAACTGCTTCCGGACCTCATCGGCCTCGAGCACGGGTGGTGCTACGCGGTGTACCGGGACGAGATCGACCCGGCGACCCTGGTCGCCAGAATCGACCTGATCGCCGACTTCCTCGACCGGATCAACGTGCCCGCCGCAGTCTGACCCCTCGTACAGCGAAACGCCCCCGGCCGAAGCCGGGGGCGTTTCGTTCAAGCGGAGCGGATCAGCGGAAGTCGCGACCGAAGTCGTAGTCGTCCAGCGGAACCGCGGCGCCGGTGCCCGAACCGAACACGTCCGGGGTGTAGTAACCGTCGTCGTAGGACGGGATCGCGTACGCCGCGACCCGCGCCTCCTCGGTCGGCTGCACCTGGATGTTCCGGTACTTGTTGATGCCCGTACCGGCCGGGATGAGCTTACCGATGATGACGTTCTCCTTGAGGCCCACGAGCTTGTCCGAACGGCCGTTGATCGCCGCGTCGGTCAGGACTCGCGTGGTCTCCTGGAACGAGGCCGCCGACAGCCACGAGTCCGTGGTCAGCGACGCCTTCGTGATGCCCATCAGCACCGGACGCCCCGAGGCCGGCTCGCCGCCCTCGGCGACCGCGGCCCGGTTCGTCGCCTCGAACTTCGTCCGCTCGGGCAGTTCGCCCGGCAGGAAGTCCGTGGCACCGGAGTCGATGATCGTCACGCGGCGCAGCATCTGCCGCACGATGACCTCGATGTGCTTGTCGTGGATCGACACACCCTGCGCCCGGTACACCTTCTGGACCTCGTCCGTGAGGTGCATCTGCGCTTCGCGCGGGCCCATGACGCGCAGGACCTCGTGCGGGTCCGGCGTGCCCTCGAGCAGCTGCTGCCCGACGTTGACGTGGTCGCCGTCGCCCAGCGGGCCGTTCGGGGTGTTCGCGAGCCGCTGCCGCTTGGACAGCTTGTCGAAGACGATCTCCTCCGACCCGTCGTCCGGGATCAGGGTGATCTTCCAGAACCGCTCGCTCTCCTCGATCCGCACGCGGCCGTCGACGTCCGCGATCGGAGCCTTGCCCTTCGGCACGCGAGCCTCGAAAAGCTCGGTGACCCGGGGCAGACCGGTCGTGATGTCGTCACCGGCGACACCACCCTGGTGGAACGTACGCATCGTCAGCTGCGTGCCCGGCTCACCGATCGACTGGGCGGCGACGATGCCGACCGCCTCGCCGACGTCGACGAGCTGGCCCGTCGCCATCGAACGGCCGTAGCAGGTCGCGCAGACACCGACCGCCGACTCGCAGGTCAGCACCGAGCGGACCTTGACCTTCGAGATGCCGCTGGAGAGCAGCTTCTCGATGGCCGGGTCGCCGATGTCGTCGCCCGCGTTCAGCACGACGTTGCCCTTGGCGTCCACCGCGTCCGTCGCGAGGTTCCGCGCGTACACGGAGGTCTCGACGTGCTGGTCGCGCACGACCTTGCCGTCGCCGAGGTCCTCGCCGATCGGCATCATGATGCCGCGCGTGGTGCCGCAGTCGATCTCGCGGACGATGACGTCCTGCGAAACGTCCACCAGACGACGGGTCAGGTAACCCGAGTCCGCGGTACGAAGCGCCGTGTCCGCCAGACCCTTCCGGGCACCGTGCGTGGCGATGAAGTACTCCGCCACCGACAGGCCTTCGCGGAAGTTCGCCTTGATCGGACGCGGGATGTACTCACCCTTCGGGTTCGACACCAGACCACGCATACCGGCCAGCGAACGGACCTGCGTCATGTTGCCGGCGGCGCCCGACTTCACGATCATGGCGATCGGGTTGTCGTCCGGCAGCGCCGTCTCCATGATCTTGTGGACCTCTTCGGTCGCCTGCGTCCACACCTTGACGAGCTCGTTGTTGCGCTCGGCGTGGGACAGCTGACCGCGCTGGTACCGCTTCTCGACCTGGTCGGCCTTGCCCTCGTACTCGTCGAGAATGGCCTTCTTGCCGACCGGGGTCAGCACGTCCGAGATCGCGACCGTGACGCCCGAGCGGGTCGCCCAGTAGAAACCGGCGTCCTTGAGCTTGTCCAGCGTCTGCGCGACCTGCGTCATCGAGTACCGCTCGGCGAGGTCGTTCACGATGGCCGCCTGCCGCTTCTTCGGCATCGGCTCGTTGATGAACGGGTAGTCCGCCGGCAGCAGGTCGTTGAACAGCACGCGGCCAAGGGTCGTCTCGGCCAGCCACGGCTTGCCCGGCTCCCAGCCGGCCTCGGCCAGCCGCGCCTCGTCGGCCTTCGCCGGCTGACGGTCGGTGACGCGGATCTTGACCGGGGCGTGCAGGCTCAGCGCCTTGCGGTCGAACGCCATGATCGCCTCGGCGGGCGAGGAGTACGCGTTGCCCGCGCCCTCGGCGTTCTCGTTCAGCCGGGTCAGGTGGAACAGACCGGTGACCATGTCCAGACGCGGCATGGCGAGCGGACGGCCCGACGCCGGCGACAGGATGTTGTTCGCCGACAGCATCAGGATCCGGGCCTCGGCCTGCGCCTCGGCCGACAGCGGCAGGTGCACCGCCATCTGGTCACCGTCGAAGTCCGCGTTGAACGCTTCGCAGACCAGCGGGTGCAGCTGGATGGCCTTGCCCTCGACCAGTTGCGGCTCGAAGGCCTGGATGCCCAGCCGGTGCAGGGTCGGCGCACGGTTCAGCATCACCGGGTGGCCGGTGATGACCTCTTCGAGCACGTCCCACACCTGCGGCCGCGACCGCTCCACCATCCGCTTGGCGGACTTGATGTTCTGCGCGTGGTTCAGGTCGACCAGCCGCTTCATGACGAACGGCTTGAACAGCTCGAGCGCCATGTCCTTCGGCAGACCGCACTGGTGCAGCTTCAGCTGCGGACCGACGATGATGACCGAACGGCCCGAGTAGTCGACGCGCTTGCCCAGCAGGTTCTGGCGGAACCGGCCCTGCTTGCCCTTCAGCAGGTCGGACAGCGACTTCAGCGGCCGGTTGCCCGGTCCGGTGACCGGACGCCCGCGGCGGCCGTTGTCGAACAGCGCGTCGACGGCCTCCTGCAGCATCCGCTTCTCGTTGTTGACGATGATCTCGGGCGCGCCGAGGTCGATCAGCCGCTTGAGCCGGTTGTTCCGGTTGATCACGCGGCGGTACAGGTCGTTCAGGTCCGACGTGGCGAAGCGGCCACCGTCGAGCTGCACCATCGGGCGCAGGTCCGGCGGGATGACCGGGACGGCGTCGAGCACCATGCCGCGCGGGTCGTTGCCGGTCGCCTGGAACGCGGCGACGACCTTGAGCCGCTTCAGCGCGCGGAGCTTCTTCTGCCCCTTGCCGTTGCGGATGGTGTCGCGCAGGCTGTCCGCCTCCGCGGCGACGTCGAACTCGGTCGCCAGCTTCTGGATCGCCTCCGCGCCCATGCCGCCGGTGAAGTACTCGCCGTACCGGTCGATCAGCTCGCGGTAGAGCAGCTCGTCGGCGATCAGCTGACGCGGCTCGAGCTTCGTGAAGGTCGTCCAGACCTCCTCGAGACGGTCCAGCTCGCGGCCGGCGCGGTCGCGCAGCTGGCGCATCTCGCGCTCGCCGCCCTCCTTGACCTTGCGGCGCACGTCGGACTTCGCGCCCTCCGCCTCCAGCTCGGCCAGGTCGGCTTCCAGCTTCTGCGCCCGGGCCTCGATGTCGGCGTCGCGCTTCGTCTCGAGGTTCTTGCGCTCGACGCCGATCTCGTTCTCCAGCGTCGGCAGGTCGTTGTGCCGCAGCTCGGTGTTCACGCCGGTGATGACGTAAGCCGCGAAGTAGATGATCTTCTCGAGGTCCTTGGGCGCCAGGTCCAGCAGGTAGCCCAAGCGCGACGGAACGCCCTTGAAGTACCAGATGTGGGTGACCGGCGCGGCCAGCTCGATGTGGCCCATCCGCTCACGGCGCACCTTGGCGCGAGTGACCTCGACGCCGCAGCGCTCGCAGATGATGCCCTTGAACCGGACGCGCTTGTACTTGCCGCAGTAGCACTCCCAGTCCCGGGTCGGACCGAAGATCTTCTCGCAGAAGAGCCCGTCCTTCTCCGGCTTGAGGGTCCGGTAGTTGATGGTCTCCGGCTTCTTGACCTCGCCGAAGGACCACTGACGGATGTCGTCGGCGGTGGCGAGGCCAATCCGGAGCTCATCGAAGAAGTTGACGTCCAGCACGTCTAGATCCCCTTGGGGTTGTTTCGGCTAGAGGAGGGGTCGGCGGTGGAGCGGGAACCCGCGGGAGGCAGGTTCCCGCTCGACACCGGATCAGTGCACGACGTCGTCCACCGAGGGCGACTCGTTGCGGGACAGGTTGATGCCGAGGTTCGCCGCTGCGCGCTCGAGGTCCTCGTCGTCGGAGTCGCGCATCTCGATCGCCGCGCCGTCGCTGGAGAGCACCTCGACGTTGAGGCACAGCGACTGGAGCTCCTTGAGGAGCACCTTGAACGACTCCGGGATGCCCGGCTCGGGGATGTTCTCCCCCTTCACGATCGCCTCGTACACCTTGACGCGGCCGACCACGTCGTCCGACTTGATCGTGAGCAGTTCCTGCAGCGTGTAAGCCGCGCCGTAGGCCTGCATCGCCCAGCACTCCATCTCGCCGAAGCGCTGGCCGCCGAACTGCGCCTTACCGCCCAGCGGCTGCTGGGTGATCATCGAGTACGGGCCGGTGGAGCGGGCGTGGATCTTGTCGTCGACCAGGTGGTGCAGCTTCAGGATGTACATGTAGCCGACCGACACCGGGTACGGGTACGGCTCGCCGGAGCGGCCGTCGAACAGCGTGGCCTTGCCGTTCTCCTTGACCATCCGCTCGCCGTCGCGGTTCGGCTTGGTCGCCCCGAGCAGCCCGGTGAGCTCCTCCTCCTTCGCGCCGTCGAACACCGGGGTCGCGGTGTTCGTGTTCGGCGCGACGTCGTAGAGCTCCTCGGACAGGTTCTTCGCCCAGTCCGGGTTGCCCTCGATCGTCCAGCCTTGGGAGGCCAGCCAGCCGAGGTGCAGTTCGAGGATCTGGCCGATGTTCATCCGTCGCGGAACACCGTGGGTGTTCAGGATGATGTCGACCGGGGTGCCGTCCTCCATGAACGGCATGTCCTCGACCGGCAGGATCTTGCCGATGACACCCTTGTTGCCGTGCCGGCCGGCGAGCTTGTCGCCCGGCTGGATCTTGCGCTTCTGGGCCACGTAGACGCGGACCAGCTCGTTGACGCCCGGGGGCAGCTCGTCGTCGTCCTCGCGGGAGAACACCCGGATGCCGATGACCTTGCCGGTCTCGCCGTGCGGCACCTTCAGCGAGGTGTCGCGGACCTCGCGCGCCTTCTCGCCGAAGATCGCGCGGAGCAGGCGCTCCTCCGGGGTCAGCTCGGTCTCGCCCTTCGGCGTGACCTTGCCGACCAGGATGTCGCCGTCGCGGACCTCGGCGCCGATGCGGATGATGCCGCGCTCGTCGAGGTCGGCCAGGACCTCCTCGGAGACGTTCGGGATGTCCCGGGTGATCTCCTCGGCGCCCAGCTTGGTGTCGCGGGCGTCGATCTCGTGCTCCTCGATGTGGATCGACGTCAGCACGTCGTCCTGCACCAGGCGCTCGGAGAGGATGATCGCGTCCTCGTAGTTGTGGCCCTCCCACGGCATGACCGCGACGAGGAGGTTCTTGCCGAGCGCCATCTCACCGTTCTCGGTGGACGGGCCGTCGGCGATGACCTGGCCCTGCTCGACCCGGTCGCCCTCGTTGACGATCGGCCGGTGGTTGAAGCACGTGCCGTGGTTGGAGCGGCGGAACTTGTACAGTCCGTAGCTCTTCCGCGTGCCGTCGTCGTGCATGATCGTGATGATGTCCGCGGACAGCTCCTCGACCACGCCCGCCTGCTCGGCGACCAGGACGTCCCCGGCGTCGACCGCGGCGCGCAGCTCCACGCCGGTGCCCACGTACGGAGCCTGGTTGCGCAGCAGCGGAACGGCCTGACGCTGCATGTTCGCGCCCATCAGCGCGCGGTTCGCGTCGTCGTGCTCCAGGAACGGGATCATCGCGGTGGCGACGGAGACCATCTGCCGCGGCGACACGTCCATGTAGTCGATCTCGAGCGGGTCGATCAGCTCGACCTCGCCGCCCTTGCGGCGGCCGAGGACCTTGGACTCGACGAAGTGCCCGTCGTCGGTCAGCGGCGCGTTGGCCTGCGCCTTGACGTAACGGTCTTCCTCGTCCGCGGTCAGGTAGTCGACCTGGTCGGTGACCTGGCCCTCGACGACCTTGCGGTACGGCGTCTCGATGAAGCCGAACGGGTTGACCCGCGCGTACGAGCACAGCGAGCCGATCAGGCCGATGTTCGGGCCTTCCGGCGTCTCGATCGGGCACATCCGGCCGTAGTGCGACGGGTGGACGTCGCGGACCTCCATGCCGGCGCGCTCACGGGACAGACCACCCGGGCCGAGGGCCGAAAGACGACGCTTGTGCGTCAGGCCCGACAGCGGGTTGTTCTGGTCCATGAACTGCGACAGCTGCGAGGTGCCGAAGAACTCCTTGATCGCCGCGCCGATCGGGCGGATGTTGATCAGGGTCTGCGGCGTGATCGCCTCGACGTCCTGGGTGGTCATGCGCTCGCGCACGACGCGCTCGGTGCGGGAGAGGCCGACCCGGATCTGGTTCTGGATCAGCTCGCCGACGGTGCGCAGGCGACGGTTGCCGAAGTGGTCGATGTCGTCGGTCTCGACCGGCACCTCGACGCCGGCGGAGCTGGTCATCTTGTCCTCGCCGGCGTGCAGCCGGACCAGGTACTCGATGGCCGAGACGATGTCCTCTTCGGTCAGCGTGCCGGTCTCGTACGGGGTGTCGAGGCCCAGCTTCTTGTTGACCTTGTAGCGGCCGACCTTGGCCAGGTCGTAGCGCTTCGGCTTGAAGAACAGGTTCTCCAGCAGCGTCTGCGCGCTCTCCTTCGTGGGCGGCTCGCCCGGGCGCAGCTTGCGGTAGATGTCGAGCAGCGCCTCGTCGGTGCCGGCGGTGTGGTCCTTCTCGAGGGTGGCCAGCAGCGTCTCGGAGAACGAGAAGCGCTCGCGGATCGCCTCGGTGGACCAGCCCAGCGCCTTCAGCAGCACGGTGACCGGCTGGCGGCGCTTGCGGTCGATGCGGACGCCGACGGTGTCGCGCTTGTCCACGTCGAACTCGAGCCACGCGCCGCGGCTCGGGATCACGCGCACGCTGAAGACGTCCTTGTCGGTCGTCTTGTCGACACTGCTGTCGAAGTACACACCCGGAGAACGCACCAGCTGGGACACGACGACCCGCTCGGTCCCGTTGATGATGAAGGTGCCCTTGTCGGTCATCACCGGGAAGTCGCCCAGGAAGACCGTCTGGCTCTTGATCTCGCCAGTGTTGTTGTTGACGAACTCGGCGGTGACGAACAGCGGGGCCGCGTACGTCATGTCCTTGTCCTTGCACTCCTCGATCGAGGCCTTGACCTCGTCGAAGCGCGGAGCGGAGAAGGACAGGGACATCGAGCCCGAGAAGTCCTCGATCGGAGAGATCTCGTTGAGGACCTCTTCCAGACCGCCGACCGGGTTCTCTTCGCCTTCGTTGACGCGGCGCTCGAACCACGCCTCGTTGCCGGTGAACCACTGGAACGACTGGATCTGGACGTCAAGCAGGTTCGGGGTGGAGAGTGGCTCGCGGATCTTCGCGAAGGAGACCCGCTTGGGCGCTCCGGGGATTCCCGTGGCCTGCGCGCGGGATTCAGCCGAGGTGGTCGCAGCAGTGGCCTGGTTCGCGGGAGAGACTGCCAAGATGCGTCCTTCCGGGGACAATGAGCGGTGAGCAGCCGCGATGGCAACAGCTGTCGCGGACTGTCAGGGGTGCCGTGTGCCCACTATCCTAACTACCGGCTCCGGGCAGCCTGAAAGAGGGCAGCGCAAAGAGGCAGTCTAGCCCGGATGACGCGGTCTGTCCAGGGGGCACTCCCGACGGGGCCCAGCCTGCATCGCGTCACCTTCGGGCAGTGCGTCTCCCTGAGCCTCACTGCGTCCTCTGGCTCCCGGTTTCGCACCGGGTTTTCGCGCCCCTCCCGCAAGGTTCGCGTTCCCCGGCCGTGACCGTTGGCAGTAAGCGTGAACCCACGCGGCTTTGGAGTCAAGATGCCGCGCGGCTCTCCCGCCGGTTGGCGCAGCGTCGAAGCGGGACAGCGCAGGGTGACCGATCCGGCTCACGTTCTGGTTACCGCCGGGTACCCGGGGATCGCCGCGCAGGTCGGCCCGGCCGCGGTGCAGGTGGGCGGCCTGGACGCGGGTCCGGCGGCGGTTTCCGCGTCGGCGCGGCGCGCGCGGGATGGATCACATTCCGCGAGCGGCCGGGCACGGGGCGCGGTAGCCGGAACAGGGGAACTTCGGGCAGCTCGAACCCGGATTCCGGGTCCCCCGGACAGGGGTTGCGCGCGCTGGGACCGGCGGTTGGCAACGGGTGCGTCCCGGTGATCAACTGGGCGGGGCCGAACTCCCGGAGGTGCGCACGATGGCGGAACCCGACGCCTCGCTTCCCGAACTGGTCCTGCGCAGGCTGGCGATCAGCGAGCAGGTCGCCGCGGCGAAGTTCGGGGCCGGACGGCCCGTCGACGATCCAGTCCGCGAGCAGCGGGAGCTCGCCCGTGTCCGGACACTGGCCCGTGAGGTCGGCCTCGATCCGGACCTCGCCGCTGGGTTCCTCGCCGACCAGATCGCGGCGAGCAAGCAGGTCCAGCGCCGTCTCTTCGCGCACTGGACCGAGCATCCCGGCGACCGGCCCGCGGGCGGGCCCGACCTGTCCGTGCTGCGCGCCGAGCTGGACGGCCTCACAGTCGCTCTGCTGGACCGGCTGGCCGAGACTGGCCCCGAACCCCTAGTGCCGCCGGAAACGCCGGACGCGCTGAACCAGGACCCGCTCCGGACGGCTTACCGGACGCTGGGCCAGCGTCGCTCGTGAGTGTCTATGCCGGTTCTAACCGGCACCGGCACTCACGAGCTCCGCTCCCCTGGCACGACGACGGCCCGCCCCCGGAGCTTCCGGGAACGGGCCGCGACGTCTGCTGAGGACGCTTACTTCGACGGCGGAGCCGAGGCGGGCGCGGACGGCGCGGGCGCACCCGCGGCCGGTGCTGCGGCCTTGTACGTGTCCATGTCGGTGATCTTCCACGTGTTGCCCTGCAGCTGGGCGTCCACGTGCATCTGCGCCGTGCCCGCGGCGGTCTGCTTCGTGTCCGCGCGCGTCGACGTCTGGTCGATGAACAGCATCACCCTGGCGAGGTCGCCGTTCAGCCGGATCACCGCGCTGCGGGTGACCTTGCAGGTCACGACCACCTTCTGCTCCGGCGCGAGCTTCTTGACCTGGCCCATCAGCGCGTTGTAGCTCGTCTTGACCTGGTCGGTCGCGAGCAGCTGGTTGGCCGCGTCCTCGGTCTTCTTGATGTTGTTGAAGTCGTAGGAGAACAGCGTCTCGATCGCCTTCGAGACCTGGTCCTTGACCTGCGCGGTCTTCGCCACGTCGAGCACCGCGCGGTTGCTCGTCGAATCGGCCGCGTCCGAACCCTTGACCTGGAAGATCACCGCCGCGGCGACCAGCGCGAGCCCGACCACCAGCAGCAGTGCGACCCGCACGGTGTTGCGGCTGACCACGGACCGCTGAGCCGGTACCGCGGCTTCCTCGTCCGCCCGGGCCTTGGTCTCGGCCTCCTCGACGTCCGAGGGCTTCTCCGAGCCGGTGTCCCGCTTCTTGCGCCGCGGGCTCGGCCTGGCCGGTTTCTCGTCCTCGACGGCCTCGCCGGTGAGCGCGTCGACCTCTTCGGCCGGGGCTTCCTTGGTTACCCCGGAGACCTCGGCCTCGGGTTCGGCGGCGGTGTCTTCCTCGACCGCGGTCTCGGCAGGCTTGGTCTCGGCAGGCTCAGGGTCAGCCGGACGCACCAGGCCGCCGCGGGGGATCCGCAGCTCCTGGGTCACCTCGGCCGGGTCCGCGTCGGGGAGCGGCCGCGGCCGGGGGCGCGGCTTGGGCGAGGCCGCCTGCACCGCCGGGTCCGACGGCTTGCGCAGCCCGGCGACCTTCGGCTTGCGGGCCGGTGGCGTGCTGCTGCGCGGTGGCTGGCGACGGGAGGGGGGCACTGCGGAACTCCGATCTGCGGGTGAAGCTACTTGCCGGCGGCGACGAGCGGCACTTGGTCGATCCCGGACAGCTTCCACGTGCCGTCAACCCGGGTCATCTGGACCTCGAGCCGCAGCGCCTTGGTGGCGTTCTTCCCGCCCGCCGAGGTGTCCGTGCTGATCGCGGCCAGGAAGCTGGCCTTGCCGTCGTGGTCGTTGAGCTCCTCGACCGCGATGTCCTGGATCGTGGTGGTGACCTTGACCTTCTGGTCGGTCAGCGCCTTCGAGTAGTTCGGCTGGGCCTGCTGGATCTGCTTGGCCATGTCGTCGCTGGAGACGTCCTTCTGCTTCTGGAAGTACGCGTCCAGGTTCTGGTAGTCGACCTGGGTGTAGGCCAGCACCGCGGCGGTGCCGTCCTTGAGCACGTCGTCGCGCGCCGAAGCCAGATCCCGGTCGCCGTCCATCTCCGCGACCAGCCACATGATCCCGAACACGATCGCCACCACCAGCGCGGCGAGAGCGAACGCCCCGGACCCGAACAGCCAGACGCGCGGCGATCCGGGAAGCGTCCACTTGTCCTTCGCCGCCACCGCCGTTGCCGGTTCGGGCGTGTCGGCGGTCGCCTCGTCCTCGGCGACCGCGTGCTCGGCACTCATAACACTCCAGAGTAGGTAACAGTCATCAAATCCCTGTCAGCCGAGTCCCAGCAGCGAGCCCATGCTGTTCAGGGACACCCCGGGGCTGCCGACGACGCCCGGCACCTGAGCGTCGCGCATCTCCTGCAGCTCCTGCGCGGGCCGGTTCTGGTTGGCCGCGATGTCCTGCTGCGACGGCTGCACCGGCACGCCGTTGTAGGGCGCGTTCTGGGAACCCCGGACGTTGATCGGGCTGCCCTTCGGCTCGGCGCAGTAGACCTTGTCGTCCGCAGGCCGGACCGAGGTGTCCGAACCAGGACGGTACTGGCTGTAGGGCAGATAGCCCTTCGTGCACGACGGCGGGTTGAACAGGTTCAGCACCAAGCCGAGGTGCGCGGTCCCGTCGCCGGGGGCCACCGACGGCGCGGCGGCCGCCAGCGCCGGATAGGTGACCAGGCCCTGTTCGAGGCCGTCCAGCCGGGTCACGGTCAGATTGGCCGTCGTCAGCAGGTTCGCGGTCAGCGCGCCGAGGCCGGGCCCGGTCTCCTTGAGCACCTGGCTGATCTGGGTCGCCACCTGTGGGGTGACGCCGATCAGCTTGCGCAGGTCGCCATCGGAGTTCTTGAGCGTCCCGCTGAGCTGGTTGAGGCTCTTGGAGAAGGACGCGAAGTTCGACGCCTCGTCGTTCTGCGTGTCCAGCACCTTGCCGCCGGCCTGCAGCAGCTGCACGGTCTGCGGCAGGTACTGCTGCGCGGTGGTGGTGAAGCTGCGCGCGGTGTCGAGCAGCTTCTGCAGGTCGCCGCCGGTGCCGCGGAACGCGTCGTAGGACTCGTCGACGACCTTCCGCAGCGCGTCGGTCGGCACCGAGGCCGACAGCGAGTCGAGGTCGCCGAGCAGCCGGTCGGTGCTGACCGGCGTGGTCGTGCGCGCGGCCGGGATCACCGAACCGCCCGCGAGGTACGGGCCCTGGTCGTTCTTCGGCCGCAGGTCCACGTACTGCTCGCCGACCGCGGACCGGTTGGCGATGACCGCGTCCAGATCGGAGGGCACGCGCGGGGCCGACGGGTCGATGTTCAGGTCGGCCTCGAGCCCGGTCTGGGTCAGCCGCAGCTGCCCGACGCGGCCGACGTTGAAGCCGCGGTAGGTGACCTCGGCGTTGGTGAAGATTCCGCCGGATTCGTTGAGCTGCAGCTTCACCGTGTACCCGCTGCTGCCGAACACCGTGCCGAGGCCGGCGAACCGGATCAGCGCGTACACGATCGCCACGACCGAGATGATCGCGAAGACCACCAGCTGGATTTTCGTCCTGCGCAGCAACATCAGCCAGCACCTCCGGAAAGCACCCCGAACAGGCCGGACAACCCGCCCTGCGACGGCTGCCCGCCGCCCTGGCCGCCGGTCGCGGACGGAGCCTGCTGCTGTTGCTGCGCGGGCTGGCTGCCCGGGAACGACAGCGGCGGCGGCTGGTTCGACGGCGTGCCCTCGACGCCGCCGGTCAACCCGGGCGCGGGGATGAGCCCGTTCAGCCCGTTCTGCCTGCTGCGGCCGAGGTTGTCGATGACGTCCTTGAGGTTCAGGTCGACCTTGGCGAACAGGTTGAAGTAGTCGCCCTTGACGTCGTTGTAGGCCTGGTCGGTGAACGGATAGGTCAGCAGGATCTCCAGCGCCTTCGGCAGGTCGCTGCCCGCCTCGCCGAGCTTCTGCAGCGTCGGCGTGAGCGCCTTGAGGTCGGCGACCAGGTCCGCCTTGCTCTTGTTGACCGTGTCGGTCGCGACGCCGGAGAGGTTGTTGAGCGCGTTCAGCATGGTGACCAGCTGACCGCGCTGCTGCTCCAGCACCCCGAGGCCGGGCCCGAGGTTGTCGACCGCGCCGACCAGCTTGTCCTTCTGGTCCCGCAGCGTCATGGACAGCCGGTTGAGGCCGTCGAGCGCGCGGGTGATGTTGGCCGACTGGTTGTCGAGGTTGGTGACCAGCTCGTTCGCGTTGTTCAGCAGCGCCTTGATGTCCGGCTCACGGCCGGCGGTGGCGTTGTTGAGTTCCTTGGTGATCGTGTTGAGCTGCTCCACGCCGCCGCCGTTGAGCAGCAGGGACAGCGCGCCGAGCACCTCCTCGACCTGGACGTCGCGGCCGGTGCGCGCGAGCGGGATGGTCGCCCCGTTCGCCAGCTCCCCGGTCGCTTCGGTGCCGCCCGGCGAGGCCAGTTCGACGTACTTCTCGCCGAGCAGGCTCGACTGCTTCACGTTGGCCATCGCGTTGGCCGGCAGCTTGACGTCGCCGTTGACCTCGACGGTCACCTCGGCGTGCCAGCCGTCCGGCGTCAGCCCGATCGACTTGACCTGCCCGACCGGCACCTCGTTGACCTTCACCCCGGACTGCGGGACGAGGTCGAGCACGTCCTTGAACTGGATCTTCAGCGTGTACGGATGGCTGCCGAGGTCGGCCCCGCCGGGAAGCGGGACGTCGTAGACGCCGTTGAACGCGCAGCCGCTCAGCACGAGCGCGGTCACCGTGGTGAGCGCCCCGCCCGCGGCGAACTTCGTCAGTCGCTTCACGTCAGCTCCCCTGCGTCCCGTAGACCTGGCCCTGCAGCGGGAGCGGCAGCGGCGGCAGCTGGCCGTTCTGCATGGCCTGGATGACCTGCGCGGTGGACGGGAGCGGGATCGCGCCGTCGACCACCTTGGCGATGCCGTCGCAGGCGTTGCCGAGCAGCTGCTTGGTCACCGAGGTCTGCTTGAGCAGGCTGCAGACCATCACCAGCGGCGGGGCGGTCAGCTCGTTGAGATTCGGCCGCGCGTCGAGCGTGCCGGACGAGCCGTTGTAGACACCGACGATGTTGGACAGCGCGACCGGCGCGACGTCGAGGATCTCGGCGAGCGAGCTGCGCTGGTCAACCAGCACCTTGGTCACACTGGCCAGTTTGTCCACATTGGACTTCAACCGGCCGCGGTTGCGTTCGATGAAGCCCTGCACCGACTGCAGCGTGGTGCCGAGCTGCTGCACGGTCTGGGCGAGATTGTCCTTCTCCCCCGCGAGGAATCCGCTCACGTCGGCGAGCTGGCTCTCGAACTGGCGCACCTGGCCGTCGCTGTTGGCGAGCGACTGGGAGAACTTGCCGAGGTTCTGCACCGTCTGGAAGAGGTCGTCCTTGTTGCCCGCCAGCGTTCCGGACGCCTGCCCGAGCTTGGTGATCGTGTCGTGCAGCGCCTTGCCGTTGCCGTCGAGGTTGTTCGCGGCGGTGTTCAGCAGGTCCGAGAGCGAGCCGTTCTTGTTGGCCCCGTTCGGCCCGAGCGTCTCGCTGACCTTGGCGAGGCTGGCGGCGAGCTGGTCGACCTCCAACGGCACCTCGGTGCGGTCGAGGCCGATCGTCGCGCCGTCGGAGATCCGCGGGCCGCCGGTATAGGCCGGGGCGAGCTGGATGTAGCGGTCGCTGACCAGCGACGGGGCCACGATCAGCGCCTTCGCGTCGGCGGGCACCGCGACCGAGCGGTCGTACTCGAGGTCGACCCGGACCTGGTTGCCCATCGGCTGGATCTTGGTCACCGTGCCCATGTCCACGCCGAGCATCCGGACGCTGTTGCCCTCGTAAAGGCCGACGGCGCCGGAGAAGTACGCGGTCAGGTGGTTGCGGCCGGCGTCCTTGAGGGTCCACCACAGCGCGCCCGCGACCACGAGCGCGAGCACGATCGCGATCGTGAAGCCGCGGGTGAGCGACTGGCCGAAGCGGGTGTCGGTCATTTGGAGTTGCACCCCTCCGGATTGAGCGGGCCGACCGAGGGAAGCACCAGGCCGCAGATGTAGTTGTCGAACCAGTGCCCGGTGCCGATCGTGTTGTTGAAGACCCGGATGAACGGCGCGAACTTCTGGATCCCCTGTGCCAGCGAATCCTGGTTGCGCTGCAGCATCGAGGTGAGCTGGTCGAGCTGGGTGAGCACCGGGTTCAGCTGGCCGTCGTTGTCGTCGATCAGGCCCTGCAACTGCGCCGACAGCTGTTTGGAACCGTCGAGCAGCGTCTTGATCGCCTGCTCGCGCTTGCCGATCTCGTCCAGCAGCTGGTTGCCGTCGGTGATCAGCTTCTGCACCTCGGCGTCGCGGTCGACCAGGGTCTGCGACACCTGGCGCGTGTTGGCCAGCAGGTTCGCCAGCTGCGAATCGCGCTTGGCGATGGTGTCCGACAGCTTCGAAAGCCCGGACAGCGCGCCCTTCACGTCCTGCGGGGTGTTCGAGAACGTCTGGGTGATCGCCTCGAAGCTCTTCGACAGCTGGTTCGTGTCGATCGCGTCGACCGTCTGCGAAAGGCCGCGGAACGCGTCGAGCACGTCGTAGGGCGACATCGTGCGATCGCGCGGGATCGGCGATCCGGGGTCGAGATTGCCGTTGCCCTGCGGGTCGAGCGCGAGGTACTTCTGGCCCAGCAGCGTCTTGATCTTGATCGCCGCCGTGGTCTTGTCGCCCATCCAGGCGTCCTTGACCTTGAACGACACCTTGACGTTCGGCCCGTCGAGCTTGATGTCGGACACCTTGCCGACCTTCACGCCCGCGATCCGCACGTCGTTGTCCTTCTGCAGCCCGGCCGCTTCGGAGAAGTCCGCGCTGTAGGTGGTGCCGCCGCCGATCACCGGCAGGTCCTCGGAGTTCATCGCGGCGACGAGGCCGAGCGCCATGACCGCGATGCCGACCAGCGCGATCGGGATCGGGTTGCGTTTCTGGAAGGACTTCATCCCTTGCACCTGTCCCGATTCGTCGGCAAGAGCGTGAAGTTCGTGTTCGGCAGCAGTGGCGGCGCGCCGACCGTCCCCGTCATCTCGCACGCGTAGAAGTTGAACCACGAGCCGTAGTCGGCCGTGCGGGTGAGCGCGCTGACCTTCTTCGGCATGAACTGGATGAAGTGCTCGACGAGCGGCTCGTTCTGGTTCAGGTTCGTGGTGAGCTTGCCAAGAGCGGCGATGTCGTCCTTCAGCGGAGCCCGCGCGTCGGTGAGCAGGCCCGCGGTCGTGTTCGCCAGATTGCCCAGCCCCTCGATCGCGTCGCCGATCGGCTTGCGGTCCGCGGCGAGCCCGGACACCAGCTGCTGCAGCTTCACGATCAGGTCGTTGAGCTGCGGGGTGTGCTGGTTGACCGTGTCGAGGACCGAGTTGAGGTTGTCGATGACCTCGCCGATCACCTGGTCCTTGTTGGCGATCGTGGTGGCCAGCGAGGCGGTGTGCGACAGCAGGCTTTCCACCGTGCCGCCCTCGCCCTGCAGAACCTGGATGACCTCGTACGACAGCTTGTTCACGTCGCTCGGGTTCAGCGCGGTGAACAGCGGCTTGAAGCCGTTGAACAGCTCGGTCAGGTCCAGCGCGGGCGTGGTGCGCTCGAGCGGGATGGTGTCGCCCGGCTTGAGCGTCGCGCCGCTGGTGTCGTCGCCCTCGCCGAGCGAGACGTAGCGCTGGCCGACCAGGTTGCGGAACTTGATCTGCGCGGTGACGCCTGCCGGGAGCTTCCGTCCGGAGTCGACCTCGAAGTCCACCTGCGCCTGGCGCTTGTCGACGATCTTGACGTCCTTGACCTGGCCGACGCGGACGCCCGCGATGCGCACGTCGTCGTTCGGCAGCAGGAGCGTCGCGTCGGTGAACCGCGCGGAGTAGGCGCTGGTGCTGGTGGTGTTGATGTTCGCGATGCTGATGCCCAGCACGGTCGTGAACAGCACCGTGACGACCACGAAGATCGTCAGTTTGATCAGCGGTGCGGCGAGTCCCCTCACTTGACCGTCACCTCCGTGCCCCGGTAGAGCGGGCCGACGAGCAGCGAGCCCCAGCCCGGGAACTGGCTTTGCGAAATCCCCATCTCCGGGCTGACCAGCGCGGCGAGGAAGTTGTTCTCGGCCGCGGTGTTGACCGGGTTGCCGCCCGAGGCCCCGCCGCCGTTCAGCCCGGCCGCGTCGCCCTTGAAGTTGGCGGGATTAAGGCCTTCGCCCACGGTCTTCGGAGCCGCGCCCTGCTTGGTGCCGTCCTTGAACGGGCCGTCCGGCGGCTGCTGCGGGAACGGGTCCGGCGCGGGGTTGAGGTCATAGCAGCGCGGACCGCGTTTGTCCTCGAACCGCGGTTCCTCTCCCGGCTTGTACGGCCCGCGGTTCACGACGACCTCGATGGTCGCGTTCAGGCCGGGTTTGCCGTTGTACTTGCCGAGCGCCGCGTCCGCGACCGGCACGACCTTCGCCATCTGCTTCAGCACGCACGGGTATTCCGGCGAGTACTTGGCGAGCAGCTCGGCGGTCGGGCGCGCGGTGCTGGCCAGGCTGATCAGGTTCTGTGAGTTCGCTTCGAGGAACGATTGCAGGTCCTGCGACGCGGTGGTGAGGTTGCCGTAGAGGCTCGACAGGTTCGCCTGCTCGGCCACCACGGTGCGCGTGGTCGTGCTCAGGTTGTCCAGGCTCTGCACCAGATCCGGCGTCGCGTTGCTGAGGTGGCCGGAGAACTCCGCGAGCGCCTGGAGGTTGTGCTGCAGTTCCGGCTCGTGCGGGTTCAGGTCGCCGATGTACTGGCCGAGCTGGGAAAGCGTCTCGCCGAGCGGTTTGCCGCGGCCCTGCAGCGCGGTCGAGATCGCGGTGAGCGTGCTGGACAGCTTCTGCGGCTGGACCGCCTGCAGCACCGGCATGAGGTGCTCCAGCGCCTGCTCCAGCTCCACCGCGCTCGACGTGCGGTCCTGGGTGATCACGTCGCCCTGGGAAAGCGTCTTGGCCGACGGGTCCTTCGGAATCTCCAGCGACACATAGCGTTCGCCGAACAACGTCTTCGGCAGGAATCGCGCCGACACGTTCTGCGGAATCAGCTTCACCGACTCCGGGTCCATCGCCAGCGTCAGTTCCGCGCCGTTCTCGGTGGCCTTGATGTCCTCCACCGAACCGACGATCAACCCGCGGACCTTCACGTCCGACTGCTTGAGCAATTGGTTGCCGATGCTGCCCGCGTCGAGCTTCACGGTGACGAACTTGCTGAACGCCTTGTCGTACATCGCGATGCTGAGCGCGATCCCGCCGACGAGCACCGCCACCAGCAGCAGGCCGAGCAACCTGCGCCGTAGTGTGGTCATCCCGCAATCCTCACCGTGACGTCGGTTCCCCAAATCGCGAAACCGATGAAGAAGTTCACGACCGAAACCGTGACGATGGAAAGCCGCACCGCGCGGCCGACGGCCACGCCCACCCCGGCGGGCCCGCCGCTGGCCCGGTACCCGAAGTAACAGTGCGAAAGAATGATCAAAACGCTGAAGATCAGCACCTTGATGAACGAATAGAGCACGTCTTGCGGTGGTAGGAACAGGTCGAAGTAATGGTCGTAGGTACCCGCTGATTGTCCGTAGATATAGATAACGACCAGCCGCGAGGCGAGGTACGAGCTCAGCAGGCCGATCACGTACAGCGGGATCACCGCGACGAACCCGGCGATGATCCGGGTGGTCACCAAGTACGGAAGGCTCGGCACGCCCATCACCTCGAGCGCGTCGATCTCCTCGGAGATCCGCATCGCGCCCAGTTGCGCGGTGAAGCCCGCGCCGACCGTCGCCGACAGCGCCAGCCCGGCGACCAGCGGCGCGATCTCGCGGGTGTTGAAGAACGCGGTGAGGAAGCCGGTGAAGGCCGAGGTGCCGATCGAGTTCAGCGCCGAGTAGCCCTGGAGGCCGACGAGGACACCGGTGAACAGCGTCAGGCCGACCATCACGCCGACCGTGCCGCCGATGACCGCGAGCGAGCCGGAGCCGAAGCTCACCTCGGCCAGCAGCCGCAGCACTTCCTTGGTGTAACGGCGCAGCGTGCGCGGCGTCCACAGCAGAGCCCTGCCGTAGAACGACATCTGGTCGCCGAGCGTGTCCAGGGTTTCCAGCGGACGGTTGGCGATCCGCTTCGCCCCCGAGAGGAACGTCATGGTCAGTCCAGCTTTCCGGGCACGAGCTGCAGGTAGATCAGCGTGATCACGAAGTTCACGACGAAGAGCAGCAGGAACGTGATGACCACCGACTGGTTCACCGCGTCGCCGACGCCCTTCGGGCCGCCGCTCGGGTGCAGGCCGCGATAAGCCGCCACGACCGCGGCGATGAAGCCGAAGATCAGCGCCTTGATCTCGCCGACCCAGAGGTCGGGCAACTGCGCGAGCGCGGAGAAGCTGGACAGGTACGCGCCCGGGGTGCCGCCCTGGAGCACGACGTTGAAGAAGTAGCCGCCAAGCACGCCGATGACGCTGACCATGCCGTTGAGCAGGAGCGCGACGAGCATCATGGCGAGCGTGCGGGGCACGATCAGACGCTGGACCGCGGAGACGCCCAGCACCTCCATCGCGTCGATCTCCTCGCGGATGGTCCGCGCGCCGATGTCAGCGCAGACCGCGCTGCCGCCCGCGCCGGCCACCAGCAGCGCGGTGACCAGCGGACTGGCCTGCTGCACGGTCGCCAGCACCGAACCGGCACCGGTGTAGGACTGCGCGCCGAGCTGGCGAGCGAGCGCGCCGAACTGCAGCGAGATGACCGCGCCGAACGGGATCGCGACGAGCGCGGTCGGCAGGATCGTCACGCTCGCGACGAACCAGGCCTGCTGGATGAACTCGCGGAACTGGAACGGGCGCTGGAAGATGCCGCGGATGATGTCGAGGCCGAGCGCGAACAGGTTCCCGGTCTCCCGCAGCATTCCGTAGCCGGGGATCTTGGCCGTGCTGGTGGTCACGCGCCACCCTGCCCGTGCCGGGGCGACCGGCGGTCCGCGCCCGGAATGCGCGCGACCTGGTCGGCGGGAAGCTGTCCCTGGTGCTGGTTGGGCACCGGACCCGGCGAGCTCACCGGCGGCAGCTGCTGCGTGTCCTCGGGACCCGGCTGGTGGTGGAAGGCCGCGGGGTTGGGCCGCACGTTGTAGTGCCGCTGCTGCTCGGGCGTCAGGGATTCGATGATCCCCTCCTGCGCGCTCGGCGGGAGCGTGTGCAGGATCCGCATGACGCGGTCCATCCGCCGCTTCGCCCCGGCCCGCTCCGGAACACCGGGGCTGACCTGCATCTGCGGCACGACGCCGCGGACGTCCTCGTTGAGCACGTCGCCGTGGCCCGCCTCGGCCTCCGCCTGCTCGCGGGCCATCTGAGCGCTGTCCTTCTCCTCGGACATGCCGATCGGGCCGAGCTTGCGGCCGTTGAGGAACTGCTCGACCACCGGCTCGTCGCTGGTCAGCAGCACCTCGCGCGGGCCGAACATGACGAGTTCCTTGCGGAACAGCATGCCGAGGTTGTCCGGCACCGTGCGGGCGAGGTTGATGTTGTGCGACACGATGAGGAACGTCGCGTCGATCTGGGCGTTGACGTCGAGGAAGAGCTGCGAGATGTAGGTCGTGCGGACCGGGTCGAGACCGGAGTCCGGCTCGTCGACCAGGATGATCTCCGGGTCCAGCACGAGGGCGCGGGCGAGCCCGGCGCGCTTGCGCATACCGCCGGAGATCTCGCCGGGGAGCTTCTTGTCCGCGCCGGCGAGACCGGTGATCTCGAGCTTCTCCAGCACGATCCGGCGGATCTCGGTCTCGGACTTCTTCGTGTGCTCCCGCAGCGGGAAGGCCACGTTGTCGAAGAGGTTCATCGAGCCGAACAGCGCGCCGTCCTGGAACAGGACGCCGAAGAGCTTCCGGATCTCGTACAGCTTGTGCTCGGAGCAGGTGACGATGTCGACGCCGTTGATGACGCACCGTCCGCGGTCCGGCTTGAGCAGGCCGATCATCGACTTCAGGAACACGGACTTGCCGGTTCCGGACGGGCCGAGCATCGCCGAGACCTCGCCGGGAGGCAGGGTCAGCGTCACGTCCCGCCAGATGGTCTGCTTTCCGAAGGACTTCGTCAGACCTTCGATGACCACCTCGGCACCCATCGCACCTCCAGGAGCTGTTCCGCGTCGTCGCGCACCGCCGCCCCGTCACCGCTGGCAGCGGCGGAGCTCGCGCGGCGAACTCCGCTTCAACCAGGTGCAACGAGCTGAGCGCGAACAGGTTACTCACCAGTTTTGTTCTCTGGCCAGCCCCCGTGCACGCCTCACGTGCCGGGGATCCAGTACGGCGACTGCTGGCAGCACGGTAGTGCACGTCACGTTCGGGCGCAGATCCAGATGGCCGACCGCCGCTCACCCTGACGGGTTAACCGGCGGAAACGCGGCAAACAGGGGGTGACCCGGGGCCGTCGGGTGAACGGTTTGTTCGCCTGAACGAGGGCTCTGCGGACCCAACTCGGCGACTGTGCGTCTTTTTTTGTCCGGAGAGCAAAAGGGGCGGGCACCCGTGTCGGGTGTCCGCCCCTTTCGAGGTGGTGCAGCAGGCGCTTGCGCGCCCGGGATCACTTGATGGTGATCTTGGCGCCGGCGGCCTCGAGCTTCTCCTTGGCGGCGTCGGCGGCCTCCTTGTCGACCTTCTCCAGGAGCGCCTTCGGAGCGGCCTCGACCAGCTCCTTGGCCTCCTTCAGGCCCAGACCGGAGACGACCTCGCGGACGACCTTGATGACCTGGATCTTCTTGTCGCCGGCCGAGTCGAGGATGACGTCGAACTCGTCCTGCTCGGCAGCGGCCTCGGCGCCACCGGCGGCGGCACCCGGGGCGGCGGCCACGACGGCGGCCGGGGCGGCGGCGGTGACGTCGAAGACCTCTTCGAATTCCTTCACGAACTCGGACAGCTCAAGAAGGGTCAGCTCCTTGAAGGCGTCGATCAGCTCGGCGGTGCTCAGCTTCGCCATGATGGCTTCCTCTCAGAAAAACGAACGAGACGTTCGGGGGTGGGGTGGTTCAGCTCTCGGCGGGTGCTTCGGCTGCTTCGGTACCGGTGGCGTTGCGCTGCTTCTCCTCCAGCGCGGCAGCCAGGCGGGCAACCTGGGACGCCGGCGCCTGGAACAGCGCCGCGGCCTGGGAAAGCTTCGCCTTGAACGCGCCCGCCGCCTTGGAGAGCAGCACCTCGCGGCTGTCGAGATCGGCGATCTTGGTGATCTCGTCCACGGACAGCGACTTGCCGTCCATGTAGCCGCCCTTGATGACAAGCGCGTTGTTTTCCTTCGCGAAGTCGCGAAGCGCCTTCGCGGCGTCGACTGCCTCGCCGTGCACAAAAGCGATCGCGGTCGGGCCGACGAACAGGTCCTCGATCCCCTCGAGGCCGGCGTCCTCAGCGGCACGCTTGACGAGGGTGTTCTTCGCGACCCGGTACTTGGCACTGGTGCCGAGAGCGCGGCGCAGCTGGGACAGCTGAGTCACGGAGAGGCCGGTGTACTCGGTAACGACGGTGGCCGAGCTGCTGCGGAAACTCTCCGCGATCTCGGCGACGGCCGCCACCTTGTCGGGCTTCGCCATGGTCGCCTCCTCTCTTGGCTAGTGTCACCACTGGCTTCGGCGGAGGAGCCCCCGAACGACAAAAACGCCCACGCGCAGTCAGACGCGGGGCGTTGCCCAGCCTTGCGACCGGGGTGAAAGCCTCGTTCCTCCTGCGCGGGCCGTCGCCGTAACGGGCGAACCTTCGCTCCCCGGGAATCCGGAGAGAACCAGCGGTCTTTGGTAGAACCGTCGACCAGCATACGGGAGCCCTTCGCGGCGTTCGCAGGCACCCCCTCGCTGAGCTGCGAGAACCGGGGCAGTCTCGGGAAATCGCGGCGGAGCGGGCATCATTGGTGACGTGGCGGAACAGCGTGATCACGGAAAGCCGGAAGAAACCCCCTCTCCCGGTTCGGGCGGGTCCTCGGCTCAACCGCCCGCATCTCCGCCTGCGCTGCCGCAGTCCGGTGGGGCCGAGGTCGCGCCGCGACCTCCCGCCCAGCCGTCGGCGAACCCGCCCCAACCGGCCGCGCCGAATCTCCCGCAGCCGAGCGGATCGGCTGAGCCGCAACTGGATCCGGAGCAGCTGCGCCAGTTCCAGGAATTCCAGCGGTTCCAGGAGTACCTGCGGTTCACCCAGTCCCAGCAGGGCGCCGAACCGGCTCCGGCACCCGACGCGGGCCTGGTCCCGGCCGGAAACCGCCAGCCGCAACCGCTCGCCGGCGGGCAGCCGCCAGCGCCGCCGAACCAGCCGGGTGCGCTGACCAACTACGAGGAACCGCCGAAGAACCGCCGCCCGGTGCCGCGCTGGGTGAAGCGGCTCGGCGGGAAGATCCTTGGCTGGGTGATCGCCCTGGTCATCCTCGGCATCCTGGTCAACTGGGGGTACCACCAGATCTTTCCCAGCGACGACGGCAAAACCTCGGCCCAGATCGCCGCCGAGGGCGGCGGGACCTACCACACGAACCACATCTTCTCGACCAATCCGAACGAGGCGGTGCGGTTCGTCTACCACAACATCGCCCAGGGCCGGGTCGCCGACGCCTGCGGTCGTTTCCGCGAGGACATCCAGGACAAGTTCGCCAAGGACACCACCGGTCAGCCGGACTGCAAGGTCGCGGTCGAGAAGCTCCACGCGCAAGTGAAGAACGTGAACGACTACGCCGAATCGCTCCCGTCCTACGTCTCCGGACCGACTCCGCCGCCGGTGGTGAAGATCGATTCCTGCTCGTTCAGCGTGAGCGGCGGCCCGGCGCTAGGCGTGTTCGAGGTGACCAAAGTGGACAAAGGCCAGTGGCTGATCACCGGTCACTCGTCCGGCCCCGAGAAATGCCCGCCGCCCACGGCGACCTCTACCCCGGGCTGACCGTCAAACAGGCGAACTGATCGGCAACCGGGTCTCCCCCGTGTCCGAGTACGCGAAGAAGTCCACCAGCGCCGCCGCGAAAGCCGGGTGGGCCACCGCTTCCATGTGGTTCCCCGGGACCCGCACCAGTCGCGCCCCCGCGATCCCCGCGGCGAGGCGTTCCGGCTGGGTCGCCAGTTCGTCCGACTCCCCGGCCAGGATGAGCGTCGCCGCCGAAAGGTTCGTGAGCCGCATCGGGCCGTGCGGGGTCGCGTGCATGACCGCGGCCAATGCTTCGACGTCCGCGCCCGCGCGGCGGGCCAGGCGGCGGAACGGGCGTGCCGCCGGGGGCACCTCCGACCGGTCTTCGGCCAGCAGTCCGTCCGCGATCTGGCTGCGGTTGATCACCCTGGCGTCGACCCCGCCGAAGTCCACGATTCCCGCGCCGACGCCGCCGACCGCGAGGCAGCGGACTCGGCGGTCACTCGTAGCCACCAGCAGTGAGACGATCGCGCCCATCGAGTAGCCCGCCAGGCACACCTCGTCCAGGCCCAGTTCGTCGAACAACGCGGTCAGGTCCGCGGCCATGATGTCCTCGCCGTAGGCCGCCGGGTCGTGCGGTTTCTCTGACGCGCCGTGTCCGCGCGCGTCCAGGGCGATGACCGTGAACCCGGCCTTGACCAGTGCGTCCACGACGCCGGGGTTGACCCAGTTCACCTGGGAATCGGCGGCGAAACCGTGGTGCAGCACGACGGGACGCCGGTGCCGTCCGTCGCCCTCCCAGACCGTGTAGCTCAGCTGGAGCCCGTCGGGGGCGAGGAACGTCGTTGGCATATGTCCATGAGACACGAAAAAAGGGTGGTCACGCACGAAGCGTGACCACCCTTTCGCGTGATGTGCGACTCAGACCGCCGCTTCCTCGGAGAGGAGGTTGCGGGTCCGCGCCGGGTCGACCGGGATGCCCGGGCCCATCGTCGTGGTGAAGGTGACCTTCTTGACGTAGCGGCCCTTCGCCGACGACGGCTTGGCGCGCAGGATCTCGTCCAGCGCGGCCGCGTAGTTCTCCACCAGCTTCTCGGTGTCGAACGACGCCTTGCCGATCACCAGGTGCAGGTTCGCCTGCTTGTCGACGCGGAAGTTGATCTTGCCGCCCTTGATGTCCTTCACGGCCTTCTCGACCGCGGGGGTCACCGTGCCGGTCTTCGGGTTCGGCATGAGGCCGCGCGGGCCGAGGATGCGGGCGATGCGGCCCACCTTGGCCATCTGGTCCGGCGTCGCGATCGCGGCGTCGAAGTCGAGCCAGCCACCCTGGATGCGCTCGATCAGTTCGTCGGTGCCGACCGCGTCCGCGCCGGCGGCTTCGGCCTCAGCGGCCTTGTCGCCAACGGCGAAAACGATGACGCGGGCGGTCTTACCGGTGCCGTGCGGCAGGTTCACGGTGCCGCGGACCATCTGGTCGGCCTTGCGCGGGTCGACCCCGAGACGCATCGCGACCTCGACGGTCGCGTCCATCTTCGTCTTGGAGGTCTCCTTCGCCAGCTTCACGGCCTCGAGCGGCGCGTACAGGCGCGCCTTGTCGATCAGCTCCGCGGCCTGGCGGTAGGCCTTGCTGTGCTTGGTCATGCTTCTGTCCTTAGTAAGTCAGTGGATCAGTGTGGTGACGAGCCAGCACCTGGCTCTCCCACTGGTCTTGCTTCAGCGGGGCCGAAGCAATTACTCGACCGTGATGCCCATCGAGCGGGCGGTGCCGGCGATGATCTTCGCGGCCTGGTCGATGTCGTGCGCGTTGAGGTCGGTCTCCTTGGTCTTCGCGATCTCGCGGACCTGGTCCCAGGTGACCTTGGCGACCTTGGTCTTGTGCGGCTCGCCGGAGCCCTTCTCCACGCCCGCGGCCTTGAGCAGCAGCTTGGCGGCCGGCGGCGTCTTCAGCTTGAAGTCGAACGACCGGTCTTCGTACACGGAGATCTCGACCGGGACGACGTCCCCGCGCTGCGACTCGGTCGCGGCGTTGTAGGCCTTGCAGAACTCCATGATGTTGACGCCGTGCTGACCCAGCGCCGGGCCGACCGGCGGCGCGGGGTTGGCCGCACCCGCCTTGATCTGCAGCTTGATGATCGCCGCAAGCTTCTTCTTCTTGGGTGGCATTACCTTGTGTCCTTCTTAACTGACGTGAGTCCCCCGCACACCTGCCAGTACGCGGGGACTGCCGACCGGGATGGCCCGGCCGTCAGATCTTGGAGACCTGGCTGAACGAGAGCTCGACCGGGGTCTCCCGGCCGAAGATCGACACCAGGACCTTCAGCTTCTGCCCGTCGACGTTGACCTCGGAGATCGTGGCGGGCAGCGTGGCGAACGGGCCGTCCATGACGGTGACCGACTCGCCGACCTCGAAGTCGACCTCGACGGCGGGCGCACCGGACGGCGCGGCCGCGGCGGATTCGCCGCCCTTGGCCGCCTTGGCCGGGGCTTCCTTCTCGACCTGCGGGGCGAGGAACTTCAGCACCTCGTCCACGGTCAGCGGCGACGGCCGCGAGGTGGCACCCACGAACCCGGTGACGCCGGGGGTGTTGCGGACCGCGCTCCACGACTGGTCGTTGAGGTCCATCCGGACCAGGATGTAGCCGGGCAGCACCTTGCGCTGCACCTGCTTGCGCTGGCCGTTCTTGATCTCGGTGACCTCTTCGGTCGGAACCTCGATCTGGAAGATGTAGTCCTCGACGTCCAGGGTCTGGGTACGCGTCTCGAGGTTGGTCTTGACCTTGTTCTCGTAACCGGCGTACGAGTGCACGACGTACCACTCGCCCGGCGCGGCCTTGAGCTCGGCGCGCAGCGCGGCGACCGGGTCGTCCGCCTCGGGGGCGGGCTCGGTCACGTCGGCTTCGGCGTCGTCGGCACCGTCGGCGCCGTCCGCGTCGTCGTCGGCGGAGGCTTCTTCGGCGGCGACCTCGTCCTCGGCGACGGGCACCTCGACGGCGTCGGCGGACTCCTCGTCGCCGGGTGCCGTCTGCACCTGCTCGTCGGAAAGCTCGGTCAGGTCGCGACCGGCTTCGGTGCCGTTGTCGGAGGTCACGTTCCGTCCTCTCAGTTGATCGCTTGCCGGGCCGGACCGGGGCCCGGCCAGCGCGGTGGCGCGCCCGTTGCGGGCGTCAGCCGAAGACCAGCCCGACCAGCTCCTTGAAGCCGAGATCGAGGCCGCTCACGAGGGCCACCATGAACACCACGAACACCAGCACGACCGCGGTGTAGGTGACCATCTGCTTGCGGTTGGGCCAGATGACCTTGCGGAGTTCGGCCCAGACCTCGCGGATAAACCGCGTGAACCGGGCGAACACCGAGGCCTTCTTGGCCTTCCGGTCCCGTTTGGGGGTGGGCGCGCCCTTGGCGTCGGCGGGCTTCGCGACCTTGTCGCCCGCCTTGCCGGACGGACGGGTCGAGCCCGGCCGTGCCTCGGACTTGCCTGCCGGCCGAGCGGAAGCGCGGCGTTCGCGCCGAGCCGCGGCGGACACCGGGCGGGATTCGACTCCGGGCCGCTTGCCCGAATCGTCCTGCTCGTGCTCGCCGCTGGCGTCGCTGTCGCTCACGACCACTCCTCCGCTCCACCAGTTCCCGTACGCAGGGGTGACAGGACTTGAACCTGCAACCTGCGGTTTTGGAGACCGCTGCTCTGCCAATTGAGCTACACCCCTGTGGAGCCCGGTCACCCTGGCTCCGGAGGACGCATTCCATCGTCCCCACCATCCGGCGGGGATGACCGTAGTGCGTTCCGAGTTCCGAAGTCTACGGCAAGCCCGATGTTGCCTTGCAACCCAGCCCCCTCGACCGCGCCGAGGCGGTCTCGCGGCACCCCGGAGACGGCCGTTCCGGACCCTTCGGACAGCACCCCGGAATCCTCGGCGAAGATCACCTGATCGTGCGAATATGAGCCCGTGACCCGCAATCCGATTAATCGCAAAGCCGTCGGCGACCACCGTCCCGTCCGGCTTGGCGACCGTCCCGGATCGCTGGCACGACAAGCGAAATCTCTTCCGCACCCGCGGATTTCCCCGCCGGGAAGCCAAGACTGGCCCGAGGGAAGATGATCTTCGTTGACTCGCAAGCGAAACTCTGATCAAGGAGCATCGGTGACCTCATTCCGGCTTGGGCTCGCTTTGCCGCAGTACGGCAAGCTCGCCGACCCCTCCGCCATCGCCGGCTTCGCCACCGAAGCCGAGCGCATGGGCTTCGCTTCGCTGTGGGTCGGCGACCGGGTGCTGACCCCGGTCGCCCCGAAGACCTATTACCCGTCCGGTACACCCGAACAGCCGTACCCGCCGGAGTTCGTCCGCTTCGTCGATCCGCTGCTGGCGCTCACCATCGCGGCGAATTCGACCGAGACCGCGCGGCTGGGGTCGAGCACCCTCAACGGCCCGCTCTACTCCCCGGTGCTGCTGGCGCGTTCCCTCACTTCGCTGGACCTGCTGTCCGGCGGCAGGCTCGACGTCGGACTCGGGCTCAGCTGGCTGCGCGACGAGTACACCGCGGCCGGCGTGCCGTGGGAGCACCGCGGCGCGCGGCTGGCCGAACTGGTCAAGGTGCTGCGGACGCTCTGGACCGCGGACCCGGCCGGGCACCACAGCGAGCGCTGGGACATCCCGGACTCCCTGATCGGCCTTCGTCCGCTGCAGCAGCCCGGCCCGCCGGTTCTGCTGGGCGGGGCCTCGGACGCGGCGCTGCGGCGCGTCGGCCGGATCGCCGACGGCTGGCTGCCCGCGGGGCTCCCGATCCCGATGCTGCGGCAGAAGTGGGCAGTGGTCGTCGAATCCGCGGAGAAGGCGGGCCGGGATCCGGAGTCGCTGCGCCGGGTGCTGCGGATCAACCCGGCGCCGGGTTCGAAGACGGCGTCCGTCGAGGACGTCGCGGCTCAGCTGAAGGCCGCCGAAGCGGACGGCATCACCGAGGCGCTGGTCGATCTGCACTATGTGGCCGAAACCGTCCCGCACGCACTGGAACTGGCGGGCGAACTGCACGCCGCTGTCTTTGCGTGATCACCCGTAAGCGGGTCGTCGGCGAGGGGCCGGACCGGTAAAACGGTCGGGTGGGGGCAAACAAAAGCGGTGGCTGCGGGTTGCTCGTCCTCGTCGTGGTGGGGGCGCTGCTCGGCGTCGGCTACTACAAGTCGAAGCACGATTCGTCGGCCGCACCGCCGTCCGGCGCGGACACCGGCGGCGGCAGCGGCCGGTACGTCGCGCTCGGCGACTCGTACACGTCGGCACCGCGCACCGGGAAGCAGGCGGGCTCGCCGGCCGGATGCGCACGGTCGGACAACAACTATCCGCACCTGGTGTCGGCGAAGCTGAAGCCGGCGAAGTTTGTGGACGTCAGCTGCGGCGGTGCGACGACCGAGGACCTGACCGACGCGCAGTCGACCCGCAACGGCTCGAACCCGCCGCAGTTCGACTCGGTCACCGCGGACACGACGCTCGTCACCCTGGGCATCGGCGGCAACGATGTGGGATTCATCTCACTGGCCCAGACCTGCGTGACCTCCCACCAGAGCGCCTCGCCGTGCAAGGACCGGCTCACCGCGGGCGGCAAGGACGAACTGGCCGACCGGATCAGCGAGACCGCGAAGAAGGTCGGCACCGCGCTCGACCAGATCCACAAGAAGGCCCCGAAGGCGCGAGTGGTGGTCGTCGGCTATCCGACGGTCCTCCCGGACGGCGACGGCTGCTGGCCGGTGCTGCCGCTGGGCTCCGGCGACGTGGCGTACCTGCGAGACGCGCTCGGCAAGCTCAACGACGCCCTGTCCGAACAGGCCAAATCGCACGACGCCGGGTTCGCGGACACCGCCGAGCCGAGCAAGGGCCACGACGTCTGCGCGAATTCGGACGTCAAGTGGGTCGAGGGCCTGGTCCCGACGTCCTCGGCCGCGGCGCTGCACCCGAACGCGCGCGGCGAGGCGGGGATGGCTGGCGTGGTGGAGTCGGTGCTCGGGGTGCACTGAGCCGACGGCTCCACGAGGTTTTTCTCGGTTGCGCGGCGGGTTCGCGGCTCCACCAGCAGAGGCGAAACCCCGCGCACTGGCACCCCGTCCGGTCCGGGTGAACGTGCGTGAGGGCTTCCCTCAGGGCGGCCCTCACGCACGTCAGCGGGACCACGTGGCCCGGTCGCTCAGGGGCGGACGAGAGCCTGCGGTTTGCCCAGCACCGTCTTGCCCTCGAACTTCACCGTCAGGTCGATCCGGGCCAGGCCCTCGTCGGTCAGCGCGCCGACCTTGCCGGTCATCTCGACCAGTGCACCCTCGTCGTTGTCCGGCACCACGACCGGGCGGGTGAAGCGCGTGCTGAAGTCCACGAGGCGGGCCGGGTCGCCGAGCCAGTCGGTGACGATGCGGCCGGACAGCGCCATCGTGAGCATGCCGTGTGCGATCACGTCCGGGAGGCCGACCTTGGTCGCGAAGTTCTCGTTCCAGTGGATCGGGTTGAAATCGAGCGAGGCCCCCGCGTAGCGGACCAGCTGCGCGCGGGTGATGCGGACCTCCAGCGGAGGCAGTTCGTCGCCGACGTTCACGCTTCCGCCCCCCGAACCACGAGCTGCGCCCGCGTCGTGCACACGAGTTTGCCGTCCGCGTCGGTGATTTCCGCGCGGAGATTGATGAAGTCGTTGCCTGCCCGCGCCATGATCGCCTCGATCTTGGCCGAGATCTCCAGCTCGTCGCCCGCGTGCACCGGGCGCTCGTAGCGGAAGCCCTGGTCGCCGTGGACCATCCGGGAGTAGTCGAGGCCGAGCGCGGGGTCGGACACGATGCCGTTGATCTTCGGCAGGTTCAGGATGGTCAGGAAGGTGGGCGGCGCGAGCACGTCCGGGTGGCCGGCCGCGCGGGCCGCCTCCGGGTCCCGGTACACCGGGTTCGGGTCGTCGATCGCGTCGGCGAACTCGCGGATCTTCTCCCGGCTCACGTAGTACTTGCTGTCCGACGGGTACTCCCGCCCGGTGAACGACTGGTCCAAAGGCACGCGAAGAAGGCTAACTGAACCCGGCGGCCGTCCCCCGCGGGTGCCTAAACCGGCCAGTAGACAGCGAAAAGCCGCCCCGGCGCGTGGCCGGGGCGGCTTTTCGAAGCTGGTAAAAGACCGCCTGCGTCAGCGGGTCTCTTTGTGAGTCCGGTGCGTACCGCAGTTCGGGCAGAACTTCTTCATCTCCAGGCGATCCGGGTTGTTGCGCCGGTTCTTCTTGGTGATGTAGTTGCGGTGCTTGCACTCCTCGCACGCCAGCGTGATCTTGGGTCGCACGTCGGTGGCAGCCACAGCGTTTCCTTCTCTCTCAGATCCGGGGGCCAGCCCCGTCGTTACCGCGTAGCGGTGGCCGGACTTGAACCGGCGACACAGCGATTATGAGCCGCTTGCTCTGCCAACTGAGCTACACCGCCCCACTCAGACACCCACCCCGCGCAACCCACCAAGCCGAACTTAACCCCGGCCGGGGGTCCAGGGGGGCGAAGCCCCTCCTGGCGGGGGTCTGGGGGTTCGACCCCCAGATGGACGCCGCGAAGCGAGCCACATCTGCGTTTTCCGCAGACATAGCTCGCCTACTCGCGAGCCCCTTTACGGAATCGAACCGTAGACCTTCTCCTTACCATGGAGACGCTCTGCCGACTGAGCTAAAGGGGCCTGCCTCTCGCGAGGACTTGGAAAGATTAGCAACCCCCTTCACCCGCACGTGCAACCGGGGTCGGTTAACCGCAAAACCTCAGGTCAGCAGGGTCAGCACGGTCTCCGAGTGGCGTCCCGGCGAGCGCGCCGTGCGGGCCTGCAGCCACGCCTCCAGGCGGTCCTCCGGCAGCGGCCGCGAGATCAGATAACCCTGGGCGACGTCACATCCCATCGCCTCGAGCTGATCGCGCGCCACGTCCTCCTCGACGCCTTCCGCCACGACCGTCAGGCCGAGCGAGTGCCCGAGTTCGACGATCGACCGCACCACCGCGAGGTCGCCGAGATCGGTTCCCATGCCGAGCACGAAGCTCTTGTCGATCTTGACCTGGTCCACCGGCAGCTGGCGCAGATACGCGAGCGACGAGTAGCCGGTGCCGAAGTCGTCCACCGCCAGCACGATGCCCAGCGAATGCAGCTCGCGCAGGATCGGCAGCGCCTTCTGCGGGTCGGACATCACGCCGGACTCGGTCAGCTCGAACGTCAGCAGTTCGGGCGGCACGTCGAAGCGTTCCAGTTCGCGCTGGACCTTCGCCGGGAAGTCGTCGTCGGACAGATTCCGCACCGACAGGTTGACCGCCGCGGAGATCCGCAGGCCCTCGTCGAGCCATTTGCGCACGCGCTTCAGCGATTGCTCCAGCACGAACGACGTCAGCACGCCGATCAGGCCTGCCGCCTCGATCGCGGGCACGAACTCGTCGGGACCGAGCCTGCCGAACTCCGGGTGCACCCAGCGCACGAGCGCCTCGACGCCTTGCACCTGCCGGTTCGGCAGCGTCACCTTCGGCTGGTAGTGCACGGAGACGTGGCCGTCTTCGAGCGACTGCCGGAACTGCGTGACCATCTGGAACCGGCGCAGGAAGATCTGTCCCATGCTCGGCACGTACCCGCGCACTTCCTCGCCGCCGCGGGTGGCGCGGACGGCGACGTCGGCGCGCTGCAGCAGGCCGTCGACGTCGACCTCGCCGTTGTCGTCCACGGAGCTGGCGTAGCCGATCATCGCGTTGGCCTCAACGGAAAGCCGGTCCACCGGATACGGCTCGGACAGCTGGACTCGCAGCCGTTCGGCGGCGCGGTGGGCGTCGTCGACGGTGCAGTCCACGAGCAGCGCGGCGAAGGACGCGCCTTCGAGGCGGGCGAGCGGGACGTCCGGGCCGAGCGCGCCGCGGATGCGGGTGCCCGCGGCGACGACCATCCGGTCCGCCCACGAGTAGCCGAGCGCGTCGCTGACCGTGGAGAAGACGTCGAGGTCGATCCGCAGCACCACGACCTCCGCCGATTCGCGCAGCGGATCCCGCGAGACCTGCTGGAATCCCGGCCGATTCAGGTGCCCGGTGAGCGGGTCATGGTAGGCGTCGTGGCGAAGCGTGGCGAGCAGCCGGCGGTTGTCGAGCGACGTCGCGAGGTGGCTGGCCATCGTGCCGAGCAACTGGACGTCGTACTTGCCGAAACCGCGCCAGCGCGAGAGCCGGTCGTGCGCTTCGACGACGCCGAGCAGCTTGTTCGCACTGCGCAGCGGCACCACGAGCGCTTCCTGCGCACTGCGTTCCAGCAGCGCTGCACGGACGTCCGGGTTGGCCTCGGTGATCCGGAAATGCCGGACGTGCGCGCCGGGCAGGCGCAGCAGCGGGTCGTCGTTGGCCGGGTCCGAGGCCGGGAGTTCGTTGCCCGCGACCACGACGCGCATCGGGTCGTCGGCCTCGAGCCGCAGCCGGAGCACGACGCGTCCGGCGGCCAGCTGGTCCTTGATCCGCTCGGCGATCGTGGCCCATTCGCGCACGTCGACCCCGCCCACCAGTTCCTCGCCGCGGCTCGCCGGACGGGCGGCGGCCTGCTGACCGGACCGCGCGACCATCAGGCTGACGTCGGACAACGCTTCCATGTCCCGTTGCTCGCGGAGCAGATCGGAGTAAGCCCAGTACAGCGCGGTCAGTCCGAGGAACACCGCCAGCACCAGCGGCCAGGCCTGCGGGGTGCTCGCGATGACGAGGTAGCCGGTGAGGCCGACCGAAGCGTTGACGAAGCCGACCACGAGGATGCGGCCGGTCAGCCGGATCGCGGTGCTCACACGCATCCGGCGGCGCAGCACGCGCACGGCGGCCAGCGCGAGCAGCGTGCTGACCAGCGGCGCGGTGAGCGTTCCGGCGAGCGCGGCGACCCACGGCATGGTCGGCCCGCCGCCCATGGCCAGGTGCACGAGCCCGGCGACGGCGAACGCGCCGGTGATTTCGAGCAGGAACGCGCCCGCGTTGTAGAGGACGCGGCCGGCGACCTTGCGGGCAAGCAGCGTGCCGATGCCCGCCACGAGATGCGCGGCGAGCACCACTTCGAACGGAGCGACGAAGAAACCGATTACCAGCGGGATCTCGGTGAATGAGATGGTCCACGAAATGCCGCTGCGGACGTCGACGTTGATGCCGAGCTGTTCGGCGAGCAGGAACGCGACCGCGAGCACCGGGCCGATCCACCAGAGCTTGGCCGAACCGTGGAACGGCAGCCAGGCGCCGACGGCGAAGGCGGCGAGCAGGCCGAGGCCCAGCACGAAGAAGGTGTAAACGCGGAAGCGGCTTTCGTCCGTGCGGCCTTCGGCCGGTGCGGAGCCAGCACCTCCCGAGCCCATCGCCTCCGGCGCGGTACCGGGATGGGCGTTGCTGTCCGGCATCCGACCTTCCTTCCCGGCTGCCCGGTCGCGCTCGTCCGTGACGTCAGGTGTGGGCGAGGGCGCCACCTTACCCCGTAGGGCGTACCGGCGTCCCTTTCGAGACAGTAGGAGATCACCCCAGGGTTAACAATGGGCGTTCTTCTCTGACCTGCGTGGACCAAGGAGTGAAACTCCCGGTTCGCCCCGGAACCCCCGGGCCGGGGAGTGTTCTGGGGGTCTTTTCCGCACCCGTCGGCGGACAATGGCGGCATGCACAACGACGTGACAGCCACCGGCCATGCGGCGCGCATCGCCACGGTGGACGCGCTGCTTCCCGCGCCGCTCCCCTTCGAGGTCGGAGGGGATTCCGTCCTGCTTTCCGCCGAGGTCGGCGATACCACCGCGGCCGGTCTGACGACCTGCACCGGGCTTGGCCCGGACAGCCCGCGCTCGATGTGGCGGGCGCTCGTCGAGCACCGGCTGGAGGTCCAGCTCGCCGGTCCCGATCCGGCCGCCGGACTCGACGCCTTGCTCACTCGATGGGATGAACACCTGCGGTCCCTCGCCCGAGTGGGGGATACGGAGTGCGCCGCGGTGCTCTCCCGGCCCAGCCGCGACACCGCCGGGGCCACCGAACTCCTCCGGCACGGCTTCGCCCCGGTCGGCGTGCTCGCGGTCCGCCCGGCACAGCGGATGGCCGCCGGACCCGACGCGACACCCGGCGTCTGCATCCGGCACGCGACGCCGGACGACCTCTCCACCGCGGTCGCGCTGCAGCTCGAATTGCAGCGTTACGACGCGCAGTTCGGCCGGATCACGCTCCGCTCCGGCGTCGAGGAGCTGATCACCAAGGAACTGCTGCACCACCTCGAACGGCCTGAGCCGCAGGTGTGGATCGCGGAACTGTACGGCCAGCCGCTCGGCATGGTCGTGCTGCAGATGCCCGACGAGACCGGCTGGATCCGGCACCGGGTGTCGGCTTCCCGCGTGGGCTACCTGTCGTCGCTGGCGGTTTCCGAGGCCGCCCGCTCGTCCGGTGTCGGCACCGCGCTGGCCGCGCACGCGCACCAGGTCTTCGACGAGGCGGGCGCGGACGTCGTGCTGCTGCACCACGCCGTGGCGAATCCCCGGTCGACGCCGTTCTGGTACGCGCAGGGCTACCGGCCGTTGTGGACTGGCTGGCAGCGCAGGCCCGCGGTGCGTTCTCGCTAGTCTGGCGGTTGCCAGACCGTCCGAGGGGAGTCCCAGTGACCGAAAAGCCCGACGCTGCACCGAAAGCGCCGGAAGGCGTCGATGTCGAGAAACCTTCGGCCGCGCGGGTCTACGACTGGTATCTGGGCGGCAAGCAGAACTGGGCGGTGGACCGGGAATTCGGCCGCAAGGTCGAGAAGATGTGGTCGCTCGCCCGGCCTGGCGCGAAGCAGAACCGCGAGTTCATGAACCGCGTGGTGCGCGCCGCGCTGGACGCGGGCATCCGGCAGTTCCTCGACCTCGGCTCCGGCGTGCCGACCGCGGGCAACGTGCACGAGGTGGTCGAGGCCGAACTGGGCGAGGACGACGAGGCCACCGTGGTGTACGTCGACTACGAGCCGGTGGCCGTGGCGCACGCGACGCTGATCCTCGAGGACGAGGCGGCCACCGACTGGGCCGGGATCGTGCAGGCGGACATGCGCGATCCCCGGGCCGTGCTGAATCACCCGCGCACCCGCGAGCTGATCGATTTCGACAAGCCGGTGTGCGTGATGCTGATGGCGGTGCTGCACTTCGTCGGCCCGGACGACGATCCGGACGCCGTCGTGCGCGCGTACCGGGACAAGCTCGTGTCCGGCAGCTGGCTGGCGATCTCGCAGATGAGCGAGGGCGACGGCAGCGGTCCGGCGCTGGAGGGGCTGCGCTGGTTCGTCGAGCAGTACCGCAAGACGAGCAATCCGATGTGGCTGCGCGACCGCGAGGAGATCGAGCCGTTCTTCGGCGGCTGGCCGCTGCTGGAGCCGGGGATCACGCATCTGCCGGACTGGCGGCCGGAACGCGAGCTGAACGCGGTCGAGGCGGAAGCCCGGCCGTTCGCCTGGTGCGCGGTGGCGCGCAAGCCATGACCGCGCCGGACGCGCCGCGGGGCGTCGACGTCGACAAGCCGTCTGCCGCCCGGATCTACGACTGGTATCTCGGCGGCACCCAGAACTGGGCGGTGGACCGGGAATTCGGCCGCCGTGTCGAGAAGGTGTGGCCGCTGATCCGGCCGATGTCGCGGGAGAACCGGGCGTTCATGAACCGGGTCGTCCGGGCCGCGCTCGACGCGGGGATCCGGCAGTTCGTCGACCTCGGGTCGGGCGTGCCGACGGCGGGCAACGTGCACGAGATCGTGCGCGAGCAGCTGCCGGCGCGGGTCGTCTACGTCGACTACGAACCGGTGGCGGCAGCGCATTCGCGAGTGATCCTCGAAGGCGAGGACGCGACCGAGTGGGCCGGGATCGTCGAACGCGACATCCGCGATCCGGAAGCGATCTTCGCCGACGAGGTCACCCAGGAGCTGATCGACTGGTCGCAGCCGGTGTGCCTGCTGATGATCACCGTGCTGCATTTTCTCGGTCCCGGCGACCACCCGGAAGAGCTGGTCGCCGCTTACCGCGACCAGCTCGCACCCGGGTCGTGGCTGGCCGTCACGCACGGCACCTGCCGGGACGACGCGCCGCCGGAACGGGCCGCCGAGGTCCGCGCGTTCGTCGACGCGTACCGGGACACGTCGAACCCGGCGTACCTGCGCTCGGACGAGGAGATCCTGCCGTTCTTCGGCGGCTGGCCGCTGCTGGAGCCGGGGATGAGCGCGCTGCCGGACTGGCGGCCGGACGAGCCGGTGTCGGAGTTCGCCGCGGAGGTCCGGCCGTTCGCCTGGGGTGCCGTCGCGGTCAAGCCCTGACTTCTCTCCCAGCGAACACTCCCTGGGAAACAAACCCGCCCCTCGGAGAGTTGAGCACCTACGACTCAACTATTCGAGGAGTGCACATGTCCGACCCCCGCCTCCTGCCCGTCCTCCCGCTCGATGACGACGTCGTGCTGCCGGGCATGGTGGTCCCGCTCGACCTCGGCGACGCAGAGACCCGGGCCGCAGTGGAGTCCGCCCAAGCCAAGACCCCCGCGACCGCGTCGTTCCCCGGGATCCGCTCGGGCGCGGCGAGCAAGGCCGAAGTCCTGATCGTCCCGCGCGTCCACGGCGAGTACGCCGAGCTGGGCACCGTCGCGACCGTCGAACGGATCGGCCGCGTCCCCGGCGGCAAGTCCGCCGTGCTGCTGCGCGGCACCGCACGCGCCGTCGTCGGCCGGATCGCCGACGGCCCCGGCGCGGCCCGCTGGGTGCACGCCGACGCCGCGGACGAGACCTCCGACGACCGCACCGCGCAACTCGCCGCGGAGTACAAGGCCGTGGTCATCTCGGTGCTGCAGCAACGCGGCGGCTGGCAGATGATCGACGCCGTCCAGCAGGTCGAGGAGCCGTCCGCGATCGCCGACCTGGCCGGCAACGCGCCGTACCTGTCCACCGACCAGAAGCTGGAGCTGCTGAGCGCGCTCGACGTCAGCGTCCGGCTGGAGAAGGCCCTCGAGTGGAGCCGGGAGTACCTGGCCGAACTGGAGGTCACCGAGACCATCCGCAAGGACGTCGCGGACGGGATGGAGAAGCAGCAGAAGGAATTCCTGCTGCGCCGCCAGCTCGAAGCGATCCGCAAGGAACTGGGCGAACTCGACGGCACCGCGGCCGACGACGACTACCGCGCCCGGGTGGAAGCCGCTGACCTGCCGGACGAGGTGCGCAAGGCCGCGCTGGCCGAGGTCGACAAGCTGGAGCGGACGTCCGAGCAGTCGCCGGAGGGCGGCTGGATCCGTACCTGGCTCGACACGGTGCTGGAGCTGCCGTGGAATGAGCGGACCGAGGATGTCTACGACATCGCCGCCGCGCGGGCCGTGCTCGACGCGGACCACGCTGGTCTGGACGACGTCAAGGAACGGATCATCGAGTACCTGGCCGTGCGCAAGCGCCGCGCGGAATCGGGTCTCGGCCCGGTCGGCGGACGGCGGTCTGGCGCGGTGCTGGCGCTCGCCGGTCCTCCCGGGGTCGGCAAGACGTCACTGGGCGAATCGGTCGCGAAGGCGATGGGCCGCAAGTTCGTGCGCGTCGCGTTGGGCGGCATCCGGGACGAGGCCGAGATCCGCGGCCACCGGCGCACGTACGTCGGCGCTTTGCCCGGCCGGATCGTGCGGGCCATCAAGGAAGCCGGCTCGATGAACCCGGTCGTGCTGCTCGACGAGATCGACAAGGTCGGAGCCGACTACCGCGGCGACCCGACGGCCGCGCTGCTCGAAGTGCTGGACCCGGAACAGAACCACACGTTCCGCGACCACTACCTCGAGGTGGAGCTGGACCTGTCCGACGTGGTCTTCCTCGCGACGGCCAACGCACTGGAGACCATCCCCGGCCCGCTGCTGGACCGGATGGAACTGGTGACGCTGGACGGGTACACCGAGCACGAGAAGGTCACCATCGCGCGGGATCACCTGCTCCCCCGCGAACTCGAACGAGCCGGTCTGGCCTCCGGCGACGTGGTGCTGACCGACGACGCGTTCAGCCGGATCGCCGCGGAGTACACCCGCGAAGCCGGCGTGCGCGACGCGAACCGGACGATCGCGAAGGTGCTGCGGAAGATCGCTACGAAGGTGGCTTTGGGTTCGGTCTCGCTGCCGCTGTCGGTTTCGGCGGCAGACCTGGAGACCTACCTCGGCCGTCCTCGGCACGTACCGGAATCGTCGCTGCCGACGGCGACCCAGCGGACGTCTTTGCCAGGCGTGGCAACGGGTTTGGCTGTTACTGGCGCGGGCGGGGACGTGCTGTACATCGAGGCGTCGCTGGCCGATCCGGAGAGCGGGGCTTCGGGCCTTCAGCTGACCGGGCAGCTGGGTGACGTGATGAAGGAGTCGGTGCAGATCGCGCTGTCGTACCTGCGCTCGCACGGTGCGGAGCTGGAACTGCCGGTGGGAGACCTGCGAGAGCGGGGAATCCACGTCCACGTCCCAGCGGGCGCGGTGCCGAAGGACGGTCCTTCCGCTGGCATCACGATGACGACCGCGCTGGCGTCGCTCCTGTCGGGCCGGGTGGTCCGGGCCGATGTGGCGATGACCGGGGAGGTTTCGCTGACCGGGCGGGTGCTGCCGATCGGCGGGGTCAAGCAGAAACTGCTGGCCGCGCACCGGGCGGGGATGAAGACGGTGATCATCCCGCAGCGGAACGAGCCGGATTTGGACGATGTGCCCGCGGAGGTGTTGTCGCAGCTGGAGGTGCACGCGGTGGCTAACGTGCGGGAGGTGCTGGAGTTGGCTTTGACGCCGGCTTCTTCGGAGATTCCGCAGGCTGCTTGATCGTGGGTCCGTGAAGGGGCCCTTGAGGGAATCTGATTCCCTCAAGGGCCCCTTCACAGCAGGTCAGGAGAAGTCGACCTTCTCCCACTCGAAGCCTTCCACCCACGACGAGTCGCCCTCGGCGAAGCCGGTGAACGCCGTCACCACCTCCGCCAGGCTCCCGGCCTCCGTGCGGTAATGCCGATCCGGCGACCCGTCCCGGCGCTCCAGCGCGTACTTCCCCCGCGGAGCCGCAGCGAACTTTCCCTGTCCTATTTGGACGTAATGGTCGCCGCGTTCCAAGACGGCGTACCAGTTCTTCGCCGACAACCGGCCCAGTGCCGCCTCGATCACAGACGCGTCCGGGTTTTCCACGCGGGAACCGTCGCACATGGTCAGGTCCAGCACGTTCGGCCGGTGCACCTCGCCGGTCTGCGGATTGAACACCGTCAAGCCGTGTTTTCGGGCCAGGTCAAGGACAACGCGCGTCACCGCGACCGCACGCGAGTGCTGGATCGCCAGTACCGCACCATCGCCGGAGCGCTCGATCGCCGCGTTCCACGGGGATGTTTCGGGGTCCTCGTGCAGTTCCGGGAATTGCGCGGTCAGGTCGCGGTAGAACGCGTCCAAGGACGAGTCCGCCGGGCCCTCGCCGATACTGGCGTAGCGGGCTTGGGGATCGTCGGCGTCGCCAGCCCAGACCCCCAGGTCGTAACTCAAGATTCCCCTCCGGACCGGATCAGGCCTGCGCTCCCGCGAGCAAGGCCACGTTCATCACGTATTCGCCGTACCCGGACTTGGCCAGCTTGGTGCCCAGCGCGTGGCATTCGTCCGCGCTGATGAAGCCCATCTTCAGCGCGACCTCTTCCAGGCACGCGATCCGCACCCCGGTCCGGTGTTCCAGCACCTGCACGAACTGGCCCGCTTCCAGCAGCGAATCGTGCGTGCCGGTGTCGAGCCAGGCGAAACCGCGGCTCAGTTCGATCAGCTTGGCGCGGTCGCGGTGCAGGTAGGAGAGGTTGACGTCGGTGATCTCCAGTTCGCCGCGCGCGGAGGGCTTCAGGTTGCGGGAGATGTCGACGACCTCGTTGTCGTAGAAGTACAGCCCGGTGATCGCGTTGTTCGACCGCGGTTTCTCCGGCTTTTCCTCAATGGACAGCAGGGTGCCGTTCTCGTCGACCTCGCCGACGCCGTAGCGCTCGGGGTCTTTCACCTGGTAGCCGAACAGGACGCAGCCGTCGAGGTCGGTCGCGGCGGTGCGCAGGGTGGTGGAGAAACCTTGGCCGTAGAAGATGTTGTCGCCGAGCACCAGCGCGACCGAATCGTCGCCGACGAAGTCCGCGCCGATCACGAACGCCTCGGCGAGACCGTTCGGGCTCGGCTGTTCCGCGAAGGAGAAGGACAGCCCGAACTGGCTGCCGTCGCCGAGCAGGCGGCGGAAGTTCGGCAGGTCGGCGGGGGTCGAGATGATCAGGATCTCCCGGATCCCGGCCAGCATCAGGACCGAGATCGGGTAGTAGATCATCGGTTTGTCGTAGACCGGCAGCAGCTGCTTCGACACGGCCTGCGTGATCGGATGCAGACGGGTTCCGCTGCCCCCGGCGAGCACGATGCCCTTCACAGCCCCTCCTCACGTGCGGTGGTGGTGTTCACCGTACCGAGTGAGCATGGAGGCCGTCTGGGACTTCGCTCAACTCAGAACGCCGGGCCCTTCCCGAAGAACGCCTGGCAGCCGTTCGCGTACTCGGTGGCGATCTCCAGCACGTTCTTCCCGCCGTCGACCGGCAGCACGGTGGACGAATAGTTGGGGCAGTAGTTGTTGTAGATGCCGCTGATGTGGACCGGCGCGGGGAGTTCGTACCAGTTCCCGGCGCCGAAGTTGTCGTTGGCCAGCAGGGTCTGCCCGTTTCCGGCCACCGGGGCGCCGTCGGCGGTCGTGTAGATCTGGCCGACCATCACGAGCCGCACGCCGTTCGGGCCGCCGGGGAACAGGGTGGTGGTCTGGGCGTGCTGGAAGTAGTTGCCGTTCGCGGTGTTCACCCTGGTGCCGGGGTCGGAGGGGTCGCCCCAGTTCGCGCCGTCGGCGGAGATTTTGTAATACGGATCGCAGTAGCGGTCGCGGTAGTTGCAGATCTCGTAGCCGAACCAGTACCGGCCGTCGGGCAGCCTGCGGATGATCGGCATGCCCGGCCGCACCCGGGACGGCCCGATGGCCATCGTGAGCTGCTTGGTTCCCCAGTTGACGCCGTCGGTCGAGGCGACGCGGTTGAGCACCTGGCCGTACTTCGGCGCCTGCGTCTCGTCGGCGTAGTGCAGCCAGAGCGTGCCGCCGGCGTCCACCGTGAACTCCGGTTCCCAGACGCCGTCGTGGTTGTGCGAGAGCGCGGCCTCGGACAGATACCGCCAGTCGCGGCCGCCGTCGCGGCTGGCCCACACCTTGATCCCCATCCGCCGCTGCGGTCCCGCGTCCTGCCGGTAGGTCGCCGCCCAGAGCAGCGTGCCCGCCCGCATGCGGCCGACCCGCTGCGGCAGTTCGTAGAGGGTTCCGCAGCATTGGCCGGACCTGGCGTCGGGGTCGCGGATCTCGCCGATCTGGTGGAAGCTCGCGCCCTCGTCGGTGCTCTCGAGGATCGGCGCGAACCGGCCGTTGCCGTCCTCGCTGGTCAGCGACGCGATGATGTTCCCGCGACCGAACGGCGAGTGCTCCAGCCGGATCAGCCGCGGGTACGAGCCGAAGCCGGGTACGAGCAGCTTCCGGTCGGCGGCCTCCGCGACGGGCGCGAGCGCGGTCACGAGGACCGCCAGCGAGGTGAGGAAAGCCAGCACGGGAGTCCAGCGGCGCATCCAGAAACTCCTCTCACAACCAGACGGGCGATTACACCACGTGGTCACCTCGACACGATCGATTTCGCCTGGTCACCCGCGTGATTCCACCCCTTCGAGGAGATCGCTGGGCTGTTCAGGGCACTCACCGCGTAACGACCGGGCGGAGCGTGACGAAAGATCATCCGGAGGCCCCGTCGGGGCAAGCTAGGGGGAATCATGCGCCGCACTCGCCTGGCCGCCTTATGCGCGGCGGTGGCGCTCACCGCGTCGTGCTCACTGCAGCCGACCGGCATCGGGGCGATCGTGTACCCGGAAGACGAACCCGGCCACGCCCCCGCGCCGGTTCTGCCTCCGCCGCCGCGGCCGGAGAAGCCGCGCCTCGCCGAGAACCCGACGGAAACCCACCAGGGCAAGAACAATGCGACCGTGCCGTTGACCTGGCCGTCCGGGGTCTCGGGATTCCTCACCTTCGACTGCCCGAAGTGCACCGGCCACATCGCCGTGACGACGGACGGCACGGAAAGCCTGCTGGTCAACGACGGTGACGCCTACCACGGGACAGCCTGGTTCAACGTCTCCCCCGGCGGCAAGTCGGTGCACACGCTGACAGTCGAGGCGAAGGGCGCGTGGACCGCGACGATCACCGACTACCGCGGAGTGCCGGTCGTCGAACCGGGCAAGCCCTACAACGGCCACGGGGACGCGGTGCTGGCGGTGCCCGAGGGGATGGTCATGGGGAAGTTCTTCACGGGGTCGAAGGGCTCGAACGGAGTCTGGGTGCTGGCCGACGGCTACCCGCATCTGGCGGTGAACCACATCGGGCAGACCACCGCGGAGTTCCCGCTCGCCGGGCGCACGTACGTGGCGGTGGAGACTTTTGAGGCGGATTGGACCTTTACCGCCTGGTAAGCCGGGTTTACGTCCGTTGGCGGTCGTTCGCTGGTGCCGGCCGTACCGGCTTCGTACCCTGATGAGGCAGGGGCGCGGCGCGCCCTGGACCGAGCCTGGCGGGGGAATGGGCTGTTGTTGTCGATTATTATTTCATCTTCTTCTGTCCTTGTCGCACTCCTTTCCGCGTTTTTCTCCTATCGATCCGGCAGGACCGCGCGGCGCGGCTTGGTCGCGAGCAGCCTGATAGCAAGCATCGGGGACATGATCGCCGCCCTGCACGTCTTGGAGAGCGCTGCTCTGAGATTGGATTCGATTGATGAGGTTGAGCGAAGCAGGGAAGCCCTTCGCGACCACTTCAATGCATTTGAAATCGCTGACAGCAAGGTTGATCTGCTGATAGCCAGCGTAGGCGGCCCTGATGGCGACTGGGTGCGAACGGTAGCGCACACCATGGCCGTCGACCTGCTCCAAGCGGACGAGTTCTCGCAGATCGGCCTGGACTGCTCCGATTCGGAACTTGGGGCCGGCAGGACCGAAGAGGAGCTCGCGATCTTGCGAGCTTCAAGCTCCTATCAGAGCGTCGTCGGCCATGACCTGGGTTTTGGTTCGATCGATGGCTCAGTCTCTTTGCGGGACTGGTGGGCGCCTAAGGTCCTATCCGGCCAGCAACATTGGTCGGCCTACAGTGTCGGCGCGTCGTACCTGATTCAGCGCGCACGTCTTCTGTCGGAATTCCTTTCCGAATTCCTGAAACCTTGGGCGCAGGAGGTAGTCCGGAGTCGCCTCAAATAGCGATGCGAGTTGCGCCTGCGGGTACCCGCTCCCGGATACCCGCAGGTCAACCACGCGAAATCACCGATAATTGGTGAACTGCAGAGCGATCTCGAAGTCCTTGCCCTTCAGCAACGAGATCACCTCCTGCAGCTGGTCCTTCTTCTTGCCCGACACCCGCAGCTGGTCGCCCTGGATCTGGGCCTGTACGCCCTTCGGGCCCTCGTCCCGGATGAACTTCGCGATCTGCTTCGCCTTGTCCGACGCGATGCCCTGAAGGATCTTGCCGCTGATCTTGTAAATCTTGCCGGAGATCGCGGGCTCGCCTGCCTCGAAGGCCTTCAGCGAGATGTTCCGCTTGATCAGCTTCTCCTTGAAGACCTCCACCGCCGCGAGGGCGCGCTCTTCGGTCTCCGACTCGATCGCGATGGCTTCCTCGCCGGACCAGCTGATGCCGGTTCCGGTGCCGCGGAAGTCGAACCGCGTGCCCAGTTCCTTGCTGGCCTGGTTGAGCGCGTTGTCCACCTCCTGGCGGTCGACCTTGCTCACCACGTCGAAAGAGGGATCCGCCACGTGTCCTCACACCTTGTCTCAGCTCGTCAGGGACCCCCAGCGTAGCGCCGGGGGATCCCGGTTGACCGGCCGTCTGGACCGTTGGGTATCCTTCTTCCCGGCCGGTTCGCCCGGCCATGGCAGGTTACCCAAGCGGCCAAAGGGATCTGACTGTAAATCAGACGGCTCAGCCTTCGGGGGTTCGAATCCCTCACCTGCCACACCAGCCAAGAACGCCCCGGGCCCCTGCCCGGGGCGTTCTTCGTGTGCGTGGACCAGCCCGGACGGCGGCTGTCCGGTGCCTCCAGGATGTAATGGCTCTCATGCACAAGCTGGTCGTTCTGTATCCCAAGCCCGCCGATCCCGAGCACTTCCGCGACTACTACGTGTCCACCCACCTCCCGCTGGTCGCACAGATGCCGGGCCTGCTCGCGTACCGCTACAGCTTCGACGTGACCGGGGCGCCCGGACAGGAGCCGTACTTCGCGATCTTCGAAGCTGACTTCGCGGACGGTGCGGCGATGACCGCGGCCAGGTCGTCTGAGGAAGGGCGGCGGGTGTCCGCCGACGTCGTCAACTACGCCACCGGCGGGGCGATCGTCATCGACTATCCGGTGCGGGACGGCGTCGTCTGACGGGCTTGACCCTCCTGCGACAGGAGGCTGCACGCTCTTCGGCATGAACGAATTTCGCGGCCCGGTTCCGACTCCCGCCTACGACGCGGTGTCGCCGGGCAACTATCTCGGCTTCTACGGGATGCCGATGTTTCCCAACGTGCCCACCGCCGACCTCGAAGCTTCGACCGACTTCTGGCTTCGCGGGCTCGGCTTCGACAACCTTTTCGCCATCCCCGGCCAGGTCGTGCACCTGCGTCGCTGGGCGTTTCAGGACGTGCTGCTCAAGCCGGGGACCCCGGCGGCCCCGAGCGAGGTCAGCATCAGTTTCTCCTGCGTGCTCAGCGAACTCGACGAAATCGCCAAACGGTGCGAGGAAATCGCGCCGGCGTGCACGAGCGGACCGGAGTTGATGCCGTGGAACTCGCGGGAGCTGACGGTCGTCACGCCGGAGGGCACGAAGGTCGTGATGACCGCGGCGGAGCCGATCGATCCGGACGGGCCCGTCGCGGAGCGGTTGCGTGCTGCGGGGATCGACGTGCCGCGGCCGTGACCTGCGACACTGAGGTCGTGACCGAGCAAGACGGCCTCACTGTCGGACGCACGGCGACGCTGGTCGGCGTGAGTGTCAAAACCCTGCACCACTGGGACGCTGTCGCCCTGGTGCGTCCGAGCGGGCGCACCAGGGCCGGCTACCGGGTGTACTCCGCCGAGGACATCGCGCGGTTGCATCGGGTGCTCGTTTACCGCGAGCTGGGCTTCCCGTTGTCGGAGATCGGCCGCCTCCTGGACGACCCGACCACCGACGCACACGCGCATCTGACCCGGCAGCGACGCGAGTTGCGCGAGCGGATCGAACGGCTGGAGCACATGGTGTCCGCAGTGGACCGGATGGCGGCGGCCACTCGTGGCGGGATGCAGTTGACGGCCGAGCAGCAGGTCGAGATCTTCGGGTCGGACTGGAACCCGGAGTGGGTCGACGAGGCCGCGGAACGCTGGGGCGACACGCGGCAGTGGGCGGAGTATCGCGAGCGGACCACCGAACTGACCCCGCAGGACTGGCGGGAGGCCGCGGCCGAGCACGAGACGCTCCACGCGGACCTGGCGGCGGCGCGGCGGGCTGGGGTCGAGCCTGGGTCACCGGAGGCGAACACGCTCGCGGAGCGGCATCGGGCGACGTTGTCGAGGTACTTCGACTGCACGCATTCGATGCAGGTGTGCCTGGGCCGGAAGTTCGTGGAGGAGACCGGGTACACCGAGTACTACGACGGGTTGGCTCCCGGTCTCGCCGGTTGGCTGCGGGACGTGATTTTCGCCAACGCCATCGCGCACGGCGTCGATCCGGCTACGGCGGTGTGGGAGTAACGCCGTCAGCGGCCGCGGGCCATCTCCTCGAGCCGCCGGATCCGATCCTCGATCGGCGGGTGCGTGGAGAACATCTTGCTCAGCCCGGCCCCGGGCCGGAACGGGTTCGCGATCATCAAATGCGACTGCGACACCACGGCGGGCTCCGGAGCCAAAGGAGCAGCCCGAGTCCCCCGCTCCAACTTCCGCAACGCCGAAGCCAACGCCAGCGGATCCCCTGTCAGCTCAGCCCCGGAAGCATCCGCCTGATACTCCCGAGACCGGCTCACCGCCATCTTCACCACGCCGGCCGCGATCGGCCCGATCAGCACCAGCAGCAGCGACATGAACGGGTTGCCCTCGCGGTCGTTCCCGCCGAAGAAGAACGCGATATTTGCCAGCACACTGACCACGCTCGCCAGCGCCCCGGCAACGCACGAGATCAGAATGTCACGGTTATACACGTGGGACAGCTCGTGCCCGAGCACCGCGCGCAGTTCGCGCTCGTCGAGCAACTCCAGGATCCCGGTGGTGCAGCACACAGCCGCGTGCTGCGGGTTGCGTCCGGTCGCGAAGGCATTGGGCGCCGCGGTCGGGCTCACGTACAGCGAGGGCATCGGCTGCCGCGCGGACGTCGCCAGCTCCCGCACGATCCGGTACATCGCGGGCTGCTCGACCTCCGACACCGGCCGCGCGTGCATCGCGCGCAGGGCCATTTTCTCGGAGTTGAAGTAGGCGTAGGCGTTCATCCCCAGCGCCACGACCAGGCCGATCACCAGGGCGCCGCGACCGAACAATCCGCTGATCCCGACGATGATCGCCGAAAGCAGACCGAGCAGCATCGCCGTCTTCAGCCCGTTGTGGTGCTTGTGCACGCGCGCTCGCCTCCGTCCGCTCTGGCAGGTGCCGCAAGGTGGGTTACTCACTGGAAACAACGCGATCGGGGGACCCGAAGTTCCTTCGCCCGATCCTTGTCCGAGTTAGGGTCGGCGGGCAACCCAACCGACCGGGGCAGGTGAGCGATGCGCGGTTCCCAGTTGTCCCGGAGAGGGCTGTTCGGCCTGGTCAGCGCGGGTGCGGCGGCGTTGCTCGGCGGTACCGCGGGCGCGGTCGAGCGGGTCACCAGCGTGCAGGTCGGCGGGACTCTTTCGGCGCTGGCCGTGAGTCCGGTCACCGGGCTCGTCTACGCGGCTGACCAGGCGTCCGGCATGGTTCTCGTCCTCGATCCGGACGCGGGGCGGGTCGTGGCCGCACTCGCGGTGGGCGGGGAGCCGAGCGACGTCGCGGTGGACACCGAGCGGATCTACGTCGCCAATCCGCCCGGCGGCACGGTGCTCGCCTTCGACAGCCAGACGCATCGGTTGCTGAGCGTGGTCAGCGCGGGGGCGGGCGCCTCGGCGCTCGCGATCGATCCGCGGGCCAACCTCGTGTACGCGGTGAGCGGCAAAACCGGCACGTTCGCGGTGCTCGACAGCATCAGTCTCACTCAGCAGGACCTGCTGCCCGCGCCGAAGCCAGGATTAGCCGGTATCGCGCTCGACCGCGGCAGGCGGCGGGCCTACTGCACCAGCCCGACGACGAACTCGGTCGAGATCTGCGACCTTGACCAGGGGGCGTTCACCGCGAGTGTTCCGGTGGGGGCGTCTCCTGCCGGGATCGGCGTGCACGAACTGAGCGGCTCGGTGTACGTGGCGAATTCGGCGATCCACCATTTGTCCATTGTAGACGGATCAGCGCGGGCGCAGGTCAAGACGGTGTTGTTGCGCAGCGAGGCGTCGTCGCTCGCGGTGCACCAAGGCAGCGACGTCGTATACACCAACGGCGGGCAAAATGGACTGTCTCGTGTGGACGGACAAACCGGAACCCTTACCGGCGAGCTGAGTCTCGGGGTGAATCCGGGCGACGTGGCGGTGGATCAGCGCACGCGCACGGTGTACGTCACCGATCCGCTGCACGGCACGATCAACGTCGTGCGCGATTTCTGACTGCTCGCATGAAGTTACTCCAGGTATACGGTGTCGAGTATGGAACTTGGCCTCCAGGTCCCCGACTTCACCGTGCCGGGAGGGACCGCCGCGCTCGGCGCCGAACTGGCCGGGACGGCGCGGGCGGCGGACGACGCGGGGTTCGCGTATCTCGCGGTGATGGACCACTTCTTCCAGATTCCCAGTGTCGGCCCGAGCGACCGCGCGATGCTTGAGGCGTATACGACGCTCGGCTACTTCGCCGCGCACACCCAGCGCGCGAAATTGTTCACCTACGTCACTGGCGCGATTTACCGGCATCCAGGGCTGCTCGCGAAGACGGTCACCACGCTCGACGTGCTGTCCGGCGGGCGGGCCATGCTCGGCATCGGAGCCGGGTGGAACGAGGAAGAAGCCCGCGGGCTCGGTTTTCCGTTTCCGTCCACATCGGAGCGGTTCGAGCTGCTCGAGGAGAACCTGCGGTATGTCCGGCAGATGTGGAACGAGGACGACAAACCGTTCTCCGGCAAGCATTTCACCGCCGAAAGGCTGCTCAACAGCCCGCAGCCGCTGCGCCGGCCGCCGATCATGGTCGGCGGTGGCGGCGAGAAGAAAACCCTCCGGCTGGTCGCGAAGTACGGCGACTACTGCAACATCGGCAACGGACCGGATCTCGAACGCAAGCTCGACGTGCTCAAGCGGCACTGCGAAACCGAGGGCCGCGACTACGCCGAGATCGCCAAGACCGTTTACCACTACCTGGACATCGGTCCGTCCGGGGAGAAAACCGGCGAATTTCTCGCCGAGGCGCGCCGGCTGCACCGGCTCGGCGTGCACGCCATGATCGGCCCGATACCCGGCGGTGCGGACCGGGCCAGGATCGAGATTTTCGCGCAAGACATCATTCCGGCGGTTAAGGAGTTGGCATGAAACTCGGGTTGCACCTGGCTCAGCAGACCTGGCCGAACGGCCCGGCGGCGCTCGGCTCCGACCTCGCGCGGGTGGCCCGTAGCGCGGACGAGGCCGGGTTCGCATACCTGTCGGTGATGGACCATTTCTTCCAGATTTCCAGCTACGGCCCGCCCGAGCACGAAATGCTGGAAGCCTGGACCACGCTCGGCTTCCTCGCCGCGCACACCGAACGCGTCAAGCTGCTCACGCTTGTCACCGGCGTGATCTACCGGCACCCCGGACTGCTCGCGAAGGCGGCGACGACGCTCGACGTGCTCTCCGGCGGGCGGGCGATCCTCGGCATCGGAGCGGGCTGGAACGAGGAGGAGTCCCGTGCGCTCGGATTCCGGTTCCCGCCGATGAAGGAGCGGTTCGAACAGCTCGAGGACGCGCTCCGGTACGTCCACCAGATGTGGGCCGAGGGCGACGAACCCTTTGCCGGCACGCACGTCAGCGGTGAGCGGTTGCTCAACAGCCCGCAGCCGATCCAGCGGCCGCATCCGCCGATCATGATCGGGGGCAGCGGCGAGAAGAAGACGCTGCGGTTCGTCGCACAATACGCCGACATCTGCAATTTGCTGCCCAACGCGGACCTTCCGCGCAAACTGGAAGTGCTGAAGCAGCACTGCGAGGACGTCGGCCGCGACTACTCCGAGATCACGAAAACCGCATCGCTGCGGCTGGATACCGGTGAAAACGGCGAGAAAACCGGGCAACTGCTGGATGAACTGGGCCGGCTGTCGGAGCTCGGGTTCAGCGTCGCGACCGGCTGGGCGCACGGCGTCCCGGATCCCGCGGTGCTCGAACGATTCGCCACCGAAGTGATCCCGGCGGCGGAAAAACTGTGATCCGCTGACGAACGGGTGACGGCTGCGCCATCCGGTGCCTGCCGCCCACCCGTTCGTCGCAGCACCTCGCGGCATTCCGCCGCTGTCATTGTCTCGGTTCCGAATCGACTCCGGTGACGTTCCCGGCGCGCTGTAACGACGGCCGGGTGCGGATCGACCTGCCCTACGCAGATCGCGCACACGAGTCGGAGGAGCCCGGTACATGACCACATGTCGACTCTGCGGTTCGGAAAGAACCGCCAGCGTGGTCGACCTCGGCGCGACCCCGCCGTGCGAGCGGTTCCTGACCGCCGCGCAGCTGGCCGAGCCCGAACCGACTTTCCCGCTGCATCTCGAAGTGTGCACGGAATGCTGGCTCGCGCAGCTCCCGCCGTTGCTCGACCCGGCCGACACTTTCACCGATTACGCGTATTTCTCGTCTTTTTCCACCTCGTGGGTCGAGCACGCGAAACGGTTCACCGACGACGCGGTCGAGCGGCTCGGGCTGACCGACCGGTCTTTCGTCGTCGAGGTCGCCAGCAACGACGGATACCTCCTGAAGCACGTCGTGGAGCGCGGAATCCGTTGCCTCGGCGTGGAACCTTCGGTGAACGTCGGGCAAGCCGCGCGCGAGTCCGGGGTGCCGACGCACACCGCGTTCCTCTCCGAGGAGACCGGCCGGGAGGTGCGCGCCGAACACGGTCCGGCCGACCTGGTCGTGGCGAACAACGTTTACGCCCACATCCCGGACATCCGCGGGTTCACCCACGGGCTGCGCGCGCTCGTCGCGAACGACGGCTGGGTGTCGATCGAGGTGCAGCATCTGCTCACGCTGATCGAGAAGAACCAGTACGACACGATCTACCACGAGCATTTCCAGTACTACACCGTCGAATCCGCGCGACGGGCGCTGGCGGGCGGCGGGCTGACCGTCGTCGACGTCGAACTCCTTCCCACGCACGGCGGGTCGATCCGGCTCTGGGCGCGGCCGGCGGAGTCCGCCGGGGAGCCGAGCGCGCGGATGACCGACGTGCTGGCGCGGGAGAAGGCCGCCGGACTGCACGAGCTGTCCGGGTACACCGAATTCGCCGACCGGGTCACCCGCGTCCGGCTCGAATTGCTCGAATTTCTCCTCGCCGCCCGGAAAACCGGGAAAACGGTCGTCGGCTACGGCGCGCCCGGCAAGGGCAACACCCTGCTCAACCACTGCGGCATCCGCCCGGACCTGCTGGCCTACACGGTGGACCGCAATCCCTACAAGCACGGGCGGTTCACTCCGGGCACCCGGATCCCGGTCGTGGAGCCGGACCGGATCGCGGCCGACCGGCCGGACTACGTGCTCGTCCTGCCCTGGAACCTGCGGGACGAACTGACCGAGCAGCTCTCCTACGTCGGCGCGTGGGGCGGCAAGCTCGTCTTCCCGATTCCGCGCCTGGAAATCGTCGAGGTGGCAGTGAAGTGAAGGTCGTTCTGTTCTGCGGCGGGTACGGCATGCGGATGCGCAGCAGCGAAGCGTCCGACGTGCCCAAGCCGATGGCAATGGTCGGGCCGCGCCCGCTGATCTGGCACGTGATGCGCTACTACGCGCATTTCGGGCACACCGAGTTCGTGCTGTGCCTCGGCTACGGCGCGCACCACATCAAGGACTTCTTCCTGCACTACGAGGAAACGACGTCCAACGATTTCGTGCTGCGCGGCGGGAAGCCGGAACTGCTGTCCACCGACATCGCCGACTGGACAATCTCCTTCGTGCAGACCGGCATCGAGTCGCCGATCGGCGAACGGCTGCGCCGCGTGCGCGACTATCTCGACGGCGACGAGATGTTCCTCGCCAACTACGCCGACGTCCTCACCGACGCACCGCTGGACAACATCGTCGAGCGGTTCGCGGGCAGCGACGCGGGCGCGTCGATGCTCGTCGTGCCGCCGCAGTCGTCGTTCCACTGCGTCGAGATGGACGAGGGCGGCCGGATCGGCGCGATCACGCCGGTCAGCGAACTCCCGCTGTGGGAGAACGGCGGTTACTTCGTGCTGCGGCAGGAGATTTTCGACCACATCCCGGAGAACGGCGACCTGGTCGCCGACGGCTGCGGCGAACTCGCGAAGCGCGGCCGGCTGCTCGCCTACCCCTATCGCGGGTTCTGGAAGCCGACCGACACGGTCAAGGAACGCTACGCACTCGACGCCGCCTACACGCACGGCGACCGGCCGTGGGCGTTGTGGGAACGCGAAAAGGTGCACGCGTGATCCGTCTCGGCGCCGAGTTGAAGAGCATCGTCGTGCTCGGCGCGCATTGCGACGACATCGCCATCGGGGCGGGCGGCACGCTCCTCGAGATCTGCGGACAGCGTCCCGGGCTTCAGGTCGACGCGCTGGTGCTGTCCGGCGGCGGCACCGACCGGGAGACCGAGGAACGCGCCGCGCTGGCCGCGTTCTGCCCGGGTGCGGAGCTGAACGTCACCGTGCTCAAACTGCCGGACGGCCGCCTCCCCTCGCATTGGGAAGAGGCCAAGAACGCGCTGGAAGACCTCCGCCGCCGCACCGATCCGGACGTCGTGTTCGCGCCCCGCACCATCGACGCGCACCAGGACCACCGAGGGCTCGCGCAACTCGTTCCCACGGTGTTCCGCGGGCATCTGACGCTGGGTTACGAGATCGTCAAATGGGACGGGGACCTCGGACGGCTGCCCGCGTACGCGCCGATGTCCGACGACGTCATGCAGCGCAAGATCGAACTGCTGCACCAGCATTACGGCTCGCAGCAGCACCGGCCGTGGTACGACCGCGAGGCGTTCCTCGGCCTCGCGCGGATTCGCGGAATCGAATGCCAAGAACGCTATGCCGAGGCGTTCGAGGCGAACAAACTCGTCATCGACCTAAGGGGCTGAAGGAATGCGCGTGCTGCTCACGGGGCACACGGGATATCTGGGCACGGTGATGGCTCCGGTGCTCGCCGCGGCGGGACACGAGGTCGTCGGCCTCGACTCGGGCTTGTTCGCCGCCTGTGTGCTCGGCCCGGCCCCGCGCGATCCGGTCGGGCTGGCCGTCGACCTGCGGGACGTGAAAGCCGAACACTTGCGGGGGTTCGACGCGGTGATCCACCTCGCCGCGCTGTCCAACGACCCGCTCGGCTCGCTCGCCCCCGAGCTGACCTACGACATCAACCACCGCGCGTCGGTCAAGCTCGCGAAACTCGCGAAGGATGCCGGGGTTTCCCGGTTCCTCTACGCCTCGACCTGCTCCGTCTACGGCGCTTCCGGCGGCAGCGGCCTGGTCGACGAGGACGCGCCGCTGCGGCCGGTGACGCCGTACGCGGAGTCGAAGGTCCGCGTGGAAGCCGAGGTTTCCGAACTCGCCGACGACGGCTTCACCCCGGTGTACCTGCGCAACGCCACCGCGTTCGGCTTCTCGCCGCGGCTGCGCGCCGACATCGTGCTGAACAACCTCGTCGGCCACGCCTATCTGTCCGGCGAGGTCCTCGTGCTCTCCGACGGCACACCGTGGCGGCCGCTCGTGCACGCCGACGACATCGCCCACGCCTTCACCGCCGCTCTCGAAGCGCCGCGCGAAGCCGTGCACAACAAGGCGTTCAACATCGGCACCGAACGCAACAACGTGACCGTCGCCGAGATCGCCGAAGAGGTCGTCGCGGTGGTGCCCGGCTCGAAGCTGCGGATCACCGGCGAGGCCGGGGCCGACCCGCGTTCGTACCGGGTCGATTTCTCCCGGTTCCGCGACGCGGTCCCGGCGTTCGACTGCAAGTGGGGCGTGAAAGACGGTGCGCTGCAACTGTTCGACGCCTACCGCCGCAACAGCCTCACCCAGGAGCAGTTCCAGCACCGCTTCACCCGGCTGAACTGGTTGAGCGACCGGCAGGCCGCCGGCGCGGTCGACGCCACCCTGCGGCACGCCTGATGCGCACGGGGCCCGAGATGCACGCTCTGGTGGAACGGTTGTACCCGTTCTGCCGGAGCATCACCGGCGACGGCGTCCGGCAGACCCTTGCCGTCATCGGCGAGCACCTCCCGCTCGACCGGTACGAGGTGCCCAGCGGCACCGAGGTGCTGGACTGGACCGTGCCGCCGGAGTGGAACATCCGCGACGCCTTCGTCGCGGATTCCTCCGGGCGGCGGGTGATCGATTTCCGGAAGTCGAACCTGCACGTGGTCGGCTACAGCGTCCCGGTCGACCGGGTCGTCAGCCTCACCGAACTGCGCACGCACCTGCACACGCTGCCGCAGCAGCCGTCGCTGATCCCGTACCGCACCAGCTATTACTCCCCCACGTGGGGTTTCTGCCTCGCCCAGGACGTGCTCGACACGCTCCCGGACGGCGACTACCACGCCAAAATCGACTCGACGCTCGCCGACGGCCATCTCACCTACGCCGAGCACGTCGTGCCGGGCGAGGTGTCCGACGAGGTGCTCGTCTCGTGCCACCTCTGCCATCCGTCACTGGCCAACGACAATCTCGCCGGCATCGCGGTAGCCGTGGCGCTCGCCCAGGCGCTGGCCGAGGAGAAGCCGTACTACACCTACCGCTTCCTGTTCATGCCCGGCACGATCGGCGCGATCACCTGGCTGGCGCGCAATGCCGAGCGCATCGAGCAGGTCAAGCACGGCGTCGTGCTGGCCTGCGCCGGCGACCGGGGTTCGCTGACCTACAAACGGAGCCGACGCGGCAACGCCGACATCGACCGGGTCTTCGCACACATCCTCAAGGACAAACCGCACGAGATCCGCGAGTTCTCGCCGTACGGCTACGACGAGCGCCAGTTCTGCTCCCCCGGCTTCAACCTCGGCGTCGGATCGCTCACGCGCACGCCGTACGCGGGCTACCCGGAATACCACACCTCGGCGGACAACCCGTCCTTCGTCGACCCGGACTCGATGGCCGACACTCTCGACACACTGCGGACGGCGTTCTCCGTGCTGGACCGCAACCGGCGCTATGTGAACCTCAGCCCGTACGGCGAACCGCAACTCGGCAAGCGCGGACTGTACGACTCGCTCGGCGGGCGCAGCGACGCGAAACAAGCGCAACTGGCCATGCTGTGGGTGCTCAGCCTCTCCGACGGCGACCACAGCCTCCTCGACATCGCCGAACGGGCGGACCTGCCGTTCGGTGCCGTAGCCGCGGCGGCCGATGCCCTTCAGGCCGCCGGACTGCTGAAGGAGTGAGGCCGTGCCGTCGATCCTGCGTTCGCGAGCCGTCCGCGCGATGGCGGGACGGCTCAGCTGGGGCCTTGGGGACCAGGCTGTTTCGAGCCTGACCAACTTCGTGGTCGGCCTTTACGTCGCGCGTTCGCTCGGCGCGACGGCGTTCGGCCTGTTCAGCATCGCGTGGGTGACGTACGGCGTCATTCTCAACATCTCGCGCGGCCTCGCCACCGACCCGCTGATGGTGCGCTTCTCCGGCGTCGCCAGGGCGAGCTGGCGGACCGCGGTGGGCCAGGCCGTCGGGACGGCGTTCGTGGTGGGCGTCGCTTCCGGGCTGGTCAGTGTCCTGTTTGGACTCGTCGTGGGCGGGGAGCTCGGCGCCGCGTTCGTGGCGCTCGGGGCGGTGCTGCCGTTCCTGCTCGTCCAGGACGCCTGGCGGTTCGGGTTCTTCGCGCAGGGCACCGGGCACAAGGCGTTCGTCAACGACGGGATCCAGGCCGTCGCGTTGTTCCCGGCGCTGGTGCTGGCCGCGCGCTACGACACCGTGGTCGCGTTCCTGCTGGCCTGGGGCTGTTCGGCCGGGGTCGCGGCCGCGTTCGGCTGGGTGCAGACGAGCGTGCTGCCGCGGCTCGGCGGGGTGCGCGGGTGGCTGCGGGACCATCGCGATCTGGGTGTGCGCTACCTCGTCGAGAACGTCAGCAACAGCGGTTCGTCGCAGCTGCGCGCGTACGGGCTGGGCGCGATTTCCGGGCTGGCCGCGGTCGGCACGGTGCGCGGGGCGGAACAGCTGCTCGGGCCGTTTCTCGCGCTGCTCATGGGACTTTCCCTCGTCACCGTCGCCGAGGGGGCGCGGGTGCTCCGGCAGTCGCCGCATCGGCTGTGGCATTTCTGCGTGGTGCTCGGTGCCGCGCAGGCGGCCGCTGCCCTGATCTGGGGACTCGGACTGTGGTTCTTCGTTCCCGAAGACGCCGGCCGGTTCGTGCTCGGGTCGCTGTGGGACAGCTCGTCGCTGCTGGTCCCGGCGGTCACGATGGCGGTCGTCGGCGCGAGCTTCACCACCGGCGCGACGGCCGGGCTCCGCGCGCTCGGGATGGCGCGGCGGAGCTTGCGGTCGCAGCTGATCGCGTCCGCGTGCTACGTCGTGTTCGGCCTGATCGGGGCGGTGCTCGGCGGCGCGGCCGGTTCGGAGTGGGGCGTCGCGGCCGCCACTCTCACCGGTTCGGCCGTGTGGTGGTGGCAGCTGCGCAGCGCACTGCGCGACCACTTCGCCGCGGACGTCGAATTTCCCGCCGCGTCAGGTTCATTCAGCCAAGCAGAACTCCATTCGGCTTCCGAGGAGATGAAACCGGCATGAGCACGGTGCCCCGGCTGACCATCGGTCTGCCCGTCTACAACGGAGAGGAATTCCTCAGCGAAGCACTCGACGCGCTGCTCGGGCAGACCTACGAGGACTTTGAGCTGATCATCTCCGACAACGCGTCGCAAGACGGCACGGAAGAGATAGCCCGGAAGTACGCGCAGGAGGACTCGCGGATCCGGTATCTGCGCCAGCCGCGCAACATCGGCGCGACCCCGAACCACAACGTCCTGCTCGACCAGGCGCGCGGCGAGCTGTTCAAATGGGCCTCGCACGACGATCTCTACGGCCGGGAGCTGCTGGCGAAGTGCGTCGAAGCGCTCGACGCGCGGCCGGAGATGATCCTCGCGCATTCGCATCAGGCGATCATCGACGAGAACGGCGCGGTGACCGTGCCGCTGGACTACCGGCACCAGACGGACGCGCCGCGGCCGTCGATGCGGTTCAAGAGCCTGCTCTTCGAGCCTGGCGGGGACGATTTCTACGGCGTGATGCGCACAGACGTGTTGCGTCGGGTCACTCCGATGGACAGCTACCACCACGCCGATCGCACCTACGTGGCCGAGCTGGCGTTGCACGGGCCGTTCTACCAAGTGCCTGAGCTGCTGTACTTCCGCCGCGACCATCCGGACCGGGCGGAGCGCGCGAACCCGAGCAAACGCTCCCGCTGCGCGAACCTCGATCCGAAGCGCGGCAACGCGCTGCTGAACCCGACCGCGCGGCTGCTCGCCGAGTACGTCTGGGGTTTCGTGCACGGAATCCGCTCCGCGCCGCTGTCGTCGGGAGAACGCCGCGCCTGCTACCTCGCGCTGGTGGAATGGTTTGCCAGCCGGGCCCGGCCCGGCGGCGGCGGGGAACGCGTCGAGGACCGAGCTCCAGTGCACGCGGCCGAACTCAACCTCACCGTCGACCGGGTGGTCGCGGGACGCGAACGGCGGGTGCCGTGACTGTTCGAGTCGGAGTCTTCGGACTGCTCGGTTCAGGCAACCTCGGCAATGACGGCTCGCTGGAGGCGGTACTCGGCTTCCTGCGCGCCGAACATCCGTACGCGAAGGTGTCCGCGTTCTGCGGCGGGGCGGACACCATCCGGGCGCGGTACGGGATCCCCGCGGTGCGGCTGAACTGGTACAGCGGCGAGTACCGGCACGCTTCCGGGCTGCGGTCGATCGTGACCAAGGGCCTCGGGAAGATCATCGACGTTTTCCGGACGGCGTGGTGGGTCCGGCGGCAGAACGTGGTGATCGTTCCCGGCATGGGCGTGCTGGAGGCGACGCTTCCGTTGCGGCCGTGGGGATTTCCGTACGCGCTCTTCCTGCTCTCGCTGTGCGGGCGGCTCGGGCGGACGAAGGTCGCACTGGTCAGCGTGGGTGCGGATCGGATTCGGGTGCCTGCCACACGGTTCCTCGTGCGGGCCGCGTCCCAGCTCGCGACGTATCGGTCCTTCCGCGATGAGCTCTCGCGCTCGGCGATGGCCGACATGGGTGTGCGGGTGACTGACGACCGCGTGTATCCCGATCTTGCGTTCGCCCTGCCGACGCCTGCCGCGGTCGAGGATCCGCGTGCCGTGGGCGTCGGGGTGATGGCTTACTACGGCGGCAACGACGACCGTGCCCACGGCGAGGAGATCTACCGGGCGTACGTGGACGCGATGACGGAGTTCGTGCGGTATCTGGTCGCACAGGAGCGTCCGGTCCGGCTCTTCATCGGCGACCGGATCGACCGTGAGGTGGTGGACGAGATCGTCGCGACAGTCGACTCTCCGCTGCTCTCCGCGGCCGTCCCCGGCACGCTGGGCGAGCTGATGCGCTCGATGGCCGAGGTGGGCACGGTCGTGGCTACCCGGTACCACAATGTGTTGTGCGCGTTGAAGGTCGGACGGCCGACGGTGGCCATCGGCTACGCGAAGAAGAACGACGTGCTGATGGCCGAAATGGGGCTCGGCGAGTTCTGCCAGGAAGCGCGCGCGATCGATGTGCCGCGGTTGGTCGAGCAGTTCGAGGAATTGCAGCGGCGAGCTCCGGAGCTGAAGGCGGAACTCGCCGCTCGCAACGAAGCCTGCAACCAGCAGTTGAAGGACCAGTTCGCGCTGTTGTCGAGGACGCTCATTCCCGCGGAGGTGTCGTGAAAGCCGTTCCCGTGCCGTCGATTTCCGGCGTGTGGCTCTTTCAGCCGACACCGCACCGAGATGATCGCGGCTTCTTCTCGAGGACCTTCGACGCCGACGTCGCCCGGTCGGCCGGCATCGATCCGGACGCGTTCTTGCAGGACAGCGTGTCCCGCTCGGTGCGCGGCGTGGTGCGCGGGATGCACCTGCGGTCCGGCGCCGGCGAGGCGAAGCTGGTGCGTTGTTCATACGGAGAGGTGTTCGACGTCGTGGTCGACCTGCGGCCGGACTCGCCGACTTTCCGTGCCATGGAAACGTTTCGCCTCTCCGGCGACACCCAGGAGAGCATCTACATCCCGGCCGGCTGCGCACACGGTTTCCAGGCGCTGAGCGACATCGCCGACGTGTCGTACCGGATCGACCGCGCGCACGACCCGTCCGAGGACGTCGCCATCGCGCACGACGACCCGGAGCTCGCCATCCCGTGGCCGCTGCCCGCGGCATTGCTGTCCGAACGCGACGCGTCGGCGCCAACGCTTGCCGATGCCTTGAGGTGACCCGTCATGGACCTGCCACTCTCCCGGATCGCGAACGAACGCCTGCACCGCGCCATCCCCGGCGGTGCGCACACCTACGCCAAAGGCGAGGACCAGTACCCGGAACATCTCGCACCGGTCATCTCGCACGGCCGCGGCGCCTACGTCTGGGACGTCGACGGCAACCAGTACCTCGAATACGGCTCCGGCCTGCGCGCGGTCAGCCTCGGCCACGTGCATCCGCGGGTGACCTCGGCCGTGCACGACGTGCTGGAGCGGGGCAACAACTTCGTCCGTCCATCCATTGTGGAGCTTGAGGCGGCGGAACAATTCCTGGAGACCGTGCCGACCGCGGACATGGTGAAGTTCGCGAAGAACGGCTCCGACGCGACGACCGCCGCGGTCCGGCTCGCCCGCGCCGCCACCGGGCGGCCGCTGGTCGCCCAGTGCGCCGACCACGCGTTCTTCTCCACCGACGACTGGTTCATCGGCACCACCCCGATGTCCGCCGGCATCCCCGCCGCGACGATGGCGATGACCGTGCCGTTCCCGTACGGCGATCTTCCGGCGACCGAACAGATGCTGCGGCAGTTCCACGGACAGGTGGCGTGCCTGATCCTGGAACCCACCAAAGGCGTGGCCCCGCCGGACGGCTATCTCGCCGGGCTGCTCGAACTCGCGCATCAGCACGGCGCGTTGGTGATCTTCGACGAGATGATCACCGGGTTCCGCTACTCCGAGCACGGCGCGCAGGGGTTGTACGGCGTGACGCCGGATCTCTCGACGTTCGGCAAGGCCCTCGGCAACGGCTTCGCGGTCGCTGCGCTGGCCGGCCGGCGGGACTTGATGGAACTGGGCGGGCTGCGGGATTCGCGGGACCGGGTGTTCCTGCTGTCGACGACGCACGGCGCGGAGACCCCCGCGCTGGCTGCCGCTATGGCGGTAATCGATGTCTACGCGGCGGAGGACGTGACGGCCCGCCTGCACGCGCTCGGGGCTCGGCTGGCTGCCGGAGTGACCGAGGTGGCGGCCGCACACGGAATCGGCGAACGGGTGCTGGTGCGGGGACGGGACAGCAATCTGGTGTTCGCGACCCTTGACGCGGATGGCGCGCCCTCGCAGGAGTATCGGACGCTGTTCATGCGGTGCCTGCTGGAGAACGGGGTGCTGGCTCCATCCTTTGTGGTCAGTGCGGCGATGACGGAGGAGGACATCGACCGGACGGTGGAGGTGGTCGCGTCGGCCTGCGTGGTGTACCGCAAGGCGCTGGAGGCCGGTGATCCCTCGCCGTGGCTGGGCGGGCGGCCGGTGAAGCCGGTGTTCCGCCGGAAAGCCTGACTCACCTCGCCCCGGCCCAACGTCTGCGAGGGGAACCTGCACGGACTCTGATTCCTCAAGGTGGCTCTCACGACCCTCGGCAGGCGGCGTGATGGGTGCGGCTGAGACGTGTCCGCCCAGGCCGAATCCGCTGGCGGACCGTTAGCTTGCGTCGGAGGCGACGCGGGCGGCGGAACTGGGCATGCCGTCCGTGAGGGAATCTCGCGGATCTGTTCGCAACGGGCAGCCCCGTCGATCTTCGCGCGTCTGCCGGTTAGCCGCCCGAACCGGGGTGTGCGCGCCGTGTGAGCCGCGTGTGAGCGGTGGCGGGCACTGTCGAGCTCACCGCACGAGAAGGAGGTTGTCTTGCATGACGCAGTGAGCGCGGGAGCCGGGCCGGTCGGTCTGTTCCTCGCCGACGGCACTCGCCTCGGCGCACTGCTGCGGGACGGCCAAGGCGTCGCCCTCGGCTACGCCGCCGTGCTCGTCCGGCAGCAGTTCGCCTGGGCAAGCGGCCACGGCTCGTTCGAAGACGCCCTTTCTCGCTGGTTCTGACCCGCACCTGGAGGTAGACATCATGGAAAACCGCTGGATCGCTGCTTGGGGAACCGCGCAGCAGCTGGCACCCGCGGCCGAGTCGGGCGGTGGGCCGGAGATGCCCGACGAGGCACTGCCGGAACCGACTCTCGACACCGTGAGCGCACAAACCGTCCGCATGGTGGCGCGTTCGACGGTCGGCGGATCGGCTGTGCGCGTCGCACTTTCGAACTCCTTCGGCCACGCGCCAGTCCGCATCGGCGCGGCCTTCCTCGACGGCACGCGGCTGACCTTCAGCGATCGTCCCGAAGTGGTGCTGCCGACTGGCGCGCAGATCTGCAGCGACCCGATCGAGCACGCCGTCTCCGCGCAGACCGACCTGACCGTCTCGCTGTATCTCCCGGGCGAGAAGGTCACCCCGACGATCCACGAGGTCGGGCTCCGCACCGCGTGGCTCGCCCCCGGCGACCAGACCGCCGAATCGGAACTGCGGGACGCCACCGAGTTCCAGTCGTACCTGTGGCTCACCGGCATCGACGTGCTCGCGCCGGGTACCGCCGCCACCGTCATCGCCTTCGGCGACTCGCTGGTGGACGGGATGGAGACCACGCCCGGCGCCGACGCGCCCTGGCCCTCGGTGCTCGCCCGCCGACTCGCCGCCGAGCCAGGTCTTCCGCCCCGCGCGGTGGTCAACATGGGTATCTCCGGCAACCGCGTCCTGCGCGAGACGGACGGCATGGGCACCAGCGCGCTGGCCCGCTTCGACCGCGACGTGCTGGCCCGCCCCGGCGCCCGCTGGCTCGTCCTCTTCGAGGGCGGCAACGACCTGATTTTCGGCTCCCTGCCAGGAATGCCGGACAGCGAACGGGCCACCGCGGACGACCTCATCGACGGCTATCGCCTGCTGCTCGCCCGAGCGCGCGCACACGGCCTGCGTGTGATCGGCTGCACGCTGCCGCCGATCGGTGGCTCCCCGGTCTTCACACCGGAGTTCGAGGAAGCCCGCCAGCAGGTGAACCGCTGGATCCGCGACAGCGGCGAGTTCGACGCGGTCACCGACCTCGAAGCGGCGCTGCGCGATCCAGCCGATCCGACGAAGACACGCGCCGAACTGGTCACCGCCGACGGCGTCCACCCGAACGACGCCGGACACACGGCGATCGCCGACGCCTTCGACCTGGAACTATTCCGGCACTAGCCCGACTGTCCGTGAGGGGAACCCTGAGGGGCTCTGATTCCCTCACCGACGATCCGCGACCCGGTCGATCCAATACGCCGTGACCGGCACGATCGCCAGCGCCGCCGCGAAGCCGCCGATCGTGTCGGTCGGGTAATGCGCACCCAACCCGACCTCAGCCCATGCCATCAGGAACCCGAACACCAAAGCCAGCCCCAGCGCCCACGCCACCGCAGCGACCCGGCCCCGCCGACCGGCCACGACGTAAGCTCCGATCAACGCCAAAGCCGTCGCGAAGGCGGTGTGGCCGCTGGGGAACGACAGATAGCTCCCGTGGATCGTCCGCCCGGTGAGCGGCTTCAGCACCGAAGTCACCCCGACCGTCAGCCCGCAGCCGACCACCGCCAGCACCGCCGTCCGGAGGCGGTGGGTCAGCAGGCAACCGCCGATCACCAGGATCAGGATCAGCACCGCGCCCAACGGTTCGCCGCAGAAGTCGATCGCCGTCGCGAAGTACCACCACGGGTCGGGGATGAGGTCCGGGCCGGGCAGGAGCGGGGCGTCGAACGCGCTCGGCACCGAGTGGCCGGCGAAGCGCAGGCCGAGAGCGATCAGCGCCAGGAAGCCGAGCACGGCCAAGACCAGCGAAGGCGTGCGCAGAACGGCCGGAAGCGCCCGGGGCGAGGTCTTCAGTCGGTCGCGCACAACTTCCTTCATACCGTGGAAATCGCTTCCGCATAGCCGTCGAGCAGCCGTTTCAGCCCGACTTCCGGGGTGAAGTCCGTGTCGTACCGCTGCCGCGCGGCCTCGCCCATCTTCTGGTTCAGCTCGACGTCGGCCACCTCGCACAAAGCCGAGGCCAGCGCCGCCGCGTCGCCGGGGGTGTGCAGCAAACCGGTTACGCCGTCGGTGACGAGTTCTTCGAACGCTCCGTGTGCGGGCGCGACCGTCGGCACCCCGGCGGCCATCGCCTCCACCACCACGAGACCAAACGCTTCCAGCCACGTCGAGGGCACCACGACCGCTGCCGCTCGGGCGATCAGTTCCTGGCACGAAGCCCGGTCCTGGAGTCCGACGTACGACACGTTCTCCCGTCCGGCGGCCCAGGCCGCGACGTCGTCGGACAGCGGCCCGGTCCCGGCGATCAGCAACGGCAGCTTGCCGGAGTACCGCTCCCACGCCGCCCTGAGCAGCGGGATGCCTTTCTCCTCGGTGAGCCGCCCCAGGAACAGGAGGTGCTCGCCGTCGCCCACGCGCCGCCGGCCCTGGTCCGGAACGAAGTTGTGCTTGACCGTCATCCGCGCGGCGGGCAGGCCCGCGTCCACGAGAAGGCGGCGCTGGGCGTCGGAGATGCAGAAGAATCGGGTCACGCCGGTGCGCCAGCGCTCCCGGTTGACCAGCAGGTTGACCGCCATCGGCACGGTCGCCGCGGCGGAGTCGCGGTAGCAGCCGTGCCGGACGGCGGGCACCGGCAGACCGCCGACGCAATCGGTGCAGATCCGGCCGTCGCGGTAGAGCGTGCCGGGTGGGCAGACGAGGCCGTAGTTGTGCAGCGTCGCGACCACCGGCACCCGCGCGTCCGCGCACGCGGCCAGCACCGACGGCGACAGCAGCGGGAAGGTGTTGTGGACGTGCACGACGTCCGGCCGCTCCCTGCGCAACTGGGCCAGCAACGCCGTCCGCGACGCGCGGTTCCACGGCACTTGCAGCGGCACCAACGCCTTGCGCGCCAACGGCATCGAGGCGATGTCGTCGCTGTGCCGCTCGAACCGCCGGACGTCGACGCCGGCCGAGGTCAGCAGCGAGACCTCGGCGTCGACCACGTTGTTCTCGCCGCTCGGCTGCTCCGACCGATAGCGGTTGTGCACCACCAGAACCTTCACGCCAGCTTCTCCCTCGCTGGAGCCTCGCCCGTGGCCAGCAACGACGCGGCGACCGCCAGATGCAGCAGATACGGCGACGCGTCGCCGAGCCCGGCTTCGGTGTAGGAAGCGGAAACGCAGTACGCGATCAGGAAGATCGCGCAGGCCCTGGCCAGCGACGGCGGCCGCAGCACCGCGATCGCGATCAGCACCAGCAGGATCGCCGCGACGATCCCGATCCCGACGAAGCCCTGCTCGTGGTAGATCGCCAGCCAGCTGTTGTCGATCGGCAGGCCGTCATAGGACTTGTCGGTGAGACCGACGCCGAAGATGTACTCGAATCCGGTCCTCGGCGCGGACAGCAACGCGTCCCACACCTTCGCGCGGCCGGTCAGGCTGGAGAAATCGTCGGTGCTCTGGCCGCGCAGGAACCACGCCTGCAGCAGGCCGCCCAGCACCACCGCGGCGAAGCCCGCCACGAGCACGATCCCGGCGAACACCTTCCGCGCCCGCGCGCTGACCAGGCCCTGCGACAGCAGCGCGACGATCAGCCCGGCGACGAGCCCGAGCGTCGCGGTGCGGGTGTGCGTCAGCAGCAGCACCCCGAGCGACGGCACGACGACGATCAACGCGCTCTTGGCGTCCGTCCGTTTGCCCAGCCACAGCAGCACCGCGAGGCCCGCGATCACCGCCGCGTACTGGCCGATCTGCGGCGGCGTCAGCGGCCACACCGCGCCGGTGAGCCTGCCGCCGTAGATGTCCGGCATCGCCTTGCCCGGCGCGATCACCAGGCCGAGCACCACCGAAATCAGCACCGCGCCGAACATCCGGATGTGCGCCCGCACGAACGTGAACGCCCCGTCCCACCAGCCGCTGAGCAGCCAGAGCGTCGCGACGAACACGGCGAACCGGAAGCAGCGGAACAGCGCGCCGAAGCCGGATTCCAGGTGCACGCTGGCCACGATGCTCGTGAGCAGCAGAAAGGACAGGAGCATCAGGTACGCGCTCGGCCGGATCCTGATCCGCAGGTTCACCATCAGTGCGAGCAGGAACGCGGCCATCAGCGAGCCCATGGTGACCAGCTGGATCACCGTGCGCGGCAACGGGATCACCGTCTGCGCGCCGGCCGAGCCGAGGGTGTTGAGGATGAGCAGCGCCCAAGCCGCGCTTACCGCTTTCGGCGCCGATTTCGTTTCGGCGGGCAACGTGGCGGTCAATTCGGCCATGTCAGCCCCCGTTCGGCTTATAACTGGAATTCGCGTCCTGGCGGTACGGCGCGCTCTGCCATTCGCCGATGCCGATGATGTTGCTCATTTCCTTGGCGACGAACGTCCACGGCCCGGCGTACGCGTTGTCGTGCCAGGAATTGTCCTGCTGGAACGTGATCGCCTGCTGAATCACCGCGCCCTGATACGGCGACCAGTCCGGGTAGCTGCCGAAGTTCGACAGCACGCCCGTCCGGCCGCACACCTCCTCGCAGCCGAGCGCCTTCGAGTTGAGCGTGAACTGGTTGTGCTGCACCACGACCCGCTGGGTCTTCCACCGGCAGTCGCCGTACAGCGGCTTCTTCGCGATCCCCGGCGCGGAACAGGTGCTGACGTTCGGCACGAGTTTCGTGCACGAGCCGCTGGAGGTGTTGGCCGGGCTGTTGCAGAACCGGTCCGCGTTCTCCCACAGGATGACGCCGTTCCAGTTGTCCTGCAGCAGGTTTCCGGAAATTTCCAGATTGCTCGTCCGAGCCTTCAACCGCGGTTCGCCGCCGGATTCGGAAAGGTAGATCGTCGCCGACGGGAACGGGTCGCCCCGATCGGCGTGCGCACGGCCGTCAGGCAGGTTGTTGCGGCGGAAGGTGTTGTTGCGGATGACCGCGTTGTAGCTGGTCTCGTAAATGATCGCGGCGCTGTCGTTGTTCTCGATCAGGTTGCCCTCGATCAGGAAATCGTTGTTGTTCGTGTCGGCCCACAGCCCGGTGCCGCGGTTGTCGTGGATCCAGTTGCCGACGACGTCCGCGCCGTCCACCGCCCAGAACTTCATGCCGCCGGTGCAGCCGCACTCCGGGACCTTGGCCTCCCAGTTCGCGGTGTTGTTGCCGGTGACCTCGGTGCCGCGCAGCACCAGCCCGGTCACCGCCGCGGAACCGGAGTAGGCGTTCAGGCCGTACTGCCCGTTGCGCCGCAAGCAACTGTCGAGGATCTGCTGTTTCGGCCCGGCCATCAGCCCGGCCCCGTCGTTGTCCTGCACGGTCAGGTGCTGGATGACCCAGCCGGGCGCCGAATCGTGGTTGACCACGCCCTCGTCGCGCGGCGCGGTGAAGCCCTGCACGGTGAACGAGGCGAGCCGGACGTCCTTGGCCGGGCCGGCGAAGGCGTACCGGTTCTTCTTGCGCCCGTCGAAGACCGCGCCGGGAGCGCCGAGGTAAACGTCGCCGTCCTTGGGCTGTACCTGGGCGTACTCGTCGTCGCTGAGCCGGTGCGTGCCGGGGGCGAGCCAGAACGTGGTGCCCGCCGGGGAGTTCTTCGTCTTCGTCGGCAAATCGTCCACCACGGCCGGATCCACCGGGACGGCACCGGCGGGCGCGGCCGCCGGACCCGGCGGCACGTGGTCGCAGACCGCGGCGACCGGGCCCCGCGGCGACGTCGATCCGGCGGCCGGAGCGGGCGCGGCTCCGGACGAGCTGCACGAAGCCAGCGCGAGCGGGAGCAGCACTCCCAGCAGCAAAGTCCTTCGCACGGCGGATCCTCTCGACATCAGGGCAGGCGGAGCACGGTGGTCAGCGGTCCGGTGACCGGGCCGGAGCCGACGAGCGTGGTGGCGGGTTCGCGACGGCCGAAGCCGGGCGAGTACCAGCCCAGCGGCGGATTCGTCTCGCCCCGATGCGCGGTCCAGCCAAGCTGCGGCGGCAGCTCCATCGTCGCGCTACGGCCCTGCCAGGTGAGCCGCGCGGTGTTCCCGTCCAGCTCGACCTCCAGCAGCGGGCCGAGGTGGAAGGCCAGTTTGGCTTGGCCGCTGCCGGTCACCTCGTCGACCACGGTCAGCGTCCGGCCGGACAGCTCGACGGTACGGCGATGCAACGCCGGGGCGTAACCGTCGTGTTCGGCCTGCCACTGCGTGGGCGTCGAGGCGAGAGTGCGCGAGTTTGCCTGCCGCGTCCACAGGAACGGGCCGCCGGAAGTCGATTGGTCGACACCGCCGAGCTGCAGCGTGTTGTGGCCGAGCGTGGAGCGGAAGTACGCGCGCCACTCGGGTTCGCCGTGATAGCAGTACGTTCCCGGATCGGCGAGGATGTCGACGCCGTCGTGCCGGACCTCGATGGACAACGCGTCGGCGTGCGCGTGCGCGGCGATGGCGAGAAAGCCGTGCGGGCCACTGTCGCAGCGGCACCAGATCTCCGGACCGTTGTCGCTGCGCAGGATCGTCAGGCCCGCGTCGGCGAAAACCGGCTGCTGGCGGACGTTGTCGAGCTGCGGCACCCGGAAGCGCAATGCCGTGAACAACGCGGTGCGCACGTCGTCGGCGGGCAGCTTCGGCCACCATTCCGCGCGGCCGAACAACGCGTCGCCGGTGGCCAGCAGCGAATGCCAGCGGTCCGTGTCCGGCCCGTCCACGATCAGGCCGAAGCCGTCGTCGGCGTCGCCTTGGCGCGGCGGCCGTCCGGCACAGTCCACAATGGCCGCGAGCGCGTCACACATCGCCCGCAGTTCCAGCCAAGTCGAGCGCGGCAGCCGCGGACCCGCTTCCAACGCGGCGGCGAGGCCCAGTTCCAGCACGAGCCCGTGGTACTCGGTGGCGAGCTCGCGGTTCAGCCCGGAGGTAAAGGTGTTGGCCCGCAAGTGGAAGTCGAGCGAGTGGATCGCGTCCGATCGCCAGCGCGCGGACTCCGGGTACCAGTCGAACGCACACGACGCCGCCAACTGCCCGGCGGCCTCGGCCAGCACGTGGTTGTTCGCCGACGTGCCCCGGCTCGGGAACGCCGCCAGCCACCGCTGGTGATGCCAGATCTGCCGCAGCGCCTCGGGATTGTCCTCGAACAGCCCGGACGCGCCGGACCAGCCGTCCAGCAACCGGCGCACCCACACCCACGACAGCAGCCGGATCCCCAGCTCGATCCCGCTCAGCCAGTGCACGCCGCGCATCGGCGGGTTGGCCGCCCACCAGGACTTCAGCTGGTCGGCCACGCGATGCGCGTAGCGGTCGTCGCCGGTCACCCGGTACGCCGCGGCCAGCACGGTCAGGTGCTGATGCCGCGAGGGTTCCCAGATCTGCTTGATGTCGCCGATCGCGTTCTCGTCCCGGTACGGGATCTCGAACGAGTACTGATCGCCCGGCGCGCGCCGCCCGGTCTTCGGATCGAACGCCCAGTCCGGCGCGACCAAATCGTCCCGCTCCACCCCGAAGTACTCGGCGTGCCCGTCCATCAGCCGGTCCGCCGCCGCGACCAGCCGGTCCCGGCCAGTCGCGGGCACCTCCGGCTCGGCGGGCCAGACCGGGAACCGCCGGGTCGCGGACCAGGCAGGCTGCCGCTGGGCTTCGCCGCGCCACCGCTGCTTGCGCACGATGTCGCCGACGCGGCCGACGATCTCCGCCGGTCCCATCGCGGACAGCCGGCGCAGGTACCAGGAAGGGTCCATCACTGCTCCAACCGCACCGGCGCACCGGTTTCGAGGCTGCGGTGCACGGCCAGCGTCGCCAAAGTCGTGGACACGAGCGAGTCGAGGCTGATCGGCATCGCGACGCCGGTCTTCAACGCGGTGATGAACGCGTCCAGTTCGGCCTGCTGACCTTTGTCGCGGGCCTTCGGGAGCCGCGAGCTGGTCCAGCGCTTGCGCCCGTACACCGAGGCGCGGACGAAATCGTCGAATTTCAGCACCTTGCCGTCGGCGAGCACCTCCAGCGTTTCCTTGGGGAACGCCGTGCTGCCGCTGGTGATGTAGCTGATCGTCGCGGTCGAGCCGTCCGCGTAGCGCAGCAGCACCTGGAGGTCGTGGTTGCCGGGCGTACCGGTGGCGTAGACCGAAACCGGGTCGCTGCCGAGGAACCAGCTGACCGTGTCGATGAAGTGCCCGCCCTCGCCGACGAACCGGCTGCCCTCGGAGTCGGCCTGGTTGTACCAGCTGTTCGCGTCCAGCCTGCCCGCGTTGACCAGGTACCGCACCGAAGCCGGGCCGACGCGCGGGCCGAACTGGTTTTTCGCCTCGACCAGCAGCGGCGCGAACCGGCGGTTGAACCCGACCTGCAGCCGGTTGTTGCCCGATTCCGCGACCGCGTCCACGACGCCGCGCAATTCCTTCTCCGACAACGCGAGCGGCTTCTCCACGAAGACCGCCTTGCCCGCCAGCAGCGCGCGCCGCGTCAGCTCGGCGTGCGAGCTGTGCCGGGTCACCACGAAGACCGTGCTGACCTGGTCGTCTTCCAGGAGCGCGTCGACGTCGGTGCTCGCCGAGACGAAACCGAACTTGCGCTTCGCGTTGGCCCCGGACAGCGCGGACGTGGTGACGACGTCGGTCAGCAGCACGCGTTCGTCCCCGGCCAGGTGCGGCAGGATCATCGACGACGCGTAGTTGCCCGCGCCGATGAACCCGATCCGCAAGTCCCGCAACGGTTCCGGCCGATTGTCGACGACCGGAGCCGCCGGAACCGCGGACACCACGCTTTCGTCCTCGGCGGGCGGCGCGTCCGGGTAGCGGAACAGCACCGCGACCGCCTTCAGCTCGCCCTCGTTGAGCGCCCGGTAGGTCTCCACCGCTGCGGAAAAGTCCGCGGTGTGGCTGATCAGCGGCGTCACGTCGAGCTTGCCCCGCGCCGCCAGGTCGAGGAAGCACTCCAGGTTGCGCCGTTCCGTCCAGCGCACGTAGCCGATCGGGTAGTCGCGGCCCTCCAGCTCGTAGGCCGGGTCGTAGCGACCGGGCCCATAAGACCGGGAGAACCGGACGTCGAGTTCCTTTTCGTAGTAGGCGTTCCACGGCAGGTTCAGCGAGATCTTGCCGATGTCCACCACCCGGCCGCGGTCGCGCGCGAGCCGCGCGGCCAGCTCCACCGGATCGTTCGACGCCCCGCCCGCGGCGAGATACACCTGGTCGACGCCGTGCCCGCCGGACAGCTCGGCCACCGCCTGGTCGATCTCCCCGGAAGCCGGATGTCCGCAGGCGAGCGCGCCCAGCTCCCGTGCGAGTTCGCAGCGCTGCGCGTCCGGATCCACGCCGACCACGCGCGCGCCGGCCGCCACCAGCAACTGCACGACCAGCTGCCCGATCAGGCCGAGCCCGATCACCAGCGTGAGGTCGCCGAGCTGCGGTTCGCCGCGCCGGACGCCCTGCATCGCGATCGCGCCGACCGTCGCGAACGCCGCCTGCCGCGGCGAAAGCCCGGACGGCACCTTCGCGTACAGATTCTTCGGCACCCAGTTCAGCTCGCTGTGCAGCGCGTGCTCGTTCCCGGCGCACGCCACCAGGTCGCCGACCACGACGTCGTCGATGCCCTCGCCGACCTGCTCGACCACGCCGCACAGCGAGTAACCCAGCGGCGTATAGGAATCGAGCTTCCCGGACACCTTGCGATACGTCGCGGCGAGCCCGTTCGTCGCGACGCTCTGCATGACCTTCGCGACCTGGTCCGGCCGCGACCGGGCCTTGCCCAGCAGCGACATCCCGGCCTCGGACACCTTCATCATCTCGGTGCCGGTCGAGATCAGCGAGTACTGGCTGCGGACCAGCACGCCGCCCGGTTTGCACGCCGGCACCGGGACGTCGAGCAAAGCCAGCTCGCCGCTCTTGTAGTTCTGCACTACCTGTTTCACTGGACTCCTAGCCGCTCTCCGCGGAGAGCCCCGCGGTACCAGTACTCGAGGGTCAGCACGTGCCAAAGATGTTTCGCGCGGTCCTCGCGCCCGGCGGCGTCCTCGGCCACCAGCTTGCGCAGGGCGTCGCGCTGCAGGAATCCGGATTCGACCAGTACGCCGTCCTCGATGACCTCCCGCACCAGCGGTGCGAGGTCCCGGCTCATCCACGCCCGCAGCGGCGCGCTGAACAGGCCCTTCGGCCGATAGACGATTTCGTCCGGCAGGATCGCCGTGGCCGCCTTCTTCAACGCCACCTTGCCTTGCCGGCGGGCGATCTTCTCCCGCCCAGGCACCCGGAACGCCGCGCGGACCACCTCGACGTCCACAAAGGGCGTTCGCACCTCGGTGGAAGCGGCCATGGTGGACCGGTCGGTGTAGGTGAGGTTCAAGCCGGGCAGGAACATCCGCGCGTCGGCGAGACACATGCGGTTGACCTGGTCGGTCAGCTTCGTGTCGTAGTAGACGTCGGCGTGCTCGGTGAGCACATCGTCCACTTCGGACTGAAGATCCGGCGAGACCAGGTCGAGCAGTTCGGCCCGGTCGTACATGGTGTAGCTGCGCCGGAACGCCGTTTCCTCCGGAAGGTCCGCGAAGGACAGGAACCGCTTCGCGAACCGCACCGACCGGTAGCCGCGCGTGGACGACGCGACCGGCAGCCGGTCGACCGCCGCCCCGATCGCCCGGCGAGCCACCCCCGGCACCCGGCGGTAGCGCAGCGCCAGCAGGTTCGCCAGATGCTTGCGGTACCCGGCGAACAACTCGTCCGCGCCCATCCCGGACAGCAGCACCTTCACCCCGGCCTCGCGCGCGGCCGTGCAGATCAGGTACGAGTTGATCGCCGCCGGATCGCCGATCGGTTCGTCCAGGTGGTGCGTCATCCGCGGCAGCAGGTCCTGCACGTCCGGCGCGATCTCGATCTCGTGCAGGTCCACGCCGAACTGCCGGGCGACGATCCGCGCGTAGCGGAGGTCGTCTGGCATTGCCTCGAATTTCGCGTCCTCGGGACGGAAACCGATCGTGTAAGCCGAAATCCCCGGCTGCTCGCGCGCGGCCAGCGCGGTGAGATAGCTGGAGTCGAGACCGCCGGAGAGGAAGGTCGCCACCGGGACGTCGGACAGCAGGTGCTTGCGGGTGGAATCCTCGACGACCGCGTGCAGGTCGACCTCGCCGCGATACGCCGCGCCTTCCTCGGCGACCTCGCGGAGCGACCAGTAAGTCCCGGTCTCCGTGCTGCCGTCCGGCCGGAACCGCAACCACGTGCCTGGCGGCAGTTTCTCTGCCTCGCGGTAGGCGCAGCGGCTGTCGGGGACCCAGTAGTACAGCAGCGAAGCGATCATCGCCGCTTGGTCCACGTTCAGGGTGTCGCCGAGTTCGCGGGCCAGTGCTTTCAGCTCCGACGCGAACACGACCCCGCCGCCGCGCCGTACGAAGAACAGCGGCTTGATCCCCAGCTGGTCCCGCACGAGGACCAGCTCGCCGGTGCGTTCGTCGTACACCGCGAAGGCGAACATCCCGCGCAGCCGCGGCAGGCAGTCCGTTCCCCATTCCCGCCAGGCCCGCAGCAGCACCTCGGTGTCGGAGGTGCCGCGGAACCGGACCCCGGCAGCCTCGAGTTCGGCCCGCAGCTCCGGCGCGTTGTACAGCTCGCCGTTGTAGGTAAGGGCGAGGCCCTCGGCCGTCATCGGCTGCGCGCCCGTTTCCGAGAGGTCCACGATGGACAGCCGCCGGTGTCCTAAGTGGACGTCCCGGTGGTCGTAGCGGCCGTCGCCGTCCGGCCCCCGGTGCGCGAGGCACTGGGTGAGCCGATCGGTGAGCGGGCCGCCGTCCGGCCAGCTGTACGCGCCCGCGATGCCGCACATGCGCTTGGTTCCCCCTAGCTTTCCTGGACGGGTTTGAGCCGTCTCGTCGGCGCGTCCGGATCCACGTCCATCCGCTCGTGCGGCGACGGCGGACGGGTCCGGTCGAGCGGACGGCGCCTGCGCTCGGTGTCGCGCTTGCCCGGCCACTCGATGGGTTTGGCTTCCTCGCGCAGTTCCAGCTCGGCCGACTGCTTTTTCGCGACTACCGCCGCCCGCCCTCGCAACGCCGTGTGCAGCCCGTCCCAGAGGGTGCCGTCGGTGTGGTCCTTCGGATCCGGATCGACCAGCACCACCCCGAGGATCGGCACCCCGCAGTCGGCGAGTTGCCGCGCGACGGTGTGCAGCCACTGCGTGTTCGCGAACCCGGCGCGCACCACCAGCACGGCCTCCGCGCCGAGTGCCGACAGGTCGGTCCACGCCGTGCCCGGAGCGGCCGTGCCGACCCCGACCCGGCGCACCGCCCGCGCCACCGCGGGGTCGCCTGCCTCGACCACCTGGACGTTCCCCTCCACCGGCAGCTTCGACACTTCCTTGCCCGGCAGGTCGTCCACGAGCACCACCGGCCCGTCCTCGGCCAGCGACCGGCCGAGTTCCACGGCCAGCTCCGCCGCGGTCGAGGCCGCGCCGATCTCCAGCAGCGACAACGACGCCCGGTCCTCCCGCGCCGCCCGCGCGAGCGTGAGCGCGACCCGGCTGGACTCGGTCACCGCCTTCGACCGCCGCCACAGCTTCGCCGGGCCAATCGGCTTCACGCCGACCTGCGCGATCACCGAAGCCCCGAGGTGCTCCGAAATTTCGCGGCGCAAGACCGGCCGGTCCCGGACCAACGCGGTCACCGCGGCGAACGCGAGCCCGAGTGCGAGGCCAAGGGCCAGCCCGACGCCGCCGTCCGTCCCATAGGTCTTCAGCTTCGACACCGGCTGGATCGCCGGCGCGTCCACGATCTGCGTCCCGGCGATGACCTCCGGCGACCCGATCCCGGCCTGCTGCGCCTGGTTCTGCAAATCGGCGATCTTCGACACCAGGTTCGCGCGCTGGGTGTACAGCTGCTCCAGCGCACCGGCGTTGGAGTTACGGCCCTTGCCGACCTCAGCCGCCGCCTGGTTGTCGATGTCCGCCAGCTGCGCCTGTGCCTGATCCCGCTGCTGCAGCAACGCCTTCGAACGGCCGGTCGCGGCTGCCTGCGTGCGCTGTGCGTGATCAGCGATGAACGCTTCGGCGAGCGCCTTGGCCTTCGCGACCGCTTCGTCCTTCGACTTCGCCTTGACCGTCACCTGCATGACGTTGTTGGTGAGGCCGAGTCCGGCGTAGTCCTTGAGGAAATCGGACGGCGATTCGGGGTTGTTGATCCGTTTCAGGGCGGCCGCCGCCATGTTCGCCGTCGAAAGCACGGCGACGTCGGTGCGCATCAGCGTGCCGCTGTCGGTCGGTGAATCGTCCGGGTGGATCACCATGATCTTCGTGACCGCGGTGGGCGGCGCGGGCAGGAAGATCGCCACCGCACAGCCGAGGATCAGCCCGGCCAGCGCCGTCGTCAGCCAGAACCGCCGTTTGCGGCGCAGCGCGACCACCAGCCGCTGAAGATCGACCAGCGGCTGGGCCTGTCCCGCGCTCATCGCGCACCCGCCAGCTCGTCAGTGCGCTGCTTCGCGACCGGCTTCTGCTTCGGCCCGCCGGCCAAGTGGACTTCGCGGGCCAGCACAGTGCCGAGAATTTCGTGCCCGGCGTCCGAGCAAGCCTCCGAAATCGCGACCAATTCCCACGCGTTGCGCGAGCCGAGCGACACCACCACGAGCACCCCTGCCGTTCCGTCCGGCACGATCGGCTGCGCCCCGGGTACCACCTCGATCTCGGTCACCGTCGCCTCGACCCGGATCCGGTCGCCGCGCGCGGTGTCCGCGAACTGCTCCGCGACCTGCCGCGCCGAGGCGTCCCCGCGCGGAACGAGGATCAGCAGCCGCAGCACTCCGTCGCGATCCGCGCCCAGCCGCGCGAGCACACGGCGGTACCGCACCTCGCGCGCCGCGTCGTCCGCCGACGCCGGCACTTCGGGCAGATTCCACGGCCGGTCGTTCCCGACCGCTTTCCGCCACCACTTCGCCGGTGCGTCCGAGGCCGCCGGGATGTCAATGCTCGCCAGCACCGGAGCACCCAGCGCGGCACCGATTTCGCCTTCGCTGCGCGGCCTCCGGTCGGTCCTCGCGCCGAACAGGTAGCCCAGGATCCCGAGTACGAAGAACAAGACCGCGCCGCCGACCGTCAGCTGAAGGAACGTCGGCGCGGACGGCGAAGACGGCCGTTCGGACGGGCCAAGCACGACCATGTTGCCCGCGCCGGTCGCCGCGTCCGCCGCGTTGAGGTTGTTGACCGCCTGCTCCAGCGCGGTCCGCAGTCCCTGCAACGTCGTGCGGGCCTGCACGCCCTCGACGCTGTCGCCGTTCGCCACGGCCTTCGACAGATCGAGGATCCGCTGGTTGGTCTGCGTGATCTGCTGCCGCAGCGCTTCCTTCTGCTGTTGCGCCAGTTGCGCGGCCTGATCCGCGGAATTTCCGAGCAATTGCGTCGAATACTTCACGAACTCGCCCGCGACCTGGTCGGCCAGCTGCTGCGAGCGCTCCGGGCTGGAGCCTTTCGCGGCAATCGTCACGACATTGCCCTGCGCGACCGACGCGGCGACCGATTTCTGCAGATCCGTCCCGCGAATTCCGAGGCCCAGCGCGGCGGACGCCCGGTCGAGCACGACCGAACTCGTCGCCACCTGCGCCTCGGTCAGCAGTTCGTCCGGCTGCCGCGGTCCCTGCAGCAACACGCTGGCCTGCGCCTCGTATCCCGGCGAAAGCACAGTGGAAGCCCCGGCCCCGGCACCCGCGCCGACCACCGCGAGCAGCAGCAACGCTCGCCATCGTCGTCGCACGACCTTCCCCACGACGGAGAGGCGTATTGTTTCGTCACTCAAAACCAGGTCTCCCCTCACGGGCCGACGCACGGGTCATTGACCCCGTCGCGGCACCGCACCGGTTGGTTACACCAACCGGCCGAACCTTGTTCGAACTGCGACCCGGTTCAAGCCAGCGCACGCTCGTACGCCTTGATCAACGCCGCCTGGGAATTGCCCCAGGCGAGCGGTCCGCGCACGCGTTCCCTGCCGAGCTTGCCCATGCGTTCCCGCTGCTCCGGGTCGTCAAGGAGCACGGCGACGAGCTTCGCGAACTCCGCGACGTCGTTGGCCGGGGCGTACAGCGCGGCCTCGCCCGCCGACACCCGCGCCTCGCGCAATTCGAACGACACCATCGGTTTGCCCATGGCCATGTACTCCATGACCTTGTTCATCGTCGACACGTCGTTGAGCGGGTTGAGCGGATCCGGCGAAAGGCACACGTCGGCCGCGGACAAATACCGCAGCAGATCCTCGTCCGACACCCGGCCGGTGAATTCCACCTGCCCGGACAATCCGAGCTGATGCGACAACTCGACCATCTCGTCGAACGTGTCGCCCGCGCCGACGAACACCGCGTGCCAGTCGTCGCGGCCCACCTCGTCGCGCAGGGAAGCGAGCGCGCGCAGGGCGTAGTCCACACCGTCCTGCGGACCCATCACGCCGAGGTAGCACAGCAGATTCGGCTTGCCGCGCTTGAGTTCCGGCTCCGCCGGCACCTCGTGGAATCGCTCCACGACCGGAGCGCTGCGGACCACGAACACGTCTTCGGGCCGCTTGCCGCCGCGGATCCGCGCGACCTGGCGGTAGCTCTCGTTGGTGGAGAGCACGACGTCCGCGGCGCGATAGGTGGAGCGTTCCAACGCACAAACGCCGCGGTAAAGGAAATCCTGCCCGCGGTCGAACCGCGACAAATACAGTTCCGGCACCAGGTCGTGCTGATCGAAAATGAACTTCGCACCACGTCTTCGCAACATGCGGGCGACGAGGAACAGCAGATCCGGCGGGTTGCAGGCGTGCACGACGTCGACCCGGCCGATCTTGCGCGCGAGACGGAACGTGTGCCACAGCGCGGATCCGTACTCGCGCGCGTATCCCGCGGGCCCGCCGGTCGCCGCCTGCAGCGGATACCGGTGGATGTGCACGCCGTCGAGCACGACCTCGGCTTCGGTGTCCCGTTTCGTGCCCTGCGGGCAAATCACGTGCACCGTCATGCCGGCGTCGCGCAGCGTCTGGCATTCCTGCCACACGCGCCGGTCGAACGGCACCGACAGATTCTCCACGAGAATCAGCGCGATCCGGTTCCGCAGGATTTCGTTTTCGGAAAAGCCTTCACCAGGCAAGGCCGACGTACCCCTCTTCCGCCCGGCGCACAGCGGCGTCCGGGACGCGAACCAGATCGACCAGCACCGGCCCGCTGCCGTGCGGCAGTGCGGCCAGCACCTCCGGATCCGAGGTGCCGATCAAGCACACCTCGGCGTGGTCGAGCACCTCCTGCACCGACCCGGCGAGCAGTTGCCCGAGGTGCGGCAGGCGGCTTTCGATGTACTCGCGGTTGGCCCCCATCAGCCGCGACAGGCTGACGTTGGCATCGTGGATCTTGAGGTCGTATCCCTTGCCGAGCAAGCGTTCCGCGAGTTCGACCAGCGGACTCTCGCGCAGGTCGTCAGTACCCGGTTTGAACGACAGCCCGAACAGCCCGACCTTGCGTTTCCCGGTCCGCGCGACCAATTCGAAGGCCCGGTGGAGATGTTCGGCATTCGACGGCAGCACGTGGGCGAGCAACGGCACCGAGACGTCCGCCTGCCGCGCGGCGTAGACCAGCCCGCGCAGGTCCTTCGGCAGGCAGGAGCCACCGAACGCGAACCCTGGCCGCAGGTAGGCCGGGCTGATGTTGAGCTTGCGGTCGGCCAGGAACACGTCCATCACCTGATGCGAATCAAGTCCGAGTGCCCGGCAGATCGCGCCGAGTTCGTTCGCGAACCCGATCTTCACGCCGTGGAAAGCGTTGTCCGCGTACTTGGTCATCTCCGCGACCGGGATCGGCACGCGGAACACGTCGCCGGGCAGCCCCTCGTACAGCTTCGCCACGACGTCGCCGCTGCCCGGATCGAACTCGCCGATCACCGTTTTCGGCGGCTGGAAGAAGTCGCGGACGCTGGTGCCCTCGCGGAGGAATTCCGGGTTCACCGCGACGCCGAAGTCGACCCCCGCGGTACCGCCGCTGTGCTTTTCCAAGATCGGCACGAGCAGCCCGAGACAGGTGCCCGGCAGCATCGTGCTCCGGAACACCACCGTGTGCCGATTTTCGTTGCTGCCCAAAGCTTTTCGTTCTTTCAACGCGTCACCGATCTCCTCGGCGACGCGCTGCAGATACTCGGTGGAAAGACTCCCGTTGGGCGCGGACGGCGTACCGACGCACACCAGGGAAACGTCCGTCTCGAGGATCGCTTCGGCCACCTCGGTCGTCGCCCGCAACGCACCGGACCCGACCACCTCCGCGGTCAATTCCCCGATCCGTTCCTCGACCACCGGCGCCTTGCCGGCCTTCACGAGATCCACCTTCGCCGGATTGACGTCTACTCCGACGACCTCGTGTCCTTCTCCCGCCAGGCAAGCCGCGGACACGCACCCGACGTACCCCAGCCCGAAGACGCTGATCTTCACAACGAAACCTCCGCCCGACCGCTCGCTGCTCATTGGTCGGAGCACGGACGGGCTTCGTTACCGGTTCCGCATAACAAGGCGGGAACCCGTGTCACCGCACGGATTCCCGCCTTGCGCCGCCCACCGGACCGGCGGTTACCCCATCCGGCCCTACCGGCAGGGGAATTTGCCCACGGTTGTCCGGAAAGGGCAGTGAATGCCTTCCGAAGCTTCGAAAAATTCAGTTTCCGCCGACGAACTCGGAAGCCAGCTTTTCACCCGTGCTCGTGGCCGCGGAGTGGTCCTCGATCGGGTTCACCGTCGAGTTCTTGAAGCACACGTAGGTGACCCCGGAGTCGACTCCGCCGTTCTTCGGGTCCGGGTTGATGCCGAGATCCTTGGCCGTCGCGTAGGACGCCTCGCCGATGATCTTGTTCGGCCCGGTGTCCCCGATGACCGCGTACTCGACCTTGCCGTTGTAGATCACCGCACAGGAGCCGCCGCCGCTGAGCCCGGAGTTCTCGTAGTTCCAGATGCTGCTCGAACTGGGGACGACGATGTACGGCAGTTTGGCGGCGTCGAGCGGTTTCCCGTCGGATTGCGGGAAGGCGGTGTCCGGGAGGAAGCAGCAGTCGGTGTTCTCGTTGCACTCGGTGGTGCGCTGGCCGTCGCAGTCGATGTCCATGTCGGCTTTCCAGAAGACCGCCTTGCCCGCGTCGCAGACCGGGACGGTCGCACTGCCGGAGTCTTCGTCGGTTTTGTATTTGCCGTTGGAGATCTGCTTGCAGGACGCCACCTTGGCAAGAATCTGGTCCGCGGTGGGGCCCGCCTGAACCGCTTCCGGACCGGTGGTCGCCGCGGCGGCGAGCGCGGTCGGCAGGACGGCGGCGGCTATCGCCAGAATCGCGAGCAGGACGAGTTTCCGCATCGACGCTCCCTGTTTATTAGGAAACTTTCCTTACGGCGGCGCGCGCTCAGGATGCCGCCGACCGGATGCGGTCACAACCCGCCAAAAGAGGGTGTTTTTTCCCGCCGAACCGATCAGTCCGTGAAGGTGCCCCCAAGAATCCCGGTCCGTGAAGGACCCCTTGAGGGCATCTGAGTACGTGAAGGAGCCCTTCACGGCCCGCGGGTTACCGCCCGGGCCGCGATGCCCACCGCGCCGGGAATCGACGCGGCCGGCGGCTCACTGCCTCGGCCCACCGAGGGCTCAGGTCCGACCGGATTTCCGTCCGCGACCGCACCAGCGCCGCCCCGCGCACCCCGCCGACGTTCGCGTACACCCGCGTCGCGCCGGCCTCGCGCAAATGCGTCAGCACCCGCCGGTCGAACCGGCCCTCCGGCAGCGAAAACCGCCGCACCGGCGTCCCGCTCAGCTGCTCCAGCAACCGCGGCGCCTCGTCCAGCTCGCGGCGCACCGCGAAAGAACCGTCGAACCGCCGCCAGTCCAGCCGGTCCCAGCCGTGCGATCCGACGTGCATCCCCGCGTCCACCAGCTGCCGCAGCCCGTCGCGGTCGACGTACCCGCGCTCGCCGACCCGGCCCGCCAACGGGAAGAACTCGGCGTACAGCCCGCGCTGGACCAGCCGCGGCAACGCGATCTCGACATCGGAGGAGTTCCCGTCGTCGAAGGTGAGCTGCGCACCCGTTCCCGAGACGACGTCCAGCAGCGCGTCGAACTGCTCCACGGTGATCCACCGCTCGTCCTCGCCAGGATCGAGCGCCCGCTGGGGCTTGCCAATGCCGTGCACCGCAAAGGTGATCATCGCGCCTCCCGTCCGTCGTACCGTACCCGATTAATCGGATTCGCAAACGGAGTAGTTACCGACGCCGATCCCATGGTCAACACTGCATTTCCGGCTCAGGCTAAACACTCCCGCAGGAAAATCGGAATACGTCCACACTTGTAGACAGCTGACAGCTTCACACGTTTGGGTGAAGGTTCAATGATTGCGCTGATAGTGCCGCCGCGCCTTCTCCCGGTTGCCGCAAGCCGCCATCGAACACCAGCGCGCGCGATTGGCCCGGCTGCGGTCGAGCAGGAACAGCTGGCACTCGTCATTCGCGCAGGCCCGCAACCGTCCGGGAAGATCCTTTTCCAGCGCCGCCCAATCCAGAACCGCTTCGGCGGCCAGCCGAGCATGCGACGGCGTCTCCACTGACCAATGCAGCCCGCCCGCGGAAACCTCCGGAACCTGGCGCACCCCGTCGAGGAGCGGACGCAACACGACCGGCGAACTGTCCCCGCGCACGACGTCGCGCAGGAGATCTCGCGCCTGACGCAGCAATTCCAGCTCCGCGGCGCTCCCGTCACCGCCCCGCTCACGCGCCCACCGCTGGTCCAGCGCGTCCTGTTCCTCGCCATTGATCAGCGGCCTGCTGTTGAGCAGGTCGAGCACGTCCATCGAAGCTCCCTAACCAGATCGAACCCTTTGACAGGTTAGCTCCGCCATGCTTCCATGGCGAACACCTAACCAGATTAAAACTACAAAGGGGTTAGACATGATCCAGCACCGGACGACGACCGTCGACGGCCACGAGCTCTTCTACCGCGAGGCCGGTCCCGCCGACGCCCCCGCGATCGTCCTGCTGCACGGGTATCCGACCAGCTCGTTCATGTTCCGGCACCTCATCCCGCTGCTGGCGGGCCGCTACCGCGTGCTCGCGCCGGACCACCTCGGCTTCGGCTACTCCGCCGCGCCCTCAGCCGACGAGTTCGACTACACCTTCGACGCACTCGCCGACCTCACGTCCGGCCTGCTCGACCAGCTCGGCCTCGACCGCTACGCGGTTTACGTCCAGGACTACGGGGCCCCGATCGCCTGGCGGCTCGCGCTCAAGCACCCCGGCCGGATCTCCGCGATCGTCACGCAGAACGGCAACGGATACGAGGAAGGCTTCGTCGACTCGTTCTGGACCGGCCTCTGGGCCTACGGCGCGAATCCCGGCCCGGACACCGAACCGGCCGTCCGCGCGGCGCTGAGCTACGACGCCATCCGCTGGCAGTACCTGCACGGCGTCCCCGACCCGAGCCTGGTCAGCCCCGACACCTGGGAACACGACCACGCCCGGGTCTCCCGCCCTGGCAACGACGAAATCCAGCTCGCGCTGTTCCGCGACTACCAGCACAACCGCCCGCTTTACCCGCGGCTGCACGAATTCCTGCGCACCCACGACGTCCCGGTCCTCGCCGTGTGGGGCCGCAACGACGAGATCTTCGGCCCGGCCGGCGCGGAGGCCTTCGCCCGCGACGCTCGCGACACCGAAGTCCACCTCATCGACGGCGGCCACTTCCTGCTGGAAAGCCATCTCGACGTCGTCGCGGGCTACCTGCACGGCTTCCTCGGCCGCGTACTGAAGTAGCCAGGCTCGCCCCGCCTGCCCGAACTGACCTACTTCCGGATCTCCAGCGTGCAGCACTTCGGCCCGCCGCCGGCCTTCCGCAGCTCCGAAATGTCCACGTACACCGGCTCGTAACCCCGAGCAGCGAGCCGCGCGCCGAGGCCGGTCGCCTCGACCGGCAGCACCACATTGCGGCCGTCGGACACCCCGTTCAGCCCGAAGCACTCGGCGTCGGCCGCGGTGGCGAGGACGGCGTCCGGGAACATCCGGCGCAGCACGCGCTGCGAGCCCGGCGAGAACGCGTCCGGGTAGTAGACGACCTGCGCCGTCGTCGTGTCGGTCGCTTCGGCCAGCACGAACAGCGCGGTGTCGAGGTGGTAGTAGCGCGGGTCCACCAGCTGCAGCGACACGACCGGGACGCCGAGCGCCTCCTGCGCCTCGGCGTGCGCGGCCGGGTCGGTGCGGAAACCGGTGCCGGCCAGCAGCACCCGGCCGGTCCAGGCGAAATCGCCCTCGGCCTCGTTGATCTTCTCCGGCATGGTCAGGTCGCGGTAGCCGTGTTCGAGGAACCAGCGGCGGAAGTGCTCCGCCTCGGCGGTGCGCTGCGGGGCGCGGAACCGCGAGCCGAGCACGCGCCCGTCGACGACGGTGCCCGAGTTGGCCGCGAACACCATGTCCGGAAGGCCGGGCTGCGGGTCGATTTCCTCGACGGTGTGGCCGAGGCGGCGATAGGTGTCGCGCAGCTCGGTCCATTGCGCGACGGCGACGTCCGCGCTGACCGGCTTCGAGGGGTCCATCCAGGGGTTGATCGCGTAGTCGACGGCGAAATAACGCGGCGGGCACATCAGGTAACGGCGGGGTGTGGGCACCCGCGGCGGCACAACCTCTCCCTGCATGCAACAAGGCTAAGGTCGACCTAATCTCGCAATCAATCGCTGTTCACTGCGCACCTGCGTGCTAAACATTGCGTGTGAACACCATCGACCAGCGAATCGTTTCCTGCCTGGTGGCCAACGCCCGCTCCAGCTACGCGGAGATCGGCAAGGTGGTCGGGCTGTCCGCCCCGGCGGTGAAACGACGCGTGGACCGGCTGCTGGAAACGGGCGTGCTGCGCGGCTTCACCGCGGTCGTCGACCCGGAGGCGCTCGGCTGGGGCACCGAGGCGTTCGTCGAGGTCCACTGCCAGGGCAACGTCACGCCCGGCCGCATCCGCGCCCGGCTGGAACCGCTGACCGAGGTCGTCGCCGCGTACACGGTGTCCGGCGCGGCAGACGCGATCGTCCACCTGCGCGCCGCCGACATCCACCACCTCGAGACCGCCTTGGAACGACTCCGCGGACTCGAAATCATCGACCGGACTGTGTCCACGGTGGTGCTGTCCCGGCTGTTGGAGAGACCGCCGACTCCGTCGTGAGTGCCTACTGTCGTGAGTGGCGATCACGGTTCTAACCGTGATCGCCACTCACGAGCCCCGCACCCGCCCCCAGCTGGCTCGCCCGCCCTGGCTCGCCCGCCTGGCCCGCCTCGCCCGCCTGCCCCCGCCTCGCCTGGCCCGCCTCGCCTGGCCCGCCTCGCCTGGCCCGCCTCGCCCGCCTCGCCCGCCTGCCCCGCGCGAGTGTGCGTTGCCGTCGGGTGTCGTGAGTGGCGATCACGGTTCTAACCGTGATCGCCACTCACGACGATGCGATGCTGACCCCTATGACCGACCGCATTCACAGCGAGCACGACCAGGGCGTCGCACTGCTCACCGTCGACGCTCCGAAAAGCCGCAACGCACTCACCCTCGACCTCTCCGCCGAGCTGGCCGCCGCGGTCGCGCGCGCCGAGGCCGACGAGAGCGTGCACGCCGTGATCGTTACTGGCGCCCCGCCAGCGTTCTGCGCGGGTGCGGACCTCACCGCGCTCGGCAAGGCCGACGCCGAAGGGCTGCGCTCGGTGTACGCCGGGTTCCTCGCTGTCGCCGGATGCAGCCTGCCGACGATCGCTGCGGTCGGCGGGGCCGCGGTCGGCGCTGGTCTGAACCTCGCACTGGCCGCCGACGTCCGGCTCGTCGGACCGCACGCCAAATTCATCCCTCGGTTCCTCGAACTCGGCTTGCATCCCGGCGGCGGCATGACCTGGATGTCGCAACGAATCCTCGGTCCGCAGCAGGCGTCCGCGATGGCGTTGTTCGGCGAAACCCTTACCGCGGAATCCGCGGTAAGGGTGGGGTTCGCACTGCGCTTTGTGGACGGCGATCACGACGCATTGGTCCAGGCCGCCCGCGACCTCGCCGCCCCGACGGTCGCCGCTCCGCGCGAGGTAGTGCTGTCCACCAAGCGGACTATGCGGCAGACGAGCGGCCTCACCGAGCACGCCGCCGCGGTCGACGCCGAACTCGCTCCGCAGCTGGAATCGCTGGCCGCACCGGCATTCGCCGAGCGATTGGCGGCGATGAAGGCACGCATCAGCGGCCGCTGAGCGCCGTCGCGCACAAATTCCCACATTCCGGGAACCCTCAACCTGGAGCAAACTGCTGGTCAGTGCCGCACGGGCGGTGAGAGACGCGCGTCACTCCGGACGCGGGCCCGATTCGCCCTACGATCGAGGACACCCCGGTGGGCACTCGGCCTGGACACCCCACACTTGACCGCACTCCGACCGCCGCCTGAGGTGTGGCGAGTAACCTCGGAAGCAGGCCTCGGCGGGCTCCCCGGGGAGCCGACCCTGGCCCGCAGCACGCCGGGAGAGAGGGATTCCCTGACCCATGAGCACCAGTGCGAACGGCAGCGCGGCCGGGAACGGGCAAGGCGCGCTGACCGCGTCCCGCTCCACCGAGGTGAACAAGCTGGACCGGGTGGTCATCCGGTTTGCCGGCGACTCGGGCGACGGGATGCAGCTGACCGGCGACCGGTTCACCTCGGAGGCGGCGGCCTTCGGGAACGACCTGTCGACCATGCCCAACTTCCCGGCCGAGATCCGGGCGCCGCAGGGCACCATCCCCGGCGTCTCGTCCTTCCAGGTGCACTTCGCCGACTACGACATCCTCACCCCGGGCGACCGGCCGGACGTGCTCGTCGCGATGAACCCCGCCGCGCTCAAGGCGAACGTCCGCGACGTCCCCCGCGGCGGGACGATCATCCTCAACACCGACGAGTTCTCCAAGCGGAACCTGGTCAAGGTCGGCTACGACACCGACCCGCTCGAGGACGACTCGCTCGCGCCGTTCCAGGTGCACCGGGTCGCCATGTCGAGCCTGACCCAGGGCGCGCTCGCCGACACCGGCCTCGGCAAGAAAGACGCCGAACGCTGCAAGAACATGTTCGCCCTCGGCCTGCTGTCCTGGATGTACCACCGGCCCACCGAGGGCACCGAACGCTTCCTGCGCGAGAAGTTCGCGAAGAAACCGGACATCGCCGAGGCCAACATCCTCGCCTTCCGGGCAGGCTGGAACTACGGCGAGACCACCGAATCGTTCGCGACCACCTTCGAGGTCGCGCCCGCGAAGCTGGACAAGGGCACCTACCGGCAGATCACCGGCAACACCGCGCTCGCGTACGGGATCGTGGCCGCCGGACAGCAGTCCGGGCTGCAGATCCTGCTCGGCACCTACCCGATCACCCCGGCCTCGGACGTGCTGCACGAACTGTCCAAGCACAAGAACTACGGCATCATCACCTTCCAGGCCGAAGACGAGATCGCCGGCATCGGCGCCGCCCTCGGCGCCTCCTACGGCGGCGCGCTGGGCATCACCTCCACCTCCGGCCCCGGCGTCGCGCTGAAATCGGAGACCATCGGCCTCGGCGTGATGACCGAACTGCCGCTGGTGATCATCGACGTGCAGCGCGGCGGCCCGTCCACCGGCCTGCCGACCAAAACCGAACAGGCCGACCTGCTGCAGGCCATGTTCGGCCGCAACGGCGAATCCCCGGTCCCGATCATCGCGCCGCTCTCGCCCGCCGACTGTTTCGACGCCGCGATCGAGGCCACCCGGATCGCGCTGCGCTACCGCACCCCGGTGCTGCTGCTGTCCGACGGCGCGATCGCCAACGGCTCCGAACCCTGGCTGGTCCCGAACGTCGAGGACCTGCCCGACCTGCGCGTGGAATTCGCCTCCGAACCCAACTCCGACAACGGATCCGGCGAGTTCTGGCCGTACGTGCGCGACCCCGAGACGCTCGCGCGGGCGTGGGCGATCCCGGGCACTCCCGGGCTGCAGCACCGCATCGGCGGGCTGGAGAAGGCCGACGGCACCGGCCACATCTCCTACGACCCGGACAACCACGACACGATGGTCCGGCTGCGCCAGGCGAAGATCGACGGCATCGACGTCCCGGACCTGGAGGTCGACGACCCGTCCGGCGAAGCCCGCGTGCTCGCTTTGGGCTGGGGCTCGTCCTACGGCCCGATCGGCGCGGCCTGCCGCCGCGTGCGCAAGCTCGGCATGCCGATCGCGCAAGCGCACCTGCGCCACCTCAACCCGTTCCCGCACAACCTCGGCGAGGTCCTCGCCCGCTACGACCGGGTCGTCGTGCCGGAGATGAACCTCGGCCAGCTCGCGCTGCTGCTGCGGGCGAAGTTCCTGGTGGACGTGCATTCCTACACGAAGGTCGCCGGCCTGCCGTTCAAGGCCGAGGAACTGCAGAACGTGTTCGCCGACATCATCGCCAACCTCGTTCCGGAGGGCGTCAAGTGACCGCCATCGATCTCGGGCTGCCGCAACTGGGCGGCATCGACCTGGTGCCGACCACCGACGAACCGCAGAAGGCCAAGGACTACAAGTCCGACCAGGAAGTCCGCTGGTGCCCCGGCTGCGGCGACTACGTCGTGCTCAACGCCGTGCAGTCGTTCCTGCCCACCCTCGGGCTCAAACGCGAGAACATCGTCTTCATCTCCGGCATCGGCTGCTCCTCGCGGTTCCCGTACTACCTCAACACCTACGGCATGCACTCGATCCACGGCCGCGCGCCGTCGATCGCGACCGGGCTCGCCACCACCCGCCCCGACCTGTCGGTCTGGGTCGTCACCGGCGACGGCGACGCCCTGTCCATCGGCGGCAACCACCTCATCCACGCGCTGCGGCGCAACGTGAACATCAAGATCCTGCTGTTCAACAACCGCATCTACGGACTCACCAAGGGCCAGTACTCGCCCACCTCCGGCCAGGGCATGGTCACCAAATCCACCCCCATGGGCTCGCTCGACACCCCGTTCAACCCGCTGTCGCTCGCGATCGGAGCCGAAGCCTCGTTCGTCGGCCGCGCGATGGACTCCGACCGCAAGGGCCTCACCGAAGTCCTCGAAGCCGCCGCGAAACACCGCGGCTCGGCACTGGTGGAGATCTACCAGAACTGCCCCATCTTCAACGACGGCGCCTTCGACGTCCTGAAAGACAAAGACGAAGCCGCGTCCCGGCTCATCCCGCTCCGCGCGGGCGAACCCATCCGCTTCGGCCCCGAAAGCGAATACGGCGTCCGCCGCGGCGACTGGGGCGGCCTCGACGTCGGCAAGGTCGCCGAAATCGGCGAAGACAACCTCGTGGTGCACGACCCCTCCATCGCCGACACCTCCTACGCCTTCGCCCTCACCCGCCTCGGCGACCAAAACCTCAACCACGTCCCCACCGGCATCCTGCGCCAAGTCGAACGCCCCACCTACGACGACGCCGCACGCGCCCAAGTCGAACAAGCCCGCGAGGCCAAGAAGCCGGACCTGCAAGGACTGCTGCGCGGCAAGGACACCTGGACCGTCGCGTAAGTTCTCAGTCCACTCACGACAGAGGCCGCCACTCCCGACTTTCGGGGAGGGCGGCCTCTGTCTTATGTGGACTCAGTGCAGGGGACGGAACCCCACCCGCTCGGCATCGGCGGCGCTGCGGAACCACACCTCAGCCACCATCTTCGGGAACTGCGGCGAATCCTCCCCGCAATACCGCAACGCCGTCACGCTCGCCTTCACCGTGAAACCCTCCGCCGGACGACCGCCGCCCGGACGCGGCATCGCCGAACCCGGACCGAACGGTCCCGGCGGCACCGCGTCGTCCGCGCTCTGCCGGGCAGGCGGCGGCTCGGGAGCGGCCATCGCGGCCTGGTTCGGCTGCACGGACGGCTCGAACAGCGAACCGCTGTGCCCGCCCGCGAGATCCGGTTCGCGGCGTTCCACCGGGCGCATCGACGGCTGGATCGGCCGCGGCGGGTCGAAACCGCCGCGCGGGGATTCGCGGCGCTGGCGCTTCGGCAAGCCCTGGCTGCCTTCCGCGGTGTCCTCTGTGGACTCGGCGGCGGCGGGCTCGGCGCGCGGGATCAGGTGATCGGTCGACGAATCCTCTTCGAGGTGGCCGACGGCTGACTCGACCGGTTCCGCGGGTTCCTCGAACGGCGACCGCTGCACCGCGTCCGGCTGGTTGAACCAGTCCGGTTCCGGTTCGGTCGCGCGGCCAGGGCCCGGGCGGAACAGCGAGACCGGCTCCGGCTCCGAAGCGGTGCTGTCCAACGGAGTCGGGTCGAGCCGTCGCTCCAAAGAGGACAGACCGTCGGCGGGCTCGGCCAGGTGATGACTCGGCTCTTCCTCGGCTGTGGGGCTCTCCGGCTCGGCGTGGTCCGCCGCGGGGACGTCGGCCGGTTCCGGAATCCGGTGGTAGCCGCTGTCGTGCTCGTCCGCCGGTTCCGGAATCCGGTGGTAACCGCTGTCGTGCTCGTCCGCAGGCTCCGCGACGCGGTGGTAGCCGCTGTCGTGGTCCTCGGCCGGTTCCGCGATGCGGTGCGAACCGGTGTCGGCCGGCTGCAGGTACTCGGTGGCCGCGGCGCGGTAGGCCGAACCGGAGTCCTCCGGAGCGCTCTCGGCAGGCGCACTCTCGAAAAGACCGTTCGCCGCTTGGTGTTCGCGGGCCTCCGCCTGAGCGAATGCCTCGTCGACGTCGTCCTCCGGAGAGTCCGCAGTGTCCACAGAGGCCGCCGGTTCCGGAGCCGTGCGGTATTCCGCGTCGTACTCTGCTTCCGGCTCGAAAGCGCTCGTCGCCTGGATGACTTCCGTCGGAGCGTGCTCGCGGCGGTCTCTGGTCCAGTCCTCCGCGGGCGGCAGCACCGCGGTGCGCGCGGGCGTGCTGGCCGCGGCGCGGGCCGTGTCAGCGTGCGCGCTCGCCAGTTCCGTTTCCAGTTCGCGTACCCGCTTGCGCGCCGGCCGCGCCAGCACCAGCCAAGCGATGAGCGCGCCGACAACGAAGGCCAGCAGGCTCCAGAGCCACACCTGCCCGAAAATGGACATCTTCCGCCCCTTTTAGAACGTTCGCGCGACCAGGTAGTCGGCGACCGACTCGCAAGCGTCGCGCGCAGGGGAAGCGGGCAGCGAGGCGAGCTCGGCACGTGCTCGGGAAGCGTAGTCGGAAAGAGTTTCGCGCGCGCGTTCGAGGCCGCTGGAACGGCGCAGCAGCTCGAGCGCCTCGGCGACCAGATCGTCGTCGGTGATCGGGCCGGCGAGCAGCTCGACGAGCCGCGGGTCGGTGCCCGGATCGGCCAGCGCGTACAGCATCGGCAGCGTGCGCACGCCTTCCCGCAGGTCAGTGCCCTGCGCCTTGCCCAGCTCGACCGAGGGCGACGCGATGTCGATGACGTCGTCGGAGATCTGGAAGGCCGCGCCGATGATGTCGCCGAAGCGGCGCAGCGCCTGGATGTGCTCCTCGGCCGCGCCGGACATCATGCCGCCGAAGCGTCCGGACGTCGCGATCAGCGAACCGGTCTTCTGCGCGATCACGGTGAGGTAGTGCTCGACCGGATCGTCGCCGGGCCCAGGCCCGACGGTCTCCCGCATCTGCCCGCTGACCAGCTCGCCGAACGTCTCGGCGATGATCCGCGCGGCGTCCGTGCCGAGGTCGGCGACGAGCCGGGAGGCGTGCGCGAAGAGGTAGTCGCCGGTGAGGATCGCGACGGTGTTGTCCCAGCGCGAGTTGACGCTCTCCGCGCCGCGCCGCATGGTCGCCTCGTCCATGACGTCGTCGTGGTACAGCGTCGCCAAGTGCACCAGCTCGACCGCGGCGGCCGCGATCAGCACCTGCTCGCCCTGCTTCGGCCCGAACTGCGCGGACAGCAGCGTGAACAGCGGACGAAAACGTTTGCCACCCGCCTCGACCAGGTGCAACGCCGCGTCGTGCACAGCGGGCACGTCGCTCTTCACGACGTCCCGCAGCATCGTCTCGACGTCCGCCAGCCCGCCCGCGATGGCGCGCAGCAAGGGCTCGTCCTGGATCTGCAGCCCGACGGTCGCGCGCAGGTCCTCGACAGCGCCATCCCGGGCCGCCCCCGGAGGTGGTGAAGACACAGACACGTCGGCTCCGCTCTCTCGTGGCGCTCTTCGCCAGTCGGTTACCCCCTTCAGGGTAGTGGTTGCCCCGCGGCCTGCCTTTACCCGCTGTCCTGCGGAAACGGTGACGAACGCGACACTGCCGCCCCGGTCCACGAACGGGTAGACCCGCGCTCCCGGACGGGTGATCGCCGCCCAAGGACGCAACGGGCGATTCGGACCTGCGGATAGTCCTGGGGAGGCAGCATCAGCAGCGAGGAGACGAACATGATCATCAAGCGCACCGCACTGGCCGGAGCGGCACTGGCCGCCGCCGGTTTGCTCGCCGCTGCCGGGACCGCCGCCGCGGACACCCCGGCCGGAGTCGCCGACATCGGTGCCGCGACTTTCTCGAAGGCCGGGACCGCCATCTCCATCCCGACGCAAGCCCCGTGCGCCGTAGAAGGCCCCACGAGCGCCTCCGCCGCGGCCGTGTCCCAACCAGGCATCCGCTTCGGCGGCGGCACGTCCTCCTGCACGACGGAGGTCACCGACCCAGCGAACGACGTCACCACCACGACGTCCACCGCCACCGGCAACAACTTCGAACTCTCGGCCCTGGTGAGCTCTGGCGGAAAACGCATCCGCATCTCGTCGTACACCGTGACCTGCAAGGCAACCCAGAGCGGCACGAACGCGAACTGGACCCTGAGCGGCCTCACCGGCATCAGCGGCCTGCCTTCACCGATCCCCGCGAACTACACCAAGCCACTGACGAAGTCGGACGGAACGCTGCTGGCGAACGCTGTCTTCAACATCCAAACGCTGCCCGGCGACGGAAGCATGACCCTGACCATGCTGCGCATCGACTTCGCCCCCGCCTCCGGCGCTTCCGGATCGGTCACCGTAGGCCACACCGCCTGCTCGCCTACTCCCTGAAGTCCGCGAAGGGCGGTAAGCCTTGCGGGTGCCTGGCGAGGCACGGGCGAAGCGCCCGCAGCCGATGCACCCAAAACGAGGCACCCACACCTCCCCCGCCCCCGATACGAGGCCAAAAACACGGCGCTGGGGTGCTTGTCAAGGCATCTTTCCCGCCTTGACAAGCACCCCAGCGCCGTAGTCACACTAAAAAATCGGGGTGCCCGCCTCACCACCGGGCGCAATGTCGCCGCCAGGCGACGAGCCGCCCACCCAGCTCAGGAAGCAAACCCTCCAGCCCCAGCCCAATCCAACGCAAAGGCAGGCAGAACCCCGAGCACCAACGTGACCACAACACCCAACGCAATAGCCGCAGTAGTAAACCCACCCGGCACAGTCACCGTAGGCCCGTCAGCAGCAGGCTCCGAGAAGTACATCAACACAATGACCCGCAGATAGAAGAACGCAGCCACCGCACTGAACACCAACGCGACAACCACCAACGGCGCCATCCCGTCCGACAACGCCGCCGAGAACACCACGAACTTCCCGACAAACCCGCTAGTCAACGGAATCCCCGCCAACGCCAGCAACAGGAACGTGAACACCCCGGCCAGCAACGGCGACCGCTTGGCCAGCCCAGCCCAAGCGGACAGATGCGTAGCCTCCCCGCTGGAATCCCGAACCAGGGAAACCACACCGAACGCGGCCAACGTAGTAAACCCATACGCCAGCAGATAGAACAGCGTGCTCGACAAGCCATCCTCAGTCATCGCAATAGCACCCACGAGCAAGAACCCAGCGTGCGCCACCGACGAGTAAGCGATCATCCGCTTAACATCCGTCTGCGTCAGACCCAAGATCGCCCCGAGCGCCATCGAAATTATGGCCACGGCCCACATAACCCCGCGCCATTCCCAGCTGGTCGAGGAAAACCCGACGCTGAGCACCCGGAGAATCGCCCCGAACGCGGCCACCTTCGTGCAGGCAGCCATAAACCCGGTAACCGGAGTAGGCGCACCCTGGTAGACGTCCGGCGTCCAGGTGTGGAACGGCCCCACCGACCCCTTGAACAGCAGGCCCACCACGAGAAGACCCAGACCAGCGAACAACAACGTGTCCGAGCGGTCCGACCCGGCAGCGGCGTGCGCGATGTCAGCCAGCTTCACCGAGTCCGCGTACCCGTACAGCAGCGCGAGCCCGTACAGGAAGAACGCCGACGAGAACGCACCCAGCAGGAAGTACTTGACCGCGGCTTCCTGCGAAATCAGCCGACGACGGCGAGCAAGACCGCACATCAGATACAACGGCAGCGAAAGCACTTCCAACGCGATGAACATCGTCAGCAGATCATTAGCCGCGCAGAACGTCATCATCCCGCCGAGCGCGAAGAGCGTCAGCGGGAAGACCTCAGTCTGCGAAGTAGTCGCAGACTGAGCGCGGTCCTGCACCGTGCCCGGCCGGATCGCCGCCTGGGCCACGAACGCGCCGCCCGCCTCGACCTTCCGGTCCGCGATCAGGAACACCGCGCCAAGCCCGAGCAGCAGCAGCGTGCCCCACAGGAACAGCGACGGCCGGTCCACCGAGATCGAGCCGGAGAACGTCGTCGTGCCGGCCTTCGACGAAGAAGAACCGGTCGCGTACAGGATCAGCGAAACCCCTGCGGCGATGATCGCGACGAGGGAGATCGTGACCTGGATCCCCCATCGCGTCGCCTTCGGCGCGAACGCTTCCACCAGCACGCCGATGCACGCGACGCCGAAGACGATCAGCATCGGCAGCACGGCCGCGTAATCGACCGAAGGCACTTCCAGCGGCGCTGCCGGCGCCTGCGCCAGGAACATGTCGAGCACGGTTTACTTGCCTCCCTGCACGGCAGACAGCGTCGCCTGCACCGACGGGGTGATCGTGTCGAGCATCGGCTTGGGATAGAAGCCCAGTCCGATGATCAGGATGACCATGGGCGCGAGGATCGCGATCTCGCGTCCGCCCAGGTCCTTGATGGCCTTGCGCGCGCCGAGCTCCGGCGCGATCGCGGTGCCCGGTCCCCCGCCGACGCCCACCAGGGCATCGCCGCGAACCGGGCCTTGCATGATCCGCTGGTACAGCCACAGCACGTAAGCCGCGGCGAGCACCATGCCGACGGTCGCCAGGATCGTGTACACCGGCTGGTCCACAAAGGACCCCAGCAGCACCAGGAACTCAGAGACGAACGAGTTGGTTCCCGGCAGCGACAGCGCGGAAAGCCCGGCCAGCAACAGCATTCCGCCGAGCAGCGGGGTTACCTTCGCCATGCCGCCGTAGTCCGAGATCTTGCTCGACCCGCCGCGCATCACGATCAGGCCGATCACCACGATCAGCATCCCGGTGGAGAGACTGTGGTTCAGCATGTACGACACCGAGCCGACCATCGCCTGCTCGTTGAAGGTGAAGATGCCCAGCGCGATGAACCCGAAGTGGGCGATCGACACGTAGGCGATGAACCGCTTCATGTCCCGCTGCCCGGCCGCGAGGATCGAGCCGTACAGCACGCCGATCACCGACAGGATCAGCACCAGCGGCGCGAGCGCCTTGCTGCCCTCCGGGAACATCGGCAAGCAGTACCGCAGGAACCCGAAGGTCCCGACCTTGTCGAGCACGCCGACCAGCAGCACCGCGACGCCGATCGGGGCCTGGCCGGCGGCGTCCGGCAGCCAGGTGTGGAACGGGACCAGCGGCGCCTTGATCGCGAACGCGAGGAAGAAGCCGAGGAACAGCCAGATCTGCGTGCCGGTCGGGGCGTCGCGCACCACCGTGACGAGAGTGGCCCAGTCGAACGTGCCCTTGCCGAGCTTGTCCGAGGCCAGCGAGTACGCCCCGATCGCCGAGGCCAGCATGATCAGGCCGCCGAGGAACGAGTACAGGAAGAACTTCACCGCCGCGTACTGCCGGTTCGCGCCGCCGTAACCGCCGATCAGGAAGTACATCGGGATCAGCATGATCTCGAACAGCACGTAGAAGAGGAACACGTCGGTCGCCGCGAAGACGCCGATCGTGATCGCTTCCTGCAGCAGGATCAGCGACAGGAACCCGCCCGCGCTGCGGCCAGCGGGCAGTTTGTCGGTGAGCCCGAGCGCGCCGACGACGATCGGCACCAGGAGCGCGATCACCGCGATCATGATGAGCGAGATGCCGTCGGTGCCGAACGAGATGTGGATGCCGAAGTTCGGGATCCAGTCCATCGTGGTCGCCTGCTGGATGCGCTCGCCCGAGGGCGAGTAGCTCGCCCAGAACGGGATGATCAGCAGGAACTCCACAATGGACACGGCGAGCGCCGTGGCGACCGCGGCCCGGTCGTTCCCCTTGAGGAACGCCAGCACCAGCGAGCCGGCCAGCGGCAGCAGGATGAGCGCCAGAAGCCAAGTCATGTCAGGAGAACCTCACCAGCAGAAGGGCCGCGAGAAGCAGGAACGTGCCGCCGAGCATGGACAGTGCGTACGACCGCACGAATCCGGTCTGCGTCCGGCGCAGCCGTCCGGACCCGCCGCCGAGTGCCGCGGCGAGGCCGTTCACCGCGCCGTCGACGCCGCGGTTGTCCACGTACACCAGCGCCCGCGCCAGCCAGGTGCCCGGACGGGCGACCAGGGTTTCGTTGAGCGTGTTGCCGTACAGGTCCTTGCGCGCCGCGCGGACCGGCCAAGACACCCGCTCGGGCTTCTCGATCGGGACGTCGCGCGAGGGACGGAACAGCCAGACCGCCAGCAGCACGCCAAGCGCGGCCAGCACCAGCGTCGCCGCCGGGACCGTCCACGAAGGAATCGGGGTGTGCTCGGCCTCCTCGAACTGGCCGACCACCGGGGCCAGCCAGTCGACGAACCGGTTGCCCAGCGCGAAGAACGCACCGGCACCGACCGAACCGACCGCCAGGATCGCCATCGGGACCCACATGATCGGCTTGGACTCGTGCGGGTGGAAGTCGCGCCCGTCGCTGCTCTTGATGTCCTTCCAGCGCTCCTTGCCGAAGAAGGTCATCATCATCAGCCGCGTCATGTAGAACGCGGTCAGCCCGGCTCCGATCACCGTCGCGAGCCCGAAAGCCCAGCCGCGCCAGCCTTCCTGGCCGAACGCCGCCTCGATGATCGCGTCCTTCGTGTAGTACCCGGTGAGGAACGGGAAGCCGATGATCGCCAGGTAGCCGAGGCCGAAGGTGACGAAGGTGATCGGCATCTTCTTGGCCAGCCCGCCGAACTTGCGCATGTCGACCTCGTCGTTCATGCCGTGCATGACCGAACCGGCCCCGAGGAACAGCCCGGCCTTGAAGAAGCCGTGCGCCACCAGGTGCATGATGCCGAGCGCGTAAATGCCCGGCCCGAGGCCGACCGCCAGCATCATGTAGCCGATCTGGCTGACCGTCGAGTACGCGAGCACCTTCTTGATGTCGTCGTAGGCACAGCCGACGACGCACCCGAGCAGCAGCGTGACCGCGCCGACCAGGGTGACCACCAGCCTGCCGTCCGGCGTCGCGGTGAAGATGACGTTGGAGCGGGCCACCAGGTACACGCCCGCGGTGACCATGGTTGCCGCGTGGATGAGCGCCGACACCGGGGTCGGGCCCTCCATCGCGTCCGGAAGCCAGGCCTGCAGCGGGAACTGGCCGGACTTACCGCAGGCGCCCAGCAGCAGCAGGATCGCGATGGCGGTGATCGCGCCCGGCGGGATCTTGCCCTGCGCGACGCCCTCGAAGACCTGCGCATAGCCGGTCGACCCGACGTACTTGAACATCAGGAAGATCGCCAGCGCGAGCCCGACGTCGCCGACGCGGTTCATCAGGAACGCCTTCTTCGCCGCGGTCGCCGCGGACGGGCGGTTCTGATACCAGCCGATCAGCAGGTACGAGGCGAGACCCACGCCCTCCCAGCCGAGGTACAGCGTCACGAAGCTGTTGCCCAGCACCAGGATCAGCATCGAGGCGACGAACAGGTTCAGGTACGCGAAGAACCGGTACCGGCCCTCGTCGTCGGCCATGTAGCCGATCGAATAGAAGTGGATCAGCATGCCGACGCCGGTGATCAGCAGCACGAACGTCAGCGACAGCGCGTCGATGCGCAGTCCGAAGTCCACTTGCAGCTGGGTCACCGGGATCCACGAGTAGACCTTGGTGTCGGTGACCGAGTGGCTGTCGGTGGAGAAGAACAGGATCACGGCGTACACGAAGGCGAGCGTGACGGTGGCACAGCCGAGCAGGTGCCCCCACGCCTTCGCGCGTTTCCCGGATAGCAGCAGGACGAGGGCGCCGAGGGCGGGAAGGGCCACCAGCAGCCACGATGATGCGGTCACTCGGTCGTCTCCCTCAGTACTTCAGCAGGTTCGTGTCGTCGACCGAGGCCGAGCGGCGGGTGCGGAAGATGGCCATGATGATCGCCAGTCCGACCACGACCTCGGCGGCCGCGACCACCATCACGAAGAACGCCATCACCTGGCCGTGCAGCCCGCCGTTGATGCGGGCGAAGGTGACCAGGGTCAGGTTCACCGCGTTCAGCATCAGCTCGATGCACATGAACACGACGATCGCGTTGCGGCGGACCAGCACGCCCACCGCGCCGATGCAGAACAGCAGCGCGGACAGCAGCAGGTAGTAGCTCGGGGTCACTTTCCTTCCCCTTCTTCTTCCTCGGCGGGCTCGGCCTTTTCGACGCCGCCGACCAGTGCGTGCGCGTCGGGCTTGGGGCCCTCGTCCGCGATGAGCTTGCGCTCGCGCATGAGCCGGATCGCCGAGGTGGATTCGATGATCTCCGACAGCGACTCCGGCGCGACCGAACCGTCCGGCAGCAGCGCCGGGGTCGAGACCGAGCTGGCGGTGGCGAAGACGCCGGGCCCGGGCAGCGGCGACGGGCGGTCGTGCTGGCCCTGGAAGCGCAGCTTGACCAGTTCGCGCTGGGAGAGCTTGCTCTTGCCGGTGCGGCCGGTGAAGGCCAGCACCATCGCGCCGAGCGCGGCGGTGATCAGCAGCGCCGAGGTCAGCTCGAACGGGAACAGGTACTGGGTGAAGATCAGCCTGCCGAGACCGCCGGGGCCGCCGCCGGTCTGCTGGTACGGGTCGAGCGGCTTGGCCGGGGTCACGTTCACCATCGCGCGGAACACGCCCGCGGCGATCAAGGCGGCGAGCCCGATGCCGAGCACCCCGGCGGCGAGCCGCTGCCCGCGCAGCACCTCGACCACCGAGTCCGAACTGTCCCGGCCGACCAGCATCAGCACGAACAGGAACAGCATCATGATCGCGCCGGTGTAGACGATGATCTGGGTGAACCCGAGGAACGGCGCGGACTGCGTCATGTACAGCGCGCCGAGCGTCAGCATCGTGAGCACCAGCCACAGCGCCGAGTGCACGGCGTTGCGGGAGAAGATCATCCCGAGCGCGCCCAGCAGCGAGAGCGGGCCGAGGATCCAGAACGCGATGGCCTCGCCGGTCGTCACCGACGCGTCGACACTGGCGGCCGGGGCCTGCGCGAGAAGGGCGGCGATCACTTCTTCGCCTCCTGCTGCTGCGCGTTCGCGGCCAGCTCGGGGCCGTTCACGTAGTAGTCCTGCTCGTTGTCGCCGAGCCGCATCGGGTGCGGCGGCTGCTCCATGCCCGGCAGCAGCGGGGCGAGCAGGTCTTCCTTGGTGTAGATGAGCCGCTGCCGGTCGTCGTCGGCCAGCTCGTAGAAGTTGGTCATGGTGAGCGACCGGGTCGGGCACGCCTCGATGCACAGGCCGCAGCCGATGCAGCGCAGATAGTTGATCTGGTAGTCCGCGCCGTAGCGCTCGCCCGGGGAGTACCGCTCTTCGTCGGTGTTGTTGCCGCCCTCGACGAAGATCGCGTCCGCCGGGCACGCCCACGCGCACAGCTCGCAGCCGACGCACTTCTCCAGCCCGTCCGGATGCCGGTTGAGCTGGTGGCGGCCGTGGTAGCGCGGTGCGGCCGGAGCGCCCGCCTCGGGGTACTCCTCGGTCGCGACCTTCTTGAACATCATCCCGAAGGTGACGCCGAATCCCTTGATGGGATTGAGGAAGTCAGTTGCCGCCATCGTCTGTTCCTTCCTGTGCGGCCGCCGCGGTGACGCTCGCCGGCTTGCGCCGCGCGGCCTTCGCCTCCGCCTTGGCCAGCGCCTTCTGCCGCGGCGTCGCGTCCGGGACCCGCAGGTCCAGCGGCGGCAGCGGGTAGCCGCTTCCGGCCAGGTCCACGTAATCCGATTCGGGCAGCTTCTTGTCCGGCAGCGCGAGGCTCAGCAGCACGAGCACCACCAGCACGATGCCGACCCCGATGAGGATCTGCGGCCAGCTCCACTGGACCGTCTTGATCGCGACCACGACCACGATCCACACCAGGTTGACCGGGACCAGGACCTTCCAGCCCAGCCGCATGAACTGGTCGTAGCGCAGCCGCGGCAGCGTGCCGCGCAGCCAGATGAAGCCGAACAGCAGGATGAACGTCTTGGCGAAGAACCAGAGGACCGGCCACCAGTTCTGGTTCAGCGCCGAATCGTCGCCGACGAACGGGAAGCGCCAGCCGCCGAGGAACAGCGTGGTGCAGAACGCGGAGACGATCACCATGTTGACGTACTCGGCGAGGAAGAACATCGCGAACTTCATCGAGCTGTACTCGGTGTGGAACCCGCCGACCAGCTCGGATTCGGCCTCCGGGAGGTCGAACGGCGCGCGGTTCGTCTCGCCGACCATCGAGATCACGTAGATCACGAAGCTCGGGATGAGCATGTAGAAGTACCAGCCGTGCGTCTGCGCCTGCACGATTTCCGACGTCTGCAGCGAACCGGAGTACAGGATCACCGCGACGATCGAGAGGCCCATCGCGATCTCGTAGGAGATCACCTGCGCCGCCGAGCGCATGCCGCCGAAGAGCGGGTACGGCGAGCCGGAAGCCCAGCCCGCCAGCACGATGCCGTACACGCCGACCGACGAGCAGGCGAGGATCACCAGCACGCCGACCGGGAGGTCCATCAGCTGCAGCACCGTGCGGTGCCCGAAGATCGAGACGACCGGGCCGAACGGGATGGCCGAGAGCGCGATCAGCGCGGGGACCGCGGACAGCACCGGCGCGAGGAAGTACACCTTGCGGTCGGCGGTGTCCGGGATGATCTGCTCCTTGAACGGGAGCTTGATCGCGTCGGCGAGCGACTGCAGGTAGCCGCCGGGGCCGACCCGGTTGGGGCCGGGCCGGTTCTGCATCCGGCCGATCGCCTTGCGCTCCCACACGATCAGGAAGATCGTCAGGACCGGCCCGATCAGCAGGACCACGACCGCCTTGATCAGGACGAGCCACCACGGGTCGTCAGCCAGTAGTCGAGCACGTGCAGCCGCATCAGGAAATGCGTCCGGGTACTCGGCGAGGAACTGTGTGAGCTGCGGGCTCACTGGTCACCTCCGGAGATCTGCACGAGCGCGCCGTGTCCGGCGGCGAGTGCGGCGCGGACGGCCGAGCCGTCGGAGTTGCCGGGCAGCCACACCACGCCGTCCGGCAGGTCGGCGACCTCGACCGGCAGGGTGATCGACCCGCGCTCGTTCGACACCCGGAGTGTCCCGCCGAGTCCTTCGGCGGTCTTCGCCGAAAGCCGCGCGACCGGCGGCCGCTGGGTGCCCTTGAGGTGCGGTTCGCCGTCCTGCAGCGAGCCGTTGTCGATCAGCTGCCGCCAGGTGGCGAGCACCGCCTGCCCCTCGCCCGGCTCAGAGCGCCCCAATGTGGCATTGGGTGCGTGAGATGCACCCAATGTGGCATTCGGTGCGCCAGATGCACCCAATGCCACATTGGGGCGGGTGCCCAGGCGGGCGAAGTCGGCGGCCGCGGCGGCTGGGGTCTGGGTGAACAGGTCGGCGTCCATCTCGACGGCCAGGGTGTCGAGCACCCGGCCGTCGGAGAGGGAACCGGTGCCCTCCAGCGTGATGTCGAAGTCGCGGCGGCGGCCCTCCCAGTTGAGGTAGCTGCCGGACTTCTCGACCGCCGGGGCGATCGGCAGGACCACGTCGGCCCGTTCGGTGACCTCGCTCGCCCGCAGTTCCAGGCTGACCACGAACCCGGCGTTGTCGAGCGCGCGGCGGGCCAGGTCCGGATCCGGCAGGTCGTTCGGGTCGACGCCGCCGACCACCAGCGCGTCCAGCTGTCCGCCGGAAACGGCCTGGAGGATGCCGGTGACGTCGCGGCCCGGTTCGGCCGGAAGCTCGGTGCCCCACTGCTTGCCGACCTCGGCCCGAGCCGCTTCGTCGGCGACCGAGCGGCCGCCCGGCAGAAGCGTTGGTACGCAACCGGTTTCGAGCGCGCCCCGGTCGCCGGCGCGGCGCGGGATCCACGCCAACCGGGCTCCGGTGCGGGCGGTGAGCCGCACCAGTGCGGAGAACAGGCCGGGGATCTCCGCGGCGCGCTCGCCGACCAGGATCACCGCGCCTTCGCCGCTGAGCGCGGCGTCGACGTCGGCCGCGTGCTGCGCGATGCCGTCCACCGCAGCCGCTTCGCCGCCGGGGACGCAGGCCAGCAGTTCGCCGAAGGTCTTGCGCACCGAGGAGGTCGTCCACTGTCCCAAGTGGACGACGCGGGTGTGGTTCTTGCGGGCCGCCTTGCGCAGCCGCAGGAACACGATCGGCGCTTCGTCCTCGGGCTCGAAGGCCACGCACAGCACCGTCTTGGCCCGCTCGATCTCGCCGAACGTGACGCCGGTTTCCGGCGTGGTGCCCACGACCGTCGAGCCGAGGAACGCCAGCTCCTCGTCCGAGTGCGCACGGGTGCGGAAGTCGATGTCGTTGGTGCGCAAGGCGATCCGGGCGAACTTCGAGTACGCGTAGGCGTCCTCGACGGTCAGCCTGCCGCCGGTGAGCACCGCGCCGCCCTTGCCCTCGCGGGCCTTCAGCAGCCCTTCCGCGGCGGTCCGGAGCGCGTCGGTCCAGGACGCTTCCTCCAGCTCGCCCTTGGCGTTGCGGACGAGCGGACGGCGGATCCGGTCACCGGCCTGGACGTAGCGGAACGCGAACCGGCCCTTGTCGCACAGCCATTCCTCGTTCACCTCCGGGTCGTCGCCGGCCAGCTTGCGCTGGACCTTGCCGCGCCGGAAGTCGGTGCGCTCGGCGCAGCCGGACGAGCAGTGCTCGCACACGCTCGGCGCCGACACCAGGTCGAACGGCCGCGACCGGAACCGGTACGCCGCGCTGGTGAGCGCGCCGACCGGGCAGATCTGGATCACGTTGCCGGAGAAGTAGCTCTGGAACGGCTCGCCGCCGGTGGTGCGGGAGGCCAGATCGAGCACGTCGGCGGTTTCCGCGGTGCCGATCTGCTGGTGCGCGCCGCGTTCGAGCAGCGCGATGAACGGGTCGCCGGCCACCTGGTCGGAGAACCGGGTGCAGCGCTGGCACAGCACGCAGCGTTCCCGGTCGAGCAGCACCTGCGACGAGATCGGCAGCGGCTTCGGGAACGTGCGCTTCGTGTCGACGAACCGCGATTCCGCGCGGCCGTGCGCGAGGGCCTGGTTCTGCAGCGGGCATTCGCCGCCCTTGTCGCAGATCGGGCAGTCCAGCGGGTGGTTGATGAGCAGCAGCTCCATCACGCCCTGCTGCGCCTTGTCCGCGACCGGCGAGGTGAGCTGCGTCTTGACCACCATGCCGTCGGCGACCGTCATCGTGCACGAGGCCTGCGGCTTCGGCATCGGACGGCCGCCCATTTCGACCTCGACCAGGCACTGGCGGCACGCGCCTGCCGGGTCGAGCAGCGGGTGGTCGCAGAAGCGCGGGATGCTCGTGCCGAGCCGCTCGGCGGTGCGGATCAGCAGTTCGCCCTTGGGCGCGATGACCTCTTCGCCGTCGATGGTCAGCTTGACATGACCTTCGGGGACCGGCGTTTCCGCCGTCTCGGGCTTGTCGGGGGCGATCGTCATGATGCCTGCGCTCCCACCAGTTCTCGCTTGTTGCTCTCACACAGAGCCAGGAACTCGTCCCGGAAGTACTTGATGCCGCTCTGGATCGGCGACACCGCGCCGTCGCCGAGCGCGCAGAACGAGCGGCCGAAGATGTTGTCGCACACGTCGAGGAGGGTGTCGATGTCCTCCTCGGTGCCGTGGCCCTCGACCATCCGCTCCAGGATCTGCGCCAGCCAGTACGTGCCCTCGCGGCACGGCGTGCACTTGCCGCAGGACTCGTGCTCGTAGAACTGCGTCCACTTCATGACCGCCCACGGCACCGAAACGGTCTCGTTGAAGACCTGCACCGCGGTCGTGCCGAGCATCGAACCGGCCTCGGCCGCGCCCTCGAAGTCGAGCGGGACGTCGAGGTGCTCGGCGGTGAACATCGGCGTCGACGAACCGCCCGGCGTCCAGAACTTGAGCGGGATGCCGTCCTTCATGCCGCCCGCCAGCTCCAGCAGCTCGCGCAGCGTGGTGCCGAGCGGGCATTCGTACTGGCCGGGCTTCTCCACGTGGCCGGAGATCGAGTAGATCTTCGGGCCGGGCGACTTCTCCCGGCCCATCTCGCGGAACCACGACGAACCGGCGTTGATGATGTACGACGCGGACGCGATGGTCTCCACGTTGTTCACCGTCGTCGGCGCGGCGTACAAACCGGCGGCCGCGGGGAACGGCGGCTTGAGCCGGGGCTGCCCGCGACGGCCTTCGAGCGAGTCCAGCAGCGCGGTTTCCTCGCCGCAGATGTACGCGCCGGCCCCGGCGTGCACGGTCAGCTCGAGGTCCCAGCCGGTGCCGAAGATGTTTTTGCCGAGGTAGCCCTTCGCGTACGCCTCGCGCGCGGCCGCGTTGAGCCGGCGGATGCAGTGCAGCGCCTCGCCCCGGACGTAGATGAAGCAGTGGTGCGACCGCATCGCGTACGAGGCGATGATGCAGCCCTCGATCAGCGAGTGCGGGTCCGCCATCATCAGCGGAATGTCCTTGCAGGTACCGGGTTCGCCCTCGTCGGCGTTGATCACCAGATAGTGCGGCTTGTCCTCGTTGGGCGGCATGAACGACCACTTCACGCCCGCCGGGAAGCCCGCGCCGCCGCGGCCGCGCAGACCGGAGTCCTTGACCACCTGCACGAGCTGCTCGGGCGTGGCGGCCAGCGCCTTGCGCGCCGCGGTGTAGCCCTCGAGCGCCTCGTAGGTTTCGATGCGCCAGGATTCCGGGGACAGCCAGCGCTTCGTGAGGACCGGAGTGATGGGATCGGCCATTACTTCTTCTCCACTTCAGGAAGCGGAACATCCTGCATGCCTGGGGCGGACCAGCCGCGATCGGCCGCGATCTGCGCGCCGCGCAAGGTCTCGACCGCCTGCGACGGGCCGTCCACCGCACTGCGGTAAGCGGCCTCGTCCTCCGGCCAGAACCCGGCGAGCTGCCGCTCCGCGCCCTTGAAGTCGGTCAGCGCCGCACCGCGCGTCGGGGCGGGCTTTTTGCCTGCCTGCAACGCATCGACGAGCGCGACCGCCTGCTCCGGCGTCTGGTTGTCGAAGTACTCGTAGTTCACCTGGATGACCGGACCGAGGTCGCAGGCCGCGAGACATTCCGCGTGCTCCAAGGTGATCGAGCCAGCCTCGCCCGGCGTGCCCGCGGTTTCCTCGTGCCCCAGCGGCTTTTCCGCCGAACCGAGGTGCGTCTGGAGCTTCTTGTAGATGTCGTCGCCGCCGAGCGCCGCGCACAGCGTGTTGGTGCAGACGCTCACCAGGTGCTCGCCGCACGGGCGGCGCTTGTACATGGTGTAGAACGTCGCGACCGCGCTGACCTCGGCGTCGGTCAGGTCGAGGTGCTGCGCGCAGAAGGCGATGCCTTCCTGGCTCACGTAACCCTGCACCGACTGCACCAGGTGCAGCATCGGCAGCAGCGCCGAACGCGACATCGGGTACCGGGCGATGATTTCCTTCGCCTCGCGGTGCGTGTCGGCGTCGAACACGTCCACCGCCGGGGTGTCGGCGAGAATGTCCTCGGCCAGCGACGGGTCGGGCGCGATCGCGGCGACATCGGTGTCGGCTCCCGCGGCCGCGTACGTCTTCGTCGCGTCGTGCGGCCCCGGCTCCGGGACTGCGGTCGGGTTCGTCATCGGTCAACTCCCCCCAGAACCGGGTCGATCGAGGCGATCACGACGACGAGGTCGGCCACCAGGCCGCCTTCGGCCATCGCGGGCATCGCCTGCATGTTCACGAAACTCGGCTCCCGCAGGTGCACGCGCAGCGGACGGGTGCCGCCGTCGGACACCAGGTGCGCGCCGATCTCGCCGCGCGGCGATTCGACCGGCGCGTAGACCTGGCCCGGCGGCACGTGGAAGCCCTCGGTGACGAGCTTGAAGTGGTGGATCAGGGATTCCATCGACTGGCCCATGATCTTCTTGACGTGGCCGAGCGAGTTGCCCATGCCGTCGCTGCCGATGGACAGCTGCGCGGGCCAGGCGATCTTCTTGTCCTCCACCATGACCGGGCCCGGCTCGGCCATCTTCGCGACCTGCTTCATGATCCGCAGGCTCTGGTGGATTTCTTCGAGCCGCAGCAGGTACCGCGCCCAGCTGTCCGCGTCGGTCGAGGTCGGCACGTCGAACTCGATCTCGTCGTAGCGCGAGTACGGCTCGGTCTTGCGCAGGTCCCACGGCAGGCCCGCGGCGCGCAGCACCGGACCGGTGATGCCGAGTTCGAGGCACGCGTCCAGCGGCAGCACGCCGACGTCCTTGAGCCGGTTCCGCCAGATCGGCTGGCCGGTGAACATCTTGTCGTACAGCGGAAGCCGCTTGTCCATGAGCTTGCAGAAGTCGAGGACCTTCTCCGTCCAGTCCTCGGGGAAGTCCTGGGCGAGCCCGCCGGGACGGATGAACGCGTGGTTCATCCGCAGGCCGGTCAGGTACTCCAGCAGGTGCATGGCTTCTTCGCGCTCGCGGAAGCCGAGCGTCATCGCGGTGGTGGCGCCGAGGTCCATGCCGCCGGTCGCGATGAACACCAGGTGCGAGGTGATCCGGTTCAGCTCGAGAAGCAGCACGCGCAGCAGTTCCGCGCGCGGCGGGGCCTTGATGCCCAGCAGTTTCTCGACGCCGAGGCAGTAGCACATCTCGTTGGACAGCGGAGCGAGGTAGTCCGCGCGCGTCACGAAGGTGACACCCTGGGTCCAGTTGCGGAACTCGGCGCTCTTCTCGATGCCGGTGTGCAGGTAGCCGACGACCGCGCGCAACTGCGTGACCGTCTCGCCTTCCAGCTCCAGCACGAGCCGGAGCACGCCGTGCGTCGACGGGTGCTGCGGGCCCATGTTGATGACCATGCGGTCGTCGTGCTGGGCGTCGCCGAGAACTTCGTCCCAGTCCCCGCCGGAGACGTGGTAGACGGGGCCTTCGGTGGTGTCCCGGACTTCCGCGTACTCGGCTTCCGTCGTTTCTTCGTTGATGGTCACGAGTACGACCTCCGCTGGTCCGGCGGCGGGATTTCCGCGCCCTTGTATTCGACCGGGATCCCGCCGAGCGGGTAGTCCTTGCGCTGGGGGTGGCCGTCCCAGTCGTCCGGCATGAAGATGCGGGTCAGCCCGGGGTGGCCGTCGAAGACGATGCCGAACATGTCGTAGGCCTCGCGCTCGTGCCAGTCGGCCGTCGGGTAGACCGGGACCAGGGACGGGACGTGCAGATCGTCCATGTCCATGGTGATTTCGAGCCGGATCCGACGGCGGTAGGTCATCGACAGGAAGTCGTAGACCGTGTGCATCCGCTGCGGGACGTCCACGCCGTAGTCGACGCCGGTGACCGCCATGAGCATTTCGAACCGCAGGCCCGGGTCGTTGCGCAGCACCTTCGCGATGGCGACGAGGTGCTCGCGGCTGACGTAGAAGGTGATCTCGCCGCGGTCCACAGTGGTCTGGAGGATCGCGGACGGCGGGATCTTGTTGTCCGCCAAGGCGGCCATGAACTCGTCGGCGAACTCGTCGAACCAGCCGCCGTACGGGCGCTCCGCGGGCGGCGGGCTGTAGGCGGGCAGCCGCAGGCCGCCGTAACCGGAGGTGTCCCCGCTGCCGCGGACGCCGAACATGCCCTTGCGCTCGCGGCCGGCGACGACCGGTTCGGCCGCGCCGGGGCCGTGCGCTTCGAGGCCTGCTTCGGGCCGCTCCGCGCTGGACTGCGGGCCGCCGGTTTCGGGAGTCTCTTCGGGGTTCTCAGGCACCGGTGCTCACTTCTTCGCGTACTTGATCGAGGACGGGATCAACTCGGTACGGGCCCCGCTGGCCGCGCGGATCGCGGCGCGGCGGGCGTTGATCGGCTCGTCCTGGATCTTGGCGTGCAGCTTGAGGATCGCGTCGAGCAGCATTTCCGGCCGCGGCGGGCAGCCGGGCAGGTACATGTCGACCGGGACGATGTGGTCGACGCCCTGCACCACGGCGTAGTTGTTGAACATGCCGCCGGACGAGGCGCAGACGCCCATCGAGAGGACCCACTTGGGCTCGGCCATCTGGTCGTAGATCTGGCGAAGGACCGGGGCCATCTTCTGGGTCACCCGGCCGGCCACGATCATCAGGTCGGCCTGCCGCGGCGTCGCGGAGAACCGCTCCATGCCGAAGCGCGCGATGTCGTAGCGCGAACCGCCGACCGACATCATCTCGAACGCGCAGCAGGCGAGGCCGAAGGTGGCGGGCCACAGGGAGTTCTTGCGAGCCCAGTTGACCAGTCCCTCGAGGCTGGCCAGCAGGATGCCGTTGGGGAGTTTTTCTTCGAGGCCCATGGGTTCAGTTCCAATCCAGGCCGCCGCGCCGCCACACGTAGGCGTACGCGAACCCGACCGTCACGATGAACAGCACGATCTCCACCAGGCCGAAGACACCGAGTGCGTTGGCGTTCACCGCGAACGGGTAGAGGAACACCATCTCGATGTCGAACAGGATGAAGAGCATGGCCGTGATGTAGTAGGCCACCGGCATCCGGCCGCCGCCGACGAGCGGCTGCGGCGACGGTTCGATGCCGCACTCGTAGGCAGCGGTCTTCGCGCGGTTGTACCGCTTCGGCCCGACGAGCGGACCCAGCAGCACGGAGAACACGGCGAACCCCGCCGCGAGCACGAAGAGCAGAACGAGCGGCAGATACACGTTGAGTCCGGGCGCCGCCGGTCCGGGATCGGCCTGCGCCAGCACGGGCACCATCAGCACGGGGTCTTCGCCATCCTTTCCGCGCCGCTGCGGGTTGTTCTCGGGTGGTGGTCCGAGTTCTCGGTTGCGCACCCTAAGGGAGCTGGGTCACACCGCCGAGGGTCAGGGCGCCCTTACGGCCCGTGTCCGACCCACCACCTGCTTGTGAAATAGTTCACAAGCGACGAGTCGCGGTTGTGAAGCGATTCACAAAGCATGGGGGGAGTGTAGGACGTGAGTCACACTCTTGTCCCGAGGGGTTGCGGACTAAGGCGGCCCTAACTTGACCCGGCGGTTCTCCAGGCCCACCCCCGCCCGCACTCGCGAGACCAGCGGTAAAGGCCGATTCAAGAACCGCGCCAGCCCTCGCGGGCGACTCGATCTTGTGACGTATCACACTGACCGGCCGGACAACCCATTGCTCCAGCCGGGTAATGCTCCGGCCCCGAACGCCTGTGCCACCCCGAAACCCGGCTCCCGAACGCTCCCGCTACGCCCGGGCCCGAACGCCCCAATGTGGCGTTGGGTGCATGTCACGCACCCAATGTGGCGTTGGGTGCGTCTGACGCACCCAACGCCACATTGGGGTTTTCTGAGTAGCGCGGCGGGTGGCGAGAGGTCAGCGCGGGCTGGGAGTGACGCGGGCGAGAGCGGCGATCAGCCGGTCCACTCCGTCGCCGCCGCGGGCGTCATAACACCCGGAAAGCCCCTTGTACACCAAGGGAAGGAGCTTGTTGACCCGCAGCCCGTACTTGGTCGCCGCGTGCATGATCTTCGGCTTCCCGATCAGCTTCGCGAACACGTTCCCGAGCCGGTAGTACCCGCCCATCAGCTCGCCGACGGCCCGCGGGTAGCCCTCCAGCGCGCGTTCCCGCGACGGGCCTTCCGGCCGAGCCAGCGCCTGTACGACAGCCTCGGCCGCGAGTTGCGCCGACTCCATCGCCGCGGAAATACCCTCGCCGTTGAACGGGCTCACCATGCCACCGGCGTCGCCGAGCAGCAGCAAGCCGTTGCGGTAATGCGGCGTCCGGTTGAAGCCCATCGGCAACCCAGCCCCGCCGACCTTGCCGATCGCGTTTTCCTCGCGGTAGCCCCATTCCTCGGGCGTTCCGTCGAGCCACTGCCGCAGCAGCGCGCGGTAATCGGTGTTCCGGAAGGACGCCGACGTCGACAGCATCCCCAGCCCGACGTTGACCGTCCCGTCCCCGAGCGGGAACGCCCAGCCATATCCGGGCAGCAGCTTCGGATCACGGGGATCAGACCGGTCCCACAGCTCGAGGTGCCCCTCGATGAACGGGTCGTCGTGCTTCGGGCTCTTGTAATACCGCCGCACCGCGACCCCCATCGGCCGCTTCTCGTTCTTGTCGATCCCCACGCTCAACGCAAGCCGAGCCGACACCCCATCGCAGGCGAGCACCAACGGCGCCCGATAGCTCACGGGAGTCTTCTCCGGCCCGACCTTCGCCTCAACGCCGACAACCCGGCCGGAAGCATTGGTGATCGCCCCGGTGACCGTGGTGCGCTCGTACAGCCGCGCCCCCGCCTTGACCGCGGTCTTCGCGAGCAGGTCGTCGAAGTCGTGCCGGGTGCGGGAGACGCCGTACGGCGGGTAGTCGGTGAGATCCGGCCAGTCGAACTCCAACGTCAGGTCCCCGGTAAGGATCCGCAGACCGCGGCTGCGCACCCAGCCCGCTTCCTCGCTGGTGTCGAGGCCGAGGTCGATCAACTGCTTCACGCCGCGGGGGGTGAGGCCGTCGCCGCACACCTTCTCGCGCGGGAAGACGGTTTTCTCCAGCAGCAGCACGTCCACGCCCGCCCGGGCGAGGTAGGTGGCCACGGTCGATCCAGCCGGTCCCGCGCCGACCACGATCACTTCGGCGTCGTGGTCCGGGCTGCGGCGCGAGGTCGTCATGCCGCCGATTTTAGGCAGGCTTGCGCGCGCGGTGGATCGCGACGACGCCGAATGTGAGGTTCAGCCACTCCACCTCGGTCCATCCGGCGCTCGCGATGATCTCGCCGAGCCCGCGCTGATCAGGCCAGGCGAGCATCGATTCGGCCAGGTAGGAGTAGGCCTCGGGGTTGGTCGAGGACCGGCTGCCGACCCAGGTGAGCAGCTTGAGGATGAACCGCCGGTAGATGAACCGGATCGGAGCGAAGGTGGGCGTCGACACCTCGCAGATCACCAGCCGGCCGCCCGGTTTGACGACGCGCAGGATCTCGGCGAGCGCGCCCTTGGTGTCGACGAAGTTCCGCAGCGCGAGGGAGATGGTGACGGCGTCGAAGCTGTCGTCGGCGAACGGCAGGCACATCGCGTCCGCGGCGACCATCGGCACGTTCCGGTGCAGCCCGGCCTTGAGCATCCCGACGGAGAAGTCGGCGGCGAGGCACCAGGCCCCGCCGCGGGCGTACTCGACGGTGGAGACCCCGGTGCCCGCCGCCAGGTCGAGCACCTTCTCCCCCGGTTTGGCGTCCAGCACGCGCGCCGTGGTGGTGCGCCAGCGCCGGTCGAACCCGAACGTCATGAACGAGTTCGCCCGGTCGTAACCGGACGCGACGCCGTCGAACATCGCGGCGACTTCGTGCGGATCCTTGTCCAGGCTCGCTCGGGGCATGGGTCCGAGATTAGTCCGTCCGTGCCGCGCGGTCGCGCGGGAGCAGGACGCTGGCAGCGACCAGCCACAGCAGCCCGCCGAACCGGCCGACCGGGATCAGCGGGTACAGCGCCGGGGTCAGCAGCGAAAGCGAGGCGAGCACCGCGGCCGCGGCGACCACCAGCCCGGCGACCGACATCCAGCGCGGCATCAGGTTCAGGAACAACGCGGGCACCGCGATCCCGGCGATCAGCAACGCCAGCGGCACCACGAACCCAGGCCCGCCGGACGCGAAGGCGAGACTGGTCAACGCCCGCGCCACCGCCGGCGTCTCGCTGGCCTGCGCGGCGGTCCAGGTGACCAGCCCGCTCATCGCGAGCGCGGCCGCGGACAGCACGCCACCAGTCAGCCCGATCACCGCGCCCGGCGCCGCGACGCCGAGCCGCCGCTGTCTGCGGTAGGCCGTAGCGGCCCAGACCGCCAACGGAACCGACGCGCCGAACACCGCGAACGCGAGCAGCCGCACGACGCCCTGGTTGCCGCCGATGTACGCGGCGACCTCAGCCGCGCTGGAATCCGGCCGCGTCCCCGCCGCCCCGAGCACCGCCGACGCGACGGTCAGCAGCCCAAACGCCAGCGCCGGTGCCAGCAACGGCGGGCCGCCCTGCTGCCGAGTCATGGTCGTCATGGCAAACCTCCAGGTCAAATAGTTTCACCATAAAAACGATTACACTGGTGTAATGGATTGTCAAGCGATACGGTTCAGGGCATGCAAGGACCCCCGCAGTTCGGCAGCGCCTTCCTGCTGGCCCAACTGGGCGCACACGCGGCCCAGCGCTTCGCCGAACGCGTCGCGGGCCTGGGCCTGACGCCGCCCCAGACCGGCCTGCTCCGGGCGATCGCGCGGCGGCCCGGCGAGAGCCAGCAGGTGCTGGCCGCGGAGCTGGGCACGCCGCCGACCCGGCTGGTCGCCCTGGTCGACGGCCTGGAGCAACAGGGCCTGATCGAACGCCGCCGCAATCCGCGAGACCGCCGCCTCTACGCGGTTTTCCTCAGCGACAAAGGCCAGGAAACGATGGCCGCGCTGGCGAAAGCCGCCGCGGCACACGAAGACGAGATGATGGCGGCACTGTCCACAGAGGAACGTTCGGTGCTGCGCGACCTGCTGGCCCGAGTCGCCGCCGACCACGACCTAACCCCCGGCGTCCACCCCGGCTACCGCGGCTAGCTGTCCGCGGCCTCAGCCGAGCGCGGCCAGCATTCCCCGCACCGAGGTCGGCCACGCGAACTCCTCCGCCCGCGCCCGAGCGGCCGCCCGCCGAAGCTCCTCCGGGCTGTCCAGCAAACCGGTCACCGCGCTGGCGAACGCGGGCGCGTGATCGTCCACCGCCGCCCCGCACCCGGGTCGCACGATCTCCCGCAACGCCGACGACGCCGAAACCACCACCGGCGTACCGGAAGCGAGCGCCTCCAAGGCCGCCAGCCCGAACGTCTCGTGCGGCCCAGGAGCCAGCGAAACATCCGCACTGGCCAGCAACCGGGCCACTTCGCCCCGGCCGGCCAAGAAGCCGAGAAACGTCACCGGCAAGCCCCGAGCCCGCCGTTCCAGCGCCCGTCGCCGAGGCCCGTCGCCCGCGATCACCAAACGCACCCGAACACCGGATTCCGTCAGCTCGGCGACCGTATCCACGCTCCGCTCAACGTGTTTCTCCGGCGACAACCGCCCACAATGGACGATCAACGCGTCAGCACCACTGGCCAACACCGACCGCCAGCCGGAATCCCGCATCGACGGCGCGAACGTCGCCAGGTCCACTCCCAACGGCACCCGCCGGACGTTAGGCGCGGCGATCCGCTCGAACTCCGCGTGCGCGAAGGCCGTCGTGCAAACCACCGTGTCGTACGAGGCCGCCATCCGCCGGTTGGCGGCGTCCGCGACGTGCCGGGCCATCGCTCCGGGCAGCAAGAACTGCTCCAGCAACCGGTCCAGCCGCTCGTGCGAGATGACCATGCTGGGCACGCCGTTGCGCCGCGCCCAGACGCCCATTCCCCGCAAGGTCAGCCGGTCGGACACCTCCAGCCGGTCCGGTTCCAGCCGTCGCAGCACCGAACGGACCCGCTGCGGATCGACCGCGCGATACCCGCCGGTGCCGGGAATTCGCAAGGCAGGCAAGGAATACCGGCACACCCCGGTCGGCAGGGTTTCCACCGCGTACCGCCGCCCGGGCACGACCAGCGTCACCCGATGCCCGCTGGCGACGTACCCCGCGCCAAGGTGGTTCAGCGCGGTCCGCAGCCCGCCGGATCGTGGTCCGTAGAAGTTCGCCAGCTGGACGATGTGCATGGCTCAAGCCGCGCGCGCGACTCGGCCCTGTACTGCTTCGTAGTGCCCGACCAGCTCCCGGCACACCGCGGGCCACGTCCGGCCCAGGACCACTTTCCGCGCCTTCTCGCCCAGCCGGGCGCGCAACGCCGCGTCCCGCAGGTCGTCGACCTTGGCCACCAGCGCCGGACCGAACGACTCCCGGTCGGCGGGCAGCAGATATCCGGTCCGGCCTGGCAGGACGAGATCCTTCGGGCCGCCCGCGTCCGGCGCGAGCACCGGCAGCCCCGACGCCATCGCCTCCTGCACCGCCTGGCAGAACGTCTCGTGCGGCCCGGTGTGCACGAAAACGTCGAGGCTCGCGTACGCGACCGACAGCTCGTCGCCGTACTTCGCGCCGAGGAAAGCCGCTCCGGGCAACCGTTCCCGCAGCGCCGGCAGCTCCGGTCCGTCGCCGACGACGACCACGCGCACGCCCGGCATCCCGGCCAGCACGGTCAGCCGGTCGACCTCCTTCTCCGGCGCGAGCCGTCCGACGAACCCGACGAGCAGCTCGCCGTTCGGCGCGAGTTCCGCGCGCAGCGCCGGGTCCGCGTGCGCCGGGGAAAACCGGCTGATGTCCACGCCGCGCGCCCAGCGGTGCACGCGCGGAACGCCGTGCAGCTTCAGCTGTTCGATCGAGTCCGACGACGGCGCGAGCGTCCGGTCGGCCCGCGAGTGCAGCCGGCGCACCCAGCGCCAGGCCGCCCGCGCGCCGATGCCGAAGCCGTACGACGTGGCGAACCCGGCGATATCGGTCTGGTAGACGGCGATCGACGGCACGCGCAGCCGTCTCGCTGCGGCGAGCCCGCGCGCGCCGACCACGAACGGCGAGGCCAGGTGCACGACATCCGGGCCGAAATCGGCCAGTGCGGTCAGCACGGTGCGCGTCGGCAGGCCGATCGGCAGCGAGTTCACGCCGGGGAAGTCCAGCGCCGGAATGCGGACGACGGGCGCGCCGCGGTAACTCGCCGGGCCCGGTCCCGGCGCGACGACCAGCACGTCGTGCGCGGATTCGACCAGGTGCTCGACGACCCGCAGCACGGAATTCGTCACGCCGTTCACCTGGGGCAGGAAACTTTCGGTGACTATGGCGACTCGCACCGCGTCACTGTCGCAAAACCGCAGGCAGGGCGGGCCAATCCCGCGTAACCGACCGGCCAACGGTGGCGAAACACTCCGCAGCGTCCGCGCCCGGGCGCCGACCGTCGAAGAATTCGCCACGACATGTCATCTTCCGGTCGCGTTCCGGACACCAGGAACGCCCAGACTAAGCAGGCATGACCCTCTTGTCCTCCAGGCCGTCGCGGCCCGTGGAACCCGGGCTGCTCTCCCGAGCGCTCGAGGTCGCGGGGCGGCTGGCGAACGACGCCACCGACGTGATCACCGCGACCGCGGGCCGCGGCGCGCACCCGGCGACGCTGGATTCGCCGTTCGACTGGGTCACCGACACCGATCGGATCCTGGAACGGCACACCCGCCGCGTGCTGACCGCGGAGTTCCCCGGAATCCCGGTGGTAGGCCACGAATTCGGCGCTGACCACGGCGCGGACGTCGCGGAGTACCGCTGGGTGGTCGATTCCGTGGACGGCACCGCGAACTACGTGGCCGGAGTGCCGTGGTGCGCGTACAGCCTCGCCCTGGTCGACGCGAGCGGCCCCGTGGTGGGCGTGGTCGCGGACCCGTACCGGGCGCAGATCTACGCCGCCGCCCGCGGCCGCGGTGCCCGGGCCAATGGGAAACCGCTGAAGCTGGTCGACCGCACGGGCACCGCCGGGGCGATCGTCTGCACCGAACTGGCCCGCAAGGGACCGTGGCCGGGAATGGGCGAGTTCATCGAACGCGCGGCGGCCGCACACGCGGGAGTGCGGGTACTGGGGTCGGCCGCGTTGTCGATCGCGCAGGTCGCACTCGGGCACGCGGCCGCGGCGGTGCTGCACAGCTACCACGAATGGGACGTCGCGGGGTCGGTCGCGATGGCGATCGAGGCCGGTGCGGTGGTGCTGGACAAGCACGGCGAGGACGCGGCGTTGCCTACGGACGGATTGCTGGTTGCGGCACCTGGCGTTGCCGATGAGGTGCTTGGCTGGTGGCAGGAAACCGTCGGGACGTAGGGGGCTCGTGAGTGTTCATGCCGGTTCTAACCGGCATGAACACTCACGAGCCTCACACCTTCGCGGGCACCGGCTCCGGAGCGGCAGCGGACCGGTCCCGCTTCATCAACCGGCGCAGCCACCACAGCAGCGGGCCCGCGACCAGCCACGTGATCAGCACCGTCATGCCTACCGGCAGCAGCGTCAACGTCGCGGTCCGGCCCGCGACCCGGGTCAGCTCCGGATTGGTCGCGTCGTACTCGATCGCCACCAGCTGACCGGCGGCGAGACCCGACGGGTACAGCACGCCGGTCGCCGGGCTGTGCACGATGCCGTCCGGCGTCTGGTACTGGATGATCGTGCGGTCGAACGCCACCGATTCGACCGTCGCGTTCGCCGTGCCAAGGTGCGATTCGATCGCGCTGTCGTTGCGGAACGCGGCGAAAACCAGGCTCACGCACATCACTGTGAGCAGCACAGCTACGCCCAACACGGCGAACCACGCGATCCGCCGTGCCTTCACACTCCTGGCTGCCACACCCAGAGTTTAGTCGGGTGCGCCGACCAGCTCGGCACTCGGCAGCCAGTGCGCCCGGTACAGCACGTGCAGGTTGTACGCGTTCACCAGCAGCCGAGACGTCCAATGCAGCTGAAAACACTTGTGGTGCGGCGATTCCTCGTCCGGAGCCGCGCCTGGGGCGCCGAACGCGAGGTCGAAGAAGTCCTCGGCGGTGTGCCGGAAGACCGCCGGGCTGCCGGTCAGGAACATCGTGTTCGCGTGGTACCGGTCGAGCAGCCGGTCCCGCGTCGGCCATTCCGGCCATTCGATCGGCCGCCGATCGGCCGGGACCCGCACCGTATGCGGCCGGGGCGGGCCGAGTGCCGCGCGCAGCCGCGGCCACTGCGAAGGGCGCAGGTGGGCGGCGTGCTGGCTCAGCACGAGATCCAGCGGACGGCCGGAGAATTCCGGTTCCGCGGGAATCCGGCCGGTGCGCAGCGGCAGGTGGATGATCGTGTGCCGGGACCGCGAAGCCAGCAGCCACAGCACCCCGATCCGGTATGCCGCGCGGCGATCGACGTACATCTCCACGTGCGACATCTCCATGCCCGGAGCGATCTCGAACAACAGCGCGGTATCCAGACCGGGATCAGGGCGCAGCACCCGCCACTCCCGGCCGTCGAGCCGGGCGTGGCGGAGCTGCGCCCGCACTTTCATGGCCACCGAATCCTCCGGGAGAGAGCGGAACTCTCCAGGATCCCGCAGCCAGGCAAGCGAATTTCAGTGCCGGTCCGCCTCCGCCAGCGCGCGGTGGTTCGCCTGGATCTGGTCCCACGCCTTCGGCTTCGCCGGGACAGCGGCGAACGCACGGGCCGCGACCGTCCCGTTAGGACCGACAGCGGGCTTGCCCTTGGTGAACAACCAGGTCTGGAACAGCTCCTGCAACGGCTTGCCCGAGACCTTCTCCGCGAGTGCGATGAAGTCCGGGATCACCGCCGCCTTGCCCGCCTTCGCGACCTGCCACTGCTGGAGAATCGAGAAGAACGCCTCGTCGCCGACCGTCTTGCGCAGCGCCTGCACGGCCATCGCGCCCCGGTCGTACACCGCGCGGTCGAACTGCTTCGGCTCGCTCGGGTCGCCCGGCAGGACCTGCCAGAACGGGTCGTCGGCGGCGTAGGAGTCGTACGCGTACTGCGCGAGTTCCGCGGTCGTGCCCTCGCCTTGATGCTCTGACCACAGGTACTCGGCGTAGGAGGCGAAGCCCTCGTTCAGCCAGATGTCGCTCCACTTGCCCAGCGAAACGTTGTCGCCGAACCACTGGTGTGCGTTCTCGTGCGCGATCAGCGTGGTGTTGGCACCGGCGGCGAAGTTGCGCGCGCCGTAGGTCGGGCGGGTCTGGTTTTCCAGCGAGAAGGTGATCCCGCTGGTCACGACGCCGCCTTCGGCCTCGAACGGGTAAGGCCCGAACTGCGATGCCAGGAACTCGTCGACCTCCGGCGTCCGCTCCACGCTCGCCTTGGCCGCGTCGAGCGAGTCGCCGAGATCCGAACCGTAGGCGGTGACGAACGGCTTGCCGTCCGGCGTAGTGGACTGGACCACGTCGTACTTGCCGACGATGAACGACGTCAGGTATGTCGCCTGCGGTTTGGTGCTGCGCCAGTTCCACCGCGTCCAGCCGGCGCGCTTCTTGGTCTTGCGCACGAGCGTGCCGTTCGAGATGGCGGCGAGCCCGTCCGGAGCCTCGATCGACACGTCGTAGGTCGCTTTGTCGGTCGGGTGGTCGTTGGAGGGGAACCACCACTGCGCGCTCTGCGGCTCATCGACGCCGAGTGCGCCGAAAGCGCCCTTCTTCCAGGTGTTCAGTCCGCCGACCTTCTCCGTCGACGGGCTGTCGGAATAGCTCACGACGACCGTCGCGGACTGGCCCTTGAGCAGCGGCTGCGCCGGAGTGATCACCAGCTCGCCGTCGCCGTTCTGATTGGTGAACTGCGCGGGCCGGTTGTTCACCAGTACCTTCGACGCCTTGAGCGCGAAGTCGAGGTCGAAGCGCGACAGGTCCTGGGTCGCGGTGAGCAGGAGCGTCGTGGTGCCCGACAGAACGTCGGTCTCCGGCTGGTAGCTCACGCGGATGTCGTAGTGCTGCACGTCGGTGCCGCCGTTGCCGGCGTTCGGGTAGTAAGGGTCGCCGACGCCGGGCGCGCCCGGTGCCGGTACTGCCGAAGCGGTGCCTGCCAGCAGCACCGTCGCGACTCCAGCCGCAACCGCCCCGATTCCGGCCCGAGTTCTCGATCGCATGGTTCCTCCAAGGTGGCCAATGCGACCGAACGTATCCACGTGGGCACCGCACAGGTACGTCCGAAGGACGGGTTCTTACCCACTGGGAAGATCACCCGGATTCGGCGATCCACCACGCGATGGCGATCGGGATGCCGTACAGGATCGGGCCCGCGTAGAGCCCCGGCCACGGCCCCCAGCCGCGCCGCACGGCCAGCCCGGCCATCGCGAACGAGCCGCCGATCGCCGCGAACCAGCCGACCCACGGCAGCGAGGCGACCGCCTGCTGTCCGGCCGCGCTGCAGATCGCCCTGCTGTCCCCGGCGAAGCAGTTGTCGCTGGCCATCACCAGGAACGACGAGAAATACGAGCACACCAACCCGAGCAGGGCCAGTGCCGCCACCGCCGCGCTGAACCAGGCCCACCGGCCTCGCGGGCGCAGGTCCGCCTCGTTCACGAAATCCCCCATTTTCACCGGCCCCCGCCGGTTAAACCGTCCCCACCGCTTCCGCGACCGCCGACTTCAGCCGCGCGTGGAGATTCCGGTGCTGTGCCCGGTCAACGCGGACCTCGACCACCCGCAGGCCCGGCGCGGGCCGCAACGCGGCACGGAATTCCTCGACCGTCTCGGCCACGACGTGCGGCACCCGGTAGCCCGCGCAGAGCGCGCCCAAATCCGCGCCGTGCGGCGTGCCGAAGACGCGCTCGAAGCTCGCCGAGTGTTCCGGCGCGCCCTGCTCCAGCAGCGAGAAAATGCCGCCGCCGTCGTCGTTCAGCACCACGATCGTCAGATCCGGCAACTGCTCCGCGGGCCCGGTGAGCAGGCCGGACGCGTCGTGCAGGAACGTCAGGTCGCCGAGCAGCGCGTACGACGGCGCGCGGTGCACGGTGGCCGCGCCGATAGCCGTCGACACCGTGCCGTCGATCCCGGCGACGCCGCGGTTGCGGTGCACCAGGACGTCCGGACGCAGCCGTCCGGCCAGCGCGACATCGCGCGTCGGGTTCGAGGAGCCGACCACCAGCAGCGCGCCTTCCGGCAACGCGTCGACCAATTCCGTCGCCACCCGCACCCCGCTCGGCCACGGCTCGGCGGCCAGCGCCGTCGCGACCGCCTGGCTGGCCGCGGCGTCCGCGCGCTGCCAGCTCGCCAGCCACTCCGGGTCCGCGGGCTTCGTCGGTTCGGCGAACCACTGCCCGACCTGCCGGACGTTGTGCGCGGGCGCGGGCCAGTCCGAGTCCGGACGCACCAGCAGCACCTCGACCTCCGGGTCCGACAGCACCTTCTGGACCTGCCGGAACACCGTCGGACGGCCGAGGCACAGCACCTGCTCGGGCCGGTGTCGCGAGATGAATTCCTCGACGCCGAGCAGCCAGGCGCCGGACGACATCGCGGTCGCGCCCGACAGGCCCAGCCCGCCGGTCTCCGAAACCACCGGCCAGCCGTGCTGTTCGGCCCATTCGCTGGCCGCCTGCGCGCCGGTGTCGCACGCGATCACCAGGCCGTGCCGTGCCGACGGGACCACGAACGAGGGCAGCGCGCCGAAGTCCGGCAGCTCGGTCCAGCGTTCGCCGTCCGGACGGCCTTCGAGGGATTCGTACCACTTGCCGTCGTCGTCGAGATCCGGCACCAGCGGCTCGCGGAACGGGATGTTCAGGTGCACCGGCCCGCAGCGCCACTCGCCGTACGCGGCGTTCCACGCGCGGCAGATCTGGCTGCGCCAGTAGGAGTTCTGCCCGGCCCGGCGTTCGGCGACGGCCAGCTCGTCGAAGTAGCGGACCGCGTCGCCGTACAGCTCGTACTGGTTGATCACCTGGCTCGCGCCCGCGGAACGCAGCTCCGGCGGGCGGTCGGCGGTGAGCACGATCAGCGGCACGCCTGCCCGGTCGGCCTCCAGCACGGCCGGGTGGAAGTTCGCCGCCGCGGTGCCGGAGGTGCAGACCACCGCCGCCGGACGGCCGGTGCGCGCCGCGATGCCGAGCGCGAGGAACGCCGCGCCGCGCTCGTCGATGCGGACGTGCAGTTGCAGCCGTCCCGAAGCGGCGGCGTCGTAGAGCGCGATCGACAGCGGCGCGTTGCGAGATCCTGGACACAACACCACGTGCGACACGGTGTTGCGGACGAGTTCGTCGACGATGACCCTGGCCTGCGCGGTGGAGGGGTTCACCGGCAGACCCCCGCTTGAGCGCCGTCCGGCCGGCCCTCTCCGGCAGCGGCGTCAGGCACAGCGATCATGTCCACAGGTCCTATTCTCCCAAACGTGGATGACGCCCGAGTTTCCGAGCTGTTCGACCCCGCCGCCTGGTCCGAGGTCGAAGGGTTCTCCTTCACCGACATCACCTACCACCGTTCGCGAGACGCCCGCTCCGGCAAACGGGTGGTCCGGATCGCTTTCGACCGTCCGGAGGTCCGCAACGCCTTCCGCCCGCACACCGTCGACGAGCTCTACCGGGCGCTCGACCACGCCCGGATGAGCTCGGACGTCGGGTGCGTCCTGCTCACCGGCAACGGCCCGTCGCCGAAGGACGGCGGCTGGGCGTTCTGCTCCGGCGGTGACCAGCGTATTCGCGGACGCTCCGGGTATCAGTACGCGAGCGGGGAGACCTCGGACACGGTCGACCCGGCGCGGGCGGGCAGGCTGCACATCCTCGAGGTCCAGCGGTTGATCCGGTTCATGCCGAAACCCGTGGTCGCCGTGGTGCCGGGCTGGGCGGCGGGCGGCGGGCATTCGCTGCACGTCGTGTGCGATCTCACCCTCGCCTCGGCCGAGCACGCGCGGTTCAAGCAGACCGACGCGGACGTCGGCTCGTTCGACGCGGGCTACGGTTCGGCGGGCCTCGCCCGGCAGGTCGGGCAGAAATTCGCGCGGGAGATCTTCTTCCTCGGCCGCGACTACACCGCCGAGCAAATGCACCGGATGGGCGCGGTCAACGAGGTCGTGCCGCACGCCGAGCTGGAGCGGGTCGCGCTCGAATGGGGCTGGGCGATCGTCGGCAAGTCGCCGACCGCGCAGCGGATGCTGAAGTACGCGTTCAACGCGATCGACGACGGGCTCGTCGGACAGCAGCTGTTCGCCGGAGAAACCACCCGGCTGGCGTACATGCAGGACGAGGCCGTCGAAGGCCGCGACGCGTTCCTGGAGAAGCGCGACCCGGACTGGTCCGGCTACCCGTACTACTACTGACCTCGTGAGTGTTTATGCCGGTTCTAACCGGCATAAACACTCACGACACCCCCGCGGAGGCCCCTAGGTGCACCTCTCCTGGCTCGACGGCAGCCCCGATGCCCTCGCCGCCCTCGACGCCGCCCTCACGGCCGCTCTCGACGGCGGCCCCGCCGTGCTGCCCCTGAACTCCGCAGACCCGTCGGCTCCCGCGTTGCTCGAGGCGATGGCCCCGGAACAGCCGGTCGAGCCGGACACCGCCGTGGTGATCGCCACGTCCGGGTCCACCGGAGCGCCGAAGGGAGTGCTGCTGTCCCCGCGCGCGCTCATCGCGTCCGCGACGGCCACGCACGCCCGGCTCGGCGGCCCCGGACACTGGCTGCTCGCCACCCCTGCGCATTACATCGGTGGCCTGCAAGTCCTGATCCGAGCGCGGCTCGCGGGCACGAAACCGGCTTTCCTGACCGGCACCGGCTTCCGTCCCGATGAGTTCGCCGCGGCGGCCGCGCCCGTGCTGGCGGAGAACGGCCCTCGCTACACCGCGCTCGTCCCGACCCAACTGGTGCGGCTCCTCGATGACGGCGGCGCTGGCCTTGCCGCTGCGAAGGCGTTCGACGGCATCATCCTGGGCGCCGCCGCGACCTCGCCTGCGCTGCGCGCGCAAGCGGCCGAGGAAGGCGTGCGGATCATCCCGTCGTACGGCATGAGCGAGACCGCCAGCGGCTGCGTCTACGACGGCGTCCCGCTCGACGGTGTCCGCGTGGAGCCCGATGCTGACGAGCGCCTGTGGATCTCCGGCCCGGTCCTGTCGCACGGCTACCGCCTCGCCCCGGAACTGACCGCGGAGTCGTTCCGGGACGGCTCTTTCCGCACCTCCGACCGCGGCCGCCTGCTGCCCGACGGACGGATCGAGGTGCTCGGACGCGCGGACGACGTCATCAACACCGGCGGGGTCAAGGTGTCCGCCGCCGCGATCGAACGCCTGCTCGGCGCACAGCCCGGGGTGCGGGACGCGTGTGTGGTCGGCATTCCAGATCCGCAGTGGGGCGAGGCAGTGGTCGCGATGGTGGTGGCTTCAACCGACGAGGCTGCGCTGCGGGCTGCGGTCCGGGCTGAACTGGGTGCTGCCGCGACGCCGAAACGCATCGAGTTCGTGAGCGAGTTGCCCCTGCGCGGGCCGGGAAAGATCGACCGCCAGGCAGTGGCCGCCGCCCTCCGAACGCGCTGAACGGGTTCACCGAACGGGTGAAGATCGCATGGCGTTGAATGGACCCCATGGCGACAGTCAGTGAGTGGATCGAAGGCGCTCGGCCGAGGACGCTGCCGAACGCGATCGCGCCGGTCGTGGCGGGCGTCGGGGCGGCGATCGCGCTCGACGGGTTCTCCTGGTTACGGTCGCTGCTCGCCTTGCTGGTCGCGTTGTCGCTGATCATCGGCGTGAACTTCGCCAACGACTACTCCGACGGCATTCGCGGCACCGACGAACACCGCGTCGGCCCGCTGCGGCTCGTCGGTTCCGGGGCCGCGAATCCGAAGGCCGTGCTGCGTGCCGCGCTGACCTCGCTCGGTTTGGCCGGAGTGCTCGGCCTGACGCTCGTCGCGCTGAGCGGATACTGGTGGCTGCTCGCGATGGGCGCGCTGTGCATCCTCGGCGCCTGGTTCTACACCGGCGGCAAAAAGCCTTACGGCTACTACGGTTTGGGCGAGATCGCGGTCTTCGTGTTCTTCGGTCTGGCCGGCGTCCTCGGCACGGTTTACGTCCAGGCCGGTCGCGTCAGCGGGGACGCGCTGGGCTGCGCGGTAGCGGTCGGCTCGTTCTCGATGGCGGTGCTGGTCGCGAACAACCTGCGCGACATTCCCACCGACATCGAGTCCGGCAAGCACACCCTTGCGACCCGCATGGGCGACGGCGGCACGCGAAAGCTCTACCTGACCCTGGTGACGGTTCCGTACGCGCTCACCGTGCTGATGGGGATCTGGCACCCGCTGCTGTTCATCACCTTCGTGACCGCGCCGCTGCTGCTGAAGCCGATCAAGGCCGTCGGCGGTGGCGGCAAGGGGCGGGAGCTGATCCCGGCCCTGCGTGACACCGGCATGGCGATGCTGGCCTGGGCGGTGCTGAGCGCGGTCGCGCTGGCGCTCTAAAGGCCGCTCCGATACCGCCCCGGCGTCGTCCCGATGACGGCGGTGAACGCCGCGATGAAGCCGCTGGGATTGGCCCAGCCACAGGCGTAAGCAGTGCGGACGGTGTCGTGACCGTCGGCGAGCAGAACCAGTGCGTGGTAAATCCGGAGCTGAGTGCGCCACTCGTAGAAGGTCATGCCGAGTTCGTTGTGGAACAGCCTGCTGAGGGTGCGCGCGCTGGCTCCGATCGACTTCCCGAGTTCGGCGAGAGTGGCGTTGTCCGCCGGATTCTCGTGCAACCTCTCGGCGATCGCCCGCAGCCGGTCGTCCCGGGGCGCGGGCAGTTGCAGCGGCGGGTCGGGTGCTTCGCGGAGTTCGTCGACGAGGACCCGGTGGAGCCGAGTGAGCGCGGAGCCGCGGTAGCCGGCGCCCTCGTAATTGTGCGGGCCGGTCAGCGCGAGCAGGACCTCGCGAGCCAGGCCGGAGGTCCGGAACACGGCCGGACGGTCCGAGATGAGCCGGGCCAAGGACGGCGCGAGGAAGACGATCCGGATGTCGGTGTCGCCGTGCGCGCGGTGGAAATGCGGGAACCCAGCGGGCGTCCAGGCGACTCGGTTGGCGGGCGCGAGCGACGTGCCGTACTCGGTCTGCACGACGAGAACGCCGCGAGCCGCGTAGACCAGGTGGCCTCGCTCGTGTGACTGCAGTTCGCTGGTTTCGCCGGAGGGCCAGAGGTGCCTGCCGCCGGAGGGCCACAGGTACGAGGTGATTTGGCGGGGAACGGGCATCAGGTGGCATTCTAGCGTTAACAAGCCAGGTGGAGTTCTTGAAAGGCTTTCTCTCGAAGAAGCTGTTGCGGCTCAAGGGAGAAATGCATGTCGACGTTCGTTCTCGTGCCCGGTGCTTGGCACGGTGGCTGGGTATTCGAGGCGGTGGTGCCGCTGCTGGAGCGCGCCGGGCACACCGCGCACGCCTTGACCCTGACCGGTCTGCGTCCGGACGACGACGCCGCGACGGTCGCGGGCGCCAACCTCGACACCCACGCCGACGACGTAGTGGACCTGCTCGATCGCGCCGACATCACCGACGCGACGCTCGTCGGCCACAGCTACGGCGGGATGGTGATCGCCGCCGCGGCCGACCGGGCAGGCGGCCGGGTCTCCCGCGTCGTGCATCTCGACGGCTACGTGCCCGACGACGGCGATTCGTGCTGGTCATCGACCACCGAGGCGTACCGGCAGGCGTTCGTGACCGGTGCCGCGGACACCGGGTACGCCGTGCGCCCGCCGGAACGCGACGGCCGGGATGCCCGGCGCCGTCCGCATCCGCTCGCCTCGCTGCTCCAGACGATCCAGCTCACCGGGGAGTTCGCCAAGGTCCCCCGGCGCGAGTTCGTCTACTGCTCCGGATGGGAAGGCACGCCCTTCGCCGAACTCCGGAACCGGCTCGAAGCCGACCCGCGGTGGCAGGTCCACGTTCTCCCCACCGCCCACAACGCGATGCGCGAAGACCCGGAAGGCGTCGCGAAACTGCTGAACGACTAACCCTGGAACTGGCCGGTGGGCAGGGACTCGTCGAACCGAGCCAGGTCGCGCCTCTGCTCACCGAACCGTTCATCTGAAGCCGATCAGCCGGGACGGCACCGAGCGCGGCAGCTCTAGCGACCGACCGCGATCGCCTGCCACTCCACGAACTCCGCCAGCCCGTGCGAGCCGTACTCGCGGCCGACCCCGCTCGCCTTGAACCCGCCGAACGGAGCGTTCCCGTGCCGCGGCGCGCCGTTGACGTGGAAGGTGCCGGTCCGCACCGCACGCGCGATCTCGACCCCGTGCTCGGCGTCGGCCGTCCACACGCCGCCGCTCAGCCCGTAGTCGGAGTCGTTCGCGAGCCGGATCGCCTCGTCCTCGGTGTCGAACGGGATCACCACGAGCACCGGCCCGAAGATCTCCTCCCGCGCGATCCGCATGTCGTTCGTGACGTCGGCGAACACTGTCGGGCGCACGTAAAACCCGTTCGCCAGTTCGGGATTCGCGAGCGGCTCGGCGCCGCCCGCCGCGATCCGCGCACCCTCCTCGACGCCCAGCCGCAGGTACGACAGCACGCGCTCGTACTGGTCGCGGCGCACGATCGGCCCGACGAAGGTGTCCGGCTTCGCCGGGTCGCCGACTACGAGTCCGTCGGCCATTTCCGCGAGCGCGGCCACGACCTCGGCGTACCGCTCGCGCGCGGCGAAGATCCGCGTGTGGGCCACGCACATCTCGCCGTTGTTGGCGAACGTCGCGGTCCGGATCCCTTCGGCCACGGTCTTCGGGTCCGCGTCCGCGAGCACGATCGCCGCGGACTTTCCGCCGAGCTCCAGCCCGACACGTTTGAACTGTTCTCCCGCGAGCGACGCGATCCGCCGTCCGGCCGCCGTCGAGCCGGTGAACGAAATCTTGTCCACGCCAGGGTGCGTCACCAGGTACTCGCTGACGTCGCGGTCCGCCGCGAACACGCTCACCACGCCGTCGGGGAATCCCGCCTCGGCGAAGATCTCCGCCAGCACCATCGCGTCGAGCGGGGTTTCCGGGGCCGCCTTCAGCAGCACCGGGTTGCCCGCCAGCAACGCCGGGATCAGCTTCACCAGCGCGGCCGAATGCGGCGAGTTCCACGGGATCACCGCCGCCACCACGCCGACCGGCGCGGCGCGCACGATCGTCCGGTTGCCGGCCTCGTCGGTCAGCGTCTCCTCCCAGGCGAACTCGCGCGCGGTCTCGAGCCACGCGGCCGTGCGCTCGGGAAGGTTGTGCTGAGTCCAGCCGGTGAACCAGTTCGGCGAGCCGTTCTCCGCGGTGATCAGTTCGGCGATTTCGTCGGCTCGGGCGGCGTGGAGTTCGTTGAACCGCTCGACCAGGCGCAGGCGCTCGGCTAACGGAGTTCTCCCCCACGGTTCGAGCGCCCGCCGAGCCGCCGCCACCGCACGGTCGACGTCCGCCGTCGAAGCCTTCGGCGCGGTGCCCACCAGCGCCCGGTCGTGCGGCGATCGGACTTCGAAGGTGTCGGTCGTCGCGGGCTCGGTCCAGCGGCCGCCGAGGAAGAGCTGGTCGTAGGTACGCATCAGGATCTCCTGCCGAAGAGTTAACGGAACACTGCTCTCTTGTTCTCGAAGTTAACAGGACGCTGTTCTTTTAGCAAGAGAGCAGTGTCCTGTTACACTGCGAGGCGTGTCCGACTTCCAGCGCGCCCGCAGCCCCGAGCAGGTGGAAGCCCGCCGCGAGGCGATCCTCGACGTGGCCGAAGAGCTGATGACGGAGTCGTCCGTCGGCGAAATCAGCATGCGCGAACTGGCCCGCCGGGTAGGCCTGTCGGCGTCGAACGTCGCGCGCTACTTCCCCACGCGGGAGGCCGTCTACCTGGAGGTGCTCGACCGTGCCCGCGGCGCGTGGCTCGACTCGCTCACCCTCGACGGCGATCTCTCGGAGGTCGCCGCGACCATCGCCGCTTCCCTAGCCGCGCGGCCAATCCTGTGCGAACTGATCAGCGTGCTGGCGAACGTGCTGGAGCGGAATGTCTCGACGGAGATCGCGCTGGACTACAAGCTGCGGTCGGCGAAGCACAACGCCCGCACCGCCGACCTGCTGCACGCCGCGCTGCCCGGCCTTTCCGCGGAGACCGCGCAAGAACTGTCGGCCGCGATCTTCATGTTCACCGCGGGAATGTGGCCGCTGGCGCACCCGAACGAAGCGGTCCGGGAAGCCATCAAGGATCCTCGCCTCGCCGGCTCCCGCCTCGACTTCGAGAACCGGTTGCGCCGGTTGATCGTCGTGCTGACGCTTGGCTACCAGGAAGCTAGGCGTCGAACCGGCCAGTGAGCAGGAACTCGTCGAACCGCGCCCGGTACGGCGCGAGGTCGATCCCCTGCTCGCCGAGCCATTCGTCCGAGTAGTACGTGTTCGCGTACCGCTCGCCGCCGTCGCACAGCAGCGTCACCACCGAGCCCGCCTGGCCGTCCGCCAGCATCCGCGAGATCAACTGGAACGCGCCGTACAGGTTGGTTCCGGTCGAGCCGCCCGCCCAGTGTCCGGTGCGGTCGCGCAGCAAGCGGATCGCCGCCAGGGAACCGGCGTCGGGCACCTGGAACATCTCGTCGATCACGCCGGGCACGAAAGACGGTTCGCAGCGCGGCCGTCCGATGCCTTCGATCCGCGACGGCATGCCGGTCGCGTAGTCGGCCGCGCCGGTTTCCCACGCGCCGTAGAACGACGAGTTTTCCGGGTCCACCACGCAGATCTTCGTGGTGTGCCGCTTGTACCGGACGTAGCGGCCGAACGTCGCGCTCGTCCCGCCGGTGCCCGCACCGACGACGATCCACGACGGCACCGGATGGCGTTCGGCGCGCATCTGCGCGAACACCGATTCGGCGATGTTGTTGTTGCCGCGCCAGTCGGTCGCGCGCTCGGCGTAGGTGAACTGGTCGAGGTAATGCCCGTTGCACTCGGCGGCAAGCCGCTCGGCCTCCGGGTACATCGCCGGGGCCGCGTCGACGTAATGGCATTCGCCGCCGTAGAACTCGATGAGCGCGATCTTTTCCTTGCTCGTCCGCCGCGGCACGACGGTCACGAACCGCAGGCCGAGCATCCGCGCGAAGTACGCCTCGGACACCGCCGTCGAGCCGCTGGACGCCTCGACCAGCACGGTGTCCGGGCCGATGTGCCCGTTGACCAGGCCGTACAGGATCAGCGAACGCGCGAGGCGATGCTTGAGCGAGCCGGTCGGGTGCACCGACTCGTCCTTCAGGTAAAGGTCGATACCCCATTCCGGCGGCAGCGGGAAAACGTGCAGGTGGGTGTCGGCGCTGCGGTTGGCGTCGGCCTCGATGATCCGGACTGCTTCGCGGACCCAGGCGCGGCTGTGCGGTTTGCTCATGCTGCGGAATCGTCGGCCGAGGTCTCGCCGCGCAGCTGCGAACGCAGCTGGGCACGAGCACGCGCGCGGGATTCGTTGCGCTTGGCCAGACCAGCCGTCACGCGCTGGTTCAGGCCGCGCAGGAGCAGCAGGCCAAGCGGAAGGCCGACGACGAGGCCGATCAGCAAAGAGACCAGCAGCGGCACGCCGATCAGCGAAAGCACGACCGCGACCACCGCGACGAGCGCGAACCGCGCGATCAAGTACACCGTCAGGTCACGGGGAAGGTGGTCCGGTGTCTCGCTCACACCGAAACAGGCTACGCCCCGCTCGGCGAGTCCTCGTCCAGGCCCGCGTTGTTGGGGCGGCCCTCGAACCGGGTGGAGAGCACCACCGTCGTGTTGGTGCGGCCGACGCCGGGGATGCGGCGCAGCCTGCCGAGGGTGAGCTCCAGCTCGTCGACCGTCGAAACCCGCACCTTTACTACGAAGGCCTCGTCGCCCGCGACCGCGTAACAGCTCTCCACCTCGGGCAGTTCGCCGAGCGAAGCCGCGACGTCCTCGTCGGTGGCGGTGTCGGTGGGATGGATGCCGACCAGCGCGGTGACGCCGAGTCCGACCGTGTTCGGGTCGACCATCGCGTGGTATCCGGTGATCACGCCCGCCGCCTCGAGTTTCCCGACGCGTTCGTGCACCGACGACGCGGAGAGCCCCACCGTCCGGCCGAGGTCGGCGTAGGTAGCCCGGCCGTTGGCCCGCAGCTCGGCGATGATCTTCCGGTCCAGCTGATCCACCGGCTCATTATGCGGCGCGTCCCCGCGACCGGCTCATCCCGGTAGGCCCCGGAATGTCTCCTGCGTCACAGCAACCTCAGCGCCGGACGCCGCCCAGACTCGGCCTTTGCTTGGTCTTTACCCGAATCTCGCCGCAGCTGATCGGAAAATACCTGGTCAGCGGGACGCGAGCGGGCCCCGAGCGATCCTGAGAATCTGCTGAGTTATGTCCCTTTTGCACTTTAAGGGCTCTTTACCCAAGGACAACCGTTCGAGTACCCGACGGGTGAAGTGCCACGATTGCCGCGTTGGCCACCCGGGCGCGACGGGCGAAATCGCCCGATGCCCCCGGTATAGCAAGTTGGGCGTTAAGGAGGCGGAAAATGACCGCAACCATGGGCGGACGGTTGCTCACCCCGGGTGAGGTGGCCGCTCTGTTCCGGGTGGACCCGAAGACCGTGACCCGCTGGGCCACCGCGGGCCGGATCGGCTCGATCCGGACGCCGGGCGGGCACCGCAGGTTCCGCGAGTCCGAGGTGAACGACCTTCTGGCCGAGCTCACCACGGACGCGAGCGAGCCGACCCGCAAGATCTGACCAGCGGGTCTCGAACACGCCGAAGGGTCGTGACTGGCAAGGGGTGCCTCCCGCATCGCTTGCCGGTCACGACCCTTCGCCGCGTTCCGGCCAGTCCCGTAACGTTCTCCGCGACCACCACCCGAGATCGCGATCTCGGCGCCACGGCGGAAGCCGGGGCGGTCGAATACCGCTAATCTGGGGAGCCAGCACGACGGAAGGACCCGGGCATGATTCCTTTGCTCGCAGCGGTGGGCGCGATCACCATCGCCGTTCTGTTGTGGCGGGCACTCGGCGCGCAGCGGATCAGCGTCCCGCAGCGCCGCCCGGCCGTCGCTCCCGACGACGATCCCGAATTCCTGCGCAAGCTCTCCGAACAGCAGCGCAACCGCCCAACGGACGAGAACGACTCCTGAGACCCGGGCTCGCCACCACCCGAGATCGCGCCGGTTTCTGGACTGAGCGATGCGACCGGCTCCGAGGCCGGGCGAATCGGGAGGGAAGAAACCGGCTGCCCGGCGGAGCCGGGGGAATCAAGCTCTGCCGTTGAACCCGTCCGCGACCGTCGCCGCCAGTTCCAGCAGCGCTAGCCGGGTGTCTCCGCCCAAGCGCTCCAGCTCGATCTCCGCGCCCTCTTCCAGGTGCGCGTCGAACGGGATCCGGCACACCGAGCGCACCTTCGCGCCGAAGTGCGCGGCCAGCTTGTCCAGATCGACCGAACTGCCCTTCGGGCGCACCGAGTTGATCACCACGACCGAGCGTTTCACCAGGTCGCCGTAGCCGTGCGCCTCGAGCCAGTCCAACGTCGCCGATGCGCTGCGGGCCCCGTCGACCGAACCGGAGGACACCACGACCAGCGAGTCCGCGACGTCGAGGACGCCCTTCATCGCCGAGTGCATCAAACCGGTGCCGCAGTCGGTGAGCACGATGTTGTAGAAGTGCTCGAGCAGGTTGACCGTGCGCCGGTAGTCGTTCTCGGAGAACGCCTCCGACACCGCCGGATCCTGTTCGCTGGCCAGGATTTCCAAGCGGCTCGAACCCTGCGACGTGTACGACCGGACGTCGCTGTAGCGCGTGATCTTGTCCGCGTCGCGCAGCAGGTGCCGCACGGTCGCGGTGGTCTCGATGGCGATCTTCTGCGACAGCGTCCCCCGGTCCGGGTTCGCGTCCACCGCCACCACCCGGTCGCCGCGCAGAGACGCGAAGGTCGCGCCGAGCGTGGTCGTGGTCGTGGTCTTGCCGACGCCGCCCTTGAGGCTCAGCATCGCGATCTTGTAGCACCCGCGCAGCGGCTGGTTGACCCGCGCGATCAGCTCGCGCCGGCGCGTGTCCGCCGGGCTCTCCCCCGGGTTGATCAGCTTGCCGCTGCCCAGGTACACCGCCTTGCGCCAGCCGGACTGCGGCGTGCGCTTCTGCTGTTTCACCAGGTGCGCGGTGGCCAGCTCGTCCGCGCTGGACGCCGGCTGCGGCAGTCCCCCGGCAGGAGCGCCCGGCACGGGAACCGCGCCCGGAGCGGGAACCGGCGTACCGGCCGGAGCGGCGGGCGGCTGCTGGTACCCGGGCGGGGCGGCGTGCTGCGGCTGGTGCGGCTGCGCGGGGGGCTGCAGCGGCGGCAGGTTCTGGTCGTAGTGCGGCTGGTAGCCGCCCGGCTGCGGCAGCGGCTGGTACGCGCCCTGCGGCGGCGGGTCGACGACCTGCGTCGGCTGCGCGTCGTACGGCCCGGTGCCGGGATGCGGCGTCGAGTCGGTGCGTTCCTCGGAGAACATGGCAGCCGGTTCCTGGGCCTGCTCGGACTGCTGTTCCCCGGCAGTCTCTTCACTGGGTCCGGTCACCGTTGCCAACCTCCCGGGTACGTCGAAGGGCCCCTGGTGACGACGGTAGTCGCCCGAGGCGCGGTCCGGGCGGTGGACCCCCGGCTCAGCTCACTCCGGCGTAGGAATGCAGTCCGACGGTCACCAGGTTGACGAAGAACAGGTTGAAGATCGTCGCGGCGAACCCGACGATGTTGATCACCGCCGCGCGGGTCCCTCGCCAGCCCGCGGTGGCCCGGGAGTGCAGGTATGCCGCGTAGATGACCCACGCGATGAACGCGACGGTCTCCTTCGGGTCCCAGCCCCAGAACCGGCCCCACGCCGCCTCGGCCCACACCGCGCCGCACAGCACGCCGAAGGTGAAGATCGGGAACGCCACGATGGTGGCGCGGTAGGCGATGCGGTCGAGCACGTCAGCCGCGGGCAGCTTCGGGCCGAACCCGGCGAACTTGGCCGGGTTGCGGTCGTGCGCGGTGCGGAAGAGGTACAGCACGCTCGCCACGCCCGGCACCAGGAACACGCCGGAGCCGATGATCGCGGCGGACACGTGGATCACGAGCCAGTAGGACTGCAGCGCGGGCACGACCGGCGCGGCCACCGTGTACAGCATCGTGCCGTTGATGAACATCAAGATCACGACGGGCAGCAGCAGGAAGCCGGTGAGGTGGCGGACCGGGAACTTCTTGATCACCACGAGCCACGCGACGACGGTGATGAAGGTGACCGCCATGCCGTACTCGTACATGTTGCCCCACGGCGCGCGGTGCACCGCGAGTCCGCGCAGCACGATCGCCGACAGCTGCAGCAGCGCGCCCAGCACGAGCAGCGCCGCGCCCATCCGGCCGATCCGCTCCGCGCGGCCGACCGCGCGCGGGGCTTCGGGCTCGGCCGGGACGTCGCCGTCCTCGATCCCGGCGTCGTCGGAGTCAGGCCCGCCCGCGCCGACCAGCACGCGCTTGCGGCTGCGCTCGGCGGCGAGACGGCCCTTCGCGCCGAATGCCTGCTCGAAGAGCGTGAACAGCAGCGCCAGCACGTAAATCGCCACTGTCGTCGTGTACAGCAGATCGCTGTACTGCGAGAGAGTCTCGTTGATCTCCATGCCTCAGCTGCCCTTCCGGCCCGTGACCAGCCGTTCGCTGATCCGCTGGAATTCCTCGCCGTATCCGGCTTGATCCGTGCGCGCGAGCCCCGCGACCTCGATCACGGTACTCGCGCTCTCGTCCTTGCCCGGCCGTACCCGCACCCACACGCGACGCCGCTTGACCAGCAGCGACGCCCCGAGTCCGGCGAACATCACGATCGCGAAGCCGAGCACGTAGCCCTGCGTCGGATCGTGCGAAATCTGCAGGTTGACCCACTTGTTGACGCCGTCGAAACGGACCTTCGTACCGTCGTCGAGCGTCAGTTCCTGGCCGACCGCGAGGTTCTTGCGGGCGACCCGCTTCAGCCTGCCGTCCTGGACGCGGGACTGGTCGACCGAGAACACCGACTGGCCGCGGCCCGCGTCGAGGCCGAGGTCGCCGCGCAGGACGTCGACCGCGACCATCGGGTTGTTCAGCTGCGGCGCGGTCGAGGTGAGCACGCCGCCGTGGATGAACGAGGACGGCGCGAAGAGGCCGGTGATCGCGAGCTGCTTGGTGCGCCGCTGGACCTCGTCGGTGACGCCGGGCTGGTCGAACTTCGTCGCGCCCTCCGACAGCATCGTGGCCGAGTTGGTGAACATCCACTGGGTGTTCTGGGTGCGCTTCTCGCCGTTCGGGAAGGTCACCGTGAACTGCGGCGAATAACCGTTGCCCAGCAGGTAAACCCGGTCGCCGACGGTGCGCAGCGGTTCGTTGACCTCGAGGTCGTAGGGCTTCCACGTGCCGGTCTGCAGGTCTTCGCCGGACTGGTACTCGATGTGCGAGTGGTAGTAGTCGGCCTGGTTCGTGGCGGTGTAGCGGGCGGTGAAGTCGTTGACCTTCACGCAGAACGGGTCGAGGTCGGTGCCGTCGACGCGCAGGCCGGCCTCGAACGAGTCGTAGTTGTAGATGCCCGAGTTGCAGAACTGGCCGCCGTTGGCCTGCACGATGACCTGGCCTTCGTAGCTGTAGAGCTTGCCGAGGGCGAAGAAGATGATCAGGCCGAGCATGCCGAAGTGGAAGAGCAGGTTGCCGGTCTCGCGCAGGTAGCCGCGTTCGGCCGAGACGCTGAACCCGCCGCCGTCCTCCTCGCGCTCGACGCGCCGCCAGCCGGACAGCTGCTTGCGCACGTCCTCGCGGATCGTCTCCGGCGTGCGCGCGGTGCGGGCGATCCGGTGGTGCGGCATGCGCGCGAGATTGCGCGGCGTCAGCACCGGCTTGGCCCGCATCTGCTTGAGGTACTCGAAGCTGCGCGGCGTGAGGCAGCCGATCAGCGAGATCATCAGCAGGATGTAGATCGCGGAGAACCAGACGCTGGAGTAGACGTCGTAGAACTCCAGCTTGTCGAGCAGCGAACCCCACCAGCCGTGCGCGCTGATGTACTCGTCGACCTTCGGCGCGTTCAGCCGCCGCTGCGGCAGCAACGCGCCGGGCAGCGCGGCGAGCGCCAGCAGGAACAGCAGCACCAGCGCGGTGCGCATGGAGGTCAGGCCGCGCCAGGTGTTGCGCAGGAAAGCCAGGAACTGCTTGGCCGCGGACGGGCGGTACGGCTGCGGGTTCTTCGGGGGCGCTTCGGTAGTGGTCACAGCGGCAGCTCGAGATCGGAGGCGACGGAGTTGCGGAGCCAGCCCATGACGTCTCCCCACAGCCCGGTGACCAGCAGGATGCCGACCACCATCAGCAGCGCCCCGCCGAAGATCTGCACGCGGCGGCCGTTGCGGCGGAGCCAGTCGGTGGCGCGCACGGCCCAGCGGGCGCCGAGCGCGATCAGCAGGAACGGGACGCCGAGGCCGAGGCAGTAGACGAGCACCAGCACGTACCCGCGAACCGCGGCCCCGCCGGTCGCGCTGGCGAGACTGGTGACGGCCGAGAGCGTCGGCCCGATGCACGGCGTCCAGCCGAGTCCGAACACCGCGCCGAGCACCGGCGCGCCCCACAGCCCGCCGCCGGGCACGTGGTGCGAGCGGACCTCGCGCTGCAGCCCCGGGATCCAGCCGATGAAGACCAGCGCCATGAGGATGGTGAGGACGCCGCCGATGCGCTGCAGCAGATCCTCGTTGACCAGCAAGGTGTTCGCGAGCCAGACCAGCGTGCCCATGGTCGCGACGAACACCACGGTGAACCCGAGCACGAACAGCCCCGCCGCGCCGAGCACGGCGTAGCGGCCCTTCTTGCGTTCCTCGCCGTCGCGCACCGCCGGGGCGTCTGCGCCGACGAGAGCCGCGAGGTAGGCCAGATACCCGGGCACGAGCGGCACCACGCACGGCGACGCGAACGAGATGGCCCCGGCCACCAGCGCGACACCCGCGGCGAGCAGCAGCGGCCCGGAGAGCGCCAGCTCGGACACGGAGTTCACGCACTTGAGAGTAGGCAGTGAGCTGGACGTGAGGCGGGCGGGGCCCGCTCACAGGACCTACGCCACAGCGGGGCCGGGACCTTGGTCCTAGCGCCCCAATGCCACATTGGGTGCGTCAGACGCACCCAACGCCACATTGGGTGCGTCACATGCACCCAATGTGGCATTGGGGCGGAGCTGAGCGGGCTGGCGCGGAGCAAGGACCGTGGCCGGGTCTCGTGAGTGGCAATCGCGGTTCTAACCGGGATTGCCACTCACGAGGTCACTTCTCCGCGCTGAGCCGCTGCACCACCGGAACCAGGTCCGAAGCCAGCACCTGCCGCAGGAACACCGCCGCCACGCGGTGCTGTTTGTCCAGCACCAGCGTCGACGGGATGATGTTGCGCGGGTACCCCGCCAGCTGCAGCAGCACGCGCCCGGACGGGTCCCAGATCGACGGGTACGTCAGGCCGCGGTCGCGGACGAAGTCCTGTGCCACGTCGCGGGCCGGGTCGCGGACATCGAGGCCGATCACCTGGGCGCCGAGCGGGGCGATCTGCTTGCTCGCGGTCTCCAGTTCGGGCGCTTCGGCGCGGCACGGGCCGCACCACTGGCCCCACAGGTTGATCACCAGCGCCTTGCCGGGAAAGTCTTCGATCGAGAGCTGTTTGCCCTCGTGCATCAGGTCGTCGCCGGCGAGCGTCGGGGCTTTCTGACGTTCGTTCTCCGGGTAGCTGATGTCGACCTTGCCACCGGGCGAGACGAAGGTGAAGGTGCCGCCCGAGACGACCGCGTCCTTGCCGGTCGAGCAGCCCGTCACGACCAGCGCGGCGGCCATCAGCATCCCGAGCAGCCGGCGTTTCATGCGCCGGTCACCTTGGGGTCAGTGGTGCCCGCGGGTTCGCTGTAGACGATCTCCAGCAGCTCTTCGCCGTCGAACACCAGGCTGGTGAGCGACGCCAGCGAGCACTGCCGCTGCCGCGGGTCGTGCCACAGCCGCTTCGCTTCCAAGAAGCGGCGAAGCGTCCAGATCGGCAGCTGATGCGACACACACAGCGCTTCGCGCCCTTCGGCCTTTACGCGCGCACGGTGCACCGCGCCGAGCATGCGGTGTGCGATCTCGACGTACGGTTCGCCCCACGACGGCTTGAACGGGTTCACCAGGTGCGGCCACGCTTTCGGCTGCCGCAGCGCGCCGTCGCCCACGGCTACGCGCTGGCCTTCGAAGACGTTCGCCGCTTCGATGAGACCTTCGTCCGTGGCGATGTCGAGACGGTGCGCGCCCGCGATAGGCGCCGCGGTCTCCTGCGCACGCTGAAGAGGCGAAGCGACGACGTACGCGAGGTCATGCCCAGCGACCGCCTCGGCGACCGTGAGCGCCTGACGCTGCCCGCGCTCCGACAGCCGGAAGTTCGGCAGCCGCCCGTAGAGGATCTTCTCCGGGTTGTGGACTTCGCCGTGCCGCAGCATGTGGACGACGGTGGTCACGGCTTAACCGCCTCAGCCGCCGCGCGCGCCGCTGCGGGCAACGCAGCTTCGATGACGGCGAACGCTTCGTCGTCCATCGCGGCGTTCACGAACCATGCCTCGTACGCGCTCGGCGGCGGGTACACGCCTGCTTCGAGCAGCGCGTGGAAGAAAGCCGGGAAGCGCCACGTCTCAGTGGCCTGCGCGTCCGCGTAGTTGCGTACGGGCTTGTCGGTGAAGAAGACGCTCACCAGGTTGCCCGCGAACTGCACAGTGTGCGTGACGCCCGCTTCGCTGAGCGCCTTGTCGAAAAGCCCGCCGAGACGCTTCGCGTTGGCGTCGAGCTTCGCGTACACAGCGTCGTCGGCTTCGCGCAGCGCGGTGAGACCGGCGGCGACCGCCACTGGGTTACCGGACAGCGTGCCCGCCTGATAGACGGGACCGCCGGGCGCGAGCTTCGCCATGATGTCCGCGCGACCGCCGAACGCCGCCGCGGGCAGCCCGCCCGACATCACCTTGCCGAACGTGTAGAGGTCGCCGGCCACACCTTCGAGGCCGAACCAGCCAGCGCGCGAAACGCGGAAGCCGGTCATCACCTCGTCCATGATCAGCAGCGCGCCGTTTTCGTGCGCGATGTCCCGCAATGCGGCGTTGAAGCCGGCGTCCGGCGGAACCGCGCCCATGTTGCCCGCGGCCGCTTCGGTGATCACCGCGGCGATCTGGCCCTCGTTCTCCGCGAAGGACTTCCGGAGCGCGTCAAGATCGTTGTACGGCAAGACAATCGTGTCCGCGGCCTGCGCACCGGTGACACCCGGCGAAGTCGGCAGGCCGAGTGTCGCGACACCGGAACCCGCTTCGGCGAGCAGCGCGTCGACGTGGCCGTGGTAGCAGCCGGCGAACTTCACGATCTTGGCGCGGCCGGTGAAACCGCGGGCCAGCCGGATGGCGCTCATCGTGGCTTCGGTGCCGGAGTTGACCAGCCGGACCTGCTCGACCGGGCCGACCCGGCCGATGATCTCCTCGGCGAGTTCGACCTCGCCGATCGTCGGCGTGCCGAAGGAAAGCCCGTGCTCCGCGGCCGCGCGGGCGGCGGCCACCACCTTCGGGTGCGCGTGCCCGAGGATCATCGGGCCCCACGAGGAGACGAGGTCGACGTAGCGGTTGCCGTCGGCGTCCCACAGATACGGGCCTTCGCCGCGGACCATGAACCGCGGCGTGCCGCCGACCGAGTTGAAGGCGCGCACCGGCGAGTTCACCCCGCCCGGAACGGCCGCCTTGGCGCGTGCGAACCATGCTTTGGACTGCTCGGTGCCAGTGCTCACCGTCCCAGTCTTGCAAATCCTCCATCCGGGTGTCGGCGGCGCCCAAGCTGCCACCCGATTGCCACCCGGCACACCGGCGCACTCGCTCTTAAGATGGGCGCGCATGGACGGGGCGAGCCATGGAGGAGACGTGACGGCGCCCACACACCGCCGGAACCCGTGGCTGATGCTCGCGGTGTTCTTCGGGCTGGTCGGCGTCATCGCGCTGGTAGGAGCGCTGGCCGCGACGACCGCGCCGGACGCCTACAACCGGTACGTGCTGCCGGAGTGGGCCCCGCCCTCGTCGCTGTTCAGTCCGGTGTGGACGGTTCTGTACATCGTGCTCGCCGTCGCGGGCTGGACTTATTGGCGCACCGACGGCGAGAACCAGGGCTTCGCCGCGTACGGCATCGGCCTGCTGTTCAACCTGATGTGGATCTCGCTGTTCTTCGCCGGCGGTTCCACGCAGGTCGCGTGTGTGGACATCGTGCTGCTCGATTTCACCGTGATCGTGACGATCGCGCTGTTCTACCGCCGGTCCCGCGTCGCCGCGTTGCTGCTCGTGCCGTATCTGGCGTGGCTGCTCTACACGACCGCGCTGAACGTCGCGATCATCGCGCTCAACGACGTTCCCTAACGACCCGGCTGCGCCACGATCGCCTGCGCGGTCACCGAACCGTCCGATCCGGTGCGGCCCTGGACGGTCACCGTCTGTCCCGGTTTGAGGTCGCTGAGCTTGCCCGGCTGGGTCACGCCGACCGTCGTGCTGTCCGAAGTGGACACTGTGACTTCGCTGCCCTGCATGGTCTTCACCGTCACCGTGCTGCCGTCGACCTTCTCCACGGTGCCGACCGTCCCGCGGCCGCCTGCCGAACGTCCGCCGAAGCTCGGCCCCTGTTGCCCGTCCGCCGCAGCAGGACGGGCGCTGGAAGTACTGCTCGACGGGCCGAACGCCGCGTGCGTCCACGCGCCGCCGGCGAACGCCAGCGCCAGCACGAGCAACCCGGCGAGCACCAGCGTCGGCTTGCCGAACGGCCGTGCGACCTGCTTCAACTCAGCGGTGAGATCACCTTGGACAGCGGGCTCGGCGATGAGGTCTTCCGGACGGGCGGGCTCCTCCGGAGGAGTCGGAATGGGCTGGGTGGTCGACGCGGACATGACGCTCCTACTCGTGCCGGAGGGCGTCGATCGGCCGCAGCCGCGAAGCCCGGTTCGCCGGGAAACTGCCGAAGAAAAGCCCGATCAGGGCGGACACCGCGAACGCGAGCGCGATCGACGACGGCACCACCACCGGCTGGATTCCGGCGATGCTGAACCGGCTGCCGACCACTCCGATCAGCACGCCGAGCAGTCCGCCGAACAGGCTGAGCATGGTCGCCTCGGCGAGGAACTGGCCGAGGATCGCCGCGCGCGGCGCGCCGATCGCCTTGCGGATGCCGATCTCGCGGATCCGCTCGGTGACCGTGACGAGCATGATGTTCGTGACGCCGATCCCGCCGACCAGCAGCGAGATCGCCGCGACCGCGCCGAGCAGCACGGTGAACGTCTGGATCGCCGAGGTCCGGGTCTGCAGCAGTTGCGCGGAGTTCTGGATCTGGAAGTCCGGGTTGGCCGAGGCCCGGATGCCGTGCCGGGCGTCGAGAATCGCGGTGACCTCGGCTTGGGCCAGCCCGATCGAATCGGCGGTGGTCGCCTGCACGGCGATCTGGTTCAGTCCGCCGTAGCCCGCGAGCGAGTTCTGGACCGCGCTGATCGGGGCGATCGCGACGTCGTCGGCGTTCTGCAGCCCGGTGCTGCCTTTCGTTTGCAGCACGCCGATCACGGTGAACTGGATGCTGTTGATCAGCACGTTCTTGCCGACCGGCTCGCCCGCGCCGAAGATCGATTGCGCGGTCGTCGGCCCGAGCACGACGACCTTGCGCGCCTGCGTCACGTCCTCGGCGCTGAACAGCTGACCGTCGGCGATCTGGCGGTTCGTGGTGGTGAAGTAACTGGGCTCGGTGCCGACAACGCTCGACACGTCGTAGGAGGTCTGCCCGTACGTCGCGGTCGCGCTGGTGTTCACCACTGGCGCGGCCGCCTTGACGTCCGGCGCACCCACCGGGTCGATCAGCGCGTGCGCGTCCTGCACGGTGAGCGGACGGACCTGACTGGTCTGCCCGCCGCCGCGCACCGGCGACACGTTGACCACGTCGGTGCCGAGGCCCTGAATGCTCGCGGTGATCGCCGCCGAAGCGCCGTTTCCCACTGCCACCAGCAAGATCACCGACGCGACGCCGATGGTGATGCCGAGCGTGGTGAGCACCGAACGCAGTTTGTTCGAGGCGAGCCCGCGCACCGCGAACCGCATGATCTCGACGAAGTTCACGCGACCACCCCGGTGCGTACCTCGTCCGACACGATCCGCCCGTCGCTGACCCGCACGACACGGTGCGCGTGCTGCGCGACCTCGTCCTCGTGCGTGATCACCACGACCGTGCGGCCGAGTGCGTTGAGCCGGTCGAAGACGCCGAGGACGTCGACAGTGCTTGCGTGGTCGAGGTTTCCGGTCGGTTCGTCGGCGAGCAGCAACGCCGGTCCGCCGACCAGCGCCCGCGCCACCGCGACGCGCTGCTGCTGGCCGCCGGACAGTTCGTTCGGCAGATGCTTGGCCCGATCGGTGAGCCCGACCATCTCCAGCGCGGCGAGCGCACGGCGTCGCCGCTCCCCGCGCTTGAGTCCGCTGTAGATCATCGGCAGTTCCACATTGGACAGCGCACTGGTGCGCGGCACGAGATTGAACGACTGGAAGATGAAGCCGATCTTTCGGTTGCGCAGCAAGGCAAGCTGACGTTCGTTGAGATCGGCGACGGAGAATCCGTCCAGCAGGTACCGGCCCGAGGTAGGCGTGTCGAGACAGCCGAGCATGTTCAGCAGCGTCGATTTCCCGGATCCGGACGCGCCCATGATCGCCACGTACTCGCCCGGCCACACCTGCAGCTCGACCCCGCGCAGCGCGTGCACCGCGGTTTCCCCGCTGCCGTAAGTCTTGCGCAGTCCGGAGACCGCGATCACCGGCTTCATCCCCGGCCCCCGACGCCGCCTTGACGGCCACCGCCGAGCCCGCCCTGCTGACCGCCGCCGAACCCGCCAAGACCGCCCGTGCCGCCCCGCTGCTGGCCATTGGACCCACTCGACGTCGTCGGCGACGCAGCCGTGAGCACCACGCTGTCGCCTTCGCTGAGCCCGGACTTGATCTCCACAGTGGACTCCCCGCGCACGCCGACCTCGACCTGCCGCGAAACCGGCTGCCCGTTCTGCTCCACGGTGACCACGTTCGTCGTCCCGGTGGTCCGCACCGCCGCGGCCGGAACGCTCAGCACGCCATCGGCTTCCGCGACCGTGATCACGACGCTCGCCGACTGTCCGGGCCGCAGCCCCGACGGCGGATTCGACAACGCCAGCTTCGCGCCGTAACTGACGACGTTGCTGCTCGTGGTCGGCGTGAGGTCAATGCTGGAAACGGTCGCCTGCAACGGCTGGTCCGGAGTCGCGTTCAAGGTCACGGTGGCTTTCTGACCGGTTTTGACCTTGCTCACGTCAATTTCCGCCACCGAAGTATTGACGACAAGATTGCCCATGTCGGTGATGTCGATAAAGCCGGTGCTGCTACTACTGCTGCTGGACGACGACTGTTGCCCGGATTGGCCGCCAGAACCGGAACCGGAACTGGGCGACGCCCCTGCCGAACTGGTGCTGGAATTGGACCCGCTGCCCGTTTGCTGCCCGACCGTCCCGTTGATCGCGGTAATCGTTCCCGCGCCCGGCGCGGTCAATGTGGTGGCGGAGAGCGCTGTTTCCGCGTTGTCGACGTCCAGCTGCGCTTGATCCACTTTGGCCTGAAGCGACGCGGTGCTGCTCTGCGCCTGAGTCGCGGTCTGGTTCGCGGGCGGATTGTCCTCCGCCGTCGTCAGGTTGTCCTCGGCGACCGCGAGATTGGCCTTGGCGACCTGAAGTTGTTTGCTCGCCTGGGAAGAGTCGACAGTGGCGAGCTTCTGCCCGGCGCTCACGACGTCGCCGACCTTCACGTCGATGCTCGTGACCTTGCCGGACGTCGTGAAGTTCGCGACGCCGGTGTACGTGCTCGCGATCGTGCCCGCCGCCGAAACGGTCTGGGAAACGTTCGCGCGCCGGACCGGCGTGGTCCGGGTTTGCGCCTGCGCGGTGGAACTGGCCGGCGAAAAGGCCTGATAAATCCCGAAAGCCGCGCCGCCGAGCAGGACGACAAGGACTCCGTTGATCACCCAGGTTCGTGTGCGCAGCCGCGTCATGGCCGCAAGACTGCGGGGCCCGGTTAGCAGTCAGCTGTTGGTTTCCTGTGGGACAGCTGTGTAATCAGTCCTTCTTCTTTTTGTGCTTCGCCCGCACCGCGAGCAGCAATTGCCGGACCGCGTCCACCACCAATACCGCCGACAGCGTGCCGAGCCCGAGCGCCCCGGCGATATGTCCGCCGAAGTACCGTTCCGAGATCAATTTCGTGCCGTCGCTCGCCGTGGTGGAGACCGTGACGACCCCGGCGTGCCACAGCGCGAACGCCGCCCACAGCACCAATCCGGCCACCACGACCTCGCCGAGCGCGACGAACGCGCGCCACGGCTGGTTGAGCTTCGTCTGCGGCTGTGTTTCCTCCGGCGGCCAAAGCCCGGCTCCGGTCGGCTGGGGTAGGTCGATCACGGGGTCCAGCCTTTCAGGTTCGCCGTCGTTCCGCGTCCCTCGTGGGGGTTCAGTTCCGGGAGTCATCGGCCTGCTCCTCGGGTCGGTTCTTCGCGGCCAGCTCCGCGAGCGCGGTCTTCAGCGCTTCGACGTCGCGGGCCCAGGCGAGCACCACCGTGCCGTCGTCCAACCCGACCGGCAACTCGTCGTACTTGCGCGGCACCGACCAGCCGCCGCCGAGCACCCGCGTCCCGACTGGCGCGCCGACGTCGGTCACCGAGACGATCCGCTCGGCGGCCAGCGTCTCCCGCCCCTGCCGCAGCCCCTCGGTGGTGACCTCGAGCGAGAGGAACCGGCGCCGCGCGTAAACCCAGGGCAGGGTCAGCGCGACCAGCGCGACACCGATCAGCACCCAGCCGACGACGTGCGTCGGCCCGCCGGTGGCCAGTTCGGCGAGCGCGCCCAGCAGCGCGAACAGCGGGCCCCAGATCAGCGCCGACCACCCGACGCCGGGCTCGGAGTACAGCGTCCTCGCCGCCATTACAGCTTCTTGCCGACCTTCGGGAAGTAGTCCGCCACCTTCGGCAGGTACAACAGGATCAGCATGACGATCAGCGCCAGCGACGAGACGAGCGCGAAGATGCTGCGGATCACCCCGAGTTCGAACACGATGCCGAGCACCGCCAGCAGCGTCGCGATGCTGCGTGCCGAACGCGTGCCCTCGCGGGCCTTCCAGGCGAACAGCACGAGCAGCGCACCGAAGCACAGCGCGCCGATCAACATGGCCCACACCAGTGTGTTGGCGTTGGCCTGCACCTGAGCGACGTCGACCTTCTGGCCTGCCTGCCGCACCTGCTCGATCGCGCGGTCGACCAGCTGCTGCTTGAGCAAGACGGTGACGACCTGCCCGGCCACCACGATCACCGCGGCCACGATGGCGAGCACGAACGCGACGTGCACCGGCGTCGGCGGCTTGGCCTTCGGCGCGATCTGCCCCGGCAGCACCGGATCCGGCGCGCGCCCGCGCTTGCGGCGCTCGTCGTCGGTGAGCCCGGAAAGATCGTCCGAGGTCACGCTGGCTGGCTTCGGGGTGTTCTCGTCCTTCTCGGCCACCCGAAAGACCCTACCCGGGCTCAGTCCAGCCAGGCCGCGGCCTCGGCCGCCCAGTAGGTCAGGATCATGTCCGCCCCCGCGCGGCGGATGGAGGTGAGCACCTCGAGGACAGTGCGCTCGCGCTCGATCCAGCCGTTCGCCGCGGCCGCCTCGACCATCGCGTACTCGCCGGAGATGTTGTACGCCGCGACGGGAACCGGCGAAATGTCGGCCGCCGCCTTGATGATGTCCAAATAGGACAGTGCAGGCTTGACCATGACCATGTCCGCGCCCTCGGCGAGGTCGAGTTCGAGCTCCCGCATCGCCTCGCGCGCGTTGCCGAGGTCCTGCTGGTAAGTCTTGCGGTCGCCCTTGAGCTGCGAGTCGACGGCCTCGCGGAAAGGCCCGTAGAACGCGCTGGCGTACTTGATCGAATAGGCGAGAATCGCGGTCTCGCTGTGCCCGACCTCGTCGAGCGCCCGGCGGATCACGCCGACCTGCCCGTCCATCATCCCGCTCGGCCCGAGCACGTGCGCCCCGGCTTCCGCCTGTGCGACCCCCATCTCGGCGTACAGCCGGAGGGTGGCGTCGTTGTCGACCACACCGTCCGCGTCGAGCACACCGCAGTGCCCGTGATCGGTGAACTCGTCCAAGCAGGTGTCGGCCATCAGCACGGTGGAGTCGCCGAGCTCGCTGCGCAGATCCCGCAACGCGACGTTGAGAATGCCCTTCTCGTCAACCGCGCCGGAGCCCTCCGGATCCCGCTTCTCCGGAATGCCGAAGAGCATGATCCCGCCAACCCCGGCGTTGACCGCCTCGACCGCGGCCTTGCGCAGAGTGTCGCGAGTGTGCTGAACAACCCCGGGCATGCTGGCGATCGGCCGCGGCGCGTCGAGACCCTCGGCCACGAACATCGGCAGAATCAACTGCCGTGGCCGCAACGTGGTCTCACCGACCAACCTGCGCATTGCCGGAGTAGTACGAAGCCTGCGGGGTCGCTGCTCAGGGAACACACATCCAAGGTACTCCCGCGCCTCCCCGGAAAGCCGTGAAGGGCTCCTTGAGGGAATCAGATTCCCGCAAGGAGCCCTTCACGGACAAATCCTCAGCTGCGCCGGGTGCGCTTGGCCTTCCGCGGCGGCGGCAACGCGCCCTCCGCACGAAGCCGCGCGGCGTGCTCGGCGAGAGCGTCCACCAAATGCGGCACGTCAGCCTTCTCCGGCTGAACATCCACCCGCAGACCGAATTCCACCGCGGTCTCCGCGGTCTTCGGCCCAATGCACGCGACCAACGTGCGCGTGTGCGGCTTCCCGGCGATGCCCACCAGGTTCCGCACGGTCGACGACGAGGTGAAGCAGACCGCGTCGAACCCGCCGGTCTTGATCATCTCGCGGGTCTCGGCTGGCGGCGGGGCGGCCCGGACGGTCCGGTAGGCCGTGACGTCGTCCACTTCCCAGCCCCGCTCGACCAGACCGGCCGACAGGATCTCGGTGGCGATGTCCGCGCGCGGCAGCAGGACGCGGTTCACCGGGTCCAGCACGTCGTCGTACGGCGGGAACTCGGCCAGCAGGCCCTCGGACGACTGCTCGCCGGTCGGGACCAGCTCCGGGATGATGCCGAACGAGCGCACCTTCGCCGCGGTCGATTCGCCGACGCAGGCGATCTTCACGCCGGAGAACGCGCGCGCGTCGAGACCGAACTCCTCGAACTTCTCCCACACCGCGCGCACCGCGTTGGTGGAGGTGAAGACGATCCACTGGTAGCGGCCGTCGACCAGGCCCTTGACCGAACGCTCCATCTGCGCCGGGCTGCGGGGCGGCTCGACCGAAATCGTCGGGACCTCGTGCGAGGTCGCGCCGTGGCCGCGCAGCCGCTCGGCCATTTCGCCGGCCTGCTCCTTGGTGCGCGGCACCAGGACCTTCCAGCCGTACAGCGCCCGCGACTCCCACCAGGACAGCTTCGACCGCTGTCCGGCGGCCTGGCCGACCGTCACGACCAGCGGGCCGACCAGTTCGCCCGCGTCGTTCGCGACCGAGGCGAGGGTGGTGTCCAGCGTGCGCTGGGTGTTGATGGTGCCGTTCGCGGTGACCGCGACCGGGGTGGTCGCGGGCAGCCCCTTCTCGGTGAGCTGGCTTGCCGCCTCGGCGAGGTGCGCGGAGGTCGCGTGCAGCACGATCGGGCCGGGGACCGCGGCCAGCGCGCCCCAGTCCACCTCGCCGCGGACGTCCGCCTCGGTGTAGGTGCCGCCAAGCGCGACCCCCGCGTACGCGGGCACCGCAGTGCCCGGCGCGACGCCCGGGATGACATCGAACACGGCCGACGTGCGGGCAACGGCCTGGACCTCGGCCACGACGGCCGGGCTGGTCAGCGGGTCGCCGGAGACCAGCCGCAGCGCGAGCCGGCCCGCCTTGGCCTCGGCGGTCAGGTCCTTCGCGACGTCGGACGGTTCGCCGACGGCGGGCCGGACCTCGGCGCCGGGGGCGGCGAAGGCGAGCACGCTGGCGGGCACGTCCGGGTCGGTCACCACGACCTCGGCCTTGGCCAGGAGTTCCTGGGCGCGGACGGTGAGCAGCCCGGCGTCCCCGGGGCCCGAGCCCACGAAGGCGACGCGCCCGGCGGTCTTGCGAGCAGGGGTCATCGTTGGTGTTCTTCTCCTCTTGGGCGGCCGGTGCTCCGGCCGCTGGTGTCGGGCAGGTCGTGCGGGTCGGTGACGACTGGCGTCACAGCGCGGGGCCGAGCAGCGCCCCGGCACCCAGGTCAAGCAGTTCGGCGGCCAGTTCCCGGCCGAGCTTCTCCGCCTCGCCGATCCCGGCGATCGCGGACGCCCGCACCATGTCGACGCCGCCGTTCTCGCCTTCGACGGCAGCGGTGCCGCGCAGCGAGATGCGTTCCACCACCGCGCCCTCGTCGTCGAGGTCCTCGACGATCTCGGCGAGCGCGCCCACCGGCGCGCTGCACCCGGCTTCGAGCGCGGCGAGCAGAGCCCGTTCGGCCGTCACCGCGACCCGCGTGCTCTCGTCGTCCACCGCGGACGCGAGCAGGTGCTCGATGTCCACGTCGGCGGCCCGGCACTCCAGCGCCAGCGCCCCCTGCGCGGGAGCGGGCAGCATCTGGATCGGGTCGAGGGTTTCGGTGATCTCGTCCACCCGGCCGACCCTGGCCAGTCCGGCACGCGCGAGCACCACGGCATCCAGCTCGCCGTCGGCCACCTTGCGCATGCGGGTATCGATATTGCCTCGGATCGGCACGATTTCCAAACCGAGACCCAGCGCGCGCAACTGAGCCATGCGCCGAGCCGCGCCGGTGCCGACCTTCGCGCCCGGCGGAAGCTCGCCGAGGGTGAGACCGTCGCGGGCGATCAGCGCGTCGCGCGGGTCCTCGCGCGGCGGCACCGCGGCCAGCACGAGGCCTTCCTCGGGTGCGGTGGGCAGGTCTTTGTACGAGTGCACGGCGACGTCGATCTCGTTGCGCAGCAACGTTTCCCGCAGCGCCGAGGTGAACACGCCGACCCCGATCTGCGAGATCGGGGCGCTGGAGAGGTCGCCGGGGGTGGTGACGGTGACGATCTCCACCTCCGCCCCGGTGGCGCGGATGGTGTCGGCGACGATGCCGGTCTGCGCGAGGGCGAGCTTGCTGCCCCGCGTGCCGATGCGAATGACTCTGGTCACTTACCGCTTCTTCTCGGTTTCCGGCGCTGTCGGGCTCGCCACGGCCGCAGGAGCCTGCGGGTCGAGGCAGAACAGTTCCCGCAACGCGTTGGCGTAGTCGGTGTCGGCCGTCTCGGCGGCCAGCTGCTTGACCCGCACCGTCGGCGCGTGCAGCAGCTTGTCGACCACGCGGCGAACCGTGCGGCCGACCTCTTCGCGAACCTGGCTGTCGAGTTCCGGCAGCCGGTTGTCCAGGCGGAGCAGTTCCGCGTCCACCACCTCGGCCGCGCGCCTGCGCAGCGCGGTGACCGTGGGCGTGACCTCGGCACTGCGCTGTCCGGCGAGGTACTCGCGCACCTCGTCGAGCACGATGCCGTTGGCTTTGGCGGTCTGCCGGTCGGTGGTCGGGGCTCCGGCGTCGCGCATGCGGCGCTGGATCGTCTCCAGGTCGACCACGGTGACGTCGGCGAGTTCGGCGACCGCGGGGTCGACGTCCTTGGGCAGCCCGAGGTCGCAGACGACCAGCGGACGTCCGGCGCGCGCGGGCACGTGTCCGGCGAGGAAGACCGCGTCCTGCGCCCCGGTGCACGCCACGACGAGATCGGCCAGCTCGACCGCGCCGGCGAGTTCGGTCAACGGCACCGAACGCGCCGGGATCCCCTCCGCGACGACCTTCTCGGCCAGCCGGACGGCGTTGGCCTCGGTGCGGTTGGCCACGGTGATCTCGGCGATCCCGGCCTTGCGCAGCTGCGCCGCGGTGAGCGCGCCCATCGAACCGGCCCCGACGATCAGCGCGTGCTTGCCAGCGATGTCGCCCGCGGCGGCCAGCGCCTCGGACACGACGGACGCGCCGAGCTGGTCGAGCCCGGTCTCGGAGTGCACGCGCTTGCCGACGCGCAGCGTGGTCTGGATCAGCTCGTGCAGCGTGCGGCCGACGGTGCCGGCGTCGCGCGCGGTCGCGTACGAGGAACGGACCTGGCCGAGGATCTGCGTCTCGCCGACCACCATCGAGTCAAGGCCCGAGGCGACGGAGAACAGGTGCTCGACGGCCGCGCCCGCGTAGTGCACGTACAGGCTGTCGTACAACTCGGCCGGCTCCATCCCGGCCTTGCGGGAGAGCACCTCCGAGACGTCGTTGACGCCGCCGTGGAACGTCTCGACCACGGCGTAGACCTCGATGCGGTTGCACGTCGAGACGAGCATGACCTCGCTGATGTGCTCGGCCTGCTGCAGGTCGTGCAGGACCTTGGTCAGCTCGTCCGCGGGGATCGCCGCACGCTCGAGCGTGCCGAGATCCGCACTGCGATGGGAGAGCCCGACCGCCAACACGCTCATTCAGCGCACCACCATTCCGAGACCGCCGTCCGTACCGGCGCCGTTTCGTCCGCCGCTGCCATTGTCGGCGGGCCGGCCCGTGCCGGGTAACCCGGTATTCCCCTGGTTTTCCCCGGCCGATCCGCCCGCGCCGGCCGCGCTGTCGGCGCGCCGAGCCACGTGGAACGAGAGGATCTGCAGCTCGACGGCCAGGTCGACCTTGCGGACCTCGACGTGTGCCGGCACCTGGAGCACTACCGGCGCGAAGTTGAGGATGCACTGGACGCCGCCTGCCACCAGCCTGTCGCACACCGACTGCGCGGCGGTAGGAGGTGTGGCGATGATCCCCACGGAAATCTCCCGTTCGGAGCAAACGCGCGGAATGTCGTCCATGTGCGAGACCGGGAGACCCCCTACGGGGACGCCGATCAAATCGGGGTCGAGGTCGAAGAGCGCCTCGACCGGGAAGCCCCGGCCGGGGAAGCCGCCGTAGTTGGCGAGCGCGTGGCCGAGGTTGCCGATTCCGACCACCGCGACCCGGTGCTGACGGGTGAGGCCGAGGATGCGTTCGATCTGGCTGACCAGCACCTGCACCTCGTAGCCGACGCCGCGAGTGCCGTACGAGCCCAGGTAGGAGAGGTCTTTGCGGAGTTTGGCGGAGTTCACGCCCGCCGCGGCGGAGAGTTCTTCGCTGGAGACGGTGGTCGCGCCCTGTTCGGCCAATCCGGAAAGGATCCGCAGGTAGACGGCCAGCCGGGCAACGGCGGCCTCCGGGATCTGCTTCGCGCGGACCGCGGTGTCTTCCGCGTCGGAGACGGCGGGCATCTCGGCGGTCGGCGCGTTGTCGGCGTCCGGGGCGGGGCGGGAGGTCCGGGCCGCACGGCGGGTGCGGGGTTTGGCGTCGCCCTCCGCGGGCGCTTCGGCCTGGGCTTCGGCGGCTGCTCGGGCGGCCGCCCGGCTCGCACGGCCGTTGCCGTTGCCGTTGGCGGCCCGGCCGTTGCCCGCGGCGTGCTCGCCGCCGCCGGCTACCTGGTCAGACCCGTTCTCAGCACTGGCTCCCGCGGAGTTTCCGTTGCGCGCCAAGCCGTTCTCGCTCACCGCGGCCCGACGGCGGCTGCCCGCGGCGTGCCGTCCACCGGCCCGGCGCGTGGCAGGCGGTGCGGGTTCGGCGGCGTCGGATTCGTCACGCGGAGGCGTGGCCGGCGGTTCGGCACCGCTGCGCCCGCCCCGCTGTGTCACCACGCTGACTTCTCCTCAATCCGGCTTCGTGCCCGCGCTGTCCCCCACCTGCCTCGACCGGCAGTGGAAAACCAACCCTTGACCCCACGGCTTCCGTCCGGTTCGATGCCGGTCCTCGCGGGGACGGGTTCCTACGGTAGTCCACTTGTGAACGCATGCACAAAGTCACTGGTCATCCGCATGACCAGAAGCACAACCCCGGTCGCTTAAGCGGGGCGAACGTCCCGCAGCGGGACCGGGTGCCGAAGCCCCGGCTGTCACTTGCTCAGGCGGCGGTGAAGGGCACGGTGTGCCACCCAGTCGCACCGTCCGGGACCGGGTCCGCAGTGTGGTCGGTCTGCGTGTAACCGGTCTGGTCGGTCGCCCGCACGGTCACCGTGTGGCTGCCCGGCGGCACCGGCACCTCGGCCCACCACATCCGCCAGGTGTCCTTGTTGACCTCGGCCGAAAGCGTCGCCGGGAGCCACGCGCCCTGGTCCACCCGCACTTCGACCTTCGCGATCCCGACGTGCTGCGCCCACGCCGTCCCCGCGACCCGGACCTTGCCCGCGCGCACCGACGTCCCGTTGGCCGGTGCGTCGATCCGCGATTCGGTCTTGATCGGGGCCTGCTCCGCCCAGCCGCGCTGCAGCCAGTACGCCTGCCGCGCGTCCCAGGTCGTGAACTCGAGGTCGGTGACCCATTTGGTCGCCGAGACGTAGCCGTACAGCCCGGGGATCACGATCCGCGCCGGGAAGCCGTGCTCGACCGGCAGCGCCTCGCCGTTCATCCCGATCGCGAGCATCGCGCCGCGTGCCGGGTCGAGCGCGACGTTGGCCGGGGTTCCGCAGGTGAACCCGTCGACGCTGGTCGCGTACATCTGCTGCGCGCCCGGTTGCACGCCCGCCGCGTCCAGCAGGTCGACCAGGTCGACGCCGATGAAGTTCGCGGTGGAGATCAGGTCGCCGCCGACCTCGTTGGAGACGCAGGTGAGCGTCACGGTCCGCTCCACCAGCGGGCGGTTCCGGATGTCGGCGTAGGAGAAGCTCACCTCGCGGTCGACCATGCCGTGGATCTTCAGGGTCCAGTCCTCGGCCCGCACCTGCGGTACGACGAACGCGGTGTCGATCCGGTAGAAACTCCCGTTCGGCGTGATGAACGGCGGCGAGCCGAGCTTGTGGAAATCCGCGTCCGGCGGCAGCGGCGGGGCTTTCTTCGCAGCGACCAGCGGCCCGATCGACGCGCGCGAGCCGGTCGCGCTGCTGGTGGTGGACACGACCTCGCCGACGATCGCCGCCACGCCGGCGCCGGCCGCGATTCCCGCGCCGCGCTGCAAGACCTGGCGACGGCTGAGTCCCTGCCGCAGTTCGCTTTCCGCCGGCAGCGCGCGTTTGTGCAGCCAGCTGAACACCAGCAGCGCAGCGCCCAGCGCCAGCACCGGAGCCAGCAAGGCGAGTTGTCCGACGTCCGTGCGCTCGAACACCGCGAAGATCCCGAACGCGCCGACCACGACCACCAGCAGCTGGCCCGGCAGCGGACGACGGCGCGAGAGCTGCCCGGCGAGCACCGCGAACGCCAGCAGCACCACGGCCAGGCCGATCTTGAGCACGGTCTTGTCGGCGGTCCCGATCGTCTGCTCCGCCCACACCACGACGGCGTGCGGGCTGTGCGCGATCACGAAGTCCGCGACCGCGACGAACGGCGACGCGTTGTACCCGACAAATCCGGCAACCAGATGCCCCACGCCCAGCGCGACGGCCAGCGAGACCAGGCCGATGAACGTCGCGATGCCCAGCGACAGACGCGGCCGGGCGGTCGGCGGGGCTTCCTTCAACGCACTCACCCCACCATCTTCGGCGGGCCCGGCGGAGTCTGGCCCGTTCAAAGCGCTTACGGGTTGCTTACCGCAGCGCCGCGCGCAGCCGTTCTTCCTCGACGCGCCAGTACCCGTGCTCGGTCCCGTCGATCAGGATCACCGGCACCTGGTCGCCGTATTCGGCCTGCCATTCCGGGTCGCTGTCGACGTCCGCGGTCTCCCACGGCACGCCCAGCTCGCCGCAGATCCGCGCGACGTCCGCCTCGGCCACCTCGCACAGGTGGCATCCTTCGCGGCTCATCACGGTCACTTTGTGCACGGTCCCAGCCTAATCAGCGCAGCTTCAGGCGGCGCAGCTTCCCGGTCGCCGAATGCGGCAGCGCTTCGGCGAACTCGACGGTGTGCGGCACCTTGTACCCGGCGAGATGCGCGGTGCACTGGTCCACCACCTGCTGCTCCGACAACGCCGCACCTTCGGCAGGCACCACGACCGCCTTCACCGCTTCGCCGCTCCGCTCGTCGACCACTCCCACGACGGCGGCCTCGGCCACCCCGGGCAGCTGCGAGATCACTTCCTCGACCTCGTGCGGGAAGACGTTGAAGCCGTTGACGATGATCAAGTCGTTGGCCCGGTCGACCAGGTGCAGATCGCCGTCGGAATCGAGGTAGCCGACATCGCCGGTCCGGAACCAGCCCTCGGCATCGGGGCCGTGCGCGCCGTCCGGCCAGTACCCGGAGAACAGGTTCGCGCCGCGCACCGACACCAGCCCGGTGCTGCCGCCCGCCTCGAACACGTCGTCCGGCTCCTCCGGGTCGAGCGGCAGTTCGTCCGCGGACCCGTCCGACTCCACCAGCCGCAGCTCGATCCCGGGCAGCGGCCGTCCGACCGATCCGGGCTTCGGATAGCCGGTGACCAGCGTCGACGTCACCACCGGCGCGCATTCGGTGAGCCCGTAGCCCTCGTACACGTCGACCCCGGCGGCCTCCCGGATCGCCGCGAGCACCTTGGGATGCAACGGCGCGGCACCGGATGTCAGCCGGTGCACGGTCGCCAGGCCGTGCGCCAGCTCTTCGGGGTCGAGCGCGGCGAATTCGTTGTACATCGCGGGCACGCCGGTGATCGCCGTGACGCGATGCTCGGCGCAGTCCTGGAGCGTGCGCTGGGCTTCGAAGCGTTCGGACAGCACCAGCGTCGCACCGACCGCCGTGGCCATGAGCAGGCCGGGGCCGAGGCCGTAGACGTGGAAGAGCGGGATCGAGACCAGCACCCGGTCGTCGTGCTCGGTCACTCCGTCCACTTGGGACAGTTGATCGAGGTTCGCCAGCAACGCGCGGTGCGACAGCAGCACTCCGCGCGGCGGGCCGGTCGTGCCGGAGGTGTACGAGACGACCGCGATGTCCTCGCCGGACCGGCCGAGGTCGACCGGGTCGCCCGGCTCCTCGCCGCGCGGCGGCAGACCGGCGACGCCCTCGGGCAGCTCGGCGTCGTCGCGCTGCACCACGCGTTTCGCGCCGCAGTGCTCCAGCAGCCGTTCCAGTTCGGGCGCGGGGGCCTGCGGCGACAACGGCACGGCGATTCCGCCCGCGCGCAGCACCGCGAACAAGGCGACCGCGAAGTCAGCCGACGTCGGGAGCCGCAGCACCACCGGGTCGCCCGGCGCGACGCCGGAGGACACCAGCCGGCGTGCTTCCGCGTGCGCCGCTTCGTCGAGCTCTCGCCAGGTCAGCGTGGCACCCGTGCCCGTCTCGGTGATCGCCGTGCGTTCCGGCCAGCGGCTGGCCGCATCGGCGAGCAGGCCGGCGACGCCGTGGGCGGTGCTGATCCGGTCCACCCCCACCCCTCTCGTTCCGTTGCGGATTCGTCATCTTGTCACCCGTAATGGGGATGCCGCGCGATCGTCGCACCTCTGCCTGACCGGGACACTACCTACTTCGCGGTAACAACACGTATGCTGCACTGCGTCGCCGGGTGGCGTTGATCACTACCGGGTGACCCGAGCAAGGGAGTCGTCGTGCCGAAGCCGCCGGTCCACGAGGGTGTGGGACACGCGCCGCGGCACGCCCGCACGCCCTCGGGTACGCGCCCGGCCGCACCAGGGACAGCCGGAGGTGCCGCCCGATGACCCGTCCGATCACCCTGTCCGCCGCCGCGCACCGCGGGCCGGTCGCGATGTTCGCCGACCGCGTGTTCGGCTCGTCCGCGGCCGCCGTGCCGCTGCCCAAGGCCGACGCCGAACCGGACCCCGCCGAGGTCGCGAAGGCCGAGGCGTGGGAACTGGTGCGGGCCGCGCAGGCCGGCGACTCCTCCGCGTTCGGCCAGCTCTACGACCGGTACGTCGACGTCGTCTACCGCTATGCGCTCTTCCGGCTCGGCGACCGCGACCTGGCCGAGGACGTCACCAGCGAGACCTTCCTGCGCGCGCTGCGCCGGATCACGTCGGTCAGCTACCAGGGCCGCGACGTCGGCGCGTGGTTCGTCACCATCGCCCGCAACCTGATCCTCGACCACGTGAAGTCCAGCCGGTTCCGGCTCGAGGTCGTCACCGACGAGGTCGCCGAACCGGGCGGTGTGCCCGGCGGACCGGTCGGCCCGGTCGCCCAGGCCGGACCCGAACAGCAGGCGATCGCGGGCGCGACCAGGGCCGAGCTGCTGCGGTGCGTCGCCGAACTCGGCGAGGACCAGCGCGAATGCATCGTGCTGCGGTTCCTCCAGGGGCTGTCGGTCGCGGAGACCGCGCAGATCATGGATCGCAACGAGGGCGCGGTGAAGGCATTGCAGCACCGGGCGGTCCGGCGGCTCGCGCAGCTGCTGCCCACCGGCCTGCGTTGATCGTTCGACGACAGCCGTAACTTTTTCGGCTTCTTAATCGTTTCTCACCCAGACCGGCGGTCAGGGCCGGGCGTTGGGTGGAGACGGAGCAGCACCGTGGGCGTGCCCGGGTGGTTTTCGCGTGGTCGGACCGAGAGCGAGCGGTTCGACGACGCGATCAATGCTTCCCCGCGGCAGCGGCCGGACGAGTTCGCCGAAGAGCTGGCCCTCGTCGGTGCCTTGCGCGAACTGGGCCAAGCGGGCGACCCCGACCCCGCCACCCGAGCCCGGATCCGCGCCGAGATCGAAGGCCGCATCGGCGAACCGCTCCCGCGCCGACGGTGGCGGCCGCGCATGGCCGACCTCGCCGCCGCGGGCATCGCGCTGATCCTCGGCCTCGGCGGCCTCACGCTGCTGCTTTCGCGAGACGCCCTGCCCGGAGACGCGCTGTACAGCGTGAAGCGAGCAGGCGAAGTCACGTCGCTCGGCCTGACCTTCGGCGACGAAGCCAAGGCCGAGAAACACCTGAAGTTCGCCGCGAACCGCGTCACCGAGCTGGGCCGGATGAGCGACGCCAGCCCGTCGGCGTATCAAACCGCGCTGCACGATTTCAGCGGCGACGTCCGCGCGGGCGTGGCCGAACTCACCGAGCTGGCGACGACAAGCGGCAACCGCACGCGGCTGACGACTTTGGAATCGTGGGCGCAGAGCCAGTCGCGGCAACTGGAATCGGAACAGGCCGACGTGCCGGCGTCCGCCCTCTCGGATTTCCGGCAAGCGCGCCTCCTGCTCGACCGCGTACAGCAGCGGAGTTCCGCGCTCGGCTCGCGCCTGAGCTGCTACCAGATCACCACCGGCACCACCGACGAACTGGGCCTCCTCCCCGCGCGCGGCGCGTGCACGCAGCAACCGCTGCCGCCCGGCGGCTCCACGCCGAGCAGCCCGCCTCCGGTCGCCGGGTCGAGCGTCCCGCCGACGGACTCCCCGCTGCCGGTGCGCTCGGTCTCGTCGCCGACGCTGAGCAACCCGGGCACGCCGACCCCGACCCCGACGTCGGCCGAGGTCCCGCACCCTCCGGCCCCGCCGAGCGTCTCGCCGCCGATCACCGCTCCCACGCCGCCCCGGATCCCGACCCGGCCCGCGCCCCCGCCGGTCGTCTCGATCCCGCCGCTGCTGCCGGGGCTCCCGCCGATCGTCATCGGCTGACGCGACTTTCGCCACTCCCCCGCGCCGTGATCAGGACGACCAGGCAACCCCTATCCGAGGTCCCGGCCACATCTCCAACGGGTGAGTCGCACGGTCGCTACCCTGTGCTGCAGGACCCGGTCGGCGTCGTCCGCCGGGACGTGCCCGAACCTGGAGGCGGTGTGCGTGTCAGCTTGGCGTGGCAAGGATAAGAGTCAGGAACTGGAGCGGCTCGCCACGCTCGCCGGAGAAGCGTCGGCGGAGGCCGCGTCCTCCTCGGCGCAGCTGGCGACGACGGTTCCGCCCGCGCCGCCGGACCTCACCGCGGGTGCCTTCTTCGACGTGGACAACACGATGATGATGGGCGCGTCGATCTTCTACTTCGCCCGCGGGCTCGCCGCGCGCAAGTTCTTCACCTCGGCCGACCTCGCCGGTTTCGTGTGGGACCAGGTCAAGTTCCGCATCGGCGGACGCGAGAACAAGGCCGACATCAAGACCCACCGCGAGCGCGCGCTGTCCTTTGTGGCCGGTCGCACGGTCGAGGAGCTCACCACGATGAGCGAGGAAATCTACGACGAGCTGATGGCGGACAAGATCTGGTCCGGCACCCGCGCGCTCGCGCAGATGCACCTCGACGCGGGCCAGCGCGTGTGGCTCGTCACGGCGACGCCGATCGAACTCGCCGCGATCATCTCGCGCCGGCTCGGCCTCACCGGCGCGCTCGGCACGGTCGCGGAAACCAAGGACGGCGTCTACACCGGACGGTTGGTCGGCGACATGCTGCACGGCCGCGCGAAGGCGCACGCGGTCCGCGCGCTCGCGTCGCGCGAAGGCCTGAACCTCAAGCGCTGCACGGCTTATTCGGATTCGCAGAACGACGTCCCGATGCTGTCGGTCGTCGGCACCGCGGTGGCGGTCAACCCGGACAGCGGCCTGCGCGACGTCGCCCGCGCCCGCGGCTGGGAGATCCGCGACTTCCGCACCGGCCGCAAAGCCGCCCGCATCGGCGTCCCGTCCGTGCTCGGCGCGGGCGCGGTCGCGGGGGCGGTCGCCGCGGGAATGGCGTACCGCCGCCGCTGAGAACTGCTCGTGAGTGTTTATGCCGGTTCTAACCGGCATAAACACTCACGACCTAGTCCAGCACCGCGGTCGCCTCGACCTCGACCAACAGGTCCGGCTCCGCGAGAAAAGCCACGCCAATCCCCGTCAACGGCGCCTGCACGATAATCCCCAGCCTCTCCTCCGCCCGCTGCACACCCTCGACGAACTCGCCCATCTTCTCCGGCGACCACTCGACGAAATAGACGGTCAACCGGGCCACGTCGGCGAACGTGGCGCCCACCTCGGCCAGCGCCGCGGCCACGTTCAGATAGGCCTGCTCGACCTGCGCGGCCAAGTCCCCTTCGCCGACGTGCCCGCCCTCGGCGGTCCGCGCCACCTGCCCGGCGACGTACACCGTCCGCGAACCGGTCGCGACGGACACCTGGCGGTAGAGGCCGACCTGCGGCAGCGCGGCCGGGTTGACCAGGGTGACGGCCATGTTTCCTCCTGAAAGCCCTGAAGATCCTCGGTCCTTAAAACATAGCATTGCAATGCTATAGAATGTCGCCATGGCGAGGACGAAGGATCCGGCAGTGCGCACCTTGCTGCTCGAACGGGCAGCGCAGATGCTCCGCACCCGCGAACCGATCACCCTGCGCTCGCTCGTCGCCGGCACCGGGGTGTCGACGATGGCCGTCTACACACACTTCGACAACATGGACGGACTGTGGAAAGCGTTGCGGCAGGAGGGTTTTACCCGCCTGGCGCACCGGATGGCCGAGGTCCGCCAGTCCGCCGATCCAGTACGCGACCACGCCGCGCTGATCTCCGCCTACCTCGGCAACGCGCTGGCCCACCCGGACCTGTACCGCGTGATGTTCGACGCCAACTTCGAACTCGAAGACGCCCAGGCCGCCGACGACACCCTCGAATACCTGGTGCAAGCCGCCGCCCGCGGCCGCGACACGGGCCGGTACCGCAAAGACCTCGACGCGCTCGAACTCGCCACGCAAAGCTGGGCCGTCGCACACGGCCTGGTCTCGCTGGTCGCGAACGGCCCTCTGCCGCGCGGCACGCTCGACCACGGCGCGCCTCTGTTGACCGCGCTGTTCGTCAGCGTCGGCGACGAACCTCAGCGCTGCGAACGCTCAGTGCGCCGCGGCTGGCGGCTGCCCGGGTGAAGCTCAGCCGCGGAAAACGCTGCGCCGCTGGGAAAGCCGCCGGTACAGCGCGTGCTGGATCGACTCGCGCACCTGGTCGGTGAGCGTGAACACGAGCATCGGGTCGTCGACCGCTTCCGGGCCATAGTCGTCGGTGCGGATCGGTTCGCCGAACTCGATGGTCCACTTCGTCGGCAGCGGCACCGCGCCGAGCGGGCCCAGCAGCGGGAAGAACGGAGTGACCGGGAAGTACGGCAGCCCGAACAGCCGCGCCAGGACCTTGAGCTCGCCGATCTTCGGGTACGTCTCCTCGGCCCCGACCACCGACACCGGAATGATCGGCACGCCCGCGCGCATCGCCGCGGACACGAACCCGCCGCGGCCGAAGCGCTGCAGCTTGTACCGCGCGGAGAACGGCTTCCCGACGCCTTTGAACCCTTCCGGCCACACGCCGACCAGTTCGCCGTTGGTCAGCAGGCGTTCGGCGTCGGCGTTGCAGGCGAGCGTCTGCCCGGACTTGCGCGCGAACGACCCGACCAGCGGAAGCTTGAACACCAGGTCCGCGCCGAGGCCGCGCAAATGCCGTCCGCGGGTCTCGTCGTGCACCGCGACCGCGGTCATCAGCGCGTCGAGCGGCAAGGTGCCGGAGTGGTTGGACACCAGCAGCGCGCCGCCCGCCTTCGGCAGGTTCCCGACGCCGAACGTGTCGACGCGGAACCACTTCTCGTACAGCGCGCGCAACGGCGGCAGCACGAGCGTCTCGGTGAGCTCGGCGTCGAAGCCGAACTCGTCCACCGCGTAGTCGCCGGTGAGCCGGTGGCGCAGGAAGGTGAGCGCGCTGCGCACCGATTCCGACAGCGGATCAGCCGCGGGCTCGCACACCGGACCGGACGGCTGCGCCGGGAACTCGACCACCGGCGCTTCGGTACGCGGCTCGGCCTGCTCCGGAATCTCAGCCGGTTTCTCCCGGCCGGGTCCGTGCAGCGGGATGACCTGTGCCTCAGCACCGTTCATGGGATTCGCCTCGCTTCCGGCCCTCGTCGCGTGGTTCATCGGCGCGCCTGCCCGGTGGCGGCGGCCTCGAGCACCTTGCCGGCCAGCCCGGCCAGCGCGCCGCCGTCGAGCACCGGACGCAGGCCGCGGCCGGCCACGTAATCGTCGAACGCCTCGCGGGTGGTCCAGCGGGGCGTGTACCCGAACTCCTTCTTGAGCTTCGTGATGTCGACCGCGCGGCCGAAGTTCAGCAGCCGCACCTGGTCGGCGGAGAAATCGACCACCCGCGCTCCGCGCAGCAGCTTCCCGACCGACGGCACCACGCCGCGCGGCATCGGCAGCCCGACCCGGCCCGCCCGGCGGATCGCCTGCGACAGCGTGAGCACGCCTTCCGAAGCGACGTTGAACACGCCCGGCCGGTCCTCCAGCGTGGCCATTTCCAGCACTGACAGCGCGTCTGACCCGTGCAGCAACTGCAGGCGGGAGTCGTAGCCGAAGACCGTCGGCACGACCGGCAGCGAGAAGTACCGGGCCAGCACGGTGTCGACCTCGGGGCCGATGATGTTCGCGAACCGCAGCAGGGTGATGGTCAGGTCCGGGCGGCGGCGGGCGAGGCCGCGCACGTAGCCCTCCATCTCGACCGCATCCTTCGCGTAGCCGCTCGACGACGGCGGGATCAGCTCCGAATCCTCGGTGAACACCGCCTGCGAACGCGCGCCCGCGCCGTACACCGCCGCGCTGGACTTCACGACGAGCTTGCGCACCTTCGGCGCGCGCTGGCACGCCGCGAGCAGCCGCATCGTGCCGATGACGTTGACTTCCTTGACCGCCGCGCGCCTGCTCGGCCCGGCCGGATGCGCGGTGCACGAGGTGTGCACGACCGTGTCCACCTCGGCGCTGCTGATGACCTTCGCGATGAGCGGATTGCGGATGTCGGCGCGGACGAACTCGGCGCGGCCCATCCGCTGCTGGATGTCCTTGGCAGGCGGGGCGGTGTCGACGCCGATCACCCGCTCGAGATCCGGATGGGCGCCGAGCCGGGCGAGCAGCTTCCCGCCCAGGTCGCCGGCGACCCCGGTGACGAGCACGATGTTCGAGGCCATGGAACTCCCTGATCGGCAGCAGTGTGCAAGACGGAGTGATCACTCGGGGTGCGCGAACCTGCACTCGCTGGAAGCATCGCGCTGATGCGCCTGCCATGTTACCGGCCCCGGACGCCCTTCTGACCAGGGCTTACCTGGTTTTAACAACGACGTCCGGATTGCGATACGCGCCTCACTCGATCGGGCGTAGGAGAGTCCGAACATGAGTGTGGCCCGTCCAGAGACTGGACGGGCCACGAAACCTCAACCGCGCGGACGGCTTACTTGCCGGCCTTGCGCCGCTGCACGCGCGTACGGCGCAGCAGCTTGCGGTGCTTCTTCTTCGACATGCGCTTGCGGCGCTTCTTGATCACGGAACCCATGGGCGCTCCTCTTGGTCGTCGGTCACGCTGCCCGGCGCAGCGTCCAACGGGTGGAGCGCACAGGCACGAGCGGTTTACCAGGTTACTAGCGTCCCGGCGCGGACCGGTCGGCGGGCATGGTCTGACGCATGCCCGCCGTCGGATCAGCCCACGTCGAAGTACGCGCCCTGCAGATACTCGTGCACCGCTTTTTCCGGCACCCGGAAGGACTTCCCGACTCTGACCGCGGGAAGTTCGCCCGAATGCACCAGGCGGTACACGGTCATCTTCGAGACCCGCATCAGCGTGGCCACTTCGGCGACTGTCAAAAACTGGACCTGCCCTACCGCGGGCAAATCCTCCCTCTTGTTCGGCGACATGTTTACCGCGTCCTTCGACACGTGTCGCGCCACGAGGCTTCCCCACCTGTGGTATCGACACGCACGTGCTCTTCCGAGGGTAGCGGGACAGGTGGGACTCGTGCGACGCCTGTCACCAGGATGGGCCCTCACCAGCGGCTTCGCGTAGCCCGGACGGCGCAGCAGTGTCCGGTTTGCCCGAATAGCCGGAGCGTGCCGCTACGCCATCGACGACACTGAACGGACCAGCGGCCCTGCCGGACCGCCTCTCGGTCACCGCGGCGAAGCACCGCCGCCCGCCCCGAGACGAGCACGACACCTCGGTCCGACAAAGCGAACCACGCCCCAGGAGAGCGATCAGCTCTCGTGCGCCCGCCCCAGCTCCTCCGAACGATCACGGGCAGCCTCGATCGCATCGAGCAGAGCCGCACGCACCCCGTGCTTCTCCAGCTCCCGGATCGCGTTGATGGTGGTCCCGGCCGGGGACGTCACCGCCTCGCGCAGCAGCACCGGGTGGTCCTGGCCCTCGGCCAGCATTTTCGCCGCGCCGACCGCCGACTGGATGATCAGCTGTCCGGCCAGCGCGCGCGGCAGGCCGAGCAGGATGCCCGCGTCGATCATGGCCTCGACCAGGTAGAAGAAGTACGCCGGACCGGATCCGGACAGTGCGGTGACCGCGTCCTGCTGCCGCTCCGGCACCTCGACGACCTGGCCGACGTGCGACAGCAGGTCCTTGACCGTTGCGACGTGCTCAGGCGTCGCGTGCTTGCCGGGTGAGATCGCGCTCATCGCCTCGCCGACCAGCATCGGGGTGTTCGGCATCACGCGGACCACCGGCACTCCCGCAGCGAGCCGGCGTTCGTACAGCGCGGTCGGCAGTCCCGCGCACAGCGAGACGACCAGCGACGCCGTCCCGAGCAGCGGGGCCAGTTCGTCCAGCACCGGCTCGATGTCCTGTGGCTTCACCGCGACCACGAGAATGTCCGCGCGCCGGGCCGCGTCCGCGACGGTCGCCGCTTTCATGCCCGGGTAGCGCGTCTCCAGCTCACGCGCCCGCTCCTCGTACCGCTCGGTGAAGAGCAGGTCGCCTGGCTCGTGGCCGCCGTTGAGCAGGCCCGACAGCAGGGCTTCGCCGATCTTTCCCGCACCCAGCACCGCGATCACACTCATGCGGCCAGCGTGCCAAACGCGGCTCAGCCGCCCGGTGCCGGGGCGAGCGCCAGCTGCCGCACCTGCGCGACGAGCCTGCCCTGCGCGTCCACGACGGTCGCGTCCGAGTCGAACCACGGCTCGTGCACCGAACGCGATTCGACGAGGATCCGCAGCCAGCCGGGGGCCGGACGGGTGCGCAGCAGCGAGGTCATCTGCACGGTCGGGGCCCAGCCGTGCCTGCCCAGGTTCGCCACCACCGGCGGGTTGAGGTCGCCTGCCAGCAGAGCGAAGTACACGTCGGGCTGGCCGGTGCGCGGACGCGCCCACATCCGCAGCCGGGGCGGGTCGCCGGTACGTCCGGACAGGAATCCCGCGGTCGCCGGATCGAGGCGCACGTCGCAGGCGGCAGACAGGTGGAACGGGCCCTCCGGGGTGTCCTTGCCGAGCTGCGGCGCGCTCGACGGCGGTTCGGCGGGCATCTGCGGCAGGTCCGTCCATTCGGAACGGCGCATCGGCAACCGGCCGACCGTGACCCTCGCCTCGACGCAAGCGCGGCCGCGCTGTTCGAGCGACACCGCGACCACCGAAACCCGGCGGCCGACCTTGCGCACGTCCGCGCGCAGCAGCACCGGGCCGAGTGCGGGCGCGTGCAGGAATTCGGTGCTCACCGCGAGCGGATCGACAGTCGCGTCCCCGCGCTCGTGCAACGCGGCGGCGGCGGTTTTCGCCAGCAACGCCACCAGAAACCCGCCGTGCGGATGAGCCCCGATCGACCATTCCGCACGCAACGTCGCGGTGAACGTGCCGTCCCCGAGCGACCGCACTGAGGTGGCCCCGTCGAAGGCGGTCGCGGTGTCGTCGGCCGCGCTCACGGACGACCGGCCACGGCGATACGGCGCGTGGAACCGGGTCCGGCGAAATCTGGAGACGGCGATGGCAACGAGGTCACGCCCGCACTTTACGGTGCGCGGCCGCCTTTGCGAGCCGAGCCGGGCAGGGACCGCCCGGACAGCCGAGCAAGATCACCCGCGGATCATTGCCCCAGATGCAACCGGGCGAACAGCAGTGCTTCGGCCAGCGCCCGGGCCCGCGACGCCGCTCCGGTGGCGTGCCGGGTGTTGACTTCCAGCACTACCTGGCCGGAGAAGCCGTCACTGACCAGCTTCTCCAGCAACTCGGCACACGGCTGCCCGCCATGCCCGGGGATCAGGTGCTCGTCCTTCGGGATCCCTGTCCCGTCCGCCAAATGGACGTGGCTCAACCCCGCCCCCATCCGGTCCGCGAGCGCCAGCGCGTCCATCCGCGCCGCGGCCGAATGCGACAGATCCAAGGTGTAGTGCCGGAATCCGACGTCCGTGGGATCGATCGACGGCCGGAACGCCGACACCCGGGCGTCGCGGGAACCGCCGGGCGGGCGGACCTTGAACATGTTCTCCACCGCGACGTCCACGCCGCTGGCGTCCTCCAGCTCGTCCACCAGATCGCCGAACGCGTCGCCGTACCGGCGCTGCCAGCGAAACGGCGGATGCACCACGACCGTGCGCGCGCCGAGTTCCAGCGCGGCGTCCACGGAGCGGCGCAGGCGCACCTCCGGATCCGGCGACCAGATCCGCTGCGTGATCAGCAGCGAAGGCGAATGGATCGACAGCACCGGCATCCCGGTGCGCCGCGACCAGCGCCGGATCGCCGAGACGTCCTGGCTGATCGGATCCGCCCAGACCATGACCTCGACGCCGTCGTAGCCGAGATCGGCGGCCAGCTCGAAGGCCGCGCCCGCGCGCAGCGGCCACACCGAGGCGGTGCTCAGACCCACGGGGACGGGCGCGCTCTCACTCACGCGCCCATCCTGCCCCAGTGCCCTCGGCGGCGGGCTACTTGGCCACCAGCAACAGCGCCGCGGGCGACACCGTCACCACCAGCCCGACGAGAATCGCCAGCAGGGTCGTCTGCAGGTCCTCGGCGCGGCGGATCTTCCGCACGATCCAGACCAGCGCGACGATCACCAGCAGCGCGCCCACGAGCGCGGCGGGCGCGAGGTTGACCCACAGCCAGTTGAAGCCCAGCCACACAGCGGCGCCGCCGACGACGCCCAGCGCGAGCTGTCCGGCCAGCGTCAGCCACTGCTTGCCCGCGGACACCGCGGGTTCCGGTTCGGCTTCGGCCTCCGGAGCGTCCTCGGCGACGGCTTCCTCGGGGTAGTCGTCGTACTCGTCGCCTTCGGCGTAACCCTCGGCGTGCTCGTAGCCCTCGGCCTGCTCGTACCCGTAGCCGTCGTCGCCCTCGAAATCCGGCTGGCCCTCGGGGTAACCGGACGGCTCGGCGAACTCGCGCTCGTATTCGGCCAGGTCGTCCTCGACCGAGTCCTTGCCGCCCGGCGCGAACGGCATCGGGGCCGGGTAGCCCGCGGTCGGCGGGCCCGCGTCGTAGTCCGCGGCGGCGGGCGGGTACTCGTCCTCGTAGCCGTCGTCGACGTAGTCGTCCTCGGCGTACCCCTCGGCCGGTTCCGGCTCCGCGCCAGCGGGCGGGACGGCCGGCATCATGCCGACCTCGGTGTCTTCCAGCTGTTCCGCCTGACGGCGCTGCCGCCAGCCGGCGAGACCCGCGGGCGGCGCGTCTTCGGCGACGCCATCGGCGGGCGGGCCGTCGATCGCGTCGAACTGCTCGGTGTGCGGCTCCTGCTTCGGCACCGGACGGCGGGCCGGGGCACGCCGCGGCCGATTGGGCGCCGCGGAGGCCGGGAACGCGCCGCTCGCCATCGGGGTCGCGGGCGGTTCCGGGGTGTCGCCGTCGAGACCGTCGAGGCGGGCGGCCAAGCCGCCGTCCTGCGGCGGAGGCGGCGGAGCTTGCGGGGCCGGGCGACGGCGGACCGGCGGCACCGCGCCGCGGGTCTCCTCGTCGGCGGCCTGCGGACGCGGCGGACGGCCGCGCGGCGGAACCGGCATCTGCCCGGATTCCTGCGGCGGCGCGGGCGGGCGGACGTAACCGGAGTCCTGCGGCGCGGCGGGACGCAGGTAGCCAGTGCCCTGCGGACCGGCCGCGGGCGGCGCGGGACGGGCGAACTGGCCCGACTCCTGCGGCGGCGCGGGCGGGCGCACGTAGGCCGAATCCTGCTGGCCGTTGGCGGGCCGCGGGTACTGCCCGGACTCCTGCGGCGGAGCCGGGGGACGCACGTAAGCCGAGTCCTGCTGGCCATTCGGCTGCGGAGCCGGGTACTGCCCGGAGGGCTGGCCGTTCCTCGGCGGCGGCCCGGATTCCTGCGGCGCGGGGTACTGCCCCGAAGGCTGCTGCCCAGGACGCGGGTACTGGCCCGATTCCTGAGGCGCGGGCGGGCCGGGCCGCGGGGCCGCGTCCGGACGGCGGCGGCCGCCGGGGGGACGCGAAGGAGGCGGCGGGGTGCCGCCCTCGGACGCCACCCGGTCGATGATCGCCTGCGGTCCGGTGTCGGTGAGGCCCGAGCGCCGCGGGGCGGCCTCGTCCTCGTCATCGGCCGCCCTGCGCCTGCGTCGCCGTCCGCCGTCGACCTGCTGCCCGTGCTGGGCGAGCAGTTCGGCCACGGTCTTCTGGGGCTGGTCGCCGCCGGTCTGGTCCGTCATACCGTGCTGTCCAAAGCGCGCTCGGGGTTGGTTGTGGTCACTCGGGCACACCTGCCTCCGGAGCCGCGCGCAATCGACACCGTGCAGTGCATGTCCGTCACCTCTTCACCGTGCCTGGTCTTCGTCGGCCAAGTCCAGTCCGCTGCTGTCACCGGTCCTCCCCGCTCGCCGAAACGCCGGCGATCGCGGTCCCAGTTTCGTCCGCGCCGTTGGCGTGGTCCAACCGCCGCAGGATGACGCCCTCTCGCAGCGCCCAGGGGCAAATCTCCAACTCGGTGAGGGAGAGCGCCCGCATCGCGGCCTGCGCCACCAGCGCGCCTGCCACGAGCTGATGCGACCGGCTCCCGCTGACGCCTTCCAGCTGGGCCAGATCCGCGGCGGTCATCCGCGAAATGAAGGCGATGAGCTGGCGAAGGGCAGTGTCGGTGAGCGTACGGCGCACGCGGGGGCCCGCCGCCGAGGGGGCCGCCCCGGTCAGCCGGGCGAGCGAGCGGAACGTCTTGGAAGTCGCCACGACCCGGTCCGGAAGACCCTGTCCGGCGACCTTCTTCGCGAGCCCGGCGAGCTGGTCCTCGAGCCAGGCCGACGTCGCGACGACCTCGGAGCGCGTGGGCGGGTCGTGGCGGAAACGGGTGCGGGTGGTCCGCCCGGCTCCCAGCGGAAGCGACTCCGCCAGTTCGGGCTCCTCGTCGCGGCCCATCGCGACCTCGAACGAACCGCCGCCGATGTCCAGCACCAGCAGTTTCCCGGCCGACCAGCCGTACCACCGGCGCACCGCGAGGAAGGTGAGCCGCGCCTCGTCCTCGCCGGAGAGCACACGCAGGTTGACGCCGGTCTCGGCGCCCACCCTGGCCAGCACCTTCGCCGAATTCTTCGCCTCGCGGACCGCGGACGTCGCGAACGCCAGCACGTCCTCGCAGCCGAGCCGCGCGGCCGCGGCCTTGGCCGATTCGACCGCCCGGACCAGGCCGTCCTCGCCGGGACGGCTCAATTCGCCGGAGCCGGTGAGCTGTTCGGCCAGCCGCAGCATCGTTTTCTCGGAGTGCATCGGGGTCGGGTGGGCGCCACGGTGGGCGTCGACCACGAGCAAGTGGACGGTGTTGGAACCGACGTCGAGTACCCCTAGGCGCACGAGGATTCAGCGTACCGGTCCCAGTGCCAGGTCTCGAAACTGTAACCAACTCCACTCGGATCGACACCAACTCAGCGTGCGCGAACCGGCACGGTGTGCGCTGAAACCCGGACAAAAGCCGTGAAGGACTCCTTGCGGGAATCAGATTCCCGCAAGGAGTCCTTCACGGACGGAGCGAAAGGGCGGCTCAGGTCTCGAACTTGTAGCCGAGCCCGCGCACGGTCACCAGGTGCCGCGGCGAACCCGGGTCCGGCTCGATCTTCGAGCGGAGCCGCTTCACGTGGACGTCGAGCGTCTTGGTGTCGCCGACGTAGTCCGCGCCCCACACCCGGTCGATCAGCTGGCCGCGGGTGAGCACCCGGCCGACGTTGCGCAGCAGGTACTCCAGCAGGTCGAACTCCTTGAGCGGCAACGAAACCTCGCCGCCGTCCACAGTGACCACGTGCCGTTCGACGTCCATCCGCACCGGACCGGCCGACAGCACCAGCGGCGCGAGTTCGCCGTCGCTGCCCGGCTCGCCGCCGCGGCGCAGCACCGCGCGCACCCGCGCGATCAGCTCGCGCGCGGAGTACGGCTTGGTCACGTAGTCGTCGGCGCCGAGTTCCAGCCCGACGACCTTGTCGATCTCGCTGTCGCGCGCAGTCACCATGATCACCGGCACCGCGGAGCGCTGCCGGAGCTGCTTGCAGACGTCGGTGCCGCTCATCCCGGGCAGCATCAGGTCGAGCAGCACGATGTCGGCGCCGTTGCGGTCGAACTCTTCAAGCGCCTGCTGGCCAGTCACCGCGACAGCCGCGGTGAAGCCCTCCTTGCGCAGCAAGAAGGCGAGCGGGTCGGCGAAGGACTCTTCGTCCTCGACTATGAGAACCCTCGTCACAGGTTTCCTCCATGGTCTGGGCTGGAGACTTCCTGCCCGGTTGCCACGAGCCGGGGTGTCCGCTCGGGGGTCTTGTCCGGCCGCGCGGGCGCGGCCTTGCGTGCGGTGTCGGCGGGTTCGGTGCGCACGTGCGCGGGGATGCGCAGGGTGAACGTCGACCCGGTGCCGGGACGGCTCCACAGGCCGACCGAACCGCCGTGGTTGGCCGCGACGTGTTTCACGATCGCCAGTCCGAGCCCGGTGCCGCCGGTGGCGCGCGAACGCGCCTTGTCCGCGCGGTAGAAGCGCTCGAACACGCGCTGCTGCTCGTCCTCGGCGATGCCGATGCCGCGGTCGGTCACCGCGATCTCGACCATGCCGTCGGCGAGCCTGCGCGAGATCGACACCGGGCTGCCCGCCGACGAGTACGCGACGGCGTTCTCCAGCAGGTTCGACAGCGCGGTGACCAGCAGCGTCCGGTCGCCCTCGATGAGCAGGCCGCTCGCCGTGTCGGTGGTGATGGTGATGTCGGCGGATTCCGCGGACAGCGTGGTGCGCCCGAGCGCCTCGCGCACGACGGCGTCGACCTCGACCACGTTGAGGTCCGGCAGCCGTTCGGCGCCCTGGAGGCGGGACAGCGCGATGAGTTCGGTGACGAGCTGGCCGAGCCGGGTGGACTCGCGCAGGATCTTGCCGCCGAAGCGGCGGACCTCCTCGACGTCCTCGGCGGCGTCCAGCACGGCCTCGGTGAGCAGCGCGATCGCGCCGACCGGGGTCTTCAGCTCGTGGCTGACGTTCGCGACGAAATCGCGGCGGACCGCCTCCAGCCGGATCGCCTCGGAGTGGTCGACGGCCTCGACGACGGTGAACCCGTCGCCGAGCGGCCGGACCTCGCCGAGCACCGCCTCGGGCTGGCGGCGGCCGCGGCTCTCCAGCGGCGAGAGGTCGACCTCCATCGGCTCGTCGGTCTCGACCACCTGCTCGGCGGCCTTGCGCGCCCGCGGATCGGCCTGGTTCACCCGAACCAGGCCGAGCTCGTACGCCCGCGGGTTGTGCAGCACGAGGTCGCCGAACCGGTTGAGCACGATGACGCCGTTGTTGGAAGAGCGGATCAGCCGTTCGAGCAGCTCCGCGACGGTGGGGCCGGTAGGCCGGGCCGCCTCGCGCCGGGCGCGCGCCCTGGCCGCGAGGAAACCGGCGACCGCGCCGACGACAAGCGCGCCGATGGCCGTCAGCAGGACAACAGGCGTGGTCACGGGGGAATCGTAAGCATCCCGGTAGCCTTCCGGCCTAGTCCTGGAAGCCCTGTCGTGAGGCGAGTGACACCTGAGGGGTACATATTCGCCTCGGGGTCAGGCCCCGTTCACCCGATCGAGATGTTCCGGCCAAATCGACGCGCTCGGCCTTCAGCGCATTTCAAGGGTCTTGAGGTCCTCGTCGGTCAGTTTGAGCGCTGCCGCGGCGACGTTCTGTTCCAGGTGTGCGGGGTCACTCGTACCGGGGATCGCCAGCACGTGCGGGCCCTGCGCGAGGGTCCACGCCAGCCGCACTTGAGCGTCCGTCGCCTCGTGCCGCCGCGCAACCTCGGCGACCCGCTCGCCCGCGTCGGACTGTCCACTCGCGACCGCGAAGAACGGCACGAACGCCACGCCCTGTTCGCCGCACCGCCGCAGCAGTTCGTCGTCCTCGCGGCGGGCGGAGAGGCCGTACTGGTTTTGCACGCACACCACCGGCGCGATCGCCTGCGCCTCGGCGAGGTGTTCGGCGCTGACGTTGGAAATCCCGAGCTCGCCGATCAGCCCCTCGGTGCGCAATTCGGCCAGTGCGCCGAAGTGCTCGGCGAGCGAGCCGGTGCCGCGGTCGAGACCGGTGCCGATGCGCAGGTTGACCACGTCGATGTGGTCGCGGCCGAGTTCGCGCAGGTTCTGCTCGACCTGGCCGCGCAGTTCGTCGGGACGGGCGAACGGCCGGAACTGGCCGGTTTCGTCGCGGGACGGGCCGACCTTGGTGGTCAGCACGAGGTCGTCGCCGTACGGGGCGAGCGCGGCCTTGATCAACGCGTTGGCCGACCAGGTCGTGCCGAAGTAGAACGCGGCGGTGTCGATGTGGTTCACGCCCAGTTCCACAGCGCGACGCAGCACCGAGATCGCGCGGTCGGCGTCGATCGGCGCGGCCGGGTCGAGCGAACCGCCGAGCCGCATCGAACCGAAGCCGAGCCGGTTGACGGTGCGCGAGCCGAGCTGCCAGGTGCCCGCGGCAGCGGCGGGAAGTGTCGTTTCGGTCATGTCTCCAGCGTGCTTCGCGACCGGCCGCCGCGGCGGGTTTGGCAGCAAGCTGCCAACGCGGGAACACTGGACGACGTGCCCCGAGCCGAGGAAATCGCGAACATCCGCGACGAGCGGGAACTGGTCGAACGCGCCGGCCACCTGCTCGCCGGAGCCGACGAGTTCGCCTGCGCCGCGAACGACTTGCACACCTGGTCCGCGATGCAGAAATTCGCCAGGGAGCTGCCGAAGGAACGGAAACTCCGGGTCCGCAAGGTCTACCTGGCGCGGGTCATGCTCGACCCGGCCGGCGCCGAGCACTTGCGGACGCTGCACGAGCTCGGCGCGGAAGTCCGGATCAGCGACCACGAGATCAACGAGACGATCCTGCTCGACGGCCGCGTCGCCATCCTCGCCGCCGGTCCCGGCTACAACGTCGTGACCGCACCGGATCTGGTGCGCGGCATCTCGTCGCTGTTCGAGGCCGCCTGGCGCTCGTCGACTGCGATGGAGGCGTACGAGACGCGGTTCGCCGAATTGCGGCAGTACACGCCGCAGCTGCTGGACCTGCTGTCTTCCGGTTCCACGGACGAGAAGGCGGCCCGGGCGATGGGCGTCGGGCTGCGGACGTACCGTCGGCGGGTGGCCGAATTGATGGATGTTCTGGGTGCGACGTCGCGGTTCCAAGCGGGTGCTCTCGCGAGGGAGGCGGGCCTGCTGTGAGGCGCGCTGTGCTCGCCGCGGCCTTGCTCACCGCGGGATGCGCCGCGTCCCAGCAAGCCGCGCCGCCCGCGTCTGCTCCCGCTCCCGCGAATGTGGCCTATGTGGACGCCAAGGCGACCAGCGACGCGGTGTCCGGCGTCAAAAAGGCCGTGGAGACGGCGTTCAGCTACGACTCCACGAAACCGGACGAGGTCGCGAAAACCGAGCAGGAGTACCTGACCGGCGGGGCTCGCGCGCAGTTCGACAAGACCTTCGCCGAGGTCCGCACCGAGCCGGTGACCACGCAGACGCAGGTCATCGAGACCGGTCTTGCCGAGCTGACCCCGGAGCACGCGCGGATGCTGGTGGTCGCCGCGCAGCACAGCAAGCGCCCCGACGGAGCCAAGAACCAGAGCGTCGCGCTGATTTTGGTCACCGCGGGCAAGGCGAACGGGCACTGGCAGCTGGAGGATCTGAACTTCGACCCGCGCGGCCAGCTCACCGCCGCCCCGAGCCCCGCGGGCGGCCTCGCCGCGGCCCGCGACGCCGCAGTCGACGCGGCTGTCCGGGACGGCGGGATCCTGATGACCATCGATCCGAAGGACATCGACGGCGGCTACGCGAAGTGGGAAAACGTGGCCGCCGAACCGCTGGCGTCGCAGTTCCGGCTGACCCGGCAGGAGACCATCGACAGCATCCGCAAAACCGGGAAGAAGGCGACCTTCGGCGCGGATTCGACCGCCGCGCTGACCGAACTCAGCCCGGACGGGACGAAGGCGGCGGCGGTGCTGTCGGCGTTGGTAACGACGAGCGGCGGCCAGAACCCGGGGGAAAACCGGCTGCCGGTCCACCTGGACCTCGTCCGGCAGGGCACGGAGTGGAAGGTGTCCGGAATCAAGGCGTTTTCCAGCGAGGGCTCGTGAGCGGCGATCGCGGTTAGAACCGCGACGAACACTCACGACCCCCAACCCGCGCAAGCAGCCCTGCCCGACCCCGCCGGACTGCGGCCTGCCCGGCCGTGCGCGTGAGGGGCATCGCCGGCGAGAACCGGCGACGCCCCTCACGAAAACACAAGCGGCAGAGACCTCAGCGGCCCTGGTTCGCCACCGCGGCGGCGGCTTCCTTCGCCGCCTCCGGGTCGAGGTACTCGCCGCCCGCCTTGACCGGCTTGAGGTCCGCGGTCAGGTCGTAGCGCAGCGGGATGCCGGTCGGGATGTTCAGCGCGGCGATGGCGTCGTCGGAGATCCCGTCGAGGTGCTTGACCAGCGCGCGCAGCGAGTTGCCGTGCGCGGCGACCAGCACGGTGCGGCCGGCCCGCAGGTCGGGGACGATCGCCGACTCCCAGTACGGCAGCAGCCGGGCCACGACGTCCTTCAGGCATTCCGTCAGCGGGGCCTGGTCGCCGAGGTCGGCGTACCGCGCGTCGCCCGCCTGGCTGAACTCGTCCTTCGGGTCGATAGCCGGCGGCGGCGTGTCGTACGAGCGGCGCCAGAGCATGAACTGCTCCTCGCCGAACTCGTCCAGCGTCTGCTTCTTGTTCTTGCCCTGCAGCGCGCCGTAGTGCCGCTCGTTGAGCCGCCAGTCGCGCTTGACCGGGATCCAGTGCCGGTCGGCGGCGTCGAGGGCGATGTTCGCCGTGCTGATCGCCCGGCGCAGCAGCGACGTGTGCACCACGTCCGGCAGCAGCCCCGCCTCGGCGAGCAGCTGCCCGCCCTGGCGGGCTTCGCGCTCGCCGGTCTCCGAAAGGGGCACGTCCACCCAGCCGGTGAACAGGTTTTCCGCGTTCCACGTGCTCTGTCCGTGCCGCAGCAGCACCAGGGTCCCAAGTTCGGCCATGGGCACCAGCCTGCCAGAGCGCGCGAGCGCTGCCAGTAGTGCGTCCACCCCTCTACCCAGAGTGCGTTACCCGGAAGTAACACCTTCACCCGGCACGCAGCCGGGTTGCCGACAAGCAGGCCAAAGAGTGCAAGGCGCTGCACACTGTTATCCCCGTGAGTGAATTTCACTCGAACGGAGTAACCAGTAGTCTTGTGATTACTGGTCGACATCTGACAGGTTGGGCATGTCCCGCTCAGCCGGATTCCACGCACTCCCGGCTGATCACGGGCAGTGACCGCGGCTCGTCTCCCCCCTGCCGAGCCGCGGCCCGCCGGCCCCGTTGGCATCCCCCTCGTCACCGGGTCCAGCAGGCGGGACCTGCAGCGGGACGGCTCGAGATCGCGACTCCCCCCTCCCTCGAGCCGTTCCGCCAGCCCCTCACTCCGCGGGCTTGGCCCGGTGCCGCCGCCGGAACCACCAGAACACCGCGCCCGCCGGAATCCCGAACGCGATCAGGAACGGCAGCGCCGCGCCCAGCACCCGCACCAGCCCGTTGCAGAACGCGACGAACGCGTCCCATCCCCCGGACAGCCCGGAAAAGAAGCCGCCCGCCGGTGCCGCGGGAGCCTCCTGCTTCGTCACCGACAGCGACACGGTCGCCATCGCGACCTGCCCGGCCAGCGAAGCCTGCTGCCGCTCCAGCGATTCCAGCGTGGCCTGCCTGCTGGTCAGCTCGCTCTCAACGGACGCGATTTCGGACACCGATTGCGCCTTCGCCAGCAGCGCGCGCATCCGGTCGACACTCGCCCGCTGGGTCGCCAGCCGCGCGTCCACGTCGACCACCTGCGCGGTGACGTCCTGCGCGCTGATCTCCCGCCGCTTCACCTGGCCGAGGCCGCTGAGCTGGTCGAGCACGCCGTCGAGTTTCTCCGCGGGCACCGCCAGGGTCAGCGACGCGGAATCGTCCGTCGCGCTCTCCTGGCCGGGATATCCGCCCGCACCTGTCGCGATCGCCTTGGCGCGGGACAGGACGTCATCGGTCTTCGGCGTGGTCAGTTCCAGCCGTGCGCTGCGCGCCAGCTTGCGATCGGTCGCGCCGGGCGCGGGCACTGACGCCTGCGCGTTGCCCTGTTTGGGCGCAGCCCCCTCCTGCTGCGGCGCGGATGCGACAGCCGACCTCGCCGAGTCCGCGCTGGTGCCGCCGCTGCATCCGGCCAGCAGCACCAGCGCGGCGCCCGCGAGCACGCATCTCCATCGAGTCCGCATTCCGGTCTCCCTCCAGTCGTCGGCGGTGAGACGAAACGACGGGGGAAAGCCGTTGCACGGAATCGGTTACGACTCGGTCAACCCCGGTTCGTGCCCTCCGGCGGGTTCGGCGAGGTGTTTGAACGCCTGGAGGTTCGCCAGCGATTCGCCGCGCGAGACGCGCCAGTCCCATTCGCGCTTGATCGACGTGGCGAACCCGATTTCCAGCAGGATGTTGAAATCGCCGTCGGCGGCCTCGAGCACCTGGCCGAGGATCTTGTCCAGTTCGGACTCGGTCACCGTCTCCTTGCCGAAGCGGCCGACCAGGTAGATGTCGCCGAGACTGTCCACTGTGTAGTGCACGCCGTAGAGCCGGGCGTTGCGCTGCAACAGGAACCGGTACACATCCTCGTGCCGCTCGTCCGGGCGGCGGCAGACGAACGCCTCCACCGAGAACGCGTGGTCGCCGTCCACGAGCCAGCAGTTCGTCTGCAGCTTCTTGGTTCCCGGCAACGTCACGAAATAACGGCCTTCGCCGCGACGGTCGTACTTGAGCCCACTTGAGTCCAAAGTGGACTTGATAGTCGCGTCAAGGCTCACACTGCCACCTCCGCCCGCAGTTCCAGCGCCTGCCGGAACGCTCTGGTCGCTTGAGCATAGATGTCGAGCAAGGAATCCGTGGTGCGCCGCCAGGAAAACCGCTGCGCGTGCCGCACCGCGTTGGCCGCGAGTTCGGCCCGCCGCTGCGGCCGCAGCGCGACCGCGGCGAGCGCGTCGGCCCATTCCGCCGCGCCGTGCGACGGGACCAGCAGTCCGGACACCCCGTGCGGCACCGCGACCGGCAGCCCGCCGACCTCCGCCGCCACCACCGGCGTCCCGCACGCCTGTGCTTCGAGCGCGACCAAACCGAAGGATTCGTTGTAGCTCGGCACCGCGACGACGTCGGCCGCGCGGAACACCGTGCGCAGCTTCAATCCGGTCTGCGGCGGCAGGAACCGCACCTGCTCGGCAATGCCCAGCGACACCGCCAGTTCACGCAACGCCTGCGGCTGCTCCAGACCGGTGCCGGACGGTCCGCCGACCACCAGAACCACCAGCCGCGACGCCAATTCCGGCCGTCGTCGCAGCATTTCCGCCGCCGCGTGCAACAGCACGTCCGGAGCCTTGAGCGGCTGAATCCGTCCGGCGAAAGCGAGCACAACAGCGTCCGGGGACAGGTTCAGCTCGCGACGCGCGTCCAGCTGCGAGCCGGGTGTGAACCGTTCGAGGTCGACACCCGGCGGCACCGCGTGCACCGCATGAGTGGCGGCCCCGTAGAGATCGACCAGCTGCCGAGCCTCGACCTGCGTGTTCGCGACAAGGCAATCCGCCTCGGCGACCACCTGTTCCTCGCCCATCACACGCGTCCGCGGCTCGGGTTTGTCACCCTCGGCGAGCAGCGCGTTCTTGACCTTGGCCAGCGTGTGCGCGGTGTGCACGAGCGGCACGCCCCACCGGTCGCGAGCGAGCCAGCCGACCTGCCCGGACAGCCAGTAGTGCGAATGGATCAAGTCGTAGTAGCCCGGCTCGTGAAATGCCTCCGCGCGCAGCACGCCCGAGGTGAACGCGCACAGCTGCGCGGGCAGCTCGTCGCGCGCCAGCGGCTCGAACGGCCCGGCCGGCACGTGCCGCACCGTGACACCGGGGGCCAGTTCGGCCAGCGGCGGCTGCTCCGACGAGGTCGCCCTCGTGAAGACCTCGACCTCGATTCCGCGCCGCGCCATCTCCTGCGCGGTCTGGCTGACGTACACGTTCATCCCGCCGGCGTCGCCGGTGCCCGGCTGCTCGAGCGGGGAGGTGTGCACGGACAAGACCGCGATCCGGCGCGGCTCAGCGATGAATCCCTTGAGGGTCACCTGGTCACTCCTGCTACTCGGCTGCGTCCCCGGCGAACCGCCGCAGCACGGAGTTGAAGTCCTCCGGCTCCTCGACGAACGGCAGATGCCCGGCCTCAACGAACCAACGCAGGACCGCCCCCGGAATCTTCCCGGCCGAATACTCTGCCGCCGAAGGATCCACCACCCCGTCGGCCGAGCCGTGCACCACGAGGGTCGGTTTGTCGACCGCGGCAAGCACCTCACCACTGCCGATGTCCCGCCGGAACAGCGCGCCACGCACCGCGGGCGGCACCGAAAGCGAGCTGCCGAGCATCGCCTGGGCGTACGCGCCGGGCACCTTCGGGCTGGCCTGGGCACGGGTGAACTCGACCAGCGCGGGGATCGCCGCCTCAGCGTCGTCCGAGAGCGCCGCGGGCAGCGCGGCCCGCATGATCGGCCCGGTCGCGCCGCCTTCGCGGTTGCGGCCGATCTCGGTGATCGCGCCAACCAGCACAATGCCGCCGAGCCGTGCGGTGCCGTGCTCGCGCAGGTAGTCCGCGATCACCAGCCCGCCGTAGGACCAGCCGACAACGATCGCGTCCGGACCGGCGAAGTCGAGCACCGCGGCGAGATCTCCGGCCCACTGCGCGGGATCGTCGTAACCGTCCGACGGGACGTCGGAGCCGCCGTGCCCGCGCAGGTCCATCGCGACGAGCCGGAACTGCTCGCGCAGCGCCGGGTCGGCCAGCTGAGCGGACCAGGCAGCGGCGGACTGGGCCCAGCCGTGCACGAAGACGATCGGACGCGCGTTCTCCCGGCCCTCGACGCGCAGTGCGATCCGCACGCCGCCGGCCCCGGTTACCTCAGTGTTCACTTCTACTTGTTAGCAGACGGCCAGTGGATCACTTCACGGCCGAGAGCGACTTCCAGGTCGACCAGTCGTAGAACCAGTCCTTGACGTCGGAGTTGGTCGGGCTGCCCAGCCGCGAGCCGGTGACCTCGACCGGGTCGCCGATCATCGCCGTGTCGAAGTAGGCCTTGGCGTCCGCCTCGAGCAGGTTGACGCAGCCGTGCGAGTTGTTCGTCTTGCCGATCGCGGCCGCGTTGTCCTGGTTCTCGTGGATGAACTCGCCGTGGTTGGAGAACCGGCAGGCCCACTTCTTGTTGACGTTGGTGTAGCCGTAGCGGGCGTTGTCGAACACCGCGTGCGGCTCCTTCGACATGATGATGAAGGTGCCGTTCGGAGTGTTGCGCTGGACGTCCGAGTCCAGGCCGTTGGAGCACGGGTAGCTCGCGCTCTCCGCACCGCCGCGGTAGACCTTCATCACATGGTCCGGGGTGTGGATCTTGACCACCTGGTTGCGGCCGATCTTGAACTTGGTGCTGACGTCCGATTTCACGTAGACGCCCCCGCCGAGGTCCACGCCGTACAGGTTCGCCTCGACCTCGACGGTCGTGTTGGCCGGCCAGTACTCCTTGGGCCGCCAGTCCACCTGGTTCGCCGACAGCCAGGCCCACGAGCCCTCGACGTCCTTGCTGGTCTTGACCTTGAGCGCCTTCTCGACCGCGGCCCGGTCCTTCGGGGCGGCCCCGTTGAACTTCACGCTGATCGGCATCGCGACCCCGACCTCGGCGTCGTCGCCGGGGTTCAGCGTGGCGCGCACCGTCTTGGAGGGGCTGACCGTGGCGAACGACCCCTTGAGCTCGGCGGGCCGCTGGTCGGTGCCGGTCGCCTTGGCCGCGTAGTTGTAGGTCTTGCCGTAGCCGAGCGGTTCGGAACTGGTCCAGGACAGGCCGTCGGGGGCGATCTCGCCCTTGATCTCGTCGCCGCCCTCGTTGGTCAGCTTGACCTCGGTGAGCTTGCCTTCGGTGACCTTCACCACCACCGGCTCGCGCACGCTCGCGTCCTTGGCTCCGACTGCCGGGGTCGCGGTGAGCTTCGCCACCGGGGCGACCGGCTTGCCGCCGTTGTCGCCGCTTCCGCCCTGCGGCACCGCGGTGCCGTCGTTGCTGCCGCCCGAGCACGCGGCGGCCAGCGCCGCCGCACTCGCCGCGGCGACGACCTTGAACACCGTACGGCGCTCGATCACGGTCCTACCTCCACTTGTCCCCCGCACCGGCCTCTCCCACGCACAACAGCGCCGGTGAGCGATTCGACGTTACCTGCGAACCGGAAATTCCTCTCCATCCCGCAAGACGTTTCACCCGGTGCCCGGTTGCTGCCGGTTTCTTGTCGATTGGCTCACCCGGGTTACCCCGGGAACCTCACAACGAACAGTTGATCAGCAGCGGTTCCGGGTGAAGCCGCACACCGAACCGGGCTTCGACGCCGTCGCGGACCTCGCGAGCCAGCGCGAGCAGGTCCACGGTGCTGGCCCCGCCGCGGTTGGTCAGCGCGAGAGTGTGCTTGGCAGACAGCGAAACCCGGCCGCCCGGCCCGGGGTACCCCTTGCCGAACCCAGCCCGCTCGATCAGCCACGCGGCGGACAGCTTCACCCCGCCCTTGGCCGGGTACTGCGGGATCTTCCCCTCGGTCGACTCCGCGATCCGGCTCAGCACCGCTGCCGCTTCTTCCTCGGGAACGATCGGATTGGTGAAGAACGAGCCCGCACTCCACGTGTCGTGATCGGCAGGATCGAGCACCATGCCTTTGCCGCGCCGCAGCCCGAGCACCGCTTCCCGGGCTTGCGCGGCGGGGACTTTCGCATCGATTTCGACACCCAGCGTGCGCGCCAACTCGGCGTACCGGACAGGCGCGGACTGCCCGCTCGGGTCGATCCGGAACCGCACGCTCAGCACCACGCCGCGGTCGGTGCCCTTGAGGACGCTGGTGCGGTAAGCGAAGCCGAGTTCGTCAGCCTTGACCGTCCGCACCTCCTTCGCGGCCCGGTCGTACAACTCGACGGAGACGATCGACTCGGCCACCTCGCCGCCGTAGGCCCCCACGTTCTGGATCGGCGTCGCCCCGACCGAACCCGGGATGCCGGAAAGACACTCAAGCCCGCCGAGACCGTTGTCGACCAGCGCGGAGACGAACGCGTCCCACTCCTGCCCGGCGGCCACCTCGACGATGTCACCGTCGCGGGTCCAGCCGGTGTTGGCGATCCGCACGAGAGTGCCCGCGAAGCCGTCGTCGCCGACCACGAGGTTCGATCCGCCGCCGAGCAGCAGGACTGGCTCACCAGCTTCGTCCGCCTCGCGCACCGCAGCGACGAGTTCCGCCGCGGTGGTCGCGGTGACGAATCGGCGAACCGGCCCTCCGAGACGAAGGGTGGTGAAGTCAGCGAGGCGCGCCGGACCAGGCGTTTCAGCGATGTCCACGGCTATTGACGGTACTGCCCGCCCCCGCCCCGCCCCCTGGGACCGTCCGTGCGGCCCACCCTCATCGACTCCGACTCCCCCAGGGTTCCCCTCACGCCCCTCCTCCGCCCACTGCCGGGATGCGCCCCAATGCCACATTGGGTGCGTCCCACGCACCGAACGCCACATTGGGTGCGTCACATGCACCCAACGCCACATTGGGTGCGTCACATGCACCCAATGCCACATTGGGGCGCAAGCCCCAGCCACCGCGAACCGCGCCGGTGCACCCAACCAACGAGGCACCCAGCCCCTCCCCCGCACCCCGATACGAAGCCTCCCTGCGGGCGGCGGGTGCTTGTCAAGGCATCTTTCCCGCCTTGACCAGCACCCGCCGCCCGTCAGCACAATCAAACTTCGGGGTGGTGGCCCACACCCGAGCGCAAATGTCGCCCGCCAAGGCGACGAGCCGAATCACCGGCCCCCAGGCCACCGCCAAGGCAACACGACCTGCGCCGCCCCCTGGCCCCGCCTCACCGGCTCAGCCGCAGCAACCCACCGCCCGTCCGGCAAAGACTCAACCCCGGTAGCCGCCCCGATCTCCGCGGGAGAAGCCGAGAACACCTGCCCCCGCCGCTGCAGCTCCGCAGTCTCCGGCTGGGCCAGGAATCCCGCCTCCACATCAGCCTTGGCAGAATTCCGCTGCGAAGCCCGGGGCGCGGCAATCGCGTCCTCCAATGACAACCCGCGATCGACCCGCCCCAAAACCACCTGCAGCACCGTAGTAATGATCGAAGCGCCCCCGGGCGACCCAGCAGCGAAGAACGGCTTCCCGTCCCGCAAAACCACAGTAGGAGCCATCGACGACCGAGGCCGTTTCCCCGGACCAGGCAGGTTAGGATCGGGAACGCCGGGAGTGACCGGCACGAACGAGAAGTCGGTCAACTCGTTGTTGAGCAGAAACCCACGACCGGGAACAACAATCCCGCTTCCACCCTCCTGCTCGATAGTCAACGTGTAAGCAACGACGTTCCCCCACCGGTCAGCCACAGTCAGGTGAGTGGTGTTCTCCCCTTCATACGGCGTGGGCGCCCCCGTCGGCCCCGCCGCACAAGGCTGCGGATGCCGGGGATCAGCGGGCGCGACCGGACTGGTCGCAGCGTGGTCCTTGGAGATCAGACAAGCCCGGCTGTCCGCGAACTCCTGGCTGAGCAACTCCCGAGCCGGAACATCGACAAAGGCAGGATCCCCGATCCACCGATTCCGGTCGGCGAAGGCAAACCGCGAAGCCTCCAGAAAATACTGCAGATAATCCGCCTTGCCCGCCCCCCGAAGATCGTAATTCTCCAGAATATTCAGAGCCTCGCCCACCGTAAGCCCGCCGGACGAAGGCGCGGGCATCCCGTAGACATCCAGCCCGCGGTACCGCGTATGCGTGGGCACCCGCTCAACAGCCTGATACGCCGCGAGATCGGCAGCAGAAAGCTTCCCCGGCCGAACCTTCAGCGAAGAAGCCGGATCCACCGGCGGCCGCTGCACGGTCCGGGCGATATCCGCCCCGACTTCCCCTCGGTACAGCACATCGGTCCCCCGCCGCGCCAACTGCCCATACGTAGCGGCCAGATCCGGGTTCCGGAACACCGTCCCCGGCGCCGGCGGCTGTCCCCCGGGCAGATACAACGACCGAGTCGAGGGAAACGCAGCGAACCGATCAGCGTTGTGCGCCACCTGATCATGGAACGTCTGATCAACCACGAACCCCTTGCGCGCCAACCGCTCCGCCGGAGCGATCGACTGCGCGAGCGAACGCGTCCCCCACTTGCGCAACGCGTCGCGCCACGTAGCCGGAGTACCGGGCACCCCCACGCTCAACCCGCTGGTGACCGCGTCCGCGAACGGCAACGGTTTGCCGTTCTCCACGAAGAGGTTCTCGTCCGCGGTCTCGGGCGCGGTCTCCCGCCCGTCGAGCGTGTGGACCTTGCCGGTTTTCGCGTCGTAGTACACGAAGAACCCGCCTCCGCCGATGCCGGCCGAGAACGGGTCCGTGACGCCTAGCGCGGCCGCGACGGCGACCGCCGCGTCGACGGCGTTTCCGCCGCCGCGCAGCACCTGCGTGCCGATGGCCGTGGCGTCGGCGTCGATGCTCGACACCGCGCCGAGGTAGCCGGTCGCGACAGGCGATTTGGGAGTGGGAACGGCGGCCGAGGCGCTGGCCGCCCCGGCCGTGGACACCAGAGCGGCCACGGAGAGCACCGCGAGGATTCGCTTTCCGGTCGTGGGCATGCGGGCGAGTCTGCCCCGCGGCGGAACCGGTGTCCACACTCACTTCGAGGCCGCCATCGCCACCGCGGTCAGGGTCGCCAGCCCGCCGACCCCCACCGCCCCGACGACCAGACCGGCGATCGCCGCGACCGAGGCGGCCAGCCGCACCGCCAGCCCGGCGATCCAGCGCAGCACCCGGACCACCGCGATCAGCACGATCAAAGCGAGCACGAGCACCGCAGCCGGCACGCCTTGCCCGCCGCCCTGCGCGGCGGCCAGCACGGTGGTCATATCCGCGCTGCTATCCGCGGTTCGCGCAGGTTCTCCCGCCCGAATTCGCGCATGTTCTCGTACGCCCGCCTGCGCATCTCCTCGCGCGCCCGCACCCGCCTGCGTTCCGAACCCAGCTGCCACACCCAGCGCCAGCCGACCGCTGTCGCGACGACGGAACCAGCGAGGGTCACCAGGAAGGCCTGCCCGACGAGACCGTGGAGCGATTCGAGGCTCAGCAACACCAGCAGCGCCCACACCTGAGCGACGGTGAACGGGATGACCAGAGCTGCCGCGTACACCCCCCGACGCCAGCGAACCGGCTGAGGAGCGGGAAGAAACGGTTCCATGACTGCCTCCCTCGGTGGTGTGTTTCCAGAAAACCCCGGCGGGGCCGGGAAATCTGTGTCAGCTGACACGTTCAGCGGGCGAGCCTGCGCAATTCCGCAAGCCGGTGGATGGTCACCTTCCCGCGGGCGGTGCTGATCACCCCCTGGCGGCGGAGTTCCCGCGTCACCCTTGCCCACGATTCGCGCGAAATCGCTGCCGTCATAGCGAGTTCTGCTTGCGTTCCGGGCACCGCGACTTCGATGTCCGTTCCTCGCCGCACGCCGTGCTGCACCGCGAGCTGCATCAGCTGCGCGGCGACGCGGCGGGTGGCCGTCCCGCCGCCGATGTCGAGCCATTGCCGTCCGACGTCGCGCATCCGGTCGGCGAGGACTTGGAGCAGCGCCCAGGAAATCGCGGCCTCGCGCCGGCACAGCGCGACGAACCGCGCGGCGGGCACGACCAGCACGTCCAGTTCGTCGAGTGCTTGCACGGTCGCCGACCTCCGTCCGCCGTCGATCACGGCCAGTTCGCCGATCACGTCGCCCGCGCCGCGGACGCCGATCACGACCTCGCGCCCGTCCGGCGTCGCGTTGGTGATCCGGACGTGCCCGGCGAGGAGGAGAAGCACGACCGAGGCTCGCTCGCCTTCGCGGCAGAGGACGTCCCCGCGCCGGTAAGCCCTGCGGACGGACAGCTCTTCGAACTTCGCCCGGTCCGCGGCGCCCAGCGCCGGCCAGAACCCGATCGCTTCCACGGCGGTCCCCCCTCCTCGTCGTCGGCCGGACCGGTCAGGCGATCAGTCCCGCTCCCGGCCGGACGGCGTCGGTGGTGCGGACCCAGCCGCGGGTCCGCTGCCCGCCGACGCGCACGTGGAAGGCGTGTGCGAAGGAGCTGCGGTCGATCCCGGCATAGCCGTGCCGGACGACCGACCGGTGGATCGCGTTCGAGACGACGAGCGCGAGCGGCCCCGAGGAGCTGCGCAGCCTGCGTCTCAGGTCAGGGGCGTCGAGGAGGCGGCAGGCGATGTCGATGTCCTCGCCGTAGGGCCCGTGCGCGTCGTAGTGCACCTCGCCGGCGTGCACCGAAACGCGCAGCCGGAAGGCCAGTTCGGGGTCCTGGTCGCCGTGCCGGGCGAGCAGTTCGGTCAGCGCGGGCACCACGCGGGCGAGCAGGACCGTCTTCGGGACCTCGTCGACGGGCCGGACGAGGCACAGCGCCCCGTCGCCCCGGTCCACGAACGGATCCCGGAACTGCTCCGTGATGCCGCCGGCCCGGAACGCCTCGTCGAGCAGGTCGAACAGGACCGAACGGAGCCCGGCCCGAGCCGGGTTCGTACGGGTGGTCGACCCTTCGATGTCGACGACCACGATGGCTCGGTGTACTGGTGCCTGTACTGCTGAGGTGTCCATGACCGCCCCCCTATTTCAGGAAGCTACTGAAATCTAGTAGACTTTCACAGCAGCTACTATAAGGGTGGGCCCGGACTGAAACAATGGTGTCGCGCACACGACATCTTCGGTTCAGGTGCGGGTCTAGTCCGAGATTGGCAACCCCTGAACGCTCGCCGACACTCGACCCCGGCCCGTCCGGCCACCCCGGCGTCCCGGGTGTAGAATCCCCGCCATTCACGCCTGACTGAACTTCACTGAAGGGTCTGAAGTCGTGTCTCAGCCCAATCCCGCGCTCGCCGCTCGCCTGCGTACCCTGCGCAAGGAGAGCTGGTCCGACGTGGTGCTCACCCAGAAGCAGCTCGCCGAGGCCTTCGGCGTGAGCACCGGCCTGCTGTCGTCGTGGGAGAACGTGGCGAAACCGGTGACGCCCCCGCCTCATCGCCTGGAGGCGTACGCGACCTTCTTCGCCACCCGCCGTTCGGTGCAGGGTCCCAATCTTCATCTGCTGGACACAGAGAACCTGACGGACGACGAGCACACCGTCCGCAAGGAGCTGCTCGCGGAGCTGCAGGCACTGCGCGGCGACCTCGACGACCCGCCGGCCCAGCCCGTCTTCGCGCCCTCGAGCCTGTGGCACTTCCCGCCGAACCAGGACATCGTGATCGTCTGCGCGCAGCTGCCGGAGAAGTACCGGATCGCCTACACCGACCCGTCGAGCCCGGACTACGTGAACCTCTACACCTACGCCGACCCGGACGCGCTGCTCGAGCTCTACGGCCACATCCGCGCGTGCAACCCGGCGAGCGACGTCACCTTCCGCACCACCGACCAGAACACGACGCTGTCGGCGGACGAGTACACCGCGCACCTGGTGCTGCTCGGCGGCGTCGACTGGAATCCGCAGACCCGCGCGCTGCTCGACCGGGTCGACGTGCCGGTCCGCCAGATCAGCCGCAAGGGCGACGAGGAGCAGCTGGAAACCGGGTTCGAAGTGACCCGCCCGGACGGCACGACCCAGATGTTCAGCGCCAAACTGCGCAACGGAATCCTGCTCGAAGACGTCGCGCACTTCTACCACGGCGTCAGCCCGCTCAACCGCAAGCGCACCGTGACCGTGTGCAACGGAATGTACGGCCGCGGCACCCTCGGGGCCGTACGAGCGCTGACCGACCGCCGCTTCCGCGATCGCAACCAGGCCTACCTCGACCAGCGCTTCGCGGGCGCGGATTCCTTCAGCATCATCAGCCGGGTCCCGGTCTTCGACAACCAAGGGCTCACCCCTGACTGGACCCTGCCTGAAAACCGGCTGCACGAGTGGCCAGAATCGAGCCTCACATGACCGCGACCGTCGCAGCGCCGGCGCAGCACACGACGCATCAGCGGCTGCTGCATCACGTCGCCGCCGAAGACGCGCCGCAGGCAAGGCTGGACGCGATCGTCGTGCCCAACGGCCGCCCCGCCGCCTACCTCAAGGACGCTTTCCGCGCCGCCCGCGAAGTCGACGCCACGCTTCTGCTGCTGTGCAGCAAGAACGCGCGCGCGACCGACGCGGTGCTCGCCGCGAAGCGCGCCGGGGTGCGAGTCCGCGCGATCGACACCGACGAGGCAGCGGGTCTCGGCGCCGTTCCGCCGTTCGCGACAAGCAGGCTGCTGCAGGCGAAGCGTTTGCTGCGCCGCACCGACACGAGTTTCAAACGCAACCTCGGCGTGCTCGTCGCCGATCTGGCGGGCTGGCAGCGCATCCTGTTCCTCGACGACGACATCCGGCTGTTCCCGAGCAAGGACATCCCGCTTCCGCGGCCCAGCAACCTGCGCGCCGCCGCGGGACTGCTCGACGAGTACGCCGCGGCGGGCCTCGCCAACATCGGGATGCCGGACAACTCCGTGGTGTGCCACGCCTATCGCGAGTCCGGAGGAAAGCAGGACACGTTCGTCGGCGGCGGCGCGCTGGCGGTCGGGCGCGACGCGTTCTCCTCGTTCTTCCCGGACATCTACAACGAGGACTGGTTTTTCCTCCTCAGCGGAACCGGATTGCGCGCCACCGCGGTCACCAGCTTCGCCTACCAGCACGACTACGACCCCTTTCGCAACACTGTGCGCGCCCGGTCGGAGGAACTGGGCGACACGCTCGCCGAGGGGATCTACTGCCTGCTGGACAACGGTCTCGGCATCGCCGACGCGACCGCCGCGTACTGGGCGGGCTTCCTGGAAAGCCGCCGGGCGTTCATCCGCACCACGCTGCGCCAGGTCCAGGACGCGCCGTACCTGACCGGTGGATACGAGGAGCGGATGAGCGCGGCGCTGAAGGCCGCGCACGGCCGCAGCCTGCTGATCGAACCGGACCTGTGCGTGCGGTACCTGCGCGCTTGGCAGCGGGACCGGGACACGTGGGAGACGCATCTGCTGTCGCTGCGCGCGCGGCACGGTTCGACTGGCGACCCCGACGCCGCTTTCGACACGCTGGGGATCGCGGAGATCGTGCACAAGTCCTGAAGGCTCAGCCTTCGCCGCAGGCGCGGCCGGCTAGCGGTGCGGGACGGTCGTCCGGCAGCCGCTTCACCAGTACGTGGCAGCGCTCGGCCTCGGAAATCGTGCGCCCGTCCGGCGAAACGCGCTCGGCGTAGCAGACGACCGTGCCATGGCCCCAGTCGTGGTAGCCGAGGCGGCGGTACAGCCTCGCGGCGCGGGTGTTGTCCGTGCGGACCGCGAGCGCGCCCAGGGCGTGCCCATGGCCGACCAGGTAATCCTCGACCGCACGCACGAGAGCCGCGCCGATGCCGCGATTGCGCGCCTCCGGGGCCACCTCCAGATGGGTCAGCAGCGGGACGCCCGGCAGATGGCCGCGGATCGGCGGTTCCTCGGCGTCCTCGAGCCAGAGGTACACGTCGCCGACCGGCCGCGCGGAGCACCACGCGGCGAACAGGACGCCGAGCCCCTTCGCCTGCCGGGTGAACCGGTCCTCGAAAAACCCCTGGTCGCCGAGGATCTCCGCCAGCGCCGCGAGGTCCGCCTGCTCAGCCGGCCGGATCGAGACGTCGCCCATCAACGCCGACTCCTGTCCGCGGGACCGGGGCACGCGAGCGGCAGGCCCGGGCCGCGGTCCTGATCTTGGCCGCCCGGCCTCAAGGGTAAGTGCGCGCCTGGGAGCCGCGAAGACGGCGAATGCCGCAGCGCGGTCCCGCGAACGGAGCAACCGGCCGCCCCGCGCCGCCGCGCCCCTCCCCCGTTTTCCACGTTTCCCATACACCCCGGGACGAACGGATTCAAACGGAAACCGCGTAGTAGTGCGGAAAACCGCGTCTGTGGCGGAGTTCGGCGCGCAAATGAGCGGTCGACTGGAAGGGATTTAGCGAATTCAGTCGTGCTCGCGGACAAGCGGCAGGCGGGGCCGGCCGTGCGACTGCGGGCGGAAAGCCAGTTGAACGACCGTTTCCGGGCACACCGGGCTTCCGGATACCCCTAAGCTACCGCGTTCCTAGATCAGGTCCAGCGGATCCAGCTGCACCCGCACCGGCTCGACCGCTTTCCGGGCGTCCCGGCGGGCCACCGCGTCGCGCACCACCGTCGCCAGTGCGCGGCCGTCCGGTCGGGCCACCCGCACCAGCGCCCGTTCTCGTTCCGCGTTGCCCTCGTCGTCGTAATCGCCCAGCGGGACCGGGCCGAGCACCTCGCCGCTGCCGGGCAGCGGAAGGTCGTCGAGCACGCTCGCCACCGCGGCCGGGCTCCCCTCGACGCTCGCCATCCGCATCGCGGGCGGGAAACCCAGCTCCCGGCGCTGTTCCAGTTCCTGGCTCGCGTGCCAGCCCGGATCCCAGCGCACCAGTGCCTGCACCACCGCCAGCCCGGCTTCCGCGCCGACGATCACCCGGCCCCCGCCCGACGCCGGGCGGACCAGCGCGCCGGCGGCCATCCAGCGGCGGAGAGTCTCTTCCGCGGCACGCAGATCCTGCCGTCCCAGCAACGCCCAGCCGTCCAGCAGCAGCGCCGCGCCGTAACCGCCTTCGGCGACCGGCTCCGCGCCCGGCGTGCAGACCACCAGCGCCGGACGGCCCGGGACGGTCGCCAGGACTTCGGTCGCGCCGGAGGTCCGGACCGGAACCCCGGGGAAGGCCCGGCCCAGTTCTTCCGCGGTGCGTTTCGCGCCGACCACCACGGCCCGCAACCGGACGGAACCGCAAGCAGGGCACCGGAAAGCGGTCTCCGGGACACCGCACCACCGGCACGCGGGCGGACGCGGGGCGCCGTCCGCCGACCCGCCGGGCAACGCGAGCGGACCGGCGCAGCGACGGCAGTGGGCGGGCGTCCGGCATTGGCCGCACGACAATCCGGGAACGTAACCGCGGCGCGGAACCTGGACCAAGGCCGGCAATCCGGCGGCGAAAGCCTGGCGCGCAGCCTCGAACGCGACCGCGGGCAGCCGGGCGACCCGAGCTGCTTCGTCACGCGCCACGTCGAAGTCCTCGCCGACCGGGGTCACGCGCGGGGCGGCGGCGCGGAGTCCGGCGCGATCGGCCTGGATCTGTTGCGCCCAGCCGGATTCCACCAGCAGCTGCGCTTCGGCGGTCCGGGCGAACCCGCCGACCAGGAACGCCGATTTCGTGGCGTGGGCCCGATCCATCAGCACATCCCGCACGTGCGGGTACGGGGCATGCGGATCCAGGTGCAGATCGTCGCCGTCGTCCCAGACGACGAACAGCCCGGGATCGGCGACGGGCGCGAACATCGCCGCGCGAGTGCCGACCACCACGCGGACCGCGCCGCGCAGCACGGAAAGCCAGCGCCGGTACCGTTCGGCCGGCCCCAACCCGGCGATCAGCGCGGCGACGCCCTGCTCCCCCACCAGTTCGATGCACGCCTCGTGCACCCGCGTGAGGTCGCGGTGGTCCGGGACCACCAGGACCGCGCCCCGGCCTTGGGCGGCCGCGGTGGCGGCCGCTTCGGCGAGGCGGCGCGGCCAGTCTTCGCCGGGCAGGGCTTGCCAGACCGCGTTCGCCTGGCGGGATTCGGCGATCGCTTCCAAGAACGCTTCACCGCGTTGGTAGCGGGACCAGGCGGAGATGTCCGGGGCGTCCGGGGCGGGGGCCGGTTCCGCAGGGGGTTCGCCTTCCGCCTTCGCGTGCCTTGGCGGCAGGGCCAGGCGCAGGACGTCGGAGAGGGTTCCGGCGTAGCGATCGGCTACCGAGCGGCAGACGGCGTGCAGAGAAGGCGGGAGGACGGGTTCGCTCGAGGTGACTCGCTCCAGGTAGGCGAGTTTTCGCTCGTACTCCGTCGTGTCAGTGCGTTCGATGAGGTAGCCGTCGACCAGCTGGCCGGCGAAACGCACCCGGACCCGGCAGCCGGGGACCGCGGATTCGTGCAGTTTTTCCGGGACTTGGTAGTCGAAGGTGCGGTCGAGGTGGGCCAGCGGGATGTCTACGGCGATCTTCGCGACGGGCAGTTCCGGGGCGGGGGTTTGCTGGCCTTTGCGGGAGCGGGCGGGTTTGCGGGCGGGCTTTTTCGCCGGGGTGGCCTTCGGCTCCGGGGTGGAGCGCGAAGGCTCCGGGAGGTCCCATAGGGGGGTGGGTTCGGAGCTGGTCACTTGGAGATCTCTACCAGACGGGGGCGACAAGGCTGTCGTCTCGTAGGGAGAAGGTGCGGCGGGGCACCCCGAACCGTTGAGCGCAGCGGCTGCGGTTTGAGGACATTCGGCCGCCCCCGAAAGCCGTGAAGGGCCCCTTGCGGGAATGAGATTCCCGCAAGGGGCCCTTCACGGACCCAAAGCTCAGCGGGGTCAGGCGCCGGCCAGCGAGCGCAGGGCGTCGGCGCGGGCAGTGCTTTCCCACGGGAGGTTCAGGTCCGGGCGGCCGAAGTGGCCGTACGCCGCGGTGGGGGCGTAGATCGGGCGGAGCAGGTCCAGGTCGCGGATGATCGCGGCGGGACGCAGGTCGAAGACCTCGCTGATGGCCGACTGGATCTTGGTCGGGTCGACTGTTTCGGTGCCGAACGTCTCGACGAACAGGCCCACCGGAGCGGCCTTGCCGATCGCGTACGCGACCTGCACCTCGACCCGTCCGGCCAGGCCCGCGGCGACCACGTTCTTGGCCACCCAGCGCATCGCGTACGCGGCCGAACGGTCCACCTTGGACGGGTCCTTGCCGGAGAACGCGCCGCCGCCGTGGCGGGCCATGCCGCCGTAGGTGTCGACGATGATCTTGCGGCCGGTGAGCCCGGCGTCGCCCATCGGGCCGCCGATCACGAAGCGGCCGGTGGGGTTCACCAGGAGGCGGGTGCTGTCGGTGTCGAGGCCCAGTTCGGCCAGTTCCGGCTCCACGACGTGCTTCTTCACGTCGACCCCGAGCATCTGCTCCAGGTCGATCCCGTCCGCGTGCTGGGTGGAGACCACGACGGTGTCGAGCCGCACCGGCTGTTCGCCCGCGTACTCGATGGTGACCTGGGTCTTGCCGTCGGGACGCAGGTACGGCAGCACGCCGTCCTTGCGGACCGCGGTCAGGCGGCGCGACAGGCGGTGCGCGAGCGCGATCGGGAGCGGCATCAGCTCAGGCGTGTCCGAGCAGGCGTAGCCGAACATCAGGCCCTGGTCGCCCGCGCCCTGGCGGTTGATCTCGTCCTCGTCCGATTCCACGCGCGACTCGTACGCCGTGTCGACGCCCTGGGCGATGTCCGGAGACTGCGAGCCGATCGCGACGTTCACGCCGCAGGAGTTGCCGTCGAAGCCCTTGGCCGACGAGTCGTAGCCGATGCGCAGGATGACGTCCCGCACGATGGTGGGGATGTCCGCGTACGCCTCGGTCGTCACCTCGCCCGCGACATGCACCTGGCCCGTCGTGATCAGGGTCTCGACGGCGACCCGGCTGCGCGGGTCCTTGGTCAGCAGGCCGTCGAGGATCGAGTCGCTGATGGCGTCACAGATCTTGTCGGGGTGGCCTTCAGTCACGGATTCCGACGTGAACAGCCTTTTCGTGGACGCAGACACGACCTCGTCACTTCCCTCGGTCAAGCGATGGCGCCCCACCGGTATTTCAGGCGCTCCTGGCACAGCCCACCCTACCCAGCGGGCCTGTAGCTAGAGTCGACGTTCAATCAACGCTGTTACGGCATCCCACAATGTGGCCGCCAGCCGGGCTTTAGCGCCTTGCGAGATGACCTGCTCAGTGCCGTCCGCGGCGAGCAGCCAGCCCGAATTGTCCTCGGTGCCGAAGGCTTTTCCGTCGCCGACCGCGTTGACCACGAGCAGATCCGCGCCCTTGCGGCGGAGCTTGGCGCGGGCGTGGTCGAGCACGCTGCCGTTCTCGTCGCCGGTTTCCGCGGCGAAACCCACCACGATCTGCCCGGAACGCCGTCCTTGCACCACTTCGGCGAGGATGTCGGCGTTGCGGTCGAGCGTGATGACCGGGTCCGGGCTGTCGTCGGACTTCTTGATCTTGTGGTCGGCCGGCGTCGCGGGCCGGAAATCCGCGACCGCGGCGGCCATCACGACGACATCCGCGTCCGCCGCGGCGGCGTGCACCGCTTTGCGCATTTCCTCGGCGGTGGACACGCGTTGCAGCGTCGCGCCCGCCGGAGACGGCAGTTCGTCGGTGTGCCCGGCGACCAGCGTCACCTCGGCGCCGCGTTGCGCGGCGACCCGGGCGAGCGCGAAGCCCTGTTTGCCCGACGATCGGTTGCCCAGGTAACGGACCGGGTCGAGCGGTTCGCGGGTGCCGCCCGCGGAGATCACCACGCGGAGGCCCTCGAGGTCGCGCGGCAGCGCGCGAGGCTCGGCGAGCAGCAGCCGGGCCAGGTCGACGATCTCGGCAGGGTCGGCGAGCCGTCCCTTGCCGGTGTCGACGCCGGTCAGCCTGCCCGCCGCGGGTTCGGTGACGACCAGGCCGCGCGAGCGCAGCAGCGCCACGTTGTCGCGGGTGGCCGGGTGCTCCCACATCTCGGTGTGCATCGCCGGGAAGAAGGCGACCGGGCACCGGGCGGTGAGCAGGGTGTTCGTCAGGAGGTCGTCGGCGAGCCCGTGCGCGGCCTTGGCCAGCAGGTTCGCGGTCGCCGGGACGACCAGCACGAGGTCGGCCTCTTTGCCGACCCGCACGTGCTGCACCTCGGGCACCTCGGTGAACACCCCGGTGTGCACCGGGTTCCCCGACAGCGCCTCGAAGGTCGCCGCGCCGACGAAGTTCAGCGCGGCCTCGGTGGGCACGACGCGGACGTCGTGCCCGGATTCGGTGAGGCCCCGCAGGACCTCGCACGCCTTGTAGGCGGCGATGCCGCCGCCCACGCCCAGGACGACCCTGGGCTTGGCGTCATTCACCCTCGGTGTGCTCGAGCAGCCCGCCGTGGATCTCGCGCAGCGCGATCGACAGCGGCTTTTCGCGGGGGCCGGGCTCGACCAGCGGGCCGACGTACTCCAGCAGGCCCTCGCCCAGCTGCGCGTAGTAGTCGTTGATCTGCCGGGCCCGCTTGGCCGAGTAGATCACCAGCGCGTACTTCGAGGAGACCTTCTCGAGCAGGTCGTCGATCGGCGGGTTGGTGATGCCTTCGAGCTCTTCCAGCGTCGCCTGTTGCACAGTCACTCGTGGTGCTCCGTATCGTCACATCGATCGGCGGCAGAATCGCCACCGCCGGTAATCAAGTCTAGCAACCGCCGCGCGGCGACCTCGACGTCGGCGTTCACGACCCGTTCGTCGAACTCCCCCGCCGCGGCCAGTTCGCGTTCCGCCTCGGCCAGCCGGGCGGCCACCGCGGCCTCGGTCTCGGTGCCCCGGCCGGTGAGCCTGCCGACCAGTTCTTCCCAGGACGGCGGCATCAGCATGACCAGCCGTGCCTCCGGCATCGCGGCCCGGACCTGGCGCGCGCCCTGCAGTTCGATCTCCAGCACCGCCGGACGGCCGTCCGCCAACGCCTTCTCGACCGGCTCGCGCGGCGTCCCGTACCGGTTGCCCGCGAACTCGGCCCACTCCAGCAGCCGGTTCCCGGCCACCATCCGGTCGAATTCGGCGGAATCCACGAAGTGGTAATGGTTTCCGTCGACCTCGCCCGGCCGCGGCGCCCGCGTCGTCACCGAAACGCTGAAGTACAGGTTCGGCTCGAGCAGGCGCAGCTGTCCCACCACACTCGACTTCCCGACGCCGGAAGGGCCGGAGACGACGGTGAGCCGGGGGCGGGAGAGATCTCCTGCCACCGGCTCACTGCCGCGGTCGGCGCCCCGGGTCACCGGGTAGTCCTGACCGACGCCGCTCACTCGCCGCTGAACTCGGCCAGCAGCGCCTTGCGCTGCCGGTCGCCGAGCCCGCGGAGCCTGCGGCTGGGGGCGATCTCCAGTCGTTCCATCGTCTGCTGGGCGCGCACCTTGCCGACGCCGGGGAGCGCCTCGAGCAAGGCCGAAACCTTCATCTTGCCGAGGACTTCGTTCTCCTCGGCCTGCTTCAGCACGTCGACCAGAGTGGTACCGCCCCGCTTCAGCCGCTCCTTCAGCTCAGCACGGATGCGGCGGGCGGCGGCGGCCTTCTCCAGCGCCGCAGCACGCTGTTCCTCTGTCAGCTGGGGAAGTGCCACGTTTTCCTCCGGTAGTTCTCACATCTGGGTGGGTGACGCGACGGTACCCACCCCTGAGCAGGGGCCACAATGCGGGGGTGGCTGGTGGAGCGCGATTCCGGGGCCTGCTATTGGCCTTTTCCGCGCAGTCCCGCCAACCGGCCGTTCACCTCTTGGGCCGCACGGCGTAACGCCGCCGTGTCCGGGCCGTGGCGCAGCAGGTCGCGCGAAGACGCCGGGAGCAGCCCCGGGAGGCCTTCCCCGAAGACTGCCCGCAAATCCGCCTCGGTTGCCCCCTGCGCCCCGAAACCGGGCGCGAGCACCGGTCCGTTGAGCCGGCTCAGGTCGACTTCCCCAGGAGCCACAGTGGCCCCTACGACCACGCCGACGTCGCCGTACGGCTCAGCACCTGCGTTGTGGTCCGCCGCAGCGTCTACGACGCTCTGAGCGACCGTACGGCCGTCTTCGAGCCGCGCGCGCTGCAACGCGTCCGCTTCCGGGTTGGACGTGCGCGCGAGCACGAAGAGCCCGTTGCCCGCTTCGCTCGCCGCCTTGACCGCCGCGTCGAGGGCGCCGAAGCCGAGGTACGGCGACACGGTGGCCGCGTCGGCGGCGAAAGCCGCCTTTTCGGCCACGTACGCCGCCGTGTAAGCCGCCATGGTGGAGCCGATGTCACCCCGCTTCACGTCGAGCAAGACAAGCGCTCCGGCGTCGTGAGCGACGTCTACGACGCGTTCGAGCACCGCCACGCCGGCGGGCCCGAACGCCTCGAAGAACGCCGACTGCGGCTTCACGATCGCCGCCACCTCGCCCAGCGCCTCCGCGGCGCTGAGCGCGAAGCGTTCGAGCCCGCTCGCGTCGACTGGCAAGCCCCACGCCTCGATCAGGCCCGGATGCGGGTCGATCCCGGCGCACAGCGATCCGCGCGCGGCCACGGCTTCGGCGAGCCGCGCCCCGAACCGGGCGGTCACGACGTCGCCTTCAGCGCCGCCTGGAGGTCCTGGAGGCTGCGCACGCCGATGTCGCCGCGGATAAGCGCTTCGATGCCGTGCACGGCCGCCGCGGCACCCTGCACCGTGGTGACGCACGGAATGTCGCGCGACACCGCGGCAGTCCGGATTTCGTAACCGTCCACGCGCGGTCCGCTGTTTCCGTACGGCGTGTTGATCACCATGTTGACGTCGCCGGCGAGGATCACGTCGACGATGTTCGGCTCGCCGGTGCCCGGGTCCGGTTCGGAGTGCTTGCGCACCACCGAGCAGGCAACCCCGTTGCGCCGCAACACTTCCGCGGTTCCCGAGGTGGCCAGGATCTCGAAGCCGAGGTCGGCCAGCCGCTTCACCGGGAAGACCAGCGAGCGCTTGTCGCGGTTGGCGACGGAGACGAATACCCGGCCCGAAGTGGGAAGGGATCCGTAGGCGCCGCTCTGCGATTTCGCGAATGCTTTCCCGAAGGAGGTGTCGACGCCCATGACTTCGCCGGTGGACTTCATTTCCGGGCCGAGCAGGGAGTCGACGCCGTGTCCTTCGGGGGTGCGGAACCGGTGGAACGGCAGGACGGCTTCCTTGACCGCGACCGGGGAGTCGGCGGGCATCCGGCCGCCGTCGCCCTCGGCGGGCAGCACCCCGGACGCGCGCAGGTCCTTGATCGTCGAGCCGGTCATCACCAGCGCCGCGGCCTTCGCCAGCGGGACGGCGGTGGCCTTGGAGACGAACGGGACGGTGCGGGAGGCGCGCGGGTTGGCTTCCAGGACGTAGAGCACGTCGTCCTTGAGCGCGTACTGCACGTTCAGCAGGCCGCGGACGCCGACGCCGCGGGCGATGGCCTCGGTGGAGGCGCGGACCGCGTCGAGGTCCTGCGCGCCGAGGGTGATCGGCGGCAGCGCGCAGGAGGAGTCGCCGGAGTGGATCCCGGCCTCCTCGATGTGCTCCATCACGCCGCCGAGGTAGAGGTCCTCGCCGTCGAACAGGGCGTCCACGTCGATCTCGATCGCGTCGTCGAGGAACCGGTCCACCAGCACCGGGTGCTCGGGGGTGACCTCGGTGGCGCGGCGGATGTAGCCGGCGAGGGACTCCTCGTCGTAGACGATCTCCATGCCGCGCCCGCCCAGCACGTAGGACGGGCGGACCAGCACCGGGTAGCCGATCTCGTCGGCGATCCGCTTCGCGCCCTCGAACGAGGTCGCCGTCCCGTACTTCGGCGCGGGCAGCCCGGCGGCGGTGAGGACTTCGCCGAACGCGCCGCGGTCCTCGGCGAGGTCGATCGCCTCCGGCGGCGTCCCGACCACCGGCACCCCGGCGTCGGCGAGGCGCTGCGCGAGCCCGAGCGGGGTCTGCCCGCCCAGTTGCACGATCACCCCGGCCACGGTGCCGGACTGCTGTTCGGCGTGCACGACCTCCAGCACGTCCTCGAACGACAGCGGCTCGAAGTACAGCCGGTCGGACGTGTCGTAGTCGGTGGACACGGTTTCCGGGTTGCAGTTGACCATCACGGCCTCGAACCCGGCCTCGCGCAACGCGATCGCCGCGTGCACGCAGGAGTAGTCGAACTCGATGCCCTGCCCGATCCGGTTCGGCCCCGACCCGAGGATCAGCACCTTCGGCTTGTCCGACTGGGCGGCGACCTCCGAGGTCGCGGCGGGGTCGGTCTCGTAGGCCGAGTAGTGGTACGGGGTCTTCGCCGCGAACTCGGCCGCGCAGGTGTCGACCGTCTTGAACACCGGCCGCACCCCCAGCCGGTGCCGCAGCGCCCGCACGCCGTCCTCGCCCGCGAGTTCCGGGCGCAGCGCGGCGATCTGCCGGTCGGACAGGCCGGTGCGCTTGGCGCGGCGCAGCAAGTCGCCGTCGAGCACCGGGGCGTCGCGGACCTCCGCGCCGACCTCGCCGATCAGGGCGACCTGGTCGATGAACCACGGGTCGATGCCCGAGGCCTCGTGGACCTGCTCGACCGTCGCGCCCAGCCGCAGCGCCAGTTCCACCTCGTAGAGGCGGCCTTCGTGCGGCGTGCGCAGCGAGTCCAGAACGGACTCGGCAGTCGCGCCCTCGGGGTCGGGCAGCGTCCAGAACCCGGTCGCCTTCGTCTCGATCGACCGCATCGCTTTCCCGAGAGCTTCGGGGAAACTGCGGCCGAACGACATCGCCTCGCCCACCGACTTCATGGTCGTGGTGAGCGTGGGGTCCGCGCCGGGGAACTTCTCGAACGCGAACCGCGGCATCTTCACCACGACGTAGTCCAGCGTCGGCTCGAACGCCGCCGGGGTCTCGCCGGTGATGTCGTTGCGGATCTCGTCGAGGGTGTAGCCGATCGCCAGCTTCGCCGCGATCTTCGCGATCGGGAAACCGGTCGCCTTCGACGCCAGCGCGGACGAACGGGACACGCGCGGGTTCATCTCGATCACGACCATCCGGCCGTCCTCGGGGTTGAACGCGAACTGGATGTTGCAGCCGCCGGTGTCCACGCCGACCTCGCGCAGCACCGCGATCCCGACGTCGCGCATCACCTGGTACTCGCGGTCGGTCAGCGTCATCGTCGGCGCGACGGTCACCGAGTCGCCGGTGTGCACGCCCATCGCGTCCACGTTCTCGATCGAGCACACGACCACCACGTTGTCGTGCTTGTCGCGCATCAGCTCGAGCTCGTACTCCTTCCAGCCGAGCACGCTCTCCTCGATCAGCACCTCCGTCACCGGAGACTCCGTGAGCCCGGTCGACGCCAGCCGCTCCAGGTCCTCAGGCGTGTGCGCCATGCCCGAACCGAGCCCGCCCATGGTGAACGACGGCCGGATGACGACCGGCAGCCCGAGTTCCTCGACGGTGGCGCGGACCTCGTCCATGTCGTGGCAGACGCGCGAGCGCGGGACGTCCGCGCCGACCGTGCGCACGATGTCCTTGAACTTCTGCCGGTCCTCGCCGCGCTGGATCGCGTCGATGTCCGCGCCGATCAGCTCCACGCCGTACTTCTCCAGCACGCCGCGCTCGTGCAGCGCCACCGCGCAGTTCAGCGCGGTCTGCCCGCCCAGCGTCGCCAGCAGCGCGTCCGGGCGCTCGGCCGCGATGACCTTCTCCACGAAGTCCGGCGTCACCGGCTCGATGTAGGTCGCGTCCGCGAACTCCGGGTCCGTCATGATCGTCGCCGGGTTCGAGTTCACCAGGGACACGCGCAGACCCTCGCTGCGCAGCACCCGGCAGGCCTGCGTGCCCGAGTAGTCGAACTCGGCCGCCTGCCCGATCACGATCGGCCCGGAGCCGATCACCAGCACGTGCTGGATGTCCGTCCTCTTCGGCATCAGGCCTTCTTCTCCATCAAGTCAACGAATTCGTCGAACAGCGGCGCGGCGTCGTGCGGACCCGCCGCCGCTTCGGGGTGGTACTGCACGGAAAACGCGGGCACGTCGAACGCGCGCACGCCCTCCACGGTGTCGTCGTTCGGGCAGTAGTGGCTGATCTGCGCCGCCCCGTACGGGGAATCGAACCGCTGTCCCGGCTCGCCTTCCAAGGCGAAACCGTGGTTCTGCGCGGTGATCGCCACCCGGCCGGTCGCCACGTCGATCACCGGGATGTTGATCCCCCGGTGCCCGTAACGCATCTTGTAGGTGCCCAAACCCAAGGCGCGGCCCAGGATCTGGTTGCCGAAGCAGATGCCGAACAGCGGGATCCGCTGCTCCAGAACGGTTTTCGTCAACGCCGTCGCGTGCGCGGTCGTCGCCGGGTCGCCCGGGCCGTTGGACAGGAACACCCCGTCCGGCTCCAGCGCCAGCAGTTCCTCCGCGCTCGTGCTCGACGGCAGCACGTGCACCTCGATGCCCCGCTGCGTCATCAGCCGCGGCGTGTTCGACTTGATCCCCAAGTCCAGCGCCGCGACCCGGAACCGCCGTTCGCCTTGCGCCGCAACGACATACGGCTTCTCCGTGGAGACCTCGCCCGCGAGGTCCGCGCCCTTCATCGGCGGGCTCGCCAGCACCTCCGCGACCATCTGCTCGTCGCTGCCCAGCGCGTCGCCGGAGAACACCCCGGCGCGCATCGCGCCCTGCTCGCGCAGATGCCGCGTCAAAGTGCGGGTGTCCACTTCGGAAATCCCGACCACGCCCTGGCGCACCAGTTCCTCGTCCAGCGTGCGCTTCGCGCGCCAGCTCGACGGCGTGCGCGCGGGATCCCGCACCACGTAACCGGAAACCCAGATCCGGGCCGATTCGTCGTCCTCGTCGTTCCAGCCCGTGTTGCCGATCTGCGGCGCCGTCTGCACCACGATCTGCCGGTGGTACGACGGATCCGTCAGCGTTTCCTGGTACCCCGTCATGCCGGTGCAGAACACCGCCTCGCCCAGGGTCCGCCCGCGCGCGCCGTACGCAGCGCCGCGGAACACCCGGCCGTCTTCGAGAACCAGGGCGGCGGGGCCGCGAGTGCCGGTGCTCACTGGGCACCTCCCTTGATGTCGTGATCGGAAAGTTCGTTGATCCATTGCGGATAGTCGTCGAGGTCGTCCCCGCGGAACCCGGTGTCCAGCGCGACGTCGCCGAGCTGCCAGGTGATCACCAGCAGCACGTCGGTGCCGGTGACCTTCCCGGCGAGCCGCGAGTCGCGGCGGATCCCGGTGATCGAGCCGCGCGGGATCCAGAAGTCCGGCAGCCCGCCGCGTTCCACGGCGATCCCGTCCGGGTGCAGCCGCCAGACCGCGCCCGACCGCGGGCCCGCGCCGCGCGTGACGACCCGGTCCTGCCAGTTGCCCGCGGTCGTGGTGCCCACGTACACGCCGGTCGATTCGAGCTGGAACTCGCCGGGCTCGGCCGGGATCTCCGGGAACGGCGCGATCCGCGCGCTCTGCGAACGCGCCTTGCGCCGCCAGCCGACCCACATGCCCCACAGGCACAGCAGGAAGAACGCGACGATCCCCAGCGTCAGCAGCAACCGCTCCATCAGCAGATCTTCCCCTCGCGTGCGGTGATCCGCCCGCGCAGCAGGGTCGCCGTCACCACGCCGGGCAACCGCATTCCCTCGTACGGGGTGTTGGCCGCGATGCTGGCCAGTTCGGCCCCGCGCACGGTCCATTCGGCGTCCGGGTCGACCAGCGTCAGGTTCGCCGGTTCGCCCGCTTCGATCGGACGGCCGTGCCCGGCCAGGTTCCCGACCTCCGCGGGCCGCTCGCTCATCACGCGCGCGACGCCGCGCCAGTCGAGCAGACCGGTCTTGACCATCGTCTCGACGACCACCGACAGCGCGGTCTGCAGGCCGAGCATGCCGGGCCGGGCCGCGGCCCACTCGGTGTCCTTGTCCTGCACGGCGTGCGGCGCGTGGTCGGTGGCGACACAGTCCACGACGCCCTCGGCCAGCGCGGCGCGCAGCTTCTCCGCGTCGCCGCCGGTGCGCAGCGGCGGGTTGACCTTGTTGACCGGGTCGTAGGTCTCGAGCCGGTCGTCGGTCAGCAGCAGGTGGTGCGGCGTGACCTCGGCCGACACCTTCGTGCCGCGCTCCTTCGCCCAGCGCAGGACGTCGACCGTGCCCGCGGTGGAGACGTGGCAGACATGCAGCCGCGCGTTCGCGTGCAGCGCCAGAAGGCAGTCGCGCGCGACGATCGACTCCTCCGCCGACGCCGGCCAGCCCGCGTAGCCCAGCCGCGACGCCTGCTCGCCCTCGTGCGCCTGCGCGCCGACGGTGAGCCGCGGTTCCTCGGCGTGCTGGGCGATCACCGCGTCGAGCGCGGACGAGTACTCCAGCGCCCGGCGCATCAGCAGCGGGTCCGCGACGCACACGCCGTCGTCGGAGAAGACCCGCACCGCCGCGGTGCCCTTGGCCATCGTGCCCAGTTCGGCGAGCTTCTCGCCCTTGAGCCCGACGGTGACCGCGCCGACCGGATGGACGTCGACCAGGCCGACCTCCTGCCCGCGCCGCCACACGTGGTCGGTGACGAGCGCGTTGTCGGCGACCGGATCGGTGTTGGCCATGGCGAACACCGCGGTGTAGCCGCCCAGCGCGGCCGCCGCGGAGCCGGTGTCGATGGTCTCGGTGTCTTCGCGGCCCGGCTCGCGCAGGTGCGTGTGCAGGTCGACGAACCCGGGCAGGAGGACCTGGCCCTTGGCGTCGAGCACCTCGGTGCCCTCGGGAACGTTCACCTCGCCGATGGCGGCGATCACGCCGTCCTCGATCAGGACGTCCACCGGCTCGCCCTCGCCGTACGGGCGGGCACCCTTGATCACGATGCTCACGCGGCAGCTCCTTCACTGGCCAGGAGGTGGTAGAGGACCGCCATGCGCACATGCACGCCGTTGCGGACCTGTTCGGTAATGGCTGAGGAGGGGGAATCCGCGACCGCGGAGGCGATCTCCATGCCGCGCAGCATCGGACCGGGGTGCAGTACGACCGCGTGGTCCGGCAGCAGCGCCTGACGGCGCTCGGAGAGCCCGTAAGAGATCGAATATTCGCGCGCGGAGGGGAAAAAGCCCCCGTGCATGCGCTCGGCCTGGACGCGCAGCATCATCACCGCATCGACGGCGGGCAACTCGGCGTCGAGGTCGTGCGAGACCGTGACCGGCAGCTTCTCCACGCCGACCGGCAGCAGCGTCGGAGGCGCGACGAGCACCACCTCCGCGCCGAGGGTGCTGAGCAGGTGGATGTTCGACCGCGCGACCCGGCTGTGCAGGACGTCGCCGACGATGGCGATCCGCCGGTCCTTCAGGGAACCGAGGCGTTCGCGCAGCGTCGCCGCGTCCAGCAGCGCCTGTGTGGGGTGCTCGTGCATGCCGTCGCCCGCGTTGACCACCGCGGTGCCCGGACCGGCGAGCCAGCCGGACAGCCGGTGCGCGGCCCCCGAGGCGGGGTGCCGGATGATCACGCAGTCTGCGCCCGCGGCGGCCAGCGTGAGCGCGGTGTCCCGCAGCGATTCGCCCTTGTTCACCGAGGAACTGGACGCCGAGACGTTGATCACGTCCGCGCTCATCCACTTCCCGGCGATCTCGAACGAGACCCGGGTGCGCGTCGAGTTTTCGTAGAACAGCGTGATCACGGTGCGGCCGCGCAGCGTCGGCAGCTTCTTGACCTCGCGGCCGAGCAGCGTGTGCTTCAGCTCGTCGGCGGTGTCGAGCACGGCGGTCGCGGTGTCCGCGTCGAGCCCGTCGGTGGCGAGCAGGTGCTTCACCGGGTTTCTCCTTCCGGCGCGCGCAGCAGCACCGCGTCCCGGCCGTCGGTTTCGGACAGCAGCACGGAGACGCCCTCGGCGCGCGCGGTGGGCACGTTCTTGCCGACGTAGTCGGCGCGGATCGGCAGCTCGCGGTGGCCGCGGTCGACGAGCACGGCGAGCTGGACGGCACGCGGGCGGCCGTGGTCGCGCAGGGCGTCGAGGGCTGCGCGGATGGTGCGGCCGGAGAACAGGACGTCGTCGACGAGGATGACGACCCGGTTGTCGATCCCGCCCGGCGGCAGCTGCGTCTGCTCGAGCGCGCGCGGCGGACGGCGGCGGAGATCGTCGCGGTACAGGGTGATGTCGAGGGCGCCGTGCGGCGGCGCGACCCCGGCGAACTCGCCGATCTTCCCGGCGAGGCGCGCGGCCAGCGGAGTGCCGCGCGTGGGGATGCCCAGCAGCACCGGGTACTGCTCGGGCGGACCGGCTCCGAGAGCGGTCTTCTCGATGACCTGGTGGGCCATCCTCGCGATCGTGCGCGCGACATCACCGGCGGACAGCAGCTCGCGCTCTCCCGCCGGCTCCGCCGCGCCACGCGGACGTGACGACAAGGCGGACCTCCTTCCCCGCCTCTCTGGACGGGTCCTTAAAGGACGTCGGCAACCGGCTGCTGCCGGAAACCGCACCGACAGTAGCAGGAGCGGTCAATCAGTCTTCCGGGTGGTACGCGCACGGCCGCCACCTGCGCGGACCGACCTTCTGCTTGACCTGGTGACAACTATGCGTAACCATTACTCTGAGTATTCGACTCGAGGAGTCCCCGGCTCCGGTCCTCCCGGCCGGGCAGGGGCGATGAAACGGAGAACCACCAGATGGGCGATTACGCCAAGGCGCTCGGGGCCAAGCTCCGCGGGATCCGCCAGCAGCAAGGCCTGTCCCTGCACGGGGTCGAGCAGAAGTCCGGCGGACGCTGGAAGGCCGTCGTGGTCGGCTCGTACGAGCGCGGCGACCGGGCGGTCACCGTCCAGAAGCTGGCCGAGCTGGCGGACTTCTACGGCGTGCCGGTGGTCGAACTGCTGCCGGAGGGCCGGGTCCCCTCGGGAGCCGAGCCCGCCACGAAGATCGTGATCAACCTGGAGCGGCTCCAGCAGCTCCCCGCGGAAAAGGTCGGCCCGCTCGCCCGGTACGCGGCCACGATCCAGAGCCAGCGCGGCGACTACAACGGCAAGGTGCTCTCCATCCGCACCGAGGACCTGCGCTCGCTCGCCATCATCTACGACATGACCCCCGGCGAGCTGACCGAGCAGCTCATCGACTGGGGCGTCCTCCCGCCGGAAGCCCGCCCGTCCAAAGAGGACTGAGCACTGATGGCGGCAGCGGCCGTGCACGACGCGGCGGGCTTCCCGCACCCGGGGAACCGGGAACGCCCGCCGCGCTTCGGGTGAGTCTCCGGCCGCGAATCCCGGCCCGCCGGATCCGGTCGGCCTCGGTTGATCCAGGGTGCCCGGGACCGCTGACCTGCCTTGTTCTGCCTTGCGACGCGCCTGGCCACAGCCGGTGACTTCGCTGGAATTGCCTGGGTTTTCCGCGCTGAGAATCGGATTTCTTCCGGATTCCGGCGCATTTTCTGTGGTGCGCCCCAGAGCGCCGGGGGTTCTTCCGCCCCGGCCGCTTCCCCGCTCCGAGCTTCGGATGCCGAGCGGATTCCCTTGTCCGGCTTGAAGTTCCGCGCCGAGCGCCTGCTCGCTCCCGGCCGCGAAACCCGGACCGCCGATGTCAAGCGACTTCCCCGCAGCGCGGCTCTCTCGCGCCGAGCATTTCCCCCGCTCGCAGCCACAAAACCCGAACCATCAGCGCAACAATCCCGCACCGGCATTCCCGCGTCGCAAACCTGAACTACCAGCGCAAAGCAACTCCCCGAGCAGCGCGACAGTCCGGCACCGAGCATTCCCCGCGCGTGGCCGCAAACCTGAACTGTCAGCATGAAGCGACCTTCGCGGCAGTCTCGCCCCGAGCATTTCCCCCGCTCACAACGGGTTTTCCGCCCCGGGCACGCTCTCCCGACAGCGGCGCCCGTCTGGTCTCGCCGCTCCCCCAGGCAACGAATTCCGCTCCGGCAGCGGTTAAGTCCCCGTTCAGCCATCGGAAACCGTTGCCCCGTCGCGGATTTCGCAGCCCCCGGCCGCGATCACCGCATTGGGGCCCGCTCAGCAGGACTGCTTACTCACCGCAGCGAATCCGGGAGCCCGTCACCCCAACCGCGCCGGATCGCCGCGCCATCGCCCGGATTCTCCGGCCGCGAATGGCGCCCGCCGACCGGATCCGATTCCGCTCGGTGATCAATTTTCTCCCGGACGCCCCTCGCACCGGCCGCCGGGGCCCGGCGGTGACCCGATCAGGCAGCGGCCATTCAGGTGGCCGCTTTCCCCCAGCCGGGTTACCTCTGACTACCGAGCCGCCAGGGCGGCGAGGACTACAGGACCGCGCGCAGCCGGTCGGCGATCGTGCCGATACGGCCGAGCACGCCGTTGATGAACCGCGGCGAGTCGTCCGTCGAAAGTTCCTTCGCGAGGCCGACCGCTTCGTCGATCGCGACCGCGTCGGGGACGTCCGCCGACCACAGCATCTCGTACACGCCGACGCGCAGGACCGCCAAGTCGACCGGCGGCATCCGCTCGAGGGTCCAGCCCTGCGAGTGCTCCGCGAGAAGTTCGTCGATCCGCTCGCGGTGGGCCGTGACGCCCTCCACGACGGTGATCGTGTAGTCCGCGACCGGGTCGAGGCCGACCGCGCCGACCCGGTCGGCCAGCAGCGTGACCGGGTCGGCGGACCGCTGGGCGGCCTCGTACAGCATCTCGACCGCGCGCCGGCGCGCCTGGCGCCTGCTGATCGCGCCGCCGCGGTTCGGGTGCGGGGGAAGCTTGTCCGCCATCAGCTGGAGACGCGGCCGAGGTAACGGCCGTCGCGGGTGTCGACCTTGATCTTCTCGCCGGTCGAGAGGAACAGCGGGACCTGGATCTCCGCGCCGGTCTCGAGCGTCGCCGGCTTGGTGCCGCCGGTGGAACGGTCGCCCTGGAGGCCGGGGTCGGTGTGCTGGATGACCAGCTCGACCGAGGTCGGCAGCTCGACGTACAGCGGCTCGTTCTCGTGCACCGCGACCTGGACCTCGGTGTTCTCGAGCATGTAGTTCGCGTTGTCGCCGACGGTCTCGGCGGGCACCGTGATCTGGTCGTAGGTGTCGCCGTCCATGAAGACGAAGTCCGCGCCGTCCTTGTACAGGTACGTCATGTTCCGGCGGTCCACCGTGGCCGTCTCGACCTTCGTGCCCGCGTTGAAGGTCTTGTCGACGACCTTCCCGGTCAGGACGTGCTTGAGCGTGGTGCGCACGAACGCGCCGCCCTTGCCCGGCTTGACGTGCTGGAACGCGGTGACGCTCCACAGCTGGCCGTCCAGGTTGAGGACGAGTCCGTTCTTCAGGTCGTTGGTGGTGGCCACGAGTCTTCAGGTCTCCTGTGTTCGATCTCTTCGGCCGCGGCCGTCAGACGGCCACGAGGTCCTTGGTGCTCAGGGTGAGGAGTTCGGGTCCGGAGTCCCGCACGACGAGCGTGTCCTCGATGCGCACGCCACCGCGCCCCGCGAGGTACACGCCGGGCTCGACGGTGACCGCCATACCGGCGGACAGTGTACCGACGCCCGCGGCGGCGAGACTCGGTGCCTCATGCACTTCCAGCCCGACGCCGTGGCCGAGACCGTGCGCGAACTGCTCTCCGTACCCGGCGCCGGCGATCACCGAGCGGGCCGCGGCGTCCACTTCGGACACCACAGCGCCGGGCCGGACGGCCTCGGCGCCCGCCGCCTGCGCGCGGTGCACCAGGTCGTAGATCTCGCGCTGCCAGTCCGCCGGTTCGCCGATGACGACCATGCGGGTCATGTCCGAGTGGTAGCCGTCGACCGTGGCGCCGAAGTCGAATTTCACGAAGTCGCCGCGGCTCAGCTCCGCCCCGGTCGGACGGTGGTGCGGAATCGCCGAGTTCGGCCCGGCGGCGACGATGGATTCGAAGGAGATCCCGGACGAACCGTGCTCCAGCATCCGGTTCTCCAGGTCGCGGGCCACTTCCAGTTCGGTCCGGCCCGGCCGCACTCCGCCGGCCTCGATCAAGGCGGCGAGCGCGCGGTCGGCGGCGGCGCACGCGGCGCGCAGGGCCGCGATCTCGACCTCGTCCTTGACCACCCGCAACTGCTCGACCAGCCCCGGCGTGCGGACCAGTTCGACCCGGTCGAAGCGCACCTTGAGGTGCTCGTGCTCCTCGACGCTCACGTGCTGGCTCTCGAACCCGGTCCGGCCGTAGCCCTGCTCCGCCGCGTGCACCGCGAGCGCGCGGGCGCTGGCGCGGTCGAGCACGCGCTCCAGGTCGGGCACCTCCGACTCCGACTGGGTCGTGTAGCGCCCGTCGGTGCAGAACAGGGTCTTCGCGTCGCCGTCCGCGTGCAGCAGCAGCGCGGCGTTCGACCCGGTGAACCCGGTCAGGTAGCGGATGTTGAGCAGATCGGTGACCAGCAGCGCGTCGACCCCGTTCTCGTGGAGCAGGGCAGCGGCCGCGGCGCGGCGGTGAGCGTGGATTTCCGGCACGCGACCAGCTTAACCAGCGGCTTCCGGCCGTCCCCGCGGCCGCGGTTCGAGGACGGCCTACTGGCGGTTAACTTCGGCGCGCCTACACTCCGTCCATGCTGGGTGCCTGGTTGACGCGCGGGCTGGTCATGGCGGTCGTGCACGCCGCCGCGATGACGCTGCTCGCCAAGTGGTCCGTGTTCCACCCGACCGGCCAGACGCTGTTCACGTCGCTCACCATCGCCGTACTGGTCGGCCTGGCGGCGCTGTGGAGCGCGATCGACGGCTGGCGCGGCCTGCGCGACAGAGGGCGCGCGTGGTTCATCGCCTCGCTGGTCGCGGGCGTGTGCTCGGGCATCCTGTACGTGATCGGGCGGGCGATTTTCGTCGACCAGACCGGGGTTTCCGAGCTGGGAGCGGCGCTCACCGGAGGAGCGGCGTTCTCCGCGCTGCTGGTGCTGGTGCCCGCCGGGCTGGGCCTGTTCGTCGGCGGCCGGATGCGGCGTCCGGCGGAGAATTCCGACGAGGATTCCGCCGCACCGGAACCGGACGACGAGGACGAGGACGGCGCCGGCAGCCGTTCCGGCGAACTCGAACTCCCGCCGAGCCCGGCCCCGCGGACCGCTCCGAAGCCTTCGCCGGTCAGCCGCCCAGCGGCAAACCGCGCGCGGCGCCGTCCCACTGTTGCGGGTCGATCTCCTGCACCCCGGAACCGTTGAGCGGCACGATCGTCGTGTCCGGCAAGCCGTAAAGCTGCCCGTCGAGCACGATGCCGTAACCGCGGCCGTACGCGTGCACGATGGTGGCCCCCGAGCGCAGGCGGGTTTTCACCGGCGCTTCCGGCACCTGCGGCAACGGCCGGTCGACCAGTTCCCCGGCAAGCACCGCGGCGACTGACCGCCGGTCGATCCGGATCCGCTCGCCGCGGCGGTAGAGGTCGATCATGCGGTCCGGGGACGGCATCGCGACGCCGTCGAAGGTCGCCATGCTGCGCGAGGGGGTCGAGCAGCCGCCCGCGCCTTTCACGTCGAGCCCGAAGTGCTTCAGCCCGGTCGGCGCGCCCGTCGGGCCGATCTCGGTGGCGCGCACGACGTCCAGCGAAACCAGATCGCACGGGTCGCTGACCGACGTCGGCGCGTGCCCGTCCGGACGGCGGACTAGGCCGGGGCCTTCCTTCCACGCGCCCGGGATCACGACCGGTTTGTACGGCTGCATCGTGAAATCGCGGTCCCAGAAGGTGATCGTGGTGCCCTCGGCGGTTTCGTGCGCGATGGCGAAGGCGGAGAGCGCGCCGACCCACTCCAGGTCCACGCTGAACGCGTCGACCACAGACCGGGTCCGCGGCGCGGCAGTCGTCGCGGTGGGCTCGAACCCCTTCTCCCCCAACGCTTCCACCCCCTCGCGGAACGCCGGGTCGTGCGCCCGGACGACGAACTGCCCCGCCCCGTTCCAGCCCGCCGCGCGGCCGGTGGTGTCGGTGAACATGAGGTAGTACCAGCCGTCGAGGAAGACCACCGAGGGCTGGCCGGCGCCGTAGACGTTGGCGCGGTGGACGTCGTGGGACGCGCCGAGAATCGGTTTGCCGCCGTTCGAACGGGTCCAGTGGATGCCGTCCGGGCTGGTGGCCATGCCGATCGCGTTGCCGAGCGCGTGGTCGCCCGCAGCCCCGGTGTAGTACATGAAGTAGGTGCCGCCGACGCGCAGCACGGACGGGTCGCAGGTGTGCATGCCGTCGAAGTTCCCGGGCGCGCCGGACAGGACCGCCGGGGGCGCGCCGCCACCCGGCCCGGTGAAGGGTCCGTCGGCCGAGGGACCCTCGGCGTAGAGGATGTCGTCGCCCGGCGGCGGGGCGCTGCTGTACTGGCTGCACCACCAGATCCGGGTGCGGCCGTTCTCGACCATCACGGTGGGGCCGTAGTTGTAGGACGCGTCCGCGGCCCCGGCCGCCACGACGCCCCCGCCCTGCCTGCTGGCCCCCGCGGCGAGCGCGACGTCCGCCGCCCGAGGCGGATCCTTGGGCGGTTGCGGCGCACCGCCCGCGATGCCGCCGTGCCCCGTGCCCTCGGCTTGCGGCTGGGCCATCGTCTGGCTGCACCCGGAAACGAGGGAACCGGCGATCAGCAGCGAGAGCAGCTGACGCACGGGTCGCCGACCCCCACGACGAAACGGGTGCATGATCGCCGAGTGTAGCGACAGCGGCACCGGATGGGTGAACCACATCGGGCATCTGCCGGTCAAGCGGCGGGTTTACCGGAGGCTTGCTTTTCGGTTGGTGCGCGGCGATCCGGCGCGACGGTCCGCGTCTCCGCCGGTCTCGTGAGTGGCGGCGCCGGTTCTAACCGGCACGAACACTCACGACCCCCGGGGCTGCCGCCCTCACCCCCAGCCCCAGCGGCCGCACCCTGGCGTGATGCCGGAAAGCCCGCCGCGGCACCGGAACCGCCCGGCAGCAGCGTCTAACGCGAGGTCAGGACGCGTGCGCGGCGATCCAGCGCAGCGCCAGGGCGTAACCATCCACGCCGAGGCCGACGATCACCCCGGTCGCGATGTCGGAAAGCACGCTGTGGTGCCGGAATTCCTCGCGCTTGTGCACATTGCTGATGTGCAGCTCGATCAGCGGCGCGGTGAGCTGGGCGGCGGCGTCGCGGACGGCGATCGAGTAGTGCGTCCACGCGCCGGCGTTCAGCACGACCGGGGCGCCCGCGTCGGCGGCCTCGTGCAGCCAGCCGACCATTGCGCCCTCGTGGTCGGTCTGGCGGACCTCGACGTCGAGGCCCAGCTCCTGGCCGGTCGCGACGCACAGGTGCGCGAGGTCGTCGTGCGTGGTGGAGCCGTAGACGTCCGGCTCGCGTTTGCCTAGGCGGCCGAGGTTGGGGCCGTTGAACACGAACGTCTTCACAGCAGCACGCTCCCGCCGTTTTCGGTGGACTCGGCCGCGATCGCCGAGTACGCGGCGGCGAGCAGCGACGGGTCGGGGCCCTCCAGCCTGCCGGGTTTGGCCAGGCCGTCGAGGACGACGAACCGCAGCACGCCGGAGCGGGTTTTCTTGTCGCCCTTCATGGTTTCCAGCAGCTGGGGCAGCGCGTCCGCGTCGTAGGCGGTCGGCAGGCCGATCAGCTTGAGCACCGAGGCGTGCCGGTCGGCGGTGGCGTCGTCGAGACGTCCGGCCAGCCGGGCCAGTTCCGCCGCGAACACCAGGCCGACGCTGACCGCCGCGCCGTGGCGCCAGCGGTAGCGCTCGCGGCGTTCGATGGCGTGGCCGAGGGTGTGGCCGTAGTTGAGGATTTCGCGCAGGTCGGATTCGCGCAGGTCAGCGGCGACGACGTCGGCCTTCACCTGGATCGAGCGGCGGACCAGTTCGGCGAGCACGTCGCCCGCCGGGTCGAGCGCCTGCGCCGGGTCGGCCTCGATCAGTTCGAGGATCCGCGGGTCGGCGATGAAGCCGGTCTTGACGATCTCGGCCATTCCGGCGACGAGTTCGTTGCGCGGCAAGGATTCCAGCGTCGCGAGGTCGACCAGGACGGCGGAGGGCTCGTGGAAGACGCCGACGAGGTTCTTGCCCGCTTCGGTGTTGATGCCGGTCTTCCCGCCGACGGCCGCGTCGACCATGCCGAGCAGCGTCGTCGGCACGTTCACCAGCCGGACGCCGCGCATCCAGGTGCCCGCGACGAACCCGGCGAGGTCGGTGACCGCCCCGCCGCCGAGCGCGACGACCACGCCGCGCCGGTCCAGCCCGATCCGGCCGAGGACCTCCCAGCAGAAGCTGGCGACCGAGAAGGCCTTGCCGTCCTCCGCGTCGGGAATCTCGACGCGGTGCGCGTCGAGCCCGGCCGCGGCCAGCTCGTCGCGAACAGCCTCGGCGGTGGCGGTGAGCGTCGGCGGGTGGATCAGCGCGACCTTCGACGCGTCGGCGAGCTGCTCGGTGAGTTCGCCGAGCAGGCCGCGTCCCACGAGCACGTCGTACGGCTGCGCGGTGGCGACCCGGATCCGGACGGGCGGGGTGGCGGACACGGTTCTCCTCACTGCTCCCGGGCCCGGTGGTCCTGGAGCGGGGTTTGCGGTCCGTGAGGGGCCCCTGCGGGATTCAGAGTCCCGCGGGGTTCCCCTCACGGACTTGAGCGGGCGCGGGCGGCCGGTGGCGGGTCACGGTTCGCGGACCCGGTCGGGTTCGAGGGCGGCGACGGCGGCCGCGACGACCTCTTCGGGCGTGCGCTTGTCGGTCTCGATCTCGACGGTCGCCACCTCGCGGTACACCGGCAGCCGCTGGTCGAGCAGAGCTTTGAAGGTGGCGCGCGGGTTGATGCCCGCGAGCAGCGGGCGCGCGCTGGACATGCCAGTGCGCTGGACGCCCGCCGCGAGCCCGACGTTCAGGAAGACCACCGTGTGGTCCTGAAGCCGCGCGCGGGTCCCGGGGGTGAGCGGGGCGCCGCCGCCGAGGGAGAGGACGCCGTCGTGTTCGGCGAGGGCGGTGGCGACCGCTTCCTCCTCGATCGCGCGGAACGCGGGTTCGCCGTCGTCGGCGAAGATGTCCGAGATGGCGCGTCCGGCGCGGGCGACGATGTCGTCGTCGGTGTCGCGGAAGGACACGCCGAGCGCGGCGGCCAGCAGCGGGCCGACCGTGCTCTTGCCCGAGCCCGGCGGTCCGACGACGACCGCGCGCGGGCTCACCAGCGCTCCTCGAGCGCCTTCAAGTACGACTGCGCGTTGCGCCGGGTCTCGGCCAGCGAGTCGCCGCCGAACTTCTCCAGTGCCGCGTCCGCGACGACCAGCGCCACGACCGACTCCAGCACCACGCCCGCGCGAGGCACCGCGCACACGTCGGAACGCTGGTGGATCGCCACGGCGGGCTCGCCGGTCCGGACGTCCACTGTGGACAGCGCCTTGGGCACGGTCGAGATCGGCTTCATCGCGACGCGCACCCGCAACGGCTCGCCGTTGGTGATGCCGCCCTCGAGCCCGCCCGCGCGGTTCGACCGGCGCGTGACGCCGACCGGTCCGGTGCCGCGGTCGATCTCGTCGTGCGCTTGGCTGCCCCACCGGCGGGCGGTGGTGAAGCCGTCGCCGACCTCGACGCCCTTCATCGCCTGCACGCCCATGAGCGCGCCGGCGAGCCGCGCGTCGAGACGGCGGTCCCAGTGCACGTGCGAGCCGAGGCCCGGGGGCAGGCCGTAGACGATCACCTCGATCACGCCGCCGACGGTGTCGCCCGCCTTCCGCACCGCGTCGACCTCGGCGACCATCGCCTCGGTCCCTTCGGCCGAGAACGCCCGCACCGGGCTCTCGTCGATCGCCGCGAGGTCGCCCGGCTGCGGGAGCGGGCCGTCGGGAGCGTCGGCGCCGCCGATGGAGACGACGTGGCTCAGCACCTCGGCCCCGAGCAGCTGCCGCAGGAAGTTCCGCGCGACCGTGCCGAGCGCGGTCCGCGAGGCCGTCTCGCGGGCGCTGGCGCGCTCGAGGACGGGACGGGCCTCGTCGAAGCCGTACTTCTGCATGCCGGGAAGGTCGGCGTGCCCCGGGCGGGGCCGGGTCAGCGGCTCGTTGCGGGCGAGCCCGGCGAGCTCGGCCTCGTCGACCGGATCGGCCGCCATGACCTTCTCCCACTTGGGCCACTCGGCGTTCTCGATCTGGACGGCGATCGGGCCGCCCTGGGTGACCCCGTGCCGGACCCCGCCGAGAAACTGGACCTGGTCGGTCTCGAAGCCCATCCGGGGGCTGCGGCCGAACCCGAGCCGGCGCCGCGCGAGCTGCGCGGAGAGGTCCGAGGTCGTCACCTCCACCCCGGCAGGCAGCCCTTCGAGCACAGCGGCGAGGGCGGGTCCGTGCGATTCTCCAGCGGTGATCCAGCGCAGCACCGGCCAATCCTGTCACGGCGTGTCCGGCGGCCTGGCAGAGCCCCTGGCCTCAGGTGATGCCCGTTCCAGCGGCTGGGAAGACCGCGCACGCCCAGGTGGCCAGAACCAAGCCCGGGCCGTAGGGAACGCGGAGGGGGCCGGCGCGGGTCCGGGGGCGGGCCGGGCCGGGCGGAGGTGCGGCGGGGGCGGGCTTCGGCGGGACCGCGGTGCCGGTTGGAGTAGGGGCCGGACCGGGCAGCGCGGGAACGGGGTTGGTCGGCGGAACGGACGAGACAGGCCCCGGCGGCAACGCGGCACCGGTTGACGTGAAGGCCGGACCAGACGGCGCGGGAACGGGGTCGGTCAGCGCGGGAACAGGGCTGCTCGGCGGCGCGGACGAGACAGGCCCCGGCGGCAACGCGGCACCAGTTGACGTGGGGGCCGGACCAGACGGCGCGGCAACCGGACCGGGCAGCGCGGGAACGGAGGCGGTCGGCGTGGGAACAGGGTTGGTCGGCGGCGCGGACGAGACAGGCCCCGGCGGGAACGCGGCACCCGTTGACGTGGGGGCCGGACCAGACGGCGCGGCAACCGGACCGGGCAGCGCGGGAACGGAGGCGGTCGGCGTGGGAACAGGGTTGGTCGGCGGCGCGGACGAGGCAGGCCCCGGGAGGACCGCAGCATCGATCGGCGCAGCAACGGGAGCAGACGGCGCGGGAGTGGGGTCGGTCGGCGCGGAGGGGGCGGTTGCCGGAGCAGAGGACGGGGCGGGACTGGCTGTCTCGTGCGCACGGGCGAGGTCCGGCTGGGCGAGACTGGCCGCTAAGGGGTCGGATTGGCTCGGTGTGGGCTCGTGGAGTTCTCCTTCGGCTGCCGAGCGGAGCGAGGGTGCGACGGTCCGGTCGGTGACGGATGAGGGTGAAGCAAGCCGGGCAGAAGACCTCGTCTGGCGGATCCGGCGCAGCAGCCACATCGGTACGACACCCGCCAGGCTCGCCAGCGCTGCCAGGACGGCAGCCACCGCGGGGGCCAGTCCGCCGACTGCGCCCAGGACGGCGCCGCATGACCCGGCCAGCTTCACGTCACCGGGGCCGAGGCCGCCCGCCGACAACCTGTGGACGATCAGGTGTGTCCCGCCGAACAGCAGGCATCCCAGGAGAGCACCGACCGCCAACCGCCAGCCTCCGCCGCTCAGGGCGGCGAGGGTGAGGGTCAGGGCGACGGCCGGGTAGGCGGGCAGGGTGAGGATGTCCGGGAGGCGGCGGTGCCGGGCGTCAGCCAAGGCGAGGGGCACGCCCAGTACCGAGACCAGCCACGCCACGGGCAGCCACCAAGCCGGAAGCGCGCCCGCGTCGGCGCGGCACGCGGCCACTGCTGCGGCCGCGACGGCAGCGGTCATGCCGATCGCCGCGGAGACCGGGGCACCGGCTTTCTTCGTCATCATCAGCAGCACGGGGACCACCGCCCCGGCTGCGAGCACTGCTGTCAGAACCATGCGCCCAGCCTGTCGAAAACGCCTGGACCAGGGCAAACAAATCACGGTGCGAGGGGACCCCTCGTGCGCGACACGCCGGAAGGTTCACTCGGCGGAGGCACTTTCAGCCGGGGGAAGAAGCGAGGAAAGCTCGCCGGTATCCGGTCGGATTGACGCCTCGCAAGCGTTTGAAAGCCGAACTGAACCCGAACGCGTCCGAGTACCCCACCGCGCAGGCCACCTCCGCGATCGGCATCGACGGCTGTTCGGTCAGAAGGTCCGCGGCCAGGGTCATCCGCCATCGGGTCAGGTACGTCATCGGCGGCTCGCCGACCAGGTCCGCGAAGCGTTTGGCCAGCGTGGACCGCGAAACTCCGGCCCGCGCGGCCAGCGTGACGACCGTCCACGGGGCCGCCGGATCCGCGTGCAGCAGCCGGAGAGCGGCGCCCACCACCGGGTCCCGCTGGGCCGTCCACCACGGCGGCGGGGTGCCGCCTGGACGGTCGAACCAGTCGCGCAGCAGGCAGACCAGCATCCAGTCCAAGAGACGGTCCAGGACGATCTGCTGGCCCGGCGCGTCGACGGCCAGTTCGGCGGCCAGGTGGTCCAGCACCGGGTCCTCCGCGGCCGAGGAGGGCGGCCGGACGACTATTGGCAGGGCATCCAGCAGCGCGGACATCCGGCCGCGGCTGCGCACTGGGTACGCGCCGACGATCAGGTTCGTTTCGCCGTGGAACGGGTCGTTCCAGCCAAGGTGGTGCTGGGCGCCGCCCTGATCGGGAGTGGCGCAGAACTCGCCGCATTCGACGGGGACGGCGGTGGTGTCCAGGCTGTCCACGAAGGAGAACGGCCCGCGGACGAGGACGGTCTCGCGGGCGCGCAGCAGTTCGGGCGGATGGTCCTCCGGCACGATCCAGCCCTCGCCGCTCAACAGCGTGCACAGGGTCAGCGGCGCACTGTCCACGAACCGGAGCGACCACGGAGCGGACAGGGCCGTGCAGCCGAACAACGAGCCGTGCGCCCGGACCCCGCGGATCAAATCGCTGAACGCGTCCACTCGCCCGAGGTTAGACGAATGGACAGGCAATCCGGCGTATCGTCTATGGGATCGTCCGGGCACACCCGGTTGAATCGCAGCCATGAGCACCCTCACCGACCACGATCTCGAGTTCCTCCGCCGTCCTCTGCACGGCTTCCTGACCGTCGCCGCCGGACCGCGGCCGCCGCGGCCCCGGCCGGTGTGGTTCGAGGCCACTGACGAGGGCACGATCCAGCTGTTCACGTCCCCGGACTCGGTCAAGATCCGCCAGTTGCGCGAGGATCCGCGCGCGTCGATCGTCGTCGCGGCTCCGGTCGGGGAACCGGAGCGCTGGGTGTCCGTCGCCGGGCGCGTCACGATCGAGGCCGACGGCGGGCACGACCTCGCCCGCAGGCTCGCCGAACGGTACTGGGACCTCAGCACCGAGGAAGGCGCCGCCGGCGCGAAGATCCTGCGAGACCTCCCCCAGGTCCGGGTCGTCATCCACCCGGAGAAGGTGCACCGCTACGCGTTCTGAGCCGTCCGCGCGCGGATCGCCTGCACCAGCAGCACCAGACCGGAGATCACGCAGACCGCTTCGGTGATCACGCCCCAGTATTCGTACTGGCTGTTGAACTGGTCGTGCACGCCGTAGAAGCCCACCGTCACCGACAGCAGGTAGGCCAGCAGCGTCACGCCGCCGAAGCCCAGCGTGAGAAACGCCGGGAGCCAATGCCGCCAGGCGAGCAAGGCGATCGCGATCGCCACGCCGGCGACGCCGTTCACCAGGAAGAGCGGCCCGACCACGGGGATGTCCGCGTAGCCGCTGCCCCAGTACAGGGAGAAGTGGATCGCCGCCGAGCCAGCCAGGCCCGCCGCACCCAGCACACGCATCCAAGTGGTCACCACGGCGTCTCCTTCCGCGCGGAATACCGGATACGGACTACACGCACGGGCGACCGCGGCGGTTCACCGGCGCCCGGAAGGGCCCCGGTTCGTTGCACAGGGCATGACTGCCGAACTTCACTCCCGCCGTTCCGTCCTCGTCTCCGGGGCGGCCGTCGCGGGGACCGCCGCCGTCGCTCTCACCGCCTGCGGGAGCGGCGACGGCGGATCCGGACAGGCCGCGCACAAGCCGGGCGGCAAGGTGATCGCACTGGCGGAAGTGCCGGTGGGCCAAGCGAAATCCGCGAAAACCCCGGACGGGCAGGAAGTGCTCGTGGCACAGCCCGCGAAGGGGACGGTCGCCTGTTTCAGCGCCGTCTGCACGCACCAGGGCTGCACGGTGAATCCGCCGGAGAACGGCCAGGCGAGCTGTCCGTGCCACGGTTCGGTGTTCGACGCGCTGACCGGCGAGGTGAAGAAGGGGCCGGCGAGCCAGCCATTGTCCAAAGTGGCCGTGAAGATCGAGAACGGCGAGGTCGTCACGGCGTGACCGGAATCGCCCTTTGTGGACAGTCACGGTCCACAAAGGGCGTTCGGATCAATCGTTCCAGGTGAACAGCTCGCCGGCGGCGGCGACCGTGCGGCCGCCTTCGAGGCCGGCGAGGACGTCGGCGGACGCGTCGAGCCCGACGACCGGGACGATCGGCGAGTAGCCCTTGGCGGCGACCGCTTCGGGGTCCCAGCCCACGATCGGCTGGCCGGCCCGCACCTTTTCGCCCTTGACGACGTGCAGGGTGAACCCCTCGCCCTTCTCCTTGACCGTGTCGATGCCGAGGTGCACGAGCACCGCGCGGCCGTCCTCAGTGGCCACGACGTACGCGTGCGGGTGCAGCGTCACCACGGTCCCGTCGACCGGCGCGACCGCGTCGGCGCGGCCGCCGGACGGCTTGACCGCGATGCCAGGGCCCACCATCGCCTCGGCGAACACCGGATCCGGCACCTCGGTGATCGCGACGACCTCGCCCGCGACCGGGCTCAGGATCGGCAGGCTCACATCAAGTCCTCGATGTCGCTGGCGATGGTGTCCGCCTCCGGGCCGACGATGACCTGGACCGCCGAGCCCATCTTCACGACGCCCATCGCGCCGGCCGACTTCAGTGCGGCTTCGTCCACCAAGGACATGTCCTCGATCTCGCACCGCAGCCGCGTGATGCAGCCCTCGATCTCGACGAGATTGTCCGCGCCGCCGAGCGCCGCGAGAATCTTTTCCGGCCTGTCATCCGCCATCGCGGCCTCCTCGTATCCCGTTGGTTTTCCACTCGGAACAGGTGCGCTCCGCCACCATTACTACGCCGTTTGCCACGTTGCCGGGCGAGCCCGGCCACGAACGGATAACGGTGGTTGACACCTGCTCGCGCTGCGGAGCATCCTGCCCCATCAGATCATTGGTCTAGACCGGAACGTACCAATCTTCCGGCGCGGACGCGAGCACCGGCCCCGGTGCGCGAGAAGCGAGGGAGGGTGACACCGAGATGAGTGCGGCCGCGCACATTCCGCCGTCCGACCCCGCCGACCGCGTGGTCAACGGGCCGACCCCGAAGCACGCCCAGCTGCGGGAGATCCTGCGCCGCCTGGTGGAGCGCGAGCTCCCGCCGGGCTCGCCGATCCCGTCCGAGCGAGAGCTCGCGCAGCACTACGGCGTTTCGAGGCTCACCGTCCGCTCGGCGATCGGGAAGCTCGTCGAGGAAGGACTGCTGGCCCGGGTCAGGGGCAAGGGCACCTTCACCGCCGCCCGGCGGATGGAACTGCAGGTGTACCTGATGTCGTTCACCGACGACATGCGCCGGCGCGGGCTCACCCCGACCACCGAAGTGATCTCGACCTCGACCGAGGTCCCGCCGGTGACTTCGGCGCACGCGCTCGGCCTGTCCGAGGGCGTGCCCGCGCACCGGCTCGTGCGGCTGCGGCGCGCCGACGGCGTTCCGCTGGCCGTGGAACGCGGCTGGTACCACGCGGGCCGGACCCCCGGCCTGCTCGACCTCGACCTGACCCGTTCGCTCTACGCCCAGCTGGCCGAAGCGTTTTCGCGCCGGCCGGACCAGGCGTACCAGACGGTCTGGGCCGAATCCGCGGACCGCGAGACGGCGCGCCTGCTCGGCATGCGCACCGGCAGTCCGCTCCTGGTGTTCCGCCGGGTCTCCAGCTCCGGCGGCGAACCGGTCGAGGACATGACGTCCTGGTACCGGGGCGACCACTACCAGGTGACCATGCAGCTGGACCGGAACTCCCCGGGTTCCGGCGACCAACCCCACAATGGAGGTATCCGATGAGCGCCACCACCGCGGCTGGGGCCGGCGGGAAGAAGAAGGGCGGCGGCCTCGCCGGGCTGCAGCGCTTCGGCCGCAGCCTCATGCTGCCGATCGCGACCCTGCCCGCGGCCGGTCTGCTGAACCGGCTCGGCCAGGACGACGTCCTCGGCAAGGACGGGCTGAACTGGGGCAAAGCGGCCGACGTGATCGGCGCGGCAGGCGGCGGCATCTTCGACTGGCTGCCGCTGATCTTCGCGATCGGCATCGCGGTCGGCTTCGCCCGCAAGGGCGACGGCTCGACCGCGGTCGCGGCCGTCATCGGCTGGGTCGTGTTCAACAAGGTGATCCAGGCGATCGCCCCGATCAAGAGCCAGCAGGGCTACAAGCCTGGCTGGGACCTCGCGCCGATCCACTGGCCCTACAGCGTGCTGACCGGCATCGTGTCCGGCATCGTGGCGGCTCTGCTGTGGCAGCGCTACCACCGGATCAAGCTGCCGTCCTGGCTCGCCTTCTTCGGCGGCCGCCGGTTCGTGCCGATCATCACCGCGCTGGCGATGATCGTGCTCGGCGTGATCTTCGGCCTGCTGTTCAAGTACGTCGACGAGGGAATCACCGCGGCGGGCAAGGCGGTCGTCGGTTCGCCGGTCCTCGGCGGCGGGATCTACGGCCTGCTCAACCGCCTGCTCATCCCGGTCGGCCTGCACCAGCTGCTGAACGTGCCGGTGTGGTTCATCTTCGGCGGCGGCGACCTCACCAACTTCTTCAACCACGTGCAGGGTTCCGGCTCGTTCATGACCGGGTTCTTCCCGATCATGATGTTCGCCCTCCCGGCCGCGGCGTTCGCGATCGTGCACACCGCGCGTCCCGGCCAGCGCAAGCTCGTCGGCAGCATCATGATCTCGGCCGCGCTCACCGCCTTCGTCACCGGCGTCACCGAGCCGATCGAGTTCGCGTTCATGTTCGTCGCGTGGCCGCTGTACATCTTCCACGCGGTGATGACCGGCATCTCGCTCGCGGTCTGCAACGCACTCGGCATCCACCTCGGCTTCTCGTTCTCCGGCGGCGCGATCGACTTCGCGCTGAACTCGTCGCTGGACACCGCGCAGAAAGCGTGGCTGCTGATCCCGATCGGGCTCGTGTTCGCCGTGATCTACTACGTGGTGTTCCGCGTCGTGATCACCAAGTTCAACCTGCGCACGCCGGGCCGCGAGGACGACTCGATCGAGGGCGACCTCGAGCGCACGGCCGCGAAGTAACACCCGAAAACAGCAAGAGAGGTACACCATGCCGGAGAAACGCGTCACCGTGGCCAGCAAGGTGGGGCTGCACGCCCGCCCGGCCGCACTGGTCGCCAAGGCGGCCGCGGCCCAGCCCGTGGCGGTGCAGATCGCCAAGGACGGCGGCGAACCGGTGGCCGCCGGCAGCGTCCTCAACCTGATGACCCTCGCCGCCGCGTACGGCGACGAGGTCGTCATCAGCGCCGAAGGAGACGGTGCCGAGGCGGCGGTCGAGGCCGTCGCCGAGCTGGTCGCCACCGATCTCGACGCTCAGTAGCGATACCGCTCCACGGGGAAAACACGAACCGTGCGGGGCTCCCGGACTTCCGGGGCCCCGCACGGTTCGTTCGCGTCCGGGCACTGCGGAACGGCGCCGGGGCGGGCCCTATTACGCTGGCGGGCATGGAGAGTCTGCGCCTGATCGACGAATGGCCAGTGGACAACGCCGCGGCCGGGGCGGTCTCCGCTTCCGGCGAGGTGCGCGGACGCCACGGCGACCCGGCCCGCCCGTTCCGGCTCGCGTCGGTCACCAAACTGCTCACCGCCTACGCCGCGCACATCGCGATCGAAGAGGGCGTCGTCGAACTGGACACGCCTGCCGGGCCGAAAGGCTCCACCGTCGCGCACCTGCTCGCGCACACCTCCGGGCTCGCCTTCGACGCGCACAAGGCGATGGCCGAGCCGGGCACGCGCAGGCTGTACTCCAACGCCGGGTTCGAGGAACTCGCCGACGCGCTGGCCGAGCATTCCGGCATCGCGTTCGCCGAGTACCAGCGGGAGGCGCTTTTCGAACCGCTGGGCATGACGTCGACCCGGCTGGAGGGCTCCCCCGCCGCGGGCGCGGTGTCCACATTGGACGACCTGCTCCGGTTCGCCGCGGAACTGCAGGCTCCCAAGCTGCTCGCGCCGGAAACCCTCAGCGCGGCCACGGAAATCGCGTTCCCGGGGCTGAACGGCGTGCTGCCCGGCTTCGGGCACCAGAAGCCGAACGACTGGGGCCTCGGCTTCGAACTGCGCGACCACAAGAGCCCGCACTGGACGGGCGCGAACAGCTCGCCGCGCACGTTCGGCCACTTCGGGCAGTCCGGTACTTTCCTGTGGGTGGACCCGGAAGCGGGACACGCCTGCGTCGCGCTCGCCGACCGTTCGTTCGGACCGTGGGCGGCGCAAGTCTGGCCGCCGTTCACCGACGCCGTGCTGGCGGAACTCTCCGCGTGAGACGCTGGTGGGCGCTGGCCGCTCTGCTGCTCGTGGCGAGTTGTTCCGCCCCGGCCGCGCAAACCCAAGCACCGCAACCGTTGCCCGCGCCGGACGCTCCGCTTCCGTTGGGCACCAACGGTGCCGCGGCGCCCAAACTCGACTGGGCGCCGTGCCACGGCGGTTTCCAATGCGCGACCGCGCCGGTTCCGCTGAGCTACCGCGAACCCGGCGGCGCGAAGCTGAATCTTTCGGTGATCCGCATGCCGGCCACCGATCCCGCGCACCGCGTCGGGTCGCTGATGATCAATTTCGGCGGTCCGGGCACCGACGGCGTCGGCGAGCTGATGCGGTTCGGCCCGCGGTATCCGGACGAGCTGCGGGCCAAATTCGACCTGGTGAGCTTCGATCCACGTGGCATCGGCGGCAGTGCCCCGGTGCAATGCCCAGGAACGCCGCCCGCCGCCGGTTCGCCGTTGCGGGACAGCGCGGCGTTCTGGGCCGCCAGCGCGGCCGTCGGCAAGGCGTGCGCGGCTGGCACCGGCGCCGAGCTGTCGCATCTGTCGACCGCGAATGTCGCGCGGGACATGGATGTGCTCCGACAGGCGCTGGGCGAGCAGCAGCTGAACTTCTACGGCTATTCCTACGGCACCTATCTCGGCGGCACCTACGCGAACCTGTTCCCCGGCAAGCTGCGCGCGATGGTCCTCGACGGGACGCTCGACCTCGTGGCGAACTCGACCGGACAGCCGGGTCAGCAGCACAAACCGGTCGACGTGCGCGCCGATGTCGCGACGGCCCAGCAGCAGGAACTCGAAGCGTTCTTCGCTGCCTGCGCCGCGGCTGGACCGGGCAAATGCGCGTTCGCCGGCGGTGACTTGAAACAGAAATTCGCCGCGGTGTTCGCCCGGCTGACGCACGGTCCGGTCGGCGGCATGACGGTGGCGTCGCTGATGGAAACGATCGATCGGGCGCTGTATCAATCATCCCGGTGGCCGCGGCTGGCGAAGACGCTCGCCGGGCTCGTGCCGTCGTCGCCGGTGTCCCCCGCGCCGGTGCTGGATCCGCGCGTGCCGACGCATTCGCCCGGGTTCCTGGCGGTGCAGTGCCTGGACAGCGAACTCCCCCAGGACACCGCCAAGTACGCCGAACTCGCTGCCGCTGAAGAAAAACGCCAGCCGTATTTCGGGATCGCACCGGTGTTTTCGATGGCGCAGTGCGTCGGCTGGCCCGCCCGGGACGAGGACCGGTACCTCGGACCGTGGAACCGGCCGCGGCAGCATCCGATCCTGATCCTGGCCAACCGGAACGATCCGGTCACCCCGCTCGCCAACGCCCAGGCCACCGCACGGGAACTCGGCGACGGCCACGTAATCGTGGTCGACGGTGCCGGACACACGACGCTCGACGTGCCCAGCACAGCCGCTTCCGGGGCGACGGCACGGTATTTCGTTGATCTGACCGTGCCGCCGGAAGGAACGGTTTACCCGCCGGAGGTCCGGCCGTTCCCCTAGTTCAGCACGTTGATCGGCTCGCCCGCCCGGAAGGCGGCGATGTCCTCCACCGCGCCGCCATAGAAAATCTCGTACGTTTCCCGGCTCACGTAGCCGATGTGCGGCGTCAGGATCGCGTTGTCCAACGTCCGCAGCGGGTGATCCGCGGGCAGCGGCTCCACGTCGTAGACATCCAGCGCGGCCGCCGCGATCTTCTTGCCGCGCAACGCGTCCACGAGTGCCGATTCGTCGACGATCGGCCCGCGCGAAGTGTTCACCAGCAACGCGGCCGGCTTCATCGCGGCGAGTTCGGCAGCACCGACCAACCCGCGAGTGCGCTCGGACAGGACCAAGTGGACCGACAACACATCGGACCGCGCGAACAAGTCCTCTTTGGACACTGCTGTGACGCCATGCTCGGCCGCCCGCTCCGGCGTGAGATTCTGGCTCCACGCAATCGGTTTCATCCCGAACGCCTGGCCGATCCGCGCGACCTCGGCCCCCAGCCTGCCGAGCCCGAGCAGGCCCAGTGTCTTGTCCCGCAACGCCATCCCGAGACCGACCTGCCAGCCGCCCTCGCGCATCGAACGGAACTCGAGCGGCAGATTGCGCGCACCGGCCAGGATGAGCGCCCACGCGTGTTCGACCGTCGGCGCGGCGAGAGCCCCGGTCGCGGACACCACGACGCCACAGCGCTTCGCCGCGTCCAGATCGATCGCCGCGTTCCGCCTGCCGGTGCTGACCAGCAGTTTCAGCTCCGGCAGCCGGTCGAACACCGCGGCCGGGAACGGCGTGCGCTCGCGCATCGCGACCACGACGTCGAACCCGGCCAGCCGCGTCACTGTCTCGTCCGGCCCGGCGAACGGCTCGTCGAACACCTCGATCTCCGCGCCGAGCGAGCCCCAGTCCGCACACTGGAGAGCCACGTTCTGGTAGTCGTCGAGGATCGCGATCTTCATGCCGCCCACCGTAACCCGCGGGTCAGGCCTTGCGCGCCCGCTCGATGATCTCGTCGATCACATCGTTCTTCGCGTCGGCGTAGTTCTGCACGTATTCCCAGACCTGCGCGGCGAGTTCGCGTTTCTTCGCCAGGTACAGCGCCAGTTCCTCCGGATGGCTGCGCAGCCGGTCGCGGAACAGCCGGTACCGCTCGGTCTGGCCGTTGCCGGGCGAATGGACGTGCAGGTTGATGTTCGTGTCCGGCCCCTTGAACAGACGGTGTTTCTCCCAGTCCGGCTCGCGGATCACCAGCCGGTAGCCCGCCGCTTCGAGATCGGGGACATATGCCGCTTCGTCGTCCGAATCGGGCACTTCGAGCAGAATGTCGACGACCGGTTTGGCGGCGAGCCCCGGCACCGAGGTGGACCCGACGTGTTCGAGCAGCAGCACGCGATCCCCGAGCACGCCGCGAATCCGCGCCGCCTCGCGTTCGTAGAGCCGCGGCCATTCCGGGTCGTACTCGGCGAGGGTGATGGTGGTGCGGTGTTTCGGAGCCTCGCCGACCCACGCCGCTTGGATTTCTTCCTCGCCGAACTGTTGCCTGGTCACAGTGATTCCCCCTGTTGCTGGCTGAAAAGCAGCCCGCCAGGATATCAGGAAATCGGCAGCGGCAGGATGTTTCCGCTCGCCTCGCGCAGCGCCGCCCGCATTTCCTCGCGCGGCGCCGGTCGCCCGGTGAAGTGCTCCGCTTGCCCGAATGCCTGGTGCAGCAACATGTCGAGCCCGGTCGCGAGCCGTCCGCCGCGCCGCTCGACCGCCTCGGCCAGCGGCGTCGGCCACGGGTGGTAGATCACGTCGAGCACACTGCCGATGCGGGACAGCTCCGCGAGGTGCGGCACGACCGCGTCCGGCGGCACTGTGTTGACCAGCACCGCTGTGGCGTCCGGCAGCTCCGCGAAGTCCGCTTCGGACCAGCGCAGCACGTCCACGTCCAGGCCCGCGCGCTTGGCCGCGTCCACGGTTTCCGAAGCTCGCGCCGGTTCTCGCACCACCAGACGCACCGTCGTGACGCCCAGCTCGGCCAACCCGACGACTGCGGCGGCAGCGGTGCCGCCCGCGCCGAGCACCACGGCCTGGTCGCCCGCGGAAGGCGAGTAACCGCCGGCGCACCGCAGGGCTCCGGTCACTCCCTCGACATCGGTGCAGTCGGCGAGCCAGCCGTCCGGACGGCGCACGAGCGTGTTCGCCGCGCCGACCGCGGCCGCGCGCGGGGCGACCTCGGCGGCGTAGTCGAGTGCGGCGCGTTTGCCGGGCATGGTGACCGAGAGCCCGACCCACTCCGGGCCGAGACCGTCGACGAAACCAGGCAGCTCGGCGGCGTCCGTTTCGACGCGGTCGTAAGTCCAGCCGTCCAGGCCCAGCGCCGCGAACGCCGCGCGGTGCAGCACCGGCGACAGCGAATGCGCCACCGGCTTGCCCAGCACCGCCGCGCGGCGCGGCCGGTCACTTGATGACGCCACGCTGCTCCGCCAGAGCCCTGTTCGCGTTGTGCTGGTCGTTCGTGACCGCGAAGCAGGAATGCCCGTCCATCTCGCATTTCACGAAGTACACCCAGTCGCCGGGAGTCGGGCTGACCGCTGCCTTGATCGCGTCCATGCTGGGCACCGCGATCGGCGTCGGCGGGAGACCGTAGTTGGCGTAGGTGTTGTACGGACCCGCTTTCGCCCGGTCCTCGGGTTTCGTGAGCAGCGTCGGGCGGTCCAGCACGTAGTTGACCGTGGAGTCCAGCTGCAACCGGATGCGCTGCGCGAGCCGGTTGTAGATCACCCGCGAGATCTTGCCGAAGTCCGGCTTGATCGCCTCGCGCTCGATGAGCGACGCGATGATCAGCGTCTGGTACGGCGACATGCCCGGCCCGGTGTTCTGCGCGGTGAGCCCGGCCGCCTGGATCGAATCGGCCGACTGCTTCACCAGGTCGGTGATCAGCTCGGTCGCGCTCCAGCCGGGTTTCACGTCGTAGACGCCGGGCGCGATCAGGCCTTCCAGGCGTTTGTCCTTGCTCAGCGCCTTGCCCGCGTCGGCCAGCGCCCATTCGGGCGCGCCGAGCGCCTTGAGGTCGGCGTCGGCGACGGTCTTGCGCAGCTGATCGACCGGAATGCAGGTGCTCTTGCCGCCCAAGGTCGCACACGACGCCTTCGACATCAGGCTGTACACGCCCGGCGTGACCTTGCCGTTGGGCTGGGTGATGTCGTCGAACTGCGTGTACGGCCGGATTTCCAGCCGTCCGACGCGCGCGGTCGGCGACGTGATGAGGTCGACCGCTTCTTCGCCGGACATGTGCTGGCGCATCAGGTAGTAGCCCTGCTGGATCTTGCTGAGCGCGGTGTTCTCCGCGCCCGCCTTCACGAACGCCCGGGAACTCGCGACCACGCCCGCGTCGGTGAGCTTCGCGCCGATCGCGGACGTCGTGTCGCCCTGTTCGACCTGCACGAGCGCGTCGCCTTCGCCGGAACCGTCGAAGTCCGCGTAGCCGAAGATCTTCTGGTACCCGAAATAGGCGCCGCCGCTGAGCAGGACGAGCACGAGCACCGCGGCGATCCAGCCGATCGCGCGCTTGCGCTTCTTCTTGCGCGGCTTCTTCGCGGGCGGCTCCTCGACCGGCGGCTCGGCCGCGTCTTCGGGGTAGCCGTCCTCGTCGTAGCCGTCGTACTCGTCGTCGTAGTCCTCGTACTCGCCGTAGTCGTCGTACTCGTCCTCGAAGAGGCCGTCGATCGGCTGCTCGTCCGGGTGCTCCGGTTCGTGCGCCGCGGCGGGCACGGCGGGGATCACTTCGGTGGGCTGCTCGACCGGCTGCCGTCGCGGCGGCTGGTTGCGCGGATCGCGCGGCATCGAAGCGTCCGCGAAACGCGGATCGCGCGGCATGGAAGCGTCGGCGAACCGGGGATCCGGCGGCATCGACGCCTCGGCGAACCGGGGATCGCGCGGCATCGAAGCGTCGGCGAAGCGCGGGTCCGGCGGCATCGACGCGTCCGCGAACCGGGGATCGCGCGGCATCGAGGCCTCGGCGAACCGGGGATCCGGCGGCATGGAGCCGTCCGGCGGCGGAGCGGGAGCGCGCCGGGCCGGAGGAGGCGGCGGCATCTCCGGCGCCCGGCGACGGCCAGGTGCGGCGGCTTCCACCGGCACGTCGGCATCGTCCCGGCGACGGCGGCCGGACGGCGGCTCGACGTCGACGGGCGGCGGAACGTCCTCGCGCCGACGGCGACGGCCGGCTGGCGGCTCGGCAGGCGACGGCGCGTCCTCGAACCGGCGACGGCCTGCCAGAGGTTCAGCCTCGACCGGCGGCGGAACGTCCTCGCGCCGACGGCGTCGACCGGCTGGCGGCTCGGCCTCCGCGGACGGAATGTCGTTCCCGGCCACCGGTGCTTCGCCCGGAGTTATGCGGCGCGGCCGCGCTCGGGGAAGGTCGTCGGCCGCGTGCGGCGGCAAGTCCCAGTTCTCCGTCGACCGCTTCGGCCGGTCCTGCGGCGCGACCGGACGGCGGCGCCGGGCCGGCGGAGCCTCAGCGGCCGGGCGGCGCGGCGGTTCGGCCGGAGGCATCGCGTCCGGTGCGACGCGGCGGGTCGGTTCGCCGGCCGGGCGAGGGGTTCCCTCGGGCGCGCGTCGGCGGCCTTCCGCTGCCGGAAGCCGCTGAGGCACGTCACCTCGCGGACGTCGTCGTTCGCCAGGCGGCGTGCCTTCCGGCGCCGCGCGGCGGGGAGGGGGTTCGTCTTCGGGCTCGCGTCGCCTGCGCCGTCCGCCCGGGGCGCCGGAACCCGCCGCGGGGTCCGGCACGTCCGGGTTGTCGGGGTTGCGCAGCCGACGGCGGCCACCCGGGTCGCCGGGGCCGCGGGGGTCGGTCATGAGTCGCCTTTCCGGGCGCGGTGCGCGGCGGCGGCGTCGAGCCAGGCTTGCAGGATCTCGACTGCCGCTGCCTGGTCCACCACGGCGCGCTGCTTGCGTCCCTTGACCCCCCGCTGGGACAGCATTCGCGACGCGGTGACCGTCGTCAACCGCTCGTCTGCCAGCCGCACGGGCACGTCCCCCACGCGCCCGGCGAGCTTCTCCGCATACGCGAGCGCGATGTCCGCGGCCGCGCCCTGCCGGTTCGCCAGCGTCCTCGGCAAGCCCACGATCACCTCGACCACCTCGTGTTCGGTGACGAGATCGGCAAGCCGGTCCAGATCGCTGTCGTCCTTCGCATCACGGGAGAGGGTAACGAGCGGGCTCGCGAGCACGGGGGCGGGATCGCTCAGCGCGACCCCCACCCGGACAGACCCGACATCGACCGCGAGCCGCCTGCCCCGTCCCGGATCGGACTCGCCGGGCCGATCCGGGCCTCTCCTGCGGTTAGCGGCCAAGGTCCGCGACCGCCGCGCGCAGCGCCGTCACGGCCTGCTCCGCGCCCGCCGGGTTGCTGCCGCCGCCTTGGGCCATGTCCGGCTTGCCGCCGCCGCGTCCGCCGATCGCCCCGGCGAACGACGGCACGAGCTTGCCCGCCGCGATTCCCTTGTCGCGCGCCGCCGAGGTCGTGGCGACCACGAAGGCCACCTTCTCCCCCGAGGGCGCGAACAGCGCGACCACACCGGCGCGGTCGCCCAGGCGGCCGCGGATGTCGGACGCGAGCGCGCGCAGGCCGTTGCCGTCGACGTCCGGCACGACCTCGGCGACCACCGAGACGCCGGAGACGTCCTGCGCCTTGTCCAGCAGCGCGCCCGCCGAGCCGAGCACCTGCTGCGTGCGCAGCTGCTCGATCTCCTTCTCCGCGTTCTTCAGCCGGGACAGGACGTCCTCGATCCGGCCGGGCAGTTCCTCGGACGGCACCTTGAACGTGTTCGCCAGCTGCGACACGAGCAGCTGCTCCTTGCGGACGTGCTTCAGCGCGTCCGGTCCGACCAGCGCCTCGACGCGGTGCACGCCGGAACCGACCGACGCGTCCGACACCAGCTTGACCAGGCCCAGCTGGCCGATCCGGCCGACGTGCGTGCCGCCACACAGCTCGCGCGAGTACTCGCCCATGTCGACGACGCGGACGTCGTTGCCGTACTTCTCGCCGAACAGCGCGACCGCGCCCAGCTCGAGCGCCTTGTCCTTGGTCGTGGTGTAGCTCTGCACCTCGACGTCGGTCTGCAGGTAGTCGTTCACTTCCTGCTCGACCTCGGTGAGGATGTCGGCCGACACCGCACCCGGCGTGGTGAAGTCGAACCGCATCCGGCCCGGCGCGTTGAGCGAACCGGCCTGCGCCGCGCGCTTGCCGTACGCGCCGCGGACGGCCGCGTGCACGAGGTGCGTCGCCGAGTGCGAGCGCTCGATCGAGAGCCTGCGGTTCGCGTCCACCGATCCGGTGAGCCGGGTGTCGATCCCGACCTCGCCCTGGGTGACCTCGACGCGGTGCACGAACAGGCCCGGCACGATCTTCTGCACGTCGAGCACCTTCAGCTCGACGCCGTCGCCGACCAGGACGCCGGTGTCGGCGATCTGCCCGCCGCTCTCGGCGTAGAACGGAGTGCGGTCGAGCACCAGCTCGGCCTTGCGGCCCGCGGCGACGCTGCGCACCGGCAGGCCGTCCTCGAGCAGGCCGACGACCTTCGCGTCCGCCTGCAGTTCGGTGTAGCCGAGGAACTCGGTTTCGCCGTGCTGCTCCAGCACCTTGCGGTACTCGGACAGGTCGCCGTGGCCGCTCTTGCGCGACGCCGCGTCCGCCTTCGCGCGCTTGCGCTGCTCCTCCATGAGCGTGCGGAACCCGGCCTCGTCGACGGTCAGGCCCTGTTCGGCCGCCATCTCCAGCGTCAGGTCGATCGGGAAGCCGTAGGTGTCGTGCAGCTGGAAGGCCTTGTCGCCGGCGAGCACGTCGCCGCCGCCCTTCTTCGTCTCGGCCGCGGCCAGGTCGAAGATGCGCGAACCGCTGGTGAGGGTGGCGAGGAACGCCTCCTCCTCGACGCGCACGACCTCGGAGATCCGGTCGAAGCCGCTGACCAGCTCGGGGTAGGTCGGGCCCATGGTCTGGCTGACGACCTTCGCGAACTCCTGCAGCACCGGCTCCTGCACGCCCAGCAGACGCGTGGAGCGCACGATGCGGCGCAGCAGGCGGCGCAGCACGTAGCCGCGGCCGTCGTTGCCGGGGGTGACGCCGTCGCCGATCAGCAGCACGCCGGTGCGCGCGTGGTCGGCGATGACGCGGAAGCGAACGTCGTCGGCGTGGTTGGCACCGTAGCGGCGGCCGGAGAACTCCTCGGCGCGGCCGATCACCGGGCGCACCAGGTCGGTCTCGTACACGTTCTCGACGCCCTGCAAGATCGTCGCGACGCGCTCGACGCCCATGCCGGTGTCGATGTTCTTCTTCGGCAGCTCGCCGATCGGCGGGTGGCCCAGCTTCGGGCTCAGGTCGCCGCGGACGTCCTGCATGAAGACGAGGTTCCAGATCTCGATGTAGCGGTCTTCGTCGGCGACCGGGCCGCCCTCGCGGCCGTACGCGGGGCCCCGGTCGTAGTAGATCTCCGAGCACGGGCCGCCGGGACCGGGCACGCCCATGTCCCAGTAGTTGTCCTTGCCGTCGCGGACCTGGATCCGCTCGCTGGGCAGGCCGGTGAGCTTGCGCCACAGCCCGGCCGCCTCGCTGTCCTTCTCGTAGACCGTCGCCCAGATCCGGTCCGGGTCGAGGCCGAAGCCGCCGTCGTCCTGGGACTTGGTGATCAGCTCCCAGGCGTTCTCGATCGCGCCTTCCTTGAAGTAGTCGCCGAACGAGAAGTTGCCCGCCATCTGGAAGAACGTGTTGTGCCGGGTGGTCTTGCCGACCTCGTCGATGTCCGGCGTGCGCACGCACTTCTGCACCGAGGTCGCGCGCGGGTAGGGCGGCGGGGCCTCGCCGAGGAAGTACGGCTTGAACTGGACCATGCCCGCGTTGACGAACAGCAGGTTCGGGTCGTCGAGGATCAGCGGGGCGCTCGGCACGCGCGTGTGGCCCCGGCTCTCGAAATGGCGCAGGAAACGGTCGGTGATCTCGTGTGTGTCCACGGGTACGTCCTTGTGCTGAAGACCCGGCTTCGGCCGGGGAAAGGAAACGGGGGTCGGAGGCGGCGGAAGGCGCGCGGAGATCAGCCCTCCGCCCGGCGAGCTCGCCGGGCGGGGCGACGTGCGGCGTGCCTGCCCGCGCCCGAAGGCGGCGCGAGCACGGCGGTCCGCTCCTCGACCATGTCGTGCAGCTCCTGTTCCCGTTCGTTCATCCCGGCGCGCACCTCGGCGCCGAACGAACCGACGGCGCCCGCGAGTTCCCGCACGGCGTCGCCCAAGTTCGATGCTAACCCGGCGGGCGTGGCCTGACGAGCGGTTTCGCTCGCCTTGCGGCTCAGCGCGACTCCGGCGACGACCCCGACCCCGAGCCAGAACAGCCGCTTCACTTCTTCCCCCGGCGGGCCGGGCGCTGCGCCTTGGCGGCCTTCGCTTCCTGCTTCTTGCGGCGCGCGCGGATGGCTTTGCTGATCCCGTACGACAGCGCGGCCGTCTTCACCAGCGGACCGCCGAGCGTCGCGGTGAACACCGACGAGAGCGCGGACACGTTGCCGCTCACCGCCTGCGCGTTCGAGGTGATCCCGTCGACCCGCTCGAGCTGCGTGTTGACGTGCGTGATCGTCTCGTTGGCCCCGATCAGGATCGGGTCGCTGTTCTCGTGCGCCTTGCGGATCGCGATCGTCGCCTCGTCCAGCGTGCGGCCGAGCTTGAGCAGCGGGATCGCCAGCAGCAAGACCAGCAGTACGAAAGCTCCTGCGGCGATCAGCGCGGCGATCTGCCCTGCCGACACGGGCCCTCCTCGGGTGGTGCGGGGTCTTAGGTGGTGTGAGGTTACCGCCTGCGGCGCTTCTCGGCGGGGACCCCCCGCCGCAGTGGTCACCCAGCGCAGTCGCCGTCACGGAAAACAGTTCGCGCAGACGCGCTCCGGCTGGTCTGCTCGCCTCATGGACTCCTCGAACGGACGCGGCCCGCTCCCCCGCGTGCTGGCCGGGCCGGGCGGTCCCGCCGCCGACGTGCTCGCCGGCCTTCCCGGCGCGGACCTGACCACGCTGCAACTGGAAGTAGCCCGCCGCCGAGCCGCGAAACTGCGCGGACCGGACGTCCTGCGCCGCTACCGCGAGGACCGCTTCACCACGCCCGCGCCCTTGCCGTTCGAGGTTCTGCGGCGGGTCGAAGATTCCCTGCTTTCCGCCGCGCCACCGGAATTCGAACGAGTGACGCTCTCCCCGGTCGTCCCGCTCGGCGCGCATTCCGCAGTGGCCGGACTGGCCCAGCACCGGGTCGTCCCCACTGGGCGCGGCACGGAAGTCGCCGCGGACCCGACGAACGGCCTCGCGCTGGAAGCCGCAGTCCGCCGCACCGGTGCCGCGCCGGTGCGCCTCGCCACCGTGCAACGCATCGTCCGAGCCCAGCTTCCGGCCCCCGGGTTCTTCGCCCACTTCTCGCTGTTCGCCGCCGTTACCGCCGGTCGCGACCGAGGCAGCCGGTCCTTCGAACGCGAACACCTGATTGAGCACGCGCGACTGCTCACCACCGCCGTGCGTGCGGCCGGCGCCCGCGCCGCAGGCTTCCAAGTGACCACTTTGGACACTCGCTTCGCCGATTTCGCCGCCTCAGTGCAGGAATCGTTGCCCGGCGTAACCGTCTCCGAGGCCCCGGACCGCGCAGCAGGCCGCGATTACTACTCCGGCCTTTGCTTCACCGTCACCGCGGACTTCGGCACCGGACTAGCCCCCGTCGGCGACGGGGGATTCACCCCATGGACCGCGCGGCTGCTCGGCAACGCGAAGGAACGCCTGCTCGTCTCCGGCATCGGCGTCGACCGCGTCGCGTCACTGCTCAACGCTTGACGATCCCCTCGTACACCGCCGCCATGTCGTCCTCGCCATGCCCCGCCTCGACCGCGGTTTCCAGATGCGCCAACGCAGCCGCCGCCCCACCGACGTCGATCGCGTCCCCCGCGGCCTCGACGACAAGCCGCGCGTCCTTCGCCGCGAGCGACGCCGGGAAACTGGTCGGGTACTCGCCGGAGAGCATCATGGGTCCTTTCGCTCGCGCGTAAGGCACGTCGAACCCGGTGCCGCTCATCACGTCGAAGAACAACTGCGGATCCACCCCGAGCACTTTCGCGAGGGCGAGGCTTTCCCCGGCGCCGTTGGTGAGCGCGAGAATCCAGGCGTTCATCACGAGCTTGAGCCGTGTCGCCGTCCCAGGTTCGGTGCCGAGCCAGCGAGTCCGGGAACCAATCGCGTCGAACACTTCCGCCGCCCCGTCGTGCACGTTGTCCGGCCCGGCCGCGAGCACCTGAAGCTGCCCCTGTTCGGCAGGACCCTTCGTCCCCATCACCGGACAATCAACGAACGGCACTCCCGCCGCGACGGACGCCTCCGCAAGCCGATCAGCCCACTCGATCCCGACGGTGCTGGTCTGCAGCCAAATAGTCCCCGGTTCGAGCGAAAGCCCCCGAAACACCTCAGCAACCGCCGGCCCGTCCGAGAGCATGGTGACCAGGAAGTCGGCCCCCTTCACCGCTTCACCAGGCGACTCGACGACGGTGACGCCCTCCGCGGCAAGCGGCTCAGCTTTGGCCCGAGTCCGGTTCCAAGCTCGCACGGTCACCCCAGCGCGAGCAAGATTGGCGGCCATCGGACGTCCCATGATCCCGGTACCGAGAAACGCGACTGTGGTCATCCGGCCATCGTGCCGCCAGACACGCAGATCGGCAGGATCAGCGGCGCGACAGCCCGGAACATGCCGCGATCAATACTGCGCAGTCCGGGAGGGGAACCCTGAACCCATCACCCACGCAACGCAGGCGACCCACCGGCCCGCTCCGCAACCAGTTCCTGAATCCCAGGGAACTCCCCCGGCGACACAACTCGCCCCGCCCCGCCAGAAGTCCCAGCACCAGCACGCCGAACCCGAACAGTCACATAGCCTGCCCGCCCGTCGTGCCAATGCCGAACCCCAGCCGGAACCGTCAGCACATCCCCCGGCTCGCACAACACCGCATGCACCTCCCGCCCGGCGTGCAAGTACCACACCGCGGCCCCGCGCACGAAAAACCGGTCCTCGACCTGGCCCAAACTGCGCTCCACCAGCGAAGGCTCCCCGGCGACCACATCCGCCGAGCAATCCCCGCCGCCCAGAGCCTCGATCAACCCCCGGTACCGGTCCAGCAAACCCTCATCGGAGCCGCTCTCGGCCACGGGCCACCGGGCAAACCCAGCCCCCACCCGTCCCAGCTCGGCGACGATCGCCCCCGTGTCCTCAGTCCGCAGCAGCACATGCCCGGGCTGATCATCAGGCCAGACGGTCAACAACGTCATCGCCGCCCCCTCTCCTTGCAGAGGAGCAACCGACGACACCGCCGGATGTTCCCGGCCCACCCCGAAGAGTGGCGACCTTCACTAGCCCCCGCTGACCGGCACACTCACCCCTGTCGCTCCCCTCGAATCGTCCGCCGCAACCGAGGCACCCGCTCGGCCAGCGTCCGCTCCCCGCCACGCTGCGTAGGCTCGTAGTAGTCCCGCCCCACCAGCTCATCCGGCGGATACTGCTGAGCCAGCACGCCCTCCGGCACGTTGTGCGGATACCGATATCCCTGGGCATTGCCCAGCTGCTTCGCCCCCGCGTAGTGCCCGTCACGCAGATGCGGCGGCACGGTCCCGATCGCCCCGGACCGAACGTCGCTCAACGCCGTATCGATCGCCGTGACCACAGCGTTCGACTTAGGCGCGGTAGCCAGATGGATCGTCGCCTGCGCCAACGCGAGCCGCCCCTCCGGCATCCCGATGAACTGCACCGCGTGCGCCGCCGCGACCGCCGCCTGCAACGCCGTCGGATCCGCCAGCCCGACGTCCTCGCTCGCGTGCACCACCAACCGCCGCGCGAGGAACCGCGGATCCTCCCCCGCCTCGATCATCCGAGCCAGATAGTGCAACGCCGCGTCGACATCCGACCCGCGGATCGACTTGATGAACGCGCTGATCACGTCGTAGTGCTGATCGCCGTCACGGTCATAGCGCACCGCCGCCTTGTCCACAGTGGACTCGACAACGGCGAGATCGATCGTCTTGTTCTCCGTGGCGGACGCGGCATCCGCGGCCGCCTCCAATGCCGTGAGCGCCCGACGCGCATCACCGCCGGCAAGCCGCACGAGGTGTGCCCGCGCGTCGTCAGTCAGCGTGAGCTCGCCGCCAAGCCCGCGCTCGTCGGCGAGCGCGCGCTCCAGCACCGCGACGATGTCGTCGTCGGTGAGCGGCCGCAGCTGCAGCACCAAGGACCGCGACAACAGCGGCGACACGACCGAGAACGACGGGTTCTCCGTGGTCGCCGCCACCAGCAGCACCGTGCGGTCCTCGACCGCGCCGAGCAGCGCGTCCTGCTGGGTCTTGGAGAACCGGTGCACCTCGTCGATGAACAGGACCGTGTTCTCGGTGTTGTACTGCCTGCGCCGCCGCGCCTCCTCGATGACGCCGCGCACCTCCTTGACGCCCGCCGACAGCGCGGACATCGCGACGAACCGGCGTCCGGTGGCGATCGACACCAGGTTCGCCAGCGTGGTCTTGCCGGTGCCGGGCGGGCCGTAGAGCAGCACGGACGCCGGGGCGGCCCCCTCGACCAGCCGGCGCAGCGGAGCCCCTTCGCGCAGCAGGTGCTGCTGCCCGACCACCTCGTCGAGCGTGCGCGGCCGCATCCGGACCGCGAGCGGCGACGTCGCCGGGTCGGCCTGCGGTTCGGCCTGGTTCGCTCCGGAGGGTTCCGGCGGCGGCCCCACGTCGGGGTTCACCGTGAAGAGTTCGTCCTGTGCCACGCCGACGACGGTATCCGACCACCCCGACAATCCCGCTCGCCCGGCCCCGCAGCGCCGCCGGAGGGGCAGACTGGGGCGATGGTCTCCTCGGTCGCGGTGTTGTCCGATATCCACGGCGTGCTGCCCGCGCTCGACGCGGTCCTCGCCGAACCCGACGTCCACGCCGCCGACCTGGTGGTCCTGTGCGGCGACCTCGCGGCCGGACCGCTGCCCCGGCAGACGCTCGACCGGCTGGTCTCGCTCGGCGACCGCGCGGTGTGGGTGCGCGGCAACGCCGATCGCGAACTGGTCACGCTCGCGGGCGGCGGCCCCGCCAAGATCCCCGATCCGATCGGCCCGTGGGCGGCGACGCAGCTGCGGCCGGATCAGGTCGCGCTGCTCGCCGGCTTGCCGCTGACGGTCACGCTCGAAATCGACGGGCTAGGCGAAGTGCTGTTCTGCCACGCCACTCCGCGCGACGACGAAGAAGTCGCGCTCGTGGACAGCCCATTGTCGCGCTGGGCGGAGGTCTTGGACGGCGTCACGGCGGAGACGGTGGTGTGCGGGCATACCCACATGCCGTTCCTGCGACTGGCCGACCGGTGCCGGATCGTGAACCCGGGCAGCGTCGGAATGCCTTATGGCACAACGGGAGCACATTGGGCGCGGCTCGGTCCCGGCGTCGAACTGCGGCGCACTGCTTACGACGCGGAGACCGTGTGCCGGGAGTTGGCGGAGACGTCGGAATATCCCGGAATTCAGGACTGGAACGACTATTTCGTACGGAATCCGGCGTCGGACGCGGAGGCGTTGCGGGTTTTCAGCCCACGCGCTCGCGGAACGAGCGCCACATGATGACCGCGGCGTAGGGCAGGAACTCGCGGCCACGCCGCCAAAGCCACGGCACGCCCTTGGCTACGAGCCAGCCGAAGTGCGCGGCAGCGCTTGGTTCGACGCCGCCGGAGCAGGTGAGGCTCACTGGCTGCGGCACCTCGAAACCGGCTGCTGCGGCCAGGTTCGCGAACCCTTCGGCGAGCATGCGGTGGCCCAGTTCGGAAGGGTGCAGGCGGTCGACGCTCCAGACGGTGAGGTCGTAGGCGCCGGGGAGGGTGTCCAGGTTCAGGCAGGCGATGCCTTCTGTTTCCACCACTCGGTCGATCGCCTCGTTCAGTTCCGTGACGCGGGCGCTGAGGGCTCGCTTCAGGGACGGCGGGAGGCGAAAGACCTTGCTGTGGTCGTGGAAACGCACCGGGAAGACGGTGGTGCCGATCGCGGTGAGTTCTCGGACGATCGCGGTGAGGTCCGCGGCGATGGCGTCCGCGTCGAAGTCGGGCCGGAGGGTGTCGTTCATGCCGACTACGACCAGCGCGATGTCTGGGCGGTGCGCGATCGTTTGCGGCAGTTGGCCGGTGCGGACGCAGGACATGCGGGCACCGGTGAAGGACGGGTTCAGGTAGCCGTCTTCGGCGATGCCCAGTGCTTCCGCGACCAACGGGCCCACGCCACGCCAGCCGCCGCGGTTGGGGAGGGGGTCGCCTAGGCCTACTGCCGTCGAGTCGCCTAGGACTGCCAGGCGGGTTGCTCGCCGGGGCTGGGTTTGCGGTCGGGGGGCGGGGGCCGGCTGTGCGGGTGGGGTGACTCCGACGCTGATCACGGTCACGACCAAGACCATCCGGTATCGAGGCTCACCGCTGGTGATGGGGAGGTAACGCGGTATGGACGGAGGTGGGAACTTCCGGTACTGGGGGTCTGGTTTGGGGTGGTTCGGCTCGTCGCCTGGCGGCGACATCGGCCGTCTTGGGTTCCGTGGGGCACCCCGAAGGGGCTGGGTGCCTCGCTCGTTGGGTGCAGCGGCTGCGGTGTCGTAGGTGGTGGGGGCTAGCGCCCCAATGTGGCATTGGGTGCGTCAGACGCACCCAATGTGGCGTTCGGTGCGTGGGATGCACCCAACGCCACATTGGGGCGCATCCGGCAGGCGGGCGCGACGGTCTGTGAAGGGCTCCTTGAGGGAATCCACGTCCGTGAAGGAGCCCTTCACGGACCAGCGGCAGGTCGTAAGGGGAACCCTGAGCGAAGCAGAGTCAATGAGGGTGGCCCTCACGGACAGCGGCGGCGGGTGTGCTGCGGGTCAGCGGAAGGCTGGGTAGAAGGCCAGGTCGGCGTGCGGGCCCAGGCGGGCGGCCAGGGCGGCGGCGACTCTGGTGGAGTGTTCGGCGACCTCGGTCAGGCGCGAGTAACCGGCGTGCCGGGCCAGTTCGCGCCACCACGTGACCAGGGCGGCCTCGCGGCTGACGGGGGTGGCGTGCCTGCTCAGGTTCAGGTGCGGGAGCAGTTCGCGGGTGATTTGCCAGACTTGCAGCATTTCGCTGATCGTGAGTTGCCTCGCCAGCTCGACGTCGTCGGCGAAGGAAGGCCATACGTCGACGATTTCGGCTCGCCAGGCGGCGATCATCGCCTCGCTCATGCCTGCGGGGAGCGCCATCGCGCGCGGGTCCGACACGAACGGCAGCCGCAGGCAGGAGGCGTCGACCAGGGCTGTCCGGACCCGGCCGCGTTCGAAGTCCAGGAAGCGCACTCCGGAGCCGGTGACCAGGTTGTTTTCCGGGGCCAGTTCTACGGGGCTGAACGCGCGGAAGGCGGCCGACCGGGCTTGGGCGACGGCTTCGGCGATGCGTTCGCGCACTGCCTCGGGGACGGGCACGTCCAGCAGCTCGGAGAGAAGTTCTTCGACGTCGTCGGCCAGGCCGGCCAAGCCGTCGTTGTCGGTGCGCACTGGGCCGCCAAGACGGCGCAGCAGGGCGTTGAAATCGGCTTCGCGGCTGGCGGTGCTCGCGTGCAGGCGGCCCAGCGAGCGCGCCCAGGACAGGAGTGCGCGCTCCGCTGCCCGGGAGTCGCGGGCGGCCAATTTGTCCTGCAGCGTCGGTGCGCGGCCCAAATCCTCGATCACCAGCACGCGGTCGCCGCCGTCGTGGGCCAGGAGTTCCGGGCACATTCGCTCGTCCGGGGCCAGTGCGGTGAACAGCTGGTAGCTCACGGCTTCCTGGGCGAACGGATCGACCCGGCCGGGTTCCGGCGGGTCCGGATAGTGCTTGACCACCAGGGTGCGCGGCAGTGCGAAGGAGGAAGACACGACCCGTGCCCGGACGACGATCGCCGGGCCGCTTCCGGAGAGGTGTTCGGGCGAGACCAGCGTGATCGCGCTCCCGAACCGGCGCGTGAGCACCGCCTCGCCCGCCGCGACGGCCGCGGCGACTGCGAGTTCCCCGGCTTCCGCCCGGACTCCAGCGTCGCCGGCGGAGGAGGTGTCGACTGTCATTGTCACCGACCCTACTCGTGACTGAGCAACCATGACCACAACGTTCCGGGCGCCGGGACACGCCCGGAATCACCCACGGGAAAGCGGACGCAGCAACGCGGCGGAACGTTGCTTGCGTCGGCGAACTATCAGCACAATGGCCGCAGCAAGAACGATTCCGAAGAGGTTGACCAGCAGCTGCAGCACCGAAAAACCGGCCCGGTCCCAGCGTCCGGCGACGGCCGCGACCATCGCGTAACCGGCCGCGGGCACCGTCGTCACCGAAATGAACACGCCGACGAGCGCGGCCGATTTCGCCGACGTCATCGCGAGCATTCCGGCCGCCCCGGCGAGCAATGCCACCACGAACGACGCGGGTCCGACCTGGTACACGAAATCGACCTGATGGTTATTGACTATCGCGTGCGGATCGAACAGATCGGCCGAACTGCCGAGCAGCACGCCGAGCAGCGTGATCGCCATCGAGACCGGGAACCCGACGGCCAGCGCGACCCCGGCCCGGCGCACCAGGTCCCAGCGGCGCAGCACCATGCCGACCGCGATCGCGGCGAGCGGGCCGAACTCCGGACCGACCACCATCGCGCCGACGATCGTCACCGACGAGTCGGTCAGCACGCCGACCGCGGCGAGCAGGCACGCGATGGCGAGGAATGCCTGGAACGTCGCGTTCCACCGCGATTCCTCGCCGGTGCGGCCGAGCAGCTCCTGCCACACGACCGCGTCCGCGCCTTCGCCGGGAGCGGCTTCCTCGGCCGCGTCGGCGGCATCGGAAAGCGCTGTGTCCAGCGATTCCATGGTGATGCCGCCGCTGCGGTCGAGACCGAGCGTGCACAACGCGTCGACGATGTCGTCGGCCGCCTCCCGCGCGATGTCCGCCTCGATGAGGTCGCCCTCAGGCGAGACGGACGCCCCGCGGTGCACGATCAGGTGCGCCGCGCCCGGATGGGTGCGCAGCAGCTCCAGCGTCTCGCCAGTGCGCTCCGGCGGGCAGATAGCCCTGAGGTGCAGCACTAGACCGCCCCGCCCCTCCAGCCGTTCTCGACGGACACGCCGCTACTTCTCCGGTGCGGCAGCCGGTTTGCTCTGCGGGACCGCCGGTTTCGCGTCGATGCCGGCTTCCTTGCGCTGCTGCGCGGTGATCGGCGCGGGCGCGGCGGTGAGCGGGTCGTAGCCGCCGCCGGTCTTCGGGAACGCGATCACGTCGCGCAGCGAATCGGCCTTGGCCAGCAGCATCACGATGCGGTCCCAGCCGAACGCGATCCCGCCGTGCGGGGGCGCGCCGAACTGGAACGCCTCGAGCAGGAAGCCGAACTTCTCCTGCGCTTCCTCCTCGCCGAGGCCCATCAGCGCGAACACGCGCTTCTGGACGTCCTCGCGGTGGATACGGATCGAGCCGCCGCCGATCTCGTTGCCGTTGCAGACGAGGTCGTAGGCGTAGGCGAGCGCGTTGCCCGGGTCCTGCTCGAACTTGTCGATCCACTCCGGGGTCGGCGAGGTGAACGCGTGGTGCACGGCGGTCCACTTGCCGGAGCCGACCGCGACGTCGTCGCCGATGTCCTCGACCGGCGCGAACAGCGGCGCGTCCACGACCCACACGAACGACCAGGCGTCCTCGTCGATCAGGCCGAGCTTGCGGCCGATCTCGTCGCGCGCGGCGCCGAGCAGCGGCTGAGCGGCGGAAACCTTGCCCGCGGCGAAGAAAATGCAGTCGCCGGGCTTCGCGCCCGCGGCTTCCGCGACGTTCGCGCGCTCGGTCTCGGACAGGTTCTTGGCGACCGGGCCGCCGAGCGTGCCGTCCTCGTTGACCAGGACGTACGCCAGGCCCTTCGCGCCGCGCTGCTTCGCCCACTCCTGCCAGGCGTCGAGCTGACGACGCGGCTGCGAGGCGCCGCCCGCCATGACGACCGAGCCGACGTACGGGGCCTGGAACACGCGGAACGGCGTGTCCGAGAAGAAGTCGGTGAGCTCGGTGATCTCGAGGTCGAAGCGCAGGTCCGGCTTGTCGGAGCCGTACTTCGCCATCGACTCGCGGTAGGTGATCCGCGGGATCGGGGTGGCGATCTCGTGGCCGATCAGCTTCCACAGCGCCTTGACGATCGCTTCGCCGACCGCGATGACGTCGTCCTGCTCGACGAAGCTCATCTCGATGTCGAGCTGCGTGAACTCGGGCTGGCGGTCCGCGCGGAAGTCCTCGTCGCGGTAGCAGCGGGCGATCTGGAAGTAGCGTTCCATGCCGCCGACCATCAGCAGCTGCTTGAACAGCTGCGGCGACTGCGGGAGCGCGTACCAGGAGCCGGGCTTGAGCCGCGCGGGCACCAGGAAGTCGCGGGCGCCTTCCGGGGTGGAGCGGGTCATCGTCGGCGTCTCGATCTCGACGAAGTCCTGCGCGTGCAGCACCTCGCGCGCCGTGCGGCTGACCTCGCTGCGCAGCCGGATCGCGGCCGCCGGACCGCTGCGGCGCAGGTCGAGGTAGCGGTACTTGAGCCGGACCTCCTCGCCCACGTCGACCCGGTCGTCGATCGGGAAGGGCAGCGGAGCGGCCTCGGACAGCACTTCCAGCTCGGTGGCCAGCACCTCGATCTCGCCGGTGGCGATGTCCGGGTTCGCGTTGCCCTCGGGCCGCTTCGACACCTCGCCGACGACCTTCACGCAGAACTCCGACCGCAGCGCGTGCGCGCGCTCGGCCATCTCGCCCTCGCGGAACACGACCTGCGCGACGCCGCTGGCGTCCCGGAGATCGATGAAGATGACTCCGCCGTGATCGCGCCGCCGCGCCACCCAGCCGGTGAGGGTGACGGTCTGACCGGCCTGCCCGGCACGCAGAGTGCCGGCTTGATGAGTGCGGAGCACTGCGACTGCTCTCCCTAGGTCCACGAGATTTCGGGTGCGGCGGGTGTACGGGGTTGAGCCGAACACGCATTTCGCCGGATACAGAGGCTAACGAACTCGGTGTCCGGGGGTGCGGGCAGGTTTGGGTCGGGCCGGTGGGGCGGATGACGGGGGCGGGGTTCGGGGCGGTCGGGCCGGTGGGTGAGCTGGGTCGGCGGGTGGGGTTGGAGTGGTGCGGGTCTGGCTAGCGGGGCCCGGGCGAGGGTGCGATCCCGTGGGGTCAATGCCCGCTTGGCGGGGATGGCACCGGTTCGGTGGGACGGTCAGCGCTCCGGGCATGCGCCGGGCCAGAGGAGAGACTCCGCGAGACCGGTGAACTCTTGGCGGCGACGGCCCGGGTTCGCGGACGCAGGACTGTGGTGCTGCGGACCGCGAGCCGGGCGGACAGGGCCCAGCGCCAGAGGCAAAACTCCCCCGAGCCAGCGCCCGTATGGCGGGGACGCTTCGCGGGACAGTGGAGTTGGCTCGGTGCGGGGTTGACGGGCAGGCGCGCTCGCCTGGTCGTTGGCGCGCGAAGCACAGTTCGCCCGGCGAGGCACGGATCGCGCGCTGTGCCGCAATCTTCGCCCCGGCAGGAGGAGCCCGCGGTTCACCGCAGTCAGTGCCGCAGGCGAGACCGAACCGTGCCGCTCACCTCACTCGGTGCCGCGGCACGACCGGAGCAGGCCGCCCACCTCAATCAGCACCACCACACGACCACAGCAGGCCACTCACCTCAATCAGCACCACCACACGACCACAGCAAGCCGCCCACCTCAGTCAGCGGGCGGGCGGCCCCCGGGTCCGCCCGCCCGCGCGAAGCGAGGGGTCAGTCCTTCTGCACGCTCCGCACGCGAGACTCCGTCCCGGATCGCGGTGCGAGTCCCGTTCGTCCGCGTCGTGGGATTCCGGCTAGTGCGCGGCGCGGTCGGCACTCCGAGATCGCCTGGCCGCCGACTCAGCGTGGCCCGCGACGATCGTCGAGCCCGGGCGTGTCACAGCAACCGCAACTGTTCTGCCTCCCCCGCTCGCTGTTCCGGCACCTCGGCGCCCGCCTCCCCCGGCGGGTCCGGTTCTGTCCGGGTCTCCGAGTGCGCCCTGGGCGCCCGCGGGTCCAGACCGTGCCGCCGAAGCAACGGGCCGACCACCGTGGCAAGTCGTTCCCGGTAGCCGCGGTCGACGTAGCTTCCTCGGGCGTACAGGCGGCGGTAGCGCGGTGCCAGCGCGGGATACTCGCGCTTCAGCCAAGCGGCGAACCACTCCCGTGCGCCCGGCCGGAGGTGCAGTGGCAGGACCGTCACCCTGGTCGCCCCGGCGTCGGCTAGTTGAGCGAAGAGCGGGTCCAGTGCCTCTGGCGAATCTGTCAGGTACGGCAGCACCGGCGCGACCATCACGGAGCACGGCAGACCCGCGGCAGCGGCTTTGCGGATCAGGTCCAGGCGGGCTCGCGGGGTCGGGGTGCCGGGTTCGAGGCGGCGTTGCAGGTCGCCGTCCAGCAGGGCGAGTGATACCGCCAGGTGGACTGGGACATCCTTGCCCGCTGACTCCAGCAGGGGCAGGTCTCGGCTCAGCATGGTGCCCTTGGTGAGGATCGACAACGGGGTGCCGGAGCCGGCCAGGGCGCGAATGATCCCGGGCATCAATCGGTAGCGGCCTTCGACGCGTTGATACGGGTCGGTGTTCGTGCCCATGGCGACCGGTTCTCGTTGCCAGCTCGGTCGTTTCAGTTGTGCGGCCAGTACTTCCGGCGCGTTGACCTTGACCACGACCTGGGTGTCGAAGTCCCGGCCTGCGTCGAAATCCAGGTATGTGTGGGTGTTCCGGGCGAAACAGTTGTGCGACACCATCCCGTCCGCGATGAAATCGCCGGTGCCCGTCGTGATGTCGAACAGCGGCAGCTCCAGGCCCATCGGCGCGACGCTCGTGACTGTGCGCCGGATGCCGCCGATCACGGTGCCGTCGAGGGAGCGTTTCCATTCGACGGCCGGGTCGACCAGGTGCAGGAACCGCAGTACCTCGCCGGTGCCGCCGGTGAGCCTCGCTTGTCGGCGGCCGGGGTGCTGGCGGTGGCCGACGGTGTCGTAGCCGAACGAGAACCGGTCCAGTGCGGCGAACAGCATGTCCACCACTTCGTTCTCGTCGTGCGCGATGGAGAGCGTGCCGCGCCGGTAGCCGCCCGCGAGGTCGAACAGTCCGGCCAGGAAACCGCGTGCCCAGTGGGCATCCGGTTCTCGCGGGATCCGCATGAAGCCTACTGACGAACCGAAATCCGGCAGGTACGCCAGTGCCCGTGCGGCGGCGTCCGATTCCGCGGCGAAACCGCCGGAGCGCAGCATTCCGCACAGGTACCCGGCGCGGTAGCCGAGTGTGTCGTCCGGCGTGCGCGTGAAGCGGCCGCCGCCGACCAGCTCGGTGCCGGACTCCAGGTGCGGCCGTTGCGCGGTGCCGAGTTTGCTGCCGGTGACGTACTTCCAGCCGCGCGAGCTGAGGAACCGATGGTCTGGACCGGCGACGATCCGGGTGCCGTCGTCCAGCGTGACGCGGTACGCCGGGCGCACCGTGGTCCAGTGCGCGAGCACCTCGGTGGGCACGAGCCTGCGCGCGACGCCGTGTCCGCGCGTGCCCATGATCCGGTCGCCCACGCGCAGCTCGGCGATCGGCTTCGCGCGACCGTCCGCCATCAGCACCGGCGTGTCGCCTTCGAGGCAGTACGTGCACGCGTGCGAACACCCGCGATAGGGGTTGACCGACCACCGGAACGGCACCGCGGACGACTCGGGCACCCGGTTCAGCACGGACCGGGCGCGCACCTCGTGGAAGGTGACGCCGCCGAACTCCGGCGCGCGCACCGAGCGCACCACATCCCCGAAGGCACCGAGACCGGGGAGTGCCGGCTCCTCCTTCCCCGCTCGCAACTGTTCCCAACGCACCCCTACAGTCGAACACATGTTCTAAAGCACTGTCAAACACATGTTCGAACACCCCTCGAACGAGCGAGGCGGAGCTCAGCCGGCGAACCGTTCCAAGGCGCGGATCTTGTTCGTCGCGTCGAGGGCCGCGACCTTGTACGCCTCGGACAGCGTCGGGTAGTTGAAGACCGCGTCCACCAGGTAATCCACCGTCCCGCCGCAGCCCATCACCGCCTGGCCGATGTGGACGAGATCGGTCGCGCCGGTGCCGAAGACGTGCACTCCCAGCAACTTCCGGTCCGCCGTCGAAACCAGGAGCTTCAACATCCCATAGCTGTCCCCGGAAATCTGGCCGCGCGCGAGTTCCCGATACCGCGCGATGCCGACCTCGTACGGCACCGAAGACGACGTCAGCTGCGCCTCGGTCGCGCCGACGTACGAGATCTCCGGGATCGTGTAGATCCCGATCGGCTGCAACGCGCCGATGTCGTTCGCCGGTTCGCCGAACGCGTGGTACGCGGCGAGCCTGCCCTGGTCCATCGACGTCGCCGCGAGCGCCGGGAACCCGATCACGTCGCCGACCGCGTACACGTGCTCGACCGACGTCCGGTAGTGCTCGTCGACCTCCAGCCTGCCGCGCTTGTCCGCGTTGAGGCCCGCGTTTTCCAGCGCCAGCGCGCCGGTCATGCCCTGCCGCCCGGCCGAGTACATCACCGCGTCGGCCGGGATCCGCTTGCCGCTGACCAGGGTCGTCACGGTGGCGTCGGCGGAGACCGCGACGTTCGCGACCTTCTCCCCGAACCGGAACGTGACGCCGAGGTCGCGCAGCTGGAACTTCAGCGATTCCACGATCTCCGGATCGCAGAAGTCCAGCATCTGGTCGCGCTGCTCGACCACGGTCACCCGCGAACCGAGCGCGGCGAACATCGACGCGTACTCGATGCCGATCACTCCCGCGCCGACCACGACCAGCGAGGACGGGATCGTCTCCATCGCCAGGATCTCGTCCGAATCGAGCACGCGCGCGGCGTCGAAGTCGACGTGGTCCGGGCGCGCCGGACGGGTGCCGGTCGCGATCACGACGTAATCGCCGGTGATGGTGCGCCGGTCGCCGCGGTGTTTGCCGTCGACCAGGACGGTGTGCGGGTCGGCGAACGAGCCGACGCCGCCGATCAGATCGACGTGGTTGCGCAGCAGCTGCGCGCGCACCACCTGCACCTCGCGCCCGATGACGTGCTGCGTGCGCGCCATCAGGTCCGCGATGGTGATGTCCTGTTTCACCCGGTAGCTCGCGCCGTACAGCTCGCGCTGGTTCATCCCGGTCAGGTACAGCACGGCTTCGCGCAGCGTCTTGGACGGAATGGTGCCCGTGTTGACGCACACGCCGCCGACCATGTCGTGGCGGTCGACGACGGCGACCTTCTTCCCCAGTTTCGCCGCCGCGATGGCGGCTTTCTGCCCTCCCGGGCCCGAGCCGATGACGATGAGGTCGTACTCGTATTCGCTCACGGCCCCGAGCCTGCGCATCAGCGCCGGTCAGCGCAAGTCCTCACGCGCGCAAGGCGCCCCGGCGGCGGTGCACTTCGGTCACCGATCCGAGCGCGGCGTCGAGTTCCTCGCGCAGCAACGCGGCCTGTTGCGCGGCGACGTCCTCCCCCAGCAATTCCGCGACCCGCCCCCGCTCCAGCAGCGTCAGCGCCTCCCACGGCGACGACGCGAGCTGTCCGCTCGGGACACCCGCGTCAGGCGGCGACAGCTGTTCGGCCAGGCCAGCGGTACCGGCGGCGAGCAGCGCGGCGACGACGAGGTGCGGCTGGGCGTCCGCGCCGGCGAAGCGGAACTCCAGCCGCGACGTCCCGCACAGCCGGATCGACGACGTCCGGTCATCCGGTCCCCACCGCAGTTCACGCGGCGAGAACGGCGCGGTGCGCAGCCGGACGTAGCTGTTGCACGTCGGAGCCCACACCGCGGACAACGATCGCGCGTCCCGCAGCACCCCGGCCATAAAAGCGCCCAGCGCGAACGGAAACCCGACGGGTCCGTCCGAAGCGGACAGTGACAGGTGAACGTGGCATGAATTCCCCTGACCGGGTTCTGGCGCCGCGAGATAGTCGGCTTGCGCACCGTGCTGGGCGGCCACCCGCCGGGTCGCCATCTGCAGCAGCAACGCATCGTCGCAGGCCGCGAGCGCGTCGCGGTGCCGCAGGACGACCTCGTACTGCCCCGGATGACACTCCGCCCGCGCCGATTCCACGCCGAGACCGGCCGTGGCGGCCCGCAGATCCGCCAGCAGCGGCGCGAGGCGTTCGGTGCCGCCGAGGGCGTAGTCGACGCCGTGCCCGGTGAGCGGTTCCCCGGCCAAATTGCGGAAAACCACTTCGTGCTCGATCCCGATCGACGGGACCAGGCCGTGTTCTTCCAGGCGCGTCAACTGCGTCCGCAACACCGTCCGCGGCGCGAGCCCAGCCGGCTCGCCGGACGGAAACTCCGCGTCCCCCACTACTGCCCACGTCCGGTCGCCGAGCGGAAACGCCGTCGCCGCGTCGAGTCGCAGGCGCAGGTCTCCGAACCCGGCGAGATACGGCTTCAGCGGGCCGATCTCCGGCAGCGGCTCACGCTCCGGCGTCCAGGCGAAGACGTAGCTGCACATGCCGTATCCGCTGTCCACGACTTCGGCGGCGAACGGCGCGGCAAGCTCGACCGCCGCGAACCGCGCGTGCGGATCAGGCACCAAAAGCACCAGCCGAGCGCCGTCCTCGGCCAGCACTCGACGCAGGACCTCAGCCGCCGCTGTACCCGCTTCGGCGCGCACAGCCAGCGACCGCGGCCCGACCGGACGATCGAACGGGCTCACCAGGCGCCGTCCGGGTCGGGTGCGTGCAGCGGGTTGGGCACGCGGCCCCAGCGGACGTCGAACTCGTCGTCGCGTTCGACCTTGTCGAAGCCTTGCCCGGCGAGATGCTCGCGGTTGAGCGTGACTCGCTCGACGTCCGGCGCGAACAACCGGCAGGCATCGAATCGCTCGGCCACCTCGGGGTTTTCGTCGCGGTAGCGGCCGACGACCTCGCGTACCAGTGCCCAGAAGCCGCCGCGCGCCAGGCCGAGATCGTCGAGCAGCAGTTCCGCCCAGAACCGCAGCTGGCCGGAGAACACCGAGCTGAACAGCGATTGCGCGAGCAGATGCGCTGGCCAGCGCAGCATGTCGGCGGCGGCGTCCGGCGGAAGGTCCGCGTAACAGGGCAGTTCCTCGTCCAGCAGGTCGACGCCCTGCGCGAAATCCTTGATCGCGATGCGCAGCGGGCGGCCGTCGGCGTCCACCACGAGCACGAGATTCTGGCCGTGCGGACAGAATCCGACGCCGTACTGGAGCAGCCAGTGCAGCAACGGTGTGAGCAGCAGGTCGAACAGTCGCGACAGCCACGCCTCCGCACCGTCGCCGGATTGCGCGATCAGCCTGGTCAGCACGGTTTCGCCAGCGGCATCGCGGTACGGCAGCGCCGCGAACGAGATCGCCTGCTCCCCTTCCGCGAGCCGGGCGACGAGCGGCTCGCGCCACAGCGCACCGAGAGTTTCGTGGAACCGGTACGGCAATTCCTCCAGCGAGCCGAACAGCGGATGCCGGACCGAAACGCTCGCGACCTCGCCGAGCAGCTCGAAGCGGTACTTCTCGGACAGCAGCAGGTCGGCCGCGTCGATCCCGCGCAGCCATTCGGTGACCGACGGCCCAGCGAGCGTCGCGGCGGAGTTCAGGCCGCGGTAGACGAGCGTGTTTCGCACGGAGACGGCGGTTTTCACATCGCGGCGGTCCGGCCGGGAGCGGTTGGCCAGCGTCCGGACTGTCTGATGTGGACGGTAGACGTCGCTGCTCTCCCCCAGTTCGGCCATCCGGCCGGTCGCCAGTTCGGCGGCGTACAGCGTCTCGATGATTTCGTCGGCCTGCCAAGGGTGCACCGGGACCCAGACGTAGTCGGCGGGAGCGCCGAGCTGTGCCGTGCGGGCGGTGAACTCTGCGCGGGTCTCGTCGTCCAATTCCTCGCGCAGCAGGGTTTCCGCGTTGATCCCGGCCACGCTGCGGAACTGCGCGAGATCGCGGTGCACGGCGTACCAGCGCAGCCGGATGTCGGAACCGGATTCGGGCGCGTAACGGGCACGGTCGCGGGCGGAGAACCCGACACGGCCTTTGTTGAGCACCAGGCGAGGGTGGCCGGTGAGGTGGCCGTCGGCAAGGTTGTAGTCCATCGTGGACAGTTCCGCGGCGGTCGGTGCGCGGCACAACCGGGTTGCCTCGTTGGCGACCGTCGAAGTCAACTCAGCGAGGACGTCTGCCAATCGCAGGCCAGTGAGACCGAGGCCCTCGCGCGCGTCGACGATCAACGCGCGCGGGTCGTCTGCCGGAGCTTCCACGCCTTCGGCGATCCGGATTGCGCTGCCGGGCAACACTGTCCACGACTCGAACGCACCTCGGCGTGCTTCGAAGCGGTACGAAACATCGCCGTGGAGGTCGAGCCGCCAGCTGCGGTGTCCGGCCCGCGTCGGTTCGCCAGGCTCCGGCGCCAGCATCGCTTCGTAGGACAACTCGCCAAGCATCTTGTGCGTGACGAGCGAGCCCGCCGCCCGCCACGCAGCGTCGTCGGTCAGGGTCACAGGTCCTCCGTCTGGTCGAGGCCGAACGTGGTGAACGCCGTCCGCCCGGGCAGGTCGTACACCGGTTTTCCGCATACCGCGTTGAGAATCTCCGCCGCCCGCCACGCGCCGAGGCCGAGATCCGGCGCGCCGGGGCCGTGCGTGTGCCGTTCCGCGTTCTGCACGAACAACGGCCCCGGCACGTCGAGTTCGACGCGATAGCCGGCACCGATCACGAGCCGCCCCTTGGCATCGCGGCGGACCGCTTCGCCGAGCCCCTCCAGCAAAGGTCCGGTCGGCGTTTCCGCGTAGCCGGTGGCAGCAACCACGGCGGCCGTCCGGTGCGTCGCGGTCGTTCCTTGCTGGACATGCCGCAGCCCCAGGTCGATCCCGTCGCCGACGGTCGCGGACACCACCTCGACGCCCGGCGTCAGCACCGCGCCCGGCCAGTCGCCGCCGATGCTCCGGCGGTACAGCTCGTCGTGGATCTCCGCCATCGTCTCCGCGTCGATCCCTTGGTACAGCTGCCATTGCATCGGGAGAAGCTTGTCCCGGACCGCCTCGGGCAGGCCGTGGAAGTACGCCGTGTAGTCCGGGGTTAACTGCTCCAAGCCCAGCTTCGAGTACTCCATCGGCGCGAACGCCGGTGTCCGCGCAAGCCAGCGCAGTCCGTCCACAGTGGATCTCGAACGCACGAGATCGAGAAACACCTCGGCGCCCGACTGCCCTGAGCCGACCACCGTCACCGAATCCGCAGCGATCAGCTCCGGCCGATGCGTGAGGTAGTCCGCCGAATGCAGAGCAAGCACGCCGGGTGCGGAAACCAAGGGCTGCAACGGTTCCGGCACGCTCGGCTGCGTGCCGACACCGAGCACGACCGCCGCCGCCAGTACCGGTTCCGCACCATCGACGGTCAACTCGAACGCGTCTTCGCGGTCGATCCAGCGCAAACCGGTGACCTCGTGTCCGAACCGGCACGACGGCAGCCGGGACGCTGCCCAGCGGCCGTAGTCGTCGTACTCGGCGCGCGGCAGATGGAACCGCTCGGCGAAGTAGAACGGCAGCAACCGGCCGCGTTCGCGCAGGTAGTTGAGGAACGAATGACGGTTGGTCGGGTCCACGAGCGTCACCAGGTCGGCGAGGAACGGCACCTGCAGCGTCGCGCCGTCCAGCAGGAGCCCGGGGTGCCAGCGGAACTCGGGGCGCGCATCGAACAGCACGACCTCCAACTGGTCGAGCGGATCCGCCAGCGCGGCCAGCGACAGGTTGAACGGCCCGATCCCGACCCCGGCGACGTCGTAACGCCTCACGACGCGACCGGGCTTTCCCGCGTGACGCTCGTGCGCAGGTCAGCCGCGACCGTGGCCACCGCGTCGAGCAGCGCGCGGTAGTCGGCGGGTTGGGCGTGCGGGTGCAGGAGGGTGAGTTTGAGCCACAGCTGCGCCTCGCCGTCCGGTCCGGTCGGCAGCGCGCCGCGACCGATCACCGCGGTGCCGTCCTCAAGGAGCGTGCGACGCACCTGCGCGACCAGGTCGTCTCCGGCGGTTCCCGGCAGCTCGTCCGCCGTCATCGGACGGAAGACCACTGTGGACAGTTCGGGCGCGCCCCACGAGCGCAGCGCCGGATGGTCATCGACCATCGTGTGCACGCCGGAAGCGTTGGCACAGCAGCGTTCCACGAGCGCACCGATCCCGGAAGTGCCGAGCGCGCGCAGCGTGACCGCCATCCGGAACGCGTCGGGACGCCGCGACGTACGCAGCGAACGGCCGAGCAAATCGGGCAGTCCGGCTTCAGTGTCGTCGTCGGCGTTGAGGTACTCGGCGCGGACGGTGAGCGCTTGCAGGTCCGTCTCCTCGCGCGCGGCGAAGACGCCGGCGGCTACCGGTTGCCAGCCGAATTTGTGCAGGTCAAGCGCGACGGAGTCGGCTAGCTCCAGACCAGCGACGCGGGAGCGGAGGGTTTCGCTGCAGAGCGCGAGACCGCCGTACGCCGCGTCGACGTGCAGCCGCGCTCCGGTCCGGCGGCAGATTTCGGCGATCTCCGGCAACGGGTCGATCCGGCCGGTGTTGGTGGTCCCGGCGGTCGCGACGACCACGGCCTGCGCGCCGAGCGGCGCCAACGCCTCGGCCAGCGCGGACGGGACCATCCGGTCGTCCACGCAGGGCACCACGACCGGCGCGGGCAGTCCGAGCAGCCACGCCGCACGGGCGACGCTGTGGTGCGAATTAGCTCCGCACACCGGTCGCGTGACCGCGGATTCCCGCGCGAGCAGGAGGCCGAGAAGGTTGGATTCGGTGCCGCCAGAGGTGATGACGGCGTCCGGGCGAGCGGCGTCCGGATAGCAGAGCCGGGCGATGCCGGTCGTGAACTCGCGCTCGATCTCGCTCGCGACCGGAGCCTGGTCCCAGGAGTCCATGGACGGGTTCAGCGCGGAGGCGACGGCGTCGGCGGCGACGGAAACGGCCAGCGGCGGGCAGTGCAGATGCGCGGCGCACGCCGGGTCGGCCGGATCGGCGGATCCGGCGGCGAGCAGGGCGGAAAGCTCTTCCAAGGCTTGTTCGGCGCCCACTCCGTGCCGAGGGAGCCCGGCCGCGGACTGAACGAGGGCCGCCGCCACCGCGGCCGGGCCGCCCGCCGGAACCGGGCCGCCGCGTTCGGCCGTGCCCGCCGCCATCCCGCGCAGCGCCGCGGGGAGCAACCGGGCCAGCCGGTCCGCACCGCCAGAGCCGCCTGCCAGCCACTCCGCCGAAGCCACGCCGCCGGGTGGGGAGATCACCCGCGCTGAGGGCGCATCCGCCATGGAACCGCCTTTCTTAGGGAAAGCTTGCCTTACTTTACCGTGCGCAACAATACGGATACCCACCGGCAGTCCGTGAGCGGGGCGGCACCGCACAAGAAACGGCCGGTGCTCCGCAGAGGGAGCACCGGCCGTTCAGGGAAAGGGTCCGCGCGGCGGAGCCGGATCGGCCGCCCGGAACTCGGCGAGGGAGAACATCTCGTATTCCTCGGTCACTTTCTCCCCCGCCGAAGCCGAACGCAGCGTGTCGCGCGAGCGCTGGCGCGAGTCAAAGGCGGTTCCGGCTGGACGTCAGCTCGGCTTCCCGAGCGCGGCCAGTTCCCGGTGGATCCATTCGACCTGGGTGCGCATGAGGTTCTCCGCGACCTCCTCGGCCTGCGGCGTCATGTGCGTCGCGCCCGCGAGCGGCAGGAAACCGTGCGCCCGGCCCTTCGCCAGCAGCGCCGAGGAAAGCCGCAACGCGTGCGCCGGGAAGACGTTGTCGTCGGCGAGACCGTGCACGATCAGCAGCGCCCGTTCGAGCGAACCGGCGCTCGCGATGAGCGAGTTGTGCTCGTAGCTTTCCGGTTCGTCGTCCGGCTTGCCGAGGTAGCGCTCGGTGTAGTGGGTGTCGTAAAGCGACCAGTCGGTGACCGGCGCTCCCGCGACCGCCGCGTGGAACACGTCCGGCCGCCGCAGCACGGCGAGCGCGGACAGGTAGCCGCCGTAGGACCAGCCGCGGATCGCGACCCGATCGAGGTCCAGCTCGGGATACGCCGCGGCGGCCGCGTGCAGGGCGTCGACCTGGTCGGCCAGCGTGACGTCGGCCAGCTTGCCCGCGATCTCCTTCTCCCACGCCGGACCGCGACCAGGCGACCCGCGGCCGTCGACGACCAGCACGGCGAAGCCCTGGTCGGCAAGCCACTGCGGGGTGAGGAAAGCGTTGCGGCTCTGGAGAACGCGCTGCGCGTGCGGGCCGCCGTACGGGTCGAGAAGGACGGGCAGCTTGCCCTCCTCGGGCTCGTATCCGCGCGGCAGCACCAAAGCCGCGCGAAGCCGGCGCTCGCCGAGGGTGAGCCAGGTCAGGTTCGGCACGATCTCCGGGTCCACAGTGGACGATTCGATCTCGCTCACCTCGGTGCCGTCCCGCAGCACGGTCACCTTCGGACCGCTGTGGTCAAGGCTCCACGAGGAAAGCACCGTGAGAGCCGCGCTGCCCGAACCGACGTGCACGCCGTCCGTTGCGGACAGTCGGCGCACCGTGCCGGCTTCGGTGCGGTACAGGTGGATCTGCGTCGGGTCGTCTTCCGAAGCGGTGAAAAGGATTTCGTCGCCGACGTGCAGCACCATCCGCAGGTGCATGCCCGGGGGCGTGACCGGCTTGCCGTCCACCACGAGCCGGTGATCGCCGTCCGCCGCGCTTTCCACCACCAGCTTGCCGTCCGCGGTCCACGCGGGCACGCCCTGGAAGATCTCGACCCAGTGCTCGTCGGTCTCGGTGTGCACCTCGGCGACCGAACCGTCCGACGGGTCCAGCGCGAGCACGGTCAGCCGCTTCTGGTCCCGCGGCTGCACGGCCAGCAGCGGCTGCCCGCCCGCCGACCAGTGCACGGTGACCAGGTACTCCCAATCGCCTTGTGCCACGTCGACGCGGCTGCCGTCCAGGCTCAGCACAGCGAGCGACACCTCGGCGTTCGGCGAGCCCGCCGACGGGTACGCCACGACGTTCGCCGGCTGCTGCGGGTTCGCCGGGTCGCCGATCGTCCAGCGCGGCACCGGGCCGCGGTCCGCGCGCTCCGCGATCACGCTGCGCCCGTCCGGCGCCCACCAGTAGCCGCGCGTGCGGTCCATCTCCTCGCCCGCGATGAACTCCGCGAGCCCCCAGGTGACGTCCTCGTCGTCCTCGCCGACGAGCACGCGGTCCTCGCCGGTCGCCAGTTCGATCACGTGCAGCCGGCGCTCGCGCACGTACGCGACGTGCGTGCCGGTCGGGTTCGGCCGCGGGTCGATCACGGAGCCGTCGACCAGGATGCGCGTCTCGCCGCTCGCGAGGTCGAGCGTGTACAGCTTGCCCGACAGCGTGAACGTGACGACGGTGAACGCGTCGTCGACGCCGAAGGCCACCACGCCACCGCCGGTCTCCCGGGCCCGCTCGCGGCGCGCCCGCTCCTCCGGCGGCAGGTCCTCGTCGCCGGACACCAGCTCGGCGGCGTCGATCAGCTTCGTCTCCTCGCCGGTCGCGAGGTCGAACGACCACAGGCTGTGCCGCGGATCGGTGCCGGTGGCGCTGCGCAGGAACAGCACCCGCGATCCGTCCGGGGCGACCCGGAACTGCTTGGGCGCGCCGAGAGTGAACCGCTGGGTGCGGGCCTGCTGGCGGAGGAACGGAACATCGTCGAGTGCGAAATCGGTCACGACCAGCACTCTTTCAGATGATCAGCCGGACACGCCAACACCCTGCAGCGCGGCTCGCTGCTCTTCGACGTCGAAGGCCGGCTCCGGGAACTGCGGGTCCATGTCGGTCAATGTCTCGACGAGCAGTTCGGCGACGGCCCAGTTCCGGTACCACTTGCGGTCGGCGGGCACCACGTACCACGGCGCGTGCGCGGTCGACGTGCGCTTCAACACGTCGGCGTACGCCTTCTGGTAGGCAGGCCACTGTCGACGCGCCTCGATGTCCGACGGATCGAACTTCCACCGCTTCTCCGGCCGGTCCAGCCGCGCGGTGAGCCGGCGAAGCTGCTCCTCCGGCGAGATGTGCAGAAACACCTTCACCACGGCAGTGCCGTTGTCGGTCAGCTCCTTCTCGAACGCGTTGATCTGCGTGTAGCGCTTCCGTCGCTCGGCCGCGGGAAGCTGGCCGAGCACGCGCGGCACGAGCACGTCCTCGTAATGCGAGCGGTCGAACACGCCGAGGTGGCCCGGCGACGGGAGCTTCTTGCGGATGCGCCACAGGAAGTCGTGCTTGAGTTCGGCGGCCGTCGGCTTCTTGAACCCGGCGTACTGCACGCCCATCGGGTTCACCAAGCCGAGCACATGGCCGACGGTGCCGCCCTTGCCGGAGGTGTCCATGCCTTGCAACACCAACAGCACGCTGCGGGCGCCGCCGCCGATGCCCTCCGCGTACAGCGCCTCCTGCAACTCGGCGAGCTGTTCCCCGGCGGACTCGAGCTTCTTGCCGCCTTTCGCCTTCTTTTCCGGCCCCACGGGCGACGAAGCCGGGTCCGGCAGCTCGTCGCCCGCCCGGAGCGCGTCGCGGACCCGGTTTCCGTTCTGCTGCTTCTTCGCCATCCCGGGACGATAACCGGGCCGGCGGCCGATCCCGGGGACTTCTCCGCCGGTGCGGGCGGGTGTCATCCGGTCGAGCGAGCCGCGCAGCGAATCGCCGGGCAGACCCCTCGATTGCGCAACGAACGACGGGGGAAAGCAACGTTTCCCGGCTGAACTCCCCGCGAACGGCCTCTAGCCTGAACGCATGACAGCGTCCGTCCAGCCTGCCGGCACCGCGCGTCCCACCTCCTCCGACGGCTTCATCGCGCTCGACGAGCAATGGAGCACGCACAACTACCATCCGCTGCCGGTCGTGATCGCCGAAGCCGAGGGCGCTTCGGTGACCGACGTGGCCGGCAAGTCCTATCTGGACTTCCTGGCCGGCTACTCCGCGCTCAACTTCGGCCACCGCAACCCCGAGCTGATCGCCGCCGCGACCGAGCAGCTGGGCCGCGTCACGCTCACCTCGCGCGCGTTCCACCACGACCAGCTGGGCCTGTTCTGCCGCGAGCTCGCCGAGCTGACCGGGACCGAAATGGTGCTGCCGATGAACTCCGGGGCCGAGGCCGTGGAGTCCGCGGTGAAGGTCGCGCGGAAGTGGGCGTACCAGGTCAAGGGCGTTCCGGCGGGCACGGCGGAAATCGTGGTCGCGGCGTCGAACTTCCACGGCCGCACCACCACCATCGTCTCGTTCTCCGACGACGAAACCGCGCGCGCCGACTACGGCCCCTTCACGCCCGGCTTCGTCCAGGTGCCTTACGGCGACGCCGAAGCGTTGAAGGCAGCCATCACGCCGCGCACCGCGGCAGTGCTGATGGAGCCGATCCAGGGCGAGGCAGGCGTCATTGTGCCGCCCGAAGGGTTCTTCGCCGCAGTGCGACGGCTGTGCGACGAGAACAACGTGCTGATGATCGCCGACGAGATCCAGTCCGGTCTCGCGCGCACCGGCACCGTGCTCGCACTGGAGCACGAAGGCGTCCGCGCTGACCTGTACACGCTGGGCAAGGCCCTCGGCGGCGGCATCGTCCCGGTGTCCGCGGTGGTCGGCAGCCGCGACGTGCTGGGCGTGCTGAAGCCGGGCGAACACGGTTCGACCTTCGGCGGCAACCCGCTGGCGTGCGCGGTCGGCCGCGCTGTGGTGCGGATGCTGCAAACCGGCGAGTACCAGAAGCGGTCCGCCGAACTCGGCGCACACCTGCACGAGCGGCTGGCCAAGCTGGTCGGCGACGGCGTCTCGGAGGTCCGCGGACGCGGTCTGTGGGCAGGCGTCGACATCGCGCCGGGCGGCCCGACCGGACGGGCGGCGTCCGAGGCGCTGGCCGGATTGGGCGTGCTGTGCAAGGAAACGCACGACCGCACGTTGCGCGTCGCGCCGCCGCTGGTGATCACCGAAGCCGAACTGGACCGCGGCGTCGACGCGATCGCCCAGGTCGTGCGCGGCTGACCTGCCCGGTGACCGCCGTTTTCCGGGCGGCGGTCACCGGGTGGGCATCACCGCGACCGTCGACCCGTCCGGCGAAGCGGTCACCTCGATGCCGCGGCCGTACTCATCCTGGACGGACGTAGTCAGGCTCCACGTTCCGTCGTTCTGCCGGAGCGCCAACGAAACCTTGTCGCGCGGGAAGCCGGGCATGCGCTCGTTCACCTTCGCGAGAATCGCGGGCAGCGCTTTCGGCGACAGTTCCGACAACGCGAACAGCGGCGCGCCCGGATCCGGCTGGATCGGCGAAGGCCGGTGTTCGACCAGACGTCCGCGATACCAGTCGTAGTCGTCCGAAGTGCCCGGACCTGGGCCAGGCACCTGGAATTCGACGTGGTCGGCCCGGATGATCGCCTCGTACGCTTCCGGACGGCCGCTCAGCTTGGTCAGCGACTCGGCGACCTGCCGGAAACCGTTCTCCGTGAACGCATCCGCGGTCAGCGCCGGTACGCCCTGCGCGTCCGCGACCAGCTGCCGGTTGCCGTCGTTGGCCGACCGGACGGTCATCGTGATTCCGACGTCCTCGCGCCGGACGCTCACGCGAGCGTCCGCCGGGTCTCCGCCGAAACTCGCGACAAGGCCGGGTATCGCGGCGAAATTGACTTCGTTCGCGGCGAATTGCTTGTCCGGCTTGCCAGCGCCGGACGAGTCGCGTTTGACCGTGCCGCCGCGATAGCTGAGGTACGCGCCGGGAATCGTGGCTCGCAACTGGTCCGGCTCCACCGTCAGGTCTTCGAAACGCTCGCTCTCGGCGGACAATTTCGCTATGCCGGCACGCAGATCCTCCGCGCTGAACAGGTCCGGCGGAGAGATCAGCTGACCGAGGACGTCGTCGCGGATCGGCACCAGCAGAGCCACCGCGACGACGACCGTGCTCACCACCGTCATCGCCAGCCGTCCGACCGCATTCCCTAGCCGCGCTTCAGGTTCCGGTGTGCGCTCCTCGCCGATGATCCCGGCCTGCCACGGCCGCTGAGTCCATTCCCGCGGCGGATCAGCGTCCACCGCGACCACGCCGGGATACCGCGGACTGTGCCTGACGACAACGACCGTCCCCGGCTGATACGCCGCGGACCGCACCGGATGAATCAACTCCCGGGCCGTCGCCCGGTACGCAGTCTCGTCCGGCGGCGCGACGACCAGCTTCAACTCGGTCACGTACGCGTCGTTGACCTGCGCTCCGGTGTTCTTCAAGCGTTCGATCTTGGCGAGCGCGCGGTCGCCGTGCTGCTGGACGAACCGCATGCTCTGCGGAGACGCGTTCCCGCGCATCGATCGCGCGACGCTGCCGAGCGTCAGCGCCATGATCGCGAGGCTGAAGCCGACCGATCCGGCCGCGATGTACCAGCCGTAATCGAGGACGAACCCGCCGACGACGCCCGCGATCGCGAGCCCGAGCGGCACCGCGTACACCAGCCGCAGGAACCGGATCAGCCGGAGCGCCGACGCCCGCCGCGGTTCTGGTGAATTGAGCACAATGGGTGTTTACTGCACTCCGCGTGAAGACACCAGAGGCGGTGCTCACACAGCGTGCCCGCTCAGGCCGAAGTCACCTCGACGCCGCTCAGCGCGTTGTTGGCCTGCTGCTGCCCGTCGCCGCCCGGCACGGTCGGGATGTCATCGGTGCTGAGGCCGGACAGGTACAGCCCGGCCTCGGCACCGGCCTCCGCGGACTGCCGTTTGCGGCGCGCCGTTTCGATCCTCGTCACCACGACCTGGCGCGCGCCGCCGGGCAGCTGCACCACAGCGTTCGCGCCCACCTGGACGGTGCCGTCGGTGACCGTGCCGGTGACCACGATTCCGCGCGTCGGGATCTGGTAGATCTCGGAAATCCGGAAACGGAACGGGCCGGACGGGGTTTCGGCCGGACGGCGCGAGAACAGCGACATGGGACAAGCATCGCATTGCGGCGGTCACCCGGCTCTCACCGGCTGGCCGCCGCGTGCACTGCCGCGGCCAGGCGGTCGTGCTCCGGATAGGACCAGGTCGCGGAGAACTGCCGCCGCGTGTACCCGAACGCGACGCCGCTACGCGGGTCCACGAAGGACTCCGACCCGGCGGATCCGTTGTGCCCGAACGCATTCGCGCCGAGGAACGGATACCGCAGCCCTTTCGCCTGGAACCCGAGCGCGTACTGGCCCGCTTCCCCGGTCACCAGATCACGGCCGGTGGAGTGGAGCATCGCGAACTCGCCGAGCGTGCCAGGTTCGAGCAGCCGACGCCGTCCGTCCAAACCGGACACCGCAGCCGCGTACAGCCCAGCCAGCCCCCGCGCGCTCCCTACGCCACCAGCGGAAACCTGCCCGAGCGCCCGCACCCGCCGGGTGTTCACGAACGCCACCTGATCGAGCGGCGGCGTCGAATCGAGCCCGTAGCCGATGCCGCCCAGGCTGTACGGACTCGGAACGTGCGCCTGGAACGCCGCGAGCTCCTCCGCGCCCGCCTCCCCCGCCAGCACCTCGCGGTACCGGTGCTCCTCCTGCTCGGGCAGCCCGAGATACAGGTCCAGGCCGTACGGTTTCCTGATCCGCGTCTCGAAGTGCTCCCGCACCGACCGCCCGGTGCCCCGCCGGACCACCTCCGCGACGACCGAGAACCCGGCGAATCCGCTGTAGCCGTAAGCAGATCCCGGTCGCCAGAACGGCCGCTGCCCGGCCAGCCGCTGCGCGATCACCCGATCGTCCGCGAGTTCCTCGGCGGACAGCCCGCCGTCCGCCCCGAGCACGCCGGAACGATGAGTCAGCACGTCGCGCACCGTGATTCCGCCCTTGCCCGCGGCGGCGAACTCAGGCCAGTGGCGCGCGACCGGCTCGTCCAGGTCCAGCGCGCCGTCCTGCACGAGCAACGCCACCACCAGCGCGGTCGCCCCCTTGGTCGAGGAATACACGCCAGTCAACGTCTCGCCCGTGACGTCGCCCGCCCAGAGATCAACCACCAGCCGCCCCTGCACGCGGACCGCCAACTGCACGCCAGCACTCGCCTCAGCCGCTGTCGCGAACTCGTCGCGGACCGCCTCGAAACCGTCCGCGACGGTCCCGTGGATCTCAGTGTCCCCCATTGGTTCTTGTCCCTCCGTTCGTCAGTGTCGAAAGGAGGACCCGCGCGCCGCCGTGAATGTGACTAGGCTTCGTTCCCGTGACCGCCAGGCGAACCCTCGCCCTATTCGCCGCGCTCTGCGCGCTCGCCACAGTCGCGTTGGGACTGCTAGTCGCGCCCTACGCTCCCGGCACAGTGGACCAATGGGCCGAGAGGTCTGCCTCGAAGCTGAACTCGGGCCTGCTCGGCACACTCGTGCTGCCCACCGAGCCGTACGTACTCATCCCGGCCGTCGTCGTCATCGCCGGAATCTGCCTCTACCGCCGCAACCGCCTCGACGCACTACTCGCCGTGGCAGGTCCCTTCGTCGCCATCGCGCTGAACAGCTGGGCGCTGAAACCAGCCTTCGACCGCTGGAAAGGCGGCACGCTCGTCTACCCGAGCGGCCACACCGTCAGCCTGGTAGCCGTGCTCACCGCCGTAGTACTGCTGGTCAGATTCAAGGCAGCCGCCGTTGCGGCAGGCACAGTGCTCGTCTGCTGCGCAGCCGTAGGCATGATCGGCCTCGGCTACCACTACCTGACCGACATCGCCGGCGGCGTCTGCTTCGCCCCCGCCGTGGTCACCGCGATGCGGGCGGCGCTGTCACCGCGTCGCGCGCGAGAGCCGTCAACCGGCTGATCGCCCGCAGGTACTTCTTGCGGTAACCGCCGTTCAGCATCTCCTCGCCGAACAGTTCGGGCAGCGGCACGCCGGACACGACCACCGGAATGGCCCGGTCGTACAGCCGGTCCGCCAACGCGACCAGCCGAAGCCCGACCATCTGGTCCGGCACTGGCGTCACGTGCTTGAGGTGGACCCGCCGGATCCCGTCGAGCAGCTTCCCGTACCGCGAGGGATGCAGCCGCTCGAGATGCGCCATCAACGCGCTGAATTCGTCCACAGTGGACCCTTCATGCGCGGCCGCCGAGGCGTCGATCTCGTCGTCGCCGACCGGCGGCGGCGCATCCGGCAGCCCGCGGTGCCGGTAGTCCGGCCCGTCGACGCGCACGACGCCGAACCGCCGCGACAACGCCTGGATCTCGCGCAGGAAGTCCTCCGCCGCGAACCGCCCCTCGCCGAGCTTGTCCGGCAGGGTGTTGGAGGTCGCCGCGACGTAGACGCCCGCGTCGGTGAGTTCCTGCAGCAACCGGCTGACCAACGTGGTGTCGCCGGGATCGTCGAGCTCGAACTCGTCGATCGCCAGCAGCCGGTGTTGCGAAAGCCGCGCGACCGCGTTGGCGAACCCCAGCGCGCCGACGAGGTGGGTCAGCTCGACGAACGTGCCGTACGCCTTGGGCCCCGGAGTCTCGTGCCAAGTCGACGCGAGCAGGTGGGTTTTGCCGACCCCGAACCCGCCGTCGAGGTAAAGCCCCATCGGCCCGTCCGGAATCGCCGCCCCGCCGCCGAAGAGCGACCGCAAGCGGGACTTCTTGGCCTTAGCCGCCCCGATCCGCGAAGCGAACGCCGAACACGCCTCGACCGCGGCCGCCTGGCTGGGCTCGTCCGGATTGGGCAGGTAAGTGGAAAACCGAGCCTCGCCGAACCGCGGCGGCGGCACGAGGGACGCGATCAGCTCGTCGGCCCCAAGCTCGGGAAACCGGTCGGTCAGCGCAGCTGCGGGCATGGTCGGAGAGCCTATCCGGACGGTGCCGGCCCCTTCGGCGCGCCTCAGCCGGGCCGCGAACGGCAAATCCCCCGGTCGGAGCCGCTTTCGGCTGCGGACGGGGAGGGTGCGGCGGGATGCGTGTGGTAACTGTCACCGGGCTGCCGCGCTGGTCAGGCGCCCCGCTGCGCTGGCTCGGTCGGGCGCTGCGGCGCTGGGCCGAGCCGCGTGGCCAGAACCGGCGCAGTGGCTCGGCACCACGGAACAGGGGCCGAAATGCTCGGCCAGACCGCTGCGAACAGCGAGGTCGCCCTGCACCGCGTCGCTGGGTCGAGGCGTGTCACCGACCCAGCGCGAGCAGGGGCCTAGCCCCGCGCCGCTGTCCTGGTTCGAGCTGCATGGCTGGCCTGGCGCGAACGGCGGATCGCGGCGGCGGAGTCGATCACCGGCGTGCGGGCAGCGGCACGGCCGCCGAGGCAGCCATCGCACGGGGCTCGGGTCCGTCGGCCGCCGGTCAAGTCCGGCATGGCTCGGCACGGGCTTTTCACGTGCTGCCGACTCACCCATTCGAGGGATGCCGCGTGAGTTTTCGCCCGGTCGGGAGGTCCTTCCGGCGAGCACGTCTCCGGCGCCGCGGGCCGCTCGCGGCGACACTGGACGCGCCATGTCCGCATACAGGGAGCGAGGAACCATGCCGAGCACGAACCGGCCCGATGTGCCTACCGCTGTTCCGTCTTCCGCGCTGGCGGCGGTCGACCAGACGGACACCGCGGGACGCACCACGATCTCGTCGCTGGTCGTGCAGAAGATCGCGGCGCTGTCGACGCGCGAGGTCGCCGGGGTGCACGCGCTCGGCGGCGGGGTGTCGCGGGCGATCGGGGCCATCCGGGACCGGATCCCGGGTTCGGGCGCGACCTCCACCGCGGGCGTCTCGGTCGAGGTCGGCGAGAAGCAGGCCGCGATCGACCTCGACGTCGTCGTCGAGTACGGCGCGCGTATCGCGGAAGTCGCCCGCGACGTGCGGCGCAACGTCATCACCTCCGTCGAGCAGATCACCGGGCTCGAGGTGATCGAGGTCAACATCGCGGTCAACGACATCCACCTGCCCGGCGAGGAGGACGAGCCCGAGTCGAGCCGGGTCGAATGACCTGGTGACCGACCGGTGTCTCGGCCACGGCAGCTCAAGCGCGGCGCTTCGACCGCGCCGGGGCGCCGCCGTCAGCCGGGCCGGGCCGGTTCGGGCCCAGTGACGGCGTTCCGCTCCGGCGAACCCGGAGCACCGAGCGAGCCGCAGCCGCGAAGACGCTCGCCAAACCGAACACCGCAGCACCTCAGACCAGCCATCACCGCAACCGCCGCAGCACGCACATCCCAGGAGGGCGCACGTTGAACGCTACGCAGACCGGGATCCTCGCCGGGCTGATTCTCGGCCTGGCCGCCACGCAAGGGTTCACCGCTTTCCTGGTGACCTTCGCGGTCGGCATCATCGGGCTCGTGGTCGGCCGGGTCCTCGACGGCGAACTCGACCTCGGCGACCTGTTCGGGAAGGGCCGAGACAAGTGACCGGGGCGGTCGAGGCAGGGCCGTCCCGCAGCGACCTTCCGGAGGCCGCCGAGCGCGGTTCGCTGACCATCGCGCACGCCGTGGTGCGCAAGGTCGCGCAGCACGCCGCCGACCAGGTGCCGGGAACGATGCGCACCGAGCGCCGCGTCGCGGGGGTCAGCACCGGGATGACCGGCACGTCCGCGAAAGTTGGCGGCTCGGACAACGACGTCGAGCTGTCGCTCGATCTCGCGTTGCGTTATCCGGCACCGGTGCGGGAAGTGACCGGGCAGGTGCGCGCGAAAGTCGTCGAAGAGGTCGAACGCATCACCTCCTATCACGTGCGTTCAGTCGCGGTGACGGTCACCGCGCTGCTGCCGGACGTGCCGCCGAGGGTGCGATGATGCGCATCCTCGTCCGTCTTCTGTCCACACTGCTCGGCCTGGCCGTCGCGGCCGGCGGCGCGTTGCTGGCACTCGAGGTCGGGTGGGCCTGGTGGCAGCCCGGCAAGGAACCGCTGCTCGTGCCGTGGCATCGGTGGAAAACCGCGATCGCCGAGCTGGACTGGACCAGCACGCCGGTGCGGATCACCGCGGGAATCGCCGTGCTCGCCGGGCTTGTGCTCCTGTTGCTGGCACTCGGTGCGGGCGACCGCGCGGTACGGATGACCGATCCCGCTGACGGCATCACGGTGAACACCTCGCCGCGCGCGCTCGCGCGGCTGGTCGGGCTGGCGGTGCGCGCGGAGGACAACGTGCGCGGCGCGTCCGTGACGGCCAGTTCCCGTCGGGTCCGCGTGCGCGCGACAAGCCGGCTGGAAAACGAGGAACAATTGCGGCCGCGGCTGCTGGAAACTGTCGCGGGGGTGCTGGACGACCTCCCGCTGCAGCGTCGTCCGAAGGTGTCCGTGGTCGTCGACTCCCCGAAGGACCGGTGATGAGCGCTTCCGCGGCGCGTCGCGCGCAAGGCCGTTCGTACGGTGCCGAGCGCACGCTGACCTCCTTGGTCGGCGTGCTCGGGGTGCTGGCTGGTGCCGGTGCGCTGGTGGTCGGCATGGGGTGGCTCGGGCAGTTCCGCGGGCACCGGCCGGTGCTCGACCCGATCGCGGTCGGCTGGCTCGGCGACCACGCGCTGTACGCGCGGATCGGTGCGGTGGTGCTCGGGGTGCTGCTGCTCGTGTTCGGACTGTGGTGGTTTTTCCGTTCGCTGCGCCCGGAACGCCGTCCGGACCTGAAGCTCGACGAGACGATCGGCGCGGAGCTGACCGTCACGGCCGGAGCACTGGCCGGAGCCGTGCAAACGGACGCGGAGAGCGTCGACGGGGTTACCCGGGCTCGCGTCCGGTCGGTGGGCACCGTGGCCGATCCGGCGTTGCGGATCACGCTCTGGCTGGCCGAGGGCACGGAAGTCCGGCGGGTGTGGGAAGACCTCGACGCGTACGTGCTGACCCGGGCCAGGGAGTCGCTCGGCGTCGAGACCCTGCCGACCGCGGTGCGGCTCGAACTCGACACGACCGGCCCGGCACGCGTGCGCTGATCCCGCGTTTCGCCCAGAATGCCCGCATGGCCCTCCCTGTGCAGGCACCGATCAAGCCCATGCTGGCGAAGCCGGCGAAAGCCATTCCCGATTCCGGCGGGCTGCTGTTCGAGCCGAAGTGGGACGGGTTCCGCTGCCTGGTTTTCCGGGACGGCGACGAGATCACCCTGCAGTCGCGCGCGGAGAAGCCGCTGAACCGGTATTTCCCGGAAGTCCTCGCCGCGCTGCGGGAATCCTTGCCGGAGCGCGTCGTGCTCGACGGCGAGCTGGTGGTGGCTCGCGACGGCAAGCTCGATTTCGACGCGCTGACCGAGCGCATCCACCCGGCGGACAGCCGCGTCCGACTGCTCGCCGAGCAGTCGCCCGCGCAGTTCGTGGCTTTCGACGTGCTCGCGCTGGGCGACGAGTCGTTCGCGGACGAGCCGACGTCGGCGCGCCGCGAACGGCTCGAATCCCTGCCGGGCATCGCGCTGACGCCGGCGACGACCGATCCGGAGACCGCGCGGCACTGGTTCGAGCTGTTCGAAGGAGCCGGACTGGACGGCGTGATCGGCAAGCCGCTGGACGAGCCGTATTCGCCGGGCAAGCGGGTTTTGTTCAAGTACAAGCATTCCCGCACCGCGGACTGCGTGCTGGCGGGCCTGCGCTGGCACGTGGACGGCGAACCGGGCGAGGCCGTCGGCTCGTTCCTGCTCGGCCTGTACGACGAGAACGGGCTGCTGCACCACGTCGGCGTGGTCGGTTCGTTCCCGGTCGCACGCCGCCGCGAGCTGGCGCAGGAGCTGGCCCCGTTGATCACGGACGGCGAAGGGCATCCGTGGCTGGGCGACGCGGTCCGCGAGGGCCAGCGGATCCCGGGCGGCATCACGCGTTGGCGGTCGAAGGAACAGCCGTGGGTGCCGCTGCGGCTGGAGCGCGTGGTGGAGGTCTCGTACGAGCACACGGAGGGCGGCTATCCGTCGCGCTTCCGCCACACCGCCCAGTTCGCGCGCTGGCGGCCGGACCGGGAGCCCTCGTCGTGCGGCTACTCGCAACTGGACGAGCCGGCCCGGTACGACCTGTCGGCGGTGTTCCGGGGCGAAGTCGTGCGCACCCGCTGACCGGACACGCCGCAGGACCCGCTCACTGGCTTCCCACACCAGGCGTGCCAAGCTCGTCCGAGAGTTCCGCCGAGCAGACGTGAGGACCAGCCCGTGCACCGCCGTTCCCCCAGCCGTTTCCGTACGCGCGCCCGGCTGGTGGCGGCGACGCTGGGAGTGCTCCTGCTGGCCGGCTGCACCAGCGGACCCTCCGTACGCCCGGCGGTGATCGACAACGACGGGCGCGCCACGACCGCACCGCCCCCGAGCACCGCCGCGGTGCCGTTGCCGCCGCTGGCCGAGCCCAAGAAGTCCGCCCTGCGCTGGGCCAACTGCGACGCGGACACCCGGCAGCGGATGGCCGCTCCGGCGCTGCCCGACTCGCTGCACGTCAGCTGTGCGCGCATGACGTCGCCGCTCGACGCGCCCGAGGACTCGCAGCATCTGCTCGCCCGCATCCTCGTGCTCAAGGCAGGCGACGGACCGATCCCCCTCGTGGTGGTCAACGACGTCGGCGGCGAGCCGGGCTCGCTGTACGCCGCGCGCTTGGCGACCCGGCTTCCGCCGGAGTTCCTCAAGAAGTTCTCGCTGATCGGCGTGGACCGGCGCGGCACCGGGCTGTCCGGCGGCGTGCAGTGCGTGCCGCTGGAAGTGCGTTCGGACCTGCTGGGCGCGGACCCGGCGGAGGGCGGCCTCGGCGAGGTGCTCGACGCGGCTCGCCGGGCCGGTCAGCAGTGCGCGCTCGATCTCGACACCGCGCAGACCGCGCTGGACAGCTGGCGCACCGCCGGCGACCTCGACCAGCTGCGCAAGCAACTCGGCCTTGACCGGCTCAATGCGCTGGGCCGCGGTGACGGCTCGAAGGTGCTTTCGGAGTACGCGGTGCGCTACCCGGCGCAGGTCGGCCGCATGGTGCTGGACGGCATTCCGGACCCGGGCGCCGACCGTGCGGCAGTGCTCGACGCGGTGGCCGCTGGCGCACAGGCGACGTTCGACGCCTTCTCTGCCGACTGCGCCGCTCGCAACTGTCCGATGGGCGACGCGAAGGTCGCGCTGAAGACGGTGACCGACCGGCTCCGTACGTCCCCTGTGGACACTGACGACGGCGTGACGATGAGCCCTGGCGTAGCGACCTACGCGGTGTACCAAGGGCTCGCCGACCGCTCGAACTGGCCCGCTCTCGCCGACGCGCTGAACGCCGCGAAGAACGGCGACGTCACCGCGCTGGCCGCATTCGCGAATCCGATCGTCGCGGACGTCCGCGGCCGCACGTCGCGCATCGGCGGCACCATCGCGACCCGGTGCAACGACTCGACCACCCGGCTGCCCGCCGACCAACTGGACCGCGCCGCGGCCGGAATGCGCGCGAAGTACCCGCAGTTCGGCGCAGCAGTCGCCCAGGAGCTCGCCTGGTGCGGTGCTTGGCCCGTCCGCCGCGAGGCGCTGCCTCCCGGCGGTGCGCCCGGCGCCCCGCCCATTCTGGTGGCCGCGACCGCCACCGACCCGGTCACGCCGCAGCTCGGCACCACCCGGGCCGCGGACCAGATGCCCAGCGCCGTGACTGTCACGTGGCAGGGCGTCGCGCACGGCGCGGTCGGACAGTCCTCCTGCGTCACTGCCGCCGCGCAGTCCTTCCTGATCGACGGCAAGATCCCGGACAACGGCACCCTCTGCCCGGCCTAGGGATCGGCCAGGCAGGCGAGCACGGAGCCGCTCGCGCCGTGCGGTTCGCGCAGCGCGTCTGTCAAAGGGCTCCATCTCGCCGAGACAGCGCCGCCAGCCACGCACCAGCCCGCTGATCCGGCCGAACAATCCCCGCTGAGGTCTGAGGTGGCGGAACCGGGGCTGCCCCGCCGAAGTCGTCTCGAACACCCACCCAGTATCTCGAACACCTGTTCGAGAGCGCATCACTCGGCCCAGCGGGATCCGCTCACCCACATGAGACCGGGAAGTTCACCAGGAGTGCCGAAAACCCCGCCAGCGCACCGAATCCCGCCACTCGCGGCCAGGAGCCGAGCAATGCGAGGCCGACCGTCCTAACGCGACACAGCAGGACTGGCAGCCGCCCAGGCCGCCTCGATCATCCGGAAAACCTCGTCCACGGCGGCCTCGGGATCAGCGGCCTCGCGAGCCACCGAATACGCGTCGACGACGAACCGCGCGATTGCCCGGCACGCCGTCGGAGTCCGCCCGAGACTGGGATCAGCCGCCATCGCCGCCGCGAGCGACTCCGCGTGCCGCAGCCGCATCGATTCCTCGTACTCCCGCAGCGCGGGCGACCCGTCGATCATCCGCCAGACCGGCGCGACGCTGTCCGCGGTGCAATGCCGCACCAGCGCCTGGATCTCGCCCCGCAACTCCGGGATCAACGATTCCGCCGACGCCCGCCGCTCGACCGCGCCGCGCAAGCTTTCCTCGAAGTTCGAATCCTGCTCGAAGACCAGGGCTTCCTTCGAGGCGAAATGCGAAAAGACCGTGGTCACGGCGACGTCGGCCTCGGCCGCGATGTCCCGGATGCCCACCTCGTCGTACCCGCGCTCGAGGAAAAGCCGGAGCGCGGTGTCGGCGATCTTCTGACGGGTCGCAGCCTTCTTGCGCTCGCGCCGCCCGGACGGCTCAGTCATCCGGGGATGCTATCAGCCACAAAGTCTGGCCGGTTACCAAAAGCTAACAGTTAGCTTTTGGGCGCGCCGAGGGACTACTGCCGGTATCCCTCGACCTCGCCCACCGACCGGACCGAAGCCTCGTCCGGATCGTCGTCGAACTCGACCCTGGCCCGGCGCTGCCGCAGCAGGTCCCAGCACTGGTCGAGCTCTTCTTCGGCCCGGCGCAACCGCTCCCGGTCGTCCGAGGACAGCCCGACCCCGATCGCCCGGTCGCGCAGTTCCTTCTCCTCCGCGATCAGCTCGTCGATCCGTCCCAAGATCCCGTCAGCCACATCAACCTCCAAGGAAGCATCGGACACTCACCAGGACGCTACCCCGCCGCGGGGAATTCCCCACCCGGTTCGTTCGTTGGACCGCCTATGAGCACAGTGGAACTGACCGCGGACAACTTCGACCAGACCGTAACCGACAACGAGTTCGTGCTGATCGACTTCTGGGCAAGCTGGTGCGGCCCGTGCCGCCAGTTCGCACCGGTGTTCGAGAAGGCGTCGGAAAAGCACAGCGACATCACCTTCACGAAGGTGGACACCGAGGCCGAACAGCAGCTCGCCGCGGCGTTCAACATCCGCTCGATCCCGACGCTCGCCGTGATCCGCGACAAGACCCTCATCTACGCCCAGCCCGGCGCCCTTCCGGAAGCCGCGCTGGAGGACCTCATCCGCCAGGCCCGCGAGGTCGACATGGACGAGGTGCGCAAGGCCGCCGCCGCGCAAGAAGCCGAGCAGGCCTGAACCGGCCACCACAGGCGCAATCCGGGGTAATGCGAAGGCCCGGCACCCACCAGGGTGCCGGGCCTTCGCAGCTGTTCAGGACCGGGTGACGAGCCCGCGCAGGAAGAACGCGAGGTTCGCCGGCCGCTCGGCCAGCCGTCGCATGAAGTAGCCGTACCATTCGTCGCCGCAGGGCACGTACACACGCATCGTCTCGCCTTCGCCGGCGAGCCGCTTCTGCTCCTCGGGCCGGATGCCGTACAGCATCTGGTACTCGTGGTCGCCGGACCTGCGGCCGGCGTCGGCGGCGAGCTTGCCCGCGATCGCGATCATCCGCGGGTCGTGCGAGGCCACCATCGGGTAGCCCTTGCCCGCCATCAGCACGCGCAGGCAGCGCACGTACGACTTGTCCACCTCGGACTTGTCCTGGAACGCCACCGATTCCGGCTCGGCGTAAGCGCCCTTGCACAGCCGCACGCGCGACCCGGGACCGGACAGCTCGCGGCAGTCCTGCTCGGTGCGGTGCAGGTATGCCTGCAGCACCGCGCCCACCCACGGGTACTCGGCGCGCAGCTCGCGGAGGATGCCGAGCGTCGAGTCCGTGGTGGTGTGGTCCTCCATGTCGAGCGTCACCGTCGCGCCGACCGCGTCGGCCGCCGCGCAGATCTTCCGCGCGTTCTCGAGCGCGACGCCTTCGCCGTCGCCCGGCAGGAACTGCCCGACCGCGGACAGCTTCACCGAGACGTCCGCGCCCTTGGCGAGGCCCTGTTCGGACAGCGCCGTCAGCAACTCCTCGTACGCCTGCACGGTGGCGGTGGCCTGTGCGGCGTCGGTGGTGTCTTCGCCGAGGTGGTCGATGGTGATCTTCCGGCCGTCGGCGGCCAGTTCCCGTGCGGCGCGCACGGCGTCGGCGGTAGCCGAGCCGGACACGAACCGGCGCACTACGGACCGGGTGACCGGTACCGCTTCGACGAGCGCACGCATCCGCTGCGAACGAGCGGCGGCGAGCAACGGGGCACGCAGCATGGCGGTGTCTCCTTCTCAGCCCTGGTGCGGGTAGCGCACGGAGGTCGGCGGCACGAACGTCTCCTTGATCGAGCGGGGGCTCGTCCAGCGGAGCAGGTTGAAGACCGAACCGGCCTTGTCGTTCGTGCCGGAGGCGCGCGCCCCGCCGAACGGCTGCTGGCCTACGACAGCGCCGGTCGGCTTGTCGTTGACGTAGAAGTTGCCCGCAGCGAACCGCAGCGCCTGAGACGCCTTCGCGACAGCCGTGCGGTCGTTCGCGATCACGGCGCCGGTCAGGGCGTACGAAGCGGTCTCGTCGACCAGCTTCAGCACGGAGTCGAAGTCAGCGTCTTCGTACACGTAGACCGACAGGATCGGGCCGAAGTACTCGGTGCTGAAGATCTCGTGCTTCGGGTTCGTCGACACGAGAACGGTCGGCTGCACGAAGTAGCCGACGCTGTCGTCCGCAGTGCCGCCGACGAGGATTTCGACCTCGCTGTCGTTCTTAACGCGCTCGAAGAGCGAGGCGTGCTTGTCGAAGGCGCGACGGTCGATCACTGCGCCGCCGAAGTGCGACAGGTCAGTGACGTCGCCGTAGCTGAGCGCGGCGGTCTCGGACGCAAGTCCGTCCTTCATCTGCTCCCAGACGCTGCGCGGCACGTACGCACGCGAAGCGGCGGAGCACTTCTGGCCCTGGTACTCGAAGGCACCACGGACGAGCGCGGTGCGAAGCACGTCGATGTCGGCCGACGGGTGCGCGAGCACGAAGTCCTTGCCGCCGGTCTCGCCGACGAGGCGCGGGTAGCTGCGGTAGCCGGCGATGTTCGCGCCGACAGTGCCCCACAGGTGCTGGAACGTCGCAGTGGAGCCGGTGAAGTGGATGCCCGCCAGGTCGCGGTGCGTCAGCGCGACCTCCGAGACGGCCTTGCCGTCGCCCGGCAGCAGGTTGATCACGCCCGGCGGCATGCCGGCCTCTTCGAGCAGGCGCATGGTCAGGTGCGCGGCGAAGCTCTGCGTCGGCGACGGCTTCCACAGCACGGTGTTGCCCATCAGCGCGGGCGCGGTGGGCAGGTTGCCGGCGATGGCGGTGAAGTTGAAGGGTGTGATCGCGTACACGAAGCCCTCGAGCGGACGGTGCTCCATCCGGTTCCACACACCCGGCGAGCTGACCGGCTGCTGGTCGAGGATGCTGCGGCCGAAGGCGACGTTGAAGCGCCAGAAGTCGGCGAGCTCGCACGCGGAGTCGATCTCGGCCTGCGTCGCGGTCTTCGACTGACCGAGCATGGTGGCCGCGTTCAGCGTCGCGCGCCACGGGCCGCTCAGCAGGTCAGCGGCGCGCAGCAGGATCGCCGCACGGTCGTCGTAGGACAGCGCGCGCCACTCCGGAGCGGCCTTCGCGGCGGCCGCGATCGCGTCGGTCGCGTCCTGCTTCGTGGCGCTCTGGATGGTGCCGAGGACGTGGCCGTGGTTGTGCGGCTGGACAACGTCGATCTTCTCGCCGCCGCCGGCGCGCTGCTCGCCGCCGACGGTGACCGTCAGGTCGACGGGACCGGCCTGACCCAGTTTCTTCAGCGCACCCTCCAGCTCGGCGCGCTCGGCGCTGCCCGGCGCGTACGTCAGCACCGGCTCGTTCTTCGGGGCGGGGGTCTGGGTCACGGCGTCCACGGCGGCTCCCTCGTTGGCTTACTCGTCGGTTGCCCGAAAGATAACGCTGCGCAGCGTTCAGGGGTTTGTTCAAGCGGCTAGAATCGCCCATATGGTTTTGTCCGATCGGCCTACGCGATGACGGCCGCTGAACCGTTCGCGGGCGCCTCGCTGCGGCACGTGCTCGCGACGCTCGGCGAACCCCTCGTACGGGTGCTCGTCGCGCCGCGCGGACTGGGCGTTCCGGTGCAGGACGTGGTGATCCTCGACCCCGAGGACCCGCCCGAAACGCACGCCGGCGACCTGGTCCTGGTGATCGGCGCACGGGGTCGTTCGGCGGCGGCGGCGATCCGGGCGGCCGGACGCGCCGGAGCAGCTGCGGTGGCAGTGAAGGGCGAAGGCGGCGCGGACGTCGCGGCGGACGCTGGCGTCGCGCTGCTCACCGTCGGCGCGGAGGCGCGATGGGAGCAGGTCGAGGCGCTGGCGCGAGGGGTCGTCGACGCGGCCCGAGCGGGCGGCGAAGCGGAAACCGGCGAGGTGCTCGGCGACCTGTTCGCACTGGCCCAGACGGTCGCGACGCTCACCGGCGGCCTGGTCAGCATCGAGGACACCGCGAGCCGCGTCCTGGCGTATTCAAGGGCCGGCGACGAGGTCGACGAGCTGCGGCGATTGTCGATCCTGGGTCGCGAAGGGCCGGAACGATACCTCGCGATCCTCCGCGAATGGGGCGTCTACCAGCGATTGCGGGCGGGCGAAGGAATCGTGCGCGTGGACGAACGCCCGGAGCTGGGAATCCGCCGCCGCATCGCCGCCGGGATCCACGCCGGATCGCAACCGCTTGGCACGATCTGGGTGCAGGAAGGCGCGCAGCCGCTGACCGAGCAGGCCGAGGCGGCACTGCTCGGCGCGAGCAGAACCCTTGCCCCGCAACTGATCCGCGCACGCACCCTGCCCGATCCGCAACTTCGGCTGCGCGAGGACTTGCTGGCCGGATTGCTGGAAGGACGCGTCGACGCCGAGTCGGTCGCAGACGACATCGGCGCCGATCCAGCGCGTCCAGCCCAGGTTTTGGCGTTCACGCTCTCGCGGCAGCAGTCGACCGCCGCTTCGGACCGGTTGCTGCGCAGGGCCGAATTGGTGCACCTGATCGCCGTGCACACCGCGGCCTACCGGCGAACCGCGCTCGTGAGCGTGCTCGGCGGCCGGGTTTACGCGTTGCTCCCGGATCTGCCGGAACACTCGGCTGCGCCAGTGCTGGCGTTGGCGAAGGAAATCGTTGGTGCGGCAAGGAAACACCTCGACGCACCGGTACGTGCCGCGCTCGGCGGAATTGTGCCGAGGCTGTCGGACGCAGCGTTGTCGCGTGGCGATGCCGACCGGGTGCTGATGGCGATGACGCGCGGTCATTGGCCGTCCGACGTCGCGTCGCTGGCGGACGTCCGGGCCGACGTGTTGTTGTCGGAAGTGTTGGCCTACCTGGAAGATCAGCCGCGGCTGCGCGATCCGCGGCTCGCGCAGCTGCGCGCCCACGACGCCGATCACGGCGACATCCTGATCCCCGCGGTGCTGGCGTACCTGAACGCTTTCGGCGACGTCCGCACGGCCGCGCGCTCCCTGAACATCCACCCGAACACCGTGCGCTATCGGGTGCGGCGGGCGTCGGAGGTGTCCGGGATCGACCTGGCTGATCCAGCTCAGCGGCTGCTCACCGAACTGTTGTTGCGACTGTAAATCGGATGCCGCGGGGGTTCGTGATCGCTAAGGTGCCGTCGTGGACCTCTTCTTCCGCTCCTGGAACGCCCTGCAGAACGCCGTCAAATCGCTTGAAGGCGGGCAGTGGCTCGCCCTGTCGGGCTGCACCGGCTGGCTGGTGCAGGATCTGGTGTTCCATCTGGTCATCGACGCGCAGGACATCCTGATCACGCTCGCGACCCCTGCCGAAGGCGAGCCGACGCGCACCGCCGCCGAATACTGGGAACTCGGCACCGACCTGCCGACCGGCATGGAGGCAGAAGGGCTGTTCACCCGCCGCGCGGCGGTCAGCTACGGCTCCGCCGCCGGGCTGGCGCACCACTTCGACGACCTCGCCCAGGCGGCCGGGCGTGCCGCCGCGCTCGCAGACCCGGCATCGAAGATCGAAACCCGCGACTACGTGCTGACAGTCGCGGACTATTTCGAGACCTACGTCGTCGAGGCGACGTTGCACCACCTGGACCTCGTGATGCATCTGTCCGGAGTGGACGGTCCGGACGCAGATTGCCTGGCAGCGACCCGGCGAACCGTGGAAACCGCTCTGGGTTGGCCGCTTCCGTCGTCGCTGGACGACGAAAGCGCACTTCTGGTGGCGACCGGCCGCCGTGCCGCGACTGACGAGGAGAAGGCGGCGCTGGGTTCGCTGGCGGAGAAGCTGCCGATCGTCCTGGGCTAAACCGAAAGCCGTTCCGCCGCAGCCAACTCGGCAAGCGCGGCGAACGATTCGACGCGCGCGACCGGGTCGTAAGTGCTGGTGCTGACGAGCAGCTCGTCCGCTCCCGTCGAGGCGACCAGGTCCGCGAGACGTGCGCCGACCTCGTCCGGAGTGCCGCTGATCTGCCCGGCCAACGTGTCGTCGAGACGACGGCGTTCGCGATCGGTCATCGGCAGCGCCAAAATCTCGTCCGCGGGCGAAAGCGGCGGGAACACGCCGTGGCTGCGCGAGTACACAGTGGACCAAGCCTCGGGCACCAGCAGCCGTCTGGCCTCCTCCGCGGTGTCCGCCACCGCGACCGCTGTCGACACGACGACACAGGGGTCGTCCACATCGGACCGGAAAGTGTCGCGGTACCGCGAAATCGCCTCGACCATCGCACGCTGACCATGCGCGGGAGCGATCACGAGCGGCAAGCCCAGCCGAGCGGCGAGATCCGCACCCGCACCAGTCGCGAGCAAGAACACCGGCACCGGCAGGCCTTCGGCCGGAATCGCGTGCACACCGTCGTGCTCGCCGCGGAAGAACGCGAGAAGCTCGCGAACCTGCTCGTCGAAGCCGTCGGCCGCGTCCTTGCCCTGCCCGAGCGCCCGCCGCACCGGCTCGATGAACCCGACCGAACGCCCGATCCCGAGATCGATCCGCCCGGGGAACAACGACTCCAGGATCCCGAACTGCTCAGCCACCACGAGCGGACGGTGATTGGGCAGCATCACGCCGCCGGACCCGACCCGGATGCGCGATGTCGCGGAGGCAACGGCTGACGCGAGAACCGCAGGCGACGACCCGGCGACCCCAGGCACGCCGTGGTGTTCGGAAACCCAGAACCGGTGGTAGCCGAGCGCTTCGATGTCACGCGCGAACGCGACAGTGTCCCGGATCGCCTGCGCGGTCCCCCGCCCTCGCCGCACGGGCGACCGGTCCAGCACGGAAATCGGAACGTCCACGCTCACGCCAACGCCGGCCGCGCAGTGCGAATTCCCCGCCCCAGCGACCGTCCGCGAGGGCCGCCCTCGCGGATCCTGATTCCCTCACGGCACTGAAACCGCAGCCAGCGCACCCGACGATCAGGGCCTCCACCGCTCGCTGTAATCCGGATGATCCGCGTACGGCAACGCCAGCAACCGCAACGTCAAGCACCAATTCGATCCGGCCTCGTCCGCGGGCACATGACAGGTCTCACACCAATACTCGCTGCCGTACAGCGGGAACCCAGGCACCTTCTCCGACACCGTAGTCCGATGCGCGAGCATGATCCGCCGCGTCGCCTCGATCTCGTTGATCATCTGGTTGACCACGTCGAGTTCGAGGTCGCCGAGGGAGCGGACCCGCTCCTCGAGCCCGACCTTGGCCTCGCCGCGAGTGAGCGGCTCGCCGGCCTTGCCTTTCTGCACCGCCTGCATGATCAGCGCCTGCCGCTGTCCGACGCGCGCGGCCAGGAACGCGATCAGGTCGTCCACGACGTCTCCCTCCTCCGGTCCCGGCTCCCCTCCGGCCCCGGCAATAGTCGCACCTCGACCCCGGCGCGTTACCGCCCAGCGGCACGCCCCATCGTAATCGACCTCGGAAAAATCAGTGCGACCTGCGGAAACATTCGTGAAATTCGCCGCGATGTTGATCACCGAGAGTGAACACGCCCGGCGATCGGACGATCACGCCTGGTCGGATCGGGCCTTGCTCGGCTGCACCCGCTTCGGTTCGCCGGGCATTTTCGGATAGTCCGGCGGGTACGGCAGTTCCGCGCCGCCGAGGTCGCGGTCGTCGCGCTCGTACCACTCCAGCAGCGTCTCCAGGCCGAACGCCTTCTCGTCCATCGGCGCGTGCAGGTCGCCGTGCTCGGCGAGGAAGCCGGGGACGGTCAGGACGTCGAAGTCGTCCGGGTCGACGTCGGCGAGCAAGTCCCAGGTCAACGGGGTCGACACGGTCGCGCGCGGGGTGCCGCGCACCGACCACGAGGAGGCGACCGTCCGGTCCCGGGCCGCCTGGTTGTAGTCGAGGAAGACGCGGCCGCCGCGTTCCTCCTTCCACCAGGAGACCGTCGCCTTGTCCGGGATCCGCCGTTCGACCTCGCGGCCGAGCGCGATCACCGCGTGCCGCACCGCGATGAAGTCCCATTCCGGGCGGATCCGCACGAGGACGTGCACGCCGCGGCCGCCGGAGGTCTTCGGGTAGCCGGCGAGCCCGGCGTCGGCGAGCACCTCGCGGACGACGCCGGCGACCTCGACCGCGTCGGCGAATCCGGCGCGCTCCGGCGGGTCGACGTCGATCCGCAGTTCGTCCGGATGGTCCAGGTCCGGGCGGCGGACCGGCCACGGGTGGAAGTCGAAGGTGCCGAGGTTGGCCGCCCAGGCGAACACCGCGGGTTCGGTCGGGCAGACCTCGTCGGCGGTGCGGCCGGACGGGAAGGTGATCCGCGCGGTCTCGAGCCAGTCCGGCGCGCCCTTGGGCACGCGCTTGGCGTAGAACCATTCGCCGGTGACGCCGTCGACGTAGCGTTTCAGCGTGGTCGGCCGCTCGCCGATCGCGCGCAGCAACGGGTCGGCCACGGCGAGGTAGTACTCGACCACCTGCCGCTTGGTGATGCCGCGTTCGGGGAAATAGACCTTGTCCGGGCTCGACACCCGGACGGTGCGCTCCCCCACCTGGTACTCGACCGGATCGCCGTTTTTGGCCATGCGGCCACCGTAGCCGCGAGTGCCGTACCGTGGCGGGGTGTCCGGGAGAACCAAGCTGATCGCCGCCCTGGTCGTGCTAGCTCTTCTCGGCGCCGCCGCGCTGTGGCTGCCGATCCCGGGACCGGCGCAGTTGCGTGCCTGGGCCGCGGCGACCGGATCGATGACTCCGCTGGTGCTCCTCGTGGCGTACTCGTTGCTCACCGTCGCGCCGATCCCGCGCACAGTGTTCAACCTGGCCGCCGGTTTGCTCGTCGGCAGCGTCGCGGGGGTGGTCATCGCCTTGGCGGCCACCACGATCGCCGCCGGACTGGCGTACGGGCTGGCCCGGCTGCTCGGCCGCGACTTGATCCTGCGGCACCTGCACCGCGCGCCGGTGCGGGCCGTCAACGACCGGCTCTCCGACGGTGGCGTGCTCGCCATCACCTCGCTGCGGTTGATCCCGGTCGTCCCGTTTTCGGCGATGAACTACCTGTGCGGCGTTTCGTCCGTGAAACTCGTTCCGTACCTTGCCGGAACGGCGCTCGGGAGCGTCCCCGGAACTATCGCGGTGGTCGTTTTCGCGGACGCGCTGACCGGCGACACGCCGCCCGCTTTGCTGGCTTGCTACGCGGTCTTCGCCGCGCTCGGCGCGGCAGGATTGGTGCGGGTGCTGCGGAAGCGCGTCCCAGCCGCCGAGCCGGAGGCGCCTGTGCCGTCGGCACCGGCTGGCTGACGGCGGGCAGGTACTTCCGACCGCTACACTCGTTCGGGTGCGCGAGGGGTATCCGCGCTGCGCACGACCACGATCACGGGACTTTCGTCAGGAGCGGGCGTCATCGACACCGGGCAGCTGATCGCGGGGCACTACCGCCTCGTCGAGCACATTGGTAGCGGTGCCATGGGCGTGGTGTGGCGTGCCGTGGACGTGCGCCTGGAGCGGTCGGTGGCGATCAAGCAGATCCTGCCGCAGCCGGGCGTCTCCGAGGCCGAACGCGACAACATGCGCCAGCGCGCGATGCGCGAGGCGAAGAACGCGGCCCGGTTCCAGCACCCCAACGCGATCGTCGTGTTCGACGTCGCCGAGCACGGCGGCGACCCGTGCCTGGTGATGGAGTACCTCAACGGCCCGAGCCTGTCCGCGGTGCTCTCCGAACAGGGCACCCTGCCAGTCGGCCAGGTCGCGCGGATCGGCGAGCAGGTCGCCGCGGCGCTCGTGGCCGCGCACCGCGCCGGGATCGTGCACCGGGACGTCAAGCCAGGCAACATCCTCATCGACGAAACCGGTACCGCGAAGATCACCGACTTCGGCATCTCCCGTGCGGCCGGCGACATGACACTCACCCAGACCGGCCTCATCGGCGGCACCCCGGCGTACCTCGCCCCCGAACTGGCCCGCGGTGCCGACCCGGTGCCCAGCTCGGACGTCTTCGCCCTCGGCGCGACGCTATACCAGGCGATCGAGGGACAGACCCCGTACGGCAACACCACGAACCAGCTCGCCCTGCTCTACGCGGCGGCGAACGGCCAGGTCAACCCGCCGACGCAGGCCGGTCCGGCGACCGCGTTGCTGATGAGCCTGCTGCGCAGCGAAGCTTCCGAGCGGCCGAGCATGGCCGAGGCGCGGGAGCGGCTGGCCGCGTTGGCGACTGGGGAGCCGGCTGCGCCGCAGCAGTTGCTTTCGGGGAATCGCGGTCCGGGGAGCAACGGGTCTCGTCCGCCGTGGGCGCGTACGGCTGCTCCGGCGGCGGCTGCTGCTGCGGCGCCGAAGGCTCCGTCGAACCCGCCTCGGACGCCGACTGCGGCATTCATGCCGATGGGCGCGCCTTCGCGTCCTGCTCCCCCGGCGAACACGCCGCCGCGTCCGCAGCCCGCGGTGCGGCCGACGCCTACTGCCGCAGCGCCGAATTATTCCGGTGCTGGGTCGGGGGATCGGGTTTCGCCTGCTGCGGCGCGGAAGAAGAAGATGGCGTTCCTCGCTGGCGGGGCCGTGGCGGTTGTCGCGGTGGCGTTGGTGGTGTTTTTGGTTTTGAGCAGCAGCCGGGACAAGGGCGGGCCTTCGTCGAACGCGCAGACGCCGGGCGGCCAGTCGGCTGCGAGCCAGACCGCTCCGCCCAGCAGTGCGCCCAGTAGCTCCGCCAGCCCTGCGGGTCTCGGCAAAACCCCGTCGGAAGGCAAGATCACCGACTACGGTGCGGCCGGCCACTTTCTCACCGACAGCTATTATCCGGACCCCGGCCAAGGCTGGAACTTGCTGACGCCCGCGGCGCAAGCAGTGTACGGCTCTCAAGAGGCTTACGCGGCCTATTGGGCGGACGACAGCCACAAGGTTCAGGGGTACCGGAGCGCTCGCGCTCTGGGCTCCCCCAACCCCGACGGCTCGCTGGATCTGACGATGGAACTCAACGGCGTTCGCCGTCCCTACCACATCGTGATCCTTGGCGGGCAGATGCGCATCGACAGCAACACAAAGGTTGATGCTCCGGCCTCGGGCACCTAGCGAGTTCCTTCGCGCAGTGACACTCGCCGCAGAGGTGGGTCCGGCAGGCCGAATAGCCTACCGTTGAGGCATGGCCGAGAACGGAGCTCTGCCGCCGGGCTGGAATCCTCGGTTCCACGAGGATCTGGTCGGGCTGGATCCGTACGACCCGGAGGCCCGTGCGTTCGCCGCCCATCTCGACCGGATGGAGCGCACCGGGCCGACTTTCACCGTCGAGGCGTGCCTGGACCAGGTCGCCGACTTCGCCGATTCCAGCACCCGCACCGGCGGGCTCCGCTACTGGGTGTCCGCGCTGGTCGTGGTGCTGATCGTGCTCGGGCTGCTGGTCACCGCCTGGGACATCGCGCTGCACACGGTCGCTTTTCTCTCCAGGTAACGTGGGAAGGGTGAAAGGTATGAAACCCGTCGTCGGCACCACTCCGCGCGTGGTGAAGTCCGACCAGGAATGGCGGGAGCAGCTTGCCCCCGAGGAGTACGCGGTGCTCCGGCAAGCCGGCACCGAACGGCCGTTCACCGGCGAGTACACCGACACCAAGACCACCGGCGTGTACGAGTGCCGGGCTTGCGGCGCGGAGCTGTTCCGCAGCGACACGAAGTTCGAAAGCCACTGCGGCTGGCCGTCGTTCTACGACCCGGCGGACTCCGACGCGGTGCTGCTGCGCGAGGACCGCACCATGGGCATGCGGCGCATCGAGGTGCTGTGCGCCTCGTGCCACAGCCACCTCGGGCACGTGTTCGAGGGCGAGGGCTACGCGACCCCGACCGACCAGCGGTACTGCATCAACTCGATTTCCCTGAAGCTCGTCGAGGACGCCGGCGACTGACGCCGAGGTCCGCTGAAACCGCCCTTCCCGTCTCCGGGGAGGGCGGTTTTTCGTCCGGCGGCAACCCCGCGCAGGCGGGTAACGTGGTTTGTTCATCCGGAGGGGGACCGTGATGGACTGGACGATCGAACGCGCGATGCCGGCCGCGCTGATCCTGGTGCTGGCGCTGGCCTGCTGGTGGCTCGGACGGCGGACCGCCGCCCGGCTGAACCGGGGCAGGCATCCTGAGACCCGGCTGACGTCCGCGGCGCAGGTCGCGTTGCTGACCAACGGACCGATCCGCGTCGCCGAAACGACGGTCGCCTCGATGCTGGAACGGGAACAGTTGCGCGCGGACTCCGTGGGGCGGCTGTACCGCACGCCGACCGCACCGTCGGACGCGCTGAGCAGGGAAGCTGCCGAGCTGACCGGCACGGGAGTCGGGGTCGCGACGGTGCTGCGCGGGCTCGTCGAGGGCGACACGGTCCGCGAGCTGATCGACGACCTCACCAAACGCGGTTTGCTGGTTGACGGCCAGGCGCTGCGGAGAGCATGGAAGTGGACCGCGATCGAGGAAGCGGTGCTGGCGGCAGCCGGCGTGGCGGCGTTCGTCGGCGGGCTGAACGGCTATGTGCTGATTTCGGTTCTGCTGCCCGCGTGGTTCGCGTTCGCCGCGCTGTCCCGTCGCCGGGCGGCCCGGCGGATCCGGCCGACCGACGCCGGCCGCACCGCAGCCGAAGCGGCGTGGCCGGACCAGAGCCTGATCAGCGGCCTGACCGGGAGCGTCGCGGTCGGCGGGCTGTCGAATCATCCGGATCGCGAACTGCGGATCGCTCTGCTCCGCGGGCTCCCGGCGACCAGGCGGACGGGGGTGGCCATCGCGGGAGCGGCGGGCGGGTTCGCCGGACCGGCGGGGTACTGGGCCGCCGGGACGGGCTGCGGATCTGGCTGCGGAGGCGGAGCGGGCTGCGGCTCCGGATGCGGCGGGTCGGGGTGTGGATCCGGTTGCGGAGGCGGTTGCGGCGGCGGATGCGGCGGCGGGAACAGCTGAGCCGGGAACGAACCGGACATCACGTGCGTCAGTTCTGCCGACAGCCTCCGGCGACCGGCCGGTTAGGGTTCCGGCAACGCTGATACGAGGGGGAAGCCGTGGACGAACCGTGGGGCATTTCCGGCCCGCAATTCCTGCTGATCTTCGGTCTGGCGCTGGCCGTCGTCCTGCTGGTGCAGATCAGCTGGCCGTCGATCGCGCGGTCCCGGCGACGGAGCGCGCCCGCGACCGTCGAGGCGCCGCTGCAGCCGGACGTCTACCAGCTCGCGTACCTGGCCGGCGGCTCGGACCGCACGGTGGACACCGCGATCGCGACGCTGCTGGAACAGGAGCTGCTGCGGGTGAGCAGCAAGGGCAAGCTGAGCGCGATCGGCAAGCGACCGGCTCGCAAGAGGCTGGAACGCGCGGTGCACGACGCCGCACAGGGCGGAACGGCGACTGTCGCCATGGTGCGCAAGTCGCCGATGGTCCAGCCGGAGGTGGAGAAGATCCGCCAGGACCTCGAACGACGCGGACTGCTCGTCGCCGGCGACGGGCTGGACGGCTTTCGCGCCGGCATCGTGGCCGGGTACGCCGCGTTGCTGCTGATCGGCATCGTCCGCGCGGTCAACGGCGCGCAGCTCGACCGGCCGATCGGCGGGCTGATCGGGCTGCTCGTCGTGGCCGGGACCCTGACGCTGATCGCTTACGGGGTCCGCAAGGGCTCGCAGACCTCGCGCCCGACCGACGCGGGCCACGCGATCGTGGTGCGTGCCCGCGAAGACGCGAAAGCTGCCGAGGAACGGCCTGAGGAGTTCGCTGCGACGAACCGAAGCGGCAACGGAACGTTGCTCGTCGGTGCGGCGGCAGTGGTCGCGCTCGGCGGTATCGCGCTGTACCCGGACGAGGAAATGAGCACGGCTTTGATCAGCGGCGGCAGCAGCTGGACCGGGGGTGGCGGGTCGAGCGGCGGGTCGTCCTGCAGCAGCGGTGGTTCCTCGTGCAGCAGCGGGTCTTCGTGCGGCGGAGGCAGCAGTTGCGGCGGTGGAGGCGGCTGCGGCGGGTAGCCGCGGCGAGGCGCACGGCCCGCCCGCGGGCCGAGGAGGGAGACGTCGTGCACGAGCCGTGGGGGATCTCAGGCCCGCAGTTCCTGGCGATCTACGGATCTGCGCTGGCCTTGACGCTGGTGGTGCAACTGGGCTGGCCGCTGCTGCGCAAGGCGCCTGCGGACGTGCACCGTCCGCTCGACGTCTATCAGCTCGCTTACCTCGCGGGCGGTCACCACCGCACCGTCGATACGGCGATCGCGGCGCTGCTGGAGCGTGGGCTGCTGCGGGTCGACAGCCGGGGCCAGCTCACCGCCGTCTCCAGAACGCCGACCGAACCGGTTGAGCAGGCTGTCCACGCGGCCGTGCGCAATCGGACCCAGACAGCCGCGACGCTGCGCGCTAAGGAGACATGTTCCGTACCGGTACGGAACATCAGGAACGAACTGCGCGAGCGCGGCCTGGTCACCTTCGCCTCCGCCGGCTTCGCTACGGGAGTTGTTCTGGTCTACGCCGCCCTGTTCGTGGTCGGTCTGGTGCGCTCGGCGAACGGCTCCGCGCTGCATCGGCCGACTGCGGGGTTGAACGTGCTGCTGGCGGTCACGGCGATTCTTACGGTCCTGGCGGTGACCAGCCGAAAGCGGCCGAAGGCCCGTCTGACCAAGGCCGGCCGCGGGATGGTCGTCGCGGTGCGGACGGATCCGGCGGCACAGCGGGCACAGTCCGGTGCGCTGCTGGTCGGCGCTGCTTCGCTGGTCGCGCTGGGCGGGTTCGCACAGTACCCGGACCATGCGACAAGCTTGGCGTTGAGGAGCGGCGCGGGAACGTCGTCCGGCGGCGGCTCGTCGTGCGGTGGTGGCGGTGGATGCGGAGGCGGAGGTGGATGCGGTGGCTGACCGGCTGGGAATCGGCATCGGCTGGCGACCGGAACTCGACCTGTCGATCGCGCGGCTGCCGGGTGTCGACTGGGTCGAGGTGGTCGCGGAGAACCTGCACGCCCCGCACCTGCCGGAAAGCCTGCTGGCGCTGAAGGATCGCGGGATGCCGGTGCTGCCGCACGCGGTGTCGCTGTCGCTGGGCGGGGCCGAGCCGCTGGACACCGCGCGCGTGGAGCATCTGGCCGAACTGGCGCGGGCCCTCGACGCGCCGCTGGCCAGCGACCACGTGTGCTTCGTCCGCGCGGGCGGGCTCGACTCCGGGCACCTGATGCCGCTGCCGCGCTCGCGCGAGGCGCTGGACGTGCTGGTGGACAACGTCCGGCTCGCACAGTCCATTGTGGACGTACCGTTGGCGCTGGAGAACATCGCCGCGCTGCTGGAATGGCCGGAAAACGAGCTGAGCGAGGAACAATTCCTCACCGAGCTGACCGAACGGACCGGCTGTCTGCTGATCGTCGACGTCGCGAACCTGTACGCCAACGCGCGCAACGTGGGCACCGATCCGGCGGCGTTCCTGGACGGGATTCCGTGGGAACGGCTCGCGTACGTGCACATGGCGGGCGGTGTCGAACGCGACGGGGTTTATCACGACACGCACGCGCATCCGGTGCTGCCGGAGGTGCTGGAGTTGCTCGCCGAACTGCGCCGGCGCACGGATCCGCCGGGCGTTCTCTTGGAGCGCGACGACGACTACCCCACCGATTCCGAACTCGCTGCCGAACTGGTCGCACTGCGGACCGCGGTGACGCTGTGAGCCGGGAAGAACTGGCAGCTCGGCAAGCTGCGCTGCTGGACAGCCTGTTGACCGGGGCCGAGGCACCGTCCGGCTTCGATGCCTCGCGGTTGCGCATCGAGGCGGACGTCCTGCTCGCCAAGCGACGGCGACTGGTCGCATACCTGCGGCCGGACCTGCCTGAGGCGCTGGGCCCGCGGTATCGGCCGCTTTTCGACACGTACGCGGCGGAGCGGCCCAAGACGACTTCGATCCGGGCGCGCGAGTATGCCGACGCCTTCGCGGAGTGGCTCATCGCCCGCGGTGACCTGCCTAAACCTCGGCGCAGGTGGTTTCGGCGCTGAGCCCGTCCGGTTTTTGTCGGTGGTGCTGACTACGCTGACGACATGTCTGGTTACGGCGGTGTTATCCGATCTCTGCCGAGCCGGGAGGGAGGAAACCTGTCGTGAACGGATTCTGGGCCGCGTTGAGCCCGATGCTGCTCGTCTACGTGGCCACCGCCGCGGGTTTGGCGAGCATTTTGGCCACCGGCAAGGACAAGCTGGCCACCCAGGCGTCCGCGCCGGAGCCGGCCGCCGTGCCGCGCGATGTCTACGACGTCGCATACCTGGCTGGCGGGCGTCCTCGGCTGGTCGAGGCTGCGATCGCGACGCTGCTCGCGCGCGGCCAGCTGCGAGTCGGGTCGCTGGGCGAGATCGTCGCCGCGGGCCCGCCACCTGCGTCGCCGCCGCTTGAGCAGGCTGTGCACCAGGCGGCCGGACGCGGTCGCCTCGCATCGTGGGTCGCGCGTTCGTCGGTGCTCAAGCCGGTGATCCGGACGCTCGAAACCGATCTCGTGCAACGGCGGCTGGTCAGCCGGCGCAGGCCATTGACCGGTCTCGGGTACACGTTGACGGCGGTCGCCCTGGTCGTGCTGGCGGCCGGGGTGGGACGGCTGGTCTACGACGTGGGCGAGTCTCATCTGAACGCCATGGTGCTGCTTGTCTTCGGCGAGGTCGTATTGACGCTGTGGCTCTGTCTCGTCGGCAGTCAGCGGATCACCAAGACGTTCGCCGAGCGGAAGGTCAGTTCGCTGCCGCCGACGACTGCGGGTGCGACGGTCCTCGCGCGGGCCCAACAGCAGGCTGGCGCGGGTGGTAGTGCGGGACCTGCCGAGCTGGTCGCGTTGGGCGGTCTGGCGGCTTATCCGGACAAGCGGGTGACGGGAGGGCTTATGCCGATTTAGCCGCGAGCTGGCGCTGCTCACGGGACTGTGGCGGCATCCGCGCGAGGTCCGATGCGGCGCACCCGTACTGGCAGTGCCCACGCGAAACCGACACGGCACCCGCGAGACCGACCGCGCTCGCCTCAACGGCGAGTCCGCCTCGAGACCGACGCGGCGCTCCTCAGCTGACCGCATCCACCGGACGGGCGCAGCGGCAGCCACGCAACCGGCGCGGCCACCGACGAAGCTGACGACGCTGAGACCGGCAGCACCTACGAGACCGGCTGAGGCACGACCGGCGACCACACTGCCGTGTCCGCGCCGGGCCGGTGCGACGGGTGGTCCCAGTGCGGCGGCGCGCCCGGCAGTTCTCCGGCCATCCGCACCCGGGTCATCCGGCCGAAGTCGCTGTCGACCGTCTCCAGTACGTCCGCGTAGTCCGCTTCGGACGGTTTCGGGTCCTTGCGGCCCAAGGAATCGAGCCACCGTCCGGTGCCGGCCAGGGACAAGCGGGCGTGCCAGGTGCCACCGTCGGTGGCGGTGCGGCGGATGGCCGTCATGATGGCGGCGGCGGTCAGCCAGCCGGTGGCGTGGTCGAGGGCTTGCGCGGGCAGCGGTGCCGGAGCGTCGGTGGCGTACTCCTCGGCGATGCCCGACGACATCTGCACGAGGCTGTCGAAGCCGCGGCGACGGGCCCACGGGCCGGTCCAGCCGTACGCGGACACGTCGGCGGTCACGAGGCCGGGGCGCAGTTCGGCGAGCTCGTCCGGGCCGAAGCCGATTCGGGCGAGTGCGCCGGGGCGGAAGGTCTGGAGGAGGACGTCCGCGCGGGCGATGAGCTTCTTCAGCTTCGCGCGGCCGCCTTCGGTGTCGAGCGCGACGAACGCGGAACGCTTGCCCTGGCCGGTGTCCATGGTCAGGACCGGGATCCGCGGCAGGTGCGCGGCGCCGACGTGCAGCACGTTCGCGCCGTGTGCGGCCAGCACGCGGCCTGCGACGGGTCCGGCGAGCACGTGCGTCAGTTCCAGCACGCGGACGCCGCCCATCGGGCGGTCCGAGTCGAACAGGGTGCGCTTCGGCGCGTCCCCGATGCGGTTCAGCTCGACCAGCGGCAGTTCCGCGACAGCCTGGCCCTGCGGGTGCGCCAGCCAGTCCTCGCGCGAGCGCATCAACGCCGCCGCGCCGCCCGCGGTCACCACGGCGGATTCGACCTCTGCCGTGGTCTTCCCGGCCACGGCCTTGGTCACCGCTTCGCGGGTCGCCGGGACGCCGAGCGCCCAGCAGACCGCTGCCTCGTGCCGTGAGGTGTTGCAGTGCAGCTTGATCCAGCCGTCGGCGGCGCGGTAGTCGCCCGCGATGCGGCCCCACGGGCTCGGTCCGGGCTCGCCGTCGATGCGCAGCAGGTGCTCGCTGCGGAACGCGGCGGCGGCGTGGCGGGTGTCGACCGACACCGTGCCCGGGTCGATGCCGCGCAGCCGCAGCAATTCACCGGCGGACAAGGTGGCCGCGGCGATGCTCGCGCTTGCCATGGCGGGGACCCGGAAGTGCCCGGGCAGCACGGATTCGTCGCCGGTCAAGGACACGGCGGGCAGCGGTTCCCCGGCGAGCGACTGCCAGGCTCCGGCGAGTACGTCCTGCACCGGCGGTTACGGCAGAGCCGCGACGAGCTCGGCGGGCGGCACCTTCGTTCCGGTGTAGAACGGGATCTCGACGCGCACGTGGCGACGCGCCTCGGTGTTGCGCAAGTGGCGCATCAGGTCGACGATCCGGTGCAGTTCGTCGGCCTCGAAGGCGAGGATCCACTCGTAGTCGCCGAGCGCGAACGACGCGACGGTGTTGGCGCGCACGTCCGGGTAGTCCCGCGCCTCCTTGCCGTGGTCCGCCAGCATCTTGCGGCGTTCCTCGTCGGGCAGCAAGTACCAGTCGTAGGACCGGACGAACGGGTACACGCAGATGTACTTCCGCGCCTCCTCGCCGGCCAGGAACGCGGGCACGTGGCTCTTGTTGAACTCGGCGGGCCGGTGCAGCGCGGTCTGGCTCCAGACCGGCGTGGACGCGCGGCCGAGCGGCGTGCGCCGGAACCCGGTGTAGGCGGCCTGGACCTGCTCGATCTCCTCGGCGTGCCACCAGATCATGTAGTCCGCGTCAGCCCTGAGGCCCGACACGTCGTAGACGCCCCGGACGACGACGCCCTTGGCCTCGAGCCCGTCGAGGTACTCGGCCGTCTCGCGGCCCGCGGCGCCGCGGTCCTCCCCCAACTTCCCCGGTTCGATCCGGAAGACCGACCACGTGGTGTAGCGGATCGTGTCGTTGAGTTCGTGGTAATTCAGCCGCGCCATGACTCCATCCTGGCACTTCCGGTCCGGCGATCGCCATGGGGCTCCGTCACACGAAGAGCTGCTCCGCGATCCGGCGGGCAGCGGCATCGGCCGTGGCCACGCACGCCGGCAGGCCGACGCCGTGCAGCGTGGCGCCCGCCACGGCAAGGCCCGGGACATCCGCCACTGCCGTCTCGATCCGCGTCACCCGCTCCAGGTGCCCGGTGCCGTACTGCGGGAGGCCGCCGCCCCAGCGGGTCACCAGCGTGTCAATCGGCTTCGCGGTGACGCCGGCGAGGCGAGCCAGGTCCGCGCGGACCGCCTCGACCAGGGAATCGTCGTCGCCGTTCAACGCGCCGGGCTCGCCGAACCGGCCCACCGAACCGCGCACCAGCACCGGTCCGGCGTCGCCGAGGTGAGCCCACTTGTTCGACGAAAACGTGAACGCCTTGGCCGCGTACGGCACGCCTTCCGCGTCCCGCTCCCCCGCGCCGATGAGGATTCCGGACGCGTCAGGCAGCTCCGTGCCGGGCGGGAACGCGAACGCGACGACCGCCATCGACGCCAGTTCGACCTCGCCGAACGCGGTCGAAGCCGCCGGGGCTACGCCGTCGAGCAGTTTCCGGGCGGCCGGTGCGGGCACTGCGAGCAGCACCGCGTCCGCGTCCACCGGGCTGTCGGCAGGCGCGTGCGCTGGCGCGGCAGCACCGAATTCGAGACGCCAGCCGGACGGCGTCCGCGTCAGCGCGCGGACCGTTGACGAAGTGCGCAGCTCAGCGCCGGAAAGCTCCAGCAACCGGTCGAGCAAGCCCCGCAAGCCGCCGGTGAGACTGCCGAAAACCGGTGCGGTGCCCGGCGTTTGCGTTTTCGGCAGCAGCGACGACGCGGCCTCGGTGAGCGAACCCGCTCCGCCCTCGATCGCGTTGGCCAGGCCGGGCATCGTCGCGCGGAGGCCGAGACCGTCGGCACCGCCCGCGTAAACGCCGCCCAGCAACGGGTCGACCAGCCGGTCCACCAGTTCGTCGCCGAAGCGCGTGCGCAGCAGCGGCCCGAGCGGCACATCGCCTTCGCCCAGGTCGACCGGGCCGAGCGAACGTTCTTTCTCGACCGCGCTGCGGCCGTCTTCGGACAGCACGCCCGCGACCGAGTCCGCGGACGCCGGGACTCCCATCACGGTGCCGGGCGGCAGGCTCTGCACCGAACCGCCGGCGTGGATTTTGGCGCGCGCCTTCGTCGGATGCACCAGGCGATCGGCGAGGCCGACCTCCTCCACCAGCGAAACCACCTCGGGCCGCCGGGCGAGGAACGCTTCGGCCCCGACGTCGTAGCTGACTCCGCCGACCTCCGCCGTGCGCAGCTTCCCGCCGATCGAGGCCGTGCTCTCGAAGACGGTGATCGTGACCCGGTCGCCGAGCAGCCGGCGCACCCGGTACGCCGCGGCCAGCCCGGAGATCCCGCCGCCGACGACCGCGACGTGTTTCACAGCGAGTGCACCAGGTCGACGACCCGCTTCAGCACCTCCGGGTCGACGCCCGGCAGCACGCCGTGGCCGAGGTTGAAGACGTGCCCGCGAGCGGCGCGGCCCTCTTCGACGATCCGGCGCACCTCGGCCTCCAGGACCGGCCACGACGCGTACAGCAACGCCGGGTCGAGGTTGCCCTGCACCGACACGTTGCCGCCGAGCCGGTGGACCGCGACGTCGAGCGGGATCCGCCAGTCGACGCCGACCACGTCCGCGCCCGCCTCGCGCATCGCGCCGAGCAGCTCGCCGGTGCCGACGCCGAAATGGATCCGCGGCACGCCGTACTCCCCGGCCACGGCCAGCACCCGGGTCGAATGCGGCAGCACGAACTCGCGGTAGTCGCGCTCGGACAGCGCACCGGCCCACGAGTCGAACAACTGCACCGCGTCGACGCCCGCCTCGAGCTGGGCGCGCAGGAACGTGGCGGCGATGTCGGCGAGGCGCGCGGCGAGGTCGTGCCAGACCTCGGGCTGCGAGTGCATCAAGGCCTTGGTGTGCTCGTGGTTGCGGCTCGGGCCGCCCTCGATCAGGTAGCTGGCCAGCGTGAACGGCGCGCCGGCGAACCCGATCAGCGGGGTTTCGCCGAGCCGCTCCACCAGCAGCCGGACGCCCTCGGCGACCTTCCCGACCTGCTCCGGTTCGAGCTTCGGCAGAGCGCGCACGGCGTCCGCGTCGCGCACCGGCGAGGCCACGACCGGGCCGGTGCCGGGGACGATGTCGATGTCGACGCCCGCCGCCTTGAGCGGGACCACGATGTCGCTGAACAGGATCGCCGCGTCGACGCCCAGCCTGCGGACCGGCTGCATCGTGATCTCGGCGAGCATCTCCGGGTCGAAGCACGCGTCGAGCATCGGCACGCCCTCGCGCAGCGCGCGGTACTCCGGCAGCGAGCGGCCTGCCTGGCGCATGAACCACACGGGAACGTGCGCGGGCCGCTCCCCGCGCGCGGCGGCGAGGAAAGCCGAGCCGGGCAGAGCGCGACGGGGCGAAACGGACGGGGCGCCGACGGGCGCGGACGAAACCTGAGGCACGAACCCCATGGTCCCACGCGGGCCCGGCAGTCCCGGGCCGCCCCGTGCCCAACGAGCCACAACCCGGTTTTCGCGGCAGCGGCATTCCCACGGCCCGCTTCGGATTCGGTGCCCTCCACCGGATCGCAGTGCCGCATTCGTTGCGTGTCGCGTCGGCCGCGGCGTTCGTTGCCTCCGGCGCACCCGGCACGGCGTTGGCTCGCCGAGTCCCGTCATGCACCCGAAGCGGCGTCGGGCGCACAGGACGGAAGAAGAAGAAGGCGAGGCGTGACTGGACGGACGGCGGGGCAGAACTGCGGCGGTCATCGAGGCGAGAGCAAGGCGGAGTGGGCAACGAGACAGCGGGGCAAAGCGGAGTGTGCAGTGAGGCCGGCTGGGCAAGACCGGGCGGACAGCGGGGCTGCGGCGCGACGACGGAGTGGACAGCGACCCGGCACGACAAGGCGGCAGGCGAGGCGCGACGGTTCTCCCCGGGCTCGCCACTCAGAGGCCTAGAGCGGCTGCCCAGGGCCACGCCGCCATCGCCTCGCGCAGCGCGCCCGAACGCACGGAGTCTCGTGAGTGTTTATGCCGGTTAGAACCGGCATAAACACTCACGAAGGGAGCGGAGCCGAGTGCCCCGCGGAGCAAGCGTGCGGCGCAGTGGAGCGCGTGGGGCATTGGCCAGCCGAGCCGTCCCGCGGGTCGCGGGTGGGTCTCGCTCGGCGCGCCTGCGTCCGCAACCGGGTGTTGCCGCCCTACAGTCGGAGCGTGACCGCGATGACGCCAGTGCCCGAGCTCTTCCGCGAAGCCGTCGCGGCGCTGCAAGCCGTCCGGCCGCGCCCGGAGATCCGGCTGGAGACGATGCGTGCGCCGCAGCGGCTCGCGCCGTGGTCCTATGCGTTGAGCTGCGAGGTCTCCGGCCCCGCGGACGTGCTCGCGTCCGGCAGGCTGGTGCTGCTGCACGACCCGGACGGCCAGGAGGGCTGGGACGGCGTGCTGCGGCTGGTCATGTACGTCCGCGCCGAACTCGACCGCGAGCTGGCCACGGATCCGTTCCTTCCCGCGGTCGGCTGGTCGTGGCTCACCGACGCGCTGGAGGCCTCCGGGGCGTCGTGGAAGGCGCTCGGCGGCACCGTCACCGAGACGTCCTCGGCCCGGTTCGGCGACATCTCCGGTCCCGCCCGCACGGACGACCTCGAACTGCGGGCGTCCTGGACCCCGACCGACGCCGCGCTCGGGCCGCACGGGCTGGCGTTCTGCCAGGTGATGGCGAGCGTCGTGGGGCTGCCTCCGGTGGGCGTCACGCTGTTCGAGCAGCGGCAGAGCTCCTGATTTCCTAAGTTCACCCGGTCGGGCAGCGTCTTCGCGGCGCTTGCACGCGCACGAACGCGCCTTCCCGGGCGGATCCGGGCCCTCGCGGCGCTCCGCGGGGATCTTCGGCGGGGCGTCCGGGCGTCCGCGGCCGACCGTCCATCGTGGACTGCAGGCGGCACTGCTCCGGATGCCGCACGTTCGTGGCCGGGCGTGATCACAGGCAGTGAACCCCCGGTAACCAGCTTCGACGCGGTCGCGGACCCCTTCCCGGCGCTTCCGGCGAGGCGCGGGCGAGCGGGCAGGATGCGCGGCAAAACGTGAAAGAAAATGATCTTGCCCCGGCCGGGGCGCATTTCCGGGCCCGGACCGTCGGGACGGCAGCCCGGCTCCGCAAGCACCCGCAGGTGCACGGGCCATCTGCACGCCCGTTTCGTTGCCGGTAACTCAGGTGCATCGCAGCCCGGTCGCCAGTCGTTAACAAGACTCCGATCGTTAGTCCGATCGTGTTACAACGACCTCGCTGAGTGACGAACTGTTTCGGATAGATACCCATTCGATCCCCCCGCAACGGCGTCCGGACGGCTACAGTGCCTGGGACGACACCACTTTCGGTCTAAAGCTGGCGCGGCTGAACGGCCGAAGGTCCCGGTGCCGGTCGGGGGGCACGACCGACTCCAGGGAGGTAGTGACGTGGCTACCGTCGGCTTATCTCAGGCCGTCCGATCCACGCCAGCCGGCGCCTTGCCGGCGAGCATGGTTCCGCACCCGCGGGAAGAGCTTTTTTCCGTGTTGGTGGTCGATGACCACCCGCTGTTGAGGGAGGCAATCGCAGCACGACTCGCACAAATGGGTGCGGGCACCGTCCACGAAGCCGCCACGGTGGCCGAGGCGAGGGCGCGAGCACAGGCCACCGGCCCGTGCGACCTGGCGATCCTCGATCTCGGACTGCCGGACGGCAGCGGCATCGAGCTGGTTACGGAACTCCGTAGCCACGGCTGGCCGCGCGTGGTGGTCCTGGCATCCTCCGACGACCCGTACGCGGTGCGCTCCGCGTTCCAGGCCGGAGCTCAGGCGTACCTGCTGAAGTCGGCGTCGCCGGTGGTGGTCACCGACGGCGTGCGCCGGGTTCTCGAAGGCGGCGTTTACGCCGACCCGAGCGTGGCCCCGGTCCTGGCGACCGGCACGCGAGTGGCGGGCACCGACAACACCCCGCGCGAGCTGTCGGCTCGCGAGGTGGAGGTGCTCCAGCTCGTCGCGGACGGGCAGTCGAACAAGGAGATCGGGGAGGAGCTTTCCCTCTCCGCGCTCACCGTCAAATCCCACCTGTCCCGCATCGGGCGCAAGCTCGGCACGGGCGACCGGGCGCAGATGGTCGCGCTGGCGATGCGAGCCGGCGTGATCCGCTGACGACGACGAACCACGTCCCTGCGGGGCGGGCGGACCAGGCGCGGTCCACCCGTCCCGTAGGGTCGTCGGACATGGGAACTGCACAGGCGGACGGAGCGCGGACCGGAGACGAGACCACCGAGAACTCCGGGGCCTCCCGAACGCCGGTGCTGCTCAGGGAACCGGCGGAAGGCACCCCTCCGGTCGTGGCCGATCCCGACGCGCTCGCCGAGGCGTGCGCGCGGCTCGCCGCGGGCACGGGTGCCGTCGCCGTCGACACCGAGCGGGCTTCGGGCTACCGCTACTGGCCGAAGGCCTATCTCGTCCAGCTGCGCCGCGAAGGCTCCGGCACGGTGCTGATCGATCCGATCGCGCTCGCCGACGACCTCGCCCCGCTGCGGGACGTCCTCAACGACACCGAATGGGTGCTGCACGCCGCGTCCCAGGATCTGCCGTGCCTGGCGGAACTGGACCTGCGGCCGCGATCGCTGTTCGACACCGAACTGGCCGGGCGGCTGGCCGGGTACGAACGCGTCGCGCTGGGCACGCTGGTAGAGCTGCTGCTCGGGTACACGCTCGAGAAGGGGCACAGCGCCGCGGACTGGTCGAAGCGTCCGCTGCCGATCGACTGGCTCAACTACGCCGCGCTCGACGTCGAACTGCTCAACGAACTGCGCGCGAAACTCGAGACCGAACTGGCCGCTCAGGGCAAGCTGGAGTGGGCGCAGCAGGAGTTCGAGGCGGTGCGCACCGCTCCCCCGCCCGCGCCGCGGGCCGAACCGTGGCGCCGGACGTCCGGGGTGCACAAGATCCGCAGCCCGCGCGGCCTCGCCGCGGTGCGGGAGATGTGGCAGGCCCGCGACGAACTGGCCCGCAAACGCGACCGCGCGCCGAGCCGGATCCTGCCTGACAGCGCGATCGTCAACGCGGTGACGTCGGACCCGAAGACAGTCGAGGAGTTGCAGGCGCTGCCGGTGTTCAGCGGACGCGTGCAGCGCAAATACACGGCCAGCTGGCTGCGGCACCTCCAGGCGGCCAAGGCGTTGCCGGCGAGCGAGCTGCCGAGCCCGAGCCAGCCGTCCGACGGTCCGCCGCCGGTGAACCGCTGGGCCGACAAGGACCCCGACGCCGCCGCCCGGCTCGCCGCCGCGCGTGCCGCTTTGGCCGCGATCGCGGAGGACCGCAAGCTGCCGGTGGAGAACCTCCTGCTGCCGGATTTGGTCCGGCGCACCTGCTGGCGTCCCCCGGCCGACCTCGCGGAGGACTCGGTCGCGGACGCGCTGCGGGCGGGCGGGGCGCGGCCGTGGCAGGTGGAGCTGACCGCGGCGGCGCTGAGCAAGGCGTTGCACAGCACGGCTTCCTGACCCGGGCCGGTGGTTCAGACCTCTAGCTGAGGTTGAGACCCCGTCACAAACGGCGGCGTGCCGGTCGGCGGTATCCGAGCGACCGCGCCACGCCGGTGGCTGTGGTGACCACCGCGGGCACCAGATGGGCCACCGAGGTCGTCTCCCGGCGGCCCACGACCGCGACCGCCGCGGTAACGCGGGAGGAAGCGTCTCGGATCGGGGCGGCGACGGCGACCGCGTCGTCGGCGAGCTGGCGGTCGGCGACGCAGTAGCCGGTGCGGGCGATGTCGGCGAGTTCGGCGCGCAGGGTCTCCGGGTCGGTCGTGGTGTGCGTTGTTTCCGCCGGGATCGGGCTGGTCAGCGCGGATTCGCGGGTATCCGCGGCGGCGTGCGCGAGCAGGACGCGGCCGGTGGCGGTGGTGGTCGCGGGAAGGCGGCTGCCGGTCGTGGTCAGGATGCCGACCGAGCGGTGTCCGGCCAGCCTGGCCAGGAACACGACGTCGGTTCCGTCCAGCACGGACAGGTGCACGTTTTCGCCGGTCGCGTCGAACAGGTCGCCGAGGTACGGCAGCGCGATTTCGCGGATCGACGCCCTGGCCAGCGACAGCGAGCCCAGCTCCCACAGTTTCAGGCCGAGGTGATAGCCGCCGTGTTCGTCGCGGGCCAGCGCTCCCCATTCGGCCAGTTCGCCGACCAGGCGGTGCGCCGTGCTCAACGGCAGGCGCGCGGACTGGGCGATTTCGGTCAGGGAAAGGACCGGCGTCCGCGGGCTGAAGCAGTCCAGCACCGACAGCAGCCGCGCCGCCGCGGTGGGTCTGGCTTCCATGTGGCGGAAGTCTGATTGAGGCCGGGCCGCGACGCAAGCGACACTGCGGGCGTGGGTCGGCCAAACGAGGAACGCACCGAGTCGGTTTTGATCACCGGGGCGGGATCGGGTCTCGGGCTGGGAGCGGGATTGACGCTCGCCGCGCGGGGACACCGGGTGTTCGCCACCGTCGAACGGGACGACCAGATCGAGCCGGTCCGGACGGCGTTCGCCGAACGCGGGCTCGCCGCGGAGGTCTCCCGGCTTGATCTGCTCGACCCGGCTGATCGCGAGGCAGCGGCGGCGCTCGACGCGTCGGTTCTGCTCAACAATGCCGGATTCGGCGCGGAAGGACCGCTTCTGCGTACGGATTCCGCAGTGGTCCGGAAGACGTTCGAGGTCAACGTCTTCGGCACGCTGGAGCTGACGCGGCTGGTCTCCGACCGGCTCGTCGCCGCCGGGCGGGGCGGACGGATCGTGTTCGTGACGTCGGTGGCCGGGCTGTTCGTCGCTCCCGGCGCGGGCCCGTACGGGGCGAGCAAGTCCGCCCTCGAAGCCATGGCACAGGCGGTGCGCCAGGAACTGCGGCCGCACGGCATCGAAGTCCGGGTCGTCGAGCCCGGGCCGTTTTCCACGGGGTTCAACGAAAAACTCGTCGAGAACGCACCTGCCTCGGACCACGACTTTTCGGATTTCCTCGCCATGCAGCGCGATCCGGAGCCGGCGATCGAGACCATCGCGCGGGTGGCGGTCGAATCCGGGCCGTACCGGACGATCGTGCCGGGCGAGTTCGGCCGGATCGTGCGCGAACAGCAAGATCGGCTGTGGGCCGAGACCGACCTCGTCGACCCGTGAGAAAGTGCGGTCGGCGCGAGAAGAACACCAGTACGAGACAGGAGCACATGACAGTGAAGATCGCGGTTCTCGGGGGCGGGCACGGTTCCTGGGCCACGGTGGCGGAACTCGCCGAGCACGGCCACGAAGTGCGCTGGTGGCGGCGGAACGCCGAGGCGCTGGAAGCGGTGCGCGCGACCGGAGCGGTGGGCGTCCGGGACTACCGGGGTTCCCGATCGGTGCCGGTGGGCGACGGCGCCGGGGAGATCAACCCGGTGACGGACCTCGCCGAGGCGGTGCGCGACGCGGCTCTGGTCGTGCTCCCGCTGCCGTCGACCACGCACGACGACCTGGCTCCCCGGCTCGCCCCGCTGCTGGCCGAGGGCCAGGTGGTGTTCCTGCCGCCGGGCACGTTCGGTTCGATGGTGTTCGCCAAGGCCGTCGCGGCGGCGGGCGGGAGCTCGGAGATCGCGTTCGCCGAAGCCGGGACGCTGCCGTATCTCGCCCGCCGGCACGGGGACGCGGAAGTGGTGATCAGCGGGTACGCGACCCGGCTGCCGACCGGGGTTTTCCCGCTGCGGCTGGCGGAAAGCGCGTTCAAGACGCTGCGCGAGGCGTACCCGAGCGTCGAGGACGCGGGCGACGGGCTCAGCGGTGCCCTGATGAACGCGGGTCCGATCATCCACCCGCCGCTGATCACGATGAACGCCGGTCCGCTGGAGCATTTCGCCGCCTGGGACATCCACAACGAGGGCACACAGCCGTCGATCCGGAGCGTCACCGACGCGCTGGACGCCGAGCGGGTCGCGCTGCGCGAAGCGTTCGGCTACGGCGCGCCGCACTTCCCGCTGGCCGACCACTACGCCACCGACGGCGAAGAATGGATGTACGGCCGCTCGGCGCACGAAAGGCTCACCGACAGCGGCGACTGGCGCGAGAAGATCGACCTCCACACGCATCGCTACATGGTGGAAGACACCCGGCTCGGGCTGTCGCTGCTGGTGTCCGCGGGCCGGTTCGCCGGGGTGCCGACGCCGGTCGCGGAAGGATTGCTGGCGTTGGGTTCCGCCATCACCGGCCGCGATTTCTACGCCGAGGGCCGGACCTTCGAGAACCTCGGCCTGGCGGATCTCGACCGCGCCGGGCTGACCAAGCTGCTGCAGGACGGAGTCCAGTCGTGATCGCCATCGTCGGCGCCGGGCGGATGGGCGAGGGCATCGCGCTGGCCTTCCTCGCGGCGGGACATCCGGTGCTGCTCGCGGACGTCAAGGACCGCACCGAGGAAGAACGCCAGCTCCGGCGCGACGAGGTGCGCAAGCGCCTCGCCGACCGGCTGCGCGCGATGTTCGGCCACGCGGACGCGCTGGAAAGCCTGACGCTGGGCGACCGTTCGGCGAAGGAGCTCGCGGACGCGACCGTGGTGTTCGAGGCCGTGCCGGAGGTCATGGACGTCAAGCGCGAGGTGTTCGGCTGGCTCGGCTCGCAGGTGCCGGAGTCGGCGGTGCTGGCCTCGACGACGTCGACCTTCCTGGTCACGCAGATCGCGGAGCTCGCCGACCGGCCGGAGCGGGTCGTCAACGCGCACTGGCTCAACCCGGCCGAGCTGATGCCGCTGGTCGAGGTCAGCCGGAGCGACGCCACCGACCCGGCCGCGGTCGACCGGCTCGTGGAACTGCTGCGCGAAATCGGCAAGGTGCCGGTGGTGTGCGGGCCTGCCGCCGGCTACATCGTGCCGCGGCTGCAGGCGCTGCTCATGAACGAGGCGGCGCGGATGGTCGAGGAAGGCGTGGCCGGACCCGCCGAGATCGACCTCGCGGTCCGCGCCGGGCTCGGGCCGCGGTTTTCGGTGCTGGGCCCGCTGGAATTCATCGACTGGGGCGGCGGCGACATCCTGTACTACGCCTCGCGCTACCTGACCGGCGAACTCGGCGAGCGGTTCCGGGCGCCCGCGATCGTCGAGGAGAACATGACCGGGCAGCGGCGCGGTCTCCAGGACGGGGCCGGGTTCTACCGCTTCGACACGGCCGGGGTCCCGGACTACCGGGCGGCGCGGATGCGGGAGTTCGAGGACATTTTCCGGTTGCGGGAACCGCATTTGCGAGACGGGACGCCGGTTCCGGAGCGTCCACAGGAGTGACTTTCGGTTGGCGGCCGCGGGTTCAGGCCCGCGGCCGTCAGCACTCCGCGAGCCATCCGGTTGCCTGGGCGACGCGTGGATGGGCTTCGCCGAGGACTGCTTTGAGCCCGGCTGCCACGGATTCCAGCTCTGCCGCCGCACCCGCTCGGTCGCCTCGCCGGGTGGCGGCCCGGGCCAGCGTCGCGCGGAGGCCGAGCACCATCGGATGTCCCGCCGGCCAGGCACCAGCGGCCAGCACCGCCCGCGCCGACTGCTCGGCTTCGGCCAGATTTCCGCTCTCCACGCAGGCTCGCGCGAGCACGCTGCGGATGGTCAGCGCGCCTCGGCCCCGCGCTTGGCCCAGAGCCTGGCGGAGCAGGTCGGCTGCCTCGGGCGCTTGCGCGGCCAACAGAAGAACGGCGGCCAAGGACTCCCCCTGCGCTGGCCGCTTCTCGAACAGCTCGCGCATCGGAGCGATCGCCGCCTCCGGATCTCCGATTTCGGCTCGCACCACCAAAAGGAGCCCGCGGAGCGCGTCTCGTTGCTCGTCGGTCTCGCAGAACGCGTCCTCGGCTGACAGCAGTTGTTCGGCCGTCTCGTAGCGGGCGAGCGCGCGCAGCATGATGACCTTCCGGCGTCGTCCGGCTCTCGTCAGGGCGTGCGCCGGGCCGAGTTCGGCGGCGCAGTAGTCGACGTGCGCGTCCAGCACCGCGAGCGCGTCCTCGTACTGCGCTGCCACGCCATAGGCTTCCGCGAGGAGCAGCCGGGTCTTGAACGTCCCTGGCTGGCGCGCGCCCCAGGTTTCCTCGAACGCCTCCGCGGTGCGTTCCAGCAGCGGGATCGCCTCCGCCGGACGGCCTTGCGACATCTGGCAATACGCCAGATTCGCCCACGCGGCAAGGGTGTTCGGCTCGCGGGGGCCGAATTCGTCCGTCAACGCGGGCACGAGATCCGTGTAGTGCCGCTCCCCCGCCGCCCAGGTCTCGTTCTTGAGCAGCAACTGACCCAGCAGGAGCCGCCGACGCAGGTTCGGCACGCTCTTCGGGTTACGCGCCTTCGCGAGGGCGGCCTGCAGTGCGGCGACCTCGTCGGCCGGTTCTCGCTTCGTGCGGAAGAGTCCCACCGGGACAGTCTGCCTGCCCCGGAGATTCAGTCCTTCTTCAGCCACCCGGCGACTTCGACGACATCGGGATGCTTCGGACCAAACGCCTCCGTCAACCCCGCCGCAACGGCAGTCAGCTCCCGATCCGCTTCCTCATCCCGGCCGCGTTCCCGGGCCGCCCGCGCCAATGTCGCCCGGGCACCGAGCTTCAGCGGGTGTCCGTCCGGCAGACCGTCGGCCGCCGCGATTTCTCCGGCCAGGGTCTCCGCCGCGTCGAGCTGGCCGCTTTCCAAGTACGCGCGGGCCAATTCCCCGGCCGGGCCCCACTGTTGCGCCGCCGGTTGCGCGGACAGCACGGCGCGGTACAGCTCCGCCGCTTCCGCGGGTTCCCCGGCGCGCAGCAGCACCGCGGCGAGCACCTCCATGAATTCCGGCGTGCGGTACTGCTCGGCGAGTTCCCTCACCTTGTGCCGGACGATCTTCGCGTCACCGGCTTCGGCGCGGATCAGCAAGCCGACCGCGCGGGCGCTATCGCGTTCGTAGTCGTCTCGCGGTTTACGGGACAGGCCGGAGTTCAACGAGCGAGCCTCGTCGTATCGGCCGAGTGTCCGCAGCACGCTCACCTTCCGGCGCGCGCCCGCGATGGTCAGCTCGTGGTACTCGCCGAACTTGGCCACGCACGCGTTCAGGTGCCTGCTGAGCACGTCCAGCGCCTCCTCGTACTCCCCGGAGAGCGAATACATCTCCGACAGCACCAGCTGTGCCTGCAGGGTGGCCGGGTCGTCGGGGCTGACGGCCTCGTAGATGTCCACTGTGGACTCCATCAGGTGCACCGCGTCCTCGATCTGGCCCAGCGCGGCCTTCGCGGTCGCCAGGTTCAGCCACGCGCCGAGCGTGCCAGGGTGCTGTTCGCCCTCGACCCGAACCTGGGCGTCGGCGAGTTCGGTGTAGTGCTCCGCCGCCGCGGGCCAGTCGCCGGTTTCCACCAGGAGGATGCCGATCCGGTGGCGCATCGCGAGGCTTTCCGGGGAATCCGAATCCGCGGCTTTCGCCAGTTTCTTGCGCAGCCGCGCCATTTCGGTCGCCGGGTTCGCCCGGAAAAGCGCCATTGCCGTCCCCCGTCCGGTTGGTGCGTTCCCGCCAGTGTGCCGCATGCCACAAGACCCCGGGAGTGTGCCGTCCCCCACTCGACCGGGCCACTGCACTGGTTACCCACCGGTAACAAGGGCTAGGGTGCGGGGCAGGAACACTCTCGACTTCAGGAGCATTCGTGGCCGCACCAGCAACGCCGCCGCTCGCGCCCACCGCGCGAGGGGTGCGCAATGTCGTCTTCGTCGAAGGGGTACGCACGCCCTTCGGCAAGGCGGGCGACAAGGGCATGTACGCCGGGACCCGGGCGGACGACCTCGTCGTCAACGCCATCCGCGAGCTGCTGCGGCGGCATCCGGAGCTGCCGCCCGAGCGCGTGGACGAGGTGGCGATCGCCGCGACGACGCAGATCGGCGACCAGGGCCTGACCATCGGCCGCACCGCCGCGCTGCTCGCCGGGCTGCCGAAGTCCGTGCCGGGCTTCGCGATCGACCGGATGTGCGCGGGCGCGATGACCGCGGTGACCACCACCGCGAGCGGCATCGGCTTCGGCGCGTACGACATCGCCATCGCCGGCGGCGTCGAGCACATGGGACGGCATCCGATGGGCGAGGGCGTCGACCCGAACCCGCGGATCGTCGCGGACAAGCTGGTCGACCCGACCGCGCTCGTAATGGGCCAGACCGCGGAGAACCTGCACGACCGGTTCCCGGAGATCACCAAGGAGCGCACGGACGCGTTCGCCGCGCGCAGCCAGGAGCGCTACGCCGAGGCCGTGAAGACCGGCAAGATCGGGCCGGAGCTGGTTCCGGTGGCGACCAAGTCGAAGGAACTCGGCTGGGGTCTCGCGACCGAGGACGAGCCGCCGCGCCCGGGCACGACCGTCGAGCAGCTGGCGAAGCTGAAGACGCCGTTCCGCCCGCACGGCCGGATCACCGCGGGCAACGCGGCCGGTCTGAACGACGGCGCGACCGCCGCGATCCTCGCCGACGAAGACACCGCGCGCGAGCTCGGCCTGCCGATCGGGATGCGGCTGGTCGGCTACTCGTTCGCGGGCGTCGAGCCGGAAGTGATGGGCATCGGCCCGGTGCCGGCCACCGAGAAGCTGTTCAAGCGCACCGGCCTGTCCATCGACGACATCGGGCTGTTCGAGATCAACGAGGCGTTCGCGGTGCAGGTGCTCGCCTTCCTCGACCACTTCGGCATCGCCGACGACGACCCGCGGGTCAACCAGTGGGGCGGCGCGATCGCGTGCGGCCACCCGCTGGCCTCGTCCGGCGTGCGGCTGATGACGCAGCTGGCGCGCCAGTTCGCCGAGCGCCCCGACGTGCGCTACGGCCTCACCACGATGTGCATCGGCATCGGCATGGGCGGCACCGTGATCTGGGAAAACCCGGCCTACAACGGCTTCGAGGGCTCTGAGGGGGCGAAGTAATGACTTTCACCGCTGAAGAGGCGAAGGCCGCGTTCCCGGACGAGGTCGTGACGAACGCGGTCACCAACCTGGTCAAGGTTCCCGGGCTGGACAAGCCGGTCGCACTGATCACTTTGGACAACGGCCACGACCACACCCGGCCGAACACCTTCGGCCCGCAGGGTCTCGTCGCGCTGAACGCCGCGCTGGACGAGGCGTTCGCCGCCGAGCCCGCCGCGATCGCGGTCACCGGCAAGCCGTTCATTTTCGCGGTCGGCGCGGACCTTTCCGGCGTCGAGGCGGTGTCGGACCCGAAGCTGGCGCGGGAGATCGCGCAGACCGGGCACGACGTGTTCCGCCGGCTCACCGAGTCGAAGATCCCGACGTTCGGGTTCGTCAATGGCGCGGTGATGGGCGGCGGGCTCGAACTCGCGCTGTCCTGCCACTACCGGACGCTGTCGGAGAACACCGCGGCCATCGCGTTCCCCGAGGTGTTCCTCGGGCTGTTCCCGGGCTGGGGCGGCACGCAGCTGCTGCCGAACCTGATCGGCCCGGACGCCGCCGTCACCGTGATCATCGAGAACGCGCTGGCGCAGAACAAGATGCTGAACGTGCGCAAGGCCGCCGAACTCGGCATCGTCGACGAGGTCTTCGGCTCCGCGGACTACCTGGAGCAGTCGCTGCTGTGGCTGGCGAAGGTGGTCAACGGCGAGATCACCCCGGCTCGCCGGGAAATCGACCGCGGTGCGGAGTGGGACGCGGCCATCGCGCGTGCCAAGTCTATTGTGGACGGTCGCACGCACGGTGCGTCGCCGGGCGCGACCAAGGCCGTCGAACTGCTGGAGCTGGCGCGGGAGAACGATCTCGACCGCGGTTACGCGGCGGAGACCGACGGGCTCGCCGAGTTGCTGATGTCGGACGTGCTGCGCGCCGGGCTGTACTCGTTCAACCTGGTCAACAAGCGGGCGAAGCGGCCGGCCGGCGCGCCGGACAAGTCGTTGGCGCGCAAGGTGAACAAGGTCGGCATCGTCGGCGCGGGCCTGATGGCCAGCCAGCTGGCGCTGCTGTTCGTGCGCAGGCTCAAGGTGCCGGTGGTGCTCACCGACGTCGACCAGGCGCGCATCGACAAGGGCGTGGGCTACGTCCACGAGGAGATCGACAAGCTGCTGGCCAAGAAGCGCGTGTCTCCGGACGGCGCGAACCGGCTTAAGGCACTCGTCACCGGCTCGCTCGACAAGGCCGCGTTCGCCGACGCGGACTTCGTGATCGAGGCCGTTTTCGAAGAGCTGGGCGTGAAGCAGCAGGTGTTCGCCGAGCTGGAGCAGCACGTCTCCCCCGAGGCGATCCTGGCCACGAACACCTCGTCGCTGTCGATCACCGCGATGGCGTCGAAGCTGCAGCACCCCGAGCGCGTGGTCGGCTTCCACTTCTTCAACCCGGTGGCCGTGCTGCCGCTTTTGGAGATCGTGCGCGGCGAGAAGACCGACGACGCGGCGCTGGCGACCGCGTTCTCGGTCGGCAAGCAGCTGAAGAAGTCGAGCGTGCTGGTGAAGGACGCGACGGCGTTCGTCGTGAACCGGCTGCTGCTGCGCTTCCTCGGCGAGGTGCTGGTGGCCGTGGACGAGGGCACGCCGTTCGACGTGGCCGACTCCGCGCTGGAGCCGCTCGGCCTGCCGATGTCGCCGCTGAACCTGATGCAGCTCGTCGGCCCGGCCATCGCGCTGCACGTCGGCGAGACGCTGCACGGCTCGTTCCCGGACCGCTTCACCGTGAGCGAGAACCTGGACAAGTTCGTGAAGGCGGGCAAGAAGGGCGTCTGGACCTGGGACGCGACCGGCACGCCGTCGGTCGACCCGGAGGTCGCCGAACTGTGGACGCAGGGCGACCAGCCGTCGACTGCCGAGCAGGTCCGCGACCGCGCGCTGAACGCGATCGCCGAAGAGGTCCGGATCATGCTCGACGAGGGCGTGGTCGCGGAGGCCCAGGACATCGATCTGTGCCTGATCCTCGGCGCCGGCTGGCCGTTCTGGCTCGGCGGGATCACGCCGTACCTGGACCGGGCGGGCGTCTCGGAGCGGGTCAACGGCAAGCCGTTCCTGTCCCAGGGCGTGGCTTCGGTTCCGGCGTAACGCCTTGGCGGAGCCGCCCTGGTCCGCAGGGCGGCTCCGCCGTGAACCCGGACACACCGAGCACTTCGTGACCTTCCGGGCACCAGCCGTTCACCGCTGCCCCATAGCGTCCTGCCGAATCGTTCGAGCAGGTCAGGAGCAGGATGAACAGCACGAACCCGGGCGGCGTCGGCCGTCGCGGATTCTTCAAGCGCGCGGGGCTGGCGGGCGCTGTCGCGGCCGGAGTCCCGGTGCTGGCCCCGGGCCAGGCCGACGCCGCGGGCCTCGATCTGGGGCTCGACCTCGGGATCGATCTCGACTGGCTGTTCGGCCGCCGCTACCAGTGGGTCGTCGGCGATCACCACACGCACAGCCAGTACTCGTACGACGCGATGTACACGATCGACCGGATCGCCTCCGGAGCGCGCGAACACGGCGCGAAGTGGATTGTCTTCACCGATCACGGGCACGCGACGCACGAGAAGTCGTCGGTGGAGCCGACCAGCCACGATGTGCTCGCCGCGCAGCGGAGGCATCCGGATCTGCTGCTGTGGCAAGGCATGGAGTGGAACGTGCCGGGCGCGGAGCACGCGACGCTGTTCTTCCAGGCCGGCCGCGACCAGGCCACCGTGCTGCGCGAGTTCGAGCGCGGTTTCGACTGGCGGCTGACCGGTTCCGAGTCCTCCAGCCCGGAGCACGAAGCGTTGGCGCTCAAGGGTTTGCGGTGGCTCGCCGAGCAGGAACGCAAGCGCCGGATCCACGCGCCGGTCGTGCTGATCAACCACCCGCTGCGCAACGGGCGCGTGTCGCCGCACGAACTGCGCAATTACCGCGACACCGCACCCGGAATCGTGATCGGCATGGAAGGCGCGCCCGGCGCGCAGGCCGACGGATTCCCCAAGCCGCAAGGCAATGGCGGCGCGCGCGGCGGCTACGCCAACAACCCCGGCGCGGACTCGTGGCCCGGTTTCCCGGCCGAGGCGTACCGCACGTTCGGCGGCTGGGACTGGACCACCGCGAAGGTCGGCGGGCTCTGGGATTCCCTGCTGGCCGAAGGTAAACCGTGGTGGATCACCACGAACTCCGATTCGCACTACAACCGCGGCGACCAGCTGGTGCGCCCGTCGGTGCCGGACGGCTGGTACGAGCAGACCGGCAAGTACCCGGACCCGGTCGACAGCGGGGTCCCGCAATTGTCCGCGCCGTACGCGGATTTCTACCCCGGCGAGTTCAGCCGCACCGTGGTCGGCGTGCGCCGGCCGGGCTTCGAGGGCGTGCTGGAGGGTCTGCGCGCGGGCCGGATTTGGCTGTCTCACGGCGGTTTGGTGCAGCAGCTGGAAGTCGGCGTGTTCGGCGGCGGCGACTGCGCGACCTTCGGCGGACGGCTGCGCGTGCGGCGTGGTTCGACGGTGACGGTCGTGGTGTCCGCGGTGACCGCGTACCGGCCGAACGGATCGGGTTCGGTGCCGCGCCTCGGTCGGCTGGACCTGATCTCCGGTCCGGTCACCGGCCCGGCGGCGGATCGCGACACGATGGCTGCGCCGGGTACGCGCGTGGTCGAGTCGTTCACGCCTTCGCGCGGCTACGCGGGACGGCGGGTGACGTTCAAGCACACGTTCCGCAACGTGCGGGAGCCGTTCTACGTCCGGGTGCGCGGGACGGACGGGAAGCGGCACGTCGCAGGCGGGATCGAGCCGGCGATGGACGTGATCGGGCAGGCTGATCCGTATGAGGACCTGTGGCTGTACGGGAATCCTACGTTTGTGGCCGTCCGGTAGGTCGTGAGTGGCAATCCCGGTTCTAACCGGGATTGCCACTCACGACAGCTCACGCTCCCTCCCCTCGCGAGTGCCCAGCAACGTCGTCCCGCCCCCGCCGCGAGCACAAGGCTGGTCGCGATCGCCGGGGCGAAGCCCGCCCACAGCGTCGAAGCGCCTTGGTAGCACAGGGAAGCCCCGGTGAACCGCACGCGCGCATCCCGCGCTGCGGCTGGAAATCGCCGAAGGCCCGTCCGACGAACTGCAGCAGCAACTGGCCGACGGCGACATCGACGCGTGCCTGCTGTATTCCGCCCATCTGCGCCGCGGGCTGGACCACGTACGCATCGCCCCGGTCCGGCTGCGCTTGATGCTGCCCGCGAACCACCGCCTCGCCGACCGCGACGAGATCGCCCTCGCGGAACTCAGCGACGAGCCGGCCATCCTGACTTCCCTGCGCCCCGCACGCGATCTGGCCGAAAACCTGATGCGGCACGCGGGCGTCGAACCGGTCGCCGGCTGGAGCATGGCCAACGTCGAGACCATCCGGGCCATGGTCGCGCGCGGGCTGGGCTATTCGGTGCTGGTGGGCAGGCCGCACGGCGACCGGACTTACGACGGGCTGCCGCTGATCTACCGGCGGATCGCGGACGAGCTGCCGGAGAACGCGGTGGTGCTCGCTTGCGTCCGGGGCGGGCAGACCACGGCGGCGCTGAAGGCACTCACGGATTTTTGCGTCCGCGAGTTCGGTGAGGCGGGGCGTCCGGTCCAATGAGGACTGTCGGCGGCCCGCGTCAGACGTCGATAACGGTGAGCAGCCGGTCGAGCCCGACGTAGTCCTTGGGATTCCTGGTGAGCAACGGGATCCGCTGCACTGCCGCCGTCGCCGCGATCTGCAAATCCATCCGGCGGGGACGCGGATCCCGGCCGAACCGGCGGACCAGCGCGGCGGCCGTGCCGTACATCTTGGCCTCGTTGACGGCGAACGGCAGCACCACGAACTGTTCGAGGGCGGTGTGGTAGCGCTCGACCCGTTCCCCGAGCCGGATGGGATCGTCGGTGGCGAGGCCGTAAGCCAGCTCCGCGATGGTCACCGAACTGACTGCGGGCACTGCGGACGCGTACGAGCCCAAGTCCAGCCGTTCGAGGTCGATGACCACAGAGGTGTCAAGCAGGACGCGAGCCGGGACGGTCACTGGTCTTCGCCTGGCTCACCCAGGCGGTCGGCGCCGAAGACAGCGTCATCGGCGTCCCGCTCGCGCCGCCATTCGGCGCTGTCCATCGGCGGCAGCCCGCGGAAAGCTTCCTGGATTTCGCCGAGCGTCCGGTTCCGCGGCGGTTCTTCCGGTGCTCGGTGCGGCACCAGGTCGGCGACAGGTTTTCCGTTGCGAGTCACGGTGAACATCTCGCCCGCCGCGACGCGGCGCATGATCTCCGCGTTGTCGTTGCGCAGTTCCCGCTGTCCGATACTGTGCCCCATGAAGACTAATGTAGCACCTTCCTTGAAAAGGTGCTACGGGGTCGCTACGCGGTGGGCAGCCGCACCGTCACCGCCAGCCCGCCGCCGACCACCGGCTCCGCCGACACCGTCCCGCCGTGCGCCTGCACCGCCGCCCGCACGATCGAAAGCCCCAGTCCCGCACCGGAACGCGCCGTCCGGGCCACCCCGGCGCGGCGGAACGGCTGGAACAGTTCCGGCACCGCCGCCGGGTCCAGCAGCCCGCCCGACGAACGCACCCGCAACGTCGACCAGTGCGCGCCCGGCTCCGTCGTCACCTCGATCCAGCCTCCGTCGACGTTGTGCCGCACCGCGTTTTCGACCAGGTTTCCCGCGATCCGTTCCAGCAGAGCGGGATCCCCGATCGCCGGGGACGGCTGCATCGCGAAATCCGCGCGCAGGCCGCGTTGTTCAGCCTCGCCGCGGACCGCGGACCAAGCCCGTTCCACGAGCACGGTCAGGTCGACCAGTTCCCGCGTCACGAGACCGGCTCCGTCGGTGCGCGCCAGCAGCAGCAACGAATTCACCAGCTGCCCTGCCCGGTTCGTCGCGTCCAGCACGACCCCGGCCATCCGGCGGAATTCGGCCTCGTCGGCGTGTTCGTCGGACAGCGTCACGTCCAATTCCGTGCGGATCACCGACAGCGGGGTGCGCAATTCATGGCTCGCGTTGGCCACGAAATGCCGCTGCGAGTCGAACGCGTCCTGCAGCCGGTCGAGCATGTCGTCGAACGTCTTGGCCAGCTCGGCCAGTTCGTCGCGCGAGCGGATCTCGCCGATGCGCTCCCCCATCGACTCGATCGACAGCCGTCGCGCGGTCCCGGTGATCTCGCGCAGCGGACGCAGCACGCGGGAGGTGAACGTCCAGGCCAGGATCGCCGCCGCGGCCACCACGAAGCAGAAGGCCAGCGAGCCGAAGATCAGCACCCGGGTGACCGCGTGGGTGCGCAGGTGCTGCGCGAGCGTGGACGCGTCCACGTCGATGCCGTCGACCCGCACGATGGTGCCCGGCGGCATGTGCGGCACGGCGTCGACCGCGTCGCCGACGAGCGTCCACGCCAGCCACAGCAGCAGCAACCCCGCCGCGGCGACCAGGACGGTCGCCAGGACGGTGACGCGCACCCGCAGGCTGCGGGCGCCGGGAAGCTTCACTCGGAACCGGCGACCGACACCCGGTAGCCCGAGCCGACCACGGTCTCGATGATGCCCGGTTCGCCGAGCTTCTTGCGCAAGGTCATCACGGTGACCCGGACCGTCGTGGTGAACGGGTCGGCGTTCTCGTCCCACACCCGTTCGAGCAGTTCCTCGCTGCTCACCACCGAACCCCCGGCGGACAGCAGCACCTCGAGCACGCCGAACTCCTTGCGGGTCAGCTCGACCGGCCCGCTCGCGCGCCGGACGGTGCGCTTCGCCGGATCCAGCTCGACGTCGCCCGCGGTGAGCAGCGGCGGCGCGGCGGGCGTCGCGCGGCGGCCCAGTGCCCGCACGCGCGCGACCAGCTCCGGGAAGGCGAACGGCTTGGCGAGATAGTCGTCCGCGCCCAGCGACAGCCCGTCCACCCGGTCGGACACCGAACTGCTCGCGGTCAGCATCAGCACGCGCGTCAGCTCGCCGGACGTCACGATCTCGCGGCACAGGTCGTCGCCGGACATCCCGGGCAGGTCGCGGTCGAGCAGCACCACGTCGTACCGCGTGACGGACGACTTCTCGTGCCCGTCGTCGCCCGTGAGCGCGATGTCGACGGCCATGCCCTCCCGCCGCAGCCCGCGGGCGATCGCGTCGGCCAACGGCTCTTCGTCTTCGACTACCAGAACTCGCACCAGACCACAATCCCATAGTTTCCTGAGAGCACCTGAGAAGCCTGAGTGGACACTCGCGTTCAGCCCCACCGCAACGCGAACCACAGTCGCATCCGCGTTTCCGGATCGGCCAGCTCCGTCCCCAGCGCCCGTTCCGCCTGCCCGATCCGGTGCCGCACGCTGTTGCGGTGCACGCCGAGTTCGGCGGCGGTCCGGTCCCAGCTGCCGTGGTGCGCCAGCCACGTCCGCAGGGTCGGCACCAGCTCGCGGCCGTGCGCGCGGTCCAGTTCCCGCAGCGGGGCCAGCAGGCGTTCGGCGAACGCGCCTGCCGCGGCGGGCGGGATCAGGTCGTCGAAGCCGAGCGGGTCGGCGCTGGCGGCCAGCGGACGAGCCAGTGCGCGGGCGCGGGCGAGCAGCAGTTCGGTTTCCGCGACGGCGGCGGGCAGGCCGGCGGCGGGGTGCGGCGGGCTGGCCACCGCGAGCCAGCCGTGTTCCAGGAGACCGTCCAGGTCGGTGGGCTCGCTTGCGATGGCGTAGAACCGGGGGCCGGGCAGGACCTGGACCAGCGGGGTGTCGAGCCGGGCGCGCAGCCAGTCCGGCCGCCGGGCCAGCGCGTCCGGACCCCGTCGGCGGGCGACTCCGGCGACGAGCCGGGCCTGGTCGCTGCCGACGACTCCGGCGAGCGCGTCCGCACCGGGGCCGCCGAGCAGCAACGCGGTCGCCGCGGCGCCGAGTTCCGCACTGTCCGATCCGGCGCGGCCGACGAGTCCCAGCAGCGCCGCGCCGACGGCCAGGATCGCCCGGTCCCCGCTGTCGAACCGTTGCGCGCGGCCGGCCACGACCAGGTGCGCGGCGGTCGCCTGCGGATAGACCGGTTGCGCGACAACGTGGGTGCCGTCCGGCAATTCGGTGGAGGCGATGCGGATTCCGGAGCGAGCGCGCAAGGTCGCGAGCAGTTCCTTCACCGGCGACGGCAACGGCTGCGGCGCGTCGTAGCCCGCGGCGAGTACGTCCCCGGCACCGACCATCGCGACCCATCCGCGCAAGCGTCCGGCGAGCGCGGCGACCAACTCCCCCAAGCCGCCGCCCGCGGCTCGCGTCAGCGCTTCGCGACCTTCCGCCAGTCGCCGTTCTTCGTGTCGTCCCGCTTCGGCGAGCGCGACGGCGACGGCGCGGTTGATCGCCAGGAACGGCGTCGCGGGTGGCACGACCAGCAGCGGCAGGCCGTGCTCCACGCAGGCGTCGCGCAGCGAGGACGGCAGGGTTTCCGAGACTGTCGGGGTGAGGCCGAAGCCGAGTGCGGTGACGCCCGCGTCGCGCAGTCCCCGGACGTACCGGTCGGCGTCCTTCGGCAGGTTCACGCCCGCGGTCAGCACGAGTTCGGCACCCACCAGGTACGGCGCGGGGTCGGCCAGTTCGCTCACGTGCGCCCACCGCACCGGCCGGTCCAGGGCGCCTGGACGCAACGTTTCGGGCACCACATCGAGCGCCAGCTCCGGGTTGCCCGCGACGGTGCGTAGTGGGACTGTCACCTCTGCGGGCAACAGCACGTCCTGCTGGGTCATTTCAACCAATCTTCGGCGAAGTCCTGGATACATCGTCCCATGCCGCCGCGGGGTCGCCCGACCCTACGGTGTCCCGCAAGAACCCACCCCGTTTCAAGGAGGACCCGTGGGCGGCGACTATGCGGTGATCGCGCTGTACATCGCGGGCATGATCGGGGTCGGCTGGATCGGCCTCCGGCTGGCCAAGACGAAATCCGACTACCTGGTCGCCGGACGGCGGCTCGGCTGGTTCATGTACTCCGGCACGATGTCGGCCGTCGTGCTCGGCGGCGCGTCGACCGTCGGCGGCGTGAAACTCGGCTACACCTACGGCATCTCCGGCGCGTGGCTGGTGATCACGATCGGCGTCGGCATCCTGGTGCTGCACGCGGTTTTCGCGCGGCGGCTGGTGAAACTGCGCGTCTACACCGTCGGCGAGATGCTCGACCTGCGCTACGGCGGCCGCGCCAGCGCGGTGTCCGGCGTGGTGATGTGGGGCTACACGCTGATGCTCACGGTCACCTCGACACTGGCGTTCGCGTCGATCTTCAAGGTGCTGTTCTCGATCCCGAGCTGGGCCGGGATCGCGATCGGCGGGTCGATCGTGGTGCTGTACTCGGTGCTCGGCGGCATGTGGTCGATCACGCTGACCGACATCGCGCAGTTCGTGATCAAAACGATCGGCATCCTGTTCGTGCTGCTCCCGGTCGCGCTCGTCTCGGCGGGCGGCTTCAGCGGGATGGCCGAGAAACTGGACGCGTCGTACTTCGAGTTCACCTCGATCGGCGGCGAGACGATCCTGACTTACTTCCTGATCTACACGTTCGGGTTGCTGATCGGGCAGGACATCTGGCAGCGCGTGTTCACCGCGCGCACCCCGCGCGTCGCGACCGGCGGCGGCGTCATCTCCGGCGTGTACTGCCTCGTCTACGGCATCGCGGGCGCGCTGATCGGTACGGCGGCGAAGGTGCTGTACCCGGACCTCGGCAGCGCGCAGGACGCCTTTGCCACCATCGCCGAACGGCTGCTGCCCACCGGCGTACGCGGTCTCGTGCTCGCTGCGGCGCTCTCGGCGCTGATGTCGACTTCGAGCGGCGCGCTCATCGCGTGCGCCACCACGACGACTTCGGACCTGTTCCGCAAGATCGGCCTTAAGAGTGGCGAGGTCTTGCGTAACCGAGTGACGACACTTGTGCTGGGCATCGTGGCCATCGGTATCGCAATGCTCGTGGACGACGTCGTCAACGCGCTCACCATCGCGTACGACATCCTCGTCGGCGGCCTGCTCGTCACGATCGTCGGCGCGTTGTTCTGGAAGCGTGGTACTCGCGAAGGCGCGTACGCGTCGATGGTGGCTGGCACGGTGTCCGTCATCGCCTTCATGATCATCGACGGGGTCGCGGCCAACAGTCCGATTTATTGGGGGCTCGGCGTCAGCCTGGTCGTGTACGTCGGTGTCAGTCTCGCGACACCGCGTACGCCGGACAGCATTCTTTCCGTGTGGACACAACGTCTTCATGGTTCCGAAGCCGCTGAAGATCTCAGCGCATCCGAAACCCGACAGGAGTTGACCCAGTGAGTGAACAGCGTCCGGTCGGCCCGCTCGACTCGTCGCAGATCCCGCGTTTCGCCGGCTTCGCGACCTTCGCGCGGCTGCCGCGGATCGACGAAGTGCCGAGCGCCGACGTAGCCGTGGTCGGCGTGCCGTTCGACTCCGGCGTGTCCTACCGTCCCGGCGCGCGGTTCGGTCCTTCGGCGCTTCGCGAGGCGAGCCGCCTGCTGCGGCCGTACCACCCAGGTCTGGACGTTTCGCCGTTCGCGGAGAAGCAGGTCGTCGACGCTGGCGACATAGCGGTCAACCCGTTCCACATCGGTGAAGCGATCGAAAAGCTGCAGCAGGAAGCCGAAACGCTCACTGCGGGCGAGACGAAGCTAGTGACTGTCGGCGGTGACCACACCATCGCGCTCCCGCTGCTGCGCGCGGCGGCGAAGAAGCACGGCCCCGTTGCGCTGCTTCACTTCGACGCTCACCTCGACACCTGGGACACCTACTTCGGCGAGCCGTACACGCACGGCACGCCGTTCCGTCGCGCAGTCGAAGAAGGCATCCTCGACACCAGCGCCGTGTCGCACGTGGGCACGCGCGGCCCGCTGTACGGCAAGCGCGACCTCGAAGAAGACCGTCGCCTTGGCTTCGGCATCGTCACCTCCGGCGACGTACTGCGCCGCGGCATCGACGAGACCGTGGACGCGCTTCGCCAGCGCATCGGCGACCGTCCGCTGTACGTGTCCGTGGACATCGACGTGCTCGACCCCGCGCACGCGCCCGGCACCGGCACGCCCGAGGCGGGCGGTATGACCAGCCGCGAACTGCTGGAGATCCTGCGCGGTCTGCGCGGGCTCAACCTGGTCGGCGCGGACGTCGTGGAATTGGCCCCGGCCTACGACCACGCCGAGATCACCGCCGTCGCCGCATCGCACGTCGCCTACGACCTGGTCAGCCTGCTGGCGCTGGGACGCAGCGCATGACCCGGATCGGCGGCGACGTTGTCGTAGAGACGCTGCGGGCGCTCGGCGCGGACACCGTGTTCGGCCTGCCCGGACAGCACGCGCTTGGCCTGTTCGAGGCTCTGCGCCGCGCTGAAGACCTGCGCGTGGTCAGCTCGCGAGTGGAGAACAATCTCGCCTTCGCCGCGGACGGCCACGCGCGCGCCCGGCTCGCCGCCGATCCGCACGGCCCGGTGCCGGTCACGCCGATGATCGTGTCGACCGGCCCCGGTGCGTTGCTCACGCTTGCGTCGCTGCAGGAATCGCGCGCGGCATCGGTGCCGGTGCTCGGCATCTCGAGCCAGGTCCCGGTCGCCGGGCTCGGCGGCGGACGCCATGGTTACCTGCACGAACTCACCGACCAGCAGGCCAGCTTCCGCGACATCGTGAAGTCGGTGCACGTGGTCCGGTCGATCAGTCAGATCCCGACCGCGCTGCGCGAGGCGTGGGAATCCGCCGCGACCGCGCCGTACGGGCCGGTGTGGGTGGAAATCCCGCAGGACGTGCTGCTCGCCCCGGCGAACCTGCCGCGGCTGACGTCGGTGACCGCGGCTCCGGCGCCGCTCGAACCGTTGCCGGAGCTGGTGGCCGAGGCCGCGAAACTCCTCGACGAAGCGAAGAATCCGGTGATCCTCGCCGGCGGCGGCGCGCTGCGTTCCGGAGCGCACGACGAACTGCGCCAGCTCGCCGAAACCCTGCGCGCGCCGGTGGTGTCGACGTTCGGCGGCAAGGGCGTTTTCGCCTGGGACCACGAGCTGTCCGCGCAATCGTGGATGGAAGACTGGCACACCACGGAATTCCTCTCCGCCGCCGACGTCCTGCTGGTGCTCGGCTCCGGGCTGGGCGAACTGTCCAGCAACTACCGCGAGTTCGCGCCGCGCGGCCAGGTCGTGCAGGTGGAAGCGGATCTCGGAAAACTGGAGTCGAACTACCCCGCGCTCGCGCTGCACGCCGACGTCCGGCACACCCTCCGCGCGTTGCTGGATCAGCTCACGCCGCGTACTGCGGACGGACGAGCCGAAGCGGCGGTGAAGGACCTGCTCGCGCGCGTTGAGTCCAGGTTGGACAGTCAGCCGCTCGCGCTTGAACGGAAGCTGCTCGAGGACATCCGCGCCGCGCTTCCCGAAGACACGCAGACCTTCTGGGACATGACGATCGCGGCCTACTGGGCGTGGTCGGTGTGGAATCCCGACGGAGCGCCGATCCACACCGCGCAGGGTGCGGGCGGCCTCGGCTACGGCCTTCCCGGCGCGCTCGGCGCTGCCGCGGCCGGTGTGCGATCGCTGGCCGTGTCCGGCGACGGCGGCGCGATGTACGGGCTGGCCGAACTGGCCACCGCCGTGCAGCACCAGCTCGACGTGACCTGGCTGGTCGTCGACGACGGCGGCTACGGCATCCTGCGCGAATACCTCACCGGCGCGTTCGGCCAGAGCACCGCGACCGAACTGCCGCGGCCGGATTTCGTCGCGCTGGCCGAATCGTTCGGCATCCCCGCCCGAAAGACCGCTGCGGACACTGTCCGCGCCGATCTCGCCGACGCGCTGCGCACCCCCGGCCCGTCGGTCGTCGTGCTTCCCGCACTGCTGAAGATGTTCGCCCCAACCCACTTGGAGCACTCATGACCTACGTCCGCAACTTCGTCGGCGGCGCTTTGGTCGACACGCCCGACACCGAGGCGACCCTCGAACTGACGAACCCGGCCACCGGCAAGGTTTTCGGCACCAGCGTCGTTTCCCGGCGGAACGAAATCGATCTCGCGATGGAGTCGGCGGCGCGCGCGTTCCAGTCGTGGCGGCGCAGCACTCCCGCGCAGCGCCAGGAAGCCCTGCTCAAGATCGCCGGCGCGCTGGAAGCCCGCGCGGAAGAGTTCGCCGCCGCCGAGGTCCGCGAGACCGGCAAGGTCCGTGCGGTCATGCTGGACGAGGAAATCCCGGAATGCGTGAGCACACTGCGGTTCTTCGCCGGTGCCGCGCGGCAGCTCGAAGGCACCGGCGCGGGCGAATACCTGGCCGGGCACACGTCGGTGATCCGCCGCGAGCCGATCGGCGTGTGCGCGCAGATCGCGCCGTGGAACTACCCGCTGATGATGGCCGTCTGGAAGATCGGCCCGGCGCTCGCCGCGGGCAACACCGTGGTGCTCAAGCCGGCGGAAACCACGCCGTCCACCGCGGTGCTGCTGGCCGAAATCGCGGCGGAATCCCTGCCGCCGGGCGTGTTCAACGTCGTGTGCGGCGACCGGGAAACCGGCCGTGCGCTGGTCCGGCACCCGCACACCGACCTGGTGTCCATCACCGGCTCGACGCGCGCCGGCATCGACGTGGCGACCGTCGCCGCGGCCGATCTCAAGCGCACCCACCTGGAACTGGGCGGCAACGCTCCCCTGCTGGTCTTCCCGGACACCGACCTCGCCGACACCGCCGAGCGGATCGCCGACGCCGCGTTCTACAACGCCGGACAGGACTGCACCGCGGGCAGCCGCGTGCTGGTGCACGAGAGCGTCCACGACGAGTTCGTTGCCGCACTGACGAAAACGGCCGCCACGCGTCGTCCGGACGTCGACTACGGCCCGCTCAACAGCCGCGCCCAGCTCGACCGCGTGCTCGGCCTGCTGGAGCGGCTGCCGTCGCACGCCCGCGTCGAAACCGGCGGCACCGCGACCGGACCGGGCTTCCAGCTCGCGCCGACCGTCGTGTCCGGCCTCCGGCAGGACGACGAACTGGTCCAGGAGGAAGTCTTCGCGCCGGTCATCACCGTCCAGTCGTTCGCCGACGAGACGGAAGCGCTGGAGCTGGCCAACGGCGTCCCCTACGGCCTGGCTTCTTCGGTCTGGACGAACGACGTCGCCCGCGTCGCCCGGGTGTCGCGCGACCTCGATTTCGGCTGCGTGTGGGTGAACACGCACGGCCCGCTGACCGCCGAGATGCCGCACGGCGGGTTCGGCCACTCCGGGCACGGCAAGGACCTCTCGGCGTACTCGTTCGCCGAGTACACCCGCGTCAAGCACGTGATGACGAGGTTCGAGTGATGAGCGGCAAAGTCACCGAGGTCGAACAGCACGGCATCGCGCCGATCCCGCCCGCCGAGCAGACGTCCCGGCCGCGCGACCTGTTCCGGCTCGCGTTCGGCGGGGCCAACACGTTCGCCACGATCATCTTGGGCACGCTGCCGATCGCGTACGGGCTGAGCTTCTGGGCCGCGCTCGCCGCGACCGTGGTGGGCGTGGTGCTCGGCGCGCTCGTGCTGTCCCCGATGGCCCTGTTCGGCCCGGTCACCCGGACCAACAACGCGGTTTCGTCCGGCGCGCACTTCGGCGTGGTCGGCCGGTGCGTCGGCTCGTTCCTGTCGCTGCTCACCGCGATCACCTTCTTCGCGATCTCGGTGTGGGTGAGCGGTGACGCGGTAGCCGGTGCGGCACAGCGGCTTTTCGGCATCGACGGCGGCCCCGTGCTGCGCGCGGTCGCGTACGGCGTGATCGCGATCGCCGTACTCGTCGTGTGCATCTACGGCTACCGCTTCATGCTGTTGGTCAACCGCGTCGCGGTAACCCTGGGCACGCTCATCATGCTGGTCGGGATCTTCGCCTACGGGGGCTCGTTCGACCCGTCCTTCACTGGCAGCGGCGACTTCGCGCTCGGCACGTTCTGGCCGACGTGGATTCTCGCCGTGCTGACGGTGATGGCGAACCCGATCTCGTTCGGCGCGTTCCTCGGCGACTGGTCGCGTTACATCCCCGCCACCCACTCGCGCCGCTCGCTGCTGGCCGCGCCGTTCCTCGCGCAACTGGCGACGCTGCTGCCGTTCGGCTTCGGCATCGCGACCGCGACCCTGGTCGCCGACCCGGCCGACTACGTCACCGGCCTGACCGCGATTTCCCCGCTCTGGTACGCGATCCCGCTGATCGCGGTCGCGCTGATCGGCGGATTGTCCACCGGCACCACCGCGCTGTACGGCACCGGCCTGGACTTCAGCTCGATCTTCCCGCGCCTGTCCCGCGTTCGGGCGACGCTGCTGATCGGGACGCTGAGCGTGCTGTTCATCTTCGTCGGCAATTTCGTGCTCGACATGGCGTCCAGCATCAACGCGTTCGCGACGCTGATCGTGTTGTGCACGTCGCCGTGGATGGTGATCATGATGATCGGCTACGTGCAGCGCCGCGGCTATTACGACCCGGCTGACCTGCAAGTGTTCAACGAGGGCCGCACCGGCGGACGGTACTGGTTCCACCGGGGCGTCAACTGGCGCGCGATGGCGGCCTGGATCCCGGCCACCGGACTGGGCCTGCTGTGCGCGAACACGCCGATGATCACCGGACCGCTGGCGGGCATCGCGGGCGGCGTGGACATCAGCCTGGTGGTGACGCTGTGCACGGCCGCGGTGGCGTATCCGGTGCTGGTGAAGGTGTTCCCGGAGCCTCGGGAGGTGTTCGGGCCTTCGCCGGCTGTCGCTGCGGAAGCGGTGGCTGCCGAAGCGTGAGCGGCGGGCGGCTCCACTGTGCGGACAGGATCGCGTCCGCCAACGCCGCGGCCGGACCGCGTGCCGTTCCCCGGCGGCTCAGCACGAACGTCACCGAGCCCGGATCGGGCATCCCCGCGATCGGGACCAGCCCGTCCGGGACAACGGATTCCGCGAACAGGCCGATGCCGAGCCCGGCTTCGAGCGCGACTCGCAGGCCGTTGAGCCGCTCGCTGACACAGCCGATCCGCCACTGCACACCGTTGCGGCGCAAGGCGTTCAACGCGCGTGCCCGGGTGACGCTCGGCTCCGGGTAACGCACTAGCGGCACTGGCTCGCCCGGGACCAGGTCCAGCCCGGGCGCGCCCACCCACACGAGCGGGTCGCGCCGCAAACCCTGTCCGGAATCGCGCTTGGCGAGCACCAGGTCGAGGTCTCCGTCGGCGAGCCGGGAATGCAGCACCTCGCTCAGCTCGACCGACAGTTCGAGGTCGATCCCCGGATGCGCGCCGCGAAACCGGCCGAGCACGTCCGCGGCGTGGCCGAGCAGGAAGTCCTCGCACACTCCGAACCGGACCCGCCCGCGCGGGCCCGGCCGGGAGAAATAGCGCAGTGCGCGGTCCTGCTGAGCAAGAATGCCGCGAGCGAAACCGGTCATCGTCTCGCCGTCGCCGGTGAGCCGCACGCTGTGCGTATCTCGTTCGAACAACACGCAACTGAGCGCCGTTTCGAGGCGGCGGACGTGCTGGCTCACCGTCGACTGCCCGAGCTCCAGCCTGCGGGCGGCTTCGGAGAACCCGCCCGCCTCGGCCACAGCGAGAAAAGTGCGCAGCAGCACCGGATCGATCACTGCCCCGGAGTACCACTCTCGGTATGCGACCGTGTACCAGGTGTGGCCACTGCCACTACCGCCGGCGCGTGATCACCACCGGCTTAAGATCCTTCGGCTCTCGCGCGGCAACGAGTTCAGCGTGCCGACGATGCCGATGTCGTCGTTCTGCTCCCCGGTGCTGGTGTTGAACATGACGAGCACGTCCAGGCCTTCGGCGCTGCTGGAATTCGCGAAATAGTGAAAGAACCCTTGCGGCGCGAAGACGAGTTCTCCTGCTCCCGCTCTGAAAACCGCATTCTGGTAGCTACCGTCCTCGGGTGTGCCGAGAATGCTCCAGTCCGCCTTGCCTGAAATGATATAGTTCAGCTCCTATGCGGACGGATGCCAATGCGGTTCGCGCACGCCACCGGGGTCGAGATGGACCAAATACACCGACCCTTGCTGACCAGCCAAGACCGGAAAGTTCTTCTCATGCGCCCCCCGTAAAGTCCCGCCGTCATGGACCGCGGGCGCGGATGCGGCGAGCGGGAAGACATACGTCGGGTTCACTGGTTTCCCAGTGCTCGCCCGCGCCGTTCCAGCCGCCCCGAGCGCAGTCGCCGCAGCGATTCCCGCACCCGCCCCGAGCGCACCGCGCCTGCTGATTTCCGACATTCTTTCCGCCTTTCCCGGAACTGAGCAATCCGCCGTCCCTGATTATTCCGGGAACGCGGAGAACGGAAAGGTCCCAGCGCGGATCACTGCTATCGCGCGCAGCGATGAGCAAACCTGGTACGCACGCGGACCTTCTGTGGGAAGATCCCGGAACCCCTTGTCCTGGAGGCGATTCGTGACGTTCGCAGTCGGCATCTTCGACCTGTTCAGCTTCGCCGTGCCCGGAGCGGTCCAACTGTCGCTGCTGGTCTACGTACTCGACCGCCTGGGCGTAGTACACGTCGCGGCACTGACGTCCGCACCGGGCGCGCTTCTGGTGGCCGGTGCCGTGGTGGCCAGTTATCTGCTCGGGCACCTCTTCCACCCGCTGGCCGCGCAGTTGGAGCGACTCCGTCCCCGCCGGGACGCGGAGGACGCGCGGCAGGAGTTCATCGCCGGGGTCCCGCAGGCGCGCGACCGCCCTTACGTCCAAGCCAACCCGGTGCTGCTCGTCGCCGCGGCTGAACTGCACGACAAGGACGCTGCGGGAGAAATCGTCCGGATGCGCGCGCAGTCGGTGATGCTGCGCAACATCGCCTTCGCCTTCACGCTGGCCGTCGTCGTGGCACTCGGCCAGACCGCGACCGGGCCGCATCGGGTGGTCGCCGCCGGGGCCGCCGCTCTCTCGTTGCTCGGCGCGGCCGGAGCGCTGGGCAGCAGCCGGAAGGTCTGGCACATGTCGCGGCTGAAGGCGCTGGAGATCTGCTACTGGATTCCGGACATCGACCAGACTTTCGCTGCCGAGGATCCAGCGGAGGGTTAGCGGCACCCGGGCGAGCGGCCTCGCCGAGACAGCGAAACGGCGGGTTCCCGCTCCGGGAACCCGCCGTCCAAGTGGTCAGGCGCGAGGTTTCTCCTGCCCGCCCCGATCATGGGCGCGGCCTCGCCCCGCAGCCGGATTCACTTCGGCACCCAGCCAACGGGAAGCCCGCTCCGCGACAGCCGAGACTCTTCCCGCGTCGCTCAAGCGCGCGGCTTCTCCCCCGCGGTCTCCTCCACATCGACACCCAGCCGGCCCGAAGCCCACTCCGTGATCCGCCGCGCCACGTCCTGGGCAGTCAGGCCGATCCGGTCCAGCACTTCGGCCCGGGTGCCGTGGTCGTGGAACGCCTGCGGCACCGCGAGGTCGCGCAGCGGGACGTCGCATTCGGCGTCGCGCAGCACCGCCGCCAGCGCTGAGCCGAAACCGCCGTGCCGTCCGCTGTCCTCGACCGTCACTACGAGTTTGTGCTGTTCCGCCAGCGCGACCAGCTCCGCGGGCACCGGAACCACCCAGCGCGGGTCCGCGACCGTCACGCCGATGCCCTGGTCCGCCAAGCGGTCCGCGGCCTCCAGCGCCAGCTGCGCGAACGGACCCACCGCGACCAGCAGCACGTCCGTCGAACCCGACGGGCGGCGCAGCAGGTCGACCGTGCCGATCCGCTCCACCGCGGGCACGTCCGGGCCGACGCTGCCCTTCGAGAACCGCAGCGCGGTCGGTCCGTCCTGCACCGCGACCGCCTCGCGCAGTTCCTCGCGCAGGGTGCCCGGGTCGCGCGGCGCGGCCACGCGCATGCCCGGCACCATGCCCAGCAGCGACAGGTCCCACATGCCGTGGTGGCTCGGGCCGTCGGGGCCGGTGATGCCCGCGCGGTCCAGCACGAACGTTACCGGCTGGCGGTGCAGCGCGACATCCATCAGCACCTGGTCGAACGCCCGGTTCAGGAACGTCGAGTACAGCGCGACGACCGGATGGCAGCCGCCCATCGCGAGCCCGGCCGCGGACGTCACCGCGTGCTGTTCGGCGATGCCGACGTCGAACCAGCGGTCCGGGAAGCGCTCGGAGAACTTTTCCAGCCCGGTCGAGCGCAGCATCGCGGCGGTGATCGCCACGACGTCCTGGCGCTCCTCTCCGATCTTCGCCAGCTCGTCGCCGAACACGCCGGTCCAGCTGGGGCCCTTCACCGGCGGCAGTCCGGTCTCCGGGTCGATCGGGTCGGTCTGGTGCATCTGGTCGGCCTGGTGGTTCACCGCGGGCGCGTAGCCGTGGCCCTTCTCGGTGACCACGTGCACGATCACTGAGCCGCCGAACGCCCGCGCGCTCTGGAACGCCTTCTCCAGCGCGACCAGGTCGTGGCCGTCGACCGGGCCGAGGTACTTCAAGCCGAGGTCGGAGAACATCACCTGCGGGCTCAGCGCGTCCTTGATGCCCGCCTTGGCCGCGTGCAGCGCGGCGTAGATCGGCTTGCCCACGACCGGGGTGCTGCGCAGCAGTTCGCGACCGCCGTCCAGGAGCCGCTCGTAGCCCGGCTGCAGCCGCAGCGACGCCAGGTGATCGGCCATGCCGCCGATGGTCGGCGAGTACGACCGGCCGTTGTCGTTGACCACGATCACGACCGGACGGTCCTTGCGCCCGGCGATGTTGTTGAGCGCCTCCCAGCACATGCCGCCGGTGAGCGCACCGTCGCCGACCACCGCGATCGCGTGCCTGCGCGGGCCCCCGGACAGCTCGAACGCCTTCGCCATGCCGTCCACATAGGACAGTGCGGTGGACGCGTGGCTGTTCTCGACCAGGTCGTGCTCGCTCTCGCCGCGGCACGGGTACCCGGTGGGGCCGCCCTGCTGGCGCAGCAGGTCGAAGTCGACGTGCCGCCCGGTGACGATCTTGTGCACGTACGCCTGGTGCCCGACGTCCCACACGATCGCGTCGCGCGGCGAATCGAACACCCGGTGCAGCGCCAGCGTCAGCTCGACGACGCCCAGGTTGGGACCGAGGTGCCCGCCGCTGCGGCGGACCTTGTCCACGAGGAAGTCCCTGATCTCGGCCGCCAGCTCCCCGAGGTCCTCGACGCTCATGCGCTTCAGGTCCGCCGGTCCGTGCACCGAGTCCAGCATGGTCACCGCTCCACCCCGTCCGTTTCTTCCTCCGCCGGTTCCGGCCAGTCTACGGACGGCCGCCACCTCGGTCCGGCCGCCCGCGTCCCGGATCACAGCTCCGGCGGAAACGCAACTCCACGAGCGGGGAAGATCACGAGGCCGGTCAGTCAAGTCGCGGTCACCCCGCGTGGCCGTGATAATCCCGGACGGACCCCGAGCTCGAGAGGACCCCATGGCGGACTTGTACATCGGCGGCGAATGGGTGGACGCGCGTGCGGGAGGGCGGCGCGAGATCCGCTGCCCCGCGGACGGCAGCCTGGTCGCCGAGGTCGCCGAAGCGACCGCGGAGGACACCGAGGCCGCCATCGCCGCGGCTCGCCGGGCGTTCGACACCGGACCCTGGCCCGCCACCCCGGCGGGCGAGCGCGGAAACCTGCTGCTGCGCGCGGCCGACCTGCTCGACCGCGACGCCGAGGAATTCGCCCGCGCCGAATCGCTCGACACCGGCAAACGCCTGGTGGAGAGCCGCTACGACATGAGCGACATCGCGGCTTGCCTGCGCTATTTCGGCAAGCTGGCGGGCAACGACGCGGGCCGGGTCGTGGACACCGGCAGCGCGGACTCGTTCAGCCGGATCGTGCACGAGCCGGTCGGCGTCTGCGGCCTCATCACCCCGTGGAACTACCCGCTGCTGCAGACGGCGTGGAAGATCGCCCCAGCCCTGGCTGCGGGCAATACGTTCGTGCTCAAGCCGAGCGAACTGACCCCGCACACCTCGATCCTGTTCATGCGGCTGCTCGCCGAGGCCGGACTGCCCGGCGGCGTCGCGAACCTCGTGCTCGGCGCGGGTCCGTCGGCCGGTGCGCCGCTGTCGGAGCACCCGGACGTCGACCTCGTGTCGTTCACCGGCGGGCTGGCCACCGGACGGGTGATCGCGGCGAACGCCGCGGCGACGGTGAAGAAGGTCGCGCTCGAACTCGGGGGCAAGAACCCGAACGTCGTGTTCGCCGACGCGGACTTCGAAACCGCTGTCGACTACGCGCTGACCGCGGTGTTCTTGCACTCCGGGCAGGTCTGCTCGGCCGGCGCGCGGCTCATCGTCCAGCGGGAATGGCACGACGAGTTCGTGGACGAACTGGTGCGGCGCGCGGAGCGGATCCGCCTCGGCGGGCCGTTCGACGAGAACGCCGAGACCGGGCCGCTCATCTCCGCCGCGCACCGCGAGAAGGTGGAGCGCTACGTCGCCACCGCCATCGAGGAGGGCGCGGTCCTGCGCACCGGCGGGAAGCGTCCGGACGACCCGGCGCTGCAGGACGGCTTCTACTACCTGCCGACGATCCTCGACAACGTTCAGCAGGGCAGCACCGCAGTCGTCGAGGAGTCCTTCGGCCCAGTCCTGACCGTGGAGACATTCACCGACGAGGACGACGCCGTCCGCATCGCCAACGACACCCACTACGGCCTGGCCGGCGGCGTGTTCACCCAGGACGCCGCCCGCGCCCAGCGCGTGGCGAACCGGCTCCGGCACGGGACGGTGTGGATCAACGACTACCACCCGTACCTCCCGCAGGCCGAATGGGGCGGCTACAAGCAGTCCGGTTTCGGCCGCGAGCTCGGCCCGACCGGACTGGCCGAATACACCGAGGTCAAGCACATCCACCAGAACCTGAAGCCCGGCCCCCAGCACTGGTTCTCCGGCTGATCCCCTCTCCCCACCGAAAGGAATTCGTGCCCTTGAGCGACACCGGCGATCGCGAACTCGGCGAATTCGGCTACACCAACCAGCTCAAGAGAACGCTCGGCAGTTTCCACACCTTCGCTGCCGGGATCAGCTACATCTCGGTGCTGACCGGGGTGTTCCAGCTCTCCTACCTCGGCCTTTCCGAGGGCGGCCCGGCCTACTGGTGGTCCTGGCCCGCGGTGTTCATCGGGCAGCTGATGGTGGCGCTCTGCTTCGCCGAACTGGCCGCGCAGTACCCGGTCGCCGGGTCGGTCTACAACTGGGCGAAGAAGCTCAGCAACCCGCACATCGCGTGGATGGCCGGCTGGATGATGCTGCTGGCCTCGATCGTCTCGATCTCCGCGACCGCGCTCGCCTACCAGCGGACGCTGCCGCAGATCACGTCGTTCTTCCAGTTCATCGGCGACGGCACGGGCACCAGCGACGCGGCCAACGGCGTGCTGCTGGCCAGCGTGCTGATCGTGTTCACCACGCTGGTGAACGCTTTCGGCGTGAAGCTGATGGCGCGGATCAACAGCGCGGGCGTGTTCGTGGAGCTGCTGTTCGCGGTGCTGCTGGTGGTGTTCCTCGCCTTCCATTTCGTACGCGGCCCGTCGGTGGTGACCGAGACGAACGGCACCGAGGCCGGGCATTCGTCGGGTTACCTCGGCGCGTTCCTGATCGCCGGGATCGCCTCGTCGTACGTCATGTACGGCTTCGACACCGCCGCGTCGCTCGGCGAGGAATCGCTGAACCCGCACCGCAACGCGCCGAAGGCGATTCTGCGCGCGCTGGTCGCCTCCTTCGTGCTGGGCGGGCTGATCATCCTGTTCGCGCTCATGGCGGTCGGCAACATCAACGCGCCGGAACTCGGCACGGTCGGCCTGCAGTACGTGCTCACCGACGCGCTCGGCCCGGCGATCGGACGAGTGTTCCTGTTCGTCGTATTCATCGCGATCACCGTGTGCGTGCTGGCCGTGCACACCGCAGCGATCCGGATCGCGTTCGCGATGGCCCGGGACAACGCGCTGCCCGGCGGCCGGAAGCTGGCGCGGGTCAACAAGACCACCGGCACCCCGGTGCTGCCCGCGATCGTGATCGGCGTGCTCGCGATCGCGCTGCTGGTGCTGAACATCAACTCCACGCAGATCTTCTCGGCCGTGACCAGCCTCGCGATCATCCTGATCTACCTGTCCTACCTCCTCGTGACTGTGCCCATGCTGATCCGCCGGCTGCGCGGGCGCTGGCCGCGCGAGGGCACCCCGGCCGGCCGGTTCTCCCTCGGCCGCTGGGGTCTCCCGGTGAACGTGCTCGCGGTGCTGTGGGGCGGTGCGATGACGATCAACCTGGCCTGGCCCCGCAACGAGATCTACAACGCTTCCCCGCCCTTCCACTGGTATCTGAAGTGGATTTCGGTGCTGTTCGTCGGCGTCTTCGCGGCCGGCGGCTTCGCCTATTACTGGTTCGTGCAACGGCACAAGGTCGGGGTGCTGGCGGACCACGCCGCCGCCCCCGCGCCCGACGAGGAGGTTTCCCGGTGAGCGCAAGCGAGTTCGACTACGTGGTGGTCGGCGGCGGAACGGCCGGATCGGTGGTGGCCGCCCGGCTGTCCGAGGACCCGGACGTGACCGTCTGCCTCCTCGAGGCCGGACCGTCCGACACGGACGTGCCGGAGGTGCTGGAGCTGACCCGCTGGATGGGCCTGCTGGAGTCCGGATACGACTGGGACTACCTGGTGGAACCGCAGGAGGCGGGCAACTCCTACCTGCGCCAGGCCCGCGCGAAGGTGCTCGGCGGCTGCTCGTCGCACAACTCGTGCATCGCGTTCTGGGCCCCGGCCGAGGACCTCGACGAATGGTCCTCGATGGGCCTGCCGGGCTGGTCGGCCGCGGACGTTTTCCCGCTGTACCAACGGTTGGAGACCAACGACGGCCCCGGCGACCACCACGGCCGCTCCGGCCCGGTCACCATCCGGTCGGTCCCGCCGCACGACCCCGCGGGCGCGGCGCTGCTGTCCGCGTGCGCCCAGGCGGGCATCCCGACGACGGAGTTCAACTCCGGCAAGACCGTCACCCACGGCGCGAACTGGTTCCAGATCAACGCCCGCGAGGACGGCACCCGGTCTTCGGCGTCGGTGTCGTACTTGCACCCGATCATGGGCAAGCGGCCGAACCTGGAGATCCGCACCGGAGCCCGCGCGAAACGGCTGCTGTTCGACGGCCTCCGCTGCACCGGCGTCGAGGTGCTGGACGCGGACCTCATCCACCACAGCACGATCACCGCGCGCCGCGAGGTCGTGGTCAGCTCCGGCGCGATCGACACGCCGAAACTGCTGATGCTGTCCGGCATCGGGCCCGCCGAGCACCTGCGCGAGGTCGGCGTCGAGGTGCTCGTGGACTCGCCGGGCGTCGGCTCGAACCTCGAGGACCACCCCGAGGGCCTGGTGATGTGGGACGCCCTGCAGCCGATGGTCACCGAATCCACGCAGTGGTGGGAAATCGGCATCTTCACCATGACCGAGGAGGGCCTGGACCGCCCGGACCTGATGTTCCACTACGGTTCGGTGCCCTTCGACATGAACACCGTCCGGCACGGCTACCCGACGACGGAGAACGGCTTCTGCCTCACGCCCAACGTGACGCGCAGCCGATCGCGGGGCACCGTGCGGTTGCGCACGCGCGACTTCCGCGACAAGCCCCGCGTCGACCCGCGGTACTTCACCGACGAGTACGACATGCGCGTGATGACCTACGGCGTGAAACTCGCCCGCGAGATCGCCGCCCAGCCCGCGCTCGACGAATGGGCGGGCGTGGAACTCGCGCCGGGCCGCGACTGCAAGACCGACGACGAGATCGCCGACTACCTGCGCAAAACGCACAACACCGTGTACCACCCGGCCTGCACGGCCCGGATGGGCGCGGACGGCGACCCCGAGGCGGTGCTGGACGAGCGGCTGCGCGTCCGCGGCGTCGCGGGCCTGCGGGTGGCCGACGCTTCGGTGATGCCGTTCCTCGTCACGGTGAACCCGTGCATCACGACGATGGCGATCGGCGAGAAGTGCGCGGACATGCTCAAGGAAGACCGGGGCTGACCTCGCGGCGGGTGGTTGTGTCCTGGTGGGGCACAACCACCCGCTAATCGGCCTTGTACCAACCGATGCCGGTTCGATCGCGTGCTGCGCCGGCGAGATGGGCAGACTGGGCACATGTCTGGTCTGACCGCCGAACTCGTGGTTGATGGTCGCGCACCGCAGACCCCTGCCCTTGCCCCGAACGGGCAACTGCTCTGCTACGTCCTCGCTCCCCTCAGCCGGACCGGTGACCACCTCGACACCGAACTCTGGCTCGTCGGCACCGACGGCACCGCCGCGTCCCGCCAGGCAACCTCCGACACCGCAACGGAATCCCGCCCTCGATGGTCCGAGGACTCGGGCACGCTGTTTTTCCTCTCCGACCGAGCCGACCGCGGCACCTCGCAGGTGCACCGGCTCGTCCTCGCTGACGGCGCGGCGGGCGCGGTGACCGACTGGCGCTCCGGCATCGTCGACTACCTGCCGCTCGCTGACCCCAACCTGGTCGCTCTGCTCGCCTGGGACGAACCCACCGAACACGACGCGAGCCGCGCCCGGGACCGTGACGACGCGATTGTCGTCGGCGAGCGGGAACCGCGTGCCCGGTTGCGTCTGCTCGACCTGCGCACCGGCCTGGTCACCACTCCAGAGGTGTTCGGCGACCGGCACGTCGTGGAATTGCGGCAACGGCCCGGCGGCGGTCCGCTCGCCGTGCTCACCCAGGCCAGCAGCGACAACGACTACGCCAGCCGCGTTCGCACTCCGGTGCTCCTCTTGCACGGCGCCGAGGACACCAACGTTCCGCTCGGCCAATCCGTGTGCTTCCACCGGGCGCTGCGCCATTTCGGCGTCGAGCACGAGTTCGTGATCTACCCGAGGGAGGGGCACTCGATCCGGGAACGCCATCACCAACTCGACGTCCTGTTCCGGGCCCGTGGGTGGTTCGACCGCTGGCTCCGGTTCTGACCGTGGACGCGAGAGATGGTGCTGACAACCGGTTCCCGACCGAGCGCCGGTCCGCCGTCTCGCCAGCAGCACACCCGCCAGTGACAGAATTCCGCGCACCATCATGTCCGCCCCTCGCTCCGTCCTCCGACCCGCTGCCGGAGAACCGCGCACCTTCCGCGATGCACATCCGGTCAGTCGCCGCGGAGCGCGCTGAGGTTCTCGCGTGACCGAATCGTGACCGTCAACGAGAAGGCTCCCATCCGGCCGAAGCAGCAGAATCCGTTGCGGCACAAGCAATCGGAAGCAGCGATACCGACGTAGACTTTCTTCCGTGGCAGGCAATCGGGTGCTCGCGTGGGCCGGAGCGATCGCCGCGGTGGGCGGTGGCGTCGGGCTTGCCCTGCCGACCGCGCATTATCTTCCGTCGCATCTGCCGCTGGGCGGCACGGAACCCGATCTGGATCTCGGCCTTCGGCTGGCCTGTGCCGGAGCCTTGGCGCTCGCCTTCGCGCTGGCGATCCTGACTCTCCGCCGACGCCAAGCCGAGCCGCTGGCCTTCACCGCCCTGACCGGCATCGCGGTAGCGGGAATCCTCCTGCGCTACCTCGTGATCACGCTCCCCGGCGCGAACCGGCTCGCCCCCTCCGCCGACGTTCAGCCCGCGGCAGGAGCATGGGTGCTGCTGACCGCGGGCCTCGTCTTGGCCGCGACGGGACTGATCGCGGCGGCAAATGCCCAACGGGGGCGATAAGAGTCACTGGAGCAGCGCGACGCACTCCACGTGATGCGTCATCGGGAACGCGTCGAAAGCCCGCAGATCCGTCAGCGAATACCCGTGCTCCGAGAAGAACTGCACGTCCCGCGCCAACGCCGCCGGGTCGCAAGCCACGTAGACGATCCGGTCCGGCTCACCGGCCGCGATCGCGTTGACGACTGCTCGGCCGGCTCCCTTGCGCGGCGGGTCGAGGACCACGACGTCGACCGGCGCCGGGGCGTCTTCGATGAGGTGTTCCACGCGTCCGGAACGCCAGCTGACCTGCGGCAGGTCGGCGAGGTTGCGCTCGCCGTCGGAGACCGCGCGCCGGCCGGATTCGATGGCCAGCACCTGGCCGTCCGGGCCGACCTGATCGGCGAGCACCGAGGCGAACAGGCCGACCCCGGCGTACAGGTCCCAGGCGACCCCGCCGCGCGGTGCGTCCGCCCATTCCCGCACGAGTTCCGCCAGCGTGTCCGCCGCGCGCGGGTGGACCTGCCAGAAGCCGTGCGCGTCGAGCCGCCAGTCGCGTCCGGCGGCGTGCTGGATCGCCATGCCGCCGGACAGTTGCTTGCCTTGCGTACGCCCGCGCACGGTGGCGAGTTCGCGCAGGTGGAGGTGGTTCTCGCCGTCGCTGGCGACTTCCAGTTCGGTACCCGGCCGCCAGCGCTTGCTCAGCGCGGTGCCGAGCGAGCCGGGCACCGCGATCGGGCAGTCGTCGATCGGGATGACGCGGTGGCTGTGGTGCGCCCGCAAGCCCGCCCGGCCGTCGCGTCCGGCGACGAGCCGCACCCGGCTGCGCCAGCCGAGCGGGCCGCCTTCGAGCGGTTCGACAACCACGTCACGGGTGATCCCGGCGAGCCGTTGCAGCTGTTCGGCCACCACCGCGGCCTTCAGTTCCCGCTGGTAGGCCGGTTCGGCGTGCTGCCAGTCGCAGCCTCCGCAACCGCCAGGGGCGGCGAGCGGGCACGGCGGCGTCACGCGGTGCTCCGACCCGCTGAGCACCTCGATCGCGTCGGCGCGGCAGAACGAGCCGCCCTTGTCCTCGGTCACTTCGGCCCGCACGCGTTCGCCGGGCAGCGCGTGCCGCACGAACAGCACTCGTCCGTCCACACGCGACACACAATGTCCGCCGTGCGCGACTGGGCCGACTTCCAGTTCCAGGATCCGGCCTAGCCAGCTCTCGGTCATTCTGATGATTCCTTAGTCGCAGGAGCGGGCTTCGGGGCGTCCGCGGGACGAGGGGTCGTGGGCGTGAAACCGCGGCGGACGTCGCCGGCGGACGGGCGGGCCTTGCGCAGCCGCGCGACCGCCTTCTGCGACGACTCCAGCTGCCACGGCACGCTCGCCACGACCACACCCGGCTGGAACAGCAGCCTTCCCTTGAGCCGCAACGCACTCTGGTTGTGCAGCACCTGCTCCCACCAGTGCCCCACGACGTACTCCGGAATGAACACGGTGACGACGTCTCGCGGATTGGCGCCGCGGACCCGCTTCACGTAGTCCAGCACCGGCTTCGTGATTTCCCGGTACGGCGATTCGACGACCTTCAGCGGCACCTTGAACTTGTGCGCTTCCCATTCGTGCGTGAGCGCGCGGGTGTCGGCGTCGTCCACGTTGACCGTGACCGCCTCGAGCACGTCCGGGCGCATCGCCTTCGCGTAGGCCAGCGCGCGCAGCGTCGGCCGGTGCAGTTTGGACACCAGCACGATCGCGTGGTTGCGCGAGGGCAGCACGGTCGGCGCGTCGCCCATGTCCTTGAGCTCCTCGGCCACCCGGTCGTAGTGCTTCCGGATCGCGGTCATCAACGCGAAAATCGCCACCATCGCGGCGATCGCGATCCACGCGCCGAGCAGGAACTTGGTGATCAGCACGATCACCAGCACGGTGCCGGTCATGGTGAGGCCGATCGCGTTCACCGTCTGCGAACGGCGCATCCGCCGCCGCGCCGCCGCGTCGGTTTCCTTGTCCAGCAACCGGTTCCAGTGCCGGATCATGCCCGCCTGGCTCACCGTGAACGACACGAACACGCCCACGATGTACAGCTGGATCAGCCGGGTGACCTCGGCGTCGAACGCGATGATCAGCACCAGCGCGAAAACCGCGAGGAACAGGATGCCGTTGGAGAAGGCCAGCCGGTCGCCGCGCGTGTGCAGCTGCCGCGGCAGGTAGCGGTCCTGGGCGAGAATCGAGCCGAGCACCGGGAAGCCGTTGAAGGCGGTGTTCGCGGCCAGCAGCAGGATGATGCCGGTGGAGAACGAGATGTAGTAGAACGCGGGCGGGAAGCTCTCGAACACCGCGTGCGCGATCTGCGCGACGATCGTCTTCTGCTCGTAGCCCGCGGGCGCGCCGGCCAGCTGCCGCGCCGGGTCCTCGGCGAAGTTCACCTTCGTCACGATCGCGAGCGTGATGATGCCGACCAGCATCGTCACCGCCAGCACGCCCATCAGCAGCAGCGTGGTCGCCGCGTTCTTCGACTTCGGCTTGCGGAACGCGGGCACGCCGTTGCTGATCGCCTCGACCCCGGTCAGCGCGGCGGCGCCGGACGAGAACGACCGCAGGATCAGGAACACGAACGCGATGCCCGCCCAGTTGCCTTCCTCGTGCAGCGTGAAGCCCGCGCTCTCGGCGCGCATCTCGGTGCCGGTGACGGCCTGGAACAGCCCCCAGACGACCATGATCAGGATGCCCGCGATGAAGCCGTACGTGGGAATGGCGAACGCTTTGCCGGATTCGCGCACTCCGCGCAGGTTCAGCGCGGTCAGCACGGCCACGATCACGACCGAGGCGAGCACTTTGTGGTTGGCCACCCACGGAATCGCCGAACCGATGTTCGCGACACCGGACGAAGTGGACACCGCGACGGTCAGCACGTAGTCGACCAGCAGCGCGCTCGCCACCGTCAGGCCGAACTTCCCGCCGAGGTTGGTCGTCGCGACCTCGTAGTCGCCGCCGCCGCTCGGGTACGCGTGGACGTTCTGCCGGTAGGACGCCACGACGACGAGCATGACCAGCGCGACCGCGACCCCGATCCACGGCGCGAAGGCGTACGCGGACAGGCCCGCGACGCTCAGCGTCAGGAAGATCTCCTCCGGCGCGTAGGCCACGCTGGACAGCGCGTCGGAGGCGAAAATGGGCAGCGCGATGCGCTTGGGCAACAAGGTGTGGGCGAGACGGTCACTTCGGAACGGACGTCCTAGGACCAGCCGCTTCAGCACGGTCGGGAACTTCGACACCACGAGAGCCTAACTGGCAGGGGCAAGGTAGGTTCGGCGCTGGTGTCCGAGGGTACCCACCGACGGGTCATCCGCACCCTGCGAGGAGGCTAAGCGTGCACGTGGTGATCATGGGATGCGGCCGCGTCGGCGCGTCTCTGGCCGCGGCGCTGGAGCGGCTCGGCCACGACGTGGCCGTCATCGACAAGAACCAGCAGGCGTTCCGCAGGCTGGGCAGCGACTTCCACGGCCAGCAGGTCGTCGGGGCGGGTTTCGACCGCCGGGTGCTCGTCGAGGCCGGGATCGAGCGCGCGGGCGCTTTCGCGGCCGTGTCGAGCGGCGACAATTCCAACATCATCTCCGCGCGGGTCGCGCGCGAGAACTTCGGCGTCGAGCACGTGGTCGCGCGCATCTACGACCACAAGCGCGCCGCGGTGTACGAACGGCTGGGCATCCCGACCGTCGCGACCGTGCCGTGGACGACCGACCGGTTCCTGCGCACCCTGCTGCCCGACGGCGTCGCCTCCGCGTGGCGCGATCCGTCCGGCAACGTCGCGCTGCTGCAACTGCCGCTGCACGAGGGCTGGGTCGGCCGCAGCGTGCGCGAGCTGCAGGAGACCACCGGCGCGCGGGTGGCGTTCATGATGCGGTTCGGCACCGCGGTGCTGCCGGACGCGAAGACCGTCGTGCAGGCCGACGACGACGTGTGGGTGGCGGCGCGTTCGGGCACCGTCGGAGACGTGACGAGCCTGGCCGCTCGCGCCCCCGAGGAGGAGAACTGATGCGGGTCGCGATCGCGGGCGCGGGAGCCGTCGGGCAGTCCATCGCCGCCGAGCTCATCGACGGCAACCACCAGGTGATGCTGATCGAGCGCGACGCCGACCAGTTCGAGCCGGAATCCGTTCCGCAGGCCGACTGGGTGCTGGGCGACGCGTGCGAGGTGTCGATCCTCGAGGAGTCCGGCATCGAACGCTGCGACGTCGTGATCGCGGCGAGCGGCGACGACAAGGCGAACCTCGTGGTGTCGCTGCTGGCGAAGACGGAGTTCGCCGTGCGGCGCGTGGTGGCGCGGGTGAACAACCCGGCCAACGAATGGCTGTTCACCGACGCGTGGGGCGTCGACGTGGCCGTGTCGACCCCGCGGATGCTCGCCGCGATGGTCGAGGAAGCGGTGAGCGTCGGCGATCTGGTGCGGCTCATGACATTCCGGCAGGGGCAGGCGAACCTGGTGGAACTCACCCTGCCGGAGGAGACGCCGCTCGCGGGCAAGCCGGTGAGCGAACTGGCGCTGCCGCGCGACGCGGCGCTGGTGACGATCCTGCGCGGCGACCGGGTGATCGTGCCGCAGCCGGAGGACCCGCTGGAGGCGGGCGACGAACTGCTGTTCGTCGCGACCTCGGACGTCGAACCGGAGATCCGGACGGCGCTGGGCTACTGAGACACGCAAAAGGGGCGGGCTCGTCGCGGGCCCGCCCCTTTTTCGTGCGTCGGATCAGGTCTCGGGAGTCGGCGCCTGCGCGTACTTCTCCCGCAGGCGCGCCTCCACCTGCGCGTCGGTCTCCGGCTCGGGTTCTTCCTCGGCGAGCGCCTTCAGCCGCTTGTCGGAGCGGCGCACCGCCCAGACGACCACCAGCAGCCCGATCGCGTACAGCGGGTAGCCCATCGCGATCTTGGCGAACGCGAGCCAGCCGGTCTGGTTTCCGTCGTAGAGCCAGCGCTGCACCACGAACCGGGCGGCGAAGATGACGGCCATCGCGAGCGTCGCGACGTCGTAGCCGTAGCGGGACGGCTTGTCCTTGCGCCAGGCGGTGCCGTTGCCGTTGAGCGCGTTCCACACGACGCCCGCCAGCGGCCAGCGCACCACCACCGAGATCACGAACACGGCGCAGTAGGCGAGGCTCGCCCAGATGCCGAAGAGGAAGAACCCCTTCGCGGACCCAGTGCGGAACGCGATGAACGCCGCGATCGCGACGCCGAAGAACCCCGAGATGGCCGGCTGCAGCGGCTCCTTGCGCACGACGCGCAGGACGGTGATCGCCACCGCGCTGCCGATCGAGCCCCAGATCGCCGCGGTGAGCCCGAAGAACGCGTTCAGCAGGACGAAGACGATGACCGGCACCGAGGAATAGAACAGGCCGGAAACCCCGCCCATCTGCTCCATCAGCGTCGGCTGCCGCTCTTCGTCGCCCCCGTTTCCGGGCGCGTCCTTCTCGTCGCGGGGAGCAGCGGGTTCAGTCACGAGCGTTGATCACCCTACCGGGCTCTGGAGTTCGTAATACGGGTTGTAGAGCACCTTCTGCCCGTCCCGTTCGGCCATCCGGCCGCGAACCTTGACGGTACGGCCGGGCTCGATGCCGGGAATCCGGCGCCTGCCCAGCCAGATTAGCGTCACGCCCTGCGTGCCGTCGAACAGCTCCGCCTGCAGCGAGGCGGGCCCGTCGGTCGGCGACAGCTCGACGCTGCGCAGCCTGCCGAGCACCGTCACCTCTTCGCCGGACCGGCAGTCACAGGCGCGCTGCGCGCCTTCGGCACCCGACCTCTCGGACATCTCGTCGGCGTCGAGGTCCTCGACGTCGCTGGTCAGCTTGCGAACCAACCGGCTGAAGTAGCCGCCGTCCTTGGCGGACATGGTGTGCTCCTGTGCTCCGGGGCCCCCGACTTCGTTCGGCCCGTGCGTGTTCCAGCGTAGCTGCGGTCCCAGTCAGGGAAACGGGTTTGGGGCAAGATCGCAACGTGACGTCCGCAATCCGTCTCCCGGCCGCCGTCCTGCTGCCCGGCACCGGCTCCGACGAGGTCTTCGTGCGCTCGGTGTTCGGGGGGCCGCTCGCCGCGCTGGGGGTGCCGTTGATCACGCCCGCACCGGTTGCCGGAGCGAGCCTCGCCGAGGAGTTTTTGGCCGGACTGGACCGTCTCGCTGACCGGTACGGGACTTTGCTGGTGGGCGGGATTTCGTTCGGGGCGCATCTCGCCGCGGAGTGGGCGGTGGCGAATCCGGGGCGTTGCGAGGGGCTGCTGGCGGCGCTCCCGGCTTGGAACGGGGAATCCGGGTCAGCACCCGCGGCGGCGGCTGCGACGGTCACGGCGGATCTGGTGGCTGATGCGGGGGTGGAGGGGGCGCTGGCTTCCGCGGCGGCGGGAAGTCCGGGGTGGCTCGGGGAAGAGCTGGGGCGGGCTTGGCGGCGGCAGGGGGACGGGCTGGAGGCCGGGTTGCGGGCGGCGGCGGGGAGGCCAGCGCCGGCATTGGCGGAATTGCGGGGGGTAAAGGTTCCGGCCGGAGTGGGCGGATGCGCGGATGATCCCGTTCATCCCGCTTCGGTCGCCCGGGAGTGGGCTCGGACGCTGCCCAGGGGGAGGTACGGGGAGACGTCGCTCGATGCGGTCGGGCGGGATCGGGAGGCGTTGGGGAGGGCGACTGTTCTGGCGTTTTTGCGGGCGTTGTGAGGACGCGTCGAGAAGGCCCTCGCGGAATAGTGTCCGCGAGGGCCTTCTGGAGAGCGAAAACGGTCAGCCTTGCTGTTCCGCGATGTGCTGGGCGACTGCGTCGGGGAGCGTGATGGGGAGCGGGGTGCGCACCGGCATCGGGGAGTTGCCCCGGTCCACGACGGTGCGGCGCACGATCGCTCGCAGGACTTCGGGAGCCTGCGAGGCAGTGGACTGCGGGCCGGCGATCACGCCGCGCAGCATCCAGCGCGGGCCGTCCACTCCGACGAAGCGCAGGGCTACGTCGCCGACGATCGCGGACAGTTCCATGCCCCATTCGCCGCGGCCCACGTTGACCTTCGCGCCGTCCGCGCGGAGCTGGTCGGCGAGCTCGTTGCTCACCTCGCGCCACAGGCCGCCGGATTTCGGGGCCGCGTAGGCGCTGACGGTGATTTGCCCGACTTCGGTCACGACGTGCACCGCGCGCACGCCGCCTTCCTCCGGGTCCATTTCGACCTGCACCTGCGAACCGTCGGGCACCGGCACGCGCACCGAGCCCAGGTCGATGCGCGGGATGCCGTCTTCTTCGGCTTCGGCGGCATCGAACGGGCCGTCGGTTGTCTCCGACAGCTGGTCCTCGGGTTCGAGCGCGTCGTCGGCGCCGTCAGCTTCGGCGTTTTCGCCGCGCTGGGAAGCGACGCCTCCGGTCTCGTCGTCGCTCGACCGGCGCTTGCGTCCGAAAATCCCCACTATCGTTCCGTTCCTTCCCCGGTGCCCGCGCCGGTGTCTCCGGCGCCGGGTGCCAGTGTGGCGTGCCCGCCGGTCGAGCCGTAACCTCCCGCGCCGCGTTCGGTCGTCTCGAGTTCGGCGACCTCGACGAACTCCGCGTGCTCCACCCGCTGGACCACCAGCTGCGCGATCCGGTCGCCGCGCGCCAGCACGATCTTCTCGCGCGGGTCGTGGTTGACGAGGCAGACTTTGATCTCGCCGCGATAGCCCGAGTCGATCGTGCCGGGAGTGTTGACCACCGACAATCCGACGCGCGCCGCGAGCCCCGAGCGAGGATGCACGAACCCGGCGTACCCGGCGGGCAGCGCGATCGCGACCCCGGTGCCGACGACCCCGCGCTCGCCGGGTCCGAGCACGATATCCGAGGTGGTGACGAGATCGGCCCCGGCGTCGCCGGGCCGGGCATAGGCGGGCGGCGGGACTTCGGGGTCGAGCCGCTGAAGGAGGACCTGAACGCTGGACACGGGCGGCGAGACTACCCTTGATGCGTGGCTGACCGCGTGAACACCGCCGCGACGGGCGTCGTCGCACATTCCGAACGGCTCTACCTGCCGTGGTGGGGCTGGCCCCTGCCGATGGCCGGGGCGATCCTGCTGGGCGTCGAGGTCCACCTGGGCTACCCGTCCATCCCGATGTGGATCCCGCTGGCGATCGCCGTGCCGGTCATGGCGGCGCTGCTGCTCTCGATGGGCCGGGCGAAAGTCAAGATCACCGCGGGCGACGACCCCGAACTCTGGCTAGGCGACGCCCACCTGCCGCTGCGCTACGTAGGCGACATCACCGTCGTGGAAAAAGACGCCAAACGCCACGCCCTGGGCCGCGACGGCGACCCGGCAGCCTTCGTCCTGCACCGAGGCTGGGTAGGCCCCGCGGTCCGCATCACCCTGACCGACCCAGCAGACCCCACCCCGTACTGGCTCTTCAGCACCCGCAAACCAAGCCGGGTAGTCGAACTGCTCCGCGGCGCCTGACCCGCCCGCCCGCTGAAGCCCGTGAGGGGCTCCTTCACGGACTTGGATTCCCTCAAGGAGCCCTTCCCGGACCACCGCCCGCCCACCGGATGCGCCCCAATGCCACATTGGGTGCGTCCCACGCACCGAACGCCACATTGGGTGCGTCTGACGCACCCAATGCCACATTGGGGCGCTAGCCCCACTCGCCAAACCGCAGCCGGTGCACCCAACGAGCGAGGCACCCACACCGCCCCCGCACCCCGATACGAAGCCGCCCTGCGGTTCGGGGGTGCTTGTCAAGGCATCTTTCCCGCCTTGACAAGCACCCCCGAACCGTCAGCACCATGAAAATTCGGGGTGCCCCACGCAACCCAAGACCGGGCCGATGTCGCCGCCAGGCGACGAGCCGAACCACCCCAAACACGAGTAAGGGGGCCGACCACCAAGGCCGACCCCCGTCGCTTACCCAGTCTTCCCAAGACCGCGAAAACGCTGTCCCCGTGAATCTCCCCTAGATCTCCCCGAGAAAATCCCCAGGTCAGGCGCAGTCGCGGCAGATCAGCCGGCCGCCGTTGTCCTCGGCGAGCCTGCTCCGGTGGTGCACCAGGAAGCACACCGAGCAGGTGAACTCGTCCGCCTGCTTCGGCACGACCTTCACGGTCATGTCTTCCCCGGAGAGCCCGGAAAGGTCCGCGCCGGGAAGTTCGAAGTTCTCCGCGGTCGCGTCCTCGTCGACGTCGACGACGCCGGACTGGTTCTCGTTCCGCCGGGCCTTCAGCTCCTCCAACGAGTCTTCGGCCAGCTCGTCGGCTTCGCTGCGGCGCGGAGCGTCGTAGTCGGTAGCCATGGTGTCCCTCACCCCTGCGATTCAGCGTGTCGTCCTGCACCGGTTCCGGAGGCGCCCGATACCGGTCGTGCCGCTGGTCAACGTTCCAGCGCCCCTGTTTGTGCCCGGCCCGCGAGTGACCCAGGTCTCAACCTGGTTGACCTCGTTCTGCGGCCGGAGCCCGGGAAGGGTAGCTCACCGCCGGGCGCGCCTCGCACCGAGTCGGACATTGCCGTCCCAGCGTCACCCGGGAGGGGGAACGCGCAGGTGAGACGCCTGTCCTCCGTTCGGGTTGCCCCGCCGTCGCAAACATCACCTCGCGGCCGAGTCCGCTTGCCCGCGCGGAGCCGTCCGTGGTGCGATCGCCACGGAGGGGCATTACGCGGAATGGGTGAAGGTGACCCGCGACACCGCGCGCCGCGAACAGCGCCTAGGCTCACCGGCTACCACGCCGGTGCGTACGCTGGCGGTTACCGCGAGGCGCGGCGGGGCGACCGCGGCCGGTTCTGCGAGGGGAAGGGACGGGGCAGGTGGCGTCGGGGAACGGGTCGGGGAACCGTGGTGCGCGGCCTTATCGCAAGCACCGTCCGCTGCCCGCGTTGATAGTGATCGGCGTGCTCGCGCTCGGCGCGGTGTTCGTCTGGGTCAACGCCGTGGTCGGCCGCGGCGACATCGACGAGGCGGTGCGCTGCACCCCGGAGCCCAAGGCGCCGCCGGGAATCACCTACACGTCGGTCCCGCACAACGGTCTGGACGACCGCTCGCCGATGCCCCCGGACAAGGTCGCGCTGAAGGTGCTCAACGCCAGCAGCACGCGCGGGCAGGGCAGCATCGCGACCAACGCGCTGCGCGACCTCGGCTTCACCGCGATCGGCGATCCCGGCAACGACCCGGCGTACCCGAAAGGCGACGCGCGTTGCCGCGGCCAGATCCGGTACGGCGACAACGGCGCCGCCGCGGCCCGCACCGTCAGCCTGGTGATCCCCTGCGCGGAGCTGGTCCACGACACCCGCAAGGACGCCAGCGTCGACCTGGCCACCGGGAAGCTTTTCACCGACGTCCAGCCGCGCCCCGAGGCGGTCAAGATCCTCAAGCAGCTCACCGCCTGGTCGCAGGCGCACCAGGGCGGCGGCAGCAGCGAGCAGTCCGCCAGCCCCGGCGCGCCGGTGATCGACCAGACGCTCCTGGCCTCGGCGCGCTCCGTCACCTGCTGACTCCCTCGTGAGTGCTGATCACGGTTAGAACCGTGATCAGCACTCACGACCAGTTCACACCTCTGCCGCGCCGCCCGCGGCCAACGCCGCGCGCAGCTCAGCCGCGATGCCCGGCGACACCGCGAACGTCGCGTCCTCCCCCAGGTCCGCCGCTTCGCCCGGCAGCAGCACGGTCGCGCCCGCTTCCTGCGCGATCAGCGCTCCGGCCGCCCAGTCCCAGCGGTGCAAGCCGTGCTCGAAGAATCCGTCCAGCCACCCGGCCGCGACAGCGCACAGGTCCAGCGAGGCCGCGCCCCGGCGGCGGATGTCGCGCACCTGCCCGACCAGATCCGCGGTCAGCTTGCCCTGCCGGACCCGGCGGTCCTGCGCGTAGGAGAACCCCATCCCGACGAGCGCCAGGTCCAGCCGGTCCGCCGCGGACACCGACAGCCGGTCGCCGTCGAGCCACGCACCGCCGCCGCGGACGGCCGTCCAGCGCCGGCCGCTCACCGGCTCCACGACCGCTCCCGCGACCGAAACCCCGTCGATCTGCGCCGCGATCGACACCGCGAAGGTCGGCAGGCCGTAGAGGAAGTTGACGGTCCCGTCGATCGGATCGACCACCCAGGTGACCCCGCCGGCAGCGTCGCCGACCGCGCCGCCGCCTTCCTCGCCCAGCACCGGTTCCCCGGGCCGGATCCGCTCCAGCCGGGCGCGGACCAGTTCCTCCGACTCCCGGTCCACCGCGGTCACCACGTCGGTCTCCGCCGACTTCGTGTCCACGGCGACCTCGCCGCCGGACCGCATCCGCACCCACGCCGTCCGGACCAGGTGCGCGGCCTCGACCGCGACCTGTTCGGCGGTGTTTTTCAGGTCGTTCAGCATCGCCTCGTCAACTCCCACGCCCGCCATGTCACCACATCCGGTTAAAGTCTCCGCAGCAGACTTCTGAATCGTGCGAGAAGGGACCACGTCAGTGACGGCGACCCGAGGTTTCGGAATCGACATCGGCGGCAGCGGGATCAAAGGCGCGCTGGTCGATTTGGAACAGGGACAGCTCATCGGGGACCGGCACCGGATCGAAACGCCGCAGCCGTCGACGCCGGACGCGGTGGCGGACGTCGTCGCCGAAATCGTCCGGGCGGCGGAGTGGGACGGCCCGGTCGGCGTGACGCTTCCGGCGGTGGTCAAGAGGGGCACCGCGCACACCGCGGCCAACATCGACCACAAGTGGATCGGCACCGACGCCGAGGCGCTCTTCGCGAAGCGGCTCGGCAAGAGCGTCGGCGAGGTCACGATGCTCAACGACGCCGACGCCGCGGGCCTCGCCGAGATCCGCTTCGGCGACGCGGCCGCGCGCACCGGCGTGACCGCGCTACTCACCTTCGGCACCGGCATCGGCAGCGCGCTGTTCCACGACGGCAAGCTCGTGCCCAACACCGAATTCGGCCATCTGGAGGTCGACGGCCACGACGCGGAGAAACGCGCCGCCGCTTCGGTGAAGGACAACGAGGGCCTGTCGTATCCGCAGTGGGCCAAGCGGGTGCACCGGTACCTCTCGGTGCTGGAGAACCTGATCTGGCCGGACCTGTTCATCGTCGGCGGCGGCGTCAGCAAGAAGGCCGAGAAGTGGGTGCCGCTGCTGGACATCCGCACGCCGGTGGCCGTCGCGTCGCTGCAGAACAACGCGGGCATCGTCGGGGCCGCCGCGGCCGCCGCGGAGGGCGCCGGGCACTGAGCGAGGAGTCCGCGCCGGGTCTCGGAGCGGTCACCGCGAGGCGCCGGGAAGGGGGCCGGAGGGTGATCGCTTCGCGACGCAGTGGGCCGACGTCGTTACAATGGAACACGGCGCAGGAGCTGCGGAGGTAAAACCGCAGGCCGAGGCGTGTTCCCCGAATGTGAGGCAGCTGAGGTGGCGACATCTCGGCTCGTCATGATCGACCGCTGCGAAAGGGCGTAAGTGGCAGCCGCAAGAACCGCAACCCGAGGCGGGACGAAGACAGCGACCGAAGCCGGCGAGCCGGCCGACGAGGCAGCCACCGGAGCGGCGAAGTCCCCGGCGCGCAAGACCGCCGCGAAGCCGGCGGGCGCGAAGAAGACTCCGGCCAAGAAGGCTCCGGCGAAGAAGGCCGCCGCGAAGGGTCCGAAGACCGACGACGGCGATCCCGACGGCCCGGTCGACCTCGACGAGGCCGAACTCGACAGCCCGGATCTGTCCGATCTCGAAGAGGTCGAGGTCGACGTCGTCGACGAGACGGTCAACGACGAGACCGACGACGACGATGACGACGACTCCGAGGACGAGGCCGAAGCGACCGAGGGGGCCGCGGGAGCCGCGACGTCCACCGCCGCCCGCCGCCGCGCGAGTGCCGCCGAGAAGGGCGGCAAGTCCTCGGACAACCCGGACTTCGTGTGGGACGAGGAGGAGTCCGAGGCGCTGCGCCAGGCGCGCAAGGACGCCGAGCTCACCGCGTCGGCCGACTCGGTCCGCGCCTACCTCAAGCAGATCGGCAAGGTCGCGCTGCTGAACGCCGAGGAGGAGGTGGAGCTCGCCAAGCGGATCGAGGCCGGGCTCTACGCCGCCGAGCGCGTGCGCACCGCCGAGGAGGAGGGCGAGAAGCTCGTCACCCAGATGCGCCGCGACCTCAAGTGGATCGTGCGCGACGGCGAGCGGGCCAAGAACCACCTGCTGGAGGCGAACCTCCGGCTCGTCGTGTCGCTGGCCAAGCGCTACACCGGCCGCGGCATGGCGTTCCTGGACCTGATCCAGGAGGGCAACCTCGGCCTGATCCGCGCGGTGGAGAAGTTCGACTACACCAAGGGCTACAAGTTCTCCACGTACGCCACGTGGTGGATCCGCCAGGCGATCACCCGCGCGATGGCCGACCAGGCGCGCACCATCCGCATCCCGGTGCACATGGTCGAGGTCATCAACAAGCTCGGCCGCATACAGCGCGAACTCCTCCAGGACCTCGGCCGCGAGCCGACGCCCGAGGAGCTCGCCAAGGAAATGGACATCTCGCCGGAGAAGGTCCTGGAGATCCAGCAGTACGCGCGCGAGCCGATCTCGCTGGACCAGACCATCGGCGACGAGGGCGATTCGCAGCTCGGCGACTTCATCGAAGACTCCGAAGCGGTCGTCGCGGTCGACGCGGTGTCGTTCACGCTGCTGCAGGACCAGCTCCAGTCGGTGCTGCAGACGCTGTCCGAGCGCGAGGCGGGCGTGGTCCGGCTGCGCTTCGGCCTCACCGACGGCCAGCCGCGCACCCTCGACGAGATCGGCCAGGTCTACGGGGTCACGCGCGAGCGGATCCGGCAGATCGAGTCGAAGACGATGTCGAAGCTGCGCCACCCGTCGCGCTCGCAGGTGCTGCGCGACTACCTGGACTGAGCTTCTCCGGTTCCGGCGAGAAACCCCGCCCCGCACTACGCGGCGGCGGGGTTTCTGCGTTTACCGACAACGCCGCGCGGCATCGCCCCGGCATTTCCGCGAAATCCTTCCTTCGCTGACCACAGTGGACCCAGGACAAGTCCCGAAAACCCGGAGACACCGGGTCCCGATGCGAATTACGCTGCGGCGCAAGAGTAATCCGCGCGTGAATCCCGGCGAGTGAACGTGCACCCGAACGTGCACCGCCGGAGCCGCGGGCTTTGCACGCGTGTCCGTTTCCTGTTCACAACCGTTCACCCGGAACCCCGGAACCGTTCCGGAATACTCATCGCCGGTGCACAGTCGCGCACCCACCGCGACACTGGGACCCGGGCAAGAGGCTAAAGTTGGTTGTTCTCCGCAGATGCGCGGAAATCGTGATTGTTTGGTTGCCTGAAAACGAAGATCGCAACGAGTGATCGCCATTAAGCTGCGCCCACAACGAGCGTCAGTATTGGAAGGCAGCACCGCCCAGTGTTTTCGACGAAAACTCAATCGCGAGCGAGCCAGGGATGCCCGGCGGCGCGGAGCGGATCCTCCGGCCCCGGTGAAGCGAGGCAACTGTGATCGGGTTCCTCCTCCGCAGACTCGTCAACTACATCGCCCTGTGCCTCGTCGCGACCTTCGCGGCGTTCTCCTTGGCGTCGCTGTCGTTCAGCCCGCTGGACGCGCTCAAGCTGCGCAATCCGCCGGCTCCGCAGGCGACCATCGACGCCAAGGCCGCCGAACTGCACCTGGACCAGGCGATCCCGCACCGGTTCTTCACCTGGCTGGGCGGCGTGTTCCAGGGCGACTTCGGCCGCACGGTCGCCGATCAGGCGATCACCGACGAACTGTTCCGCCGCGCGGGCGTGAGCCTGCGGCTGTTCCTGCTCGGGATCACGATCGGCATCATCATCGGCGTGCTGGTCGGCGTGATCAGCGCGATCCGCCAGTACAAGATCAGCGACTACATCGCCACCACGTTCTCCTTCGTGGTGCTGTCGACGCCGGTGTTCGTGATCGCCACCATCCTCAAGGCGGGCGCGCAGTCGGTCAACGACAACCTGCTCGACGGCTACCAGTTCTTCATCGTGCAGGGCGAGGGCGGCGCGGTCGACGGCGGTTTCGGCGACGTCCTGCTCGACCGGCTGCAGCACATCATCGTGCCGACCCTGGCGATCGTGCTGACCCAGGTCGCCTACTACAGCCGCTACCAGCGTTCGGCGATGCTCGACGTGCTCGGCTCGGACTTCCTGCGCACCGCGCAGGCCAAGGGCCTCACCCGCAGGCGCGCGCTGTTCAAGCACGGCCTGCGCACCGCGCTGATCCCGATGGCGACGCTGTTCGCGTTCGGCTTCGGCCTGCTCATCACCGGCGGCGTCTTCACCGAGAAGATCTTCGGCTGGTACGGCATGGGCGACTGGCTGGTGACCGGCATCCAGAAGCAGGACACCAACATCGTCACCACCGTGACCCTGTTCATCGCGATCTGCGTGCTGCTCGCCGGCTGGCTCGCGGACGTGCTCTACGCCGCGCTCGACCCGAGGGTGAGGATCTGATGGCCGCCCCATTGAACGAGGCCGACCTCGCCGACTCGGCTGTCGCCGCCACCGAAACGGAAACCGAGCAGCAGACCGGGAAGTCCTCCAGTCGCGGCAGGCTCGTCGCCCGCCGGTTCTTCCGCAACAAACTCGCGCTGGTCGGGCTCGTCGTCATCCTGCTGTTCTACGTGCTGGCGTTCACCTACAGCTGGTATTCGCCGTGGGGCTACGACGAACTCGACCCGGCCGCGACGCTGATGCCGCCGGACGGCACGCACTGGTTCGGCACCAACCAGATCGGCGGCGACATGTTCGCGCAGACCATGCGCGGACTGCAGAAGTCGCTCACCATCGGCCTGCTGGCCGCGCTGTTCTCCACCGGCGTGGCCTCGATCGTCGGCTCCGCGGCGGGCTACTTCGGCGGCTGGACCGACCGGGTGTCCATGTGGGTCGTCGACCTGCTGCTGATCCTGCCGCCGTTCCTGATCATCTCGATCCTGTCGCCCGCTTTCCGCGGCAAGACCTGGCTGATCCTGGTCGGCCTGATCGCGCTGTTCCAGTGGATGATCACCGCGCGCATCGTCCGCGGCATGACGCTGACGCTGCGCGAGCGCGAGTTCGTGAAGGCCGCCAAGTTCATGGGCCAGTCCCCGTGGCGGATCATCTTCAAGCACATCGTGCCGAACATGGCTTCGCTGCTGATCATCGACGCGACGATCAACGTCGGCGTCGCGATCATCATGGAGACGTCGCTGTCGTTCTTCGGCTTCGGAGTGCAGGCGCCGGACGTTTCGCTGGGCACGCTGATCTCGGCGGGCTCCGACGCGGTCCGCACGTTCCCGTGGCTGTTCTACATCCCGGCCGGCTTCCTGGTGTTCACCGTGCTCGCGGTGAACTTCGTCGGCGACGGCCTGCGCGACGCGCTCGACCCGTCGTCCAGCCGTTCGCGGCGCAAGGAACGCAAGCGGATCGAAGAAAAGACCAAGTCGAGCGCCTCGACGCAACCTGTGGGAGCAGAAGCATGAGCGCCGCACTCGAATTGAGCGCGGAAACGGGCAAGCCCACCGGCACCGTGCTCGAGGTCTCCGACCTCGAAGTGTCCTTCCCGTCCGAGTCCGGCCGCGTGCACGCGGTGCGCGGCCTGAACTACCAGGTCGCGGCCGGCGAGGTGCTCGGCATCGTCGGCGAGTCCGGTTCGGGCAAGTCGGTGTCGTCGCTCGCGGTGATGGGGCTGCTGCCCCCGCAGGCGCGGGTGTCGGGCTCGATCCGGTTCCAGGACAGCGAATTGATCGGCAAGTCCGACGTCGAGCTGTCGAAGATCCGCGGCAAGAAGATCTCGATGGTCTTCCAGGACCCGCTGTCCGCGCTGACCCCGGTGTACACCGTCGGGGCGCAGATCGCCGAAGCGCTGCTGGTGCACGGCAAGGGCACGATCACCAAGCAGCAGGCGAACAACCGCGCGGTCGAGCTGCTCGACCTGGTCGGCATCCCGAACGCGGCGGCGCGGGCGAAGGCGTTCCCGCACGAGTTCTCCGGCGGCATGCGCCAGCGCGCGGTGATCGCCATCGCGATCGCCAACGACCCGGACCTGATCATCGCCGACGAGCCGACCACCGCGCTCGACGTGACGGTGCAGGCGCAGGTGCTGGAGGTGCTCAAGACCGCGCAGGAGGTCACCGGCGCCGGCATCGTGATCATCACGCACGACCTCGGCGTGGTCGCCGGGTTCGCCGACCGGCTGATGGTGATGTACGCCGGGCGCGCGGTCGAACAGGGTCCGGTCGAGACGATCTACGCCCAGCCGCGGATGCCGTACACGCTGGGCCTGCTCGGTTCGATCCCCCGCGTCGACGCGCGGGAGAAGCAGCCGCTGGTGCCGATCGAGGGCCAGCCGCCGTCGCTGGTGAACCTGCCGCAGGGCTGCCCGTTCGCGCCGCGCTGCCCGCTGGCGATCGACGCATGCCGCACGGCCGAGCCGGAACTGTTCACGATCACGCCGGGCAACCCGAACGCGCCGGTCGACACGACGCACCGGGCCGCCTGCATCCGCACCGAAGAACTCGCCCGTCCCGAAGCGGACGCCGCCGAGGTCTACGGCGCGGAGGTGATCGAGGAGGCCGCGGTCGCGTCCCTGCCGCGCACCCAGCGCTCGACCGTGCTGGACGTGCAGGACCTGCAGAAGCACTACGCGGTCAGCAAGGGCACCGTCTTCAAGCGCAAGGTCGGCGTCGTGCGCGCGGTCGACGGGATCACCTTCGACATCGTCGAGGGCGAAACCCTCGGCCTGGTCGGCGAATCCGGCTGCGGCAAGTCGACCACGCTGATGGAGATCCTCGAACTGGCGGCCCCGTCGCACGGTTCGGTCGCGGTGCTCGGCAAGGACGTGGCGAAGCTCGCGGGCAAGGACCGCAAGTCGATCCGCCGCGACCTCCAGGTGGTCTTCCAGGACCCGATGGCCGCGCTCGACCCCCGGCTGCCGATCGGCGACATCATCGCCGAGCCGATGGTGACGCACGGGTTCTCGAAGGAGCGCATCGACCAGCGGGTGCCGGAACTGCTCGGGCTGGTCGGGCTGCGCCCCGAGCACGCCGACCGGTACCCGGCGGAGTTCTCCGGCGGGCAGCGCCAGCGCATCGGCATCGCGCGGGCGCTCGCGCTGGAGCCGAAGCTGATCGTGCTCGACGAGCCGGTGTCCGCGCTCGACGTGTCGATCCAGGCCGGCGTGATCAACCTGCTGGACGAACTGAAGGCCAAGCTGGGCCTGTCGTACCTGTTCGTGGCGCACGACCTGTCGGTGGTCCGGCACATCGCCGACCGCGTGGCCGTGATGTACCTCGGCAAGATCGTGGAGATCGGCGACGTCCGCACGGTGTTCGAGGCGCCGCAGCACCCGTACACGCAGGCGCTGCTGTCCGCGATCCCGATCCCGGACCCGGCCAAGGAACGCGAGCGCGGCCGGATCATCCTCACCGGCGACCTGCCCAGCCCGGCGAATCCGCCGTCGGGCTGCCGGTTCCGCACCCGGTGTTTCGTCTTCTCCCAACTGTCCGAAGAGGACAAGCGCAAGTGCGTCGACGTCGAGCCCCCGCGCGAATCCCGCGCCGAGGACCACGACGTCGCGTGCCACTATGCCAGAACCCGCGAAGTTGTGTAGCCACAATCCGTTGGCACACCAGAAGAAGGAAGGTAAACACATGCGACGGAGAATGGCCGCAATCGTGGCCCCCGTTGCCGCTCTGGGGCTCCTGCTCGCCGCTTGCGGCGGAGGCAGCGGCGGCGGCGACAAGGGTTTGCAGGACGCAGGCACCACGGGCGTCAAGACGTCGGACATCAACGAGCAGCCGATGGACAAGCTGAAGGACGGCGGCGACTTCAAGTGGCCGGTCGACCAGCTGCCGGACAACTGGAACTACTACCAGGTCGACGGCACCGTCCTGGACGGCGCGAACATGTTCGGCGCGATCCTGCCCTACCCGTTCCCGCAGAACGCGGACGCGACGGTCGGTCTGGACAAGAACTACCTGACCTCGGCCGAGATCGTCAGCCAGGACCCGCAGGTCATCGAGTACAAGATCAACCCGAAGGCCAAGTGGAGCAACGGGCGCCAGTTCTCCTGGGAGGACTTCGCCGCGATGGCGAAGGTCCTGAACGGCAAGGACACCGCCTACCAGGTCTCCAGCACCACCGGCTACGAGGACATCGCCAAGGTCGAGAAGGGCACTGACGACCTCGACGTCAAGGTCACCTTCGCGAAGAAGTTCGCGGAGTGGAAGTCGCTGTTCTCGCCGCTGTACCCGAAGGAGGCGATGGCCGACGCCAACACCTTCAACAAGGGCTGGGCGCAGAAGGCGCTGATCACCGCGGGTCCGTTCAAGATCAAGAACGTCGACTACACCGCCAAGACCGCGGTGTTCGAGCGCGACCCGAACTGGTGGGGCGACAAGCCGAAGCTGGACACCGTGACCTACAAGGTCGTGGACCGTCCCGCGCTGGCGGACGCGTTCGCCAACGGGCAGATCGACTTCTACAACCTGAACAACGACATCAACGCTTTCAAGCGGGCGCAGGCGGACCCGAACGCGGTCGTGCGCCAGTCGACCTACCCCGACTACACGCACATGACGCTGAACGGCGCGCCGTCCTCGATCCTTTCGGACAAGGACCTGCGGCTGGCGGTCATGCGCGGCGTCGACACGGTGACCATCTCGAAGTCGATCCTCGGCCAGATGCAGAAGGACACCACGCCGATCGGCAACCACCTGTACCTCAAGGGTTCGAAGACCTATGAGGACAACAGCGGCCCGTACAAGTTCGACCAGAACGCGGCCAAGGCCGAACTGGACAAGCTGGGCTGGAAGCAGTCCGGCGACCTGCGCGCCAAGGACGGCAAGCAGCTGAAGCTGCGCCTGGTCATCCCGTCGGGGACCCCGATCAGCCAGCAGACCGGCCAGATCCTGCAGTCGCAGCTGAAGGCGATCGGCGTGGGCATCGACATCGTCGCGGTCCCGTCGGCCGAGTTCTTCAAGAACTACGTGAACGTCGGCAACTTCGACCTCACGCTGTTCCGCTGGATCTCGAACTCGTTCCCGATCGGCGGCAGCAAGGGCATCTACTACCTCGACCCGAAGAACATCAACCAGAACTACGGGCACATCGGCAGCGACAAGCTGAACCAGCTGCTGGACACCGCCGCGCAGGAACTGGACGACACGAAGCGGGCCGCGGACATCAACGCCGCGGACAAGGAGATCTGGGCGCTGGGCCACCAGCTTCCGATCTTCCAGTCGACCGGAGCCTTCGCCGTCCGCAAGACGCTCGGCAACTTCGGTTCGCCTGGCTACGCGAACAACCCGTACGACTACACCAAGATCGGGTTCGTGAAGTAATCCTCCCCCAGCGGGAAACGAAGGAGCGGCGCGGACTCCCCGCGCCGCTCCTTCCTTTTTGGACAGTTAAGGTGATCCTTGTGCGGAAGTTCCTGCGATTGCGGCCGGTGCGGCACATCCTGGCGACGAGTGCGGTGGTGTTCGTCGCGTGCGCCGCGGTGTTCGTGGTGCAACTGCTGGAGTTCAACAGCACCCGGCCGCGGCTGCAGGGGCTGACCGTGAACGCGACTGGCATCGTCTCCCGGGTCGACGACGCCACCGTCACGGTGCGGTTCCCGGTGCCGAACCAGCCGGAAGCGAGCGCGGCGGTCGAACTGGACACCACTCCCCCGCCGCTGGGCACGAAGGTGCCGGTGCGCTACGACCCGTCAGCCCCTTCGCGCGCGGTCACGACCGGCGCTTCGGCTTTGGTGACCGCCGATCGCGCCTCGACGTACGCGACGGTCACGGTGGTCGCAGTGCTCGCGATGCTTGCGGTGAACGGATTCCTGTTCTTCACGCGCTTCGTGCAGCCGTCCCGGCGCAAGGCGGTCGCTTCGGTGCCGATGCGCCGGGTGAAGGTGCAACGCGGCTTGCTGACGCGGTCGTGGCTGGAGACCGACACCGCGACGCCGCGGTGGATCCCGGTGTACTTCTCGCCGACGTTGATCGGCTTGCCGTCGCCCTCGCGGGTCGAGGTGCTGGGTGACCTGCGCACAGACCGTCACGTCGCCGTGCGCCTCGACGGCGAGGTGCTGTACCCGGCGGGCGCGGTGCGCACTGGCGAACCTCGCGGCCGCCGGCTGGACAACCCTTCCGAGCCGGACGAGGAACGCGCGCTCGCCGCGGCCACGCCGGTACGGCTTGCTCGGCAGTTCCGCGCTGACCTGCCGGTGCTGGCGGTTGCCCCGGTCGTGGGGGCGTTCTGGGCGCTGGTCGACGGCAGCGGATTCGCGGGCTGGCTGACGGTCAGCGTGCTGATCGCCGCGTTCGGCTTCTGGTGGGCCGCTCTGCGCGGCTCCGACCCCTCACTCTGACCAGCCCCGCCCCGGCTCGCGAGGACTTCCGCGCTCAGGACTCCAGTTCGGCCAGGATCGAGGCCAGATCGGCGTACGTCTCCTCTACCTGCCGCTCCTTGAGCCGCTGCCGTTCCAGCCGCACCGCGCCGAGGTGCCGGGCCTCGTAGTACAACGCGCGCCGACGCGCCGACGGGGACTCGTCGGGCCGTCCGTAGGTCTCCCAGAACCAATCCCGTCTCGAACCCGTTTTCACCGAGGCCATGCGGATCGTCCAGTCCGCCGCCGGGTCGCCCCACCAGCTTCGGTCGTGGTCGAATACTCCGACGATCTCGAGTTCCGGCGTCAGCATGACGTTCACATGCCACAGATCCCCGTGCGTCAGGCGCGGTTCGGTGATCTCGTCGAGCAGCGCGGCGTCGCGCTTCACCCAAGCGGCCATCGCGCGCAAGTCAGACCCGTCGAGGCCGAAGCCTTCGACGTCTGCCGCATTGTCCTCGAAATACGCGATGAGCGCTTCGCTCCAGGTCGCGAAATGCGGACCGGCCACGACGCCGAAACCGGGGCCGCGCACGTCGTGGATCGCGCGGGTGATTTCTCCGAGCTGGCGGAAGTACGGCGCCCGTTCCTCCGGCGTATGCGCGGAAAGGATGTCCGGGCCGGGCGCTCCGGGGAGAACCGCCTGCAGGACGTAATCCCGGCCGATGACCTGGTGCGTGAAGTCGGCGGCGATCGTGCGCGGCATCAGCGGCGCGATCGGGGCGAAGTACGGCGCGGCAAGGTATTCGTTGCGCATGAACTGGTGCTCGATCCGGTTTTGCCGCGCCGGTTCCGGGGCGACGCGCAGGATCGCCGGGCCGTCGGCCAGCTCCACCCGGTAGGTGTTGTTGTAGCCGCCCCAGCCGATTTCGACGGCGGACCGCACACTGCTGCCGAGCGCGCGGCGGCACAGCGATTCGATCTGCTCGGCGGTGAGGGGTTGCTGGAACGCGTCCGAGGGCCGGTCCTGAGGCTGGAAGTCCACCCGGGCATCCTGCCACCCCGTTCAGGACAGCACGAATCCTTTACGGCTCAGCGAATCCTCGATCCGCAGCCGTTCGAGATCCCGGTCGGCTCCCTCGCGCAAGCCGTCGAGCCGGTGTTCGACGTCGAGCTCGCGGCAGGCGGTGACGAGCAGTGCGTCGTACGCCTGCCGGGTGCCGATCCGACGCGCGGCGGGCGTACCAGCGGGAAGCCGCGCGAGCGTCCGGCGTACCCGGCGCAGGTCGGCGGCCACCTGCTCTACCGGCGGTTCGGACGGCACTGGAGCGGCGCGTCGCCGACGAAGCCAGCGGCAGAGCGCGGGAAGGCGGAGGGCAGCCCAGAACAACGCCGAGGGCGCCACGCTGACCACGGCGAACAGCAGAACCGGACCGGCCGCCACCCCGCCGAGTTTAGCCGCGCCGGCGGTTGCGCGCCCGGTTCGCGAACAGCACCGCGACACCCGCCCCGAGCAGGACGATGCTGGCGATCACGTGCAGCCGCGGCGGCAGCACGTGCAACTGGACGAACCAGCTCGGGTGCTCCGCCCCGGCGAGCCGGTTGATCAGCCCGCCCGCGCCCTGCACCACCAGGAGAATGCCGAGCAGCTCGATCACGACCGCGCCCTTCCTTTCCGCGAGGAAGACCCGATCTGGTGCCACAACGGCCCGACGAGGAACCAGATGCCGACGACCTTGGCCAGCAGCGACATCCAGCCCCACAACGGCTCGGTCCGGCTCGCGTCGCCGATGAAAAGGATCGCGAGCAACAGCAGTGCGGTGCTGATCGCACAGGCCAGCACGCACTTGCCCCATTCGAGCCATTCCTTGCGCACTTTCGCACGACCGGACAATTTCTCCGGCGGCGGTCCGCCGGCGAAGCGGTGCGCGAACCGGATGTCGGCCCACTCCACCATCGACGGTCCGAACACCACCGAGAAGCCCAGGTACACCGCGGCCAGCCCGTGCGTCAGGTTCGGCTTCGCGCCGTTGGTCAGGTCGATCACCGTGATCACCAGCAGCACCAGGTCGACCACGGGCACCAGCGCGAGCAGCACGGTGCTGGCCTTCTGCTTGCGCAGCGCGTACCGGGTCAGCAGCCCGGCCGCGATGAAGACCCAGAACCCGATCTCGCACGCCACGATGGCGGCGGTCATCGGGCTGTTCAGAATCTCGTCCATGGCCTCACTGTCGCGGGCGCGGACGTCCGCGCGCGTCAGCGGTCGGCACGATCGGGGGGTCATCATTTCGTAGGACGACCGGGCCGCCGCGGTGTGCTGTCATGGTCGGGTGCGCTTGCGAGACCTGCGCTCGGCCCTCCCCCGGCCGCGCGAACTGCCGCTGTGGCAGCAGAACGGCCTCGTCGCGCTCGCGGTGTTCGCCGGCGGCGCGATGCTGTACCTCATCGACGTCCACCGGCTGCAGGGCAACAGCGACCCGTACCCGATCTGGGTCCGGTTCGCCGAGCTCGGCGCGATGTGCCTCGCCCTGTTCCTGCGCCGGACAGTGCCGTGGGGGCTGCTGATCGCGACCGGCATCGTCGGGTTTGACGTCGTGGTGGACCTGTCGTTGCCGATCGCCGTCGCGTACACGGATTTCCTCTACACCGCGGTGCTGCACGGCTCCCGCCGCACCGCCCGGGTGCTGGTCGGATTGACCGCCGCCGCCACGCTCGCGGTGCTGTTCGTCTTCGTGGCCATCGCGGGCTGGCGAGCGGCTGCGTTCGGGGTGTTCGGCATGCTGTCGTTCCTTCTGGTCCCAGTGTGGTGGGGCGCGAATGTGCGCCAGCAGAGCGACATCGCGGCGACCGAACGGGCCAACGCCGAGCAGCTCGCGACGATCGCTGCGCTGGACCGAAAGGCGGCCGTAGCGGCCGAGCGCGCGCGGATGGCTCGCGACCTGCACGACGTCGTCGCCGGGCATTTGTCGGCTATCGCCATCCAGTCGGAGGCGGCGCTGTCCATGGCAGACGATCCGAAGACCGCGCAGACCGTGCTCGTCGCGGTTCGGGAGAACAGCGTGCACGCGCTGGAAGAAATGCGCGCGATGATCGGCCTGCTGCGTTCGGAGTCCACCGACGACGAGGTGACCGCTCCGGCGAGGCTGGCCGAACTGTCCAGGCTGGTGGAATCTGCCCGAGCGGCGGGCATGACGGTGACCGTGGATTCCACTGTGAACGAAGAACTCGCGCTGCCGACGGCCGTCGACCTCACCGCGTACCGGATCGCGCAGGAAGCGCTCACCAACGCGGTCAAACACGCGCCGGGCAGCCAGACGACAGTGCGGCTGCGAGTGGCCGACGGCACGCTGACCGTCGAAATCGGCAACGAACTGCTCGGCGCGCCTTCCCCGTCCGGCAGCGGCGGGCACGGTTTGCTGAGCATGCGCGAGCGCGCCCACGCTGTCGGCGGCACCCTGCGAGCGGGTCCGTCCGGACCGCGCTGGCTCGTCCACGCCGAACTTCCCCTCGCCGGAGAGCCCTCATGACCATCCGTGTCCTCGTCGCCGACGACCACGGCGCCATCCGCGCCGGGCTCGCGCTCATCCTCGGCAACGCCGAGGGCATCGAGGTGGTCGGCGAAGCCGCCGACGGCGAGGTCGCGCTGCGCCAGGCCCGCGCGCTGCGGCCGGACGTCGTCCTGATGGACGTCCGGATGCCCGGCACCGACGGGATCACCGCCACCCGCAGGCTGATCGCCGAAGGGCTCGCCGAGGTCCTCGTCCTCACCACCTTCGACCTCGACGAATACGTGCACGCCGCACTGCGCGCCGGGGCCGCCGGGTTCCTGCTGAAGTCGGTGGAGGCGCCGCGGCTGATCGAGGCCGTCCGGCTGGTCGCGGCGGGCGAGGGCGTGCTCGCCCCGCAGGTCACGAAGCGGCTGATCGCCGCCTTCGCCAGCACCCCGGCCGGCCCGTCGCCCGCGCCGAGCGGGCTCGCGGACCTCACCGAACGCGAACGCGAGGTGCTGGGCTGTCTCGGCGCCGGGCTTTCGAACGCCGAAATCGGCTCCCGGCTGTACATCGGCGAGGCGACGGTGAAAACGCACGTTTCCCGGGTGCTCGCCAAGCTCGGCCTGCGGTCCCGGGTGCAGGCCGCGATCCTCGCGCAAGACCACGGTATTGAGCCACCCGGTTAGCCGATCTGCGCATCCGGGCGCGACCTTCTAACGTTCCCCCATGGGTGAGCGGAGAACTCTCGACGTCGACGAAGTCCTCAAGCGACAGGAATCCGGCGAGCTGAAGCGGCGGCTCAGGGGGCGCGACCTGATCGGGTTCGGCGTCGGCATCATCATCGGCACCGGGATCTTCACCCTCGCCGGGGTCGAGGCGAAGACGCACGCCGGCCCGTCGGTGACGCTCTCGTTCGTGATCGGCGCGGTGGTCGCCGGCCTCGCCGCGCTCTGCTACGCCGAACTGGCCTCCAGCGTGCCGACCGCGGGCAGCGCCTACACCTACGCCTTCGCCACCCTCGGCGAGGTCTTCGCCTGGATCATCGGCTGGGACCTGCTGCTGGAGTTCGCGCTCGGCGCGGCCGTGGTGTCGCGCAGCTGGTCCGGCTACCTCGCGAACCTGCTCGGGCTGTCGCCGGACTGGTTCGGCGAGTCCGCGACGGTCAACGTCGGCGCGGTGCTGATCATCGCGGTGCTGACGGTCGTGGCCGTCGTCGGCATCAAGGAGTCCGCGTGGCTCACGAACGTGCTGGTGCTCGTCAAGGTCGCGGTCTGCGTGCTCATCCTCGCCGTCGGCGTGTTCTTCGTGAAGGGTTCGAACCTCACCCCGTTCATCCCGCCCGCGCAGCCGCCGTCGAGCAGCGCGAACGCGTTGCACCAGCCGGTGGTCCAGGCCGCGCTCGGGCTCGAGCAGTCGGTGTACGGCATCGCCGGCATGGTCACCGCCGCGGCGGTCGTGTTCTTCGCCTACACCGGCTTCGAAGCGCTCGCCAACCTCGGCGAAGAGACCATCAACCCGCGCAAGGACCTCCGCGTCGGCATCCTCGGCGCGCTGGCGGTCTGCGCGGTGCTCTACATCGGGGTCTCGATCGTGCTCACCGGCATGGTCCACTACACCGACATCGACTCCGGCGCGCCGCTCGCGGACGCGTTCGACCGGGTCGGCCAGCACTGGGTCGGCGCGCTGATCTCGCTGGGCGCGGTCACCGGGCTGACGTCGGTGATGATGGTCGAACTGGTCACGATCGGCCGGATCGGCTTCGCGATGGGCCGCGACGGCCTGCTGCCCAAGGCAATCGGCACGGCGCACCCGCGCTGGGGCACGCCGCACCGGATGACCATCGGCGGGGCCGCGCTGATCGCCGTGCTGGCGGCGTTCGTGCCGATCTCGGCGCTGGCCGACATGGTCAGCATCGGCGCGCTGTCGGCGATGATCATCGTCGCGGTCGCGGTGCCGGTGCTGCGCAAACGCCGTCCGGACCTGAAGCGCCCGTTCACCGTGCCGTTCTCGCCGGTGGTGCCGATCGTCGCCGCGGTAGCGTGCTTCTACCTGATGCTGAACCTCGACGTGATGACCTGGATCCGGTTCGCCGCGTGGCTCGTGCTCGGCCTGCTGATCTACTTCTTCTACGGCCGCAAGCACTCCCGCTTCGCGAAGTAGGTTCAGGCCACTGCCAGGTGCACGCGGCGGTGCCGCGGATTCTCGACCTCGTCGAGCAGCGCCACGGCGAAATCGGCGTACGAGATCTTGCGGGCGAGGTCGCCGTGCCCGCCGATTTCGTAGCGGCCGGTGCGCTCGCCTTCGTGGTCGAAGTCGCCGACTGGGCTGACGTACACCCAGTCCAGCCCGGCGCCCTCGATGCGCAACACCTCGAGCCCCGCCGCGTGCGCCAGGCAGAACGGCCGGAACTCGGCCGGAATAGAGTCCAGCACCGAGGTTCCGTCGGCGGCGGGCAGCAGCGCGGACAGCCCGACCGCGACGAGCCTGGCCTGCGACAAACCGGTGACGAGAGCGTGTGCGGCGTCGGTGAAGAACGCGTGCGGGTCGGTGCCCTCGCCGTAGACCGCGGCCGCGTTGATGACCGCGTCCTGCCCAGCGACGAGGGCAGCGACGTCGGCCGCGTCGGTGACATCGCCAGCGACGACATCTGCCAGGTCGGGATAGCGCGCGGGATCGCGGACCACCGCGGTGACTTCGTGCCCGCGCCGCCGTGCCTCCGCGACCGCCTGCCGTCCGGCCCGGCCGCCCGCCCCGAAAACAACGATCTTGCTCATCGTGGGAATACCTCCTGGAGTGTCGATGCTCTGGAAGGTAGCCAGGGGGCCGGTTCCCTCCGGGATACTTGAGAGGAGACCGTGATGACCGTTCGCCGGCCCTTGCCTCCGGACCTGTTCGAGGAGCTGTGCCCGTCCGCGCTGGTGCCGTTCCGGTTCGGGGACAAATGGTCCGCGTTGGTGATCCGCTGCCTGGAGGACGGGCCGCGGCGGTTCTCCGAGTTGCGCGTGCCGCTGCGTCGCGTTACGCCGAAGGTGCTGACCCAGACGTTGCGCGGCCTCGAACGCTCCGGTCTGGTGTCCCGCACCGCGCACGCCGATCCCGCGTCAGGCGTGGAGTACGCGCTGACGCCGCTTGGCCAAAGCCTGCTGGAACCGATGCGGGCGGTGTACGGCTGGGTTGCCGAGCATTGGGAGGAACTGCTGGACGCGCAGGAGCGGTACGACGGTTAGCCGTTGCGGCACAGGCGGTTTGCCAGTTCTCCTGGCAGCGGATACACCCGTTCCGCGGGCAGCAGCCGTTGTGCTTGCGCGGTGCGCCCGTCCTTGACCAGAGCCGCGGCCTTGCGGACCTGCGGCGTGCGGTCCTCGATGCCGACGATCCATTCGTCGGCGAAGGCCCGGATCAGTTCGCGGCCGACGCCGACCTGGATGCTGTAGTGATTCAGCGCCGCTCCGCGCCACGACCGTTCCGGATCCCATTGGACGTGCACCGCGGCCTCGGCCACCGCTGCCGGATCCGAAGTCGTGAGCGCCGCCCGGGACAGCGCCTCCTCCCACCCGGCCCGGGTGATCCGCACCGCGAGAACACGTTCCTGACCGGGCTTGCGCGCCCAGTTGCTGCGATGCATGAGCCACCGGAACGACGGCTTGATCCACGTCATCCGGTGAAACGAAAACGGCGCGACGAACCGGCCCGCCCGCAATGCCGCGTCGGCGATGGCCGTCCGGTAGGCCTGGTAGACCACGATCGTGTCCGTGTCGAAGTCCGCGCGGATCTCGTAAGGGGCCGTCATGACGCGAAGGCTGCCATCCGCCCGGCCGGTCTCGCGAACTGTTTTCCCGGCCTACTGCGTGCGCAGCCCGGCATAGGAAACCGCCTGCGCCAGCACCTCCGCGTGCCGGGCGTCCGCCACCAGCAGCACCGATTCCAGCGCCGCCGCGATCCATTCCACCGGCTGGTCGTGCACGCCTTCGTCGCCCAGTTCGCGGTAAGTGTCCACAACGGACAGCAGCGTCCCTTCCGCACCCAGCCGTACTCCGGCGATCAGCACGTGATGCGGTGCGGGCGGCCGCCATCGGTTTGTCCACAGTGGAGGGATGCCGGTGTCGAGATAGTCCAGCAACGCGCGTTCCGGCGTGTCCGGCGAGCCCAGCTCCGCCGGGTCGACCCGCGCCAGCACCGCCACGCGCGGCAGTTCCCACAAGCCCAGCAGCAGATCCGAAACCGTCGAAGCGCTCCACTCCCCCAGCGCCGGAACCACCGCCAGCTTCTCCTCCGACAACGTCCGGACAGCTGAGGCCAAACCCTCCAGCGAAGTGCCCGCAGCAGTTTCGTCGAACGGTACCGGAAGCCGGAAGTCGTTGCGGGACAGCGCACCCGCCGGACGGCTGGTCGACGTGCGCACGGTCCCCGCCGCGATCGCGACCTCGTCCTGGTCCGGTACCGCGATGTCCGCCGCGCGCAGCGTCACGAGTCCGGTGAAGGCCGCCGCCAAACCGTCCTTCTGCGGGAGTTCCGCTCGGGCTTCGGCGACCAGGCGCGCGCCGCCGGGAAGCCAGTGGACGTCGGAAAGCCCCGTGTTCAGTACCGCCACAGATGCGCCGCCACGATCTCCTCGGGCGCCCGCTCGGCGGCCCACGCCGCGTCCGAGGCGCGCACCGCGCGGAACGCGCCGAGCAGCTCGTCCCCCAGCGCCCCGGACACGCGCGGATTCGCCAGCAGCGCGGTGTCCTGTTCGGACGGACTCGCCGGCAGCGGCAGCACGCCCGCGGTGTTCCGTTCCCCTTCGCTCCAGCCGCCCGGGTCCTCCGCGATCGGCTCCGGCAGCACCGCCGAATCCTCGATCCCGGCCATTCCCGCGGCGAGCACGACGGCCAGCGCGAGATACGGGTTGGCCGACGCGTCCGACGTCTTCAGCTCGACATTCGCGTGCTCCGCCCCGAGCAGCGCCGTGCCCGGGACGTACCGCAGCGGCGCCTCGCGGTTCTCCACGCCCCAGAACGCATACGCGCCAGCGAAAAACCCCGGCCGCAACCGCATCGTCGAAGGCACGCTCGGTGCGGTGATCGCCGTCAGCGCGGGCAGATCCCGCAGCAGCCCGCCGAGGTACGCCGCGCCTTCGCCGCCCGGCACGCCGTCGCCTGCCAAGAGGTTGCGGCCCTTGCGGCGGACCGAAGTGTGCAAGTGCCAGCCGTTTCCCGCGGCTCCGAGGCCGATCATCGGCGCGAAACTCGCCACCAGCCCGTGTGCGTGCGCGGCCGCGTGGATGGTCTGGCGCGCCAGCAGCTGATCGTCCGCCGCGGATACCGGGTCCGTCGCCGCGAGCGACAATTCCAGCTGTGCCACGCCGTATTCCGCGTGCAGCTGGCCGATCTGCAAGCCGTTCGCGGCGAAATCGTGCAGCAGCGCGGCGATGAAGTCGTCCAGGCCGATCAGCGCGTGCGGACTGTAGGCGGGGCCGCGGTGTCCCGGCGCGGACACGACGTCCTCGCTGCCTGCTGGTGCGACGGCAAACTCCAGCTCGTACCCGGCCCGGAATTCGAGACCACGCTGCGCCGCCTCGGCGACCTGCCGCTCCAGCACGGAACGCTGGCAGTACGGCCACGGCGAACCGTCCGCGGCGAGCTGCCGCACCGGCGCCCAGGCGAGCGCGGGCTGCCCGGCGAGCCGGCGGAGGCGTTCCACGACCGGCACGAGCCGGATGTCGCCGGAGGGCGTGCCGAGACCGGAATGGGCGTAGGTGATGGCGTCGTGGCTGTCGAAGACCGCGAACAGCGAGGTCGCGCCGACGCCGCGGACCGCCGCGTCCGCCAGCCCGCCGACCGGGACCACGCGCGAACGCGGGATGCCGTTGTTGTCCGCCCAGGCCAGGTGGACGCCACCGACCCCCGCCGCGGCCAGGTCCTTCGCCGCCGCCGACGCCGCCTTGGTCATGGCAACCTCCTCGGGCTCGGGATCAGTATCGCGGGCCGGGGCCGCCCGGGCCATCCGCGAGTGTTCACCCGGGCGGCTCAGTGACCGGCCCGGCGTCGTCCCGGCTGCGCAACGCCACCCCGGCGACGACGGCGAGCGTCCCGATCGCTTCGGCGACGCTCGGCACCTGCGCGAGCACGAGGAACCCGACGACCCCCGCCGTCACCGGCAGCAATGCCAGCAGCACCGCGAACCGAGCCTGCCCGAGGCGGCGCAGGACCACTTGGTCGAGCGCGTACGGCACAACGGTCGACAGCACGCCGACGCCGATCCCGAGCAGCAGCATGCGTGGCGAACCCCACACTTCGCCGGTGCCCAGCGCGAGCGGCGACAGCACGACCGTCGCCACCACGAACCCGACCGCCAGCGAATCCAGCCCGTCCCCGCCGATCGCGACCCGCTTGCCGAGCACGATGTACCCCGCCCACGCAGCCGCCGCGGCCAGCGCGAACACGACGCCGAGCGGACTGCCCGCGATCCGTACGTCCGCGATCGCGACCACCCCGAGCGCGACCAGGACCAGCGCGATCAAATCGCGCCGGGTCCGTGACCCAATCGCCGCCACGACCACCGGACCGGCGAACTCCAGCGCGACCACCGTGCCCAGCGGCAGCCGCGCGATGGCCTCGTAAAAGACCACGTTCATCCCGGCGGTGACGACCCCGAAAGCGCCCGCGAGCAGCAGCCTTTTCCCTCGCCAGGCGGCTTTCGGCGGCCGCCGCCACAGCACCAGCACGACGGCCGCCCCGAGACAGCGCAGCCACGCGACCCCAGACGGCGTGGCGTGCCCGAAGAGGTCGACCGCGATGGCCGCACCGGCATACATCGAAATTCCGCTGAGAACGAACAAGACCGGTGCCGGAATCGCGTTCACGCGTTTCCAGGAGAGTGCAATGCCCACTCCCGCATGGTGCCTGACCACGGAAAACGCCCCGCGCCGGGTGGTCTGGTCCTACGGGGTGGGACGCCGCTGCGGCAACCGGGCTAATTCGGCGTGACGCACCTCCCACCGGCGCGGGAACACTTGCGGGCCGCCAAACGTCTGCAAGAGTGGAAGCACGAACACCGCGGAGCCGGAAGCGATCCCCGCCGAAGGCATCGAGACCGAAGTGGGCGTAGCTGGATCGAGGCACCGGGCGACCGGTGCCGGGACGGAGGGAGACCCCCATGACAACACCGACGCTCACCCGCCCCGAATTGACCGCAGCCGACCGATGCGACCGGTGCGGAGCAGCAGCTCAGGTACGCGCTGTCCTCAGCTCCGGAGGCGAGCTGCTCTTCTGCGGGCACCACGCCCGCGAGCACGAGGCCAAGCTCAAGGAACTGGCCGCGGAGATCCAGAAGTAAGTTCGCTCACCGACAGATTCGCTCCCCGGAGGCGGCAGGCGCAGGCGCGCTTGCCGCCTCCGGTGTTTTCCGGGGTGACGCCCGGTTTCGGCTGGCGGTTTTGTGCCGCCCCGGCACCTTCCAGTTCTTGCCCTCTTGCCGTACAGGACTGGCCCCGTGGGTGTGCTCGGACTCGCGCTGGCCTCCGACACCGTCAGCCCACGACCTCCGCCACGCTCCGCCGTCCGAGCGAACAAGCCGCTTTCCCCGAAAGCTCTCAACGCGCACCAGCGCATCCAACGATCGAGGCACCCAGCCCCTCCCCCGCACCCCGATACGAAGCCGAACCGTCAGCACAATGGGCTAACGGGGTGCCCCACGCAACCGCCAGGCGACGAGCCGAAGACGAAACGCCCAGCTCACACCGTGTCCAACACCACCTCGAAAGCCACCTCAGCCGCCCCCAGCAGCTTCACGTCCGCGCCCAGCGCCGAACTCACGATCCGGGTCCCCCCGGCAGCCCGGGAAACCAGGCTCCGCCCCCGGACCTCCTCGGCGACCGCTCGCATCACCGACTCCGGCAGCACCGTCAGCAAATCCCCCAGCACCACCAGCTCCGGCCCGAGCAGGTTGACCACGTTGACCAACCCCAGCGTGAGCCACTCCGCGTACTCCGCCAGCCGGGAAGCGGCCGCGTCGGCATCCAGCCCCAGTTCGCGCAGCTCGACGAGAATCACTCCGCGAGGCGTGTCCTCCGGCAATCCCAAAGCCCGGCACAGCGCCGCCTCGCCGATCTCGGTCTCCCAGCATCCGCGGCTGCCGCAGTAGCAAGCCCGCCCGCCAGGCCGGATCGCCATGTGGCCGATCTCGCCGACATACCCGGCGCCGCCGCGCAGCGAAGAACCCTGCGAAATCACCCCGCCGCCGACGCCGACGTCCGCGGACACGTACACCGAATCCGAAGATCCCCGGGCCGCCCCGCGCAGATGCTCGGCAACGGCCCCTAGCTCGGCGTCGTTGGCTACCAGCACCGGAATCCGCAGGACCGCCGACAAGCGGTCCCCGAGCGCCACATCGGTCCACCGCAGGTTGGGCGCCTCGTGCACCAAGCCGTCGGCCCGCCGCACCACCCCGGGCACCGACACGCCGGCCGCCACCGGCTCCACGCCGAGGTCGCCGGCCAGCACCCGCGTCGACTCGATCACGTGGGTGATCACCTCGTCCGCGGTCCGCGTCCGGGCATGCAGGTTCCAGCTGTTGCGCCCGAGTATCTGCCCGCCGAGCCCGACCAGCGCGATCGCGACGTGTTCGACTTGCAGGTCGACCGCGAGGACGACGGCGGCGTGCGGCTGCGGCAGGACCAGGAGCGAGGGGCGGCCCGCCCCTCGCCCTGGCCTCGGCACTTTTTCCTCGACCACGCCTGCCTCGGCGAGGCCGTCGACGAGGGTCTTGATGGTGCTCCGGTTGAGCCCCAGCTCGGTGGCCAGCGCCGCCCGCGTACTGGGCCCGCCGACGTGCAGCAGGCGCAACAGGGTCGTGCGGTTGTGCCGGCGCACCTCGTCCGGGCGGGCGACGGGCGGGCTGCTCACCGGGTCATCTTCCCATCAGCCCTCAGCGGGCCGATGCCTCAGCCCGCCGTCGCGACAACGCGTCCACCGAAGCGGCCAGCAGCAGCACCAGGCCGGTGATGATGTTGACCACCGCGGCCTTCTGCTGAAGCAGGCCCAGACCGTTGTTCACGATCGCCAGCACCGCGCCGCCGATCACCGCGTCCATGATCCGGCCCTTGCCGCCGAACAGCGAGGTGCCGCCGATGACCGCCGCGCCGACCGCGAACAGCAGCGTGTTCAAGCCGCCGGACTGGCCGCTGACCGAACCGACCTTCGACGAGTACACGATCGCGCCGATCGCCGCGAACGACGAGCTGATGACGAACACGCTGGTGCGCAGCTTCGGCACGTTGATGCCGGCCCGGCGCGCGGCTTCCTTGTTGCCGCCCACCGCGTACAGGTGCCTGCCGTACTTGGTGCGGTTGAGCACGTAGGTGCCCGCCACCAGCAGGACCAGGACGATCGGCACCACGTACGGCACGCCCGCGATCACGACGAGGTCGTTGGACGCCCGGTTGATGGTGAGCAGGTAAGTCGCGACCGCGGCGACGACCGCGATGGCGCCGACCTTCGCCAGCACGATCGGCGTCGGCTGCACGACGAGCCCGCGCTTCAGCCGCGAGAAGTGCTGTCCGAGCGCGAGCACCGCGTAGCCGCCCGCCGCGACGACGAACAGGATCCAGCTGCCCGCCACCGAAAGGTTGCCGTTGGCGACCGCGTTGAGCGTGTCGCTCGTGCTGATCGGCAGCGTGCCGCCCTCGCCGACGAACTGCAGGATCACGCCCTGCCACACGATGAACAGCGCCAGCGTGACGACGAAGGACGGCATCCCGATCTTCGACACGAGAAAACCGGTGATGCAGCCGATCGCGGTGCCGGTGCAGACCGCGATGAGCATTTCGACCCACGCGTTGACCGGCGCGCCGACCAGGATCACCACGATGCCGACCAGCGAAACCGCCGCCCCGGCCCAGATCTTCTGCAGCAGCGCCAGCACCACCGCGAGCACGAGCACCGCGATGAACGTGATGAAGACGCCGGTTCCCATGGAGCCCAGCAGGTTTCCGTTGTGGACGTAATGCAGCGCCATCAGCGACGCGCAGACGCCGGACGCGGTGCCCGCGGACAGGTCGATCTCGCCCAGCAGCAGCACGAAAACGATGCCCATCGCGATGATGGTCTGGCCCGCGCCCTGCTCCAGCAGGTTGGCGATGTTCTGCAGGGTGAAGAAGTCGCCCGACAGCGCGCTGAACAGGACGGCGAGCACGATCACGCCGAGCACGGCGGGGATCGAGCCGAGCTGCCCGTCCTTCATCCGCGCGAAGTAGTCCTTGATCGCTTCGCCGGTGGACAGCGAGGTGGTGTCGATGCCGAAGTCGGCGATCGCCCCGGAGGGCGCGTCCGGAGTCTGCGGCTTCTCGGAAGTTTCGGTCATGGCGGGTTCTTTCTCGCTCACAGCGCGACAGCTTCGGGACGGGCCAGGCCGAGATCGCCCGATCGGCCCGCGGTGATGAGTTCGACGACCTGGCTGTGCGTGACGTCGCTGGTCTGGACATCCGCGACCAGCCGGCCGAGGTAGAGCACCGCGATCCGGTCCGCGACCTCGAACACGTCGGCCATGTTGTGGCTGATCAGCACCACGCCGAGGCCCTGTTCGGCCAGCCTGCGCACCAGGTCGAGGACCTGCTTGGTCTGCGCGACGCCGAGCGCGGCGGTCGGCTCGTCGAGGATGACGACTTTGCTGTTCCACAGCACCGATTTCGCGATCGCGACGGTCTGGCGCTGCCCGCCGGACAGCGAGGAAACCGGCGTGCGGACGGATTTCACCGTGCGCACGCCCAGCGACGCCAGCGTTTCGCGCGCGGCCTTCTCCATGCTGGCCTCGTCGAGCAGCCAGCTGCTGCCGCGTTCGCGGCCGAGGAACATGTTCTGCACGATGTCGAGGTTGTCGGCGAGCGCGAGGTCCTGGTACACGACCTCGATGCCGAGCCCGGCGGCGTCCTTCGGGCCGCGGATGTGCGCGTCCGCGCCGTTGAACCGCACCGCTCCGGTGTCGTACGGGTGAATGCCCGCGATGCATTTGACCAAAGTGGACTTGCCGGCCCCGTTGTCGCCGACGAGCGCGGTCACTTCGCCCGCCCGCACGGCGAAGTCCACGTCGTGCAGGACGTGGACCGGGCCGAAGCTCTTGTTCAGGCCGGTGATGTCGAGAATGGGCTCGCTCATGGGAATCGCTTGTCTCTCGCGTGGGTGCCGGGCCGGAACGCGTGTCGGGGGAACGCGTCCCGGCCCGGCTGCTCTTGGCGGGGAGTTACTGCGGCGTCAGGAGATGCCGTTTTCGGTGCACTTGGCGGCGAGGTCGCCGGTGCAGATGTCGGACGCCTTGACGTAGCCCTGCTGGACGACGGTCTTGATGTCCTTGATCGTGATCAGCTGCGGCTGCAGCAGCACCGACTTCAGGTCGCGGTTGTTCTTCGGGTCGTGCAGCTTGCCAGTGGCGATCGCGTCCGCGGCGGCCTTGTCGTTCTTGGCCAGCGCGGCGGCCAGCTTCGCGGTGTTCTCGGCCTCTTCCTTGATCGGCTTGAAGATCGTCAGCGTCTGGTCGCCGCGCAGGATCGCCTGCAGCCCGGCCGCGGTCGCGTCCTGGCCGGTGACCGGGACCTTGCCGTTGAGGCCGTTCTTCTTCAGCACGGTGATCACCGCGCCCGCCAGCTCGTCGTTCGCCGCGACGACGCCGTCGACCTTGCCGCCGACCCGGGTGAAGATCTGTTCGAACGTCGTGCCGCCGACCTGGGCGTCCCAGTTGTCGATGGGCTGCTTCTGCACGAGGTTCAGCGCCTTGGAGGCGTACAGCGGCTTGAGGACCTTGTCGTGGCCGTTGGCGAACAGGGTCGCGTTGTTGTCCGTCGGCGCGCCCTCGATCTGGACGACGTTGGCTCCCGGCTTGCTCTTCAGCGCGTCCGCGAGGCCCTGTGCCTGGATCTCGCCGACCTTCTCGTTGTCGAACGAGACGTAGTAGTCGGCCGAACCGCCGAGGCTCGGGCGGTCGTAGTCGATGACCGGGATGCCCGCGTTCTTGGCCTTGGCCTCGATCGCCGCGCCGACCGCGGGGTCGGACGGGGCGATGATCAGCACCTTGACGCCGGAGCTGATGAAGCCGTCGGCGAGGGTGGAGAACTTCTGGTTGTCGCCCTGGGCGTTCTGGATGTCGGCGCTGAAGCCCTGCGCGGAGAGCGCGGCCTGCAGCATCGGCTTGTCGAAGGCTTCCCAGCGGGCCGAGGTGGCGGTCTCCGGCAGGATCACGCCGACCTTGCCGTTGGCGCCGCCGCCGGCCGGGGCGGAGGCGGAGCTCTTGCTGTCCCCCGAGTTGCCGGAGCCCGCGCTGTTGGCGCCGCACGCCGAGAGCGCCAGGCCGGCGCTCACCGTCGCGGCGAGGAGGGTAAGGGTTCTGGTGCGCATCCTCGTTCCTTCTCCGATCATGCTCGCGGGGTGATCGGGAGGGGTCCCCGTGCACCGTCGCAGATATGTTGTGGCCGACAACATATGCCGCGGAGCGGCTCTGCGGAAGATGGCGGGATCGAGTAACCGACACCAAATGGACACAGTTCGGCAACACGGCCCTCATCTGGCGGCTCGGCTGACGGAGTGACCTCGGCCACGCACCGAGCGTAACGAGAACTTGTCCGGTCTTGTCCGGTCGGAGGCGTGACGGTGCCCGTTCAGGCGCCCGGATCGAACCGGACGAACCGTTCTACCAGGAGAAGGGGCGCACGACCGCGTCGTGCGCCCCGGTGCTCGGCTGGAAGGACTACCAGGAGCGCAGCGTGACGATCCGCTCTTCGAGCTGCTCCACCGTCGCCATCGCGGTGGGCGGGCCGCCGCACTGGCGGCGCAGTTCGTTGTGGATCGCGCCGTGGGGTTTCTTCGTGCGGTGGTGGTACACGCCGACCAGCGCGTTGAGCTCCTTGCGCAGCGCGCCGAGCCGTTCGCTCACCGACTGCGACCGGACCGGCGGCGCGGCCGGTTCCTCGGTCTTCGGCTTGCGCCGCTTCTCGTCGGAGATCTGCTCTTCCTGCCGCTTGCGCAGCAGCGCGCGGACCTGGTCCGGCTCCAGCAGGCCGGGAAGGCCGAGGTACTCCTGCTCCTCGTCGGAACCGGAGAAGACCGCGGTGCCGAACGAGTTGCCGTCGTAGATGACCTGGTCGAGTTCGGCCGAGGCGTGCAGCGAGGTGAACGCCTTCTCCTCCTCGCCCGGTTCGTCCTCGGTGCGGTTGGCCTGGGCGAGCAGTTCGTCGTCCCAGCCTTCCTTCTCCCGGTGCGGTTTGCCGAGCACGTGGTCGCGCTGCGCTTCCAGCTCGCTGGCCAGCTCCAGCAGCACCGGCACGCTCGGCAGGAAGATGCTCGCCGTCTCGCCCTTTTTCCGGGCCCGCACGTAGCGGCCGATGGCCTGTGCGAAGAACAGCGGGGTGGACGCGCTGGTGGCGTACACGCCGACGGCCAGCCGCGGCACGTCGACGCCTTCGGACACCATCCGGACCGCGACGATCCAGCGTTCCTTGGTCTCGGAGAACTCCTTGATCCGCCCGGACGCCTTCGGGTCGTCCGACAGCACCAGCGTCGGCGTCTCGCCGCAGATCCGCTCCAGGATCTTGGCGTAGGCACGCGCGGTTTCCTGGTCGGTGGCGATCACCAGGCCGCCCGCGTCCGGGATGCCTTGCCGCACCTGGCTGAGCCGCGTGTCGGCGGCTTGCAGCACCGCCGGGATCCACTCGCCCGCCGGGTCGAGCGCCGTGCGCCAGGCGCGCGCGTTCTGCTCCGCGGTGAGCGGTTCGCCCAGCCGCGCGGTGAACTCCTCGCCCGCGCTGGTGCGCCACGACGCCTCGCCGGAGTAGGCGAGGAAGACGACCGGCCGGACCACGCCGTCGGCGAGCGCGTCGGAGTAGCCGTAGGAGTGGTCGGCCTTGCTGCGCTGGAAGCCGCCCGCGTCCGGTTCGTAGGTGACGAACGGGATCGGCGAGTCGTCGCTGCGGAACGGGGTCCCGGTGAGCGCGAGCCTGCGCACCGCGGGCGTGAACGCCTCGCTGGTCGCGTCGCCCCAGGACTTCGCGTCGCCCGCGTGGTGGATCTCGTCGAGGATCACCAGGGTCTTGCGGTTCTCCGTGCGCACCCGGTGCAGCGTGGGATGCGCGGCGACCTGCGCGTAGGTGACCGCGACGCCGCGGTAGTCCGACGACGTGACGCCGGTGGTGTTGCGGAAGTTCGAGTCGATCGGGATGCCCGCCGCCGCGGCCGAGGCCGCCCACTGGTGCTTCAGGTGCTCGGTCGGGGTGACGATCGTGACCGCCTCGACGGTGCGGTCCGAAAGCAGTTCGGCGGCGATCCGGAGGCCGAACACCGTCTTGCCCGCGCCCGGCGTCGCGACCGCGAGGAAGTCCTTCGGCCTGCTCGACAGGTACTTCGTGAGCGCTCGGCGCTGCCAGGCGCGCAGCGGACGCGCGGTGCTGTCCTTCTCCGCGGGCGGCGCCCCGAGGACCGGCTGGGTCGTCTCGGACAAAACTCGGTTCACCCCCTCCTCGGACCGCTCGGCGCGGCCGTGACGTGCGAAAACCCCCACTGTGGCACCGGCTTCGCCGCCGGGCGCCGCGATGAGGGCACGTCGGCCAGCTTACCTTCCGAGTCCCCGGGCGCCCGCCACCGCCACGGGTGGTGTCCTCCGACACGCCCCCTCTCGGCGGGGGTGACGAGCCAAAACCGCGCGCATGGACCATGCTGGGACACACCATGGGCGAGGTGACACCGGACGCCGGCGCGGCAGAGCCGAACGGCGAGGCAGTGCCGAAGAAGAGCGTGCCGGAGAAGACCGTGCGCAGGGGGCCGTGGCGGCTCCTCACCCGCACGCTCGCGAAAGCGTGGGACGGCAACATCTTCTCCGAGGCCGCCGAGGCGGCGTTCTGGCAGACGCTGTCGCTCCCGCCGCTGCTGCTCGGGCTGCTGGGCAGCGTCGGCTTCATCGGCGAGTGGTTCGGCCAGAACGTGGTCACCGCGGTGCACGACCGGATCATCACCTTCAGCCACACCATCTTCAGCGCCAACGCGGTGCAGGAGATCATCGAACCGACGGTGAACAGCATCCTCACCGTCGGCAAGGGCGAGATCGTGTCCGTGGGCTTCGTGATCTCGCTGTGGGCGGGTTCGTCGGCGATGTCGTCGTTCGTCGACGCGATCACCGTCGCGCACGACCAGTACGGCGTCCGCAACGAGGTGTGGCAGCGGATTTTCGCGCTGCTGCTGTACCTGTGCGCGCTGATCGGGCTCGTGATCGGGCTGCCGCTGCTGGCGATCGGGCCGGACCTGCTGCCGGAGTTCTTCCCGGTCGACTGGCGGCCGACAGTCTCGTCCTGGGTCGGCACGCTCTACTACCCGGTGCTGGGCGTGATGATCGCGCTCGCGCTGACGACGCTGTACAAGCTCGCGCTGCCGCGCCGGCTGCCCTGGCACCGCGGGCTGCCGGGCGCGATGCTGGCCGGCGTGGTCTTCCTGGTGTCGAGCATCGGGCTGCGGATCTACCTGAACTGGATCACCAAGACCGGCTACACCTACGGCGCGCTGGCCGCGCCGATCGCGTTCCTGCTGCTGATGTTCTTCATCGGCCTCGCGGTGGTCGGCGGCGCGTATTTCAACAGCGCGATCCAGGAGCTGTGGCCCGCGAAGGCGACCCGGCGGCAGCGGCGCAAGTGGCGGCGGCTGGAGATGGAACGCGCGAACGAGCGGATGCGGGCCGAGGAGGGCCGCCGGCTGTGGGACCGCACGACGATGCCGTTGCGGCGGCCGAAACGGCACCCCGGAAACGAAACCGACGACTCCGAGACTGGCCACGACGAGCCGGACCGCACCGAATCGGAGACCGTGCAACTCGCCAGACCCGAGCGCGCCACCGGTTCGGAGCCGTCCGCCGAATCTCGTCCGCGCCGTCCGCGGCAGGGCTGACTCAACCCTGGCGGAACCGCCACGTCTTGCTGTCGAAGGCGATGCAGACGCTCGGCGACATCACGACCACCCGCAGCGTGCCGCCGTCGCGCTCGTCGTAGTCGATGCCCTCGACCTCGAAGTTGCCGCCGCAGCCGCTTTCCAGCGGGAGCTGGCCGAGCGACGTGACGTGCCCGGTGACGTCGGAACCGGAGACCGAACCGGAGAGATCGACCTGCAGCAGGGGTTTGGTGGTGCCGAAGAGGCTGCCGTCCGGGTCGTCCGAGGAGCACATCAGCCGGGTCGCGGAGACGAAATCGCAGCCCTGGACGTCGCGCACCGGGTGGTCGAGCCGGATCGCCGAGGCGTACGGCAGGTTCTGGCCGGGATCGGTGGCCGCGGCGCCGGGCATCGGGTAGACGAGCAGACGGTCCATCGTGCCCCATTCGCCGGACACGAGCCAGCGCGCGTCGGGCGACACCGCGGCGAACGAATTGTTGTTGGCCTCCCACGATTCCAGCGCGTGCTGGTAGTCGGCGCGGGAGCCGTCCGGGGCCTCGACGCGGAAGAGCTTCGCGCCGCGGTCGTCGCGCTGGTAGGGCTCGACGTACCAGCCCTTCGCCGACCCCGGGTCGCCGATGTGGTTCCAGCCCTTCGCCGCGAGACCCGGGTCGACCGTGCCGATGCCGGTGTAGCGGATGCTGGTTCCGGACGAGCGCTCGACGGTGGCGAGGCCCTGGCTCTCGTCGAGCGGACGGGCGCGGTCGGAGCCGACGGTGGTCCATCCGGTCACCGCGTCCGCGGCGCCCGCCGCGACTGCGCTGACGGCGGACAGCAGGACGACGAGGGAAAGCACGATCCCGGTTGCGCGCATGCGGGGACACTCCTGCGGGGAGGCGACTGGCCGGATTGCAGGTCTACCAGTTCCTCCCCGGGTGCACAGCCACCGAGTGAAGGATTTTCACCTTTGTTCCCGCGCACCGGGACGCGGGGGAAACCTCAGTCGTCGCCGCCCGGACGGAGGCCCTCGTAGATCTTCTTGCACTTGGGGCAGACCGGGGACCCCGGCTTGGGCGATTTCGTGACCGGGAAGACCTCGCCGCAGAGCGCCACGACGTGCGTGCCCATGACCGCGCTCTCGGCGATCTTGTTCTTGCGCACGTAGTGGAACATCTTCGGCGAGTCGTCGTCGGTCGACTCGGTGCTGTCGGTCTCCGGCTTGGTCAGCGTTTCGGTGCTCACCCCACCATCATGCCTCAGCGCCGCGCCCGCGGTAATGCCCGGCTAGGCTCGCCTGACCTGCCAAGGGACCCCTCAGGAGCCCGGATGCCGCACGAGTCCGCACCCCGCTGGCACAACGCGCTGACCCGCCTCGGCGGCGACCACCACGTCGGCCGCGACGCCTGGGCCGACCTCGAAACGCGTTACACCGAACCGCACCGCCGCTACCACGACCTCGCCCACGCCACCACCGTCGCGCACGACGCGGAGCAGCTAGCGGCCGACCTGCCCTTCCACGAACGCGCTGTCGTCGTACTCGCCGCGTGGGCACACGACGTGGTCTACGACGCCGTACCCGGCGAAGACGAACAACGCAGCGCGGAGTGGCTTCGCCGCTGGCTCACGCGCGCAGGGATTGCCGATGCGCACATTGACCAGGCCGAAGCCCTCGTCCTCGCCACCGCCTCCCACGAAGCACCCGAAGACGACTTCGCCGCAGCAGCCCTCCTCGACGCCGACCTAGCCATCCTCGGCGCACCTCCCGACACGTACGCCGCGTACGTGGACAACGTGCGTCAGGAGTACGCGCGCTACCCCGACGACGCCTGGGCGACCGGCCGCGCCGCAGTACTGGAAAGCCTCCTCACGCGGCCCGCGCTGTACCTCACCGAAAGCGCCCGCTCACGCTGGGAAGCCGCAGCGCGGCAGAATTTGCGGGCTGAGCTGACCCGATGCCGCAGCGTGCGCGGCGATCACAGATGATGTCCGTTCGTGACCACCCAGACCACTCCCCTGTTCGTCCACGAGGAAGTCGCCTCGGCGTTGCGTGACGGTCACCCCGTCGTCGCGCTCGAGAGCACGATCCTTTCGCACGGCCTCCCGTACGGACGGAACCTCGACGTCGGCCGCCGCATCGAGCAAACCGTGCGAGACGGCGGCGCTGTGCCGGCCACTATCGCCGTGCTCGACGGGCGGCCGGTCATCGGCCTCTCTCCCGCCGAACTGGAGCGCGTCTGCGCCCCCGACGCCGGCTTGGACAAGCTGTCCCTGCGCGACCTGGGCCCCGCGGTCGGCCTCGGCCGCTCCGGCGCCACCACCGTCGCGGGCACCTCGGCGCTCGCCGCGGCAGCCGGGATCGGCGTCTTCGCCACCGGCGGCCTCGGCGGCGTGCACCTGGGCGCGGCACAGAGCTGGGACGTCTCGGCAGACCTCGGAGTCCTGGCCAAGGTGCCGACCGTGGTCGTGTGCTCCGGCGTGAAGTCCGTCCTGGACATCCCCGCCACTCTGGAAGTGCTGGAAACGAACTCGGTGCCCGTCCTCGGCTACCGCACCGACGACTTCCCCGCGTTCTATCTCCGCTCGTCCGGCCACCCCGTCGGCTGGCGGGTGGACGACCCGAAGCAAGCCGCCGCGGTCGTCTCCGCCCACCGCCGCTACGCGAACTCCGGCGTCCTGCTGACAAACCCGATCCCCGAAGAGTCCGAAATGGACCGTGCCCTGCACGACCGGCTGTTGCGGGAAGGCCTGGCAAAACTGGCCGACGCCGACGTCCACGGCGCGGACGTGACTCCGGTGCTGCTGGAGCACTTCCACACCGCCAGCGAAGGCGTCAGCATCGACGCGAACGAGGCTTTGGTGCTGTCCAACGCCAAACTCGCCACCGAAGTAGCGGTGGCCCTGTCGTGACCGGAATCGTAGTAGTCGGCGACGCGGGCTTAGATGTCGTCGCCCGGCACGACCAACCTCTCCCCCACGGCGGCGACGCCCGAGCCGCGATCCGCTTCACCGGCGGCGGCGCCGGAGCGAACACCGCGCTGTGGCTGCGCTCGCTAGGCGCGGAAACCACCCTGATCGCCCGCATCGGCGACGACTCGGGCGGCCGCCTGATCCGCGCCGAACTGGAAGCCGCGGGCGTCCGCTGCGCCTTCGCGACCGATCCCGAAGCCCCCACTTGCTGCGTAGTCGTCCTCGTTGACGGCGAAGGCCAACGCAGCATGCTCGCCGACCGAGGCGCGAACAAACGCTTCGCCCCCGAAGACGTCACCCCCGAGGCCCTGGCCGGCTCCACCCACCTGCACCTGTCCGGCTATGTCTTGCTGGACCCGTCCTCGCGCCCCGCAGGCCTGGCCGCCCTGGACGCTGCCAAGAAAGCGGGTCTGACCACCTCCGTGGACCCCCAAGCAGCCGCCCACATCCACGACCCAGCGGCCTTCCTGGACGACGTACGCGGCACCGACCTGCTCATGCCGAACACCGAAGAGCTGGTCGCCCTGACCGGCTCCGCAGACCCGTCCTCCGCGACCGAACTGCTGACCACCGTCGGCGCAGTAGTAGTGACCGCCGGGCTGGACGGCGCGAGCTGGATCGACGCAACCGGCGTCTCCTCAGTCCCCGCAGTAGAAACGACCTGCGTCGACTCCACCGGCGCAGGCGACGCCTTCGACGCGGGCGTCCTCACCACCTGGCTAGCCGGAAAGTCCACAGTGGACGTCCTGCGCACCGGCACCGAACTAGGCGCACGAGCAGTAAGCCGCATCGGCCCCCAACCCTGAGACACCGGACGTGAGGGACTCCCTCACGTCCTCAAACCGCAGCCGGTACACCCAACGATCGAGGCACCCAGCCCTCCCCCCGCACCCCGATACGAAGCCTCACTGCGGTTCGGGGGTGCTTGTCAAGGCATCTTACTCGTGCAGCACTCGACTAGCCGGAAGTAGATCAAGCATTACCGCAGGTCAGAGGTCCGTAAACGGATCTTGAACGACTCGCGGAGATCGACGCTCGGGGACGTTGTTCCCACGTCGGCTTGATCCACATCCGGCCGTCGAGCTAGCGTCCCCAGCCGGGACGCCGCGCGTGCGCACACGAGAAGGCAGCCCGCACGATGACGACCGCTACCGCGACGAAGAAGAAAACCGCTTCCGCCACGCCCCGGCTCGCCAAGGCTGAAAAGCTCCCCTCTGGCCGCTGGCGCGCCTACGTCTGGGACTCGCATCGCCAAGCGAAGGTCTGGGCGACCAACCCGGACGACGGCACCGAGGTTTTCCAAGAGCAGTGGATGGCAGAGGCCGCTCAGATCACTCTCTACCGCCGCATGGATGCCGTATACGAGGAACTCGGCGACCCCCAGGACCGGAAGGGGTTCCTCCATCCGTTCCCCGAGGTCGCCCGGGAGTGGCTTGTTCACCGGGAGAAGCAGCCCGGCAAGCGCGGCTCGAAAGAACGCGGCGGCACCTACCAGTCCCGCAATGCCCGCAAGAGCGCGGTGAACGTCCTGTCCAAGGCGTTCGCGAAGTACGACATCCGGCAGGTCAATCAGGAGAAGTTCTTGGAGTACCTCGATCAGGAGGAGGAGCGAGGCATGTCGTCCTCCACGATCGAGGGCCGCGTGGTGTACATGCGGCAGATCCAGAGATTTGCCCAGGTGAGGGGTTACATCGAAGACGACTGCACCGACGGAATCGCGGTCGCGGTCGAGCGGCGGCGGGAGCCCCGCATCCTCACCGACCAGGAGCTTTGCCTCCTGAGCAACTACGTGCCGTACTGGTTCTTCCCGGCCGTCCTGCTCGCCTACGACTGCGGCCTCCGGGCCGCCGAGGTCGCGGGCCTCCGCTGGAAGCGCATCGACCTCGACGCGAAGATTCCGCAGGTCACCGTCCGGGACGTCATGGAGCCCGACAAGACGTTGCGGTCCTACCCCAAGGGAAAGATCACTCAGACGGTCTCCCTCACGCCTCGGTGCGTCGAGGCGTTCCGCGTCCTCCAGCAGTGGCGGCCGGACGACACCCCGGACGATTTCGTCTTCCGGAACCTCAACGGCACCCTCCTGTCGCCCATCGACCCGGGCGAAATCATGCGCGAGGTCTGGGACCTCGTCGGGCTGGCCGGCGAGCGGGCGAAATTCCACGATCTCCGGCACGCGTGCGCGACGAACCTCGCCGAGGCCGATGCTCCGCTGGAGGTGATCATGCGGCGGATGCGGCACAAGTCGCCCGCGGTGACCATGAAGTACATCCGCAAGTCGCTGGAGCGGGAAGCGGAGTGGGCCGCCCGGGTACAGGAGGCGGCCAACGCCGAGATCATCGACCTGTACAACGAGCGGGCGCGGAGGCGGCAACCGGCGGCGGAGGCTGCGGCACCGACCGCCCTCGCCGATGGCTCCGTGATCGTGTCCGCGGCGCAGTGGAACGCGATGGTCGCCATGCTCCAGACCGTGACCGGCTCGGCCGCCATGCCGGAGCTTGCTGCCGCGAGCTAGACGCGATGAGAGGCCGGTACGGGGTCCGGGTACCGGCCTCTCGTGGAGCGTGTCATTGCCTGGCTCCGGGCAGTCGCGGACCTGCCCAGAGGGTTAGCTGCGGCCCCCCGCCGCCCATCAGCCAGTCCCAGTGGCGGGCCAGCTGTTCGTGACCGTTTCCAGGTCTGCCGCGTCGAGCGTCTTCCCGGGCTCGAACAAGCCGCTGGGGCCGAACATCTCGTTCAGCACCTCGGCTTTGGCCGAGTCGAGCACGACGCCCGGCTTGAGCAGCACCACGAGGGCACCGTCTGCGGTGCAGTCCTCCGTCACGTACAGCCACGCCCGTTGGTCCGAGCCTCCTATCTCCAGGTGGTACGCCACATCAGGTCACTCCCTCTTCGCCCGCCAGCGTGCGGCCGGCTCCACGGGGAGCCGCTCAGCGCGTGCGACGTCGCGCCGGGCGGCTTCCTAAATGGACACTCGCCACCAATATCACACAAATGAAAATACTTCGCGGTCTCAGCGCCGCGAACCGAAGTGAGCGATTCGCAACGCCGCGTGTTCCATCTCCCTGATCTGCGCGGGCGTCATGGAGGCGATGAGGCTGAGCACGCGGTACATGTTCTCGTCGCACGCGTCCGGATGTAGATCTGCCATAAACGCGAAGTGCACGGCGGCGCGCGGGAGGCCCAGCGCCGTGGCGATGCCCGCGATCACTTCCCCCTTGGGGATCGAACGCCATGCCGGATTCGCACGGAACACCCGGTGAATGAGGTCGGGAGTGACCCCTTTTTCCTTCGCGACCCCAGCCAGGAAGCCGTGCGGCCAGGGACCGGGGAATCTGGCGAAGAAGAGCCCGCGCACGTGGTCGAGCCCGTTCCCGGCACCGGGCTCAGGGGGCGACGGCTCCGCATCGGGCGCGGGCTTCGTCGATGTGCTGTCCATGGTGGTCGCCCTCCCACTCGGACAGCCGGGGTCGTTACCATCCCCGACTGCGCTTCGGGTACCGCTACACGGGTACACCAAGCTATTCCTCTTCGCAGCGCGCCGCCCGGCCCCCTCCAGCATCGCTCCGTACTGGCCCGTGCAGATACGTCTCGATCGAGTGTATCCGCCGATCACTGAGCGCACCCTGTGCGTCGCAGTTTGACCAGCATTCGTCGTCCTATATCGCACTTTCGGAATCTTTTTCGGAAACACTTGAGCTTCGGCGTGTCGCGGGGGCAAGGTCGGTCGTGCACCACCCGAAGCGCAAGTTGCGACGGAACTCCCGCCACAGCGCACGCGCGGTCCACATCGACCGTCCACTTGCGACCTAACGCAATCCTTCAAACGCAAATGCAGAGGAGGCCACGTGTTGGCAACCGCCGACGACACCGGCGTCCCCGACGTGAACGACGCGAAGATCGAGGCGCGAAGCGCGGAGATTTTCGAGGACTTGATGACCGTCCCCGAGACGGCGGCAGTGCTGAAGGTCAACCGGGCCACCGTTTTCCGGCTGATGAAGGTCGGCGACCTTCCCCGGGTGCGGTTCCTCAAGCGCACTTACGTGCCCGTGCCCGAGCTGATCAAGCTCCGCGACGCCGAGATCGAAAGGGCGCGCAAGGAGGCCGCAGCGCTGGCGCGCAAGAAGACGCCCCGTCCCCGTCGGGCGAGTTAGTCCGCACGGCCGGACGACGTCCCCCGTCGCCCGGCCGCACTAGATCACCACAAGGAATCGTTGTGATGAACCAGATCCAGTGTTTCATTCGACCGAAACGCCACCGCAGGCTCCCCGGGGAAGCGCTCAACCGATGCGTGGAATACCTGTGGGCGCAGGAACATCCGGGCGCAGACCCGTGGCCGATCAAAGATCTCGGCCTGAGGAACTACACACCGCGCCATGCCCGGCAGCCCCAGCGCAAACGGGTGTACCTGTGACCGCTGGGGGCCGGATCAGTCAGGCGGCACGCCGCAGACTGCGCGCCGCGGGCAAGATCCGAACGAAATTCGCAGACGCCAGCTACACCGAGATCGGGCAGTACGCACTCGTCATGGCCGGAGCGGCATTCCTGCTGTTGCTCGTCAACATGGTCGCACTCGCCATGCTGCTGATTCGGTAGGAGGGGACGAAATGACGGCCACAATGACATTTCCCGCCATCGATCTGACCGGCGTCACCGCACGGCCATTGGTCGAGACCCTCAAGAAGGACCCGGAAACCCCGACGTTCAACGCGATTCTCCGCCGAAAACGCCGCGCTGTTTCCCAGCTCCGCAACATGCGGTGGCCGGGCGAGACCATGGAGCCCGATCTCTCCGCGGACGAAGAGCCAGCACCGCCCGAGCCGGCAGGGGAACCTGACTCCGCGCCGACTCCGGACGGGGCGAACGAGAGCGCGCCGGAACCGCCCGGCCAGGAGTAAAGCCCGTGATCCGCACCCATTCGTGCCCCGGCGGGTGTGGGACTCAAGTGCCACGGCACCGATTCGCGTGCCGTGCCTGCTGGTATCGGCTGCCCGCGGCCTACCGGGACGCAATTCGGCGCAATCACCGACGCAAGACCACGGCTCACGCCGCTGCGATGCACGACGCCCACGCTTGGTACGAGGACAACCCGTTGCCATGCAACGAACAACGCTAGAAGGGACACCACCCATGCCCATCACGGAATTCAGCGCCCCGCCCCGGCTCGCCGTGGGCAGCCATCCGGCAAGCCGTCTCTACCTGTGTGCGATGAACGTCATCTCGTGGGAGCACGGCGACCGCCCGATCTCGGACACTCCGCGGTGCAGTCCGCTCCCGCTGGCCCGCACGGTGCAGATGGTCAATGACCACTTCTGCACGCACACCAGCGAGGAAACCGATCCTGGCACCGGCGAACACGTCCGAGTCCTGTGTCCGCGATGCTCGGTGAGGGTGCTGCGGCTGGCCCACCGAACCGTCGGCGCACCCCAGCTCGACCTGCGCCAGGGATGGTCCTGGACCGTCGAACTGCTGAAGCATGCCCTGTCCGACGGCATCGACCCGGACCACGTCCGGACCATCCGCGACGCAATCGCAATCGCCTCGGCACACGCCGAGGGGCACCCGCCGCCGATGCCGTTCGCGGCCCCGGTCAGCTCCGCAGCAGCGCCCATGACCAGCCTGGCCGCGACCATCGTGCACAACGTGCGAGCCGCCGCGCGCCCGCCATTCATGCCGCAGAAGCCGCCCGCTGCCATGTGGAACGGACTGGCGATCAAGAAGTTCGAGCCGGGCGCAACGCTGGACGATTTCGCAGCGGCTGCGGAATTCCTGTATGCCGCGCACCACAAGCCGGCGCTCCCCACCGGGGCCGTCCCGGAGAGCGCGGGTGCGTCCTTCGTCGCCGGACACGCCGGCCTGGCGGCCCCGCGGCAGATGCTCGGCCGGGCGCACGAGGCCATCGAATTGTGGAATCGCATCGCCGCCCCGGAAGCCGCTCGGCCGACAGAGCGCGTGGCGGCATGACGCTTCAGGCCGAGCGAGCCGCCGCCTACCGGCAGCTGTTCCTCGACTTCCCCGGCCTTCCTGACCCGATCAGCGCAGAGATCCGCCCCGGCGACGGGATCGGCATCCGCCTGCATCACGCCCGGCTGGAGGAAGTGGTGAGCATCGCGGAAAGGTTCGGGACGCAGGTGGAGTTCCTGGAGCGCACCGCGTTCGTCCGAGTGTCCACTGTGTACATCGCTTGCGGAGAACCGATGATCGCCTGGACGCAGCTCAACATCGTGGAGGCGCACCACCTCCTCCGCGACTGGGGCATCGACATCGAATTCGTCCCGGGCAATAGCCTCCGCCCGGCTGTCGCAGTCCCGGCCGCGCACGCAGCCGCCATGGTGAAAGTCGGCTCCTAGACCGGAGGCGGGGCGCGGACACCCCGACACCCCGCGTCCCGCCTCCACCTTCACGCGAACACCCGGAAGGAGGCCGATGGCCACGATCACACTGTCCGGCACCTTGCCGGGTGCCAGTCACAACGGACTCGGCGCTCTCACCGACGCCATCCTGAACGGAAACCCGGACGGCCACATGATCGTGGCGGCCGTGTCGCTGAGCAAAACCGTCAGCCACTCCGGCGGGCGGATCACGCTGACCGTCGCCATCGACGACATCGAAGCCTGCCTGCTCGGCACACCCGGATGGGACGTCGCGCGCGGGCTCCTCGACCAGCGAAGAGAAGACCGGACCGGAGAGACGGCTCTCCCGTTCGAGAAGACAGAGTGAAACTCTATCCCGCTCACGGAATCCCGTGCGGAATATGCGGATTCCCCGCTCAGGCATGGGCGCTGGGCGTCAATGCCAACTCGGCCAATTGCCGGTGCATACCGGTCCATCACAACCCGCAGGCAGGGATAACCAACGCAGCTACAGGAATCAACCCGAGCGCTCGCGGTCAAGTACGCCGTCCTGAAGGCGCTCAAAGCACGCATCAACGACCTGGAAACGGAGATCCGCGAGGAATTCCTGACCTTCCTCGACACCGGGGACAGCAAAGCGGCGACCTTGGACGACGGCACGCGCCTGGGCAAGGTCACCAAGGTCCGCGGCCGGACAAACCCTTGCGTCCAGAACGGAGCTGAGTTCCTGGCGTGGGTGGAGAAGAACCACCCCAGCGAGATTCTCCGCGACGTCCGCCCGGCGTTCCAGCACAAGATCCTGGAATCCGCCAAGCGACACGGTGAAGCCGTCGACCCCGCAACCGGCGAGATCGTTCCCGGGATCGGGTTCACCGAGGGAAACCCCTACATCTCTTTCCGTCCCGAACGAGGCTCGACCGTGATCATCGCCGAGCGCTGGCACGAGATCGCCGGCCCGTCCCTCCTGGACGGTGCCGAATGAACAACCCCGTCACGACAGAGCAAACCTCCACGGTCGTTCGAGCACTCGCCGACGTCATGGCCCAGGTCCGTTCCGTCTCCAAGGGAGACTGGAACGACCAGCAACGCTTCAACTTCCGCGGCATCGACGCAGTCATGAACGCGGTCGGTCCCGCGCTGCGCGATTGCGGGGTCGCGATCGTCCCCTTCGGCGTCGAAGTGCGCTATCGGGACATCACGTCCGCGCACGGCAAGCCCATGCGGGAGTGCACGGTCCTGGTGACCTACCGCGTCTACGGACCCGGCGGGGACCACCTCGACATCCAAGCCCCCGGCGAGTCCCTCGACGTCGGAGACAAAGGCACCGCCAAAGCCATGTCCGTGGCCATGCGGACCGCGCTCATCCAGGCCCTGTGCCTGCCGACGAGCGAACGGGACCCCGACCACGACAGCTACGAACGCGGCGAGGCGAAGTCGGGAACGGTCCTCGACCAGATCCGCGCCTACGCCACCGAGCAGGGCTTCGACCTGCACGCCGTCATGACCGACTTCCAGACCCGCATGGGCGAGGAAATCCAGGCCGCATCGGACCACCACCTGCGGATCTACCTCGACGATCTCAAGAAGTTCGGACTCTCGCACGAGCCGGAGAGGGACCCGGCATGACCGTGCTCACCCAGACGCAGGAGGCCGTCCTGCATTTCATTCGGGCGCACGTCAAGAACATCGGCTACCCGCCCACCGTTCGCGAGATCGCTGACGGGGTGCGTCTGCGGTCGGTGTCGTCCGTGCACCACCACCTCCGGACGTTGGAAGACCTCGGGTTCATCCGCCGGGACCACGGCCGTCCCCGGGGGCTGGTGATCCTCTCGGCGGAGGAGCCGTGACGGAACCGTTGGGACACCTCGGGACCGTCTCCCGTGCCTACCAGATCAAGGCCGGCGAGTTCGAGTCCGTTGCGATCGCGGCGGCGAAAGCCGAGGCGGCACACAAGGTCGCCCGAGCAAAAGCGATTCTCCGCGCACAGGCGGACGGCGAACGCGTCTCCCACGCCACCGCCGAAACCACAGCCGAGGCAGACGACGAAGTGGCAGCGCTCTACCTCGAACGCCTTGTCACCGCGGCGAAAGCGGACGCCCACAAAGAACAGCTCAAACAACTGCGCGAGCAGAACGCCAACGGCCGAACCATGGTCACCAGCGCCCGGGAGATCGACCGGATGCACGCCGAAGGCCGCGCAGAACTCTAGGCGAGAAAAGGAACAAGCATGCCTGACCCTCGGAACTGGCGTCTCGGTACGCCGTACCGCATCCACGGCTACGCCGAATCGCCCGGCTCCTTCGACGACGAGCCGATCTTCACTGCGATGAACCGCGTCATCGCCGAACAGATCATCGAAGACCACCGAGGAGCCCTTGCCGCGCGCCGCGAAGCCGAAGCGCTCGCCGAAAAGCTCAGGCGCGCCGACAAGGACAACGCATACCTCAGGAGCCAGCTCGACGCGGCGAAGGCCGACACCGCGAAGCTTCGAGCGGAAGCCCTCAGCGCCGTGGGCACGGCGCGCCGTGCCCACGCCGTCCTGGACGACTTGCTGAGGGGGCACGTGCGGCGACTGGCCGACAGCACGGACAGCGAGTCCGCCTGCGAATGAAGCCGGGCCTCGCGCGCAAGAAGCTCCTGAACCGCTCAGGGGGCCGGTGCGAAGTGTGCGGGCTGCGTCCCGCCCGCGAGGCGCAGCACCGCAAGAACCGTTCCCAGGGCGGCACGTGGGATCTGTCCAATCTCCTGCACGTCTGCGGCCACGGCAACCGCGACGGCTGTCACGGGCTCATTCACCAGAACCCGGAAACGGCCTATGCCAACGGCTGGAGCGTCCGCCAGCCCCGCAATCCCGCGGAGATGCCGGCGTGGCTGACCACCGAGCACGGCCGCATCTACGTGTGGCTCCACGACGACGGCACCGCTAGCCCGGTCGCGCTGCCGGAACTGGTCTACGGGGCGCTGAAAGCGGAGCGCATCTACGAAAGGGGCGCAGTATGACGGCCACGGTGCCGGGTTCCCTGCCGGACCACGTGAAGATCCACCCGGCGGCGGAGATCTTCCCCATGATGGCCGCGGACCGGCTCGCCGAACTTGTCCAGGACATCAAGGAAAACGGGCTTCTCGAATCGCTGACGACCGATCAGGACGGCGCGCTGATCGACGGTCGCAACAGATACCTCGCATGCGCGGAAGCGGGCGTGGAACCCCGCTATGCCACCTACAAGGGTGACCCGTGGCGCTACGTGATCTCGGCGAACCTCCACCGGCGGCACCTCACCGACACCCAGCGCGCCATGGTCGCGGGCAGGCTCGCATCCCGTCTACCGGGCCGTCCCTCGGAAAAGGCGTCATATGACGCAATTACCGAGACGAGCCCGACCCGGCGGGACGCGGCCGACCTGCTCCAGGTCTCCCCGGTCGCCGTCCAACGCGCCCGCCGGGTCCAGGCCAAAGGCAGCGAAGCCCTCAACCGGATGACCGAGGAGGGCCGGGTTCCGCTGTACACGGCGGTGCGCGTCGCCGACCTCGACGCGGACGAACAGGAAACGTTCGTGAAGCGGATCGACCGGGGCATCGCGCCGAGCCAAGCCGTCCCGACCAAGACGCCGCCGGTCGAGACATCCGCGCCGTCCGAGACGCCCGCCAAGCGCCGCCCCCGGCCGAAAGACGCTCGCGTCATCGCGGCGGACGCGCTCGACCGCATCGCCGTCGACATGGCCGGATTCGACGTCGCCCTCAAACAGGTCGAGGCGGTCGACCCGCATTCCACCGTCGAGGAGCGCGCCGCCTGGGTGCGCTCCATGACGAAAGGAATCCAGGCCCTCACCCGGGTTCGCAAGCTCATCAAGGAAACCCTCGACAGCTGAAAGGACATGCAGCCATGCCCACGCCGAAACCCGAACCCAACCAGCCCGTGCTGAAGCAGCTGCGCGCCGATCACCTCGGCGTCGACCCGCAGGTTCAGCGCAGCCTCGACCCGAACCGGGTCCGCAAGATCGCCGACAAGCTCAAGCGCGATGCGCTCGGCACGATCATCGTGTCCCTCCGCGACGACGGCACCTATCACATCGTGGACGGGCAGCACCGCGCCGCAGCCATGAAGCAGTGCGGCCTCGGCGATGAAATGATGGACTGCAAGGTGTTCTCCGGGCTCTCGCTCAGCGAAGAGGCGGAGCTTTTCCGGCTGTACAACGACACCCGGCAGATGCGACCCGTGATCAAATTCCGGGTCCGCGTCATCGAAGGCGACGAGACCGCGGTTCTCCTGCACTCCATTCTGGACGACTACGGCTGGAAGGTGACAGGTGCGTCCGGCAACGGATTCTTCCTCGCCGTGAACGCTCTGGAGAAGATCTACGACGGCGCCGGGCGGTGGGACGGCGGCCAGGCCGCAGCCTGCGACACCTTGATCAACGTCCTCACCACCGCCTGGGGCCACAACAAAGACGGCGTCCGCGCCGAACTGGTCGAGGGCATCGGGCTCGTGATCCTCCAGTACGGCGAGACTCTCGACTTCCGCAAGCTCTGCGTCGAACTCGGACGGCACGACGGCGGACCGGTCGGGGTCATCGGCGATGCACGCCAACTGAAGAAGCTGCGCTCCTGCCGCGTCGGCGACGCCATGGCCGAAGTCGTCGTCAGCATGGTCAACAAGGGCCGCAAGACCCGGAAAATCCCGGACTGGCGGCTCGTGGCCGCCTGACCCGCCGCCTCCGCACCACCTCTGCTCAGCCGCGACGCGGAAAGGAATGGCATCTCCATGTCGTGGGTGCGCCTGGACGACCAGTTCCCGATCCACAGGAAGGTGGACAGCTTGTCGGACCCAGCGTTCCGACTGCACGTGTCAGCGATCTGCTGGTGCGCACGCAACCTCACCGACGGTTGGGTGCCCGAAGCAGACCTCGACGCGGCAGCACCGCGAACGATGAAGCGTCCCGGCCGGTTCGTCGCCGAACTCGTGAGACGGGGTGTGTGGTCCACAGCCGCCGACGGATGGACGATCCACGACTACCTCGACTACCAGCCCAGCAAGGCCCGGGTCGAGGAAGACCGCAAGAAGAACGCGGAGCGGCAACGACGGTTCGCGTACCGCAAGAAGACGCGCGACCAGCAGAAGGGCCAAGCCCCTAACGCCGTTAGTAACGCGTTATCAACGCCGTTAGAGGACAAACCTAACGCCGTTGCTGACGGCGTTACTAACGCTACCCCGTCCCGTCCCGCCCCGAAGGGAGATAACTCCCTTCGGTCGTCATCTCCCTCTCCGCGCGGAGACCCGGACTTCGAGGCGTTCTACGCCGCGTACCCGAAACGCGTCGCCCGCAAAGCGGCCGAAGCCGCCTGGGCGAAGGCGATGAAGGACGGCGCGGACGCGGCCATGGTCATCGCCGGAGCGAAGCGGTACGCGGGCGAGCGGCACGACGAAAACCCGCGCTACACGAAGAACCCCGCGACCTGGCTCAACCAGGGCTGCTGGCTGGACGAGCCGCAAGTCCGGCAGCGGGAGCGAACCGTGACCGAGAACGACGAACGCATCGCGCAGTTCCTGCGAGGCTCGCCTGTCGCTAGAGGGCCGGAGCCGCCCCGCAGGGAATTGCCGCCAGGAGAAGCGCCATGACCCCGCACCCACCGACCGAGAGCGAGATACGCCAACTGCTGGCCATCGCCATGGCCTACGACCACCGCAAGCCGGGCGACGCCCAGGTGATGGCGTGGCACGAGGCGAGCCGCCGGGCGCTCTGGACGTTCGACGAGGCGCGCGAAGCGATCCTGAATCATTTCGCCACCTCGACCGCATACCTGATGCCCGGCCACGTCACGAGCCGCATCCGGGAGGCGCGCAGCCAGCCGCCGCCCCGCGCCGCGCTGCCCTCCCCACCGGCCAATCCGGCGAGCCCGGAGCGCATTCGCGTGATCGTCCGCGACCTCGCCGCCCGCCTGGGCTGGGTCGCCCGGCGACCGTCCCCACAGGAACAAGCGGCGCTGGCGTACGCGTGCCCGTACTGCCACGCCGCCGTCGGCCGCCGGTGCACGCGCCAGCTCGCGCGCGGGCACCGCCGCGGCCAGTACGTGGAGATCCGCGATCTCCATCCCTCGCGGGTCGAACTGGCCCGCGCCGACCAGGAAGGACAGCAATGACGAAAATTAAGGACGCCACCGACATCGTGAAGCTCCTCAACGCGGTGCTGATGGGGGTCAGCATCGGATTGACCGTCGCCAAGAGCATCCGCGAGACCTTCCGGGAGATGGCCGACGACCCGGACTTCCGCGCCAAGGTCGCCGCCGCCCGCGCCGCAAAGGCCAACTAAGTGGCGGGCGAAACGGAAATCACCGTCGTGGGAAACCTGACCGCGGAGCCGGAACTGAGGTTCACGCCCTCCGGCTCCGCCGTCGCGAACTTCACCATCGCCTCCACCCCGCGCACCCTCGACCGCCAGTCCGGCACGTGGAAGGACGGCGAGCCGCTGTTCCTGCGCTGCTCGTTGTGGAACCAGCAGGCCGAGAACCTGGCCGAGAGCCTCGTCCGGGGCTCGCGCGTCGTGGCGCGCGGCACGCTCCGCCAACGGTCGTACGAGAAGGACGGGGACAAGCGCACGGTCGTGGAGATGACCGTCAACGAGATCGGACCGTCGTTGCGCTACGCCACGGTGAAAGTGCAGAAAGCCGCGCGCTCGGGCGCGCAGGACGACGCCTGGACGACCCCAGCCGGCGATCCACCGTTCTAAATAGGACAGTCGATGACAAAGACAACTCCCGGCGGCGCGGAAGCCCGCGCGCTCGCCGACATCGAGCGGCACACCGAGGCAATTGCGGAACACCTGCGCAGCCTGAACGGCGGTCTGGTCGCCGCGACCCGCGCGCTCGTCAGCATCGGCGACGCGCTCAGGGACAGCAACGTCGCCCGCGACAGGTGGGCGCGCGCCGTCGTGCACGTGCTGGAAGACGCGAAAGGGGCGGGCGGTGCGGACACGAACAGCGGCTGAGATCGGCAGGTCCAACCGCAACCGCGGAGCCCAGGCCGAACGCGACCTCGCCAAATTCCTGCGCGCCTGGTGGCCGCGTGCCGAACGCGCCGTCGTCACCGGGTGGAAGACCAGTGACCGGGCCTCGGAGGACTGCGGCGACATCCGCGGCACGCCGGGGCTGGTGTGGCAGTGCAAGGCCGTCGCCGACATGAGCGACGCGGGCATCGAAGCGGCCCTTGTGGACACCGAGACGCAGGCGGTGGCGGCCGGAGCCGACTACGGCATCCTCGTGCACCGCCGCCCCGGCAAATCGGACCCGGCCCGATGGTGGGCGTACCTGCCCATCGGCGACCTCGGCCAGCTCGCCACCCGCGACCTCGGCAGCCCGCTGCGCCGCAGCTCGGTCGTCATCCCCGTCCGGCTCCAACTCCAGCACCTGGTGCCGCTGCTCCTCCGCGCCGGATACGGCACCCCCACATACGCGGAATCGGCGTGAGGGGATGCGCCTTGCCGATCGGCTTCGCCGCAGCCATGATCGGGTTGTTCCTCTGGACACTCGACCCTCAGGTGATGTGGATGGTGCTCGGATTCACCGTGACCATTCTGTGCTGGGTGCGATCGAATGCGACTGACGACGATGCGAACTAGCCGAAAATAGCAGAGGCCCCCGTGGTAGCCGGGGGCCTCTCGACAGGAACGCAGCCATAGACGTCCGTCCGGTGCCGACGTTACGCGACAACCGGGGAAGGGCGAAATGGAGCATCGATGCTACCGCGGCGAATTCTGCGCCGACCACGAAAAAGTCGATGGCCGCAGGGTCGGGAAGCACATCAATCCGGCCAGCGGACTGTGCGACACCTGCGCCCGTCAGGTTGAGCGCGCCATCGCCGAACTCCCCGCCGACTACGCCGCGCTCAACCTCATCCTGGGGAAGGGGTCGACCGTCGGCGGGGAGCCCGTGCGCATGACGCGGGAACTGCCGATCCCCCTGCGCCCGCACGTCGAAGCACTTCAGCGGGACATGGTCACGGAGACCGGGTTGTGGGCGGGCAGCGTCGCCGCCGTCCTCAACCACGAATGGCGGCTCGCCGGCCGCGTCCGGCCCGGCTGGTATCTGGACCGCTCCTGCAAACTCCTCGCCGGAGCGCAGTCCGTGTTTCTCGCGTTGCGCGACGAAAAGCACGTGCGCTGGGAGTACGGCCGCCGCGTCCTCGTGACCCGGGACGGGTTGGACGGCGCGCTGGAAATGCTCCGGCTCCGGCACAAGGCGCGCCTCTACTTGGGACAGACGCGGCTCGTGCACAAGCTCCCCGTGCCGTGCCCCCGGTGCGAGGCCATGGCGCTCGAACGGGAGGACGGGTCCGAGCTGATCGAGTGCAGCGAATGCGCTCGCCGTTACACGTGGTCGGAGTATGAAACCCTCTGCCTCGCCCTCGTCGATCGCAAGACGGTGACTGCCGTATGACCACCAACCGACATCGCACGTGGCCGTGGCCAGCGGATACGACGCTCGACCGCGCCCGCCGCGTCGCCCAGATCTACCGCCAGGCGCTACGCGCGGCAGATACCGAGGAGTGCCGCCGCGTGGATGCCCAGATGTCCGTAGCCGGCCAGGCGTGGGTTCTTCCCGCCGCGAGCACCCACGATCCGATGGACCTGGTCACCGTCGAAAAGGCGGCCGAGGAGATGCGTGTTGCCCGGCGGACCATCTACTCGTGGCGTGAGAAGGGCCTTCCAGTCATCGAAACGCCGGACGGCCCGCGGTATCGCGTCGCCGACCTGCGCGAGTACGTGACCGCTCAGCGCCGACGCAGGGCACGGAACGGCCACGTGTAACTCAGCGCACTGGGTCACCTCAGCCCTATGCGTGACAACCCGTGCTCCTCCCGGCCCCATGCCGCCACCTGGTAGAAACCTGACAGCGGTGCGCCGGTGTCAGGTTCTCATAGCCCAGATGAAGGTCTGGTGCTCCGGTTCGCTGGTACGTGCGAGTGAAAGATCAACAGCTGGCAGACAAGTCTCAGCCTGGTACTTGCGCGATGCAGTCGCATCTGGTTAGCCTCTGACACGTATGAGCGGCTCTGTGGCCGTTAATGCAACACTCAGGGGAGGGTGTAAATTATGAGGGGATTTTGCAGTATAACTTTTACGGATTACTCTAATCCAAATTTTCGGATCGAATAATAGGCGATCCCTCTCATTTTGCAGCCCCTTCTTGCAAGTTCTTATTTTTTACATACGGGCATCTTTGAACCTTTGCCCAATTGGCAGAACTTGCTTCATGCCGACCATGGGAAAACTGGTCAAAAATAACATTCAGGGAGATTGCGATGCGTTCCAGCAATGGAAAACTGATGCGGCGGGCCGGCGTGGTTCTGGCTGCGTCGATTACGACGTCATTGCTCGCAGTTGGCGTAGCTAGCGCAGACACGCAACCAGTGAGTTGCACAAACCACAACACACAGGCGGTGCTCTCAACACCTGACGGATATCTTTGCTTCGATGGAACTGGGCGCTCGTGGACCGGACGAATTGCTCGCGTGCTTGCGGTCTCCTCAGGCAACTATACCGTTGTTCTCTCTTACGACAACGGTGGTGGAGACCCGTTCACCCTCGGCCCGCACCAGCAGAGCAATCAAGTCGCCAACGCGCCCATCGTTGACGTGCAGCTTTTCTAGAGATTTGCGGATGCGCAGATAATCTACTCGCCCATGTCCGACGCCAGAAGGCAGCACAATGAAATGACCACGATATTTCGCAGGGCGCTGTCTTTCTGACGCATTACGCGACTCAATCAAACCAGTCAAGGTGATCAATTAAATTGAGAGCAATTCAGGGTATATTTCGCGCAGCGATAGGATCGGTCCTCCTGATAGGAGGGCTAACTGCGATGGGTGGCTCCGCCGACGCTTCCAGTGCGAGAGCAGCAGGCCCACTCGATCAATCTGGTTGCAATTACAATGTGTGCATCGGGGTCAACGGGAATGGAAACCACGTCCTTGTTGCACAAGTACGACCAGTGGACGACTACCATAACCCAATTACTCACGTAGCGATCGATCTCCGATACCCCGACGGTCGGGCTATTAGGCACGTCTTCGAGGGCCATTCAGCAGAAGATTACTTCGGAGTCGACCTTCCCGGCGCCTCCCAGCTTTGCGGGCAAATGTACAATAATGGTGTGGACATCGGCGGATATCCCTGCGTTTCGTTCCCGCTGTAGCTCAACAACGACACCCAAAAAGCCCGTTGAAGATGGGGCTCCACGGATTGCGCGCACCGTGGAGCCCCGTCGGCTGTCGAACGGAATTCGAGCAGGCGCACAGGTGCGGCCGATCTTCAGGAAGATCGCCGTCACCCGATCCGCGGAAGCGCAAGGCCGCCAGGCTTGAACGGCCGTTGCTAGTGATAGCGCATACACAGCCAGGCGGGACGTCGCGCGGCAGAGTGAAGTGGTTACCCAGAGTTGCAGATGCTTACGCCTCGCTCGACAGTTTCTCGTAGAGCCAAAGTTCCGCTGCATCGATCAGACTGGCCTCACATCGACCAGGCGTTAAACTCTGTCGTCCTCACTCTCGGCAGATAGGAGCTGAGCATGGCCGACGAAGACTCTGGCCGGTTCCGCGTGGTCGTCGAACTGGATGGAGACCAGATCTCGGTGACGCTTCATGCGAGCAAGGCATGGAAAGAACGCTTCCAAGTGGCATCTCCGGAGTCGCGCCGAAATTTTGCCGAAGGAGCCCGTGACGCAGCTTACAAAGCTCTGACAGATACCTTGCACGGTCTGTCGTTCAGCGGGGACACCTCCAAGGTCAGGACGATTCGTTCCTAATGCCTAAGACTCCGGCCGCCGACTGTAACCCAAATGACGCCTAACCGGCGGAACGCCTTGTCCACTGAGGCCGCCGCACCGAGCGCGAGCCACGTCGGGCCGCGCCACGTCCAGCGCAGGTCGCGCGGCAGCCGCCAGATGCGCTTGGAGATCTCTACGGGCTCGCCAACTGCGGGCTTGGCGGCGCGCGCGAAGGCGAGCGTGATCTTCGTGATTGCCCTCGACGAATAGGACGCAAGCGTCCATCGCGGTCAGCGCACGCGACAGCGCTGAAAGATAGTCCTGCCCGCTCTCTCCCGAGTCGATTCCGAAGTCGTCCACATCAACAATGACGCGCGGCATCTCGTCGGGCAACAGCTCCAGCAGGCGACTGGCCCACGCCCACGCTCCAGCGGGTGTTCCTGTGCCGGTCGCCGCGAACACGTTACGTTTCGCGGCCATGTCAGCCAGGTTCATGGCGTGTTCCGTTTCGGTGTGAGGGGTGGCACCCGGTCGCCCCCTACGGGACCGGGTGCCACCCGGGGCAGCCGGGTGCGGCGCGTCACCCGGCGGGTTTCTCCGCCCGCCATCGAGCCAGGAGGCTCTCGCCCGCCGACGTCAGCGTCATGCGGTAAAGCCGCTCGCGTTCGGGCAGGACAGTGCGTTCCGACGTCCACAGCGGCGCGACTTCCGGCAACGTCAGCCAGGTGTCGGCGGCGACGCCGACGCCTGCGGGCATCCACCGGCGACGGCCGTTCACCTCCGAGAGAACCGTGAAGTACTCCCGTCGCGCGATCGCCTCCAGCCATCTCAGGCGGGCTTTGGTCATGTGAAGCGGGTCCTGGACACGGCCAGGCATGGACGGCCTCCGATAGCAAATGAATTGCGTCGCATTGCGACGAAGAATGACGGAAACCGCTTCCGTGGCACAGGAAATCGGGAGCCGGGCAATGCGCGGGCGTGTGCACGATGGTACGGTTTCGCCCAGACGCCCCCTGCGCAAAATCGCGCAGGGCACTCCCTGTTCAGTCTCCCCCGAGGTGTTGCGCCGACGCCCCCGCGCCGGTCGGCGAAAAGCCTCTTTCTGCTCAGCCCACCGCCGAGAGTTCGCGGGACCGCCCGGCCCCGGACAGCGTGGCTTTCACCCGGTCAAGCTCGTGCCGCAGCAAGAATTCACGAGCTTCTGCGCGCGTCACCCGGAACCCTCGAACGTTGTAGTCGGGGTTGTCGTAGCGCACCTCCGGGTCAAGTTCCTCGAACTTCATCAGTCTCGGGCTCACGTAGAACAATTGGCGCACGTAGTATCCGCACCCGTTGTGGCAATGGAACTTCACGCAGTGGGTAGCCCGAGCATGGCCCCTGAGCTGCTCCAGGAAACCGCCGGTTCGTAGCTTTCGGCGGCGCACTGAAGGCTTGTCGACGTCATGACCCCAGCCCCGGCAGAAAAGCCACTCGAACGGGATGCTGGCCAAGTACTCGTCCTTGTCGGTCGCCGAGTTAGTCATGATTCTCCGTTCCTGTGCTGAGAAAGCGGGCGCGGCGTCGACATGAGACAGACGATCGCCGTCCTGGGGATTGAACTGATTTCGGTCGAGAGGTGCCGTACGGAGCCCGACGAGGGCACCGAGGCCGACCACGGAGCGGCGGGAGATCAGTTCGCCCGCCGCGTCCCACGTGGTCAGTGCTGCCGGGCGAAGAGCCCGGCGGAGTCACCGGCCGGACAGCTCCACCGTGCCGACCGACCCTCGCGGAACGGGTGCGGAAATCCGCCCGACCGCGACTATGTACCGCTCTTTCTCCGGCACACCGGAGACGACGAACCGCCCGACGCATCCGCCTGGCGTCGTGGTGACGTACATGCTCGCCGACCCGCCGAGCCCCGTCCCGTCCTCATCGGACACCGCCGGTGCCGGACGGTTCGCCAGCTCCGCGCACGAGGCCCAGACATGGCCGGACATCGTCACCGTGTCCGGCCGCAGCAACGCGCCTCCCAGACACCACCCGAGCACGGCCAGTGCCGCGAGGTACAGCACGGCCCTCTTCACGGCTCGCCTACACCTCGATGCCGCGGTCCCGGAGGAGTTTCCCCGGGTCGGCTCCGGACAGCTCGGCCAGCTGCTCCACCAGCACTTCGACAACGCGCTCCAACTGGGTGACGCGCTGCTTCAGCAGGCCGCCGTCCGCGGGCCTCGCTGACACGGGCGGCAGCGAGAAGGCCGGCGTTTCCTTCGGCGTGCGCGGCGAGGAAACGGCGAGCGGCGAGGTGGTCTTCGCGTACATCTTCGTCGCCGTCCGCTGCGCCGTCGGCTTCCTCGGCTTCGGCTTCGACTTGGGACCGGATGCGGCATTTTCCCAGTACTCCGGGTCGACGTCTTCCGCGTAGTACTGGTCGACGAGGCTGCCTTGCGGCAGCTCCAGGGCTGTTTCCAGCTCCGGAATCCGAGCCGGAGGCTTCGACGCCTCCGGCAGCCAGTACACCGTGTTCCGCGCAGTGCCGATGCTGACCTCCCAGCTGTCGGCCAGCTTCTTGTAGGTGAGCCCCATCTGCCCCATGCGCTCGCGCAGTTTCCGGCCCATGAACTGGATCCGCTCCGCGCTCGGGTATTCGGTCTCCACGACTGAGGCCGTCATGAACTCTCCATTTCTTTCGGAATATTGTTGCTGTGCGACAAGGCGCAGGCGGCGTCATCGCCCCGCGCCCCCGTCGCGCCGACCCCCCGCGCCAGTCGCGGAAAGTCGCCCGGTGTTGAAACTCGACTCGCAACGCGACGTTAGAACTTGATCTCGGAAATTTCTACCGAAATCGGCTGCGCCATTCCGGTGATTCCATCGGTTACCCTGCGTGATTTACCCAGCCCTGTAGCGGTCTCCCGAGCGGGCTACCCCATCTGGAGGTTGACAGCTCACTCCTCCTGCTTGGCGTCGGTCTGCGCGGAAATTATGCGGCTGACCTGCACGGCGGTCCGGTCGAACATCTTTCCGAGTTGCGTGTGGTTGTACTTCTCGGCAAGATGCGCGATCTTTTCGTCCCTCAAACGGCGTATCGCCGACCGCTGGTCTTCCGCCAGGGCCAATGCGTATTTCAGCTGCTCGACCTGCTTGTCGGCCGCAGCCAGCAGGGCGACCAGCGGATCGTGCTCGATCTCGACGACGAGCGGACCCCGATCTTCGGGGTTGATCGAGGTCACCAGCGGCGGCCCTGCCGCGATTGCCTGGGAGCACTGGCGCATGAGGACTCGTGCCGAGTTCCGCAGCCCGCGCGAGGACTCGCCCGCATCCGACGGGTTCATGATCCGATCGGCCGCGTCGCGCAGCGTCTCCAATTCGTCGGACGTGAGCGCGGCCGCGAGCACCGACCCGTCACTCTGCCGCTTGAGCGAGTGCAGGTGCCGGTACAGCGTCACCGCAGGCTCCTCGCCCTCCCGGTACGGCTCCAGCGCCGCGGCACCCTCTTCGCTCTCCATGAGCCAGTCCAGGATGCCCTGGTTGATGCGTACTGCCTTGCTTGCCAACCGTCTTTCTCCTTCTCTCGCCCGTCGCGGACGGGTGTGCCAGGGCTGGGGAGTTCCCTCAGCCGGCTGGGTGGTGGCTTCTGGGCCGCCCGGCCGCCGTCACTGGACATCCCAGTGCGCGAGATGCTCGCGAACCTGCTCCAGCTTCTCGCCGTTGCCGCCGACCGCGCTCACGAGCTGCTCCAGCAGCAGAGCCTGACGGCGGCTCTCCCGGAGCATCCGAACCCTCCATCTGACCTCGCTGGCGCAGTCCTCGACTTCGCGCAAGGTGAGTTCGGGGTAGTGCTTGTCGGGATGTTTGATCTCCATGGTTCTCCTTACGGTGGTCGGCTCCGGTGCCGACCAAACGTTACGGCTTTCGCCGATGCCACCGCTTGGTGTCGGCCATGTAGCCACGCACCCGGCCGACTCCCGATGAGTCGGCCGCGAGCGAGGTCACACAGTCCCGTCAGCGAAGCGGGCGGCAAAGTCTTCCGCGTGCCACGCTTCCCGCATGGGCGGAAGGGCTTCCGCGACGCTCGACAGGAGCGCCTGGTCGAGCAGCTCCCGCGCACGGTCCTCGTTGCCCTTGGTGAGCTTCAGGAGGATCTCCACCACTGCCTGAGTCACGGCCGCGGCGCGGTCGGCGTCCAGACGCAGCGTGGAAACGAGAGGTTCAGCGGCTTCGACAGCGTGCCGCCGCTCGGCCGTGACTGTGCGCCGTGCATAGGCAGTCGCCGAACCGGGAGCGGCGAGATAGTCCAGAACCGGCAACCCCATCCGCCACGCGGCGTCAGCCATGTCGACCGGTGGCGGTTCGGTGCGGCCTTGCTCGGCCCATCCCTCGTAAAGGTCGAACTCCCAGAAGAACGGGACGTCGTCGACGTCGCGCCCGACCACTTGAACCCCGATCGTCCGGTGGTCGGCGCGAAACACGCGAGTGGCACCGCGCGGGCGCGCGAGGTACTCGGGCGAGTCCGGGTTGCAGGTGCGCAGGAGCTTGGACATCTGTTCATCGGTGTATTCGTTCCAGACCTGTCCCGTGTCGGGGTCGCGTCTGATCCACTTTCCAGGCATGAGCGGGTTCCTCCTTTGTGTTGGCTCGTGTAGCCACGCCTCGCGGCCGACTTAGCAGGTTCGGCAGCGAGCGAAGACGCGCGAGCGTCCGGGCGCTTGAGCAGCGGTGTGCTAGCCGACGAACTCCGCGTTGCCCGCAGGATCGACGGCGATCAGCCCGGCTTTGAGCAGCCGCTCGTATCCGGCTGCCGCGGTCGGGTTCGCAAGCAGCCAAGCCCGGGTGCGTTGGCCGCGCGGGTAGTGGTGGCCGAGGTACTCCCAGCGACCGGCTGTGTGCCTGAGATTCCCGGACGCCTTGAGGTTCATCAGCAACAGGAAGTCCCGTGCGCGGTTCGCTTCGTCGGTCATGCGGTTTCCACGACCACGGTCACTGCGGTGTCGGCGGGGCCGGTCACTGAGGCGGTGCCGTCCCGGTGCAGTGTGACCACGATGGGCCGGTCGCTGTCGAGGATCTCCTCCGCGCACTTCGAGTGAAGCGCGTACGGCGCTTCCTCCACGGTTTCGCTGGGATAGCGGGCGATGACCGCGACGCTGTTCCTGGGGAACACCCCCTCGCAGTGCCAGCAGTCGAAGACCTCATAGTCGTGCGGATTGCCGGTCGTCACGACGAGCAGCGGACCGATTTCCATCTTCGGCTCGACCGTCGTCGGCGGCGGCGAGGGCGCGGACGCCGTGCGACGCACGATGTCGCCTGCGGAGCGTTGCCATGCGCGCGGAAGCGGCGCACCGGTCGAGAGTGCTGCGTCCAGGGCCTCGATCGACTCGCGGAGCCCCGAGAGTAAACGTTTTGGCGCACCGTCAGCCTCGGCGAGCAGGCCGCGCAGGCGGGTCAGCAATTCGTCGGTGGTGTGCCGAAGCTGTTCCATCATTCTTCCTTTCGACAAGGGCGTTCGATGAACGCCTCGGTGTACTCAGTTCCGCTCACCGCGGCCGATATCGGGGTGTAACAGCCCCAGCAGACGTTCGCGACCAAGCCTGTGGTGAACTCCAGTCGCAACGTGGCGGGCTCCATGCATGGGATGCCTGCGTCGTTCGTGGTCTCGCACAGCGGATTGGCCGGGTCTTCCACGTACAGATATTCGGGATCGTCTTCTAAGCGACGGTCGTTGGTGAACGACCGCAGCCACGCCTGCACGGTGACGCCGGGGCGGTCGTCCACCCATTTCCGAGTTCCGGCCCTGGTGCTGTCCCAGAAGTAGGCTGCGGAGAAACTCCGGTAACCGGTAACCACAACTCCCCAGGGTGCTCGCACGATGGGGTCGGTGAAGTCGATGTGCTTCTCCACGCACCGCGGATGGAAGGCCACCACCGTGAACGGGTCAGTTTCACGTGCGGCGTAGACGATCTCCGTCCCCGGCCGGAACGTGCCGTGCTCGGCTCGGGCGTGCGGCTTCCATTGCCAATCGGCGCACCAGCACATCAGCCCGCGCGCTCCCACAGCCTCAACGACCGCGACGACCTTCAGGCCGTCGCCGATGTCATCCCCGACGGACCACGTGGGATCTTCAACCGAAGCCGCGTCAGTCATCTGTCTTGCTCTCCGGTGTCCGGAGTTTCAACCGGACAGTCACGGTGCCAGTCTGACCAACGTCGCTCCCTGGACCTGTCACGCTGGCTGTACCGTCCGGATGGACGGTGACTACCAACGGAACACAGCGCTTGCGGTATTGCTCGGCGCAGCGTTCGTGGAACCCGCGAAGGTCCGCCGGGTCGTCGTCTGGTCCGCCGTAACGGACGACCGGGCCAGTTTGTCCGTCAAGGAATGCCTTTCCGCATTCCCAGCAGTGATAGACGTCGTGGTCTTCCAAGTCGCCGAACGCCACAACGATGCTGTCGCCCAAGGTGTCGCCGGGCACCAGACTCGCGATGTCCGGACCGAGCGGCGGACAGATGACAGGGCACACAGTCTCAGTGATCATTGAGATTCCCTACTTCCTTTCTTCTGGTTGACCGTGCGGTCACGGCGTGCGCGCGTCCGAATCGGGACGCGCGCCACCGATGTCACGCACGGGCTAGTCGGTAGCCCCGGGGCTCCACTCCCAGACGGGGACATCAACGACGTAGTATTTAGCGCTGTCAGCTCGGGCCAGCCAGCCTCCGCGGAACCGCCAGACGGTCAGTTGGGTCCGGTCTCCGGTCGGTCGCAGGGTGCTGAGATCCGTTGCGATGGTCGCGGGGCCGCCCGAGCACGACACCACGGTTTCCGTTCGGTGGGTGCTCGCGTTGAACGTGATCGATGCGTGGCCGTCGTCGGGGTACTTGCCGACCATTCCGCCGATGACGGCGATGTCGCCGACCGACACCATGTTGCCCGCCCATGGCCACGGTGCCGCGAGCCGGACAGCGTCGCCCGGCATGGGCCGGTCCTTCTTCTCGGCGTAGACCGGTTCGAGTCTTACGCGAACCTGGTTTTGCGCGAGGTCTGCTGTCGTGATCTCGAACGCGTCGCCGTTGTCGCCGGTGAGCTTGAGCGGCCACTCCGAATAGAGCGTGTACAGCTTCTCAGCGACGGTGGCGTGGGTGTCGACACCGTCTCGGGTGACGATGACTCGGTCGCCCTTGTCGAACGAAACCATCAGGGAACGTGCCCGGAACTCGTTGCGGTCCATCGTATTCCTCTCTCGTTTGGCCGTGCGGTCACGGCGCGCACACGTCCGAAACAGGACGTGTGCCGCCGATGTCACGCGCGGGCTAGAAATCCCCGGTGATCTCCCTGCGGTGCTGCTCGCGGGCGTCGTCCAGCCACTCCTCACCGAAGCCGCACATATCCGCGAGGTGCATCAGGTCCACCACAACGGAGATTGCTGCTTGCTCTCCGCTGATGACGTCCGAGCCGTTGTGCTCGAACAGGAGCAGCCTCACCGCACGCCCGGCGCGGATTCTGTTGTCTCGCAACATGCCCTCTGGCTCGGGGTCGTTGGTGATCCGGCCGTCGCCGATGAGTTCTTCCGGATCGAGCCCAAGCCAGGTTTGGTCTCCTCCGGACTGCTGAAGACGTCCGGGCTCTCGTTGTGTGTCCATGCTTTTTCCTTCGTGTTGGCCGTGTTGCCATGGCGTCTGGCCGTCCGATGTGGACGGCCAGCGCCAAGCGCGGCACGGACGGGCGTTACCGCGGGGGGCTCAGCTCGTACCAGAGGTTTCCGTGCACCTGGATGACGTACTTGTCTTCGGCCTCCTGGGTGAGGCGCGCGAAGCTGTACTCCGCGAGCGCTCCCCACGCCACGGCGGGCGCGCACTCCTTCGCCACGAAGCCGTTGCCCAGGCTGTACACGTGGCATGTCGTTGCGCGTTGCGCGATATCTGCAATCTTGCGTTTGTGGTTCCTCGGGATGGTCGGCACCGTTCCTCGTTCCTCTCGTCAGTAGCCGAGCGCGGCAAACACACTTCTCAACAGGTATTTCCCATCTCTCTAAAGCGTCCAGTCCCGTCGCCGGGTATCGCGCACGGCTAGAGCGTCTTCCAGGTGCCCTCCTCGTCCTTGTACTGGATGGTCACCGCGCCACAGTCCGGCAGGGACAAGTCATGGAGCGGACCGAATTCGGCGTCGACGTCCACGTCCGGCACCCCGGTGCCAAGGAAGTCCGGCATCTCCGTCACCGGCACGTCAAGCCAGTCGAGGTATCGCCCTGAATGGCACACCCGGTTGTCGTCAGCGTGACCCTCGAAGTCGACGTCATAGAGCGTGCGCCACTCCCGTCCCTGGCCCGACCTCAGCAGCTCCAAGAGTTTCGCGGGCGCATTGGACGGCCCAGCTGCGCCATTACGGCTGTATTCGGTGTCTTCCAGAAGCGGTGCCGTATCGGGGTTCTCCGCGTCCAGGTCCTGGCGGTACGTGTGGTCGACGATCCAGGCGTATCCGGCGGTCATGTTCGATCCCTTCGTGTTGAGTTAGACCGTGTGGCCACGCCCGCATCCGTCCACCGTCGGACGGATGCGAACGCGGGCACGCGGTCAGCGCGCGAAGCGTTCGAGCACCTTTGACCAGTCGACGGCGTCATACCCGAGCTTGCGGAGGTCCCGCGCGAGGCTCTGAGTCCAGTAACCCGCCCACGGTGCCGGGCTATCGAACGTCTTTCGCGCAAACTCTTGTAATGCCTCGGGGCCGCGTGCGGCTGCGGCGAATGCGGCCGATGGGTGTTCGCCCCACAGGCACCCCGTGATGGCGTCAGTGACGTTCAGCTCCGCGAGGCGTGCCGCTTCGCGCGCCTCCCAGTCGTGGCACAGCGTGAACGACCACGCTTCAGCTTCCGTCGCGAACGAGCCCAAGGAACCGCCGTCGAACGCGGCGGCAAAGGACCCGTCGGCATCCGGAGTGACCGTGTACGCCTCGTTTGGCGTCACCCGGTCGTCATTCATCGTCGGGCGCATCGGTCTCGGCGACAGGTAGTCGCATGCTCCCGACCTGCTCACCGAGTACTCGTGTTCACCGTCTTTCGCATAGGACACGCGCACTTTGCGGTAGCCGTAGCGATCCTCCTTGCCGATGGCCACGACTGTGCCGTTGCACAGCGCCGGACCCGCGACCATGCCGCACACGGCCTGCTGAATCGTGTACGAGAATGCGTTAGCCACTGCTGTACGTCCTTCCGATTCTATGGTTTCTCCGTTGACCGTGCGGTCACCGCGCGAGAACGTCCGTTGCGGACGTTCTCCACGGGGAAGGCACGGGGCTACCAGGTGCCGGTGTCGTAGCAAACGGCGTGCAACGGCATGTCCTGGTATTCGCAATAGCCGCCGTGATCGCTTGCGCAATTTGAGTAGCACCCGTTGGCACGCATGATTTCTTCCGTGATCCACTCGGGCTGCGGTTCCCGATGCGGGTTGCTGTCCTGGAGGTTCGCCGGACACGTCCACACGGGACCGTCCGGCTCGGCGGAGTACAGGACCATTTTGTGGCAGCTGGGGCAGTGACCGGCGAAGTCTCCGGGTTCGATGTCGATGCCGAATTCCGCAGGACAAGTCGTCATGAGCGCGCTAGACAAGGTTCGCCCCGTCCGGGTCGGAGACATACGTGTCAACGTCCCGCCACAGAATGGTGACCCGTGTGACGTCCGCGGGGAGGACGTCCGTCCACCGGCTAGACGACTCCGCGCGGTACAGGGTCGCCACGTAATCTCCGGCTTCCGTGAAGATGTCCACCCGATCGGCATCCGGTTCGCCGTATGCGGGAGAACCACCGTCAACGTCGGCCCACCACTGCATAACCACCACGGTCGCCTCCGGCAGGTGTTCGCCGTGATCACGTGTGAACACTTCGGCGTAGTCGGCGTGAAGGATGTCGCCTTCACAGTCGCGGTAGACCGGGTGCCCGCAAGTGCGGCACTTGCCGATCACCTCATGATTGCCGGTGCACGTCGGGCACGGGGGCCAATTCCTGTCCTTCAAAGCTCTCTCCTCTCTCGTTTGACCGTGCGGTCACGGCCGCCACCGTCCGCAGTGGACGGTGACTACCGATGGCGTACGGGCGTCAAGCGTTATCCGGACTTGCCCATGACGGTTGGTGTTCCTCCGCCAAACCGTCGAACTCCCAAGTCCCACGGACGTAGTACTTCCCGCCCTTGAGGTAGCGGTGTTTTCGCGGCGTCACTGCATTGGGTCTCGCGGAGAATTCCTTGCCGCGCTTGTATCCCGGCCGGTCAGCGGATGCGGTCACCAACACCTCACCGGCGGGCGTGTAGCCCGTGACCTTGCCCGGTACCCAACCGTTCAGGAAGACATCCACGTAGACCGGCGTACCGACCTCCGCGACGGTGTGCATGCTCGACCAATTCGGCTTGCCCATAGCGTTTCCCCTTCTCTCGTCTGACCTAGCGGTCACGGCGAACGCGCAAATCCGCTGCGCGCCACCGAAACTGCTAGGGGTGAATCAGTCGGAGAATCTCCCGGATGTCCTCCGCCACCCATGCGTGGGTGTGGGGCATTCCGACTGTGTAGTCCTGCCCGCGCGTCACCTCGACGCCGTCGGCGTCGGACAGGAAGTAGCGCCAGGTGCCCGTGTACTTCCGGCCGACCGTTCCGCCGCCCAGCTTCTCAACCTGAACCGTGGACCCGTCCGAAGCTGTGTAGGTGAACTCCGGTTCAAAGTCCCGCAAGTCTGTGTAACTCATCGGTTTCCGCCCCTTCTCTCGTCCGGCCTAGCGGCCGTGGCGCACGCGCGGGAAACCCGCGCGCCACCAAAGCGGCTAGGTCAGTAGCGCGAACGCGACGGCTGGGCGGCGTAGTAGTCGTACCAAAAGAGGCCACGACCACGGTCGTACCAAGCTTCGCTTTTGTAATGCCCGTAACGGTTTTCCAGCTCGTTAAGCGGCACGTCCGCGTGATGTTCCACGATGTACGCGGCTATGGCGGCGGCCTGGAACCATGCCAATCCCAGCCGGTAGCCCAGATCGCGCAACGCCTTGAACTTTTCCGCCCCGTAGACATTGGCAGGCTGGTACGTCCGGCCGTTCATCATGGTTTCCGCGATCGGAACGTCAGCGGTGATTGTTGTGCGCGTCATGATCGTTCCCCTTCTCTCAATCCACAACGGACACGGCGAGAGCACGGGAAAACCCGTGCTCCACCGTCTCGATTGCGGATACGGCGCACTAGCCCCTACACCTGACGATTCAGCGGACGGCCCGCGAGACGGACGCGCACACAACCGGTGCGCGCTCGGGTCAACGTCTCGCCAGAATGGCCGATGATCTAGCAGTGAATCGGGTACGTAGGACGTTCGCGCCGGGTGCCTGCCGGGCGTGCTCTGTCACAGCACGCCCCGACACCAGCGGGACAGTTTGCCCCGTGAGGGACGGATGTCCAGCCGTTCCGCCGTCGCGTTCCCTGCTCAGGTGCGTGCCTCTTAACGCACGCGTATGCGAGTCCAGCTGACTTCCCCCAGCTGCCCGGTTCCCTAAGCGTCGCCACCGCACGGGCATAGAGAAGGTGGTCCCGTGCGGCCGATATCTTCCGGCGGAGCTATTTACGCATGATCTGCGGACTCACCGCGCCATGCTTTGCCGTGCCCGCTACCGGGTCACGTCGGCTATCGAGTCAGGCCATACACCCTCACGGGTTGGTACCTCTTCGGTTCCGTGGATCAGCCCTCTTAGCAACAGCGCTCACTGATTTTCACGCGCGCTGGGGAACGGAATTCCAACGGTGGTCCGTTGGCTCAAGCTCTCCCGCCTTCGCACTACTTGTCATGCGCCGTCGCTCGATAACCGCTCTGTACTTATCCGCCGCCGGGAGGTTCGGACTCACCGGCCACGGGGTTGTGGCGTCCGGTGCTTCGGCGGGGGTCTGGGGATTGCCGGGGGCTGACTTCCGTCAGCCGGTCCGGGGCTCCCGGTCGGCCCGGGGTGAAGCGCCGTACGCCTACATCGTCGCCATAACGATCCAACGCGTTTCACAAACACGTTGGGTCGTTATCTACCCGTTACCATTGCATCAGGAAAGTGCAGGTCAGCGGCTTTGGCTTGGGAAGGATCGGACCGTAACGCGCGGCTGCCCGCCGACTGGGCAAGCCGCATCGTGCCCCACGTGATGCGCACGCACGACCGTCGCTGCCACGTCTGCGGGGGCACCGGCGCGGATGCCGTCGACCACATACGACCGGGCGACGACCACTCGCTAGCGAACCTGGCGCCCATCCACCAGGACACGCCCCCCTACTGCCACCGCAGCAAGTCCAGCCGGGAAGGCGTCGAGGCACGCGCGGCCCGACGGCAGGCACGGCTACGCCCGGCCGAACCGCACCCCCTCGACCACCGGAAGGGATAGAGCGCCATGCGCGTCACCTACACGCACCGCCTAGGGCAGAACAGCAAGGGCACCACGCGCGAACTCACCGACACAGAAGCCGCATGGCTCATCGAACGCGGACACGCACGGCCCGCCGACACGGCCACGGACACACCAGCCGCCGACACGGCACCCGACGACACCCCCGCCCCGGACGCGGCCACCCTCGCCGAACTCAAGGCGCGCGCCGAAGCATGCGGCCTGCCCACCTACGGCACCAAAGCCCAGCTAGCCGACCGCATCGCCGAACACCAGGGCGCGTGACCGACCACAACCGTCCACACCCGACAGAAAGATCCCCGGTCAATCACCAACAGATCTCACTGTCCACACACCACAGTGCACAAAGGACACACCCTCTGACCAGTGCAAACAGGTGGGGGACCCCTCCCCGCCAGCGCAAACGCGGACCGGTCGGCAATGCATCTGACCGGCTTCCTGGGTTTTCGACCAACATAGGGAACCCTAAGAACAGCTGGCCGACGCTGTGCCCGCCCGGAAACGGGATCAGATGACGCTGTTTTCCGCGCCGCGGCCGGCTGCCGTGATCGAGGTACGATGCCCTCGTGGTAGGCGATCGAGAGCAGTCAGCGCACGAGGGGCTGGACGGCCCTGCCCTGCGGGATGCGCTGTTCGCGGAGAAGGATGTGCAGCCGATCGGGTCGGTGGACGGCTGGGCACGCGAGGGCGTCTTCGAGTCCGACGAGGAGCTGCGCGAGTTCCGGGACTGGGTAGCCGCAGAGCGGAAGGCGAACCTGGCCTAGCTCACTGGTCGACCTCGACTTCGGGAACACCAGCTCGTCGGCCGGGTTGTCCGCGGCCCAGTCGTAGAGGTGCTTGGCGTCGTTCATGCACAGGTCCAGCCAGCGAGGGACGTCCCCGTCGGCGGTCACCAGGAACGCCGCGGCTGCCGGAGACCCGCAGAGCAGGCACGGGTGGACCTTGTCCTCGCGGCGATGCTGGATCAGCTGGCCGGCATCTCCGGCAGGTGCTTCCGGCAGGACAGAGGCATCCGTTCCGAGGTGGCAGAGGAAGGCGTCGATGTCCATAGCCTCATCCTCCCGAAGCCGTCAACCGTCTAGTTGATCCTTTCCGGGGCCGATACGCTTGGCTGACCAGAGCGTCACCACGTTCCCACCCGACAGGACGACGTGCATGTCTTCCCTTCCCCTGCCCGGCGCTAAAGAAGCCGAGCTGATGGCCAAGGTTGGCACCGGTGTTGTGCAGGGCATCCGGAAAGCGAGCCAACTCCCGCCTTGGCCGGACGCGCGCGATGCGCTCCTCGATCTGCATGCCATCCTGCGCGAATGGTGCGACGCCGCCGAGGAAGCACGCAGTTACGCTCAAAGTCTCGCGCGTGCACGAGAGGCCCGGAACTCCGGGGACCCGATGCTGGCGGTTCACGAAAGAGTCGGGAACCTCGCCGAGGCACGTCTTGGAGCAGTTGGCTTCGCTGAAGTTGTGTTTCGTGACACTACGGCCGTCCTCAGAGGTCCCGTTTCCGCCTGGCTGAAGCTGCGTCGTTCTCGCAAGCGGCGCGCCGAACGACGGGGACTACGCATGCTCATGAGCGTGTACTGCCCATCGTTGCTCGACCAGTTCGAGCAGGCCGTAGCCGCGCGATACCAATGGATTCGCGAGCATCGAAAGAACTTCGACCGCTGGTTTGACGACTCTCGCAGCGATGTCGAGGTCAATCAAATACTGAGCGAAATGGACGCAACCAGGACAGCGCTGCTCGAAGCAGCAAACCAGCTCCGCGAGTTCATCACCGCCAACTACCCGCTGCCCGGCGCGACCACAGCACACTGAGTCCGGGAGTTTCCGGTCTGTCCCGCCAGCCATCTGCCGAGCGCTGACCTTCCCGCGGCGGAGAAATACAAGGCCGAAACGATCAATCGATCCTGTAGAAGTCAGTCAAAGCCATGACGACGCGCAACTCTGCCAACATTTTGCGAACGGCGAGCGTCCTCGTATCGGTGGGACCTAACGTCCTCACATAATCGGTTACCAAGTGCTCGAATTCGCTGGCCGTCTGAACCAAGTCCTCTTTCGCGTGGTGGTGCGGGCCAGCCAGGTTGGCTCGAAGTGCTAAGTCAACTACGTCGACGGCCGTACCTTCGGTCGAAGCCCTCTCACCAATCAAACGTGCATATTCCGCCATCGCATTGCTGTCGGCCATTGCGAGGGCTCGGGCAAACTTAAACTCACCGGTCGCTCCTGATGGCGGTTTCCGCGTGCCCTCCGGCTCCGGCTTGACTTTCTGCTCTCGACCTGCCTCGGCGGCTGAGGCGGACGGGTCGCTGTCGGCATCGTCATCAGGAAGCTCAAGGACGTCACCTGCGGTCATACTCGCAATCCTCACTACGACGACAGGGGACCGTCGGCCGAGGTTTTTGTCCGTTACGAGACGCAGTTGAGCTGCGGCGATCTCTTCCTCAGTGACGCGGTGCAGTCGGCTCATGGCCGCTCGCCTCCTTCCGCATCGCGAACCAGTCTATCGAGCGCATCGTGGGTGAACACGTCGAGCAACTGGTTGTCGTCGTGCGTGGCCAACTCGGAGCGCGCAAGCTTGGTCATCAGCTTGAGACCGGCTACTCGCTTCCGGGACGAGTCGTCCAGTGCGAGGTCGGCCGCCCAGGTGAACCGCCGCCACCACTCCTCGCGACGTGCCGCATCTTCGCGTTGCTTCGTCGCCCGATCGTTCGCACGGACACCCATCCGCGCTCCCACGAAGGCACCCGTGACGGTGAGCAGCCCGAGGGCAATGGTCACCACCAGCTGCGACCCTGACATCGCCCTCCCTCAACCCTGGGTGTGCAGGGCGACGAGCCTACCGAGCCGCGAAGCGGCGCTCTGCGCGCCGCGCCTGTGCTGTCCAGGCGCTCTCGCCGGCAGGCGGCGGCGAACCGCAGGACCGCGTCGAATTCGTCAACCCGGGTTGACTCTCCCGCCGGTGGGCGAAGGTGACTTTTCGCAGGTCAGCACGTTGACCTCTCAGCAGCGAACACCAGCTCGACCACCGCGCACCCTCCCGATAGCCCGGTGGGGTCCGCGGCGTTCCGAGCCGCCTCCGGTTCAGGCGTCGTTCGGGTCGACGTACAACTCGACCGTGACCTTGTGCTTCCCCTGGGCCGGGTCCAGTTCCACGCCTGCGCGAGCGCGAGGACCAGGGAAGAGCCCTTCCGCGCGGAGCGCATCCTTCACGCGATTGAGCAGCCGGTTAGCCGCGGCCTCGTCGTCGCCGGCCGACTGCCGTGGAGGCAGCTCCGGAATCTCGTCGTCCTCAATACGGATGAGCCGCCAACCATCGTCCAGGTCCCGCGTCTTCTCCTCCGCGTGAGTCGTGCACAGCTTGCGCCGCTTGTCTTTCGACCCGTCCTCGTACACGCAGTCGTACCAGTAGACGAGGCCGCCGCATTTTCCCGCGTGGCTGAAGGCCCAGTCGCATATCAAGTCCATTCGTCCAGCGTAGTCGCGATTTGTCGCGACCAGTGACCATCAGCGGCCGATTCGACCGTTCGGAACACGCCTGAGATCCGAGGAGGTTCGCGCCATGGCCGCACCCGACCATCACCCCGGCGACGGCGAGCACCTCAAGGAGTACTGGGCCTACGGCAAGGGTGCCGCCAAGATCCGCTGGAACACCCCCGGCGACTTCAACCGGTGCGTACACCACCTGGGCAAGTACGTGGCCGACCCGCAGGGAATGTGCAACGTCCTGCACCGCATGGCCACCGGCGCTCCGCCGGGCCACGCCCCCGGCGACAAGGCGTGAAGACCTCCACGAGCTCATCTCCGCGCAGCGGCACCCGTTGCGCAGCAACGAAAGGCACCGCAATGGGCCAGCGAGGACCGGTCGGCAAGCGCACCGACGAAATCATGGGCCACAAGACGAAAGCCGAACTCGCCGAACGCGAACAGGTCGCCGTCCCTGCCGAACAGGTCCCCGTCCCCGATGCGGACCCGACCTGGCATCCGATCGCCCGCGAGTGGTTCGAGAGCCTCGGCGAATCCGGCCAGAGCCAATTCTTCGAGCCGTCCGACTGGGCCACCGCGCGATACGTCGCCGAAGCGATGCACCAGCACCTCCAGCGCGGTGCCTCGATGGGAGCCCAGATGTTTGCCGCGGTCATGTCGGCCGCGTCCGAGTTGCTTTCCACCGAGGGATCTCGCCGCCGGCTCCGACTCGAACTCCAGCGGGCTCAGCCCACGCAGCAGGACAACGCCGGAGTCACCGCCATCAACGAATACAAGCGAAGGATCACCGGATGACCAACATCCCCACCGTGAACCGGTTCGTCCTGTACACCCTCACTGCCCTGGACGCGGATACCGTCAACCGTCGCCGCGCCGACGCCGAGAAGCAGCGCATCGAGATCGGCGATTACCACGATGGCGTCGTTGTCCACGTCGGAAACACCGCGGAGGCCGGCCAGACGTTCCCGATGCTCATCGTCCGTGTGTGGGGCGACGCCGAAGACTCCGCGGTCAACGGACAGGTGTTCCTCGACGGGAACGACACCCTGTGGAAGACGTCAGTGCAAGCCGGCGAGGGCGCAGGCGCGTGGGTATGGCCGGTGCGCCGATGATCACGGCGAAGATCGCATGCACGCAGAAGCTCGACAACGGCGGCGAAGGAGAGGACCGGGCGACCGCGGTCACGTTCACGCTCACCGAGGACAACGAGAACACCGGAGTCGTCTCCGCCGTGGTCACCATGACCGTCACGGGCGAGGCGGGAGATCAGCTGGCCTACCGCCCGTACACCCTTCAGATCGTCGAGAGCGAATGATCGCCGCGCAGCTGACCTGCTCCCAGAAGCTGGACGACAGGGGCGAGGGTCAAGACCGGTTCGTCACCCTCGTGTTCACGACCGAGTACATCCTCGGCTACCACGACGATCTCGCCACCGAGATACCCGCCGCTTCCCTCTCCATCACGGTCAAGGGCTCGGCCGCAGACCTGTTCGAGATAGGCCAGCCCTACGACGTGAACATCACCGAGGAGGAAGAATGACGACGCGGTTCGTCCTGGAACGGACCGACGACGTCACCGGCATCACCGGGACCGGGATCGTTGCGGACGGAGTGGTCTGGCCGGGAGGCAAGGTCACGATCGTTTGGCGAGGCCCGCATTCCAGCATCGTGATCTGGCCGGACCTGGAGACCGCACTCGCCGTCCACGGCCACGACGGTGCGACGAAGGCCGTATTCATCGATTGATCCTCCGCTCAGGAAAGAGAGGAGGTGATGCCCGATGACCACCCTTGAAACCCCCACGTACACACCCGTCCGGATCGGACCGACCTGGCAGCGCGACAAGACCGGCCGGTTCGTCCTCCCCGAACGGACGCTCGGCTGGCAGATCCTCGGCTGGACTGCCGATTGGCTCCAGCATGGCGACGGCCGCCCTTGGCGCTACACCAACGAACAAGCCCGGCTCACGCTCTGGTGGTACGCGATCGACCACAACGGACGGTTCGTCTACCGCGATGGCGTCGTCCAACGACTCAAGGGCTGGGGCAGACCGGCAAGGACCCTCTCTTGGCGACCTGGTCGGCGGTCGAATTCGTTGGGCCGTGCAGGTTTTCGCATTTTGACGAAGATGGTGACCCGGTTGCGAAGCAGCATCCCGAGGCGTGGGTCCAAATCGCCGCGGTCAGCAAGGACCAGACGCGCAACACGATGACTTTGTTCCCGCAGATTTTCACCAAGCGGGCGCTTCAGCGGTACCGGATCGATCTCGGCAAGGAGATCATCTACGCCGACCACGGCCGCGCGCGCATCGAAGCGGTCACCTCCTCGCCCCGCGCTCTCGAAGGCGGCCGGCCGACGAGCGTCGTCAAGAACGAGACGCACCACTGGCTTCTCAGCAACGAGGGCCACGAGATGGACAGCGTCATCGACCGGAACGCGACGAAGAGCAATGACGGCAGCACGCGGCCGATCGCGATCACCAACGCGTACGAGCCGTCCGAAGACAGCGTGGCCCAACGGGCTCGGGAAGCGTACGAGGAAGCGCAAGTTCTCGGGATTCCGCACGGGATCATGTACGACTCGCTGGAAGCGCCGCCCGAAGCGCCGCTTTCGATCGAGGCAGCCCCAGCCGTCATCGAAGCCGTGCGAGGGGATTCGCACTGGCTCTCAACGGATCGCATCGTCGCGGCCATCGCCGACCGCCGTAACCCGCCGAGTCGCTCGCGGCGCTTCTGGTACAACCAGATCGTCGCCGCGGAAGACGCGTGGATCGATCTGAAGGACTTCGATCTCTGCCAGGCTGGGGACGAGGTTCTGCCGCTTGCGCCCGGTGATGAAGTCGTTCTCTTCGCCGACATGTCCAAATCGGACGATGCCACCGGGATCGTCGCGTGTCGCCTGTCCGATGGGCTGGTCGGGGTGGTCGGGATGTGGCAGCGCCCGCCCGGCAGCCGCGGTGACGGGTGGCTCGCGCCGCGCGAATCCGTGGACCAGGCCGTGGCCGCTGCGTTCGAGACCTACCGCATTGTCGCGTTCTTCGGCGACCCCAGCCACACCCTGGACGACGAGACCCAGGAACGCTACTGGGACGCCATGTTCGACGAATGGCACCGGCGGTACGGCGCTCAGCTCGAACTGTGGGCCGAAGGCGGCCAGCGGCAGGGACACGCCGTGATGTGGGACATGACCAGTCCACAACGGACCGCCCAGTTCACCGCCGCCGCCGAACGCTGCGCCCTGGAGATCGGCGAACACACCCTTCTCCACGAGGGAGACGGCCGCCTGCGTGCGCACGCCCGCAACGCGAAGCGCTACCCGAACCGCTACGGCGTCTCCTTGTGGAAGGGGCACCGCGAGTCCAAGAAGAAGATCGACCTCGCCGTCTGCATGGTCGGTGCCCGCATGGTGCGCCGCCTGGTGCTCAACAATCCCAGCCGCCGCAGGAAGCGGTCAGGGCGCGTCTGGTGACGACGCGTTCTCCGCTTCGGATCGCGGCTCGTCCGGGCAGTCATCCGAGTTCGCTAGGTCGCGCTCGACCTCGTTGTGCCGCTGCTCCAGCTTTCGGAGTGTGCGGAAGTACGACCAGGGCCGGTAGGGACTCAATGTCAGCACGGTGTAGGTCGAAACGAACTCCTCGATCAGCGCGCTCCATAGTTGCTCAATCCGCGGACCCATCCCCAGCTTTTCCGGTCGCGGTTCTTTCATGGTCTCCATCTTGTGGAGCCCGCTGGACTCGTACATCTCCGCGAGGACCGTCAGCACCTGCACCTTCCCGGGGCTGCCGAGCACGTACTTGCTCGCGAGCTTGCGCTGTCGCTTGGTGAGCAGGTACTCGAACTTGAGAAGGCTCGGGTACAGCTCGGAAATGTCGTCGCGGGTGCTTTCCAGCGCTGCCTTTCCCAGGTGGAACCCGATCCCTGTCTGCGCCAGCATCGCTATCCGGCTGGCCTCGTTCGTCAGGGCGAACAGCTTCGCCATCAGCTTCCGGCGTTCTCGGTTCCCTTCGACAATCCGATCCTTGCGGGCTTCCAACTGCGGTTTCGCCAGGTACTCGATGACCATCGTTACGAATGCCGCAGTGATCGCGCTGACCAGCGCTGTTTGGGCTTGAACCACCGCGTGATCTTACTGCCGACCCGCCGCGAGCACCGGCCTTTTGCATCCACCGCCGAGTTCCTGAAGGGGGCGCGATGCTGAGCCGAACGACCGTCGTGGAACTCGTCAAGGACCAGATGTTTCCCGGCTGGCTCGACGAGCGCGAGCGGCTCGACCGGATCGACCGCTGGTACCGGTGGACCCAGGACGACATCAAGCTGCCCCGGCGGGCCACGCCCGAGCTGCGTGCGCTCGCCGAGATGAGCAAGATTCCGTGGCTCGGTCTTGTTGTGACCTCGGTCAGCCAGTGCATGTACGTGGACGGCTACCGGTCCCCGCTCGATGCGTCCCGTCCGGACGGCGAGGTCTCTCCGGCGTGGAAGACGTGGCACTCCAACGGTTTCGACCAGCGCCAGGTTGCCGTGCACCGCGCCGCGCTGGCCTACGGGTACTCCTACGTCCGCGTTCTGCCCGGCGAGGACCACGAGGGCAAGCGTTCGGTGATGCGCGGTGTCTCGCCGCGGAAATGCTATGCGCTGTACCAGGACCCGGCGGACGACGACTGGCCGATGTACGTCATCCAGGTGGCGAAGGCCGACAAGGGCGGCTACCTGATCTCCCTCTTTGACGAGGAAGACGTCCATTACGTCAGCATGGACAGCTCCACGTCCAAGCCGGAATGGGTCTCCGCGGAAACCCACGGAGCGGGAGTGACTCCGTTCGTCCGCTATTCCAACATGCTCGACCTCGAAGGCCGGTCCGCCGGCGAGGTGGAGCCGTTCATCCCGGCAGCGGCCCGCGTCAACAAGACCAGCTTCGACCGGTTGGTGACGCAGCACTTCAGTTCGTGGAAGGTTCGCACTGTCTCGGGCATGGCGCAGCCGGACACCGAAGAGGAAGCCAACCGCAAGAAGCTCCAGTTGCGGCAGGAAGACCTCCTCGTCGCCGAAGACCCGGACACCCGGTTCGGGACGCTGGACGAGTCGCCGCTGACGGGCTTCATCGATTCGTGGCGGTCCGATGTGGAGGCTCTCGCCGCGGTCACGCAGACTCCGACGCACACGCTCACCGGGCAGCTGGTCAACCTCTCCGCCGAGGCGCTGGCCGCGGCTCGCGCCGGGCTGACGCAGAAAGTCGCGGAGCGGCAGAAGAGCTTCGGGCGCAGCCACGGGCAGACCCTCCGTCTCTCCGCCCTCCTTGAAGGCCATGAGGACGAAGCCCATGACGTGCTCGCCCGCGTCACCTGGCAGGACATGGAAGTCCGCTCCATCGCCCAGGCAGTGGACGCTTGGGGCAAGGCGGCCACGATGCTCCAGGTCCCCGTGCAGGCCCTGTGGCAGCGGCTGCCCGGCGTCGAGAAATCCGACGTGGACGAATGGGAGCGCATGGCCGAACAGGCTGACCCGGTCGCGCGCATGACGAAAACACTGGCAGACCAGGCGAATCCGGTTGAGTGAGCCATGGCGGAGACCGTTGCCGGCGTTCGGCTGACCCAGCGCTACCGCAGGAAGCAGCTCGCCCTGCGGGCGGAGTTTCTTCAGCAGCTGCACGAGGCATGGCCGCTGCTCGACCCGTTGCGCCTCGACGCCACGGCGCGGGCCTGGCTGAATCTCATGACCGATCTCGTCCTGGCGTACCGGGCCAAGTCCGTGGCGCTCTCGCTGGACTACTACGACAAGTTCCGCAAGGCGGAGACGGACCACGGCAGCTTCCACGCCAGCTACCTGCGCGACGTCGTGATCCCCAATCTGGAGCAGATTCGCGCGTCGCTCATCGCCACCGGCCCGGCGAAAATCAAGCACGACACGATGGCAGGCGAGCACGACCTCGACGCCATCGCGCGTAACGCGATGGTGGAGGTGGCCGGCGCGGGCACGCGGCTGGTCGTCGGCGGAGGCAGGGACGCCATCGACGAGGCCGTGCACGCCGACAAGCAAGCCGTCGGGTTCGCGCGCGTCCTCGGCCCGAAACCCTGCTACTGGTGCGCGATGCTCGCCTCGCGCGGACCCGTCTACCGCTCCGCCGAAGTCGCGATCCGCACTACCACGCGCAGCAAGCGCGGCCCCGGCGAGAAATACCACGACCACTGCATGTGCCAGGTCGAGCCGTTGTTCCGGCATCTGCCCAAGGACGAGTGGCCAGAACCCATGCGCGACCTCAACGCGCTGTGGGCGAAGGCCAAAGAAGACACCAGCGGCCGGAAGACGATCAACGTCTTCCGTTCCCTGTTTGAAGCCCGGGGATCGGGCGAGATCCCCGCACAGCGCACGCCGCGCTGACCCCCATCCACCCCGGCCGCCCGTCGCAACGACGCGCGGCCAGCCCGCAATGGGAGGACGTCCCGAATGGACGACGACAACGGCACCGCCAACCCCGACGAGCAGCCGGACGAGCAGACCGACAGCAACCGGGACGGCAAGCCGGAGCACGCCGAGCAGGAGCCCGACAAGGACGGTGACGCCGAGAAGCTCGGCGACGCCGGAAAGCGAGCCTTGGACGCGATGAAGCGGGAGCGCAACGCGGCCCGCAAGGACCGGCAGCAGCTGCTCGACAAGCTCAAGGAATACGAAGACCGCGATAAGTCCGAGTCCCAGCGCCTCCAGGAGGCTGCTGACGAGGCCAAGACGCGCGCCGCACGGGCCGAGTCGAACGCCGCGAAGTTGCAGATGGCTCTCGACCGCGCCCCCGAGGGCGCGAGCCTCGCGCACATCAAGGCCGTGGCCAAGCGGATCTCCGGCGAGACCGAAGAAGAGCTTGAGGCCGACTGCGACGAACTGTTCGGGCTGTTCGCCCCGCACCAGGAATCCATCAAGAAAGAACCGCCAGGGAAGCCGCGGGAACGGCTGTCCGGAGGCGGCGATCCCGACGACGAGCCGGAGGAAATGGACCCGCGCAAGCTCGCGGACTCCATCGGCCGCCATTGATCTCGAATCGCACGATCGCAACGCACGGAGAGCCGCGCGGGCCGCTGGCGGTCCATGACCCGAGGAGGTCAACGTGGCTAACACGTTTCTCAAGGCGAACAAGATCGCCGCGGCAGCGCTCGGACTCTTGCAGCGGGAGATTGTTCTCCCGGCGCTGGTCTGGCGCGACGCAGCCGGCGATTTCGCCCAGGCCGCCGGGGACACTATTTCGATCCGTGTCCCGGCGCGCACTACCGCCCGGTCGCGCACTCTGCGCGGCGCTCGCCCGACCACGAGCGAGGGTGCGGGCATCATCACCATGGACGAGCTGACCGAGACCAAGATCGATGTCACGCTCGACGAGGATCTGTACTCGGCGATTCCGATCACCGATGAGGAACTGACGCTCGACATCACGAACTTCGGGCAGCAGATCCTCGCGCCTCAGGTGCGTGCGGTCGCCGAAGGCTTGGAAAACAAGCTCGCGGCGGAAATGACCGGCGCGACCTACGCGACCACGCTCACCCTCGACACCGCCGACCCGTACAAGACGCTCGTGGACGCCCGGGTCGCGCTCAACAAGAGCAACGTTCCCATGAGCGAACGCACGTGCGTCGTCGGCGCGGACCTGGAAGGCATTTTCCTGAAGTCCGAGCATCTTTCGATGGCGGACAAGTCCGGTTCGGACAGCGCGCTGCGTGACGCCGTGATCGGCCGCGTCGCGGGCTTCGGCAACATCTACGTCAGCAACGCGCTGCCGCCGAACGTCGGTTTTTGTTTCCACCGAACGGCTTACGTTCTGTCAATGCGGGCTCCGGCGATCCCGGACGGAGCGAGCTACGGACGGAGCCAGGCGTACCAGGGTCTCGCAATGCGGTGGCTGAGGGACTATGACTTCAGGAACGTTCAGGACCGGTCCCTTGTGGACACTTACGCGGGGACGAACATCGTCGCCGACGGCCCGGACGGTCCCGACGCCGACAGCGACCCGGACTTCGTGCGCGCAATCAAGATCACCGCGGCGTAAAGGGGGCGGTCATGCTCCCCGCGCTGGCTCCGATCGAGGATCTCGAAGCCCGTCTCGGGCTGGACCCGGACGCACTTATCGGGTCGGAGAAGTCCCGGGCACAGGCTGCGCTGGACGATGCCTCAGCCCTGGTTCGCGAGGAGACTCGGCAAGACTGGGTGGACCCCGTCACGGGCGAGGTCACCGCTCCGGCTCCGCTCGTCCGCGTCGTCCTCGGCGCGGCTCTGCGGACCTACCGCAATCCGGACGCCGAGATCTCCCAAACGCTCGGCCCGTTCGCACGCACGCTCAAGGCTGCGGAGGTCGGGGTGTATCTCACTCCACCCGAGCTGGCGATCGTTCGCAGGTATCGCAAGGAAGCCAGCGGACTGTGGACGCAGGGAACCACTCGGGGCGAGCACTGGGACAGCACGCTCTACGCCGAAGACCAGTTCGGTTGCGAGCTGTTCCCGATCGGGACGGTGGACAAGCCATGGCTGTGAACCGGCACATGGCCAGCGTGAAGCGATACCGGCTCGACCGCTACGGCGACCGGCAACTTGTCGACGCGTTCCGTATCGGCGAGTGCATCATCGCGCCCCGGAGCAGCTCCGAGGGCAACGACCGGTCCACGACCGTCACCGCCGATGCGCAGCTGTTCGTGCCGGCCGTCGCCGTAATCGAACCGTCCGACGAAATCGAGGTCGCCGGCACCGTCTACCAGGTAGACGGCGAGCCCGTACGGTGGGAGTCGCCCTGGGGCGGCTGGTCTCCGCACCTGGCGGTGTCGCTGCGCCGGATCACGGGGTGAGCGCATGGCCAGATACGAACCGGACAGCGCGGGCTTCACGCGGCTGGCCACCAGTCGCCGCGTCTCCCGGCACATGACCGGAGTCGTGGGCCGCTACTGGGCCGACGAACTCCGTGCCCTCGCGCCGACGCTGTTCCATCGCAACACGGGCGAATACATCGACTCCATCACCGTCGAACCCACAGTGGTCGAGATCAACGGCCTGCCGCGCGCAGCCGTGATCATCGCTGCCAACACCCGCTACGCGGCAATCCTGGAGATCGGGTCGAAGGACATCGACGTGCCGCCTCGTCCGCTGACCAAGCTCCTCGACCGGATCGAGGACGCCGACCCCGGGCAGGCCCGGAAACACCGGGGGTGAGCCGTGGAACTGCTCGGCCCGTTCCCCGATGCCGAAGATTTCGCCCTGGCGCTGCTGGAGTCCGCGGGACCGACAGCGCTCGCCACACCCGAGGTGATCGCACCGCCCCTCGTCGTCATCCGCCGCACCGGCGGGTCCGATGACGCGATCACCGACATCCCGCGCATCCAGGTCGACTGCTACGGAGCCACCCGCCGCCAAGCGGCGGATCTGGCCGAGCAGTGCAGGCAGCTCGTGATTGCCTCACCCGCAACGGGTTTCGACCACGTCAGCATCGATCAGTCCTGGACCGAGTCGGCACCAGTCTTCGTGCCCTACGGCGACCCGGCAAGCCAGCGCGTCACGGCGACCTACCGCCTCGCGCTGCGCCGCGCGCGCTGAATCCGGTCCGCCAGTTCTCAGCCCCTGCTCGGGGCTGCTCTCAGCCCAATCGCGAAGGGGGCTACCTATGTCTATTGCGACTATTGCCAGCCGACAGCAGAAGCTCATCCGCAAGGCGCAGGACGCGGCCATTTTCGCCGCTCCCGAATCGGCCGCGGCTGTCGAAGCCATCACCAACGGCGCGTCCGGCGACCTGGTCGCCCTTCCACCTGCGTGGCGTTCTCTCGGCCACCACACCGAATCCGACGGCATCAACTGGACCCGCGACGTCAATTCCGACGACGTCCGTTCGCACGGTTCCAGCGAGCCGACGCGCCGTGACATCAGCTCTGACGTCACCGGACTCGTCGTCCTGGCGCAAGAAACCAAGGCGTTGAGCCTGGAGATGTTCCACAACGTCGACCTCAGCGGGGTCACGCCGGATGCGACGACGAAGGAAATCGCGTTCAACCGGTCGCGGACTCCCTCCACCCGGTACTGGCGGCTGCTCGCCGTCGCGTCGGACGGGCAGGGCGCGGACACCATCTATTTCGCCAGGTTCTGCCCCCGAGCGTCCATTACGGACTTCGCCGAGCAGCCGTGGACCAAGGGCGACGAGTTGCGCTACCCGCTGACCTTTACCGCCTACGTGGACGACGACCTCGGCTACGCCATGCGGGAGATGTGGGGCGGCCCCGGAATCGCTCCGCTGCTCGCGGACATGGGCTTCGCGACCACGCCGCCCACGCCCTGACAGAGACCCGGTCGGGGCGTCGGCTTCACGGGTGGTGTCCCCGACGCCCCGACCGCCCTGCCCGCAACGACTTCTCAGGAGAAACCCATGAAGACCTTTGCTGAGCGCCTCGTCTCTCCCGACGGCCGCGAATTCACCGCCCGCTCGCCCGCGGAATACAACGCGCTGCGCTACGGCCAGGGCTACCGGCCCGCCGACGAACCCGCCCCCGACGCACCGGCGAAGCCCACCGCCAAGACCGCGAAATCCGTGCCCGCGCCGCCGGAGAGCGCGCAGGACAAGACGCCCTGACGACCGTACCGACCGACGACACCGCCCAAGGAACACCCATGAAGAAACTCCAAGGCTGGGACGCCTACGTCGCGGACGCCAAGACCGGCGACGAGGACCGTTCGATCGAGCTGCCCCTCACCCCCGACGAGTCGTACGTCATCCAGTACCCCACGCGTCGACAGGGCCGAAAGATCCGCGCCGCACAGGATTCGGGCGACATGGACGCGCTTCTCGTCGCACTGCTCGGAGACGAAGCCGGACGCCGGGTCGCCGAGCTGTCCGAGGACGAACCGGCTTACGTGCTGGACCTCTTCCTCATCGACGTGATGCGCAAGTTCGGGTTCATCGACGAGGACGAGACCGAGGACGACGACGAAACCCAGGTGACAGAGGGAAAATCCCCGGACCCGGCGGTGAGCACGCCGGAGCATTCGCCGCCGCGAGCGAAGTCCGACGCCGCATAGAGCTTCTCGACAATTTCGGCGAGGAGATCGAGTACGACCTGTTCGAGCGCGGGTGGGACCTGCTCGACTTCTTCCGCGGCCGGAAGCCGTGGAGGCAGCTGGACCGCTTGATCGCCCGACTCCCGCGGCACTCTCACTACAAGGCAGCGATCGACGACGACGAGCAGTTCGCCGCAATCGCCGCCGCGCTGCCGAAACCCGACGACGCGCCGCAGGCGCGCGTGCCGCTCACCGGTTACTCCGACGTCGTTGCGCGCCTGGACAACGTGTTCGACGCGGTGAGCGCCGTGAACGAAACCCTCATCGCCGTCCACACCACTCAGCGCAGCGGTATGCACCGCCCGAACCGGGCACCGCGGCCCGAAACAGCAATCCAGCGAATCGAAGCGCGCCAGCGTGTTTCGCGCCTCGACGACATCGTGGATCGGATGACCGGGGGGAGGTGACCCCCGTGGCGAAGGGTGCCGGTTACGAGATCGGCCGCGCGTTCATCGACGTGGTCCCGTCGTTCGACAACACACAGCGGCGCGTCAACGCGTTCGTGTCCCGGATGCGGCCGATCGACATACCCGCGCGCATCGACGCGAAGGACTTCAGTTCCGACCTGCGCCGCGCGGCCGAACGCGCCGCGAAGGACACACAGGTCGACCTCGGCAAGCCCAAGTTCGATCTGTCCGATGTCGGCAAGCAGCTGGCCGGCGTCGGCAAGGGCCAGAAGGTCGAACTGTCCGCCGACTTGGACACCAAGCTCGCCGATGCGAAGGCGCGCGAGCTGGCCGCCAAGCGCATTTCGCTGCTGGCGCAGGTGGATCTCGACTTGGAGAAGGCGCGCGCCCAGCTCGCCGAGTTCGAGAGCCGCACACCCGACATGGGCGTGGACGTCGACCTCCAGACCGCCAGCGCAGAGGCGCGCATCACGGCGCTGGAGGCCAAGCGCCGACGAGTGGAGATCCAGGCCGACGCCGACACGGCGGCGGCGCAAACCAAGCTGTCGGCCCTCGACGGCACGGTGTCGCGGCTCGACGGCCGCAAGGCCGAAATCAACGTCGAGTCGTCCGAGGCGTCCCGCGCGATCGGCATCATGGCCCTGCTCACCGCGGGCGTCGCCGCGGTCGGCTACGCAGCCCCGGCCGCCGCCGCCGCGATCGCCGCCATTCCCGCCGCGATTTCGGGCGCAGGACAGGGCATCGGCGCGCTCGTGGCCGGTTTCAGCGGCATCGGAACCGCGCTCAAGGCATACCAGGCCGCCGACGACGAGGCAGCCAGCAAAGCGACCAGCAACGCGAAAACGCGTGTCTCGGCGCTCAACGCGGTCGCCTCGGCACAAAGCGGGCTCGCGTCCGCGCAAAGCGGCCTCGCGTCGGCCCGCAGTTCGCTGGCGTCGGCAGAAGCCTCCGCCGACCACGCGGCGGTCACCGGCGCGGAACAGGTCACCGCCGCGCGGGAAGCAGCTGCGCGGGCACAAGAATCCCTCGCGCGGGCACAGGAATCGTCGCTGCGTCGCGTGCAGGACGCGGAACGCTCGCTGGCGACCGCGCAGGCCAGCGCCCGCGACGCGCAGGACGCGCTCAACCAGGCTCGTGAAGACGCCAAGCAGCGCATCGAAGACCTCAAGCTGTCGCTCAAAGGCGCTGCGTTAGACGAGGAGTCCGCCGCGCTCGCCCTGGAGCGGGCGCAGGCCAAGCTCCAGGCACTGAAGAACGCGGGCCTTGGGCCGTCCTCTTTGGACTATCGCGAAGCGGACCTCGCCGCCCGCCAGGCAGCCCAGACCCTCGACGAGGTACGGCAGCGCTACGCCGATCTTCAGAAGCAGTCCCAGCACGCCGCACAGACCGGCGTCGAGGGCGACAAGGCGGTCATTGCCGCCCACAAGCAAGCCGAGCAGGCCACCGCCCGCGCGCAGGACGCGGAGCGGTCCCTGACACAGGCGAGGTCCGACGGGGCGCGTGAAGTCCAGCAGGCGCAGGCGCAGGCCGCGAGTGCTGCCAAAGCCGTTTCGCAGGCGCAAGAGCATGCCGCCTGGGCCAACGAGGCAGCGACGAAGGCGGTGGCCGACGCTCAGCGCGGGCTCGCCGACGCGCAGCGAGGTGTCGCCGACGCGCAGCGGAATCTCGCCGCGGCGGCACAGAAAACCGGCCAGGACGGCTCGTCGGCGATGGACAAGTTCGCGCTGGCGATGTCCAAGCTGAGCCCGGCCGGCCGCTCGTTCGTCTCCTTCCTCCAGCAGGAGGCCAAGCCCGCGTTCCAGGACATGGGCGACGCGGTGCAGACGGCCCTCCTGCCGAAGCTGACCGTCGCGTTCCGCAACCTCCTGGAGCTGACGCCGGAACTGACCGCCGGACTCACCGACACCGCCAACGTCATCGGAGACCTCGCGCTGCGCGGGTCCCGGATGATGACGTCCGGGCCGTGGCGCAAGGACTTCGCCACGATCATGAAGGACAACAACCAGGTCATGTACGACCTGGGCGGCGCTGGACTGTCCATTGCGGACTCGTTCCGGTCCATTCTGGTCGCAGGCGGCCCGGTCATGCGGAATTTCGCGCAGATCGCCGCCAACGGTGCCGAGGCATTCAACGAGTTCATCCAGGGCAAACGCAGCACAGGCGAGCTGACTCGGTTCATGTCGGACGCCGGGGACAAGCTGAAGGACGTCCTGCGGTTCCTGTTCGACGTGGGCAAGGCCGTCTTCGACCTCGCCACGGCGCTTTCGCCGCTCGGGGGCGTGCTCGTCAAGATCGTGGATTCGTTCGCGAAGCTGATCAGCTCATTCAGCGACGCGCATCCGCTGCTCACCAACATCTTTACGGGTGCCGGCCTGGCCGCAACGGCGCTGCTGTTGCTGGGGCGCTCGATCAATGGCCTCATCGGCGCGTACACCTCAGGCAAGCTGGGACTCCGACGGTTCACGACCGGGCTGAAGGAGGCGGCCGAGGGGACGAGCCGGTGGTCCGGCGTCGCCGAGGCCGCCGTGAACCCGATGGGCAAGCTGCGCACGGCAGCCCAGAGCCTGACGGACGCCTACCGCGAGGGCGACCGGGCCACCCGCCAGTGGCTGACCACCCAGGCCAGCGCGAAGACCGCGCCGACCGGCGGCGGAAACGCGGGCGCAGACCTCGTCGCGAAAGCCCGCCAGGTCGACCAGATGCGCAGCCGCCTGGCCGACTTCGCCACCGGTGCGCAGACCATGGCCTCCCGGGTCGGCGCGGCGGCGTCGTCGGCGGCCGACTCGATCCTGAACCGCATCGGCCCGGCGTCGCTCGCGCTGGTGGAGCGCATGGACGACGTCGGCGCGGCTGTCTCGCGCACGACCTCCGCTCTCGGCATCCGGCTCGTGAACGGCATCGAAGCCGCGCGCAACCCCGCCGAGCTGCTCGACCGGACCATGGCCCGGGTCGCGACCGGCGTGGAGAACGCCGGGGCAAAGCTGCGCAGCGCGTTCAACCCGCCAGCGCGCGAAACGGCGGCCGTGCTCGACCAGGGCACCGGTGCCGCTGCACGCATGGCCGACGCCGTCCGGACACGGCTCTCCGCAGGCGTGACGATCGCCGGGAACGCGGTCCGCGGCCTCGGCCCGGCCGTACGGGACGGGCTGACTAACGCCGTTAGCGTCGTGTCCGGTGCAGCCACCGGCATCGGGACGCGCATCCGCGAGGGACTGTCCAACGCGGTCACCAGCGCCAGCGAATCCGTGCGGGGCGGGATGTCCCGTGCGGCGGATGCGTTCGAGGGCGGGCTGAACAGGCTCGCCGGGGCAGCGGGCGGCACCGCGCGCGCCATCGGAACGGGACTCAAGGGCGCGGTGTCCGGCCTGGTCGGCGTGCTCGGCGGTCCGTGGGGAATCGCGATCACCGGCGCGTCGCTGCTGCTGAGCGCCTGGGTCGACAAGCAGCAGGAAGCCGCCCGGAAGGTCCAGGACTACCAGCGCGACGTCGACTCGCTGACCGAGGCGTACAAGCAGTCCAACGGCGTGATCGACCAGAACATCATCAATACCAACAACAAAGCCCTCGCGGACAAAGCCGGGGCCTACAACGCCCGCGCCGCGGGATCGAGTTTCGAGATCTACGCGGCGGCGGCGAACGGCAGCAACGTGGCGCTCGGCAAGGTCGCGGAAGCCTCCGACGCCGCACTCCGGTCGATCGCCCGCGGGGCCGGGCTGACCGGCGAACAGGCGGACAAACTCGCCGGGCTCGGGCGGGAAGCCCTCAACACCGGCAAGGACTACGGCACGCTGGAACGCGACGTCTTCAACTCGACGCTGACGTTCGACGACTACGGCAACACGATCTCCGGCCTCAACAAGGAGCAAACGGCGCAGGTCCGCGCGATTATTGACGGCGTCGGCGCGGTCGGCGAGCAGATCAAGGCCAACCGCGACGCCCGCAACGCCTACCTGCTGCTCGAATCCGCGGCCAGCAAAGTCACGACGCAGACCGTAAAGCAGTGGGAGGCGCAGCAGAAACTCCGCGACACCACAAAGGAATTGGCGGAGGCCAGCCTGTCGTTGCGCGATGCGCAGGCTGATCTGGAGCAGAGTCAGAAGGCTATCGCTCAGGCGCAAGACGACTACAACGCGGCGGTCAAGGACCACAGCGCCGACAGCAAAGAGGCGCGGGACGCGGCCGACCAGCTGACAAACGCCCGCCGGTCCGAAGAGCACTCGATTCTGTCCCTTTTGGACGCTGCCCAGCGCGAAGCCGAGGCGCGCAACCACTCTCTTCCCGAGCTTGAGCGCGAAGCGAAATCCACCGAGGCACGGAACAAGGCCCTGCTCGACTTGGTGAAGACCTACAAAGGACCGCTGCCCGATGCGGTCAAGGACTCCGTCAAGGGCATGGATTTGGCGGGCGCGTCCGCGGCCGGATTCACCGCCAAAATCAACGATCTCGGGCAGGCGATCGTCGAGCTGCCCGACGGCACCACCATCAAGATCGACGCCGACGACCGCCCGGCCCGGCAGAAGATCGAGACAACCCTGATCTACGCCAACGGGCAGCACGCCACAGCGACGCTGTTCGCCGACACCGACCCGGCCACCGGCCAGACGATTTTCTGGCAGCGCAACGCAGACGGCACCGTCGGGCGCGCGCAGCTCGACGCCGCCATCGACCCCGCCACGGGCAAGGTCACCATCTGGAAGGTCAACGCCGACGGCACCAAGGCCAAGACCACGCTCGACGCCTACGCCGACCCGGCCACCGGTGCGGTCGACATCTGGAAGGACAAGGCCGACCACACCAAGGGCAAGGTCACCCTCGAAGCGAACACCAAGCCCGCCGAAGACGCCCTGAACACCTACAAGCGGTGGATGGAAGGGTTCCTCAGCGACATCGGCGTCTTCACGCCGAAAACGTCCGCCACGGACCCGCGCGCACCCGGCGCTCCGCCGCTTCCGTTCCACAACGCCAGCGGCAGCCTGCTGGAGTTCTACGCGTCAGGCGGATTCCGGCAGCTGCAAGGGATGTCGGCGCGGGTCGCGTCGATCGTCCCGCCGAACTCCTGGCGTGTCGTCGGCGACCGGCCCGAAGGCGACGAGGCGTTCATCCCCGTCAACGACTCGCCGCGGTCGGTCGCGATCCTGCGCGAAACCGCGCGGAGGATGGGATTCCTGCTCGCCCCGCTGGCGCAGATGGCCCTCGGCGGCGTGCTGGGGTTCGCCAGCGGAGCCGTGACCACCCCCGCCGCGTCCGCAGGCGCGAGGCCGGCGAGCCCGGACACGGCGTCGGCACTGCCGATGTCGGCGGACCAGCTCGACGCGCTCACGGCCGCGATGGAGGCCGCCACCGACGAAGCCGCCGTTCTCTCCGCCGGCCTTGCCGCGCTCCAGACGGCGGTGATGACGTTCACCGCGTCGGCGCTGGTTCCGCTGGTGGGGCAGATCAACGGTGCCGTGAACCCGGCCTTGACCGCGCTGATGGCACTGCATCCGCCGGTGCGGGCAGCGTTCACGACCACGGCCGCCACGGTCGCCAGCTCGACCGCGAGCATGACCACCGCCACCGGCACCGCGGTGGGGCAGATGGGCGGCTACCTCGCCGCCCTGCGGACCGGTCTCGCGCAGACCGGGCAAGCGTTCGCCGACACCGCCGGATGGGTCCGGACGTCCTGGTCGGCCATCCGCGGCTACACCCGCGGACCGGTCGTCGACACGATCGCCGGCCCGGTGAACGCAGGCTTGATCGCGAGCTGGAACTACCTGGACGCGTCGTTCGGCCTGAACCATCACCTCCAGCCGATCCCGATCGGCTTCGCCGAAGGCGGACAGGTGCGCGGACCGGGCACCGGCACGTCGGACTCGATCCTGACTCGACTGTCCAACGGGGAGTACGTCATCCCCGCCGCGTTGACGCGGCGCATCTTCCCGTTCCTGGAGGCGCTGCGAGCGGGGCAGGCCGAAGCGCTCCAGGCGGCCGGGTATGCCCAGGGCGGCATCGTCGCCGACACGGGCTCGGCTCTCAACGCCCAGATCGCGAAGGCGCAGGCATTCGCCGCGGCGCAGCGCGGGAAGCCCTACGTGTGGGGTGCCTCCGGTCCCATGGGCTACGACTGCTCCGGCCTGGCGTCGGCGATCACGAACGTCCTGCTCGACGCCCCGACGCCGTACAAGCGTTTGGGCGTTGCGGCGTCGGAGCCGTGGCCCGGGTTCGTGCGCGGCCTCAGCTCCGCCTGGGCACTCGGGGCCAGCCCCGTGCACACCGCCGGAACACTCGGCGGGGTCAACGCCGAGTCGACGGGAAACCACGTCCGGTTCGGCGGAGACGCCCACGGCGCGGACGACCCGCAGTTCCGCGTCCAGTCGTCACTTCCCGTCGTCGGCGGGACATTCGTCTCCGGCGGGGGTGCGAACTGGGACCCGGCCGCCCTCGTCGCGAGCGCGTTCGCCGAGACCGCGGGGATGATCCAAGCCCTGCGCGGCCGGTACCCCGGCAACATCGCCGCAAGCACCGGCGCGGGCGAAGCGGCCTACGGAAGCGACCGCATCCAGAAGATCGCCGTGGAGAAGATCTCGGCGAACACCGTGGGCGGCGGCCCGGCCGTGGCCGCGGCGCAGAACTTCGCGCGCAGCGCGCTGCCGCGATTCGGGTGGGGTCCGGAGCAGATGGCCCCGCTGATCGCCCTGTGGCAAGGGGAATCAGGCTGGAACTACCTGGCCCGCAACCCGTCCTCGGGCGCGTACGGCATCCCGCAGGCCCTCCCGCCGGAGAAAATGAGCAGCGTCGCGCCGGACTGGCGCACTAACGCCGCCACCCAGATCCTGTGGGGCCTGGGCTACATCCGGGATCGGCCCGACTACGGCAGCCCCGCAGCCGCCTATGCGAAATGGCGATCTCGCAGTCCGCACTGGTACGACGACGGCGGATGGCTCCCGCCCGGCTACTCCACCGTGGCCAACCACACCGGGAAACCCGAAGCCGTTCTCACCCAGGACCAGTGGAACGCCCTCACCTCCATGGCAGGACTTCAGCGCGGCGGAGGCGGGCGTTCGGTCACCGTCAACGCCCGCACCGACGCCAGCCCCGAGCACATCGCCCACGTGGTCGACCGCCACCTGTCCATCGGCTCAAGGCTCTAGGGAGGCGGCATGCTCGGCGGGCAAGTCTGGACCCTGGAGAACATCCGCTTCCACCACGCCTACGACGTGCGCGACGCCGACGGCGTGCAATGGATTCTGACGAAAGAGGAAGGGTTCTGGGGCACGCCAGGAACCAACGCCACCCTCTCACCGCGGCTGAACAAACACGGCCAGTTCCGCAGTCCCGGCTGGAAAAAAGAGCGCACCGTCACCCTCACCGGCCGGTGCTATCACCCCGATTACGAAGTCCTGCGGCGGGCCGAAGCCAACGTGCTCGGCCTGCTGTCGGACCCCCGCGCACCAGGCACGCTCACGTGCTACAGCGAAATCGGGGTGCTGAGCCTGGACGTGTTCCTCGACGACGCGATCCTCTGCACCCCGCTGGACATCGTGTCCGAACCCGGAATCGAGTTCTCAATCCAGCTGGTGGCACCCGATCCGAGGAAATACTCGCCGGAGACCCAGGTTCAGACCGTCGGTCTCCCGCAGGACACCGGAGACGGCCTCGACTTCAGCCAGGTCGTCAGTCCCGAGGTCGACAGCGGACTTTACTTCGGACTGGGCAGCAGCACCACAGGCTTGACGTTCGGCACATTCAACGGCGTCGGCTTCATGACCTTGAGCAACCCTGGCACCGCCCCGGCGACGCCGGTCTTCACGCTCTACGGACCGCTGACGAGTCCCGTGCTGACCACGTCGACCGGATATTCGCTGCGCTACAACGGGACCCTCGGCGCGAACGACTACGTCACGATCGATCCCGCCGTCCCGGCGGTCGTCCTCAACGGACAGACCTCCCGGCGGGAGCTGCTGTACCCGGCCAACTTCGAGGCGTTCAACGTCCCTCCGGCCGTCGCCGGGCAGCCCGGCACGCTCAGCGTCGGCCTCGCCCACTCCGGTGCCTCGACGGCAGGCGGGTACGCCACCGCGGCCTACCGCGCCTATTGGTTCTGAGCCAGAAAACCCTTATGAACAAAGGAGAATAGCCCATGGGCGTCTACTCCAACGAGCCCGACCCTCCCCAGTACTTCCAAGTGGTCGACACCCACGACTGCGTCCAGTACACCGACCCCGCCCAGGCGCAGTGGTTCATGGACCGCATCAATTTCGCCTACGGCGGCGACACTGACGCACGCCTGGACGGCGATGTCGTCAGGTGGTTCGGCTACTACCGGCTGAACCTGACCGACTGGCTCTACAACGGCGTCGTGCCGATGACTGACGAGGTGCTGCGCGCCAGCCAGTTCCGGCCGGTCACCCAGATTTTCCCCACGGCAGGAGCGTAATCCATGGTCTCCCAGGGAGCTGTGGCTCAGAGCGCTGTTGACCCCTGGGCCGTGCAGTCCCGTGTCGGACTGACAGACGCACGGCTGGCGCTGTCCAGCGTTCTCATGCCGCGACCGAACCTCAGCTACATCGACTACCGCTCCGGCGTCATGGCGTCCGGCGACAGCGGCAGCACAACCGGCACCCCGACGCACATGGCGATGCGCGTCGCACCCGTCGCGAATGCCCTGTCGGTGACCGTCGAGATGGGCAACGCCGTCATCAACACCCCGGGGCAGGGCGCGTACATGTGCGCGCTGGATAGTCAGAAGACTCTCGCGCTCGCGGCGGCCAGCTCCACGCAGAACCGGGTGGACCTCGTCGTCGCGCGCGTGTACGACGACCTGAACACCTCCATCTCCAGCCCGTCAGGGACGCGGAAGTTCTGCGTCGAGGTGTGGCAGGGGGACTACTCGTCCGGCGCGCCGACGACGCCGACCCCGACGCCGACGAACGGGTGGACGCCGCTCGCCGCCATCACGGTCAACAAGGGAGCCACGTCCCTCACCGCGGCGAACATCCAGGACTTGCGCGGACCGGGACTGGTTGCGCGCGGCGGGATGCGCGCGCTGTACGGGGCGGACGCAAAGACCGGCAGTCCAGCCTTCACCGAAGCCGGGTCATACCCCGGCGAACAGCGATGGGTGCACGCACCCGGCTTCCAGCATCAGGTGTATTACGGTTCGCAGACAGGCTGGCGCGGGGTGTCCAACTGCATCTTCTACTACGGTGCCGCACCGCCGGGCGAATACTCGTTCGTCGGCGGTTTCGGGGTCGCACGGGAGATCTGCCGCGTCACTGTCGCCGACCCCGGAATGCCGTATTTCATCTATCCGAGCGGCAAGGCGGCCATCACGCTGTCCGCCAACAGTGCTGCGGACCTGCGCATCACCACCGGTTCCCTGAACGGCCCCGTCGTCTTCTGGAGTCGATTTCACACCTACGGCACGAGCGTGGACAAGCTGTGCGTGCCGAACGTCGCCCCGACGTATTTCGGACCGCTGACCGGATCGACGGACATCGTGCTGTCGTGCGGAATGCGCGACAGCAACAACCAGTACAGCGGGTTCGGATTCCGCGGCAACGACGCGGGCGCGAACATCGTCACGTCGATTGTCTTCCCGGCGACCGCCCAGCCTCCGGCGGTGTAGATGGCGACCTGGCGCGTCCTCATCGCCGACACGGTCACCGGCACGATCCTCTCCGACGTGACCCCGCGCGATCTGCCGAGCTTTTCCCGGAAGGTGACCGACAAGGGTTCGTGGACCGTCAACGTCATGCCGGAGGACCGCGCGAACTCCGCTGTGGACCTTCACGCCTGTGTGGACGCGGGCCGGTACACGTGGATCGTCGCGTGCGACGACTACATCTGCCAGGCCGGGCCGACGTTCACCTACCAGTACGACGAGAACACCCGCAACCTCTCCGTCTCCGGAGCGGGGATTCAGAGCCTGTTCGACCGCCGGGTCCTGCGCAACCCGGCGGGACCGGCGAACAACATCGTGCACGTCAACAACGATCTCGTGCTGAACGGCTACACGCTCCGCGGAATCGCCCGCGAAATCGTGGCCGCCAACCTCGCGCAAGTCGGCTACGGCCTGCCGATCGACGTCCCCGCCGCCGAAGCCGGCACCAGCACCCGGACCTACTACGGCTACGACCTGGCCACGGTCTGGGACAGGCTCAACGAGCTGTCCAAAGTAGACAAAGGGCCGGAGCTCGACTTCCGCCCCTACATCACGCCGTCGGGCAACCAGATCCGCTGGGAGCTGCTCATCGGCAGCCCCAAACTCGGAAACCAGACCTCCACCAGCGTGTGGGACTACGGAGGCGCTCTCGGGCAGATCGACGTCGACACCAACGGCGCGGCCTCGCCGTGCGTCAAGGCGTGGGTGCGAGGCAGCGGCACCGAAAGGACCATGCTCGCGGGCTACGCGAGCAACGACACCCTCATCTCCCTGGGCTACCCGCCGACCGACTACGTGGACAACGACCACACCTCCGTCGTCCTGAAGCCCACATTGGACGCGTACGCCATCGCCGATCTCGCGCAGTTCAGCGCCCCCAGCGAGACGTGGAAATGCAACGTCCGCGTGGACGGCCTGAGCAGCCGAGGAGTCCTTGTTTCGCCGAAGCTCGGCGGCTGGTCGCCGGGCGATGCACCGATCTTCGGCGTCAGCGGCCACCCGTGGATCAAGGACGGTCAGTACCGCCGTCGCATCCTCGGATTCAGCAACGACACCGAAAGCACGGTGTCGCTCGAACTACAGGAAACTCTGGCGGTGAACTGATGACCCAACCGCCGGGAACCGGCTCGCTCGTCGACCAGCTCAACGACCTGCGCCGCCAAGTCGCCGAACTGGCGCGCAAGGCACCCTCGATGCCCGCGTGCCGCGCCGCGTTGACCCTCAGCACGGTGAAGATCGGGTCAGGCGACACGTTCGCCCAGGCGAACTGGGGAGCCGCCGAGGACCCGTTCGGCTGGTTCACACCGGCCGCGGGCGGCAACTTCAGCTACATCACGGTGGGGCTCAGCGGCTACTACCAGCTGACCTACCGCAGCACGACCACCGGACTCGCCTCCGGTGCTGTCGCGGGCAGCAAGGTGACGCTCAACGCCGGTAACGTAGCGAACTCGGTGGCCTCGGATCTCGTCGTCAGCTCCGGGCAGGCAGAGGGGTGCGTGCAGAGCGCTTTCCGGGCGCGGATTCCGCTGTCGGCCGGCGACCGGATCTTCTGGAGCAACTACTGCTCCACGACCACCGGTTCCCTGGTGGCCTCCAGCTTCGGCATCCCCACTGAGTGCACGGTCCAGTTCATCTCGTCGCGATGATGACGCTCGCCGCGGACGGCGGCACCCTCGACAACGTCACGACGTGGGTCAACTTCGGCGTGCTCGGCCTGGTGTTCCTCGCGGTCATGACCGGCTGGATCTGGGCGAAGCCCAGCGTCGACCGGCTCATCGAAGAGCGCGACCGCGCCATCAAAGAACGCGAGAAGTCCGACGCCCAGCGCGACGCGATGGCCCAAGTCCTGCAAGAGCGGCTCCTGCCGGTCGTCGGCGACTTCATTTCCACGACGCGGGCGCTCATGCCTGTCCTGCAACAGCTCCAGGCGCTTCAGCAGATGATCCCGATCCTTCAGGAGCTGATCCGATCCAGCGAGGTATCGAGTGACCCCAAGGAAAAACGGCGACGCGGCAAACGCTCCTCGTGAATACCGGCCCGAGGAAGTAGAGGCCCTCACCGAGAAGGCCGCCGAGCTGCTCGACGAACTCCACCAGGTCATGACCGAGATGTCCGACCGCTTGCGAAGCCTCGGAGCCGAGACCCGATGAGGTGGGGGAAAAGCGTGCCCGACAAGAACACGGCCCCGGAACGGGCCGCCTCTCACGACGCCGAAGTAGCCCGGCTCACCGCACGGGCGGATCTGGTGATCGAGGAACTGGACGCGGTCGTGACGGAACTGTCCACCATGCTCAAAAGCGCCTACGGGATCAAGGATGACTGACCCACGCAACCCCGCCATCGCAGCCGCGGAACGGCTTCAAGAGTCCGTTGTGGACCTGAAGGAGGAGATCCGCGGCCTGCGCAGCTACGGCGAACGCAACCGCCACCTCATCGTCGGCCTCGCGGTCTCCCTCGTGCTGGACGTGCTCCTGACCATCGGCGTCATCATCGCCGCGGTCACCGCGAACCACGCCGGAGACCTGGCCGCGGCGAACAGGCAGAACCAGCTCGACACCTGCACCTCCACCAACCAAACCCGGCAGGCCAGCCGGAATCTCTGGAACTACGTCCTGGACCAAGCCGCCAAGGACGCAGAAGGCCAGACCCCGGAACGACGACGGCAGATCGCCGAATTCCGCACCTACATGCAAAGCGCCTACGCCGACCGCGACTGCTCGAAGATCGGGAGGTGAGCCGATGCCCCTGATCATCGACCTCTACCAGAAGTACAACCCCGTCGGCAGCTGGAGCGCATTGCGCGGAGCCGTGGACGGTGCCTACATCAAGTACTCCGACGGAAACGGCCCCGCCCAGGTCACCGCCGACGCCTACGTCTCCGGCTGCAACGGGGCGGGAATCCCCTACGGGGGCTACCACTTCGCCGAGGCCGGCGACCCCGTCCGCCAGGCCGACGTGCTCATCGACATGTACCGCCGCTACGGCGGCCAGCTCGCTCCCGCACTCGACCTGGAAACCGGCGGCATCCCGGTCGCCCAGCGGCCGGCATTCGCCCGCGCGTTCCTCGAACGCGTGCACACCGTCTACCCGCGCGTCGTGCTCTACGCATCCACGTCCTGGCTGGCCGGCCTCAACCCCGACCGCTGGCCCTACGACTGGGACGTCACCTGGGCCGCCGACTACGGCCCGAACAACGGACGACGCAATGCCATCCGCCACTACGGCGGCCGGGTCGACCTGCACCAGTTCACCAGCACAGGCCGCGCCGCCGGAACCGTCGGCGCGGTCGACCTCAGCTACACCGCCGACCTCGCGGCCCTCTTCCTGCCCACCGCCGCGGAAACGGAGAACGACGACATGCCCGCCATCCCTTACACGTTCGACGGCACCGGCCGCGACGGCGCCGGCCAGCTCAAGGAACGTTGCCATGTGTTCACCATCCCCGTCGGCTCGGTCAGCGCGGTCGTCGGCCGGGCGTGGCTGTCGTTCAAATGCGGTATAGGCCCGGCTGAGCGTGTCCGGCTCATGGCCATTGCTGGCGGGCCGAAAGCCTCGTACACCGTCGACAAGACCTGGACCAACGTCGCCAGCGACGCGACCCGCGTCTACATCGAAGCCCCGAGCGGCAGCGACCAGTTCACCGCCTTCGTCAAGAGCGAGTTCCCCTACAGCCTCGGCCTGGAAACGGCGGCCAAGCGATGAACTACGCCAAAGCCGCCGTCGCCGTCCTCGCCGCCGGGGCCTCCGCCGCCCTCGCCGCGCTCACCGGCGACCAGACCATCTCGACCCTGGAATGGGTCAACATCCTGATCGCGATCGCCACCGCCGCGTCCGTGTTCACCGCGCCGAACGTCCCCGGCGCATCCGTCACCAAAGCGGCTCTCGCCGCGATCATGACCGGGCTCACTGCCTGTGCGAACCTCGTCGGCGCGAACAGCTCCACCAGCTGGTGGCAGCTGTTCTCCGCGTTCCTCGGGGCCGCCCTCGTGTACGCGGTCCGCAACACGCCCCACCGCGGCCTCACTGCCGCCTGAACCCTCGAACCGGAGCAGCCGGAGATCCCTCCCGGCTGCCCGCGCAGAAGCCCCCGCCGCTCCCCGGTGCCGTTCACCCGGGTAGAGCAGCGGGGGCTTCGCTGCGTGTACAGGCTGGGCACACGGCCTGCCTGAGTGACCGTGCTAACATCGGCTTCGCCCGGCTGGGCACGCTCCCCGCGCAAGCGGGGGTGGCTCAGTGCAGTCGCCACCTGCGGTTTTGCTCCCGTGTAACAGCGAGGCAGCCCGGTGCGACTGACAGGGTGCAGTATTCCCCGCGTGAGCGGGGGTGTCCCGCTGCGGTACTGCTCGGTGACGGATTCCCCGCGCAAGCGGGGGTGGCCCGGCCTGGTACTGAGTGGCGACGCATTCCCCGCGTGAGCGGGGGTGATCCGTTGCAACGTGTACAGCTAGCAGCGGATTAGCAGTACTCCCCGCGTCAGCGGGGGTGGCCCGCTCCGATACGGGGTCGTGACGTATTCCCCGCGCAAGCGGGGGTGATCCGTTGCAGTGCATACAGCTGGCAGCGGATTTGCAGTACTCCCCGCGTCAGCGGGGGTGGATCGTTCCGATACGGAGCGAGAGCGAGCAGTATTCCCCACACCAGTGGGGCACGAGGCCCCGGCACTTCGGTGCCGGGGCCTCATTTTTGTGCGCTTGCGGCCTGCTGGACCGCTCGTGACGCCTTTAGCCGTTGTCACGAGGTTTCGTCCGGCGGAGACCCACCGCTGGATTCCTCCGCCGGACCGATCTCCGGGGCTCGCAGCGGTCGGGCCATCTCGAAGAATCGCGCCAGCAACGCCTGGTCCCAGTTGAAGAACCTCCGGACCGCGTGAAACCGGTGCACGCACTCAGTCCACTTCTCGTGGTAGTCCAGAGTGAGAACGACGTCCGGTGAGCGGCCTGCCTCGCGGGCTACGTACTCGTCGTAGGACAGCGTCCCGAGCCGGGCGCAGCGGGCGAAGTCGTAGACAGCCTCGTCCCAGCGGAAGGCCCCGCCCTCGCGGACTTCGAGGTGCAGCCACATCAGGTGATCCGGGAAGCCGACCTCGTGGGTTCGCTCCAGAATCATCGCCCAGGTCTCGCGGACGCACGGGAGATTCAGCCTCGTGCGCACGACGAGCTGGCTGCGCAACTCGATTGAGTTGTCCGTCAGGAACCGAGCCGCCGAAGGCTCCAGGGCGATGGAGGATTGTCCTGTCAACATTCAGCTCCGAACATCCGGGACGGCTTGGAGCCGCGCACCAGCGGCTCCAAGCCGGACTATCTATCAGGAATTTTCCGCGATGGTGTCTTCGATCCAGTTCCGGTAGGAGCTGATGTCAGTGAAAGCGGTGTTCGACTGCCCGGGAACGGGACTTCCGCCGCGAGAGTCGATCCCGACGACCCGCATGCGCCCTCGCTTGTCGATGGTGACGGCGGGGCCGCCCGCGTCGCCGTAGGCGGGCCCCTTGGCGTTCGGGTGACCCGTGCAGAACTCGCCGTGCGAGATCCCCGCATCGGCGCACTGCTGCTTCGGAACGACGGGCAAGTCCAGCTGATGCAGCAGCTTCGGGAGCTTGGACCGGTCCGGCTTCGAGAGTGGCTCGGTTGCTCCCCATCCGTACGTCCTCAGCACGTCGCCCGGTCGCGGAGACCACCACGCCAGACGCGCTGCTGGCACGTCGAGGTCGTTGTCGACCTGGAGCAGGGCGAGATCGCCGGTCGGGGTGTTGGGGTTCCATTGAGGATTGACGAAGATCCGTTCGACGCGGCCGGTGGCGCCGCCCTGCGTGCGGTCGAGGCCCACCCTGACGTGAAACTTCTTGTGCTTGGCCGGGATCTCGTCGGGAATTCCGAGGTCCGTGACGCACTGCGCCGCGGTGAGGAGCCAGCGGTCATCGACTACCACGGATCCGCACGTCTGCGCGTCGCGCAAGCCTTCAGGGGCGGCGTCGAACATCAGCGCGCCGACGGACTTGACCGACGCTGGCGCGAGCTGGCCCCCGATGAGCTGGGCGGAGGAGTCGGCCGCCGAAGCAGTCGAGGTCATCGACGCGGTCGCCACGAGGGCGAGGGCACCGGTAGCTGCGAGCTTTCTGGAACGCATTTTTCCCTTTCTGGTTGTGTACACGAACCGCAACCGGCCGGGAGCGACCGGGCGGGGATCAAGGGCGCGTCGGACCGGTCGGGCCGCCGTGGACGGCGCGGTTGCGCCTCGCCAGTCGCATATTCAGGCTGAGCCCGGCCGGGCGGCGCGCGACACCGATGCGCCTCATCCAGGTCATGACCGTGGGTCGGCATACGCCGACTTTCTGGCCGCTCTCCTTCGCCGTGAACCCTCGCGCATACCATTCGATCGCTTCCCACGCGGCGAACGGGTGCGGACGCTTCGGAACGAATAGTCCACGCATGCAGTTATTCGGCCTTTTAGTCCAGTCCGGATCGGGCGGAAGGCCGGCCGCCAGTGAGCGCCTGGCGACCACGCTTCCGATCGTCTCCATTTTCCGAAGAGTGTTCGATGTCGTCATGTTGCCCCACCGGGGATCGAACCCGGACCGACAGGATTGTGTCCCTCGCGCTTCCAGTTACACCATGGGGCATCACCCGGGACGCAATCCCCATTGTCCCGAGCTTTCGCCATGCGACTATGTTTCCCGCTAGGCCCAACGGCAGGCCATCATGACGGGACATCGGCTTGAGAAAGGCGAGAACCTAACCCTGTTGTCGCATGGCTACAAATCTATGGAATCCGACATCTGTCGGAATTCATGAATCAGCACAGAGTTGCACTGCTTCTAGAGTTTGGGCAGGAGGGTTTCGGCTTCGGCTCGCAGGTAGTCGTCGAGCAAGTCCCAGTCGCTGCCTGAGCCCATGATCGACAGGTAGCGGCAGATCGCCGACAGCAATGCGAGACGGCCGCTTCGCGTCTGAAGTTCCGGCATGTCGCGGATGCGGCGGGCTGTCGGCGGGTGGAGGAGGCTGTTGCAGTAGAGGGTGGCCAGGTCGTACCCGGCGAACGCGGGTCGCCAGCTCTCCCAGTCGAGGATGCACAGCTGTGGCTTGCGCAGGTTGCCCCAGTGCAGATCGGCGTGTGCCGTGGTCCATTCCACGTCGGTGAAGACTTCCGGGGACAGGGTGATGCCGAAGTGCTCGCGCACACCGCGGATGGTGTAGTTCACCGCACCGAGTTCGTTGTGCCATTCCAGCGGGTGCTCGGCCAGTGCCGCGAGTGACTGGCGCAGCTCGTCCCACCAGGTTTCGGGCAGCAGGGGATCGTCTCGGAGTACGCCGTCCGGGGCCACCGTCGTGCCCGGGGCGAGGGTCATCACCTCGCCCCGGAGACGACGGTCCCGCAGGTACTCGCCGCTGTTTCGCCAGTCGCGGCACCTGAGCACCGTAGGTTTCGCGACGCCGAGAATCGAGTTGGCCGCCAGGTTGCCGTCCCACCTGCACGCGGGTTCGTAGTCCGGGTCCTCGACCACGACCCGCAGCCAGACGTCGGCGTCGCTCTCGTCGTGGGCGACCGCGCCGGCCGAGCGCATGTCGAAGGTGTTCACCGGCTGGCCGATCAGACTGACGTCGAACGTCATCGCCGCGACGTCGAGCTGCTTGCCGAGCCAGACCCGGCGCTCCTCGACGGCCTTCTCGATCTCCTCAGCGTCCGTGCTCACTTCTTGAAGAACTCCGTTCCCGTTCCCGTGCTCTTGTGGAAGGTGCCGCCCCTGCGGCCCCATTCCGTGGCATCCACGGCTTCGGTCGTGGTGTGGCCAGCCACGAGCGCTGCCCAGTCAGTGTCGCGCTCCTCGACGACGAGCGCCATTTCTTCCAGAACGGTCATCCGTTGCCTTTCCCTCGCAATAGTTCGGCAAGCGCCAGGACCGGCGCTTGAACGGAGTTCCGGCAGTGGTCGGTCTCCGTCGCTGTGAAGGTGCCGTGCTCGAAGAACCGGTCGCCCGCGTGCAAGCCTTGGCAGAAGGCGAAGAACTCACACGTCTGCTTGCAGTTCTCCAGCCCGGTCTCGAACTCCTGGACGTAGAGGAGATCCGCCGAGCGGGCGATGATCGTCGGGAGGTCGTCGGACAGCACGTTGCCCGCGATGAAGTCGCTGTAGAGGGTGCTGCGGACGCCGAGCAGTTCCGGCGACAGCAGCACCACGTCGCCGTTCCAGCCGATTGTCGGGGTGGGGTCGTGCCGGGCGTCCTCGGCGCGCTGCTCGCGGCTCAGGCCGAAGTAGCCGATCAGCCTGTCGACCTCGCGCACGGTCATGTCCGGGTTCTCCCGGTGCCACTCGAACGCGTCATGCCAGAACCGCCGGGCGTGATCGATCGAGGGAGTCTGACCGTCGGAGTTCGCACCCTCCTTGGCCTCGACATTGAACCCGACCCACGGAGCGCCGAGGTCCCGCAGGAAGTCCAGGACGCGGCCCGCCTGCGCAGTGCCGTCCCGGCCGACCACGGACAGCACGGTGAACGGGATGCTGCGCCGTTTCAGGACATCGATGGACGCGATCGTGCGGCCGAGCATCGCGTGACCGCCGCGGTCGACGCGATGGCGGTTGAGCGCTCCGGGGCCGTCGATGCTCACCCCGACACCGATCTCGTAGAGCTGAAACACGTCGCACCACGCATCGGTGATCGGCCTGCCCCCGCCGGTCTGCACCTGATGCCGCACGCGGCCGGCCTTGCGCAGCGGCTCGAACGGCGTCAACAGCTCCACGAAGCGCTCGACCCCGACCGCCAGCGGTTCGCCGCCGTGCCACACCACTTCCACCGGACCCCACGACGAGCCGATGGAGTCGGCGATCGCAGCGGCCACCAGCGGTGTCATCTCCTGCTTCAGGTGCCGTTCCGACAGGTAGCAGTAGGTGCAGTCCATCGGGCACAACGTCGTGGGCTGCACGACGATGGTGCCGGGCTGGTCATGAAGCCAGTAGCTCATGGTGTGCCTGCCTTCCGCGTGGTCGTCCTGACTGGTGACGCCTGGCTGAGACCTCGGTCGTCCGGGTCGCGACCCGGCCATTGCCGAGCCATCGGCACCTCGGCGCGGTGCCGGGGAAAGTTCTCGTCCGGCCGACCCGACGGGCCGCTGACCCGCCTGAATTCGGCGGTTTCGTGCTCGCGCGCGTCGCGGTGCATCGAGCGTGCTTCCGCGCGCAGCCGCTGGGTCTCGTCGCGCAGCCGCTGGGTCTCGTCGCGCAGTACGCGATTCCGCTTGACCGCGCGGCGTCCGATGAACCATGACCCGCCAAGGGACAACGCGGTCGAGATGATGGGCAGAAGCAAGATCGCCGCCGACGCGGCGAGGGCATGGAAGTCAACGTCGTTCGTCATGTCGCCCTACGCACGGTGTTTCGCGCCGGGCGCATCGTAGAGCCGATATTGGGCGTACCAGCGTGCCGCGTCAGTAAGACTCGGCTGCCGACTCTTGAGTATCCAACGCCCCAGCAGCGCAACGGCGAACGCGTCCAGCGAAGTCGCGCTGGCCTCCGCCCACGCCGGCACTGCCGACACGATGCTCTCGGCTTCTTCCGGCGCGTATCCCGCCTCCACGAGCCGCACGGCGACAATCGCGGCGTCGACCCATGCGGGAGAGCGAGCCGCCCACGTCCAGCCCACGATCCGGGGAAACCCGTTGCGGTCAACCAGAATGTTCAACTCTGACATGTCCCCGTGCGCGATGCCGGTTCCAGCGGACAACACGTCGCAGACGTAAAGCTCCATGTCGACGGATTGCGCAACATTCTCACGATCCCACGCCGTCAGCTTGTGCACATGATTCGTGGACAGGGTTCGCCACGACGACTCTTTCGCCCAGCGAGCACCCAGCGATTCAAAGAGCGAGCTGCCCTTCACCTCAGGCACGGCCAGATCGGCGAGCAGTTTCACCACCGTGCGCACGTCGCCCGAACCGGGCCGGAGACGCGCACACCGCCCGGGAACATACTCATACCCGGTGATCGCCCAGTTCATGTTCTGCCTGAACCACAGCAAGCGCGGGGCCGTATCGGGGAGCAATTTGTTCAGCCGCTGCTCCTCGGCCCGCGCCATAGTCTGGCTGTGCTCGTCCTGGCTGACCGCCTTCACGAAGACAGCTCCGTGCTTGGTGTGCACAACACCGGAGAAGTCCGCGGTTCCAGGACAGTCGTGCACCTGCTCGACTTTCGCGCCGAGCTGCCGCTCTACGCCATCATGAACTTCCCATGAGAGGTCGTCCCACCGTTTTCTGCCCACGCGCCAATCCCTCCCCACTGCGATGTGCATTGGCTTCCGGGTGAATGCGCTCGTTGAGGTCATCGACCGCCGCCTGCGCCCGGCGGCACCCACAACGTCTGACCATGACCGATGGCCAACCGCGGCGCGTGGGGAAGCAACGGATGCGGCAGGCTCTGGAGCGCGTCGACCACCTCAGCCAGGCCCCCGGTGTACTCCCAGACCCGCCAGTCGCCAGGATCGTTCCGCATTCCGACAACGTCGCCAATGCCGCTGACGATGATGAGGTCCCTCGTGTTCTCGCACCACCGGTAGAATCCCTTCACCACCGGCACCCCGCCGGTTCGCGTCCTCGGCAGGAACGACCATCCGGCGTTGTCCAGCTCCGCCAGCCTCCGAAGCTCCGGGAAAGCCTCCAAAGCCGAGTAATCCCTCATCCATCCCCTCCAGTGAGCTGCCGAACCGTCGCGCCGAACTTCAGGAAGATCCGGAGCTGAAAATCAGGGCCTGCCCCAGCCCCCGGGAGGAGCCAACCGCCGCGCCGGGCTGGGGCAGGCATGGCGGTGCGGCGAGCGACGGGCGGGAAGCTCTAGCCGCACCAAAGTCACGGGGAAAAGAACCGCACTTGCTGCGCAGCTTCATTCCGCGGCTTGATGCCCGCATACGACCGGCAGTCGCCGACCGGGGGCACCGGCGAAAGGGCTCCGTTGGCGTGCTCGACCCTGGGTATCACCGTCGTGTCCGCCATGGCTCGCTCCGATGCTTCCTTTTCAGCCAGCCGCTGGAACTCGGCCAACCGCGCTTGCTCGATCTCGGCCAGAACCTCGTGGTCCAGCCGAGACTGGAGATCACCCACTGTCAGTTTTCCGCGCGGAGGAGGGATCGGCCGCCTCGCACGCCGCAGCCAGGCCATCGCCACGACAAAGACCAGGAGCAGACAGCACGTGATGACGACCGCTGGATGGCCTGGCCGAACCGCTTCACTCAGCGTTGTTCCTGCTCCCATGCGATCCACTCCTTGCCCGATCAAACTTTCGTTCAGCTGGCAGAAGCTTCTGCGACCGGAGCGAGATCACCAATCTGCATCGGCAATACAGCTCCAGAAAATATGGATGGGATCAATATTCGCAGGTCAGAGCGTCTGCACTTTGCGATAAGCTGCTCGTCACGTCGAGCGATCGGGGGTTGTTGTGCCAAAGCCAGCACAGCGCGTCTGCCAGCGCTGTCGGAGCCCGCTTGCGTCTGACAACCCTGAGCGAATGTGCAGTCCGTGCGGCAGAGACTCTTTTCGGGACGAGGCGATCACACAGGTCCCGACGCCTCCCGCTGGTCTCTGGGACGAACCCGCTGTGCGCGCAGCCCTCGCCGACAGGCACTTCGGACGGCTCCTGCGTGCGTATCGGCTCCTGCATGAGCCGCCGATACGGCAAATCACCCTGGCTGGGCTTCTCGGCGTGACACAAGGACATCTGAGCTACATGGAACGGGCGTCGCACCGCGTCGCGGACCTTGACAAATTGGAACGCTGGGCGCGGACGATCCAGGTGCCGCCTCGACTCCTTTGGTTCACCCTTCCAGAGCAATGCTCGGATCCATATGACGTTGCCAGCGACGGACCTAAGCTCCCTCCTGTCGAGGCAACTACGGGAGAAGACGTGCGCAGAAGGCAATTCATCAGGTCGGCGGGCGCAGGCGCTGCGACCATAGGACTCACCCTGCTGACCGGCGGAACAGCCGTCGCGGCCGATCGGGTCGGGATGGTGAAGGTCGACGACGTTCGCAAGATGACCCGTGCGTTCCGCGAGACCGACAACGAGTTCGGCGGCGGTGCCACCCGCAGTGGGTTGGACAACTACCTCACCAACACAGTCGAGCCGATGCTTCGGGACACCAGGATGACCGACGCCGTCAAAAAGCCGCTGTTCCGCGCCGGCGTCGAGCTTCGGCAACTCGCCGGATGGGTGGCATACGACGTCGGCCACGCGAGCGACGGTCGCAAGCACCTGCGCGAAGCACTCAACATGTCACAAGAGATCGAGGACGACGCGCTTGTAGGTGAGATGTTCGCGGCCATGAGCCATCATGCGGCGTTTCGCGGAAACAGCGAGGGAGCGGTCGATCTTGCTCTCGCGGCACAGCAAGCGGCACGTCGGAGCGGCATCCCCGCTCTTGAAGCCGAAGCAGCCGTGATGGAGGCACATGGGCGAGCTCTAGAGCGAGAGCAACGACCATGTCTCGACGCGTTGAACCGAGCTGAGCGCGCGTTTGCCCGGGTAGACACAGGGAGGACGCCGACGTGGCTGGCTTACTTCGACAGCTCTTACCTGGCTGCTAAGTTCGCCCACACCTTCCGCGACATCGGAATGCCAGCAGAGGCGGAACGGTTCGCGCGCAGGTCTCTCAGGATGACCGAGGGGTATGGCCGCGGGCGGCTGTTCAACACCGCGCTTCTGGCGTCCACGTTGGCCGACCAGCAGAAAGTCGAAGAAGCGTGCGCAGAAGCGCGCAACGCGGTTCGACTGGCGACCAACGTGCGATCGGTGCGCGCCGCGTCCTACCTCGCAGATGTCGGACGGCGACTTTCGCCGCACTCCCAGAACGCTCAGGTGCAGGCGCTCTACAAACAGTTGGATGACATCGGAGTAGCGACTCCCCGGTTTTAGCCGACTAGCCGGGCGGGAACGCGATCACGTGCAGAAGACCGACCTGCGATGAAGCGCCGAGGATCTCGCCCTTGGCAATTCGCTCCCGCACGGACGACAACGGCACCCACGCCACTCGCTCGGCCTCGTTAATGTCGACGTCTCCGCCGACATACTCCGCACCGCGCGACAGGAATAGCAGGTTCTCGTTGTCGGCGATCCCGACGTTCGGCTGAAGCGAAGCCAACGGCTCGCTAGTGCGCGGTCGCCATCCCGTCTCCTCTTCGACCTCGCGTGCTGCCGTAGCCGACGGGACCTCGTCCGGATTGACGTATCCGCCCGGAAGCTCCCAGACCCAACGATCGAAGATCCAGCGATGCCGCCACATCATCAACACGGACGTGCCGGGATCGTCGAGAACCACCATCATCGCGGCCTTCGGCATCCGCATGACGTACTGCTCGAAGGTCACGCCGTCAGGCAGTTCGACCGAGGCGACGCTAAGCCGCAAGCGTCGCGTGTCGTCGACCACGCGTTCGCCATGGATCGTCCACTTGGTGGTCTCGGCAGGCTGGTCCGGGTCCATGACTTGAACCTACACGGGACGAACCTCGTTGACGCCGCGGCCAAGCCAGCGCGACCTTAGAGGGGAGCGAGCAGCCGTGGTCTTGCCGAACACCGGCCAACCCGAGGCCCGTCCGGAATCAACTGCCGCGGTGACGCCGGACGGTGATTCAGCCCCCTGCGCACCCTCCGGCCTGGGTATTTCGTGCAACACTAGAACACATGTTCGACAGGTTCAGGGAAGACGAGGACGCCCGGTCAGCTCTGCGGGAGGTGGGGCTGCCGAGGCCGGTATGGGTCCGCGTGGCTGAGTTCGTGCCCGCTCCGCTGAACTGGGGACGCACGGCGTCGCCGTGGATGCGGGCTGGCGGACTGAACGCTGGCGCGATCGTCCGGGCTGAGCAGGTTGCCTGGGTGGCTGTCTCGACGGGGTGTTGGATGCCGGAGGTCTCGATGACCTTGCACTCGGCAAACGGGCGTCTGCACCGCGAATACCCGCGCATTCCCGTCCCTGCCGACGCAGTGATCGTCGCCGGTGACGAGGAGACGATGACGCACGCCCTGTTCGACAAAACGTTGCAGCGGCGGGCACTCGCGCACTACCGCAGCAAGTAGCCATGCGGCGTGCCCTGGCCGCAGGCTTACCCCGGACGCGACGAAGGCCCCCAGCGCTTCCAGTGTGCCGGGGGCCTTCGTCGTTCTCAGCTTCCACCAACCGCGGAGGATGCAAGCCTCTACGTGGAGCGGGTGCACTCTCGTGCGCTGTGATCCTCGGGGCTCCGGAGAGCCTCCGCCGCCCTCTCTCGGGGGCCTCCGCGCTCTCGCGAGGAGGCCCCAACGGTAGCGCCAGCGTGGGAAAGGCCATGGGAAGAGATCTGCGAAAGTTGCGACTTCGGCTCCCTGATGTGCGACCGATCGCGACCTATTGACACTGGAAACGACCAGGTGAGAGCCTACTTTGGTCAAAACACCAGGTCAGCACGCAGGCCGCACGTTTAAGGCATCTTTCCCGCCTTGACAAGCACCCCCGAACCGTCAGCACACTCAAGCTTCGGGGTGCCCCACGCAACCACCCCACGGCAAGGTCGCCGCCAGGCGACGAGCCGACCAGACGGGCCCTACCCGTCGATCACCCGATGTTTCCGTCCTTCAATCTGCCGAGCATCCCGCGCGTACCGATTGACCTTCTCCGACTTCTTAGGCGGCCGGTCATTGGCGATCAGCACCGCGATCCAAGGCAACGGCACGGAAATCACCAAGAACAAAATCGCCAGCCACCACGTGTGATAAGTCAGCCCGGCCAAAATGAGGCAGGGAATCCGGCACACCATCATGATGACGTACTTCCGCTTCCGCGCCGCCAGCTGATCGTCCAGCGACGGCTCGGCCTCGGTGATCAACACAGGCTCGGGGCGGGGATCGGCTCCGTGGGGTGCGTTCACAGCACCACCTCCGCGTTCCATCGTCTCACTCACCGCCCTTCCGCGACACCCGGACGGGCAAACCGGGACAGCGCGGCGACGACCAGCGTCTCGACCCCGGTCCGCAAGGTCGGATGCAGCACCGGCGCGAACTTGGACGAGTGATTCGAGGGCACGTCCGTCTCGAACCGCCCCTCCGTCATCGCGGTAATCACCTGCTGCGCGTCGAACCCGCCGACCAGCCAGAACACCGACGGGACCCCGGCCGCGCGCCCGAACTCGCTGAAATCCTCGCTGCCGGTGACCAATGGCGCGGGCATCGTCGCCTCCGCCCCGAAGTGCCCGCGAAACACCTCAGTCAACTCGTCCGACACGGCAGCGTCGTTCGCCGTGACCGGATAGGACGCGACGACCTCCACCGTAGGCGGCTGAGGCGCCCCCGCAGCCGCGGCTTCGCCGTTCACGATCCGTTCGATCGCCTTGCGCAGCCGCAGCAACACAGCGTCGTCGAAGGCCCGGGTATTGACCTCCAGCACTGCATGGTCAGCGATCACATTCGCCGCGGTCCCGACGTGCATCGAGCCGACAGTCACCACAGCAGGCTCGGTCGCGGCGATCTCCCGCGACACGATCGTCTGCAGCTTGAGCACCACAGACGCCGCCAGCACCGCCGGGTCGACCGTGGTTTCCGGCCGCGACCCGTGCCCGCCACGACCGTGCAGGGTGATCCGCAAGGTGTCGGTCGCCGCCATGATCACGCCGGGACGCGTCAGCACCCACCCGGCCGGACCAGGCACGATGTGCTGCCCGAAGACCACGTCGGGGCGGCCGACCCGGTCGAAGAGACCGTCGCGGACCATTCCCGCGGCACCGTCACCGGCCTCTTCCCCGGGCTGGAAGAGCGCGAGCAACGTGCCGGACCACTGCTCCCGCGAAGCCGCGAGAAGGTGCGCGGCCCCGGAGAGCCACGTCGCGTGCATGTCATGCCCGCAGGCGTGCATCAGCGGCACGTCGCGCCCCTCGGAGTCGACGCCGCGCGCGGTGCTCGCGTACGAGAGCCCTGTCTGCTCCTCGACTGGCAACGCGTCGATGTCCGCACGAAGCAGCACAGTTGGTCCTTCGCCGTTACGCAGGACCCCGACGACGCCGGTGCGACCGATGCCGGTGTGCACCTCGAAGCCGTCTTCAGTCAGCCTTCGGGCCAACTCGGCTGCCGTGCGGGTTTCGGTGAACGCCAGCTCGGGATGACGGTGCAGATCGACGTACAGCGCTTCAAGCTCCGGCAGTGCCGCTTCAAGCGGAGCCAGGACACGCTCGGTGGTCTCGGTGGTCACGATGCTCATCGTGGCAGGCTTACCCACCGTGAGCACGAACACGCCTCTCCCTGACCTTTCCGACGACGTCTGCGCGCGGCTGCGCGAAGCGTTCCGACGCACCGGCTACGACGCTGACGGCGTCGTCGACGCGCTCGGCGGTGCCGCGCACACGGCGCTCGGCCGCGGCGAGCCCGAACCCGCCCGCCGCGCAAGCCTCGACGCGGGCGATCTCGGCGTCTTCATCCGGCTGTTCCTGCTCGGTCTCGCCGAGCCGGAGAAGACTGTCTCGTCGGCGTTCGCGCCGCTCAGCGCGGACGACGCGGTGACCGCGGGCATCCTGCGGACCGTCGGGGACGAGTTCCGCGCCGCGCTCGACATCCGCCCGCACGGCGACGAGGACGGTTCGTGGTGGGTCGTCTCCGACCTCGACGCCGACATGCTCGGCCACGTCGTGCCCGAGGACCACGTGCTCGGCGTCGGGCACGCGTCGCTGAGCCTGATCCGCGCGACCAGCCGCCGCCCGGTCGGCACCCTGCTCGACCTCGGCACCGGCAACGGCGTCCAGGCGCTGCACGCGACCCGGCACGCGCAGCGGGTCACCGCGACCGATGTGTCGGCTCGCGCGCTCGCGCTGGCCGCGGGCACGTTCCGGCTGAACGAATTGGAGGTCGAACTGCTGCGCGGCGAATGGTTCGCGCCGGTCGCACGCCGCCGCTTCGACCAGATCGTGTGCAATCCGCCATTCGTGGTCGGTCCGCCGCGCGTCGACTACACCTACCGCGACTCCGGCTTGGCCGGCGACGACGCGAGCGCGCTCGTCGTCCGTCAGCTGCCGAGCTTCCTCAACGACGGCGGCACGGGCCAGCTCCTCGCGTCGTGGCTGCACCGTCGCGGCGAAGACTGGGGCGACCGCGTCGCGCGCTGGCTGCCGCCGGAGACCGACGCCTGGTTCGTACAGCGCGACGTCGCCGACCCCGGGCTGTACGTCGGCACCTGGCTTCGCGACGAAGGCATCGACCCGCGCTCGCCCGAAGGCCGCGCGAAGGCTGCCGCGTGGCTCGACTGGTTCACCGAAAACGACGTACAGGGCATCGGATTCGGCTTCGTGACACTGCGGCGCGCGAACGGTCAGACGCCGACTGTTGTTTGCGAAGACTTGCGACAGGCTTACGACGACCCGCTGGGCCCCGAAGCAGCGAACTGGCTCGACCGCGTCGAGTGGCTGCGTACGCACGGCGACAATGTGTTGGACGTAGCGTTTCGGGTACCCGACACAGTGCTGCTCGAACGCGTCGACTCTCCTGGCGATGAAGGCTGGGAAACAACCGTGCGGCGGTTGCATCGCACCGACGGACCCGGTTGGCAGCACGAGGTCGACGAACTCACTACGCGTCTTCTCGCGGGTTGCCGCGGTGCGCTGCCGCTGTCGGATTTGCTGGACCTGTTGTCCGCCGCGCAGGGCCTCGATTCGGCCGAACTGGCCGCAGCCGCTTTGCCGATCGTCCGCGAACTCGTGCGGCACGGCATGCTCGTGCCCGGTTCGCCGCGGTGAGGGCGGTGGCGGCGCGGGTCACCCGCGCGAGCGTGACCGTCGCGGGGGAGATTGCCGGGGAGATCAAGGAACCCGGACTGCTCGTATTGCTGGGCGTGCACCGTGACGACGATCTCGCGAAGGCCGCGACGATGGCCCGCAAACTGCACGAACTCCGGTTGCTGCGCGACGAGGAATCGTGTGCGACGACCGGGGCGCCGCTGCTCGTGGTGTCGCAGTTCACGCTCTACGGCGACACCCGCAAGGGCCGCCGCCCGTCGTGGACCGCCGCCGCCCGGCCGGAAATCGCCGAACCCCTGGTGGACGCCGTGGTCGCGGAACTGCGCGGCCGCGGCGCGACCGTCTCGACCGGACGGTTCGGCGCGCAGATGGCCGTGGAAAGCGTGAACGACGGCCCGTTCACCGTTCTGGTTGAGGTCTAGACCACAGTGGAGAAGGCCGCGTAACATCGAAGGCACGCAGCGCGATTCGCGCATATTTCCCGGAGCGCAGCGGTTCTCAGCAAAACCTCAGTTTTGGTGGAGCAACCGCGGGGCGGGTACGCCCGTCCTCATTTCAGCGAGCCGGGAACGTTTCAGCTTCCCGGGGCGTTGAGACCAGTGTCCAGCCAAGCCGGCTGGGCCCGCGGACACGGGATTCCACAGGCCCCGTCCCGCAGGCGCCGGCGAGACACGTTCAGCCCGTGACCGGGGAGGCAGAATGTCAGTCCAGACTCTCGAACGCGAAGCGCGCGGGATTCGCGAGCGCCGGATTCCAGCACAGCAGACCGAGGAGCGTCCGAGCGTGGGGGCGCTCACCGACGCCGACCTCGACGCCCAGAGCCCCGCCGCCGACCTGGTGCGCGTGTACCTGAACGGCATCGGCAAGACCGCGCTGCTCACCGCGGCCGACGAGGTGGAGCTGGCGAAGCGGATCGAAGCCGGGGTCTTCGCCCAGCACATGCTCGACACCGCCGAGGACCTCACGCAGCAGCGCCGCAAGGAGCTGCGCGCGCTGGTGCGCGACGGCCACACCGCGAAGAACCACCTGCTGGAGGCCAACCTCCGCCTCGTGGTGTCGCTCGCGAAGCGCTACACCGGGCGGGGCATGCCGCTGCTCGACCTGATCCAGGAGGGGAACCTGGGCCTGATCCGCGCGGTGGAGAAGTTCGACTACTCCAAGGGGTTCAAGTTCTCCACGTACGCCACGTGGTGGATCCGCCAGGCCATCACCCGCGGCATGGCGGACCAGGGCCGCACGATCCGGCTGCCGGTCCACCTGGTCGAACAGGTGAACAAGCTGGCCCGGATCCGCCGCGACCTGCACCAGCAGCTGGGCCGCGACGCGACGCACGAGGAACTGAGCGCCGAATCGGGCATTCCGGTGCACAAGATCTCGGACCTGCTCGACCAGTCGCGCGACCCGGTGAGCCTCGACATGCCGGTGGGCACCGAGGAGGACGCCCCGCTGGGCGACTTCATCGAGGACTCGGAGGCGACCGACGCCGAGAGCGCCGTCATCTCCGGCCTGCTGCAGGACGACCTCCGCCGGGTCCTGGCCACGCTGGACGACCGCGAACAGCACGTGATCCGGCTGCGCTACGGCCTCGACGACGGCCAGCCGCGCACGCTCGACCAGATCGGCAAGCACTTCGGCCTGTCCCGCGAACGCGTGCGGCAGATCGAACGCGAGGTCATGGCGAAACTGCGCCAGGGCGAGCGGGCCGACCGGCTTCGGGCGTACGCCAGCTGAGTTTCTTCCCTCTTCCGGAGCCGGGGTTCGGGGCCCGGGTTCCGGGGAGGGCGGAAAAGCCGGTCCAGCGGGGCTGATTCGGGCTGGCGCGGCGGGCTGACCGGGCGTGGGGTCCGGTGAGCCGGCCGCGGCAGGCACGCGGACGGGCGGGCCGGGGTTTTCCGCGGGGACCGGGTGGGGCTCGGTCAGGCGGGGCGGAGACCCTCGGCCAGAAGATTGTTTCGGTGGGCAGCGGTTCGGGCCGCTGATTGCGCAGGACCCTCGGTTCGGTTTCCGGACCGGGGGTTTTGTCGTGTCCGGACCAGGGTTTGGGCCGTTTGCCGCCCGGATGACGGCGGGGTCGCGCGGCTTTCCGGCGGTTCACGCCACTGGTTGTGCAGCACCCTCAGTTCGGCCCTCCGGCCCGAGGTCCTGTCGCGTCCCGCCCCGATCTCCGCCGTCAGCCGTCCCGACGACCGCGGAGTCGTTCGACTTGCGAGGGGCGGCGGTTCGCACCGCCGGTTCCGCAGAACCTTCGTTTCGGCTTTCCGGCCGTGGTTTCTGTCGTGCCTGACCCCGGTTTCCCCTCTCGCCCGCCCTGAAGAGCGCGGCATCATTCGACCGGTCCGACCAGGGGTTTCACCCGTGTCCCGCCTCCGATCTCCCCCACTCACCGCCCCGATCACGGCCGCACTGATTTGCCGACAAATCGCCTCAGCAACACCACCAGCCTCACCAGCCACTTGAGCACCACCAGCCACTTCAGCCCCTTCTGGGCGCACAACCCTCCTTCCATGCCCCGTTTCCTCCCCTTGATCCCGTTTCTACCGACACCCACCGCAATCCCGTCACCACTCCGCGCACCCGATCGTGGAATTCGCGTCTCGTTCGCGTTTGGCGGTTCTGGGCAGTGGGTAGCAAGCGTTCGCGACCCCCGCTGTGCGGCGTCCGGTCAACGCGCCGGCGGGGGTCCCGTTAGTCACGCGGGGCGGATGTGTGCGCATCCGGTCCGCTTTCCCCGGGAGGTCGGGTCCGTCGGGGTGGGCCCGGCCTCCCGACCATGCCCGCGCGAAAAGCCGCGGAGTGCGCTATCCCACAGCGTCCCCGCGCCCGTGCGACCGGGCGGAACCCGCTGAGTACCGTGAGCCAATCCCGATCAGGGCAAAGGAGCCTCGCTGTGCCGCCCACCACGTTCCAGCACACCGAAGTCCTGCCGCTCGGCAAGGACACCACCACCGAGTACCGGCTGGTCACCGCCGACGGCGTCGAGACCGTCGAAGCCGCCGGGCGGAAGTTTCTGAAGGTCGATCCGGAAGCGCTGACGACGCTCGCGCGCACGGCGATCACCGACATCCAGCATCTGTTGCGTACGTCACATCTGCAGCAGCTGCGCGCGATCGTCGACGACCCCGAGGCCAGCGGCAACGACCGGTTCGTCGCGATGGACCTGCTCCGCAACGCGGCCATTTCGGCCGGCGGCGTGCTGCCGATGTGCCAGGACACCGGCACCGCGATCGTCATCGGCAAGCGCACCGAGGGCGTGCTGTCCGGCGGCGACGACGAGCGCGCGCTGTCGCAGGGCATTTTCGACGCCTACCAGCAGCTGAACCTGCGCTACTCGCAGATGGCCCCGATCAACTTCTGGGAAGAGCGCAACACCGGCACGAACCTGCCCGCGCAGGTCGAGCTCTACCACAAGGACTCGGACGCGACGGATCCGTCGTACGAGTTCCTGTTCATGGCCAAGGGCGGCGGCAGCGCGAACAAAACGTTCCTGTACCAGGAAACGAAGGCAGTCCTGAACCCGAAGCGGCTCGCCCGGTTCCTGGACGAGAAGCTGCGCAGCCTGGGCACCGCCGCGTGCCCGCCGTACCACCTGGCGATCGTGGTCGGCGGCATGTCGGCCGAGTTCAACCTCAAGGTCGCGAAGCTGGCCTCCGCGCGCTACCTGGACAACCTGCCCGCCGAGGGTTCCGAGCTGGGCCACGCGTTCCGCGACCGCGACCTCGAGCAGCAGGTGCTGGAGATGACGCGCCAGTTCGGCATCGGCGCGCAGTTCGGCGGCAAGTACTTCTGCCACGACGTCCGGGTGATCCGCCTGCCGCGGCACGGCGCGAGCTGCCCGGTCGGCGTCGCGGTGTCCTGCTCGGCCGACCGCCAGGCGAAGGCGAAGATCACGAGCGAGGGCGTGTTCATCGAGCAGCTCGAACGCGACCCGGCCCGCTTCCTGCCGGACGTCACCGAGGACGACCTGTCCGACGAGGTCGTGTCGGTCGACTTGAACCAGCCGATGGACCAGATCCGCGCCCAGCTGGCGCAACTGCCGGTGAAGACGCGCCTGTCGCTGACCGGCCCGCTGGTCGTGGCGCGCGACATCGCCCACGCCAAGATCGCCGAACGTCTCGACGCGGGCGAGGAGATGCCGCAGTACCTGCGCGATCACCCGGTCTACTACGCGGGCCCGGCGAAGACCCCCGACGGCTACGCGTCCGGCTCGTTCGGCCCGACGACCGCGGGCCGGATGGACTCGTACGTCGCCCAGTTCCAGGCAGCGGGCGGCTCGCTGGTCATGCTGGCGAAGGGCAACCGCTCGAAGCAGGTCACCGCCGCGTGCAAGGAACACGGCGGCTTCTACCTCGGCTCGATCGGCGGCCCGGCCGCCCGGCTGGCGAAGGACTGCATCAAGAAGGTCGACGTGCTCGAGTACGCCGAACTCGGCATGGAAGCGGTCTGGAAAATCGAGGTCGAAGAGTTCCCCGCGTTCATCGTCATCGACGACAAGGGCAACGACTTCTTCTCCGAAACCAGCGAACCGGTCCTGCAGATCAGCTTCCGCTGACGGAAACCGGCGCCGAGGTCATCCGGGAAACATCCCGCCCAACCGGGCGAGAGTCTTCTCGATGGCCTCGGCGTTGCGCTGGGGAAAGCCGAGCAACCGGATCGCCAGCGGCGACCGCGCAGTAGACCAGTCAAAAGTCTCGGTGACTTCAGTGCGTCCGTCCCCAGTCGGCTCAAGCAGCCAACGCCACCGGTGCCCTGCGAAGTGCCGCCAAGCGATCAGCCGATTCTCCTCGAACTCGACCACGGTGTTCTGAATCCGGTACGGCGCCCCCATCCGCATTTCCATGCCGAACTGCGCCCCCAGCGACAACCGCGCCGGCGCAGACCCACGGCTGCCTCGAACCGTGCCCGACCCGTCAATGAGCGGATGCTGCGCCGGATCGGCCAGCAACGCGAAAATCCGTTCCGGCGCAGCAGCAACGAGAGCACTGCGCGAAACCTGGCGAGTTCCCATCACCCAAGCCTAGGGCCGCACCAGCCCCACGGCCATCGACACAACCCCGAACAGACCAAAACGTCCACTGTGGACTGCTCAGCCCCCGAAGTACGTGAAGGGCCCCTTCACATACTCAGATTCCCTCAGGGTTCCCCTCACGACCCACCCACCAGCCCCCGGCACGCCCCAATGTGGCATTGGGTGCGTCCCACGCACCGAACGCCACATTGGGTGCATCTGACGCACCCAATGCCACATTGGGGCGCTAGCCCCACTCACCAAACCGCAGCCGACGCACCCAACCAGCGAGGCACCCAGCCCCTCCCCCGCACCCCGATACGAAGCCGCCCTGCGGTTCGGGGGTGCTTGTCAAGGCATCTTTCCCGCCTTGACAAGCACCCCCGAACCGTCAGCACAATCACCCTTCGGGGTGCCCCACGCAACCCAAGACGGCCGATGTCGCCCCCAGGCGACGAGCCGAACAACCCCCCGACGAAGCCGTCCGACCCATCACCCGAGCGACCTCACCGAGGCGGAGACTGTTTCAACACCACAGTCCGCTCCCCCAACGCCGCCTCCAACGGCACCGAAATCACCGGATGCCGCAGATCCATAGTGCACATCTGCCCGGTCTGCGCCTTGGTCTCGCTCAAATCGACCACCACCCGCTGAGCGCTCTGCTCAACAGCCGACCCGAGCGCATGCCCGCATCCCCCTTCCTCAGCCCGCACCACGAGCACCTTCCCCCCGCTGTCCGTATAAACCTCCTTGGGAAACGTCTTGGGCAACGCAGCCCCGTCGACCCGGTTGTCCGGAACCCGAACCGCCCCCGCGGGAGGGTTGAACTGGGGCTTGCCCGATGGCGGCACCGAGGTCGAAGCGCTGCCGCTCGCCGGCGCAGTCTCGGTCCCGGACGCTGGTGCGTTCGCCATGCTCGTCGGACTGCCGCACGCGGCCGCCATCGTGAGCACCAGTGCCGCGCCCGCCAGTCGTGTCGTTCCGATCAGCTTCGTCGAGTACCTCATGCCCCCTAGACGGAGCGGCCGCCCGGCCGGGTTGCACCCGATCTTCACGGACCGGGCTTCAACACCAATTCCCGTCCGCCCAGCGGGGCAGCGAGCCGTACCGGCAACGAAATCTCCCGCACGTGCATGGGACACATCTGCCCGTGCGGCGCCTTGGCAAGAGTCACCAGCACGACAACCTGAGCAGCCGTCTGCTCACCCGCCTTCGCGCTGAGCTTGTCGCATCCGCCCTCTTCAGCCTGGATCACCACGACCGAGCCACCCTCCGCGAGCGTGACGTCGTGCGGATACCCGGCCGGAAGCGCCGAAGCATTGACCTGCCCAGCAGCAGGCGCCGTGTCCCCAGGCGGCACACCCTGCGTCGGACGGCTCTTCGGCGGCCCAGACACCGGCGGCGGCGCAACCGACGTCGAGGACGGCGACGGCGGCGGCGAGGACACCGACACCGAACTGGACGGCGGCCCCGAGGAAACCGGCGCAGCCACGGTTCCGTTGCCCCCGCACGCCGCGACCGTCAGCAGCAGCGCGCTCGCTCCCACGATTTTCCCTGTAGTCCGCATGCATCGCGGACGGAACAGAGGCCGCGACGGTTGCATCCGAGCGGGAAAACTATTTCACCGGGCCGAAGCCCGCCCCCGCACCAACCCCAGCAGCACCACCCCGGCCAGCGTCACCACCAGCAACAGCACCGTGCTCGCCGACGCGAGAAACACCTGTCCCCGGTCAGTGAGGGAGAAAATGGTCGCCGGGAGCGTCCGCCAGTCCGGCGGGTACAGCATCATCGTCGCGCCCAATTCCCCCATCGACATCGCCAGCGCCAAACCGGCCGAAGCCGACATCGCGGGCACCAGCACCGGCAACCGGACGCGCAGCAACACCCGCAACGGACGCGCGCCGAGACTCGCCGCGGCCTGCGCGAGCAGCGGATCAACGCGTTGCAGCGCCGCTGAAACCGTGCTGTAGGCGAAGGGCAGCAGAATCATCAAGTGTCCGGCCAGGACGATCCAGCGCGTGCCGTTGAACGCCACCGGCGGACGGCTGAACGCCACCAGCAAGGCCAGGCCCAGCACCACCGACGGCACCGCGATCGGCAGGTGGAACAGCGAATCCGCGATCCGGCGCAGCCGCGGCGGCGCGTGGTCGACGGCGAGCGCGGCCCAGGTTCCGAGCAGCACCGACACCAGCGACGTGATCACCCCGGTCTGCACGCTCACCGACAAGCTCGCGAACGTCTCGCCAGACAGCGCCTCGGTGTAATGCGCCCCGGTGAGCCCGCTGGGCAGCACGCCGGTCCAGCTCCCGGCGAACGACGCCAGCACGCTCATCACCAGCGGCGCGGCCACCACCCCGAGGAAAACCACGCCGAACACCAGCCACACCAGCAACCGGCTACGCCGCGTCCACAACAGCACGACGTCCCCCTTTCCCGACCGCTCGCCGGTAAACCGTGTAGAGCACCAGCGACAGCACCACATTCACCACCGCGACCACGGAGGCGGCCGGGAAGTCGAACGTGACGATTCCCTTGCCGTACACCAGCATCGGCAGGGTCGAGACGCCCTTGGCGCCGAGGAACAGCACGATGCCGAACTCGTTCATCGTCAACAGCAGCACCAGACACGCGCCGGACGCGAGCGACGGCAACGCTTCCGGCAGCACAACGCGCCACAGCACTCGGCCGGGCCGCGCGCCGAGACTCGCCGCCACGTCCAACTGCGCCGACGGAACTTGGCTGAACGCGGCAAGCGCGGGCCGCATCACGAACGGCGTGTAGAAGGTGATCTCAGCCAGCAGCACACCCCACGGCGAGTACAGAAACCCAGCGGTGCCGAAGACTCCCGCGCCGCCGTAAAGGAAGGTGAAGGCCAGCGCGATCAGGAACGAAGGGAATGCCAGCACCGTGTCCACGAGCCGGGCCAGCAGTGTCGCCCCGGGAAACGGGACGAATGCGACAACCAGCGCGAGAAACCCGCCGAGCAGGACACAACCCACGGTGGAACCCAAGGCCAGCGACACCGTCTGCCACACCGCGCGGCCGAATTCCGGCGACGACAGCACTTGCGTCCACACCGAAAGCCCGAAACTACCGTCCTGCGCGGTGAGGGACTGCAGGATCACCAGCACCAGCGGATAGCCGAAAAACCCGGCGACCACGATCGCGGGCGGGAGCAGCCAGCCGATCCGGTACCGGCGGGGCCGGGTATTGCGGCGGGCCGGAGCGACCGCAGCGGCGCCGAGGGCGAGGCCGGTCATCCGCCCACCCCCACCAGCGGGCAGCCGTCCGGAATGGACACCCCGACCCGGTCGCCGACCGCGGGCAGCACCGGACTGTCCGGCACCTCGGCGCGGATGTCGCAGACCTCGTCGGTGAGCCGCAGGTCGAGCCGGTAACCGGAACCGCGCCACTGCACACCGCGCACCAGCGCTGGGAAAGTGTCCGGTCCGGGTTCGCCGACCGAGATCCGGTGCGGCCGCACGCCGAGCGCCACCGGCCGCTCCGGTTGGAGCGTGCCGGACGGTTCGGCGGACAGTTCCCGCCCAGCCAGCCGGACTGTCGCGACCGAGCCGTCCGCTCGCACCAATTCGACCGGGATCAGGTTCGCCGCGCCGAGGAAGCTCGCGGTGAACTCCGTGGCCGGACGGCGGTAGAGCTGTTCACACGGGCCGAGTTCGACCAACCGCGAGTCGCGCAGCACCGCGATCCGGTCGGCGAGCGCGAGAGCTTCGCTCTGGTCGTGAGTGACGTAGATCAGCGTCGTATCCGGCAATTCGGCCCGCAGCCGCAGCAGTTCCGCGACCATGTCCTCGCGCAATGCGGCGTCCAATGCGGACAGTGGTTCGTCGAGCAGCAGCACGTTGGGCCGGATCGCGAGCGCCCGCGCCAACGCCACCCGCTGCTGCTGCCCACCGGACAGCTCACGCGGATAGCGGCGCGCGTACTCGCTCATCCCGACCAGTTCCAGCACCTCGCCGACGCGCTTCGGCACGTCCGCCCGGCGCGTCTTCCGCGCCTTCAGTCCAAACGCGACGTTGTCGGCGACCCGCTGGTGCGGGAACAGCGCGTAACTCTGCACCACCACGCCGAGACCACGCCGGTGCGGCGGCAGGTCGGTGACGTCCTGGCCGTCGAGCAGCACCCGTCCGGCGCTCGGCCGGAGGAATCCGGCGAGCGCCTTGAGCGCGGTCGACTTGCCGGAGCCGGACGGTCCCAGCAGTGCGAGCGTTTCGCCGCGGGCGACCGAGAGGTCCAGCGGGGCAAGCGCTTGCGTCGCTCCGAAGTGGACGGATACGCCGCGGAACTCCACTGCCGGAGTCACTGTCCGGTGGCCTTCCGGTACGCGGCGAGGTCGGCGTCGAGGCGGCCGAGGACTGAGTTCCAGTCCGGGGTCCAGATGTCCACTCCGGACATCGCGGCGGTGATCTTCTCCGCCTTCGGGCCCTGCGGTTTGACGTCGGAACGGGCCGGGATGCCGTACGCGTCGCTGGCTTTCGCCTGGGTTTCCGGCGAGAACAGGAAGTCGAGCAGCTTGCGCGCGTTGTCCGCGTGTGGCGCGTTGTTGACCAGGCCGGCGAAGTACGGCAGGGCGAAGGTGGACCGCTTGCCCTGCGCGTCGGCGGGGAAGAACACCGAGAACCCGCCGCTCTTGTCGATCTCGGCGAGGTTCATCTGCAGGTCTCCGTTGGCGACGAGCACCTCGCCCTTCGCGACCTTCGGCTGCAGCTTGCCGGTGGACGACGACGGCCCGACGTTGTTCGCTTGCAAGCGGCCGAGGTAGTCGAGCGCGCCCTGGTCGCCGAACACGTGCTGGGCCTGCAGCAGCACCGCGGTGCCGTCGCCCGCCTCGCCCGGCGTCGAGTACTGGAGCTTGCCCTTGTACTTCGGGTCGAGCAGGTCGTTCCAGCTCTTCGGAGCCGGGTTCGCCTGCTGCGGGTTGTAGATGAAGCTGAGGTAGTTGTTCATCAGCGCGTAGTAGCGGCCCTGCGGCTCCTTCTGCGCGGCCGGGACCTGGTCGACGCCCTTCGGGGCGGACGCGGCGAGCAGGCCCTCCTTCGCCGCCTGCTGGACGAACGGCGGGAGCGTCACGAGGACGTCGGCCTGGGTGTTGGCTTTTTCCTTGCCCACGCGCGAAACGACCTCGGCGGACCCGGCGGTGACGGCCTGGACGGTGATCCCGGTCTGCTGCTTGAACTCGGCGAACCGGGCGTTGTACCAATCCTCCAGGCCATCCGCGGTGTACACGGTGACGGTCTGATCGCCGGACGCGCCGCCCGCTGTGCCGCCGCACGCGGACAGGAGGCCGGCGAGGGCAGCGACGAGAGCGACGACGGTCGCTTTCCGGATTCTCATGACTGGGTGGCTCCTTCAAGGACAGCGGGGAGGGCGGAGACGGAGTCGAGAACGTGGGTCGCGCCTGCCGCTTCCAGGTCGGCGCGGTTGCTGGCGCCGGTGAGCACTCCGGCGACGATTCCGGCACCAGCGGCGAGGCCGGTGCGGACATCAGTGGGAGTGTCGCCGACCACCGCGATATTGCGGACGTCGGCGACCTTGAGCTTCAGTGCGACAGCGAGGATCAAGTCGGGATACGGACGGCCGCGCACGCCGTCGCCGGGCGCGAGCGCGAGGTCGGCAAGGTCGTGCCAGCCGAGCGCGTCCAGCAGCGCGCGCTGAGTCGTGGGCGCGAAACCGGTGGTCAGCGCGACGCGAACCCCCTTCTCGCGCAGGCCGCGGATGGTTTCCTCGGCACCGGGGATCGGCTTGCATTCCCCGGCCGCGACCAGCCGTCCGTACGAACCCTCGAATTCGGCGTTCGCGCGCTGGGCGAGGTCTTCGTCGCCGAGCAGCGCGCGGAACACGGTGATCTTCGACTGGCCCATGGTTTCCCGGACGTAGTCGAACATTCCGCCGTACCGTTCGTCCTCTTCGGACACTCCGGCGGCGGCGATCGCCGCGGTGAAGGCGCGTTCGACCAGTCCGTCGTCCGCGACGGTGGTTCCGGCCATGTCGAGCACGACGAGTTCGGTGGTCACCAGCCCAGCTCCTTTGCGGTGTCTTCGGCGATTGCGGGCGAGCAGGTCATCCCCCGGCCGCCGGGACCGGTGACGAGGAAAGCGTTGTCGGACAAGCGTTCCCGGTGGACCACCGCGGCCTGGTCGGTTGCCTGCGCGTAGACGCCGGCCCAGCGGCGGCGGATCTTCGGCAGCGGCCGGCCGAGCAGCGCGCCCGCCACTTCGGCAAGGTGTTCGTACGAGTCTTCGGTGACGTCGAAGGTGAACGGCTGCGCGTACTCGTGCGTGTCGCCGATGGTGAGCGAGCCGTCGCGACGCTGCACCATCAGCAACTGCATCGCGTTCTGCGCGGCGACCTCGCCCTGCGGCTGGCCTTCGTTCATCGCGTCGAGCGCCGCACCGCGGTAGGCCGGGTAGTACCGGAAACTGTCGCCGTCCGCGACGCTGGTGGGCAACGGTTCGTCGAGCGGTTCGGTCTGCGCCATCTGCAGCCGGACTCGCCGCACCGGGATCTCGCCCGCGATCTCGCGGACCAACCCGCCGAGCCACGCGCCGGTGCAGAACACGACGACGTCGCCTTCGTGCCGCTCGCCGTGATCGTCCACGACGCCGTTTTCCGTCAGGTTCCGCACCTCGCGGCCCGGCAGCCAGCGGTAACGCCCGCTCGCCTTGAGTGCTTCACGGAGCGCGGGCTGCGCCGTCCGCGGTTCGACGGCCGCGTCGCGCTCGCACCACAACGCGCCGGAGAAATTGCCGCGCAGAGCCGGGTTCAGCGCCCGGGTTTCCTTCGCGTCGAGGAGTTTGAAGCCGCGCTCCGCCGCCTCCGGCCCGGCGACGACCTCCTCCGCGACGGCCAGTTCGGCGTCGGTGCGGACGACCGTCAGCGAGCCGTTGGGCCGGAAACCCAGCGCGGGCACGCGTTCGCCGATCCGCTCCCACAGCTCCCGGGCGCGCACCGCCGTCTCCAGCTCCGGACCGGCGGCCCGACCGCCGACCCAGACCAGCCCGAAGTTGCGGACGGACGCGCCGCGCGCCTCCGGCTCGCGTTCGAGCTGGAGGACTTCGTGGCCGCGTTCCACGGCCTGCCAGGCGTGCTGGGTGCCGAGCACGCCGCCGCCAACGATGAGGATTCGCACGGCCGCAACAGTCGCCGCCCGCGCTCAACGGAGCCTGTCGGCACGGGGAACGCCAGGTGAAGCAGCCTCGAATATTGGACCGGATGAGTTATCGTTCTGTTATCTTCACAGGCGGCCCGCCGCGACGAACACGCACACCGCCAGGATCACGACGTTCGCCGCGACATTGCGGTACTCCGCCGGGCGGTGCTCGGTGACGGCCAGCCGCCAGTGCCCCGCCATCGCGCCGACCATCACCACCGCCAGGCCGATCGCCGCCCACCCGGTGAGAGCCGGGGCGATCCCGGTCAGCCTCGGCAGGATCAGCCCGGCCACCGCGACGAGTTCGCAGATCGCGGCGAAGCGCACGACCGGCATCGGATACGCGGCCACGCCGGTTTGCCCGGTCTCGATCAGCCGTCGCCGCGACATCGTCGACTTCAGCACGCCGGACAAAGCGAAAAGCAAAGCCAGAGCCGCCTGAGCGGTCCACAGTGCGATCTCCATGGTTCGTTCCCTCCGTTCGCTGCGGAGGGAACGAACTGGCGGCACCGGGTGTGACAGCTACTCGACACGGCTCAGTCGCGTCACGAAACTCAGCCGGTCCCCGCGGTAAAGCGACCGGACCCGCTCGAACGGCTCGCCGTCCGGACCCCACGACACCCGGTGCATCAGCAGCATCGGCAGCGCCGGGTTCGTACCGATGAGCAGCGCCTCGCGAGGTGTCGCGAGGACGGTCTCCACGCGTTCCTCGGCCCCGTCGAAGACGACGCCCAGTTCGTCGCGCAGGTACGCGTACAGCGACTGCTCCGGGTCGAAATCCTCCGGCAGCGTGGGGAACTTGTCGGCGCGGAGGAAGGTCGATTCGAGGCCGACGCGTTCGTCGTCGGCGAGCAGGACGCGTTCCAGGTGGATCACCTCGGCAGCCGGTTCGATCCGCAGGTCGGCGGCCAACCCAGTACCCGCGGCGCGGCGTTCGAGCGTGATCAGCGTGCGGCCGGGACGGATCCCTTGGCGGCGCAGGCCTTCGGTGTAGCTGACGAGCGCGAGCGGCTGGACCAGCTTCGGCGCGGCGACGTACGTGCCGCTCCCCTGCCGTCGCGAGAGCCTGCCTTCGAGGACCAACTCGCCGACCGCTTGCCGGACTGTCGCGCGGGACACCTCGAACCGTTCGCACAGTTCGCGTTCTGTGGGCAGCGCGCTCCCTTCGCCCAATTCGGCGATGACGGCCAGCAGTTCGACCTTCACCGCGTAGTAGCGCGGCACGCGGCCGTGATCCGGGATGCCGTCGCGAACCGGTCCGTCGGCGGACAGGCGGGACAGCGGCGAAGACGTGGGCACGAGACCCGAGCCTATGCCAGACGCGCGGCACGTGGTTCGCTGTCTCGCGAACTGACCCCACGGGAGGACCCCGCAATGCCTTTGGCCCGCCGGTTAGGCCTCGCCGACGCTGTATTCATCGGACTCGGTTCGATGATCGGCGCCGGCGTTTTCGCCGCGTTCGCTCCCGCTGCGCGTGCTGCGGGTTCGGGATTGCTGCCCGCGCTCGCCGTGGCCGCGCTAGTCGCGTACTGCAACGCGACTTCCTCCGCCCGGCTTGCCGCGCTGTATCCGGAATCCGGTGGCACTTATGTGTACGGACGCGCTCGCCTGGGTGAATTTTGGGGATACATAGCGGGTTGGGGTTTCGTCGCCGGGAAAACGGCGAGCTGCGCGGCCATGACGCTGACCGTCGTCGCTTACGCCGCGCCCGGGCTCGGCCAGCCTTGGCGGAGCCTGCTCGCGGTGGGCGTGATCGGTGTGGTCACCGGCGTGAATTATCTCGGCGTGCACCGGTCCGCTTTGGCGACCCGGGTGATCGTTTGCATCACCCTCGTGGTGCTCACCCTGGTCGCGGTTTTCGGATTTTCCGGCGCGCACGTTTCCCCGTGGACGCCATTTCACGGCGGCGGCGTGCTCGAAGCCGCCGGGCTGCTGTTTTTCGCCTTCGCCGGTTATGCCCGGCTGGCCACTCTTGGCGAGGAAGTCCGCGACCCGGCACGCACGATTCCGCGAGCCATTCCGCTCGCTTTGGGACTGACGCTCGTGGTGTACGCCGTGGTGGCGGCGGTGCTGCTGGTGACGTTGGGACCAGACGGGATCGGCGCGAGTTCCGACCCGCTCGCTTCGGCCGTGCCGTGGCTGTCGCCAGTGATTCGGGTCGGCGCCGTGGTGGCCGCGCTGGGTTCGTTGCTGGCTTTGGTGCTGGGCGTTTCGCGGACGACGCTCGCGATGGCGCGGGACGGGCATCTGCCGCGGTTCTTGGCCGCGGTGCATCCTCGGTTTTCGGTTCCGCACCGGGCTGAGCTGACGGTGGGCGTGGTGGTCGCGGTACTGGCGACGACGACGGATTTGCGTGGTGTGATTGGGTTTTCGTCCTTCGCGGTGCTTGCCTATTACGCCGTGGCGAACGCTTCCGCGTTGACGTTGCGCCGGGACGAGGGGGCCGCGCCGAAGGCGGTCGCGGCTGGCGGGTTGGCGGGATGCGCGGTGCTGGCCTTCAGTTTGCCGGCCGCCTCGGTGATCAGCGGGTGTTTGGTGCTGGGGCTGGGCGCGGTGGCGTACTTGGTGCGCCGTCGAGGGGTTGTGCGCTGAGTTTTTGCTTTCCGGCAGGGGATCGCGCACTGCTCGCCGTGGGCGGTGCGCGAAAGTCCCCCTCGCTCCGTCTCCGCCCGTCTACTCCGATTTTCACAGACCCCCAGGTCAAGGCTGCTTTTTATCGTCGTTCCCGAGGCCGGAATCTGCCGGATCCGGTGAAGAATCCGAAAGATCCGAAGAAAGTTGGTTGTCCACTTACCGCCGCTCTGGTGTAGTCGATTCGTCACCACACGACACCTCCCCGCCCCGAGAGCGGAAGCTCCACTGTGGACACCGGAAGGACAATCCCCTTGGCCGACAAGCGAAACTTCAGCATGCTCACGCGAGTCCTGGCCGGCGCGGCAGCACTCGCGGCCGCCGCCGGACTGGCGACGCCCGCCGCGGCGTCGACGCCGCCGTCGCCGGGCGCGGAGCCTCAGGTCGTCGGCGGGACGCGCGCCGACCAAGGAGAATTCCCGTGGATGGTCCGGCTTTCGATGGGCTGCGGCGGCGCGCTGTACACGGACCAGATCGTGCTGACCGCCGCGCACTGCGTCGACCGCACCGGAGCGGACTCGTCGATCACCGCGACGCTCGGCGTGGTCGATCTGCAGAGCTCGAGCGCGAAGAAGGTGCGTTCGACCTACGTCTACCGGTCCCCGACGTACGACTCCACCGGCGGCGACTGGGCGCTGATCAAGCTGGCGAGCCCGGTGAGCGGCATCCCGACGCTGCCGATCGCGAAGAACGCCGACAACAACTCCGGCACGTTCACCATCGCAGGCTGGGGCGCGGCCCAGGAAGGCGGCGCACAGCAGCGCTACCTGCTGAAGGCCGAGGTCCCCTTCGTGGACGACTCGACGTGCCAGTCCCAGGGCGGCGACTACGCCGACCTGAAGCCGGACGCGGAACTGTGCGCGGGCAAACTCGACACCGGCGGCGTCGACACCTGCCAGGGCGACTCGGGCGGCCCGATGTTCCGCCGCGACGGCGCGGGCGAATGGATCCAGGTCGGCATCGTCAGCTGGGGCGACGGCTGCGCGAGGGCCCACGCGCCCGGCGTGTACACCGAGGTGAGCACGTTCGCCTCCGACATCGCCGCTGCGGCCGGGAAGATCTGACCCCGCTGTGACGAGCCGGGTGCGGGACTCCGCTGGGGTTCCGCACCTGGCTTGTGCAGTGTCTTCCCGGGGCGGCACGGCTGACTACGCCTGCACTCGGGTGCGGGAGGGTGTGGCTCGCGAACCTCCGGCTGGGATGAAGGCGGCGCTGCCACGTCGCCGGGTTCCGCTCGCCTAACGCGCCAGAGTGCGGCAAAACTCGGGCTCCGCACCACGCGGAGTCGCGAGACGGGCAACCAAGCTGCGCGCCCCTCCGCACCCGGCGAACAGCGCGGTCTCCACTGCCTGAAACCGCGGGCCAATCCGCAGCAAGTCGCGCGGCCTCCCGAACGAGCGGCGCAGATCTCCCTCACGGAAACCGCAGGCCAGCCACCCAAGCCCGGCATTCCGCCTCCACCCCGCCGGGGCACGGCAGCGATGCGAGCCCCCGCCCTCGGAAACCGCCGGGCAGGCATCTGACCCGCACCAAGCGCTCTCGCGCCCGCTCGGGATCCCGCCACCGGAATCCGCGAACCCTAGCCCGCCGGAAGCCCGACCCCGCGCTCCTCCAGCGCCCCCCGCAACTCGGCGAGCACCGCGATGACCCCCGCGGCCCGGTCCTCCCCCACCACCGAGCCGATGAGCACGTCGAGCTGGTTTCGGAACGTCTTCTCCATCGCCTCGGTCAGCTCCCGCCCGGCGGGGGTCAGCTCGACGAGCGACGACCGCCGGTCCTCCGGGTTCGGCACCCGGCGCACCCAGCCGCGTGCTTCGAGCCGGTCGACGCCCTTGCTGGTCGCTCCGATCCCGACGGCGAAGTTCACCGCGAGGTCCGCCACCCGCGACTGCGGATGCCGTCCCAGGTACTGCAGGAACTCGAACTGCGCCGCGCCGATGCCGTGTTCGGCCTTGAGGCCCTCGGCCAGCGCGTTGTAGATCCGGGTCTCGCAGCGCACGAGATGGTCGAAGAGCTGCTCGTTCGCCGAAGTACCTTCCATGGCATATAGTCTAGCATTAGATGCCACGGCATATACTTCCAAGGAATTTTGAGGAGAAGCGGATGAGCAGGGAACAGCGCCGCGCCATCGACGAGAAGCTGCGGAACGCACCGGAGCAGCCCGAAGCGTCTTCGATCGACCAGATGCGGGCCGGGTTCGCCAGGCTCATGAGCCAGTACCCCGTGCCGACCGAGCATCGGGAAACTCCGGCCACGCTCGCCGGGAGACCGGCGGTCCTCGTCGAACCGCCGACAACACCGCTGCCGGGCACGATCCTGTACTTCCACGGCGGGTCGTTCTCGCTGGGTTCGCCGCACACCGCGATGGCGTTGACCGCGAATCTGGTCCTGCGGACCGGAATCCGCGCTCTCTCGCTGGATTACCGGCTCGCGCCCGAGCATCCGTTCCCGGCCGGGATCGAAGACGGCCTCGCCGCCTACCGCAGTCTCCTGGAAGACAACGGCCCGTCCTCGATCGTCTTCGCGGGCGACTCCGCGGGCGGCGGCCTGTCCGTAACCACAACCCTCGCCGCGCGCGACGCGGGACTGCCGATGCCCGCCGGGATCGTCGCGTTCTCGCCGGGGCTCGACCACACCTGTTCCGGCGCGTCCATGGTGGCAAAGGAAGCCGCGGACCCCTTCTTCACCAGGGAAGGCATGAGCAAGACCGGCGAGCTGTACCGGGCGGACGCGGACCCCGCCCAGCCGCTCCTCGCCCCGGCGGTCCACGCCGACCTGACCGGCTTCCCGCCGATCCTGCTGCAGGTCGGCACGAACGAGGTCCTGCTGGACGATTCGGTCCGGCTGGCCGAACGCGCCCGCGAGGCGGACGTCGACGTGATCCTCGACATCACCGCCGACGTCCCGCACGTCTTCCAGACCTTCACCGACACCCTCGACGAAGCAGGGCAAGCCCTCGACCGGGCGGCCCTCTTCATCAAGCAGCGCCTCGCCTGAAGCTCAGCGGAGCTTGTCCAGCCGGGAAACCGTCTCGTCGAACCCCTGCACCAGATCCGCCATCACCTCGGCCACCGGGCGGACCCGGTCCATCCTGCCGACGATCTGGCCCACCGGCATCGACACCACCGACGGGTCCGCGGCGGCGTGGATCCGGTTGTGCGCGTGGGAAACCAGCAGGTTCTGCAGCGGCATCGGCAGCGGTTCCGGCGCACCCGGCGCCGCCCATGCCTCCGTCCAGCGGGTCTTCAGCAGGCGGGCGGGCTTGCCCGTGTAGATCCGCGTCCGGACGGTGTCCGCCGAGGTCGCCGCGACCAGCGCGTTCTGCATTGCCTCCGATTCGGGCATCGTCTGGAGGTACTCCCGCGTCGCGAGCCAGTACGAGCCCATCCACGCGCCCGACGCGCCCAAGGCCAGTGCGGCGGCGACCTGGCGGCCGGAGCCGATTCCTCCGGCCGCCAGGACCGGGGCGCGGTCGCCGACCGCGTCGACGATTTCCGGGACCAGCACCATGGTCGCGATCTCGCCGGTGTGGCCGCCTGCCTCATGCCCTTGCGCGACAACGAGGTCCACGCCGTTGTCGACGTGCCGAGCCGCGTGCGAGCCCTTTCCGGCCAGGGCTGCCACCGGGACGCCCGCGTCGTGGGCGCGGGTGATCACGTCGACCGGGGGCGAGCCCAGTGCGTTGGCGATCAGGCTGATCCGGTGGTTCAGCGCGACGTCCACATGGGACCGGGCGACCGAGTGCAGCCAGCCCAGCACCCCGGCGCGTTCGTCGGTGTCGTCGGGCAGCGGCGGGACCGCGAGGTCCTTCAGCACTTTATCGACAAATTCCCGGTGTCCCGGCGGGATCAGTTCGTTCAGGTCGGTCTGGGTGCCTTCGGACGGGATCTTCGCCGGCATCACGATGTCGACGCCGTAAGGCTTTCCGTCGGTGTTTTCGTCCATCCAGGACAGCACCGCGTCGAGTTCGGCGGCGTCGTTGAACCGGACGCAGCCCAGCACGCCCATGCCGCCCGCGCGGCTGATCGCGGCCGCGACGTGCTCCGACGGGGTGAATCCGAAGATCGGCACCTCGATGCCGAACCGGTCGCACAACGATGTGCGCATGCGCCCTCCTAGGCGGGTTCGTGTTCGGCGGCGTACCGCTGGGCCCACGGATAATCCGGCTTCCCGCTCGGCGAACGGCCGATTTCCTCGGCCAGCCACACCGTTCGCGGCACCTTGTATCCGGCGACCTCGGTCCGCACGTGTGCTTCCAGCGCGGCCAGATCCGGCCGCACGCCGGGACGCGGCTGGACGACGGCGGCGACGCGCTGGCCGAGCCGGTCGTCCGGGATGCCGATGACCAGTGCGTCGAAAACGTCCGGATGCGATTTCAGCGCACCCTCGACTTCTTCCGGATAGACCTTTTCGCCTCCGGTGTTCACGCACTGCGATCCCCGGCCCAGCAACGTCACCGTGCCGTCTTCCTCGTAGCGCGCGTAGTCGCCGGGCACGACGTAACGGACGCCGTCCACTTCGGTGAAAATGGTGCGGGTTTTCTCCGGGTCGCCGTAATAGCCGAGCGGGACGTGGCCGCGGCGGCCGATCAGCCCGACCGCGCCGGGTTTCGGTTCGACCACTTCGCCTTCGTCGTCCAGCAGAATGGCGTCCTTGCCGAAGTTCACCCGAGGACCCGCGGAATGGTCGGAATCCTTGCCCACCATGCCGATTCCGGTGAAGCCGCTCTCCGACGAACCGATCGCGTCGGTGATCACGACGTTCGGCAGCATCTCCAGGAATTCCTGCTTCACCGAATGCGAGAACAGCGCCGCGTGACTCGACACCGCGACCAGCGACGAGGCGTCGTAATCGCCGGAGCGGTAGGCGTCCACGAGCGGCCGCGCCATCGCGTCGCCGACGATCGTCAGCACCTGCACCTTGTGTTCCTGCACCGCGCGCCACACGTCGTGCGCGTCGAACTGCGGCACGAACACCACCGGGCTGCCGGTGAACAACGCGCCGAACGCGGCCCACTGCGCGGCCCCGTGGATCAACGGAGCGGCCGGCAACCGTACGAGCGAACCGGATTTGCCTTGTTCGCTGAGCGTCCATTCGTCCGGCACGTACTCGCCGGTGACGAAGTTGATGCCGCCGCCGAGCGCACGCCAGATGTCCTCGTGCCGCCACAGCACGCCCTTGGGGTAACCGGTGGTGCCGCCGGTGTAGAGGATGTACAGATCGTCGGCGCTGCGCTCGCCGAAGTCGCGTTCGTCCGACTCGCCCTCGAGCGCCGACTCGTACTCGACGCCCGTCTCGTACGGCGTGCCCGAACCGTCGTCGACGACTACAACGTGTTTCAGTTTTGGCGTTTCCGGCAGCACCGCCGCCACCCGGTCGGAGTAGCGCCGCTCGTGCACCAGCGCCACCAGGTCGGCGTTGGTGAACAGATAGCGGAGTTCTCCGTGGACGTAGCGGTAGTTCACGTTCACCGCGATCGCGCGCAGTTTGTACGCGGCGAACATGGTTTCCAGCGCCTCGATGGAGTTCCGGGAATAGACACCGATGTGGGAGCCGGGTCCCACGCCGTGCGCGGCCAGGTGGTGCGCCAGCCGGTTCGCGCGTTTCTCCAGCTGCGCGAAGGTGACCTGGCGTCCGCCGCACACGACCGCGACGCGTTCCGGCACGGCGTCGACGGCGTGCTCGAGTAGATCCGCGATGTTGAGTGCCACTCACCCAAAGTAGAACATGTTATCGTTATGGGCAATGACCCCGGCCAGCTGAGAAGGAGGCCCCGGTGGCCGAACCCCACGCACTCGTCAGCCTCGAAGGCCGCACGCTCGTGGTGACGATGAACCGCCCGGAAGCCCGCAACGCCCTCACCGGCGAAATGCTGGCGATCATGGTCGAGGCCTGGGACCGGGTGGATTCCGACGACGAGGTGCGCAGTTGCGTCCTGACCGGAGCCGACGGCGCGTTCTGCGCGGGCGCGGACCTGAAATCCATGTCCCGCAACGCCCCCGACAAGTCGTTTTCGAACGGTTCCTTCGATCCGAGCCGCATCGAGGGCCTGCTGAAGGGCCGCCGGCTCACCAAACCGCTCATCGCGGCCGTCGAAGGACCGGCCATCGCGGGCGGCACGGAAATCCTGCAAGGCACGGACATCCGGGTGGCCGCGGAGAGCGCGAAATTCGGCGTCTCGGAACCCCGCTGGGGCCTGTTCCCGATGGGCGGTTCGGCCGTGCGCCTGCCCAGGCAGATCCCGTACACCGTCGCCGCGGACCTCCTCCTCACCGGCAGGCACATCACCGCCGCAGAGGCACGCGAAGTCGGCCTGGTGGGCCACGTCGTCCCCGACGGTCAAGCGCTGTCTCGCGCGCTGGAACTCGCTGAACTGATCAACGACAACGGCCCGCTCGCGATACGCGCGATCCTCAAGACCATCCGCGACACCGAGGGCATGCACGAGGAGGAAGCCTTCAAACTGGACGCCAAGTACGGCATCGAAGTCTTCGCCTCCGCGGACGCGAAAGAAGGCCCCAAAGCCTTCGCCGAAAAACGCAAACCCGACTTCCAGGGCCGCTGACATACGTGCGGGGAACCCTGAGGGAATCTGATTCCCTCAGGGTTCCCCGCACGTACCTTCAGGAGACGTATTGGGCGCGCAGCTTGCGTTTGTAGAGCTTCCCGTTGGGGTCGCGGGGCAGTTCGGGCAGGTAGTCCACCGACTTGGGCAGCTTGAACCGGGCCAGCCGCGTTTCCGCGTAGGCGAGCAGTTCCGAGGTCAGTTCCGGCGATCCCTCGACCCCGTCCGCGGGCTGCACGACCGCCTTGATCTCCTCGCCCCAGTCCTCGTGCGGAATCCCGAACACCGCGACGTCCGCGACCTTCGGATGCATCACCAGCTCGCCCTCGATCTCCGCCGGGTAAATGTTCACCCCGCCGGAAATGATCATGTCGGCCTTGCGGTCGTGCAGGAACAAATAGCCGTCCTCGTCGAGATGCCCGACGTCACCGAGGGTGAACAAATCCCCGACCCGGGCCTTCTCCGTCTTGGCCTTGTCGCGGTGGTACTCGAACTTGGAGTCGCCCATTTTCATGTACACCGCGCCGGTCTCGCCCGTCGGCACCTCGTTCCCGTCGTCGTCGAGAATCCGGATTGTCGACCCCGGCCACGGCAATCCCACCGACCCCGGCTTGCGCAGCCAGTCTTCGCCGGAAATCACCGTCCCGCCGCCCTCTGTCGCCGCGTAGTACTCGGTGACCACAGGTCCCCACCACTCGAGCATCTGCCGCTTCACTTCGAGCGGACAAGGCGCGGCCCCGTGAATCATCACGCGCAGCGAGCTCAGGTCGTACTTCCCGCGCACGTCGTCCGGCAGGGCCAGCAACCGGCGGAACTGCGTCGGCACCATGTGGCTGTGCGTGACCCGGTGCCGCTCGATCAACCGCAGCATTTCCTCGGCGTCCCAACGATCCATCAGCACCGCGGCATGTCCCAGCTGCAGCGAAATAGCCACGAAGTTGAGCACCGCCGTGTGATACAGCGGCGATCCGCACAGATGCACGTGATCGTCGAACGGCTGCAGCCCGAACACTCCGAAGAACCACGTGGACGCCGCGGGCACCTGATCCGGGTCCGCCCCGGTCAGCGGCCGCTTGACGCCCTTGGGCCGCCCTGTCGTGCCCGAGGTGTACAGCATCGGCGAGCCGGCCGTCCTGTTGTCCGGCCGCCCATCGCCCAGCCCCGCGCCCAGCTCCTCGACACGACGGAAGCCAGACACAGATCCGACAGAGAACCGCGCCGAAGCAGGCAACTCAGCCTCGTCGGCCGCAGCCACCGCCACATCGGCGAACCGCTCGTGCGCCAGAAACGCCTTGGCTCCGCTGTCGGCGAGGATGTACGCGACTTCCGGTCCGACGAGATGCCAGTTCACCACCACCACGTACAGCCCGGTCTGGATCGCCGCGAAGTACGCCGCGACCAGTTCGTCGCCGTTCGGCAGCAGCAGCACCACCGAATCGCCGACGCCGAGGCCGAGCTCGCGCAGCCCCGAGGCGTACCGGTTGGCTTTCGCCGTCAGGTCGCCGTAGGAAATTTCCCGCCCGTCCGGATCCACCAGCGCCACCCGGGCGGGCTCGGCCGCGGCGATGGTCCACAGTCCCAGGTCCATAGCTCCCAAATCTAGAACGCGTTCCACATAGACACAACAGGTTCCTTGCCTCGGATTCGAGAACGTGTTTCACTCGAAGCCGTGACGGTTTCGGATGCTCCTCTGTCGGCGCCGCTCAACGTCGGCTTCGACTACACCCGTTCGACCGGGCCGGTGCTCGGCCGCTTCGTGAACGCGCTGCGCGAACGCCGGATCGAAGGCGTGCGCGGCAGCGACGGGCGCGTGCACGTGCCCCCGGTCGAGTACGACCCGGCCACCGCCGACCCCTTGACGGAATTCGTCCCGGTCGCCGCGGAAGGCGTTGTCGTTTCCTGGTCCTGGTGCGCGGATCCGCTCGACGGCCAGCCGCTGTCGCGTCCGTTCGCCTGGGTGCTGGTGAAACTCGACGGCGCGGACACCAGTCTGCTGCACGCCCTCGACGCCGACTCGCCGGACAATGTCCACATCGGACAGCGCGTGCGCGTGCGGTGGGCGGAGGAAACGGTCGGCCACATCCGCGACATCGCGTACTTCCTGCCCGCGGACGCCCCGGACACCACGCCCACCGAAGCTCCTCCGCCGGTGGCGGAACGCGAGGACGGCGCGCCGGTCAGCGTGATCATCACGCCGGTGCACCTGAAGTACCAGCATTCCGCGTCGCCGGAGGAAAGCCGGTACCTGCGCGGGCTCGCCGAAGGGCGGATGCTCGGCCAGCGCTGCCCCGAATGCGGCAAGGTCTACATCCCGCCGCGCGGTGCCTGCCCGGTCGACGGCGTGCCGACCACCGACGAGGTGGAATTGCCCGACACCGGCATCGTCACGACGTTCTGCATCGTCAACGTGCCGTTCCTCGGCCAGCGCATCAAACCGCCGTACGTCGCGGCGTACATCCTGCTCGACGGGGCCGACATCGCCTTCCTGCACCTCGTGCTCGGCTGTGCCGCCGAGGAGGTCCGGATGGGCATGCGCGTGCGCGCCAACTGGCGGCCGCGCGAGGAATGGTGGACGTCGCTGGAGAACATCAGCCACTTCGAGCCCACCGGCGAACCGGACGCCGCGTACGAGACCTTCGCCCATCACCTGTGAGGAACCATGCCTGAAGTAGCCGTAGCCGGTTTCGCGCAGGCGCCCAACGTCCGCAAGACCGAGGGCACCACCAACGGCGTGGAAATGCTTGTGCCGATCCTCGCCGAGGCGTTCGCCGCGACCGGACTGTCCAAACAAGACATCGGATTCTGGTGCTCAGGATCGTCGGATTACCTTGCCGGGCGGGCATTTTCGTTCATCGCCGCGGTGGACGCGCTGGGCGCGTTCCCGCCGATCCACGAGTCCCATGTGGAAATGGACGCCGCCTGGGCGCTGTATGAGGCGTGGCTGAAGATCCGCACCGGCGAGGTCGACACCGCGCTCGTGTACGGATTCGGCAAAGCCAGCGCCGGACAGCTCCGCCGGGTCATGGCGATGCAGCTGGACCCGTACCTCGTCACTCCGCTGTGGCCGGACTCGCTGGCGATCGCCGGCCTGCAAGCCCGGCTGGGCCTCGAAGGCGGGCTGTGGTCCGAAAAGGACCTTGCCGAAGTCGCCGCCCGATCGCGTGCGGACGCGGCGGACAATCCAGCCGCACAGCTCTCCGGAACCGTGGACGTCGCCGAACTGCTGGACACACCGTATGTCGCCGATCCCCTTCGCGCGCACGACATCGCGCCGGTGACGGACGGCGCGTCGGTGATCATCCTGGCCTCGGAGGAACGGGCCCGCGACCTCGTGGAGCGGCCCGCGATCATCTCCGGGCTGGAGCACCGCATCGACTCCCCCGTTCTCGGCGCGCGCGACCTCACGCGTTCCCCGTCGACCGCCATCGCCGCGGAACGGCTGGATCTCGACGGTGTCGAATTGGCCGAACTGCACGCGCCGTTCACGCATCAGGAACTCATCCTGCGCCGTGAACTCGGCCTCGACGACGGCGTGCGGATCAGCCCGTCCGGCGGCGCGCTCACCGGGAATCCCATGTTCTCTGCCGGGCTCGCGCGGATCGGCGAGGCCGCCGCGCGCATCCATCGCGGCGAGGCGGCCAAGACGCTCGCGCACGCGACCAGCGGACCTGCCCTGCAGCAGAACCTCCTCGCCGTGCTGGAGGCACGATGACCAAGCAGCTCGCCGCGGTGCTCGGGACCGGGCAGACGCACCACCGCGCGAAGCGCACCGACGTGTCGATGGCCGGTCTGCTCCGCGAAGCGATCGACCGCGCGATGGCGGACGCCCAGGTCGGCTGGGACGACATCGAGGCGGTCGTGATCGGCAAGGCGCCGGACCTGTTCGAGGGCGTCATGATGCCCGAACTGTTCCTCGCGGACGCGTTGGGCGCGAACGGGAAACCGTTGATTCGCGTGCACACCGCGGGTTCGGTCGGCGGATCGACGGCGCTGGTCGCCGCTTCGCTGGTCCAGTCCGGCGTGCACCGGCGCGTGCTGACGGTGGCGTTCGAGAAACAGTCCGAATCCAACGCGATGTGGGGCCTGTCGATCCTGCCGCCGTTCCAGATGCCGGTCGGCGCCGGAGCCGGTGGCTACTTCGCGCCGCACGTGCGGTCCTACATCCGCCGTTCCGGCGCTCCGGAACACATCGGCGCGATCGTGGCCGCGAAGGATCGGCGCAATGGCGCGTTGAATCCGTTCGCGCACTTGCAGCAGTCCGACATCACGGTCGAGTCGGTGCAGGCGTCGCAGATGCTGTGGGACCCGATCCGGTACGACGAAACGTGTCCGTCCTCCGACGGCGCCTGCGCGATGGTGCTCGGCGACGAAGCCGCCGGGGACGCCGTGCCGGGCGGTGCGGCCTGGATCCACGCGACGGCGATGCGGACCGAGCCCACGACGTTCGCCGGACGCGACCAGGTCAGCCCGCAAGCCGGGCGCGACGCAGCGGCCGCGTTGTGGCGCGACGCGGGCATCAAGGATCCGCTGTCCGAAGTGGACGTCGCGGAGATCTACGTGCCGTTCTCCTGGTTCGAGCCGATGTGGCTGGAAAACCTCGGCTTCGCCGCCGAAGGCGAGGGCTGGAAGATCACCGAAGCCGGGGACACCGCGATCGGCGGACGACTGCCGGTGAATCCGTCGGGCGGCGTGCTGTCGTCGAATCCCATTGGCGCATCCGGGATGTTGCGGTTCTCCGAATCGGCGAAGCAGGTGATGGGCCGTGCCGGTGATTACCAAGTGGACGGTGCTCGTGTCGCGTTAGGACACGCGTACGGCGGCGGCTCGCAGTACTTCAGCATGTGGGTCGTCGGCTCGGAGAAGCCTTAGTCCTTTCGCCGCCCCCGCAAGGCGAACAACGTCCCCAATGCCCCGACCATCGCGCCCAGCAGAGCCGCCTTCCCGTTGTTCTGCTTGGGCGCGATGATCGGCCGCAGCTGCGTCGCCGCCGGAGGCTGGATCGGTTTGCGCGGAGCGTCGCGGGCGGTGGCGGTCCAGGCGGTGATGTACACGAGCATCCGCGCGATCAGGGAGATGAAGAACAGCAGACCGATCACCGAACCGAACGCCACGCCGGACGGCGATTTGCTGATCAAGTTCAGGTAGAACCCGCCGGCCAGTTTGAGCAGTTCGAACCCCACCGCCGCGGCGACCGCGCCGCGCATCGCGCTGCGCCAGCCGACGCGCTCCCGCGGCAACCGGGTGAGCACCCACAGGAACACCATCCAGTCGGCGAGCAGCGCGAGCGGCACCGAGACGAACGACAGCAGGTTGTGTCCCCAGCTCGTGTCCTCGACACCGACCAGCCCCAGCAGCGAACGGCCTACCGCGGTGCCGGACACCGAGATCCCGAACGACACCAGCAGCGCCGCGGCCAGGCCGAGCAACGCCAGGACGTCCATCAGGATCGTGCGCAGCAGCGGCCCCTCGGACCGGTTCTGGCCGTACATCGCGGTGAGCGCGTCCCGCAGCGCGTTCATCCAGTTCCAGCCGGAGTACAGCCCGACGACCAGACCGGCGACCCCGACGCCGGTGCGCTGCTCGACGAACCCGGTCAGGATCGACGACACCTGGGCGCCGATCGGGCCGGGCAGCGATCCGGAGATGCCGCGCACCAGCGCGTCGAGCAGATGCGGCTGCGTCGCGAGCACGAAGCCGGCCGCCGACGAGGACAGCATCAAAATCGGCACCAGCGACAGCAGGCTGAAGTAGGTGATCGACGCGACGTAGTGGTAGCCGCCGTAGTCGATGTACCGGTTGGTGGCGCGCGCGATGTGGTCCAGCCATCGGTACCGGGCACGCGCGCGGGCCCACTTGCTCGGCCCGGGGGTCTTGCGGGAACGCTTCACCGTCACTGTTTACCCAGCGGACGCGCTGTTTGTCGCAAAAGACACGCATTCAGGCCAGTACGACCGGGGCGTGCCCGTCGTCACGCGGCAGCGGCTCGTCGGTCGTGGCGAAGACGGTCGCGCCGAGGAAGTCGAGTTCGCAGCCCAGCGTCGCGAGGAACGGGGTGTCGGCGGCGTCGCGTCCGGTCGCGATGCGGAGCATGGTCTGGCGCGGGGCCAGCCGGGTGGCGTCGAAGACGTACCAGCGGCCGTCGATGCCCGCTTCGAAAACCGCGTGGAAGTCCATCGGCTGCAAACCCGGCGCGTACACCGACGTGTAGCGCGCGGGTACGTCGACGAGCCGGCACAGCGCGACGCATACGTGCGCGAAGTCGCGACAGACGCCTTCGCCCGCGAGGAGAGTGTCGATGGCGTCGTGGGTAGGGCCGCCGGAACCGACGACGTACGCGAGCCTGCCGTGCACGTGGTCGACGATCGCCTGTACTCGCGCCCGCGCGCCGGTCAGGTCCCCGATGCCCGGCGGCAGCAGACCGCCCATCCGGTCCGACGGGCAGTACCGGCTGGGCCGCGTGTACCGCGCGATGTCGGCGAGCGTGACGGGTTCGGCGTTGCCGCGGTGCAGCACTCGTTCGCCGTGGTAGGCAACGCGATGCTCGCCCTCGGCGAGGTCGTACACCTCCGCGCGGGTGCCGTGCTCGAACTCGGCGGTGCGCGCGGAACCGGCGTCGGACACGGTGAGTTCGCCGGCGTCCGCGCGCACGGCGGCGACCGAGATCGCGGCGAGGCCGGGTTTCGTCACCCGGACGCCGAATTCCGCGTCTACCGTCGTGCGCACGGGGCCATCATGCCGGTGCGCCGCGCTCCTTGCCGATCAGGTCGCTTGCCCGGGCGTTTCGCCTGTTCAGGCGTAGCGGACCTGGTAGTGCTTGATCCCGTTGAGCCAGCTGGACCGCAGCCGCTCGGGCGCGGAGACCTCGGCGATGCCCGGCATCGCTTCGGCGATCGCGTTGAAGATCAGGTCGATCTCCAGCCGGGCCAGGTTCGCGCCGATGCAGTAGTGCGAACCGGTGCCGCCGAAGCCGACGTGCTGGTTGTCCTCGCGCAGGATGTCGAACTTGCCGGGCTCGTCGAAGACCTCGGGGTCGAAGTTGGCCGAGCTGTAGAACATCCCGACACGGTCGCCCTTGCGGATCTGCGCGCCGCCCAGTTCGGTGTCGCGGGTCGCGGTGCGCTGGAACGCGACGACCGGCGTCGCCCAGCGGACGATCTCGTCCGGCGCGGTCTTCGGGCGCTGCTCCTTGAAGACGTCCCACTGGTCCGGGTGGTCCAGGAACGCCTTCATGCCGTGCGTGATGGCGTTGCGGGTGGTCTCGTTGCCCGCGACGGCCAGCAGGATCACGAAGAAGCCGAACTCGTCGGAGCCGAGCGATTCGCCGTCGACGTCGGCCTGGACGAGCTTCGTGACGATGTCGTCCATCGGGCAGCGGCGGCGGTCCTCGGCCATGTTCCAGGCGTAGCCGACGAGTTCCGCGGACGCGGCGATCGGCTCGAGGTCGTATTCCGGGTCGTCGTAGGCGACCATCTGGTTGGACCAGTCGAAGAGCTTGAGCCGGTCCTCCTGCGGCACGCCGATCAGCTCGGCGATCGCCTGCAGCGGCAGCTCGCACGCGACGTCGGTGACGAAGTCGCCGGAGCCCTTCTTCTTGGCCTCGTGCACGATCCGCTCGGCGCGGTCGCGCAAGGTGTCCTCGAGCTTCGCGATCGAGCGCGGGGTGAACCCCTTCGACACGATGCGGCGGAGCTTGGTGTGCTGCGGCGCGTCCATGTTCAGCAGGACGAGCCGGTTGGCGTCGAGGCCCTCGGCGGTCATCTGGTCGTCGAACCGGATGATCGCGGTCTTTTCCCTCGACGAGTAGAGCTCGCTGTCGCGCGAGACCGCCTTGACGTCGGCATGTCGCGTGACGACCCAATAGCCGTCGTCGCCGAATCCGGCGGTGTTGTGCGGCTGCGGGTTCCACCAGACGGGCGCCGTGCGGCGGAGTTCGGCGAACTCCTCCAGGGGCAGCCGGCTGGCGTAGAGGTCCGGATCGGTGAAGTCGAAACCGGCGGGCAAAAGCGGAGCTGCCACGGCTTGGCCTCCTGCGCGGGATCGGCGGTGATACCCAACTGCAACGCGTTCTATGACCCCAGTAGAGCATACGGCGTTAACCAACGGAACCCGCTTGAGTGAAACCTGTTTACTTTACCGTTCCAGAACCAATTGCCGCAGGTGAGTGCTCGCTCATCTTCTGGTGATCGACTTCCGCGCTGCCGTGCGGCCGCTTGTCATTAACAGGAACGTGTTCTAGTTTTGCTGTGCTGAAGCAGGGAAAGGGGACACTCGTGGGCGAACCGGTGATCGTGGCCGCGGCACGCACGCCGATCGGCAAGCGCGGCGGCTGGCTGTCCGGCCTGCACGCGGCCGAACTGCTGGGCGCGGCGGTGCGCGGAGTGGTCGAACGGGCGGACATCGATCCGGCCGAGGTGGAGCAGGTGATCGGCGGAGCCGTCACGCAGGCGGGCGAGCAGTGCGGCAACCTGACCCGCACCGCCTGGCTGCACGCGGGCCTGCCGGAATCGACCGGCGCCACGACGATCGACGCGCAATGCGGTTCGGCGCAGCAGGCCGCGCATCTGATCGCGGGCTTGATCGCCGCGGACGCGATCAGGGTGGGCGTGGCGTGCGGCGCGGAGGCGATGAGCCGCGTTCCCCTTGGCGCCAACCGCGGCGAGGGCGTCGGCTCCCCCAAACCGGACGCGTGGTCGGTCGACATGCCGGACCAATACGGTGCGGCAGAACGGATCGCGATCCGGCGAGGCATCACGCGCGAGGACGTCGACGCTTTCGGGGTGCGGTCGCAGACCAACGCCGCCGCCGCGTGGGCGGCCGGGCATTTCTCGCGGGAGATCGTGCCGGTCACGACGGAAGCCGGTGTGGTGGAACGGGATCAGGGCCTGCGGGAGACCACGATGGAGGGTCTGGCGCGGTTGAAGCCCGTGGTGCCGGACGGAATCCACACGGCGGGTTCGTCGTCCCAGATCTCCGACGGCGCCGCGGCGGTGCTGATCATGGACGCCTCGCTGGCCCGCTCGCTCGGCCTGCGCCCGCGTGCGCGGATCCGGCGGCAGGCCTTGGTCGGCGCGGAGCCGTACTACCACCTCGACGGTCCCGTCCAGGCCACGACGCGGGTTCTCGAAGCGGCCGGGATGAAAATCGGCGACGTGGACCTGTTCGAGGTGAACGAGGCCTTCGCGTCGGTCGTGCTTTCGTGGCAGCGCATGCACAATCCGGACGAGACGCGAGTGAACGTCAACGGCGGCGCGATCGCGCTGGGACACCCGGTGGGGAGCACCGGCGCGCGGCTGCTGACGACCGCACTGCACGAACTCGAGCGCCGCGACGCGACGACGGCGCTGGTTTCGATGTGTGCTGGCGGGGCGATGGCCACGGCGACGATTCTGGAGCGGATCTGAGCGGACTGGCCGGGGCAGGGCTGGGTCGGCCCCGGTGCGGGACTGAATCGGCCCAGGACAGCTGGGTCGGGCCGGTGCCGAGCTGGGTCGGGCCGGTGCCGAGCTGGGTCGGGCCGGTGCCGGGCTGAGTCGGGCCGGTGCCGGGCTGAGTCGGGCCGGTGCCGGGCTGAGTCGGGCCGGTGCCGGGCTGAGTCGGGCCGGTGCCGGGCTGAGTCGGGCCGGGCCAGGCTGAGTCGGGCCGGGCCAGGCTGAGTCGGGCCGGGCCAGGCTGAGTCGGGCCGGATTTCTTGCCGGACTGGCGCCGGTTCCGCTGTGGCAAGGGAACTCTCGCGGGCCGACGGGTTCGAGGCCGCGGCTGGTGCGAGCCCAGTCTTTCCGCCTTCGCACGGATCGCGGTGTCGCGATGTCGGCTAAGGCCGGTCGTCCGTCCAGAAGCAGAACGGATGCCCAGCCGGATCCAGCAACACGCGCACCAGCTGTTGCGGCTGAAACTCCGCGACCCGAGCCCCTCCCGCGACCGCCTTCGCGACCGCAGCTTCCAATGCCGCGCGCCCGTCGACCTCGAAGTCGAGGTGCAGCTGCATCTGCTGCTCCCCCGGCCCGGCAGGCCACGCCGGAGGGACGTACTGCGTCTCCAGTTGGAACGACAGCCCCGCCCCGCCCTCGGACGGCCGCAAGGTGACCCACTCCGGCTCGTCAGCGCCGATCGGCCACCCGAGCAACTCCCGGTAGAACTCGGCCAGCGCCCGGGGATCCGGTGCGTCGAGCACGGTGGAGGTGAGTTTCATCGGGCCAGGTTAGGGCTCGGCGCGCTGTTCGCTCCACGCTTCTCCGCCTCGCCACGCTTCACCGCCTCGCCACAATTATCGCTCGCCGCCGCTGCCCACGCTGCCGCCGTCCCGACGCTCCCTCCTGTTTCCCTCGCTCCCCCTGTTTCCCGCGCTCCCCCCTGTTTCCGGCGCGCACTCTGTCCCGGCGCGCACAGTTGACGGCCCGCTCGATCAGGACCGTCCAGGTGCTTCACCCCAGCCAAAGCCCGTTTGCTGGCCGCCTGACTCTCCTATCGGCTGCCACTCCCCTCACCAGACCCGCCGCGCGGATCGCCCGCTGGTCGGCCCGTCACCCCAGTTGCAGCTCCGTCCGCACCGCGGGACCGTTGTCCGGCCTCGCGAACCGCACCCAGCTGCCCGGGTGCCACGATTCGATCCACAGCGTGTTGTCCTCCACCCACGTCACCACGGCCTCCCGCAGATCCAGCCGGAACAGATGGCTTTCCTGTCCCTCCTGGATGCGCGCGACCTCCGCCGGATCGGTGATCTCCACCGCGTGCCCGGCGATTTTCGCGTCGCCGCCTTCCTCGATGCCGGGGTAGGCGTGCAGGGCGAAGCGGTCGTCACGCTGAAGATCGCGGGCCTTCACGGCGTCGAGCATCGACCCGATGTACGCCTCGCCGTCGCGGAAGTCGATCTCCGAACCGCTCACGCGTGGCGAACCGTCGCTGCGCAGGGTGGCCAAGACGTGCGAATCCGAGGCGGCGAAGCGGGCCCGTACGCGCGAGGCCAGGGTCGGGGCGGCGGCACTGAACTCATCCCAACTCGTCATTTCCGGAGTCTCCCACCCGCCACCGACAAAAACCGGCGTCCCGGAAGCCATCGGGTGCCCCGGGTTGTGCTTGACTCTCGGCATGATCGCGGAAGACGCCGAGACTGCCGAGCATCGCTGTCCGGTCGAGGGCGGCGAGCTGGCCGTCCGCACGACCGGCGAGGGACCGCGGCTGCTGCTGGTCCCCGGCGGGACCGGTGCGGCGGACTCGTTCCGGGCGCTGGTCAAGCTTTTGCGCACGGACTACACCGTGATCACCTACGACCGCCGCGGCCATTTCTCCAGCACGGACACCACGACCGGGCCCGTTCCGGTGGCACTGCAGGCGGACGACGCGCTCGCGGTTCTCGACCACGTCGGCGGGAGCGGGCCGGTTTCGATGTTCGGCACCAGTGCCGGCGCGTTGATCGGGCTGGATCTCGTCGCGCGGTATCCGGATCGGGTCGCCGCGTTCGTCGCGCACGAACCGCCCGCGATCCAGTTGATGCCGGACGCCGAGGGGATTCTCGAGGCCGCCGCGGCGCAGGTCCGGTTGGCCCGTTCGGGTGATCTGATGGGCGCGGTCACGCGGTTCGCGGACGGGATCGCCGGTGCCGCGCTGCCCGACCTGCCGCGTCTGCGGCTGCCGAACGAGGGCGACTGGCTCCGGTTGTTCGACCGCGAGCTGACCGAGTTCTTCGACTACCTGCCGGATTTGCGCGCGCTGCGCCGGACGAACACCGAGATCGTGCCGGTCGCCGGGGAAGCCAGCCGCGGCTGGTACCACTACCAGCCCGCCAAGATCCTCGCGCTCGAACTGGGCCTGCCGTTCACCGAGACGCCGGGTGCGCACCTGGCGCCGCAACGGAATCCGGCCAAGTTCGCGGCCGCGTTGAAGGATCTCCTCGCCAACGTCTGAAAGCCGTGCGGGGAACTCTGAAGGAATCAGAGTCCTTGAGGGTTCCCCCTTACCGGCCGTCCGCGCCCGAAGCGGCAACCGGGCGACGTCGGGGGAACTCCCGCACCAACCCCGGCAGGATCGCCAGCAGCAGCACCCACAAGAACCGCGCCGGAGGCAGTCCCCCGCCGGCGAAGCCCAGTGCGGCCGGAATCCCCACTCCGGCGAGCACGGCGACGAAATCCCACGGTTTCCACTTCCCGGAAGCCACCCGCGCCACCACGCCCACCACCGTGAACGCCGCGACACAACCGCACAGCAGCCATCGCGTCCCCGCGGCGACGTGTCCGTGCGCGACCGACTCCACGGCATCCCCGAATCCGGCCGCCAGCGCTGCCAGCAAACCGGCCACCAGGCAGTGCACCGGCAGCAGCACCCGCGGGCCCCAAGCGGTGTGGGACAGGTAGGGAATCCCGCCGAACCCCTGGAACAACGCCGCTCCCCACAAAGCCGCGAGCAGCGCCAGAACCCCGAGCACGGTCGTGATCAGCGGCCACTCCCAGTCCGGGATCTCCGTCATCGCGTCGGTGACCGTCAGGACGCCCTCGCCCAGCACGATGATCGTGAAAAGCCCCAGCCGCTCGCCGAAGTGCGCGACGTCCAAGTGCGCGAAAGCCAGCCCTGGCATCGGCCGCTTGGACTGGGTGGCCCGTTCCGCGACCTTGGCCGCGACCTGCTCTCCCGACATGGTCAGCCCGGCGATCAGGTCGATCCCCAGCCCGAGTGCCCACAGCGCGTACTTCCACGGCGCGTCGACCCAGAACGAAACGAACCACGGCACCACGCCCATCCCGGCGTGCACCACCGGCCATTCGACGATGATCCGCGTGTTTTCCCTGCCTTCCCAGACCCGGCTGGCGAGCGCGCGCACCGCCACGTAAGAGATGGCGAAACCCTGTGCGTGCTCGCCGATGTCGTGCACCGAACCGGCCATGAAAACCAGTCCGGCCATCGCGAGCAGCACGGGCATCGTGCGGGCCGCTTCGCCGGTGACGTTGCCGTACACGGTGAAGCACATCCACGCGGTCCAGAACGCGAGGAAGCACACGACGTAGAGGCCGGCGTCGCTCCAGGAAGTCGTTCCGCGCACGAGGTGCGAAAGCTGGGCGACGCCGGCGACCGCGACCAGGTCGAAGAAAAGCTCGAGCCAGGAAGCGTGGCGTTCCTCGGTTTTCATGATCACGGCGGCCAGTATGCCGTGCCCGGGAAAGCCCCGCCCTAAACCGCGCGCGCCCCGTCCTGCCACACTTCCCGAACATTCCCCGCCAGCGCCGGGAAATCGTAAATATCGCCCGAAACGACCACGAGGTCCGCGCGATACCCCGGTGCCAGGCGACCGAGTTCGGCGTCCTTGCCCAGCAGTTGAGCGGCCGACGACGTGGCGGCGACCAGCACGTCCGCAGGGCTCATCCCGGCCGAGCGCATCAGTTCCAGCTCTTCGAGGTTCGTCCCGTGCGGGCCGACGCCGCTGTCGGTGCCCATCGCGATCCGGACTCCGGCGTCGACGGCCCGGCGCACCGACTCGAGATGCACTTCCGCGACCTCTTTCGCCTTCTGCACCACCGCATCCGGCAGCGCGGCGCCCGCGGCCGCCGCGCGGATGACGTTCACCGGAGCCACCAGTGTCGGGACGAGCCAGGCGCCGCGCGCGAGCATCAGCTCGATCGCCTCGTCGTCGAGGTAGATGCCGTGTTCGATCGACCGGATCCCGGCGCGGACGGCGTTCTTGACCCCTTCCGCGCCCTGTGCGTGGGCCATCACCGCTCGCCCCTGCATGGTCGCTTCGGCGACCAGGACGTCCAGTTCCTCCGGCGTGAACTGCGAATGCCGCGGATCGTCCCGAGGAGACAGCACGCCGCCGGTGGTACAGACCTTCAGCACGTCGGCCCCGGCGCGCAGCAGCGTCCGGGCGACTCGGCGCATCTCGTCGGGGCCGTCGGCCAGCGCGCTCGGGCGGCCGGGGTGCGGGAGCGACAGCGGGACGCAATGCCCGGACGGCATCCACCCGTCGCCGTGCCCGCCCGTCGGGCTGATCAGGCCGATCGCGATTTCCAGACGGGGACCGGGAATCAGGCCGTCCGCGACCGCCTGCTTGATGCCGAGATCGGCCCCGGCGGCGTCGCGCACCGTGGTGATGCCGAGCTTCAGCGTCGTCCACAGGTTCCGGGCCGCCTCGTAGAACTGGTACGAGAACGGCTTCTGGACCCGCTGCAGCAACCCCAGGTCGGACACCGTGACGTGCACGTGGCAGTCGAACATCCCGGGCAGCAGCATCGCCCCGGCGCAGTCCACCGCGCGGTCGCCGTCGAGGCCCGTGCCGACATCGACGATCCGGCCGTCCTCGACCGCGACGTCCGCGGGCGCGGGCGCGCTGCCCGTCCCGTCGAACACCGTGCCGCCGGCGAAAAGGGTCCGTGTCATACCGGTTCTCCTGTCTGCACAACGTCTCCGGACCGGGTCACGGCCCGTTCGACAGCTGCCGCGATCGCGAGCACGACCACGTTGACCGCGAGCCCGACCAGCCCGACGTTCACGGTGCCGACGAGCTTGGTGTCCACGAAGGTCAGCCAGATCACCACGACCTCGCCCGCCAGCAGCCCGGCGAACACCGGGGCCTTGCCGACCGGGACCTTCTTCAGGAAGCCCAGCAGGTTCGCCGGGGCCAGCTGCACCGACCCGGAGTAGGTGAGCAGCAGCAGGTTCGCCAGCAGGTCCGGCCGGAAGATGCCGAGCACGAGGGCGAGCGCGCTGGCCAGCACGACCGTCCCGTGGTTGATCCAGAACTGCTTGCGCTCGCTGCGCACCCGGGTGATGTTCCTTGCCACCAACGAGGAAATGCCGATCAGGATGCCCGCCGCGGGCACCATCGCGGTGGCTGTCGCGGCGACGACCACGAGCCCGGTGACCCAGCCCGGCAGCGCCTCCTTGCTCAACGACAGCAGCACGCCGTTCGGGTCGCTTCCCTTGGGCACCACCAGGATCGCCGCGAATCCGATGATCATCGGCAGCAGCAGGCACAGCTCGTAGACCGGCATCCAGGTGTAGTTGCGGCGCAGCACCTTCGGGTCGCGCGCGGACATCAGCGCGGGCCACGTGTGCGGCAGCGTCATCAGCCCGACGCCGATCGCGCTGACCAGCATGCTCGTGATGAACCACGTGTGGTCGTTGGCCCCGGCGTGCACGAACAGCTTCTCCGGATGCAGCTGGTCGATCTTGTGGAACACCCCGGACACGCCGCCCGCGAAGTGCGCGGGCACCGCGATGATCAGCACCACCAGGACGACGAGCATGATCGCGTCCTTGAAGTACGACGTCGCCGCGACGCCGCGCAGCCCGGCCCACAGCACGAACGCGACCACCAGCACGCTGCCCGCGATCATGCTGAGCGTGCCGGACGCGTGGTCGCCGGTCACGAGCCGGACGATCAGCCCGAGCCCGGTGATCTGCAGTTGCAGGTACGGCAGCACGAACACGACGCCGAGGATCGCCGACACCGTGCCCAGCGCGCGGCTCGAGTACCGATCCTCGAGGAAGTCGCCCTGGGTCAGATAGCCGCGTTCCTTGCCCATCCGCCAGATCCGCTTGGCGAGGAAGAACAGGACCACGTAGGCGATCGGCACGTACGGCAGCGCGTACATCGCGGCCACGCCGCCGGAGAACGCCAGCCCGGCCATGCCGAGGAAGGTGAAGGTCGTGAAGACCTCGCCCGCCTGCAGAAACCACATGGTCAGCGCGCCGAACTTGCGGCCGCCGACGGTCCATTCCGCGAGGTCCGCGGCGGGACGGCGGCGGCCCACGAAGCCGAGCACGCCGATGAGCACGATGCCGGCGAGGGTGAAGGCGAGGATCATCGTCAATCCTCCTCGCCGCTGCGGGACAGGAGCCGTTCCGACAGCAGCAGCGCCGGAGTGAACATGAGACACCAGAAAGCGCCCCACACCATCATCTTCGGCAAGCCCAGCCACAGGCCCGACGAGTTGACGAAGGGGAGGAACGGCATGAGGACGAGAGCGACTACGGGGACGATCGGGGGGAGGTAGTAGCTGCGCATGGGCACACGCTGCCAGAAGGGGCGGCTCTCGGCAGGTTGGTTTCATACCGGTTTCGCAGCCCTCGCCGCGGTCAGGTTTACAGCGGGATGGCGTGTTCGGTCGCGTAGTGGTGGATCAGCGATTCGACGGTGCGGCGGAAGGTGTCCTGGCGGCTTTCGCTCAGGGTCGCCGCCAGTTGGCCCAGTTCGGTGTCGATCGCGTCGCGCACCTGGTGCACCACAGCTCGCCCCGCCGAGGTGACCGTGACGTGGACGGCGCGGCGGTTGCCGGGGACTGCGATGCGCTGGACCAAGCCTCGGCGTTCGGCCCGGTCCACCAGCCCGGTGACGCTGGACTTCTCCAGTTCGAGGATTCCGGCCAGTTGCCGCATGCCGATCTCGCGGTCGTCCAGTACGGCGAGCATGCGCAGCTGGGTGACCGACAGTCCTTGTTCCCCGGCCAGCCGGCCCAGTACGGCTTGCACGATGAACGACAGCTGGACGAGGGCGTCGGTGAGGTTCAGCTCCGGCGGCGGGGCGTCTGCGGGCGGGGAAACGGTCACGGGGACCAGGTTAGCTTGACTTAGTTCGTGACACCAACTATTTTAGTTCGTGTCACCAACAGTCCGCTAGACGAACCAAACGGGAGAAACGCGCCCATGGCAGACAGGAAACGCATCGCCGTCGTCGTGGGAAGCACCCGCCCTTCCCGGATTTGCGGGGATGTCGCGGCCTGGACGCGGGCCCGGCTGCAGGAGGGCAGCGGACTCGGCTACGGACTGGTCGACCTCGCGGAGATCGCGTTGCCGTTCCTCGACGAGCCCGTCAAGGCCGCGGCGCAGCAGTACGCGCACGAGCACACCCGGGCCTGGAGCGAGCTGGTGCAGAGCTATCACGGGTTCTTTTTCGTTTTCCCGCAATACAATTGGGGCTATCCGGGGGTGCTCAAGAACGCGCTGGACTATCTCTGCCGGGAGTGGCGCGACCGGCCCGCCAGCCTGCTCTCCTACGGCACCCGCGGCGGAGGGAAGGCCGCCGAGCAGTTCGTCACCGTCCTGCACGGGCTGCACATGCGAGTGCTCGGCACGCACGTCGAAGCCGTCATCACCGACGCGGACGTGGACGACAACGGGCAGTTGCGCGACATCGAAGGCACGCTGCGTCCGAACCGCACGCTGCTGCGCAAGATCGACGAAGAGATGACCGAGGCCGTGAGCCGTCAATGACTGGAGGAATGATCATGACCGAACCATCTCGCCGGGTAGGTTTCATCGGACTCGGGAGGATGGGCGCCGCTATCGCCGGTCGCCTGCTTGACGCGGGATACGACGTCACCGTGTGGAGCCGCAGCGCGGGCAAAGCGGACGATCTGGCCGCGCGAGGCGCGAACGTGGGCGAAACTCCCGAGGACGCGATCGCCGCCGGGACCGTCTTTTCCATGCTGAGCGACGAGAACGCGGTGCGGCAGGTGTTCACCGCCAAGCGGCTCCGCTCCGCTCCGGAGGGCTTCGTCCACGTCAACCACGCGACCATCAGCCCGGAAGCGGCCCGCGAGTTCGCTGCGCAGGGCGGACGGTATCTGAGCGCACCCGTGGTCGGCCGTCCGGAAGCCGTGGTGACGGGGAAGCTGACCGTGCTGGTGTCCGGCGACGCGGAGGCCCGTGCCGAAGCCTCGCCGATGCTCGCCGCGATCGGACGGCAGGTCTGGGAGTTCGGCGACGCCGTGGACGCCGCGCCGACGGCGAAGATTTCGGTGAACTATCTGATCATTCACGCGTTGCAGGCGCTGTCCGAGTCGATCACCGTGCTGGAGCACGCCGGACTGGACACCGGGCGGTTCGTCGACATGATCAACGATTCCGTCTTCCCCGGCGCCGTTTACCGCGGCTACGGGGACGCTATCGCTAACAGCGCCTACGCGCCGCCGGGGTTCACCGCCGCGCTGGGGCTGAAGGACCTGAAGCTCGCGCTGGACACCGCCGGCGAACTGGGCGTCGACCTGCCCGCCGGGCCGGTTCTGCAGGACGTGTTCGCCACCGCGGTCGAGCAGGTCGGCGCGGACCTCGACTGGGCGAGCATCGCGGAGGTGACCCGGCGGCGGTCCGGCGGCGAACCGCGCTGAGGAACGGCGCTTCGCGCAGCAGCGGCGGAAGGGGCGGCGGACCGCCGAACGATGGAAATTTCCTTGGCACCCGGAGTAACCCTGCCACCCCTGGAGGCCGTGCCGGAGCGCTCGCCCGGCGACTCGTCACGCGCTTGAGCAGCACCGCTTCCGGAATGCACACGAGCGGGGTGGGGACAACCCCAGCACGAGCCGTCGGGTCTGCTGGTTTCCCGCCGGGGCGCCGCGCCGCAATACTCGCCCGGGTGACCACCGAAAAGCTCGTCCTCCCCTCGCCCCCACGGCCGGGAAGCGACTTCGCCCGGCTTTGCCGCCGGATCGCCGACGCCGGTCTGCTCGACCGCCGCCCCGGCTACTACACCGCTCGAATCGCGCTCGTGACCGTGCTGTTCGCGGGAGGCTGGGTCGCGTTCGCGCTGCTCGGCGACTCGTGGTGGCAGCTGGCCGTGGCCGCGTTCCAGGCGTTCATGTTCGGGCAGATCGCCCTGCTTTCGCACGATCTGGCGCACCGGCAGGTGTTCCGGACGCGCCGTCCCGCGGAGATCGCCGGGCGTCTCGCCGGGAACCTCGGCATCGGGATGAGCTACGGGTGGTGGATGGACAAGCACACCCGGCACCACGCGAATCCGAACCACGAGGAACTGGACCCGGACGTCGACCCGGACGTGCTCGTCTGGTCTCAGCGGCAGGCTCGGGAGGCGCGCGGCGTGCCCCGGTTCATCGGCCGGCACCAGGCGTTCTTGTTCTTCCCGCTGCTCACCCTCGAAGGCCTCAACCTGCACTGGTCCGGCATCCGCGCCGTCACGCGCCCCGGCCTGCGCCGTCGCGGGCTCGAAGCGGGGCTGCTGTTCACCCACCTCGCGGTCTACCTCGCCGCGCTGTTCATCGTCCTCCCGCCGGGGCTCGCGCTGCTGTTCTTCGCGGTCCACCAGGGGCTGTGGGGCGTCTACATGGGTTCGATCTTCGCGCCGAACCACAAGGGCATGCCGACGCTGACCGGCAAAACGGACCTGGACTTCCTGCGCAAGCAGGTGCTCACTTCCCGGAACGTCGCGGGCGGACCGGTGATCGACGTCCTGCTCGGCGGCCTCAACCACCAGATCGAGCACCATTTGTTCCCGAGCATGCCGTCGGTGCACCTGCGCCGCGCCCAGCCGGTGGTGGAGGCGTACTGCGCCGAGATCGGCATCCCGTACCTGCGCACCGGGCTGGTGTCCTCGTACCGGCAGACGCTGCGGCACCTGCACGAAGCTGGGGCTCCTCTCAGGAACGCTTCGTAGACTCGGTGGCATGAGCTTCCAAGCATTGACTCCGGCGGCGTTCGGCGCGAAGGCCGCCGGAGCTCGTGCTGAGCGGATGCGCCGGTCTCCGCAGTACGCCGGCGGCGTCTTCCACAACGCCGCCGCCACTCGTGCGACGCCCTCCTCCCCCGGCGGGCTCGTGCGCGAGTTCCTGTTCGGCGAGGACCGCGCCCTCCGCCGACCGGGCGGCGCGATCCCGCTGATCTCCTCGCCCGCCGCCTCCTCCGCCGACGGTCTTTTCCTTACCTGGTACGGACATGCGTCGACGCTGGTGGAGATCGACGGCGCCCGCGTGCTGTGCGATCCGGTATGGGGCGACCGGGTTTCGCCCGCCGCGTTCGCCGGGCCGCGGCGGTTGCACGCTCCCCCGGTTTCGCTGCGGGAGCTGGGCGAACTGGACGCGATCGTGATCTCCCACGACCACTATGACCACCTGGACCTGCCCACCGTCCAGGCATTGATCTCGCTGACCGACGCGCCGTTTCTCGTCCCGCTCGGCGTCGGCGCGCACCTCGAACGGTGGCACGTCCCGGCCGCGCGGATCATCGAACTCGACTGGCACGAGGACGCCCTCGTGGCCGGGATCCGGTTCGTCGCCACGCCGGCGCAGCATTTTTCCGGCCGCGGCCTCGCGAACGACAGCACGCTGTGGGCGTCGTGGGTGATCGCCGGTCCGGCGCATCGCGTCTACTACAGCGGCGACACCGGATATTTCGCCGGTTTCGCCGAGATCGGCGCGAAGTACGGCCCGTTCGACGCGACGCTGATCCAGGTCGGCGCGTACGCCCCGCACTGGCCGGACATCCACATGACACCGGAGGAAGGCGTCGCCGCCCATCTGGACGTGCGCGGCGGGCTGCTGATCCCGGTGCACTGGGCGACGTTCACGCTGGCCATGCACACCTGGTCGGATCCAGCGGACCGGGTGTGGCGGGAGGCGAAGGCCAGCGACCTCCCGCTCGCGATCCCGAAGCCGGGTCAGCGCGTCGACGCGTCCGCCCCGCCGCCGGTGGACGGATGGTGGCAGACCCTCGGCTGACCCGCTAAGCCGGGACGGACGAAGCCGCGAACTCGACCCGGTGCCGGTGCACGTCGCCGAACATCTTCTCCGGGCTCATCGCCGTCTTCATCATCACGGGCATCAGCAAGTCGCGCATGATCCGCGCGACCGGCCCCGCCGCCTTGTCGTTGTTGATCTTCGCCGCTCGCGCGATGATCCGTTCGACCCGTTCCCGCCGGGCCGCCTCGTACTGGGCGAAAGCCGTTGCCACGTCAGGAGCGTCCCGCAGCGCGCGGGCCAGTTCGAGCGAACTCTCGACCGCCTGCGACGCTCCCTGCCCGGAACTCGGCGACGTCGGATGCGCGGCGTCTCCGACCAGGACGACCCGGCCGCGATGCCACGTCCGCACCGTCGGGATGTCCTCCAGGATTCCTGGCCGGCCAACGTCTTCCGGCTTCAGCAGGGCGATGATGTCCCGCGCCGGGACGTCGTCCGCGTGCCGTTCGCGCAGCACCGAGAGCCAGTGTTGCGGCGGCGCGGTTTTCGCCTCGGCCGGGTCGGCGGCGGGGACGTTGCTGAACCAGAGAATCTCGTCCGCGTCGATGAAGTAGCCGAAGAACGCCCGCTTGCCGAAGGCGAAGTGCTGGCAGTTCCCGGTGACCGGCAGGCCGGGGTTGCGGATCCAGCCGCCGAGGCCGAGCAGTCCGGTGTAGCGCGGAGCGGCAGCCGCTGGGTCCAAAGCGGACCGGACTGCCGACCGGATGCCGTCCGCTCCGATCAGCACGTCGCCTGCCGCGGAAGAACCGTCCGCGAAGTGCGCGATCGCCTGGTCCGCTTTGTTCTCGACGGACTTCAGCCGTTTGCCGAATTCGGCGGTGATCCCCCGGCTCAATGCTTCGTCCATCAGCGCGCGGTACAGCCGGTCCCGGCGCAGCAGCAGGCTCGGCGGCAGGTCCGGCAGTCCGTCGAATCTGCCGACCACGCGGCCTTTGTGGTTCTGCATCACCATCCCGGGCACTTCGATGCCGACCGCGGCCACCGCGTCGTCGGCGCCGATCTGCCGCAAAGCGTTGCGGCCGTTGGGAGACAGCGTCAGCGCGCTGCCGACTCCGTCCGCCGCCTTCGGATAAGCCTCGTAGACAGTGGCTTCGATTCCCGCGCGCTGCAACGCCATCGCGGTGGCCGCACCGGCGATGCCGCCGCCGATCACTGATACGTTCATGTTCTCCCCTTGAAATAGGTTTCCCACGCCTGCCGGTAGTCCTCCCCGGCGACCGACTCGGCGAGCCGTTCGACGAAGCCGCGCTCCGCCTCGACCTTCGTCAGCCGGTAGTCCTCCTCGACCAGGAACCACCAGGCGAGCCCCTGCTCCCGCCCCGCGTCGATCGTCGCGCGGATGTCGTCCGCGATCGCGGCGAGCGCGACGAGCCGCTGCTGGAGCAGCTCGAGCAGTTCGTCCACGGGCAGCACGACGAACAGCGACAACGCCGCCCCGAACAGCGGATACTCGGTGGCCGGCTCGGCGACGAGCTCGCGCATCCAGTCGAACAGCTCGAGCCGCCCGGTAGGCGTGATGGCGTAGACCGTCCGCTCCGGACGCGCCGAATCGCGCAGCGTCTCCTGCGCCGCGATGAACCCGGCCTTCTCCAGCTGCCCGACCACCATGTACAGCGAGCTGCGGGTGTACTTGAAATCCCGCTCCTTGCCGTACTCCACGAGCCGCCGCGCCATCTCGTACGGATGCATCGGCTCCTCGAGCAAGCCCGCCAGCACGGCCAGCCCGAGCGGATTCCCCACCACGCGTCGCTTCACCACAGCTCCTTAGTCAGGATCGACTATACGCAGAAGAGTAGTCGATGTCGACTATGAATGCGTGGGGTAGGAAGGACCTATGAAGCTCAAGCTCGATCTTCACGACATCTACAACCGCGGCGGGGAGATCGACCGGGCACTGCGCGCGGTCATCGACGAGGCGGTCGCGAAGAAGGCGCCGCTCGTGGAGATCATCCCGGGCAAGGGGTCAGGGCAGCTGAAGAAGCACGTGCTGCGGTTCCTGGAGCGCAAGGACGTGAAGGCGCTCTACCACCGCGTCGAGAAGGACAAAGACAACTTCGGGCGGGTGTTCGTGCACTTCCGCTGGAAATAAACCTCGTGAGCGGCGATCACGGTTAGAACCGTGATCGCCGCTCACGAGGGAGTCAGAGCCAGTCGTCCGGACGGGGCCAGGGCATCAGCGCGGTGAGCGCGTCCGGCACCGGTTCGGTGACCGTGTACTGGCCGCGGTGGAACAGCAGCGGGCGGGCGTCGGACGTCTCGCCCAGTGCGGTCACGCGGCCGACCACCACGTAGTGGTCCCCGGCCGGGTGGACTGCCTGCACCTCGCAGTCCACCCAGGTCAGCGCCCCGTCCAGCAGCGGCGCGCCCGACGGCGCGGGCCGCCAGGTCACGCCGGAGAACTTGTCGCCGCCTCGCCGGCCGAACTCGGCGCAGAGCGCCTGCTGGTCTTCGGCGAGCACGTTCACCGCGAACGTGCCCGCCGCGGCCAGCGCGGGCCAGGTGCGCGACGTCCGGGCGACGCAGAACAGCACCAGCGGCGGGTCCAGCGACAACGCGGCGAAGGACTGGCAGGCGAAACCCACCGGTCCGGTCGGCGCGACCGCCGAGGAATCCTCGACGTAGCCGGTCACCACGGTCACCCCGGTGCAGAAGTGGCCCAGCACCTCGCGAAACCGGTCCGGCACGGCGCCGGAGACGGCGGCTGTCATTGCGCGCCCACGGAGAAGTCGTGGCCCCACAACGAAACCGCGGTGCTCTCGCGAGCGATCCAGTCCTCGTCCTCGACCTGACGGCCCTCGCAGCCGAACTCGACGTCGAAGCCGCCCGGGGTCTTCATGTAGAACGACAGCATCAGGTCGTTCACGTGCCTGCCCAGCGTCGCCGACATCGGGACGTTCTTGCGCTTCGCGCGGTCCAGGCACAACCCGACGTCGTCGGTCTCCTCGACCTCCACCATCAGGTGCACGATCCCGCTCGGCGTCGGCATCGGCAGGAACGCCAGGCTGTGGTGGCGCGGATTGCAGCCGAAGAACCGCAGCCACGCCGGGTCGCCGTCGGCGGGGCGGCCGACCATCTGCGGCGGGAGGCGCATCGAGTCGCGGAGCCGGAAGCCCAGCACGTCCCGGTAGAACCGCAGCGCGGCCTCGTCGTCGTGGGTCGACAAAACCACGTGGCCGAGGCCCTGCTCGCCGGTCACGAACCGATGGCCGTACGGGCTCACCACCCGCCGGTGCTGCAACGCGACCCCGTGGAACACCTCCAGGGTGTTGCCGGACGGATCGGCGAAGCTGATCATCTCCGCCACCCGGCGGTCAGCCAGCTCCTCGGGCGTGCCTTCCTTGTACGGCACCGAAGCCGCGTCGAGCCGGGCGCGGACGTCGTCCAGTTCCGCGGCGTCGGCCGCTTCCCAGCCCGCTACCGCCAGGCGGTCCTTTTCCCCCGGCACGATCACCAATCGCGCCGGGAAATCGTCCATGCGCAGGTAGAGCGCGTTCGGATCGGAACCCGAACCCTCCACCATGCCGAGCACCTTCAGCCCGTAGACGCGCCAGGCGTCCATGTCCGTGGCTTCGATGCGCAGATATCCCAGCGAACGGATAGCCATCACGAACTCCCGAGGAAGTCGAGGGCGAGTCGGTTGAACTCGTCGAACTTCTCCAGCTGCGCCCAGTGCCCGCAGCCGCCGAACACGTGCAGTTGCGCGCGCGGGATCGTCTTCAACGCCAGCAGCGCGCCGTCGAGCGGGTTGACCCGGTCCTCCCGGCCCCACACGAGCAAGACCCGTTGCCGCAGGCGGTAAGCCTCGCGCCACAACATGCCTTCCTCGAAGGAGTCCGGCAGGCTGAACGACTTGCCCATCGCCCGCATCGCGGCGAGCGACTCCGGCGAACGCGCGATCTCGAACCGTTCGTCGATCAGCTCGTCGGTCACCAGAGCCTGATCGTGCACCATGATCCGGAGGAACGCTTCCATCCGCTCCCGCGTCGGATCCCCGGCGAACTTGGACAGCAGCCGCACGCCTTCGGTCGGGTCCGGGGCGAACAGGTTGACGCTCAACCCGCCCGCGCCCATCAGCACCAGCCGTCCCGCGCGGCCCGGATGGTTCAGCGCGAGCCGCACCGCCGCACCCGCGCCGAGCGAATTGCCGACGAGGTGCGCCTTTTCGATGCCGAGCCGGTCCATCAGGCCGACGACCGCGTCCGAGCTGTGCCGGAAGTACTGCGGGTGGTCCGTCGGCTTGTCGGACCGGCCGAACCCCGGCTGGTCGATCGCCAGTGTCCGGTAAGACTTTCCGAACACCGGCAGGTTCCGGCCGAAGTTGCTCCACGCCGAGGCGCCCGGGCCGCCGCCGTGCAGCAGCAGCACCGTCTCGGCGTTCTCCGCGCCGGATTCGTGGTAGTGCAGGCGAATGCCGCCCGCAGTGTCTGCATAGGAACCTTCGGGAGCCATCAGACCATCGCATTCTCGACGGGCAAACCGAACTCGCCGGTGCCGAACATGACGTACGCGCGCTCGGCGTCGTTCGCCGCGTGCACCCGGCCCGCGTGCGCGTCTCGCCAGAAGCGCTGGATCGGCGTGCCCCGCTGCAACGCGCGGCCGCCGGAGTTCTCGAAAAGCCGGTCGATCGCGGAGATCGCCCGCTCGGTGCCGCGCACCTGGTCCCGGCGCACCCGCAGCCGCGTGCTGAACGGCAGCTTCTCGCCCTTGCAGGCCAGCTGGTACAGCTCGTCGATGTTGTGCGTCAGCTGCAGCCAGGCCGCGTCGATCTCGCTGCCCGCCTCGGCGATCCGCACCTTCGAGAACGGGTCCTCTTTGGACTGTTCGCCCGCGTACGCCGCCCGCACCCGCTTGCCCTGGTGCTCGACGTGCGCGTCGTACGCGCCCTGGGCCATCCCGATGATCGGCGCGGTGATGGTGCTCGGGTGCACGGAACCGTACGGCAGCCGGTACAGCGGGCCCGGGTTGACTTCCTGGCCCGGGGTCTTGCACTTCGACGTCGCCATGAAGCTCAGCGCGCGGTGCTTCGGCACGAACACGTCCTCGACGACGATGTCGTTGGACCCGGTGCCGCGCAGCCCGACCGTGTCCCAGACGTCCACAATGGAGTAGTCCGAGATCGGCACGAGATACGTGCAGAAGTCCACCGGCTTGCCGTCGGCGAACGCGGGCCCGCCCAGCAGCACCCACGTGCAGTGGTCGCTTCCGGACGAGAAGCTCCACCGCCCGGACAGCCGGTAGCCGCCCTCGACCACGGTCGCCTTGCCCATCGGCGCGTACGAAGAAGAAATCCGCACGTCGTGGTCTTCGCCCCACACGTCCGCCTGGGCTTGCGCGTCGAACAACGCGACGTGCCACGGGTGCACGCCGAGAATCGACGCGACCCATCCGGTGGACCCGCAGGCGCTCGCGATGAGCTTGACCGCGGTGTAGAAGGTGACCGGGTCGGCTTCCAAGCCGCCGTACGGTTTCGGTTGCAGCAGGCGGAAAAATCCGGTCTCCTGCAGCGCTTTCACGGATTCGGCGGGGATCCGACGGGCATCCTCGGTCTCCTGTGCGCGTTCCCGCAGCACGGGAAGCAGGTCGCGCACCCCCGCGATCACGGCAGCCAGCTCGCTCATCGGCCGTCCTCTCTCGCTCGACACGCTCAAGACTAGAACACGTTCTCGTTTTTGTCGACGCGGTCCACCCCGCGAGCGCCGTGCAACCCTGCCCGGCGGCCGGAAAACACGCAGTCAGCCAGCGAAAGCCCGCTCACATACGACCTGGAACAGATTCCCACCGCGGTGCGCCCGGCGGCGTAAAGACCGCGCACGCCAGCCACCGCACCGGTGTCCTCGTCGACCACCAAGCCGCCCAGCGTCAGCATCGGGCACGGATAGCCGAGGTTGGGTTTCACCGACACGTCGATCAGCGAGTACGGCGGCGTGTCCAAGGGCCGCGCGAAGTCCTCCGGTTTGCCCGCCGGATCCGGACCGCGCTGATACTCGGCATAGGTCGCCGTCAGCCCGGCCGGGTCGATCCCGGCCCGCGCGGCCACTTCCTCGATCGTCCCGGCGGTCACCCGGCCCTTGCCGAGCAGATAGCGCAGTTGCAGCGTCGCGAACCATTGGCCTTGTTTTCGCCCGTCGCGCCGGGCTTCGGCGACGATCGGCTCGTCGACCAGCAGCCAGCCGCGGCCGCCGTGCTCGGCGATCATGCGCTCGCCGATCGCCGCGCCGTAACGGGATTCGTCGATGATCCGGCGGCCGTCCGCGCCCACCAGCAGGCCGCCGAGAAACGCCGACGGCGGCGTCAGGAACCGCCACGCCGACACCCGGTCCAGCTCCGCCGTGCGCCCGCCGGCCTCGACGCCCATCCGGATGCCGGACCCGTCGTCGGCCGAGGTCCCGAGATCGAGGCCGCCGCGGTACGCGGGCGCGTGCTCGCGCACCATCGCCCGGTTCACGATGAACCCGCCCGCCGACAGCACGACGCCCCGGCGCGCGCTGATCCGCAGCTCACGCGCGTGCTTGCGCTCGATCCGCTCCACCCGCTGGTGCAGCGACCGGCGCATCGCGGGCACGTAGATGCCCGGCTTCGCCGCCCAATCCGCGAGCCGCGCATGCCGCGCCCGCACCCACGAAGGCGCGTCCCGCAAAGTGTGCGTGAGCACCCCGGTGACCGTGCCCGAGTCGTCGGTGACCAGGTTCATCGCCTGCGTCTGCGGCAGCACCTTCACGCCGCGCCCGCGAGCCGCCGCCAGCAACTGCTTCATCAGCAGCTTCCCGGACGTGCCCGGCCCCTTGACCCGGTGTCCGCGCGGCGCGGGTTTCGCCACGTCGCGGAAGCCGCCGGACAGTTCGCTGCCGGAGTAGTACAGATAGTGCTTGTTGCTGGGATACGACGTCTTGTAGTCGCACATGCTGCCTTCGAAAGGCACACCTTGGCGCTCCAGCCACGCGACCATGTCGACGCTTTCCTCGCAGAACCGCCGCAACGTCCGCTCCGACACGACGTCGCCGGTTTCCATCCGCAGGTACGCGTACATCGCGTCCACGCTGTCCTCGACGCCGGCGGCGCGTTGCTGCGGCGTCCCTCCCCCGGCGTAGACCACGCCGCCGCTCACGCGACTGGCCCCGCCGCCGGAGAACCGGTCGACGAGCAGCACCTCAGCGCCCGCGTCGGCCGCTTCGATGGCCGCGCACACGCCGGCCGCGCCGGCTCCGATGATCACGACGTCCGCCCCGAGCTCGTCCATAGTCCGCCACCCTAGAACTGGAACACGTTCTCGTCTATGGTGACGGAAGTGGCCCCGAGCAGGCCAGCTTTAGCCGATAACACGTTACATGTGAGGTGGCATGTCGGACGAGTACGACGTGGTGGTGGCCGGCAGCGGCGCCGCCGGGATGACCGCCGCGCTCGCCGCCGCCCGTCGCGGGCTTTCCGTGGTGGTGCTGGAAAAGGCAGCCCGCTTCGGCGGTTCGACCGCCCGCTCCGGCGGCGGCGTCTGGCTGCCCGGCAACCACGCGCTGCGGGCCGCGGGCATCGAAGAACCACCCGAACGCGCGAGGCAGTACCTGGAATCGATCGTCGGCGACGTCGTCCCGGAGCACCTGCGCACGACCTTCCTCGACCACGGCCCCGAGGTGCTGGAGTTCGTCACCCGGAACACGCCGCTGGAGTTCAAGTGGGTGCCGGGCTACAGCGACTACCACCCCGAGGCGCCCGGCGGACGTCCCGGCGGCCGGTCGGTGGAGCCGAAGCCGCTCGACGGCAAACTGCTCGGCAGCGACCTGGCCGACCTCGAGCCGCCATACAGCGCGCCCCCGCTCGGCGTGCCGATCACCCAGTCGGACTATCGCTGGCTGAGCCTGATCGCCCGGCATCCGCGCGGCTTCGCCCGGATGCTGTCGCTCGGGATGAAATGGCTGGTCGGACGCGTCCGCGGACAACAACTGCTGTCCATGGGGCAAGCGCTTGCGGCCGGGCTGCGGAAGGGGCTGCGAGACGCGGGCGTCGAGGTGCTGCTCGACACGCCGCTGGTCGACCTGCGGGTGGAAAACGACGTCGTCACCGGCATCGTGGCCCGCCGCGACGGGGTCGAAACACTGTTCCGCGCGCGCCGCGGCGTGGTGCTCGCCTGCGGCGGTTTCGAGCACAACGAAGAGATGCGCACCAAGTACCAGCGCGCGCCGATCGGCACCGAATGGACCGTCGGAGCGGAGGCGAACACCGGCGACGGCATCAACGCCGGGCTCAAGCTCGGCGCGGCGACCGACCTGATGGACGACGCCTGGTGGGGCCCGTCGTTCCCGCTCACCGGCGGCCCGTGGTTCGCGCTCGCCGAGCGCTCGCGGCCAGGCTGCCTGATGGTCGACGCCGCGGGCACGCGGTTTGTGAACGAATCCGCGCCGTACGTCGAGGCTGTGCACGCGATGTACGGCGACGGCGACGGCCCCGGCAAGCACGTCCCCGCGTGGCTGGTGTTCGACCAGCGCTACCGCGACCGCTACCTGTTCACCGGCCTCGGCCCGCGGCAGCCGCTGCCCGGGCGCTGGTACAAGGCCGGGATCGTGGCGAAGTCCGCGACGCTGGCCGGGCTCGCCGAGAAGATCGACGTGCCCGCCGACGCGCTGGAGCAGACCGTCACGCGGTTCAACGGCTTCGCGCGCAAGGGCGTCGACGACGACTTCCAGCGCGGGCTCAGCGCCTACGACCACTACTACGGCGACCCGCGCAACCGCCCCAACCCGAGCCTCGGCGAACTCGCCAAGGCCCCGTACTACGCGGTCCGCGTGGTGCCCGGCGACCTGGGCACCAAGGGCGGGCTGCGGATTGACGAGAACGCCCGCGTCCTGCGCGAGGACGGCACGGTCGTGTCCGGCCTCTACGCGGCGGGCAACACCAGCGCGCCGGTGATGGGCCGGACCTACGCCGGGCCGGGCGCGACCATCGGCCCGGCGATGGTGTTCGGCTACCTTGCGGCACAGGCGCTGGCGAACGAAGATCAGACCGGCACGGGAGGCAGGCAGTGACGCCGAAGACCGATGGATCCGAGATCCGCACGATCGACGCGGGGGCGCCCCCTGCGCGGTATGCCCGCGGGTGGCACTGCCTCGGGCTCGCCGACAGCTTCCGCGACGGCAAACCGCACGCGGTGCAGGCGTTCGGCACGAAGCTCGTCGTGTTCGCGGACACCGCGGGCAAGCTGAACGTGCTCGACGGGTACTGCCGGCACATGGGCGGCGACCTCACCCAGGGTTCGGTGAAGGGCGACGAGATCGCGTGCCCGTTCCACGACTGGCGCTGGGACGGCAACGGCAAGTGCAAGTCGATCCCGTACGCCAAACGGGTCCCGCTGCGGGCGCGCACCCGGGCGTGGCAGGTGCTGGAGGAGAACAAGCAGCTGTTCGTCTGGCACGACCCGGAGGGCAATCCGCCGCCGGAGAACGTCGTGATCCCGCGCGTCGAGGGCGCGTTCAGCGACGAGTGGAGCAACTGGACCTGGGACTCGATCCTCATCGAGAACGCCAACTGCCGCGAGATCATCGACAACGTGGTGGACATGGCGCACTTCTTTTACATCCACTACGCCTTCCCCACGTATTTCAAGAACGTGTTCGAGGGCCACATCGCCACCCAGTACCTCAACACCAAGGGCCGCCCGGACATGGGCATGGCGTCCAATTACGGCGGCGAGGAGAACCTGCTGCGCTCGGAGGCGTCGTACTTCGGCCCCTCCTACATGATCAACTGGCTGGTGAACTCCTTCCAGGGCTTCGAAATCGAGAACGTGCTGATCAACTGCCACTATCCGGTTTCGCCGACCTCGTTCGTGCTGCAATGGGGCATCATGGTCAAGAAGATGCCGGGCATTTCCGACGAGCACGCGGACAAGATCGCCGCGAAGCTGGCCAAGGGCATCGGCGTCGGGTTCCTCCAGGACGTGGAGATCTGGAAGAACAAGACCAAGATCGACAATCCGCTGCTGTGCGAGGAGGACGGCCCGGTCTACCAGCTGCGCCGCTGGTACGACCAGTTCTACGTGGACGCCGCGGACGTCACCGAGGACATGACGCGCCGGTTCGAGTTCGAAGTGGACACCACGAAAGCGAACGAGGTGTGGGCGGCCGAGGTGCAGGAAAACCTGGCCCGGCAGCGGGCGGAGGCCGAGGCGGCGGCTCAGTCGGAGGAGGCTGGGGTGTGACGGCCGAAGCGACCGAATTCCTCACCTCCGGACTGCGGCCACACGAATGCCGCAGCTGCGGAACCTGTGTGCTGGTCAAGAAAAACAGCCTGAAGCACACCAGCATCCAGTGGACCGCCGACGCCGCGACCAGCTGTCCGGTGTTCGCCGCGCACGCCGCTTCCGGCGGCAACACCGCGTTGCTGGACACTTGCGGGAAACTCGCGGACAGCATCGACAGCGCGGTCCGCGACGGCAATTTCGGGCAGGTGCGCAATGACTGACGTCGTCACGCTCACCGTCGCCGAGGTGATCGAGGAAACCGCGGACGCCCGGTCCATTGTGTTCACTGTCCCGGACGAACATCTGGAGCGGTTCGCCTACTCCCCCGGGCAATTCCTCACGCTGCGGATTCCCAGCGACCAAACGGGTTCCGTCGCGCGGTGCTATTCGATTTCGAGCGCGCCGCACGAGGGCCGGGTGCAAGTCACGGTCAAGCGGACGGCCGACGGATACGGCTCGAATTGGGTCTGCGACGAACTTCGCGCTGGTGCGACGATCGACGTGCTCCGGCCGACGGGCGTATTCTGTCCGTCCTCCTTGGACGCGGATTTCCTGTTGTTCGCCGCGGGCAGCGGAATCACGCCGGTGATGTCGATTCTCAAGTCCGCGCTGGAAAAGGGCGACGGACAGGTGGTGCTGGTCTACGCCAACCGCGACGAGCAATCGGTGATCTTCGCCGCCGAATTGCGCGAACTGGCCGAGCGGTTCGGCGACCGGCTCACCGTCGTGCATTGGCTGGAAAGCTTGCAGGGCTTGCCGGCCGTCACCGCATTGCGGGCGCTGGCCAAGCCTTACGCCGGGCATGAGGCGTTCCTCTGCGGACCGGCGCCGTTCATGGCCGCCGCGCAGGACGCGTTGCGCGACCTGGGTGCGCCGCGGGAACGCGTGCACGTGGAGAAGTTCCACTCGCTCACCGGGAATCCCTTCGCGGACGAACCGGAGCCAGAGGAAGACACCGGCGGCGAGACCACCGCGCTCACCGTCGACCTCGACGGCGAGACCCGGCAACTGGCCTGGCCGCGGCAGCGGAAACTGCTCGACCACCTGCTCGCCGAGGGCCTCGACGCGCCGTACTCCTGCCGCGAGGGCCAGTGCAGCGCGTGCGCGTGCCGCATCACCTCCGGCGAGGTGAAAATGCTGAACAACGAGGTGCTGGACGCCGAGGACATCGCCGACGGGATCGTGCTGGCCTGCCAATCGGTACCGTTGACCGACGAGGTGTCCGTCAGCTACGAGTGAGTGGAGAGCCCGTGCCCATCGACCCCGCGGTCGCGATCGGCGCCGATCTCGGCGAGGTCAGCTTCGCTTGGACGGCCTCCGACGTGCTGCTGTACCACCTGGCCGTCGGCGCGGGCGCGGATCCGCTGGACGAACGCGAACTGCGCTACGCCTACGAGCGCGACCTGCGCGTGCTGCCGACCTTCGCCACCGTCGCGGCGAATCTGCGCACCTTCGAGCCGCCGGTGCTGAAGTTCCCCGGCGTCGACGTCGACCTGGCGAAAGTGCTGATCGGCAAGCAGGAAATCGAACTGCACCGGCCGGTCGAGCCCGAGGGCAAGGCCGTCGCGCGCACCCGGATCGCCGACGTCTTCGACAAGGGCAAGGCCGCGGTGCTGGTGCAGGAGACCGAGGTCGCCGACGAGTCCGGCACTCCACTGTGGACAGCCCGGACCAGCATTTTCGCCCGCGGCGAGGGCGGCTTCGGCGGTGAACGCGGCCCGTCGGGCAAGGTCGAGGTCCCTGCCCGCGAACCGGACGCCGTGCTCGACGTGGCGACACTGCCCCAGCAGGCGCTTTTGTACCGGCTGTGCGGCGACCGCAACCCGCTGCACGCCGACCCGGCGTTCGCCAAGGCCGCCGGATTCGACCGGCCGGTCCTGCACGGGCTGTGCACGTTCGGCATGGTCGGGAAAGCCGTGGTCGACGCGTTCCTCGACGGCGATCCCGGCCGCGTCTCGGCATTCGGGACGAGATTCGCCGGCGTCGTGTTCCCCGGCGAAAACCTGCGCGTGCGCGTGTGGCGCGAAGACGGCCGTCTGCTGGTCACGACCACCGCGCCGGAGCGTGCCGACGCGCCTGTGCTGGCCGACACAGTGCTGACGCCCCGCTGAGCATCGGGACCGTTATACGGTTGTCCCATGGCGGACGAGCGAGACGGCACCTTCTTCGTGGTGCGCGGGCCAGTCGAGCCGGGCGACAAGCGCGGCCGCGAGCTGGGATTCCCCACCGCGAACATCGCGCTGCGCGACCAGCGCGGCGAACTCGGCGACGGGGTGTGGGCCGGCTGGGCGGAACGCGCGGACGGCACGCGCGTGGCCGCCGCCGTGTCCGTCGGCCGCCGCCCGACCTACTACGGAGCCGACGGCTACCGGCTGGTCGAGGCCTTCCTGCTCGACTTCGAGGGCGACCTGTACGGCGAACGCCTCACCGTCTGGCTCGGCAAGCACCTGCGGAACCAGGAGGCTTACGGTTCCGCGCAGGAGCTGATCGACGCGCTGGGGCGCGACGTCGCCGCGGCTCGCGAGTGGGTCGCCGCGCATCCCGCGGACACGCTGCCGACGCTGGCCGAACTCCCGCCGGACGGCGAAGTCCAGCGAATCGGCTGAGTCAGACCGCCGCGAGCAGCATGACGCCCATGCCCGCGCCCATCGCGGCGCGGCACAGCGTGCGCGACGCGTGCCCAGGCACCGCCGTGCCGCGCGACTGCATCGCCACCACGCCCGAGCGGACCGCGTCCACCGCGAAGTAAGCCGCCGCGCCTATCGCGACCACCGGCCACGCGAGCCTGGCGTCCATTGTGGACATCGTGAGCCACGGCCCGTGCACCATGCCCCCGTGCGGCATCGCGGTGACCATGTAGAGCATCGCCGCCGCCGACAGCGCGTGGTGTGCGCAGCTGTGCCCCTCGGCCCGGCCGCGCCAGGCGGAGAAAGCGAACCAGCCCGCGGTCAGCACCAGCACCGCCTGCCAGCCCGCGGCCGGGATCGGGCCGCCGACCGGGGACAGCATCGCGACCATCGCGACCACCAGCAGCAGTTCGGCGAGGTCGCCGTTGCGCACCCGGTGGCCGAGGCTGACGTAATCGAGCTTCACCAGCCGCAGCACGCACGGCAGCGCCAGCAAGGCGAACAGCACGGTGAACAGCCACGCCAGCGGGACAGTCACCTCGGCACACTCCTCCGGACACGCTGCGTCACACGGGCCTTACTACCGTGACACGCGCGGGGTGAGGACACCAGCCAGCAATGAGGTGATGCGCGTTGACCCACAAGGGCTATGCGCACACCGACAAGCGCAGGTCAGACCGCTATCGACCGAGCCTCGGGAGTGGCCGTCGTGAGTGTTCGTGCCGGTTCTAACCGGCATAGACACTCACGAGGCCTGAGTCAACACCAGCCCACTCGTCGGCACTCCCGTCCCTGCCGTCACGACCGCAGTACCAGCGCCAGCGACCTGGTTAGCCGCCGTGCCGCGCAACTGGCGGACCGCTTCCGCGATGCCGTTCATGCCGTGGATGTACGCCTCGCCGAGCTGGCCGCCGTGCGGGTTGAGCGGCAGCTTCCCGCCGAGGGTCAGCGTGTCGCCCGCGACGAAGTCCTTCGCCTCGCCGCGACCGCAGAAGCCCAGCTCTTCCAGCTGCATCAGCACGTACGGGGTGAAGTGGTCGTACAGCACCGCGACGTCCACATCGGACGGCCCGATCCCGGATTGCGCCCACAGCTGCCGCCCGACCACGCCCATTTCCGGCAGCGCGGCGAGGTCGTCGCGGTAGTAGCTGGTCATCACGTACTGGTCCGGCCCGCTCCCCTGCGCCGCCGCCGAAACCACCACCGGTTCCTGCCGCAGGTCGCGCGCGCGTTCGAGACTGGTGATCACGAGTGCGACGCCGCCGTCGCTTTCCTGGCAGCAATCGAGCAGGTGCAACGGTTCCGCGACCCAGCGCGAAGCCTGGTGCTCCTCCAGCGTGATCGGCCTGCCGTGGAACCAGGCGTTCGGGTTCGTCGCCGCGTGCGCCCGGTCGATGACCGCGATCTTGCCGAAATCCTCGCTGGTCGCCCCGTATTCGTGCAGATACCGCTGCGCGACCATGGCCACTGTCGCGGCCGGGGTCGCGATGCCCATCGGGTAGTGGAACGCATTGTCGACACCGGACGTATTCACCTGCTGGGCCGCGGCCGCCGACACGCGCCCGAACCGCATTCCGGAGCGCTCGTTGAACGCCCGGTAGGCGACCACGACGTCGGCGATTCCGCTGGAGACGGCCATCGCCGCTTGCTGCACGGTCGCCGCCGCCGCGCCGCCGCCGTAGTGCACGCGACTGAAGAATGTCAGCTCCGGGATTCCCAGTTCGCGGGCGAGCGCGATTTCCGCGTTGCCGTCCATGGTGAACGACACCATTCCGTCCACATCGGACGGTTTCAGCCCGGCGTCGGCCAGCGCGTGGCTGACGCATTCGGCCGCCAGCCGCAGTTCGCTGCGTCCGGAATCCTTGGAGAACTCGGTCGCGCCGATCCCGGCGATCGCGGTGGTCCCGGTGAACGTCATGCGTCCTCCTCCGGCAGCGTCAGCGAAACCGTGCCGGTCACGTGCGCACCTAGACTGTCCACAGCGGACACTTCCAGTTCGGCGTCGTTGCCGTCGCGGGCAATGACGCGGCCGGTGAAGGTGAGCGTGTCCCCGGCGTAGCAGGGCACGCCGAGCCGGATCTTGATCGAGCGGATGAGCGCCTGCGGCCCGGCCCATTCGCTCACGTACCGCTGCACCAGGCCGGTGTCGGTAAGGATGTTGAGGAAGATGTCCTTCGACCCGCGCGCGACGGCGGCGGCGCGGTCGTGATGCACGTCCTGGAAATCCCGGGTCGCCAGCGCGGTGCTGATCACGACCGTCGGCGTCGCCTCGAGCACCATCGGCGGCAGTTCGGTCCCGACTGCGGCAGTCATCGCGCCACCTTCCACGCGGGCAGGGTCAATTCGTCGTCGACGCGCACGAACGCGGCGGTCACCGGAAGTCCGATGTGGACCTCGGCCGGGTCGGCGTCCAGGAGTTCGGCCATCACCCGCACCCCTTCCTCCAGCTCCACCAGTGCGACCACGAACGGCAGCCGCTTGCCCGGCACCGCCGGATGGTGGTGCACGACGAAGCTGTAGACGGTTCCGCGTCCACTCGCGACCACATAGTCCGGCACTGTGTCGAGCGATCCGTCCGGCGGCATCGGGCCGGGCGGATGCCGCAGCACGTCGCCCCAGCGCTGGACGCGCAGTTCTCCCTCGCGCAGGCCGTCCCAAAAGAACTTGGTGTCGTGGCTGATCACCGGCCGCAGCACCGGCGACGGCGGCGGCTCCGGTTCGCGCGGACGGAACTTCAGCACGCGGAACACCATGTCCGCCACCAGTTCCCCGTCGACATACCAATTCGTCCGGGTGGTCACGAACCAGCCTTCGCCGAGCCCGGTGCGCTTCGGGCCGGTGACGTCCTCCAGCACGTTCGTGGTCGAAACGTGCTCGCCCGCCCGCAGGTAGCGGTGATAGGTCTGCTCGGAATTGGTGGCCACAATGGAGGTGTACCCGGCGTCGTCGAGCACCTTCAGGATCGAACCGAGCGGGTCGTCGTCCCCGCGCACGCCGTGCAGCCCCGGCATCGTCCACACCTGCGCCATCGCCGGCGGCGCGACAAGTCCTTTGTGGACACTCGTCTCGGCGTACTCCGCGTCGGTGTAGACCGGGTTCGCGTCGCCGATCGCCTCGACCCAGTTGTTCACCATCGCCTGGTTCACCGGATCGCGCGCGTACCTCGGCGCGCTTTCGCCCTGTGCGGCGATTTTCGCGGCGGCTTCCTCGATCGTCATCGCGGCACCCTCGGCAGTTCCAGTCCGGCGGAGGCGATCAGTTCGCGCTGGATCTCGCTGACGCCTCCGCCGAACGTCAGCACCAGGTTCCGTTTCGCCAGCACGTCGAGCCATTCGGCGAGTTCCGCGGTGTCCGGGTCGGCGAGGTCGCCGTGCCGCCCGACCAGCTCCTCCAGCAGCCTCCCGATCCGCTGGATTCGCTCGGAGGCGAACACCTTCGTCGCCGAGGCGTCGGCGATCTCGACCGACCCGTGCGCCGCTGCCGCCGCGACCTGCCAGTTCAGCAGTTCGTTGACCCGCGCGACCGCGAACGTCTCGGCCAAGACCGCGCGCACGTCCGGAAGGTCGAGCAGCGCCGCGCCGTCCGGGGTCCGGCGCGCCGCCGCCCACGCCCACACGCGGTCGTGCAGGCCGCCGATGCGCCCGGCCGGGCCGAGCATCACGCGCTCGTGGTTGAGCTGCGTGGTGATCAGCCGCCAGCCGCGGTTTTCCTCCCCCACCAGCATGTTCGCCGGCACCCGGACGTCGGAGTAGAACGTCGCGTTGACGTGGTGCGCACCGTCGCAGGTGATGATCGGCGTCCACGAATAGCCGGGGTCGCGGGTGTCCACGATGAGGATGGAGATGCCCTTGTGCTTCGGCGCGTCCGGGTCCGTGCGGACGGCCAGCCACACGTAGTCCGCGTCGTGGCCGCCGGTGGTGAAGACTTTCTGGCCGTTGATCACGTAATCGTCGCCGTCGCGGACCGCGCGCGTGCGCAGCGAGGCGAGGTCCGTCCCGGCTTCCGGCTCGGTGTACCCGATGGCGAAATGCACTTCGCCGGCCAGGATTTTCGGCAGGAACATGACTTTCTGCTCCTCGGTGCCGAACGCCTGCAACGTCGGCCCGACCGTCTGGAGCGTCACCGACGGCAGCTGGACATCCGCGCGGGCGGCTTCGTCGACGAAGATGTGCTGCTCGATCTCGCCGAAACCGCCGCCGCCGTACTCCTTGGGCCAGCCGACGCCGAGCTTCCCGTCGCGGCCCATCCGGCGCACGACGTCGCGGTACACCTGCCCGTGCCGCTCCCGCAGCAAGGCCCGGCGTTCGTCGGCGGTCAGCAGGCCCGCGAAGTACTCGCGCAGCTGCGCTCGCAGTTCTTGTTGCGCGGCCGTCAGTTCGATGTGCATGCTCATCCCGCCACTCGTTCGCCCAGCCGGCCGAGCCGGTGCGCCGCTCCCCCGACCGCGCGGCCGAGGTCCTTCACCGCCGAGGAATACCGGTGCAGCGGATAGGTGCGATCGACGCCGACCCCGCCGTGCAGGTGATGACAGATCGCCAGCGCGGACGGAGCTTCCTCGGTCAGCCAGTACGCCGCGATGTCCAGCTCGGTGTCCGCGTCCAATCCGGACGCCAGCCGCCACACTGCCGACACCGCGGCAAGATGCACGGTGCGGGAAGCGACGTAGACGTCCGCGATTTGCTGTGCCACCGCTTGGAATGTCGCAAGCGGACGACCGAATTGCGTGCGCTCGCCGACGTGCTGGGCAGTTAACGCCAAGGCTCCGGCGAGCAGGCCGTCGCCGAGCGCGAGCGCTCCTGCCAGCGCGTAACGGTGCAGCGTCTGCAACGCATGTCCTGCCGTGCGGTCACGCAAGAAATCCGCTTCGCTCACCCGCACACCGTCGAACCGCACGGTGTACTCCGGCGCGCCAGTCGCGTTGTACGCAGGCAGCACTTCGACCCCGTCGGCGCGCGGATCCACCAGCGCGACGCCAGCGTCTCCCGGCAACGCGATCGGCGTGAGAATGCGCGTCGCCTCCGCGGCGTACGGCACGTGCGTCTTGACGCCCGTCACCGCCCACGCGCCGTCCGCCGCCGCACCGCTGGTCCCGGGGATGGAGGTCAGCGGTGCGGACGGCTCGTGCAAGGCCGCAGTGAGAATCGTCTCTCCCGCGGCTGCGGGCGGCAGGAACTCGGCGCGCTGCGCCGGGGTGCCGAGGGCCTCGATCGGGAGGATCCCGAGCGCCAGCACGGCGTATGCGGGCACCGCCGCCGCGGCCCTTCCGACCTCGGTGAGCACCGGGGCGACGTGGTCGACGCCGAGCCCGTCGCCGCCGAGGTCGGCGGGCAGGGGCAGGGCGAGCAGGCCCGCGTCGGCCAGCGCTCGCCACTGGTCCGCGGGCTCGTCGGCCTTCCCGAGCACTCGCGCGGCGAGCGAGGTGATCTCGCTCTGCGTATCGTCGGGGGTGAAGTCCACTCCGGTCTCCCTCCACCTAGGTGGAACACGTTCTATTTTTAGCCGGTATGGGCTGGCTCGGCAACCCCCGGGACCGGGTCCCGGGCGGTAGATCGGCAGGACGAGCAGGGAGGGCGGCACGCCGGCATGGGTGCAGAACAAGTTCTCAAATCAGCGCTGGGCGACGTCGGATGGCAAGCAACGCGGAAGCTCGCGACCATCCCGCCCACCGCGGGCGTCCCCGACCCGAAGCCGCTGTCCCTGCCCGGCCGCGGCCAGACCGTCGTGGTGGACGTCGGCCCGCGGCACGCACCCGCGGTGATCCTGCTGCACTCCGTCGCCTGCACCGGGCTGCTCACCTGGTATTCCGTGCTGAAGCGGCTGTCGGCGAACCACCGGGTGGTGGTGTTCGACCAGCGCTGGCACGGCCAGGGCATCCGCTCGCACGACTTCAGCCTCGAAGACTGCGCGGACGACGTGGTCGCGGTCGCCGACGCGCTGGGCATCGACGAGTTCATGGTCGCGGGCTACTCGATGGGCGGCATGGTCGGCCAGCTGACCGCCCACCGTTATCCCGACCGCGTCACCGGCCTTGTCCTGTGCTCGACAGCGAGCAACTTCCGGCGAGGCATCCGGCAACGCGTGGCACTCGACCTGTTCGGCCGCACCCTGCACCTGCTGCGCGACCAGGCCCGCATCGGCCTGGTCCCCGGCGAACCCCGCCGCGAACGCCTCGCCCGCCTGGAGGACCACCGGTGGGCACTGGAGGAATTCCGCTCGACGAGCCCGTGGGCGATCGCGGTCGCGCTGGACGAGATCGGCCGCTTCGACTCGACGCCGTGGCTGCACACGCTCGATCTGCCCGCGGCGGTGGTGGTGACTTCGCGGGACGGGTTCATCGCGCCCGCACATCAGCGGAGTCTGGCGCGGCGGATTCCGGGGGCGGCGACGTACGAGATCCCGGCCGGGCACACCGCGTGCGTGTTCGCGGCGGACCAGTTCGTGGCGGCGTTGATGGCGGCGTGCACTTCGGTGCAGGCGGCGATCGGCGGGCAGGAACGGGCGGCGGAGGTCGCGGACTCGGCGTAGCGGCTCGCGCGTGGCAATCCCGGTTCTAACCGGGATTGCCACGCACGAGGGCCCTAGTACGTCGACACCAGATCCGCGGGCCGCAACTCCAGCCGATACGGCACCTCCAGCCGCACCACGTCGTCTCCGGTCGCTTCCCCGTCCAGCACATACTCGCCGTCCACCAGGCGGAAGCAGCTCAGCGCCGGCTCGTTCGGCTCGATCACCCAGTAGTACGGGCACCCGGCGAGCGCGAGCCGGGCCGGTTTGAGGAAGCGGTCGATGTGCCTGCTCGACGGCGACACCACCTCGACCGCCAGCACCGGGACGCCGACCAGGGCGCGTTCGGTGAACGTCTCGCGCCGCCCGATCACGACGTCCGGGATCATCACGGTGAACTCGTCGAGCACCACGTCCACCGGCGCGGGGAGGACCTCGCAGTCGGCAGGGCACACCGGGGTGAGCGCGGCGAGGAGGCGCGCGACCACCCGCTGGTGCAGCGGACGCGGGGACGGGCTCACCAGAAGCGTCCCGTCCACCAGCTCGTACCGGCGGCGTTCATCCGAGATCGTCTCCAGGTCCCGACGCGTGAGACGGTCGCCGTGCGCGAACATCGGGACTGTCATCATGCTGCCCCCGCAGGCGGGCCGACCGGAAACGACTCGGCCAGGGTAGTCGGGCACGCGCGGCAGCGCGAACCGTCCCGCGACCGGCGGCCGACCCGGCTAGCCCATTCGCCGCGCGACCCGTCCGCCGAAACGCTCACCGTGCGTCACCGAAATGCGGAGTTGTCACCCCGGTCAGCCCAGTCGTGCCCAGCGAACAGGTTCTTTCGGAAGAGTCAGGCAATTTATTCCACTCGCAATTCCGCGTCCAGTAAACGGCCATCACGGGATCACCTACCCGTTGCCCGGCCTCGGAAAACCCACTGTGGCGCATCCCGAAAGGGAACCCTATCATCGGCCGTGCCCACGTCCCGTGAATGGGTGATTCAACGGGATTTCACCATTCCGAACGCTATTCGCGCTCCGTGATTAACCGGCCGGACCGCTGCGCCGCTTAGGCTGACCGGACGTCCTGGAATTCCGTCCTACGGTGGTGGTCATGCCTGCCCCCAGCCGTCCGGCGTCCCTCTTCCGTCTCGACGGCTCCGCGGCGGAATCCGACCTGCTGACCCCGTTGTCGGCCGAGCAGATCAGCGCCGACCGCCCGGTCGACCTGCCCGGCGCCCGGGCACGGATCGTCGCGGGCGCGTTCCGCACCGAAGCCCCGCAATGGCTGCAGCACGCCGAAGCCCTCGGCGGCGGCCCGCTCGACCTGCCCTCGACGCTGCCGTTCGCCGTCCTGCTCGTGCCGCGCCCGCCCTGGACCTACGCGGTCACCTGGGGCGCGGGACATCTCGTGCTCAACGACGAACACGTCGAACAGGGTTTCGGGCTGCGCTTCGGAATCCGCCGGCTCGACCCGTTCGACCTCGGCCTCGTCGCGAGCGCCGCGCTCGACGTTTCCGCGCGGGCCACGCAAATCTCGATTCCCGGCGGCGGCGAACTGTCCGCGTTCCGGCTCGAACCATACGGCGACCTCGTCCACCGGCTCGCCGGTTCGGCGGATCTCACCGACCTCACCTACGGCCGGGTGACCGGCAAGCGCTACCGCATCCGCGTCGGCACCTCGCTGTGGGCACCGCTGGCGAAGGACCCCGAAGCGTTCCTGGCCGACCTCGACGCCGTCGGCGCGGTCGTCGACGAACCGGACGAGGATTCCGCGCTGCGGTTCATCGCCCAGACCCGCCCGATGGACCGGCACCACCCGCTCGTGCCCGAACTGGAACGGCGACTCGCCGAAGCACTCGGCGGCAGCGACGCGCTCGGCCTGGCCTGGCCGTCGAGTGCCGCGAACGACGCGGAAAACGCCGGTTCGTTCCGCATCACCGGCCTCGGTCCCGGCGGGCCGATCCCCGTGTCGGGCCGCCTCGAACTGGACCACCTGACCACGCGGCTCAGCGGAATTCCCGTTGAGCGGCGGCTGAAAGCCCTGCGCGCGGGCCGCATCACGACCTGCGCCGACGACGCGGGCGCGGAACCCACCGGAGCGCCGCTGCCCGCCGCGCGCTGGCTCGTCTTCGAGACGACCGTCGAGCACACCCGGTACGTATTCCACCAGGCGCGCTGGTACCGGATCGGCGAGACTTATGTCGCGCAGATGCGGGATCAGGTCCGGGATCTGGTGGCCCGCAAGCACGTCTGGCCGGACATCACCTGGAAACCGAGCGGGCAGCCCGACGACGAGCATCGGTATTGCCAGCGCGTGGCCGCTCTCGCGCCGGGATATCTGTGCCTCGACAAGGATTTCGCGAGCACTCCCCTGCATCCGCGCTTCGAACTCTGCGACGTGCTGGGCCCCGAGGACGAGCTGATCCACGTCAAATGGCTCGGCCGGGCTACCGCGGCCAGCCATCTCTACACCCAGGCGCTCGTGTCCGCCGAAGCACTGCACGATGAGCCGGAAGCGCTGGCACAGCTGGCCGACAAGGTGTCCGCTTTAGACCCGGGACGGACTCTGGGCGGGGCACCGGACACTGTGGTGCTCGCCGCCGCGGGACGGGCGTGGAATGTGGACGAGTTGTTCACGCTCTCGCAGGTCGCCTTGCTGCGGCTGGACCGAGCGGTGCGGAGCTTGCGCGCGACGTTGAAGTTCGCGGATATTCCCCACACGGCGAAGAAGAGGCGCCGTTAAACCGGCGCGGCCTTGCTCAACTCGTCCATCGCCTCCGGCAACGCGTCCGCCAGCGGCCACAAATCCTTCACCAGCTCCTTGGCCCCCAGCAACCCAATCCCGATCTTGCCGTCGTTCGACAGCACCGTGATGTTGAGCCCCGCCCCGTGGAACACCGGCCCCAGCGGATAAAGCCCGGTGATCCGCGCGCCCAGCAAATACAGCGGCATCGGCGGCCCAGGCACATTCGAGATGATCAGGTTGTGCACCACCGGATGCCGTTCGGCCAATCGCAGCGCCGAATACGCGCGCACGCCGAGCCCGAAGACTGTCGCCGGGGAGAATTGGGCCCAGTCGGCGAGCATGTCGGCGTCGATGTCGTAATGGTGGTCCTTCGCCCGCCGGTTCGCTTCGGCCAGGAAGAACACGCGCGCCGCCGGGTCGGGCAGATGTGTGGGCAGCGAAGCGAAAAAGGCCGAAACCCGGTTGCTGCCGCGATCGCGTTCCGTGCGTTCGTGCACCGATACCGGCACCGTCGCCACCAGCGGGTCGCCCGGCAGTTCGCCGCGGCCGAGCAGGAATTGCCGCAGGGCACCGGAAACGAGCGCCAGCACCACGTCGTTCACCGTGACGCCGAAAGCGTCCTTCACCTGCTTCACCGCATCGAGATCCAATTGCGCGAAAGCGACCGAGCGATGACCGGTGATGGTGCCGTTCAGCGAGGTCCGCGGCGCGGTGAACGGCACCGGCATTCCCTTGCCGCGCAAGGCTTTGCCGAGCCACCGCGGGACCAGCTCGATCAGCTCCGGCAGCAACCGGGCGATCTCGAACGGCCGGTGCAGCAGCGAATCGGCGCTCTCGCGCAGCAGCCGCAACCGCGTGGGGAGACCGTCGTTGCGGCGTTCGCCGGCGGGCAGTTCCGGCAGCGGCGCGTCAGGTTCGAGACCGGCGAGGTAGCCGATCAGGCTGGCCCCGCCGACGCCGTCGACGCTCGCGTGGTGCATTTTCAGCAGCACCGCCAGCCGTCCGTCCGACAGGCCCTCGATCACGTAGCACTGCCACAGCGGATGCGCCCGGTCGAGCCGCTGCCCGGCGATGTGCGCGCACATCTCGGCGAGCTCGCGGTCGTCGCCCGGCGCGGGCAGGCCGATCCGGTGCACATGGTTGTCGAGGTCGAAATCCTCGTCCTCGACCCACACCGGATGGTTCAGGTTCCAGAGTGGATTGTGGAGTTTGCGGCGGAACGCCGGGATCAGCGCGACGCGTTCGGCGAGGCGGCGCTTGAACTCCGGGAACGCGTAGCCGCCGGGCATGGTCGAGCCGTCGAGGGTGAGCAGGCCGCAGACGTGCAGGACCTGCGAGGGCGTCTCCAGGTAGAGGAAGCTCGCGTCCAGCCCGCTCAGTCGCTGCATGTCTGCCAGGGTAAGGCAGAACCCTGGCCGGGGCGCTCGGCGGAGGTAGCATCGGGAAGGTGAAACCGGACTTCGTGACCCGCCGGGCGGCGCAGCTCGGTCTCGCCGCGCTCGCCCTGCGGCCGCCGAAACCGCGGCCGACCTCGATCCCGGTGTTCTTCGCCGGCTGGCTCACCGGCGAACTCGCGCCGCACCTGCTCGCGCTCACCGCGGCCGACACCGTGCAGCACGTCGCGCGCCACGGGGTGCGCCGCCCCAGCGACCGGATCGGGCTGGCGCTGGCCGGGCTGTCCGCGGCCGGTTTCGCGTCGCTCATCGGGACCTCGCTGAAGGCACGCCTCGAGGTGGAGGCCGCGCTCGTCGAAGCGCTCGGCGAGGACTACCGGGACCGCCTGGAGAACCCCTCGGACTTCTCGACGCCGTGGGGACGCCTGCTGATGCCGTTCCGGATGCACGAGCCGGACGTCGTACGCGACCGGAATGTCGCGTACGCCCCTGGCGGCAAACGGTTCCTGCTGGACGTCTACCGTCCGCGCGAAACAGTCCGCGACGCACCGGTGCTGCTGCAGATCCACGGCGGCGCGTGGACGATCGGCAACAAGGAACAGCAGGGCCTGCCGCTGATGCGCCACCTCGCCCGCCGCGGCTGGGTCTGCGTCGCGATCAACTACCCGCTCTCCCCCGCCTCGCGCTGGCCGGCGCACATCGTCGCGGCCAAGCAAGCGCTCGCCTGGATCCGCGAGCACATCGCCGAGTACGGCGGCGACCCGCGCTTCGTCGCGGTGACCGGCGGTTCGGCGGGCGGGCACCTGGCCGCGCTGCTCGCGCTGAGCCAGAACGACCCGGCGCTGCAGCCCGGGTTCGAGGAGGCGGACACGAGCGTGCAGGCCTGCGTGCCGCACTACGGCGTGTACGACATCGCCGCGTCGACCGGCGAGGAGGAAAGCCGGTACCGCCTGGAAAGCCTGATGGCGCGCCGGGTGTTCGCCCCGGAGCACCGCCTGGACGACTACCTCGCCGCGTCCCCGCTGGACCGGATCGCCGAGGACGCGCCGCCGTTCTTCGTGATCCACGGCAAGCACGATTCGCTCGTGCCGGTCGCGGAGGCGCGGGAGTTCGTCGCCCGGCTGCGCGCCAAGTCCGCCCACCCGGTCGCGTACGCGGAACTCGCCGGGGCGCAGCACGCCTTCGACGTGTTCCCGTCGATCCGCAGCACCCACGTCGTACGCGGCGTCGAGCACTTCCTCGACTGGGCCCACGCTCAGGCGTTGACCCCGGTCAGCGAGAAGAACTCCTGACGCGAACGGGCATCCTCGCGAAGGGTGCCCATCAGCGTGGACGTCACCGTGGACGAGCCGGTCGCCTGCACGCCGCGCAGGGTCATGCAGGTGTGTTCGGCCTCGATCACCACGCCGACGCCCTTCGGGGACAGCTGGTCGCCGAGCCATCCCGCGATCTGCTTCGTCAGCCGTTCCTGCACCTGCGGGCGGCACGCGAAATGCTCGACGACCCGCGCCAGCTTCGACAGGCCGAGGATCCGCTCGCCCGGCAGATACCCGACGTGCGCGACCCCGATGAACGGCAGCAGGTGGTGTTCGCAGACCGACCGGACCGGGATGTCGCGGGCCAGCACCAGCTCGTCGTAGCCCTCGTCATTGGGGAACGTGGTCAGGTCGAACGAGCGCGGCGTGAACAGTTCGGCGTACGCGCGGGCCATCCGGCCGGGGGTGCCGCGCAGGCTCTCCGAGTCGAGGCTGATGCCGAGCGCGCGCAGGAAGTCCCCCGCCGCGTTTTCGGCCGCGGCCAGGTCGAAGCCGGGAACGGGCTCGTGGACGACGCGGAGGGCGGTTCCGGACGACTGCATGGGCGATCCTCGGGCTTCGGGAGGCGGCGGGACGGGGTTTCGCCGATAAATCTTTGTCTTATTGACCGGCGGAGTCAATGTGACCAGGTGAACAAGCCAGGTACTGGGATCGGGGAACCTCGCTAGGCGTTATCGTGGGTGTGTGACGAGTGACCTGGCGACCATCCGCGCGGTAGCGGCGCTGGACGAGGACCTGCGCCGGGGGATGTACTCCTTCATCCGCGACGCCGGCCGCCCGGTGACGCGCGAGGAGGCGGCCGCGGCGGTCGGCATCTCGCGCAAGCTGGCCGCGTTCCACCTGGACAAACTCGTGACGGCCGGCCTCCTGCGCGCCCGCTACGAGACGGTCGGCGGCGTCCGGAAGGTGGGCCGCGCCCCGAAGGTCTACGAACCCGCGGGGACCGACTTCGCGATCACCATCCCGCCCCGACACCCCGACGTCCTGGCCGCGATCCTGGTGGACGCCGTCGCCTCGGCGGCCCCCGGCGAACCGGCCCGGGACGCTGCGCTTCGCGAGGCCGGACGGCACGGCTCCGCGGCCGGCGCGGCTGAACGCGAACGCTCCCGTCCGGGCAGGCTGGGCACGGAACGCGGGCTGACACTGACGAGCGCGGTCCTGGCCCGCCACGGTTTCGAGCCGAACCGCGAGACGCCGGTGTGCCTGCGGCTGCGCAACTGCCCGTTCCAGCCGTTGGCGGGACGCGCGCCGGAGCTGGTGTGCGGGATGACGGACCGGTTCCTGAACGGGGTCGTGGAAGGACTCCAGGTGCCAGGAGTCTCGACGGCCCGGGTCGCGCCTCGCGACGGCGGGTGTTGCGTGGAGCTTCGAGGGTCCGAGTCAGGCGATAGCTGACCCGGTCTGCTCCAGCCTGCGGGCGAGGCAGGCGGGGACGTCTTCGAGCTTGACGTGATCTTCGAAGACACCGGTGTCGGCTTCGAAGACGGCCGCGGAGAGATCGTGGACGACCAGCGCTTCGAATTCGGCGCCGTCGATGGCGAAGGCGAGGAACCAGTTCCACGGGGTGATAGGCGCCGGGGGTGACTCGGGGTGCAGCTCCACGACGACATTTCGCGCGGGAAAGCGGGTTTGCAGGTCTGCGTTCCAGGCTTGGCAGAGGTCGAGCATGCGCGGGCGTTGCTGCGCCCAGGTGTCGGGCGCTGTCTTTCTCGCCAAGCTAGCCGCCCGACGACACCGCGCGCAGCACCCGCGCGACGTGGGCGGAGGGCCAGTCTTCGGTGAACGGCCGGGTGCGCAGCAGCCATCGGTGGAAGACCGGGCCCAGCAGCAGTTCCGCACCGTCCTCCGGGCAGGCGACCGCGGCGCGGGCCAGGCGGTCGGCGATCGCGCGCAGTTGCGGGCCCAGCAGGCGATCCAAGACTTCAGCGCCGATAGCCGGATCGGTTTGCAGTTCGGCGGTCACCGCGCGGAGCAGGCGGTCTGTCGCCGGATCGGCCAGTTCGGCGATCATGCCGCGGACCAGGGTCTCCAGATCAGCCCGAAGATCGCCGGTGTCCGGGACAGCGACTTCGCCGGCAGCGTCGAGGCTTTGTTCCAGCAGCGCGTCCAGCAGCACCGCGGCGGGCGAGGACCACGTGCGGTACAGCGTTTGCTTCCCGGCGCCCGCGCGGGCCGCGATGCCCTCCATGGTCAGGCCGCCGAAGCCGGATTCGGCGGCTAGCGAGAGCACCGCGGCGTGCACTCGGGCTCGGGTGCTGGCGCGTGCCATGTCAGATCTCCGCGTCCGAGAAACGCTTGTCCTGACGGTAATCCGTGAGGCGTCCAGACAGCGCGGTCGCGACCATGCCGGGGGCGTCGGCACCGGTCAGGACGCGCAGTCGCTGGTCGGCGGGGTCGTCGACGTGCCGCAGGATCTCCGCGGCGATCTCCGCGGGCGGAGTGCCGCCGCCGGTGCCGGTGGCGGCCCACGGGACGGTCGTCGTGCCGAACATCCGCTCGCGCAAACCGTCGTACGCCGGGTCCGGGGTGGCGAACCGCATGCTGCCGGTCGCCCATTCGGTGTCCATCCCGCCCGGTTCGACGATGCTCACGCGCACGCCGAACTCGGCGACCTCCTGTGCGATCGCCTCGCTCATGCCCTCCAGCCCCCATTTGCTCGCGCTGTACAGCCCGAATCCCGGCACCGAACCGGCGCCGCCGACCGAGGAGATCTGCACGACGTGCCCCGACCGCTGCTCGCGGAACACCGGCAATGCGGCTTGGGTCAGCCACAACGCGCCCAGCAGGTTCGTCTCCAGGATGTCCCGCGCTTCGTCCTCGCTCGCCTCCTCAGCCATGCCGACCAGTCCGTACCCGGCGTTGTTCACCACGACGTCCAGCCGGCCGAACTCGGCCACTGCCCGCCGCGCGGCTTCCCGCGCGGCGGCCCGGTCCCGCACATCGAGCACGTGCTCCACGACGTTCCGGTGTTCCGGCGCGCTGCCCGGCGTGCGGACGGTCGCCAGCACCCGGTCGCCCGCTTCCGCCGCGGCCACAGCCAGCGCCCGGCCCAGGCCGCGGCTCGTTCCGGTGATCACCCAGGTTCTCGTCATGCCGCAGACGCTAGCACAAAACGAGACGGACCGTCTCGTTTCAGTCCGGGGCTCAGCCCTCCGCCGGGTAGGCGAGGTCGACCGGCTGCTCCGCCGGAGGCCCGTCCGGCCACCACTGGCCCGCGACCCGCACGAACCGGTACCACCGGCTGTCCCGTCCGTACCGCAGCTGCACGGAACCGACCGTCACCCGGTTGCGCCACACCTTCGCCTCCCCCGGCAGTTCCGCGAGTTCCGCCCGAGCCACCGCCAGCGGACCGGGGCCGGGACTCCACACGTCCCGCAACGCCGCCAGCCCGCACCGGCCCGCTTCTCGCCAGGCCTGCGCCGACACGATCATCTCCGACGGCGCGACCTCGGCGGCAGCGGCGAGCCCGAAGACGTCCGCGCCCGGCCGGGCGGCCCGGCGAGCCAGGTCCTCGGCGAAAGTCAAGTCCGCCAAGGCATCCCGGGTGCGCAGCAGGTCGAGCGCGAGCGACGCGGCGTCGGCGGCCAGCGCGGCGAGACCAGCGGACGTCAGGCCGGAGCGAGCAGGCGGGTCGAGATCGAGCACCGCGGGCGGACCGGGTTCGCCGGGGACAGCGGGCAGCGGCGGCAGCGGCGCGATTCGCCGTGCGTACGCCTTTTTCGGCGTCAATCCGACCTCCGGCGCGCGAGCCGGACGGGCGGCGCTGGGCGTGCGCAATTCGCGCAGTTGAGCCAAAACCTCGTCCCGGCCCCGGCCGCGCAACGTGAACAGCACGAACGGATCGGCGTCCACCTCGTCGGCGACCAGGTAGTACACCGCAGCCACGTGTTTGCACGGATTCGCGCTGTCCGGACAGGAACACCGCGGCCGCAGGTCACCCGGGCCGGGCAGCAGATCGGCTCCGGCCTCGCGTGATTGGACGGCCAGTTCCTCCGGCAGCTCGCCGTCGAGCAACGCGGCAGCGTGCCCGAGGCGGCGACCGGCGACGTCGAGCAGCTTGTCCCATTCCGACGCGCTGAACTCGCGCATCCGGATCGCGACCCGGTACGGATCCGGACGGCTTCCCCGCACCCACGCGGTGATCTCGCCCGCGCTGATCGCGAGCTGGTCCACGACGCCCTTGCGCGCGTACGTCCGCCCGCGCGGCAACCGGTTCGGATCCAGTTTGGCGCGCTGCTCCAGCGCCTCCACCCACGCCCGGCCCCACCACCGGCGCCCGAACGTCCGCCGCGGCGGCATCAGCCGCTCCCCAGCCGGACGAGGTCGGCGAGCTGGTCGTCGGACAGTTCGGTGATCCAGTCCTCCCCCGCGCCGACGACTGCGTCGGCCAGCCCGCGCTTGGTTTCCAGCACCGCGGCGACGCGTTCCTCCAGCGTGCCTTCGGCGATCAGCCGGTGCACCTGGACCGGCCGGTCCTGCCCGATCCGGTACGCGCGGTCGGTGGCCTGGTCCTCCACCGCCGGGTTCCACCAGCGGTCGTAGTGGATCACGTGCGTGGCCCGGGTGAGGTTGAGCCCGACGCCGCCCGCCTTGAGCGACAACAGGAACACCGGCACCTCGCCGGACTGGAACGCGGCCACCATCTCGTCGCGCTGCTTCGGCCCGGCCTCGCCGGACAGCAGCGCGGTGGGCAGCCCGCGTTCGGCGAGCCGCCGCTCCAGCAACCGGCACAGGCGCACGTACTGGCTGAACACCAGCACGCTCTCGCCCTCGTCGAGGATGACGTCCAGCAGTTCCTCGAACGCGGCGAGCTTGCCCGACCGTCCGCTCAGCGCGCCGGTGCTTTCCTTGAGGTAGTGCGCCGGGTGGTTGCAGATCTGCTTGAGCTCGGTGAGCAGCTTCAGCACCTGGCCGCGCCGCTGCACCCCCTGCGCCTCCCGGATCTGCGCGAGATTCTCCCGGACCACCGCCTCGTACAGCGTGGTCTGCTCGGCGGTGAGCGGGACGTACCGGTCAGTCTCGGTTTTCCGAGGCAGCTCCGGCGCGATGTCCGGGTCGGTTTTGCGGCGGCGCAACAGAAACGGCCGGACCGTGGCGGCGAGCCTTCCGGTGACCGTCTCGTCCCGGTCCCGTTCGATCGGCCGCGCCACGGTGCGCCGGAACTTCTCCAGCGGACCGAGCAGCCCCGGCGTGGTCCAGTCGAGCAGCGACCACAGTTCGGTGAGCCGGTTCTCCACCGGCGTTCCGGTGAGCGCGACGCGGGCCGCCGCCGGCACCTGCCGCAGTTCTTTAGCCGTGGCGGACAACGGGTTCTTGACGTGTTGCGCCTCGTCCGCGGCGACCATGCCCCAGTCCACTTCGGACAGCAGCTCCCGGTCGCGGCGCAGCACCCCGTACGTGGCGAGCACGACCTCGTCCGGGGCCAGGTCGTCGAGATGCCGTCCGCCACCGTGGAAACGGCGCACCGGCACGTCCGGCGCGAACTTGCCGAACTCGCGTTCCCAGTTGCCCAGCAACGACGTCGGGCACAGCACGAGCGTCGGCCCCGCGGCCTGCGCGCGGCGGTGCAGATGCAGGGCGATGAGCTGGATTGTCTTGCCCAGCCCCATGTCGTCGGCGAGACAGGCGCCGAGGCCGAGCTCGGTCATCGCGATGAGCCAGCCCAGCCCCGCGCGTTGATACGGCCGCAGGGTGGCGGTGAGCCCCGCCGGTTCCTCGACCGGTGCGGGTTCCCTTTCCCGCAAACGTTCGGCGAGCCCGGACAACGCCGGTTGCGGGGCGAACTCGACGCGTTCGCCGTCGACCTCCAGTTCGCCGGTGAGCGCCGCGGCCAACGCTTCCGCGCCGGTGAGCCGCGACCGGCGAGCCCGCATCCGCGCCAGCAAGGCGGGATCGAGCTTCACCCACTGCCCGCGCAACCGGACCAGCGGACGTTTGGCTTCGGCGAGCGCCGCGACCTCCTCGTCGGTGAGTTCGCTGCCGCCGAGGCTGAGCCGCCAGCGGAACTCCAGCAGGCCGTTGAGCGGGAACGCGGGACCGGATTCGCTCGCCGGAGCCTGCGTGACGCTCGCCTTCGCCCGCACCTCCCCGGAGAAAAGATCCTTGGGCCACAGCACCTCGATGCCCGCGCCGCCCAGGTCACGGGCCCCGGCGCCGAGCAGGTCGACGACCTCGTCGTCCGACAGCGGGAGCGTGGTGGGCGCCGGTTCGGACAGGATCCGGCCCAGCGGCGGCCAGGCTCGGGCACCTCGCCGCAGCCCCAGCAGAAGCTGAGTTTCCACCTGGTCGCCCAGCCGATGCAGTACCGCTTCGGGAGCGTCCCACAACGTGGCCGCTTCGACGACCAGGCTCGGTTCAAGAGTGGAACGAACGGCCAGGACGCCGGAGAATTCCTCGTCGGTCGCTTCGATGCGCAGCAGCAGTTGCGCGCCGTCCGGGCTGCGGGCTTCCAGCTCGGTGAGCCAGGCCGCGCCGTCCGGGTCCAGCAGCGTGGGCTGAGATTCCGCGAACGCCGCCCCGCCGGACCCGACTGCCGCTGCCGGACTGCGCACGAGGACGTCCGCCGCGGCGTCCCATACCGCGCGGACCAGTGATTCCGGTGAGTGCAAGCGGATTCGTTTCACGCCGGACAACGGCAGCGCGTGCGCTTCCGGCGGCAGCGCGGCGGCTAGTCCGCGCAGGAGTTCTTCGTCGGATGAGTCCAGCGGACCCACACGCCAGGTGCCCAGGCCGCTCGGGGTCGACGCCGGGCGCAAGCGGCCGCGCGCCACGAGATTCACTCCGGCGTTGACCACCGCCGACCACGCCGCCATCGCCGGGCTCGTCTCGTCCGGTACGACCAGGAGGCGCGGGATCGCCTGCGCCAGCGGCACAAGTCGCGCTACTACCTCGGTGCGGGCGAACTTCCCGCCGCCGGGCAGGACGAGCTGGATCGGGGTGTCGCCCTCGATCTCGTCGCCCCACAGCGCCAGAACTCCCTCTCGCGGGGGATCCGAGGGGAGGTAGGTGGCTTGGGTGGTCTGGTCGAACTCCACCCACGCACGGTAACGCTTGGGTCCGACAGTTCTGCTCGTCGCCTGGTGGCGACATCGGCCGTCTTGGGTTGCGGGGGGCACCCCGAAGTTTCATTGTGCTGACGGTTCGGGGGTGCTTGTCAAGGCGGGAAAGATGCCTTGACAAGCACCCCCGAACCGCAGGGAGGCTTCGTATCGGGGTTGGGGGAAGGGCTGGGTGCCTCGCTGGGTGGGTGCAGCGGCTGCGGTGTCGTAGGCGGGCGGGGCTAGCGCCCCAATGTGGCATTGGGTGCGTCCCACGCACCCAATGTGGCGTTCGGTGCGTCACATGCACCCAATGCCACATTGGGGCGCATTTCGGCGGATGCCGGGCGGCTGGTCGCGAGGGCGACCCTGGGGGAATCAGAGTCGATGAGGGTGTCCCGCACGGACGGCTACTTGTCCAGAAGCAGGTGGACGGAAAGCTCCAGGCGGCTGGCCACATCGGCGGCGGAGGCGCGGCGGGTCACCCAGGCGACCAGGTTCGCCATCCACACGTCGGCCACCACGTGGAAGATGTCGCGGTCCGCCTCGGTGGGGTCGTCGATGCCCATCGCGCTCGCGAACATGTCCTCCATCAGCCTGCCGACCAGTTCCACCTCGGCGGCCGCGGACGTGTCGGCGAACATGAACGCGCGCACCATCGCCTCGGTGAGGTGCGGATCGCGTTGCATCAGCCGGGTGTTGCGGCCCAGGACGAACATCAGCCGCTCGGCGGGGGTCTCGCCGGGGATCGCGCTGCGCTGGATCTTCTCGTGCGCGGCCTCGAATTGCTGCGCAAGACCCGACACGAGCAGGTGAATCTTCGACGGGAAATACCGGTAGAGCGTGCCCAGCGCGACGTCGGCCTTTTCGGCGACTGCGCGCATCTGCACCGCGTCGTAGCCGCCCTTGGAGGCCAGCGAGAGCGTCGCGTCGATGATGCGGCGGCGGCGGTCCCGCTGGGCCGCGGAGCCCAGTTCCTCGCCCATCGCGCCGAGGCCGTTCGCCCGCGTTTTCGCCGGCGTCTTCGCCTTCCCCGGCATCGCATTCCCCTCTGTCGTCACGCAAGCCGTCTTGCGGAACTCGTTCCAGTTTCCGGCTAAGCGTACCTGCCCTGGAGAAAGGTTCAACTCTCGACCGCCTGGCGGAAAAACTGCAACACGTTCTACACTCGCCAGTAGCTCTGTACCCCGCGAGGAGGAGACCGATGCCGGTCGCGCTCACCGAGGACCAAACCGCGCTAGCCGCCGCCGTGCGGGCCTGGGCGGCAGCACACGATCCAGTCGCCGCCGTGCGCGCGGCCGAAACCGCGGGCGCCAGCCTGCCGGACGGGTTCTCCGCGCTCGGCCTCACCGGCATCGCACTGCCCGCGTCGGTGAACGGCGCGGACGGGACCGTCGCGGATCTCGCGGCCGGGCTCGCCGCCGCGGCGGAAGCGCTGGTCCCCGGGCCGCTGCTGAGCACCGCGCTGGCCGGATTGCTGCTGGCGGAACACTCGAAGGAACTCGCCGCCGAGATCGCCGACGGAGCCGCGCAGGTCGCGGTGCAGTTGGAAGAATCGGCGACCGTACCCGGCGCGGACGGAAAAGCATGGCTGCTTGTGCCGCGCGGCGATCAGTACGTCTTGGTCCCGCCCGGCGCAGCGGTGGAACCGTTGACCCCCTTCGACTTTTCCCGGTCGCTGGGCCGGGTCAAGGCCGACGCGCCGGGCGAGGTGCTGAATCTGCCGGACGTCCGCGATCTGGCGGCGACGCTCGCGGTCGCGGAAGCGGCGGGCGTGGCGCGCTGGTGCCTGACGACGGCCGTCGAGTACGCCAAGGTCCGGGAGCAATTCGGCCAGGTGATCGGCGCTTTCCAGGCAGTGAAACACCTGTGCGCGGAGATGTTGTGCCGCACCGAAGCGGCCGAGGCGCTGGCGTGGGACGCGGCTTCGTCAGTCGGCGACCCGCTGGCCGTCGCGAGCGCTGCGGCGGTGGCGTTGGACGCTGCCGTCGAGAACGCGAAGGACTGCATCCAGGTGCTCGGCGGAATCGGGTTCACCTGGGAACACGAAGCGCATCTGTACCTGCGGCGCGCGCTGGCGTTGCGGCAATGGCTCGGCGGTTCCCAGAAGTGGCGTCAGCGGGCCGCGGACCTGGCGTTGGCCGGGAAGCGGCGGACGCTCGGGGTGAATGTCGGCGAGGATGCCGAGGTGACCCGGCTGGTCGCGGAAATTGCTGCCCTGCCAGAAGAAAAGCGCCGCACCGCGCTCGCGGACTCGGGATTGCTGGCCCCGCACTGGCCCCAGCCCTACGGCATGGGCGCGGACGCGGCGACGCAGCTGCGGATCGACGCCGCCTTGACCGCGGCGGACATCCGGCGGCCAGACCTGGTCATCGGCGGCTGGGCCGTGCCGACGATTCTCGCGCACGGCACCGACGACCAGCGCGAACGCTTCGCCAAGCCGACCCTGCGCGGCGAAGTGACCTGGTGTCAGCTGTTCAGCGAGCCCGGCGCTGGCTCGGATCTCGCGTCGCTGCGCACCGTGGCGCGCCGGACCGACCGCGGCTGGCTGCTGACCGGCCAGAAGGTGTGGACGTCGCTTGCCCACGAAGCGGATTGGGCGATCTGCCTCGCGCGCACCGACCCGGATGTGCCGAAGCACAAGGGAATCACGTACTTCCTGGTCGACATGCGCGCCGACGGCATCACCACGCGACCGCTGCGCGAGATCACCGGACGGAGCGTGTTCAACGAGGTTTTCCTGGACGACGTCTTCGTTCCGGACGCCGATGTCGTCGGCGCACCCGGCGCGGGCTGGAAGCTCGCGCGCACGACGCTGGCGAACGAACGCGTGGCGCTGGGCCGCGGTTCCGCGGTGGGCGAGAACGTGGAGGCACTGCTGGAATCCGCGCCCGCAGACGTGGATCGCGACCGGCTCGGCGCGTTGATCGGACAAGGCAGCGCGTGTTCGGTGCTCGACCTGCGGGCGACGCTGCGGCGGCTGGACGGCCTCGGACCGGGCGCGGAATCGTCGGTCGCGAAGCTGCTGGGCGTACGGCATCGACAGGAAACAGCCGAGTTCGCGCTCGATCTCGCACCGGAGCTGGTCGCGGACACGCAGGCGGCGCAAGAGTTTCTGCTCACCCGCTGCCTGTCCATCGCGGGCGGCACCACGCAAGTCCTGCTGTCCGCCGCCGCCGAACGCGTGCTCGGCCTCCCCCGCTGAAGATCCGTGAAGGGCTCCTCGATGGAATCGAGGAGCCCTTCACGACACGTCATTCGGCCCGGAAAGCCGCGGCGAGACGGGCGTATTCGTCCAGCAGCGCCAGCGTCTCCGCCTCCGGCAGCGTCGGCAGCATGAACCCGTAGTGGTCCAGCCCGGCGTCGGCGTACTGCTTGACCGCGTCCGCGTCGGCCGGTCCGCCGAAGAGCTGCGAGGGCATGTCCCCGCGACCCGCGTCCGCCAGCTGCTGACGCACGCGGCGCACGTCGTCCGGCGACACCGCGGGGTTCGGGATCCAGCCGTCGCCGTGCTCGATCAACCGCTTCAGCGCCGCGTCGCTCGCGCCGCCGACGTAGATCGGCGGATGCGGCGTCTGCACCGGCTTCGGCCACGCGAAGATCGGGTCGAAGTCGATGTGCTTGCCGTGGAACTCGGCCTCGTCCTGCGTCCAGATCGCCTTCAGCGCGGCGATCTGCTCGTTCAGCAGCGCGCCCCGGGTCTTCGGGTCGGTGCCGTGGTTGGCCATTTCCTCCCGGTTCCAGCCCGCCCCGACGCCGAAGGCGAACCGGCCGCGCGAGATCAGGTCGAGCGACGCCACCTCCTTCGCGGTGTGGATGATGTCGCGCTGAATGAGCAGCACGACACCGGTGCCCAGCACCAGGTTCGAGGTGTTCACCGCGGCGGCCGTCAATGCCACGAAGGGGTCGAGCGTGCGGTAGTAGACCCGCGGCAGCTCGCCCCCGCTGGGGTACGGCGTTTCGCGGCTCGTCGGGATGTGCGAGTGCTCCGCGAGGAAGAGGGACGCGAAGCCGCGCTCCTCCGCCGCCTCGCCGAGCACGTCGGGGCGGATGCCTTCGTCGGTCACGAACGTCGAGATGCCGAAATCCATGCCTCCTTCTACTCCGCGGATCGGGCAGGTATTCCCGCGGGCTGTTGACAGATCACCGGCCCCGTCCGCTAGCGTTAAATCATCACACGTTGAATAGGAGGCTCCGGATGGACGTGACGGACGTCGACTTCGAGGAGATGTACCAAGGCAAGACCCCGATCGGGGAGAAGGTCCCGTGGGACATCGCCGGCCCGCAGCCCGCGGTGGTCGCACTCGAAGCGGACGGCGGATTCCACGGCGAAGTGCTCGACATCGGTTGCGGCCTGGGCGAAAACGCGATGTTCCTCGCGTCTCGCGGACATCGCGTCACGGGTCTCGACGGCGCGCCGACCGCACTCGCGCGTGCCCGCGAAACCGCCGCGAAGCGCGGCCTGGACCTCACCTTCGCCCAGGCCGACGCGACCCGGCTCGAGGGATACGAAGGCCGCTTCGACGCGGTCCTGGACAGCGCGCTTTACCACTGTCTCGACGAAGAACAGCGGCACGCGTACGTGGCGGCACTCGTGCGCGCGACCAAACCCGGCGCACGGCTGAACATATTCTGTTTCTCGGACGAGGTGCCGGCGAACTTCCCGGTGCCGTACCGGATCACCGAGCAGAATCTGCGCGAAACGGTCGGCAACGGCTGGACGATCAGCGTGCTCGAACCAGCCGTCTACACCACCGCGATGAGCCGCGAGGGCCTGATCGCCGCGGTCTCCGCCGTTTCGGAGGAGGAAAAGCCGGACCCGACCGCGCTCGACGCATTGGACGTCGACGAGCAGGGCCGGGTCCTCGTCCCGATGTGGCGGCTGGCCGCCGACCGGGCGTGACGGGTCAGACGTTGCGCCGGTACTGGCCGCCGACCTCGAAGAACGCCTCGGTGATCTGACCGAGCGAGCACACCCGCGCGGCATCCATCAGCACGTCGAACAGGTTGCCGCCGCGGGTGGCCGCGTCGCGCAGCGCCTTGAGCGCCTGCTGGGCCTCCTCGCGGTGCCCCTGCTGGAAATCGGCGAGCCTGCGCAGCTGGGACTGCTTCTCGTCCTCGGTCGCGCGGGCCAGCTCCACCTCGACGTCGTCCTCGCCCGCCTTCGGGTTGCGGAAGGTGTTGACGCCGATGATCGGCAGCGAGCCGTCGTGCTTCTTGCGTTCGTACAGCAGCGATTCGTCCTGGATGCGGCCGCGCTGGTAGCCGGTCTCCATCGCGCCGAGCACGCCGCCGCGTTCGGAGATCCGGTCGAACTCGGTGAGCACGGCCTCCTCGACCAGGTCGGTCAGCTCGTCGATGACGAACGAGCCCTGCAGCGGGTTCTCGTTCTTCGACAGGCCCCATTCCTTGTTGATGATCATCTGGATGGCCATCGCGCGGCGCACCGAGGACTCCGAAGGCGTCGTGATCGCCTCGTCGAACGCGTTGGTGTGCAAGGAGTTCGCGTTGTCGTACAGCGCGCACAGCGCCTGCAGCGTGGTGCGGATGTCGTTGAAGCTCATCTCCTGCGCGTGCAACGACCGGCCGGAGGTCTGCACGTGGTACTTGAGCTTCTGCGACCGGTCGTTCGCGCCGTACCGCTCGCGCATCGCCACGGCCCAGATCCGCCGCGCGACCCGGCCCAGCACCGAGTACTCCGCGTCCATCCCGTTGGAGAAGAAGAAGGACAGGTTCGGCGCGAAATCGTCGATGTCCATGCCGCGCGCCAGGTACGACTCCACGTAGGTGAACCCGTTGGCGAGCGTGAAGGCCAGCTGCGAGATCGGGTTCGCCCCGGCCTCGGCGATGTGGTAGCCGGAGATCGACACCGAGTAGAAGTTGCGCACCCCGTGCTGGATGAACCACTCCTGGATGTCGGCCATCATCCGCAGGCTGAACTCGGTGGAGAAGATGCAGGTGTTCTGGCCCTGGTCTTCCTTGAGGATGTCCGCCTGCACCGTGCCGCGGACGTTCTTCAGCGCCCATTCGCGCAGTTCGGCGGCCTCGGTCTCGGACGGCTCGCGCCCGTGCTCCTCGCGGAACGCGGCGAACTTCTGGTCGATCGCGGTGTTGAGGAAGAACGCGAGGATCGTCGGCGCGGGCCCGTTGATCGTCATCGACACCGAGGTGTTCGGCGCGGTCAGGTCGAAACCGTCGTAGAGTGCCTTCATGTCGTCCAGCGTCGCGATGGAGACGCCGGAGGTGCCGACCTTGCCGTAGATGTCCGGGCGGGTGTCCGGGTCGTGGCCGTACAGCGTGACCGAGTCGAACGCCGTCGACAGCCGCTTGGCCTCGGAATCGGCCGACAGCAGCTTGAACCGGCGGTTGGTGCGGAACGCGTCGCCTTCGCCGGCGAACATCCGCGCCGGGTCCTCGCCCTCGCGCTTGAACGGGAAGACGCCCGCGGTGTACGGGAAGTATCCGGGCAGGTTTTCCCGTCGCAGGAAGGAAAGCAGCTCGCCGGACTCGGTGTAGCGCGGCAGCGCGACGCGCGGGATCCGGTTGCCGGACAGGGTTTCCCGCCACAGCTGCGTGCGCAGCTCCTTGTCGCGGATCTTCACGACCAGCTCGTCCTGCCGGTAGTCCGCGGCGAGCGCCCGGAACCGTTCGAGCAGCTTGGTCGTCTCGCCGTCCACATCGGACTCCGCGGCGGCGAGCAGGCCGTCGAGCGCGTCGGTGTTCGCGTCCACTTCCGACAGCGCGGCCTTGGCCTCGGCGAGGTGCTCGCGCTTGCGGACCGCGGCGACCTGCTTCTCGGTCTGCTCGTGGTATCCGCGCACCGTCTCGGAAATCTCGGCGAGGTAGCGCGCCCGGTTGCCCGGGATGATGGTGCTGGCGTCCGTCGAGACCTTGCCCGAAACCTCCGGCAGCGTACCGGCCGACACCGACAGCCCGCGGTCGGCGAGCATGTCGCGCAGGTGCTGGTACAACGCGGTCACGCCGTCGTCGTTGAACTTCGCCGCGCTCGTGCCGTACACCGGCATCTCTTCGGGCGCGGAGCCGAACGCCTCGCGGTTGCGCACCAGCTGACGCGCGACGTCCCGACGCGCGTCCTCGGCGCCGCGGCGCTCGAACTTGTTGATCGCGACCACGTCGGCGAAGTCGAGCATGTCGATCTTCTCGAGCTGCGACGCGGCGCCGAACTCCGGCGTCATCACGTACAGCGACTCGTCCACGTAGTCGACGATGCCCGCGTCGCCCTGGCCGATGCCCGGCGTCTCCACGATCACCAGGTCGAATCCGGCCGCCTTGCAGGCGAGGATCGACTCGCTCAGCCCGGTCGGGATCTCGCCGCTGGTGGTGCGGGTGGCCAGCGATCGGAAGTACACCGGCGAGCCGTCCAGGCAGTTCATCCGGATGCGGTCGCCGAGCAGCGCGCCGCCGCCCTTGCGCCGCGACGGGTCCACCGCGAGCACGGCGATGCGCAGCTTGTCTTCCTGGTCGAGCCGGAAACGCCGGATCAGCTCGTCGGTCAGCGAGGACTTGCCGGAACCGCCGGTGCCGGTGATGCCCAGGACCGGCACCTGCTTCTGCCCGGCGGCCTCGGTGATCGCCGACAGCCATTCCTCGGGCAGGTTTTCGCGCTGCAGCTGGGTGATCACCCGCGCGAGCGCCGGCACGTCGCCGGAGAGCAGCTTGTCGACCGAGGCGGGCGGCTGCGCGGACAGGTCGCTGTCGCAGGCCTTGATCATCATGTTGATCATGCCGGGCAGGCCCATCTCGTAACCGTCTTCGGGCGAGAAGATCCGTGCCACGCCGCGCGAATGCAGCAGGTCGATCTCCTCGCGCACGATGACGCCACCGCCGCCGCCGAACACCTTGATGTGCCCCGCGCCGCGCTCGTTCAGCAGCTCCACGAGGTAGCTGAAGTACTCGACGTGCCCGCCCTGGTAGGCGGAGATGGCGACGCCCTGGACATCCTCGGCGATCGCGGCCGTGGCCACCTCGTCGACGGAACGGTTGTGGCCGAGGTGCACCACCTCCGCGCCCTGGGACTGCAGGATCCGGCGCATGATGTTGATCGAGGCGTCGTGGCCGTCGAACAAGCTGGACGCCGTGACGAACCGGACCGGGTTCGCGGGACGGTACAGGTCGCTGCCGCTCATCCCCCCAATTTACTAGGACTTCCTACTATTGGAAACCCGAGCCCGAAGTGACCCGGCTCTCAAGGGTTGACATCCGGGCTATATTCAACCCATTAGTTAATTAACCAAGTGATTGAGCACCGATGCCGACAGATCAGCTGAGCACCACGTTCGCCGCGCTGGCGGACCCGACGCGGCGAGCGATCCTCGCCCGGCTCACCCGCGGCGAGGCCACTGTCAACGAGCTGGCCGAGCCGTTCGAGGTGAGCCTGCAAGCGGTGTCGAAGCACCTGAAAGTGCTGGAGCAGGCCGGGTTGATCAGCCGGGGCCGCACCAAGCAGTGGCGGCCGTGCCGCCTGGAGGCGGGTCCGCTCGCGGACGTCGCCGGCTGGGTCGCGGAGTACCGGCGGTTCTGGGAGTCCGGATTCGACCGCTTGGACGAGCATCTGCGGCAACTGCGGGAGGGGACCGAATGAGCGAGCTGACCATCGTGCGGGTCTTCGACGCGCCGCGGGAACTGGTGTTCCGGGCCTGGACCGACCCGGCGCACCTCGCGAGCTGGTTCGGCCCGCACGGCTTCGTCGCGTCCGAGACCAGCACGGACCCGCGCCCCGGCGGCGCCTGGCACAGCCGGATCACCAGCGCCGAGCACGGCGTCGACCGCCGGGTGTCCGGCGTCTACCGCGAGGTTTCGGCACCGTCCCGGCTCGTGTTCACCTTCCGCTGGCAGCACCCGGAGGACGAAGTCGGCGAAACGCTCGTGACCATCGATTTGGCCGAGCTGGCAGGCAAAACCTCGATGACGTTCCACCAAGCCCCGTTCCCGGACACGGCCGAGCGCGACGGCCACCTCGACGGCTGGCAATCCGGTTTCGAAGATCTCGACAAGACCCTGGAGGACCTGAAATGACCGCCGCACTCCCCCGCGTCGTCTCGCCGGAAGAATGGGCCAGCGCCCGGGAAGCCCTGCTGCGCAAGGAAAAGGAACACACCCGCGCGGGCGACCGGCTGGCCGCCGAGCGCCGCCGGATGCCCATGGTCCGCTTCGCGAAGCAGTACGAACTCGCCGGCCCGGACGGCACGCAAAGCCTGCTCGACCTGTTCGACGGCCGCCGCCAGCTGATCGTCTACCACTTCATGCTGTACCCCGGCGACGAGGTGGGCTGCCCCGGTTGCTCCCTGCTCGTGGACAACATGAGCCACCCGGCGCACCTGCACGCCCGCGACGTCACGCTCAAGGTCGTCGCGCCCGCGACGCCGCCGGAGATCGAGCGGTACTGGGCCAGGATGGGCTGGACGATCCCGTGGGTTTCCGCCGCAGGCACGGATTTCCCGGCGGACTGCGGCATCGACGGCGGCTTCGGCGTGAGCGTGTTCCTCCGCGACGGCGACGACGTCTACCGCACCTACTTCACCGACGGCCGCGGCGGCGACCAGTTCGTCGGCACGCTGCGGTACCTCGACGTCACCCCGTTCGGACGGCAGGAGGCGTGGGAGGAAGAGCCGCGCGGCACGGACGCCCCCAGCAGCTGGTGGCGCCGCCACGACGAGTACTGAAAACTTTCTCGGGCGACGATGTCCAGGCAGCCATGGTGGCGCCGACCCTCTGGTGACCGGCACTCATCAAGGAAGCGAGCCCGCCATGGCCGACCTGGTCTACCTCGTCCACACGTCGCTGGACGGCTGCGTCGAAGGCCCCGCAGGAGAATTCGACTGGCCCCTCATGGGCCAGGAGCTCTCGGACTACTCGAACGAACTGTCCGAGCGCGCCGCGATGTTCGCCTACGGCCGCCGCGTATGGGAAATGATGTCGAGCTACTGGCCCGACGCGGAGTCCATTTCGGACCATCCGCACGACCTGGCCTTCGCCCCGCTGTGGCGGGAGAAGCCGAAGCTCGTCTTCTCCCGCACCCTCGCGTCGGCGGACTGGAACACCGAGATCGCCAGCGGCGACCTGGCCGAGGAAGTCGCCAACCACAAAGCAGCCGCGGACGGCGACATCGTCCTGATGGGCGGCTACGCGCTGGCCGCCGAACTGGGCCGCCGCGGGCTCATCGACGAGTACCTCGTCTGCGTCCACCCGGTAGTCCTGGGCGGAGACAAACGCCCCTTCGCCGAAGGCGCCGACCGCACGGAATTGCAGCTGGTCGAAACCCGCACCTTCGACAACACGGTCGTCCTGCTGCGCTACCGCACGAAGCGCTGAAGGCAGAGAAAAACCGGGTCACCCAAGCGTGACCCGGTTTTCGCTTACTGGTGCGCTTTCGCCGCGCGCAACGCGATCCACTGCCGCATCGCGTACTCGACCAGCGTGATCAGCGTCTGCTTCGTCGATTCCCGCTCCCGGGCGTCGCACCGGACGATCGGGATGCTCGCATCGATCGACAGCGCCTCGCGCACATCATTGATGTCGTGTTCCAGCACGCCGTCGAACGTGTTCACGCCGACGATGTAGGGCAGGCCGCGGTCCTCGAAGAAGTCGATCGGCGCGAACGAGTCCGCGAGGCGGCGGGTGTCGGCGAGCACGACCGCTCCGATGGCGCCGCGCACCAGGTCGTCCCACATGAACCAGAACCGCTGCTGGCCGGGCGTGCCGAACAGGTAGAGGATCAGGTCCGCGTCGAGCGAGACGCGGCCGAAGTCCATGGCGACCGTGGTGGTCGTCTTGTACGGGGTCTGGTCGAGGTTGTCGATGCCGCGGCTGGCGTCGGTCATCATCGCCTCGGTGGTGAGCGGAACGATTTCCGACACCGAGCCCACGAAGGTCGTCTTGCCCGCTCCGAAGCCGCCCGCCACCACGATCTTCGCCGATGTCATGGTCGGGGGCGCGGTTTCCCGCGGTGCCTTAAAGCCGACGGAGTCCACTCAAAACCCTTTCCATCAACATCAAGTGTGCTTCGGCGCCGTCCTGGCCCGAGATCGTCCGGTGCACGGTGACGAGGCCGGCGTCGGCCGCGTCGCTGATCAGCACCCGTGCCACCCCCAGCGGCACCGACAGCACCGCGGCGATCTCCGCCACCGAACGCGGGGTCCGGCACGCTTCCATGATCGAGATGCTCTCGATCTGCTCCGCCGCCGCCTGGGGGAAGCCCCCCGCGGCGACATGGTCCTTGGTGGAGATCAGCGTCTCCAGTTCGAGCGCGTAGTTCGCCCGGGTGCGCCCGCCGGTGAGAGCGTACGGGCGCACGATCGACGTCTCCTCGGCCGGGTCCACCCGATCGTGGCGCTCGGGCCGGACGATCGCCGACGGCATCGAGAACTCGCCGCTCGGCGGTCCCGGGTCGAAGAGCCCGCCTGGTCTGGGGCCGTCGGAGTCCGTACTGCCCGGTGGAGAGACGAGAGAGGTCACACCATCTCCTTGGTCGGCCTGCGGCACGGGTGCCGCAGGCGGGTCCGCTGCCGCGTGCGCTCCCGCGGCGGGCGGCACTGGGGACTGGGATTCCTTCTTTTCTTTGCCGCTCTTCTTCCGTTTTTTGCGCGAGCGGCCCGAATCAAGGCTGAACCCGTTGAGGACGTCGGCGAACGTGCCGTCGTCCCCGGCGGCGGGCTCCTCCCCGCGCGGGGGTTCGCCGCCGGTACCGGGCTCTTCGCCGAACAATCCGGACCCCTGGCTCATCGCGCCATCATCCCACCGGTTCGCCGATCAGCGAGCCCCCGGCGCCCTGCAGCTGCGCGCGCAGCTCCGGGGTCAGGATCTGGCCGACGCGGTCGACGAGCATCGTCATCTCGTAGGCGACCTGCCCGATGTCGCAGTTGGGCGCGGCGAGGATCGCCAGGCAGGAGCCGTCGCTGATGGACATCAGCACCATGATGCCGAGTTCCATCTCGACGACGGTCTCGCGCACCGAGCCCGCCTCGAAACAGCGGGCGGCGCCCTGGGTGAGGCTGACGAGCCCGGACGCCACGGCGGCGAGCTGGTCGGCGCGGTCGAGCGGCAGCCGGTTGGAGGCCGTCAGCAGGAGACCGTCTGCCGACACGACGACCGCGTGCGCGACGCCCGGGACGCGGTCGGCGAAGTCGTTCACCAGCCAGCCGAACTGGTTCTGCTGCGGCTGGGCCGCATTCGGCGAGGTCATTCACCCTCCAATGTTTCGTGGTTCTTCTCAGCGGCCTGCGCGGTGCGGTGCCTGCCGCGCTGGATCCCCTGCTGGAAACTGCTCAGGCGACCGCGCACGTCGTGCGCATCGCGGGACGGACGGGGGCTCGCCGACCCGGCGGGCGGCGGTGCGCTGCCGGGAAGAAGCTGTTCTCCTCGGCGGCGCCGAGGCAATCCTGCCGAAGTGAAGGAAGCGGGTGTCGACTGGGACACCGACTGGACCGTCCGCCACCCTTCGTCGGAACCGAAGTTCCACTCAGTGGTGGTTTCGGCAGGAGTCGTGGAGGGGCTGGCCGGCCCGTCGGAACCGGCGGGCGCGGCCGGAGCATGCGGGGCTTGCGGGGCGTCCTGTCCGGCGGAGGACTGCCGCGACGGAGCCTGTCCCGGCACCAGCGGCTGACCCCACAGCCCGGTCTGCCCCGGCGCCGCAGTCTGGCCCGGCGCCGCGGTCTGGCCCGGCGTTCCGGACTGGCCCGGGACGTTCTGTCCGGGCACCCGGGTCTGGCCCAGTCCCCCGGCCAGCCCCTGCGCCGGAGCCGGAGCCGGAGCGGCCGGAGCCGAGGCCGGGTCCGCCGTCGTGCCGGACTGCTCCGCGTTCTCCGCGGGCGTGCCCGGTGCGGCGGCCGGAGCCTGCGCGGCACGCCACGTCGTCAACGGCGAAGCCTGGCCAGGGTTCTCGGCGGGCTTGCCCCACAAGGAGGTCTGCTCCGTGCCCGGGGACTCGGCGGGCGCGGACGCCTGTCCGTTCGCCGAAGCCGGGCTGTCCGTCTTCTCCGGCGCGGCGGTCTGTCCGTTGGCCGAAGCCTGTGCCGCCTGCGACGCGGGAGTCTGCCCCGTGCCGGAGACCGCGGCTTCGAGCCCGGCCACGGCCGCCGGGACCTGGTTCGGGTCGGCGGTCGGCGGAGCGGGCGGGAGACTGCTCGCGCCCTTGCGGCGGGTCGGCAGGCTGTCGGGCTTGTCCGGCCGGACGGTCCGGTTCGGCTGCGGTGCGGGCAGTTCCGTGCGCGCGGCGGGTTCCTGGCGCGGCCAGCCGCCGTCCGGGTCGAACGCCGGGGGCACGGCCTGCACGGGCGCCGTCTCGTTCGACGAGTCCGCGTCCGCGGGCCGTTCGCCGAACCCGGCGGGCGCGTCCGTCGCACCGGAACCGGACTGGGACGTCGCGCCCGGGGTGCGCTGCGGCATCCCGCCCGGACGGTTCTGGTCAGCGGGAACGCCGAACGCGCCCGCGACCGTCTGCCGCCGCCGGACCGCCGCGTCGTGGGCGCGAGCCCGCTCCGGCGAGGTCGTGGCGTTCGAAGCGTTCGCAGCTCCGGAATCAGCCGCGGCGCCCGTGGTTTCCGGCGCGGTGCCGCGGACTTCCTGACGGCCGCGCGTCACCCCGCGCTGGAAGCTGTTCAGCCGTCCCCGCACGTCCGCGGGGTCGCGGACCGGGAGATCGCTGCTCGGCGTCTCGGCCGAGGGAGCCGCCGGTTCCGGCGTGGCGCTGCCCGGCATGAGCTGTTCGCCGCGGCGGCGCCGGGGCAGGCCCGACTTGGTGAACGCGGTCGGCTCCACTTGGGACAGTGCCTGCACCGTCCGCCAGTTTTCGTCGCTCGCGAAATCCCAGTTGCGCTGCTGCTGTTCCTCGTCCGCCTCCGGTTCCGCGGCGGCTTTGCCGGACGCGGGCGAAGCAGCCGGGGAAGCGGCCGCGGGCGGCTGCGCGGGCGAACGGAACCAGGCCGACAGCATCTCGTCGAAGATCGGCGTGTTCTCGATCGTCGTCTCGGCCGCGGACGGCGGCGGGACCTCCGGCACCTGCTGCGCGGCCTGGTTCCACCAGTCGCTCAGCGTCGTCGCGTTGGCCGCGGAGAAGAGGTCCTTGCCCGAGGGCAGTTCGCCGTCGCGCTCGTCGCGGGTTTCCGCGGCCGGTTCCGGTTCCGGACGCGGCGGCGGGACGTCGAAGGTCTGCGGCAGCTTCGGCGCGGGCGGCGGCGGGGCGGGCGTGTCGTCGTCGCGCGGGATCGGGCTGAACAGCGCGGTGCCGGACACCTCGAGATCGGACGGCGGACGCGCGACCTTGTCCCCGGAGAACCCGGCGAGGTCGCCGGCCGAGGGCCACCGCTGCGTTTCCTCGGAATTGCTGCCCTGCTGCGGAACGAGACCCGGCACGGCCGAACCGTTGGAAGCCGGACGCTGGCGCCGCGGCAGTCCGCCGGGAGCGGCGGGCGGGGCGGCGAGGCTCGCCTTGGGGCCGGGCAGCTGCCCGGGTTCGGCGCGGTCGCCGGGCGCCGTGGCCAGCCCGGTCATCACCAGTTCCGGCGGCACCACCACGGTGGCCCGCACGCCGACGATGTCCTTGCCGCCGTGCAGCGAAACGCCGATGCGGTGGCGGCCGGCGAGGCGGCCGACCACGAACAGGCCCATCCGGCGCGAGGTCGCGAGGTCGACCGAGCCCGAGTCGGTGAGGCGGCCGTTGGCCTCCACCACCTCGTACTCGTTCATGCCGATGCCCTTGTCGAGGATGTCGACGTTGAGCGAACCGTCCTCGGCGAGCCGCGTCGCGACCGTCACCTGGGTTTCCGGCGCGGAGAACGCGGTCGCGTTGTCGAGCAGCTCCGCGATGAGCCGCTGGACGTCGCTCGCGGCGAACCCGACGATCTTCACCGCGGGCGGGTGCTGGACCGAAACCCGTTGGTACTGCTCGATTTCCGAGACCGCGGCGCGCAGCACGTCGTGCGTGGCGACCGGCTGGCCGGAACGGCGGCCGGGCTCGGCGCCGGAGAGGACCATCAGGTTCTCGTTGTTGCGCCGCATCCGGGTGGCGAGGTGGTCGAGCTGGAACAGCGTGGCGAGCTGGTCGGCGTCTTCCTCGTCGCGCTCCAGCCGCTCGATCAGCTGCAGCTGCCGCTGCACGAGGCTCTGGCTGCGCCGCGACAGGTTGACGAACACGCTGGAGTAGCCGGCGCGCATGGCGGCCTGTTCGGTCGCCAGCTTCAGCGCCTGGCTGTGCACCTTCTCGAACGCCCGCGCGACCTCGCCGACCTCGTCCTGCACCTGGACCGGCACCGGTTCGACCTCGACGCTCTGCGCGCGGCCCTCCTGGATGTTGCGGACCGCCTCGGGCAGGTCCTTCTCCGCGACGTCCAGCGCGGACCGCCGCAGGATCTTCAGCGAGCGCAGCAGCTGGCGGGCGATGACGAACACGACCGCGGCCGCCGCGGCGAGCGCCGCGAACAGCAGCACGGCCAGCAGACCGGCGCTGCTGCCGGCGTCCTCGACCAGCTGGGACGACGCGGCGGTGAGGTCGGTGCTCATCCGGCCGGAAACCTCGGTCAGCTGCGAGGTCACCGCGTTCGAGGCGTTGTTCCACTCCTGCGCCGAAATCCGCTTGAGCGCGTCGTCGGTGGAGATGCCCTGCCCGCCGAGCACGGTGCCGAGCATCCGCTTGCGGTCGTAGGAGGTGTCCGGCTTGATCGTGCTTTCGAAGTCGAGGCGCTGCGGCGCGGTGGCGGCGGCGTTGAAGTCCGCGACGCGGTCGTCGTACCGCAGTTCCGCGTCGCGCACGTCGCTCAGCTGCTGCGGGGTCAGCGTGCCCGCGGAAATGCCGTAGCCCACCAGGGACTGGGTGACCGACACCTGTTCCTTGGCCGCTTCGAGGTCGTGCAGCGCGCTCGGGGTGCTGCCGAGCGCGTCGGCGCTCGCGCCCGCCGACACCGCGGTGTCCGCTCCGATCAGCGCCGTGGTGACGGCGTTGTAGTCGCCGACCGCCTCGGCCGCGTTCAGCAGGCCTGCCCCGACCTGCTGGCGGATCACCGCGATCTCGTTGACCTGCGCGGTCGCCGAGTTCACCGCGCCGGAGACGCTGGAGCCGTCGGCCCCGACGCGGGCGGCCGCCTCGGTGAACGGCGCGACCGCGGCGTCGGTGGCCGCGCGGGCGGACTTCAGTTCCGGGGTGACGCCCGAGGTGCCCGCGATGAGCTGGACGGCGGTCTGGGTGCGTTCGCGCTGCAGCCCGTCGGTGAGCGCGCGCAACTGGGTGCTCAGCGCGACGAGCCGGTCGATCCGCTGGTAGTCGCTCGACCGCGAGACCTGGCCCGCGATGGCGGTGATGCCGAGGACGAGCGCGAGCACGATGGGGACGATCGTGACCGCGGACAGCTTGACCGGCAGGCTCCAGTCCCGCCAGCGCAACGCCGCCCGCCAGCCCGACGACCAGCGCGGCCGCTTGGGCGGGCGGCCGAGCAGCTTCTCCACAGGCACTTGGCCTTCTCCTGCAACGGTCACGAAAGTGACTCCCTGTCCGGCGTCGTGGCGGCCCGTCGGCGGTCCCCGCGGCTTCGTCCGCTCCCGGGGCGCGGCGCGCTCCCGGCGCGGAGTCCCGCGGTCCGCCTGCCCGCGCGTCCGACCGGGGGCGGGCACGACTCGGCCGATCCTTCACCGGTCCGGGAGACGATCGGCTTCCCGGGACTATGCACGTGCACGACGCAACTTGCGGACTGCACGGCGGTGGTCGAGATCAACTTGTCTGCGCCTTATCGATCGCTGCGGGCGGCTGGGGCCAAAGAATCGTACACCAATCGCCGCCTGCGTTATTGCGTCCCGCATCGGGGGGCTGACCTGGGAAAATAGTCAGAACGCGGGAACTCGGAGCCGCGGATTCGCACGCGGGCGCCCAGCACGGGAATTCCGGTTACCCGGCGCTCTCGGCCTCGGCGTCCGGCCGTCACCCGATTAGCCCACACAGGGTAAGCGACACCCTCGATGGGACTACGCTCCGTGCCCCCATCGGGTGGGTGCACCCGGAAGTTGAACCCGATGTTGTGGAGATGCAGCGACGCGCCGCTCGACCCGGTGATTTTTGCCAGCCTCCCTTCCCTGCCTGGGAATCCCCGCCCGGCCCGCGACCTGCCCGCCGAAGCGGAGCGGCCGCCCCGCCCGGCGGCTACGACCGGTCACCGTATTGGATCTTGACCGGCCCGTCACTCCGCCATCTGCCGCAACCCGGACGGATCCCGGCAACTCCCCGTGACATCGGTGCTCACTATTCCGAGTGATCAGCTTGTGATCTGCCCGGACCCGCCGATTCGCGCCATTTCCCGGGCGAAAAGGAATTTCCGGTGCCCTCGCGAACCGGCTTTTTCCGCGTTCCGGCGGCGTCGTTACTATGGCCGCCTCCCAGTCCGCAAGGGCGATCCGGGCGCTTTCCCGAACGAGCCCGGCGCCATCCACCGCGCAAGTTGCCGGAGGCAGCCATGCACAACGTCGCGCGCACCACCGGACCGGCCTCCGCGGCCGAGGACACCGGCCAGATGCCCGCGCTGTTCGACCGCGAAGGAGGCGACGCCGCCCCTCGCGGCAGGCGCCGCAGGCGCGGCCCGGACTACGAGCAGATCCAGCGCAGCCCCCAGTTCCGCTCGCTGCGCAGCCGCTTCCGCCGGTTCGTGTTCCCGATGAGCATCGGGTTCTTCGTCTGGTACCTCGTCTACGTCGTGCTCGCCGCCTACGCGGGCGAGTTCATGAGCACGCCGGTCTTCGGACTGGTCAACGTCGGCATGCTGCTCGGCCTCGGCCAGTTCGTCACCACCGCGGCCATCACCGCGCTGTACGTCCGCTTCGCCGACCGCGAGATGGACCCGCGCGCCGCCGAGATCCGAGCGCAGGCCGCCCCTGTCACGGAAGGAACACCTCAGTGACCACCGTTTCGCTCGCCGAAGGAGCTTCGGAGAGCAACCCGTTGATCAACACCGGGGTGTTCGCGCTGTTCGTCGCGATCACCCTCTACGTGGTCTACCGCGCGGGCAACCGGCGCTCGTCGACGTCGGGCTACTACACCGCGGACAGCGCGTTCACCGGAAGGCAGAACGGCGTCGCGCTGTCCGGCGACTTCCTCTCCGCCGCCTCGTTCCTCGGCATCGCGGGCGCGATCGCGATCAACGGCTACGACGGCTTCCTCTACTCCATCGGCTTCCTCGTCGCGTGGCTCGTCGACCTGCTGCTGCTCGCGGAACTGCTGCGCAACACCGGCCGCTTCACCATGGGCGACGTGCTCAGCTTCCGGATGAAGCAGCGTCCGGTGCGCGCCGCGTCGGCCACGTCGACGCTGGTCATCTCCTTCTTCTACATGCTCGCGCAGATGGCGGGCGCGGGCGGCCTGGTCGCGCTGCTGCTGGACGTCCACTCCAAGTGGGGCCAGGCGCTGGTGATCACCGTGGTCGGGCTGGTGATGATCTCCTACGTGCTGCTCGGCGGGATGAAGGGCACCACCTGGGTGCAGATCATCAAGGCCACCATCCTGCTCACCGCGGCCTCGCTGATCACGGTGTTCCTGATGGGCAAGTACGGCTTCAACTTCTCGAGCCTGCTGCGCGCGGCCGCCGACCGCAGCCCGATGGGCAAGGACCTGCTCTCCCCCGGCGGCTCCTACGGCAAGAACGGGACCACGAAGCTCGACTTCGTGTCGCTCTCGCTGGCGCTGGTGCTCGGCGTCGCCTCGCTGCCGCACGTGCTGATGCGCTTCTACACCGTGCCGAACGCCCGCGAGGCGCGCCGCTCGGTGGTGTGGGCGACCGCGTGCATGTTCGTGTTCTACCTGTGCACGCTGGTGATCGGCTTCGGCGCGGCGGCGATCGTCGGCCCGGACGAGATCAAGGCCGCGCCCGGCGGCGAGAACTCGGCCGCGCCGCTGCTGGCCCTGCACGTCGGCGGGACGGTGCTGCTCGGCGTCATCTCGGCGGTCGCGTTCGCGACGATCCTCGCCGTGGTGGCCGGGCTGACGCTGACCGCGTCCGCCTCGTTCGCGCACGACGTCTACGCGAACGTCGTGAAGCGCGGCAAGGCGGAGCCGGAGGACGAGGTCCGGGTCGCCCGGCTGACCGCGGTCGTGATCGGCGTGCTCGCCATCCTCGGCGGCATCCTCGCCAACGGCCAGAACATCGCGTTCCTCGTGGCGCTCGCGCTCGCGGTGGCGGCGTCGGCGAACCTGTCGACCCTGCTGTACTCGCTGTTCTGGAAACGGTTCAACACGACCGGGACGCTGTGGAGCATCTACGGCGGGCTCATCGCCTGCGTCGTGCTGGTGCTGTTCTCGCCGGTGGTGTCAGGCGCGCCGGACTCGATCTTCCCGAGCGTCGACTTCCACTGGTTCCCGCTGAAGAACCCGGGCCTGGTGTCGATCCCGGTGTCGTTCCTGTGCGGCGCGATCGGCACCTTCGCCGGCCGCTCGAAGGGCGACCCGGCCAAGCACGCGGAGATGGAGGTCCGGTCGCTGACCGGCATCGGCTTCGGCTCCTGAGCACCGGTACGAAAAACCGCGGCGCCCCTTCGGGTGCCGCGGTTTTTTCGTTGCTCAGAAGACGTCGCGCCCGGCCTGCACGCGGTGGGTCACCCGGCGCTCGACGACGAACGACACGAACGGAACGCAGCCGGCCAGCAGCACCAGGACGGTGCTCTTGATCGACCAGCGGGCCTTGATCGCGAGGTCGATGGTGAGCACCAGGTAGATCATGTAGAGCACGCCGTGGATCGGCGAGTACACCTGCGCGGGCGCGGCGTTGCCGAAGCCGTACTCGATGATCATGGTGGCGCACAGCGCGAGCAGGCCGACACCGGTCACGTACGCGCTGGCCCGGAACCGGGTCAGCGAGCCGGACACCTTCGACTGGCGAGCAGGTGCGGCACCGTCGGTGCTGGTCGTCATGGGAGCGTCCTCACTTCCGCGGGCGTTCAGGACTGCTGGTCGCGGGCGTTGAGCTCGCGCAGGTAGCGGTTGTAGGCGGCGAGTTCGTCGTCTTCTTCGACGGGAGCCGCGGCCGGTCGCGGGGCGGGCACGCGAACCGGGGCCGGAGCGGGCTGTTCGGGCTGTTCGGGCTGCCCGGCGGCTTCCTCTTCGCGTTCGCGCAGCTTCTTGATGCGCCAGAACATGAACGCGGGGAAAAGCCCGAAAAGCGGCCATTGCAGCACGTAGCCGAGGTTCTGGAAGGTGCCGGTGGCGGACGTGAACCGGTCCCACTGCCACCAGGCCAGCCCGCAGCACAACGCCAGGCTCACGACGCTCGTGGCGACGATCATGAGCCGGCGCCCGAGCGGGGACGCGGCCGGGCCGGGATCTGCAGGCACGGTATCGACGCTAGCACTGGCCGGAGAGGGCGATGCTGAGAGGCGGCGAGGTCGTGACCGGGGCCCCACCCGGCGCTCGCGGCCGGATTCGCCAGGTGGCCGGCACCGGGCCGACGTCAAGCCGCCCCCGCACACCCTGGTCGCGCGCCGGACCGCCTCCGCCCCGCGACCCGACCCGACCAAACACCCCCAATGCCACATTCGGTGCATGTCACGCACCCAATGCCGCATTCGGTGCGTCGGACGCACCCAACGCCACATTGGGGCGCGTGCCGGACGGCGGCGGGTGTGGTCCGCGAAGGTTCCCCTCGCGGACCGGCGGCGGTACGTGAGGGGAACCCTGCGGGAATCAGAGTCCGTGACAGACCGGCCGCGAGACGCGAGGAGAACGCTGCGGGAACCCAAGTCCGCGAGGGGACCCCTCACGGACCGGCGGCCGGGAAGCAGCGGGTGGCCCGGAGCGTCAGCCCGCTTGCACCTTCTGCGCCGCCTTCGCGTAGCCGTCGGCGAGGCCGAAGACCTTCTGCGCGTACTCCGTCGAGTTGTTGTACGACAGGATGCCCGCCCACCAACCCGCCGGGCTGGCCATGTCGCGGCCGCCCGCGCACAGGTAGCGGGCGGCGGTGAGGGCGGCGTCGTCGATCTGCTGCGGGTCGGCGCGGCCGTCGCCGGTCGCGTCCGACGCCCATTTCCGCCAGGTGCCGGGGATGAACTGCATCGGGCCGACCGCGCGGTCCGCGACCGGGTCGCCGTCGAGCTGGCCGCCGTCGGTGTCGCTGATCGCGCGGACTCCGGAGGAACCGTCGAGCGGGACGCCGATGATCGGCTTCGACGGGCGGCCGTCCGCGCCGAGGACCGCTCCGCCGTACTGGCCGTGGTTGGACTCGATGCGGCCGATGCCGGCGAGCGTCGCCCAGGAGATGTGGCAGCCGCGGTCGACCTCGCGCATCGCGAGTTCCGCGTTGCCGTACGCGCGCACCGCCCTCGCCGGGATGCCGGTGACCGGCGCGACCTTGTCCGCCCAGGCCTGCAACGGGTCGCCGCCGGCCGGGCGCGCCGACTGCGGCGCGGTGCCCTGGTCCGCGGCCCCGCCCGCGACGACGGCGCTGACCGGCGCGATCGAACCGGGTTTGACGTCGACCGCCTTGACGCTCAGCGCCGGGATGTCGGTCGTGGTCGGGCTGGCCTGCGGGGCGGCCGCCCTGGTGACGATCCAGACCCCGCCGCCCGCGACCGCGAGCACCGCGACGACGACGGCGAGCCGCACCGCGAGCGCGGCGCCATGACCGCGGCGGGCGGGCGAGGGGGCGGCAGCGGAAGCCGCGGTCTCGTCCCCGGTCCGCGCGGTGTCGGGGGTCTGTCCGGTGGCGGGCACGAAACTCCGGTCCTCCAGCATGGCTTGGGGTTCGCAACACACAACGAGCCCGCGCAGGTTAGCGTTACGCACGCATCGCCATGGTCCCCGCCACGCCGGTTCACCCGGCCGGGTAATCCGGTCCCGTCAGGTGGACGGTCTTCGCCGCACAAACACCACAAGCCCCATGCCGGGGCGGGTGCGCGGCGGTTCGCCGACCGGCCGTGCCAGCAGACTTCCGCTGCGCTCAGACCGCTGATGTCGTGGCGACCCCGCCAGAGAAAAACGTCCGCCGCATGCGGCTTCCGGCACGCCCGATCAGGACATGCCTTCCACCGCACCGCAGCGGGCGCTTCGCCGTGTTGCCTGGCCGATTCGCCGACCAGGCAACACAGCTGTCAAACAGGCTTCTTCTTCCGCGCGGAGCCGCGCGAAACCAAGTATCCGGCGACCCTGAGGCGGCGAACGATCAGACGCGACTTCCGTCGTCCAAGCCGCACGAAGCAAGCCGCCCGGCAAAGCCGAAGCGACGAACGATCAGGCAGGCTTCTGCTGCCGCGCCAACCGCGCGACGCACCACGCGGGCGCGCTGCCGCGGCGGAGGTGCTGCAGCACCGTCATCGGGCCGAGCCGGCGGGCGAGGTCGGACGGTGCGAGACCGGCCGCCCGGTAGTCGAGGGCACGCTGGTCCAGCGGGCTGATCCCGGCGTCCCACCACTGTTCGGCCTCGGCGACGTCGCCGACCATCTGCCACCAGCCCGCGGCGGCGACGAGCAGTTCTTCCGGAACCTCCGGCAGCCGGGCGCGCATCGCGTCGAGGTAGCCGGGGTCGGCGGCCTCGACCGGGGCCCAGCGGGCGGGTCCGGACCGGGCGCGCTGGCCGGGGATGCCGGGCGGAGCGGCCGGCGCGTCGGCCAGCCAGGCCGAGGCGATGCGGTCGACCTCCTGCTCCTCAGGGGTCTTCTCGCGCTCGGCCGACCACTGCCGGATCAACGCGTCCACTCCGGGATCTCCGGTCATCCCTGCCTCCTCATCGGTCCCCGACGGGCAGGCATTTCGACCGCCTGCCCCGTTGCGCGTCCACGATTGGCTCCCCACGCGTGACCGGGCCGAAAACCCGCCGTGACCCGGTTCCCGGGGGACCGGAGAACCGGCTGATCACGCAATGTGAGCACCGTAGGGCGGCACCCGCTTTCTCCGCCATACCCCGGACCCCGGAAATTCCGTGACCAGGCGGTTTTATGGGCCAATCCACCCGGATGGTCGAGCGAAGTGCCCGAATCCCGGGATCCGGTGACAAAGCGTGACTAGTTGGCCGGACGGGCGCGCGGGGGCGGTCCGGCGAGCGGGAAACCGGGGTCAGGCGAAGAGGCTCTTGAAGAAGGTGACGATCGCTTCGGCGCCGTCCTTGAGCCAGCCGAGCACGCGGTGCACGAAGGCCGCGGAGTTGGTGGGCTGCGTGATCAGGAAGAACAGCACGAGCGCGACCACTCCGACGACGACGATCTTCTTCAGGCCGCTCGACATGGTTTCGTTCCCCTCCGCTCCCCCGGCGCCCGGTCGGACGCCCGCCCCGCCTCGGCAGAGTCGGCTCCCACTGTAGTGACGACACGCCGGAATGGCCCGTCGCAGGCCCCGATCCAGCCAGAAAGCTCACGGCTGGGTGACCCCGGTCACCATCGGGTGAGCCGGGCCTGGCGGCCGCCCCCGGTACGCTCCGGCGATGGACGACGGCCCAGTGACTCTCCGCCCGGTGCGCGAGTCCGACCTCGGTCTGCTGGAGGCGCTGACCAACGACCCGGAGACGGTCGGCGAGCACCAGTGGTTCGGCTGGCACGATCCCGGCTACGTCCGGCGGCTCTGGCGCGAAAACGGCATGCTGACCACCGACAACGGCATGCTCGTCCCCACGCTCGACGAACGCCCGCTCGGGCTCGTTTCGTGGCATCGCACGCGGACCGGCCCGCACACCTACTGCTGGAACATCGGCATGGTCCTGCTGCCGGAGGCGCGCGGGCACGGCCTCGGCGCGCAGGCGCAGCGGCAGCTCGTGCGCTACCTGTTCGCGCACACGCAGTTCAACCGCGTCGAAGCCAGCACCGAGGCCGGCAACCGGGCCGGGCAGCGTTCGCTGGAGAAGGCCGGATTCACCCGCGAGGGGATCCTGCGCGGGTTCGATTTCCGCGACGGGCAGTGGCGCGACCACATCCTCTACTCGGTGATCCGGTCCGATCTGCCGTTGTGACAGCAGGCGTCACAAAACCGCGCCAGCCTCCCGCAGCGCCGCGACCCCGGCGTCGTCGTAGCCCAGCTCCGCCAGCACTTCCGCGGTGTCCGCGCCCTTCTCGTGCGGTGCTTCCGGCGTGGCCGCGGGCGTGCGGTCGAACCGCGGCGCCGGAGCGGGCTGCACCGTGCCGCCGATGTCCACGAACGTCCCGCGTGCCGCGTTCTGCGGATGCTCGGCGGCCTCCCACGGCGACAGCACGGCGGTGAGACACGCGTCGGTGCCCTCCGCCCGCGCGACCAGTTCGTCACGCGTGAACCGGCCGACCGCCTCCTCGATGATCTTGCGCAGCCGCGGCCACTCGCGCAGGTCCAAGTGGAACGGCAGGTCTTCGTTCTCCAGCCCGAGCACCTTGACCAGGTCGGCCCAGAACCGCATCTCGATCGCGCCGATGGCGACGTACTTGCCGTCCGCGGTCTCGTAGGTGTCGTAGAACGGGGCGCCGCCGTCGAGGAGGTTCTCGCCGCGCTCCCCCGGCCACACGCCCGCCGCGCGCATGCCGTGCAGGCTCGTGGTCAGCAGCGCCGCGCCTTCCACCATCGAAGCGTCCACGACCTGGCCGCGTCCGGACGTCGTGCGCTCGTGCAGCGCGGCCAGCACGCCCATCGCGAGCATCAGGCCGCCTCCGCCGAAGTCGCCGACCAGGTTGAGCGGCGGCACCGGACGCTCGCCCGCCCGGCCGATCGGGTCGAGCGCGCCGGCGACGCCGATGTAGTTGATGTCGTGCCCGGCCGCCGACGCGAGCGGACCGTCCTGGCCCCAGCCGGTCATCCGGCCGTACACGAGCCGCGGGTTGCGCGCGTGCACCTGTTCCGGCCCGATGCCCATCCGTTCCGCGACACCCGGCCGGAAGCCTTCGATCAGCACGTCGGCGCGTTCGGCCAGCTTCAGCACGAGCTCGACGCCCTCGGGCGTTTTCGTGTTCACCCCGACCGAGCGCCTGCCGCGGGCGAGCGGGTCGTTCGGGATGCCGAGCACGTCGGCGCCCGGGGTGGCGCGGTCGACGCGGATCACGTCGGCGCCGAGGTCGGCCAGGATCATGCAGGCGAACGGAGCCGGCGCGAGCCCGGCCAGCTCCACCACCCGCAGCCCGGCCAGCGGACCTTGTTTCACGGGGAAGTCCTTTCGCAGCAACCGGTTTCAGAGCGTGCGGGAGATGATTTCCTTCATGATCTCGCTGGTGCCGCCGAAGATCCGCGAGATCCGCACGTCCGCCCAGGCCCGCGCGATCGGGTACTCGGTCATGTAGCCGTAGCCGCCGAACAGCTGGAGACAGTCGTCCACGACCTTGTTCACCCGCTCGGTCGTCCACAGTTTCGCCATGGCCGCGCCCTGGACGTCGAGTTCGCCGCGCAGATGCCGTTCGATGCACTGGTCGAGGAACGCGCGCGACACCGCGGCTTCCGTCGCCGCCTCGGCGAGCTTGAACTTCGTGTTCTGGAAGTTGAAGATCGGGCGGCCGAACGCCGTGCGTTCCTTGGTGTAGTCGATGGTCAGGTTCACCGCGGCCTCCAGGCCGGCCACCGCGGTCACGGCGATGATCAGCCGTTCCTGCGGCAGCTGCAGCATCAGCTGGACGAAGCCCTGTCCCTCGGCGTCGCCGAGCAGGTTCGCGGCGGGCACGCGGACGTCGTCGAAGAACAGCTCGGCGGTGTCCTGGCCCTTGAGCCCGACCTTGTCGAGCACGCGGCCGCGGCGGAAGCCGGGGGTATTGGTCTCGACCACGATCAGCGAGACGCCCTGCGCGCCGGCGTCCGGGTCGGTCTTGCACGCGACCACGACGAGGTCGGAGTGAAAACCGTTGGTGATGAAGGTTTTCGCGCCGTTGATGACGTAGTGGTCGCCGTCGCGGACCGCGCGCGTCTTGATGTTCTGGAGGTCTGAACCAGTGCCCGGCTCGGTCATCGCGACCGCGCCGACCATCTCGCCGGTGGCCATCTTCGGCAGCCACTCGCGCTTCTTTTCCTCCGACGCGTACGCCAGGATGTAGTGCGCGACGATTCCACTGTGGACGGTGACGCCCCAAGCGCTGTCCCCGGCCCGGGCCTGCTCCTCGTACAGCACGGCTTCGTGCGCGAAGGTGCCGCCGCCCCCGCCGTACTCCTCCGGGATCGACAGGCACAGCAGGCCGAGCTCGCCCGCCTTGGTCCAGATTTCCCGGTCGAGCTTCTTCTCCGCCGCCCAGCGCTCCTGGTTCGGCACGAATTCCTTCTGCAGGAACGACCGGGCGAGCTCCCGGAGGTCTTCGAGTTCGGTGGTGCTCCACGAGCTCTTCTGGATCTGCAACGGCACGGCTTGGCCTCCCGCGAACTGGAAAACATGACGCTTGGCAGGTAAGTTCTAGCCGGAATGTACATCCCATCCGTCCGGTACGTAAAGCAGGAGCCGCGATGACCGAGGTCGCCCGGGGACACCGCACCCAGGCCGAACGCCGCGAGCAGACGCGCACCGCCCTGCTGGACGCGACGATCGACTGCCTGGTCGAGATCGGGTACTCGCGGGCATCGGTGCAGGAGATCTGCACCCGGGCAGGCGTCTCGAAGGGCGCGGTGCAGCACTACTTCGCCACGAAGGCGGAGCTCATGGCAGCAGCAGTCGAGCACCTCACCACGAAGCTGCGCACTCAGCTCGCCGCCTCGCTCGGCTCGCTGCCGGGCGGCGCGTCCGGCGTCGCGGCGGCGATCGACCTGCTGTGGGAAGGCTACTCGGGCACGCTGTCCACCGCGGTCACCGAACTGTGGGTCGCCGCCCGCACCGACCCGGAGCTGCGCGCCGCGATCCGGCCGGTCGACCGCGCGCTGGGCCGGGCGACGCTGGAGCACATCAGCGATGTCGCCGGCGACCTGCCGAAAGAACGCGCGGAGATGCTGTTCTGGCTCACCGTGAACCTCACCCGAGGCCTCGCCCTGGACGCCGAACTGGGCGGCGACCCGCGTAGGCGCCGTCAGCTGCTGGAGGAGTGGAAGCGGATCGCCGTGCTGCTGTACTCGGGCGACTAGTGTCCATACCGCCGGTATGGTGTACTCGTCGGTAACACCCGGCCCCGCACGGAAGAAGGTGCGCTCGATGACGAGTACGACCCCGGCGAACCTCACCGGCCAGCCCCTGCCCGCGACCGTCGGCGGCGTAGCAGGCGCCCCGTCCGCCTCCCGCGCGGCCGCACTCGTCGCCCGCGCGACCGGCGGCGCCGACAACGCCCCGGTGCAGATGACCGCGCCCTTCACCGGCCAGCCGATCGCCTCCCTCCCCCAGGCCGACGACGCCGAGGTCCGCGCCGCCTTCGCCTCCGCCCGCGCCGCGCAACGCGAGTGGGCAGCGCTGCCGGTGGCCCGCCGTCAGCAATTCCTCGTGCGCTTGCACGACCTGGTGCTCGCGCGGCAAGCGGAGGTCCTCGACCTGGTCCAGGTCGAAGCAGGCAAGGCCCGGATCGACGCGTTCGACGAGGTCAGCGCCACCGTGCTGGTCGCGGCTTACTACGGCAAGCACAGCGCGAAAATCCTCTCCCCGCGCCGCGCCCCCGGCGTGATCCCGGGCCTGACGCGAGCAGGAGAACTGCGGCACCCCAAGGGCGTCGTCGGCATCATCTCCCCTTGGAACTACCCGCTGGCCCTGACCGCGATGGACGTCTTCCCCGCCCTCGCCGCCGGGAACGCTGTCGTGCAGAAACCGGACAACCAAACCGCGCTCTCCGCCCTGTGGCTGCACGAACTGGCCGAGGAAGCGGGCTTGCCCTCCGGCCTGTGGCAAATCGTGCTGGGCCGAGGCTCGCAGATCGGCAATGCCCTGCTGGAAGAATGCGACTACCTGTGCTTCACCGGTTCCACTCCGACCGGCAAGGACCTGGCAGGCCGCATCGCCCAGCGACTCACCAGCTATTCGCTGGAACTGGGCGGCAAGAACCCCATGATCGTCCTGCCGGACGCAGACATCGCCAAGACCGCCGCCGGCGCCGTCACCGCGTGCTTCTCGTCCGCGGGCCAGCTCTGCGTGTCGGTGGAGCGCATCTACGTGCACGACAGCATCCGCGAGGAGTTCACCCGGGAATTCGTGGCCAGGACAGCGGCACTGCGCCTGGGCGGTTCACTGGACTATCACGCCGGAATGGGTTCGCTGACGTCGAAGAGCCAGCTGGAAACCGTGACAGCCCACGTGGAAGACGCCCGGGCGAAAGGCGCCCGCGTACTGACCGGCGGACGCCCCCGCCCGGACCTGGGCCCGCTGTTCTACGAGCCGACGGTCCTGACAGACGTGCGCCCCGGAATGACCCCGTTCGCCTCGGAAACCTTCGGCCCGGTGGTGTCGATCTACGGATTCAGCGACGTCACCGACGCGATCGAACGAGCAAACGACACCCCATTCGGCCTGAACGCAAGCGTATGGACCAAAAACGGCCGAGCAGGCTGGGAAGTAGGCGCGCGTCTGAAGGCGGGCACGGTCAACGTCAACGAGGGCTACGCAGCAACCTTCGGAACAGTGGCGGTCCCCATGGGCGGCATGAAGGAATCCGGCGCAGGCCGCCGCAACGGCGCAGAAGGCTTGCTGAAATACACCGAACCCCAATCAATCGCCGTACAACGAGGCCTGGCCCTACGCCCGCCCAAGGGCGTACCGGGCTCCCTGTGGGCCCGCTTCATGACAGCAAGCATGAAACTCCTGCGCCACCTCCCCGGCCGCTGAACCGTCCGTGAGGCCACCCTCATCGACTCTGATTCCCCCAGGGCTCCCCTCACGACCAGCCGCCCGGCACCCGCCGAAATGCACCCCAATGTGGCATTGGGTGCGTCGCATGCACCGAACGCCACATTGGGTGCATCTGACGCACCCAATGCCACATTGGGGCGCTAGCCCCACTCGCCAAACCGCAGCCGGTGCACCCAACCAGCGAGGCACCCACACCGCCCCCGCACCCCGATACGAAGCCGCCCTGCGGTTCGGGGGTGCTTGTCAAGGCATCTTTCCCGCCTTGACAAGCACCCCCGAACCGTCAGCACAATCACCCTTCGGGGTGCCCCACGCAACCCAAGACGCGGCAAGGTCGCCCCCAGGCGACGAGCCGATCACTCCGGCGCAGCAAGCAACCCCCGGTCATAAGCGATCGCCACCGCCTCAGCCCGCCGGCTGGCCCCCAGCTTCGCCATCACCCGGGAAAGGTGCACACTCACCGTCTTCTCGCTGATGTACAGCTCCTCCCCCACCTGCCGATTCGTCCGTCCCAGCGCAACCCGCTCCAGCACATCCCGCTCCCGGTCAGTCAGCGGATTCACCTGCGGCCGCGCGACGGGAACCACCTCGACCCCGGACAGTTCGACCCGAGCCCGATGCGCCACATCGCGCACCGCATCCCGCAACGGAACGGCGTCAAGCTTCACCGCCACCGAATGCGCCGCCTCCAACGCCTCCCCGGCCCCAGCACGTCCAGCGGCCAGCAACGCCTCCCCCTGCCGCCACCGGCAAACCGCCTGCTCGTAAACCGCCCCATACGAATAAGCCTCGGCAGCCGCACCCCACAGCTCAGGATCAGCAGGCCCCTCCAGCCCAGAGGCAGCCGCCTCCATCCGAGCCAGCCAGGCCCGCCCCTCCGGCCCCATAGTCCCGGACCGCGGTTGTCCCTCAGCAGCACAACGCCGCCCATGCTCGACCAGCCGCCGCCCAGCAGCCACAAACCCGTCGGCAGCAGCCAGATCCCCCTTGGCCCTGGCCTCCGCGGCCAACGCCGCGGCCGACGGAATCGCCAGCGCCACAATCCGGATCCCGCCGAGCAGCGCGGTCTCGACCTTCTCCAGCCACGACACCAGTTCGTCGGTAATCCGCAGCGCCTCGGCATGCTCCCCGCGCCAAGCAGCCAGCTCGATCGCGGCATCGCCCGCGGAGAGGGCGATCTGCAGATCCGCCATCCACTGCTGCCGAAGCCCCGGCAACGCCTTGGCCGCATCCGCGAACCGCCCGCGTCCCACCAGGAACAGCACCCAATTGGCCAAGATCCGCGCGGCGACCGCGCTGGACACACCCCGCCTGGCGCGTCCCGCAGCGTCCTCCTTCGGCCAATCTCCGCTGAGGTACCGCAAGTAGAGGAGCCGGGCACGCAACTCCAGCCCGTACGCGCTCCAGGTGAGCCCGACTGCCTCGGCCCGCTCCACCCCGCGCGCGGCATGGGCGAGCGCCAAGTCCATCTCAGCCTGGTCGTCGTAGCTGAGGGCGAGGAAGTACATCGCCCGGATCTCGACGTTCAACGCACCAGCGTTATGCGCCTTGCCCTCGGCCTCGCACAACCGCTCACGAGCCTCGACCGCGTCCCCCGCGCCATCAGCCAACGTGCCCAGCGTGACCAGCGCCGACGCCTCAGCACCGACCGCCCCGACCGCGCGCGCGTCAGCGACCGCGGTATGCGCGCTGGCCAAGGCCTCGTCCGGCCGGTCGAGCAACCGCTGGAATCCGGCCCGCGAAGCCAGCACCCAGGCTCGCGCACCGCTCGGCTCCCGGTCGGCGACCAGTTCCCAAGCCCGCTCGATCGCCCGAACCGCCTCGTCGAACGTGCCTTCCAAGGTGAGCAGCGTTTCGGCCAGCCGACGCCAGACCTTCGCCGCGTGTTCGGGCGACGCGTCCGGCTTGAGCGCTTCGGTAGCTGACCGCGCATACGCCACCGCGCGCTCCGGCTCACCCGAAGTGCCGGCGAAGTACGAGGCCTCGTTGAGCAACTTCAGTTCATTGACGCCTTCCGGGCGCTTCTCCGGAGCCACGGCGTCCCAAATGGCCTGTGCTTGCTCGATGTGCCGAAGAGCAGCGCCAGGAGCGCCGAGCTTTTCCGCTTCGTCGGCAGCACGCAGCAACGCGGGCAGAGCAGTGTCGTAGTCCCGGCTTTCCAAGCTGTGGAAGGCCAGCTTCGCATCGTGACCCCGGCCCTGCGGCATCGACTGGATCCGCGCGGCATACCCCGCGTGCATCCGCGTGCGCTCGCCGGGAAGCAGATCCGCGTACACCGCTTCCTGCAGCAAAGCGTGGCGGAACGTGTAGAAACCGTCCTCGATGACCAGGACGTGGTGCTGCACGGCTTCCCGCAGCGCCTCGTCCAGCTCCAGGTCGCCGATGCCCGCGACTTGCGCGAGCGCGGCATGCGACACCGACTCGTTGGCCACCGAGATGACCCGCAGCACCCGGCGCGTCTCCGCGGGGAAGCGTTCGAGCCGGGCGAGAAGGACTTCGGCGAGCCCGGCGGGGAGATCTTGACAGTCGGCGCCGGTGGCGAGGAGTTCCTCGACGAAGAACGGATTGCCCTCGGACCGTTCGGCGATGTCCGCGACCACGTCCGGCGAAAGCGGTTCCTCGGCCAGCGCCGCGACGAACGCCCGCGCGTCCGCCGGTCCGAAGGGGGCGAGCGTGAGCTGTTCCACCGTGTTCAACCGGACCAGTTCGGAGAGCAGACCGCGCAGCGGATGCCTGCGGTGGACGTCCTCCTCGCGATAGCTGCCGACGACCAGCAGCCGCTGCGCGCGCAGGCGGCTGAGCAGGAAGGACAGCAGGTTGCGGGTGGAGGAATCCGCCCAGTGCAGGTCTTCGAGCAGGACGACCACCGGCTGCTCCTGGCCGACCTCGGTCAGCACCCCGAGCACCGCGTCGAACAGCTGGAGCTGGCCGAGGTCCTGCTCGGGCCGGACCCGGCGGACGCCCTCGCGCTCCCCTTCCGAAACCTGCCCGTGGTCGCCGGTGGCCGCGGGCTGCGGATCGCCGCCCTGCGGCAGCAGCATCCCGAGCGCGGACCGCGCCCGCACCGCGGCCGACACCGCGGGATCGGCCGACGACCCGAGCGGAGCCAGCGCCTCGGCGAACGGCAGATAGGGCAGACCGCCGTCGCGCACGTCGATGCAGCGGCCGGTGAGCACGAGCCCGCCGCAGCCCGCGACGTGCTCCCCGAGCGCGGTGAGCAGGCGGGTCTTGCCGACGCCGGCGTCGCCCGCGATCAGCACCGCACCTGCTTCTCCGCGTTCAGCGCGCGCGAAGGCCGCGCGCAGCCGCCGCATCTCCTGCGTACGGGCGACGAGCGGAATACCGGAACCGAGACGAGGCACGAGATGCATTCTCACCTACACCCCCGACAGTTCCGACATGGATTTCCTCGTGGCGGCCGGTCCGGCCAGTGATCTCCGTCCGATCGCCCGGACGAAGGGGGCTCCGCCGAGTCGCGGGAAGATCCGGGAGGGGAACCCGCACAGACTCTGATTCCCGCAGAGTTCCCCTCACGGACCTCTGCGGAAGCTGCTTCCGGCGGGCGGAGCGGCGGCCGCGGAAACTGTGTTCCGGGGCGGCCGCCCCGCCCGACCCCCTTACCGTCCCCGACCCGGTCCCTGGGCTCATGCGCTATGTCGCGCCCTTGCCTCCGGCACCGTCGCCGTGCGCCTTTCCTGGCGGGGCACCTCGACGTTCGTGATGCGGTGCGCGCGCACCCAGCGGACGACCCGGTTGCCCCGGCTCATGCGCGCGTGGCGGGCGGCGCGGCGCAGTTCGGCCATCCGGTAGTCGACCTCGGCGCGGGTGGCGTCCCAGTTGTAGTCGCTCATCGTGTTCTCCCCAGCGGGTCCTCGTTCTCTGACGAAGTCCACTTTCGTGCTGAGGGCCCGCCCCGGACATCAGGTGATCGCCTACACCCGGACGCGAAAAGACCCCTTACCCGCGCTCTCGCCTAAGGAAGTCCAGGTCGAGCGGGGTAAGGGGTCTCAGTGCGACGATCAGCCGGGCGAACGGATCAAGCCTGCCCCTGGCCGCGCACCGCGTCCAGGAGCGCCTGCCAGCCCGCGGCGGGCAGGCGGAACGCTCCGCCTTCCGGGTCTTTGGAATCGCGCACCGCGGCGCCGCCTGCGACGAAGGCGACCTCGACGCAGTCGTTGCCGCCGCCGCTGTAGCTGCTCTTGCGCCATTGGGCACCGGAAAGGTCGGCCATCATGGTCCCCACATCCTCACTGTCTCGGGTCGGTGTTCCTCGGTTCCTGAACCGCGGCGGCCTGTTCGGCGAACCGGCCGGCCGCGTCGGTGATCAGCGCCACCGAATCGTCCGGTTTCAGCGCTGCTGCGCGCAGGTGGTCGAACATCAGCGCGTAGCGCCGGACGTCGTCGGGCTGTTCGAGGTACAGGCCGCTGGAAGTGCTGTCGTCGACGTAGACCACGTCGGGATCGGCCTGCTCGGGGAAGCCCATGATGAGGAACGGTCCCTCCATGCCGGGGTGCGCCCCGGCTCCGAACGGCACCACCTGGACGGTCACGTTCGGCTTTTCCGCCATCGCGGTGATCCGGTACAGCTGCTCGGCCATCACCTCGGGGCTGTCGACCACGCGGTGCAGCACCGCCTCGTCGATCACCGCCCAGTACTCGACCGGCGGGTCGTCGGTCAGCAGCTGCTGGCGGGCCATCCGCGCGGCGACGCGGCGGCGGGTCTCGGACTCCTCGGCGTCCGGGCGCAGCGCGCGGATCACCGAGAACGCGTAGCGCTCGGTCTGCAGCAAGCCCGGAACCAGCAGCGCTTGGAACGCGCGCAGCGAGCTCGCGTCGGCTTCGAGGCCGACGAAGGTGCCGGTGAAGACTTCGTTGTAGGCGTGCCACCAGCCGCGTTTGCGCGCTTCGCGCGCCAGCTGGACGAGCGCCTCCTGCTCGTCGCCGGTGATGCCGTACAGCGCGAGCATGTCCCTCGCGTCGCGCGGGGTGACGCCGACGTGGCCGGTTTCGATGCGGCTCACTTTGGACGCCGAGCACTCCAGCTTTTCGCCGACCTCGTCGATGGTGAGATCGGCGGCTTCGCGCAGCCTCCGCAGCTCGCTCGCGAGGCGCCGGCGGCGAACGGTCGGTCCCTGGCCTCTCGCCACGGCAGCACCTCCGGTCCGTATTGTTGCCCGCACTGCATATCTAACCAGGTGATCGACTTGTCAGTGGAGTAATAACACCGGCGAATTCCCACTGTCGCGGCGGGAGCCCGCCGTCACCGGTTCCGACCTGGTTCCGACCTGCATTGTGCAGAGTGCGCTTGTACTCTGGCATCCTGCGGGCCGCGACGCGAATCCAGCCGCGCCGACGGCCCTGAGCAGCGTAGACGAAGACCGTCCTCGGCTATTCGCGGACACCGGCCGAATGCGGGACGACCACGGTGTCCGGGGCCGCCCCCCGACCGGTCCCGGGCACCTTCCTTTGCTTCGCGGTATTACTCAGACGAGTATTCCCGCGCAATTTCGCCACGAGAGTGTGACGGTTTCCGGCGATTTCCTCTGCAGACAGCCACTCTGAGTGGTCATCAGCGGGCCGGTGGTCCTTATCGGACCCGCAGCAGTCCTTCTTGGACCACGGTGGCGACATGCAGGCCGTCGCGGGTGAAGAACCGTCCGGTGGCCAGCCCGCGGGCACCCGAGGCGCTCGGCGAGGTGCTGTCGTAGAGGAACCATTCGTCGGCCCGGAACGGACGGTGGAACCAGAGCGCGTGGTCGAGGCTCGCGCCGAGCACCTTGTCGACGTCCCAGTACACGCCGTGCCGCGCGAGCACCGAGTCGAGCAGCGTCATGTCCGAGGCGTAGGTGAGCACGCAGACGTGCAGCAGCTGGTTGTCCGCCAGGGTGCCGTCGGCCCGCATCCAGACGCGGTGGTGCGTCGGGCGTTCGCCGGTGGTGCGGGTGACCCACGGCGGCTCGCCGACGTAGCGGATGTCGATCGGCCGCGGGATCTCGCTGAAGCGCAGGCCGTAGCCCGCGGTCAGCTCGGGGAAGGTCGGCAGCGACTCGGGATCGGGCACGTCGGCCGGCATCGTCTCGGCGTGGTCGATGCCCGGCTCGTCCTTCTGGAACGACGCGGACAGCGAGAAAATCGCCTTGCCGTGCTGGACGGCGACGACGCGCCGGGTGGTGAACGAGCGGCCGTCGCGGATGCGGTCCACTTCGTACACGATCGGGACGCTCGGGTCGCCGCCGCGGATGAAGTAGGCGTGCAGCGAATGGACCCGCCGCTCCTCCGGAACGGTCCGGCCCGCCGCGACGAGCGCCTGCCCGGCGACCTGCCCGCCGAACACCCGCACCGACGAGTGTGCGGGCGAAACGCCGCGATAGATGTTCTCTTCGATCTTCTCCAGGTCGAGCAGCGCGACGAGCTTGTCCAGCACGGGCTGCCCGCCGCCACCGGGGCTCGTGTCGAGTTCGGTGGCGGCTTCCCTGGCCATCTCAGTCATGCCGGAACACTATGCGGGAAGGTTCCGGCGTGTCCCTTATGCGTGGTCGTCTTCACCGAGCCGGTGGACGTGGATCAGGTTGGTCGACCCGACGGTCCCGGGCGGGGAGCCCGCGACGATCACCACGAGGTCGCCGCGCTGGTACTTGCCCATTTCGAGCATCGCGTGGTCGACCTGCTGGATCATCTGGTCGGTGGAGTCCACGCGCGGCACGATCTGCGTCGTGGTGCCCCAGGTCAGCGCCAGCTGGCTGCGGACGCTCTGCTCCGGCGTGAACGCCATCAGCGGCAGCCGCGTGTGCAGCCTCGCGAGGCGGCGCACGGTGTCTCCGGACTGGGTGAACGCGACCAGCGCCTTGGCGTTGAGCCGCTCGCCGATGTCGCGGGCGGCGTAGGAGATCACGCCCCGCTTGGTGCGCGGCACGTGCGACAGCGGCGGCACGACCGGCGAATCCGTCTCGACGGCCTCGACGATCCGGCCCATGGTCTGGACCGTCTCGATCGGGTACCGGCCGACGCTCGTCTCGCCGGACAGCATCACCGCGTCCGCGCCGTCGAGGACCGCGTTCGCGACGTCGGACGCCTCGGCGCGGGTCGGGCGGGAGTTGCTGATCATCGACTCCAGCATCTGCGTGGCGACGATGACCGGCTTCGCGTTCTCGCGGCAGATCTGGATGGCGCGCTTCTGCACCAGCGGGACCTGCTCGAGCGGCAGTTCGACGCCCAGGTCGCCGCGGGCGACCATCACCGCGTCGAAGGCCAGCACGATGGCCTCGAGGTTGTAGACCGCCTCGGGCTTCTCGATCTTCGCGACGACCGGCAGCCGGCCCTTGCCGACGCGGTCCATCACCTGGTGCACGAGGTCGATGTCGGCGGGCGAGCGCACGAAGGACAGCGCGATGAAGTCGACGCCCAGCTGCAGCGCGAACTCCAGGTCCTCGATGTCCTTGTCGGACAGCGCGGGCACCGAGACGTCCATCCCGGGCAGCGACACGCCCTTGTTGTTGCTGACCGGGCCGCCCTCGGTCACCTCGCACACGACGTCGGGGCCCTCGACGTCCTTGACCACCAGGCCGACCTTGCCGTCGTCGACCAGCAGCCGGTCGCCCGGCTTGGCGTCCTTGGCGAGTCCCTTGTAGGTGGTCGAGACCCGGTCGTGGGTGCCCGCGACGTCCTCGACGGTGATCCGGACGACGTCGCCGGTGTGCCATTCCGCCGATCCGCTGGCGAACGTGCCCAGCCGGATCTTCGGTCCTTGCAGGTCGGCGAGAATCCCCACCGCCCGGCCACTTTCGGCGGCCGCGGACCGGACCAGGTCGTAGACCTGCTTGTGGTCGCTGTGGCTGCCGTGGCTGAAGTTCATCCTCGCGACGTCCATCCCGGCGTCGACGAGTGCCCGCATCTTCTCCGGGGTGGAGGTCGCGGGACCCAATGTACAAACGATCTTCGCGCGTCGGCTCACGTCCGGAGAGCCTAGTCGCTCGGGCCGCTCGCGTCTGTACCGATCCCGAAACTCCGGCCGGAGAACGCGGGAAGGATTCAGTTCCAGGCCCCGCCGAGCGCCGCGCGGCGCCGTCGCACGCGGGCACCCGGAATCACCCGGACGGGGGAGGTCGGGTTCAGCGCCGCGGTTTCTCGCTCGGACCCACGTGGTCGCGGGCCCATTCGTTGAATTTCCGCAGCTGGCGCCACGATTTCCGCACCCGGTCCAGCGCCTCGCGCTCGTGCAGGAAGTCGTCCGGCTCCCAGGCGCGGACGGCGTACACCGAGCGGTGCCGCAGCAGGTCGAGGCGCGGATGGTCCTCGTCGAACCCGCGTGGTTTGGACTTCAGCCGGTCACCGAGAATTTCCCAGCCCGCCTTGCGCAGGCTCGCCAGGATCTTCTCCAGCGCGGGCCCGTGCAGTTCGGTGTCGACCGCCGTGCGGTACCGGGCCAGCTGGTCCGAGGCGAGGTGGAAGCAGCCGCCGCCGACGCGCAGCCCGGCCGGCCCGACCTCGACGTAATACGCTCCTCCGCCGCGGCCGGACTCGATCACGCCGCCGCAGTGCGTCTTGTACGGCGCCTTGTCCTTGGCGAACCGGACGTCGCGATAGGGCCGGAACACCTTCGCCTCGCCGAAGCCCGCGCCGAACTCCGGCTCCAGTTCGGCCAGCAGCGCCTCCATCGGAGCCCGGACGTGCTCCTTGTAGATCGCCACGTGGTCGTCCCAGTAGGCCTTGGTGTTGTCCGCGAGCAGCCCGTCGTAGAACTCGACGGCGTGCTCCCCGAATCCGCTGAACTTCACCCGCAGCACGATACTGTGCCGATCGTTGCTAATCCGACCACAGTCACGGCCTAATGGCTTCGCAGCAACAGTTACGTGCCGAGCGGGGGTCGGCCTACTTTAGGTCGGATTAGCAACCGGGGCACCGACAGAATCGGCGCCCCGGCCGCATCGAGCGGGGTTACTTGGCGAGTGCCGTGATCAGCTCGCCGTTCGAGGTGTCGCCGGACAGCTCCCAGAAGAAGGCGCCGCCGAGGCCCTGCGACCTCGCGTAGGAGGTCTTGCCCGCGATGGTCGACGGGGTGTCGTAGCTCCACCAGTTCGAACCGCACTTGGCGTACGCGGTGCCCGCGACGGTGCCGGTCGCCGGGCACTTGGTCTTGAGGATCTTGTAGTCCTCGATGCCCTGCTCGTACTTGCCGGGAGCCGGTCCGGTCGCGGTGCCGCCCGGCGCGCTCTGCGTGACGCCGGTCCAGCCTCGGCCGTAGAAACCGATGCCCAGCAACAGCTTCGAGGCCGGGACGCCCTTGCTCTTGAGCTTCTGGATGGCCGCGTCCGAGTAGAAGCCCTGCGTCGGCAGGCCGTTGTACGACGTCAGCGGCGAGTGCGGCGCGGTCGGGCCTTGCGCGGCCCAGGCGCCGAAGAAGTCGTACGTCATCACGTTGTACCAGTCGACGTATTGCGCGGCGCCCGCGTAATCGGTGACGTCGAGCTTGCCGCCGTTGCTGCCGTCCGCGGTGATCGCGGCAGTGACGAGCTTCGACGAGCCGAACTTCGCCCGTACGGCCGCGAGCAGCTTCTTCAACGCGTCGGGTCCGCTCGTGTCACAGGTGAGACCGCACGCGTTCGGGTACTCCCAGTCGAGGTCGATGCCGTCGAAGAGCCCGGCCCAGCGCTTGTCGTTGACGAGGTTGTAGCAGGAATTCGCGAAGGCTTCCGGGTTCTTCGCGGCCTGGCCGAAGCCGCCGGACCAGGTCCAGCCGCCGAACGACCAGATGATCTTCAGCCCGGGATGCTTGGCCTTCAGCTTCTTGAGCTGGTTGAAACTGCCCGCGAGCGGCTGGTCCCAGGTGTCGGCGACGCCGTCGACGCTGCCCGCCGCGTCGTAGGTCTTCTGGTAGTCGGCCCACGCGTCGCCGATCGCGCAGCCGCCGCCGGTGACGTTGCCGAAGGCGAAGTTGATGTGCGTGAGCTTGTTCGCCGACCCGGACGTCTCGATGTTCTTCACGTGGTAGTTGCGGTCGTAGATGCCCCAGTCGGTGAAGTAGCCGACCACCTTGCCGGACGCGGCCTCGGTTCTGGCGGGCGCGGCCGTCGAAGCGGCGGGGACGAGCGCGGCCGCGGCGGCGAACGCCGCGGTCGCCAGGCCGGCCAGTGCCAGCAGGCGTTTTCTGCGCAAGCGAAGCATCGTTGCTCCCTTCAGGAGTCACCGTCGGTGACGAAGCGGTAACGGTGGGGACGAATGCACCGTAAGTGGACTAGACCACCAGGTCAATGGTTTAGACCATAAAACGGACATTCGGCGGTACGCGCATTCCTTGACAGGCATATGCGCCGCGAGGCAGATTTCCGGGGTGATGCAGACCTTCGACGTGCTGGCCGAACCCCGCCGCCGCGCACTGCTCGACCTGCTGCTCGAGGGCGAGCGGTCGGTCGGCGAACTGGTGGCCGAACTGCGGCTCAGCCAGCCCGCCGTGTCCAAGCACCTGCGCGTCCTGCGCGAGGCCGGGCTGGTGACCGTGCGGGTGTCCGCGCAGCGCCGCTGCTACCGGCTGCGCGCCGAGCCGCTGGCCGAAGTGGACGCGTGGCTCGCGCCCTACCGGCAGTTCTGGGCGGACCGGCTCGACGCGCTCGAACAGCGGCTGGACGAAACCGAATGAGGAGCACGCCGTGATCCGAGTGGACGGCCGGACCCTGCGGTGCGCCGACGTGGTCACGGCGGCACACACCGACGGCCCGCTGGCGATCGACGTGTCCATCGCCGCGCTGCGCGCCGCCGAGCACTCGTGGAAGCTGGCCGAGGACCTGAGCACCCGGCGAGTGGTCTACGGCCGCACCACCGGCGTCGGCGCGAACAAGGACGACGCGGTGGACGAACCCGCCGAACACGGCCTTCGCTTGCTGCGCAGCCATGCGGGCGGGAGCGGCGACCTCCTGCCGGACGGCCAGATCCGCGCGATGCTGCTGATCCGGCTCAACCAGCTGCTGACCGGCCGGTCCGGAATCAGCCCGGAACTGATCGGCGCGCTCGCCGAAGCCGTGCGCACCGGAGCGCTGCCCGTAGTACACCGGCTGGGCGCGATCGGCACCGGCGACCTCGCTCCCCTCGCGGAAACCGCGCTCGCGTTGGCCGGGGAACGCGCGTGGTCGATCGGCTCGGTGCCACCGGTTCCGGTGCACGCGGGCGACGCGTTGGCGTTCATGAGCAGCAACGCCGCGACGCTCGCCGAAGCGACCCTCGCGGCGATGAGCCTGGACACGCTCACCCGCGCGAGCCACGCCGTCGCCGCGCTCACATACGTGGCCCTCGACGGCAACCCCGAGGCGTACGCGACGCCTGTGCACGAAGCACGTCCGCACGCCGGACAGGTGGCGTGCGCGGCTGAGATGCGTCGGCTGTTGGGCATGCACAGCACGCCAAGGCCGGGACGTCGGCTTCAGGATCCCTTCGGGCTGCGCGCTTTTCCTCAGGTGCAAGGTCCCGCCTTGGACGCGATCCACTATCTGCGCGACGTGCTCGCCGTGGAGATCAATGCCAGCACCGAAAACCCGATGATCTCCACGGTGCACGGCGATGCGTACCACCACGCGCACTTCCACACCGCGTACGTCTCGACCGCGCTCGACCAAGCCCGCGCGACGGTGCATCAGGTCGCGGAGCTGTCCGTGGCCCGGCTGGGGGACTTGGTGGAACCGGAATTCACCGGCTTGCGGCCGTTCCTCGCGGTCGGGCCGCCGGGGAGTTCCGGGGTGATGATCTTGGAGTACGTGGCACACGACGCGCTGACCGAACTGCGGCAGGCGGCATTGCCCGCGACGCTCGGGACCGCGGTGGTGTCGCGCGGGATCGAAGACCACGCGAGTTTCTCGACCCAGGCCGCACGGGCGGCTACCGCGGCCGCGGCCGCTTATCGGCAGGTACTCGCTTGCGAACTGGTGGCGGCGGTGCGGGCGTTGCGGATCCGGAAGGCGGAACTGGTGGATCTGCCGGTGCGGGCGGCGTTCGCGGCTGCGGTGGAGGTGTTGGATGAGCGGCTGGAGGACCGGCCGTTGACTGAGGACATCGCCAAGGCCGCTGGGGTGCTGGACGAATTGGCGCGGATCTAGGAACTCGGCCACGCTCCGCGCTTCGCGACGGCCAGCACCAGGGCGGCGATGTTCCACGAATCGTCGTCGCCACGATGGTGGCGACCCTCCAGCGGGAGGTCAGCGACGGCGAGTGCCTGTGCCATTCCAGGGCGACGACGCAGTTCGTAAGCCGCCGTGAAAGCGACCTTCGCGTTGGTATGCCGGCTGGTGAACGGGTACTCGGTTCCGGTGTGGCGGCATTGCCGGGCGAATTGGTTGCGGTCGTAGTCGCCCCAGCTGGCCCACGGCAACTCCGCGGTGCGGTGCCGCACCGCCAGCGTCCGGCAGGCGTCCCGGAACGACAGGCCGCCGGTCACCTCGGTCTGGGTCAGTCCGGTCAGCTCCGTGCAGAACGGGCTCACCTCGGACCGGGCCGGGCGAACCAGGATCCGGTGTTTCGCCACGCGCTCGCCCGCGCTCAGATCGACGACAGTGAGACCGATTTCGATGATTTCGCTGACCTGACCGGGCGGCGGCTGCTTCTCCCAGCAGGTCGCTTCGACATCGACCACGTTCAGGAGATCCGGGAAGCCGTCCATGTCCGAAAGTGTAAGAACCGAATGCTTCTGGAGCACCCCGTTTTCTCCGCGACTGAGCGTCCGGTGTGGACAGTCCGGTCAGTCCTCCGCCAAAGCGTCCCGCCGCAAAGCCGTGAACAGTTCCTCCGCTCGCTCCCGATCCCGTGCCGCGGCAACACTGTCGCCGCGGCATTCCGACAGACCAGCGTGCGCGGCGTGCACCCGGGCGAGCAAATACGGCGAAGCCATCCGTTCAGCCAACGCGTGCGCTTCCCCGAGGCTTTCCTCCGCCGAGGCAAGAGATCCGCGGCGCAGCGCGGCAAGGCCCTGCACCCGAAACGCATCTGTGCGGGCGAGGATATGGTCAATATGCTCAGTGCAGGCAACAGCTTCCGCAGCAGTCTCCCCGGCGGCAACCGGGTCCCCGGCCGCCAGTTGTGCTTCGGCGAGGAACGGCAGTGCGTCGGTCATCTGCCAGCTCCGCTCCCCTTGCAGCGCAAGCAACGGCAGCAACCGGCGCACCCCTTGCTCAGGTCGGCCCGCGCGTACGTCGTTCTCCGCCAGCTGAGCGGACGCGTTGCAGACGATATCGGCATTGTCGCTTTCTCGGCCCAGTCGAATCACTTGAGTCAGGTCGTCGGCTGCCGCGGCGAAGCGGCCACAGGCTGACCACAGGCCGCCTCGGCCGATCAGGGCCATCGCGCCGCACATCGGCGACCTGCCGTGCCCGGCCAGTTCCAGCGCCTGGCCGAATCGCCGCCGCGCGTCTCCCCAGCGGCCGACATAGATCGCGCTGGCTCCGACGTTGCAGACCGCCCGGCTGAGCAGTTCCCGGTCGCCGAGTTCCTCGGCCAGCCGGAGGATCCGCTCGAACTGCCGGTCCGCTCGGGCCAGTTCGCCGCGGTAGTGGTGCAGCACGGCGACCCCGGTCAGTGCGCGGACGACGATCTCCCGGTCGCCGCACAGTTCCGCGGTGGCCGCGGCGGTGTGCAGGTCGGCCAGTGCTTCCTCGTTGCGGCCGAGCAGGCGCAGCGCGAGTCCGCGGCGCAGATGCCCGCCCGCCAGTCCGTGCTCGTCCCCTGCCGACTCTGCCGCGACGATCGCGGCGGTGGAGACCTCGACGGATTCTCGGTAGCGGGTGCTCTGGTAGAGGTTCGCGGCACGTGCCAGCCGCAGCCGTACGGCCGATCCGCCGGGGCGGTCCTCGGTCAGCGTCGGCGCGATCCGGGCCAAGCCTTCGCGCGGGGTGCCGCGCTGGTAGTGCAGGTAGCCGATCCTGGCGATCACGAGGCGCTGCCGTTCCTCGTCGCCTTCCTTGCGGTACACCAAAAGCGCGCGTTCGGCGGCGGCGAGCGCGGCGTCGTACCGGCCGGCCGCGGCGAGCGCGTCCGCCCAGGCTTCAGCGGCTTCGGCGACGGCAGCCTGGGAACCGGTGCGGTCCAGCAGGTCGACCAGCGCGCCCAAGTGCTGAGCTGCCGTGTCGTGCGCGGCTTGTCTGCCGGCTTTTTCCGCGGCGTGCCGCAAAGTCTGCGCGGCGCGTTCAGTGTCCTGTGCGTGCGTGTAGTGGTAGGCCGCCGCCGCGCCGCCCAGAGCTTCGGCGAGTCTGCGGTGCAGCACATGCCGACGGCTCGGCGGCAGGTCTCCGTTCACTACTTCGGCGACCAGTTCGTGCGTGAGCCGGACGCCCTCGGCGTTCTCGTCCAGCAACCGCGCGGTGTGCGCGGGAGCCAGCACTTCGGACAATTCGGCCGGGTCCAGCCCGGCAGCCGCGGCCAGGACGTCGGGATCCATCCGCTGCTGCCCCACCGCCAGCAGGGTCAGCACTTCGGCCGTGCGTTCGGGCAGCGAACCGACCTGCCGCCGCACCGCGTGCGCGAGTCCCCAGGGCAGTTCCGCGGGCGGTTTGCCGGATCTGCCCAATACGTGCCCCAGTTGGACCAGGAACAACGGGAGTCCGCCGGCGAGCCGGAGCACCCGGTCGCGGGCGGACTGCCCGACCTCGGTTCCGGCGCTGTGGTGCAACAGCATCGTCGCGTCGTCGTCCGCCAGCGGGGCCAGCGAATGCTGTGTCACCAAGCCTTTCCGGTACAGGTCGAGCAGCGTGTCGGCCAACGGTTCGGCCGCGCCGATCTCGGTGTCGCGGTAGGCGGCGAGGAAGCGGACGCGGTCCGGCTGGACGTCCTGGACGAGCGACGCCAGCAGCGCGAGCCCGTCCGGACCGGCCCACTGCAGGTCGTCCAGGATCACGAGCACGCCGTGCCGCCGCGCCAGCGTGTCGAGAAACCGCGCTGCTTCGGCGAACATCAGCCAGCGGGCTGGAGCCGGTTCGGCGGTGCGTTGTTCGGGAAGCAGGAACGCCAGGCCGGATCCGGCGGAGTGCTCGGAAGAGTGCCGTGCGAACGCTTCGGAGAGCGGCGCGTACGGCTCTCCGCCATACCGCGAGCACGCCGTCGAAAGCACCACCGTTCCGCGGGATTCGGCCAGCGTCGCGGCTTCGGCGAGCAGGCGGGTCTTGCCGATTCCGGTTTGTCCCGCGAAGACCAGAAACGGCCTTCCTGTGCCGGAGATGTGTTTGTCCAGCAGGGCGTGTTCCTCGGTGCGGCCGATGAGGTCCGGCGCCGGACGAGGGGGCGGAACGGGGTGGTCCGGCGGACGTTGCCTGCCGCGCCGGGCGGCTGCGAGCAGTTCGGCCCGGCTGTCCTCGGGCAGCGCGAGACCGTCGGCGAGCAACTGCACGGTGACTCGCCGCGGATGTCGTTGCCCGCGTTCGAGATTCCCCACGCCGCGCGTGCTCAGCCCGCAGCGCTGCGCCAGTTGTTCCTGCGTCAGCCCGGCTGCCCGGCGCAACCGGACCAGCGTCCGGTCGAACGTTTCCGTCGCGCCGTCCGGCATGTCCCGCACCTCCCGCCAGTCCATCGTCGCTCGCCCCGGGGCGCGGGACATCCTCCGAAGGTCGGGTTCCTCCTCCCGGCACAACAGCCGGTTGTGCCGGTTGTTCCTGGTTCGGGCCGCCTCGGTGAAATCCAATGGCGGCACCGCTTTTCGCCCGTCTTCCGGGCAGCGGCGTACCAGGAAGGACGCGATGATGCGTGCAGGAATGACCTTGAGACGGCTGGCCGCCGCCGGTGCCGCGCTCGCTCTCGGAGCGGGGATGGCGGCGCTCAGCACCCCGATCGCCGACGCCAGCCCTCAGCTGAGCCCCGCGTCGTGCGCCAACGCACCCGCGGGCTACGCGAAATGCCAGGCCGTGCAACTGGTTTCGGCAGGTGCGCGACCGGCGAGCGCGATGAGCCCGGCCGACCTGCAGAAGGCCTACGGCGTCGCCGGGATGAAGAGCGGGGGCACCATCGTCGCGATCGTCGACGCCTTCGACGACCCGGGCATCGAGAAGGACCTGAACGACTACCGGTCGCACTGGAACCTCGGCTCCTGCACCAAGGCGAACGGCTGCCTGACCGTGGTCGGCCAGGACGGCACGAGCACGCTTCCGTCCAAGACCGACTCGGGCTGGGCGACCGAGATGGCCATCGACGTCGACGCGGTCAGCGCGCTCTGCCCGGACTGCAAGATCCTGCTGGTGGAGGGCAACAGCAACGAGGACAGCGACCTCGCGGCAGCGGTCGACAGCGCGGTCCGGCTCGGTGCGAAGATCGTGTCCAACAGCTACGCCGACCACGAAAGCGCGATCCCGTCGGACGCCGAGCAGCACTACAACCACCCCGGCGTCGCGATCCTCGGCGCCACCGGCGACTGGGGCAGCGAAAACGGTTCCCAGGCCGAATACCCGGCCACTTCGCCCGAGGTGGTCGCGGTCGGCGGCACCACGCTGACCGCGTCCGGCAGCGGCTACTCCGAAACCGCCTGGAGCAAGGCGGGCAGCGGCTGTTCGAGCAAGTTCAGCAAGCCCGCGTTCCAGAACGGGATCAGCACCGCGTGCGACAATCGGGCCACTTCGGACATTTCAGCCGACGCGGATCCCAACAGCGGCATCACGATCTACGTCAACGGCCAGCAGTCGCAGTACGGCGGCACCAGCCTCGCCACCCCGATCGTCGCCGGCATCTGGGCGCTCGCGGGCACGCCGAAGGACGGCGACAACGCGGCGACCTATCCGTACGCGCACACCGGCGACTTCAACGACGTCACCTCGGGCAGCAACGGCAGCTGCGGCACTGTCATTTGCAACGCGGGCACCGGCTGGGACGGCCCGACCGGCCTGGGCACCCCGCACGGCGTCACCGGCCTCACCCCCGGCGGCGGCACCAACGGCAAGCTGAGCGTCAGCAACCCGGGCAACCAGAACAGCGTGGTGGGCAAGGCGGTTTCGCTGAAGGTCACGGCCTCCGGCGGCACCTCGCCTTACACCTACTCGGCGGACGGCCTCCCGGCCGGGCTGGCCATCGACGGCAAGACCGGCTCGATCACCGGCACGCCGAGCACCGCGGGCACCAGCAACGTCACCGTGACGGCGACCGACTCCGCCGGGGCGACCGCGCAGGCTCCGTTCGCCTGGACCGTCACGACGGCTCCGGTGGGCAAGCTGACCGCGAAGTTCACCACGGACTACGACTACGGTTTCGGCGCCTTCGCGCACTTCACGATCACCAACGGCGGTTCGTCGGCGGCGAACGGCTGGACGCTGTCGTTCGACCTGGCTTCGAACGAGTCGCTGTCGACGACGAACCCGGGCACCGCTTCGGCGTCCACCGGGCACGTCGTGATCACCGGCCAGGACAGCATCCCGGCGGGCGGCAGCCTCACCGTTTCGCAGATCTACCAGGTCTCGGGCGGCACGTTCACCGCTCCGGCCAACGTTTCCGTTTCCTGACCCGGCAGCCGCCGTGCCGTCGCTTCGGGCGCGGCACGGCGGTTTCGGTCAGTCCAGGCAGAACTCGTTGCCCTCGACGTCCTGCATCGGAATGCAGGACTCGTTCACCTCGTCCGCGACCAGCACCTGCACGATGGACGCGCCCAGCGCGACCAGCCGGTCGGCCTCGGCCTTCAGGACCGCCAGCCGCTCCTCGCCGGCCAGACCGGCGCCCACGCGCACGTCGAGGTGCACCCGGTTCTTCACCACGCGGCCTTCGGGCACGCGCTGGAAGTACAGCCGAGGGCCGACGCCGTCCGGATCGACGCAGGCGAACGCCGCGCCCTGATGCTCGGCAGGCAGCGAACGGTCGAACTCCGCCCAATCGGCGAACCCTTCCGGCGGCGGCGGCACGACATACCCCAGCACCTCGCACCAGAAACGGGCGACGCGCTCGGGTTCCGCGCAATCGAAAGTGACCTGGACCTGCCTGACCGACCCCATGCGCTCACCTTACCGGCGGGCGGCGGCGAGCGCTGGGTCTTTTCCGGCGGCGAGGTCGTCCGGAGCGAAGACCGGGACCTGGAGGTCCGGGCTGATGCCGGTGCCGTCGTAGGTGCGGCCGCGCGGGTCGAGGTACTCCTCGTTCGGCAACGCCACCTTCCAGCCCGGCTTCGGCAGCGTCCGCTCCAGCATGTCCGAGAAAGCGCCCTGAGTGGACTGTCCGATCAGGACTGGTCGCGGCTGCCGGTTCAGCAGCGCTTGCAGGAACGTCTCCCCCGCTGAGACGTCCAGGCTGCCGGTCAGGACCGTCAGCGGGCCGGTGTAGCGCGGCGCTGCGGCGGGCTGCACGAAGAACGGTCGCGGCACGGTGAACCGCGTCGGATCTTCCGGATCGTTGCGGGCGCGTTTGGCGTAGGCGAAATGCGGGACCTCGGTCAGCCGGGCGGCGACTTGCAGTCCGAGCGGGTCGTCCCCGCCGCCGTTGACGCGCAGGTCGAGGATCAGGCCGCGCAGCGTGCGCACCCGGTCGGCGGTGAAGATCTCGTCCAGTGCTTTCGCCAGGACCTCGCTGCTGGCGGCGAAAGTGTCGGCGTAGTCGTGGAATCCGCTGATCCGCAGGTATCCACGGCCCTCCGGCAGGTCTGCGTAGGCGATGGCTCCGCCGGCCCAGCGCTGAATCGGCGCGCCGAGATTCGCGTCGGCCACGGCGATCGCGCGCGGGACGGTCGTCTTCAAATCCGGCGTGCCTGGCCTCGGGAACGAGCAGTGCTGTCCCGCCGCGAGCAAGCCGACATGAGCGTCGTGCAGCGGACGGATCAGTCCGCAAAGGACGTCGAAGAGCCGTTCCGGATGCGCGGCGATCTCGCGGCGGGCAGCGTCCCCTTGGGACTTCCAGTCGACGCCTTTCGCCCGGAAGAAGGGATAGTTCTCGGCAAAGGTGTGCCAGAAGACGTCGAACAAGTCCGCGGACGAAGCCCGGCACTCCGGCGGCAGCCCGCCGGGGACACGACGCAACCGCCGCACGCCGAGGTTGTCGTCGAAACTCATCCGGCCCGCCCGGATGGTGACGACCGAGCCTTCGTTCGTGGAAAACGTTGTGCCGTCGCCAGTTCCGGAAAGCGTGCCGGGCAGGCAGCTCACCTCGGTCTCGTCGTAAGTCGTCAGCTTGCCGCCGGACACGTGGACCAGCTGCCCGTACCCGTCGGTCCGCCACACACCGTCCACAGTGGAAGGAGGGGCCGCGGTCACCGAGAGAATCGCCAAGCCCGCCAGGAAGATTCGCACGAGCCGAGGGTAGAAAAAAGCCGGGGGCGCACGGAATACCGCACGCCCCCGGCACGGTGGTGGGGTTGCCCCTACCACGGGAGAACCTCAGCCGAAGAAGACTTCGGCTTCCTGGTACCGCTCCAGCGGAACGGTCTTCAGCTCGGCCGTCGCCTCGGACAGCTTCACGCGCACGATGTCGGTGCCCTTGAGCGCCACCATCACACCGAAGTCGCCGTCGGCGACCGCGTCCACCGCGTGCAGGCCGAAACGCGTCGCGAGGACCCGGTCGTAGGCGGTCGGGGTGCCGCCGCGCTGGACGTGGCCCAGCACGACCGCGCGCGATTCCTTGCCGGTGCGCTCGGAGATCTCGTCGGCCAGCCAGTTGCCGATGCCGCCGAGCCGGACGTGCCCGAAAGCGTCCTTCTCGCCGGTCAGCAGCTTCTCCTCGCCGCCCTCGGGCAGCGCGCCCTCGGCCACGACGATGATCGGCGCGTACTCCTTTTCGAAGCGGCGCTCGACCCACTGCACGACCTGGTCGACGGAGAACTGGCGCTCCGGGACCAGGATCACGCTCGCGCCGCCGGCGAGGCCGGAGTGCAGCGCGATCCAGCCCGCGTGCCGCCCCATGACCTCGATGACGAGGGCCCGGTGGTGCGATTCGGCCGTGGTGTGCAGCCGGTCGATCGCCTCGGTGGCGATGGAGACCGCGGTGTCGAAGCCGAACGTGTAGTCGGTGGCCCCGAGGTCGTTGTCGATCGTCTTGGGCACGCCGACGACGCCGATGCCGTCGTCGGTCAGCCGCTTGGCGACGCCGAGGGTGTCCTCGCCGCCGATCGCGATCAGCGCGTCGACCCCCTGGTCGGCGAGCACCTTGCGGATCTGGTCGACGCCGCCGTCGACCTTGTACGGGTTCGTCCGCGACGACCGCAGGATGGTGCCCCCGCGGGTGAGGATGTCCTCGACGTCGGCGAGGCCGAGCGGCCGGCTGTCGCCGGTCAGCGGGCCCTGCCAGCCGTTGCGGAAGCCGACGAACTCCCAGCCGTGCACCTCGACGCCCTTGCGGACCACCGCGCGGATCACCGCGTTCAGGCCGGGGCAGTCGCCGCCCCCCGTCAGCACACCGACACGCATCTGTTGCCTCCGTCTTTCCTCGCAGGGAGAGTGCAGTCACAGTCCGCGGACAGCGTAGCGGTTTTCATCTGGATCGGTGCAGGGCGGACCACCTGCCCAATCCGGTCCGGGCCGGGGCCGCTGGACGGTGTGTTACCTTGGGGCTGTGCAGCGCTATTTCTGGTTTACGAAGCCGGCCCCGGGTGGGCACGGCGGCGTGAACCTGCGCTGACCTCCACCCCGAGCCGGATCTCGAACCGGCTCGGCGAATCCCCCGCGGGTCGGTGTCCACCAGGAAGGAACCACCCGCACATGAGCACCCCCCTCGTCGCCGCCCCCGCCGACGCGAGCACGCTGGACAACCGCCGCACCACGTCGGTCAGTCCCCTCATCTCGCCCGCGCTGCTGCGCGAAGACCATCCCGTGGACGCCGCGGTCGCCAAAGTCGTGCAAAACGGCCGCACGGAAACCGTCGACATCCTCGACGGCCGCGACGACCGTCTGGCCGTGATCGTCGGCCCGTGCTCGGTCCACGACCCCGAAGCCGCCCTCGACTACGCCCGCCGCCTGGCCGCCAAGGCCGAGGCCCTGCGCGAAGACCTGCACATCGTGATGCGGGTGTACTTCGAAAAGCCGCGCACGACGCTGGGCTGGAAGGGCCTGATCAACGATCCCGACCTGGACGGCACGTTCGCCGTCAACAAGGGCCTGCGCCTGGCCCGGAAACTCCTGCTGGACGTCTCCGGACTGGGCCTCCCGGTCGGCTGCGAATTCCTCGACCCGATCACCCCGCAGTTCATCGCCGACATCGTCACCTGGGGCTCGATCGGCGCCCGCACCGCCGCCAGCCAGGTCCACCGCCAGCTGTGCAGCGCCCTGTCCATGCCGGTCGGCATCAAGAACTCGACCGAAGGCGACATCCAGGTAGCCGTGGACGCGACCCGCGCCGCCGCCGCCTCGCACGTCTTCCCCGGCATCAACGTGGACGGCCTCGCCGCCCTGGTGACGACCTCCGGAAACCCGGACTGCCACGTAATCCTCCGCGGCAGCTCCGCGGGCCCGAACTACGACCCGGCGTCCGTCGAGGAAACCCTCGCCCGCCTGGCGAAGTCCGGCCTCCCGGAGCGATTGGTGATCGACGCGAGCCACGGCAACAGCAACAAGGACCACGTCCGCCAGTCCGAGGTCGTCCGCGACCTGGCCGGCCGGATCTCCGCCGGAGAACGCGGAATCGCGGGCCTGATGCTGGAAAGCAACCTGGTCGCCGGACGCCAAGACCTGGTCCTGGGACAGTCGGAGAAGCTGACCTACGGCCAGTCCATCACCGACGCCTGCATGGACTGGGACACGACCGAAGACCTGCTGGACACCCTGGCGACCGCCGTCCGCGCCCGCCGCACCCGCTGACCCGCCCAGCCTGTCTCGAAGCGAGGGAACCCGCGAGGGTTCCCTCGCGCCCTAAAACCGCACCCGGTGCACCCAACGATCGAGGCACCCAGCCCCTCCCCCGCACCCCGATACGAAGCCTCCCTGCGGTTCGGGGGTGCTTGTCAAGGCATCTTTCCCGCCTTGACAAGCACCCCCAGACCGTCAGCACAATCAACCTTCGGGGTGCCCCACGCAACCCAAGACGGCCGATGTCGCCGCCAGGCGACGAGCCGAATCACCGCCCCCGGCGAAACGCCTCCTCGATAACCTCCCACCGCTGCAAGTTGTGCCGGGCGTCAGCCAACGCGTCGTGCTGATCCCCAGGCGCGGCAGGCAGCTTGGGCTTCCCCGCGTCCTCCCACCGCTGCCGGAGATCCCGGGTGAACCGAGGCAACTGCCGAGGCAACGCGGGCATCGGCCCCCACAACTGCGCCAACGCCACATGGTCGTACGCCGCGAACCAAGCCCACAGCTCGATCCCCCCGGGCGGCTTCCCGAAGAACTCCAGCAGATCCGCCCGGATCCGCTCGCGGCTCCGCCAAGCCGGATCCGCGGGCGAAGGCAGCTTGGGCAGCACGTTCTCCCGCACCCAAGCCCCGGCCCGCCCGGGGTCGAAGTCGGTGGACACGGCGTAGAACTCGCGTCCGCGCTCGTCAACGACACCGATCGACACGAGGTCAATCGTCACGCCGTCCTCAATAAACTCGGTGTCGTAGAAAAAACGCACCGGGGAACTCTAGTGGGGCCCTACCCGGCCTTCGTCTCCGGCACCCGATCGGCGTCCAGGGCCCTCGGCTGGACCGGCACCGCGGGCTTCACCCCGGCCGCCTCGGCGGCGAGCAGTTCCTTGGCCTTGGCCGCGTAAATGTCCACGTACTCCTGGCCGGAGAGCTCCATCAGCGCGTACATGATCTCGTCGGTGATGGAGCGTTCGATGAACCGGTCGCCTGCCAATCCCTCGTACCGGGAGAAGTCGAGCGGCTTGCCGAAGCGCACCTCGAGCCGCCGCGGCCACCACATCTTGGAACCGATCGGGTTGACCTTGTCCGTGCCGACCATCGCCACCGGGACCACCACGCCGCGCGATTCGAGCGCGATCCGGGCGACGCCGGTCTTGCCCTTGTACAGCCGTCCGTCCGGGGAGCGGGTGCCCTCGGGGTAGATGCCGAGCAGGTGCCCGTCCTTGACCAGCCGGATCGCGGTGTCGAGCGCGGCCTGCGCGGCGTTGCCGCCGGAGCGGTCGATGGGGAACTGGCCGACGCCGGTGAAGAACCACTTCTTGAGCAGGCCCTTGAACCCGGGCTCGGTGAAGTACTCCGACTTCGCCGGGAAGGTGACCTTGCGCTTGACCCGCAGCGGCATGAAGAACGAATCCGCGACCGCGAGGTGGTTGCCGGCGAGGATGGCGCCACCCGTCTCGGGGATGTTTTCGGCGCCGACGACTTTGGTGGGCCACAGCGTCTTCAGCAGCGGCCCGATGAACACCCACTTCATCAGCCAGTACAGCACCGGGTTCCAGTCCTTTCCTGCCCGCGCGGGCCCCGGCAGGTCAGGGTACGGAACAAGCACCGGCCCGCACAACGCGAGAGCGGGCGGTCACCCGGGGGCAGCGACCGATCTCACAGCGGGACCGGAAGGATCCCCGCTTCCGGAGTGGGCCCCACAACCCGGCTTCGGCGTGAGAGCATGGGAGGACTCCACCGCTTCGATTCGGAAGGGCGTTCGTGATGGGCGTGCTCGCCGGCGCGGAACCGTTCTCCCACCCGGGTTCCTCCGGGGCCGGCTTCCTGCTCTGCCACGGATTCACCGCGACGCCCGACGGCATGCGCGCCTGGGGCGCGCACCTGGCGGGCGAGGGCTTCGCGGTGCGCTGCCCGCTGCTGCCCGGCCACGGCACGCACTGGCGCGATCTGAACCGGACGACCTGGCAGGACTGGTACGCCACGGTGCGCGAGTCGCTGCTGGCGCTGCGCGCGGAGTGCGACCAGGTGTTCGTCGGCGGGATGTCGATGGGCGGGACGCTCACCCTCCGCCTCGCCGAGGAGTTCGGCGCGGACATCTCCGGCCTCGTGCTGGTCAACCCGTCGGTCACGCGGCTGAGCCTGGACGCCAAGGTGCTGCCGCTGCTGTCGCGAGTGGTCCCGTCGATCCGCGCGATCGGCAACGACATCGCCAAGCCCGGCGAGGTCGAACTGGCCTATCCGCGCACCCCGGTGCGGGCCGCGGCGAGCCTCGCCCGGCTGTGGAAGATCGTGCGCGCCGACCTGCCGAAGGTGTCTCAGCCGGTGCTGCTGCTGCACTCGCGGGTCGACCACGTCGTCGAACCCGAGAACTCGCAGATCGTTCTGGACGGCATCTCGAGCACGGACGTGACCGAGGTGGTGCTGGAGAACAGCTATCACGTCGCGACGCAGGACCACGACGCGGAACTGATCTTCAGCCGCAGTGTCGACTTCGCCCGGCAGTTGCGGGCGGGACAGGTGGGTGCCGGATGAACCGGGGGAAAGGCGCGGACGGACCCGAGGACGTCGACGCCACGTTCGCCGAGATCGTGGCCGATCTCCGGGCCGAGGGCGTGGGCGTGTTCCTGGACGAGGACCCGTTCTCCGGCGCCGGCCCCGCGTCCGCCGGAACCGACGCGTCCCCCGGAGCCGAACCCGAAACGGGCAAGGCCAAGCCGAAGCCCGCCGCGGACCCGCCTGCTCCGGCCGCCCCGCCGTCTTCGCCGCCGTCGTCTTCGGACGGCTGGCGCACCGGCGGCACCGACTGGGACACCACCATGTTCTCCGGCGACCCGGCCGAGGACGACGAGCACTACGTGCCCCCGGAGCCGCCGCCGCTGCCGCGCTGGCGCAAGGGCGCGTTCATCGTGCTGCTGTTCTTCGTCGTCGGGCTCCTGCTGCTGATCGTGCCGAACCTGATCGGGGTCGGCCCCGCGCTCGCCACGCCGCTCGGCATCCTTTCGCTCGCCACCGGCATCGCGCTGCTCCTGCTGCGCGTGCGCCAGGGCCCGCCGCCGGGAGCGGACCCCAGCAACGGCGCCCAGGTCTGACCGGGCGGGCATGCGGATCGACTTCCAGGCGTCCCGGCGTTCCACCGTCGGCGCGGAATGGGAACTCGCGCTGGTGGACCGGCGCAGCGGCGAACTGCGGTCGGTCGCGGAGGAACTCCTCGCCGCGGTCCGCCCGGAAGGGGCCGCCGAACATCCCCGGATCAAACAGGAACTGCTGCTCAACACGATCGAGGTGGTCAGCGGCGTCTGCCGCACGGTCGGCGAGGTGAAACACGACCTCGCCGAAGCGCTCGACGAGGTGCACCGGGTCGCCGACCCGCTGGGCGTCGAGCTGTTCTCTGCGGGCTCGCACCCGTTTTCCTCGTGGTACCGGCAGAAGGTGACCGACAAGGAGCGCTACGCCAAGCTGATCGACCGCACCCAGTGGTGGGGCAGGCAGATGCTGATCTACGGCGTGCACGTCCACGTCGGGCTCGACCACCGGGACAAGGTGCTGCCGGTGCTCGACGGGCTGCTGCGCTACGCGCCGCATCTGCAGGCGCTGTCCGCGTCGTCGCCGTACTGGTCCGGCGAGGACACCGGGTACGCCTCGAACCGGGCGCTGATGTTCCAGCAGCTGCCGACCGCCGGGCTGCCGTTCCAGTTCCGCGAATGGGCGGAGCTGGAGGGCTACGTCGAGGACATGTTCACCACCGGCGTGATCGACCACTTCTCCGAGATCCGCTGGGACATCCGCCCGGCCCCGCATTTCGGCACCATCGAGATGCGCGTGTGCGACGGACTGCCGACGCTGCAGGAGGTCGGCGCGATTTCGGCGCTCACCCAGTGCCTGGTGGACGACTTCAGCGCCCGCCTCGACAAGGGCGAGACGCTGCCGGTGCTGCCGCCGTGGCACGTCCAGGAGAACAAGTGGCGCGCCGCCCGCTACGGCCTCGACGCGATCGTCATCCTCGACGCCGCCGGCCGCGAACGGCTCGTCACCGAAGACCTCGCCGAGCTGCTGGACCGGCTGGAACCGGTCGCCAAGCGGCTGGACTGCGCCCGCGAGCTGCGCGATGTCGAGAACATTCTCCGGGTCGGCGCGAGCTATCAGCGGCAGCGGGCGGTCGCGAAGCAGTACAACGGATCCTTGAAGGCCGTGGTCGCCGCGCTGGTCACCGAGATGCGCGACGGCGTCCCGCACGCTTAGCTGGTCTGGGAGGCAGCGATGTCGCATACGTTCAGCACGCTCGTCGAGCTCAACGGCAAAACCGCCACCGGTTTCCGGGTCCCGGCCGAGGTCGTCGAGGCGCTCGGCCAGGGGCGGCGGCCGAAGGTGCGGGTGACGATCGGCCCGCACACCTACCGCAGCACGGTCGCGGTCTATTCGGGCGAGTTCATGCTGCCGCTCAGCGCGGCGAACCGGGAGGCGGCCGGGGTCGCCGCCGGGGAGACGGTCGAGGTCACGCTCGAAGCCGACCTCGCCGAGCGGACCGTCGAGATGCCGGACGATCTGGCTTCGGCGCTGGCGGAACGAACCGGCGCACGGGCGGCGTTCGACAAGCTTTCCTTTACCGCCCAACGGGAACGGACTGAAGCTGTCGCCTCGGCCAAGCGCGCCGAAACCCGGGAGCGGCGGATCGCGAAGATCGTCGCCGAACTAGCCGGGGACGGGCTCCCCTAGCCCATCGTCACGCCGGGTTTGCCGAACCCGCCGAGCACGGTGTCGACGACGCGGGTGGCCAGCGCGTCCGGATCGGCGGAGTCCTGGTCCTGCGCTGCTTCGTGGATGAGCGCACAGTAGACGCGCCGCGCCCAGACCAGGTCGACGCCGGGCCGCAGCGCGCCGCTTTCCTCCAGCCGCCGGAAGAAGACGTCGCACTGGGCGAGCACGTCCGGGGTGAGGACGCCTTCTTCCGCCGGGTGCGCGTTCATCGCGAAGCCCCACCGGAGCTTGACGCTCAGCACCTTCGCGGTCACCTGGTAAAGCGCGACCAGCGGCGGCGTGACGTCGGGCCGGACGCTGGCGAGCGCGTTGTGGAACTGCTGCGTCGCCCACAGGGTCATCGCGTCGACCAGCGCGTCCCGGCTGGCGAACCGGCGGTGCACAGTCGTCCGCGAGACGCCGGCGGCCTCGGCGATCTGCTCCATGGTCGCCGCCGGGTTGTCGCTGAGCACCCGTTCGGCCGCCTCGAGGATCGCCTGGGCCGTCCGTTCCGAGTCCGCGCGCAGGGCCCGTTTCTCCATGCCGATCAGTTTACGCCATGGTTGCCACTCGATTATTAGTTGCGACACTTCTGTTGCAACTGCTAGCTTAACTGCATCGCTAGTGACCCGACTTGGGGGGATTTCGATGGACCTGCAGCTGACCGGCAAGACCGCGGCAGTGACCGGAGCGAGCCGGGGAATCGGCCTGGCCACGGTTTCCGCGCTGATCGGCGAGGGGATGCGCGTGGTGGCCGCGGCCCGGACGATCACGCCGGAACTGAAGCAAACCGGCGCGGTGCCGATCGCGGTGGACCTCTCCGCTCCCGACGGTCCCGGACGGGTGATCGACCAAGCCGTCGCGGAATTCGGCGGCTTGGACGTCCTGGTGAACAACGTCGGCGGCGGCGACAGTGCCAGCGGGCAAGCCGGCGGTTTCCTGTCTCTCGCGGATCAGCAGTGGACGGATTTGCTGGAGCTGAATTTCCTCGCCGCGGTGCGGGCTTCCCGTGCGGCACTGCCACATCTGATCGAACGGCGGGGCGCGATCGTCACGGTGTCCTCGAATGGTGCGCGGATGCCGCATTCGGGCCCGATCGCTTACACCACCGCGAAAGCCGCGTTGACCGCTTTCGGGAAGGCATTGGCGGAGGAGTTCGGGCCGCGGGGCGTTCGGGTCAATACTGTTTCGCCCGGACCGGTTCGTACCGCGCTGTGGGAAGGCCCGGACAGTTACGGCGCCGAACTGGCTTCGTCGATGGGGTTGTCGCACGAGGATTTGCTGGCTGCACTGCCCGCCGGTGCGGGGATGCTGACCGGACGGCTGATCGAACCGGATGAGGTGGCTACGTTGATCGCATATCTGGCGTCACCGCTGGCGGCGAGCATCACCGGGACGGACCACCTTGTGGACGCGGGTTCGGTGAAGACCGTGTGACGGCTGCCGGGGAGCGTTGGCCGGGCGGGACAGCGGCTCGCGATCTGTCGCCGCCACCACGACACGGGCCCGGCTACGCACGCGGGAAGGCAGCGGCTCTTGGCCAACTGCTCGGTGCCTCGCGAGGGCGCTGGGTTCCCTCGCCGAGCGGTTCCCGGTCGGCTGCCACCGGTACGAGCGCGCGGGGCGCTGCCGGGCAGCGGCTTAAGTCGAGCGCCGCTCGCTCGACCGCCACCACGGACGTGGCCCCCGAAGCGGTATCGGGCTGCGTCCGAGACCGCGCGAAATCCGCTCAGCTCCCGCAACGACGTCCCCGGCCCAGCACCCGCGCGCCGAGATCCCCGACCCGGCCGCGCGACCCACGACCAGTCACCATGACGGAGGTGCCCCTAGCCCTGCCGAAGAGCAGCCGCGACCACGCGACCACCCCTCACCCGCCCAGCTCCCGCAACAACGTCCCCGGCCCGAGCACCGACGCGCCGAGATCCCCGACCCGGCCGCGCAGTTCGCGGTCGGCCGTCACCACCACGACGTGGTCGTGCGGGCGTCGACGGGCGGCGGCGGTCACCTCGACGATCTTCGAATCGCCGTCGGTCTCCGCCGCGACGACCTCGACGCCCGGGATCGATTCCACTCCCCTGGCTTTGCCCTCGACGACCAGCACCACCCGGGGCCACCAGGACCACGCCGCGCCCGCGCCGATGCCGGTCACGGCGTCGCGCAGGCCTTGTTCGGCTGGGGTGGTCAGCTGGTCGCGCAGGCGTTCCGCGGCGCCGTGGCGGTCGCGCCACCAGCCGTCGGGGCGGGAGCCCATCACGTTCGCCGCGTCGACCACCAGCACCAGTTCGCGGCCCAGTTGCTCGCGCAAGACCGGCCAGGCGGCGGCGAAATCGCGGTGGAGGTCCAGTGCGGCCACCTCGTCCGGCGGGACCCAGCGCATCTCGGCGCTTTCCTCGTTCGCGACCTGGGCCTGCAGCGCGCTGTCGGCCAGGCCGAGGACCGTCGTGTACTGCCATTCGCCGTGGTCCAGCACCGAAGCGGACATCGCGCGGAAGGCGGACGCGGGGATGGCTGCTTCTTCCCACGCCTCCCGGGCAGCGGCCTCGTGCACGGTCTCGCCGACCTCGAGCGCGCCGCCGGGCAAGGCCCACGTGCCGCCGTTGTGCACCCACGACGCGCGCTGCTGCAACAGCACGCCGCGGCGGGGATCGCACAACAACAAGCCGGCCGCGCCGAACGCGCCCCAGTGCTGCCTGCCGCACGAGCACCGCACGAAGCGGTTGGCGGTCATCGGCGTCACCCGGCCCAGCCTTCCACAGAACCTCGTGCGTGTTAATCCCGGCAAGAACCGTGATCAGCACTCACAACGTGTCCATCGCCAGCGCCGCCGCCCCGACGATCGCCGTGTCGTCCCCGAGATGCGCCGTCCGGATCCGGGCCAGCGGACGGTGCCGCGCACCGGTGATCGCGCCGGCGTAGTGCTCGCGGGCCTCGTCCAGGAACAGCGGCGCGGACTCCGACACTCCGCCGCCGATCACGATGATCTCCGGGTCGAAGACGTCCGCCACCAAGGCCAGGCCCTCGCCGAGCCATTTCGCCAGTTCCGCCATGGCGCGCAAGGCGATCGGGTCGCCGTCGCGGGCCGCGCGGGCCACTCGGCGGCCGGTGACCGAACCGGGGTCGCCGGCGATTTCGCGGGACAGCACGGTGGAACGGCCGGGGTACCGGGCGAGCAGCTCGACGGCGGTCGCGGCCAGCGCGGTGCCGCTGCAGTAGCGCTCCCAGCAGCCGTACTTGCCGCACGGGCAGGCGCGGCCGTCGCGCACCACCGTGAGGTGGCCGAGTTCCGGCGCGACCCCGTGGGCTCCACGGTAAATCTCGCCGTCCAGCAGCAAACCCGCGCCGATCCCGGTGCCCAGCGCGACCAGCGCGGCCACCCCCGCACCCCGCGCGGCGCCGAAGCGGTGTTCGGCGACGACCGCCGAGTTGACGTCGTGCTCCAGCGTCACCGAGAGGCCGACGCGTTTCGCGATCCGGTCCGCCACCGGGGCGTTGCGCCAGGCGAGATGCGGCGCGAACATCACCGAACGCCGGTCTCGGGTCACGAAACCGGCCACGGCAAGGCCGACCGCGGCGACGTCGTGCCGGTTGCGCAGGTTTTCGACGACCCCGGCGATGGCGTCTTCGAGCGCGTTCTCCTCGCTCGGCGTCCCGACGCGCGCCGTGTCGAGCAGCGAACCGCGCTCGTCCACGACGCCGGCGCGCACGCTGGTGCCGCCGACGTCCACCCCTACGGTCAGCAATCAGTTCTCCCGCTCCGGCTGCCAGTCCGCGCGCTTGCGGACGACGATGTGCTGGACCCGCGACGACGGCTCCGCCGAGGACGCGGTCGCGGACGCGTGCGCGGCGGGCCGGAAGCCGGGCATGTGCACGCCTTCCTCCGGCTCCCACCGGTCCGCGAGCACCGCCCGCAGCAGCGCGACGAGCTGAGCGGCCTGTTCGAGGACCCTCGCCACGAACTCCGGCCGCTCGCCGCGCACGACGGCGACGATCGCACACAGCGGGCACCAGCCGCATCCGGAAGTGCTGTCCTCCACACCCGGGTCGCCCGATCCGCCCGGTTCCTCCGGAGCGCCGCCGTGCCCGGCGGCCATGACGCCTTCCAGCCACGGCGCGGCGCGTTCGATCACCATCTCGACCAGCAGCCGGATCTCCTCGGCCAGCTTCAGGCCGTCCGAAAAAGACCCCGCCTCGTGTTCTTCGCTCATCCGGATCCCCGGTTCCCGGCCAGGCTGACCACCAGGCCGTCGGCGTCGGATTCCGCGCCGGTGATCCGGCACGGGCGCAGCGTCTCGGGCAGTGCGACCAGGCGGCGGAACCCGTCCACGGTGATCGCCAGGTCGTCGTCCACGCGGGCGAGGTCGACTGCCGAATCCCGGTTCAGCGGGAGCGCGACCCGCAGCCGGAAACCGGCCCCGTCGGCGGCCACCGACAACAGCGGCGTGACCGGTTTTCCGTTGCCGGCCAACGGATCCCGGCTGCCGTACAGTTCGCGGGCCAGTTCGGCGAGAGCCTCGGCGCCCACGGGTTCGCTCGCCCGGTGCTCGACGCGGGCCAGCTCGCCCGGGCCGAATCCGGCCTCGGCCAGTTCCGCCAGCACCGCGTCCTGCTGGTCGCGGCGGGTGCGCAGCCACTTCGCCGCCGAACCGCGCCAGAATCCGGGCGCGGGCATGAGCCGGTTGGCGATCAGGCCGTCGACCGCGATGCCGCGCAGCGCCAGCGACGTCAGCGTGCGCCGCGCCTCGGCGACCACCACTCGTTCCGGTGTCAGCACCAGCCGCACCGTCGTCACGCGCGGATCGGTGAGCAATTCGCGCAGCGCGTCGAGATGCGCGCCGAGCTGCCGCACCGAAGCCGCGACGCGCCGGTTGCCGAATACCCGGCCCAAGTAGCCCGAAACGGCTTCCGGCAGGGAAAGCAAGCGCAGCGTTTCAGCGGTCGGACCGCAGTCGACCACCACGGTGTCCCACGGCCCCTGCGAAGCCAGTCGCCGCACCTCGCTCAGCGCGAGCAGTTCGTCGACGCCGGGCAGCACGGTCAGCTCTTCCGCGTCCAGGACGTCCAGACCGGCTCCGGCCAGCACTTTCCGCAGTTCGCCGCGCAGCTCGTGCCAGGTGCGGTCGGCCAGCGCCCGCGAGTCGACCTGCGCCGCCCAGAGACCGGCCGGCGCGCCGTCGCGGCGGATGTCCACTTCGGAGGGTTCGGCGCCGAGCGAAGTGCCGAACGCGTCGCCGAGCGAATGCGCCGGGTCGGTGGACACGACGAGCGTCTTCCTGCCGCGGCCGGCCAGCGCGGCAGCGGTAGCCGCGGCGAGCGTCGTCTTCCCGACACCCCCCTTGCCGGTGAACAGCAGGATGCGCATCTAGCCCTCTGCCCTGCGCTTGAGCTCCTTGAGCGCGGTGTCCATGACCATCTTCTCCGCCTTGCGCCGGAGCAGCCCGATCATCGGCAGCGCGAGCTCGACCGACAGGGTGTAGGTGACGCGGGTGCGCCCGCCGCCGAGCGGTTCGAGCGCGTACCGGCCGTTCTGCGCCTTCTGCATCTGGCCCTTGACCAGGTGCCAGCTGACGCCGAGACCGGAATCGTCCCAGTCGTATTCGAGCGTGTACACGTCCTTGATCGGCCCGGCGTCGAGGGTGAGCTTCACCTGTTTCGCCCTGCCCTCGTCGTCGGTCGCGAGCACCTCGGTCTCGCGGACCGCCTTGGCCCACTCCGGGTACGCGGGGAAATCGGAGATCACCGACATGACCCGCGCGGGCTCGGCGTCGACCTCGATGGACTGCGTGGACTGCTCGGCCATGGGACGAAGCGTAGCCGGACAGCACAGTCACCAGCGCAGCACGTAGGGCTGCCCGGTCTCCTTGAAGTGACCCACGTTACGGCACTCGGTGTGCCCGACCCGGCGTCGCGCGGCCAGCGGCTGGTGCACGTGCCCGAAGACGGACCAGCGCGGACGCTGCCGCCGGATCAGGTCCAGCAGCGCCCGCGAACCGAGTTCGGCGCGGCGGGCGACCACGTCGTAGGTCAGTTCGGGCACCGCGGGCGGGATGTGCGTGCAGAGCACGTCGACCTCGTCCAGCAGCGAAACCGCCGCGTCGAACTCCTCGCGGGCCCGCAGGTACGGCCGCCACGCCGCACCCTTGCGCGGACGCGGGAGCACGCCGTCCGGCAGCACCGCACCGCCGGCGAAACCGAACCGCAGGCCGCCGATGCTGACGACCTCTCCGTCGGCCAGATGCACGCCCTCGCCGGCGAACTCCGGCCACGCCGACGGCGCGTCGACATTGCCGGGGATCGCGTACGTCGGCGCGGTCATCGAAGCGAACAACGTGGAGTACTGCTCCCTGACCGCCTCGTCGACCGCGGCGGCCGGGTCGTCCAGGGTGGCCCACAGCGTGCGCGAGTAGGCGACCGTCTCGTCCCTGGTGCCTTCGCGGCGCAGGCGGGCGAATTCGCCGACCTTCTCCGCGCCGAACAGCACGCCCATGATGCCTTTGTCGTGGTCGTGGTAGTCGACGAAGTCGAGCAGGTCGCCGAGCACGACCAGCGCGTCCGCCCCGTCCCCCGCCCGCTTCAGCGCGTCGGCGTTGCCGTGCACGTCCGAAACGACGTGAACCCGCACAAGAGCCTCCTACTCGACGGGCCGGGGCGGAATCCCCGGCTCGCGCCCGTCCTCGAGGATCTCCTTCAATCCCAGCGCCACGTCCTTCGCCGCGCGCGCCCGCCGGTCGAATTCGCGGCGCAGTTCGCGCGGGCTCAGCTCGCGCGGCACGCCGCCGGGACCGGCAGGCGTGGCCCGGAGGAAGTAGTGCAGCACCGTGCCGTCGAGAACAGGTTCCAGCCAGACCTCCATGGTACCGATCAAGGCGCCCGTGACGGTCCAGCGCAGGCCCTTGTCCCCCCGGTCGGTGTAGACCTGCAACTCCAGGTCGGGCCAGTAGCGCCGCCACGAGCGCGGGTCGGCGAAGGCGGCCGCGACGGTCGACGGGGGCACGACGAGGAAGGTCTCGTCGACAAGATCGAGAGCTGGCGGTTCGTGCACCCGGACACGATGTCACGACCTCGCCGCGCGCCCCGTGCCAGCATGGTCTTAAGGTCTACGGCACGCTAAGTTGACTGGCGGGTAACCGCACGCGTCGAACACGGAGGTCCACGTGCGCGAATACAGCGCCCCCGCCGGGAAGCCGGTGACCGACGACGAGAACCTGGCCGATGTCGTCTGGGCGAACGCGGAGCGGTTCTCCGACGTGGTCAGCTTCCGGCGGCAGGTCGAGGGCACCTGGCTCGACGTCACCGCGAAGGACTTCGCCGACCAGGTCGCGGCCGTGGCCAAGGGCCTGATCGCGGCGGGCGTCGGGCACGGCGACCGCGTCGCGCTGATGTCGAAGACCCGCTACGAGTGGACGCTGGTCGACTTCGCGATCTGGGCCGCGGGCGCGGTCACCGTTCCGATCTACGAAACGTCGTCGCCCGAACAGGTGTACTGGATCCTCTCCGATTCCGCGGCCAAGGCCGTCGTCGTGGAGACCGGCGCGCACCGGAAAGCGGTCGACGAGATCAGCGGGCGGCTCAGCACGCTCGAGCACACCTGGCAGATCGAGGGCGACGCCCCCGCGGTCGACGAGCTGACCGCGCTGGGCGCCGAGGTCTCCGACGAGGACCTGCACACCCGCCGCCGCGGCGTCACCGCGAACGAGACGGCCACCATCGTCTACACGTCGGGCACCACCGGCCGGCCCAAGGGCGTCGAGCTGACCCACCGGAACCTGCTCGCCGAGATCCGCGCGGACATCGAGGCCTTCCCGGAGCTGATGGAGCAGGGCAACTCGCTGCTGTGCTTCCTGCCGCTGGCGCACATCCTCGCCCGCGCGATCGCCATCACCGCGCTCACCGCCCGGGTCACCCTCGGCCACACGCCGGACGTGAAGAACCTGGTCCCGGACCTCGGCACCTTCCGGCCGACGTTCGTCGTCGCCGTGCCGCGCGTGTTCGAGAAGGTCTACAACACCGCGAAGCAGAAGGCACACGCCGACGGCAAGGGCAAGATCTTCGACGCCGCCGAGGCCACCGCGGTCGCGTACAGCGAGGCGCAAGAAAAGGGCGGTGCCTCGCTCGGCCTGCGCGCGAAGCACCTGGTGTTCGACAAGCTGGTGTACGGCAAGCTCCGCGCCGCTCTGGGCGGCCGCTGCATCGCCGCGGTGTCCGGCGGAGCGCCGCTGGGCGCGCGGCTGGCGCACTTCTTCCGCGGCATCGGCGTGCCGGTGTTCGAGGGCTACGGCCTCACCGAAACGTCCGCCGCGGCGAACGTGAACACCAGCGCGGCGTTCCGCGTCGGCACTGTCGGGCGTCCGGTCGCGGGCACCTCGGTGCGCATCGCGGAAGACGGCGAGGTCCTGCTCAAGGGCGACGTCGTGTTCGGCCGGTACTACAACAACCCGGAGGCGAGCGCGGAAGCCCTCACCGACGGCTGGTTCCACACCGGCGACCTCGGCGAGCTGGACGCGGAAGGCTTCCTCAAGATCACCGGCCGCAAGAAGGAGATCATCGTGACGGCGGGCGGCAAGAACGTCGCCCCGTCCGGGCTCGAGGACACCATCAAGGCCGCGCCGCTGGTGAGCCAGGTGATGGTGGTCGGCGACCAGCGGCCGTTCATCGCCGCGCTGGTGACGATCGACGAGGAGTACTTCCCGGCCTGGAAGTCCCAGCACGGCAAGCCGGAAGCGGCGACGGTGTCGGAACTGGCCGAGGACGCGGACCTGCGCGCGGAGATCCAGGCGGCGGTCGACGAGGCCAACAAGCAGGTGTCGCACGCGGAGTCGATCAAGAAGTTCACCGTGCTGGCGAACGACTTCACCGAGGCGGGCGGCGAGATCACGCCGAGTCTGAAGCTGAAGCGGAACGTGGTGAACAAGAACTACGCGTCCGACATCGAGGCGCTGTACCGGAAGTGACCCCGGCGAAAAGACGGGCCCGCACCTTTTGCCGGTGCGGGCCCGTTTTCGTCCGTCACGGCCGCCGGGCGGCTCGACGCACGGGCAAGCCGGGCACGGGGCTCAGGCCTGCGGCGGCTGAGCCTGGTATTGCTGCTGCGGCGCCTGCGCGTACTGCTGCTGCGGGGCGGCCTGCTGCTGTTGCGGGGCCTGCTGTTGCTGCTGGGCGCCGTCCGGGACCACGTACACCGCGGTGCCGTACGCGGCGATCTCGCTGGCCGTGCCCGCGATCTCGTTGCAGTCGAAGCGCAGCGCGAGCACGGCGTTGGCCCCGTGCTGCATGGCCTCCTGGCAGAGCCGGAAGAGGGCTTCGTGGCGCGAGTCGGACAGCAGCTTGGTGAGGCCCTTGAGCTCGCCGCCTCCCATCGCCTTGAACCCGGAACCGATGTTGGAGAACATGTTGCGGCTGCGGACGGTGAGCCCGAAGACCTCGCCGAACACGCGGACTACGCGGTACCCGGGCAGATCGTTCATGGTCGACAGCAGGATCGGGAACTGCTGAGGTGGCGCGGCTTGAGTCATGCGCGGATCGTATCGTCGGCGAGCCGCTCACGCTGTGATTCGCGCGGTCCAGTCCAGATGATGCCGGTATGCCCATCCTCGCTCGCCGCCGACGTCGTTGCCCGCGCTGGCGGCCACGAGCTTCTCGACGCGGGCGCGGCGCAGCCGGTCGTAGGCCGCGAACGCGGCGGGCGCGTCCGGCAGATCGCGCAGGCACTGGCCGAGGACCACGGCGTCTTCCAGCGCCATCGACGCGCCCTGTCCGGCCGCCGGGGACGCTGCGTGCGCTGCGTCGCCGGCCAGCACCATCGACGGCGTCGACCACACGCGGGTGGTCGGCAGGTCGTAGGAGTGTCCGCCGTGCACGTCGTCGCCGGTCGCGGCCACGATCGCGGCGCACGGCAGCGGGTCGTCCGCGAAGGCGGCGCGGGCGAACTCTCGCCAGCCTTCCGGAGGGACGGCGGCGATCTCGGCCCGCGAGCGTTCGGAGTCGGGGACGCGGGCGAACCAGAACGTCGCGCCGCCGGGGTCGGTGGTGTAGCCGAACGCGGCACGGCTGCCGCGGAACATCCGGTAGATGCCTTGCGCGGCAGGAAGTCCTTCGGCGCGGGTGTAGCCGTAGACCACAGTGAGGCCGGTGAAGCGCGGCGGCTCGGCCTGCGGATCGATGAGCGTGCGGACCACAGAATGCAGGCCGTCCGCGCCGACGAGCACATCGCCGGACGCGGTGGTGCCGTCCTGGAAAGTCGCGGTGACGCCCTCCGCAGCGGAGACGAGGCGTTTGCCGTGGACGATCTCGACGCCGCGGCGTTCCGCTTCCTGTTGCAGCGCACGGTAAAGCGCGGCGCGAGTGAGGGTGCGCGGGCCGTCGAGTTCGCGGTCGAACTCGTGCGCGCCGAGTGTGGTTCCGTCCGGGCCGACGAGTTCCATGCCGGTCGAGGCGAAGGACGCCTCGATCACTGGACGGTCGGCGTCGATCGCGCGCAAGGCGTTCATGCCGTTGTGCATCACGACGAGGAACGCGCCCGCGTCCGCTCCCCCGCTGGGATGCGCCTCGTAGACGACCGGCTCGTGCCCGGCGAGTTGCAAGGCCATCGCCGTGACTGTGCCCGCGACTCCGCCGCCCGCGATCAGAACCCGCATCGTGCCCCCCCCTGGAAACGACTGTGCCGCCGCCACCGTAGCGGGTGGCGGCGGCACAGACCGGTCGATCTAGGCGCGCTGGGCGACCGCGAGCCGCACGCAGACGGCGAGGGCGCGAACGGCCTCCTCCACCTCGGCGAGCTCGGGGAAGGTCGGTGCGATGCGGATGACCGCGTCGGCCGGGTCGTCGCCGTGCGGGTGGGTGGCCCCGGCGGGGGTCAGCGCGACGCCCGCCTCCTTGGCCAGCCGCACGACCTCCTTCGCGGTGCCCTCGGGCACGGTCAGCGAGATGAAGTACCCGCCGGTCGGCTTGGTCCAGGTCGCCAGGTCGCTCAGTTCCTCGGCGAGGATGCGCTCGACGGCGGCGAACTTGGGCGCGATCAGCTCGGCGTGCTTGCGCATCAGCGCGCGGACGCCGTCGGCGTCCTTCAGGAACATCGCGTGGCGCAGCTGGTTGACCTTGTCCGGGCCGATGGTGCGCTTGCTCAGCACGCTCTGCCACCAGGCGAGGTTCGCCTCGGACGCGCCGAAGAACCCGACGCCCGCCCCGGCGAAGGTGATCTTCGAGGTGGAGCCGAACACGAACGCGCGGTCCGGGTTCCCGGCCTCGGCGCAGAGGGCGAGGATGTCGGCCAGCTCCGGCTCGTCCTCGGTGAGGTGGTGCACCGCGTACGCGTTGTCCCAGATGATCCGGAAGTCCGGCGCGGCGGCGGGCATCGCGGCGAGCCGGCCCGCGACCTCGGCGCTGAAGGTGACGCCGGTCGGGTTGGAGTACTTCGGCACGCACCAGATGCCCTTGACCGCGGCGTCCTCGGCGACGAGGCGCTCGACGACGTCCATGTCCGGGCCGGTCTCGGTCATCGGCACCGGGATCAGCTCGATGCCGAACCGCTCGGCGAGCGCGAAGTGCCGGTCGTAGCCGGGCACCGGGCACAGCATCGCGATCCGGGGCTCGTCGGCCCAGCGGCGCGCGGCGCCCGGCAGGGTGCTCAGCATCGCCTGCGCGATGGTGTCGTGCATCAGCTCCAGGCTGGAGTTGCCCGCGGCGAACAACTGCTCGACCGGCACCTGCAGCGCGCCGGCGAAGATGCGGCGCAGCTCCGGCAGCCCCTTGAGCCCGCCGTAGTTGCGGGTGTCGGTGCCGTCCTCGGCCTTGTACTGGCCGTTCGGCAGCGTCAGGAGATCCGCGGAGAGGTCGAGCTGCCGGGGCGACGGCTTGCCGCGGGTGATGTCCAGGGACAGTCCGCGCTCGACCAGCGCGGCGTAGTCGCGACGGGCAGTGTCGACATCGACAGGAGCTGTGGTCATACCACCACGCTAAACCGCTCGCGCAAGCCAGTTCGGGTGACCCCCGGCTCTCGTGGGCTAGCGTGGGTCCCGTGCGGTACCTGGTGCATGCCGAGCAACGGCAGTTCTCCTTGCGGGACAAGGACGCCTGGCGTCCCGGCGACGGCGGATGGACCGACGAGGCGGTCTCCGCGCACCGCGTCGCGGTAGAGCCGTCGTCGCTCTCCGTGGCGACCGCGCGCTCCGACTGGGTCGAGGTCGACGTGTCGGTCGGCGCATCCGCGCCGCCGGTGCTGCCGGACGCGTCGCACGTGGTGGAAGCCGATCTCGACGTCCCCGGCGGCGAGGCGACGCTGGCCGGTCCCGCCGGTTACGCCCGCCAGGAACACCGGATCGCGGTGCCGCCAGGGCGGTACCGGGTCCGAGTGTCCTATGTGGAGAGCGGCCCGCCGGACGCGGAATGGCACGACCACGAGTTCGGGGAGCATTTCCGGTACGTGCTGGACCTGTGGCCGTCCGCCGGGGCCGCCCCGGTCGCCGTGCTGCGCGAGGGCCCCGGGGTCTGGGACGGCTGATATCCCGTTGGCGGCGCACGGCCGCGGACGGCACACTCGGCGGCATGCAGTGGATCACCACCGAGATCGGCGAAGAGTTCGTCCGCGGCGCACTTGAGCTCGAACGCACGCCGCGGGGCTTGCTGCCGCACCGGCTGACCGCGCGGGCGCGGACGCAGAACACCGACAGCAGGCTCGCGATGGCGGAGACCCAGCCGTCCGGCGTGCGCCTGGCGTTCCGCACCGAGTCGACGGCGATCGAACTGGACACCCACCGCACGAAGGTCGGCTACGTGGGCGTGCCGCCGCTGCCGGACGGCGGCTACGACCTGATGCTGAACGGGCGTCCGGGCGGCTCCGCCACGGTGTCGGGCGGCGACGAACTGATCCTCGACATGATGACCGGCGAGGGCGAAACCCGCCCCGGCCCGCCCGGCACGGTCCGGTTCTCCGACCTGCCTTCGGGTGTCAAGGACGTCGAGATCTGGTTGCCGTACAACGAAACCACCCGGCTGGTCACGTTGCGCACCACTGCCCCGATCTCCCCGCTGCCGCCCGCCCGCCGGGTCTGGCTGCACCACGGCAGCTCGATCAGCCACGGCACCGGCGCGGCAGGCCCGTCCCAGACGTGGCCCGCGCTGGCCGCCGCTGCCGCCGGGGTCGACCTGATCAACCTCGGCTTCAGCGGAAGCGCGCTGCTGGACCCGTTCACCGCGCGGGCCATTCGCGACACTCCCGCCGATCTGATCAGCGTGAAGCTGGGAATCAACGTGGTGAACGCGGACCTGATGCGGCTGCGCGCCTTCGGCCCGGCCGTGCACGGGTTCCTGGACACGATCCGGGAGGGGCATCCGGACGTTCCGCTGGCGGTGGTCTCGCCCTGGCTGTGCCCGATCCACGAGGACACGCCGGGTCCGGGAGCACCGGATTTCAGCACCGGGACGCTCCGCTTCAAGGCGACGGGCGATCCCGCCGCCGTCGCGGAGGGGAAGCTGACGCTGAAGGTGATCCGGGAGGAACTGGCGCGGATCGTCCGGGATCGGAAGGATCCGGCGTTGTCCTGCGTGGACGGGCTTTCGCTGTACGGAGAAGCGGATTTCGCCGAGCACCCGCTGCCGGACGCGCTGCACCCGGACGCGGCGACGCACCGGTCGGCCGGGGAACGGTTCGCCAAGCAGGTGTTCGGACCAGGCGGTCCCTTCGCGGGATGAGGAGCGCTGCTAGTTTTCGAGCCATGGCGGACCACACTCTCCGGGCGAAGCTGACCGACTCCGGCAGCGGCGTCCTGCTGTTCGGCATCACCCCGCCTCGCCTCAGCAACACTCCCGAGCGGATCCGGGAGATCACCGCCGCCACGCTGGCGCGGCTGAGCGACCTCGACGTCGACGGCCTCGCCCTCTACGACATCGACGACGAGAGCGACCGCAACCCCGAGGAGCGGCCGTTCCCCTACCTGCCGACCCTCGACCCGGCCAGCTACCACGCGGACTATCTCAGCGGGTGGGACCGTCCGGCGGTCATCTACCGGTGCGTCGGCAAGTACCCCGAGGGCGAGCTGCGCGATTGGCTGCGGACCGCCGACACCGACCGCGTGCTGTCCGTCTTCGTCGGGGCCTCCTCGAAGGGCAAGGAGGTGCACACCCGGCTGTCCGAAGCGCAGGCATTGCGCCGGGAGGTGCGCCCCGACCTGCTGCTCGGCGGCGTCGCGATCACCGAGCGGCCCGACGAGCACCTGCGGCTGATCGCCAAACAGCAGGCCGGCTGCGCGTACTTCATCTCGCAGGTGATCTACAGCGCCGATGCGGCCAAGAGCATGGTCTCCGACTACTTCTACGCTTGCCGCGAGCAGCAGCTCGAACCCAAGCCGGTCCTGTTCACCCTCTCGGTCTGTGGTTCGGCGAAAACGCTGGCGTTCCTCAAGTGGCTCGGCGTCCACGTCCCGCGCTGGCTGGAGAATTCCCTGCGCCACGCGGACGACACGCTGGCCGAATCCTACGAGCAGTGCCTGGCGAACGCCCGCGAGCTGGCCGCTTTCTGCCAGAAGCTCGGGATGCCGTTCGGGTTCCTCGTGGAGAGCGTGTCGATCCGGAAGGTCGAGATCGAGGCGTCGGTGGCTCTCGCACGTGAAGTGAGCGGGCTGCTCGGCCGGGCGGTCACAGCGGATCCAGCGCGGTGATCTTCCACTGTCCGTCGGTGCGATGCGCGGTCACAGAAAGCTGGCCGACCGACGATTGAGGCGCTCCGCCGCCGGGCAGGATCGTTTGCTGGTCCAGGAAAAGCAGCAGGCTCGCGTCGTCGCCGTGCAGGGAGCGGACCCCGATCGCGCGCACTGTGGTTGTCCGGACGAGCTTTTCGTTCGCCGCGCGCTGACGGGCCGCGGTGAACTGGGCCTGGTACTGCCCCACGGCCGAGCCGGTCAAGACATCGGCCGCCGCACGAGCGGTGCGGTCCAGGTTCGCATAGTCGTAGGAAAAAACCGCCTTCACCGCAGCGCTCACCTGATCGGTGACCTGCGACGTCGCCTCGGTGTCGACCATCGCCTCGTCGTCCTCGGGTTGCAGCAGCGACGCCTGCACCCCGAACCACACCGCGCAGGCCAGCGCGACAGCCGCCACGGCCGCGGCAATCGTCCGCCGGTTCACGAGCCCACCGCCTGGACGCCGCCGATCTTCCACGTGTCGCCGTCTTGCGCGAAGTCCACGGCCAAGCGCGCCTGTTTCGCCGAAGGCGCGCCGTCGCCGGTGCTCACGCGGACGTTCAGGACCGCGATCAGCCGCGCGGTTCCTGCCGAAGGGTTCAGTTCGGTGACCGCGGCCTGCACCAGGGAAGCCGTCGACACGGTTTTGGTGCGTTTGGCGCGGTCGATCTGCAACTGCCGGTCGCCGGAGAGGTCTTTGCCGTACTGCCCGGTCGTCGCGGCGATCCAGCGGTCCACGTCGACCGCGCTCGTGCGGTAGTCGATCGTGTTCAGCGTGACCAGTTCCGTGCTCGCGGCGGCCAGCACCGCGTCCCGGGCGCGGCCGCGGGCGAGGCTGTCGTCCTGCGCCGCGCTCCACCATGACCAGCCGAACCACGCGGCGGCCAGCACCGCGACTACGGCCAGCACGGTCAGCACCCGTCCATTCAGGAAGGGCTGCTCCGCAACAACCTCCTCGCTTTCCTCAGCCATCACGAACCGCCCAGCAACGCCCCGAGCCCGCCCTTCAGCGGTGCGGTCAGCTGCCCCAGCAGACCCGGCAGCTGCTGCTGCGAACCCTGGTCCGAAGGCGCGGAAGCCTTGGGCGCGGCCGGAATCGCGGGCGGCTTCCCCGCGTACGGCGCGTTCTGCGCACCGCGCACCTCGGTCGGGCTGCCCGGCGGCTCCGCGCAGTAAGCGTTCATGTTGACCGGCGCTTCGCTCGTGTCATTGGCCGGACGCTGTTTCGTGCCTTCGTACCCCTTCGTGCACGAATGCGGATCGAAGAAGTTGAACACCACGCCCAGATGCCCGGTGCCGTCCGGCGAGGTCGACGGCGAGAACGCCGAGATCACCGGATAAGCCACCAGCAGCTCCTCGATCGCGTCCTTCCGCATCGAGGTGACCTGCGCGGTGGTGAGCGAGTTCGCGAACAGCACCCCGAGGTCGGTCCCGGACGTCGCGAGCACGTCGCTGATCTGGCGGCTCAGCTGCGGAGCCTCGTCGATCACCTTGCGCACAGCCGGATCCGACGACTTCAACTGTCCCGCGATCGTCTTCAGCCCGGACGCGAACGCCGTGATGTTCTGCGCCTGCCGCTCCTGGGTCGCGAAAACGGTGCGCGAATTCGCCAGCAACCCCTGCGTGTCCGGGACGTACTGGGCGGCCGTCGCGGTGAGCGAACTGGTGCTGTCCAGCAGTTTCTGCAGCTGCGGACCGGAACCGGCGAACGCGTCGTACGTCTCGTCCACCACCGTCTTCAGCGATTCCGGATGGACGCTCGCGACCAGGCCGTCGAGATGGGTCAGCACGGAATCCGGCGTCGCGGGCAGCGACGTGCGATCCTGCGCGATGACCGCGCCGTCCTCCAGGTACGGCCCGGATTCGCGGTCCGGCAGCAGGTCCACGAACTGCTCCCCCACCGCCGACCGGTTCGCGACCTGCGCGTGCAGCGCGGACGGGATGTCCGGGCCGCCGGAGTCGATGTCGAGCCGGACGTCGATGCCCTGCGGGGTGAGCGTCATGGCCCCGACCCGGCCGACCGTCACGCCGCGGTAAGCGACCTCGGAGTTCACGAAAACCCCGCCGGAGTCGGGCAGTTTGAGCGTGACGTGGTAGCCGCGGTTGCCGAAGATCCGGTCGAGACCGGCGTAATGCCCGCCCGCGTAGGCCACCGAAACGACGGCGATCGCGAAGAACACCAGCAGCTGGATCCGGACTTTGCGCGTGTTCATCAGCCGCCTCCCAGCAGACCGCCGAGCAACCCGCCCAGGCCCGGTTTCGCTCCGCCCGTAGCCGGGGTGTTGGGCAGCGGCAACGGCAACTGCGGCAGCTGCGACGTCCCTTGCCCGGCGGCAGGCGGCGTGGCCGCGGTCGAGGGCGGCGTCGGCAGCTGGAACGGCGGCTGCGACGAGTTCGTGAAGTTCTGCACCAGCTTGTCGAGATCGAGGTTGATCCGCGCGTCGACGTTCGCGTAGTCGCCCTTGATCACGTTGCCCGCGTAGTCCGGGAACGGGTAGGTCAGCAGGATCCGCAGCGCGTTCGGCAGATCCTTGCCCGCCGCGCTGAGCTGGCGCAGCGTCGGCTCCAGCGCCTTGAGGTTAGCGACGAGCTGGTCCCGGCTGCGGTTCACCGTGTCGACCGCGACGCCGGACAGCTTGTTCAGCGCGTTCAGCATCCCCACCAGCTGGTCGCGCTGGTCGGCGACGATCTTCAGCCCCGGCGCGAGTTTGTCCAGCGCGGTGGCGATGTTCTGCTTCTGCCCGGCGAGCGTCGTGGACAGCTTGTCCAGTCCGTCGATGGCGCGCAGGATCTCGCCCTTGTGCCCGTCGAGCTGGGTAGCGAGTTCGTCCACTCGGGACAGCAGCGCGCGCATCTGCGGTTCGTTGCCCGACAGCGCGTCGTTGAGTTCGCGGCTGATGTTCTGCAACTGGTCGACGCCGCCGCCGTTGAGCAGCAGCGACAACGCGCCCAGCACCTCTTCGATCTCCGGATTGCGGTTCGTGCGCCCGAGCGGGATCTGCGCCCCGTCGGCGAGCTTGCCCGCGGGCTTCTCCGCGGCCGGCGCGCTCAGCTGCACGAACTTCTCGCCGAGCAGGCTGGACTGGCGCAGTTCGGCCCGCGCGTTGGCGGGCAGCTGGACGTCGCCGTTCACCGTCATCGACACGAGCGCGGACCGGGTGTCCGGGGTGAGCGCGATCCGGTCGATCCGGCCGACCGCGACGTCGTTCACCTTCACGTTCGCCTGCGGCACCAGGTCGAGCACGTCGGTGAACAACGCGGTGACGTGGTACGGGTGGTCGCCGACGTCCGGGCCGCCGGGCAACGGCGTCGAGTACAGCCCGTTGAACCCGCCGTCGCTGCACCCGGCGAGCACCAGCACCCCGGCGAGCACGCCCGCCAGCCGTTTGCGGAGGCGTTTCACTTGGCGCCTCCGGGTTTCTGCGTCAGCACGTCCGACAGCGGCAGCGGCAACGGCGGCAGCTGGCCGTTCTGCAGCGAGTTCAGCGCCTGCGGGATGGACGGCAGCTTCAACGTGCCGTCGAGCACTGGCGCGAGCTTCTTGCAGATGTTGCCGAGCGTGTCCGGAAGCGGTTTCGGCGTGCCCGCGCTGATCAATCGGCAGATCGTGAGGATCGGCGGATTGGTGATCTCGTTCAGGTTGTCCCGCACCGCGATCGTGCCGGACGCCGCGTCGTAGGTGTTGATGAAGTTCGTCGCCCCGGTCGGCGCGATGTCGAGCACCTCGGCGAGCGCGGCCCGCTGGTCCACCAGCACCTTGGTCAGCGACGCCAGTTTGGCCACATTGGACGAAAGCCCGTTCTTGTTGTCCGCCACGAACTGTTTCACGTCCTGCAGCGACGTCGACAGCGAATCGAGCGCGGCCCCGACGTCGTGCGAATCGTCGGCGAGGAAGCCGCTGACGTCCGCGAGCCGCTGGTAGAACTCGTTCAGCTGACTGTCGCTTTGGGACAGTGCGGAGGTGAAGGAGTTCAGGTTCTTCACCGTGGAGAACAGGTCGTCCTTCGAATCGTCGAGCGTGCCCGCCAGTTCGGCGAGCCTGCTGACGGTCGAGTTCAGGTCCTTGCCGTTGCCCTTGAGGTTGGCCGCGGCGGTGTCCAGCAGATCGGAGAACGCGCCGTTTTTGTTGGCTCCGTTGGGTCCGAGCGCGGTGGACAGCTTGTCGAGGCTCGCGTAGAGGTCGTCCAGTTCGACGGGCGTCGCGGTCTTGTCGCGCGGCAGCACGGTTCCGCTCGCGAGCGTCGGGCCGCTGTCGTAGGCCGGGGTCAGCTGGACGTACCGGTCGCTCACCAGGCTCGGCGAAACGACGACCGCGCCGACGTCCTTCGGGACCGGGACGTCGTCGTTCACCTTCATGTCCACGCGCACCGCCTGGCCTTGCGGCGTCACCGCGGTGACCTCGCCGACCGCCACGCCCAGCACTCGCACCGACGAACCGGCGTACAGGCCGACGGTTTTGCCGAAGTAGGCCGAGATTTTGGTGCCGCCCGTATCGCGCAGCACGAGGTAAATGCCCGCCGTGAGCAAAAGCGCTGCCACACAAGCAAAGCCAAGCCAGGTGACCAGATTCCGTCCGGCACGAGTTTCGACCGTCATGACGCCTCCGCGGGAAAAATTACGTCGGCGGTAGTCATCGTCCACCCACCCCCTGGTCCGGCGCGGAGATCGGCGGCGTGCAGCCCTCCGGGTTGATCGACAGCCCGCCCGCCGTGATCGTCGGCGGCAGCAGACCGCACAGATACCCCTCGAACCAGCGCCCGTTGCCGGTCGCGTTCGCGCCGACCCGGGCGAACGGGGCCATCAGCTGCAAGCTCCGGTCGAGGTTGCCCTGGTTGCGCTGCAACACGTCGGTCACCTTCCCGAGCGCGGCGAGCGTCGGCCCGATCTGCGTGCGGTTGTCCGCGACCAGCCCGGACAGCTGCTTCGAAATCTCCTGCGTGCCCTTGAGCAGCGTGCTGATCTGTTCGCGGCGCTGCTGCAGTTCGGTCAGCAGCAGGTTGCCGTCGCCGATCAACTGCTGCAGCTGCGCGTTCCGGTCGGACAGCGTCTTCGAGATCTTGCTCGTGTTGGACAGCAGCGTGTGCAGGTCGGCGTCGCGCGAGGACACCGTCTTCGACAACGCCGACAGCCCGGACAGCGTGTCCTTCAGGTACTTCGGACTGTCCTTGAGGGAATCCGACAGCGCGGTGAAGCTCTGCGCGAGCTGCTGCGTGTCGATGTCGCCGACCGTGGTGGACAGCTGGTTGAACGCGTCCTGCAACTGGAACGGCGTCCGCGTGCGCTGCACCGGAATCGTGTCGCCGGGCGTCTGCGTGCCGCCGCCTTTCGTGTCCAGCGCGAGGTACTTCTCCCCCAGCAGCGTCTTGATCTCGATCGACGCCGTGGACGCGTCGCCGACCCGGACGCCCTTCACCCGGAACTTCACGAGCACCTGCTTGTGCCCCAGCTCCACCGACGTCACCTGCCCGACCTTGACGCCGGCCACCTGGACCTCGTTGTCCGGCGCGAGCCCGGCGGACTCGGCGAACGCCGCGGTGTAGGTGGTGCCGTTGCCGAACATCGGGATGCTGTCGGAAAAGTACGTCACCGCGGTCACCAGCACGATGAGCACGAGCGTCACCGCGCCGACGCTCGCCTGGTTCCGGTCCTTCAGTCGTTTCACGGGCCACACCTCGGCGCGCGTTCGGTGCCGGGGATCGGCACGATCGGCAGCGTCACGTCCAGCGAGGAAATGCCGATGGTGCCTTCGATCCCGCACAGGTAGTAGTTGAACCAGCTGCCATAGCTCAGGGTCCGGGTGAACTTCTCCAGGTTGCCCGGCAGCACTTGCAGCAGATGCTCGATGAGCGGCTGCGAATCGTTGAGGTTGTTCGCCAGCTTCCCGAGCTGGGTCACGTCCTGCTGCACCGCGGGACGGGCGTCGGCGAGCAGACCCGCGGTCGCGTTGGTCAGGTCGCCGAGCGCGCCCACCGCGTCGCCGATCGGCTTGCGCTGCTCGGCGAGGCCGCTCACCAGCCGCTGCGTCTGGTCGACGAGGTCGCCCAGCTGCGGGCCGCGCGCGTTGACCGTGCTGAGCACCTGGTTGAGATTGTCGATGACCTGCCCGATCACCTTGTCTTTGCCCGCGATCGACGTCGTGATCGACGCGGTGTGCGAGAGCAGGCTGGTGATCGTGCCGCCCTCTCCCTGGAACACCTGCACGATCTCGGCGGAGAGCTGGTTGACCTCCTTCGGGTCCAGCGCCTTGAACAGCGGTTTGAACCCGTTGAACAGCACGGTCAGGTTCAGCGCCGGTTTCGTGCGCTCCGGCGGGATGGTGTCGCCGGGAGACAGCGTGTCGCCGCCGCTGACGTCGGTGCCGAGCGAGAGGTAGCGCTGGCCGACGAGGTTGCGGTACTTGATCGTCGCGGTGGCGAGCGAGGGCAGCTTGTACGCCGATTCGACGAGGAACCGCACCTCGGCGTAGTTCTGCTCGCCCTGGTCGACGCCGATCGTCTCGACCTGGCCGACCTTCACGCCGGAGATCCGCACGTCGTCGCCGGCCTGCAGCCCGGACGCGTCGGTGAACTTCGCGACGTAGGACGCGGTGTTGCCGAAGTTCGTGTTCGCGATCGTGGTGGCGAGGACGCCGGTGAGCAGCACCGTGACCACGGCGAAGATGCCGATCTTGATCAGCGCGGGAACGAACGACCTCATTTCAGCTCCACCTCCGCCCCCCGGTACAGCGGCCCGACCAGCAGCGACGACCAGCCCGGCACGTTGTCCGGCGTGGTGTTCAGCGTCGGCGAGGCGAGCAGGTCGAGCAGTTTCTGCTCGTCGGCCGACCCGGCGATGCTCGGCGCGCCGCCGGTCGACCCGGACCCGCCGGGCAGCGGGCCGTTCGTGAAATCGCCGGGCAGCGTGCCGTCCGGATCGTGCGGCGGAGCGGGCTTGGTCGCCCCGTCCTTCACCGCGCCGTCCGGCGGGTACTGCGGCCAGCGCCCGGGTTTCGGCACCTGCAGATAGCAGCGCGGGCCGCGTTTGTCGTCGTACTTCGGCTCGTCGACGCCAGGCAGGTACTTGCCGCGGCTCGCCGAGAACTCGATCGTCACGCGGCTGACCTCCGGATGCGCGGTGCCCTTGCCGAACGCCAGCTCCGCGTTCGGCACCGTCCCGGCCAGCTGCTTGAGCAGGCACGGGTATTCCGGCGCGTACTTCGCGAGCACGTCGAGCGTGGGCTGCACGGCGGTGGTGAGGCGGATGATGTTGTCCTTGTTGACTTCCAGGAAGCGCGTCAGGTCGGTGGCGGTGCCGGTGACCGAGGAGTACAGATCGGTCAGGCCGCGCTGTTTCTCCACAATGGTCTGCGTGGTCGTGGTGAGGTCCGACAGCGCCTGCAACGCGTCCGGCGCGGCCTTGTCGTAGATGCCGGACACGTTGGCCAGCCCGGTGATGTCCGCCTTGAGATCGGGCAGCGACGGGTTGAGCTTGCCGAGGTAGTCCGAAAGCCGGGTCAGCGTCTCGCCGAGCTTCTTGCCGCGTCCGTCGAGCGCGGTGGACACGGCGTTGAGCGTGCTGGACAGCTTTTCCGGCTGCACCGCCCGCAACAGCGGCATGACGTGGTTGAGCACCTGCTCCAGTTCGATCGCGGTGCTGCTGCGGTCCTGCGGGATCACGTCGCCCGCCTTGATCGGCCGCTGCGCCCGCTCGGGCAGCTGGAGCGCGACGTACCGTTCGCCGAACAGGGTCTTCGGCAGCAGCCGCGCCGAAACATTCGACGGGATCACGTCGGTCTTGTCCGGCTGCAGCGCCAGTTCCAGCTCCGCGTGGTCGCCGACCGGCCGCACGTCGCGGATCTCGCCGACGAGCATGCCGCGTACCTTCACGTCCCCGCCGACGCGCAGCTGGCTGCCGACGTGGTCGGTCTCCAGCTTCACCAGCGTCACCGGCGTGAACGCCTTGCGGTACGCGGCGATCGTCGTGGTGAAGAACAACGCCGCCACGACCAGGAACACCAGCCCCAGCAGCTGGTACTGGAGCCGTTTGCGCAACTCTCGACGGGTACTCATCCGGATATCCGCACTGTCGTGTTCGCGCCCCAGATCGCGAGGCTCAGGAAGAAGTCCAGCACCGAGATCAGCACGATCGACGTGCGGACCGCGCGGCCCACCGCGATGCCCACCCCGGCCGGCCCGCCGGACGCGGTATAGCCGTAGTAGCAATGGGAAAGGATCACCAGCACGCTGAACACGATCACCTTGGCGAACGACCACAGCACGTCTTCGGGCGGGAGGAACAGCGTGAAGTAATGGTCGTACGTGCCCGCGGACTGGCCGTAGAGCCAGATGGTGATCTGCCGCGACGCGAGATACGAGGACAGCAGGCCCACCGCGTACAGCGGGATCACCGCGGTCACCCCGGCGAGCACGCGCGTGGTGACCAGGTAGGGCATGCTCGGCACGGCCATCACTTCGAGCGCGTCGATCTCCTCGGAGATCCGCATCGCGCCGAGCTGCGCGGTGAACCCGCAGCCGACGGTCGCCGACAGCGCGAGCCCGGCCGAGAGCGGAGCGACCTCGCGGGTGTTGAAGTAGGCGGAAATGAACCCGGTGAGCGCGGCCGTGCCGAGCTGGTTCAGCGCCGAATACCCCTGCAAGCCCACGATGAGCCCGGTGAACAGGGTCATGCCGATCATCACGCCGAGCGTCCCGCCGATCACCGCGAGGCCGCCGGTGCCGAAGCAGACCTCGGTGAGCAGCCGCGTGGTTTCGCGGCCGTAGCGGCGGATCGTGCGCGGCGACCAGGCGAGCGCCCGGCCGTAGAAGGACAACTGCTTCCCGAGTCCTTCGAGGCTCGCGCCGGGGCGCGCGATGATCTCGAGCGTCCGGTCGGACGCGCGCGTCTGCTCGATCGGTTCGGCCGTCATGTCACAACGCCTTCGGGGGCACGACTTTGAGGTACACGGCGGTCAGCACGACGTTGATCAGGAACAGCAGCAGGAAGGTGATCACCACCGCCTGGTTCACCGCGTCGCCGACGCCCTTCGGCCCGCCCGCCGGGTTCAGCCCGCGGAACGCGGCGACCACGCCCGCGACGAAGCCGTACAGGAACGCCTTGATCTCGCTGATCCAGAGGTCCGGCACCTGCGCGAGGGCGTTGAAGCTGGCCAGGTACGCTCCGGGCGTGCCGCCTTGCAGGACCACGTTGAAGAAGTAGCCGCCGAGCACGCCGACCACGCTGACCAGGCCGTTGAGCAGCACCGACACCACGATCGCGGCGAGCACCCTCGGCACCACGATGCGCTGCACCGGGTTGACGCCGAGGACTTCCATCGCGTCGATCTCTTCCCGGATCTTGCGCGCGCCGATATCGGCACAGACCGCGCTTCCCCCGGCCCCGGCCACCAGCAGCGCCGTGATCAGCGGGCTCGCCTGCTGCACGATGGCGAGCGCGCTGGCCGCGCCGGTGAAGGACTGCGCGCCGATCTGCGTGGTCAGCGATCCGAGCTGCAGGGCGATGACCGCGCCGAACGGGATCGCGACCAGAGCCGTCGGAAGAATGGTCACGCTCGCGAAGAACCAGCACTGCTGGATCCATTCGCGGAACTGGAACGGGCGCTTGAAGATCGCCCGCAGGACCTCCCAGGACAGCGTGGCGAGCCTGCCGACCTGGGTCAGCGCCGCGGTGCCCGGGAGAGTGACCGAGCCGCTTCCGCCCACCGCACCTCCCAGTAGTCACCCCCGAGTCTTGCCCATCCCCGCCCGCCGATTTCGGTTAGCGGTGTTCACTCCCGTCCCTTCGGCCCCCAGCGGTCACCCTAGGCGCACCAGCACCCGGCGACCTCACAATTTCAGCGCGTGCGTGGCCGTAGCGCCGCCGTCGGCGACGAACTCGCCGCCGGTGCAATACGAACTCTCGTCGCTGCCGAGGAACACCAGCAGCGGCGCGATCTCGTCGGCGCGGCCCACCCGGCCGAGCGCGACCTTCTTGCCCACCCAGGACACGTCCACGTCCGCGCCCGCCGCGTCGGAAACCATCTTCGTGTCGATCATGCCCGGATGCACCGAATTGACCCGGATCCCGCGCGCGCCCAGCTCCAGCGCGGCGACCTTGGTCATCCCGCGGATCGCGAACTTGGTCGCGGTGTAGGCGACGAGGAACGGCATCCCGGCCAGACCCTCCACAGAGGACACGTTGACGATGGAGCCGCCGCCGGCCCCTGCCATCGGTTCAACGACCGAGCGCATGCCGAGAAACGCCCCGATCTGGTTGATCCGCACGACGCGTTCGTATTCGGCGAGCGGCGTCTTCGCGAGTTCCGAAAAGTACAGCACCCCGGCGTTGTTGACCAGCACCGTCGGCGGCCCGAATTCGGCCGCCGTGGTCTCGACCGCGGCGGTCCAGCCGTCCTCGTCGCTCACGTCGAGGTGGCAGAACACCGCGGCTTCGCCGAGTTCCGCGGCGAGCGCTTTGCCTTCGTCGTCGAGAACGTCGGCGATCACCACTTTCGCGCCTTGCGCGACGAACGCGCGCGCAGCGGCCGCGCCCTGTCCGCGCGCTGCTCCGGTGATCAGGGCGACTTTGCCGGCCAACCGGTCCTCGGTCATGCGTCCTCCGGGTTCAGGGCAGCGAAAGCAGATCGGTCGCGGCGAACATCCGCTCCGGGTCTCGATCGGCGAAGTGCGCGCCGACGGTCGCGGCGAGTTCGCCGGTGGTCCAGGCGCCGTTCGCGGTGTCGAACCGCTCCTCCACCGACGGCGGCTTCAGCAACGCGACCATGCCGCCGTGGACGACGAAAACCTGACCGTTGACGGCGTCCGCGTCCGGCGACGCGAGGAATGCGACAAACGGAGCAACGTGCTCTACCGACAACGGATCGAGTCCGTCCTTGGGCGCTTCGCCGAAGACATCCGCGGTCATCGCGGTGCGGGCGCGCGGGCAGATCGTGTTGGCGCGCACGCCGTACTTCGCCAGCCCGCGCGCCGCGGACATGGTGAGCGCCGCGATGCCCGCTTTCGCCGCCGAGTAGTTGGGCTGCCCCGGCGAACCGACCAGGAACGCCTCCGAAGCGGTGTTCACCAACCGGCCGTACACCGGCTGTCCCTCCATTTTGGAGCGATCGCGCCAGTACGCGGCGGCGTTGCGGGACAGCAGGAAATGCCCGCGCAGGTGCACCGCGATGACCTTGTCCCAGTCCTCGTCGGACATGGAGAACAGCATCCGGTCGCGGAGCACGCCCGCGTTGTTCACGACGATGTCGAGGCTGCCGAAGTGGTCGACCGCGGCCGACAGCAGTTCCTTCGCGGTTTCGGCCGCCGAGACGTCCCCGGCGACCGCGAGCGCTTTGCCGCCCCGCTGTTCGATCTCGGCCACGACGTCTTTCGCCTCGCCGATGTCGTTGACTACGACGGACGCGCCTTCGCGGGCCAGCGCGAGCGCTTCGGCCCGGCCCAGCCCGGCTCCGGCCCCGGTGACGACAGCGACTTTGCCCTCGAGCGTCATCGAACCGCCCCAGCCTGGCCGTTCGTCTTCCCTACGGACGGTTCCACCCGCGAGCCTCCTCGTCGAAGCCTGCCTGACGCAGCACAGACTAGAATCTGTTCTCGCATTGAGCAAGCCCCGATCAACTGGTCGTGAACAGGGCGTTCTTTGGGCAATTGGTCACCGCTTGCGAAACACGTTCTACTTCTTCCTCCGGAACCGGTCCGATCACCAGGTTCTCGTCGTCGTCGAGATCGAAGACCTCCGGCGCGAACCCGACGCAGACCGCGTTCGCCTCGCACAGCTCCCGGTCGACACTGACCTCCATGCTTCCTCCCGCTCGCCGCTCCTGGTACAACTAGAACAGGTTCTAGCTTACCGCCGGGGCCCGGTACGACACCACAACGAGACCGGCGGGGTGGAGGTGACGGGTGCGGATCGACTACACGCCGCAGCAGCGGGCACTGGCCGCTGAGCTGCGGGAGTACTTCGCCGAGCTGATGACGCCCGCGCGGCGGGAAAGCCTCGCCGCGCCGGGCGGCGAGTACGGCGACGGCTTGGCGTACAAGGAAATCGTGCGGCAGCTCGGCAAGGACGGCTGGCTCGCGCTCGGCTGGCCGCGCGAGTACGGCGGCCAGGACCGCAGCATGCTCGACCAGCTGATTTTCACCGACGAGGCGGCGGTCGCCGGGGTGCCGGTGCCGTTCCTGACGGTGAACACGATCGGCCCGACGATCATGCGGTTCGGCACTCCGGACCAGAAGGCGTTCTACCTGCCGAAGATCGCCGCCGGCGAACTGCATTTCGCGATCGGCTACTCCGAACCGGGCGCGGGCACCGACCTCGCCTCGCTGCGCACGCGGGCAACCCGCGACGACGACGAGTACGTGGTCAACGGGCAGAAAATGTGGACCAGCCTGATCGAGTACGCCGACTACGTGTGGCTCGCCGCGCGCACCGATCCGGAGGCGCGCAAGCACAAGGGCCTGTCGATCCTGATCGTCCCGACCTCCGCGCCGGGTTTCTCCTGGACGAAGGTGCACACCGTCGCCGGGCCCGGCACCAGCGCGACCTACTACGACGACATCCGCGTTCCGGTCACGTCGCGGGTCGCCGAGGAGAACGCGGGCTGGCCGCTGATCACCAACCAGCTCAACCACGAACGCGTCGCGCTGACGTCAGCCGCACCGGTGCGCAAAGCGCTGGCCGACGTCGTGGAATGGGCCCGCGCGGAGTCGCTGACCGACCGCGAATGGGTCCGGACGCACCTCGCGCGCGTGCACGCCTGCGCGGAGTACCTGAAGCTGCGGAACTGGAAAATCGCCTGGGCCGCCGCGGCCAGCGAACTCGGCCCGGCGGAGGCGTCGGCGACCAAGGTGTACGGCACCGAGATGGCGATCGAGGCGTACCGGCTGCTGATGGAGGTGGTCGGCGCGGCCGCCGTGGTGCGCGACGGCTCCCCCGGCGCGGTGCTCGCGGGACGGCTGGAACGGCTGCACCGCTCGGCGTTGATCCTCACTTTCGGCGGCGGCACCAACGAGGTGCAGCGCGACATCGTCGCCGCCACCGCCCTCGGCCAGCCCGTGACGCGTTAGGAGTTCTCCCGGTGGACTTCTCTTTCACCGAAGCACAAACCGACCTCTCCGCCCTGACCCGGCGCATTCTCACCGATCAGGTCACCGCGGAATCACTGGGCGCGCACGGGTCCGGTGGTTTCGATGCTCCACTGTGGACTGTTCTGGCCCGTTCCGGCGTCCTCGACGCCGCCTTGCCTTCGACAGTCGGCGGCGGCGGTTTCGGTTTGCTGGAACAGTGTTCTGTCTTGATCGAGATCGGCCGCGCGGTCGCCCCGGTCCCCTACCTGTCCTCGGTCGTTCAGGCTGGCTCGGTGCTCACCGACCCGTTGCTGGCTGAGCGATGGCTGCTGCCCGTTTCGCGCGGTAAAGCTGTCCTCGCGGTCGCTTTGGGCGGTTCCTTCGTCGCTTCAAACGGACGCCTCACCGGTACACAGACCGCGGTCCCCTTCGCAGCCTTCGCGGACGCCTTACTCGTCGAAGCTGCCAACGGCGTGTACATCGTCGAGAAGGACGCTGCTGGGGTCTCGATCGAAGCGCAGTCCACCACTGACCATGCCGACGCTGGTTTGGTGACACTGTCAGACACCCCCGGAGTCGCTCTCGGCGATGTCGGCGAACAGTTGCGCCTTCGCGGCACTCTAGGCGCTTGCGCACAACAGTTGGGTGTGCTGGAACGCGCGCTCGAACTGACAGCTGCGTACACGCGTGAACGCAAGCAATTCGACAAGGTGCTGGGCAGCTTCCAAGCCGTCCGACACCGTCTCGCCGACGCGTACATCGACGTCGAGGCCGTACGGCTAACGCTGTGGCAGGCAGCCTGGAAGCTCTCCGAAGGCCTGCCCGCTGCCGCTGACGTGGCCACCGCGAAGTTCTGGGCCGCCGAAGCCGGACACCGTGTCGCGCACACCGCAGTGCACCTGCACGGCGGCGTCGGCATCGATGTCGAGCACCCCGTCCACCGCTACTTCGCAGCCGCGAAGCGCCTGGAATTCACCAGCGGCGGCGCTACGGAACAACTGCTCGGTCTCGGCGACTTGGTGGTCAGTCCAACGGCGTGATGTGCCGCAGCCGACGCGGTCCAGTATCCGGCCGCGTCGGCGGTGCACCCACCACCAACCGTGCGTTGGCGACAAACGCCCCGTCCGGCGACGCGAGGATCGGATCCAACGCCAAGGACCGCACCTCCGGGTTGTCCTCCGCGAGCGCCGCGACGCGCAACACCATGTCCTGCAACGCCGCGAGGTCCGCAGGCTCGTCACCGCGATACCCGGTCAACAAGGGCGACGTACGCGGCTCTCGGATCAGCGTCGCCGCGTCAACGTCCGTCAACGGCACCGCCCGGTACGCACGGTCGCCGAGCAGCGTGCTCACCAACCCGGACAGCCCGAACGAGACGAGCGTGCCGAACGACGGATCGTCCTGCAGTCCAATGGCGCACGACAGCCCCTTCGGCGCCATCTGTTGCACGTACACTTCTTCGTCGCCGGACACCGCGCGCAGGTCTCGGTACGCACCGCGTACGGAGTCTTCGGACATCAGGTCAAGCCGTACGCCAGCGAAGTCCGGCCGTCCGCGCAACCGCTCGTCGACCGCTTTCAGCGTGACCGGATACCCCAGCTCCGCCGCCGCGGCCACCGCCTTGCTTTCACTGGCCGCCACCCGGAACGGCACTACGTCCACGCCGTAACAGCTGAGCAACCGCACCACGTCGTCATCAGACAGCAGCGTCGAACTGCCGTCCTCCGGCAACAACTCTCGCACGATCTCCTGCGCCTGCTCGACGTGCAGACCGCTAGGCCGCACCAACGTCCCCTGCGGCCGTTGCCGCCACGCGGCGTACCGCACCACTCTCGCCAACGCGTTCACTGCACGCTCGGGGCTCGAATACGACGGAATCGACCCACGCGTCGGCACCCCGTCGTCCGAAAGCACCGCCAACTCGTCCGGCACGCCTTCCGCAGCGAGGAACGTCGAGACGATCGGCTTCGACTGCTTCATCTCCGACACCGCTTCGCGCAACGCTCGCGCGTACGCAGCCCCAGGAATCGCCACCGGCGGCGCAAACACCGCTATCAACGCGTCGGTATCCGGCGAATCCAACGCCTCCCGAACCGCCGTAGCGAACTCGTCCGGCCCAGCCTGCGGCCCGATGTCGACCGGATCGAACGCCAGCCGCAGCCCCTCCGCACGAGCGGTATCCGCCGCCAGCAACCCGATCGCACTGGAGTTCCCGACGATCCCGATCCTCGGCCCCGCCGGCAACGGCTGATGCGCGAACACGAGCGCCGTGTCGAACAGTTGCGCCAGCGACTCGACGCGTACGACGCCAGCCTGCTCGAACAACGCCTGCACACTGGCCTCGTCGACTTCCGCCGACGTCGCCGCGAGCTGCGGCCGCACCGCATGCCGCCCCGACTTCACCGCGACGATCGGCTTCGACCGCGCCAACCTCCGCGCCAGCCGCGCGAACTTGCGCGGATTGCCGAACGACTCCAGATACAGCAACACCAAATCGGTGTCCGGATCCGTTTCCCAGTACTGCAACAGGTCATTGCCGGACACATCCGCCCGGTTGCCCGCCGACACGAACGTCGACAACCCCAGCCCGCGCGACCCCGCGTCGGCCAGAATCGCCGTCCCCAGCGCACCGGACTGACAGAAGAACCCGGTCCGTCCGCGCTTCGGCAACCGCGGCGCGAGCGTCGCATTGAGCCGAACGTCCTTCGCGGTGTTCAGCACACCCAGCGCATTCGGCCCGACCACGCGCATCCCGTGCGCCCGCGCCTCGCCGACCAGCCGCAATTCCGCGTGCAACCCCAGCGGCCCCGACTCCGCGAATCCGCCGGACACGATCACCAGCGTCTTGACGCCCTTGGCCAGGCAAGCGTCCAGCACCGATTCGACGGCCTCCGCCGGAACCGCCACCAACGCCAGGTCAACCGGATCCGGAATGTCCAGCACGGACGGATACGCCCGCACCCCGCGAACCGACCGATGCTCCGGATTGACCGGATACACCGCCCCCGCGAAGTCCGCCGCGAGCAGGTTGGCGAACGCGACATGCCCGACCTTGGTGGGATCCGCGGACGCCCCGATCACCGCCACCGTGCCGGGATGGAGCAGATTGTGCACGCTCCGCGCCTCGGCCGCCTGCTCCCTCGATCGCGCGACCGCGAGCGATTCCTCGGTCGGGTCGATGTCGAACTCGAGATGCAGCACGCCTTCCTCGATCGCACGACTGACCTGGTAGCCCGCGTCGCGGAACACACGCACCATCGCCGCGTTCTCGCTCAGCACTTCGGCGACAAACCGCCGCAACCCGCACTCCGACGCCGCCGCGGCAAGATGCTCCAGCAGAATCGACCCGAGCCCGCGCCCCTGATGCTTGTCGTCGACGACGAACGCGACCTCCGCCGAAGGCCCCTGATCGAGCCGCTCGTAGCGCCCCACCGCGACCACGTCGTCCCCGAGCAAGGCCACGAACGCGACCCGATCGTGGTGGTCCACAGTAGAAAACCGCTCCAAATCCCGCGGCGGGATCCGCGGGTAGGCGCCGAAGTACCGGAAATACCGGGTGCGGTCGGACAGCCTGCTGTGGAGGGCTACGAGACCGTCGGCGTCACTGGGCACGACCGGTCGCAAGTGGACAGTGCCGCCGTCGGACAGGACTACGTCGGCTTCCCAATCGCGGGGGTAGTCGTAGGGATCACGCTTCCCGCCGTCTGCGGCGGGGTTCGCTGGCTGCTCCGACGCGCTGCGCCCGCCTGCCGCGCCCGGCGCCGCCTTGCCGCCTGCCGCAACGGAACCTGCCGCGGAGCCAGGCCGTTCCGACGCCGCGGCACCCGCTGCCGGGTCCGTGCCGGACTCGCTCTGAACAGGTCCGCCCGCCGGACCGCTTCCTCCGTGCCTGTTCTCCGCAGCCGATGCAGCCGCTCCGGAGGAAACGCCGCCGGGCTTCGGGTCTCCGGCCGCACTGGGTCCTCCCGCCGCATAACGGGCGTCGCGTCCGGAGGAGCCCCCGGGAGCCGGTGCATCGGTTCCGCCGAAACCGCTCGTCGGGTGCGTGTCGCGAGCGGGATCGCCCGGGCCGGGGTTGCCGGTGCCGGGGCGGCGAGGTTGGTCGGGCATGGTCAGTCCCTCGGATCGTCCGGGTCGAGGCCGTGCAGGGGGAAGATCGCGCGGCGGGTGTCGCGGATCGCGATGTCCACCGGGTCGTCCGCGTCGTCGCCCCAGGGTTTGAAGGCGGTGTCCTTGCCGTCGGTCATCGCGGCGGGGAGGTCGGCGGCCGGGGCGGCGTGGCGGACCGTCGAGACCCAGCCGGGCGGCAAGGGCGTTTCCGGCGGGACGTCGCGGTCCAGCACGGTCGCCATCAGGTGCGTCCACGAGCGCGGCACGACGCGGATCAGCTGGTATCCCCCGCCGCCGACGGCGAGCCAGCGGCCGTTCGCATAGCGTTCGGCGAGGTCGCGCAGCGTGGCGTAGATGGTGCGGTGTCCGTCGACCGACAGGGACATGTCGGCCATCGGGTCTTCCTCGTGCGAATCCACTCCGCACTGGGTGACCAGCAGTTGCGGCTGGAACTCTCGCAGCACAGCCGGAACCACCGCGTCGAACGCCCGCAGCCACCCGGGGTCCTGCGTATGCGGCGGCAGCGGGACGTTCACCGCCGTACCGGCTGCCTTGCCCTTGCCGACCTCGGCGGAGTAGCCGGTACCGGGCCAGAGCGTGAACGGGTGCTGGTGCATCGAAACGGTGAGCACGCGCGGGTCGTCGTAAAACGCGGCCTGGACGCCGTCGCCGTGGTGCACGTCGGTGTCGACGTACGCGATGCGGTCGAAGCCGTGGTCGAGCAGCCACGAGATGGCGATCGCACAGTCGTTGTAGATGCAGAAGCCGGACGCGTGATCGCGCATCGCGTGGTGCAGCCCGCCCGCGATGTTGACTGCCCGCCGCACCTCGCCGTCGGCGATCTTGCGCGCGGCGAGCAGCGTCGAGCCGACGACCAGTGCGGTCGCGTCGTGCATCCCGGGGAACACGGGGTTGTCGTCGGTCCCGAGCCCGTGCCCGACGTCCCAGCCCACGTTCGGCGCTTCCCGCACCGCGGCCAAGTACTCGGGCACGTGGACGCGCAGCAGTTCCTCGTCGCCCGCCGCAGTGGGCACGAGCAGGTCGACGCCGTCGAGCACGCCCAGCTCAGTGGCGAGCCGCACGGTGAGGTCGAGCCGGACGGGGTTGAACGGATGCTGCCCGCCCAGGTCGTACTTCAGCAGCGACGGATCCCAGACAACTGCAGGCGACGACATGCACCGCACTGTACTTCCCCGCCGCACCCCGAGCCGGATTTCGCGGCGGGGCAAGACTCAGCCGCGCGTCCAGACGACGCCGCGCGCTTCGTACTCGAGCATCTCTTCCAGCCCGACCGCCGCGTCGGAGCCGAGTTCACGCTTCACCAGCCACAAGGCCAGGTCCAGCCCGCTCGTGATGCCGCCTGAGGTGACTACGTCGCCGTCGTCGACCACGCGGGCTTTCTTGAGCACGCCGCCCTGTTGGACGAGCGTTTCGACCGCGCCGTGGTGCGTCGTGCACGGACGTCCGCGCACGAGTCCGGCTGCGCCGAGCAGCAGTGTGCCCGTGCAGAGCGACGCGAGGGTCAGCCCTTTGCGCGGCGCGGCCGCGAGCGCGTCCGGCAGGACCTTGCGGTCGATTTCCGCCCAGATGCCCGGGCCTTTCCGCTTCCCGTAACCGCCGCCCGGCACCACGATGATGTCGGCGTCCTGCGGCGACCAGCCGCGCTCGACCTCCACCTTCGTCCCGTACGCCGCGCGCACGACGCCCGGCCCGTCCACGCGCACGTACGAAACGTCCGTGCCGCGTTTGGCGTGCATGCCGGCTGCGGAGAACACCTCGTACGGACCGGCGAAGTCCTGCTCCTCGACGCCGTCGAACAACACGACCTGGACGCGCAACGGCCGACGCCCGGTCGCCGCCCCGGCCTCGGCCGGCAACGCCGCCATCGCCGCTCCGGCCGCCGCCGACCCGCGCAGGAATGTTCTTCGCTCCATGAACGCCGCCTCTCGCCTGGAAAAGCCTTCCGGACGAGAAGTCGGCGCGCGGCGCGGAAAGTTCCGGCGGATTCAGCCGCGTTCGGGCCCGGTGGCAGCGGGACGCTCCGGATCGCGCGACCAGTGCGACCAGGAACCCGCGTACAGCGCGGCCTGCTCCGGATGCCCGGCGACCTCCAGCGCGAGCACCACCGACGACGCCGTGACGCCCGAACCGCAGTAGGCGCCGACCGCAACCCCGTCCGCCAAGCCCAGCGAAGCGAACCGCTCGGCAAGCTCGGCCGGCGACTTCCAGCGCCCGTCCGCGCCGGCGTGCTCGGACGACGGCGCGCTGACCGCGCCCGGGATGTGCCCGGCCCGCGGGTCGACGGGTTCCGTCTCGCCTGTGTAGCGGACGTGCGCACGCGCGTCGAACAGCACGCCTTCGCGCGCGAGCGCCGCCGCCTCGTCCGCCGACAAGACCGGCATCGCGCCCGGCCGGACCTCGATGTCGCCGGGCTCCGGCGAAGGCACGTCGGTCGTCACTTCCCGCCCTTCGGCCAGCCACGCTGCGTAACCGCCGTCGAGCACCGCGACCTCCGGATGACCCGCCCAGCGCAGCAGCCACCAGGCGCGCGCGGCGACCGAACCGTCGGCGTCGTCGTAGACGACCACCGGACGCCCCTCCCCTACCCCGGCTTTCCGCAGCTCACGCTGCAGCGCGGCCGGTTCGGGCAGCGGATGGCGGCCGCCCTCGCCGGGCGGCGCGGCCAGCGCCGTGTCGAGGTCGGCGAACACCGCCCCGGGCAGGTGTCCCTCCTGGTAGGACTCCGCTCCGGACGGTCCGCCGAGCCGCCAGCGGACGTCCAGCACGACGGGACGCTCGGGGCCGGGGAACGCGGCGAGCTCGGCGGGCGTGATCAACGGTCGCATGGGCCCCATCTTGCAGGTCCGGACGCGGTTCGCGCATCAGGGCAGGACTTTTCGCGGAGGCCGGGCCGTTACGCCGAGGCGAGCCGTCGCTGTCGGGGCCAACGACTACGATGAGCTACGCGGACGAAGGGGACAGCGTGAACGATCTCATCGACACCACCGAGATGTACCTGCGTACCATCTACGAGCTCGAAGAGGAAGGGGTCGTCCCGCTGCGGGCCCGGATCGCGGAACGCCTGCAGCAGAGCGGGCCCACCGTGAGCCAGACCGTGGCCAGGATGGAGCGCGACGGGCTGGTCGTCGTCGCGGACGACCGGCACCTGCAGCTCACCGACCACGGCCACGACCTCGCCGTCGCGGTCATGCGCAAGCACCGGCTCGCCGAACGCCTCCTCGTCGACGTCATCGGCCTCGAATGGGAGCACGTGCACAACGAGGCGTGCCGCTGGGAGCACGTGATGAGCGAGGCCGTCGAGCGCAAGCTGGTGAAGCTGCTCGACCACCCGACCACGTCGCCGTACGGCAATCCGATCCCCGGCCTCGACAAGCTCGGCGACGGCGATCCCGCGCCGCGCGCCGAGGACGGCCTGGTGCGCCTCGACGAGTTCGCCCGCACCGGCGGCGGCGAGGTGGAGATCCGCCGCATCGCCGAGCACGTGCAGCTCGACGAGTCGCTGCTCACCGAGCTGCGGACGGTCGGGATCGTGCCCGGCGGCCTCGTCACGGTCGGCAAGGCTTCCGGCGGAAGCGCCACCGTCGAGGTCAAGGGCACCGAAACCACGGCACAGGTGTCCACCGCGGCGCTGCACGCCGTGCTGGCGCTCGCCAAGTGACCCCGGCGGCCGACGCGGCGCGCGCGTTCCAGGACGTCCACGGGCGGGCCCCGGCAGGCGTGTGGTCCGCGCCGGGCCGGGTGAACCTGATCGGCGAGCACACCGACTACAACGACGGGTTCGTGCTGCCCTTCGCGCTGCCGCACCGGCTGGCCGCGGCCGCGTCCCCGCGCGAGGACGGCAAGCTGCGGGTCGCCACCCTCGGCGACGACGGACAGCTGCAGCACTCCGGGCCGCACGACATCGCCGCGCTCGAACCGGGATCGGTCGAGGGATGGGCCGCGTATCCCGCCGGGGTGGCGTGGGTGCTGCGCGACCAGGGCTACGCGGGCGGCGCCGACCTGGTCATCGCCGGCGACGTGCCGTCCGGGGCGGGGCTTTCCTCCTCTCACGCGCTGGAATGCGCGGTTTCGCTGGCGTTGCTGGGCGTGGCCGGGGTCGAGCTCGAGGACGGCGGAGCGGGGACTCCCGCGCGCCCGGAGATCGCGCGCTGGGTGCAGCGGTCGGAAAACGACTTCGTCGGCGCGCCCACCGGGCTGCTCGACCAGACGGCGTCGCTGTGCTGCGAGGACTCGCGGGTCCTGTTCCTCGACGTCCGCTCGGGCGAGATGGAGCAGGTGCCGTTCCCGCTCGGCGAGGCCGGGCTCCGGGTGCTGATCATGGACACCCGCACCAAGCATTCCCACACCGACGGCGGCTACGGCGCACGGCGGCGCGGCACCGAGCGAGCGGCGGAACTGCTTGGCGTGAAAGCGCTGCGCGACGTCACGCTCGACGGGCTCGACGAGGCCCTCGCGCAGCTTCCCGAGGATCTGGTCCCGCTGGTGCGCCACGTGGTCACCGAGAATCAGCGGGTGCTCGACGTGGTCGCGTTGCTGCGCGAGAAGAAGCTCGCCGAGATCGGGCCGTACCTCGACGCCTCGCACGTGAGCATGCGCGACGACTACCGCATCTCGACGCCGGAACTGGACCTCGTGGTCGATTCGGCCCGCTCGGCCGGCGCGCTGGGCGCGCGGATGACCGGCGGCGGGTTCGGCGGCTCGGCGATCGCGCTGGTCCGCGACGACGATCTGGACGGAGTGCGCACCGCGGTCGAAACCGCCTGCGAGCAGGCCGGGTTCCGCCGTCCGCGGATGTTCACGGCGGTGCCGTCGCGCGGCGCGGGCCGCGACGAAGCCTGATTTCCGGAGCAACCCCCGGAGGGTCCGTCGCGTCGCACTGAGGGGAGACTGTGCCGCAGAGTCGCCACCCCTCAGCAGAAAGGCCTTGACGTGACGGACCAGCAAAGCCCCCTGAAGCTCATCGTGACGGGCGGCGCGGGGTACGTGGGCAGCGTGTGCGCCGCCCGCCTCATCGAAGCGGGTCACCAGGTCACCGTGGTGGACGACCTGTCGACCGGGCACGCGGACGCGGTGCACCCGCAGGCCCGCTTCGTCGAGGGCGACGCCGCCGAGGTCGCCGCGGACCTGCTCGGCGAAGGTTTCGACGGCGTGCTGCATTTCGCCGCGAAGTCGCTGGTGGGCGAGTCGATGGCCGATCCGGCGAAGTACTGGGAAGGCAACGTGGTGACCTCGCTGCGGCTGCTGGAGGCGATGAAGAAGCACGGCACGCCGCGCCTGGTGTTCTCCTCCACGGCTGCGACCTACGGCGAGCCTGACGTGTCGCCGATCCCGGAAACGGCCCCGGCGCAGCCGACCAACACCTATGGCGCGTCGAAGCTCGCCATCGACCACGCGATCACCAGCTTCGCCCGCGCCCACGGCCTCGCCGCGGTCAGCCTGCGCTACTTCAACGTGGCAGGCGCGTACGGCGCGTTCGGCGAACGGCACACCACCGAAACCCATCTCATCCCTCTCGTCCTCCAGGTCGCGACCGGCGACCGCGACCACATCTCCATCTACGGCGACGACTACCCGACGCCCGACAAAACGGCCGTCCGCGACTACATCCACGTGGTCGATCTCGCCGACGCCCACCTCCTCGCCCTGCGCCACGCCACCGGCGGCGAGCACCGCATCTACAACCTCGGCAGCGGCACCGGGTTCTCGGTGCTGGAGGTCGTGGAAGCCTGCCGCCGGGTCACCGGGCACGCGATCCCCGCCGTGGTGGCCCCGCGCCGTGCGGGCGACCCGTCGGTGCTGGTCGCGTCGAGCGACAAGGCCAACGGCGAACTCGGGTGGACGCCCAAGCTGACGGATCTCGACGGGATCGTGTCGGACGCTTGGCAGTTCACCCAGTCGCGTCGTTCCTGACGGCGGATCCCGGCCAGACCTCGGGCACCGCGTACCGGGTCTGGTTCGGACGTGGTTTTCGGTGCGGGGCGGGGATTCGGATGAGTCCCCGCCCCGGCATCGTTGTGGCGAGCACCGTTCGGGCGCGGCCAGGCAGTGGGATTCCACTTAGGACTTGCCGGTGTGACAGCAACGCGGGCGCCGCGGACGGAATCCCTCTCAAGCAAAGCCATTCCGGCGCATCGCCATGCAACCGCATTCCATCACTGTGGCGGTGACACCATGGCTCACGTCCGCCCGCCGCTCGCGCTACCAGCTCCGGCAGCCGTCATCTCATCCCCTCGGCGGCCCCGATCTTCGCCCCGCACCCGGCTCCTCCTTGCCCGGCTCCGGCGGCGGGGACAACCCGAGGTCTGCCGCCGTGCTGAGATCGGCGAGGCCGGTCAGCTTGACCGGGTCCGTGCCGATGTTCCAGGCGGTCTGCAGCAACTGCGCCACCAAATGCTCCGGATCGGCTTCCACGGCGTTCGCCAGCGCCATCCCGGCGAGCGCGCCTTCCCCGCGCATCAAAGCGGTATAGCCGAGATACAGTGCGGCTTCTGCCCGGTGCGGCGGAGGCAGTTCGCGGACCAGCGTCAGCCACACTTCCTCCGCCTCGCGGGTCAGCGACGTGTGCGGTGGGACTGCGAGAGCCAGGCACGCGTCGCGGATGGGGGTGAGCATCAGTGCGTGGGCTAGCCGGACAGCTTGGTCGTCGTCGGGAGGGCCCTCGCCTCGGCGGTGGCGGAGGAACGCGGCGCGGAGTTCGGTGACCGCGGCGTCCAGGACATCGCTCGCTGACCTGCCTGGGCCGCACAACGGTTCCGGGGCGGACTCCAGCAAGGCAGCACGGCGGGCGATCGCTTCCGGGGAGCGGGGTTCCAGCACCGCAGCCAGTTCTTCACGGCTGCGGAAGACCACGAAGCCGGCCTCGGTGGTCGCGGCGGCGAGGACGGTTTCCCGCGGGTCGGGCAGAACACCGCAGCAGTCCGGGTCCCGGTAGCACGACCATGGCGCACCGCGTTCGACCTCTGGGGTCCACAGTCCGTGGAACAGGCGGAGGTTGTGCCGCGCCAGGCAGCGTTCCAGCTCGGCTGCGAGTGTTCGGTGGGGTGGGCCGTGTTCGTCCGCTGAACCGCCGACGATGACGGCGGTGACACCGTTGTGCTCGGGGTCGTCGAAGCGCGGGATCAGCGCTTCCGCTTGCTGTGCTTGGAGTTCTCGCGGCGGAAGGTCGGCGCGCAGCATCAGGCCGATCGTCGTGCCGGGCACGCGGTGGCCCAGCAGCACGAGAGATTCCTCGGGGCGGAAACCGAGCAGGTACGGGAGCGAGGCGATGAGGTCGGCCGGGTTGCTGAGGGTGGCCCGGGAGATGCCGGGCGGCGTCGAGGTGGTCACGCCTCCACTGTGCGCCGCGATCAAGCGAATCGGGGCCGGCGCGGCAAATCTGTGGACGGGAGCAGGCGGTTGTGGACAGTCCCGCGACCAGGCAAGAGAAGCGCCGGAAAATGTCGGTGGTGTGTGCATCGGCGGCAACGGTCCACAATAGACAAATGCTGCCGGAGCCGATCAGGCCCCGGCAGCATCGTCGGGAAACGCGTCAGCCGCAGTGTTCGAACGGGCTTTCGTACGCGGACGAGCCGACCGAACCGCCCCACTTGACGCACGTGGAGCCGGCGCTCTTCTTCACCGGGCCCGCGTAGTAGGTGAAGCTCCCGGAATCCGTCGCCCTGGTCGAGCCCTGCACCTCCAGGAACGCCGAAACCGGGCTGGCCGTCCCGAGGGAGACCGCCTTCAGGGTGGTCACGCAGTTCTCTTTGGAGGACGAGTTGTACAGCAGGTACGCGGTGCCCGCCGTCCCCAGCGCCTGCTGGTCGATCACCGAGAAGCCCGACCCGCACACCTGCGTCGCCGAGTACGGGTTGCCGCCGCATCCGTTCTTGCTCGTGAAGTCCTTCTTGCCGTAGTACGGCACCGCGACGCCGTTCAGCACGGCCTTCTGCGTCACGCCGTTCAGGTTCTCTTCGAAATGCAGATGCGGACCGGTCACTCCGCCGGTCGCGCCCGCTTTGCCGATCTCCTTGCCCTGCCCGACGCTCTGGCCCACCGAGACTTCCTGCTCGGACAGGTGCGCGTACCGGGTCCGCCAGCCGCCGCCGTGGTCCAGTTCGATCCAGCGGCCGTAACTGGTGCTGCCCTCGTTCGCGACGCGCGTGACCGTCCCCGGCGCGGCCGCGAGGACCGGCATGCCGGTGATGCCGGACTTCTGGAAGTCGACCGAGTTGGCCGGGTTGTGGCCGCTGAAGGTCGCCGCGGTGACCGTGACGCCGCACTTGAACGGCACCTGGAAGTTGGGGGCCGCGGACGCCGTCGACTGGGCGGCGAGCGTCAGGCCGCACGCGGGCAAGGCCACCGCGGCCGCGACCGCCGCGAACCGTCTCAATCTGGACATGGGGCGTACCTCCTGGTGGGGGAAATGTCCGACGCCCTCCAGCCAAGCCCGAGCCAGTACATTTTCCGTACAAGACGACTCGGGAGGGCCCATGGGCACACCGGCGGCCTCGCTCGCGAAGGCGCGGCGGCGGTTCGAGGGCGCCGACTGGGTGCGCTGGGGCGTGCTCGCCGTGCCCACCCTCTTCGCGATCCCCAACGCGAGGCCCTGGACGTGGCCGCTGATCGGGGCCCTTCTCGTCTTGTCCGTCCCGGCGCTCTGGCTCACCCGGGCGTCGCAGCCGCGCTGGCTGATGCCCGCGACCATGATCGCCGTCGTCGCGGGGGCGGGCGCGCTCTGGATCCTGCAGCCGAGCAGCTGGACTTCGACGACGATGTTCGGCGCGGTCTTCTACACCCTGCGCGTGAGCAGCCGGATCCCGGCAGCTGTCGCGCTCGCCATGGCTTCGGCGTCGATCCTCGTCTGGTCGATCGCCTACGACCTCGATTGGCTGAACGCGGTCGCCCTCTTCGCCATCCTCGTCGTGATGGTGCTGCTCGCCGCCAACCGCCGGGGTCGCGCGGAACGGCTGGAGCAGACCGAACTCGCGCTCGCCCGCGCCCAGACCGCCAGCGAGGAGCACGCCCGCGCAGCCGCCCTCGCCGAACGCGCGCGCATCGCCCGCGAACTGCACGACGTCCTCGCGCACTCCCTCGCCGGTCTCGCGCTCAACCTTCAGGGCGCGCGCCTGATGATGGTCCGCGACGGTGCGAGCGAAGAGTCTCTCGCACAGATAGAACGCGCGCAGAAGCTAGCGACCGACGGTCTCGCCGAAGCACGCAAGGCCGTCGCCGCGCTGCGCGAAGACGCCGTACCCGTCGAGCGCTCGGTCTCAGACCTTCTAGCCGCGTACAGGCTCGACACCGGCTCTCGCGCCGACTTTGTGATCGAAGGCGAACCGCGCGAGCTGGACGCAGCTGTCGGCACGACGCTCGTACGCGCTGTACAGGAAGCCCTCGCCAACTCGCGCAAACATGCCGCAGGCCCTGACGTAGACGTCACGGTGGCCTTCAAGAACGAAGAAGTCGACTTAACGATCATCGACCACCAGGGCCGCCGTCCGCCGGAGCCGCCGTCTCCGGGATACGGTTTGCGAGGCATGGGCGAACGGGTCGCGCTGTTGAACGGGAAGCTCGAATGCGGCCCTGGGGAGGACGGATGGCGGATTCAGCTGACGGTGCCGGCGTGACGCTGCGCGTGGTGCTCGCCGACGATCAGGCCGTAGTGCGCGAAGGCCTCGTCACGCTTCTCGGGCTACTGCCCGGCATCGAGGTCGTAGGCGCGGCCGCGGACGGCGTACAGGCTCTCGAGCTTGTCGCCGAGCACCAGCCGGACGTTCTGCTCGTCGACCTGCGCATGCCGAACCGCGACGGCGTCGAGACGACCGAACTGGTGCGCGCGCAGCATCCGAAGACCGAAGTCGTCGTCCTCACCACGTACGCCGATGACGACTCACTGCTCGCCGCGCTCAAAGCCGGTGCGCGAGGCTTCCTCACCAAGGACGCCGACGCGGACGCGATCGTCCGCGCCCTCCGCTCGGCAGCCGCTGGTCAGTCCACTGTGGACGGCGCGCTTCAGCAACGGCTGGTAGCCGCCGCGACGAGCCACGCGCCGGTGCGCACGAAGGAGCTGGAAGGCCTCACCGCGCGCGAAGTCGAGGTGTTGCGGCTGATCGCGGCAGGGCTGTCGAACACGGAGATCGCGCGCACCCTCGTGGTCAGCGAGGCGACGGTGAAGACGCACGTCAATCACCTGTTCTCCAAGGCTGGCCTGCGCGACCGCGCGCAGGCCGTCGCCTTCGCCTACCGTGCCGGGATCGCCGAGTAGAACGCTTTCTTCCCGCCGACGATCGGCAGTTTCACCGTCGTCCCGGTCAGGTCGAGCGCCAGCCCGGTGCCCGGCTCCGGCCGCAGGGTGAAGTCGTGGTCGCTGGACGCCAGCACGAACTCCAGGCGGTGTCCGGCGGCCACGATGTAGTCCTTCGGCATCAGCGAAACCTCGATGCGGTACCGCTGTCCGGGGGTGATCGGCGACGTGACCGACGGGCTGATCCGGTTCTGCGGGTCCGTCCAGCCGCGGCTGATCACGTGGGAAGTGCCGTCCGGCGCGCGGTCCAGCAGCACCGCGGTGACGTTCGCGGCGGGGCGGTCGAACGACAGCTGCAACTCGGCCTTCGCGGTGCCGGACAACCGGACGGGTTCCGTGGTCGCGGAAGTGCGGTAGCGCAAGCGGTTCCCGGACGACGCCGCGTCGGCGAGCGTTTCGATCTTCTTGCTCGCGTCGTCGGCCAGCGTCTCGATCGTCGGACGGCCGGGCACGGGCTGCCGGTCGAGCGCCCCGGTCGACCGTCCGCCCGGCCACGGGTGCAGTTCGACGTCCGAGGTGCCGGGCGCGGGCCATTCGGCCTCGTCCACCCACGACTTGTCCTCGCGCTGAATGGTCGCCTTCGGCTCGCGCTCGATTCCGTTGTCGACCCCGTAGAGGTAGTGCGACATCCACTTGTTCAGCGTCGTGAGCCAGACGTCGCGGCGCAGCGAGATCGGATCCGCGTGGCCGGACTGGTGCAGCCAGATCTTGTGCTCGACGCCGTGCTTCTTCAGCGCGTCGTACCAGGTGGCGACCTGCTCGGTCTTCACGTTCCAGTCGTTCAGCCCGTGCACCGCGAGCACCGACGCGTGCACCTTGCCGACGTCGTCGCGGTAGTTCCGCACGTCCCAGAACTGGCCGTAGTCCCCGGTCAAGCGGTCCTGCGCGGCGGTGAGGCCGTCGAGCACCGGACGGCAGACCTGCTGGTCGGCACGCGAATAGACGTAGCCGGCGAGCACGTCCGTGTCCTCGCCCTGGTATCCGCCGGGCGCCACGACCGCGCCGGCGTTGCGGTAATAGCCGTACCAGCTCGAAATGGCGGCGATCGGCACGATCGTCTCGAGCCCTTCGACGCCGGTGCTGGCGACCGCGTTGGGCAGCGTGCCGTTGTACGACACGCCCATCATGCCGGTCTTCCCGGTGCTCCAGTTCGCCGCGACGGGCGCTCCGGCCTTGTCGTGCGCCTCCGCGCGGCCGTTCAGCCAGTCGACGACCGAGCGCGCGCCGATCGTCTCGTTCACGTCGCCGGTCGTCGGACAGCCGGTCGACAGCCCGGTGCCGAGAGATTCGCCGTACACGACAGCGAATCCGCGTGCGGTGAAGTAGTTCTGGTAGCTCCAGCCGATCGGCGCCGCGACGTGCGGGCCTGGCACGTACAGCTCGGTGTCGACGTCGTGGTTCGGTACGTCGTTGCCGCCTGCGAAGTACGGGCTCGCTTCGTACACGACAGGCACCTTCATGCCTTGCTCCGTGGCGCGCGGACGCACCACTTGCGCGTGTACGAGGTCAGGCTTGCCGTCGTGGTCGCTGTCGACGGGCGCGGTGACCCAGACGTCTTCGCGGATGACGTCAGCCGGATCGAAGACCGGCTGCGCCTGACCGTCGGTGAACACCGGCGCTGGCGGCGAAGCAGCTTCAGCGACCGCGGGCACGGACAATGTGGCCACTGCGACGAAAACGGCAGCGACTCGAGCGGCAACTCCCACCAGAACCCCCAAGCTGGACGAAGCAGGCGAGCAAGTTGAGAGTTCCGTCAACCGCAAGTCGCGTCAACCGACTAACGTCGGAGCCATGGACGCACCGATAGTCACGGTCACGGTCTATCCGCAGCACGCGCGCGTCACCCGCCGCTGTCAAGTCACTCCGGCCGACGGGTCCCGCGTAGAGATCACGGGTCTCCCCCTGTCGCTCGACGCTGCTTCGGTGCGCGTCAGCGGCGCGGGCGACGCGTTGGTCACGGGCGTCGACGTCGCGTACGCGCAACACGCCGCGCCTGCGGACCCAACGCTGCGCGCGCTCGTGGAGCAGCGTCGCGCGGACCAGGCGACTGTCGACGAGGTCGCGGACGACGAGAGCGCCGCGGCCGCGCGCGTTGACCTGTTGACCGGGGTCTCGCGACGCAGCGGAGCAAGCTTCGCGAAGGCGTTGGCTGGTGGCGACGCGGAACCGGGGCGTGTGCAGGAAGTGAGCGAAGCACTCAGCACGCAGTTAGCCGCAGCGCTCAAGGAACGTCGCGCGCTCGCCACGAAGCTGGAACGGCTGCGCGAAGACCTCGCCGCGCTCGACCGTCAGATCGAGACGCGCAGCGCACAGTCCCAACAGGACAGTTCGACCATCGTGGTGGAGCTGGAAACTCCTGCCACCGCCGAAATCGAACTGTCCTATGTGGTCCCCGGCGCGCGCTGGGAACCCGGGTACGACGTCCGCGTACGCGGCACCGACGTCACCGTCACCTCGTACGGACTGGTCAGCCAGCACACCGGTGAGGACTGGCCGGAGTGCGAGCTGACGCTGTCCACCGCGCGCCCGGCGAACACCGTCGTAATCCCGGAACTCCAGCCCTGGTACCTGGATCGGCAGCAGCCGGAGCGGCGCTCGATGGTGCCGCCCGCACCCGCCGCGATGGCGTACGGCGGCGCAGCGCCCGCCGGTCGAGACGGCTTCGCCGCGCACGTCGCCGAGGTCGAGCAAGGCACCACCGCGGTTACCTTCCGCCCCGCTCGTCCGGTCGCGATCCCGTCCGGCGCGCAAGGCCACCGGACGACGCTCGCGCAGCTGGACTTCACCGCGGAACTGGACTACGTGACCGCGCCGACGCAGGCCGAAGAGGCATACCTGCGCGCGAAGGTAGTCAACACCGGCGAGCACACGCTTCGCGCCGGTCGCGCCGCAGTGTTCCACGAAGCCGAATTCGTCGGCAGCACGCAGCTGGAGCTGTGGGCTCCCGGCGAGGAACGCGAACTCGCGCTGGGCGTCGACGACCGGATCCGCGTCGAACGCGAACTGGTCAAGCGCAGCGCCGGCAAGGCGACGTTCTCCGCGCAACGCCGCCGCGAAGCCGACTACCTGACGACAGTCACCAACCACAGCCCGCGCGAAGCCGTGGTGGCCGTGCTCGACCAGGCCCCCGTCTCGCGGGACGACGCGATCACCGTGCGGGACCTGCGGCTCAGCCCGGAGCCGGTCGAGCGCACGGAACTGGGCCAGTTCACCTGGCGGCTCACGATCGCGCCCGGAGCGTCCGCGACGGTCTCGCTCGGCTACCGGGTGGACGTCGCGAAGGGCGTCGAACTCAGCGGCTGGCGCGAGTGACGCGTCAGCCCTGCGAGATGTAGGCCTCCAGCTGTTCCTGGCTCTGTTCCAGCTGTTCCATCCGGATCTTCACCACGTCGCCGATGCTCACGATGCCGGCGAGGCGCCCGCCGTCGAGCACCGGCACGTGCCGGATCCGCCGTTCGGTCATCACGACGCTGAGCTGGTCCACCGGATCGTCCGGGGTGCAGCTGGCGACCATGGTGGTCATGATGTCCGCGACCGGCCCTTGCAGCACGGCCGGCCCGTGGTCGTTGAGCCTGCGCACGACGTCGCGTTCGGACACGATCCCGGCGATCCCGCCTTCGGCGTCCACGACGACCATCGCGCCGACGTTGTGCCGGGCGAGTCCCGCCAGCAGTTCGGCGACCGTCGTCCCCGGCGACACAGTGGCGACCGTCGCGCCCTTGCGCTGAAGCACATCCGCAATTCGCATGGCGATGCCCTCTCCTCGGTGAGTCGGGTCACATCAGGTTAGGGCCCCGGTGCCGAGTGCGAAAGTCCAGCGGGACGCGTCCGTTCGTGGTAACGCGCTCAACCGTCGAACACCTTGCGCAACCGGGCCAGACCGGGTCCGATCTCGTCCGCCGCGATCGCGCCGTAGCCGAACAGCAGCCCGTGCCGCCGTGCCGCCACGGAGAAATCGCCGAGCGAGAACAGCCGGACGCCCGCCCCGGACGCCTTCCGCGCGAAGCCGCGCAGATCGCGATCCGCCGACGCGCTCAGGTGCAGCCCGGCCGACGCGGGAACCGGCTCCAGCACGTCGCCGAATTCCGCACGAAGACTGTCGACGAGGAGGTCGTGGCGGGCACGGTAGACGCCGCGCATCCGGCGGACGTGCCTGGCGAACCCGCCTTCCGCGATGAACGCCGCGACCACCGCCTGTTCGATGCCCGGGGAATGCCAGTCGGCGAGGTACTTCGCCTTGACGATCGCCTCGGCCAGAGCGGGCGGCGCGGCGAGGAAACCCAGCCGCAACGCGGGAGACAGGACCTTCGAGAACGAGCCGACGTAGACCACCCGGCCGTGGGAATCCAAGCTGTGCAACGGTTCCAGCGGTCGCCCGGAGTAGCGGAATTCGGTGTCGTAGTCGTCCTCGACCACGACCGCGCTGGTGTCCTCGGCCCAATCGAGCAGCTCTCGTCGGCGGGACGGCGACATCGCGACGCCGATCGGGTACTGGTGCGACGGCGTCACGTGCACCAGGCGAGTGCCCGGCGGGATCGCGTCGACCACGATGCCCTCGTCGTCCACCGGAACCGGCGCGACACGCACCCCGAGCGTGCCCAGCAGCAAGCGCGGCGGCGGATACCCGGGATCCTCGACGGCAGCCAGATCGCCAGGCCGCAACAAGACCCGTGCGACGAGGTCGATCGTCTGCTGCGCGCCCGAAGTGATCACGAGGTGCTCCGGGAGCACCCGCACATTCCGCGACACCGCGAGGTGCCGCGCGAGTTCGGTGCGCAGCCGGGGATCGCCCTGGGGTTCGCCGTAAGTCATCAGTTCCGCGCGGGAACCGCGCAGCGCCTGCGCCGTCAGCCGACGCCAGGTGTCGAACGGAAACAGCCGCACATCCGGTACTCCGGCACGGAAATCGAACTCCGGCGGGGTGGTGAACGCTCTCGGCGGCGCGGGCACGTCTGTCCACTCTGGACGTGGCTGGACGCCCTCCGCGAACCCGGTCGGTTCGGCGGGCCGTGGCGCGGCGCCGGCGCGCACGTAGGTACCGGCGCCGACTCGGCCGGCGAGGAATCCTTCCGCGGTGAGGCGTTCGTACGCCGCGGTGACGGTGGTGCGCGAAACGGCCAGCTGGTGCGCCAGTTCCCGGGTCGGCGGCAGCACGTCGCCGTCGCGGAGCCGCCCGTCGAGCACCGCTTCGCGGATCTGGCGGTAGATCTCGTCGCGGTGGCCGCGGGTGCCGGACAGGGCCAGGTGCAGGTCCACGCGTCCAGCCTAGATTGGTCCACCGCAGTTGGCTCCGCTTTGGCTCTCTTCCTGGACCGATCTGGCGGTTAGCGTGAGCCCATGACCACGTTCGACCTCGACCGACAGTCCCTGCTCGTGCTCGACCCGATCGTCTCGAAGATCACCGCGGCGGACCTCGACCGGCCCACGCCGTGCGCCGGCTGGACGCTCGCCGACCTGCTCCGCCACCAAGTCAGCGAAAACCACGCCTTCGCCGAAGCAGCGCGCAACGGCTCCGCGAAGGACTGGGACAGCGGTCAGCTCGGCGAAGACCCGTACGCCGCGTACGCAGCTTCGGTGACCGACTACCTCGCCGCATACGGCGAAGCCGACGTCGCGGAACGCCAGATCGCCATCAACACCTTCGGCACCTTCCCGGGCACCGTCGCGATCGCGATGCACCTCGTCGACACCGTCGCGCACGGCTGGGACCTGGCCAAGACCCTCGACGTCGCGTACAACCCGGTGCCAGACGCAGTGCACGCCGCGCTGCAGTTCGCGCTCATGATCCCGACCGACCCGAAGGAACGCGTCGAGCGAGGGACGTTCGCGCCGGTAGTCCCCGTCGGCACTGAGGAAAACGAACTGGACCAGTTCCTCGGCAGGCTGGGCCGCGACCCGCGGTGGCGCGTCAGCTGACCTTGTCCGCCGGGGCCGACCAGGTGTCGCAGGCAGCCGGACCGGCCCCGGTGTAACCGGCCTTCGCCCAGGCCAGCTGGTTCGCGCGGGTGCCGTGGTCGCCGCTGTCGTCGGCGCGGCCGTAGTCGGCGACAGCGGCGTTCGCGGTGGCCCGGCTGATCGACCCGCGATCCGCCGCCGCGTTGAGGAACAGCGCGCCGAAACAGTTCGCCTGGAGCTCGATCCGGCGCACGACCGCCTTGTCCGCGTCGCTGCTCGGCTCCGGTGAACCCATTTCCGTGCTCGCCGCGTCGAGGATGCCGCTCTCGCGCTGGACGTGGTGGCCGTACTCGTGCGCGAGCGTCGCCAAATGCCGAGCTCGGCTCAACCCGGCGTCCGACAGCATCCACTCGGTGGGCGCGTAGATCGTCGCGTCGCCGCCGCAGTAGTACGCGACCGCTTCGTCCCGCGACGGCGCGTTGCCGCACGCGCTGGTCTTCGGCAGCGTGACCGACACCTTGACCGGCAGGTTCGGCTCGTCCGCTTTGTCCAGCGCGGGCTGCCACGCCTGCTTCAGGCAGCCCACGAGCGCGGTGTAGAACGTCTTCAGCTGCTCCGCGTCCCGGCTCAGGTCCGGCAGGTCGCACGACACGGGACCGAGGGCGACCGCGTCGGCCATCAGCGGATTGCCGCTGAGCTTGCGCACCGGTTTCGCGTCCTGGCGGTCCGGCATCGCGTCGGCGTCCGGGGCCGCGATCGCGTGCCCGGACACCTCGTGCGGCACCACGGCCATGAGCGCGAGCGTGACCGCGACGATCGCCACCGCGGCGACCGCGCCCAGCGCCTTGCCCGGCTTCCGGCGCGGCGGAGCCTGCGGCGGCGGCTGCGGAGGCCACGGGCCTCCGGCGTAATACGTCATTCCTCCCCCTCCCGACCAGCATACGGAGACCGCGCGCGGACCTGGATCACGAAACGGGAACGCCGGGATCCTGGCCGGATCCGCGACCGGCAGCGAGACTGGACGCTATGACTGTCGAAGATCCGTACCTGTGGCTTGAAGACGTGACGGGCGACGAGGCGCTCGAATGGGTCCGTTCGCGCAACGCGGAGACACTGGACGTGCTCACCGCGGGCGAGAGGTTCGGGCAGCTGCGGGACTCGATCCGCGAGGTGCTCGACGCGGGCGGACGGATCCCGTACGTCGCGCGCAGGGGGACGTACTACTACAACTTCTGGCAGGACGCCGACCACCCGCGCGGGCTGTGGCGGCGCACCACGCTGGAGCAGTACCGCACCGCCGAACCGGACTGGGAGATCCTGCTCGACGTCGACGCGCTCGCCGCGGCCGAGGACGAGAACTGGGTCTGGAAGGGCGCCGCGGTGCTGCGTCCGGGGCACCGGCTGGGCCTGGTCCAGCTGTCGCGCGGCGGCGCGGACGCGACCGTCGTCCGCGAGTTCGACCTCGACGCGCACGAGTTCGTGGCGGACGGTTACACCCTGCCCGAGGCGAAGCACCGGATCGGATGGATCGACGCCGACCGGGTGTACATCGGGACGGATTTCGGCCCGGGCTCGCTCACCACGTCCGGATATCCGCGGCTGGTGAAGGAATGGCGGCGCGGCACCCCGATCGAGGACGCGGTTCTCGTCGCCGAGGGCAAGCCGGACGACGTCGCGGTGATGGCGGTCCACGACCCGACCGAGGGCTTCGAACGCGATTTCGTGCGCCGGGCGATCGATTTCTACCGCACCGAGTACTTCGAGCGGACCCCGTCCGGGCTGGCCAAACTGGACCTGCCCGAGGACGTCGAGGTGTCCACGCACCGCGAATGGCTGCTCGTGCACCCGCGCAGCGCCTGGACCGTCGGCGGCGCCGAACACCCCGCGGGCACCCTGCTCGCGATCCGCTACGAGGCGTTCAAATCGGGCGACCGCGACTTCACCGCGCTGTTCACCCCGGACGCGCACACCTCGCTGGACTACTACGCGTGGACCCGCAACCACCTCCTGCTCGCGACGCTGCACGACGTCAAGTCGGAGCTGCGCGTGCTGACGCCCGGCCCGGACGGCTGGACCGAGGCGGAACTGGGCGGCGCGCCGGAATTCGGCAGCGCGCAGATCGTCGACACCGAACCGGACGTCGACGACGAGTACCTGGTGGATTCCTCCAGCTACGTCCAGCCCTCCACGCTCACTCGCGGCGTCGTCGGCGGGGACGTCGAGGTGCTGAAGCAGGCGCCGGCCTTCTTCGACGCGGCCGGGATCGAGGTCAGCCAGTACTTCGCGACGTCGGACGACGGCACGAAGATCCCGTACTTCGTGGTCCGCCCGCCCGACGCGGAAAACGGCCCCACGCTGCTGTACGGATACGGCGGTTTCGAGGTTTCGCTGACCCCGTCGTACGGCGGGGTCGTCGGCCGCTCCTGGCTTTCGCGCGGCGGCACGTACGTGGTCGCGAACATCCGCGGCGGCGGCGAATACGGACCGGAATGGCACATGCAGGCGGTGAAGGAGAACCGGTACAAGGCGTTCCAGGACTTCGCCGCGGTCGCGCGCGATCTCGTCGCGCGGGGCATCACGACGAAGGAACGGCTCGGCATCCAAGGCGGCAGCAACGGCGGTCTGCTGATGGGCGTCATGCTCACCCGCTATCCGGAGCTGTTCGGCGCGATCGTGTGCCAGGTGCCGTTGCTCGACCTGAAGCGCTACCACCTGCTGCTCGCCGGTGCGTCGTGGATGGCCGAATGGGGCGACCCGGACGTCCCGGAGGAATGGGAGTACATCTCGAAATACTCGCCGTACCACAACGTTTCCGCGGACGGCGAGTATCCGCCGATCCTCTTCGTCACCTCCACCCGCGACGACCGCGTGCACCCCGGGCACGCGCGCAAGATGGCCGCGCGGATGCGCGAGCAGGGCCACGACGTGGAGTACTTCGAGAACATCGAAGGCGGTCACGGAGCGGCAGCGGACAACGAACAACTCGCGTTCCGTTCGGCGGTCGCGTACGAATTCCTCTGGTCGAAGCTTTCCTAGACCAGCCCCCGGGGCCGCGCCCGCACGCGCGGCCCCGGGCGGATCGACGGTCCTCTGCGGACCTCGGCGACCGCTCTTTCGAACAGAGCCCAGGCGTCAGTGACGAACGCCAGCCAGGGCACGCCGAGCCGCCGCAACGCGCGTCCGTGACCGACCAGGATGCCGCCGGTTTCCAGAATCGCTCTGGCTCGCCATCGCACGGAAGCCGCGGTTTTCCAGCGCCGCAGCCGATCCACGTGACAGCCGAGCCGGCGCTCCAACCCGGCGAACACGCGCGCAGCCACCTCCGCGGTGAGCGGATCACGGGTGCCGTCCCGCAGCGCGCGGTAGTAGCCGAGCGCGAGCACATCGGTGATCAACTGGGTCATCACGTCGCTTTTCCCCGGCGGGCTCGCGGTTTCGAGCAGCCGGGCGACCAGGTGCTGCTCTTCGTCCGGCGCGGGCCGGAACCGCCGGACGCTGCGCGCCACCACCGGGTCCAGCCGCGCCCCGCTCCCCCACGCCGGCTGCGGCCGGATCTTCCGCCGCCGCGCCTCCGCCTCGAAAACCGCACTCCGCTCCACGGCGGTCATGCTGCCGCCCGGATGTGCCGCTGTCGCGGGGAGGATGTGGAGATTCCGTGGAGCTACGGGACGAACAGCGCCGCGGCGGCCCAGTCGAACACTTTCGGGTCGCCCAGACCGGACTCGGTGAGCCAGCGGGCAGCCCGGCGGGCCGCGGCAGCGCCCTCGATCAGGCCGCAGCGTCCGGGCACGACGCCGGTCGCCGCGCGGACGTCGTCGACCAGGCCGCCGAGGCAGTGCCAGGTATGCCAGAGTCCGCCGTCGTAACCGACCAGCTCGAACCCGAGCAACTCACCGGACGGGCGCGTGCCTTCCTCGATCCGGTTCACCACGACACTGGTCTCGCGGTCCCAGCCGTCCGCGACGATCTCGCGGACGATCGGCGCGGCTTCTTCCGGCGCGAAGCCCACTTCGAGCACGTGAAGCCCGGTTTGCCGAGCGAGGCCGAGATCGCGGAACCAGTCGTCGTCCACCTCAGCGACGCACTCGCTGATCGACACGAGTTCGCTTGTCCGCCGCACAGCGCGATAGCCCGCCGACACGAAAGTCACGACCGCCAGTTTCCTCCCCGGCTCGCCCGGGCCGTCCGCCGGATCCGCGGACCGCCGGAGTCGCCGATGCACGCCATTGCTTCCGTCCTCGGGCTGACCGTGCACAGCCGCGTCCGCCCCGCATAACCCGGGCTGCACGCGGATTCCGCACCGCGTCGAACGTCGAGCTCCGGCAACCGTTCCGGGAACCGTGCCTTCTTGACCACCTGTGCGATCCGCCGGACGGTGCCGCCGGAATGCTGCCGATCGCTTCCTGGACGGCGGCGGCCAGCAGACTTGATCACGGAGAATCCCTTTCTTCGGCTGCCGGAAAGCCTGCCGGGCCGAGATCGTCCGGACCATGCGGTCAGCCGGTCTCCCCTCCGCAGGTCCCGCACCCCCGCTTGTCTCTGTACCTACTAGTATGTACGGTAGATTCATGTCCACGAGAGACCAGCTCATCGCGAGCACTCAGGACCTGCTGTGGGAGCGGGGGTACGTCGGCACCAGCCCGAAGGCGATCCAGCAGCGCGCCGGGGCCGGACAGGGCAGCATGTACCACCACTTCGCCGGCAAGGCCGACCTGGCGCTCGCCGCGATCCGGCAGAACGCCGACGATTTGCGAGCCTCGGCCGAGACCGCGTTCGCCCAGGGCACGACGGCGGTCGAACGCGTTTCGGCCTACCTGTCGCGCGAGCGCGACGTCCTGCGCGGCTGCCCGGTCGGACGGCTGGCGCTGGACCCCGAGATCGTCACGAACCCGGAATTGCGCGCGCCGCTGGAGGAAACGTTCGACTGGCTGCGCGGCCGTCTCGCCGAAGTGCTCGCCGAGGGCATCGCGAACGGAGAACTGCCGAACGACCTCGACCCAGCGGCCACGGCAACCACACTGGTCGCGGTGCTGCAAGGCGGATACGTCCTCGCCCGGTCGTCCGGGACGGCCGAGCCGTTCGACCAAGCGATCCGCGGCGCGCTCGCACTCCTCGGCCGGCGGTGACGCCGATGTACGCGATGCAGTACGAGATCGACCTGCCCGCCGGGTACGACATCGAGCACCGAGTCGCGACCCGAGGCCACCGCACCGACGCGTTCCCCGGACTGGGACTCAAGGCATATCTGGTGCGCCACAACCATTACGCTCCGTTCTATCTCTGGGCCGACACCGCCGGAATGAGCCGATTCCTTTGGGGAGGCGGCGGATTCGACGGCATCATCCAGGATTTCGGGCGTCCGCCGGTGCACCACTGGACCGGCGCTCGCTGTCTGCCCGGTCCAGCGCGAGCGACCGTCCCGGCGTTCGCGACTAAACGCGTCGGGCAGTTCTCGGACGGCATCGACCGCGAGTTGGCCGAACTCGCGCAGCTGTCGCAGAGCCCCGCTGTGCACACCACCGCGCTGGCGATTGACCCGCAGCGCTGGGAAACCGTGCGCTTCACCCTCTGGACCACCACGCCGGACGAGGACAGCGACGTCCAGTACCGGGTGCTTCACCTGTCCCGCCCGAATATCGACCTGCTGAGCTGAGAGGCCCCCATGCCGCTCGTCCGCATCGACGTGCTGTCCGAACCCAACGCCGACCGCCTCCCCGCCATCGGCGAAGCCGTGCACCAGGCGATGACCGAAACCATCGACGTCCCGGTCGACGACCGGTTCCAGATCATGAACAGCCACGCCGCCGACCGATTGCGTTACGACCCAAGCTATTTCGGCGTCCAGCGCGACGACGACATCGTGTACGTCGCGATCACGATGCGCGCCGGTCGCACCAATGAGCAGAAAACCGCCTTGTACCGGCGCGCGACCGAGCTTATCGCCGAAGCGACGGGGATCGAACCGCGGAACGTGTTCTTCAGCCTGACGGAAAACCACGAGGTGGACTGGTCGTTCGGCGAGGGAGTCGCGCAAATGCTGCCCTGACGACGAAACCTCTCCGCGGCGAGAACTGGTCGCTTGTCACAAGAGGATGACCGTGCGCTCGCCGGGCGCGTCCTGGTGCGCCCACGCCGCCTCGACCTGATCGAGCCGGAACGGATGCGGGCGCACGGCCATGCCGCCCGCGGCGATCGCGGCGACGAGCTCGGCGAACTCCCGCAGCATCACCTCCGTGTCCACCGCGCCGAAACCGCTGCCCAGAATCCGGAACGCGGAGGAACGCAGAGCGTGCCCGGAGAGGGTGATCGCGTCCCCGCCCATACCGCCGATCTGCACCCAGTCGAGCAATCGGGTGTGCTGGGTGCGCGCTCCGAGAACGGCGCGCATGGCGAGCTCGGTGGGCGGCCCCCACACGTAGTCCAAGACCACGTCGACCTCCGCCGCGGCCTCGGCGAGCGCGGCCGCGGTGACATCCTCGTCGGGGACCAGCTGAACGACGGAGTCCGCGCCCTCGCTGGCGAGGTCGTCGAGACGAGCACGGTTGCGTCCGGCGGCGATCACTCGGCCCGCGCCGAGGTGCTTGGCGACCTTGACAGCCGTCGAGCCCGCGTTGCCGGTCGCGCCGTGCACCAGGACCGACTGCCCGGCCTGGAACGGGACGCGGGTGCGCAGCGCGGTCCACGAGGACAGGGCAGGGTTCATAGTGGCGGCGAGGAGCGCGGGATCGGTTCCCTCCGGAACAGGGATGATCGCGGCCGGATCGATGACGATGCGCTCGGCCAGGCTGCCGGCGCCCATGGTCATGACATAGCCGAGACTGCCGTCCGCCCGCCGGACGACCGCGTCCGCACCCGCCAGCGCGGGAAGCGTCTTGGGACTCGTGTAGTGCTTGCCGGCGGCGATGCCGCGGGTGGCGGGGTGCACGCCGACGGCGAGGACGTCCACCGTTTCCTGGCCGGGGGCAGCCGCGGGGGCGGGGACCGAGCGGTAGTGCGGCGGCTCGTCAAAAGACTCCACGAGCGCGGCGTTGATCATGGACATGGCGGTTCCTTTACCCGGTCGCACACCGTTTAGAAACGGCTCCGTATCTTATATCTCCGAGCGTACGACGAGCGGTTAAGATACGCAAGCGGGTCTAACCGACTGGCTGAACGCGACCATCCGGAGGGCAGCGGTGAGCGAGCAACGGCGCACGGAGGGCACTCCGACCCGGCGCAGGGGCATTGCCTTGGAAAACGCGCTCACCGATGCCGCCTGGGAGGTGCTCGTCGAGCAGGGCTACCACGGCTTCACCTACGAAGCCGTCGCAGCGCGCGCCGGAACCAGCAAGCCCGTGCTCTACCGGCGCTGGTCACGGCGCGAGGATCTCCTCGTCGCCACGCTCGCCCGGCACTGGCGTCCGCTCGACCTCCCCGACACTGGCAGCCTGCGCCGGGACGCCCTCGTTCTCCTGCGCAAGGTCAACACCGAGCGGGCCCGCATGGTGGTACTCCTGCACATCCAGCTGGCGGACTACTTCCGCGAGACCGGCACGAGCTTCAGCGACCTGCGCGACCGTCTTCGCATCGCGGACCAGCAGTCTCCCTTCGCCGCGCTCGTCGACCGCGCCGTCAAGCGCGGCGAGCTCACGGAGACACCCCGGCCCGAACGCGTGGTGAACCTGCCCTTCGACCTCATGCGCCACGACATGCTGATGGCGATGGGCGCGGTGCCGGACGCGGCGATCGTCGAGATCGTGGACAAGGTGTGGCTGCCCCTGCTCGGCCTGCACCACCACAGCACGCAAGAGGACCTCTGAGCCCCGGCGCCGAACCGGGGTTCGACCTGAAATGCGCCGCGCCCTCCAGCAGGGCGGGGCATTTTCGAGCGCACACCCAGCGGACAAAACAATCCTTGCCCTGGACGGCATCCGCCACCACGGCGGCGTCGCTCGCGGGAACGTCCGACGCACCCGGACTCGCGGCCGACCGACGTCCCGCGGGTGCCGAGGCACGTCTTCAGCGAAGGAGGGGGCGCGGAATCACCGCGCCCCCTCCTTCAACGACCGATCAGCTGCAGCCGGACGTCGCCCCGCAGCCCTCGCAGGCGTAGCACGAACCGGCGGGCCGCATCTTCGTGCCGCAGGTCATGCAGAGCGGTGCGTCCGCGGCCTTGCCAAGATGCAGTTCCATCAGCTCGGCCGTGCTGTGCGCATCACGACCCGAAGCGTCCGTTGTGGACTCTTCAGCACGGGCAGGCGACGCATCGACACTGCTGCGCAGCGCGTCGATGTCGAGGCTCTGGCCGCCGTAGTTCGCCTCGACCTCGGCCGAGCGTTCGTCCGCGGTGAAAATGCCCAGCTGCGCACGCTTTTCGTACGGCAGGTAGTCGAGTGCCAAGCGACGGAACAGGTAGTCCATGACGCTCGTGGCGATCCGGATGTCCGGGTCGTCGGTCATGCCTGCCGGTTCGAAGCGCAGGTTCGAGAACTTCGAAACGTAGAACTCGAGCGGAATGCCGTGCTGCAGGCCGACCGAGATGGACATCGAGAAGGCGTCCATCACGCCGGACAGCGTGGAACCCTGTTTGCCGAGCTTCACGAAGATTTCGCCGAGGCCGTCGTCCGGGTACGAGCCCGCGTGCAGGTAGCCCTCGGCGCCGCCGACGGTGAACGACACCGTCTGGCTCGGGCGCTTCTTCGGCAGGCGGCGGCGCACCGGACGGTATTCGACGACCTTCTCCGGCTCGGTCTCCGCCGCGGCTTCCTTCTTCTTGCCGGTGGACAGCGGCTGGCCGACCTTGCAGTTGTCGCGGTAGATCGCGAGCGCCTTGAGGCCGAGTTTCCAGCCCTGGAAGTAAATCTCCTCGACGTCCTCGACGGTCGCCGACTCCGGCATGTTGACCGTCTTCGAGATCGCGCCCGAGATGAACGGCTGGACCGCGGCCATCATCCGCACGTGGCCCATCGGCGCGATGGACCGGTCGCCGACCGCGCAGTCGAACACCTCGTAGTGCTCAGGACGCAGGCCCGGCGCGTCGACCACGTGGCCGTGCTGCGCGACGTACTCGACGATCGCCTCGACCTGCTCGGCCTGGTAGCCCAGCACCTGCAGCGCGCGCGGCACGGTCTGGTTCACGATCTGCATCGACCCGCCGCCGACGAGCTTCTTGAACTTCACCAGCGAGAAGTCCGGCTCGATGCCCGTGGTGTCGCAGTCCATCATGAAGCCGATGGTTCCGGTGGGCGCGAGCACCGAGGCCTGCGCGTTGCGCCAGCCGTTGCGGGTGCCCAGCTCGATGCCCTTCTGCCACTCCTCCGACGCGAGCGCACGGACCGCCGCGTCGTTGCTGTGGTAGGTGCGGACGAGTTCGTTCGCCGCGGCGTGCTTGCGCATGACGCGCTGGTGCGCTTCGGCGTTGCGCGCGTAGCCCTCGTACGGCCCGACGACGCCGGCCAGTTCGGCCGAACGACGGTAGGACACGCCGGTCATCAGGGACGTGATCGCGGCGGCGAGCGCGCGGCCGCCCTCGGAGTCGTACGCGTGGCCCAGCGCCATCAGCAGCGCGCCGAGGTTGGCGTAGCCGATGCCGAGCTGGCGGAACTTGCGCGTGGTGTCGGCGATCGGCTCGGTCGGGAAGTCGGCGAAGCAGATCGAGATGTCCATCGCGGTGATGACGAACTCGACGGCCTTCGCGAACAGCGGCGCGTCGAACGTGCCCTCCTCGGACACGAACTTCAGCAGGTTGAGCGACGCGAGGTTGCAGCTCGAGTTGTCGAGGTGCATGTACTCGCTGCACGGGTTCGACGCGGTGATCCGGCCCGATTCCGGGCAGGTGTGCCAGTCGTTGATCGTGCTGTCGTACTGCACGCCCGGGTCGGCGCATTCCCACGCCGCCTGTGCCATGCTGCGGAACAGCTTCTTCGCGTCGGTGCGGTCGATGACCTCGCCGGTGAGCCGGGCGCGCAGGCCGAAGTCGGTGCCGTTCTCGACGGCGTGCATGAACTCGTCGGACACGCGGACCGAGTTGTTCGCGTTCTGGTACTGCACCGAGGAAATGTCGGAGCCGGAGAGGTCCATGTCGAACCCGGCGTCGCGGAGGACCTTGATCTTTTCCTCTTCGCGCGCCTTGGTCTGGATGAACTCTTCGATGTCCGGGTGGTCGACGTCGAGCACGACCATCTTCGCCGCGCGCCGGGTGGCGCCGCCGGACTTGATGGTGCCCGCGGAGGCGTCGGCGCCGCGCATGAACGAAACCGGGCCGGACGCGGTGCCGCCGGAGGTGAGCAGTTCTTTCGAGGAGCGGATGCGCGACAGGTTGAGGCCCGCGCCGGAACCGCCCTTGAAGATCAGGCCTTCCTCGCGGTACCAGTTGAGGATCGACTCCATCGTGTCGTCGACAGCGAGGATGAAGCAGGCGGACACCTGCTGCTTCGAGGACGTGCCGACGTTGAACCACACCGGGGAGTTGAAGCTGAAGACCTGGTGCAGCAGCATCCAGGTGAGCTCGTGCTCGAAGATCTCGAGGTCGGACGGACCGGCGAAGTAGTCGTGCTCGGCGGCGGCCTTGACGTAGGTGCGCACCACGCGGTCGATGAGCTGCTTGAGGCTGCTCTCGCGCTGCGGGCTGCCGACCGCGCCGCGGAAGTACTTGCTGGTGACGATGTTGGTCGCGTTGACCGACCAGAACTCGGGGAATTCGACCCCGCGCTGCTCGAAGTTGACGCTGCCGTCGCGCCAGTTCGTCATCACGACGTCGCGGGTCTCCCACGCGACCTCGTCGTAGGGGTGGGTCCCCTCGGTGGTGAAGACCCGCCGGACGGTGAGGCCCTTGTTCGGCTTCTTGTTCTGTCCGGCCGCAGCGCCGGTTCCCACGGTTTCGGTCATGCGGTCCTGTCCCTCGCTCCCCGCGACCCGGTGACGGCTCAGTCGTCGCCGGCGCGCTCGCCTTCCTGGTCCTCCGCAGTTCCCGCCATGGCTTTCCGCAGGTCGGAGATCTCCTTCTCGAAGTCCTCGACCGAGGAGAAGGAGCGGTAGACGCTGGCGAACCGGAGATACGCGACGCCGTCCAGTTCCCGCAGCGGGCCGAGGATGGCGAGGCCGACCTCGTGGCTGGGGATCTCGGCCAGCCCGGCGGACCGGATCGACTCCTCCACGCGCTGCGCGAGCTTCTGCAGCGCGTCGTCGTCGACCGGACGGCCCTGGCAGGCCCGCCGCACTCCGTTGACCACCTTGTCCCGGCTGAACTGCTCGGTGGCGCCGGACCGTTTGACCACGGCCAGCACCATCGTCTCCGACGTGGTGAAACGCCGTCCGCACTCGGCGCACGAACGCCGCCGCCGGATCGCCTGTCCCTCGTCCACCTCTCGGGAGTCGACGACCCGAGAGTCCGCATGCCGGCAGAACGGGCACCTCATCCGCCGATCACCTTCCCCTCCGCGCCGGTCGATTCCTGTCCCAACCGGCCCCTGCCGCCACGCTACGGCCTGGACCGCGGTCACCGCGCGCGACCCCGCGCCTGGTGATCGACTTGTGGACATCCGGTGGGCAACTGCCGGCCGGCTGTGGACAACTGCCGCCAGTCTACCCCTACCTGTGGACCAACTACAGCGGTGTAACTACTAGATATAGGGGTAGACCATAGATCGCCGCCGGGGCGGGCGCAAGAAACCCGAGAGGGTGAAAGAGCGGTTGCGCAAGATGCGACCGGGTGGTTTCCGAAAGTCATGACCCAGTCGTGTCCGATCGCCCGCCGGATTCCCCGCTCGAACCGGCGCCGGACCAGGCGACCGGCACGGTGAGCGGCATGCCGGGCATCAGTGCGGTGTCGTCGAGGTTGTTGAGCTCCTTGATCCGCTCGACGACCGCGCTCTGGTCGGCGTTCGGCGCGAACCGGGCGGCGAGCGCCCCGAGCGAATCGCCGGGCTGCACGGAAACGGACGCCGTCCGCGACGGCACCGGGCCGCTGGACACTCCGGCGCCGAACACGCCGAGCCCGGTGACGATGAGGCAGGCCGCGAAGGCGATCGCGAACAGCCACGGCCACCGCACCGACGGCCGGGCCGCGGTCTTGCAGGCCACGCCGCCGCGCCGTCCCGCGACGACCCGCTCCCGCGACGGCGGCCGCAACGGCTCGCCACGCCGCTCGCGCGCGGTGCGCCCGGGGTTCGCCGGGACAACAGCCGGGAGGTGCCGGACCGCAGTGCGGCCGCGCGCTTCGCGGGGCTTGCGGGCGGGGGCTTCTTCGGTTGCGACGGCGGAGGGGGCCGACGTCTGGAATCCGGCTCGCTCGACGGACCGGACCGCGCCGGCGGACCTCGGCTCGGCAACCTCGGTCGCCGCCGCCCGCGCGCCTCGCTCCGCCGAGGGCGAGAAACGGGCAGATTCCCGCACCGGCCGCGCACCGTTTCGGCCGAACGCCTCGCCCGGTGCCGGCCACCCGGCATCAGGCAGCTCGCCACCAGCGAGTCCGGCCTCGGCCGCCGCCTGCCAGGCGCGCCGCCGGCCGGGCTCACCGCGCGAACCCTCGCCGGGCCGATCCGCGCCAGGGCCGCGCCGGGCGCCGGCCCGGCCGCGAAGCTCGACCACCTCGGCGGAACCGGACGCCGAGCCCGGATCAGCGCCGGATTCGGCTTCGGAGCCCTCCGGAACACCATCCTTTCGGGTGGCGTCCACGCGCCCCGCGCGCCGCCGCGAACGGCGTGCCGGACCGCCGGGCCCGGGTTCCCTCCGGACCGGGACCGGCCCGTCCGAAGCGGCGCCGCCCTCGGCAGGGCGGACGGCAGGGACGGGCCGAAGCGGGCGGACCAGCCCGCGATCTGCCAGGATCGACATTCCGGAACCTCCTCGTGACCTGCGGATCCGTCCGGTCCGGGCCGTACACCTGCGCCGCAGCGGTCCAGATCGAACAGGCGTTCTATCGAACGTCCGTGCGAAGGTCTACCACCCCGCACCGACAAAATCGAGAGGACACGGCGTGTCGATCGAACAGATGTTTGAAATCGTCGCTCGCGGTGACTAACGTCGGTGACCAGGACATCTGCCGGACCGGCTCCGGCGGGTGCCGCCGGACGGGCGTTCGCGGAAAACGCGGATCCCGGACCGGCGCACGCGGACACGCGCGGGACGCCGACACGGCGACCGCGGGACGGCTGGAGGCGACGCAGCGTTGGAGAAGGACACGGTGAAGGGCACCGCGGCGAAAGGGGCCAAGACGGCCTCGCGGGGCAAGGCGTCCGCACAATCCGCGCGCGAATCCGGCCACGAGAGCACGGGGAAGGTGAGCGCCATGCCGGAGGTGTACGACGTGGACGAGACGCTGACCGTCCGCCAGCAGCAGGTGCTCGACGTCATCCGCACGTGGGTGAGCCGCTTCGGCTACCCGCCGAGCGTGCGCGAGATCGGCGAGGCGGTGGGGCTCACGTCCACGTCGTCGGTGTCGCACCAGCTGCGCGCGCTGCAGCGCAAGGGCTATCTGCGCCGCGACGCCAACCGGCCGCGCGCGGTGGGCGTGCTCGCGTCCACCGACGACAACCCGATGGGCATCGAGATGGACCAGCAGCCGTCCGTGCCGAAGGCGGCGTACGTGCCGCTGGTCGGCCGGATCGCGGCAGGCGGTCCGGTACTCGCCGAACAGGCTGTCGAGGACGTCTTCCCGCTGCCGCGCGAAATCGTCGGCGAGGGCGAACTGTTCCTGCTGAGCGTCACCGGCGATTCGATGGTCGACGCCGCCATCACCGACGGCGACTGGGTCGTCGTCCGGCAGCAGCCCGCCGCGGAGAACGGGGACATCGTCGCCGCGATGATCGACGGCGAGGCCACGGTGAAGACGTTCAAGCGCAAGGACGGGCACGTGTGGCTGATGCCGCACAACGACGCGTACGAGCCCATTCCCGGCGACGACGCGTCGATCCTGGGCAAGGTCGTGGCGGTGCTGCGGCGGCTCTGAACCGTGGCGCGCTCCCCTCCCCTGGGCCGGGGCGAGGGGAGTGCGCGCCGGGGTTCGGTTTCGCCGACGGTTGCGAGGCTGCGTCAGGCCGGAAGCAGCGGCGCGGCGGGAACGGCGGCAGGCGCGGCGCGGCTCGTACGAGCGGTGGCACGGCAGGGGCGGTGCCACGGCGGGAACAGTGCGTCAGGAATGGTGCCGCTGTGGGAGCGGAATCGCGCGGCAAGAACAGCGGCGCACAAAGGCGGCGCGGCAAGAGCGGTGCCACGGCAAGAGCGGCGTCGCGGCAGGAATAGCGGCGCGGCAAGAATAGCGGCGCGCGCGAGCGGCGCGGCAGGAACGCTGCCACGGCAGGAGCGGCAACGCGCGAGCGGCGCGGCAAGAACGACGCCACAACAGGAGTAGTGCGGCAGGAACGCTGCCGAAGCAGAAGCTGCCGCGCGCGAGAGCGGCACCGAGCGCGGGCGGCGCGTCTGGAACGGCGCCGCGGCAAGAACGGCGTACGAGGAACCGCGCTGTGGCGGGAACGGCACCTCGGCTGTAGCGGCGCGAAAGTGCGGCAGCGAGTCAGGAACGGCGGCGTTTCCTGGCGAGCAAGAACCACGCACCGAGAACAACCACCGCGGCAACGGCGGCAGCGGGAACGAGCGGGAAACCGCCTGACTCCTGCTCCGCTGGCTGAGGAGTAGCGGCACCACCTGGCTTTGGTGCAGGTGCTTGCGGAGTGACCAGAGAGGTCGCGTTCTTGATCGCCCGCACCGGTTCGCCGACGCCTTCGCTCGCGGACAACAACGTGCCGTCCGGCTCGAAAGCAATCGCTTCGCCCTGCTTTTCATTCGGCAACGGGATCCGGACAGGTTCGCGTTGCAGAGCCGCCGCGACATCGCCGTCTGGGGCCGCGTATAAATACGCGTCCGTGTAGGTCCGCAGCGCGATGACTTTCCCGTCCGCGCTGGTCGCGCCTCCGGTGATCAGTGCCGAACCGAACGAGCCCACCGGGCCGCCCGGTGTGTCGGTGCTGTGGACGCGCAGAGTGCCGACCTGCTTCAGCTTCGTCGGGCCGGGAGCTGCCAGCGGGCCCGAGGGCTGGTAGACCTTGGAAGTGCCCAGCAGGTCTTTGGTCACCAGGAACGGCGTGCCGGACTGGTCAAGAACCAGGGCTTCGGTGTCGTGCGGACCGTCCGGGTAGGTCAGGCGATGCACGACGGCCGCGCCGCCGGCTGGTTTCAGTTCCAGCAGGGCGACCGTTTCCCGCTTGGCGCGGTTGTCGCCGGTGTCGGAAAGCCACAGGGTGCCGTCTTTGCCGCGGGCCAGATCTTCCACGTCATACGGGTCCGTGGAATCCGTCAGGACGTCCGTCACCTGGCATTTCCGATCCAGGACGAAGACCTGCACCTTGGTGCCGCCGTCGTTGATCGCGTACCAATGCTCGCCGTCGGAGGCCAGGCCGGACAGCTCGTTGAGGCGCTTGTCCTTGACCTGGCAAAGAGGCTCAGGGGCCGGAGCCGCCGCTGCCGGGACAGCTCCCGCGAGCATCAGGACAGCCGTCAGTGCCAGGACGACCCGCACCAGTTCACCTCCGTAGTGCACGGCCCGCTCGGGCCGTGCACTACGGAAGACGTTCAGAGCGCCGAGGCGTTGGTCTCGAACGCCCGCAGAGCCGCGGCGAGGTCCGGCCGGACCCGCACCTGCAAGCGCGTGCCGTCGGCGACGTGCTCTTCTTCCAGCACCTCGCCCTCCGCGTGCGCCCGGGACACGAGCTCGCCCCGCGAATACGGGACCAGCACGTCGATCACCGTTTCCGCGCGCGGCAGCCGTTCGGCCAGCACCTCGGCCAGGTCGGCCACGCCCGAGCCGGTGCGCGCGGAGATCTGCACCGAACCGGGCAGCGCGTGGCGCAGCCGGGCCAGGGTGACGTCGTCGGCCGCGTCGGCCTTGTTGATCACCAGCAGCTCCGGCGGGAGCGGCTCCTTGCGGCTGCGGGTGATCTCGGCGAGCACCTCGCGCACCGCGTTGACCTGGTCCTCCGGAGCCGCGTCCGAACCGTCCACGACGTGCACGAGCAGATCGGCGTCGGCCGCCTCTTCCAGCGTCGAGCGGAACGCGTCCACCAGCTGGTGCGGCAGGTGCCGCACGAACCCGACGGTGTCGGTGAGCGTGAACGTGCGCCCGTCGGCCGTCTGCGCCCGGCGCGTGGTCGGGTCGAGGGTGGCGAACAGCGCGTCCTCCACCAGCACCCCGGCCCCGGTCAAGGCGTTGAGCAGGCTCGACTTGCCGGCGTTGGTGTAGCCGACGATCGCCACGCTCGGCACCTCGTTGGCCACGCGCTTGCCGCGTTTGGTTTCGCGGATGGTGTCCATCGCGGCGATCTCCCGGCGCAGCTTCGCCACGCGCTTGCTGATCCGCCGCCGGTCCGTCTCCAGCTTCGTTTCACCAGGCCCGCGCAGGCCCACGCCGCCGTTCGCACCGCCCGCGCGGCCGCCGGCCTGCCGGGACAGCGCCGAGCCCCACCCGCGCAGCCGCGGGACGAGGTACTGCAGCTGGGCCAGCTCTACCTGCGCCTTGCCCTCCTTGGAACGGGCGTGCTGGGCGAAGATGTCGAGGATCAGGGCGGTCCGGTCGATCACCTTGACCTTGACCTTCTCCTCCAGCTGGCGCAGCTGGCCTGGCGAGAGCTCGCCGTCGCAGATCACCGTGTCGGCGCCGGTGGCCACGACCACGTCGCGGAGCTCGCGGACCTTGCCGGACCCGACATACGTCGCCGGATCGGGCTTCTGCCGCCGCTGGACGAGGCCTTCGAGCACCTCCGAGCCCGCCGTCTCGGCCAGTCGCGCCAGTTCGGCCAGCGACGCCTCGGACTGCTGGGCGGTGCCTTCAGTCCACACGCCGACCAGCACGACGCGCTCCAGCCGAAGCTGCCGGTACTCGACCTCGGTGATGTCCTCGAGCTCGGTGGAGAGGCCCGCGACCCGGCGCAGCGACGCGCGGTCCTCGAGCTCCATCTCCCCGACCGAGGGGTCGTAGGGGTCGTTGTCGTCGTAAAAGTCTTCGTGTGTCTGTTCTGTCATCGTGCCTCCATGGTCCCACGTTTCCGCGCGGGAGCCGAGTGGATTACCTGCTGGGATAGATCGAGACGTACACGGCGGTGCGTTCCGAGGCCGGATCGCGCGGCCTGGCCTTGAATTCTTCGAGCAGTCCGTAGAGCCGCTCCTTGAACTCCGCGACGTCCTCGGCGCCCACCTGGACCACGAGCCGGGTCGTCTCCGTCTCCGCCAGGTCGGCCTCGGCCATTTCGGCCAGGTACGCCTCGAGCATGGCCTCGTTGACCGCGATCGCGTCGGCGTCCGCGTTGTCCAGCTGCCAGGAAAGCCCGGTGGACAGGTACGGGATCTCCTTCGCCCCGCGCGCGCCCCGGCGCGGTTCCTGCGGAACGAGAAAACCGGTGTCCACCAGCCGCCGCACGTGGTGCAGCGTCGTCGCCGGGTCGCGGCCGAGCCGGGCTGCCAGCTCCTTGTTCGTCATCGCCTCGAAAGAGGTCAACCGGATGATGCGCAGCCGTATTCCGGACGCGAGCGCGGCCGCCTCGGCTTCGGTGGAGGGTCGTCGTTTCCGCGGCACGCGAGCAGCCTAGACAAAGTGATTGACACTTTCCAATCACTCGGCAACACTCGATCGGGTGCGTCGCGACTCACTCTTCTTCCACGCCGATTTCCGCAGGCTGTGGGCCGGGGACACGGCGAGCCAGCTGGGGATGTTCGTCGGGGTCACGGCCATTCCGCTGCTCGCCGCCGTCACGCTGGCCGCCACCCCGTTCGAGATGGGCCTGCTGACCATGGCCGAGACGCTCGGCTTCCTGGTCCTCGGCCTGCCCGCGGGCGTGTGGGTGGACCGGATGCGCAAACGGCCGCTCATGCTCGCCGCCGACCTGGTCCGCGGAGTGCTGCTGCTCAGCGTCCCGTTCGCCTGGTGGGCGGGCGTGCTCACCATGGCCCAGGTCCTGGTGGTCGTGCTGTTCGTCGGTTTCGCGACGGTCTTCTTCGACGTCTCCTACCAGGCGTATCTGCCCGCGCTGGTCGGCCGCGAGAAGCTGCTGGAGGGCAACGCGAAGCTGCAGGGCGTGCAGTCGTCGGCGCAGATCGCCGGGCCGAGCCTCGCCGGCGTGCTCGTGCAGTTCATCGGCGCGGCCAGCACGGTCCTGGTCACCGGGCTCGGCTACCTCACGTCCGCGCTGTGCCTGTGGCGCATCCGCACCGTCGAAACCCTCCCCGAACGCGCCGGGCACGACCGGCTGGTGCCGCAGATGCTCGAAGGCCTGCGGTTCGTCGCCGCCGACCGGCCGCTGCGCGCGATCGTCGCCTGCACCGCCACGTCGAACTTCTTCGGCGGAGTGGTCCAGGCCGTCCAGGTGCTGTTCCTCACCCGCACGGCCGGGCTGAAACCGGCCGAGATCGGCGGCCTGCTCGCGGTGAGCGGCATCGGCGGCATCGCGGCCGCGCTGTGCGCCGGTCCGATCATCCGGAAGATCGGGCAGGCCCGGTCGATCTGGCTGGTCCCGGTGCTGTTCTGGCCGGGCGAGATCCTGGTCCTGTTCGCCGCGCCGGACTGGCGGATCGTGCCGGCCGGGTTCGGGATGGCCGCGTTCGGGTTCGGCGTGATCCTCTACAACATCGCGCAGGTCTCCTACCGCCAGGCGATCACCCCGGACCGGCTGCTGGGCCGGATGAACGCGAGCGTCCGGTTCGTCGTCTGGGGAGCGCTGCCGCTGGGCGGGCTGCTGGGCGGCGGGCTCGGCGAGTGGCTAGGGCTCGCCGGCGCGCTGTGGATCGGGACCGCCGGGCCGATCGCGGGCGCGCTGTGGGTGATCTGCTCGCCGCTGCGGCGCATGCGGGATCTGCCGACGGGCGGGGAAATCGCTGTATCCGCCCCGTAAGGTGCGGGCATGGACGAGAAGATCCCGCACAAAGTCGGCGTCGACGGCCTGACCGCCAAATGGGTACCGGTGTGGGAACGCGAAGGCGTATACCGGTTCGACCGGACCCGCCAGGACGTCTACTCGATCGACACGCCGCCGCTGACCGCGAGCGGTTCGCTGCACATCGGGCACGTCTTCTCCTACACGCACACCGACGTTCTCGCGCGCTACCAACGGATGCGCGGGCGTTCGGTCTTCTACCCGGTCGGCTGGGACGACAACGGACTGCCCACCGAACGCCGGGTGCAGAACCATTTCGGCGTGCGCTGCGAGCCGTCGCTGCCCTACGACCCGTCTTTCACCCCGCCGGACAAGCCCGGCAAGAACGCGATTCCGGTGTCCCGGCGCAATTTCGTGGAACTGTGCCGTCAGCTGACCGAAACCGACGAGCAGGTCTTCGAGGAGGTCTGGCGGAGCATCGGGCTTTCGGTCGACTGGACGCTGGCGTACCAGACGATCGACCCGGCGACCACGGAGATCTCGCAGCGCGCGTTCCTGCGCAACCTCGCGCGCGGCGAGGCGTACCAATCCGAAGCCCCGACGCTGTGGGACGTCACCTTCCGCACCGCTGTCGCCCAGGCCGAACTGGAAGACCGCGAACGACCAGGCGCGTATCACGACCTCGTGTTCACCGCCGAAGACGGCGCGGAAGTGCTGATCTCCACGACCCGGCCCGAATTGCTGCCCGCGTGCGTCGCGCTCGTCGCGCATCCGGATGACGAGCGCTACCAAGGCATTTTCGGCAAGACCGTGCGCACGCCGGTGTTCGGCGTCGAGGTGCCGGTGCACGCCCACCATCTCGCGGATCCGGAGAAGGGCACCGGCATCGCGATGGTGTGCACCTTCGGCGACACGACCGACGTCACCTGGTGGCGCGCGTTGCAGCTCGAGACGCGGCCGGTGCTGGGGCGCGACGGCCGGTTCCGCGCCGAACCGCCGCAGGGCGTCCCGGCGGACACCTACGAGCCTCTCGCGGGCAAGACTGTCCACACTGGACGTCAGATCCTCGTGGAGCTCCTGCGGGAGGCGGGCGCGCTGCGCGGCGAGCCGAGGCCGATCACGCATCCGGTGAAGTTCTACGAAAAGGGCGACAAGCCACTGGAAATCGTCACCAGCCGCCAGTGGTACCTGCGCAACGGCGGCCGCGACGACGCCCTGCGCGCGAAACTGCTGGAGCGCGGCGAGGAGCTGAACTGGGTCCCGCCGCACATGCGGGTCCGCTACCGCAGCTGGGTCGAGGGCCTGACCAGCGACTGGCTGGTGAGCCGCCAGCGGTTCTTCGGCGTGCCGATCCCGGTCTGGTATCCGCTGGACGCCCATGGCGAGCCGGACCACGACGCGGTGCTGACGCCCGGGGACGCCAGCCTGCCGGTGGACCCGAGCACCGACGTGCCGCCGGGCTACGCCGAGGAGCAGCGCGGCGTGCCGGGCGGGTTCGTCGCCGAGGCGGACGTGATGGACACCTGGGCGACGTCCTCGCTGACGCCGCAGATCGCCGGTCGCTGGAGCATCGACGACGACCTGTTCCGCCGTGTGTTCCCGTACTCGCTGCGGCCGCAGGCGCACGAGATCATCCGCACCTGGCTGTTCTCCACCGCGGTCCGCGCCGAACTGGAGGAAGGCGTGCTGCCGTGGCGGGACGCGGTGATCTCCGGCTGGGTGCTCGACCCCGACCGCAAGAAGATGTCGAAGTCGGTCGGCAACGTCGTCACGCCGGCTGATCTGCTGGAGCGGCACGGTTCCGACGCGGTGCGCTACTGGGCGGCGAGCGCGCGCCCGGGCGTGGACACGGCGGTCGACGAAGGCCAGATGAAGGTCGGGCGACGGCTGGCGACGAAGCTGTTGAACGTGAGCCGGTTCGTGCTCGGCCTCGGGATCCCCAAGCCGGAATCGGTCGCCACGCAGCCGCTGGACCGGTCTGTGCTCGCCGCGCTGGCGAAGGTGATCGAGGAAGCGACAGCCGCGTTCGAGGCTCTCGACCAGGCGCGCGCGATGCAGGTGACCGAGACGTTCTTCTGGACGTTCTGCGACGACTACGTGGAGCTGGTGAAGGGCCGCGCGTACGGCGATCTCGGCGCGGAGGCAGCCGAATCGGCGCAGGTGGCACTGCGGACGGTGCTGTCGGCGTTGGTGCGGATGTTCGCGCCGGTGCTGCCGTTCGCCACCGAAGAGATCTGGTCGTGGTGGCAGGAAGGTTCGGTGCACCAGGCGTCCTGGCCGACCGCGCCCGACGTCGACGGTGACGTCGCATTGCTGCCGCTGGCCGGTTCCGTGATCGCCGCGGTGCGCCGGGCCAAGTCCGACGCGAAGGTGTCGATGCGGACCTCTGTAGAGACGCTGTCGGTCACCGCTCCGGCGGACTTGCTCGAAGGTTTCGCCGGAATCGCCGAGGACGTGCGCGTCGCCGGAGTGGTGAACACCGTGGCCACCCAGGAGGGCGAACTCTCGGTGGCGGTGACGATCAGCTGATCAAGCGCCCGCGGCGAGCCACCAGGCTTCGTCCAGCTCGCCGCGGGCCACGATCTCGGCCGGTCCGGACAGCGTCGATTCGCCGCGCCCGATCGTGACCGACACCTGCCCGCCCGGAATGTCCACTGTGGACTCGCCGGTGTCCTTGCCCGCGAGGTGCAGCGAAGCGGCCACCGCGGCGACCGTGCCGGTGCCGCAGGCGCGCGTCTCCCCCACGCCGCGCTCGTGGACGCGCATCCGCAGCGCGCCCTCGCCGAGCACGTTCACGAACTCCAGGTTGACCCCGGCGGGGAAGAAATCGTGGTCGAAATCGGGCTGGTCGCGCAGGTCGAGCCCGGCGATGTCGGTGTCGGTGACCGACACCAGGTGCGGGTTGCCGACGTTCACCGCGACCCCGGAGAACGGCTGCCCGGCCACCACGGTGACCGACGTGCCGGTGATCGCCGCCGGACCCATCTGCACGGTGACCGAACGGTCCGGGTGCACGACGACCGGCCGGTCGCCCGCGCGGGTGCCGATGACGAACTCGCCCTCCTCGGCCAGCCCGGCGTCGACCAGGTAGCGCGCGAAAACGCGGGTGCCGTTGCCGCACATTTCGGCGATCGAGCCGTCGGCGTTGCGGTAGTCCATGAACCACTCGCCCGCGGATTCTTGGCCGATCGCCTTCGCCCGGACGACGCGCAGCACGCCGTCCGCGCCGATGCCCCGCTGCCGGTCGCACAGCGCCGCCACGCGCTCCGCCGTGAGGTCCAGGCGGCCGGCCGCGTCAGGCAGCAGCACAAAGTCGTTCTGCGTGCCGTGGCCCTTGAGGAATTCGATGCCGCCCATGCGTCCAGGCTACTGGTCGAGCACGGCGAGGACCCGCGCGGCCAGGTCCGCCGATCCGCCGTCGAACCACTGGATCCGCTTGTCCCGGCGGAACCACGAACGCTGCCGCCGCACGAACCGCCGAGTGGCCTGCGCGGTCGCCGCGGCAGCCGCCGCGAAGTCGCCTTCGCCGTCCAGTTCGGCCAGCACCTGCTGGTAGCCGAGCGCTCGCGAAGCGGTCTTCCCGTCCCGCAAACCGCGGCCGAGCAGCTCGCGCACCTCGTCCACGAGACCGGCCTCGAACATCCGCTCCACCCGCAGGTCGACGCGCTCGTCCAGTTCGGCGATCTCGCGGTCGACCCCGATCAGCACGGCGTCCCAGCGCGCCGGACCCGGTTTCGGCAGGTTCGCGGAGAACGGCTCGCCGGTGATCTCGATGACCTCCAGCGCACGCACGATGCGGCGGGTGTTCGTGGGCAGGATCGCCGCCGCCGCGACCGGGTCGCGCTCCCCCAGGCGGGTGTAGAGCGCGGCGGTGCCGAGTTCGGCGGCCTCTTCGTCGAGCCGCGCGCGCACCGCGGGGTCGGTGCCGGGGAAATGGAGGTCGTCCAGCACCGCCTGCACGTACAGCCCGGAACCGCCGGTCAGCACCGGAACCCGGCCCTCGGCAAGAATCCGCTCGATCGTGCCGCGGGCATCACGCTGATAGGCGGCGACCGACGCGGTCTCGGTCACGTCGAGTACGTCCAGCAGGTGGTGCGGGACCCCTCGGCGTTCCTCCTCGGTCGCTTTGGCGGTGCCGATGTCCATGCCCCGGTAGAGCTGGAGCGCGTCGGCGTTCACCACCTCGCCGTCCAGCGCCAGCGCGAGCTCGACGGCCAGTGCCGTCTTCCCGGTGGCGGTAGGGCCGACGACGGCCACCGGACGGGGCCGTTGAGCTGGGCTGATCACGCTGAGAAACGCTACCCGGCCGGGTCGGGACGCGGGCACGGAGCGTCAAGGAGAAGTAGGATCAACGCTTTCAGGCGGCTCATCCAGTACCACGGCGCGCGCTGAGCTGCTTGAATGCCGCTGGGGCCCCATGCCCCCGGCAGAGCACGACAACAGCGTAACCCGGCCCCGCTCACGCGGCGGGGCGCCCGCAGCCGCGGGCGTACAGGCGATAAGGAGCCTGCGATGGCCCAGGAGAACACGTCCCCCGGCACCCCGGCACCGCACCCGGTGCCGCACGCGCAGGGCGCCGGCCATGCCGCGCCTCCGGTGCCGCCCGCCGAACCCGCCCCCGCCACCTGGGGCCGGGTCGACGCGGAAGGCACCGTTTACGTCTTCACCGCCGACGGCGAACGCGAGGTCGGGGTCTGGCAGGCCGGCACGCCCGAGGAAGGCCTGCTGCACTACGCACGCCGCTTCGACGACGTGCGCACTGAGGTCGAACTGCTCGAAACGCGGCTGAACTCCGGAGCGGGCGACCCGAAGCACGCCCTCTCGAGCGCCACCCAGATTCGCGACGGGCTCGGCGAGGCGGCCGTGGTCGGCGATCTGAAAGCGCTCGCCGCGCGGCTCGAGTTCGTGATCGGGCTGGCGGAGAAGGCGCTGGTCAACGTCAAGCACGAGCGGGAGGAAGCCCGGGCCGCGGCCGTGGCGCGCAAGCAGGCGCTGGCCGACGAGGCGGAGAAGATCGCCGCCGAGTCCACCCAGTGGAAGGCAGCGGGCGACCGGCTGCGCGCGATCCTCGACGAGTGGAAGACGGTCAAGGGCGTCGACCGCAAAACCGACGACGAGCTGTGGAAGCGCTTCTCGAAGGCGCGCGAGGCGTTCAACCGCCGCCGCGGCTCGCACTTCGCCGAACTGGACAAGCAGCGGGCGAGCGCGAAGCAGCGCAAGGAAGAGCTGATCGCCGAGGCCGAAGCGCTGTCCGACTCGGATGACTGGGGCGCCACCGCGGGCCGGTACAAGGACCTGATGGCCGAGTGGAAGGCTGCCGGGCGCGCGCCGAAGGACAGTGACGAGGCCCTGTGGCAGCGGTTCCGCGCGGCGCAGGACGCGTTCTTCGCCCGCCGCTCGGCGGTGTTCTCCGAGCGCGACGCGGAGTTCGCCGGCAACGCCCAGCGCAAGGAAGAACTGCTGGTCGAGGCCGAGAAGATCGACGTGGCGGCCAACCTCGACGCGGCCAAGTCGGCGCTGCGCCGGATCCAGGAGCAGTGGGACGAGATCGGCAAGGTCCCGCGCGAGCGCATCCGCGAACTGGACGGACGGCTCAAGGCGGTGCAGGACGCGGTGAAGTCGGCCGAGGACAGCCGCTGGCGCCGCACCGACCCGGAGGCGCAGGCGCGTGCCGCGCAGTTCCGGGAGCGCGTCGAGCAGTTCGAATCGCAGGCCGCGAAGGCCCGCGCCGCCGGGGACGAGCGGCGGGCCAAGAAGGCGGACGAGCAGGCCGCGCAGTGGCGGGAATGGATGGAGGCCGCGGAAGCCGCGGTCGCCGACCGCTGAGCTCGCTCAAGCGAAAGGGCCGGTACCGCTCGGTACCGGCCCTTTTTCAAGTCCCCGGGGGAATCAGAGTCCGTGAGGGTCCCCTCACCGCCCTTTGCCGGAAGCGGTCAGTTGCGCGAAAAAGCCGTCCGCATCCAGAGCGTCGCCAGGATGATCGTCGCGATCCACGCCACGATCATGCCGATGCCCGGACCGTCGCCGGACGCTCCGCTGGCGTGCGCGGACTGCTGCGACCAGATCGCCAGCAGGCCGTCGACCGAGGCGAACCAGCCGCCCGCGGCGCAGCACCACGCGACCCACCAGCGGCGCGACACGAGCGCGACCGCGCCGATGAACACGCCGACCCCGGTGGACGTCACGGCGAACAGCTGCGGGACCCCGCCCGCCTGGCCGGCCAGCGTCTCCCAGCCCGCGCGGCCCTGGGCCCACGGCAGGATCTGGGCCACCAGCAGCACGAACATCAGCACCGAGATGGTGAACCCGCGCCTGCCCAGCTCCACCGTGCGCGCGACGCGGCGGCCCGCGTCGTCGATCTCCTCGCTCAGCCTGCGGTCGACCTCGGCCGGCGTTCCCGGTTCGCTCATCCTGCACACCCACTCACCGGGGCCGGCTGCGCCGCCGGGGCTCCGAAGCCCGGCAGTCCCAGGGTGACCCCGCTCGTCTTGGGCCGAAGACCGGCTTCGGCGTTGTCGCCCGCTCGCGTGCGGCGATGCGTCAGAAGGTCTCCGTCGGCGACGAGGTGATGCGGCGCGCCGTAGCTGATCACCGTCTCCACGACGTCGCCCGGCCGGACCGAGCGGTCGACGGCCGAACCGGTCGGCGTGAAGTGCACCAGCCGTCCGTCTCGGGCCCGCCCGCTCATCCGGTGCGTCTCCGCGTCCTTGCGCCCCTCGCCCGCGGCGACCAGCAGCTCGACCCGGCGGCCGACCAGCTTGCGGTTCTCTTCCCAGGAGATCTCGTTCTGCAGCTCGACCAGCCGGTCGTAGCGCTCCTGCACGACCTCCTTCGGCAGCTGCTCCGCCATTTCGGCGGCGGGCGTGCCGGGGCGCTTCGAGTACTGGAAGGTGAACGCGCTGGAGAACCGCGCGGCGCGGACGACGTCGAGCGTCGCCTGGAAGTCTTCCTCGGTCTCGCCGGGGAACCCGACGATGATGTCGGTGGTGATGGCGGCGTCCGGCATCTTGGCGCGCACCTCGTCGAGGATGTTCAGGAACCGCGTCGACCGGTACGACCGGCGCATCTCGCGCAGCACCCGGTCCGAACCGGACTGCAGCGGCATGTGCAGCTGGTGGCAGACGTTCGGGGTCTCGGCCATCGCGTCGATCACGTCCGAGGTGAACGCGGCCGGGTGCGGCGAGGTGAACCGCACGCGCTCCAGCCCGTCGATCCCGCCGGTCGCGCGCAGCAGCTTGCCGAACGCGAGCCGGTCCCCGAATTCGACGCCGTAGGAGTTCACGTTCTGGCCCAGCAGGGTCACCTCGAGCACGCCCTCGGCGACCAGCGCCTCGACCTCGGCCAGGATCTCGCCGGGACGGCGGTCGCGCTCCTTGCCGCGCAGCGACGGCACGATGCAGAACGTGCAGGTGTTGTTGCAGCCGACCGAAACCGACACCCAGCTCGCGTAGGACGATTCGCGGCGCGCGGGCAGCGTGGACGGGAACGTCTCGAGCGATTCGAGGATTTCGACCTCGGCCTCGGCGTTGTGCCGCGCACGCTCCAGCAGCGCCGGCAGCGAACCGATGTTGTGCGTCCCGAAGACGACGTCGACCCACGGCGCGCGCTTGACGATGTCGCCGCGGTCCTTCTGCGCGAGGCACCCGCCGACGGCGATCTGCATGTCCGGATTGGCGACCTTGTCCGGGCGGAGGTGCCCGAGGGTGCCGTAGAGCTTGTTGTCCGCGTTCTCCCGCACGGCGCAGGTGTTGAACACGACCAGATCCGGCTTCGCCTGCCCGGGAGCGGGGACGTAGCCGGCTTCCTCGAGCTGCCCGGCGAGCCGTTCGGAGTCGTGCACGTTCATCTGGCAGCCGAACGTGCGGATCTGGTACGTTTTCGCGTTCATCGCCGTCCAGACTAAACCCCGCGGCCGAGGGCGGACCCGGCACCCGCCCGGCGGACGCAATGCGGCGGTATCCGCGACGCGCCTCGCCGAGCATTCCGCTAATCGGGAAATGTGCCGTTGACCGGGAACGAAAATGCACCGGACCGGATGTCGCCGAACAATTTTCGCTATTGTTTTCCGCGCCCGCCCGAAGATAAGATCACCGCCATTGTTCCGAATCGGACCGCCGCCGCTATGGAGGAAAAGTGCGCAAGGTTTTCGCCTGCTCCGCGGCCGCTGTCGCGAGCACGCTCGTCGTCGCCGCGCTGGCGGCCGCCCCGGTCGCCGCGGAACCGGTTCCGCAATCGGTCACCTGGTCGGCCGACCCCGCCGACGGCGTCGGCGCGTTCAACTCGATCCAGTGCGCCGACGGCCACTTCAAGACCGCCGACTCCGTGAAGGGCAAGGTGTGGGTCGCCGAGCAGCTCGCCAAGGAGGAGCGCTGCGAGGCGGTCGGCCCGGATCTCGCCGCGGGCAAGACCTTCTACCTCGGCTGGTCGTCGAAGTACCGCATCACCGACTCGACCAGCCGGTACGTGTTCCAGCTGAAATGCAGCCCGAGCACCGGCACCGCGAACCATCCGATCGTCCTCAAGATCTCCGGCGGCCAGCTCCAGCTGGAGGAGTGGACGACCGACCACACCAGCGTCAAGCTCTGGAACGCGCCGGTCTCGAACGACCAGTGGCACGACATCGCGTTCCGCATCTCCACCGACCGGACCGAGGGCACGATCCAGTTCTGGTTCGACGGCAAGCGCCAGACGTTCTTCGACGGATCGACCACCTACACCGGCACCACGATCGACGGGGACCGGAACTACCTGAAGTGGGGCGTCTACCACCAGGCCGACGAGACGGCGACGCAGTGGCTCAGCAAGATCCGCATGGGCGACAGCCTGGCCGACGTCACCGGCTGACCTCTGGCACCATCGCTGCATGCGATGGAGGCTGACGGCGGCGCTGGCAGTGCTCATGGTGCTGCTGAGCGGGTGCGGGCCGAGCTTCGCGAACCTGCACCTGCGCGTCGCGGCCGGGTCGGCGGGCGGTGTCTACCACGATCTGGCCGGGCCGCTGGCGTCGGCGTGGGCGGGCGAACTCGGGATCGAGACGCCCGAGGTGCTCGCCACCCAGGGGTCGCGGGACAACCTCAACCGAGTGCTCTCCGGGGGCGCGGACGTCGCGTTCGTCGCCGCGGACCTGGCCGCGGACGCGGCGGCCGCGCACCCCGGCAAGCTCGCCGCGCTGGCCCGCATCCACGACGACTACCTGCACATCGTCGTCCGCAAGGACTCGCCCTACACCGCGGTGTCCATGCTGCGCGGCCACCACATCGCGGTCGGCTCTCCCGAGTCGGGCGTCGAGTACATCGCCGACCGGGTGCTGAAGGTCGCCGGGCTGAAAGGCGCGGTCACGGTCAACCAGCTGAGCCTGGAGGATTCGCTCTCCGCGCTCGAGAACCGCAAGGTCGACGCGATGTTCTGGTCCGGCGGGCTGCCGACGCCGCTCATCACCGAGTACAACCGCAAGGTCGGGCTGCGGCTGCTCGACATGTCCAATCTGATGCCGGGCATGCAGCGGTTCAGCCCGGTGTACGGCACCGCGACCATCCCGGGCAGCACGTACGACCAGCCCGGCCCGGTCACGACGCTCGTGGTGCCGAACTTCCTGGTCGTGCCCACCTCGATGTCCGCCGACGTCGCCGAAGCGCTCACGAAGGGCCTGTACGACGCCCGGCCGCAGCTCGCGGCGGTCAACCGGGCGGCGTTGTCGATCGACGTGCACCCGGGCATCGAAACCGGGCCGCTGCCGTTGCATCCCGGCGCGCTGGCGTACTACCGCGCGGAGAAGGTCTAGCGCTCGAGCGGGAAGTCCATCGCGATCCGCAGCCCGCCGCCGTCGGGCAGGGACAGCTGGAGCTCGCCGCCGGAATGCCGGACGATCTCGGTCACGATCGCCAGCCCCAGCCCCGATCCGGGCACGTTCTGGTGTGCCGTGCTCCGCCAGAACCGGTCGGCCGCCCGCTCCAGTTCGTCCTCTCGCAGCCCGGGCCCGTGGTCGCGGACCGAAACCGTCACGCGGTCTCCGGCGACGCTCGCGGCCACCTCGACCGAAGTGCCGGAGGGGCTGAACTTGAGCGCGTTGTCCAGCAACGCGTCGAGCACGACCTCCAGCCCGCGCGGCGGCACGAGAACGCGCGCGCCGTTGACGTTCACCGCGCTCTCCAATGAGACCTCGCGAGCCGCTCCGACCACCGACCAGTCGGCGACGCGATCGGCGATCACCTCGGCGAGGTCTTCGGAAACCAGCTCGCCGCCAGCGGACTCCGCACGGGCCATGGACAGCAGCTCGTCGAGGATCTGGTTCAGCCGCTTGGCGTCCACCTGCGCCGCTTCGAGATCGGCCGCCGCGGCTTCGTCGGTGACCTGGCCGTCGAGATTGCCCAGCCGGATCTTCAACGCCGTCAACGGATTGCGCAGCTGATGCGAAGCGTCGGCGACGAACGCACGCTGCGCGGCCAGCGCTTCCGACACACTCGCCGCCATCCGGTCGAACGACCGGCCCAGCTGCCGCAGCTCCGGCGGACCGCCGCTCTCCCCCACCGGTTCCGCCTCGCGGCCGCTGACCACGGACGCGACCAGCGCGCCCGTCGCCTCGTCCAGCCGCCGGACCGGGCGCAGCGTCCAGCGCACCACCGGCAGCGCGACGAGCAGCGCGAGCCCGAACGCGACCAGCGCGCACGCGGCCAGCAGCAGCCACTGCCACAGCAGCTGGGTGCGGACGTGATCGGTCGCCGACTCCGTCACCACCGCGCCGCGCACCTCGCCGTCGATGAGGATCGGCTCGGCCAGCACCAGCGGCTTGCTCGCCCACGGCATCAGCAAAGGCCCGGCTTCGGGCGGACGGGCGGCCAGCGCCTCGTTCACCGGCACCCGGATCGCGGTCCGGTCGACGGCGCCGCCCACCGAGCTCAGCACCGGATCGCCGTCCTGGTTCACCACGACCACTTTCACGCCGTACACCTCGGTGTACCGGCGCAGCTTCGGTTCCAGCAGCCCGAGCTGGTTGTCGAGCAGCGGCCGCTGGGCGAGCGAGGCGAACCGCGAGGTGTCGGTGAGCCGGTCGAGGAAGAGCTTCTGCTGGAGGCTGCTCGCGATGCTGAGCGCGAGCGGGATGCCGAGCCCGAACACGAGCAGCGCGACGAGCGTGACGACGATGCCCTGCAGCCGGACGCGCATCGGTCAGTCCCGCCGGCTGCCCAGCCGGTAGCCGACGCCGCGCACTGTCTCGATCAGCGCCGGACGGCCGAGCTTCGTGCGCAGGGTGGCGACGTGTACGTCCAGCGAACGGCTCTCCGCCGCGCCGCGGTGCCCCCACACCTCGTTCAGCACCTGCTCGCGGGAGCACACCGCGCCGCCCGCCGCCGCGACCAGCGCGAGCACCTGGAACTCCTTGCGGGACAACGCGATCGGCTCGCCCGCGACCAGCACCTCGTACCGGGCGAGGTCGATCCGGACGTCGCCGACCTCCACCACCGGCACGGACGGCGCGGGCCGTTCGACGCGCCGCCGCCGCACCGCTTCGACACGCGCGAGCAGTTCCTCCACGTCGTACGGCTTGACCAGGTAGTCGTCGGCGCCGGCGCGCAGCCCGTGGACCCGGTCGTTCACCTCGCCGCGCGCGGACACGACGATCACCGCCACGTCGCTGACCGCGCGGATCTGGCGGCACAGCACCACGCCGTCGACGTCGGGAAGCCCCAGGTCGAGAAGGATCACGTCGACGTCGTGGACCCGGTCGAGCACACCTGCCCCGGACGGCAGCCGCTGCATGGTGAGCCCGCGGCGGACCAGCGCGGGCACGAGCGCCCCGGCGACCCGGTCGTCGTCTTCCACCAGCAGCACGCGCACGCTTGCTCCTCCCCGGTGATCCAGACCACGGTAGCCGGACTCTAGGGCGCCGCGGCACGCGGACACGGTGCGTGGCGGCCGCCACAGTCCCGACTAGGCTGAACGCCGCCACGACGGCCGCATCCGATACGTAGTTGAAACCCTAAGTATTGCTCAAGCCGTCTTTACAAGAGATGTCCCGGTAGTAGGTTTCCGCAAGCGTTGCGGAACCCCGGTTCCGCGGACGCCGCTGACCAACGGAGCTCTGGAGGCCACGATGACCACCGAGGTGGCGACGCCGATGATCAAGGCGGCCGCCGTGAACAAGTACTTCGGCGAGCTGCACGTGCTGCGCGAGATCACGCTCGAGGTGCCGCGCGGCCAGGTCGTCGTCGTGCTCGGGCCGTCCGGGTCGGGCAAGTCGACGCTGTGCCGCGCGATCAACCGGCTCGAGCCGATCAACTCCGGCGAGATCGCCGTCGACGGCGTGCCGCTGCCCGCCGAGGGCAAGGCGCTCGCCGCGCTGCGCGCCGACGTCGGGATGGTCTTCCAGCAGTTCAACCTGTTCGCGCACAAGACGATCCTCGAGAACGTCATGCTCGCGCCGGTGAAGGTGCGCAAGACCGCGCAGGCCGAGGCTCGCAAGACCGCGATGGAACTGCTCGAGCGCGTCGGCATCGCGAACCAGGCCGACAAGTACCCGGCCCAGCTGTCCGGCGGCCAGCAGCAGCGCGTCGCGATCGCCCGCGCGCTCGCGATGAAGCCCAAGGTGATGCTGTTCGACGAGCCGACCTCGGCGCTGGACCCGGAAATGGTCCAGGAGGTGCTGGACGTGATGACCGGGCTGGCGAAGGACGGCATGACCATGCTCGTGGTCACGCACGAGATGGGCTTCGCCCGCCGCGCCGCCGACCGCGTCATCTTCATGGCCGACGGCGAGATCGTCGAGGACACGACGCCGGAGGAGTTCTTCACCAAGCCGAAGTCCGACCGCGCGAAGGACTTCCTCGGCAAGATCCTGACCCACTGACCCGTTCGGGGGAATCCCCCGGCGCCCCGCGGCCGAGGTGGCTGTAATCGGCCGTGTCCACCGGCGCTACCCCGACCGGTACCGACGTTCCCGGACAGATTTTCCCGGACAGATATTGGAGAGACTGACATGAGGATCCGCACCCTCGCGGCCGCTCTGCTCGCCGGCGGGCTGCTGCTCACCGCCTGCGGCAAGGAAGGCACCCCGGCCGGTTCCGGCGGGGACGCCAACAGCAACGCCGCGGCGCTGCCGACCTACGAAGTGGCGAAGGACGTCAAGCTCGACGGCTCGCCGATCTTCAAGAAGATCCAGTCCGCGGGCTCGATCACCATCGGCGTCAAGGACGACCAGCCCGAGCTGGGCCAGAAGGACCCGAAGACCGGCAAGTTCCAGGGCTTCGACATCGAGATCGCCCGGATGGTCGCGGCGGGCCTCGGCATCAGCGAGGACAAGATCAAGTACACGACGGTCGACTCGGGTGCCCGCGAGCAGGCCATCTCCAACGGCCAGGTCGACCTCTACGTCGGCACCTACACCATCAACGACAAGCGCAAGAAGCTCGTGTCGTTCGCCGGCCCGTACTTCCAGGCCGGGCAGGACCTGCTGGTCCGCAAGGACGACACCTCGATCACCGGCCCGGAGACGCTGAAGGGCAAGAAGGTCTGCTCGGTCACCGGGTCGACCCCGATCCAGCGCGTGCGCGAGCAGAAGCTGACCGACCAGATCGTCGAGTTCCAGAAGTACTCGCAGTGCGTGGAGAAGCTGACCACGAAGGACGTCGACGCGGTCACCACCGACGACGCGATCCTCAAGGGCTACGCGGCGCAGGACCCGGACAGCTTCAAGGTCGTCGGCAAGCCGTTCTCGAAGGAGCCCTACGGCATCGGCCTGAACAAGGACGACAAGGTGCTGCGCGACAAGATCGACGACCTGCTGCAGGCCGCCGAGACCAACGGCACCTGGAAGAAGATCTACGACGCCACCCTCGGCAAGTCCGGCGCGCCCGCGACGCCGCCGGCCATCGAGCGGTACTGACCTGATCCGGCGGCCGGTGGGCGAAGCTTTCGCCCACCGGCCGCCGCACACCCACTATCGGCACACGGACGCGGGGAAGGCTCCATGGACGTCCTGCTCGACAATCTGGACCTCTTCGGTCCGTTCTTTCTCACCACGATCGAACTGTTCCTGATCGCGGGGGCGTGCAGCCTGGTGCTGGGCACGATCCTCGCGATGCTGCGGGTGAGCCCGGTCCCGGTGCTGCGCGCGATCGGCACGACGTACGTGACCGTCCTGCGCAACACGCCGCTGACGCTGGTGTTCGCGTTCCTCGTGTTCGCCTACCCGCTGCTCGACATCGTCAAGATCGACTACTTCCCGACCGCCGCGGTGGCGCTGACGATCTACACGTCCGCGTTCATCTGCGAGGTCGTGCGCTCGGGCATCAACACGGTGCCGCTCGGCCAGGCCGAGGCGGGCCGCGCGCTGGGCCTGTCGTCCGGGCAGATCCTCGGCGGCATCGTCCTCCCGCAGGCGCTGCGGTCGGTCGTCCCGCCGCTCGTCAGCATGCTCATCGCGCTGCTGAAGAACACGACGATCGCCAGCGGGTTCTCGGTCGCCGAGGCCGGCGCGATCCGGCAGTACGTGTCCGAACGCGGCGACAACCAGATGATCGCGCTGCTGTGGGTGGCACTCGGCTTCATCATCCTCGTAGCGGTGCTGTCGCTGGTGCAGCGCAGCCTGGAGAAGCGCTGGAGCGTGGCCCGATGAGCACGGTTCTGTTCGACACCCCGGGCCCGAAAGCGCGGGCGCGGCACCGGATCTACGCGGTGCTGGGCATCCTCGTGGTGGCAGCGCTGATCGCGTTCATCGTCTACCGCTTCGTCGACAGCGGCCAGTTCGCCGGGCGCAAATGGGAGTGGCTGCAGTACTCCCAGGTGCAGAGCGACCTCGCGAACGCCGTCCTGGCGACCGTGAAGGCCTTCGCGCTGGGCGCGGTGCTGGCCATCGTGTTCGGCGCGGTGTTCGCCGCCGGACGGCTGTCCGACCACGCGTGGGTGCGCGGGATCTGCACGTTCGTCGTGGAATTCTTCCGCGCGATCCCGCTGCTGATCCTGATGTTCCTGTTCTACTACGGCCTCCCGACCCTCGGCATCGACACGTCGCCGCTGTTCGCGGTGGTGCTCGGCCTGACGCTGTACAACGGCTCGGTGCTGGCGGAGGTGTTCCGCGCGGGTATCCAGTCCCTGCCGAAGGGCCAGAGCGAAGCCGCGTACGCGCTCGGCATGCGCAAGACCCAGGTGATGTTCACGGTCCTGCTGCCGCAGGCGCTGCGCGCGATGCTGCCGACGATCATCAGCCAGCTGGTCGTGCTGCTCAAGGACACCGCGCTCGGCTTCCTCGTGACGTACCCGGAGCTGCTGTACTACGCCCGCTACATCGGCAGCCAGGGCGCCTTCGGCCGCCCGATCGTCCCGTCGACCCTCGTGGCGGCCGCGATCTACATCGCGATGTGCCTGCTGCTGACCGCGCTCGCGACTTACCTGGAGCGGCGCAACCGGCGCAGCAAGAAGCACATCGACACGGACGCCGGCATCGAGCAGGCGGGGCTCTCCGCTGCCGCGAGCAGCAACGTGCTCGGGGGCGCTGGACCTGCCTGACGGTTCGTTCCGTTCTCGCTTGAAGCCCCTGGCGCTGCTTCCCTTGCAGCGCCAGGGGCTTCTTGTTTTAGCCGTGTGCTGTCGGGTGCCGCGGCTGGTACAGGGGCAGCACGCTGCCGCTGGGGAGGCGGATCGACACACGTGTGCCCCATGCCGCCGTGGTCGCCTCACCGTCCGCTTCGGCTCCCTTCTCGGTCAGCTGCCGGACTGTTTCGTCCAGGTTGTCGCACATCAGGTAGAGCTCTTGCTGCGGCGCTCCTTCTGTCGGATGCACGGCTAGTTCCGCTGGGGGCAAACGGAAGATGAGCCAGCCTTCGCCCGCGTCGATGTGGCCTAGCAGGCCCTTGAGGAACTCTCGGTCCGCTGCCGGGTCTTTGCTGTAGAGGATGACGTGCGCGCCGGTGATCATCGTTCCTGTCCTCTCGAGAAGTCCTTTGCGGGCAACGGAAATCGACCTTCCGGCGGTCGAGCCGATCGAGTGATGCCGTCCGGTAGCCGGTCCTGCTAACGTTGATTTCGTTGAAGTAAGTACATCGCATGTGATGCGAGCCCGCGAGCGTTCTCGTTGCGGCCGTCGCGATTCCCTTTTCTCTCCCAGTGCGTTGGCCAACGCACTGGTCGGTGCGGCCTCGCTCTGCGCGCGGTGAGATCACGCTGCCCGGACAAGGGAATCGCGGCGTCCGCGCGGACGACAGCTGCCGGGATCGGTGCATCGACCTGCCGTCAGGACCAGGCTTATCAACCAAGAAGGGACCGCTTATTGCCCAACCACAACTGAATACGCCCGCAGCGCACGCGCGCAGAGGCTCTCGGGCGGGAACTCAGCCCCCGCAATCCGCGGGTAAGCTGGCCCGCGGTCGGCAAGAGCACGGAGCCGCCGTCTTCGAGCAAGCGAGCCCGCCGTAGGCGACACCGCAGGCCCACATCGCGCGAACGAGCAAGCCCGCCGTCAGCAAGTGCACGGGACCGCCGTCGGCGAAAGAGCAAGCCTGTGCCACGGACAAGCAGACCTGCTGCCCGTAGACGACCGACCCGCCTCATGCGGACAAGCAGGCCCGCCGTCCGCAACCAGACAGGCCTGCCTCCCGCGATTGGGACACGCCCGCGGCCTCACACCACCGGGCCCGCACCGGCGAACCCAGCCACCTCGGCGGCGGACGTCACCGATTGCGCCGGAACAGCTTGTCTCCCAGCCAGACAATCGGGTCGTACTTGCGGTCGGCGACGCGTTCCTTCATCGGGATCAGCGCGTTGTCGGTGATGTGGATGCCTTCCGGGCACACCTCGGTGCAGCATTTGGTGATGTTGCAGAATCCGAGCCCGTGCTCGTCCTGTGCGGCGTCGCGGCGGTCGGCGACGTCCAGCGGATGCATCTCCAGTTCGGCGATCCGCATGAGGTAACGAGGTCCGGCGAAGCTCTCCTTGTTCTCCTCGTGGTCGCGCACGACGTGGCAGGTGTTCTGGCACAGGTAGCACTCGATGCACTTGCGGAATTCCTGCGAGCGCTCGACGTCCACCTGCTGCATCCGGTACTCTCCGGGCTTCAGCCCCTCCGGCGGGGTGAAGGACGGGATCTCGCGTGCCTTCGTGTAGTTGAACGACACGTCGGTGACGAGGTCGCGGATCACCGGGAAGGTGCGCATCGGCGTGACCGTCACGACCTCGGCCTCGGTGAACGTCGACATGCGCGTCATGCACAACAGCCGCGGTTTGCCGTTGATCTCCGCCGAGCAGGAGCCGCATTTGCCTGCTTTGCAGTTCCAGCGCACCGCGAGATCCGCGGCCTGGGTGGCCTGCAGCCGGTGGATGATGTCGAGCACGACCTCGCCCTCGTTCACCTCCACGGTGAAGTCCTGCAAGTCGCCGCCGGTCGCGTCGCCTCGCCACACGCGGAACTTCGCCTGGTAGCTCACGCGGTCCTCCCGGGGTGGGTCTCCAGCTCGCCGTCGGTGAAGTACTTGCCCAGCTCGTCGAGTTCGAACAGTTCGAGCAGGTCGGGCCGCATCGGCACCTGTTCCTTCACGGTCACGTCGACGTCCGGCACGAGCGGGTTGTCGCCCGGCTGCGCGGCGCAGACAAGCAGCCGGTGCCGCCATTCCGCGTCCATGGACGGATAGTCGTCACGGGTGTGGCCGCCGCGGCTTTCAGTGCGGGTCAGCGCCGCGCGGGCGACGCATTCGCTCACCAGCAGCATGTTCCGCAGGTCGAGCGCGAGGTGCCAGCCGGGGTTGAACTGCCGGTGGCCCTCCACCGTGACCTGCCCGACCCGCTGCCGGATGTTCGCGAGTTTTTCCAGCGCCTGGCGGATTTCCCCGGCCTTGCGGATGATGCCGACAAGATCGTTCATCGACTGCTGCAGCTCGGTGTGCAGCGTGTACGGATTCTCCGGCGTGCCGTCCGCGGGCGGGTTGAACGGTTCGAGCGCCATCGCGGCCGCGGCGTCCACATCGGACTGCGAAACCGCGGGCCGGTCCTTGAGGCCGTCCACATAGGACGCCGCGCCCAACCCGGCTCGCCTGCCGAACACGAGCAGGTCGGACAGCGAGTTGCCGCCGAGCCGGTTCGAGCCGTGCATGCCGCCGGAGCACTCGCCCGCGGCGAACAGGCCGGGGACGCTCGCCGCGCCGGTGTCCGGGTCGACCTCCACGCCGCCCATCACGTAGTGGCAGGTGGGACCGACCTCCATGGCCTCCTTGGTGATGTCGACGTCGGCGAGTTCCTTGAACTGGTGGTACATCGACGGCAGCCGCCGCTGGATCTCCTCGGCGGGCAACCGGCTCGCGATGTCGAGGAACACGCCGCCGTGCGGGGATCCGCGCCCCTCCTTGACCTCGGAGTTGATCGCCCGCGCCACCTCGTCGCGCGGCAGCAGGTCCGGCGTGCGGCGGTTGTTCTCCTGGTCGGCGTACCAGCGGTCGGCCTCGCTCTCGCTGTCCGCGTACTGGCCCTTGAACACCTCGGGCACGTACTCGAACATGAACCGCTTGTCCTCGGAGTTCTTGAGCACCCCGCCGTCGCCGCGCACGCCCTCGGTGACGAGGATGCCCTTGACGCTCGGCGGCCAGACCATCCCGGTCGGGTGGAACTGCACGAACTCCATGTTGATCAGCTTCGCGCCGGCACGGAGGGCCAGCGCGTGCCCGTCGCCGGTGTACTCCCACGAATTCGACGTCACCTTGAACGATTTGCCGATGCCGCCCGTCGCGAGCACCACCGCGGGCGCCTCGAACAGCACGAACCGGCCGCTCTCGCGCCAGTAGCCGAACGCGCCGGCGATCGCGCCGTTGTCCAGCAGCAGTTCGGTGACCGTGCACTCGGCGAAGACCTTGATCCGCGCCTCGTAGTCGCCGTACTTCTTGAAGTCTTCCTGTTGCAGCGAAACGATCTTCTGCTGCATAGTGCGAATGAGCTCGAGCCCGGTCCGGTCGCCGACGTGCGCGAGCCGCGGATAGGTGTGCCCGCCGAAGTTGCGCTGGCTGATCCGCCCGTCCGCGGTGCGGTCGAAGAGCGCGCCGTACGTCTCCAGTTCCCAGACGCGGTCCGGCGCTTCCCGAGCGTGCAGCTCGGCCATCCGCCAGTTGTTGAGGAATTTCCCGCCGCGCATGGTGTCGCGGAAGTGCACCTGCCAGTTGTCGTTCGAGTTCGCGTTGCCCATCGACGCCGCGCAGCCGCCCTCGGCCATCACCGTGTGCGCTTTGCCGAAAAGGGATTTGCACACCACCGCGACGCTGAAACCGCGTTCGCGCGCTTCGATCACCGCGCGCAGACCGGCGCCGCCGGCACCGATCACCACCACGTCGTAGCTGTGCCGTTCGACCTCGGTCATGGAATAAGCCACCTCACGAGCTGGGGAGAACTGCCTTGCGCTGCTGGATTTCCGGGGGTCAGCCCACGAATCGCAGGTCCGAGATCGCGCCGCTGGACACGAGCATCACGTAGAAGTCGGTCAGCACGAGCGTGCCGAGCGTCGTCCACGCGAGGGTCATGTGCCGGGTGTTGAGCTTCGTGACCTGCGTCCAGATCCAGTACCGGACGGGATGTTTCGAGAAATGCTTGAGCCGCCCGCCGGTGACGTGCCGGCACGAGTGGCAGGAGAGCGTGTACGCCCACAGCAGCACGACGTTCAGCACCAGAATCACGTTGCCGAGCCCGAAGCCGAACCCGGTGGGACTCTGGAAGGCGACGACGGCGTCGTAGGTGTTGACGAGCGAGACGACGCACGCGACGTAGAAGAAGTACCGGTGCACGTTCTGCACGATCAGCGGCAGCCGCGTCTCTCCGGTGTAGCGCGCGTGCGGTTCGGCGACCGCGCAGGCCGGCGGGGAAAACCACACTGAGCGGTAGTAGGCCTTGCGGTAGTAGTAGCAGGTCAACCGGAACCCGAGCAGGAACGGCAGCACGAGCACGCCGAGCGGCAGCCAGGACGGCATTTCGCCGAACCAGTGCCCGAAGTGGCTTGAGCCCGGGACGCAGGAGGTGGACACACACGGGGAGTAAAACGGCGTCAGATAATGGTATTCGGGCACCCAGTAGGCAGTGCGCACGAATGCCCGGACAGTCGCGTAAACGACGAAGGTGGCCAGCCCCAGCACAGTGAGCAGGGGCGACAGCCACCACCGGTCGGTGCGCAGTGTCCGGGCGGCGAGCAGCGCCCGCCCCGGCGCTCGAACGCCGGTGCGGGCGCGGCTGACGTCGTTGTCAGCGGGGGCGCTCACCGCTGGTCGCGCTTGTAGCCACCGACACCTTCGTCGTCGGCGCCGCTCCACAGCGCCGGATCGTAGGGAGTATCGGGGACAGGAACGCGTTCGACGGGTTTCGCCTGCGCGGGCACAGCGGGCGGGTGCCCGTCCAGATCCGCGCTGTCGATGTCGAGCCGCTCGACGTCGTTGGCCAGCCGGCGCACCGCGGACGCGTCGCCGTAGCGCGATCGCAATGCGCCCACGCACTGCCGCAACTGGCCGATGGTGCGCCGGAGTTCGGCGATCTCTGTGGTGGACATCGGAAGCCTCCCTGGTGGTGGGGCCGGCAGTTCGGGTGACGATCAACGTCGCCAGGTACGACTCTGCCTCGCGCGGTGCACTGTGACAAGTAGCACATTTACCAGAGCGGGGCATGTTGTACCTGTTGACCTGGGGATTTCTCGCCAGATAGGGGCCGAAAGTGGGGTCCGGGACGACGCCGGGACGTCTGACGCGCAAATCGAGCCGCCGATGCCGGTTCGCCGATGAGCGGGACGCGCTCGCGACAGACAGAGAGTTATCCGGAGCTCACCCCACGCAACAGCCGCTAGTCAGCTGGATCCTCGCCCGTCAAGAGCTTCGTCAGTCCGGTCTCGTTCGCGAGCCGCTGGGCTTTCACCTCCTCCGCGAAACCGGCAGCTGCGGCCGACAGATGGTGCAGTGAATCCTCGAAGGCCAGCGCGGACTCGGCCAGCCGCTCGATGATGTCCGCGTACGGGGCGGCTTCCCGGCCGGCCAGGAAAACGCCCGCGCGTTGGTGCGGGCAGTACACGACGTCGGTCGCGTCCCGCAGTCGGTACCGGCTGAACGCGCCCTCCGTCACGACCTCGCTCGGGACGACCTGGATCTTCACCGTCTGCGCAACCTCCATGAGGTACCGCACCTGGCGCAGCATCACCTCGGCATCACCGAAGTGCTGCCGCAGCGCCTCAGTACCGACGAATATCCGCGCCTCGACTGGGTCCGCTCCGAACAGAACCTCGTTGCGGCTCAAGCGATTCCCGACGACGTGCTCCAGGATTTCGTTGTCCCACAGGGTCGGGCCGAACACCAGCCGCGCGTAATCGGGGATTTGCAGCAGCTCCGGGATCTGCAGCGGAGCCCACACGGTCATCGACTCCGCGTGCCGCTCGTGGCCGGCCACCATCGTGTAGTGCGCCGTGTCCGCCTGCGACCCGTACATGATCCAGCTCGACCCGGCCAGTTCACGTGTCAGTTCCATGATCCGCGTCTTCTCCTCGCCGACCACTCCGAGCGCGCCCAGCAACCCGGCCACGTCCTCCAGCGTCGGAACCTCCTCGCCCAGTTCCCAGCTCGACAGCTGCGCCGAGTCGACCCCGACCCACCGCCCCAGTTCGCGCAAACCGAGGCTCGCCTCGATCCGGGCATTCCGCAACGCCATGCCCAAAGCACGCTCACGCTCGTCGGGCATCTCCGAATCTCGCATCCACCGTCACCTCCAGCCGCGGATAGTGCCTGTTTCACATTGATGACGCCCATCGACCGTCAGCAGCCGCAGACACCGGCCGCATACCGCGGCTCAGCGGCAGCGTCCGGCAGTCCGCCGACAGCGGTGCACCCGCCCGACGACCCCGCAAGGGGTTTCTGAATCGATTTTGTTTCCGGAGGGTTTTCGGGTTACCGTGTGCACCGTCACGTTCCCGCGACGCCAGCGCCGCCGTCTCGCGAACCCGTCACGAGCCGGGAGCTTGAGATGAGCAGCAGCCCGAACCCGACCGCCGCGGTGCACCGCGTGCTTGCCGACGTCACCGACCGGATCGCCGAGCGCAGTGCGGACACGCGGGCGGCGTACCTCGCCCGCAGCGCGGCCGCTTTCGAGGAGGGCCCGGTCCGCCGCGGCCTCGCTTGCAGCAACCTCGCACACGGATTCGCCGCCATGGACGGCGTCGACAAGCAGGCGCTGCGCCAACTGCGCGCACCTGGCGTGGCCATCGTTTCCTCCTACAACGACATGCTCTCCGCACACCAGCCGATGCAGGAATACCCGGCGTGGCTGAAGAAGTCGGTCCGCGAAGTCGGCGGCGTCGCACAGTTCGCGGGTGGAGTGCCCGCGATGTGCGACGGCATCACGCAGGGACGGCCGGGCATGGAGTTGTCGCTGTTCAGCCGTGAGGTGATCGCGATGGCGACGGCGATCGCGTTGTCCCACGACATGTTCGACGCGGCGTTGCTGCTGGGCGTGTGCGACAAGATCGTCCCGGGGCTGTTGATCGGCGCGCTGTCGTTCGGGCATCTGCCCGCGGTGCTCGTGCCTGCCGGTCCGATGAACTCGGGCTTGCCCAACAAGGAAAAAGCCCGGGTGCGGCAACTGTACGCGGAGGGGCTCGCGACGCGGGAAGACCTGCTCGACGCGGAAGCCGCGTCGTATCACTCAGCCGGCACCTGCACGTTCTACGGCACCGCCAACTCGAACCAGATGGTCGTCGAGGTGATGGGCCTGCACCTGCCGGGCGCGAGCTTCGTGCCGCCTAATACGCCGTTGCGCAAGGCGCTCACCGAAGAGGCTGGGCGACGCGTCGTCGAACTGTCCCGGGGCGAGGCGTACACGCCGATTTCGCAGGTGCTGGACGAAAAAGCGTTCGTGAACGGCATCGTGGCGCTGCTGGCCACGGGCGGGTCGACGAACCACACGATGCACTTGGTGGCGATCGCCGCGGCGGCTGGGATTCAGCTGAGCTGGGACGATTTCTCGGATCTGTCGGCGGTCGTTCCGCTGCTGGCGCGCGTGTATCCGAACGGCAGCGCGGACATCAACCACTTCCACGCGGCGGGCGGCATCCAGTTCCTCGTCGGCACGCTGCTCGACGCGGGCCTGCTGCACGAGGACGTGCTCACTGTCGCGGGTCCCGGGCTGCGCCGGTATACGCAGGAGCCGATCTTGTCGGACGGCGAACTGGTGTGGCGGGACGTGCCGACGCGAAGCCTCGACGAAGAGGTGCTGCGTCCGGTGTGGCGGCCGTTCGCGCCGGACGGTGGGCTGCGGATGGTGGAAGGCAACTTGGGCCGAGCGGTTACGAAGGTGTCGGCGGTCGCCCCGGAACACCGCGTCGTGGAGGCACCGGCGCGAGTGTTCACTTCGCAGGAGGCGTTCCGGGTCGCGTTCGAGGCCGGGGAGCTGGACCGGGACGTGGTCGTGGTGCTGCGTCAGCAGGGTCCGCAGGCGAACGGAATGCCGGAGCTGCACGGTCTGACGCCTGCGTTGGGGGTGTTGATGGACCGGGGGTTCCGGGTCGCGCTGCTCACCGACGGACGGATGTCGGGTGCGTCGGGCAAGGTGCCTGCCGCGATTCAGGTGACGCCGGAGGCCGCGGTGGGCGGGCCGATCGCCCGGATCGCCGACGGCGACGTGGTCCGGTTCGACGCGCGGTCCGGATCGCTGGACGTGCTGATCGCGGACGACGAACTGGCGCGCCGGGACCTGACGGACGCCCCGCCGTCGGAGGCCGCGTGGAGCGGGACCGGGCGGGAGCTGTTCGGGGCGTTGCGGCGCGCGGTCGGGCCCGCTGACCAGGGCGCGAGCGTGTTCGGCGCGCTCACTCCGGAGCTGGACCTCGCCCGGGGCGTTCCGCCATTCGGAAGCGGGACAATGGGCGAGTCCTCGTACGCTCTCCAGACCCAGGAGGTCGGTCAGTGACCACCGGCACGGACCTGCTCACCCTGTCCCCCGTGATGCCCGTCGTGGTGATCGACGACGTCGGCGACGCGGTGCCGACGGCCCGCGCCCTGCTCGCCGGCGGGATCGGGGTGATCGAGCTGACGCTGCGCACGCCGGTCGCGCTGACCGCGATCGAGCGGGTGGCCGCGGAGGTGCCGGACATCGTCGTGGGCGCCGGCACGGTGACGTCGCCGGAGCAGGCGAAGCAGGCCGCCGACGCGGGCGCGAAGTTCCTGGTGACACCAGGCTGCACGGACTCGGTGCTGGACGCCGCGTTCGCCACCGGGCTGCCGTTCCTGCCCGGTGCGAGCACGGTGTCGGAAGCGATGCGGCTGGCCGAACGCGGATTGAGCGCGCTCAAGTTCTTCCCGGCGGAGGCCAGCGGGGGCGCGGCGTTCCTGAAGTCGATCGCCGGACCGCTGCCGCAGTTGCAGTTCTGCCCGACCGGCGGGATCACGGTTTCGTCGGCCCCGTCGTACCTGGCGCTGCCGAACGTCGGCTGCATCGGCGGCTCGTGGCTGACACCCGCGAAGCTGTTGGCGGCCAAGGACTTCGCCGCCGTCGAGAAGCTGGCCGCCGAGGCCGCCGCGCTGCGCTGAGCTGTTCCGGAAACCCGTCGTCTCCGCGCTGGAGGCGGCGGGTTTCTTGGCGCCGCGGCGCGGTCAGTCGACCGTCACGTCGTCCAGCATGCTGGCTTCCGCCCCGAATTCGCGAAGCTCGTCGCGGATCACCGTGTACGCCATGCCCTGCGGATAGCCCTTTCGCGCGAGGAACCCGAGCAGCCGGCGGATCGCGGTCTGCTCGTCGACGTTCCCGAGCGACCCGAGGCGCTTCCGCACGAGTTCGCGAGCCCGTTGTTCCTCGGAGTCCCGATCGACTTCCTCCGCCGCCTGCGCCGCGATCTCCCCGTCGACGCCCTTGCGCCGCAACTCCGCGACCAGCGCCGTGCGCGACAGCCCCTGGTTCGCGTGCCGGTTGCGGACCCAGGTTTCGGCGAACTCGGCGTCGTTGACGAGACCGGCGCGGTCGAGCTTGCCGAGCAGGGTTTCGACGGTCTCGCTGTCGAACCCCTTGCGCTGCAACGCCTGCCGCAGTTCGTCCGCTGTCCGCGGCCGGGCGGCGAGGAGGTCGAAGCAGATCTCCTTGGCCTTCTTGGCCCGCTCCTCCGGAGGCAACTCCATCGGATCGACCTTCGGTGTCCTGGCCACGACCGCACTCCTCTTCCCGGCGCCGCCGCTGGAACGACGACACCGTCACCTCTACCGTTTCCGCCGCCCGACACCACAGCACGACACCGGCGCGAATCCCGGCGGACGATAGCCGCCGAACTCGCACAGGCTCGGACCGGCAAGCCCAGCACCGGCAACCTCTGACAGCCCTGCGCACGCAGCCCCGGGCCGATCCGGCATACCGCGCCGACCGACCCGTCCGCGAGCCGCTGAACCACGCCCGCCGTCCCGCGGAAACCTTCCGCGCAGGACAACAACGCTCCACCGTATCCGGAACACCGCCACGCCCCGGCGAGGCTGTCGCGAGAGACCGCATCGGGTTCAGCGGCGGCCCAGCGTTCGGCCCGAGCACCGGGGAGGGAACCTGCCGATCCCCTCCCCTCCCCGGATCAGAAGTCGACCGGCGCGGGCACTGCCTCGGCTTCGGCGTCGACCTGCGGGCCGATGCCGAGCTTTTCCTTGATGCGCTTCTCGATCTCGTTGGCGATGTCCGGGTTGTCGCGCAGGAACCGGCGGGCGTTCTCCTTGCCCTGGCCGAGCTGGTCGCCCTCGTACGTGTACCAGGCGCCCGACTTGCGCAGGATGCCCTGGTCGACGCCCATGTCGATGAGCGAGCCCTCGCGCGAGACGCCCATGCCGTAGAGGATGTCGAACTCGGCCTGCTTGAAGGGCGGGGCCACCTTGTTCTTGACGACCTTCACGCGGGTGCGGTTGCCGACCGGCTCGCCGCCGTCCTTGAGCGTCTCGATGCGGCGCACGTCGAGCCGGACCGACGCGTAGAACTTCAGCGCCTTACCACCGGTGGTGGTCTCCGGCGAGCCGAACATGACGCCGACCTTCTCGCGCAGCTGGTTGATGAAGATCGCGGTGGTGCCGGAGTTCGACAGCGCACCGGTGATCTTCCGCAGCGCCTGGCTCATCAGGCGGGCCTGGAGACCGACGTGCGAGTCGCCCATCTCGCCCTCGATTTCCGCGCGCGGCACGAGGGCCGCGACGGAGTCGATGACCAGGATGTCGAGCGCGCCGGAACGGATCAGCATGTCCGCGATCTCGAGCGCCTGCTCGCCGGTGTCCGGCTGGGACACGAGCAGCGCGTCGGTGTCGACGCCGAGCCGCTTCGCGTACTCCGGGTCGAGCGCGTGCTCCGCGTCGATGAACGCCGCGATGCCGCCGTTGCGCTGGGCGTTGGCCACCGCGTGCAGGGCGACCGTGGTCTTACCGGAGGATTCCGGTCCGTAGATCTCGACGACCCGGCCGCGCGGCAGGCCGCCGATGCCGAGGGCGACGTCGAGGGCGATCGCGCCGGTGGGGATCACGGCGATGGGCGGCCGGGACTCCTCGCCGAGGCGCATCACCGAGCCCTTGCCGTACTGCTTGTCGATCTGCGCAAGGGCGAGCTCGAGCGCCTTGTCCTTGTCGGGTGCTGCTGGCATGGAAGTCCACCTCGCTGGTTGGGGCCTGTGTGTGTTCGGTTGTCCAGATCAAGCTTGTCCGGGGTCCAAGCTCTGTCCGGTCCGACGCTACGGGGAGGGACCGACAATTCCAGGCGCGGCGACCGATCTGTGGATCGCTGGCCCCGTTGTGCACAACACCATAGACGAACAGATGTTCGAGGCTCGCGGCGACACGCCCATGCGCCGCGGTTTTCGCCCTTCGCGCCGACCGGAACCGGCAAACCCCAGGTCAGCGCCGTTCCGGCGGCACCTCGAACTCGACGCAGACCGCTCGCCAGATCTCCTTGGCCGGCGTTCCCGCGCTCAGCGCCTCTTCGACCGTGCGCCCGCCGAGCCCGCTGAACACGTGGTCCTTGGCGAGCATCTCGGCGCGTCCGGACCCGAACTCCTCGGCCATCAGCCGTCGGAACACCGTGATACGCATCGGGCGAATGCTAGCTTTCCCGCGCGAACGGGGATCACTCCCCCGGCTGGACGCTCTGTTCGAAGTAGTCGGCCAGCGCGCCCGGAGTGGCCGCCTGCCCGCCGGAATTCACCTGATAGAGGAAACCGACGAGAGGCCGGTCCTTCACGGTGAACACGAGGACCGCCGACGACTGCCCGGCCGCCGCCGCGTAGTGCCCTTCGAGCGCGTTGCCCTTCCAGTCCGCTTCGGTGCGGTCGCCGCCCGCGGAGGAGAGCAGTCCGTCGGTGTACTGCTTCAGCTCCGCTGCCGACTGTCCCTGCACGTACGTCACCTGAGTGCCCGCGCGCCCCGGCGCGGCGCATGTCGCCGCGGTCCCGAGACTCTTCGCCGGCGCGGCGGGGCCGTTGCCCATGCCGGGAGCACAGCCGCCGTTGTCAGCGACCTTGCCGGCGAGCTGACGCATGCAGCCGGTCAGGCCGGACGAGTCGGCTTGGCCCGGCGTACGGCACTCATCGGCGGTGTACGTCTTCACCGACGAACCCTGTGTTGTCAGGAACACAGTCAATCCCGCGGCGAGCACGACCACCACAGCTGCCGCGATGCCGATCAACAGCTTGGTGCGGCTCTTCTTCTCCGGCTTCGCGGGCGTGTACGTCGGGAAGTTGGACGGTGCCGGCGAAGGTTGGAACGGCGGCATCTGCTGTGGCTGCGTCGGCGAGTACGCCGGGTAGCCGCCCTGCGGCGCAGCAGGCGGCGCGTACGGCGCACCTGACGCCACTTGGCCCTCGACGTTCTGCGTACGCATCGACAGTCCGTCTTTAGCGACGTGCTGTGCACCCAGCGCGACAGCCGTCTCAGGCTGGTCGAGACTCGTGGGGACGACGCCGAGCTTCTCCGCGATCATCGACCCGACCAGCGGCAACCGGCTCGAACCGCCGACGAGGTAGATACCGGCGAGACGATCCGAAGTCAGCCCGGCCGAACGCAAGGTCCGCGAGAGCAGCTCCACGCTGCGCAGCATTGCCGGACGCACCAAGCCTTCGAGCTCTCCGCGCGTGACGAGCACGTCCTTGAACGGCTCCGGCATCGGCACCTCTGTCTGCGGATGCCGAGACAGTGCCTCCTTCGCGGCCTTCACGTCTTCTTGCAGCGCGCGTCGCGTACGCCGGTCCGCAGTGGACTCGGGGCGAAGCAGCCGCTGCCAGCGCTGCGGGTCCGAGTGCGACACCTCACGTCCTACGTGGACCATCAGCGCCTGGTCGACGTCGAGGCCGCCGAGGTCGGGCAGACCGTCCTCGGCGAGCACTGTGTAGCCGTTCTGGTTCGCGCCGACGACTGCGACGTCGAAGGTGCCCGCGCCGAGGTCGTACACCGCGAGAGCCTGCCCTGGAGCCAAGGCGCGCTCAGGGAACGACGCGAAGTGCGCAGCAGCCGCGACCGGCTCCGGCACGAGGACCACGTTTCCGCGAATGCCGGCGAGCCGTGCCGCGCTCAGCAGCACGTTGCGGCGCACCGGACCCCACTGCGCGGGGTGGGTGAGCCGCACCTCGTCGGGCTGCTCGCCGCCGAGCTGGCGCGTGGTCTCGTCGAGCACCCGGCGCAGGATCGCGGCGAGCGCTTCGTTGACCGGCACGACGTCTGTGCCGAGCAGCAGCGTCTGCTCGTCGATGCGCCGTTTAGGGTTGGGCTCGAACCGTGTCGGGTCGAGCCGCGCACGACGTTCGGCGTCCCGGCCGACCATGAGCGTGCCGTCTTCCCCGGCGAACACCGCGGAGGGCATGTTGGCCGACCCGTCGACCTCGACGACGCGTGGCGGCCTGCCGTGCGCGGAAAGGACGGCAACGGTGTTGGACGTCCCGAGGTCCACCGACAGGATCCGCACAGTAATTTCCCCTCGACTCAAGCAGCGCTGGCGGAGATGCTGCCACGTGCCCGGTCACCGTGCGTGCGGACCCGCGAAACTCGCGGCGCGCGCAACCCCGGGAACAAACGGAACGTCTCGTCTTCCGAGGACGGGGAGGCAATGACAGAGCTAGCGGACAAGACCCGCCGGGAGCAGTTCGAACGGGCGGCGGCGGACGGCCCGGCGCACTCGTTGCGGGTCGCGGCGGGCAGATGGAGCCGCTCCGGCTACGTGCGCGCGGCAGTGCTGTACCTCGTCGTGCGGGTGGTCGGCCTCGGCGCGCTCGCCGCCATGGCCGCGCCCCGGGACCTGCCGCTCGGCGACCGGCTGCAGTCCTGGGACGGCTGGTGGTACCTGCAGATCGCGGAGCACGGCTACACCGGCGTGAGCAATCCGCTCGACGCTGCCGGGCTGCCGTATCCCGACGCGTCGTACGGCTACTTCCCGTTGTATCCGGCGCTGACCGGGCTGCTCGAGAAGCTGCCCGGGGTGACGTACTTCGGGGCGGGCCTCCTGCTGTCGACGCTCGCCGGGATCGCGGCGGCGACGGCGATGTACCGGATCGGCCGGCTCGTCCACAGCCAGCGGGCGGGGTTGCTGCTCGCGGTGTTGTGGGGCGCCGCGCCGATGGCGATCGCCGAGAGCATGGTGATGACCGAGGCGCTCTTCACCGCGTTCGCCGCGTGGGCGCTGGTCGGCGTGCTCGAACGCCGCTGGTACCTCGCCGCGACCGCGACGTTGTTCGCCGGGCTCACCCGGTCCACGGCGTGTGTGCTGGTCGCCGTCGTGGTGATCGCCGCGGCCATCGACGTGTGGCGGAACAGACAGCGGTGGAACGCGCTCGTGTGCGTCTTCGTCGCGCCGCTCGGCCTGCTCGGGTACTGGACGTTCGTCGCGGTGAAGACCGGCAGTGTGACCGGCTGGCAAGACGTGGAGCTTCGCGGCTGGAACACGCGTTTCGACGCCGGGGCCGAAGCCTGGCGGTGGATCACGCAGACGCTTTTCACCTCGGGCAACGCGTGGGAAACGCTCGTCGTGCTGGTGATGGTCGCGGCGATCGCGCTCGCGGTTGTCTGCGTCACCGGACGCCGGATGCCGTGGCCGCTGGCCGCGTACGCGGCGGGCGTCCTGGTGCTGGTCCTGTGCAGTGCCGGGCTGCCTGCCCTGAAGTCGAGGTTCGTCCTCCCCGGCTTCGCGCTCCTGCTGCCCGTCGCGATGGGGCTGGCCGGGCGCAAGAAGTCCACGATGATCGCCGCGGCGACGGTGTTCGTGCTGGTCGGGGCCTGGTACTCGGCTTATTCGCTGACCGTGTGGAAGTACGCGATCTGAGCCGATCGCCTCACCCACACGAGGGGATCCGGACCGGAGCCCGCTGCCGGGGCCCCGGAAATTGTCGGGGGCGCCGCGCATGATGGATCCCGTGGCAAACGACGTCCTCGACCTCTTCTCCCCGGCGACCAGCACCTGGTTCGCCGGAGCCTTCGCCGCCCCGACGGCCGCGCAGGAAGGGGCCTGGCGGGCCGCACACGCCGGGCAGCACGCCCTGGTCGTGGCGCCCACCGGGTCCGGCAAGACGCTGTCCGCGTTCCTGTGGGCACTGGACCGGCTGGCGGCGGAACCGCCGCCGGCGAACCCGCGCGAGCGGTGCCGGATCCTGTACGTCTCGCCGCTGAAGGCGCTGGCGGTCGACGTGCAGCGCAACCTGCGCGCGCCGCTGGCGGGCATCTCCCAGGCCGCGCACCGGCTGGGCCTGCCCGCCCCGGAGATCGAGGTCGGCATGCGCACCGGCGACACCACGGCGGCGGAGCGCCGGTCGTTCGGGAAAACCCCGCCGGACGTGCTGGTCACCACGCCGGAGTCGCTGTTTCTCATCCTCACGTCCTCGGCGCGGGAATCGCTGAAGGGCGTCGAGACGGTCATCGTCGACGAGGTGCACGCGGTCGCGGGCGGCAAACGCGGCGCGCACCTGGCGTTGTCGCTGGAACGGCTCGACGCGCTGCTGCCCAAACCGGCCCAGCGCATCGGGCTGTCGGCCACCGTGCGCCCGATCGACGAGGTGAGCGCGTTCCTCGCCGGCGGCCGTCCGGTCACCGTCGTGCAGCCGAAGCTCGCGAAGACGATCCAGGTGCGGGTCGAGGTGCCCGTCGAGGACATGGCGAATCTCGACGGCCCGGCGCCCTCGCCGATGGAGCGGCTCGACGACCTCACGTCGCTGTCGCAGCTGCCCTCGGAAGGCGGGATCGGCACCCAGGAAGAGGTGGCAGGCGCGGCGGTGCAGCGGCCGTCGATCTGGCCCGCGGTCGAGGAACGGGTGCTGGAGCTGATCCGCGCGCACCGCTCCACCATCGTGTTCGGCAACTCGCGGCGGCTCACCGAACGGCTCACCGCGCGGCTCAACGAACTCGCGTCCGAGCAGACCGGTCTGTCCCGGAGCGACGCGTTCCCGGCCGAGGCGGTCGGGCAGTCCGGCGTCACGACGGGCGCGGAGCCGGTCATCGCGCGGGCGCACCACGGGTCGATGTCCCGCGAGCAGCGCACCCATGTCGAAGAGGAGCTCAAGTCCGGGCGGCTGCCGTGCGTGGTGGCCACGTCGTCGCTCGAACTCGGCATCGACATGGGCGCGGTGGATCTGGTCGTGCAGATCGAGGCCCCGCCCACGGTGGCGTCCGGGCTGCAGCGCGTCGGCCGGGCCGGGCACCAGGTCGGCGCGGTGTCCTCCGGCGTGATGTTCCCGAAATTTCGCGGCGATCTGGTGTCGTGCGCGGTCGTCGCGGAACGGATGGCGACCGGGGCGATCGAGGCGGTGCGGTACCCGCGCAACCCGCTCGACGTGCTGGCCCAGCACGTCGTCGCGATGGTGGCGCTCGAACCGTGGACGGTGCCGGAGCTGGCGGCGCTCGTCCGGCGGGCGGCTCCGTTCAGCTCGCTGCCGGACGACGCGCTGCACGCGGTGCTCGACATGCTCGCCGGCCGCTACCCGAGCGAGGAGTTCGGCGAACTGCGGGCACGGATCACGTGGGACCGGGTCGGCGGCGAACTTCGCGGACGGCCGGGTTCGCAGCGGCTGGCGGTCACCTCCGGCGGCACGATCCCCGACCGCGGGCTGTTCACCGTGATGACGCCGGGCGACGAGGGCAAACCCGGCTCGCGCGTGGGCGAGTTCGACGAGGAGATGGTGTACGAGTCGCGGGTCGGCGACACGATCCTGCTCGGCACCTCGTCGTGGCGGATCACCGACATCACCCATGACCGGGTGATCGTCGTGCCCGCTCCGGGCCAGCCCGCCCGGATGCCGTTCTGGAAGGGCGACGCCGCGGGACGGCCGCTGGAACTCGGCCGGGCGCTCGGCGCCTTCGTCCGCGAACTGTCCACTTCGGACACCGCAGCGGCGCGAGAACGGGCCGCCGCGGCCGGGCTCGACCAGCGCGCCTGCGACAACCTGCTGGCGTATCTGGAAGAACAGAAGTCGGCGACCCGGCACGTGCCCAACGACCGCGTCATCCTGCTCGAACGCTACCGCGACGAACTGGGCGACTGGCGGATCGTGCTGCACTCGCCGTTCGGCGCGCAGGTGAACGCGCCGTGGGCGCTCGCGATCGCCGCGCGGCTGCGGGAAAACCGCGGCGTCGACGCCCAGGTGGCGCACTCCGACGACGGCATCGTGCTGCGGCTGCCCGACGCACTCGATGCCGACGGCGGCGAGGTCGCCATCACCGCCGACGACGTCCTGCTGGATCCGGAGGAGGTCGAGCAGTTGATCGTGGCGGAGGTCGGCGGCTCGGCGGTCTTCGCGGCGCGGTTCCGGGAGTGCGCGGCACGCTCGCTGCTCCTGCCGCGCCGGGATCCGCGGCGGCGCACGCCGTTGTGGCAGCAACGGCAACGGGCGTCGCAACTGTTGTCGGTGGCGGCGAAGTACGAGCGGTTCCCGGTCGTGCTGGAGGCCCTGCGCGAGGTTCTGCAGGACGTCTACGACGTCGGTGGCCTGCGGGAGCTGATGGCCGATGTCCGGGCGCGCAAGGTGCGGCTGGTCGAGGTGGAGACGCCTGCCGCGTCGCCGTTCGCACGGAGCCTGTTGTTCGGGTACGTCGGGATGTTCCTGTACGAGACGGACGCTCCGCTGGCCGAGCGACGAGCGGCGGCGCTGGCACTGGATTCCGCGCTGCTGGCCGAATTGCTGGGCACGGAAGCGATCCGCGAGCTGCTCGACCCCGAGGCCGTGGCCGAGGTCGAACGGTCGTTGCAGCGGCTCGATACGGATCGGCACGCCCGGTCCGCGGAAGACGCGGCGGACCTGCTGCGGTTCCTCGGCGATCTGTCCGTCGCGGAAGCCGCGGAACGCGGGATTCAGCAGGGATGGCTGGAAGAGCTCGCCTCGGCACGGCGCGCGATCCAGGTGCGGATCGGCGGCGAGGAGCGGTATCTGGCCATCGAGGACGCCGGGCGGGTGCGGGACGCGCTGGGCGTCGCCCTTCCGGTCGGCGTGCCCGAGGCGTTCACCGAGCCGGTCGCGGATCCGCTGGGCGACCTGCTCGGCCGCTACGCGCGCACCCGCGGTCCGTTCTCCGCGACAGCGGCGGCGGATCGGTTCGGGCTGGGCTCAGCGGTCGTCACCGGCGTACTCGACCGGCTCACCGGTGAAGGCAGGCTGGTCCGCGGCGAGCTGAGCCCGGTCGGGCATCCGGAAACCCATGGCGTGGGCGTCGAATACTGTGACGCGGCCGTACTGCGGCGGTTGCGGCGCGCGTCGCTCGCTCGGCTGCGGGCAGAAGTCGAGCCCGTGGAACCGGCGGCGTTGGGCCGGTTCTTGCCCTCGTGGCACGGAATCGGCGCACGGCTGCGGTCCGCGCCGACGGCCGACGACGTGCTGTCGGTGGTCGAACAGCTTGCCGGTGCGCCGTTGCCGGCGAGTGCGGTGGAGTCGCTGATCCTGCCGAGCCGGTTGCCGGGCTACTCCCCCGCGCTGCTCGACGAACTCACCACCGCGGGCGAGGTCACCTGGGCAGGCTGCGGTTCGCTCTCCGGCGGGGACGGCTGGCTGGCGCTGGCTCCGTCCGACGTCGCGGATCTGCTGCTGCCCGAGGTCGAGGAGAATCCGCCGGCCAGTCCGCTGCACGACGCGATCGTGACGGCGCTGGAAGGCGGAGCGTTGTTCTTCCGCCAGCTCGTCGACCGGGTCACGCCGGGTCTGGAGCAACCGCCGGACGACGGCGCCGTGGTGGCCGCGCTGTGGGATCTGGTGTGGGCCGGACTGGTCACCGGCGACACGCTCGCGCCGCTGCGCGCGCAGGTCGCGGGACACGGCGCACACAAACCGCGGCGGCAAGCGCCACGCGGCCGATACGCCCGCATGCGCGCCGGCCGTCCGGCGATGCCGTCGCGCACCGGGCCGCCGACCGCGGCCGGCCGTTGGGCGCTGACCCCGCCTCGCGAGGCCGACCCGACGCGCCGCGCACATGCCCGCACCGAGGCATTCCTGGAACGGCACGGGGTCCTCACCCGAGGAGCGCTCGACACCGAACGGGTCACTGGCGGGTTTTCCGGGATCTACAAAGTGTTGCGCGGCATGGAAGACACTGGACAGGTCATCCGCGGCTATGTCGTCGAAGGTCTCGGTGCCGCACAGTTCGCTGCGAAGGGCGCGGTCGACCGGCTGCGTGCCCTCTCCAGCACCGCGCCTGCATCAACGGCCCGAAACGACAACGCGCGTGCCGTCGTGCTCGCCGCCGCGGATCCAGCACAGCCGTACGGAGCGGCGCTGTCCTGGCCCGCCGCGACAGGCGACACGAAACACCGCCCAGCGCGCAAAGCCGGAGCGCTGGCGGTGCTGGTCGACGGAATCCCAGCCCTGTACGTCGAACGCGGCGGCCGCTCGTTGCTGAGCTTCACCGAGGAACGCAGTGCGCTGCAAGCCGCCGCGGCCGCGTTGTCGACCGCGGTCCGAGAAGGCTGGCTGGGCCAGTTGGCCGTTCAGCGCGCGGACGGAGAACACGCGCTGACCTCGGAACTGGCCGAGATCCTGCAAGAAGCGGGCTTCCGCGCGACTCCGAAGGGACTCCGGTTGAGAGCTTGACACTGCCGGGGCGGCGGCTCGGCCGAGCCGCGAACGCGAGCGCGTCCGGTCGGCTCTGCCGTGCGGCCAAGCGGGGTGCTCGGTGGACCCGCGCAAGGGAAGCAGGTGGTGTCACTAGACTTCTCGTGGCCCCTCGGTGGACAAAAGGACGTTCGATCATGGCGATGCGCGAGTTGCGCTACTTCGGTGACCCGGTGCTCAAGTCCGTGTGCGACCCGGTGACCACGTTCGACAGCAAGATCGAGGCGCTGGTGAAAGACCTCCTCGACAGCGTGCAGCCGGAGGGCCGGGCGGGGCTCGCCGCGCCGCAGATCGGGGTCGGGCTGCGGGTGTTCAGCTACGACGTCGGCGGGCTGACCGGGTACGTCATCAACCCGGAGATCGCCCACCTTTCCGAGGAAACGCACGAAATCGGCGAAGGCTGCCTGTCCGTGCCGGAACTGTGGTTCCCGACGGTCCGCGCGAAGCACGCCGTGGTGCGCGGCGTCGACCTGCGCAACGAGCCGATCGAGGTCGAGGGCGTCGACGTGCTGGCCCAGTGCCTCCAGCACGAAACCGACCACCTCGACGGCAAGCTCTACCTCGACCGGCTCACTCCCGACCGGAAGAAGCAGGCGCTGCGCGAGGCGCGGGGCAAAGACTGGTTCTGGAACCGCTGACCGCCCGCGGCGTCCGGGCGGCGGCGAGCCGGAGCACCGTGCCGTCGTCCGAGCCGGTTTCGACCCGCAGCCCGGCGCGAACAGCGGTCCGGGCCATGGCGTCGTTGCCCGGAAGGCGGACCGCAATCAATTCCGTGGTCCCGCCGGCCTCGGCGAGGGCGACCAGCCGAGCGAGCAACGCCGTGCCGATTCCCTGGCGCTGCCAAGCATCCTCGACGAGAAGCGATACCTCGGCCGTGCCGTCTCGCTGGGAAATCAACTGCCCGAACCCGATCACGTCCCGGCCGCACACCGCGAGCAGGCTGGTTCCGCGCGGCGGCATGAGCAAGCGGTGCAGCCATTTCCGGGGTACCGTGCGCAGCCCCGTGTGGTAGCGGTTGAACAACGTCTTCGCCGAACAGCGAAGATGCACCGCGCCGATCGCGTCCGTGTCCCGCGGGGTACCGACCCGCAAAATGACCGCCGCCCCGTCTGGACGGTCGAGCACGACCGGACCGGCCAAGTTCTGCTCCGCCGCTGCCAGCAGTTCCAGGAAGGCCGAGGCCTGGGCAAGTTCGGGTTCGGCGAACGCCACCCATCGCCGCCGAGCGACGAACGCCTGCCCGTCTCCGAAGGGGAAAACCGCCCGGTGCCCGCCTTCGGTACGCCCCGGGTTGGCCTCGCTTGCCGGGACGAGCGTCACGAGATCCGCGGACAGGACCACCCGCAACATCGGAGCGCGGCAATCCGGATCAACAATCGCCCGCCGCGCGGCGACGAGTGCTGTGGCGGCTGAGTCGCGAAGTCCGCGAACGGTGGTTTCGGCAACTGCCTCTCGCATGACGGCATCAGCTGTTGCCTGCGCCTTCCCGCCGTCAGGTTCGGCGGCCGTCTCGCCCTCGGCGGTGCGGGAAGTTGTTGCCGGAGTGGGCAATTCCCGAATGTCAGTCCCGATGCACCACTCGCCCGCGACTGGAAGCGAAGTAGTCGCCGAAGCACGGCCTGCCTCGGCATCGAGTCCGTAAGCGGCATCCCAGCCAGAGGCGGTCGCTGCTGAAGGGGCACGGAGTTCGTGCACGGAAGCCTCGGCGGACGTCTCCCCGCTGGTGAGGGACGCAGTGGTCCGCGAAGACTCGCGAGGTCCGGTATCAACGACTGCCGCAGAGTCGACCGGCCGCGAAGTGTCCTCGGCGCTCGTCTCCTTGCCGGTGAAGGGCGCTGGAGCACTGCGTCGTCCGGGATTCGCTCCAGGGGTTGCCTCCCGACCAGCAGTTGCTGGGACGTCGAGCGGCCCCGAAGACGGCTCAGCGAGGGACGCCGATGCGTCGCGTCGTCCGGCATCGGCACCAGAAGTTGTCTCCGCGTCAGCAACTGCTGGGGCGTCGAGCGGCGAGGTGGGTTCGGTGCGTGTCGCCGGGTCGGGGATTTTTCGGATATCCGCGGTCGTCGACCGGGCAGGGGCGGGTGTTTCCGGGATGGGGGTGAGCAGTTCTCGGGCGGCGTCGGCGATCGATTCTTCGGTGGCGAGTGTGGTGGCAACTGGGGCGGGGATGGTGGTTTCGGTCATCCCCAGGCAGTCGCCGCCTTCGTCGCGGAGGGCGTCTATCAGGAGGTGCTGGGGCAAGCCTGCTGCTGGGCGCAGTACGAATTCGTCCAGGACGCCGCCTGGGGCTGGGTATCTGGTCAGGCCGAGGATGCTGCATTCGAGGTCGGCCAGTCGGATGGCGAAGCGGGCCAGCGTGCCGGGGTGGTCGTCGGAGCGGACGCGTACCCGCCAGGCTTGGGTCGGCGGGAGGTTTTCGTTGGAGTGACGTGGGTTTCGCTCGGGGCGAGGCAGGTGTGCCGGTTCGTCGGGGGTGGCGTTCGCGAGGAGGCTGCGGGGTGTCGAAGGCATGTCCATGGACGTACCGTCGCCGACGCACGTAACCAGGGGTGTCCTGTGGTGTTTCGGGTGTGTCAGAGGGTGGTCGGAAATGTGTGATCTGCGGGAAACAGCGGTGGGGTCAGTTTGAGAGCAGGAGACCGAATTCGTTGTCTTCAGGGTCGGTGAAGTGGGCCTGAGAGGCGTTGGGCTGATGGGTACCGACTGGGTGAGCACCGGCGGCTTGGATGCGGGCGGCTTCGGCGGGGTGGTCGCCGGACAGGTCTAGGCAGAGGCGGTTTTTGCCGTGTTTCGGGGTGTTCACGCGCAGGAATTCGAGGGTGGGGCCGCGGCCGGCGGGGTTGCGCAGGGTGGTGATGGCGGGTTCTTCGGCGGTGATCGGCCATGCGGTGAGCGGGGACCAGAAGCGGGCTAGGCGTGCGGGGTCCTGTGCGTCGATGACGATCGCCGCTACGGCACCGGAATTGGCGTATTCCGCGCGGGGTTCCAGCACACAGAACTCGTTGTCTTCGGGGTCGGCCAGAACGATCCACGGGACGTGGTGCTGGCCGATGTCGATGGGGCGTGCGCCCAGGGAAACCGCTCGGGCTACCGTTTCGCGCTGGTTTTCGCCGGAGGTGCTGGAGAGGTCCAAGTGGAGCCGGTTTTTGGCGGTCTTCGGGCGGGAGGTCGCGGCGAAGAGCAGGGTGAGATCGCAGCCGTCGTCGGGTGCGGGTTGGACGGTGGCCTCGTCCGGGGATTCCGTGGTGAGCTGCCAGCCTAGGAGGCCGGACCAGAAGCGGGCCAGGCGTGCTGGCTGTTCGGCGGCGATGACCAGGTTGGCCAGACGTGGTGCCATGTCGCCACGGTAGCGGGCAGGGCCGACGAAAACGGCGGGTCGCGGCGGCGCAGCGGGTGCGGGATCGGGTGAAAGAACTGTGCCGGCAAGCGCGGGGGTATCACGCTTGCCGGCACAGCCGGATCGCCACGGTGGTCTGGAAACAGCGCAGAACCGGGAAGCTTCCCCGCTTTCGGTTCTCGAACGCTATCTGGTCGCCAGTCGCAGCAGGGCCCAGGCTTGGGCGGACAGCTCGTGGTCTCCGTCGGTGTGGACCATGGTCACCGGGACTCTTCCCCAGAGCCAGAGGTACACGTTCGCGGGCGAGCCGGTGACGATCGCGTCCGCGGCGTCGGCTTCTCGGGAAGAGCAGCGCCAGGCCTCTGTCTCGCCGGGGCCTGCTCTCGCGATCCAGCTGTGGCCGCCGGTGTGGAAACCCACTGTGCCGTTTCGGGTTCCCGAGACGCCCATGGTGGTGAGTTTGTGTCCGAAGTAGAGGGTGAGGGCCTCGTCGACGCCGTCGGCGGCCAGGTCGTCGGGCACTGTCGAGTCGCCGGTTCCGGCTGCGTTTTCGGCGTCCACTCGGTGCACGAGGGTTTCGTGGAGCATGCGGCGACGCCAGAAACCGTGGGTCGGATCGGCGGACCACCAGGTGGCGGCTCGGGTGGCCGGGTCGTGGTCGGCCAGTGCGGCTTCGAGTTCGGTGCGGGCCGCGGAGTAGAAGTCCGCCACTGGCTGGCCGGGCAGGGGCTCGCGCCACGGTTCTGGCCGGCGGCCTTCGCGGATCCAGCCGAGTACCTGCCAGTAGACGGAGCCGACGTGTTTGAGCAGCTCGTTCAACGTCCAGCCGGGGGCGGTGGGCACCGGCGAATCGGGTGACGCCGAGTGCGCCACCTCCCCCAGCAGGTGCGCCTCCACGGAGAACGCCTCGAGCAGCCGGCCGTGGTCGACCGTGCCGAGTTCACGCGACATGGGCTTCCCCGGTCATCGGCAGGCCGTGCACGACCCGGCGGACGAGTTCGAGGAACTGGGCGGTCGCCTCAAGCAGGCCCGTGGCGAGTTCGGCGGTGACGCGACCGCTGATGCCCGCTTCGGCGGCGGCCCGGGTTTCGGAGTGGTCGGCGAAGAACGCCGACCACTCGCGCAGTTCGGGGGCGACGGCGTCGAGCAGCACCCAGCCGCTGGCCGGACGGCCCCTGCCCCGGCGCGGACGGCCCCGGACGGCGAGCACCGCACCGGCGCCGCGCAGGGCGGCGAGGTAGGCGCCGATGAAGCGTTCGGCTGGGTCGCGTTCGTTTTCCGCGTGGTCGAGTCCGCGGTTGGCCTGGGCGAGGAGGGCGACTGCCTCGGGAGGGGCCGGCGGGCGCAGGGACAGCGGAAGCTGCGGCTGGCCCTTGGCGCCGGAGCGGCGGGCGGACGGTTCGGCAGAGGGCCGGACCGCTGCCCGGGTGCGGTGGACGACCTGCCTCGGGGGCGGACCGCTGGGCACGGGGGCTTCGGGGACGTGGTGCACGGTTGGCTTGGGGGTTGGGGCGCGTTCGGGCTGGGGAGCCGCGGCCGGGGTGTTCTCCGACGCGAAGGGCAGCGCGGGGTTGGTCGCCGGAGCGGCAGGGTTGACTGCCGAAGCGGAGGGCACCGGCTCGGGCGAGGAACCGAGGCCGGATTCCACGGCAGGAGACTGAGCAGAGTCAGCCGCCGAGCCGCTTCCCGGCGCGGGCGACAGGCTTGGGCCAGATTCCGCAGCACCGGACTGGGCGGAGCCGGCGGCAGAACCGCTCTCCGACGCGAGCCAAAGATCGAGCCCGGGCTGAGCGGAGCCAGCCGCCGAAGCAGGCGACGGAACCGACGCGGCAGAACCAGCACCCGGCGCCTGAGCAGCGCCGCCAGCAGCAGAAGCACCAGCAGCACCCGGCCGTTCCACCGGTGCGCCGAACGTCAGCTGTTCGCCCACCGCACCAGGTCGGGGTGCCTCGGCGGCACTGTCCGCGGGGGACACGACCGAGACGGACATGGCGACCCTCCTCCTGCTCGGGTGGGCCCGGCCGGGGGCCCGAGGTGCTTCCCCCACCCCGGGACCGGCCGGTGCGCTCCCACCGGGTATCGAACGTCTGTTCGATCTGTTTCCAGAGTAGCCGCGCCGGGCAATCCGCTCAACCCCGCTGGTGGAATCCGGGCACGTGGTGCGGGACACGGCTGCACCGGCGTGGTCTCATAACGGAGTGAGCACCCACGACCATCCCGCTGTCGCCAAGGTCACCGCCGCGCTGGGCGAGGCCGGGCTGCACGCCGCCGCTGACGGAGTGCGGGTGCTGCCCGCTGAAGCGCGCACCGCCGCGCAGGCCGCGGAGGCGCTCGGCGTGCCGGTCGGCGCTATCGCGAACAGTCTGGTTTTCCGCGCCCGCAGGAATGACGGGGCGGAGGTCGCGTTGCTCGCCCTTACTTCGGGGGCGCATCGGGCCGAGGAGTTCCGGCTGGCGGAACTCGCCGGGGTCGCGGAAGTCGGCAAGGCGGACGCGGCGTTCGTCCGGGAGCACACTGGGCAGCCGATCGGGGGTGTCGCGCCGATCGGGCATCCGGAGCGGCTCGTGACGCTCGTGGACACGGCGTTGCGCGGGTACGCCGAGGTGTGGGCCGCGGCGGGGCATCCGAAATCGGTCTTCCCGACGACGTTCGACGCGCTCGTCACGCTCACCGGGGGCACCCCGGGCGATCTCGCGGGCGAAGGGGAGGATGGTCGACTGTGACCGCGATGTCCTCCTCCGGGTGCTCCCGGTACGTGCAGCTCTCCGCCGACGAGTTCCGGTCCCGGCTGCCGGAAGCGCTGGCGATCTACGTGAACGCCATGCGCTACCCCGAGGGCACGGCCGAGCAGCGCGCGCCGATGTGGCTCACGCACGCGCTGCGCGAGGGTTGGCGCTGCATAGCCGCCCTCGACGACAACGGTGTCCTGCTCGGCATCGCGTACGGCTACAAGGGCCGCGCCGGGCAGTGGTGGCACGAGCAGGTCCGGCACGGCCTGACCCGCCGTTCCGGGACCGAGGAAGCCGAGCGCTGGCTGGCGGACTACTTCGAGCTCACCGAGATCCACGTGCGCCCGGAGAACCAGGGCAAGCAGATCGGCGAGGACCTGCTGCGCAGGCTGCTCGACGGCGTGCCCAGCGCGAACGTGCTGCTCTCCACTCCGGAGGGGACCAGCCGGGCGTGGAAGCTGTACCGGCGCATGGGGTTCGTCGACGTTCTGCGCGACTACCAGTTCACCGGCGATCCGCGGCCGTTCGCGATTTTGGGGCGGGCGCTGCCGCTCGAAGCGCGGTAGGACCGCCGCGCGCCCGGTTTCGGACCGGGCGCGCGGCGCGCTCGCCTACCGCATAACACGGCCCCCAGAAGGCCCGCGCACCGGCAAATCGCGGGCGATCAGGCGCGGCCGAGCGACGGCGCCACTGTCTTGGCCACGGCGACCGCCTTCGTACAGGCGGTGCCGGTGTCGAGTCCGCTGGCGGGCTCGCCGCTGAACTGCACGGAGACGATCTCGCCGTACCCGTGCGCCTCGTCGTCCTTCGGGGTTTCGATCTTGCGCCAGGTCGCGTCGCAGCTGACTACGCTGCTGTCTTCGTCCTTCTTCTGGATGGCCGTGACGCCGCTGCCGAGGTCGGCGGGCTGGCCGTCTTCGGCGTCGGCGGGCAGGCCTTGGTACAGGTGCACCGAAACCTGCGGGTAGTGGGTGTCGTCGCCGGACCAGAAGTCGCATTCGTGCAGGCTCTTGGGCTCCACAAAGGACTTCTGCCCCAGCGCGGTCTCCACGGCCTGCTTGCCGGCGACGGCACACGGGTCGGTCGTCAGCACGGAACCGGGCATCTGCTGGTACTGCGGCGGAGTGCTGTGCAGGGCCTGCACGACCTTGGCCAGCGCCGCGCGGCCGAGCGCGCACGCGTCGCCGCCCGGAGCCTTGGCCTGGAAGGTGATCCCCAGAGACTGCTCGAACGACGTCACGACAGAGACCCAGCACGACCCTGGCTTGTCGTTGTCGACGACCAGCGGAAGGCCTTCGAGCTTCTCGGCCGGGTCCTTCGACATGATCAGCTGGTCGCCGACGCGCAGCACCAGTTCGACGGTCTTGCCGCCGGAGTCCTTGACGTTGACGCTGCACTCGCCCCATTCGGAGGACGAAAGGCTCGACTGGTCCGGAGTGCCGAGGGCGCCGAGAGTCTTGGCGTCCAGCAGCGCGCACGGATCCACTGTTCGCAGGGCCGCCGCCTGGACGGCGGGGTCGGTGATCGGGGGTTTCGCTTCGGAGGCGGGAGAACCCGCGGCGGCGGTACCCGCGGTCGAGCCGCCACAGCCCGCGAGGGCGGCGAGCAGAGTCGCCCCCGCTGCCAGCGCCGCTGCCCGGAATATTCGGTTTTCGGTGATCATGCGCGGCACCGTAGCGGAATCTGCCACCGGTTCGTGGCGAAATCTCCAAGAATGCGGACAGTCCGTGAATGATGCTCACCGGGGCTCAGGTCGCCAGTAGCCGACCGCGAGTGCCGCGACGAGCAGCACCGCGCCGCCCCACGCGAACGTGCTCAGGCGCTCGTGCAGGAAAACTACCGAAAGCACCGTCCCGGTAAGCGGTTCCAGCAGCGCGGACAGTGCGCCCAGCACCGGGTGGGCACCGCCGAGACCGCGGAAGTACGCGGCGTACGCGACGGCTGTCGGGACAACGCCGAAGTACACCGCCAACAGCAGTACGTCGGCGTTGGCGGGCAGGCTCATGCCGAGCCAGAGTGCGGCGGGTGTCAGCAGCAAACCGCCGGTCAGGCAGCCGAATGCGGTGGTAGCCAACGGTTCTAGGCCATTGACGGGCTCCGCTGTGACGAGCGTGAGCACGGCGAAACCGGTCGCCGCGAGCAGCGCGAAGCCTAGGCCGCCGACAAGCCGAGCGGGTGACGTCGCGGTCTCCGGCGACCAGCGCAACAGCACGAGCCCCGCGACGGAGCCGCCGACGGACACCAGCGTCCACAGCTGGGGCGCGCGGCGGCGCTGCACCGCGGAGACCATCGTGAGCACAACGGGTGCGGCGCCGATCGTGGTCATGGTCGCGACGCTGACCGAACTGAGCGCGACGGCAGCGAAGTAGCTGGCTTGGAAAAGCGCGAAGAGGGCGCCGACGAGAAGGAGACGGCGCCAGGTTTCCTTGGCGGGAAGGCGAAGTCCGCCGGTGAGAGCGACGTACGCCGCGCTCGCGGCGCCGCCGATCAGCAGGCGGTAGGTGGCGACGGCGAGCGGGTGCAGGCCGGCTTGCTGGGCGAGAAGCGAGCCGGACAGGCCGCCGGTTCCCCAGAGCACGCCGGCGAGGACTAGGGCGGCCGACGAGCGGGCGCGCGAAGGTACGGCAACAGACATTCGGAAGTGGGCTCCTGCGTCGAAGGAATCGGAAATCGACGACGCGGGACAGCGTGTGCCGGCCGGTTCAGGACGTCATCCGGTGGCCGCGGGCCCGGTTCGGGCGCACGCGGCGAAAACTGCCCCGCTCAGGAGGCTGGTGGTGGGATGACGACGAGAAGCCACTGCACGGGCGGGAGCTTAACCAGAGGCCGGGGAGACGATCAACGGGTTTGCGGCCCAGCGGATCTCGCCGTCCTGCCATTCGCCGGTAGCGGAGAGCCCGATCGCGGCGGCGACGGCGGCGGAGGCCCGGTTTTCCGGGTGGATGTGGGCGATGATCTCGTCCACCGGTCGCTGGTCGAGCCACGCGACAAGTCCGCGCGCGGCTTCGGTGGCGATGCCCCGGCCCTGCCACGGAGTTCCCACCACCCAGGCGATTTCGGCGACAGCGCGGCTGACCGTCGCCTGAACAGTGCCCACAAGGCCGGAATCGCGCAGCCGGATCACCCAGTTCAGCCAGGACACCGCCGGATCGGGCGAGCCCGCGGTCATCCGCTGATAACGCGCGCGGAGAGCCGCCGCCGAGTCGGGAGCACCGCCGATGTACGTGTGCAGGGCCGGATCCGACAGCACCGACGCCATCTCCTCGGCGTGCGAGACGGACAGCGGCAGCAGGTCCAACCGGGTGGTTTCGATGAGCTGAGCGGTAAACATGCGCGGAAGACCCCCGGGCCGGTGCGGAACACCGGCCCGGGAAAGCAGTCTCAGTCCAGTTGCGCCAGCTGCTCGCGCAGGGTGTCCAGCCCCATGCCGCCCATCTGCAGGGCCTTCGTGTGGAACTGCTTGATGTCGAACGCCGGCCCCTGCCGCGCACGGGCCTCGTCGCGCGCGGCCAGCCAGAGGCGTTCGCCCAGCTTGTACGCGGGGGCCTGGCCCGGCCAGCCGAGGTAGCGGTCGATCTCGTCGTGGATGTGGGCGTGGTCGGTGATCGTGCGGGTCAGCATGAACTCCAGGCCCAGATCCGGCGTCCAGCGCTCGCCCTCGTGGAATCCGGTGCCCGCCGGGATTTCCAGTTCCAGGTGCATGCCGAGGTCGACCACGACGCGGGCGGCGCGGAAGAGCTGCTCGGACAGCATGCCGAGCAGGTTGCCGTCGTCCGACAGGTAGCCCAGCTCCTCCATGAGGCGTTCCGCGTACAGCGCCCAGCCTTCGCCGTGCGCCGAGATGAACGTCATCAGCCGCTGGTACTTCGTGAGGGTCTCGGCCTGGTTGACCGCGGTCGCGATCTGCAAGTGGTGGCCCGGGACGCCCTCGTGGTAGACCGTCGAAACCTCGCGCCAGGTCGTGAAATCGTTGCGGTCCGCGGGAAGCGACCACCACATCCGGCCGGGACGGCTGAAGTCCTCGCTCGGCCCGGTGTAGTACGCGCCGACGCCGCCGCCGGGCGGGGCGATCTTGCACTCCAGCGCCATCAGCCGGTCCGGGATGTCGAAGTGCTTGCCGCGCAACGACTTCAGCGCGTCGTCGGACAGCTGCTGCATCCACGCCTCGAACTGCGGGCGGCCCTGGATGCGGTAGCGCGGGTCGGCGTCGAGCACCGCCGCGGCTTCCGCCGGCGTCGAACCGGGCTTGATGCGGTTCGCGACCGCGCGCATTTCCGTTTCGAGGCGGGAGAATTCGTGCCAGCCCCACTCGTACGCCTCGCGCAGGTCCAGCTCCGCGCCGATGAAGTAGCGCGACCACAGCCGGTAGGTGTCCTCGCCGACGGCGTCCTTCACCGGGGCCTTCGGGGCCAGTTCGGCGCGCAGGAATCCGGCGAATTCCGCGAACGCCTCGTCCGCGGCTCGCGCGCCCGAGGCCAGGTCGGACTTCAGGGAGTCCACGCCCGCGTCGGCGACCATGCCGGCGAAGAAGCCAGGTCCGTCCTTGAGTCCGGCCCACGTTTCGCACTGCTCGGCGACCTTCGAGACCTGCCGCAGGGCGGAAACCCGCCCCTTGTCGGCCGAGGCCAGCAGCGACGCGCGGACCCCGGCCAGCGCCTCGGGCACCTTCGGCAGCCGGGCCGCGACGTTCGCCCAGTCGTCCGGGGTGTCGGTCGGCATGAGGTCGAAGACCATCCGCAGGCCCTGCACCGGGCTCTCGATCACGTTGAGCGAGGCCGCGTCGAGACCCGCGTCGTGGATCTCCAGCTCGAGACCGATCCGCTCGGTGAACACGGCCTTCGCGACCCGCTCCCCCGCGTCCGCCGGTTCCGCGGCGGTCACCGCGGCCAGCGCGCGCCGCGCCAGGTCCGCGCGGGCGTCGTGGCCCGCGGGCGAATAGTCGGTCAGCTGGTCGTCGTAGCCCGCGACGCCGAGCATGGTGGCCGCGACCGGGTCCACGGCCACGTAATCGTCGACGTACCGGTCGCAGATCTCCGGAACGCTCTGTTCGGTGGAAGCCATGTCCGGCACGCTACCGGCCGGACCTGGCCGCGGCCCACAGAGTACTGTGCCGATCGTTGCTAATCCGACCACAGCCACGGCCTAATGGCTTCGCAGCAACGGTTACGTGCGGGGTGGGGGTCGGCCTGCTTTTGGTCGGATTAGTAAGTGCGGGCGGGCACCAGCCCGAGCCGGGTGACCACCTCGCGCGTCGCCTTGGACCGGTTGAAGGTGTAGAAGTGCAGGTCGGGCACGCCTTCGGCGATCAGTTTCTCGCACAGTTCGGTGACCCAGTCGATCCCCGCCGCGCGGAACGCCTTGGGGTCGTCGGAGAACGGTTCGAGCCGGTCCAGCAGCCGCTGCGACGCGGGAGCGCCGGAGAGCTTGATCGTGGTGTGCAGCGTGCGCAGAGTGGTCAGCGGCATGATGCCGGGCAGCACGAGCGCGTCGCAGCCCGCGGCGGCGACCCGGTCGCGCAGCCGCAGGAAGTCCTCCGCCTCGAAAAACAGCTGCGCGATCGCGAAATCGGCTCCCGCGCGGAATTTGCGGACCAGGTGCTTCGTGTCCGATTCCAGGTCCGCCGAACGCGGGTGGCCGTACGGGAAGGCCGAGACGCCGACGCAGAAGTCGCCGAGCGAGCGGACCAGTCCGACCAGTTCCTCGGCGTAGGTGAGGCCCTCGGGATGCGGAACCCAGTCGCCGTAGACGTCGCCGGGCGGGTCGCCGCGCAGCGCGAGGATGTTGCGCACGCCGACCGCCGCGTACCAGCCGATCACGTTCCGCAGTTCGGCCACCGAATGGTCGACCGCCGTCAGGTGGGCCATCGGGCAGAGCGTGGTTTCGGTGGCGACGCGGGCGATGCTGCGGATGGTGCCGTCGCGGCTCGAACCGCCCGCGCCGTAGGTGATCGACATGTACGCCGGGTCCAGCGGTTCCAGCTCGCGGATGGCCTTCCACAGGACGGCCTCGTCGGCCTCGTCGCGGGGCGGGAAGAACTCGACGGAGAACGCGGGCCCGTCCCCCCGCAGCCTTTCGATCACCGACGTCATGGAGTGAAATGGTAGTGGCTCGCCGCGACGCGCGGCAGAGCTGACGGGTGGGCTTGGCCACGCGCGTACCGTCAGTGGGCGAACCCCCCCGGGGAGGCGAGCCCATGAGCAGTGAAGACGATCTGGCCTGGGACGAAGACGTGCGCGTGGCCGTCTACCGCGCGTTCTCCTCCCGCGGCCGCCCGCCCACCGCGCCCGAGCTGGCGGACGCCGCGCACGGGTCGCTCGCGGTGGCGAAACAGGCGTTGCACCGGATGGCCGACCCGAGATGGCTGTGGCTGGACGAATGCGAGCACGTGGCGCTGGCCGCGCCGTTCGCGGCGGTCCCGCTCGGGTTCGCGGTGATGGGCGAGCACACCATGTGGTGGGGCGGCTGCGCTTGGGATTCGTTCGCGATCCCGCACCTCGTCTCGGGCGAGCCCGAGGTGCTGGTGGCGACGCGCTGTCCCGGCTGCGGGGAGCCGTCCGCGCTGGTCGTGCGGCGGGACCGGCCGCCGAGCGGCGCGCAGGTCGCCTACTTCCCGGCCTCGCCCGAGCAGCTCGCGGGCGACCGGGGCAAGCAGCGGCTGTACTGTGCCGAGTCCTGTGTGGACAGTCCGGGCGAGCTGCTCGGGCTCGACGCGCTGTGGCACCTCGCGAAGGACTGGTACGAAGGCTGTCTCGAACCCGGCTACCGGCCGCGCGGACCGGCCGAGGCAGCGGAGTACTTCGCGGCGAGCGGGCGTCCTGACGCGTTCCGGAGCGGCTGAGCGCGTCTGGTGCGCCACATCCGGGGGCGCCCGGCGTGACCCCGGCCGCCCTCGTCCCGGAGGATGAGGGCATGGACGCGCCCGGATTCGACGCCGACCTCCCCGCGCACGTGGAGCGTGCGCTGGCCGATTTCCTCGGCCGGGCGGGGAGCGAGATCCTGCGCACCGAGCCGAGCGTCGCGGCCGGGATCGAGGCGCTGTCCGGTTTCGTGCTGGGCGGCGGCAAGCGGATCCGGCCGACCTTCGCCTGGTGGGGCTGGCGCGGCGCGGGCGGCGCGGCGTCCGGTCCGCTCGCCGAGGGCGCGCTGCAGGCGGTGGCGAGCCTGGAGCTGATCCAGGCGTGCGCGCTGATCCACGACGACCTCATCGACTCCTCGGACTCGCGCCGCGGCAGGCCGACCGTGCACGTGGCCGCCGAGAAACTGCACGCCGACCGGGGCTGGCTCGGTTCGCCGTCGGTGTTCGGGCTGGCCAGCGCGGTGCTGGTGGGCGATCTGGCGCTGGCCTGGGCCGACGACATGTTCGCCGACGCCCCGCTGCCCGCGGAGACGATCGCGGCGGCTCGGCCCGCCTGGCGCGCGATGCGCACCGAGGTGCTCGCCGGGCAGTACCTCGACGTCCGCACGCAGGCCGTCGGCGACGCTTCGCCCGAGGCCGCGCTGCGGATCGACCGGCTCAAGACCGCCGCGTACACCGTCCAGCGGCCGCTGCACCTCGGCGCCTCGCTCGCCGGGGCGGACGACCGGCTGATCGCCACCCTGCTGGAGTTCGGCGGCGACGTCGGCGTGGCGTTCCAGCTGCGCGACGACCTGCTCGGCGTGTTCGGCGACCCGTCGGTGACCGGCAAGCCCGCCGGGGACGACCTGCGCGAGGGCAAACGCACCCTGCTCGTGGCGCTCGGCCTGCAGCTCGCCGCGGAGAAGGGCGACCACACCGCGGCCAAGGCGATCGCCGACGCGATCGGGGCCGCCGACCTGACCAACGGCACCGTGGACCAGGTGCGCGAGGCGCTGACCTCGGTCGGCGCGGTCGCCGCGGTGGAGCGCCGGATCGACGAGCTGACCGCCTCCGCGAACGCCGCGCTCGACCGCGCGCACCTCGCCGAGCCCGCTCCGTCCGCGCTCGCCGAGCTGATCCGTCTGGCTACCCAGCGGAAGTTCTGATGCGGACGGTGAACGGGCCCGCCGACCACGTCGTGGTCGTCGGCGCCGGGCTGGCCGGGCTCTCGGCGACGCTGCACCTGCTCGGCGCGGGACGGCGGGTAACGCTGCTGGAGCAGCAGAAGATGCCCGGCGGACGAGCCGGCCAGCAGGACTTCGGCGCGAACGCGGTCGACACCGGGGCCAGCGTGCTCACCATGCCGGAACTGGTGGACGAAGCACTGCACGCGGTCGGCGAGTCGCTGGCCGACACAGTGCCGCTGACCAGGCTCGATCCGGCGTACCGGGCTCGTTTCGCCGATGGCAGCACGCTCGCCGTGCACACCGACGGCGAGGCGATGGAAGCCGAGATCCGGTCGTTCGCCGGTCCGGCCGAGGCGGACGGCTACCGGCGGCTGCGACGGTGGCTCACCGACCTGTACGCGGCACAGAAGGACCACTTCATCGGGGCGAACTTCGATTCGCCCCTGGATCTTGTCCGGCCGGAACTCGGGAAGCTCGCTGCGCTGGGCGGCTTCGGTCGGCTGGGGCCGCGCGTCTCCAGCTTCTTGCGCGACGAGCGCGTACGGCGGCTCTTCTCCTTCCAAGCGCTGTACGCGGGTCTCGATCCGACGCGCGCGCTCGGCGCGTACGGCGTCATCGCGTACATGGACACTGTCGGCGGCGTCTACTACCCGCGCGGCGGCATGGGCGCGATCGCCCGCGCGATGTCCGACGCTGCGACACGCGCTGGTGCCGAACTGCGGTTCGGCACGGAAGCCGCGTGGCTTGAGCGAGTGTCGTCCCGCGTACGCGCTGTACGCACGCGCTCGGGCGAGCGTATTGAGTGTGACGCCGTGGTGCTCGCGACAGAACTTTCAGCGGCGTACCGGCTGATCGGCGCGCGTCCGCGGCGTGTGCTGCCGTTGAAGTACTCGCCATCGGCGTTCGTGCTGCACGGGCACGCGGACCGTTCATGGCCGGAACTGGACCACCACACGATTTTCTTCGGCCAGGCGTGGGAGCGCACCTTCGCCGAGATCGTCCGCGAGGGCAAGCTGATGAGTGATCCGTCGCTGCTGGTCACGCGCCCGACCGCGACCGAGCCGACACTCGCGGGCGACGGCGGCGAGATCATTTCCGTGCTCGCTCCGGCCCCGAACCTGAACACCGGCCCGATCGACTGGGCGCGCGTCGGCCCGGCTTATCGCGAAGAACTGTTGCGGACGCTCGAATCGCGCGGGCTCACCGGGTTCCGTGACGAGTACATTGTGGACGAACAGCTGACTCCGGCCGACTGGGCCGCGCGCGGGTTGGCCGCCGGGACCCCGTTCTCGCTCGCGCACACCTTCCCGCAAACTGGTCCGTTCCGACCGGCGAACCTGGTGCGGGCGGCGGAAAACGTGGTGCTCGCCGGATGCGGGACGACGCCGGGTGTCGGCATCCCGCCGGTGCTGATCTCCGGACGGCTCGCCGCGGAACGGATCACCGGCCGGTGAGCGAGCTCGACGCGGCAGGCATCGCCGAGCCCGCGCTGCGTGCCGCCTACACGGAGTGCCGGCGCATCAACGCGCACCACGGCCGCACGTTTTTCCTTGCCACGCGGCTGCTTCCGGCGCGTGCGCGGCCGGCCGCGCACGCGTTGTACGGCTTCGCGCGGATGGCCGACGAACTGGTCGACAACCCCGAGCCCGGCACCGATCCGGCGGTCGCGCTGGACAAGGTCGCCGGGCTGGTCGACGAGGTTTACGACGGGCGGGCGCCGGTCGATCCGGTGCTGGCCGCCCTTGCGGATACGGTGCGCCGCTACGACATCCGCCGCGATCTCGTCGACGCGTTCCTGCATTCCATGCGGATGGACCTGACGGTCGCGGAGTACGCGACTTACGCCGACCTCGGTGAGTACATCTACGGTTCGGCCTGCGTGATCGGGCTGCAGATGCTGCCGGTGTTCGGGACCGTCGGGCCGCTGGAGGAAGCTGCGCCGAGTGCGGCGGCGTTGGGGGAAGCGTTTCAGCTGACCAATTTCCTGCGGGATGTCGGCGAGGATCTCGACCGCGGGCGGTTGTATCTGCCCGCCGAGGAGCTGGCGGCGTTCGGAGTGGACCGCGAGAGGTTGCTCGACGCGCGTCGGCAGGACCGTTCGGATCCTCGGGTGCGGGCGGCGCTGGCGGTGGCGGTTTCGCGGACGCGTGCGGTGTATCGGCGGGCTGAGGCGGGGATTTCGTTGCTGCGGCCGGAATCCCGGCCGTGTGTGCGGACGGCGATCACGTTGTACGAAGGCATTTTGGACGAGATCGAAGCGATGGACTACGCCGTGCTCAACCGCCGCGCGGCAGTGGGCAAGGGGCGACGGGTCGCGGTCGCGGTGTCCGCGCTGGCGCAGCGTGGGCTCAGTGCCAGACCGGGACGCCCTCGCTGACTCGGGCCGGTTCGACGCTGGCGTCGTAGGAGCGCAGCCAATCCGGGGTCAGGCGAATGAGCGCGAAGTCCTCGTCGAGGGCTCGGGAGCCCGGGAACTGCTCCAGGTACACCTGGCCTGCGTCGCGGCGGGCAGTGCCGGATTCGATGGCTGCTTCGCCTTCGACCTGGAGCGAAACCGTGCCGGTGCAGCCGATTACCGCAGCGGCGCGCGGATGTGCTCGGAGGTTGGCCACCTTTCGAGCGGTGCGGTGAGCGTTGAACAGCAGCGATCCGTCTGGGGCGATGGCGAAGCTGACCAGGGCAGCTTCGGGGTGGCCGTTCGAAGCAGTGGTAGCGACGACGCCTAGCGGGTTGGCTCGGACGAAGCTCGTGAAGTCCGCCAGGGAAAGAATCTCCATGCCGGTCAGGTTAGCCGGGCCCGATGGGCGGCGACTCGTTCCCTTGTGGCGCAACGGGAAGAGCAGTACCGGCGGGGGCTGCCGCCGCCTAGGTGGGCGAAGGGTTTCCCGCACGACGGCGACGCGCACAGACCGCCGGGGACGCTTTGGCGGTCGGCGAGCAGGGTGGCCAACGCCAGCGCGGAGGACGTGATCAGCCAGGCGCCCCATGGGCCGTCGTCGGATGCGTCGACGTGGAGGTGCCAGCCGAAGGTGTCGTCGTGTGCGGTCAGGCGCGGAGGTCCCGCGTAGGCGGTGAACAGCGCGTTCAGCACCTCGGCGGCCGACGCGGCGTCTGGCGCGGCGAAGACCTCTCTTAGCTCCAGCGCAGCGGCGCGCAGCTCGGCTACCTCGCGCGCGGAGAGCTGGGGTTGTGGTTCTCCGTGCGCGACCAGTACTGCGGCTACCGAATCCGGCGAAGGGTCCGCCGTCAACAGCACGTCGAGCAGCGCTACGGCACGGCGAACAGCGTCCCGGGCGGAGCGGCCCGCGGAATCCGGCTGCGTTCCAGGCATACACCACTGTAACATCTTGTCTATGTCAAGCCGTTACAGGTTCGCGGCGTATCTCACCGGGGCCACTGCCGCGCGCACTGGGGACGAGTTGTCCGGTCCGGCGGTGCTGCTGCTGGGCGTGGGTGCTTCGGGGGCCGTCGCGGGGTCGGCGTTGCTGGCCGGGCTCACGGTCGCGGCGGCGATGGGCGGGCCGTTGCTGGGCGCGGTGCTCGACCGGTCACGCATGCCTGGCCGGATCCTCGCGGTCGGGCTGGTCGGGTATGCAGTGGGGCTGACAGCGATCACAGTGCTTTTCGGGGCGGTGCCGTTTGCGCTGGTAGTAGCGATTGCGGTGGTGACGGGGCTGCTGGCGCCAGCGATCGGCGGCGGGTGGACGGCGCAGGTGCCCGCGCTCGTACCGGCGGCGAAGCTCGGCAAGGCGAGCACGCTTGACGCGATGACGTTCACCGCGGCAGCTCTGGTCGGACCGGGATTTGCGGGAGTGCTCGCCACGACAGCGGGGGCTCCGGCAGCAGTGGTTCTCGCGGGCGTGTTCGTGCTGGTTGCGGTGCCGTTCGCATGGCGGCTTCCCCGGAGTGCCGAAAAACAGCGGCCGCGATTCCGTGAAGCAGCGACCGTTCTCGTGCGCAATCCCGCGCTGCGGCAGTCCACCGCGACCTCGACGTTGTCGTGCGTCGGGATCGGGATGGCGTTCGTCTGCTATCCGCTGGTCGGCGCGCAGCGGCTGGGCAGCGCGGGGTACGGGACGTTGTTGCTCGTCGGGTTGTCAGTCGCGTCGTTGCTCGCGAACGCAGTCCTTTCGCGACGGTCGTATTCGCCGGACCGTGCGGTGCGGCTGAGCACCATCGCGATCGGTATTGGGCTTGCCGGGGCGGCGGTGGCACCGAATGCAGCGCTGCTGGTAGCGGCGGTTGCGCTCACGGGGGTCGGCGAAGGACCGCAACTGGCGTCGTTGTTCGCGGTTCGGCATCGGGAGGCACCGCCGGAAATGCGGGCGCAGGTGTTCACCACCGCGGCAAGCATCAAGATCGCCGGGATAGCGCTGGGGAACGCGGTGGCCGGGCCGTTGGCCGCCTGCTCCCCCGCCGCCGGATTGGCCGCGGCGGCGGGGACGCAGGTGGTCGCGGCGGTCGCGCATCCGTTGTGGACGGTCAGAAAGCAGCCAGTCCGTCAGGAGTTCCGTTCCCGGTCGGGCCGTCGTAGCCCGGCACACCAGTGCACAGGTAGTCGCCGCCGCAGTCTTCGAAGCCGACGTTGTTTCCGCTGACGACGTCGTTGAGCTGCCCCGAGTACAACCGCGAAGCGTCCGGATACCGGTCGTGGTGTCCGGCCAGCGCGATGACTCCCGCGATGAACGGCGCCGACGCGCTGGTCCCGCCGACTACTCGCCAGCCGGACAGGACTGTGGTCTCGTAAACGGCGGGCCCAGTGGCGGGATCGGCTACCGCGGCGACGTCGGCGACGGTCCGGCCGGGACAGTTCGGATCCTTCTGCCACGACGGTTTCGCCACCCAGGCCGAACATCCGCTCGACGCGCCGGTCCACACCGATTCGGTCCAGCCGCGTTCGTTGTCCGCTTTGGACAGCGACGTGCCGCCGACCGCGATGACGCTCGCGTACACCGCGGGCGCGCTGGGTGCGTCGAATCCGCCGTCGCCGCTCGACGCGACGATTGCGACGCCGGGGTGCTGATAGTGCGCGGCGAACTCGGCCGACCAGTGGCTTTCCGGAGCGCCGTAGCTGTTCGACACGATCGTCGCGCCGAGTTTCACGGCGGTGTCCACGGAGGCGCCGAGTGCTTCGAACGACGCGTCATCGCCTTCTACCAGCAGGATCTTGCACTGGGAGCAGGCGGCGGAGGCCATGTCGAGATCCAGCGCGGTCTCCACCGGCCAGTCGCCTTGCCGCGGCGGGAGTGGCGTCGCATCCCCGTTCTGGTTGACTTTGCGGAAGCAGCCATTCGCCGTGGTGCAGGGCGGGAGGCCGTAGGTTTGTCGATATACCGCCAGATCCGCTTCGGCGGTCGGGGCGTCGCCAGCGTCGACGATGGCGATCGTTTCGGCAGCGCCGCCGGTGTCCGGAAGGCGGTAGGCGGAACGCAGGTCAGCAGGGCTGTAGCCGGTGGCGCGCAAGGCAGACCGACTGTCCACTTTGGCATAGCAGCGGGCGAACCCCGGAGCAGCGGGACCGCAGACGTCCCGTGGGGCGGCGGACGCGACGGACGGGACGAGCGCACCGAGGAGAACCAGCACAGCCAGGACGCGTTTCATCGCTCGGCCTTCCCTACGGTGTAGGCGTTGCTGATCGTTTGAGTGATCGCGTTGCCCGCGAGATCCCGCGCGGTTACCTTCAGCGAGGGCGAAGTACCGGCCGGCGGATTCCGCCAGACCGCTGCGTATTCGCCGAAGAGACCGAAGACCTGCGCGGGCTGCCAGGTGGCCCCGTTGTCGACGGACACCGAAACCGTCGCCGAGGTGATCGGCGAATGCGAACCGGCACCGCTGTAGGACGCGTGGCCGACGTGCAGTTCGAGCACCTGTACCGGTGAGGACGACGTCGTGGAGAGATCGGAATCCAGCCGGTAGTCGACGGTCAGCGCACCGAGGATCCGGCACGGCTGCGCTGGATCGCTGGCCCGGCAGCGATGCGGGTTCGGCAACGCGGCACCCGCGGCCGGGTCGTACTGCAGGGTCAGTTCGGTGCGCAGCTTTCCGGCTTGGCTGACGCCGGGGTCAGCGGTCCGGTCGACGTCCAGTACGCCGCGGAAGGTCGCGCGCGTCTTCGGCACCTCGACCGACGCGCCGTAGGCGCCGTCCTGATCGAAGACCTGCTGCTCGTCGCGGTACAAGGAAAAATGCAGCCGCGGAGCGTAGAACAACGGGATCGCGGTGTGGTCCGGCACGCTGTCCCGCAATTCCGGGATGGCGACCGAAACGGTGCCGCCGGAGTAGCAGGCCTCGCACTGCCGGTCCCGCCGCCACTGGCCGAGACCGGCGGACAGCGGGCCGCGGGACCAGTCGACGGTCGTGGTGCTGCCCGGCCGATAAGGGTGCGGATCGGCGGTCATCAGCTGATACGAAGAGCCTTTTTGTTCGTACTGCACCCATTCCTTGGTGTGCGAGGTGCCGAGGTAGTCGGTCAGCACCCCGGGAGCGGGGACGAAGAAGCCGCTCGCGCCGAGGCCGTGCCGCTGGATCACCGGGTCGACCGGGCCGCTGTCGATCGCGACCGGCATCTTGTCCGCGGGATCGGCGTACATCCGGTCGCGGACCGTCGCGAGTTCGCTGTCCTCAGTGGAAAACGACTGGTTCTCGGAGATGCCTTCGGTGGCGAAGGAAAGATCGACGCGGTACCGGTCTTCGGGCTTGGGCGCTTTGCCGCCCCATTGCACGACGTAGTGCAACAGGCCCTGATCCGGCTTCGCCACCGGCCGCACGTACTGCTTGGTCCTGCTGCCCGCGATGCCGATGGCGAATCCGCGGCCGGCGGAGTCCTCGCGGAAGAAATTGGCGGTGAGCAAGTCCTGCGTCGTCGACTTCGGCGCGGCCACCTTGACCTCGGCGGTCGCGTACTTCTCCTCGACGGTCAGGGTCTGCACGTCCGGCGAATCGCCGACGACGAAGCCCTCGAGCCACGACGTCCGCGTGGCGACCACGCTTCCCGTGCTGTCGAAGTCGGAGAAGGTCGCGGACGCGGCGTAGCGCCCCTCGGGAACCGCGATCCGGGTGACGCCGTCGACGTCGACGTGCCGCAGCAGCTTGGCCGAGGAATCGGTGTTGATCAGCGAGACGATGCCGTTGACCGAGCGGCCCCGCAGATCGGCGAGGCGGAGTTCGAGGATCTTCATCGGGTAGCGCGGCTGCTGTTCGCGGGGCGCACCGGCCAGCCGGATCGTCGCGGGCAGCGCGCTGCTGCCGGCCGGACGTCCGGCGGACGCGTCGTCCGCGAGGCGTCGGTGCAGGTCAGCGGTGAATTCGGCGGCGGAAGCGAGGTACCCGGTCGCGGTGTTCCCAGCGGACGAGGTGAGCGTGATGCCGGGCAGCACCGCCGGGGCCGCGCCGGCCGGGAAGGTGACCTCCAGCGGCGTGTTCCCGGGCTGCGTCCGCGCCAGCGCGGTGACGTCGAACAGTGCTTTGTCCAGCTTTCCGAGAAACGGAACGGCGTCGCTCGGAATGACGTAACGGTCGCCGCCGTCGGCTTGATACGACTGAAAAGCGGTGCGCGGCGGCGACGAAAGGGCGTAATTCGTAGCGCCATTCGGTCCCGGGAAAACCGTGACCCGGTCCCCCGTCACCAGCGTCACTTCCCGCGCTCGCGGCGCCGCTGCGAAGGGCACGGTCTCGGCGACCGCAGGCGGTGGCAGCAAAGCGGAACCGCCCAGCACCAGGACGGCCGACACGAGCGCGCGGCGTCTTCCGGAAACCCGTCCTCCCATGCCCGATGCTCCTCTCCAGCATGCGGCCGAGCAGGATTTTCAGGACGGTTCACGACGATGGACCGAGCGAATTGACCGCGTCAACGGAAAACGCGGTTTCTGTCCGGACGGGCAATTGTTGTCAGCCCGCCGGCGAGCAATGCGGGAAGGAGCTAGAACGCCATCGCCTGCGCGCGCCGCTTCACCTCGGTGCCGTGGCTGGTGCGCAGCGCGTTGATCGGCGTGCTGCCCGGCAGCGTGTCGTCGGCGGTGAAGAGCCAGCGCAGCATCTCGGTGCGGCTGAACCCGGAGTCGGCGAGCACGGTGATGGTGCCGCCCAGTCCCTTGACGACGCCGTCCTTCACGAAGAAATCGCCGGGCACGCAGAGTTCGCCCTTGCGCCGGACAGCGATCAATTCGCCGTCCCGCAGCATCTGGCGCACCTTGTTGGCCGACACGCCCAATGCGGCCGCCACCTCCGGCAACGGCTTGACCGCGACCGCGGCGTCGAGGATGTCGTCGGCGACAGGAATCCCACTCACACGTGACACTGTGCCACATTCCCCCGTCCGGACCACTGCTACGCACGGGTGACCCGCCCCGGCACGCGCGGCCTTCCGTACGATTGCCCACCGTGACGCGCACCCAGCCCAGCCTCGTCGGCACCCTGCTCGAACGCCGGTACCGCGTTGACCAGCTGCTGGCCAGGGGCGGGATGTCGGCCGTCTACCGGGGCCTCGACACCCGTCTCGACCGGGCGGTGGCGATCAAGATCATGGATCCCCGGTTCGCCGACGACCGGTCGTTCGTCGACCGGTTCGTGCGCGAAGCGCGTTCGGCCGCCCAGTTGCACCACCCGAACGTGGTAGCCGTGCACGACCAGGGCTTCGACACCCCGGCAGGCCAGGACTCCGGCCTCGCCTTCCTGGTGATGGAGCTGGTCAACGGCGGCACGCTGCGCGATCTGCTGGACGAACAGGGCCAGCTCGACGTCTCGCTCGCGCTGAGCGTCGCGGAGCCGGTGCTGGCCGCGCTGGCCGCCGCGCACACCGCCGGGCTGGTGCACCGCGACGTCAAGCCCGAGAACGTGCTGATCGGCCGCAGCGGGCAGCTGGCGGGCGGCGTGGTCAAGGTCGGCGACTTCGGCCTGGTCCGCGCGGTGGCCAGCGCGGGCACCACCAGCTCCAGCGTCATTCTCGGCACCGTCGGCTACCTGGCCCCCGAACAGGTCGCCACCGGCGACACCACGGCCCGCAGCGACGTCTATTCGGCGGGCATCCTGCTGTACGAGATGCTCACCGGCCGGCTGCCCTACACCGGCGACACCGCGATCTCGGTCGCCTACCGGCACGTGAACGACGACGTCCCCCGGCCGAGCGAGCTGCGGCCGGACCTGCCGCCGGTGCTCGACGACCTGATCCTGCGCGCCACCCGCCGCGATCCGGAGCAGCGCCCGGCCGACGGAGGCGAGTTCCTGGCCCAGCTGCAGGCCGCGCGCGCCGAACTGGGGCTGCAGCCGGTCGCGGTGCCGGTGCCTCCGCCGCCGGACGGCGACCGGGTGTCGGACGTCGAACGCACCCTCCCGAACATCCCGGCCGTCCAGCAGAACGTCCCGCTGGGCCAGCAGACCATGCCGGTCTCCGGACCTCGCGGCACGCGCGCCATGACCCGCGCCGTGCCCGCGTCGCCGCCCCCGCCGGCACCGCCGCGCGCCGCGCCCGCCGCCGCGCCGGACGAGCCGCGAAAGCCGCGGGACAAGCGCAAACTGATCGCGCTCGCGGTCGCCGGGGTCCTGGTCCTCGGCGGGCTGATCGGCGCGTTCGCGTTCATCCTCAGCGATTCCAAGGTCACGACCACGACGGTGCCGAAGCTCGCCGGGCTGACCCAGGCCGAAGCGGGCGACCAGTTGCGCGCGGCGAAGCTGAACCCGCGCTACAGCCAGGAGTTCGACAACACGGTCGAGGCCAACAAGGTCATCAAGGTGGATCCGGCCCCTGGCACCACGCTCGACCAGGACGCCACCGTGTCCGTCGTGGTGTCGAAGGGCAAGCCGAAGGTGCCGAACATCCAGGTCGGCACCGCGCTCGACACGGCGACGAAGGCGATCCAGGAGCAGAAGCTCACGGTCGTCCAGGGCACGCCGGAATACAGCGACACCGCGCCGCAAGGCACCGTCGTGAGCGTGAGCCCGGCGGCGGGCACGCCGGTGGACGTCGGCGGCCAGGTCACGCTGGTGCTGTCCAAGGGGCCGGAACCGCTTCCGCCGGTCCCGGACGTCACCGGGCGGTCGAAGGACGAGGCGTTCCAGATCCTCAAGCAGGCCGGATTCCAGCCGCAGGACGGCGGCGAGGAGTTCTCGCAGACCGTGCCCGCGGGGGCGGTCACCCGCACCGACCCGGGCTCGGGTTCGCCGGGGACCAAGAAGGTCAAGGTCTACGTCTCGAACGCGGTGCAGGTCCCGGACGTCCGGTACCGCCCGTTCGACCAGGCCGCGGACCTGCTCAAACAGGCCGGGCTCGACGTCGACCGCAAGGGCGGCGACGGCAACGGCCACGGGCACGGCGGCGGCTTCAGCTTCGTGCTGGAGCAGGACCCGGCCCCCGGCTCGTTCGTGCCCAAGGGCACCAAGGTCAAGATCCGGGGGTTCGGCGGATGATCGGCAGCCGCGGCCGGGTGACCGGCACCGTCGGGCCGGGGCTGATCGGCGAGGTGCTGCTCAGCGTCCGCGGCGGCACCGAGGCCTTCTACGCCTATCCCGCCGACCCGGACACCAGTTTCGCCGTCGGTACACCCGTTCTGGTGGTCGATTTCGAGCCTCCGCGCACGGTCTACGTGGAAAGGTGGCAACCGTTGCGCGCTTGACCGCGTCGCAGTGCTGACGGCGCCTCAGCGCCGTGCCAGCTGAATACGGAAAGTGCGGCGAGGGCTATGGAAATCTGGGTCATCGTGGTGATCGCGGTCGTGGCCGTGATCCTGCTGTTCGGGCTCCTGCGGATCCTGTACAAGGTCGCGGAGCCGAACGAGGCGCTCATCATCTCCGGCTGGGGCGTCCGGGTCGAGCGCACCGAGACCGCCGACAGCCTCGGGTTCAAGATCGTCACCGGCCGCGGCGTGAACGTGCTGCCGGGCTTCCAGACCGCGCGCAGGCTGTCGCTGGACACCCGAGGGGTGAACCTGCAGGTCTCGTGCGTGACGAAACAGGGTCTGCCGGTCACCGTGCGCGCGGTCGTAATCTACAAGGTCGGCGACGATTTCGCCTCGATCGCGAACGCCGCCCGCCGGTTCCTCGACCAGCAGAAGGGCATGAACGACACCATCCACGAGCTGTTCTCCGGCCACCTGCGGTCGATCGTGGGCGGGCTGACCATCGAGGAGATGATCCACAACCGCGACGCGCTGACCGGCGAGGTCCGCCAGTCGTCGGCCACCGAGATGATCAAGCTCGGGCTGATCGTGGACTCGCTGCAGATCCAGGAGATCGACGACGAGTCCGGCTACATCGTCAACCTCGGCAAACCGCACGCGGCCGCGATCGCCGCCGCCGCGCGGATCGCCGAGGCCCAGCGCGACCAGGAGGCCACCGAGGCCGAGCAGGTCGCCGCCGCGCGCAAGGCGGGCGCGATCCGGGAAAGCCAGATCCAGCAGGCCGGGTACCAGGCCGAGGTGGACCAGGCCAAGGCGAAGGCGAGCCAGTCCGGCCCGCTGGCCGAGGCGACCGCGCGCCAGGAGGTCGTGGTCCAGGAGACCAGGGCCGCCGAACTCGAGGCGGCGCTGTCCGAGCAGCGGCTGCAGTCGCAGGTCCGCAAACCGGCCGACGCGAAGGCGTACGAAACGCGCACCACCGCCGACGCGGAACGCGACGCGCAAATCGCCCGCGCGCAGGCACAGGCGAAGGAAACCGAGCTGCGGGCGGGCGCGGACGCGACCCGGGTCAAGACCGCGGCGGACGCCGAAGCGCAGGCCACGAAGGCACGCGCGGAAGCCAGCGCGAGTGCGACGAAGGCCACTGGCGAGGCCGAAGCGGCGGCGGCCAAGGCGAAGGGGCTCGCGGACGCCGAAGCGGCGAAAGCCAAAGGTCTGGCCGAAGCCGAGGCGGCGAAAGCGAAGGGACTCGCCGAGGCCGAGTCGATCAAGGCGCGCGCGGCCGCACTGGCGGAGAACCAGGAGGCTGTGGTAGCACAACAGCTGGCCGAGCGCTGGCCGGAAATCGTCGAAGCCGGCGCACAGGCCTTCGGCAATGTCGACCACATGGTGGTCCTGAACGGCGCGGACGGGATGTCGGACATGTTCACCAAGGCGCTCTCCCTCGGCGGCACGGGCCTCGGCCTCGCCCGCCAGCTGATGGACGCCATGGGCCCCAAGCAGTCCGGTTCCGACGGCGGCCTCGCCCCTCGCGAGGACTGATGAGCTTCTTCACGGACGGTCCTCGCGAGCGACCCCTGTTCCCGGTCCGGGAACGGGAGCTGTTCGGCTACGAGGGCCGTCCGTGGACCGGCCCGCCCGCCGACCACATCGTGCCCGCGCTGGTGCCGTGGGCGACGCCGCTGGGCCGGTCCGAGCGCACCATCGTGGCGCTGCGCGCGGTCGAGGTGTGGCCGGAGGCGATGACGCTGCGGATCGCGGTGTATTCGCGCGACCGCATGGACGGCGCGCCGCTGATCGGCCACCGGCGCATCCCGGACTACAACTCGCTGCTGGTCGGCGTGCTGTTCCCGGACGGCGGCCGGGCCAGTTCCGAAACCGTTTCGGTGCCGAGCGCGGGCGAACCGCACGAGCCGGTGCTGCGCGTCGAGGAAGGCAGCGGCTCGGAGTTCCGCTACGAGCATCCGGTGTTCGTGTGGCCGCTGCCCAGCGCCGGTCCGCTGAAGGTGATCGTGCAGTGGCTCGACCGCGAGATCGCCGAAACGCACACCAAACTCGACGGCGGCCGGCTGCGCGCTGCCGCGCTTGAAGCCGGCGAGCTGTGGCCGGGGCTGCCGAAGCGGCCGGGCAACGGCGTCGCGATGCGCCAGATCGCCGCCGAGGTGAACGACGCCGCCGCCGGTCCGGGTCCGGCCGCCGGACCGGGACTGCCGCAGCGGCAGCCTCGGCGCGCCACGGGCGAGTGAAATCCCGGGGAATTAGCGTCCTGGAAACATAACGGCCGTCCGCCGGTCATACCCGAGTAGTGTCGTGACATTCGCCCTCGACATTCGCACCCGACGCCGGACGTTGGAAGGTGGACCATGGCACCTGCCCCGCTCAGCTCGCTCGATGTCGCTTTTCTTTGCCTCTCCAGGGAAACCGCGCCGATGCAGATGGGCGCGGCCCTGGTTTTCGCGCCGGACGGACCGGTGGATCCGGACCGGCTGACCGCACTGCTCGCGCGCCGGGCGGCGAATATTCCGCCGCTGCGCCGGAAAATCCGCGCGGGACTGTTCCCGCCCGGGTCCGCGACCTGGGTGGACGACCCGGATTTCCGGGCAGTGAAACACATTCGCCACCACCGGCTGACCGCGCTGTACGACCCGGACCCGCTGCCGGAGTTCGCGGCGAGGTGGATCGCCGAACCTCTTGACCCGCACCGTCCGTTGTGGGAACTCACTGTGGTGACAGGTTTTCCGGACGGAAGCTTCGCGGTGCTGCTCAAACTCCACCACGCGCTGACCGACGGAGCGGGCGCGTACGCCGTGACGGTAGGACTCCTAGACGGATTGCCGATCCCCGAGCCCGCGCCGGCGATTCCACAGCCGCGTTCGCCGATGAGCGCGGTGCGGGATACGTTGGAGACAGCGGGAATCGCGTCGTCTGTGGTCCGGGCGGCGCGTCCGCCGTGCCTGCCGCTGGCCGCACCCGCCACCGCCGAACGGCGCCTCGGTTTCGCCCGGCTGGCGTCGGCCGATCTTCGCCGGATCCGGCGAACGCACGGCGGGACCACGAACGACGTGGTGCTCGCGGTGCTTTCCGGTGCCTTGCGCGAATGGCTTATCAACCGCGGCATTCGCGCGACGGGACGGTCGCTGCGCGCGCTGATTCCCGTGAGTGTGCGCGGGAGAGCGGCCGGGCAATGGGGCGGGAACAAGCTTTCCGGCTATTTGTGCGATCTGCCGATCGGAATGGACGATCCGGTGCGGCGGCTGACCGAGGTGCGCGCCGCGATGACGCGCAACAAAGCCGCCGGCCCTTCACGCGGAGCCGGGGCGTTTCCGCTGCTGGCCGACCGGATGCCCGCGGCACTGCACCGGCTCGGGACGCGGACCGCGGGGCTGGCCGCGCCGCTGCTGTTCGATCTGGTGGTGACGACCGTGCCGGTGCCGCCCGCCCGGCACGCGCTCGACGGTGCGCCCCTGACGGAGGTCTATCCGTTCGTGCCGCTGGCTCCGCATCAGGCGGTGGGCATCGCGGTGGCGCCTTATCGCGACAGTGTCCACATCGGACTGCAGGCGAACGCGGACGCGGTGGCGGATCTTGGCTCCCTGCGGGACGCGGTGGCCAAATCGGCGGCGGAACTGCTCGACGCCTCGTGAGCGGTACGCCGCGGCTTCGGGTTGTGCGCGGTCTAGCGCCCCAATGCGGCATTGGGTGCGCTCAACGCACCGAACGCCACATTGGGTGCATCTGACGCACCCAATGCCACATTGGGGTTTCTCAGCAGTGCCGGGTGCGGCGGTGCTGGCCAGAGGATGTGGAGCACCGGCTGGGCCGATGGGCCGCGCGGCGCCGTCCCCGCGAAGGCATCGCGTGCCGGTCCCTGCGACCGGGGGGGCGAGAGCCCCCCACCCGCTACTGGGAAACCAGCCCGGTGTCCGCTCCAACCGGGATCAGCACTCTCGGTCGGAAGGTCAGCCGCGCAGCATCTCCGCGACCAGGAAGGCCAGCTCCAGCGACTGCTGGGTGTTGAGCCGGGGGTCGCAGGCGGTCTCGTAGCGGCCGGAGAGGTCGACGTCGGAGATTTCCTGTGCCCCGCCGAGGCATTCGGTGACGTCCTCGCCGGTCAGCTCGACGTGGATGCCGCCGGGATAGGTGCCGAGCTTGCGGTGCACCTCGAAGAAGCCCTGGACCTCGTCGACGATGCGGTCGAAGTGCCGGGTCTTGTAGCCGGTGGACGATTCGTGCGTGTTGCCGTGCATCGGGTCGCACTGCCAGATGACCTTGTGCCCGGACGATTCGACCTTCTCCACGATCGCGGGCAGCACCTCGCGGACCTTGCCGTTGCCCATCCGGGAGATCAGCGTGAGCCTGCCCGGTTCGTTGCGCGGGTCGAGCCGCTCGACGTACTCCAGTGCCTGCTCGGGCGTGGTCGTCGGGCCGATCTTGAGCCCGATCGGGTTCGACAGCAGTTCGGCGAACGCGATGTGCGCGCCGTCGAGCTGCCGGGTGCGCTCGCCGATCCACAGGAAGTGCGAGGACAGGTTGTACAGCTTCGGGTTCGCCGCGTCGGCCTGGTCCAGCCGCAGCATCGCCCGCTCGTAGTCGAGCAGCAGCGCCTCGTGGCTGGCGAAGATCTCGGTGTACTGCAGGGAGGTGTCGGTGACGCCGCAGGCGTTCATGAACCGCAGGCCGCGGTCGATCTCGGCGGCGAGCGCCTCGTACCGCTCCCCCGCGGGCGACGAGGACACGAAGTCCTTGTTCCAGTCGTGCACCTGGTGCAGGTCGGCCATGCCGGCCCCGGTGAGCGCGCGGACCAGGTTCATCGCCGCGCCCGCGTTCGCGTAGGCGCGGATCATCCGGCCCGGGTCCGGCACCCGCAGCTCCGGCTTGGCGACGAGCGAGTTGATGATGTCGCCGCGGTAGACCGGCAGCCCGAGCGCGTCGGTGCCGGACGAGCGTGGTTTCGCGTACTGGCCCGCGATCCGGCCGACCTTCACCACCGGCAGGCTGGCCCCGTAGGTGAGCACGACGGCCATCTGCAGCAGCGTGCGCAGATTCGCCCGGATGTGCGGTTCGGTGTTGGACTCGAACGTCTCCGCGCAGTCGCCGCCCTGCAGCAGGAAGGCTTCTCCGCGGGCCACCATGGCGAGCCGGCTCTTCAACCGGTCGATCTCGGCGGGCACGGTGATCGGCGGCACGCTCTCCAGCACGCCCCGCACCCGCTTGGCGAGCGCGGCGTCCGGCCACTCCGGCTGCTGCGCGGCGGGCAGCGACAAGGCGGTGTCGAGGCGGTCCCGCAGCTCAGGAGGCAACGGCGGCAGCTCGGGAAGAGTGTCTACGGGAACGTCGACTGTCCAGTTCACGCGTCTCAGGATAGGGTCTGCCCGCTGTGACCGGGCCGGTGGGCGGCGAGGGTCACGCGTCCGGGGCGTCTTGCCGGTAGAGAGCGCCGAATCGGTCGGCCACGTCGAGAAGACCTGCGAGTTCGTCCGTATCAAGGGCTGGGACGATGACGGACCAGTGGTCGAGGCTGACCGCCTCGGCGAGGATCCGGCGGCGCTCGTCCGGCGGGGCGGCGGCGGAGATCTCGACCAGGAGCCGGGCGCGGTCGTCGGCGGATTCGACGAGCCGGGCTTGCGCGAGCGCGCGGGGCAGGTCGTGCTTGGCCAGTTCCGGCAGGAACGCCAGGGTGAGCCGCTCCCGTTCCTGAGCGGCTTCGACGCGCTCGAGGACGGCTTCGGCCTGGCCGACATGCCCGGCCGCGGCCAGACCGCGGACCAGGACTCGCCGGGCATGCGCCCGGACCCCCTCGTTCAGGTATCCGCACAGCTCGAGGGCCGCGGCGGCCTCCCCTCGCGCTGCCAGATCCTCCATCGCGTCCTCGATCGCCAAGCCGACGTTGGCCTCGTCCGGAGCGGCTGCCACGAGTTCGACGATCTCGGCGGTTTCGCCCACAGCGGCCAGCATCGCGATGGCCGCGTGCCAGGTGCTCCAGGAGGACTCCTGATCCGAGAACACCTCCTTCACCCTGCCCCGGACGTACTCCGTGAGCCGGGCCAGCCCGGCGTGGTCGCCCTCGGCCCGGAGCCTGCGGGCCAGCAGAGCCACGGGTTCTCGCATCGGCGACCAGAATTCGACACCGCGGATCAGTTTCTCGGCGATCCGCGGATCTCCCTTTTCGGCGAGAAGGCACGCCAGCGACTTGATCTCGGTCAGCCCCTGCCATTCCGAGCGCACCAGCGGGGCGAGCAGTTCGGCCCGGCGGACGTCCCCTGCCTCGACAACGGTTTTGCTCAGCGCGTCGATCGCCGCCGCCGCGCGCGGATCGCCCACCGGACGGCGAGTCACCGATTCCGCCCGCTCCGCCGCCTGGCGCGCGCGGGTGCGATCCCCCGCTGCCAGCAGAGCGTCCGCCAGGAGCACGAACCGGTCCGCGTCGCTTTGCAGTTCGAGGGCGGACCGGTGGGCGGAGGGGTAGCGGGCGGTCCAGCGGAAGGCCTGGTCCGCCTCGCCCGCGGCGACAAGCGCCGGAACGAACCGGTTCACCGCCTCGCGCCGTGCGTAGGGGTTGGTCATCGAGTCGAGCACCGCGGGAATGTCCGCCCGCTTGCCCGTCGCGGCCAGAAAATCGACCAGGACAGGCACGAAACTGTGCTCGCGGTCGATATCGCCGAATCTCGCGGCGACACCTGCCGGGTTGTCCGCCGCCGCCAATTCAGCGGCGAGGTCGAGGCGGAGCACCACTCCGGACGCGCAGTGCTCCTGCGCGAAGGCGCGCGCCCGCTCGGTTTCGCCCCGCTGGGCGAGCCGCTGCGCTATCTCCGCGAACGTCGCGTCCCGGCTCAGGTCGCGAGTCACGGCACCGGCCAGTTCGACGGCCGCGGCCAAGTCGTCGACAGCCAGCACCGCCAGTTCGACGAGCGTCCGGTCCCGGAGGTCTTCCCGGGAAATCTCCCTGGCCAGCTGTCCGGCCCTGGAAACGTCCGATTCGGCGACGGCAGCGATCCGCCGGCGTTGATCCGCGCTGACCCGGTCGACGATCCGCGCGGCAGCCGCATGGTCCCCGCGACGCACCGACGCCACGGCGGTTTCGCCGAGCAAGGCGTCGCGCAGATCCGGGTCGTGCTCGTCGTCGGCCAGTCGCTCGGCTCGGTCGGACTGTCCGGCGCGGACCAGCTCTCCGGCCAGCGTGAGCAGGGCACGCGAGCGCGACCCGGGATCGGTCATGGACTGCGCCAGCGCCACGGCGTGGTCGAACTGCCCCAGGGCGGCCCATACCGCGGGCAAGCGGACCGGCGTGATCTTGTTGCGGTCGCGGAAATTGTCCCGGTACGTGTCGAGTGTGATCAGCCGGAGGAGGTCGGGTTCGGCGGAGGCGAGCAATGCCGCGCGGGCCGCCTCCAGCTCGCCCATCGCGGCCAGATCGCCGCCGGAGACGTCCAGCAGGCGTTCGTGCCTCGCCGGGTCTCCGGCAAGGTCGACCAGCGCGGCCACGTTTCCGGCTTCCTGGACGAGCCGGAAGTAGCCGCGCAGCAGGAATTGGGGAGTGTCCGGCGGCCAGCCCGCCGAGCGGTATCCGGCGGCCCATTCGTCGATCGCCTCGCGGTAACGGGACAGTTCGTCGCCGAAGGCTTCGACCGCCTCCCGTTGCAGATTCTCGTGGCCCAGCAGGAAAACCGCCGGGGCTTCGCGTGGCCGCCAATGCGCTGGGCGCCGGGTGAACGACCGGCTGGCCACGCTGTTCAGGACCCGCTCGACGTCGCGGGGGCGTTGCCGAGTCAACTGCGCCAGGTCGTCGCTGCTGAGCCCGCCGCGGGCCGCGACCAGGAAGCCCAGCAGGTCTTTTTGGTCCTGGAGCAGTGCATCGAGTTCGCGTTCCATGTCGGCCTTCGCCGCGACAGCCGCGGGTGAAGGTGCGAGGGAGCGCTCGATGCCGGGAGCCCGCAAGGGATGATCACCGCGCACATCCGGCGGGACGTCGGGATTGAGGCGGCTCGCGACGATCACGCGGAGGCCGTTTTCGGGGAACGGCAGCAGCGCGGCGATGCTGTGGCCGCCGGAGCGGGCGCCGCGGTCCTCGTCCAGGCCGTCCACTACCAGCACCAAGCGCTCGCCGCGGGCTCGGCAGTGTTCGGCGGCTTCAGCGAAGACCGCGTTGAGGTTCCGGGCTTCGGGATCCTTTGCCGCCCCCAGGATCTCCGCCAGTTGCTCTTGGACGACGTCCACGAACGTCTCTCGGGTGTCGTCGCCGAGCGAACGTGCGGTGACGAAGAACGACACCACGCGCACTCCGTCGGGCGGCGAGAGCACGAACGAGGCCATCAGGGCCGACTTGCCAGTCCAGGGAGCCGCGCGCCACCACACGTAATCCGGCCCGTCCGGGGCGGTGCAGAACCGGCCCAGTTCAGCCAGTTCCGGCTCGCGGCCGATGAGCTGGTCCGGGGCCACCTGGCGCACCCATTGCCGGTAGCGGGACCGGGCGGGCGGAACCGAGTGGACGACGACCGAGTCCGCGTGGCCCACCTGCACGACCTTGCCCGTGACCGGACCCAGGACCTGGTTCGTGATCCGCTCGTCCACCTGGGCGTCCCCCTCCGACGCGGTTCAGCTTCCCACGAACCGTGTCGGCCCGGTCACAGTGGATGGAAGTTGACACCGGTGTCAGGAAATAGCGTCGGTCCCGATCCGACCGGGCCACAGGAGGGAATCAGCGGATGAGCACTGTCTTGGGATACCGGGCGTTCGGCGCGGCCGACGTCCAGGAGTACTTCGACCGGCCGGACCCGGCACCCGGTCCCGCTGAGGTTCTGGTCCGGGTCGCGGCCGCGGGGGTGAATCCGCTCGATCATCTGCTGCGGTCCGGCCATGTCCCCGATTTGAACGGGCATCTGCCGTTTCCCCAGGTCATCGGGATGGAGGCGGCGGGGACGGTGCTCGCCGTGGGCGAGGACGCGACCGGGCTGGAAGTCGGCGACCGGGTCACCGGGTTCGCGTTGACCGGGGCGGGCACGTACGCGGAAACGACCCTGCTGCTCGGCGAATCCACCGCGCGCATTCCGGATTCCCTGCCGTGGACCTGGGCGGCGACCATCCCCGTCGCGGGCACCACGGCGCTGGACGTGCTCGACCAGCTCGACCTGCCGAAGGGCGCGTCGCTGCTGGTGAACGGAATCGGCGGCGGGGTCGGCATCGCGGTGGCCCAGCTCGCGCGGGACCGGGGGCTCGTCGTGACCGGTACGGGCAGCGCGGCCAAGCGGGAACTCGCGACGAAGTACGGCGCGGCGTTCGTCGACTACACGGCAGGCAGCGTCGTGGGCAGTTTCGACGCCGTGGTCGACACCGTCGGCGGTCAGTCTTTGCGCGACGTCGCGTCGTTGGGGAAGAAGCTCGTCGCCGCCGGGGATCCGTCGGTGACCGAACTCGGCGGCGAGTTCGTCCGTCGTCGCCTCGACCGGGCGAGCCTGGAGCGGGTCGCCGAGTTGATGGCCCAGCGGCGGCTCGATCCGCACATCACCGGGACTTATCCGCTCGCGCGGGCGCAGGAAGCGTTGGCGCTCGTCGAGTCCCGGCACGCGTCGGGCAAGCTAGTCATCAGCATCTAGCACGAGACGCCTTCGCCCTGCCGGTATCGGGTGTTCGCCTCGATCAGCACGTCCAGTGCGTCGCGGGCATCGGCGAGCCGGGCGATGTCGGCGGTCAGCCGGTCCCGCTCCCCCACCATGGTGGTGAAAGCGTCTTCGATGACGGCCGCGTCGTCGCTGTGCACACAGGGCAGCAGCCGGGCGATCACCTTGCTGGGCAAGCCCGCGCCGAACAACCGGCGGACGAGTTCGACCCGCTCGACCTCGGTCGCCAGGTACTGCCGCTGCCCGCCCGCGGACCGCGTGCTGCGCACCAGGCCCTGCTGTTCGTAGTACCGCAGCGAGCGGGCGCTGACCCCGGTCTTCCGGGCTAATTCGCCGATCCGCACAGAACCCAGCTTAAAGAAACGGGCCCCGGCGCGCCGTTGCGCCGGGGCCCGAGCCAGGGGGAATCACATCACACCACCGCGAGCGGCAACGCGGTCGGGTGCACGGGAGCCGGAAGGTCCGAGGCACCGGTCAGGAACGTGTCCACCGCAGCCGCCACCGAGCGGCCCTCCGCGATGGCCCACACGACCAGCGACGCGCCGCGGTGGGCGTCGCCGCAGACGAAGACCCCGGGGGTTTCCGTCTGCCAGTCCGCCCCGCACGACAGGGTGCCGCGGCGGGTCAGGGTCAGGTCCAGGCCTTCCAGCAGCGGCATTTCCTCGACGCCTTCGAAGCCGATCGCCAGCAGGACCAGGTCCGCGGGCAGCGTTTCGACCTTCTCGTTGACCGGGATGACCTCGCGGCGGCCGGTTTCCGGGTCCTTCTGCACGCGGACTTCCTGCAGTTCCACGGCCTTGACGTGCCCGTCGCCGTCGTCGACGAACCGCTTGACCGCCACCGCGAACTTCCGCTCGCCCGCCTCCTCGTGCGCCGGGTAGGTGCGCAGGATGTACGGCCAGGTCGGCCACGGCGAGCGCTCGTCGTCGCGGACTTCCGGCGGCGTGGGGTACTGGTCGAGCTGGGTGACCGACAGCGCGCCTTGGCGAGTCGCGGTGCCGTAGGAGTCCGCGCCGGTGTCGCCGCCGCCGATGATCACGACGTGCTTGCCGTTCGCGTCGACCGGGGACGGGCCGTCGCCCTCCACGAACTTGTTGGCGGGCACCAGGTGTTCCATCGCCAGGTGGATGCCCTGCAGCGATCGGCCCGGCGTGGCGCGGTCGTCCCGGCCGCGCAGCGCGCCCACGGCGAGCACGACCGCGTCGTACTGCGCGCGCAGGTCTTCCACCGACAGGTCGACGCCGACCTCGCAGCCGGTGACGAACTTCGTGCCCTCCTTGCGCAGTTGCGCGAGCCGCCGGTCGAGGACCTTCTTCTCCATCTTGAACTCGGGAATGCCGTACCGCAGCAGGCCGCCGAGCCGGTCGTCCCGTTCGAAGACGGTGACCTCGTGGCCCGCGCGGGTCAGCTGCTGCGCCGCGGCGAGCCCGGCCGGACCGGAGCCGACGACGGCCACCTTGCGGCCCGAGGACACCTCGGCAGGCTGCGGCTGCACGTATCCGGCTTCCCACGACTGCGCCGCGATCGTCTCCTCGACGCGCTTGATCGCCACCGGCCCGCCGGACAGCGGCGAGATCGACAGCACGCAGCCCGCCTCGCACGGCGCGGGGCACAGCTTCCCGGTGAATTCCGGGAAATTGTTGGTGGCGTGCAAGCGATCGCTGGCCGCCGCCCAGTCGCCGCGGCGGACGAGGTCGTTCCATTCCGGGATCAGATTGCCCAGCGGACAGCCGGAACCGCCGGAGTGGCAGAACGGGATGCCGCAGTCCATGCACCGCGACGCCTGCGTGCGCACCTGCTCGTTGCGCTCGTCCGCCGGAACGTCGGCGTAGACCTCGCCCCACGAGGAAAGCCGTTCCTCGTAGGACTTCTTCTTCGGTTCTTGCCGTTCGTGCTTGAGAAAACCGGTGGGGTCAGCCACGAGCCGCCTCCATGATCGCTTCGTCGACGTCTCGGCCGGCTGCACGCGCCGCCTTCGCCGCATCGAGAACCCGCTGGTAGTCGCGCGGCATCACCTTGGTGAACGCCGCCGAGCGCCGGGTCCAGTCGCCCAGGAGCGACGCGGCCACGGCCGAGCGGGTGAGGTCGTGGTGCTGCTGCACGATCTGCTTGAGCCAGGCCAGGTCCTCCGGGTCCGGCGGAAGCAGGTCCACCATGTCCTGGTTGACCTTCGCGCGGTCGAGGTCGAGCACGTACGCGCTGCCGCCGGACATCCCGGCCGCCAGGTTCCGCCCGGTCGGGCCGAGCACCACCGCGCGGCCGCCGGTCATGTACTCGAACGCGTGGTCGCCCACGCCCTCGGCCACGACCGTCGCGCCGGAGTTGCGGACGCAGAACCGCTCGCCGACCTGGCCGCGCAGGAACAGCTCGCCGGAAGTCGCGCCGTAGGCCAGCGTGTTGCCCGCGATCGTCTGCTGTTCCGCGGCGAAGCTCGCGTCCGGATGCGGGCGGACCACGATCCGGCCGCCGGACAGGCCCTTGCCGACGTAGTCGTTCGCGTCGCCGACCATTTCCAGCGTGATGCCGCGCGGCAGGAACGCGCCGAGCGACTGCCCGGCCGAACCGGTGAGCAGCACGTGGATCGTGCCGTCCGGCAGGCCCTCGCCGCCGTAGCGGCGGGTGATCTCCGAGCCCAGCAGCGTGCCGACAGTGCGGTTCACGTTGCGCACCGGCAGTTCCAGGCGCACCGGATGCGCGTCCTCCAGCGCCGCCTCGGCGAGCTGGATGAGCGTGCGGTCCAGAGCGTGCGCCAAGCCGTGGTCCTGCTCGCGCACGCGCCGCTTCGCGCCGCCGTACGGCGTCTCCGCGGGCATCTCGAAGACCGGGCCGAGGTCGAGCCCGGAGGCCTTCCAGTGCTGCACGGCCTCGTCGGTGTCGAGCATCTCGGCGTGCCCGATCGCCTCGTCGAGAGTCCGGAATCCCAGCTGTGCCAGGGTTTCCCGCACTTCCTCGGCGACGAACTCGAAGTACCGCACCACGTGGTCGGCCTGCCCGGTGTAGCGCTTGCGCAGCTCCGGGCTCTGCGTGGCGACGCCGACCGGACACGTGTCGAGGTGACACACGCGCATCATGATGCAGCCCGCCACGACGAGCGGCGCGGTCGCGAAGCCGTACTCCTCGGCGCCGAGCAGCGCGGCGATCACGACGTCGCGGCCGGTCTTCATCGCACCGTCCACCTGCACCGTGATCCGGTCGCGCAAACCGTTGAGCAGCAACGTCTGCTGCGTTTCGGCGAGCCCGATCTCCCACGGCGTGCCCGCGTGCTTGAGCGAGTTCATCGGCGACGCGCCGGTTCCGCCGTCGTGCCCGGAGATCAGCACGACGTCCGCGTGCGCCTTGGACACGCCCGCCGCGACCGTGCCGACCCCCAGCGAGGACACCAGCTTCACGTGGATGCGGGCCTGCTCGTTGGCGTTCTTGAGGTCGTGGATCAGCTGCGCCAGGTCCTCAATGGAGTAAATGTCGTGGTGCGGCGGCGGGGAAATCAGCCCGACGCCCGGCGTCGAATGCCGCGTGCGGGCGATCCACGGGTACACCTTGTTCGGCGGCAGCTGCCCGCCTTCGCCCGGCTTCGCGCCCTGCGCCATCTTGATCTGGATGTCGTCGGCGTTGACGAGGTACTCGCTCGTGACGCCGAACCGGCCTGACGCGACCTGCTTGATCGCACTGCGCCGCTGCGGGTCGTACAGCCGCTCCGGGTCCTCGCCGCCCTCGCCGGTGTTCGACCGGCCGCCGATGCGGTTCATCGCGATGGCGAGGGTTTCGTGTGCCTCGGCCGAAATCGAGCCGTACGACATCGCCCCGGTGTTGAACCGGCGCAGGATCGCCGACGCGGGCTCGACCTCGTCCAGCGGGATCGGCTCGCGCGCGCCGTCGCGGAACTTGAACAGCCCGCGCAGCGTGCCGCCCTCGCGGTAGAGCCGGTGCACCTCTTCGGTGTACTTGCGGTACACCTCGTCGCGCCCGGTCTTCGACGCGTGCTGCAGCAGGAACACCGTCTCCGGCGTGAACAGGTGCAGTTCGCCCTCGCGGCGGTACGCGTACTCGCCGCCGGTCTCGAGTCCGCGGTGGACCCGGTCGGTCGGGTTGTCCGGGTACGCCCGGCGGTGCCGCACCGCGACCTCTTCGGCGAGCACGTCCAGCCCGACGCCGCCGAGCTTCGACGACGTTCCGGTGAAGTACTCGTCGAGCAGTTCCTGGCTCAGGCCAAGGGATTCGAACACCTGCGCCGCGGTGTACGCGCCGACCGTCGAAATGCCCATTTTGGACATGATCTTCAGGACGCCCTTGACGAGCGCCTGCACGTAGCTGCGGACCGCCTTCGCCGGCTCGATGCCGGTGATCGCGCCCTGGCTGATCATGTCTTCGATGGTTTCGAAGGCGAGGTACGGGTTCACCGCCGCCGCGCCGTAGCCCAGCAGCAGCGCGATGTGGTGCACCTCGCGGGCGTCGCCGGTCTCCACGACAAGCGCGACGCGCAGCCGTTCCTTGGTGCGCACGAGATGGTGGTGCACCGCGGAAACCAGCAGCAGCGACGGGATCGGCGCCATCCGGTGGTCGGAATCGCGGTCGGACAGCACGAGTGTGCGCGCACCCGCCGCGATCGCCTCGGACGCGTCGCGCCGCACCCGCTCGATCGCCGCCGCGAGCGCGTCCGCCCCGCCGTCCGCTTCGTACAGTCCGGAAAGGACGCTGCAGGCGAAACCGGGCAGGTCGCCGTCGTCGTTGATGTGGATGAGCTTGGCCAGCTCGTCGTTGTCGATCACCGGGTACGGCAGGTTCAGGTGCCGGCAGGAGGCGGGCCCGGGCGCGAGCAGATTGCGCTCCGGCCCCATGATCCGGCTCATCGACGTGACCAGCTCTTCGCGGATCGCGTCCAGCGGCGGGTTGGTCACCTGCGCGAAGTTCTGCTTGAAATAGTCGTAGAGCAGCCGCGACCGCTTGGAGAGCACCGCGACCGGGGTGTCCGATCCCATCGATCCGATCGGCTCGGCCCCGTTGGCGGCCATCGGCGCGAGCAGGATCTTCAGTTCTTCTTCGGTGTAGCCGAAAGCGAGCTGGCGGCGCAGCACCGAATCGTGACTCTGCACCACGTGGTCGCGGTCGGGCAGCTCGGCGATCTTCAGCAGGCCGGCGTGCAGCCAGTCGCTGTACTGCTGCTTGCGCGCCAGCGCGGACTTGACCTCTTCGTCGTCCACGATCCGGCCCGCGGCGGTGTCCACGAGGAACATCCGGCCGGGCTGCAGCCGTCCCTTCGCGACGACGTTTTCCGGTGCCACGTCAAGGACTCCGGCCTCGCTGGCCAGCACGACGCGGTCGTCGGCGGTGCGCCACCAGCGCGCCGGGCGCAGTCCGTTGCGGTCGAGCACCGCGCCGACGAGCGTGCCGTCGGTGAAGGTGACGCACGCCGGACCGTCCCACGGCTCCATCAGACTGGCGTGGAACTGGTAGAAAGCGCGCCGTTCCGGATCCATCGAAGTGTGGTTCTCCCACGCCTCCGGGATCATCATCAGCACCGCGTGCGGCAGCGAGCGGCCCGCGAGGTGGAGCAGCTCCAGCACCTCGTCGAAGGACGCCGAGTCCGACGCGTCGGCCGAGCAGATCGGGTACAGCCGCGAAAGATCGCCGGGGAGCAGATCGGATTCGAGCAGCGCCTCGCGGGCGCGCATGCGGTTGCGGTTGCCGCGGATCGTGTTGATCTCGCCGTTGTGCGCCACGAACCGGAACGGGTGCGCGAGCGGCCACGACGGGAAAGTGTTGGTGGAGAACCGGGAGTGCACGAGCGCGATCGCGCTGGTGAGCCGGGAATCGCGGAGATCGGGGAAGAACCGGGGCAGCTGCTCGGGCGTGAGCATGCCTTTGTAGACGATCGTGCGCGCGGACAGCGACGGGAAGTACGTGCCGCAGCCGGACGCGAGGCTCTCGTGCTCGACGCGCTTGCGCAGGCAGAAAGCCAGCCGGTCCAGTTCGAGGCCGGTTTCGCCGTGCGGGGACGACACGAACAGCATCGCGAAATGCGGCATCACCGAACGCGCGGTGGGGCCGATGTCCGCGCCGTCGGTGTCCACCGGAACCTCGCGCCAGCCAAGGACGGCGAGCCCTTCTTCGGCCGCGATCCGCTCGGTGAGCCCGATCGCCTTGCGGCGCTGCTCGTCGTCGGCGGGCAGGAACGCGATCCCGGCGGCATACGAGCCGCCCGCGGGCAACGGGAAACCCGCCTCGGCGCGCAGCAGCTCGTCGGGCAGCTGAAGCAGGATCCCGGCGCCGTCGCCGCTCGTCGGCTCGGCTCCCGCGGCTCCGCGGTGGTCGAGATTCGTGAGCGCGGCGAGACCGTCGGTGACGATGCCGTGCGTGCGGCGGCCCTGGACGTCGGCGACCATGGCGACGCCGCAGGAATCCTGCTCGGTGTCCGGGTCGTACAGACCCTGCTTGCCGGGGATGGCGGAGAAGATCATGGAAAAGGGACCTCCTTCGTCGTTTCGTGCGGTGGCCGGCGAACCGGCCGCGGGGAGCGCACGGGACGACGATGGCCCGCTTGTTAGCGCGACTTTAACACCTGGGAAACACCCCAGCAGCGCCTCGGAGCTCCCCGAACGGGGAAGAACGGTAACGATCCGGCAGCGCGGAACGACATAGTTCCGGATGGGTTCTGAGATGCTTCGGTCTGCGAAGCATAAGCCCCGGAGCCGCCGCGCGCACCCGGCACGTGACGAAGTCGATGCGCCCGCTTCGTCCCCTTCGCCCGATCCTCCCAGGTAATCGCACAAATTTCTGGGAACCGCCCACACTCGGTGATCGTCGGTTGCCATAGTGTTCGGCAACCAACAGCTCACGGGGAGGGCGGTTTCTTTCATGTCCGGCATAGAAGTCGACGTCGAGACGATGAACCAGTACGCCGAGGTGCTCGACAGCCTCCACGAGAAGATCAGCAAGATCAACGACTACATGCGCTCCACCGCGTGCGACACGTCCGGGTTCACCGGCCTGTTCGTGGTGCTGCAGCCGGTGGTGCAGCTGGTCGCGAACCTCTACGGCGGAACGCTCGACTTCGGCCACTCGCGGCTGACCTCGCTTTCGGACGGGGTCAAGCAGGCGGCGCAGGCCTACGCGCACCACGACGCCAATTCCGCGCAGTTGCTCCAGCAGTTCATCGACCAGTTCGACGGCATCGACTCCGGCCGCGGCGCGGCCTGATGCGCATCCGCACCACACGGCTCTGACGAGGGGGAACAGACATGGCACGGCACGGCGGAGGCCATGGCGGCAGCCACGGCGGCGGCCACCACTCCGGGGGAACGGGGACGACGCATCCGCCGTCCCATTCCGGCGGCAACCAGCCGCACCCCGGGAATCAGCCGCATCCCGGCAACCAGCCGCCTCCGGGCGGCCAGCAGCCCCGTCATCCGGGCGGCGATCAGCACCCCGGCACCGGCCCGGACGGACGCCGTCCGTCCGGCGGGGACGACCGGACGCATCCGAGCGGCACCGGCGGAAACTCCGGTGACGACAACGGCAACGGCCGGGATGGCCGAGACGGTCGAGACGGCCGAGACGGCCGGGATGGTCGCGACGGCCGGGATGGCCGAGACGGTCGAGACGGTCAGGACGGCGGCGACGGCCGGGATGGCCGTGACGGCGGCGAAGAAGGCGGCGACGGCCGGGGCCGTGACCGCGGCAACGAGGGCGGCGACGAAGGCGGCGGCCGGGGCGGCGACGAAGGCGGCTCCGGCAGCGAAGGCGGCGACGGGGGCGGCGAAGGCGGCACCGGCGGCGACGAGGGCGGTTCCGGCAGCGAAGGCGGCGAAGGCGGCGGCAACGGCGGCGAGGGCGGCACCGGGGGTTCGGGCGGCGAGCCCGGCGGAGTCCCCGGCGGCACCGGCGACTTCGACCGCGGCGATTCGATCGTCGAATTGCTGCAGCCGCCGGAAGACACCTCCGGCGAGGACGTCCAGGCGCTGGTGAAGGACGCCGGCGTCGAGGTGATGGCCGTCGAGTGGGTGTACCAGAAGTTCACCGGCACCACGCTCACCCAGCAGTTCATCGAACCGCTCACCGGCGATTTCTCGAAGATGTCGGCCGACGCCGAGGCATGGCGCAACATCTCCGAGGCGATGAAGGCGTTCTCCGAGGTGATGGTCGCCAACGAGAAGACCGTCAGCGATTCCTGGCACGGCATGGCTTCCTTGGAGCACAAGGCCTACGTGCAGGCCGGATGGCGGGCCGGGCTCGCGGCCGAGGCCGGGATCGCGTCGCTGATCGCCAAGGGCTTCGACCTCCTGTCGGACACGTCGAAGAAGCTCGCGGCCAAGGCGCTCGACCTGCTGAAGAGCCTGATCGACCGGCTGCTGGTGATGGCCGCGGAGGCGTGCGTCCCGATCGCGGGCTGGATCGCCGACGCGATCACCGCGTTCAGCGAACTGCTGCCGCTGATCAACGCCCTGATCTCGATCATCGAGATGATCCAGGACATCATCACGAAGGTCCAGGACATCTGGAACTCGATCAAGGACATCGGGTCGCAGCTGCAGAAGATCAAGGACGTCGGCAGCATCGGCGATCTCGTCGACATCGCGAAGAACATCGGCGGCGACGTCGGCGACATCAAGGACAACGCCAAGGGCATCGGCCAGGACGCCAAGGACGCCGTGCAGGCGGGCAAGGACGGCGTCCACGAGTCGCGCGAGGCGCACGCGGAAAACCGGCGCTCGCGCGAAGGCGGGGACGACGAGGGCGACCGCACGTCCGGCGACAGTAATTCCGGCGAGAACGGCAACCGCCGCTCCGGCGACGAAGGCGACCGTTCGCAAGGTGACGGCGAGCGGGGGCAGAACCAGCGGTCCCAACCGGACGGTCCGCAGCACCAGCCCCCGCAGAACCAGCAGAACCACCAGCCGCCGCAGCAACCGAACCACCCGCCGTCCCAGCCGAACCACCCGCCCGCGAACCACCCGCCGTCCCATTCGCCCCGGCGCTCGGCGAGCGGCCGGATCCACGGCCGCATCGACTAAGGAGGAACTGCCGAGATGTCCCAGCCCGTCACCGCGGACGATTCGTGGAAGACGCCCGAGCTGCGGGAGGCCGAGGCCGCGCTCGACCGGACGGTCCGCAAGTCCCAGCAGCTGCTGAAGGACCTGGAGAAGATCAAGCTCCGTCCGCTGCCCAAAACCGACACCCCGGAACGGATCGAGGCGATCAAGCGCGCCGCCTCGCGTCCGGACGCGCCCGCTCAGCTGCGGCTGGTCAAGCGGAAGGTCGAAGCGGGCGAATTCTCCTGGGAGGACGTCGCCGCCGGCCGGGCGTTCGCCGACCCCGAGGTCCGCGCGCTCGCCGACGAGAAGCTCAGCGAGGCCAAAGACATCCTCGAGGAACTGCAGGAGGGCCAGAGCCCCGAGGAAATCCTCGAGGCGCGCACCGGCGGCGCCGGGAACCCGTTGTCCGGCACCGGACGTTCGACCTATCCGGACACGCCGGACAAGCCCGCCGGGTTCTCCGCCGCGGACCCGCTGGCGAGCAGCGGCCGTCCGCAGCCCCCGGCCCCGCCCGCGCCGGAGCCGCCCGAGTACTCGAACGACAATCCGCTCGCCGACCGGACGCCGCCGCCCCCGGCTCCCGCTCCGGAGCCGCCCAAGGAGGAACCGCCCGCTCCTCCCGCTCCGCCGCGGCACCGCGCGCCGGAACCGCCGCCGGAGGACGATTTCGCCAATCCCCTCGCGGACCGAGGCGACCGGCCGAAGCGGTCCGCGCCGCAGCCGCCGCCGTCGCCGGGCCGCCGTGCCCGGCGCCAGGACTCCGGCGATGACGACGACTACTTCGGCGGCTCGTTCCTCAGCTGACCCCCGCTCCGCTCCCGCGGAGGTCCGCGCGCGAAACGAGGCCCCCGCCCAATCCGGGCGAGGGCCTCGTTTCCGTTGCGGTGCTCAGGACTTCTCGGGCTTGCCGTTCTCCCCCGGAGAGGAGCCCGCGTCCACAGTGTCCTCCGGTGCCTTCTCGTCCGGTTCCGGCTTCTCCCCCGCATCGTCCGAAGTGGACTCGACGGCGGCGTTCCGCTCGTCTCCCTTGCTGCGCAACGTCTCCGGGGCCTCGCGCGGACCGCGCTTGGCCGCGGCGACGAAGTACGCCATCGCGCCGATGAACAGCAGGATCGAGGTCCACACGTTGACCCGCAGGCCGAGGATGTGGTTGGCGGTGTCGGTGCGCATCAGCTCGATCCAGCAGCGCCCGACGGTGTAGCCCGCGACGTACAGCGCGAACGCGCGGCCGTGGCCGAGCTTGAACTTGCGGTCCGCCCACACCACGAGCAGCGCGATGAGCAGGTTCCAGATCAGCTCGTACAGGAACGTCGGGTGCACCGGGCTTTCCGGCAGCGGGATGTGCCCGGTCGCGACGCCGCCGAGGGCGTCCGGGGCCCCGGTCTCCGGGTTGAAGCGCTGGTAGATCTCCAGGCCCCAGGGCAGGTCGGTGTGCGCGCCGTACAGCTCCTGGTTGAAGTAGTTGCCGAGCCGCCCGATCGCCTGCGCGACGATGATGCCGGGCGCGATCGCGTCGGCCATCGCGGGCAGCGGGATGCCCCGGCGGCGGCAGGCGATCAGCGCGCCGACCGCGCCGAGCGCGACCGCGCCCCAGATGCCGAGGCCGCCGTCCCAGATGGCGAAGGCGTTCCAGGGGTTCTTGCCCTCGGTGAAGTACAGCTCCGGGTCGGTGACGACGTGGTAGAGCCTGCCGCCGACCAGGCCGAACGGCACCGCGAACACCGCGATGTCGAGCACTGTGCCTTTGGTGCCGCCCCGCGCCTCCCAGCGCCGCTCGCCCCACCAGATCGCGACGATGATGCCGGCGATGATGCAGAGCGCGTACGCCCGGATCGGGATCGGGCCCAGGTGCCAGACGCCTTGGTCGGGGCTCGGGATCGTGGCCAGGAATGCTGCGGAGTACACGCGGCCACCGTAGCGCGTCGGCCCCCGGTCGTGGTCCCGGTGCCGCGGAACCCTTAGTCAAGACCCGGTCACAGCCCGGTCACGGCCGTCTCCGGATACTCCTGGTCCGAGGCCGCGGCCAGGTATCCGGCCAGCAGCGCGTCCGCGACCTGGCCGACCGCGGCGTCCTCGGGCAGGAAGGTTTCGCCGTGCAGGCTGGGCGAGCCCGCGGTCTCGCCCAATCCGACGAAAAGCATCAATCCGCGGACGCCGTCGCCGCAGTAATGCGCGAAATCGTCCGCGCCGAAAGACCGGAAATCGACGTCGACGTCCGCGCCGCCGCGTTCGAGCCACGTTCTCGCGGCAGCCGCCAGCGCCGGGTCGTTGACCAGGACGGGCTCGCACGGGCTGATCCGGAGGTCGGCCGTGCAGCCGTAGGCACGGGCGGTGGCGTGCACGACGTCCTCGAGAGCCTCCAGCGCACGTTCGCGGTCGCTCGCGCGCATCAGCCGCAGCGAACCGAACGCGGACGCCGTGTTCGGCACGACGTTCGCCGCCGTGCCCGCGTTCAACCGGCCGACCGTGCAGACCGCGCCGTGCATCGGGTCGATCCGGCGGCTCGCGATCTGCTGCAGGCTCACCACTAGCTGGCTGAGCGCCAGCACCGGGTCGCGCAAGAGATGCGGATACCCCGCGTGCCCGCCCTGGCCGTGCAATACGACCTCGAACTCGTCGGTCGACGCGTTCACCGGCCCAGGAGCGGCCGAAACGACGCCGTAGGGCAGCCGCGGCTGGACGTGCGCGCCGATCACCGTGTCGATGCCGCGCTCTTCCAGAATGCCCGATTCGACCAGATCCAGCGCCCCGGACGGCGACGTTTCCTCGCGCGGCTGCAAGATCGCGTACAACGGGCGCGGGAGTTCGACCCGCCGCGCCGCCCGGCAGACCGCGGTCAGCGCGGCGAGGTGGACGTCGTGGCCGCAGGCGTGCATCAGACCGGTCTTCGCGGCCCATTCGACGCCGGTGCGCTCTATGACCGGGAGCGCGTCCAGTTCGGCGCGCAGGGCTACGGCCGGCCCCGGGTGCGGCGCGGCGATCTCGATCAGCCGCCCGGTCTTCGCGACCCGCTCGCCCTCGCCGAGCGCGGCGGCCACGATCCGGGCGGTGTCGTCCTCGTCGCCGGACGCCCGCGGGTCGGCGTGGATCCGGTGCCGGAGTTCTACCGCGGCGGGCAGTTCCCCGGCCAGCGCGGCCCGCCATGCCTCGACCAGGTCGTTCATTTCCGCTCCAGCCGATAAATCCGTGCGGCGTTCTCGTGTCCGGCCAGCCGGGCCAGCCGGAGCGCGTCCGCTTCGGACAGTGCGTCGGCGGCGAGAGCGGTGCGCAGGAAGTCGGACAGTCCTTGCCGGAACAGCGCGGTGCCCAGGTGATAGAGCTCGGCCAGGCCGAACGCGTCCGTGGAGAACAGCAGTTTCCCGAACGGCGCCAGTTCCAGCGTCTCGGCCAGGATCGCGGGGGCGCGGAAGCCCGCATTGTGCGTTGCGAGGCCTACGTCGACGAAGACGTGCTCGAAGACCTGCGCGAGGTAGGCGGCGTTGCGGTGGAACGGATAGTTGTGCAGCAGCAGGATCGGGACGCCCGCGTCGCGGGTCGCGCGCAGCAAACCGGTGAGCCGCAAGGGATCGCAGCGGTGGAGGTCGACGTCGGAGTCTCCGTAGCCGACGTGGAACTGCACGGGCAGCCGCCGGTCGATGCCCGCCCAGACCAGGTGGCGGTGCAGCACCTCGTCGGCCAGCCGGACCGGTTCGCCCGCTTCGATCCCGGCGAGCCAGCGTCCAGCGGCGGCTTCGACCTCGCCGGGAACCGGACGTTCCCCGGACAACTCCAGCCCGACCCGGTACGCCGCGATCGACTTGACGCCCACCGCGTTCCCGGTGCGCCGGTCGAGTTCGGCAGCGAAGTCCTCGGCGAAACCGGCGGCGCTGGTGCCGCGGATGACGTCCTCGGCGACCTGTTCCAGCCGGACGATGTCGTGCGCGCGGGCGTCGGCCAGTTCGGCGAAGTCCGTCGTGGCGGTGAGGGATTCCGGGAGGAAACCGCCGTCCAGCAAGTAATCCGTGCTGCCGGTGCCGCGCAGGAACCGCCGGTTGACCTCTCTCGACCCCAGCTCAGCGCGGCGAGCGAGATAGTCGTCGGCCGGGGCGTGCTTCGGCAGATCGAGGATCGGCGCACAGCGTTCGCGCACGGCGAGGCCGATGAGCGAATCGAACAACGACGTCCCCAGCGGCGACACGGTGTCCGCCTCGGTAAGCATCCGCTCGAACCCGTCGCGGTCGACGCCGCCGGTACGCACGCCGTGGCAGTGATGGTCGACCAACGGCAGGTCCGCGACGAAATCCAGCAGATCGGTCATGCGTCTCCTTCAGCGAGCCTCTCCCCCACCCTACGGGCGAATCCGGGCGCCGAGGCCACCACGACGACAGCCAGCACCAGCACCCCGCCAGCCACCACCGGGAACCATCGCGGCGGGCCCTCGGCCGGGTACGGCACGACGTTGACGTACACGGTGTAGCCGAGCAGCACCAGCGCGCCGATCGGGAAGACCAAATGCCACCACGGCACGCGCATCCGCCGCCGCACGAACAGCAACAGGATCGCGCCGACGGTGGTGAGCAGGTAGATCACCAGCAGGAGCAAGGTTCCGATGGATCCGGCCCAGGAGAAGGTGTCGTCCGCGGTCGCGCCGAAGAACACCGCACACACCAGGATGATCAGCGCCGCCGCGAGCGCGACCACGGTCACGGCTACGGCGGGGATGCCTTTGGCGGAGATCCGGCCGATGCCGCGGCCGTCGAAGGCGTCTCGGCCGAGGGCGAACAGCAGGCGCGAGCCGCCGACGACGCAGGCTAGGCAGCAGCCGAACGCGCTGATCGCGGCGCCCGCGCTGATGACGTCGCCGACCCACGGGCCGACGAAGCGGCTGCCCAGGTCGCCCAGCAGCGAAGGGGAATCGTGGAACGCGGTGGCGTCGCTGCCGAAGGCCATCATCTCTACGGCGGTCACGAGGACGAAGTAGGCGCCGCCGAAGATGGCGGTGCCGAGGATCGCGCGCGGGATGTTGCGGCGCGGGTCGCGGGTTTCCTCGCCGAGCGTCGCGGCGGCTTCGAAACCGGCGAACGATAGGAAACCGAACACTGCGCCGAGGAAAATGCCGGAGATTCCGGTGTCCGGCACGAAAACCCGCAGCGTGAACCGGCCGCTCGGGGCGTCGCCTGCGATCAGCCGGACCAGGATGACCACGGTGACCAGCAGAATGAGCGCGATGGTCGCGCCCTCGACGGCGAGCAGTGTGCTGGTGCCGCGGCGGGCCGGGGCGGCTGCGAGCAGCCAGCTGCCGATCAGCGCGACCGCGGTCAGCACGAACGGCCCCCACGACGGCGGATGCGGCCAGATCCCGACCTGTGTGAGGAACGCGGTGCCGAGCACGCCCGCGGCGGAACTGGTGACCACGGCGTAGAAGGTGTACGTGCCGAGAAGGCCGATCCCGGACACCACGCCCGCGCGCGGGCCGAGCGTGGCGCCGACGAACGCGTAGACCGAGCCGGCGTGCTGGTAGTGGCGGCAGAGCTGAACGAAGCCGTATGCGACCAGCAGCACTCCGGCCGCCGAAAGGAGGAACGCCAGCGGCACCGCGCGTCCGGCGGCCGCGGCTGTTTGCTGTGGATTGATGTTCGCGGCCATGCTGGGTGCCATGAGCGCGACGGACAGCCCGACGGCCTGCCAGACTGACAAGGTGCGCCGCAATTCGGGACGGTCTCCGGACACGGATGCGCTCCTTTCCCCGCGGAGTACACAGTGAACATCCGAGGCGGCGCGGACAACCAGCGCCGACTGGCTGAACCTCGTCCGGCATCGAAGGAGCGCGCCTTGTCGTCCACCCCCTCGAAACTCGACCGCGACCGGCTCGCGGAACTCGGCGCTGCCGCCGCGGGCCGGATGGAGCAGGCGGGCGTCGAACTCGTCGCGCTGAGTTTCGTGGACAACTCCGGGATTTCGCGCGTCAAAGCGGTGCCGGTGACGAGGCTGGCGACGGTCGCGGCGTGGGGCGTCGGCGCGTCCAACTCGTTCGACTTCTTCCTCGGCACCGACAGCATCGCGAACGGCGAGCATTCCCTCGGCCCAGTCGGCGACCTGCGACTGCACCCCGACCTCGACGCGCTCACCGTCCTCGCCGCACAACCCGGCTGGGCGTGGGCCCCGGCGTGGCGCTACGACCAGGACGGACAGCCGCACCCGCAAGACACGCGCGCGCTCGCGGCGACCGCCGTGGACCAGCTCGCCGACCGCGGCCTGACCGCGCGGACGGCGTTCGAACTGGAGTGGATCGCGACCGACGCGGACGGAGTCCCGCTGCCCGGCCCGGCCTACGGATACTCCCGGTTGAGCGCGAACCACGAGTACCTGCGCGCTCTCGTGTCCACTTTGGAACGTTCTGGGGTAGAGGTGGAGCAGATCCACCCGGAGTACGCGGCGGGCCAGTTCGAGCTGTCGATCGCCGCGGCGGACCCCTTGCGGGCAGCCGATTTAGCCGTGCTGACAAGGGAAACGGTGCGAACGGTGACCGCTGCGCACGGGTTGCGCGCGTCGTTCACGCCGAAGTTCGAACCCGGCGGCGTCGGCAACGGCGGGCACGTGCACTTGAGCCTCTGGGACGGCGAGCGGAATCTGTGCGCGGGCGGGACCGGAGCTTTGGGGCTGACCTCGACCGCGGAATCCTTCGGTGCGGGGATTTTCCGCCGGTTGCCCGCGTTGCTGGCGGTGGGCGCGCCGTCGGTGGTCAGCTATCTGCGGCTGGAACCGCACCATTGGGCAGGCGTGTTTACCGCGTGGGGCCTGGAAAACCGCGAAGCACCGCTGCGCCTGATCCGCGGTGCGGCCGGACAGCGCGACACCGCGGCGAATCTGGAAGTGAAGTGCTTCGACCTCACCGCGAACCCGTATCTGGTAGTGGCCGGCCTGCTTTTCGCCGGACTGGCAGGCTTGACCGCCGAGGCGCGCCTGCCGGAGCCGGTCAGCGTGGATCCTGGCTCGCTCTCCCCCGCAGACGCCGCAGCCGCTGGCGTCGCCAGGTTGCCGGAGTCGTTGTCGGACGCGGTCGACGCGTTCGAGGCCGACGAGGTGCTGCGGACGGCGTTCGGGCCTCAGCTGGCCACCACGTTGACGGACGTGCGCCGCGCCGAGGTGGCCGAGCTGGGATCGCTGAAGCCCGCGGAGTTGTGCCAGGCAATGCGTTTCCTGCACTGAACCCGCTCAACGAAGCAAGGCCGCCACCCGGGACTGCAACTCGGGCAGCATCGCGTACAGCTTGTCGCCCGGGCAGTCCGTGTTGTAGAAGTCGCGGTGTCCCTTGATTTCCTTCACCGGGATGCCGTACTGGCGGCACACGTACGCCACGAACACCACCAGCGAATCGAACTGCGCCTTCGGCGGGGCGACCTGCATGTAGGTGCCCTCGTTCTCGATGCCGATCGCGTTGTCGTTCTGGCCGGGGCAATGCGCCGCGCGGACGATCTTCTTGCCGCTGCGCAACGCGTCCAGGCTGCCGTGGCGGCCTTCGAGGCGATAGCCGCCGCGAGAGACCGTGAAATGCTGGCCGGTGTCGGACCAGCCGTTGTTGTCGATGTGGTCAGCCTGATCGTTGCGCGCGACCTGGAACGCGTGCTCGAGCGAGTAGTCGGTGCTGTTGGGACAGTCGATGTGGTGGATGAGCACGCGATTGGCGGGATGGTCGAGCGTGGTGAGCGGATCCGCAGGCGGGCGCGCACCCCATTCGGCACAGCTGTAGATGCGCGGCGCGTCAGCGGCGTCCGCGAGACCGGGCAGCAGGAGTCCCGCCGCCGCGGCAGCGCTCACGCCGGCCGCCCCGCGCAGGAACGTCCTCCGGGGAACTTGTCCGATGTCGAAAGCCATGCGCCTCACTGTGCGCGGACGGCGTACACGATGCGTACAACTGGCCGCTCAAGCGCAGATCCAGCTCCGCGGGGAAAGGTTCGGCCAGGGTGAGCAGGCCGCCTTCGCTCTTCGCGTGCGGGAGGTAGTCGCCGTCGGAAAGCGCGTACACGGTGGCGGCTTCCTGCTCCGGGTCGACGAGCAGGTAGTACGGGATGAGGGCTTCGGCGTAGCGGGCCTTCTTGAGAATCCGGTCCTGCACTCGGGCGGACGGGGATTCGATCTCCGCGGCCAGCAGAACCTCGGACGCTGGGTACCAGGTCGTCGCCACATCCGGGCAGGTGACGATCACGAAGTCCGGGATCAGCAGCCGGTTTTCGCCGCAGCGGACAGCGACGCCAGGGAGCAGCTCAGTGCCCTTCGGCAAGGCTGGCACCGCTGCGAGCTGCAATCGCTGCAGCCACTGCTGGTGGAGCGCAGTCGGCGCCGGACCCATCACCAGGGTTCCGTCGACTCCCTCGATCCGATTGCCGAGGAGCTGTTCGTTAGGCAAGGCGAGTACTTCTGCCAATCCGGGAGCTTCGCCCAGATTGCTGTCGTCGTCTGCATACCGAGAGAGTACGAACGACCACCGACAGTTTCCGGCCCTCGACCCGAGGTCAGGCCGGAGCGACCGCCTCGCGCACGCCCTGCGCCAGCTCCGAAGCCAGCTTCCGCACGCCATCCGGACCGTCCGCCGCGGCGGTGACCAGCGCGGATCCGACGATCACCGCGTCCGCGAACCCGGCCACCTGCGCGGCCTGCTCCCGCGACCGGACGCCGAGGCCCACGCCGATCGGCAGCTCCGTGTGCTCGCGAGTCCGCCGCACCAGGTCCTCCGCGTGCACACCCACCGCGTCGCGGGCGCCGGTCACGCCCATCACCGCGGTCGCGTACACGAAGCCCGACGAGGCCGCCGTGGTTTTCGCCAGGCGCTCCTCCGACGACGACGGCGCGACCAGGAAGATCCGGTCCAAACCGTGCTCGGCGGACGCGGCCATCCACTCGTCGGCCTCGTCCGGGATCAAGTCCGGCGTGATCAAGCCAAGGCCACCGGCGGACGCCAGGTCGCGTGCGAACGCGTCGACCCCGTAGCGGTGCACGGGGTTCCAGTACGTCATCACGACCGCGCGACCGCCGCGCGCGGAGACCGATTCCACGACCTCGAACAGCTGCTTGAGCCGGAATCCGCTGGCCAGCGCCGCCTCGGCGGCCGCCTGGATGGTGGGGCCGTCCATCACCGGGTCGGAGTACGGGACGCCGACCTCGACCAGGTCCGCTCCGCCGTCGATCGTCGCGGCCAGCAGGTCTTTCGAGCCGTCCACGGAGGGGAATCCGGCGGGCAGGTAGCCGACCAGCGCGGCCCGGTGTTCCGCTCGCGTCGCCGCGAACAGCTCGTCGAGCCCGCTCACTTGCCCTCCCCGTCCACGAGCCCGAACCACTGGGCCGCGGTGTCCATGTCCTTGTCGCCCCGGCCCGACAGGTTGACCACGATCAGCCCGTCCGGGCCCAGCTCGCGGCCCAGTTCCAGGGCGCCGGCGAGCGCGTGCGCCGATTCGATCGCCGGGATGATGCCCTCGGTGCGCGACAGCAGCCGGAAGGCGTCCATCGCGGCCGCGTCGGTGACCGGGCGGTACTCGGCGCGGCCGGAGTCCTTGAGCCACGCGTGTTCCGGGCCGACGCCCGGATAGTCGAGCCCGGCGGAGATCGAATGCGATTCGACCGTCTGGCCGTCCTCGTCCTGCAGCAGGTACGACATCGCGCCGTGCAGGTTGCCCGGGCTGCCCTTGGTGAGCGTCGCGCCGTGCCGGGTGCCCTCGATGCCCTCGCCGCCCGGCTCCAGGCCGACCAGCCGCACCGACGGGTCGTCGTAGAAGCCGGAGAAGATGCCGATGGCGTTGGACCCGCCGCCGACGCACGCCGCGACGACGTCCGGCAGCCTGCCCGCCTTCTCCAGGATCTGCGCCCGCGCCTCCTCGCCGATGACGTGGTGGAAGTTGCGCACCATCATCGGGAACGGCGACGGGCCGGCGGCGGTGCCGAAGAGGTAGTGCGTGGTGTCGGCGTTGGTGACCCAGTCGCGCAGCGCCTCGTTGATCGCGTCCTTGAGCGTGCGCGACCCGGTTTTCACCGGCACGACCTCGGCGCCGAGCAGCTTCATCCGCGCGACGTTCAGCGACTGCCGCTCGGTGTCGACCTCGCCCATGTACACGACGCAGTCGAGGCCGAGCAGCGCGCACGCGGTGGCCGTGGCGACGCCGTGCTGGCCCGCTCCGGTCTCCGCGATGACGCGCTTCTTGCCCATCCGCACGGTGAGCAGCGCCTGGCCCAGCACGTTGTTGATCTTGTGCGAACCGGTGTGGTTGAGGTCCTCGCGCTTGAGGAACACCCGCGCGCCGCCGGCCTGCTCGCCGAACCGCTTGGCCTCGGTGAGCAGGGACGGACGGCCCGCGTACTCGGTGAGCAGCCGGTTCAGCTCGCCGGTGAACGCGGGGTCGTGGCGGGCCTTCTCGTACTCCGCCGCGACCTCGTCGACCACGCCGATCAGCGCTTCCGGCATGAACCGGCCGCCGTACGGGCCGTAGTAGCCGCGTTCGTCCGGGTCGTGCTTGCCGCGTTCGGTCACCGCGAGGGCCTCGGGCAGGCGGGGTGCGAACCGGCGGTGACGAGCTTGACGACCGCGCCCTTCGGGTCGCCCGACGCCACCAGGCCCTCGCCGACGAGCACCGCGTCCGCTCCGTGGCCCGCGTACGACATCAGGTCGCCAGGGCCGCGGACGCCGGACTCGGCGACCTTGAACACGTCCATCGGCAGGCCGGGCGCGAGGCGGGAGAACACGTCGCGGTCCACTTCGAGGGTGTGCAGGTTGCGCGCGTTGACGCCGATGACCTTCGCGCCCGCTTCGAGCGCGCGGTCGGCCTCCTCGGCGTTGTGGATCTCCACGAGCGCGGTCATGCCGAGCGATTCGACCCGGTCGAGCAGCGCGGCGAGCGCGTTCTGCTCCAGCGCGGCGACGATCAGCAGGACCATGTCCGCGCCGTGCAGCCGGGCCTCGTGCACCTGGTACGGGCTGACGATGAAGTCCTTGCGCAGCACGGGAATGTCGACCGCGGCGCGCACCGCGTCGAGGTCGGCGAGCGAACCGCCGAAGCGGCGCTGCTCGGTGAGCACGCTGATCACGCGCGCGCCGGCGTCCTCGTAGTCCCGCGCCAGCGCGGCCGGGTCGGGAATCGTGGCCAGCTCGCCCTTCGACGGGCTGCGCCGCTTCACCTCGGCGATGACGCCGATGCCGGATTCGCGCAGCGCGGCCATGACGTCACGCGGCGGAACGGCCTTGGCCGCCCTGGCCTTCAGTTCGTCGAACGGCAGCGCGGATTCCCGCTGCGCGAGATCCTCGCGCACGCCGGCGACGATGTCTTCGAGCACGCTCATCGGACGCCCCTACCCGCTGCCGCACTCCTGGGTCCACTCGCAAGCTCGCTCACAAAAACCTTCCCCTTCCCGCCGAAACGATGCTAACCCCCGCTCGATGACCGGCCGGTTCCGGGTTGCTCAGCGCCGCGGATCCGGCGGATCGGTCGGGTCGTCCCCCTCCGACAACGCCTCCCACAGCTCGGTGTCCGGATCCTTCCGCGCCGCCTTGGCTCCCGGTGCGGCGTAACGGGCCCCGAGCTTCCGCGCGGCTCCCGCCCACTTGATCGCTGCCAACCCGCCGAGCGCGACAAGAATTCCGCCGAGCACCGCGATCAGGTGGCCGAGCACGATTTCCGTGCCCGGCAGCCCGGGTGCGAAGCCGCCGAACTTGATCCCGGCCACGCCGTTCCAGACGCCCGCCGCGCCGGCGAGCACCAGCACGATCCCGAGCGCGCGGCGCAGCCAGCCGCCGGTCGCGACCGCTCCGGCGACGCCCGCGAGCGCGAGGATCGCGAGCGGCACGAGCGCGGTGGCGCGCTGTTCGCCGGGTTCGGTGTACAGGACGGTGCCGCGCACGCCCTCGTCGCGGAATTCGGCGAACCACACCATCCGGGACGCGCCCCACAGCGCCAGCGCGCCGAGCAGGAGGGCGAGAATGATCGTCCACAGTGGACGCTTTGCCTTCCCGCCGCCCGCGGACGGAGCTTCCGTTTCCGCCTCGGCCCCGCCGCGCCGTGGTTCCGCCTCGCCGGACCGCTCAGACACCGGCCGCGTCCTCTGCCGGGTCCAGCTCCCCCGCCGGGATCATCGTGCCCGCCGCTGCGATCGCGGACAGCACGGTGCGGGCCTTGTTGAGCGATTCGGTGTCCTCGTAGTCCGGGACCGAGTCCGCGACCACGCCGCCGCCCGCCTGCACGTACGCGGTCCCGTCGCGCATCAGCGCGGTGCGGATGGCGATCGCCGTGTCCGCGTCGCCCGCGAAGTCCAGGTAGCCGACCACGCCGCCGTACAGCGCGCGGCGCACCGGCTCCAGTTCCTCGATCAGCTGCATCGCCCGGACCTTGGGCGCGCCGGAAAGGGTGCCCGCCGGGAAGCAGGCCGTGACCGCGTCGAAGGCCGTGGCGTCGTCCTTCAGCTCGCCGGTCACCGTGGACACGATGTGCATGACGTGGCTGTAGCGCTCGATCTGGAAGAAGTCGACCACGTGCACGGTGCCCGGCTTGCAGACCTTGCCGAGGTCGTTGCGGCCCAGGTCGACGAGCATCAGGTGCTCGGCGCGTTCCTTCTCGTCCGCGAGCAAATCCTTGGCCAGCTGCGCGTCCTCCTCCGGATCCGCGCCTCGCCAGCGGGTGCCCGCGATGGGATGCGTGGTGGCGCGGCCGTCGCGGACGGTCACCAGCGATTCCGGGCTGGAGCCGACGATGTCGAAGCCCTCCAGCCGCAGCAGGTACATGTACGGACTCGGATTGGAGGTGCGCAGCACGCGGTACACGTCGAGCGCGTCGGCCCCGGTCTCGATCTCGAATCGTTGCGACGGCACGACCTGGAACGCTTCGCCGGCCTTGATCGCCTCGACCGCCTTGTCGACGGCCGCGTGGAAGTCTTCCTTGCTGCGGTGCCGGCGGAACTCCGGCGCCGGGCGGTCGAACGTCGCGACCGTCGGCGGCGCGGGCACCCGCAACTGCTCGGTCATCGCGGACAGCCGGGCGAGCGCGTCGTCGTAGGCGGCGTCCACGCGTTCGGCGGAGTCGTCCCAGTTGACCGCGTTGGCGATCAGCGTGACGGTGCCCTCGTGGTGGTCGAACGCGGCGAGATCGGTGGCGAGCAGCATGGTCAGCTCGGGGATGTCGAGGTCCCGTTCGGCCAGCTCGGGCAGCTTTTCCAGCCAGCGCACGGAATCGTAGCCGAGGTAGCCGACCATCCCGCCGGTCAGCGGGGGCAGGCCGGGCAGCGGTTCGGTGTGCAGCGCCTCGACCGTCGCGCGCAGCACCTGCAGCGGGTCGCCCTCGGCGGGCAGGTTGTCCGGCGGGGTGCCGGTCCAGACCGCTTTGCCGTCGCGCACGGTCAGCGCGGCCGGGCTGCGCACGCCGACGAACGACCAGCGCGACCACGATTTCCCGTTCTCGGCCGATTCGAAGAGGAATGTGCCGGGCCGGTCGGCGGCGAGCTTCCGGTAAATCCCCAGCGGGGTCTCGCCGTCGGCGAGCACCCGGCGCACCACGGGGATCACGCGGCGGCTCTCGGCCAGCGCGCGGAACTCGGCGCGGGAAGGGCTGACCGGGCCGGGCCCGGCCGTGGACGTGGCTGCTGAGCTGACCATGCGCCTCATTGTGCCGCTACGGCCGCGTCAGCCGGTCAGCGGGCTCTCAATTCAATGCGTGTTGAATTCGAGGCGGCGACCGGTCAAGATGGTCCGGTGAGCACGGAAGACACTACCGCGCGCCGCCGCGGCCGCCGCCCCGCTGGTCAGGACACCCGGGCGGTGCTGCTCGAAGCGGCCCGCGCGGTGTTCGCCGAGAACGGCTACGAACGCGCGACGGTCCGCTCGATCGCCGCCCGCGCCGGCGTCGACGCCGCCATGGTCAACCACTGGTTCGGCGGCAAGGAAGGCCTGTTCGCGCAAGCGGTGCTGAAACTGCCGTTCGAACCGGACGAACTGGTCCCGATCCTGCGCGACGGCCCGGACGACGAACTGGGCGCTCGCATCGCGCACACCTTCCTGACCCGCTGGGACGGCGTCGGCGGCGACACGTTCCAGGCGCTGATCCGCAGCATCGCCGGACACGAGGCGGCCAGCAACGTGCTGCGCGACTTCTTCTCGCAGTTTTTCACCGGGTTGCTCAGCGACCTCGGCAGCGACCGGCTGGAGCTGCGGGTCGCGCTGTGCGCTTCGCAGGTGGTGGGGATGGGGCTGATCCGGTACGTGGCACGGTTCCCGCCGATGGCGTCGGCGGAGGTGGACACGCTGGTCGCGGCGGTGGCGCCGACGTTGCAGCGCTATCTCACCGGGGACATCGACTGAGGCGGGGGCTCGTGCGTGCTCATCCCGGTTAGAACCGCGATCGCCACTCACGA
>NZ_JACGZW010000030.1 GCF_014145675.1 Amycolatopsis dendrobii
AAACGATGGCATGGCCGCATTGGACCCGCCGCACCGCTCCGCCGTCCAACAACCGACACGCGCGCTCGGACCACCTCCGGTTGTGCCCCGAGGTGACCGCCGGTGGGCGAGTCCTTTGCGGACCCACCCACCGGCGGTTCTTACTCTTCGAAATCGTCATCCGCGAGCAACGCGTACAACCGGCGACGGGCCTCGCGGAGCACCTTCCGCGCCTCCTCGCACTGCGCCTCGCTGCCCGTGTGCGCGACCTGCGCCGCGGCTCCCGCCAACTCGCCGATCTGCTGATACAGCGCCGCGAACCGGTCCGCCCCCGGCTCCTGGTCGCGAGCCGGAGACTCCCAGAGCGCGGCGAACTCCTCCTCGCGCCCCGCGACGTGCTCCCGCCCCGCCTCGGTGAGATGCGCGACCCGACGACCGCCCTCCTCCGCCGTGCGGACCAGGCCTTCGTCCTCGAGCTGCTGCAAAATCGGGTAAATGGACCCCGGGCTGGGCCGCCACTCGTCATTCGTGCGACGGCGGATCTCCTGCATCAGCTGGTAACCATGGCGAGGTTCCTCCGCCAGCAAGGCGAGGACCGCCGGACGCACCGGGCGGGCCGGACCTCGACCGCCGCGGGGCGGGCCGCCGAAAAACCCTCCTGGACCGCCAGGGCCGCCCGGTCCGCCGGGAAACCCGGGGAAGCCAGGGAACCCGGGAAACCCCGGCCGATGCGGCGGTCCAGGCGGACTGGGAGGCCCCGGAGGGAAGCCGCCACGGGCTTCGAAGACGGTGTCGTCCCAGGCTCCCTCGTCTCCAGGGTGACCGGGATGGCCGGGATGGCCGAAGTGCTCGCGGTGGCCGAAGTGCGCGTGATCCTCCCCTGACTCACCAGGAAGACCGGGGTGCCCGTGGTCCTCCCCCGACCCGCCCGGATGACCGTGGCGTTCCCCCGCCTCGCCCGGCGAGCCGGGGTGCCCGACCGCGTGCCAGCCCGGATGGCCAGGCCCGCCAAAGCCGACTCCCGGTCCCCCGAACAGCCCGCCCTGCCCGAACCCGGCGCCAGGCCCGCCGAACACCGCGTGCCGGCCGAACCCCGGGCCTCGCCCGCCGAACTGCCCAGGCCAGCCGCGCTCGTCGCCCGGCGCACCTCCCCAAGGCCACCCGTGCCCTTCCCCCGGCCCGCCCGGATGTCGCCCCCTCCCCTCGCCGGGCCCGTCGCCATGCGCCTCCGGCCCGCCGAACGGCACTCCCCGGCCTTCGTCACCAGGGCGAACCGGTCCGGGACGGCCGAAGCCGAACGGCACTCCGTGTCCACCGAAGCGTTCTGGGCCGCCGAAGCCCCGGAACAGGTGGTCTCCGCCTGCGGTCCTGGTCATGTCGTCCTCCTCCGTCGAACAATCGCCGATATGACCACGATATATCGGCGATTGTTCGACGGCAAGGACGCCCGCACCCAGCAGGCGGAAAGATCAGGAAGTCCCCGCGGGTGCGGTGGTCGCGCCTTCGCCGCCGAAGCGGATGGACTTCGCCTCCTTGCCGAGGGAGGTCAGCACGGCGACCGCGATGAGCACCGGGATCACAGTCCACAGCAGTGCGGCCGGATACCCCTGCGACTGCGCGATGCTCTGCTGGATCGGCAGGTTCAGCGCGGCCAGCAGGTTGCCGAGCTGATACGTGACACCCGGGAAGAAGCCGCGGATCGCGTCCGGGGACATCTCGGTCAGGTGCGCGGGGATGACGCCCCACGCGCCCTGCACCATGACCTGCATCAGGAACGACCCGAGCGCGAGCATCCCGGCCCCGTGGTCGACGGCGAAGATCGGGACGATCGGCAAGCCGAGCACCGCGGCGCCGACGATCGTCATCCGGCGGCCGAAGCGTTCCGACAGCGAGCCGAAAACCAGGCCGCCGATGATCGCGCCGACGTTGTACAGCACCGCGATCCAGGTGCTGGTCGCCGCGCTCAGGCCGGCACCGCCGTGGTCGGTCGCCTTCAGGAACGTCGGGTAGACGTCCTGCGTGCCGTGCGACATCCAGTTGAACGCGGTCATCAGCAGCACGAGATACCCGAACCGGCGCAGCACCTTCGGGTTGAACAGGACGTCCTTGACCGACGTCCGGGTGACGCGCATCTTCTCCTGCGCCGCCTCCCACACCTCGGATTCCTTGACCCGCGCCCGGATCAGCAGGCTGATCAGCGCCGGGAAGATGCTCAGCACGAAAATCCACCGCCACTCCAGGCCGAGTGCGGTGTGGAACAGCAGATACGCCAGCGCGGCCAGCAGGTACCCGGCGGAGTACCCGGCCTGCAGCAGCCCGGAGAAGAACCCGCGCCGCTCCACCGGGATCTTCTCCATCGCGAGCGCCGCGCCCAGGCCCCATTCGCCGCCCATGCCGATGCCGTAAACGAACCTCAGGATCAGCAGCACGGTGAAGTTCGGCGCGACCGCGCACAGCACGCCCGCCGCCGAGTACAACAGGACGTCGACCATCAGCGGAATCCGCCGTCCCGACCGGTCCGCCCACAGCCCGAACAGCAACGCGCCGACCGGACGCATGACGAGCGTCGCGGTGGTGATGAACGCCAGCTGAGTGGCGGTAGCCCCGAACGACTTGTCCTTCGCGATGTCCGCGAGCACGAACACGACCAGGAAATAGTCGAACGCGTCCATGCTCCAGCCGAGCCACGCGGCGAGGAACGAGTTCCGCTGATCGGCGCTGAGTTTGCGTTTTTCCTTGCCCCCCGCTGCGTTTTCGGTCACGGGCTTGGTCTACACCCGGCGCAGCGGCGAAGCAAGAGTCGCATGTGGACGCCCGCACTCCCTGACATACCAAGCAAAGCAGGACGAACCGGACGTTTCACAGTGGGCCGCGGATCAAATCGGAACCCGGGAACGCACCCGGCGGCCGATGTCCCGAGCCCACGCCCGGATCCGCTCCCAGTCACGAAAATCCCCGACCCGGTTGCCCCGCGCCATCACCTTCTCCAGCACACCGTCCGCAAGCGCCGGATCAAGCCGCCCGCCGAACGTCTCAGTACGCCCCGCGTCAATCGCCGCGGCCAGCAAGGTCACCCGCGCAGGCAAGCCAACCCTGGCCACATTCGCGCCAGGACCACAAGGTCCACTGTGGAACAACCACACCGGACGCACCCGCAACGCCTCGGTGTTGCGCTCAAGCAGCCGCACCGCTTCAGGCCGCCACCGCGCGTAGTAGAGCGCACTGCCGACCACCACCGCCGCATACCCAGCAACGCCGTCGACCTCACCCGCAGCACGCACGTCCACCGCGAACCCGGCAGCACGCAACTCCTCGCCGACCACTTCGGCGATCTCACGGGTGCCACCACGCTTGCCCGCGTACGCAACGAGGACGTTGATCATGTCCTTATTGTCCACCCCCAAGCCGCCCCACGCCCGCCCCCCGGCGCGCCCCACCCACGAACCGTCAGCACAATCACCCTTCGGGGTGCCCCACGCCACCCAAGACGGCCGACGTCGCCCGCCAGGGCGACGAGCCCATCAGGCCAGCGTCCGAGGCCGAGAAGCCAACCCTCCGAACACCGTCTGCACCAGCGCCAGCCCGATCAACACCCCGAGCGCAGGCGTCCAAGACGAAGCAGCGTCATGAACCGCGCCAATAACGACCGGCCCCAGCGCCGCGAGCGTATAGCCCGCGGACTGAGCCATCCCGGACAACGCCCCAGCGTCCGCATAATTCCTGGTGCGCAACCCAAACAGCGACAACGCCAACGCCAACGTGCTTCCACCGGCCAACCCGGCGAAGACCGCCCAAAGCACCGCGACCCCAGGCGCGACCAGCAACCCGGTCAACGCGACCGTCAACAACAACGACCCGGCAATCGCGACCGGCCGCTGATCAGGCAACCGATGAATCACCATGGAACAAACCAAGCTGCCGGCCAGCCCGGACAGATTGAACAGCAACTGGTGAAACCCAGCGGCCATCGAACTGATCCCCGCGGCATGCTCGATCGAAGACAACCAGGTCACCAGCACATAGAAAGCAAGCGACTGCAACCCCATGAAGACAGTGACCTGCCAGGCCAGCCAGCTCGTCCACGGCCGCACCACCCCAGCGGTACGCACAAGCGGTGCGGCACCGGAACGCCGTGACTGCGGCAGAAAAACCCCTAGCGCGACGAGCGCAAGACCAGCCCAGACCCCCAGCGAAAGCCGCCACCCACCAGCCTCTTGCCCGGCCAGCGGCACCGCGACCCCAGCAGCGATCGCGGCCACCCCGGACTGCACCGCGGTGTACGTACCGGTAACCGGCCCGATCCGCGCGGGGAAATCCCGTTTGACCAGTGCGGGAAGCAGGACGTTCAAGATCGCGATGGCGACCCCGAGCAGCGCGGTTCCAGTCCACAACAACAACTGAGGCGGAGTCGAACGCAGCAGGATCCCGACCGCGAGCAGCAGGACCGCCGCACCGAGCATCCGCTCAAGCCCGAGCTTCGCGGCAACCTTCGGCGCGATCGGCGAGCACCCAGCGAACGCAATGAGCGGAACGCTGACCAAGACAGACGCAGCTATCGAGGAAAGCCCCTGATCAGCCTGGACGAGCCCCAGAACGGGGTTGAGCGACGTGATCGCCGCACGCAGGTTCATCGCGATCAACAGCACGCCGGCAAGGACGAGCGCAGGCCTCATCGGGGTCCCGCGTTCAGCGGCAGCGGACCGGGCGGTCACCCGGCCTCCGCTCCGAAGACCGCTGAGGCAACCCGGCCTCCGCACCACCAAGCACCGGCAATCATCGGAACCCCCTGCCCCGGAGCAATCCAGCCCGCCCAATGCCGGAAGCCGCCGGCATCAGACTGGCTCACCGGTCCCGATCTTGCCCGCTCGGACGCCGAATCGGCAACAGCCACTTCGGTCTATCGCAGCGCCGCGGTCACGAACACCGGCGCGATCATGTCCATAATGGACTCAGTCGCCCGCGCGTCAATGCGCTCGTCTCCGGTCGCGGCGAACTCAGCCAGCTCCAGACCGGGAATGTCCACCGCCGGAATCGCCTCGAAAATCTCACGGATCTTGTGCGGCAAAGTCCGTCCGGAACGCGGTAATCGGCAGGCACCGTACCCGGTTCAAGCACGTCCCAGTCGATCTGCGCCCACACCCGCGCACCCCCGGCCAGGGTCGACACCCGCACCGTGCCCGCTGTCCCACACCCCGCACGCCCCGGCGAGCGCCATTCCGCCGAGATAACCCGACCTCGTGGTCTCCGGGGTATGGAAATCACCATGCGCGTCGATCCACAACACCACGCAGTCCGGATACGCGCGGAACGCAGCGGGCAACGTCGCGAGGCTGGCCGAACAAGTGTTAGCCGCGAGCACCGTTCGCCGCCTAGTCGCGACACTCGCCGAAACAGCTTGCGCCAGGCCGGAAAGCGTCTCTTCGGCAGCCGGGAGGCTGACCGTCCAGTCATCGTTCGCCGGGCCGGCCGACTTGCCGACATAACTCGGTTCGACGTCGTACCACTGCTTCAGCGCACGTGCCGTCCGAGCCGCGCCTTCGATCATTCCCGCGCCGCGGTCGCCGATGCGCCCCTGGGAAACGATCACTTCCGTCATCGCCTGTCTCCGATCAGGCAGGCGCCGCCGCCTCGTCCGGCTGCGCGGTTTCGGGCGCACGGAAGGAAAACGGGCAGGAATCGGTCCGGTCGGCATCTTCCTCGGGCAGACCGTACTGCCACCATTCCAGCCCGGCGACACCGTAGGAGCCGAGCTGACGGGCGCGCGGCGCACCGTCGTATCGGTCGATTCTCGCCCGGATGTTGTTGCGGACGTTGCGGCCGCTCGGGGTGTCGCCCGCGACGACGTCGAATCGTTCGCGCGGGTTGATCACGAGCACGAAGTGCTCGCCGAGGTTGCGGCTGCGCCGGACCTCGTGCGCGGGGCTGCTCATGTTGACGAACAAGGGCATCCCGTTGAAGCACATGGACCACGAGCTTTCGCCGGGGTCGGTGCCGACGTTCTCCGGCCACCGGGCCGGGTCGACGCGGTGCAGCTTCTGAAGCACCTCCCAGCCGAACGCCTGGTACCCGGCGACCGACCGGGCGGACACCGCCGCGGGGGAAAACACGATCAGCAGCGGGTACGCGGTGTCGAGATGACCGTTCCAATTCCGGGAAAGCTCGACGTAATCGGCGAGTTCGCGGCCGAGTCTCGCGATGGCGTCCGGCCCGGCGTCCTCGGCGAAGGCGAACAGCAGCAGACCCTTCCGGAACGCGTTTCTCGAGAAGACACACGGGAAACCACGGTCGGTGAGCCTGGACTCGACGTCGCGGAAAGCGCGGGCGCGCCAGCCGCTTCCGAACGTTTCGGCCTCCTGCTGGGTGATCAGGATGGTGCTGCGGGATTCAAGCAATCGGTGCATTCCGGCCCTCCGGGAATATTCTTCCTCGGGATACGCAGGTCCCCTCCGGCGTCCGGCCGGGCCGCGGTCGCGCGGCGGTGAGCGAGCCGCGATTCGGAGCCGCTGGCGGTTATTCCCCCACCGGACCAGCGCTGCCCCTCAGAACTCTATGGACCCCGGCCACCCCGCGCAGCGACCATCCGAGTGAACAATATTCTACGCGATTTCAAGGAATGGCGGATAATGTGTCGAGACAAGCCCCGGAACCGACCAATCCCCTTGCGGCGTCCGGCCCAATCCGCGGCCGGGACAGTGCGAGATAGCCCGCCATAACTGGTCCGGACCACTGAAAACGCCTGCCAGCACGAACAAATCCCTATTGTCCACAGTAGACCTTCGGAACGCTGAAGTTCCGGAAAGGAATCAACCGGTTCGCCCGGATGCTCCGCTGGCGGTACGCCGATCCGCCGATTCCGGATCCGGAGCATCACCCGCACGGCGGCGCGCTTTCGAAGACGTTCGACACTTCTTGGCGAACTGCTCATCGGTGCTTCATACGACAGGGGCGGCGCGTGCCGGATAAGATCACCGCACCGGATCCGGCATCGGCCAAGGGGAGCGACGATCGAAGACATGGACTGGGCCGCGCTCACGCGCATGCCCGCGAAGCGCATCGCGTACCGCCGCGAAACCTACTTCCGGGAAGGCGCTCGCGACATCGCCCGGTTCCTCGGCGACCGGACCGCCGACATCGTGCGCCGGCACGCCCTTCTCCTGGTCAAACCGGACGGCATCGCCGCGGGCAAGGTGCGCCCGGTGCTCGGCTGGCTGGGCGAGCAGGGATTCGCCGTCCAAACCGTGCAGCGTCCCGACCTGGACGGCCTGCGGTGGCGGGAGATGTGGCGGTACCAGCTGACGTCGGCCACGGTGGACCGGCTCGCGCTGAACGACCTGATCTATCGCGGCTCCGCCCTGCTGCTGCTCGTGCGCGACGAGCAGCCAGGGCCGATGCCCGCGACGATGCGGCTGGCCGCGCTGAAAGGCTCGGCCGATCCGCTGAAGCAGCAGCCCGGCACCCTGCGCGCCCTGCTGCACCAGCACAATCGCAACTTCAGCTACGTCCACGTCGCCGACGAGCCCGCCGACTTGATCCGGGAGATCGGCCTGCTGCTCGACCCGACACAGCGCCGGGAAGCACTGAACGCATTGGTCTCCGGCGCCCCGGCCGGTCTCCCGTTGCTCGAAGAAGCACTCGAAGCGGCCCCCGCCCCGCGGACCTTCGACGCCGACGAGGCCGCCGACGCGGTGGCAGACGCGCTCAAGCGAGCAGAGCACGGCGGCCGGGCGCTCGAATTGCTGGAACGCCTGCGGTTCGGGGAATTGGTGCCGTGGATCGAGGTCGCCGAGGCGGTCGCCGAAAGCGGAGCCGAGGTCGATCGCTGGGATCTCGCCGCGGCCGGGGCCGGCCTGATCGAATGCGACGAACCCGGTGAAGCGAAGCTCATCGCCAACCCGGATCCGGTGCACTGGGCCAAACCCCGGGCCAGGCGTCCGTTGTAGACCCGGCGCTACCGCATCCGCGCGGTCCACGCCTCCGCCGAAACGGCGGGCAGCAGCGCGTGCGGCACCGGACGCTCGTTGTGCACCACGAACGACGCGGTCACGATCACGTCCCAGCGGTCGGCCTTGTCGAAGGGCACCAGTTCGGCCAGTTCGTCCCAGCTGATCCGGTCCCCGCCCCCGACCACGTCCCGCAGCCGGGAAACCGCGGCCTCGCCCGTCATCGGGGCCAGCCGGGCCAGCGTCGCGTCGATGTCCAGGTCGTGCGCGGGGCAATCGGCTTCGATGGCGGCGATCTCGGCTCGCGCCTGTGCCGTGCGGTCCTCGGCGAGATGCGCCCGCAGGTCCTCGAGAAACCGGAGCCGTTCCGGACGGTCGAGGAAAATCGTCAGCTCGCGCACGATGTCCGCCGGTTCGTCGCCGACGTGCACGAAGTTCAGGATCCGGTTGGGCGGGTTCAGCTTCGTGCGCAAATGGTGCGGTTCGCGCTGGGCCGGATCGCCGACGCCCTTCAGCTCGCACAGCCGGACGGTCGCGGGCAATCCCGCGACCGGGCGGACGTCGCGGGCCAGGAACAGCAGCACATCGTTGGCGAGATACCAGAAAGTGCACAACTGCAGCCGGTCGACGGTGTAGATGTGCCAGTCGTAGCGCCACACCTCGCGCATCGAATGCCGGGTGTAGCCGAACCGCGTGGTGGCGACGGGTACGAAACCGTTGTCCGCCAGGTAATCCATGATCGGGCCGAGCCTGCGGCCGGCTACCGCGTCCGGTTTGACCACCAGCATCGCCAGTCCGCCGAGCACGCCGGTCGCGTCGCCGCCGAACACCGAAAGCACGTCCGCCCAGCCCTCGCGGAAGTACAGGTCGTAGCCGAAGACTTCGCGTTTCTCCGGCACGACCGACAACTGCCGCCATTCCGCGGCCGTCGGCATGCCGTCGACCCGGTCCTCCCTGCCCGGCGTCCAGATCATCCGCTCATCCTGCCACGACGGCACATTGCGTCAACTCCCTTTCATCGAGGACGGCGCCGGGCTGCCACGGTCCGCGGGTATCGTCGGCTGCCCGGACGACAGGAGGGTTGACGCGTGGCAAGGCAGCGGGTTCCGGTAGTGCTCGTCGCAGGTTTTCTCGGTGCGGGGAAGACCACGATGCTCAACCATCTGCTCGCCAACCGCCAAGGCGTCCGGGTCGGCGTGATCGTGAACGACTTCGGCCAGGTGAACATCGACGCGCTCGCGGTCGCCGGGCAGGTCGACACGATGGTTTCGCTGGGCAACGGCTGCCTGTGCTGTGCGGTCGACGCCAGCGGGCTGGACGCGATGCTGGGCAAGCTGTCGCGGCCTGAGGCCGGGATCGACGTGATCGTGGTGGAGGCGAGCGGGATCGCCGAGCCCCGCGATCTGCTGCGGCTGATGATCGCCAGCGAGAACCCGGATATCCGGTACGGCGGGCTGGTCGAGGTGGTCGACGCGGTCGAGTTCGAGGCGACGCGGGTGCGGCACCCGGAGCTGACCGAGCATGTGCGGGTTGCCGACCTGGTGGTTCTCAACAAGGTCGATCGGGCCGAGCCGGACGCGGTGGCCAAGGTTCGCGCTGTCGTGGAGGAGTACGCACCTGGAGTGCCGGTGCTTGAGACCGAGCGCGGGCGCGTTGATCCGGGGCTGTTTTTCGATCCCCGGCCTCGGGAAAGTTACGGGCAGTTGTCTTTTGACGATCTGCGCGAGCATGATCATTCCGAGCATTTGCACGCGCGGTACGAGAGCGTCGCGTTCACTGCTGAGCGGCCGCTTTCGCCTCGGCGGTTTCTCGCGTTTCTGGAGAGCCGTCCTGCCGGGCTTTACCGGGTCAAAGGGCAGGTGGATCTGGGGTCTCCCGAGTCCCGCTCTCGGTTCGGATTGCATACTGTCGGGGCGTTTGTGCAGGTGGAACGGTCGACCTGGCCGTCTGGGCCGCGGCGGACCGAACTGGTGCTGATTGGCGCCGGGATTGATTCCGCGGCCGTCGAACGGGAGCTCGCCGCTTGCCTGGCTGAGGACGATGTGCCTGATGAGCGGGGCCTTTTGCGCTTTCTGCGGTACCTGGACGAACCGGATGAGGGCGAAACGCGCCACGCCGAAGAAGCGTAAACGCGCGGGTTGGCGGCGTGGGAGTCGCACTATGTCTTCATAGCTCGGACCAGCCTCTTTGGAGGACTAGTTCCATGGCGGAGACGATTGCGGCCCGGTGGTACCTCGTGGGTGCGTTGCCGGAGGACGATCCGGTCGCGCATGTGATGACTCGGGCGGACGATCTGCGGTATCGGCGGTCTGCCTGCGGGGAGCGGGAATCACGGACTTGGACGCCGATCGATCTCACTGCCCAGGGGACTGGGCACGTCACGCCTTGCCCCGGGTGCGCGGGCACTTTGGCCGGAGTGCCGGTGGGGGTTGGCGCACAGGAGCAGTTGGCGTTTGACCTGCCGTTGGGGTGAGACGTGCCGGGTCACTCCTCGGCGGGCGCCTTCTTCGCCCGGCTCGGCGCGACCCGCGGCGGTTCGTTCGGCATCTTCGGGTACACCGGCGGCCATGGCGCGTCCATCAGCCCGCCGGCCAGGTCCTCTCGCGACATCTCCAGCAGCGCCTCGATCGACTGCGGCCGATCGTTCGCGCCAGCCCACGGATCTCCCCGTTCCGCGACCCGCGCCGGGACCGTCGACAGCGTCAAGGCGTCCGGATCCACTGTCGCCAGCTCGTCCCAGGCGATCGGCGCAGAAACCTGTCCGCCGGCCCTCGGCCGCACGCACCAAGCGCCGAAAACCGTTTTGTGCGGCGCATTCTGGTTGAAGTCCACGAAAACTCGCGAGCCGCGTTCTTCCTTCCACCACTGCGCGGTGATCAGGTCGGGATGCCGCCGTTCCAATGCCCTTGCCAACGCCACCGCGGCGGCCCGTACTTCGTAGCCGTCCCAGCGCGGTTCCAGCATTGAATACAAGTGCAGGCCGCGTGAACCGGAAGTCTTCACATAGACCTCGATCCCCAGCTCGGCGAGGAATTCCCGCACCAGCACGGCTGCCTCGCGCAGGTGCGGGAAGCCGATCCCGGGCGACGGATCCAGGTCGATGCGCAGTTCGTCCGCGATATCCAGCGCCGACGCGCGGTTCGGCCACACATGGAAGCCCAGGCAGCCCTGGTTGACCGCCCACAGGACGTGCGCCAGGTCCGCAGCCACCAGTGCGTCACTGGTGGTGCCGTTGGGGGTGGAGACGACGGCGGTGGTCAGCCAGGAAGGCGCGTTCTTGGGCGTGCGTTTTTGAAACCACGACTTTCCGCCCGCGCCGTCCGGATAGCGTTCGAGCAGCAAGGGGCGGCCGCCGAGCCGGTCGAGCAACGGGCCCGCGACAGCTTGGTAATAGCGGACGAGATCGAGCTTGGTTTCGCCTCGTTCCGGGAAATAAACCTTGTCCGGGCTGGAAATGGTCAGTTCCACGCCGTCCAGGTCGAGCGGCACGCCGCTCATCGGGCCTCCCCGAACAGATCCGCCAGTTCGGCGGGCGGGGCCTCGTCCAGTTGCGCGTAGGTGCACGATTCCGGGGTCCGGTCCGGGCGGAAGCGCACCAGTCGTCCGCCGTGGCGGAAACGGCCGCCTTGCAGGTGTTCGTAGCGCACTTCGGCGACCTGTTCCGGGCGCAGCGGTTCCCACGACAGGTCCTTGTCCGGGGCCCACCGGCTGTTGGCGCCCGGCCGGCGCACCTCGCCGGCCTGCCATTCCGCCCAGGTGCGCCACGGATGCCCGTCGAGCGCGTTCTCCCGCCACGGGGCCAGTTCCTCGACCAGCTCCCGCCGCCGCGCCGCGGTGAAGCTGCTCGCGACGCCGACGTGGTGCAGCGCCCCCTCCTCGTCGTACAGCCCGAGCAGCAGCGATCCGACGCCCTTGCCGTCCTTGTGCCACCGGAAACCCGCGACGACACAGTCCGCGGTGCGCTCGTGCTTCACCTTCAGCATCACGCGTTTGTCCTGCTCATACGGCAGATCGGCGGGTTTCGCCATGACCCCGTCGAAACCCGCGCCCTCGAACCGGGTGAACCAGTCCTGCGCGAGGTCCGGATCCGTCGTGAGCGGGGTCAGATGCACCCGCTGCAGACCGGTCGAGGGCGCGAAAATCCCCTCCAGCGCCCGCCGCCGCTCGGCGAACGGCTCCTCGGTCAGGTCCCGCTCGCCAAGCGCGAGCAAGTCGAACGCGACGAAGCTGGCCGGGGTCTCCTCCGCGAGCTTCCGGACGCGGCTGGCCGCCGGATGCAGCCGCAGCTGCAACGCCCCGAAGTCCAGCCCGCGCGGCGTGACCAGCACGATTTCGCCGTCGACGACGCATTTTCCCGGCAACGCGTCCCGCAGCAGCTCGACCAGTTCCGGGAAGTACCGGGTGAGCGGCCGGTCGTTGCGCGAGCCGAGTTCGACCTCGTCGCCGTCGCGGAACACGACGCACCGGAAGCCGTCCCACTTCGGCTCATACCAGAACCCGCCGCCGCGCGGCACCTCGTGCACGGCTTTGGCGAGCATCGGCCGCACCGGCGGCATCAGGGGTAGCTCCACCTGCGCGATCCTAAGCGGAACAGACGCTGACCTGCACCTTTTTACCAGCGCTTACCAGCGCGCCAGCACCAGCCCGCCGCGCGGTTTAGGCGTGAAGTACGTGGCCTTCCGCGGCATCCGACGCCCCGCCGCGTGCACCGCCTGCACCGTCTCGAACGGCACCGGGGCCAGTTGCACCACCGCGTCCGCGTCCGGCGGGACCGGGCTGCCCGGCAGCAGCGGGCGCACGTGCGGGCCGTCCGGGTCGAGGCCGAGCGCCGAGCCGAGGAGCGTCTGTTCCGCCACTTCGTGGTCGATGATCAGCGGGTCCGAACCCGGCAACCGCACCCGCAGCACGCGCGAGCCGGCCAGCACCACTGCCGTGCCGGGGCAGGAAGGCGGGGTCGCGTCGTCCGACCAGGCCACGTCCAGCCCTGCCTCCTGCCAAGCCGCGAACAGGCTCTCGGCAGAGCGTCCGGTCCCGAGAAGCACGCGGTTGATCGCCCGGATCTCCAGCTGCGAACCCGCCGTGATCAACGCCAGCAGCTGACCGCTCCCGGCAGCGGCCGCGACGCGGTGATTCCCGTCCGCCACCAGCAGATCGCTCGCCGACGCGGCCTCCAGCAGCCGTTCCTGCCTCTCCCCTGGCCGCACTACCCACAGCTCGTGCGGCAGCCCCGCACGGTCCACAGTGGACACATCAGGATCCGCCGAACTCGCCGCTTCCTTGACCGCCGCGGTCAGCTCCGCTCCGTCGCCGACCGGCACGAGCAGGGCGGCACTCGTCGCGCACCCGAGGCCGTCCAGCACGGCCGCGCGCTCGGCGACCACCTCCGGATACACCTCCTCGGTGTGCTTCACGTGCGCCCCGGCCGACGTCAGCTCCCGGACGTCGACCAGGCACAGCACGCCCGCGATCGTCTCGCCGATCCGGTACGCCGCGACGAATCCCGTCTCCGGCCGGTAATGGCCGGTCAGCAGCCGTTCGAGCGTCGCCCGCGCCTCCGGCAGCGCGGCCTCGACGTCCAGCCCGGCGGCCAGCGCAGCGGGCGTCCGCGCGGGATGCTGCGCGGCCAGCAGCGTGTCCCCTTCCGCCGCCGCGAGCGCCCTCGTCACCGCCTCCGGTTCGGCGAACTCGTCGACATCCGGCCCCGGCACCGCGCCCTGAACGACCCAGCCCCGGCCGATCGGCCGCACCCATCTGTCCATCCCTCCATGATGGCGGTCCGGCGGACCCCCGGGCACCGATCGATCGGCTGGGGAATGCTTGCCCGGGCGAAGGAGTTTATTCCCGGCATGGGTAGCACGAGCAGTCCGCCCGCGGCGAAACGCGCCGCCGTAGGCCTTCGATCCGAGCGGGGACCCGTCCTCGCCGCTGTCATGCTGAGCACCGGCCTCGTGGCCCTCGACAGCACCATCATCGCCACCGCGGTCCCGTCGGTGGTCCGCGACCTCGGCGGGTTTTCCCAGTTCCCGTGGCTGTTCTCGATCTACCTGCTCACCCAGGCGGTCACCGTGCCGCTGTACGGCAAGTTCGCCGACGTCCTCGGCCGCCGCCCGGTGATGTTCTTCGGCATCGCCGCGTTCCTGGTCGGCTCGGTGCTGTGCGGGGTCGCGTGGAGCATGCCGGTGCTGATCGCGGCGCGCGCGGTGCAGGGCATCGGCGCGGGCGCGGTCCAGCCGATCAGCATGACGATGGTCGGCGATCTGTACACGGTCGAGGAACGCGCCCGGGTGCAGGGCTACCTCGCCGGCGTGTGGGCGGTCGCCTCGGTGATCGGGCCGACGCTCGGCGGCGTGTTCGCCGAATACCTCAGCTGGCGGTGGATCTTCTTCGTCAACCTGCCGCTCGGCGCGCTCGCCGCGTGGATGCTCTACCGCAAGTTCACCGAGCAGGTGAACCGCACCCGGCACAAGGTCGACTACGCCGGCGCGACCCTGCTGACGCTCGGCTGCGCGCTGCTGATCCTTGCCCTGCTGGAAGGCGGGGTCGCGTGGAGCTGGACCTCAGCGCCGAGCCTGGCGATCTTCGCCGTCGCGGTCCTGATGCTGGTCACGTTCGTACTGGTCGAGCGGCGTGCGGAGGAACCCGTGCTGCCGCTCTGGGTGTTCACCCGCCGCACCCTGATCGGCGGGAATCTCGTCGCGCTCGTCACCGGCGCGGTGCTGCTGGGCTTCAGCTCGTTCCTGCCCACGTATTCCGAGGGCGTGCTCGGCACGGACGCGCTCACCGCGGGTTTCGCGCTGGCCGCGCTGACGATCGGCTGGCCGATCGCGGCGTCGCTGTCCGGAAAGATCTACCTGCGGATCGGATTCCGCGACACCGCGCTGATCGGCACCGGATTCCTGCTCGTCGGGGCGGTCATGGCCGCGTTTCTCGGCCTCGACTCAGTGGTCTGGATGGCCGCGGCTGCGGTGTTCGTGGTGGGGATCGGGCTCGGGCTTTCCTCCAGTCCGACGGTCGTGGCCGTGCAGTCCACCGTCGGCTGGGAGCGCCGCGGCGTGGTGACCGCGACCAACATGTTCAGCCGTTCGCTGGGCAGCGCGGTCGGCACGGCCGTCTTCGGCGCGATCGCCAACGCGACCCTCGCGGGCCGGTTCGCGAACCCGCCCGCAGAGGTCGCCGGACACCTTCCGGAGAGCGTCGACGCCACCAGCCGCGTCCTCAGCGGCACGCACGACAACTCGCCGGCGACGGCGTACGTGCGCGAATCGCTCGCCGGGGCCACGCACAACGTGTTCCTCGCGATCGTCGCCGTCTCGGTGGTGAGCGTCGTCGCGCTGCTGCTCATGCCCCGCAAGACCGAACAGCTGACGTTCTAGTTCTGCAGCGGCACGAGTTCGCGCACGAAATCGTCGAGGAACTGCCGGTAGTCGCCGGAGTAGCCCGGCCGGACCACGAATTTCGTGAGTCCGGCCTCGACGTGCTGCTCGATCATCCGGCGCGCCTCGGCCCAGCTGGCAGGCACGAGGTCGGTGGCCGGACGGCCCGGATTGCGCTTCTCGGCCACCGCCCGCAGCCGTTCCGGGATCCCGTGCAGCGCCAAGACCATGCTCAGCCCGAAATGGTCCGATTCGATCTCGCGGTCGGCTTCGGCGGCGGCTTCCTGGATCGCCAGCCGCGCCGCGCGGGACTGCTCCGGCGTGTGGAAACTGCCGAGCCACCCGTCGGACAACCGGCCCGCTCGACGTAATGCGGCAGGCGCGGCCCCGCCGACCCAGACGTCGAGCCGTTTCGCCGGACGCGGCCCGATCGTCACGCCGTCGACCTGGAAAAACTCGCCGTCGAAGGACACGTTGTCCTGTTCGAGCAACAGCCGCAGCAACGCGAGCGACTCGTCGAAGACCGCCGCGCGTCGGCCCTCCGGCACCGGGAACAGGCCGCGTTCCGCGGGCTGCGCGGGCAGCAGGCCGAACACCGGAAGCACGCGTTTCGGAGCCAGCCCGGCCAGCGTGACCAGCTGTTTCGCGACCAGCACCGGATTCCGGCCGGGGAGAATCGCCACGCCCGTGCCGAGTTTGAGCCGTTCGGTGCGGGCCAGCGCGTGCGTCATCCCGATCAACGGGTCGACATCCGGCGAATAGACCGCTTCCGACAGCCACAGCGAGTCGACGCCCGCCGCCTCGGTCAGCTCGGCCAAACCGGTGAATTCCGCCGGCCCGGTCCCGAGTCCCGGAGCCACCCCCACCCGGATCTTGTCCACGCTCGCTCCGCTCTGTCGGCACGTTTCCTTCGACAGAACCGGATTGCGGCGCGAGTTCTTCCTTCTCAGGCGGTCGCTTCGATGACCCGGCCCAGCGCGGCGTGCAGCGCCTCCAGTTCGGAGACCTCCATGCCGAGCCGCTCCACGACGCGATACGGGATTTTCTCCGCTTCGGCGCGCAGTTCCCGGCCCTTCCCGGTGAGCTCGACCGTCAGCTGACGCTCGTCGGCCCGGCTGCGGCCGCGGGTCACGTACCCGATCGCCTCCAGCCGTTTGAGCAGCGGGGACAGCGTCGCGGGCTCGTGCCGCAACGCCGTGCTGAGGTCCTTCACCGACCGCGGCGACTGTTCCCACAGCGCCAGCATCACCAGGTACTGCGGATGGGTCAGCCCGTGCGGCTCCAGCAGCGGCCGGTAAATCGCGATCACGCTGCGCGAGGCGACCGACAGCGCGAAGCACACCTGCCGGTCGAGCTTCAGCGGGTCCTCGCCAAGGTCGATCTCGGCCACTCGTCCTCCTCGTGCTCGGGCCCACTCTAGCGCGGGCTGCACCACACTATTAGTTAGTGTACTAATCATTAGGGTACTGTGGCGGCAGACCCCGAGGAGGAACGATGACCGACCGGCCCGGCGTTCTCCGCTGGTTCGCCTACGCCGTGAGCGGACGGCTTCCCGAGCGCTACCGCGACTGGCTGCTGCACGACGCGACGTCCAAGCACTGGAAGGCCCGGCACGTCCTGCGCGCGACGGTGGGCATCGCGCCGCTGTGCCTGGTCTGGCTGCTGCTGCCGGCCCCGCTCGGGCTGCGGCTCGCGATCGTGCTGATGGCCGCGCTGGTGTCGTACTTCTACTCGTGCGCGTACATGGAGGAAAGCATCGACCACCGGTTGTCCCGCAACGGTTTCCCGCCCGGAACCGGCAAGCGGGTCCGCCGCGAGAAAGCCGCCGCGGCCAACGCCGAGGCGACCGCCCGCTACATCGCGGCCTACCGGCGAAACTCCGCCGACTAGACTCGGGAGCCGATGAGACGCAAGCGCCCGGCCCCGATCCCGCCTCGGCACGGCTTAGACCCCGCACGGCTGCGGCTGCCCGAGGAAGGTCCGTGGACGACGCTGCTGGAACACCTGGTCGAACGTCTTCCCCGGGTCGCCCCCGCACGGATCGAGGAAATGCTGCACGAGCAGCGGATCCACGGCGAGGACGGTCCGCTGGGAATCGACGCGGCGTACATCCCCGGTTCGTTCGTCTGGTTCCACCGCGATCTGCCGGACGAGGTCCCGGTGCCGTTCGACGTCACCGTCCTGCACCGTGACGATCACCTGCTCGTGGTCGACAAACCGCACTTCCTGGCGACCATCCCGCGCGGACGGCACGTCCTGGAAACCGCTTTGGTGCGCCTCCGCCGTTCGCTGGACCTGCCCGCCCTCTCCCCTGCCCACCGGCTCGACCGCGTGACGGCCGGGCTGGTGATGTTCGTGATCACGCCGTCCGCGCGCGGGGCGTACCAGACGATGTTCCGCGATCGGTTGGTGCACAAGGAATACGAGGCGATCGCGCCCTACGATCCCGGCCTTGAGCTGCCCCGGACCGTGCACAGCAGGATCGTGAAGGAACGCGGCGTGCTCGCCGCGCAGGAGGTTGCCGGGCCGCCGAACGCCGAGTCCACAGTGGAGCTTCTCGAACACCGGGACAGGCTGGGCCGTTATCGCCTCACGCCCGCTACCGGCCGCACGCACCAGCTGCGGGTGCACATGTGTTCGTTGGGGATTCCGATCCTTGGCGACGATTTTTATCCGGAGCTGCACGAGAAACCGCTCGACGACTTCACGAAACCCTTGCAGCTGCTGGCGAAAGTGCTGGAATTCGACGATCCGCTGACCGGTGAGCACCGCCGGTTCACCAGCCGCCGGACGCTCGCGGCGTGGGATTCGCTCGACAAGTGGGCTAGTTGACAGCTACCGCGAGGAAATGCGCGCTGGCATTGATCAAGAGCGGGTCTTGCTCGACCAGGCGGGCACAGCGGAGGGCCGCGTCCACGCGCGCGTCGAATTCCTCGATGCCGGCCACGTCCAGCGCGGGCCAAGCCGGGCCTTCCACTCCGCACACGGAAATCTCGTTCAGACCAGCGGTTTCCAGCTCGTCGCGCAGTTCGTCCGCGGTGTGGAAATGCGCGGGCACGAAGCCGACGTGGCCGTCGTAGCTGCCCGTATCGACCACGGCTCTCACCGCTGGACTCAACTGTTCGGTGAGCTGGCCGTTGGTTCCGGTCTCCATGACTGAGAGATAACGGCTAATGGCCGCCGCGAACAAAATGCCGCCCGGACGAAGTACGCGCCGGGCTTCGGCAAGCGCTCGCTCGCGATCACCGGATTCAGTCAAGTGGTAGAGCGGACCCATTAACAGCACGACATCCGCGCTGTGGTCCGGCCACGCCAACGCTCGCGCGTCGCCGACTTCCGCTGTGACGCCTTCGATCTCGGCTGCCGCCGCGACATGCGAGGCCACCGGATCGACTACGTGCACCGAATGTCCGTCCGCGGCCAGCCATCGGGCGTGCACCCCGGTCGCCCCGCCGACGTCGAGCACTCTCTGCCCGGTCGCCGGCATCGCCCTGCGGACAAGTTCTTGCGTCCGCCGGAATTCCAGTCTGCCGTGCGGCGATCTGACGAGCCGCGTGTTCTCGGTGGTCTCGGCGTTGTAGTGCTCAACCAAAGTCATGGCCGCAACAGTGACCGAATTCCCCTGCCGAGGCAACGGAATTCCGGCCGGACGGGCGCCAGGCGGCGGCAGGCACCCGTCCGGGCGATCACCGGGTCCAGAACTTGATTCCGCTCCACTGCACGGTAATCGGCCCAGCCCCGCTCGCCGTCCGGTACGACCCGAACTTGTCGTAATAACTACCCGATGGGCTGGCGTCGGTCTGCTTCAGCGAGCCGTTGATGTACACCTTGTGGGAGCTGCCCACTTGATTGATCGTGTTGACCCGCACCGAGGTCCCGACCGTCGCGCCGGTCGCCACCGTCTGGCCGTTCTCGACGGTGTAGAGGCGGCCGCCCTTTTCCACCGCCAGCAGGAAGTACGGCCCGGCGTTCGAACCGTCGCGGAACGTCTGCTTCAGGCTGATCCGCGAACCGCCCATGCTGGTGATCTTGAAGGAACCCTCGAACTGGTGCGTGCCGCCGGCGTAGGTCTCGTAGCGGCGCTCGGCGCGCTGTTCGCCGCTGCCGTCGGAGCAGGTCAGCTTGAAGGTGAGCCCGCTGATCTGGCCGCAGCCCTTCTGCTGCTCCTTGTACCCCGGCGACCAGGATTTCCAGGTGCCGCCGCCGACCTGGGCGTTCGCGACCGGGGCGAGAATCGCGAGCCCGCACACCGCCGCCGCCAGTGCTCCGCCGATCCGGGTTCTCGTGCGCACGTGCCAACCTCCGTGGAACTCAGGGCGGCGGTAGCGGTACAGGTCCAGACCACTGGCTGATCACTGTAAGTCCCCGGCCGGTCGCGGACAAGGGCTCCTCCCTTGACGACTTTGTTTGTCACTGCTTGGCTCAGGGGATGCAGGACGTCGAAGTGATCGAGGACCCCGCCGTCGCGGCGGCCGCGCTGGACCCGGTGCGCGCCCGCCTGCTGGCCGCGCTGACCGAACCGGCGTCCGCCGCGGCGCTGGCCGCCCGAGTGGGCCTGACCAGGCAAAAGGTCAACTACCACCTGCGCGCGCTCGAATCGCACGGCCTGGTGGAACCCGCCGGAACCCGGCAATGGGGCGGCCTGACCGAACGCCTTTTCGCCGCCACCGCCGGCGCCTACCTGGTCTCCCCCGCCGCCCTCGGCGCCGCCGGTTCCGCCAGCGTGCAACCGGACCGCCTGTCGGTCGGCTACCTGCTCGCCGTCGCCGGACGCACCCTGCGCGAGGTCGCGGGCCTGGCCCGACGCGCGGCTCGCGCGGGCAAACCGCTCTCGACGCTGACCCTGGACACGGAAATCGCCTTCGCTTCCGCCCGCGACCGGTCTGCTTTCACCGACGAGCTGACCACCCTCGTGACCGACCTCGTGTCCCGCTACCACAACGAATCCGCCCCCGACGCCCGCCTCCACCGCCTCGTCGTCACCGCGCATCCCAAGCCCGCCGAGTAGTTCATCCGAACAGGTGTTCGAATATCGTGTAGATTGGAGGCATGAGTCAGGCATTTCAGGGCTCGCTGTTCGGTGCCAGCGGGCCGGCCACGCTGGGCCCGCTGTCCGACGTGCAGCGCACCGAACTGGGTCAAGGCGCGTGGATCGACGTGCTTCCCGGGTGGCTCGACGGTTCGGACGAGCTGTACGAACACCTGGCGGCCGAGGTCCCCTGGTACGCGGAGCGCCGCCAGATGTACGACCGGGTCGTCGCCGTGCCGCGTCTGCTGTGCTTCTACCGTGAGCACGCTCCCTTGCCGCATCCCGTCCTCACCGAGGCCCGAGAGGCACTGTCCGCCCACTACGCAGCCGAACTGGGCGAACCGTTCCGTACGGCCGGACTCTGCTATTACCGCGACGGCCAGGACAGCGTCGCCTGGCACGGCGACGACCTAGGCCGCGGCCGGACCGAGGACACCATGGTGGCGATCCTGTCTGTCGGCGCCGCCCGCCACCTGGCCCTACGCCCAAGAGGCGGCGGAGATTCAGTGCGGTACCCGCTGGGGCACGGAGACTTGATCGTGATGGGCGGGTCCTGCCAGAGGACGTGGGAACACGCGATCCCGAAGACGGCGCGGGCGGTGGGCCCGCGGATCAGCATCCAGTTCCGGCCGCGAGGGGTGCGATGAGGTGAGCAGCCCGGCGAGGGCGGTGCCGCGGCGGGCTTCGACCACCTGCGCGGACCTGGTCCGACCGCGTCGCCTCCGCCCATGACGAGTGCGCTGTTGGGTCGGTTAGACCGTCTTGTGCGTTCCTGAGCGCACCGCGGATTACACCGCGCGACCGTTCACACCACTCGCACGCCGCCGGCCCGACGAAGCCGCTTCGCGCACCCACCGATGCGGCCGTCCCGCGCGCACGCCGTCGGTGCGGCCACCGCCCAAGTCATCCGCCGGCCGAATCCACCGCATCCGACAGCAGCCGAGCGCCGCGCCAACCCAGCCGCACGAGCCCTCACGCACCGACCGAGCACCGGCCCGCCCCGAGGCATCCACCCGAGCCGCCCCGGCCGTCCAGCGACCCGGAATCAGTCCACCAGCACCGGCAGCGAATCAAGCCCGTACACGATCGACACCTTCCGGAACTCCAGCTCCTCCGGCTGCACCGCCAGCCGCAGGTTCGGGAAGCGCCGGACCAGGGCCGGGTATGCCGCCCGCAGCTCCATCCGGCCCAGCTCCGCGCCGATGCACCGGTGGATCCCGTACCCGAACGCCAGGTGCGAGGACGGCTCGCGGGTCGGGTCGAAGCGGTCCATGTCGCCCTTGCCGAGCACCGGGTCGCGGTCCGCGACCGACAGCGACACCAGCACGATGTCGCCCTCGCTGATGTGCACGCCCGCGATGTCCATGTCCTGCTTCGCGAACCGCGGGAACGCCATCTGCACCACCGTCAGGTAGCGCAGCAGTTCCTCGACGAACCGGTGCACCGAATCGTCGTCGCCGCGGACCGCCTCGAACGCGGCCGGATCGCGCAGCACCACCAGCGCGCCCAGCGCCAGCATGCTCGCCGTGGTCTCGAGGCCGCCGGTCAGGATGCCGTCGGCGAGGCCGGCGAGCTCGCGGTCGTCGATCTCGTCGCCGTGCTCCTTGATCAGCATGCCGAGCAGGCCGTCGCCGGGCTGTTCGCGCTGCTTGCGCACGATCTCCAGCAGGTACCCCAGCGACTCCGAGATCGCCCCCAGCGACGCGCCCGCACCGCTGAACAGGTCGAACCGCGCGGTGCTCAGCCGCTGGAAGTCCGCCCGGTCCTCGTAGGACACGCCGAGCAGTTCGCAGATCGTGAGCGACGGGATCGGCAGCGCGAACTGCTCCCACAGGTCCACCGGACCGTCCGCGGCGGCCATCGCGTCCAGCTGGTCCGCGACGATCTCGTCGATCCGCGGCGTCAGCCGGGAAAGCCTGCGCATCGTGAACTCGGGCGTCAGCAGCTTCCGCAGGCGCGTGTGGACCGGCGGGTCGGCGAATCCGAGGCCGCCCGGGTTCTGGTCCTCGGTGACGCCCGCGTTGCCGACGAGGTTCGTGAAGTCGTTGCTGAACTCCGTGCCCTTCCCGAGGACGGCCTTGGCCTCCTCGTAGCCGGTCACGAGCCAGGCGTTCATCCCGAACGGCAGGTCCAGCTTGCTGATCGGCGCCTCGCCGCGCAGCCTGCCGAGGTCCGGAACCGGGTCGAGACCCTGGCGGCGCAACGGCTCCAGCGCCGAATCCGGCAGCAGCGCCATCTTCTCGAGATCGAAACCGCGCTTCTGCTGGCGGGCGATGTACCGGCGGCCCGCCCAGGCGAGGATGCGCGAACGAAGACTCCCCATGGCGGCGACAGTACCGCAACCACCCCTTCCGCCGGTCCCGGGCGGAGACGCCCGTCACCCTGTGACCAGCGCCGGTCCACAGTGGACTCCCGTCACCCGGCCAGGTGACGGCTCCCGGGAATTGTCAGACCCCCCGGACAGAATGGCCCGCATCGCCAGTGACCGGCATGACCTGCGTGACCGGCCGGTCGCAGCCGGTGAAAGTACGCGACGACGAGGCGAGTCCCGTGAGAGGCTCGCAGAGAAAGGGAGGAACCGGACATGACTGCGGCGCTGATCGGGCGGGCCCACCCCGCCGCGACCTTGCGTGCGCAGCTCTCGCGCGCCACCGCCAGCCACGGCGGCCTCGCTCTGGTCGCCGGCGAGGCCGGAATCGGCAAAACCACACTGGTCAGCGCACTGGCCGACGACGCACGAGAAGCAGGCGCGCTCGTTCTCGGCGGCACCTGCTGGGAGTCCGGGGCCGCGCCGGGCTATTGGCCATGGGTCCAGGTCATGCGTTCGCTCCGCCGCGAAGCCGCTCCGCACGAATGGGCCGTCGCCAGCTCGCCGACGCTGTCCGCGCTGCTCGGCGAAACCCCCGAACCACCCGCCGACGACGGTTTCGAACTGCCGGACGCGGTCACCCGAGCACTGGTCACCGTGGCACAGGACCGGCCAGTGGTCGTCATCCTCGACGATTTGCACTGGGCCGACCCGGCGTCGCTGCGGCTGCTCGAATTCGCGGCCCGGCACACCTGGTTCGAGCGATTGCTGCTCATCGGCACCTACCGCGACGTCGAGGTGGACGCGCCCAGCCATCCTCTGCACGAGCTGATGCTGCCGCTGGTCGCGAAAGCAACCACGATCACGCTCACCGGCTTGGACGAAACCGGAGTCGCCGAGCTGATGAGCCGCACCGCGGGCGCGGATCCGGGCGCCGAGCTGGCCATCGACGTCCAGCGCCGCACCGGCGGCAACCCGTTCTTCGTCGAGCAAACAGCGCGGTTGTGGCGCAGCGGGAACACCGTGTCCGCAGTCGCGCCCGGCGTCGCCGACGCACTCCAGCGACGGCTGTCCCTTCTCCCCCGCCCAGTCACCGATCTGCTCACCAACGCGGCGGTGCTCGGCCGCGAGTTCTCGCTCCAGCTGCTCGCCGCCACCGCCGGCGCGCCCGCCGCCCAGGTCGACCACCTGCTCACCCGCGCCGTAGCCGCCCGGCTCGTTGTCGCACTTGGCGAAGGCCGTTTCTCCTTCGCGCACGACCTGGTACGGGAGTCGAGATACGCCGAGCTGACGCCCACCGAAGCACAACGCCGCCACGCAGCCGTGGTGCGCGCCGGCGAACACACCCCAACCTTGGTCGGCGTCGCCGAACGCGCCCGGCACGCCTACCTCGCCCATACCGAACTCGACCCGAAGCACGTAATCCGCTTATTGCTCGCCGCGGCCAAGGACGCAGGCGCCCGGATGGCATTCGAGGAGTCAGTCGCACACCTGCGCCGAGCCCGCGAACGAGCGGCAGACGACCGCAGCCAAGCCGTCGTCGCGCTGGAATTGGCCACCGCACTATGGCGCTTCGAGGCGAAAGACGAAGCCTGGCTCCTCTGCGAAGAGGCGGTCGCCCTGGCTCGCCAAGAGGACAACGCGAACCTCCTGGCCCGCGCCGCCCTCACCCTGTCGAAATTCGGCACCGGCGGTGCGCAGCGCGAGTTCACCGTTCAAGTTCTCCGCGAGGCACACGAAAAACTGTGCGGCGGCAACGCGGCCGAACCCCTCTCGCTGGACCGCATCAGACTGGAACTCACCGCTCGCGCCACGATCCTCGCCCGCGACGACGAGGACGACGACGCACTGGCGTTCACTTTGTGGGCCAGGCACGACGCGATCTGGGGCCTGGGCAGCGGTGCCGAACGCGAGCGCCTCACCGACGAACTCGCCGCCATCGCGCGGCGCACCGGCGACCGGGAGAACGAGTTCTTCGCGGCCTCGCTCAAGTGGGTCGCGTTGCTGGAACAGGGAGATCCGCGATATCTGGACCAGTTCCACGTGTTCCAAGGGATCGCCGACGAAGGCGTGCAAGCCGCGAAACTGGCGGAAGCGATCGACCGCAGCATCATCTGCGCGTTCCGCGGCCGCTTCGGAGAAGCCGACGAAGCACTCGCGGAAGCACTGGCCGCACCGGAAATCTTCGGCAGCAATGATTACGGCTACATGCCCGATCAATTGCGCTGGAGCGCCCTGCTGGTGCAAGGCCGCTTCGCCGAGGCCGCTGACCTCCCGGCAAAAATGGCCGACTCGGGTTTCCCGCACCCAGCTCTGCTGCGCACCCTCACCGCAGCACTCGCCGGCGACGCAGCCACCACCCGGCACGAACTGTCCGAAGCACTCGCTGACGGCCCCTACGCCCGCGCCTTCACTCCGCTGTGGCTGCGTTGCCAAGCCCAAGCCGCCGTCGTACTGAAAGACCGCGCAGCGGCAGAACGCTTGTTGCGCGAGCTTTCCCCGCACTCCGGAGAATGGCTGGTCTCCCTGTACGGCTGCGAATTGAGCGGCCCGGTAGACCTGTGGACCGGCCTGCTGCACAAAACCCTCGGCGATCACGAAACAGCCGCTGCCCACCTCACCGCCGCCGCCCGCTCCGCAGACCGGCTACGTGCCCGCCCCTGGGCCGTCGAAGCCCGCAACCACCTGGCAAGCACCTTGCTGGACCTAGGCGACACCGACCGCGCCACCGCCCTAGCCGATGCCGTCACCGCCGAAGCCGCCGAACTAGGCCTGCACCACATCACCGCCCACCTCCGCCCCGCGACCCCGCCACCTCCTGCTGCCGCCAACGAATTCCACCGAACCGACGCAGTCTGGACCCTGCGCTTCGCCGGCCGCGAAGTACGCATGCCAGACGCGAAGGGCCTGCGAGACTTGAACTACCTGCTGAGCAGACCAGGCACCGAAATCCCCGCAGCACAACTGCTCTCCCCCGACTGCGGCCAAGAATCCGAAGCCACCCGCACCTTCAGCGGCGACCCCATCCTGGACGACACCGCGAAAGCCGCCTACCGCCGCCGCCTGGACCAACTGGACGAGGCGATCGACGCCGCCGCCCTCCGCGGCGACGACGCCAAAGCCGCCACCCTGGACACCGAACGAGCCGCCCTGCTCGACGAACTCCGAACATCGACCGGCTTGTCCGGCCGAACCCGCCGCCTAGGCGACGAAACGGAACGCGCCCGCAAAGCCGTGACCGCCCGCATCCGCGACACCATCCGCAAACTGACCGACCTCCACCCGGAACTGGCCGACCACCTCCGCCACACCATCACGACGGGCTCGTCCTGCAGCTACCACCCGGAGACACCTACGACCTGGCGTTTGTGACCGCGGGCGCGCCCGGCCGGCCGCGCACGGCGTCAGGGAAGGAAAAGCAAGGAGAAACAGAGACAGGAGACAACAACAACCGGCACCACCGCACCACCGCACCACCGCACCACCGCACCACCGCAC
>NZ_JACGZW010000031.1 GCF_014145675.1 Amycolatopsis dendrobii
CACGGTAGAAAGGGAAAACGCGACAGGTCACCCACCATCACCCCGCCGCCTGCGCCCGGCAATGCTTCGCCGCATGAGGAAAAACAATCCCCCGATAGGCACAATCAATAACCGCCGGCCGCCGGGGCGCGGCGGTCCGGGCCTTCGCGACCCGGCAGACCTCGGCCGGCTGGTGCGGGAAGCATCGACGATCTGCTGGTCACGGCCGCTTCCCGGCTCTCGTCGGCACTAGTGCGCACGGCTTCCCGCTCGTCTCGGCGCGGCCGCCGTTCGTCCGTGATTCGGCTCCGGTCGTGCGCGAGCGGTTGCCAGGCCCCGATGCGAGCGAAGAAGCTTTCCGGAGAATAGCCGAGTTCAGGGCGACGATACCGGATAATCGCGCCGGCTGAGCCCTCGGCGGGCAACGGCGCCTGTTTGTCCTGCCGTTGCCGCCGGTCGACAGTGCGGGAGGACGTTATGAGGCGCGAAATGCCGGAATCCATGGTGGCCGAAGTTCTTTCCGCGCCTCGTGGTCGGCGTTGACGGATGTTGATTCATTGCCTCGGGGCCGCCGCGGGCGGCGGCTATCCGCAGTGGAATTGCGCTTGCGCCGGGTGCGTCAAGGCCCGCGCTAAGCCGGAGCACGCGACGGCGCACGCCGGGATCGCGGTTTCCGGCGATGGCGAGCGGTGGTTCCTGTTCAACGCGACTCCCGACGTTCTCCACCAGATCGCGGCGGATCCCGTGCTGCATCCCGGTCCGGGCATCCGGGAGACGCCGGTCGCCGGGGTCGTGCTGACCGACGCGGAATTCGACCACACCATCGGCCTGCTGATGCTGCGCGAGGAATCGTCGCTGACGGTGCACGGGACCTTTCCCGTGCTGGAGGCGCTGAACCTCTGGTTCCCGGTGCGGGAGCTGCTGAGCGACTACGCCGACATCTCCTGGTCCGAGGTCCGGGCGGGCGAGCCGGTCGATCTGGACGACCGGGTGCGGGCGACCGCGTTCCTGACCGGTTCCAAGGCTCCCCGCTACGTGGGGAATTCCCAGCTCCGCGAACAGCCGGCGGAATGGGAGGTCGGCTATCGCCTGGAAGACAAGCTGACCGGCGGGATCGCGGTCTACGCGCCGACGGTGCCGCGATGGGACGAGAAGTTCGAGCAGCAGGTGGCATCGGCCGACTGCGTCTTCGTGGACGGGACGTTCTGGACGGACGACGAAATGTCCGCGACCGGCGCGGGAAACCGGACCGGCCGGTCGATGGGGCACCTGCCGGTCAGCGGGGACGGCGGATCGGCTCGCGCGCTCGCCGCGCTGCCCGCGAAGCGAAAGATCTACACGCACATCAACAACACGAATCCGATTCTCGACGAAGAGTCCCCAGAACGGCGCTGGGTGACGGACTTGGGCATCGAAATCGGCCGAGCCGGCTTGGAGGTGGAAGTATGAGCGTCAGGTCTGCCGAGGAGTTCGAAGCGTACCTGCGGTCCATCGGAGAGAAGCGGTACCACCATCTGCACCCGTTCAACGAGCGGATGCACGCTGGAGAGCTGTCCGAGGCGGAATTTCGCGGATGGGTGCGGAACCGCTTCTACTATCAGATGAATCTCCCGAAAAAGGACGCGTTCATCCTGACCAAGCTCCCGGGCCGGGACGACCGGCGCAGGTGGATCACGCGGATCACCGACCACGATGGCCGCACCGGCGGCGAAGGCGGCCTCGAAAAGTGGGTCCGCTTGGGGAAAGCAGTCGGCTTGAGCCGCGAGGAACTGTACGACGTGGACACCGTTCTGCCCGGCGTGCGGTTCGCGGTCGACGCGTACGTTGACTTCTGCCGTCAGAAGCCGTGGCTGGAGGCGGTCGCGTCGGCGTTGACGGAACTGTTCGCGCCGGACCTGCTCAGCAGGCGGATCACCGATGTCCAGCGCCATTACCCGTGGATCGCGGCGGAGGGCCTGGAGTACTTCCGGGCCCGGCTCACTCAGCAGCCCAAGGACATCGCGCACCTGCTCGAATTGGTGGTCGAGAACGCGAAGACCGAACAGCAGCAGGAAGCGTGCGCCCGTGCGCTGGAGTTCAAGTGCGACGTGCTCTGGAGCCTGCTGGACGCCGTGGAACTCGCCTACCGCAAGAGTTCGTGATGAACGAGTCCGAATTGGCCGCCGTGCCGAAGCTGGCGACGAAAGCGATGCTCAAGCACGACAACGTCCGGGACGTCGAATTGCTCCTGTTGCCCGAACGCGTGGTGCTGCTGAACAAGTCCGGGGCGGCGATACTGGGACTGTGCGACGGCAGCCGGACCGTGCGGCAGGTGGTCGACCAGCTCGAACGCGATTTCCAGGCCGCCGATCTCGCGAACGACGTGATGAAATTCCTGCACGACGCGCGAGGCCGGGGCTGGGTGGTGGTCGCATGACCGGCTTGCCGCAGCCCTACGGCCTGCTCGCCGAGGTCACGCATCAGTGCCCGCTGCATTGCGTCTACTGCTCGAACCCGCTGAACCTGCTCGACCGGCAGGAGGAACTGGCCACCGAGGACTGGTTGCGGGTGATCCGCGAGGCCGCCGGGCTCGGTGTCGTGCAGGTGCACTTTTCCGGCGGCGAACCGCTGGTGCGCGGCGATCTGGAGACCCTGGTCGCCGAATGCCGCGGTCTCGGGCTGTACACGAACCTGATCACCAGCGGCCTCGGGCTGACGGAGGGCCGGGCGGAAGCTCTGGTCGCGGCCGGGCTCAACAGCGCCCAGTTGAGCATTCAGGGCGACGCCGCCGAATCGACGAACCTGGTCGCGGCCAGCAAGCGGTTCGACAAGAAGGAGGCCGCCGCGCGCATCATCCGCGATGCCGGCCTGCCGTTGAACATGAACGTGGTGCTGCACCGGCTGAACCTCGACCGGCTCGACGCGATCATCGACGTCTGCGCGGAATGGGGAGCCGAGCGGCTGGAACTGGCCAACAGCCAGTACTACGGCTGGGCGCTGCGCAACCGCGAGCGGCTGATGCCGAGCAAGGCCCAGCTGGACGACGCGGTCGCCGTGTACGAGCGACGGAAGGCCGAACTGGGGGAGCGGATGGAACTCCTCTGGATTCTCCCGGACTACTACGAGCCCTACCCGAAGCCGTGCATGGGCGGATGGGCGCAGAACGCGCTGACCGTCGCACCGGACGGCACCGTGTACCCGTGTCCGGTGGCCGCCGAGATCACCACGATGGCCTTCTCCTCGGTCCGCGACCACGACCTGGAGTGGATCTGGACGAAATCCGAGGCGTTCCAGGCCTTCCGGGGAACGGCGTGGATGCCGGATCCATGCCAGAGCTGTCCGCGCAAGGAGATCGACTTCGGCGGCTGCCGCTGCCAGGCGTTCGCGTTGACCGGCGACGCGGCGCGCACCGATCCGGTGTGCCAGCACTCGCCGGACCATCACCTGGTCCAGGACGCTCTGGTCCGGGCCAATCACAGCAACGGCGAAGCGGCGGACCTGGTTTACCGGCGTCCGGCCGCGCGGAGGCACTGACGGATGTCGCTGGCAGGCACGAAACTCACGGAAGAAGAGGCGTCGGCGCGGTCCGCGGCGGTCTCGCACGTCCGGTACGAGGTGGAACTCGACCTGACGACAGGCGAGGACGAGTTCACGACGACCACCGTCGTGCGCTTCCGCGCGGAGCCTGGCGAGCTCTTTCTCGACTTTGCGGGAACAGCCGCGTCGGTGGAGTGCAATGACCGTGAACTGGGGCCGGCAGCACAGGCCGGCGCCCGCATCCGGCTGATCGCGAGGCCGGGGGAGAACACGGTGCGCGTGGCCGGGACCGCTCCGTATTCGCGCACCGGCGAGGGCTTGCACCGTTTCCGCGACCCGCTCGACGGGCAGGCCTACCTGCACACCAAGTTCGAGCCTTTCGCGGCGCACACCGTCTTCGCCTGTTTCGACCAGCCGGATCTGAAAGCGGCGGTCGGCGTGACCGTGACCGCGGAGGATCACTGGACGGTGGTCGCCAACACCGACCCGGAAAAGCTGGTGCCGCTGGAGGGCGACCGCACCAGCTGGCGTTTCGGGCCCACCCCGCCGCTGCCGACCTACCTGGTGGCCTTCGCCGCCGGCCCGTTCCGCCGCGTCCAAGCCCTGCACGACGGACTGCCGCTGGGCCTCTACGCGCGGAACTCCCTTTACTGCGCATTGACCCGCCAGGCTCCCGAGCTCTTCGACGTGGTCCGTCGCGGGCTCGACTTCTACCGCCGGTTGTTCGACCTGCCGTATCCGTTCGCCAAATACGACCACGTTTTCGCCCCCGAGTACGCGTTCGGCGGCATGGAGCACCCGGGCTGTGTCACGCTCAACGAGCGGTTTCTGTTCCGGCACCGGGTCACCGAGGACACGCGGCGAAGGCGAGCCGAACTCCTGACGCACGAGATGGCGCACATGTGGTTCGGCGATTACGTGACCATGCGCTGGTGGGACGATCTGTGGCTGAACGAGGCGTTCGCGACCATGATGTCGGTCGTCGCGCAGCCTGAAGCGACGCGGTACGGCGAAGGCTGGACCGGCTTCGCGCATCACAACCTGCCCCTCGCCCGGCACGCCGACCAGTTGCCGACGAGCCACGCGATCCGGGTCGCGACGCCCGACACCGACGCGGCGCGCTCGAACTTCGGCCCGATCGTGTACCGGAAAGGCGCCGCAGTCCTGCGTGAGCTGGCGGAGCGGCTGGGCTGGGACTCGTTCGTCGCGGGGGTCCGGACCTATCTGCGGACGCACGCGTGGGGCAACGCCGATCTCGGCGACTTCGCGGCCGCGCTGCAGCGGGCTTCAGACGAAGATGTCGGCCGGTGGGTCGAGGAATGGCTGCTGAGCAGCGGCGTCAATACCGTCGAAATGGTCCGGGACCGGCTTGTCCAGCACGCGGACGTTCCGCCGCGGAGGCTGAACCTCCGGGTCGCCGCGTTCGACGACCGCGAGGGCGAGATGGTGCTGCGCCGGCGCGCGCACGTTTCGCTTGATTCGGGCGAGTGCGAGCTGGCCGGCTTCGGCGACGCGGATCTGGTGGTGCCCAACGACGACGCGGTGAGCCACGTCAAGATCCGGCTGGACGCCCGGTCCCGGCAGAAGGCGCTGGCGAGTTTGTCCGCAGTGGACGATCAGCGGGTGCGGGCAGTCGTCTGGGGAGCGTTGTGGGATGAGGTGCTCGACGCGCGCTTGCCGGCGCGGAGCTACGCCGCTGCCGTTCTCGCGCACGGGCCAGGGGAGAGCGATGCCGGGGTGCTGGAAGCGCTGCTGGATCGCGCAGTGCGGGCTGTCCGCGTTTACGGGGATCCGTCCCGCCGTACGGAGATGCTGGCGACGCTGGCGCACCAGGTGCGAACACTGCTGGCCGCCGAAGCTGCGGGCAGCGATCGCCAACTGGTCTTCGCCCGCGCCCTGGTCGGCGTCGTCCCGGACGGGGAACACCGTCTGCTGAGCGAAATCGCGTACGGGCGATCCCCGTGGGCGGGCCTGGAAGTGGATCGGGATCTGCGCTGGCGTGCGGTGTTCCGCCTCGCGTCGACGGGACACGACCTCGACGGCTGCCTGGATGTCGCGGTGGAGGCGGATCCCGGTGACAGCGGCCGCCGGAACGCCTTGACCGCGGAGGCCGCCCGGCCCGCAGCGGCAGCCAAGGACACGGGCTGGGAGCGGCTGTTCAACGGCGAATTTTCGCTCGCCGAGCGGAAAGCCGTCATGGCGGGCCTGCCGCAACCCGGGCAAGAGGAACTGCTCACACCGTATGCGGACCGCTACTTGAGGACGTTGGAAAGCATGCCGGGCACCGTCGAACCGGAATTCGCGGTGGCCTTCGCCCGCGCGCTCTATCCTCATTTCACCACTGCGGAGCAGAGTGTGCTGGCGGGCACCGGGCGCTTGCTGGAAAGCACGCTGTTGCCGCGGAACGTGGTGAAGGTTCTCCGCGAGGAGCGCACCGAACTGCTGATCATGCGTGCGGCGCGAGCGTGCGACGCGGCGCATCGAACGAGGTGAATGGAAGGCGCAAGGCTTCAGTCGCGTGGGCAGACTGAAGCCTTGCGCCGGCTGAAGTGGCTGTCAGCCTCGGTAGAAGTAACCAGTGGCTTCAGCGCAAACCTCGACGACCGTGTACTTCGGCGTTTCCCACTTCACGTTATTTCCTCCTGTTGAAGGATTCCGGGCGAGTGCTTCGCCGGGAAGCATCTGCGACGCGGTGCAAGTGCGGCCACCGGTCTGGGTCGGACGGGCGGGAAATAGTGACAGACGGCGGTTTTTTGGTGCTGAGCGGGATGAAACCCTTACCTGCCAAGGTGTTTCGCTGCTCAACGGCCATAGGGGCAGGCCGGAAACCCCGCAGGTGACGTACTGTGCACCGTTCGTCTTCGCAGCGGCTACGTTCGTGTCCCTCGGATTGACCAGGCTCACCGGCCAGTGCAGGCTCAGTGCACACCGCGGGTCCCGTGACCGCGGGTCGCGCAGTCCGCGCACCGTCAGTGTTGCTTCCTCAGGCACAGTACGACGTATTCCGGAGCGAGAGGGGGAAATCGTGGTTCTTCCCTCAAAAATGCCTCAGCTCGCCGACCTCGATCTGCTGCTGTCCGTCGAACGCTACGGCAGCGTGGGGAAGGCGGCGCAGGCGCACAGCCTTTCCCAGCCCGCGGCCAGCATCCGGATCAGTGCCATGGAACGAAGGCTCGGCCTGCGGCTGCTCGAACGTTCCCCGACCGGGTCGAAGCTGACCGAGGAAGGGGAAATGCTCGCGAAGTACGCCCGCAACGTGATGCACGCGGCGCGGGAGCTACTGGAGTTCGGCTCCGGTTCGTCCAGCGCGAGCCGGTTGCGGGTCGCGGGCAGCCCGGGCGTGTCCGAGCACCTGATCCCGGAATGGCTGAACCGGTCCGGGCTCTCGTTCGGCGAGGTGCGGGTGGAGGTGCGGACCGGCCGCGTCGACGAGCTGCGGCAGCTGATCCGGGCGGACCAGGCCGACGTCGCGTTCATCGACGGCTGGTGCCAGGCCGGAAGCCAGCTGCCGAAACAGTTCCGGGAAGGCCTGGTCACCCGGTACATCTGCGACGACAAGCTGGCGGTGGTCGTCGGGGCGGTGCATCCGTGGGCGAAGCGGCCCGGTCCGGTGACGGTGGAGGAGCTCGCCTCGGCCCAGCTGGTGGTGCGCGAGCGGGGATCCGGGCTCCGGGAGTTCACCGACGAACTGCTGGGTTCCGCGCGTGCTTCGCGAAGCTACGTCGAACTGCCCTCCAGCGCGGCGGTCAAGCAGGTGGTCGCCGCGGGCAGGCGGGTGACCGTGCTGAACATCTCCACCGTCCGCTCCGAAATCGCGGACGGCAGGCTGCGGCTGGTCCCGGTCGAACAGGAGATGCCGGCGAAGCCGATTTACGCGGCGTGGAGCGAACGCCGGGGATTGCCCGGACACGCGAAGGAGCTGGTCGAGATCGCGGCGGCGAAGGGCAGTCCCATGCCAGGCCCGCAGCCTGGCCCGAAAGTCACTAGCACAGGAGGAGTAACTACCGATGTCCACTCTTAACAAGATCGCTCGCATCATGGTCTCCGACCGGCGCGGAATCCTCGCCGCGGACGAGAGCATCGGGACGATGTCCTCCCGGCTCGAAGGGGTGGGCGTCGAAGCGACCGAGGAGAACCGGCGCGTGTACCGGGAGCTGATCGTCACGACCCCGAAGCTCCCGGAATCGGTCAGCGGCATCATCCTCGCCGACGAGACGTTTCACCAGAAGCTGTCGAACGGCCAGACGTTCCCGCAGTTTCTCGCCGACCGCGGCATCCTCGCCGGGATCAAGGTCGACACCGGGGCGAAGCCGCTGGCGGGCGCACCGGGCGAGAACGTGACCGAAGGGCTCGACGGCCTGCGCGATCGAGTGAAGAACTACGCGGCGCTCGGGGCGACCTTCGCCAAGTGGCGCGCGACGATCACGATCGGCGACGGCCTGCCGTCGGACCGTGCGGTGCGGGCCAACGTGCACGCGCTGGCACGGTATGCCGGTCTGTGCCAGGAAGGCGGCATCGTGCCGATCGTCGAGCCCGAGGTGCTGATGGACGGTTCCCACTCGCTGGCGAAGTGCAAGCAGGTGACGACGTCCGTCCTGCGCTCGCTGTTCGACGAGCTCAGCCTGATGCAGGTGCAGCTCGACGGCATCGTCCTCAAACCCAACATGGTGGTCGCCGGCAAGGACTGCCCGGAGCAGCCGTCGGTCGAAGAGGTCGCGAAGGCCACTGTGGACGCTCTGCGGGAGACGGTGCCGTCGTTCGTACCGGGCATCGCTTTCCTGTCCGGCGGGCAAAGCCCGGAAAAGGCGACTGAGCACCTCGCGGCGATGCAGACGCTCGGCCCGCTTCCGTGGGAGCTGACCTACTCGTTCGGACGGGCGCTGGTCGGGCCGGCGCTGGAGACCTGGCGAGGCGACGAGAGCAAGCGGGAAGCCGCTCAGAAGGCGCTGTCGGACCGGGCGGTGGCGAACGCCGCGGCTCGCTGACCGCCAGACCAGAAGACCCGGCCGGTGCGAGCCGCGGCTCGCACCGGCCGGGCCGGGTCGAGGAAATTTGCCCGTTCGCGCACAGGGATGGATGTCTATGAAGAGTCAGGAATGGGGCCTCGCCGCCGCGGAGACTGCCCGCCGCCCGGACGACGCCCTTGCCCTCGAACTCGTGCGCGGCACCGAGGCCGCCGCGCTCGCGGCCGGACGATGGGCCGGGCACAGCGACGACAGCGCCAGGCTGGCCGCCATAGACGCGATGCACACGTCGCTGCGCTCGGTGGCGATGGACGGCGTCGTGGTGCTCGGGGTGGGCACGCAAGACGATTCACCCGCCCTGTTCCACGGCGCGGAGGTGGGCGCCGGCGACGGCCCGGTATGCGATATCGCGATCAGCATCGGCGATGGCGCCCTGTCGGAGGCCAGGGATGTGCCCCGCGCGCTGACCGCGGTGGCGGTCAGCGCGCGCGGCGCGATGGCCGACCTGGCTCCGCAGCACAGCATGGAGAAGCTGGCGGTCGGCCCCGGCCTCGCGGACGTCGTCGACATCACCCGCCCGGTGGCGGAGAACTTGCGGAGGATTGCCGTGGCAAAAGGGGTGCGGGTGTCGGACGTCGTCGTCGCGACGCTCAATCGACGCCGGCACGTGGAACTCGCCCGAGAAATCCAGGACGCTGGTGCGCGGGTCCACTTGGTGGAGGGCGGCGAGATCGCGGGCGCCGTCGCCGCGGCGCGGCCTGAGCATCCGATCGACGTGTTCCTGTGCACCGGGAACGCCGTGGAAGGAGTCGTCGCTGCCGCCGCGTTGTCCTGCCTCGGCGGATCGATGCAGGCGCGGCTGGTGCCCGAAGGTCCCGCGCAGCAGCCGGCCGCGGTTACTCGCACCGAGGACCTGGTGGGCAAGGAGAGCGTGGTCTTCTGTGCCTCCGGGGTGACCACCAGCGAACTGCTGCGCGGCGTCCGGAACGACGGCGAGGGCTGCACGACCACGCGGTCCCTCGTGCTGTGCTCGGATCCGGACACGGTGCGGACGATCCAGTCCGAACACCGGTATGTCAGGGAGCGCGGCCGTGGGTGAGGCCGGACCTCTGCTCGCGCGCTACCGCGGGCTGATCTGTGACCTCGACGGCGTGGTGTACCGCGGGGCTTCCGCTGTCCCGCACGCGGTCGAGACCCTGAACGAGGCGGCCGAACGCGGACTGTCGGTCGTCTTCGCGACGAACAATGCGTCCCGTCCGCCCGGGGACGTCGCTGATCACCTGCGTGAGCTGGGCCTCGCCGGGACCGGCTGGTCGGTGGTCACCAGTTCTCAGGCGGCCGCGGCGTATCTGGCCGAGCGGCTGGCTCCTCGCGCGCTAGTGTGCGCGGTCGGCGGCCCTGGCGTTGCCCATGCGCTGGCCGAAGCCGGGTTGACGCCGGTCCGCGTCGCGGACTTGGCGGGCGCGCCAGTCGAGGCGGTCGTGCAGGGACTCGGCCACGACATCACGTGGCGCGAGCTCGCGGCTGTCGGCTACCTGGCGGAAGCCGGAGCTGCCTGGGTCGCCACGAACATCGACCGCACGCTCCCCACGCCGTACGGGAAGGCACCGGGCAACGGCGCGCTGGTCGCCTTGGTGCAGACCGCGACCAGCGCCTCCCCGCACGTGGTCGGAAAGCCGAAGGCGGCCTTGTTCGACTTGGCTCGCGCTCGGCTGGGCACTGCTCCGCCGGACACCTTGGTGTGCGGAGACTTGCTGGGCACCGACATCGAGGGGGCGAACGCCGCCGGCCTTGACTCGCTTTTCGTGCTGAGCGGTTCCTCCCGGCTCCGCGATCTGGCTTTCGCACCGCGGCGTTCCCGTCCGACGTATGTCGCTGCTGATGTGAGTGGGCTGCTCGTCCCCGCGCTGCCGCTGGACAGCGCCTCGGCAGAGCGTCTCGACGGCCTCGGGCCGGACGGCGTCCCCGACCTGCCCAGCGGCGGCGACAGCGGCCGTTTGCTCCAGGCCGTCATCGCCGGTGCGTGGGCGGCTCGCGCCGACGGACGGCCGATCTCCGACGACGCGCGGTTGTGGGAGCGGATCGAACAGCAGCTTGGCGTCGCCGGTCCGCAGTGACGCGTGCGCGGCCGCCGAGAGGGAGCGCGCCCGCGTTCTGCTTGCTGGCGGAGCGGTCATTTTCCGGGCAGGGCGGGCGGTTCGCCGGTGCGTTCGTACTCCGCCAGCAGGTCGATCCGGCGCTGGTGCCGTCCGCCCTCGAATTCGGCGGTGAGAAACGCGTCGACGATGCGCTCGGCCTCCTCGACGGTGTGCATCCGCGCGCCGATGCCAGCCAGCAGTGCGTTGTTGTGCCGGCGTGCCAGCCGTGCGGTGTCCTCGTTCCAGGCCAGTGCCGCGCGTGCGCCAGGCACTTTGTTGGCCGCGATCTGTTCCCCGTTGCCCGAACCGCCGATGACGATGCCGAGGCTGCCTTCGTCGGCGACGACGCGCCGCGCCGTCTCGACGCAGAACGGCGGGTAGTCGTCGGCGGCGTCGTAGACGGCGGGGCCGACGTCGGTCACTTCGTAGCCGAGACCGGAAAGCCGTTCCGCGAAATGGTTCTTGAGTTCGAGCCCGGCGTGATCAGAGCCAAGATAGATTCGCACGGCGGCGAGTCTAGTGTCGTGCTCGGCGGATTGGCGGGAAACCTTTGCCGGACAGTCATTGGAATGCCTTATAGGCCGGTGCGAGGGTGTCGCTGCCGTCGCCGGGGCGTGCGCGGCCGCTCCCGCTCGTCGACGGCGGCGCACCGTTCGGCACCGGTTGCCGACCGCTGGTGCACCGCCGGTTGCTGCCGCCGTGTTAAGGCGAAGAAGCTGGATCGTGACCGGGAGATTTCGTGACGGTGTCCTCGAGATCGAGCGGTTTTCGGGAGCAGCCAGCAGAAGGAGAACGACATCATGTGGGAAACCCCGGAGTACACGGTCATCGAGGTGTGTGCTGAGGCCACCGGCTACTTCTACCGGCGCTGACAGCGGCCGCACCGGCCGTGTTCCGCGAATAGGCATGGGCGCGAGGTTCCGGACGCGGGACCTCGCGCCCATCTCCGAGCGCGCTCGATCCCCCTGGAGAGGCGGTCCCCGTGAATCTCGAGTTTCTTCCGCTGGTGGCGCTCGCGTTCGGCCTCAGCCTGGACAACTTCCGCTCGTCGATCGCGATCGGAACCATTCCGTTCGGCTGGCGCCGAGCGGTGCAAGTAGCCCTGGTTTTCGGCCTCTGGGACGCGCTGGGCCCGCTGCTGGGCGGGGTCGCCGGCCGCTACCTCGGCGAATTCGTCGGCGACTGGGGCGAGTACGTCGGCGTGGCCGCGCTCGGGTTGTACGGCCTGTATTTCCTCGTCTCGGCGATCCGCAACCCGGAGACGGAAGCGGACGACCTGGACCACCCGTGGGTGACGCTCTTCGGGCTGCCGTTCTCGCTCACCGTCGACAACTTCCTCGCCGGGGCCGGCCTGGGGATCGCCGGATTCTCTTTGGTGATCCCGATGTTCACCTTCGGCGCGATGACGGTGGTGCTGTCGCTCGCCGGGCTGTTCGTCGGCCGGATGGCCGCCAAGGTCATCCGGATCCGGGCGGATCTGCTCAGCGGCATCTCGCTCGTCGGCGCGGCGATCCTGTTGCCGCTGGCCTTCGACTGAGCGACGGGGGAGGACCGCGATGCCCGACAATCCCGATACTCACGTCTACCGCACCTATGACAGGGTCCTGGCCGGTTCCGGCCGGTCCGGCAGGCGGAATCCTCCGGTGGCGGGCGGGAAACCCGACGACTGGTGGCCGCACCGGCTCGACCTCAAGGCGCTGCACCGGAACGGTCCCGCGAGCGACCCGATGGGCGCGGATTTCGACTACGCGCGGCACTTCGCGACGCTCGATCTCGACGAACTCGCGCGGGACGTCGACGAGGTGCTGACGACCTCGCAGGAGTGGTGGCCCGCCGATTTCGGCCATTACGGGCCGCTGGTGCTGCGGATGGCCTGGCACGCCGCGGGAACCTATCGCGTCAGCGACGGCCGGGGCGGGGCCGGTGCCGGAATGCAGCGCTTCGCTCCGTTGAACAGCTGGCCGGACAACCGGAATCTGGACAAGGCACGCCGGCTCCTGTGGCCGGTGAAACGCAAACACGGCCGCAAGATCTCCTGGGCGGATCTGATGGTTTTCGCGGGCAACCGGGCGCTGGAGTCCATGGGCTTCAGGACATTCGGGTTCGCAGGCGGCCGCGCGGATGTGTGGGAGCCCGACGAGACGTACTGGGGCCCGGAACGCACGTGGCTGGCCGACGAACGCCACCACGGCCTGCACGAGCTCGAAGAGCCGTTGGCAGCCGAGGAAATGGGGCTGGTCTACGTCGATCCGCAGGGCCCGGCCACCAATCCCGACCCCGTGCTGGCCGGTCGCGACATCCGCGAGACTTTCAAGCGGATGGGGCTCAACGACGAGGAAACCGTGGCGCTCATCGGCGGCGGGCACACCTTCGGCAAGACGCACGGCCCGGCGGACCCGAACGCGACCGGCGGCCCCGAGCCCGAGGGCGCGCCGCTGGCCGCGCAGGGGCTCGGCTGGCTGGGCGGCAAGGGCGCGGACGCGGTGACCAGCGGGCTGGAGGGCATGTGGACGCGCACCCCGGTCACCTGGGACCACACCTTTTTCGAGACCCTTTTCCAGTACCGATGGGACGTCGAGCTCAGCCCGGCGGGCCTGTGGCAGTGGATCCCCAGCGACGGACAGGGCGAGGGCACCGTTCCGGATCCGTTCGACCCGGACGTGAAACACCATCCGGTCATGCTCACCACCGACCTCGCGCTGCAGGAGGACCGGATCTACGCGCCGATCGCGCGGCGGTTCCTCGAGAACCCGGAGGAGTTCGAGGACGCGTTCGCGCGGGCCTGGTTCAAGCTGACGCACATCGACCTGGGACCGATCGAGCGCTACCTGGGCCCGCTCGTCCCGGCGGAACGGATGATCTGGCAGGACCCGGTGCCGGAGGCGGACCACGAACTCGTGGACTCCGGCGACATCGGCGCGCTCAAAAAGGAAATCCTCGACTCCGGCCTTTCCGTCGCGCAGCTCGTTTCGACGGCATGGGCGTCCGCGTCGACCTATCGGGACAGCGACAAACGCGGCGGGGCGAACGGCGCGCGGATCCGGCTGGAACCGCAGTGCGGCTGGGTGGTGAACGAACCTGAGCGGCTGGGCGTCGTCCTGCCGGTGCTGGAAGAGATCCAGCGGCGATTCACCGCGTCCGCGCAAGGCGGCAAACACGTCTCCCTGGCCGACCTGATCGTGCTCGGCGGATGCGCCGCGGTGGAACAAGCCGCCGCGGCGGGAGGCTGTCCGGTCGAGGTCCCGTTCCGGCCAGGGCGCACCGACGCGACCCAGGAATGGACCGACGTCGAGTCCTTCGGCGCGTTGGAGCCGGCAGCGGACGGCTTTCGCAATTACCTGGGCAGCGGATACCGCGTGGCCCCGGAGCATCTGCTGATCGACCGGGCGGGCCTGCTGACGCTGACCGCGCCGGAGACGGCCGTGCTGGTCGGCGGATTGCGGGTCCTCGGAGCCAACCACGGAGGGTCTCCAGCCGGGGTTTTCACTGCGGCACCGGGTTTTCTGACCAACGACTTCTTCGTCAACCTCCTGGACGCGGGAACCGAGTGGGTGCCGCGCGGCGACGGCTACGAAGGCCGGGACCGGGCCACCGGAGAGGCGAGGTGGACGGCGAGCCGGGTCGACCTCGTCTTCGGCGCGAACGCCGAGCTGAGAGCGATCGCCGAGGTCTACGCCGGCGACGACGCGCGCGAGAAGTTCGTCCGGGATTTCGCCGCTGCCTGGGCGAAAGTCATGGAACTTGGCCGGTTCGACTCGCGCTGACGCTCCGCCTGATGCGTCCATTGTGGAACGTTTCGGTGTGGTCCCGCGCACACGAGCGGTACCAGTCAGCGGGGGAACGGCGCCGATCCGTCCTTCGGTGGCAACGGATATCGGAATTGCTTTCCCCGGCGTAGGGTCGGATTTCGTTACCGGCTCGGGAATTTCCCCGGTCGACCCGGTAATCGATGCGGGTGCTTCGGGAAAACTGTCAGAAGGTTCACGTGTGCTGACGAGGAGGTGACGTCCGATGACCATTGCCGAAGAGCGAGAAGACCTCTTGGCGGAACTCAGCGGACAGAACAAGGCGACCATCGGTGCCGTGCTCGGCACGGGCTCGGTCGGCAAGGCGACCGAGCGTGCCGACGGCACGATGGAAGCGACCATCCGGATTCCGGAGGACGCGATGCAGTGGGAGCCGGGGATCCTGATCCTGCCGCACGGCGGCGTCCTCGAGCTGACCATCATCAACGACGACAAGAACACGCACGCCTGCCTGCTCCCGAGCAACGGCGACCGGCAGTTCATCGGCCTGCTGAACCACTCCAAGGGCAGCGCGCGGCTCGAACTGGACGGCCCCGGCTGCTACTGGTACGGCTCGCCGGCCGGCAACGACGAGGGCAGGGGCCTGACCGGAGCCATCGTCGTCACCGGCGAGGTGCCGCCGGAAGCCAAACTCGACCGACCCGCCCAGCCGCGGCCGTGAACAGGGAGGAACAGCCATGACCATCGAATACGTCGACGCCGGCCGGGCGTTCAATCACAACAAGCTTTCCAACATGCCGCACAGCGCTCCGGACGTGACGAGCGGCATCAACTACGACCGCATCCTTCAGGCGCGCAGCGAATCCCAGAACTGGATCACCTATTACGGCGCTTACGACGGCCAGCGGCACAGTCTGTTGGACCAGATCAACGCCGACAACGTCAAGAACCTGAAGGTCGCCTGGATCCACCAGGCGAGCGCGACCGGCGTGATCGCTTCCACCTCGACCTACGCGTTCGAGGCGTGCCCGATCGTCGTCGACGGCGTCATGTTCGTGACCGGCTGGGACGGCTGGCTCTGGGCGCTCGACGCGCGGACCGGCGAGCAGCTGTGGCGCTACAAGCACGCGATCCCGGTCGACGTGACGCTGTGCTGCGCGAACGTCAACCGCGGCTGCGCGGTCGCCAACGGCAAGGTCTACATGGTGACCCAGAACGCCCAGCTGGTGGCTCTCGACGCGACCAACGGCGAGAAGGTCTGGCAGAAGACCATCGGCGACGTGCGCGCGGGCGAGAGCGCTTCGATCGCCCCGCTGGTCATCAAGGACACTCTGATCACCGGTTCCGCCGGCGGCGAGTACGGGGTCCGCGGCCACATCGACTGCTGGGACCTCGAGACCGGCGAACAGCGCTGGCGCACCTACACCGTCCCGAAGCCGGGCGAGCCCGGCTCGGAGACCTGGCCCGCCGACGGCGAGGCATGGCAGCGCGGCGGCGCGAACCACTGGGTCACCGGCACGTTCGACCCTGAGCTGAACCTCTACTACGCGGGCACCGGCAACCCGGCTCCCGACTTCGACGGCGAGGTCCGCGAGGGCGACAACCTCTACACCGACAGCGTGGTCGCGCTGGACGTCGACACCGGCGAGATCAAGTGGCACTACCAGTTCACCCCGCACGACTTGTGGGACTACGACTCCACGATGGAGATGACCCTCTTCGAGCGGGACGGCAAGAAGCTGCTGGCCCACTTCGACAAGAACGGGTACATGTTCGTCCTCGACCGCACCAACGGCGAACTGCAGCACGTCACCCCGTTCGTCGACCGGATCGACTGGGGCGTCATCACCCGCGACGGCAAGGTGACGCCGCGGAAGTACCCGGACAAGGAAGGCGAGCCCTGCCACTTCTTCCCCGGCCCGGCCGGCGCGAAGGAATGGACGCACGCGTCGTACAACCCGAACCATGACCTGTTCTACGTGCCGGTCGCCGACGTGGGTGCCACTGCCACGCGGCGCCGTCGCGAGTTCAAGGAAGGCATGCCCTACTGGGGCGCCGCCGTCGAGGTCGACATCGACAACATGGCCGGTTCGGTCAGCGCGTTCGACTCGCACGGCGAGGAGAAGTGGCGCTACCGGATGGATCTGCCGATGGCCGCGTCGACGCTCAGCACCGAAGGCAACGTGGTGTTCGCCGGCACGCCCGCCGGCGAGTTCATGGCGCTGCACGCCGAGACGGGCGAGAAGCTCTGGAGCTTCCAGTGCGGCAGCGGGCACCACAGCAGTCCGAGCACCTATTTCCTCGACGGAAAGCAGTACATCACGGTGCCGGTCGGCTGGGGCGGCTGGCTCGAAGGAATTGTGCCCGGCATGTCCGGCCAGGGGCACGGCGCCGCGGTGATCACTTTCTCGCTGTGACCGGAGAATCGGTTTCGGCGGGAGACTTCAGGAAAATTTCCGGGAGTTTACGTTAGCGCCCGCCCGGTGCTCGAATCGCCCCGACGATTCGAGTGCCGGGCGGGCTTTTTTACAATAAGCATCGAACGGAAAGGCGGGCTGGAATGAGCCAGTCGTCGACGGCGAAGCCGGAACCCGGAGTCGAACTGCTGTCCTGCTGGAATTGCGGGGAGGATTACCGGCGGGAGGACCGTGCGCGCCATACCGAACCGGTGCGGTGCGGGCCGTGCATCGTGTGCGCCGGAAAGCCGGCGTGCTGCAGTTGCCGCCTCATGTATTGCGTGTGCGAGGTGCACCGGTACCGCGGCTGAAGCGCATCAGATCGCCAGCGCCCGCCGCACCGCCGGGGTGTTCCGCCGGGAAACCGGCACCATGGTCTGTTCCTGGTCGTCCATGACCAGGAACAGTTCGCCCTTGAACCGGCGTTCGACCTCGCGGATGCGGCTCAGGTTCACCACGTACTGGCGGTGCACTCGCAGGAAGCCCGCGTCGCCCAGTTCGGTTTCGAGCTTGTCGAGGCCGGGAGAGGCGGAGCGCAGCCGTCCCTGGTCGGTCGACAGCCACACGTCATTGCCGTCCGACTGGGCGAACGAGACTTCCGGAAGCCGCAGCAGCACCATGCGGTTTTCGCGGGTCGCGACCATCCGGTGCGGCTGCGCCCGCTGCGGGCCGTCCTCGCCGGACCGGGGCAGGGGAACCCCTTCCGACGTCCCGAAGGTGACCAGGTTGCCCAGCAGGTGCCCGGACAGGAACACCGGCCGGAAGCTGATCGGCATGGGTTCGGCGGCGAGCCTGGTGAAGATCTGCGTCGAGCCGAGCCAGTCGTGATTGCGCGTCGCCTGTTTCGCGGCATAGACGGAAGCCTGGATGAATTCCGGCAGTTCCGGTTTCCACCGTACGGCGGGATCGGGGGCAGGCGTCGAACCGGGAATGCCGAGAAGCACGCTCGCGGTGTCGTCGGCGAGCACCACTCGCCCCGAGGGGTCGACTGCCGCGAGCGCCGCGCTCGAGCGCGCCCTGGCTTCGTTGAAGGCGGCCATCAATTGAGCACCGTCGTCTTGGGCTCGGCGGCGCAGGATGCGCTGGGTCATGGTGGCGGCGTTGCTGAGCCAAGCGCCGGCCGCGCCGGGAAGATCGCCGCGCCAGCACGAGATGTTGAGCACCGCGACCGATTCCCTGGTCACTACGTCCCGGATCGCGACGCCGGCGCAGTTCCAGTCGTGGAACGCCTGGCACCAGTGTTCCGCGCCGCGGATCACCACCGGCGCGTAGGACATCAGCGCGGTGCCCATGCCGTTCGTTCCGGTGGCCCCTTCGGACCAGCAGAACCACGGCGCCAGGTTGGCCTCGGCGGCGACGGTGCGGGTGGCCGGGTCGCCCCATTGGGCCAGGACCCGTCCACTCGCGTCGGTGATGGTCACGATGCCGCCGCCGGCGTTGACCTCGTGCGCGAGCGCGGCGGCGCGGAAGCCGAGTTCCGCGATGACGACGTCGCGCTCCAGCGCCTGGTCGACTTCGGCGACGGCCACCGGGGCTTCGGTGAGCAGCGGATCGACCCGGAACTGGTCCCGGCACCGGTGCCAGGAGATCGCGACCTCGGGCCGCACGCCGCGGAGGTCGTCCTCGCCGCGGGCGAAACGTTCCCAGGCCTGGTACACCGTTGCTTCGCCACGGTTGCGTGCTGCCGCGTCGAGCCGGCGTACGTCCGCCATGTGAGACCGCCTTTGGTCCGGTGCCGTTCCGAACGGGTGCGGCCCGGGTCGTCCGGGCGCTCACGGAAGCTAAGCTCCGCCTCGGCGCGGCGGCAAGCCGAGCGGGATGACTGCGGGCGAATGCCGGATGAACGGCGGCGGAACGAGGACGACCGGCGGTCGTCCGCGCACCAGCGGCGGACCGGCCCGGACCGGGCCCGCCTGCCCTACCCTTCGGAGGGCGCGGCGTGCGGCTTGACCTGGGCGGCGTCGCGCGGAACGATTTTCCGCCGATCGGCCACGAGCCGGGAACATCGTCCCATATGACGGGAAATCCGGATCGCCCGCCTGCGGCGGGACGACGATCTTGTTTGTCTACAACTTCGTGGCTGGACGACGCGGACATGTCTTGTAATGCCGCGCTACGCCGAGTTACGTTGGTTACCGCTGTCACAGCCCGGCGGTCCCAGGGACCCCGGTGCTCGAGGCGACGAGGAGGTCGCGATGACCGTGAGCGTGCCGCCGTTGGCGATTGCACCGAGTGAGTCCGGCAGACGCGGCAACCTGGCGGGCGGCTCGCTGGAAACCTCGTTGTCGGCGAGAGAAGTGGCTCAGGCCTGGGAGAGCTTCGCCGCGGGCGAGGACATCGAAACCGGCGTTCGCCCGGAGATCCTGGCGTCGTGGTACCGGTGCCGGGACCGCTACGAGGTGGACCGGACGCTGGACGTCGCGCCGGGAGCACGGGGCGACGACGTCCAGCGGCTCGACAACGGCGTCATCTTCACGACGCTCGGCGGCCTCGGCGCGCTGGCCGGCCGTGAAGTGGAGCAGGACGGCGCCGTGGTCACGGTCGCGGACGGAGACGGGCGCGTCCTCGGCGCGTGGGGCGACCCCAGCGCGCGGCGGCGGGCCGAACTGCACAACCTCGCCCCCTGGTCGTCATGGTCGGAGCAGTGCACCGGCACGAACGGGATGGGCACTTCGCTGGAGGTGTCCGGTCCGGTGACCGTGACCGGGCCGGAGCATTGGTGCGAAGCGTTCCACCGATGGTCCTGCGCGGGCATTTCGATCCGCGACGTCGTGACCGGTTCGCCGGTCGCGTCGATCAACATTTCGCGGTGGAACGCGGCGCTGTCCGAACTGGTGCCCGCGTGGCTGACGAAGGCCGCCGCGTGCGTCGAGCAGGAGATCTACCGGCGGGCCATCTACGAAGCCGACAAAGTGATCTCCGAGTTCAACCGCAAATGCGATCAGGTCGCCGATCCGTTCCTGGCGATGGACCGCGGCGGCAACGTGATCGCGGCGAACGACGAGGCGGTGTCGCTTCTCGGGCTGACTCCGGAAAGCGGTATTTCACCGGGCGCGACCGAACCGGCGAAACGCTGGACCCCGGACATTTCCGGGCTTCCCGAAGTAGTGCGGTGGGCCAAGGAACGCGCGCAGGGACCGGCTCGCTGGAGCGGCTACGCGTGCCTGCCCGTGAGCCCGGGAGAGGACGCCACCCCGGTGACCCTGCGGCCGGTCCTGGACTCGGACCACGTGGTGGGGATGCTGTGCCTGTTCGGGGTGCGAGAAGGGGAACCGTACGAGGAGCGCGCGGAAGCCGCGGTCGGCCCGCTGCCCCGCCGGATCGTCGGGATCCGCAACGAGCGGCTGGTGCTGCTCGCCCCGTCGGAGATCCGCTACGCCGAGGCCGACCGGAACATCGTGTGGCTGAACACGGAACGAGGAAGGATCCAGGCCGCGACGCGGGGACTGGACAACATCGAGCGATCGTTGCTGTCGTGCGGGTTCAGCCGGGTGCACCGGCGGTTCCTGGTGAACCTGCGCCGGGTGGCCGAGCTGGAACGGGGCATCAAAGGCGAACTGTTCCTGATCATGGACCCGCGCTCGCACGAGTCGGTTCCCGTTTCGCGGCGCCAGGCTCCGGAACTGCGGCGGATGCTGGGCATCTGAGTTTCGCGGCGACGAGGCGAGGCGCGTCAGACGGTCCGTGAGACGGGCGGGGCGCGGGTCAGCGCATGCTGGCTCGGGCTCGCCTGCGCAGCCCTTCCACGGCGCGGGCCGGATCGTCGGCCGCGTAGATCGCCGAGCCTGCTACGAAGCAGTCGACACCGGCCTCCGCCGCTTGTTCGATCGTGTCGCCGTTGATGCCGCCGTCGATCTCCACCACCAGGTTCAGGTGCCCGGTGTCGACTAGCCGCCTCGCGGTGCGCACCTTGTCCAGGACTTCGGCGATGAACTTCTGCCCGCCGAACCCGGGTTCCACCGACATCACCAGCAGGGTGTCGTAGTGCTTGAGCACGTCTAGATACGGCTCCAGCGGGGTGCCCGGCTTGATCGCGAGCCCTGCTTTCGCTCCTGCCGCGCGCACGTTCTTCGCGAGCATGACCGGATCGTGCGCAGCTTCGACGTGCACCGTGACGTTGCAGGAGCCCGCTTCCGCGTACCCGACCGCCCACCGGTCCGGGTTTTCGATCATCAGGTGGCAGTCCACCGGGATGTCCGTCGTCGCCAGCAGCGACTGCACGACCGGCAGGCCCAACGTCAGATTCGGCACGAAATGCGCGTCCATGACGTCGACGTGCAGCCAATCCGCACGTCCGTGCACGGCGGCCGCTTCGTCGGCGAGCCGGGCGAAATCGGCGGAGAGGATGGACGGCGCGATCAATGGTTTATTCGACACGAGACAAATCGTAATTTCGGTTCGCGGCAGGCGGGCATTGCTTGTGCGTATCGGGGGATTGCGTTTGCGCATGTGGCGCGGTGTTGCCGGAAATGGACCGGCGAAGCGATGGTGGAACGGAGTTCATCGGCAATGGCAA
>NZ_JACGZW010000032.1 GCF_014145675.1 Amycolatopsis dendrobii
CTTCGTGGAAGTCAGCCCGCATCCCGTGGTGACCGTGGGCCTGCAAGAGACGATCGACGACACCGACCTGACCGCCGCGGCCCTGGGCACTTTGCGCCGGGATGAAGGCGGCCTGGACCGGTTCATCACGTCCCTCGGCGAGGTGTTCGCCCACGGCGGCACCGTCGACTGGGAGGCATTCTTCGCCGGAACTGGTGCCCGCACCACCGATCTGCCCACCTATGCCTTCCAGCACCAGCGCTACTGGCTGGAGCCGTCGCCCGCGACGGACCCGGAACACACGGAGTTCTGGCAGGCCGTCGAACGCCACGACCTCGACGCCCTCACCACTGCGCTCGCCGCCGACGCGGAGACGCAATCCTCCCTGGGTGCGGTGCTGCCGGTGCTGTCGTCCTGGCATCAGCACCGCAAACAGAAGTCCGTTGTGGACAATTGGCGTTACCGCGTGACCTGGAAGCCGCTCGCCGACAGCACTTCGCATCCGCTGACCGGCACCTGGCTGGCTGTCCTTCCCGAGAACCACGGCGAATGGACCGCCCAGCTGCTGCGGGGCCTTGCCGCACAGGGCGCACAGATCCGCCAGGTCGTGGTGCCTCATGCCGGACAGGACCGTGCCACGATCGCCGAGCGGCTGCGCGCGGCGGCTGACGAGCCGGTAGCCGGGGTGCTTTCGTTGCTGGCGTTGGACGAACGGCCGCATCCGGACGGGCCGTCGGTGCCCAGCGGATTGGCCGCGACGGTGGCGCTCGTCCAAGCGCTGGGCGACGCCGGGCTCGGTGCGCGGATGTGGTCGGTGACCAGCGGTGCCGTGGCGGCTGGGACGGAGGTCCTCCCGTATCCGGCGCAGGCGCAGGTCTGGGGGCTGGGACCGGTGGCGCGGCAGGAACATCCGGACCGCTGGGCGGGCGTGGTCGATGTGCCGGAGTCCTTCGACGACCAGGTCCTCATCAGGCTGTGCGGCGTCCTCGGAACCGACGAGGCCGAGGTGGCGGTGCGGTCGGACGGGGCGTTCGCCCGGCGGCTGGTTCGCGCTGAGCGGGCTGCGCCGACCACGGGAGCGGGCTGGGCGCCTGCCGGAACCGTGCTGGTCACCGGCGGTACCGGAGCACTCGGCGCGCACGTCGCCAGGTGGCTCGCGAACAAGCAGGCCGAGCACCTGTTGCTGACCAGCCGCCGGGGCATGGCCGCGCCGGGTGCGGCCGAGCTGGTGGACGAACTGACCGCGACCGGGACGAAAGTGACCGTTGTCGCGTGCGACCTCGCGGATCGGGAAGCCTTGGCCGGACTGCTGGCACAGATCCCGGCCGAATACCCGCTCACCACGGTCATGCACGCGGCCGCGGTCCTGGACGACAGCGTGCTCGACGCGCTCACCGTCGACCAGATGGACCGGGTCCAGCGGATCAAGGCGGAAGCGGCGCTGAGCCTGCACGAACTCACCAAGGGGCTCGACCTGTCCGCGTTCGTGCTGTTCTCCTCGGCGGCCGGCCTGATGGGCAGCGCGGGGCAGGGCAACTACGCACCCGGCAACTCCTTCCTGGACGCGCTCGCCCAGCACCGGCGCGCCAACGGCCTTGCCGCCACCTCCGTCGCCTGGGGGCACTGGGCGGGCGGCGGCATCGGCGAGGGCGCGGTAGAGGAAGGCTTGCGACGCACCGGTGTGCTCTCCATGGCGCCCAGCCTGGCGATCAAGGCGCTGCAGCAGGCACTCGACGACAACGAGACTTTCCTCGCCGTCGCGGACATCGCCTGGGACCGCGTCGTGGCGGCAGCGGCCGGAACGCCGCTCAGCCCGATGCTGCGCGACCTCCCGGAGCTTCGGCAGGCATCGGAGACCGCGAAGCCGGACAGCGCGCTGGAGCGGCTCGCGGATGTCGCGGAGGACGACCGCGAGCGAGTGGTGCTCGACCTGGTGCGGTCGGCGGTATCCGGAGTGCTCGGGTACGCGTCCGCCGCCGACGTCGAGCCCCGGCGCGCGTTCCAGGAACTCGGTTTCGACTCGCTCACCGCGGTGGCGCTGCGGAACCGGTTGACGGCCGCGGTCGGCGCGAAACTGCCGACCACTCTCGTGTTCGACTATCCGACCCCGGCCGCGCTCGCCAAGCACATCCTGGCGGAGCTCTTCGACGGCGAGGACGGCGCGGCCGGCGACCGGATGCTGCGCGAACTCGACCGGCTGGACGGTCTCTTCGCCGCGACCGACTTCGAGGACGGGGCGCGGGCGGACGTCGCGGCGCGGTTGAAGAGCCTGCTCGCCAAGTGGAATCCGGCGAACGGCGAGGTTCTGGCCGCTCCGGTCGAGTCCGCGACCGACGACGAGATCTTCAGCTTCATCGACAAGCAGTTCGGAAAGTCGTGACCAGCGAGCGGGAGGTGTGCTGATGTCGAACGAGGAAAAGCTTCGGGAGTACCTCAAGTTCGTGACCGCCGAACTGCAGGACAAGAGCGAACGGCTGCGCGAGGTCGAGGAGAAGGCAAGGGAACCGATCGCCATCATCGGGATGTCCTGCCGGTTCCCCGGCGGCGTGAGCTCGCCGGACGACCTGTGGGACCTGGTTTCCACCGGCACGGACGCGATTTCCGGCTTTCCCGCCGACCGGGGCTGGAACCTTCCGGAGCTGTACGACCCCGATCCCGACCATCCGGGCACGAGCCACGTGCGCTCGGGCGGGTTCATCGCCGGGGCGACCGAATTCGACCCGGTCTTCTTCGGCATTTCGCCGCGCGAAGCGCAGGCGATGGACCCGCAGCAGCGGCTGGTGCTGGAAACGGCCTGGGAGGCGTTCGAACAGGCCGGAATCGACCCGGAGTCGTTGCGCGGCAGCGCCACCGGAGTTTTCGCGGGCAGCAGCGGACAGGACTATCTGGGGTTGCTCGCGAACACCGCGGAAGGCGCGGAGGGACACGCTGGCACCGGGAACGTGTCGAGCGTGCTGTCGGGCCGGGTGTCGTATGTGTTCGGCTTCGAGGGCCCCGCGGTCACCGTCGACACGGCCTGCTCGTCGTCGTTGGTGGCCTTGCATCTCGCCGTGCAGTCCCTGCGGTCGGGGGAGTGCTCGCTGGCACTGGCGGGCGGCGTGATGGTGATGTCCACGCCGGGCATTTTCGTGGAGTTTTCCCGGCAGCGCGCGATTTCGCCGGACGGCCGGTGCAAATCGTTCGCCGAGACCGCGGACGGCGCGGGCTTCTCCGAAGGCGTCGGGCTCCTGCTGGTGGAGCGGCTGTCGGATGCCCAGCGCAATGGGCACCGGGTGCTCGCCGTGGTGCGTGGTTCCGCGGTGAACCAGGACGGTGCGTCGAATGGCCTGACGGCGCCGAACGGTCCCTCGCAGCAGCGGGTGATCCGGGCGGCTCTGGCCAACGCCGGGCTCGGATCGTCCGATGTGGACACAGTCGAGGCGCACGGCACCGGCACGACGCTGGGCGATCCGATCGAGGCACAGGCGTTGCTCGCCACGTACGGTCAGGGCCGGGCCGAGGGGCGGCCGCTGTGGCTGGGCTCGATCAAATCGAACATCGGGCACAGCCAAGCCGCTGCGGGCGTCGCCGGCGTGATCAAGATGGTTCTCGCGATCCGGCACGGGGTGCTGCCGAAGAGCCTGCACATTGACGAGCCGTCGTCGCATGTGGACTGGTCGGCGGGCGCGGTGGAGCTGCTCGCTGAGTCCAGGGAGTGGCCGGAGTCGGGCCGGCCGCGCCGGGCCGGGGTTTCGTCGTTCGGGATCAGCGGAACCAACGCGCACGTGATTGTCGAGCAGGCTCCGGAAGAGCCCGCCGAGGCTCCCGTCCGCGAGCTGGACGTGGTGCCGTGGGTGCTGTCGGGCAAGAGCGAAGCGGCGGTGCGGGACCAGGCCCGTCGGCTGGCGGCTCGGCTGCCGGACGGGGCGAGCCTGACCGAGGTGGCGTTTTCGCTGGCAACCACCCGTGCCGCGCTGGATTGCCGAGCCGCGGTGACCGGACGTGACCGGTCCGAGTTGCTGCGCGGTCTCCACGCGGTGGCCGACGGTGCTTCCCCGGTAGCGGCCTCCGGCGGCCCGGGCGGGGTGGTCTTTGTTTTCCCTGGACAGGGTTCGCAGTGGGCGGGGATGGCGCTGAGCCTGCTGGAGTCGAGTCCGGTGTTCGCGGCGCGCCTCGCGGAGTGTGCGGCGGCGTTGGAGTCCTTTGTGGACTGGCCGCTGCCGGATGTCCTCGGGGACGCGTCTGCTCTGGAGCGGCTCGACGTGGTCCAGCCGGTGTTGTGGGCTGTCATGGTGTCGCTGGCCGAGGTCTGGAAATCCCGCGGCGTAAAGCCTGCGGCCGTGGTGGGGCACAGCCAGGGCGAGATCGCCGCGGCGGTGGTCGCCGGTGGGTTGTCGCTTCAGGACGGTGCCCGAGTAGTTGCGTTGCGCAGCAAGGCGTTGACGGTCTTGTCCGGCAAGGGCGGGATGGTCTCCGTCGCCGAACGGGTGGAGAAGGTGCGCGAGCGGCTTGGCCCAAGGATCTCCGTCGCGGCCGTGAACGGTCCGGGCTCGGTCGTGGTCTCCGGTGATCCCGATGCGCTGGACGAGCTGATCGCCGGGTGCGAGCGAGACGGCGTCCGGGCGCGGAAGGTTCCGGTGGACTACGCCTCGCATTCCGCGCACGTCGAGCAGATCGAGGCGGAGTTGCTCGAGGTGCTGGCCCCGGTGTCGCCGGTGTCCGGGCAGGTGCCGTTCTACTCGGCGGTGACCGGCGCAGTGCTCGACACCGCGGACATGGACGCGGAGTACTGGTACCGCAACCTCCGCAACACCGTCGAATTCGAAAAAGCCACCCGCACGATGCTGGCCGAGGGCTACCAGGTGTTCGTGGAGGTCAGCCCGCATCCGGTGCTCGTTCCCGGATTGCAGGAGACCCTCGACGACACCGCCGCGGCGGCGATCGGGACCCTGCGCCGCGACGAAGGCGGCCTGGACCGGTTCACGGCCTCCCTCGGCGAGGTCTTCGCCCACGGCGGCGCGGTCGATTGGGACGTCTTTTTCGCCGGAACCAATGCCCGCCCAACCGATCTGCCCACCTACGCCTTCCAGCGCCAGCGTTACTGGCTGGACCCGGTCGCACCGCGCGGAGACGTGCGGAGTCTCGGTCTCGTCGCCACCGGCCACCCGTTGCTGGCCGCGACGGTCGGACTGGCCGATTCCGACGGCGCCCTCTTCACCGGCAGGCTGTCCCTGGAGGCGCAGCCGTGGCTCGCCGACCACCTCGTGCTGGGTTCGGTGCTGTTCCCCGGCACCGGGTTCGTCGAACTCGCGCTGCACGCGGGCGAACAGGTCGGCTGCGACCTGCTGGAGGAACTGACGCTGGAAGCGCCGCTGGTGCTCCCGGCGTCCGGCGGTGTTCAGGTCCAGGTGGTGGCCGGCAGCCCGGACGACTCCGGCACCCGCCCGCTGGCCGTCTACACGCGGCCCGACGACGACACGCCGGACCAGCCGTGGACCCGGCACGCGAGCGGGATGCTCGGCACCCGGCGGCAGGCGCCGTCGTTCGACCTCGCCGCCTGGCCGCCGCCGGAAGCCGTGCCGGTGGAGATCGGGGACGCCTACGAGCGGCTGTCCGGGTTCGGGCTCGACTACGGCCCGGTCTTCCAGGGGCTGACCGGCGTTTGGCGGCGTGGCGCCGAGATCTTCGCCGAGGTCGCGTTGAACGACGACGCGGCGGCCGACGAGTTCGGCATCCATCCGGCGTTGCTCGACGCCGCCTTGCACGCGATCGCGATGGACGCCTCGGCCGGTCCGGGCGAAAGCAGGCTGCCGTTCAGCTGGACGGGCGTTTCGCTGTTCGCCTCGGGTGCCTCGACGCTGCGAGTGCGGCTCGCGCCTGCCGGTTCCGGCGGGGTCTCCGTGGAATTCGCCGATGCGGCGGGCGTTCCGGTCGGCGTGGTCGGCGAGCTGGTCACGCGTCCGGTATCGGCGGACCAGCTGCGGACCGCGGAGGGTTCGCTGCTGCGGCTGACCTGGACCGAAATCCCGGCCCCGGCAGCGGACACCACCTGCGCGATAGTCGGCCCGGCCGGTACGCAGTTCCCGCGCTACGACGACTTCGCGGCGTTGGCCCGCCAAGAGGAACTGCCGGACGTCGTGCTCGTCGAGTGCGCGGACGAGCGGGATGACGTCCGGGCGACCGTCGGCGCCGCGCTGGCCGCGATCCAGTCGTGGCTGTCCGAGGAACGGCTCGCGGACACTCGGCTCGCACTGGTGACCCGGGGTGCGGTCGACGGCAGCGACCTGGCCGGTGCCGCGGTGTGGGGACTGGTGCGATCGGCGCAGTCCGAGCATCCCGGACGCCTCGTGCTGGTGGACGTCGACGGTCTGGCCTCGTACGACCAGCTGCCCGGCGCGCTCGCGCTGGACGAACCGCAGCTGGCGATCAGCGACGGCGCGGTGCGCGTGCCCCGGCTGGAACGAGAACCGTCCACTGTGGAGTACCCGGCGACCGGTGGCACGGTCTTGCTCACCGGCGGCACGGGAACGCTGGGCGGGATCGTCGCGCGGCATCTGGTGACCGAGCACGGCGTCCGGAAGCTGGTGCTGCTCAGCCGTCGAGGAATGGACGCGCCGGGAGCCCCGGAACTGGTCGAGCAGCTGCGCGAACTGGGGGCTGAAGTCGCCGTCGTCGCGTGCGACGCGGCCGACCGGGAGGCGCTGGCAGCTGTCCTCGCCGAGCATCCGCTGACCGGTGTCGTGCATGCCGCGGGCGTACTCGACGACGGAGTGGTCGCGTCGCTGACGCCAGAACGACTCGAGACTGTGCTGCGCCCGAAGGCGGACGCGGCCCGGAACCTGGACGAGCTGACTCGCGATCACGACCTGAGCATGTTCGTGCTGTTCTCCTCGGCCGCCGGTCTCCTCGGCAGCGCGGGGCAGGGCAACTACGCCGCGGCCAACGCTTTCCTCGACGCACTCGCCCAGCGCCGCCGCGCGGAGGGCCTCCCTGCCGTGTCGCTGGCCTGGGGGCTGTGGGAGCAGTCCAGCGAACTCACCGGCAGCCTGGACAAATCCGACGTCGGCCGGATGAACCGCTCCGGGATGACAGCGCTGTCGGCCGAAGCCGGTCTGGCCTTGTTCGACGCGGCGATCGGCTCCGAGGCGGCCGTGCTGGCCCCGGTCCGGCTGGACCTGGCTGCCCTGCGGACGGCCGCTGCGGTTCCGCCGCTGTTTCGCGGGCTGGTCCGGACGCCCGCCCGGCGCGCGGGCCGGGCAGGTTCCGCGGACGGACTGCGCCAGCGGCTGGCCGGCGTGGGCGAGGCCGAGCGGGAACGGGTGCTGCTCGAAGTGGTTCGCACGCACGTGGCGGGGGTGCTTGGCTTCAGCGCGCCCGGCGCCATCGGGGCCTCGCGGGCGTTCACCGATCTCGGCTTCGACTCGCTGACCGCGCTGGAACTGCGCAACCGGCTCAACGCCGCCACCGGGCTCCGGCTGCCTGCCACGCTGGTGTTCGACCATCCGACGCCCGCCGCTTTGGCCCGGCAGTTGCAGACCCAGCTCGTCGGATCCGAAGCTCCCGCCACCGTCGCGCCGGTGGCGAAGCCCGCCGACGAACCCATCGCGATCGTGGGCATGGCGTGCCGTTTCCCCGGCGGCGTGGCCTCGCCTGAGGACCTGTGGCAGCTGGTCGCAGGCGGAACCGACGCGATCTCCGCACTCCCGGACGACCGGAACTGGGACCTGGACGGGCTGTACGACTTCGCGGCCGCGCCCGGGCACGAGGGCGTCAGCCGGGCCCGAGAGGGCGGTTTCCTTTACGACGCGGCCGATTTCGACGCCGACTTCTTCGCCATCTCCCCGCGTGAGGCGCTGGCGATGGATCCGCAGCAGCGGCTGCTCCTGGAAACCGCCTGGGAAGCCTTGGAGCGCGCGGGAATCGATCCGCACGCCTTGCGCGGCAGCGCGACCGGGGTGTTCGCGGGCGTGATGTACCACGACTACGGCATGCGTTCCAGTTCGGTTCCGGACGGAGTCGAGGCGTACCTCGGGAACGGCAACGCCGGGAGCGTCGCCTCGGGTCGGGTGTCGTACGTGTTCGGCTTCGAGGGCCCAGCGGTCACCGTGGACACAGCGTGTTCGTCCTCGCTCGTCGCGTTGCATCTCGCCGCGCAATCGCTGCGGTCGGGCGAATGCTCGCTGGCGCTGGCAGGCGGCGTGACCGTGCTGTCCAATCCCGGCATCTTCACCGAGTTCTCCCGGCAGCGCGGACTGGCCGGGGACGGGCGGTGCAAGCCGTTCTCGGCGGCCGCCGACGGCACCGGCTGGGGCGAGGGCGTCGGGCTGGTCCTGGTGGAACGGCTGTCGGACGCCCAGCGGAACGGGCATCAGGTGCTCGCGCTGCTGCGGGGTTCCGCGGTGAACCAGGACGGGGCGTCCAACGGGCTGACCGCGCCGAACGGGCCTTCGCAGCAACGCGTCATCCGACAGGCGCTGGCCAGCTCCGGGCTGGCGGCCGGCGAGGTCGACGCGGTGGAGGCGCACGGCACCGGGACCTCGCTCGGCGACCCGATCGAAGCGCAGGCCCTGCTGGCCGCGTACGGGCAGGACCGGCCCGCTGACCGTCCGTTGTGGATCGGCTCGGTCAAGTCCAACATCGGGCACACCCAGGCCGCCGCCGGGGTCGCGGGCGTGATCAAGATGGTGCAGGCCATGCGCTACGGCCAGCTGCCGAAGAGCTTGCACCTCGACGAACCGTCTCCGCACGTCGACTGGTCCGCCGGAGCGGTCGAGGTGCTGTCCGAAGCGCAGCCGTGGCCGGAAACCACGCATCCGCGCCGAGCCGGGGTGTCCTCGTTCGGCGCCAGCGGCACGAACGCCCACGTGATTCTCGAACAGGCTCCCGAAGCGGCCGACGCGACCGAACCGGCTGGCGAGCAGCCTGCGTCGCTGCCGTGGGTGCTGTCGGCGAAGAACGAGAAAGCCTTGCGGCAGCAGGCCTGGACACTGGGCGAATGGGTGCGGGCCGACGAACACCGGACGGCGGCGGACGTGGCGTATTCCCTTGCCACCACGAGGGCCTCGCTGGAATGCCGGGCGGCCGTGGTGGCTGGAAGCCGGGACGAACTGTTGCGCGGACTGGCCGCGGTGGCCGAGGGCGAGCAGCTCGCGGGCGTGGTGGTGAACACCGCCGCGGAATCCGGCGACGTGGTGTTCGTGTTCCCTGGCCAGGGTTCGCAGTGGGCGGGGATGGCGCTGGGCCTGCTGGAGTCGAGTCCGGTGTTCGCGGAGCGTCTCGCGGAGTGTGCGGCGGCGTTGGCGTCCTTTGTGGACTGGTCACTGCTGGACGTGCTTCGCGGTGTCGCGGGCGCACCCCCACTGGACCGGGTCGACGTAGTTCAGCCCGCGTTGTGGGCGGTGATGGTGTCGCTGGCCGAGGTCTGGCGGGCACACGGCGTTCAGCCGGCCGCCGTGGTCGGTCACTCGCAGGGCGAGATCGCCGCGGCGTGTGTCGCCGGGGCGTTGTCTCTGGAGGACGGTGCCCGGGTTTCCGCACTGCGCAGCCGCGCGCTGCTCGCGCTGGCAGGCCACGGCGAGATGGTGTCCGTGGTCGCGTCCGCGGACTGGGTGCGCGAACGAAGCGAGCCGTTCGGCGACCGGATCTCGCTGGCCGCGGTGAACGGTCCGGGCACGGTCGTGGTTTCCGGGGAACCGGCGGCGTTGGCCGAGCTGATCACGGTGTGCGAAGCCGAGGGCGTACGCGCTCGCCGGGTACCGGTCGACTACGCCTCCCATTCGCCGCACGTCGAGCAGATCGAGGACGAACTCCGGAAGGTCCTGGCTCCGATCAGCCCGCGACCGGCGGAGATCCCGTTCTGCTCGACGCTGACCGGCGAACCGGTCGACACCACCGCTCTCGACGCTGACTACTGGTACCGGAACCTGCGCCACACGGTGCGTTTCGAGGACGCGACCCGACGGCTGCTGGCCGACGGCCACCGCGTGTTCGTCGAGATCAGCGCGCATCCGGTGTTGCTGACCGGACTGCAGGAAACCATCGAGGACACCGGCGAAGCCGCGGCGGCGATCGGAACGCTGCGCCGCGACGACGGCGGATTCGACCGATTCCTGCTCTCGCTGGCCGAGGCGCACACTCACGGCGCCGCGGTGGACTGGACGTCCTTCTTCGCCGGCACCGGAGCCCGCCGGACGGAGCTGCCGACCTACGCCTTCCAGCGGCAGCGGTACTGGCTGGACGCGCTCGCCCCGGCGGGCGACGCCCGCGGCCTCGGCCTGACCTCGGCCGAACATCCGCTGCTGGGCGCGGCGGTCGGGCTGCCGGAGTCGGACGGGGTGCTGTTCACCGGCAGGCTTTCGCTCGAAACGCAGCCGTGGCTGGCCGACCACTCCGCACTGGGTTCGGTCCTGTTCCCGGGCGTCGGACTGGTGGAGTTCGCGCTGGAAGCAGGCCGCCAGGCCGGCTGCGACGTCCTGGCCGAACTCGTCCTGGAGACTCCGCTGCTGCTGCCCGAACGCGGCGGGGTGCAGGTCCAGGTCGCGGTGGGCGGCGCGGACGATTCCGGGCACCGGACGGTGAACATCTACTCGCGGCCGGAGTCCGAAGACCTGTCCGGAGCCTGGGTGCGGCGCGCGACCGGCGTGTTGTCCGCCGCGGCCGAATCGCCGTCCGCCGAACTGGGTTCGTGGCCGCCGGCCGGAGCCGAGGCGATCCCGGTCGGCGAGGTCTACGACCGGATGGCGGCGCTGGGTCTGCACTACGGGCCTGCGTTCCAAGGGCTTTCCGCGGTCTGGCGGCACGGCGACGAGATCTGGGCCGAGGCGCGATTGCCCGAGGGCGTGGACGCGGGATCGTTCGCGGTGCATCCGGCGTTGCTGGACGCGGCGCTGCACGGGGTCGTGGCCGGCGATTTCGTGCCCGACGACGACACGGCGGGTCAGCCCCGGCTGCCGTTCTCCTGGTCCGGGGTTTCGTTGCACGCCACCGGGGTTTCCGCCCTGCGCGCCCGGTTGTCGCCGACTGAGTCGGGCGGCGTGGCGGTGTCCCTGGCCGACTCCGACGGGAAGCTGGTCGCGGTGGTCGAGTCGCTGGTGACCCGGCCCGTCCCGGCCGGGCAGTTCGCCGCTGAGCGGCCCGCGGGCGACTCGCTGTTCCGGCTCGCCTGGATCCAGCAGCCGGTCGCCGGCGCCAAGCCTGCCCGATGGGCGGTGCTCGGCGAACCGTCCGCGCTGGCTGACCTCGACGTCGACCGCTATTCCGATCTGACTGAGCTGGCGAAGGACGACCCGCCCGAGCTGGTGTTCGCGGAGTGCGCGTCCGGCCGGACGGCGCGGGAGGCAGCGAATTCCGCGCTGACCGTTGTCCAGTCCTGGCTCGCGGAGGAACGGTTCGCGGATTCCCGGCTGGTCCTGCTCACCCGGGGAGCGGTCGACGGCGAGGACCTGGCCGCCGCCGCGGTCTGGGGCCTGGTGCGGTCCGCACAGTCGGAGCACCCGGGCCGGTTCGTGCTGGTGGACCTCGACGGCGCCCCGGCGTCCCGCGAACGGCTGCCGGGCGCGCTGGCGCTGGACGAGCCGCAGCTCGCGATCCGCGACGGCGTGGTCCGGGCGCCGAGGCTCGAGAAGCGCGAACCGGCTGCCGGGCAGCCCCCGGTCCTGGCCGGCACGGTCCTGATCACCGGCGGCACGGGCCTGCTCGGCGGATTCGTCGCGCGGCATCTGGCCTCCGTGCACAATGTGCGCCATCTCGTGCTGCTCAGCCGTCGCGGACTCGCCGCGCCGGGAGCGACCGAGCTGGTCGCCGAACTGACCGAACTGGGTGCCGAGGCGACCGTCGTCGCGTGCGATGCGGCCGACCGGGACGCCCTCGCGGCGGTGCTCGACCAGATCCCGGCAGAGCACCCGCTGACCGCGGTGGTGCACACCGCAGGCGTGCTCGACGACGGCGTGGTCGAATCCCTGTCCCCGCAGCGACTCGACGCCGTGTTCCGCCCCAAGGCCGACGCGGCGCTGAACCTGCACGACCTCACCCGGGATCTCGACCTCGACGCGTTCGTCCTGTTCTCGTCGGCAGCCGGGCTCCTCGGCGGTCCCGGCCAAGCCAACTACGCGGCGGCGAACGCCTTCGTCGACGCACTCGCCCGGCAACGGCGCTCGCGGGGACTTCCCGCGGTGGCCTTGGAATGGGGACTGTGGACGGACACGAGCGAATTGACGGCGGGCATCGACAAGGCCGACCGGAGCCGGATGACGCGCGCCGGGGTCGTCGGCCTGTCCGCGGCGGAGGGCCTGGCGTTGTTCGACGCGGCACTCGCCGGGGACGACGCGGTGCTGGCCCCGATGCGCCTGGACCTGGGCTCGGTGAGTGAGGTGCCGGTGCTGTTCCGCGGCCTCGTGCGCACGCGCGGCCGGGACACGGCGAAGGCGGGCGATTCGGTCGACGCATTGCGCAAGCGCCTGGCCGAGGCCGCGGAGGTGGATCGGGAGCGGGTGCTTCTCGAACTCGTGCGCAAGCACGTGGCCGGGGTGCTCGGCTTCGCCGCGCCGGACGCCGTCGGGCCCGCGCGGGCGTTCACCGAACTCGGATTCGACTCGCTGACCGCACTCGAACTGCGCAATCGGTTGAACATCGCCACCGGACTGCGCTTTTCCGCGACGCTCGTCTTCGACTACCCGACCCCGGCCGCGCTGGCCAAGCACCTGCGCGCCGAATTCGAGGACGCGGCGGCGGGCCAGGCCGCCGGACTGGCCGAACTGGCCCGGCTGGAGGAGGCGCTGGCCGGGACCAGCCCGGACCCGGCCGTGGTGAAACGGCTGGAAGCGCTGCTGGCGAAGGGGAAACGGACAGTGCCCGCCGTCGAGAAGGAGCTCGACCAGGCGAGCGACGAGGAGATCTTCGGCCTCATCGACGAGGAACTCGGACTGTCCTGAATGGACGAAGCGGCGTATCCGCAAGGGAGGACTTCATCATGCGCGTTCTGTTCGTGACGTCGCCCGGCGTGGGACACACGTTCCCCACCGTGCCGACCGCGTGGGCGTTCCAGCTGGCCGGGCACGAGGTCCTGCTGGCGACCGGGCACTACCAGGGGTACGACGAGACCCCGGCCAAAGCAGGCCTGCGCGTCGTCGACGCCGCGCCCGACCTCGACTTCACCGGGGTGTTCGGCAAGGTGCTGCGCGATTCCGCCGACCTGGTGCCCAACCTCCAGGACCCCTCGGTGGCCGCGGAGTTCTCCATCCGGCTGTTCGCCGAATGCAGCAAAGCACTGGTGCACGGCACCATGAAACTGGCGCAGAAGTGGCGGCCGGACCTGGTCGTGCACACCCCGATGGACGGCGCGGGCCCGCTGGTGGCCGCGAAGCTCGGCATCCCGTCGGTGCTGCACGGGATCAACTTCGGCATGCCGATCGACATGAGCCGGTCGGTGTACGAGCGGATGGGCCAGGAATTCGAGCGCTTCGGCGTGCCCCCCGGTTCCCCGTCGGCCTCGATCGACGTGGCGCCGCCGAGCATGCGCTCCAGCTACTCCCACGGCTGGCCGATGCGGTTCCTGCCGTACAACGGCGGCGCGCTGATGCCGGAATGGCTGTACACGCCGCCGAAGAAACCGCGGGTCACGGTCACCCTCGGCTCGGTCATCCCGCAGATGCTCGGCAGCGGCGCGCTGCGCCAGTTCGTCGAGGGCGCGGGGGAGATCGACGCCGAGTTCGTCCTCACGATCGGCAGCGTCAACCCGAGCGAACTGCGCGGGCTGCCCAAGAACATCCGGCTCGTCAAGTGGGTGCCGCTGAACGCGCTGCTGGCCACCTCGGACGCGGTGATCCACCACGGCGGCGCGGGCACCACGCTGACGGTGATCGACGCGGGACTGCCGCAGATCGTGCTGCCGCAGAGCGACGACCAGTTCCTCAACGCGGGCGCGGTGAACAAACGCGGCCTCGGCACAGTGGTGCGCCCCGGCGAACTCGACGCGGGGCAGGTGCGGGAACTGCTGGCCGACACCGCGATGCGCGCCGCCGCCGAGGAGGTCGCGGCCGAGGTGCGCGCCTTGCCCGCGGCCACCGAGGTGGTCCCGAAAATCGTCGCGCTGGCCGGATGATCCGGGCCACCGCACTCCTTGAGGCTTGAGCGCCCCGCGCTCGACCACGACTTCGACGGGAAGATGGGCATGGCGGACGAGGGCAAGCTCCGGGAGTACCTGAAGCTGGTGACGACCGAGCTGCGGCAGACGCGCAAGCGGCTTCAGGAGGCCGAGGAACCGGAACCCGTCGCGATCGTCTCGATGGGCTGCCGCTTTCCGGGCGGGGTCGCGTCCCCGGAGGACTTCTGGGAGCTGGTCGGCAACGGCGCCGACGCGATTTCCGGGTATCCGGACGACCGCGGCTGGAGCGTCGAGCGGCCCGAATCGGGTCCCGAGTACGCCGACGCCGGCGGCTTTCTCTACGACGGGCTCGAGTTCGACGCCGGGTTCTTCGGGATCAGCCCGCGCGAGGCGCTCGCGATGGATCCGCAGCAGCGGCTGTTGCTGGAGTCGTCGTGGGAGGCCATCGAACGCGCCGGGATCGACCCGCGGTCGTTGCGGGGCAGCGCGACCGGGGTGTTCGCGGGCGTGATGTACCACGAGTACGGCTCCCGATCGACCGCCGTTCCCGAAGGCGTCGAGGCCTATCTGGGCAACGGCAGCGCGGGGAGCGTCGTCTCGGGCCGGGTGTCGTACGTGTTCGGGTTCGAGGGTCCCGCCGTGACGGTGGACACGGCTTGTTCCTCGTCATTGGTGGCGTTGCATCTCGCGGTGCAGTCTTTGCGGTCCGGGGAAAGCTCGCTCGCGCTGGCCGGCGGGGTGACGATGATGGCCACCCCGGCGATCTTCGTCGACTTTGCCCGGCAGGGCGGACTCGCCCCGAACGGCCGGTGCAAGCCGTTCGCCGAGGCGGCCGACGGTTCCGGTTTCTCCGAGGGGCTGGGCGTGCTGCTGCTGGAGCGGTTGTCGGACGCTCGGCGCAATGGGCATCCGGTGCTGGCGGTGGTGCGGGGTTCCGCGGTGAATCAGGATGGTGCCTCGAATGGGCTGACGGCGCCGAATGGTCCGTCGCAGCAGCGGGTGATCCGGGCGGCGCTGGCGAATGCCGGGCTGGAACCGTCCGAGGTGGACGCGGTGGAGGCGCACGGCACCGGGACGACTTTGGGCGATCCGATCGAGGCGCAGGCTCTTCTGGCGACCTATGGGAAGGACCGCGAACAGCCGCTGTGGCTGGGCTCGGTCAAATCCAACATCGGGCACACCCAAGCGGCCGCGGGTGTGGCCGGGGTGATGAAGATGGTGCTGGCGATGCGGCACGGGATTTTGCCGAAGAGCCTGCACATTGATGCGCCTTCGTCGCATGTGGACTGGTCAGCGGGTGCGGTCGAGTTGCTGGCGGAGGCCCGGGAGTGGCCGGAGACGGACCGCCCGCGCCGGGCCGGGGTGTCGTCGTTCGGGATCAGCGGCACCAACGCGCACGTGATCGTGGAGCAAGCACCGGACGAGCCGATCGCGGCGGAGGAACCGAGCCGCGCGCTGGACGTACTGCCGTGGGTGTTCTCGGCGGAGAGCGCCGAAGCGCTGCGCGAACAGGCCCGGTCGCTGGGCGCGCGGGTGCGGGCCGCCGCCGGGCTGGCCGCGCTGGACGTGGCGTATTCGCTGGCGACCGCCCGGGCCGGGCTGACGCGCCGGATCGCGGTGGCGGGCCGCGATCGGGACGAATTGCTGCGCGGAGCGGACGCGGTGGCCGACGGCGAGTTGCCGCCGGCTTCGGCGGTGGGCTCCGGGGATGTGGTGTTC
>NZ_JACGZW010000033.1 GCF_014145675.1 Amycolatopsis dendrobii
GGTTCGGTGGTGCTCTCGGGTGACGAGGACGCGGTGTTGCGGTGGGAGTCGAAGGGGCTGCGGACCAAGCGGCTGAAGGTGAGCCATGCGTTTCATTCGCATCTCATGGACGGGATGCTGGACGAGTTTCGTGCGGTGGCCGAAGGGGTCGAGTTCAGCCAGCCGCGGATCCCGATGGTGTCGAATCTGACCGGCGCGCTGGTCACCGAGTTCTCCGCGGATTACTGGGTGCGGCATGTTCGGGACACGGTGCGCTTCTGCGACGGCGTGCGTGCGCTGGAGGCCCATGGGGTCACCAGGTTCCTGGAAGTCGGCCCGTCGACCGCGCTGACCGCGATGATCGACGAGTCCCTTCTCGCCGACGCCACGGTCGTCGCGGCCGCGAGGAAGGATCGTTCCGAAGCCCAGGCCGTGGTCGAGGCCGCCGCCACGCTGTACGCGAACGGCTCCACAGTGGACTGGAAGCAGTTCTTCGCCGGTACCGGCGCGCGGCGGATCGACCTGCCGACTTACGCCTTCCAGCGGCAACGCTACTGGCTGGAACCTCCCGTCCAGCCGGCCGAGACCGCTGGTACGGCGGAAAGCAGCTTCTGGACGGCGGTCGAGAGCCAGGACGTTGCCGCGGTGTCGGAGGTACTGGCGATCGACGGCGGTCCCGAGCAGTCGTCGCTGACCGCGTTGCTGCCCGCCCTGTCGTCCTGGCACCAGCGGCATCGCGCGCAGTCCGCCCTCGACCAGTGGCGCTACGAGGTGGCCTGGAAGCCCGCGACCGAGCTTTCGGCCAAGCCGCTGACCGGGACGTGGCTCGTGGTGCTGCCGTCGAGGCTGCCCGCGGACGGCTGGCCGGACGCGCTGGCCAAGGAACTGACCGGCCGCGGCGCACAGGTGCGCACGGTGACGTTGTCCGGCGGCGAGGACCGCGAGACGATCGCCGCCCGGCTGACCGAATCGGCCGCCGACGCCCCCGTGCACGGCATCGTTTCCCTGCTGGCCCTGGACGAGACTCCGCTGCCGGGTCTGCCGTCGGTGCCCGACGGCCTCGCCGCCACGCTGGGGCTGGCCCAGGCCGCCGGGAAGATCGCCGGCGAGCCCCGGATCTGGTGTGTCACCACGGACGCGGTGACCGTCGGCAGGCCGGACCGGGTCGGCAATCCCGTTCAGGCGCAGGTCTGGGGACTCGGCCGGGTGGTGGCGCTGGAACACGCGGAACGCTGGGGCGGCCTCGTGGACCTGCCCCCGGCGGTGGACGCCCGCGCGGTCGCCCGGTTCGCCGACGTCGTGGCGGGAGCAGGGGACGAAGACCAGCTGGCGGTGCGGGAGTCCGGCGTGTTCGTGCGCCGGTTCAGGCGAGCGGGCCCGGACGTCGCCGCTGGGGAATGGGCTCCCGGTCCGGGCACGGTGCTGATCACCGGCGGCACCGGTGCGCTCGGGGCTCGGATCGCCAGGTGGCTGGCTGAGCGCGGTGCCGAACACCTGGTGCTCGCCAGCCGCCGGGGCCGCGAGGCCGCTGGGGCAGCTGAGCTGGAAGCCGAACTGAAGGAACTGGGCACGCGGGTGACGGTGGCCGCGTGCGACGCCGCCGACCGGGCCGCGCTGGCGGGGCTGCTGGCCGAGATTCCCGCGGAGTTCCCGCTTGCCGGCGTCGTGCACGCGGCGGGTGTCCTCGACGACGGAGTGCTGGAATCCCTTGCCCCGGAACGGCTCGGCACGGTGCTGCGCCCGAAGGCGGACGCCGCGCTGAACCTGCACGAACTCACCCGGGACTGCGAACTCAGCATGTTCGTGCTGTTCTCCTCGATCGTCGGCGTGGTGGGCAGTGCCGGGCAGGCCAACTACGCGGCGGCGAACGCGTTTCTCGACGCGCTCGCCGAGCAGCGGCGGGCCGACGGGCTGGCCGCGACGGCGGTCGCTTGGGGGCCGTGGGCGGACAGCGGCATGGCCGCGGGCAGCGACGCCGTCACCGACCGGCTGCGGCGCGGCGGGGTGCCGCCGATGTCGCCGGAGCTGGCGGTCACGGCGCTGGAGCGCGCGGTGGCGGGCGGCTCGGCCTCGGTGACGGTCGCGGACATCGGCTGGGACCTGCTGACACCCGCGTTGATCGCCGCCGGGCCCAATCCGCAGTTCCGCGACCTGCCCGAGTTTTGCCGCGCGGCGGAGCAGACCAGGACCGAGACCGCCGACGAGTCCTCGTTCCGGGACCGGCTCGCCGCGCTGCCCGCGGCCGACCGGCTCGACGTCCTGCTCGCCCTGGTCCGGGAGAAGACCGCGAAGGTGCTCGGCTATCCGTCGGCGGACCGCGTCGAACCGGGGCGCGCGTTCGGCGATCTCGGCTTCGATTCGCTGACCGCGGTGGAGTTCCGCAACGCGCTCGGCACGGCCACCGGGATCCGGGTCCCGGCGACGGTGGTGTTCGACTACCCGACGCCGAACGCGGTTTCCGAGTACCTGCACGGAGAACTGGCCGGGGAAGACCCCGCGGAGAACGGGCTCGGCGCCGAGCTGGACCGGCTCGAAGCCGCGTTGTTCTCCGCGCCCGTCAGCGAAACGGAGACTGCCGAGGTCACCGCCCGGCTGCAGAACCTGCTGGCCCGCTGGAAAGAAAGCCACGATCAGGCCGCCGGGGGCGACATCGCCTCGGCGACCAAGGACGAGCTCTACGAGATTCTGCAGAAAGAATTCGGCCGCGCCTGAGCACGGCGATCGCGGACCCTTCCCTGACTTCGACGAGGAGTTTTACCGATGGGGAACGACCAGGAGTTGCTCGATCACCTCAAGTGGGTGATGGGCGAGCTCAGGCAGTCTCGGGAGCAGTTGCGCGAGGTCGAGGACAAAGCGCGGGAGCCGATCGCGATCGTCGGGATGGCCTGTCGTTTCCCCGGCGGGGTCGCCTCGCCGGACGACCTGTGGCGGCTGCTCGCCGCAGGCGGCGACGGGATTTCCGGCTTTCCGGAGGACCGCGGATGGGACGAGTCGGATTCCTATTTCCGCGCGGGCGGGTTTCTGTCCGGTGCGGGGGAGTTCGATCCCGCCTTTTTCGGGATCAGTCCGCGTGAGGCCATGGCGATGGATCCGCAGCAGCGGTTGCTGCTGGAGACCTCGTGGGAGGTGTTCGAACGAGCGGGCATCGACCCGGATTCGCTGCGGGGCAGCGCGACCGGCGTGTTCGCGGGCACGAACGGCCAGGACTACCTGTACCGGGTAGGCGGCGAGGCGCCACCGGAAAGCCAAGCCCATTTGGGAACGGGCAACGCGGCGAGCGTGCTGTCGGGCCGGGTGTCGTACTTCTTCGGCTTCGAAGGCCCTGCGGTGACCGTGGATACCGCGTGCTCGTCGTCGTTGGTGGCGTTGCATCTTGCCGTGCAATCCCTGCGGTCCGGGGAATGTTCGCTGGCGTTGGCCGGTGGAGCGACGGTGTTGTCGACGCCGTCGATTTTCGAGGAGTTCGCGCGACAGGGCGGGTTGGCCTCGGACGGCCGGTGCAAGTCGTTCTCGGCCGCGGCGGATGGCGCGGGGTTCTCCGAGGGCGTCGGAATCCTGTTGGTGGAGCGGTTGTCGGACGCTCAGCGCAACGGGCATCAGGTGCTGGCGGTGGTGCGCGGCAGTGCGGTGAACCAGGACGGCGCGTCGAATGGGCTGACGGCGCCGAATGGTCCGTCGCAGCAGCGGGTGATCCGAGCAGCGCTGGCGAACGCTGGTCTCGGTCTGTCCGATGTGGACGCTGTGGAGGCGCACGGTACCGGGACGACGCTCGGCGATCCGATCGAGGCGCAGGCTTTGCTGGCGACTTACGGCCAGGGGCGCGAACGTCCGTTGTGGCTGGGGTCGGTCAAGTCGAACATCGGGCACACCCAAGCGGCGGCTGGTGTCGCCGGGGTGATGAAGATGGTTTTGGCGCTGCGGCACGGAGTTTTGCCGCGGAGCTTGCACATCGACGAGCCGTCGGCGCATGTGGACTGGTCGGACGGCGCGGTCGAGTTGCTGACCGAAGCGCGGCCGTGGCCGGAGGGGGGCCAGCCGCGGCGGGCCGGGGTGTCGGCGTTCGGGATCAGCGGGACCAACGCGCACGTGATCGTGGAGCAGGCGCCCGAGGAGCCTCCGGTGGAGTCCGGCCGTGCGCTGGGAGTGGTGCCGTGGGTGCTGTCGGCGCAGAGTCCGGAGGCGTTGCGGGAGCAGGCTCGTCGGCTGGTGTCGAATGTGGACGATGCTGCGCCCGCGGATGTCGGCTGGTCGCTGGCGGTGACCCGGGCGGCGATGGAGTGTCGTGCGGCGGTGGTGGGCACCAGCCGGGACGAGTTGCTGGCAGGTGTCGCCGCGGTGGCCGAGGGCCGGGGTGCCACTGGTACGGCAGCCAAGGGTCGGACGGCGTTCATCTTCTCCGGGCAGGGTTCGCAACGGGCAGGGATGGGCCGCGAACTGTCGGACGCTTTCCCGGTGTTCGCTCAGGCTTTCGCCGAGGTGTGCGCCGAGCTGGATCAGCATCTTGATTCGCCGATTCAGGAGGCGTTGAACGATCCTGATCTGGTTGATCAGACCGGGGTGACGCAGCCGGGGTTGTTTGCCTTTGAGGTGGCGTTGTTCCGGTTGTTCGAGTCGTGGGGTGTGTGCCCGGATTTTGTGGGTGGGCATTCGATCGGTGAGTTGGCTGCGGCGCACGTCGCCGGTGTCATGTCGTTGGCGGATGCGTCTCGGTTGGTGGCGGCGCGGGGTCGGTTGATGCAGGCGTTGCCGTCTGGCGGCGTGATGTTGGCGGTGCAGGCTTCCGAGGGTGAGATTCAGCCTCAGCCAGGTGTGGCTGTCGCGGCGGTGAACGGTCCGCGTTCGGTGGTGCTCTCCGGCGATGAAGACGCGGTGTCGCGGTGGGAGTCGGAGGGTCTGCGGACGAAGCGGCTGAAGGTGAGTCACGCGTTCCACTCGCATCTCATGGACGGGATGCTGGACGAGTTTCGTGCGGTGGCCGAAGGGGTCGAGTTCAGCCAGCCGCGGATCCCGATGGTGTCGAATCTGACCGGCGCGCTGGTCACCGAGTTCTCCGCGGACTACTGGGTGCGCCACGTGCGGGACACGGTGCGGTTTTGCGACGGGGTCCGCGCGTTGGAAGCCAATGGCGCCAGCAGGTTTGTCGAGCTCGGTCCGTCCAGCACTCTGACCGCGATGATCGAGGATTGTGTCTCCGACGACGCCGTCCTGGTCGCCGCGCTGCGGAAAGACCGCCCCGAACCGCGGGCAGCGGTCGAGGCCCTTGCCGCCCTCCACGTCCACGGCACCCCGGTGGACTGGCCGCGGTTCTTCGGCGGCGCACGGCGAATCGACTTGCCGACCTATGCTTTCCAACGGCAGCGCTACTGGCTGGAACCGGCCAGCCGCCCGCGCTCCGATTTGTCCACTGTGGACGACTGGCGCTACCGGATCGTCTGGAAACCGCTCACTCTCGCCGCCACTGAGACCATCTCGGACACGTGGCTGGTCGTCGTTCCCGACGGGCACGCGCCCTGGGCCTCGGCGCTTCGAGGGCGCCGCCTGGCGGTTTCCGCGACGGACACTCCTGAAACGCTCGCCGACCAGGTGCGGCAGGCGCTTTCCGAAGGACCGGTGACAGGCGTCCTGTCCCTGCTGGCGCTCGACGAGCACCCGCTTCCGGGCTATCCGGAGGTTCCGGCCGGCCTGGCGGCGACGGTCGCTCTCGCACAGGCACTGACCACGATCGGAAGCGACACGCGGCTGTGGGCGGTGACCCAGGGCGCGGTGTCGGCAGGCCGCGGGGACACCGTGTCCAGCACCGCGCAAGCGGCGGTGTGGGGCCTCGGCCGCGTGGCTGCGCTGGAGTACCCACAGCTGTGGGGCGGCCTGGTCGACCTGCCCGCGCGAGTGGACGAGCCGGTGCTCGCGTACCTGAACGCGGTGCTGTCCGGCGACGAGGACCAGGTGGCGATCCGCGCGGAAGGGGCGTTCGGCCGGCGGCTGGAGCGAGCCGAAGCACCGGCTGGCGCCGACCGCTGGGTACCGCGGGGCACGGCGCTGGTGACCGGCGGCACGGGTGCGCTGGGCGCCCGCGTGGCGCGCTGGCTGGCCGGCCAGGGCGTCGAGCATCTGGTGCTGACCAGCCGCCGCGGGCGTGCGGCTCCCGGTGCCGCCGAGCTGGAAACCGAGCTGACCGCACTGGGTGCCCGGGTGACGATCGCCGCGTGCGACGTGGCTTCCCGCGACGCGGTACGAGACCTGCTCGCCCAATTCCCGGTGACCACCGTGGTGCACGCGGCAGGCGCGCCGGACGCGACGCCGTTCGCCGCGAGCACGCCGGAGACCCTTCAAGACGTGCTGGCCGCCAAGGTGCGCGGCGCGGCGAACCTCGACGAGCTTCTCGGCGACCGGCAGGTGGACGCGTTCGTAGTGTTTTCGTCGATCGCCGCGGTGTGGGGCAGCGGCAACCAGGCGGCGTACGCGGCCGCGAACGCGTTCCTCGACGCACTGGTCGAGCAGCGCCGTGCTCGCGGCCTCGCCGGGACCTCAGTGGCGTGGGGTCCGTGGGCGGGCGGCGGAATGGTCAACGCGGAAGGGGCCGTGCAGCTGCGCCGTCGCGGGCTGACCCCGATGGCGCCCGGCCGCACTGTCGCTGCGCTGCAGCAGGCGCTGGAGTCGGGCGAGGCCTCCGTGGCGATCGCCGACGTGGACTGGGAGCTGTTCGCCCCGGCGTTCACGTCCGGCAGGCCCAGCCCGTTGCTGGCTGACCTGCCCGAAGCGAGGCAGGAACCGGCCGCCGGTTCCGATGCCGCGCCGCTCGCCGGACGGCTCGCCGGGCTGACCGAGGGCGAACAGGACAGCGTGCTGCTGGAGCTGGTGCGCACCGAGACCGCGAAGGTGCTCGGACATCCCGGCCCCGATAGCGTCGATCCCGGACGGCCGTTCCGCGAGCTCGGTTTCGACTCCCTGATGGCGGTCGAGTTCCGCAACGGGCTCGCCGCGGAGACCGGCGTCCGGCTGCCCTCCACCGTGGTCTTCGACTATCCGACTCCCACCGCGGTCGCCGCTCGCCTCCGCGAGGAAGTCCTCGGCGGACAAGAACAGCTCGCGGCACCGGCGCCGGCGGTCCTCGCGCAGGACGAACCGATCGCGATCGTCGGCATGGCCTGCCGTCTGCCCGGCGGGGTGGCCACGCCGGACGACCTGTGGCGGCTGGTCGCCGACGGCGTCGACGCGATCACCGAGTTCCCCGTCGACCGCGGCTGGGACCTCGACGCGCTCTACCACCCGGCCCCGGACCACCAGGGCACCAGCTACACGCGCGCCGGCGGATTCCTCCGCGACGCCGCCGAATTCGACCCGGACCTGTTCGCCATCTCGCCGCGCGAAGCCCTTGCGATGGACCCCCAGCAACGGCTTCTTCTCGAAACCGCGTGGGAAACCTTCGAACAGGCCGGAATCGACCCGCGGTCCCTGCGGGGCAGCCGGGCCGGGGTCTTCGTGGGCTCCGGGTACTCGGGCTACGGGCACGCCGCGGGCACGACGGCCGACGAGGTGGCCGGCCATCTGCTGACCGGGATCGCGACCAGTGTGCTGTCCGGCCGGGTGTCGTACGTCTTCGGTCTCGAGGGCCCGGCGGTCACCGTGGACACCGCCTGCTCGTCGTCGCTGTACGCCTTGCACATGGCCGCGCAATCGCTGCGGTCCGGCGAATGCACGCTCGCGCTCGCCGGCGGGGTCACGGTGATGTCGACCCCGGGGACGTTCGTCGAATTCTCCCGGCAGCGCGGGCTGGCTCCGGACGGCCGGTGCAAACCGTTCGCGGCGGCCGCCGACGGCACCGGCTGGAGCGAAGGCGTCGGTTTGCTCTTGGTGGAGCGCCTGTCGGACGCCCGGCGCAACGGGCATCCGGTGCTCGCGGTGGTGCGCGGCACCGCGGTGAACCAGGACGGTGCGTCGAACGGCCTGACGGCGCCGAATGGTCCTTCGCAGCAGCGGGTGATCCGGGCCGCGTTGGCGAATGCCGGCTTGAATCCGTCCGATGTGGACGCTGTGGAGGCGCACGGCACAGGCACCAAACTCGGCGATCCGATTGAGGCGCAAGCGCTCCTGGCGACCTACGGAAAGGACCGGGAACAGCCGTTGTGGCTGGGCTCGGTGAAGTCCAACATCGGGCACACCCAAGCGGCGGCCGGGGTGGCCGGAGTGATCAAGATGGTTCTCGCGCTGCGGCACGGGATGCTGCCGAAGAGCCTGCACATCGACGCGCCTTCGCCACATGTGGACTGGTCCGCCGGTGCGGTGGAACTGCTGGCCGAGCCCAGGGAATGGCCGGCGGGGAACCGGCCGCGGCGGGCGGCGGTGTCGTCCTTCGGGATCAGCGGCACCAACGCGCACGTGATCCTGGAACAGGGCGAGGAGACCGGCGAACCGGACCGGGTCCCGCGCGACCTGCCGTGGGTGCTGTCCGGCAAGGACCGGGCGGCGTTGCGGGCACAGGCCGGGCGGCTCGCCGCGCACCTTCGCGCCGAACCGGATCTGCATCCCGCGGACGTCGCCTGCTCGCTGGCGACCGGCCGGGCCGGGCTGGAACACCGGGCGGTCGTCTTCGGCGACGACTATCTGTCCGAAGTGGACGCTCTGGCCGCGGGCGGAACCATCGCGGTGGAAGGAATCGCGGCAGCGGGCAAGACCGCGTTCCTGTTCGCGGGCCAGGGCGCGCAGCGGCTCGGGATGGGGCGCGAGCTGTACCGGGCCCATCCGGCCTACGCCGAAGCCTTCGACGACGTCTGCGCGCGGCTCGACCGGCACCTCGGACGGCCGCTGCGCGAGATCGTGTTCGCCGAGGACGGTTCGGCCGACGCCGGGCTGCTCGACCAGACCGAGTACACCCAGCCGGCGCTGTTCGCGGTCGAGGTCGCGTTGTCCCGGTTGCTCGAATCCTGGGGCGTGACCCCGGATTTCGTCGGCGGGCACTCCATCGGCGAACTGGCCGCGGCGCACCTCGCCGGGGTGCTGTCGCTGGACGACGCGGCGCGGCTGGTGGCGGCGCGGGGCCGGTTGATGCAGGCGCTGCCCGGCGGCGCGATGGCCGCCGTGGAGGCCGCCGAGGCCGAGGTGCTTCCGTTGCTGGCGGGGAAGGAAACCCGGATCGCGATCGCCGCGGTCAACGCTCCCGGCTCGGTCGTGGTGTCCGGGGACGCGGAGGCCGTCCAGGAGGTCGTGGAGCACTGGCAGGCCAGGGGCCGCCAGGCGAAACGGCTGCGGGTGAGCCACGCGTTCCATTCGCCGCTGATGGACGGGATGCTCGCGGAGTTCCGCCGGATCGCGGAAACCGTCGAGTACCGCGCCCCGCGGATCCCGGTGGTGTCCAATGTGTCCGGTGCGCTGGTCTCCGAGTTCTCCGCGGAGTACTGGGTCCGGCACGTGCGTGCCGCCGTGCGCTTCAGCGACGGCGTGCGGGCTCTCGAATCCGCCGGGGTGACGCGGTTCGTCGAGATCGGCCCGAGCAGTGTGCTGTCCGCGATGGTCCAGGATTCGCTGACCGGGGACGACGCGGTCCTCATCCCGGTGTCGAGGAAGGACCGGACGGAAACGCGAGCGCTCACCGAAGCGGTCGCGGGGCTGTTCGCGGTGGGCTGCCCGGTGGACTGGACGGCCTTCTTCGCGGGCACGGGCGCGCGCCGGGTGCCGTTGCCCACGTACGCCTTCCAGCGGCGGCGGTACTGGCTCGGCGGTTCGCCGGGCACTGGAGAGGCCCGCCAGCTGGGGCTGGCGTCGGCGGATCATCCGCTGCTGGGCGCGGCGCTGGCGCTGCCGGATTCGGACGGTGCGGTGTTCACCGGCCGGCTTTCGCTGGAGACGCAGCCGTGGCTCGCCGGGCACGCGGTGCTGGGTTCGGTGCTGTTCCCGGGCACCGGATTCGTCGAGCTGGCGGTGCGGGCGGCCGACCAGGTCGGCTGCGCGGTGCTGGACGAACTGGTCCTGGAAGCGCCGCTCGTCCTGCCTGAGCGGGGCGGCGTCCAAGTGCAGCTCGCATTGGGCGAGGCGGACGAGTCCGGCAGCAGGCCGCTGACCGTCCACTCCCGTCCGGACACGGCTGAGGCCATGGGCGGATCGTGGACCCGGCACGCCACCGGCGCGGTTTCGCCCGGCGGCCCGGAGCCGTCCTTCACGCTCGCCGAATGGCCGCCCGCGGAGGCCAAAGCGGTGCCGGTCGAGGATCTCTACCCCCGGCTGGCCGGGATGGGACTGGCGTACGGCCCGGTGTTCCAGGGCCTGACCGCGGCGTGGAAGCGCGGCGACGAGATCTTCGCCGAGGTCGCCTTGCCCGAGGACGTCGACGCGGGTTCCTTCGGCCTGCATCCGGCGCTGCTGGACTCGGCCCTGCACGCCCTGGGCACCGCGCCGTCCGGTCCGGACGCGGGCCCGGCCGGACTCCCGTTCAGCTGGACCGGCGTGACCTTCCTTGCCTCGGGTGCCTCGGCGCTGCGGGTGTCGCTGACCCCGACGGGGCCGGACGCGGTCTCCCTGCGTCTCGCCGACCGCACCGGTGCGCCGGTCGCGTCGATCGAGTCCTTGGTGCTGCGGCCGGTGTCGGCGGATCAGCTGAACGGGCCGAGCGGGTTCGTGGACTCGCTGTTCGGTGTGGAGTGGGCCGAAACGCCCGTCGGCGAGGCTGTGCCGACCACTGACTGGGCCGTGCTGGGCGAATTGACTCTCGAGGTCGAGGCGAACAGGTATCCGGATTTGGCGGCGCTGGGCGATCGCGCGCCAGAGGTGGTGTTCGCCAGCGGCGCTTCGCCCGCTCAGACACTGGCGCTGGTCCAGGAGTGGCTGGGCGAAGAGCGGCTGGCTGGTTCGCGGCTGGTCGTGGTGACGCGGGGCGCGGTCGCGGTGGAGCCGCACGCGGACGTGCCGGATCCGGCAGCAGCGGCGGTATGGGGTTTGGTGCGCTCGGCGCAGGCGGAGCACCCGGGCCGGTTCGTGCTGCTCGATCTGGACGACAGCGCGGCTTCGCTGGATCGGCTGTCTGCCGCGCTGACTCTTGACGAGCCGCAACTCTCGCTGCGCGACGGAGTGGCGCGGGCGCTGAGGCTGGCCCGCGTGCCTGCCGGAGACGGCTTGGCGCTGCCGTCCGCGCAGGCGTGGCGGCTGGCCGTATCGGAAGATCGGACGCTGGAGAGCCTGCGGCTGGTGGAGTGCCCGGAAGTGCTGGCACCGCTGGAAACCGGGCAGGTGCGGATCTCGGTGCGGGCGGCGGGCGTGAACTTCCGCGACGTGCTCAACGCGCTGGGCATGTACCCCGGAGACGCCGGTCTGCCGGGCATCGAGGGCGCGGGTGTGGTGACCGAGGCGGGCCCGGATTCCGCGTTCGCGGTCGGCGACCGGGTGATGGGCCTGCTCGCCGGATCGTTCGGCCCGGTCGCGGTGGCCGACGAACGGCTGGTGACGCGGATTCCGGCGGGCTGGTCGTTCGCGGAGGCGGCCGCGACGCCGCTGGTGTTCCTGACCGCTTACTACGCGTTGCGCGATCTGGCCGGTCTGCGGCCGGGCGAAGCGGTGCTGGTGCAGGCCGCCGCGGGCGGGGTCGGCATGGCCGCGGCGCAGCTGGCCCGGCACTGGGGCGCCGAGGTGTACGGCACCGCGAGCCCCGGCAAGTGGGACGTGTTGCGCGCCAGCGGTTTCGCCGACGAGCGGGTGGCGTCGTCGCGGTCGGTGGAGTTCGAGGAGAAGTTCCGGGCGGCGACCGGCGGCGCCGGGATGGACGTGGTCCTGGATTCGCTGGCAGGCGAGTTCGTGGACGCGGGACTGCGGCTGCTGCCGCGCGGCGGCCGGTTCGTCGAGATGGGCAAGACCGACGTCCGGGACCCCGGCGAGGTCGCGGACCGGTATCCGGGCGTGGCGTATCGGGCGTTCGATCTGGTGGAGGCGGGTCCGGAGCGGATTCAGCGGATGCTGGCCGAACTGGTCGGCCTGTTCGAATCCGGTGCCCTGCGGCCGCTTCCGGTCACGACGTGGGACGTGCGTCGGGCCGAGGACGCCTTCCGGTTCGTCAGCCAGGCCCGGCACGTGGGCAAGGTCGTGCTGACCGTACCGGCCGGGCTGGCTCCCGAAGGGACGGTCCTGATCACCGGCGGCACCGGTGCGCTGGGCGGTCTGGTGGCCCGGCATGTGGTGGCTGCGCACGGGATTCGGCATCTGGTGCTGACCAGCCGCCGCGGCCAGGACGCCCCGGGCGCGGCGGAGCTGACGGCGGAGCTGACCGGTCTCGGCGCCGAGGTGACGGTGGCGGCTTGCGACGCGGCGGACCGCGCCGCCTTGGCGCGGCTGCTGGACGCGATTCCGGCCGAGCACCCCTTGACCGGGGTCGTGCACACCGCTGGCGTGCTCGACGACGGGGTCATCGAATCGCTTACGCCCCAACGGCTCGAGACCGTCGCGCGTCCGAAGGCCGACGCGGCGCTGATCCTGGACGAACTCACCCGCGAGCACGACCTGCGCGCGTTCGTCCTGTTCTCCTCCGTCGCCGGGCTGCTCGGCGGCACCGGACAGGGCAACTACGCCGCCGCGAACGCGTTCCTGGACGCGCTCGCGCAGCAGCGTCGCGCACAGGGCCGGCCGGCGGTGTCGGTGACGTGGGGTCCGTGGTCGCGCGGCATGGTCGGCGACCTGTCCGAGGCGGACGTCGCCCGGATGGCTCGCGGCGGGATGTTCCCGCTCTCCGACGACGACGGACTGGCGTTGTTCGACCAGGCATTGCGCAGCGATCGCGCCCTGCTCGCGCCGATGACGGTCGACCTCGCGACGGTCACCGGCCAGTCGGCGGGGAAGGTGCCCGCCGCGTTCCGCGGGCTCGTGCGCGGACCGGCCCGCCGGAAGGCCGCCGCGGGCAACGCCATGGCCGGCGAGTCCGGACTGCGCGAGCAGTTGGCCGGCCGGTCCCGGGACGAGCAGGAGCGGGCACTCGTGTCGGTCGTGCGGGAGGAAACCGCCCGCGTCCTCGGCCATCCGTCGCCCGAGTCGATCGAGGTGACCCGCGCCTTCCGCGAGATGGGCTTCGATTCCCTGACCGCGGTGGAATTCCGCAACCGGCTCAAGAACACGACCGGAGTCCGGCTGCCGGCGACCACGGTGTTCGACTATCCGACGCCGCTCGCCGTCGCCGGGCATCTGCGGACCGAGCTTTTCGGCGCCGGGGACGACGTCGTGGCCGCCGCCTCGGCGGAGGCGGCGTCGGACGAGCCGATCGCGATCGTCGCCATGGGCTGCCGGTTCCCCGGCGGAGTCAGCTCGCCGGAGGAACTGTGGGACCTGGTGGCCTCGGGCTCCGACGCGATCTCCGGGTTCCCGCGTGGCCGCGGCTGGGACGTCGAAGCGCTGTACGACCCGGACCCGGACCACCGCGGCACCAGCTACACCCGCGAAGGCGGATTCATCGAGGCCGCGGCCGACTTCGACCCGCTGTTCTTCGGCGTCTCGCCGCGGGAGGCGCTCGCGATGGATCCGCAGCAGCGGCTGCTGCTGGAGACGTCGTGGGAGGTGTTCGAACGGGCGGGGATCACGCCGGAGACGTTGCGCAGCAGCAAAACCGGCGTGTTCGTCGGCGCGGGCTACTCCGGGTACGGCGATTTCGACCAGAGCCCGGACGAGGTCGACGGTTATCTGCTGACCGGGAACGCGGCGAGTGTGCTGTCGGGCCGGTTGTCGTATGTGTTCGGGTTCGAGGGTCCTGCGGTGACGGTGGATACGGCGTGTTCGTCGTCGTTGGTGGCGTTGCACCTTGCCGTGCAGTCGTTGCGGTCGGGGGAGTGTTCGCTCGCACTGGCCGGTGGGGCGACGGTGATGTCCTCACCGGATTTGTTCAAGGAGTTTTCCCGGCAGCGTGGGCTGGCTCCGGACGGTCGGTGCAAGCCGTTCGCTGAGGCGGCGGACGGTACTGGCTGGGGTGAGGGTGTTGGGCTGCTGTTGGTGGAGCGGTTGTCGGACGCGCAGCGAAATGGGCATCAAGTTCTTGCGGTGGTGCGGGGTTCTGCGGTGAATCAGGATGGTGCGTCGAATGGGT
>NZ_JACGZW010000034.1 GCF_014145675.1 Amycolatopsis dendrobii
TCGGCGGACGGACCTTCTCCCGCTCCGGAACCGCTTGCTGCTGACCCGGCGATCTCCGCGCCGGAAGCGCCGCCTGCTGCACATCCGACGTCGCCCGTGCCGGAACCGGTGCCTGCTGCCGATCCGGCGATCTCCGCTCCGGCCTTCGCCGCCGAACCGGCCGCGGGCAAGACCCGCCGCTGGGGTTCGATCGCGGTCGCCGCGACGGTGCTGGTCGTCCTCGGACTCGTGGCCGCCGTCGTGGTCCTCGCCACTCCGTCCTCGCGCGACAAGGAAGCCGCCGCCCCGCACTACCCGCTGCCCGGCGACTCGTCCGGCTTCGGCGGCGACGGCCTTCCCGGCGACGTCACCTTCCCGGACGGCGCGAAAGCCCGCTACGGCCAGACGTTCACGAAGATCTGGCGGCTGAAGAACACCGGCTCGGTGCCGTGGCGCAGCCGCTACTTGCAGGTCGCCGGCGGCACCACCGTGCTGTGCCCGTCGCCGCCGCGCGTCCCGGTCCCGGACGCCGAGCCGGGGCAGCTGGTCGAGGTGAGCGTCCCGGTGACGCCGACCGGAACCGGCGTCTGCCACGTCCTGTGGAAGATGGTCGACGAACGGGGCGCGCTCGTGTTTCCGGACCGGACCGGGATTTTCTATCAGGTCACCGTCTCCGTCGAGTAAACCGCGTAACCGGGAACGGGCCCGGAGTCCTTTTCGGACTGTCCACAATCGCGCGTCGCCGCTGGTCACCGCCCCGGGCAGGAAAATCGTACCCTTTTCCCCGTTCGCTCGTTCCGCTCCGGTCGATTCCATTGTGGACAATTTCCGCCCGCGTGGGCGCCGGTTCCGGGACGAATTGGCGGACCGGAAATGGCGGCCGTAGCGGTCACAATGCGGAGGGTGTTCGGCGAATACCCTCCGCAGGATCACCCCTCCGGGTGGAGTGCGGGGCAATCCGCCATCGGGGCCCCGGTTCCGGTAGCTCAGCGTGAGAAAACCCCGTCGGCGGAGCCGCGTTACATCACTCTTTAGTGGTGAAATTGCGATAATTGTGGTCACGGGAACCGGCGGGCGGGCGCGGTGCGCGACGGATCTTGCTTTGCGTTTCCAGGGCGTCTTGATAATGTCGCGCCCTGCCAGGGACCGACAGTTGTGCTCGGTCACGCGTGGATTCGGGGATCCGTGCGACGGCTCCATTCTTGATGTTCGGAAGGACAATTCATGCGTTCTGCCCTGCTGCGCGGACGGACCGTCGCGGTCGCCGTTCCCGCGCTGGCTTTGCTCGCCGCCGCCGTCGCCCCGCCGGCGCTCGCCGCCGAGGCGCCCGCCGGTTCGGCCTACGGCGCGTCCGCCTCGGTCTCGCTGCTGCCCGGTGTGCTCGGCGACAAGGGGATCACGGTCGACACCGGCAAGATCGCGCCCTCCTCGACCGAGGGCCCGGAGTCCGCGCAGGTGGTGAACGTGCCGTTGAAGGGCCTGGTCACGGCCAAGGCGATCAGCAGCTCGGCGAAGCAGGACGGCAGCAACGGCCCGGTCGACGCCAAGGCCTCGATCGTCGACGCCGCGCTCCCGGTGCTCGCCCCGCTCGCCGGCTCCACCCCCAAGGCCCGGGTGATCAGCTCCGAGTGCAAGTCCACCCCGGACGGCATCACCGCCTCGTCCGAGCTGGCCGGCCTCGACCTCGGCAAGATCGGCAAGATCCCGGTGTCGACCAAGCCGAACCAGAAGCTCGGCATCGACGGTGTGCTCCAGGTGATCGTCAACGAGCAGATCAAGCACTCCGACGGCAGCCTCACCGTGAACGCGCTGCACATCAAGCTCCTCGGCGGCGACGTCACCGGCGCGCTCGGCAAGGGCGACATCGTCCTCGCCTCGGCCACCTGCGCCAAGGTCGCGGGCAACCCGAGCACCCCGCCCACCACGCCGCCGACCACCCAGCCGAGCAAGCCGGGCACCCCGCCCGCCGAAGGCCCCGGCCAGGTCAAGGTCGTGCCGGTCGGCGCGCCGGAGACCGGCGACGGCACGCTGGCCGCGGTGACCGCCCGGTGACGCGTTCCCGGTTCGGGCTTTTCGCGCTCCTGCTGGCTTTCGTCGCGAACTTCGCCCTGCTGGGCTGCGGTTCGGCGGATACTCCGCCCGCGGCAGGCCCGGCGAGTTCCGCGGCGGCCGCGCAGCAGGTCGCGGACCCGGTCTCGCTCGACGTTCCCAGCATCTCCGCGCATTCGTCGCTGGTGCCGCTCGGCCTCAACGACGACAAGACCGTCCAGGTGCCGCCGGTGGACCAGCCGCTGCAGGCGGGCTGGTACCACTTCGGACCCAAGCCGGGCCAGGTCGGACCGGCGGTCGTCCTCGGGCACATCGACGGCAACCACCAGAAGGGCATTTTCTGGCGGCTGCACGAGATGAAGAAGGGCGACAAGGTCATCATCGGGCGCAAGGACGGATCGACGGCCTCGTTCACCGTGACCAAGGTGGACCAGATCGCGAAGAAGACGTTCCCCACCGAAGCCGTGTACGGCAACACGTCTGACTCGCAGATCCGCCTGATCACGTGCGGCGGCGCGTTCGACGCCGAGAAGAAGAGCTATCTCGACAACATCATCGTGTACGGCACGCTCGACAGCTGAGCAGTGCCGACGGATACCGGGGCCTCGTCGTTTCGCGCTCGGGCGAAGCGGCGGGGCCCTGCCGTCATTCCCCGGAAAGTTCGTGGGTCGCGGCCCGGCCCGCTTCGGCGGTGCGGCGCAGGAATCCGGCGATCAGCATGAGTTCTTCTTCGGTGTACCCGGCGCACAGGTCGTCCATCGCCGAGTTCATCCCGCCGTACACGCGAAACAGTTCCTGCGTGCGTCCCGGCACCGCCCGCACGGTGACCGCGCGCCGGTCGGCGGCGTCGGGATCCCGTTCGCGCACCACCCAGCCGCCGCGCTGCAGGCGGTCGAGGATGCCGGTCACGGTCGCCGGGTGCAGGCCGGCGCGGCGGGCGAGCGCGCTCGGGCTCAGCGGCCCGGCGGAGGAGATCAGTTCGAGGCAGTCGAGGTCGACGTCCTTGAGCTTCAGCCGTCCGCCGACCTGGTGGTTCAGCAGCGACAGCTGATTGCGCAGTTCCCGCAGCGACTCCTTGAGGGCCACTGTGGTGCGCCGCCTGCGCCGCGCCGTCTCCGTTCCGGATGCTCCGGACGCCATCTGCTCCGCCCTCCCGTTTCTCGCTGGTCAGCGTAGCCGGGTCAAGCGGCGGCGAGCAGCGCTTCCCCGGCCGGCGTCAGCACGGCGGGCACCGGCTGCCCGAACAGCCCCGGTTCCTTCGCGCGCAGCAGACCGGCGTGCGCCAGCGCGTGCGCGGTGAACTGGTCGCTGCACGGCAGGCCGTCCACGAACAGGTCCGGTTCGCAGCTGCAGGTCAGCCGTCCGCGCCCGGCGGCGACGGCACGCAGCATCGAGATCCCGCGGCGAGTGACGGTGGTGTTCATGGCTGCCTCCTCGAAGCTCGCTCTCACCGATACGTCGAACGAGCCGCGCGGATTTCGACCTAACCTGACGGGGAAAGCCGACCGGAAGAACGCGGGAGCCCCCATGCTGATCGACGACCTGCACACCGTCCTGCCGGACGACCGGATCGTGCGGGACCCCGATGTGCTGCGCAGCTTCGCGCACGACGAGGCGGAGTGGGCCCCGTACGGCGAACCGGCGGTCCTGGTCCGCCCGCGCACCGCGGACGAGGTGCAGGCGATCGTGCGGCAGTGCATCAACCACGGCACACCGGTGGTGCCGCGCGGCGCGGGAACCGGGCTGTCCGGCGGGGCGAACGCGCTCGCCGGATGCGTGGTGCTGGCGACCGACCGGATGACCGCGATCAAGGAGATCGATCCGGTGGAGCGGCTCGCCGTCGTCGAACCCGGGGTGGTCAACGACGATCTGCGGGCGGCTTGTGCGGAACACGGGCTGTGGTATCCGCCGGACCCGGCCAGTTCGCCGTGGTCGACGATCGGCGGCAACGTCGCGACCAACGCGGGCGGCGTGTGCTGCGTGAAGTACGGCGTGACCCGCGACTACGTGCTCGGGTTGCAGGTTGTCACCGGCACCGGCGAGCTCGTGCGGCTCGGCCGCCGGACTGCGAAGGGCGTGGCTGGGTACGACCTCGCCGGGCTGATGGTCGGTTCGGAGGGAACGCTTGGCGTCATCACCGAAATCACCGTGCGGCTGCGGGCGAAACGCGCGCCGGAGGCGACCGTCGCGGGCTACTTCGACTCGACGGTCGCGGCGGGGGAGGCGGCAGCGGCGATCCGCGCGGCGGGGATCGTCCCGTCGGCGCTGGAGCTGGTGGACCGGCATTGCCTGGCCGCGGTCGACGCGTGGAAGAACATGGGCTTGTCCGCCGACGCGAACGTGGTGCTGCTCGGCCGCAGCGACGTGCCGGGCGGGCACGAGGCCGCGGTGATGGTGGAGTGCTTCGAGAAGGCGGGCGCGACCTGGGCCGCGCAGTCGACCGACGAGGCCGAAGCGGACGCGTTGTTCGCGGCCCGGCGGCTGGCGTACCCGGCGCTCGAACGGCTCGGCCCGGTGCTCACCGAGGACGTCTGCGTGCCGACGCATCTGGTGCCGGAAATGCTCGCCCGGATCGATTCGGCGGCGCAGCGGCACAATACGCAAATCGCCAATATCGCGCATATCGGCGACGGGAATCTGCATCCGCTGCTGATTACGCCGACCGGGGACGACGCCGCGCAGCGCCGCGCGCAGGCCGCGTTCGACGACATCGTCGCCGACGCGCTCGAACTCGGCGGGACGGTGACCGGCGAGCACGGGGTCGGCCTGCTGAAGCGCCCCGGCCTGGAAAAAGAGCTGGGACCAGCGGTTCTCGACCTGCACCACGCCGTCAAGAACGCCCTCGACCCGCACGGGATCCTCAATCCCGGAAAGGTTGTCGGAGGTCCTGCTCAGCGGTAACTCGACCGAGTGAAAGTAAATAGTCCACAAAGGATAGTCATCCGTTTGTGACCCTTGTCTCCCAGTCGTTTTCTTTTGTTGGTTGCCTGCCGCAACCAACTTGCTTAGCCTAGCTAAGGGAACGGCTGGGAGAAGGGTTTTCGACTGTGGCGGAGCGCAGGACGTATTCGATCGCGGAACTCGGTCCGCGGTACAAGTGGATCGCGCTGTCCAACACGACGCTCGGGATGCTGATCGCGACGATCAACTCGTCGATCGTGCTGATCGCGCTGCCCGACATCTTCAAGGGCATCGGCATCAACCCGCTGGAGCCGTCGAACACGAGCTACCTGCTGTGGATGATCATGGGATTCCTCGTGGTCACCGCGGTGCTGGTGGTGGCGTTCGGCAGGCTCGGCGACATGTACGGCCGGGCCAGGATGTACAACCTCGGCTTCGCCGTCTTCACCGTTTCCTCGATCATGCTGGCGATCACCTGGTTCGACGGCGACGCGGCCGCGTTGTGGCTGATCGGCTGGCGGATCGTGCAGGGCGTCGGCGGCGCGTTCCTGATGGCGAACTCGTCGGCCATCCTCACCGACGCCTTCCCGGCCAACCAGCGCGGGCTCGCGCTCGGCATGAACGGCGTCGCGGCCATCGCGGGCTCGTTCCTCGGCCTCGTCGTCGGCGGCGTGCTCGCGCCGGTGAACTGGAACCTGATTTTCCTGGTGTCGGTGCCCTTCGGCGTGATCGGCACGGTGTGGGCCTACGTCAAACTGCACGACACCGGCGTCCGCCAGCACGCGAAAATGGACTGGTGGGGCAACATCACCTTCGCGGTCGGCCTCATCGCGGTGCTGGTCGGGATCACTTACGGAATCCAGCCGTACGGCACGTCGCAGACCGGCTGGGGCAGCCCGATGGTGCTGTCCTGCCTGATCGGCGGGGTCGCGGTGCTGATCGCGTTCGTGGTGATCGAGACGAAGGTGCCCAACCCGCTGTTCCGGCTGTCGCTGTTCCGGATCCGCTCGTTCAGCTGGGGCAACCTGGCGAACCTGACCGCGTCCCTCGGCCGCGGCGGGCTGCAGTTCGTGCTGATCATCTGGCTGCAGGGAATCTGGTTGCCGCAGCACGGTTTCACCTTCGAGCAGACGCCGCTGTGGGCCGGGATCTACATGCTGCCGCTGACCATCGGCTTCCTGGTGGCCGCTCCGACGTCCGGCATCCTGTCCGACCGCATCGGCAGCCGCGCGCTCGCCTCCGGCGGCCTGGTCATCACCGCGCTGACGTTCCTGTTGCTGACGCTGCTGCCGGTGAACTTCGACTACTGGGCGTTCGCTGGGATCCTGCTGCTCAACGGCATCGGCATGGGCATGTTTTCCTCGCCGAACCGGGCCGAGGTGATGAACAGCCTTCCCGCCGACGCGCGAGGTTCCGGCGCGGGCATGATGACGACCTTCCAGAACGCGGCGATGGTGCTGTCGATCGGCTTCTTCTTCAGCCTGATCATCGCGGGTCTCTCGGACCACCTGCCGATCGCGATGTCGCAGGGCCTGACCGAACACGGCGTTCCCGCGGCGGCCGCACAGCAGGTCGCCCACCTGCCCGCGGTCGCGGTGCTGTTCGCGGCGTTCCTCGGGTACAACCCGATCCAGCAGCTGCTGGGCGGCCAACTGGGAAGTCTGCCCGCGGACCAGGCGAGCTTCCTGACCGGACGCAGCTTCTTCCCGAACCTGATCTCGGGCCCGTTCCAGGACGGCCTCGCGGTGGCGTTCGGCTTCGCGATCGTGGTGTGCCTGATCGGTGCGGTGGCGTCGCTGCTGACGAAGGACACGAAGAAGTCGCCGGAGTCGGTCGGCGAGGAACTGGCCGCGGTGGCCGGGGAATCCGGGGGCGGGCCTAGCGAGCTGGTTTCTCCCCGGAGCGACCGCTAGCGACTTCCGGCTTCCGGCCACAGCACGGCTTGGGCGACGATCACGTTCTCGCCGTTGAAGGTCAACGCGGGGCCCTCGTGCAGGCGATAGCCGAGCGCGAGGGCCTCGCTGACCCGGCGGCAGAAGGCGGCGTCGTCGGGACCGGTGAGGACTCGGTAGACGGGAAGACCGTCTGGAGGTTGGCTCATGCGGTCATGATGTCGTGAGTGGCGGCGCCGGTTCTAACCGGCGCCGCCACTCACGAGGCCCTCCGCACCGACAACGCCGTCGCCAACGACCCCACCGCCCCCACGCTGATCGCCGCGAACCCCATCCGGAACGCCGTGTCGAGGTCTGGCAACCGTCCGGCGATCAGCACCGCGAACACCGCACCCCCGAGCGATCCGCCCACTCGCAGCAGGATCGTCACCTGCGCAGCAGCATCCGGAAGCCGCGACGGTTCCACCGTCTTATACGCCGCGATCCCCATCGGCATGCTCACCAACGCTACCGAGGCCCCATACCCCGCAAGCAAAACCTGCACCACCACGCCAGGCGCATCCACCGGCAGAAACGCGAACGGCACCGTGCTCACCACCGCCAGCACCGCGCCCGCCAACGCGACTGGCGCGGCACCGTAACGATCCACCGCCCTCCCCGTCACCGGAGCGATCGCCGCCGTGGCACCGGCGAAGCCGAGCAAACTCAGCCCAGTGTCAACGAAATCCAGATGCCGACCCAGCTGAAAGTACAGCGTCACGACAATCCCGCTGCCGAAGATCAGTGCACCGTTGAACGCGGCGGCCAGGCTTGCCGCCCGGTAAAGCCGGTTGCGGTAGAGGGAAAAGTCCAGCAGCGGGCGCGGATGCCGACGGCACCGCAGCACGAACCAAACCAGCAAAACGAGACCAGGCGCCAAGATCGGCCATTCGAGCCGTCCAGTGTCGCCCCACGTCGTGACGGTGTACAGGACCAGCGGCAGTCCGGCGGCGATCAGGGCCAGGCCGGCGAAATCGATCCCGCCGGTGGTCTCCCGGGAGCCGCGGGGCACGTAGCGGAGACCGAGAAACAGGCCGGCCGCCCCGATCGGCAGGTTGATCAGGAACAGCCACGGCCACGAAAGCCCGTGCAGGATCAGGCCTCCGGCGAGCGGGCCGAGCGCGGGTGCGACGCTCACCGCGATCCCGAGCGTCGCCATGACCCGACCGAGCCGCGCGGCGCCGACCTGTTGTCCCAGAACGGTTTGCCCGGCCGGGATCAGAACGCCCCCGGCCAAGCCTTGCAGGAACCGGAACGCGATGAGCGCCACGACATCCGGGGCGACAGCGCACAGTCCGGACGCGACGGTGAACGCGGCGAGGGAGAAAAGCCAAACCCGGCCGGCGCCGAAGCGCCGGGCGAGCCAGCCGGTCAACGGAAGCGACAGGGCGAGCGCGAGCAGGTAACCGCTCGCGACCCATTGCGTCACTGAGAGATCCGCGCCGAGGTCGCTGCTGATCGAGTCGAGGCCGATCGTCACCACGGACGCGTCGAGTCCGCTGGCGAACGCGCCGAACACGATGATCCAGCAGATCCGCCAGGTCGCGCGGTCAATCGGGGCGGCGACGGTGGTGGTCACTGCGATACCCGCAGGGTGCGCAGTGCGGTCGACCAGTCGACAAGTTCCCCCAGCATCCGCGTCAGGATGCCTTCGTGGTGGTCGGCGGGCGCGAAGGTGCCGGGCTCGGCCATGTCGGGGATGACGAAATCGGTGAACAGCCCCAGCGCGACCTGCGAGCGCACGCAGGCGACCTTCACCTCGGCGAGCGTCAGCCGCAGGTGTTCCACCGCGCGCGTGCCGCCGTTGGTTCCGTAGCTGACGAAACCGGCGGCTTTGTCGGCCCACTCGGAAAACAGGAAGTCGATGGCGTTCTTGAGCGCCGCGGGCATGGAGTGGTTGTACTCGGGGGTCACGAAAACGAAGCCGTCGAAGCTGCCGACGAGCCGCGCCCAGCGCTGGGTGTGGTCGTTGCGGTAGCCGCCGATCGCGGCGGGCATCGGTTCGTCCAGGAACGGCAGGTCGATTTCGGCGAGGTCGAGCACCCGCACCTCGGCCCGGTCGCCGAGGAAGGCGGCGGCGCGGGCGCGGGTCCATTCCGCGACCTGCGTGGCCCGGCGGCCCGGGCGGGTGCTTCCGGAGACGACGGCGATGCGCAGCGGAGAAGTCATGCCCCGAAGGTACAACGCTCGTTGTAGTTTTTGCAACGACCGTTGTACTTCGGCATACTGAGCCGGTGCGGACGGACAAACAACGTGCTCTGCTCGACGGCGCCCTGCGGGTGTTCGCGCGGGACGGCTACTCGCGCGCCAGCATCGACGTGCTCGCGGCCGAGGCGGGCGTGTCGTCACGGACGATTTACAACCACTACGGCGACAAGGCCGGGCTCTTCCGAGCGGTGATCCTGGACAGTTCGGACCGGGTCGCGGAGCGGCAGATCGGGGTCGCGGACAAACTGCTCGGCCGGATCGCCGACCTGGAGGCCGACCTCGTCGAGTTCGGCCTCCAGTGGGCGAAACGCGATCCGGAAACCGAACCGCACTGGGCGCTGGTGCGCCAGATCCAGGCCGACCTGGACCACATCGACCCGGAGACGGTCGCGGCGTGGAAGGAGCGCGGCCCGACCCGCGTGCGGCGGGCGCTGGCCGGGCATCTCCGCGGGCTCGCCGCGGAAGGCCACCTCGAATTGGAAGACCCGTCGCTGGCCGCGGTGCACCTCGTGCAGCTCACCGCGGGCAGCGCCGCCGCGGCCGAACCGGGGGAGGACTGGGAAACGGTGATCCGGTCCGGCGTCGGCGTTTTCCTGCGCGCTTACGCGCCGGGCGGCACCAGTCGAAGCCGGCCGAGCGGCCGCCGGTCGTGAGCGGCGATGCCGGCATCGCCACGCACGAGACGGTCACCCGCCGAAGCTGACGGAGCGGATCTTCACCGGATGCTTGGGCGCGCCGTCGAGCGGGCCGTTCGGGTCGGTCGGGATGATGCCGTCGGCGACCATCCGGTCGAGGACCTCCATCCCGCGCACCACCTTGCCGAGCACCGAGTAGTTCGCCGGGATGTGCGCGAACGAGTGCACGATGAAGAACTCCGACCCGTTGGTCCCCGGACCCTGGTTCCCCATCGCGACGGTGCCGCGCTCGTAGGTCTCCGCTCCGGTGACCTCGTCCGGGAATTTGTAGCCCGGGCCGCCCTTTTCGACCTCGTAGATGTCGCCGCACTGCAGGACGCCGAGGCGTGCGGAGTTCGTCAGCCGCCAGCACTGCGAGCGGTCGTAGAAGTGCTGCAGCACCAGGCTGGTCATGTTCGCGACGGCGCACGGGGCCGCCCCGGCGCGGTCGAGGCGCACGGTGACCGGGCCGTAGTTGTAGCGGAAGGTGACGTCGACCGTTCCGCGGGTGAACGCGAACGGCAGCGGGCGCAGCACGGGACGCGCCGCCGGGTTGTCCGGCGTCGGCGTGAAGGTGCAGCTCACCACTGGCGGCTTCGCCGAGGGGGCAGCACTGGCCGGGGCCGCGGTGCACAGGGAAAGACCGGCGATGACGGCGGCCGCGAGCGCGGCCCAGCGTGGCTTCATGGGCCCGGAAACTAGCGAATCCCGGGCCGTCGGCGCCAGCGCTTACTTGCGCCAGGCGGTGCGGCTCTTGCGCAGGTCGAGCAGCAGGAGCAGGACGATGAACGCGGCCAGGCCGACGAGCCACACGTTCTCGGTGTTGTTCTCGTGGTTGCCCTTGATCATCACCAGCAGGATGGCCGCGGACACCCAGCCCGCGATGCGGGTGGCCTTCGGGAACGAGCCGTGCCAGCCCCATTCCGCCGACGGCTCGTCGCGCGGGTCGACCTCGGGGCGCTTCTCGACCGCCTTGCCTGCCACGACCACTCCTTCAAACCGCCTGACGTTGTGCCTTCGCATGATCCCACACCGCTGGCCGCCGCGCGGACACGACCCGGGCCATAATGCTTGCTGATGACTACTTCGCGAAGCGTCCTCGTGCTGGGCTCCACCGGGTCCATCGGGACCCAGGCGCTCGACGTCGCCGCACGTAATCCGCATTTGTTCACGATCGCCGGCCTCGCCGCCGGCGGTTCCGACCCGGCGGCGCTCGCCGAGCAGGCGATCGCGCACGAAGTAGCGGCCATCGCCGTGACGAAGCCCACGGCGGTCGAAGACGTGCAGCTCGCGCTGTACGCCGAGGCCCAGCGCCGGGGGTATGCGAAAGGCGAATTCCGCCTCCCGCGCATTCTCGCCGGCGCCGACGCGGTGGCGGAGCTGATCGACTCGGTGCCAGTGGACGTCGTGCTCAACGGGCTGCCCGGTTCCCAAGGCCTCGACCCGACGCTGCGCGCGCTCGCCACCGGCGCGACGCTCGCGCTGGCCAACAAGGAATCCCTCATCGCGGGCGGTCCGCTGGTGCTCGCCGCGGCGAAGCCGGGACAGCTGGTGCCGGTCGACTCCGAGCATTCGGCGATGGCGCAGGCGCTGCGGTCCGGCGAGGACAACGAGGTCGCGCGCCTCGTGCTCACCGCGTCCGGCGGCCCGTTCCGCGGAAAGAAGCGCGCGGACCTCGGCGAGGTCACCGTCGAACAGGCGATGGCGCACCCGACGTGGTCGATGGGACCGCTGATCACCATCAACTCCGCCACCCTGGTGAACAAGGGCCTGGAGCTGATCGAGGCGTCGCTGCTGTTCGGCATCGAACCCGCGCGGATCGACGTGACCGTGCACCCGCAGTCGATCGTGCACTCGATGGCCACCTTCGCCGACGGCTCCACGATCGCCCAGGCCAGCCCGCCGGACATGCGGCTGCCGATCGCGCTGGCGCTGAACTGGCCGCATCGCGTGCCCGGCGCGGCCGCCGCGTGCGCTTGGGACACCGCAGCGAGCTGGACCTTCGAACCGGTCGACAACGAGGCGTTCCCGGCCGTCGAGCTGGCTCGCGCGGCGGGTACCGCGGGCGGCTGCCTCCCCGCGGTGTACAACGCGGCGAACGAGGAGTCGGTGGCCGCGTTCCTGGCGGGCAAGGCCAAGTTCCTGTCGATTGTGGACACGGTGTCGCAGGTGGTGTCCGACGCGGACGAATGGCGGCGCGAACCCCGCGACGTCGCGGACGTGCTGGCCGCGGAGCAGTGGGCGCGCACCCGGGCCGCCGAGCTGCTGGGATGAGCGCGACCGGTGCGCGAAGCCGCGCCGGTCGATGCAACACTGGTTTCACGCTGGCGGCGGATACTTGAACCCGGAACTTTCTCGGGTGGTCTCACCGCCTGGAGCCGTGGAAGACGACGAACCTGCCGCCACCGCATCGCGGGCCGCGGCTGAGGGGTGAGGTGCAGGGCCCGTGCTTGCCTATGTGATCGGCGTGGTGCTCTTCGCGCTCGCGATCTGTGTCTCGGTCGCGTTGCACGAAGCGGGCCACATGGTCACCGCCCGGATGTTCGGGATGCGGGTCCGCCGGTACTTCGTCGGCTTCGGGCCGACGGTGTTCTCCTTCCGGCGCGGTGAGACCGAATACGGCCTCAAGGCGATCCCGCTCGGCGGCTTCTGCGACATCGCGGGCATGACCGCGCTCGACGAGGTCACCCCTGAAGAGGCCCCGCGCGCGATGTGGCGGTTCAAGGCCTGGAAGCGGACCGTCGTGATGTCGGCCGGGTCCATCACGCACTTCCTGCTCGGCTTCATCGTGCTGTTCGTCATGGCCGCGACCATGGGCCTGCCGAACGTGGACCAGAAGCCGATCGTCTCGACCATCTCCGACTGCGTGCGCGGCGGCACCACGGTCGAGCAGGTCAACAACCCGGTCTGCCAGCCCGGCGACCCGGCCCCGGCGAAGAAGGCGGGCCTGCTGCCCGGCGACGTCGTGGTCTCGGTGGCCGGCAAGCCGACGCCGACCTGGGACGCGATGGTGACCCAGGTCAAGGCGGTCTCCGGGCCGGTCCCGGTGGTCGTGGACCGCGGCGGGAAGCAGGAGACGTTCGTCGTGGACGTGCCGAAGGTGACCCGCCCGGCCGCGAACGGCGGCACCGAATCGGTCGGCGCGGTCGGCGTCGGGGTCGCGCGGAGCATCCAGTACAGCGTGGGCGGTGCGCTCGGCGGCGCGGCGTCGTTCACCGGCGACATGTTCGCCCGCACGTGGGACGGGCTGATGGCCTTCCCGAAGCGCATCCCGGCGGTCTTCAACTCGATCTTCGGCGGCGAGCGCGACCCGGACACCCCGGTCAGCGTCGTCGGCGCGAGCAGGCTCGGCGGCGAGGCGGTCGAGGCCGGGCTGTGGCAGGTCTTCCTGCTGCTGCTGGCCAGCCTGAACTTCTTCATCGGCGTGTTCAACCTGCTGCCGCTGCTGCCGATGGACGGCGGGCACATCGCGATCGTCTGGTACGAGCGGGTGCGCGACTGGCTGCGCGGCCTGCGCGGCAAACCCGCGGGCGGCCCGGTCGACTACACGAAGCTGTCCGCGATCACGATGGTCCTGGTGGTGATCGGCGGCGGCGTCACGCTGCTCACGGTGACAGCCGACATCGTCAACCCGATCCGCCTGCAGTAACCGCGCGCACCGGCCGGGTCACGCCCGCGTCCCCGGCCGCCCGACCGGGGGTAACGCTGCTCACCGCGTCGGCTGACTTCGTTGAAACGCGCCCGGGTGGGGTGGGTACGCTGGAAGCGTGACCGTCGCGTTAGGTATGCCCGCTCTGCCCCCGCCCGTTCTCGCCGAGCGTCGCAAGACCCGCCAGCTGATGGTGGGGTCGGTGGGAGTCGGCAGCGACCACCCGATCTCGGTGCAGTCGATGACCACGACGCT
>NZ_JACGZW010000035.1 GCF_014145675.1 Amycolatopsis dendrobii
GGCCGTTCGACGCACCGTCCTGGTTCACCGCACTGCCACGGACCACCGCCAGTACTTGGTGTCCGTTGCGCCGGGCGTCAGAAAGCCGCTCGACCAGAAGCAGCCCGACGCCTTCACCCCAGCCAGTGCCGTCCGCGGCCTCCGCGAACGGCTTGCACCGGCCGTCCGGAGCCAACCCGCGCTGCCGGGAAAACTCCACAAACGTCCCGGGCGTCGACATCACCGTCACCCCGCCGGCCAACGCCAGCGAACATTCGCCCGACCGCAACGCCTGCGCGGCCAGGTGCAACGCCACCAAGGACGACGAACACGCGGTGTCCAGCGTCACCGCCGGCCCCTCGAAACCGAACACGTACGACACCCGGCCGGACGCGACGCTCCCGGCATTTCCGTTGCCGCGGAAAGACTCAGCGCCTTCGGACACCGCACCCGGCCCGACGCCGTAATCGTGGTACATCACCCCGGCGTACACACCCGTGGCGCTGCCTCGCAGCGAGCGCGGGTCGATTCCGGCGCGCTCGATCACCTCCCACGACGTCTCCAGCAGCAACCGCTGCTGCGGGTCCATCGCGAGCGCCTCGTTCGGGGAGATCCCGAAGAACGCGGGATCGAATTCTCCCGCGTCGTAGAGGAATCCGCCCTCGTCGGCGTAGCTCGTGCCCCGGTGGTCCGGGTCGGGGTGATACACCCGCTCGACGTCCCAGCCGCGGTCGGCCGGGAAGCCGGAGATCGCGTCGGTGCCCGAGGCGACCAGTTCCCACAGTTCTTCCGGCGAGCTGACCCCGCCGGGGAAGCGGCACGCCATGCCGACGATCGCGATGGGTTCGTCCGCGGCCGGAGCCGCTGCCGGGGCGATCGTTTCGTCGGCCGCGCCAAGCAACTGCTCCCGCAAGTGCTGCGCGAGCGTGAGCGGTGTCGGGTAGTCGAAGATCAGCGTCGCATTGAGCCGCAGACCGGTTGCCTCGTTCAGCCGGTTGCGGAGTTCGAGCGCGGTCAGCGAGTCGAAGCCCATGTCCTGAAACGCCTTGGCCAGCTCGACGTGCTCGGCCGAGGCGTAGCCGAGAACGCGCGCGACCTGTTCCCGGACGAGCGTCCGCATCGCGCGGTCCTGCTCGTCCGCGGACAGCCCCGCCAGCCGTCCGGCGAGCGGGGTCCCGGAACCGGCCGACCGTGCGGTTCGACGGACCGGGATGCGCACCAGACCCCGGAAAACAGCCGGTACGGTTCCGCCGGACTCCCGGAGCACCGCACCAAGGTCCAGCGCCATCGGCGCCAGCACAGCCCGGTCGCTGCCGAGCGCGGCGTCGAACAGAGCGAGCCCGTCCTGCTCGGACAGGGGGCGCATCCCGCCGCGGACCAGCCGCGCACGTCCGGAAGCGTCGAGTTCGCTGGCCATTCCCGCCTCTGCCCACGCACCCCAGGCCAGCGATACCGCGGGGAGGCCCTGCGCCCGGCGGTGTTGGGCGAGCGCGTCGAGAAAGGCGTTGGCGGCCGCGTAATTGCCCTGGCCTGGGCTGCCGAGCGTTCCCGCTGCCGAGGAGAAGAGGACGAAAGCGTCCAGGTCGCGAGTGAGAGTGTGGAGATTCCAGGCCGCGTCGGCTTTGGGCCGGGACACCGCGGCCATCCGGGAGGGATCGAGCGCTTCGAGCACGCCGTCGTCCAGCGCGCCGGCCGCGTGTACGACCGCACCCAGCGGATGGTCCTCCGGGACGGACGCCAGCAACCGGGCGACCTCGTCCGGGTTGGCCACGTCGCAAGCCGCCATCGTGACCCGGGCACCCCAGCGGCCGAGTTCAGCCGCCAGCTCGTCGGCACCGGGAGCCGCCATCCCGCGGCGGCTCGCCAGCAGGAGGTGCCGGACGCCGTGTTCGGTGACCAGATGCCGGGCGATCAGCCTGCCGAGCCCGCCGGTGGCGCCAGTGACGAGCACGGTGCGGTCCGAGGAGAAGGCTGGCGACGGCACCCGCACCTCGCCGCCCCGCGCCGCAAGCTGCGGTTCGCCCGAAACCGGCCCGTCCGAACCGCCCGGCGTCGCGAACCGAGACTCACCCGAAACCAGCCCGGCGGACACCGCCCGGCCCGAAGCGAAGTCCGGCGACGCCACCCGCGCCAACCGCGGCACCCGTACCTCACCGTCCCGGACCGCGAGCTGCGGTTCGTCCGAGGCCAGCGCGGCGGACACTGCCCGGTATGAGGCGTCGCCGCGGTCGAGGTCCAGCAGCACGAACCGGCCGGGGTGTTCCGCCTGCGCTGACCGGAGGAGACCCCACACCGCGGCCGCGGCGAGATCCGGCACGTCCTCGGCCGGGTCGGTGGCCACCGCGCCGCGCGTGACGACGACCAGCCGCGAATCCGCGAACCGGGCGGACGCCAGCCAGCCCTGCACGGACCGCAGCACTTCGCTGGCCAGCTCGGTGTTCGCGGCAGCGGAGACGCACTCCAGCAAGACCGTGTCCGGAACGTCGGCCTCCGCCAGCGAAGCCAAGTCGGGGTAGCGGTCGCTGATTTCCAGCCCGGCAAGACCGTCCCCAGCGCCGAGTGCGGCCCAGCTCGGCACAGCCGGTGCGGCAGGCTGGATCGCCGTCCAGGACAGGGCGAAGAGCGAACCGTCCGGTCCGCCGTTCAGCTGATCCGCCGAGATCGGCCGCAGGGCAAGCGAGTCGATCGAGGCGACCGGGGCGCCAGTGCGGTCGGCCAGCTGGATGGCGAACCCGGACGCGACGGGCGCGAGCTGCACGCGGAGCGCGCTCGCACCCGAGGCGAACAGGGTCACTCCCGTCCAGGAGAACGGCAAGCGTGTTCCGTCGGCCCCGGATGCGGCGAAACCGATCGCGTGCAGCGCGGAATCGAGCAACGCCGGATGCAGGCCGAACGCGTCCGCGTCCGCGGGCGACTCGACCTCGGCGAACACCTCGTCGCCTCGTCGCCACGCGGCGGTCAGGCCTTGGAACGCCGGGCCGTACTCCAGTCCGGCGGCGGACAACTCGGAGTAGAGATCGTCGACCGGCAGCGCGATCGCGTCTCGCGGCGGCCACTCGACGAGGTCGAAACCCGCCGTACCGGCACCGGACGAGACGAAACCGGCGGCGTGCCGCGTCCACGGCTGGTCCGCGTCGCCCTCGGGACGGGCGTAGATCGCGATCGGACGGGCGCCGGCCGCATCCGCCTCGCCGACCTTGACCCGCAGCTGAACGCCGCCGTGCTCGGGCAGCACGAGCGGAGCTTCCAGGGTCAGCTCGTCCAGCCGGTCGCAGCCGGCCTGATCCGCGGCCTGGACAGCCAGTTCCGCGAAACCGGTGCCGGGGAACAACACCGACCCCAGCACCGCGTGGTCGGCGAGCCACGGTTCGGCCGCTACCGACAACCGGCCGGTGAGCACCACCTCGTCGGAGTCCGGGGCCGTCAGCACGGCGCCCAGCAGGGGGTGTTCCGGCGAGGCCAGGCCCAGGTGCCGGGCATCCGCGGGCACTCCGGGTTCCAGCCAGTAACGCTGCCGCTGGAAGGTATAAGTCGGCAAATCCACCCGACACGCGCCGGCACCGGCGAAGAACTGGCCCCAGTCGACGGAAACGCCGTTCGCGTGGAGTGCGGCGATCGCTTCGACCACTGCCCGTGGTTCAGCACGGTCCTTCCGCACCGCCGCGACCACGGTGGCCTCGCCGGCGAGGGATTCGTCGATCATCGCGGTCAACGTGCTGGACGGGCCGAGCTCGACAAACCTGCTGGCGCCATTGGCTTCCAGCGCCCGGACGCCGTCACAAAACCGCACCGTGTCCCGCACGTGCCGCACCCAGTAGTCCGCGGAGAACTCGGTGATCAGCGCTCCGGTCAGGTTCGACACCACCGGAATCCGCGGCTGGCTGAACTCGATGGTGTCGGCCACCCTGCGGAACTCGTCCAGCATCCCGTCCATGAGATGCGAATGGAACGCGTGACTCACCTTCAGCCGCTTCGTCCGCAGCCCCTTCGACTCCCACCGCGACACCGCGTCCTCATCGCCGGAGAGCACCACCGAACCCGGACCGTTCACCGCAGCAAGGCAAATGCCCGGCTCAAGCTCGATCTCGTCCTCGGAAACCTGCACCGCCAGCATCGCCCCGCCAGCGGGCAGAGCCTGCATCAACCGACCCCGCGCCGCCACCAACCGCGCCGCATCCGCCAACGACAACACACCAGCGACGTGTGCAGCAGCCAACTCACCGATCGAATGCCCACCAACGAAATCCGGCGACACACCCCACGACTCGAACAACCGAAACAACGCCACCTCAAACGCGAACAACCCCGGCTGCGTCACCCCGGTTTCATCCACCCGGACCGGGTCAGCCACCGCGTCCCGCACCGGCGAGTCGAGATGCCGATCCAACTCCGCGCACACCTCAGCGAAAACGTCCGCGAACACCGGGAAAGACTCCGCGAGCTCCCGGCCCATCCCAGCCCGCTGAGAACCCTGGCCAGAGAACAAAAACGCGATCCGGCCCTGAGCAGCCACTCCGGCGAAACCCCGGCCATCGGCCAGCGCGTCCAGCAGCTCGGCCCGGTCCCGGCCGACGACCACCGTCCGGTACTCCAGCGCCGAACGCCCGCTCGCCAGCGAAAACGCCACGTCCACCGGCCGGATCTCCGGCCGCGCGCGAACGTGCTCCGCAAGCCGCGCAGCCTGTTCCCGCAACGCTTCCCGGCTCTTCGCCGACAACACCCACGGCACCGCCACGGGCACGGAACCCGGTGTCTCCTCGGCGACCAGGTCCGGAGCCTGCTCCACGATCACGTGCGCGTTGGTCCCGCTGATCCCGAACGACGACACGCCTGCCCGGCGCGGACGGTCCGCTTCCGGCCAGGTCCTGGCTTCAGCCAGCAACTCCACCGAGCCCGCCGACCAGTCCACATGCGACGACGGCGCGTCGATATGCAGGCTCTTCGGCAGGACCCCGTGCCGCATCGCCAAAATCATCTTCATCACGCCGGCCGCGCCCGCCGCGGCTTGGGTGTGCCCGATGTTCGACTTCACCGACCCCAGCCACAACGGCCGTTCCCGATCCTGGCCGTAAGTCGCCAGAAGCGCTTGCGCCTCAATCGGATCGCCCAACGTCGTCCCGGTGCCGTGCGCCTCCACGGCGTCGACCTGGTCCGCGGCCACCCGCGCGTTCGCGAGCGCCGCCCGGATCACCCGTTGCTGCGAGGGGCCGTTCGGCGCCGTCAACCCGTTGGACGCACCGTCCTGGTTCACCGCGGAACCGCGCACCACGGCCAGTACCGGATGGCCATTGCGCCGAGCGTCCGACAGCCGCTCAACCAGCAAGATCCCGACACCCTCGGAGAACCCGGCGCCATCCGCCGCGTCGGCGAACGACTTGCACCGGCCGTCCGAAGCAAGACCGCCCTGTCGCGAGAATTCCCCGAACACCGAGGGCGTCGACAACACTGTCACCCCACCGGCCAAGGCCAGCGAGCACTCGCCCTGCCGCAGCGCCTGCACCGCGAGATGCAGCGCCACCAAGGACGACGAACAAGCCGTGTCCACCGTCACCGCGGGGCCTTCGAACCCGAAGAAATACGACACTCGGCCGGTGGCGACGCTTCCCGCGCCGCCGTTGCCGAGATAAGCCGCGACGTCGTCGGGCACGGAGCCCAGCCGGCTCGCGTAATCGTGGTACATCAGGCCCGCGAACACCCCGGTCGCGCTGCCCCGCAACGACTCCGGCGCGATCCCCGCGCGCTCGAACGCCTCCCACGACGTCTCCAGCAGCAACCGTTGCTGCGGATCCATCGCCAGCGCCTCACGCGGCGAAATCCCGAAAAACTCCGGATCGAACGACACCGCGTCGTCCACGAAACCGCCTACGCCGGCCGGTCCGTCCCAGCCGCGATCGGCGGGGAACGCGGACATCCCGTCACCGCCCCGGCTGACCAGTTCCCACAGCGCTTCCGGGGAATTCACCCCTCCGGGGTAGCGGCAGGCCATGGACACGACGGCGATCGGCTCGCGCAGTGCCGCGGAGAGCTTGCGGTTCTGCTCGCGGAGGCGTTCGGTCTCCCGGACCGAGCGGCGAAGTGCTTCGACCGCCTTGTCCTGGAAGTCATTCATCGCCGTACTGCCCTTCTCCCGGAAAGCCCTGGTGGTCCGGGTTGTGCAACACCAGGTCGATGAGACTGCTCGCGTCCATCGATTCGATCGAGTCGCCTTCCTCTTCCGGGACAACCGGATCCGGCCGGGCTCCGGCGAGTTCCAGCAGGGTGTCCAGCACTCCCGCGTCGCGCAGGCGCGTCAGGGGAACGGTCAGCAGCAGGTGCCGGATCCGGTCCTCGCTCCGGTCGCCGGACAGGTCCGGAACCAGTTCCGCCAGGAGGTGCTTCGCGAGGGCCGCCGGCGTCGGATAGTCGAATACTAGAGTGGCCGGGAGCCGAAGTCCGGTGACAGCGTTCAACCGGTTGCGCAGTTCGAGTGCCGTCAGCGAGTCGAATCCGATCTCGCTGAACGCCCGGCCGGCGTCCACCGCGTCCGCGGTTTCGAAGCCGAGCACACCGGCGACCTGCGTCTGCACGATCTCGACGAGCGCTGTTTCCCGTTCGGCCGCCTCGGGCAAGGCGGCGAGACGGTCTCGCAGTTCGGCCGCCGAACCGGGGTCGTTCCTGGCAGCCCGGGCCGAGGGAACCCGGACCAGGCTCCGCAGGATCGCCGGAATTCCGCCCGGCCGCCTCCGCAGCGGCGCGATGTCGAGGTGCGCCGCGGCGACAATCGCCTCGTCCGCGCCGAGTGCCGCGTCGAACATCGCGATGCCGTCCGCGGCCGACAGCGGCGTCAGCCCGGCCCGGCGCATCCGGTCGACCTCGGCCGTTGCGAGCTCGCCGGTCATCTCGCTGGCCTGCTCCCACAGGCCCCAGGCCACCGACACCGCGGGCTTGCCGAGTGTCCGGCGGTGCTGGGCAAGCGCGTCCAGGAAGGCGTTCGCGGCCGCGTAACTGCCCTGCCCCGGTGCGCCGAGCACGCCCGCGAGCGAGGAGAACAAGACGAACGCGCCGAGTTCGGCGTTCTCGGTCAGCTCGTGCAAGTTCAGCGCCGCGTCGACCTTCGGCCGCAGCACCGCGTCGAGCCGCTCGGGGGTCAACGCCTCGACGACGCCGTCGTCCAGCACGCCCGCGGTGTGCACGACGCCGGTCAACGGATGCTCCGCCGGAATCTTCGCCAGCAGCTCGGCGAGTGCGGTCCGGTCGGCGGCGTCGCAGGTCGCGACCTCGACCTCGGCACCGAGCGAACTGAGTTCCGCGGCCAGTTCCGCCGCGCCGGGCGCCGAGATCCCGCGGCGGCTGGCGAGCACGAGGCGCCGGACATCGTGCGCGGCGACGAGATGCCGCGCCACCAATCCGCCGAGCGTGCCGGTGCCGCCGGTGATCAGGACCGTTCCCGCCGGATCGAATACCGGATCCTGCGTCGCGGGCTTCGGGAGACGGCCGAGCCGCGGCGCCTGGATTCCGCCGCCGCGCAGCGCCAGTCGCGGTTCGTCGTGCGCCAGCGCGGCCGGAAGCTTCCGCAGCGAAGCGTCGTCGTCATCGAGATCGAGCAGGACGAACCGGCCGGGGTGTTCCGATTGCGCGGACCGGATGAGCCCCGACACCGCCGCGCCTGCGAGGTCGTCGGCCGTGCCGCGGGTGACGAACACGAGCCGGGCGGCCGACAGCCGCTCGTCCGCCAGCCATGCCTGGACCAGCGCGAGAGCTTCGCGCACGGCGGTGTGCGCGGACGTCGCGGAGCAGTCGACCAGGACGAAATCCGGGATCTCGGCAAGCGCGGTCACATCGGCGCAATGGACGACCTCGACGCCGCTCAGCCCGAAAAGTCCCTTGAGCCGCCCGATCTGCTCGCCGAGCACAGCGAGCCGCGGCTTCCCGTCCGCAGCGGCTCCGGACAGCTCCGTCCAATTCAGCCGGAACAGCGAATCGGCACCGTCCGGGCGGGCGGCGCGGACCTGCCCGGCCGACACCGGCCGCAGCACCAGCGAGTCCGCGGACAGCACCGGAGCACCCGTCCCGTCCGCGATCCGCAGCGCCACCCCGTCCGCACCGGCCGGGGTGATCTTGACCCGGAGTTCGGCGGCACCGGCGGCGAACAGCTTGACCCCGGTCCACGCGAACGGCAGCCGGGTCTCGCCCGGACGCGGTTCGCCGGACAGCCCCAGCGCGTGAAGTGCCGAGTCGAGCAATGCCGGGTGGATTCCGAACGCGCCCGTCGCGTCGGTCCGGACCTCGCCGAAGATCTCGTCGCCGCGCTGCCACGCCGCGGTCAGGCCCTGGAAGACCGGACCGTAGTCGAGCCCGAAACCCGCCAGCCGGTCGTAGAGCCCGTTGATCTCCACCGAGGCGGCCTCCGGCGGCGGCCACGCGGCCAGGTCGAACGACGGTGTCCCGGAGCCGGCGCGCACGACACCCGTGGCGTGCCGGACCCAGGCCTCGCCGAGATCCGCGTGACCCTCGGTCCGGGAGTAGACGCTCAGCGATCGGGCCCCGGAATCGCCGGGGCCGCCCAGGACGACCTGGAGCTGGACGCCCCCGGTTTCCGGGAGCACCAGCGGCGCTTCCAAGGTCAGCTCCTCCAGCACGTCGCAGCCGACCTGGCCCCCGGCTTGAAGAGCGAGTTCCAAGAAGCCGGTGCCAGGGAACAACACCGCGCCCAAGACGGCGTGGTCCGCAAGCCACGGCTGGGTTTCCAGGGAAATCCGGCCGGTGAACAACGTCCCGTCCGACTCCGGCAACCCGGTGGCCGCGCCCAGCAGCGGATGCCCGGCCACGGTCAAGCCCAGGCCGCGCACGTCGCCGCTGGCCGCGACGGTGTTCAGCCAGTAGCGCTGACGCTGGAAGGGATAAGTGGGCAAGTCGACTTTGCGGGCCCCGGTCCCGGCGAAGAAGACCTCCCAGTCGACGGTGCCGCCGCGGGCGAACACCTCGCCGAGGGACACGGTGAACCGGTCGAGGCCGCCCTCGTCCCGGCGCAGCGTTCCTGCGGCAGCCGCGGCGGTGTCCGTCGAGTCGATCGTGTCCTGCAGTCCGGGCACCAGCACCGGGTGCGGGCTGACCTCGACGAAC
>NZ_JACGZW010000036.1 GCF_014145675.1 Amycolatopsis dendrobii
TGGTTCGGTGGTGGTTTCGGGTGATCCGGATGCGTTGGATGAGTTGATCGCCGGGTGTGAGCGGGACGGTGTCCGGGCGCGGAAGGTTCCGGTGGACTACGCCTCGCATTCGGCGCACGTCGAAGAGATTCACGACGAACTGCGCGAGGTGCTGGCGTCCGTTGCGCCGCGATCCGGCGAGGTGCCGTTCTACTCGGCGGTGACGGGCGAACTCCTCGACACCGCGGCGATGGACGCGGACTACTGGTACCGCAACCTTCGCCAGACGGTGGAGTTCGAGCAGGCGACCCGGAAGCTGCTGGCCGCCGGCTACCGGGTATTCGTGGAGGTCAGCCCGCATCCGGTGCTGGTTCCCGGATTGCAGGAGACTCTCGACGACACGGCCGCGGCGGCGATCGGGACGCTGCGCCGGGGCGAGGGCGGCCTGGACCGGTTCACCGCGTCCTTGGGCGAGGCGTTCACCCGGGGCGCGACCGTCGACTGGGCCAGGTTCTTCGCCGGGACCGGCGCCCGCACCACCGATCTGCCCACCTATCCGTTCCAGCGCCAGCGCTACTGGCCGGAGCCGGTCGAACCGGCGGCGGCCGAACCGGTGGACGCCGAGTTCTGGGAGGCCGTCGAACGCGCGGATCTCGACGCGGTGGCCGCGACGCTGGCGGCCGAGGGCGACGAGGTGCGGTCGCTGGAGGCAGCGTTGCCGGTGCTGGCCTCTTGGCGGCAGCGGCGTCAGCAGGAGTCCGAAGTGGACCGGTGGCGCTACCGGGTGTCGTGGAAACGCCTTCCGGACGTCTCGGCCGCGTCGGCGCGGGGCACGTGGCTGGTCGTCGCTCCGGCCGAGCACGCCGAATGGGCCGCCGTGCTGGCGGACGGCATCGCGGGCCGCCTCGTGGTGCTCGGCGACGAGCCGATCGCGGACAAACTGGCCGAAGGCCCGGTGTCCGGAGTGCTGTCCTTGCTCGCATTGGACGACCGGCCGCTCGCGGAGTTCGGCGCGGTGCCGCGCGGGCTCGCCGCGACGGTGCGTCTTCTCCGTGAGCTGACCACTGTGGACAGTCAAACGCCACTGTGGACGGTGACCAGGGGTGCGGTCTCGGTGGATCGCTTCGACTCGCACAGCAGTTCGGCGCAGGCGATGGTCTGGGGTCTCGGCCGGGTCGCGGCGCTGGAGCATCCCGACCGCTGGGGCGGGCTGATCGACCTGCCGGACACGCTGGACGAGCGGGTGCTCTCCCGGTTGTCGGCGGTGCTCGGCGGAGCTGAGGACCAGGTGGCGGTGCGCGCGTCCGGGGTGTTCGGACGCCGGTTGGCGCGCGCCGGCGCCGCCCGGAACAGTGGCTGGCGGGCGCCGGCCACGGTGCTGGTGACCGGCGGAACCGGAGCGCTGGGCGCGCGGGTGGCGCGGTGGCTCGCCGGACGGGGCGCGGAGCATCTGGTGCTCGTGAGCCGCCGAGGGCAGGCGGCACCGGGTGCCGCGGAGCTCGAAGCGGAACTCGCCGCGCTCGGCGTCCGGGCGACGATCGTGGCCGGTGACGTCGCGGACCGGGCCGCGGCGGCTGATCTGCTCGGCCGGTTCCCGGTCGACGGCATCGTGCACGCCGCGGGGGTGCTCGACGACGGGGTCGTCACGTCGCTGACCCCGGCCAGGATGAACGAGGTCCTGCGGGCGAAGGCGACCGCGGCGGTGAATCTGCACGAACTCACCCGGGACCGCGACCTGCGCATGTTCGCGCTCTTCTCCGCGACGTCGGCGGTCGTCGGCACCCCGGGGCTGGGCAACTACGCGCCGGGCAACGCGTTCCTGGACGCACTGGCCGAACACCGGCGGGCGAACGGGCTGGTCGCGACGTCGATCGCCTGGGGGCCGTGGGCGGACGGCGGCATGGCCGAGGGCGAGGTCGGCGAGGTATTCCGCCGTCACGGCGTCCCCGAGATGGCGCCGGACCTCGCACTCGCCGCCCTCGACCAGGCGTTGAGCGACGACGAGACGAACCTCGTCGTCGCGGACATCGCCTGGGAGCGGTTCCGCGTCGCCTTCACCGCGACCCGGCCGAGCCCGCTGCTCGCCGACCTGCCCGATGTCCGGCAGCCGGAACAGGCCGCGGCGGACCCGGACGAAGCGTCCTTCGCGCAACGGCTGGCCAGCGTGCCGGAAACCGAACAGGACCGGTTCCTGCTCGACGCGGTCCGTACGCAGGCGGCGATCGTGCTCGGCCATTCCGGTCCGGAGGAGGTCGAACCGCGCCAGGCGCTCAAGGACCTCGGCTTCGACTCGGTGACCGCGGTCGAACTCCGCAACCGGCTGAACACCGTCACCGGGTTGCGGCTGCCCGCGACGCTGGTCTTCGACTACCCGACGCCGGTCGCGATCGCGGGATACCTGCGCGCCGAACTGCTCGGCGCCGAGTCGCCCGCCGAGGCACCGGCGGTGGCCAGGTCCGAGGAACCGCTGGCGATCGTCGGGATGGCGTGCCGCTTCCCCGGCGGCGTGCGGTCGCCGGAGGACCTCTGGCGGGTGCTCGCCGACGAGACCGACACGATCTCCGCGTTCCCGGCCGACCGCGGCTGGGATCTCGAGGCCCTCTACGACCCGGATCCGGACGGCGACGGCACCAGCTACACCCGGGAAGGCGGGTTCCTGTCCGGCGCGGCCGAATTCGACGCGACGTTCTTCGGCATTTCGCCGCGCGAGGCGCTGGCGATGGACCCGCAGCAGCGGTTGCTGCTGGAAACCTCGTGGGAGGCCTTCGAACGGGCCGGGATCGTCCCGGAAACCCTGCGCGACGCCGGGGTTTTCGCCGGGACCAGCGGCCAGGACTACCTGCAGCTGATGGCGATGGGCTCGGGGGAATCGGCGGGGCACGTGGGCACCGGCAACTCGCCGAGCGTGCTGTCCGGACGGCTTTCCTATCTCTTCGGGTTCGAGGGACCCGCGGTCAGCGTCGATACCGCCTGCTCGTCGTCGCTGGTGGCGTTGCATCTCGCGGCGCAGTCGCTGCGGTCAGGGGAATGCTCGCTGGCGCTGGCCGCGGGCGTGATGGTGATGTCGACCCCGGGGATCTTCACCGAATTCTCCCGCCAGCGGGGCGTGGCCCCGGACGGCCGGTGCAAGCCGTTCGCGGCGGCCGCCGACGGGGCGGGCTTCGCCGAGGGCATCGGGGTGCTGCTGGTGGAGCGGCTGTCGGACGCCCAGCGCAACGGGCACGAGGTGCTCGCGGTACTCCGGGGCAGCGCGGTCAACCAGGACGGCGCGTCCAACGGGTTGACGGCGCCGAACGGTCCTTCGCAGCAGCGGGTGATCCGGGCGGCACTGGCGAACGCCGGGCTTCAACCGTCCGAAGTGGACGCGGTGGAAGCACACGGCACCGGGACGAAGCTCGGCGATCCGATCGAGGCACAGGCCTTGCTGGCGACCTACGGGCAGGACCGGGACGAGCCGCTGTGGCTCGGGTCGGTCAAGTCGAATCTCGGGCACACCCAGGGTGCGGCGGGCGTGGCCGGCGTCATCAAGATGGTGCTGGCGCTGCGGCACGGGATGCTGCCGAAGAGCCTGCACATCGACGAACCGTCGGCGGAGGTGGACTGGTCGGCCGGCGCGGTGGAGTTGCTGGCCGAGGCCAGGGAGTGGCCTGCGGCGGGACGGCCGCGCCGGGCTGGGGTGTCGTCATTCGGGATCAGCGGAACCAACGCGCACGTGATCCTCGAACAAGCGCCGGAGCAACCCGTCGACACTCCGGCTGCGCCGCCGGTCTTGGCCGCGAACCCGCCTTGGGTGCTGTCCGCGAAGACCGACGCGGCCCTGCGAGAGCAGGCGCGGGCGCTCCGCTCCCTGGTGGACACAGAGCTGGATCTTGCTGATGCGGCAACGACTCTGGCCGCCCGCACGCGGTTCGCCGAACGAGCCGTGGTGGTAGCCGCCGATCGGGCCGGACTCGCCGAAGGACTGGCCGCGCTCGCCGACGGGGACAGTTCGCCCGGGCTGGTCCGCGGCCGGGAACGCGACGCGGGCAAACGCGTCTTCGTGTTCCCGGGCCAGGGTTCGCAGTGGACGGGCATGGCGCTCGACCTGATGGACGCGTCGCCGGTGTTCGCCGAGCGGATCGCGGAATGTGCGGCGGCCCTGTCGGAGTACGTCGACTGGTCGCTCACCGACGTGCTGCGCGGCGCGCCGGACGCGCCGCCGATGGACCGGGTGGACGTCGTCCAGCCCGCGTTGTTCGCGGTGATGGTTTCGCTGGCCGGATTGTGGCGTGCGTGCGGGGTCGAACCGGACGCGGTCGTCGGGCACAGTCAGGGCGAGATCGCGGCCGCCTGCGTGGCCGGCGCGCTGTCCCTTTCGGACGCGGCGAAGGTCGTGGCATTGCGCAGCAAGGCATTGCGTGAGCTGAGCGGCCGGGGAGCGATGATGTCGGTGGCGCTGCCGCTGGAGGAATTGCTGCCGAGGCTGGCGAAATGGGACGACCGGATTTCGGTCGCGGCGATCAACGGGCCGGGTTCGCTGGTGGTGTCCGGCGAACCGGACGCGGTGGAGCAGCTGCGAGCGGAACTGTCCGATGAGGACATCCGGGCGCGGAAGATTCCGGTGGACTACGCATCGCATTCGGCGCACGTGGACGAGATCCGCGCGGAGCTGGCCGGGCTGCTCGGTTCGATCGTCCCGCGCCCGGCGGAGGTGCCGTTCCTGTCCACCGTGACCGGTGACTGGCTGGACACCACCGCGCTCGACGCGGACTACTGGTTCCGCAACCTGCGCCAGACCGTGGAGCTGGAGAAGGCGACCCGGACGCTGGCGGACGACGGGTTCCGGGTCTTCGTCGAGGCAAGCCCGCATCCGGTGCTGACTCTCGCGCTTCAGGAAACCCTGGCCGCGCAGGAGGTGCCGGCAATCGTCGTGGGGTCGTTGCGGCGGAACGACGGTGCCGCGCAGCGCTTCTGCGCGTCGCTCGCGGAGGCGCACGTGCACGGGCAGCCGGTCGACTGGAGCGCGCTGTTCTCCGGTCGCCGGGTGGATCTGCCGACCTACGCGTTCCAGCGAGAGCGGTACTGGCCGGAAATCGAGCCCGCCGTCGCGCCCGCGTTCGCCGACGACCGGTTCTGGGACAGCGTCGAGGCGCAGGACCACGAATCGCTCAGCACCTTGCTCAAAGTGGACGAAGCCGCGCTGAAGCCCGTGCTGCCCGCGTTGCGGTCCTGGCGCGAGCAAAGCCGCGATAAGTCTACTGTGGACAGCTGGCGGTACCGGGTGGAATGGCGTCCAGTCGCTGAAACCGCCCCCGGATCGCTGTCGGGCAGCTGGCCAGTGCTGGTGCCTTCGGGACACGAGGACAGCGAACTGGTGACGGCGGTCCTCGCCGAGTTGTCCGCGCACGGCGCCAAGGCAACGCCGGTGGTGCTCGACCCGACCGACCTGGACCGGGTGGCGCTCGCCGATCAGCTCAGCGGGGTGCTCGACGCGGAACCGCCGTCCGGGGTGCTGTCGCTGCTGGCGCTCTCCGAAGGACGCCATTCGCGGCACCGAGTCGAACTCGGCTTGGCGGCAACGGCGCTCGCGGTTCAAGCGCTCGCCGATGCCGGAGTGAAGGCGCGGCTGTGGTGCGTGACGCGCGGCGCGGTGTCCACCGGTGCGACGGATCCCTTGCCCAGCCCGGAACAGGCGCAGGTCTGGGGGCTCGGCCGGGTGGTCGCGCTGGAACACCCGGACAGCTGGGGCGGCCTGCTCGACCTGCCCGCCGCGTTCGACCAGCGCGCGCGGGACCGGTTCGCGAGCCTGCTGGGCGGTGACCAGGACGAGGTCGCGGTGCGGGCGTCGGGAACGTTCGCGCGGAGGCTGGTGCGTGCGCCGCAGCGGGACACCGATTCCACGGCGCGGTGGCAGCCGCGCGGAACCGTGCTGATCACCGGAGGCACCGGGGCACTCGGCTCGCGGGTCGCGCGGTCGCTGGCCCGCGACGGGGCGGAACACCTCGTGCTGACCAGCCGACGCGGTCCGGCCGCGGCTGGTGCGGCCGGGTTGCGGGCTGAACTGGAAGCATTGGGCGCTCAGGTGACCATCGCCGCGTGCGACGTGGCCGACCGGTCGGCGCTCGCCGCTCTGCTGGACGAGCACCCCGAGGTCCGGGCCGTCGTGCACACCGCCGGCGCGGTCTCGATGGCTCCGCTGGCCGAGACCGGTCTCGCCGATTTCGCCGAGGTGCTCGCCGCCAAGGTCGACGGGGCGCGCAACCTCGACGCCCTTCTCGGCGACCGGGAACTGGACGCGTTCGTGCTGTTCTCCTCCAACGCGGGCGTATGGGGCAGCGGCGGCCAGGGTCCTTACGCGGCCGCCAACGCGTTCCTGGACGCGCTCGCCCACCAGCGGCGCGACCGCGGGCTCGTGGCGACGTCGATCGCCTGGGGCGCCTGGGGCGAAACCGGCATGGCGGCGGAACGCTCGGCCGAGGAACAGTTGCGCCTGCGCGGTGTCCTCCCGATGTCGCCGGACCTCGCGCTCGAAGCGTTGCATCAGGCCGTGGCCCGGGACGAGACGTTCCTGGCGGTCGCGGACGTCGATTGGGAACGCTTCGTGCCGCGCTTCGCCTCGGCCCGGCACCGGCCGCTGCTGGACGAACTGCCGGACGCACAACGGATCCTCGCGGCCGCCGAGCGATCCGCGCCCGGTGCCGACGGGGCAGGCTCGCTCGCGGGCCAGTTGGCCGGGCTGGCTCCGGGCGATCAGCAAGAGCTGCTGCTTGACCTCGTGCGTTCGACGGTGGCGGCCGTTCTTGGCCATCGCGGCGGCGACGCGGTCGATCCGGGACTGGCGTTCAAGGACCAGGGATTCGACTCGCTCACGGCGGTCGACCTGCGCAACCGGTTGAACGCCGCCACCGGACTCACGCTGCCGGTGACCGTAGTGTTCGACCAGCCGACCCCGGACGCGCTCGCCCGTTTGCTCCGCACCGAACTGGCAGGCGATCCGGAACAGGCGGTCGAGGCGGAGCTCGACCGGCTGGCGGACACGATCGCGGCGCTGGCCGGCCACGACGGGCAGCGCGAAACCGCGCGGGCGCGGCTGACCGCGTTGCTGCGCACGCTGGACGACGGCAAGGAGGCGAACGAGCTTTCCGCGTCCGAACTCCTGGAATCCGCCTCGGACGAGGAGGTCTTCGATTTCGTCGACAACGAGCTCAGCTGACCAGCACTCCCAGCCGACCCCGGACAAGGCAGGGTTCCATGTCGAATGACGCCAAACTCCGCGAGTACCTCAAGCGGGTGGCCGCGGACCTCCACGACACTCGCCGGCAGCTGCGCGAGCTGCGGAATAGCGAGCACGAACCGATCGCCGTCGTCGGGATGGGCTGCCGTCTTCCCGGCGCGCGGACCCCGGAGGAATTCTGGGCGTTGCTGCACGAGGGCCGGGACGCGCTCGCCGGTTTCCCGGACGACCGCGGCTGGCCGCTCGAGGAGCTCTACGATCCGGACCCGGACAAGTCCGGGAAGTCGTATGTCCGCACCGGCGGATTCGTCGACGCCGCCACCGAGTTCGACGCCGGGTTCTTCGGAATCAGCCCGCGTGAGGCGGTGGCGATGGATCCGCAGCAGCGGTTGCTGCTGGAGACGTCGTGGGAGGTGTTCGAGCGAGCCGGGATCGCGCCGGATTCGTTGCGAGGCAGTGCGACGGGTGTGTTCATCGGTGCCGGGCACTCCGGGTACGACAACGGGTTCGCCGGGAACTCCGAGGCCGACGGCCATGTGCTGACCGGCAGTTCGGGTGCGGTCTCCTCGGGGCGGCTGTCGTACGTGTACGGGTTCGAGGGCCCGGCGGTCACCGTGGACACGGCTTGTTCTTCTTCGCTGGTGGCGTTGCACCTGGCGGTGCGGTCGCTGCGGTCCGGGGAATGCTCGCTCGCGCTGGCGGGCGGCGCGACCGTGATCTCGACCCCTGCCGCGTTCGTCGAGTTCTCGCGGCAGCGCGGGCTGGCTGCCGACGGCCGGTGCAAGCCGTTCGCCGAGGCGGCGGACGGCACCGGATTTTCCGATGGCGTGGGCCTGCTTCTCGTGGAGCGGTTGTCGGATGCTCAGCGCAATGGACACCAGGTGCTGGCGGTGGTGCGCGGCAGCGCGGTGAACCAGGACGGCGCGTCGAACGGCCTGACGGCGCCGAATGGTCCGTCGCAGCAGCGGGTGATCCGGGCGGCGCTGGAGAACGCCGGCCTTGAACTGTCCGATGTCGACGCCGTCGAGGCACACGGCACCGGGACGACGCTCGGCGATCCGATCGAGGCCCAGGCCTTGCTGGCTACCTACGGGAAGGACCGGGAACAGCCGTTGTGGCTGGGCTCGGTGAAGTCCAATATCGGGCACACCCAGTCTGCGGCCGGGGCAGCAGGCGTGCTCAAGATGGTTCTCGCGCTGCGGCACGGAATGCTGCCGAAGAGCCTGCACATCGACGCGCCTTCGGCCAACGTGGACTGGTCGGCCGGTTCGGTCCGGCTGCTGACCGAGGCCGTTCCGTGGCACGAGTCGGATCGTCCGCGTCGGGCGGCGGTGTCGGCGTTCGGCGTGGGCGGGACCAACGCGCACGTGATCGTGGAGCAGGCTCCGGAACCGGAGGCCCAGGAGCCGGGCCGGGCGCTGGCCGCGGTGCCGTGGGTGCTGTCCGCGAAGAGCGAGGCCGCGTTGCGCGAGCAGGCGGCGCGGCTTGCGGAGCAGGTTCGTGCGCGGCCGGAGATCCGGCCGGTGGACGTGGCGTTTTCGCTGGCGACCGGACGGTCGGCGCTGGAACGGCGGGCCGCGGTGGTGGCTGGGGACCGGGACGGGCTGCTGACCGCACTGTCCGCGGTGGCGCGGGGAGACGAGCCCGCCACGCTGGCTGCTCAGGGCCGGATCGCGTTTTTGTTCTCTGGCCAGGGTTCTCAGCGGGCTGGGATGGGGAGGGAGCTGTCAGACGCTTTCCCGGTGTTCGCGGACGCTTTCGCTGAGGTGTGCGCGGAGCTGGATCGCCATG
>NZ_JACGZW010000037.1 GCF_014145675.1 Amycolatopsis dendrobii
GTTCGGCGGTGTCCTACTCTCCCACAACCCTTCGGTTGCAGTACCATCGGCGCAGTCAGGCTTAGCTTCCGGGTTCGGAATGGGACCGGGCGTTTCCCTGACGCTAAAACCACCGAAACACTCCGAAACAACACACACCCGCCACATGAGTGACAGCCGGCGTGGTGTTTCAGAACCGTAGAGTGGATGCGTAACATCTTTGTGGGCAAGTCCTCGGCCTATTAGTACCAGTCAACTCGACAACACATTACTGTGCTTCCATTTCTGGCCTATCAACCCAATCGTCTCTTGGGGGCCTTAACCCACATGGGGTGGGATACCTCATCTTGGAACAGGCTTCCCGCTTAGATGCCTTCAGCGGTTATCCCTTCCGAACATAGCCAACCAGCCATGCCACTGGCGTGACAACTGGCACACCAGAGGTCCGTCCGTCCCGGTCCTCTCGTACTAGGGACAGCCTTCCTCAAGTATCCTGCGCGCGCGGCGGATAGGGACCGAACTGTCTCACGACGTTCTAAACCCAGCTCGCGTGCCGCTTTAATGGGCGAACAGCCCAACCCTTGGGACCTACTCCGGCCCCAGGATGCGACGAGCCGACATCGAGGTGCCAAACCATGCCGTCGATATGGACTCTTGGGCAAGATCAGCCTGTTATCCCCGGGGTACCTTTTATCCGTTGAGCGACACCCCTTCCACCAGGAGGTGCCGGATCACTAGTCCCGACTTTCGTCCCTGCTCGACATGTCTGTCTCACAGTCAAGCTCCCTTGTGCACTTGCACTCGACACCTGATTGCCAACCAGGCTGAGGGAACCTTTGGGCGCCTCCGTTACCCTTTAGGAGGCAACCGCCCCAGTTAAACTACCCATCAGGCACTGTCCCTGAACCAGATCATGGTCCGAGGTTCAGATTCCCAATCCGACCAGAGTGGTATTTCAACAACGACTCCACACCCACTAGCGTGAGCGCTTCACAGTCTCCCACCTATCCTACACAAGCCGAACCGAAAACCAATACCAAACTATAGTAAAGGTCCCGGGGTCTTTCCGTCCTGCCGCGCGTAACGAGCATCTTTACTCGTAATGCAATTTCGCCGGGCCTGTGGTCGAGACAGCCGGAAAGTCGTTACGCCATTCGTGCAGGTCGGAACTTACCCGACAAGGAATTTCGCTACCTTAGGATGGTTATAGTTACCACCGCCGTTTACTGGCGCTTAAATTCTCAGCTTCACCCACAAAGTGAGTTAACCGGTCCTCTTAACGTTCCAGCACCGGGCAGGCGTCAGTCCATATACATCGTCTTGCGACTTCGCATGGACCTGTGTTTTTAGTAAACAGTCGCTTTCCGCTGGTCTCTGCGGCCAACCACCCCTCCGTCCGCACGGGACTTCAAGATGCTTGGCCCCCCTTCTCCCGAAGTTACGGGGGCATTTTGCCGAGTTCCTTAACCACAGTTCACCCGATCGCCTTGGTATTCTCTACCTGACCACCTGTGTTGGTTTGGGGTACGGGCCGTGCATGCACTCACTAGAGGCTTTTCTCGACAGCATAGGATCACCCACTTCGCCTCAAACGGCTACGCATCACGTCTCAGCCTATGTGCCATGCGGATTTGCCTACATGACGGCCTACACGCTTACACCAGGACAACCATCGCCTGGCGGAGCTACCTTCCTGCGTCACCCCATCGCTTGACTACTACGGAATCAGGTCCCACGCTCCACACACGGAATCCGTCCGAAGACTTCAACCGCGGCTTCGGGTGGTTAGTGTCAACCGCCTCGCCATGGGCGCACATGCTCGGGTACGGGAATATCAACCCGTTGTCCATCGACTACGCCTGTCGGCCTCGCCTTAGGTCCCGACTTACCCTGGGCGGATTAGCCTGGCCCAGGAACCCTTGGTCATCCGGCGGCAGAGTTTCTCACTCTGCATTCGCTACTCATGCCTGCATTCTCACTCCCGCACCCTCCACGACTCGCTTCCGCGGCCGCTTCCCTGGATGCAGGACGCTCCCCTACCCATCCACACGACTGGATGACCCCCGAAGGAATCACCGATCTATTGTGCGAATGACACAGCTTCGGCGGTGTGCTTAAGCCCCGCTACATTGTCGGCGCAGGACCACTTGACCAGTGAGCTATTACGCACTCTTTCAAGGGTGGCTGCTTCTAAGCCAACCTCCTGGTTGTCTGGGCAATCCCACATCCTTTCCCACTGAGCACACACTTAGGGGCCTTAGCTGGTGTTCTGGGCTGTTTCCCTCTCGACGACGAAGCTTATCCCCCGCCGTCTCACTGCCGCGCTCTCACTAACCGGTATTCGGAGTTTGGTTGATTTCGGTAACCCGGTAAGGCCCCTAGACCATCCAGTAGCTCTACCCCCGGCAAGAAACACGCGACGCTGCACCTAAATGCATTTCGGGGAGAACCAGCTATCACGGAGTTTGATTGGCCTTTCACCCCTACCCACAGCTCATCCCCTCAGTTTTCAACCTAAGTGGGTTCGGGCCTCCACGACGTCTTACCGTCGCTTCACCCTGGCCATGGGTAGATCACTCCGCTTCGGGTCTAGACCACGCGACTCAATCGCCCTATTCAGACTCGCTTTCGCTACGGCTACCCCACCCGGGTTAACCTCGCCACGCAGCACTAACTCGCAGGCTCATTCTTCAAAAGGCACGCCATCACCCAACAAGTGAGCTCTGACGGCTTGTAGGCACACGGTTTCAGGTACTCTTTCACTCCCCTCCCGGGGTACTTTTCATCTTTCCCTCACGGTACTCGTCCGCTATCGGTCTCCAGGAAGTATTTAGGCTTACCGGGTGGTCCCGGCAGATTCACAGCAAATTCCACGAGCTCGCTGCTACTCGGGAACACCACCAAGACCTACGACAACAGCTTTCGCGTACGGGGCTCTCACCCGCTCCGGCCGCCCGTCCCAAGGCGTTCCGCTAACCATCGCGTACATCCGGAGAAATGTCAGTCTCTCCAAGGTGGGTCCCACAACACCGCCTGCACAACGCCTGACAGCTTGACATGCAAACGGTTTAGCCTCTTCCGCTTTCGCTCGCCACTACTCACGGAATCACTTTTGTTTTCTCTTCCTGCGGGTACTGAGATGTTTCACTTCCCCGCGTTCCCTCCGCACCGGCTATATATTCACCGGCGGGTAACACCACATCACTGGTGCTGGGTTTCCCCATTCGGAAATCCTCGGATCACAGCTCGGTTGACAGCTCCCCGAGGCATATCGCAGCCTCCCACGTCCTTCATCGGCTCCTGAAGCCAAGACATCCACCATGTGCCCTTAACAACTTGACCACAAAGATGCTCGCATCCACTCTACAGTTCTCAAACACCACACCAGAAACAACGTGTGTTGCCTCAGGACCCAACAGCGCGCCAGCGAACAAGACCTCGCCCGGATCCGGCCGGCCGACGTTCCACGCGGGACAAACCCGCAGTACTGATCAGCAGCGTCTCCACCGCAAGAACCCATAACCAGTAGTTCCACAATTCCTTGAGCAACCCGAGCAGAAACACAGTCGGCTTCTCGGCTCGAGCCACTCCCAGCACGATGACTGGGATGTGTTGTGCTCCTTAGAAAGGAGGTGATCCAGCCGCACCTTCCGGTACGGCTACCTTGTTACGACTTCGTCCCAATCGCCAGTCCCACCTTCGACCACTCCCTCCCTTGCGGGTTGGGCCATGGGCTTCGGGTGTTACCGACTTTCATGACGTGACGGGCGGTGTGTACAAGGCCCGGGAACGTATTCACCGCAGCGTTGCTGATCTGCGATTACTAGCGACTCCGACTTCACGCAGTCGAGTTGCAGACTGCGATCCGAACTGAGACCGGCTTTAAGGGATTCGCTCCACCTCGCGGTATCGCAGCCCTCTGTACCAGCCATTGTAGCATGTGTGAAGCCCTGGACATAAGGGGCATGATGACTTGACGTCATCCCCACCTTCCTCCGAGTTGACCCCGGCAGTCTCCCACGAGTCCCCGCCATGACGCGCTGGCAACGTAGGATAAGGGTTGCGCTCGTTGCGGGACTTAACCCAACATCTCACGACACGAGCTGACGACAGCCATGCACCACCTGTACACCAACCACAAGGGAAGCCCCATCTCTGGGGATGTCTGGCGCATGTCAAGCCCAGGTAAGGTTCTTCGCGTTGCATCGAATTAATCCACATGCTCCGCCGCTTGTGCGGGCCCCCGTCAATTCCTTTGAGTTTTAGCCTTGCGGCCGTACTCCCCAGGCGGGGCGCTTAATGCGTTAGCTACGGCACGGACAACGTGGAATGTCGCCCACACCTAGCGCCCAACGTTTACAGCGTGGACTACCAGGGTATCTAATCCTGTTCGCTCCCCACGCTTTCGCTCCTCAGCGTCAGTATCGGCCCAGAGACCCGCCTTCGCCACCGGTGTTCCTCCTGATATCTGCGCATTTCACCGCTACACCAGGAATTCCAGTCTCCCCTGCCGAACTCAAGTCTGCCCGTATCGACTGCACGCTGAAGGTTAAGCCTCCAGATTTCACAGCCGACGCGACAAACCGCCTACGAGCTCTTTACGCCCAATAATTCCGGACAACGCTCGCACCCTACGTATTACCGCGGCTGCTGGCACGTAGTTAGCCGGTGCTTCTTATCCAGGTACCGTCACTTGCGCTTCGTCCCTGGCGAAAGAGGTTTACAACCCGAAGGCCGTCATCCCTCACGCGGCGTCGCTGCATCAGGCTTGCGCCCATTGTGCAATATTCCCCACTGCTGCCTCCCGTAGGAGTCTGGGCCGTGTCTCAGTCCCAGTGTGGCCGGTCACCCTCTCAGGCCGGCTACCCGTCGTCGCCTTGGTAGGCCATTACCCCACCAACAAGCTGATAGGCCGCGGGTTCATCCCATACCGCCGGAACTTTCCACCCCCCACCATGCGGTGAAAGGTCATATCCGGTATTAGACCCAGTTTCCCAGGCTTATCCCAGAGTACAGGGCAGATTACCCACGTGTTACTCACCCGTTCGCCACTCATCCCCGGCCGAAACCGGTTCAGCGTTCGACTTGCATGTGTTAAGCACGCCGCCAGCGTTCGTCCTGAGCCAGGATCAAACTCTCCAACAATGCTTTCGAGTTCGATCGAGACTACTCTCAATCAATCATTCTCAAAGGAAACCCCGAC
>NZ_JACGZW010000038.1 GCF_014145675.1 Amycolatopsis dendrobii
CGTTCGGTGGTGCTCTCGGGTGACGAGGACGCGGTGGCGCGGTGGGAGTCGAAGGGGCTGCGGACCAAGCGGCTGAAGGTGAGCCATGCGTTCCATTCGCATCTCATGGACGGGATGCTGGACGAGTTTCGTGCGGTGGCCGAAGGGGTCGAGTTCGGCAAGCCCCGGATCCCGATGGTGTCGAATCTGACCGGCGCGCTGGTCACCGAGTTCTCCGCGGATTACTGGGTGCGGCATGTTCGGGACACGGTGCGCTTCTGCGACGGCGTTCGAACTCTGGAAGCCAGCGGTGCCGCCAAATTCGTTGAGATCGGCCCCACCAGCGCGTTGATCCCGATGGTGCAGGAAAGCTTGACCGCTGACGCCATTCTGGTCGCGGCCATGCGGAAGGACCGGCCCGAAACCCAAGCGGTGGTCGAGGCGGTCGCCGCGCTCCACGCGAATGGCGCTTCGGTGGACTGGAAGCAGTTCTTCGCGGGTACCGGCGCGCGGCGCGTCGACCTGCCGACGTACGCGTTCCAGCGCCGTCGTTACTGGCCGCGGCCTTCCGGCGCGGTCGGCGACGTGCGTTCGTTCGGCCTGGTCCCGGCGGAACACCCGTTGCTGGGCGCGGCCGTGCGGCTGCCGGAGCCGGCGGAAACCGTCTTCACCGGGCGGCTGTCCGCGGAAACCCAGCCGTGGCTGGCCGACCACGTGGTGCTCGGCAGCACGGTGGTGCCGGGGACGGTGCTGGTCGACCTAGCGGCGTGTGCGGGCGACCGGGTCGGCAGCGCGATGCTGGAGGAACTCGTCCTCGAGACGCCGCTGGTGCTGCCAGAGCAGGGCGGGGTGCGGATCCAGGTGGTGGTCGGCGCGGAGGAAGCGGGCCGCCGGCCGGTCGCCGTGCATTCGGCGCAAGCGGACGACGAACTCGGCACGACCTGGACGCGGCACGCCACCGGGGTGCTGACCGTGGGCGCTCCGGAACCGGCGGCGAGCTTTGGCGCGTGGCCGCCCGCGAACGCCGCTCCGCTCGACGTCGGGGACGCCTACCAGCGACTGTCGGATGCGGGGCTCGACTACGGTCCCGCCTTTCAGGGGCTCACGGCGGCCTGGCGTCGCGGGGACGAGCTGTTCGCCGAGGTTCGAGCACCCGAAGCGGCGGAGGCGTTTGGCCTGCATCCCGCGCTGCTCGACGCCGCTCTGCACGTGACCGGGCTCGTCGGCGAGTCCGGGAAGACCTTGCTCCCGTTCTGCTGGAGCGGGTTCAGCCGGTACGCGACGGGTGCGTCCGCGCTTCGCGTACGGATCGTCGCGACGGGGCCGGACGAGGTGTCGGTCGAACTCGCCGATGACCGCGGCAACCCGGTCGCTGCGGTGCGGTCGCTGGCTTCGCGCCCGATCTCCGCGGAGGCGCTGCGGGCTGCCCGCCCGGACAGCGGCGGTTCGCTGTTCAGTCTCAAGTGGACAGAGGTGTCGCCCGCACCGGCTCCGGCCAGGCCGCGATGGGCGGTGTCCGGCCCCGGGCCCGGACTGCTGGCCGGAATCGACGCCGAACGCGGCGACCTGGCCTCGATCGCGGAAACCGGACCGCCGGACGTGGTGTTCACCGAATCCGTCCCCGGCGCCACGGCGAGTGCGGCCACCGCGTCCGTCCTCGACGTGCTGCGGTCGTGGCTGGCCGACGAGCGGTTCGCCGCCTCCCGGCTGGTCGTGGTGACGCGGGGCGCGGTCGCCGTCGAGCAGGACGCGGCGGTGGCCGACCTCGCCGGAGCGGCGGTCTGGGGCCTGGTGCGCTCCGCGCAGGCCGAGCATCCGGGCCGGTTCACTCTGCTGGACCTCGACGACCAGGTCGGTTCGCTCGATCTGCTGCCCGCCGCGCTGGCCCTCGGCGAACTGCAGCTCGCGGTACGCGACGGCGTCGTGCGAGTGCCGAGGCTGGAACGGGCGTCCGCGACCGCGGGGGAACCGGGTTTCGCGCCGGAGGGCACCGTGCTCGTCACCGGCGGCACGGGAGCCTCGGGCCGCGCGGTGGCCCGGCATCTGGCGACCGAACACGGCATCCGGCATTTGCTGCTGGTCAGCCGGCGAGGCCTCGATGCCCCCGGGGCCAAGGAATTGGCGGACGAACTCGCCGAGTCCGGCACCGAGGTGACGGTCGCCGCGTGCGACGCCGCCGACCGGGCCGCGCTCGCGGACGTGCTGGAGCGGATCCCGCCGGAGCATCCGCTGACCGGCGTCGTGCACACCGCGGGCGTGCTCGACGACGGGGTGCTCGGATCGCTGACCCCGGACCGTCTCGACCCGGTGCTGCGCGCGAAAACCGACATCGCACTGAACCTGCACGAGCTCACCCGCGACCGGGACCTGGCCTGCTTCGTGCTGTTCTCCTCGGCCGCCGGGGTGCTCGGCGGCCCGGGACAGGCCAACCACGCGGCCGCGAACGCGTTCCTCGACGCGCTCGCCCAGACCCGCCGGGCGGCGGGCCTTCCGGCGGTGTCGCTGGCCTGGGGCCCGTGGAACCAGTCGGACGGCGAAACTGGCGCGTCCCGTGCGCAGGTCGATCCGCTTTCCCTCGCCGAAGGGCTGGCGCTGTTCGACATCGGGCTCACGGCTGGTTCCGCGGTGCTGGTCCCGGCTGCGCTCGAGCCCGCGAGGCTGCGGGCACAGGCCGGCGCGGGCACGCTTCCGGCGATGCTGCGCGGGCTGGTCCGCGGCCCGGTGCGCACCGCGCCGGGCTCCGGCACCGCCGAGACCGACCTGCGGCAGCGCCTGACCGGCCGGTCCGCGGAGGAACAAGAGGCGCTGCTGGTCGCATTGGTGGCGAAGCACACCGCCGCGGTGCTCGGCTACGACCCGGCGGACCCGATCGACGACACCAGGGCATTCCAGGAACTGGGCTTGGATTCGCTGACCGCCGTCGAACTCCGCAACCGGTTGAGCGCGGCCAGCGGGCTGCGGTTGCCGGTGACGCTGGTGTTCGACTATCCGAAACCGTCCGTTCTGGCCCGGTACCTGCGCACCGAGTTGACTGAGGCGCAGGAGCGGAACGCTCTCGGCTCGGTCCTCGAAGACCTGGACCGCTTGGAAAACACCCTCTTGGCCGTCGCCGGGGACGCCGGCTCCGGCCGGTCGCAGGTGACGACGCGATTGGCCGCGCTGCTGGCGAAACTGTCCGGCGCGCCAGCGGATCCGGAGTCCGGCTCGCTGGCGGACCGGCTGGACGAAGCGACCGACGACGAACTCTTCGCACTGGTCGACGGCTCCGGCGGATGAGGTGCCCGCAGCAGACCTTTTCGATTACTGGCAAAGGGAGGTGACGGCCTCATGTCGGCCGAAGACAAGCTCCGCGAGTATCTGAAGCGGTCCATCGCCGAACTGCACGAGGCTCGCGATCAGCTGCGCGAGGTCGGGGAAAAGGACCGCGAGCCGATCGCGATCGTGGGCATGAGCTGCCGCTACGCGGGCGGAGTCCGCTCCCCGGAGGAACTGTGGGAACTCGTCGCCTCGGGCGGCGACGCGGTGTCCGGCTTCCCGCTCGACCGCGGCTGGAACGTGGCCGGGCTGTACGACCCGGACGGCGTCCGCCCCGGCACCAGCTACACCGACCAGGGCGGCTTCCTGCACGAAGCCGCTCAGTTCGACCCGGCGTTCTTCGGCATCTCGCCGCGCGAGGCACTGGCGACCGACCCGCAGCAGCGGCTTCTGCTGGAGACCGGGTGGGAGGTGCTCGAACGAGGCGGATTCGATCCGGCCTCGCTGGCGGGCAGCGACACCGGGGTGTTCGTCGGCGCGACCTACCAGGGCTACGAGACGACGGGCGAACTGCACCAGGACGATGTCGCGGGGCACCTGCTGACCGGCAATTCCCCGAGCGTCATCTCCGGGCGCGTCGCGTACGCGTTCGGGTTCGAGGGCCCCGCGGTGACGGTGGATACGGCGTGTTCGTCGTCGTTGGTGGCGTTGCATCTGGCGGCGCAGTCGTTGCGGCGCGGGGAGTGCTCGCTGGCGTTGGCCGGTGGCGTCACGGTGATGTCGACGCCTTACACCTTTGTCGAGTTCGCGCGGCAGGGCGGTCTCGCTTCGGACGGCCGGTGCAAGTCGTTCGCCGAGGCCGCCGACGGCACCGGTTGGGGCGAGGGCGTCGGTCTGCTGCTGGTGGAGCGGCTGTCGGAGGCGCGGCGGAACGGGCATCCGGTGCTGGCCGTGGTGCGGGGTTCCGCGGTGAATCAGGACGGCGCGTCGAATGGCTTGACGGCGCCGAACGGTCCGTCGCAGCAGCGGGTGATCCGGGCGGCTTTGGCGAGCGCTGGTCTCGCGTCGTCCGAGGTGGACGTGGTGGAGGCGCACGGGACGGGCACCCGGCTCGGTGATCCGATCGAGGCGCAGGCGATCCTGGCGACCTACGGTCAGGACCGGGAACAGCCGTTGCGGCTGGGGTCGATCAAGTCGAACATCGGGCACACCCAGGCCGCGGCGGGCGTCGCCGGCGTGATGAAGATGGTTCTCGCGATGCGGCACGGGGTGCTGCCGAAGAGCCTGCACATCGATGCTCCGACGTCCAATGTGGACTGGTCGGCTGGTTCGGTCGAGCTGCTGGCGGAGGCTATGCCGTGGCCCGAGGCCGATCGGCCGCGACGCGCTGGGGTTTCTTCGTTCGGGATCAGCGGGACCAACGCGCACGTGATCGTGGAGCAGGTTCCTGAGGAGCCCGCTGCGGAGCGGGGTCGCGAGCCGGTTGTGGTGCCGTGGGTGCTGTCGGCGCGGAGCCCGGAGGCGTTGCGGGAGCAGGCTCGTCGGCTGGTGTCGAGTGTGGACGATGCGGTGCCCGCGGATGTTGGCTGGTCGCTGGCGGCGCGCGCGGCATTGGAGTGCCGTGCGGTCGTGGTAGGCACCAGCCGGGGCGAACTGTTGGCCGGTGTCGCGGCATTGGCCGAGGGCCGGGGTTCCACCGGTACGGCGGTTAAGGGCCGGACGGCGTTTCTGTTCTCTGGCCAGGGTTCTCAGCGGGCTGGGATGGGGCGGGAGCTGTCAGACGCTTTCCCGGTGTTCGCGGACGTTTTCGCTGAGGTGTGCGCGGAGTTGGATCGGCATC
>NZ_JACGZW010000039.1 GCF_014145675.1 Amycolatopsis dendrobii
GTTCGACCTGTTCGGCTCGTTCGGAGCCGACGACGGAGACGCGGCCGAGGCGGCGCCGTCCTCCTCGCCGCTCGCGCACCTCAAGTTCGGCGAGGAGGAGTACCCGCGCAAGCAGCTCCTCGCCTACGAACGAGAAATGCTGGGCCTGTACGTGTCGGCGCACCCGCTCGACGGAGCCGAGCGCATCCTGCGCAAACACGCGCCGAAGCCGATCGCCGCACTGCTCGCCGACCCGCCGAAGGAGGGCGAGGTCGTCATCTCCGGCCTGCTCACCTCGCTCGAACGCCGGGTCAACAAGAAGGGCGAGCCCTGGGCGATCTGCACCGTCGAGGACATGGACGCCGCGCTCGAGGTGCTGTTCTTCGCCAAGGCGTACTCGATGTTCGCCGCGGACCTGGTCGAGGACAACGCGGTGCTGGTGAAGGGCCGGGTCAACTGGCGCGAGGACAAGATGTCGGTGTTCGGCGGCGGGCTCGTGCCGCTGGACCTCTCCGAGATCGGCAACGGCGACGAGGAACCGCCGCTGGTGCTGCTGGCCGCCGCCGAGAAGATCGACCAGGCCGTGGTCAGCGAACTGAAGTCGACGTTGCTGGCGCACAAGGGCGATACGCCGGTGCACCTCAAGCTCGTCGGCAAGAACCAGACGGTCTTCGCGCTTTACGATTACCCGGTGAAGGTCAGTTCGATGCTCATCGGTGAGCTCAAGGGCATCCCTGGGATCACCGCCAACACCTGATGACCGGGGCGGAGCCGGATCCCCGTCGCTGGCGGGCGCTCGCGGTCACTCTCACCGCCGGGTTCATGACGCTGCTGGACGTCAGCATCGTCAACACGGCTCTGCCCTCGATCCAGCGCGACCTCAACACCGGCGCGGGCGCCATCCAGTGGGTGGTCTCGGGCTACGCGCTCGCCTTCGGCCTGGTCCTGGTCACCGGCGGCAGGCTCGGCGACGCGCTGGGCCGCCGCCGGATGTTCCTGATCGCACTGGCCGCGTTCGTCGCGACGAGCGCGCTCGCCGGCGCGGCCCCCGATCCGGCGACGCTCGTCGCCGCCCGGCTGGCCCAGGGCTGCGCCGCGGGCATGCTGACGCCGCAGAACAGCGGCCTGATCCAGGATCTGTTCCGCGGTGCCGAGCGCGGGCGGGCGTTCGGCATGTTCGGCGCGGTCGTCGGCATCTCCACCGCGGTCGGGCCGGTGCTCGGCGGCGTGATCCTCGCGCTGTTCGGCGACCCGGACGGCTGGCGGTGGGTGTTCTACGTGAACGTGCCGATCGGTGCGATCGCGTTCGGGCTCGCGATGAAGCTGCTGCCGCGGACAGACCGGCGGAAACTCCGGCTGCGCACGGAAATCGACTATGCCGGGATCGTGCTGCTGGCCGTCGCGGTGCTCGGCGTGCTGCTGCCGCTCGTGCAATCCGAACGGGGCGGGCTCGGCCGGTTCTGGTGGCTGTTCGGGGTGGCGATCGTCTTCGGCGCCGTCTTCGTGTGGTGGGAACGGCGGGTCGTGCGGAAGAACCGGCCGCCGCTGCTGGACATCCGGCTCTTCACCGGCACCCCGGGCTACGCGAGCGGCGCTGCGGTCGGGGCGCTGTACTTCTGCGGTTTCGCCGGGATCTGGCTGGTGTTCGCGCTCTTCTTCCAGCAGGGGCTCGGGTACACGCCGCTGCAGTCGGGGCTGGCGGTCACGCCGTTCGCACTGAGTTCGGCTGTGACGGCGGCTGTCGCCGGACGGCTCGTGGCCCGGTTCGGCCGGAAGCTGACTGTCCTGGGCCTGAGCATCGTCGCGCTCTCGCTGCTGGCAGTGGGATTGGTCGTGCAACTCGTGCCGCCGTCGGCCGCGGGATTCGCGGTAGCCGGTCCGCTGCTGGTCGGCGGGATCGGCGGCGGGATGGTGATCTCGCCGAATACGACGCTCACGCTCGAATGCGTGCCGAACCGGCTGGCCGGCGTCGCCGGGGGAGCGCTGCAGACCGGCCAGCGGATCGGCACCGCGATCGGCACGGCCGTGCTGGCGTCGGTGTTCGAATCCGTGGTCGCGACCGCCGGGCACCAGACCGCGCTCACCGCGGCGATGTGCTGCGCGGCCGGGCTCACGCTGGTCGCGCTGGCTTTCGCGACCCTGGAACTCCGCGCCCGCCGGCGGCGTGCCATCCTGACGGAGGACCAGCAAGCGGCGCAGTCCGCGGTGAATATTCACCGAACGTGACCACGCAACGCTGATCTTCCCTATTCAGTGAGCTACTTACCGCCACCAGGTGATACTCCATCCGGGTGACAGGTGACCTTCGGCCCTAGTGCTACTCAGAGCAACCGAGTAGACCTTATGGAGCCTTCAAAACGGCGCTTTGGCTACCTACAGTGGCAATCCGTTCGATCGACCGGGGATGGGTCGATCGGCCGAGCGGCCCGGGAGTCCGAAGTTCCGGGGAATGGACACCCGGAGTCGCATCCCGGTACGAAATTCGTCGGCGTCCGCGGGGGACCGTACGGCGAATCGCCGGGGCACTGCCCGGAGTGGCCGGTCGAGTGCGTGCGAAGGCAACGGGGCGGGCCCGGGCGAGGGGGAACCGGGCCCGCCCGTCTTTCTCCCTTCCCCGCCCTCGCCGCCCGCCTTCCCCTCGGTTCCGCGAGGGACCGGAACGCCGGGGCCGCCGCGCTTGACCTTCCCCTCGGGACCGGCCCCACGCTCAGGGTGTTCCGAACGAGGGAGAACCCATGACGGACCTGCTGACCATCGGCGCGTTCGCGCGCCTGGCCCGCCTTTCGCCCAAAGCGCTGCGGCTGTACGACGAGATGAACCTGCTGCCGCCTGCCCGCGTCGACCCGGACACCGGCTACCGCTGGTACTCGCCGGACCAGCTCGACCGGGCCCGGCAAGTCGTCCAGTTGCGCCGGATCGAAATGCCGCTGCCGCGGATCCGGACCGTCCTCGACCTGCCGCCGGAAGCCGCGGCGGCCGAGGTCCGCGCGTACTGGGAGGAGCAGGAGCGCGAGTGGCGCGCCAAGCAGGAACTCGCCGGGTTCTTCCTCGACCGACTGGCCGGGAAGGAAACCCCGATGTACGACGTGTCCGTCCGCGAAATGCCCGCCCGCACGCTGCTCGTCGCCTCCGAGCACCTGACCGCCGACCGGATCGGCGCGTTCGCCGCCCCGCTGTTCGCGTTCTTCGGCGGCCCGGCGGTCCCGCGCCCGGAAGGCAGCGCCGGGCGGCCGTTCCTGCGCTACCACGGGGAAATCGGCAATGACAGCGACGGCCTGGTCGAATTCTGCTGTCCGATCGACCCTGACGGCGGTGAGATCGCCTTCCCGGAGATGACGCTCAGCACCGACGACGCGGGCCGCGAGGCGTACGTCACCGTGCCGAAGGCGAACATGATGACCGCGCTCGGCGCCGAGTCGCTGCACCGCTGGCTGACCGACCGCGACGTGCAGGCCGACTGGAAGCCGCGCCAGATCTTCCTGTGCGATCCCGGTCAAGCAGGCCCCGACGATCCGGTCTTCGAACTGGCGGTCCGGCTGCGCTGAGACGTCCGGTTTCACCCGGTTCCGGCTGCTCGGGGATGTCGCGCTCGCGTCGCGCCGTCGATCATGTTGGGATGGCCGCGTTCTGCGGAAAGGGGAGCGCACATGGCCCACGAGTCATTGCCGGGCAACCGGATCCGGGTGTGGTACCGGCCGATGCGGCCACGCGACACCAGCGAAGGACACCGCGCGTCGACGCCGCTGGAGCTGCTGTTCGACCTGTGTTTCGTGGTCGCGGTCGGCCAGGCCGCCGCGCAGTTGCACCACGCGCTGTCCGAGGGGCACGTCGGGCACGGGGTGCTCAGCTTCGGGATGGTGTTCTTCGCGATCTGGTGGGGCTGGCTGAACTTCAGCTGGTTCGCGTCGGCGTTCGACACCGACGACGTGCCCTATCGGCTGGCTACCCTCGTCCAGATCGCCGGCGGCCTGACCGTCGCGGCCGGCGTGGACAAAGCCTTCGGGGGCGACTTCACGATCGTGGTCATCGGGTACGTCCTGATGCGCCTGGCCGCGGTCGCGCAGTGGCTCCGCGCGGCGCGGCAAGCACCGGAAGTCCGCACGACCGCGTACTTCTACGCGGCGGGCATCACGCTCTGCCAGATCCTGTGGATCGCCCGGCTGGCGCTGCCCGGCACCGCGGGGTTCGTCAGCTTCTTCGTCATCCTGCTTCTGGAACTCGCGGTGCCCGCGGTCGCCGAGGCCCGGACGACCACGCCGTGGCACTCGCATCACATCGCCGAGCGGTACGGGCTTTTCACGCTGATCGTGCTCGGCGAAACCGTGCTCAGCGCGACCAACGCGGTGAAAGAGGGGATCGCGGAGGGCGAGCACACCGGGGAACTGGTGTCGCTGGCTGTCGCCGGCCTGGTCCTGGTGTTCTCGATGTGGTGGCTGTACTTCGACCAGCCCGGGCACGCCCGCCTCGAACGCGGCAACTCGCGGTGGACCGCGTTGAGCTGGGGATACGGCCACTACCTGATCTTCGGTTCGGCCGCGGCCGTCGGCGCCGGGCTGGAACTGGCGGTCGGCTTCGACAGCGGGCAGGCGCACGTCAGCGGCATCGTGACCGCGCTGGCCGTGACGATCCCGGTCGCGGTCTTCCTGGTGAGCGTGTGGCTGCTGCACATCGGCCCGACGAACGAATGCCGTCCGATCGCGATCGGCTTCCCGGCCGCCGCGGTGCTCGTGCTCGCCGCGTCGTTCGGCCCGGCGCCGATCCACGTGACGGCGGTCCTCGCGGCGATCCTCGTCGGGGTCACGGTGATCGCGACGCACGGGGAGCGCGAGCCGGGCTGACCGGGTTCGGGCCGCGGCCGACGGATCGACGCAGGTCAGGGGCTTGGCGCGAAAAAAGGGACCCCCCTGTTCGAGGGCTGTTTCGGGGCGTGTAATGTTCTCTTCGTCGCCAGGGAGACCGGGCGGCCGCCGGGAACACGAACCAAGCTCCCACAGTAGTGGTAGAGTGGGTGGTCCCAAACCTCCGGAGCTGAACCAGCCCCCGACGAAGCCTTGAGCTTCCCAAGGTGTAGAGTTGGACTCCGGAAAAA
>NZ_JACGZW010000004.1 GCF_014145675.1 Amycolatopsis dendrobii
GGGCTCGGTGGTCGTCTCGGGCGACCCGGACGCGTTGGACGAATTGATCGCGGCGTGTGAGCGGGACGGTGTCCGGGCGCGGAAGGTTCCGGTCGACTATGCCTCGCATTCGGCGCACGTGGAGCAGATCCGCGACGAACTGCGCGACGTGCTGGCCCCGGTGTCGCCGGTGTCCGGACAGGTGCCGTTCTACTCCGCGGTGACTGGGGAACTGCTCGACACCGCGACCCTGGACGCGGAGTACTGGTATCGCAACCTCCGCCAGACCGTGGAGTTCGAGCAGGCGACCCGGCGGTTGCTGGCCGACGGGCACCGGGTGTTCGTGGAGGTCAGCCCGCATCCCGTGCTGGTTCCCGGGCTGCAGGACACGATCGACGAATCGGACACGGCCGCGGCGGCGGTCGGCACGCTGCGCCGCGACGACGGCGGCTTGGACCGGTTCGTCGTGTCGCTGGGCGAGGTCTTCGCCCGGGGCGGTGCGGTCGACTGGGACGTCTTCTTCGCCGGAACCGGGGCCCGCAAGGTGGATTTGCCGACTTATCCGTTCCAGCGAGAGCGCTATTGGCTGGAGCCGGTCGCGGCGCGCGGCGACGTGCGGAGCTTGGGCCTGAGCGCGGCCGGGCATCCGTTGCTCGGCGCGGCGACCGGGTTGCCGGAACTGGACGGGACGCTGTTCACCGGGCACCTCTCGACGGAAACCCAGCCGTGGCTCGCCGACCACGCGGTGCTGGGCTCGGTGCTCTTCCCCGGCACCGGTTTCGTCGAACTCGCGCTCCAGGCCGCCGAGCAGGTCGGCTGCGACCTGCTGGAGGAACTGACCCTGGAAGCGCCGCTGGTGCTGCCGGAACAGGGCGGCGTCCACGTGCAGGTGCTGGTCGGCGGCGCTGGCGATTCGGGGAAGCGGCCGCTGAGCATCTACACGCGGCCCGACGGCACTCCCGAAGAAACGTGGACCCGGCACGCCACCGGAGTTCTCGCCCAGGGCGCGCCCGTTCCCGCTGCCGAACTCGCCGCCTGGCCGCCTGCCGGAGCCGAAGCGGTGCCGGTGACCGAGGTGTACGACCGGCTGAGCGGGCTCGGACTCGACTACGGTCCGGTGTTCCGAGGACTGGCCGGGGTCTGGCGGCGCGACGGCGACGTCTTCGCCGAAGTGCGGCTGCCCGCCGGAACCAGCGCCGCAGGATTCCGCGCACATCCGGCCTTGCTGGACGCGGCCCTGCACGGGATCGTCGTGGGCGATTTCGTGGACGACCCGGGCGAGGCCCCGCGGGCCCGGCTGCCGTTCGCGTGGACCAGGGTGTCGATGCCGTCGCCCGGTGCTTCGGTGCTGCGCGCGCGGCTGTCTCCCGCTGAGTCCGGCGGGGTGTCGATCGAACTCGCCGACGGAACCGGGATCCCGGTCGGTGCGGTCGGGGAGCTGGTGACGCGCTCGGTGTCGGCGGACCAGTTGCGGGCGGCGCGGCCGGTCGAGGACGACGCGTTGTTCCGGGTCGACTGGGTCGAGTCCGCGGTTTCCGAGCCGGAGACCGGTTTCCTCCGATGGGCCGTGGTGGGCGAGAGCGCGGGCCTGCTGCCCCCACTGTCCGAAGTGGACGATGTGGAGCTGATCCGCTGCCGCGACCTGACCGCGCTCGCCGAGGGCATGGACGTCCCGGAGCTGGCGCTCGTCGGCATCGCCCCGTCCGACCTGCTCAGCGGCGACCTGGTCGCGGCGACCCACGCCGCCGCCGCGGACGTGCTGAGCCTGGTGCAGAACTGGGTGGCGGACTCGCGGTTCGACGGGATGCGGCTGGTCGTGGTCACCAAGAACGCGGTCGCCGCGAAGGCGGGCGAGGGCGTCAGCGACCTGGCCGGCGCCGCGGTGTGGGGGCTGGTGCGGTCGGCGCAGTCGGAACATCCGGGACGGCTGGTGCTGGTGGATGTCGACGGCGAGGCGGCGTCCTTCGGTCAGTTGCCCGCCGCGTTGGAACTGGACGAACCGCAACTGGCGGTCCGGGACGGCGTCGCGCGCGTGCCGCGGCTGCGGCGGGCCCCGGCCGACCCGGACCGCGTCCTCGGGCAAGGCGGGGTGCCGGGTTTCGCCCCGGACGGCACGGTGCTGGTCACCGGCGGCACCGGGACGCTCGGCGGCGTGGTGGCCCGGCATCTCGTGTCCGCGCACGGCGTGCGGCAGCTGATGCTGCTCAGCCGTCGTGGCGCGGCGGCGTCCGGTGCGGCGGAGCTGGTCGCCGAACTGGGCGAGCTCGGCGCGGAAGTGACGGTCGCCGAATGCGACGCGGCTGACCGGGACGCGCTGGCGGGCGTGCTTTCCCGGATCCCGGCGGAGCATCCGCTGACCGGAGTGGTGCACGCGGCGGGTGTCCTCGACGACGGCGTGATCGAATCGCTGACGGCCGAGCGGATCGACGCGGTGTTCCGGCCGAAGGTCGACGCGGCGGTCAACCTGCACGAACTGACCCGGGACGAGGACCTGAGCGTGTTCGCCTTGTTCTCCTCCCTCGCCGGGGTGCTGGGCGGCCCCGGACAGGGAAACTACGCCGCCGCCAACGCTTTCCTGGACGCACTGGCCCAGCGCCGCCGGGCGCAGGGGCACCGGGCGGTCTCGCTGGCGTGGGGACTGTGGGAACAGGCCAGCGAACTCACCGCCGAGGTCGACGCGGGCCGGATCGCCGCACAGGGCATCCACTCGCTCACCGCCCGGGAGGCGCTGACGCTGTTCGACGCCGGACTGGCCGGGGACCGGGCACTGGTGGTGCCTGCCAGGATCGACACCGCGGCCCTGCGCGGGGCCGCCGACCGGGTTCCGGCACTGCTGCGCGGCCTGATCCGCACCCCGGCCCGACGCACGACGGAACCGGCCGCCGCCGACGACGCGGAAACCTTGCTGCCCCGGCTCGCCGGCCTGTCCCCGGACGGACAGCACAGCTTGCTGCTGGAGGTGGTGCGCGCGCACACCGCCGCGGTGCTGGGACACCGCGGGACGGAGGCGGTCGAGCCGGAGCGGGCCTTCACCGAACTCGGGCTGGATTCGCTGACCGCGGTCGAACTGCGCAACCGGCTCAACTGGGCGACCGGGGTTTCCCTTCCGGCCAGCCTGATCTTCAACCATCCGACTCCCACCGCGTTGGCCCGGCATCTGCGGACGCAGGTGGGCGCTGTCGCGGGTGCGCCGGACGGGCCGGGAGACGGGCGCGGGGAGGATTCGTCGGACGCCATCGCCACCCTCTACCGGCGGGCCAACGAACTCGGCCGCTACGACGAGGGTTTCGCTCTGCTGCGGGCGGCCGCGGCGCTGCGCCCGGTGTTCCGCGCCGGGTCCCCGGAAGCCGAGGAGCCGAGGCTGGTCCGGCTGTCCAAAGAGGACTCCGAGGCGAGCGTGGTCTGCTTCGCCTCCCCGATGGCCGAGCAAAGCCCGTACCAGTACACCCGGTTCGCCGGCGCGCTCCGGAGGCTGCGTGACGTGTCCGTCCTGCTTTCGCCCGGTTTCGTCGCGGAGGAACTGCTGCCCGCCACTCTCGACGACGTGGTCGAGGCGCAGGCGGACGCGGTGCTGCGGGCCGCGTCGGACGCGCCCGTCGTGCTGGTCGGGCATTCCTCGGGCGGCTGGTTCGCCCAGGCCGTCGCGAGCAGGCTGGAAAGCATCGGGAACGGGCCCGCCGCGGTCGTGCTCGTGGACACGATCCTGCCCCGGCACGAGGTGGTCCGGTCGATCCGCTCGGTCTGGGCGGACAACCAGCTCGAGCGCGAACAGCAGGCCGGGCAGTACGATCACGTACAGCTGACCTCGATGGCCGCCTACACCGATCTCTTCCTGGAATGGCGGCCGGAAAAGATTTCCGCGCCCACGTTGTTCGTCCGCGCGCTGACCCCGCCGGTGCCCGGCGAAACCGAAGCGGAGACCGAGGCCTTGCGCACCTCGTGGGAACTCGAGCACACCGCGGCCGACGCGCCCGGCGACCACTGGTCGATGATGGACGAATTCGCCGGTGCGACCGCCCAAGTGGTCGAAGAATGGCTGTGTTCCGCAGTGCTGTCGAACAATGACGAGCATTCGCCCGACGCGGCGTAAGGTTTTGAAAAACGTTGAAAGGAGTCCTGCGTGAGCACTGACGCCGAATACGGAACCACGCCTCTGCGACACTTTTGGATGCGTGGCGAAGCACCGAAGGAGCGGGTCGCCTTCGACGAACGAACCGGCATCTGGAGCGTCTATGGCTACGAAGAGACGCTGCGGATCATGGCGGACACGGACACCTTCTCCTCCGGTATCTCGCGGGTCGTGCCGGAGCTGGCGGAGTTCACCGAAGGCGGGCTCACCACGCTCGACCCGCCGCGGCACACCAAACTGCGCAAGATCGTCAGCAAGGCGTTCACGCCGCGCGTGGTGAGCGACATGGAATCGGCCATCCAGCGGATCTCGGAGGAATTGCTGGACCAGGTCGAGGGCGGCCGGATGGACCTCGTCGCCGATTTCGCCTATCCGCTCCCGGTCATCGTCATCGCCGACCTGCTCGGAATCCCGGCCGAAGAGCGGGAAACCTTCCGCGGCTGGGTCGACGCGATGCTCAGCGGCACCATGGACATGTCGCTGAACGAGCGCAGCGAGGAATACGACAAGGAGTTCTCGCGGGCGATCGAGAACATCCAGAACCTCAATTCCTTCATCGCCGAACACGCGAAATCCCGCCGGACCGCGCCGCGCGACGACCTGCTGACCCGGCTCGTCGAGGCGGAGGTGGACGGCGAGCGGCTGACCGACCAGGAGGTCACCAACTTCGCGGCGCTGTTCCTGCTCGCGGGCCACGTCACCACGTCGGCGTTGCTCGGCAACATGATCCTCTGCCTCGACCAGTACCCGCAGCAGCGCAAAGAGGTGCGCGACGACCGTTCGCTCGTGCCCTCGGCGATCGAGGAGGCGCTGCGGATGTACAGCCCGTTCGCGTCGATCTCCCGGGTCACCCAGACCGAGGCCGACGTGGCGGGCACGAAGATCCCGGCCGATCAGCTGGTCGCGCTCGTCCTCGGCGCCGCCAACCGCGACGAACGCCAGTTCGCCGACCCGCACGTCTACGACATCCGGCGCGATCCGAACCCGCATCTCGCGTTCGGCAGGGGCATCCACTTCTGCATCGGCGCGCCGCTGGCCCGGCTGGAGGGCCGCATCGCGATGAACCTGCTGCTCGACCGGTTCCCGGACCTGCGCTGCGACCCGGACGACCCGCCGGCGTACCTGACGATCCCCAACCTGACCGGCGCGCAGAAGCTGCCGCTGCTGCTCACCGCGGAGGCCTGAGGAACGGCGGCCGGGAGGTTCGCTTCCGGCCGCCGTGCGGTGCCCGCGTGTTCGACTGCTGCCCGGACCTCAGTCGATCGCCGGGGAACTAGGCCACAATGACGGCGGCCGGAAGCGATGCTTCCGGCCGCCGTTCGCGCGTCGTGCGGGCTTCGCGCGTTCGACTGCCGCATTAACCGCAGTTGATCGCCCGGAACCGGCCCGCTCCCGGGCTAGCCGGAAACGACGGCCGTCCACTCCTTCTTGCACCGACTCCCCAGCTCGTCGTCCGCCGCGGTGGGGAAGGTGGACTTGTCGATCTGCTCGCCCCGCAGGTGCCGTTCCAGATATTTCAGCGCCACTTCCCAGGCCGACCCGATTTCCGGTGCGATTGCGCTCCACAACGCGGCGTCGGCGGCCATTGTGTGCTCGAATTCGAGAACGGTCTCCTCGCCATTCTCCCGCAACCGCAATTGCGCCTCGCCCGGCGCGCCCTGGATGGCCATCGTCACCGAAAGAAATCCGGGCTTCTCGCACCGGATGATCTCGCCCTCGGCATAGCTTTCCAATTGGTACGTCCCGCCGACCCGCAGTTCGCCGGTGACCGGGAGGAACCACGTGTCGATCCGCGACCGCGTGGTGCACGCGGACCAGACTTCGCCCACCGGTGCGGGAAAACTCCGCCGGATCCGCACGCTGCAACCGGCCTGTCCGCCGATTTCCCGCTGGCCGGTCTCGCGTTCGGTGGCGCCCAGCCAGGTGTCCATGTCGTCCATTTTTCCGATTCCCTTCTCCGGACGTGCGCTCGGCGCAGCGGATGCCCCGACTTTATTAGCATGTTCGGGCGGTCGCGGCGAAGCTCGTGGACAGCGGATCCGCGCGGGGATATCGTCGCCGAAGCCGGAGCGAAAGCAGAGCCACGGGGGTCCGCATGACCAGTCCGACGCTGGAAGAGACGGTCTTGTGGGACGTCATCGTCGTCGGAACCGGCATGGGCGGCGGGACCATCGGGTACGAACTGGCCCGGCTCGGCCGTCGCGTGCTTTTCCTTGAAAAGGGAATCACCGATTCCGCGCGGATGATTTCCGGCGCCTATCCGGAAGAAACCTTCGACCTCGCCGACCTGACCGACGCCGAGTACGAGGACCGGCTCGCCCGCAGCGGGCGGAACACCGACTGGTACCTCGACGCCACGCGTCCGGACAAGCCGAAGAAGTTCCGGCCGTACGTCGGTTCCGGCGCAGGCGGGTCCTCGGCGCTCTACGGCATGATCACCGAACGGTTCTTCCGCGAGGACTTCCAGCCGCGCGGCAACTTCGCCGACGTCGGCGACTCGACCGTGCCGGAGTCCTGGCCGGTGAAATACGACGAAATGGCTCCCTGGTACGGAAAAGCGGAGCAGCTCTACCGGGTGCGCGGCACCGCGGATCCGCTCCGGCCGGGCGACGACACCGACGCGCTGCTCCCGCCGAGCCCGATGACCGCCGCGAACGCGGAGCTGGCCGGGTTCCTCGGCGAGCGCGGCCTGCATCCCTACAACGTGCACGTCGCCTGCGAGTACCGCACGAATTGCCAGGCCTGCCAAGCGTTTCTGTGCGATTCGGAGTGCAAGAACCACGCCGGCAACGTCTGCGTCCTGCCCGCGGTGCGCGACCACGACGCCGTGCTGCTCGACCGGACCAGAGTCGTGCGCCTGGAGGCGAGCCGGACGAAGGTGAACCGCGTCGTCGCGCGGCGGTACGGCGAAACGCTGCGTTTCCGGGCGAAAACCGTCATCGTCGCGGCCAGCGCGCTCGCGACGCCGGTGCTCCTGCTGAACTCCAGTTCCAAGGAATGGCCGAACGGTCTCGCCAACGACAACGATCTCGTCGGCCGCAACCTGATGCGGCATTTTCTCGACATGCATCTTTTCCGGGTCCGCACCGAGGAGCCGGTCGCCGGGCAGGTCAAAGAGATCGGGGTCAACGATTTCTACCTGCACGACGGCGAGAAGTTCGGCGCGCTGCAGTCGCTGGGCAAGGTGTTCTCGTATGAAACGCTCATGAACACCACCCGGCCGGGCCGGAAGTTCTTCGGCGCGCTGCGCGGGCTGGCGGAGGAGCGCTGGAAGACTTCGCTGCAGGACCGCGTCGTCGTCATGGCGTCGATCGCCGAGGACCTGCCGTACCACCACAACCGCGTCCTTCCCGCTCCCGGCAGTCCCGAGGGACCCGGTCCGCTGGCCGAACTGCGGTACCGGCCGGGAGCCGCGGACCTGAAGCGCTACCAGCGGTTCATGCGGACCCTCAAAACGACGCTGGGGAAGTACCCGGGTTCGCGGATCTTCCCGGTGCACCTGTCGGGGGCGCGGGACACCAGCGCGCTCGGCCACCAATGCGGCACCTGCCGCTTCGGCGACGACCCCAAGACCAGCGTGCTCAACCCCGACAACCGGGCGTGGGGGCTGGACAATCTGTACGTGGTCGACGCTTCGATGCTGCCCTCCAGTTCGGGGATCAACCCCAGTCTCACCATCGCCGCCAACGCGCTCCGGGTCGCGCAGGTGGTGCACGGTTCGCTGTAGCCGAGGCCCGGCCGACGCGGAAGAGGAAAGGAACGCACGTGACCGATCGGGTGCGAATCGGGGTTCTCGGCGCGGCCAGGGTGGTCAAGCAGGCGCTGACCGATCCGGCGAAGAGCGCGCCGGAGATCACCGTCGCGGCGATCGCCGCACGGGACCCGGCCCGGGCCCGCGAACGCGCCGCGCGACTCGGCATCCCCAAGGTGCACGAGAGCTACGAGGCACTGCTCGCGGACCCGGACCTCGACGCGGTCTACGTCCCGCTTCCCAACGCGCTGCACGCGGAGTGGAGCATTCGCGCGATGGAGGCCGGGAAGCACGTGCTGTGCGAGAAACCGATCGCCAGCAACGAGGACGAAGCCCGGCGGATCGCCGGCGTCGCCGCCAAGACCGGCCGGGTGATCTGCGAGGCGATGCACCCCCTGTACCACGGCCTGTTCGACCGCGTGGCCGAAATCATGGCGGACGGCACAATCGGCGAAATCCGGCACGTGTCGGCGCGCGTGTGCTTCCCGGTCCCCAACAGCAAAGACATCCGGTGGCAGTACCCGCTCGGCGGCGGCGCGCTGATGGACCTCGGGGTGTACGCGGTAGCGGTGCTGCGCGCACTGGCCGGCGCGGATCCCGCGGAGGTGACCCACGCCCGTGCGAAGACCCGTGTGCCAGGCGTGGACCGATCGACCGACGCCCGGCTGCGTTTCCCCGGCGGCGCGACCGGCCGGATCAAGACGGTGATGTGGGGCTGGCCGGTCTTCTCCTTCACCGGACGCGTCGAGGGCACGAAGGGCAAGCTGACGGTGCGCAACCCGATCGCGCCCCAGGCGTTCAACCGCATCGTGCTCGAGACCGGCGGGAAGAAGACCAGCGAACAGGCCGCGAAACTGCCCGGCACCTACACCTGCGAACTGAACGCTTTCGCAGCCGCGATCCTGCGCGGCGAGCCATTGCGGACCGGGCCGGAGCATTTCGTGCCGGTGATGGGGGTGATCGACGAGATCTACCGCCGTGCCGGTCTTCCGGTGCGGGGCGCCTCGTTGTCTGCTCGGTCGGAATAGCCCTGAACAGCCGGGGCGGACGGCTGCGGACTGGGCCGGGCATTTCGTGCCGGTTACCGCGTCGCGCTGGCTCCGCTGTCTGCTCGGCCCGAATGACCGGGCTGGACCGTTTCGTGCCGGTCCCGCACGTGACCGCCGAAACCTGCCGCCGCGCCGGTTTCCCGCTCCGCACCACGCGCTGCCCACCCGCTCCGAATAGCCGCCGGGGACCGACCCGGCGCATTTCGCGCCGGTCACGCACGTAACCGACGAGCCCCTCCCCACACTGGCCCCGACACCCCACCACCCGCCCGCCCATTCCGAATAACCGGGGCGAGCCGCCCGCTCAGATGATCACCCGGAGTGTCCTCCGGCCGGTCCCCGGCCACGCTTATGGAGGTGCTGGGCCCGCGCGGTCTTGGGTAGCGTGATCATCCGAGGGGGTACGACCTGGCTGGGGGCCGGATCTTGCGAACTTCGCGGCTGCGTTTCGGCGTCTTGGGGACGCTTGAGGTGCGTGTGGGTGACGAGGCGGTGGAGGTTCGTTCGGCGAGACACCGTGCGGTGCTGGCGTCGCTGCTGCTGTCCGCGAACCGCGAGGTGTCGGTGGAAACGCTCATCCGGCACGTGTGGGGCGAGCGGCCCTCGGGCAGCGCCGTCGCGGCGTTGCGCGTGCTCATCATGCGGGTCCGGCGTTCGCTCGGCGAGCCTGGGCTGATCCGGACCAGTTCGAGCGGCTACGTGATCGACGTCGACAACGACGGGCTCGACCTGCTGCGCTTTCGCGGGCTGACCGAACGCGCCAAGGCGGCCCGCACCGCCGGGGCGCTCGACCGTGCGGCGCACCTGCTCGACCGCGCGCTCGCGGAATGGCGCGGCCCCGCCCTGTCCGACGTCGCGTCCGAATCGCTGCACGCGTCCGAGGTGCCGCTTCTGCTCGAGGACCGGTTGCGCGCCGCCGCCGAGCGGGTGGACGTCAATCTGCAGCGCGGGCGCCACCACGAGGTCATCGGGGAACTGCGGCGGCTCACCCAGGAGTATCCGCTGCGCGAGCAGTTCTGGGCCCAGTTCATGCTCGCCCTGCATCTCTCGGACCGGCGGGACGAGGCGCTCGTCGCCTACCGGGAGGTGCGCCGCAGGCTGGCCGAGGAGGTCGGGATCGACCCCGGGCCGGTGCTGCGCTCGGTCTACCGCGCGGTGGTCGGGGACGGTCCGCGCATCGCGGAACCGGCGTCGCTTGCCGTCCCGTGCCAGCTTCCTCCCGTGGCGTCCTCGTTCTTCGGAAGGGAAGCCGAGGCGGGCAGGCTCCGCGAGCTGCTGCAACCGGCCCCGGATCGGATCTCGGTGCCGATCGTCACCGTGTGCGGCCCGCCCGGCGTCGGCAAGACCGCGCTCGCCACCCAGGTCGCGCACGAGCTGCGAGCGGCCTATCCCGACGGTCAGCTCTGGGTGGACCTGCGCGGCCACGCCGCCAACCCGCCGCTGAGCACGACCGCCGCGCTGACCGGGTTCCTGCGCAGCCTCTCGGTTCCGGCCGCCGGGCTCCCGGAGGATCAGGACGAGCTCGTCGCCGCCTACCGGTCGGCGCTGTCGGGAAGGCGCGTGCTGGTCGTGCTGGACAACGCGGCCGACACCGAGCAGGTCCGCCCGCTGCTTCCCGGCGGCCCCGGCTGCGCGGTCGTGGTCACGAGCCGCGACGAACTGCGCGGGCTGACCGTGCTGAACGGCGGCGTCCGGGTCCGGGTCGACGTGCCCTCGCCCGGCGAGGCGGCCGGGCTGCTGAGCGCGGCGCTCGGCGACGACCCCGGGTATCCGGCGGAAACCATCGGCGAGCTGGCCGACCTTTGCGGCCATCTCCCGCTGGCGCTGCGGATCGCGGCGAGCAACCTGGTCGGCAAATCGCGCTCGCACCTCGAGGCGTACGCGGCGCGGCTGCGCGCGGGCAACCGCGTGAGCGTCCTGTCAGTCGGCGACGACGACAAGGCCGCGGTGCTCACCGCCTTCGAGCACAGTTACCGCTCGCTCGGCCCGGCGGCCAAGCGGGTGCTCCACCTGCTGGCGTTGCTGCCCGGCGCGGACATTGCCGAGGCCGCGGTCGCCGCGGCCACGGACCAGAACCTGTTCCAGGCGGGCCGCACGCTGGAAGAACTCGCCGGGGTCAGCCTGGTGCAGCGCCGCGGGCACGATCGCTACCGGGTGCCGCACCTGCTCGCGGACTACGTCGCGCTGCTTCCGGCGGTGCGCGGGGAACAGCTGCGCCGGGACCGGCACCGGCTTTTCGACTGGTACTCGAAGGTCGCGGACCGGGCCACCGGACTGCTGTATCCGGATCTGCCGCGAACCGGGCGCCCGCTCCCGGACGAGGCCGGGCCCGCGCCCGAGGTGTCCGATCGCGCGACCGCCTTCGCCTGGCTGGAAACCGAACGGCCGACGCTCGCCGCGGTGGCCGTCCGGTGGGCCGGGCACGCCACCGGGCACCTCGGCTTCTGGCAGTTCGTCGAGCGGGTGCGCGTCCACCTCGCGGTGAACCAGCATCCAGAACTGGCTTGGGTCACCGAGGCCGCGCGCCTGGCGGCAAGGAAACTGGCGGAGAGCACCCCGCGCGTGGGCGGCAGGCTGGACGCGTTGTCCCGGTGACGGGAGCAGTCCGCGCCGGAATCCGCGTGCCCCCGGGAAATCGTCTTGCCGACGTCAGTGCGGCCGGTATCGGAAAATAGTCTATTTCGTGTCCGTTATCTAGATGCAACCGAGGGGAAAATGGCCTGGATCGGGTGTGCCGACCGCTGTCACGAAGCTTGTCCGGCGGACAAACTGCCTGCCCAGAGCTGTTAGTGGGCTGTAATTGGCTGCTGCTAGCTTTGGTCTCGTACCCGTCGCGGCTCGGTAAGCGACGCTTCCGGCAATGGCGCCCGAGCGTCCGCGAATAGCGGCTGATCACGGGTTGGCCTGGGGCGTTGAACCACACTGAAGTCACTGGGGGCGCGGTGAAATGACCTTACTTTTCGATGTCAAGAAGAAACCTTCGGTTGCCGAGACAGGACGGCCCGGTTCCGCCGGCCGGCGGGGAAAGGGGCGGTGTTCCGGTGCTTGACCAGGCGAACTTTCCTTCTCCGGGAAGGATCCGGGCCGCCGGGCCCGACGATTCCGACGACGCCGGGCGAAGGAACGGCACGGTGCTGGTGCCGATCGACGCGCTGCTGCCCGCCGATTCGCCCCGACTGTCCGGAGAGGACCTCGCGCACACCCGCACGCTCGCCGAGATCAGCGCGATCCTTCCGCCCATCCTGGTGCACCGCCCCACGATGCGGGTGATCGACGGGATGCACCGGGTGTGCGCGGCGAAACGGTGCAACCTCGACACGATCGAAGTGAAGTTCTTCGACGGTACGCCGGAAGAGGCTTTCCTGCTCGCCGTCGAGTCGAACATCGGGCGCGGCCTGCCGCTTTCGCTCGCCGACCGGGAAGCCGCGGCGGCGCGCGTCATCGCGTCGTATCCGCAATGGTCGGACCGGGCGATCGCGGCGCGGACCGGTCTCTCCGCGAGAACGGTCAGCGTGATCCGGTCGAGTTCAACTGCCGGGCAGGAGCAGTCGAACGCCAGGGTCGGCCTCGACGGCAGGGTCCGCCCGCTGAACAGCGTCGCGGGCAGGCTGCGCGCCAGCGAGGTGATCGCGGCGCAGCCGAACGCCTCGCTGCGGGCGGTCGCGCGGGAATCCGGGATTTCGGTGGCCACGGCACGGGACGTGCGGTTGCGGCTCAACCGGGGCGAAAACCCCATCCCGGCGGGATTGCGGCCCGCGGAGACGCCGAACGTCTCGGTGCCCGCGCAGCGGACCGAAGCGCCGGCGAGGAAAACCGTCGACGTCGCGGCCGAGCCCGAGGCGCTGCTGCACTGGCAGAAACTGGCCAAGGACCCGTCGCTGCGGCTCAGCGAAACCGGCCGGGCCCTGCTGCGGTGGCTCAGTTTCCAGGCGATTCAGTCGGACGAGCTCAACCGGCTGACGGACGCGGTTCCCGACCACGGCATGGAAGCGGTGCGCAGGCTCGCGCTGCGCTGCGCGGACACCTGGCAGGACTTCGCGGACGAACTGGAGAAACGCGTTCGCGCCAGCGCGTAGCCGGGCTGCTTTCCCGGGTGCTGCGCCGGAAAACCGGTGCCGGGAAAGCAGTTCCTGGGCACCTCGCCGCGGTTGCCGGCGAGGTGCCCTTCCACGCGGAAATCCGGTTTCGCCGTCGCCGCCAGTAAACGGTGTTCGGCCGAGGGTGGCGGCGGCGTCGCCGGTCGGCCATGCTCTGGGGAGATCGTCGCGGCGTGCGCGGCAGGTGCGTGGTAATCCATTGTGGACCGTGGTGGGCGTCGGCCGGGGCGGCGGATGACGGCGACCACCTCGGGAGCAAGGGAGCGGCGTTCCGGTGGCGGATGAAGAGAAGCTTCGCGACTGCCTCAAGGCCGTGACCGCCGAACTGCGGCACGCGCGCGAGCGAGTGCGCGAACTCGAGACGGCGGGCCGGGAGCCGATCGCGATCGTGGCGATGGCCTGCCGGTTCCCCGGCGGGGTGAGCACTCCCGGACAGCTGTGGGAGCTGGTGCGCGCGGACGCCCGCGGCCGGGGCCGGTCCGGCTCGCCGGACGCGGCCGGGTTTCTGTGCGGTGCGGCGGATTTCGACGCCGACTTCTTCGGGATCTCGCCGGGCGAGGCACTGGCCATGGATCCTCCGCACCGGCTCGTGCTGGAAACCTCCTGGGAGGCGTTCGAACGCGCGGGCATCGATCCGGCGACGCTGCGCGGCAGCTCGACCGGAGTGTTCGTCGGAACCAGCGGCCAGGACCGGGATTCCGGGCACTTGGCCGGCGCGACCGGAAGCGGGCTGTCCGGCCGGGTGTCGGGCATTTTCGGTCTGGAAGGACCGGCGGTCACGGTGGACACGGCGTGCTCGTCGTCGCTGGTGGCACTGCATTGGGCGGGACAATCGCTGCGGGCCGGGGAATGCGATCTCGCGCTGGCGGGCGGGGCGGGCTGGGCGGAAGGCGCCGGAATGGTGCTGGTGGAACGACGGTCCGACGCCGTGCGCAACGGGCACCCGATTTTGGCGCTGCTGCGGGGTTCCGCGGTGAACCAGAACGGGCTGGCCGACCCGAACGGACCGGCGCGGCAGCGGGTGATCCGGGCGGCGTTGGCCAAGGCCGGCCTGGATCCGTTCGACGTGGACGTGGTGGAGGCGCACGGAACGGGCCCGGTTCCGGCCGAAGCGCGGGCACCGCTGGTGACCTGCGGCCCGCGCGCGGACGAGCCGTTGCGGCAAGAGCCGGTACGGCCGGGCGCCGGGCAGCCGCAGGCGGCCGCGGGGGTGGCCGGGGTGATCAAAATGGTCGAGGCGATGCGGAACGAGGCGCTGCCGCGGATCCTGCACTCCGATCAGCGCGGCCCCGGTTCCGGCTGGGCGGCGGACATCGCGGCGAAGGAATGGCCTCGGTCGGACCGGCCGCGGCGGGCCGCCGTGTCGTCGTTCGGGCTCAGCGGCGCCAACGTGCACGTCGTCGTCGAGGAAGTGCCGGCGGCGACGAAACCGCGGGCGGCGAGCGAGGACGACACCCTGCTCTACCCATTGCCGTGGCTGGTGTCGGCGCGCACGGAACCGGCGCTGCGGGCGCAGGCCGAGCGGTTGCGCGCCTGGCTGGCCGCCGAGCCCGGCACGAGCCCGGCCGACGTGGGGTTCTCGCTCGCCACGACCCGCGCCGCGCACGAACATCGCGCGGTCATCGTCGGCGGCGACCGGGACGAACTGGTCGATGGGCTGACCGCGCTGGCCCGGGGCGAAGCCGATCTCGGGCTCATCCAGGGAACCGCGACCGGAGCGGGCCGCGGCGTCGTGTTCGTCTTTCCCGGCCAGGACGTGCAGTGGGCGGGCATGGCCGTCGAATTGCTGGACTGCGCCCCGGCGTTCACCGAACAGCTCGCGGAATGCGCGGCGGCGTTGTCCGGCTGTGTGGACTGGTCGCTGCTGGATGTCGTGCGCGGTGCGGAAGGCGCGCCCTCGCTGGAGCGAGTCGACGTGGTGCAACCGGTGCTGTGGGCGGTGATGGTGTCGCTGGCGGAACTCTGGCGCTCGCACGGCGTCGAACCCGCTGCGGTCGTGGGACACGCGCACGGCGAGATCGCCGCGGCGTGCGTCGCCGGTGCGCTGAGCATCGCCGACGGCGCGAAGGTGGTGGCGTTGCGCAGCCAGGCGCTCGCGGCTTTGTCCGGCACCGGCGGGATGGCCTCCGTGGCCGCACCGGCGGCGGAGGTGAGCCGCTGGCTTGAGCCGTGGGGCGAACGGCTGTCGCTGGCGGCGGTGAACGGGCCGGAGTCGACTGTGGTCTCGGGGCAGCCCGAGGCGCTCGAGGAATTCCTCGCGGCCTGCCGGGAACGAGCCGTGCGCATCCGCGAGGCCGAAGTGGACTACGCCGCGCACGCGCCCCAGGTCGAAGCGATCCGCTCGCAACTGGCGCAGGCGCTCGCCGGGATCCGGCCAGCTCGCGCCGCGGTGCCGATGTGCTCGACCCTCACCGGCGGACTCGTGCGCGGCCCGGAACTCGGCGCCAGGTACTGGTACGACAACCTGCGCGGCCAGGTGCGGTTCGCGCCCGCGATCCAGTCTCTCGCCGACGCGGGACATCACGTGTTCGTGGAGGTCAGCCCGCATCCGGTGCTGATTCCCGGCATCGAAGACCTGCTCCGGGACGCCGGGGTGGCGGGCAAGGTCGTCGGCACCCTGCGCCGGGACCACAGCGACCGGCAGCGGTTCCTGAGCGCGGCCGCCGAACTGCACGTCAACGGGGTCCGGGTGCATTGGCCCGCCGTCTTCGACAACCGTTGCGTTTCGCGGGTCGAGCTGCCGACCTATGCGTTCCAGCGCCGGCGTTTCCGGCTGGACGGATGGCGCGGCGCCGGGCACCCGCTGCTCGGGGCCGCGCTGCCGCTCGCCGGCACGAACGGCGTGCTGCTCACCGGCAGGCTCTCGGCGCGGACCCATCCGTGGCTGACCGAGCACGCGATCGGGGACACCGTGCTGCTCCCTGGTGCCGCGCTGGTGGAGTTGGCGCTCCGCGCGGGAGACGAAGCGGACTGTCCGGTGCTCGCCGAACTGACGCTGGAGGCACCGCTCGTCCTACCGGCGGAGGGCACGGTCGAACTTCAGGTCTCGGTCGGCGGACCGGAGGAGGGCGGGCGCGGGGTCGAGATCCACTCCCGGGCAGACGGCCCCGCCTGGACCCGGCACGCGGTCGGCTTGGTCAGCGACCGGCCCGCCGAACCCGGTCCCGAGGCGCCGGCGTGGCCGCCGGAGAACGCCGAACCAGTGGACGTCGCCGCTGCCTACTCCGCGCTGGCGGACGCCGGTTTCGGGTACGGGCCGTTGTTCCAGGGCTTGCGATCGGTGTGGCGGCGAGACGGCGAGGTGTTCGCGGAGACGGCTCTTCCCCAGGATGCCCTGGCGGACGCCGCGTGCTTCGGGGTGCATCCCGCGCTGCTGGACTCGGCTCTGCACGCGCTTCCCAGCGGCCGGCCTTGTGCTTGGCGCGACGTCACCCTGCATACCACCGGTGCCACCGCGCTGCGGGTCCGGTTGCGCCCCAACGATTCCGGCGGCCTCGACCTCACGGCCTGGGACGAGTCCGGCGCACCGGTGCTTTCCGCGGGCAGCCTGGCGCTGCGCCCGGCGGTCCCCGGACAGGCGGGGCCGGCCGAAGCGCTCCCGATGTTCCGGACGAGCTGGCACGCCGTCCCGGTCCGTCCGTCGGCGACCGGGGTCGTCTGGTCCGATGTGGACTCAGTGGGCGAATTATGTGCTTCCGGCGAGATTCCGCCGACCGTGGCGGTCGACGTGACCGGCGAGCGGTTGGGCGTCGTACTGGAACTCCTCCACACCTGGCTGTCCGCCGAGACCGACGCCCGGCTCGTCGTGGTCACCCGCGGCGCCGCCCTCGACGCCGCGCCCGGGCGGGGACTCGTCCGGGCCGCGCAAGCCGAGCACCCAGGCCGGTTCGCCCTCGCGGACCTGGACGATCTCGACGCGCTGGTCCTCCAGCCCGAATCGGACGAACCACAACTGACGGTGCGCGACGGCGAATACCTCGTTCCCCGGCTGGAACGCGCCTGCACCGCGACGGCCCGGCCGGTCGACTTCGCCGAAGACGGAACGGTGCTGATCACCGGAGCAGGCAGCCCGCCCGGCGCGCTGGTCGCCGGACACCTGGTCCGCGCCCACGGGGTCCGGCGGCTGCTTCTGCTGGACGCGCCGAGCACGGCGGCCGAGGAACTGTCCGCTTTGGGCGCCGACGTCAGGCAAGCGACATGCGACTTAGCCGACCGGGCGGCGCTATCCGCGGTACTGAACGACATTCCGCGTCTCACCGGGATCGTGCACGCTGCCGGCGTCCCCGACGACAGCACGGTCGCGTCGCTCACGCCCGAGCGGCTGGACGACGCGCTGAAGTACCAGGCGCTCGGCGCGTGGCAACTGCACGAGCTGACCCGTGACCTCGACCTGTCCGCATTCGTGCTGTTCTCCTCGGCGACCGGCATCCTCGGCACAGGGGGCCAGGCGGTCCGTACCGCGGCGAACGCCTGCCTGGACGCAGTGGCACACCGCCGCCGCGCCGCGGGACTGCGAGCGACGTCGCTGGCGTGGGGCCCGCTTCGAGGCGATGGCTTGTTCCGCAACGGGATCCGGTCGCTGCGCGCGGAGCAGGTTCTTGAGTTGTTCGACGCGGCGTTGGCCAGTGCTGATGCGGCGCTGGTTGCGGTGCGGTTCGATCTTCTTGCGCTGCGCGAGGAACCGGGGCCGGCGGGGGTTCCGTCGTTGTTGCGTTCGCTGGTTCCGGCCCCGCGCCGGTGACCGCCGGGCAAGCGCGTTTGTCGACCGTGCGGCCGAGGCTGGGTATCGTCGGGCCGCGCGCACGTTGGCTGGTGAACGGTTCCCCGCAACGGATTCCCGCGCACTGGGCGGACCGGCGGCGTCGCCACCGCGGACGGCGTTCCGGAGTCCGGGCATGAGCTGAAAGGTGATTTCCCGATGGAGGTGTCATGTCGAAGGACCACACAGCCCACCGGCTGACCATTTTGGGCGCGGGCGTGATGGGCATAGGGATCACCGCGCTCGCACTCGGGTTCGGCCTTCCGGTCACCTTGGTCGACGTCGACGAGACCACGCTGGCGGCCGCCCGCGAGAAGGTCCGCCAGCAGCTGAAGCTGGCCCGGATCATGGGCACGCTGCCCGACGGCGCCGAACCCGGCGAACTCGTCACGACGGTCTCGCTCGAGGAAGGCGCGGAAGCGACCGTGGTCATCGAGGCGGTGACCGAACTGGCCGAGGTCAAAGCCGCCGCGCTGGCCAAGGTTTCCGCGCTGCTCAGCCCCGGTACCCCGGTGGTGACCAACACGTCGTCGATCCCGGTCGACGAACTGGCGGACTCGGTCGCCCGCCCCGAGGATTTCCTCGGCACCCATTTCATGAACCCGCCCTACCTGATCCCGATGGTCGAGGTGATCCGCGGACGGCGGACCGGGGCCGCGGCGGAGGCGACGCTGAAGTCCGCGCTGCAGGAGCTCGGGCGCACCCCGTTGGTGGTCAACGACAATCCGGGGTTCGTGACCAGCCGGGTGCTGCACCCGATGATCAACGACGCGGTGCGGGTCGTGCAGGAGGGCACCGCGCCGCCGGAAACCGTCGACGCGCTGTTCGAGGGCTGTCTCGGCCATCGCACCGGCCCGCTGCGCACGGCGGACCTGATCGGCCTCGACAACCTCGCCGACTCGCTGCGGGTGCTCTACGAGCGCACCGGCGACGAGGGATGCAAGCCGAACGAACTGCTGCTGCGGAAAGTGCGGGAAGGCGACCTCGGCCGGAAGAGCGGCCGCGGCTTCTACGAGTACGGGGGACAACTTTCATGACCACGACGCCGAACCAGGACCTCGAGCTGACCTCGGCGGCGATCGAGGAGCGGATCCTCGGTTTCCTCGCGGAACGCACCAAGACCAGCTGGGAACCCGAGGCGGACCTCTTCGAATCGGGCACGGTGTCCTCGCTGTTCGCGATGGAACTGGTCGTCTTCCTGGAGGGCGCCTTCGACATCGAGATCGCCGGACCGGACCTCAAACTGGTCAACTTCCGCACCGCGCGCGTCATGGTGGGCCTGGTCGAGCGCCTGCGGGCGGAAGAGGCCGAGGACGGTCGTGGCTGACCGCTCGCTCGAACTCCGCGCCCTCGCCGGCGAACTGATCGGCGACCAGCCCGACGCGTGGGACCGGGCCGGGGCCATTCCGGAAGATCTGGTGCGCAAGCTCGCCGAAGCGGGCGCGCTGTGCGCCGAGGTGCCCGCCCGCTACGGCGGACTGGGGCTGAGCAGTGCGGAAAGCGGCGAGTTCACCGCGTACGTCGGCAGCCGGTGCAGTTCGCTGCGCAGCCTGATGACCTCGCAGGGCATGGCCGCGTGGACGATCCAGCGGCTCGGCGACCGGGGCCAGCGCACGGAATTCCTGCCCCGGCTCACCTCGGGCGCAGTGGCCGCGGTCGGGTTCAGCGAGACCGGAGCAGGCAGCGACCTGTCCACTATGGACACCGAAATCCGCTCGGACGGGGATTCGGTCGTCGTGGACGGGCACAAGGTCTGGGTGACCGCCGCGGACTACGCCGATCTGCTCGTGGTGTTCGGCCGGTACGAGGGCGGGGCCGCGGCCGCGGTGGTGCCCGCCACGACGCCCGGCGTGCACGTCGAGCGCGTTCCGGAACCGATGGGCTGCCGGGCCGCCGGGCACGCGAACATCCGGCTCGACGGGGTCCGGCTCCCGGCCGCGAACCTGCTCGGCGGAGCGGGCCAGTCCACCGCGATGCTGGTCACCACCGCGCTCGCCTACGGCCGCATCTCCGTTGCCTGGGGCTGTGTCGGGATCCTCCGCGCCTGCCTCGCCGAGGTGCGCGGGCACGCGGTTTCCCGCGAACAGTTCGGCAAACCGCTCGGAGAGCACCAGCTCGTCGCCCGGCACGTGGCCGAACTGCTGGTGGCCGAGCAATCCGCGACCCGCGCGTGCGAACACGCCAGCCGCCGCTGGGACGAACGTTCTCCGGAAATGGTGCTGGCCACGGTGCTGGCCAAATACGTGAGTTCCCGGCAGGCGGCCGACGGCGCGGCCTCGGCGGTCCAGGTGCTGGCTTCGGCGGGCGCGCGGGACAGCCATCCGGTCGCGCGCGCGTACCGGGACGCGAAGCTGATGGAAATCATCGAAGGCAGCAACGAAATCTGCCAGCTGATCCTGTCCGAGCACGTGCTCGCTGGCGCGAAACAGGAGGAAGACCGGTGAGCGACAAGGTTTCGATGGTGAAATGCCTCGTCTGGGACCTGGACAACACGCTGTGGCAAGGCACCCTGCTCGAAGACGGCGAGGTGCGCCTGTCCGACGAGATCCGGAAGACGATCGTCGAACTGGACGCGCGCGGCATCCTGCAGGCGGTGGCGAGCAAGAACGACCACGAGCCGGCCTGGCAGCGCCTGGAGGAACTGGGTGTGGCCGAGTACTTCGTGCTGGCCCGGATCGGCTGGGGCCCGAAATCGGCTTCGGTGCGGGCGATCGCCGACGAACTCAACTTCGCGCACAAAACGATCGCCTTCATCGACGACCAGCCCGCGGAACGCGCCGAGGTGCAGTTCCATTTGCCGGAGGTGCGTTGTTACGAGGCGGAAGCGGCGGCCGGGTTGCCGGGTCTTCCGGAGTTCACCCCGCGAGCCCGGACGATCGATTCGGGCAAACGGCGGCAGATGTACCAGGCCGGGTTTCGCCGGGAGGCGGAACGGGCTGATTTCGCCGGGCCGGATGAGGAGTTCCTGCGGTCGCTCGAGCTGGAGATGCGGATTTTCCCGGCGACCGAGGCCGAGTTGAGCCGGGTCGAGGAACTTACGCTGCGGACCAGCCAGATGAATGCCACCGGGGTGCATTACTCCGACGAGACGTTGCGGGGGTTGCTGGCGGATCCGGGGCATGAGGTGCTGGTTGTCACCATGGACGATCGGTTCGGGACGCATGGGGCGGTCGGGGTCGTGCTGGTGGAGCGGCTTGCTCGGGTTTGGCACTTGAAGCTGCTGGCTACCTCGTGCCGGGTGGTTTCGTTCGGGGCTGGTGCGGTGATTCTCAACTGGCTCGTGGATCAGGCTGCTCGGGCCGGAGTGCATGTGGTGGCTGATTTCCGGCGGACTGAGCGGAATCGGATCATGGAGATCGCTTATCGGTTCGCTGGGTTCGCCGAGTCCGGGTGTGCTTGTCTCGCGGGGGCCGCGGCCGGTGGGATTGAGCGGTTGCATTTGGCGGCTGAGCGGCGGGAAGGGTCTGGGGTGGTGAAGTTGATCGCTCCGGAGCTTGGGGTTGGTCTTGGGTTGGTGAAGTAGTTCGGCTCGTCGCCTGGCGGCGACATCGGCCCGGTCTTGGGTTGCGTGGGGCACCCCGAAGGTTGATTGTGCTGACGGTTCGGGGGTGCTTGTCAAGGCGGGAAAGATGCCTTGACAAGCACCCCCGAACCGCAGGGCGGCTTTGTATCGGGGTGCGGGGGAGGGGCTGGGTGCCTCGCTGGTTGGGTGCGTCGGCTGCGGTGTCGTAGGTGGCTGGGGCTAGCGCCCCAATGTGGCATTGGGTGCGTCAGATGCACCCAATGTGGCGTTCGGTGCGTGGGACGCACCCAATGCCACATTGGGGCGTCAGAAAGTCTTGCGGCGGGCCAGGGTTACGCCGTCGGACAGGGGGAGTACGCAGATGTCCATGCGGTCGTCTTCTCGGATCAGGTGATTTGCTTCCCTGATGCCGTTGGTGTCCGGGTCGGTCGCGGACGGGTCGATTACCCTGCCCAGGAAAAGGGTGTTGTCCAGGACGATCAGTCCGCCTGGGCGGAGCAGGTCCGCGGATTTTTCGTAGTATTTCGGGTAGTTGGCCTTGTCCGCGTCGATGAAGACCAGGTCGAAGGGGTCTTCCGCGGCCAGTTCGTCCAGGGTCGTGCCCGCGTCGCCGATGCGGGGTTCGATGCGGTCGGCGACGCCGGCCCGGGTCCAGTAGGGTTTCGCGAACTTGACCCATTTCGGGTTGAGGTCGCAGGTGACCAGGCGGCCGTTCGCGGGGAGTGCGCGGGCCATGGACAGGGTGCTGTAACCGGTGAAGGTGCCGATTTCCAGGATCCGTTCGGCACCGGTCAGAAGCACCAGCAGGGCCAGGAAACGGGCTTCTTCCGGAAGTACCTGCATCGCGGTTCCGCCGGGGAGTTCGGCGGTTTCGGTGCGCAGTTCGGCTAGCAGGGTGTCTTCGGGGCCCGAAATTCGCCGGACGTAGTCGAGGAGTTCTTCGGTAGCCGTGATTTGCGTGGCCAAGGGAGTCTGCCTATCCGGGAGAGAGGGGGCTAGGGACGATGCGCCCGGACGATGTGGACGCTCGATCCTTTGTAGAGGTCCTGTTGCAGCTGCTCGGTCCGGTAACCCTTCGCGCTTAGCAGGCTCACTACCTCGTTCAGCCTGCCGTCGAGGTCGTGCACCTCCACCGAAACGGTGCGGATCCGGGGCCAGTTCGCCTCGCCGATTCCCCGCAGCACCGCCAGTTCGGCCCGTTCGACGTCGATCTTGAGGAGGTCGACGGTGTCCAAGTCGTGGTCGGCGAACAGCTGCGCGATCGTGGTGACGGGGACTGGATAACGTTCCGCTGCGCGGCGCAGTTCCGAGCAATAGGCTTCCGATTGTGCCGGATCGGCTCCGACGTTCTCGAAGACGGCCGAGATGTTGCGCTGGTCGTCTTCCTCGTCGACCTCGATCGTCGCGATGGTTTCGTTGGCCGGATAGTAAGTCAGCTCAACGGTTCCGGACCGGTCGGCGACAGCCGTTCGCAATGCGGTGCCACCGGGGAGGTGGGCGGCGAAATTGCGGGACAGGCAATCGAACGTGGCGCTGGCCGGTTCGCAGGCGAGCACCCGCGCGTTCGCGAGACCGCTCGCGGTATGCAACGAAAACAGCCCGAAATGCGCGCCTACGTCGATGATCGTCGCGTCGTCCGGCAGCTTCTCCTGCTCGCGCAGATAGACGCTGGTGGACATCTCGTGCCAGATCAGTTCCGCGTTGCGTTCGTTGGTGCAGAAGATCACGCGGCCGTCCGGCAGGGTGAACTCCGCTGGGGAAAGACTTTGTCCGGTCGTCACGATGCTCAGTGCACCTTTCGAAACGCGCGCTTTCCGGCGCGGGCCAAGGGGATCGCGGCATTGCCGCACTGCGCGGCCGACGTCGGAATGCGGATCGGCGCGGCAAGCCTTTCCCGCACTGTAGCCGAAGACCGGCGTTTGCGACCGCGTTCTTGCGTCCCCGGGCGGGATCAGGAGAACGTCTGCGGCACGGTGCCGCCCGAGTGCTGAAGGAGAATCCCTCTGGCGAGGCCTTCGTGGTAGCGGTAACCGCTGTCGCGGGCCCCGGTGAGGGCGAATCTCGCGTGGCTGAACGCGGTCCTGGGCCGTGCGGCCTCGCCGTGCGCCCTGGCGAGCCCGAGAAGGGCTTCCAGCATGCCGTACCGGTGCACCGTGCCCCCGGTCGAATGTTCCAGCGCGTTTTCGTACGCCTGCACCGCTTCGTTGAACTCGCCCCGCCGGAGCCGGACGGTTCCCACGACGTTCCACGCGTTGGCCGTCGTCCGCGGATTGCCCAGTTTCGCGGCGGAGGCGAGGGCTCGCTCGCCGATCGCCGCGGCCTTGGCCGGGTCGCCCGCCGCCAGCAGTGCGATCGCCAGCTGGCCAAGGCTTTCCACGTGGTGGTGCCGGGTTCCGGACGCCTTCGCCCGGTCCACGGCTTCGAGAAGGTACTCCGCCGCGGGACCGGGTTGTCCCAGGGCGAGGCGCGAATGCCCGAGCAGGAGCAGGGATTCGACCAGTTCGATCGTCGCCCCGATCCGCTCGGCCAGTTTTCGCGCGGAGCTCAGCAACGGCTGGACGCTGGCGAACTCGCCGTGCAGCAGCTGCACGTAACCCAAGCCCAGCAACGCTTTCAGCCGCACGATCGGCGGCACCTGCCTGCCCTTGGCCGGTTCGGCGACCTGGCGGAAGCGTTCCCGCGCGGCGTCGAGTTCGTCGAGGTCGAGCCGGATGCCGCCGTCGAGCACGAGCACCATCGGCCGTCCGGGCGTGTCCGCCTTGGCCTCGTCCAGTGCCTCGGCGAGGTACCGATCCGCCTTCGCCAGGTCGCCGGCCAGCTGGCATTCGCGGATCAGCGGGATCAGCATGGCGGTCTCGGCGGACGCGTCGCCCGCCTCGCGCGCGGCGCGCAGGCCGGTCGCCGCCGCGGCGAGCAGGTCCACCTGGTGGCCGTTGACGCTGAGGTAGGAATCCAGGATTTCGGTGAGCTGCCAGGCCACCTCGCGCGGACCGTGTTCGGCGCAGTGCTCGACCAGCGCGATCAGCGCGGCCCGTTCGGCGTCGAGCCAGCGCAGTGCGTCCGCGCGGCTGATGCCGTCCGGTGTCGTCCGAGCGGGCGGCTGCGCCCGGGTGTAGCGGGGGAGTTCGCCGTACAGCGTCCGGACCGCCAGTTCGGCGGTGCGCAGATGCCAGTCGCGCAGCCGCGCCCGCGCCCGTTCCAGGTACTCGGGGTCGTCGTCGGACTCCCCGCACTGGGCCGCGTACTCCCGCAGCAGGTCGTGCATGTGGTACCGCTCGCCGGGCAGCCGGTGCAGGAGGCTCGCCTCGGCCAGTTGCTCCAGCGTGCGCATGGCGTCGGCCCGCGGAAGCTCGGCGAGAACGGCGGCGGCGTCGGCGGCGAAATCGGCGCCAGGGGCAAGCGCGAGCAGCCGGAACATCGTCTGGACCTCGGGTTTCAGCCCCGCGTAGGAAAGACCGAACGCCTGGTGGACCGCGATGTCCTCTTCGGTCTCCACGGTCAGCGCGTGGGCCCAGTAGCCCTCCTCGAAGGACCGGTTGTAGGCGTTGATGTCCGGACGCGGCCTGCCCGCGAGATTGCCGCCCGCGATCCGCAGCGCCAGCGGCAGATGCCCGCACAGATCGGCCAGCCGCGCGATCGCGTCCCGTTGCTCGTGCGCGACCTGCTCGCCGAGCAGCGTGCCGAGCAGGGCCACCGAGGCCTCCCGCTCGAACAGGTCGAGCCGGACCAGATGGGCCCCGTCGAGCGCGACGAGGCTGCGAAGCTCGCTGCGGCTGGTCACCAGCACGGCGCAGCCCGCGTCCCCCGGGATCAGCGGCCGGATCTGTGCGGCGGAGGCGGCGTTGTCGAGCATGACCAGCACCCGTTTGCCCGCCAGCAGCGCGCGGTACGCGGTGACCTGCTCTTCCTCCTCCACCGGGGTGCGTTCGGCGGGCAGGCCGAGCGCGCGCATCAGCCGGGCGAGCACGGACGGCGTCGAGAGCGCGGGCTTGTCCGAGTAGCCGCGCAGATCGACGTAGAGCTGGCCGTCCGGGAACCGGGAACGCAGCTGGTGCGCCAGCCGGACGGCCAGCGCGGTCTTGCCGACCCCGGGCGGCCCGGACACGGTCACGACGGGCACAGAGCCGTCGCCGGCGGTCTCCAGCAGGCCGCCGATCCGTTGAAGCTCGGCGGTGCGCCCGACGAACACCTCCAGTGCGGGCGGCAGCTGGGACACGCCGGGCGCGGAGGCGGGTCGCGGCGGCCGGGGCGCCCGGACGGCTTCCACCGCGGGCGCTTTGAGGTCGAGGTCGTCGTTCAGGATGGCGTGGAAGAGGTTCTGCAGTTCTGGGCCCGGCTCGGTACCCAGGTTTTCGGCGAGCGCGTCGACGATCGTCCGGTACGCGCTGAGCGCCTCCGCCTGCCGCCCGACCCCGTGCAGGGCGAGCATGAGCTGATGCCAGAGCTGCTCGCGCAACGGGTACTCGGCGGTCAGCCTGCGGAGATGGCTCACGACGTCCTGATGCTCGCCGAGGCGGAGCTTCGCTTCGGCCCGCTCGCATTCGGCTCGCAGCCGTGCTTCCACCAGCTGCGGCGTCTCGGAGCGGCGCAGCGAATCCGACGGCACGTTCAGCAGCGGCTCGTCCCGCCACAGCGCCAGCGCCTCGTCCCAGAGCTGGACGGCACGGGCTAGTTCGCCGTCCGCCGCCTGCCTGCCCGCCCGGACGGTGAGGTCGCGGAAGCGGTACAGGTCGAGCGCGTCGTCCGGGACCTCGAGCAGATACCCGGTCGGCGTGGTCCGGATGATCTCCGAACGCCCGAGCAGCCTGCGCAATCGCATGATGTATACGCGCAATGCGGTGGTCGGCTGGGCGGGCACGCTCGCGCCCCACACGATTTCGGTGAGTTCGCCCAGCGTCACGACCTTGTTCGCGCGCAACAGCAAAGCCGCGAGAACGACCCGCTGGGTCGGTGCGTTGACCGGCACCGGCGTACCGTGCGCACGCAATTCCAGCGGCCCCAGTACGCCGAACTCGTAAGGTGGATGACTCACCGGTTCCTCCACTAGTCCGACAAGGGCCAACTCTACCCGGCCGCGCACGGTGGATGTCCGAATTGTGAGACTAGTCAGAGCATGCGGCTTTCAGGGGCCGCCGAAGGTCGGGTGAGCCGGGCTTCCGCAAGCCGATCCGGGCCACTACGATTCGGACGTCCGGCCGCAATCGGCTGTGCGACCGCCGGATTTCCGCGGTTGCACAGGCAAGCCGCTCAGCGCGCGACCGCCGCGGTCCGGTTCCGGATGTGCGCGGTGATCTCCTTCTGGTGGTGGGCAAGGAAAAAGTGCCCGCCCGCGAACACCGTGAGGTCGAAACCGCCGGTCGTGTGCTCCTGCCAGGCCCGCGCCTCCGCGATCGTGGTCTTCGGGTCGTCGTCCCCGGTCAGCACGTCGATCGGACAGCGCACCGCCGCTGCGGGCTCGGCCCGGTAGGTCTCGACCGCCTGGTAGTCGCCCCGGATGGCGGGCAGGCTCATCCGGAGGATCTCCTCGTCGCCGAGCAGCCGGGCGTCGGTTCCGCTCATCAGCTTCAGTTCGGCGAGGATGCCCTCGTCGTCGCGCAGGTGCACGGATTCGTCGCGGCTGGTCGACGGGGCGCGCCTGCCGGAGGCGAACAGCCGCACCGGGCTGAACGCGTGCTCGCGTTCCAGCCGCAGCGCGGTCTCGAACGCGAGCACGGCTCCCATGCTGTGCCCGAAGAACGCCACCGGCCGGTCCAGCCACGGCCGGAGGACCTCGGCGGTCTCGTCGGCGAGCCTGCCGAGGTCGGCGATCACCGGCTCGTGGCGGCGGTCCTGTCTTCCGGGGTACTGGAGGTTCAGCACGTCCAGGTCGCCGGACAGCGCTTTCGACATCGGGAAGTAGAAACTCGCCGACCCGCCCGCGTGGGGAAAGCAGACCAGCCGCGCGGGCGCGTCCGGAGCCGGATGGAAGCGCCGGACCCAGGAGGTGCTTTCGGTGATTTCCGACATGGGGGAAGAATCCTTTCTCCGGCACGGCATCCGGCGGCCGGAACGCGCGCCGGACCCTGCCGGTCACGGTATCCAGAACCGGGCGCCCGACCAATCCGGTCCGAACACCGGACCGGATCCCGCGCGCGAACGCAGTCGATCAGCTGGCTTTTCCGCGGGAATGCGACAGGATGCGGCCGGAAAGTCCGCCGGGGCCACAGGAATAGCCCGTTCCGGGTCTCGGTCGCACACCGGCGGGCGGGCCCTACTCAACTCCCCGCGGTTCGAGTACGTTGATCCACAGCGAGGTCCGGGAAGAAACCCGGCCGCTCCGCGCCCCTCGGGGAAAACACGCACCTTCCCGCCTTTCCCGTGCGGCGGAGCACCTGCAATAACGGAATGGACCGGCGTCGCGACGCAGAATCGGACAAGGGGGAACTGGCGGTGGCCCAGACGAAGCGAATCGACCCTGGTGCGCGGAACCTGAACGAACTGTCGAAGCCGACGGAACGGCTGCACGTGGCCGGAGCGGGCGACGACTACAACGAGCAGGAAGCGGAGCAGACCAAGGCCGCGATCTCCTCGGTGTACGACATGATCGCCGCCACCTGGAATCTCGGCGATCTGTGGAACTGGGGTTTCCACGACGCGAAACTCGAGGCGCAGGTGGAGGAAATCCTTCCCGGGTTCACCAGCTTCGGCAGCGACGGTTTCTCCGAACTGCTCTACTTCCACACCCTGACCCAGATTCCGCTGGGCCTGGACGCTTATCGCGACAAACGCGTGCTCGAGGTCGGCTGCGGCATCGGAGCCGGGCTCAACTTCCTTTCCCGGGTCACCGGAGCCGCGCAACTGTCCGGAGTGGACATTTCCAAGGCGGCGATCGCGCGGGCGAACGGCCGCTACTCGCGCGGCGAGCAGCTCACCTACACCGTCGGCGACGCCGAGAACCTTCCGTTCGAGGACGGCGCCTTCGACGTCGTCGTCAACGTGGAGAGCTCGCACAGCTATCCGTCGCTCGGCCGGTTCTTCGACGAGGTCGCGCGCGTGCTCAAACCGGGCGGCTACCTCTCGCTCGTCGACGCGCTCACCGACCACCGGGCGGACACCTTCGCGAAGGCGATGCCCGGCTGCCCGCGGCTGGAATGGCTGGCGGAGAACGACATCTCGCCGCAGGTCAAGGCAGCGGTCCGGAAACGGATGGCTCCCGACAGCTTCGTGCGCAGGACCTTCGCGCAGCAGCGGATGTCGCCGGTGAAGCGGACGATCGCCCAGCACGGCCTGCTCACCGCGCTCGGTGCCCCGTTCACCGGCGACGCCAGCATGTCGCCGGTGGCGAAGTGGTCCCGGAAGAAGACCGGGCTCGGCGTATCCGACAAGGCCCCGGTGCGCAGCTACCGGCACTACCTGGCGACCCGCGTTTCCTGAGGGCGTCCCGGAAATGACGAAGCGTTCGACGGACACCGCGCCGTTCCCGGTGTGTCCCGACGACGAGCTCGTGCTGAACGAGCCGCGGGCGGCGGAGACGCCGTGGGGACCGGTGGCGGTGGTCCGCACCGGCACCGGCGTCTACGCCGTGACCGACCGGTGCTCGCACGCCGACGTGGAACTGTCGGACGGGTTCGTGGAGGGCGACACGCTGGAGTGCCCGGCGCATTTCTCCCGGTTCTGCCTGCGCACCGGCGACGCGCTCACCCTGCCCGCGGCCGAACCCGTCGACACCTGGACGGTCACGGTCCTCGACGGGGTGATCTCCGTGGCCCCGCGCCCCTGAACCTGAGGAGGTTTCGCATGACCGCATTCACCGGGCCCGTCGTTTCGTCCCAGGCGTACCGGCCCCGGCCGGCCGACGCGCCGCCGGTCCGGCCGCCGCGCCGGGTCCCGCACGAACTGCTGTACGAGATCGAGCAGTTCCTGTATTTCGAAGCGCGGCTGCTGGACGAAGCCCGGTACAACGACTGGTTCGACCTGATCGCCGACGACGTGCATTACTTCATGCCGCTGCGGCGCAACCGGCTGCACCGCGATCTGCTGTCCGAAGCGACCGGCGTCGACGAGTTCAACCACTACGACGAAAACAAGACCACGTTGGCGGTGCGCGTGAAGCGCATGCAACAGCCCACCGCGTGGTCGGACAATCCGCCTGCTCGCACCGTACGGGCACTGAGCAATATCACCGCCGAACCCACTGACACCGAAGGCGAATACCTCGTCCGCAGCGTCTTCCACGTCTACCGCAACCGGCTCGCCGACGACGCCGTGACGTTCTCCGGACGGCGGACCGACACGCTGCGCGCTCACCCCGACCTGAGTTTCCAGCTCGTCAACCGCACCATCCATCTCGCCGAAAGCGTGGTGCAGGCCAACAACCTCGGCCTGTTCTTCTGACCGCGCGAATCCATCCGAACCTCGACCCGCGACGGGAGCCCGCGAAGATGTACGCCGATCTGATCGACTTCGACACCACCGGAAAAGTCTCGGCGGACATCTTCCATTCCGAGGAAACATACCGCAGAGAGCTGAGCACGGTGTTCGCGCGCTCCTGGCTCTTCCTGGCCCACGAATCGCAATTGCGTGCGCCGGGGGATTTCGTGACCGCGCTGATGGGCGAGGACCCGGTCATCGTGTCGCGCCAGCGCGACGGCGGCATCCGGGCGGTGCTCAACGTGTGCCGGCACCGCGGGATGCGCGTGTGCCGGCAGGATTCCGGCAATACCAAGCGATTCACCTGCTCCTTCCACGGCTGGACCTACGACACCGCGGGCGAACTGGTCAAGGTGCCCCGCGAAACCGAGGGCTACCACGACCGGCTGGACAAGAAGGGCTGGTCGCTGACGCCGGTCACCCGCGTCGAGTCCTACCGCGGCATGGTCTTCGGCACCTGGGACCCGGACGCCCCGGCGCTGATCGACTACCTCGAAACCGCCCGCCCCGCCCTGGATTCGTTCATCGACACCCTCGGCTCGGACATCGAATTGGCCGGCCCGATGAAATGGCGGATCCGGGGCAACTGGAAAATGCCCGCCGAGGGACTCGGCACCGACGGCTACCACGCGGAAACCACGCACGCGTCGGCGTTGCAGGCCATCGGAGGAATGGCCGAACCGAGCCGCATCTTCCAGTACTCCAGCGCGGCGGGGCACGCCGCGGCGATGACCGATCTCGGCGTAACTCAGCGGATGCACGAGAAAGCGGGCGTGGGCCCGTCCCCGCACGGCACGAACGACACGGTCACGGTCGCGCACGCCACGGTGTTCCCCAATTTCTCGTTCATCGGCTACTCCGGTCCGCTGCGGGTGTGGCAGCCGCGCGGGCCGGAGGAAATGGAAGTCTGGGGCTGGGTGGCCGTCCCGGCAGGCCTCGACGCGGAGACCCGGCGGCAGAAACTCCGCGGCGTCACGGTCTCGTTCTCCTCGTCGGGCGTCTTCGAATGCGACGACAGCGAGAACTGGTCGGAGATCGCCGCGGTGGGCCGGGGTTTCGTCGCCCGCAGCACCCCGCTGAACTACCAGATGGGCATGGGCTTCGACGATCCGGCGGGCACCGACCTGCCGGGCTTCGACGTGCGCACCGGGCATTTGTTCAACGACATCGGCGCCCGCGGCTTCTACACCCGCTGGGCGGAGCTCATGGACGGGCCGGAACTGGCTCTCACGCCGTCCGCGCCGCCGCCGGGAGCCAACGGCCGGGGCTAGCGTGCTGTCCGGGCCGGAGCCACCTCCCGTGGCGGCTCCGGCCCGAAACCCTTACCCCGCAGCGAACCGAGCCAACCCCGCCGCGACTTCCTCCGGCGAGGGCATCTGTGCGATCTCCGCCGCGGTGAGATAACCGTCGTCGGCCAGCAGCTCTCCGGCAGCTGCACGGGTTCATCGTGCAGCGGCCGCCGGGAGCCAAGCCGGAGCTACCCCCTGTGGCGGCTCCGGCCCGAAACCCTTACCCCGCAGCGAACCGAGCCAACCCCGCCGCGACTTCCTCCGGCGAAGGCATCTGTGCGATCTCCGCCGCCATCTTCTCCGCCGCAGCCAGATAACCGGCATCGGCCAGCAGTTCCCCGGCCTTCTCCCGCACTGCGTCCGCCGTCAGCTCATCAGGCAACAGCCGCAGCCCGGCCCCAGTGGAGAGCACGGCGTCCCCGCTGCCGAACGGATCGTTGTCCCACGGCAGGCACAGCTGCGGCACCCCGGCGGCCAGCGAACCGAGAGTCGTGCCGCTCCCGCCGTGGTGCGCCGCCAGGTCCAACTCCGGGAACAGCTTCGCCTGCGGCACCCAGCTTTCGAGCCGGACGCGCGGCGGGAGCTTCCCGAATTCGCTGACGTCGAGCGAGCGGCCGCTGGAGACGAGCACGTCCACGTCCAGCGCGGCCAACCCGTCGACGGCCCGCCGCAGCGCGCCTACCGAGCCGCTGCCGGACGTGCCGAGGGTCAGGTAGGCCAGCGGCCTTCCGCGATCGCGGGTGCGCACCCATTCCGGCAGGTCGCTGTCGTCGGAGAACGGCACCGGGCGCAGCGGGAACCGCCGTCCGCTGTCCAGCAATTCCTGGTCCTGCATCGAATCCGGGTACAGGTCGAGATACGGATTGCCCATGCCCATCAACCGTCCGGAAGGGACCGCGACCCCGAGTTCGCCGGCCAGCCCGCGGACCTTGTCCTCGATCGCCAGGGTGAACTCGTCCGGGCTTTCCCGGCCGATTCCGTGGCACACCGCGGGAATCCCGGCCACCGCGGCGGCGAGCGCGGCGCCGTAGCTGCTCACGTCGTGCACGACGAGCTCCGGCCGGACCCGCTCGATCACCTCGGCGAGCTGGCCCGCGGACCGCTTCGGGATCAGCCTGCCGAAGACGAGGGACGACAGCTCGCGGAGCTCGTCCGGACCGAGACCGTCCGGACTTTCCTTGCCGAAGCCGGTTCTCAAGCCCTCCTGATACGCCTCGGTCACCGGCACGCCGGATTCCTCGTGCCGGAAACCGAGCGCGGCCAAGGCATCTCGGAACTGTCCGCTGGTGGTGAAAGCGATCTCGTGTCCGCTGTCGCGCGCGGCGACGGCGAGCGGCAGCAACGGATAGGTGTGCCCTGGACTGCCGAGACTGCAGAAGAGAATTCGCACGCGCGTGAGCCTTTCGCCATCGGATCGGGAGAAAATCAATTGACGTGATGACGTTTCGGGAAGCACTGTCTTAACGGAAGCGTTGTTTCGCCGGGACCGCCCGCGGCAAGGGCCATTCGGCGAACGACGCGGGCAGCAGTGAGGGTGCCAAGCAAACCCGCATTGCTCAACCTGGTCGCCGGTGTTCGTCTGTGCGGCGTTGACGGCGGTTTCGCCCGCGAATCGCCGTTGTGCGGCGCGGCGGTAGCGCCGGGCACTTGTACGAGGTTATCTTTGCGGCACGGAAATCGGGGGGACGACCGTGGGAGGCGGGCCCTCGACCGGACGTCGCAGGAGGACCGCCGCGATTCGCGGACGGGAAACCGGGCAGCGGCCGGAAAGCGCGCCGATTCGGTTGTTCCGTCCTGCCGTCGATCACGATTCGCCGCGCGATCATCCCGGACGGCCGTCGTGCCGCACTGGATCGCGCGCGACCGTGGTGCGTGGTGAAACCGTTCTTTCGACGGCACGGAAGCGAGGTAGTCATGTCGCAGCCCAGCACGCGAACTCCGAGCCGGTCTTCGCTGCGGCCGAGGGAGGATCACTCGCTGCCCCAGCGGATCGCGCGTTCGGCGGCCGTCACCGACGCGGGCCTGCTGTCGATCTCCGGATTCCTTTCCTGGTTCGCCGGACGCGGCGAAGCCAACCGGTTCAAGGTCGAACGGGTGCGGCTGGACGGTCTCGACGGCTGGTCGTTCGAGGAGCCGACCGGCAACGTCGTCCACCGCAGCGGCCGGTTCTTCGCGGTCGAAGGCCTGCACGTCTCGGTCGGCCCGGAGCCGAGACGGGAATGGCACCAGCCGATCATCAAACAGGCCGAGGTCGGCATTCTCGGGATTCTCGTCAAGGAGTTCGACGGGGTGCTGTACTGCCTGATGCAGGCCAAAATGGAGCCGGGCAACCCGAATCTGCTGCAGCTTTCCCCCACCGTGCAGGCGACCTACAGCAACTACACCCGGGTGCACGGCGGTTCGCCGGTGCGGTACCTGGACTATTTCGTCGACACCAGCCGTTCCCGGGTGCTCGCCGACGTGCTGCAGTCCGAGCACGGCGCGTGGTTTTACCGCAAGAGCAACCGGAACATGATCGTCGAAACCGACGAGGACGTTCCGCTGGACGAGAACTTCTGCTGGCTCACTTTCGGGCAGATCCGGTCCCTTCTCGGCTTCGACAATCTGGTCAACATGGATTCGCGGACCGTGCTGTCGTGCGCCCCGGCCGGGCACCCGCACCGGTCCGGGGCCTTGCATTCCGATCTGGAACTGCTGTCCTGGTTCACCGCCGAACGGTCGAGACACGACGTGCGCTCGGAGCGCGTCGGATTGGCCGGCCTGCCGGGCTGGGCGAGCGACGGCGGGGTGATCGAACGGACCGACGGGCGGTACTTCCGGGTCGTCGGCGTTTCCGTGGAGGCCAGCAACCGGGAGGTGACGCGGTGGTCGCAGCCATTGATCGAACCGGTGGCCCAAGGCGTCGCGGCGTTCGTCGCCCAGCGGATCTACGGCGTTCCGCATGTTTTGGTGCACGCCCGGGTCGAAAGCGGGTTCGTGGACACAGTGGAGCTGGCACCGACCGTGCAGTGCGTTCCGGAGAACTACGCGTCGGCGGAGCAGCGCCCGAGGTTTCTCGACCTCGTCCTCTCCCCGGACCCGGAGCGGGTGCGTTATTCGGCCGTGCATTCGGAGGAGGGCGGCCGCTTCCTCAACGCGGAAAGCCGGTACATGATCGTGGAAACCGGTCCGGACGAGGTTCCGCTCAGCCCGCCGCCCGGCTATTTCTGGGTGACCGCCGAGCAGCTCACGTCGCTGGTCCGGCACGGGCACTACCTCAACGTCCAGGCGCGGACCCTGCTCGCCTGCCTGAACGGCATGGACTGGCACGCCACGGATTCGGGCGCCCGGTGACCGCCTTGCGGCTCGCCGTGCTCGGGTGCGCGGACATCGCGCTCCGGCGGATGCTGCCCGCCGCGGCGGCGATGACGGACGTGGACGTCGCCGTGCTCGCGAGCCGGGACGCGGCGAAGGCCGCGGCTGCCGCCTCGGTTTTCGGCGGGGAACCGGCGCACGGCTACGAGGCCGCGCTGAAGCGTGAAGACGTTGATGCCGTCTACCTTCCGCTGCCGGTCGCGTTGCGCCCGGAGTACGTGGAACGGGCTTTGCTCGCCGGAAAACACGTGCTCGCGGAGAAACCGGTCACCGCGAACCACGGCGCCACCGCGCGGCTGTTCGCTCTAGCGCGCGAGCGGGGGCTCGCGCTGATGGAGAACGTGATGTTCGTCCAGCATCCGCTGCACGAGGAGGTGCGGCGGCTGGTCGAAGGCGGGGCCATCGGCGAGCTGCGGTCGCTGCACGCGTCCTTCGCGGTGCCGCCGCGGCCCGCGGACGACATCCGGTACCAGCAGGCGCTCGGCGGGGGAGCGTTGCTGGACATCGGCATTTACCCGGTGCGGGCCGCGATGTACTTCCTCGGCGAGCTGAGCGTCGCCGGCACCGTGCTGCGCCGCGGACCCGGACACGCGGTCGACACCTCGGGCGCGATCCTGCTGCGGACGCCGGACGACATTCCGGCGCACCTGACCTTCGGCATGGACAACGCGTACCGGGCGGAGTACGAGCTCCGCGGCGACCGCGGCCGGATCGCGGTGCACCGGCCGTACCAGCCCCCGCCGGACGAGGACCCGGTGATCGAGCTGGCCGGCCCGGACGGCACGCAGTACCTGCGCCGGCCGCGCGTCGACCAGGTCGCCGCCACTCTCTCCCGGTTCGTTTCGGCGGCCCGCGCGGGCCAGACCGTCGACGAGACCTCGTGTCTGCGCCAGATCGAGCTGCTCGAGGCGGTCCTGGACCGCCACGTCGCCGCGAGGAGCGCGCCGTGACGCGGCCGGGGGACCACTCTGCACAAGGACCTGATCGAGAAGGGCGTCCCGACATGTCTCTATGCCGGATCTGCGGCGGTACCGTCACTGAGTTCGTGGAATTCGGCAGGCAGCCGATTTCCGACGCGTTCCTCGTGCCGGGGCGGACGGACGGGGAGTACTTCTACCATCTGGCCGCCGGGCTCTGCCAGTCCTGCACCATGGTGCAGCTGCTGGCGGAGGTGCCGCGGGAGATGATGTTCCACGAGGACTATCCGTACCGCACGTCCGAATCGGCCTCGATGGCGAAGCATTTCGAGCTGGTGGCGAAGCGGTTCCTGGAGACGGAGCTGGCCGGCCCCGACCCGTTCGTGGTCGAGATCGGCAGCAACGACGGGGTCATGCTGAAGACGATCAGCGACGCCGGCGTCCGGCACCTGGGGGTGGATCCGTCCGCCGGAGCGGCCCGTGCGGCCGAGCGCGCGGGCGTGCGGGCGCGCGTGGACTTCTTCGAGAAGACCTCGGCCGCCGCCATCCGGCAGGCCGACGGTCCGGCCAAGGTCATCTTCTCCGCCAACACCTTCAGCCACATCCCGTACATCGGTTCGGTGCTCGAAGGCGTCGGCGAACTGCTCGCCGACGACGGCGTGTTCGTCTTCGAGGAGCGCTATCTCGCGGACATCGTGGCCAGCAAGGCTTTCGACCAGATCTACGACGAGCACTACTACCTGTTCTGCGTGCGGTCGGTGCGCAACCTGGTGGAGCGCTACGGTTTCGAACTGGTCGATGTCGAGCATCTCGCGGTGCACGGCGGCGCGGCCCGCTACACCGTGGCCCGGCCCGGCGCGCGGCGGCCGAACGCGGCGGTCGCTGAATTCCTCGACCGGGAAGCCTCGCTGGGACTCGCCGACCTGGCGACGTTCACCCAGTTCGCCGCCAACGCCAAGGTCATCCGCGACGACCTCATGACGCTGCTGCGCGACCTGCGCGCCAAGGGCAAGACGATTGTCGGATACGGCGCGACCGCCAAGAGCGCGACCGCGATCAACTACTGCGGGATCACCACGGAACTGGTTCCCTACGTGTGCGATTCCACGCCGGACAAACAAGGGAAGCTGATGCCGGGTTCGCACATTCCGGTCCGGCCGCCCGCCGCGTTCTCTGCGCCCTATCCGGATTACGCGCTGTTGTTCGCGTGGAATCACGCCGAGGAGGTCATGGCGAAGGAGAAGGAATTCCAGGAATCCGGCGGGAAATGGATTCTCTATGTGCCGGATGTGCACGTAGTCTGAGCCGACGCCCGCGCAGCCCGTCCGGTGGCCGTAATCACCGGACGGGCTGCGCGCGTTTGCGTTCTTCCTTCGCGTCGAGCCAGAGCGCCTCGATCGCGTCGCGCAGGGTGCGGCGCGGCGCCCAGCCGAGCAGTTCGCGCGCCGGCGCCAGGTCGACCCGGGTCGACACCTCCGACTCCGCGGAAAGGTCGGGGGAGGGCAGTTCCGACACCGTCGCCCGCACCCCGCTGACCTCGACCAGCATGGCGACCAGCTTGCGCACCGGCACGGTCTCGCCGCGGCCGATCGCGACGGGTTCGCGCAGCACCGGAACCCGGGCCGCGGCCGCCACGGCGTCGGCCACGTCCCGGACGTCGACGTAGTCGCGGTGCGCGTTCAGCGCGGTCACCTCGATCAACGCGGGTTCGCCGCGGCGGTCGGCGTCCGCGAGCTTGCCCGCGACCAGGCCCGGCAGGCTTTCGGCCGCCGCGCCCGGGCCCACCACGTTGGCCAGCCGCAGCACGGCCGCGTCCACGGTCCCAGCCGCGGCCGCCTCGAGCACCGTTTCCGTCGCCGCGAGCTTGAGCTGGCCGTACGCGCTGTCCGGTCCGACCGGCGGCGGGGCGAGATACCCGTACTCCAGCACCGAACCGAGGTGGATGTAGCGGGGCGTCACCGCGCTTTCCGCCAGCGCCGCCATGATGTTGCGCGACGCCCCGACACAGCTGTCCACCAGATCTCGCCCGGTGAGGCCCCACTTGCTGCCCGTGGCGTTGACGATCGTCGCCGGGCGTTCGGCGGCGAGCAGGCCGGCCAGGTCCCGCGTCGGCGTCCTGGCGACGTCGACGGCCCGGAACCGGCAGCCCGCGGCCGCCCGCGGTGCGGTCCGCCCCAGCACGAGCACCTCGCGTCCGGCGGCCACGAAGTTCTGGCAGATCTGGCGGCCGAGGAACCCCGTGCCGCCGAACACGACGACGCGACCGTCGCTCACGCGTGCCTCCTGAGTAGCTTGCGGTTCTGGTCGGCGGCCGGATCCGCCGAGGGCACGCCCGTTCAGCGGCCGCGCCGCGCGCGTCCGGCCGTCACCGGTCCGCGCGGCGCAGGGCGGCCACGTCGTCCTGGGTCAGCTCGCCGGTGCGGGCCAGCTTGGTGAGCAGGCCCGCGACCTGCGCGGCGGTCGGCTCCTCGGCGACCGACCGGCTCAGCTCCGCGGCGCTGCGCCGGTAGTTGCGGTTGAACAGCACCGCTCCGATGGCCTGGTCGATCGCCTCCCGTTCGGCCATCAGCCCGGGCAGCGTCTTCGTCGCGCCGAGCGGGTCCACGCGCCTGCCGTAGAGCAGCCCGTCGTAGTTGAGGGCGAGGGAAATCTGCGGCACGCCCATCGCGATGCCGTTCATTAGGGTGTTGGCGCTGCCGTGGTGGATGAGCAGGTCGCAGCCGGGAAGGATGAGCTCCAGCGGGCAGTTGCGCAGCACGCGCACGTTCGGCGGCAGCGTCCCGAGTTCCTCCACTTCGGACACCGCCGCGGTGAGCACCACCTCGGCGGCCTGCTGCGCGGCGGATTCGATCGCGTGCCGCAGCGCGGGCACCTGCTTGCCGAACACCCCGGTCGCCGAATTGCCCCACACCACGCACACGCGCTTGCCCCGGACCGGGCCCAGCAGCCACGGATCCACGTCCTGCGAACCGTTGTACGGGTGGTACCGGACGGGGATGCGCAGCGCGTCGCCCAACGGCGGGATCGCCGCGCTCGGCGACGGGTCCACCGCGTACTTGATCTTGTGCCGCGACCATTCCACGCCGTACTTCGCGAAGCACAGCACGGGGTCGCCGGCCAGCAGGTTGAGGTCCGGATCGGTTTCGATGGTGCCGATGAAACCCGGTCCGTAGTAGACGCTCGGCACTTCGTTCAGCTCGCCGACGAGCGCGCCCTCCAGCGCCATGAGGTCGTGCACCACGAGGTCGGGCCGCCAGGCGGCGGCGTAGTCGACGGTGCTGTCGTAGCTGCGCAGCACCGCGGTGACGGCGTTCTTCCAGAAATCGCCGAGGTCGCCGGGGTCGAAATCGCGCACCGAACTCAGCGTCTCGCCGGTGAACGGGTGCAGCGGCAGCGGGGTCTCGCCGCTCTGCGGCGGGGTGTTGATCACCCGGACCCAGACCGCCAGCCGCGCGGCCGCCATCGAATCGGGCGCGTCCAGCACCGAAACCGGCATCAGCCCGGCGGCCGCGATCGACTGCACCTGCTGCGGCGGGCACGCGACCCGGACGTCGTGCCCGGCCGCCCGGAAGGCCCAGGCCAACGGGACGAGACACATGTAATGCCCCGGCCAGTTCGACACCGTGAACAGAATCCGCATCGCACGCTCCCCTGATTGCCGCTGGTTTCACGGTTCTCGGCGGTCGGCGCGCCGCACCGGGAACGAGCCGCCGCCCCCGTTCCTCCGGACGGAAGCAGCCCGCAAAGCCTTGCCATCGCTCGGCATTCCCCAGTTCGCCGCGCCGTTTCCCCGCTGCGGGGAAGCTGCCCGGCCAGCCCGGCGCCGTCCACGGATCCGGGCTGCCGCCGCCGGGGCCACTCGGTCCCGGGCCCGAAAAGCATCGTGCCGTGTCCATTCGACCACGTCGAAGGCGCAATTGAACGGCATTACGCTGGCCCGCGGCAGCGAAGAAGATTTTCGCGGAAGCCGCCGTCCCATTCTTTCCCGCCCGGACTCAGGATGTCGATATCGATGCGCACTGAGATTGTTCTGCTCGGCGCCACCGGATTCGTCGGTTCGGCGGTATTGCGCAGGCTCGCGGCGAAACCGATCCGGATTCGCGCGGTGTCCCGGCGTCCCGCGGCGATTCCGGCCGGCGCCGTCGCCGACGTCGAGGTGTGCCCGCTCGATCTGACCGAACCGGGTGCGTTGGCCGAGGCGGTCGGCGATTGCGCCGTGGTGATCCACACCGTCGCCCACATCACCGGTTCGTCGACCTGGCGGATCGACGAGGGGGACAGCGCGGCCGAGCGGGTCAACGTCGGGCTGGCCCGAGACCTCGTCGCCGCGGCCCGCACGAGGGCTCACGGCGACCGGCTGGGCGTGGTGTTCACCGGCGCGATTTCCCAAGCGGGCCCGCTCCAGACCGAAACCGTCGACGGCACCGAACTCGATCAGCCCAACGACGAGTACAGCAAGCAAAAGCTGGCCGCGGAACAGATACTGCTGGCCGCCGACGCGGAAGGCGTGCTGCGGGCGACCTCGGTGCGGCTGCCCGCGACTTACGGCTACAGCGCACAGTCCTCCGCCCGTGACAAGGGCGTGGTCTCGACCATGGTCCGCCGCGCCCTCGCCGGCGAGCCGTTGACGATGTGGCACGACGGCACCGTCCGGCGAGACCTGCTCTACGTCGAAGACGCCGCCGTCGGCCTCGCCGCCGCGACCCGCAACCTCCCGCGACTGGCCGGCCGCCGCTGGGTCGTGGGAACCGGCCGCGGCGAACCACTCGGCGCGGTGTTCCGGCGAGTGGCCGACCTGGTCGCGGAGCGGACGGGACAACCGCCGGTGAAAGTCGTGTCGGTGCCGCCGCCGGACTACGCCAAGGCTGCCGATTTCCGCAGTCTCACGATCGACGCCTCCGCTTTTCGGGAGGCGACTGGGTGGCACCCCGCGGTTTCCCTTGACGAAGGACTGCGGCGGACCGTCGAGTTCTGTGTGGACGGTCGTGAGGCGGCGCTCTCGGCCTGAGTCCGGTCAGCGACTGGTGCCGGGCCGGACCACATTGAGTTCGCCGTAGCTCGACAACGCTCCGGCCAGATCGCCAGAGCCCTTACGCAGCACGGAATCCAGAAACGCGAGACTGGCGCCGGCGACGACGCGCGGACTCTCGACGCGCCCCAGCGACCCGGTAATCGAAGACACCGGCGGCAGATACAGCGGACCGTCGGTGAAGGTGAGATGCGCGGCGCCGGGGATGGTGAGCCGGTAGTTCGTCGCCGTGCCGTGGGTGAGCACCTCGGCGAGCCGAGGCAGGTAGCGCGGATCGGTACCTGGCGTGACGGCCTGGGTGAGCGCGAGCGTCGGCTGTTCGAGTGCGGGCGACAGCGGGCCGTGCGGGTAACCGTCGAGGTCGATGACAGCGTCGAACCGGTGGTCCCGCCTGGCTGCCTGCAGCGCGGCCGCGCCGCCCATGGAGTGCCCGGTCGCGGCGACCCGGCCGGTGTCCAGACGTCCGGTCAGCGGGTCGGCGACGAGCCCGGCCAGCCGGGTCAGCGCGAAGCTGAGGTCGGCGGCCCGGATCGCGGTCCAGTCGGCGGCGAGCCGTTCGTCCTCGGCACGGTCGCCGGCGGAGACGGTCGCGGAGGTGATCGTCCGGCCGTCGGAGAGCACGACGGCGGCGGAGTCGTACGGATGGTCGAGCGCGGCGACCACGTAGCCGTGGCTGGCGAGTTCCTCCGCCCACGCGGTGTTCTGGGTGCGCACTCCGCTGGACCCTGGCGAGAACAGCACGACCGGGAACCGTCCGCCCTCGGCGGCCACCGGGGCGTCGGGAATCGCGTGGGTGCGGGCGCGGGGGATCCCGTCGAGCAGGAAACCCGGCAGACCGACTCCGCGGGCGAGCGCTTCGGAGACGGTGCGCGCTTCGTCCTCCGTGCGTCCGAGGTACTGGGCACGGGACGCGTCAGCCGGACTGTTCTGCGCGGGATACCAGAGCTGGGCCACGACCGTGCGCCGGTCCAGCGGATCGGCGGTGAAGGTCTCGGCACGGTCCGGGTCAGTCCACTGCAGCACACGGGTGCCGACCGCGAAGCCGCCGGATGGCACCGGGAAGACCGGGACGGGAAAAGCCCACGCCGTCACGGGACCGGTGGCGATCAGTCCGGCGCAGGCCAGCGATCCCGGCAATGCCAGCCACCAGCGGACCCGCCGAGCCCGGCTACGCACGAGAGGGGGGAAGGCGAACGGGGCCGCGACGACGGCACCCGCCAGCACCGGCAGCAGCTGCCAGCGGATCCCGGTCACGCAAAGCGCGATCGCGGCGAGCAGGAACACCGCCCCCGCCGCGATCGTGACGTGCGGTCGGACAACGGCGGGAAGCCAACGCGCCACCACCAGCGCGACGGCACTGAGCAAGGCCAGGATTTCCAGCAGGGACAGGTTCATCGGGCCATATTCGGCTGCGGACCCGTGCGGCCACATCGCTCTCCAGAGCCGTTCTCCGTGCCGCCCTCAGTGGCAATCGAGCGCTCCCCGCCAGCGCCGGACTACGACCACAGGCGGTATCGAGACTCCTTCTGCGGTCGCAATCCGGCCCGCAGCAGTCAGCCGCCAGGCTCATGTGCGCGACGAGCCGTCCGCATACCCTTGCCTGGTGAGGACTGAGCGGCGCTGGGCGTCCCGGCTGCCGCCGGCAGTGCAGGACTCGCTGCTGCCCGCGCTTCTCCTGCTGCACGTCTTGATCATGTGGACACCTGCGGAGCTGCCGGTGGCCGCCGTGCTCACCGCCGCACTCGCGCTGCCGTTGGCATGGCGGCGCCGGGCCCCGCTCCCAGTCTTCGGCGCAGTGGCAATCGCCGCCGCCATTCAATGGCTAGTAGGCATCCAGCTACCCGCAGACGTCGCGCTTCTGGTGGCTCTCTACACCGTGGCTGCTTCAGCCGAGCGCGTCACCTTCGTCGCGGTCGCTGTGGTGGAACTTGGCGCCGTTCTCGCCTGCCTCCGCTGGGCGACCGACGGTGCGTTCCTGACCCCCTTCGCCGCACTCACCGCAATGATCGTCGCCGCGACCGCCCTCGGGATCAACCACCGGACTACCCGGGCCTATCAGGAAGTCATGCGGGACCAGGCTGTCGCCGAAGAACGAGCCCGGATCACCAGGGAGATGCACGACATCGTCACCCACAACCTGTCCGTCATGGTCGCGCTAGCCGATGCCGCCGGCTACGCGCAGCCTGAGAAAGCCACCGCCGCGATGCGCCAAGTCTCCGAAACCGGCAGGCAAGCACTGACCGACATGCGGCGTTCCCTCGGCGTCCTGCGCCCCGACGCGGCGCGCCACCCACTGCCCGGCATCGCGCAACTGGACACCCTCGCGACCCAGATGTGCGCCGCCGGTCTCCCGACCGAACTCGAAATCGATGGCGACCACGCGCACGTGCCCGCGACCGCGCAACTGACCGTCTACCGCCTGGTGCAAGAAGCCTTGACCAACACCTTCAAGCACACACCCGCCGGCACCCGCGCGAAAGTGCGGATCGAGTGCGCCGCCGAGGCCGTCACCGTCGACGTCACCGACACCGGCCCGCCGATTCCCTCCGCCCCTCACCCTGGCAACGGCATCACCGGCATGCACGAACGCTCCGCCGCTTACGGCGGCACAGTGCAGGCCGGCCCCCTCCCCGACGGCGGCTGGCGAGTGCACACCCGTCTCGTCTTCGGCTCCGCGGTGTCCGCATGACGATCCGCATCCTGATCGCCGACGACGAGGCGTTGCTGCGCATGGCGTTCAACATGGTCCTGGACGCCCAGCCGGACCTGGACCCGATCGGCGAAGCCGCGGACGGCGCCGCCGCCGTCCGCCTCGCCGCCGATCTGCGCCCCGATGTCGTGCTCATGGACGTCCGCATGCCCGGAACCGACGGAATCGAGGCGACCCGGCAGATCCGCCAGACCTGCCCACGGACGAAGGTACTGATCCTCACCACCTTCGACCTGGACGAATACGCCTTCGCCGGGCTCAAAGCCGGTGCCTCGGGCTTCCTGCTCAAGAACGCCAGGCCGGAGGAACTGCTCGCCGCGATCCGCACCGTAGCCGCCGGCGACGCGGTGGTCTCCCCGCGCGTCACCGGTCGCCTGCTGGAAAAATTCCGCCCGCACCTCCCCGACGCCGCTACCACCGCCCGCGACGAACGGCTCAGCAGACTCAGCGCCCGCGAACGAGAGGTGCTGATCCAGGTGGGCTGCGGTTTGTCCAACGCCGAGATCGCCGCTGCTTTGCATCTCGCGGAGGCGACGGTGAAGTCGCATCTGGGGCGGATCCTGCACAAGCTCGACCTCCGCGACCGTGTACAGGCGGTGATCTTCGCTTACGAGAGCCGCCTCGTCCGCCCGGCGTGAGGTGTGCGCTTGCGTTTCGGGAACCTGGCCCGCGCCAGCTTCCTGCACGAAGCTCGCACCTCGGACTAACTTGCCGTTTTGAACACCGTCGAGGTACAGCTATTTAGCTCCGGCTTAAACCCTGTCTCGGGTGTTGTTCCGCGGATAACGTTGCTTGGGCGGGGCTCTTCGAAATGGCGGCGTAACAGCGAAGCCAGCATTTTCTGCCTGACTATACCGAGATTCTGGACGAGAAACTCTGTCAAAGCCGTTGCGGCGGCAACTGCGGTCGTGGCGAGGGGTCGCGCCTGCCACTGCGTGCCGCAACCTCCCGCAGCCGTTGCCCTGGGAGTACGTGGACAACTATTCGAACCATATCCGACTTCAGAAGGGAATCATCGATGTTCTCACCTGTCGCCGCGAAAAGTTTGGCCTTCGGTATCGCCGCGCTCGCGACCTCTATCGCATCGCCGCCGGCCTCGGCCGCAAGCGTCTTTCCCGCCGAGCCGGAAACGGTGCAATGCCCCCGCCCCGTTGTCAATGACGACGGTGCCCGCCGGTATGTCGGCTACGCGGCATGCGGCCAGAAAATCGCGACGATCAACTGGCAGCGGGACCCCAACGACCAGTGGGCGAGAGACATCGTCGTGGTGGGAACGGACTACCAGATCTACGACGGCAAGATCGTCTTCAGCAGTGCCCAGCCGTGGAAAGTGCTGAACAACGGCAGGGCGAACCCGGCGGGCGGCGGGATCTTCTGGCACGGCGAGGTTTACGGGACGAACGGCTGGCGGAAGGGCCACCTGCGCGTGTACGGCGTCCCGGTCGGCGACACTCCCGCGAAGTTCTACTGCCTCGACATGCGGAAACAGCTCTCCGCGGGCGTGGTCACCCGCTCCTGGTACGTCTGCTGAACAGGACCGGAGACGCGATCAGCGCCGAAACGAAAAACGGGCGGATGTCAGACTTGACATCCGCCCGTTCCCGGTTCGCTGTGCCCTCGGCAGGATTCGAACCTGCGACACCTGCCTCCGGAGGGCAGTGCTCTATCCCCTGAGCTACGAGGGCTCGCTTGCGCGACTGAACAGAGCCTAGCGCATGCCCCTTTTCCACCGCTCACGGCGGGGTCCTTAACGCGGTACCGTCGGATCGTCGACGCGGAGGGAGGCGGCGGTGAGCGCCGAGCCGTTCCAGGTCAGGGTGGCTGAAGAGGACATCGACGACGTGCGGGCGCGGTTGCGGCGCACTCGGTGGCCGGAGGCGGAGACCGCCGAGGGGTGGGCGCAAGGGGTGCCGCTCGCGTACGCCCGGGAGCTGTGCCGCAGCTGGGCCGAGGACTACGACTTCGGGTTCGCCGAGCGGCTCAACGTCTTCCCGCAGTTCCGCCAGCAGATCGACGGCCTCGGGATTCACTTCGTGCACCTGCCTTCGCCGGAACCGGACGCGTTTCCGCTGGTGATCACGCACGGCTGGCCGGGTTCGGTGCTCGAATTCCTGGACATCCTCGGCCCGCTGACCGACCCGCGGGCGCACGGCGGCGATCCGGCGGACGCGTTTCACGTCGTAGCGCCTTCGCTGCCGGGGTACGGCTGGAGCGACAAGCCGAGCGAGACCGGTTGGGGTGTGCGGAAAATCGCGACTGCTTGGGATCGGCTGATGGTCTCGCTCGGCTACCGCCGCTATGGCGCGCAGGGCGGCGACTGGGGCTCGGCGGTCTCGGGGGCGCTCGGCGAGGTGGCGCGGGAGCGGGTCGCGGGGGTGCACGTCAACATGGCGGCCGCGCCTCAAGGCCAGTTCGAGGACGAGACCGACGAGGAGCGCGAAGGCGCCGAAGCGGCGGCCGAGTTCCGGCGCACCGGCCAGGGATATTCGGGGCAGCAGGGCACGCGTCCGCAAACGCTCGGCTACGGCCTGACCGACTCGCCGGCGGGGCAGGCGGCCTGGATCGCCGAGAAGTTCTGGGCCTGGACCGACAACAACGGCCGTCCGGAGGACGCCGTCACCCGGCAGCAGCTGCTCGACGCGATCTCGGTGTACTGGTTCACCGCGTCGGCGACGTCGTCCGCGCGGCTGTACTGGGAGAGCTTCCGCAGCTTCGGCGATCTCGTCACCGCGCCGTCCGGCATCTCGGTCTACCCGCGCGACATCATCCGCCCGTCGCGGCGGCAGGCGGAGCTCAAGTACACCGATCTGCGCTGGTTCGAGCGGCTGCCCCGCGGCGGGCACTTCGCGGCGATGGAACAACCGGCGTCGCTCGTCGAGCAGATCCGCGGGTTCTTCCGGCTCGTGCGCTGACCTTTCCCACCTCGCGGAACAGGGCTGGGAGAAACGCTCCACCAGGCATTAGAGTGAAGTTAGGCTACCCTGTATTGCACATATGCGCATGTCACTATATATTCCTCTCGACACCGAAACGGGGAGGCGAGCGATGGGACACGGGCACGGCCACGGGCACACCGCCGCTCCGGCGAGCGCGTCCGGCCGCTACGTCCGCGCGCTGCTGATCGCACTCGCGGTCGGTGCCGGGTTCATGGTGCTGGAGTTCGCGGTCGGCTTCGCGACCGGTTCGCTCGCGCTGATCTCCGACGCCGCGCACATGTTCACCGACGTTCTCGGCGTCGGAATGGCGCTCGCCGCGATCGTGCTCGCCCGGCGCAGCGGGCCGACGCCCAGCCGTACGTTCGGCATGTACCGGGCGGAAGTCCTTGCCGCGCTGGCCAATGCCGTGCTGCTGTTCGGCGTCGCCGGGTACGTGGCGGTCGAGGCGATCGGGCGGATCACCGACCCGCCGGAAGTGCCGGGTCTGCCGGTGCTGCTCGCCGCGGCCGCGGGTCTTGTCGCCAACGTCGTGTCCTTCCTGGTGCTGCGCTCGGGCGCGAAGGAGAGCCTGAACGTCCGTGGCGCGTACCTCGAAGTGCTGGCTGACCTCGTCGGCTCGGTCGGCGTGCTGCTCAGCGGCGCGATCACGCTCACCACCGGCTGGCGCTACGCCGACCCGATCATCGGTGTCGCGATCGGCCTGTTCGTCCTGCCGCGCACCTGGACGCTCGCCCGCCGCGCGCTGCGGATCCTCTTCCAGCACGCACCGGCCGGCGTGGACGTCGGCGAGATCAGCACTGAACTCGCCGCGCTGCCGGGCGTCGCGGACGTGCACGACCTGCACGTCTGGACCCTCACCTCGGGCATGGAGGTCGCTTCGGCGCACTTGACGGTGAAGGCCGGCGCGGAACAGTCCACCGTGCTGACCAAGGCGCAGGACCTGCTGTCGGTCCGCTACCAGATCAAACACGCGACGCTGCAAGTCGAGGGACCGCAATGCGCCCGCCGGTGCGCGGAGCTGTCCTGGTAGACCGGGGGCCATGCGCAAGGACTTCGACCCCGCCCAGCTGGCCCCGAACGCGTTCTACCACCTGATGACCGCGACCGTCGTGCCGCGGCCCATCGCCTGGGTGTCGAGCGTTTCCCGCGACGGAGTGGACAACCTCGCGCCGCATTCGTTCTTCACCGTCGCCTCGGCCGCGCCCGCGGTCCTGCAGTTCACCTCGGTCGGCCGGAAAGACACCCTGCGCAATGTCGAGGCGACCCGGCAGTTCGTCGTCAACCTCGCGCCCGAGCCGCTGTTCGAGCAGATCAACGCCACCGGCGCGGACTTCCCGCCGGAACTGAGCGAATTCGACGAGGCCGGGCTCACCCGCGAGCCGAGCCTGAAGGTCCGCCCGCCGCGGGTGGCGGAATCGCCGGTGGCGTTCGAATGCGAACTGCACAGCACGGTCGGTTTCGGACGCTCGACGGTCGTGTTCGGCCGGGTCGTGCACTTGGCGGTCAGCGAGGACGTTCTCGAGGGCGACCATCCGCTGATCGAGCGGCTGCGGCCGTTGGCGCGGCTGGGGCGCGACGAGTGGGGGACGCTGGGCGACATCCGGGAGCTGGCGCGGCCCACGTACAAAAGCTCGTGAGTGTTGGCGCCGGTTCTAACCGGCGCCAACACTCACGAGAACGGCAGCGGCTGCGCTCCCCGCCCCTTGAGCATGATCTTCATCTGGTCCATCTCCGCGCCCTGCGACACCAGCATGCTGCGGCACAGCGCCTTCACCGCGTCGTTGGACGTGTGGTCCTGCGCGTACTCGGCCATCGCGACGCCGCCCTGGTGATGCCGCAGCATCAGCTGCAGGAACTCGACGTCCAGCGCGCGGCCGGACAGCGAGCGCAGCTTCGCGAGGTCCGCGTCGGTGGCCATGCCCGGCATCGGCGCGCCGCCCGCCGGGCTGCTGGTCGGCATCTGCATGCCCGCGTGGCCCATCGGCTCGGTCATCCACGTCATGTATGCGCCGGTCGCCTGCTCGGGCTGGTCCCACAGCATGAGCCAGCCCTTCATCCGCCCGACCTGCTCGGTCTGCGTGCGTTCGATGTCGAACGCGAGCTGGCGGATCTCCGGGTCGGTGGAGTGGTCGCGCGCCCAGCCGGCCATGGTGACCGCCTGAAGGTGGTGCACCGACATGTCCTGGGCGAACCCGACCTCGACCGAACCCGCGCCCGGCGTCGCGGGCACCGCGTCGCTGCCGTCGGTGAGCCGGGTCGCGAAGACCCCGATCGCGGCCCCGACCAGCAGCACCGCGATCAGCGTCCCGCCGATGACCACCCACCGGGACCAGCCGGTCCGCTCCGCCGGAGCGGACTCCTCGGCGAATTCGTCGGCCCCGGCAGTCTCGGTCTCGGCGGAACGGGCGGTTTCGACACCGCCGGTCTCGGCCTGGCCAGAGCCGTCTTCGGAGCGGCCCACGGTCACTGCCCGGCCGGCGGGGTCCCCGGCATGCCGCCCTGCTCGCCCTGGGCCCCGGTGCTGCCCTTGTAGTCCATCGGCTTCGCGTCCTTGCCCGGCTTGCTCGGGTCGAACTTCGGCGGGTTGCTCGGGTCGAACATGCCCTTGCCGAGCGCGTCGCACGAGGCGCCGATCTCCGGGTACACGCCGTTCGGGTTGGTCCGCAGCGCGGCGATGAACTGGTCGATGCGCGGGTCGTCGGCGCTGTCCAGCTTCAGCTGGTGGCCCCACGACTGCAGCGAGATCGGCTTGTCCAGGCCGGGGTAGGGCGACATCATCGTGTACGGCTTGCCCTTGACCCGCGCTTCGAGCAGCGGGATCTGGTCGCCCTTGACGAGGTCCGGGTTGTAGGCGATCCACACCGTGCCGTGCTCGAGCGAGTGCACCATGTTCTCGTTGCGCACCGCGGTCGGGTACACGACGCCGGTGCAGGTGGCCCAGTAGCCGTCGTGCGGGCCGCCGAACGGCGGGCTCTGGTCGTAGGCCACCCGTTCGGTGGGCAGGATGTGCACCGATCCGGTGTACTGCTTGGTGACGACGCCGGGGATCTTCTTCGACGGGTCCGGGTTGCTCGCGGTCGGCGCGAACGCGGCGGCCGCCTCGTCCCGTGCGGCCTGGTCGCGCTTGGGCGCGGAGGCCTGCAAGTAGTAGACGATGACGCCGGCCAGCAGGGCGACCACCACGACGACGCCGATGATGGTGCCCCAGGGCGTACGCTTGCCTGCGACGACCGAGCGGTTCTTCGCCGCCTTCACCGCGGACGCGGACGAGCCCTTCTTCTTGGTGGTCCCGTTGGCCATGATTGCCGAGATCTCCTCGTGAGAGCGGGGGAGGGATCCGGACGGACCCTGCCGGTAGCCCAGTGTAGAGACCGCGCGTGCGATCACCGTGAACACCCGCGAGGCGCCCCGGCGAGCGGAACATCCGCCTCCGGTGTGCCCGCCGTCTCGCCAGCCTGTACCGCTGGAAGCGCGCGGCTGAAGCGCACCTAGAATTCGGCGAGTGACTCCCGCCGCTCTCGCCGATCTGGTCCGCAGCTCCGCCGAGCAGGTCCTCGCCGCTCGCGGCGTCGACGCCGCCGTGCTGCCGGAGACCGTGACCATCGAACGCCCGCGCAATCCGGACCACGGAGACTACGCGACCAACCTCGCGCTGCAGGTGGCCAAGAAAGCCGGGCTGAAGCCGCGCGAGTTCGCCGAGGCGCTCGCCGAGGTCGTCGCCGGGGCCGACGGGGTGGCCGCGGCCGAGGTCGCCGGACCGGGCTTCCTCAACTTCCGGCTCGCCGCCGACGCGCAGGGCGAGGTCGTGCGCCAGGTGCTGGCCGCGGGCGCGGAGTACGGCCGCGGCGACGCGCTGGCCGGGCGCCGGATCAACCTCGAGTTCGTCTCCGCGAACCCGACCGGCCCGATCCACCTCGGCGGCACGCGCTGGGCGGCGGTCGGCGACGCGCTGGGCCGGGTGCTGAGCGCGCAGGGCGCGGACGTCACCCGCGAGTACTACTTCAACGACGCCGGCGCGCAGATCGACCGGTTCGTGCGCTCGCTGATCGCCGCCGCGAAGGGCGAGCCCGCGCCGGAGGACGGCTACGCGGGCGGCTACATCAGCGACATCGCGGCCGAGGTGATCAAGGCCGAGCCGAGCGCGCTGAGCCTGCCCGAGGTGCAGCGGCACGAGACCTTCCGGCGCATCGGCATCGACCTGATGTTCAGCCAGATCAAGCAGAGCCTGCACGAGTTCGGCACCGACTTCGACGTCTACTTCCACGAGAACTCGCTGCACGAGTCCGGCGCGGTCGACGCGGCGGTGCAGCAGCTCAAGGACTCCGGGAACCTTTACTTCGCCGACGGCGCCTGGTGGCTGAAGTCCAGCGAGTACGGCGACGACAAGGACCGGGTCGTCATCAAGAAGGACGGCAGCACCGCCTACATCGCCGGCGACCTCGCGTACTTCAAGGACAAGCGCAACCGCGGCGCCGACCTCTGCATCTACATGCTCGGCGCGGACCACCACGGCTACATCGCCCGGCTCAAGGCGGCCGCGGCGGCGTTCGGCGACGACCCGGCGACGGTCGAGGTGCTGATCGGCCAGATGGTGAACCTGGTCAGCGACGGCAAGCCGGTGCGGATGTCCAAGCGCGCGGGCACCGTGATCACGCTCGAGGACCTCGTGGAGGCGGTCGGCGTCGACCCGGCCCGCTACGAGCTGATCCGCTACTCCGTCGATTCCTCTTTGGACATCGATTTGGACTTGCTGCGCAAGCATTCCAACGACAACCCGGTGTACTACGTGCAGTACGCGCACGCCCGGCTGTCGTCGCTGCGGCGCGGCGCGGCGGATCTCGGCCTCAAGATCTCGGAGTCCGATGAGGACGTCCAATTCGGACTGCTCACCCTGCCTGCTGAAGGCGACCTGATCCGCACCATCGGCGAATTCCCCGCCGTGGTGCGCCGGGCGGCGGAGATGCGCGAACCGCATCGCGTGGCCCGCTACCTCGAGGAACTGGCCGGCGCGTACCACAAGTTCTACACCGTGGGCCGGGTCCTCCCGCAGGGCGACGAGGAGGCCACTCCCCTCACGTACGCCCGGCTCGCTCTGTGTGAAGCCGCGCGCCAGGTCCTGGCGAACGGCCTGTCGCTGCTCGGTGTCTCCGCTCCGGAACGGATGTAAACAATGGCGCACCCCGCGGGCCCCCGCCACGCCGACGTCTACCCCCATGCCGACGCCTCCGGGTTCCCGCCCGCGAGTGCGGGCGAACTCGACCAGTTGCCCGCGAAAGTGTGGCCGCGCAACACTTATCGCGCCGCGGACGGCGTCGTCCGGATCGCCGGCGTCGACGTGCGCGATCTCGCGCAGACCTACGGCACGCCGCTGTTCGTGGTCGACGAGGCGGACTTCAAGTCCCGCTGCGCCGACTACGCCGAGGCGTTCGACGACCCGGCGCTCGTGCACTACGCGTCGAAGGCGTTCCTGTCCGTCGAGATCGCCCGGTGGGTGGCCGAACAGGGACTGAGCCTCGACGTCTGCAGCGGCGGCGAACTGGCCGTCGCGCAGCGCGCGAACTTCCCGGTGGAGCGGATCACGTTCCACGGCAACAACAAATCGGTCGCCGAACTGGACGCGGCCGTCGAGGCGGGCGTCGGCACCGTCGTGGTCGACTCGTACTACGAGATCGCCCGGCTCGCCGAGATCGCCGCCGCGCACGAGGTCGAGCAGAAGGTGCTCGTCCGGGTGACGGTCGGCGTCGAGGCGCACACGCACGAATTCATCGCGACCGCGCACGAGGACCAGAAGTTCGGTTTCTCGCTGGCTTCCGGCGACGCCGCCGAGGCCGTGCGCCGGGTGCTGAACGCGCCGTCGCTCAAGCTGGTCGGCCTGCACAGCCACATCGGTTCGCAGATCTTCGACGCCGACGGCTTCGAGGTCGCCGCGCGCCGCGTCGTCGGACTGCTCGCCGAACTGGCCAAGGAGCACGGCCGGGACCTGCTGGAGCAGATGAACGTCGTCGACCTCGGCGGCGGTTTCGGCATCGCCTACACCGAAAAGGACAACCCGCCGCCGCCCTCGCAGATGATCACGCAGATCCGCGAGATCGTCCGCAAGGAATGCGCGTACGCGGACCTTCCGGTGCCGCGCATCGCGGGCGAACCCGGCCGGGCGATCGCCGGTCCGGGCACGTTCACCCTGTACGAGGTGGGCACGATCAAGGACGTCGCGCTCGGCGACGAGTCCGCCCGCCGGTACGTCAGCGTCGACGGCGGCATGAGCGACAACATCCGCACGGCGCTCTACGACGCGGTCTACGACTGCCGGGTGGTTTCGCGCTCCGCCGCGGACGGCGACGAGCCGGTGACCCCGGCGTTGTCTCGCGTGGTGGGAAAACACTGTGAGTCCGGCGACATCGTCGTCCGAGACTGCTGGCTGCCAGACACGCTGGCTCCCGGCGACCTGCTGGCCGTCGCGGCGACCGGTGCCTACTGCTACGCGATGGCCAGTGGTTACAACCGGCTGCCGCGGCCCGCGGTGGTCGCCGTGCGCAACGGCGCCGCCCGGCTGCTGCTGCGCAGGGAGACGACGGACGACATGCTGCGCCTGGAGGTTTGAGAAGTGTCCACAGTGTCTCCGAAAGGCCTGTCTCCTGCCGGCCGCGCGCCCATCCGGGTCGCGATGCTCGGCTGCGGCACGGTCGGCAGCGAGGTCGCCCGCCTGCTCACCGAACAGGCCGGGGAGCTGGCGGCCCGCGCGGGAGCGCCGGTGGAACTGGCCGGCATCGCGGTGCGGCGGCCGGACAAGCACCCGGAACTGCCCGCCGAACTGCTGACCGACGACGCCGCGGCGCTCGTGGCCCGCGACGACGTCGACGTGGTGGTCGAACTGGTCGGCGGGATCGACCCGGTGCGCAGCTGGCTGCTGACCGCGCTGAACGCGGGCAAATCCGTGGTCACCGCCAACAAGGCGCTGCTCGCCGAGCATTCGGCCGAACTGTTCGAGGCGGCCGACGCCAGCGGCGCGGACCTCTACTTCGAGGCCGCCGTCGCCGGGGCCATCCCGCTGCTGCGCCCGCTGCGCGAATCGCTGGCAGGCGACCGGATCACCCGCGTGATGGGGATCGTCAACGGCACCACCAACTACATCCTCTCCGCGATGGACGCCACTGGCGCGGGCTACGCCGAAACGCTCGACGAGGCGAGCCGGCTCGGGTACGCCGAAGCGGACCCGACGGCGGACGTCGACGGCTACGACGCCGCGTCGAAGGCCGCGATCCTCGCCTCGCTGGCGTTCCACTCCCGGGTCACCGCGAAAGACGTGCACCGCGAAGGCATCGCCGACGTCACGGCGTCCGATCTGGCCGCGGCGCGCACGCTCGGCCGCACGGTGAAGCTGCTGGCGATCTGCGAACGCGTGACCGCGGACGACGGCACGGAATCGGTGTCCGCCCGCGTGCATCCGGTGATGATTCCGCGCAGCCACCAGCTGGCCGGCGTCGGCGGCGCGTTCAACGCGGTCTACGTCGAAGCGGACGCCGCGGGCGAATTGATGTTCTACGGCCAGGGCGCCGGCGGCGCGCCGACCGCCAGCGCGGTGCTCGGCGACCTCGTCGCGGTGGCGCGCAACCAGGTGCACGGCGGCCGCGGCCCGCGCGAATCGGCGCACGCCGCGCTGCCGGTGCGGCCGATGGGCCAGACTCCGACGCGCTACCACGTGAGCCTCGACGTCGCGGATCGCGCGGGTGTGCTCGCCCAGGTGGCGCAAGCGTTCGCCGCGCACGGCGTGAGCATCGCCGCGGTGCGCCAGCGCGACGCGAACGACACGGCGAGCCTCGTCGTGGTCACTCATCTCGCACCCGACGCGGCTTTGCAGTCCACTGTGGACGAAATCGCGAAACTCGATGTGGTGCACGAGGTTGTCAGCGTGATGCGGGTGGAAGGCGAAGACGCATGAGTTCCTGGCCGGGGATCATTGAGGCGTACCGCGACCGGATTCCGGTCCCCGACGGGGCGCGCGTGGTCACGCTCGGCGAGGGAAACACGCCGCTGCTGCCCGCCGCGCACCTGTCGGAGCTGACCGGCGCCGAGGTGTACCTGAAGGTCGAGGGCGCGAACCCGACCGGCTCGTTCAAGGACCGCGGGATGACCGTGGCGATCACGCACGCGCTCGCGAGCGGCCTCAAAGCGGTGATCTGCGCGTCCACCGGCAACACCTCGGCCTCGGCCGCCGCGTACGCCGCGCGGGCCGGGCTCACCTGCGCGGTGCTGGTGCCCCAAGGCAAGATCGCGATGGGCAAGCTCGCCCAGGCGGTGCTGCACGGCGCGCGGATCCTCCAGGTCGACGGCAACTTCGACGACTGCCTAGAACTCGCCCGCAAGACCGCGGCGGACTATCCGGTCACGCTGGTCAACTCGGTCAACCCGGTGCGCATCGCCGGGCAGAAGACCGCGGCGTTCGAGATCTGCGACGTCCTCGGCGAGGCTCCGGACGTGCACTGCCTCCCGGTGGGCAACGCGGGCAACATCACCGCGTACTGGAAGGGCTATTCGGAGTACGCGGCCGACGGTGTGGTCAAGAACACCCCGCGGATGTTCGGTTTCCAGGCCGCGGGCGCCGCGCCGCTGGTACACGGCGAACCGGTTTCCGACCCGGACACCATCGCGACCGCGATCCGCATCGGCAGCCCCGCTTCGTGGGCGGGCGCGGTCTCCGCGCGCGACGAGTCGGACGGCCTGTTCGACGCGATCACCGACGAGAAGATCCTCGAGGCGTACCGGCTGCTGGCCCGTCGCGAGGGCGTCTTCGTGGAGCCCGCGTCCGCGACGAGCGTGGCCGGCCTGCTGGCCACCGCGGCCGACGGACGGCTGCCGAAGGGCGCGAAGGTGGTTTGCACGGTCACCGGGCACGGCCTGAAGGACCCGGCGACTGCGTTGGAGGGCAACGTCGAGGTGGAACCGCTCGCGGTCGACCCGACGGCCGTCGCGGCGGCGCTGGACCTGCGATGAGCCGCTCGCCTCTCGCCCCGACCACAGTGCCCCAATGTGGCATTGGGTGCGTCTCATGCACCGAACGCCACATTGGGTGCGTCGCATGCACCCAATGCCACATTGGGGCGCGGTCGTGACGGCCCCGCGCGCGTTCCGTGCGACGGTCCCGGCGTCGAGCGCGAACCTCGGCCCGGGATTTGACGCGCTCGGCCTTGCCCTGTCCCGCTACGACGTGGTCGAACTGCAGGTCACCGAGGGCGGGCTGAAGATCGAGGTGCTCGACGCGGGAGCGGGCGGCGTCGAGGACGTGCCGACCGACGAATCCCACCTGGTGGTCCGCGCGCTCCGGCGAGCCTGCGAACACCTCGACGTGCGGCCGCCCGGCCTGCATCTTCGTTGCCACAACAGCATTCCGCACGCGCGCGGCCTCGGGTCGTCGGCGGCCGCGGTGGTGACCGGCGTGGCGCTGGGCTACGCACTGGCGGAGCGTCCGCTCGACGCCGACGCGCTCCAGCTCGCGGCCGAGTTCGAAGGCCACGCGGACAACGCGGCGGCGAGCCTGTTCGGCGGGCTCGTGGTGGCGTGGTCCGAGGACGGCCGGTTCCGCGCCGAACGCGTGGAGCCGAACCCGGCGATCCGGCCGGTGGTCGCGGTACCGGCGGAAAAGTCGTCCACCACCACGACGCGCGGCCTGCTGCCCGCGCAAGTGCCGCACGCCGACGCGGCGCACAGCGCGGGACGGGCCGCGCTCGCCGTGCTGGCGGCCACCGAACGGCCCGAACTGCTGATGGCCGCCACCGAGGACCGGTTGCACCAGGATTACCGCGCCGCGGCGTACCCGGCGAGCACGGAACTCGTGCGCACGCTGCGTGCGCACGGCGTGCCCGCCGCCATTTCCGGGGCCGGTCCGACTGTGCTCGCTCTCACGCTGACGGGAATACTCCCCGCGGGCGTGGACGTTACCGGCTTCGACGTCGCCGAATTGCCCGTGGACCGCGATGGCGTGCAGGTTGTGGCCAGGTGACGACCTGGTCACAGGCTGGACGGCAGCGTGCGCCACGCGGGGGGTGGTTGTTGCACGCGGACAGGGCGCGGTCTACCCTCGGGGGCGTTCGATCACCGTGCGTTTCCGCACCCGATGCCGGGCCTGTTCGCCCCTAGCGGCGGCTCCGGTCCGCATCCTTCGTCGATCCGCCGATTCCGCACCGCCCGGCACGCGGGACGCGGAGGGACGCAGGCGGGTTTCCGGTTCCGGCGGTGCCGAATTCCGCTTTCTCCGTCCGGAGGGGGCAAACACCCTGTGCTGGCGGCGCTTCGCTGTGTCTCGCACGGCTGGGCGCGAGCCGTCCGCATCGGAGGCAGAAGCCGTCTCGCTACCGGCGGCAGTCCGCTGATCCACCTGGAACGTGGATCGGTCAGGAAGGACATGTGTGAGCAACACCGATCTGTTGAGCGGCGACGTGGAGACCCCCGCCGCGGCCGCTGAGACCAATGGGGCCGCGGCCGCTCCGAAGCGCCGCACCGGGGGCCTGTCCGGAATGGTCATCGCCGAGCTCCGCCAGCTGGCGGGCGAACTGGGTGTGGGCGAGACCACCGGCATGCGCAAAGGGGACCTGATCGCCGCGATCCGCGAGCGCCAGGGCAAGAGCAAGAAGCGCGCCGCCGTCCCGGCCGACACGCTGCCGCTCGACGGCGTCGAGCCGGTCAAGGCGGAGAAGGCCGAGAAGCCCGCCCGCCGGGCCAAGGCCGACGCGCCGAAGGCGGCCGAGGCTCCGAAGACCGAGGCGCCCAAGGCGGAGCCGAAGGCCGAGCAGGTCCAGGCGGAGGCCCCCAAGGCCGCCGGCGCCGAGGCCCCGAAGGCGGAGACCGCGCAGGACGGCAAGCCCGCCGCGCAGGAGCGCCCGGAGCGCCACGACCGTTCCGAGGGCCAGTCCGAGGGCCAGTCCGAGGAGGGCGGCCGCAACCGCCGCCGCCGCGGCGGCGCGAACCGCGGCGACGGCCAGCGCGACCAGCGCGGCGACCGCCAGGGCGGCAACCGGGACAATCGCGACGGCAACCGCGACAACCGCGACAACGGCCGCGACAACCGCGACGGCAACCGGGACAACCGCGGCGGCCAGGACAACCGGCAGGACCGCCAGGACAACCGGCAGCGGAACCAGCAGGACAGCCGCGACAACCGGAACAACGGCCCCCAGGACGACGACGAGGAAGGCGGCCGCCGCGGGCGCCGCTTCCGCGACCGCCGCCGCCGGGGCAGCGGGGGCGGCCAGCGCGAAGGCGGCGCCCCGGACACCGAGATCCGCGAGGACGACGTCCTGCTGCCGGTCGCGGGCATCCTGGACGTGCTCGACAACTACGCGTTCGTGCGCACCTCGGGCTATCTGGCCGGGCCGAACGACGTGTACGTGTCGCTGTCGCTGGTCCGCAAGTTCGGCCTGCGCCGCGGCGACGCGATCACCGGTGTCGTGCGCCAGCCGCGCGAGGGCGAGCAGCAGCGGCAGAAGTTCAACCCGCTGGTGCGCGTCGACTCGATCAACGGCCTGGAGCCGGACGAGGCCAAGCGCCGTCCCGACTTCACCAAGCTGACCCCGCTGTACCCGAACGAGCGGCTGCGCCTCGAGACCGAGCCGCACAAGCTCACGACCCGCGTGATCGACCTGATCATGCCGGTCGGCAAGGGCCAGCGTGCGCTGATCGTGTCCCCGCCCAAGGCCGGCAAGACCACGATCATGCAGGACATCGCGAACGCGATCACCACGAACAACCCTGAGGCCCACCTCATGGTCGTGCTGGTCGACGAGCGTCCGGAAGAGGTCACCGACATGCAGCGGTCGGTGAAGGGCGAGGTCATCGCCTCCACCTTCGACCGCCCGCCGTCCGACCACACCTCGGTCGCCGAGCTGTCCATCGAACGGGCCAAGCGCCTGGTCGAAATGGGCCACGACGTGGTCGTCCTGCTCGACTCGATCACCCGTCTCGGCCGCGCGTACAACTTGGCCGCGCCCGCGTCCGGCCGGATCCTGTCCGGTGGTGTCGACTCGACCGCGCTGTACCCGCCGAAGCGGTTCCTCGGCGCCGCGCGCAACATCGAGAACGGCGGCTCGCTCACCATCTTCGCGACCGCGATGGTGGAGACCGGGTCCACGATGGACACGGTGATCTTCGAGGAGTTCAAGGGCACCGGCAACGCGGAGCTCAAGCTCGACCGCAAGATCTCCGAGCGCCGCGTGTTCCCGGCGGTGGACGTCAACCCGTCCGGCACCCGCAAGGAAGAGCTGCTGCTCTCGCCGGACGAGCTGGCCGTCACGCACAAGCTGCACCGCGTGCTGCACGCGCTGGACTCGCAGCAGGCCATCGACCTGCTGATCTCGCGGCTGCGCAAGACGAAGACCAACATCGAATTCCTGATGCAGGTCTCGAAGACCGCCCTTGGCGGCGGAGACGACGACTGAGTCTCGCCTCGACGCAGAACCGGCCCGCCCCCATGGTTTTCGGGGGCGGGCCGGTTCGCGTTGGTGGAGGTCCGTGAGGGGAACTTGCCCGGACTCTGAGTCCCCCAGGGTCCCCTCACGGACTTTTCTGCCGCACCGGGGAGGTGGCGCGGCAGAAAACTCAGTGGCGGGGGACGGCGGCCGGGGTCCAGCCGCGGTAGTTGTTGAAGTAGCTCGTGGAGCTGCCGTGGCCGATCTTGCCGCCGACGCTCGTGGCGTAGAAACCGCCGTTGCCGTCCGCGATGCCGACGTGGCCGTACGCGCTGATGTTCCAGTACACGAACGAACCGGCGGGCGGCTTGCCGCTGGTGTGCTTAGGGCTGGCCCCGTTCCAATGTGCGTTGGCGGACGCCCAGACCCCGGTGACGCCGTAGGAATTCTCCGCGGCCTTCTCGCAGTAGTGCTCCCACCCGGTGCTTCCGGCGTGCGCCTTGTACCAGGCGACCGCGCCGGCCGGGGTGCCGTCGCCCGCCCCGGTCAGATTCGCCTCGGACAGCTCCGAGAACGTTCCGGCAGCGGGGTTGACGTCCGCGGCGGTGATTCCGCCGGAAGCATTCGCGGCAGGCGCGAAGACCGCGGCGGAAGCGGCGAGCGCGAGCGCCGCGGCCGGCTTCGCGAGCCGGGTGAGCAGGTCGGTCGTGCGCATGTCCGGACCTCCAGTAAGTGAGCGATTCACGAACTCGGCCAGCTTCCCGTCAGCGGGTACAAAATCCGTACAATGCGAATGTCCTTCACTACCCACGGTCGCGACCGGCGGCGGAATACCTGGTCACCGGGGTGTGTTGAAGCCCTTGCCAGCACGTCTGGCAGAATGACCCGCTGAAGTCCGGCACCGGTTCACCCCGTACTGGGGACCCGGGGCCAACGAGAGAGGACACCATGAAGAGCGGTATTCACCCCGAATACGTGACCACGACCGTCACGTGCAACTGCGGGAACAGCTTCGTCACCCGCAGCACGAAGGAGTCGGGTCAGATCCACGTCGAGATCTGCTCCAACTGCCACCCCTTCTACACCGGCAAGCAGAAGATCATGGACACCGGTGGCCGGGTCGCCCGGTTCGAGAAGCGCTACGGCAAGCGGCAGAAGACCGACGCCAAGTAGCTCGTTCGACGGCGCCCACCCGCACGCCCGGGTGGGCGCCGTTGTTCTGTCCGGACCTGTTCGCGAGAGGGAGACGGCGAAGTGGATTCGAGTTCGCTCAAGGGGCTGCTCGACGAGCACGCACAGCTGGAACAGCAGCTCGCCGACCCCGCGGTGCATGCCGACCAGGCCAGGGCCCGCAAACTGGGCCGCCGCTACGCCGAGCTGAGCCCGGTCGTGCGCGCGGTGCGCGAGCTGGACCAGACCCGCGACGACCTGTCCGCGGCCAAGGAACTCGCGGCCGAGGACGCGGCGTTCGCCGCCGAGGCCGAAGAGCTGACGGCGAAAATCCCGCAGCTCGAAGCGAAACTCACCGAACTGCTGCTGCCGCGCGACCCGTACGACGGCTCCGACGTCGTCATGGAGATCAAATCCGGCGAAGGCGGCGAGGAATCCGCGCTGTTCGCCGGCGACCTGCTGCGGATGTACCTGCGCTACGCCGAGCGGCACAACTGGAAGGCCGAGGTGCTCGACTCGACCGAGTCGGACCTTGGCGGCTACAAGGACGTCACGCTGTCGCTCAAGAGCAAGACCGCGGACGTCGAAGGAGTCTGGGCGAGGCTGAAGTTCGAGGGCGGCGTGCACCGGGTGCAGCGCGTGCCCGCGACCGAATCGCAGGGCCGCATCCACACGTCGGCGTCCGGCGTGCTGATCTACCCGGAACCGGAAGAGGTCGAGGTCGAAATCGACCCGAACGACCTGCGCATCGACGTGTTCCGGTCTTCTGGCCCCGGCGGGCAGAGCGTCAACACCACCGACTCGGCGGTGCGGATCACCCACCTGCCGACCGGGATCGTCGTGTCGTGCCAGAACGAGAAATCGCAGATCCAGAACCGCGCGCGGGCGCTGCAGGTGCTGCAGGCCCGGCTGCAGCAGGTCGCCGAGGAAGAGGCGGCGGCGAAGGCCTCGGACGCGCGCCGTTCACAGGTCCGGACGGTCGACCGCTCGGAGCGGGTGCGGACGTACAACTTCCCGGAGAACCGGATCTCCGACCACCGGGTGAACTACAAGGCGTACAACCTGGACCAGGTCCTGGACGGGGAACTGGACGGGGTGCTGGACGCACTGGCGTCGGCCGACCGCGAGGAGCGGCTCGCCGCTCAGTCGGGCTGACCCGCACCGAAATCGGTGCCAGCCCTAGTAATCTGAGCGGCGCGCTGTCCGTCCACAATGGAATCGGCGGCTGCGGTTCTCCTCGGGTCAGGCACTCACGAGGTCGCCGCGGCGAAGGCTGTCATCCGCTCCTCGTATCCCTTGTCATCCCCGAAATGCACGGCCACCGCGTCCGCCCCGGCGTCCCGGTACGCACGGTAGATCTCGACGGCTGTTTCTTCGTCGTACTGCTGCCGGGCGATCCGCCGCACGCGCCGCTCCGGATCGAGCTGGTCCAGCTTCGCGACCCGTTCCGCGAAAGCCTCCGGCGAGAGACCCGCGCTGAGCCACTGGTCCCCGGCGCGGACCGCCCGGCGCAGCGCGACCGTCGAATTCCCGCCGACCAGAATCGGGATCCGGCCCTCCGGCCGCGGCGCGAAATAGCCGCCGGACCGGCCTCGTCCAGTGGTGAAAAGCCGGTCCAGCAACGAAAGCGTCTCGTCCAGCGTCGCACCGCGGCGAGGGAAATCCGCGCCGATCTCCGCGAACTCCGGCTCGTTCCATCCCGCGCCGACGCCCAGCACCAGCCGGTGCCCGGACAGCCGGTCGATCGTCGCGGCCTGTTTGGCCAGCAGATGCGGTTCGCGCAGCGGCGCGATCACCACGGACGTGCCCAGTTGCACGCGTTCGGTCGCCGCGGCCAGGTAGGCGAGCGTCGCCAGCGGTTCGTACACGCCGCCGAAGACCTCGCCGAACGGTTCCGGCGGCAGCACGTGATCCGGCAGCCAAACGGATTCGTACCCCAGTTCCTCGGCCAGCCGGGCTAGCTCGGCGAGGCGGCGCGGAGTCAGGTCGGGCGATTCGTTCGGCAGGACCACCTGGCGGCTCATGACAGCATCTTCCGAATAGCGGTGAGCCAGGCTTCCGGCGCTTCCTCGCCGATGCCGTGCCCGGAGGCGATTTCGGCCAGCTCCGCGCCGGGAATCCCGTCGGCCAGCTCCTGCGAATGCCTCGGCGGCACCAGGGAGTCCAGCGTCGTGGCGATCACCAGCGTCGGGACGGCGATCGACGCCAGTTCCGCCCGGGTGTCGGTATTCCGCACCAGTTCGACCTGGTACGCCGTGCCTGCGGGCACCGATTCGGCCAGCCCGGCGATCGCCGCGGTGAGCTGCTCCGGCGTCAGCGTGGCGAGGAAAGGCTCGCTGACGGCGGTCAGCATCAGGTACTTGGCGAGCAGGATGCGGTCGCCCTTCAGTAGCTCCGCCCACAGATCCAGCGCCAGCTCCATCCGCGCGTCCGGCCGGGCGAACCCCGCGGTCAGGATGAGGCCGCTCACGCGCTCGGGGTGCCGGGTGGCCACGCGGACCGCGACGGCCGTGCCGAGCGAGTAGCCGAGCACGGTGAACTTCTCGATTCCGGCATCGACGGCAGTCGCGACCAGTCCGTCGGCCAGTTCGTCGAGCGTGCCGCCCGCGACCGGGTAATCGGCTCCGACCACGGTGTGCGTACGGGTGAGGTCGTCCAGCAGGGGCCCGAAATTGGCGGTCACGCCGCCGCCCGCGCCGTGGGCGAGCAGCAGGCCGGGGCCTTGTCCCGCGACGAGGGGCGCGAAATGTTCTGTCATGTTCGCGACGTTAAGGATTGACACCAGTGTGAAGGCCAGAAGCAGGGGAAAATCGGATGCTGATCGGCGAACTCGCGCAGCGCACCGGCGTCGCGCCGCGGCTGCTGCGGTACTACGGCGAACAGGGGCTGCTGGCCTCGACGCGCAACACGAGCGGGTACCGGGTGTATGACGAGGAGGCCGTCGTCCGGGTGTGCCAGATCCGGAAACTGCTGGCCGCGGGCCTGACCACGGAGATGATCGCCGGGATGCTCGACTGCGCGAGCGGACCCGCCGCGCATCTCGACCTGTGCCCCGAACTGGTGCGCAGGCTGCGCGGGGAACTGGCCGAAGTCGACCGCCGGATCGGGGATCTCGCCCAGCGGCGCGAAGTCCTGTCCGGGTATCTCGGCCAGGCGTGACGCCCGCGCGGCCGGGGGTCGATACGCTGGGCAGCACCCCCGCCGGGGGCAGTTTCGACGAGTGAAGGACGACCAGTGAATCGGCAGCCGCTGCGCCTGGCCATCATGGAGGCCACCCGGATCCTCACCGAGGCGGGCGTGGAATCGCCGCGGTCGGACGCGGATCTCATCGCCGCGCACGTGCTCGGCGTCGAACGGGGCAGGCTGCCGATGGTGCCGCTGGTCGACCCGCCGGTGATCGACGCGATCGGCCAGCTGGTCGCGCAGCGCGCGAAACGGATCCCGCTGCAGTACCTGACCGGATGGGCCGCGCTCGGCAACATCACAGTCAACGTCGGCGCGGGCGTATTCGTCCCGCGCCCGGAAACCGAACTGCTGCTCGAATGGGGCGTGAAGTTCCTCCAGGGCCGCGAATACCCGGTGGTGGTCGACCTGTGCACCGGCTCCGGCGCGCTGGCGCTGGCGCTCGCGCACGAACGCCCGGACGCGGTGGTCTACGCGGTCGACGTCGACCCGCAGGCGCTCGCCTGGGCCCGGCACAACGCCGACGTGCACACCGCGGCGGGCAATACCCCGATCCGGCTCTACTCCGGCGACATCGCCGACCCGACGATGTTCGCCGAACTCGACGGTCTCGTCGACCTGGTGCTCTGCAACCCGCCGTACGTGCCCGAGGGCACGCCGGTCCCCCCGGAGGTCGGCGAACACGACCCGGCCCGCGCGGTCTTCGCGGAGGAAAGCGGCCTGGCAGTGATCCGGCACGCGATCGCGGCCGGCGCGCGGTTGCTGCGCCCCGGCGGCGGACTGGCGATCGAACACGACGACACGCACGGTTCGGCCGTGCCCGCGCTGGTCCGGGCACGCCGGGTGCTGACCGGGGTGGAGGACCATCCCGACTACAGCGGAAGAGCGCGGTTCGTCACCGCTCGCCGGCTGGGCTGAGGCCCGCTTCGCTCAGGTTCGCTCAGGGGCCGTGAAGGAGTCCTTGCGGGAATCCAGGTCCGTGAAGGGCCCCTTCATGGCTTGCGGTTGTTCGTGAGGGGAACTCTGGGGGATTGAGAGTTCCTGAAGGTGGCCCTCACGGCTCTTGCCTCTGCCTCGGACGTGCGGGAGGGGCCCCTTCATGGCTGCGGGCGTCCGTGAGGGACTCCTTGCGGGACCTAGATTCCCGCAAGGAGCCCTTCACGGCCCTCGCCCCTGCCCGGACGTGTGTGCATGACCTGCGGGCGTCCGTGCGGGGACCCCTGACGGAATCTGGGTCCCGCAAGGAGCCCTTCACAGACCTCCCGCGGCGCCACTCACCCGGCAGCACTGCGCCATTCGCACCTTTGCGCTCGTCCTGCCCGACTTTCGTCGTGCGGCAGCGGGGTGGATTTCGTTCGCTCGCCTAACGATCACCGTTAGCGTCAGGCCTCGGGACCGCCGGGCGGACCGGCGGAGAAGTGAGGAGCGAGGATGAGATCCCCCTTACCCCGCCGGAATCACCGCACCCGGACCACCCGCACAGGGGCCACCCGCACGAGGGCCGGTCGCCTCGCCGTCGTCGCGACGGTCGCGGCGCTGGCTCCCGCGTTGCTCGCCGGGACCGCCGCGGCCGATCCGCTCGTCCAGGGCTGGCCCGCGCCGCTCGATTCCGCGCGCTGGGCCGACCAGGCGAGCATGACCTGGCAGGACTATCGTCACGTCCCCGGCACGAACTGGGCCGACCCGTCGCTGCAACCGACCGTGCGCAAGTTCAAGGGCGCCGTCGTGCTCGCCGACTACCCGGACGCGGACTTCGTCGTCACGAAGCCGCCGCATTCGACCGTCTTCGGCAATCCGTCGCCGTCGGCGAGCAATCTGCCGCGCGAAAAAGTCGCGCAGCACTACCAGGATTTCCTCAACAAACCCGAAACCCTGAACCACGGCCACACCATCAACGAGTACTGGATGGAGGACTCCGGCGGCCGGTTCGGCGTCGACCTCACCGCGTTCGGCCCCTACCGGATGCCGGGCAGATCCTTCGAGTACGGCATGGAAATGCAGCCGCAGGACTGCCCGGCGAACGCCGACTGCACCCGGGACCTGCGCAAGGACGCGGGCGACGCGTGGCGCGCCGACGTCGGTCCGGTGGCCGACCAGTTCGACTTCATCTTCTTCCTCTCCGCGGGACAGGACGAAAGCTCGACGTGGCAGGAATTCGGCGAGATGAAGTTCGGCTCGAAGGAGAACGTGCCCGCCGAATTCGGCCCGCCGGGCAGCAAACCGGGCGAGCAGAACTGGGCGCACACGCGGTACGTGCCGTGGACGTCGTGGGCCTCGGCGTCGACCATCTGGCCCAACGCGGCCAACGGATCCTCGACGCAGGCGGAAAGCTCCGGCCAGGGCGTGTTCGCGCACGAGTTCAGCCACATCCTGGGCATCGGCGACAACTACAACAACCCATTCGGCGATCCGCCCCGGCGGTCTTACACCGGACCGTGGGAAATGTTGTCGCGCGGCAGTTTCAACGGCCCCGGCGGCCCGCACACGCGCTGGCAGATCCCGGCCACCGAAGGCGGTTCGATGGGCGCGCACCACATGCTGCGCAACAAACTCAAGCTCGGCATCGTCGATCCGAAGTCCGTCCTGAACCTCGACCGCAACCAGCTCGCCACGACCGGTCCGGTCACCGCTCGCGTGACCGCCCGGGAGGCGGTGCCGCAGCAGGGCGCGTACGCGGGCATCACGATCGCGCTCACCGGCGGTGACCGTTCACCCAAGTGCGATCCGGCGAAGGACCCGAAGTGTGACGGCGGCGGGTACGACCACTACAGCGTCGAGGTCGTCGACCGGATGGGTTCGGACTCGTTCGCCCCGGACTCCGGCGTCCTCCTGGCGAAGACCAAGAGCCGCGACGCCGCGCCGTTCGAATGGATCGTCGACGCGAACCCGCAGGACATCAATCTGACCGACTACGTCCGCCCGGACGGCACTCCGGTCAAGATCACCGTCGGCGACTACCGGCAGCTCAACGACGCCACGTTCAAGGCGGGCACTGGTGCCTCCAGCGGTTACGAGTACACCGACGAGGCCAACCGGTTGCGGTTCCTCGTCACCGACCTCGACCGGGACAGCCGCGGCGTGCTGTCGTACACAGTCACCGTCGCGTCGCTCGACGGCGCCGGACCGCAGACGCGCGGCGCGTGGTTGTGGCCCGCCCTGCCCGCGTTCACCCGCGGCGGCCTCGCTACCTGCGACTTCCGCCTGTCGAACCAGGGTTCGGCACGCGGCGCGGCAGCCCCGTACGACCAGGACACCTACCGGCTGACCGCGTCCACGGACACCCGCGGCTGGGAGGTCCGGCTCCCGAACGCGTTGGCCACCGCCAAATTCGGCGGCTCGACGCAAATCCAGGCGTACGCGAAACGCTCGGCAGGCGCGCCGCACACTGCTCGCGTGCGGCTGACCGCGACATCGATCGCCGACCCGGCGAAGACCACGACGACGGCCTGCACCGCGATCGGGTTCTGAGCCAAGGAAAGGCGCCATCCGCCCGAACGGCGGATGGCGCCTTTCCACTGGGTTGCCCTCCACCGAGCGACCCCCTACCTTGGGGCGGCCGAACAATCAGACTTCTGGGGGAGTCATGTTCTTGCGTCATCGCATCACCGCCGGCTGCGCGGCTGTGCTCATCGCTGCCAGCGCGCTCACCGCGAGCGCGACCAGCGCGTCCGCCGCGGCCGGACCGACCACCCTTCCGGCCGGCGAATACACGCTGACCTCGGATTACCACAAGTACGACGCGGTCTACTCCGGCCTCGCGTCGAAGCTGCACACGGTGCCGGTGCACACCGTCATGGACAACGCGAACCACGACCGCAAACCGCTGCCCTCGACCTTCAACCCGGCCGGCCTCACCGGCGGATTCCGGTTCGACGACGGCGACAACGACGACTGCACCAACTACCCGCAGGGCATCACCACCAGCCGCGACGCGGTCGGCGGCGACAACGGCGGGAACTACGACGGGCACCAGCTCGTCGCGGTCAGCTGGTACACGCGCGATGCCTGCGGCGGCAAGCAGGTCCGCAGCCGGATCACGCTCGCCGACTGGGACGCGACGTACCCGAACAAGTACCGCAAGATCCTGCTCGTCGAACCGACCGGCACGAACGCCTCGCCGAACTACAAGGACATCCCGATCCACGCGGGCGGCGTCTCCTGGTACGGCGACTACCTCTACGTCGCCGACACCGGCGGCGGCATGCGGGTCTTCGACATGCGCAAGATCCTCGAGGTCAACTCGGGCGGAACGGCGGACCAGATCGGCCAGTCCGGCGGCCAGTACTACGCGCACAACTACCGCTACGTCCTGCCGCAGGTGGGCACGGTCGCCGCGCACACGACGTCCGGCACGAACCTGGCCTGGTCGAGCATCTCGCTGGACCGGGTCAGCAAGTCGATCGTGATGACCGAGTACACCTGCAAGGCCGACTGCACCGACTACCCGAACCGCGCCCCGCGCGCGGTGCGCTTCCCGTTCGCCTCGGGAGCGACGACGTTCGCCGCCTCGACGACGGCGAGCCAGGCGCTGAAGCTGCCCTGGTACAACCTCAACGGCGTCGCCTCCCACAACGGCCGCTGGTGGTTCAACTCCTCTGCGGCGAAGCAGCTCTACTACTGGACCCCGACCGCGGGCCCGGCCACGCACGCCTGGGTGAGCAGCGGGGAGAGCATCTCGTACTGGGAGGACCCGAAGGACGCGGACCTGCTGTGGTCGCTGCAGGAGGGCAAGGGGAACCGCAACGTGTTCGCGGTGAAGCAGGCCACCTACGGCGCCTGACCGAGGACTGTCCGTGAGGGGAACCCTGATGGAACCTGATTCCGCGAGGGTTCTCCTCACGTACCTCGACGGTGTTTGCCGCGGCCCGTCCAGTCTCGGGCCGCCCCGAGAACCCGGCCGCCGGGGGATAGGCTTCCCGGCATGAGTGCGGTCTACGACTGCGGCAAGCGCGAATCCCGAGCCGAAGGCCTGTCCGCGGCGGCCGCCGCGGTGCGGTCGAGCCGGCTGGTCGTCCTGCCGACGGACACGGTGTACGGCATCGGCGCCGACGCGTTCGACTCCGGAGCCGTCCAGGCGTTGCTGCGGGCGAAGAACCGCGGCCCGGACATGCCGGTCGGCGTTCTCGTCGGGTCTTGGTCCACTGTGGACGGTCTGGTGCTCGGCGTTCCGCCGCAGGCGCGGGCGCTCATCGAGGCGTTCTGGCCGGGCGATCTGTCGATCGTGCTGCCGCACGCGCCGAGTCTGCAGTGGAATCTCGGCAACTCCCGCGGCACGGTGATGCTGCGGATGCCGCTGCACCCGGTCGCGCTCGAGTTGCTCCGCGACGTCGGCCCGATGGCGGTGTCGAGCGCGAACGTCTCCGGGCGTTCGCCCGCTTCGACCGTCGAGGACGCGCAGGAGCAGCTCGGCGATTCGGTGTCGGTGTACCTCGACGGCGGATCGAGCGGGGAAACCGTGGCGTCGTCCATCGTGGACCTGACCGGCGACAAGCCGCTCGTGCTGCGCGAGGGAGCGGTCACCAAGGCCGCCATCGCCGAGGTGATCGGCGTCGCCGAGGAGACGCTGGACTGAGCCGGGGAAGTGACTGCCGTTCGCCGGGGCCGCACGCGGGCGCGGTAGCGTGGCGCGGTGACTCCGACCTCCCGGCGGGCGTGACGCGGTCATGCCTGTAGTCCAAGGACTTCTCCCGATCCGGGAGTACCTGCTCGTCGCGCTGACCGCGACCGCGGTGACCTATCTGCTGACCGGCGTCGTGCGGCGCGTGGCCATCCGGATCGGCGCGATCGCCAACCCTCGCGCGCGCGACGTGCACGTCAAGCCGATCCCGCGGATGGGCGGCGTCGGCATCTACCTCGGGATCGCCGCCGCGATGGGCCTCGCGCACCAGCTTCCCGCGCTCAGCCACGGTTTCGACGTCTCCTACGACGCGGTCGGCGTGCTGCTCGCGGCGGGCGTCATCTCGCTCATCGGCATCCTGGACGACCGGTTCGAACTCGACGCGTGGACGAAGCTCGCCGGGCAGGTCATGTGCGCCGGCATCCTCGTCATCTTCGGCGTGCAGTGGGTGTCGTTCTGGGTGCCGTGGGGCGGCAACGGCGATTCCATCGGCTCGGTGCTGGTGCTGGACAAGAACCAGGGCGCGCTGCTGACCGTCGTCATGGTCGTGGTGATGGTCAACGCGATGAACTTCGTCGACGGCCTCGACGGGCTGGCGGGCGGGCTCGGCTTCATCGCCGCGGCGGCCACCTGCGTGTTCTCGTTCGGCCTGCTCGACAACGCGGGCGGCGACTTCGGCGCGTACCCGCCCGCGCTCATCGCGGCCGCGCTCGCCGGGGCCTGTCTCGGTTTCCTTCCGTACAACTTCCAGCCCGCCAAAATTTTCATGGGCGACTCCGGATCGATGATGATCGGGCTGATGCTCGCCGGGGCCACCACCTCGGCGAGCGGACGAGTCAACTACACCCGGTTCTCCGCATCGGACGCGCTCGCCCTGCTGTCCCCGCTGGTGGTCGTCGTGGCCGTGCTTTTCGTGCCGGTGCTCGACCTCGTGATGGCCGTCGTCCGGCGCACGCGGCGCGGGCAGAGCCCGTTCGCCGCCGACAAAATGCATCTGCACCACCGGCTGCTGGAAATCGGCCATTCGCAACGCCGCGCGGTGCTGCTGATCTATTTGTGGGCCGGAATTCTCTCTTTCGGAGCGGTCTCTATCACGATTTTCGACAGCCCGGTCGTGTTCTGGGCGATTGGCGCCGCACTCGTGGTCGCGGTGCTGGTTTCCCTGGTGCCGCGACTGCGTTCCCGGCACCGCCACGGCGTCTGAGTCCGCGGGCGGTCTATACTGGCGGGTCGAACCGAACGAGGAGCGATTGCAGTGAGCGACACCGAGACGCCCGAGACGTCCCAGGCACCGGCTCAGGCCAAAGCTCCGGAGAACCCGCACGCCGCTCCGGTGCGCCAGCTCGCGCGCTCCATGACGCGCGCCTCGCTGCTCTACACCCCGCCGTTCATCCTGGTCTGCATTGTGCTTTTCACCGTCCTCAACGGACTGCACGGCTTCCTCGGCGCACTGGTCGGCGGCGTGCTGGCGATGGTCGCCTCGCTGTCCACGCTGGGCATGATGAAGGTATCCGCCGGACAGGACCCGTCGCTGGTGATGCTCATCGCTCTCGGCGGTTACGCGGCGAAGGTCATCCTCCTGTTCCTCGCGCTCACTCTGCTCAAGGGCGTCACCGTGCTGCACCCGCTTTCGCTCGGGATCACGATGATCGTCGCCATTCTCGTGGCGGCCGCCGTGGAGTTCGCGACATTCCGCAAAGCGCGTATCCCGACCATCATTCCCGCCTCGAATTGACGGGTTCGGGACAAGGGTCCCAGCCGGATCCGGGACCTAGGTCCTGGACCGTTCGGCTGGTAAGGAGTACGCCTGTACGGCAGTGATTGACCTGCTGGTATGGTCCGCGTCATGGGTGGCGGCCTCGGCCGCGCACTCCCGACGACGAACCGCGATCAGCAGTGTGGCGACCGGATGGTTCCGCCTCTCTCAACGGCTGGTCCGAAGTAGACCGCAGGGCAGTGTTCACGCGAGACCTCCCTCGTGCGCGGACCGGCTTACTGGCTCCCGCACGGTGGGTACCGCCGCCTCCGGCGTCCCGATGCGTATCGGGTACGTTAAGTCCAGATCGTGACGATTCCCCCGGCGGAGTGAACGCCGGCCGGGAGAACCGGGAGGAGCCCAGTGGCCGCGCTGGTACTGACCGAGGGTGCGACCTTCGCGCCCCCTGGCGCCGAAAGCTTTGAGCTGCCGCCGTTGTTCGGCTTCGTCACGAAGCCGATGCTTCTGGTGGTCATCTCGGTGATCATCATCGCGGGGTACTTCCTGCTGGCGACGCGCAAGCTGAAGACCGTCCCGACCAAGGGCCAGTTCGTGGCCGAGGGCATCTACGACTTCGCGCGCAACAACATCGCCCGCGAGCAGATCGGCTCGAAAGACTTCCAGCGCTTCGTGCCGGTGATCTTCGCGTTGTTCACCTTCATCCTGCTGAACAACCTCTACGGGGTCATCCCGTTCCTGCAGTTCCCCACCATGGCGCGGTTCGGGTTCCCGATCGCGTTGTCGGTGCTCGTGGTCTACCCGATGTACCACTACGTCGGGATCAAGAAGCACGGGCTCGGCGGGTACTTCAAGAAGGAACTCGCTCCGGCCGGCGTCCCCGGCGCGGTGCTTCCGCTGTACGCGCTGATCGAGTTCGCGGAGAAGTTCTTCCTGAACCCGCTCACGCTCGCCATCCGTGTTTTCGCCGCCATGTTCGCGGGACACCTGATCCTGGCGGTCTTCACCCTCGGCGGCAGCTTCCTGCTGACCGAGACCTCGAGCATCGCGCTGAAGCCGGTGTCGCTGGTGGCGTGGATCTTCGCCATCGGCCTGACGTTCCTGGAAGCCTTCATCCAGTGCCTCCAGGCGTACATCTTCGCCCTGCTGTCCGCGGGGTACATCGGCGCCGCGCTGGCGTCGGAGCACTGAGAACACCTAAAGACCCCGATCCGCGTGAGTGCGCGGACCGAAGTGAAGGGAAACGCACGTGAGCAACATCGTTCTGGCCCAGCAGGCCGCCGAAGCCGTCAGCATCAACAAGGGCCTCGCCGCGATCGGCTACGGCCTGGGCGCGATCGGCCCCGGCATCGGTGTGGGCCTGATCTTCGCCGCGGTGATCAACGGCACCGCGCGCCAGCCGGAGGCCCAGAGCAAGCTCCAGGGCATCGGTTACGCCACCTTCGTGCTCACCGAGGTGCTGGCCCTGATCGGTATCGTCATCTACTTCATCGCCTCCGCCTGAGTCGTCCGCTCTCGCGTAAGGAGACGTTGTGCTGAAGACCGAAGCGGTACTCGCATCAGAGAACCCGATCGTTCCGGCGTGGCCGGAAGTGATCCTCGGCATCGTCGCCTTCCTGATCCTGCTGTTCATCCTCAAGAAGTACGTCGTTCCTCGTTTCGAGAAGGCGTACGAGGAGCGGGCGCAGAAGATCGAAGGCGGCATCGAGAGGGCCGAGAAGGCTCAGGCAGAGGCCGAGAAGGCGCTGTCGGAGTACAAGGCGCAGCTGGCGGACGCTCGTTCCGAAGCCGCGAAGATCCGCGACGACGCCCGGCTCGAAGCCGAGCAGATCAAGGCGGAGCTGCGGGAGCAGGCCGAGGCCGAATCCCAGCGGATCGTGGCGCAGGGCCACGCCCAGCTGCAGGCGCAGAAGGCGCAGATCGTCGCCGAGCTGCGGGCCGAAATGGGCCGCAACGCGGTCGAGCTGGCCGGCCGCATCGTCGGCGAGTCGCTCGAGGACGAGGCGCGCCGTCGCGGCACCGTCGACCGGTTCCTCGCGGAGCTGGACACCGCCGGGGCCACTAACGGAGCGGGGAAGTAACCAGAGATGACGCTGCATGCTGCGAGCCGTGAAGCGCTCGACCTCGCCGAGCGCTCGCTCGGCGAGGTGCTGGCCGGAGCGGGCGCCGATCCCGCGAAGGTCGGGGACGAGCTGCTCTCGGTCGTCGACCTCCTTGACCGCGAAATCGGCCTGCGCCGAGCGGTCGGCGATTCTTCGGTCGCTCCGGAGAGCCGCCAGGGCCTGGTCCGCCGCCTGTTCGACGGAAAGCTGAGCGAGCAGGCCCTGAAGGTGCTCGACACCGTGGCGGGCAGCCGCTGGTCCAGTCCCCGCGAGCTGGTGGACGGGCTCGAGTCGGTCGGCCGTTCGGCGCTGCTCACCGCCGCCGAAAAGGCCGGGAACATCGAAACCGTCGAGTCTCAGCTGTTCCAGGTCGCGCGGATCGTCGCGGGCGCCCCGGAACTCGAGGCGGCGCTGTCCGACCTGAGCGCTCCCGCCGACGCGAAGCGGACCCTGGTCCGCGGGCTGTTCGCGGACAAGGTCGACGCGGTCGTCGAGACCCTGGTCGAGCAGGCCGTGCGGCGCGCCAAGGGGCGCGGCGTCGGCAACGCGCTCGACAAGCTGGTCGCGCTGGCCGCCGAGCGGCGCGAGCGCTCGGTCGCGTACGTGACCTCGGCGAACGCGCTCACCGACGAGCAGCGGACCCTCCTCGGGACCAAGCTCGACGGCATCTACGGGCGGCCGATCGCGCTGCACGTCGAGATCGACCCGGCACTCGGCGGCGGACTCGTCGTCCGCGTCGGGGACGAGGTCATCGACGGCAGCACCTCCGGGCAGCTGGCGGCGGTGCGCCGCACGCTGAGCCGGGCCTGAGCGGCACAACAGACTTTGCACACTGGACAGAACAGAAGCGAGAGCGGGAACGAAATGGCGGAGCTGACGATCTCCTCGGACGAGATCGCCCACGCGATCGAGAATTACGTCTCGAGTTACGCCCCTTCGGTGGAGCGGGAAGAGGTCGGCGTCGTCGCCGACGCCGGCGACGGCATCGCCCACGTCGAGGGGCTGCCCTCGGCCATGGCCAACGAGCTGCTCGAGTTCCCGGGCGGCGTGCTGGGCGTGGCGCTGAACCTGGACGCGCGCGAGATCGGCGCCGCGATCCTCGGCGACTTCGAGAGCGTCGAAGAAGGCCAGCAGGTCAAGCGGACCGGCCAGGTCCTCTCGGTGCCGGTCGGCGACGGCTACCTCGGCCGCGTGGTCAACCCTCTCGGCCAGGCCATCGACGGCCTCGGCGAGATCGAGACCTCCGGCCGCCGCGCCCTGGAGCTCAAGGCCGCCTCGGTGGTCGAGCGCCAGCCGGTGACCGAGCCGCTGCAGACGGGCATCACCGCGATCGACTCGATGACCCCGATCGGCCGCGGCCAGCGCCAGCTGATCATCGGCGACCGCAAGACCGGCAAGACCGCGGTCGCGGTGGACACGATCATCAACCAGAAGGCCAACTGGGAGACCGGCGACCCGAAGAAGCAGGTTCGCTGCATCTACGTCGCGGTCGGCCAGAAGGGCTCCACGATCGCCTCGGTGAAGACGGCGCTCGAGGACGCGGGCGCGATGGAGTACACCACCATCGTCGCGGCCCCGGCCTCGGACTCGGCGGGCTTCAAGTGGATCGCCCCCTACACCGGCTCGGCCATCGGCCAGCACTGGATGTACGAGGGCAAGCACGTCCTCATCGTGTTCGACGACCTGACCAAGCAGGCGGACGCCTACCGCGCGATCTCGCTGCTGCTGCGCCGCCCGCCGGGCCGCGAGGCGTTCCCCGGCGACGTCTTCTACTTGCACTCCCGTCTCCTCGAGCGCTGCGCGAAGCTCTCGGACGAGCTGGGCGCCGGCTCGCTGACCGGCCTGCCGATCATCGAGACCAAGGCGAACGACGTGTCGGCCTACATCCCGACGAACGTCATCTCGATCACCGACGGCCAGTGCTTCTTCCAGTCGGACCTCTTCAACTCGGGCCAGCGCCCGGCCATCGACGTGGGCATCTCGGTGTCCCGAGTCGGCGGTGCCGCGCAGGTCAAGGCGATGAAGAACGTTTCGGGTTCGCTCCGCATCGACCTGTCGCAGTACCGCGAGCTGGAGGCGTTCGCCGCCTTCGCCTCGGACCTCGACGACGCGTCGAAGGCGCAGCTCGAGCGCGGCGCCCGGCTGTACGAGGTGCTCAAGCAGCCGCAGTACTCCCCGGTCCCGATCGAGGAGCAGGTCGCCACGGTGTTCCTGGGCACGGGCGGCTACTACGACTCGGTCCCGACCGAGGACGTGCGCCGGTTCAACCAGGAGCTGCTCGAGTCGACGCGGCGCAAGCACCCCGAGGTGCTGGGCGCGATCCGCGACACCGGCAAGTTCGAGGACGACACCCGCGACGCGCTGATCGCGGCGGTGAACGAGTTCAAGAAGGAGTTCACCACCTCCGAGGGCAAGCCGCTCGAGTCGAACGCCGACGCGATGGACGCCGAGAAGGTCGGGCAGGAGACCGTCAAGGTCAACAAGCCCGCTCCGAAGAAGTGAGCTGGTAGCCGATGGCCGCACAACTCCGGGAGCTTCGCTCTCGCATCAAGGCGACGAAGTCGATCAGCAAGATCACCAAGGCGATGGAGCTCACCGCCACCGCCCGGATCAGCAAGGCGCGGGCGAAGGTCACCGCTTCCCGGCCGTACGCGGAGGAGATCACCAAGGTCCTCTCCGCGCTGGCCGGCGCGGCGGCCAATCTCGACCACCCGATGCTGGTCGAGCGCGCGAACCCGAAGCGGGTCGCGGTGCTCGTCGTGACCAGCGACAAGGGGCAGTGCGGCGGTTACAACTCCAACGTGCTCCGGGCGACCGAGGAACTCCTCGCGCTGCTGCGGTCGGAGGGCAAGGAGCCCGAGGTCTACGTGACCGGCAACAAGGGGCTCGGCTACTACCGCTTCCGCGGCCGCGAGGTCGTCAGCAGCTGGACCGGGTTCTCCGACCGGCCGTCCTACACCGACGCGGTCGAGGCGGGCGAGACGCTGGTGAACCGGTTCCTCGCCGGCACGTCCGCGGGCGAGGGCGACGGTTCCGACGGGGTGGACGAGGTCCACGTCGTCTACACCGAGTTCGTGTCGATGCTGACGCAGCGGCCGGTGGCCAAGCGCGTCGCGCCGCTCGAGGTCGAGTACTCCGAGGGCGAGGACGAGAAGCCCGCCGGCCTGCTGCCGAGCTACGAGTTCGAGCCGAGCGCCGACAAGCTGCTCTCCGCGCTGCTGCCGAAGTACATCAACACCCGGCTCTACGCCGCGCTGCTGGAGTCGGCGGCGTCCGAGCTGGCGGCGCGCCGCACGGCGATGAAGGCCGCTTCGGACAACGCGAACGAACTGGTGAACACGCTGACGCGGGAGGCGAACCAGGCCCGGCAGGCGCAGATCACCCAGGAGATCTCCGAAATCGTCGGTGGCGCGAACGCGCTCACCGCAGCAGGAAGTGATGACTGATGACCAGTACTGAAGCCCCGCGCGCCAAGGGGCGCATCGTCTCGGTGACCGGGTCGGTCGTCGACGTCGAGTTCCCGCGCGGTTCCATCCCAGACCAGTTCAACGCGCTCAAGGTCGAGATCGAGTTCGAGCAGCTGCGCAAGACGGTGACCCTCGAGGTCGCGAGCCACCTCGGCGACAACCTGGTGCGCACGATTTCGCTGCAGCCGCAGGACGGTCTCGTCCGCGGCGCGGAGGTCACCGACACCGGCGGCCCGATCACCGTGCCGGTGGGCGACAAGGTCAAGGGCCACGTCTACAACGCGCTCGGCGAGTGCCTCGACGTGCCGGGCTACGGCGACGACCTCGAGCGCTGGGGCATCCACCGCAACCCGCCCGCCTTCGACCAGCTCGAGGGCAAGACGGAGATGCTGGAAACCGGCCTGAAGGTCGTCGACCTGCTGACCCCGTACGTGCAGGGCGGCAAGATCGGCCTGTTCGGCGGCGCGGGCGTGGGCAAGACGGTGCTGATCAAGGAAATGATCACCCGTGTCGCCCGGAACTTCGGCGGTACCTCGGTGTTCGCCGGCGTCGGCGAGCGCACCCGTGAGGGCAACGACCTCTTCCTGGAGATGTCCGAGGACGGCGTCATCAACGACACCGCCCTCGTGTTCGGCCAGATGGACGAGCCGCCGGGCACGCGTATGCGCGTCGCGCTGTCCGCGCTGACCATGGCGGAGTACTTCCGCGACGTCCAGAACCAGGACGTGCTGCTGTTCATCGACAACATCTTCCGGTTCACCCAGGCCGGTTCCGAGGTGTCAACCCTGCTGGGCCGCATGCCTTCGGCCGTGGGCTACCAGCCGACGCTGGCGGACGAGATGGGCCAGCTGCAGGAGCGGATCACCTCGACCCGGGGTCGTTCGATCACCTCGATGCAGGCGATCTACGTGCCCGCGGACGACTACACCGACCCGGCCCCGGCGACGACGTTCGCCCACCTGGACGCCACCACGGAGCTTTCCCGCGGCGTGTTCCAGAAGGGCATCTTCCCGGCGGTGGACCCGCTGGCGTCGACGTCGACCATCCTCGACCCGGCGATCGTCGGCGAGGACCACTACCGCGTCGCCTCCGAGGTCATCCGGATCCTGCAGAAGTACAAGGAGCTGCAGGACATCATCGCGATCTTCGGCATGGACGAGCTTCCCGAAGAGGACAAGCTCACCGTGCAGCGGGCGCGCCGGATCGAGCGGTTCCTGTCCCAGAACATGCTGGTGGCCGAGGCCTTCACGCAGATCCCGGGCTCCACGGTGCCGCTGGCCGAGACCATCGAGTCGTTCGACCGCATCACCAAGGGCGACTTCGACCACTACCCGGAGCAGGCGTTCCTGGGTATCGGCGGGCTCGAGGACCTCGAGAAGAAGTACCACGAGATCACCGGCAAGTGAGTGCGTGAGACCGGCGGGGGCACTGTCCATTGTGGACATCGGCCCCCGCCGTTCTCGTAACCGAAGCAAGACCTATTACACTCGGTGGTGACACCCCGAGCGAAGGAGTGCTACGTGGCTGAGATGTCCGTGGAGCTGGTTGCCGTCGAGCGCCGGCTCTGGTCGGGTACCGCCACCTTCGTGGTGGCGCAGACCACCGAGGGCGAGATCGGCATCATGCCCGGACACGAGCCGGTGCTGGGCCAGCTCGTCGAGGGTGGCGTGGTGAAGGTGAACACGACGGACGGCGACGTGCTGACCGCCGCGGTGCACGGCGGATTCCTGTCCGTCACCGCGACCGGCGTGAGCGTGCTCGCGGAGAGTGCCGAACTGTCCGACGAAATCGACGTGGCCGCCGCGAAGGCAGCCCTCAGCACCGGCGACGAGGCCGAGCGGACAAGGGCCACGGCCCAGCTCCGCGCGGCTGGACAGTCGGTCTGAGCGGACTAGACGGGCAGGAGCCGGGCCGTGCAGATCGCTGTGGTGGTGCTAGTGCTCCTGATCGTGCTCGTCGTCGTGGTCGGCTGGTACGGCCAGCGGTGGATCCGGATGCGCCGCGGCGGCGGCGTGAGCGTGGCGCTGCGGTGGCGTCCGGACAGCCCGCGGTCGAGCTGGCATCTCGGCCTCGGCCGGTACGAGGGCGAGAAGTTCGTCTGGTATCGCGTGTGGAGCCTGCGCACCGGCCCGGATCGCGTGTTCCAGCGCGAAAGCATGCAGATCGCCGACCGGCGGGACCCGTCCGGTTCCGAGGCGTACGCGGTGCCTGAGGGCTCGACGGTGCTGCGATGCGAGTCCTCGGACCAGGAAGCGATCGAGATCGCGATGGGACCGGGTGCGCTGACCGGGTTCCTGTCGTGGCTCGAATCGGCTCCGCCGGGGCGAAGGCTGCCGCGAGCGTCGTGAGTTTTCAGCCGGGCCCGCCACCGTGGATGCGGTGGCGGGCCCGGTTTTTGCTTCTCGTGCGGCAGGTCGGCCGGGGCTACGCTGGACGCATGGACGCCCGAGAACGGGAAGACCGCGCCCGCCGCTGGCAGACCCTGCCGGAACCGGTGCGGCTCGAGGACCTCACCGCCGCCCAGGCTGTCGAGCCTGGCCGGGATTCGACGTGGGACGTGGATTACGAGCGGTACTGGGCCGCGCACGAGGCCGGCTGGGCCCGGTAGTCAGAGCCGTCGGGTGACGGAGCGGACGATGTCCGTGAATCGTGCGGGTTTCTCGCCGTGCACGTTGTGCCCGCTGTCCACCCGGACGACCTGGACGTCGTTGACCAGCGAGGCGATCCGCCGCGCGTCCTCGGCGTCGATCGCCCCCTGAAGAACGCCGTCCTCGCCGTACTTCCAGTTCGCGTGGACGAGAATCGCGGGAACCTCGATCTTGCGCAGCGTCGCCTCGTGGTCGAAGCCCTCGTCCCACGCGCCGGTGTAGAACGCGTCGCCGAAACGCGGGTCGTAGAGCTCGATCGCGCGCTGCATGTCGTTCCAGCTCGGCGGCATGAAGAACAGCGTGATCGGCCGGTCCGGATGCTTGGACCGCTGCTTGAGCCCGGAGCGGATGATGCGTTCCGCGCCGTCGCCGAAGAAGTCCCACAGTTTCTGGTGCGCGAAGAGATAGGCGCCCCAGTCGGATTCGCCGGACTCCAGATACGTGTGGCAGGCCGTGGCGAGGTCGACCCAGTTCCAGGTCTTCTCCGCCCGCGGCAGCAGAGTGGTGAACAGCGGCGGGTCCTCCAGCACGACCGCCCTCACCAGATCCGGCCGGTTGCCGGCGAGCCAGGCCGCCAGCTGGCCGCCCGACGAATGCCCGGACACGACGACCCGCGCGCCGATGACCTCCTCGACGAACCGGGCCAGGTCGGCGCCGACCGCTGCCGCCGTGTACTTCTCCGGCGTCCGCGCGGACTGGCCGTGCCCGTGGACGTCGACCGCGTAGACCGTGAAGTCCCGCGCCAGGTCCGGCAGCACGCGCGCGTAGCTGTGCCAGTCGACGGCCTGGCCGTGGATCAGCAGCAGCGGCGGCTTGGCACCCGCCGGGCCTTGGGCGTAGTGCAGCTTCGAGCCGGTGACCACCACGTCGTGTTCGGTGAACCCGGCCCGCCGGGTACGGGCCAGTGCCCAGCTGTACGTCTTGAGGTTGCGAGCCGCCCAGCCGCCGGCGGCGAGGACTGCCGCGGCGGGAACGGAGGCGATCAGCCGCCCGGCTGCCACAGTACGTCGCCTTCCGGATTGGCCAGCCGGGCGAGGATGAACAGCAGGTCCGAAAGCCGGTTGAGGTACTTGGCCGCGATCGGGTTCGAGGTGTCCGGCTCGGCCTCCATCAGCGCCCACGCGGACCGTTCCGCGCGGCGGGAGACCGTGCGCGCCTGGTGCAGGAACGCCGCGCCAGGGGTGCCGCCGGGAAGGATGAACGACGTGAGCTTCGGCAGCCGCTCGTTGAACTCGTCGCACCAGCCTTCGAGCCGTTCCAGGTACGCCTCGGTGATGCGCAGCGGCTCGTACGGCGGGTCTTCCTGGATCGGCAGGCACAGGTCCGCGCCGACGTCGAAGAGGTCGTTCTGGATCCGGCGCAGCACGGCGGCGATCTCGTCGGAGAGCCCGCCGAGCGCGATCGCCAGGCCGAGCACGGAATTGGCCTCGTCGGTGTCGGCGTAGGCGGACAGCCGGGCCGAAGTCTTGGGCACCCGGGAACCGTCGCCGAGCGCGGTCGTGCCGCTGTCGCCGACCTTCGTGTAGACCCGGTTGATACGAACCACCATACGTTCGACTCTACCGGCCCGGGTTCGGGCAAAACTGGGCGAGAGGGCATGATTGGCGGCCATGAGCGAGCACTTCGACGTGCATGGCGGAGCCCGGCTGGTCGGCGAGGTCGACGTGGTCGGCGCCAAGAACAGCGTGCTGAAACTGATGGCCGCGGCACTGCTGGCCGAAGGCACCACGACCATCACGAACTGCCCGCAGATCCTGGACGTCCCGCTGATGGGCGACGTCCTGCGCAGCGTTGGCTGCGAGGTGGAGATCGAGGGCGACACGGCGCGCATCACGACGCCCGCGGAGCTGTCGCATCGCGCCGATTCGGCGGCGATGGGCAAGCTGCGCGCCTCGGTGTGCGTGCTGGGCCCGCTGGTCGGCAGGCTGAAGCAGGCGGTCGTCGCGCTGCCCGGCGGCGACGCGATCGGCCAGCGTCCGCTGGACATGCACCAGAACGGCCTCCGCAAGCTCGGCGCGACGAGCACCATCGAGCACGGCTGCGTCGTCGCGAAGGCCGAAACGCTGGTGGGCACCCAGATCTGGCTGGACTTCCCGAGCGTCGGCGCGACCGAGAACATCCTGATGGCGGCTGTGCTGGCCGAGGGCACGACGGTGATCGACAACGCCGCCCGCGAGCCGGAAATCGCCGACATCTGCACGATGCTGACCGAGATGGGCGCGAAGATCGAGGGCGCGGGCACCTCGACCCTCACCGTCCACGGCGTCGAGGCGCTGCACCCGACCGAACACCGCGTGATCGGCGACCGCATCGTCGGCGCGACCTGGGCGTTCGCCGCCGCGATGACCCGCGGCGACCTGACCGTGCGCGGCGTGAACCCGCACCACCTCGACCTGGTCCTGGACAAGCTCCGCCTGGCCGGCGCGGAGGTGACCACCTACGACGACAAGGGTTTCCGGATCGTCCAGCCGGAACGCCCCAAAGCGGTCGACTGGGTGACGCTGCCGTACCCCGGTTTCGCCACCGACCTGCAGCCGTTCGCGGTCGCGCTGTCCGCGGTGTCCGAGGGCACGTCGATGATCACGGAAAACGTCTACGAGGCGCGGTTCCGGTTCATCGAGGAGATGATCCGGCTGTCCGGCGACGCCCGCACGGACGGCCACCACGCGGTGGTCCGGGGCGTGGAGAAGCTGTCGAGCGCGCCGGTGTGGGCGTCGGACATCCGCGCCGGGGCCGGGCTGGTGCTGGCCGGGCTGTGCGCGGACGGCGTGACTGAGGTGTGGGACGTGTTCCACATCGACCGCGGGTACCCGCATTTCGTGGAGAACTTGAACCGGCTGGGTGCGCGGATCGAGCGGGTGACGGGGGAGCCGGAGCGGGCGTAGACAAGGTCCGTGCCCTGGGTCTGCCAGTGAGGAACGGGGTTGGAGATGACTGCGCTGCCCGACTGGATGGTGCTTCCGCCCGGAGGCCTGACCGTGGCCGATTACGAGGCACTCGACGAAGAGATCTGCCGTACCGTCGAAATTGTCGACGGAGCAATAGTCGTGAACCCGGCCCCTCGCCGCATGCATCAGAGAATCATTCGGCGGCTGTCTTACGAACTCGAAACCGCCTGCGGCAGCGATCTCGCCGTCGAGTTCGATGTCGACCTCCGGCGTCGAGGTAATGTCGCCAGGATCGATCACTGTTGATCAGATCGACAAACCCGCTGAGTACGCGGCCGCCGGAATTCCGCAGTTCTGGCGGATCGAGAACACCACCGACGAGGTCGGCGGGCTCACGGTCTTCTGCTACCGGCTCGACGCCACCACCCGCTCGTACGTTCCGACCGGCGCGCACCAGGGCACTTTCCAGGTCGCCGCTCCGGTCGAGGTGTCCCTGGAGCTGAAACCCTCCGGTAAGCCGGTTACGCGCTTAACGCGCGCACCACCAAATCCGTCACCTGATCCAAATACCCTTCCTCGGCCGGAACCCCGCGCACGATCAACCGCCAGTAAACAATCCCCGCCCCCATGTCCAGGGCCAGTTCGAGATCCGTATCCGCCGGGATCTCCCCGCGCTCGATCGCCCTGGTGAACACCGCCCGGTTGATCGCCCGCCGCGGTCCGCCGATGGTCTCGCGGGCGAACTCGGCCATTTCCGGGTTTCGGCGGGCCTCCGCGATCAACCCGGGGAAGATCCGCGAAAACCGCGGATGCGTGATCCATTCGTAGAGCGCTTCCAGCGTCGCCCGGATATCGCCACGCAGGCTGCCGGTGTCCGGGTCCGCCGCGCGGGCCAGGCTGAACTCCGCGATGACCGCGCCGATCATTTCGTCCTTCGACGGCCAGCGCCGGTACAGCGCGCTCTTCCCGACCCCCGCGCGTTTCGCGACCGCTTCCATCGACAGCCTGCCGAAGCCGACTTCGGCGAGTTCGTCGATCACGGCTTCGGTGATGGCGCGGGTGACGTCGGGCTGCAGAACGGCAGCCCCGGTCGGGGTCCGGCGGGTCGTCATGCCGGTGAGCATAGCGTGTGGACGAGACGGTCCCGTCCCGTGTACGTTGACGACGAGACGGTACCGTCTCGTCCGATCCTGAGGAGGGGCTCGATGACACTCATCGATCACGCGCTCGACCTGCTGGTCCAGCACGACATGGCCGGATTCCTGCAGTTGTTCGCCGAGGACGCCGTGACCGAGTTCCCGTTCGCCGCGCCCGGGCGGCCCGAGCGCGTGGAAGGCCGCGCGGCCCTGGCCGAGTACCTGAGCGACTATCCGAACCTGCTCGACCACCGCGAGGTCGTCGCGAAGACCGTGCACCAGACGACCGACCCGGAGGTCTCGATCGCGGAGTTCGAACTGGCCGGCATCGCGGTCGCCACCCAGAAGCCGTACCGCCTGCGCTACGTCGTGGTTTTGACTGTCCGCGACGGCCTGATCCGCCGCTACCGCGACTACTGGAGCCCGCTCGCCGTTACCGAGGTGCTCGGGGTGCCGGGTGTCTGACGTCCTCGTGCTCGGCTCGACCGGCACCACCGGCAGTCGCGTCGTGCGCGGGCTCGAAGCCGCCGGTGTACGACCGCGCGCGGCGACCCGGAATCCCGTTGAGCCAGGCCAGATCCGGTTCGACTGGGACGAGCCCGCGACGTACGGTCCGGCGCTGGACGGGGTCTCGGCGGTCTACCTGATCGCCCCGGTCGGGACTGAGCCGCAGCCGCTGGTCGAGGCGTTTCTCAAGCACGCGCCGGACGCACGCGTGGTCCTGCTCAGTTCGTCCGCCGTGGACGAGCACACCCCGGTGGTGGGCGGTCTGCCCGGCCTGGTCCGCCGTCAGCCGGGCTGGGCGGTGTTGCGGCCGTCGTGGTTCATGCAGAACTTCACCGCCGGGCACCTCGTCGGCGAAAGCGCCCGCGCGGGCCGGATCGTGACCGCGACCGGCGACGCCCGGGTGGCGTTCGTCGACGCGGGCGACATCGCCGCGGTCGCCGTCCGCGCGCTGCTCGATCCGGAACCGCACAACACCGACCACCTCATCACCGGTCCGCGCGCGCTCAGTTACGCCGAAGCGGCCGAGATCGTCGGGAAACGGCTCGGCCATCCGGTCGTGCACGCCTCGGTTTCGCCTTACGAGTACCAGCAATTCCTGGTCCGCGACGGCCTCCCCGAGTCGTACGCCGAAATGCTCGCCTTGCTGGACGAGGCGATCCGCGGCGGTGCCGAGGACCGCGTGACCGACACCGTCGAGCGGGTCACCGGGCGACCCGCCCGTGACTTCCGCACCTTCGCGAAAGAGGAGATCCGATGAAGCCGCTGCTGTTCGAAGACGACCCGCAGTTCTGGTTCGAAACCCTGATCGCGCTTGGCGAGATCGCATACGGGGGCGCGGATTTCGGCGAGATCGTCGCGACCGCGTCGAACATCAAATCCGGTGACTACGACAGCTGGCACGACGCGTGGCTCGCCACCGCCGAGCGGCTCTACGCCGAGGCCGCCACCATGCATCCGATCAGCGCGCGCGACGCGTACCTGCGCGCCTCGACGTACTATCGCCGCGCCGAGTTCTTCTTGCACGGCAACCCGGAAGACCCGCGAATCAACTACGCCTACGAGCGCAACGTCGAGTGCTTCCAGCGCGCGGTGGAGACGCTCGACCACGTCGAACGGATCGAAATCCCCTACGACGGCCACGTCTTGCGCGGCTACTTCTACCGCGCTCCCGGCGACGGTCCGAAGCCGCTTCTGGTGGTGCACAACGGTTTTGACGGCAGCGCCGAGGACCTGCACTTCATGGGCGCGACAGCGGGCCAGGAACGCGGCTACCACGTGCTGACCTTCGACGGCCCCGGCCAGCCCAGCGCCGTCCACCGCGACGGAATGCTGTTCCGCCCGGACTGGGAGCACGTCGTCGGCCAGGTGCTCGACTACGCCCTCGCGCTCCCCGGCGTGCTCCCGGAGAAGGTCGCCCTGATCGGCTGGAGCCTCGGCGGGATGCTCGCGCCGCGCGCCGCCGCGTTCGAACCGCGGCTGTCGGCCGTCGTCGCGGTGGACGGGCTCTTCGACGCCGGTGCGGCTTTCGTGCAGCAACTCCCGTGGGACCGCGACGAGATCGTCCGCCGCGCGAACGCACCGGAGGACCCTGAACTGGATGCCTTTCTAGCCGCTGCGAAGGAGCAGAGCCCGACCGTCCGCTGGGCATTGGGCCACGGCCGCTACGTGATGGGCGGCGCGTCCGATCGCGAGTTCCTGGCGAAGTATCTCGAATACCACCTCTTCGACGGCGTGGCCGAGCGCATCACGTGCCCGGCGCTGATCTGCGACGCGCCGGAGGACCTGTTCTTCACCGGCCAGCCGCAGCAGCTGTACGACCGGATCAGCGGCCCGAAGAAGCTGCTGAACTTCACCGCGGAGGAGGGCGCGGACGCGCACTGCCACGTCGGCGCGATGCGGCTCGCGAGCGGCCGGATCTACGACTGGCTGGACGACGTGCTGTGAGGCCTCGTGAGTGTTAGTTCCGGTTCTGACCGGCGTGAACACTCACGAGGATTCCAGGGCCAGTGCCGCGCCGAACCCGACCAGCGCGGTGCCGGTCACCCCGTCCAGCGCGCGGCGGACCTTGCGGCGGCTGAGCCACGCGCGGACCCGGTGCACGAAGAACAGCAGGACCAGCAGCCAGATCGTGCCCAGCACGGCGACCGTGTACGCGAGCACCAGCGCGTCCCAGGTCGTCGTGCGCACCGGGTCGAGGAACTGCGGCAGCACCGACAGGTAGAGCACCAGCACCTTGGGGTTCGTGATGTTCGAGAGGAACCCTTCGCGCCACCGCCGGAAGCCGCTGGTGCGCCTGCGCTGGGTGTCGGCGACCGCGTCGTAGTTGCCGCGCCACGCACCGCGCAGCGCCTGGAAGCCGAGGTACAGCAGGTACGCCGCGCCGAGCCACTTGAGCGTGAGGAACACCGGCTGCGAACGGGCGATGACGACGCCGAGCCCGAGCGCCGCCGCGGTGCCCTGGACCGCGTTGCCGGCGAAGATGCCCGCCGTGGCCAGCAAGCCGCCGCGCGCCCCGCCGGACAGCGCGTTCTTCAGCATCACCATCGTGTCCGGCCCCGGCGCGAGCACGATGAGGACCACGATCACCAGATAACTGCCGTATCCGCTCCACGTCACGTCTGACCACGGTAGATTCCGGATCGGCCGGCGTCTCGCGGATTTCCGTCACAGTGCTTTCGGCCAGCGGGCAACCCGGGTGAACCGGACGGCGTGTTCTCTTCGGGAGCGAGGAGGGCGTCATGTATCCACTGGCCGAGGGCGAACAGCTGCTCTGGTCCGGGCGGCCGCAGCGGTACCCCCGCCGGTACGCGAACTATCACGGTTACGTCGTAGCGATCGTGGCCTTCGCGGCGCTTGCCGCGATCGGCGTCGTCGGCACCGTGAAGTTCGGCGTGGAGATCGCTCTCTTCGCGCTGTGGCCGGGTTTCTTCGGCCTGGTGCTCGGGCTGGCCGTCGAACGGAACCGGCAGCGCAAGGTGCTGCTCGGGGTGCTGACCTACCTCGTCACGGATCGCAGGCTCGTCTTCGTCGCCGACCGTCCGAGCGGCGCCGAGTTCCGCTGGGTGTGGCTTCCCGACCTGGGCGAGCCGCGGGTTCGCGACCACGGGGACGGCACCGGCACCGTCGGCTTCGGGGCGTCCCTGCGCGACTGGCTGCGCGACCAGCAGTTCCGGGCGCAGTCGTCGCTCGCGACGATGGTGCCCGAACTGATCGCGATCGAGGATCCGGAGCACGTCGCCGAGCTGATCTCGCAGAACGCTCCGCGCTCGCCCTTGCCGCACCAATAATTCCGGCTGGCCGGGCAACCCGGGCGAACCGGACGGCGTGTTCTCTTCGGGAGCGAGGAGGGCGTCATGTATCCACTGGCCGAGGGCGAACAGCTGCTCTGGTCCGGGCGGCCGCAGCGGTATGTGCGGCGTTACCGCGATTACCACTACTACCTCACGGTGGGGATCCTGCTCCTCGTCGTCTCGGTGCTGATCGCGACCCTGAACCTGAGCTACTGGGTCATGGTCGGCTGGATCGCCGTGCTCAGCCTTGTTTTCAACGGCGGGATCGAGCGCAACCGCGAGCGTCGCGGCTTCATCGCCGTGACGACGTACCTGGTCACCGACCGCAGGTTGATCTTCGTGTCGGAATCGCCGCCCGGCGCCGAGTTCCGGTGGGTCCAGCTCGCCGACCTCCGCCCACCGCGAGTCCGCGACCACGGCGACGGTACCGGGACGATCGACTTCCATCCCACGGTCAGCGAGTGGCTGCGCGACCAGGGCTTCCGTTCGCGGCCCGCTTGGTACCCGATCCTGCCGGAGCTGATGGCCGTTCCGGACGCGGCGCACGTCGCCGACCTGATCTCCCGGAACGCTCCGCGCGCCCCGGTCGTTGGGTGAAGCATGCTGCTGACCTTGCTGGGTCTCTCGCTGCCGGTCGCCACCATCGCGCTGCTGATCGTCGGCGGGTGGGAGCTGCGGCGGAAGAAGAAACCGTCCCGGCTCAAGGCGCGGCTGTCTTCGACGTACCTCGACGAGGTCACCGCTTTCCTCTACGGCACCAAGCGCCATGAGCTCGACCACCGGGATTCGGCGGAGATGACCCTCGAGGAGGACGCGCAGGGAGCGCCTCCGCTGGGTACCGTCGACCTCGACCGCGGGGTAGTGGTCGTCCGGCCCGGCGCGTCACCCGGGCGTGGCCGAATCCACTCCGCCGATTAAGTTACCGGCGGGTACACTCGGGCGGTCGTCTCGGCGAAGAGAGGTGCACCGTGCCGTACCCCACCGACCACGAGCGCGACCGGCCCTGGGTGATGCGCACCTATGCGGGTCATTCGTCCGCCGCCGCGTCCAACGAGCTGTACCGGCGGAATCTCGCCAAGGGGCAGACCGGGCTGTCGGTCGCCTTCGATCTCCCGACGCAGACCGGTTACGACCCGGACCACGTGCTCGCGCGCGGCGAGGTCGGCAAGGTCGGTGTGCCGGTTTCGCACATCGGCGACATGCGGCAGCTGTTCGACGGCATCCCGCTCGCCGAGGCGAACACCTCGATGACGATCAACGCGCCCGCGATGTGGCTGCTCGCGCTGTACGTCTCGGTGGCCCGCGAACAGGCCGAGGCGCAGGGCCGCGACGTCGACGAGGTGCTGGCGAAGCTCACCGGCACCACGCAGAACGACATCATCAAGGAATACCTCTCCCGCGGCACCTACATCTTCCCGCCAGGGCCGAGCCTCCGGCTGATCACCGACATGATCGCGTGGACCGTGCACCACGTGCCGAAATGGAATCCGATCAACATCTGCAGCTACCACCTCCAGGAGGCGGGTGCGACGCCGACGCAGGAGGTCGCGTACGCGCTGTGCACCGCGATCGCCGTGCTGGACGCGGTGCGCGACTCCGGCCAGGTCGACCAGGCCGACATGGAGAAGGTCGTCGCGCGGATCTCGTTCTTCGTCAACGCGGGCGTCCGGTTCGTCGAAGAGATGTGCAAGATGCGCGCGTTCACGCAGCTGTGGGACGAGCTGACGCGCGAGCGCTACGGCGTCGAGAACCCGAAGGCGCGCCGGCTGCGGTACGGCGTGCAGGTGAACTCGCTCGGGCTGACCGAGGCGCAGCCGGAGAACAACGTCCAGCGGATCGTGCTGGAGATGCTGGCCGTGTCGCTGTCGCGGGGTTCGCGGGCGCGGGCGATTCAGCTGCCCGCGTGGAATGAGGCGCTGGGGCTGCCTCGGCCGTGGGACCAGCAGTGGGCGTTGCGCATGCAGCAGGTGCTCGCGTTCGAGACGGATTTGCTGGAGTACGAAGACATTTTCGACGGATCGCACGTGGTGCAGGCGAAGGTCGACGAGATCGTTTCCGGGGCGCGCGAGGAGATCGCGCGGGTACAGGATCTCGGCGGGGCGGTGGCCGCCGTCGAGAGCGGGTACATGAAGTCGCAGCTGGTTTCGTCGCTCGCGGAGTATCGGCGGGGAATGGAGAACGGCGAGCGGGTTCTCGTCGGGGTGAATAAATTCGAGACGACTGAGCCGTCGCCGTTGCAGGCTGAGGGCGCCAAGGCGATCGAGACTATTGATCCGGCGGTGGAGAAGGCCGCGGTCGCTGCGGTGGAGAAGTGGCGGGAAGAGCGGGATAACGCCGCTGTCGCCGCTTCTCTTGCCGCGTTGAAGGATGCGGCTGGCACTTCGGACAATCTGTTCGAGGCTACTTTGGAGTGTGCCCGGGCTGGGGTGACGACCGGGGAATGGTCGGGCGCTTTGCGGGAGGTGTTCGGGGAGTACCGGGCGCCTACCGGGGTTTCCGCTGCTTCGGCCGCCGGACAGGGGGATCCTGGGCTGGAGCGGGTTCGGGAGCTGGTTCGGCGCACCGAGTCCGAGATGGGGGAGCGGCTGCGGATCCTCGTCGGGAAGCCTGGGCTGGACGGGCATTCCAATGGCGCCGAGCAGGTGGCGGTGCGGGCTCGGGATGTCGGGTTCGAGGTTGTTTATCAGGGCATCCGGCTGACTCCGGACCAGATCGTCGCGGCCGCGGTGCAGGAAGGTGTGCACGTGGTCGGCCTGTCGGTGCTTTCCGGCTCGCATCTGGAGGTCGTGCCGTTGGTGGTCGACGGGCTGCGGGCGGCAGGGGCTGGAGATATTCCGGTTATTGTGGGCGGGATTATTCCGCCCGACGACGCCGCGCTGCTCACCGAACGCGGTATCGCGCGGGTGTTTACGCCCAAGGATTACGAATTGACCGACATTATGGCCGGGATTGTGGAATTGGTTCGGGAGCGGCACGGGCTGGGTGGTTAGCGGCTCGCCGCCTGGCGGCGACATTGCCGTGGGGGTTGCGTGGGGCACCCCGAAGCTTGATTGTGATGACGGTCTGAGGGTGCTTGTCAAGGCGGGAAAGATGCCTTGACAAGCACCCTCAGACCGCATTGTGGCTTCGTATCGGGGTGCGGGGGTGGTGTGGGTGCATCGATCGTTGAGTGCACTGGCTGCGGTTTCGCGAGTGGTGGGGTTTGCGCCCCAATGTGGCGTTGGGTGCGTCGCATGCACCGAACGCCACATTGGGGCGGCACCGGGGCAGCGGGCGCGGGGCGGGTCGCGAGGGGATCAGGGTCGATCAGGGTTCCCCTCACGGCAAGCTGGCGAGGATTTCCTTGGTGCTTTTCACTGTGGCGAAGCCGCCGCCGTGGAGGTTTGCCGCGGTTGCTTTGGACAGTTCGTCCGCGGTCAGGGTGCTGCCGTCTGGGCCGGTCAGGTCGAAGGTGAAGGTGGCATCCAGAGCGAAAGTCACGTCGTAGCCCAGGTTTCCGCCCATGCGGGCGGTGGTTTCGCAGCAGAAGTTGGTTTGGATTCCGGCCAGTACGAAGCTGGTGATGTTTTTCCTGGTGAACCAAGCATCCAGGGCTACGTCGCCGAGGAAGGCCGAGTTCACTTTCTTGCCGAAGACCAGATCCGGGCGGGCGTCGGCCAGTTCCGGCTTGAAGTCGTTGCCTGGCTGGCCAGGGCGCAGGGGCGAATCTGGCTTGACGGAATCGTGGTGGACGAGGACTACGGGGTCTCGGCGGGTCTGCCAGGCATCCAGCAGCGCCTTGATATTCGCTTCCGCGCCGGGGTTGTTGCGCGGGCCCCAGAAGAGGGCGTCGTCGAAGCCTTGCTGGACGTCGATCAGCAGCAGTGCGGTGGTCATGACCCGATTCTGGCCGGGAAATCGTGCCGAGAGGAGTGGCAGAAGAGGCGCGATGCGGTACTTTTCTGCCATGCGCACGATTGGGGTGCTGCTCCTGCCCGGCAGCCGGATGTTCGATCTCGCGGTGATCGCGGAGGTGTGGGCTCAGGATCGCACCGACAGCGGCATCGGGCCGTTCGCCGTGCGCGTCTGCGCGTCTGGGCGAGGGCGTACGCAGGTGTCGCCGTTCGGTGAAGTCGTTGCGACGCATGGCCTTTCCGGGTTGGAAGGCTGCGATCTGGTCCTCGCGCCCGGTCGTGACAACCCGCTCGCTGAAGTCCCGGCTGCGGCGACGGCCGCGCTTCGGCGTGCTCACCGCTCGGGTGCGGTGGTCGCTGGACTCTGTTCCGGAGCCTTCACCCTCGCCGCTGCTGGGCTGCTCGACGGCCGTCCTGCCACCACGCACTGGCGTGACCTGGACGCGCTCGCGGCGGCCGCGCCGGCCGCCGATCTTCGTCGCGACGTGCTCTACACCGAGCAGGACGGGGTGCTCACGTCAGCGGGTGTCGTTGGGGGCCTTGATCTTTGCCTGCATCTGGTGCGCCGTGATCATGGCGCGGACGTGGCGGCGCGGCTTGCTCGGCGTCTGGTGATGCCGCCGGTCCGGGAAGGCGGGCAGCGGCAGTACGCGGAGGCTCCGTTGCCTGCCAACGCTTCCCGGCCGGGGATCGCGTCCACAATGGACTGGGCGCTGACTCGGCTCGCGGACGAGATCGGGGTGCCGGATCTGGTCGAGCACGCGGGGATGAGCCCTCGGACTTTTCATCGCGAGTTCGCTGCCGCGACGGGGAGCACGCCTGGGCGGTGGCTGCTCGTGCAGCGGGTGCAGCACGCGCAGCGGCTGCTGGAGACCACGGATCTGCCGGTCGCCCGGGTGGCCGAGCGGGCGGGGCTCGGCAGCGCCGCGAACCTGCGGCGCCGGCTGCGGGCGGAGGTCGGGGTCGGGCCGGATTCGTATCGGCGCACTTTCCGCATCCCCGCTGCCGGGGTTACGGTCGGGGCATGGGCGAGTACGAGCACATCCTCGTGAAGCGGGACGGGGACACGGTCACCATCACGATGAACCGCGCGGCGCGGCGCAATTCGCTGTCCGCCGAGCATCTCGGCGAACTGCTCGCCGCGTTCCGGGAGGCGGGCGAGTCCGACGCGACCGGCATCGTGCTGGCCGCCGCGGGGCCGGTGTTCTCCGCCGGACACGACTTCGGCGACGTCGCCTCCCGTGACCTCATGGGGGTGCGTGAGCTGCTCACCCTGTGCACGACGCTGATGCGGACGATGGAATCTGTCCCGCAGGTGGTGATCGCCCGGGTGCACGGCCTGGCGACGGCCGCGGGATGCCAGCTGGTGGCGTCGTGCGATCTGGCGGTCGCGGCGGAGTCCTCGGGATTCGCGCTGCCCGGCGGCAAGGGCGGCTGGTTCTGTCACACGCCCGCGGTGCCGGTGGCGCGCGCGATCGGCCGGAAACGCCTGATGGAACTGGCTTTGACCGGCGACGTGATCGACGCGGCGACGGCGCTGGACTGGGGCCTGGTCAACCGCGTAGTCCCGGACGATTCCCTGGACGAGGCGGTCGCCGACCTGCTCGGCCGCGCGACCCGCGGCAGCCGGGCCAGCAAGGCGATGGGGAAGCAGACCCTGTACGCGCAGCTGGACCGCCCGGAAGCGGACGCGTACGCGATCGCCGTCGAGGTGATGGCCTCGGCTTCGCAGCTGCCGGGAGCGCGTGAGGGGATGGCGGCGTTCTTGGAGAAGCGCAAGCCTGACTGGACGGATTGATCCTTCCGCCTGCCGACAGACCCGGGCGCGATGCCTTCGGCGGGGCAACCGCAGCGGAGGTCAGCGACGTTCGTGCAGCAGCAGCAACGTGTACGCCGCCACCGTCTGCGCGTCCGAGATCTCCCCGGTGGAGATCATCTTCTCCACCTCCGTCCGGCTGAACCACGCCGTCCGCATGTCCTGTTCTTCCAGTTCCCGCTCCGGCACGCCTTCGGTGAGGCCGGTCGCGAGGTACACGTGCCCGCGCTGGCTGGCCAGCCCGGGCGCGACGTCCAGCATCCCCAGTTCCGTGAACGCCGACGCCCGCAATCCGGTCTCCTCCCGCAATTCCCGCCGGGCCAGTTCGGCGGGCGGGGTCTCGGCGAGGTCGGGCGCGGTGCCCTGCGGGAATTCCCAGCGGCGCATCCCGAGCGGGTACCGGAACTGCTCGACCAGGTGCAGCCGGTCGCCGTCGAGGGGGATGACCAGCGCGTAGGTCGGTTTGTCGACGACGCCGTAGATGCCGTCGCTGCCGTCGGCGCGGCGGATGGCGTCCTCTCGCACCGTCATCCAGTTGTTCCGATACACCTCGCGGGTCGCGACACGCTGAATGGGGTCCACCTCGCCAGTATCGCCGAGCCTGTCCTACCCTCGGCGGGTGCGTCTCGTGCTCCCCTCCCAGCAAGCCAGCCCGCTCCGTGCGGGGCGGGTCCGATGAGGCTCGTCGTCGCCCGGTGCCAGGTCGACTACGTCGGCAGGCTGACCGCGCATCTCCCGATGGCCAACCGCGTCCTGATGGTGAAGGCCGACGGCTCGGTGCTCGTGCACTCCGACGGCGGCTCCTACAAGCCGCTGAACTGGATGTCGCCGCCGTGCTGGCTGATCGAGGACCCGGACGTCTGGACGGTCCAGAACAAGGCGGGCGAGAAACTCGTCATCACGATCGACGAGGTCATGCACGACCTGAAGCACGACCTCGGCGTCGACCCCGGCTTGCAGAAGGACGGCGTCGAAGCGCATTTGCAGGAACTGCTCGCCGAGCACATCAAAACCCTCGGCGACGGCTACACGCTGGTGCGCCGTGAATACCCGACCGCGATCGGCCCGGTCGACATCATGGCCCGCGACGCCGACGGCGGTTCGGTCGCGGTGGAGATCAAACGCCGCGGCGAGATCGACGGGGTCGAGCAGTTGACCCGGTACCTCGAACTCCTCAACCGCGACCCGCTGCTCGCCCCGGTGCAGGGCGTGTTCGCGGCGCAGGTGATCAAACCGCAGGCGCGCGTCCTCGCCGAGGACCGCGGGATCCGCTGCGTAGTCTTGGATTACGACGCGTTGCGCGGCACGGATTCGGACGAGTTCCGCCTGTTCTGAGTTTCTCCGGGGCTACGACGCGAGCGGCTGCTGATACCGCACAGCCTGCGTCGCGACCCTCGCTCCGAGGTGGCGCGCCGTGGCGAGGTCCGCGGCGTGGACGGCGTCCGGCCCCTGGTCGTTCCAGGTTTGCGCGCCCGCGCCGAGGTAGAACCCGAGCCGGTTGTCGTCGTGTTCGCTGCTGGTGGTGGTGTTCCAGCCGGGCATCAGGCCGAGGCTGACCCAGTGCATGCCGTGCTGCGCGGCGAGCAGGGCCAGGTACTGCAGGGTGTGCAGTTTGTCGCCGCTCATCGAGCCGGAGTTGGTGAACCCGGACGCGAGTTTGTCCAGCCAGCGCTGGGACATCCAGCGCTTCGAGGTCGCTTCGGCGAACACATGGAACGCCCCGGACGCCGAGCCCATGTAGGTCGGCGTGCCGAAGACGATCGCGTCGCTGGCGTCGAGGGTTTCCCATTTCGCGTCGGTCATTTCGGCGACGTCGACCAGGTCGGCGCGGGTGCCGGGCACCGACTCGGCACCCGCGGCGACGGCTTTCGCGATCTCGAGGGTGTGCCCGTAGCCGGAGAAGTAGGCGATGGCGACGTGAACAGAGGATATGAGCGGATCCTTTCGTTGTTGACGGTGATAACGCTATGACCGTGACGCTGTCAGTGTCAACGTCAACAGGATTCTGTTATCGTCGGCACATGGCATCGGACGACCAGCGCGAGCGCATCCTGAGCGAAGCGGTGAAGTTGCTGGCCACGGCCGGGCCGTCGGGACTGTCCACCCGAGCGGTCGCGGCGGCGGCCGGAGTGCAAACACCGACGCTGTACCGCCTTTTCGCGGATAAGGACGGTCTGCTCGACGCCGTGGCCACCTTCGGTTTCGAGAGCTACCTCGCGGAGAAACGCGCCTTCGAACCCAGCGCGGACCCGGTCGACGACCTGCGCCGCGGCTGGGACGTGCACGTCGCGTTCGGGCTCGCCAACCCCGCTCTCTACCTGTTGATGTACGGAAACGTCCGGCCGGGCAGACAACCGGAGGCAGCCGCGGAAAACCGGGCCATCCTGCGCGGCATGCTCGAACGCGCCAACGCGCAAGGCCGGCTCCGCGTGTCGGTCGAGGAAGCCGCGGTGGCCATCGAGGCGTCCACGACCGGCGCGGTTCTGCTCCTGCTGGCCCAGCCGGAAGAAACGCGGGACATCGAGGTGATCCGGCCGTTGGGCGACCTGGTCCTCGACGCGCTGATCGACCAACCGACCCCCGAAAGTTCCCCGATCGCCGATCGCGCGCAGGCTCTGCTCGGGATCATCACCCCCACCGAGGACGCCGACCCGGTCACCGAAGCGGGCTTCAGCGTGTCCGAAGCCGGTCTGCTGCGCGAATGGCTCGCTCGCCTCAAGGAAGCCAGTGCGTCAGACCGTTGACCCGGCTCGTCGCTGAGCAGCCTTCGCCGCGAACCACGCCTTCGTTTCCGCGTGGAACAACGTCGTCACCACCATCGCGGCCAGCACCAGTCCCACCGCCGCGGCCACGCCGCCGCCCGCCAGATTGAGCAGCCCGGCGAGCGCGGATACCACCTCGAATGCCAGCAGCACCCACCGGCTCCAGCCGTAACCGAACAGGACGACGATCCCGGCCGCCACCAGCCCGGCGGCGAAGGCGTACGACAGGTACTCCAGCGAGTACAGAATCGAAAACGGCTCCTCGCCGCCGCGGCGCTGCTTCTCGATCTGCCGCCGGGCGAACACGCCGAACACGCCGTTCAGCAGCGCTTGCAGGATCACGAAGCCCAAGGCGGCACGGAGCCGTCCGGGCATGGGCAGCGCGGGGCCGGTCAGCACGGCGGAAGGTCCTTTCCGGGGTCGCCGAAGGTGCCGGGATCTTATGGGCCCGGCGGCGAGCGGCACCCCGGAACGGGTGAATCTGTCCCGTTGGTGAGGGGTTGGCGGGCGAAGCGACAGGACTCAACACCGGTGCTTCCGGGCACGCGGAATGCACAGGTCAGCGGCAGGTTGGTGAAAAACCGCGGTGTCGGGGTGCCTCTTCGGAATCCATGCAGTACTGTGCCGGTCTGACAGGAACGATGGTGTTTTCTGTGTGAGAATGTTTGATTCGGAGGTGGCAGGGTGCCGTTCCTCGCCGACGCGAACTTGCGGCTCGACGCGAGTCCGATCGACTACATCGAGTTGGCGTTCTATTTCGTCCTGGTGCTCGGTATCGGCGCTCTCGCCCGAAGGCAGGTGTCGAGCAGTCTCGACTTCCTGCTGTCGGGCCGGTCGCTGCCGGCGTGGGTCACCGGTCTGGCGTTCATTTCCGCGAACCTCGGCGCGGTCGAGGTCATGGGCATGTCCGCCAACGGCGTCCTCTACGGCCTGCCGACCGTCCATTACTTCTGGATCGGCGCCATCCCGGCGATGCTGTTCCTCGGCCTGGTGATGATGCCGTTCTACTACGGATCCAAGGTCCGCAGCGTCCCCGAGTTCATGCGCCGCCGGTTCGGGCCGACGGCACATCTCGTCAACGGCATCAGCTTCGCCGCGGCGCAGATCCTCATCGCGGGCGCGAACCTGTTCCTGCTGGCCAGCGTCGTGAACCTGCTGCTGGGCTGGCCGCTGTGGGTGTCGATCGTCGTCGCGGCCGCCATCGTGCTCGGCTACACCGCGCTGGGCGGGCTGTCCGCCGCGATCTACAACGAGGTGCTGCAGTTCTTCGTGATCGTCGTGGCGCTGCTGCCGCTGACCATCGTCGGCCTGGTCAAGGTCGGCGGCTGGCAGGGCCTGGTCGACAAGATCACGCACAGCCCCGGCGGCACCGAACAACTGCACTCCTGGCCGGGCGACAACCTGACCGGCTTCGGCAACAACTTCCTGTCCGTCCTCGGCATCGTGTTCGGCCTCGGTTTCGTGCTGTCCTTCGGGTACTGGACGACGAACTTCGTCGAGGTTCAGCGCGCGATGGCGTCGAAGAGCATGTCGGCCGCGCGGCGCACGCCGATCATCGGCGCGTTCCCGAAGATGCTGGTGCCCTTCATCGTGATCATCCCCGGCATGATCGCCGGCGTCGTGGTGCCGGAGTACTTGCAGGACAAGGGACTTCTGCTCGCCGACAAACCGGCCACGAGCGGGGTCACCGCGAACAACGCGCTCCTGCTGCTGATGCGCGACCTGCTGCCCAACGGCATCCTCGGCATCGCGATCGCCGGTCTGCTCGCGTCGTTCATGGCGGGCATGGCGGCGAACCTCAGTTCGTTCAACACCGTCTTCACGTACGACATCTGGCAGACGTACGTGAAGAAGGACAAGCCGGACGGCTACTACCTGAACCTCGGCCGCAAGACCACCGTCGTCGCGACCGTGCTGGCCATCGGCACCGCGTTCGTCGCGTCGCAGTCCGCGAACATCCTGACCTACTTGCAGGACCTGTTCTCGTTCTTCAACGCGCCGCTGTTCGCCACGTTCATCCTCGGCATGTTCTGGAAGCGGATGACCGCGGCCGCCGGGTGGATCGGCCTGGTGGCGGGCACCGCGTCGGCCATCACGATCTGGGCGCTGTCGCAGCTGGACGTGCTGTCGCTCGCCGGGCAGGGCACCAGCTTCGTGGCCGCGGGCACCGCGTTCGTCGTCGACATCGTGGTGAGCATCGGGGTTTCGCTGGCCACCCAGCCGAAGCCGGACGCGCAACTGGTCGGCCTGGTCTACTCGCTCACGCCGCGCGACGCGCTCAAGCACGACAACACCGGCGAGAACGCGGGCTGGTACCGCAAGCCGGGCCTGCTGGCAGGCATCGTCCTCGTGCTCACGATCGCTCTCAACATCATCTTCTGAGGAGGCCCGCATGACCGAGAAAACCTCGCGGCCGCACAAGGCGGGCGCCTTCGACATCCGGCTGATCATCGCGTTGCTGCTCGGCGTCTACGGCGTGATCCTCACGATCATGGGAGCCGGGTTCACCAGCGACGACGATCTGAAGAAGGCCGCGGATGTGAACATCAACCTCTGGTCGGGCATCGGCCTGCTGGTGGTGACGGCGATGTTCGTGCTGTGGGCGGTGCTGCGGCCGCTCGTGGTGCCGCCGAGCACCGAAACGACGGAAACCTCACCCGCCGAATAATCGGGTTGTGCGCGCGTCCGGCGACCTCGCCCGCTAGGTTGCCGGACGTGGTGCACGATCTCCGGTTCGGCCGGTTCCTGAAGTTGTCCGCCCTGGCCGCGGCGGGTGTGGTCGCGATGTCCGCGTGCGGCGGCCCGAATCTGGGCAAGGAGAACTTCGCGCGCACGACCGTCCCCGCCGCCGGGGACAGCGCCGCGACGTCCGGCCCGATCACCGATCCCGCGGTCGCCCCCGCCGTGCTGCGCGACCTGCTGCCGTGCCAGTTCGTGGACAAGACCGCGATGAGCCCGCTCGGCACGACGCAGGGCGAGGCGACCGCGTCGAGCACGCAGTTCGACTCCTGCGTCGCGAAGGCGACCGATCCCGGCGGCAAGGAAATCCGGGCGAGCGTCGACGTCGGCGGCCTCGTGACCTTCGCGTCGGACAAGACCACCGGCGCGGTCGGCGGACTCCCGCAGGTCGAGGTGCCCGATCTCGGCGGCGGCTCCGGCTGCGTGGTCAGCGCGCTCACCGCGCGGAACCCGGCCGTCGGCGTCTCCTTCCGGGTCGACTACACCGGCGGCGACGCCTGCGCCGCCGGCCGCAAACTCGTCGCGACGGCGGTCGAGAAACTGCACAACAACCCGCAGAAGTACACGCCCGGCCCGGGCACGCTGCTCGCCGTCGACCCGTGCACGGTGCTCGACCCGGCCGCCGTGGACGGGGTCGTGAAGGGCGGGAAGCCGCGGCCGTCCGGACTGCACTCGTGCGAATGGGGCCTCATCCCGAGCGTCCGGGTGACGATGTTCCCCGGCGTCGCGCCGTCCGAGGGCGACGGCTGGCTGAAGGCCGACGTCGGCACGCCGAGCCAGGCGTACGCGAAGCAGGGCAGCACCGGGTCGAGCTGCCAGGTCAAATGGCAGCACCGGCAGTGGAAGGAAGACCACGTCGAGGTTGTCCAGCTGGAGTACACGAACTCCGACGCGCAGGCGGACAAGGACGACCCGTGCGGCAAGACCGTCGGGCTGGCCAAGCAGCTGGCCGGGAAACTGCCCGCGGCGTGACCAGGGGGCGCTTTGCGGCGCGCCCGGCGACCTCATAGGTTGGGGTCCGTCCACGACGCCGAGGTGCCGGAGGTCCGCCATGAAGAAGATCATCAACGATCCGGCGGCCGTCGTCGCCGAATCGCTGAGAGGGCTCGCGGTCGCACACGCGGACCTGCTGCGGGTGCGCGACGATCCGGCGCTGGTCGTGCGCGCGGACGCGCCGGTGGCGGGCAAGGTCGCAGTGGTTTCCGGCGGCGGATCCGGGCACGAACCGCTGCACGGCGGGTTCGTCGGGCCGGGGATGCTCGACGCCGCGGTGCCCGGTCCGGTGTTCACGTCGCCGACTCCGGACGCGGTGCAGGCGGCCCTCGCCGCCACTGCCGGTCCGGCCGGGGCACTGCTGATCGTGAAGAACTACACCGGCGACGTGCTGAACTTCGAAACCGCCGCCGAACTGGCCGCGGCCGAGGACCTGGACGTGCGCAGCGTGGTCATCGACGACGACGTGGCGGTCAAGGACTCCACCTTCACCGCCGGGCGGCGCGGCGTCGGCGGCACCGTGCTGCTGGAGAAGATCACCGGCGCGGCGGCCGAGCGCGGCGATTCGCTGGACGCGGTGGAAGCGTTGGCGCGCAAGGTGATCGGGCAGGTTCGCTCGATCGGGGTAGCGCTGTCCGCGCCGACCGTGCCGCACGTCGGCGAACCGAGCTTCGACCTCGGCGAGAACGAGATCGAGTTCGGCATCGGCATCCACGGCGAACCCGGCCGCGAGCGGATCCCGGCCGAACCGGCCGACGCGCTGGTCGCCCGGATGGTCGAGGCGGTGGTGTCCGACCTGCCGTTCTCCTCCGGAGACAAGGTGCTGCTGTTCACCAACTCGATGGGCGGCACGCCGCAGCTGGAGCTGTACCTCGCGCACGGCATCGCCGAGCGGCTGCTGGCCGAGCGCGGGATCCTGGTCGAGCGCAGGCTGGTCGGCCCGTACATCACGAGCTTGGAAATGCAGGGCATCAGCCTGACCCTGCTGAAATTGGACGACGAGCTTACGCAGCTGTGGGACGCGCCGGTGCGCACGCCCGCGCTGCGGTGGGGGATCTGATGGCCTGCACTGCCGAAGGGGTCGCGGCCGCGTTGCGCGCCGCCGCCGAAGTGATCGCCGAACACCGCACCGAGCTGGTGGACCTGGACCGCGCGATCGGCGACGCCGACCACGGCGAGAACATGAACCGGGGCTTCGCCGCGATCGTCTCCGCGTTGGAGACCGCGGTGCCGGAAACCCCGGCCGGGGTCGTGAAACTCGCTGCCACCACGCTGATTTCCAAGGTCGGCGGCGCGGCGGGACCGCTTTACGGCACGGCTTTCCTGCGTGCGTCGGCGAAGCTCGGCGACGCGTCCGAGATCGATGTGCCGCTGCTGCTCGACGCACTCCGGGCGGCACTGGAGGGCGTGCAGGCCCGGGGCAAGGCGGTTGGCGGCGACGCGACGATGGTCGACGCGTTGCTCCCGGCCATCTCCGCGGCCGAAGGGGCCGCGGACGGAACGATCGCGGACGTGCTCACCGCCGCGGCGGACGGAGCGGACCGCGGTGCGGAGTCCACTGTGGACTTGATTCCGCGCAAGGGCCGCGCCTCGTACCTCGGGGAACGCGCGGTTGGGCACATGGATCCGGGCGCCCGGTCGACGGCGCTGCTGCTGCGTGCGTTCGCGGAGGCGGCCCGGTGACCGTCGGAATCGTTCTTGTCTCGCATAGCGCGAAACTGGCCGAAGGCCTTGCCGAGCTGGCTGCCCAGATGGCCCCGGACGTCCGGATCGTCCCGGCGGGCGGGCTGCCCGACGGCGGCGGCATCGGCACCGACTACGACGAGGTCGTCGCGGCCACCCAGCGTGCGGATTCCGGCGACGGCGTGGTGTTGCTGTACGACCTCGGCAGCGCGCAGATGACGGCTGAGCTGGCGGTCGAATCGCTGGCCGATCCGTCCGCCGCGGTGGTGGTCGACGCGCCGCTGGTGGAAGGCGCGGTGGCCGCGGCCGTCGCGGCGCAGGGCGGCGCGAACGCCAAGGCGGTGGGCGAGGCCGCGGCGAGTGCCGGGGTCGCCCCCGACCTGGCCGCCGCGGAGCCCTCGGCCGCGGGCGAGGAAGGCGTGGTGGAGAAGGAATTCACGCTGACCAACGACGTCGGCCTGCACGCGCGCCCGGCCGCGGTCGTGGTGCGCAGCCTGGCCGAATTCGAGGCCGAGGTGTCGATCCGGCTTGGCGAGCAGGAGGCGGACGCGCACAGCGTGCTGGCACTGATGTCGCTCGGCGCGCGCCAGGGCGACCGGATCGTGGTGCGGGCTCGCGGGCTGCAGGCGGCGGAGGCGGTCGCGAAGGTGGCCGAGCTGGTGGAGTCGAACTTCGGGGAGTGACGCCGGTTTTCCGACCGGGTGACTTCGCCGGGACTGACTCGATTCCGATGTGCTTTCGAGGGTCTCGCGTGGCACAGTGAGCGGCAATTACCAGCGGGTAACCTCTGGAGGCCTGGTGGCACGGGAAATCTCGACGGTCGGTGTGGTCGGTCTTGGCACGATGGGCGCGGGCATCGCCGAGGTGCTCGCCCGCAGCGGGCTCGACGTGGTCGCGGTGGAACTCGACGAGGCCGGGGTCGAACGCGGCCTCAGCCACCTGCGGCATTCGACCGAACGGGCGCTCGCGGGCGGCAAGCTCGACGAGGCGGGCCGCGAGGCGCTGCTCGGCCGGATCCGCGCCACGACCTCGCTGACCGAACTGTCCGAAGTGGACTTGGTGATCGAGGCGATCCCGGAGAACCTCGCGGCGAAGGCCGAGGTTTTCACCCAGTTGGACCAGGTGACGCGGCCGGACGTGGTGTTCGCGTCCAATACGTCCTCGCTGTCGATCACCGAGATCGGCGTGCACACCGCGCGGCCGGGCAAGGTTGTCGGGATGCACTTTTTCAACCCGGCTCCGGTGCTGAAGCTGGTCGAGGTCGTGCGCACGGTGGTCACCGAGCCGGACGTGGTGTCCGACATCGTGGAATTCGCGCAGCGGCTGGGCAAATCGCCGGTGGTGATGGGCGACCGGGCCGGGTTCATCGCGAACGCGCTGCTGTTCGGGTATCTCAACCACGCGGTGCGGATGTACGAGCAGCGCTATGCCACCCGCGAAGATCTTGACGCCGCAATGCGTTTCGGCTGCGGCTACCCGATGGGCCCGCTCGCGCTGCTCGACCTGATCGGGCTGGACACCGCGTACGAAATCCTCGACACGATGTACCACCAATCCCGCAACCGGCTGCACGCGCCCGCGCCATTGCTGAAGCAGATGATCACCGCGGGGCAACTGGGTCGGAAGAGCGGACACGGTTTCTACACCTACGACGCGCCGGATTCGCCGGTGGTGGTGGATTCGGTCGCTGCGTCCGATGTGGACTCGTCGGTGGCTCGCGAAGTGCGGTCCGTTGGCGTGATCGGCACCGGGACAATGGCCACCGGCATCGCGGAAGTGTTCGCCAAGCGCGGTTTCGCCGTTGTGCTGCGGGCGCGGAGCATGGAGAAGGCCGAAGCATCGGTGGCGAAGGTGAAGAAGTCGCTCGACAAGGCCGTGGTGAAGGGCAAACTGTCCGAAGAGGACGCCGCGGCCGCGCTCGGGCGGATCCGGCCGGTGACGGAATTCGAGGAACTGGCCGACGTCGACCTGGTGGTCGAAGCCGTGGCCGAGGAGCTTTCCGTCAAGCAGGCGGTGTTTTCCGCTTTGGACGACGTCGTCCGGCCGGGCGCGGTGCTCGCGACCACGACGTCCTCGCTGCCGGTCATCGAATGCGCTGCGGCGACTTCGCGGCCCGGCGATGTGATCGGCCTGCACTTCTTCAATCCCGCGCCGGTGATGAAGCTGGTGGAAGTGGTGTCGACGATCGCGACCGCTCCCGACGTCACCGCGACCGCGACGGCCGTGTGCGCCGCGGTCGGCAAACACCCGGTGCATTGCGGCGACCGGGCCGGATTCATCGTGAACGCGTTGCTGTTCCCGTACCTCAACGACGCGGTGAAAATGCTGGAAGCGCATTACGCGTCGGCGGACGACATCGACACCGCGATGAAGGTCGGCTGCGGTCTGCCGATGGGGCCGTTCGAATTGCTGGACGTGGTCGGGCTGGACGTTTCGCTGGCGATCGAGCGGACGCTGTTCAACGAGTTCCGCGAAGAAGGCTTCGCGCCGGCACCGTTGCTGGAACACCTGGTGACGGCCGGACGATTGGGCCGCAAGACCGGCAAGGGCTTCAAGGACTACTGACGCTTGTACGTGTAGAGAATGAAACCGTCGTGGTATTTGCCCACGCGGTCGTAAAGCGCGCGTGCCGGGGCGTCTTCGAGCGTATTCCAGTACAGCGACGGGAAACCGTGCTCGTCGGCGTCGCGGGCAACCCACTCGATCAGCGCCGTCGCGACGCCCTTGCGCCGGACGTTCTCGTGCACGAACAGATCGGCGAGGTAGCACTTTCCGGAGTACCAAACGCTGGCGTGGAACAGATAATGCGCGATGCCGACCATCGTGCCGTCGAGCCGGGCGGCGATCCCGCGGATCCGGTCGTCGTCAAGCAGGCGGCGCCAGGTCCGGTCGTAGCTGTCGTCGGTGCGTCGGACGTCGAAGTAGGCGTCTTTGCCGCGAGCGAGGATTTCCCACTCGGCGCGGTCGGATTCGGTCAGGTCGCTGATCTCCACGGGTCTATCTTGCGCTGTTCACCGGTCGCGCCGCCGGATGCGCGCGCCCTGGGCCGGTTCGCCGTCCGGCGGCAGCAGCGGCCCGCCCTGCCACTGCTGGAACACGAGGTTCGTGTGCACGCGGGCGACCTCGTCGCGGGAGGTGAGTTCGTCCAGCACCAGCCGCTGCAACTCGGCGGCGGACGTGGTGGCGACGTGCGCGAGGAAGTCGTCTGGACCGGTCAGGTGGTAAACCGCGCGAATCTCCGGCAGTGCCAGGAGATGTTCCACGAACTGCTCGACCAGCGGCCGTCGATGCGGCCGGACCTGCACGAACAGGAACGCCTCCAGCGGACGCCCCACCTTCGCCGCGTCGACCTTGGCGTGCTGGCCGGTGATCACGCCGGTCTCCCGGAGTCGCGCCACCCGGTCGAGACAGGTCGACGGCGCGAGCCCGACCGCGGCCGCGAGCTCCTTGTTCGACGTCCGGGCATCGTTCTGCAACACGCGCAGAATCTCAAGATCAACCGGACTCAGTTCGACGGTCTCGCTCATCGCTGAATCTTATCCGAGATTGTTGCTTTGCCGCCGTTGCGTGTCCGAACGTGACTGCCATGACTTCCGCCTTGCGCACCCGAGCCGTCCACGCCGGTCGCGACGATCTCGCCGACCTCGGCCTGCACGCCGCCCCGCTCGACTTCTCCACGACCTACCCCGCGCGCGACAGCGCCGAGGAGGCCCGCCGGATCGACGAGTTCGCCGCGGGCGGGAACGTCACCGGCATCTACGGCCGGATCGGCAATCCGACCGTCGAACGGTTCGAACAGGCATTGGCGGAACTCGAAGGCTTCGACCACGCCGTGGCTTTCGCCAGCGGCATGGCGGCGGTCTCCGCTTGCCTGCTTTCCGCGGTATCGCAAGGAAAACGGCACATCGTCGGCGTCCGTCCGCTGTACGGCTGCACGGACCACCTGCTCACCACCGGCCTCCTGGGCACCGAAGTCACCTGGACCGCCCCTGAGGACGTCGCCGAGGCATTGCGCCCCGACACCGGCCTGGTCTTCGTGGAAACCCCCGCGAACCCGACCTTGAGCGAACTGGACATCGCCACCCTGACGGAGGCTTGTGGCGACGTCCCGGTCCTGGTCGACAACACCTTCGCGACACCAGTCCTGCAACGCCCCGGCCGCCTTGGCGCCCGAATGGTGCTGCACAGCGCAACCAAGTTCCTGGGCGGCCACGGCGACGTCATGGGCGGCATCGTGGCCTGCGACGCCGAAGAAGCCGCGCGCCTGCGTTCCCTGCGCTTCGCTACCGGCGGCGTGCTGCACCCACTCGCCGGATACCTGCTCCTGCGCGGTCTCTCGACGCTCCCGCTGCGCGTGAAGGCCGCTTCGGAAACCGCCGCCGTTTTGGCCTCGCGGCTAGCTTCACACCCTTCGGTCAGCGCCGTGCACTACCCCAAACTGGGCGGGCCTTTGGTGGCCTTCGAGGTGACTGGCGACCCGCACGCAGTGATCGGCGCGGTCCGGCTGATCACGCCCGCGGTGAGCCTGGGCAGCGTCGACACGCTGATCCAGCACCCGGCCTCGCTGACGCACCGCATCGTCGCCGAGGACGACCGCACGGACTCGGGCATCACCCACGGCTTGCTGCGGCTTTCGGCTGGGCTGGAGGATGTCGAGGACTTGTGGCTTGATCTGGATCAGGCGCTGAAGTCCTGCTGATTGGTTGCGGGCAGCCGCCCGCCTGGCAGTGGCCCGGCCGCTTGCCTGGCGGGCGTCAGCTGCAGCAACCGCCCCCGCAACACCCTCCGCCAGCCGGCGCGGGAGCGGAGGCCGAACCGGTGAGCGCGACCGTCGTGAGCAGCTTGACCGTGTCCGTATGCCCCTCCGGGCACGGGGCGGGCGCGCTGGACTCGGCCATCGGGCGCTGGAGTTCGAACGTCTCGGTGCAGTCGCGGCAGCGGTAGGCGTAGGTGGGCATGCGTTGATTATCGCTGGCGCGCCGCGTTGGTGGGAAGCTGTCCGGGTGGATGTGCCCCAGTACGCGGATGTTCCGCACCTCGGCCAGGTCGTTCCCGCCCTGCTCGGCGCGCTGGGCGTGCCCGGCGAGGACGGCGGCCTGGCCTTGCCCGAAGCCCGCAGCGCCTGCGTTCTCCTCATCGACGGCCTCGGCTGGGAACTGCTGGCCCAGCACGCGGCCGACGCCCCGGTTCTCACCGAACTCGCCGGCAGCCCCCTGCGAGTCGGCTTCCCGTCGACCACCGCGGCTGGCGTCGCCGCGATCGGCACCGGTCTGGCGTCGGGCGAGCACGGCATGGTCGGCTACACCTTCGAGATCCCGGGAACCGGCGTCATGAACGCCCTGCGGTGGCGCTCCCACGACGACGGCAGCGACCTCCGGGGAGCTCTGCCGCCCCGCGACGTCCAACCTCTCCCGACGACCTTCGAACGCGCCGCCGCCGCGGGTATCGAAGCCGCAGTGGTGTCCTCAGCGCACTTCGCCAACACAGCCCTGACCCAAGCCACGCAAAGCGGCGCCCGCTACGCGGGCGTGCACGCACTGGGCGACCTCGCCGCGCGAACCTTGGACGTACTCTCCTCGCGCGCGTTTTGCTATGCCTACCACAGCGAATTGGACCTGCTAGGCCATCTTTACGGCCCCGGCTCGACCGCATGGCGAATGCAGCTCCGCCAGGTCGACCGGCTGGTGGAGTCCATTGTGGACGGGCTGCCCGCTGGTGCGGTCCTCGCGGTGGTGGCAGACCACGGAATGGTGGCCGTCGAGGAAAAACTGAACCTGGAAGACGCCCCGGAATTGCTGGCAGGAGTCCGCGCATTCGGCGGTGAAGTCCGCGCACGGCATGTCTACACCGAACCCGGCGCGACGGCGGACGTAGTGGCCGCGTGGCGCGAGGTCCTTGGCGAGCGAGCCTGGGTTCTGCCGCGCGAGGAAGCGATCGCGGCAGGCTGGTTCGGCGCCGCGGTGAGCGACCGGGTGCGCCCGAGGATCGGCGACGTCGTCGCCGCGGCGACGGGAACCTTCGGCATGGTCCGCGAACTCGCCGAGGCAGTGGAATCAAACCTGGTGGGCCAACACGGGTCGCTGACGTCGGCGGAACAGCTCGTCCCGCTGGCGATCGCCCGGGGCTGATCCGCTCGGACCGCTTGGTCCGGTTCGCCGGGATCGCAGAGCCGACTCGTTCAGGCGGCTGTCATCGGCGTGACGCGGGCTGGTTCGTCCGGCTGTCGCGCCGAGCCACCCAGCTCACGTGCGCCGCAGCGCAGGAGCCATTCGTTCGGGCCGGTGCGGCCCGCGTAGTCCGTGCGCATCGCGGTGGGCGACTGCTCGCTTCAGCAGTTCAGGCGTGATTCGTTCGAGGCAGTGCGGCCTCGCTGGTTCACGTGCGCCTCAGCGGGGGATTGCTCGTCGCCGCGGCACTCCACGCAACTCCGCGGGCTTCTTCCGTCCGAAGCAGTGCGATCCCACCGGCTGAGCCACCCCGCCGAGGTCCGGTTACCGTGGCTGCGTGCCCAGACGCAATCGACCCGGCCGAGGCCGTTCCGGTGCTGCCGAGCGGCCGGATGCCGGGGCGGTCAGCGGCTGGGCCCGCAGCGAATCCGCGCCCGACGGCGACTGGCTGGTGCGCACCGTCCCCGGTTCGCAGGCTGCCAAGACCTACCGCTGTCCCGGGTGCGACCACGAGATCCGTCCGGGCGTCCCGCATCTGGTCGTGTGGCCCGCGGACGAGACCGGCGGCGTCGCGGACCGCAGGCATTGGCATCGGCCCTGCTGGGAGGCTCGGGCGCGGCGGCGGCCGAATCGGCGTTGGTGACGCGGAATCCTTACTGCGAAAGGGCTTCCTTCCGCCGTGCCCGGTGCCGTCGGACCGCGTCCCGGTTGACGCAGGCGTGGGTGCAGTAGCGCTGGGTCCCGCTGCGAGTGAAGTCGACGAACGCGCGGCGGCATTCCGGCGCGGCGCAACGGCCGAGGCGGTGCATGCTGGTCGAGGTCAGGTACTGCGCCGCCGCCACTGACGTGACCGCGCGCAGCACCGCGGGCAGGCGCATCCCGTCGTCTTGATAGTGCAGGTGCCAGCGGTAGCCGTCGTGCTCGGTGATTCTCGGGTAAGCCACGGCCTCGGCCAGCAGGGCGTTCAGCAGCCGGACCCGGTCCGTCTCGCTCGCGGCGTCGACGACCTCGGTCCACCGGTCCAGGAAAGCGCACACCTCGGGAAAATCCTCGTCCGCGGCCGGCGGGACCGGGCCCATCTCCGGTTCGTCCCAGCGTCCGACCAGGTCAGCGAGAGCCGCGGGACGGTCATTGGCGAGGCCGGTCACAAACTTGAGGAAACTCCGGTAGTAAGAGTTATGCGGCATAAGCCTATTACAGCACGATCTCAAGCATGTCTCTCGTGCCGAGCCGCGCCGAGCCCGAAGCGCCGTCCTGGGTCCCGTTGATCGCCGCTTGTGCCGGCACGTTCCTGCTGCTGATCTACACCAGCATCGTCACCGTCGCGCTGCCCGCGATCGGTGCCGAACTCGGCGCGGGATACGGCCAGCTGCAATGGATCGTGGACGTCTTCACGGTCGCGCTCGCCGGACTGCTGCTGGGTTTCGGCTCACTGAGCGACCTGCTCGGCCGCAAGCGCGTCTACCTCGCCGGACTGGTCCTGTTCTCCTTCGCGACGCTCGCCTGCGGCGTGGCCGGAACGCCCGGCGCGCTGATCGCCGCGCGGGTCGCGCAAGGCGTCGCGGGCGCGGCGATGTTCGCGACGATCCTGCCGCTGGTCGGGCTGACCTACGAGGGCCGCGATCGGGCGCGGGCGTTCGCGGTCTGGGGGACGGTCGCCGGAGTGGCCAGTGCGGTCGGCACCTTCTCCGGCGGCGTGATCGCCCAGTTGCTCGGCTGGCGGTGGATCTTCTTTGCCTCCCTGCCCCTGTGCGTGGTCGCGATCCTCATGGCGGCGGCCTCGTTGAAGGAAGGCCCGCGAGCGCACGGCCGCAGTGTCGACTACCCAGGCATCGCCACGTTCTCGATCGCGGCCACCGGACTCGCCTATTCCGTCATCACCGGCGGCGATCGCGGATGGTCCTCCGCCGGTGCCGTGATCGGTTACCTGGTCACGATGGCCGCCATCGCGGCTTTCGTGGTCGCGGAACGCCGCAGCAGCACGCCGATGGTGCCGACCGGCTTGTTCGCGACGCGCCGGTTCCTCGGCGTGCTGCTCGTCGCGTTCAGCTACTACTTCGCCGGATTCGGTGCGCTGCCAGTGATCTCGCTGTGGCTGCAGGACGCGACCGGCCTGAGTTCGGCGGCGACGTCGGCGGTGCTGGCGCTGCAGGTGGTGGTGTTCGTCGTGGTGTCGGCACTGATCAGCGGACCGTTGCATGCCACATCACCGGGCCGGGTGCTGGGCGGCGCGACGGTGTTGCTCGGCGTCGGCTGCCTGACCGCGGTCGCGGTGCTGTTCAGCCCGACCTGGATCGCCCTGCTGCCCGCGTTGCTCCTGACCGGAATCGGCGCGGGCATCGTGTCCCCGGTCTTCCCGGCGGTGGCGATCGCTTCGGTGCCAGCGGAATACGGCGGCACGGCCGGCGCTGCCGCGAACAGCTCCCGGCAACTCGGACTGGCGCTGGGAATCGCGGTGTCCGGCGCGGTCTACGCGACCCGCGGCGAGGGGAGCGACGGCGCGACCCGCGGAGTGCTGCTGGTCCTGCTGCTGTGCGGCGCGATCGCGGTCGCGAGCGGTCTCGTCGGCGGATGGTTGTTGCGGGACAACATCAACCACCCGCCACCGGGCAACACCAACCGCTCAACTCAGCACAGCACCAGCCGCTCACCCCAGGACAACACCAGCAACTCGCCCCAGAACGACATCAACCGCTCGATCCTGGACGGCACCGACCGCTCGGCCCGGGACCCCAGCCGCTAGACCCGGGCGGCACCGACCGCTCGGTTAAGGGCGGGCACTAACCGCTCGGCCCGGGGCAACGCCGACCGCCGGGCCCGGGACGCCAACAACCGCTCGATCGAGGACAGCACCGACCGCTCGCTCCAGGGCAACGCCAACCGCTCGCCCCGGGGACAGCGCCGACCGCTCAACCCGAAGCAACCCCACCCCCTCAGCGACCATTGGCCCCTCCGGCGCCGAACTCCCCCTCATCAACCTGCCGAACGAATCACAACAGCGATCCGCCGCTCCCCGGACCAACCTCACCGCAGCTTCTCCGAACCAACCTCACCGCCGGAAATGCCGCGAAACCGCCCCGTCGTACTCCTCCTCCACGTAGTCGGTGAACCCCAGCTTCTCCACCACCCGCAACGACGGCGTATTCGTCACCGCGACGCTGATCAGCACCGGAATCGCCGGTATCTCCCGCTCCGCCCATTCCACCGACGCCCGCGCCGCCTCCGCCGCGTACCCCTTCCCCCAGGCCGACGGACGGAAGCGGTAGGCCAGGTTCAGCACCTTCTCGCCCCGGAACTCCCGGTTGCGCACTCCGGCCATGCCGATCACGTCCGACCCGTCGGCGGCCTCCGGCCTGCCCCGTTCCCGGACCGCCAGGTACCCGTAGCCGAACCTCGCCCAGTGCTCGAGCCAGCTGTCGAACATCACCAGCGTGGTCGCGGTGTCCGGCGGACGCGGGTTGTACCGGTTCGTCTCCGGGTCGCTCTGGATCTCGACCACTGCCTGCCGATCTGTCTCCACGAAGTGCCGCAGCACCAGCCTTTCCGTCACGATCTCTGTCACGCCCCGACCATAACGACGGGGTCCGACAAAAATCGCGGCGAAAAACAGCGACAATCTCCGCCATGACCGAACTGCCGTTGGTGCTCCTGCACGCCTTCCCGCTCGACGCCCGCATGTGGGACCCGGTCCGCGCGCCGCTCGCGGAACGCCTCCGGGTCATCACGCCTGATCAGCGCGGCCTCGGCCGGAGTCCGCTGCCGGACACCGAAGCCGAGCCGGATCTGGCGGACGCGGCGCGGGACGTCGTCGCGCTCCTGGACAAGCTCGAACTCGATCAGGTGGTTCTCGGCGGCTGTTCGATGGGCGGCTACCTCGCGATGGCCGTCCTGCGGCAGGCGCCCGAACGCGTCGGCGGGCTGATCCTCATCGACACCAAAGCCGCCGCGGACACTCCCGAAGCCGCGCAAACCCGGCTTGATGTCGCGAATCGCGCGGAAGCCGAGGGCGTCAAAGACTGGCTGGCCGACGGGAATCTGCCGAACCTGCTGGCTGACACCGCGTCCGCCGACGTCCGCGCGCGCGTGCGCGAATTGATCGACGCGCAGCCGGCGTCCGGGGTCGCCTGGGCCGCGCGGGCGATGCGCAACCGGCCCGATTCCGTTGACCTGCTGCGGGAAACCGACGTCCCGGCGCTGGTCATCGTGGGGGAGCGCGACGCGATCACGCCGCTCGACGCCGCCAACACGATGGTCGAGGCGCTGCCTGACGCGACCCTCGCCGTCCTCCCGGACGTCGGGCACCTGACGCCGCTGGAGGACCCGGCGGGCGTGGTCGAAGCCATCCTCGGCTGGGTCAGCTGAAGTAGTCGGCCGCCGCGGCGCGTGCTTCGGCTAGGCGGTGCGGGAAGCGCTGTGCGATCAGGAACCGCCACGCGACCGCGAAGAGCGAGCGAAGCCGCGTACACGTCGCGAGGACGGCTTCGTCCGCTTCGCCTGGGTACGCAGCGAGGAACTCCGGGCCGCCCTGTCGCGCGAGGATTGCCAGGTCCCATTCGAGCGGTCCGCGCCAGGTGTCCTCGAAGTCGAGCCAGCACGGGCCGTCGGCGGTCTGGATGAGGTTGCCGGGGTGTGCGTCGCCGTGCAGGGCCTGGACCGGGCCCGACGGCAGCAGTGCGGCGAGCCGTTCGGTTTCCGTGCGGATGCGGTCGGCGAAGCCGTCCAGCAGCGAGGCGTTGCGGTCGACGGTGTCCAGGAGTTCGCCGACCGGGCCGCGGGACGGCAGTTCGCCGGGGTAGTCGCGCAAGGCGGCGTGGATCCCGGCGAGCGACGCGGCGGTCTCGTCCGGCCCGTGCCGATGGTCCGGATCGTGCGGGGTCCAGTGCCAGAGCGTGACCGGCAATCCCTCCGCGAAATGCGGTCCGGCCGGGGGATCTTCGGACGGTGAGACGACGCGCACACCACGTTCGGTGAGATAGGCCGAAAGGGCGACGTCCCGCTCGAGCCACGCGGTCGCGTCCGGCCGCAGCAACCGGGTGGTGGCCGGGACCCTCGCCACCACCGGACCCATCCTCACCAGCACGTTCGAGCGCTCGTGCAGCACCTTCGCCGCGTCCGTCGCGAGGCCGAACCGGCGGCCGGCAGCGAGTGCGGAGGAGACCGCCGCGGCGCGGTACGGGTCGGTCATGCGGTGATCTAACCAGCCGGTGCGCGCGACTGTCGGTAGCGAGGGCTACGATCCCCCTAACCGCCCGGATCAGGCTCGCCTGAGCCCGAGCGCCCCGGAGTTGACCACCACAAGGTTGCAGTGTTGGAGGCAGGAGTGACGGCCGTAGCCCCGAAGCCGATCGCGACGCGCCCGTATCCCGCGCGCGAGACGGCAAAGGGTTCGTACCTGCTGCGGTTGTTCCGCACGACGGACCACAAGCAGATCGGGATCATGTATCTGGTCTCGTCGTTCGCCTTCTTCATGATCGGCGGCGCGATGGCCATGCTCATCAGGACGGAGCTCGCCCAGCCGGGGCAGCAGTTCCTGTCCCAGGAGCAGTACAACCAGCTGTTCACCATGCACGGCACGGTGATGCTGCTGCTGTACGCGACGCCGAGCCTCTTCGGGTTCGCGAACTTCATCCTGCCGCTGCAGATCGGCTCGCCCGACGTGGCGTTCCCGCGGCTGAACGCGTTCTCCTACTGGCTGTTCCTGTTCGGCAGCCTGATCGTGCTGTCCGGCTTCCTGACGCCCGGCGGCGCCGCCGACTTCGGCTGGTTCGCCTACACGCCGCTCTCGGACGCCATCCACTCGCCCGGCGTCGGAGCCGACCTGTGGATCGCCGGTCTGGCCGTGTCCGGTCTTGGCACGATCCTCGGTGCGGTCAACATGATCACCACGGTGGTCTGCCTGCGCGCACCGGGCATGACGATGTACCGGATGCCGATCTTCACCTGGAACATCCTGATCACGAGCATCCTGATCCTGCTCGCGTTCCCGATCCTCACCGCGGCCCTGTTCGGCCTGATGGCGGACCGGCACCTGGGAGCCCACGTGTTCGACCCGGCCAACGGCGGGGTGATCCTGTGGCAGCACCTGTTCTGGTTCTTCGGCCATCCCGAGGTCTACATCGTCGCGCTGCCGTTCTTCGGGATCGTGTCGGAGATCTTCCCGGTCTTCAGCCGCAAGCCGGTGTTCGGCTACAAGGGCCTGGTCTTCGCGACGCTGTCGATCGCGGCGCTGTCGGTGGCGGTGTGGGCGCACCACATGTACGCGACCGGCGCGGTCCTGCTGCCGTTCTTCTCCTTCATGACGTTCCTCATCGCGGTCCCGACCGGCGTGAAGTTCTTCAACTGGATCGGCACGATGTGGAAGGGCCAGCTGTCCTTCGAGACGCCGATGATCTTCTCGATGGGCTTCATCGTCACGTTCCTCTTCGGCGGTCTGACCGGCATCATGCTGGCCGCTCCGGCGATCGACTTCCACGTGTCGGACAGCTACTTCGTGGTGGCGCACTTCCACTACGTCCTCTACGGCACGATCGTGTTCGCGACCTTCGCCGGGATCTACTTCTGGTTCCCGAAGATCACCGGCCGGATGATGGACGAGAAGCTCGGGAAGTGGCACTTCTGGACCACGTTCATCGGCTTCCACACCACGTTCCTGGTGCAGCACTGGCTGGGCGCGGAGGGCATGCCGCGGCGCTACGCGGACTACCTGGCCAGTGACGGGTTCACCACGCTGAACACGATCTCCACGATCGGCGCGTACATCCTCGGGGCGTCCACGCTGCCGTTCATCTGGAACGTGTTCAAGAGCTACCGGTACGGCGAGATCGTCACGGTCGACGACCCGTGGGGCTACGGCAACTCGCTCGAGTGGGCCACGTCCTGCCCGCCGCCGCGGCACAACTTCACCGAGCTGCCCCGGATCCGCTCCGAGCGGCCCGCGTTCGAGCTGCACTACCCGCACATGGTGGAGCGGCTGCACGCGGAAGGCGAGATCGGCTTCTTCGGCAAGGCCAAGCACGTCGGGGCCCCGTCGCAGAAGCTCGTGGACGCCACCATGCCGGGCGACCACAGCAAGGACAACGCGAGCGAGCAGTAACCGGCGTTCGCAGGAGCTAACCGGCGCGTGCCCGGTCGAGGACTTTCTCGGCCGGGCACGCGCCGTTTTCGTACCAGGCCAGCGCTGCGGGCTGCCGGAGCAGAGAGACCGGAGGGGCTGCCGGGGGCCGGGAACTGCCGGACCGAGGGGCTGCCGGACCGAGGGCGCGCCGGGTGGCGCGAGCGGGACTGTGGCGGTGGGGCGCCGGGTGCGTGCGGGAAGCGGTCCTGATCGTGGCTCGTGAGTGTTTGTGCCGGTTAGAACCGGCACAAACACTCACGAGCCCTTCCTGGCCCCGCCCCAGCCTCGCCGCCCCCCTCGCGCCTCGCCTCTCGTCGCCCGTTCGTGGCACCGGCGGTGTGAAGCGCGGCACGGGGGCGTTCTGCCCGCCGCCGCTGGAGGCCAGACTGGGCGTGCCGACTCGCCGTGGCCTAAGCGTCGGTGCCGACGAACGAGGGATACCGAACCAGTGAGCCAGACTCCCGTCCTCATCACCACGACCGGCCCGGACAAGCCCGGGGTCTCGTCCGTGCTGTTCGCCGTGCTCACCCGGCACGACGTGGACGTGCTCGACATCGAGCAGGTGGTCATCCGCGGGCAGCTCGTGCTCGGCGTGCTCGCCGGCGTCTACCGCGACCCGGAGGGGCTCCAGGAGTCCGTCGAACAGGCGATGGCGACCGTCGGCATGGAGGTCGAGGTCCGGATCGGCGACGCGATCGGCGCGGACCCCTTCGCACTCGGCAGGCGCGATTCGTCGCACGTGCTCGTGCTGCTCGGGCGTCCGGTGACCGCGCGGGCGTTCTCTGAAATCGCGCGGCGGCTTGCGGGCGTCGGGGCGAACATCGACTCGATCCGCAGCGTCGCCGACTACCCGGTGACCGGCCTTGAGCTGTACGTCTCGGTGCGCGAAGACACCGAGGAGACGGACGCCGAACTGCGGTCCACGCTGGCCGACGCGGCGTCCGAGGCCAACATTGACGTCGCCGTCGAGCGCGCGGGCATCACGCGCCGGGCGAAGCGGCTGGTGGTCTTCGACGTCGACTCCACGCTCGTGCAGGGCGAGGTCATCGAGATGCTTGGTGCGTATGCCGGGGTCGAGGAGCAGGTCCGCGAGATCACCGAGGCCGCGATGCGCGGCGAGTTGAACTTCGCCGAGTCGCTGGAGCGGCGCGTTTCGCTGCTCGCCGGGCTGCCCGCGAGCGTGATGGACGAGGTCGCGGCGAAGCTTGAACTGACTCCGGGAGCACGCACGACCGTCCGCACGCTCAAGCGCATGGGGTTCCGATGCGGCGTCGTGTCCGGCGGGTTCACCCAGGTCATCGATCATCTCGTGGACGATCTCGGCCTCGATTTCGCGGCGGCCAACGAACTGGAGGTCGTGGACGGCAAGCTCACCGGCCGCGTGGTCGGCGACATCGTGGACCGCGCGGGCAAGGCGACCGCGTTGCGCCGGTTCGCCGGGGAGTACGGGATTCCGCTGGGCGCGTGCGTCGCGGTCGGCGACGGGGCCAACGACATCGACATGCTGGCCGCGGCCGGCATGGGCGTCGCGTTCAACGCCAAGCCCGCGCTGCGGGAGGTCGCGGACACCGCGCTTTCGCACCCGTACCTCGACGCGGTGCTGTTCGTTCTCGGCGTCACGCGCGCCGAGGTCGAGGCGGCGGACGCGGCCGACGGACTCGAACTGGCCCGCCCGTGAACCCGCTGCTCGAACCGCTGCGCAGCCGGTACGCCTCGTGGCTCGGCCTGCCCGCCGAGGACACCTCGGACACGTCCGACGAGAACCCGGACGAGGTCCGCGCGATGCCGATCATCCTGCGGATCGAACGCGCCGAACCGCCCGGCCGTACCGCGCTGCTCGAAGCGGCGGCCGCGGCGGCACTGGCGGTGTGCCTGGACGAACGCGTCGAGCCCGGCGGTGAATGGGCCGAGCCGGTGCACGCGTGGCTCGACAACCGCATCCGGAAGGTCGCGCGCCGGGCTCGCGGCGCGCACTGGCAGGCGGTGCTCGACCTGCCGGGCATCACTATCGAGGTCGACGGCGCGGAGGCGCGTGCGCTCGTGCCCGGGTTGGTCAAGGAGGCTCCGAAAGAGGTCTCGCGGTTGCAGATCTCCGGCAGCGAACTGCCCGCCGACACGCCCGGCCCGGCCCCGGCGGACGTCCCGCTGCTGATGCTGAACCCGGACGTCCCGATGACCGTCGGCAAGGCGTCCGCACAGGTCGGGCACGCCACGATGATCCTCGCGGCACTGCTGCCGGACGACGAACTGGCGGCGTGGGCGGCGAAGGACTACCGGGTCGCGGTCCGCACGCCCAGTCCGGCCCGGTGGAAGGAGCTGTGCCCGGTCGAGGACCCGGAGGCGGGCTGGCGGGACAATCGCGTGGTCGCCGTCCGCGACGCGGGATTCACCGAGGTCGATCCCGGCACGATCACCGTGCTGGCGCAGCAGCCCGGAACATCGGCGTGACCCGCGCGGTTGCGCCTATGCAGTGACCCGACGGGTGGAAAGGCGCCTCGGATGACCTTGGAAGTACAGCGCGAAGGCACGCACAGTTTCGTGGGCCGCAACGAGCGCGGCGCGGAAGTGCGGTTGGGCCGGGCTGGCTCGGAGGGCGCGTTTTCCCCGGCGGAGCTGCTGCAGATCGCGGCCGCGGGCTGCTCCGCGGTTACGGCGGAACAGCTGATCACGCGGCGCGTGGGCGAGGACTCGAAGTTCCGGGTTTCCGTGACCGCCGACCGGCGCGAGGGAGCCTCGGAACTGGACGCGGTGCACGTCGCGTTCGACGTCGACGTGTCGTCGCTGGATGAAGCTCAGCGGGAGGCACTGGCGGGTGCGGTGGACCGGGCGATCGAGCGGCTGTGCACGGTGAGCCGGACGCTGAAGAAGGCCATTCCGGTGACGGAGACCTTCCCGACTGCCTGAGGCACGGCGAAAGGTCCCGGTACGACGGGATGCCGACCTGCTGTGGCGTGGGGCCGCTGAGCGCCGATGACGGCGGCTGGTTGCGGCGAGCCGTGGCAGCGCCAAGCCGAAGCGGTGAGCCAGCCTTACCGCCCGGCTGCCGAACTGCCGCAAGGAAACCCGTCGACGCCCCCGCTCGGTACCCTTGCCCGGCAAGCATTCCTGACCCCGCCTGCCATGAGCACCGCGCCCTGGAGCGGGGCTTCAGCACATCAGGTTCAGCTTTGCCACACCACGTACGCCTGGTCGGCGTCCGTGGTCATCGCCTCGATGAACTTCTCGTTGTCGAAGCCGGGCAAGGTCTGCAGGCGTTCGATGAGGGCGTCCGCGGCCGGGTCGCCGCTCGGGACGGCGGTGCCTTTGCCGTCGTTGCCGACCAGCATGAAGAAGACGTCTTCGTTCCAGGGGCCGTCCGGGATGACTCTCACCATGACCGATTGCAGTTCCGACCACGTCACAGCTTCTTCGCTGCCATCGGCGAGCCGGCGCCGAACCCCGGTGTCGTCAACACTGACGGTCCGGGATTGTGCGCTGGACGAATCCTGGGTCAACGGTGCTCCCTGTCGTGTTCGTTCCACTCACCGTACCCGCCTGTCCGGTGCGCCCGGTCAGGCGGGCGCGGCCGCGTCGAGTCGCTTCAGTGCGGCGCGGGCGACCTGCGGATCTGTTGTCGGCCAGAACGGCGGCAGCGACGCGCGCAGGAAACCGCCGTAGCGCGCGGTGGCCAGCCGGGAGTCCAGTACGGCCACTACGCCGCGGTCGGTGACCGAGCGGTGCAGCCGTCCGGTGCCCTGTGCCAGCAGCAGCGCGGCGTGCGTCGCGGCGACGGTGAGGAATCCGTTGCCGCCTCGGGCTTCCACCGCGCGCTGGCGAGCCGACGACACCGGATCGTCCGGACGAGGGAACGGGATCCGGTCCACCACCACGAGCTGCAGCGACGGTCCCGGCACGTCCACGCCCTGCCACAGCGTGAGCGTGCCGAACAGGCAGGTGCGCGCGTCTTCGGAGAATTGCCGCACCAGCAACGGCGTCGCGTCGTCGCCCTGGCAGAGGATCGGGTGGTCGAGCCGCTCCCGCATGGCTTCCGCGGCCTGTTTCGCCGCGCGCATCGAGGAGAACAGGCCCAGCGTACGGCCGCCCGCGGCTTCGACCAGCTCGGCCAGTTCGTCCATTGTGGACTCAGCGAGGCCGTCCCGTCCCGGCGGCGGCAGGTGCTTGGCGAGGTAGAGGATGCCGTTGCGGCGGTGGTCGAAGGGCGAGCCGACGTCCAGCCCGGTCCACTTCGGGCCGGTGTCCTCGTCCGACGGGGCTTCCTTGTCGGTGGCCGTGCCCGGCGACTTCACCACGCGCGCGCCGCTCGGCGGGAGGCCCCATTGCCGTGCCATCGTGTCGAATTCGCCGCCGAGGGTGAGCGTCGCCGAGGTCAGCACGGTGGTGTGCTGGTTGAACACGCGCTCCCGCAACAACCCCGCGACGCCCAGCGGCGCCACCTTCAGCGCCGGCGGTCGCGGGTTCGCCGAATACTTGTCGCCGGTCAGCCAGACGACGTCGCGCTGGTGCGCCAGATCCTCGTCGTACGCGTCGAGCAGCCGCACCGCGGTGTCGTGCACTTCTTCGAGCAGCGACCGCGCCAGCTTGCGCGCGGTGGCCTCGCCGACGTCTTCCTTGCGATCCGAGCCGAGCGCGGTGAGACATTCCTTCGCCGCGTCGCGCACCGCCGGGATCGCGCCCTGCAACGGACGGGGCAGCGCGTCGAGCCTTCCGGCCGGGATGTCGTCGAGGATCAGGGCGAGCCCGTCGGACGACTCCAGCAGCCGGTCCGCGATTCCCGCGTCGATCAGCTTTCCGCAGCGGCGCGCGGCGGCCGACACCATGGCGCTGGTGAGTTCGCCGGTCGCGACCGAGGTGACCCGGTCGACCAGGTCGTGCGCCTCGTCGATGATCACCAGGTCGTGGTCGGGCAGCACCTGGTAGCCCTGCAGCGCGTCGATGGCCAGCAGTGCGTGGTTGGTGACCACGACATCGGCGCGACCCGCTTCGGCCCGCGCACGTTCGGCGAAGCAATCGGTGCCGACCGGGCACTTCGCGGCGCCGAGGCATTCCCTTGCGGTGACGGAAACCTGCCGCCACGCCTGGTCGGACACGCCGGGCACCAGTTCGTCGCGGTCGCCGGTTTCGGTGTCCGAGACCCACTCGTGCAGCCGCGTGACTTCCTTGCCCAGCCGGGACACCGCGAACGGGTCGAACAGCTGCGCGTCCTCGGGCTCGTCGGCCGGGCCGGTGTCGAGCCGGTGCAGGCACAGGTAGTTGCGGCGGCCCTTGAGGATCGCGAAGGTCGGTTCGCGCCCGAGCGGCTTCTTGAGCGCCTTCGCCAGGCGCGGGAGATCACGGTCGACCAGCTGGCGCTGCAACGCGATGGTGGCCGTGGAGACGACGACGGTGGTGTCTTTCTCCACCGCGTGCCGGATCGCGGGCACGAGGTACGCCAGCGATTTGCCGGTGCCCGTTCCCGCTTGCACGGCGAGGTGTTCGCCGGTGCGGATGGCGTGGCCGACGGCATCGGCCATCTTCACCTGGCCGGGGCGTTCAGCGCCGCCGACGGACTCCACCGCGTGGGTGAGGAGTTCGAGGACGCCGGGGAAATCGGTTCGGGCGGGCACAGCGAGACACGATAGCCGCCAGGTCCGACAGGATCTTCGATCCGGCGCGAACGGACCCCTCGCGCCGGACCGGAGATCCCGGAAATCCGGCTCAGTCTTCCTTGCGGAAACGCGAAACCGCGGTCCACGCGAGCGGCAGCACACCGGCCGCGACCACGGTCTTCAGCACGTCACCCACGAGAAACGGCGTGACGCCCTTGTCGAACGCGGTGGCGAGGTCGAATCCGGTGGCGGCCATCAGCCACGGCACGCCGAAGGCGTAGATCACGACGTTGCCGAGCACCATGGTCCCCGCCATGCGCAGCGGAGTGCGGTCGCCGCCGCGGCGGGCGAGCGCGCCCACGAGCGCGCCGGCGAACACGAACCCGACGATGTAGCCGGCCGAGGCCCCGGACAGCCCGGAGGTCCCGCCCTGGAACCACGGCACGCCGGCGGCGCCGACGAGCAAGTACAGCAGCATCGAGGCGGCACCGCGGCGCATGCCGAGCGTCGCGCCGACGAGCAGCGCGGCGAAGGTCTGGCCGGTCATCGGCACCGGCGTGCCCGGAAGCGGGATGATCAGCTGCGCGGCCGCGCCGGTGAGCACGGCGCCGCCGGCGACCAGCGCCAGGTCGCGCGCCAGGGTGCCGGGCACGAGGTCGGCCAGCACCTGACGGCGGGCCGGGAGAGACAGTGACGACACGGGACCTCCAACCACGGAAAACGGACGTCCGGGCAGGTTATCGTCGAGCGACCGCACGGAACGAGACAAGTTGCGTTCCTCACCACCCCTGTCTTCCGCCACACGTCCGGGTGAGCTGCGACCGTCGACGTTTGGGACCCCTGCCGCGCTGCCGATGTCGAAGCACGGGCGAAGGGAGACAGGGCGAATGCGCGGACGGATCCTGCTGGTCACCGGGGTTTTCCTAGCGACGGCGCCGGCGGTGGCGCACGCCGATCCGCCGACCTCCACCGGCTGGGGTTCCGCGGGCAGCCTCGACGTGCTGGTGGACCACGAACACGTCGTCACCGGAGAGTTGGCCCGCTGCGACGCCGACGGTCCGGCTTCCGCGCGCACCACCGGCGGTGCGGCGGGCGAGGTCGCGGTGTTCGGCTTCGGCGGCACCACCTGCGAGCGGAAAGGCCCGGTCGCGCAGGTGAAGACCGGCGGGCAGCGGTTCGAATCCGACCTGCTCACCCGGTACGGCGGGCCGGAGCTGAAGGTCCGCACGTACTCGGTCGGCTGCGCCACCACGACGGATTCGGGCAGCACCGGTTCGATGTCGATCGGAGAGGTCTCCGGCTTCACCGTGCCGTCGTCGATCCCGGCGAACTACCGCGTCACGATCCCCGGCGGCGCGGCGGGCACGGCGCTGGCCACGATCACGCTGAACGAGACCGTGACGCCGCAGCCCGCCGACGGCAGCCTGGTCACGCACGCGGTGCACGTGAAGCTGTTCCCGCAAGGCGGTCCGGCGAGCGGGGACATCTACCTCGGCACTGCGGCGTGCAATCCGTACGGCAAGGGCGGCGCGCCAGCCTCGTGAGCGGCAACGCCGGTTCTCACCGGCACTAGCACTCACGAGGCTGCCGTGGGTTCGCCGCCCAATGCGAGCTGGTCGGGCGGGCTGCGGACGAGGGCTCGTGAGTGGCTATACCGGTTCTAACCGGCGTAAACACTCACGAGGGCGGCAGGGCGGGCGTGCCGGTGTAGCGCACCCCGGCCTCGTCGAAGTCCTTCAGCGTCGCGTCCACGGTCGGCTGCGAGCCGCCGACGGTCAGGTCCAGCAGCACGTGCACGTTGAACCCGGCGCCCGCGGCGTCGAGGGCCGTGGCGCGCACGCAGAAGTCCGTTGCGATGCCGACGACGTCGACGTCGGTCACCTCGTGCGCGCGAAGCCATTCCTCGAGCGTCTTGCCGTCGCCGGACTTGCCCTCGAAACCGGAGTACGCGGCGGTGTACTCGCCCTTCGAGAACACCGCCTCGACCGGCACCACGTCCAGCGCGTCGTGGAACGACGCGCCCGCCGTGCCCGCGACGCAGTGCGGCGGCCAGCTGGTGTTGAAGTCGGGCGTGTCGCTGAAGTGGTCGCCCGGATCGATGTGGTGGTCGCGGGTGGCGACGATGTGCGTGTAGCCGCCCTCGGCCATCCGCTGCGAGATGGCGGCCGCGGCAGCCGCGCCGCCCGGCAGGCCGAGCGAGCCTCCCTCGCAGAAGTCGTTCTGCACATCCACCACGATCAGCGCGGTCCCCATGGTCGGCTCCCTACAGAAAAGTCGTCGGTATCGCGGGCTCGCCGTGCGAGAGCTTGAGGCCCTCCCACGGCAGGCTCACCTGCGCGCGCCGCAGGCGGGCACGCGCGTCGTCCAGCGTGGGCAGATCATCCATCGGCACGCCTCCGCGCACCAGGGGGATTTGCAGATCGAGATCGTTCTCGCCCGCTTCCGGGCGGCCGCTCGCGGCGGTCCAGACCACTTCCTCGACGGCGGTTCCGGTGCTGCGGTGGCGGCGCAGCGCGTGCTTGCGCCCGCCTCGGGATTCCTTGTGCGCACTGCGTTTCGCGACCGGGCGGCCGTCGACCTCGACCAGCTTGTACACCATCCCGGCGGTCGGCGCGCCGGATCCGGTGACCACCGAGGTGCCCACGCCGTACGCGTCCACCGGTTCCGCGCGCAGCGCCGCGATCGCGTGCTCGTCGAGGTCTCCGGATACCACGATCCGGGTGTCCTTCGCACCGAGCGAATCGAGCTGGTCGCGGGCCTTGCGGGCGAGCGGGCCGACGTCGCCGGAGTCGATCCGGATCGCGCCCAGCTCCGGGCCAGCGACGCGCACGGCCGCTTCGATGCCCGCGGTGATGTCGTAGGTGTCCACCAGAAGTGTGGTGTCCGCACCCATTTTGCTGACCTGGGCGCGGAACGCCGCTTCCTCGCTGTCGTGCAGCAGCATGAAGGCGTGCGCGACAGTGCCGCGCGTCGGAATCCCGTAGCGGCGGCCCGCTTCGAGGTTCGACGTGGTGGCGAATCCGGCCAGGTAGGAGGCGCGCGCGGCGGCTACCGCGGCGTACTCGTGGGTGCGTCGTCCGCCCATCTCGATGATCGGCCTGCCGTGCGCCGCGCCGGACATCCGCGCCGCCGCCGAAGCGATCGCGCTGTCGTGGTTGAGGATCGACAGCACCACCGTCTCCAGCACCACCGCTTCGGCGAAACTGCCGGTCACGGTGAGGATCGGCGAACCGGGGAAGTACAGGTCGCCTTCGCGGTAGCCGTCGATGTCGCCGCGGAACTCGTAGTCGGCCAGCCAGGCCAGCGTTTCCGGGTCGACGACCGCGGTCTGCTCCAGCATGGCCAGTTCGGCGTCGGTGAACCGGAAGTCGGTGATCGCGTCGAGCACGCGCGCGGTGCCCGCGACGACGCCGTAGCGGCGGCCGTCGGGAAGCCTTCGCGCGAAGACCTCGAACACGCACGGCCGGTCGGCCGTCCCGTCCGCGAGCGCGCTCGCCAGCATGGTCAGCTCGTAGTGGTCGGTGAGCAGCGCCGTGCTGGCGCTGGTGACCGGCTCGGGGGAACCCATGGGAGCAGCCTATTCACTCACATGGACGGACCTGGCGCGGCGTACCGGGATGGCCCCGTGACACCATGGTGTGCATGTCCACGCCTGTCGCATCCGAACAGACGCAGGTCGATCCACTCGGGGCCGAGCTGGCCGAATCCGACCAGCCCTGGCGGACGATCGTCTGGAACGATCCGGTCAACCTGATGTCGTACGTGACGTACGTCTTCCAGAAGCTGTTCGGCTACAGCCGGGACCACGCCACGAAGCTGATGCTCGACGTGCACAACAAGGGCAGGGCGATCGTGTCGTCCGGTTCGAAGGAGAAGGTGGAGACCGACGTGGCGAAGCTGCACGCGGCGGGCCTGTGGGCGACCATGGAACAGCCCTCGTGAAGGCCTGGCGGCGCAAGGGGGACGCCATCCTCGCCGGGTTCGAGCAGCAAGAGGCCGCGGTGCTGCGCGGGCTCGTCGGGCAGCTCGAGGACATGCTCACCGCGCGGGCAGAGGAGGCCCCGCAGGACGAACTGGCCGAGCTGACCGGGATCCGCACCGGGCCCGCCGAATCGCCGGACGACCCGGTGCTGTCGCGGCTGCTGCCGGACTTCCACCGGCTCGACCCGGACAACCCGAGCCGCGAGGACCTCGATTCGGCGGCGGCGATGCGGTCGCTGCACGAGCCGGAGCTGCTGGAGAAGAAGGTCGGCGTCGCGAAGATCGTGCTCGACACGCTCCCGCGCGACGGCGGTTCGGTGAAGCTGACTTTCGAGCAGGCGGACGCCTGGCTCGGCGCACTGAACGACGTCCGGCTGGCGCTCGGCACGGCGCTCGACGTCACCGAGGACATGCCCGACGAGCTGCCCGAAGACGACCCTCGCGCACCCCATCTCGGCGTCTACCATTGGCTGACATGGGTGCAGGAGACGCTGATCCAGGCGCTGACCGGCTGACCGGCGGGAAAATCACCGACGTCCCTGGCGTGCTCGTAGGCCATCACCAACGGCTCGGCGACGGCTGGGCCTCCGGAACCACCGTCGTGCTCGTGCCGGACGGCGCGACCGGCGCGGTCGACCAGCGCGGCGGCGCGCCCGGCACCCGCGAAACCAATCTGCTGGAGCCGGAAAACCTGGTGCAGCAGGTGAACGCGGTCTGTCTCTCCGGGGGAAGCGCGTACGGGCTCGCGGCGGCGGACGGCGTGATGCGGTGGCTGTCCGAGCGGAATTTCGGCTTTCCCGTTGGCGCGCAGCCGTATGAGGTGGTGCCGATCGTGCCCGCGGCGGTGCTGTTCGACCTGCCGCGCAGCGCGTGGGGCAACCGGCCGGACGCCGATTTCGGTTACGCCGCTTGCGAAGCCGCCGGGGAGGCTGTCGCGATGGGCACCGTCGGCGCGGGCTCGGGTGCGGTGGTCGGTTCGCTCAAGGGCGGCATCGGGACGGCGAGCGAGGTCGTCGGCGACGTGAATGTGGGCGCGATCGCGGCGGTGAACGCGGCGGGCCAGGCAGTGGATTTCGCGACTGGGCGGGCTTTCGCCGCTGATCACGAAGTCGACGGCGAGTTCGGCGTCCGCTGGCCGGACCGGCCCGGCGAGGTGCCGGGGCAGCGGACCGATCTGAACACCACGATCGGGGTGGTGGCTTGCGATGCGGCGTTGACGAAGGCTGAGGCACGCCGCTTGACGGTCGCCGCGCAGGACGGGTTGGCGCGCGCGGTGCGGCCGGCGCATTCGATGTTCGACGGCGACACCGTGTTCGCGCTGGCAACGGGCGCGCAGCAACTGCCAGGGGAGCCGGGGTCGTTCGCCGTGGCGGCGCGAGCGGGCGCGCTGGACGCGTTGTGCGCGGCGGCGGCGCGGGTGTTCGCGCGGGCGATGGTGCACGGACTGCTTTCGGCGACCTCCGCTGCGGGCGTCCCGGCTTATCGGGATGTGTGGCCGGAAGCGCTGGGCTGAGTCAGAACGGGTCCTGCGGGAGCGCGTCCTCGCTCCGTTCGAGGTCGGCGGCGCGCACGGCAGCCACGTACTCGTCTTCGATCTCCAGCACCAGGCCGCCGAACGACACCGTCGGCCCGAGCGAGGGATGCAGGTCCACCGGGCCCAGTTCGGTCGAGCGCGGCAGCTGCGCCCACACCGAAACCGGCTTCCACCGGCGGAAAGCGCTGCACGCGAGCACCGTGACGTGCCGGTCGGTGACCACGACGAGGAAGTTCCGGTGCGCGGCCATCATCGAAATCATCAGCGATGTGGCGGGGAACACGTACTGGACGACGTCCCCCTCGGCCAGCAGGCCACGGCAGCGTTCGCGGATCTTCGAGGACACCGGCATCCCGTTATTGTGCCCTGACCTGCGGATGAGCGGTAGCTCTCACAGTGTGGACTCGTTCGGTCCACGAACTAAGATGTGCGTGTGCTCCGGATCCGCCGTGAACTCGTCGACGAGATCGTCGCCCACGCCCGCCGTGACCACCCCGACGAAGCGTGCGGGGTGGTGGCCGGTCCTGCCGGCTCGGACCGCCCCGAGCGGTTCATCCCGATGCTGAACGCGGCCCGCTCGCCGACGTTCTACGAGTTCGACTCGGGCGACCTGCTCAAGCTGTACCGCGAGATGGACGCGAACGACGAGGTCCCGGTGGTCATCTACCACTCGCACACCGCGACCGAGGCCTACCCGTCGCGCACCGACGCGAACATCGCCGCGGAACCCGACGCGCACTACGTGCTCGTCTCGACAAGAGAGCCCGATTCGCACGAGTTCCGCTCGTACCGGATCGTGGACGCCGAGATCACCGAGGAGCCGGTCGAGATCCTCGACTGAACTCCAGCGGAATAAAGCGCGGCGTCCGATACGTCAGCGTGTAGGAACCCACCCGGAGGTAGAAAACCATGGCCGTGACCGTGTCCATCCCGACCATCCTGCGCACCCACACCGGCGGCGAGAAGTCCGTCGAGGCGTCGGGCAAGACTGTCCTCGAGATCATCGACGACGTCGAGTCGCGGCACGCCGGGCTGAAGGCGCGCCTGGTCAAGGAGGAGAAGCTGCACCGCTTCATCAACGTCTACGTCAACGACGAGGACGTGCGCTTCTCCGGCGGGCTCGACGCCGAGGTCAAGGACGGCGACACCCTCACCATCCTGCCCGCCGTCGCGGGCGGCGCGCGCTGAGCCGATGGCTCGCTACGAGTCCCTCCTCGACGCGCTAGGCGGCACCCCGCTGGTCGGACTGCCCCGGCTGTCGCCGACCGACGAGGTGCGGCTGTGGGCGAAGCTCGAGGACCGCAACCCGACCGGCTCGATCAAGGACCGGCCAGCGCTGGCCATGATCGAGGCGGCGGAGCGGGACGGCATCCTGCGGCGCGGGTCCACGATCCTCGAACCGACCTCGGGCAACACCGGGATTTCGCTGGCCATGGCCGCGAAGCTCAAGGGCTACGGCCTGGTGTGCGTGATGCCGGAGAACACCTCGGCCGAACGCAAGCAGCTGCTGCAGGCGTACGGCGCGCGGATCGTGTTCTCGCCCGCCGCGGGCGGCTCGAACGAGGCCGTGCGCCGGGCCAAGGAGCTGGCGAAGCAGAATCCCGACTGGGTGATGCTCTATCAGTACGGCAACCCGGCCAACGCGGACGCGCACTACCGCGGCACCGGGCCGGAGCTGCTGAAGGACCTGCCGACGCTGACGCACTTCGTCGGCGGCCTCGGCACGACCGGCACGCTGGTCGGGGTCGGCCGGTACCTGCACGAGCACAAGCCGGACGTGCAGGTCATCGCGGCGGAGCCCCGGTACGGCGAGCTGGTGTACGGCCTGCGGAACCTCGACGAGGGGTTCGTGCCGGAGCTGTACGACGAAAGTGTGCTCAACGGACGCTATTCGGTGGGGGCGTACGACGCTCTCCGGCGGACGCGGGAGCTGCTGGAGCACGAGGGCATTTTCGCCGGGATCTCCACGGGTGCGGTGCTGCACGCCGCGCTCGGGGTCGCGGAGAAGGCCGCTGCCCGCGGCGAGAAGGCGGACGTGGCTTTCGTGGTCGCGGACGCCGGCTGGAAGTACCTGTCGACCGGCGCGTATTCCGGGTCGCTGGACGAAGCGGCAGAACGGCTTGACGGTCAGCTCTGGGCCTGACTGAGGCGTCTGTGAGGGGAACTCTGATTCCCCAGGGTTCCCCTCACGGCAGCAATCCGTTGACGAGTGCGCGGATGCTTCGTTCGTAACTGTCTTGTGCGGTAAGGGTTTCCCAGCGCGGCCCGATCTGGGCGAGCGTCGGGAATTCCGTCGTGTCCAGGTCGGCGAAGACTCGCTGCCGGTAGGTGTCGCCGCCCTGATCGCGTCGGCGCGCGGCGGCCGCGCGTGAGCTGATCTCGCCGAGCGTGTAGTGCCACACCGCTCGGTAGACCTCCACCGCCGCCTCGATCGGCAACCCGGCTTTTTCCGCCGCCGCAACGATTTTCTCCGGGTACCACAGCCCGCCGACCGACAGCAGGTCGTCGGAGCGCAGTACCTCCACGATCCACGGGCAGTTCGCCAGCCCGTCCCGCATCGCCTTCGCGACCGCCACGATCCGGTCGCACGGTTCTTCGGGGAGGTTCTCCGGCCGAGGCATTTCGCCGTGCGCGTAGTCGTCGAGCAGCAGCAGAAGCAGACCCTCTTTGTCGCGCACGTGGTGGTACAGCGCCATCGGCGTGCTGCCGACCTCCTTGGCCAGCCTGCGCATGGTCAACGCGTCGACGCCGTCTTCGTCGATGACCCGGTGGGCGGCGGCCACGATGTCGGACCTGGAGATCTTCGGCGGTCGGCCGGTGCGCGCTGGCATGCCGCCATGCTACTTTTTATACATGTACAAAAACTACTGGGGGACGGTCGCCGCGCTGGCGTTCGCGGTGGCGGTCGGGACTTTGCAGATGACCGTGGTGGTGCCGTTGCTGCCGCAGCTGCAGCTCAAGCTGGGGGTGCCGCTGAGTTCGGCGTCGTGGGCGCTGACCGCGGGGCTGCTGGCGGGCGCGGTCGCGATTCCGCTGGTCGCGCAGCTGGGCGACCTCTACGGCAGGCGCACGATGTCGCTGGTCGTGCTCGCGTTGCTGGTCGGGGGATCGGTGCTGGGGGCGGTGGCGGAGTCGCTGCCGCTGCTGATCGTCGGCCGGATCCTGCAAGGCACGGCCGCGCCGCTGCTGCCGCTGGCGATCGGCCAGGTCAGGACCGTGCTGCCGCCCCGGTCGCTGCCGACCGCGATCGGCGTGCTGAGCGCGACGATCGGCGCGGGCAGCGGCGGCGGGATGATTCTCGCCGGGCTGGCCGGCGGTGATCACCAGCTGGTGTTCTGGGCGCTGGCGGCGCTCGGCGTGGTGGCGTTCGCGCTGGTCGCCGCGGTCCGGGAGGACCGGACGGCCGAGGTCCGGAGCGGTTCGCCGGATCTGCTGGGCGCGGTGCTGGTGTCGGGGTGGCTGATCTGCCTGCTGCTGGCGATCAGCAAGGGGGCCGAATGGGGCTGGGCAACCGTCGCGCTCGTGGTCGGGGCCGTGGTGCTGGCGGCGGCGTGGGTGGCGACGGCGCGGCGCGCGAAGACGCCGTTGATCGAGATTCCGATGCTGTTGCACCGAAAGACGATCGGCGCGACGGTGGCGTCATTCCTGCTCGGCTTCGCGTTGTTCGCCACGATCATGACGCTTTCGGCCTACGCGCAGGGAATGCTCGGGGCGTCGGTGTTGCAGGTGGGGCTTTATCTCTTGCCGACGACGATCTTGATGCTGGTGGTTTCGGTGCTGGCCGGTGCGTTGATGCGCCGGTTCAGCGCGCCCGCACTGGTCGCGGGCGGTTCGGTGGTGGTACTGGCGGCCGCGTTGTGGCTCGCGACGTTGCCGGGGGACGGGCTCGGTCTCTATGCCGTCGCGGCGGTGCTGGGGCTGGGCATCGGGCTCGGGTACGCCGCGTTGGGGACGATGGCGGTCGAACACGTCGAGCCCGCGAAGACGGCCGCGGCAGGCGGGATCAACGCGCTGGTCCGGGTGGTGGGCAGCAGTCTCGCCGGAGCGGTCGGCGCAGTGGCGCTGTCGGCGGGCGGTCCGGGATGGAGCTTTGCGGTGGCGGCGGTGGCCGCGTTGCTTTCGGCCCTGTTCGCCGCCGCCTACGGAAACTTGCTCCGGAAGCCCGCAACGGTCTGACCGCCGGTCCGTGAAGGGCCCACTCACGACCGCGCTGCCCCGGAAGGTCTGTGAAGGACTCCTTGAGGGAATCAGATTCCCGGAAGGAGTCCTTCACGGACCGCTCACCCGGAGTGAAGTTCAGGGATTTCTCCCGAGGCCGTCCGCCTCCCGCCGACGTAGCCTGAGGGCGTGAGCACACTGCCTCCCCTCCCGCCGGCGTCGCCGCCGCCCGCTGCTGGCAGCGGCAAGCCGGTCGACGCCGCGAAGCGCATCCTGCCGCCCAATCCCAAGGCCGCGGCGTTCGTCGCGCTGGGGTTCGTGGCGGTGCTGTACCTCGTGGAACTGCTCGACGTGATCCTGCCGGGCAAGTTCACCGACGGCGGGATCCTGTCGCGGGACGCGTCCAGCCTGGACGGCATCCTCTGGGCGCCGCTGCTGCACGCCAACTGGTCGCACCTGTTCTCCAACACGGTGCCGGTGCTGGTCTTCTCCTTCCTCGCGATGGCGGCGGGCATCGGCCGGTTCGCCGTGGTCACCGCGATCATCTGGCTGGTTTCCGGGCTCGGCGTGTGGCTGGTCGGACCGTCGAACGCCTACACCGTCGGCGCGTCCGGCCTCGCCTTCGGCTGGCTCGCGTACCTGCTGGTGCGCGGTCTTTTCCACCGGTCGCTCGCGCAGATCGCGGTCGCCGTCGTGCTGCTCGGCATCTGGAGCGGGATGCTCTGGGGCCTGCTGCCCGGCAACCCCGGCATCTCCTGGCAGGGCCACCTCTTCGGCGCGCTGGCCGGCATCCTCGCCGCGTGGCTGACCTCACGCGGGGAACGGGTCAAAGCCCCGAAGACCGAGCCGACGACCCCGGGTAACCTCGGGATGTGAGTTCTTCAGGCGCGCCCATCGGTGTTTTCGACTCCGGCGTCGGCGGGCTCACTGTCGCACGCTCGATTCTCGAACTGCTGCCTGCCGAACAGTTGCGCTACGTCGGCGACACCGCGCGCAACCCGTACGGCCCGCTGCCCATCGCCACCGCTCGCGAGTACGCGTTGGCCGCTCTCGACGACATGGTCGAGAGCGGGGTGAAGGCGTTGGTGATCGCGTGCAACACAGCGTCCGCGGCCTGCCTTCGCGACGCGCGCGAACGCTACGACGTACCTGTCATCGAAGTGGTCCTTCCGGCCGCGCGCCGGGCCGCAGTCGCCACGCACAGCGGACGCGTCGGTCTGATCGGCACCGAAGGCACTGTGCGTTCGAGGGCGTACGACGACGCCTTCGCCGCCGCGCCCGACGTACGCCTCACCAGCGTCGCCTGCCCGCGCTTCGTGGACTTCGTGGAGCGCGGCATCACGACCGGCCGACAGATCCTCGGTCTGGCACAGGGCTATCTGCAGCCGTTGCTCGAAGCCGAAGTCGACACGCTCATCCTCGGCTGCACGCACTATCCGCTGCTGTCCGGCGTGCTGCAGATCGTGATGGGACAGGACGTCACGCTCGTCTCCAGCGCCGACGAAACCGCCAAGGACCTCTACCGCGTGCTGACCGAACTCGACCTGCTCGCCGAACGCGACGAGCCGCCGCGGCACGAGTTCCTCGCCACCGGTTCGCCGGAGCCGTTCGCCCGCTTGGCGCAGCGGTTCATGGGCTTCGCGCCGGGTGCGCTCGACCCGGTGAGCGCGTGACGCTGCGGTGGCGCTGAGCGGAGTTAGGGTGACGGGGTGCGACTGACGATCCTCGGGTGTTCGGGCAGCATTCCCGGACCGAACGCCGCCGCGTCCGGGTACCTCCTGGAGGCGGAGGGCTACCGGCTCGGTCTCGAGCTGGGCTCGGGCGCGTTCGCCCAATTGCAGACCGTGCTGGACCCGTTCGACCTCGACGCGCTCGTCCTTTCGCACCTGCATGCCGACCACTGCGCCGACGTCAACTCTCTGACGGTGCTTCGCCGCTACCATCCCGCGCCGCCATATCCCGCGCGGCCGCGACGGTTGCCGGTGTACGCACCAGCAGACGCGCCTTCGCGCCTTGCGCACGCGTACGCGGCCGATGCGGCTGAGCGAGCCGCTGTGGATCTGTCGGACGTGTACGAATTCCAGGAGCTGCGCGAAGAGACGATCGAGATCGGTCCCTTCGACGTGACCGCTGTCGCTGTGTACCACCCGACGCCTGCATTCGGCCTACGCATCGCGTACGGCGGCACCATCCTCGCGTACACCGGCGACACCGGACTGTGCCGCGGCCTCGGCGAATTGGCCGACGGCGTCGATGTCCTGCTTTCCGAAGCGTCCTGGACCGATGCCGCCGATCGTCCGCAAGGCGTGCACCTCTCCGGGAAAGAAGCTGGTGAACTGGCCAAAGAAGCCGGAGTCGGTCGCCTGCTGCTGACCCACGTCGCGCCGTGGACCGATCGCAACGCTGTCTTGGCCGAGGCCAAGGCGGTATTCCCGGACGCTGAACTGGTGACGCAAGGCGCGGTCTACGACCTCTGATCGCGAAAGTGTCAGAGGTACGTCCTAGCTCCGCCTTCCTCCCCTCCACCACCCTCAACGGAAGTGGCGTTGCCACGCAGTATCGTCTGCTGCGTGGTGAGAAAAGATGGCAGGAACGACGACCAGCTCCGCGAAGTGAAGCTCACCCGCGGGTTCCAGAAGTGGCCTGCCGGGTCGGTGCTCGTCGAGTTCGGCAACACCAGGGTGCTGTGCGCGGCGAGCGTGACCGAGGGTGTGCCGCGCTGGCGTGCCGGGTCCGGTCTCGGCTGGGTGACCGCGGAGTACGCGATGCTCCCGTCCGCGACCAACACCCGCAGCGACCGCGAAGCGGTCAAGGGCCGGATCGGCGGCCGGACGCACGAGATCTCCCGGCTGATCGGCCGCTCCCTGCGCGCGTGCATCGACCTGGCCGCGCTCGGCGAGAACACCATCGTCATCGACTGCGACGTGATCCAGGCGGACGGCGGCACCCGCACCGCCGCGGTCACCGGCGGGTACGTGGCGCTGGCGGACGCGATCACCTGGCTGGGCGCGGCGAACCGGCTCAACGACCCGCAGCCGCTGTCGTCCTCGGTGGCCGCGGTGAGCGTCGGCGTCGTGGACGGCCGGGTGCGCCTCGACCTTCCGTACGAGGAGGATTCGCGCGCCGAGGTCGACATGAACGTGGTCGCCACCGACGCCGGAACCCTCATCGAGGTCCAGGGCACCGGCGAAGGAGCGACTTTCGCGCGGTCCACTTTGGACACCATGCTCGACCTGGCGCTGGCGGGCTGCGAGGAACTGACCCGGCTGCAGAACGAGGCGCTGGCGCTGCCGTACCCGGGCGAGCTGCCGGAACCGCGTCCGGACAAGAAGAAGGGCCAGAAGTGACCAAGCTGCTGCTGGCCACCCGGAACGCGAAGAAGCTGGGCGAACTGCGCCGGATCCTGGAGGCGGAAGGCATCCAGGGCGTCGAGGTGCTCGGCCTGAACGACGTCGAGGAGTTCCCGGAAGCCCCGGAAACCGCGCCCGATTTCGAAGGCAACGCCGAGGCCAAAGCACGGGACGCGGTGGCCGCCACCGGATTGCCCGCCATCGCGGACGACTCGGGCCTGACTGTGGACGCGTTGAACGGCATGCCCGGCGTCCTGTCGGCTCGTTGGTCCGGCAAGCACGGCGACGACGAAGCGAACCTGAACCTGGTGCTGGCGCAGCTGACCGACACCCCGGACGAGCGCCGGGGCGCGGCCTTCGTCTGCGCCGCCGTGCTGGCTCTCCCCTCCGGCGAGACCACCACGGTCCGGGGCGAATGGCGCGGCACGCTGACGCGGGAAAAGCACGGTACCAACGGTTTCGGCTACGACCCGATCTTCGTGCCGGAAAACGAAACGAAAACCAGCGCGGAACTGAGCCCGGCGGAAAAAGACGCCGCCTCGCATCGCGGCAAAGCCTTGCGCGCACTTCTGCCGGCCTTGCGAAAACTGGCTGACGCATAACTGCCGCGCCTGCCCCGGAGCCGCGCTGGTGGCTCCGGGGTGGGCCTGCGGCTAGTCTCGGCAGGCATGTGCGCCAATATCGTCCTAGCCGAAGACGATCCCAAACAAGCGGAACTGGTCCGCCGCTACCTGGAACACGAGCAGCACACCGTGATCGTCGCGCCCACCGGCGAGGCCGCACTGGCGGAAATCCGCACGGCGGAACCCGATCTCCTGATCCTGGACGTGATGCTCCCGGGCATGAACGGCCTGACCGTCTGCCGGACCATCCGGGCCTCGTCCGACCTGCCGATCCTCATGCTCACCGCCCGCTCGACCGAGGACGACCTGCTCCAGGGCCTCGACCTTGGCGCGGACGATTACGTCACCAAGCCCTACAGCCCGCGCGAGCTCATGGCGAGGGTCCGGACCCTCCTCCGGAGAACGCACTCGGCCAAAGACGGTCCGATCAAAGTCGGCACCCTGACCGTCGACAAGGAAAGGCACGAGGTCGCGGTAAGCGGAAACCCGATCGAAACTACCCCGGGGGAATTCCGGATCCTGGAGGTCATGGCCGCCCGGCCGGACCAGGTTTTCACCAGGGCGCAACTGCTGGAACATCTGCACGGCTTCGACCGCTACATCACTCAGCGCGCCATTGACGTGCACGTCATGAACCTCAGAAAGAAAATCGAGGCCAATCCCAGAAAACCCGCGAAACTCCTGACGGTTTACGGCGTGGGCTACAAACTGACCGCGAAGTCCGATGCCCCGTAGCCTGCTCTTCCGCCTCTTCGCGGTAACCGCGGCCATCGCGGTGTGTGCCATCGCCGCCACCGCCTGGCTGGCCTCCCGGACCACTTCCGGTGCCATCGAACGGGAACAGGGCCAGCTCTTCGCCGACGACGGCACGATCTACCAGGCCCTCCTTTCGTACGCGGCCACCCATCCGACCTGGTCCGGAGCGACCAGAACAATCAGTGACTACGCGGAGAAAACCGGCCGTAAAATCGTCCTGACCACCCCGCAGGGAAAGCTGATCGCGAGTTCGGAACAGAATCCGGGCACACTCCCGCCGCAGCCGTCCGCGGTCATCGATCCGTTGGCGGTCGACACCCGGCTGGGCGTCAAATCCACCCCGGACCGCATCGACCCCGACGCGGTCGGCCCGTACAAACTCCCCGCCGACGAACGCGAGGAGCTCCAGGAAATTGCCGACAAGGTCCTGTCCTGCACCCAGCGCAGAACCGGCCTCGGCAGCCTGGAAATCTCCCCGAGCGGCCACCCGCGGGTCATCGCCCCGGCAGGCACCGCCCAATGCGGCACCGCTCTGCTCGAACGCCCGACCGAGACCGAGCGAGCCGCCCTGGCCAAGCTGTCCGGCCTGATCGACGCCTGTCTCGGCCGCAACGACAGCACGGTCCCGGTAGCCAAACTGGGTCTGTTGTGGACCTTCGACGGCCCGGTCGTGCAGGCCACCGACCAGACGATCACCAACTGCGTGACCTCGGCCCGCAAAGAGCAGCTGACCCCCTTCGTAGCCCCCGCGGCCTGGCTCTACATCACCGAAAAGGGCACCGACCAGCCGCCGACCGGCTTCACCCTCTCCCCGGAAAACCGCACGAAACTGGTCGCCGTCACCGCTGCGATCCTGCTGCTGACGGTCATCGTCACCGCACTGGCGTCGATCCGCCTGATCCGCCCTCTTCGCGCGTTGACCGGCGCGGCCCAGCGCCTGAAAGCCGGCGAGACGGGCGCCAGGGTCCGGGTCAAAGGCAAGGACGAGATCGCCCGGCTGGCCACCGCGTTCAACGAGATGGCGCGGGCAAGGGAAGAGCTGGAGAACGCCCGCAAAGCGATGGTCAGCGACGTCGCGCACGAACTGCGCACCCCGCTGGCCACCATCCGAGGCTGGCTGGAAGCGGCGCAGGACGGCATCAGCCAGTTCGACGACGAACTGGTCGCCTCCCTGCTGGAAGAGGCGGTCCACTTGCAGCACATCGTGGACGACCTGCAAGACCTGGCCCTGGCCGACGCCGGAGCGCTGCGCGTCCACCCCGAACCCGTCGACGCCAACACCCTGCTCGCCCACCTCGCCGCCGCGCACGCCCCGCGCGCCGAATCCGCCGACGTCCGGTTGTCCGTCCCGCCCATGGAAAACCCGGCCATCACCGCGGATCCCGTGCGCTTGCGCCAAGTCCTGGACAACCTGGTCTCGAACGCGATCCGCCACACCCCGCCCGGCGGTTCGGTCACCGTCACCGCGAAGCAAGTCGAGAACGACGCGATCTTCGAAGTAACCGATACTGGCACCGGTATCGCCCCCGAGGATCTGCCCCGGGTTTTCGACCGTTTCTGGCGCGCGGATCCTTCCCGAAGCCGAGTGTCCGGCGGCAGCGGGCTAGGCCTGGCAATCGTCCGGAAACTAGCCGAAGCTCACGGCGGCGAAGTCACCGCCACCAGCACCCCCGGGCACGGCACCACCTTCACTCTGCGATTCCCCCGGGAGTAGCGCTGGCTGGCGTTTCTCGGCAATGCTGGGTGCGTGGAGTACGCGTCCCGAGCGCCGAGGCCGCCGCTGGACGGGCTGATCGACGACCTCTACTGCCTGGCGGGCACGCCGCCGTACGCCCGGCTGACGTTGCCACCGGCGCCTTCCGCGCTGCTCATCGTCAATCTCGGCGCGCCGTTCCGGATCCGCACCGATCTCGAGACAGCCGAGTACGCCGACGGCTGCGTGATCACCATGCCGACTCGCGCGTACGAATTCGGCTACCCGCCCGAGACTTGTTCCGTCGGCGTGCACTTCAAACCATGGGGCCTGGCACCGTTCCTGCCGATGCCCGCAGCCGAACTGTGCGACCGGCCGGTGACGATAGAACAGGTCTGGGGCCGACCCGCCATCGCGGAACTGCGCGACCGGCTAGCTACGGCGACCGGACCGCACGAAATGCTGGCGCTTCTCGAAGATGAACTGATGCGACGGCTGACCGATACCGCTGGCTTGGGCCTGGTCCGCCACACGAGCAGCATCATCGCGGCGACCAGCGGCGCGGTAGCGATCGGCGCTCTGAGCGAGGCCGCCGGGGTCAGCAGCACCCACTTGGCACAACGGTTCAAGGCGCTCGTCGGCGTCACCCCGAAGCGCTTGGCCCGCACCCACCGCTTCACCGCCACCGTGTTCGCGATCGACCTCGCCGGACCGATCGACTGGGGCGACCTCGCCGGTCGCGCGGGCTACTTCGACCAGGCCCACTTCGGCCACGAGTTCCGGGCGTTCACCGGTTTCACGCCGACCCAGTACCTCGAAGTCCGGCGGCGGTTCCGGCGCGAACATCCCGGCCACACCCTGGACGGCTGGCCGCTGCCCGCCGATTGATTTCTTACAAGAGCGACCGCGCGCGACCGGCTAATTTGGGGCCACCTGAAGCAGAGGAGAACCCCCGTGGGCAAGGTCGTCATGTACAGCTCGGTGTCGGCGGACGGCTTCATCGCCGACGAAAACGACCAGCCCGGTCCGCTGTTCGACTGGCTGACCAGCGGCGACGTCCCGCTGGACGAGAGCGGCGTACTGAAGGTGTCGCAGGCCTCGTACGACTACACCCGCTCGTACTGGGACCGGATCGGAGCGACCGTCGCGGGCCGCCACGTCTTCGACCTGACCGACGGCTGGGACGGGAAACCGCCGAGCGGGATCGACCATGTGGTCGTCGTGACCCACCGCCCAGCACCCGAAGGCTGGGACCCCCAGGCGCCGTTCCACTTCGTCGACGGCGTCAAGGCGGCCGTGGCCAAGGCACAAGAACTCGCGGGCGACCGCGTTGTCGAGATCGCGGCCGGCGACGTCGGCGGTCAAGCACTAGCCGCGGGCCTGGTCGACGAGGTGCGCATGGACGTGGTGCCGGTGGTCTTCGGATCCGGCAAGCGCTACTTCGGCTCAGTCACCGCACAGCACCTGCTGGAGAACCCCGACGCGGTTCAGGGCGACCGGGTGCTGCACCTGCGCTATCAGGTGCGTCGCTGACCGATCGCGCGGAGAGGCCGGTCCAGCCTCTCCGCGCCGCGGGAAGCAACTCAGGCGGAAATCCCCAGATCCCGGATCAGCTTCGCCACGTGCCCGGTAGCCCGCACGTTGTAGGCGGCCTTGGCGATCTTCCCCTCCGCGTCCACGATGAACGTAGAGCGGATCACGCCCTGCACGATCCTCCCGTAATTCTTCTTCTCCCCGAACGCGCCCCACGCGGACAGCACTTCTTTGTCCACATCGGACAGCAGCGGGAAGGTCAGCTTCTCCGCCTCGACGAACTTGGCCAGCTTCTCCGGCTTGTCCGGCGAAATCCCCAGAACCTGATACCCCGCGTCGTTCAGCTCCGCGAGATTGTCCCGGAAATCGCAGGCCTGCTTGGTGCATCCGGGCGTGCCCGCGGCCGGGTAGAAGTACACCACCACGGCCTGGCCGCGGAAGTCGCTGAGCGAGACGTTCTTGCCGGTGCTGTCCGGCAGGGTGAATCCGGGCGCTTCGTCGCCCACGGCAAGTCGCTGGTCGGTCATGGGGACGAGAGTAATTCAGGCGTCTCCGCAATACGTGACGACGGCGGGCTCACCAGTGCTCGGCCGCACCTGCACGGCCATCCGGGCACTGTCGGCCGGCACCGCGAAAGCGAGCGTGACCTGCGTAGACCGGCCCGGCATCAGGTCTTTCCCGGCGTCGGAAACGCCGCCAAGGCCCTGCGTGGCGTCCACGATCTGCTTCGCCGGCTTCCCGGCGACCGTCGCGGTGACCGACAGCGCGGAAACCCGGTACGGATCGGTGCCGTTGTTCGTGACCTGGATGTAGAACGCCGCCGCACGAGCACTGCGGGGATACGCGGCCGGGCTCGGCTGGAAGGACTGCGGGGCCGACAGCGAGACCGTGATCCCGCTGGCGAAGCGATGGTTGGCGCCGAACTGCAGGTCGCCGGAGGCCTGCGCGGCCGCGGGCTGCGCCGCCGGGTTGCCGACGCCCATCGCGGCGGAGCCTTCCCGAGCGTTGACGCCGCCGCAGGCTGCCACGGAGAACAGCAGGCAGGCGGTCATCAGCAGTTTCGGGGTGCGCGGGGGCGCCATCGCGGGGGTACTCCAGTCGGGGTGGGGCGGTGTGCCGTTCGGCGTAGTTGCCGGGCGGACCCGCTCCACTCTGGCGGCACTAATGCCGTCACGGTGCGGAAGACGCGGACCTGGTGTACACCCGTGGCCGATCCGTGATCGAAAGAGCACGGGGGGTGACAGTCGTCACCTCGATGTCAACAGACGCAGGTCGGGATTCAGACCGCGAACGCGAACAACAGGATGAACACCGCGACCCCCGCGCCCCAGGCGACCATGAGCCAGCCGAAATCGCGCACCGGGTCGACCGCGCGGCTTTCCTCGCCGGGGATGTACACGCCGCGGTTTTCGAACCAGTCCGCGCATTTGCGCAGGATCCGCAGCGGATTGCGTTCCGGCACGGCCCACACCTCCCCGATGTCCGGGCCCAGCCTACGGGTTCGCGGCGGCTTCGCGGCCGTCGAGCCCGGCGATGCGCACGGCGAGTTCGACGAACGAGCGGACCAGCGGCGGCGTCGAGTCCTCGCGCCAGGCGACCACGAGCTGGCTCGGCGGGCAGCCGGCGAGCGGGACTGTCGTGACGCCTTCGGGAAACGAGTGCGCGAGCGGCGCGAGCCCGACGGTTCCGTTCCACAGCACGGCTTGCAGGCATTCGTGCACCGTCCGTACGACCGGGCCGCCGGTTCCGCCGCCGCTCCAGAACGCCTGCCACTGCGGGTCGGTGCCGTCCGGGAACCGGAACCACGTCCGGTCGGCGAGGTCCTCGCGGCGCACCTCGTCGCGTCCGGCCAGCGGATCGTCCGCGCGCAGGACGACGCCCATCGGGTCGGAGCGCAGCACGTGCGTGCGGATTCCGGTGGTGTCGAACGGAATCCGGGTGAGCGCGACGTCCACGAGCCCGGCGCGCAGGCCGGTGGTCGGGTCGGTGAGATCGGCCTCTCGGACGCTGATCCGCACGCCGGGATGCCGTTCGCGGAATTCGCCCGCGAGCCGGATCCCGACCGGTTCCGAGCTGTCGGCGAGGGTGCCGAGCGTGAGCGTTCCCGCTCCGGCCGCCGCGGCGACCTTCGCGCGGACCTGGTCCGCGCCTTCGAGCAGGGTGCGGGCCTCGTCGTAGAGCGCTGTTCCGGCGGCGGTGAGCGCGACCCCGGCCGGTGAACGCTCCAGCAGGATCGCGCCGAGGTCGGTTTCGAGCTGTTTGATCGCGCGGCTCAGCGGCGGCTGGGTCATGTGCAGCCGCGCAGCCGCCCGGCCGAAGTGGCGTTCCTCGGCGACCGCGACGAAGTACCGGAGCGAACGGAGATCCACAACCAGCGACAATACCCGCGCGGTATCGGGAAAAGCGGATCGGTCTTGGACACCGTGCGGGCCCGGCGCTGGACTGGAACCGTCACTGATCCCGCACTTGTCGAGGAGCCCCGGCGATGGCCGACTACCCATATCCCGATCCCGTCGTGCAGACCGCACAGGTGCGCGAACTCGCCCGCGACCTCGTCGTGGTCCCGAACCAGGGCGTGCAGCTGGTGCCGAACGTCGGGGTCATCGGCGGGACGCATTCCGTGCTCGTCGTCGAGACCGGCATGGGGCCGAGCAACGCGGAAACCGTGCTGAACTTCGCGACCGAGTATGCGCGCGGACGCCGGATTTACTTGACCACCACGCATTTCCACCCCGAGCACGCGTTCGGCGCCCAGACTTTCGCCGGTGCCGCGACCTACCTGGTCAACCGCGCCCAGGCGACCGACCTCGCCGAGAAAGGCCCCGGTTACCTGCGGATGTTCCGCGGTCTGGGGGAGCCGGTCGCGCGCGAGCTGGAGGGCGTCGAACTGCCGGCCCCCGACGTCGTCTACGACTCAGCGCACGACCTCGACCTCGGCGGTCGCGTCGTGCAGCTGCGCGCGACCGGCCGCGCGCACAGCAAGGGCGACCAGGTCGTCACGGTCCCGGACGCGGGCGTGCTGTTCACCGGCGACCTCGCCGAGACTGGCCAGTTCGCGATCTTCCCGTGGTTCCCGCCGCACGACACCGACGTGTCCGGGATCCGCTGGATCGAGGTCATGCGGAAGCTTTCGGAGCAGCGCCCGGAAATCGTCGTGCCCGGCCACGGCGACATCAGCGGTCCGGAACTGCTCGACGACCTGCGTGCCTACCTCGAACTGCTGCGCGACGAGACCTGGCGGCGCCGCGATTCAGGGATGGCCGAGGCGACCGTGATCGCGGAAGTGCGGGACGAGCTGATCAAGCGGCATCCGGAGTGGGAAGGCCGAGAGTGGATCGACACTGCGGTGGCATGCCTGTGCGCGGAGCACGTCAGTCACGCTTGAGCAGCGGCGCGAGCGTCGTGACGATGGCCTGCCTGGTCGCTTCGGCTCGCTGTTCGGGCGTCAGTTCGTCGGAACGGTCGAGCATGGCCTGAGACGCTCCGCGCACCGCGCCGGCGAACGCGCCGGTCAACGCGGCGGCGGTGAGGTCGTCGAGTTCTTCGGGGAAGGCTTCGGCGAGGATTTCGGCGATCCGGCGCTCGGCGTTGAACTGGATGTGCAGCGCCCGGCCCTGGATCGCGGGCACGGTCTGGAGCAGCCGCATCCGCAACGGGGTCAGCTTGCCGATGATGTCGTTGCTGACCTCGCCGCCGTCGGCGAGGACGCGGACCAGCAGGTCGATCGGCCGGTCGTCCGGGGCGCGGTTCGCGAGGGCGCCGAGCAACGCTTGGACCCGGCTTTCGGCGTCCGGGAACAGCAATTCTTCCTTGCTGGCGAAGTAGCTGAAGAACGTGCGCGTGCCGATCTCGGCGGCTGCGGCGATGTCGGCGATCGTCGTCTCGTCGTAGCCGTTGCGCTCGAATAGGTCCATGGCCGCGTCGATGAGAGCCTGGCGAGTGCGGGCACGCTTGCGTTCACGGAGCGACATGCCGCGATCATACGGCAGTGAGTGCAAACAAGCACTCGTTGCAAATCTGCACTGAGTGCGGTTATCTTCGGACGCATGACTCGTGACGTGCTCGTGTGCGGTGCCGGGATCGCTGGCTCGACCCTCGCGTTCTGGCTGGCGCGCAACGGTTTCCGGCCGACCGTCGTGGAACGGGCGGCTGGGCAGCGCAGCAGCGGCAACCCGGTGGACGTCCGCGCGGGCGCGATGGAGGTGGCCGACGCGATGGGCGTCGTGCCGCGGTTGCGCGAAGTCGCGACGCACGCGAAGCGGCTGCGGGTGCTCAACGCGCGCGGGCGTTCGGTGGCCACGGTGCGAATGGCGGTGCGCAAGGAGATCGAGGTTCCGCGAGCCGATCTCGCCGCTGCGCTGTACGAATCCGCGCGTGACGACGCTGAAATCCTCTTCGGCGACACCGTCACCGCGTTGCAGCAGGACGACGGTGGGGTCGACGTCACCTTCGAGCACGCTGCTCCGCGCCGGTTCGACCTGGTGATCGGTGCGGACGGCGTGCACTCGGCGGTGCGGCGGCTCGTGTTCGGCGCTGAGGAGAAGTTCGTCCGGCACGCCGGGCTGTACGTCGGGACAGTGTCGCTTGGCGAGCCGTCCGACTATCCGGAGGACGTGGTCCTGCTGAACACCCCGGGCAGGCTCGTCGCGATCCATCCGGTGCGGGGAAACTCCGGCGTCGCGTTCATCTTCCGCGCGCCGGATCCCGGGCAGGGCAAGGAAATCGTGTCCGCCGCCTACCGGGGTCTCGGCTGGCGGGTCCCGGAGTTGCTGGCCCGTTTCGAAGCGGCGGACGACGTGTTCTTCGACGCGGTCGCCGTGGTCGATCCGCCTCGCTGGTCTCGCGGCCGGGTCGCTCTGGTCGGCGACGCCGCTTCCTGTGTCTCCCTGCTCGGCGACGGTTCGAGCCTCGCGATCGTCGGCGCGCACACCCTGGCCGCGGCGCTCGCTGAAGGCGCACCCGCCGAGGCGTTCGCGCGCTACGAGGCGGCCCATCGAGCGCGCGTGAAACCCAAGCAGCGAGGGGTCCGGACGGCGGCATCGATGCTGGTCCCGCGCACGAAGCGGGGCCTGACGGTCCGCAACCTCGCGGCCCGGCTGCTGCCCGGCTGAGTCGAGGCACAAAGAATTCCTTGACACGAATATTCGATGTGGTGAATACTTTGCCGCATGGACGGGATCGCCTCAGCACTCGCAGACACCACCAGGTGGCAGCTGGTCGAACTGCTCGCGCAGCGGCCGCGGTCGGTCGGCGAGCTGGCTGAGCTGACCGGGCTGCGGCAGCCGCAGACGACCAAGCACCTGCAGACCCTCGCTCGCGCCGGCCTGGTCACCATGGCCCCGCTCGGGCAACGGCGGGTCTACGCGGCCGAAGTGGCTCCGCTGCGGGAATATGCGGACCAATTGCAGAAGCTGGCCGCGACGATCGAGGCGCACGCCGGGGAGCGCGACGTGCTCGACCGCTACCGCGCGGCGATCGAAGCCGACACCGCGGCCGCGGACCGGGATCGCTGGGCCGACGGCCGCGCGTTCTCCTTCGAACGTGCGCTTCCGGTGCCGCCGGAAACGGTCTGGCGGTACTGGACGGACGCCGGGCTGCTGGCGTCGTGGTGGGTCCCGCCGTCCCTGACTGTCACCGAGTGTGTCCTCGAACCGGAGCCGGGCGGGCGCGTCGTTCTCGTCTACCGCGACGCCGAAGGCACGTACCGCTCGGAAGGGCAGGTCCGGACCGCTCGCGAAACCGAGCGGCTCGAGTTCGACCTGTCGGTGCTGGACGCGGCCGGAGCCGTCGCGTTCAGCGGCCGCTACGACCTCGCCCTCGCCGCCGCGGCGAACGGCGGCACCCGGCTGCGGCTGGGTCTGGAGATCAGTGCGACGACCGTCGAGGCCGTGTCCGCCATCGCCGGAATCGAAACCGGCTGGGGACAGGTCCTCGACCACCTCACCGAAGTCATCACCCGAAAGGAAACCCAGTCATGACCGAACGTCGTGTCACCGCCAACCTCGCCCTGACCCTCGACGGCCGCTACCACGGCCCGGAAGGCCCCGGCGACATGAGCGCGATCATCCCTTACGTCACCACGGAAACCGCTCGCAACCAGATGACCCGCATCTGGGAAAACGCGACGACCGCGCTGCTGGGCCGCCGCAACGCGGAAGGCTTCCTCGGCTTCTGGCCGACCGTCGCCGCCGACGAAAACGCCGACCCGCGCGACCGCGGTTACGCGAAATGGCTGGTGGACACGGAAAAGGTGGTCCTGTCGAGCACGCTCACCGAATCCCCGTGGGAGCGCACGCGCATCGTGAACGCGCCCGCCGCCGAGGTCGTCGCCTCGCTCAAAGCCGAGGGCGAGGGCGACATCCTGGTCAACAGCAGCGTCAGCGTGATCAAGGCGCTGCTGGCCGAGGACTTGGTCGACCGCCTGTACCTGACCATCTGCCCGCAAATCGCCGGCGGCGGCCCGCGCCTGTTCGACGACGGCCTGCCGGGTACTAAGTGGACAGTCCCGCACCAGGAGGCCGGTGCCCTCGGCGAAGTGGCCCTGGTTTACGACCGCGTGCGCTGAGCGGCTTGACCTTCGCGCATACGGCAATGTTTAGCGTCGGATGACATGAGTGAAGGACAGTTTCAAGGCAAGGCCGTGATCGTCACCGGCGGCGGAACGGGCATCGGACAGGTCACCGCACGCGAGTTCGCCCGGCGAGGCGCGGACGTCCTCGTCGTCGGCCGCACCGCGGAGCGGCTCGCCGAAACCGCGGAGGGCTTCTCGCGGATCCGCCCGTTCGCCGCCGACATCACTTCGCCGGGCGCCGCGGAGGAGATCGCCGCCGCGGCGCTCGCCGAATTCGGCCGGATCGACGTGCTGGTGAACAACGCGGGCATCGTCGAACCGGCCGCGCTGGGCGAAATCAAGCCCGGAGCGTTCGACGGAGTAGTCGCGACGAACCTGCTCGCGCCGGTCTACCTCGTGCAAGCCGTGCTGCCGCACCTGAGCGACGGCGTCGTCGTCAATGTGACAACCGCGATCGGCCAACGCGGCTGGCCGATGGCGGGCCGCGAGTTCTACGCGGCGACGAAAGCCGCCCTGGAGTCGCTGACCCGAAGCTGGGCAGTGCAACTCGCCCCGCGCGGCATCCGCGTCACCGCCGTCGCACCCGGCCCGGTCGCCACCGAGATCTACGCCCGCGAGGGCCTGACCGCCGAACAAGCCCAAGCACAGCACGCCTCTCTGCAGGAGATGGTTCCCTTGCGGCGCCTGGCCCGGCCGGAAGAAGTCGCACACTGGATCGTCCAGCTCGCCAGCCCCGACGCGGACTACCTGACCGGCGTGGTCCTGCCCGTCGACGGCGGCGCAGTGATCGCTTAGCGGCGTACGCTCGGGTCGGTGCGGATCGGAGAGCTGGCGAAGGCCACCGGCGTGACGACCAGGGCGCTGAGGTTCTACGAGGAGCAGGGCTTGCTGACCGCGGCCCGCTCCCACAACGGGTACCGGCACTACGACGAGTCCGCGATCGAGCGGGTGGCGAACATCCGCTACCTGCTCGACTCGGGGCTCACGATGGAAGACATCCGGCCGCTCGGCTCGTGTCTGCAGGGAGACCTGCCCTCGCGGCGCTTGTCGTCAAGCGCGGTGGCTTTGGTGGATCGGCGGCTGGCTGTGCTGGATGAGCGGATCGAGGCGCTGACGCGGGCTCGGGAGCGACTGTCTTCGCGGGCGGCTGCGGTGCGTGGTGGGGATTGAGGTTAGCGGCGCGGGAAATGGCCGGGTAACGGCGAGTGAGCGCAACACTCGCGGCGGTTCCGGCGACTTGCGGGCATACCTGCGAACAGGGGAGAGCCCGTTGATCTTGGTTCCCGACCACACCGTTGCCGGCGTCGTCCTGATGCGGCTGCGGACCGGCAAGATCGGCGGCTGCCGATGAGGCGTTGGCCTTGGCTGCTGATCGCGGCCGCTGTCGTCGTTGTTGTCGTGTCCTCGCGGCCGCTGCTCGGTTCGGCTGATTGGGCAGGGCTCGGCCAGTGGGTCGGCGGTGTCGGAGCGTTCGCTGCTGTCGTGGCAGCGCTCTGGCTGGCTGGTGCCGAGTCCCGGCACGAGCGAGCACGCGAGGCGGAGCGCTCGCGGATCCAGGCGTACTACGTCAAAGCGGATTGGGAAACTGGCCGGGAACAGGGCCAGCTCCCGCCGATCTCGGTGCGCCACGCGGGCGCCGAACCAATGGTGAACGTCCGGGTTGTGGCGGTGCACACCAACCGGCCACCGTCTCGGCCGCCGCTGAAAGTCGTCGCGAACACGGACTGCCCGGTCCTCCTTCCCGGCGAGCCGTGGCACGTCGAATGGCGGCTCGCACGGGTGGATCTCGGGGACGCGATCGTCGCGCTCTACTGCGCGTCGACGAGCAAGATCGAGATCGCTTACGAGGATCTGGCGGGAGGCCGGTGGAAGCGGATCGGGTCGGCTCCGCCCGAGCCGGATCTCAGTCCGCGGTGAAATTCAGCGCAGGAGGGGTGGGGCCGGAGAGACTCGAACTCTCACTGGCACGGACCTAGATTCCCGCGAATTAGCCCCTGTAAGCACTGCTCAGTTTCAGTGTTCCCATGCAGGTCAGACGGCTTGTTCGGTGATCATTGAATCAGTCGGAATTAGCCTAGTTAAGCCGGGAGTTGCTGTAAACGCTGCTGTACGGATTGCGGTTCGGCAATCAGCTGGCGCCCTGTCCTTGCGGGCTGATCGAAGGCAATCCGGCTTTGATGCCCGCCTCGATCTGACGGATCTTGACGATGTCCAGGCCGAGCTTCTCAAACGCGGCTTCGTTCATCTCGATGATCGCAAGCTCGACGTCCGCCAGCCGCTGTTCCAGCTGACGGATCCCGTCGGCTGAGTACTCGGAGCTGTGGTGCACCAGTTCGCTCTGGACGCGGAACGCCTTGCGGTCCAACGCGGCGCGGATGTCGTCGAAGCCCGCGTCGGTCAGATGCGCATACAGCTTCGTGACCTCGGTATCGGAGTGTCCCATCACCTTCGCGATCTCCGCGAGCGGAACGCCTTCCTGGATCAGCCACGACGCGTAGGTGTGGCGCATGTCGTGCACCCGAACCCGGCCCTCGATCTGCGCGTGCTCCAGCGCGCTCTGGAAGATGGTCTTGCCCCAGTCGTTCGACTTCAGTGGGGCGCCCCTCGCGCCCCGGAAGAGAATGTCGCCGCGGCACTCGCCGACCTCGTGCATCAGCCCGCACGTTTCGGCCGGCTGCGTGCGTTCCCTGTGCGCGATCAGCTTCCCGACCAGGTCGGACGGCATCGGCACCGTTCTCTCATCCTTGTCCTTCGGGACCGGGTCGATCAGATAGTTCTTCTGGTTGAACTTCTCGATCACTCGGATCGTGCCGCGCTGCAGATCGACACGGTCCCAGTGCAGGCCCGCCAGTTCGCCGAACCGCAACCCGGTCTCGACGCTCATCCGCACGACCAGCGCGTTCTGGCCGTTCATCGCCCAGGTGATCGCGTCTACCTCGTCGGGTGTCAGGTAGCGTTCCAATCCCGTCGGGAGGTCCGGGTAGGTGACGTCCCTCCCCGGGGAAGCAGCCAGCCGACGATCCGCGACAGCGGCGTTAAGGCTGGTTTTCAGCAGCATCAGCGCCGACCGGAACGTCCACGGCGGGCACGGCGGCTTCTCCCCTCTCTTCCGCGGAGTCGTCATCTTCTTCTTCCACCGCTCGATCGACATCTGAGTGATGTCCGCCAGTCGCACCGTCGACCAGTGGGGCATCAGCCAGTTTCCGGCGATGCTGCGGTACTGCTCGTCTGTCGCGAACGCGAGGGATCTGGATTCGTGCCACAGGTCGAACCACGGACCCCATTGGATCTTCGCGCCCTTCACGTCGAGCGCGCCCGGTTCTCGCGACTCCGACTCGCGGCGTCCGGCCTCCCGCAGGGCTTGCGGCTCCTGCGTGAAAGTGCCGGCGGACTGCTCGACGCCACGGGAGTCGCGGTAGATCCCCTGGAACTTCCCGGACGACAGGGTTCTAGTCCATGCCATGCAAGTGATCTCCTTCGTTGAAATACCTCGTGATCTCGCGGAACGCTTCTTCTTCGCGGCGGCGCTCGTCATCGTGTGCGCAGCGCAGGCTGGCGATCAACGCTTCGTCGGCGCGCTGCTCGGCCTCCGCCCGGTGCAGGTGCATGCGCCAGACCCACACCAGCGCGGCCGCGGTCGCGGCGACGACGACCGCCGGTGGCGTCGAGTCGCTGCCGAGGTTGAGGACCAGCAGCACTCCCAGGACTGCGGTCAACATCAGAGCCGTGCAGGTTACGAGAAGCGTGCGGGGTGGCCGCCAACTCTGCGGTTTCAGTGACAACGCGGCCTCCTGTAGGCAGGCATCAGTACCAATCGAACATGTGTGTACGTACGTTCGTTGATCACGGAGTGTGCGTTAACAGCCCGATACGTGCCGAGTGGGCAATTCACTGAAACGGCCGTATCGTGTAACGCCGCAGGTAGGCGCCTCGATCGCGGGTCAGCGCGCTAGTTAACGCTCCGTGTCCGATTGATTATCGGCCTTGGCTTCAATCTCGGCGTCGGCCTTCACCTGCATCACCTCTTGGATCCAGATTTCGGCCAGATATTCCGACTTGCGCCGGAACATTTCGTAGGTCTCGCGCACCTCGGTCATCGGCATGTCCCGCATGCGGGCGCGCTCTGCTGCGGACCACTCGTGCTTCGGTGCGGGATTCGCTTCGGGCCGCCAGCCTTCCTCGACGATCCTGCGCGCAGTGCCCTCCGGCCACTCCGCGCCGCGGTCGAGGCCCTTGTACGTCTTGCTGCGGGGCGAGATCGTCGCCCCTTCGACCCTCTGGATCGTGGGGTGGCTCAAGCCGCACTTGGCGGCGAACTCTTTTTGTGTCAGGTCGAGGCGAGTGCGGGCCTTCACGACTTCCTCGGCCAACCTCTTTAAATCTCTCTCCGACACACGCAAAGCATCTCGTACTGGTCGCGGCGAGTCCACCCGGGATGGCGGTCTTCGCTTGAGTCTCCAGTGGTAGTGCCGCATCGGACCCCCTCGTCGTGCATCTCTTTAAATCTCTTCCTCACCATAAGTGCCCAAGAAAGATGCGTCAAGAGTTGACAAGAGATGCAAAGAGATGCATTGTGATGTGCATGGCAGACCCCAAAGGCCCCCAGATCGAGGCCATGCGACTGGCCCGAGGCTGGAAGCGCAGGGAACTCGCCCGGCGGGTCAACTGCTCCTACCAGCACATCTACAACCTCGAACGCGGGTTCAACACCGGCGCGACGGAGACCTTGCAGCTGATCGCCATCGAGTTCGGCGTCCAGCTCTCCGACATCGCGCACACGCAGCAGCAGAAGCCGGCACCTCGTCGGGCTCCGACCGAGGGACCGAAGCCGCACACGCCAACCCCGCCGCCGAGGCCGACGAAGCCGCCGACGCGCGTCTCGGAAGGGACGGCGGCATGAGCGACTGGATGACCCCGCACCAGGTCGCCGCCGAGTACGACCGGCACCCGATGACGGTCTACAAGGCGCTGGAATGCGGCGAGTTGCACGGCCACCAGAAGAAGCGCCGTGGCCGTTGGTCCGTGCTCCGCGCGTCCGTCGAGGCGTGGATGCGCGGCATGGACGGCGAAACCGCGTGCGGCTGCCGGAAGCACCTGCGCCGCGTCGCCTGATCTTCCGGCGGGCCGGGTGACCCCAGCACCTCGGCCCGCCGGATCCCCACAGAAAAAGGCGCCCGCCTCGTGCGGACACACGAGACGGGCTGACCACGAGAAAGAAGGGTTCTCATGATCGCGGCACAGACTACCCGGCAGAGATGCCGGACCGCGCTCGGCGCGTGGTTGCGCGGCCGTCGCCGCCCGGTTGAGCAGACGCCGGCGAGCTGGCAGCTGCTTCCGTCGACCGCGGTGCGGGTGGCGGAGATCGAGGCGGTCGCCGAGGCGATGCACGGCGCGCTGCGGGTGATGATCGACCCGCACTTCACGCCGTCCGACTGCACCTGGTGCGCACCCGCGCGGCCGGAGCTGGCGACGGTTCGCGTGTGCGGCGACCCCGACCCCGACCGGGACGACCTCAAGCCGCTGTTCGCGGCCGAGGTGTGCCACCGGTGCGCGGTCAACCCCCGCACCGGCGTGGTGCGGCAGGCGCTGATCGAGGCCGGTCCGCACCGGCTCGTGGAGGTCGAGGTGTGCGAGTCATGAGCACCCGTATCCGTGTCACCGGCGATTCGCCGCACAACCGGCGCGACGAGCGCGGCTCGAAACCGTCGTGCTTCCAGCGGCTCGGCGAGCTGCTCGGGTTCGCCGGGATCGTCGCCGTCACCGCGGTCGCGGCGCTGGCCGGGTTGGCCGGGTGCAAGCCGGTCAACGGCTCGCCGGAGCGGGCCCCGGTGTCGGTGCAGTGCAACGAAGACGAGCCGTGCTGGGACTGCCACACCATGGGCAACCGCCGGTGCGGCCTGGACGACCCGGCGGTGAAGCGATGAGCATCTACGCCGATCACCTGGAGGCGCGGCTGCGCGAGCAGGAGGAGCGGGCCGACAAGATGCGCGCCGGTCTTGCTGACGTGCTCGCCAGGCACAGCGAGAAGGCGGCGCGGAATCCTGAGCTGGCCGAGATGACGAGCGAGCTGCGCACGGTCCTGGACGGCGCGCAGATCGTCCGCGTCGTCGAGGCCGAGGGAGTCGGCGCGATCGCGGCGTTCACCTCCTATGCCGCTGCACGGGAGTACATCGACGCCTGCGATCACGAGTTCGCCGTGGATGACCTGTCAGTCACCTCGCTCGTGGTTGACAAGGAGGGGCGGTGAAGCGCCGCGCAGCCGCCGCGCTGCTCGTGATCGCGCTCGCGGTGCTGGTGTACGTCGCTCCGGCGGCGCTGGTCGAGCAGACCGGCCCCGCACACCAGTTCCGGGTCACCGCCGACTGGACGCTGCTCGCGGTCGCGGGCGGGCTGATCGTGTTGGCGTACAGCGCTTTCCTGCTCGCCTGGCACGCCTACCGCCAGCGGGACGCGGTCGAGCGGGCGCTCGCCGCGGACGACGATCTCGGCGCGGTGCTGCGTGCGTGGCGCGCCGACGTCGACTCGGTGCCGATCCCGTGAGCGTCCTCCGCCGCGCCCTCCGCCGGGCCACGGTCGCCGCTGTCGTCGCCGGATGCGCGATGACCGCCCTCGTCTGCTTCACCCAGCCCTACCTCCTTTTCGCTACCGCGCGCTGACCGCGCGCACCACAACCTTCGGAAGGACACGAATAGATCATGAGCGTTCAGGACCAGGCCGCGATGTTGGCCAGCGCCAAGGACAAGCTGCCGCTCGGCGCGGTGGAGGCCGTGTCCGCGGAGATCTCCTCTGCGCTACAGGTCATCAGCAACGCGCTCGGCCACGACCACCTCGCGAACGTGCGGATGCAGCTGGCGGGCGGCGGAGTGATGGGTGACCTCGTCGCGGTCAGCCGGAAGCTGGAGGCCCTCGGCCTGGACATCGAGACGACCGCCGGGCAGCTCATGTCGGCAGGCGGGCAATGACCGCCGACGCGATCGCGTGGCCGACCGCGGCTGACGTGCCGCCGTCTCCCTGCCCGGTCCGCGCGAAGTGGCCGCGCGGTGCTGGACGGCACCGCGCGGTCGAGCCGGACGAGTCGCCGACCGTGGTGCTCGACCCGCCGACTGTCCCGTTCCTGTTCACCCACCCCGCCCTGTACTCGGGCACCGAAACCGCTCCCGGAGGAACCCTGTGAGCACCAACGAAACGAGCTTCGCAGCACGCGCGATCGCTGTCGCCAAGGAACTTCCCGCCTTTGACCACCTGCCGAAGCTGCGCGGTCTCATGGCCCACAACGACGAGGTGTCCCTGTTCCTCGAAACCTCGTGGCGGGCGTGGGACGGCGTCGAGAGCCTGTTGAAGTGGGCGCACGCCTTCGACGCCGAGGTGATTGTCGGTCTCTCGTTCTACGGCGGGAGCGGCGAGGTGAGGACCATGTTCGTGCTCGGCGGCAGCGCGGTCAGGATCTCCGAGAACATCAGCACCGCTCACGCCTACGCGCTCGGCGCGCTGCTGCAGAAGCCGCTCGCCAAAGACAGCCCGATCACCCTCACCGCGGCCAAGCTGCAGGAGCTGCTGCCCAAGCTGGCGGAGATGTCGGCGTGAGCGTCCAGTTCTTCGAGTCGGCGCACCGGTACAAGATCGATGGCCGGTGGGCGACCAGCGTGACCACGGCGCTGAAGGGCATCCCGAAGGACGGGGTGCTCACGCGGTGGGCCGCGAAAACCGTTGCGGCGCATGCGCTGGACAACATCTCGACGCTCGCCGAGAGCATCGAGAGCTTCGGGTACGGCCCGGCGTTGAAGATGCTCGCCGACGTCCCGAACGAGAAGCGGGACACGGCGGCGGTGCGCGGCACCGAGGTGCACGCGCTGGCGGAGCGGTACATCGCGCACGAGGAGATCGAGGTCCCGGACGAGCTGATGCCGTACGTGCGCGGCTATGCGCAGTACATCGACGACTGGAACCCGACGTCGCTGTACGAGGAAGCGATCGTCGCGTCCCGCACCCACTGGTACGCGGGGCGGCTCGATTCCATCCAGGACGTCCCGGACCTCGGGGTGTGCCTGGTGGACTACAAGACATCGAAGGGCGTCTACGGCGAGTACGCGCTGCAGTGCGCGGCCTACCGGGGTGCCGAGGTGATCGTGGTCGACGGGGTCGAGCAGCCAATGCCGGAGCTGGACCGGGTGCTGATCCTGCACATCCAGCCCGACACCTACGACCTGGTGCCGGTCGACGCCGGACCGGAGGTGTTCGAGAAGTTCCTGACGGCGAAGGCGAACTACCTCGCGAACGTGCAGTCCCGCAAGCTCGACAAGCTGATCGGCGAGCCTCTCGTGAGGGAGGTCGCGTGATGGCCGAGCAGAGCGAACTCACCCGGGCGCTGGCCGAGCTGCAAGCCTCGCTCCCGTCGGTCGGCAAGGACCAGAAGGCGACGGTCAAGTCCGACAAGGGCAGCTACACGTACAGCTACGCGGACCTCGCGGACATCACCGCGGCCGTGCTGCCGCTTCTGTCGAAGGTCGGGCTGGCGTGGACCACGCGCCCGACGATCGAGGACGGGAAGTTCGTTCTGCGGTACCAGTTTCGGCACGTCTCGGGGGAGATGCTGGAGGGCGCGTACCCGCTGCCGAGCGCGTCCCGCCCGCAGGAGATCGGCTCCGCGATCACCTACGCCCGCCGGTACGCGCTGTGCGCGGTCACCGGCGTCGCACCGGCGAACGACGACCAGGACGCCGCGCAAGCGGAGCGGGCGGCGCAGTCGCGGGAGCGCACCGAGCGGGAGCTGAAGGATTCGATCTGGTCCGAGGCCAAGAACCGCGGCTGGATCGGCGAAGGCGACGACTTCTCAAAGCTGCAGGATGAGTTCGCGCAGTGGAACGGCGGCGGCGACATCACCGCCGCCGACGTCGAGACGCTGAAAGGGTTCGCCACCCACCTGCGCCCGAAGCAGACGATGCAGCGGGGGCGAAAGTGAACTCGCCGGCGTGCCTGCACGCCTGGGTCACCGAGCGCATGTGCGGTCGACCTGTCCTGTGCTGCCAGATCTGCAGCAAGGTCATGTCCGAGCGCGAGTGCCGGGCGATCGTGGCGGCGCGAAGCAGCGGGGTGTGCGAGATCTGCGGGGAGCAACCGGTGCAGTCGATGCACCACCGGCTCACCCGGAAGTACGGGCCGTGGTCCCCAGCGAACATCGTCGCCCTCTGCGGTGACGGTGTCGCCGGATGCCATGGCCGGGTCACCAACACCCGCGGCCAGTACTACGACGACGGCTGGCTCATCCACACGTGGGATCTGCGGACGCCGGACGAGATCCCGTTCCTGCACTGGCAATGGGGCGCGGTGTGCCTCGACAACGCCGGTGACTACCACCAGAGAAAGGACGCGGCATGATCACGAGTCTCGACATGCTGCAGCACGTCGTCGAGCACGCCAAGCGGTGGCGGTTGAGCGACGAGCGGTTCAAGCAGCTCGACATCACCGCGGCGCAGGCGAGCATCACGCTGCCGGACCACGCGGTCGCGTTGTTCGTCGAGTGGGCGCACCACCTCGACGGCGTGCTGATCACGGCGTCGGCGGGCTACCCGCGCACGTCGGGGCTGTTGCACGCGGTCGGGAAACTGCTGTCCGGGCACGTCGTGCACGTGTACGTGACGAGCGACGGCGAGCGGATGCGCAACGCGACGCTGCTCGGCAGCGTGCTGCTGGCCGAAGTCGAGCAGTACCACCGCCACAACCTCACCCCGGTCGGTGCCGAGTGAGCCGCCTGACCGGCGACCGCCAGCTCGAGACTCTCGTGGAGTCCGCGCAGAAGCTCGTCGCCGCGGTTCGCCGCGAGGACTCGCTGATGGTCGACGCGATGCTCGCCGACGCCGAGATGGTGTACGGGGATCCGCTGACCGGTGCCCGCGCGATGGTGGTGTTGCTCGCCGCGATGGTTCCCGCCGACCAGGTGCCCGCCGAACTGCTGCAGTGGCGCGTCACGCCGCGGCGGCTGCGCCCGGTCGCGAAGGGCAGTGCGGCATGAAGCCTCTCGTGATCGACGGGTTCGCGTGCGCCGGCGGTGCCGGGCGCGGGTTCGCGGATGCCGGGTTCGAGGTGGTCGGGGTCGAGCAGTCCTGGTCGCCGAACTACCCGTACCTCTGCCACGAAGGCGACGCGCTCGCCATCGTCCCGGAGCTGGTCCGTCACTACCGGCTCGCCGCACCGTCTCGCCCGATCCACGTGCACACGTCGCCGCCCTGCCAGGGGCAGATCGCGATCACGCAAGGGAATCGCGGGCGGGACGGCTGGACCGACCAGCACGTGAATCTGCTCCCGCAGACCCGCGCCATGGTCGCCGAGCTGCGCGACCGGTACGGCGTGACGACGTCGATCGAGAACGGGCCCAGCCGGCACATCCGTTCCGATCTCCGCTTGTGCGGCTTGCAGTTCCGTTTGCCGACGTTCCGGCATCGGGACTTCGAGCTGGGCGGGTTCACGGTCGCGCCACCACGGCCGCACGCCGGCTTGCACCGCGGGCACCGCACGATCGGCTGGCGGCACGGGTGTCTCGCCACGCCGGAACCGCGGGACTGTCCGAAGTGCGGGGTGTGGCACCGCGGCACCGTCTACGGCGTGTACGGCTCCGGCGGAGGCAAACCCACCGTGCAGGAAGCACAGCTCGCGCTCGGCCTCTACCACACCGACGACATCGAGGAGCTGAACGAAGCCATCCCACCCGCCTACACCCGGCACATCGGGCTCGCTCTCCAAGCCCTGTACCGCGCCGGCGCTGCGAGGGCGGCGGCATGAGCGGACCCGCGTGCAAGAAGTGCCATCGCCCGCTGCGCGACGAGGTGAGCAAACAGCGCGAGTACGGCCCGATCTGCTACCGCAAGGTGTTCGGTCCGCCCGTACCCAAACCCCGCGGCGGCACCACGATCCCGGCCGCCGCCCGGCACGTCGACCACCACCCGGTCGACCCCGACCAGATCCCGCTACCGCTGGAGGTTCGCACCGTGGACGCCGAAACCCGCAAGGCCGCGATCGACACCGTGGCGCGGCACGCGCTGCACCAACACCTGAGCTACGCCACGTCGGCCGGGCAAATCGACTGGGGCGACTACCCGGGCATCGACGAAGACGACTGGGAGAGCGTGCTGAACCGCGTATCGGCGATCGCCGAATCCATCGCGCCGAGCGACGAGCAGTACGAGGCCGCGTACGCACGCCTCGCAGTCGATTCGGTGTCCGCAAAAGATGACGGCCACCCTGCCGCCAACACCGTCCAGGAAGGACAGAACTGATGCGATACGACGTCCAGAAACTCCGTGAAGCCGTCAAGACCGCGATCGCGAACGAGCGCGCCGAACTCGAAACCCGCCACGCGCAGCGCATCACCAACTACACCGAACTGTCGAACCAGTGGTTCGACAAGCACGCCGAAGCGTGGCGTCAGTTCGGCACGCTGATCGGCCGCCGCATCCGGGCGGGGAAGCCCATTACGCCAAAGGACATCCCGGTCGACCGCAAAGGCTACGGGCGGTTCGCGACGTTCGACGAGACCGAGCCGGGAAAGTTCGTTGGCGGCCCGTCGAGCGACCTGCGGATCATGTCCGCCGCGCTGGACCTCATCACCGACGACACCGTCAGCCCCAGCGAGCTGGCGAAGCTCGGCGTCCGCGCATCCGAGCTGCGGACCGTCCTCTTGCTCGCCCGCACCGATGCCTGATCCCGCGGTCCCGGGTCGTTCCCGATTCGGCCGGGACCGTGCACTACCCGAAAGGAACTGCCCATGCCGGACTTCCGCGTCTCGGACACCGCTTCCGAGCATCCGAAGCTGCGCGCCGCCGGGCTCGCTGCGTTCGGGCTGTGGGCGGCGGCCGGTTCGTGGTGCATGAACCCGGCCCATCTGACTGACGGCTGGGTACCGCTGTACTACGTCCAGAGTTGGAGTAGCGGCAAAAAACTGGCGAAAAAACTGGTCGAAGTCGGGCTCTGGTCGGAGGAGACGCGCGACTCAACTCCGGGATTCCGGTACCACGACTGGACCGACATCCAGAGGTCTCGTTCGTCCATTGAGGACGAGAAACGCAAGGCCAGGGACCGTATGGCCCGCGTGCGTTCGGGAAGTGTTCGGGCGAACAAGGAACGCACGTTCGACCGAACGGGACCGGAAGGTTCGGCGAACGTTCACGACTCCCTCACCCTCACCCTCACCCACACCCCTTCGGGAGACTTGGGAGGGGAGGTCACCAACGCACCGCGCGGGTTCGAGCGACCCCCCGCCCAATGCCCCCGGCATCGGGGAAACCCGAACGCTCCGGCATGCGGTGCCTGCGCCGACGCGCGGCGCTCGGCGGAAAGCTGGGACGACCGCGAGGTCCAGCGCGCCGAGGAGATCGGCCGCGAGATCGACCAAGCCCGCACCGACCCTCGAATGCGCTGCAGCCACGGTGCCGACGGCGGCCTGTACATCCACCCCGTCAGCGGCAAGAGCGCGACGTGCGCGCACTGCCGACGAGCCCAGGAGGCGTCGTGAGCAACCTCGACCGCTTCGGCGAGCCGATCGACGAGGACGGCCACGACCCGCGCTGCCGCAACGGATGGCTCGACCGCGACGCCGACCCCGCCGTCCCGTGCTTGGTGTGCAAGCCGCACCTCGCCCCGGCCGTCCTCCGCCGCGCCACTCTCGACGCCGACCAGCTCCGTCAGGAGCCCCGAAACCCCGAAGGGACACCAGATGCCTGACCAGACCGAGAACGCCAGCGAGCGGGACAGCCAGCCGGTTGAAACGGCCAATCCTGCGCCGACGCGGTGCCCCAGTTGCGCGGGACTGGGCGACGTGCCGTGCGACCACAAGCCCGCTCAGCCGGGCAGAACCGGCATTGTCGCCGAGTTGCGTGACCTCGCTGCGAAGCTCACGGCGCGCGCCAACGAGCGGGACGAGATCGGTGACGACGACAGCGGTCGCGAGGAGGATACCTGCGCGGAGGACGGAACCGACTGCCACACCGTGAGCGCAGTGGCGACGTGGTTCCGTGCGGCGCAGATGCTGAACCGTCGGGCGGATGAACTCGCCAGCGAGCGGCCGAATGCGGGCCAGCACGGCGACCTCTATGCCGAATCGACGGACGCCGTGTACGTCTACGACGCTGTGACTGACGACTGGTCCGGCTTCACCCGCTTCGGCCACGCGGTCGATGTGCCTGCCGACGCGGTCCCGCTTCATGGTCGCAGCGTCGCCGAAGCCGAGGACGAGGTTCAGCAAGTCCTCAAGGCCAACAAGGAATTGCGTGCCCGCGCCGATGCCGCGGAGGCGGAGCTCGCCGGCCAAACAGTAAAGATTCAGCAGTTGACGCGACAGTTGGATGACGCCCAGTCGGCCGCGCGGTTGATGAAGACGCACTATGTTCCCCGATCCGAGCGTGACGAGGCCCGGGAGAAACTCGCCGACATCCGTGCGGTTGTGGACGAGTGGTTGACCAACTGCGAGGCGACTTCCGCTGGCGGAATGGAAGCCGTGCAGCGCATTATCGACCGGACCCGCGGGCTCGTCACGGACCGCGAGGAACCGGCACAGGGCTACGACGCGCTGTACGACGCGATCGGCGCGGAACTGGACCGTCGGCTGAACCGCGCGCTGCAGCAGCTCGACACGCGGCACGAGGCCATCTACGCGGCAATCACCGTCCTACGACCCGATGCGCGACCCAGTGACGAACCGGCCTGGGATGTCGAAGCGGACACGCACCGCATCAGCGAAGACCACGAGGGACCGGCCGGCGAGACGAAGCCGCGGACGTTGTTCGGTGTCCCGATCCCGACGTACATCGTCGAGAAGCCAGGCGGTCTGCTGGTGTGTGAGCACGAGTCTCACCCGGAGTACTGCCGGGAAGGCTGGGGGAAGCCGGGCAACACACCCCAGTTCGGCGAATGGGTCGCCGAGCACACGCACAGCCTGCCTGTCGAGCGCCAGGCGGACAGCGAGGCGCAGTCGGGCAACGAGGAGGCCGGTCGTGGCTGAACAAGGGTGGCTGAGGCCCGCCTACAAGCGTGAGCAGTACGACCGTTTGCGCGCCGTCGTAAACAGCGTCCTGGACGACCTCAAGGGCGCCTGCAGCTTCTGGGCATGTCCCGGCCCGGAGGCGCCCTTCACCCCGATGGCTACGTGCCGAGTCTGCGCCGCGCAGATGGATCTCCGCGCCGCTCTCGATGGCAAGCCACTACCCAGCGAGGAACAGCGATGAGCGAGCTAGCTCCGGTCAAACGCCCCAATGGAAAGATCTACCGGCCGCGCAAGATCCGCGCGATCTACGCCGAGGACGAGTACGCGCGACGCGACAACGTGTACGTGCTCGGTACCCACGACGTCTACCGAGCACTCGAACTCGCCAGCGCCGAGGCCCGATACCGCATCGGCAGCACCAACTTCCTGCTCGACGCAATCGGCGAAGTCGGGTGGTGGCGAACCGCCATGGACCGCGGCGAACCCGTGATCGTCTGCGACAAGGTCCGTGGCGCTGCCGGAGTCCGATTCGAATGCGAGGAGCGATAGCGATGACCGACGCCGACACCCCGCGCGTGCCCGACCAGCCGTGCGCGAACACGACGGTCTACGACCATGACGGCATCCGCGTGGAGGCGCATCCGTCGTTCGGTGCTCAAGTGTGGACCGAGATTTCGCCAGGGACCTGGCGGCAGGCGTTCCGCACTGGGCAGCCGCCCGCCGACGCCGTGAAGCTCGGGGACGTCGCGAAGCTGACCGACTCGCTGCGGATCGCCAACAGCGCCTGTGAACGCCGCGACGCCAAGCTCGCGGACATCCGCGCCGTGCTGGCCGGTCGCGAGAAGTTGATCAAAAACGGCGTGATCTACGCCAACGAACTGATCCTGATCGAAATGATCACCGCCATCCTCGACCGCGAGCCGGGCCGCGAGGAGCCGAAGCCGGACCCATGCAAGCCGTGCGGCGAAGTCGGCAACTGCCAGCGGCCTCACGCAGCGGACTGCATCCAGAAGCCCGTGCTGTACGGATTGACCGTGCCCGACCACATCGGCACGACCCATGCTGGAACGTACGTCCGGATGCACTGCGAGTTCTGCCCAAGAGCCGAAGAGTTCGTGCGCAACCCAGCGGAAGCACGGCCGTTCATCCGCCGCCACGCTCACGGCCACGTGGTGGAGCACCAGCCGGACACCGAGGAGACCGACCGGTGAGCCTCGAAACTCTGATGCCGGAAATGCCCGCGGACTGCGTCAAATGCGGCGGCTGGTTCGAGCTGAACGACATGGACTCGTGTCTTCGGTGCAGCCCGCGCGTGATGTGCCGGGACTGCTACCGACGCCACATGGATGCTCACGAAGCCATCGACAGCGAGAGGGACGACTGTGGCTGAGTACACCGAAGAGGAGCTGCAACGAGCGGCCGATGAACTCGCCGACGTACTCCAGGACATCGAATGGCGAACCGAACCGCTCCACGAACGCGACTGCCCGGCCTGCGACATCGCCGCTGACATCGCCGGGACGCTGGCCTGTGTCTGGGACCCGAACGGCCAATGGTGCGAAACCCCCGTCACAGACGGGCTCCCCGGCGACAGCCTGCTCGACCAGGCAACACGATGCGCCGCGCACGTCCTGCACCGTCGACTGCCCGGGCACGGGCACCGAACCGAGGAAGCCGACCGTGGCTGAGGACTGGCGAGACGACGTCGACGACGAATGGTTCGAGGACTGGGACGACGACCGGCCGCCGCCGAAGCAACCCCGACGAACCGCCGTTTTGAGGAGGCTCACCATGCAGCAACCCTTGTGCAGCAACACCGACGACGGCGCATGCCCGAACTTCGCACTCAACGGCATCGAGGTCTGCCTCGTGCACGCCCCGATCGCCCGGGACAGCTCCGGGTTCACGATCGACATCGGCTACCGGCCCGGCGGGATCGGGACCGCGGTGCCGCCGCCCGACTTCGAGCAGGTGCTCGTCGGACTGCAGGCAGAGTTCCGGGAAGCATTTGAGTTGGCCCGGCGCGCGGCGCACCTCGCCGGTGACCCCGTGGCGGCCGTCGAGGACCACGACAGCCCGGCAGGCTCGGCCAGTTGGACCGCGAAACCGCCACCGGCACGCCGTCATGGCTGGCTGGCCGCTGCCCTGAATCAGGTGTTCCGGTGAGCCTCGGCAACCATCTCCGCGGACTGCGTGAGCAGACCGGGCTCACGCAGCGGGACGTCGCCCGCCGCATGGGCTGCGCCGACAGCACGGTCTCGATGATCGAAACCGACACGCGCGAACCCCGGCTGAAGATGCTCCGCCGCTACTGCGACGCCATCGGCGCCCGCGTCTACATCGGATTCCCCACGAAGGAGGCACCGTGAAGCCGAAGCCTCGCGTATACAAGGGACCGTACGGATGGATGGTCGACCGGCCCGGCTACGGGTTCACCGGCTCGACGACGTCCGGCCCGCACCCGTCGCAGCCCGCCGCACTGCGGAGCCTGACCGGACCGGGCTACGCCGGCGGCCAGGTCGAGCGCACCGACACCCCGAGCGGCGCGCGGCGCAGTCAGCAGTACCCGTTCGCCCCTTGGCCTGTGGAGGTTCTGTGACCGCCGAACCCGTTGCTCTCGGCAAGTGCCGGGTGTGCCGCCGCGCCGACACGAGCAGTGTCGCCTACTCGTGCAACGACTGCGTGAACAAGCTGATCGAGCTGGTGCGCGGCGTCGTCCACTACGCGACCGTCGTCCTCCCGGACTCGGTGGAGCCGGTCCGCGGTCAGACCGGGCGCATGTCGCCCGGGTACGGCTCGACCCCGCCGCTGCGCCTGGACGTGGTCGCCGCGCTCGACCCGCGCTCGCTCCCGGGCGACGTCGACGAGCACGGCGACGCCATCACGCGCCGGCCGGACGATTTGGCCAGCTGGGTCCGGTCGATCCCGCGGAGCCTGTCCAGTTTGGCGGACTCGATCGCGGGCGAGCGTGACGAATCCCGCCCCGGCGGGACTATCGCGGCGGACGCCGGCTACATCCGCCGGAACCTGTGGTGGGTGGGGGCGCAGCCGTGGGTGGACGACGTCGCCGAGGATCTCGCCGAGCTGCACCACATGGCCCGCAGCCTCGCCAACGACGCACCGCAGAAGGCGCTCGGCGCGTGCCTGAACGTCACCTGCGACGGCCGCGTGTTCTGGGGCGGTGTCGGGCGACCCGCCCAATGCGAAGCCTGCAAGCGCACCTACGACGGGCTCGACCTGGTCCGTCTCGAAGCAGCACAAGGAGCAACAGCGTGAACGAGGAGAACGAACGGCGCGAGGTCCGCCTGCTCACCGTCATCACGTGTGCATGCATCGTGCCGTCCTTGCTCGTCTTGACCATTGTGGGCATCTTGATCATCAAGGAGCTTCTCTCGTGACCGACTACCAGCAGTGGGTGCGCTGCTCCCGCTCGTAACGCCGGATGCGACCACCGCGACTACCCACCACCCCGACAGCAAGGGAGCGCCAGGTGAAGTTCGAGCTGAACCCGAACCTTGAGAACGAGCTAAGCAAGGCGATCGAGGCGAAGATGCCTGAGCTGATATCCGACACTCAGAGCCGCTACGACGCTGCGATGGTCGAGTTCGCCAAGATCCACAATGGCCAGCCCGCAGACGAGATCGTGGCGGCGTGGCAAGCAGAGTTCGGCGGAGCAATGACGATGGACGAGCAGGTAGTGGAGGCTATCGCCGAAGCCATCAGCCAGGGCGAGGAGCCGCCAGGCGTCACATTCCGCGCGGCCGAAGGTCGTTGACCTCGGCTGTCACGCTACCTACAGTCGAACACGTGAGCGACTGGCAGCGTGAAGACGACTCGGAATGGCTGTGGCGGATCAGCCCCCGCGACGACCTCCTCGTCGAACGCCTCAGCCCCCGCAGCGAGACATCCGACTTCGCCGCCACCGAGGCCGAGCGTGACTGGTGGCTCAACCAGCTCGCCGGCTACGGCGCACAGCCCGGCGACTACGTCGTCGAACGCGTGCCCGGCCCGCTCCGCCGCGCCATCGCCGACGACCGCGCGCGCCGCAACCGGCTCGTCGACGCCCACTGGGCCCGACGCAAAGCCGAACGCGACGCCCGCCTCGCCGACGAACAGGGCAAGCGGTGACCGGCCGGGCCCGCGCCGCCGACGTCGTCCTGCTGCTTCACGTCGAGGCAGCACGACGCGAGGAGAACGGCGACCCGGACGGGGCCGAGCGGCTCCGGATCACCACGACCACGCTGCGCTCGTGGGTCCACCGCGGACACATCACCCGAGGTGACGGCGGCTACAGCCTCGTCGAGGTGCTCGCCTACCTCGACCGGAGGCAAGCAGCGTGAAGCGCAGCGACATCACCGACGACGCCGTGGTGGACGCCTGCGCGCGGGCGCACGCCGAGGATGCACGGTCGCTCGACGTGCTCATGGCCTCGACCCGGGCACCCCGCAAGGTCGCCCTCGCTGCGATGTACCGGGCGTGCGGGAACGGCCGGATCGACTGGGGCGTCACGATCGAACTGGCGTGGCCGTGCACGACACGGGCCACATAGGACACCCCGGTCATTGCCCAAGGTCAACTGCTGTGCAACGCTTACCCCGGGCGTGAGCTATGCCCACCGCCCACCACGAACACCACGGCCCCGCCAGGCACAGACCGGCGGGGCCGTTCTCGTACCCGGGGCTGCTCGGCGGAGTCGGGCAGAGCCCTCGGCCCACAGCTCGTCCACGAGCACGGACGCGGAGGGCAACCCCCGATGGCCACACACCAGCGCACCCGCATCGACGGCACCGTCGAACTGTGGCAGTACACCTTCTGGCCCGTGCCCATCCCCACGCCCCGGTGGCTGGACACCCACCCGCACCACCGGTGGTGGACGGCACGGCTGGACCGTGGACTGTCCCGCCTCGGCCTGATCCGCTTGCGCTGCGCCCGATGCAAGGCCAGCGCCTGGGACCACAGCGCTCTCGACTACCCCGATCCCTGCACCTGATGCCACGGCGGGCAGGCAAGGTGTGCTCCACCCCCGGCTGCCCCGAGCTGGTACCCGCAGGGCAGGGCAGGTGCGACGAGTGCGCACGCAAGGCAGAGCGCAAGCGGGGCAGCGCACGCGATCGCGGGTACGACCGGGCACACGAGACCCGGTTCCGCCCGGGCGTGCTGGCACGGCATCCGATCTGCCAGCTGTGCGGCAAGGCATGGTCGGTGCACGCTGACCATCACCCGCTGGACAGGCGGACGCTGGTGCTGCGAGGCATGGACCCGAACGACCCGGCACATGGGCGCGGCCTGTGCCACAGCTGCCACTCGATCGAGACCGCGAAGCATCAGCCTGGAGGCTGGGCCGCGAGACCGTGATCATGGTTGGTCACCAACGGATGATCATGCTCGCGCGGAAAGTCGATCACCAACCTCGCATACCCCCTGGGGGGTACCCCCCGAAGTGGATCTTACTCGGACCGCTGGGGAGGGCTCCGGATGGCGCGGAGGGTTCAGAACATCGGACGCGGGTCGTCCACCACGACGGGTTCGGCGCAAGGCCGGGCTCGGCGACGCGGCGCAAGGCTGCTGAGGAGTGATGGCGATGACCAAGGGCGGTGCGCGGAACCGGTCAGGCCCGCAGAAGGACCCGGGCTCGGGGCGCAGCGATCGGCTCGGCGTGAAGCTGACGGCGCTGCCCGCGGAGGGCCACCGCGGCGAGGTGCCGGAGTACCCGCTGGCGAAGCTGCGGATCTACTACGAGTACTTCGAGGACGGGCAGAAGGTTCGCGAACTCGATCCTGGGGCGATGGATGCGCGTTGGGAGCGGGAAATCGAGCTGTGGGAGTGGGCTTGGGCGACTCCGCAGGCGTGCGCGTGGGCGCGGGAGCGCTGGCGTTGGCACGCGATCGCGATGTGGGTGCGCACCTCGGCGCTGTGCGAGTCGGCGGATGCGACGGCGGCCGACAAGAACAGCCTGCACCGGTTCGCCGACCAGATCGGGCTGACTCCGGCCGGGTTGCGGGAGAACGGCTGGGCGATCTCGGCTGACGAGGTGGCCGGCAAGCGCGGCGAGCGTGCTGCGGAGCCGGAGCCTGAGGACGAGGCTGAAGATCCGCGGACTCGGCTGACGGTCGTGTCGCATGGCCGCGGGGCGTAGCCAGTACGTCGTCGACTTCCCCACGCTGTGGGTGGTTCCGGCCTGGATTGAGCGGCACTGCATCATCCCGGACGGGTTCCGCAAGGGCCAGTACTTCCGGATGTACGACTGGCAGCTGTGGTGCACGGTCAACCACTACCGGATCAAGCCGCGCACGGAGCAGGTTCCGGGCTGGGGCGTCGATCCGGACGTGATCCCGATCCGCGCCGGCGCGTTCCACAACCGCCGGTCGCAGGTGATCGCTCCGCAGAAGACGGGCAAGGGTCCGTGGACGGCGGCGATCGTGTCCGCGGAAGCGGTCGGGCCGGTGCTGTTCCTGGGCTGGGCCGGGGACGACGACGTCTACGACTGCGCGGACCACGGGTGCGGGTGCGGGTGGGTCTACCGGTACAAGCCGGGCGAGGCGATGGGGCATGCGTGGCCGACGCCGCTGATCCAGTTGCTGGCCACGTCGGAAGACCAGGTGGACAACGTCTATCGGCCGCTGCAGGCGATGGCGCGCGGGGAGCGGCTGGCCGACCGGATGAAGGTCCGGGAGGGCTTCATCCGGGTCACTGGCGGCGACGGGGATCCGGACTCGAACCGGATCGACGTCGTGACGTCGTCGGCGATGTCGCGGCTGGGCAACCCGATCACGTTCTGCGCGCAGGACGAGACCGGGCTGTATACCGACCAGAACAAGCTGGTGAAGGTTGCGCAGACGATGCGTCGCGGCGCGGCGGCGATGGGCGGCCGGTCGGTCGAGACGACCAACTGCTACGACCCGTCGGAGAAGTCCGTAGCGCAGCGCACGCACGAGGGCCGCGCGAAGGACGTGTTCAAGTTCTACGAGCCGCCGCCGGCGGATTTGAAGTACAAGAACAAGGCGGACCGGAAGAAGATCCACGCGTTCAACTACGCCGGATCGCCGCACGCCGACCTCGCCGGTATCGAGGGCGAGGCCGCGGAGCTGATCGAGACCGATCCCGGGCAGGCGGAACGGTTTTACGGCAACCGGATCGTGGCCGGGCTCGGGACCTGGATGGACGGCGAGCGCTGGGAGGCGCGCAAGACCACGAAGCCGGTGACGGTGCCGTTGCGGTCGCAGATCGTGCTCGGGTTCGACGGGTCCGATGTGGACGACTGGACGGGTATCCGGGCGCAGACGCGCGACGGCTACCAGTTCACGCCGGACACCCCGGCGGGGCCGACGATCTGGGATCCGGCCGACTATGAGGGGCGGGTGCCGCGGCTGGAGGTCGCGGCGGCGGTCGACTGGCTGTTCGCGAACTACGACGTGGTGCGGATGTACGCGGACCCGCCGTACTGGGAGACCGAGATCGACACGTGGGCGGAGAAGTACGGCGTCAAACGGGTGTTGCGGTGGGAGACCTACCGGCCGGTGCAGATGCACGCCGCGTGCGAACGGATTCTGACCGACGTCGCGAAGGCGGACAGCGCGTTCGCGCACGACGGGTGCGAGGTCACGAAGGACCACATGGGCGCGGCACGGAAGGCGGCGCGGCCGAGCAACCGGTACGTGCTCACGAAGCCCGGCGACGGCCGGAAGATCGACATGGCTGTCGTGTCGGTGATCTGCAACGAGGCTGCGGGCGATGTGACCGCGGCGAAGCTCTGGCGGAAGAAGTACTACGCCTACACGGCATGAGGGGGTGGCAGTGGACCCGGAAACGCAGAACGCCGTCGCCACCCTGAACAAGCTCGCTCTCCGGCTGTACAAGCGGCAGAAGGACGTCGTCAAGTTCGACGAGTACTACCGCGGCGAGCGCGGGAAGTTGAACTTCGCGTCCGACCAGTTCGCTGAGTACTTTTCCCAGCGGTACCACGAGTTTTCGGACAACTGGTGCGGCGTTGTCGCGGACGCGCCGAACGAGCGGCTCAAGGTGACCGGGTTCCGGCTGGTCAATCCGGACGGCGGGGTCGGCAAGGTCGACAAGGAATTCTGGCGGGTGTGGCGGGCGAACGAGGCCGACTACTTTTCCGACCAGGCGTTCCTCGAGGCGATCATCGGCAAGCGCGCGTACGGGCTGGTGTGGAACAACCCGGAGGACGAGAAGACGCCGCGGATTACGTTCGAGCACCCCGGCCAGGCGATCGTGTCCTATGACCCGGAGACCAATCGGCGGCGTGCCGGGCTGAAGCTGTGGGTCGACGAGGACACCGAACTCGAGTACGCGACGCTCTACACGCCGAAGGCGCTGTGGAAGTTCCAGCGGCGGCAGTCGATCATGGAGAACGGCCGGACCGAGAACGGCCTGTACGTGATCGCGCGGAGCACGCTCGTCGGTGGCTGGGAGCCGCGCGAGGTGGACGGCGAGCCGTGGCCGCTGCCGAACCCGCTGGGCGAGGTGCCGCTCGTCGAGCTGCCGAACCGGCCGCGGCTGCTCGGGCCGCCGCTGTCGGACCTGGCCGGGGTCGCGGCGATGCAGGACGCGATCAACCTGATGTGGGCGTACCTGCTCAACGCCGCGGACTATGCGTCGTTCGTGCAGCGGGTGATCCTCGGCGCGGAGAAGCCGAAGGTCCCGATCCTGGACGACCAGGGGCAGGTGGTCGGCGAGCGTGAGGTCGACCTGCAGCATTTCGCGGTCGACCGGGTGGTGTGGCTGGAGGACCCGAACGCGAAGATCGGCGAGTGGAAGCCGACGCCGCTGGACATCTACACCGGCGTGATCGACACGAGCGTGTCGCACGTGTCGGCGCAGTCGCGGACGCCGCCGCACTACCTGATGTCCAAGATCGTGAACGCGAACGCCGAGACGCTCAAGACTGCGGAAACCGGTCTGGTGAAGCGGACCGAGGAGAAGACCGAAAGTTACGGCCGCGGCGTCCGCGAGATCAACCGGCTGTGCGCGCTGGTCACCGGCGACGCCGAGCGGGCGGTGGCGATCCGCGGCGGGGCGACGTTGTGGAAAGACGTCGAGATCCGCTCCGAGGCGCAGGCGGTCGACGCGGCGCAGAAGCTGTGGGCGATGGGCTACCCGCTCGAGTACATCTCGCGCCGGATCGGGATGGAGCCGGACGAGATCGCCGAGGTGCTGGAGATGAAGCGGCGCGAGATCGAGATGGACCCGACCGCGGCGATCGCGCGCCAGATGGCGGACCGGCAGCCGCCGGGCCAGGACAGCACCGGCGGCGCGAATGCCGACGCCGCTTGAGCTCGCGCGCGACCACGGCGAGCGGCGCAAGCGGCTCGCGAAAGCCACGGCGGGGCACGGGATCGCGCTGTGGCGGCAGGTTGACCCCGGGAACCTGACGGTCAGCTGGCTGCGGATGGTCGGGCGGCTGATGGCCCGGGTCGAGTCGGCGCAGTTGCAGGCCGCGGCCGAAGCCGAGGCGTACACGCGAGCGGTACTGCAGGCGCAGGGCGCGGTCGTGGAACCGGAGGGGCAGCTGGTGCCGGAGGCGCTGGCCGGGATCGCGTCGGACGGGCGGAATCTGCTGTCGGCGCTGTGGAATCCGGTCGTGGCGGCGAAAACCGCGATCCGGAAGGGCGCGAACCTCGACCGGGCGATGGCGACCGGGCAGGCGTCGCTGGAGATGCTGGTGCGCACGCAGGTGTCCGACGCCGGCCGGGTCGCGGACGGCGTTGCGCTGGCCACCCGGTCGTCGATCGGGTACGTGCGGATGCTGGTCCCGCCGGGGGACTGCTCGCGGTGCATCATCCTCGCGGGCCGGATCTACCGGTACAACGCGGGTTTCGAGCGGCACCCGCAATGCAACTGCGCGCACATCCCGACCCGCGGCGAAGAAGCCGCGCGGTCGGAAGGCCTTGTCTCGGACCCGAAGGAACGGTTCGAGCAGATGAGCGAGGCCGAGCAGAACCGGATCTTCACCAAGGACGGCGCGCAGGCGATTCGCGACGGCGCGGACATGAACCAGGTCGTCAACGCCCGCCGCGGCGCCGCCGGGCTCGCCCCGGCCGGGGCCCGGATCACCGCGGAGGAACGGCGCGCGATCGGCAGCGGCCGGTTGCGCACGACCAACGTGTACGGGCAGGAGGTCTTCCTGACCACCGAGGGCACGACGCGGCGAGGCATCGCCGGTAAACGGCTCATCGCCCGCGCCGGGGAGATGCAGACCACCGACGCCCGCACGGTCACCCGGATCTCGCGCGAGGGCCGGGTGCAGCGCACCGTCACCCGCAACCGCGCGCAGATCCCGCGGCTGATGCCGGAGTCGATCTACCAGCTCGCGACCAGCCGCGAGGACGCCATCCGGCTGCTGAAGCTCTACGGCTACATCATCTGACCCCGGCCGCAAGGGCAGGGGCCGACCTCTCGCAAGGAGAGCACCGTGAAGAACACCATCCTGCCCGTGCACGCGGTCACCGGCCTGCAAGCAGTCGGCTGGCGCAAGCCCCGCCCCGGCGAGACCGGCGCACAGCCGATCTGGCCGATCGCGGGCGGCTCGTCGGACAACGACGATTCCGGAGACGACGGCGACGATGACGACGCCGGTGACGGCGACGACGACGACGATGCGGGCGGCGACGGCAAGGACGACACGGACAAGGACGAGGAACCGGACTGGAAGGCGAAGTTCGAGGCGCAGAAGCGGATCAACCGCACCCTCGAACGCCGATCCAAAAAGGACAAGGCCGCGCTCGACCAGCTCCGCGGCGGCAAACAGCCCGCGAAGACGGACGGCAAGGACGACGAGCCGGACCCGGAGAAGATCCGCGCGGACGCGCGCGCGGAAGCCCAGGCCGAAGCGCTCCGCGGGCGGGTGCTGGACAAGATCGAGGCCAAAGCCTCGAAGTTCGCCGACCCGGAAGACGCGGTCGCGATCCTGATGAAGAACAAGGACGCCGACGAGTTCATCGACGACGGGAAGATCGACGTCGAGGCGATCAAGGACGCTCTCGAGGAACTCGCCGAGAAGAAGCCCCACCTGCTCGCGCAAGGCAAGCGGTTCCAGGGCGGCGCGGACGGCGGCGCAAGGCAGTCGAAACCCGGCCGACCGAAAGACCTGAGCGAAGCCCTCGCTCGCCACTACAGCGGCAAGTAAGCGCGCTGGAGCATCTGAGGAGAACACACCATGGCAATCACCCTTGCCGACGCGCAGCTCAACACCCAGAACGACATCGACTACGCGGTCATCGACCAGTTCCGGCGCAGCTCGTGGCTGATGGACCAGGTCACGTTCGACGACTGCGTCACGCCGGGCACCGCAGGCGCGACCCTGACCTACGGCTACACCCGGCTGATCTCGGCCGCGCCGGCCGCGTTCCGCGCGATCAACAGCGAATACACGTCCGGCCAGGCGAAGCGGCAGCGCTACACCACGGACCTCAAGCCGCTCGGCGGGTCGTTCGACCTCGACCGCGTGATCGCCCGGCTCGGCGACGCGCGCACGAACGAGACGAACTTCCAGATGGGCGAGCTGATCAAGTCCACGGACACGAAGTTCGCCAACGAGGTCGTCAACGGCGACGTCGCGGTCGACGCGAACGGGTTCGACGGCCTGGACAAGGCCCTGACCGGCAGCACCACCGAGTACCTGCCGATCAACAACGGGGTCAGCACCGGCTACCTGGACTGGTCCGCCAACACCGTCAACACGCAGGACAAGGCGATGGGCGCGCTCGACGTGCTCGACGACTTCCTGTCCCTCGTGGTCGGCGGCGCGGGCGCAATCATGGGCAACCGCAAGTCCATCACCCGCGTCCGTTCGCTCGCGCGCCGATCCGGCTACTACACGCGGTCGGAGGACGCGCTCGGCCGCGAGATCGAGCGGTACGGCAACGCGGTGCTCGTCGACCTCGGCACGACCGTGTCCGGCACGACCGAGACCGACATCGTGCCGATCGAGACCCGCGACGCCGACGGCGCCGGGGCGGGCGGCAACATCACCGGCCTGACCGACCTGTACGCGGTCCGGTTCGGCCTGGACGCCTTCCACGGCGTCGCGACCGTCGGCCAGCTGCTCTCCACCTGGCTGCCGGACTACCAGCACGCCGGTGCGGTGAAGAAGGGCGAGGTCGAACTCGGCCCGGTGTCCATGGTCCTCAAGAAGACCACGGCCGCCGCGGTGCTGCGCAACATCAAGGTGCAGTGACCCATGGCCACGATCTACGCGCCCGAACCGGAATTCACCGGCCGTGTCGGGGAAGTCGAGTTCGTGGCAGGCGTCGGTCACAGCGACGACGCCCACCACCTCAACTACTTCCGCCGCCACGGCTACGACATCGACGCCGACGAGCAGGCCGACGACGTCGAGGAGACCACCGGCGAATCCGAGAAGGACGAGCCGGAGGAAACCGGCCCGGCCGAACCGGACGAGTCCGAACCCGAGGAGAGCGACGAGTCCGAAGAGGACGACGAGCCCGCCGAGGACGAGGACGACGAGCCGGTGGCGGTCACCCGCCCGCCGGTCGCCGCGCCGAAGGCCGACTGGGTCGCCTACGCGGTCGCCGCGCTCGGCCTCGACGAGGGCGAAGCCGACGCGGAAACCAAGCAGGAACTCATCGACCGCGCCAACGCACAGTAGAAGAGGGAGGCCGCCGTGGCACTGCCCGACCTGGCCACGGTGGCCAACCTCAACAACCGCGGCATCGACACCACCAACACCGCGCGGGTGACCGAATTCCTCGGCTCCGCTAGCGACGCCGTCCGGGACGCGGCCGGCGTGCCGATCACCGCCGGGACCTTCACCGTCACCATCGTCGGCGAACCCGACCAATGGCTGTCGCTGCCCGGCCAGCCCGTCACCGCAGTCTCCAACGTCCTCCTCGACGACGTCCCGGTCACCGACTGGGATCTCCGCGCGGGACGGCTGTGGCGGGCCCGCGGCTGGCGGACGTGCGGCGGCGCGTCGAACGTCACCCTCACCATCACCGGCGGCCTGGTCGACGTCCCGCGAGACATCGTCGACCTCGTCTGCTCGATGGTCGGGTTCGCGCTCCACCGCGCCGAAGAGGGCTACGCCTCCCGCGGCGACCAGACCGCCGAACGGATCGACGACTACTCGGTCCAGTTCGACGCCTCCGCCGCCGGGCGGCTGGCCGGGCCGATGGAACTGCCCGACGCCACCCGCCGACGCCTGCGGGCACGCTTCGGCGGCGGCGCATCGGTGGTGAAGACCCGGTGACCGCCTACGGCGCCACCCTCCGCGGCCGCCGCGCCGCCGAGGCGCTGATGCTCGACACCTGCCGGATCCGCGCGGTCACCGGCGACACCACCGACCCGGACACCGGCGTCGTCACCCCCGCGTACGGGGACCCGGTCTACACCGGGAAATGCAAGATCCAAGCCCAGAAATCGGTGTTCCCGTCCACTCCGGACGCGGGCGAACACCAATGGACTGTCGTCCCGATGGAACTGCACCTGCCCGTGGATGGAACCGAGGCGGTCGGGACGGGGCTGGTCGCGGAGATCACCGCGTCCGTCGACCCCGTGAACGTCGGCCGGATCTTCCGGATCCGTTCCGGGGACCGGAAAACCCTGCAAACCGCGCTTCGGTGCCAGGTGGAGGAAATCACCGGCTGACCCTCAGGAGGTGCCCGTGGCTGACGTGGACATGTCGCAAGTGGACCAGCTGGCGCGGGACCTCGAAGCAGTGCCCGCCGAGACGCTGCCGAAGTTCAAGAAGGTCGTCGAAAAAGGCGCGGTGAACATCAAGAAGGGGTTGCGCGCGGACGCCGTCGGGCACCCGACGTACCCCTACTTCTACCGGTCGATCAGCTACGACGTCACCGACCAGGGCCTCGGCGCGGAGATCGGGCCCGACAAGGACGCGACTCAGGGCGACCTGGGGAACCTCTTGTACTTCGGGACCGACAAGACCGCGGGCGTGCTCGACCTGAACGCGCCGCTGAAGAAGGAAATCCCGCGGTTCGAGGACGCGATCGCCGACGTCGCCGAGGACATCCTCTGATGGGCCCCGTAGCCGACCACCACGCCGCGATCCTCGGTTTGCTGCAGGGCGGTTCGCCGTCGTTCACCGTCTACGACGGCCAAGTCCCCGACCAGCCCGCGTACCCGTACGCGGTGCTGTGGATGGACGACGGAGACGACGACGCGACCAAGCTCTGCGGAGACCCCGACGAAGCCACCTACCGGTTCCAGGTCACCTCGGTCGGGCTCACCACCGCCTCCGCGCTCGTCGTGGTCGACCAAACCCGGGCGCGGGTCCTCGGCGTCCGGCCCGTCGTGGCCGGCTGGTCCGCGAACAGGATCCGGAAAGAGATCACGCGCCAGCTGCGGGAGAACCGGGAAGTCACCGACACCGACACCAAACGCCACCCGGTCTACGGCGTGGCGACCTACGTATTCGAGTCCCGGAAGGACTGACCCATGGCGAATCTCACGACGGTGCAGGCGAAACTCGCCGGGACCGTGCTCACCTCGACCGCCGCCACGGCCGGGCCGGACAAGGTCAAGCCCGGCGACGGCGGCGCACCCGTCTACGTGCTCGTCGACAACGCGGGCGCGTCCGCGGTGACCGTCACGATCGCGGACCCGGGCAAAACCAAGTACCAGCAGCAGAACCCGTCGATCCCGTCGGTGTCCGTGCCCGCGGGCGGGAAAGCGGTCCTGGGGCCGATCCAGTCGGACCTGAAGCAGTCCGACGGGTACGTGAACCTCACCGCGTCGAGCACGACGTCGGTGTCCTTCTACGCGTTCCGGGGCTGACCCATGGCTGCCGTGTTCGTGCGTGCCCGCTGCGACGAGACCGGCGCGGTCGCCGCGCTGCCCAAACCCGCGCTCGAAGCCGGAATGTGCCCCGGCTGGGCCGAAGCCGACGGGCCGGTGCCCGACAAGCCGAAGCCCGCCGCTTTCGCCCCGCCGACCGGGGCGGACGAGTCGACCACCGACACCGCGGACAGCTCCGCGGGAACCGAACAGTCCGCCGACGCCCCGTCGGCCAAGAAGAAGGAGTAACCGCCGTGGGCGACATGTTGAGTGACGGGCGGAACAAAGTCAGTTTCGTGCCGTCGATCGCGAACATCGCAGCACCCACCGCCGCCGAGCTGACGGCGGGCACGTCGCTGGAGTGCCTGATCATGGCCGACGGGCTGGACATCTCCACCGACGAATCCGCGGTGCAGGCGTCCAAGCTCTGCGACACGGTCGACGCCGAGCAGCCGGGCCGGTCGAAGACCACGATCCAGCTGACCTGTGTCCGCAAAGACGTCCCCGCCGAGGACGTCGCCTGGACGCTGCTGCAGCGCGACCTCACCGGCTACCTCGCGGTCCGGCGCGGCGTAGCGCACGACACCGCGTTCGCGACCGGCGACAAGGTCGAGATCTACCCGGTGAAGTTCGGCGCCCGCCGGCCGCAGAAACCCGAAGCGAACGGCGTCGAGAAGTTCATGAGCCAGGGCTACAACACCGGCGCGCCCGAACTCGACGCGGTCGTCGCCTGAGACCCCGGGCCGCCCGGTCCTCGACTCCCGGGCGGCCCGGACCTTTCCCGAGTCGAGGCAAACAACCTTCTGAGTCGAGGAGACCACTGTGGACATCGACGCCCTGATCGCCAGCGCGACGCTGCCCGAAGAAACCGTGCCGCTGTGCCTGCGCCCGGACCTGCGCAAGAAGTTCGAGGAACTCGACGGCGCACTGCTGATCGCGAAGACCGAGCGGACCACGATGGCGCCGACCGACCGCGAGCGCGAGCTGGCAGCGGCGATCAAGGCGCTTGAGGAAGAGATCGCAGAGCACAGCATCCAGGTGCGGATGCGGGCGCTCAAGCACACGCCGTGGGTCGAACTCATGGCCGAGCACCCGCCGCGAGAGGACAATCCGGCCGACGGGAACTTCGGTGCGAACATCGAAACCTTCCTGCCCGCGCTGATCCACGCGCAGATGGTCGAACCGGAGATGACGGCCAAGCAGGTCGACGCGCTGATCGATGTCATCACGAATCGCCAGTACAACGAGCTGGCGAACGCGGCCTGGGCTCTCGGCAGCATGCACCGGGATTCCCCGGTTTTCAGCCGAGCCGCTTCGCAGCTGACGCCCGACTCCGGCGAAACATCGCGGCCGCAATCCAACTCGGGATCTCCCCGTCCCGGTTCGCGGGCGAAGAAACCCAAGAGCTGACGGAGCACCACTACGACGACAAGGGGAGGCTGGTCCGCTCGGTCACCATCCGGGCTCCGGAATGGACAGAGGCGGACCGGTCGATGGTCCTGGCCTATCTGGACTACCAGGCGCTCGTCTGCTCCGGATGCGGCGGCTACCTCCCGGAAACCACGCATGCGGACCACGAGGGCAGCTACGTCGCCGGTGCCCCGCATCGCTGCCATCGCTGCACCGCGATCGAGAAGCAACGCAAGGACTACGAAGACGCGCCGCAGCCATCCGCGTTGGTGGTGTGGCCTGCGGAGTTGAGGAGGCGGAATGGCTGACCGGACCGTCTCCGTAGCGCTGCGGATGAAGATCGCCGACTACGTGGCGAACGCGCGGCTTGCGGGCAAGTCCACCCGCGAACTGGAGGCCGCGGGCCGGGACCTCCGGAAGGCCCTCGACGAGGAAGACGACGCGCTCGGCCGCGTGAAGGTGTCCGAGGCGAGGCTCGCGGAGATCCGGAAGAGCGGCAAGGCCAGCGTCGCGCAGCTGGCGGCGGCCGAGGAGGAACACGCCTCGGCTCTCCGCAAGGCGGAGGCCGCGACCATCCGGACGCGGGAAGCGACCGAACGCTACATCAAGGCGCAGAAGGACTCTGCCGACGACGTCGACAAATCGGGGAAGCGCGTCGAGAACACGTTGTCCCGGGTCGCGAACCGCGCCAACGCCATGTTCGACGCGAAGATGTTCCTCGGGTTGTCGGTCGGGCTGCCCGCGGCCGCGGCGATCGGAGCGGTCGGTGTCACCGGTGCCCTCGCGCTCGCGGCCGGCGGGTTCGCGGCGCTCGGCGTCTGGGCGGCGTCGAGCAACCAGCAGGTTCAGGACCAGTTCGGCGACCTGACCCGGCACGTCCAGGCCGACGTGCAGGAGATGGCGAAGCCGATCGCGGGCGAGCTGACCGGCGCGATCGATGACATGGCTCAGGGCTGGGACGCCGTGAAACCCGCTGTGCAGGCGGCGATCCGCGGCTCGGCACCAGCGGTCCGCGAACTGACCGGTGCTGCGGTCGACTTCGCCGAGAACGCGATGCCCGGCATCGTGGACGCGGTCTACGCGGCCGAACCGGCCATCGAAGGGTTTCGTGATCTCGCGGGCCAGACCGGGCAAGGGCTCGGCGACTTCTTCCACAACGCCGCCAAGGGCAGCGATGACGCCGGGCTCGCGATGCGGGACCTCGGCGGGATCACCCGTGATCTTCTCGGCCAGTCCGGGACGCTGTTCGCGAACCTCGCGAACGGCGCGCACCAAGTTCTCCCGCAGTTCGGCGGCGCGCTGCACGGGGTGCTGGACGTCGCGAACGACCTCACCTCCGACGGCATGCCGACTCTGGTGTCCACGACGGACGCATTCCTCGGCACCGTCGGCGGCGGCCTGAACCTGGTCGGTGCATTCGCGTCCGGGCTGGGATCGTGGTCCGCGCCGCTGGGGTCCGCGGGCGGGTCGCTGCTCGCGACCAACAGCATCGCGAAGCTGTTCGGCACCTCGCTGGGGGAAACCGGCTTCGGGCTGTCCGCGTTCTCGACGAAGATCGACGAGGCCGGGAACAAGACCTCGCCGTTCCGGGAAGCGCTCAACAAGGCGGACAAGGAAGGCAACAGCAAGTTCAAAGCCGGACTGAAGTCTGTTATCTCGGGCGGGTTCAACCCGCTCGGGATCGCGCTCGTCGGCGGCGGCCTGCTGCTCGACGCGTGGGGCCAGAAGTCGCAGGATGCGGCGAAGAAGGCCGCGGAATTCGCGGCGACCGTCGGCGACATCAAGGGCACCCTGTCAGCGACCGGCGCGATCACCCAGAACACGCGCGTGCTGGCAGCGAACACCCTCGCAACGAAACAGCTTGGCGTGTCGCAGAAAACCGGTGCGGATCTGATGTCGGAGTACGGCATCAACTCGCAGTTCGCCACGGACGCGATGACCGGCAACAAGGCCGCTCTCGACGGCGTAAACAAGTCGCTGGAGCGGAATGTCAGCTCGGTGCTGGCGGGGAAGCTGTCGCAGCAGGACTTCGCGACCGCGCAGACAGTGGGGCTCAGTGCGTCGGATCTGACGACGCTCGCGCTCGGGAAGCAAGCGCACGGGTTCAAAGACCTCGGCGACGCGATCGCCCAGTACCAGGACAAGGGAGCGGCAGGTGTCCAGGGAACGCTGGAGATCCTGTCAGTGCTGGGCAAGGTCAATACCGCGACTCAGGGGCAGCGGGACCTGGCCACTGCGATCCGGGACCAGGCCGCGGCGACCGCCGAGGCGCAACGGCAGATGCGGCAGCTCGGCAACGCGACCTCGTTCACCGGTGCAACGCTGAAACTGTCGGCCGCGGATGCCGCGGTGATGTCCGGCGCGCTCTCCGCGGTCGGCGACGCAACCAAGGGCGCGGCGGACCAGGGAAGCGCGCTGCTCACCGTGCTGGACCAGTTGTCGGGCAAGACGAACACCCTGTCCGCGGCACAAGCGCAGTCGACGAAAGCGTTCGACGACACCGACAAAGCGATCAAGAACATCAAGGAGTCGGGCGGGAAACTCAAGGGCACGTTCAACGACCTGGTCTCGAGCGACGGCGGCATCAACGGGCTCACCCGCGCCGGCGCGAACCTGCAAGGCGTCTTCGGGACCTTGTCGCAGGCGATGGGCACCGAAACCGCGGCAGCGTTCGCGCAGTCGCAGGCGGCCGGCGAGGGCCTGAACGTCTCGTTCGGCAAGGTCGGCAGCGTCGTGGCGCGGACCCGGGACAAGTTCATCGAAGCCGCGCGCGCCGCCGGGCTCACCAAGGACCAGGCCGGTGAACTCGCAAACAAGCTCGGTCTCGTGCCCGACCAGGTCGAGGTCCAGTTCGCCGCGAAGGGCGACACGCAGCTGCAGGCGCGCCTGGTCGGCCTCATCGCTGACCTGAACAAGGTCGGCGAGGGCAAGTCGATCTCGATCACCGCCGATGACAAGGCCGCCGCGCAGGCGTTGCGCGACCTCGGAAAGCTGGTCGTGCAACTCCCCGATGGCTCGTTCAAGGTATTCGCGGACACCAAGGAAGGCCAGGCGGCGGCCGACAAGCTGCGGCAGGACATCAACAACTCCCACCCCGTCGTGAACGTCAACTCCAACACCGGCCAGGCCACGAGCAAGGTCGTCCAGTGGATGGAGCGCACCAACGGCACGTGGGGAATGACCTCGACCGACAGCCGCATCGACCCAGCCACCGGCAAGGTGCAGGCGTGGATGCGGCAGGCCAACGGCACGTGGGGTTGGACCACCCTGGACTCCAACCGCAATCCGGCCAACGGCCAGGTTTCCGCGTGGATCCAGTTCGCCAACGGCAAGTGGGGCTGGGCCAACCTCGGAGCACTGACCGGCGCCGCGAACAGCCAGATCGACGCGTTCGTCGCTGACCAGAGTCGCCGGGTGATCCGGATCGGTGTCACCACCTACACCGTGGACGGTGTAGGTGCTTCCACGAGCCGGGCGTACGGGCCGCGCGCCGAGGGCGGCATCGACGTTCCGCGCGGCGTGGTGCCGATGGCCGCGGGTGGCGTGATCCCGCACATCCCGAACATCGCCACTGTGGTGCCTTCGGGCATGGAGCGGCTGATCGGCGACAACCCGAGGGTGCGGGAATCGTTCATCCCGTGGGAGATCCACTCCCCGCGGTCGAACGCGATTCTGGACGTCACCAACGCCGCGTTCGGGCGCCCGGACCTCCGAGGCGTCGCGCAGCAGATCCTCGGCGGCATGGCGTCGGTACAGCGGTACTCGCCGCGGATCGTGATCCAGCAACCGACCGCGCCAGACAGCCGGGGCGGTGCGCAGCCGAACGTCACGATCCACACGGCCGAGGCAGACCCGCACCGGATCGCGGCGATGGTGTCGAGCCAGCTCGCATGGATTCTGCGGTGAGGGGGCTCTCGTGGTGCTGACCGACCGGATGCAGGAGACCTACACGATCGGCGCGTGGGCGGCCGGCGGCACCGACGATGCCGGGTGCCGCTGGTCCGTTCCCGAGACGGATCTCCGCAACGGCACGGGCCGCAAAACCCACATCACCGAACGGCCCTTCGGCGCCGGGGCGTACCGCTCGAGGTCGTATCTGGCCGGGCGGTCGATGTCCCTGCAGGGCTGGTGCATGCCGACGGTGGAGCCGTCGTGGCCGCTGCTCGTCGCCGCACGCCGCCGGTTCATGGGCCTGTTCCCGGAAGGCTCGCAGCAGCTGCTGGTCGTGGACGACGGCGTGCAGCCGCGGCAGATCACGGTCGAGCTGGCGGAAGCGGGCCGGAAGTGGTCCTGGTGGCCCGCCAACGGCGGCGCTGACTGGCAGCTTGACCTGTACGCCGCGGACCCGCGGTGGCTGTCCACAGTGGAGCGATCGGCGAAGGCGACGCTGGCGAATGTCTCGGCGGACGGCCTCGACTGGGCGGCCGGGTCTCCGGGCGGTCTCGACTGGGCGGCGGGCTCGCCGGGCGGCCTGGACTGGGGCGTCAGCGGTACGGGCACGAACGTGCTGGCGATGCAGAACGACGGCATGGCAACGGAATGGCCGCTGCTGACGTTCAGCACGCCGTCGACGCTGCAGAACCCGACGTTGGTCGACCCGGCCACCGGCGGTGTCCTTGCCTACAGCGGGTCGATCGTCGCCGGGCAGACCCTGCGGATCGACTGCTCGCCGTTCTCCGCGACCCCGGTGACGCTCGACGGCGTCGACCGATCCGGCGCGCTCGGCAGCGCCAGGTTCATTTCTCTCCCGCCCGGTGCGTCCCGGGCGGTCCAGTTCACCGGCATCGGCGCGGGCCAGGTCGTGGCGACCTGGCACGACGCCGACGAATAGAAGGGGGTCGGGATGACGAGCAACGCGTCCGGTACCGGGGCCTGGACCCTGCAGCAGCGCAACAACGCCCGGCAGGGCCGCGCCTTGGCGCAGAGCCTTTTCCTTGGCGCGTCGCAGAACGCGCCGCTGTCGGCGAACCGCTCCGGCGTGCTGTCGACCGCGTCGGACGGTACGCAGGCATACGACTTCCGGGTCACCGTCGCGTCCGGACTGACGATGACTGTGCAGCCCGGCAGTGCGATCGTGAACCGGGCAGGGCAGGGCCCGTACCCGGCGTGGCGGGTCCCGGCCGCGGTCAACGTCACGTGCGACCCGGCACCCGCCACGAACCCGCGGAACGATCTGGTGGTGCTGAGGGTTTACGACGCGGCGCTCGGCGACGTCGTCCCGGCAGAGGGCCCGGTCGCGATCCAGGTCATCACTGGCAGCCCGGGACCCACGCCGGTCGACCCGGTGACAGCGGACGCGACCGGCACGGTCACCAACTGGGCTACCGCACCGGTGGGGTCGCAGGCCGCGGGCGGCGGTGTCGGGATCATCCTGGCGCGGGCGCAGGTATCGACCGGCGGCGTGATCACGCTGACCGACCTGCGTCGCTCGACCGGCCTGATCGGCGGCGTCCGGGTCCTGCTGCCGGGCGACAGCCTCACCGATCCCTCGTACATGCCCGGCGACATCGCGTGGTTCAACGGACATCGGTACTGGGACGGCACGGCCTGGCAGGAGCTTTCCTCGTCGCTCGGCTACGCCAAGGGCCTTATCGCGAAGACCGTGTACAACAGCGAGGGCGTGTTCGACACGCAAACCGAGACCGTGGGCGACGGCGCGTCGTTCACGTTCGACCCGGCGCGCTCGTACCAGTTCGACTGGCAAGGCACCATCTCGGCCACCGCCGACCGGCCGTACATGAGCATCGGGTGGCGCATCGCCAACGGCGGCACCGTGACCAACACGTCGCCGTTGATGTACAGCACCTTGCTGCCGATCCAGGGCAACGGCAAGTTCGACAAAGCCCATCTGACGTGCCCGATCAGCGGGGCGGCCATCGCCGCGCTGGGCATCAGCGCGGGCACGGTCCGGGCCGCCATCACGCACTACATCACCGCGGGCAACGGCGGCAGCGGCTGGCAAGTCCGCGGCGACAACGGCGTGAGCCCGGCACTGCCGAACAAGCGGCACTTCGCCGTGTTCGACACCGGGCTGAGCCGGTGACGTCCGTCGAGCGCGAATACGCCGCGGTCGCCTACGACACCGTCACCGGGAAGGTCGCGCGCGATCTGCAGCTCGCGGCCGAGCCGGAGTGGGCGGCCCAGATCAACGACGCCGGGTCGTGGAAAATCACCGTTCCGATCGACGGCGCGGAACGCACCCGGCAGGTGCGCGAGTGGTGCGTCCCGGACAAGACCAGCGTCGCGGTGCTGCGCGGCGACCTGGTGTGCCAGGCAGGGCCAATCACCCCGTACGAGCCCTCGTCGGACGAAGCGGTGTTCACGGTGTCGGGCAAGGGGATCTGGGACATCCTGGACCGGCGCGCGCTGCACAACGCGGCGTGGAACCCGGCGACCGGGCAGCGGCTGACCGACCCGGCGGTGGACATCACGATCAACGGGACGCTGCCCTACATCGCCAGGGAGATCGTGAACCACCAGATCAACATGCAGTTCATCAGCGGGTCGAACCTGCCGATCGATCTGCCGACGATCGCCGCCGGCGGCACGAACACCCGCACCTATCACGGGTACGACATCGCGCCCGGCGGCCAGCGGCTGCGCGAGCTCACCCAGGTCGACAACGGCCCGGACGTAATCTTCCAGCCCTACCTCACCATGGTGGGAGGCGTGCGCTACATCCGGCACCGGATGCTGGTCGGGAACCCCTGGCTGACCCAGCCCGGCGTGGACCTGAGGTTCTTTTCCCGGCGCACGCTGACAAGCCTGGCCCTCGCGGGCGGTGTCCGGCCCACCGCGACCCGGGCGATCGTCAAGGGCAGCGGGAATGAAGCCGGGCAGCTCTACGGGCTGGCGAGCGCAACGGACCTGATCTCGTCCGGGTGGCCCTTGACCGACGACATAAACACCAGCCACACCGACGCCAGCGTGCAATCCACTCTGGACGGATGGGCGGCAGCGAACGTCGCGCTCGCCTCCGGGCAATCCGAACAGTGGCAAGCCACGGTCCTGGCCGACGCGGACCCGCAGCTGAGCAGCTACATTCCCGGCCACTTCGCCACCTACTCGGTGACCGACCACATCTACCTGCCGGACGGCGACTACCGGTGGCGGTTGATCGGGGTGTCCCGCGGCGGATCCACGCCGCGCGACCGCGTCGACCACCAACTGCAAGCCGTCCGCGCCGACTAGGAGGTGCGCCGTGGTCGCGAACGACCCGGTCGAACGCCCGGACAGCATCGACTTCCTCAAGAACCGGATCCGCGACCTGCAACAGCAGATCGACGCGTTGACACGGCAATCGAAATTCCCGTTCTCCATCGGCCACAACGGGACGCCCGATTTCGAAGTGCTGCCGGACCCGGCCGACCCGTCCGGCGGCGCGAAGGTCCGGATCCTGAATGGATCCGGGCAGCCGATTATGGAGACGTTCTACTCGACCACGTACAACGGCAAAGCCGCGCGGATGCTGGACCTGGCCGGAGCCTCGATGTGGGCGCAGGACCAGCTGGCCGGGTACGGTATCTCGCACCCCAGCCTCACCGGCTGGCTCGCCCCGGACTTCTACGGGCAAGGGCTCAATCCATTCGGCACCGGCGCGGAGACTTCGGTCGCGACCGGACAGTTCTTCGCCTACAACCCGGCATGGCGGCTCGGCGCGCTCGTGCGCACCGGAGGCACTGGCCTGGTGAGCTGGCGGTTCAGCATCGCCTACAACGGCGGGACCGTGTACGGGCCGCTCACCACCGGCGCGACAGGCAACTTCTACATCGGCTCCACACTGCTGCTGCCTGCCAGCGCGATGGCCAACCAGGTGACCGCGTCCCTGCTCGTCACCAACACGTCCGCGGCCCAGACCATCCAGGTCTCGCCGACACGCTGCTACGGCGTCTCGGCCGCGCAGTACTACATCGACAACGGCCTGCCCCTCCCGTTCTAGGAGCGTCCTCACGTGAGCACCTTCGCCTTCCCCAAACTGCAGTACGCCGTCTGGGACGGCACAAACGTCGCCGAGATCGGGGAGTTCGTGCACGGCGCGTTCGTCGCCGCCGACGGATCCCTGCAGTACCCGGGAGTCCCCGGCATGGGAGTCCCGATCACGTCGGATCACGGCGTGTACGTCGTCGGCACTCCCGGCGGGGTGTACCCGATCGGCGTGTTCGCCACCGAGGTCGAGTTCCTCGCCGCGTACTCGCCGGTTTCCAACTGACGGCGCGACCGTCCACTGTGCACGAAAGGGGGCGAAGTTGAGTGATCTCGCCTCGCTGCTTCCCGGCATCGCGGCCGTCATCACCTCCATCGGCGGCATCGTCACTGCCATCTACGCCATCAACCGCGGCTCCAAACGCGAACGCCGCCGCGCTGCCGAGAAGGTCATCGACCGTTTGCTCGACGGGCCGGACGAGGACGACGAAGACGATGACGACCGGAGCGAGGCGATCGCCGAACTCCTCGACGAGCTGCTCAAGCGCCGAGAAGGTGACGACTCATGACGGGTGAGATCGACCGGGCCATCGTGCAGCCCGCCGCGGACAAGAGCCGGGACCGGCGCGCGCACCGGCTGCTGTGGCTCGGCGCGCTGCTCGCCCTCGCGGGCGTCGTCTGGTTGGCGGTGCAGCTTTTCGGGCAGGGCAGCGAGATCGCGGCGCTGAAGCAGACCAGCGACGCGCGCGGCGCCGACGTCGGGCGGCTGGCCGCGCAGGTGAAAGCGCTCGGCGGGACACCGGTCGTGCAGCCGCCCGCGGCGACGCCGGTTCCGGTCGATCCGGCGACGCTGCGCCAGGCCGCCCGGCAAGCGGTCGACGACTACTGCTCGCTGCGCGACCAATGCCGCGGCGCGAACGGCACCACTCCGGATTTCGACGCGCTCACCACCGCGGTGCTCGCGAAGATCCCGATCCCGAAGAACGGCGCCGACGGCCACGACGGACGCGACGCACCGGTTCCGGACTATCCCGCGCTGGTGGCCTCGGCGGTCGCGTCCTACTGCGACGCACACGACCAATGCCGCGGCAAACCTGGCACCGACGGGAAGAACGGCAACGACGGCGCTCCGGGTCCCGCGTGCCCGTCGGGGTTTGAGCTGCGCGATGCCGTGATCACCGCACCGGACGGAACCACTTACCGGGGCAAGGCGTGCGTCGACCCGGGCAGCAGCGCACCGCCCTCCGCCTACCCGCCGCCCACGACTGGAGGATGACCCATGGCTCGATGGGCCGACTACTCCGCCGGACGACCGTCCGGCGCCGCGCTGCGCAAGGCCGGGTTCTCCGGCGTGATCCGCTACATCGGACTCGGCAGCGAGGGCAAGCAGCTCGTCGCCAGCGAGTACCGCGACCTCGTCAGCGAGTTCGGTGCGGCCAACGTGCTGCTCGTCGCCGAGGCCGGGACGGGCGACGCGTGGGGCACCGAGACCGATGACGACTACGCCCGCGGCGTCGCCTACGGCCGGATCGCGCTCGCCGACGCCCGGGCGCAGGGCGTGCCGGACTGGGTCGGGCTCGCCTGCGCGGCCGACGCGCACGCGCAGGCGTTCCAACTCGACGACGTGGTCCGCTACGCCAGCGGATTCCGCGACGCGGTCGGACAAGCGCGCTGCGGGTTCTACGGCTTCTCCGAAACCCTCGCCGCCGTGCACAACGCGGGGATCGGTTCCTGGTACTGGCGCTGCGGATCCGAACCCACCCAGGCCGAGAAGCAGTGGGTCAACTTCTGGCAGCGCAACCGCGACCCCCAGCGGATCACCGTCGCCGGAATCCCGTGCGACATCAACGAGGTCTACCGCATCCCCACCACGGAGGACGACATGCCCAGCATCAACGATCTGCTCGACGCGTCCGTCGGCAAACGCGCCGACGGCTCCACCGTGTCGGTCAAGGACGCGCTCGTGAACACCTACCTCGCGCAGTTCCAGGGCGGCGGCGACGGCGGCGCGCTCGCGGTCAAGGCAGGCATCAACACGCTGAACGCGAAGGTCGACGCGCTGACCGCGGCCGTGGCGAAGCTCGCCGCGGACCCGGAGATCACCCCGGACGCGCTCAAGGCGATGCTGAACGAAGCCATCGCGAACAACGTCAAGATCACCGGAACCGTGGCGATCACCGGCGCGAACGCCGAGGCCGGCCAGTGACCGGCCAGCACGCCGACCCGATCGGCGCACCCAGCTTCCCGCAGCGGCTCGCTGACTGGGCCGCCCGGTTCCGCAAGGCCCTCGCCGCGGTTCTCACGATCGCGGCTGTCCCCGGCGTCCTCGGCCTGATCAACCTGATCCCGGGCGTACACCTCGACGCCGCCACGTTCGCCACCATCGTGACCGTCGTCGGCGCGCTCGCCGGAGGCGGCGTGGTCGCAGCGGTCCCGAACAAACCGCCGAACCCGCCGGCCGTGGACCCGCTGTACGCCGAGGACGTACCCCGGATCCCGAAACCCGAATAGCCGCTGGCTGCAAACCAACGACGAGGGCCCCGCGCAGATGCGCGGGGCCCTCGATTCGCGTCTGGGTCAGGGACGGACGGTGCAGTCGACACCATCAGCCCGAGGGGAGGACGAGGCAACGAGCTCGCCATCGCGATAGATTTTGCAGCCGTTCAACTTGTCCACGCCGTCGATCGCCCAGCCTCGGCCGCCTGTGACCGCCACCGAGATCATCTGAGAGGTGGCCGGGCTTGAGGTCGCAAACTCGATCGTCTTATCCCCGACCAGCGGCGTGGACGGCGGGGTGCCGCCAACAACCTTGCTGCCGTTCTGATCAACCGTGGCGTTCGGGTCGCCGCCGTCGTTCCGCATGAAGGTGAACGTCGAGCCTGTCTCGCCGGTCAGTTCAACGCGGTAGTTGTGGCTTTCGGATGCACCGCTCGCCTGCTGCAGGTTGATGAAGGCCAGCACGACGGCCACTGCCGCGAGGACGACGCCGCCAACCACGATAAGCATCCGTCTGCTGCGTCGAACCGATTGAGTCCCCGCTGCCCCAGCCATCTCGACTCCTGATTGTCGGCTATGTCCACCGATTGTTCGCGTTGATCACCTCTGGTGTTACAAGGTGACGGGACCGGCGGCCGGCGGGTGGCTTGGTGGGCCGGTGACCGAGGAGTGCGGTCACCGGCCCTTCCCCGCGGATCCATTCGCGGGGCTCACCAGTCGACGTCGCGACTGGGAGATGGATGGACGGCAGCCCTCCAGGAAAGAAGGGGGAAAAGAGGAGGGCCGCCGCCCGCGCGCCCCGTCCCGTGGGGCGCAACCCGGATACCGCAGCGGTGTCGGGGGAGCCGTCGCAGCTACCGGGGTGATCCGGGTGGCCGGTGGCCGCTCCGCGCTTGAGCAGCCACCGGCCTGCGCGCTCTCGGGAAAGAGCGCACCCCAGCACGACGACGGCCCAGGAACAGACCAAGGTGGGAGGCCGGTGTCGTGTTGGGAGTTCATCGACGGCCCATGTGCGAGCCGGGCGCAGTGACCCCGTGGCGCGGATACTTTTGGTTGATGTAGTGGACCCACGCGTCCACGCTCGCGTCCGGACCCGGTTCGACGGGTTCGGGTTTCTGCTCCGTCGTCTCGGGAGCGACGGTCTCGGGTGTTTCGTCCATCGTGGTCACCGGGCAAGTCCGGTGCAGCCGGGGCACCAGTTAGCATCGCCGAACCCAGCCGAGGCGAGCTCGCTGCGCTCGTGGCGTTCCGGATAGGGATCGTTGCCGGAGCACCACGGGATCAGCCACTGCACGGACGGGTCCGCGAGTTCGCGTTTCCAGTAGCGATGCACGGTCCGGCGGTGTGAGGCGGTTGGGTCGGCGTGCACCCGCAACGTGAGTTCCGTCGTGCGTGCTGGATGCACAGCGCGGGTGATCGCTGCTACTTCCTCGGCGGGCAGCTCGCCGCACAGGGTGTCCATTCAGGCACCTCCCGGGTGGCTGAGCAGTTCAGTCAGCGCAGCGCGCACGTTCTTGATGAGGGCGTTCCCCTCGGCGCGGGGGAGGGTGGCTGTCGGGCCATGCGCGATCCCGAGAGCAACCACTTCCTTGCCGTCGGCGTTGCGCGTGATCCCGGTAATCACGTTCACCTTCCGGCCGATGGTGTCGGTGGTGCTGATCGTGCGTTGTTGACGCCACCCGCGTTGTTGCATGCGAGCGAGTATTTCTGAGAGTGATGGCCTGTAACACAGCCAGTAACGATCAACTCGCGCGCGGCACAGACCCAAACTAGGCGTGATTGGCCTAGAACTTTCAAACGGGCTGGGCCTCTGTACCCTCCCGGCTGTGGATCTCCTGCCGTTCGATGAGTACGTACGCTCGCTCCCTCGGAAGCGAATGTCGGCAGGAGTCCTGATTCGGGACGACGCCGAGCGTGTCCTTTTCGTCGTACCGTCCTACAAGGAGCACTGGGACATTCCCGGTGGCGTGTGCGAGGACGGCGAGGCACCGTGGCGCACAGCTCGCCGGGAGTGTGCCGAGGAGATCGGGATCGATCGGTCTCTCGGTCCGCTGCTGGTGATCGACTACGTCCCTTCCGACGGTCGGATGCCGGAGGGGCTCGCATTCATCTTCGACGGCGGGCGAATTACCGCGGACGATGCGGCGCGCTTGAAGCTCACCGATCCCGAGATCTTGTCGGTCCAGCTGTTGTCGCTCGACGACGCCGCACCGCGTTTGAAGCCGTCACTCGGTCGGCGGATCCACGCCGCGCTTGCCGCCGTGCAGGCTGGCGAAGCCCCCGTGATCTGCGAGGATGGCCACCCGGTCACGGGGTAGTACCGACCGGCCGCAGGGGAGGAACATTCGTGGCTGGCAGACCCATCGCGGAGAACCTCGCTCGTTTGCGAATCGCGCGCGACCTGTCGCAAGAACAGCTTGCCGAGGCCGCCGGGGTCGGGCCCGACACAGTATCTCGGATCGAGCAGGGCAAGCGCACGCAAAGCCGACCTGCAACGTTGCGGAAGCTCGCACAGGCGCTTGGCGTGACGGTCGACATGCTGCTCGGGCAACAGTCCAGCCCTCATTCGCTCGACCTCGACGTCGCCCCGTTGCGCCGGGCAATCAACGCCGACGACGACATCCCCGGGCTCGACTTCGCGGAAACCCGCGAAATCCTGCCGATGGACGAGCTCGCTGAGAGCGCGCACGAGGCGTGGCGAGCCTACGTCGATGGCCGCCACGGCGAGCTGCTGCACGCGCTTCCTCTCGTTCTCACCGATGCGCGCCGCATCGTCCGCGAGACGCGCGACGAGGAGCGCGCCGGAGGACATCGGGTGTTGTCGACTGCGTACCGGCTCGGCGCCGGAATCGCGGGCAGGATCGGTCTCGACGACCTCGCATACACAGCAGCGCGGCTCGCCGTGAAGACCGCGGCGCACGCTGACAACCCAGAGGTTGAGCGGGCGATTTCCCTGCGCTACCTCGCATGGACCCTCGTCCGCCAGGGCCTGCCCGAAGACGCCGAGAAGGTCGCCACCGAAGCGGCCGCGGCGATCGAACCGCGCATGCTCGACCGGGACCCGATCCGCGCCGGTGTATTCGGCAACCTGCTTTTCAACGCGGCCACCGCCGCGCTCAACAACGGCAGTCCGGGCCGCGCTGAGGACCTGCTCGCTGTAGCGCACGGCACCGCGATTCGCTCGAGCGGTGACACGGCCACCGAGGCTGCGATCTTCGGCCCGCGAGTCGCCGCGCTGCAGCGGGTCGACTTGATGGTGCGCGCCGGCGACCCTGAGCGTGCTCTCGCGTTCGCTGACGCCGTCCCCCCGCCGACCGGTGCCGACGTTCCGGCGTTTTGGGAGTCCGGCCATCGGTTGTTCCTCGCTGCCGCGGCCGCCGACTTGCGCCGGGACAAGGCAGCCCTCGCCTGGCTCGCTGAGGCACGCGACCTCGCTCCCGACTGGGCCCGCCGCCAGCCGCTCGGGAAGCGAGTCATGCGGCAGCTCTCCGAGCGCGCGACACGGCGGCGCGGGGCGACGTTCGCCGACCTTGCCGCGCACTACGGAGTCATCTCCGACTAGGCCATTCAGACAGGGGAAGGGCGGTCTCGGGCAAGCGCCCGGGACCGCCCTTCTGCTGTCGGTTGCTGTAAATCTGCTGTACGCGGACTTGTTGATCAGTTACTTGACTGCGTAAACCTGCTGGTCAGAGCCCGAGGGTGGGGCCGGAGAGACTCGAACTCTCACTGGCACGGACCTAAACCGTGTGCCTCTGCCAATTGGGCTACGGCCCCCAGGAATCAGGTGTGATCGTAGCGCGCGCCACGTTCGGGTTCGCTCGGCGTGGCCAGTCGCCGTCGCGCGGGGGTTGTCCTCTACCGTGGACCGCCTACAGTCCGACTGCGGCGAGGAGGGCACGTGGCTCGCGACCCCGAGACCATCGAGCGTGAGATCGAGCAGGCGAGGACCGCTTTGGCGGCGACCCTCGACCAGCTGGGCACGAAGGCCAATCCGCAGAAACTCGCCGAGCAGGCGAAGGACGGCGTGCGCGCGAAGCTCGACAACCCGAAGGTCAAGTACCCGCTCATCGGGGCAGGCGTGCTGGTGGCCGTGCTGCTGGTGCGGAAGCTGTTCCGCTGACCGTTCGCGTCGTTGGCGAGCAGCGCCTCGGGTTACGCCGGGTGCTGTTTCGGTCGCGTGCGGGCAGGTCGCCGAATACCGCCCTGGATGGCGGATGGACAGCGGTGATCGCTACGCCGGGTGAACTTCGTGAGAAGTGCCACTGAACCAGAGGTCACCTGTTTGGCGGTCGCTCACCTGGGTCGGTTGGCGGCATCACGTTCGCCGAATCGGGCTACCCCGCAGGGGTGACGCGGTGGTTTTGCCGCGCTGTCCTGGAGCTGGCCACCTGTTTGCGGGGGTGAACAGGAGGGCCTGCACCGGCCCCCAGGCGAGGGCGGCGCGCAGGCGAAACCGGCCCGCGAGAACCGCGGGCTGAACGGGAACTAAAGCGAGATCAGGCGCGTGCGACCGGAGGCGTGGCCGACGCGCCCGCTGTCACACCGGGGCGGCTCGCCTCGTCGGGCTTGCGGTCTTCGACCTCTTTGGGGAGCTGCTTGCTCGGCGGCAACGCGGGCTTGGCGGCCTTGTCCTTCTCCGCGGCAGCCGGTGCGGGAGCCTCGGCCTTGTCGGATTCGGCAGGCGCGGCAGCGTCCTTGGCCGCCTTGGCACCGCCCGACGGCGGGATTTCCAGCGGCTCGATCTCCGGCAGCGTCAGGCGGGCGGCCATGTACGCGCTGGTGAACTCCAGTGCGTTGCCGTTCAGCAGGTGCACGACCGTGGGACGCTCGTTCGGGGCGAGCTTCTCCACGAGCTGGTCGGCCCGGTCGCGGGCGGCGATGATGCCCGGCGCCTTGCCGGTCAGCTCCTTGCCGCGGCCGCTCACGGTGATCGTCCAGTCGTCGTTGTCGTGCTTGTAAGTCGCCGTGATCGTTTCCACCACTGCCTCACCCCTCTCGTCATCAGCATGCGTCACAGGTCGAGACCCGGCCACCGCAAACTCATGACGCGATTCCTGCTTGCCGGCCGCTGGCGCGACACTCAGTGTGTCTTTCTACCGTGTCATCGATACCGCAAGAAAACTCTGTGTCACAAGTAACGGGACGAGATGTGCGCTGAGTGACGACCGAATGGCCTAATGCACGGTCATCTTCACGTGCACGTCAGATCGCTCGCTGTGACAACCCGGCCCAGAGCAGATCCATCGCGTACTCGGTGGCCTTCTCCGGGGTCACCTCCGGGAAGCGCTCGCACCAGATGGCCAGCCGCTCGCAGGCGCCGACGACGAACTCGGCCGAGGCTTCGGCGCGCAGGGTGTCCTCGCTGTCGAAGTAGCCGCTCATCAACGCGGTGATCAGGTCGGTCTGCTGCCGGCGGGTTTCTTCGATCTCGTCCGCGGCGGGAGTGCCGATGAGAGCCATCTCGTGCCGCAGCAGCGACCAGGCCTGGCGGCGCTCGCGGATGAAGACGAAGAACGCCAGCAGCCCGCGCCGCAGCGCCTCCTGCGCCGAGTCCGCGCCGACGATCGACTGCTCGGTGGCCTCTTGCAACGCCGAGCGCGACTGCCGGATGCACGCCAGCAGCAGGCCCTCTTTCGAGTTGAAGTACTCGTACAGCATCGGCTTGGACACACCGACCAGTTCGGCGATCTCGTCCATCGACGCCATCGCGTAGCCGCGCTCGCCGAAGACCTGCTCGGCGACCTCGATCATCTGCCGTTCCCGCTCGGCTCGGGGCATGCGCTTGCGCTTGGCGGTGGTCATGGCGCACACTCTACCGCCAGTAACCTACTCCGAGTAAGCTGGACTTCGGGTAACAGTTAACGGGAGGACGCATGGGCAACCGCACCGAGACCGGCGTGATCGTGGTCGGCACCGGGTTCTCCGGGCTCGGCATGGCGATTCAGCTGCGCAAGGACGGCCGCGAAGACTTCGTGGTGCTCGAGAAGGCCCAGGACGTCGGCGGAACCTGGCGGGACAACAGCTACCCCGGTTGCGCGTGCGACATCCCGTCGCACATGTACTCCTTCTCCTTCGAACAGAACCCCGGCTGGTCGCGCGCGTATTCGCCGCAGCCGGAGATCTACGAGTACATGCGCGGGGTCGCGGACAAGTACGACCTGCGCCGCTTCATCCGCTTCGGGCAGGAGATGACCGGCGCGCGCTGGGACGCCGAGGAGAACCGCTGGCACGTCAGCACCCGCGGCGGCGACGAGTTCGTCGCCCCGGCACTGGTCGCGGGCGTCGGCGCGCTGCACCGGCCGATGATCCCGGACCTGCCGGGCATCGAGCGGTTCCAGGGCCGCGCGTTCCACTCCGCCGAGTGGGAGCACGACTTCGACTTCGCCGGCAAACGCGTCGCCGTGGTCGGCACCGGGGCCAGCGCGGTCCAGTTCGTGCCGAAGATCGCGCCGGAGACGGCGGAGCTGACGCTGTTCCAGCGCACGCCGCCGTGGGTGATGCCGAAGGCCGACCGCGACATGCCGGGCTGGCTGCGCGGGCTGTTCCGCGCGGTGCCGCCGGTGCAGCGGCTGTACCGGAATTTCCTTTACTGGACCCTGGAAGCGCGCGCGATCGGCTTCAACGGCCAGCCGTGGATCATGAAGATCGGGCAGCGGCTCGCGAAGGCCAACATCGACCGCGCGGTGAAGGATCCGGAACTGCGCGCCAAGCTGACCCCGGACTACACCATGGGCTGCAAACGCGTGCTCATCTCGAACGACTACTACCCGGCGCTCGCCCGAGACAACGTCGACGTGGTCACCGACGGCGTGGCCGAGGTGCGCGAGCACAGCATCGTCGACCGGGCAGGCGTCGAGCACGAGGTGGACGCGATCGTCTACGGCACCGGATTCCACGTGACCGACGCGTTCGACAGCCTCGAGATCGTCGGCCGCGACGGGCGGAATCTCGCGAAGGAATGGGCGAGCGAAGGGATGCGGACGCATCTCGGGATCACCGTGAACGGCTTCCCGAACCTGTTCTTCCTGCTCGGGCCGAACACCGGACTCGGCCACAACTCGGTGGTCTTCATGATCGAGGCGCAGATTTCCTATATCGCGCAGGCGTTGCGGCTTGCGGGCGACCGGGCGCTGGACCCGCGCGAGGACGTGCAGGAGCGGTTCAACGCGCAGGTGCAGCACAAGCTCGACAAGGGCATCTGGACTCAGGGCGGTTGCAAGAGCTGGTATCTCGACGCCAAGGGCGTGAACCGGACGCTGTGGCCGGGCTTCACCTGGCGGTACTGGCTCGACACCCGGACGGTTCGGCGGGAGGACTACGAACTGCTCGGCTGAGGGGGCACGAAGGGGACTTTCGCGGCGGGGGATGGCGCCGCGAAGGTCCCCCTCGTGGTCTCTGCGGTAGTCCACAGTGGACTATGAGGTACGAGGGGAAGCTTTCGCGGCAGGGGAGGAGTCGCGAAAGTTCCCCTCGTAGTACGTGGGCTCCGGCGGGCAGCGTTCAGCGCGGAGCGGGCGCTCCACAGTGGACGCCGACCGGACGCGGGCAGCGTTGTCGTCGAGCGGTGTCGTCGTCGGACAGTAAAGAAACCTGTGCGGAGATTGAGCAGTACGAGGGGGACTTTCGCGGCAGGGGAGGAGTCGCGAAGGTCCCCCTCGTGGTCTGTGGTCAGGCCGGAGCGAGCTTGCGCAGGTGCGAAACCAGCTCGGCCGTCGGAAGACCGCACAGTTCGGCCATCCGCTCCAGTGCGGCGAAGTCGAACGACACCTCGTCGGCCGAGGTGCTCGCCGAAGCGGGCTGGCCCGCAGCCGAGGGAGCGGAAGGGCTTGGCGTGCTTGAGGATCCGGCTACCGGAACGGAAGCCCGGGCAGTGGCGCCCGCGCGGGCGGGCGAACCCGGCATCGCGACTCCGTTCTGCCGCAACCGTCCTTCGGCCCAGCGCCGCAGCGGAGTCAGTTCCGGACCGGCCTCCGCGACGACCCGGCGCAGGTCCACGCGGACCCGGCCCGGTTCCTCGGTGAAGACCCGGCTGTGCACCTTCGCCAGCAAATCCTGCGGAAGCTCGTCCATCGCCACGCACAGTTCGACCAGGCGCACCACGGAACACTGCCGCGTGCCCAGTTCATACGTCGCCAGTGTCTGCAGCGAGATTTCGCTCTGCAGATGCGCGTTCAGCTCTTTGCGCGTCCATCCCCGGCCACGCCTGAGCTTGCGCAGCTCGTCTCCCAGCACCCGCTGGTAGTGCTCAGCGTCGATCACGGCCCCTGCCCCTCAACCAACTTCGCGGACGCGGGCTTGCGTCCCGGTGGTGAAAGTGCCGAAGCGGCCGCTCATTACGCGGGTTTCGGGAGAAATTTCTACTTGCCCCGAATGGAGCAACGCGTCAGTTGACGCAGGGCACCCCGTCGGCGGTGATCGGCTGGTCGTCGGTCCCCGGACCGGTGGGCGTCGACGGCGGTGCGGCCTGCTGCTGCGCCGGAGGTGCTTGCGCGGCACCGGTTCCGCTCGAAGCGCCGGCGGAAGGCTGGTAGTCCGAACCGAGGTAGACCTTCACGTGGCCCTTGGGCACGCTCTTGTCTTCCTGCACCGTCGCCTTGGTGCCGAGCGCGTCGGCGACCGCCTGCCCGGCCGCCTCGCCGCCGCTTGGGACCCAGATCACAGTCGTCTTGCGCGAGGACGCGTTGTCCGTGTCGCCGGCGGTGAAGCCCTTGTCCACCAGTTGCTTCGACACGCTCGCGGCGAGACCAGTGCGGTCCGAGGCATTGCGCACGTCGACCGTCGTGTCCTTATGCGACTCGTCCGGCTTCGGCGGCTGCTGCTGCGCCGGAGCGCCGTCGGCTCCGGCCTGCGGACCGGCGAGGGCCTGCACGAACGCCTTCACCTTCGCCGGGTCGACCTTCACCGCGACGCCGTCGTTCGGCGTGCGGTACTCGACGTTGTCGACCGGGATGGTGCGGAACTCCAGCTGTCCGCCGGTGAGGCCCTTCATCTGCTGGGCGAAGTTGAAGATGTCCCAGTTCTGGTTCAGCACCACGGACTTCTTGATGGCGTCGACCAGAGCGTTGAGCTTGCTCGGGTCGGTCAGCGTTCCCGCGGACAGCACCTTGCGCGCCATGCCCGCCATGAACACCTGCTGGCGCACCACGCGGTCGAGGTCGCCGCGCGGCAGGCCGTGCCGCTGCCGGACGAACTCCAGCGCCTCCACCCCGGAGATGGTGTGCTGGCCCTTGGTGAAGTTCGCGCCGGAGTAGTCGTCGTCGACGTTGTTCTTCAGGCAGACGTCCACGCCGCCGACGGCCTTCGTGATGTCGCTGAAGCCGAGCAGGTTGATCGCCGCGTAGTTGTCGATGGTGGACCCGGTGAGCTCCTGGATGGTCGAGATCAGCAGCCGCGCCCCGGCCTGGTTGGCCTTGACGTCGAGTTCCTTCGGATCGGTGACGCCTTGGGCCTGGAGGTCCTTACGCGCCTGCAGCATCGCCCTGGCGTACGCCGAGTTGATCTTGTGCTTGCCGTAGCCGGGGATGTCCACGTACGAGTCGCGCGGCAGCGAGAGCGCGACGGCCTTGCTGCCGTCGTTCGGGATGTGGACCAGGATCAGCGTGTCGGTGTTCAGCTCGCCGTCCGATTCGCCCGCGCGCAGCTGGGCGAGCAGTTCCGGGGAGAGCGGGTTGCCCTGCATGTCGGTGCGGCTGTCGAGGCCGACCAGGAGGATGTCGCGGGCGCCGTCGGCCGGTTTGTCGCCGCCCCCGCCCTCGCCGATCACGTCGGAGTAGTTCAGGCCGTTGACCAGCCCCTGCAGCGACGCCCACGCGTATCCGGTGAGCCCCATGACCAGCAGCGACACCACGGTGAGAGCGATTTTCGCCCCGCGCAGCCCGCCGCGCCGGGACCCCCGGTGCGGACGGCGCGGGGGCGGGCCGGGACGCCGAGGCGGTCCGGCGGCCTGCGGTTCGCGTCGCGAGCGGGGCGGTGGCCCGGGCCGCCGCGCCGGTCCCCGGCCGGGCTGGTCCTGCCACGAGCGGGCGGGGCGGCGATCGCCTTGCCCGTTCCGAGGCGGGTAGTCCACGGGGCCGGCTCCTTCTCGTCGTTCTGGTCGTCCGCTTCTGGAGACGCATGGTGCCGGGCGGGGGTTGCGACGGATTCGCACCTCCCCCGGGCGGTGTGGTGCGCACCACCTATGTTCCGGTATCCGAAGCAGTTTCGCCCGGTCGGCGGTACGCGTGTCGCGGGTCAGGGCGCCGCGGGAGCCGCCCGTCTCGTCGGAACCATGCACGAACCCGCTCCGACCAGCGCGAACACCGCGGTCAGGATGTGCAGCACGACGACCGCCGAGCCGTGCGTTTCACCGCCGGCGGCGGCCACGAGAGACGGAACGCAGGTCAGCGCGGCGGCGAACCACGTCGCGGCCGAGGTCGCCGCCCCGCCGGTCCGGACGGCGTGCAGCAGCAGGACGCCGAGGAGAAGGTGCACGAGGCTCTGGACCGGGTCCAGCCTCAAGCCGAGTACGTCGGCGTCCGCGGCTTCGGCGCCGAAGCGGGCCAGCGCCAGACCGAACACGCCGAGCGTCGCGTAGCCGATGCCCAGCGCGGCGGCCGCGCGAGTGAGCAGCACCGGACGGCGGCCGGTCGGCGTATACGGAAGCGGTGCGACAGGTGCTTCGGCACCGGGTTTGCCCGGGTGGCGTTCGAACCACCAGAAGACCAGCGCCGCGGGCACGAGCAGCAGCGCCACCGCGGCGAGCATGCGGGGCTGGAGGAGCCAGCTCAGGCCGTTCGCGATCGGTCCGGGCAGGTACACGACGGCGACGAGCAGCAGCATCGCGGCGAGGAACGCCAGGTACAGGCTCATCGGGGCACGCAGCATCAATGCGGCGGTGCGGGTAACGCGGTCGCGTGCGGCCCAGCGACGCAGTGGTGTCGCGAGGAGCCCGACGAGGCCGAGCTGCGACACACCCAGCAGCAGCACGGTCCACGGCCGCGCGGACAACGCGGCAGGCGCGCCCGGGTTGCCGAGCAGCACCGGCGAAGCGTCGAAGGCGAACACCGCGAGTGCGAGAGCCGCGACGCCGCTTACGGCAGCAACAGCGAGCACTGGGCGGCGAAGCCGGACGCCATCCGCGTACGCGAACGCCACCTGCTGCGCGAGGAGCGCCAAGGCGAGCGTGGCGGCGTAGCGCGGCCAGGACACGTCCGTCCAGCTGGCGGCGAGCTCTCCGGCTACGACGACGGCCGTCAGCGCCGCGACTGACCACAGCCGCGTACGGCGGTAGAGCGCGAGCAGCATTGGCGCGCCGACGACGGTCAGCAAGTAGACGCCCAGCAGCCACAACGGGTGCAGCGCGATCCGCATGACGGTGGCGTTGGTCCCGGCCGGGATGCCGAGCAGTTCCAGCGCCAAAGGCACGATCAGGGCGACCACGGCGAAGATCAACGCCGGGCGCAGCAGCGGGCTGGACCGTTCGGCGAGGTAATGCCGGTAACCGCGGTCGCGTTCGGCCCGCCAGCCCGCCGCGTTGGCGAGCCCGCCCGCGAAGAAGAGCAACGGGGTGAGCTGGGCGAGCCAGGTCAGCGGCCACCAGGAGGCCTGCGGCGCGCCCGCCCAGTCGGCCAGCGCGGTCGCCGACTCGCCGACCATCAGCGCCGCGGCCCCGGCGATGCCGAGCACCGCCCACGGCCGGGGAATGCCGCGAGGCAGGCGCGGGCGCGGGGTGGTGCGGCGGGCGGTGTGCCAGCCGCGCAGGCGCATCACGAGCAGACAGCCGATCACCAGCACGCCGGCGACCATCGGGCCGATCGGGTCGCCGACCGGCGGGCCCCAGCGCTGATGCCACGAGTTGACCACCAGCCCGCCGGTGAACACCGACGCGACCAGCTGGCAGGTGCGCTCGGAGTTCATCGGGTTCAGCTCGCAGGTGCGGTGCATGTCCTGTTCGAGCCGGTCGTCGAGCGCGGCGCGGGCGGACTGGCCGAGCGGGTGGCCCTTGTCGTTGGCGTAGCGGAGCAGGTCGTAGCCGAGGTCGTGGGCCTTGCACGGGACGGAGAAGTCCCACTTCGTGTTGTCGTCGCCCCACGGGGCCGAGCAGCCGCCGTCGAGGTGGGCCGCGCGGACGGTGCCGTCGCGGGCGGGCAGCGCGCCGGGCTTCACTCCGGTGACCGCGGTGAAGTCCTTGGGCAGGAGCGCCAGCGCGGTGGCTTGCCCGTCGGGGTGGGCGAGCGCGTCGACCGCGTTCTGCGCCGCGAGCACGCCGCCGGTCGGCGGACCCTGGTCGGGCGGGGACGCGGGCCGCGAGGCGATCAGGCCGAACCCGAACACCACGAGCAGGACGAGCAGCAGCCAGCCGGACGTCGACCAAGGTCGGCGAACGCGAACGGCGGCCGGGGCACGGTCGTCGGTGGCTGGCATGCGCACCAGGGTGCCAGCCCGGCGCGCGCCGCGGGAGGCGGCTGTCCCCCTCACCCGCGCGGGGGGTAACCCCCAGGGGTTCCGCACCTGGCCCGCGGCTCCCGCATGTGGCCCGCTGGCCGAGGAGCGCCCCAATGTGGCGTTGGGTGCATCTGACGCACCCAATGTGGCGTTCGGTGCGTCCCACGCACCCAATGCCACATTGGGGCGCTCTGGCCGGAGGGGTGCGGGAGGGGACGGGAGGGACGGAGCGGCGGTCGGGTCCGGGCTGCGGCGGCGGATTCCGGGCACTCGGCCGAGCGGGCCCGGCGGCTTTCGTTCCTTCCCGAAAACCAGCCGTCGCGGTTAGCGGCGCCGAGGACAATTAACCCCGCGGACTAACCCGGCGGCAGAACGGGGTGCGGACAGTCGCGCACAGTTGCTGAATCGGTTTCGCGATTAATCGCAAACAGTGCCGGTGATCGGAATTGTGGATCACTCGGACGGCAGATTCGCATCCGCGAAGCGGACCTGGTTCCGGCCGCCTTCCTTCGCGGTGTAGACGGCCGCGTCGGCGGCTTGCAGCAACTGTTCCAGTGTCGTTCCGTTCGCCCCGAGCAATGCGACGCCGATCGACGCGGTACGGCCGGTGATCAATGCGGAACCGCCGCGTTTGTCGGTCGTCACGATGCGCTGATCGGCGATTGCGGTACGGATCCGTTCCGCGGTCACCTTCGCCGCCGTGCTGTCCACATCGGGCAGCAGGATGAGGAACTCCTCGCCGCCGAAGCGGCCGATGATGTCCTTGGGGCGCGTTATCTCGTCGAGGGTTTGCGCGACCGTGCGGAGCACGTCGTCGCCCGCCGGATGGCCGTACGTGTCGTTGATCCACTTGAAGTGATCGAGGTCGATCATCAGCAGCGCCAGGGTTTCCCCGCCGCGTGCGGCCCTCGCCAGCGCGCGCTCCGCGGACTCCGACCACCCGCGCACGTTGAAGATCCCGGTTTTCGGATCGGTGCGCGCTTCGGACTGCAGTTGGTTGATTTCCGCCAGCCGGTTGCCCAGCACCGTGATCAGCACGAGGATCACGATCGCGGGCGGGATGTTCACGAGCAGGATCGTCGCGATGGTGCCGAGGCTGATCGTCGACAGCTCCAGCAGGTTGTCGTCCTTGGTGCCCAGCACGTTGCGCAGGGTGGGCGCGGACGTGCCGCCGAGGGCGAGCAGCCCGCCGATCACGATGGCCTGCAGTGCCGCGTAGCTGAAGCCGACGAGCATCAGGATCCCGAAGACCTGCAACGAGTTCGCCGGCGAAAGCCGGGCGAGTTCGGCGGAGGCGAAAGTCTGGTAGAGGTGGTGCGCCAGCAATGCCGACACCGCATGCGTGAACGAGGTGAACACGAACTTGTGCGGCGGCCGCCGGGAGTTGAACCACCGCTGGACGCGCAGGAGCGCGATCAGCAGGAGAGTCAGCGGGATCGGCAGCAGCAGCGCGGCCGGGAACACCCAGATGCCGGTCAGGTCGATGTGGACGGCGGTGACCCGGTTGCGCCGCCGTTCCTCCTGCCGCCGGGTGAGCTGGATGTGCACCGTCGCGCAGCCGGCGAGGATCGCGAACCGGCCCCAGTCCACGAGATCCGGGCTCGGCGACGCGACCACGCCGAAGGTCAGCAGCGCCACCGCGATCGCGTCCCAGGCGAGCAGGAACGCCACCATCCGGCGCGGTTTCGTCCAGAGATCCCAGGAGGAAACGGGGTTCGCGGCGATCAGCGCGCGCAGCCGTCCGGCGAAGCCCGTCGCGGCGGGCGGTTCCTCCCCGGGGCCGCGGTGCTCACCGCGCGCCGGTTCGGTTCCGGGCATCGGGCCGTGCCTCCTCCGGAGTCGGATGCGGTTCCCGGACGGTTCCCGGTTCTGCGCCGTTATCAGTTGCCGGTATCATCTCACTCACCGACTTCGAACGCTGTATTCGGTCGTAGTCTCCGAACCCGGAGACGCCTTCCGCGACAACTGCTGCATCCATGAAGTAAATTGCGGAGGAGCGTCCCCGCCGTCCCCCCGAGTGAGGTGTTTTCCCGTGCGCGACCGCGAAGCGTGAATCGAGCTGTTGTCATTTTCCGGTGAATTGTCAGCGAGTGGAGGTGGACAGCTGTGCGTGACCGTGAAGCGTGAGTTCCGTGACCGATCCACTGCGGATTCGTGACAATGCGAACGGAGGTGTGTTCCGTGCGTGACCGTGAAGCGTGAAACGACTTCCCGTCCGGCGTATCCGGACCCATTCGGCCGGTGCCTCGACCCCGGCCACAGTTCCATCCCGCAACCCACGATCAGGCCCCGGCCGCGACCGCGTGCCGCACCCGGGTCCACGAGAACGCGGTGGGGATCGCCAGAGCCACGCCGGCCAGCCCGGCCAGCGCGATGGCGGTGACGGCAGATCCGGTCGCCTGCGCGACCACCCCGCCGAGAGCCACCCCGATGCCCTGCGCCACGCGCAGCCCCGTGCGGTAGAGCCCGCCGGCGCCGCCGCGCAGCTCGTTCGGCACCCAGGTGGAGAACGTCGCGGTCACGGTGATGATGTAGGCGCCCATCGCACCGGCGAGCGCGAGCAGCACCAGCGCGACCACCAGATTCGGCTGCAGCCAGAACAGCGCGAGCAAGGCCAGCGACGTCGTCGCCAGCACGCCGAGCAGCCGCTGCCGGACCTCGGCGGACGCGAATTTCGACAGCAGATAGGCCCCGGCGACGAAGCCGAGCGGGTCGGCGGCGAGCAGCCAGCCGACCGCCGCGGACGGCGCGTTCAGCTGCTGGGCCAGCGGCGCGGCCAGCCCTTCGGGCACCACCGCCAGCCCCACGAGCCACGACAACGCGATCAGCACGCGCAGTTTGCGCTGCCCGAACACCCAGCGCGTGGCGGAGAACCAGGTGCTGTGGTCGCCTCCGGCGGCGGGCCGGTCGTGCACCCACACCCGCACGATCACCGAGGCCACCGCGAAACTCACCGCGTCGATCGCCAGCGCCCACGAGGTGCCCACTGCCGTCACCAGCACGCCGCCGCCCGCCAAACCGAGCAGCTGCACCGTGTTGGTGGTGATCCCGCGCAGGTCTTGGCTGCGCAGGTACAGATGGTCGTCGGTGAAGACCTCTCGGGTGATCGCGTTCTGCGCGGCGTTCGCCGGTGACGCGGCGAGCTGCACCGCGACGAGCAACGTGCACAGCGCGGCCAGCGGCATCCCGGGCAGGCTCATCAGCCCGACCAGCACCGCCTGCGCCGCGGCGCTCACGCTCAAGACGGCGCGGCGCGGGTAGCGGTCGGCGAGGAAGGACAGCCCGAGCCCGCCGGCGAGCGCGGGCAGGAAGGTCAGCGCGTAGACGACGGCAGCCCAGAGCGCGGAACCGGTGCGGTGGTAGACGAGGATGGACAACGCCACCTTCGCCAGCTGGTCGCCCGCGCTCGAGATGGCCTCCGCCGCCCAGAGCACGCGGTATTCGACATTCCGCAGCGGCGCCGTAAGCCGAGAGGTCGCTTCGGTCGTCACGAGATGACCACTGCCCCCTCCCCGATCGAGTGAATGCGGGTGACCCGCATTGTGCCTTCGCCTGGTTCGCTCCTGGCCAGGAGTGTCACTGCTCCGGCCAGGGCATGCACCCTCAGTATGCCGCCGATCACACCAGGGTGAACAGTCGGGAAGAATCCGGTGGCCGGAACGCGGAGCTGTTCGGACTGACCTGCCGCGGGGTATCCGTAGCACTGATCAGCTTTCCTCGTTCGGCGCAGCGCGACCACCGTTCGTCGCCATCCTCCGGCGCGACTGGGCCGAACGGTCCAACACTGGGAGAGACCCGGCGGAGCGGACGTCCTCGCGCCGGGCGCACCAGCGGGGAGTGAGCGTGGACAGACTGTTGCAGGACAAGGCCGTGGTCGTGACCGGCGCCGGGCGCGGGCTCGGGGAGGCGTTCGCCGTGCACCTCGCCAGAGCGGGCGGTGCGGTGGTGGTCAACGACGTGGACGCCGACCTGGCCGAGCGCACGGCCGCGACCATCCGCGGCCACGGCGGGCGCGCGGTCGCGAACGGGCACAGCGTGGCCGACCCCGCGCAGGCGCAGGCGATCGTCGACCAGTGCGTCGCCGAGTTCGGCCGGATCGACGGACTGGTCAACAACGCGGGGCTCAACTACGAGGCGCTGCCCTGGGAGGACGACGCGGAGCAGGCCCGCCAGCTGGTCGAGGTGAACGTGCTCGGCGTGATGTACACCGGGCTGGCCGCGATCCGGGCGATGGTCGGCGCGGGCGGCGGCGGGTCGATCGTGAACATCTCCTCCGGCGCGTCGCTCGGGCAGCGCAAGCTCGGGGTGTACTCGGCGAGCAAGGGCGCGGTCGCGTCGCTGACCTATTCGTGGGCGCTGGACCTCGAGGACTCCGGGATCCGGGTCAACGCCGTGTGCCCGGTGGCGCACACCCGGATGGTCTGGAAGTCCGAACGCGCGCTGCGTGCGTGCCCGCCGGAGCGCACGCCGGCGAAGATCGCGCCGCTCGTGCTGTTCCTGCTCGGCGAGGGATCGCACGGCATCACCGGGCAGATGATCCGGTGCAACGGCCCGCAGCTGCACGTCATGGGGCAGCCGTATTTGAAGCAGCCGATCCTGGAGCGGCCGGACTGGGACACCGAGACCGTGCAGCAGGCGTTCGACGAGGTGTTCTCCGCCCACCTGGAGAACTACGGACTGGAAAAGCGCGTGCCGCCGCGGCTGCGCAAGTGGTCCCGGCAGGCCTCGTGAGTGTTCGTGCCGGTTAGAACCGGCACGAACACTCACGAGACCCGAGGTCAGCGGCGGCTTCGCGGCAGCCGGGCAGGTCGATCGCGCGCAGCGTCGCGCCGACGGAGGCGAGCGCGGCCGAGTTCATCGACAGGCTGCTCACCCCGAGCCCGGCCAGCACCGGGGCCAGTCCCGGGTCGGCGGCGGCTTCCCCGCACACCCCGACCGGTTTCCCGGCGGCGGCCCCGGCCTCGGCGACCATCCCGGCCAGGCGGAGCAAGGCGGTCTGGCCCGGGTCGTTGAGCGCGGCGACCGCGCCGAGCTGCCGGTCGGCGGCGAAGACGTACTGGGCCAGATCGTTGGTGCCCAGCGAGACGAAGTCGACCTCGGCGAGGATTTCCTTGGCGCACAACGCCGCCGCTGGGACCTCGATCATCACGCCTGCCCTGGCGATCCCCGCCGCCCGCGCGCGTTCGGCGAACCAGCGTGCCTCGGCGGCGGTCGCGATCATCGGCGCCATCACGGAAAGCTCGGCCCCGGTGTCGGCGGCGGCGCCCGCGATCGCGGCCAGCTGCCGGTCCAGCAGCTCCGGGCGTTCGAACGCGACCCGAACGCCGCGCACGCCCAGCGCCGGATTCGGTTCGTCGCCCATGTCCAGGAACGCCAACGGTTTGTCCGAACCGGCGTCGAGCGTCCGGACGATCACCGGTTTCCCGGCGAACGGAGCCAGCACTGCCGCGTAGGCCGCGCGCTGTGCCTCCACGGACGGCTCCTCGGTCGCGTCGAGGTAGCAGAATTCCGTACGGAACAAGCCGATTCCCTCCGCGCCCGCGTCGGCCGCCGCGCGGGCGTCCGCTGCGGAACCGACGTTCGCGAGGAGCTTCACCGGATGCCCGTCGGACAGCGCGCCGACGCCGTCCCATTCCGCGCGCGGTTTCCGGCTCGCGGCGCGCACACGGCCGTCGGCGAGCGAAACCGTCCCGGCGGAACCGTCCACGGCGAGGCCTGGGCTGTCCGCGGCGAGCACTCCGGTGCACGCGACCACGGCCGGAATTCCCAGTGCCCGAGCGAGAATCGCGGTGTGGCTGGTCGGTCCGCCCTCTTCGGTCACCAGCGCGAGGACCAGCTCCGGGTCGAGACCGGCGGTGTCGGCCGGGGCGAGGTCGCGGGCCACGAGCACGCTCGGCGACGTCAGTTCGGGCACTCCCGGCGGGGCGACTCCGAGCAGGTCCGCGACGATCCGGTCCCGCACGTCGGCGACGTCGCGAGCGCGCTCGGCCAGGTAGCCGCCCGCGGCTTCGAGCGCCGCCATGAACTTCGCGGCCGCGTCCCAGACCGCACGCGGCGCGGGAAGCGACTGCTCCCGGACGAGCTGTTCGGCGGACGCGAGCAGCGCCGGATCCGCCGCCATCGCCGCGGTCGTTTCCAAGACCGACCGGGCATCGCCGGACGCAGAGCGGGCACGATCGGACAACCGGGCAGCCACCCGGGCGGCGGCCGGACCGATCCGGTCGGCTTCCCCGGCCGGGTTTGCGGGGGCAGGCCCATTCTCGGGTTGATGCAGGTCAGTGGCTACGACGATGCGTGGGCCCTCGGCCTGGCCGGGGCTGACTCCGACTCCGGACAACGACATGGCGAGACCTCCGGGAGCAAAGGATCTTGTAACTGGGGATTGACAGTACGGTAACAACGGGCACAATCAAGTGACAACGGGCAAACAGCGGAGAGGAACGGGCATGTACGCCGCCGAACGGCATCAGCTCCTCGCACAGCGGGCACGCCGAGACGGACGGGTCGACGTGGGCGACCTCGCCGCCGAACTGGGCGTCGCGCCCGAGACCATCCGCCGCGACCTCGGAGTCCTCGAACGCCAGGGCCTCGTGCGCCGGGTCTACGGCGGCGCGGTCGCGGTGGACCGGCTCGACTTCGAGCCCGAGGTCGCCCAGCGGGACCAGACCAACGCCGCGGAGAAGGACGCGATCGCCCGCGCCGCGCTCGACCAGGTCCCCGACCGCGGTTCGGTGCTGCTGGACGCGGGCACCACGACCAGCCGCCTGGCGACGCTGCTTCCGGCCGATCGCGACCTGACCGTCATCACGAACTCCATTTCGATCGCGTCGATCCTGGCCGCTCGCCCGGGAATCACGCTGCAGATCCTCGGCGGCCGGGTCCGCGGGACGACGCTCGCCACGGTCGGCTCCGCGTCGCTGCACGCGCTCGACGGGCTGCTCGCCGACGTCGCTTTCCTTGGCGCGAACGGGTTTTCCGCCGAACACGGCTGCACGACACCGGATCTCGAAGAGGCCGCGGTGAAAGCCGCCCTCGTCACCGCCGCTCGCCGTCGGGTGCTGCTCGCCGATCACAGCAAGTACGGGGCGGATCAGCTCAGCCGGTTCGCCCGGCTGTCGGAGATCGACGTGCTGATCACCGACGGCGGGATCGACGCGGGCGCGGTCGCGGAGCTGGAAGAGGCCGGCCCGGAAGTGGTGCTCGCATGATCGTCACGGTCACGCCCAATCCGAGCCTGGACCGCACCGCCCAGCTCAGCGAGCTGCGTCGCGGCGAGGTGCTGCGGGCTTCCCGGGTCCGCCTTGATCCCGGTGGCAAGGGCGTCAACGTTTCCCGGGCACTGGCCGCCGCCGGGTCGCCGACCGTCGCGCTGCTTCCGGCCGGGGGCCCGGTCGGCGAGCGGCTGGCCGATCTGCTCGCGCCGGAGGGCGTGCCCGTCGTCGCGGTGCCGATCGCCGGGACCACTCGCAGCAACATCACTCTGGTCGAGGCCGACGGCACGACCACCAAGATCAACGAGCCCGGTCCGGAGATCTCCCCGGCCGAGCTGGCGGTGCTGGAGCAGCGGACCGCCGAGCTCGCCGCGCGCGCCGAATGGGTCGTGTGCTGCGGGAGCCTTCCGGCCGGGGTTCCCGATGATTTCTACGCACAGCTCGGCAAACTCGCCCGCGACGCCGGAGCGAAGGTCGCCGTCGACTCCTCCGGGGCGCCGCTGGCCGCCGCGCTCGCCGCCGGTCCCGACCTGATCAAGCCGAACCTCGACGAACTGGCCGAACTGGCCGGGCGACCGCTGACTCAGCTCGGCGACGTCGTCGAGGTGTGCCGCGCCCTGGTCGCCGACGGCGTCGGGGCGGTGCTGGTCAGCCTCGGCGCACGCGGCGCCGTGCTGGTCGACGAAACCGAAACCCGCCACGCGCTCGGCCCGCTGGTCGCCGTGCGCAGCACCGTCGGCGCCGGAGACGCCGCACTCGCCGGGTTCCTCCACGCGGGAGGAACCGGCCCCCGAGCCCTGCGCGCCGCGGTCGCCTACGGCACCGCCGCGGTCGCGCAGGAGGGCAGCCGCATGCCCGCCCCGCAGGACGTGCACCCGGACCAGGTGCGCCTGCTCGCCGCCGATCCCACCCTCACCCTCAGCGGAGCCGCAGCATGACCACATCAGACCTGATCACCGCCGACCTGGTCGACCTCGAGCTCGCCGCCGCGGACAAGAACGCCGCGGTCCGCGCGCTCGCGGGACGGCTCGTGTCCGCCGGGCGGGTGACCGACCTCGAACTGTTCCTCAAGGACGTCGCCGCCCGCGAGGAGCAAATGGCCACCGGGCTGGAGGGCGGCATCGGCATCCCGCACTGCCGTTCGGCCGCCGTCACCGCACCGACGCTCGCCTTCGGCCGCAGCGCCGAGGGCATCGACTTCGGCGCGCCGGACGGCCCGGCGAAGCTGATCTTCCTCATCGCCGCGCCGGACGGCGCGGACTCGGCACACCTGAAGGTGCTCGCCGCGCTGGCCCGCCGGCTCGTCCGCGCGGAGTTCAAGCAAACCCTGCTGGACGCCACCGATCCCGCGGCGGTCGCGAGCTACGTCGGAGAAGAGGTGTCCTGACATGAAGTTCGTCGCCATCACCGCGTGCCCCACGGGCATCGCGCACACGTACATGGCCGCCGAATCGCTGGAGCAGACCGCGAAGGCCAACGGCGACACGATCGTGGTCGAGACGCAGGGCTCCGCCGGTTCCGAACCGTTGTCCGCCGCGGACATCGCGGACGCCGACGCGGTCATCTTCGCCGCGGACCTCGCCGTGCAGGGCCGGGAACGCTTCGCCGGCAAGCCGATCGTCGAAGCCCCGGTGAAGGCCGCGATCAACGACGCGGCCGGGCTGTTCGAGCGGGCGAAAGCGGCTGCCGCGGAACCGCCCGCCGCCGAGCCCGCCGCTTCCGCCGCCGCCGCGGAACCGGAGCTGACCACCAAGGTCGGCGAGCACGACCGGTTCGGCTCCCGGATCCGGCAATGGCTGATGACCGGCGTCAGCTACCTCATCCCGTTCGTCGCCGCGGGCGGTCTGCTGATCGCGGTGAGCTTCGCGCTCGGCGGGTACAAGATCGCCGACGCGCCCAGTGTCACCGAGCATTTCGACGCGGGTTCGCTCGCCGGCTGGGCCGCGCTGATGTACCAGATCGGCAGCGTCGCGTTCAAGTTCCTGGTGCCGGTGCTGGCCGGGTTCATCGCGTTCGCGATGGCCGACCGGCCCGCCATCGCGCCCGGTTTCGTCGGCGGGGCGATCGCGGTCGCCATCGGCGCCGGGTTCCTCGGCGGCCTGGTGGCCGGGTTGTTCGCCGGCGCCGTGGTGCTGGGACTGAAGAAGATCCGTGTGCCGAAGGCGATGCGCGGCATCATGCCGGTGGTCGTCTATCCGCTGCTCGGGACAGTGGTGGTCGGTGTGCTGATGTACGTCGTGGTCGGCAAGCCGATCGCGATCGCCACCGCTGGCCTCACCCACTGGCTGAACAGCCTGAGCGGCACCAGCGCGGTGCTGCTGGGCGCGCTGCTCGGCCTCATGATGGCGTTCGACATGGGCGGTCCGGTCAACAAGGCCGCGTACGCGTTCGCGGTCGGCGGCCTGACCACGGGCAGTGCCGGTTCGCTGCAGATCATGGCCGCGGTGATGGCGGCCGGAATGGTGCCGCCGCTCTCCCTCGCGCTCGCCTCGACCGTGCGGAAGAAGCTGTTCACCGCCGCCGAGCGGGAGAACGGCCGGGCCGCGTGGCTGCTGGGCGCCTCGTTCATCACCGAAGGCGCGATCCCGTTCGCCGCGGCGGATCCGTTCCGGGTGATCCCGTCGATCATGGCCGGTTCGGCCGTCACCGGAGCGCTGTCGATGGCTTTCGGCGCGACGCTGCGCGCGCCGCACGGCGGGATCTTCGTGGTGCCGCTGATCGGCAACCCGCTGCTGTTCCTGGTCGCGCTCGTGGCCGGGACGCTGGTCGCCGCCGCTTCGGTGGTCCTGCTCAAGCAGGTGCGGTCTCGCTCCGTCGAGGAGACCCCCGCCGTTTCCGCCCATCCGGTCAATGCCTGAGGAGGCCCTCGTGTACCAACGCCGCATCGTCGTCGCCAGCAGCGTCGGGCTGCACGCCCGTCCGGCCGGGCTGGTCGCGCAAGCCGCCGCCGCTCAGCCCGCGAAGGTCCGCATCGCCAAGGTTTCCGGCGGAGCGGCAGGCGACCCGGTCGACGCCGGGAGCGTGCTCAGCCTCATGACGCTCGGCGCCGCGCACGGCGACGAGGTGGAGCTCAGCGCGGACGGAGACCAGGCCCGGGAATCGGTCGACGTGCTGGTCGATCTCATCGCCAAGGACCTCGACGCCTGATCCGCGGGCGAAACGGTGCGGCCGGGACATCCCCGGCCGCACCGTTTTCACGCGTAGAGCGAGGCGATGTCGGAGCCGTAGCGGTCGTTGATCACCCGGCGCTTGAGCTTGAGCGTCGGGGTCAGCTCGCCGGTTTCGGGCGTCCACGCGGTGGTGATCACGTGGTAGCGCTTGATCTGCTCGGCCCGCGCGAGCCTGCTGTTGGCGGATTCGACGGCCCGGTCGATCTCCGCCCGCACCGCCTCGTGCCGGGCCAGCGTTTCGACGTCGGCCTCCTCGATCCCGTTCGCCTTCGCCCAGCCGGGGGCGATCTCGTCGTCGAGCACGATCAACGCGGTCACGTACGGCCGCGCGTCGCCGATCGCGACCGCCTGGCCGATCAGCGGGTGTTCCTTCAGCAGGCCCTCGATCCGGGTCGGCGCGATGTTCTTGCCGCTCGAGGTGATGATCAGTTCCTTCTTGCGGTCGGTGATCGTGACGTAGCCGTCGTCGTCGATCGTGCCGATGTCGCCGGTGGCGAACCAGCCGTCGGCGTCGGTGGCCGGTTCGATCGTGCCGTCCGGCTGCAGATAGCCGAGGAAGACGATCGGACCGCGGACGAGCAGTTCGCCGTCCTCGCCGGTCTTCACCTCGACGCCGTCGATCGGCCGCCCGACGGTGCCCGCGCGGAACGCTTCGGCGCTGTTCGCGGTCGCCGCGCCGGTGGTCTCGGACAGGCCCCAGACCTCGCGGATCTCGACGCCCAGCCCGGCGAGGAAGTACAGCACTTCCAGCGGCAACGCGGCCGCGCCGCTGGACGCGATGTGCAATTGGTCGAGCCCGAGCAACCCGCGCACCGGGGCGAGCACGGTCTCGTCGGTCTTCGCGATCCGCTCGGCGAGGTCGGCCGGGACCTCCTCGCCCGCGCTGCGGAGTTTGTAGCCCTCTTGCAGGAGCTCGTTCGCTGAGATGAGCGCCTCGCGCCGGTCCTCGGGCACGCCGGCGAGCATGTTCTTCAGGCCCGCCACCATTTTCTCCCACACCCGCGGCACGCCGAAGAAGCTCTGCGGACGCACCTGGCCGAGCGCCGCGACGACGCCGGACGGATCGCCGACCGTGTGCACGTGGCCCGCCGCGACGATGGGCAGATAGATCGACAGCTCGCGTTCGGCGATGTGCGCCAGCGGCAGGTACGCGATGTTCGTGGGGTGCATCGGGGCCTTGTGCAGCGTGTGCACGGCGATGCCCTCGTGGATCGCGTTGCGGTGGGAGAGCACGACGCCCTTGGGGTCGCCGGTGGTGCCGGAGGTGTAGATCATCGCGAGCGGGTCGTCCGGGCGGATCGCCCGCCACGCTTGGTCGAACGCCTCCGGGTCGGCGGCGAGTGCTTCGCGGCCCGCCTCGCGCACTGCGGAGTACGCGAGGAAGCGGTGGTCGCCGTCCGGGATCGCGGATTCGTCCATGACCACGACGCGGCGCAGCGCGGGGAGGTCGTCGAGCACCGGCAGCCAGCGGGACAGCTCGTCGGCGCCGGCGAGGACGACGACCGGGGCGGCGCTGTGCCGGGCGACGTAGCGGATCTGCTCCGGGCTGAGCGTCGCGTACGCCGTGCACGGGATGGCCGCCAGGTGGACGGCGGCGAGGTCGGCGATGAGGTGGTCCGGCGAACTCGGGGCCATGATCAGCATCCGGTCGCCCGCGGCGAGGCCGAGCCCGGCCAGCCCTCGGGACACCTCGGCGATCGCGGTCCGGAACTCGCTCCAGGTGAGCGTCGGACGGCCTTCGATGTCGAGCGAAGTGAGCGCGGGCCGGTCGCCGTACTCCTCGGCATTGCGCCGCAGCAGCGACGGGATGGTCTGGCCCTCGGCTTGTTCGGCAATCGACTGGGTCAACGCTGACCTCCTCCGGTGGTGCCTGGTGAGGTCACTGTAGGTCGTCGGGGCGGCGGCCGATAGAGAATCCCGGCCAGCCTCGGCGCTCGATAAGACTGTCCGCGTGCTGTTTGAATGGGGGAACCGGGACCAGAGGAGCGTTTGATGACCGAATCCGCCGTGCGCAGCGAGAGCCTTGCCGACGAGGCGGCCGCACTCGACGCCGCCGACCCGCTCGCCGCGAAACGCGCGGAGTTCGACCTTGACCCGCAGGTCGCGTACTTCGACGGGAATTCTCTTGGCGCGCCGCCGAAACACGTCGCGGAGCGGGTGAGCCAGGTGGTCCGCGAGCAGTGGGGGCGGCGGTTGATCCGGTCGTGGACCGAGGGCTGGTGGGAAGCCCCGCAGCGCGTCGGGGAGCGGATCGCGCCGCTGGTCGGGGCCGCGGCCGGACAGGTCGTGGTGGCGGATTCGACGAGTGTGGACCTGTTCAAGGTGCTCGTGGCGGCGGTGCGGGCGAATCCCGGTCGCGACGAGGTACTGGTCGACGCGGCGACCTTCCCGACCGACGGCTACGTGGCCGACCAGGTCGCACGGCTCACCGGGCACACCGTGCGGCGCGTGCCGGTGGCTGAGCTGCCCGGCGCGGTGAGCGAGCGGACCGCCGCGGTGCTCGTGAATCACGTCGATTACGTCAGCGGGCGGCTGCACGACATGCCGTCGGTCACCGAGGCGGTGCACGCGGCGGGCGCGCTCGCGGTGTGGGATCTCTGCCACAGCGTGGGCGCGATTCCGGTGCGGCTGGACGCGTGCGACGTCGACTTCGCGGTGGGTTGTACGTACAAATTCCTCAACGGCGGACCGGGTTCGCCCGCGTTCGTCTATGTGGCACAGCGGCATCAGGCGGAATTCGATCAGCCGCTCGCCGGATGGGCCGGGCACGCGGATCCGTTCGGAATGGAACCGGGCTACCGCGGCAGCGCGGGGATCGCGCGCGCCAGGGCGGGCACGCCGGACATCCTGTCGATGCTGGCGCTCGACGCCGCGCTGGACGTCTGGGACGGCGTCGACCTTTCCGTGCTGCGCGCGAAAGGCTTGGCGCTGGGCGATTTCTTTTTCCGGTGTGCGGACGAACTCCTTCCCGGAGCCGACATCCCGACGCCGCGCGAGCACACGCGCGGGCACCAGGTTTCGGTGCGGGACCCGGGCGGGCAGCAGACGATGGACGCGCTGCACGAACGCGGGGTGCTCGGCGATTTCCGGCCGCCGGACGTGCTGCGGTTCGGGCTGGCCCCGCTGTACACAACTTACGCCGAGGTGCTGCGGGCGGTGGCCGTGCTGCGCGAGGTGCGCTGAAAAGAATTCGCGCAATATCCGTGCGGATTCGCGTGGATCCGGCCGGATTCGCGGGTCCTGGGTGAACAATCGGTGTCGGGCTCGCCCCTTTGGGTGATCGACGGGCGCGCCGCGCGCTGCCCGGCGGGTATGCTCGGTCCCTGTTTTTTCGCGGGCCGAAGCCGATCGGGCAGCGGTGTCCGCCGCGCGGATCCGGGGCGAAAGGGGCCGAAATGATCGAGAACCGCGGCCGGGAAGTGCCGCTCTCGTACGTGGTGACCCTGCTCGTCGGCGTGGCGATCGGCTTCGTGCTCGCGCGTTTCGGCGGGGTGCTCGCGCGCTATCCGGTCGAATCGGCGCTGGTGGCGGTGCTGATCGCGGCCGTGGCGGTGCTGGCGTGGGCGTGCCGGGAGATGCTGCACGACCTGCTGCGCCGCGACCGTCCGGCCGGAGCCGAGGAAACCGAAGCCGTTCCGGTGCCGCGGCTTTCCGCGCATCGGCCGCCGAATGGCGTCCGGCGCTGAATTCCGGAAATTGATCTCGGTTTTCCGTTCAATTTCGCTGCCGATGCGGAAATGCGCATGAGTTTCCGGTTAGTTTTCGCGGGTGCGCGGCCGTGACAGACCTCACGCAGGGGCGCCCGGCGGGCAGCGGCGACTCCGGTGCGACCAAGGTCACGTCCGGTGGTGATCAGTTTTCCAAGCACCACAGTGGGTTACTAGCAGGTAACAAGAGGATGACGGCAACACGGGTCCGGACTTGACTCGCCCGTCCGGGTTGCTTACCGTCGTCGCGGGCAACGCAGACCACGGTGAACTGTGATCCGGCTGGTCGGACCGGTGCAACGAAAACACCGAGGACCCGAATACCACAGCAGTGCCGGAAGGAAAACGGATCACGGTGAAGCAGAATTCCGGGCGAAAGGGCCGCGGCTCCTCGATTCGCTCTCGCGTGCTCGCGATCGCGTTGATTCCTAGCGTGGCGTTGCTGATCGTCGGTATCGCGCTCGCCGGATACCTGATTTTCGACGCGACGCAGGCGCGCGGTTACGCGCAGAAGATTCGCGGTTCGGAAGGCCCCGGCATTCCGTTCCTGCTCGCCGCGGAACAGGAACGGCAGCTGTCGATGAGCGTGCTCGCCGGACAGGACGCCGCGCGCGCCGCGCTGCTGGCGACCCGGCCGAAGACCGACGCGTCCGCCGCGCAGATCACCTCGGTGCTGCAGGGCAACTTCGCGAGCGACTCGAACGTGCCCGCGAGCGTCAAGCAGAACATCGCCACGTTCGCCGCGCTGGAAGCGAAACTGCCGCAGCTGCGCCAGCAAGTCGACTCCGGCCAGGTGCCCCGGCTCGAGGTTTTTTCCTTCTACAACCAGATCATCGACCAGTTCACCCAGGGCGTCGCCGGCCTCGCGCAGGCCGCGCGCGGCGCGGACAACGCCTACGCCCGGCTGTCCGCGATCCCGATTTTCAATGCTGCCGAGGAAATGCAGCGCAGCGACGCGCTGGCGTCGGCCGGGCTCGCCGCGGGCGGACTGTCCGGCGACGAGCAGCGTGCGTACCTCGGCCAGATCGGCGCGTACCACGCGCAGCTCGAACAGTCGGTGCCGCAGATGGTGCCCGAGGTGCGGGCGAACTACGACAAGCTCGTCTCGAGTCCCGCGTGGACGACCGTGACGCAGGTCGAGAACGCCTTGCTGTCCGGTGCGAAACAGCTTCCAGTGCCGCTGGAACAGTGGCGGACCGACGCGAAGCAGGTCGCCACCACGCTGATGACGATGTTCGCCGCGCAGAGCGCGCACGCGACCAACGCGGCGATCACCGACGCGGACGACACGCTGCGGAACTCGATCATCGCGGGCGCGGCGGCGGTGCTCTTCGCGCTCGCCGTGGTGCTGGTCGCGCTGCGGCTGTCGAACCGCTTCATCTCCCGGCTCGCCCGGCTGCGCGAGGACACCCTCGACGCGGCCGAGGTGCGGCTGCCGGAACTCGTGGACCGCGTCCGCGCGGGCGAACCGGTCGACCTCGACGAAGGCGGGCACCTGCTCGACCACGGCACGGACGAGATCGGCGAGGTGGCCGAGGCGTTCAACCTGGCGCAGCAGTCCGCGCTCGCCGCCGCGGTCGAAGAGGCCAAGACCCGGCAAGGCACGAAGGCGGTGTTCCTCAACATCGCGCACCGCAGCCAGGTCATCGTGCACCGGCAGCTGAAGGTGCTGGACGCCGCCGAACGCAAGCAGGAGGACCCGGACCAGCTCGACACGCTGTTCCGCCTCGACCACCTCTCCACCCGCGCGCGGCGCAACGCGGAGAACCTGATCATCCTCGGCGGCGGCCAGCCCGGACGGCAGTGGCGCAATCCGGTGTCGCTGGTGGAACTCGTCCGCGGCGCGGCAGCGGAAACCGAGCACTTCGCGCGGGTGAAGACGGCGAAGCTGCCGGAGGTCGCGGTGCGCGGGCCGGTCGTCGGCGACCTCGTGCACCTGCTCGCCGAGCTGATCGACAACGCGACGTCGTTCTCGCCGCCGGAATCGCGCGTCGAATTGCGCGGCAACGTGGTCGGCAAGGGCGTCGTGATCGAGGTCGAGGACCAGGGCCTCGGCATCGAGCAAGAGCAGGCCGACGAGTTCAACGCGATGCTCGCCGACCCGCCGGACTTCGGGATCATGGCGCTGTCCGACGAGCCGCGGCTGGGCCTGTTCGTGGTCGCACGGCTGGCGTCGCGGCACGGGATCTCGGTGCACCTGCGCGAATCCGCGTACGGCGGGACCCGGGCGATCGTGTTGGTGCGCAAGGATTTGCTCGCGCCGCTCAGCGAGACGGAACCGTCCGAGCCGGAAGCGGCCGCGGAGCCGGACGGCGTGCCGGAGCTTTCCCGGCTCGCGGTGGAGCCGTCGCGGCCCGCGCCGCAACCGCAGCGGGCTGAGCAGCGACCGGAACTGCCGCAACGGAAGCAGGCGCGTCCGGAACCGCAGCAGGCGGAACCGCCGCAGCCGTCGCGGGTGGCGCCGGAACCGCGGGTCGCGCCGGAGCAGCAGCGACCGGAGTTGCCGACGCGCCGCGCGATGCGTCCGGCCGCCGAGGCTCCGCCGGTCCGTCCGCCGCAAAACCGTGAGCAGCGACCGCCCGCGGACAACGGCCGGGTGCCGCGTCCGGCGGTCGAAAACGGCCGGGCCGCGCCGCCTCGTCCGCCCGGGCGTCCCCCGCTGCCGCAGCGGAGACGGCAGCAGAACCTCGTTCCGCAGCTGCGCAGTGACCGGCCGGCGCCGGAATCCGACGACGTCCGCGAGGATTCGCCGGAGCAGGCCCGCTCCCGGCTCAGCGCGTTCCAGCAGGGCACCCGGCGGGCCCGCGAGGCCGATCCCGGGCACGACAACAGGTACGGAGATCGCGACTGATGGCGAACAACGGCGTCAACGAGCTCGACTGGCTGCTCGACGACCTCGTGCAGCGGGTCGCCGGAGCGGACCGCGCGGTGGTGCTGTCCTCGGACGGGTTGCTGATCGGCCGGTCGGGCAACCTGTCCGAAGCGGACGCGGAGCACCTGTCCGCGGTCGCCTCGGCGTTCCAGAGCCTCGCCCGCGGCACCGGACGGCACTTCGGCGGCGGCAACGTGCGGCAGACGATGGTCGAGATGGACCACGCGTTCCTGTTCGTCACCGCGGCCGGCCGGGGCGCCTGCCTCGCGCTGCTGGCCGGGGTCGACGCCGACATGGGGCTCGTGGCCTACGAGATGAACCTGATGGTCAAGCGGGTCGGCGCGGTGCTCACCGCGGCGCCGCGGGCCGGAGCGGTCCAGCGGACCTCGCCATGACGGCGCAGGGCCGCGAGTCCTGGTACGAGGACGAGGCCGGTCCGCTGGTGCGGTCCTACGCCGTCACCGGCGGGCGGACCCGGTCCGACACCCGAGGGCTCGACCTCATCACGCTCGTCGTCGCGCTGCGCACCGCGAGCGAGACGCCCGGTCTCGAACCGGAGTACTCGCGGATTCTTTCCCTGTGCCAGCGCCCGGTTTCGGTCGCCGAGGTGGCCGCGCGGGTCGATCTCCCGCTGCCGGTGGTGAAGGTGCTGCTGAGCGATTTGATAGAACGCAACCTCGTGTTGTTCCGCACCGCGACGCCGGTGACCGACGCCCCCAGCCCCCACGTACTCCAGGCGGTTCTCGATGGCATCCGGAAACTCTGAGCCCCGCCGGTCGCTCACCGCGCAAGCGGTGAAGGTGCTCGTCGCCGGCGGATTCGGGGTCGGCAAGACGACTCTGGTCGGCTCGGTCAGCGAGGTGCCGCCGCTGCGCACCGAAGAGGTGATCACCGCCGCGTCCGAGGGCGTGGACGACCTGTCCGGCGTCGAGGGCAAAACCACCACGACGGTCGCGCTCGACTTCGGCCGGATCACCATCAACCCCGAGCTGATCCTGTACCTGTTCGGCACGCCGGGGCAGGACCGGTTCTGGTTCATGTGGGACGAACTGGCCGACGGTGCCTTGGGCGCGGTGGTCCTGGCGGATACCCGTCGGCTCGAATCCTGTTTTCCCGCAGTGGATTTCTTCGAGCAGCGCGGGTTGCCGTTCGTGGTCGGGGTGAACTGCTTCGACGACGCTTACCGGTACGGGACCGAGGAAGTCCGCGGGGCGCTGGACCTGGATCCGCAGGTGCCGTTGCTGCTGTGCGACGCCCGGGAGCGGGATTCGACCAAGCAGGTGCTGACGGCGTTGATGGAGCACGCGCTCGGGCGGGCAATGCTCGTGAGTGGCAATCCCGGTTAGAACCGGGATTGCCACTCACGACTTCTTTCAGCGCCGCCGCAGCCCGTCCAGCGCTGCCGCCCCCGGCCCCACCACCGCGATGGCGAGGAAGACCCACGCGTACAGCGCGGCGGGCTCGCCCATGTTGTGCAGGGGGAGCAGGCCTTCCGGGGCGTGCACGGTGAAGTAGGCGTAGGCCATGACGCCGGAGAGCACGGTCGCGGAGACGCGGGTGAAAAGTCCGGCGAAGACGAAGATCGCGCCGACGACCTCGATCAGGCTGGCCCAGTAACCGGGCCATTGGCCGAAGGGGACCGCGCCGCCCGCGTTGTCGATGCCGCCGAAGAGGCCGAAGCCCATCAGGCCGTGGCAGAGGAAGAGGAAGGACACCACGGCGCGGAAGAGGGCCAGGACGGTGGGGCGGGCTCGGTCTGCCAGGGACTTAGTGGCTTCGGTCGTCGCGGTCTTGGGGGCGGTGGTGGTGGTCATTGCTGGTCCCTCCCGGGTGGCTGTGGGGTGCCTTCTGCTTATGCGTCGAACGGTGCCGGCTGGGATCGACACGTTGCCGGGAAGTTTTTTGAGGCGGTGTTTGGGCTGGTCAGCGGGGCTGGCAGGGTGGGGGGATGGTCAGGCGTAGTGCTGGGGTGTTGGTGTATCGACGGGGTGCGGGCGGGGTCGAAGTGTTGCTCGCGCATATGGGCGGGCCGTTTTGGGCCAAGAAGGATCTGGGGGCTTGGTCGTTGCCCAAGGGGGAGATTGAGGAGGGGGAGGAGGCTGAAGGCGCTGCTCGGCGGGAGTTCGCTGAGGAGCTGGGGGTGCCAGTGCCTGACGGGGAGTGGGTTGCGTTGGGGGAGGTTCGGCAGTCGGGGAAGGTCGTGACTGCTTGGGCGGTGGAGGGGGATCTTGATCCGGCTGATGTGGTGCCGGGGGTGTTCGAGATGGAGTGGCCGCCCCGGTCTGGGGTGATGCGGGAGTTTCCCGAGGTGGATCGGGTGGAGTGGGTTTCGCTCGAGGTGGCTCGGGAGAAGCTGGTCAAGGGGCAGCGGGGGTTTTTGGATCGGGTTGCGGGGTTGTGAGTTGGCTCGTCGCCTGGCGGCGACCTTGCCGTGGTGGTTGCGTGGGGCACCCCGTTGGCCCATTGTGCTGACGGTTCGGGGGTGCTTGTCAAGGCGGGAAAGATGCCTTGACAAGCACCCCCGAACCGCAGGGCGGCTTTGTATCGGGGTGCGGGGGAGGGGCTGGGTGCCTCGATGGTTGGGTGCACTGGCTGCGGTGTCGTAGGGGGTGGGGCTAGCGCCCCAATGTGGCATTGGGTGCGTGGGATGCACCCAATGTGGCGTTCGGTGCGTCAGATGCACCCAATGCCGCATTGGGGCGCATCGCGGCGGGTGGGTGGCGGGGCGTGAGGGGGCCCTCGGGGGCTCAGAGTCCGTCAGGGGTCCCTCACGTGCCGAAGCGCTGCAGCAGGGTGCTCAGGGGGGTGGTGGTGAAGGACGGGAGGACTAGGTCTGCTTTGGCGAAGTCCAGGGTGGCTGTGATGGGGTTCGGCACTGCGATGGTGGTGATTCCGGCTGCTTTCGCCGCGCTGACGCCGTGGGGCGAGTCTTCGAAGGCCAGGGCTTCTTCTGCGGTCACGCCCAGGGTGCGCAGGGTTGCCAGGTAAGTGTCGGGATCGGGTTTTGCTTTGTGGCGGTCGCCGGTTTCTACGGCGGCGAAGCGCGACGACAGGCCTAGCCGGTCCAGTTGGCCGTGCACCCAGGTGCCGGAGGAACTTGAGGCGACGGCGAGGGTCAGGTCTCGTCGGGCGGCTTCGTCTAGGTAGTCCAGTACGCCTTCGCGCGGGCCGTCTTCGGCTAGGAGTTCGTGTACTCGTGCTCGCATTGCCGGGCGCAGTGTTTCCGGGTCGACGTTTTCTACTTGTTCGGCAAGGAGTTTGAACATCGTCGCGGCGGTGTTCTGGGTGCCGATGACTGTGTGCCAGACGTCCAGGGGCAGTTCGACCCCGTGTCCGGCGAACATTTCTTGCCAGGACCGCAGTACTGCTGCCTCGGTGTCGGCGAGAGTGCCGTCGAAGTCGAAGATCAATGCTCGCGTGGCCACGTCTCGCAGCTTGCCTCACCCGAACTGCTGACGGGTCAGTTCGTGGCGAAAAACTCCGCCAGCACGGGGGCCAGTGCGGCGGTTTTCACCAGGTGCGTCTGGCCGGGCAGGGTGCGATAGGTGGCGTGGGGCAGTTGGGCCGCTGCCGCTGCGACGCCGTTGCGCATCCAGGCGGGGCTCTTGCCGCCGTCGAGGATCAGGGTGGGGGCGGTGATTCCGGACCAGCGTTCTTCCGGCAGGGGCCGGCCTGCCTGGTTGTCGTCCATGACCTGGGCGTCGTAGGCGAGGGTGTGGGCCACGCGCTTCATGCGCGGCCACGCGGGCATCAGGCGCATCATCGTGACCATCAGGGCGGGCAGTCCGACGCCTTCGACCATGAACGTCTTGATCGCGTCGCCCGGTTTTCCCTCGGCGATGGCTGCTTCGAGCTTCGCCTGATAGTCGGCTGGGACGGGCTTGCGGGTGCTGTCGACGACGAACGGCGGTTCGTACACCGCGACCTTCTTGACCGGCACGCCGCGATGGGCGGCTTCCAGGACCAGGGCGGCGCCGGACGAGATGCCGTACAGGCCGATCTCCCCGCCGGCTTCCTTGGCCAGCGCGGCGATGTCTTCGATCTCGCGCTCGACCGCGTACGGGCCGGTGTCGCCGCTTTCGCCCCTGCCTCGGCGGTCGAAGGTGTAGACGGTGAAGCGGTCCGAGAGGGCTTTGGCGAGATCGTCGTTGGGGGTCGAGGTGCGGTAGCAGAGCGCGCCGTCGACGAGGACGAGCGCGGGACCGGAGCCGGTGCGGGAGTAGGCGATCCGGGTGCCGTCGGCGGATGTGACGGTGGGCATGGGGTTCCTCCTCGGGGTGGTGCCGTTGCGGAGAACCTTCGCATCCGATGGTTCTAGTTGTCAAGACAAAAAAATTAGTCGGTGGGACCTGAGCGAGTGCGAGGGCGTAGAACTGGGGGTCAGGCGCTGTGCAGGGTCAGCAGCGCGATCTCGTTCGGGGCGAAGACCCGGAACGGCGGGCCCCAGAAACCGGAGCCGCGGCTGTTGTACAGCTGGGTCGGGCCGTGCCGGGTGAGGCCGGACAGGGTGGGCTGGTCGAGGCGGACCAGGAGGTGGAACGGCCAGATCTGGCCGCCGTGGGTGTGGCCGGAGATCTGCAGGTCGACGTTTTCCTCGCGGGCTTGGGCGACCTGTTTCGGCTGGTGGGCGAGCAGGACTACGGGGACGTCGGGATCGGAGCCGTCGAGGGCGGCGGCCAGGTCGGGGCCGTGGCCGGGCAGTCCGGAGGCGGCTCCGGTGGGGTCGTCGATGCCGGCGAAGAGGAGACGGGCGCCGTCGCGTTCGAGGAGGGTCGAGCGGTTGTGCAGGGTGTCCCAGCCGAGGCTCGCCATGTGGTCCAGCCAGGCCTGTGCCTCGCCGAAGTACTCGTGGTTGCCGGTGATGTAGAACCGGCCGAGCGGGGCCTGCACGCCGCCGAGCGGGTCGACCTGCTTGCGCCGCTTGGCGACCGATCCGTCGGCGAGGTCCCCGGCGTGGCAGACGACGTCGGGCTGCAGCCGGTTCAGTTCCGCGACCAGGCGCTCGGACCAGCGGGTGCGGTCGAGCGGGCCGTAGTGCGTGTCGGTGATGACCGCGACGCGCAATCCGTCGAGCCCGGGACCGAGCTTCGGCAGCACGACGTCGACCGGCTTCACCGGCGGCACCCGCATGGCGATCCGGTTCCCGCTGACGAGCAGCACCGCCGCGACGGCGAGCGTGACCGCGGCTACGATCCGTGGCCGCGCGGGATCGTCCACTCCGGACACCAGCAGGACCAGCCGCAGCAGGTGCGTGAGGACGCTCCAGGTGAACAGCACCCACACCGTGCCGAGCGTGACGTCCCCGATCCGCGCGGCGGCGTCGTTCTGCTTCGGACCGTGCCCGAGCACCATGAGCACCGGGAAACTCAGTGCGGCGACAGCGAAAACGACCGTGCCCGAGACGGTGGCCGCGACCGGCCAATCCGGCAGCAGCACGAGCACCGACCACGGCTCGCCGAACAACAAAAGCACCGCGGCGACCACGAAGGCAACCCGACGAACTCCGACCACGGTTCTCTTCCCTTCGCCCGCGTACTACCCAGCGTAGCCGCATCTGGCGGGCGGGGATCGGCGTGGCGGGCGCGTGGGGTTGTCGCGGGTCGCAGGTGCCGGTGCGATTCAGCGGCAGTGGAGAGGTGCCTCCGGCGCGCGTCGGCCGGGACTTCCCGGCAGTCAGCCGCTTGCGGGAAGGGAACTCTCGTGCCTGGCGGGACAGGGTTAGCTCGCGTTTTCCCGGCCCGCGCGCCAGTTCGCCACCGTTTCCTCCACATCCAGCGGACGGGCGCGGAGCACGGGACCGTCCTGCGGCAGCGCGTGTGCCTTGCGGATGCGGTCGTTCAGGTCCTCGACGATCTCCCGCACCTTGCGTTCGGAGCGGACTTTCGCCAGTTTCCCCGGCAGGTCCTGGATTTCGCGCGGCAAGGCGAGCGACGGCGGCAGGAACGCGGACCGGTCGATGTCTCCTTCGCGGGCGCTCCGGAGCATCCAGTCGGTCGCGGCGTCGCGGCCGGTCGGGGGCGGCAGCGGTTTTCCCGCTCCGGGAAGGTCTTCGAAGTCGCCGCGCGCTTCGGCGGCGGCGATTTGCCGGTCGACCCAGGAACCGTACGACACGCCCGGTGGTTTGCGTTCCGTCACGGGAACCACCTCCCTCGCTGCCCAGCGTAGCGGTCAAGGCGGCGGCGCGGAGGGGACGAAGGTCCTGAAACGGCAGGTAAGATCCCACGCTGACCGTACGAGGCCGGGAGGGGACGCGATGATCGTCGAGCACGAGGGCGACGGTCCCGAGGCCGCGCGCGAGGAGGTCGCGCGCACGCTCGCACTGCTGTGGCGCGACTGCGCGGGAGCCCCGGAACCCTCGGCCCGCGGCAGGCGTCCGACGCTCACCATCGAACGGATCATCGTGGCGGCCATCGCGGTGGCCGATGCCGAGGGCCTCGTCGCGACGTCCATGCACCGCGTCGCGAAGGAACTCGGGGCGGGCACGATGACGCTCTACACCTACGTTCCCGGCAAAACCGAGCTGATCGATCTCATGGTCGACACCGTTCTCCTCGAACGGAATCTCCCCGGACCCGGCGAACCGCGGCCGGCGGATTGGCGTGCGCAGGTGCGCGTTTACGCCGACCGCACGCGCGACATCTACCGTCGGCACCCGTGGCTGCGGGAGCGGTCCCGGGTGCGTCCCGCTCTCGGTCCGGGGCAGCTGGCCGGCCAGGAATACCTGCTGTCCATTATGGAGAGTCTGGGCCTGCCCGCGCGCGAAATCGTCGCGGCGGCCAATTCGGTGGCGGGCTATGTGGACGCGAACGCGGCGGCCGAGGCCGAGAGTGTCCACTTGGAACGGACCACGGGACAGTCCAATGACGCGTGGTGGGGACAGCGTTCTTCTTTCTGGCACACGTATTTCGACGTCGAGTCTCATCCGGCGATGAACCGGACGTGGCTCGCCGGCGGGTTCGAAAAGCCTTCGGCGGAGCAGGCGTCGGACGCGTCGGAGTTCGGATTGGACCGGCTTCTCGACGGGATCGCCGCCCGGATCGGCCAGGCTGGCGCATAAGGTCGATCGGCCTGGACTGAATCCGCGGTGCACCGGGATAATGAGGGCATGTCGTCGATTGTGGCTTTCGCGGCCTTGTCCGTGGTCTTGGTCGTCATTCCCGGCCCCGCGGTCATGCTGGTTCTCAAGAGCGCGATCGCTCGTGGCCGGGTCCCGGCGCTGCTGACCGCGCTCGGGGTGCTGGCCGCCGACTTGGTGTGGGCAGGCGCGTCGGTCGCCGGTTTGACGGCTCTGCTGGTGTCCTCGCAGACGGCCTTCGACGTGGTCCGGTACCTGGGTGCCGCCTACCTGGTTTTCCTCGGCGTCAAACTCCTGGCGACCCGCTCCTCGGCGGTCTCCGCCGGGCCCGCCGCGGCGGCGTTGAGCACCGGCCGGCCACGCAGCGGATGGCGTGCGTTCCGGGAAGGACTTCTCAGCGACTTGTCCAACCCCAAAACCGTCATCGTCTTCACCAGCGTCATTCCGCAGTTCCTCCACCACGGCGCACGACCTGTCGACACGCTGGTCCTCGGAGCGGCGTTCGCGGTGATCGGATTCCTCTCGCTGACCGGCTATGCACTGGTCTTCAGCGCCGCGGCCGAGATGCTCCGCAACACACGGGTGATCCGCGCGATTCTCCGGGCGGGCGGCGCGATCCTGGCGGCGTTCGGCATCGGCCTCGCCGTCGAGCGTCCCGCTGTGTGAACAGGCGGTCAGGAACCGCCGAGCGAGAACCGAACCCCGGTCGCTTCCTCGGAGAGCTCCCACAACCGACGGCCCCGCTCCGGATCCCGTGACGCACCCATCGCCGTCCCCAGCCTGGGCCGGCCCACTCCGCCGAACGCAGGACCGTAGTAAGCACCGCCAGTCGCGGCGGGGTCGACGGCCGCCCGAACCGCTGGCCAGGCACCGTGGTCCTTTCCGTGCGTATAAGGCGCGAGCAGCCGCATCACCGGCACTGGCTGGGTGATTCCCGGCCGTGCGGGGCTGGTCCGCTCCAGGCTGAACCCGGGATGCGCGAGGATCGCTCGCACTGGTGAACCGGCGGCGCGGAGACGCCGGTCGAGTTCCATCGCGAACGACTGCACGGCGTGCTTCGACAACGCATACGCACGGAAGTCCGAATACTTGCGCGAACTCTGCAGATCATCGATGTCGTACGGATACATCCGCGTGATCAGGCTGCCCGCCAGCACCACGCGCGCGGACGACGCGGTCAGCGCCGGCATCGCGAGCGCGGTGAGTGCGAAGTGGCCGAAATGGTTGGTGCCGACCGCCAGTTCCAGGCCCTGTTTCGTGGTCCGGCGCACCGGCCCGGGTGCGGTGACGCCAGCGTTCTCGATCAACGCGTCCAAGCGGTCCAGCCTGCCGAGCGCGTCGACGGCGGCCGGGACGGAGTCCAGATCGGCGAGGTCCAGCGGGATCGTGCTCAGCGAAGCCGAACCGACCCGGGTGCGCACCATCTCGACGGCCGCGCGCAGTCGTGCCGGGTCGCGGCCCAGCAGGGCGACGTGGGCTCCGGCGGCGGCCAGCTGCTCGGCGATGAAGTAGCCGATCCCCGCGTTGCCGCCGGTCACCGCGTAAAACCGGCCGGTCAGGTCAGGCAGGTTCCGAGGATTCCACGCCACGATCGCTCCCCCGTAGTCCGGTTTCGGTCCGGACTATACGAACGCCGCGGTCAGTGCGTCGGCGCGGCCTCCGTGGTCGTGCTGGAAGTCGTGGTGCTGGACGTCGTCGGGTTCGCCGGGGCGGAGCTGGACGGCGTCGTGCTCGTCGTCGGCGAGGTGCTGGTGGGCGTGGTGCTGGACGGCGTCGTCGGCGTGGTCGGCGCCGAGCTGGTCGGCTTTGCCGGGGAGGAGCTGCTGCTCGGCGCGGTGCTGCTGCCGGGAAGCTGCGTCGGGGTGCCGGGCTGCTGGCTCGGCGGGGCCGGGGTGACCGGCGGCGGGGCGGGCGGGGCGACGTCGCCCGCCGGGCTGCCCGCGGCGGCTTCGACCGCTCCGGGGCCGGGCGGGGCCCCGATCGGGACCTGGCTGTCCGGCAGCTTCGAGACGCCGTTGCGGTAGCCGTACGCGTACGCCAGCACGGTGTCCACATAGGACTGCGAGTTGTTGTACCGGCGCACCGCCAGACGCTGGTTGGCGTCGCTGGAGAGGTCCAGACCTCCCGAGCACAGGTAGCGCGCGGTGGCGAGCGTTTCGTCGTAGATGTTGTTCGGGTCGGAGACGCCGTCGCCGTTGCCGTCGGAGGCATAGGACGCCCAGGTCGACGGGATGAACTGGGTCGCTCCGACCGCGCGGTCCCACACCGGGTCGCCGTCGTAGCGGCCGTGGTCGGTGTCGCGGATCGCGGCGAATCCGCCGGAACCGTCGAGTACCGGGCCGAGGATGCGTTCGAGGGTGTTGCCGCGCGCGTCGACGTAGCCGCCGCGGGCGTGGTTCGACTCGACCCGTCCGATGGCCGCGATCAGCGCCCAGTCGACGTGGCAGCCGGGCTGTTCGCGGGCCATGATGTCGGCCGCGTTGCGGTAGGCGCGCAGCATGCTGTCCGGGATGCCCAGCGGACCGGCGGTGGTCGCCGAGCCGGGGCCGTTCGGGTAGCCGGGCACGCCGAGGGCTTGCGGGACCGGGGGCTGCGGGAGGCTGCCGTCGACGCCGATCGGCGGGAGCGTGATGCCCGGCGGCAGGCCGGGGACGCTCGGCGCGGCCTGTGCGGCCGACGGCGGTTCAGCGGCGCGCAACGCCACCGGGATGCCGGACGACGTCACCGTCGGCAGCACCACGAGCGCGCCTCCGGCGAGGGCGGCGAAAGCCCGGCTCCGGGCGTTCCGTCCCTCCAGGCGGCGTCTGGCCATGCGCGTCTCCCCGTTCGTTCTGCCGGTCTGCGGCCAAGCTAGCGGATCTGTCCGCGATCCGGTGAGGGGTCGGCGGAATTCTGTCCGTTCCGGCCAACTTTCGTTCGTCTGGCATAAAACCTTTGGCGGGTTCCGGTCATCGGGGCTTAACCGGAATTTTGCTGAATAGGCCGAATGGAGTAACCCGTTCGTCGGGTCCACAGTGGACCCGGGCGTTTTACGCCGCCGGGCCGAATCGTTTGCGGTATTCCGACGGCGAGAGGCCGGTGTGCCTGCGCAACTGCAGCCGGAGGTTCGCGCCGGTGCCGAGCCCGGTGCGGGCGGCGATGCGGTCCAGACCATGTTCGCCGCGTTCGATGAGCCTGCGGGCCAGCGTCACGCGTTCGGCGGTGAGCCAGGCGAGCGGTGTCGTGCCGAGTTCGGCGCGGAACCGGCGGTGCAGGGTGGCGGCGCTGGTCGCCGCGCGGGCGGCGAGGTCGGTGACCGCGAGCGGCTGGTCGAGATGCCGGCGAGCCCATTCCAGCACCGGCGCGAGCGAAGCGTCCGGAATCTCCGGCACCGGGCGTTCCACGAACTGTCGCTGGCCGCCTTCGCGATGTCCGGTGAAAACGAGGCGGCGGCTCACCGCGTTGGCGATTTCCGCGCCGTGATCGCGTTGGATGACGTACAGCGACAAGTCGAGTGCGGCCGCGCTTCCGGCGGCGGTAAGAACTGTCCCGTCGTCGACGAAGAGGACGTCCGGTTCAAGGCGGACTCGCGGGTAGCGCGCGGTGAACGCTTCGGCCCATTTCCAGTGTGTGGTGGCCCGGCGATCGTCCAGGACGCCGGCCTCGGCCAGGGTGAACGCGCCGGTGCAGAAGCTCATCAACCGTGCGCCGCGGACGTTCGCCCGCCGGATCGCGGCGAGGATTTCCGGGTCGGCCGGGGTCTCTGGATCCGGCCGGTTCGGGACGATCACAGTGTCCGCCGCGTCGACCGCCCCGAGATCGGCGACGTCGGCGAGAGTGAAGAAGCCGAGGTGCATCCGGGCTCGCCCGCCGGGAGCCGCGAGCGCGAAGTCGTACCACGGCCGTCGCAGTTCCGGCCGGCGCAGGCCGAACAGCTCCGTCGCGACGCCCATCTCGAACGGATTCGAGCCGTCGCCGGCGATCATGACGACGCGGTGCGAGGATTCTTTCGGCATATGCGATTCCTAGCACTCCCGGTCGCGCGGGACCAGGCCCAAGATCGACCTATGACACCTCAGCCTCTCGATCTGCGGGCCGTGCTCGCCGGATTCGACGCCGCGTGGAGCCCCCGCATCGTCGCCAACGTCAACGACTACGACATCCGCCTCGCCCGGTTCGACGGCGACCACGTGTGGCACAAGCACGACAACACCGACGAGTTCTTCCTCGTCATCGACGGCAGCATCGAGATCGGCCTGCGCGACGCGGGCGGCGAACGGACCGTGAGGTTGACCCGCGAGCAGGCGTTCGTGGTTCCGCGCGGCACGTTCCACAAGCCGTCGTCGAAGGAGGGCGCGGTGGTGCTGCTCGTGGAGCCGTCCGGGACGCTTTCGGTCGGCGACGAGCACGAAGAAGTGCCCGACACTGTCGACGTGACCGTCGGGCATCGCGTCTGACCTGCTGGGTTGCACTGTGGGACGGCGTATCCTCGCCGTCATGAAACGCACTTCCTTCGCGCAGTGGCCGTGCTCGATCGCCCGGACCATGGACCTGCTCGGGGACTGGTGGACGCCGCTGGTGCTGCGGGACGCCTTCTACGGCGTCCGCCGCTTCGACGAGTTCCAGCAGGCGCTCGGCATCGCGCGCAACACCCTCGCCGACCGGCTGCGCCGGCTGGTCGACGAGGGGTTGCTCGAAAAGCGCGCCTACCAGGCCGAACCGGTGCGCTACGACTATGTGCTCACCGAGAAGGGGCGCGATTTCTGGAGCGTGCTGGCCGCGATGACGGCCTGGGGCGACCGGTGGCTGGCCACCGAAGCGGGTCCGCCGATCGTGCTGCACCACGAGGCCTGCGGGCACGACACGACCGCGGCCGTCGTCTGCGCGGATTGCGGCGAACCGTTGTCCGCCGACGACACCCGGATGCGGCGCGGGCCCGGCTTCCCCGAACGCCTGGCGCAACGCCCGGATGTCCAAGCGAGGTTCGCGCCGCAGGAACATTGAGCAGGTCCGTGAAGGGCCCCTTGAGGGAATCGGATTCCCTCAAGGGGGCCCTTCACGGCGTTGGTCTCCTGAGCGATTGACACGGTGAGTCTAGTTACGCAACTATGCTGGTCGAGACGCCAACGGAGGAGGACTCGCGATGGAGTGGACCGGCGCGCGGTACGCGGACGCCCCGACCGTGCAGGTGGACGCCTGGATCAACGGCTCGCCCGAGCAGGTGTGGCGGTACGCCTCGGACGTCGCGTTGATGCCGGAGCTGAGCGGCGAACTGCAGTCGATCCAGTGGTGCGACGAGGGTTCGGCGCCCGCGCTCGGCCGGTCCTTCATCGGGCGCAACCACCACCAGATGCGCGGCGACTGGGAAACCACGTCCTACATCGTCGAATGCGAGGAGCCGCGCGTCTTCGCCTGGGCGGTCAGCGATCCGGCCAATCCGACCGCGGTCTGGCGGTTCACCCTCGCCCCGGAGAACGGCGGCACGCGGCTCACGCAGTGGGCGCAGATGGGGCCGGGGCCGTCCGGGGTGACCGAGGTGATCGCGCGGATGCCGGAGAAGGAACAGAAGATCGTGCACGTCCGGCTGAGCGAGTTCGAGGCCTCGATGACCGCCACTCTCGGCGCGATCAAGGACCGCGTGGAAGCCGCCGGATGATGCGCACGGCGACCACCGTCGAGGCGTCGTCCGGCTGGCCGGAAACCCGGGATTTCGTGCTGGAGGCGGAAAAACTGGGTCTCGGCGAATGCTGGGTGGCCGAGGCCTGGGGTTCGGACGGGCCGTCGGTGCTCGGCTACCTCGCCGCGCGCACGGACCGGATCCGGCTCGGCTCCGGGATCATGCAGCTCGGCGTGCGCACGCCGGTCGCGCTCGCGCAGGCGGCGCTCACCCTGGCCGAGATGTCCGGCGGACGGTTCGCGCTGGGGCTCGGGCCGTCCGGTCCGCAGGTGATCGAGGGGCTGCACGGGGTGCCGTTCGCGCGGCCGCTGACCCGGATGCGCGAGACGGTGCAGATCGTCCGCAGTGCCTTCGCGGGGGAGAAAATCTCCTTCGCTGGCAAGGCTTTCCACATCCCGCTGCCGGGGGAGTCCCGCCCGATGCGGCTGTCGACGGCGCCGAACGAGGAGATCCCGATCTACCTGGCCACGCTGTCGCCGCGCATGCTGGAGCTCACCGGCGAACTCGCCGACGGCTGGCTGGGCACGAGCTTCGTCCCCGAGGGCGCCGACGCCTACTTCCGTCACCTCGACGCCGGGCTCGCGAAAGCCGGTCGGAGCCGCGGCGATCTCGTGGTGTGCCAAGGCGCGGAGGTCGCGTTCGCGTCCGATGAGGACGAACTGCGCCCCATGGTCGCCGGGCGCAAGAAGGAACTGGCCTTTTCGCTGGGCGGCATGGGTTCGGCGAGCACGAACTTCTACCACGACGCCTACAGCAGGCAAGGCTGGGCGGACGTCGCCGCGGAGGTGCGGGAACGCTGGCAGTCCGGCGACCGCGACGGTGCGGCCGAGCTGGTGACCGACGAGATGGTGCTCGCGACGACCCTGATCGGCACCGAGGACATGGTCCGCGCGCGGCTGAAGGTGTGGCGCGCCGCCGGAGTCGACACGGTCCGGCTGTATCCGGCCGGTGACTCCCTGGAGAAACGGCTGGCCACGCTGGGCCGGGCACTCGAGTTGGTAACGGAAGTGCCCTGACAGACCAAGTATTGGGCCAACCGGCTGCGTCGGCGGGTCCGGCTGCGCCATAGTGTCGGCGATCCCGAACCCCAAGGAGTCGCTCGATGCGCAAGATCGTGTCCACCTTGTTCGTCTCGCTCGACGGCGTGGTCGAGGCGCCGGACCAGTGGTCGCTCTCGTACTGGAACGACGAGCTCGAACACGCGGTGGGCGACGGCATGGCGGACGCCGACGCGATGTTGCTGGGCCGCGTGACCTACGAGGGCTTCGCCGAGGCGTGGCCGGGCCGCACGGACGACCCGGGCGCGGAGTTCATGAACAGCGTGCCGAAGTACGTCGCGTCCACCACCCTGACCGCGACGGACTGGCACAACACGACCCTCCTGCGCGGCGACCTCGGCGAGGCGATCGCGGAGCTGAAGTCCACCGAGGGCGGCGACATCATGACCAGCGGGAGCACGACGCTGGTGCGGTGGCTCCTGTCGCACGGGCTGGTGGACGAGCTGACCCTGCTGCAGTACCCGGTGGTGGTCGGCAAGGGCCGTCGGCTGTTCCCGGCGGAGGGACCGCAGCTGGACTTCCGGCTGGCGGAGACCACGGCCTTCCGCAACGGGGTGCTGCGGCTGGTTTACCGGCCTTCGGACGATTAGGACTGTCCTAAGAGGACGATTGTCGGCCCGGATCCGGCTCGCCGCGCGGGTCATTCCGCCAGGCGGGCACCGCGGCGCCAGACGGCGCGGATGTTGAGCGTGTCGCTGATGTCGCGGGTCGGGTCGCCGTCGACGAGCAGAAGGTCGGCGCGCAGTCCCTCGGCGACGCGGCCCCGGTCGCTGAGGCGGAAGCGGCGGGCGGTGGTCGCGGTGGCTGCCCGCAAAGCACGTTCAGGTGTGAGTCCGGCTTCCACGAGGTACTGCAGTTCGTGGTGCACGCTCGCGCCGTGTGCGAGACCTCCGAAGAACGTCTCGGGCATGGAGACGTCGGTGCCCGCCAGCACGTCGACGCCGGCTGCGTCCAGCGCCCGGACGGTGTCGTACACGTCTTCGAGCTTGCCCTGCGGGTAGCGGTTGTAGCTGGAGCGCAGGGTTTCCTCCCACTTGCGATCGAGGCGGGAGGCGACCCGCGGGTCGTCGGCGAGTGCGCTGCCGGTGATTCCCATCAGCGAGGCGTTGAGGCTGATGCAGGGGATCACGAACATGCCCGCGTCCTTGACGAGGCTGATGATCTCGGCGGTGTGCGGCTGGTCCATGAACACGTGGGCGAGCCCGTCGATGCCCGCTTCGACGGCCATTCTGGTCGCTTCCACGGTCAGCGCGTGAGCCACCGTGAGAGCGCCGTGCTTCTTGGCTTCCGCGACCCCGGCGTTGACCGTGGCCTGGTCGAGACACGGCAGTCCGGGATGCCCCTCCACGCTGCCGTCGTCGATCATGAACTTGACGAAGTCCGAGCCCCGGGCGAGGAGTTGCGGGACGAAGGCGGCCGCTTCCTCGGGAGTGGTGGAGAACGGCATCACCGGCATGACCGGCGGGAGGTCCCACTTCGGGCGGAACCGTTCGGGCATCAGTTCGCTGGGGTGCCCGCCGGGCGGGGTGATGCCGAAACCGGCGGACCGCACGTCGGCCACGGTGTCGTCGTCGGTGATGTGCGCGCGGTTCTCCCGCGTGTGCATTCCCTGCATTTCCAGTTCGGTCGTCACCCCGAACCGCAGGGCCAGCGCCAGTGAACCCGGTGCGGAGTGCACGTGGGCGTCGACGAGTCCGGGCAGCAGGGTGGCCCCGGTGCCGTCGACGGTTTCGCTGCCCGCCGGGATCTCACCGCCGACCTGGGCGATCCTCGTGCCGTCGAGGACCACGGCCTGCACGCCGAGGGACTTCTCCCCGTCGAAGACCCGGGCGTTGGCGATGGCGGTGAGTGTCATGGCCGTCTCATTTCCATACTCAGTACATTTACATACCTAATGCTATGTACTTGCGACCGGGTATGCAACTGTGCTGGTGCGGGCCTAGGATCAAGCACATGAGCGGCTCTCCCGACCCGGTACTGGACCAGATCGGCCCGGCGCTGTCCCGGCTGCGGCGGCGAACTCCGGCGTCGAACAAGGATTTGTCGCGCAATCTCGTGCTCAACGTGATCGCCGACGCGCCGGACGAGACGACCGTCGGCGGGCTCGCGGTCGAGATGGGCGTCGCTCAGCCGGTGGCCAGCCGGACTGTCGCCGCGTGCATCGCCGACGGGCTGCTGCGGCGGGCGGCGTCGCAGGCTGATGGACGCCGGACCGTGCTCGAACTTACCGAGCAGGGCGAGGCGGAACGGAAACGTTTCGCGGCCGAACAGCGAAAAGCGTTCGAGGAGATCACCGCTGCCTGGCCGGCGGAGGAACGGACCCAGTTCGCGCGGCTGCTGATCCGGTATGGCGCCGATGCTGCGGAGTGGTCGAGGAAACAGGCGGCGAGCCGGGACTGACGGGGAGACGTCTGACGGCGAAGATTCGGTGCATGTGCGGGAACATCGTCAGGGACGACGACCCGAACGACAGCATGTACTTCCTGACCAACGCCGAATTCGACGTCGAAGCTTCCGGCGTCGAGTTGTTCGGCGAGGCCGCACTGGTCGTGCGCTGCCCGGAATGCGAGCGGCTGTGGTTCGGGGCAGAAGACGGCGTCCTGACCGAATACGTGAAGGGCGTGGCGATCCGCCCCGAACAGCCGACGGTTTAGTTCACCTGCCGCCCCTGCCCCTCCCAAAACGGCTGGCGCAGCTTGAACTTCTGGATCTTCCCGGTAGCCGTCCGCGGCAGTTCCGCGAGGAATTCCACTCGCTTGGGGCACTTGTACCCGGCCAGGTGCTGGCGGCAATGCGTGATCAGCTCGTCCGCCGTCACCTCGGTCCCGTCCGTCACCACCAGCGCCGTGACCAGCTCGCCCCATTTCTCGTCCGGGATGCCGATCACCGCGACCTCCCGGACGGCCGGGTGCGAATTCAGCGCGTCTTCCACCTCGATCGACGACACGTTCTCGCCGCCGGTGATGATGACGTCCTTCTTGCGGTCGGCGATGGTCAGGTAGCCGTCGGTGAAGCTGCCGCCGTCGCCGGTGTGGAACCAGTTGCCCTCTTGCACTCGCGCGGTCTCGTCCGGGTTTTCCCAGTAGCCGTCGAGGTTGTGGTTGCTTTGGGTGAGGACCTCGCCGTCGGCGTCGATCGCGACGCGGACGCCCAGTGCCGGAGCGCCTGCGCGGCCCAGCAGTTTCGCCTGCTCGTGCGGGTCCAGGTCGGCCCATTCGCTGCGGAAGCGGTTTACCGTGACCAGCGGCGACGTCTCGGTCAGGCCGTAGATCTGGATGAATTCCCAGCCGAGCTCCGCGCGCACGCGTTCGATGGTGCGGGTCGGCGGCGGGGCGCCGGCCACGACGATGCGGACTCGGTCGCGGCCGGGGATTTCGCCGTCCCAGGTGGCGGCGCCGTCGAGGGCCGCGGTGACGACGGCGGGAGCGGCGCACATGATCGTCACGCCGTGTTCCTGCACGCGGCGCAGGATTTCGGTGCCGTCGACCTTGCGCAGCACGATGTGCCGTCCGCCGAGACCGGTGACCGCGTACGGCATGCCCCAGCCGTTCGCGTGGAACATCGGCAGCGTGTGCAGCAGGACGTCGTTGTCGCTGAGCGTGGTGTGCAGGCCGAAAGTCGTTGCGTTGAGCCACAAATTGCGGTGCGTGAGCTGGACGCCCTTCGGCCGCGCCGTGGTGCCGGAGGTGTAGTTGATCGTCGCGGTCGCGGATTCGTCGGCGGACCACGGCCGCGGTTCGCCGTCGCCGCCCCAGATCTTGTCGTCGTCCTCGCCGAGGACGAACACGTGTTTCGCGGTTACGCTGTCCAGCAACGGTTTCAGCTCGGGGTCGATCATCAGGACCTCGGAGCCGGAATGCTCGACGATGTAGCGCACCTCGGCGGGCGCGAGGCGGAAGTTCACCGGCACCAGGACGCGGCCCCAGCCGGATACGCCGAAGAACGACGTCAGCAGCCGCGCGGAGTTGTGCGAGACGATGGCGACCCGGCCGCCGGCCGGAACGCCGAGCGCGTCGAGGTTCGCCGCCTGCGCGCGGGCGCGGCGGGCGAGTTCGCGGTAGGTGACCGAGCCCCAGGACCGCGCGGGCTGGGCAGGCTCGTCCACCACCGCGACCCGGTCCGGGTACACCGTTTCGGCGCGGTCGAGAAAATCGCGGACACTCAGGTCATAGAACACGTGCCGATCCCTTCGCGTCAGCGGGCCGCACTGCCCGCGCGGGTGATTTTCGCTCGCCGGACCGGATCCAGCCACCCCACATGGAGGGTGTCCGGCCATCGGGAGTTCAGAGGTAGCGGACGACGCAAAATTCGTGCCCCTCGGGGTCGGCCATCACCAGCACGACGCCCTCCCCGGGGTAGTCGTGGCGTACGCCGGTCCAGTGTCCGCCAAGCTGTTCGATCTGCGCGCGCGCCTCGTCGACGTCGTCAACCTCGATGTCCAGATGCAGCCGAACCTTGCCGCGCTTCGGTTCGGGGACACGCTGGAACGTGAGGCGGGGAGCGGCATCGAGCCGGGAGCCGACCGTGGCCCAGTCCGGTCCGTCGTGTTCCGCGGTAACGGGCCGGTCGAGGATCGCGCTCCAGAAACTTGCCAGCACCTGCGGTTCCAGGCAATCGATCGTGACGCCGCTCAGTCGTCTCATGGGGTCCGCAGCAGTCCAGCGGCGCGTGCGCGGTTCACCGCCTGTACCCGGTTGGACACAGCCAGTTTTCGCATCGCGTGCTTCAGATACGACTTGACCGTGTTGGGCAGCAGGCCGAGCCGGTCGGAGATCTCGTCGTTCGTGCAGCCTTCGCTGACCAGCCGCAATACGTCGACCTCGCGCGGGGTCAGCGCGACGCCCGGCAGGTCCAGCTCCGGACGCAGCCGCTCGCACACCGCGAGCAGCCGTTGCCGGGCGGTTTCGTCGGTGATCGACCCGGCGATCGCGGTGAGTTCGGCATGCAGGTCGCCGCGTTCGGCCGCGGGGACAGCCGTCGGCGTGGCCAGCCTGCGCTGCACTTCCTCTTCGACCTCGATGTCGCGGCCCAGCCGCGTCGCCACCGCGGTCGCCGCGTGCAATAACCGATCGCCGAACGTGATCGAATCCCGGGACGCCGCGTACAGCACCGCGCGCGTGGTCTCGCCGACGCGCACCGGCAGCGCCACCATCGCGCGCAGCCGTTCGGGTTCCACCGCGTGGTCGTATTTGTGCGTGATGCCCTGTGCGCTGAGGTAGTCGACCACGGTCGACGGACGGGCCAGTGCCACCGCTTTGCCGCCCAGCCCGGCTCCGGTGTCCACCCGCACGTGCTGCAAGGACCGGGTCGCGGTGCCGCGCAATTGGTCGATGACATGCGAACGGGAAGCCGCCGACACCGGTCCGCCCATCGCGACCGGCAGTTCGGTGGCGATTTGCAGTGCTTTGAGCGCGCCGGCGACCAGGGGGCTGGCCGTCAGCGCGAGCCGGCCCGGAGGCGTCATGGGCACCGTCCCGCTTCACTCGACCTTGCTGGGTGGACGTCCACGTTACGCGTTGCGTCGCGTTCGGACTACTCGTGTGGTTCGGTGGCACACGTGGCAACCTCGGATTTCGATACCGTCGCCGACCGGCTCTACGCAGGTGAACCGGCCGACTTCGTCGCGGAGCGCACCGCGGCCGCCCGCGCGGCGAAGGAAGCGGGCGACGTCGAGCTGGCGCGCCGGATCCGCGCGCTGCGCAAGCCGACCGCGGCCGCGGCGTACGTCAACGGCCTGGCGCGCGATGGTTCCGCCCCGCTGTCCGAGCTGGCGTCGCTCGGCGACAAGCTGCGCGCCGCGCACGAGCAGCTCGACGGCTCCCGGCTGCGCGAGCTGGCGCATCACCGGGCGGAGCTGGTGCAGCGGATCGTGCGGGACGCGACCGGCTTGAGCGATTCCGTCGAACGCGAGGTGGAGGAAACGCTGGAGGCGATCGTCGCGGACGCCGACGTCGCCCGGCTGGCACTGGCCGGACGGCTCACGTCGAAGGCCCGCCAGGACGCCGACCGCTGGCTGTCGCTGCCGACGAATCCCGCGCCTGCCAAGAAGACCCGACAGTCCGAAAAGGACCGGAAGGCCGAGGAGGAAGCCCGCGTCCGGGCGCTGGAACGACGGCAGGCGGTGCGGGCCCGGGCGGAGGCCGAGCGGAATCTGCAGCGCGCGGAGCGGACGGCCGAGCAGGCCGACGACCGGGTGACCGAATTGCGGGAACGGCTCGCCGAGGCGGAGCACCGCGCTGCCCGGGCGGCCGGCGAACTGGCCAAAGCGCAGAAGACCTTCGAGGAAGCCGACGATGCGGTCCAGCGTTCTTGACGGCGAACTCGCGTTGTCTCCGCTGCATCCGGACGACGCGGAGGCGCACCTCGCGGGCGAGGACCCGGAGTTGATCCGCTGGCTCAACGGCGGGCCGGGGACGCTGGCCGGAACCCGGGAGTATTTCCAGCACTGCCAGGCGGAATGGGCCTCCGGCGGGTCGCTGCGGGCCTTCGGCATCCGGGTGAACGACGTCCTGGCGGGGACGGTCGACCTGCGGTTCTCCGGCGAGCATCTCGCGCCAGGCGAGGTGAATGTGGCGTATGGCCTGTATCCGGCGTGGCGGGGCCGCGGTTTCGCGACGCGGGCAGTGCTGCTGGCGGTGCGGTATGCGGCTGGGGAGGGTGCGAGGCGGGCGGTGATCAAAGTGGAGCCGGAGAACGTGAGTTCGGGCGCGGTGGCGCGGCGGGCCGGGTTTGAGCTGAGCGGCCAGGTCGCCGAGGACGGCGAAGTGTTCGACCGGTATGTCCTGGACCTCCGCTAGCGTGAGATTTCCCTTCCCGCACACCACACCGCGCGAATAGCCCGCGTCGCCGACAGGTCCGCCACCGGATCTCCGTCGACCAGCACCAAGTCCGCCCGCAATCCAGGCCGGATCTCGCCTCGGTCGGTCAGCCCGAACGCCTGGGCCGGGTCGACCGTGGCGGCGCGCAGGATCTCCACCGAGCTCAACCCGGCCTCGGCCAGCAGTTCGAATTCGTGGTGCAGGCTCGCCCCGTGCGCCACCGCGACCGGGGCTCCGGAACCTCCGTTGGCGTCGGTTCCGGCGAGGATCTCGACCCCGGCGGCGCGTAGCGCAGCCACGTTGGCGAGGTAATCGCCAGCGGCTCCGGCGAAGAAGGCGAGCGCGCCTTCCATCATGGTGAGCGTCGGGATCGCCGTCTGCCCGGCGGCCTTCATCGCGGCGACGTCCTCGGCGGCGATCCGGCCGACCACCGGCACATGCGTCACGAATCGCGCACCGGTCGCCACGGCCACGTGGTACGCGCCGGGGGTCGCCGCGTGCACGACAGCGTCCAGGCCTCGCTTGCGCGCCGTGTCGACCAGCGCTTGCAACGCCTCCGCGGGCGGCCCGCCGTCACCGGGCGCTTCGGCGACGCCTTTGACGTAGTCGACGCCCTCCGTGACCCGCGCTTCGACGAACCGGACGGCGGCTTCCGGGGTCGTGACGATCGCGGATGCGGGCATCTCCGGGATCGTGGAGTGGAGGCCGTCCGGGCCGATCAAGGGAAGCCCGGCGCTGCGGAAATCCGCCGGGCCCGCGGTGCGCAGCGCGGCCACGCGCTCGGCAGGCCAGCACGCCATGTCCAGTCCGGTCGTGACGCCCCATTCGGCGAGGTCGGCCAGTTGCTCCGGCCGTTCGAGGTGGAGGTGCGAGTCGATGAACCCGGGCAGCAGCGTCGCCCCGCCTGCATCGATTTCCCGTGCCCCAGCGGGATCGGTACCGAGCACGGCCCCGTCGATCACGACGGTGCGCGGTTCGGTGAGCCCTCGTCCGTCGAAGACGCGCGCGTTGCGCAGAGCGGTCTTGGCCACGATCCCTCCCCGGGTCAGTGGACGCGATACCGCAAGAGTACTGAGTTGTCGTCCACCAGGGCGGACATTAATTCGAGCTGCTGCGGGTCGATGGCCGCGCCCATCGCGACGCGCGGTGCGTCCCCGGCGATCAGCATCGGCGCGACGGTGAGGCGGAGTTCGTCCACGACGCCCGCGGCCAGCAGAGAGGCGAAGAGGTGTGGCCCGCCCTCGCAGTCGATGCGACGGAGGCCTCGCCGGGCCAGTTCGGCCACCGCGGCCCGAAGGTCGACATCGCCGTGCCGGGGGCGCGGGCGCTGGTCGTCCGGGTCCGCGTGCAACGCCGGATCGCCGGTGGCCTCGTGCAGGGTTGGGTCGCCTGTCCCGGCCACCAGGACATCCGCCCCGGCCGACGCCCACGCCGCGCGCAGTTCCGGGTCCGTCGCCGCGCTCGTGATGACGATCGTCGGCACCAGCGCCTTGGTGATCACCGGCGCGTCCGGCGGCAGCGAACGGCCGGTGCTGACCACGGCGATCGGCGCGATCGGGGCCAGCCCGTGCCTGCTCCGCCGCTCCGCGGTCTTCTCGTCCGGGCGCAGGCCCTCGAAGCCCTCGGCCTGCGCGGTGCCCGCGCCGACCAGAACGACGTCGGCGAGGTCGTTGCCCAGCCGGTAGACGATGCGGTCCGCGGGCGTCGACAGCCCGCCCGAGCGGCCGTCGATGGTGATCCCGCCGTCGGCGCTCGAAACGAAGTTCACCGCGAGCCATTTCGGCCCGTCCGGATAGACGTAGAGCTGCTCGACGTCGGCCTCGGTGCGGTCTGCGTTGCCGGGGAAGATCTCGCGCATCAGACCGACCGTACAACGTTCGCCGGCGGCCGGGTGCCGATGATGCTCGCCACCATCTCCGCGACCTGCCGCGTCTCGCGGACCTGGTGCGCGCGGAACATCGCCGCGCCGTGCAGCGCGGACACCGCGGTGGCGGCGAGCGTCCCGATGACCCGTTCGCCGACCGGCAGGTCCAGCGTTTCGCCGATCACGTCCTTGTTCGACAGCGCCATCAGCACCGGCCAGCCGGTCGCGACCAGCGCGTCGACGTGCCGCAGCAGTTCGAGCGACTGGTAGGAGTTCTTCCCGAAGTCGATGCAGGGGTCGATCATGATGCCCTCGCGCGGCACGCCGGCGGCGAGCGCGCGCTCGGCCAGCGCGGTGGTGCCTTCGACCACCGCGGCCACCACGTCGTCGTACACCGGGCGGAGCGCTTCGGTGCGCGGCACGAGACCGTTGGTGTGCGAGCAGATGTAGCCCGCGCCGTGGTGGGCGGCGACGTCGAGGATTTCCGGTTCGACCGCGGCCCAGTTGTCGTTGACCAGGTCCGCGCCCGCGCGGCAGACGGCGTCGGCGACCTCGGCGCGGTAGGTGTCCACGCTGATGACCAGGCCGGGGAAGTTCTCCCGGGCCCATTCGACGGTCGGCACGACGCGGCGGATCTCCTCGGCCGCGGTGACCTCGGGGCCCTTGCCCGCGGGCACGCCGCCGATGTCGATGAGGTCGGCGCCCTCGGCGTGCGCGCGGCGGATGGCCGCCTGCGCGGGGGCCTCTTCGAAGGTCGCACCGTTGTCGTAGAACGAGTCGGGGGTGCGGTTGATGATGGCCATCACCAGGGCGCGGTCACTGGTGAGGCGACGGCCTCGGAACACGAGGTCGGGCGTCTGCATGCGGTCTCCCGGGCCGGAACGAAAGATCTCGCGTGATCATAGGCGAGTTCGCGGCGGGAGTACGTCCGGCAGGTGGCGGGCGGAGCGGTCCGGAGGCCACCTGCGTCCGGGCGTTCGGTCGATCTGCGTGCAGCGGTGCGATCAGGAGGCGAGCGCCTCGTTGACGGTCAGGAACTCGCCCGCGGTGCGGGTGGCGGAGAATTCGATCACGCGGTAATGCGCGAGCCGCTGCAGCACGAGCGGATCGGTGGCGAGCACGGCGTCCAGCTTGCCGCGCAGGCACGGGCGGGAGATGATGACCTGGTCTGCGTCCTCGTTTCCTTTTCCGGAAACGAGGAACAATCCATGCGCGAACTGGCTTCGCAGCCACTCGGCGTGTTCGGCCAGTGCGTAGTCGACTTCGTTTCGAGGGGCTGTGTAGGACAGCAATGCGATGTACATGACCTCAGGGTAGGACGCTCGGTCGGATGGTGCATCCTCCTCCCGAGTGCCGCCGTGGTTCATCGAATGGTCAAGTATTCCCAATAAATCTTTACGGATAAGCGTACTGTTTGGATTTCCGTTACGGGGTACGGAAAACCCCGCGCCCCGGCGTTTCCGCTGGACATTTCGGACGGATGGTCAAGACCACCCCCAGTTCTGCGTGAAGCAGCCCGCCAGATAAAGATCCACGCGGTCGGCGAAGCGGCTCGGATCGCGTCCGGTGAGTTCGCCGATCCGGGTGATCCGGTATCGCAGGGTGTTCACGTGCAAGTGCAGAGTGGCCGACGTCTGTGTCCAAGATCCCGAATGTTCGAGGAACGCCTTGAGCGTCGTTATCAATTCGGAACCGTGTGCGGCGTCGTACGCGAGTACCGGCCCCAGTACTTTTTCGCCGAATGTCCGCCGCAGGTCTTCCGGCACGGCGGCCAGCAACAGCAGATGCGACGCCACTTCGTCGCCGGACAACACCGTCGCGCGGCCCGGCGTCATCGCGGCCAGCGTGCGTGCGTGCCGGGCCTCCTGCACCCCGGCGCGGAGACCGGCGGCGTCCGCGGCCCGGCTGAGGCCGAGCGTCAGCCGCGCGGACCCGAGCGCGGGTTCGATCGTGTGCACCGCTTCCCGCAACGTTTCGGTATCGCGTGCGGAGCAGAGGCCGAACGTCTCGCCGTCGACGGTCGCCACCAGCACCGGCTGTCCGGTGGTCGAAAGCAGTTCCTCCACCAGTACCTGCGCCAGTCCGGGCCCGCCGCCGCGCACCTCGGCGGACAGCGTCGTCACCGGTTCCTGCGGCGCGAACCCGGCGGCGGACAGCCGGGAGGTCAGCTCGCCCGGTGCGGCGTCGTCGGAGAGCACCAGCCTGAGCAGCGGTTCGGCCGCGCGGTTCTCGATCCGCCTGGTCTCGTCCACCCGGGACCGTTCGAGCCCGGCCAGTGCAGCCAGTTCCAGCGCCAGCTCCCGGCGCGCGGACGGCCACTGCGCCGGATCGCCGTCCACCACGAGGAACCAGCTCGCGATCCGATGCCCCGAGCGCCCGGCCGCGCCGAGCAGCGTGACCGGACCGTCCTGGCACGGCAGCCGTTCGGCGCGCAGGAACTTCCGCGCCAGCGCGGTGCGGCGCGCGGCGGGCAGTTCGGGGCCGCCCGCCAGTTGCTGCCCGGTCGCGCTCAGGACGAGACAGCCGACGCCCAGCTCCTCCGTGCCGGCCTTGACCAGCGCGGACAGACCGTGGCCGGAGGTCACCGCGGCCACCAGCCGCCGGTGCGAATCGCGGGCGGGCGCCGAGCGTTCCGCGGCCAGGCCCAGGATCACCCGCTCGGCCACGGTCGCGAACGAAACCGACACCGGCACCTCGAACAACGGCAGGCCGACGCGCTCGCAGGCGGTCACGAGGTAGTCCGGCACCGGGCCGCCGACCTCGGCGGTGCCCGCCCCCAGCGCGGTCACGCCCGCGGCGGCGAGTTTGCCGACGAACGCGTCCGCGTCCGCGGGCCCCGGCAGCCAGCGCATGCCGCACAGCACGATCTCGCCGCCGTCGAGGTACCGCGTCGGATCTTGCAGGGTCGCCTGGAAGACGCGGCCGAACTCGCGGTCGCGCGCCTTCTCGCCCGCCAGCAGCCGCAACCCCAGCTCCGGGGTGTCGAGCAGTGCACCCAGCCGCATGCGCGCCTCCTTCCGCCCATCAGTACCGCACACCAGAGGGGTTTGGCGGAAACTACGAAAAACCGGCCGTTCGCGCTCGCCGCTTTCGGCGGATCTGCCGTGGCCCGGGCCACGCCGCGGCAGGTGTACTCACTCGGCGAGCGAAACGGAAGGGATGACCAATGGCGATCGTTCTTGGCGACAACCGCTACGGGAAGGCCGAAAACCGGCTGGTCCGCGTCGACCGCGAAGGCGACGAGCACCGGATCACCGACCTCACCGTGAGCGTGTCGCTGTCGGGCGACATGAGCGACACCCACCTGACCGGGGCCAACGACAAGGTGCTGGCCACCGACACGCAGAAGAACACCGTCTTCGCCTTCGCCCGCGACGGCATCGGCGAGATCGAGGACTTCGCGCTGCGGCTGGCCCGGCACTTCGTGTCCACGCAGGAGAGCATCCACGCCGCCCGGGTCGGGATCGTGGCTCATCCGTGGGAACGGCTGCGGGTCGGCGGACGGCCGGCGCATCACTCGTTCGCCCGTTCCGGGGCTGGCACGCGCACCACGCGCGTCACCTACGACGGCGAGCGGGCCTGGGTGCTCGGCGGGGTCGAGGACCTGACCGTGCTCAACTCCACCGGATCCGAATTCTGGGGCTTCCCGCGCGACGAATACACCACGCTGGTGGAGGTCAAGGACCGGATTCTCGCCACCGCCGTGTCCGCGACCTGGCGGTACTCGGTCGAGGAGGCCGACTGGGCGCACGCGCACGAGACCGCGCTCGCCACCCTGCTCGACGCGTTCGGCGGCACGCACAGCCAGTCCTTGCAGCAGACGCTGTACGCGATGGGCCAGGCGGTCCTGGAGGCGATCCCGGAGATCGCGGAGATCCGGTTCTCGCTGCCGAACAAGCACCACTTCCTCGTCGACCTCGAGCCGTTCGGCCTCGACAACCCCGGCGAGGTGTTCTACGCCGCCGACCGGCCCTACGGCCTGATCGAGGGCACCGTCCTGCGCGACGACGCCCCGCCCGCCGGTCCGGCCTGGTCCTGAGCACACCGAAAACCCGAACTGTTGGGAGCAGTACTGTCATGACCGTGTCCATCGATGCCGACGTCGAACGCGCCTGGCTCGCCGAATGCGTGCGGATCGCCGAGCAGAACGTCGCCGACGGCGGCGGCCCGTTCGGCGCGCTGGTGGTGAAGGACGGCGAGATCGTCGCGACCGGCGTCAACCGCGTCACCCCGTCGCTCGACCCGACCGCGCACGCCGAGGTGGTCGCGATCCGCGCGGCCTGCCAGGCGCTCAGCACGTTCAGCCTGGCCGGCTGCGTGCTCGTCTCCTCGTGCGAGCCGTGCCCGATGTGCCTGGCGTCGTCGCTGTGGGCGCGCGTGGACCGCGTGCTGTACGCGGCCGACCGCCACGACGCCGCCCGGGCCGGATTCGACGACCGGGCCTTCTACGAACTGTTCGAGAACCCGCGCGAAACGTGGCAGACCCCGGTTTCGCGAGTGTCCACACCGGAGGCTTTCGCCCCGTTCTCCGCCTGGCTCGGCCGATCCGACCGGATCGAGTACTGAGCCTCGGCGAGTGCTGATGCCGGTCAGAATCGGCTTCAGCGTTCCCCGCCCCACCCCACCGGGCCACCCTCCCGGTGCTGACCGGAGCACCAGAAAAACGCAAACGTCCCGCCGTGCCGCCCTTTGCCTGTGCCAGGGGTGCGGTTCGGCACACCCACCGGCAAGGGGAGGACGCATGACCCAGGTACGCCTCGACGAAGCGGTGACCTCGGCTCCCGGACCGCAGCGAAAGTCCATTGTGGAGCGTCTCTTTGAATTACGCGCCCGCGAAACCACGGTAGGCCGGGAAGTACGCGGCGGTTTGACCACTTTCGTCGCGATGGCCTACATCGTTTTGCTCAACCCGCTCATCCTCGGCGCTTCCGCCGACATCACCGGCGCGAAGCTCAGCGCCGCGCAAGTGACCACGGCGACCGCGCTCGCCGCCGCCGTGATGACTGTCCTCATGGGACTCGTCGGCAACGCGCCGCTCGCGCTCGCCGCCGGACTCGGCATCAACGGCATCGTCGCGTTCCAGATGGCCCCGGCGATGACGTGGGCACAGGCTTTCGGGCTGGTGGTGCTCGAAGGCGTCTGCATTGTGCTGATGGCGGTCAGCGGGGTCCGGGAACGCATCATGAACGCGATTCCCGGGCCGCTGAAAACCGCGATCACCGTCGGCATCGGTTTGTACATCGCGCTGGTCGGCCTGGTGAGCGCCGGGTTCGTCACGCGGACCCCGGACGCGGCGCATTCGACCGTCCCGGTGCGGCTCGGGATCGACGGGCATCTCGACGGCTGGCCGATCGCGGTGTTCTGCTTCGGTTTGCTGCTGATGACCGTGCTGATGTCGCGGAAGGTACCCGGTGCGGTGCTGATCAGCATCGCCGCCGCCACCGTGCTCGCGGTGGTGCTGCACGACGGATTCGGTGTCGGCGAATGGGGTTTGACGACTCCGACGCTGCCGCGTTCCGTCGTCGCCGCGCCTGATTTCGGGCTGCTCGGGCACGTCGATTTGTTCGGCGGATTCGCTAAAGCGGGCGCGCTGACCGCGACGATCTTCTTGTTCACTCTGGTGCTGTCCGGGTTCTTCGACGCGATGGGCACCATCACCAGCGTGTCGGCCGAGGCCGGGCTGTCGAAGAACGGCCGGGTGCCGCGGATGGGCCGGATCCTGTTCGTGGACGGGGCCGGGGCGATCGCGGGCGGGATGTCCGGGTCGTCGCCGAACACCGTGTTCCTGGAGTCCGCGGCCGGCGTCGGGGAGGGGGCGCGGACCGGGCTGGCGAGTGTCGTGACCGGACTCTTGTTCGGGGCGACGCTGCTGTTCACGCCGATCGCGGGCATCGTCCCGGCGCAGGCCGCCGCCCCCGCGCTCGTGGTGATCGGCGGGATGATGGTGGCGCAGTGCCGCAATATCCCTTGGCACGACCCGGATTACACGATCCCGGTGTTCCTGACGGTCGCGCTCATTCCGTTCACCTACTCCATCACCAACGGCGTCGGCGCGGGCCTCATCGCGTTCGTGCTGATCAAGACCTTCCGCGGGAAGTGGCGTGAAGCAGGGTGGATCCTCACCGTGCTCGCGCTCGTGTTCACCGTCTATTTCGGAATCGACGTGGTGAAGGCGATCCTCTGAGTGAAAGGGACCGACAAATGCCTCTGATGTTCCTCAACGGCGGCGCGATGCGCGGCGAACCTCTGCACCATCTGCTCGACGGCGCTCCACTGGTGGCCGAAACGACCACGGCCGCGAAGTACCGGTTCTATTCGGTCGGCGGGCAATGCCCGGCTTTGGTCCCGGTAGCGCACGGCGGCGCGGCGATCTCCGGCGAGGTTTACGACCTCACGCTGGACCAGCTGCGCGACCGCGTGCTCCCGTCCGAACCGCCGGAGCTGGAGCTGGGCGTGATCGAATTGGCCGACGGCAGTTCGGCGTTCGCGATGCTGCTGCGGCGGCCGCAGACCTCGCACGTGCAACTGCGGGACATCACGGAAATCGGCGACTGGCGAGCGTTCAAGGCCGCGGCGTGACGGTTCTGGTCGCTCCGGACAAGTTCAAGGGCTCACTCACCGCGGCGGAGGTCGCGGAGGTCGTGGCCGCGGCGTTCGCCGAGGTCGCGCCCGGTGAGCCGGTGCGGCAGCTGCCGGTGGCCGACGGCGGCGACGGGACAGTCGCCGCCGCGGTCGCCGCCGGGTTCCAGCGGATTCCGGTGCGGGTCTCCGGCCCGACCGGCCGCCGGATCACCGCGTACTACGCGCTGCGCGGGACGGTCGCCGTGGTCGAGCTGGCGGAGGCGTCCGGCCTCCACCGGCTGCCCGGCGGCCGGTTGGAGCCGCTGACCGCGTCGAGCTACGGCACCGGCGAGCTGATCGCGGCCGCCCGGGCCGCCGGGGCGACGCAGATCGTGCTCGGGGTCGGCGGCAGCGCCTGCACCGACGGCGGAGCAGGCTTGCTGACCGCGTTGGGCGCCCGGTTGCTCGACGCTTCCGGCGCGCCGCTTCCGCCGGGCGGTGCGGCGTTGACCGAGTTGTCCGCAGTGGATCTGTCCGGACTGCCCGAAGTGGACATTGTCCTGGCGTCCGATGTGGATAACCCGTTGCTGGGTGTGGATGGCGCTGCCGCGGTGTACGGGCCGCAGAAGGGCGCTGGACCATCCGAGATCGCGTTGCTGGAACGCGGGCTGACTCGGTGGGCCGAAGTTGTGGGCTCCGCGCACGCCACCACCCCGGGCGCCGGCGCGGCAGGCGGCGTCGGGTTCGGTGTCCTCGCCGGACTCGGCGCTCGCATTCGGCCCGGGATCGAGTTGCTGTTGGAGCTGCTGGGTTTCCCGGCCGCGGCCCGCGACGCCCGGCTCGTCATCACCGGCGAAGGATCGCTGGACACCCAATCGCTGCACGGAAAAGCACCGGTGGGCGTTCTCCGTGCAGCGGGCGGCACGCCGGTCGTCGCCTTGGCCGGGCGATGTCTGCTGTCCGCGCCGGAATGGCGGGAAGCGGGCTTCGCCGGGGTCTACGCGCTGACCGACGTGGAGCCGGACGAGTATCGCTGTGTCGCCGAGGCCCGGTCATTGCTGCGCGACCGGGCCGCGCAGCTGGCTCGGGATTTCAGCCGAGCAATACCTGCCTGACGTGGTCGGACAGGGGGAGTCCGGCCGCGTCGGCGGGGGTCAGCCAGCGGTGGTCGTCGTGTTCGGCCGGGTTGAGCTGAAGGTCGCCGAGGAATTCCGGATGCGCGTCGTAGTAGGCGGCGTGCACGGTGAACGGTTTGCCGGTGCGGTCCGGCCAGGATTGCCGGGCCCGTTCGCCGGCGAGCCGTACCCGCAGCCCGGTTTCCTCGGCGACTTCCCGCACCGCGGTGGTTTCCGGAGCTTCGCCGGGTTCGACCGTGCCGCCGGGGAATTCCCAATGCCCGCCGAGGAAAGTCCCCGGCGCGCGGCGGATCAGCAGCACGGTTTCGCCGCGGGGGAGCAGGACGTAGGCGAGATGTTTGTCGTTCATGCCGCACCTCCGTTGGATACGAGGACCTGACCGTTCACCCAGCCGCCCTCCGGGCCGCACAGGAACGCGACGAGACTCGCGCAGTCGCACTGGGCGGACGTTTCGCGGTGGGCTTCGGGGATCCAGCCGGTGTCGGTCCGGCCGGGCCGGTGGTCAGCGTGAGGATCCGGCCCGCACCGCGTGGTCCGAGGCAGCGCTGGGCGGCTCCCTGATCAACAGCCAGCTCGCGCGGGCGTTCACCGCGAAGCTCCGGCCGGAACTGTCCACTGTGGTGTCGAGCTGGCCGGAATCTGCGAACGCGCAGCGCGCTAGCACTGGCGCTTCCGGCTTTCCGGCCGACTCCGGTTACCGCGGCGGTTTTCTCATTCTTCAATGGCGCCGTCTTTCGCGCGGAGGTGCTGGCGGAACGTGTAGGACGGGTCGCTTTCCCGGTGGGCCAGGAATTCGCTGAAGCGGACCTGTTCGCGGAGGGTGACGCCGTCGCGGATCTTCTCCGCTTGCCGGTGTTCGGTGTCGCGGATGGATTCGGCGAGCCGGAATACCTCGTCGGCTTGGGCGGCGGGAACGAAGAGGACGCCGTCGTCGTCGCCGAAGACCAGGTCGTCGGTGGTCACGGTCCACTCGCCGACGGTGGCGGCTTCCAGCGCGTCCGCGGCGCGGTCGTTGAGGTGCAGGGGGCCGGTGGAGAGCGAGCCAAGGCTGTAGACGGGGAGGCCGATTTCCCTGAGTTCGGCGGTGTCGCGGTGCAGGCCCCAGATGACGATGCCGCTCAGTCCGGCTGCCGCTGCTTCAGCGGTGATGAGATCGCCGACACAGCTCTCGTCCAGGCGGCCCCGGTTGTCGACTACCAGCACATCGCCTGGTCGGGCGGAGGTCAGTGCTTCCAGGAAGACGTCGACGCTGCCGGAGTGCCTGGCGGGGAGGACTCTGCCTCCTAGCTTGAGCTCCGGGATGACGCCCCTGGTCCCGGCCGGTGCACATCTCACGGTCAGGCGGGCGCGCAGGCAGCCGTCGGCTAGGTGGGCGGTGGTCAAGCTGGCGAAGCGGGTGGCTAGTTCGGTGTGGTTCACGGGTCCGCCCTTCTTGCGTAGTCGGTTCACGCTAGCGGGGATTCAAAGGGTTGGCCGCCGGTTTTCGGGTTGCGCGGGGCGCTCCGGACCGCAGAGAGGGCAGGTTCGCGGAAAGAGTCATAAGCGGCGAACCGGGCGGGCGTTACCCCGTGTTTTGGCGGCTATATCCGGTTTCTTCCGTTGCCTGGTTGAAGTCCTGGTGAATTCCCGGGTAGGTGATGTTCTCGACCAGGGTTTCTTCACTTTCCGCACGCATAATTCCGTCCCAGTAGTCCGATCGTGTGGCTGGAGGGAAAAAGTGCCGGGGTCTGTGCGTGCCCGCTGGATGGGCGGCGGGGTCGCGATTGCGGTCGTGGCGGCGGGCGTCGCGGTCGCGGTGTGGCCGGACGGGGCTTCGGCACAGGACCCGGAGATCCAGATCTCGCGGTCGGCGTGCGGGCAGGGCTGGGCGGAGCCGCGGGCCGGGGTCCAGACCTTTCATCTGCGCAACACCGGATCCGTGACCGCCGAGGTGGATTTGATCGACCCGGCGACCGGTGTCGTGTACGGCGAGGTCGAAGGGCTGGGCAGCGGGACTGCCCGGCCGATGCAGGTGACACTCGGCAACGGATCCTACGCATTCCGTTGTCTCCCCGAGGATTCATCGGCGATCGTCGGGCCGACTGTCACGGTGAGCGGCGGCGCGGAACGCGGTCCGGGTGTCGCGCCGGTGACGCAGAACGACCTGCTCGGGCCGTTGAAGTCCTATCAAGCGCAGGTGACGCAAGGGCTCGGCCAGTTGGCGGGTGACGTCGGCACATTGAAAAACGCCATTCGCGGCAATGATCGAGGTGCGAGCCAGGCTGCGTGGCTGGTGGCGCATCTCGATTACGAACGCCTCGGTGCGGCTTACAACGCCTTCGGCGACTCGGACAAGGCGATCAACGGAACCGCCGCAGGGTTGCCGGACGGTGTCAAGAGTCCGGACTTCACCGGTTTTCACCGGCTCGAATCCGGCTTGTGGCACAACGAAGACCTCGCCGCCCTCGCGCCGGTGGCTGATCAGCTGGACAGCGACGTGCAGAAGCTCCGCAAGTCCTTCGCGGACAGCCAGGTCAATCCGAACGACCTCGGCCTGCGCGCGCATGAGATCGTGGAGAACACCCTGCAATTCGAATTGACCGCCCGCACCGATTACGGCAGCGGCACCAACCTCGCCACCGCACGGGCGAATCTTGACGGGACACAAGCTGTCCTCGACGTGCTGCGTCCGGTTCTCGCTCCGCGTTATCCGGAACTGTCCAAGGTGGACAGCTGGATGAAGCGCACCAAAGCGACGCTCGACAGCGCCAAGAAGCCGGACGGCTCCTGGACGCCGGTGAGTCAGTTGTCCGCGCCGCAGCGGCAGAAACTCAATGCCGACGTCAGTGAGTTGACCGAGCTGCTCGCTCCGATCGCCGCCATCGCGGAGCCGAGGAGGATCTCGTGACGACGGAATCCTCTCGCCGTTCCTTCCTGCGTCGCACCGTCGTGGGAGCGGGGATCACCGCGGCTGCTGGAATGGGGGTGACAGCCAGCGCGAGCGAAAGCCCGGCGACGGTTCCCTTCCACGGTCCCAAGCAGGCGGCGATTCTCCGGCAGCCTCCGGCCCAGAGCGTGATCGCGTCCTTCGACGTGGTCGCCGAGAATCGTGCCGAGCTGACTCAGCTTTTCCAGGAAATCACCGACCGCGCGAGGTTTCTCACGAACGGCGGCGCTCCGGCCGCGCTCGGGATCACCGCGCCGCCCGCTGACTCCGGGGTCCTCGGTCCGGTCGTTCCGCGGAGCGATCTCGGTGTGATCGTCGGAGTCGGATCGTCCCTTTTCGACGGACGGTACGGGTTGGCCGACCGCAAGCCCAAGAAGCTCAAGCCGATGACGATGTTCCCCAACGACGCGCTTGACGCACCGCAATGCCATGGCGACCTGTCGCTCACGCTGTCCGCGAGCGACACCGACACCGTGCTGCACGCGCTGCGCGACCTGACCCGCGCGACTCGTGGCGGAATGCAACTGCGCTGGAAGATCAACGGCTTCAGTTCGCCGTCCAGGCCGTCCGGCACGCCGCGCAATCTGATGGGGTTCAAGGACGGCACCGCGAATCCGGGCGAGTCCGAAATGGACCGGCTGGTGTGGGTGTCGGGTGCGGGCGAGCCCGCGTGGACGGCAGGCGGCAGTTACCAGGTGATCCGGCTGATCCGGATGCTGGTCGAGTTCTGGGACCGGGTCTCGATCACCGAGCAGGAGAACATGTTCGGCCGCCGCCGGGACACCGGCGCGCCGCTGGACGGGGCGTCCGAACAGGACGAACCCCGCTACGCAGACGATCCGATCGGCACCGTCATCCCGCTCACCAGCCACATCCGCAAGGCGAATCCGCGCACCCCGCAGACCGACGGGCAGCGGATCCTGCGCCGCGCGGTCAACTACGACCGCGGTGTCGACGCCAACGGCAACCTCGACATGGGCCTCGTCTTCACCTGCTATCAGCAGGACCTCGAGCGCCAGTTCGAGGCGGTGCAGAAGCGGCTGATCGACGAACCGCTCGTCGACTACATCTCCCCGTTCGGCGGCGGCTATTTCTTCGCGCTGCCCGGCGTCACCGGTCCCGGCGACCACTTCGGCCGGGCGCTCCTCGCCTGAGGCGCGCCCCGATCCCCACCCGCGAAACCAGGAGGAATCCTCAGTGGACACAGCATTCGGCAGGCGGCGCCGTCGCCTGCTCGGTGCGGGCGCGCTCGTCTCGGCGGCCGTGCTCGCGATCGTCACCGGGTCCGCGGCGTCGTCCGCGCAGGCCCAGCCGCTGCACCAGTTGCCGGCGTCGTGGCTGCCCACGCTCACCCCGATCAAGCACGTCGTGGTGATCTTCGGCGAGAACATCTCGTTCGACCACTACTTCGGCACCTACCCGAAGGCGACCAACGAGAACGGCACCCCGTTCCAGGCCGCGAAGAACACGCCGAAGGTCAACGGCCTCGACGACAAGCTGCTCACTCAGAACCCGAACGCCTACAACCCGAAGCGGCTCGGGCCGGACCAGGCGCTCACCTGCGACCAGAACCACAGCTACGGCGCCGAGCAGGCCGCGTTCAACGGCGGCAAGATGGACAAGTTCGTCGAGAAGACCGAGACCGACAAGTGCACCGGACAGCCGGTCCTCTTCGGCGAGCCGGGCCTGGTCATGGACTACTACGACGGCAACACCGTCACCGGCATGTGGAATTACGCGCAGCACTACTCGATGAGCGACAATTCGTTCAACACCGTCTTCGGCCCGTCCACCCCGGGCGCGATCAACCTGATCTCCGGGCAGACGCACGGGATCCAGGCGGTCGACCCGGTCACGCACGAGCCGAAGAGCGACCCGTACGTCGTCGCGTCGCCGGACGAGGACGGCGTCGGCACCGTGATCAACGACCCGGACCCGGCGTGGGACGACTGCTCGGGCAAGAACCACACCTCCAAGGACAACCTCGGCGCGATGCGGGGTCGCAACGTCGGCGACCTGCTGAACGACCGGCACGTCACGTGGGGCTGGTTCCAGGGCGGCTTCAAGCCGACCGGCACCCAGAACGGCTACGCCGTCTGCGGGCAGAAGCACGCGAACATCGGCAATCAGTCCTCCGTGGACTACAGCCCGCACCACCAGCCGTTCCAGTACTACAAGTCCACTTCGAACCCGCACCACCTGCCGCCGTCCTCGGTGCAGGCGATCGGGCAGACCGACCAGGCCAACCACCAGTACGACACGAGCGACTTCGACGCCGCGCTCAAGGCCGGTTCGATGCCCGCGGTGAGCTTCCTGAAGGCCCCGGAGTACCAGGACGGGCACGCGGGCTATTCCGACCCGCTCGACGAACAGCATTTCGTCGTGGACGAGATCAACAAGATCCAGCAGTCGCCGGAGTGGCGTTCGACCGCGATCGTGCTCGCCTATGACGACTCCGACGGCTGGTACGACCACGAGAACTCGAAGATCGTCAACGGTTCGCAGGACGCTTCGCAGGACCAGGCCGTGTGCACCGGAAAGCCGGCCGGCCTCGGTGGGCACGCCGACCGCTGCGGCTACGGCCCGCGGCTGCCGCTGCTGGTCATCTCGCCCTACAGCAAGACGAACTACGTCGACCACACCCGGACCGACCAGACCTCGGTGCTGAAGTTCATCGAGGACAACTGGTTCTCCGGCCGGGTCGGGAACGGCTCGTTCGACACTCGCGCGGGCGGGCTCTGGAACATGTTCAACTTCTGGTGGCCGCAGGCGGGCAAGCTCCCGCTCGACCCGAAGACGGGTGCGCCGACTGGGCGCAACTAGCTCGCGTTTCGCCGAGAACACCGAAGGCCATCGGGTTTCGACCCGGTGGCCTTCGGCCGTTTCCGAGGCTGGTCTCCCAGTCCGCTCAGCGGGAAACCGCGTGCGAATACCGCGAGACTGGAAATTTCCAGTGCGCCGGAACTGTGCGCGCAGTCGCGGATTGGGCACTGAAGGTGTTCGGGAACCGGCGGGGAAAGCAGCGGCCGCCGAACCGGAATGGAGTCGCGCTGCGCGGACCGTCACTCGACACGATAGGGTAATCGCAGGCACATCCTGTAGAAGGTGAAGGAACGCGAATCATGGCGCAAAAAGTCCATGTCGAGATGGTGGACGACATCGACGGCAGCATCGCCGAACAGACCGTCCCGTTCAGTCTTGACGGCGTGAGCTACGAGATCGATCTGTCCGAGGACAACGCTGCCGCACTTCGGGAAGAGCTGGCCCGTTACGTCGCCGCCTCGCGCCGGGTCGGCGGCCGCAAGGTCCGGATGGCTGCCGGACAGGCCCCGCGGCCGGCTTCGACCGCCGCGGACCGCGAGCGCAACAAGGCGATGCGCGAGTGGGCCGAGAACAACGGTTTCACCGTGTCCGACCGCGGCCGGCTCCCGGCGGAGATCGTGAAGGCGTACGAAGAGCGCGACACCGAGGCTCCGGCCAAGCCGGCTCGCAAGCGCGCGACGCGCAAGAAGGCCAGCGCCTGAGCGTTCTTTTCGGCAGCTGTGCCGCGGGGGCCGCGGCGTGTGATCAGCGGTGAGGGCGCCGCCGGGATTCCCGGCGGCGCCCTTCTGGCTGTCCGGGGGAAATAGCGATTCCGCGGCCTCGACGCGATACCGAGGTCCGTGAAGGGCTCCTTGAGGGAATCCGATTCCCTCAAGGAGCCCTTCACGGACTGCTGCGGCAATGCCAGGGCCGAGGCGGATGGCGGTTCGCGGGGTTGCCCTCACGTACTCGCGGTCATGAGCCGGTGCGGGGAATCGATTTCCCGGCATTAAGGCTTGCCGAGTCCGAGCAGCGTGTCCAGGTCGATCTTGCCGCCCGCGGCGTCGCGGATCGCGCGCATCGCTTCGGCGGACGCGAGCCGTTCCCCGTGCTGGTCGGCGTGCGCGCGCAGCAGATTCCCGATGTGCCGTTCCGGGACTGTCCACGTGGGCCAGCGGCGGCGGGCGATCGTGGCGAGTTCGGAAAAGTCCGGCGTGCCCGCGCTCGCGGTCGCATCGAGCAGCCAGTGCAGATAAGTGCGCAGCACCGCGACCGGGAAACTGCCCGGATGGCTGAGCCCGCCGTGCCCAGGAACGAAGGTGCGGACGTCCGGGAACATTTTGTCGAGCCAGTCCAATGCGGTCAGCCAGCCCGGAATCGAACCGTGCACGGCGAACGGCGTCGACCCGACCGACAGCAGATCGCCGGTGAAGAGCGTCCCGGTGCGCGGTTCGAACAGCACGAGGTCGCCGTCGGTGTGCGCGGTCCCGGGAAACGGGACGACCTCCACGACCACGCCGCCGAGATCCACCTCGACCGGTTCGATCACCGCGTGCACCGCCTCCGGCCGCGGCGGCTCGAGCTTGCCCCAGTTCGCGCAGGCGAAGATCTCCTCGTTGCACTGCGGACCGGACCGGATGATCGGCACCGCGGTGGGCGCGGCGAGGATCCGGCCGCCGTTGCGCAGCGCGACCCCGGCCCCGTTGTGGTGGGTGCCGTGCGCGTGGGTCAGCACGAGCGTGAGCGGCATTTCGACGGTCGAGTACTTGCGGACGTCGCTGACCAGGTCGAGCGTGTCGCGTTCGGTGCCGCAGGTGTCGACGAGCAGCACGCCTTCCCGGCCCCGGATCCAGCCGCAGTTGGACACCATCCAGTCGCTCGGGCTGCGCACATACGCGACGACGCTCGGGTCGGAATACCGGAGCGGGACGATATTGCGCCTGATGACGGGCATGGGATCCCCTCGTTGGCCACCGGACGGGAATTGATCACCGGAATGGTATAGACCAAGTCACCTGCTGTCAGCGGGGTGGAGACCACGCTCACGCGCATGGTCCGCCGCAGTTCTCGCCCGTCCCGTTCCGCCCAGCTTCGCGCGCATCGTTGCCCCCGGCTCCGTCGGTGCCCGACAGCGTATACCCCGAGGCCACGGTTTTCTCGATGGTCCACAGAGGACTGGTTTAGGGGTTGCTCACGTCCGGTAGCCGCTGAATACCGGCAGTGAGACCGGCCGCGCCGAGCGCCACGGATTTCGCCCCGTGCCGGGAGAGCCGGATCGCCACGGGTTTCCCGGACAGCAGCGGCCGTTCCTCCAGCGCTTCCCGCACCGGTTTCTCCAGCAGCGCCCAGGACTTGATCACTGAACCGCCGAGCACGCAGGTCGCGAGGCCGAGCAGGCCGGCCGCGTGCGCGATCGCCTGGCCGAGGAACCGGCCCGCGTCGGCAAACACCGCCTGAGCAGCTTGATCACCAGCGAGAGCTTCCTCCGCGACCGCCTCCGCGGTGAGAATTCGGCCGGTCGCTTCGGCATAACGGCGGGCCAAGGCGCGGCCGGCCGCGTACGCCTCGAGATGTCCGATCTGCCCGCAAGTGCAGCGTTCTTCCCCATAGCGGCCGATGTGCCCGATCTCGCCGGCCCCGGTCTCGCCGCCGTACAGCAGCCGCCCGTCGACGAACAGCGCGCCGCCGACCCCGGTGCCGACCGCGACGCCCAGGACGTTCCGCTCGCCCGGCAGCAACTCGCCGAGAAGGAATCCGTCCACGTCGTTCACGGTGCGCACCGGCACCCCGCCGAGCCGCGCGGACAACTCGGCGTTGACCGGCGTGCCCGCCCATCCGGTGAACGAATCCCCGGTGACCAGCACTGTTCCGGTCACCGGGTCAACGACGCCCGCCGCGCCGACGCCGACTCCGGCGAGCGCCGCGCGGTCCGGCACCAGCGAGCTGACCAGCTCCGCCGCCCGGTCGAGGATCGCCGCGCCGCCCCGGTGCGACTGCGACGGCGCGGACGCCGAGCCCAGTTCCCTTCCCTCCTCGTCGCACACGATCACCAGGGTTTTCGTCCCGCCGATGTCGACTCCGGCCCGCAATCCGGTCACGCCGCGGGGTCCGCGCCGGCCAGCGCCTCGCGCCGGCTCCGCTGCAACTGCGGATCCGGCACCGGAGAGGACAGGAGCAACGCTTGGGTGTAGGGGTGTTCCGGAGTGCGCAACACCGTTTCCGCCGGGCCTTCCTCCACCAGTTCGCCCGCGCGCAGCACCGCCACCCGGTCGCACAGGCTGTCGACCACCGCGAGGTCGTGGCTCACGAACAGGCAGCCGAAACCGAACTCGCGATGCAGCCGCCGGAACACCTCCAGCACCGCTGCCTGCACGGATACGTCGAGCGCGCTCGTCGGTTCGTCCGCGATCAGCAGCTTGGGCCCCAGCACCAGGGCGCGGGCAAGGCTCACGCGCTGGCGCTGCCCGCCGGACAGCTCGTGCCCGTACCGGCCCAGCAGGCTTTCCGGCAGTTCCACCGCGTCGAGGAGTTCCCGCACCCGCCGCTGCCGCTCGCCGCGGCCGGTCGAGGTGTGGACCACCAGCGGTTCGGCGACGGTCTGCGCGACCGTCATGCGAGGGTCGAGCGAGGACGCCGGGTCCTGGAACACCGCGCCGATCTGCCGCCGGACCGCCCGCGCCGAGCGTCCGGTGCCTTTCGGCAGCGGTCCGCCGAGCACTTCGACGGTTCCGGATTTCGGCGTGACCAGGCCCAGCGCGCAGTTCCCGAGCGTCGTTTTCCCGGAACCGGATTCGCCGACCAACCCGACGATCTCACCGGGTGAGACGGACAGGGAAACGTCGTTTACCACCTGCCGTCCGCCGTACTCGACCACCACATTCGACAGCGCGAGCACCGGCTTCCGGGTTTCCCCCGCGGCCGGTTCGTGCGAGAACGAACCCAGTTGCGGAACCGCGGCCAGCAGTTCCCGGGTGTAATCCGCCTTCGGCGACTCGAACAGTTCCGCCGCCGGAGCTTCTTCGACGAGCTTGCCGTTCCGCAGCACCGCGACGCGATCCGCGACATCGGCGACGACACCCATGTTGTGCGTGATCAGCAGCGTCGCGGTGCCTTCGTGCTCGCGGATGTCGCGCAGCAGGTCGAGAATCTGCTGCTGCACGGTGACGTCGAGCGCGGTGGTCGGCTCGTCCGCGATGATCAGCTTCGGCCCGGCCGCGAGCGCGATCGCGATCATCACGCGCTGCCGCAGACCGCCGGACAGTTCGTGCGGGTACTGCTTCAGCCGCGCGGCCGGTTCCGGAACGCCGACGCGGTCGAGCAGTGCGGCGCACCGGTCGTAGTAGCGGCGGTGGCGCAGTTTCTCCGGGTCGTGGTTGCGGATCGCCTCGGCCAGCTGGAAACCGATGGTCCGCAACGGGTTCAGCGCGGTCATCGGTTCCTGGAACACCATCCCGGCGCCAGGGCCGCGCAGTTTCCGCAGGTCCTCGCCGCGAAGGTCGAGCACGTTCTGCCCGGCCAGCCCGATCGACCCGGTGACCCGCGCGGAGCCCGGCAGCAGCCCGAGCACCGCGAGCGCGGCTGTGCTCTTGCCGGAGCCGGACTCGCCGACCACCGCCACGATCTCGCCGGGCGCGACCGACAGGCTCAGCCCGTCGACCGCCGCCGCACCGCCGGAATAGGACACCCGCAGGTCACGGATGTCCAGCACTGCTTCGCTCATCGTCGCCCCTTCACCGCGAACGCGTCGCGCAGCCCGTCGCCGAGGAAGTTGATCGCGCACACCACCAGGACGATCGCGATGCCCGGCGGCAGGATCAGCCACCACGCGCCGTCGAAGGTGTAGGTAATTCCTTTAGAGAGCATCGCGCCCCAGTCGGTGTCGGGCGCGGGCACGCCGAGACCGAGGAAGCTGACGTACGCCACGAGCAGGATCGCGTCGGCGATCTGGAACGTCGCGTTCACCACCACGGTGCCGATCGCGTTGGGAATGATGTGCCGGAACACCACGCGCGTGCGGCTCGCGCCGAGCACGGTGATGGCCCGGATGTAATCGCGTTCCCGCAGGCTCACCGTTTCCGCGCGCATCAGCCGCGCGGGCACCAGCCACGACACCGCGCCGATCAGCAGTGCCAGCACGCCGACGCTCGGCGTCACCAGCGTCGCCGCCACCAGCAGCAGGAACAGTGCCGGGATCGCGACGCCGGTGTCGACGATCCGCATCAGCACGGTGTCCAGCCAGCCGCCGGTGTACCCGGCGACCGCGCCCCACACCGCGCCGATCGCGGTCGCGATGAGCCCGGCGAGCACGCCGATGATCAGCGACGTGCGACCGGCCACCATGAGCCTGCCGAGCACGTCGTAGCCGAGGTCGTCGGTGCCGAGCGGATGCCCTCCGCCGGGTCCGAGGCGGGCCGAGGCGAGGTCGGTGTGCGACTGGTCGGTGCCGTAGACCAGCGGCCCGAGGAAACAGAACGCCACGACGAGCAGCAGCAGGATCGCGCCCGCGACAGCGGTTTTGCGGGCAACCAGCCGCGAAAGGACAGTCACGACCGCGCTCCCTTCACCCGCACCCGCGGGTCGATCGCCAGCTGGACCAGGTCCGCGAGCAGGGAGCCGAGCACGGTCGCCACGGCGATCACGAGCACGACGCCCAGCAGCACCGGGAAATCGGCGGTGCGGGTCGCGGTCCAGAACAGCAGGCCGATGCCGGGGTAGTTGAACATCGATTCGACGACCAGCGAACCGCCGAACACCACCGGCACGTAATAGCCGAGCATGGAGACCACCGAGGTCAGCGAGTTCGGCCAGACGTGCCGCCAGATGATCGTCCGCTCCGGCGTGCCCTTGGCCCGCGCGGTGCGCACGAAGTCCTCGGCCAGGCTGTCCAGAGTGGACGCCCGCATGTACCGGCTGAACGCGGCGAGCGCGGCTCCGGTCCCGGCGAGCACTGGCAGGACCAGCGCGCCCGGTTGAGACAGCAGTTCGCCGATCGTTTCGCCCTGCGCGGCCTGCGCCGGGAACCAGGGCAGGACCTGCGCGAACAGGATGATCAGTACCAGCGACAGGAAGAACACCGGCGTCGCGTAGAGCACGAAGGTGACGGCCGTGGTGAGCACGTCCGCGGTACGGCCGCGGCGGACCGCCTGCCACACGCCGAGCGGGAGCGCGGCGAGGATCGCGAGCGCGGTGGACAACACGGTGAGCAGCAGGGTTTTCGGCATCCGCTCGGCCAGCAGGGTGCTCACCGGCGAGTTCTGCGTGTACGACTCGCCGAGGTCGCCGTGCAGCAACCGCAGCAGGTAATCCCAGTACTGCACCGGAAGCGGCTGGTCGAAGCCCTGCGCGTGGTTGAACGCGGCGATCTGCGCTTCGGTGGCTTTCACGCCGAGGACGCCGCGAGCCGGACCGCCGGGCAGCAAATGCAGCAGCACGAACGTCACCACGGTGACCAGCAGCACGACCACCACGGCCAGCGCGAGCCGGCGGAGGATGTAGCGCGTCATGTCCTCACCTCGTCCAGAACCAGCGTTGCGGCAGCAGTTGCCCGGCCATCGGGTCCTGAGAAACGCCGTGCAGCGCGGTGTCGATCGCCGACACCTGATACGGCGGATTCGGCAGCCACAGCACCGGAAGCTGCTCGGCCAGGTAGGCGCTGTACTCGAGCATGGCCCCGTTGTCCGACGCCAGGTTGGTGGCCGAGATCAGCTTGTCCGCCTTGGGATCGGTGTAGCCGCCGAAGTTCGTGCCCGCGCCGGTCGCGAACAGTTCCTCGCCGCTGGGGTTCGCCGAGAAGTACCAGCTGCCTTGTGTGCCGAAGTAGGACAGCTGCCAGCTGCACGAAGGGTCCGTCGGCTTGCACGTGGTTCCGTTGGCCAGCACGGTGTTCAGCGGCTGTGCGTTGATCTTCATCTCAATGCCGGCCTTGGACAGCTCCGAGCGCAGTTCCTGCATGGTGCCGTCGGTTTCGTCGGAACCGGATTCGGTCAGCATGGTCAGCGACAGCCGGGTGCCCTCGGCGATGCCCTCGCCGCATAGTTTGGCTTCTGCGCAAAGGAGAACGCCGTCTGATCCGGGTTTCCAGCCGTGGTCGGCGAGCAGCTGCTTCGATTTGTTCAGGTCGAACGGGTACGGATTGGTCTTTTGCTTGGGCGACAGGTACTTCGTGTCGTTGTCCTGCGGGACCGGGCCGTAGCCGACGCGCGCGGCACCGCGCCAGATCACCGAGGTGATGGCGTCCTGGTCGACCGCGTGCTGGATCGCCTGCCGGACATACAGCTGGGAAAACACCTTGCCCAGCTTCGGATTGTTGAAGTTGTACGGCGAGTACGTGATGGACCAGCCGTTCCACGGTTCGACCCGGTAGCCCTGTTCCTCCAGCTTCGAGCGCTGGCCGAGGTTCGACGTCGGCAGGTAGCCGTAGTCGACGCCGCCCGCGCGGAGCACGTTGTACTCCGCCGAGGAGCTGGTGAAGGTCAGGAACCGGACGGTGTCGATCTTCGCCGGGTCCGGGCCGGTGTACTTCGGGTTCTTCCGCAGCGTCACCTCGCCGGAGGTGGTGAACCCGGCCAACGCGAACGGTCCGTTCACGACTTTCCACAGTGGATTCGTCGCATAGGTGCCGAGCTGTTTCGCTTGGCTGACCAGGAAATCGAAGACCTGCTTCGCGCCGTCCGGCGTGCGGTCGTGGTCGCCGACCGGGCCCGCCGCGCTCGTGCGGTCCCACGAGTGCGGCATCGGGACGATCAGGCTGAGCTGGTTGGCGGTGAACCAGTCGGGGTTGTACGCCTTGTCCAGGGTGAACGTGAACGTGTGGTCGTCCACGGCGTGGAACCCGGTGATGCTGTCCGGGATCAGGCCCTTCGAGTACTTGCCCCAGTTGTCTTTGCCCGCGCGGGCGAGGTTGAGCCAGAACTCGACGTCCCTGCTGGTCATCGGCTCGCCGGTGGACCAGGTCAGCGGCTTGAGCGTGATCGTCACGGTCTTGCCGTCGGGGGAGTAGCGCGGCACGTTGGCGGCGCTCGCGGCGTCGTCGAGGTTGACCGAGCCGGAACTGGCGTCGTAGCTGTACAGGGGCACGTACATGGTGGACCGGATCATCCCGTTGTACGACCCGCTGTAGCCGGGAATCGAGAACGGCATGATCCAGTTCGGCGTCGCCGACGGGGGCATCGCGAACCGCACGGTCCCACCGGTTTTCGGGGTGCCGGAACCGCCGCCGTGCGGTTCCCGGCTCGCCGCGCAGCCGGACAGCGCCAGCGCGGCGAGCGTGACCCCGAGCGCGGCGCGCCACGGGCGTCGAGCCATTCGCATCACTTCCAACAACTATGATGAAAGACCTTTGCCAGGCGCTATGCGGTGTCCTGGCTGTCGGGTAATCTTGCACGCGAGACGGGAATTGCCAAGAGTCTTGTCGAACGGTTTAGTTACATCAATCTTGATGAAAGAGGTGGCGCGGTGGATCCGGCCGGACCGCTGCGGCTGTTGTGGCTGGTCGCGCACGGCCACGCGAAGTCGCGCATGGACCTGGCGCGAGCGCTCGGGCTGCCGCAATCGACGGTGTCGGTGCGCACGCAGGCGCTGATGTCCGCCGGGGTGCTGAGCGAATCCGGCGAGGGCCGGTCCGCCGGCGGACGGCGGCCGAAGCTGCTGTCGGTCAACACGGAGTTCGGCCACGTCTGGGGCGCCGACGTCGGCTCGCGGCACGTGCGGATCGGCGCGCTGGACATCGCGGGCAATCTGCTGGAAGTGCACGAGCGTCCGCTGGACATCAGCCAGGAGCCGCGCGAACTCGTCGCCGGGCTGGCGGCCGCGGTGCGCGATGTGATGGCAGACGCGGATTGCCCGGGCCGCGCGCTCGGTCTCGGCGTCGCGTTCCCGGGCCCGGTGGACGTCGACGCGGGCACCATCACGCTGCCGTCGCGGATGCCGGGCTGGCGCGGTTTCGCGGTCCGGGACGCGCTGGCCGAGCACTTCGAGCTGCCGGTGTTCGTGGACAACGACGCGAACCTGCTGGCGTTGGGCGAATCCGTGGCCGGCGCGCCCGGCCGGACGTTGCTGGTGGTGAAGGCCGGCACCGGCATCGGGTCCGGAATAGTGCTGGGCGGCGAGCTTTACCGCGGGCGGGCCGGAGTCGCGGGCGACATCAGCCACGTGCGCGTGCCCGCCGCCGAAGACCGGCCGTGCACCTGCGGGAACCGCGGCTGTCTGGAAGTGGTGGCCAGCGGCGCCGCGCTCGTCGGGCAGTTGCGGGCGCAGGGATTGAACCTGGAGACCACCGCGCAGGTGATGGCCACCGCCGAGGACGGACATCCCGAAGCGACCACGGCCGTGCGGCGCGCCGGACTTCGGCTCGGCGAGGTGCTCGCCACGGTGGTCAACTTCAGCAACCCGGACGAGGTGCTGCTCGGCGGCGCGCTGTCCGGTTCGGAAGCGTTCGTCGCGGCCGTGCGCGGTGCGCTGTACGAACGGTGCCTTCCCTTGGCTACCCGGGAACTGCGGATCGACCGGGTGCGGTTCGGTGCGGACGCGGGGCTTTGCGGCGCGGGTGCGCTCGCGCTGGACGCGGTGTTCGAGCAAGCGATCAAACGGAGTGGACGATGAAGAAGCTGCGGATCGGGATTACCGGAATCGCCATCGAATCGAGTACCTTCTCGCCGCATCGGTCCACTGTGGACGACTTCCGGGTGCTGCGCGGTTCCGATTTGCTTGCCCGCTATGACTTTCTCGACGCGGACTGGGCGCGCGATGTCGAGTGGGTGCCGCTGGTCGACGCCCGTTCGCTGCCCGGTGGTGCGGTCACCGAGGAGGCTTACGCCGAGCTGTCCGGGGAAATCCTGGACCGGTTGCGTTCGGCGGGCGAGCTGGACGGGCTGTTCTTCGACATCCACGGTGCGATGAGCGTCGTCGGACGGTCCGATGTGGAGGCTTCGCTCGCGCAGGAGATCCGTTCCATCGTCGGCCCGGACGTCCTGGTGTCGGCGTCGATGGACTTGCACGGCAACGTTTCCCGGGAACTGGTCAGCGCGCTGGACCTGATCACTTGCTATCGGATGGCCCCGCATGAGGACGCGTGGGAGACCCGCGAGCGGGCGGCGCGGAACCTGGTGGCGCGGCTGCGGTCCGGCGGTCGGCCGAAGAAGGCTTGGGTGCAGGTTCCGGTCCTGCTGCCGGGGGAGAAGACCAGCACCCGGCTCGAACCGGCGAAGAGCATTTACGCGGCGGTGGACGACGTCGAAGCGCTCGACGGAGTCCTGGACGCGGCGATCTGGGTCGGTTACGCGTGGGCCGACGAACCACGCTGCCAGGCCGCGGTAGTGGTGATGGGCGACGACGTTTCGGTGATCACCAAGGAAGCGGAGTACCTGGCCCAGTCCTATTGGGACGCTCGGCACGACTTCGCGTTCGTCGCCCCGACCGGCACCCTTAAGGAATGCCTCACGCAGGCGGTCACTTCGACCTCGCGGCCGTTCTTCATCAGCGATTCCGGCGACAACCCGACCGCTGGCGGTGCCGGGGACACGTCGTGGAGCCTGGACGTCCTGCTGAACACTCCGGCCATTGTGGACTCCTCGTTGACCACTTTGTACGCGGCCATTGTGGATCCCGAAGCCGTCGCGACGGCGGTCGCAGCTGGCGTCGGCGCGACGATTTCCGTTGAGCTGGGCGGAAAAGTCGACTCTGGCCCGCACGGTCCGGTCGCGCTCACCGCACAGGTGGCCGCGATCGGCACCGACGACCCGGTCGCCGGAACCGCGGTGGCGCTGGCGGTCGGCGGCCTGCGGGTGATCGTGACCGCGCGCCGCAAGCCCTACCACCTCGAATCCGACTTCCATGCGCTCGGCCTGCACCCGCGCGAGGCGGACGTGGTGATCGTGAAGATCGGCTACCTCGAACCGGAGCTGTACGACATGGCCGCGGACTGGCTGCTGGCGCTCACCCCCGGCGGCGTAGACCAGGACCTGCTCCGGCTCGGCCACTCCGGCATCGTCCGCCCGATGTTCCCCTTCGACCCCGACATGGCGGCCCCTTCGCTCACTTCTGAGGTCTTCTGAACACTTTGAGTAGTCGGCGCCGAGGCGGTCAGTAACTCGCCTCGGCGCTGACCTGTGTTTACCTCCGCCGACTTGACATGCAGGCATTTGCCTGCCTTACTGTAAGTGTGCAACCCGACCTGGACAAAGTGTTCAAGGCGCTGGCGGATCCGACCCGCCGGTACCTGCTCGACCAGCTGCGCGAGGACAACGGGCAGACGCTGGGCGAGCTGTGCCGCCGGCTGGAGATGACGCGGCAGTCCGCGACCCAGCACCTCGCCGTGCTGGAGGCGGCGAATCTGGTGAGCAGCGTCCGCCGCGGCCGGGAAAAGCTGCACTACCTCAATCCGGTGCCGCTGCACGAGATGCAGGAGCGGTGGGTGGACCGGTTCGAGCAGCCGCGGCTGCGGATGCTCAGTGCCGTCAAACGTCGAGCAGAGGAAGCCATGAAGCCGAGTTTTGTGTATGTGACCTACATCGAGAGCACGCCGGAGAAGGTGTGGCACGCGCTCACCGACCCCGAGCTGACCGGGCAGTACTGGGGCCACCGCAACGAGTCCGACTGGAAAGTGGGTTCGAGGTGGGCGCACGTGCGGACCGACGGGTCCGGGATCGCCGACGTCGGGGGCGAGGTCGTCGAAGCGGTTCCGCCGAAGCGGCTGGTCACCACCTGGTTCGACCCGAACGGCCCGGAGGACCAGGAGCCGTCTCGCGCGACGTTCGACATCGAACAGCACGAGGGCATCGTCCGGCTGACGGTGACCCACGAGGACCTGCCGGACGAGAAGGCGCACCAGGACGTGTCCGGCGGCTGGGCGGCGGTGCTGTCGAACCTGAAGTCGCTGCTGGAGACCGGGCACGTGCTGCCGCAGGCTCCGTGGGAGATGCCGTGACGGTCGCGCGGGAATAGACCCGCGGCCAGGTTTGTTGGGGTCTGGTGAGCGTCGGCTTTTCGCCGGGCAGTCGCTCACGAGGCCCCTTTCGCGTGCAGTGCCGGTTGTGCGGCCGGAACCGATGCGCTACTCTCAGCGCATACCCCAGGAAGTCGGCCCCGCCGCCCAGGGGTTCCGCCCTCTCCGCCAGCGTGAATCAACGCGACGCGGATCGGCGTTCTTTCCGAAGCCCGTCGCCTGACCCGCTTCGTCTCATCCGGCGGTCCGCCTTTTCGCGTCGACTGTCACTGCTCAAGGAGCCACAAACCATGACACAGCAAGGAATTCTCGACATCCACGGCAAGACCGCCGCCCTGGGCTACACCCCCGGCGGCCCGTCGGTGCCACTTTCAGTGATCCGCACTCACGGCCTGCGCCGCGGCGACGAACTCGTCCTCGACGACGGCGAACTCATCTCGGTCAACGGCCGCCCGCCTGGGGAAAAGCGCCCCGATTTCGAGAAACTCACCCCCATTCACCCGGACCAGCGATTGGTCCTGGAAACCAGCAGGCACCAGCTCACCACGCGCGTCCTGGACCTCGTCGCACCCCTGGGCAAAGGCCAGCGCGCGCTGATCGTCGCCCCGCCGCGCACCGGCAAAACCACTGTGCTGCAAGCGATCGCGCAAGCGGTAGCAGTCAACCACCCCGAGGCGCACCTTATGGTGCTGCTCGCCGACGAACGCCCCGAAGAAGTCACCGACATGACCCGCTCGGTGCACGGCGAGGTCGTAGCGTCCACTTTCGACCGCAAGCCCGCCGAACACACCGCCGTCGCCGAACTGGCCCTGGAACGTGCGAAACGCCTGGTCGAAACCGGCCGTGATGTCGTACTGCTGCTGGATTCCCTGACCCGGCTGGGCCGCGCATACAACCTGGCAGCCCGCACCTCCGGTCGCATCCTGTCCGGTGGTGTCGATGCCAGCGCACTGCATCCGATGAAGAAAATCCTGGGCGCGGCAAGGAACATCGAGGGCGGCGGTTCGCTCACCATCATCGCCACCGCACTGGTCGGCACTGGTTCGCTGGCGGACACAGTGTTCTTCGAGGAACTGAAAAGCACCGGCAACTCGGAACTCCGCCTGGACCGCATGCTCGCCGACCACCGCGTTTTCCCCGCCGTAGACTTCTTCGGCTCCGGGACTCGCCGTGACGAGTTGATCGTCCCGCCGCAGGAACTGGCCGTCATGAACGAAGTCCGCCGGGCGTTGTCCGCGCAGGATCCTAAGCGGGCCGCGGAACAGTTTCTGGAACAGGTCCGCACGACGAAGTCCAACGCGGAATTCATCGCCCGGGTGAACGCTTCCCTGGCCGTTCCGGCTACGGCGGCTGCCTGAGTTGCAGACCGAACGCCTCCGCCTCACCCCGATCGGTCCGCATCTCGCCGACGAGTTGTACCGCCTGCACCTGGACTCTGGAATCGCCCGCTGGTACGGCGGCTGGACCCGCGCCGACGCGGAAGCCCGCGCCGCGGAGATCGGCCGAAGCTGGCAACGCGACGGCGTCGGCAAATGGCTTGCCCACCACCGGGAATCGGGAGAACTCATCGGCCGCGGCGGACTGTCCTATCAGGACGTCGATGGTGTACGACGGCTGGAGATCGGCTGGGCAGTACGCGAGGCGCACTGGGGAAGCGGCTACGCCACCGAGATTGGTCTTGCTGGCCTGGCCCGCGCACGAGAACTCGGCGCTGCGGTAGTCGTCGCCTTCACCGAGGTGCACAACGTTCGTTCGCGTGCGGTGATGGAACGACTCGGCTTCGCCTACTGCCACGATTTCCCGCATCGAGGCGAACCGTTCGCGCTTTACGCAATCTCGCTTGATACCTGAGCCGAGTTCGCCACTGTCGCCTAGACGGAACCGCTCCGCTCTTTCGGATTCTGCCTTCTCTCCGTCGCACCGCGAGCCGCCCATCGTCACCTGGGCAAGGGTCAGGGAATCGTCACCAGCCACCGATCCGTCCGCCGCCGCAGGTACCCCCACCAGTACCCGGCCGAAACCACCAGCACCCCGGCCGTGATCGCCAGGTCCAGCAGGCTCTGCGACACCAGCACGTACCCCAGAGCCAGCACCGCCGCGACAGGCACGACCGGCCACCCGGGCATCCGCCAGACCTGCGGACGCCGGTGTGCCGGCCGCCGCGCCCACAGCACGCTCACCGAAATCGCCAGATACAACGCGACCACGGCCACCCCGGTCACGCCGCTCAGCGTTTCCACTGGCACGAAACACAGCACTGCTTCCGAGACGCCGACCACGAGCGTCGCCACCCAAGGCGCACCGAACCGCGGACTCACCACGCTCAACGCGCGATTCACCGGTTCCGGCCACGCGCGATCCCGCCCCGACGCGTACAGCACGCGCGAGTTCTGGATCACCATCACGATCACCGCGTTCACGATCGCCGCCGCGATGCACAAGCTCACGATCGTGCCGAAGGTCGAACTGCTCCAGCTCACCACGAGTGCGGTCAGATCGAGGTTTCCTAGCGTCGCGAGATCCGGCACACCCAGCGTGATCGCGACGACCGGCACCAGAATCACGACCGCGCTGACGCCGAGCGTCCAGAACACGGTCCGCGACACCGTCTTGTGCGGTTCGCGCATTTCCTCCGCCAGATACACCGCGGTCGAGAACCCCTGCACCACGAACAACGCCACTGCGAGTCCGGCGATCACCGAGACCAGTGCGATGGGATGCAGTCCGTCCATGCTGGGACGCACGAGCACTGTGGCCGGACGGTCCGCGTGCGCGAAGCCGAGCACGGACACCACGACGATCGCGACGATCTCGATCACCAGGAAAATCCCGGTCAGCCAGGCATTCGACCGCAGGTTCACCAGGCCCATCCCGGTGGACGCCAGCATCACCAGCGCACCCGCCACGGACGGATCGACGTGCACGAGCACTGTCAGGTAGTCGGCCACTCCGATCGCGATGATCGGCGGCACCACCAGGATCACGATGAACGACAGCACGAACGTGATCCACCCGGCGAACCGGCTGACCACTGTGGACACCATGGCGTACTCGCCGCCCGAACTCGGGACCAGCGTGCCGAGTTCGGAGTAGCAGAAGGCGATGCCCACGCACAGCAGCACGGCGAGCCCGATGGCCAGCGCGGTGCCGGTGCCCAGGGAACCGAACAGCGGCGGGACGAGAACGAACAGCGACGAGGCGGGAGTCACGCAGCTCAGCGTCAGCAGCGTACCGCCGCCGACTCCGATCGATCTGGTCAGCGAGCGGGGCGCGGGCGAACCGGCGGCAGTGTCGGTCTGGACGGGGACCGGATGAGGCGGCATGGGGATCCCTCCGTCGGCGGCGCTGGAATTCGACGGATGGAACAGGACGGGTCGGTCGTTGTCAACGGCCGAAAGACGACGAAATCCGTTGTCGGGCACCCTGGCCGACGGTCCATCCGGACACTCAGGGTGCCTGTTTGCCACGCTCCCGGTTGCCTGCGGGAGGGGTGACCCGAGATGATCCCGGGATGCAGAGCCAGGACCCGAACCGGCCGGCGCCGCCGGTGGTCGACGACATTTCGAAGCAGATCATCGCCCAGTTGCAAGAGGACGGACGGCGGCCGTACGCCACGATCGGCAAGGCGGTCGGGCTGTCCGAGGCGGCGGTCCGCCAGCGGGTGCAGCGACTGTCCGATTCGGGCGTCATCCAGATCGTCGCGGTCTCGGATCCCTTGCAGATCGGGCTTTTCCGCCAGGCGATGGTCGCGATCACCGTCGACGGCCCGCTCGATCCGGTCGCCGACGCACTGGCCGAAATGGACGAGATCGAGTACGTCGTGCTCTGCGCCGGTCGCTTCGACGTGCTGTGCGAGGTGCTCTGCGCCGACGACGAGGCACTGCTCGACGTGATCTCCAATCGCATCCGGACGCTGCCCGGAGTGCGCACCGCGGAGACGCTCGTGTACCTCAAGCTGCGGAAGCAGTCGTACCAGTGGGGCACGCACCGCCGGTGACGACGAAATCCGAAGGTCTGTCTCGATGGGACTGCTGAAATTAGTCGTTGTGAGTGGCAGCGACGACTGATCCGCTTGCCAACCGGCGTCGGCTCGTGCGATAACCGAGAAGTCCGGCCGGTACGCCACGGTGCGTGCCGGCAGCTTCGAGGCCCGTTTCGAGGAGCCATGACCACGACCGCCGAACCCGCCGGGATCGCCACCGGCCAGGGCGCCGCCGCACACGACAACCTCTGGCTGCACTTCACCCGGCACAGCCAGGCCGAGCACTTCCCGGTGATCGTGCGCGGCGAGGGCGCCTACATCTGGGACGACACCGGCAAGCGTTACCTCGACGGTCTCGCCGGGCTGTTCGCGGTGCAAGTCGGTCACGGTCGTGCGGAACTGGCCGAAGCCGCTGCGCGGCAAACGAAACAGCTCGCGTACTTCCCGCTCTGGGGGCACGCGCATCCGCCCGCGCTCGAACTGGCCGAACGCTTGGCCGCCGCATCGCCGGGCGATCTCAACCGCGTGTTCTTCACCGTGAGCGGCGGCGAATCCGTGGAAACGGCGTGGAAACTCGCCAAGCAGTACTTCAAGCTGACCGGAAAACCCGCCAAGCACAAGGTGATCAGCCGCGCGCTGGCGTATCACGGCACGTCGCAGGGCGCGCTTTCCATCACCGGAATTCCCGGCGCGAAGGCCGATTTCGAGCCGCTGGTGCCGAGTACGCTGCGGGTGCCGAACACGAACTTCTACCGCGCACCCGAACACGCTGACGATTACCAGGCTTACGGCCGATGGGCCGCGGACCAAATCGAGCAGGCGATCGAATTCGAGGGCGCGGACACCGTCGCCGCGGTATTCCTCGAACCCGTGCAAAACACCGGCGGTTGTTTTGTCCCGCCGCCCGGCTATTTCGAGCGGGTACGCGAGATCTGCGACAAACACGACGTGCTGCTGGTGTCCGACGAGGTGATTTGCGCCTTCGGCCGGGTCGGCTACGACTTCGCGGCCAAGCGATACGGCTACCAACCGGACATCATCACCACCGCCAAGGGCCTGACCTCGGGGTACGCCCCGCTCGGCGCGGTGCTCGCGAGCGACCGCCTGATGGAGCCGTTCGCCGGCGGCGAGGCGACCTTCATGCACGGTTCGACCTACGGCGGGCACCCGGTTTCGTGCGCGGTCGCGCTGGCCAACCTCGACCTCATCGAGCGGGAGAACCTGTACGGCCATGTGCTGGAAAAGGAAACCGCCTTCCGGGCGACCCTCGACCGGCTGAGCGATCTGCCGATCGTCGGCGACGTACGCGGCACCGGATTCTTCTACGGCATCGAACTCGTCAAGGACAAAGCGACCAAGGAGACCTTCACCGCCGAGGAATCGGAACGCGTTTTGCGCGGTCATCTCTCGAACGCACTGTTCGAGGGCGGTCTCTACTGCCGCGCCGACGACCGCGCCGAGCCGGTGGTCCAGCTGTCGCCGCCGCTGATCTGCGACCAGCCGCAATTCGACGAGATGGAGCAGATCCTGCGCGAGGCGCTCACCGGAGCGTGGAAATTGCTCTGACGCCCGCTGCCGCCCCGGTTGTCCCGCTACGCTGATCTTCGTTGCCTACCAACGGGAGGAAGCGCGTGGCGCAGTGGAATGACCTGGTCGCCTACATCAGGCAGACCTACCGGGTGATCCGGGACGACCCGGGCGAAATCCGGATCCGGGTCCTGTTCGGCGACGACGCGGAGACGACCGGGCGGGCGCAGGTCGTGGTGATCGCCAGGGAGATTTTCGACCAGCGCGAGGACTGGGTGCAGATCGCGACCCCGTTCGCCCGCGTGGACGAGGTCGATCTGCTCACCGTGCTGACCGAGGTAGGCCAGACGCTGGTGGTCGGCGGGCTCGTGGTGATGGGCGAGCATCTCGTGCTGCGGCATTCGCTGCCGCTGCTGAACCTCGACCTCAACGAGTTCACCGATCCGCTCGAACTCGTCGCCGGTTCGGCCGAGCTGCTGGAACAGCAGTTCACCGGCCGTGACGACTACTGAGCGGCCGCGGCCACGAAAAAGCGGGGCCCTGATCCGATCAGGGCCCCGCTTCGCGTTGGCTCAGTACGGTTGCGCAGCCGGCGGCCGCACACCGTCCATCCTGGACTGAACGCTCGGCTCGACCGCCGGGCAGTGCTTGCCGCGACCCGGGCTCGTGCCGTCGATCAGGAAGGCGTCCGCGGCGTCGGTGACGCACTGGCTCTTCTTGAAGTACGCGCCGTGGCCCCACCCCTCGTAGGTGAGCAGCGGCGCACCGGACTGCTGCGACGCGTGCACCGCCCAGTCGTACGGCGTGGCCGGGTCGTAACGGCTGTTCAGCATCAGCATCGGCACGCCTGGCCGGACCGACAGCGGATGCTGCGGGTTGCGCACCGGGCTCGGCCAGCCCGCGCAACCGGCCGCAGCGCTCCAGCCCAGCGGCGAGAAGTGCAGGTCAGGCGACACCCTGGTGAGCGCACGCCGGTAGCTGTCGAGTTGCGGGTAGCTGGTGACCGGAAGCCGCCAGTCGGAGCAGAAGATGCTGTTGAACGGGTTCGGAATGGGGATGTCGTCCTTGGCGAAGGACGACTCGGCCGGTTTCCCGTCGCGCAGGTCGACCAGCGTCTTCGCGAGCTTGTCCCAGGTGGGACCGTAGAAATTCTGCGAGAAGAGGCCGACGAACGCCATCGGGTCGAGTTTGTCGTCCGGGGTGCCGAGTTCGCCGCGTTCGGCGCGGGCGTACAGGTCCGCGGTCAGGGCGCTGATGTCCTGGCCGTGCAGCGCGCACGACGTCGTCCGGTCGCACCAGCCGGTGAACTGCTCGAACGACTCCTGCGTGGCCTCGGTTTCCGTCTTCAGGAACTCCCAGGTGCTGCGGATCGAGTGGTCCATGTTGCTGTCGAGCACGAGCGCGCGCACCCGGTCCGGGTACGCCTCGGCGTACTGCTGGCCCATCAGCGTGCCGTAGGAAACGCCGTAATAAGTGAGTTTTTCGTCGCCGAGCGCGGCGCGGATCGCGTCCATGTCCCGCACGACGCCGCGGGTGTCCGAACGGCTGGCGAGCGGCCCGGTGATCCGGTCGCAGCTGCGCCCGAGCGCGCGGTTGTACGAGAGCAGCTGCCGGAATTCGCCGGAATCCTTCGGCAGCACCGGGTTTTTCGCGGTGAGCTCGTCGAGCCCGCACTTGATCGCGGTGCTTTCCCCGACCCCGCGCGGATCGAACCCGACCGTGTCGAACCGCGCGGCGATCTTCGGCGACAGCGTCCAGCCGCTCTGTACCTCGCCCGCGCCCGCGCCGCCCGGCCCGCCGGGATCCATGAGCACCGAACCGATCCGGTGCGCGGGATCGGTGGCCTTGCGCCGCGCGAGCGCGAGCTGAATCGTGCCGTCGCCGGGACGGTCCCAGTCGAGCGGCACGGTGAGCTTGCCGCATTCGGCTCCCTGCCCGGTGGGACACGGTTTCCAGTCGATGGCCGCGGGGGCGGCGTTCGCCGGTGCCGCGGTGAACAACGCCGTCGCCGCGGTGACCGCGGTGGCGGCGACGGCCAGTTTCCTGCCCAGACCCAATGCCCTGCCCCTTCGGCGTGAACTGGAGACGTCAGAGTCCCCGATCTTGCCAGAAGGTGACGGGTGCCACTAGTGCGGGTTTACTGTCCTTTGTGGACGATGCGGGTGCTGGCCAGATGTACTTGGAAGACAAGCGGAATCAGCCCATCGGGTGCGGCCAGTGCGGGCGCTTCGGCGAGAAAGGCGGTTTTCAGCGCGCTGGAAGCCGATTCGGCGAGCGGGAAGAGGTTGTAGACGGTCGAGACGAAATCCCAGACCTGATCGAGCGACCCGCTGAAGTCGATCTCCTCGGTACGCCACTGGACGGGACTGAACCCGGCCGGGGAGAGGATTTCGTCCAGGCCTGCCCGACCCCGCGTGCGCGGATCGCCGAGCCGGGGGATCCGCTGTTCAGCCGGGACTTCGGCGAGGATTTCCCGCAACAGCTTGCCGAACAGCGCGTACGCTTCGCCTCCCGCCGGCCCGCCGCCGAGGACGAGCGACAGCTGCCCGCCCGGCCGCAGCACACGGGCCAGTTCCGCGGCCACCTCGTCGATGTCAGTCATCAGCATGAACGCCATGTGCGATACGCAGGCATCGAACGCGTGGTCCGCGAACGGCAGTTGCTGCGCCCGCCCCTCCGCCACCGCCGCCGAACGCTGCCTCGCAAGAGCCAGATCGACACTTGAGAGATCAACCCCGATCGCCTGATGTCCAGCCGCAGCAAGGAGTTCAAGGAGAAATCCGTCGCCGCAAGCCAGATCGAGCACGCGTCCAGGGGAGGCGATCTCGTCCCGGAGAAGCTCGTAACTCGACCGTCCGCCGGCGCTCCGCCCGTCGCCGAACGCGCGCGACGTAACCGCCGGATGGCTTGCGTGGAAGGCACGAAAGAAGGTTTCTTGCGCAGACCTGGTCACTCTCCCAACTTACGCACCGGCGCGAAATCCCGCCTCGGCTTTGTAGAATCACCGGATGGCGGACGTGGCGACCGATCGGCGCGAGGCTGAGGTCTGGTGTTCCTACCAGCGCGTGCAGCGGGCGCTCGGCAGCGCGCTCGACCGGCAGCTGGAGCGCGACGCCGGGATCTCCGGAGCCGACTACGCCCTGCTCGTCCCGCTCGCGAACGAACCGGACGGCGTGCTGCGGATGCGCGAGCTCGGCGCGACCGTCGAATGGGACCGCAGCCGGTTGTCGCATCACGTGAGCCGGATGTGCAAGCGCGGGCTGGTCACGCGCGAGAACTGCACCGAGGACGCGCGCGGGGCGAATGTCCGGCTCACCGACGCCGGCCGGGAGGCGGTCGCGGCGGCACGGGAACAGCACGGCGAACTCGTGCGCCGGTATTTCTTCGACCAGGTCAGCGGCCCCGAGCTGGAGCTGCTCGGCCGCGTTTTCTCCCGGATGCTCACCCGGCTGGCACAGGACTGACCAAGATCGTCAGCGCTCCGTGCGGGCGCGGTAAGCGGTGCGCCGCAGTCTTGCCGCATCGCCTACCGATCCAGGGGAGCAGAGATGACCGGCAAGACCGTTCTCGTGTCCGGCGCCAGCGTCGCGGGCCCGTCCGCCGCCTACTGGCTGCACCGTTACGGCTATTCGGTGACCGTCGTCGAGGCCGCGCCGCAGCTGCGGCCGGGCGGGCAGGCCGTCGACTTCCGCGGCGAGCAGATGAAGCTCGTCGAAGCGATGGGCCTGCTCGACGACCTGCGGGAGCGCGAGACCGCGCTGCGCGAGCAGGTGCAGCTCGACCCGGCCGGTCAGCCCGCCTTCACTCTGCCGAGCGGGTTCACCAACGGCGAGCTGGAGGTCCTGCGCGGCGACCTCGCCCGCGTCCTCTACGACCACACCAAGAACTACACCGAGTACGTCTTCGGCGACCGAGTCACCTCGCTCGCCGAGACCCCCGACGGCGTCGACGTCACCTTCCGCCACGGCGCCCCACGACGGTTCGACCTGGTCGTCGGCGCGGACGGGATCCACTCCGGCGTCCGCACGGCGGCGTTCGGCCCGGAGGCGAAATTCCGCACCGACCTCGGCTACCACGTCGCCGGGTTCACCGCACCCAATCACCTCCGCCTCGACCACGAGGGCCTGCTCTACAACGAACCCGGCCTCGGCGCGATCGTCACCAGCCACCGCGACCCGGAGACGGTCACCGTCGGCCTCACCTTCCGCGGCGACCCCGACGGATACGGCCGTCCCGACCTGGCCCGGCAGAAGGACATCGTGACCAGCGTCTTCGCCAACGCCGGATGGGAACTCCCGCGGCTGCTGACCGCCGTCGCCGACGCGCCTGACCTGTACTTCGACACCGTCGGCCAGATCAAGCTCGACAGCTGGTCGCGCGGCCGGGTCGTGCTGCTCGGCGACGCCGCCTGGTGCGCCGGGCCGGGCGGATCCGGCACCGGGCTCGCGATGATGGGCGCGCAGGTCCTGGCCGGGGAACTCGCCGCGGCCGGCGGCGACCACGCGACCGCGTTCGCCCGCTACGAGCAGCGGCTGCGCAAACCCGCCCGGGTCGGGCAGCGCAACGGAGCCGGTTCGGGCGACTTCCTGGTCCCGGCCACCGAGGAGAAGCTGCGCAAACGCAACCGGATGTACCGTTCGCTGGCCGGTCCGATCGGCCGCCGCGTCTTCGAGTACATGGGCAACCGCGCGGCGAACGCGGTCAAGTACCGCGAATACCCCCAGCCCCGCGCGCACGCCTTGCCTTGACGCTGACGGCAAGGTTTAGCGTCGGGGACATGCGGATCGGCGAACTGGCCCAGCGGACCGGGACCACGACGCGGGCCCTGCGCTTCTACGAGGCACAGGGCCTGCTCCCGGCGGCGCGCGCGGCGAACGGCTATCGCGAGTACGACGAGGACCACCTGCGGCTCGTCGAGGAAATCCAGACCCTGCGCACGGTCGGGTTCAGCCTCGACGACACCCGCCCGTTCGTCGACTGCCTCCGGACCGGCCACGACGCGGGCGACGCGTGCCCGGCGTCGGTCGAGGTGTACCGGCGGAAGCTGGAGGAGGTCGAAGCCTGCATGCGCGACCTCGCCGCGGTCCGCTCCGCACTGCTCGACAAGCTCGCCGCCGCTGCCACGCGCCCGGCTGACCCATGCACTGCCGAATCCGAGGAGCCCCGATGACCACCGACGCCACCTTCGCCGCCGACGTACTGGACCACGACCAGCCCGTCCTGGTCGATTTCACCGCCGACTGGTGCCCGCCGTGCCGGATGATCGCGCCGGTGCTCGCCGAGATCTCCGCGGAACGGCCCGGTCTCACCGTGCGCGAGCTCAATACCGACGAAAACCCCGAAACCATGCGCGCGTACCAGGTGATGGCGCTGCCGACGCTGATGCTGTTCCGCGACGGCGCCCCGGTCGCGTCGTTCGTCGGAGCCCGGCCGAAGGCGAAACTGCTCGCGGATTTGGACGATCTTCTGGGCTGAACCGGTGGATTTCCCCGTCTGCCCGGTGATCCGGTGACGGAACAGGTACAAAGAGTGCACGACTTCGGGGAGCCGTGCCATGACTGCTTTCGTGCGCTCTTACCTGTTCCTTCGCCGCGCCATCGGGGTGCTCGGGATCCTGCTGCCGATCGTCGTGATCGTCGGCAAGGAACTGCTCGAGGGCGGCGGTCTGCTCGGCTCGCTGAGCGGTTATTACTACAGCGATCTCCGGAACGTCTTCGTCGGCACGCTGTGCGCGATCGGCGTCTTCCTGATCGCCTATCGCGGGTACGGCCGCGTCGACGACATCACGGCCAACGTCGCGGCGATCGCCGGCATCTGCGTCGCGCTGTTCCCGACCCAGCCGGTCTCGCCGACCCCCGCCGAGCACGCGATCGGCATCGCGCATCTGGTGTTCGCCGCGATCTTCTTCCTCACCCTCGCGTTCTTCTGCCTCGTCCTGTTCACCAAGGACGACGGCGCCCCGACCCAGCGCAAACGTTCGCGCAATGCCGTCTACCGGACGTGCGGCATCGTGATGCTCGCCTGCCTGGTGCTGATCGTGATCAACGGCCTGTTCTTCAGCGCCGCCACAGCCGCCTTGCATCCGACGCTCTGGCTGGAATCGCTCGCGGTGTTCGCGTTCGGTTTCGCGTGGCTGACGAAGGGGCAGACGCTGCTGAGCGACCAGCCGCAGCCGCGGCCCGAGGCTCAGGCCAGCTTGCCGTAGGCCTCCGACACCTGGGTGAGCCAGGCGACCTCGGCGGCGAACGTCTTCGCGTCGTGGTCGTCGAACGCGCCGTTGTCCTGGCTTTCCGCCGGGGCCAGGCCGGAGGTCTTCGCCTCCAGCGCCTGGCGGATCTTGCGGGCCTCGGCCATCGCCTGGTCGCCGTCCGGGGTGTCGGCGCGGTCCATGTACGGCCGCAGCGCGCGCCAGCCGTCGCGGATCTCGATCACCCGGCGATGCAGCCGGTAGTGCAGGTCCGACCAGCGCCGATCGGTGTCTCCCTCGGTCGGCGGCTCCAGTGCGATGCCCGGCGAGGATTCGTACAGCGAATGCCAAAGCGGGTAGAGCGCGCGATAAGACCGGTAATTGCGCTGCCATCGCGCGACCGACGAGACGTGCTCGCCCCACGACGGCATGGTCAGCCCGAACGACACGATCACGATGCCCAGCGCGCTGAACACCGACGGCGCGATCGCCCACGCACCGAGGTGCCAGCCGAGCGCCGGGCTCACGATGTTCACCGCGCGCGTGGCGCAGTAGAGGAACAGCACGACCGCGCCGACCGCGAGCGTCCGCAGCGTCCGGCGCAGCCACACGCGCGACGTGCTCCGCGCGTACGGCAGGCACTGCAGGTAGATCGTCACGCACGGCACGGCCTGCGAAATGATGAAGAGCAGCAGGTAGGTGAGGATCACCGGGTCGCTGCTGCCCACCGCGAAGGCGGTGCCGGGGGTGCCCGGTTTGTTGCCGATGAAGAACAGCACGGTCAGCACGACGAACAGCACCGCGCCGGAAACGATCCACGCCCGGATCCGCGTGCGGATTTCCGCCGGGGGATTCGCCCACAGCATCAGCAGCAGCTGCGCGCTGATGCAGTACGCGACCGCGGCCAGGTGCAAGATCAAGATCGCCAGATTGGGGATCCCGAACAGCGAGCCGATGCTGAGCGAGAGCGCGCCGAGGGTGAAGGTGACGCACTGCAGGATCAGCGTCGTCATCAGCACGATGTAGGCCGGGTCGCGCCACGAGCGGCGCATCGAGAAAAGCTTGTACAGCAAGGCCGCGTACGAGGAGACCGCCGACAGCGAGAATAAGATGATCTTCAGAGTGTTCACTCGCGCCCCCGGAACGGCCTCAGCGCCCGGCGGGCGGAACGGTGTGCGCGGCAACCTTGGCGGAATTGTTCACGATCGGCGACCATACACCACCGCAAGTGCCGGAACTAGGGCCGGAAAACTGGTTCTGGCCTGGGCGAATTCCGAGTGGATCCCGGGTGTCGGGGGCCTGCTCGAGAACCGCTGGAGGTGATCTTCCGGTGAACGGCGGGCGACCGGGTCGTGAACGGCCGCAACGGGATGCGCTCGTCGCTAGGGTGTCGCCATGAGTCTTCAGGTGGTGATCGGGCACGGACCGGCGGGGGCGGCCACCGCCGCGCTGCTGGTTGAACAAGGAGAGCGAGTCCGGGTGATCAGCCGTTCGCCGCGGGAGCCCGAACCGGGGCTGGAACACGTCTCGCTCGACGCCGCTGACCAGGCAGCACTCGCCGAAGCGACCAAGGACGCGGCAGCGATCTACAGTTGCGCGAGCCCGCCCTATCATCGGTGGGCGACCGATTGGCCGCCGCTGCAGGCCTCGATCTGCGCCGCGGCCGAAGCGAACGGCGCGCTGCTGGTGTCGCTGGGGAATTTGTACGGCTACGGCCCGGTCGATGGTCCGCTCACCGAGAACCTGCCGCTCGCGGCCACCGGAACCAAGGGCCGGGTCCGGGCTTTGCTGTCGGAACAACTGCACGCATTGCACGACGAGGGCCGCATCCGCGCGGTCGAGGTGCGGGCCTCCGATTTCTTCGGTCCCGGAGTGACCGACGGCGGCCATCTCGCCGCCCGGGTGGTGCCGAACGTGCTGCGCGGCGGAAAGGTGCAGGTACTCGGCGATCCGGACGCCCCGCACAGTTGGACGTACATTTCCGATGTGGCGCGCACGCTGGTCGCGGCCGCGCGGGAAGAAAAGGCGTGGGGCAAGGCGTGGCATGTGCCGACTGGTCCGCCGCGGTCCGCTCGGGTGATGGTCGCGCTGTTGTGCGAGGCGGCCGGAGTGCCTCCGGTGCCTGTGCAGCGCCTTTCCCCGATGTTACTGAAGGCGGCCGCGCTTGTTTCGCCGATGTTGCGTGAACTGGGCGAGGTCCGGTACCAGTTCGACCGTCCGTATGTGCTCGATTCCCGTGCGGCACAGGAATTATTCAAGATTACGCCGACGCCGGAGAAAGATCAATTAGCCAGTACCGTGGGCTGGTGGCGTGATCGCTTGGCTACCGTGAGTTGAGTTGTCTGTGCATTCCTCCGCACCTTGCCCAATGCCCTTGAAAAACTGGGTAAGAACGGGCAATCTCGGTGTCGACTGGGTGGGGATCGGCACGAGGAAGTCATGCCATGGGGTCTGCAAGATCTGGGTGGGAAGAATCCGAAAATAGCCAGGACATCGCCGTTGTCGGAATGGGATGCCGTTTTCCGGGAGCGCGCAACGTCAACGAGTACTGGGATCTGCTGAGCGAGCCCAAACCGCAGTTTCGGCGGGTGCCGGATTCGCGGTGGCGGCGCGAAGCGTTCTACAATGACGATTTCCGGGACAGCGGCGCGGTCTACTCCGACCGCATGGCGCTGCTCGAGGACGTCGGCGACTTCGACGCCGGGCACTACAAGATCCCGCCGCGACGGGCCAAATCGCTCGACCCGCAGCACCGGCTGCTGGTCGACCTGACCCGCGAAGCGCTGCAGGACGCGGGATGGGAAGCCGAGGGTTTCGACCGCGACGAGACGTCGGTGATCATGTCGCTCAGCGACAGCGGTTACCGCGACATGAGCACGCTGCACCTGCGGCTGAAGCAGCTGATCGGCGGCGAATTCGGCCGGGCGGGAGATCCGGCGATGGCCGAGGCGGCGTCCGCGGTCAGCGGCCTGCACGCCACCGCGATGGCCGGGCTGCTGCTCAACATGGGGCCGAGTTCGATCAGCAACGTCTTCGACCTGCACGGAGAGAGCTACGCGCTCGATTCCGCCTGCTCCGGCGGCCTGACCGCGGTGGCGAACGCGGTGTTCGCGCTGCGGGCGGGCCGCTGCCGGATCGCTGTCGCCGGCGGCGCACAGCTGGTCCTGGCTCCGGACCTGTTCGTGGGCCTGTGCCGGATCGGCGCGATCTCGCGCACCGGCGAATGCCGTCCGTTCGACCGCCGGGCGGACGGCTTCGTGCTCGGCGAAGGAGCCGGCGTCCTGGTGCTGCGCCCGCTCGCGGACGCACGGGCGGCGGGCGACCGGGTGTACGCGGTGATCCGCGGCGTCGGGCTGTCCAACGACGGCACGGTCAAGGGCGGCATGATGCCGCAGGAGTCCGGCCAGTTGCTGGCGTTGCGGCGGGCCTACCGGGACGCGGGCGTCGACCCGGCGTCGGTCGGTTTCCTCGAGGCGCACGGCACCGCGACCTCGGTCGGCGACGACGTGGAGATCAGCGCGCTGACCGAGCTGCGGCGCGGCGCGGAGAACCCGGCCTATCTCGGTGCGGCGAAGTCGGTCGTCGGGCATTCCCTTGGCACCGCGGGAATCGCCGGGCTGATCAAGTCCATTTTGTCCGTCCACAAGGGACAAATTCTGCCGCAGCCGGATTTCGAACCGGCTGATCACCTGCCGTTGCGGGACGCCGGGCTTCAGGTGGCGGGCCAGGTCACGCCGTGGGACAGCGACGGACCGCGCCGGGCCGGAGTGAGCGCGTTCGGCTTCGGCGGTTCGAACGTGCACGTGGTCGTCGAGGAAGCGGAACAGGAAACGCCGCCCGCCGAGACGCCGCGGCTGTTGCTGCTCACCGCACGGGACCGGGCCGGGCTGGCCAGGCACGCCCGCGAGGTGGCCGAGGCGCTCGGCAGCGAGAACCCGCCGCTGGCCGCCGTCGCGGGCACGCTCGCCCGCCGGACGCTCTTCCCGGAGCGGCTCGCGGTGGCCGCGGACGACGTCGCCGACGCGGTTGCCAAGCTCGTCGCCGCGTCGGTCGCGCTCGAATCCGGGCAAGGCGGCGAGCTTGTGCCGGGCGTGTTCGCTGGTGTCGTGTCACCGGGGGAGGAGCCGGTCGAGGACGGTCCGCCGGCCGAACTGGCTCCGCGCGCGGTGACCGGATCAGGATTGCGGCCAGTGGCGGACGGCCTGCCGCGCTGCACGCTGCCGCCGAGCCCGCTCAGCCCGCGCCGGCACTGGGTGGTCGACGACGCGAAACTCGTCAAGGCGCAGACGCTGGAGCCGCTCGGGGCTGCCGCGGCACCGGTTGAAGAGCCGGAGGAGACGACCTCCGCGCGGGATGTGTTGGCGGTCGTGCTCGAAGAAGTCGCGCGGACGACGGCGTTTCCGGCCAGCGAGTTGTACGCCGGGCAGTTGCTTGTGGACGACCTCGGGTTCGATTCGCTGATGCTCACCGAGTTGGAAGGGCGGCTGCGGAAGCGGTTCCCGGGTGCGCCAGTGGAGATTGAACAGTCGGCGGCGCTGACGGTGGGGGCGGTGGCCGGGATGCTCGCTCCGGCAATGGATTTGATTCCTGCCGCTCCGGTTTCGCCCGCTCCGGCTCCGGCGTGGGATCCGGCCAGCGCGGCGATCGAGGAGTTTCCCGAGGCCGCGGCGATCGAGGCGCGGCTGAAGGAGTTCGACGATCTCGGGGTGCCCAACCCGTACTTCCGCAAGCATCAGGGGCGGATGGACGCTACGACGTCAGTGTCCGGGCGCGAGTACCTGTCCTTCTCCAGCTACAACTATCTTGGGCTGGCCGGGCATCCCGCGGTGACCGCGGCGGTGCACGATGCTGTCGAGCGGTACGGGACTTCCGTGTCCGGCAGCCGATTGCTTGCCGGGGACCGGGATTTGTCTCGCGACCTGGAGACGGAACTCGCCGCGTTCCTGGGAGTCGAGGACAGTCTCGTGCTGGTGAGCGGGCACGCGACGAATGTCGGTGCGATCGGCCATCTGGTCGGCCCCGGGGACTTGATCGTGCACGATTCGCTGGCGCACGACAGCATTCTGCAGGGCTGTGCGCTTTCCGGTGCTACGCGGCAACCGTTTCCGCACAACGATATGGCACGACTGGAGGACGTGCTGCGTCGGTCGCGGTCGCGGTTCCGGCGGGTGCTGATTGTGGTTGAAGGCGTTTACAGCATGGATGGGGATATCGCCGATCTGCCTGCGTTGATCGAACTCAAGCGGCGCTATGGGGCGTTGCTGATGGTGGACGAGGCGCACAGCATCGGGACGATCGGGCCGCGCGGGGCCGGGATCGGCGACCACTTCGCGGTGGATCGGTCCGGGGTTGATCTCTGGATGGGGACGCTGTCGAAGTCGCTCGCCGGGTGCGGAGGATATCTGGCCGGGTCGGCTCGGACGGTGCGGTGGTTGCGGTATTCGTTGCCTGGGTTTGTTTACAGCGTGGGGATTACTCCGGCCAATGCGGCGGCTTCGCTTGCGGCGTTGAGGGTTTTGCGGGCGGAGCCGGAGCGGTTGTTGCGGTTGCGGGAGAATTCCCGGGTGTTTTTGGAGTTGGCTGCTGATGCGGGGTTGCCGACTGGGTCGGCTGGGGGGACGCCGATCGTGCCTTGCGTGGTGGGGAGTTCGGATGTCGCGCTGAGGCTGGCTACCGCGTTGTACGAGAGGGGGGTGGTGGTGGATCCGATTCTGTATCCGGCGGTGGATGAGGAGCTGGCTCGGTTGAGGTTCTTCATCACCAGCGAGCATCGGGTGGATCAGTTGCGGTATGCGGTAGGGGTTGCGGGGGCCGAGTTGGGGTTGTTGCGGTAGGCGGGGCGGCTCGTCGCCCTGGCGGGCGACATTGCGCTCGGGTTTGGGCCACCACCCCGAAGGTTGATTGTGCTGACGGGCGGCGGGTGCTGGTCAAGGCGGGAAAGATGCTTTGACCAGCACCCGCCGCCCGCAGAGAGGCGTCGGATCGGGGTTGGGGGCGGTGTGGGCGCCTCCGCAGGTGGGCGCCTCCGCGGGTGGGTGCATCGGCTGCGGTTCGCCGCCGGGTGCGTCGCTGGTTGGGTGCTGCGGCTGCGGCTGCGGTTGCGCGGTGGGCGGGGCTAGCGCCCCAATGTGGCATTGGGTGCGTCAGATGCACCGAACGCCACATTGGGTGCGTCGCATGCACCCAATGCCACATTGGGGCGCGTCCCGGCGGGCGGTGGGGTGGGCGGTGAAGGGTGGCCCTCAGGCGCGGTGGTGCTAGAGGAGCGAGCGTTCGATTCGGTCCATCGGTTTTTCCCCTGCTTTGGGGGTTTCGGCGATGGGTTTCGACGGGGTGCCCATGCGTTCCGAGAGCAGGAAGGCGATGATCTCCGCTTCCTGTTCTTGCGCGTCGTCGTAGGTGGCGCGCATCAGCATGTCCCGGACGATGTCCGGGTCCAGGTTGGGGAACAGCGAGCGGGCGCTCTCGTCGTCAAGGAGACCCGAGCCGCGATGACAGCAGATGATGTGACCCAGCTCGTGCAAGATGATGTGCTCCTGGTGCGCCCCGGTGGTGTTGGCGTCGAAGAAGATCAGGTCCTCGCCCCGCGCGGCCACCCACATGCCGCACGGGTGCGACGCCGGCATCGGCAGCGGCACGAGGGTGATCGGCCGTTCGCGGATCTCGCCCAGGCGGGCGCAGAGGGTGGCCAGGTCGTACTTCGGCGGAAGGTCGAGTTCGGCGATTCGCTGGGCGCCTTCGTCGCGCATCCGCCGCAGTTGCTCGCGCCGCTGCGGGGCTTCGGACGGGGTGCCGGTCACCGCGCCGCTTCGTCCGTGACCGGGGGCAGCCCCTGCATCTTGCGGTATTGGTCCATGATCGTGGTGATCGCCTGGAGGTTTTCCTCGCGCATGCCCGCGGCGCGCATGGCGACCGCGCGGACGCCTGCTTGACGCATCGCCTCCACGGCTGCCAGCTCCGACAGCACCGACCCGGCGACCTCGTCGTCGAAGAAGTACGCGACCGAGACGCCGAAGAATTTCGCCAGTGCGGCCAGCAGCTCCTGAGACGGATTGGTCCGTTTGCCCGTGCGCAGCTGAGAGAGGTATACCGCGCCGACCTTCAGCTCCGGGGTGGCCCGTTTCAGTTCGGCTGCCACCTCGGCGTTCGTCCAGTGCCTCCCTTGCGGGCGCACCGTGCGGAACAGGTCGTCGAGTCTGGAGGCCAGGGTGGGCCGGGCTTCCGCCGGCTGAGTGTCTTCGGACATGCTGCTACGCCCCTCCAGTTGCAGCTGATTGCTCTCAGCTAAGGCGACTATCTCAGATTAGCTCACAGTTGACAATCGCCGGAGGGCTCCACAAGACTGTGCCTCAACGAGATAGCTGGTGGCTAACTCGCCACATAATCCGGGCAGAGCGGCAGGCGTAGTACCGGCCCGGGGCGACGCTGGGGGTGTCGCCCCGCTCGGTCCGCCGAGGCCGGGTCCGGAGGCAGCAGACGTGTCAGCGAACTGCCTCCGGGCCCGGCGCACTACGCCGCCGGCCGGGCTCGCCGATACTTGCTGTGCGGAACTCCGGTGGGCAGCGAACCTGCGTACGGAGGGTATGAGCGGTCGGCGCCGGACTGGCGGATCGCGCCCGTCCGGCAGCCGACCGCACTAGAGCCGGAGGTCTTCCGGTGCGGAACCTCCGGCAAGTACGTGGCAGGCAGAGCTGTCAGCGAACCGCTTCGGGTCCGGCGAACTGCGCCCATTCGTCAGCCCACCGCGCCGCGCGCCGGCGGTCGAGCACCCGCCGCGCGATCCAGAACGCGCCGCCCAGCACGCCGACCGCGCACAGCCAGCAGAAGGCCGCGACGAGCACGCCGTTGGTGACCGCGTCCGCGTGCGTCAGCGGGGCAGTGGTCTGTTTGCCGCTGTCGTCCAGCCAGATGTCGGTGGTCGAACCCTCGGTCGCGGAGGCTGCGGGGACCGTGATGACGCCGGTGCGCTGCACGCCGTGCGGCGGCTTCCAGACCGCGTTCACGCGCGCGGTGTTGGCGATCGGCGCGCTGTCGCCGACGGAAGCGACCGGCTGCGCGGCCGTCGTCAGCACCGTGGCGGTCACCTGGTGCCGCGACTGCAGCTGCGCGTCCGACGCGGCGGTCTCCGCGGCGATGTCCTCGCCGCCGATCATCATGGCGAAGGGAATCGCGATGAGCGCCAGCAGCGTGACGATCCCGGCGAGCACGCCTTCGATCCGGTCCGACCGTCGCACGAGCGGGTTGCGCACGGCGCCGAGCCGTCGGAGCAATCGTTTACCAGGGTGTGGTGGTCTGCCTGCCCGAGTCCTGTTCCGCATGCCTCTCATGGTCCTCTTTCGCGCGCGCGAGCGCTGTGTCCCGCACAACGTTTTTCATGTTTTTCCTGGGGATCCGGTGTGTTTTCGCTTACCTCCAGCCCAGGGGTTTACCCGTGTGGGTGACGACGAGCGGAGGTTGCGGCCGCGCGGGCACGGTTTCGCGGCGTGCGGCGAGTGGTCCAGGCCAATGTCTCGCGGGTCCGGTACGCGTTGCCGGGATTGATCTTTCGCCGCGTTCGGCCGCGGATGGGTTGCGGTACCGGCGGTTCGCCGCGGCGGTCGCTCGCCGGATCGTCTGATTCGCACGGTTCGCGTTGGCGGGCAAGCGATCTTGCGGCCTCGACGGCTGACGCGACTGTGCGCCGGAAGTTCGCCGGCGGGCAACCAGGGGTTTCCATCGCGGACAGCCCGGGCTGACGTGCCTGCCCGGGCTGCTCGCGAAAACGTTCACTGTCGTCCGACCCGGAATCGGGTCATTGCGAAGCGCGAACCGAGGGAGCGCTCCCGATATCCGGGAACCATTCAGTCGACCAGTCGAATCGTTGCCGTCGGGCTGTGCGAACGACGCCGGGTGATCCCGTGTTCGGCGACGATTCCGAGTTGGATACTGCGATCGGCGGGCGCCCAGTAGCCCGTGCGCACGAAATAACCGTCCATTGTGCAGAGCCGGTTCGCGCTCTTGCGGGAACTGATCGCTTCCCAGCCCCATTGCCGTCCGGTCTCCTCGACGCCGTTGCGCCGCACGTGCAGCCGCGGGTTCCCGATCTCCCGGCAGTACGCGCTGCCGTCCGCGATGTACAGCACGCCGTCGACCTTGTAGAACCGCTTGCCGTCCAACAGGCTCACCTGGCCGGACAGGGTGAAGTGCACCCTGCCGCCATTGGCCCCGTCCATCGTCCAGTCGAGACAGAATTCCTTCGTCGGAACCTCGAGCGACTGGGTCATGGCCGTGTCTCCTTTGCTCGCATGCCGGAGCGTCCAGGAAAATATAAGGAAGAAACGCGTTCCCGGCAGGTATCGGGAACCGTTTTCACCCAAAGAGGCCCAGTGGACACGCATCGTGGTCAAGCCCCGATTAATCGGTGGAATTACCGCCGATGGGGTATCGCGGATACGATAAGTGAATTCTGCTTGCCCGAAACCGGTGGCGGCTCGCCGGTCCCGGGACCGGCGAGCCGCGGTGGTCGTGTCGGCAGCGTGACATCTCCCATGACGCTTGTCATAGCCGCGGCCGTGTGCCACCCTCGGGTTATGACGACTGTCATGACCGCCGTGCGACCGGCCACCGCCGGTTCCGTGGCCGATCTCGTCCGCGCCTGCTCGCCGGAATCGCTGAGCCGCCGGTTCACCCTCGGCGGCCCGATCGAGCCGGACGCGGTCCTGTCCCGGTACCAGCGATTCCTCCTGGTTGAGACGGCCCTCGTCGCTGAGGCTTCGGGCGTGCCCGCCGGGCTGCTGAACGCGGTCCCGGAGGACGGCCGCCGCGTCGAACTGGGGCTGCTCGTCGCCGACCGGTGGCAGCGGCGCGGCATTGGTCGCGGCTTGGTCCGGCTGGCTGCGGAGCAGTGGCGCGGCTGGAAGCTGCACGCCACCGTGCAGGAGGGCAACGTCGCTGCGGAAGGATTGCTGCGGGCGTGCGGGTTCCGCTTCGTGCCCGGGTACGGCGGCGAGAACGAGTACGAGCTGACAGTCACGGAGGAGACGCTCGATGACGGAACGGCCGGCGCGCGAGCGGATGGTCTTCAGCGCTGCGCAGTTGCTGCGTACGCAGGGCTTGAGCGGCACCGGAATGCGCGAGGTGGTGGCGCATGCCGAAGCGCCGCGGGGATCGCTTCAGCACTACTTCCCGGGCGGTAAGGAACAGCTGTTTGGCGAAGCGATCGACTGGGCGGGCCGCTACGCCGCACGTCGCGTGACGCGCGCGATGGACTCGCTGACGGACCCGACGCCGTCCGCGCTCTTCGCGGCGGTTGTCGAGTACTGGCGCGCGGAGTTCCTCGACATCGGCTACGACTACGGCTGCCCGTTAGTAGCCACAGTCACCGACACTGCGGCGTCGAGCGAGCCGTTGCGTGAGCGCGCGAACGACGCCTTCGCGCAGTGGCGGAAGCCCATCGTTTCCGCGCTGCAGCAGATGGGCGTACCGGCGGCGCGCGCTGCTTCGTTGGCCGTGTTGATGATCAGCGCGCTTGAAGGAGCCTTAGTACTGGCTCGGGTCGAGCACTCAGTGACGGCGCTCGACACCGTTGTCGAAGAGCTAGGTCCAGTCCTCGACGCCGCGGTGGACAAGCGCCGCCGCCGCTAACGCCTGTCGAGCTTCGCGCGCAACGTGGCGACAGTGTCCGGGTCGTGCAGCAGCTCAGCGAAGTGCTTGGACTCGGACTCCATGCGCTCTTCGACGCTCTCATCAGTGCGGTCGTGCAGCAGCGCGCGTGTCGCCGTCACCGCGCGTACTGACCGTTCGGCGAGAGTCGCGACGCGTTCCGAGACGCGCTTACCGAGTGCTGTCTCGTCAGGGAGCACTTCATTGACCAACCCGAGTTGCGCTGCTTCGACCGCAGACAGGCGTTCTCCGAACAGCAGCAGCTCCGTCGCACGCTGCGGACCGACGCGGCGCGGCAGTGCGTAACTGCTGCCGAACTCCGGCACCAGCCCCAACGGTACGAAGGGGAACTGCAGGTAGCTGCGTTCGGTGGCGTAGACGAGGTCGCAGTGCAGCAGCAGGGTCGCGCCGATGCCGACAGCGGGACCGTCGACGGATGCGACGACTACTGCCTGCGTCGCGAGCAGCGCCTCCTGGAAGACCCGCGCGGGCGTCTTCGTGCGGTCACCGGCTTCGTGCGCGAGAAAGTCTCCGAGGTCGTTGCCCGCGGTGAACGCACCGCCGGCGCCGCTCAGTACGGCGATCGGCGTACGGACAGCGTCGAAGGCGTCCGCGAGGGCGACGTACATCGCCTTCGTGAGTGCGTTCCGCTTCTCCGGCCGGTTGATGGTGATGGTGGTGACCTGTCCGTCGACAGTCGTCTCGATGCTCATTCACAGCTCCGCAACAGCAGCGAGCAGCAGATCGACTTCCGCCGCAGTCGTGTACGGCGCGATGCCAGCGCGTACGGCACCAGTGTCGCCAAGACCGAGGTGCCGCGCGCACTCGATGGCGTAGAACGTCGAAGCAGGTGCGTTGATCCCGCGCGCGCCGAGACGCTCGTACACCGCCTGAGGCGTCAATCCGGTGACTGAGAACAACACTGTCGGCGTACGGCGACGCGTCGGCGAGCCATACCGAACGACGCGCGGCAGCGCCGCGAGCCCGTCTTCCAAGCGCTGCAGCAGTGCGTCTTCGTGCTCTTCAAGCGCCGTCAGCGACGTACGCAAACGTTCGCGACGGCTGCCTTCACTCGGCACAAGCCCCGCGAGGAAGTCGATAGCCGCAGTAGCGCCCGCGAGGAGCTCGTACGGCAACGTACCCAGCTCGAAACGCTCCGGAACCGCGTTGCTCGACGGCAGCAACTTGTCCGGCTGCAGTGTCTCCAGAAGATCCGGTGCGGCCGCGAGAAGGCCTAGGTGCGGTCCGAGGAACTTGTACGGCGAGCAGGCGTAAAAGTCCGCGCCCAGTTCGGCGATGTCGACCAGCGCGTGCGGCGTCAGGTGCACGCCGTCTACGTAACTCAGCGCACCTGCTTCGCGGACCGCTTCGGTAATCGCCGGGATGTCCGGGCGCGTGCCCAGCAGGTTAGAGGCAGCGGTCACCGCGACCAGCCGCGTCCGATCAGTGAGCAGTTCCGTGATCGATGACGTCGGCAACTCGCCCGTCTCGGGATCGAAGTCCGCCCAGCGGACAGTCGCACCGCGCGCTTCAGCAGCCTGTACCCAGGGCCGCACGTTGGCGTCGTGATCCAGCCGGGTGACCACAACCTCGTCGCCCGGCCCCCAGCTCTTCGCGAGCGTACGGGAGAAGTCGTAGGTCACCTGCGTCATGCTGCGCCCGAACACGACGCCGTCCGGACGTGCGCCGAGCAGGTCCGCGACAGCTTGCCGGGCTTCGCGCACGACGCCGTCCGCGCGGCGCTCTGCCGCCGTGACGGTGCCGCGGTTCGCGATGGCGGCGCAGAGGGTCGAGGACACTGCTTCGCCGACCACGTCCGGGACCTGGGAACCGCCGGGTCCGTCGAAGTGGGCGGCGCCGTTCTCGAGCGCGGGGAAGTGCTTGCGGATCGCGTTCACGTCGTAGGCCACGGCTGCCAGCTTGCCTGATCCCCGGGCGAGTGTCGTGCTCCGCGCGGGTGCGATCATGCCGCTGTCCCGTTGCCCTTGGAGAGGGGTTCGCCGGTGCTTGCCGAACAGGTCGAGAAACTGCTCGCCCAGCCGTTGCCGTGGCCGATCGTGCAGGCAGGCGACCCCGTGCTGCGCGCCGCCGCCCGCCCGTACGAGGGAGAACTGAGCGATGAACTGCTTTCCGCGCTGATCGAGGGCATGAAGGAGACCATGCATGCCGCGCCCGGCGTCGGCCTCGCAGCGCCGCAGATCGGCCTGTCCGTCCGGATCGCGGTCGTCGAGGACGGCGCCCGCGAACGTCCCGGCGTCGCCGAATCCACCCTCGCCACCCGCGGGATCGTCCCGCTGCCGTTCCGGGTGCTGGTGAACCCCGCATACACCCGAGTGGGCGACGAAACCGCCGCGTTCTTCGAGGGCTGCCTGAGCGTGCGCGGATGGCAGGCCGTCGTCGCGCGCCCCTTGCGGATCCGGCTTCGCGGCACCGACGAAACCGGTGCGGCACTGGACGAGGAATTGTCCGGCTGGCCAGCACGTATCGTCCAGCACGAGACGGACCATCTGCACGGCATCCTGTACCTGGACCGAGCTGAATCGCGCTCGCTGTCCACCCACGAGGCAGTCGCTCGCCGCTGGACCCAGCCGACCCCCGCCGACGCCGCCCGCGAACTCGGCTTCGACCTCCCTTGATCCTTTCGCGCCGGTTTTTGTCGGTGCCCGCTGATACGTTCCTCCGCAGTTGCCCCGCCGGGGCTTGCCACTGGGGAGGAACCCACATGAACTCGTTGCAAGACAAGGCAAATCTCTTCCGCGAACTACACGCCACCGATGTACTGGTGCTGCCGAACGCCTGGGACGCGGGCAGCGCAGTCGCCATCGAACGAGCCGGCGCCCCGGCGATCGCCACCACCAGCGGAGGCGTCTCCTGGGCCCTGGCCCGAGGCGACGGTCAGCAGCTATCCCGCGCGGAAATGTTGTCGGTGATCGCTCAAATCGCGAGCGCTGTAGAAGTACCGGTGACCGCCGACGTAGAAGGCGGCTACGGCCTGGCCCCTTCAGCCGTCGCCGAAACCGTGCGAGGCGTAGTCGAGGCGGGTGCCGTAGGCGTGAACCTGGAAGACTCCCGCGCTGGAACCGCCACCCTCTTCGCTCCCGATGAACAGGCAGAACGCTTCACCGCAGCCCGAGCCGCCGCCGCGACGGCTGGCCTTTCGGAGCTATGGATCAACGCCCGCACCGACGTGTACCTCTTCGGAATCGGCGACCGCGCTGGCCGCTTCGACGATGTCCTGACCCGAGCCCGCGTCTATGCCGACGCCGGAGCGGACAGCATCTTCGTCCCCGGCTTGGTGGACGTGGAGGTCCTGGCGGAACTGGCAAAGTCCTCCCCGGTCCCGGTGAGCGCCATGGCCGGCCCTGGTGCACCGCCGGTGTCAGACCTGGCAGCCGCTGGCGTGCGCCGGGTGAGCGTAGGAACGTCCATCGCCCAGGCGGCCTACTCCCTGGCCCACCACGCGGCTGCCGAGGTGCTGAAGCAGGGGACTTATGGGGAGGTGACGGGCGCTCTGGACTTTGGAACGGTGAACGGCTGGTTCAGCTGATGGCTATCGCGGAACGACCGAACCGCACGGCGCAAGACGAGCCGGAACCGCACCGCCCGAGCGGCTGACGGCGAGCGAACGAGACAACCTGGGCGGGCCCGTGCTCGAGCCGGGCCCGACCTTCAGGCGAGCTGGGCAATGTGACCGCGCAGATGGGACGACATCAGGCGGCGGCTCGATCTCTCCGAGCCATCCCCGCCTTGTTCGGCCAGGCTCAAGCGAGCTCGGCTCGAGGTAAGCCGGTCCGGCTCGAGGTAACCCGGTCCGGCTCGAGGTAACCCGGTCCGGCTCGCCCCGAGCCTGTCGGGGCTCGGCTCGGTGGCGGGCGGGAAGCTGCGCCGAGTGCGCGCTGATTCGGCGAGCCGTGCCCTGCGGGTCGGTCGTCAGCTAGGGGACCAGTCCCAAGCTGGCTCGCCCAGCGCTGACCCGCGTCGGCCGGGCCTCGGCTCGGGAGCTGCTGCCAGTTGTGCTGGGTGCGCGCGGTTTTGGCGGGCTGTGCTCTGTCCTGCGGGTTGGTCGCCAGTCGCGGAAGCAACTGCGGGCGGGCGAGCCTTGCGCCGACTCGGCCAGCCCCGCGCCGAACCGAGCGAGCCCCGCTCTGACCCAAGCCGATCCGGTGCCGCCCCGAGCCAGCCAATCCCAGCCGAACCCACCACCCAAGCTGCACCCCGGCAGCCCGCCCCGACCGCACATCACCCCGCAGCCGCCCGCCCACCCCGCTCCAGCTCCAGCAACCTCCGCTTGCACTCCACCCCAGCCGCGTAGCCGGTCAGCGATCCGTTGCTGCCCAGCACCCGGTGGCACGGCACCACGATGCCGATGGGGTTCCGGCCGTTCGCCAGGCCGACCGCACGGGACGCCGTCGGGCGGCCGATCGACTCCGCCAGCTCTCGGTACGTCGTCGTCTCGCCGTAGGGGATCTGCAGGAGTGCCCGCCACACCGTCTCTTGGAAAGGAGTGCCGCTGAAAGCTAACGGAAGGTCGAACTCGACCCGGTCGCCGGCGAAATACTCGTTCAGCTGACGAGTCGCCGCGGCGAACGGGCGGTCGTCCCGGTCGCCGAAAGCGGCGCGTGGCGGGCGGTACTGCTCGTCGCCGATGTACAGGCCGGCCAGGCCGCCGTCGCGGGCCATGAGGGTCAGCGGGCCCTCGGGGCTGTCGATGACGGTGTGCACCACGGTCATGCCGATTCCTCCGCGGGGATCCGGTTGATCGGGTGGTCGCCGGTCGCCCAGAGGTGCTGGACCGCGTACGCGCGCCACGGCTGCCACCGGCTGGCGTGCGCGGTCAAGGCGGCTGGACTTGGTGGCAGGCCTAGGGTTTCGGCGGCGATCTTCACGCCCAAGTCGGTCGCGACGAAGGCGTCCGGGTCGCCGAGGGCGCGCATGGCGATGCTCTCCACCGTCCACGGGCCGAAGCCGGGCAGCGCGGCCAGTTGCGCGCGGGCGTGGACCCAATCGCCGCCTGCGGTCAGGTCGACGTCGCCGGAGACCAGGGCTGACACGAGACCCAGCAGGGTCGCGCGGCGGGACTTCGGCATGGCCAGCGTTTCCGGGTCCAGTTCCGCCAGCGACCCAGGCGACGGGAACAGGTGCGTCAGGCCGCCTTCCCGGTCCTCGATCGGGGCGCCGTGCGCCAGGACCAGGCGCGCCGCATGCGTACGGGCGGCCGCGGTCGAGACCTGCTGGCCGAGCACTGCTCGCACGGCGAACTCGGCTGAGTCGGTCGTGCGCGGGACGCGCCTGCCGGGCGCGGCGGCGACCAGGGGGGCGAGGGTCGGGTCCGTGGCGAGTTGTTCGTCGACGGCTACCGGGTCGGCGTCCAGGTCCAGAAGCCAGCGGCACCGGCTGATCGCGGCGGCCAGGTCGCGCAGGTCGGTCAGGCTCAGGCGGCACGCGACGTGGTCCGGTTCAGGGCGAAGCGACACCACGCCGTGGCCGTGCGGCAGTCGCAGGGTGCGGCGGTAAGCGCCGTCGCGCCATTCCTCGACGCCCGGGACCGCGGTGGCGATCAGGTGCCCGAACAGGTTGTCCGGGCACAGCGGCCGCCGGAACGGGAGCCGCACCGACAGCACTCCCTGCGACTTGGTCCGTTTGCCGCCGCGGACGCGGGAGCGCAACTCGCTCGGCGTCAGGGCGAAGACTGCCCGCACGGTTTCGTTGAACGTCCGGATACTCGAAAACCCCGCCGCGTGCGCGATATCGCTCATCGGCATCGTCGTGGTTTCGATCAGCAACCGGGCGGTCTCGGCGCGCTGTGCCCTGGCTAGGGCGAGCGGGCCCGCGCCCAGTTCGGCACGCACCTGGCGTTCGATCTGCCGGACGCTGTACCCCAGTCGCGTAGCCAGCCCCTGCACGCCTTCGCGGTCGACGACCCCGTCGCCGATCAGGCGCATCGCGCGCGCCACGACGTCGGCGCGTTCGTTCCACAGCGGCGAACCGGGCGACGCGTCGGGCCGGCAGCGTTTGCAGGCGCGGAATCCGGCGGCCTGCGCGGCGGCCGCGCTCGGATAGAAGCGCATGTTCTCGACCTTGGGCGGCACTACTGGGCAGCTCGGCCGGCAGTAAATCCCCGTGGTCAGCACCGCGGTGAAAAACCACCCGTCGAACCGGTCGTCCTTCGACTGCACCGCGCGGATACAGCGTTCGGTCTCCTCGTACACGCCGATCAGTCTGCCCCGCCCCGCGCGCGAAACCTCGCGAAAAAACGACATCACCCTGGCGGGGCGACCGGCTCCCGATCCACCGCCCGCGTGTCGACGACGGACAGCCCGCACACCAGCCCGGTCAGGCCTCGATGTCCCCGGGTGAAGATCATGAACACCAGATGCGCCAGCAGCCACAGCGACGTCCACCCGGAGTCCAAGCCGACCAGGATGAAGTAGCCGCCCGAACCGATCAGGAACCGGGCTATCGACTGCAGCATCGACGGCGGCCGTCCGTCCGCGCGCACCACCGTCAGCAAAACCGCGCGCTGACCAGGCGTCGCGCCATTGCCTGCCAGGGGCACGAGCAGCAGCAGGACGACGGTGGGCACCCAGCGGCCGAGGACGTCGTCGATCAGCGTGTTGTTCTGCAGCGTGCCCTTCGTGACGTACTGCACGGCGAGCGCGATCATGCTCAGCACGACGCCCGCCAGCGTCACCGAAATCAGGTCGAGCACCATGCCCAGCAGCCGCCGCCGGACGAGGACCGGACGCGGTTCGTCAGCCGGACGCAGCCGTCCAGAGCGCCGCAGCACCGGCGCGAGAAGCGCGCCGACGCACGCGCCGACGGTGTTGGCCAGCAGGTCGCCGGTGTCGAACAGCCGGTACGGGCACTCCATCAGGAACCACACACCGGTCAGCTGGGTCGTCTCGATGGCAAGCGACACGAAGAACCCGCTGACGAGGGCGAAACCGATGCTCCGCCCGAACAATCGCCGCATGAACACGCCCCACGGCACGAAGAACGCGACGTTGAACAGCACCTGGCGCAGCGCGGGATTGTCCAGCAACCCGGTGTTGAACTGGCGCATGTCTTCCACGAACTGGAGCGGATTCCACACCGGGTGCCGCAGCGCTTCATGCGTCGCGCAGTACGCCGCGTCGACGTCCGGCAGCGGCAGCAGCGTGTACGTGACCAGTGCGAAGCAATACACGAGGAAGGCCGGCGCGGCGATCGCGCGCAGCAGGCCGAGTTCGCCGCGTTTGCGATAACTGATCGCGACATACGGGACCACCAAAACGAACGCCAGCCCGAATCCGGCGAACACGGCGATCAGCGTGGGACCGCTCCACTGAGTCATCGTTCCTCCACCCGGCGTGAGCGCACAGGCTAGCGGGCGGCAGTAACCTGGGCACGCGGAAAGGAGGAGCAGTGGACGACGACATCGAAGACAACGCCGACACCGGCGTGCTGGATCCCGAAGACACCCTGGAGGACGGCGACCCCTACGACGAGGGCTATTCGCCGCCGGAACGTCCACTCGCGACTCGCGACTGGGGCACCACCGCCGCCGAAGAAGCCGCCGGGGAAAGCTGGGCGGGCAGGCTGGCCCGCGAGCTCCCGGAAATCCGCGCGACCGACGGCGACGGCCTTGGCGATACGGACGACACCGACGGCGAACTTGTCGACGACGAGGTCGGCGATCTCCGCGCGGGCCGTCTGGTGGCTGGCAACGCGGGCTTCGGCCCGGACACCGAGGCCGAGCTGTACGCCTCGGACATCGGGATCGACGGTGGCGCGGCCTCGGCGGAGGAAGCCGCGGTGCACGTCGTCAACCCGCGGGATTGGTGACCACTGAGGTGTTGCCGGCTAGTCCGCCGGATCCCCGATCCAGACCGACGCGGGAAGCACATACGGCCGCAGCAGTTTGACCAGTTCCGGGTCCCCGCCGCCATGCAGGGTTTCCTCGGTCAGCCGCCGCGCGACTCCCGCCAGGAAATCAGCTGTCTGCACCCGCGGTTCGGACCTCGAGTCGACGAATCGCCACCGCGGCACCGGATCGAGCAGCTGGGCGAGCCGGGCTGGCGTGAGGGACGGCTGCTCGTCGTGGACGACCTCTTCCGGACGCCAGAACGCGATCGTGTCGGCGAGGGCGGGCATCAACGGATCGATCGGCGAGACGAGACCGGGATCGGCGAGGAGTTCGTCGCGCAACGCGGTCATCTGCGGGCGAGCCGCGACCAATTCGCCGAGGACGTCCGTCTGGGCGAAGAACTCGGCGGGAGTGGTCGCGGGGAGGCGGCGGTTCGAGGTGCGCAGCAGTCCGGTGAACGAGCGCAGGAATTCGGTCCAGCGCTGAGCGCCGTGCATGCGCGGACCGTCTTGGTGCAAGGCACGAGCGCGGGCGTCCGGACGGTGTCGAAGGCATTCCGGGTAGGGGGTCTGGTCGACGAGCAGGTCGACGATTTTGCCCGCGAGGAACAAGGCTTTGTCGACGAGCAGGACGCTGGCGGCGTCGGCGAGGGGTTCGGTGAGCAGCCACTCCAGGGCAGCGCGGTTTTTGGCGCGCAGGAGATGGTTGGCTTTGTACTCGAGCGCGGGCGAACCGATGAGTTCCCGCAGCCGCGCAACACATTCCGTCGCTGCCGCGGACTCCAGCCGGACGGCGGCGTGCGCGAATACCGCCGTGTTCGCGCCGATCAGGTTCCCGCCCTCGGAGCCGGACTCGTCGCACGCGATCGTCGGCGGCCGCACGAAGTCCGATCCTGCCAGGTCTGCGAGGCGAGGGCGACCCCATTTCTCCAGGGAACCCCTGAGGTGGATTCCCGGATGTGCCGGGGGCCCCGGACGTTTCACCATGAAGGGGACGGAGGGAGCCGGTCATGGTGCTCGTCGAGGAGGACGTACACGCACTGGACGACGTCCGGCGCGGGCTGGTGGTGGTCCACAACGGATTCGCCGGGGAGTGCTACCTGTGGTCGGTCGGCGGGCGGGTCCCGCTGTGGGAGACGCAGGCGATGGACCGCCTGCGCCGCCGGGGCCTGGTGAGAATCGCCCGCCGCCGAGGAGCGCCGGCGAGCCCGGTGGTGCTGACCGACCTCGGCGCGGCCGCCGCTTGAGTCCTTTGTGGACTGAATAGCGCGGGGATGGATCAGCGTGGCTGGGCGGTTGAACGGCGGGCTGTGGGGAAGCCGCCGGGGTGTGGATGACCGCCGCCGCGAGCTGCCCGCGGACGTTTGCCGGGGCTCCGCTGCGTTCCGGTGCGGTCGCAGGGTCGCTTCGATCGGGGTTTGGGGGATGCGACGGTTCAGGACCGCCGCAGTGGCCGGAAATGCCCGGATGTGATGGCTGCGGTTTCGGCCAGAGTTTGACTGGTTGCGATGGCGCACTATTGCGGCATTGGCGAGATCGGGCGTGGTGCGATGGCCGCCGTTCCGGCCTGGGCTGCCTGGCTGAGGGGGCCAGGATCGCTGCATTGGTGAGAATTGCCTGGACGCGACGGCTGCTTGCCGCGGTCCTGGCGAGAGCTGCCCGTTCAGAATCGCGGTGCTGACGAGAGGTGCCCGAATGTGCTGGGGTGGGCTGCCTTCCGTCGAGAGTTGCCATGGTGGCGCAACCCCGGATGCCCGGAACACGCGGCAGCAGTGCCCGTCCGGGCGTTGCGACTCGGCACCGTCGCAGGCCGGCGGAACCGAAGCAGCCGGGAAGGCCGGGAGCGAAACAGGCCCAAGGTGCCCCGGAGCCGCCGGGAGGGCGGTGTGCGCAGCGCTCCCGGCGGCTCCAGGGCGGTCGGGCGGCCGGGACGGTGATCCCAGTGCACGGCACCGGCGTGCGCCGACCTGGTGAGCAAGCCTTCCGGCTGGATCAGTTGCGAACTTAGCCCAGGTCCGGGGCCCGCAGGCGGTGCGTTCCCCGATCGTGTCGGCGGAACCACGCTGGTGGGCGGGTATCGATCGGGGGCCGTCGGCCGGTCCGGGAACAACGAGCGCCGGGCCGGGGAGCGGCGCCAGCGGAAGCGTCCGGTGCGCGGGGACGAAGAGCCAGCGGGAAGCAACACGCCTCGGTTGCGCGACAATCGGCCCTGACCGGGAGGATGATCGGGGCATGGCCGGGTTCAGGACCCGTCACCGGCGGGCGGTTGCGGACGAGGCGCTGGTCCGCGCGCTTTTCGAGGAGCACGGGCGGGCGATGCTCGCCTACGCCACCCGGCTGCTCGGCGACCGCGCGGCGGCGGAGGACGTGGTGCAGGAGGCGCTCGTCCGCGCGTGGCGGAGTCCGGACAGCCTGGTCAACGGGCGCGGGTCGGTGCGCGGATGGTTGCTGACCGTCGTGCGGAACCTGGTGATCGACCGGTTCCGGGCGAAGGAGGCGCGGCCGCAGGAGGTGGCCGAGTCGCCGTCGGGCGGGCCGGTCGAGCGGGATCATGCCGATCAGGTCGTGGACTCGATGGTGGTGCTCGCCGCGCTCGACGGGCTTTCTCCGGAGCATCGCGAGGTGCTCGAGCAGATGTATCTGCAGGGACGCAGCGTCGCGGAGGCGGCGGAGCGGCTCGGGATTCCGCCGGGGACGGTCAAGTCCCGCTCGTATTACGGGTTGCGGGCGTTGCGGGAAGAGTTCCGGCGAGCGGAAGGGGTGGCCGGATGAACACAGCCGACGAACACGTCGACCTGGCGGGATACCTGTCCGGTCAGCTCGCGTCGGGCGAGCAGCGCGACGTCGAGGCGCATCTGGACGGCTGCGAGCGGTGCCGCGCGGAGGCCGCGTCTCTGCGCGAGGTGCAGAGTTTCCTCGGCGAGCTGCCGCCGGAGGCGTTGCTGGAGGGGCCGCCGGTCGGGGCGGACCTGGTGATGCAGCGGACCGTGAACCAGGTTCGCGCGGAGTCGCGCGCGCGGGCTGGGCGTGGACGGTCGATGGCGATCGCCGCCGCGGTCGTGGTGGCCGCGGTCGCGCTGGGCGTCGGGGTGATGGTGGGGCGGGGTTCGTCCGGGCCCGCGGTGGCGGTGCCGGCTGCGCCGCCGCCGACGAGCGCGGTTCCTGGCACGAAGGTCGTTTCCGGCGCGGATGCCAGCGGGAAGACCCGGCTCACCGCGAACATCGTTCCGCAGACCGGCTGGGTGCGCGTGGACGGTTCGGTGACCGGGATTCCGGCCGGGGAGAAATGCCTGCTCGTCGTCCTCAGCAAGGACGGCAGGCGCCAGGTCGCGGGCGGCTGGATGGTCTCGGAGCGGGCGGCCCGGGACGGCGCGTACCTCTACGGAACGGCGGTCGTCGACCCGGCGCAGGTGGCGGCGGTGGTCATCGAGAACACCGCCGGGCACCGGTTCGTCGAGGCGGACGTCAGCTGAACCGCCGGTCGAGCCATTCGCGGGCGGGCTGCCACGGCTGATCCGCCGGGTCGATCAGGCGGAAGTGGTCGACGCCGGGAAGCTCGACGTAGTCCACGTCGTCGCCAGCCGCCTTTGCCGCCGCCACGTAGTCGCGGCTGTGCGCAGCCGGGACCCGGACGTCGGCGTCGCCCTGGACGACCAGTTGCGGGCAGCCGATCGGGAGTTGCCGGATGGGCGACGCCGCGGGGTCGTCGCCGGTCAGGAACAGCCCGGCGGCGCCTTCGCCCAGTTCCTCGGCTCGGGCGCGCGGGACGTCGGTGATCGGGGCCAACGCGACGACCCCGGAGAGTCCGCCCGCCAGCAGCGCCAGGTGGCCGCCCGCGGAGTGTCCGATCGCGACCGTCGGCAATGCGGCCGGGCGTTCGACGGCGGCGATCGCGGCTCGCACGTCGTCCAGTGTTCGCGGCCAGCCGCCGGTGTCGCCGTCGATGCGGCGGTACTCGACGTTCGCCACGTACCAGCCCGCGGCGACCAGGTCGGCGGCCATCGGGTCGAGCTGGTGCAGGTCGTGCCGGGCGCGCCACCATCCGCCGTGCAGCAGGATCGCGGTGCCCCGCCCGCCAGGGGTCCCGTGGAGTTCGACGAACTGGCTGGGCTCGCTGCCGTAGCGGAGGGTTTCCATGCCGGCCATTAGATCACCATCGCGCCAGCCGTTCGTGCACTCTTGCGAGCCCTTCGTGTGCCGCGCGATACGCCTCGTACAGGCCGGTCAGGTCTGTCTCAGGGGTGAAGGTGCGCTCGACGGCGACGGTCGTGGCCGCGGCGGTTTCGACGTCCGGGTACCGGCCCGCGCCGACTGCGCCGAGCAATGCGGCTCCGAGCGCGGCGCTGTCGTGCACGCGGAGGCGTTCGACCGGGCGGGACAGCGCGTCGGCGTGGAGTCGGGTCCAGAGGTCGCTGCGAGCGCCGCCGCCGGAGAACGTCACTGACGGAAGGGTTTCGCCGCAAGCTTCCTCGACGGTTTCCAGCACGTGCCGGGCGGAGAACGCGACTCCGGTGAGGACGGCTCGCGACAGGTCCGCGGTGGTGGTGGACGAGGCCAGCCCGAGGAAACTGCCGCGCAGATCCGGATCCCACAGCGGGGCGCGCTCGCCTTGCAAGTGCGGCAGGAACACGACGCCGGGACTGCCTTCCGCGGCGGAAGCGAACACGTCCGGCAAGGACAGTCCGGACGCTCGGCTCCACCAGCGCACCGCGTCGCCCGCTGCCTGCGTCGGCCCGGCGTGCACGACGAGGTCGCCGCGGGGCGGGAAGGCGACCAGGCCGCGGACCGGTTCGTGCCGGGGCGAGGCGGCCGCGACGACCAGCGACGTCCCGCAGGTGACCATCGCGCGGCCCGGTTCTGTTGTGCGGGTGCCGAAAACGGCGCCGAACGCGTCCATGGTTCCTACTACGACCGGAGCGTCGCCCAGCAGAGCAGCGTGGCCGAGGGGTTCTTCGGGAGCGAGCAGTTCGGGCAGACGGTCGCCGAGTCCGTCCACGAGCGCGACCGCTTCGGGCAGATAGCCGGACGCGCCCGCGATGCGCACGCCGGACAGCAGGTCGGCGGCGACTCGTCCGGTGAGCCGTGCGCCGATGAAGTCCTTGGGGCTCAGCATCCATCGCGCCCGGGACCACAGCTGCGGTTGCTCGCGTGCGAACCACGCGGCGCGAGCCCCGGCGAACGACGCATCGAGCACGACCGGCCCGCCCCAGATGCGGTTTTTGTCGTCGTCGGTGAAGCGCGCGTCGAGTTCCGCGGCGATCTCCGCGCAGCGCTGGTCCTGCCAGATCACCGCCGGGGTGAGCGGCCGCAGGTCACGGTCGACGAGGAGGTGGGTGTTGACCTGGCTGACGATCCCGGCCGCGCGCACCGTGCCGGCGGGGAGTCCGGAAAGGACCGTGCGGAGCGCGGTTTCCGTTGCGTGCCACCAGTCTTCCGGGTTCTGTTCGGCCCAGCCGGGACGCGGTCGCGCGATCGGGTAAGGCACCGAGTGCGCCGCGAGTTCCCGGCCGTCCGGCGCGAACGCCGCGACTTTTACCGCGGTCGTGCCGACGTCGATGCCGAGCAGAGCTTCTTCGTCCATGGCACAGGGGTACCAGGAATTCGCTACCGTCGGAGCATGACCTCCGCCGCGGAGAACTACCTGCGCGAGTACCACGATCGCAAACCGGACGCGATGTCCGTGCTGATCGAGTCCGGCCGGGTGACCGGGGACGGCCGGACGAGTTACGAGGTGCTGGCCGATCGGGTCGCGCCCGCGCGCCGGGTGCTCGACCTCGGCTGCGGCGACGGTGCGCTGCTGGCCGTTTTCGCCCGCCGCGGCGCGGAAAAGCTCGCCGGCGTGGATCTGTCTTCGGGGCAGCTCGACCTCGCCCGGCAACGGCCTGAGCTGGCCGGTGCGCACCTGCGTCACGGACGGGCGCAGGAGCTGCCGTTCGAGGACGACAGCTACGACGCGGTCGTGTCGCACATGGCTTTCATGCTCATGGACGACCCCGAGGCGGTCGCCGCCGAGATCGCGCGGGTGCTGGTTCCGCGCGGGGCCTTCGCGATCGTCGTCGGCGGTCCCGAATCGACGGGCGCGACTCCGGTGTTTCTCGAATTGGCCCGGCCGTTGTTCCGAGAGGTGCCGGAGGAGCGGCGCGCCACCTACACCGCCGAGCGGCGCACGACGAAGCGCGAGGGGATTGACGAGGTGCTCGCTCCGGCCGGGTTCGCGCCGGTTTCCTGGGAGCCGTACGAGATCGACCTGACCGCCGCGCCGGACGAGGTGTGGACGTCGTGCTGTGAATCGTATTACTCGACCGACACCCTCGACGACGCTCAGCTGGCCCGGTTGCGCTCGGCCTTTCTCGCCGAAACCGAGCATCTGCGCACCGCAGACGGCAGGCTTCCGGCGGGGTTGTGCGTCAACCTGGCCAAAACCGAACTGCTGAGGTGACCGTTCGCGCTACCGTCTCGGGCATGATGACGCCCGCCGAAGAGTTCCTCCGCGATTATCACGACCGGAACCCGGCAGCCGCGTCCGAACTGGCCGAACGGGGCCGGGTCGACGGACGCTCGGTGTACGAGGCGTTCGCCGACCACGTCGGTCAGCCGGCCAGCGTGCTCGACCTCGGCTGCGGGGACGGCGCGCTGCTGGCGGTGCTCGCCGGTCGCGGTGCCGGAAAGCTCGCCGGCATCGACCTTTCCGCCAAGCAATTGGAGGTCGCGCGCGGCCGGGCCGGGCTCGCCGACGCGGACCTGCGGCCAGGCCGCGCGCAGCAACTGCCGTTCGAGGACGACAGCTACGACACGGTCGTGTCGCACATGGCGTTGATGCTCATGTCCGACGTCGAAAAGGTGATCGCCGAGACCGCTCGAGTGCTGCGGCCCGGCGGTGCCTTCGTGATCGGCGTGGGCGGCGGCGGGACCGACGCTCTCGAGGTGTTCCTGAAGGTCGCCCGGCCGCTCTTCGCGGTGGTGGCCGAGGACCGGCAGGTGCCGACCTCCGGCGACCCGCGCAGCCGCACCCGCGAAGGCCTCGACGCGCTGCTCGGCCCGGCCGGATTCGCGCCGGTCGGATGGCACCAGCTGCTGGTGGACCTCTCCGGCACGCCGGATTCGGTCTGGCAGGTCTGCCACGACACCTATTACCAGGTCGAAGCCCTGGACGAGACGCAGCTGATGGGGCTGCGGACCGCGTTCAAGGTGGCGTCCCGGTCGCTGGTGGCCCCGGACGGCACGCTGCCGGCCGGAGCGCTCGTCAACGTGGCGACGACACGGCTGACCTGACCGGTGCGCCGAACCACTGCGCAAGTGCGGTCCGCAGCGTTTCGACAGCTGGCTCGGCGTCGGCGGAGGACCAGGCGACGTAACCGTCCGGCCGGATGAGCAGCGCGGTGGGCGCATCGCCAGTTGCCGTGGCGGACACGGTGGTCACGCGGTCGTGCCACGGCTCGGCCACGTCGGCGAGCACAGCGCCGGGCGTCAGATCCAGCAGCACCGGACGCGCGGCACGGTACGCGGCGGTCAGCGGGCCCGGGTCGGCCAGCGGCAGGTCGGGAGCCCAGCGGCCGCTGTTCGGGTCGGTGCCGTAGTGGATGTCCGCGCCGGACATCAGGTCGGCGATGTGCTGCCGGGCATCCGGAGAGGCGAGCAGTTCGCCGAAGAATTCGCGCAGCGCGGTGACTTCCGGCCCGGGCGCGACGAGCGCGCTCTGCGCCTGGGTGTGCATCACGACGCGCTGGCTCACCGGGCGGCGTTCGGCCTCGTAGCTGTCGAGCAGCCCCGGCGGAGCCCAGCCGCGGACTTCCGCGGCGAGCTTCCACGCGAGGTTCGCCGCGTCCTGCAGACCGAGGTTGAGCCCCGGGCCGCCGATCGCGGAATGCACGTGGGCCGCGTCGCCGACCAGCAGCACCCGGCCTCGCCGGTAGGTCTCGGCGATCCGGGTGTTGCCGCCCGCCAGCCTGCGCAGCAGGAACGGACCGGGTCCGGACGGCGGTTCGAGCGGCAGATCGACCCCGAGCACCCGGTGCACGCTCGCGCGCAGTTCCTCCATGGTCAGCGGATCGTCTTCGGCGAAATCGGCGGCACCGCCGCGTTCATTGGTCGACAGCGCCGGGTTCGCCGGGTCGAACGGCGCGAACACGAACAACCCGGTTTCCGTCCGGTGGTGCTGAAACGGCGGGATGACGCCGGTCTCCAGCTTCAGCCCGCCGGTCGCGGGGTCGACGAAAGAGTGCGGAATCCGGACGTTCGCGCTGCGGGCCACTGTTTCGTCCCAGCTGACGCCGGGAAAGTCGATGCCCGCGAGCTTGCGCACCGTGCTGCGTCCGCCGTCCGCGCCGACCAGGTACCCGGCGGCGATTTCGTAGGGCCCGTCCGGCCCTCGCACCTGCACGGTCACCGAATTCTCGTCCTGGGTGAAGCCGGTGATTTCGTGGCCGCGGCGGATCTCCGCTCCGAGTGTCCCGGCGTGCTCGCCGAGGATCTGCTCCATTTCGTGCTGCGGCCGGGGCAGCAGATACATCGGATTACTGGGCAGATCGGCGAATTCGACCGGGAACGCACCGAAGACGAACCGCGGTGCCGGCGTGGGTTCGGGGACTCCGGCGAGTTTCTCGAACAACCCGCGACGGTGCAGCAGCGGCACCACCTGGCCGACGAGACCGTTGGCACGGCGCACCCCGTCGGGTTCGGCGAGCCGTTCCAGTACGACGGGGCGGACCCCGGCGAGGCAGAGTTCGGCGGCGAGCATCAGGCCGTTCGGCCCGGCGCCCGCGATGACGATGTCGGACATGGAGATCTCCTTGCGGGATCAGGGAAGCACCTCGGCGAGCGTGTCGAACGCCCGGTGCACGATGGAGGTCAGGTCCGCGGACGGGGCGGTGCGCAGCCATTCCTGGATGACTGCCCGCAGCACGCCGCCGGCGGTGGTGGCGATGAGCTGGACGCGGAGATCGTGGACGTCCGCGCCGAGGCGTTCCGCGATCGCCTCGGCCAGTGCTTCTTCGGCCGCCGCATTGGCTTTGAGGAATTCGCCCGCCAGCGCGGGTTCGGCGATCATGACCTGGACCCCAGCTGTCCATTGTGGATCGTTCCCGCCGCCGGGGGAGGTGCCGCGGTCGGCGTCGAGCTGCGCTAGCGACGCTTCCCGCAGCGCGGTCCAGAGCGGCTCCGACGCCGGGCGCGCGCGGAGATGATCAGCGATCCCGCGAGCCCGGTCCTGGTGCCGCGCGACGATCGCTTCGGCTTTGCTGGAGAAGTAGTTGTTGACCGTGCGCGGCGAAACTCCCGCTTCGCGGGCGATGTCCTCGATCGTCACGTTCGAGAGACCGCGCTCGACAGTGAGCCGGACTGCCGCCCAGGAGATGTCGACCCGGGTCTCTTGGCGGCGGCGGTCTCGCAGGTTCGGTCGCTCGGTCATGAGACCACGGTAGCGCACTTCTTGCGTGACGCGCAATGTTTGCGTGTTACGCAAGTTCGGTGGCAAGAAGAAGCCCGGGACACGAATGCCCCGGGCTTCGCTGGCGGCGCGTCAGTCCTTGTTGCTCTTGAACGCGTCCTTCACCTTCTCGGCAGCCTGCTTGAGGTTGCCCTTGCCCTGCTCCGCCTTGCCTTCGGCCTGCCACTGCTCGTTGTCCGTGGCGTTGCCTACGGCTTCCTTGGCGCGACCCTTAAGTTCTTCGGCCTTGTTCTCGGCTTTGTCGTTCACGATGGGTCCTCCCTTCTCGTGCCCCTCGCGCTTCGGCTACCCGCTCCGCGGCGCGGCAAACTCGCGAAAGCTGCCGGTCTGCTCGACCGGTCAGGGCAGCACCCGGCACAGCGCCTCCAGCGCGCTCGACCACGCGCTGGCCGACGGGGTGCTGTAGCCGATCACCAGCGCGTCGCGGTCCGCGGGCGCGTCGGGGTGGCGGAACGCGCCGAGCCCGTGCATGGCCAGCCCCTGCCACGCGGACCCTTGCACCACCGCGTCTTCCTCGCCGGACGGGACGTTCAGCAGCACCTGCAAACCGGCGGACAGCCCGGTCACCCGGGTGTTCGGCGCGTGCTCGGCCAGTGCCGCGACGAGTTGGTCGCGCCGGCGGCGGTAGTGCGCCCGCATCGCGCGGATGTGCCGGTCGTAGCTGCCCGAAGTGATGAACTCGGCCATCGTGAGCTGGTCGAGCACACCGGAGAACGGGTCGCGTTCGCCCTTGGCCTCGGCGGCGGCCCTGGCGATCCGCGGCGGCAGCGCCATCCAGCCCAGCCGCAGGCCCGGGGCGAGAGCTTTGCTTGTGGTGCCAAGGTAAATCACGTGTTCTGGATCGAGCCCCTGCATCGCGCCGACCGGGCCGCGGTCGTAGCGGAACTCGCCGTCGTAGTCGTCTTCCAGCACCAGGCCGCCGGTCCGGCGTGCCCAGTCCACCACGGCGGCGCGGCGGTCCGGATGCAGCGCGACGCCGGTGGGGAACTGGTGCGACGGCGTCAGTAGTACCGCGCCGACGTCGGGGAGGTCGTTGAGGCGTTCGACCTTCGCGCCTTCGGCGTCCACCGGCAACTGCGGAGTCTCGAGGCCGACCTTCGCGAGATGCGCGCGATGTACTTGCAGGCCGTACGACTCTACGGCGACTGCCCGAGTTTCACGTTGCTTCAGTACTTCGGCGAGCACGATGAGACTGTGCGACGTACCGGTGCAGATCATGATTTGGTCTGGGTGCGCACGTACGCCGCGCGTACGGGCGAGGTAGGCGGCTACGGCTTCTCGTAGCTCTGGGCGGCCGTACGGACCGCCGTAGCCGAACGCGTCGTCGGACGCGTCGGTCAGGGCGCGGCGCGCGGCCTTAAGCCAGTCCGCGCGGGGGAACGCCGACAGATCGGGCTGGCCGGGGCGTAGATCGTGCACGATGCGGTGTCGCGACGCGGGCTTCGGCGCAGGCGGTGCGGGCGCGATCTCGGCGCGCGGGGCAACCCGGGTTGCGGCACCTTGCCGCGCGGTGAGCCAGCCTTCGGCGACGAGTTCCGCATACGCTTGCGCCACAGTGTTCCGGGCGATGCCGAGATCCGCGCCGAGTGTGCGGCTGGACGGCAGTTTCGCGCCTGGGACGAGCCGTCCGGTGCGGATGGCGTCGCGCAGGGCCTCCATCAGGCCGTCGCGCAGGCGAGGCCCGCGCAGGTCGAGGTGGAGGTCTTCACTCAGCGAACTGGCCCACTCCGCGCGCACGGAAATGGACCATAACAGAGTGCCAATCGCTCGTAGGGTCGAAGCTATGACGACGACAGAACGACTTCCGGTGCAGCCGCCCCGCCTCAAGATGGCGGAACTGACGCCGGAGGCCTACAAGACGATGATCCGTCTCGACGCCGCGACTCGCCACGGCCTCGACCCGACGCTGCGGCAGCTGGTGCTGATCCGGGCGTCGCAGATCAACCACTGCGCCTTCTGCATCGACATGCACTCGAAGGACGCGTTGGCCGCGGGCGAAACGAGCGAGCGCGTCATCCAGCTTTCCGCATGGCAGGAGTCGAAACACTTTTACACAGCGAAGGAGGTTGCCGCGCTGGAGCTGACCGAAGCGGTCACTGTGCTTACCGACGGCTTCGTGCCCGACGACGTCTTCGCTCGCGCCGCCGAGCATTTCGAGGAGGCGGAGCTGGCCCAGCTGATCGCGACGATCACGGTGATCAACGCGTGGAACCGGTTCGCGGTCACGACGCGGATGGTGCCCGGCGAATACGTTCCGGGGAAGCACTGACTGGTGGTCTGGACCACTATGTGAGCAGGATCGCGGGTCGCCATTCCGGCGGTTTGACCGGGGAATGGGAAAAGGGCATCCGGGGTTCCGGATGCTCTTTTCCGCGGCTCGTGACTTAACCGATCCAGTGTGATTACTGAGGGTGCGCAGCGCGTCTGGTGCATCGAGGTTCGGCTATGTAAGCAGCTGCTTAAAACCGAGGTGGTCGGCGGTTTGGTGTCTTCTTGACGGCTTGTGACGGCGACTACTGACGGTGAGTTTGACCCGCGAGGGTGAGGTTGATTCCGGATGCCGTAGTTAGCGTGGTCGGCGCGATCCAGGGACTGTTTCCCGGATCGCGTCCGCTCTCGCTGAAATGGAGTTCCGTGATGACCCGGGGTGACGCACCGGTGGTGTGGCTGATTGCCGGCACCCGGCCGGAGGCGATCAAAATGGCGCCGGTCGTGCAGGAGATGCGCCGGTCCGGACGGCTGGAGCCGGTGCTCGTCGCGACCGGGCAGCATCCGGAACTGGTCGACCAGGTGCTCGGCGCGTTCTCGCTGACCCCGGACTTGCGGCTGACCCTGAACCGGGTCGGCGGCGGTCAGCCGGAGCTGTTCTCGCAGCTGGTCACCGGTCTCGACGCGCTCGCCGCGCAGCGTCCGCCCGCGGCGGTGCTGGTGCAGGGCGACACGACGTCCACTGTGGCCGGTGCGCTCATCGCGTTCTGGCGCAAGATTCCCGTGGTGCACCTGGAAGCCGGGCTGCGCTCGTTCGATCTGCGGTCGCCGTTCCCGGAGGAACTGAACCGGCGGCTCGTCAGCCAGACCGCGAGCCTGCATTTGGCCCCGACCCCGGCGGCCGCGCAGAACCTGCGTGCCGAGAGCGTCGACGACAGCGTTCTCCTGGTCACCGGAAACACTGTGGTGGACGCGATTTCCCGGGTGACGGACCGGGGAGTGTCCTTTGCCGACAGTGCGGTCGCCGACGTGGTCGAATCGGCGACGCGGGGCGAGTGCCGGTTGGTTCTGGTGACCGCACATCGCCGGGAGTCGTGGGGCGAGCCGCTGACGCGCATTCTGTCCGCTGTGGACGCTCTGCTGGCGCGGCATCCCGACGTTCGTGTGCTGCTGCCGATGCATCCGAACCCGGCTGTGCAGGAGGCGGTGCTCAATGCGCTGGCCGGCCACCCGCGCGTGGTGCTTACCCCGGCGTTGCCGTATGAGCAGACTGCGGCGGCGATCGCGGCAAGTTCGCTCGTGTTGTCCGATTCCGGTGGTATTCAAGAGGAAGCGCCGACGTTCAAGGTTCCGGTGCTGGTACTGCGGGACACGACGGAACGGATGGAAGCCGTCAACGCCGGTTGTGCGATGCTCGTCGGAACGGACGCCGACCTCATTGCGGACACTGCGTCGAGGCTGTTGACCGACCCGGCGCAGCGGGCGGCGATGAGCACGCGCGCCAACCCCTTCGGCGACGGCCGGGCCGCAGAACGCACCGAACAAGCGGTGGCCTGGCTGCTCGGGCTGACCGCTGAGGCGCCGGAGCCGTTCGTGCCGGAGCAGGTCGAGGTCGTGCAGTGACTCAGCGGTTCCCGGCGTGGTTGCGGCTCGGGATCATTGTCGTCGCGGTGGTCAGCCTGGTGGGCGGGATCGTCGTGGTGGTCTCGGACGAGGGCTCCGGTTCGGAAGCGGCTTCTCCGATCGAACCGGTTCTGCGGCAACCGAAAATCGGTCTGGCCGGTCCCGGCGGGCGCGACGACCGGCGGACGCTGGTGCTCTTCGACGACGGGCGGCGGTTGCGGCCGAGCCCGCCTGCGACGCAGGTCGCCGAGGAAGCGCAGGTCAACGCGATTCAGACGGCGAATCTGGTTTCCCGTTCTACTGCTTGGCGCATGCTGCCCGCCGCTGACTACCGCAGCGGCGAGCTGAACGAGTACCAGGCGGTCGTTTACGTCGGCACGGTCTACGACGCGCAGCTCCCGTCCGCATTGCTGGCCGATATAAGCCGGACCCGGCTGCCGGTGGTGTGGATGGGCAGCAACATCTGGCAGCTGTTCGAGCACGCGCCCGCGCTAGCCGGGAAGTGGGGTTGGACGTGGGCTCCGTTCCGGGAGGACAAGGTCACGACGGTGTCCTATCGGGACACTGACTTACGGCGTGATCCCCATGCCGGGGTCGATGTCGTGGGAGTGCGGGTGACGTCGCCGAAGGCGAAGGTGCTGGCGGAGGCGAAGTCCGCTGACGGAGCGGCGTCGCCGTGGGCGGTCCACAGTGGATCATTCACCTATCTCGCCGAAATGCCGTATTCCTACGTCGGCGCGGGCGATCGTTACCTGGCGGCTGCGGACATTCTCCTCGGCGTGCTCGCACCGGACGCTCCGGAACGTCGACGTGCGCTGGTACGGATCGAGGACATCGGTCCGCGCACACCGCCCGCTGAGGTCCGGGCGATCACCGACTACCTCAGCGGACGCGGCGTGCCGTTCTCGTTGGCGGTATATCCGTATTACGCGGATCCGCGTGGTGCGGCGAATGGCGGCAAGCCGACGTTCGCGCGACTGGTGGACAGTCCGGAGCTCGTCGCGGCACTGCGTGAAGCGGTCGCACGGGGCGGAACGTTGGTGATGCACGGCTACAGCCATCAGTACGGCGAGACGGACAACCCGTACTCGGGTACCAGCGGAGCCGACTACGAGTTCTACCGCGCGACCGTGGACCACCAGGACAATGTGCGGCTCAGCGGACCGGTTCCGCAAGACTCGCCGGAGTGGTTCCGCGGCCGCGTCGCGACCGGGCTCGCCGAGTTCGACCGGGTCGGGTTGCCGCGCCCGGACGCGTTCGAGTTCCCGCATTACGGCGGGTCCGCTGTGGACTATCAGGAGGCCGGCCGGGTCTTCCCGATGCGGTACGACCGGGGCAGTTACTACGCCGGCCAGTGCGACGGCGGCCGATGCGGACGGACCGACGTGTCCTATCGCGAGGTATACGGCCAGTTCTTCCCGTATCCGGTCCGCGACGTCTACGGGACTGTCGTGGTGCCGGAGAACGTCGGGAACGTCGCTCCGGCCAAGTTCAACCAGCACGCTGCCCGCACCGCCGACGACATCCTGGCCGACGCGAAAACCCATCGCGTGGTGACCGACAGCGTCGTCAGTTTCTACTATCACCCCTTTCTCGGCATCGGCGACCTTCGGAAGGTGGTCGAAGGAACCGAGGGGCTCGGCTATCGCTTCGTGTCCCCGGCCGCTGTCGCTGCTTGAGTTTCTTCTGGAAGGAAAAGAAATGTCTGTCACCCGGGTCGCTCCTGCGGTCGTGGCCGCCGCCGCGATCGGTGTCGCGCCGTTCCACGGAGTGTTGTGGGTTGTCTTGCCGGTGGCCGGATTCGTCGCGATGGCGTTCACCGTCCGTTCGGTCCGGCTGCGTGCCAGCGGATCCCGGGGCCGGCACTCGGCATGACGCAGCCGTGGTGGTTCGTGCTGCTGCTGTGCTGGTGGCCGGTCCACAACCTGGTGCTGGCGGCCTTCGCCTGGCGCGCGCCGCGGCCCGCGACTGACCGCTCGTCGCGTCCGTTGCTCTTCTGGATTGCCATTCCGGCGTTGAACGAAGAACGCGTTATCGCCAACACTGTGCGAAACGCGTTATGCCTGGGAACTCCCGAAACCCCGGTGCGAGTGCTGGTCATCGACGACGGATCCGATGACGCGACACCGGAGATCGTCGCGGGCATTGCTGACGAACGGCTGCATGTGCTCCGCCGCGACTTGCCGCATGCTCGGCAGGGAAAGGGCGAAGCGCTCAACGCGGGCTACCGCTACATCGATGCCATTGCCGAGCGGGAGGGCACTGTTTCGCAGACCGTCGTGGGCATTATCGACGGTGACGGGCGCGGCAGCACGGGGTTGCTCGCCGAGGTGTCGGCGATGCTGCGCAGCCGCGGCGTCGGTGCGGTGCAGTGCCGGGTGCGGATCCACAATAGACGCCGGTTGCTGGCGTTGTTGCAGGACTTGGAGTTCGGCGCGATCGCGGATGCTTCGCAGTCGTTGCGGGACGTGCTCGGCAGCGTCGGGATGGGCGGCAACGGACAGTTCACGCGGCTGTCGGTGCTGCGGAAGTTCGGGCCGTCACCGTGGAGCGACTGCCTGGTCGAGGATCTCGAATTAGGCCTGCGGCTGCACCTGGCCGGGGTGCGGATCCGATACACGCAACGGGCCTGGGTGACTCAGCAGGGGCTGGAAGACACGCGTCGCCTGCTGCGGCAGCGGACCCGGTGGGCGCAGGGGAATCTCCAGTGCTCACGGCATTTGCGCAGTCTCGCGACCTCTCGGTTCATTGCCGGGACCGGGCTTTTCGACTTCCTGGTCTACCTCGTCGTGCCGTGGCTGACTGTTCCGCTGTCGTTGCTCGCCGCGGCGCTGCTGGTGATCGTGCCGGTGGCGTTGCTGACCGGGAACACGTTCGGTGGTTTGGTCGCGGAGACCGGAAACCTGTCGCAGGCGGTGGCGTGGTGGCTGGCCGCGTTGCTGCTGCCCGGGATCGTGTGGGCGATCGTCTACTTTGTCCGGTTGCGCGAGGAGTCGCTGAGCCGGGCGTTGCTGGCCGGATTGTGCTATCCGGCGTTCCTGTTGCTCGGCGTGCTCGCGACGTGGCGCGCGGTGTTCCGGATCGTCTTGAAGCGGAACGTGTGGGCGAAGACGGAAAGGCTGGCAGAGCTGCCAGCCTGACCGTCCTCAGAGAGTGCGCAGCAACCGGACTGGGTTCTCGATGCAGTCGGCGACGAACCGGAGGAATCCGCCTGCCGTGCCGCCATCGCAGACGCGGTGGTCGAACGCCAGCGTCAGTTCGGTGATCTTGCGGGCGGTGACCTGGCCGTCCACGATCCACGGCCGGTCGATGATCCGCCCGACGCCGAGGATCGCGACCTCCGGGTAGTTGATGATGGCGGCCGAACCGTCCACTCCGAACACGCCGTAGTTGTTCACGGTGAACGTGCCGCCGGTGAGTTCGGCCGGGGCGAGGCGTCCGGCACGGGCCTGTTCGGTGCGGTCGGCGAGTGCGGCGGAGAGGTCCTCCAGGGTGTGCTGGTGCGAGTTCTGGACGACCGGGACGACCAGACCGCGGTCGGTCTGCGCGGCGAAGCCGAGGTGTACGGCGGACGGGATGACGATCTCGTCGCCTTCCAGATGCGCGTTCAGTTCCGGGAACCGGCGCAGGCCCGCGACGGCGAATCGGCCGATGAGCGCGAGCAGGCTGATCTTCGGGGCGTGCGGATCGCTGTTGAGCGCGGTGCGCAGCTGCAGCAGTTCGGTCGCGTCGACGTCCACCCAGACGGTCGCCTCGGGGATCTCGCGCCGGGAGCGGGCGAGTTTGTCGGCGACGGTTTTGCGCAGGCCGCGCAAGGGGATTCGTTGCTCGTCCGAGGTGGGGACTGCTGGGGTTTCGGTGGCGGCGATCGCGCGCTCGACGTCGGCGCGGCTCACGATGCCGTCGGCGCCTGTGCCGGTGAGCGCGTGAAGGTCCACTCCGGACTCGCGGGCGAGACGCCGGACCAGCGGTGACACGACGCGGACGCGGTCCGCAGCGGACTTCGGCGCTGGAGCCGGGGCGGTCGTCGCTGGTGCCTTGCTGCCCCGCGGCCGCCGCGCGCGCCGGGTGCGGGTTTGGCTGGTGCCGTAACCGATCAGGACGTTCCCGCTGCCCTCCGGCGTCACGACGCCGGGTTCGGTGAAGTCCGCGGCACTGTCCACTGTGATCAACGGGCTGCCGACGGTCAGCACTTCGCCCGCTGCTCCGTGCAGCGTCGCGACTCGGCCCGCGAACGGCACCGGAACCTCGACGCTCGCCTTCGCGGTCTCGACCTCCACGACGGTCTGGTCCACTGTGACGGTGTCGCCGACCGCGACGTGCCACGCGACGATCTCCGCCTCGGTCAGTCCTTCGCCGAGGTCAGGCAGTTTGAAGACGGCCATCACTTCTCCCCGTCGAGCGGTGCCGCGTCGTCCCACTGGAGGCGTTCGATCGCGTCCAGGATCCGGTCGACGCCCGGCAGGTGGTGCTGTTCCAGATTCGGTGCGGGATAAGGAATGTCGAATCCGGCGACGCGCAGGACCGGCGCTTCCAGGTAGTGGAAACAGCGCTCGGACAACTGTGCGGCGACTTCGGCGCCGTAACCGCAGAATCGGCTCGCCTCGTGCACCACGACCGCACGACCGGTGCGCCGCACGGACGCGGCGACCGTTTCCAGGTCGAATGGCGCGAGGCTGCGCAGATCGATCACTTCGGCGCTGTAGCCCTCTTCGGCGGCTGCCTCGGCAGCTTCGAGAGTGGTGCCGAGAGCGCCGCCGTAGGAAATGAGGGTGACGTCGCTGCCTTCGCGGCGAATCACCGCTTTGTCGAGACCGGGCGAACGGCGTTGCGGGTCAACGGTTCCCTTTTCCCAGTACCGGCGCTTGGGCTCCAGGAAAATGACCGGGTCCGGGCTGTCGATCGCTTCGCGCAGCAGGGTGTAGGCGTCGTCCGGCGTGGCCGGGGTGACGACCCGCAGGCCGGCCGTGTGCGTGTAGTAGACCTCGGACGAGTCGCAGTGGTGCTCGACGCCGCCGATGCCGCCGCCGTAGGGCACGCGGATCACCACGGGCAGTTCGACCTGGCCCTTGGTGCGGTTGCGGAGTTTGGCGAGGTGGCTGGTGATCTGCTCGAACGCGGGGTAGGCGAACGCGTCGAACTGCATCTCGATCACCGGGCGCAGGCCGTTCATCGCCATCCCGATCGCGGTGCCGACGATGCCCGATTCGGCGAGCGGCGAATCGAAGACGCGAGCGTCGCCGAAGCGCGCGGCGAGTCCGTCGGTGACGCGGAAGACGCCGCCGAGCGTGCCGACGTCCTCGCCGAAAATGAGCACGCGCTCGTCCTCAGCGAGTGCGTCGGCGAGCGCGCGGTTGAGCGCCCCGGCGAGCGACAGCGTGGTGTCCAGAGTGGCGGTCATGCCTGGTCCTCGGTGTACTCGTGCGCCAGTTCGGCGGCCTGCTGCCGCAACGCGGCGGTCGGTTCGGCGTAGACGTGCCGGAAAAGATCCGCCGGGTCGAGCTCGGTGTCGACGTTCATCCGCTCGCGCAGCGCCGCTGCTTCCTCTTCGGCGCGCGCGTCGATTTCCTGCTGCGTCTGGTCGTCGAGGAGGCCACGGTCGGTGAGATACTGCTTGAGGCGGCTGATCGGGTCGCGCGTGAGCCACTGCTCCACTTCGGTCTCCTCGCGGTAGCGCGTCGCGTCGTCGGCGTTGGTGTGCGACTCCATGCGGTAGGTGACAGCTTCGATGAGCGTCGGTCCTTCGCCAGCCGCGGCGCGTGCGACCGCTTGCTCGACGACAGCGTGTACGGCGGCAGCGTCGTTGCCGTCAACGAGTACGGAGGGCATGCCGTAGCCGACGCCCTTGTACGCGAGCGAAGGCGCAGCGGTCTGCTTCTCGAGCGGGACGCTGATGGCGTAGCCGTTGTTCTGTACCAGGAAGACCACCGGTGCCTTCCAGACAGCGGCGAAATTCAGCGCCTCGTGCGTGTCGCCTTCACTGGTGGCACCGTCGCCGACGAGAACGAGCGAAACCGTGTCCTCGCCCTTCACGCGCGCAGCGTGCGCGAAGCCGACCGCGTGCAGTGTGTTGGTGGCAAGCGGCGTGCACTGCGGGGCGACGTTGGCGCGATACGGGTCGTAGCCGCAGTGCCAGTCGCCGCGAAGCAGCGTGAGCACCTCGACCGGGTCGACACCGCGCGCGACGACGGCCATCGAGTCGCGGTAGGTGGGGAAAAGCCAGTCCTGCGGGCGAAGCGCGAGGATCGAGCCGATCTCGGCGGCCTCCTGCCCACGCGCCGACGGGTACACCGCGAGCCGGCCCTGTTTGGTGAGCGCGGTGGCCTGGGTGTCGAAGCGGCGGCCGGAAACCATGCCGCGGTAGAGGCGGAGGAGGACGTCGCCGGCGGGCATCGCGAGCGCCGGGTCGGGCGCGGGCGTGCCGTCGGCGGTCACGAGGCCGAGCGGCTCGTCGCTGGGCAGGAAACAGGACGCGGCAGTGCGTTCCGTAGTGGTCACCGACAGCTCCCATCGACGAAGACGAGTAGGCCCTGATACTCGCTCTCAGGCGATCAGGGATCCAGGCTTGATGGGGAACTGTGGAATGATGGCCCGGTTGTGGAGTCTTGGTTGGATGATTGGCTTACGAGGTGGCGCGGATGTCCCAGCCGGGTGGACAAATGGCAGCAGCGCTGGACGAGGTCGACCTGAAACTGATCGCCGAGCTGAAGAAAGACGGCCGCGCCTCGATGCGCGCCCTCGCCGAACGCGCGCACATTTCGCGGGCCGGCTGCTACACGCGGGTGGAGCGGTTGCACCGCGAGGGAGTGATCACCGGGTACGCGGCGGTCACCGATCCGCGCCGGATGGGACAGGGCCTGGCGGCGTACGTGTACCTGAAGGTCACGCAGAACTCGTGGCGCACGGTGAGCGCGGAACTCAAGCACATCCCGGAAATCGAACACGGCGGCCTGGTGTCCGGGGACAACGACCTGATCCTGTTCGTGCGGACCCGCGACGCGGACAGCCTGCGCGACTTGGTGTTCGAACGGTTGCAGAACATGCCGGACGTGCTCTCCACGCACACCGTGCTGGTCTTCGACGAGCTGTGAGCCTTCGTCAGGCCGGTTTGACCAGGTAGACCGCGAGCCGGTAGATCCCGGTCGCTTCGAACGGCATCGGCGCGCGGCGGTAGCCGGCCCGTTCGTAGAGGGCGATGTTGCGTTCGCTGGCCGCGCCGGTGAAGAGGACGAACTGCTTCGTTTCCGGCGGAGCGTGCCGTTCAGCGTGCTCTAGCAGGAGCCGCCCGAGGCCGCGCCCCGCCAGGTCCGGCGCGACCATCAAGCGGCCGATTTCCCAGCCGCCGTCCTCGACCGAGCGGGCGCGGACCGCGCCGACGAGCCGGTGTCCCTGCCGGACGACCCAGCTGCGCCAGGTCGTGATCGCCTCGCGGACCTCGGCGAGGTCCTCCCGCAGCGCGGGATGCTCCAGGGTGTTGTTGAGCAGGGCTTCCTGCACCCAGCAACACCGCTGGAGCACCATCAGCTCGGCGGCGTCGTCGGGGGTCGCGGGGAGCAGGGTCGCGCCGGGGAGGGTTTCGAGGTCCACCTGTCCTGTTCTAGCACCGGTTCAACGGAGTTGGGGCTCAGGAACCAAGAACGAACTCCGCGCCGAACGGGTCCTTGATGGTCACCATGCGGCCGTACGGGCTGTCCTGTGCTTCGACGATCTCGCCGCCGTGCTCGACCGCCCGCGCGCCTGCAGCGTCGGCGTCGGTGGCGAGGAACAGGGTGCCCCACGCCGGTGCCGCAGCGGACGGGTCGCCGATGATGCCGCCGATTTCGTGGCCGTCCGGGCGGCGCAGGAAGGTGAAGTCGACGCCGGTCAGGTCTTCGTTGCCGTCGAGGGTGAAGGCGAAGACCTCGCAGTAGAAGTCGCGTGCTGGCTTGGGCGCTGGGGTGACGAGGTCGTTGCGCATCAGGGTGCTGGGTTCGTTGACGAGCCGGGCGCCGGGGAGCTCGCGGCCTTGCCAGAGCCCGAACCGCGCGCCGGTCGGGTCTTCCGCGACGGCTACGCGGGCGTGCTCTCCGTCGTCGCGGGGTTGGTCGACGAGCTTGCCGCCTGCGGCGGTGACGGCTTTCGCGGTGCCGTCGCAGTCGTCGGTGGCGAAGTAGACGGTCCAGACCGGCCGGGGGCCGGCTGCTTGGCGCAGGCCCGCGACGGGGAGGTCGCGCAGCAGGCAGTGGCCGCCGTCGAAGGTCCAGCCGAGGACGGCGCCGTAGAAGCGTTGCGCGCGGCGAAGGTCCGGCGCGGCGAGGTCGATCCAGGTCGGAGTGCCGAGCGGCTGGTTGCGGTCGACGGTGCTCATCGAGGTCCCTTCGTCGGTGATGGCGGCGACGGTATGGCGGATTGCGGACAGCTGCGGTCCTCGGCCGCTCACCATGTGGGAGGCGGTGGCCGGACCCGGGATGGCGCACGCATTCTGGAGGAGCACCCTGGATTTGGAATGGCAGGCGAGAATGAGCACGTCCCCGCTCGAAAACCCCGCTTGGGCCGCGTTGAGCGGCCCGCACGCGTCGTTCGCGGAGCAGAAGGGGCAGGTGTTGCGGTATCCGGTGGATGTCTCTCCGTTCCTCGCCGTGCCGGACCAGCCGGACGAACACGTGTGGCACGACATCGCCGACCTCATCGGACCGGGCGCGTCGACGCTCGTGGTCGGCCGGATCGGGACGCCGCCGCCCGCGGGCTGGACGGTGGAAGCCGAGCTGACCGGTGTGCAGATGGACGGTTCGGCCGCTCCCGCTGCCGCCGACCCGGAGGCGGTGCGGCTGACCGAGGCGGACGTGCCGGAGATGCTGGATCTGGTGTCGCGGACGAAGCCGGGCCCGTTCCTGCCCCGGACCATCGCCCTGGGCGCCTACCTGGGCATCCGCCGCGACGGTGCGCTGGTGGCGATGGCGGGCGAGCGGATGCGCCTGCCGGGGTGGACGGAGATCAGCGCGGTGTGCACCGACCCGGCGTTCCAAGGGCAAGGTTTGGCGGCCAGGCTGGTCCTGGCGGTGGCCGCGGGAATCCGGGAACGCGGGGAGCGGCCGTTTCTCCACGCGGCCGGGACGAACACCGGCGCGATCCGGTTGTACGAGAAGCTGGGCTTCCGGCTCGCCCGCGAGATGCAGTTCGGCGCCTATCGGGCCCCCTCGCTGTAGTCGGCGGTTCCGGCGAGGATTTCGGCCAGGCCCGTCGGGCGGAGCAGCGGGTCGATGTGGCCGACCGGCAGCGAGTGGACGTCGAAGGGGTTGTCGGGGGTTAGGGCGTCGGCTTCTTCGATGAAGTGGTCTTGCAGCGCGAGGGGCATGCTGGCGTCCTCGGTCAGCCGGACGTAGCTGTGCGCGACCTTGCCCCAGGCTGCCCGGTCGACGAGGTCGGTGCCGGCGTCTCGCGATTCGTCGGGGTCGAGGGTCGAGAGGAAAGCGATGATCTCTGCGTCGGCGCCGTCGGTGGTCCACGCGTGGTTGAGCGCGGTCAGGTGCGCGGGATCGGTGGTGCGCCAGTTCATCCGGACGGCACCCAGGCGTTTCGGGTCGCTGACGGGGATCAGGCCGACGTCGGGTGGTCTGAAGGCTGGCGTGGCGAGGTAGTCGGCCGCGGTGCCGGTGACACAGCACCAGGCAGAGACGTAGACGGTTCGGGCCAGCAGATCTGGCACCGCGTTGGCGACACTCGTGACGGTGAAGCCGCCTCGGCTGTGGCCGACCAGGACGACCGGACCGTGTTCGCGTACGCGCCGGATGAGGTCGATGACGTGCGCGACGTTGTCGGCGTGCGTGATGCCAGCCATCGGTGACGGTAATTCGGCGAAGGCTGCGAGGTCTTGGGCCTGGTAGGCGGTGGAGAACCCGGCGGTGCCGTGACCGGGAAGGTCGACGGCCAGGCTGCGGTGGCCGCGCAGGGCCAGTTCGCTCTGGAGCGCGGTGAAGCAGCGTCCGGTGGCGTGGGAGCCGGGGACGAGGACGAACGTTGGCTGCATGCGAATGATTCTTCCGGGCTAGGGGGCGGGCGTGACTGTCCATTGTGGATCTAGGGGGAGCTAGGGGTCGTTGCGCGTGGTGGGCGCGGTTACCGTGGGTCGGCGAAGAAGGATCCGTGGCCGGGTCGTCCCGGCGCAGACGTCGGAAAGGCGGTGGGACGACATGACGGGTAGCGCGAATTCCGACGAGGACAGCTGGTTTCGCCGCTTCCACACGTCGCCCGAGGCGAAGGCAAGGCTGGTGTGCCTGCCGCACGCCGGAGGTTCGGCTCCGTTCTACTTCCCGGTTTCGCGGGCGCTGACGCCGGACATCGAGGTGCTGGCGGTGCAGTACCCGGGCCGCCAGGACCGGCGGCACGAACCCTTCCTGACCACCATCGACGCGCTGGCCGACCGGATCGCCGAGCTGCTGCGCGGCCGCGACGACCTTCCGCTCGCGCTGTTCGGGCACAGCATGGGCGCGATGATCGCCTTCGAGGTGACCCGGCGGCTGGAGGCCGCGGGCACCGAGGTGGACACGCTTTTCGTCTCCGGCCGCCGGGCTCCGTCGCGGCATCGGGACGAGAACGTGCACACCCGCACCGACGACGGCGTGATCGACGAACTGCGCCGGTTGAGCGGCACCGAAATGGACCTGCTCGGCGACGACGACGTCGTGCGGATGATCCTTCCCGTGGTGCGCAACGACTATCGTGCCGTGGAGACCTACCGGTACCGGCCGGGCTCGCCGCTGGCCGCCCCGGTGGTGGCGTTTACCGGCACCGCCGACCCGGTCGCCTCGGTCGACGAGGTCCGGTCGTGGGGCGACCACACTTCGGCGGGCTTCGAGCTGGTCCCGCTCGCCGGCGGGCACTTCTTCCTGACCCGTCACCAGGACGTGATTCTCCAGTACTTGACCGATCGGCTTGTCGACAAGGGGCGTGCACATGTCTGAGGCACTGGCGGTCGGATTCGACAGCAAGCTCGAGGAACTGCGGGAGATCAAGGAGGCCGCGCGCCGCGGTCCCGACGACACCGCGACCGCCCGGCAGCACGACCGCGGCAAGCTGACCGCGCACGAGCGCATCGAACTGCTTCTTGACCCTGGCTCGTTCACCGAGATCGAGTCCTTGCGCCGGCACCGCGCGACGGCCTTCGGGCTCGAACACCGCAAGCCGTACTCGGACGGTGTGGTGTGCGGCTGGGGGACAGTGCACGGACGCACGGTTTTCGTGTACGCCCACGACTTCCGCATTTTCGGTGGCGCGCTCGGCGAGGCGCACGCGCAGAAGATCCACAAGGTCATGGATCTCGCCGCGGCGGCCGGTGCTCCGCTGGTTTCGCTCAACGACGGTGCGGGCGCGCGGATCCAGGAGGGCGTGACCGCGCTCGCCGGGTACGGCGGGATTTTCCAGCGCAACACCCGGTCTTCGGGGGTCATTCCGCAGATCTCGGTGATGCTCGGCCCGTGCGCGGGCGGTGCCGCTTATTCGCCCGCGTTGACGGATTTCGTGTTCATGGTGCGCGAAACCTCGCAGATGTTCATCACCGGCCCGGACGTGGTGCACGCGGTGACCGGCGAGGAGATCACCCAGAACGGTCTTGGCGGCGCGGACGTGCACGCCTCGACGTCGGGGGTCGCCGCGTTCGTTTACGACGACGAACCCAGCTGTCTCGAGGACGTGCGGTACCTGATTTCCTTGCTGCCGTCCAATAACAACGAGGCGCCGCCGGTGGAGCCGACGGCCGATCCGGCGGACCGCCGCACGGACAAGCTGCTCGAGGTGGTGCCGACGGACGCGGCCCGCGCGTACGACATGTGTGCGGTGATCGAGGAAATCGTCGACGACGGCGAGTTCCTTCAGGTGCACGCCGCGTGGGCGACGAATGTGGTGTGCGCCTTGGCACGGCTCGACGGGCAGGTGGTCGGGATCGTGGCGAACCAGCCGGCGACGCTCGCCGGCGTGCTCGACATCGAGGCGAGCGAGAAGGCCGCGCGGTTCGTGCAAACCTGCGACGCGTTCAACATCCCGCTGGTGACGCTGGTCGACGTACCGGGGTTCCTGCCCGGGGTGGACCAGGAACACGGCGGCATCATCCGGCACGGGGCGAAGCTGCTGTACTCCTACTGCAACGCGACGGTGCCGCGGGTGCAGGTGATCCTGCGGAAGGCCTACGGCGGCGCGTACATCGTGATGGACTCGCGGTCGATCGGCGCGGACGTTTCGCTCGCGTGGCCGACGAACGAGATCGCGGTGATGGGCGCGGAAGGCGCGGCGAACGTGATCTTCCGCCGCGAGATCAACGCGGCCGACGACCCGGAGGCGGTGCGGCGGCAGAAGATCAAGGAGTACAAGACCGAGCTGATGCACCCGTACTACGCGGCTGAACGCGGCCTGGTCGACGACGTGATCGAGCCCGGCCGGACGCGGGAGATGCTGATCCGGTCGCTGGCGATGTTGCGGGCCAAGCACGCCGAGGTTCCGGCGCGCAAGCACGGGAACCCGCCGATGTGATGGGGGTTCCGGGGATGCGGTCAGGCGTGGGGGATGTGATGACGGCGGGTGCGGGGTTGGAGGTTCTTGCTTCGGTTGGCGAGTCGGGTGCGCGCGGTGAGCCCGGCGGGGTGCCGGACGATGTGCGCCAGGCTGCCGGGACGCACGGTGAACGGTGCGCGGTGACGGCAGGGTACGCAGATTCGGCCAGGACGAAGCCTGCTGAGGCGTCGCGGGAAGCTGCTGGGCTGGAGTCTGCTCCTGCGCCTGATGAAAGACGTGCCGCGGCGGCAGCGGATGCGGCTGAGCGGGATGCCGTTGGAGTGCGCGGTGAACAACGCGCTGCGGTGGCAGCGCCCGCAGTACGTGTGGTGCGTGGGAATCCGGATGACGTTGAAGTTGCTGCACTGCTAGTGGCATTGGCCGCTGTCGGGCAGGCAGCGGGGGGTGGGCACGAGGAAATTGCTGTGCCGTCACCTCGGCGACCGTTGGCAAGGTTTGTTCCGGCGACGAGCTGGCGGGCGCGGTAGCTCGTCCCGTCCATGGGGTGAGGGAGCGGGGCCCGCATCGGTGCACAGCGATGCGGGCTTTTCGCAGTACCGCGGTTGTGGTTTCGGCGACTGCGCGGAAGACGGGTCTTCGGAACAGTCGGCTCGGGCGGAAGGACGGTCTGGAAGGCAGGAGCGACCGGCGGCGGGGGACAGAAGCGCGAGTGGCGCCAGTGCGGGTGGCGGAAGCTTTGCGCCACAAGAGAACGACTACCTCGTCCACAACGGACGACAGGGGAACGGGTCCAAGATCCATATCCCCAAGCTACCGCCGCCGGTCGAACATCTGCACGGTATCGATCCGGTGAATCAGGCGTGGACCGCGGTGCTGTCCAGGTACGTGAGGACGGCGCGGATGCGGCGGTTCTGGTCCCGGCTGGCTTCCAGGCCGAGCTTCGCGAAGATGTTGCTGATGTGGTTTTCCACGGCTCCCTGCGTCACCACCAAAGCCTTGGCGATGGCCGTGTTCGACAAGCCTTGCGCCATCTGCGCCAGTACCTCGGTTTCCCGTGCGGTCAACGCCTCCAGCGGATCCCGGCTGCGGGACAGCATCTGTGCGACTACGTCCGGGTCGATGGCGGACCCGCCGCCGGCGACGCGGCGGACCGCTTCCAGGAAGTCCGCGACGTCGGCGACTCGTTCCTTAAGCAGGTAGCCGACGCCGGACGTGCCTTCCGCGATCAGGTCTACCGCATAGCTTCCTTCGACGTACTGCGACACCACCAGCACCGGCAGGCCGGGGATTTCCTTGCGCGCGGCCAAAGCCGCGCGCAGGCCCTCGTCGGTGAAGGTCGGGGGCATGCGGACGTCGGCGATCACCAAGTCGGGGCGGTGGTCCCGGATCGCCACCAGCAGGTCGTCGCCATTGTCGACCGCGGCGGCGGTTTCGATGCCGACGTCCGCGAGCAGGCTTTGCACTCCGGCGCGCAACAGCACCGAGTCTTCCGCGATCACGACGCGCATTTCTCTTGCCTCCACAACAGGATTCACCAGCGGACGGGCAGATCGGCCCGCACGACGGTGGGGCCGCCGGCGGGACTGACGACGGTGAGCACGCCGTCGATCGTGGCGGCGCGGTCGGCCAATCCGGCCAGGCCGCCGCCGGGGCGCATCGAGGCGCCGCCGTGGCCGTTGTCGGTGATCTCGACGACCACGGTGTCGTCGTCGCGGGTCACTCGCACGGACGCGCGGTCGGCGCCGGAATGTTTGGTCACGTTGGTGAGCGTTTCGCTCACGATGAAGTACGTCGTCGTTTCGACGGGTGCGGGCGGCCGGGGTTGTACGGTAACCTCGACCTCAATAGGGATAGGCATTCTTGCGGTAAGAGAAGACAACGCCGCGTCCAGGCCGCGGTCCTGGAGCACCGGCGGGTAGATGCCGCGCGCGAGGTCACGCAACTCCGAGACAGCGAGTTTGGCGTCGGCGTGCGCGGCTCCGATGAGTTCGCGGACCGCGGTCGGGTCGTCGAGGTCGAGTTTGAGCTGGGCGCGGCCCAGGCTCATCGCGACGGACACCAGCCGCTGCTGGGCGCCGTCGTGCAGGTCTCGTTCGATCCGGCGCCGTTCGGCCTCCACCGCGTCGACTCCGCGCGCTCGCGAGTTCCGCAGCTGCTGCGTGCGCGCTTCCAGTTGCGCGGTGCGGTTCGGGCCGAGGAACGACGCCGCCAGTTCGCCGTGCATCGTCCCGATGCGCGGCGCCACGAAAATCCCGAAAGGAGGTACTGCGATGGACACGACGCCCGCCACGAATTCCACGATGCCCAAAGGAAAAGCGATGAGCACGAAGGCGAACTCGCGCCAGGTGGCGGGGTCGAGCAACCGCGCCTGCCACACCGCGAGCAGGCCCGGTCCGGCCGGTCGCCTGCGCGCGGGTTCGGAGATGGTCACGCCGAGCATCCGGTGCGCCCAGCGTCGTTCGAAGGCGCAATACGACCGCATCAGCGAGGTCGCGACCAGCAGGACGGGGATGCCGATCCACAGCATCGTCGTCGCGACGCCGGCCAGCATGGTCACCAGGATCAGCACGAACGCGGCGAGCCGGATCGGGAGGCTCAGCACGAGAAACCCGATCGCCCGCATGGTCGGCGGCCGCGTCACGGGCATAGCGCGATCCGTTCCAGTTCCGGCACGAGGTCGTCGAGCGTGGGCGTCGCCAGCATCTCGTCGCGCACCTCGAGCGCGCATTCGCGAAAGGACGGTTCTTCCAGCAGCCGGCACACTCCTGCCCGGACGCTCGCGGGCGTCACGTCCTCGAGGTCCACCAGCAGCCCGTTGCCGCGCTTCACCTGTGCGACCGCCGAGCCGCGTTCGCTCCACGTGGTGCCCGGGATGACCAGCTGCGGGACGCCGTTCACGACCGCGTTGCTGATCGTCGCGCCGCCGCCCTGGTGCACGATCGCGGAGCACGAGGCGAGAAGTTCGTTCATCGGCACGAAATCGACCGCACGGACGTTGTCCGGGATTGTGCGCACGGACGCGAGCTGGCTCGCGTTCAGCGTGGCGATCACTTCGATGTCGAGGTCGGCGAGGCCGTCCAGCAGGTCTCCGACGGAGGTCTCCTCGATGCCGAGCACCTGCCGGTTCGAGATGCCGAGGGTGAGCATCACCCGCGGCCGCTCCGGCTGCTCCAGCACCCAGGAGGGGATTGCCATCGGCTTGTTCTGCGGGACGAACCGGGCCGGGACGTAGTCGACGTCCACGCCGTCGTACCGCAGATACGACGGATGGCAGTCGATGGTCCGCACGCCGTAGCGGAGAGTTTCGTCGTAGTCCGCGCCGAACCGGCCGACCGCGACGGACATCCACGTCACGAACGGGTCCGGCGACGTGTCCTCGGGGCGGCTGGCTCTGAGGTCGCGGTACTGCGCGCCGATGCGGGCGGTCTGGTCGGCGGCGTACATCATCCGCAGGTGCGGTACCCCGAGCGCGTGCGCGACGATCGGCGCGGCGTAGATCATCGGGTCCCACACGACGAGGTCCGGCTGCCATTGCCGGGCGAAGCGGACGAGTTCGTCGAGCAGCGAATCCGGCGTGGTCCAGCGGAACACGTCGACCCAGTGCTCGTACACGTTGCGCACGTACTCGTCGGTGTAGCGCTCGGGACGGCTTTCGGAGATCCGGAAGTCGCCCTGCATCGCGTTGTTGCCGTCGACCTGGAGCTGGCGGTGCCGGGCGATGTCGAGTTCGTCGCCGAACCACATGGCGTCCAGCCCGGTTTCGGCGAACGACGCGACCTCGCGCGGGTTGCATTGCCCGACGAAGCGCACCTCGTGCCCGGCCGCGGCCAGCGCCCAGCCCACCGGAGCCATGCTGTAAACGTGCGTCCTCGTCGGGAAGACCATCAGCATCACGCGCATCGCGGCAGCTCCGGGTTCGTAGGCACGGGAGAACAAGGGAAACGGTAGGGCCGTGCTCCGTCCGGGCCCACCCGGTAGGGGACCCCTGAATCCGGCGCGGGCAAGGAGGATTTGGCTCGGCTTTAGATGCCCCTTAGGGGCTATGGCGCGCGGGCCGCGGCAGATAGACAGGTAATCGGATCCGGCCGCGCTGCGCCGGAGACGGACGAGGGAGGCGAACGAGGTGATGAGCATGGCCATGGAGCCCACCGCGAAAGGCTGGGTCCCGTTCGGCGAGCACCGCACCTGGTACCGGGTCACCGGGCAACCGGGAGGAGCGGCTCCCGCTGTGGTCGTGGTGCACGGCGGGCCGGGCAGCACGCACGACTACCTGCTGAGCCTGACCGAGCTCGCCGGGCACGGATTCCCGGTCGTGCACTACGACCAGCTCGGCAGCGGCGGATCGAGCAGGCTGCCGGACGCCGATCCTGGGTTCTGGAACCCGGAGCTGTTCGGCGACGAGCTGGACAATCTGGTGCACCGGCTGGGCATCGAGGACAACTACGTCCTCTATGGACAGTCCTGGGGCGGGCTGGTCGTCGCGCGGCACGCGGCCGAACGTCCGGACGGCCTGCGCGGGCTGGTGATCGCCAACTCTCCCGCGTCGTACGAGTTGTGGCGCAGCGAGATGGACCGGCTGCGCGCGCTGCTCCCGCCCGGCGTCGACGAGGGCCTGCGGGCGCACGAGGCCGCCGGCACGACGGACACGCAGGAGTACTTCGACCTCATGCGCGTCTTCTACGACCGGCACGTCTGCCGCGTGCTGCCGTGGCCGGCCGACTACGTCGCCTCGTTCATGGAGATGGCCGACAACAACACCGTCTACTCGGTGATGAACGGCCCCAGCGAGTTCACCGTCTCCGGCACGCTCGCGGACTACTCGGTGATCGACCGCCTCGACGACATCGAGGTGCCGACCCTGCTCATCTCCGGCGCGCACGACGAGGCCACCCCGGCCACCGTGCAGCCGTACTACGACCGGATCCACGACGTGCGCTGGGAGATCCTCCCGGAATCGAGCCACGTCCCCCATCTCGAGGAACCGGAGCGGTTCCGCGAAATCCTGCTGGGATTCCTTCAGCAAGTCCATTCCCCCGCCGAAAGAGAGGTCGCCAGTCATGGATGAGGCCAGCCAGGCCGGATCGGCGGTCGTGTTCCCCGGGATGAGCCCGTGCCGGTTCGTCGACTTCGGCAAGTTCCTGCTCATCAACCCGTTCGCGCGCAGGCTCATCAAGGACGCCGACGACCGGCTGGGCTACTCGCTGGTCGACCGCTTCCGCGAGGCCGAGGGCGACTACTCCGAGTACGCTCAGGTCGGGTTCATGCTCACCTGCGTCGCGCTCGCCGAGTGGGCCGAACAGGAGTACGGGATGAGCCCGGACTACTGCACCGGCCCGAGTTTCGGCGAGAAACCGGCCAGCGTGTACGCCGGTTCGCTCACTTTCCCGGATGCGGTGTGGATGACCGCGAAGCTCGCGCAGTGCCTCGACGAGTTCTTCGCGACCGAGCACACCGACGTCGTCACGCACTCGTTCGTCCGCACGCCGGAAGAGAAACTGCGCGACGCGCTGACCGAACTGGACGGGCGCGGCGAATGGTCGGACATCTCCTGCTACATCGACCACGACTTCTACATGGTCTCGGTGCGGGAGCGGAACCTCGACTGGCTCAAGCAGACCGTGCGGGGCATGGGCGGGCTGTCGCTGTACACGATGCGTCCTCCGCTGCACTCGCGCGCGTTCGGCGCGTTGCGGCGCAAGGCCGAGGACGAGGTGCTCGGCGGCCTCGACTTCCATGATCCCCTCCTTCCGATCATCGCCGACCAGGACGGTTCGGTGCTGCGGTCCGGCGAGCAGGTCCGCACGATGCTGCTGGACAGCATCGTCGAGCCGCTGCGCTGGCCGGACGTCGTCTCGTCGCTCGAACAGCTCGGCGTGCGCAAGCTGTGGGTGGCCGGGCCGGACACGCTGTTCGGCCGCGTCCGTGCCACCACCAGCCGGTTCGAGGTGACCACGGTGAACCCGCGGCTCGCGCTGCAGCCGCGGCGGCGCGGCGCGGGTCCCTCGCGGGTCAGCTAGCCGGCTGCAGCTTCGACAGCGTCGTCCAGAGGCGTCCGGGGTTCTCGAACGTCTCCAGGTTCAGCGCGTCGTCGGAGAACCGGACGTTGTACTTCTCCTCCAGCACCGCCAGCAGTTCCACCGTGGCGAGCGAGTCGAGGCCGTACTCCTTGAGCGGGGTCTCGGCGGTCAGCGCTTCGTCGGCGGGCAGGAACGGAAGGTACGGGCGGAGGGCTTCGTCGAAAGAGCTGTCCCACATGGCTACTCCGGTGGCTGGGTCGGGCACTTCACCAGGCAGGGAAACCGACCGCCCGGTTCGGTTTTGAACCTTACCCCGCGCCGCCGCTCCTGAGCGACGCGTCGGGACCCCTATTCAGGCGGAGGACCATGATGGACACCACGACCACCTCGGGACTGCACGCGCGGTTTCTGCGCGGGCTGGCCCGTTCCGAGTCCCGGCCGGCGGTCAGCGTCGGCGGGCGGACGCTGACCTACGGCGAGCTGCACGAGCGGGCGTTGCTGTGGGGCGGCGCGCTGGCGGAGTCCGGCGCCCGCACGGTAGGGGTGCTGGCAGGCAAGGGCGTCACCGCCTACGCCGGGATTCTGGCCGGGTTGTACGCGGGGGCGACGGTTGTCCCGCTGCGGCCGGATTTCCCGGCGGCCCGGACCGCGCAGATGGTCGAGGCGGCGGAGGTGGACGCGATCATCGCCGACGAACGCGGTCTGACCGTGGCTCCGCCGGTGCAGACCCTGCTGGCTCCGGAAGCCAGCCCGAAAGTACTGAAAGCGGCACGCGCGCTCAGCGAGCCCAGGCACGTGCGCCCGGAGGACTCCGCGTACGTGCTGTTCACCTCGGGCTCCACGGGACGGCCGAAGGGAGTCCGGATCGGCCACGGCTCCACCGAGCATTACTTCGGCCTGCTCGACGCGCGGTACGACTTCACCCCGGACGACGTCTTCTCCCAGACGTTCGACCTGAACTTCGACTGCGCGATGTTCGACCTCTTCTGCGCGTGGGGCGCGGGCGCGGAAGCGGTGGTCCTGCCGGGAGCGGCGTACCGGAACGTGCCGGCGTTCGTGGCGGAACGCGGACTCACCGTGTGGTTCTCCACGCCGAGCGCGATCGACCTGGTGCGTCGCACCGGACGGCTCACCCCGGGTGCGATGCCCGGTCTCCGGTGGAGCTTCTTCGCCGGGGAAGCGCTGACCGTGCGCGACACCGCGGACTGGCGGGCGGCGGCGGGCAATTCCGTCACCGAGAACCTCTACGGCCCCACGGAGCTGACCATCACCGTCGCCGGGTACCGGTGGGACGACGAGGAGAGCCCGCGGATCGCGGTGAACGGCGTGGTGCCGATCGGCGCGGTGCACGAGGGGCACGAGTACCTGCTCATCGACGAGAACGAGGCGGGAGAGGGCGAACTCGCCATCGCCGGACCGCAGCTGACGCCGGGCTACCTCGACCCGGCCGACGAGAAGGGCCGGTTCCTCGACCGCGACGGGCAGCGGTTCTATCGCACGGGCGACCGGGTGCGACGGCTCGGCGGGGACGATCTCGCCTACCTCGGGCGGCTCGATTCGCAGGTGCAGGTGCTCGGCTGGCGCGTGGAGCTCACCGAGGTGGAGCACGCGCTGGAGACGTGCGGGGTGCAGGCGGTGGCGCTCGGCGTCCAAGGCGACGCGGGGACCGAGCTGTTCGTCTTCTACACCGGGCCGCAGCGTCCGGTGATCGAACTGGTGCGGGCGTTGCGGGCGGTGCTGCCCGAGGGCGTGATCCCGCGGCGGTACGAACACGTCGAGGAGTTCCCGCTGAATTCGAACCGCAAGATCGACCGGAAAACCCTGGCGGCGCGGGCCGCGGAGATCCTCAGTCCGGTGCCTGCCTGAGCCGCCAGACTGCCAGCTAGGGGCCGTTAGGGGTGTGGATCACCGCCTGCGCGCGGATAACTTTCTGCGACGTCGGGGAGCTATCCCGCGCAGGCACGGTGATTCTACGAATCCTTTCGGGAGTGGCAGTCGTGAACGAATCCGGTTCTCTCGTCCATGCCCTGCTCGACGCGGCGGTGGCCAGTGCGCCGGACGCCGCCGCGGTGCGCGACCGGGCGGGGGTGTGGACGTATGCCGAGCTGGCCGCTTGGAGTCACGCGGTGGAGGCGGTCCTCGCGCGGCGCGGGGTCGGGCGCGGCGATCGCGTAGTCGTGCAGTTGCCGACTGACCGGGCGCTGGTCGCGCTCTTCCACGGGACTTCCCGCCGGGGTGCGGTGTTCGTGCCGATCAACCCGGCGATGAAGCAGTTCCACTTCGATTCCGTCGTCGAGAACGCCGAACCGGTGCTGATCCTGCAGCCCGCCGAGTTCGCTCCACTGTGGACGGAAGTCGAAGCGGCTTACCGCGAGGGGACGCGCGTCGAGCCCACTGACGTGGACCTGGACGACGTCGCGGTTCTCGTTTACACCTCCGGCAGCACGGCCGCGCCCAAGGGTGTCATCGGGCCGCACCGGCAGGTCACCTTCGCCGCGGGCGCGATCCAGGCGGTGCTCGGCTACCGCCAGGACGACGTCGTTTTCTGCCGGTTCCCGATGTCCTGGGACTACGGCCTGTACAAGGTTCTCCTCTCGACGCTCGGCCGCAGCGAGATCGTGCTGGCCGACGCCGAGTCCGATCTTCGGCTGCTGCAACGGATGCGCGAGGTCGGCGCGACGGTCGTCCCGATCGTGCCTTCGCTCGCGACGATGATCGCCACCCTCGCCGAGCGCGACCGCGGCGAAGCGGCTCCGGTGCGGCTGTTCACCAACACGGGTGCGGCGCTGCCGGATTCGACCATCGCGAAGCTTCGCGACGCGTTCCCCGGCGTCCGCGTCGTCCGCCAGTTCGGGCAGACCGAGTGCAAGCGGATCACCGTCATGCCGCCGGAGGAAGACACCGAGCGTCCGGGTTCGTCGGGCCTTCCCCTGCCCGGCACGACCGTGCACATCCTCGCCGCCGACGGAACTCCGTTGCCCGCTGGGGAAATAGGCGAGATCGTGGCCGCCGGTCCGCACGTGATGCCCGGCTACTGGCGCGCCCCGGAGCTGTCCGCACGAGCGTTCCGCCGCGACGAGGCCACCGGCGAACTGCGCCTGCACACCGGCGACTACGGCCGGCTCGACGAGGACGGCTACCTCTACTTCGAGGGCCGCCGCGACGACATGTTCAAGCGCAAGGGAATCCGGATGTCCACTTTGGAGATCGAGGCGGCCGCGATGGACATTCCCGGCGTGCGCGCGGCTGGCGCGATCCCGCCGAGCGAGACGCGTGACCTGGCGATCTGCGTGGAGAGCGAGCTGCCGCCGACCACGGTGCTCAAGGAACTGGCGCAGCGGCTCGAGCCGCAGAAGGTGCCCGCGCTGTGCCACGTCGTGGACGAGTTCCCGCTCACCGCGCACGGCAAGAACGCGACGAAGGAACTCGCCCTGCTGGTGGAAGGTGCCCGCAAATGAGCAAGTACGACGAGCTGGCCGCACGGTTCGGCACGCCGGCTTACGTGTACGACCTTGACGTGACCGCGCAGTCGCGTGCTCAGCTGTTCGGGCTGCTGCCCGAGGGGTTCGCGGTCTACTACGCGCTGAAGGCCAACCCGCATCCGGAGATCGCCCGTGAGCTCCGCGAGGGCGGTTGCCGCGCGGAGATCAGTTCGACCGGCGAGCTGGCCAACGCGCTGACCGCCGGGTTCGCGCCGGAGGACATCCTCTACACCGGCCCGGGCAAAACCGACGGGGAGCTGGACACGGCGATCGCCGCCGGCGTCCGGTTGTTCTCCGTGGAATCGCTGACTGACCTGCAGCATGTCGGTGCCGCGGCGGAACGGCAGGACACCGTCGCGCGTTGCCTGCTGCGGGTGAACACCACGCAAGGCAGTGCGTCGACCGGGATTCGGATGATGGGCCGCCCGTCGCAGTTCGGCGTCGACGCCGAGACTTTGCCGGAGCTGATGCCGCTGTTCAAGGCGGTTACTGGAGCCAAGATCGTCGGCGCGCACTTCTTCACGATGAGCAACGCGCAGGACGAGGACGCACTGCTCGGCGAGTACGAGTTCGTGCTGCAGTCGGCCGCGCAGCTGCGCCAGGAAGTCGGGCTGCCGCTGGAGTTGCTCGACATCGGCGGCGGGTTTTCCTCGCCGTACGCGGTTCCCGGCGAGCGCACCGACTACCCGAAGCTGCGCAACGGTTTGGAGCAGCTTCTCGACCTCTACCTGCCGGAATGGCGCAGCGGCGCGGTCGAGCTGGCGTGCGAATCCGGCCGGTATCTCTCCGGGACCTGCGGGACGCTGCTGGCTGGCGTCGTGAACGTGAAGGAGAGCCGCGGCCACCGGTTCGTCATCCTCGACGCCGGGATCAACGTGGTCGGCGGCCTTTCCGGCATCGGACGTCTGCTGCCCGCCGCGGTCGGCGTCGACCAGGCCGGGGACAACCCGGGACAGCTTGTCGGTCCACTGTGTACTCCCGGGGACTCGCTCTCGAAGGCCGCGAAGCTGCCCGAGCTGTCCGCTGGAGACCTGCTGACCGTGCCGAACGTCGGTGCGTACGGCGTTACCGCGAGCTTGATCAGCTTCCTCGGCCGTCCCGCGCCGACCGAGGTCGTGGTCCGCGGCGACGAGGTCATCTCAGTGTCGCGTTTGGACTATCAGCGGGCTTACGAGGTGTCGCCATGAGCGAGGAAGTCCGCGCTTACGGCAGCAGCATCATTGAAGAACCCAGTGCGCGCACGGTGATCGTGAGCAGCATGGCTTCGGACTCGCACACCTGGAACCTTGTCTACCTCGAACTTCTGGTGGGAGAACTCGGTTTCGACGTCGTGAACCTCGGCGCGTGCGTACCGGACGAGCTGCTGGAGTCCGAATGCGTCAGCCGCCGTCCGGCGATGCTGGTGCTGAGCAGCGTCAACGGGCACGGCTATCAGGACGGACTGCGAGTCGTGCAACGGCTTCGCGCGCAGCCGGAGCTGCGACGGCTGCCGATCGTCATCGGCGGCAAGCTCGGCACCGGCGGTCCGCTTTCTGACGAGCAGACCGCGGAACTGCTGTTCGCCGGATTCGACGGAGTCTTCGACGAGCAGAACGCCGCCGCCTTCCGGCACTTCGCGGCCACGCTTCCCGGCGGGGTCGGCCAGTTGGAGGGAGCGTGAGCTTCGAGCGGTTCGTCGCGCAGCGGCACGCGGCCGGGGAACTGGTCGTGCAACCGCGCATGGGCTTCGACAGTCCGGCCGCGATGCGCGCCGGTCTTGTCGCGACCAAGCACGCGAACGCCGCGACCGTCGGCACGCTCACGCTCGACAGCTACACTCGCGTCCGCGACACCGAGTCTGCGGAACACGCTTTGCGCAACGGAATTCCGCTCAACGGCTACCCGATCGTCAATCATCCGCCCGAGGTGACCCGGGCGATGCTCGACGGCCTCGAAGGCCCGGACTTCCCGGTGCAGGTCCGGCACGGGTCGGCGCGTCCGGTGGACATTTTCCGCGCGATGATCGCGGCTGGTCTGCACGCCACCGAGGGCGGCCCGATTTCCTACTGCCTGCCCTACAGCCGCACGCCGCTCGACGAATCCGTGCGGAACTGGGCGTATTGCTGCGATCTTCTGGTCGAGGCGGACCACCCGGGCGGCCGTCCGCATCTGGAGACGTTCGGCGGCTGCATGCTGGGACAGCTGTGCCCGCCGAGCGAACTCGTCGCGATCAGCGTGCTGGAGGCGCTGTTCTTCTACCGCAAGGGCGTGCGCAGCATCTCCGTGAGCTACGCGCAGCAGACGAACCTCCACCAGGACCGCGAAGCCGTCGCCGCGCTGCGCCGGTTGTGCGCCGAGCTGTTGCCGGAAGCGACCTGGCATGTCGTGATCTACGCGTACATGGGTCTCTTCCCGCGCACGCCGGACGGTGCGATGTTGTTGCTGGGCAAGGCTGCCGAGCTCGCGATGAGCACCGGTTCGGAGCGGCTCATAGTGAAGACCGCCGCCGAAGCGCACCGCATCCCGACCGTCGCGGAGAACGTGACCGCACTCGAACACGCGGCTGCCTCGGCGAAAGGCATCAAGGCCATGGTGGACGACGACAACCAGGTCTACCGCGAGGCCTACGCCCTGGTCGACGCGGTACTCAACAGCCACGCCGATCTCGACCGCGCGCTCGTGGTCGCCTTCAAACGCGGTCTGCTCGACGTGCCGTACTGCCTGCATCCGGACAACGCGGGCCAGGCGCGCAGCACGCTCGACGCGGACGGCAGGCTCGGCTGGTCCGAGCTCGGTTCACTGCCGTTGCGCGGGATCGCCGAGCGCGCGCCGAGCGGCCGGATCACCTCGTCGACGCTGATGTCGGCGCTGTCCTACGTCCAGCACACCCATGACACCCAGGCATTGGAGCAGCCGATGACCGCGATCGGAGGGGAACCGCGATGAGCACTCGCCGGACTGTCCGGGCGTATCCGTTCGACATGCACGAGACGTCCGTTTCCGAGATCTACCACCAGTTGCAGCGCGACGAGCCGATGAGCCGGGTGCAGTTGCCGTTCGGCGAACCGGCTTGGCTGGCGACGAAGTACGCCGACGTCAAGCTGGTGACCGCCGACCCGCGGTTCAGCCGCGAGCTGGCACAGGGGCTCGACCAGCCGCGGATGCGCCGCCAGCAGATGGGCGACGGCATCATGGGGATGGACCCGCCGGACCACACCCGCCTGCGCCGCCTGGTGATGAAGGCGTTCACCGCGCGCCGGCTGGAGGCGATGCGCGAGAGCGTCCGCACCCTGACGCACGAGCTGATCGACGCGATGATCGAGAAGGGCGCGCCCGGCGACATTGTCGAGGATCTCGCTCGGCCGCTGCCGGTCACGGTGATCTGCAACCTGCTCGGAGTGCCGAAGGAAGACCACACGATCTTCCGCGAGTGGACCCAGGCGCTGGTCAGCGACGCCACGGCGAAGGGCGACGTGCTCGACGTCTACGGCGATCAGCTGGACAACTACGTGGCGCAGCTGGTCGCGCAACGCCGCGAGGACCCGACCGACGACCTCCTCGGCGCGCTCGTCTACGCCCGCGACGCCGGTGACAAGCTCAGCGAGAACGAGCTCATTTCGATCGCCGGTGCGGGGCTGCTCACCGGTGGCGTGGAGACGGTGTCCTCGGCGCTGCCGAGCTTCGTCTTCACCCTGCTGACACAGCCGGAACTGCTCGCACAGCTGCGGGCGCAGCCGGAGATCCTGCCGACCGCGGTGGAAGAACTGCTGCGGTGGGTGCCGATCAACACCGCGGCGATGTTCGCCCGGTATGCCCGCGAGGATATCCGCATCGGCGACGTCGTGGTGCGGGCGGGCGATCCGGTGCTGCCCGCGCTGCACGCGGCGAACCGCGATCCGGAGGTCTTCGCGAATCCGGACGTCATCGACCTGACCCGCAGTCCGAACCCGCACGTCGCGTTCGGGCACGGCCCGCACCACTGCATCGGGGCGCAGCTGGCGCGGCTGGAACTGCAGGAGGCGCTGAAAGCGATTCTGGAGCGCTTTCCGGAATTGCGGCTCTCCGACGGCCGCGAGGGCGTGAAATGGGAGTACGGGGTGATCGTGCGCGGCCCTTCGCTGCTGCGCATCGCCTGGTGATTTCCCGCCCCTAACGACGTTTTCTGGGGATCCGGCGCGGCAGGAGCCCGCCATACGATCCGACCGACGACCCATGAATGCTGCCTGGCTACCGCGGTGGAGTGCGCAATGCGTGAGAGTGAGAAGAATCGGGAATCCGGCTTCGCGGAGCGGCTGACGCTTCTGCCGCCGGCGGACCGCGCGGGGTTCCTCGCCGGCGTGGTCCACGACGCGACGCGGGCGGCGCTGCAGGCCGCGCTGCCCGAGGTTCCGGCCGTCCTCGACCCGGAGAAAGCGTTCTCCGACCACGGTTTCGACTCGCTCGCGGCGGTGGAGCTGCACGCGCAGCTGACCGACGCGACCGGGCTGGAGCTGCCGGTGACGCTGGCCTTCGACTATCCGACCCCGGCCGCGGTCGCCCGTTTCCTGCACGCCGAGGTGTTCGGCGGGCAGGAGTCCGTCGCGACGCTGGCCAGCGGCGGAGCGAACGACGAACCGGTCGCCATCGTCGGCATCGGCTGCCGCTACCCGGGCGGCGCGGTGTCGCCGGAAGCGTTGTGGCAGCTGGTCGCCGACGAGGTGCACACCATCTCCGGCTTCCCGGAGGACCGCGGCTGGGACCTCGACAGCCTGTACGACCCGGACCCCGACAAGCCGGGCAGCAGCTACGTCACCTCGGGCGGATTCCTGCCCGGTGCCGGGGAATTCGACGCAGGGTTCTTCGGCATCGCGCCGCGCGAGGCGTCCGCGATGGACCCGCAGCAGCGGCTCGTCCTGGAGACCGCGTGGGAAGCGTTGGAGCGGGCTAAGATCGACCCGTCCGCGCTGCGCGGAACCCCGGCGGGCGTGTTCATCGGTGCCGAGGCACAGGAGTACGGCCCGCGCTTGCACGAAGCTCCCGACGGCCTCGACGGCTACATGCTCACCGGCAACGCGCCCAGCGTCGTCTCCGGTCGCGTCGCTTACGCGCTCGGTTTGGAAGGGCCGACGCTGACTGTTGACACCGCTTGCTCTGGTTCGTTGGTCGCGCTGCACTTGGCGGTGCAGGCGTTGCGGCGCGGCGAAACTCAGCTCGCGCTGGCCGGTGGCGTCGCGGTGATGGGCGCGCCGGGCACGTTCACCGCCTTCAGCCGCCAGCGGGGTCTCGCGGAAGACGGTCGGTGCAAGGCTTTCGCCGCCGCTGCGGATGGTACTGGCTTCGCCGAGGGTGTCGGTGTCCTGGTGCTGGAACGGCTTTCCGACGCAGTCGCGAATGGACACACGGTGCTCGCCGTGGTCCGCGGCTCGGCGATCAACTCCGATGGCGCGTCGAACGGCCTTACCGCGCCGAACGGTCCTTCGCAGCAGCGCGTGATCAAGCGCGCGCTGGCGGACGCTGGTTTGGAAGCGTCCGATGTGGACGCGGTCGAGGCGCACGGCACCGGCACCCGGCTCGGCGACCCGATCGAGGCGCAGGCGCTGCTGTCCGCCTACGGGCAGGACCGCGAGACGCCGCTGCTGCTGGGGTCGATCAAGTCGAACATCGGTCACACGCAGGCCGCGGCGGGTGTCGCGGGCGTGATCAAGATGGTCGAGGCGATGCGACACGGCGTGCTGCCGAAGACGCTGCACGTGGACGAGCCGACGCCGCATGTCGACTGGACCGCGGGTGCCGTCGAGCTGCTGACTGAACAGCGGGAATGGCCCTCGATCGAGCGTCCGCGCCGCGCTGGCGTTTCGTCGTTCGGCGTCAGCGGGACCAACGCGCACGTCATCATCGAGCAGGCTCCGGTCGTCGAGACCGCGGAAATCACCAGTGACGAGCTGCCGGTCGTGCCGCTCGTTGTCTCGGCGCGCAGTGAGGAAGCGCTGAAGGCACAGGCCGCCGCTCTGGTGTCCACTGTAGAAAGCGGCAATCTGACTGACCTCGGCTTCTCGCTCGCCACCACGCGTGCCGCGCACGATCAGCGCGCCGTGGTGGTCGCGGAGAACGTCGCCGACGCCGTGCGCGGGCTGCAGGCGCTGGCGGCGGGGGAGCAGGATCCGAACGTCGTCATCGGCGAACGCACCCCGGGCAAGCTCGCGATGCTGTTCACCGGACAGGGTTCGCAGCGCCTCGCGATGGGACGAGAGCTGTACCTGGCGTACCCGAAGTTCGCCGAGGTCTTCGACGAGGCCGTCGACCACCTCGACGTGCAGATGGAGACCCCGCTGCGCGACGTCCTCTTCGGCGACAACGCCGAGGAACTGAACGAAACGCAGTACACCCAGTGCGCGCTGTTCGCAGTCGAGGTCGCGTTGGCGCGGTTGCTCGAATCGTGGGGCGTGCGGCCGGACATCCTGCTCGGCCACTCGATCGGCGAACTGGCCGCCGCGCACATCGCGGGCGTGTGGTCGCTCGCCGACGCGTGCCTGGTCGTCGCCGCGCGCGGACGGCTCATGCAAGCGCTGCCCGAGGGAGGGGCGATGGTCGCCGTCGCGGCGACCGAGGACGAGGTCCAGCCGCTGCTGGGCGATCAGGTCAGCTTGGCCGCGGTGAACGGTCCGACGTCGGTGGTCGTTTCCGGCGAACGCGAAGCGGTGGAAGCCGTCGTGTCGGTGTTCCGCATGCAGGGCCGCAAGATCAGCGAGCTGCGCGTGTCGCACGCGTTCCACTCGCCGCTGATGGAGCCGATGCTGGCCGAGTTCCGCGAGATCCTCGAGGTGGTCGACTACGCGGCCCCGGCCACCCCGGTCGTCTCGAACGTGACCGGCCGCATCGCGACCGCCGAGGAACTCTGCTCGCCGGGGTACTGGCTGTGGCATGTCCGCCGTGCGGTGCGGTTCGCCGACGGGGTCCAGGCCCTGGTCGACGCCGGCGTGACGACCGCGATCGAGGTCGGTCCGGACGCTGTGCTGTCGGCGATGGCCGCCGGCACGAGCGACGCCATCGCGTTCATTCCCGCGCAGCGCCGCGATCGGCCCGAGGTCACCACCCTCGCGTCCGCGCTCGGCCGCCTGCACACCCGTGGCGCGGCGATCGACTGGACGGCGTTCTTCGGCCCGGCTCAAGTGGTCGACTTGCCGACGTATGCCTTCCAGCACAAGCACTACTGGCTCACCGCACCGACCGGCCACAGCGACGCGGCGGACTTCGGCCAGCTGGCTTCCGGGCACCCGTTGCTGGCTGCCGAGATCGGCTTGGCCGGTGACGACGGCCTGGTCCTCACCGGTCGCGTCGCACTCCGCACGCACCCGTGGCTGGCCGACCACGCGATCGCGGGCACCCCGGTCCTGCCGGGCACCGCGTTCGTCGAGATGGCGCTGCACGCCGCCGCGCAGGTCGGCTACGGCGTGGTTGACGAGCTGACGCTGCAAGCGCCGCTCGCGCTGCCGGAAACCGGTGGCGTCGCGCTGCAAACGCTGGTCGGCCCGGACGTCGACGGCCGCCGCACGATCGAGTTCCACTCCCGTCCCGACCACGACGCCGACGCGGCCTGGACCCGGCACGCCGTCGGTGTCCTCGCCGCCGGCCCAGTCGTCGAGCCCGCGCCGCGGGGCGAATGGCCGCCTGCTGGCGCCGAAGTGGTCGCGACGAGCGAGCTGTACACCGAACTGGCCGAGCAGGGCTACGGCTACGGCCCGCTCTTCCAGGGCCTGCGCACCGCGTGGAAGCGCGACGACGTCGTGTTCGCCGAGGTCGCGCTGCCCGCGACCGGACGCGACGCGGCGTTCGGTGTCCACCCGGCGCTGCTCGACGCGGTCCTGCACGCCACCGACTTCGCCCCGGGCGAGGCACGCGAGCCAGACGAGATCCGGTTGCCGTTCGCGTGGACCGGCGTGCGGCTGCACGCTTCCGGTGCGACCGAGGTCCGGGTGCGGATCACCTCCCCGGCCACTGGCGGCGTCTCGATCGACGTGACGGACGTGGCCGGTACGCCGGTGCTGTCCGTCGAGTCGTTCCGCTCACGGCCGGTCCGCGAAGCCGACCTCGGCACTCAGGCGCGCGACCTGCTGTACACCGTTGAATGGACGCCGGTCACCGGTTCCTCCGAGCTGCCGACGCTGGCTTCGCTGGGCTCGATCAGCGGTTTCGACGTTCCGGTGGTCGACTCGCTGGTGTCGCTGGTCGACGTGCCCGAGGTCGTGCTGCTGCCGGTTTCCGTGCCGGGCAAGAACATCGTCGCCGCGGCCAAGCAGACCGCGCACCGCGTGCGGACTGTGCTGCAGCAGTGGCTCGAAGGCGACCGGTACGCCGGTGCGCGGCTGGTCGTGCTGACGCGCGGCTCGCTGGCTGACTCCGCCGTCCGCGGCTTGGTGCGTTCGGCGCAGGCTGAACACCCGGGTCGCGTGGTCCTGGTCGAGGGCGCGGCTGCCGCGGCGACCCTGGCCACCGCGCTCGGCTCGGGCGAGCCGGAGCTGCGCATCGACGGAGACACGGTTTCGGCCGGTCGGATGGTCCGGTTGACCGCGGAAGCTGGCGAGCCGACCTGGCGCGCCGACGGCACCGTGCTGATCACCGGCGGCACCGGCGGTCTCGGTGCCCAGGTCGCGAAGCACCTGGTCACGAAGCACGGTGTCCGCAGCCTGCTGCTGCTCAGCCGTCGCGGGCTTAACGCGCCGGGCGCTGCTGAGCTGGTCGAAGAGCTGGCGGAGCTGGGCGCGACCGCGAAGGTGGTCGCCTCGGACGCCAGCAAGAAGCGTTCGCTGTCGGCGGCGATCAAGAAGGCCGAGCATCCGCTGTCGGCCGTCGTGCACACCGCAGGCGTGCTCGACAACGCGATGATCGGCTCGCTGACCGCCGAGCAACTCGACGCAGTGCTGGCCCCGAAGCTCGACGCGGCGTGGGCGCTGCACGAGCTGACGGCGGAGCTGGACCTGTCGGCGTTCGTCCTGTTCTCCTCCTCGGCCGGCCTCGCCGACGGCGCCGGACAGGCGAACTACGCCGCTGGCAACACGTTCCTCGACGCGCTGGCCGAGCACCGGAACGCCGCTGGCCTGCCCGCGACGTCGCTGGCCTGGGGTCTGTGGGCACCCGACGCCGGTCAGGCGATCGGCATGGGCGCGACACTGTCCGAAGTGGACCGAAACCGCATCGCGCGGCTGGGTCTCGCTCCGCTGACCGTGTCGGAAAGCCTTGCTGCTCTCGACGCGGCGCTCGGCACCGGCGTTCCGACGGTCGTGCCGACCCGCGTCGACCGCGCCGCGCTGCGGTCCCGCGGCGAGGACGTTCCGGCCGTGCTGCGCGGGCTCGTGCCCGCCGGTCGTCGCCGGATCGCCGTCGCCAGCGGGGAAGTGACGCCCGAGCAGCAGTTCGCCGAGCGGTTCGCGCACCTCGCCGAGGCCGACCGGGACCGCGCGCTGCTCGACCTGGTGCGCACGCACGTCGCGGCCGTTCTCGGCCACGACAGCGCGGACGCGATCAGCCCGGCCCGCCCGTTCGGCGAGATCGGTTTCGACTCGCTGGCCGCGGTGGAACTGCGCAACATCCTGGACTCGGTCACCGGCATGCGGCTGCCCGCGACACTGGTGTTCGACTATCCGACGCCGCGCGCGCTCGCCGAGTACCTGGCGTCGCGCCTGGCCGGGCTGGCACCCACGAGTCCGGTCGCTCCGGTGACCACTGTGGATCCGGAGGAGCCGATCGCGATCGTCGGCATCGCTTGCCGCTACCCGGGTGGCGTCGCGACGCCGGAAGACCTGTGGCGGCTGGTTTCGGAGGGCGAGGAAGCGCTGTCCGGCTTCCCGGTCGACCGCGGCTGGAACGTCGACTCGCTGTATGACCCGGAGCCCGGCAAGCCCGGCCGCTCCTACGTCAAGCACGGTGCCTTCCTGCACGACGCGGCCGAGTTCGACGCGGACTTCTTCGAGATCAGCCCGCGTGAGGCGGCGGCGATGGACCCGCAGCAGCGGCTGCTGCTGGAGGTCTCGTGGGAAGCCTTCGAGCGCGCCGGAATCGACCCGGTCGGCCTGCGCGGCAGCGCGACCGGTGTGTTCGCCGGTGTGATGTACCACGACTGGGGCACCCGCCTCGGCACGGTTTCCGACGACATCGCGGGCTACCTCGGCAACGGCAGCCTCGCCAGCGTCGTGTCCGGTCGCGTGTCGTACGCGCTGGGGCTGGAAGGCCCGACCGTCACGGTGGACACCGCGTGCTCGTCCTCGCTGGTCGCACTGCACTGGGCGGTGCAGGCGCTGCGTCGCGGGGAATGCACGCTGGCGCTGGCCGGCGGTGTCACGGTGATGTCCACTCCGGACACTTTCATCGACTTCAGTCGTCAGCGCGGGCTTTCCGCCGACGGCCGGTGCAAAGCGTTCGCCGAAGCGGCGGACGGCACCGGCTGGGGCGAGGGCGCGGGCATGCTGCTCGTCGAGCGGCTGTCCGACGCACGCCGCAACGGGCACCCGGTGCTCGCGGTCCTTCGCGGTTCCGCGGTGAACCACGACGGCGCGTCGAACGGCCTTACCGCGCCGAATGGTCCCTCGCAGCAGCGAGTGATCGCCAAGGCGCTGGCTGACGCTGGTCTGCGGCCGTCCGAAGTGGACGCTGTCGAGGGCCACGGCACCGGCACCACACTGGGCGACCCGATCGAGGCGCAGGCACTGCTGGCCACCTACGGTCAGGACCGTTCCGAGGACCAGCCGCTCTGGCTTGGGTCGATCAAGTCCAACATCGGCCACACGCAGGCCGCGGCGGGCGTCGCGGGCATCATCAAGATGGTCATGGCGATGCAGCACGGCCAGTTGCCGCAGACGCTGCACGTCGACCGTCCGTCCACTGTGGTCGATTGGGAGACCGGCGCGGTCCGGCTGCTGACCGAGGCGCGGGAGTGGCAGGTCGACCGGCCGCGCCGCGCCGCGGTGTCATCGTTCGGCATCAGCGGCACGAACGCGCACGTCATCCTGGAGCAGGCACCGGCGCTCCCGGTCGAGCGGCCTTCGGAGACGCAGACGATCGTTCCGGTCGCGCTGTCCGGCCGGTCCGCCGCTGCGGTCCGCGGACAGGCGGCGCGGCTGCGTTCTTGGCTCGCTGAGGGCGTTTCCGTCGCAGAGATCGCGCGTTCGCTGGCGGCGACGCGTGCCTCGCTCGAACACCGCGCGGTGGTGGTCGCCGAGACTGCGGGAGAACTCGCCGACGGACTCGATGCGCTGGCTGGCGGCGACGCGCCGACCGGTCAGGTCGTGGACGGGAAGCTCGCCTTCCTGTTCTCTGGCCAGGGCGCGCAGCGGGTCGGGATGGGACGCGAGCTGTACGACGCGTACCCGGCCTTCGCGACCGCCTTCGACGCGGTGTGCGCGGCGATCGACCCGCTGGTCGACGTGCCGCTCCGGGACGTCGTGTTCGGCACCACCGAACTCGCCGACCGCGGTTTGCTCGACCAGACGCAGTACACCCAGACCGGGCTTTTCGCGGTCGAGGTCGCGCTGTTCCGGCTCGCCGAGTCGTGGGGCTTCCGGCCCGACGCGCTCGCCGGGCACTCGATCGGCGAGCTCGCCGCGGCCCACGTCGCGGGCGTGCTCTCCCTGGACGACGCGGCAAAACTGGTCGCTGCGCGCGGCCGGTTGATGGGTGCGCTGAACGACCGGCGCGGCGCGATGGTCTCGTTCGCCGCCGCCGAAGAGGCGGTCCGGGAACTGCTGCGGGGCCACGAGGACGCGGTCAGCATCGCAGCGGTGAACGGTCCGGCCGCCGTGGTCGTCTCCGGCGACGCGGACGTGGTCGCCGAGATCGAGCGGGCTGCTGGCGATGTCCAAACGCGACGGTTGCGCGTGAGCCACGCGTTCCACTCGCCGCTGATGACGCCGATGCTCGACGAGTTCCGCGAGATCGCCGCCGGGCTGACTTATGACGCGCCGAAGATCCCGATTGTTTCGACGGTTACTGGGAAACTCGCCACCGACGACGAGCTGCGTTCGCCGGAGTACTGGGTCACCCATGTCCGCGAGACCGTCCGGTTCGGCGCTGCGGTCACGACCCTGGCGGAGAGCGGTGTCCAGACGTTCCTGGAGATCGGGCCGGACAGTGTGCTGTCCGCGCTCGGTCAGCAGAGCGTCGAAGCCGAGTTCGTCCCGTTCGGACGACGGGATCAGGACGAGGTACGGACCGCGCTCACCGCGGCCGGTCGCCTGCACATCCGCGGCGCGGTGAAGCTCGGCCCGCTGCTTGGCGACGGTCCGGTCCGGCTCGACCTGCCGACGTATGCCTTCCAGCACAAGCGCTACTGGCTCGACGCGACTCCCTCCGGCGACGTCACTTCGGTCGGTCAGCAACCGCTGGCGCACCCGATGCTGGGCGCGGTCGTGGCACTGTCCGGTTCGGACACGACTGTCCTGACTGGACGGTTGTCCGCGGCTTCGGTGCCGTGGGTCGCCGACCATGTGGTGAAGGGCGCGATCCTGGTGCCCGGCACGGGGTTTGTGGAGCTGGCGGTCGCCGCGGGCGACCAGGTGGGCCACCCGACGGTGGAGGAGCTGACGCTGCAAGCACCGCTCATCCTGGCGCCGGACGGCGCGGTCGCGTTGCAGGTCGTGGTCGGCCCCGCGAACGGCGACCGCCGCCCGGTCACCGTGTTCTCGCGCCCGGCCGAATCGGACGGCGACTGGACCCAGCACGCGCTGGGCACCCTGTCCGCCACCGCGCGGCCGGAACCGGCTGGCCTCACCGAATGGCCGCCGGCGGGCGCGACCCCGATCCCGGTCGAGGGCGCGTACGAACTGCTCAACGAGCGCGGCTACGGCTACGGCCCGGCGTTCCAGGGGCTCACGGCCGCGTGGCGGCGGGGCAACGAGGTGTTCGCCGAGGTCGCGCTGCCGGAACCGGCCGCGTCCACGGCGGGTTCCTACGGCCTGCACCCGGCGCTGCTCGACACCGCGATGCACGCCGACCTCCTCGGCGACCCGAGCGGGTCGACGCTGCTTCCGTTCGTCTGGAACGGGGTCACTCTGCACGCGGTCGGCGCTTCGGTGCTGCGGGTGCGGATCGTGCGGCTGGACGGCGACGAACTGTCCTCGATCGAGGTCGCGGACGGCGAAGGCAACCCGGTCGCTTCGGTCGAGTCGCTGGTCTCGCGCCCAGTGCGGACCGAGCTGGCGGCGCAGGCGGAGACCACGGACGGTGCGCTGCTCAAGATCGGCTGGCAGTCCGTGCCGGTCCCGGCCGCGGAGCCGGGCGACGTCGTCGCGATCGGCCGCGGCCGAGTCGGCGTGGCCGCCACCTACAGCGGGTTCGCGGATCTGCTCGGCGCGGTGGACCGCGGCGAGCCGGTGCCCGGTCTCGTGACGCTCTCGGTGCCGGTCGCGGAAGGCGCGGTGCCGGAAGCGGCTCGGGCCAACGCGACCTGGCTGCTCGCCGAGATCCAGGCGTGGCTGGCCGAATCACGGCTGACCGACACGAAACTCGCCATCGTCACGCAGGCGGCGGTCCCGGCGGGAGAGTCCGCCGTGGACGTCACCCAGGGTCTGCTGTGGGGCCTCGCCCGGGCGGCGCAAGCTGAACACCCCGGACGCGTGTTCCTGATCGACGCGGACGCGGACACGAAGGTCGAAACGATCACTGCGGTGGTCGCCTCGGGCGAGCCGGAATCGGCGATTCGCGCCGGTTCGGTGCTCGCTCCGCGCTACACCCGCACCGAATCGGCCGGTGCCGCGTCGTGGGACGGCACAGTCCTGATCACCGGTGGCACCGGCGGTCTCGGCAGCCTGCTCGCGCGTTACCTGGTGGCCGAGCACGGCGTGCGGAGCCTGGTGCTCACCAGCCGTCGCGGTCTCGACGCACCGGGTGCCGCGCAGCTGGCCGAAGAACTGACCGACCTGGGCGCGACCGTCCAGGTGGCGGCCTGCGACGTCGCGGACCGCGCGGCGGTCGAGCAGTTGATCAACGGCCTGCCAGACCTCGGCGCGGTCGTGCACGCCGCCGGCACCGCCGAGAGCGGCGTCTTCGATTCGCTCACCGCGGAGCAGCTTGCCGCGGTGCTCCGGCCGAAGGTCGACGCGGCCTGGCACCTGCACGAACTGACCGCTGACCGGCAGCTGTCCGCGTTCGTCATGTTCTCCTCGGCAGGCGGCCAGGTGCTGCCCGCCGGACAGGCGAACTACGCGGCTGCCAACGCGTTCCTCGACGGGCTCGCCGAACACCGGCGCGCGGCCGGGCTTCCGGCCACCGCGCTGGCCTGGGGTCTGTGGGCGGAGAACACCGGACTCGGCGGCGACCTCGCCGAAGCCGACCTCGCCCGGATGGCCCGCCTCGGCCTGCCCGCGGTGACCGCCGAGCAGGGGCTCGCCCTGTTCGACGCCGCCGTGGCCACCGAAGACGCGGTCATCGCGCCGCTTCGCGTGGACGTTCCGGCACTGCGGGCGCGCACCGACGAACTGCCCGCGCTGCTGCGTGGTTTCGTGCCGCCCAAGGCGCGTCGCGTGGCGAAGGCGGCCAAGGCGGCGGACAACGCGCTCGCCGACGAACTGGCCGCGTTGGCCGAAAGCGAACGGGACCGGGTGCTGCTCGACCTCGTCCGCACGCAGGTGGCCACCGTGCTCGGCTACGCGGACAAGTCCGAAGTGGACGGAACCAGGGCGTTCAAGGAGCTGGGCTTCGACTCGCTCGCCGCGGTCGAACTCCGCAACCTCCTCGGCACCGCGACCGGCCTCACACTGCCCGCGACGCTGATCTTCGACCACCCGACCGCCAAGGCCGTCGCGGACTTCGTGAAGGGCAAGCTGCTCGGCGCGGTCGCGAAGACCCCGGCGACGACGGCCCGGACGAACGCGTCGATGCAGGAACCGATCGCGATCGTCGGCATGGCGTGTCGCTACCCCGGCGGCGTCCGGTCGCCGGAGGACCTGTGGCAATTGCTGGTCGACGAGGTCGACGCGGTCTCCGGCTTCCCGACCAACCGCGGCTGGGACGTCGAAGGCATCTACGACCCGGAACGCGGCAAACGCGGCAAGACGTATGCCAACCAGGGCGGCTTCCTGCACGACGCGGCGGAGTTCGACCCGGCGTTCTTCGGCATCGGTCCGCGCGAGGCGATGGCGATGGACCCGCAGCAGCGGCTCCTGCTGGAGACCGCGTGGGAGGCCATCGAGCGCGCCGGGATCGACCCGACGGCGTTGCGCGGCAGCCTGACCGGCGTCTTCACCGGCGCGATGTACGACGACTACGGCAGCCGCGCTCCCGGCGCTCCGGCCGACGTCGCCGCCTACATCCCGAACGGCAGCTCCGGCGCGGTCGTCTCCGGCCGCATCTCGTACCTGCTGGGCCTTGAGGGGCCGAGCATGACGGTGGACACCGCGTGCTCGTCCTCGCTGGTCACGCTGCACCTCGCGGTGCAAGCGCTGCGGGCGGGGGAGTGCGGGCTGGCGCTGGCCGGCGGTGTCACGGTGCTGTCGCAGTCGGACCTGTTCGTCGACTCCAGCCGCCAGGGCGTGCTTTCGCCCAACGGCCGGTCGAAGTCGTTCTCCGCGGCTTCCGACGGCGTCGGCTGGGCCGAGGGCGCGGGTCTGCTCCTGCTGGAGCGGCTGTCCGACGCGCAGCGCAACGGGCACGAGGTGCTCGCGGTGGTCCGGTCGAGCGCTGTCAACCAGGACGGTGCGTCCAACGGCCTCACCGCCCCGAACGGCCCGTCGCAGGAACGCGTGATCCACGCGGCCCTCGCCGCCGGCGGGCTGAAGCCGTCCGATGTGGACGCTGTCGAGGCGCACGGTTCGGGTACCAAGCTGGGCGACCCGATCGAGGCGCAGGCACTGCTGGCCACCTACGGCCAGGACCGCGACCGGCCGCTGTATCTGGGTTCGGTGAAGTCGAACATCGGCCACGCGCAGGCGTCCGGTGGTGCGGCCGGCGTGATGAAGGTCGTGCAGGCGTTGCGGCACAACATGTTGCCGAAGACGATGCACGTCGACGCGCCGTCGCCGGTGGTCGACTGGACCACCGGCAACATCGAGCTGCTCACCGAACCGCGGCCGTGGCTGCCAAACGGACACCCGCGTCGCGCCGGCGTCTCGTCGTTCGGCATCAGCGGCACCAACGCACACATCATCATCGAGGAGGCACCACCCGCTCCGGCTAACGAAACCCGGCGCACCGCACCGGAACTCCCGGCGATTCCGTTGCCGCTGGCCGGTTCGGTCGCCCCGGCGCTCGCCGATCAGGCCGCTCGGCTGGCCGCGCACCTGCGGGCCAACCCGGACGTCAGCCTGACCGACGTCGGCTACACCTTGGCCACTGCGCGGGCCGCGCTCGACCACCGCGCGGTGGTCCTGGCGGCCGACCGCGAAGCGGCGCTGAAGGCGCTCGACGGACTGGCCGACGGCCGGACCCCGGCGGGCACCGTGGGCGGCACGGTCAGCGCGGCCGACCTGACGGCGTTCCTGTTCACCGGACAGGGCGCGCAGCAGCCGGGCATGGGACGCGGGCTGTACGAGGCGTTCCCGGCCTTCGCCGGAGCGTTCGACGAGATCTGCGGACTCTTCGACGCCGAGCTGGAGACCCCGCTCAAGCAGGTCATCTGGGAAGACTCGCCGCTGCTCAACCAGACCGCGTACACGCAATGCGCGCTGTTCGCGATCGAGGTCGCGCTGTACCGGCTGGTCGAGTCCTGGGGAGTCACGCCGGATTACGTCGCCGGGCACTCCATCGGCGAACTCGCCGCGGCGCACGTCTCCGGAGTGTTCTCGCTGGCCGACGCCTGCTCGCTGGTCGCCGCTCGCGGCCGGCTCATGCAGGCGCTGCCGGCCGGAGGCACGATGGCGGCGATCGCGGCCACCGAAGAAGAGGTGCGCGCCTCGCTTCCTGCCGGGGTGGACGTCGCGGCGGTGAACGGGCCGCGGTCGGTGGTCATCTCGGGGCCCGAAGATGCGGTGCAGGCGGCGATGGCGGCCTTCAAGGAAGCCGGTCGCCGGACGAAGCAACTGGTCGTGTCGCACGCGTTCCACTCGTCCCTGATGGAGCCGATGCTGGCCGAGTTCTCGGTGGTGGCGGAGAAACTGACCTATTCCGCACCGTCGATTCCGGTGGTGTCGAACGTGACCGGCAAGATCGCGACCGCCGCCGAACTGTGCTCGCCGCAGTACTGGGTGGGCCACGTGCGGGAGGCCGTCCGGTTCGCCGACGGGGTCGAGTCGCTGCTCGCCGCCGGGGTGACCCGGTTCGTCGAGCTGGGTCCGGACGCGGTGCTCACCGGGATGGCGCGCGAATGCGACACCGCGGTCGCCGACCGGCCGGACCGGGTCGTCCAGGTGCCCGCGATGCGGCGCGGCCGGGCCGAGGTGCCGACCGTGTTCACCGCTCTGGCGACGCTGTTCTCCCGAGGTGCGAAGATCGACTGGAAGGCGCTGTTCGCCGGTCAGGGCGCGTCTACTGTGGACTTGCCGACGTACGCGTTCCAGAACAAGGAGTACTGGCTCGACGCGACTAAGCCGACCGGTGACGTCAGCACTTTGGGCGCGCAGTCCGCTGGACACCCGCTGCTGGGTGCGCTGGTGGAACTTCCGGACGGCGGCGCGGTGCTGACCGGACGGCTGTCGGTCGCGACGCAGCCGTGGCTCGCTGACCACGTGGTGATGGGGCGGACGATGCTGCCCGGCACCGCGTACGTCGAACTGGCAGTGCACGCCGGTGACCAGGTCGGCTGCAACCTGCTGGAGGAGCTGACGCAGCAGGCACCGTTGCTGCTGGCCGACGACGGGGTCGACCTGCGCGTGGTCATCAGCGCGCCGGACGGCAGCGGTCGCCGGGAGCTGTCGGTGCACTCGCGGACCGAGGCGGGCTGGGTTCAGCACGCCGCGGGCACGCTGGCCAATGGCGCGGCCGCGGACTTCTCGCTGGGCGAGTGGCCGCCGTCCGGCGCCGAATCGGTTGACCTGACCGGGCTGTACGACGACCTGGCCGGCCTCGGCTTCGGCTACGGGCCGACGTTCCGCAACCTGCGGGCGATCTGGCTGCGCGAAGGCGAGGTGTACGCCGAGGTCGCGCTGCCGGAAGGCACCGCGGCGAACGAGTTCGGCCTGCACCCGGGTCTGCTCGACTCGGCGCTCGGCGCGACCGACTTCCTGATCCCGGGCGGTCCGAAGGCGCTGACCGAGACGACCATCCCGTTCGCGTGGAACTCGGTTTCGTTGCAGGCCAGCGGCGCGACCGCGTTGCGAGTGCGAGTCCGGAAGACCGAGAGCGGTTCGTCGCTCGACCTGGCCGACGGTGCTGGTGCTCCGGTGGCGCAGATCGCCTCGCTGGTCACCCGGCCGGTTTCGGAAGGCCAGCTCGGCACCAAGGTGCCGGACTCGCTGTACCGGATCGAATGGCAGCCCGCTTCCGGCGTCCGGCTGGTGCCTTCGCTGGATGGCTGGGCAGTGCTCGGCACCGACGACCTCGGTTTGGGCGTGCCGTTGAAGGCCGAGCCGGTCGACGCGGATGTGCTGGTGCTGCCGGTCGGTTCGGGTTCTGGCTCGGTGCCTTCTCAGGTGCACGAAGTCGTGCAGGAAACGGTGCGGCACTTGCAGAACTGGCTTTCGGCCGGGGACGGCAAGCTGGTCGTGGTCACTCGCGACGAGCTGGCACAGGCACCGGTCTGGGGCCTGGTGCGGGCCGCGCAAGCGGAGAACCCGGGCCGGATCCAGGTCGTGGACCTCGACGCTTCGCCCGCGTCGGCCCGGGCGCTGCCCGCGGTCGTCGCGTCCGGCGAGCCGGAGGCGCGAGTGCGGAACGGCGAGGTGCGCGTGCCGCGGCTGACCCGGGTCACCGAGGTCGGCGAGACGGTCGAATGGGATCCGGACGGCACGGTGCTGATCACCGGCGGCGCGGGCCTGCTCGGCGGGCTGCTGGCCCGGCACCTGGTCGCTCGCGGTGCCCGTGACCTGGTCCTGACCAGCCGTCGCGGTCTCGACGCGGCGGGAGCGCGGGAACTGGTCGACGAACTGGCCGGCGAGGGCGCGAAGGTGACTGTCGCCGCGTGCGACGTCACCGACCGGGACGCACTGGCGAAGCTGCTCGACACGCTGCCGCGGCTGACCGCCGTGGTGCACGCGGCCGGGCAGATGGACAGCGCGGTGCTGAGCGCCTTGACGCCGGAGCAGGTCGAGAACGTGTTGCGGCCCAAGGTCGACGCGGCCTGGAACCTGCACGAGCTGACAGTCGCGCGGGACCTGGCGGCGTTCGTCCTCTACTCCTCGGCGGGCGGTCTGCTGCTCGCCGCGGGACAGGCGAACTACGCGGCTGGCAACGTGTTCCTGGACGCGCTGGCCGAGCACCGCGCTTCGCTCGGCCTCCCGGCGACGTCGCTCGCATGGGGTCCGTGGGAAGGCACCGACGGCGAGGTGGACCTGGCGCACATCGCCCGGTCCGGGGTCGCGGAACTGTCCGCGGCGGAGGGGCTGGAGCTGTTCGATGCCGCGCTGGCTGCTTCGTCGGCGGCATTGGTGCCGGTGAAGCTCGACCTCAAGGACGCCGACCGGGCGTCGGCACTGCTCAAGGGTCTCGTCACCGCTGCGCCGCGACGGGCAGCTGTTGCCTCGACGGCGGCGCCGGAAGCTGGGTTCGCCGACAGGCTCGCCACGCTCCCGGTGGACGAGCGGGACACGGCGGCGCTGAACCTGGTGTGCGAGCACACGGCGGCAGTCCTCGGATACGACGACGCGTCCGCGGTCGGGGTCGAAAAGGGCTTCACCGACCTGGGCATCGACTCGCTCGCCGCGCTGGAGCTGCGCAACCGGCTCGGCGCCGCGACCGGGCTGCGGCTGCCCGCGACGCTGATCTTCGACTACCCGAGCCCGTTGCCGCTGGCCCGGCACCTGCTGGCGGAACTGGCTCCCGCTCCCGCTGAGCCCGCGGTTTCGGCGGAAGAACTGAACGGCACCGACGACGCGGCGGCCGCGGTCGCCTCGATGGACCTGGCCGACCTGGTCCGCTCCGCGATGGGCGGCACCGACGAACGGGGTGAATCCCAGTGACCGACAAGTCCGCTCCTTCGACCGAGCAGATCGTCGCCGCGCTGCGGCAGTCCATGACGGACAACGAACGGCTCCGTGCGGACAACCAGCGGCTGGCCGCCCGGCAGTCCGAGCCGATCGCGATCATCGGCATGGGCTGCCGGTACCCCGGCGGGGTTGCCACGCCCGCACAGCTGTGGGACTTGGTGGCCGGCGGTGTCGACGCGATCGGCGAGTTCCCGGCCGACCGCGGCTGGGACACCGCCACGCTGCACGACCCGACCGCCACCCGCCCTGGCACGACGTACTCGAACGAAGGCGGTTTCCTATACGACGCCGCCGATTTCGAGCCGGAGTTCTTCGGCATCAGCCCGCGCGAGGCGGTCACGCTGGACCCGCAGCAGCGGTTGCTGCTCGAGACCGCGTGGGAGGCCGTCGAACGCGCCGGGATCGTGCCGTCGACCCTTCGGGGCAGCGCGACCGGGGTGTTCACCGGCGTCATGTACCACGACTACGGCGCGGGCAGCAGCGACGGCAGCCTGATCTCCGGGCGAGTCTCGTACACGCTCGGCCTCGAAGGCCCGTCGGTGTCGGTGGACACCGCCTGTTCGTCCTCGCTGGTCGCGATGCACCTTGCCGCACAAGCACTTCGGCGCGGGGAATGCTCGCTGGCGCTGGCGGGCGGGGTGACGGTGATGGTCACGCCGGACATGTTCGTGTACTTCAGCGAACAGCACGGCCTGTCTTCGGACGGCCGTTGCAAGGCCTTCGGCAGCGGTGCTGATGGCGTCGGGTGTTCTGAGGGTGCCGGAATGCTCTTGCTGGAACGGCTTTCGGACGCTCGGCGCAACGGGCACCACGTGCTCGCGGTGCTGCGCGGCAGCGCGGTGAACTCGGACGGCGCTTCGAGCGGGATCACCGTGCCGAACGGTCCGGCTCAGCAGCGGGTGATCCGGGCCGCGCTGGCCGACGCTTCCTTGGAACTGTCCGATGTGGACGCAGTGGAGGCGCACGGGACCGGTACCAAACTGGGGGACCCGATCGAGGCGCAGGCTCTGATCTCCACCTACGGCAAGGTCGCTACTCCTTCGCGGCCGTTGTACGTCGGTTCGTTCAAGTCGAACGTCGGGCACACGCAGGCCGCGGCCGGGGTCGGCGGAGTCATCAAGATGGTCGAGGCACTCCGGCGAGGCGTGCTGCCGCCGACGCTGCACGCGGACGAACCTTCACCGCACGTGGACTGGGCGGATGGCACCGTCGCTTTGCTGACCGAATCGACGCCTTGGCCGTCGGCTGACCGTCCCCGGCGGGCCGCGGTGTCGTCGTTCGGCATCAGCGGGACGAACGCGCATGTGATTGTCGAGCAAGGCGATCCGGTCCCCGGACCCTCCTCTGCCGAAGGCCCGGTTACCTGGCTGCTCTCGGCCTCTTCGCCGGGCGCTTTGCGAGCTCAGGCCGGTCAACTGGCCGGGTTCACTGCCTCGGGTTCCGCCTCTGACGTCGGACTTTCCCTTGCCGCTACGCGAACCCTCGGCGAGCACCGGGCTGGCGTAGTTGCTGCTGACCGGGAAGCGGCTGCGCGCGCTCTCGGCGATTATGCGGCAGGCCGAGCTTCTTCCGCGGTAGTCGAGGGGGTGGCTTCCGCTCGCCGCATCGCCTTCCTTTTCACCGGGCAAGGCGCTCAACGGGCTGGCATGGGCCTCGACCTGGCCGCTGCGTACCCGGTCTTCGCCGCGGCTCTGGACGAGGTCGGTGCTGCGCTGGACCTCGATGTTCCCTTGCATACCCTGCTTGCCGACGCTGACCGGCTCGATCAGACCGGCTACACGCAGCCCGCTCTGTTCGCGGTGGAAGTCGCCCTGTACCGATTGCTGGAGTCGTGGGGCATCCAGCCTTCCTACTTGCTGGGCCACTCCGTCGGGGAAATCGCCGCCGCCCATGTCGCCGGGGTGCTTTCCCTTGCGGACGCCGGAAAACTGGTCGTCGCCCGCGCTCGGCTGATGCAAGCACTGCCGGCCGGCGGGGCGATGGCGGCGGTGCAGGCTACCGAGGACGAGGTCCTTCCGCTACTCACCGATGGTGTAGGAATCGCCGCGGTAAACGGCCCCCGGTCGGTGGTAGTGTCGGGGACAGAAGAAGAAGTACTTGCGGTTGCTGGGAAATTTGATCGAACTTCGCGGTTGCGGGTGTCGCACGCGTTCCACTCGCCGCTCATGGACCCGATGCTGGACGAGTTCGCCGCGGTGGCGCGCACGCTGACGTACTCCGAGCCCTCGGTGCCCATCGTGTCCACAGTGGAACTCTCGGCGAAGGTGGCGACGCCGGACTACTGGGTGCGCCAGGTCCGCTCGGCAGTGCGCTTCGCCGACGGCGTCCGAGCGCTGGCCGAGGCCGGAGCGGACACGTTCGTCGAGGTCGGCCCGAGCGCGGTGCTGACCGCGATGGGCCAGAGCTGTGCTGATGGTGCTGGGGTGGGTGGGGAGGGCGGGCCGGGAGGGCCCGGCGGGGCCAGTGCGCTCGCCAACGCCGTCTTCGTCCCTGTCCTGCGCAAGGACCGAGCTGAAGCGGAATCGGCTGCCGCCGCGGTCGCGACCCTGTTCACGCTCGGCGGGACGGTCGACTGGGACGCGTTCTACGCCGGCGCGCACGTCGTCGAGCTGCCGACCTACGCCTTCCAGCGCAAGCGTTACTGGCTGGACAACCCGACCGGCGCGCGGGCACGCGGCGTCGCCGAGGTCGGACAACGGGAAGCCGGGCACCCGCTGCTCGGCGCGGTCGTCGGCGCGGCGGACTCCGGCGGCGTCGTCCTCACCGGACGGCTCTCGCTGGCCGCGCAACCCTGGCTGGCCGACCACGTCGTCCAAGGCAACGCACTGTTCCCCGGCACGGCGTTCGTCGAACTCGCCGTCCGCGCGGGCGACGAGGTCGGCTGTGGCCGAGTCGACGAACTCACCCTCGCCGCGCCGTTGATCCTGCCCGAACAAGGCGCGGTCCGGTTGCAGGTGACCGTCGGCGCGGAGGAAGACGACGGCACCCGAGCCCTGGGAATCTTCTCCCAGGCCGAGGACGCCGACGAATGGATCCAGCACGGCAGCGGACGGCTCTCCCCAGCCGGTTCGCCGTCCGCGACGGCCACGCAATGGCCGCCCGCCGGAGCCACCGAGATCGACGTGACCGCACGGTACGACGAGCTCGCCGCGCAGGGCTTCGACTACGGCCCGATTTTCGCCGGCCTGCGTCGAGCCTGGCAAGCAGGCGACGTGCTGGCCGCCGAGGTCGCACTGCCCGAGCACGCCGACGGCAGCGCCTTCGGGCTGCACCCCGCACTGCTCGACGCTGCTCTGCACACGATCGGCCTCGCCGGGCCCACCGAGGACAAGCCAGTGCTGCCCTTCGCATGGTCCGGCGTCTCGCTTTACGCCGGCGGCGCGGCAACCCTGCGCGTGCTGATCTCATCAGACGTCGAGAACACCGTCTCGCTCACCGCGACAGACGCGTCCGGCGCACCCGTGCTGCGCGTCGATTCACTGGCACTGCGTCCCATCGCCGACGACGCATTCGCCACCGCCGCGCGTTCGGCCGTGGACGATTCGCTCTTCCGCGTCGACTGGATCCCCTGGCAAGGCGACGACGTCACCGCGGTGACCACCGCAATCCTGGGCGACGACCATTTCGGCCTCGGCGGAGAGTCCTATGTGGACCTCAACGCCCTGCTGGAAGCAATCCACAACGGCGCGTTGGTCCCCGACGTCGTCTACGTACCCTTCGCCGCCCCGGAAACCGCCACTCCCGAAGGCGCTCGCGCGGCCGTCCACAACCTCCTTTCCCTGTCCCAATCCTGGGTCACCGAGGATGTACTGGCCGCTTCGCGCTTGGTCGTCGTCGCCTCCGGCGCGATCGCCACTCGCCCCGACGAGGGTGCGCCCGACCTCACCCACTCGGCGCTGTGGGGCGTGATCCGTACCGCGCAACTCGAGTACCCCGACCGATTCATGGTGGTGGACCTCGACAACGGCCCGCTTCCGATCGGCTCGGTCCTCGGCGCGATGTACGCCGACGAACCCGGCGTCGCAGTCCGCGACGGCGCGGTTTTGGTGCACCGCCTGGCAAAGTACGTGCCGTCCGGCACCGTCGCCTTCGACCCGGACGGCACCGTCCTGGTCACCGGCGGCACCGGCGTGCTCGGCCAGTTGATCGCCCGGCACCTGGTCGCCGAACACGGCGTCCGCAACCTGCTCATCACGAGCCGCCGCGGTCCCGCCGCCCCCGGAGCCGACGAATTCGCCGCCTCCCTGACCGAACTGGGCGCCTCAGTCTCACTGGTCGCCTGCGATCTGGCTTCCCGAGACGCTGTCGCGAACCTCATCGCCGACGTACCGGCCGACCACCCGCTGACCGCGGTCATCCACACGGCCGGCGTCGTCGACGATGGCGTGCTCCTCTCGCTGACCCCGGAACGGATGGACGCCGTCCTCCACCCGAAGGTCGACGCCGCGTGGCACCTGCACGAACTGACCGCGTCCCTGGACCTGTCCGCCTTCGTGCTGTACTCGTCGGCAGGCGGAACCCTGGGCGCTGCAGGCCAAGCGAACTACTCCGCGGCGAACGTCTTCCTGGACGCCCTCGCACACCACCGCGCAGCGAGCGGCCTGCCAGCCGTGTCGCTCGCCTGGGGTCTGTGGTCGGAAGGCGGCATGTCCGGCGATCTGGCCGACACCGACCTGATCCGCATGGCCAGGTCCGGAGTCTTCGGCCTGTCCTTCGCCGACGGCCTGGAACTCTTCGACGCGACCGTCGCCGCCGGCCAACCGTCGCTGGTGCCGGTACGACTGGACATGTCCGGCCTGCGCGCCGACGCCCACAGCGTCCCCGCCATGCTGCGCGGCCTGATCCGAGGCCGCCGCAGAGTCGAGGTCGTCGACGATTCCTGGAACCAGGTACTGCGCCTGTCCGGGGCCGAACGAGTACGAGCCGCCGTCGACCTGGTCTGCGGCACCGCCGCCGTAGTCCTTGGCCACGAACGCCGAGACGCAGTCGACCCCCGAAAGGGCTTCATCGAACTCGGCTTCGACTCGCTCACCGCCATCGAACTGCGCAACCGCCTGGACGTCCTCACCGGGATGCGCCTGCCCGCGACGCTGATCTTCGACTACCCGTCCGTGCAGGTCCTGGGAGAACATCTCGTAGCGGACGGCGCCCCGTCTGCGGTCGAGATCCAGCTGGACGCCCTCGAAGACGTCGTGCGCGGCCTGGAACCGGACGAGGTCTCCGGCGTGGTGACTCGGCTGAAGGCGGTACTGGCGTCCCTGGCCCCGGACGAGGAGGTAGAAGGGGCCAGCGCGGACGAGCTCTTCGCGCTACTCGACGAAGAGCTGGAAGCGCGCTAACCGCTTTGGGGCCGCCCGCCCCACCGGGCGGCCCCATTGCTCCCTACTCGGTGCCGGCCCACCGAGGCAACTCCCGCGCAACCTCGCCCGGCGACGGCATTTGCGCGATCTCCTCAGCGACCGCGCGGGCCGCGTCGCGATAACCGCTGCTCCGGGGCAACAGCTTCCGCACGCTCTCGGCAACACTTTCCGCACTCAGCTTTCCGGGAAGGATCTGCAACGCAGCGCCCGCAGCGCTGAGTGCTTCCGCATTGGCGAACTGGTCCGCTCCCTGCGGAAGCACCAACTGCGGCACCCCGGCCGCGAGCGCGCCGAGCGTCGTACCGCTGCCGCCGTGGTGCACGACCGCGTCGACCTGCGGCAGCAGCTCCGCCTGCGGGACCCAGCTGTGGACCGCGACGTTCTTCGGCACCTCGCCAAGCCGGACGTTCCCGGCGGAAACCACCACGTCGGCACCCAGCGCCGACAAGCCTTGGACGGCTGTGCCGAGCACTTCCGTCGTGCCGAAGGCGGTGCCGAGCGTCAGGTAGATCAACGGTCGCGAACTCGTCCCGGCACGCCACTCGGGCAGCGCCGGCTCGGAATAGGCGACGGGCCGCAGTTCGATTCGCTCAGCTGTCGCGAGAAAGTCCTTGTCCTGCAAGGACGGCGGACAGATATCGAGATGCGGCCGCCCTAGCGTGGGCCGCTCTAACCCGATCCCGGCGGGAAACATGCGGCCGAACCCGTGCCAGAGCCCGGGGATCGCCGCCCGCTCCGCCGCGACAGCCGGACCCGGCTGCCCCCATTCGTGAACGACGAGATCAGGGCGCAACCGGGTCAGTTCGGGTTCGAGGTCTTCGGCATAGATCTCGTAGAACGAATCCGCGGGCCGAAAGGGCCGCAGCCCGTTGCGGTGCAAGCACGCGTGGACGTTCTCCCCGGCGGCGAAATGCACCTCGTGCCCGGCCTCTCGGGCGGCGACCGCGAGCGGGATGAGCGGGTAGGTGTGACCGACCGAAGCGAGGCTGGTGAAGAGCACGCGCACCTGCTGACCAGCTCCTTTCTTGGCCAGTGCGATGGCCGGTCACTGTGATGCTCACGTCAGATGTTAATACCATCTGAGCCTAGCCTGCTTGAGGCGGGCACGGCAACGGCGGGGTTCGCGGTGCCCTGTCCCTTGGGGCTCTGGCGTGTCCACAATGGATTCTCGGACGGCGGATCGACGGTTCGCCACCGCGGGTGCGCTGGCTCGGCTGGGTTGGTGTCCTGCTGTCTCAACCCGCTGTCACGCCGGAGTTCTCGGTTGCCTGAGCGAGGTCCAGCCATTCCCCGACCGGCAGCACGTGTGCCCGCCGCCCGGCATGTGCGCGGAACTCGGCCTCCGGATCGGAAATCTCGACGTATCCGGCGACCTTGTCCGACTGCTCCGTCTCGTAGTGCATCGGCACCGCGTACCGAGCGTCGAGGATATCCGCGACCGCGGCGGCTTGCCTCGGGTCCAACGCGGCGGGCACGGGGCTCGGCGGCTGGAGATGCGGTGCGTCGACCACCGCGCCGTTCGCGGGCAGGAACACCGCGTCGAACGGGCTGAACCGGCGGGTGATGAGCCACCAGTAACCGTGGAACATCGTGTCGCCGCCGTGGAAAATCCGTTGCCCGGCAGCTTCGACCACCCAGTTCAGCTGCGGGTCGCCCAGCCCGTCGACGGCCGGGACCGCGGTGAGTCGGAACGGTCCGATTTCCCTGGCGGACCAGGGCTCGACGACTTCGGCGGGCAGTCGGTGCAGGGTCAACTCGCGCTCGGCGGGCAATGTCGTCACGTTGTCCGCGTCGTCCCCATAGCCGGGTGGCGGGCGGAGCACTGGCGCTCCCGGTGTCAGCACCTCCGCGAGCGCGGCCGCGTCGGTGTGGTCCCGGTGCAAGTGGGTGACCAGTGCGGCCATGGCCTTCCCGCTCGGCGTCGCCAGTCCTTCGCCGGACTTCCATCCGGTGAACAGCGGGGACAGGTCCTGCACGTAGTCGATCACCAGTCGCTCGTCGCTCGCTTCAATTTCCAGTCCGGCCCAGCCCAGGCGGCGCGCCCGCATCTCGTGCTCCTTCGTCGTGGTCTTGGTTGCCGGAAATTTAGCGTACGGGCGTTCTCTAATCAATAGAGAACGCACGTACGCTATACTTCTCGCATGTCACCGCGACGCTCAGCGGCCGAAGCACAGGCCACCCGAGGCCGGATCCTCGACCGCGCGGCCGAGATCGCCTCCGCGGAGGGGCTGGACGGGATCACGATCGGCCGGCTCGCTGAGGAACTGGAGATGAGCAAGTCCGGAGTGCACAAGCACTTCGGCACCAAGGAGACATTGCAGATCTGCACACTGGACAAGGCGTTCGTCGACTTCTGGCACCGGGTGGTCGAACCCGCGCTGCCCGAACCGCCGGGGCTCCGGCGGCTGCGCGCGGTGTGCGCCAACTCCGTGGACTACCTGGAAGCGCCGCTGCTGCCCGGCGGCTGCCTGATGACCGCGGCGCTCAGCGAGTACGACGGCCGCCCGGGCCGGGTGCGCGACGCGGTGGCCGAGGTGTGGTCGCGCTGGCGGGGCCAGCTGCGTGCGGACCTGGCCGAGGCAGTGGAGAGCGGTGAGCTGCCTGCTGGGTTCGATGTCGATCAGGCGTTGTTCGAGATCATCGCCGCCGGGCTGGCACTGAACGCGGCGATGCAGCTTCAGCACGACCGGACTGCTGCCGGGCGGGCGCGTCGCGCGATCGAGCGGGCTTTGGCACAGACCTGAGGGCTGCGTTTGGCGGAGCGGTGGTGCATTGGGCTGGCCGTGCGTCGGGGAGATGCGGCCGTGGTTTCCGTTTTGGCCGCAGATCCTCGACGCGGATGTCGGACCAGACGGGGAGAGTTGCTGCGGATCGACCCGCGCCGGGCTCGAGGCGCGCCCGGGGTTACGACTCGGTGGCCATGCCCAGCGAGCACAGGGAACCGGCCAGGGCGATGAGGTCGTAGCGGGTGTCGTCCTCGTTCGTTTCCCACAGGGCGGAGAGGGTGGTGGCGGCCTGGTCGACGTCACCGTTGTGCTGCTTCAACGCAATCCACATCGCGGCGGCAACCGGCTCGCACTCGATGTGGCGGTTGGTCGTGCGGCAGGTCAGCTCCAGGTGGCCGTTGGCGAGCATGCGCTGGGTGACGCCGGGGGCGGTGGTGATCGCCATCATGATGGCCTCCTGGTTGAGGGGGTGTTTCCTTGATGTACCTAGTTTCTCGGAACGGGGGAGCCGGAGCCATGGGGTGTGCTCCTGAAGCTTCCCTGGGGTTTCCCCACCCTTATCCCCGGTAGATTCCCGGTTGCCAAGCGGCCAGGGTTGTGGTGATCGTCTTCAGGACGGCGTTGAGCTGGTCGTTCAGGTAGAAATGGCCGCCGGGGAAGATCTTCACCTGGCAGGGGCCGGTGGTGTGGTTGCGCCAGGCGCCGGCCTCGTCCAGGTCGGTGACCGGGTCTGTGTCGCCGACCAGGACCTGGATCGGGCAGCTCGGTTCCACGCCTGGGAGGTGCCGGTAGGTTTCCACGGCGGTGTAGTCGCCGCGGATCGCGGGCAGGACCATGCGCAGCAGTTCGTCGTCGCCCAGTACGCCGGCGTCGGTGCCGCTGAGTTCCTTCAGCGCGGCGATCAGGCCGTCGTCGTCGCGTTGGTGGATGAACTCGATCCGGTGCGCGGACGGGGCCCGGCAAGCGGACGCGAACAGGCCCAGCGGGGGATTGCCGCGCGCCTCAAGGCGGCGGGCCGCCTCGTAGCCGACGGTGGCGCCCATGCTGTGGCCGAACAGGGCCACGGGCAGGTCGGACCAGCCGGCCAGGTCGTCGGCGATCGCGTCGGCGATGGCGGCGACCGTGTCCAGGCATGGTTCGGCGCGCCGGTCCTGGCGGCCGGGGTACTGGACGGCGACCACCTCGAAGTCCTGCCCGGCCGCGGTGGCGGAGAGCGGGAAGTAGGCGGTCGCCGACCCGCCGGCGTGCGGGAGGCACACCAGGCGCACTCGTGCCCCTTCGGTCGGGTGGAAACGGCGGATCCACCGGCTTGTGCGGGCGTTCGCGGGTGTTTCGTCCACTGCGGTCACAAAACCAGGAGTGTTCGGGGCGCGGCCGCGTGCGGCAACCCCTAGCGGCCTGGGGTGCCGCAGGGGAGGGGCGGTGTTGGCGGGAGGCGCGCTGAACGCGGTCGCGCGGGGTTCTGAGCCCGGGCAGGACCACTGGCCGGACTCGTGGTTGTGGATGCGAGTCCGGCGCGAGTGGCGTTCGGCGTGGCGCTCATGAGGCTGCGGCCGACGGGGGCGGAGCGGGAGCCGGGCGTGGTCTCGCGGCTTGCCGTGGTGAGTGGCCTAGCGGGGCGGGCGGTGGGTTGTGGGCGGTGTTGCGGAGCGGTTTCTGCTCCGGATCGAGGATGGACGGCGGGATCCAGTGCACGGCCTGGTCGCGGAGGACGATTTTCCAGCCGCTGTGGTGCAGGAGACGGTGGTGGCGTTCGCAGCACGAGGCGAGGTTGTTCAGGTCGGTGGGGCCGCCGTGGGCCCAGTGGACGATGTGGTGCGGGGTGGTCCACTTCGGGCTGCGGTCGCAGCCGGGGAAGGTGCAGCCGCGGTCGCGGATCGCCAGGGCGCGGCGCTGGGCGTTCGTGGCGGTGCGGGCGGAGCGGCCCAGGTCCAGGACCTGGCCTTCGGTGCCCAGGACCGCGGGGTAGACCTTGGCGTCGCACAGGATTCGGCGCAGGCCGGCCGCGGACAGCACGGATTCGTCTTCCGCGACGACCGTTTTAGCCGTGCTCCGCAGGGTTTCCAAGTCGACCGTGACCGTCGCGACTGCTCGTTCGCCGGCTTTGGCGGGCAGGTCCGGGGTGCGGGCGGCCAGGTCGACGATCGCGGCGAGGGCGTCGCCGTGGCGTTCGGACGGGGTGCGGGGGTCAGGCGTGTCCGGCGTGGTCGCGGGGTCCGGTGCGGCAAGGGGAACCAGCAGTTGTTCGATCAGGGTGCCGGTTTCGTGGTCTACGTTGCCGCTGAAGCGGAAACGGCCGGCCTGGGTCCACTGCCAGCGGAATTCCCGCCAGGGACGGGCGGCTTCCTCGCGACGCGAACCCGAGTCGGAGTCCGAGCCCGCGTCGGGAACCGAGTCCGGGTCCAAGCCGTGGTCCAAGTCGGGGGAGCCGGGCACGTCGGCGGGATCGTTGTCCCAGTAGATCTTCAGCCGGGTCGCGGCGCGCCGGACGACGCTGGGGTTGGCCTGCGCCGCGAGGGTCACGAGAGTGTCCTCGGCGACGGTGTAGTCCTCGGGCGTCAGCCATCTCGGTGCGTCAGCGAGGAATTCGGCGATGACGGCGGCGTGCTGGGCGGTGATTTCGCCCGCGGACAGCGCTTTCCAGGTCAGCGGCAGCGTGCCGGTGGCTTGGGCGATCCGGGCGCGCGCCTCGCGCAGGGTCACGTGCAGGATCGTCGCCAGGTAGGCCGAAGTCGAGGTGTAGCCCTCCGGCAAGGCACCGCGCGCTTCCAATTCCCGGATTGTCTCCAGTTGGGCGGCGTAGGCGACGTTCTGTTGTCTTTGCGTGGTCAGGAGTCTGCTGGTCAGGTCCCGGTCTGACAGCTGCCAGGCGGGGAGCGTGGTAGTCGTGGACACCTCTCCATTGAATCGAACGCGCGTTCGATTACTCTATCGCTCGAAGCGGTCAACCCCGACTGCGGGACCAAGCCGAGCAAGATCACTGTCCGGAGCCAAAAAGCGGCAACGGCGGCGCGCCAATGCCCCTCACGACCAGGCGGCATCGTAACGAGGTCCAGCTGGAAACAACGCAAGGTAATCGTGATCACCTGATTGAGTGACTTTAGATCGCGGTTGGCTGTGCTTAGGGGGCGGCTGCGACTGTGGCACACGCAGGAAGATGACCGTTGGGTCGAGGAGCTTGCGATGGGCGTGAACTGGGGGCAGAACCGCCGCACCGAGCCGAACGAAGCAGTGTCCCTCCTTGAGGGCCTGCTGATCGAATGCGATGCGGGGGCAGGAGACACGGTAGTGGTCGGCGGAGGACCGGCCAGCGGAAAAACACAAGTACAGAACCAAGTCGTGGCACGAGCCCGTGAGCTGGGCGTTCTGACGCTCACTGCGGCGGGAGCGGCCGACGAGCGTGACGTCGACGGAGGCGTGCTCGACCAGTTGCTGGCAAGTCCGGCGTTGCCGCGCGAAGTGCTGGCCGCGGCGGACGGCGAGGACCGCATCGCCGCGTTGTGCAGTGCGCTGCACCGGCTGGCGCGCGAGCGGCCGCTGCTGATCGCGGTCGACGATTTGCAGCACGTGGACGAGACGTCGGCGCGGTTGTTGCTGCGATTGCAGCGGCGGGCGCGGTCGGCCGCGATGTTGCTGGTGCTTACGCAGCCGGACGGCTGGTATTCCGGCGAGGGCGTCGAATTCGCCGCGCAGCCGCATCGGTACGTGCATCTCACGCCGTTCACCGTGGAGGCGATCGCACAGCTGGTCGCGGATCACGGCGAGGCCGAGCGGATTCACGGGTTGAGCGCGGGAAATCCGTTGCTGGTCAGCGCTTTGGTCGACGCACGCCGCAGTTCGGTGGACGACGGCGCGGTGTATTCCGATGCGGTGCAACGGCTTTTGCATCGTTACGGTTCGCCGCTGCGGGAAGTGGCGACGGCGATCGCGGTGCTGGATACCGACGTGACGACGGACGCGGTCGCGACTGTCGCGGGCGTGGACCCGGTCGAGGCGGAGGCGTCCGCGGGGTTGCTCGTGGAGACTGGGCTGGTCGACGGCGTGCGGTTCCGGCAGCAACCGGCCGCGGCGGCCGTCGTCGGCGGGTTGCGCGGGTCTGAGAAGGTGCAACTGCACATCCGGGCTGCTGAGGTGAAGCACGCACGCGGGTTGTCGGCACCGGAGGTCGCGCGGCATCTCGTGGCGGCGGGCGAAGCTCAGGCGGAGTGGGCGTTGCCGGTGCTGGTCGCGGCGGCGGAGCAGGTGATGCTCGGCGACGACGTCGACTTCGCGACCCGCTGTCTGCAATTGGCGGCAGCGACGACCACTGCGTCGTGGGAGCAGCAGATGATTTCGCAGCTCCTGGCCAAGATCACGTGGCGGGTCAACCCGGCGGCGGCCGCACCGCATCTCGCGGCGTTGCGCGAAGCCGCTTCGCTGGACCAATCGGACCGGATCGCCTTGGTGCGCCAGTCCTTGTGGTTCGGTGACCGGGAAACGTTCGAGTCCGCGCTGGTCCGGCTGGGTGACGACCTCGAGCCGCTGCATCCGCGAACGGCCGCGGAGCTGACGCTCGCCGCGCACTGGCATTACGGCACCGCGCCAGAGCTGTCGGTTGACGCATCGGATCCTTGGATGCGCACGGCGACCACGCTCGCATCGGTGTGGCGCGTAGGCGGCAGCGAAGAGACCTCGGTGTGCGCGGAGCGGATTCTCCAGAACTGCCGGCTCTCCGACACTTCGCTGGAAGCGCTGGCTACGGCGATTCTCGCGCTTGCGTACGACGGCAAGGCGGACCGCGCGGAGGGCTGGTGCACTTCGCTGGCCGAGGAAGCCGAGTATCGCGGTGCAGTGACGTGGAAGGCGATGCTCGACGCTCTCGGCGCAAGCCTGCTGCTGCGTCGCGGCGAACCTGCCGAAGCGGCCGAAGCGGCGAGCCGCGCACTTGCGCTGCTTGACGAGCCGAACTGGGGCGTAGCGATCACGTACCCGCTGGCGACGATGCTGACCGCGTACACCGCAGCAGGCGCGTTCAAGGCCGCAGCAGCAGTGTTGCGACACGCGTTGCCTGAAACCGTGTACACGACACTCGGCGGCGTACGGTTCCTCAGGGCGCGCGGGCAGTTCCACCTGGCCACGAACCGCGGGCTCTCTGCGGTGAGTGATTTCCAGCAGTGCCAACGGATTCTCCGTGACCGCAATCTCGACCTGCCCGCGGTGGCACCGTGGCGCACCGATCTCGCCGAGGCGAACCTGCGGCTGCGCAACCCGACCCTGGCGGTCGAGCTGGCGAAACAGCAGCTGGCGGCCACGACGGACGCGTTCTCGCAGGCAGTGGCGCTGCGGGTGCTCGCGTTCGCCGGGGACAGCGGCGCGCGGTCCGGCCTGCTGAACCGGGCGGCGGAAGCGTTCAAGGAATCCGGCGACCGGCTCGAGCTGGCCCGCACGGTCCGCGCGATCAACCAGCTCGGCCAGCGCGCGGAACGTTCGGCAGGCTTGGTGAAACCGGTGCAGGTGCCGCGACAGCCGATGCGTCCGCTCGCGCCGCGTCCGGTGGTGTCGAGACCGGAGCCGCCTCGCGCGGATCCGGAGGGAGCGGCGGCGACCGCGTTGAGCGAGGCCGAACTGCGCGTCGCGGAGCTCGCGGCGCACGGGCGGACCAACCGCCAGATCGCCGAAACGCTGTACATCACGGTGTCCACTGTGGAGCAACATCTGACCAGGGTGTACCGGAAACTCGGCGTAGCCGGGCGAAGCGCGCTGGCGGGCGAACTGGCCGGTGCCGGGCAGTGAGGGAGAACGGGGCGAAGGTGCTGACCGACGTAGAGCTGCGGGTCGCGGAACTCGCCGCGCAGGGCACGCCGGTGGCGGTGATCGCGGAGGTACTGGGAGTGTCCGCGAACACCGCCGACCGTCACCTGACGGCCGTCTACGTCAAGCTCCGCAACGCGTGAAGGGCCTCTCGCTCGAACTACGCGAGAGGCCCTTCACCGGAACCGGAACCGGAAGCAGGGTCAGGATCGGCGGTCGGCGACCACCGCTTCGATGATGTCGTCCAGCGAGCGCGTCGGCACGAAGCCGATCTGGTTGTACGCGCGGGTGCAGTCGGGAATGCGGCGCTGCATGTCCTCGTACCCGTCGCCGTACGCCTCCTCGTACGGCACCTTCGTGATGGTGCTGCTCGATCCGGTCGCGCCGATCACGCGCTCGGCCAGCTGCGAGATGGTGGTCTGCTCGTTGCTGCCGAGGTTGAACACCTTGCCGTACGCGGAATCGTCGGCGAGCAGGTCCGCCAGCGCGGGCACGACGTCGTGCACGTGGCAGAAGCAGCGGGTCTGCTGTCCGTCGCCGAACACCGTGATCGGCTCGCCCGCCAGGGCCTGCTGCACAAACCGGGGGATGACCATGCCGTAGCGTCCGGTCTGGCGCGGGCCGACGGTGTTGAACGGCCGCACGATCACCGTGCGCAGGCCGTGCTCCACCGCGTACAGGTGGGCGAACGTCTCGTCCAGCGCCTTCGCCTCGGCGTAGGACCAGCGGTTCTTCAGCGGCGACCCGATGATCCGGTCGTCGTCCTCGCGCAGGCCGTCCGCGGTGTTCTTGCCGTAGATCTCGCTCGTGGACGCGACGAGGATCGGCACGTCGTGCCGCAGCGCCGCGTCGAGCATGTTCTCCGTGCCGTGCAGGTTCGTGCGCAGGCTGTCCATCGTCTTGTCGAGGATGGTGAACACGCCCACCGCGGCGGCGAGGTGGAAGACCGCGTCGATGCCCGCCATGCACGATTCGACCGCGTTCGGGTCGGTGATGGAGCCGCGCACGAACCGGAAGCCGGGGTGCCCGGCGACGTCGGCGAGGTTGTCGAGGGTGCCGGTGCTGAGGTTGTCCAGTGCGACGACCTCGTCGCCGCGGGCCAGCAGGTGCTCGGTGAGGTGGGAGCCGATGAACCCGGCGCCTCCGGTGATCAGGTAACGCACGTTGATGTCCCTTTCTCAGTTGGCGAAGAGCGCGCGGTCGAAGCGGTACGTAGCGTCGATGACGGTCGAGCAGTCGGTGAGCCATTCGTAGTCGTGGCCCGGCTGGACGGTGTGGATGAGCGCGACGTCCCAGTCCTGGCCTTCCGGCTCAGGGACGGTGTCGAGCGAACCGCCGGTCACCCGGACGTTCGGGACCAGCGGGTCGTAGTAGCCGACCTTCGCGCCCTTCGCAGCGAGAAGGTCGAGGATGTCGAGCGCGGACGACGAACGCACGTCCTGCACACCGGGCTTGTACGTCACGCCGACTACCAGCACGCGCGTACCTGCCATGCCCTTGCCTTCGCGCGACAGTGTGTTCAGTACGCGGTCGACGACCTGCTTCGGCCGCTCCGCGATGGCGTGCATCGCCTGGGTGACCAGTGGCGCGTTGCTCTGCGTCGCGCGCAGCTGCCACAGCAGGTAGTGCGGGTCGCAGGGGATGCAGTGTCCGCCGACGCCGGGGCCGGGGTGGAAGGCCATGAAGCCGTACGGTTTGCTGGCCGCCGCGTCGATGACCTCGATCGGGTCGATCGAGAAACCGTCGCTGATCTCGGCGAACTCGTTGGCCAGCGCGATGTTCACCGCGCGGAAGGTGTTCTCGTACAGCTTGGTCATCTCGGCCGCTTCCGGCGAGCTGACGCAGTGCACGCTCGGGGTGAGCACGTTGATCACGCGTTGCGCCATCGCGGTGCACACCGGGGTCACGCCGCCGAGCACGCGCGGCGTCTCGGCCTGGGTGTGCGTGACGTTGCCGGGGTCGATCCGCTCCGGGCTGGACGCCACGAACAGGTCGCGGCCGATCGTGAATCCCTTGGCCACCAGGGGTTTCACCAGCAGCCGGTTCGAGGTGCCGACGTAGCTGGTCGAGGTGAGGATGAACGTCTGGCCGCGGCGGGCGTTCGCGACGAGCGCCGCGCACGCCGCCTCCAGCGGGCCGAGGTCGGGCATCAGGTACTCGTCGAGCCCGGTCGGCACGCAGACCAGCACCGCGTCCGCCTCGGCCATCCGCGCCGAGTCCGTGGTGAGCTGGAAATCCTCCTGGTGCACGGCTTTCTCGAGTCTGCGGTGGTCGGCTTCGATGAGGTCGACCTCGCCCGAGCGGATCGAGTCGAGCCGGTTCTGCGACAGGTCGATGCCGATCACGCCGACGCCGCCGGCGTGCAGGCCGAGCGCGGTCGGCAGGCCGACGTAGCCCATCCCGATCACCGCGACCGACGTCAGTTCGTTCCGTTCGGCGATGGTCTCGAATTCAGCGACAGTACTGGTCATTCCTGGTCACCCGTTTCTGGATGGGCTGGGGAAAAGCGAGCGGAAAAAGCGGTCGAAAAGCCGGTCATCGGACCGAGCGGACGATTTCGAAGGCCTCGGCGAGGCCGGCGCTGACCTGGGAGCCGCGGTATTCGGCCAAAGCGCGGACGCCGCGTTCGCTGCGCGGATTCGGCCACGGCTCGAGCTCTTTTCCGTAGGCGCGCAGCGCTTCGATCTTGCGTTCGAGGTGGCTTTCGTCGAGGATCTGCCAGCAGTTCGGCCGGAACGTGACCGGCAGCCCGGAAGCCTCTCCGACGTCGGTGGCGGAGCGGATCTCGAACGTGCGGACCTCGCGCACCGGGCCCTTGCCCGGCCGTCCGGCGACCCGCGCGGCGCGGCTGACCAGCGCGTGGTCGGTGCTCAGATCGCACATGCTGGTGGCGAAAATGGTATCCGGCTCGAATTCGCGGACCTCGCGCTCGACGACCTGGTTCAGCGCGAGATGGCTGACCGTGTCGAGCCGGTTGTCGCCGAATTCGTGGACTCGCACGCGCTCGATGCCGAGCGTTTTCGCGGCCAGTTCGATCGCGTCGGTGCGGTTCGTGACCTCGGTGCCGGCGGCCGAACGCGAACCGTCGTCGTTGGTGAGAATGCAAAGCGAAACGGTGACGCCCTCGTCGGCGAGCCGGGCGATGGTCCCGCCCGCGCCGAGCGTTTCGTCGTCGCCGTGGGCTCCCACCACCAGCAGCCTGCGTGTCAACGTGTGCATACGATTCCCCAGTCCTTGTCCGGGCGGTGAAACCCCCAGCGGAAACGAGCCGTGCGAAATGGCTTGGAACGCCAGCAAAATCTGACACCCGCCGGTGCCTGCGACAACCCCTAAAGACCGTCTAAAGCGGACCTTGGCCGGGCAGGCGGACCGGCGCGGCAGGGGCCGTTAGGGGTGGGTCGGCGCGCGGGCGCGCTCGTATCGTCACGAAGTCGGATGGGCATGCGACGCGGAAGGAACGTGGGCACGTGGGCAACTCCGAGGAGAAGCTGGTCGGTGCGCTCCGGGCTTCGGTGAAGGAAACCGAGCGGTTGCGCGAGAAGAACCGCAAGCTCACCGAAGCCGCACGGGAGCCGATCGCGATCGTCGGGATGGCCTGCCGGCTGCCCGGCGGCGCGGGCACCCCGGAAGCGTTGTGGGAACTGCTTTCCGGGGGCGTCGACGCGATCGGCGAGTTCCCGTCGAACCGCGGCTGGGATCTCGACCGGCTCTACGACCCGACCGGGGAACGGCCGGGTTCGAGCTATGTGCGCGAGGGCGGTTTCCTGCACGACGCGCTCGATTTCGACGCCGACCTGTTCGGCATCAGCCCGCGCGAGGCGCTGCTCATGGACCCGCAGCAGCGGCTGCTGCTCGAAACGTCCTGGGAAGCGTTCGAACGCGCCGGGATCGCGCCGCATTCGGTGAAGGGCAGCCCGACCGGCGTTTTCGCGGGCACGATGTACCACAACTATCAGGGCAGTTACGGCTCTTCCGGCGTCATTTCCGGCCGTCTCGCTTATACGTTCGGGCTCGAAGGACCCGCGGTGACCATCGACACCGCGTGCTCGTCCTCGCTCGTCGCGTTGCACTTGGCGGTACAGGCGCTGCGCAACGGCGAATGCACCCTCGCACTCGCCGGCGGTGTCTCGGTGATGTCGACGCCGCGCACGTTTGTCGAGTTCTCCCTCGACGGCACGCTCGCCCGCAGCGCCCGCTGCCGTACCTTCGCCGATTCGGCGGACGGTACCGGCTGGTCCGAGGGCTGCGGCATGCTGCTGGTCGAGCGGCTTTCGGACGCACGACGCAACGGGCACCCGGTGCTGGCGCTCGTTCGCGGCACCGCGATCAACCAGGACGGCGCGTCGAACGGCATGACCGCGCCGAACGGGCCCGCGCAGCAGCGCGTGATCCGGCAGGCGCTGGCGAACGCGCGGCTGCGGCCGGACGAGGTCGACGTCGTCGAGGCGCACGGCACCGCGACCAAGCTCGGCGATCCGATCGAGGCGCAGGCGCTGCTCGCGACCTACGGTCAAGAGCGCGAAGAGCCGCTGTGGCTCGGTTCGATCAAATCGAACGTGGGGCACACGCAGGCCGCGTCCGGCGTCGCTGGCGTGCTGAAGATCGTGCTGGCCCTGAACAACGACCTGCTGCCGAAGACGCTGCATGTCGACAAACCGACCCGGCACGTGGACTGGACGGCGGGGAAGGTCGAGCTGCTGACCGAGGCCCGGCCGTGGGAGCGCGGGGAACAGCCGCGACGCGGTGCGGTGTCGTGCTTCGGGCTCAGCGGGACCAACGCGCACATCATTCTTGAGGAGGCGCCTGCGCCCGAGGCGACGGAGAACCCGCGCGACGAGGCCGCGGTTCCGGTCGTGGTGTCTGGCCGGACTCCGCAGGCGCTGCGGGCGCAGGCGGCGCGGCTGGCCGAACACCTTGCGGCACAGCCGGAGCTGGACCTGCTTGACGTCGCCGCCACCTTGGGCGCGTCGCGGACGCATCTGGACCATCGGGCCGCGGTGATCGGAAAGTCCATTGAGGACGTTCTGCCCGCGTTGAACGCGCTCGCGAACGGTGAACTCGGCGCGGTGAGCGGCCTGGCGCGCGGTGAGGCGTCATTGGCGTTCCTGTTCTCCGGTCAGGGATCTCAGCGGGTCGGGATGGGCCGTCAGCTGGAAGTCTTCCCGGTGTTCGCCGAGGCTTACGCGGCGGCGTGCGCGGAATTGGACCGGCATCTCGACCGGCCGATCCGGGCGGTCATCGACGGCGACGCGGACGCCTTGGGGCAGACCGCGAACACGCAGGCCGCGCTGTTCGCGTTCGAGGTCGCGCTGTTCCGGCTGGTCGAGTCGTGGGGGCTCACGCCCGCCGCGTTGTGCGGCCACTCCATCGGCGAGCTCGCCGCCGCGCATTGCGCGGGCGTGTTCTCGTTGGCGGACGCGGCGAAGCTGGTCGCCGCTCGTGGCCGGTTGATGCAGGCGTTGCCGAAGGGCGGCGCGATGGTGGCCGTCGAAGGAACTCCGGACGAGGTCGCCGCGCACAATCCACAAGCGACGGTCGACATCGCCGCGGTGAACGGGCCGCGCTCGGTCGTACTGTCCGGTGCGGAAGACGCCGTTCTCGCGGTGGCGGCGAAGTTCAGCGACGCCGGACGGCGGACGACGCAGCTCAAGGTCTCGCACGCGTTCCACTCGCGACTGATGGAGCCGATGCTCGCCGAGTTCCGCACGGTCGCGCAGAGCATCGTTTACGCGCAGCCGGCCATTTCGGTGATCTCCAGCGTGACCGGCGAAGAGGTTTACGTCGAGCTGACCGACCCCGAGTACTGGGTGCGCAACGTCCGCGAGCGGGTCCGGTTCGCCGACGCGGTCCGCGCGCTCGCTGCCGAGGGCGTGAACCGATTCCTCGAACTGGGGCCGGACGCGCCGCTCACCGCCGTCGTTCCGCAGTCCGCCGATGACGCCGTCGCCGTGCCCGGTCAGCGTCGCGACGTTCCCGAGGACGTGGCGCTGCTGACCGCGTTGGCGACCCTGCACGTACGCGGCGTGGTGCCGGACTGGGCCGCGCATTTCGCCTCCCGCGGCGCGAACCGGGCGGACCTGCCGACGTACGGCTTCCAGCACCAGCGCTACTGGCTGGAGGTTTCGTCCGAATCCGGGGACGTCTCGTCGATGGGCCTCGACCCGGTCGACCACCCGCTGCTCGGCGCGGCGACGTTGCTCGCCGACGCGGACGGCGTGGTCCTCTCCGGCCGCGTGTCCACGGCGACCCACCCGTGGCTGGCTGACCACGCGGTCGGCGGCTCAATCCTGTTGCCGGGCACGGCGTTTGTGGAACTCGCCGTGCGCGCCGGGGACGAGGTCGGCTGCGGCCGCGTCCAGGAGCTGACCCTGCACGCCCCGCTCGTGCTGCCCGCGAAGGGGGCCGCGCGGATCCAGGTGCGCATCGGCACTCCGGCCGCGGACGGGACCCGGCCGATCAGTGTCCACTCGCGACCCGACGATCTCGCCACCGCGGCCGGCTGGACCCGGCACGCGGACGGCACGCTCGCGCCCGCCGCTTCCGGAACGAACTTCGACCTCAGCGAATGGCCGCCGGCCGGGGCCGAGACAGTCGACGTCGAGGGCATGTACGACCTGCTGGCCGAGCACGGAATGGCCTACGGGCCGGTGTTCCAGGGCCTGCAAGCGGCGTGGCAGCGCGGTGACGACGTGTACGCCGAGGTCGCGCTGCCCGAACAGGAGCGGATCGGTGCCGAGGCATTCGGCCTGCACCCGGCGGTCTTCGACGCGACCCTGCACGCTGTCGGGCTCAGCGCGGCAGCTGGCGAGGGGACGACGCTGCCGTACGCCTGGTCCGAAGTGGAGCTTTTCGCAACTGGCGCGTCCTCGCTGCGAGTCCACGTGCGACCGACCGGTGAGCAGGCTGTCGAGCTGCGGCTCGCCGACAGCGCTGGTGCGCCGGTCGCGCGGGTCGGCACGCTGAAGCTGCGGCAGATCAGCGAGGAACAGCTGGCCGCGGCGGCTCCGACTGGCTCGGACGAACTGTACGAAGTGGACTGGGTCCCCACGACTCTGCCGGACGCTCAAGCGGCCTACGAGGTCTACTCGGCGAAGGCAGGGAACAACGCGGTTTCGGCGAAGAAGGCCGTCCACAGTGCACTGTCCAAACTGCAGGCGGACAGCAAAGAGAAGCTTCTCGTGGTGACCGGCAACGACCTCGCCGGGGCCGCGGTTGCTGGTCTCGTCCGGTCCGCGCAGGTGGAGAACCCGGGCCGGATCGTGCTCGTCGAGGGCGACGCGACCGACGAGCAACTCGCGGCCATCGCGGCGGCGGACGAATCGGCGGTGCGGGTTTCCGGGACCGAGGTACGCGTGCCCCGGCTTGTCCGGGCGACACCGGAACTGGGCGAGCCGGTCGATTGGTCGGCCGGGACTGTGCTGCTCACCGGCGGTACCGGAGCGCTCGGCCGGATCGTCGCCACGCACTTGGCGAAGCAGGGTGCGCGGCAGTTGCTGCTGGTCAGCCGCCGTGGCGACCAGGCGCCCGGCACCGCGGAACTCGTCGCCGAGCTGACCGGGCTCGGTGCGGAGACCGCCGTCGTCGCGTGCGACCTCACCGACCGCAAAGCGGTGGCCCGGCTGCTGAAGAAGCACCCGGTCACCGCAGTGGTGCACGCCGCCGGTGTGCTGGACGACGGTGTGCTGCCGTCGATGACTCCGGAGCGGATCGACGGCGTCTTCAACCCGAAAGCGCTCGCCGCCTGGCACCTGCACGAGCTGGCCGGCGACGTCGAAGCGTTCGTCACCTTCTCGTCGGCCGCCGGGGTGCTCGGCGCCCCCGGACAGGCGAACTACGCCGCCGCAAACGCTTTCCTCGACGCTCTCGCCGCGCATCGTCGCGCCGAGGGCAAACCGGCGCACTCGCTCGCGTGGGGCATGTGGGAATCGGCGGCCGGGATGGCCGGCGAAACGACCGGCAAACGCGGGCTCGGCGCGTTCACCGCGGCCGAGGGACTGGCGCTGTTCGACACCGCGGTCAGCTCGACCGGCGCGGTCTTCGTGCCGGTGAAGCTTGACCTGCCCGCGTGGCGCGAGGCCGGCGCGGTGCCGGACCTGCTGCGCGGCCTGGTCCCGACGGCCCGGCGTACCGTCTCCGACCGCGAGGCCGGTACGGACTCGCTGCTGGGCAAGCTGGTCCGTCTTCCCGCGGACAAGCGCCTCGACCACCTGCGTGACCTGGTCATCGAGCACGCGGCCGCAGTGCTGGGGCACGCGTCGACAGAGGTGATCGACGCCGACCGTGCGTTCAAGGATCTTGGCTTCGACTCGCTGACCGCGGTCGAACTGCGCAATACGCTCAACGAGGTCACCGGCCTCAGCCTCACCGCGACGCTCGTCTTCGACTACCCGACAGCTGGCGACCTGGCCGCGCACCTGCACAACGAGTTGCTCGGCGATCTGGACGCGGATGCGGCCGGGCCGGAGACCACCGTCGTGGGCAGCGACGAGCCGATCGCGATCGTGGGCATGGCTTGCCGGTTCCCCGGCGGGGTCAGCACGCCCGAGGAGCTGTGGCAGCTGGTCGCCGCCGGTCAGGACGGGACGAGCGACTTCCCGACCGACCGCGCCTGGGACATGGACCACTGGCTGGAGCAGGTCGCGCCGGACGGCGGCACCCCGCGAGGCGGGTTCGTGCCGGACGCCACCGATTTCGACGCGGCCTTTTTCGGCATCAGCCCCAACGAAGCGGTGATGATGGACCCGCAGCAGCGGATGCTGCTGGAGTCGTCGTGGGTCGCGCTGGAGAACGCGGGCGTTGACCCGTTGGCGCTCAAGGGAAGCACGACCGGGGTGTTCGTCGGCGTGATGCAGTCCGACTACGACCCGGGTGACGCGCTCGAACAGGGCGGCGGCGCTTATCGCGGATCCGGTGCCCTGAGCAGTGTCGTCTCCGGACGGGTCGCGTACGCGTTCGGGCTCGAAGGCCCGGCGGTGAGCGTGGACACCGCGTGCTCGTCTTCGTTGGTGGCTTTGCACCAGGCGACCCAGGCGTTGCGCGGCGGCGACTGCTCGCTCGCGTTGGTGGCGGGTGTTTCGGCGCTTGTTTCCCCGGCTCCGTTCGCGCAGTTCGTCGACGGTGCGGTCGCTCGCGACGGCCGGTGCAAGCCGTACTCGGCCGCGGCGGACGGGTTTGGCTGGGGCGAAGGCGTCGGCGTGCTCGTGATCGAGCGGCTGTCCGATGCGCAGCGCAACGGACACGACGTGCTTGCGGTGGTGAAGTCCAGCGCGGTCAACGCGGACGGCGCTTCCAACGGGCTCAACGCACCCAGCGCTCCGGCGCAGGAGAAGTTGATCCGGCGCGCTTTGTCGGCGGCGGGCTTGACGGCGTCCGATGTGGACGCTGTAGAGGGGCACGGCGCGAGCACTCCGTTGGGCGACCGGATCGAGACTTCCGCACTGCTGGCCACCTACGGCCGCGAGCGGGCGGCGGACCGTCCACTGTGGCTTGGTTCGGTGAAGTCGAACATCGGGCACACTCAGGCGGCGGCGGGTGTCGCTGGGGTGATCAAGATGGTGCAGGCGATGCGGCACGGAGTGTTGCCGGCGACCTTGCACGCCGCCGAGCCGACGCACGATGTCGACTGGGCTGCCGGGACTGTGCGGTTGCTGGACGAGGCTCGGGACTGGCCGGAGGTGGACCGTCCGCGTCGGGCCGCGGTGTCGGCGTTCGGGTACAGCGGGACCAACGCGCACGTGATTCTCGAGCAGGCTCCGGAAGTTGTGCCGGAAGCTGCGGAGACGGTCGATGCCGGCGGGGTGTTGCCGCCGCTCGTGTTCTCGGCTCGTACCGCGGCGGCGCTTTCGGATCAGGCGCGGGCGTTGCTGGCGCACCTCGACGCGTATCCGACGCTGGATGTCGTGTACTCGCAGGCCAATCGGCAGCCGTTGTTCTCGCATCGGGCTGCGGTGGTCGGTTCGGACGCGGCTGAACTCCGGACTGCGCTCGAAGCTTTGTCTGCTTCGGACTCTGCGGTGACCGGGCGGGCTCGCTCCGGCGGCCGGACCGCGTATCTCTTGCCGGGGCAGGGGAGCCAGCGGGCCGGGATGGGGGCGGAGCTGTCCGCCGCGTTCCCGGTGTTCGCCTACGAACTGGAGCGCGTTGCGGCGAAGTTCGATCAGCATCTCGGTCGTTCGTTGCGCACGGTGATGTTTGCCGAGGCCGGGTCGGTGGACGCGCAGTTGCTCGACCGGACTCAGTTCAGCCAGGCCGCGGTGTTCTCCTTCTCGGTGGCGCTGTACCGGCTGCTGGAGTCGTGGGGGCAGCGGCCGGACGTCCTGGTGGGGCACTCGGTCGGCGAGATCGCGGCCGCGCATCTGGCCGGAGTGTTTTCTTTGGACGACGCGGTGAAGCTCGTCGCCAACCGAGGTCAGCTCATGGCCGAGACCCGGGCAGGTGCGGTGGTCGCGGTTGAGGCCGGCGCGGACGAGGTGCGGCCGATGCTGAGCGACGATGTCGCGCTGGCCGCGGTGAACGGGCCGCGTTCGGTCGTGGTGTCCGGTGTGGACGGTACGGTCCAGGCGATCGTCGAGCACTTCGAGAAGCTGGGCCGACGGACCAACCGGCTCGTGATCGACTGCGCGGTGCACTCGCCGTTGCTGGACGAGATTCTCGAAGAGCTGGAAGAGATCGCGCAGGAGCTGACGTTCGAGAAGCCGACTGTGCCGGTGATCTCGACAGTCACTGGTGCCGAAGTGTCAGACGAACTCTCCGACCCTGCGCATTGGGTGGCTAACTGCCGTGACACGGTTCGTTTTGCCGACGCGGTTCAGGCTTCGGCGGCGACCCGGTTTGTCGAGCTCAGCACAAACGGTGTGCTCACCGCGGCTGCTGAAGCCGTGATCGAGGACGCGGAGTTCGTTCCGGTGCTTCGACGCAATCGTGGCGAGGTCGCTTCGACGCTCCTGGCCGCGGGGCAGTTGCACGTCTTGGGTGCGGGGCTGGATGTCCGGCGGATGTTTGCCGGGCGGGCCGCGGTGAGCGTTCCGTTGCCGCCGTATGCGTTCCACCGGACGCGGTACTGGCCGTCGGTCGATATGGAGGCTCGGCGGGCTACCGGGACTGGGCTTGGCACATGGTTCGGGCCTGCCTTGACTGTCGCTGGATCGTCCACTGTGGTCCTGAGCGGCACCTTGCCCGCGGATGGAGCGTTCCCGGTGGCGGGTTTCGCGGAGCTGGCTACTCGGGCTGGGGACGAGGTCGGGTTCGGACGCGTCGTTCGGTTGGCTGTCGAGTCGCCGTTGGCTTCTGAACACGTGCAGATCGTGGTGGGCGAGCCGGATGGCGCTGGGCATCGTTCGGTGACTGTCCACTCGCGACACGGCGGCGCGTGGACCCGGCATGCCGAGGGCGTGCTGGCGGTGGACGACGGGGTCGAGCCGGAGGGCATTGGCCAGTGGCCGCCTGCCGGTGCGGAACCCGTGAGTGCTGGGCGGCTCGACGCGGCTTGGACTGCCGGCGGAGTGGTGTTCGGGGAAATCGAAGTCGCTCCGGACGAGCAGTTTGGCCTGCATCCGGTCGTGCTTGATGCGGCACTGTCCACTGTGGGCGGGGATCCGGTGGAGTGGCGGGACTTCCGGTTGTTCGCTACTGGCGCGGCGAAGCTGCGGGTTCGGTTGACTCCGCTCGGGGACGATCGGGTGGCGGTGTTGTTCGCGGATCGTTCTGGGCGACCGGTCGCCGCGGCTGAGTCGGTGACGTTGCGGCAGTTGGTGGCTCCGGCGGCGGTTGCGTCAGCACAGGCCGTGGTGAAGAAGCGGCGTGCGGTGGCTGACGATGTCTCGGAGCTCGAGTTGACCGAGAAGGGGCTTCAGGCGTTTGTGCTGGAGCAGGTCGCCGGGCTGCTGGGGTATGCCGATACCGCCGAGCTTGACGAGGACGCGCACTTCCTGGAGATCGGGTTCGATTCGCTTACCGCGGTGGAGTTGCGGAGTCGGATCGGCAGCGCGGCGGGGGTTTCGCTGCCCGCGTCGATCGCGTTCGATCACCGGACTCCGGCTGGGCTGGCGAAGCATCTGCTCACGGTGCTGACCGGGCCCGCGGTCGAGGCTGGCGGGGATCCGGTTACGGAGATGTTCTTCGAGGCTGTCCGGGACGGGCAGGTGGAGAACGGTCTAGCGTTGCTGGGAGCGGCGGCTCGGTTGCGGTCTTCTTTCCAGACGGTGGCCGAGCTTCGGGAGGAGCCGCGGCCGGTGGAGCTGGCTGCCGGGCCTGCTGAGCTGAAGTTGCTGGCGGTGCCTACTCCGGCTGGGATGGGTGGCGCGTATCAGTACGCGAAGCTGGCCGCTCGGTTCCGGGGGGTGCGGCGGGTCGCCGCGTTGCCTACACCAGGGTTTGTGACTGGGGAATTGCTGCCTGCTGATCTTGATGCGTTGCTCGATGTTTTGGCGGAGAGCGTTCGGTTGTCCGGCGACGGGCCGTTCGCGTTGGTGGGGCATTCTTCCGGTGGGGTGCTTGCGTACGCGTTGGCTGCCCGGGTTAAGGCTGCCGGGGTTGTTTTGCTGGACACGTACGCGATGGACGACGGTGGGGATGTCGGCGGCACCGTCCGAGATATGGCCGCGGGAATGGTCGAGCGGGAAGAGCAGTATGGGCCGTTTGATCGCGACAAGCTGACTGCCATGGCTTACTACCTCGGGTTGCTGGACGGGGTTTCGTTGCCCGAGGTCGCCGTTCCCACGGTGCTGGTGCGGCCGGATCGGCGGTTTGTCACTGCTGGGGACGGGCCGGACCGGGCGCAGGAGGATCCCGGGTTGTGGCGGACTACGTGGGATCGGGCTGATGTCGTGGTGACTGTTCCCGGGGATCATTTCAGCATTGTGGACGGTGATGTGGAGACCACCGCCAAGGCCGTGGAGGGGTGGTTGGGGAGTTTGGGGTGAGCCGCGTGGTGGTGGGGTGGCTCGAACCGTGGGGCGCAGTGGTGCGGTTTTAGGGTCGTGAGGCAACTCTGAGGGAAGCTGATTCCCGCAGAGTTCCCTCACGACCTTGGTTACGGGAGCAGTGCGGCGATTCCGTCCAGGACTCGCTCCAGGGCGAAGTCCTCGGGGGCGGCGGCTGGGTAGTGGTGGGATTCCGCTAGTTCCGCCAGGTGCGGGTAATCGCCTTCGGCTAAGCGTGGTTGCAGGAAGGCGCGGACGTCAGCTGCGTACTCGGTCGACTCCGGCGAGTCCGGGTCGGAAGTCGTTCTGCGGCGGTCCGCGGTGGCTCGGACTACGGCGGAGACCAGTTCCGCGCACGATAAGGCGTCTACTGTGGACAAACCGGCCTCGGTGAAGACGGCCAGGAGTTGTTCGGTCCAGCGGAGGCGGTGCGGGGTCAGGCCCGCGCGGACGTCCAGGAGCCAAGGGCGGGCGGCGTAGCGTTTCGATGCCGCGTCTGCCCAGGCGCGGACGGCCGAGCGCCAATCCAGGTCGGCGGGGGTCGGCGGGGGCGGGCCGAAGCCGGATTCGGCCAGGAGGATCAGCAGTTCGTCTTTCGAGCTCACGTAGCGGTACAGCGCGTTGGTCGTGAGCCCGAGCGCGGACGCGATGTTGGGCAGCGACGCGGCTGTCAGGCCTTCGGTGTCGGCCAGCTCGACGGCTGCCGCCACCACCGCTTCGACGGTGTGCGACGGCTTCGGTCCTCGGCGGGGGCGCGGGGCTCCCAGCCAGGCCGGGGCCAGGCCCGGCGGCAGGGCTCGGGGATCGGGCTCGATCGGCATCTTTCGCTCCGGTACGTCTTTCAGTAAACTGTGCAAGTCTTACACTGATCTGGTCTGGGGGCGAGCCAACGTGAGCGAGACCAACCGGTTCGGGTTCGGGAAGGTCACCGAGCTGGACCGGAAGCTGGCGGCGGCCGAGGTCGAGCACGCCCGCTCCGAGGGCGCTTGCGATGGGCAGGAAGCCGCACGCAGGCTGGCCCGGATCCGGCTCGCCGGCTCGCACGCGGCGTTGCGGGCCGCTGTCGAAGGGCGTACCTCGGCGTCGCCGCCTCCGCTGCTGGAGGCCGCGCCGAGGCTCGCGTTCGTGCTCTGGGTGGCGGTCGCGGCGGTGAACACGCTGGTCTGGTTCGGCATCGGCGTCATCGGCGGGCAGTGGGACCCGCTGTGGCTGCTCTGGGTGCTGCTCGGCGGCGGACTGCTGGCCGGAGGCGTGTGGAGCGTCCGGGACTTCGACCGGCGGGCCCGCGCCTCGGCGGGCGGCGCGTCCTGAGGCAAACCCCTCCCCGGGGGTCTGGGGTTCCCCGATCAGCGGGGGTCCGCTAAACTGTTCAAGCCTTACACAATTAATCCCGACTCCGTCGAAGCCGTATTGGGGGGCCTCATGTCGGAGAGCACCGAGAAGACCCGCTCCGGGAGCGGACTCGCTCGCCGCATCGTCACGATCGCCTGGGCCGCCGTCACCGGCGTTCAGTTCGTGATCTGGCTGCTGATGAGTCTCATCAGCATGTCGTTCAAATCGCCCTTCTGGCTGTGGACGCTGGGCGGAGGCGCCATCGTGCTCGCGGTGTGGTGGTCGCTCGACCGCCGCGGTTCCGGGAACGGATCGGAGTGAACGACGTGCCCACCACTACTTCCGTGGCAACGCCCGTCCAGCTGGACGGGGTGCGCAAGACCTACGGCCGCGGCGAGAGCGCGGTCGAAGCGCTCGCCGGCGTGTCCGTCGCCTTCCCGGCGGGCACCTTCACCGCGGTGATGGGCCCGTCCGGTTCCGGCAAGAGCACGCTGCTGCACTGCGCGGCCGGGCTGGACACGCCGACCTCGGGCACGGTGACCCTCGTCGGGACCGATCTCAAGGGCAAGAACGAAACACAGCTCACCGAACTGCGCCGGGAACACGTCGCGTTCATTTTCCAGTCGTTCAACCTGATGCCGGCGCTGAACGTGGAGCAGAACGTCACGCTGCCCACGCTGCTGGCCGGCCGCACGCCGGACAAGGCGTGGGTGGACCAGGTGATCGCGCGCGTCGGGCTGTCCCAGCGCGTGAAGCACCGGCCCGGCGAGCTGTCCGGCGGGCAGCAGCAGCGCGTCGCGATCGCCCGCGCGCTCGCCGCCCGTCCGGCCGTGGTGTTCGCCGACGAGCCCACCGGCGCGCTCGACACCACCACCGCGCTCGAGGTCCTCGGCCTGATGCGCGAGCTGGTCGGCGCGGGCCAGACCATCGTGATGGTCACCCACGACCCGGTCGCGGCGTCCCACGCGGACAACGTGCTGTTCCTGGTCGACGGGCAGATCGTCACGCAGATGGCCACGCCGACCGTCGACCAGGTGGCGAGCACCCTGGCGCACCTCGGCGAGCAAGCGAGGAGGCAGCGGTGAACTCGCGGCGAGTGGTGCTCGCGCTCGCGCTGTCGAGCCTCCGGTACCGCGCGGCGGCTTCGCTCGCGTCGTTCGTCGCGATCCTCATCGGCTGCGGTCTGCTGATCGCGTGCGCCGGGCTTTTCGAGACGGCGATCGTGCTGAAGGCGGCGCCGCAGCGGCTGTCCGCGGCTCCGCTCGTCGTCGGCGGGTCCGCCGGGTTCAAGCTGCCGGACGAGGAATCCCAGGTCGTACCGTACGCCGAGCGCGCGGTGCTGCCGGAGGACCAGATCGCGAAGATCACCGCGGTGCAGGGGGTCGGGCAGGCGGTGCCGGACGTGTCGTTCGCGACGGTCCTGCTGCACGACGGCGCGCCTGAGCCAGGTGCGTCTGTCCTTTCCGGACACGGCTGGGATTCGGCTTCGCTGGGCGGATACAAGCTCACCGAAGGCGCGGCTCCGAACACGCCGGGCCAGGTCGTGCTCGACGCGGCCACCGCATCGGCGGCCGGCCTGCACGCGGGTTCGGCCGTCGACCTGGCGGTGAACGGGCAGCGGCAGTCGTTCCAGATTTCCGGCGTCGCGGAGCCCGCCCAAACCGTGAAGTCGCCCGCGTTCTTCTTCTCGGTCGCGGACGCCCAGCGGTTCAACCCGCATCCCGGCACGGTCGGGCTCGTCGGCGTTTTCCCCGCCGACGGCGTCGACGCGACCGAGCTGGCGGGCAAGATCTCCGAACAGGTTCCTTCGCTCACCGTGCTGACCGGCGACGATCGCGGTTCGGCGGAATTCCTCGGCGTGAGCGGAAGCCAGCTGCCGCTGATCCTGCTCGCCGCGGTGTTCGGCGGCATGGTGCTGGTCGTGATGGCGCTGGTGGCTTCCGCGACGATCAGCCTCACCGTCCGGCAGCGGCAGCAGGAACTCGCGCTGCTGCGGGCGACCGGCGCGACGCCGAAACAGGTGCACCGCATGGTCGTCATGGAGACGATGGCGGTCGGCGCGATCGCCGCGGTGTGCGGGGCGTTCCTGGGCAGCCTGCTCGGGAACTGGATCTTCAGCACCAGCGGCTCGCTCGGCATCGTGCCGGACGAACTCGCCTTCACCCAGGACATCATCGCGTTCGCGGCGGGGATCGTCGCCACGCTCGCGATCACCTTCGGGGCCGCGTGGTTCGCCGCGCTGGCCGCCGCCCGGGCCCGGCCGATCCAGGCACTGGCCGAAGCGGCGATCCCGGGCGTCAAGGTCAACGCGTTACGCCGCATGGGTGCGCTGATCTGCGGCGCGGCCACGGTTTTGCTCGCCGCGACCACGATCTTCATGCCCGCCGACACCGCCGCGGCGATCGGCGGTCCGGCGGTGCTCACCGGCGCGATCGGCGTCGCGCTGCTCGGGCCGGAGATCATCGCGTGGGTGGTGGACCGGTTCGGTCCGTTCGTGCGCCGGGTCGCCGGCCGCGACGCCACGCTCGCGGTCATCAACACCCGGGCGCGGGCCGTCGCGTTCGCCGCGGTGCTCACGCCGATCACGCTCGCCAGCGCGGTCGCGCTCGGCAACGTGTATTCCGAGACCACCGCCCAAAAAGCGCAGATCGCCGCTTATGCCGGGCAGCTGAAGGCAGACGCGGTGCTCACCTCGGCCGCGGGCGGGTTCTCGCCGGACGAGCTCGCGCAGATCCGCAGCACGCCGGGGGTTTCGACCTCGTCGCCGCTCGTCATCAGCTCCGGCTGGGTCGAGGAACCCTACGACGGCAACGGAAGCGACCCGTTGCGGTTGCTGGGCGTCGCCGCGCAGGACCAGGGCGGCACGGTGCTCGCCACCGAGGTCACCGAAGGCTCGCTCACGGCACTGCGCGGGAATTCCGTGGCGCTGCCCGCGTCGGTCGCCGAGAAGCTCGAGGTCAAGGTCGGCTCCCAGATCAAGATGCGGCTCGGCGACGGGGCGCAGGTCCCGGTGACCGTGGTCGCGCTGCTGGACAGCCCGTCCAGTTACGCGAGCATGGTGCTGCCCGCCGATCTGCTGGCCGCGCACACCACCAGCGGCCTCGCGTCGCAGGTGCTCGTGCGGGGCGGCGACGCCGGCGCGATCGTGTCGGCGCTGTCCGACCGGGCGAAGGACTGGCCCGGAGTCACGGTCGGCGACGACAGTGCGCTCGCCGCGAGTTTCCAGGCGAGTGCCGACGTCGAGGCGCTGATCAACTACCTGCTGGCCGTGCTCGCCATCGCGTACGCCGCGATCGCCGCGGTGAACACGCTTTCGGTAGCCGTGCTGGCCCGTCGGCGGGAGTTCGGCGCGCAACGGCTCGCCGGTGCGGATCGCGGACAGGTGAAGCGGATGCTGTTCGTGGAAGGCGGGATCGTGGCGGTGACCGGGCTCGTGCTCGGCATCGTGATCTCGCTCTTCACCGTGGTGCCGATGGCGCTGACCACCGGCGAGATCATCCCGTCCGGACCGGTCTGGGTGTTCCTCGCCGTGGTGCTCGCGATCTTCCTGATCGTGTGGCCGGCGACCTCGCTCTCGGCAAGGCTGGCGATGCGCCGCAACGCCATCGAAGCGGTGAAAATGCCCGGCCAGTAACGGTTTCTAGGGGTACGCCGGGCCGGCCCGGGGTGGTTAGTCTCGTGCGGACTGTCCACGCCGGGCCGGCCCGGTTTTCGTCGTATCTGGAGTGATCCCCATGCGTGTACTCCTGGCCGCGCCGTCCTCGACGGCCCGTCTGCACACCCTGGTGCCGCTCGCCTGGGCGCTCCGGACCGCCGGGCACGACGTGAAAATCGCCGGACGGCCCGCGTTCGTCGAGGACATCCTCCGTACCGGCTGCGTCGCGGCCGAGCTCGAGGACGGCGACGCGGAGCTGACCGAATCCGCCGCGCTGGCCGAGTTCGCGCGGCTGTGGCGGCCCGCCGTGGTGGTGTCGAACGCGCCGGCCGGAATCGCCGCCGCCCGCGAGGTCGGTGCCAAGGCGGTTCGCGTGCTCGGGCCTCAGGACGAACTCGACGCCGCTGCGGACCACACGTTCGACCTCGTGCCGCCTTCGTTGCGCGACAACGGTCCGTCAGGCGACCCGCTGCGGCACGTGCCGTACTTCGGTCCGGTCGAGATCCCCAACTGGCTGCGCCGCAAGGCCCGCCGCGCTCGCATTCTCCTGTCGCTGGACGATCCTTCCTGGTATGAGTCTGTCTTCAGTGTACTGTCCGATGTGGACGCAGAGCTGGTTTGTGCCGCGGAGTTGCCAGCCGGGCTTGCGTTGCCGCAGAAGGTGAAGCTCGTCGACTCCGCGCCTCCGGCCGCCGTGTTGCCGACGTGTGCGGCAGTGGTGCACGACGGTAACGAGACGTTGGCGCTTGCCGCGGTGGCGTACGGGCTGCCGCAGCTGTCGTTGGCCGAGTCTGCTTTCGGCACTCGCGTCACCGCCGCGGGCGCGGGAATTTCCGGTGCGGCGGAAGGGATTTCCCGGCTGACGGACGAAACGCTTCGCGCCGGTGCGGACGCGTTGCGCGCGGAGGTGGCCGCGTTGCCAGCCCCTCGCGCGGTCGCCGCCGCCCTGGCCAGCTGAATGTGGGGCCGCTAGGGGTGGGGGCACGCCAGCGCCGTCGGTAGCGTTCCCGACGTGGCACTTTCCACCCTTTTTCGCGGTTAGGCGGGGCGATTGGCGTGAGTAGCGACTTCCAGTCCGGCGGCGAGAACGAGCGCAAACTGCTCGCCTACCTCAAACGCGCGACGACTGATCTTCGCGAAGCGAAGCGGGCATTGCAGGAAACGCGCGAGCGCGACGGCGAGCCGATCGCGATCGTCGGCATGGCCTGCCGGTACCCCGGCGGCGTCACGTCGCCCGAGGACCTGTGGAACCTCGTCGCCACCGGAACCGACGCCATCGGCGGCTTCCCGGAGGACCGCGGCTGGCCGCTGGACACGCTGTACGACCCGGCCGGCGAACGGCCCGGCACCACGAACACGCGCGAAGCCGGTTTTCTTTACGACGCGGCGGAATTCGACCCGGAGTTCTTCGGGATCTCGCCGCGCGAGGCGCTCGCCATGGACGCACAGCAGCGGATCCTGCTGGAGACCTCGTGGACCGCCCTGGAACGCGCCGGGATCGTGCCGGAGACGTTGCGCGGCAGCGAAACCGGTGTGTTCACCGGCGTCATGTACCACGACTACGCCGGGCACGCGGCCGCCGGCAGCGTCGTCTCGGGCCGGGTCGCTTACGCGCTCGGCCTTGAGGGCCCGGCGGTGAGCGTGGACACCGCGTGCTCGTCGTCGCTCGTCGCGCTCCACTGGGCAGCGCAGGCTCTCCGTCGCGGCGACTGTTCGCTGGCACTGGTCGGCGGCGTCACGGTGATGGCCACTCCCGAAACTTTCGTGTACTTCTCCGAGCAGCGCGGGCTTTCCGACGACGGCCGGTGCAAGGCCTTCGCCGCCGCGGCCGACGGAACGGGCTGGGGCGAAGGCGCGGGTGTCCTCGTGGTGGAGCGGCTTTCCGAAGCCCGCCGCAACGGTCACCAGGTGCTCGCCGTGATCCGCGGCTCCGCGGTGAACTCCGACGGCGCGTCGAGCGGACTGACTGTCCCTAATGGACCGGCACAGCAGCGAGTGATCCGCCAAGCGCTGGAATCCGCCGGGCTGACCACGGCGGACGTGGATCTCGTCGAGGGCCACGGCACCGGCACGAAGCTCGGCGACCCGATCGAGGCGCAGGCGCTGCTGGCGACCTACGGCCAGGACCGTGCTGAGCCGCTGTGGCTGGGCTCGCTCAAATCGAACATCGGACACACTCAGGCCGCGGCTGGGGTCGGCGGCGTGATCAAGGTGGTGGAAGCGATCCGGCACGGCGTGCTGCCGAAGACGCTGCACGTTGACGCGCCCTCGCCGCACGTCGACTGGTCGGCTGGCGAGGTCGAGCTGCTCACCGAGGCCCGCCCGTGGCCGGAGACCGGGCGCGCCCGGCGCGCCGCGGTGTCGTCGTTCGGGATCAGCGGCACCAACGCGCACGTGATTGTCGAACAGGCCGAGCCGGCCGAGGACGCCGCTGCACCAGCCGAGGTTCCGGTGCTTGCCTGGCCGGTGTCCGCGGACACCGCCGACACGCTCGACGCTCAGCTGAAGCAACTCGCGGCTGTCGAAGGCTCGCCGACCGATATCGGCTTCTCCCTGGCCGCCACCCGGTCCATGCTCGACCACCGCGCCGTGCTCGTCGGTGCCACGCGAGATGAGCTGCGCGAAGTCCGGGATCGTCGCACCAACGGCCGTACCGCGTTCCTCTTCACCGGACAAGGTGCACAGCGCGCGGGGATGGGCAGCGAACTCGCCGCGAAGTACCCGGTGTTCGCCGAGGCTTTCGACGCTGTGTGCGCCGAACTCGACCCGCACTTGGACCGTCCGCTGAAGACAGTCCTCGATGATGCCGCCGAACTGGAGCGCACTGGCTTCACGCAGCCCGCGTTGTTCGCGGTCGAGGTCGCGCTGTTCCGGCTGCTCGCGTCGTGGGGGATCAAACCGGACTTCCTGCTCGGCCATTCGATTGGCGAACTGGCTGCCGCGCACGTTGCCGGGATTCTCTCGCTCGCGGACGCGGCGTCGCTGGTCGGTGCGCGGGCGCGGCTGATGCAGGCGCTGCCGCCCGGCGGATCGATGGTGGCGCTGCAGGCGACCGAGGACGAGGTCACGCCGCACCTGACCGCTCAGGTCAGCATCGCCGCGATCAACGGCCCGGACTCGGTGGTCCTCTCCGGCACTGAAGAGGCTGTTTCGAAAGTGGTGGCCGAGTTCGACGGACGGAAGTCTTCGAAGCTCAAGGTGTCGCACGCGTTCCATTCGCCGCTGATGGAGCCGATGCTCGCGGAATTCGCCGTCGCAGCCGAGAAACTCACCTACGCGAAGCCGCAGATCCCGATCGTCTCCACGGTCGGTGCCGACGAGGATCTGTCCACTCCGGACTACTGGGTGCGTCAGGTGCGCGCCGCAGTCCGGTTTCACGCTGGGGTCCAGACTCTGGTGGACGAAGGCGTCCGGACGTTTGTCGAGATTGGACCGTCCGCGGTGCTCACCGCCGCTGCGCAGAACGGATTCGACGACGACATTCTCGCGTTCGTCCCGGCCCTGCGTAAGGACCGAGGAGAAGCGGTCACGGCGGTCACCGCCTTCGCGACGCTGCACGCCCGCGGCGTCCCGGTCGACTGGACCGCGTTCTACCCGGGCGCGCGCCGCGTGGAGGTGCCGACCTACGCCTTCCGCCGCACCCGCTACTGGCTCCCTGCCGACACGACCAGCGGCGACGCGACCGAACACGGCCAGCAGCCCGCCGAACACCCAATGCTGAGCTCCGTCGTCCGCCTGCCGGAGACCGACGCCGTGGTGCTCACCGGACGGCTGTCCACCAGCAGCGTCGGCTGGGTCGCCGACCACGTCGTCCTCGGCACGGTTCTGGTTCCTGGAACGGCATTTGTCGAGCTAGTGCACCGCGCCGCCGACGAGGCTGGATGCGCACACATCGAGGAACTCACCCTCGAAGCACCGCTCACCCTCACCGAAAGCGCATCGCTCCAGGTCTCCGTCGAAGGACCGGACGAGAACGGCCGCCGCGCCGTAACCGTCCACTCGCGACAAGACAGCGCCGGATCCTGGACCCGCCACGCGAGCGGTTTCGTTGCCCCGACTGCGGAACCACCGTCATTCGACCTCACCGAATGGCCGCCCGCCGGTGCCGCCAAGGTCGAGCTGGACGACCCGTACGCGACCCTTGCCGCCTTGGGCTACGACTACGGCCCGGCTTTCCAGGGCCTGCAAGCGATGTGGCAGGACGGCGACGTCATCTACGCGGAGGTCTCGCTGCCCGACGGTGCCGAGGCACGCGACTATGGTGTTCACCCCGCCCTGCTCGACGCTGCCATGCACGCGCAACTCCTCGGCCCGGCTCCCGAAGGCGGTGCCGAACCGATGCTGCCGTTCTCGTTCAGCGGCACCACGGTGCACTCGCCGGGCGCATCGTCGCTGCGAGTCCGCGTCGCCCCGGCGGGCACCGACGCGATCACCCTGCAGATCGCGGATGCCACCGGCGGCCCGGTGCTCACCGTCGAGGCACTCGCCGCGCGGGCGCTGAAGCTGGCCCCGGCGAAGGACGCGCTGTACCGCGTCACTTGGGAGCCCGTCGCGAACACCGGTGAGCAGCACGACTTCCGGATCCTTGAAGTGTCCACTCCGGAGTGTCGAGTACCGGAGGCAGCGCGTGCCGTCGCCGCGGAAGTGCGCTCCGCGATCCAGGAAACGCTCGACGGCGACGGCCGGCTCGCGGTGGTCACACGCGGTGCGGTGTCCGTGCACGGCGAGGACGTCGACCCGGCGCTGGCCTCGGCCTGGGGCCTCGTCCGCGCGGCCGCGGCGGAAAACCCCGGCCGGTTCGCGCTGGCCGACGGCGATCCGGAAGCGGCGTTGGCCACCGGCGAACCCGAAACGGCGGTCCGCGACGGCCAGGTCTTCACTCCGCGCTTCGCCACCGTCGCCGCGGAACTGACCGAGCTGAACTGGGACAAGGTGCTGGTCACCGGTGGTACCGGCGGACTCGGCGCGGTCGTCGCCCGGCACCTGGTGACCAAGCACGGCGTACGGAACCTCGTGCTGACCAGCCGCAGAGGAGCGAACGCACCCGGGGCGTCCGAGCTGCGCGATGAGCTGACCACACTCGGCGCGACCGTCGCGGTCGAGAGCTGCGACGTCACTGACGCGGAGTCCGTGCGGAACCTCCTCGCCAAGGTCGGCCCGCTCTCCGCGGTCATCCACGCGGCGGGCGTGCCGTCGGCCGGTCGCGTCGAGACGCTCACCGAGGAGGAGACCGCCCGCGTCTTCGCCCCGAAGGTCGACGGTGCCTGGAACCTGCACGAGCTGACAGGCGACCTCGACGCGTTCGTCCTGTTCTCGTCTGCCGCCAGCACGATCCTCGCCGCCGGGCAGGCCGGGTACGCCGCGGCGAACGCGTTCCTGGACGAACTGGCCGAACACCGTCGGGCACAAGGACTTCCGGCGACCTCGCTGTGCTGGGGCGCGTGGTCCGAAGACGGCGGCATGGCGGGCGAACTGTCCGAAGCGGACTTCCGCCGCCTCCGCCGGCTGGGCACGCCGCCGATGGCGACCGCCGAAGCCCTCGCGCTGCTGGACGCCTGTCTCGCCTCGTCCGAACCCGTGCTCGCCCCGGTCCGTTTGGACCAGTCCGCACTCCGCGCGCGGACCGACGACCTGCCGCCAGTGCTCCGGGGCATGGTGCGCCGTGCGGTCAAGAAGACTCCGGCGCCCGCGACCCGGCTGGCGACCGTCCCCGAGGCCGAGCGCGAGGCGTACCTGCTCGGTGTGGTGTCGGAGCAGGTCGCGGCGATCCTCGGCTTCGCCGGCGCCACGGCGGTCGAGCCGGAACGCGCGTTCCAGGAGATGGGTTTCGACTCCCTCACCTCCGTCGAACTGCGCAACCAGCTCGGCGCGCGCACCGGGCTCAAGCTGACCGCGACCATCGTGTTCGACCATCCGACCCCGGCCGCGCTGGCGCGGCGGCTGCACGAGCTGCTCGGCGTGGGCCGCGGCCCGGCCGAACCGCTGCTCAGCGAGATCGACCGGCTGGAAACCCTCCTCGGCGGCGCGGCCGGAACGCTGAACGGGTCGACCGCCAAGGTCGCCGCGCGGCTGGACGCCTTGGTGCGCAAGTGGGCCGACGCGCACGCCGGAGCCGCAACCGAAGCCGATCTGGACGAGGCCACCGACGACGAGCTGTTTGCCGTCCTGGACGACGAATTGGGCATCTCATGAACGGGCAGACCATGAGCAACGAGGACAAGCTCCGCGACTACCTGAAGCGTGCGACGGCCGATCTGAAGCAGGCCCGCCGCCGGCTGCACGAACTGGAGGCGCGCGACACCGAGCCGATCGCCATCATCGGCATGAGCTGCCGCTACCCCGGGGGCGTGCGGACGCCGGACGACCTGTGGGACCTCGTCGACGAGGGCCGCGACGCGATCGGGGAGTTCCCCGCCGACCGCGGCTGGGACATCGAGGGCGTTTACGACCCGACGCCGGAGCGGCCTGGCAAGACCTACACCCGGCACGGCGGTTTCCTCTACAACGCAGCGGATTTCGACGCCGAGTTCTTCGGCATCAGCCCGCGCGACGCCCGCCGCGCCGACCCGCAGCAGCGGATCCTGCTCGAAGCGTCGTGGGAGGCCTTCGAGCGCGCAGGCCTCGACCCGCACGGGCTCAAGGGCAGCCCAACCGGCGTCTACGCGGGCGTGATGTACCACGACTACAGCGGCGGCAGTCCGGACGGCAGCCTCGTGTCCGGCCAGGTTTCCTACACACTCGGTCTCGAAGGACCGTCGGTGTCGGTGGACACCGCGTGCTCGTCCTCGCTGGTCGCGCTGCACATGGCGGCTCAGGGGCTGCGGCGCGGCGACTGCACGCTCGCGCTGGCCAGCGGCGTCGCGGTGATGGGCACGCCGGAGATGTTCGTGGACTTCTGCAGCCGCCGCGGCCTCGCGGCGGACGGCCGGAGCAAGTCGTTCTCCGACGACGCGGACGGCACCTCTTGGGCGGAAGGCGTCGGCGTACTGGTCCTGGAGCGGCTCTCCGACGCACAGCGCAACGGGCACCGTGTGCTCGCTCTGCTGCGTGGCTCGGCGGTAAACCAGGACGGAGCCAGCAACGGTTTCTCTGCGCCCAACGGTCCTTCCCAGGTTCGCGTGATCGAAGCCGCGCTCGTCGATGCTGGGCTTTCGGTGTCCGATGTGGACGCTGTCGAGGCACACGGCACGGGAACCGCGTTGGGCGACCCGATCGAAGCCCAGTCGCTGCTGGAAACCTACGGACAGCGCAGCAGCGGTGCGCCGTTGCTGCTCGGCTCGATCAAGTCGAACATGGGCCATCCGCAGGCCGCCGCCGGGGTCGCTGGCGTGATCAAGATGGTGCAGGCGCTGCAGCACGCCCGGCTGCCGAAGACGCTGCACGTCGGGACGCCGTCGAAGCACGTCGACTGGACCTCCGGCGCGGTCGAACTGCTCACCGAACCGCAGGCGTGGCCCGAGGTGAACCGGCCGCGGCGGGCGGCGGTGTCGTCGTTCGGGGTGAGCGGGACGAACGCGCACGTGATCCTGGAACAGGCTCCGGCCGCCGAGGAAGCCGCCACAGCACCGGCTCCGGTCTACCCGCTGGCCCTGTCGGCGAAGACTCCGGCCGCGCTGGCTGAGTCCGCTGGGCAACTGGCACCAGTGGACAATGACCTCGCCGACATCGTGCACACGCTCGTCACCGGCCGCGCACCGCTGGACCACCGTGCGGTGGTAGTGGCGCAGGACCGCGAGCAGGCCGAGGAAGCGTTGCGCGCGCTGGCTTCCGGCACCTCCCGTCCGGACGTGATCACCGGTGCCGCGGACGTGCGCGGACGGACTGTCTTCGTGTTCCCCGGCCAGGGTTCACAGTGGACTGGCATGGCGCTCGACCTCATCGAGCAGTCCCCGGTCTTCGCCGCCCGGATGTCCGAATGCGACACCGCGCTGCGGAAGTTCACCGGCTGGTCGGTCATCGAGGTCCTGCGCGGCGAACCGGGTACTCCGCCGGCTGACCGGGTCGATGTCGTGCAGCCGATGCTGTGGGCGGTCATGGTTTCGCTGGCCGCGCTGTGGCGTGGGCACGGTGTCGAGCCGGACATGGTGATCGGCCACTCGCAGGGCGAGATCGCCGCCGCGACTGTCTCGGGTGCACTGTCGCTTGAGGACGGTGCGTTGGTGGTCGCGCTGCGCAGCAAGGCAATCGGCGACGTCCTCGGCGGACGCGGGGGCGGCATGCTGGCGGCAGGTCTCCCGGCGACCGAACTGGAAGAGCGGCTTGGCGCCTGGGACGGCCGGATCTCGGTCGCGGCCGACAACGGCGCGACGTCCGCCGTGCTGTCCGGCGACACCGAAGCCCTTGAAGAACTGCGTGATCAGCTAGTCGCCGAAGGCTTCCGCGCGAAGCTGGTCCCGGTGGACTACGCGTCGCACTCGGCGCACGTCGAACACCTTTCGGACCGGCTGCTCGCCGACCTCGGCCCGATCCAGCCGAGGCGCGGCGAGGTCGCGATGACCTCCACGGTCACCCTCGACGCGGTCGGCGAGTCCACTGTGGACGCCGCCTACTGGTTCGCGAACCTGCGCCGCACGGTCCGGTTCGCACCGGTCGTCGCGCAGCTCGCCGAGGCCGGCTACACGCGCTTCATCGAGATCAGCCCGCATCCGGTGCTGGCGATGAGCATCCAGGAGACGCTGGACGAAACCGGCCACCCCGGCTCGGTCGCCGGCACGCTGCGCCGCGACGAGGGCGGTCTGACCCGGTTCGCGACGTCGATGGCGGAGTACTCCGTCCGCGGCGGCTCGGTCGACTGGCTCTCGCTGGTCCCCGGCGGCCGGATCGCCGACCTGCCGACCTATCCGTTCCAGCACAAGCGTTTCTGGCACGAAGAGGAAACCGCGACCGCGGAAAGCTCAGTCCCGGCAGCCGACCAGGAGTTCTGGCAGGACGTGACCGGCGGCGACGTCGACGCGCTCGCCGCCCGGCTCGGCGTCGGCGCCGGTCCGCTCGCCGAGGTCGTCCCGGCACTGGCCGCCTGGCACAGCCGCCGCACCGAACTGTCCACGGTGGACTCGTGGCGGTACCGCGTGTCGTGGTCCCCGCTGTCCGGCGTGACCAGCGGACTCACCGGCAGCTGGCTGGTCGTCGTCCCCGCCGGGGTCCCGCAGGCAGCCGACCTGGCGGACGCACTGGCCGAGCAGGGCGACGTCGTCCGCCTGGTCGCCGCCGACCACACCCGCACAGCGTTGGCCGAGCTGCTCGGCGAGGCGACCGCAGTCCGTCCGTTCGACGGTGTCCTGTCGTTGCTCGCCTTCGACGAGAACCCGACGCTCAACACCATCGCGCTGCTGCAAGCCCTGCGGGACAACGAGATCGACGCTCCGGCGTGGGTTGTCACCCGAGGCGCGGTCGCGGTCGACGCCTTCTCCGATGCCGACCCCGAAGCCGCTTCGGTGTGGGGCCTCGGCACCGTGGTCGCCTTGGACCAGCCTGGCAGCTGGGGCGGTCTGGTCGACGTCGCCGACGCGTCCGATGCGGCGAAGCTGGCCGCCATCGTGTCCGGTATCAACGACGAGGACCAGGTCGCGATCCGGCCGTCCGGAGTGTTCGCCAAGCGCATGGTGCACGCTCCGCTCGGCCCGGACGCCGCCGAGCCGTGGCGGCCGCGCGGCACCGTGCTCATCACCGGCGGCACTGGCGCGGTCGGCGGCCACGTCGCGCGCTGGCTCGCCGGACGGGGCGCGGAACACCTGGTGCTGACCAGCCGTCGCGGCCTCGACGCCGAAGGCGCGCGTGAGCTGGTCGAAGAGCTGTCCGGCACTCGCGTCACCGTCGTGGCCTGCGACGTCGCCGACGAGACAGCGCTGTCCGAACTGCTCGCAGAACACCCGCCGACCGCGGTGGTGCACGCCGCCGGGGTGCTGACCCGCGAACCCGCGCTGGTCGACGTCACACCGGAGGAGTTCACCGCCGCGATCCGGGCGAAGGTCACCGGGGCCGCCCTGCTCGACCGGCTGCTCGGCGACACCGAACTCGACGCGTTCGTCCTGATGTCCTCCGGCGCCGCCGTGTGGGGCACCACCGGCCAGCCCGCCTACGGCGCCAGCAACGCCTACCTCGACGCGCTGGCCCGCCGCCGGCGCGCGGCCGGGCGTACCGCGATCGCGGTGGCCTGGGGTTCCTGGGGCGGGGGCGGCATGGTCGACGCGGACGCGAGCGATCTGCTGCGCCGCATGGGATTGGCCGAGATGGACCCGCGGCTGGCCGTCGAAGCCCTCGGCCAGGCGCTCGACCACGACGAGTCCCAGCTGGTCGTCGCGGACATCGACTGGACCGCGTTCGCGCCGGTCTACCAGCTCGCCCGGCCCCGTCCGCTGCTGCGCGGCATCCCCGAGGCCGCGGCCGAGGCGACCGAAGCCGAACCGGCGGGCGCGGGCGACCTCGCCGCCCGGCTGGCCTCGCTGAGCCCGGCCGAACAGCGCCGGACCGTGCTGGACCTGGTGCGCGGCGAGGTCGCCGCAGTGGCCGGGTACGACGACGGCGGCGCGGTGGAACCCGCGCGGGCCTTCAAGGAACTCGGCTTCGACTCGGTGACCGCGGTCGACCTGCGCAACCGGCTCGGCGCGGGCACCGGCCTGAAGCTGCCCGCCACGGTCGCGTTCGACCACGTCAATCCGCAGGCGCTGGCCGAGCACCTGTGGAGCCAGCTGTGCGCGGGCGAGACAGAGGTCCCGCTCGAGGCCGGGCTCGACCGGCTCGAAGCGGCGGCCGCCGCGCTCGACGCCGCGGAGATCGACCGGTCCCGCATCCTGCCCCGGCTGCAGGCGGTCGTCGCCGCGCTGCACCAGACGCTGTCGGGCGGCCAATCCGGCTCCGAAGCGCTCGAAGCGGCCACCACCGACGAACTGTTCGCCCTCATCGACGACGAGCTCGGCGCCTGACCACCCGCCCTTGATTCTGCGACAAGAGGTTCTCCAGATGTCTGACGAAGCCAGGACCGACGAAACCAAGCTGGTCGACTACCTGAAGCGGGTCACCGCCAACCTGCAAGAGACGCGGGCGCGGCTGCGCGCGGTCGAGGCCGCCGAATCCGAGCCGATCGCGATCGTGGCGATGGGCTGCCGCTACCCCGGCGGCGTCCGGTCCGCCGACGACCTGTGGGAGCTGGTCGCACAGGGCCGCGACGCGATCGGGGAGTTCCCGTCCGACCGCGGCTGGGCGCTGGACCGGCTGTTCGACGCCGACCCGGACAGCCCCGGCACGAGCTACGTCTCCGAAGGCGGGTTCGTGCACGACGCGGGCGAGTTCGACGCGCCGTTCTTCGGCATCTCGCCGCGGGAGGCGCTCGCGATGGACCCGCAGCAGCGGCTCGTGCTGGAGCTGGCGTGGGAGACCTTCGAGCGGGCCGGCATCGCACCGCACTCGCTGGCGAAACAGCAGGTGGGCGTGTTCGTCGGCAGCGGCGGGCAGGATTACTACGACGAGCTGCCGCCGTCCGTGCTCGCGGGCGAGGTCGAGGACTACCTGAGCACCGGCAACGCCGGCTCGGTCATCTCCGGCCGGATCGCCTACGCGCTCGGTCTGGAGGGCCCGGCCGTCACGATCGACTCCGCGTGCTCGTCCTCGCTGGTGGCGCTGCACTTGGCGGTGCAGTCGCTGCGGCAGCGGGATTGTTCGCTCGCGCTGGCGGGCGGCGTCATGGTGATGTCCCGGCCGGGTCCGTTCCTCGCCTTCAGCCGTCAGCGCGGCTTGGCTCCGGACGGCCGGTGCAAGGCGTTCTCGGACAGCGCGGACGGCACCGGTTGGGCCGAGGGCGCGGGAACCCTGTTGCTGGAACGGCTTTCCGACGCCCAGCGCAACGGACACCCGGTGCTCGCGGTCGTCCGCGGCTCCGCGGTGAACTCCGACGGCGCCTCGAACGGCCTCACCGCGCCGAACGGTCCTTCGCAGCAGCGGGTGATCCGGCAGGCGCTGGCCAATGCCCGGCTGTCGGCGTCCGATGTGGACGCTGTCGAGGGCCACGGCACCGGCACCACACTGGGCGATCCCATTGAGGCACAAGCATTGCTGGCTACTTACGGCCAGGACCGCACCGAACCGCTGTGGCTCGGGTCAATCAAGTCGAACATCGGCCATGCGCAGGCCGCGGCGGGCGTCAGCGGTGTGATCAAGATGGTGCAGGCGATGCGGCACGGTCTGCTGCCGCGCACGCTGCACGTCACCGAACCGTCCACTGAGGTCGATTGGACCTCCGGTGCGGTCGAGCTGCTGCGCACCGAACGTCCGTGGGCAGCGGGCGACCGGCCGCGTCGCGCGGGTGTTTCGTCGTTCGGCGTGAGCGGCACCAACGCGCACATCATCCTGGAGGAAGCGCCTGCGGCGGAGGCCGCTGCGCCGGTCACCCCGAGCTGGCCGGAGGGCGTCGCGGTTCCGCTGCCGCTGGCCGGCCACGGGAGCGCGGCGCTGCGGGCTCAAGCCGCGCAGCTGGCGTCCTCGGCGGCGACCCCGCTTGACCTGGGCTTTTCGCTCGCCACCTCGCGCTCTCCGCTGTCGCACCGCGCGGTCGTCCTGGCTGCGGACCCGAAGCAGGCCATCGCAGCCCTCGCGGACGGCGTCGCCAGTCCGGACGTCGTCACAGGCACCCAGGTGGAGGGGCTGACCGCGTTCCTGTTCTCCGGACAGGGCGCGCAGCGGGCCGGGATGGGGGCCGCCCTGGCCGCCGCGTTCCCGGTCTTCCGCGAGGCGCTGGACGAGGTCTGCGCCGAACTGGACCGGCGCCTCGACCGTCCGCTCAAGACGGTCCTGTTCGAGAAACCGCGGCTGATCAACCAAACCGGCTACACCCAGCCCGCGCTTTTCGCGATCGAGGTGGCACTGTTCCGGTTGCTCGCGTCGTGGGGGATCAAGCCAGACTTCCTGCTCGGCCATTCGATCGGCGAACTCGCCGCCGCCCATGTCGCCGGAATCTTCTCGCTGGCCGACGCCGCCACCTTGGTGGCCGCCCGGGCAAGCCTGATGCAGGCGCTGCCGTCCGGCGGTTCGATGGTGGCGCTGCAGGCGACCGAGGCCGAGGTCGCCCCGAACCTGACTGACGACGTGAGCATCGCCGCGATCAACGGCCCGGACTCTGTCGTGCTTTCCGGCACCGAAGACGCGGTCGCCGCGGTGGTGGCGAAGTTCGACGGACGGAAGTCCTCGAAGCTGAAGGTGTCGCACGCGTTCCACTCGCCGCTGATGGAGCCGATGCTCGCGGAGTTCGCCGCGGTGGCTCGCGGCCTGACCTACCAGCAGCCGGAAATCCCGCTGGTCTCCACGGTCGGCCCGGATGTCGACATGTCCGCAGCGGACTACTGGGTGCGGCAGGTCCGTGCCGCGGTCCGGTTCCACGACGGAGTCGAAACCCTTGCCGCGCAAGGCGTCGGGCGATTCGTCGAGGTCGGTCCGGACGGCGTGCTGTCCGCGCTGGTCCGCCAGACGTCCGACGCGCTCGTGGTTCCGGTGCTCCGCAAGGACCGCGAAGAACCGGCCGCCGCGCTCACCGCGCTGGCCGAACTGTTCGTCAGCGGACTGACCCCGGACTGGGCCGCGGTCTTCGCCGGCCGTGGCGCCCAGCGCGTCGACCTGCCGCCGTATGCCTTCCAGCGCAAGCGGTACTGGCTCGACGCCCGTGCCAATCGCGACGAAGTCACCGCCGCTGGGCTGACGTCCGCCGGGCACCCGCTGCTCGGCGCGGCCGTCGCGCTCGCCGACACCGACGGCGTCGTGCTCACCGGCAGGCTGTCCGTCGAAACGCACCCGTGGCTGGCCGAACACCAGCTCGGCGACGCGGTGACCGTGCCCGGGACGGCGTTCCTGGAACTGGTCGTCCGTGCCGGCGACCAGGTCGGCACTGGCCGGATCGAGGAACTGACCCTCGGCAGCCCGCTCGTCCTGCCCGCCCGCGGCGGCATCCAGGTGCAGGTCACCGTCGGCGCGGCGGGGGAGCGCGACGTCCGTTCGGTGACTGTCCACTCGCGACCCGAAGACGAGGACGCGGACTGGACCCTGCACGCGAGCGGCAGCGTCGCCCCGCAGTCGGCCAACGGCGGCGCCGAGCTGACCGAATGGCCGCCCGCCGGTGCGGAGTCGGTCGCCATCGACGGCCTGTACGACGATTTCGCCGACACCGGCCTCACGTACGGTCCGCTGTTCCGCTCCCTGCAAGCAGTCTGGCAGCGCGACGGCGAGATCTTCGCTGAAGTCGCGCTGCCGGAGGACAGCGACGCTGACCGCTTCGGCCTGCACCCGGCCGCGCTCGACGCCTGCACCCACGCGCTCCGCGTCGCCGGTGGCGGCGACGGCGGAGTCGGCCGGGTTCCGTTCTGCTGGACCGGGGTCGAGCTGCACGCCACCGGCGCGTCCGCGCTACGCGTGCGGTTCACCCCGACCACAGAGGACGGTTTCAAGATCGCCCTCGCCGACCCGACCGGTGCCCCGGTCGCGACGGTCGCCGAGACGGTGTTCCGCGCGTTCACCGCACCGGTCGCCGAGCAGGCCGCTCCGCTGTACCGGATCGAATGGCAGCGGTCCGCGGACCTCGAAGCCACTGTGGACACTGCCGAAGTGCAGATTCTGGAGTGCGTCGGCGAATCCGGCACCGCAGCGGAGACCCATGAGCTGACGCACCGGGTGCTCGCCGCGTTGCAGTCGTGGCTGTCCGAGGAACATCCGTCGGACGCCCGGCTCGTCGTCGTCACTCGCGGCGCGGTCCCGGCCGCCGGGGACGTCACCGACCTCGCCGCCACCGCGGTCTGGGGCCTGGTCCGCTCCGCGCAGGAGGAAAACCCGGACGCTTTCGTCCTGCTCGACCTCGACGCCGAAACCACTCCGGAAGCAGTGTTGCCGCAGGTCCTGGCCTCGGGCGAGGCACAGGCAGCGGTCCGCCTCGGCACGGTCCTGGTGCCGCGGCTGGTCCGCACGACGCCGGAGCTGGAACGGCCGTACTTCTGCCCGCACGGCACGGTGCTGGTCACCGGCGCGTCCGGCGCGCTGGGCGGAAAGCTCGCCCGGCACCTGGTCGCCGAGCACGGCGTCCGCCGGTTGCTGCTGCTCAGCCGCCGGATCACGCCCGCGCTCGACCAACTGGCCGCTGAGCTGCGCGAAAGCGAGGTCGACGTCCGGCTGGAGCGCTGCGACGTCGCCGACCGCGAGGCGCTGGCCAGTGTGCTGGCGTCGCTGCCCGAGGAGAACCCGCTGACCGCAGTCGTGCACGCCGCTGGCGTTCTCGACGACGGCGTGGTCACCGCTTTGACCCCGGAGCGGGTCGACGCGGTGCTCGCCCCGAAGGTCGACGGTGCGCTGAACCTGCACGAACTCACCCGCGAAACCGCGTTGTCCGCGTTCGTGCTGTTCTCGTCGGTCTCCGGCGTCCTCGGCGCGCCCGGCCAGGGCAGCTACGCCGCAGCCAACGCGTACCTCGACGCTCTCGCCTCGCACCGTGTAGCGCACGGCCTGCCGGGTCTGTCGCTGGACTGGGGCCTGTGGGGCGAGGTCGGCGGCATGGGCGGCACGCTCACCGAAGAGGAGGTGCAGCGGCTCGCGGCCAGCGGCATCGTGCCACTGTCCACTGCGGAGGGGCTGGCGATGTTCGACCGCGCCATCGCCGTCCGCAAGCCGACCGCAGTCCCGGCGAAGCTCGACCTGCCCGTGCTGCGCAAACTCGACCGGCTCCCGCGCACGCTGGAGCAACTCGTCGGCCGCGCCACCCGCCGGGTCGCCGCCGTTGCCGAGTCCTCAGTGGACTCCTTCGCGGCACGACTGCTGGGACTGCCGGCGGAAGACCGTCGCGACGCGGTGCTGGAACTGGTACGCGGTCACGCCGCCACCGTGCTCGGTTACCGCGCGGCGCACGAGATCGAGCCGTCGGCGCAGTTCCAGTCGCTCGGCTTCGACTCGCTGACCGCGATCGAACTCCGCAACGGCCTCACCGCGGCCACCGGCCGGCGACTGCCCGCGACGTTGATCTTCGACCACCCCACGCCGACCGCGCTCGCCGCGCACCTGCTCGACGAACTGGCCGGCACTTCAGCAGAGATCGCCACAGTGTCCGCTAAGGACAACTCGGCGGAGCCGATCGCGATCGTCGGCATGGCCTGCCGGCTGCCGGGTGGCGTCGCTTCGCCGGAACAGTTGTGGGAACTGGTGGCGAACGGCCGCGAGGGGATCGGAGACTTCCCGGCCGACCGCGGCTGGGACATCGACGGCCTGCTCGACCCGACCGGCCGCCGCCCCGGCACGACCTACGTCGCACGCGGCGGATTCGTCTACGACGCGGGTGACTTCGACCCGACGTTCTTCGGCGTCTCGCCGAAGGAAGCGCCGATGATCGACCCGCAGCAGCGGTTGCTGCTCGAAGCGTCCTGGGAGGCGCTGGAGCGGTCCGGGATCGACCCGGTCTCGCTCAAGGGCAGCCCGACCGGTGTGTACGCGGGCGTCCAGTACCACGACTACGTGGGCGCGAACAGCGCCGGTTCCATCGTCACCGGCCGCGTTTCCTACACCCTCGGCCTCGAGGGCCCGGCCGTGTCCGTCGACACCGCGTGCTCGTCCTCGCTGGTCGCGATGCACATGGCGGCGCAGGCACTGCGCGGCGGCGACTGCTCGCTCGCGCTGGCCGGCGGCGTCACGGTGATGGCCACGCCGGAGACCTTTGTGGAATTCAGCCGTCAGCAGGGCCTCGCGGCCGACGGCCGGTGCAAGGTGTTCTCCGACGACGCCGACGGCACCACCTGGTCCGAAGGCGTCGGCGTCCTGGTGCTGGAACGTCTGTCCGACGCCCGCGCCAACGGCCACCCGGTGCTCGCGATCCTCAAGGGCAGCGCGGTGAACCAGGACGGCATCTCCAACGGCCTGACCGCGCCGAACGGCCCCGCGCAGCAGCGGGTGATCCGCGCCGCGCTGGCCGACGCCGGCCTGGAACCGTCCGAAGTAGACGCCGTTGAGGCACACGGCACCGGTACGAAGCTCGGCGACCCGATCGAAGTCCAGGCACTGCTGGCCACTTACGGCACGCAGACGTCGGCGGACCGTCCATTGTGGATCGGATCGGTGAAGTCGAACATCGGACACACGCAGGCCGCCGCGGGTGCGGCAGGCGTGATCAAGATGATCGAGGCGATGCGGCACGGCGAACTCCCCGCGACGCTGCACGTGGGCAAGCCGTCAAGCGAGATCGACTGGTCCACGGGTGCCGTCCGGGTGCTGGCGGAGCCGGTGAAATGGCTGCCGAACGGCCACACCCGACGCGTCGGTGTCTCGTCCTTCGGCGTGAGCGGCACGAACGCGCACGTCATTCTGGAGGAAGGCGACCGTCGCGAGGTCACCGCCTCGACTGGTCCGGAGTACGACGGTCCGGTCGCCTGGCCGGTCTCCGGTCGCGGCGCGGCCGCGTTGCGGGCCAAGGCCGAGCAGTTGATGGCCTATGTGGACGAAGAGCCGGAAGGCAGCCTCGCCGACATCGGCCTCTCGCTGGCGACCGCGCGCAGTGCGTTCGACCGCCGGGCAGTGTTGATCGGCAGCCGTTCGCCGCAGTTTGTGCGCGGCCTAGCAGCACTGGTCGACGAAGAGGACGCCCGCGGCGTCGTCCGCGGTATCGCCACCGGCAGCGGCCGAACCGCGTTCCTGTTCGCGGGCCAGGGTTCGCAGCGAGCGCAGATGGGCACGCAGTTGGCGGCGCGGTACCCGGCGTTCGCCGATGCCTATGACGAGGTATGCGCCGCACTCGACAAGCACCTCGACCGGCCGCTGCGCGAAGTGATCGAAAGCGGCGACGGCCTCGACGAGACCCGTTGGACGCAACCGGCGCTGTTCGCACTGGAAGTCGCGCTGTTCCGCACGGTCCGGTCCTGGGGCGTCAAGCCGGACCTGCTCGCTGGCCACTCGATCGGCGAACTCGCCGCCGCACACTGCGCAGGCGTGTTCTCGCTGGCTGACGCGGCGAAGCTCGTGGTCGCCCGCGGTGCGCTGATGCAAGCACTGCCGACCGGAGGCGCGATGGTCGCGATCGACGGAACTCCCGAGGCAGTTCGCGAAGCCGCCGGGGACACTGTGGACATTGCCGCAGTGAACGGTCCGGCGGCAGTCGTGATTTCCGGTGCCGCGGAAGCGGTTGCCGAGGTAGCGACGAAGTTCGAGCGCACCAAGCAACTCCGCGTCTCGCACGCGTTCCACTCGCGACTGATGGACCCGATGCTCGCCGAGTTCCGCACTGTCGCGGAAGGACTGTCCTATGCGGAACCGAGGATCCCGATCATCTCCACCGTCACCGGCGGCCCGGCCGACCTGACCTCGCCGGAATACTGGGTGAACCAGGTCCGCGCAGGCGTGCAGTTCCGCGACGCGGTCACCCGGGCCGCCGCGGACGGCGTGAACCGGTTCCTCGAACTGGGTCCGGACACCACGCTCACCGCGATGACCGACGCCTGCCTCGACGAGCGTCCGGACGGTCTCGTGCTCGCCTCGCTGCTGCACAAGGAGCAGGACGAAGCGGTCGCCGCGCTGACCGGGGTCGCGCAGCTGCACGTCAGCGGCGTCGACGTCGACTGGTCGGCGATCTACGCACCGACCGGCGCGCACCCGGTGCCGGTGCCGACGTATCCGTTCCAGCGCCAGCGTTACTGGCTGGAGAGCACTGCGGCTGCCCCGGGTCAGGAAGACCACCCGCTGCTCGGCACCGCGACGGAGCTGGCCGGTGCGGAAGGTCTCCTGTTCACCGGACGCCTTTCTGTCGGCACGCACCCGTGGCTGGCCGATCACGTCGTCGGCGGCTCGATCCTGTTCCCCGGCACCGGTTTCGTCGAAATGGCGATCCGCGCTGGGGACGAGGCCGGATGCCCGCGCCTGGACGAACTGACCCTGGAGTACCCGCTGGTGGTCCCGGAGCGGACCGGCGTCCGCGTGCAGTTCGCACTCGACGCCGCGGAGAACGGCGTTCGCGCGTTCACTGTCCACTCGCGCCCGGAAGGCGCGGCGGACGGCGTCCCGTGGACCCGGCACGCCACCGGCCGTCTCGCCAAGGCGGGCAAGTCGGAGAGGTTCGATCTCTCCGCGTGGCCGCCCGCTGCCGAGCAGGTGCAACTCGATGGCACGTATGAGGAACTGGCCGCCGACGGTCTCGCGTACGGTCCGGCATTCCGCGGCCTTGTCGCCGCTTGGAAGGGCGACGGGGAAGCGTTCGCGGAGATCCAGCTGCCCGCATCGGTGTCCGATGTGGACCGCTACGGCATCCACCCGGCCGTCCTCGACGCCGCCTTGCACACCATCGGCGTCTCCGGCGCGGTCGGGGACGAACCGGCGCTCCCGTTCGCGTGGGAAGGCGTCCGGCTGCACGCAGTCGGCGCGACGACGCTGCGGGTGCACGTCAAGCAGATCGGCTCGGGTGCGGCAGCACTGAAGATCGCAGACGGCACCGGCGCGCCGGTCGCTTCGGTGGATTCGCTCCTGCTGCGCCCGATGTCGGCACAGCCGCGAGCCGCCGAAACCGGTGGCGCGGAGTCGCTGTTCCGCCTCGCGTGGGAGCAAACCGACCTCGACGCGGTCGCCGAGGTCACCGACTGGACCGTGGTCGGCGACGACCCGTTCGGCCTCACCGAGGCCCTCGGCGCCACCGCCGCGCCCAGCATCGGCGACGCGTCCGGTCTGGTCGTGCTGCCCTCCGCGGGCAACGACGTGCACGCGGAACTGCACCGGGTCCTCGGCGAACTCCAGACGTTCCTCAGCCGTCCGGAAGGCTCCCTGCTGGTGGTCACCCGAGGCGCGGTCGCGGCCGACGCGGAGGAAAGCCCCGACCCGGTCGGAGCCGCGGTTGCCGGACTGGTCCGTTCGGCGCAGGCCGAGCATCCGGACCGGATCACCCTGGTCGACCTCGGCACTGGTACCCCTAGCGGCCGCACTCTGGCCGCGGTGTCGGCGTCGGACGAACCGCAGGTCGCTCTCCGCGCCGGAGCGGTACTGGTGCCACGCCTGCAGCGGGCCGTTGACGCGGCAGCCGCCCCGGTCTGGGATCCCAACGGCACGGTGCTGATCACCGGCGCTACCGGTGCGCTCGGCGGGGCGGTCGCGAAACACCTGGTGACCGAACACAGCGTGCGGAACCTGCTGCTGGTCAGCCGTCGCGGCGCGGAAGCACCGGGCGCGACGGACCTGCGGGACGAACTGACCGGTCTCGGCGCGGAGGTCACCCTCGCCGCCTGCGACGTGGCAGACCGTGCCGCGGTTTCCGTGCTTCTGGAAGGAATCGATCTGCGCGGAGTCGTGCACGCAGCTGGCGTCCTGGACGACGGGGTGCTGACTTCCCTTACTCCAGAACGTCTCGACAACGTCCTGCGCTCGAAGGCCGACGCCGCGGCCACGCTCGACGAGCTGACCCGCGACCACAACCTGACCGCGTTCGTCCTGTTCTCCTCGGCCGCCGGCGTGCTCGGCGCACCGGGGCAGGGCAGCTACGCCGCGGCGAACGCCTACCTCGACGCGCTGGCGGTCCGCCGCCGTCGCGAGGGTCTCGCGGGCTCGTCGCTCGCCTGGGGCTTGTGGGGCGGCGGCATGGGCGCGGCACTGGAGGACGCGGACGCCCACCGCATCGGCGAAACCGGCATCACCGCGCTGTCCACTGAGGACGGTTTGCGATTGCTGGACGCGGCAGCGGGTTCACCCGAACCGCTGCTCGTGCCGATCGCGCTGGACACTCGCGTACTGGCGTCCTCGGGCGACGACGACCTCCCGGCCGTCCTGCGCGAACTCGCCGGCTCTCGCGGCCGACGCGCGGCTCAGGACGCCGTGGAGGACACCGAATCGCTCGCGCAGAAACTCGGCGCGCTCCCGCCGGGCAAGCGGGTGCCGACCGTGCTCACCCTGGTGCGCACGCACGCGGCGACGCTGCTCGGGCACGCCGGTCCGGAGGCGGTGGAAGCGGACCGCTCGTTCAACGAGGTCGGCTTCGATTCCTTGTCCGCCACCGGGTTCCGCAACAAGCTCAGCCTCGTCACCGGCCTGAAGCTGCCCGTCAGCCTGATCTTCGACTACCCGACGCCGCGGATCCTCGCCGAGCATCTGGTCGCCGAACTGGCCCCGGCCGAGGCCGAGCCGGAACCGTTGTCGGACCAGGGAATCCGCGACGCGCTGGCGGCGATCCCGCTGGAGCGGCTGCGTTCGGCCGGCCTGCTCGACGGACTGCTCGAACTGGCGGGCATCCAGATCCCGGAACAGGCCGTCGCCGACGAGGAGCTGGAATCGTCCGCGGTGGACGAGAACACGATCGACGAGCTGGACACCGACGCGTTGATCAGCATGGCAATCGGGGGTGGGGACGACGATTAGCCCACCCCTATCGGGCCCGGCCGGTATTGCCGCTCTCGCGGCCGCTGTGGCCCACTTGATCCCGACAGTTTCCCCGCTTGACCGAACCGAGGAGAGGTAACCCGATGGTCACCGGCTACGCAATCGAAGCACGGGGGCTGCGCAAGTCCTACGGCGATGTCGACGTCCTGGAGAGCGTCGACCTCAGCGTCGAGCGGGGCACGATGTTCGCGCTGCTGGGCCCCAACGGCGCCGGCAAGACCACGACGGTGCGGATCCTCAGCACCCTCCTGGAGGCCGACGGCGGCACCGTGACCGTCAACGGGCACGACGTCGCCAAGCGCACCCGCAAGGTCCGCGAGCAGATCGGCCTCACCGGACAGAACACCGCGGTCGACGAACTGCTCACCGGACGCGAAAACCTGGAAATGATGGGGCGGCTGTTCCACCTGCCCGCCGCGCGGGCGAAGGAGCGGGCCACCGAACTGCTCGCGCAGTTCGACCTCGTGGAAGCGGGGGAGCGCCCGGTCAAGACGTACTCCGGCGGCATGCGGCGCAGGCTGGATCTCGCGATCAGCCTGATCACGTCGCCGCCGGTGCTGTTCCTGGACGAGCCGACCACGGGTCTCGACCCGCGCAGCCGCTCGGCGATGTGGGACGCGATCCGCAAGCTGCTCGACGGCGGCACCACGGTCCTGCTCACCACGCAGTACCTCGACGAGGCCGACCAGCTCGCCGACCGGATCGCGGTCATCGACAAGGGCCGCGTCGTCGCCGAGGGCACCGCGACCGAGCTCAAGCGCCGCGTCGGCACCGAACGCCTCAAGCTGACGTTCGCGTCGGTCGCCGAAGCGGGCCGCGCGCAGCAGGTCACCGGCGGCGTGCTGCTGGACGAGACGGTCAGCGTGCCGATCGACCACCCCGGCCAGGTGCGGGCGACGCTCAACCGGGTCGCCGACGCCGGGCTCGAACCCGGCGGAATCGAGCTGTCCGAACCGACGCTCGACGACGTGTTCCACACCCTCACCTCAACCGCGGGAGCGAAGTGATGACCCAGACCTTGTCCAGGGAAACCGAGGGGGCGCAGATCCCCGCGGCGCCCGAGAGCGCCGGGCTGGCCTCGGTGCTGTCCGACTTCCGCGTGCTGATCGGGCGCAACGTCAAGCACATCACGCGGAACCCGGAGATGCTGCTGCAGGCGGTGTCGCTGCCGGTCGTGCTGCTGCTGCTGTTCCGCTTCATGTTCGGGCCCGCGATCAACGTGCCCGGCATGGCCTACATCGACTACCTCGTGCCCGGCCTGCTGGCGATCAGCATCGGCTTCAACTCGACGACCACCGTGGTCGGCGTCGCCGCGGACCTCACCCAGGGCCTCGTGGAACGCTTCCGCTCGATGCCGATGTTCGGCCCGGCCGTGCTCGTCGGCCACGTCGCCGCCGGGATGCTGCGCAGCCTGGTGTCGTTCGTGATCATGGTGGCGATCGGCTTCGCGATCGGCTTCCGTCCCGGCGGCAGCGCGCTCGGCTGGCTCGCCGCGATCGGTCTCCTGGTCCTGTTCGCGGCAGGCGTCTTCTGGCTGGCAGTGCTGCTCGGCTCGATCTCGAAGACCGTTGAGGGCGCCGGCGGTCTCGGCATGATTCTGGTGTTCGTGCCGTACGCCTCCAGCGCTCTCGTGCCGACCCAGGCGATGCCCGGCGTGCTGCGGGTCATCGTGGACAACCAGCCGTTCACCGTGCTGATGGACGCGGTGCGGGCACTGATGAACGGCACCCCCGCGGGCGGCACGGCGTGGCTCGCGCTCGTCTGGTGGGGCGCGATCACCGTCTCGGCCTCGTTCCTCGCGGTGCGCAAGTTCAACCGGCGCACCAAGGGCTGAACCGCTTTTCACCGCTGAAGGGCGACCCGCACGCCGCGGGTCGCCCTTCAGGCTTGCCTAGGGGACCCCGATTCCGCTAGATCCGCTTTAGATCGCTCCGGCACTCTCTGTGGAGTAGAGAGGACCACTGCGTGAAGTGAGGTGGCGGCAATGCCGACCCGGGTAATGGAAAAGCCGGTCGATCCCGTGGCCGCGTGGCTGGCCCCGCTGGCGGACGACCCCGCGGGCGCGGTCGCGTTCCTCTCCGAAGTGGCCGACCGCGTATCGCGGCGCCGCGGCTCCGGCAGAGTCCTGGTCCCCGGCGGCGGCCCGGTAGCGGACGCACTGGCCGGAGAAGGTTACGAGGTCCACCTGGAACCCGGCCCGCGCTTCGACGCCGGCTACCTGGGCGCGGACGTGCTGTCCCGCCTGCCCGACCAGCGAGACCAGCTGCGCGCGATCGGCCGCTACAGCCGCCTCCTGCGCCCCGGCGGCGCACTCGTCGTGCAGGGCCGCCACCCGGATCCGGCCTGCTGGACCGCGGACGCCCGCGTACGCGCGGTAGACGACGTCCGGCAGATCGTGCACCTGACCGACGCGTCGCTGCCCCTGCGTTACGTGTGGCCCGCCGAACTGGACCTGATGGCCGAACTGGCAGGCCTGGCCTTGGACAGCCGGTGGGGCGGCTGGTACGGAGAACCCGTTACGTGCGGCGGTTTCGTAGTCTCGGTCTACCGCAGCTGAGGGGTGCCGTGAGGGGAATCCTGAGGGACTCAGCGTCCCGGAGGGTTCCCCTCACGGCTTTTCACCCACCCCGCCCACCGTCGCCCGCGCACGAAAACGGCCCGGCCCCCCCGCTCATGACGGAAGGACCGGGCCGGATCGGCCGCGATCGGGATCAGACCGCGTCCGACATCTCCCCGACAAGAATGCTGTGATGCAGCTTCCGCAACGAGCTCCCCGGCTCGATCCCCAGCTGCTGCACCAAATTCTGCCGAGCCGAAGCAAACGTCTCCAACGCCTCAGCCCGCCGGTTCGACCGGGCCAGCGCCGTCATCAAATACTCAGTGAACGTCTCGCGAAGCGTATGTTCCTTCGCCAGCGCGGACAGCTGCCCGACGACCTCGCGATGCCGCCCGATCAGCAGCTCGGTTTCCATCAGCAGCTCGAGACACCCAAGCCGGCTCTCCTCGAGCAACGTGGCATAAGCCTGCACATCCGGCGAGTCGGTGAACCCGCCGAACGCCGCCCCGCGCCACAGATTCGTAGCCTCCCGCAACACCTTCGCCGCCTGCCCGTAGCCGCGGTCCCAGTGCAACGTCCGTCCCTGCTCGTACAGCCGGGTGAACCGGTCGGCGTCAAGCTCGTCGATCCCGACGTGCAGCGAATACCCCCGCGGACTGGTGACCACCGGGCTCTCTTCCGCGTCCTTGCTGGTGCCGCGCAACAGTTTCCGCAGCTGCGACACGTACACGTACAGCGCCGCGCTCGCCCGCGCCGGCGGATGTTCGCCCCAGATCTCGCCGATCAGATGCTCAGCGGTCACGACCTGGTTGTTCTTCGCCAGCAGCACGGACAGCAAGGTCTCGATCTTGCGGGCCCGCGGGGCGCAGACGCCGGGCCGGCCGCTCACTCTGATCTGTCCGAGGATTTCGTAGTTCAGCATGACTGCCCTCCGGTGTCTCTCGCGCCGGACCCGTCCGGCGGCGCCCCCAGCGCCGCTGCCTGCCGGTCCGAGCCGGGTCCACCACTGGACCATAGCAAACCGGGAGGTCGGTTTTCAAGACAAAACCGGGAGGTTGGTCTGTTTCGATCTTGAACAGGGCGGTGTTGCCAGGTAATCGGCCATGAACTCTGGTAAACCGGGCGGTCGGTATGTCATGATTGAACGGCCGGAACGCACGCCGTGTGCCGTTCCCGGCGCGAGACGATGGGGAAGACGGTGACTAAACAGGCCCGTGCGGAGCTGACCAGGCTCCTGCTGCTGGACGCCGCGGCGGCGCTGTTGCACCGCGACGGCTACGCGGCCACGAGCATGGTGGACATCGCCCGCGAGGCGGGCGTGACCAAGGGCGGCCTGTACTTCCACTTCTCGTCCAAGGACGAGATCTGCGACGAGGTGCAGTCGGCGGCCGTCGCGGTCTTGCACGGGCACGTCGCGCGAGCCCGCGGGCGCCGTCCGCATCTGCGCAGGCTCGCCGACCTGAGCCGGGCGCTGATGGGCTGGCTCGCCGAGGACGCCAAAGTGGGCGCGAGCTTCCGCTTGGCCCGCGAAATGGGCTCGAACGACCCGCGGTTCGTGGCCTTCGTCCGCGCGTGGCTGGGCCAGGTGCGCGCACACATCGCCGCGGCGCACGGGGCGGGGGAACTGAGCCCGCACGTCCGCCCGGACATGGCGGCGCTGCTGGTCGTGGTGACCTGCGTGGGCCTGGAATCGGCGGCGGCGAGCGGCACCATCCCGGCGGGCACGGATCTGGTGAGCACGCTTTCCGAGCTGTGGCGCGTGATCGAGGCCGCGCAACCGGCGGATCCGACCGCTGCTGAAGCGACGGGCACCTGAGCGGCTGCGCCAGCCGCGCCGCAAGTCGAGAAGTACCCGCGCTGCGAGGGGTTCGAGCTGGCTGGGCACTCTGCTTGGCCGTGAGCCCAGTGAGCCGAAGCCGCTGAAGTCCGTTGCGCAACGGCATATTCGCCGAGCAGTCCGACCATCCGCCCTGTCAGCGGCGCGAGCCGCCGAAGCCCGTGGTGCGGCAGCGCGTTCGTCAAGCAGACCGACCGGCCGCCCTGTTTATCGCGAGTTGCGCGGCCCAGTGAACCGAGCCCGCCGAAACCCGTTGCGCAGCACCATATTCGTCCAGGGTCGCCAAGCCGACCGACTGTCCGGTTTTCCTGGCCGGCCCAGGTCTCACTCGGCGTCGTCGGGAGGAGTCCCCGCCGGATCGAACTTGTGCAGCCGCCGCGGCGGGACCACCGCGTTCAGGATCGTCTGCCACATGAACGTGATCCGCTCGTGCAGGTCCGTCCGCCCGGTCAGCACCTGCGAGCTGAGCTGGCTCCCGGTGAACGACGCGACGACGTACTGCGCGAGATCGTGCGCGTTGACGTCTTTCCGCACGTCGCCCGCCGCTTTCGCGGCGAGCAGCAGGCCGTGCACGGTGTCGATCCACTGCTTGTAGGCGTTCGCGGCCGGGGTGACGAACGACCCCTGCTCGATGACCAGCCGGATGCCGGCGCGCACGCGCACGTCGGTGCGCAGGCTGTGCCCCATGTTCTGGGTGAGGTCGATGGCGGTCTGCAGCCCCGGGTTGTCGATGTCGGCCAGCGGGTCCCACACGGTGAACTGCTCGCGGATCAGCGCGTCCGCCAGTTCTTCCTTGGACTTGAAGTGGAAGTACAGCGCGCCCTTCGTCACCCCGGCCTCGGCGAGGATGTCCGACAGGCTCGCGCCGAGAAAGCCGACCGCGTCGAACCTGGACGCGGCTGCGTCGAGGATGGCCTTGCGGGTCTGCTCCGCGCGTTCCTGGCGAGCCACTGCGCACACTCCTTTCGGGAAGCCGCGGGCCCGGACCGGCCACGCTGACACGCCAGTCTACCTCCGGCCCGGCCATCGGAGCCAGAGAAAAAAACCGGTAGGTAGGTATGGTTTTGTCCGCCCGTTTCCGCTAAAAATGTTGTGGGGGTACTGGGGAAGTTCTTTTTTCTGGGAGGACCGACATGGTCGGTACGTTGTTAGAGGAGTCTGTCAGAAGAACCTTCATCACCGATGGCGAAAGTTCGCCGGGCGGACGTCCGGTCGACTTCCAGCAGACGATCCCGCGCAATCTCGTGCACCGCGCGGCCGTCTCGGAAGTTTTCGTCACCGATCTGAACATCGTGGGCGAGGGGCAGTTCGAGGTCGGCGCGCAGTGGCCGCGCCGGCACGGCTTCTTCGGCCCGCGCACCCCGGGGTCGCACGACCCCATGCTGTACGCGGAAACCACCCGCCAGGCGTCGCTGCTGATCGCGCACCGCGCCTACGGCGTTTCGCTCGGCAACGCGTTCATCTCCGACTGGAAGACCAGCTCTATCACCCCCGAAGGGCTGGTCACCGAGGGTCGGCCGATCGACGTGGTGCTGCGGGCGAGCGCGCACGACCCGGTGTTCCGCGGCAAGAATCTCGTCGGCATGCGGACCGAGTTCGGCTGCTTCCGCGACGACGAACTGGTCGGCACCGCTTCGGAAACCTGGCGTTGCGTGTCCCCGGCGGTCTACCGCCGGCTGCGCGGCGACCACTTCGCGGCGACGCCGTTCCAGGCCCGTGCGCTGCCCACGGTGGACCCGGTGCTCGTCGGCCGGGACCGCGAGGAGGACGTGCTGGTCGCGGACACCGCGGCTCCGGGCGCCTGGTCGCTGCAGTTCGACCCGGACCACCCGGTGCTGTTCGACCACTCGGTGGACCATGTCCCGGGCATGGTGCTGCTGGAGGGCGCGCGGCAGGCGGCGCTGCTGACGCTCGGAGATCCGCACGCGCTGCCGTTGCGGTCGGATTTCGAGTTCTCCGCCTACGTCGAGTTCGACTCCGAATGCCTGCTGGTGGCGGACGAACTCGAACCGGACGCGGACGGGTGCCGCGTGGTGCGGGTGGTCCTGGAGCAGAAGGGCCGCGCGGCCGCCACCGGCATCCTGGCGATGCGCAGGTCATGACTGCCGGCCTGGGGGCGGACAGTACGACCGGGGAAATCCTCGTCACCGGAGCGACCGGGTTCATCGGTTCGGCGGTGCTGCGGGCATTGCTCGCCCGCGGCGCCGCGGTGCGGGTGCTGGCGCGCGGTGCGGTGCCGGAGTGGATCACGCGATCCGGCGCGCGGATCCACCGAGGCGATCTCACCGACGCCGCCGGGCTGGCCGGGGCGTGCACGGGCGTCGCGACGCTCGTGCACGCCGCGTCCCGGATCGGCGGCGCCGAAGAGGAATGCGCCGAGGTCAACGACCGCGGCACGACCCGGCTGCTCGCGGAGGCGCACCGCGCGGGCACGCGCCGCGTCGTGTACCTCAGCACCTGCGCGGTCTACCGCGACGGCGAGCATCGAGGCGAGCCCGAGGACATGCTCGACCTCGGGCCCGCCTCGGCCACCAGTCGCACCCGGCTGGCCGGAGAACAGCAGGTCCGCGCCGCGGGCGGGATCGTCCTGCGGCCGCACCTGGTGTACGGCGACGGAGACCGGCATGTGGTCCCGGCGCTGGTGAAGTGGCTGCGGGCGGTGCCGGCGTGGGCCGCGGGCGGCATGGCTCGGACGTCAGTGGTTTCGTCGTGGGATCTCGCTGCCGTGCTCAGTGCGTTCGCGCTGGACCCGGCACTGGGCAGCCCCGGCGAGGTGTTCCACGTGGCCGACCCGCGACCGGTGCGGATGCGCGAGCTGCTCGAAGCCGTCTGCACCATGCTTGACCTGCGGGTTCCCGACTCTGATCTGCCGCTCGCCGAGCACCGGGCGCGCACGCCCTGGCTCAGCGAGCACCAATGGTCGCTGCTCACCCGGGACCATTGGTACGACAGCGAACGGGTCTGGAAGACCGCCGGAGTATCCCCGGGACCGGGACTGCGCGTCCGGATGGCCCAATCCCGGAACTGGTATCGGGAAACGCTGGCAATTCCCGGGGCGGGCTGAAGATCGAATTCGCGGAAAGTGATCGAACGAATTCATTCGGCGATAATTGAGGGCGGCCGTCCGGAAATTCATCCCGGACGGCCGCCGCCGTTTCCGCGGAGTTCATTTCGGTGGCGCCGCGCCCGGGCGCGGCGCGAAGATGATCGTCATGTCCCGACGCGAGCTAGTCGTGCTGGGTTCGGCGAGCCAGACGCCGACCCGGCACCGCAACCACAACGGCTACCTGCTGCGCTTCGACACCGACGGCATCCTCTTCGATCCGGGCGAGGGCACCCAGCGGCAGATGATGTACGCCGGCGCGACGGCGAGCGAGCTCACGCACCTGTGCGTGACGCACTTCCACGGCGACCACAGCCTCGGCCTCGCCGGCCTCATCCAGCGGCTGTCCCTGGACGGCGTCCCGCATCCCGTGCGCTGCCACTACCCGGCGTCCGGCCAGGAGTACTTCGACCGGCTGCGGCACTCGACGTCGTTCCACGAACGCGCCGAACTGGTCCCGCTGCCGATCTCCGCGCCGGGCCCGCTCGGCGGCGCGCTGTCGGCGTACCCGCTGGAACACCGCATCGACTGCTTCGGCTACCGCTACGCCGAACCGGACGGAATCCGGATGCTGCCGGACGCGCTCGCCTCGGCAGGCGTCCAGGGGCCCGCTGTGCGAAAGCTCCAGGCCGACGGCGTATTGGAAACCGCGACCGGCGTGGTGCGGCTCGAGGACGTGAGCGTGCCGCGCCGGGGTCAGGTGGTCGCGTTCGTGATGGACACGCGTCTGTGCGCGGGCGCGTTCGCCTGCGCGCGGGAGGCGGACCTGCTGATCGCCGAATCGACCTTCCGCGCCGACGACGCCGACCTTGCCTACCGCTACGGCCACCTGACCAGCACCGACGCCGGGCGGCTCGCCGCGGAGTCGGGTGCCCGGGAGCTGCTGCTGACGCACTTCTCGCAGCGCTACCCCTACGAGGAGGCGGACCGGTTCCGCGACGAGGCCGCGAAAGTGTTCGACGGCGAGATCCACGTGGCCCGCGACCTGGACGTGGTGCCGTTGCCGCCGCGCCGGTGAGGTGCAGAATCGCGGCATGCCTCAACCGGTCCCCGCTGACCTGCTGGAAATCGCCGAAGCACTCCTCCCCGACGCCCCGATCGGCTCTGCTCGCCTTGCCGCGCAAGGGAATATGCACCATGTCGTGCTGCTGCCCGGCGTCGCCGCGGTCCGGATCAGCAAGCGTCCCGATTCCGCCGCCGAACTGCCTCGCCGAGCCGAGATCCTCCGCGCGGTCGCGGCAGCCGGGCTGCCCTTCGCCGTGCCGGAGCCGCTGACTCCAGTCACCGCCTTCGGCGACCGCGCAGCCGTCGCGGTTTCGTGGATCGACGGCGAGGGACTCCCGGAAGGCGTCGGCGACCCGGCAGCGTTCGGCCCGCTGTTGGCCGCCTTGCATGAGGTCGAGATCTCGCCGGAACTCGAAGCCGTCCTCCACCGCCCGCGCCGCTTGGACTGGGCGGCGATCCTGCACGACGTCATCCCCCGGCTGCCGGCGAGGCGGCAGGACGACGTCCGGCAACGGCTCGACACGCTGCTCGCGCTCGAAGACGTCCCCGCGAGACTCGTCCACGGCGACCTCGGCGGCAGCAACGTCCACTTCGCCGCGGACGGCAAGCTGACCGGCGTCCTCGACTGGGACCTGGCGACCCTGGCCGACCCAGCGATCGACGCCGCACTAGTCGCGACCTGGCACGGCTGGGACGTGCTCCGCGCAGCCACCGACGAGGAGACCTACCGCCGCGCACAGGCCTGGAACGACCCGATCGGCGTCGAGCACCTCCACGCAGTCTTCACCGGTAAGCCGCTGACCAGCGTCGACGGCTTCGTCCGCTCCGTCGCGGCCTGGCTGGAGACGCGCGGCTGAAGATTTTTTCAAAGATTTCTGGCCGCGTTGTCGGATCGGGTCGCCGGTGTTCGTAGCAGTGGTGAAGCCGCCCGCGAGGGGCGGCACCGAAGCGAAGGAACCGCGACCATGAAGCTCACGACCGTGACCCAGCTGACCGTCGACGGCGTCGTTCAAGGCAACGGCGGCGCGTCCGACGAGGACCGCCGGAACGGATTCGAACGCGGCGGATGGGCGTGGGGGAAGGGCGATCAGGACACGCTGGCGTTCATCAACGAGACCTACCAGCGCGCTGACGCTTTCCTGTTCGGCCGGCGGACGTACGACCTGTTCGCGGGCTCGTGGGGCTCGATGAGCGCCGCGGCCGCCCCCGGCCGCGAACCCATCCTGCGGGCACTGAACGAGCGGCCGAAGTACGTGGCCTCGACGACGCTCGCCGCCCCGGCCTGGTCCGGCGCCAGCGTCCTGTCCGGCGACCTGGCGAGCGCCGTCGCGGACCTCAAGGCCGGACCGGGCGGCGAGCTGCAGGTGCACGGCAGCGGCACCCTGGTCCGGTGGCTGCTGGAACAGGGCCTGGTCGACGAGATGATCCTGCTCGTGATCCCGGTGGTCCTCGGACAGGGCAAGCGGCTTTTCCCGCGGAACGGCCCGGATCTGGCCCTGGATCTGATTGAGTCGCGCGTGGACACGAAGGGCGTGACGACGCAGGTCTGGCGCCCCGCCGGGCGTCCGCAGTACGCGGGCCGCTGACCTCAGAAAGGATCCTGCGATGCAGTACCTGATTTCCGTGGTCCACGACCAGGCCACGCTCGCCACGCCGGAGGAAGACGCGGCGATCGACGTCTTCAACGAGCGCCTCCAGACGGACAATCACTGGGTCTTCGCGGGCGGCCTGGCCGCGCCGGAAACCGCGACCGTCATCGACAACCGGGACGCGGCGGGGATGGTCACCGACGGCCCGTTCCTCGAGTCCAAGGAATACCTGGCCGGTTTCTGGGTCATCGAGGCCCCGGATCTTGACGTGGCGCTCACCCTCGCCGCCGAGGGTTCGAAGGCGTGCAACCGGAAGGTCGAGGTGCGACCGTTCCGGTGAGCGACGTCCGGGAGGCGCTCACCCGCGCCCACCGCGAGGAGTGGGCCCGGGTGGTCGCCGGTTTGACCAAGCGTTTCGGCGACCTGGACATCGCCGAAGAAGCCGCCGCCGAGTCGTTCGCGACCGCGGTGCAGCGGTGGCCCGCCGACGGCGTGCCGCCCAGCCCCGGCGCCTGGCTGACCACCACCGCCACCCGCAAAGCCATCGACCGCATCCGCCGCGAGAACAAACGCGACGACAAGCAACGGGAGGCCCAGCCGGTGCACGACACCACGCCTCCCCACCTCATCGACGACGACCGCCTCCGCCTGATCTTCACCTGCTGCCATCCGGCTCTGGCCGCCGAATCCCGGGTCGCCCTGACCCTGCGCATGGTCGGCGGCCTGACCGTGCCCGAGATCGCCCGCGCTTTCCTGGTGCCGGAAAGCACTATGGGACAACGGATCACACGCGCGAAAGCCAAAATCAAGGCCGCCCGCGTCCCGTACCGAGTGCCCTCCGCCGAAGACCTGCCGGCTCGCGTCTCCGGCGTCCTCGCCGTGCTGTTCTTGACCTTCAACGAGGGCTACCTGGCCACCGGCCCCGGCACCGGCCCCGTGCGCCAAGACCTGACCGCCGAAGCGATCCGGCTGACCCGCCTCGTCTGCGCCCTGCTGCCCGGCCACGGCGAGGCGACCGGCCTGCTGGCCCTGATGCTCCTCACCGAAGCCCGCCGCCCGGCCCGGGTGTCCGCCGACGGCGAACTGGTCGCCCTGGACGAACAGAACCGTGCTCTCTGGGACGCACCGCTGATCGCCGAAGGCCACCGCCTGGTGCGCGAACGCCTCGCCACCCGGGTCGCTCCGGGCCGGTACCAGATCCTGGCCGCGATCAACGCCGTGCACACGTCCGCGCGGAACATGCGGGAGACCGATTGGTCGCAGATCCTCGCCCTCTACGACCAGCTCGTCCGCATCGACGCGTCGCCGATCGTCGCCCTGAACCGCGCCATCGCACTCGCCGAACTCGACGGCCCGGAGCCGGCGCTGGAGTCGGTCGAGCGGCTGGGGGACCGGTTGGCCGGATATCACCCGTACCACGCCACTCGCGCTGACCTGCTCCGCCGGTTAGGCCGCAATGACGAGGCGCGGACGGCTTACGACCGCGCGATCGAGCTGGCGGGCAATACCGCGGAGACTGCTGCGCTGTCTCGCCGACGAGAGGAGCTGGGGTAGCAACTGGGTCTCGTCGGCGTGCTGAGCGGCGGCCCGTCTCGCCACCCTGATGAGCCGCGACCGGGGCCGGGCGATGAGTGGTGCCATTCGCCGCCGACGATCATGCTCGCCCGGTATGTGCCCGTTGCCCGCCCCGCCGAGGCAAGAAACGGGTAGCAGTCAGCGGCCAGGGGCGCGTACGTGCCGGTGCCCGCTGACCGGGAAGTCCGGCGGCGCGGGCGGCAGCAGTTCGTCAAGGACGTAGCCGCATTTCTCCGCGACCCGGCAGGACGCCGGATTGTCCTCGGCATGCAGCAAGTCCAGACGGCTCAACCGCCGCGTGTCGAGCGCCCACCGCGACGTGGTTTCCAGTGCCCGGGCAGCGATGCCTCGACCCCGGGCCTGGGCAGCCGTCCAGTAGCCGACCTCAGCGGTGCCAGCGTCCCGAACCTTCACGACGACGTGCCCGAGAGGTGTGTCGTCGTCGCCCACCACCGCGAAGCTGAACTGCGTAGCGGTGTCCCAGCCGGCTGCCTGCGCGTCCAGCCACCGCCCCGCCTCGGCGTCGTTGGCAAGGGACGTCGTCAACCGTCGGCGCAACAGCGGGTCACGATGGGCGTCGACCAACGCCCGCCGATCTTCCGCCCGCCACGGACGCAATCGCAGAGCAGGCGCGGCTGCGGTCCGGGGAATGGGCAAAACGACTGTCACGGCTTCCATTCTGCACTGTCCAGCCTCGTCTCGGCCAGCTGCGAAAGCCTCCGCGATGTCCTTGGCAGACAACGAACTCAGGTGCACTCTTCGATAACTTGGCCCCGGATGCCCCCGTAGCAGGGTAATCTCGTCGCATGCTCATCGAGGTGGACAGAGGCTAGCCGCCGGGCTCTCGGCGGCGTACCGGCCGACGGTGCCCTGGCACGACTCTTTCCCACCGATTTCCCCCTTCGCGCCCCGACGCGCGCTCCGCTGTGCGCTGGTCGCCGCCGAAGGGGAACGATGACCTCCAGGAGCACTCATGACGCCCCATTCGCCGCGTCCGCCGTTCGACCCAGAACTCGCCGCCGTGCTGCCGACGCTCGACGGCTACGCGCCGGTCGGCATGACCGCGGACCGCTTGCCGCACTACCGGAACCTCCCTTTCCCCAGCATCGAAGAACAAATCGGCACCCGCCCGGTCCACTGCGCGCACCACACGATCACCGGCTACGACGGCGCGGAGATCGAGATCTCCGTCCTGTCCCGCGTGGACCACGAAACCCCCGGCCCTGGCATCTACTTCCTCCACGGCGGCGGAATGGTGATGGGGGATCGGTTCGCCGGAGCGGCCCCGCTGATCGAGTGGGTACTGAAGTACGACGCGGTCGCCGTCACCGTCGAGTACCGGCTGGCCCCGGAACATCCCGACCCGGTGCCCGTCGAGGACTGCTACGCGGGCCTGCGCTGGACGGTCGCCAACGCGAACACCCTGCGCCTCGACCCCCAGCGCCTAGTGATGTTCGGCGGCAGTGGCGGCGGAGGACTAGCCGCAGGCACCGCGCTGCTGGCCCGCGACCGCGGCACCCCCGCGCTGCTCGGCCTGCTGCTGCAATGCCCGATGATCGACGACCGCAACGAGACGGTGTCGTCTCACCAGTACGACGGCACCGGCGTCTGGGACCGGACAAGCAACCTGACCGCGTGGACAGCAGTTCTCGGCGACCGCCGCGGGACTACCGACGTCTCGCCCTGCGCAGCCCCCGCACGAGCAACCGACCTGAGCGGCCTCCCGCCAACCTTCATCGACGTCGGCGCGGCAGAGGTGTTCCGAGACGAGGACGTCGCCTTCGCGAGCGCGATCTGGGCCGCAGGAGGCAACGCGGAACTCCACGTCTGGGGCGGCGCGTTCCACGGTTTCTACGACCTCGCCCCAGAATCCGCACTGGCCCAAGCTTGCGTCGCGGCTCGCGAGTCGTGGCTCGAGCGGTTGCTAGGCCGCCCGACGCCGTAGCGGGACCGCGCGCCGCCCGGCCGAAGCAGTCGGGTGGCGCGCACCGCGCAGCATGCGGACGATGGCATCGCTGGCCCGCGCGTCGCAGAATCTCGCGTTGGTAGCTCTGTCGAAGCCGTCTGGGTGGCGCGCTCGGCAGCACGTGGTCGACGATGTCCGCGACTCGCGTGTCGCAGGCCTCGTGTCGGCTGCTGTGCCGCGGCTGCCGGGTCCTGCGCACAGCAAGCGGGATCGACCGCGTCACAGGCCTCCGCGTCGCAGGACCTCACGCCGCCCGCCGGCGCGGGGCGAGGCCGCCGGGGCGGCGCGCACCCCGCAGCACTGATCGACCGCGTCGCTGGTCCGGCTGTTGCGGGTCTCGCGGCGGCCTTCCTGACGAGGCTGTCGCGATAGCGAGCACTCAGCGGACGCGAGCGACAACGTCACCGGCCCGCGCGTCGCAGGACCCGGACCACCCGCCCGCGCTGGTCAAGGCGCGTCGCGGCCCGAGAGGACTGCCATCGGGCGCGCTCGGCCGGTCCGCACCTTAGCGGCCGTGCGTCGACGCTCTGCCGAGGCCGTCGGGACGGTGTGCACCCCGCCGAACGACCTCACCGGCAACCCCGCGGCTCACTATCAGCCTGCGAGCTCACTGCCAGGCTGCGAGCTCACTGCCAGGCTGTGAGGTAGGTGCCAGGCTGTGAGGTCGCTGTCAGCCTGCGAGGTCACGGCCAGCCCGCGAGGTCACGGCCAGCCTGTGAGGTCGCCGCCAGCGAGCAGCTCACCGAACGCCACTAAGCACTGACCCCAAACCAGAGCCCGTCACCCCAAACCCGCCTTCACCGAGATCCCGCCAATCCAGCTCCACCTCCAGCCGCCGGCATCACCAGTCCGCCTCCAATTTCCCAAAACCCCAGCTCGCACCTCCCATCGCACCCGTTCCCGCCCACTCCAAGATCATCCCACCCGCCACCGACAATTCCGGGCGGCGTGTCGGCACCCGCCTCGCCAGAGCCCTCCGCCGACCGTGACAGACTGCCGGGCGATGTACACGCCGTCTGATCTCGCTGACCTGCTCGAATGCGAGCACCGGAGCATCCTCAAACAGGCATTGGCGGCGGGGATACCCGGCGCGCCGCGGCCCACTTCCGCACCCGATCGGCTGGCGGTGAAGCACGGGCGGGCGCACGAAGCGGCCACGCTCGGACGCCTGCGCAGCGAGCGGACGCAGGTCGTCGAGATCGAGGAGCACGATCCGGTCGTCGCGGCGAAGGCCACCGAGGAAGCGCTGCGCGCGGGCGCGCCGGTGATCTACCAGGCGGTGTTCCACGACGGCGAGTTCTCCGGCCGCGCCGATTTCCTTCTGCGTGACGACCAGGGCCGCTACGAGGTCTACGACACGAAGCTCGCCCGGCACGCCAAACCGTCGGCGGTCGTGCAGCTCACCGCGTACGCCGACGCTCTGCGCCGCGGCGGCTGGCCCGCCGGGCCGGAGATGCACCTGCTGCTGGGCGACGGCAGCACGCGCAGCCTCCGCGTCGACGACTTCCTCCCGCTCGTGGACCGGCTCCGCGACCGGCTGGAGGACCGTCCGCCGCAGCTGCCCGACCGCATCTGGGCAGACGAGCGTCCGGCGTGCACCGGATGCGCGTTCGCCGACCACTGTTCGTCCGCGCGCGAGGCGGACCGCGACCTGTCGCTGGTCGCCGGGATGCGCAGCGAGCAGCGGCGCAAGCTGGTGACCGCCGGGCTCGGCACCATCGACGCGCTCGCCGGAGCCGAACCGGCCGACCGTCCGCGCGACATGTCCGAGGGCACATTCGCCTCGTTGCGCGCGCAGGCCGCGATCCAGGTCCGGCAGGACGAAACCGGTGAGCTGGCCTACGAAATCATCGCGCCGGACGCGCTCGCCGAACTGCCCGAAGCCAGCCCGGGCGACGTCTTCTTCGACATGGAAGGCGACCCGTACGCCCTGGCCGGCACCGGCCTGGAGTACCTCTTCGGCGCGGTCACCCCGGACGAGCGCTTCACCCCGTTCTGGGCGCACTCGCGCGCGCAGGAGAAACGAGCGTTCGAGGAGTTCGTCGACTTCGCCACCGCACGGCTCGCGGAACACCCCGACGCGCACGTCTACCACTACGCGCCGTACGAGGTCACGGCGATCAAGCGGCTCGCCGCCGTCCACGGCACGCGGGAGGAAGCCGTGGACGAACTGCTGCGCAGCGGCGCGATGATCGACCTGTATGCCGTGGTACGCAAGGCTTTGCGGGTAGGACAGCGGTCGTATTCGATCAAGTATTTAGAACCACTGTACATGCCGGAAGCCCGCGCTGGCGAGGTGAAAACGGCGGCGTCGAGCATCGAGGCGTACGAGGATTACCTGACGCTCTCCTCCGCGGGAAACACCGAGCAGGCCGACGAAGTGCTGCGCGGCATCGCGGACTACAACGAGTACGACTGCGTCTCCACCTTGCGCCTGCACGAATTCCTGCACCGCGTGCGCGTCGAAGCCGGAATCGACCTTGCCGAGCCGGATCCCGAGTCCGAAGTGGACGCTCTGCTCCGCCGCACCGAAGAAGAGGAAGCCGCCCAGCGCCGCGCCGAACGCGCCGCCGCGATGGCCGCGCTGGTCGACCCGCTCCTGGACAGCCTCCCCGACGACCCCGCGGATTTCACCCCCGACGACCGCGCCCGCGCGCTGCTGGCCGCATCCGTCGGCTACCACCGCCGCGAGACGAACCCGGCCTGGTGGGAGTTCTTCCGCCAGCTGGCGGCCCCGATCAGCGACCTCGAAGTGGACACAACCTGCGCGGTGCCGGTGTCGGTGACCGCGGGCGAGTGGGTCCCGCCGTCCGGCCGGTTGCGCACTGCGAAACGCACGCTGGTCGTGAGGTGCGACCCGGACCGTCCGCATCCGTACGCGCCCGGTGACGACGTGCGCTTGCGCTACGGCGCCGATGCGCGCGACGCGAAAGTCGTGTCCGCGACCGCAGTCGAAGTGACGCTGGAGGAGAGCAGCGCCCCGGACCGGACGTCCAATGACCTCCCCGCGGCGGTCCTGCCGGGCAGCCCGGTCCGTCCGTCGCCGAAGGACGAGGCGGTAGCCGATCTCGCCCGTCTGGCAGGGGAAACACTGCCCGCGCTGCCCTCACACCCCGGCGTCGATCTGCTGCGCCGCATCCCCCGGTTGCGCGGCGGATTGCCCGAACCGGGCGAGGATTTGGTCGCCACGGTGATCACCGCGGTCGATCAGCTCGACGGCTCCGTGCTCGCCGTCCAGGGCCCGCCCGGGGCCGGAAAGACTTACCTGGCCGGGAAACTCATCGCGCATCTGGTGCGGTCCGGCCGGACCGTCGGCGTCACGTCGAACAGCCACAAAGCGGTTGAGAACGTCCTTTCGGCGGCCATGGAGAACGCGCCGGAGATGGCCTGCGCCAAGCGCGCGAAGCGGACGCCGGATCCGTCGTTGCCTTGGGAACAGCCGAAAAACAACACAGCGCTGGTACGCTGGCGTGAAGAACACGACACCGGCCATCTGGTCGGCGGCACGGCGTGGACCTTCGCCAACGCTGCCGTGCGCGAGCAACCCTTCGACGTTCTCGTCATCGACGAAGCCGGCCAGTTCGCTCTCGCGGACGCGCTGGCGGTGTCGATGTGCGCGAAAAACCTCGTGCTGCTGGGGGATCCGCAACAGCTGCCGCAGGTCGTGCAGGGCACGCACCCGGCCGGTGCGGAGGCGTCGGCGCTGGGGCACCTGATCGGCGAAGCGGACATCATTCCGGCGGAACTGGGCTACTTCCTCGACCTGACCCGCCGCATGCATCCCGCTGTCTGCGCGCCGGTTTCCACCCTGTCGTACGCGGGCCTGCTGCATTCGCATCCCACCGCGGAACGTTCGATCGACGGTTTTCCGTCAGGTCTCTATCTGGCATCGGTCGAGCATCGCGGGAACACCACGCGCTCGGTGGAGGAAGCTGAGCAAGTAGTGTCGGTGATCAAGTCGCTGCACGGCCGTTCGTGGGAAGGCCGGCCGCTCACTGATGCCGATTTCCTTGTCGTAGCCCCGTATAACCTCCAGGCGCGAGTGGTAACGCGCGCACTGTCCGACGCTGGCTTCGGCGACGTCCGGGTCGGCACAGTGGACCGGTTCCAAGGTCAAGAAGCACCCGTTGTGGTGACGACCATGACGTCCTCTTCGGCGGTAGACTTGCCGCGAGGCCTTGATTTCTTGTTGTCGCGTAACCGGTTGAACGTCGCTCTCTCCCGCGCGCAGTCCGTCGCTGTCCTGGTGTGCTCTCCGAAGCTGCTCGAAGCCGACATCAGGACGGTGGACCAGATGCGGCTGGTCTCCGGAATGCTCGGGTTGCTCCGCGACGCCCGCGAGTGGATCGGCTGAGCCCAGGCGCTTGACGAAGGGCGAGTTCGCCTGAGCTGTGCGGGGCGCTGGGTGTCGCGAGGGCGCATGCCTGCGGTGCGATGCGTTGCTCGGTGAAAGGTGCGTTGCCCACGCTGGGATGCGTTGCTGGGGGTGGGACGCGCGTACCTGCGGCGCGGCGCGTTGCTTGGCGAAGGGCGAGCTCGCCTGAGCCGTGGGGCGCTGGGTGTCGCGAGGGCGCACGCCCGCGCTCGGATGCGTTGCTCGGTGTGGGACGCGCGTACCTGCGGCGCGGTGCGTTGCTTGGCGAAGGGCGAGCTGTCCGCGCCGGATGTGTTGGCCGGTGCGGGACATGCATGCCTGCGGCGCGCGATGCGTTGCTCAGCATAAGGGCGCGGCGCTACCTGTGCCGGGGTGCGCTGCCTGGTATGTGGTGTGCGCGCGGTGCGTTGCTCGGTGAAGGGTGCGGCCCGGGTTGGAATGCGTTGCCGGGTTAGGCGCGGGTGTTCCCGCGCCGCCCCGCAGTCGCTCTAGGAAGGACGGGTGCAGCCGTGACGCGCCGCGCGGTGAGTGCGTCTGCGCGGCGATGCCATCGCCCAGCGGGAGCCACGCCCGCCTGCGTCGCGACGCGGTCATCGGGCACTTGCGCGGGCACCCGCCCGGCCGATCCGGTCGGGATCCGGTGGCCGGGCGGGCGCATGTCCCCGCTCGCGCGACCGTGGGGGAGGGGGTGGCGCGGCGAGCGAGGTGGTCGGGGCGCCCCGCGCGTCCGGCCTGCGGGAGCCGGAGCGGGGGCGCGGGATCCCCGTCCGTGCGGGGCACTGGGGGAGAGATGCCGCAGCGGACGGGGTGGCTGGAGAAAACGGTGTGTTCGGACGGTCTCATCCGGACGGCACACCGGCGAGCACTGGCGGGACCCGACTCATCCGGACTGCCGACGCGCACCTGCTGGACGAGACCTATCCGGTGCGCGAAGCGGGCTTCCCAGTATCACTCTGTTCAGTACAACTCGTTGCGGGCCAAGAACATTCCCGCGGCCGGGGGTGTGCTCCCGCTCTCCGTCCGGACCGGCTGGGGGTTACCGGCCGGCGGGAGCAGGAGCACCGGATCCCGTTCCGCGTCTGGGGGGAGCAGTCACGCGGAGCGGGTAGTTCTGCGCCGGTACGGGGGCCGCCTCGCGGCGAGTGGCACGACCAGGCTCCGGCCGGACCGGTATTCCTGGAAGGCAGAAGGTGAGGCCCGGGGGCACCTCCGTACCGACACCCTGTACAACGCTCGAACCGCGCGAATGTTCCGGCCCCATAAGGTGATCTGGATCGCCGCCAATCGAGTGACCGTTTGGTCGGCTCGGGAAGCCGGGCGACGGGTGAACCTCGAACAGGTTGCGTTGCCTGGCGAATCGTTGTGTATTCGCCGCGAGCCCGAACGCCGGTACCCAGTCGACCCCCCAGGGAGCCGGGCATCGCGGTTGACCGGCGTCACCCAGTAGCGAACTTGTTCGTAACGAACATGTTCGTTAAGCTGACGGAAGACACGAAGAAAAGGAGCAACCCCATGACCATCACCATCGTCGGCGCCGGCCTCGGCGGTCTCAGCCTCGCCCGCGTCCTGCACGTCCACGGCATCGAAGCCACTGTCCTCGACCTGGACGCCTCCCCGTCCGCCCGTGCGCAGGGCGGCATGCTCGACATCCACGACGACTCCGGCCAGGTCGCGCTCCGCGCCGCCGGTCTGCACGCCGAATTCGAGGCCCTGATCCACTCCGGCGGCCAGGAAACCCGCGTCTACGACCGCACCGCCGCCCTCCTCTTCTCCGAGGCGGACGACGGCAGCGGAGGCCGGCCGGAGGTCGACCGCGGGGCCCTGCGCGATCTCCTCCTCAACTCGCTGCCGGAGGGCACCGTCCGCTGGGGCACGAAGGTCACCGCCGCGGAACCGCTGCCTGACGGAGGGCATCGCCTCGCGCTTGCCGACGGCACGTCTCTCACCACGGACGTGCTCGTCGGAGCCGACGGTGCCTGGTCCCGGGTCCGTCCGCTGGTCTCACCGGAAAAACCGGCGTACACCGGGATCTCGTTCATCGAGATCGACCTCCTCGACGCGGACTCCCGACACCCGGACGCGGCAGCTCTCCTCGGCGGCGGCATGAGTTTCGCGCTCGGCGAGGGCAAAGGTTTTCTCGCACACCGCGAACCGGACGGCAGCCTGCACGTCTACGCCGCCGTGCGCGTCCCGGAAACCTGGACCGCGTCCCTCGACTTCAGCGATCACGCTGCTGCCAAGGCTGCCGTGCTGAGTCACTTCGACGGCTGGTCCGATCGGCTTCGCGCCCTGGTCGAGGACGCGGACGGCGAGCTGATCCCGCGGCTGATCCACGCGCTCCCGATCGAGCATTCGTGGCCGCGAGTGCCCGGCGTCACGCTGCTCGGCGACGCCGCGCACCTGATGTCGCCGTTCGCCGGAGAGGGCGCGAACCTCGCCATGCTCGACGGTGCTGAGCTGGGACTCGCGCTCGCCCGGCACCCGGACGACGTCGAACGCGCGCTCGCCGAGTACGAGGCCGCGTTGTTCCCGCGCAGCGCGAAATCGGCGGCGGAGTCGGCGCAAAGCCTCGAGAGCTGTTTCCGCGCGGACGCCCCGGCGGCGTTGCTCGAGCTGTTCGGAGCCTGACGTCCATAGTGGACGGGGTACGACTTAAGCGGTACCCGGATCGAGCCGTCAAGCCGATCCGGGTTGGACGGTTCCGCTCGCACAATGGGTTTCAGCCCGCTGTGAGAGAGGAATTTTCTGATGACCGCCGTCCTGGCCGACACTGTCCATGAAGGCTTGCGGTTCGCCGCCGTCGCCGGGATCGCGGTGCTCGTGGCGTTTCCGGTCTTGCTGTTCATCGGCGCGCTGGTGAGTGTGCTCGGCAGCCGGCTCGGCGCCGGGATGAAGTTCGTCTGGGTGGTCTTCGCGTTCTGTGCGCCGTTCCTCGGGCCGATGTTGTGGTTCCTGGTCGGCAAGAAGAGCGCGGAAGCCTCATTTCGCTGACACAAGATGTCAGTGGAGCGCGGTTAGCGTCCGGGCATGGATCAGGAGATCGACGCTGGCGAGTTCGCCAGCCGTTATGTCGCGGTGTGGAACGAGTCCGATCCGGCCGCTCGGCGCGCGGCGATCGCGTCGTTGTGGGCCGAGGACGGGGTGCAGTTCACCGAGTCCGCGGAGTACCGGGGCCACGATGAGCTTGAGCGCCGGGTCGGCGAGGCGTTCGAGGAATTCGTCGGCGGAGCGGGATTTGCGTTCCGGACCGCCGGAGACGCAGTCGGCCGTCACAGCACGGTCCGGTTCAGCACCTGCATGGTTCCCGCTGCGGGCGGGGAGGTCGCCTGGACCGGGTTCGTGGTAGCCGAACTTGGCGAGGACGGTCGGATCCGGCGCGATTGCCAGTTCGCCGAACCGCCCCTTCCTTCGTTCTCGGGCACTCGTGCAGTCGTGGAGGAATTCGTGCACCGGGTAGGGCAGGGCGACCCGGACCGGATCGCGGAGCTTTTCGCGGAACCGGTCGACTGGCGGTTGAGCTGGCCGGAACCGGAGCATCCCGTGGTGCCGTGGATCCGCCCGCGTTCCACCCGGGCGGATGTCGCGGATCACTTCCGGATGCTCGGAAGCGCTTGTGTGCCAGAGGAAAGCGATGTCCGCGTCGACCGGATCCTGGTCGACGGCACGGACGCGGTGGTCTTAGGGACGAGTGCCCAAACAGTCAAACTGACCGGCAACCGTTTCGCGACCGGCGTGGCGGTGTGCCTGACCGTCAGCGGCGGGCTGATCACGCGATACCACGTTTACGAAGACAGCCTCGCCGTCGCCGAGGCGTTCGCCGGATGAAGCGCCGGGCAGCCGGAGCGAGGGATCCCGCCCGGCTGCCCGGCGTTTCGCGCGGTCAGGAAACGTTCAGGTCGATGCAGGCGTAGAACGCGTTGCCGGTGTCCGCGATGTTCCACACCGCGAGCACCTTCTGCTGTCCGGTGTAGCCGCTCAGGTCGACCTGGTGCGACACGGTTTCCCCCGGTGCGTGGCCGCCGCCGTCGAAGCTCGCGACCATCGTGTCGCCGACGAAGTACTCGTAGTCGAGGGTGGCGTGCCGCGCGGTGAACACCCAGTTGAAGGTCACCTGGCTGCCGACCTGGGTGACCTTCCAGCCCTTGCTGTCGTCGTCGAGGTCGGCGAACCGGTCGTTGCCGCCGCTGCAGCTGCGCAGCCCCTTCGGACCCTCGACGCTCTGCGGTTCCCATTTGATGTCGCCGCAGGACACTGTTCCGTCCGCGCACTGGGCCTGCCTGCTCGGCGGGGAGTTGACGTAGCCGTGCGCGCTGGCGATGCCGGGGCCGATCAGCATCAGCACCGGAGCGAGGACCGCGCCGCCGAGTGCGGCGAGCATCGTGCGTTTGCGGGGCATGGTGGCTCCTTCGAAGCCGGGCCCGCTCCCGCGCCGGAGGGCGGCCGGACGAGCCACGGCACGACCGACGAGCCCGCGGTGGGGTGGAGCGCGGGCGGAGGGGGTGGGGAGATTTGTGGTCTAGACCATACTCGACCGCCCGCGCTCGGTCAAGAATCGGCTACCCTGCGTTATCTATACACGGGATACTGTATGCAATAAGATGTCGCCGAGGATGCCGACCGCAGGGAGACCGCGATGTACACGGTGACCGACCCAGTCACGGGCCAGCTGTTCGAGGAAATCGAGAACGCGACCGACGAGGAGGTTCGCGCGGCGATTGAGCGCGTCGGCCACGGATATCGCAGTTGGCGGGCTCGTTCGGTAGCGGAACGAGCAGGGATCGTCGCCCGTGCCGCGGACCTGTTCGAGCAGCGTGCCGACGAGCTGGCCGCGATCATGACCTTGGAGATGGGCAAGCGGATCAATGAGGGCCGCGGCGAGGTCGGGATCGTCGTGGACATCTTCCGTTACTACGCGGAACAAGGCCCGGGCCTGATCGCCGACCAGCCGCTCCCGATCCGCGGCGGCTCCGCGGTGATCCGCAAGGAACCGATCGGCGCGCTGCTGGGCGTGATGCCGTGGAACTTCCCGTGCTATCAGGTGGCCCGGTTTGTCGCGCCGAATCTGGTTCTGGGCAATACGATTCTGCTCAAGCACGCGTCGATTTGCCCGCGTTCAGCGCTGGCGATAGAGAAGATTCTGCATGAAGCGGGCGTACCGGACGATGTGTACGTGAACACCTTCGCGTCCAGCCGGCAGGTGCCGATGATACTCGCTGATCCGCGCATTCAAGGCGTTTCCCTGACGGGCAGCGAACAAGCTGGCATCTCCGTGGCGGCCGAAGCGGGCCGGAACCTGAAGCGATGCGTGCTGGAGCTAGGCGGCGCGGACCCGTTGCTGGTGCTCGACACGGCGGATCTGGACGAAACAGTGCGCGCTGTCGCGACCGCGCGGATGCGTAACTGCGGGCAGTCCTGTAACGCGCCTAAGCGGATTATTGTCCAATCTGACCTTTATGAGGAATTCGTGGACCGCTTCACCAAGCGGGTCGCGGACTATTACGTCCCCGGGGATCCGGCTGACCCGTCGGCGAAGCTGCCTCCACTGGCTTCCGTCGCCGCTGCGGACGAGGTCGCCGGCCAGGTGGCCCGCGCGGTGGAGCAGGGCGCGACCTTGCGGACGGGCGGGCGTCGCGGTGAGGGTGCGTATCTGGAGGCGACGGTCCTGACTGAGGTCACACCGGAGATGGACGCTTACCGGGAGGAGATCTTCGGGCCGGTGGCGATCTTGTTCCAGGCCGAATCGGATGATCATGCTATTGAGATCGCCAATGACTCGCCGTTCGGTTTGGGTGCGGCCGTGTTCGGCACCGATCCGGTTCGGTTGCGCCGGGCCGCGGATCGGCTGGAGGCGGGAATGGTGTATTTCAACAAATCCGGTGGGTCGCAGGCGGATTTGCCGTTCGGCGGGATCAAGCGGTCGGGGATGGGGCGGGAGTTGGGGCCGTCGGGGATCGCGGAGTTCATGAACCAGAAGTCGATCCGGCTCTGACCCTAAGAAGCCCGCAACAACCCGCTCAACCACCCGGCGAACACCTGCTGCACATCCCCTCGCATCCGGTCCGGGTCGTCCGCGTTGGCGATCATCCGCGCCGCCTCCATCACCGCGGCCAAGACCAGTTGCGCCAAAGCATCCACCGGGGTGTCGACGATCAACCCGGCATCCCGCGCAGCCGCCAGGTTTTCCGCGACCAGCCCCAAGCCGTACTCGGCCTCGAGGTCGCGCCAGGCGTCCCAGCCCAGCACGGCGGGGGCGTCGGTCAGCGAGATCCGCCGGACGTCCGGCCGCAGGCAAGCGTCCAGGAACACTCCCAGCGCGGACGAAAGGCCGGAAAGCGGGTCCGCTGCGCCGTCGAGGACTTCCGAGACCTCGGCGGTCAGCTCGCGTTCCAGCACTTCGACGACGGCCCGGAAGAGGCCCTGTTTGTCGCCGAAGTGGTGGTACAGCGCGCCCCGTGTGACGCCTGCCGTGCGAGTGATTTCTTCAGCAGGCACGTCGTGGTAGCCGCGTGCGCCGAAGAGGTCTCGGGCGGCCTTGATCAGTGCGGCTCGCGTCGCGTCGGAGCGTTCTTGCTGGGTACGTCGCACGCACCTAATCTGCCATGGCGGCGGCGAAGCGCGTGATGTGCCCGGCCAGTGCGTCCGGCTGATCCTCCGAGACGAAGGTGTAGGAGTCCGGGACCTCGACGAGTTCCGCGTCCGGCAGCACCTCCGCCAGGCGGTGCGCGAGGCTGATCGGGAACAGCTTCTCCTCCGGCGGCCAGACCAGCAGCACTGGACGCTTGAACTGCCTCAGTTTCTCCGCCGCGGCGAGGGTGTGGTTCGAGTCGACGGTGCGCAGGAACTTGCGCAAATCCCTTCGCAGACCAGGGGATTTCCGCAGCTTGCCCAGGTACTCCTCGGCGACGTCCGGCGGCAGCGGGCGCTTCGTGACCCAGCCGAAGAGCAGCGGCAGCCGGTACAGCGCCTTGATCCGCAGCAACTGGCCGAGCACCGCCATCGAACCCGGAACTCGGGCGATGGCCGGCAGCGGCTGGAAGATCGGCGGGAAGAAGTACTCGAAGCTGTCCGACGGCGTCAGCACGACCCGTCCGACCCGCTCCGGATACCGCGCGAGCAGCAACTGCGTGATGGCGCCGCCGGTGTCGTTGGCGACCAGGATGACGTCTTCCAGGTCCAGCGCGGTGAGGAAGTCGCCGAGGAGCGTGGCGAGGCCGGCGGCGCTGAGGTCAGCGTCCGAGCGCATCGGGACCGGGTGCGCGCCCAGCGGAAGATCTGGGGCCAGGCAACGGAATCCGGCGCCCGCGACGGTCGGGACGACCTTGCGCCACAGCAGGGCGTTGGTGAGTACGCCGTGCACGAAAACGACCGGGCGTCCGCGTCCGCGTTCGAAGTACCGGAGTTCGCCTTGGGGGAGGTTGACGTGCCGGGCGGTGCCCAGTTGTTCGTATGCGCTCATGCCGGCAAAGATACATACATGCAGTCTGTATGTAAATTACCTCTGCGGTAATGGACGGCCTGACCAGGGCGGTTAGCTCAAGCGGCGGGTGATCCGGTCGAACAGGTCGTCCAGCGGTTCGCCGAGGTCTTGGCCGAACTCGGTCAAGCCGTAGGTGACCTGGGGCGGCGTGGTCGGCTCGACCTGCCGCCAGACGAGGCCGTCCTCGACCAGTGCGCGCAGGGACTGGGCGAGCATCTTCTCGCTGATGCCCCGGATGCTTTCGCGCAGTTCGAAGAACCGGAGTTCCTTGTCCCGCAACGAGATGAGGATCCAGATGCCCCACCGGCTGGTCACGTGGTCGATCACGGCGCGAGCGGGGCAGTCGGTGTGAAACACCTCATAACGCGGTGGCGAGCCGGCCGGGGTGAACTGCGCGCTTCCTGTCACGTACCGAGCTTACCGAAAGGTACGTCCTTACCAGGAGTAAGCGAATCGCCCTAGCGTCGGCCGTCTGCGAAAGGAGCTGTTCATGATCGTGGTGACCGGGGCGACCGGAAACATCGGCAGGCCGTTGGTGCGGGCGCTCGTCGACGCGGGCGAGCAGGTGACGGCGGTGTCGCGACGGGTCGGCGAGGTGCCGGACGGGGTCCGGCACGTGGTGGCCGACCTGGCGGATCCGCCGAGTCTCGAACCCGCGCTGACCGGGGCGAAAGCGTTGTTCCTGCTGCTGTCCGGCGATCTGCACGCGGTCGGCGCGAACCCCGCCGACCTCATCGCGAAGGCCGTGGACGCTGGGGTCCGCCGGGTCGTCCTGCTCTCCACCCTGGGCGTGGCGACCAGGCCGTTCGGCACGACGCGGATCGCCATGCGCGAACTCGAAGACGTACTGCGCGAGTCTGGCCTGGACTGGGTCATCCTGCGGCCGGGCGGGTTCGACTCCAACGCGCTGTGGTGGGCGGAATCCGTTCGTGCACAGGGCATGGTCGCCGCGCCGTTCGGCGACACCGGGGTGCCGATCGTCGATCCGGCGGACATCGGCGAGGTCGCCGCGGCTTGCCTGCGGGACGACCGGCACGTCGGCGGCGTGTACGAGCTGACCGGGCCGGAGGTGATCACTCCGCGCCGGCAAACGGAGGCGCTGGCCGCCGCGCTGGGCAAGCCGGTGCGGTTCCAGGAGCTGACCCGCGCCGAGGCCAAGGCGGGGATGGTCCAGAGCATGCCGGGCGAACTCGCCGACGACACCTTGGACATCCTCAGTTCGCCGACCCCGGCCGAACTGCGCGTCAGCCCGGACGTCGAGCGGGTTCTCGGCCGCGCGCCGCGGTCGTTCGCCGACTGGGCGGCCCGCAATGTCGCCGCGTTCCGCTGAGACCTACTCAGCCGAAGCCGGATCGCAGCGCGAGCACAGGCCGGACACCGCTTCCTCGGCGGATTCCGTTGGCGCGCCGGGGATCGCCTCCAGCCTGCCGCATTGGCGGCACAGCAGGTGACGGTGGTCGAAACCGGAAAGCTCGTAGCGTTGCGCGACGCCGACGTGGTCGAAGCGGTGGACGAGACCGGCGGTGACGCCGGTGGTCAGCACGTCGTGGACGCCCCTCGTGGACGCCATCGACAGCCGTTCGCGGACCAGCGGCAGCAGTTCCGCGACGGTGACGTGCGGGTTTTCGGCCAGTACTTCCAGCACGACCTGCCGGGCGGTCGTCACGCGCAGGCCGGCGCGCCGGAGCCGGGTTCCGGCGTCGGCGCTGGACGGGATGGGTGCGGAGGTCGTGAGCACGCCTCCTTTGTAGTCCCTAAAGTTGATCCAGTCAATTGTAAGAACGGGTCAACTCTGGGACTGTGAGCCACTGCACGCCAGAATTGATTCGGTCAAGTCTGGGGGTACGATCCGGCCATGGACGAGTTCGGGACACGCCTGCGCGACAAGGGCCTGCGCAACACGCCGCAGCGGCGTGCGGTGCTGGCCGCGGTCGCGCGGACCCCGCACGTCACGGCCGCGGAGATCGCGACAGTGCTCGACGCCGACGGGGCCGTCGGCGCGTTGTCCAGGCAGGGCCTTTACAACGTGCTCGACGACCTCGTCGGCGCCCGGCTGCTGCGCCCGCTCGAACCGGCGGGCTCGCCCGCGCGGTTCGAACTCGAAACCCACGACAACCACCACCACCTGGTCTGCCGCGGCTGCGGCCGGATCCAGGACGTGCCGTGCGCGATCGGAGCCGCGCCGTGCCTCGACCCCGGTCCGGTGCCCGGTTTCCGGGTGGACCAGGCGGAGGTCACGTGGTGGGGGATGTGCGCCGAGTGCGAGGCCAAGGCTTAACGCAGCGCGTCCTCCAGTGCCGCGAGCCCGACCGGGCCGACGGCGAGCGCGTCCGCGTGCCACTGGCGCAACGTGAATCCGGGTTTTGCGGCGGCTTCGGCACGCGCCTGAAGCCACGCGCGTTCGCCGATCTTGTACGAGATCGCTTGGCTCGGCCAGCCGAGATAGCGCACGATTTCGGCGTGCACCCGGTGTTCCGCGGCCAATCCGCGCTCATGCAGGAACCGGCGCGCGGCGTCGAAGTCCCAGCGGGAACCGTCCGGCAGCGGCAGGTCGAGGTGCGAGCCGAGGTCGATCACGACGCGCGCGGCCCGCAGCGCCGAACCGGCGAGCATGCCGAGCCGCGTGCCGCGTTCGGAGAACCAGCCCAGTTCGTCGGCGAGGCGTTCGGCGTACAGCGCCCAGCCTTCCGCGTGCCCGCTCACTGAATGGACGCGTGCGTACCGGCTCACCGAGTCGCCGGCCAGCCCCGCGACGCCGATCTGCAGATGGTGTCCGGGAACGCCTTCGTGGAACACCGTGGTCAGCTCGGACCAGGTCGCGAAGCGCTCCCGTCCGCCCAGCGGCCACCACGTGCGGCCGGGACGAGTGCCGTCTTCGGCGGGCCCGGTGTAGTACGGCGAACCTGACGCCGAGCCGTACGCGAGCACGACGTCCAAGGCGCGCAACGGTTCCGGGATGTCGAAGTGCTCGCTCGCCGCTTCCAGCGAACGGTCGTGAGCGGCGCGCAGCCAGTCCAAATAGGACTCTTCGCCGTTGACCGCGCACTCTTTGTCCAGCAGTGCGAGGACTTCCGCTACGCTCGCGCCGGGCTGGATTTTCGCGACCTCGGCGGCGATTTCCGTTTCGATGCGCTGAAGTTCCGCCCAGCCCCATTCGTAAGCCTCGGCGAGATCGAGATCCGCGCCGAGGGAAAGCCGGGCCGCGACGGCGTAGCGTTCCGCGCCGACGCCATCGGTTTCGGTGGCGTGCGGGGCGTATTCCTCGCGCAGGAACCGGGCGAGCGCCGCGTAACCGCGATGGGCGGCGTCCGCACCGGCGCGCAGTTCGTCGGCCTGCGGTCCGTCGCCGTACTCCTCGACGAGTGCATTGTGGACACCGGCGTAGCGCTCGGCCTGCGCCGCGGTCTCCAGCGCCTGCCGGCGGGCCGCGCGCAGGCCGCGGTCGAGACCGGCCTGCAGCGTCTTCTGCCAGCCCGCGAGCATCGTTTCGACGCCGGTCATCCGGACCGCGAGGACGTGCCAGTCGTCCGCGTCGCGGCGCGGCAGCAGCCGGACCGAATCGGCGATCGAGCTCAGCGTGCCGAAATGTGCCTGTACCTGGCGGAACGGCTCGTCGAGCTCGTGCCAGGCCAGTTCGGCCTCGAGGCTGTTCCGCAGATGCGCGGACGCGATCCGGTCCGCGCGGGACTCGGGGGTCAGCTTCGCGAGAGCGGCGAGCGTGCGCCGGGCCAGGTCGGCGCGCGCCGCGAAACCGTCCGGGGTGAGGTCGGTGAGCGCGGTCGCGTCGGTGGTCACGCCGTCCAGGGTCGCGGCGATCGGGTCGAGCGCTGCCTCAGCCGTGACGTGGTCGGCGGACAGCTGAAAAATCGGGGTCACGCCGCCACGTTAGCCGGGAGCCGCCGCCTGAATATAGAGACGTTAGCGGGGTTCAGTCGCTGGTATAGAGAGAATGCCCGCGCCGGTGAGCCGGCGCGGGCATCCGCGGGAGAAAAGCCTCAGTCCGTGCCGGATTCCATCGCGGCGCGGTCGAGCAGTTCGACGTCGTCGGCCCGGCCGCGGGACGCGATCGTCTCCGCGCCGCCTTCCGGCATCGCGCCGATCAGGCCGGTCGAGGCCGCCTGCGCGGCGCCGATCAGCTTCGGGTGCGAGTTGCCGCCGACCATGCCGAGGCTCGCGTACTGCTCCAGCTTGGCGCGCGAGTCGGCGATGTCGAGGTTCCGCATGGTCAGCTGGCCGATCCGGTCGACCGGGCCGAACGCGGAGTCCTCGGTGCGCTCCATCGACAGCTTGTCCGGGTGGTAGCTGAACGCCGGGCCGGACGTGTCGAGGATCGAGTAGTCCTCGCCGCGCCGCAGCCGCAGCGTGACCTCGCCGGTGATCGCGGTGCCGACCCAGCGCTGCAGCGATTCGCGCAGCATCATCGCCTGCGGGTCCAGCCAGCGGCCCTCGTACATCAGCCTGCCGAGCCTGCGGCCCTCGTTGTGGTAGCTGGCGATGGTGTCCTCGTTGTGCACCGCGTTGACCAGCCGCTCGTAAGCCGCGTGCAGCAGCGCCATGCCCGGGGCCTCGTAGATGCCGCGGCTCTTGGCCTCGATGATCCGGTTCTCGATCTGGTCGGACATGCCGAGCCCGTGCCGCCCGCCGATCGCGTTGGCCTCCAGCACCAGCTCGACCGAGGTGCCGAACTCCTTGCCGTTGATGCTCACCGGACGGCCCTGCTCGAAGCCGATCGTGACGTCCTCGGTCGCGATCTCGACTTCCGGGTCCCAGAACCGCACGCCCATGATCGGCTCGACGATCTCGATGCCGGTGTCGAGGTGCTCCAGCGACTTCGCCTCGTGCGTGGCGCCCCAGATGTTGGCGTCGGTGGAGTAGGCCTTCTCGGTGCTGTCGCGGTAGGGCAGGTCGTGCGCCTGCAGCCACTCCGACATCTCCTTGCGGCCGCCGAGCTCGCCGACGAACGCCGCGTCGAGCCACGGCTTGTAGATCCGCAGGCCCGGGTTGGCCAGCAGGCCGTAGCGGTAGAACCGCTCGATGTCGTTGCCCTTGTAGGTGGAGCCGTCGCCCCAGATCTGGACGTTGTCCTCCAGCATCGCGCGCACCAGCAGGGTGCCGGTGACCGCGCGGCCGAGCGGGGTGGTGTTGAAGTAGGCCCGGCCGCCGGTGCGGATGTGGAAGGCCCCGCAGGTCAGCGCGGCGAGCCCCTCTTCGACGAGGGCTTCCTTGCAGTCGACCAGCCGCGCGAGCTCCGCCCCGTAGGCGTGCGCGCGGCCGGGGACGGAGGCGATGTCGGGTTCGTCGTACTGGCCGATGTCGGCGGTGTAGGTGCACGGAACCGCACCCTTGTCGCGCATCCACGCCACCGCCACGGACGTGTCGAGGCCGCCGGAGAACGCGATGCCGACCCGCTCGCCGACGGGAAGGGAAGTGAGCACCTTGGACATAGGAATGATTATGCACGACTGTGTATGAACGTGCATCACTGGGTGGTGTGAACTCGCTCTCCCGGGTTCTGCGATGGCTCTTTCACCGCTCTTGCAGCCGCTGCCGCCACCACGCAGCGGCATGCCAGAGGCTGCGGGAACTCGCTGCCGGGTCGGGCAGGGTTCTTCGCCTGAACTCGGCGTCGAGGGGAGCGAGGACTCGACGCAGCTCCGCCCGTGCGCGGAAAGGGAGGGCTCGCAGGGCGAGCTCCAGCTCGTCGCGGGCTTCGACCGGATCGCAGCACGGACAGTCGGTCCACGGAACATACAGCCAGCGGCCAGGCTGGCGCAGGAAGCGCTGATACCGGTCGAGTGCCGGGGAAACGCATTCGGCCCACAGATCGCGGGCTTCGGGTTGGGCGGCGCGTATCGCGCCGGGCTTCCTACGAGGCATTGCCCCTTCGGGTCGACGTCATATCGAGAGGATGCCACATTTTCGGTCAGCCAGCTGCTCAGTACGTGCGGCCCTTCCACCCCGTCCGGCGCCGAGCGGAGTCGATCGTCATCAAGGTGTAGAGCGCCGCGGTGAACGGCAGCATCAGCCCCGCGGCCAGGGGTTGCCGGTAATACCGGGCGACCGGGACGAACGTCGCGGCCATCAGCAGCCAGGCGACGGCGGCCTGCCACGAGCCGGTCAGGGCGAGCACCGGCGGGGCGAGGAAAACGACGATCATCCCGACAACAGTCCCGGCCAGCAGCAGCGGCGAATGCCGGAGCTGGGTGTAGGCGCTGCGGGCGACCATCTGCCACAGGTCCGCGAGCCGCGGGTACGGCCGGACACTCCAGACCTTCGACGCGTAGCCCAGCCATATCCGGCCTCCCTGTGGAGACGCCCGCGCGACTGCGCGGGCGAGCGCGACGTCGTCGATGACCGCGCCGCGGATCGCGGCGATTCCGCCGGCGCGTTCGAGCGCTGTGCGGCGGACGAGGACGCAACCGCCGGCCGCGGCGGCGGTGCGCCAGCGCGCGGAGTTCACGCGGCGGAAGGGGTAGAGCATCGCGAAGAAATAGACGAAAGCGGGCACGATCAGCCGTTCCCAGAACGTCTCGGTGCGCAGAACGGCCATTTGCGACACCAAGTCCCTGCCGCTGGTCGCGACGAGAGCTTCCAGCGAATCGGGGGCGTGTGCGATGTCAGCGTCGGTCAGGAGCAGGAAGTCGACGTCTCCGGCTTCGCGGACGCCGTGTGCGACGGCCCAGAGTTTCCCGGTCCAGCCGTCCGGTGGTTCGCCGGGGCTCGTGACGGTGAGCGGGAGTCCATTGGGGACGGTCAGCGAGCGGGCGACTTCCGCGGTGCCGTCGCTGCTTCCGTCGTCCACGAAGATGACTCGCGCGTCGCCCGGATAGCTCTGGCGCAGCAGGGTGGGCAGGGTTTCCGGAAGCAGTCCGGCCTCGTCGCGGGCTGGTACCACGATGGCGACGGACGGCCAGCGCTCCGGCCGGACCAGTTCGGGCAGCCGCTGGTCGGTGCGCCAGAACCAGCTGTGGCACAACGCGAGCCCGGCCCACACCGCCAGCGTCGCCCACGCGAGGACCGTGCTCATGCGCGGAGTGTAGTGACTGGCAGCAAACTGACAGGTCGCTCCCAGCGGACTCATAGATTCGCGGCTGAGACTGGGTGTTCCCACCACCGGAGAGGACACCTGGCATGGACCCGGACATCAGGAGAAGGCAAGAGGAACGGACGCGCGTCCGGCACCGGACCGCGGTCGTCACGGCGGTCGCGGCAGTGCTCGGAGTCGCGGCGGCAGGCGGCATCGGATACGGACTGACCGCGGCCGGCTCGACCGGCGGCACGACGTCGACCGGCAACGGCACCGCCTCGACCGACAGCGGGACTGGATCGAGCACCTCTGGCCAGGACCAGTTGCAGGTGCCCGCGCAGGATCCCGGATCGGGCTCCGGGCACGCCCACACCGGATCGGGCGCGTCGTGACCGGGCCGTACTCGGCGGCGTTTCCGGCGCTCGGCACGACCGCACGGGTGCTCGTCACCGAGGAGGCCGCGCTCGGCCCGGCGACCGAACTGTTGCGGACGCGGCTCGCCGAACTCGATCGGGCATGCAGCCGTTTCCGGACGGATTCGGAAATTTCGGCCCTCCACCGCGCCGCGGGCCGGGAGGTTGAGGTGAGCCCCCTGCTCGCCGACGCGCTGTCGGCCGCTTTGCGGGCTTCGTGGCTGAGCGGCGGTTTGGTCGATCCGACGGTCGGCGGGTCGATGGCAGCACTCGGCTACGACCGCGATTTCGCCGAGATCGCCGACGGCCCCGCTGCGACGCCAGTCCCCGCGCCGGGTTCGCATTGGGTGCTGTTCGAACCGGCCCGCCGAATCGTCGTGCTGCCGCGCGGCGTGCTGCTGGACTTGGGCGCGACCGCGAAAGCGTTCGCCGCGGACCGGACCGCCGCCGAAATCGCCCACCGCACCGGCTGCGGCGTGCTAGTGAACCTCGGCGGCGATCTCGCGGTGGCGGGTCCCGCCCCGGCAGGCGGCTGGAAGGTAGCGATCGGTGACGACCACACCGATTCGGTCGCCCACCCGGACACGACGATCACGCTCACCAGCGGCGGTTTGGCGACCTCCGGCGTCGCTCGGCGAACCTGGCGACGCGGTGGTCGCGTGGTGCACCACATCGTCGACCCGCGCACCGGCGAATCGGCGGATCCGTGCTGGCGGACGGTATCGGTAGCAGCTGAGTCCTGTGTGGACGCCAACACGGCGAGCACGGCGTCGGTCGTATTGGGCGTTGCCGCGTTGGACTGGCTGAGGTCGCGGGGATTGCCCGCGCGATTGGCGAGTTCGCGCGGCGCTGTCCGGACTACTGCCGGTTGGCCGGAGGATCGCCGGGAGCGTGCGTCATGAGTTCCGCGCTCTGGTACTTCAGCCGCGCCACCGGAATCGTCTCGCTGGTGTTCTCGACGGCCGTGGTGGCACTCGGTTTCCTCAACTCCGGCCGATTCGCGACCCGGCGCTGGCCCCGCTTCGCCCTCGCCGATCTGCACCGGAACCTCGCCCTGGCCAGCCTCGTCTTTTTGGGCGCCCACATCGGTTTCGCGGTCGTCGACGGCTATGTGGACCTCAATTGGCTCTCCGTCGTCGTCCCGTTCGTCTCAAGCTACGAACCGTTCTGGATCGGCATCGGTGCGGTAGCAGTGGATCTGCTGCTCGCCATCGTCGTGACGAGCCTGCTGCGGACTCGCATCCCGCCGCGGTTGTGGCGCGCCGTGCACTGGCTCGCCTACCTGTGCTGGCCGGTCGCGCTCGCGCACAGCGTCGGCCTGGTCGCTTCCGACAGCGCACGCCCGTTGCTCATCGCGCTCGACATCGTTTGCCTGGTCGCTGTTTTGGCTGCCGCGAGCGTGCGGTTCGGCAGTACCAGCCCCGACACCGAGGCCCGCCGCCTCTCTCCCCTTCAGAGGTGACTCGTGCTTCCCTTGCACCGTAACAACCTTGCCGCTCACCTGTCCGTCCACGGCAGACTTCCCGTTCTGGATCGCGACGCCTTGATCCACGCAATCGACGCCGCCGGTATCCGCGGCCGAGGCGGCGCTGGCTTCCCCGCTGCGGCGAAACTGCGCTCTGTCTCACCGGGACGATCCATTGTGGTCGCGAATGGCTGCGAAAGCGATCCATTCAGCAGCAAAGATCGCGCCCTCCTGGAACTCGCGCCACACCTCGTGCTGGACGGTATCCAGGTTGCCGCTCGTGCCGTCGGCGCTACCGAGGCTTACCTCTGCCTGCACGAGGGAAACCGAAGCGTAATGGCCGCTCTAGCCGAGCGGCGCGACGCCGTGCCGGTGAAGGTCGTTGCAGTCCCGCCGCGATACGTCGCCAGCGAAGAAACCGCGCTAGTGCATTTCCTGGCCACCGGCGATGCTCGTCCGACCGGCAAATTCCCCCGCCCGACCGAACGCGGCCTGCGCGGACGCCCGACGCTGGTCCACAATGTCGAAACCTTGGCCCGCTTCGCGATCGTCGCCCGAACCGGCGCGGACCGCTCTGTCCACACTGACCTGGTCACCGTCACCGGAGCCGTCGCCCGCCCCGGGGTGCTGGAAGTGCCAGCCGACACTCCGATCTCCGCGATCCTCGCCCGCGCCGGCGGATCCGTTACCGCGCGAGCAGTCCTGATCGGCGGCTATGGCGGTACCTGGATGCCTCGCGCCTTGGCCGACCCGTTGCCCCTCGGTCGCGAGCCGGGCTTGTCTTCGCTCCACCTGCTCCCGGAACCGAACTGCGGCCTCGAGCTGACTCGGAATATTCTCTTTGCCCTGGCGGGAGAATCGGCCCGCCAATGTGGACCGTGCATGTTCGGACTCCCGGCCATCGCCGCGGATTTCGCCGACCTGCTGTCCGGACGGGACGCGACCGGCCGCCTTGCGCACCGCCTCCCGCTCCTCAGTGGACGCGGCGCGTGCGCACACCCGGACGGAGCCGTCCGCCTGGCCGCGAGCGCACTACGAGTCTTCGCCGCCGATGTCCGCGCGCACCTGACGGTTGGCTCGTGCCGGATCACGGCAGGTGCGGCATGAGCCGCCTGACGGTGGACCCGATCGCCTGCCGTGCGCACGGTTTGTGCGCGGACGTGCTGCCGGAGCTGATCACTGTGGACGAATGGGGTTACCCGGTAGTACACGGGGGCCCGGTGACCGAATCGCTGCTGGCCGAGGCGCGGCGAGCTGCTGCGGCTTGCCCGGCGCTGGCGTTGCGGTTACGGAAATCGTAATAAGCGCAACGCCAACGCCGGATTCAGCTGTGAATCAGCAACGCCACCACGCCGAAATCGCTGCCGCGGAGGCTGCGATCCACGGGGCATATTCGGCGTAGGACGAGGCGAAGTGCATCAACAATGACTCCTAAAAGCGAGACTGGACGGGCTCCCGGCCAGCAACATGGATCTTGCAGCGCCAAGCTATCGTGCCGCACGAAACCCGGAGTCAGCGACTCTACTGAGGGTGGTGTCTGCACTTGATGACAACCCAGCGGAGCGAATCCTCTCGCAGGATCGGGGCTTCATCTAGTAGCTGGAAGTGATTCACCCATTCGTGATGGTGGACCGCCGCGGCGCAGGCATGGCGACAGTGCGTTCTCCGTCCCTGGCCTGCGGAATCGCATGGGGATTCCGGGCCGCGGCAAGCCGTTCTTCGACGCGGTCCGCTTTGGCGTCCTTGCCGCGACCTCGGTAGAAGGCCGCGGCGCGCCGCCACGCGTCGACAGCGTCTTCATGATTCCCGCGTGAGTAAAGGATTTCGGCGAATGCTTCCAGGGCCCGGGCCTGACCGGTCGCGTTGTGGGCGCGTTCGGCCAGTTCGACCGCTTCCTGTGACAACCGCAGCGCGGCACGGTCGTCTCGTTCGGCCGCGGCGAGCCGGGCCTCCACGGTGCGCAGTCGCATCGTGGCGGTGAGATCACCGGCGATCTGGGCTTGTGCCAGCAGGCAATGCCGGTGCACCACCGCGAATTCTTCCTCTCGGAGATGGAGTTCCGCGAGCGTTGTGTAGGTCGTGGCCTGTCCGGCGGTGTCGCCGGCGAGCGCTCGCAGGTGGAGTGCGCGGTGGTAGTGCGGCAGCGCCTTTTCGTACTGGTCGAGGTCGGCGAGGGTCTCGCCGAGATACTGCTCTGCCTTCGCCTCGCGGACCAGGTCGCGGTTGCGTTGCGCGTGCGTGATGCAGCGGCGGAAGAGGGCGATCGCTTCGGCCGGACGCCCGGTGTGCCGGTACAACTGCGCGAAGTTGATGTTGATTGTCAACACTCCGATGGGCGACCCCTCGGCCGTGGCGAGTTCCAGTGCTCGGGTCAGTGCTTGCTCGGCCGTTTTGTGGTTGCTGAGCGTGAGGTTGAGTTCGCCGAGATCGTTCAGGGTCGACGCTTCCGCGTGCGGATCCTGGTTTGCCCGCGCGGCCCGTGCCGCGATAGCGAACCCGGTGCTCATTTCGTCGTAAAAACCATACTTGTCAAGGGTATCGGCAATGAGATGGGGAAGCATGCACGCTATTTCGAAATGATGGCGCTCCAGAGCCAGTGCGGTGAGTGCGACGATATTGGTGCGCTCGCGCAAAAACCACTGCGTTGCGGCGTCCGGCGTCGTGAACCCCGTGGGGCGGATGCCAGGTTCCGGGTCGGGCTGCGGCGGGCGGTCGCGGTGTGGGTGCGCCTTCCGGTGCGCGCGGTACGCGGTGCTGTAGTAATGCGACAGCAAGCGCCGCAACGGCCGCGAGTCGTGGTCTTGATCGCTCAGCGTCTGGGCGTACCGATGGAAAATGGAGACAATTCGGTAGCGGTCCGTATCACCGGGCTGGTCGATCAAGTGCAGTGCGACCAAGGTTTCGAGCGCCCGCCGGGTTTCCGAGGCGGGGCGTCCGGCCGCGGACAGCAGGGTGTCCACGTGGATTTCCGCGCCGGGATGGTGCCCGAAGAGCCGGAAAACGGCCTGGCTCGGAGGCTCGAGCATCCGGTACGACGAGGAGAACACGGCGCGCAGGCTTTGGTCGTCGCCATCGTCGCCGATGCTCAGCAGCATCTCCGGATCGCGCAACTGGTCGAGCATCGTGCTGAGACTCAGCCCCGGACGGCGCGCGGCGCTCTCGGCGATCAAGGTGAGTGCCAGCGGCAAGCCGTCGCAGAGGTGGGCGATTCGGCGGGCCGCGTCGGGTTCCCGGTCTCCTCGGCCGCGCAGGCGTCGGACGAACAGTTCCAGCGAGTCGCGGTCGTTGAGGCGGTCGAGGCTGAGTTCGGCGAGTTCGTGCCTTCGGACCAGTGCGCTGAGGCGGCGGCGCGAGGTGACGATCACCGCGCATTCGGACAGCACGTTCAGCAACTGGTCGACGTGGTCGGAGTTCTCCGCGTCGTCGAGGATGACCAGCACGGAGCGGTCGGTCAGCTGCTGGCGCAGGACCGCGGCGCGCGCTGTCGCGTCCACCACGTGGTCGACTGGGTAGCTGAGTTCCTGCAGCAGCCGGTCGACGATGTCGGACGGTTCGAGCCGCGGTGCCGGGCCGAAGCCGTGCAGGTCGAGGTAGATCGATCCGCCTGGGAACCAGTCCGCGCAGCGGTGCGCCCAGTGCACCGCGAGGCTCGTCTTGCCGATTCCGGGCGGGCCGCTGAGCACGACGGCGGGTGAGCGGGTCGGCGAGCCTGGCCGGAGCCACTGGTCGAGGGTGTCCAGTGCGCGGGTGCGGCTGATGAATCCGCGGAGGTCGCGGGGGAGCGGATGCGACGGCGGCGCGGCCCGGCGCACCGGGGCGGCAGCCGGAGCGGGCGGGTTTTCGTGGCGGTCCCGGAGTTCGTCGTGGAAGGCGCGCAACAAGACCTTGGCGGTGTCGTCTGCGGCTTCGTGGAATCGGCGGTGCGCGTCGAGGTAGTGGGCCTGGGCCTGCTCGGACTGCCCGAGCGCGTAGTAGATCCGGATCTGGAGCTTGACGAACGCCAGCCGGCCGGCGTGTTCGGGGGACAGTTCCTGCATCCATCCCGCGGCCTCGTCGGGACGGCCGAGTACCAGCAATTGGCTCGTCAGGAATTCTCGCGCGGGAAGCAACATGGACTTTATTTTGTCCTCGCGCCAATTGTTCGCGCGTTCGGTGCGGAGCTCCGGCAGCGGTTCATCGCGCCATAAGGAAAGCGCGGAGGAGGCTGATTCATACGCTGCTTCATGATCATCGTCGCGCGCCGCCTCGTGTGCTTTGCGCATTGTTTTCCGAAAGGCGGCGACGTCCACGAGACCCTCGTCGAGGTCGACCGAGTAGCCGTCGCCGGACCGTGCGACGGTGGCGGGAACGTCCGCGTCGGCGAGGGCGGGACGCAGCCGGTGCACCGCCTTGTACAGGGCTTCTTGCGGGTTTCCCGGCAGGTCGTCGTCCCAGAGCCAGGAGATGAGGGCGTCCTGGGAAAAGCGCCGGCCCGGCCGTGTGAGCAGGATTCCGAGAATATTCCGGGTTTGCCGCTGACCCCACTGCTCATTCATCTTCCCGTGCATCCGCACCGCAGGCTGCCCGAGAATTCCGTAGGCGAAGTCCATTCGACGCCCCTCCCTCGTCGATTGCCCAGTTTCGCATTGATCCGGGGGATCGGCGACCGCTTTCGGGATAACGATCATCGGGGGAATTGTCTTGTCCGGTTTCGGTCCGCTTTGTGTCCAGCGACGGGAAGTCCCCGGTCAGGACCGCGCCGCAGCCTCGGTTCGTCGGTTTCCGGACGGAGGGGATGAAGATGGCGCAGGACGTGTGGGTACGCGGTCCGATCGGTCTCGACGCCGCGTCGCGGGTGACGCGGCCGGGCTGCCGGACCGTGCTGGCGGTCGTTCCGACCGTGACCGCGGGGACGCGGCTGGTCGAGCTGCTCTCGCTGCTCGAACGGGACTTGCGGGTGCAGGTGATGTTCACCGTCCCGCACAGCACCGACCGATGGGCCGGGGTCGAGGAGTACGTGCGGGCGCAGCACGGCCTCCTGCTGCCGTGGGAACAGGCGGCGGCGCATCGGTTCGATCTGGTCTTGGCGGCCAGTCACCGGAATCTCGACCAGGTGCGCGGGCCGCTGATGCTGGTCGGACACGGGGTCGGGCAGGTCCCCGGACGCCGGTTCAGCCGGAAAGCGGGCGGTGCGACGATCGAAACGACCGAGCTGGACCGGGAGTTGCTCACGTTTCGCGGGCGGGTGCTTCCGGCGGTGCTGGGCCTCGGTACCGAAGCGGAGGTGGAAGTACTGCGCGAGCGTTGTCCGGAGGCGGTGCCCGCGGCCGTGGTGGCCGGGGACCTCTGCCTTGACGGGATGCGGGCGGCGGGCGGGCAGCGGGAGCGGTACCGGCGGGCGCTGGGCGTCGGCTCTCGGCGGCTGGTGGTGCTGAGTTCGACCTGGTTCACTGACTCGGCGTTCGGCCGCGTCCCGAGGATGTACGAAGCGATCGCGAACGCGCTGCCGGACGACCGGTACGCGGTGGCGGCGGTGTTGCATCCGAACGTCTGGGCGGTGCACGGGCGGCGTCAGGTCGCGGCCTGGCTCGCCGGGTGCCGGGGGCTGCGGGTGATCCCGCCCGAGCAGGGATGGCAGGCGACGATGATTGCGGCTGACTGGGTGATCGGCGACCACGGCTCCACCACGGGCTACGCGGCGGCCATCGGGAAACCGGTGACGCTCGCGTCGTTGCCGGACGGGCGGCCGCAGGCCGGGAGCGTCGCGGACGTCGTGCGGGCGCACGCCAAACCGCTGGATCTGGACGCGCCGCTCGAAGCCCAGGAAGAAGCCGCGATCGCCGTGGCTCCGAGGCTTGCCGCGGAGGTGCTGCCGGTCGCGAGCACGAGGCTCGACTGTTCGGCGGGAATCCTGCGGTCGGCGATGTACCGGCTGCTGGAGCTGTCCGAACCGAGCACGCTGGCGTATCCGCCGTTGCCGGCGATGCCCAGGCCGCTGCCCGGGTGGGACGCGTGAGCACCGGGGTCGCGCGCGTGCGGCTCGCGCTGCCGGGGCGGCGGACACTGCCGGTGCTGGTCGCCGACGTCGATCGCGCCGGGCCGCGGTGCTCGGCCGAGGCGGACGTGGTGGTCCGGCGCAGTACGCGGGCCGCGCCCAGAGGGGAGGCCGACGAACTGCGGGCGGAGTGGCCGGGAGCGATCGCCGCGGCGGTGTGCTGGCCGGGCGGTGCGGTGTGGTCAGTGCGGCGGCTCGACGGAATCCCCGCGGAGGCGGCGGGCCTCGTCGAGATGGCGCTGGGCGCTTGTCTCGTCGCCGTGGCCGCGTTCGAGATCGGCGAGCGCGGTGAGGATCTCGGCCTGGAAATGCGGTGACTGGAGGCGTTTGACGTCTTCGAGCGCTTCCAGCAGTTCGGTGCGCGCCCGGCGGTAGCCGCCCCGCCGGGCGTGGATCGCGGCGAGCGAAATGACCGCGCGCGCGTGCTGGACGACGTCGCCTTCTTCGTCCAGTATCACGGTGGCTTCGGCCAGTTCGCGCAATGCTTCGTCGTCGCGGCCCAGCTTGATCAGGACTTCGCCGCGCCGATAGCGGGCCTGGCCGACGCCGCGGGGAAGCCCGGCCTCGGCGTGTTTCCGGGCGCTGCGCTCGTACAGCTCAAGCGCGGCTTCCCAGTCTTGCTGCCTTCGCGCGTTCCTGGCGAGCCGGGACAGCGCGGAGGCCTGGGTCGGGCCGTGCTGCTCTCGTTCGCCGATTTCGAGAGTCACGGCGTTGTGCGCGGCGGCTTCGTCGTAACGGCCGAGCTGGTCGCAGACAAACCCGGCCTGGCTGTGCATCCGGGCTTCCACCAGCGGCTGTTCGCACCGCCGGGCCGCCTCGATCCCCGCCGTGCACAGTTCGAGGAACGGTTCGTAATCCCGGTGGTGCAGAAAGAATCCCCACGACGCTTCGGCGAGCTGCCACAGTTCCTCGTCCCAGCCGTGTGCCGAGGCGGCTTTCGCGACGGCGTTGATGACCGGCCGGTCCCGGCGCGACCAGTTCACCGCGTGGTCCCGGTCGGCGAAAGAGCCCGTCGCCGCAACGGTTTCGGCGGCGAAATTCGGGCGGAACGGGTGGATGAGCGCGCTGGCGGTGACGGTTTGGTCGCGGTACCAGCGGATGTACCGGTGGACGAGATAGCGCCGGTCGGTCTCGGCGTCCTGGCGTTCCGCGCGCACGCGGGCGTCGTGGCGGACGACGTCGTGCTGTGCCACGGTTTCGTCCTCCAGTTCGTGGAGGAGGTTGGCTTCGATTAGTTCGTCGACGGCGTCGTCGAGGCGGGCGGGCGAGCTTTGCGGGGTGTCGGCGAGCGCGTCGACGGCGTGGTGCGGGCCGGGCAGGATGCCGCAGGTTCGGTAGAGGCGGGCCGCCGAATCGTCGAGCGCGGCGTACGAGGCGTCGAAAACTGTTGCGAGAGCAGGGAAATCTCCGACCGGGCGGACGCGTCCCCGGCGGGCTTCCTGATGGGGCTTGCGTCTTGGCCGGGTGCGCAGTCTGGCTCCGGTGATGGCCAGCGCCAGCGGGAGGCCGGCACAGGCGGTCAGCAGGTCTTTCGCGTCGGCCTGGCTGATCTGCCGTTGCCCGGCACGGACGAGCACTTCTCGGGCAGGCTGGTCCGGAAGCGGGCTCAGCGGAAGGATTTCCGCGCCGTCCAGTGCGAGACTGGTCAGCTGCGACCGGCTGGTGACGAGCACGAACGCGTGCGCGCTGGACGGCAGCACGGCGCGGGCGTCGGCGCTGTGCACGACGTCGTCGAGCAGCACGGCGAACCGGCGATCCGCGGTCACCGCACGGAATTCGGCGGCCCGCTGGGCGAGCGAGGCGGGGATGTCGTCGGCGGGAATGCCCAGTGCGGCAAGGAAACCGTGCAGTACCCCGCTCGCGGATTCCGCGGTTTCGGTGCCTTCGGCGGAAAACCGCGCGCAGAGGATGCCGTCGGGGAACTGGGCGCGGTGGGTGTGCAGCCAGTGCAGGGCGAGCGCTGTTTTGCCGATCCCGCCGACTCCGGTGAGCACGACGACGGACGGGGCGGGGTCGGAGCGGAGCCGGATGTCGTCCAGCCGCCGCAGTTCCGCGGAGCGGCCGAGCAGCACGGAGGGTGCGGGCGGGAGCTGGACCGGTGCCCGCACGGGTCTGTCGGACGTCACTGCCCCTGGCCGCGCTTCAGTCATTCCCCACCCCCGATTATTCCTCTCTACCTGCTCCGGAGCGCAAAGGAAACCGGAACGAGTCGGGAATCACCCGCCCCGATGTGATGATCAGTGACCAGGGGTGCCGGGCTTGCGTCGATCGAGAGCGTTTTGGCCGCCATGTGGGCGGATGGCCACTTTTCCCCGCAGCAGCAAGCGGCGGATCGTGCCATAGGACGCCCGATGCGCGTCCGCGATGCTCTGGATAGTCGCGCCGGATTCGTATTCCCGGACTATCCTCGGCACATCGAGTTCGCGGCGCACGCCTTGGCGGATCTCCGGCAGCACCGCGCCTTCCTGCCGCAGCAGGCGACCGGTCCAGCTCAGGGACAGCCCGTGTTCCCTGGCGATCTCGGTGATCGACGCGCCCGCCCGCCAGGATTCGAGCATCCGGCGATTCCGCTCGATCCGATTCGTGCGTGCCTCGTCCGGCGTGTCCATGCAAGCGCTCCCGCTGCTGGGCCTTAAGGTCCCCGACCCGCCATTATCGGCGTCGCGGAGGCGGAATGTGAACCTACGAACGGGGTGCATGTGCGGGAGGTTCTTTGTCCGCAATTGGTGACACCAAGCGGGTGCGCGGAATTGAATATTCAGTAAATCTAGAGAGCGGCTCCGGAAAGCGCAGCGGTTTCCCTGCCGCCGGGAAGAATCCGCTGCCTGCTCGAGGAGAACGTACGTGAAGGGAACCTTGAGGGAAGCTGAGTCAATGCGGGTCCCCCTCACGTACGTCTGAGAAGACCTCAGTGCGGCACCCACAGTGTCACCCGGGTCCCGTTGCCCGGCGTCGATTCCACCTGCCCGGTGCCCCCGACCTCCGCCAGCCGGGCTTCGATCGACTGCCGGATGCCGAACCCCGGCCCCCGTTCGCGCACGTCGAAGCCGCGGCCCTGGTCCCGCGCGACCACCGCCGTTCCGCCGTCGCGTTCCTCCACCCGCAGCACGACCCGGCTCGTCCCGGCATGTTTCACCGTATTGCGCAGTGCTTCCCGCACGGCTTCGCACATCGCGGTGCGCCGGTCAGCGGAAAGCCGGTCGTCGTCGGCGAAGTCGGCGGCTACGAGCTGGGTGCGCAGGCCTTCGCGGGCCATTTCGGCGGCGACGTCGGCGAGTTCGACCACGAAGCTGCGTCCCGTGCGCGGTTCGATCGGCTCGGTGATGCTCCGGCGGAGTTCGGCCGCCTCGGCGTGCGCGACCGAGCGCAGCTGGGCCAGCCGTTCGGCGGCGTGGTCGGCGTCGTCGGACGGGGCGATCGCGAGTGCTTCCAGGGTCTGCAGCACGCTGTCGTGCAGCAGCCGCTGGGTGCGCTTGCGTTCGGCCTCTTGCCCGCGGCGCAGGCCGATGTCGAGGGCGAACCGGGTGCCGACGCCCAGCAGCACCAGGATTCCGCACGCCACCACGATCGACACCGCCAGCGCGACCAGGCAGCCGATCGACCGGCTGAGCGCGAGCGGATTGTCCAGCCGCAGCCCGCCCGCCAGAGTCAGCAGGACGCGTACCGGGACCGCCGCGGCGAGCAGCAGCAGCGCCGCGGGCAGCCCGGACGTCCCAGCCCACATAGCGACCGAGCCGACCAGCCACGTCCAGGTGACGTCGATCGCGAACGGCTGCACCGCGTCCGGCGCGAGCACCGCGATCAGCAGGTTCAGCCCGAGTCCCGCACCGAGGTCCGCGGTGAGCACCCGCCGCGTGCGCCGCGCGGGCAGGCCGCCGGAGCGCAGCAGCCACCACAGGAACCCGGCGTTCGCCGCGACGCCCAGCGCGGCCGCGGGCAGCACCGGAAACAATCCGACACTGCCGTTGGCCGCGGCGAACCCGATGAACACCTTCACGAACGCGGCGATCCGGTAGGCGACCGGCACGACGACCCAGTACCGCGCGGCGCGCGCCAGCGTCGCGTCGCCGACCTCGGCGAGGTCCTCCCCGGTGTCCGGCCGCTCCGGCGGGCTGCCGCGATGCAGCAGCGTCCGCACGAATTCCCGGCGCGGTACGGCAAAACCCGGTACGGGCATCGTCCCTCCCCGTGTCTTCGGCGAGGATATTCGATTGGTGTAGTCCAGTGTGGAAACGCCGGGTCACGCTCTGGACATGGTCAGCCGCCACAGGATCGTGCGTTCCCGGGAACGGTGGACGTGCAGCGGATCGGCACTGTCCGTGGCGCGCCGGTGCCTTGGCGTGGTTTCGCGACGTCCCGCGACCGCGAGGCCGGCCGCGGAGATCCGGTCGAGCAGTTCGGCGCGGGTCCGCAGACCGAGATGTTCGGCGAGGTCCGACAGGATCAGCCAGCCTTCGCCGCGCGGCGTCAGATGCCCGGGCAGGCCGTCGAGAAACCGGTGCAGCATGGCGGACGAGGCGTCGTAGATCCCGAGTTCCAGCGCGGAGACCGGGGTTCCCGGCAGCCAGGGCGGATTGCAGACGACCAGGTCAGCGCGCCGGTCGCAGGGCCACAGGTCGGCTTCGAGGACCTGGACCCGATCGGAAAGGCCGAGCCGGCGCAGATTGTCCCGGGCACAGCGCACCGCGCGCGGGTTGAGGTCGGTCGCGACCACCTCGGCGGCGCCCCGCTGGGCGAGAATGGCGGCGAGCACGCCGGTGCCGGTGCCGATATCGAAGACGACCGGAGACTCCTTGCCCGGCAACGGTTCCTGCGCGACGAGATCGAGGTATTCGCTCCGTGTCGGCGCGAACACGCTGTACGACGGATACACCCGCGTGCCCAATGCCTTGATCTGGATGCCTTTCTGCTGCCATTGATAAGCGCTCAGGGCGCCGAGCAGCTCACGCAACGAGAGCAGCGTGCCGGGCAAACCGCCGAACGCTTGCTCGCACGCGGCCTGGATGTCGGGGGCTCGGCGGAGCTGAAGCGAATGGTCAGCTTCCACGGAGACCAGGACTTTTCCGAGCAGCGTCGCGCGTTGTGAACGAGCGGAGCGCACCTCGGCGAAAGATCCCGCGCGTTGCGGGAGCCGTCGGTCCATGGCACGCACGAGCTGCCGTGCGTTGGGAAAATCGCCGCGCCACAGCATTCCGGTGCCACCACGCGCGAAACGCAGCGCGGCGGCAGCGGTCAGCCGGTCATCGACGACGACAATGCGGCCCGGCGGCGGAGTTCCGTTTTCGGAATGCCAGCGGGCAGTGCGGGTGGTTCCGTTTTCGGTCCACGTGACGGTGGACATGAATGCTCCCGGGAAGGGTCGAAGGGCCAGTCAGCCGTCGACGCTTCGCAGCGAGCAGGCGAGGATTCCCGCCGGTCAAGACAGCGGCGAACCCGCGTGCTCCCGCGAAACGCGGGAGCGGCGGTCGCCGAGAACCATGCCCATCAGCACGGCACATCACTTCCTTCGAAAACTCAGTGGTGCGTAACGGAATGGTGCGTGGTGCCGGTGCTGTGCCCCTTCGTCGCGATCAAGTAGACGATCACCGCGATCACGATCAGCGCGAGCACCGCCGCGATGGCGATCTTGACCTTGCTCCACGGACGCTGGCCGTGGATCTCGCCCGTGACGCCGTTGACGAGGATCTGCCAGTTCTTTCCGGCGTACACGTAGGTCGCGACCCACACCGGGAGCAGCATCAGCTTGAAGGTGACGTTGTTGTGCTGCGTGTCGACCGAATTCAGCCGCTGCGTGTCGCCGCCGATGTCGTACTTGCAGTCGTCCGCGATGACCGGAGCCATCCGGTTCTTCGCCTCTTCGAAGCCGTTCTCCGGTTCGACGTCGTACCGCAGCGCGAAGTGCCCGGAGAGGAACTGCGGCTGGTACGGCGCGGAATCGAGCAGCGGCCACGGCGCGAGCTTGTCCAGTTCCGGCAGCGGCAGCTGGGTGCTCGCCGGCACCAGGACGTCGTCGAAGTTCCGCGCGACCTGTCCGCGCGCCGGATACCAGCGGGTATGGCGCACTTGGCGCGTCTTGCGCTCGCCGTTCTCGTAGTAGCTCTCGGTGACGTAGTAGTACTCGCCGCGCGCGCCGGTGTACACCGACACGGTCTGCGAGTCGTACGTCCAATGCGGGATGTACGTGCTCTTGGTGGACTCCGCCGTGGTGACCTTCTTCAGCGCGGTCGGCGCGAACCAGCGCGAGGACGTCCACTTCTTCAGGTGCGTGCTCACCGCGGGACGGTCGAACGCGAACGGCAGCACGCCTTCGGGCACCAGCTGCCCGGACGCGCCGGGGTCGATCACCAGCGGCGCGCCGCAGAACTGGCACATGCTGGCGGTCTCGTTCGTTTCCGTCCGCGCCGCACACCGCTGGCACACGAAGACGTACTTGCCGATCGACCCCACCGGCTTGCGCGCGAGGTTCGCCAGCTCCGCGAACGGGATCTCGCGGATCTGCCGCTCTCCGGCGGCGATCTCCTGCCGGAACCCGCAATACGGGCACTGCATGGCCGTCGTGCCCGGCGCGAACTCCAGCCGCGCGCCGCAACCGCCGCACGGATAGGTCGTGTTGGCCACGCCTTCCTGCTGGAAGCGCGGGTCAGTCATGGGTCCCCCAGAAGGTTGACGCGGCTCAGGACGGCGGCAGCGGCGGCGGGGCCGCGCCGAACAGCGCCGACACCTCCGGCACCTGGGCGGCCGGGGTCCACTGCGCCATGCCCGCCTTCCACACCAGGGTGTCCTGCGCGAGCGTGCCCGAGGAGATCTGCTGGCCGAGGCCCGCGCGGTCGAACGGGCCGAGCTGCTGGCCGTTCGCGCCGATGAACCACTGCTCGCTCTGCGGCAGCGGCGGCGGCATCTGCGGCGGCGCCTGCTGCTGGTACTGCGGCTGCGGCGGGGCCTGCTGGTACTGCGGCTGCTGGTATTGCTGAGGAGCCTGCTGCTGGTACTGCTGCGGGGCGGGCTGCTGCTGCGGTCCGGCCGCGCGCTGGCCGAGCGCCATGCCGAGCCCGATGCCCAGCCCCTCGCCCGCGCCGCCCTGGTTGTTCGCCGCCGCCTCGATCGCGTTCGCGGACTGGAACTTCGTGTACTGGTCGAGGTCGCCGACCACGCCCATCTGGGTCCGCTTGTCCATCGCGGCCTCGACCTCGGGCGGGACCGAGATGTTCTCGATCATGAACTTCGAGATCTCGATGCCGACCTCGCGCAGTTCGAGGTTCAGCGCGTTCGAGATCTTGCCCGCGATCTGGTCCTGCTGGGTGACCAGGTCGAGCATCGGGACCTGCGCGGCCGCGATCGCGGGCCCGAGCTTGCTGATGACCATGCTGCGCAGGTAGTCCGACACCTCTTCGGTGCGGAACTGGGGGTCGGTGCCGGCGAGCTCCTTCAGCAGCGCGACCGGCTCGACCACGCGGACCGCGTAGCCGCCGAACGCGCGCAGCCGGACCATGCCGAACTCCGCGTCGCGCAGGATGACCGGGTTCTGCGTGCCCCATTTGAGGTCGGTGAACTGCCGGGTGTTGACGAAGTACACCTCGGCCTTGAACGGCGAGTTGAAGCCGTACTTCCAGCCCTTGAGGGTGGACATGATCGGCATGTTCTGCGTCTGCAGCGTGTACATGCCCGGCGGGTAGGCGTCGGCGACCTGGCCCTCGTTGACGAACACCGCGGCCTGCGATTCGCGGACGGTGAGCTTGGCGCCCATCTTGATCTCGTTGTCGTAGCGCGGGAAGCGCCACACGATGGTGTCCCGGCTGTCGTCGGTCCACTCGATGATGTCGATGAACTCGCCGCGGATCTTGTCGAAGATGCCCACGTCTGACCCCTCGTCGCGTTGCCTCGTGCCCGCGGGCCACAGTACAGTGCGCGGCCCGTGCCGGATCACTCCGGCGCGGCGGTCTCCTGCCAAAAGTCCTGCATGTGCGGTATGCCACCGGGTCCGTCCACCCCGCGCTGGGTGAGCAGGATCGCGACCGAACCCGTCGACGGGGTCAGGTAAGCGCTGGTTCCGGTGCCGCCGACCCAGCCGTAGCGGCCGGGGATCTGCCACGGCCGCGTCGGCGCGACGTCGACCGCGCCGCCGAATCCCCAGCCCTGGCCTTCGAGGAAGACCGGGTTGGCCGCGATCTGCTCCGCGGTCAGGTGGTTGGCAGTCATCTGCCGGACGGATTCCTTCGACAGCAGTCCTTCCCCGCCGGAAAGGATCATCCGGGCAAAGCGGTGCCAATCGTCCGCGGTCCCGGCCAGCCCGCCGGATCCGGCCGGGAACGGGGGCGCCTCGCGCCACTGGCCGTCCGGCGCGTCGGCCAGCTCGAGGCCGTCGCCAGCGGAGCGGTAGTAGCTGGCGAACCGGTGCCGTTTGGCGGCCGGGACCTCGAACGCGGTGTCGGCCATGCCGAGCGGTTCGAACACCCGCTCGGCGAGGAAGTCCGGCAGCGACTGGCCGGACGCGCGGGCGATCAGAATGCCTTGCAGGTCGGAACAGGTGTCGTAGAGCCAGGCCGTGCCGGGCTGGTGCAGCAGCGGGATGCGGGCCAGCCGGGCGAGCCACTCGTCGGGTTCCGGGCGCAGCCGGACCTCGCGGCCGTCGGTCTGCACCGTGGACAGCTCCTGGACCTGCGCCAACGAGAAGTCCGACGGGAAGCCGTAACCGGCGCGAGAGCTCAGCAGGTCGCCGACGGTGATCGGCCGTTCCGCGGGAACGACGTCGTCGACCGGGCTCTGCGGCGTCCGCACGACCACCGGATCGGCCAGTTCGGGCAGCCATTCGGCGATCGGGGTGTCCAGGCCGAAGCGCCCGTCCTCGACCAGCATCAGCACGGCTGCCGCGGTGATCGGTTTGGTGATGGAAGCGAGGCGGAAAATGGTGTCGCGGGTCATCGGCGCGGTGCGTTCGACGTCGAGATGCCCCAGTGCGGTGACCTCGACGTCGTCGCCGTGCGCGACGAGGGCTACCGCGCCCGGGATGAATCCGGAGTCGACGTGGCGGCGCAGAGCTTCGTGCATCGTTCGTTCCCTTCGCGGGCGGATGGTCCGCGGAGTGGTCGTCGCCCGGGCCTTCCGCTGGACATCCGCCCGGCGCGGATCACTCTAACGGCCTAGCGCGGTGGTCTGGTCCGATGCGGAGGACTTGCCCGGTCCAGTTTTCGCGCAGCCGCCGGTCGTGGGTGGCGGCGACGATCGCGCCCGGGCTGGTGCCGAGCGCGTCCTCCAGTTCGTCGCACAGGGTGGGGGAGAGGTGGTTGGTCGGCTCGTCGAGCAGCAGCAGGTGCGGCGGGTCGGCGATGAGGAGTGCGAGCGCGAGGCGGCGGCGCTGCCCGACGGACAGTTCGCCGACCGGTCGGGAAGCTTCGCGATTCGTCAGCAGTCCCAGCGAGTGCAGCGGTACGGCCGCGACGCGTTCCGGTCCTAGCTTTGCGAGGTAGGTCGCGCGTGCGGTCCGTTGCGGTCGGACGAAAGCGGTGTCCTGGCTGAGGATTCCGGTGGTTGTGCCGGGTCGGCGCGTGATGCCTTCCGCGTCGAGTTCTCCGGCGAGAAGGAGAAGCAGCGTTGACTTTCCCGCGCCGTTCGGGCCGGTGACCAGCAGCCGGGTGTCCGGCCGGATCGCCAGGCGGTCCAGGGAAAGCCGCCCCGGAAGACGCACATTGTCCAGCGTGGCAAGGGTTTCTTCCGGGTTCTCGACCGCCAGCGCTTGCGGGCGGAACCGCAGCGGCGGCGGAGGCGCGGGAAGCTGGGCGCGTTCCCGTTCGTCCAGCCGCCGGGTCGTGGCCCGGACCCGGCGCGAGATCTGGTTCTGCACCCGGCCGGACCTGCGGCCGAGGCCCATTTTCTCGTTGTCCGGCGCGAGCCTGCCCGGCGCGACCCGATGCGCGGTGACCCCGAGCGCGTCGCGCAGTTCCTCCAGTTCTTCCTGTTCTTCGAGGTACTGCCGTTCCCAGCGCTCGCGTTCGGCGCGTTTCCAGCTGAGGTATTCGGTATAGGTGCCGCCGTGCCGGACCGGGCCGTCCGGCGCCGGGTCGAGGTCGAGGATGTCGGTGCACACCGCGTCGAGGAAGGCCCGGTCGTGGCTGGCGAACACGACGGTGCCGGGCAGTTCGCGCAACTGCGCTTCGAGGAACGCGGCGGCTTCGGCGTCGAGGTGGTTGGTCGGTTCGTCGAGCAGCACCGCTGACGGACGCCGCACCAGCAGGTCCGCCAGCGCGAGCCGGCCGCGCTGACCGCCGGAAAGCGAGCCGAGCGTGCGCTCGCGGTCGATCTCGGCGAGCCCGAGCCCGGTGAGCACGATCTCCGCGCGCCGGTCCGCGTCCCACGCCTCGTGTCGCTGTGCCAGGTCGAGCAATTCGGCGTACTCGGTCAGCAGCGCGGCGTCTTCGGGGGCTTCGGCGAGCAGTGCCGCGACCCGGTCGAGTCCGGCCAGCACCTGGCGGGCCGCGGCGAGGGCTTGGTCGAGGACGCCGGCGACCGTCTCGGCCGGGTCGAACGGCATTTCCTGATGCAGGAAACCAAGATCCGGCGGCCGCTCCACCTCGCCGCGGTCCGGCGCGTCCACGCCCGCGAGCACGCGCAGCAACGTCGATTTCCCGGTGCCGTTCTCGCCGATCACCCCGATCCGGCGGCCGGGGGCGGCGGTGACCGACACTCCGTCGAGCACGCGCCGTTCCCCGAGCACCCGCACGATCTCGTGCGCGCGCAGGGCGGTCATTCGGTGATCCCGGCCGTTTCCCGGAGCTGCCCGTTTTCCAGCCGCAGCCAGCGGTCGACGCCGATCTCGGCCAGGAACCGCTCGTCGTGGCTGACCACCACGAACGCGCCCTGGTAGGCGTTGAGCGCGCTTTCCAGCTGGCCGGCGCTGACCAGGTCGAGGTTGTTCGTCGGCTCGTCGAGCAGCAGCAGTTGCGGGGCAGGTTCGGCGAACAGGACGCACGCGAGCGTCGCGCGCAGCCGTTCTCCGCCGGACAGCACCCCGACCGGCAGATGCGCCCGCGCGCCGCGGAACAGGAAGCGCGCCAACAGATTCATCCGGTCCGCGGGCAGCATTTCCGGCGCGGCGTCAGCGAGATTCTCCGCGACCGTGCGTTCGGAATCCAGCAAATCAAGCCGCTGTGACAGATACGCGATGCGCCCGTCCGCGCGGCTGATCTCGCCCGAGTCCGGTGCGAGGGTGCCGTGCATCAGCCGCAGCAACGTCGACTTTCCTGCGCCATTCGGACCGGTCAGCGCGATCCTTTCCGGACCTCGGACGGACAGGTCCGCACCCTCGCCCGCGAACAGCCCGCGCACCCGGAGTTGCTTGCCGGCAAACAACGTCCGCCCCGCCGGAACCGCTGTTTTCGGCAGCTCCAGGCTGATCTTCTGCTCCTCCCGCAACGACCGTTCAGCTTGGTCGAGCTTGGCCTTCGCCGCACTGACCCGCGCCGCGTGCGTACCGTCCGCCTTGGCAGCGGACTCCTGCGCGTTGCGTTTCATCGTGCCCGCGAAAATCTTCGGCAGACCAGCGCTGGACAGATTGCGCTTCGCGTTGCTCGCCCGTTTGTCCGCGCGTTCCCGGGCTTGCTGCATTTCGCGCTTCTCGCGTTTGACCTCTTGTTCGGCGTTGCGGATATTCTTCTCCGCGACCTCGCGTTCGGCCCGCACTGCCTGTTCGTATTCGGTGAAATTGCCGCCGTAGAAGCGGATTTCGTCCGCGCCGAGCTCGGCGATCCGGTCCATCCGGTCGAGCAGCGCCCGGTCGTGGCTCACCACGAGCAGGCAGCCGGACCAGTCGGAAAGCACCGAGTAGAGCTGCTGGCGGGCGGTGTGGTCGAGGTTGTTGGTGGGTTCGTCGAGCAGCAGGACGTCCGGACTGCGCAGCAGCTGCGCGGCGAGGCCGAGCGAGACGACCTGTCCGCCGCTGAGCGTGCCGAGCAGCCGGTCGAGCGCGAGATCGCCGAGCCCGAGCCGGTCCAGCTGCGCCCGGGTGCGGTCCTCGATGTCCCAGTCCGCGCCGATGGCGGTGAAGTGCTCCTCGGCCGCGTCGCCTCCCTCGACGGCCGTGATGGCCTTGAGGATCGCGTCGATGCCCAGCACCTCGGCGACCGTGCGCTCCGCGGTGAGCGGCAGGTCCTGCGGGAGATACCCGAGCACCCCGTCGACGGTGACACTGCCCGCGGCCGGTTTGAGCTGCCCGGCGATGAGCTTCAGCAGAGTGGACTTCCCGGCCCCGTTGGGCGCGACGAGCCCGGTGCGGCCCGCCGGGAAAGTGGCGGAGAGCTGGTCGAAGACGAGGGTGTCGTCGGGCCAGGAGAAGGAGATCCCGGACAGGACGATACGAAGATCGGACATGGTGCGGCCTCGCGGTGGATCGGCAGGGCGGGGTGCCTCTGCTGGTGGTGGTGTGGACGACATGAGTGGGGCCGTTCGCGACCTGCCGCCCGGCTGGCGCCTGGGCTTCAACCGATCGGCGCGTACGCCTGCGATCGGTTGCCTCGCAGCCCGTGGGTCCGGTGGCGTAGGTCGCCTGACCAGCACGGGAACCTCCAAGCGCGGCCTGAGACCGCGCAGGGATCAGCGAGGGGCCGGTGCCGTGACGGCCCGTGCCCCGGGCTCACCCGGAGATGTCGTCTTCACCTGCCACGATAGGAATCCTCTTGATCGAGTCTGCTGTCCGTTGGCGAGGATACCAGGAAGCCGGGGATGCGCATCCGAGTTCCACAGTGGACGGACAGCGGTTCAGAACGTCTGGCCCAACCGCTCCAGCAACGGCGCCGCCTCCTCCAGCACCGCCAGCTCCTCCGGCGAAAACCCCGAGCTGAGCGAAGCCGCGAACTGGCGCATCCGCGCATCCCGCCGGGCCCGCAGCACCTCGCTGCCCTCGGGCGTAAGCGACACGATCATCTGCCGTCCGTCCGCGGGGTCGGCGTCGCGGGTTACGAAGCCGCGGGCGGACAGGCCGCTGATGGTCGAGCTCATCGCCTGCGGGGTGATCTGCTCGGCGCGGGCCAGCGCGGCGGTGGTGGCCGGGCCGTCGCGGTCCAAGCGGGACAGGGCGGAGCGTTCCGGGAGGGACAGCTCGGCCGTGACCTGGCTTTGGCGCAGCCTGCGGGCGATCAGGCTGACCGCGCCGTACAGCGTCGCGGCCAGTTCGTCGGGGGCGGACATGGGAAGAGGCTAGAGCAGGTACTCCTTGACGGCGGAGAAGTCGCCCGCGTCGGAGATCAGGCCGACATAGCCGTCGGGGCGCAGCAGGACCAGGGTGCGGTCGGCGGGGGAGTACGCGCGGGTCAGATGGCCGGAGGAATCGGCGATCTCGTCGGCGGCGGCGGGCTCGGGAACGACGTGGAAGGTGCGGACGGACGAGTCGAAGCGAGGGCCGAAGTTCAGCAGGGTGAAGCGGCCGCCGCGGGTGAGGTCGAACAGGCGGCGTTTGCCGGTCGTGGTGGTGAGGCCGGGGGCATCGGGGGCCCGGTCGCCCGCTCGGAGCTGGGCGGACTCGCTGCGGTCGTCGCGCGCCAGTGCGGAGCCGCGGTAGTTGACGCTGAGCTGGGTCGTGGCCCGGTCGCTGCGGATGGGGATGCTTTTCTGTTCGGCGGCTTCGGCCATCCGCGCGGTCGAGAGCCGCAGTACGCCGGCGGCGATCGGGCGGCGTTCGGACTCGTAGGTGTCCAGCAGCTCCGGTGCTCCGGCGGCGAGTTTCCAGCCCAGATTGTGCGCGTCCTGGATGCCGGTGTTCATGCCCTGGCCGCCCGCGGGGGAGTGCACGTGCGCGGCGTCGCCGGCGAGGAAGACGCGGCCGTCGCGGTAACGCTCGGCCAGGCGGGTGTTGGAGCGCCACACGGACGTCCATTCCGGGTTCTGCAGCCGCAGCCCGGTGCGGCCGCTTCGCCGGTCGAAGATCGATTGCAGGGTTGCGAGGTCGAGGCCGGTTTCGTCGAGGACGGGCGCCTGGTACTGGAACAGGTCGGTGGACGGAAGCGGGCAGAGGCTGACGAACCCCTCCTCGCAGCGCCACATGTGCCAGGCGTCGCGGTCGAGGCCGTCGACGGCCAGGTCGGCGACGATCATCCGGATCCGCTCGTCCGTCTCGCCTTCGAACGCGATCCCGGCTTGTTTGCGGACGACACCGCGCCCGCCGTCGCAGCCGACCAGCCACTCCGCGCGGACGGTTTCGACGCGGTCGCTGGTGCGCAGCACTGCCGTGACGGCGTCGGCGGATTGGTCGAAACTCTCCAGTGCGGTGCCGAACTCGACCGCGCCGCCGAGTTCGGTCAGCCGCAGGCCGAGGGTTTCTTCGACGCGCCACTGCGGGGTGATGACCGATGCGGGGTAAGGAACGTCGGGACGCTCCTCGTAGGCCGGGCCGCCGCTCGTCCGGCCGTCGGGATCGGTCAGCCGGATCGGCATCGCGGACCGGCCGTTGGCGAGGATGCGGTCGATGACGCCGAGGTCGTCGAACACCTCCAGGCTGCGCGGCTGCAACCCCTTGCCGCGCGAGCCCGGGCGGAGGCCGGGGGACGCTTCGATCAGCCGGAACGGGACGTGGCGCCGGGCGAGTTCGCACGCCAGCGTCAGCCCGGTGGGTCCCGCGCCGACGATCAAGACCGGCAATTCCGGTGTGGACAGGTTTGTGTTCGGCATTTCCAACCCCCTGGCTCCGAAGAACTCCTGTCCGCAAGAGTAGGGAAACTTGCTAAGAAAGACAAACCTTTCTATCGTGGGCGGAGTGGCCCCTGAAACCGTCCGCCGCCGGCAAGGCGAGCAGCTGGAATCCGCGTTGCTGGCCGCCGCGTGGGACGAACTGGTCGAAGGCGGATACGCGCGGCTGACCATGGAGTCGGTCGCCGTCCGCGCCCGCACGAGCGAGGCCGTGCTCTATCGGCGGTGGGCCAACAAGGACGAACTCGTGCTGGCGGCGATGCGGCGGCACCGCGACGACCGCCCGATCGCCGTTCCCGACACCGGGAGTCTGCGCGGCGATCTGCTCGCGTACCTGACCTCGGCGAGCGAAGCGCTGGCCGGATTCTTCGCCATCGCGGCCGCCGCTGCCATCTCCGGGCTGTCGGCGAGCACCGGCGCCAGTCCCGGCCAGGTCCGGGACCGCATCATCGGCGACCGGCCGCTCTCGCGAGACATCTACGAGCGCGCCCACGCTCGCGGCGAAATCGACCTGACGCGCCTCTCCGGGGCGGTGCTCGAAATGCCGTTCCAGCTGGTGCGGCACGACCTGCTGCTGACCCTCGCCCCGCTCCGGCCCGCGCGGATCCGGTCGATCGTCGACGAGCTTTTCCTTCCGCTTGTCCAGTTAGAAGTTAAAGACTTAACTCAAAGTCGGAGCGGTCCGCCGCGACCGGCTTCCGGCGACCTTTTCCGGTCGATTCGCTGGGTGCAGCGCAAGCGGATCGAGGAATGGAGCCGTACGCGCGACCTCACTTTCGAACAGGCCATGGTGCTCGGCTACCTGGAGCGGCGGCCTGGCGTTATCCAGCGGGATGTCGCGGAGATGAGTTACACGACGCCCGCGAACGTCTCCCTGCTGTTGAAGGGGCTCGAACGCCGGGGACTGGTCGAGCGCCGCACCGAGGGCGGGCGCAAGCGCGTCTACGTCACCCCGGCCGGGATCGACCTGGTCACGGGGCTCGACGCGGTGCTGGCCGAGGCGGACGAGATGGTCTTCGCTCCGCTCGGCCGGGACGAGCGGGCCGGGCTGGAAGCGTTGGTGGGCAAGATCAACGCGCACTTGACCGGCGGCTCGTGAGTGGCGATGCCGGTTAGAACCGGCATCGCCACTCACGAGCCCTGAACGCGCGCGCCCTTCGGCGGGGTGGGTCGCTGCTCCGCGCCCAGTCGCCCGGCGAGACGCCCCGGCTTACCGTTGCAGCCGGCGCAGGCTCCGCTTCCCCATCACCGCCAGCAGCGGCTTCATCGCCAGCCACTCCCCGAACCGGTAGTCGCGAGCGGGCACCAGCCGCTCCGCCAGATCCGGCCGGTGCCGTCGCAGGTAATGCCGCGCTTTCTCCGCGTGCAAGGAATCCGAGACGATCTTGATCCGGTCCGCGTCCTCGATCAACGGCACCGCGTGGAGCACGTTCTCCCACGTCGACCGGCTCTCGGTTTCGAGGACGAGCGGGCCGCGGCAGCCGTACTCCCTGGCGTACCGGGCCATCAGCGCGGCCTCCGTCTCCGTGCCGCCGACGGCTCCGCCGCACAACACCAGCCGGGACGGTCCGGGCGCCTGTGAACGTACTGCCGCTCGCACTCGCCAGCGATTGACGAAATTGGCCCGCGACCCGCCGTTGCGGTAGCCGAGCACGACCACTGCCTCGCCGGTGCCCGACGTTCCGGGGCGGCCGCCCATGCCGCGGCGCGAGGAGCGCCAGTGTTCCCATTCGGCCCAGCCGAACAGCACGACGAAAAACATCAGAAAACGACCCGGCACTCACCCGATCATACCATTGTCCACAAAGGACAGAGGAGAAGCGGAAAGACGCACGTCTGGAACTTGTCGATCCGCGAAGGTACTGTCACACGAACCGCTACGTCGCCGTCCGGTAGTCGGGAGGAGCAGTGTCGCTCGGAGGGATACCGTCGCAGGGCTCCGCTGTCCTGCGGCCGCCGATCGCCGATTCGTGGCGCCGGTCCCGGCTGTTCGGCGTCGAGCCGGAGCTGGACCGGGGCGCGATTTCGATCGGCGAGGTCGATCCGCGCAGCAGGCTGATGACCGCTGCCCGTCCGGTGCTCGACCAGCTTGTCGAGCAGCTGACCGGCACCCGGTTCTCCATCCTGCTCGCCGACCGCGACTGCCGCCTCGTCTTCCGCTGGTTCGGCGACCGGGGACTGCAGCGTCAGCTGGAAGAGATCGGAGTGCTGGACGGTTCGCAGCTCAGCGAGGGCCGCGTCGGCACGAACGCGCTGGGCACGCCGCACGAATCGCGCCAGGCGGTGGAAATCCACGGCCAGGAGCATTACGCCGACGCGTTGAAGCGGTTCAGCTGCTACGGCCATCCGATCCGGCATCCGCTCACCGGCCGGATCGAAGGCGTCCTCGACATCACCGGCGAAAGCGACAGCGGCAACCCGCTGTTCGGGCCGCTGGTGAAGCGCGTCGTGGGCGACATCGAACAGCTCGTCCTGGAGAGCGCCCGCGCCTGCGAACGGCGGCTGTTCCTGGCGTTCCAGCAGGCCACGCACCATCGCAGCGTGCCGGTCGCGGTGCTCGGCGGCGATCTGGTGTTCGCCAACGAAACCTGTATCGAACACCTTCGCCCCGCCGATCCGACCCTGTTGCGCACGTTGCTGCCGCAAGTGCCGGAACGCGGAGTATTCGACACTCGCCTCGATGTGGGTGACGGGATCAGTCTTTCGGTCGTAGCCGAACGCGTCGAGGGTTCGACGGACGGCGCCGTCTTCCGTATCGCGAAGAGCCAGAGCAGCAGCCGAAAACCGGCCCCCGCGGCGGCGAAAACTGCCCGCTCGGTCCTCATCACGGGCGAACCCGGAACCGGTCGCACCACCGAAGCCCGAGCGCGAGCCGGCGTGGACGATCCGGTCGTCCTGCACGCCGCCGCCGCGCTCCGCGAAGAACCACGAGCCTGGGCAACAAGATTCACCGACCTGGTCGCGCAGCCGCGCACCGCCGTCGTCCTGGACGACGTCCACCTGCTGCCGGAAAGCCTGCTCCCGTTGGTCGGCGAGGCGCTCGACAATCCGGAATCGGCCCGGTTGCTGCTCACTTCCGTCCCATCGGACGCAATGTCCCCAGCCGTCGCGGCGATCGCCGCCAGATGCGCGGAAACCGTCACCCTCGCCCCGCTGCGCGAACGCCTCGACGACCTGCCCGCGATCGCCGTGGCGATGCTCCGCGACGAATACCCGGACCGGAAACCGCACTTCACCGGTACCGCGCTGGCCGCGCTGCGGACGCATCCCTGGCCGGGCAACCTGCACGAGCTGCGCGCGGCGATGCGCGAGGTGTCCCGACTTCCGTACACGGGGGTGATCGACCTCGCCCAGCTGCCGCCCGCGTGCCGCGGCAGCTCCCGCACGAGGCAGCTCGGCGGGAGAGAACTCGCCGAACGGAACGCGATCGTCACGGCGTTGCGCGCCAGCGAGGGCAACAAGCTGCGCGCGGCCCGCGAACTCGGCATCAGCCGCACCACGCTGTATCGCCGCATGCAGGCGCTGGGCGTGACCGACGACTGTCCACTTCTGTAACACTTCGCCCCCGGTCCGCCGGGTGACGATGACCTCCGTCACAACGAAGTGAGGAGGCGCCAGGTGACCGCAACGGTGGAATTCCCCCTGCACACCCAGGTCCGGGAGTTCGTGTCCGGCCCGCTGGAGCTCTTGATCGGCGGGCGCTGGGTGCCTGCCGCGTCGGGCCGCACGTTCCCGACCTACGACCCGGCCACCGGGGAGAAGATCGCCGAGGTCGCGCACGGCGAGGCCGAGGACGTCAACCGCGCCGTCGCCGCCGCGCGCAAGGCGTTCGACGAGGGCCCGTGGGCCGCGATGAAGCCGAACGAGCGAGAACGGCTGATCTGGCGCATCGGCGATCTGCTGTCCGAGCGGGCGGAGATCTTCGGCCAGCTGGAAGCGCTCGACAACGGCAAGTCCGCGGCGATCGCGACGGCCGTGGACACCGGCTGGGCCGCCGACGTCTTCCGCTACTACGCGGGCTGGGCGACCAAGATCGAAGGCAGCACGGTGAACGTGTCGATGCCGTTCGCGCCGGACGCGCAGTTCCACGCCTACACGCTGCGCGAGCCGGTCGGCGTGTGCGGGCAGATCATCCCGTGGAACTTCCCGCTGCTGATGGCGGCGTGGAAGATCGCGCCCGCGCTCGCCGCGGGCAACACCGTGGTGCTCAAGCCCGCCGAGCAGACACCGCTGACCGCGCTGCTGCTGGGCAAGCTGTTCGAGGAAGCCGGATTCCCGCCCGGCGTGGTCAACATCGTCACCGGTTTCGGCGACGCCGGGGCCGCGCTGGCCGCGCACGACGGCGTCGACAAGGTCGCCTTCACCGGTTCGACCGAGGTGGGCAAGAAGATCGTCCAGGCCGCGAGCGGAAACCTGAAAAAGGTTTCGCTGGAGCTGGGCGGCAAGAGCCCGAACGTGGTGTTCGCCGACGCCGACCTCGACCTCGCGGTGCCCGGTTCGGTCAACGCGTGGATGTTCAACCACGGCCAGTGCTGCGTCGCCGGAACGCGGCTGTACGTGGAGGACACGATCTTCGAGGAGTTCACCCAGGCGGTCGCGCAGGCGGCGAGCCAGGTGAAGATCGGACCGGGCCTCGATCCGGAAACCCAGCTGGGCCCGATGGTTTCCCAGGAGCAGTTCGACCGGGTGTCGCGCTATCTCGGCGAAGGGCTCGCCGACGGCGCCCGCGCGCTCACCGGCGGAAAACGCTGGGGCGACACCGGATACTTCATCGAGCCCACCGTTTTCGTTGACGTGAAACCGGAATTCAGCATCGTCCGGGAAGAGATCTTCGGCCCGGTCGTGGCGGCCATGCCGTTCAACGCCGAAGCCGGCGTGGCCGCCGCGGCCAACAACAGCGAGTACGGACTGGCCGCCGGGGTCTGGACACGCGACGTCGCGAAGGCGCACCGTACTGCGAAGGAACTGAAGGCAGGCTCGGTGTGGGTCAACCAGTACAACGGCTTCGACACGGCGATGCCGTTCGGCGGCTACAAGCAGTCCGGCTGGGGCCGGGAACTGGGCGCGGCCGCGCTCGACCTCTACACGCAGACCAAGTCCGTGAACATCGCGCTGTGATCCGCCCGCTCGAACAAAGGAGTTCCCGATGAAGACGAAAGCAGCGGTCGTCTACGAGGTGGGCAAGCCGATCGAGGTGGTCGAGCTCGACCTCGAAGGCCCCGGCGAGGGCGAGGTGCTGATCCGGTACACCCACGCCGGGCTGTGCCACTCGGACGTGCACATCGCGCACGGCGACCTGGAGGCCCGGCTGCCGATGGTGCTGGGCCACGAGGGCGCGGGCGTCATCGAGGACGTCGGCCCCGGCGTCACCCGCGTCAAGCCCGGCGACCACGTGGTGTGCTCGTTCATCCCCAACTGCGGCGTGTGCCGCTGGTGTGCCACCGGTCAGCAGGCGATCTGCGACATGGGCGCCACGATCCTCGAGGGCTACCTGCCCGGCGAGCGGTTCCCCTTCAGCGGCCCCGGCCCGGTCAAGCAGTACGGCGCGATGTGCATGCTCGGCACGTTCAGCCAGTACTCGACCATCCACCAGAACTCGGTCGTGAAGGTCGACGACGACCTCCCGCTCGACAAGGCGGTGCTCGTCGGCTGCGGCGTCCCGACCGGATGGGGTTCGGCGGTCAACGCGGCCGGCGTACGCCCCGGCGAGACGGTGATCGTGTCCGGCGTCGGCGGCATCGGGATCAACGCGGTGCAGGGCGCGCGCTACGCCGGCGCGAAGAACGTGATCGCGCTGGACCCGCTGGAGAACAAGCGCGAAAAGGCGATGGAACTCGGCGCGACGCACGCGGTCGCGACGCCGGAGGAAGCGGCCGAGCTGGCGCAGTCGTTCACCAACGGCAACGGTGCGGACAAGACGATCGTCACCGCGGGCATCGTCACCGAGGAAATCGTGACCGGCGCGTTCAACGCCACCGGCAAGGGCGGCACGATCGTGCTGACCGGCTTGAACAAGCTGTCGGTGAACAACGTCAATCTGCCTGGTTCGATCCTGACGCTGTTCAAGAAGACGGTGAAGGGCAGCCTGTTCGGCGACTGCAACCCGACCACGGACATCCCGAAGATCCTCGGGCTGTACCAGAGCGGGGACCTGAAGCTGGACGAGATCATCACCCGCACGTACACGCTGGAAGAGGTCAACCAGGGCTACGACGATCTGCTGGAGGGCCGGAACGTGCGCGGCGTGCTGGTCCACGACGCGCCGTGACGGCATTGTCGGCGGACTGCGGGCCGGTTTCCGGTCCGCAGTCCGCGGTTCCCCTCCTGACCGCGGACGTGGTCGGCCGCCGCCGCGAAATCGAACTCCTGCTGGCCGGTCTCGACTGTGGCGCGCACGTCGTGTTGGAAGGCCCGCCCGGCACCGGCAAAACCACCCTGCTGCGCGCCGTCGCCGAGGCAGGCGGCTCACCGTTCGTATTCGTCGAAGGCAACGCCGAACTAACGCCCGCCCGCTTAGTCGGACAGTTCGACCCCTCGCGCGTGTTGGCCGAAGGCTACGTGCCCGAGACCTTTGTGGACGGTCCGCTCATCGAAGCACTGCGCACCGGCGGTCTGCTGTACGTCGAAGAGGTCAACCGGATCCCGGAGGAAACACTCAACGTCCTGATCACCGTCATGTCCGAAGCCGAACTGCACGTGCCACGCCTGGGCCGAGTACGCGCGGCGGACGGATTCCGCTTGGTAGCCGCGATGAACCCGTTCGACGCGGTCGGCACCGCCCGAATCTCGTCGGCCATTTACGACCGCGTCTGCCGCATCGTGATGGGTTACCAAACCCAAGACGAAGAAAGCGACATCGTCGCCCGCCGCGGCCCCGCGGTGCCCGCCGAATGGCGCGACAAAGTCGTAGACCTGGTACGCCGCACCCGCAACCACGCCGACGTCCGAGTCGGTTCCTCAGTACGCGGCGCCATCGACGTTGTACGGCTGGCAGTCTCACTGGCCCGCATCCGCGAGTCCTCGACCACAAACTGGCGAATCGGCCATGACGCCGCACTGGCCGCGTTGTCCGGCCGAATCGGCCTGCACGAATCCAGCGGACGCACCGCGGAATCGGTGATCGACGAACTGTATGTAGCCGTCTTCGGTGCCGAAAGCCCTCCGCCAGATTCCGAAGGCGGTGACCCGCCGGGGGAAGCCTGAGCCCGCCGCCGGCGGGCCCACAGCAGCAACAACGCCCACCACGCCCAGGCTCAGCGCGGAGCAGCACCACGCCACGCTCTGAGCTTTCCCGTAACGGCCGCTTCGCGGAAATCTCGCCCGAAGTCGGTGTACTGGACGAGGAAGCCTTCAGCGCGGTCTTCCGCGAGGACGCAGACGAAGCAATGGCGTTGCTGGTCGAAATGAGCAAGGCGACCGACGAGTCCCTGCGCGCAGCCGCACGAGGCTTAGCCCGACGCCTGATGATCGACGTCGCAAGACGCGGCGTCGCGCGGGGCAGAGGCGTGGGAAAATTACGTCGCGACCGAGCCGACCGAGGCGGCGAACTAGACCTGGACCGCTCCTTGCCAGCACTGGTAGATGCGGCTGCGGTCGGCAAGGTCCCAGCACTGGACGACCTGGTGTCCCGCCGCTGGGCACGACCAGAATTGGCGCTATGTCTGGTAATCGACACCAGCGGCTCCATGACCGGTGCCCGGTTGGCCGCAGCCGCGCTGACGGCGGCAGCTTGTTCATGGCGAGCACCGGTCGAACACGCAGTGGTGTCTTTCGCCCGAAACGCGGAGGTGATCCGCCCACTACGGTCCTCCCGGTCGAAGGCTGCGGTGGTGGAGTCAGTGTTGTCCTTGCGAGGACACGGAGTCACCGCACTGGCAGCAGCTCTGCGAAAGGCGAACGAACAACTGGCATCCTCCCGCGCGGCAAGGAAAACGGTCCTCCTGTTATCGGATTGCCGTGCCACAGATGACCAGGATCCGCTGCCGGCAGCCCGCGCCTGCGAAGAGTTGTTGATCCTCGCCCCAGCCGAGGACTGCGAGGAAGCCGAACGCTTCGCCCGCGAAGCGGGCGCCCGCTGGCAGCCACTCAGCGGCGCCGCAGCCGCCCCCGCCGCACTAGCCACCCTGCTAGACCGTCCGTGAGGGACCCTCAGGAACTCTCATTCCCTCACGCCCCGCCCCACCGCCCCGCCGCCCGCCCACCGCTCGCCGTCCCGCCTCCGGCGCGCCCCAATGCCACTTTGGGTGCGTCAGACGCACCGAACGCCACATTGGGTGCGTCCCATGCACCCAATGCCACATTGGGGCGCTAGCCCCGACCCACCCGCGAAACCGCAGCCAGTGCACTCAACGATCGATGCACCCACACCACCCCCGCACCCCGATACGAAGCCACAATGCGGTCCGAGGGTGCTTGCCAAGGCATCTTTCCCGCCTTGGCAAGCACCCTCAGACCGTCAGCACAATCAAGCTTCGGGGTGCCCCACGCAACCCCCGGGCCAATGTCGCCGCCAGGCGACGAGCCGCCCAGTCACAGCGACCCAGGCTCCCCAACCAACACCTCATCAGCGAACCCAGCAGCCAACGCCCGCAATCCCGCATCCAAATACAACGTCAGATCCGCATCCGCCCGAGCGGACCACCGCTCATAAGCCGCCCGGCAGGTAGCCAGCACAGCCCGCCCCACCGCCAGCGGATACAACGAATCCTCATCCTGCCCAGTCCGCCGAGCCACGAACCCGATCACGGCCCGCTCCCAATCGTCGTAATGCCGGGTGGCACTGGCCGCCAGCTCGGCCACCGTACTGAGCAAATTCATCCGCATCCGCAGCTCAGGCACATCCTCAGCCCGATAATGATTCGCCGCCAGCACCGCCCGCCGCACCGCCTCCAGCACGGGCACATCCTCTGGAGCCTGCGCGAGCAACTCCCGGATCGCATCCACCTCGGAGTCGAACTCGTTCCACAAGACATCCGACTTGGCGTCGTAATACCGAAAGAACGTCCGCCGGCTCACCCCGGCCGCAGCCGCGATCTGGTCCACCGTCGTCTCGTGAAACCCCTGCTCAGTGAACAGCCGCAGCGCGATCTCCTCCAGTTGCCGCGCGCTGGTCCCCCGAGGCCGCCCCCGCCGGGGCCGAGCCTCGCCAACCGGTTCAGCAGGCATGCCTCCCCCTCCCGGACGCTTCTGTCACCCGGTGACACTACTCGTCCACCCGCCCCCAGCCGCACCTGCGACCCCCGAGGGACCGCCGAAGCGATATCCACAATGGACGGTCAAATTCACGAATAATGTGCGATAAACCCAGAACGCCCGAAACTGACCGCATTCACCGATTCGCGAAGCGGAATTCCGCGATTGCCACTCGAAAGAGGGACGTTGTGGACAGTGGACAAGTCTGTTGCGCCAGGTGTCAGATGTGAAGATCCTGCCGCAAAGCAGAATCGAGGATCCGATGAGTGAGACCGCTGCTCGCCCGACCTCAACCGCCACCGGCATCGCCGACCCCGGCCCGCTCGGCCTGGCCGGTTTCGCCGCCACCACCTTCGTGCTCAGCGCGGTGAACGCCGGACTCATCCCCAAAGCCGTCGAACCGGTCGTCCTGCCGCTGGCCCTCTTCTACGGCGGACTGGCGCAGTTGCTGGCCGGGATGTGGGAATTCCGCAAGAACAACACCTTCGGCGCGACCGCGTTCGGCACCTACGGCGCGTTCTGGCTGGCTTTCGCCTTCTACGTCTGGCAGTTCTCGGCGAAGATCCCGCCCGCCGACGCGGCGACCGCGACCGGGATGTTCCTGTTGGTGTTCACCATTTTCACCGGATACATGATGATCGCGTCGCTGCGCACGAACGCCGTCCTGATCGGAGTGTTCGTCCTGTTGTTCCTGACCTTCCTCTTCCTCACCATCGGGGAATTGGGCGGCGCGGAAGGCGCGGGCAAGATCGGCGGCTGGCTCGGGCTCGCGACCGCGGTGGTCGCCTGGTACGGCTCGTTCGCGGTCGTCGCCAACGCCACCTTCGGCCGCACGCTGCTGCCGACCGGGGCGATCGGCAAGCGCTGACCGCTCAGCGCACCGGTTCGTGCAGGAACAGGATCAGGCAGCCGCTTCGGCTGAACGTCTGGTGCTCGACCTGGGCCGGATAGTCCACGAAGTCCCCGCGTGCGCGGCGGGCCGTGACGCGGGTGCCGTCCGGGTGGACGATCTCGTCGTCGGCTTCCCCGTCGAGGAACAGGAACCGGTGCGCGGTCGGATGAGGATGCCGCGGCGAGAACGAGCCCGGTTCGAAAGAGGACAGTCCGACCACGCGTTCGTCGAAGGTTTCGTCGAACGCCACGTCGAGCAGCAACCGGAACCACTGGCCGGGACTGGATTTCCGCCAGCCGGCGGGCCCGAACAGGTCCTCGGCCGGTTCCCCGAGCCGTTCGCCGCTGATGCTCAGCGCGAGACAGCCGTCCGGACTGGACAGTGCGCCGTCAGCGGCAAGGTACGCACCGGCGCGATGGTGCGCGAGAGTGCCTTCCAGCACCAACACCCGGTCTCCTGGGTCGGCCAGCGTCGCACCCGCACCCAGCCGGACCAGCGTGAACGAGTCGCCCGGCGACTGCAGCAGTTCCTTCGTCCAGGCCCCAGGCCCGGACTCGGTCCAGCCGACGGGGGAGAAGGTCGCGGTGTGGTTCGGCATCGGCTCCCTTTCCCGGCGTCGCCCCGACGATGCCGGGAAACGGGACCGAGCGGCAACCGGATCGCCGGGACGCTGCCCGAAGGTCACTCCGGCCGGTCCTCGCCGCGCACCCACGAGTCGAGCACGATCAGGGTGCGCGTGCTGGTGATCCGGTGGCTGCGCCGCAGTTCGTCGATCGTGCTCTGCAGATGCGCCATGTCGCGGCTGCGCAGCCACACGACCGCGTCCGGGTCGCCCGCGATGGTGAAGACCGCCTGCGCCTCCGGGATCCGGGTGGTGGTCTCGACGATCTCGGCGACGTTCGTGCTGCCGAAGAACCGCAGCTGTGCGAACGCCTCGATGCCCCAGCCGAGTTTCGCGTGGTCGACCTGCACGGTGAAGCCGGTGATCACGCCCTTCTCCCGGAGCCGGTCGACGCGCCGCTTCACCGCCGCGGTGGAGAGCGACACCCGCCCGGCGATGTCCGAGAACGTGCGCCGGGCGTCCTCGCGGAGCAACGCGATGATCTCGTGGTCGGTCGCGTCCAGCAGTTCTTCGGCCATGAGCGGCATCGTACGCAACGGATCTGCCCGATCGGCCCTCTCGCGCGTCATCCTTTGCGTCCTTGCCACTACAGTGGCCGGGCACGTTGCGCCGGGCTCAGGCGTGGGGTGAGGTGGCTCACGTCCCAGCGGCGGGTGCCCGTGGGCTTGATGGCGTGCGGAAGGGAAGTGCGGATGAACGCCTTCACGTTGGAAGACCGGTACGTGCGCGAAGCGGGCACTGTCTACTTGACCGGGGTGCAGGCGCTGGTCCGCGTCCTGCTCGACCGGATCCGGCTGGACCGGCGGAACGGCGCCGATTCGGCGGCCTTCGTGTCCGGGTACCAGGGTTCGCCGCTCGGCGGATTCGACCTGGAGCTGGCGCGGCGGTCGGGATTGCTGGCCGAGCACAACATCGTGCACAAGCCGGGCGTCAACGAGGAACTCGGCGCGACCGCGGTCATGGGCAGCCAGCTGGCCGCCCGAGCAGGCACGATGCGACACGACGGCGTGGTCGGCATGTGGTACGGCAAGGCCCCCGGCCTCGACCGCGCCACCGACGCGCTGCGGCACGCGAACCTCGCCGGCGCCGATCCGCGCGGGGGTGCGGTCGCGCTGGTCGGCGACGACCCGAACGCGAAATCCTCGACCATCCCGTGTGCGTCCGAGCACGCGCTCGCCGACCTCGCGATGCCGGTGTTCTTCCCGGCCGATTCGCAGGACGTGCTGGAGCACGGCAGGCACGCCGTCGAACTTTCCCGCGCGAGCGGGCTGTGGTCCTCGATGAAGATCGTCGCGAACGTCGCCGACTCCGGCGGCACCGCGCTGGTCGATTCGGAGTGGACCGCGCCGGAGCTGCCCGAGGGCGCGTACAAGCACCAGCCGAACAGCCGTCTTCTCGGTCCGGAGCTGATCACGCTCGAGCACAGCCTGCACCGGGTACGGCTGCCGCTCGCGATGGAATACGTGCGGGCCAGCGGAATCAACCGGATCGTCCGATCCGGACCGGACGATCGCGTCGGCATCGTCACCGCCGGGAAGTCCTATTTGGACCTTCGCCAGGCGCTGCGGATGCTGGGCCTCGACGAGTCCGAACTGTCCCGTTACGGCATCCGGTTGCTGAAGCTCGGCGTCGTGTACCCGGTCGAACCGGGCATCGTCAAGGAATTCGCCGAGGGCCTCGACGAGATCCTGGTGATCGAGGAAAAGCGCGCGCTGGTCGAACCGGCGATCAAGGAGATCCTCTACGGCCGCACCGGCGCGCCGCGCGTGTACGGCAAGTCCGACCCGCACGGCCAGGTGCTGTTCACCGAACTCGGCGAACTGGACCCGGACCGCATCGCGAGCGGACTGGCCAAGCGCCTCCCGGACGCGGAACCCGTTGCGGCATGGAAACAACGGCGTCGCCGCGAGCGGATTTCGGTGCCGCTGCTGGCGCGTACGCCGTACTTCTGCTCCGGCTGCCCGCACAACTCGTCCACCAAGGTCCCGGACGGCACGCTCGTCGGCGCCGGAATCGGCTGCCACACCATGGCTTTGTTCATGGAACCGGAGCAGGTCGGCGAGGTCGTCGGGCTGACCCAGATGGGCGGCGAGGGCGCGCAATGGATCGGCATGGCTCCGTTCGTGGAGACGCCGCACTTGATGCAGAACATCGGCGACGGCACGTTCATGCACTCCGGCAGCCTCGCCGTGCGCGCGGCGGTGGCGGCCGGCGTCGACATCACCTACAAGCTGCTTTACAACTCGGCGGTCGCGATGACCGGCGGTCAGGACGCTGTCGGCGGACTGTCCGTGGAGAAGGTCGCTGCGCTGCTGCTGACCGAGGGCGCGGCGAAGGTCATCATCACCTCGGACGCACCGCGACGGCTGCGGAAGCGCAAGCTGCCGCGCGGGGTCGAGGTGCGCGACCGTTCGGAACTTCTTCGCACGCAAGAAGAACTGGCGGCGCACCGCGGGGTCACGGTGTTGATCCACGAGCAGGAGTGCGCGGCGGAGAAGCGGCGCAAGCGTCGGCGCGGGAAGCAGGAAACGCCTGCGCGCAAGGTGTTCATCAACGAACGCGTCTGCGAAGGCTGCGGCGACTGCGGCGTGAAGTCGAATTGCCTTTCAGTGCAACCGGTCGAGACGGAGTTCGGCCGTAAAACCCAGATCCACCAAGCTTCGTGCAACGTCGACTACTCGTGCCTCGACGGCGACTGCCCGTCGTTCCTGACTGTCGTCCCGACCGGCGAGGTCAAGCGGCGGCATCTCGCCCCGATCAGCGCGGAGGTCCTGCCGGAACCGGCGAAAACCCTGTCCGACGTCGCCGTGCGGATCACTGGCATCGGCGGCACCGGCGTGGTCACCGTCGCGCAGATCCTGGGTGTCGCCGGGGTTCTGGACGGCAAGCAGGTGCGCACCCTCGACCAGACCGGTCTCGCGCAAAAGGGCGGCGCGGTGGTCTCGGACGTGAAGATCTCGACCGGCGCGGTCGAGCAGGCGCCGAAACTCGCCAACGGCGAGTGCGACCTCTACCTCGCGTGCGACGCGCTGGTCGCCGCCGACCCGGCGTACCTCGGTGTGGCCGACGCCGGGCGGACGGTCGCCGTGGTGTCCACTTCGGAGGTCCCGACCGGGCGCATGGTGGTGGACAAGGAAGTTTCCTACCCGGACCAGTCGAGCATCCGCGGCGCGCTCGGCGACGCGACCGCCGCCGGGCACTACCTCGACGCGCGCGGCCTCGCCGAGCAGATCTTCGGCGACGACCAGTTCGCGAACATCCTCCAGCTCGGCGCGGCCTATCAGACCGGCTCGCTGGCGGTCACCGCGGAGAGCCTGGAACAGGCCATCAAGATCAACGGGACCGCGGTGGAGACGAACCTCCAGGCGTTCCGGCGCGGCAGGCAGCTGGTCGCCGACCCGGACGCGCTCAACGCGGAACTCTCGCCGTCGGCGGAGGCCGCGGCCCCGGCCGTTGCCGACGCGGAAGCAGTCCGCCGGGTGCGTGCTTCGGTGCGGGCCGACGGCGAGCTCGCCCGGGTGCTCGACCTGCGGATCCCGGACCTCATCGCCTACCAGGACGAGCGCTACGCGCGGGAGTACGCGGAGTTCGTCGAGCGGGTCCGCACCCGAGCCAGTGCTTCGGTGACCGAGGCGGTCGCGCGGAACCTCTACAAGCTCATGGCCTACAAGGACGAGTACGAGGTGGCGCGGCTGTCGCTGGACCCGCAGCTGACCGCGGAAATCGAAGCCCAGTTCGGTGCCGGCACGCGCTTCGCGCACCGGCTGCACCCGCCGGTGCTGCGCGCGCTGGGCATGAACCGCAAGATCAGCCTCGGCGGCCGCAGCTTCCGGCCCGCGTTCGCGGCGCTGCGGGCCATGCGCAAGCTCCGCGGGACGAAGCTGGACCCGTTCGGCCGCGCCGAGGTCCGGCGGGTCGAGCGGGCGCTGATCGGCGAGTACCGGCAGGCGCTGACGCGTGCGCTCGAGGTGGCCGACCGGGGCGACGCCCGGCTGGTCGAACTGGCCGCGCTGCCGGACTCGGTGCGCGGGTACGAGGAGATCAAGCTGGCGAATGTCGCGGCCTACCGGCGGCGGCAGGAGGAACTGCTGCGCGAGCTGGAGATGCCGGACTCGGTGCGGGTCGCCACCGCCTGAGCCGGGAGCCGCTGCGGGACAGCCCCGTCCCGCAGCGGATTCCACGCGGAATCCCCCTAATCGAAGCGTGATCAACGTCGGAAAACGGAATTCAACGCGGATTCCGTGCTCATCTTCCGCGCGGACTCCGAAACGGCGAGAAGCCGGGCAACCCCGCTTCCTCGCCGTTTCGGCTTTCCCGTCGCGCCCGGTCCGGCGCGAAAAGCCTTGTAGGTGTCACACCAACGGGTGGTCCTGGCGAACCTCTTCGGGCGACCCGCGTCCGTCCCCCGATCGGTGGGGTGGGCGGCGTCCGGCGGGGTGGCGCGACGGCGGCCCTGTGACCAGCGCGGACGCGCCGAATCCCCTAATGCCCCTAATCGGGGGAGCGGCGAAGTCCCTAGTGGGTGCCCCGGCTAACCCGGGTGACCCCCCGATGGCGGGCATTCGGCGGCGTCCTATGTTCGGAAAAGGAGCCGGCTCTGGGGCCGGCTCGTCCGTTTCTCGGACACCCCACCCCGATCCGTTGTCACCACAGGAGAATACGAACTATGGGCCCGGTGCAGACGCTGCACGAATTCGCGCTGAACCTGCTGAACGACCCGCAGTCGCTGGCGGACTACAAGGCCGACCCGCAGGGGGTGCTCAACGGCGCCGGCCTCGGCGAGCTGAACCCGTCGGACGTGCAGGACATCATGCCGCTCGTCATGGACAGCGCCCCGCTGCCCGCCGTCCCGGCCGTTCCCGCGGTGCCGGGCGTCCCGGCCGCCCCGAGCATCCCGGCCGTGCCGGGCGTGCCCGCCGCGCCGAGCATCCCGTCCGCTGACCTGGGCGGCGCCTTCGACCAGGCGAACGCCGCCGCCGAGCCGGTGGCGCACCAGGCGGGCGAGGGCCTCGGCGGTCTCGCCGGCGCCCTGCCGAACCTGAGCCCGGTCTTCGAGGGCGTCAGCAACGTCGCGGACGCGACCGGCCTGAACACCGTCACCCACGGCGCGCTGGGCGCGGTCTCCGGCGTGCTGGACCACGTCGCCGAGGCGACCCACTCGGTCCCGGTCGTCGGCCCGATCGTCGACGCCGCCGCGATCGACACCCAGAACACCGTCAACGCGGTGGGCGAGCACGTCTTCGACGGCAAGCTCGTCGGCTCCGCGGTGGACGCGACCACCAACCACCTCGGCGACGCGCTGACCTGGAAGGCCGTCGTGGCCGAGTCCGGCAAGCTCCCGGCGGTCGGCGGTCCGGTCAGCGGCATCGTCGAGGACGTCCGCCAGGGCGGCTCGCACCTGCTGGGCACCGTCAACGAGGCGATCGGCTCGACCCCGGTCGGCGTGCACGACAACGACCTCCGCGCCGACCTGACCCAGGCGACCGGCGACCTGACCCAGGCCGGCGACCTGTCCGGCACGCTGGACCACGTCGCCGGCGCGGTCCCGGGTCTCCCGGCGGTGCCGGGTGCGGGCGAGCTGCCGCAGGTTCCGGGCGTCGGCTCGCTGCCGCAGGTCGGTTCGCTGCCGCAGGTCCCGGGCGTCGGTTCGCTCCCGCAGGTTCCGGGCGTCGGCGAGCTGCCGCACGCTCCGGCGCTGCCCGCCGCCCCGAACGCGGGTTCGCTGACCCACGCGATCGAGGGTGCGACCGCGCACGCGCCGGCCGTCAACGCGGCTGCTCAGCACGTCACGAGCACCGTTCAGGACGCCGTCGAGACCGGCACCCAGCACGTGTCGGCCGGCGACCTGCCGGAAGCCGCGCACGCCGCGCCGCTCAACGAGGTCCAGAACCACCTGCACGACGTGGCGGGCGGCCTCGAGTCGCACGCGAGCAACGTGCACCTGGACAGCCTGCACCTGGGTCACTGATCTTGGCGCGCTAAGGGTTTTCCCGCCGCGGGCTCGGACCGGTCACGGTCCGGGCCCGCGGTGTTTTCTGTGCCGGGCAGCAGCGACAGCACCAGGTCGCTGTCCCGGAAAAGGCCGCCGGTCGGGGCGCCGCCCGGCAACGTCGCGGCCCACACCACGCCGCGGGCGCTTTCGCGTGCCGGGCGGGCCGTGTCCTCGTCGCCGCGTTCGGGATGCGTGGCGGTTTCTCCTGGATCGACGGCGTTGACGAGGATCGGCGTGTTCCGCAGCGCCGAGGCGAGTACGCCGGTCAGGGTGTTCAGCGCGTGTTTGGCGAAGGAATGCGCCGGAGCGCGCAGGCTCGCCCCGAGGTCGAGTCCGGTGGAGATCTGGAGCGCGGAAACGCTGGAAACATTGACGATCCGGGCGGCCGGAGCGGCTTTCAGCGAAGGAAGCAGCAACTGCGTCAACTGCCACGGGCCGAGCACGTCGATGTCCAATGCGGACTGGACGGCGGGCAGATCGGCGTCGAGCGCGGACAGCGTGGCGAAATCGACGGCGTCACTGGCATTGTTGATCAACACGTCGAGGCGGCCGAAGGTTTCGGCCACATAGCCGGCGGCGGCGGTCATGGTGGAGAGATCGGTGAGGTCGAGCCGTAACGCCGTGGCGTCCGGGAGTCGCGCGGCAAGGGATTCGGCTCGGGCCAGGTCCCGAGCGGTGAGGATTACGTGGTAGTCCTGCTCGGACAGCAGCCGGGCGACGGCGAAGCCGAGGCCGGCAGCGCGGCTGGTTCCGGTGATCAGGGCGGTTTTCGACACTGCGTCGCTCGTTTCAGTGGGCGGTGTGTTTCGGGAGGAATCCGACGAGGGCCAGCGCCACGAGGTAAAGACCGGCACAGAGGCCGAAAACCAGTTCAGCGGCAGGGATCCAGGACGGTGTGGCAGCGGGTCCGACGCGGGCGAAGAACACCGTGCCGAGCGCGGCGACGCCGATGGCGCCAGCGAATTGCTGCGCGGCATTGAGCATTCCGGAACCGCTGCCGACTTCTTCTGGCGTCGCGTCGCCGAGGATGAAATCGAAGAGCGGAATGAACAGCAGACCGGAACCGGCACCGGTGATGAAGAGGGCGGGGGCGAGCTGCCAGCTGGTGATGGCGGCGCCCCAGTGCGCGATTGACCACCACAGGACAAGCAGACCGGCGACCGCGCTGACCAGTCCTAAGTGGAGGGACGCACGGCCGAGTTTCGCGGCGAGGACAGCGCCGGACACCAGGGTTGCGATCGCGGTGCCGGCGGCCCAGGGAAGCAGGGCGAATCCAGATTGCAGCGGCGTCCAGCCGAGACCGGATTGCAGCAGCAGATTCACGACGAGCACGAATCCGCTGAGCGAGGCGTAAAACCCGCCGGTGATCAGCAGGCCGAACACGAAGCCGCGCTTGGCGAACAACGACGGCGCGATGACCGGGTGGCTGCTGCGGCGTTCAGATCTGGCGAACAGGACGAAGGCGACCACGCCGGCGGCCATCAGCACGTACGTCCAAGCGGGCCAGCCGAGTTCGCGGCCCTGGATGAGCGGGACGATGAGCAGTGCCGACGCGGTGGTGAGCAGGCCGACGCCGCGCAGGTCGAGGCGGGCGTCGCGGTCCTCGCCGCTGTGTCGCGGCAGCACACGCAGGGCGAGCAGCCCGGCGAGGACGCCGAACGGGACGTTGATCAGGAAAATCGAGCGCCATTCGCTGCCGAACAGGTTCAGGTGCAGCAGCCATCCGGCGAGGATCGGACCGGCGACGGTGGCGAGGCCCATGATCGGGCCGAACGGCATCAGGGCCTTGCGCAGCTGGTCCGGCGGGAAGACGACCTTCACCAGCGCGATGCCCTGCGGGATCATCGCCGCGCCGAACAGGCCCTGGAACACGCGGGCCCCGATCAGGAAGCCGGGGCCGGGGGCGAGGCCGCAGGCCAGCGACGCGAGGGTGAAGCCGGTCATGCCGAGCAGGAACAGCCTGCGCCTGCCGAGCCGGTCGCCGAGGCGGCCGGAGGTCACGAGGCCGAGCGCGAACGCCGCGGTGTAGGCCGACAGCACCCACTGCAGGGTCATCGGCCCGCCGCCGAGGTCGGCGCGGATCGAGGGGCCGGCGAGGGCGGCGACGCTGGTGTCGATCAGGTCCATCAGGTCGGCGATCACGACGACCGCCAGCACGAGCCACGTCTTGACCAGCGGAAGCGGCTCGGCGCGAGGGAACGAACTAAGTTCAGTAGTCACGAACTAAGTTCTAAATGACGAACTAAGTTCGTGTCAAGCTATAGTGACGCCATGCCCGCCGCCCCACGAGAGCGCCGCGCCGCCCGGCACGCGTCCGCCGAGGCCGCGCCGAAGCCGCGGAAAGAACCCATCACTGTCGACCGGATTACCGACGCCGCGCTGCAGGTCGTCGCGACCGAGGGCTACGACGCGCTGACCGTCCGCCGGGTCACCGCCGTGCTCGGCACCGGACCGTCGTCGCTGTACGCGCACATCGTCAACAAAGAGGACCTCGACGATCTGCTCATCGGCAGGCTCTGCGCACAGATCGAACTGCCCGAACCGGACCCGGCGAAGTGGCGGCAGCAGGTCCTGGACGTCTACGGGCAGATCCGCGATCTGTACCTGAAGTACCCCGGCGTCTCCCGCGCCGCGCTGGCGATGGTCCCGACGCACCTGGAGACACTCCGGATCAGCGAAGGGATTTTCGCGATCCTGCTGGCCGGCGGCATCGAACCGCGGACCGCCGCGTGGGCGCTGGACTCGCTCACGCTCTACGTCACCGCGTATGCCTGGGAACGGTCGCTCGTCCAGCAGCGGCAGCAGCACGGCGACGAGTGGGTGCTCAGCCAGGAGGAGCTGATGGAGCGGTTCAGCGCGCTGCCGGAGGAGAAGTTCCCGCAGACGCGGCGGTACGCGGCGGAGCTGACGGCCGGCGCCGGACATGACCGGTTCGCCTTCATGGTCAACCTGATCACGCGGAATCTCGCCGACGGGGCAGCGGAAGGTGCGTGAGGGGAAAGCACCACGGGCGGAGGTGCCGGGTGTGCTCGCCTGGGGCGCTGGCTAGCGGGGCTCCGGGATCGCCGGATCGCAGCAGCCGGTCATCCGGGGCAGTTCGCGGTTGACCTCGGCCAGTTCGGCGGCGACCGCGTGGCACGGTTCGCACGCCGCGAGGTGTCCGGCGAGGACTCCGGCCCGGCGCGCGGGCAGGGTGCCGCGCAGCCACGCGCCCATGCGGCGGCGAACTTCCTGGCACTGCGGCAATTCCGCGTCCGGCACCTGGACTTGCAGGTACGCCTGCCGCAATCCTTCGCGGGCGCGGCGGGCGAGCACCGCGACGCCGTTCGGGGAAACGCCGAGCAGCGGCGCGAGTTCCGCCGGAGTGTCGCCTTCGGCGGACATCCGCCACAACACCGTTCGCCAGCGGCCGGGCAGGGTCCGGTAAGCCGACCACACGAGACGGTCTTCGGAACGCATGACGGCGAGTTCGTCAGCGCCGCCGTCGAGAGTTACGGGTTCCGGAACTGTCGCATAGAGATCGATACGGTTTTCGTAGCGGCTCCATCGTGCGAAGAGATTTCGCATAGTGGCCACGAGATACGCCGGCGCGTTCGATTCCGGGCCGCCGCCCGCCGCGACCGTGCTGAGCACGCGCGCGAAGGCTTCGGCGACCAGGTCGTCGCGTTCGGCTTGCTGGCGCACCAAACCGGCGGCCACGCGGCGCATCAGCGTGACGTGCCGCCGGAACAATTCCCCGCCGGCCTGGCAATCTCCGGCACGTACAGCGGCGAGGAGTTCGGCGTCGGTGCGCTCGTCCTCGTTCGCCTCGGCGGCCAGCGTGCTGCCCAGTGTCGCGTCCACCGTGCACCTCCCACCGGACTGGTCCACACCTCGTCACGCGGGACTACTGAAAGTAACTGGTACAGCAGTGTACTCCATATGCCGCCGAGGATCCGGCAGTCGGCGGTGCGATTCCGCGCCGGTCGCCGCTGTCAGCCGAATGGGGAAGTCGTGGCCGGTCAAGGACATTTCGTTCGGCCGCCGACTGTCCGAAGTGGACTATTGACGGACGGTCAGGAAGATTTTCCGGCCAATTCGGTGAAATAGGGCGTCATCGCCGGGTGGTAGTCGGCGAAGTCCGGCCGCGGCGTGCCGTCGAAGGCGGCGGTGAGCATGTCGAGGTAGTACTCCCAGCCGGGGCCGGCTTCCGGGATCTTGTCCGCGGAGTCCAGGTGGTGCACCAGCCGGAGTTCCGTTGTCGCGTCCCGGGACTCGAGCAGCATCTCCATGCGCCAGGCGCCGGATTCGTCGGTGGACGAAACAGCCAGCCGGCGCGGCGGCTCGCAGGCGTCGACGCGGAGGTCCATCCAGGGCTCCTCCTCTTCGAACAGCATCTGGACGCGGATCATCCGACCGGGTGTCGCGTCGCCCTCCCAGGGGCCGAACCAGCGCGCGGTGCGTTCGGGTTCGGTGATCGCGGCCCACACGTCGTCGATCGGCGCACGGAAGATGCGCGGCAGGACGAGGTCGATGCTGTCGGCGAGGCGGTGCGCTCTCGCGGTGGGCACGGGTTTCATGCGGTGTGTTCCTCTCCGGCGGAGGTGCCCCGGCGGCGTTCGCGGCGGGTGCGGTGGACCTCGGTCTCCAGCGCGTCGAGCCGCTGCTGCCAGGCAGGCGGGGCGAGAAGCTGGGTGAGCCAGGCGGCGAGTTGAGCGAAGCCCCGCGGGTCGAGGGCGTAAAACCGTTGCCTGCCCACGAGTTCGTCGCGCACCAGTCCGCTTTCCCGCAGTACGCGCAGATGGCGGGACACCGCGGGGCGGCTGATGGCGAAGCGCGCGGCGATCTCCCCGGCGGGCAGGCGCTGGTGTTGCAGGAGCGCCAGGATGTCCCGGCGCACCGGGTCGGCGATCGCGCTGGCGGCCAGGTCCACGGCGAAAGCGTAACCCAGCGGTTACGCGTCGGGCAACCGGCTCACGGCCAGGTCGACGCGCCGCCGCGGCGTTTGCGGACCGCTTTTCCGGTGCCGGGCGGGAAACCGTGCTTGGTGAGCCGGACTTCGGCGAGTTCGTCGGCGCTGGTGACGGTGAGGAACAAGCTCAGCAGCAGGCTGATCAGCAGCGCGGCGACGATCATCCCGGCGGGCATCGGCGTGACGAGGGTGAGGACGACGTAGCCCGCGATCAGCCAGGGCAGCGCCTCGGCGAAGATCCGGAACGCGAAGCGCAGCACCCAGGTTTTCGCGGTCGCGTCGTACAGCACCCACTCGCGGTACTCCTCGGGGAGTACTCCGCCGTAGACGTAGTGCAGCCAGCGCACCGGGCCGGGTCGCTTCATCCCCGCCGGGTACCCCGGGCTCAGGCGGTGTACGCCCCGAGCTTGGCCGGGTTCATCAGCCAGAACACCCGGTGGATGCCCTCGGCCGACGCCGACACGGTCAGCACCGCCGTGACGGTTCCGCTGTGGCTGACCACCGCCGCGGGTTGGCCGTTGACCTCGCTCCAGCGCACCTCGGTGCCGGACCAGAACCGGCTGGCGAACGCACGGACGTACTTCGCCACCGTGACCGCGCCGACCACCGGGATCCGCGTCGCGCGGACCGCGCCGCCGCCGTCGGAGTAGCTGACGACGTCCTCGGCGAGCAGTTTCTCCAGCGTCGCCAGGTCGCCGGAGCGCGCGGCGTCCACGAACGCGCTCAGCAGCCGCCGTTGTTCGGCCGGTTCGACGGGTGCCCGGCGTTCCGCGGCGAGGTGCTTGCGCGCCCGGCTGACCAGCTGGCGCGCGCTCACCTCGGTGGTCTGCACGATGTCGGCGATCTGCTGGTACGGGTAATCGAACGCCTCGCGCAGCACGTACGCCGCCCGTTCCGTCGGCGGCAGCTTCTCCAGCAGGAACAGCACGGCGACCTCGAGCGCGGCGGCGCGTTCGGCGCCGAGCTGCGGGTCGGCGGAGGTGTCGACCGGTTCGGGCAGCCACGGGCCGACGTAGGTTTCGTGCCGGGCGCGCGCGGTCTGGCTCGCGGTGATGGCCAGCCGGGTCGTGGTGGTGGCGAGGAACGCGCCCGGATTGCGGACGGCCGAACGATCGCAGGTCTGCCAGCGCAGCCAGACGTCCTGCACCAGGTCCTCGGCGTCGGCGACGCTGCCGAGCATCCGGTAGGCGATCCCGAACAGCCGCGGCCGGACCTGTGCGAACACCGAGGCGGCCTCGGCGATTTCCTCCATCAGCGGCGCGTTCCTTCCTGGTCCGGCGGGCATTCGCGAGCTTAGCGGGCAGGGGTGTCACAAATCGGCGCGCTGTCCGGTCCTGATTGGCGACGCTCGCGGCGGCCGCCGCGGCGGAAACGGAGGGAACGAGCATGAAGATCGTCGTCATCGGCGGAACCGGGCGGATCGGCTCACAGGTCGTGCAGCTGCTGGAGGGGCACGAGGTCGTGGCGGCCGCGCCGAGCACTGGCGTGAACACCTTGACCGGCGAAGGGCTGTCCGGCGTGCTGCAGGGTGCCGACGTGCTGGTGGACGTGTCGAACTCGCCGTCGTTCGCGGACGACGACGTCATGGAGTTCTTCCAGCGTTCGACCGGGAATCTGGTCGAGGCGGCGCGCGAAGCCGGGGTGGGCCATTTCGTCGCGCTGTCCGTCGTGGGCGCCGACGAGCTGCCGGATTCCGGGTACCTGCGGGCGAAGGCGGCGCAGGAGAAACTGATCCAGGACAGCGGGCTGAACTACACGATCGTGCGCGCGACGCAGTTCCTGGAGTTCGCGGTCGCGATCGCGGACACCTCGACCGTCGACGGCGTGGTGCGGCTTTCCGACGGCGGCACCCAGCCGATCGCGGCGGAGGACGTCGCGGTGGCGGTCGCGCGGGCCGCGGGCGAACCGCCTGCCGGCGGGATCGTCGAGATCGGCGGGCCGGACGTGCTGCCGATGGACGAGTGGATCCGGCGAGTGCTGACCGCGCGGAACGACCCGCGCGAGGTGGTGACCGACCCGGCCGCGAAGTACTTCGGGACGGTGCTGGGCAAGAACAGCCTGGTGCCTGCGGAAGGCGCGTGGCGGGGGAAAGTCGGGCTGGCGGAGTGGCTGAGCCGGTGAAGCCGGTGAGCGGCGATTCCCGTGCTCGCCGGGATCGCCGCTCCCGGGTTACGAAAGCTGGCCGTCGTAGTCCGGCAGTTTGAAGCCCTTTTCGTAGTCCCCGCCTTCGAGGTCGGTGGACCGGTTGCCGATGTTCGCCGTGATTGTGTAGCCCTGTTCGGTCAGGTCCGCGCGGCAGCGCTGTTTGCCTTCCGCGGTGCCCTCGCCGGATTTGCGGGTGCAGATCGCGTCGATCGGATAGCCCGCGTCGCTCAGTTGCGTGCGCGCGGAGGAAGAACTGGTTCGCGCCGTCACGAAGAGGACGGACACGTGGTGCTGGCCTGCCCATTGGGCGACCGCGAGCACGGGGCGGTTCGGCTCGCCGGGGTGGTATTCGGTTTCCAGTGAGGTGTTGTCGATGTCCAGCACGATCGCCAGCCCGGACCCGCCCTTCGCGACCCGGTCGGTCAGCCACGGAATCGCCGGGTCGACGGCTTCGCGCACGTCGGCCTGCCATTGTTCGTAGCTGGGCAACTCGGACGCCGCGGCCGAGGCGGTGGCCGGCGCGGCGATCAGCCCGGCGACGGCCAGAATCGCGGCGCAGGCGCTTTTGACGTTCATCGGCGCGTTTTCTCCTTAGCGTGGCGGAAACTGCCGTAGAGCACGCTAATCGCGCCGGGACTTCCGGTGCACCGTCGTTCGTCGGGGAATTTCGCGAGCGGAATTCGCTGTCCGTTCACCGGACGCTATCGGCCAGTTTTCCCCTGAGATCCGGGGTGCTGAGCACTGGCTGCCAGCACCCCGAATCCGTCGTTATCCGGCGATCGTGTCCAATTCGGCCAAAGCGTCCGCGGGCAGTTCCAGATCGGCCGCCGCCACGTTTTCCCGCAGGTGCGCGACCGACGACGTGCCGGGGATCAGCAGGATGTTCGGCGACTGGTGCAGCAGCCAGGCCAGCGCGACCGCCTTCGGGCTGGCGCCGAGCCGGGCGGCGACGTCGTCCAGCGTCGAGGACTGCAGCGGGCTGAACCCGCCGAGCGGCCAGAACGGGACGTAGGAAATCCCTTGGGCGGCAAGGGATTCGATCAGCTTCTCATCCCCGCGGTGCGCGACGTTGTACCAGTTCTGCACGGTGACCACCGGCGCGATCGACTGCGCCTGCGCCACCTGCTCGGCGTCGACCACGCTCACGCCGAGTTCCTTGATCTTGCCTTCCTTGCGCAGTTCGGCGAGCGCGCCGAACGGTTCGGCCAGCGAACCCGGCACCGGCGAGTGCCCGTCCGGACCGCCGCCGACCCGCAGGTTCACCACGTCGAGCGCCTCGACGCCGAGGTTGTGCAGGTTCGACTCCACCTGGTCGCGCAGTTGCTCGGGCGAACGCTCGTGGATCCAGCCGCCCTGGTCGTCGCGCACCGCACCGACCTTGGTGACGATCTGCAGCCCGTCATACGGCGCGAGTGCTTCGCGGAGCAGTTCGTTCGTGACGTACGGCCCGTAGAAGTCGGCGGTGTCGATGTGGTTCACGCCCAGTTCGACGGCCGTGCGCAGGACCGCGATCGCCTCGTCGCGGTCGTTCGGCGGCCCGAAGACGCCGGGTCCGGCCAGTTGCATCGCGCCGTATCCCAGGCGGGCGACGGTGCGCCCGGCCAACGTGAACGTCCCGCCGGGGAGGTTGTCGGTCAATGTTCCGCCCTTCTTTCCTCGCCGCGCCGGTCCCGCCGCGGCTGCCGTCCATGGTGCGGCGCGCGGCGCGGTGCGGCCAGTACCCCTCGGTCCTGGGAGTGTCAGGGCCAGGCTCGCGGGACAGCCGTCCGATCATTTGGTATACCATTAACATGGCTTCTCTCACTCTGACCGGCGTGCGCCCGTGGGGCGGCGACCCGGCCGACATCGTCCTCGACGGCGACCGCATCTCCGACGTCCGGCCCGCGGGCTCGGCCCCGGCCGAGGGCGAGCGGATCGACGGCGCGGGGCTGCTCGCGCTGCCCGGGTTCGTCAACTCGCACGCGCACGTCGACAAGAGCTGGTGGGGCAAGCCCTGGGTCTCCTACGGCGGCGTCGCGAGCACCGAAGGCCGGATCGCGCACGAGCGGGCCGAGCGGGACGCGCTGGGGATCCCGAGCGTCGAGATCGCCGAGACCGTGCTGCGCGAATTCCTGCGGCACGGCACCACCGCGGCACGCAGCCACGTGGACGTCGACCTGGGGCTCGGCCTGCGCGGCATCGAGATCGTGCGGGAAGCCGCGGAACGGCTGGGCGGCGCGGTGGAGGTCGAGATCGTGGCCTTCCCGCAGGACGGCGTGCTGCGGCGGCCGGGCGTGCTCGAACTGCTCGACGAAGCCGCGGCGGCGGGCGCGGGCTGGATCGGCGGCCTCGACCCGGCGGGCATCGACCGCGACCCGGTCGGCCAGCTCGACGGGCTGTTCGAGATCGCCGAGCGCCGCGGCGTCGGCCTCGACATCCACCTGCACGACGGCGGTGAGCTGGGCGCGTTCCAGTACGAGCTGATCGCGGACCGGACCGTGCGCACCGGGCTGCAGGGCAAGGTCACCGTCTCGCACGGCTTCGCCCTCGGCGAGGTTCCCCCGTCGCGGCAGGCGGCACTGCTCGATCGGATCACCGAGGCAGGCATCTCGCTGGCGACCGTCGCGCCGGTGCGGACGGCTCCGCTGCCGTGGGCCGAGCTGTCCGCGCGCGAGGTCCCGGTCGGCCTCGGCACGGACGGGATCCGCGACCTGTGGTCCCCGTACGGCGACGGCGACATCCTGCGGATCGCACTCGGCTTCGCCCGCCTGCACGGCCTGCGGAAGGACGAGGATCTGACGGCGGCGGTGGAGCTGGCGACGCGGCGGGCGGCGTCGTTCGCGGGCCGGGAGCGGCATGATCTGGCACCGGGGTGCCGGGCGGATGTGGTGCTGGTGGCGGCGGAGAACGTGCCGGACGCGTTGCTGCGGGCGCCGGTGCGTTCGCTGGTGATCGCCGGTGGCCGGGTGGTCGCGAAGGACGGCGAGGTGCTCGTCTGAGCGGTTCGTCCGGGGCTCCAGCCGAGCGCGGATTTTTCCGTGTCCGGAGACGAACTTTTGGTCTCGGCGCGGCGCTACCTTCCCGGGATGGACAAGCTCGACGCTCTCCGCAGGCGGCTGAAGCAGGACCTTCCCGCGCTGCTGGAACACCACCAAGTCCCCGCCGCGGTGATCGCGGTCGCGGTCGGCGAGGAGACGGCCGCCGCGGCCGCCGGGGTGCTCAATCTGGACACCGGCGTCACCGCCACCACCGATTCGGTATTCCAAATCGGCTCGATCACAAAGGTGTGGACGGCCACCCTCGTCCTGCAGCTCGTGGACGAGGGCCTGGTCGACCTCGACGCTCCCATCCGGCAGTACCTCCCCGAACTCAACCTGGGCGACGCGGCCATCACCGTGCGCCAGCTGCTCAGCCACACCGCGGGGTTCGAGGGCGACCTCTTCACCGACACCGGACCCGGCGACGACGCGGTGGAGAAGTTCGTCGCGACCCTCGACGGCGTCGCTCAGCTTTTCCCGCCCGGAGAATTGTTCTCGTACAACAACGCGGGGTACGTCGTCCTCGGGCGGCTGGTGGAAGTGTTGCGCGGCAAGCATTACGAGGACTGTCTTCGCGAATGCCTCGCCGCGCCGCTGAAGCTCCGGCATTTCGCCCCGAACGCCCTCGACGCGATCCGCTTCCGCGCCGCGATCGGGCACCTCGAACCCGAGCCGGGCGCGGACCTCGTGCCCGCGCCGTTCTGGTCGATGCTGCGGTCCAACGGACCGGCCGGGTCGTCGCTCGCGATGTCCGCGGCGGATCTGCTCGCCTTCGCCCGCATGCACCTCGCGGGCGGCGCCGGAGTGTTGAGTGCGGAGAGCGCCGCGGCCATGCTTCAGCGGCAGGTCAGCCTTCCGCCGCTCGGCATCATGGGCGACGCCTGGGGCCTCGGCTGGGAGTTGTTCGACACTCCGGCCGGCCAGGTTTACGGCCACGACGGCAACACCATCGGCCAGGCGGCGTTCCTGCGGCTGGTGCCCGAAAGCGATCTCGTCGTGGCGTTGCTGACCAACGGCGGCGACGCGATGAGCCTGTACGCCGACCTCGTTCCCGCGCTGCTCAAGGAATTCGGCGGCGTCGAGGTGTCGCTGCCGCCGCGTCCGCCCGCCGAGCCGGAGCCGTTCGCCGCGGACCGGTATCTCGGCACTTACGCCAGCACGGTCGCCGATCTCGTGATCTCCCAGGACGACGACGGCCGGGTCTGGCTCGAGCAACGTCCTAAAGGGACAGCCGCGGAACTGAGCGCCGCCAGCAAATCCGAACTGGTCTTTCTCGAAGGCGACACGCTGATCCTGCGCGAAGCGCAGGGCGGAATCCATCTGCCGCTGGTCTTCCTGGGCGACGACGGATCCGGCCGTGCGCGATACGTCCATTCGGGGAGGGCGACCCGTCGCGCCGGGTGACCGGACGGCTTTGCCCGAACTGAACGATGCGGAGGCCGTTCCCGGGTAAGGTTTTACCTCGTGGCCGTTGATCTGGGGTGGAATACGGGGCAGACGCGAATCCACGCTGCCGACGGCCGTCTCCTCGGCGCCGGCGTCCTGATCGGCGGCCGGTACGTCCTGACCTGCTCCCGGGCGGCCCGCGACGCGACCGAGTTCCGGGTCGGATCGGCGGGCTCCGCCGCGCTGGCCGGGCTGGTCCCGCCGCTCGCGGGCGCGCGCGGCGACCTGGCGCTGCTGGAACTGGAGACTCCGGTGCGGCATGGCGCCACGCTCCGGCGAAAGGTCGAATCCGGCCGGGAAATCCGGATCCACAGCCTTCCGCTCCGCCTCGGCTACGGCATTTGGGTGCGCGCCACCACCGGAGCGGCGGATGGCGAACGGGTGCCGCTCACGCTCCTGGAGGGCCCCGTCGACCCGGATCTGTCCGGCTGTCCCGCGTTCGACCGCACCACCGGGCGGCTGCTCGGCATCGTGGTGGTCGACCACGCGGTGCGGCTGGTTCCGGCGGACACCGTGCTGGCGTACTTCCCGCAGCTGCGCGAATGGGTGACCGACGATTCGGTGATCGAGGACCGGCTCGACGAACTCCTCGTCCGCACCGGCAGCCAGCCGGTGCCCGGTGCCGGAGACCTGCGGGTCGGGCTGCCGAAAGCGACGCCGCCGGACCCGTTCGACGCCGTGCTGCCCGAGGCGGCGCTGCCGGAACGGCACCGGTTTTGCGTGGAATGCGGCAGTCCGGTGGGCCGCGGCGAGGCCGGGCGGCCCGGCCGGGCGCGCGGCTACTGCGTGAACTGCGGCACGCCGTTCACCTTCCTGCCGACCCTGGCACGGGGCGCCGTCGTCGCCGGCCGGTACGCGGTGCTCGGCTGCATCGCGCACGGCGGGTTCAGCTGGATCTACCTCGCCCGCGACGAGGCCGAGGGCGGCCGGTTCGTGGTGCTCAAAACCCTGATCGGCGAACGGGACCGCGGCGGCGCGCTGGCCGCCGCGCAATCCGCCGTCGTCCCGCGACTGCTGGAACTGGACCATCCGAACGTCGTCCGCACCCTCGCGCACGTCGAACACCCGGACCCGGAAACCGGCAGATCCAGCGGGTATCTGGTGATGGAGTACGTGCGCGGGATTTCGCTGCGGACGGTCTTCCAGCGCGCGAAGCGGCTGCGTCCGGAACATGTCGCCGCGTACGGCCTGCAGTTGCTTGAGGCCGTCGGGTATCTGCACCAGCAAGGGCTGTTGTACGTCGATCTGAAACCGGACAACGTGCTCCAGGACGGCGATCGGATCACGCTCGTCGACCTCGGTTCGGTGCGGCGGAAGGACGACCGGGACAGCGCGATCGTCGGGACGCCGGGCTATCAGCCGCCGCGGTCGGAGTTGGAACGCGAAGGCATCAGCGTCCGGTCGGACCTCTATTCGGTCGGCCGCACCCTGGAAGAGCTGCTGCGGGCGTGTTCCGGGCCGTACGGCGGTCTTGGCCGGGAACAGCTGCAGGAGCTGATCGACCGGGCCACCGCTGGTTACGAGGATCGGTTCGCCACCGCCGACGACATGGCCGAACAGCTGCGCGGGGTGCTGCGGCTGCTCCTGAGTGCGCGGACCCGCGTGCCGCATCCGGCCGCGTCGAGAGTGTTCGGCGAATCTGGCGAACTCGCCACTGCGGGGCTCGGGGCGCCAGGGTGGGAGGACTGGGGGCCGGAACCGCCGTTGCGCGCGGACGATCGCCTGCTGGAGGACCACCTGCGGACGGTCTTGCCCGTCGCCCGTTCCACCGCACCCAAGGAGGTCGCGGCGGCCTGGCACAGTGCGGCGACGTCGCTGGAGGCGGGAAGGCTGGACGAAGCCGAGGGCCAGTACAGGCGGTGCACGCGACTGGTGCAGGGCGAGCTGGCGCCGTTGCTGGCGTTGGGGTTTTGCGCGGAACTGCGGGGCGCTTCGGCGAATGCGGCGCGTTACTACCAAGCGGTGTGGGCGTGCGACCCGACCATGGCCGCTGCGGCGTTCGGACTCGCCCGGACCAGACTCGCGGTAGACGACCGCGTGGGTGCGGCGGCGGCATTGGACGAGGTGCCAGCAGCGGACCGGAGAGCCAAGAGCGCCGCTCGGGCCGGCGCGGTGCGGGCGCTCGCCTCGATCGTGCCGGGCGAAGGGGGGCTGCCGAGCCTTGACGAAGCCGCCGCCGCTTGGTCCCGGCTCGGTGAACTGGACCTGGACGAGGACGAGCGGGACCGGCTCACCGCGGTGGTCGGGGAAACGCTGCTGCGGCTGGCCGCCGAGCATCCCGCGGCCGCTGGCCGGTTGCCTGACCTGCGCCAGGTGCAGCACGACCTCGCGCAGATCTATTGGGAGCAAGCGAATCGGGGGTGGCCGGCGCTGCGGGAGCACGCGGGCCGGGTGCGCGGCCTCGAGGTGCCGCGACCGGTCTCGGCCGCGCGGCCGAAGGTCGTGGTGCACTATCCCCGGTACTTGCCGTCGCGCAGCTCCAGCACGACGGTGAAGGTCACCGTCACGGCTGGTTCCGACGGGGGTTCGGTGCGGCTGTTCGTGCGGGATTCTCCGGGGTGCGTGGTGTACCGGGTCAGCCAGCTGGCTCCGCGGGAACTGTCGAAACCCTTGCCGCAGCGGCGAATCGGCGAAGTGGTGCTCGATCTCGGGCACTGGGCGGCGGGGGAAATCCGGGATTACGCGCTGAGCTTGCTCGTGCCGTCGGGGCTGGCGATCGAGCGGGAGCATCAGCTGGTCGCGATGTGGGCGCAGCAGGGCGCTGTGCAGTCGGAGGCGGAGACCGTTTCCGTGCTTTTGACCGACGATCCGGTGCACCTGGCCCAAGTGCCGGTCGGCCAGCACCTAGGCCTCGGGGCCGCCGTCGATGCCGCGCTTTCCGCGCACCGCAACGGAAATCTCACTGCCACGCTGGACGCGCTGGGCGCTGCGGTGGCCTTGGCGACCGCGCAGGGCAACGAGGCGGTGCTGGGCCGGTTGCGGTGGCTCGTGGACATCGTCGACGCGGAGAGCGGGCTGGTCAGCCTTCGCGGGCTGCTGGCGGGGGACGAGTTTCTTTCGGAGCGGATTTCGGTGCCGTCGCAGCCGCGCGAGCCGGTCGCTGCTGACGTCGAGGCGCCTGCTGAGGAGGATTACGAGGTCGAGGCACCTGATTCGGCGATTTTAGGAGCGGTGTCCAGCGTTCGGGTCGATTCTCGCCGCGTTGACTCGCGCCGGGCGGACTCCCGGCGGGCCGATTCGCGGCGCGTCGACTCCAGGCGGGTCGACTCCCGGCGGGTGGATTCGCGGCGGGTGGATTCGCGCCCCGCTACCTGGCGCACCAGCCGGACCGGGTATCCGCCGCCGAGCGAGATCGCGGCGATGCCGCCGTTGTACTCCCGGCGCGTGCTCTGGGCGAGCCGACGCCCGCCGGGCGCGAAACCGCCGGACGACGTCCCGCCGCCGGGGCCGGACCTGCTGGCGACTGTCGAATGCCGGTCCGACGATCCGGTGGTCGTCGGGCGGTCGGTGCGGGTCGCGGTTTCGGTGCGGCGCAAGGAACCCGCAGCCGCGGCGACCGGGGTCGTGCGGGTCCGGGTGCTGCTCGACGCCGTGCCCGGGGCGGCCGAACCGGTGTCGCGGATCGGCTGGATCGCCGGCGACCGGTTGCTCGATCCCGCCGAGTTCGACGTCGTCCCGGCCGCGCCGGGGCCGCTGCGGCTGGTGTTCCGGATCTACCGCGAGCACGACGCCCAGCTGCTCCTGGAAATCGCGGCCGCGCTGCCGGTGGAGGTGCCGTCATGACCCGTCAGCTGAGCGCCGAGGTGACCGTCGACAACACCGCGGGGCTGAGCCGCGTCGCGGTGCCGCCGTACAACCGGGCGCGGACGGTCAACCTGCGATTCCTCGAGTTCCCCGGTGCGCCGGGGATTCTCGTCCAGGCCTGGGGCAGCGCGTTCCCGGAGGACGGCGGCGGCGGGTACCAGGGCCGGATCGCGCTCAGCCTCGACGAGCTGAACTCCCGGATCGACATCCTTCGCGAAGCCTGGCAGCGGCACGTCGTGGACCTCGCCGAGCAGACCGACCGCGGCCCGCGCCGGTATCCGTTCGCCGACGGCTGGGACCTGTCACAGCGGCCGGAACTGTTGCGGCGGGCCGGTTTCGCACTCGCCGACGCCGGCCATGTGATGTACCGGCTGCTGTTCGCCGGTCCGGATCGCGGTCTCCAGCGGATCCGCGCGCTGCTGGAACTGGCGCTCGCCGAGGGCGAGAACGTGATCAGCATCGAATCGGACAGCCTGATCGTGCCGTGGGGCATGCTGTACACGTCGCCGCGGCAGCCGCACGTGTACCCGGACGACGAGAACTGGTCGCTCGACGGGTTCTGGGGCTACCGGCACGTCGTGGAGCACACCTTCTCCCGGGTCGACGACTTCGACGCGCGGATCACCGTCGACGGCGGCAAACCGGTCGTCGGGCTGAACGTCGACCACGGCGTCGACCGGCAATTCCCGGACACGCCCTACATCGCGCCGGTCGTCGACTTCTTCCACGGCCGGGCCGAAGTAGTGCTGCGCCCGGACAAGAAAACGCTCGCCGCGCATTTCCGCAGCCGCGATTTCGCCGACCATGTCACGTACTTCGGCTGCCACGGCAAGGTGAGCGGCTCCGGCGGGCTGGTCGAGCAGCCGTATCTGAAACTCGGTGACGGCGAACGGATCTACGGCACCGACCTGACGGCGTGGCTGGCGGAAGCGCCGCTGCCGACGCGGCCGTTCGTGTACGTCGGGGCGTGCCAGGGCGGGCAGGTGACCTCGGCGTTCTATTCGGCTTTCGGCAAAGCGTTGCTGGGCAATGGCGGACGCTGCCTGATCGGCCCGCAGATCGACCTGCCGCCCGCGTTCGCGTGCGAGTATTCGCGCCGGTTGTTCACCGAATTCATCGATTCGGGCGCGAAACTGGGCGACATCGTGCGTTCGCTGGCGCGTTCGTTCGCCGACGAGCACCACAATCCGCTCGGGCTGATGTTTTCGCTGTACCGCGGGATCGACGTGCATCTGTGGCAGGAAGGGCGACCGTGACCGAACCGGTGATCCTGGACCTCGACGAGCACGGCGATTTCGTGGATCCGGAAACCGGCAAACCGGTGCCCGCCGAGGCGACGTCGCGCTTTCTGGCGCGCTGGCTGAACGTTCCGGCGACGGCGACCGACATCGTCGTCTTCGTGCACGGGTGGCAGAACAACCGCGAGACGGCGGACCGGCGGGCGCGGCAGTTCTTCGGGCTGCTGGAGGACCGGTATGCGGCCGGGTCCTACGAAGGGCTCGGTTCGTGGCAAGGGTTTTACGTCATGGTGCGGTGGCCCTCGATGAGCAACCCGTTCCTGACCGGGTACCGGCGGATCCGCGACCGGGCGCATGCGATGACCACCGAGGGGCGGGCCGCGGAGGCGCTCGGCCAGTTGCTCGGGTACCTGAACGCGGAACGCCAATTGCCCGGCAGTGCGCCGAGTCTGCGGACCGTCACCGGGCAGTACCTGCACTGTGTCGGCCATTCCTTCGGCGGCCGTTTCGTCGTCGAAGCGGTGCAGGCCGCCGCGGGGGACGGTCCGCCGGTTCTCGGATGGGATCGAGCCGATCCGCGTTATCCATACACTGTGGACACTCTGCTGGTGTTCCAGATGGCCGCGCGGCCGGATATCTTCACCGGCCGGTTCGCTCCGGTGTTGCGTGACGCTCCGATCAACGGGCCGATCGTGGTGACCCGCTCCCGCTTCGACCGAGCCACCGGTTTGTGGCACCGGTTGGCGGAGGGGGTGGCGGGGATCGGGAATGTCGGGGTGAAAGCTCCGGTCGACGAGGTCGCGAACACTGTGCTGTGCAAGACAGATGTGGAGTATTCACGGTCCGAATTGGACCGGCGGATCGTCAATGTCGAGTCGGGGTGGCGGTTCCGGCGCGGGCGGTGGTGGAATCCAGCCGGGGCGCATTCGGACATCTGGTACCCGGAGTCGGCGCATTTGCTGCTGTCGCTGGCCGAACTGGCCCGCTGAACGGGGCTCGGCAGTCCACATCGGACTGCCGAGCCCCGAAAGCGTTCAGTAGCCGTAGTGCAGCCAAACCGCCTTCGTCTCGGTGTACGCGTCCAGCGCCCACGGGCCCATCTCGCGGCCCCAGCCCGACGCCTTGTACCCGCCCCACGGAGCGGCCATGTCCGGGATCGGCGGCATGTTCACGAACACCGCGCCGGCGCGAATCCCGTCCGCATAACGTTGTGCCGTGCGGATATCGCGGGTCCACACCGTCGCGGCGAGGCCGTACTGCGTGTCGTTCGCGCGCGCGACCAGTTCGTCCGGGTCGTCGTACGGAGTCACTGCCAGCACCGGGCCGAAGATCTCCTCGCGCATGATCGTCATCGAGTCCGTGACGCCCGCGAAGAGCGTCGGCTGGTAGAAGTAGCCGTCGCGGTCGACTTCCGAGCCGCCGGTGATCAGGTCCGCGCCTTCGGAACGGCCGGTCGCCACCAGGTTCGCGACGTGCCTGCGGTGCTTGTCCGACACGAGCGGCCCGACCTGGGTCGTCTCCTCCAAACCGGGACCGACCTGCAGCCCCGCCAGTCCGGCGGCCATCTTCTCCACGAACTCCTGCTCGCGTTTGCGGTCGACGTAGAACCGCGTGTACGCCGCGCAGACCTGGCCGGTGTTCAGCGTCGCGCCGGCGAGGTTGCCCGCGACGGCGGCGTCCAGGTCGGCGTCCGCGGCGATGATGCTCGGGGCCTTGCCGCCGAGTTCGAGCGTCAGCCGCTTGAGGTTGGACTCCGCGCTCGCCGCGGTGATCAGCTTCCCGACCGCGGTGGAGCCGGTGTAGGAGACGTGGTCGACGTCGTGGTGCGAACTCAGCATCGCGCCCACCGGACCGTCGCCCGTGACCAGGTTGACCACGCCCGCTGGGATACCAGCCTGCTCCGCCAGCTGTACCAGCCGGATGCTGGTGAGCGGCGTGACCTCGCTCGGCTTGATCACCACGGTGTTGCCGGTGGCGAGCGCGGGCGCGAGCTTCCACACGAGGATCATCAGCGGGAAGTTCCACGGCGTGATCAGCGCGTTCACGCCGACCGGCTCGCGGCGGGTGTAGTGCAGGGTGTCCGGGAACGAAACCGGGTTCGTGGTTCCCTGGATTTTCGTGACCCAGCCGGCGAAATAGCGCAGGTGCTCGGCCGCGCCGGTGACGCTCACCTGCCGTGAGATACCAATCGGCTGGCCCTGGTCGCGGGTTTCCAGCGCGGCGAGTTCCTCGTGGTGCTCGTCGACGAGGTCGGCGAGGCGGAACAGCAGTTTCGCGCGCCGCACCGGCGCGAGCCCGGCCCACTCCGGCGAGCTCAGCGCGCGGCGCGCGGCGGCGACCGCGGCGTCGACGTCGGCCTGCGTTGCCGTCCCGACGTCTTCGAGAACCGTGCCGGTGGCCGGATCGCGGGTCGGGATGGGCTCCCCGCCGGCCTCGGTCCACTGACCGTCGATGAACAGGCGTGTCGGCATCGGTGCTCCCTAGTCCCTATCTTCTGGTCGTATCCGAGTATCGGCGCGCGGCGGGCGGGCGGTCTTGTCCGCGAGGGCACGCCCGTTGTCGGCGAGTGAAGACAATTCCGGGCGCGGCCGGGGGACCGGTCAGGATCAGCACATGGACGTGATCGTGGTAGGTGCGGGTTCGGCGGGCTCGGTGGTGTGCCGGCGGCTGGTGGACGCGGGTGCGAAGGTGACGCTGCTGGAAGCGGGCGGACCGGACACGAACGCGGCGATCCACGACCCGTCGCGCGCGGCGGAGCTGTGGCACGCCGCCGAGGACTGGGACTACTACACGGTGCCGCAGCCGCACGCCGGGAACCGCAGGCTGCACCTGCCGCGCGGCAAGGTGCTCGGCGGTTCGCATTCGCTGAACGCGATGATCTGGGTCCGCGGCGCGGCGGCGGACTACGACGGATGGGAACTGCCCGGCTGGACCTGGGACGACGTGCGCCCGGTGTACGAGCGGATCGAACGCGACCTGCTCGACTTGGAGCAGCACGATCCGCTGCAGCCGATCCAGCAGTCCATTGTGGACGCGGCACAGGAGATCGGCCTGCCGTTCAACGACAATTACAACGGCGGAACCCTCGACGGCATCTCCGTGCAGCAGGTAACCATGACCGGCGGACGGCGGCGCAACACCTGGCTCTGCTACGCCGAACCGGTCGCCGCCCGGATGACCGTGCACACCGGTGCACTGGTGCATCGCGTGCTGTTCGAGGGCGACCGTTGCATCGGTGTCCTGGCGGAGATCGACGGCGAACTGGAGCCGCTGTTCGCCGACCAAGTGGTGCTCGCCGCTGGCGCCCTCGCGTCCCCGGCCATCCTGCTGCGCAGCGGAATCGGCCCGGCCGACGACGTCGCCGCGCTGGGCCTTGACGTCGTCGCGGACCTGCCGGGCGTCGGCGAGAACCTGCACGACCATCTGCTGTCGCCAGTCATCTTCGCCACCGACCGGCGTGCGGTCGCGCCGCCGCAGACCGGGCTTTCGGTGACGCAGACGCACCTGTTCTGGCGCAGCCGTCCGGGCCTGGCGGTGCCGGACACCCAGCCGATCCACTTCAGCGTGCCGATGTACGAGTCGTGGATGACCGGGCCGCCGACCGGGTTCTCGCTGATGGCGGGCATGATCACGCCGCAAAGCCGGGGAACGCTGCGGCTGCGCAGCGCGGATCCGACCGAGATGCCGCTGATCGACTTGGCCGCGCTCGCACACCCGGCGGACTTCGAAAGCCTGGTCGCGTCGGTGGAGCAGTGCCGGTTGATCGGCAGCGCCCCGGCGTTGGCGGAGGAATGGGGCGCCCGGGAGCTGTACCCGGGACCGGCGGATGTGCGCGAGTACGTGCGACGGACCGCGATCACGTATCACCACCAGGTGGGCACGTGCCGGATGGGAACCGACGAACTGGCGGTGACGGACCCGACGCTGGCGGTGCGCGGGGTGTCCGGGCTGCGCGTCGCGGATGCCTCGGTGCTGCCGCGGGTGATCAGCGGGAACACGAACGCGCCGGCGGTGCTGATGGGGGAGCGGGTGGCGGAGTTTCTGCTGGCGTAAGACGTCGTGAGTGTTCATGCCGGTTCTAACCGGCATGAACACTCACAACCCTTAGCCCCGCGAAAACACCCGCTTCCCCCCGAACCACGTCTCCCGCACTGTGATCCCCGCGAGCTCGTTCGCCGGGGTCTTGAACGGATCCTGGTCCAGCACCACGAAATCCGCCGACTTCCCCGGCGTCAGCGACCCCGTGACGTCGTCCAGTCCGCAGGCGCGGGCCGAGTTCAGGGTGAACACCTGGATCGCTTCGGCCAGCGTGATCGCCTGCTCCGGCCACAGGCTCCCGGGGTGTTTGCCGTACGGGTCCTGCCGGGTGATGAGGCCCTCGATGCCTTCCCAGGCGTTCGGGGATTCGCTCACCGGCCAGTCCGAACCCCCGGCGACCAGTGCGCCGGTGTTCAGCAGCGTGCGGTTCGGCTGCATGCGCGCCGCGCGTTCGGCGGGGATCACCTGGGCGATGGCGTCCGGGATCACGCCGGGCACCCACAGGAACGGCGAGATGTCCGCCGAGACGTTGAGCGTCGCGAACCGTTCCAGGTCGTCCGGGTGGATGAATTGCCCGTGCGCCACTTGGATTTTCGTCGTGTAGTCGCCGCGGGCCCGCAGTGCGCCTGCAGCGTCCAAAGTGGCCCGGACGGCTGCGTCGCCCGCGCAGTGGATCTTCGCCGAAAGCCCGGCCGAGACGGCGACGTCCAGCCAGTCCGCGAGTTCCTCCGGCGGCATCGTCGTGTCGCCGCAGAAGCACTCGTGGTGCAGGTACGGCTCCAGGAACGCCGCGGTGTGCGCGGGCGGGGTGCCGTCGAGGAAGATCTTCACGAAGTCCGGCCGGTGGTGCTCGCTGCGGTACTGCGCGGCCCGGTCGAGCAGCGGTTTGCCGATCGGGTCCGCGCCGAAGATCGGGTCGTTGACCAGCATCGACGACACGACCCACGCGGCTAGTTCCTTAGCGTCGTCCAGGGTTTTCAGCGCGGCGAGGATGTCGAGAGTCGCTCCGGCGTCCTGGAACGCCGTGATGCCGTAGGAGTGCAGGATCGCGATCGCCCGCCGCGACGCCTCGGCGTGCTGCTCGGCGGTGAGCGTGCGCGTGTCCCGCATCGCCCGCTCCACCGCCAATCCCGCGGTCTCGATCAGCAGACCGGTCGGCGCGCCGCTGTCGAGGTCGCGGTGGATCGTCCCGCCGGCCGGATCCGGCGTGTCCGCGGTGATCCCGGCGAGTTCCAGCGCCCGGCTGCTCGCCCACCGGTTGTGCCTGCTGTCCTCGATCAGCACGACCGGACGTCCGCCTGCCGCTTCGTCCAGTGCTCGCCGCACGGACTCGTGGCCGAGTTCAGGGGCCAAAGTGGACGGCCAGGCGCCGCCGACGACCCATTCGTCAGGACCGAGACCCGCAGCCCATTCCCTTACCGCGACGAGGATTTCGTCCAAGCCCGCGCCGCTTTCCAAGCGCAGTTCGAACAATTCCCGTCCGGCGAGGGCATGGTGGCTGTGCACGTCGACGAAACCCGGCAGCACGAACGCGCCGCCGAGATCGACGACCTCGGTGTCGGGACCGGCCTCGGCGGTGCTCACCCGGCCGTTCTCCACCGCGAGCGAGGTCGCCCACGGCCGGTCTTCGTCCACTGTGTACACAGTGGCGTTGGTGAGGAGCAGTTCAGGCGCCACGGGTCACTGTCCAGCGGGGTCGTAGTCCGGCGAATAAACGGTGTTGCTGAGCAGCCTGCCGTACGCGCCGAAGGTGAAGTGCGTCGGCGACTTGCCGTCCTCGCCCAGTCCGAACAGCGAACCGTGCGACCGCAATTCCCGCACGTTCCGGTGGTCGGCCACGGTCACCGACGCGCACGGGATGACCTTCTCGCGCCAGGTGAACACGTAGATCCCGGGCCGGATCTGGTAGACGGAGTTCTCGTCGGTGTCGGCGAGGCCCCGCTCCGGACCGGAAAGGCACTGCCAGGTGTACCAGTGCGGGGTGAGGTAAACGTGCTCGTACGCGTGCTCTTCGCTGTAAACCCACTGCACGCGGCGGCCGATCAACGCCGTACTGGGCGCGATTTCGTCGCCGTGCGCCTCGCGGCCCTGGATGGTCGCGGGACGGAACCGTTGTGTCACCCGGGGAAGTCCGTCGCCGATCGTGCTCGTGATGACCAGCGCGCGGCCCTGGCGCACGTCCAGCAGCAGGCTGTACGAGGTTTCCGCACCGGGGTGGAACTGCACGTAGAACAGGCCGGCGTCGACGAGGAACGTCTCCGAAGCGGTCTCGCCGGTGGCGCCGTCCTCGTCCCACGACGCGCGGCCGCCGGAGAAGCTGATCGAGAACGTGCCGCCGTCGGCACAGTCCAAAGTGAACGACTGGTTGTCGAGATCGTCCACAGTGGCCGCTTTGTTGGCGTCGAAGCCGGGAGCGAGACCGTCGAGCGGGAGCCAGGTGGAGGTGTCGGACAGATTGGTCGCGGGCATGGAGCCTTCCTCAGTGTTCGCAGTGGCCGTGGGCGGCCGAGGGCAGGTCGAGTGCCGGGTTCCGGTCGCAGAACCCGTAGGGACGCACCATGAATCCGGAGTAGTCGACCGGCATGACCGGCCAGTCCTCTGGACGCGGGATGTGCGTCGGGCCGAAGACGTGCCACAGCACGACGTCGGTGTCGCTGACAGAGCGGTCGGCCGCCGTCCACGCGGGCAGGCCTGCCCCGCCCGGGTGCGCGTTGGGGCGGTCGCCCGCCGGGAAGCGTTCGCCGGGTGCGTACGGCGTGACCCACAGGTGGTTCGTGGCGAACGTCGCGCGCTGGTACACCGTCGATTCCGGTTGCGCCATCAGGGTCGCCGACGGCCGCGGCACGAGCTGGTACGCGGTCGGCGCGCCGAGCCGGTTGGTGTGCTCGGTGCTGCGGACTTCCCACACACGCGCGGTCGCCGGGTTGGCGTGCCGCTTCGCCTCCTTTTCGGTGCGCAGTTCGGTGGCCGTCCAGGTGAAGGCGTTGCCGTACGGGTTCTTTTCGCCGATCGGAATCCCGACAGTGTCCACTTCGTACACCGAGTTGCGCTGGCCGTCGACGGCGAAGTCGAGCCGGGCGCAGAACAGGTGCTGGTGCACCGGGGCGAACAGGCCGGGCGCGATCTCGGACGCGTGCGGATTCGCGGACCCTGGCTCACCGGCGCCGGAGAAGACGATGCCGGTCGCCTTGGCCTCGCATTCGATGGTGCCGTCGAGGTAGAGGTACCAGAAGAAGCCGTAGTCGTAGTTGCCGATAGTGGAGATCGACGAGATCACCAGCCGGCGCGAACGGCGGACCTCGGCCTTGCCGTCGAGATCCGTGTGCTTCCAGAGGATCCCGTAGTCCTCCTCGTGCATGCAGATCGCGTTCGGCACGCGCACCGGCTGGCCGTGGTCGTCGGCGAGGAAGGCGTCGAAGTAGTGGATCACGCCGAGGCAGTCGCAGCCCAGGCGCAGGCTGTTGCCGTTCTTGCCGAGCAGGTACTCGCCCGCGTCGAAGTAGCTGATCCAGAACCGGCCGATTGACGTATCACCGTAGGGAACAACCATCTCAGGCACCGACGCGCGGTACAGCACCGAGCGGTCCTGGAAGGTCAGCTGGTGCAGGGTCAGGCCCTCGCGCGCGTTGAACCCGACGCGCAGCTGCCAGCCCTCCCACGTCACCAGCGAACCGTCGACCTGGAAGCTCGGGCCTTCCGGCTGGGTGATCTCGATCGGCTTGAGCGTCGTGCGCGCGGGGTGGTGGCCGTACCGGCCGGAGTCCTCCGGGACCGGGGTGTCGCCCTCGTCCTCGACCCGCAGTACGCGCTGTTCGGTGAGGTTGAGGTGCGCTACCAGGCCTTCGACCGGCCGTGACCAGGGGTTGTCGGTGTCGTCCTCGCGCAGGAAGGTGAGCGAGCGAATGACCCGGCCGGTCTCGTCCTCACGGCCGAAGCAGCCGGGGGCGAGCGGGGCGCAGAACGCGTGCTCGACGCGGTCGCCGAGACCGCGCCGCTCCATGGCCGCCTGCCACTCGGGTGAGGCCTTGGTGATGGCCTCGGCCAGGTCGTACTCCTCGAAGAGATACGGGGGCTGGCCCTCGCCGCACTTCTCGTGGCTGACCAGCTCCCCGGCGGTCACCGACACGACCGCGTCGGCCGATTCGCCGGTCGCGGTGTCGAGCAGGGTGAACTGGATCCGCCGGTCGGCCGCGGCGCAGGCCAGCACGGCGGCCTTGTCCGGCTCCACCGGGAGGACCTGCGGAAACCGCGTCGTCTCGGTGATCAGCCCCTGTGCCTCCAGCACTGCCCGGCCGGCGGCGAGTTCGTCGGCGGTCAGCGGGTCAAGGGGGTGGGGGTGTGCGTTGCTCATGGTGTCCCTTCGCGCTCCTCGCCGCAGTGTTCGCGGCGGCCAGGGGGTAGCGGTAGCCGGGTTCGGCGGGTCGTGCGGCCGCTGACAACAAGGATGCACTCGTTGCCAATCCCCGGCGGCGCCGTTGTTGCAGGATTGCGGCATGCGACTCGACCTCGAAGACAAGGCCGTGCTGATCACCGGGGCCGCGTCCGGGATCGGGCTGGCCTGCGCGCGGGCGTTCCTGGAGGAGGGCGCGCGGGTCGGGGTGGTCGACCGGGTCCGGCCGCCGTCGCTGCCGGGGGACGTCGTCGCGGCGCGGGCGGACATCACCGACGAGGACCAGGTGGCCGCGGCGGTGCGGCTCGTGGCGGAGTCGCTCGGCCGGATTGACGTGGTAGTCGGCTGCGCTGGGATATCAGGACCGGTCGGACGGCCGCTCGCGGAGACCAGCGCGGCGGACTTCACCGCGGTCATGGCGGTGAACGTGCTGGGCCAGTTCCTGGTCGCGAAGCACGCGCGGCCGTGGCTGCGAGACGGGAGTTCGATCGTCTTCCTGGCCAGCGATTCGGCCTTCGTGTGCGCGCCGGGGATGGTGCCCTACTGCGCGTCGAAGGGCGCGGTGGTGTCGTTGACGCGGGCGTTGTCGGTCGAGTTCGACGGCGTGCGGGTCAATTGCGTGTGCCCGTCGGTGGTGGACACGCCGATGGCGCGAGGGGATTTGGGAGACCTGCTGGACGAACCGGGATTCCCGGTGCAGGCGGCCGGCGAGGTCGCCCAGCAGGTGGTGTATCTGGCTTCCGCGCGGGCGCGGACGGTGAACGGACAGGCCTTGCTCGCCGACTTCGGCTATTCGGCTCGGTCTGGGTTTCCTGCTTGAAAGGGAGAAATGACGATGGCAGACACGCGGGTCGTGGCGATTACCGGCGGAGGGACGGGCATTGGGGCTGCGGTTGCTCGGCGGTACGCCGGCGAAGGCGCACAGGTCGTGGTTCTTGGCAGGCGGCGCGAGCCGCTGGAGAAGGTCGCTGCGGAGACTGGTGCGCACGTGATCGCTTGCGACGCCAGTGTTCGCGAGGACGCGGAGGCGGCGATCTCCGAGATTCTCGAGAAGTACGGGCGGCTGGACGTGATCGTGGCCAATGCCGGCGGGCACGGGCTTTCTTCGGTGGTGGACACCGGGGACGAGGAATGGGAAATCGCGCTTCGGTCCAATTTGTCGAGCGCGTTCGTGTTTTGCCGGGCCGCGTTGCCTTCCCTCGTGGAAAGCGGCGGGCAGGTCGTGATTGTTTCGTCGCTGGCAGGGTTGTTCGCCGGCCCGAATGTCGCGGGATACACGGTGGCGAAGCACGCGTTGATCGGGCTGACTCGGTCCATTGCCCGGGATTACGGGCCTCGCGGGGTTCGGGCCAACGCGGTGTGCCCGGGCTGGGTGCGGACGCCGATGGCGGATGGCGAGATGGAGCAGTTCGCCGAGGCAGCCGGTTTTGACGGCGGGCACGACGAGGGGTACCGGCGGGTGACTGCCGAGGTGCCGTTGCGGCGTCCGGCCGAACCGGAGGAAATCGCTTCTATCGTGCGGTTCCTGGGGTCTTCCGAGTCCTCGTACATCACCGGTGCGGTGCTGGTGGCGGACGGCGGGGCGCACGCGGTCGACTTGCCCACATTGGCCTTTGAGCGCGCCGGGATGTAGTCCCATAATGGCCGGATGACGTTCGAGGGGGACTGGGCGGAGAAGACCGCGACGGCCAATCAGCGGTTCGCGGACAAGGCCGTCGCGATCGCCCGGGAAGTCGAAGTCCTGCTCGGCCGCGAGGCCATGAGCTATCCGCGGCACCCGGTCGAGCGCGCCCGAGAGGCGCTCGCCGACCGGGTGTTCGCGCTGCTCGCCGCGGCGCGCGACGCCAGCACGACGTTCTACAACGTCGAACGGGTGCCGGTGGCGATCGTGTCCGATTCTTACGGTGACGACTGGGTCGAGAAGGTGGCCGACGCCGCCGGCACGCTGGCTGCCGCGATGGCCCGGGCCGCCACCGTGCTCACCGGCGTGGTGGACAGCCAGTTCAAGGACGCTGACACGCAACAGTGGTTCACCGGTGTCCTGGACGACGTCCGAAACGCAGCCGCCGACGTCCTCCGCGAGGCGAGCGGACGCCCCGAAACCGCGGCAGGCTGACGTGCCGACGCAAGCCGAGGTCCGGGTCCGGTTGCTCGGCCACTTCACCGAAACCCTCCGGGCGCTGCCGTCCGGATCGGCCCTGGTGCTGCGGCATCCGGACCTGCCCAAAGCGGTGTTCCACAACGGGGTGGCCCTGTCCGACGACTACGGCCGCGACGAAACCCGGCGGTTCTTCGACATCGCCTACTGGGTGCTCGGAGCCGCCGCCGAGACGTCTGAGGAGTACCTCGACCTGACGATGCGTTCGTGGCGCGACCGGGGCTGGGCGACGGAGTTCGAGGCGGATCCGTCCTTGTCCGCCGGGTACGCGAGAACCGCCGACGGATACGGGTTCGCGATCAGGCGCAGCCTCAACGGATATCTCAGCATGGCGGGGACGACGCCGGTCTTCCCCGCGGACTCGCCCGAGGGCGACCCGCTTCCCGGCCGGATCGACTGGCCTGCCGTCGGATCAGCTTGATTCGGCGAGCGTCCGGAGCCACTTGGTCAGCAGCTGGGTTTCCGTCGTGCCCAGGATTTCCGGGTTCGCCGCGGCGTGTTCCAATACACGGTGGATTTCGGCGTGCCGGTCCTCAGTCGCCCCAGTGCCGGTGATCGCGGCGATCGCGCCTTCCCGCACCGCCACGGACAACGCGCGGTCCTCCTCGGCGAGGATGATCTGCCGCAACGTGACGCCGATGTTCGCCACCAGGATGTGCGCGGCCGCCTGGTCCGGCGGGACCGTCAGACGCCCCTGGTCGGCGGCGGCTTGGGTTAAGGCGCGCAGCATCGCGCTCGGGCGTTCCTGCGCCTCGGGGGCGTGGCCGGGGTGGACCTGGCCGTACATGAGCGTGTAGAAGCCGGGGTTCGCGATCCCGAAGGCGACGTGGGCGTCCCAGCCGTCGCGCAGGTCCTGAATCGGGTCGCCGGACGGTTCGTGCGCGCCCTTCTCCGCGAGGTACAGGTCGAAGCCGCGCTCGACGACCGCGTCCAGCAGGCCCTGTTTGCTGCCGAAGAAGTGGTACAGCGTCGGCATTTTCACCCCGGCTTGGGCGCAGATCGCGCGCAGCGAGATGTCCTCGCCCGGCGTCGCCGCGACCTGCTCGGCAGCCGCGTCCAGGAGCCGGGTCCGTGTATCCGCGTTCGCAATCTGTGTCACACCGCTATGGTAGCCGCTGTTGCAGTGATACAGTGAGGCGTATCAGCGATAAAGAGAGGTACGCATGACCGACCACACCCTCAAAGGCAAGAACGTCCTCGTCGCCGCTGGGGCGAAGAACCTCGGCGGGCTCATCAGCAGGCAGGCGGCCGAGGCCGGCGCGAACGTGGCGATCCACTACAACTCCGAATCGACCCGGCCGCAGGCGGAGGAGACGCTCGCCGCGGTCGAGGCGGCGGGCGGCAAGGGCGTCGTGCTGACCGGCGACCTGACCGTCCCGGCGAACGTGGAGAAGCTGTTCGCGGACGCGGAGGCCGCGCTCGGGAAGATCGACGTCGCGGTCAACACGGTGGGCAAGGTGCTGCGCAAGCCGATCACCGAGACCACCGAGGACGAGTACGACTCGATGTTCGACATCAACTCGAAGGCGGCGTACTTCTTCATCAAGGAAGCGGGCAAGAACGTCGCCGACGGCGGCAAGATCATCACGATCGTGACGAGCCTGCTCGCGGCGTTCACCGACGGGTACTCGACCTACGCGGGCGGCAAGAGCCCGGTCGAGCACTTCACCCGCGCCGCGGCCAAGGAATTCGCCCCGCGCGGGATCTCGGTCACCGCGGTCGGGCCCGGCCCGATGGACACGCCGTTCTTCTACGGCCAGGAAACCCCGGAACGGGTGGAATTCCACAAGTCGCAGGCGATGGGCGGCCAGCTGACGAAGATCGAGGACATCGCGCCGATCGTGACGTTCCTGGCCACCTCCGGCTGGTGGATCACCGGGCAGACGATTTTCGCCAACGGGGGCTACACTACCCGCTGATTTCGCCGAGACAGCAAGGGAAGCGCAATGTCCGAAGTGGAGATTCCGGAACCGGTGGCGTCGTTCGTCGACGCGGTGAACCGGCACGACGACGCCGCGTTCCTGGACGCGTTCACCGAAACCGGCGTGGTGGACGACTGGGGGCGGTCGTTCTCCGGACGCGCCGCGATCAAGGAATGGAGCGACGTCGAGTTCATCGGCTCGCACGGCGTCCTGACCCCGGAAGAGGTCACCGTCTCCGGCAAGGAGATCACCGTGGTCGGGGACTGGCGGAGCAACCACGCCAACGGCCGGTCGAAGTTCGTCTTCGCCGTCGACGGCGACCGGATCGCCAAGATGACCATCCGGGAAGGCTGACCGGCCGGGGTGCGGGCGTCCCACCGCGGAACGCCCGCACCCCGGGTCAGTTGGTGCCCAGATACGCCTGGTGCAAGGTGTCCGGATTGTCCAGCAGGGGCTGCGACTCGCCGGCGTAGGTGACCTTGCCGGAAGAGACGACCAGGGCTTCCTGCGCGACTTTCAATGCCAGGTGGGTGAACTGTTCCACCAGGAGGATCGCCGCGCCCGCGTCGGCGAATTCGGTGACTGCCGGGAGAAGCCTGGTGAAGACGGCCGGTGCCAGGCCGAGCGACATTTCGTCGATGAGCAGGAACTTCGGTTTCGCGGCGAAGGCCCGGCCCAGCACCACCATCTGCTGCTCGCCGCCGGACAACAGTGCGGCGGGCGAGTTCTTGCGTTTCTCCAATTCCGGGAAGAGGGCGAGGACTTCGTCCACGCCAGCCGGGGTCTTGGCGGTCAGGCGCAGGTTTTCCAAGACGGTCAGGCTGGCGAAGACCGCGCGTCCTTGTTCGACGTGCGCCAGTCCGAGCCGTGCTCTGGCCACCCGCGAGTGTTTCGTGACGTCGGTGTGTCCAACGTGGATAGTCCCGGCCGCCGCGGGGATCACGCCGGAGAGGGCTTCCAGCAGACTGGTCTTGCCCGCTCCGTTGGGGCCCACCAGCGCGGTGATCTTGCCCGGTTCCAGGGTCAGCCCGACGTCGGCGATGACTGGGCCCGCGCCGCGCGTGACGGTCAGGTTCTCGATTCGCAGCGTGCTCACAGCATCTCCGTTTCGCCCAGGTAGGCCTTCAGAACCGCCGGATCCGCCAGCACTTCCGCCTGCGGGCCGCTCGCCAGCACCTCGCCGAAGTCGAGCACGGTCAGCGTGTCGCAGACCGACCGGACCAGGTCGAGGTCGTGTTCGATGATCAGCACCGAAACGCCGAACCTGGCCGGGACCTGCCGCAGGCGTTCGCCGAACGCGACGTGTTCCTCGTGCGGGAGACCCGCCGCCGGTTCGTCGAGAAGCAGCACCTGGGGCTTGGCCATGAGGTGGCCGACGACTTCGACCAGCCGGCGCGCGCCCACGTCGACCCGGTCCAGCGGCGTCGCGGCCGGCGGGCAGCCGAAGAACTCCAGCGCGGCAGCGACTTCGGCGGCGTCCGGTCGCCGGCGGGCGACGAAGCGGACGTACGCCTCGATGGTCAGACCTGCCGGGACCCGGTCCTGCTGGAAGGTTCGGCGCAGACCGGAGCGGGCCCGTCGCGTCGGATTGCCGGTGAGAGGCCGGTCGGCCAGTTCGACGGTTCCTTGCGCCTGGGGCAGGAAACCGCTGATGGCGTCGACCAAAGTGGACTTTCCCGCGCCGTTCGGGCCGATGACACCTAGAACCCCGCCCTTCGGGACGGCTAAGTCCACTCCGGACAGTGCCTTGACTTGGCCGAAGGTGACACTCAGTCCCCGGACCACCAGCACCGGTTCGCCGGGCGGAAGCCGCGGCGGTTCTTCGTCCAGCGCGGTGATCTGGACCCCGGCGCTGGCCCTCTGCCGACGACGCCACAGCTCGCGGATCGCCGTGCCGAGGTTGCCGCGTCCGGCCAGCGCCTGGATGCCAAGCAGACCGAAGATCACGTAACCCCAGTCCTGCGGGACGCCCCATCGCTTCAGCAGCTCCGGCACCGCGACCCACAGGACCGCGCCGAACACCGCCATGTCAATCAGGTGTGCGCCGGACATGATCGCCAGCACGTACAACGCCAGCGACTGCAGCGGGGCGAAACTGGTAGGGAAAGCGAATCCGACCTGTGCGGTGAGCAGGCCGCCGCTGATGCCGCCCAAGGTGGCGCTTACGGCGAAGGCGGAGAGCTTCGCGGTGCGGACGCTGGCGCCTGCCGCGGCGGTGCCGCGTTCGGAGAACGCCACCGCGGCCCAGCTGCTGCCCCACGGACCGCGCCGGAGGAAGTGCACCGCCAACGCGCAGATGATCAGGACGATGACGCAGAGCAGAAAATAGGCGTTGTCGTCGGCCACAAAGGACGGACGGTCGACCGAGACGCCGTCCGTGGTGCCGGGGAACTGGATTTCCACCAGGGTCACGTCGGCGGCCGCGGCCAGGCCGAGCGTGACGACGGCCAGGTTGATCCCGCGCAGGCGCAGCGCGGGAAGTCCGATGAGGACGCCGACTAAGCCTGCCGCGAGACCGCCCAGCAGCAGCCAGAAAAAGAAGCCGCCGGGAGCGCCGGCTTTGTTCAGCGCAGAGACGACCCACGCGCCGATCGCGCCGAAGGTCAACTGGCACAAGGAAATCATGCCGGCGCTGCCGGTGACGACACCGAGGCCGAGCAAGGCGATCGCGGCTACGACGACGCTCACGCCGAGGTAGGCGAAGTAGCCGTTGAGGCCGACGGTCAGGCCGATGCCGACCAGTACCGCGGCCACCGCGACGACCAGTGGGGTTCCGAAGCGGGACACTGCGCCCCGGTCAGCGAGCTGCATCCCACACCTCCTTGCGCTGAGACCACACGAGCAGGCCGACGATGGCCAGGAACGGGACGAAATTCCGCACTACCGAAAGCTGGTCGACCTGCGCGAGCGCGCCCTGCAGCATGCCGAGCACGAGCCCGCCGACCACGGCGAGGTCCAGCCTGCGGAACCCGCCGAGCAGGGCCGCCGCAGCGGCGGGCACGACCAGCATGGCCAGCGAGGTGGCGTCGTTCGACTGGGACGGGGCGACGATCACGATGATGATGGTGCTGATCAGGCCGGTGGCGCCCCAGACGGCGGCACTGAGACGTTTCGCGGGGATGCCTAACAGCTCAGCTGTCGTCGGACGTTCCGACAAAGCACGCAGTGAGATGCCAACGGGCGTCTTTGTCAGGATCAGCCGGGCGGCGAAGGCGATCACCACCGCCAGCGCGACGGTCACGACCGTCACCTGGCTGATCACCACGCCGCCGACGGTGAAGGCCGGGCCGGCCAGCAACGCCTGGAACGGCTGCGGTTTGTTGCCGAACAGGATGAACGACAGCGAGATCAACAGCAGCAGCACCGCGACGGTGACCGCCGAGCGGGTGCCGGTGCCTGCTTCGGCCAGCCAGGTCGAGACGACCCAGCCGATCAGCACGCTCAGCACTCCGCCCAGCAGCACGCCGAGCACCACCGCCAGCCATTCCGGCAGTCCGCCGTGGACGGACAGGGCCACCCCGACGTAACTGCCGAACATGCCGGTGGCCGCCTGGGCGAAGTTGACGACCCGGACCAGCCTGGACATCAAGGTCAGGCACACCGCCAGCACCGCGTAAAGCCCGCCGGCGGCAAGCCCGGCCAGCGCTCCCTGCACCATTGCAGTCTCCTCTATCCAAAGCGGATCGGGCTAGCGCCGCGGAATCCGCAGCCAGTCGGTACCGGCGATCTCCCACCGGTTCGTGCCCGTCGCGAGCTTCACCGGCCAGCCCGCGATGTTGTCGTGATGTGTCTGTCCGGGTCCGAACACGTACGGCGTGCCGACCATCGGGTCGGTGATCGGCTTCATTTCGCGCAGCGCCTTCGTCACCGATTCCCGCGTGATGTCACCCGGCATGCCTTCCAGCACCTTCAGGAAGTACTTCGCCGCGAGGTAGCCGCCCTGGCTGAACGAGGTCAGCGGAATGTTGTTGCGGGTCATGAGATCCCGCCATTCCTTCGTACGCGGGCTCGACGGGTCGGTGAACGGGTAGAACTCGGCCGGCACGTAAACGCCCTTGCCCGCTTCGGAAACCGCCTTCGCGTACTGTTCACTGTAGACACTCGTGAGCAGCAGCCAGGTCACGTCCTTCCAGCCCTGCGCCTGCGCGGCTTTCAGCTGGCCGATCGAGTCGGGCTCCACGGGGTTCACCGTCACCGCTTTGCACCCGGCGGCGCGCGCCTTGACGATGTAGGGCGTGTAGTCGGAACCGTTGTACGGCACGGTCGCATCGACGTACTTGAGCTTCTTGCCGGTGATTTTCGACCATTCGTCGATGGCCGCGCGGTAGTATGGCAACGTGTTCCCGGCGATTTCCAGCAGTGCGCACATGTCTTGCAGGTGCAGCACTTCGGAGCCGTACAGCAGGGTCAGCGTCATGTCGTGGAACGGCCCGACGTTGGCAGGCCCGATGTTCGGGCTGGTGAAGCACGACGGGTCGACGCCGATGCCGGAGATGGAAAGCACCTTCTCCTGCTGGTAGTACTTGGCGTTGATCTGGCATTCGATGAGGCTGGACGAACCGACCAGCGCGACCGCCTGATCGCCGCCCACGATCTCGCGGGCCGCGGCTGCCGCGGCGGCGGGGTCGCCCTTGTCGTCGATGGCGTGGTATTCGATCTTGCGCCCGTGCACGCCGCCCGCCGCGTTCGCCGCGTCGAAGACGGCCTTGGCGGCCTGGGAGGATTCCGGGAAGGTGGCGGGTCCGCTCAGCGCGTTGACCGAGCCGACCACGATCGGTCCGTTCGGATCGGCGGTGCCCGCGCAGCCCGCCGCGACCAGCGTGACGAGCACGGCCGAGGCGAGCGCGGGCAGGAACTTTCTCATCATGGCTCGGCTTTCCGGTCCACAGTGACCAGAGGGGGAGGGGAGAGAACGGGGGCGGTGCCGGGGGAAGGACCGGCACCGCCGTTTCGCGGGAGACTCAGTCGGTCGCCGCGGCGACCGGGGCGGAATCGACGATCTGCTCGAAACTCGCGACCTGGTCGCCGTCGAACTTCCACACGTGCGCCACGCGCGCGGTGAAAGCCTTGCCGGACTTGCGGTTCGTGCCGCTGTAGGTGCCGAGCCCGACGATCGAGTCGCCGGCGTCCAGCAACGCGGACAGGGAGAACTGATAGCCGTCCCAGTCGCGCGCGATCGCCTCGAAGACGTTGCGCTTCACCTCGTCCGGGCCGGTGTAGGTGCCCGCGTAGGGGAATCCGGCGGCCTCGGTCCAAGTGGTCTCGGGGCCGATCGGGGCGAGCATGCCGTCGAGGTCGCCGCGGTCGCTCGCCTCGTAATGCGCGGTGATCACGTCCAAATTGGACACGGGGGAACTCCTTAGACAGGCTGGACGTCGGGGTAGCTGATCGAGCCGAGCGGGTAGATGTGCCCGCCCGCACGGGAATGCTCGGACCGGCCGTCGCCGGTGATGCCGAGGAAAACGCCGGTGGTGCGCAGGTCGTAGCCGAGGTCGTGCAGCCACACGCTGGCCACCGCGATCCGGAACTCCCGGAAGCAGAACAGGTACAGGCCGTCGGCGAACTTCCAGACGGTTGACATATCAACGTCGCCGTGCCCGCGTTGCACGCCCTCGACGCACTGCCAGCAGTAGCGTTCGGAGGAGAGGTAAACGTGCTCGTACAGGTGGTTCGGGCTGTAGCGGTAGACGTTGCGCTTGCCGATGAGGTCCCGCGACGGACCGGGCACGTCACCGGTCGGCTCGCCGCCGTCGGTGGTGCCGGCGTGGAAAGTCTGCGAAACCCGCGGCGTGCCTTCGACGTCCTCGTCGCCGATCACCGAACGCACGGTCATCGCGCGGTGCGTGGTGGTCGAGTAGACGATCGTGAGGGCTTCGCCTTCGACGCTCGTCAGCGGCAGGTTCACGAAGAAGACGTCGGGACGCACGGCGACCGCGTCGTAGGGGTCCTCGACGCCGTTGAGGGTAAGCCGTTCGCCGTCGAGGAACCGCAGCTCGAGCTTCGCGCCGTCATCGAGCGTGACGGTGAGTTCCCGCCCGGTAAGGTCCGCGTTGGGCAGCCGGTAGGTGTCGATCCCGGCGGCGAACTCGTCGTAGGTGCGCCATTCGTCAGGGGAAGGGTCGGACATGCCCATCATGCTCGCCGCGCCTTGCCCCGTGAGCGAACGTTCATGCGCTGGCGGGCAACTGCCGGACGCTCGCGGTCAACCCCTCGTGAGCGGCAGGTCTCTACCGCCCGCTTCGCGCTGCCGCTCCGCCGCCTCGTCTCTTGGGTGTGGGCAACGGGCGCGCGGCTGTGCGTGCCGGGACGCGGGAAACGCGGGCGGGAGGGCAGGCCGGGACGCGGGAAACGCGGGCGGGAGCGCAGGCGTGCGGGGGCGGGGGCGTGCGGGAGTGGGTGCCGGGACGCGGGGCGGGGGGCGAGGTGTGGGCGGGGCGTCGTGGCGGCGTCGTGCGGCGGTTGGGTGGGCTTGGCTTTAGGGACGTCGTGAGTGTTTATGCCGGTTCTAACCGGCATAAACACTCACGAGGCCCGCGCGCGCAACTCGCTAGGCGACTGTGCGAACGCCGCCCGGAACACCCGCGAGAAGTGCGCCGCGTCGACAAATCCCCACCGCGCAGCGATTGCCGCGACCGGACGAGCTGCCAGCAACGGATCCCGCAGATCCCGGCGGCAATGCTCCAACCGCCGCTGCCGGATCCACCCCGCCACCGTCGTCCCCTGCTCCTGGAACAACCCGTGCAGATGCCGCGTGGAAATGTAATGCTCCGCGGCGATTTGCGCGGGCCCGAGATCAGACCGCGACAGATTGGCGTCGATATAGCTCCGGATCCGCCGCATCAGATCATGGTGCGGGTCGGCCGCGGTGCGGTCCAGGTCGAGTTCGGTGGCCAGCATCGTCGTCAGCAGGTCGACCGCGTTGTGGGCCAGCCGTACTCCGACCGGGCTCGTCAGCACGTCCAGATTCCCGCCCAGTTGCGCGAGGAACGGCACCACCACGTTCCCGACCCCGGAGCGTCCGGACATCCGCACCGCGGTGAGCTGGCCAACCAGATCCCGTGGAAGGTCAACCTGCTGCTGCGGGAACATCAGCACCAGCGTCCGGAAATTCTCTTCGAACACGAGCGAATACGGCCGGTTGGTGTCGTACAGCGCGACGTCGCCGGGGCGCAGCACGGCTTCCCGGCCGTCCTGGGTGAGGATGCCGGTGCCGGCCAGCATGACGCTCAGCTTGTAGCACGGCCGGTCCGCGCGGGCGATCAGTTCCGGCGTGCGCTCGACCGCGTGCGGCGACGCGGTGATCTCGGTGAGCGCGATCTCGCCCGCCTCGTGCGTGCGGAGCCTGCCGTGGAACCGGTCGCGGTGCTCGGTGCTCACCTGCAGCGGCACGAACGATCGCAGGACAGCGGACCGGAACTCCGTGAAGTCCTGCGCGACCGTGGTCGGCGTCTGCAAGATTGCCGTCATCATGTCACCTCTCCGTCGAAGTGCCGGTACCGCTGCGTGCCCGGGGAAGGAACCTCGGGCTCCTTCCCCGGACGGGACGCACCTTAGACCTGTTCGCCCAGTTTGAAACCCTGGTCGGCCCCGTCGGCGCGGGTGTAGGAGAACCCGTCCGCGCCGATGGTCACGTCCATTTCCTTCGTTTCCGTGCGCTCGACGACCTCCTGGAGCTTGCCGTCGAGGTCGAGCACCCGCGAGGCCTCGGTGTACCAGCTCGGCACCACCGGATTGCCCCACCAGTCGCGACGCTGGTTGTCGTGCACGTCCCAGCTGATCACCGGATTGTCCGGGTCGCCGGTGTAATAGTCGTGCGTGTAGATCTCGATCCGGTGCCCGTCCGGGTCACGCACGTACAAATAGAACGCGTTCGACACGCCGTGGCGGCCGGGGCCGCGTTCGATCTGGTCCGATTTCCGCACCGCGCCGAGGTGGTCGCAGATGTGCAGGATCTGGTGCCGCTCGTGCGTCGCGAACGCGATGTGGTGCAGGCGAGGGCCCGCGCCGCCGGTGAGCGCGACGTCGTGCACGGTCGGTTTGCGGAACATCCACGCCGCGTACACGGTGCCCTCGTCGTCCACGATGTCTTCCGACACCCGGAAGCCGAGCCCCTCGTAGTACTTGCGCGCGGCCGGGACGTCCGGCGTGTTCACGTTGAAGTGGTCCAACCGCGACAGCGCGCCCGGCCCGTGCACGTCGTAGCGCTGGGTGAAGCGCTCGACGTGTTCGGCCTCGTAGAAGAACTCGATCGGGAAGCCGAGCGGGTCCAGCACGCGCACCGCTTCGCCGATGCCGCGCGTGGTGCCCGCCGGGACGCGGCGCACCTCGACGCCGAGTTCCCGGTAGTACGCCTCGGCGACGTCGAGTTCGCCCTCGCCGCGCACGCGGTACGCGAGCACGGCCAGCGCCGGTTCCGCGCCCTTGCGCAGGATCAGCGAGTGGTGCAGGTATTCCTCGAACGCTCGCAGATATATCGCCTGGTCGTCCTCGTATGTCACGACGAGACCGAGAACGTCCACATAGAACTCTCGCGACGCCTTCAGATCGCTGACGACAAGTTCCGCGTAGGCGCAGCGGATGACGTCCGGCGGGGTCGTGGTCATGCCTTGTCCTTCCCGGCCCCGAAGCGCGCCGTGTGCACGTCGCCGAGCGTGATGTGCACGGCCTGCTGTTCGGTGTAGAAGTCGATCGAGCGGTAGCCGCCTTCGTGGCCGAGGCCGGACGCCTTGACCCCGCCGAACGGCGTGCGCAGGTCGCGCACGTTGTGCGAATTCAGCCAGACCATGCCGGCGTCGATGTTCTGCGCGAAGTTGTGCGCGCGGGTCAGGTCCGCGGTCCAGACGTACGCGGCCAGGCCGTACTTGACGTTGTTGGCCAGTTCGAGCGCTTCCTCGTCGGTGTCGAACGGGGCGATCGCCACGACCGGGCCGAAGATCTCCTCCTGGAAGATCCGCGCGTCCGGCTTCACGTCGGCGAACACCGTCGGGGCCACGTAGTTCCCGGTGTCCAGGCCCTCCGGACGGCCGCCGCCCGCGAGCAGTTTTCCTTCCGTCTTGCCGATTTCGATGTAGCTCATCACCTTGTCGAAGTGCTCCGGGTGCACCAGCGCGCCGACTTCGGTGGCGGGGTCGTGCGGGTCGCCGACCACGATGTTGCGGGCGCGTTCGGCGTACCGGGTGCAGAACTCCTCGTAAATCGAGCGCTCGACGAGGATGCGGCTGCCCGCCGTGCAGCGTTCGCCGTTGAGCGAGAAGACGCCGAACAGCGTGGAGTCCAGCGCCGCTTCGAAGTCCGCGTCGGCGAACACGACGGCCGGGGACTTGCCGCCCAGCTCCATCGACATGCCCTTGAGGCCGGGCGCGCAGTTGCGGAAGATCGTTTCGCCGGTGGTGGTCTCGCCGGTGAACGAGATCAGCCGGACGTCCGGGTGCTTGACCAGCGCGTCGCCCGCTTCCTCGCCGAGGCCGTTGACGAGGTTGAACACCCCGTCCGGCACGCCCGCCTCGCGGAAGATGTCCGCCCACAGGCTCGCCGACAGCGGCGTGAACTCGGCCGGCTTGAGCACCACCGTGCAGCCGGACGCCAGCGCCGGCGCGAGCTTCCAGCTCTCCAGCATGAACGGCGTGTTCCACGGCGTGATCAGCCCGGCGACGCCGACCGGCTTGCGGTTGACGTAGTTGACCTGCTTGCCGGGCACCTTGTAGGTGTCGTCGGCCTGCGCGACGATCAGATCGGCGAAGAACCGGAAGTTCTCCGCGGCGCGCTGCGCCTGGCCGAGCGCCTGCTTGATCGGCAGGCCGGTGTCGAAGGTTTCCAGTTCGGCCAGCTGCTTGTCGCGGCTCTCGACGAGATCGGCGATCTTGTTGAGGATCCGGGCGCGCTGGCGCGGCAGCATCTTCGGCCACGGGCCGTGGTCGAACGCCTCCTTCGCCGCGGCGACGGCGAGGTCGATGTCCTCGGCCTTGCCCGCCGAAGCCGTCATGTACGGCTTGTTCGTGACCGGGTCGAGCACCTCGAAGGTCTCGCCCGAGACGCTGTCGGCCGGCGCTCCGCCAATGTAGTGGCGGATGTGCTCCGGCAGGTTCTCCGGAACGTAGTGCGCGGTCATGGTCACTTTCCTTCCACAGTGAAGCCGTCGACGGGCGAGAGGTACTGCTCGCCCTGGCGCATCAGTTCGGTGATCCGGGCGATGCCCGGTTCGGTCGGGGTGATCAGCGGCGGGCGCACGAAGCCCGACTTGATCAGGCCGCGCTGCTCAAGCACCCATTTGCCGGGCGCCGGGTTGGTCTCGACGAACAGCAGGTCGACCAGCGGGTGCAGGCCGTAGTGGATTTCGCGGGCGCGGTCGAAGTCGCCCTCGGTCCACGCGCGGTACATCTCGGCGCTGGCGGCCGGGGCGATGTTGGCGGTGGCGCTCACGAAACCGGTGCCGCCGAGGGAAAGCAGCGGCAGGCACAGCAGTTCGATGCCTGACCAGACGAGCAATTCCTTGCCGCACAAGTGAAGCACGCGGGAGAAGTGCTCGAAGTCCTTGGTGGTCTCCTTGATCCCGACGAAGTTGTCGAAATCGCGGAACAGCCGCGCGACCGTCTCCGGGGCGAGGTCGACCGACGTCCGGCTCGGCACGTTGTAGGCGACGATCGGCAGGTCCGGGAATTCCTTCGCGACCGTGGCGTACCACTGGTAGAGCGCTTCCTGGGTGGGCCGCGCGTAGTACGGGGTGATGATCAGCGCGGCGTCGATGCCCGCGTCGCGTGCCTCGGAGGTCAGCTCCAGCGTCTCGTCGAGCTTTGCCGAACCGGTGCCGGGCATGAACGGCACCTTGTCGTCCACCGCCTTGGCGACCGTGCGGATCGTCTCCGCGCGCTCGGCCACGGTCATCGCGCCGGGCTCGCCGGTGGAACCGCCGATCGAGACGCCGTGCGAACCGGACGCGAGCTGCCAGTTCACCAGGTTGGTCAGGCTGTCGTGGTCGACCTCGCCGGTTGCGGTGAACGGGGTCATCAGCGGCGCGATCGAGCCGGTGATGGCGTTCGGGGTACTGCGGAACCTCATGGGGTGGGGGTCCTTCCTAGGGAGCTTCAGCGGGCGGGGCGGCCCGCCGGTCGAGGTAGGCGTCGAGAGTGGCGGTGCGGTGCCTGCGCGCCGCCAGTTCGAGTTCCAGCGGATCGGCGTTCTGCTCGATCAGCACCAGCAGTTGTTCGTGTTCCTTGACCGATTCGTGCGCGCGGCCCGGGACGAAGCTGAAGGTCGAATCGCGCAGCGACGCCAGCCGGTGCCAGCCGCGGTGCACGAGGTCGAGCACGTGCGGGTTCGGGCACGGTTCGAAAAGGACTGAATGGAATTCCTGGTTCAGCTCGGTGAACCGGTGCGGTTCGAAGTTCTCCAGCGACAGGCGCATCTGCTCGTTCACCGCGCGTGCCCGTTCGATGTCCTCAGCGGACAGTTTCGGCGCGGACAGCGAGGTGGCGAAACCTTCCACCAGGGCAAGGGTTTGCATGGTGTGCTCGTAGGCGGTCTCGTCGACCATCACCACCTGCGCGCCGACGTTGCGCTCGAACGTGACCAGTCCTTCGGCTTCGAGCAGCCGGATCGCTTCGCGCACGGGGACGACGCTGACGTCCAGTTCCTTGGCGATCTGCCCCAGCACCAAGCGATAGCCGGGACCGAAGGTCCGGTCGGCGATCCGGTCCTTGATCCAGCGGTACGCGCGCTGGGATTTGCTCTCGCCTGCTACGGGCGCCACTGGGCGTACCTGGCCTTCCAATGCTCGTTCATCGGATAGAGGCCGTCGACGCTCTCGCCGTTCGCGACCTGCTCCGCGATGAACGTTTCCTGGCGTTCCTGCTCGATCGCCGCGTCCGCGATTTTTTCCGCCAGGTGCGGCGGAATCACCAGGACGCCGTCGGAATCGCCCACGATGACGTCGCCCGGCTGAACTGTTGCGCCGCCGCAGGCGATGGTGATGTCGACGTCCCAGGGAACGTGACGGCGGCCGAGCACCGCCGGGTGCGGGCCGGAGTGATAGGTCGGAATGTCCAGCGCCGCCACCGCTGCGAGGTCGCGCACGCCGCCGTCGGTGACGATTCCCGCCGCGCCGCGGACCTGGGCGCGCAGGGCGAGGATGTCGCCGATGGTGCCGGTTCCCTTTTCGCCGCGGGCTTCCATGACCAGGACGTCGCCGGGGTTGAGCGAGTCGATGGCGCGTTTCTGGGCGTTGAAGCCGCCGCCGTGGGACTTGAAGAGGTCCTCGCGGAAGGGGACGTAGCGGAGCGTCCTCGCGCGGCCGATGAGTTTCGTGTCCGGACGGGTCGAGCCGAGGCCGTCGATGGAGACGTGGTTGTAGCCGTTCTTGCGCAGCTGGGCGGAAAGCGTGGCCGTGCCTACGCTGGTGAGCTTGGTCTTGAGTTCGTCGGTGAGCACGAATTCCGCCGGAAGCCCCGCGGATTCCCGGTCACCGTAAGCCTGTTCGCGCTGGTTGTCGTCGATTTTGGGCTGAGCGCTGAACTCCGGGAGCGGCGCGGTGCCCTCGACGACCGGTGTGACGAGACGCCCGGTGGTCTTCGTGCCGTAGCTGACCTCGACCTCGACCGTGTCCCCCGGCTTGACGACCGACGATCCCGCCGGGGTTCCGGTGAGGATGACGTCGCCGGGTTCGAGGGTGCTCAGCTGGGAGAGGTCGGCGACGAGGGTGCCGAAGTCGAAGATGAGGTCTTCGGTGGTGTCGTCCTGGACGATCTCCCCGTTGACCCAGGTGCGGACGCGGAGTTTCGCGGGATCGACCTCCGCGGCCGGGATCGTCGCCGGGCCGAGCGGGGTGAAGCCGTCGCCGCCCTTGGAACGGAGGTTGGAACCGCCGTCGGCGTGCCGCAGATCGTATACGCCGAAGTCGTTGGCGGCGGTGATGCTCTCGACGCAGTTCCAGCCGTCCTCGGGGGAGACGCGCCGGGCCCGCTTGCCGATGATGAGCGCGATCTCGCCCTCGAAAGCGAGGAGTTCGGTGCCCGCCGGACGCTCGATCGGGGTGCCGGAGGCGCTGATCGAGGTGGTGGGCTTGACGAAATACGAGGGCTTCGCCGGGGTCCTCCCGCGCTGCTTCGCGCGGGACGGGTAGTTCAGATGAAGCGCGATGACCTTGCCCGGCCGCTCCGGCGGGGTGGTGCTCGATACGGGACTCATGGGGGTTGACCTGCCCGGATGTCGTCGGGAGAGGAAGATATCTCAAAAGATATACGATCCTGGCGGGGTGGGGCAAGGGGTGCGGGACGGTCGGGCGGAAGCAGCGTCGCACTGCCGTGCGTTGGCCAGTACTATCTGCGGTACTTGCGACTCATGCCCCCTGCAAGGGGGGAGCCTTGGAAGCGCCGTGTTTGGCCGCGCGGCTCTAACAGCCACTGAGCGGCACCCGGATCGCTGCTCAGTTCCAGGGTCGGATGGACGTGAGCCGCAGCAACTGCAGACAACTCGGAGCAGCAACACCGGCACCGGGGCCGGTGTACGTCGTTGCGGAGTTGACTTGCTGTTGCTGGTGGTTCCCCTGTGCACGCTGACTGCCTTCGTCGCAGTGCTCGGTCTCGCGGCGTTCATCGTGCACAAGACCGGAGATACCAAGGGGCTCAGAGACCTCGCCGTCCTGATCCGCGCTCTGCGCCCGTCCTGGCGGCTTGCGCGTCGGCGTTCGTTGCCGGACGTTTCGGATCGGCGTGAAACGGGTTAGGCGCGTATGGGCCCCGTGAGTGCCCATCCCGGTTAGAACCGTGACAGGCACTCACGAGGCTTTCGGCAGGCCTGGCTTTCGCTTCGCCGGGGCCGCGGGTCTCGCGCGTGCCGGGGAGGGGGTCGGCACACGCGAGACCCTTCTTGCGGCGGGGGCGGGTCTGTGAAGCTCCGGCTCGCCCGGACGCGGCGCGTACCCAGCCAAGCGTCCAGGCGAGCCCGCCGCGCCTGCTCTAGGCCCCCCAGCGCGCCAAGGGAAGCGCCGGAACCCGGTGCCCCCGGTGCCCGGTCATTTCCTCGTTGGCCACCAAAGCGTTCAACACCGCCTCCTCCACCGCCTGCACCACAGCCTCGAAGAACGGGTCGATCGCACCCCACGGGATGAACCGCATGCTTTCGTAAGGTTCATCGTCCGGCCGCGGGAAATGGCTGGTCAAAGCACCCGCATTGGCCGTGCTGAAGGCCAGGAACAGGTCGCCGGAGAAGTGCGACCCAGTCGTCCCGGTCCGGGCCAACCCCAAAGGCACCCGACGGGCCAGGGCGGTGCACTGACCGGGCAGCAGAGGCGCATCGGTCCCGATCACCACGATCACCGAACCAGCACCAGCGGGGGCGAGCCAACTCGTGTCTGCCATCGGGTTGTCGTCTAGAAGTTCGGCGCCCAGCGGAGTCCCAGCCACGGTGAGTTCCGGACGGCTCCCGAAGTTCGCCTGCACCAGGGCCCCAACCGTGTAGCTGTCCGAGCCGTGTGAAACAACCCGTGACGACGTCCCGGTCCCGCCCTTGAACCCATAGCAGGTCATCCCGGTCCCGCCACCCACCGAACCCTCGGCGATAGGCCCGGAAGCGGCCGCATCGATGGCGGCGACTGCGTGTTCAGTCCGAATCGTCGGGGCGTTGACGTCGTTGAGGTACCCGTCCCACGTCTCCGCCACCACCGGCAGCAGCCACTCCGCCGCGGCGTCCGGGCGTTCCCGTACCACCCAATCGATCGCGCCCCGATGACACTGCCCGACGGAGTGGGTGCTGGTGATCAGCACCGGCAGGGTCAGCGAACCGGTCTCCGCGAGCCAGGCACGGCCGGTCATTTCCCCGTTGCCGTTCAAGGAAAAAGTGCCCGCAGAACAAGGCACATCGAACTGGGAACGGCCGCGCGGGAGGAGCGCGGTGACGCCGGTCCGCACCGACGAGCCCTCGATCAGGGTGGTATATCCGACCTCGACGCCTGGGATGTCAGTGATCGCGTTGTGCGGGCCGGGCTTGCCGCCGAGGGCGAGGCCTAGGTCGCGGGCGCGGGTCATGCGGGGTCCTCCAGGGAGCATCGGGTCGAAACGCGGGCGTACGAGAGCACCATTGCCTCGGCGACGGATCGGTCGAGCGGCGGCACTGCTTGGGTCAGGTGCAGGCCGTAGCCGTCTTCGAGGGTGACGAGGTTGCGGGCGATGGTGACTGGGTCGTCGGTCAGGTCGAAAATCCCTGTCGCGGCACCGGCTTCCAGGATGCCGACGTAGCCGCGGACCTGGCGTTCGTACAGGGCGATGTGCCGCGCGGCGTACGCCGGTTCGCGGCGGGCGATGGTGCCGAGTTCGTACAGCAGCACGCACAGTTCGTCGTTCTTGCCGTTCGGCAGTCCGGTGCCGATCATCGCGCGCATCCGGGCGCGCGGGTCGGCCTCGGCGGCGACGGCGGCTTCGCGCGCTACGCAGAAGCGTTCGACAGCCTCTTGCTGCACGTCTTCGAGCAGGTCGCTCAGGGAAGGGTAGTAGTACAACAGGGAACCCGGCGACATGCCGGCGTGGTCCGCGACGTCGCGCAGCTTCAGGTTCAGCACGCCGCGTTCGACGACCGTGTGCCGCGCCGCGGCCACCAGTTCCGCCCGCCGCTCGGGGGCCTTGCTCGGTCTTGCCATGCCTTGATTCTTTGAATAAATCTCGAAAAATGCAACCCCTGGACGGATCGAGACCGCTGAACCCTTGACGTAGCGGACGTGAGGGCCTTAGCTGAACGCCCGGCTGGTTATTTGAGTTCCATTCAAACAACGTACCTGAGCAACGACTTGATGGAGGCCAGCGTTGTCCACCCCCGTCTTGCGCCGCGGGTTGCGCACCCTCGGCATGCTGCTGATCACGCTTTCCGCGATCAGCCCGGCGTCCTCGGTGTTCGTCATCGCACCGGGCGTCCTCACCGGCGCCGGATCGGGCGCCTTCTACGCCTTCCTCGCCGCCGCCGTGGTCGGTGTCTTCATGGCCTTCGTGTACGCCGAACTGGGCTCGGCCTTCCCGAGCGCGGGCGGGGAGTACACGATCGCCGCCCGCACGCTGGGCAAACTGCCCGGATTCATGGTGCTGGGCATCATGATCGTGACGCAGGTGCTGATCGTCGCGGTGATCGCGCTCGGCGTCGGCCAGTACCTGAGCGTGGTGCTGCCCGGCGTGTCCCCGGCGGTCGTGGCGGCGGTGACGTGCGTGCTCGCCGCGATCGTCGCGGTGTTCGACATCAAGCTGAACGCGTGGGTCACCGGCATTTTCCTCGCGGTGGAGCTGCTGGCGCTGGCCGTGGTCGCGGTGCTCGGGCTGGCCAAGCCGGCCCGTCCGTTCACCGACCTGCTCGCGCATCCGGTCGCCCCGGGCGGCGGTCCGGCGACGATCAGCGCGGTGATGATCGCTACCGCCATCGCGATCTTCGCCTACAACGGCTACGGTTCGGCTGTCTACTTTGGAGAGGAGACCAAGGACGCCGGACGCGGGGTGGCGCGCGCTGTCCTCATGGGACTCGGGGTCACCGTGCTGGCCGAGCTCATCCCGGTCACCGCGGTGCTGATGGGCGCGCCGGATCTCGGCACTTTGTTCAGCTCTCCCAACATGTTGTCGTACTTCGTGCAAGCCCGCGGCGGCAGCACGCTCGACACAGTGCTGAGCCTCGCGGTCGCGCTCGCCATCATCAACGCGGTCCTCGCGATCGTCCTCATCAGCTCGCGCCTGGTGTTCAGCAGCGGACGGGACCGCGCATGGCCGAAGGCGATGAACCGAGCGCTTGCCGCGGTGCACCCGAAGTTCGGCACCCCGTGGGTCGCGACGCTGGCGACCGGTTTCATCGCTGCCGCACTGTGCTTTGTGGACCCGCAGATCCTGACCGTCGTGACCAGCACATCGATCGTCGTCGTGTACGCGGCGTTGTGTCTCGGCGCGATCCTGGGCCGCCGCTCCGGCGCGACGGCCGGTGCGAAGTACCGGATGCCCGGGTTCCCGATCGCGCCGGCGGTGGCGTTGATCGCGCTGGCGTTCGTGCTGTACGTGAACGCGACCGACCCGGTGATCGGGCGGCCGAGTCTCATTGTCACGGCTGCGATTGCATTGCTGGCCTTGGGGTATTATCTCGTGGTGCTGCGTCGCCGGGGCGGCTGGCAGTTGAGCGAGGCGGTGGAAGAAGAGGAGCCGGCGCCCGCGCCGGTGCGGGAGACCTCGTAAGCCGCGGCTGGACCGTCCACTTGAGACCGTGGACGGTCCGGTTGTCGTGGCGCACCCGGTCCGGGATGATGCCCGGGTGCGGGTTTCAGTGCTGGACACATCGCCGATCGTCGCGGGGTCGACCGCGCGCGAGGCATTGCAGCGCACCGTCGACCTCGCCGCGCTGGCCGACGAACTGGGATATCACCGCTACTGGTTGCCCGAACACCACAGCATGCGTGGTGTCGCGAGCGCCGCGCCTGCCGTGGCAGCCGCCCGCGTCGCGGATGCCACGCGCAGGATCCGCGTCGGCGCCGGCGGCGTCCTGCTGCTCAACCATCCGCCGCTCGTGGTCGCCGAACAGTTCGGCACGCTCGCCGCGTTCCACCCGGGCCGGATCGACCTCGGGCTCGGCCGCGCGCTCGGCGGTCCGCAACGGGTGGCGGACGCGCTGAATCCCGGCCCGGCGGAAAGCTTTTCCAGCCGCATCAAGGAGTTGTTGACCTACTTCTCCGACTCGGACCAGCCGCTGCGCGCGACTCCCGCCCAAGGAAACGTGCCGGACGTCTGGCTGCTCGGCTCAAGCACGGCAAACGCGCACCTAGCCGCCGAACTAGGCCTGCCATACGCCTTCGCCTATCACCTCCGCCCGGCCGAAGCCGCCGCCGCGACCCGGATCTACCGCGAGACCTTCCGCCCCGGCCGGACCCTCGAACCGTCCATTGTGGTCAGCGTCGCGGTAGTCGCCGCCGCGACCGAGGAGCGCGCCGAATGGCTCGCCAGGTCCATTCGGGCTAAGGCGTTGAGCCGTTCGCGGGGCGAGCGGATCTTGTTGCCACGACCGGAAGACGCGACCGTCGACCCCGCGATCGGCCCCGGCCCGGTCCTTGCCGGAGCCCCGGCGGCTCTGCGCAATTCGTTGCGCACAGTCATCGCCGAAACGGGTGCGGACGAACTGATGATCACCACTCCGATCCACGACCACGCGGAGCGGAAACGGTCCTATGCGCTGGTCCGGGAGATCTCGGACACTTTGCCGCCGCGTGCTTGATCCCGTTTTGTCCGGTTATTCCGCCGGGAACCCGCTGCGGCGCACGGGGTTTCCCCAACGTTCAACCTGGCGCGGGTTCGCATGTCACTTGTCGTGCCTAAGTTCCTCACGGCTTCGGAAAGCGGGGACGGATGAAAACCAGCGAGGCGGTGCGAGCCCGCGCGATCACCAAGTGTTTCGGCGACGTGATCGCGCTCGACGGCGTCGATCTCGACGTCGCGTACGGCGAGATCCACGGGCTCGTCGGCCCGAACGGCGCGGGCAAGACCACGCTGCTCGGCCTGCTGCTCGGACTCGCGGTCGCGGACGAGGGCGAACTCGAGATCCTCGGCCGCCCGGTCGGCCGGGCGCTCGCCACCCCGGACGGCATCTCCGGGTTCGTGGACGGGCCGGGGCTGTACCCGTCGCTCACCGCGCGGCAGAACCTCGCCGCGCTGGCCTCGCTGCGCGGCCAGACCGTCGACATCGACGACCTCCTCGCGCAGGTCGGGCTCTCCGATGTCGCCGACGACCGGGCGCGCGGGTTCTCCCTCGGCATGCGCCAGCGCCTCGGCCTCGCCGCCGCGCTGCTGACCCAGCCGCGGTTGCTGATCCTCGACGAGCCCGCCAACGGCCTCGACCCGGCGGGCAAGAAGCACGTGCACGGCGTGCTCACCCGGCTCGCCGACGAGGGCACCGCGGTGGTGCTGTCGAGCCACCGGATGGACGACCTCGAAGCGCTCTGCTCGGAGGTCACCATTCTGTCCGCCGGCTGCGTCGTGTTCACCGGCCCGCTGGCGAAACTGTCCGCCGAGGACCGTGAACTGGCTTACCGCCTGCTCACCTCGGACCAGAAGACCGCGCGCGAGATCGCCGAAAACGTGCCCGGGCTGCGGATCGACGACACCCAGACCCCGCGCGGACAGGCCGACGTCCTGGTGGTGAGCGGCCTGGTGCCCGCGCTGGACGACCTGGTCGCGCGCGTCGTCGGCAAGGGCATCGGCGTACGGGAACTGTCTCCGGTCGTTTCGCCGCTGGAGGCCGCGTTCCTGGAGTTGACGGAGCAGGGGGAGAAGAGATGACCGTCACCGAGGCGCCCGCCGAACAGCGGGCCTCCGTCCGCCCGGTCGGACTGGGCCGCGGCTACCGGTTCGAACTGGTGAAGCTGGTGTCGCAGTGGCGGATCCGCGTGCTGCTGCTGGCCTGCTGGCTCGCGCCCGCGGTGTTCGTCGCCGCGGTCAGCCAGCAGAGCGACCTGCCGGTGGACACCCTGTTCGGCCGTCTGATGAACGCCACCGGCTGGGCCGGGCCGCTGGTCCTGCTCGGATTTGCCGGCAGCTACGCGCTTCCGCTGCTGACCTCGCTGGTCGCCGGAGACGTCTTCGCCGCCGAAGACCGGCTCGGCACCTGGCGGCACCTGCTGGTCGCGATGCGGTCGTACCGGCGGATTTTCGTCTCGAAAGCACTCGCGAGCCTCACCGTGATCCTGTTGCTGGTCTTCGGCTTGGCGGCGTCCAGCACCGTCGGCGGTCTCATCGCGGTCGGCGGAAAGCCACTGGTCGGCCTCGACGGGCATCTGCTGTCCTCGGGCGACGCTGCGGTGAAGGTCGCGCTCGCCTGGATCTGCGTGCTCGCCCCGACCCTTGCCCTGGCGGGGATCGGCCTGCTCGGCTCTGTCGCATTAGGACGGTCGCCGATGGGCCTGCTGCTGCCCGCGGTAGTCGCGCTGGTGATGGCGGTGGCGCAGTTGCTGCCGCTGCCGGTCGTCGTGCGGCTCGCGCTGCCGACGTACGCCTTCATCTCGTGGAACGGTCTCTTCACCGACCCGGCCCAGCTCGGTCCGCTGCTGATCGGCGTCGGAGTGAGCCTGGTGTGGGCAGCAGTCTCGACTGCACTGGCCTACGTGCTGTTCGTGAGACGCGACTTCACCGATCTGACATATGACGGTGCCGGTCGTCGCGTACTAACCGCGGGCTTGCTGCCGCTCGCCGGTCTGATCGGCGTCACGGTCGCGGTCGTCGCGGTCGCGACTCCGGCGTCGGGTTCGGGCATCGACCGGGCGAAACTGCAGCAGTCGCTGTCCACCGAGTTCGCGCACCTCTACCGGATCCAGACCGCGCAGCTGCACCGTCCGGACGTCGCGGAGGAGCAGCTCGCGGCGAGCACGGAATGCACCAAGGGCGGCGGCCTCGTCGAGGCCGAGGGCCCCGGCAACGACTGGCGCTGCGTCGTCTCCTGGCACCTCCCTGGTATCTCAGCGACCGGACAGGCGATCTACCAGCTCGATGTCACCTCGGACGGGCGGTATGTCGCCGACGGCGACGGACCGAAGGAAGTGAACGGCTACTTCCAGGTGCGGACCCCGGAAGGGGACCGGCCCAACCCGCTGTGGCAGTTCGACGGCAACGTCGAGCTGCTCTCCTCCACGAAGGGATGAGGACATGCAAGTAACGCGCCGTCGCCGGCGTGGCGGGAAGAAAGAACTCCGCAGATCCCGCAAGCTGCGCTTCGTCACGGCGGGGGCGACCGCGGTCGCTCTCGTCGCCGCGGGCTCGGGCATCGGCCTCGCCTCCACCAAGCAGTTCGGCACCGACCAGGTCGGCCAGGAGACCGAAAACGGCCTGACCATCTCCAGCGACCAGTACCTCAAGCCGATCGGCGAACGGCTGGTCCTGCCGAACGGCAAGATCATGTCGTCGACGGTCAGCCCGGACGGCAGCCACCTCGCCGCGCTGACCACCGACGGCGGCATCGCGCTGACCATCGTCGACCTGAAGACCTGGAAGGTCCAGCAGCTCGTCGGCAAGGACAAGAAGGCCGACCTGCAACTGCCCGGCAACGACGTCGGCCAGGAAGGCCCTTCGTACTCGCCGGACGGCAAAACGCTGTGGCTGGGCCAGATCGACGGCTACCGCAAGTTCGCGGTGAACCCGGACGGCACCGTCGCCAACCCGGCCTGGGTCCCGATTCCGGCGGACGGGGACAAGCACTCCCTTGCCGCGGGCGCGATCTTCTCGCCCGACGGGTCCACTGTGTACTCCGCGGTGAACGGCCAGAACCGGGTCGTCGCGATCGACGCGGCCAGCGGCCAGATCAAGCAGAGCTGGACCGTCGGCAACGCGCCGCGCGCGCTGGTGCGGATCGGGAACCGGATCTACGTCAGCAACGAGGGCGGCCGCGCGGCCAAACCGGGCGACACCACGATCAACTCGTACGGCACCGACATCGTCGCGGACCCGAAGACCGCTGCCGCCACGACTGGCACGGTCAGCGTGATCGACCTGGCGAACCCGGCCGCTCCGGTCAAGAGCATCGACGTCGGCCTGCACCCGACCGCGTTGCGCGCCAAGAACAACACCCTGTTCGTGGCGAACACCGGCGGCGACAGCGTTTCGGTGATCGACACCCAGCGGGGCGCCGTGGTGCAGACCATCGCGACGCAGCCGTGGCCGGAGGCGCAGGTCGGGTACGAGCCGACCGACATCGCGCTCACCGACGACGGCCACCTGCTGGTGACCCTCGGCCGGGCCAACGCGGTCGCGGTCTACCGCTACTGGTTCCCGCAGGCTCCCGCCGCCTTCATCGGACTGCTGCCGACGGACTACTTCCCGTCTGGTATCTCAGCGTCGGGCAATAACATCCTTGTCGCGAACACCCGCGGCATCGACGCCCGCCGCCCGACCACTGCCGCCGGGCACGCCACGCACGACACCACGTCGAGCCTGCAGCGCTTCACCCTGCCGACCGACTGGCAGACCTGGGCGCAGACGTCGCAGGTGTTCAAGCAGAACGGCTGGACGCCGGGGTCGGTGCAGAAGGCGTACGGCAACCGCAACGTCAAGCCGGTTCCGGTGCCGCAGCGCCTCGGCGACCCGTCCACGATCAAGCACGTTTTCCTGCTGGTCAAGGAAAACCGGACTTACGACCAGCTCTTCGGCGACATCGCGAAGGGCAACGGCGACCCGGCGCTCGCGCAGTTCGGCCAGGCGGTCACGCCGAACCAGCACGCGCTGGCCAACCAGTTCGGCTTGTACGACAACACCTACGACATCGGCACGAACTCGGCCGAGGGCCACAACTGGCTGATGCAGGCGGACAACCCGGAGTACACCGAGTCGTCCGCGGGCGAGTACAAGCGCAGCTACGACACCGAGGACGACGCACTGGGCCACCAGCGCAGCGGCTTCCTGTGGACCGGGGCCCAGGCGGCGGGCAAGAGCGTCCGCGACTTCGGCGAGTTCCACCAGTTCCTGACCAAGCCCGCGGACGCGAGCTGGCAGAACCTGTACTGCGATTCCAAGAACATGGCCGCGACCGGCGAGCCGACCGCCTACCCGCTGGTCTCGTCGTCGCCGATCCCGTCGCTGAACAAGGTTTCGGTGCCGGGCTTCCCGAAGTTCGACACCGCGGTGCCGGACCAGTACCGGTACGAGATCTGGAAGAACGACTTCGAGAAGAACGGCCCGGCGGACCTGAACATGTTCTGGCTGTCGAGCGACCACACCGGCGGGCCGCCGAGCCCGGCCGCGCAGGTCGCTGACAACGACCTGGCCGTCGGCAAGATCGTCGACAAGATCTCGCACAGCCAGTACTGGAAGGACTCGGCGATCTTCGTGGTCGAAGACGACTCCCAGGCCGGGCTCGATCACGTCGACGGGCACCGGGCCCCGGTGCAGATCATCAGCCCGTACGCGCAGCGCGGCGTGACCGACAGCCGGTACTACTCGCAGATCACCATGATCCGCACCATCGAGCAGATCCTCGGGATCCACCCGATGAACCAGAAGGACAGCGCGGCCACCCCGATGGCGACCGCGTTCACGCCGAAGCCGGACAACACGCCGTTCACCGCGGTGCCGAACCAGACGTCGCTGACCGCGGGCCTCAAGACCCTGCCGTCGTGCGGCACGGACAACGTCCCGACGGCCTCCACCGCGGCGGCCTCGGCGGCGGTGCCCGCGGACAAGCAGCAGCTGGCGCAGCAGTGGCAGCAATGGCAGTCGCAACAGAAGCTGACCGGCCCGAACGCCACGGCGGACTACGCCAATCCCGCGCAGATGGACCACTTCACGTGGTACCAGGTGCACGGATGGACGCAGCCGTACCCGGGCGAGGACAAGATCTTCGCCCCGGACCAGGTGCCGGGAGCGTTCATCCCGTCGGCCGACTCGGACGGCTGATTCGTTAGCTGGTAAGGAAAAGCCCCTGTCCGCTTCGTGCGGGCAGGGGCTTTCTTTTAGCTGGGCAGCGGGGTCGCCGCGGACAGGGAGAGATCCTGGTCTGTCGTGATATCTCACCGTGCGTGCGGTAGTGGACCACTGACGGCGGCTGGAGAAAGCCCGTCGAGGAGCAGGGCGAGGCAGCGGGGCCAGCTGGTGCCCGCGACGGCAGTGACCATGGTGATCAGGCAGGGGAGATCATCGAGCGTCAGGTCCGCGCGCACCGCGCCGGCCTCTTGCGCGCGCGACAGCACCTCGCCGAACGCCCCGAGATGCCGTCCGGCGATCTCGGCCGCGAGGGCGTTCCCGTTGACCAGCGCGAGGATCCCCGGGTGCTCGCGAAACGCCTCGACCCCGCTCTCCAACACGATTTCCAACGCCCGCCGCGGATCCGGCTCGGCGGCGACGCGACGACGGATCGGCTCCACCTGTTCGGCGAAGTACTCCTCGAGCACGGCCGTCAGCAGGTCGTCTTTGGTCGGGAAGTGCCGGTAGAGCGTGCGTGCGCTGACCCCCGCGGCCTGCGCGATCTTGTCGAGCCAGACGTCGCCGCTGCCCTGGACGGCCGTCCGCGCCGCGGCAAGGATCTCGCGCCGGTTGTGCTGGGCGTCGGCTCGCGGGCGTTCGGTTCGGGGCACGGCGCCACGCTAGCATCGCCGAGCTAAATGTCAGTCGACTGACATTTAGGCTACGGTGGTCGCATGGACCACGGAATCGTCACCTTCCTCACCGACTACGGCATCGCCCCCGTGCGGCTCGGGCGAGCGGTGGAGGAGCGCGGGTTCGGCTCGCTGTTCCTCACCGAACACACGCACATCCCGGCCAGCAGGCGCACCCCGTACCCGGTGGGCGCGGCGGAACCGCAACCGCTGCCGCGGCATTACTCGCACACCTTCGACCCGTTCACCGCGCTCGCCGCCATCGCGGCCGGCACCGAACGGATCGGGCTCGGCACCGCGGTGTCGCTGGTCAGCCAGCATCACCCGATCACGCTGGCCAAGCAGGCGGCGAGCGTCGACGTGCTGTCCGGCGGCCGGTTCGAACTCGGGGCCGGCCCGGGCTGGAACGCCGAGGAAATGGCCAACCACGGCGTCGACCCGGCGCGTCCGCTCGCGCGCATGCTGGAACACATCGCCGCCGTCCGGACTATTTGGACGGAGGACGAACCGGAGTTCCACGGCGAGTTCGTCGACTTCGACCCGATCTGGTCCTGGCCCAAACCCGCGCGGCCGCTGCCCGTGCTGATCGGCGGGGTGGGGGTGAAGGTGCTGGACCGGGTCCTCAGCCACGGCGACGGCTGGCTTCCGCTGCCGCTGTACCCGATTGATTTCCTGCGCACGCGGATCATGGAACTGCGCGAGCGCGCGGGCCGTCATGTCCCGGTGACGTTGTACGGGGCGGATCCGGAGAAGCTGGCGGGCTACGCGGAGGCGGGGGTCGACCGGGTGCTGTTCGAACTCGAGGACCACGAGGACCCGGCGGATGCGTTGCGCCAGCTTGACCGGCTGGCGGAGCTGGCCTCGTGAGTGTTGGCGCCGGTTCTGACCGGCGCCAACACTCACGAGGCTTCGCGCTTCAGGAACCGGTGTGCTGCTCCGGCTCCAGCGAGTTCCCCGGCGGGATGTGCCCGCAGCTGGACGGCGCGGCCTTGCCCGCGAACCGGTCGTTGAGCCAGGCGATCGCGGCCGGGGCCCATGCCGGGACGGCGGTGGCGTGGCTGAGCGCGTCGTACTGCGTGTACTTGATCGAGGTGTTTCCGGTGTCGCAGTACTGATTCGCGAGCGCGCGGACGTCCCCGGCCACCATCACGCCGTCGCCGCCGCCGATGCCGGGTTCGTTGCTGACGGTGCCTTCGAGCGCGCCGTTGCTGGCCTGCGCGATGAACCCGGGGATCGAGGGCGTCGCCGCCGAGCCGATGTTCACCTTGTTGACCGCGTCGACGAACGGCGGCACCGAATCCGGGTCCGCGTACTCCGGCTTGACCAGTTTCTGCCAGGTCAGCCCGGGGTAGTGGCCGAGCGCGTTGACGATCGACGCGTGTTCGAGCTCGGCAAGCACCTTGAGGCCGTACTCGCTGGCGTACGGCTTGAGGTCGATGCCGTAGCTGCGCGAGACGCCGATCAGCGCCATCGGGATCACGCCGGACCAGACCGGGCTGCCGCCGACGTACTTGAGGTTGTGCGCGGGGTCGACGAGCACCCCGCCCTCGGCGAACCCGACGAGGTTCTTCTCGACCTCGGGCGCGTAGCTTCCGGCGATCGCCGACGCCCAGCCGGTCGCGATCGCGCCGCCGGAATAGCCGAGGAGGCCGAATTTGGTGGACTCGGTCATTCCGGTGCCGGACGCGTGCGTCGCGGCACGGATCGAGTCCAAAGTGGTCTTGCCGTATTCCGGACCGGCCGCGAAATCGGCAGTCGGCCCTTCGGTATCCGGGATGACGACGCTGTACCCGAGCGCGAGCGCCGGCGCGATGAGCAGCGACTCGGCGTTCGGCAGCACGCCGCCGAGCCGGACGTCGCCCGCGATCGCGCGGGACGGTGCGTCGGCGGGATCGAGCGAGTCGTACGCGGACTGGTACGACACGGCTTTTCCGTTGTTGCTCAAGGGATTGCGGACGACTGAGGTGACGTTCGCGGTGGGATTGCCCTGTGCGTCGGCGGTCCGGTAGAGCAGCTGCGTGGCTTGTACTGGAGTCGGGAAGCCGAAGACGTGATATGTCAACGTCCGCGTCTTGAGTACGGTGCCCGGAGCGTACGACGAAAGCGGCGCGCTGCCGTCGTAGCTGTAGAAGGAATCGGCCGAAGCCGCGGCGGGCAGCGCGACGGCGGACGTGATCGCGAGAGCGGCGGCGGCGATCAGCGCACGGACGGGTTTCCGGATCATGACTCCCCTTTGAACCATGAAGTGGATCACGACTGGCCGGTAACTTACCAGCGAGTAGGTATCCGCACAACTACGGAAGGTGCAGGCCGGGCCGGTGCCGACGGCTCAGGCGGGCCCGGCGTAGGTCGCGGCGATCGCGGTGGCGCGCTTGTGCAACGCGGCACGCAATGATTGCGGCGCAAGGACTTCCGCGGCCGCGGCGAGCTGCCACAGCGCCCATTCGGCGTGCCGGGAATCCTGGAAAACCATCTCCAGCTGAAGCCATTCGTCCGGGCCGATTTCTTCGGCGTGAATGGCGAGCGCGGTGCGAGCCAATTCTTCCCGCCGCTCCGGGCGAATTCGGACTAGCGTGACGATCTGGTCTCCGCCGGTCCGGAACCGCGTGCTGCGTTCCTGCCACGCTCGGCCCAGGTCCACGCGATCCGGCCGCTGTGCGGGCTTGTCGAGTTCCTCGGCGGCCAGCACCCGGGACAGCCGGTAAGTCCGGTCCTCGCCATCGCGGGTGGCCAGCAGATATCCCTGCTCCCGCACGGTGACCAGTCCAATCGGGTGCACTGTGCGCCACTTCGGGGCTTGACTGACCGCTTGGTAGCGGATGCGCACCTGATGTCCGGCGAACACCGCGCGCCGGATCTCGGCGACCACGACGTCAGGCACGTCGTCGGCGACCGCGCGACGCGAGAGGAGGTCGTTTTCCGGGTCGATGAGCAACCGCTCGGCCACGCCCGCGGCGGTGGTCCGATGGCTTTCCGGCAGTGCGTCGACCACCTTGAGCATGGCCGAAGCGAGCGCCGAACCGAGACCGAACGCCTGCGCGCCGCGCCGCGATCCGGCGACCAGCAGGGCGAGCGCTTCGTCGTGGTTCAGCCCGGTGAGTTCGGTCTGAAATCCAGGCAGCAGCGCGAAACCGCCGTTCCGCCCGCGCTCGGCGTACACCGGGACGCCCGCCGCGGACAGCGCGTCGATGTCCCGCAAAACGGTGCGAGCGGACACTTCGAGTTCGCGGGCGAGGGTGGCCGCGGACAGCCGGCCGCGCTGGCGCAGCAGCAGAACCAGCGAGACCAACCGGTCGGCGCGCATGCCGAAAACTCTACCCAATACACGACACAGGATGTCGCGTATTGCTTGCGAGGCTGCTCCGCGTACTGCTGAGAAGCGAAGGGGAGCAAGTGGTGGAGAGAACGACTGTCAACCCGTGGGCGTGGTCGACGGCGATGGGCTACAACCAGGGCGATCTGGTGTCCGGGCCGGTCCGGACCCTGTACTGCTCCGGGCAGACCGCGGTGAACGGCGACGGCGAACCGCAGCACGCCGGGGACATGGCGAAACAGATGGCGCTGAGTCTCGACAATCTGGAAGCAGTGCTCGCCGAAGCGGGCATGTCGCTGGAAAACCTGGTCCGGCTCAACGTCTACACGACCGACGTCGACCTGCTTTTCCAGCACTACGGCGTCCTCGCCGGTCGCCTGGCCGAGGCCGGCGTCGCCCCGTCGACCACGATGCTCGGCGTGATCCGGCTGGCGATCCCGGCCCTGCTGGTCGAACTGGAGGGGACCGCAGTCGCTGACCAGTAGGTTCGTTGCTTCGGCGGCCCGCATATATCGCGACGTGATATATATGGACGGGTGACCGAACGAGGCATGTCGGAGCAGGTCTTCCTGATCCTCACCGCGCTCGCCGACGAACCGAAGCACGGCTACGGCATCGTCCAGGCCGTCGAAAAGCTGTCCGAAAACCGCGTCCGGCTGCGGGTCGGCACGCTGTACGGCGTGCTGGACCGGCTGGTCGCCGACGGCTGGGCGGAACGGGACAAGGAGGAGATCCACCAGGGGCGGCTCCGCCGGTATTACCGGCTGACCGATCTGGGCGGCCGTACTTTGGCCGAGCAGACCCGGCGCTTGGCCGCGAACGCCGCTGCCGCGGAGTCGGTGTTGCGGGCGCGGGGCTGGGCGCTCGGGGGTGGGGCATGAGCGTTCTCGAGGCCCGGCCGGCAGGGTTGCCTCGCCCTGGCGGATTCGCCGACCTGGGCGGCTGGGCATGACCGCGCCGGAACTGCGGTACCGCCGGATGGTGCGGATTCTCCCTCGTTGGTACCGCGCCGACCGCGAGGACGAAATGGTCGGCGCCCTGCTGGACGCGCGGGAAGCCGGTCGTCTCGCGGCCGGGCGTGAACTGCTCGCGATGCTGGGGCTGGGCTTGCGTGCCAGGCTGGCCGCTTGCTCAGCCCCAGCTCGCGTGGTCGCTTTCGGCGACACCGTCCGGCTGGTCGCCCTGCTCGGACTCTTCTGGGCAGCGATGAAGGGCGTCTTCTCCCTCGGCCACGACTTGTGCGACGCGCTCGGCTACCCGCGAACGAGCGGCCTCCACGCCTCCGCGACCGATACCGGCCTGTCGCTTTACCCTTCCCCGTTGGCTCAGCAGCTTGGGCGGGACGTCGCGCTGGCCGCCGCCGCCGTCGTACCGCTCGCGCTCCTTTTCTCCGGACGGCGCCGAGCCGCGCGAGTAGTCGCCGGAATCGTGCTGGTCGCCGGATTCGCGGCGTTCCTGTATCAGTATTCATTCAGTTTCAGCCCTGACCTGCTCGGCTACTTCGTCCCGCAATGGCTGCCGCTGCTGCTCCTGATCGCCGGATTCCATCTCGGAGCCCCGCTGCCGGCCGCGCGTAACTGGTGGACCGCATTAGCCGGGGGTGCGGCTTCCGTGTTTTACTTCGGTTCCTTCGTCGAAGCGGACCTGCGCGGGATTTCCTGGTTCGCATGGGCGGCCGTGCTTGTCATTCTCGCTTATTTCGCGTTCCGGCGACGTTCGGCCGCGTGGTCGTTCTCGCTCGCGGTGTGCTGTTCGCTGGTGCTGATCCAGCCGCTTGTCCTCGTCGCGACCATGGCCGCGGGCACGTTCCAGGCACTGGATCTAGTGCAGGTCTTCCTGGCGGGCGCGGGCATCGCAGCGCTGACCGCAGCCGGAATCATCGATTACCGCCGTCAAACCGCATAGCGCTCTTTCAACAAGGATTCTCATGGACACCATGCCAAGGGCGCTTCCGCGCGCCTTGAATCAGCCCAATTACGCGCTCAATAACAGGCGAAGAAACAGCTGGATAGTCATCGGTTCTATCCTTTTGATCGCCATTCTCGGCTACTTCACCCGCTGGATCTGCGACGACGCGCTAATCTTCACCAGAATTGTCGAGCAAATCCTCGCCGGAAACGGTCCGGTCTACAATCTCGGTGAACGAGCCGAGGCTTCCACGAGCACGCTGTGGCAATGGCTGCTCGCCTTCGCCGGATTCGTGTTCGGCCGATCGGACACCTCGACCCTGTCCTGGATGCTCGGTCTCCTGCTCAGCGCCGCCGGGTTCGGATTCGCGGTCAGCGCGACGATCCGGTTGCACGGCGGGCGCGCCGCGGCGATGGTGCCGTGCGGCGTCCTCGTGCTGCTGGGAGTGCGGCCGGTGTGGCAGTACGCGACGTCCGGGCTGGAGACCGGGCTGAACACGTTCTGGATGGCGCTCTGCTGGTGGCTGCTCGTGCGCTTGCGCGAAAGCACTTCCGCCAGATCTGTTGTCGCAGCAGCGTTCGTGATCGGATTGGGCCCGCTGGTCCGTCCGGAACAGGCGTTGGTGGCCGCGGTATTCCTGGTGGCACTCTGGCTGGTGACAAAGCCGAGTTGGCGAGTCGTCCTCGCCGCGGTCGCGGCCGCCGGAGCGCTGCCGGTCGGGTACGAGATCTTCCGCATGGGCTTCTACGGCATCCTCGTGCCGATGCCCGCGCTCACCAAAAACGCGAGCGAATCCTTCTGGGGCCGCGGATTCGGGTACGTCGGCGATTTCGTGAACCCGTACCTGCTGTGGTTGCCGCTGGTCCTCTGCACCGTCCTGCTCGCCGGGGCGCTCCGGAGGCAGCGCACCGATCGGATCGTCACCCTCGCTCCGGTGGCCGCCGGTGTGCTGTCGCTGGGATACCTGCTGAAGGTCGGCGGCGACTACATGCACGCGCGCATGGCGCTGCCGATCTTCTTCCTGCTGATGCTGCCGGTGCTGGTGCTCCCGGCGGCGAAGAAGACGCGGGTGATCGGCGCCGTCCTGCTGGCGTGGGCGGTTTTCTGCGCCGGCATCGGCCAGTTCGTCCCGCAAGACGGCAAGCTCATCGACGACGAGCGCGGCTACTACCACGCGTGGACCGGCAAGAGGTATCCCACCGAGTCGGCGGATTTCACCCCGAAGATGAAATATCTCAAGGACGCCGTCAGCCCGCGCGCCCTGACCTACGAGGATCCGCGGGGGCGGATCCTGACGACCCGGCTGCGCGCGGACGTCCCGTCGAAGTCCATGGTCACCGGGGTGTATCTGGGGACGGTCGGCGTCATGTCGCCGGTGGACGCCGGCGTGGTCGACTTCTGGGGCCTCGCCAACCCGATCGGCGCGCGGTTCGAATTCCCGACGGTGAAACCAGGCCACTCGAAACCGCTGAGCAACGCCTGGCTGCTGGCGGACTACGCGGACCCGTCGGCCCCGGTTCTCGCTCCGGGCAACTTCGCCATGCGCGCCGACATCACCGCGGACCAGGTCGCCGCCGCCCGGCACGCGCTGAGCTGCGGGGACTTGGCGGAGATCCAGCGGTCCACCCGCGAGCCGATGTCGCCGGGCCGGTTCTGGGCCAACCTCACCGGAGCCGTGCACCGGACCGGGGTGACCGTCCCGCCGGACCCGTTCGTCGCGGAGCGGACCTTCTGCGGAGGCCCGTGATCTTCTCCGGCGGAACTGCTCTTGCCCAGGTCAGAGCGGTAGCGCATGCTGGAGTCCGCAGCGACGCGGAGGTGAGGGGAATGGCGGCTGAGCCGACCTTGATCGGGTCCGTGCGGCGCGCGCTGCATCTGCTCGACGCGGTCGGCGCGAGCGAACGGCCGGTGCCGGCCAAGGTGCTCGCCCGCACGGTCGGGCTGCCGCTGCCCACGACGTATCACCTGCTGCGCACCCTCGTCCACGAGGGATACCTCTGCAAGCTCGACGACGGCTACGCGCTCGGCAGCCAGGTCAGCGAACTGCGCCAGCACACGTCGCTGCACGCGTTGCTGCCGAAGACCCGCCCGGTGCTGCGAGCCCTGCGCGACGAGGTCCACGGCGCGGCCTACCTCTCGCTCTACTCCGATGGAGACATCAAGCTCATCGACATCGCCGACGGGCCGACCGCCCCCTCGGTCGATCTGTGGGTCGGCGTCCACGAATCCGCGCACGCGACGGCATTCGGCAAGTGCATCCTGTCCGGCCTCGACAGCGAGGGACGCCGGGACTACCTGTCGCGGCACCAGCTGGCCGATCTCACGCCGCACACCATCACGGACAGCCGGGTGCTGGAGCAGCGGCTGTCGCAGAGCGGGGATGTGTTCAACGATCGCGAGGAGTATCTGCTCGGTACCGCGTGCCTGGCGACGACGGTCCGTACGCCGGGTGCGTTGGGTGCGGTAGCGATCTCCCTGCCCGCGCGCCGCCTGGGTTCCGCACCCCTGCAGTCCTTGCGCCGAGCAGCCCAACGGGTGTCCCGCGCCCTGGCCGTCACGCGCTGAACCGGCCCGTTATCACCATCTGAAATCCAGCCCGTTGTCCGGCGGACCGCGCCCGGCGAAAGTGGCCTCCAGAGCGAACGGGAGGTCCCATGGAAGCGCAGGACAGGCTGGACCTGTACCGCACGATGGTCCTGATCCGCACCTACGAGGAGGCCATCCTCCGCGAGTACCACGCCGACAAGAAACCCGTCTTCGACATCGGCGCCGGGCTCGTCCCCGGCGAGATGCACCTGTCCGCGGGGCAGGAACCGGTGGCGGCGGGCGTCTGCGCGCATCTCACCGGCGACGACGCGGTCACCGCGACGCACCGGCCGCACCACTTCGCCATCGCGCACGGCGTCGACCTGAACCGGATGACCGCTGAGATCTTTGGCCGGACGACTGGACTGGGCAGAGGGCGCGGCGGGCATATGCATCTGTTCGACCCCGCCGTGCACTTCTCCTGCTCCGGCATCATCGCCGAGGGCTACCCTCCCGCGCTCGGGCAGGCGCTCGCGTTCCAGCGCCGCGGGACGGACCGGGTCGCTGTCGCGGTCACCGGCGAGGGCGCGGCGAACCAGGGGGCGTTCCACGAATCGCTCAACCTCGCGGCGTTGTGGCAGTTGCCGGTGATCTTCCTGGTGGAGGACAACGACTGGGGCATCTCGGTGCCGCGCAGCGCGTCCACGTGCGTCACGTCGAACGCGGACCGCGCCGCCGGATACGGGATTCCCGGCGTGCGCGTCGAGGACAACTCGGTCGAGGCGGTCCACGAAGCGGCGGGCCAGGCGGTCGCGCGGGCTCGTGCCGGGGAAGGACCGAGCCTGATCGAGGTGCACACGTTGCGGCTGTGGGGGCATTTCGAGGGCGACGCACAAGGTTACCGGTCCGATTTGGACGGTGTGCCGGGCCGGGATCCGTTGCCTGCCTATGAGACCCAGCTGCGCGCTGATGGCGATCTCGACGACGCGAAAGTCGCGGAATACAAAACAGCGGCCAGCGAACGAGTCGAAGCGGCGATCGCGTTCGCCAAAGAAAGCCCCGAGCCGGATCCCGACACAGCGCTGGATTTCGTGTTCGCGCGAGCCTGACGACACAGCGAGGAGAAGCAGCAATGACGCTCACCGAACCCTCCGCGCCCGCCGGGCGGAAACTCAGCACCGCGAAGGCCATGGTCGAGGCCATCGCCCAGGAAATGGACCGCGACGAACGGGTGTTCGTGCTCGGCGAGGACGTCGGGTCCTACGGCGGGATCTTCAGCTCCACCACGGGTTTGCTCGACCGCTTCGGCCCGCGCCGGGTGCTGGACACGCCGATCTCCGAGACCGCCTTCATCGGCACCGCGATCGGCGCGGCGGTCGAGGGGCTGCGGCCGGTGGTCGAGCTGATGTTCGTCGACTTCTTCGGCGTCTGCATGGACCAGATCTACAACCACATGGCGAAAATCCACTACGAATCCGGCGGCAATGTGTCCGTGCCGATGGTGCTGACCGCCGCGGTCGGCGGCGGATATTCGGACGGCGCGCAGCATTCCCAGTGCCTGTGGGGAACGTTCGCGCATCTGCCCGGGATGAAGGTCGTCGTGCCGAGCAATCCCGCCGACGCCAAAGGATTGATGACCTCCGCGATCCGCGACGACAACCCGGTGGTGTACCTGTTCCACAAGGGAGTCATGGGTTTGCCGTGGATGGCGAAGAACCGCCGGTCGATCGGCCCGGTGCCGGAAGGCGACCACGAGGTCCCGATCGGCAAGGCGAACGTCGTGCGCCCGGGCAGCGACGTCACCATCGTGACGCTGTCGCTTTCAGTGCACCACGCCCTCGATGTCGCCGACGAGCTCGCCGGGCAGGGCATCGACTGCGAGGTCGTGGACCTGCGCAGCCTCGTGCCGCTGGACACTGACACGATCCTCGACTCAGTCGGCAAGACCGGCCGGATACTCGTGGTCGACGAGGACTACCTGTCGTTCGGCCTGTCCGGCGAGGTGATCGCGCGCATAGCGGAACGGGACCCGAGCCTGCTGCGTGCCCCAGCCGCGCGCGTAGCGGTGCCGGACGTGCCGATTCCGTACGCGCGCCCGCTGGAGTACGCGGTGCTGCCGACGCCGGCGCGGATCCGGCAGGCCGTCCTCGATCTGGTGGGCGCATGACCGACGTCTTGTTCCCCGTCCTGTCCGAGAACGACCCGGACGGCGAGGGGGTCCTGGCCACCTGGTTCGCGACGGACGGCGCGACCGTCCGCGAGGGCGAGCTGATCGCGGAGGTCGCGGTGGACAAGGTCGACGCGGAAGTACCGGCTCCGGCTTCCGGCGTGGTGCGGTTTCTGGCGGGGGAGGGCGACGTGGTGAAACAGGGCGCGCCGATCGCCCGCATCGAGTAAGCGCACGGGTCGCCCCGTGCTGGCAACGGGTCGCCGCCGGGTCCCACCGTTGCCCGGCGGCGGCCCGTGTTCGCCTCAGCTGACGTTCGCGAACTGGCCCGGCTGGTACATCCCGGCGGGCGTGCGCACGATGACGTTCATCCGGTTGGCCGCGTTGATCAGGCCGATCAGCATGACCAGCGCGGCGAGCTGGTCGTCGTCGTAGTGCTCGCGCGCCTGCGCCCACGTCGCGTCGGAAACGTCGCCGGCGTCCGCGATCCGGGTGCCCTCCTCGGTCAGCGCGAGCGCGGCCCGCTCGGCGGGGGTGAAGACGGTCGCCTCGCGCCAGACGGCCACCAGGTGGAGCCGTTCCGCGGTCTCGCCCGCCGCGGTGGCGTCCTTGGTGTGCATGTCGGTGCAGAAGCCGCAGCCGTTGATCTGGCTGGCCCGCAGCGAAACCAGCTCCTGCGTGGATGTCGGCAGCGACGAGTTGCGCAGCAGCATGCTCAGCCCGGCGAACCGCTTGCCGAGCGACTTGCCGAGGTCGTTGTTCATCATGTCGAAGCGTGCGTTCATCAGATCCTCCAGTGTGGTGAAGCGGATGCCCATGAGATGCCGGCCGCCCGCAGGATGTGACAACCCCGGATGTGACCCGCGTCGCACCCGGCCCGCTACGCGATCTCACGGACTTTCCGCGCACCAGTACGCGGCGGCTGCCGAAAACGGGTCGCTCGCGCATGAGGCCGGGACGCAGAATGCGGATATGGCCGACCGGGGCGGTACCGCGCGGGCGACCGGGCTGAGCCTGGTCTCCTGGACGCTGTTCGCGAGCTCCGGTCCGCTCGCCAAGGCGGTGCTGGACGCGGGCTGGAGCCCGGCCGCGGTCACCGCAGTGCGGATCGGCCTCGCCGCGGTTCTGCTGACGCCCGGCGTCGCACTGCTGCGGCCGCGGGCGTTGCGGTTCCGGCGCGCTGAACTGTGGCTGCCGCTCGGCTACGGACTGCTCGGCGTCGCGGGCGTGCAACTGTTCTTTTTCGTTGCGGTGTCCCGGATTCCGGTCGCGGTGGCGATGGTGCTGGTGAACCTGTCGCCGGTGCTGGTCGCGCTGTGGGTGCGCGTGGTCCGTCGGACGCGGCTGCCGATGGCGGTATGGCTGGGAATCGCGCTGGCGATCGCCGGGCTGGTGCTGATCGCCGGTCTCGGGCCTGGGGCGAAGCTGGATTTCCTCGGCGTCGCGGCCGGATTGGCGTCGGCGGTCTGTTCCGCCGGGTACTTCCTGCTCGGCGAACGCGGTGCGAGGCGGCACGATCCGCTCGGGATGACTGCTGCGGGCCTGGCGATCGGGGCGGCGGCGACCATCGCGATTAGTCTATTGTGGACTATGAGAATCGCGTCGAGCCCGGTGTCGCTGGGCCACGCGACGATCCCGGTATGGCTCGCCCTGCCGATTCTGGCCGTCTTCGGCACCGTGCTGCCGTACCTGGCGGGGCTGCACGCGCTCGGCGGGTTGCCGGTGACGCTGGCTGGATTGCTGGCGCTGGCGGAGCCGTTGGTCGCGGCCGTGCTCGCGTGGGCGCTGCTGGGGCAGGAGCTGGGGCTGGCGCAATTGCTGGGGGCGGTGCTGCTGCTCGCCGGCGGGGCGGGCACGGCGCGGGGCGTTGTGAGTGTTTATGCCGGTTCTAACCGGCATAAACACTCACAACCCCTTACATCTTCGCCGCCCCCGCCTTAATCGCCTCGCGGATCCGGGAGTACGTCCCGCAGCGGCAGACGTTGCGGATCTCGTCCAGGTCGGCGTCGTTGATCTCGCGGCCCTTCGCCTTGGCCTCCTTGACCTTCGCGACCGCCGCCATGATCTGGCCGGGCTGGCAGTAGCCGCATTGCGCGACGTCGTTCTCCAGCCAGGCTTCCTGCATCGGGTGCAGGTCGGCCTTCACGGTGTCCGGCAGGCCCTCGATCGTGGTGATCTCGTCGGTGGCCTTGATGTCGGCCACCCGCACCGAACACGGGTTGAACGCCTTGCCGTTGAAGTGCGACGTGCAGGCCTTGCACACGTTGATGCCGCAGCCGTACTTCGGGCCGCGGACGCCGAGCACGTCGCGCAGGACCCACAGCAGCCGCACATTGTCGTCGACGTCGACGGACACCGGCTTCCCGTTGAGGATGAAGGTGTGCTTGCTCATCGTGCTCCTCAGTAGGTGTGGCTCAGGCCGTCGGTCGGCGATTCGGGAACGGGCGGGACGAACGACTTGACCTCGAAACCGATCGGGTCGTCGTGGTTGATCGGGAACCGCTTCGGCACCTTCCCGGTCGCCCGGGCGTACGCGCACGCGACTGCGGCGACGGAACAGGCCACGCCCGCTTCGCCCGCGCCGCCCGGCTGCTCCCCGTTGGACGGCATCGCGATCGCGGTGAAGTCCTGCGGGATGTTCCACTGCCGGGTGTAGAAGTAGTTGTCCCAGCTGGCTTCCAGGAAATGTCCGTCCTTCAGGTGGACACTGCTGGTCAGCGCGAGCGCCAAGCCGTCGGCGAAACCGCCCATGATCTGCGCCTCGAGGCCGCGCGGGTTGATCACGAGTCCGGCGTCGAGCGCGATGACCGCCTTCGTCACGCGCGGCCCGGTGACGCCGTCGCGCACCTTGCGGTTCACCGTCTCCGGGCGGCAGTCGATTTCCACGAGGCAGGCGCTGGCGCCCTTGTATTCCTTGTGGATCGCGATGCCCTGCGCGGTGCCCGGGGCCATTTTCTTGCCCCAGCCGCCGACCTCGGCGACCTTGCGCAGGACGCCCTTCACCTTGTCGTTCTTGAGGAATTCCATCCGGAAGTCGTACGGGTCCTTGCCCATCGCCTTCGCGAGCATGTCGACGACCAGTTCGTTGGCGCAGCCGACGTCGGGCGAGTAGACGTTGCGCATCGACCCGGTGTTGAACCGCTGGTCGGTTTCGGTGAGCGTCTGGTCGACGACGCCGAAGTTGTACGGCATTTCCTGGCTCAGCACGAAAACCGCCTCGGCGACGCCGAGGTTGCCCAGTCCGGTCGGCAGTTTCGTGGCGACCGAGGTGAGCATTTCGCCGAGCCCGTGCCGGAACGACGTCTCGACCGAGGTGTGCCGCTGCTCGAAGGTGAGCACGTTCCCGGCGAGCACGGTGGCCCGGATCCGCGACGTCGCCATCGGGTGCAGCCGGCCCTGGCGCGGCTCGTCAGCGCGGTGCCACATCAGCCGCACCGGCTTGCCGAACGCCTTCGACGCCTGCGCCGCTTCGATTGCGTGGTTGCCGAACAGCTTGTGCCCGAAGGAACCGCCGCCGGTGACGACGTGGCATTTCACCTTGCCCTGCGGCAGTCCGACCGCCTGCGCGACCTCGCCCTGGGTGACGATCGGCGACTTCAGCCCGGCCCAGATCTCGGCGCTGCCGTCGCGGACGTCGGCGACCGCGCAGTACGGCTCCAGCGCAGCGCTCGAGCGGAACATGAACTCGAAGTCCGCCTCGACTGTCTTCGCCAGCACCGGAACCTTCGGCACGGCGAGCGGGAGCTCGGCGCGGCGCAGATTGGCGAGCACGGATTCGTCGTTTTCGCCCTCGACGCTGCCGGGGCCCCAGTCGACCTGCAGCGCGCGCACGCCGTCAATGCACTGACCGAACGTCTCCGCGCGGACCGCGACCCCGGTCGGGATGATCGCGACGTCGGTGACACCGGGCAGCTTCAGCACGTCGGCCTTGTTGCGGACGGCCTTCGGCGTGCCGTTGAGCGTCGGCGGACGGCAGATCATCGTCGGCAGCGCGCCGGGGACGTCCAGGTCCATCGCGAACTGCTTCTTGCCGGTCACGATGTCGAGCGCGTCGAGCCGGGTCTGCGGCTTGCCGAGCACCTTGAACTCGTTGGAGCCCTTGAGCTTGCTCGGGTCCAGCTGCACCTGCTTGGTGGTGCTGGACGCGGCCTTCGTCGCCAGTTCGCCGTACGTCGCGGTCTTGCCGTTCGGCGCGGTGACGACGCCGCCCTTGACGATGAACCGCTCCGCGGTCCCGCCGAGCAGGATGGCCGCCGCTTCGAGCAGTTGCTGCTTGGCGATCGCGGCGGCCACGCGGATCGGCGTGTAGGTCGAGACCGTGGTGTTCGATCCGCCGGTGAGCTGGTTGAACAGCAGTTCCGGACGCGCCGGGGCGAGCGTGACGTGCACCTTCTCGACCGGAAGGTCCAGTTCCTCGGCGATGATCATCGCGGTCGAGGTGGTGATGCCCTGGCCGACCTCGGCGCGCGGGATCTCGAACGAGGCGCTGCCGTCCTTGTTGATGGTGACGGTGATGAGCTGCGACGTCGGAAGGCCGGCGTCGGTGAGCGCGTCGTTGAGGTCGTACAGCTCGGGCGGCTGCGGAGCCGACGGCACGGCGGCGGACGCGGAGCTCGCGAGCCCGACGTCCGCGGCCACGACGAGGGTCCCGGCCGCGACGACGTACCCGAGGAACCCGCGCCGGGAAACGCCGGCGCGCTCCTTCCCGGTGTCCGGCTCGGAGTGACTGAGAGTCACGCTGATTCCCCTTTCGAGGTAAGGACCGCGTGCCGGATGGCAACACGTGCACGCGGGTGGTGGTGATGGACCACCTTGCCGGGTGAATCCGGGCTTGAGTGTTCAAGTTCTGTACAGCGGCAGCGGAGAGCGATGGTTATCCTGCTGCGCGTCACCAACGAAGGTGGAGATCGCGTGAGCTCGATGACGTCCTCGCGCAGCGTGGTGCTGCGGGAACCGATCGCCCAGTCCTGGCGGCGTGCCTCGCTCGCCGGGGTTCGTCCCGAAACCGCGCTGCTCGGCATGCGGTTCGAGGAGGTCGACCCGGCCAGCAAGCTGCTCGCGGCGGCCGCGCCGGTGCTGGCGGACCTCGACGAGCGGCTCGCCGGAACCGCGATGTCCACTGTGCTCGTCGACCACGACGGCAAGCTCGTCCACCGGTGGAGCGCGGACCGCGCCGCCGAGAACTGCTTCGAGCAGCTGGGCATCGGGGTCGGCGCCTGCCTGCTGGAGGACGAGGTCGGGACCACCGGACCGGGCACCGCGCTGGAAACCCGGTCGAGCATCGTGGTGCACGGGGAAGAGCACTACGCCGAGGCGCTGCGCGGGTTCAGCTGTTACGGGCATCCGATTTTCCATCCGGTCACCCGCAGGCTGGAAGGCGCGCTCGACATCACGCTCCTGGCCGCCGAGGCGAATCCGCTGCTCGCGCCGCTGGTCGCGAAGGCTGTCGAGGAGATCGAACGGCAGTTGCTGGAAGGCAGCCGGGTGTCCGAACGGTCGCTGCTCGCCGCGTTCCAGTCGACGTCCCGCCCGACCCGGCCGGTGGTCGCGATCGGCCCGGATCTGTTGCTGTGCAACCAAGCCGCCGCGGACCTGCTGGAAGGAGCGGATGTCGCGCTGCTGTGGAACCTGGCGGGCGAGGCCGTCGGACCGTCCGAAATGGAGACCGAACTGCGCTCCGGCCAGCGCGCCCGGGTCCGGGCCGAACCAGTGCCCGGCGCCAGGGGCGGGGTGCTGGTCGAAATCCGCCCGCTGGCCGCGACCGAGGTCCGGCGGACGCGGCGGCTCGTTCCTGCCGCGCCCGGTCCGGTGGCCGGGCACGTGCACATCTCCGGCCCGCCCGGGACCGGCCGCACCACCGAGGCCCGGCTGCGGGTGCCCGAGGAACCGTGCACCACGTTGACCGGCTCGGAAGCCGTGCTCGGCGGGTCGGCGGCCTGGGCCGCGAGGTTCACCGCCGCCGTCGAGACCGCGTCCGGCAGCATTTGCGTCGACGGCGCGGACCTGCTGCCCGCCGAACTGGTCGACCTGGTCGCCACCCACGCCGCCCGCGGCGTCCGCCCGCACCTCGTGCTGACCACCGGCCCGCGCGAGGGACTGACCGGACCGGAGCGGGCGCTGATCGCGTCGTGCGGGGAGAACGCCGAACTGCTGCCGTTGGCGCACCGACCGGACTTTCCCGAGGTCGCGGCCCGGATGCTGGCCGAACTCGGTGCCGCGCGGACGCACAACATCACGCCCGGCGCGCTGCGGATCCTCGGCTCGTACGACTGGCCGGGAAACCTGCCCGAACTGCGCGGCGTGCTGAGCCAGGCGATCCGCAAACGCTCGGCGGGCGCGATCGGCCCGGGAGATCTGCCGCCCGCGCTGGTGGCTGACGCTTCGGGACACGAGCTGGCACCGATCGAACGGGCGGAACGAAACGCGATCGTCGCGGCCTTGCGGTCGGCCGGCGGGAACAAGGTCCGGGCGGCTAGCACGCTGGGCATTTCGCGGACGACGTTGTACGCGCGGATGCGGGCGTTGAAGGTGCTGGGTTAATCAGCGGTAATGGCCGGGTGATTGCCCGGTCCACCGGCGGAATGCTCGTCGGAATGCGCTGGCCTCGGAGAAACCTAGGCGGCGGGCCAGTTCTTCGATGGATTCGTCGCCGCGGCGGAGGCTCGCGATCGCGGCGCCGCGGCGGACTGCGTCTCGGATTTCGCCGATCGACGTCTTCTCCGCGCGCAACAACCGGCGCAGGTGCTGGGCGCTGATCCCGAGCCGTCCGGCGCGGTGGTGCCTTGTTCGACGATGGCACGGACCTGGTCCGCGTGGGTGGAGCCGTAGTCGCGGGTGGCGAGCCAGGCGTCCGGCTGGTCGTCCAGGAATTCGGCCAGTTCGGCTTCGCTGCGGATCACCGGGGCGGGCAGGAGTCCGCGGTCGAAGGCGAGGATCAGCGAGTCCGCGTCGAATTGCGGGTGGCGGCCGAAGATCGCCTCGTAGTGCGGCGCGTGGTCTGGTTTCGGCCACGGCAGCAGCAGTTCGCGCAGGGCGATGCGGGTCGTCGAGCTGACGGACGTCGATTCTCCACCTCGACCAGCGGATCTGTCGTGCGAACGGCCACGGCGGGCATCCCGGGCAAGACCTCGGCGGCTTCTTCCAACCGGTGCAATGCGGTGCGCAGATCGGGCGAGGGGGCCACCGACCGGACTACCAGCCGGAACAGTCCGCGCGGGGCTCGCGGGCCGAGGGCGAAGAGTCCGTCGTCGGTCCGCAGCCACAGTTCGCGGGTCAGTTCCGAGACCTGCCGGCGGGTGACGCCGGTCCGGTCGGGCCGGATCCCGAGGCGGTGCAACAGCGCGGGGACGTCGAGGTTCCGGCGTTCGCCGATCCGCGCCAGCCGCTGGGCCAAGGCGTCCAGAACCGCCGGGTCGTCCACGGTTCAAGGCTAGCTGGCGGTTAACCGGCGGTTTCCACCCGATCGGGTGACGGGATCCGCGCGCCGAGCAGCCGCTCGGTCTCCGCCCAGAGCCACGCGCCCAGCTCCGGATCCCGGCTGGTCGGCACCGGCTCCTTGCGGCGTCCCCGAGCGCGGCAACCGCCCGGTGCTTCAGGCGTTCGCCAGGCGCAGGCGTTCCGGTGCCTGCTCCCGAAGCGCGGCACCGCAGATCGGCGGGTCGTCGTGCAGCGCCTCCCATCGAGCGTTGTGCGCGGCTGGCCACAAGCTCGCCGCCCACGCGACTTCCTGTTCGGCCGGCGAGAACCGGCGGCCGCGGAAGTCCTGATAGGACTCCAGGAACATCGCGGAACTCTCGACGGGTGCCAGCGTCGGCGGGGTCGTGCTCGCGAACATTCCGCTCGCTGCGCCCGCCAGGGCTGCTTCCGGTTGCCATGCCAGGCTGTCCCAGTCGTGTACGGTCCAGCCGTCGTTGATATCCCAGCGGAGGTTCTGTGCTTCGAAATCTCCGTGGCCGAGGACGTTCGGGAGCTCGGCGGCGAGCAGACGGCGTCGGGCGCGGTCGGCGGTTTCGGTTACCTCCTCGGGGACAAGACGCTGGTCTCGTTCGTCCAGGAAGCCGATTGCCGGCCATAGCCCGGGGTCACGGTGATCCCAACGCAGCCAGCGGGGGTTCGGCAGCGGCGGAGTGACGGAGATCCCGCCGAGTGCGGTCAGCAGCAGGGCGAAGACCTCGGCATAACGGGTAGCTGCCTCCGGCGAGCCGCCCTGGATTACTTCGCCGCCGGGGCGGTATTCCTCGGCGTGCACGGCCAGGGACCCTACGGAGATGACCGGCGTCAGCGGGCGTGCGCAAGGGAAGTCCAGCGCAGACAGCTGAGCTTGCGCCGCGACGCACGAGTCGGCGCGACCGTCGTCCGGGCGGGCTTTGAGCACGATCTTCCGGCCGTCGGCGAGTCGGAGACCGTGCACTGTCGAGACTTGCCGTGCCTCGAACAGCACGCCGACTGGTGCGGTGCCGAGGTGAGTCAGGCACCAATCAGACAGCCATTGCTCCAACTATCCGACCCCCGGTGCGGTAGTGCGTCGTTCAGTGGACCGGCGTTCGATGGCTTCCGCGACCCCGTCGATCGCCTGTCGGATCATCGCACCGTATCCGTCATCGGCCAGCGCGTCCTGGCGTTCTCGCGCGGCCGCGATCTGTTCCGCTGCGGCGGAGAACGAGCCGAGGCGGCGGAAGTTGTCGGCCAGGTTCAGGTGCAGTGACGGGTAGAAGCCCGCGATCCCGAGCCCGGCGGAGTGGGCTTGGACGTCCTCGTCGGTGACCGTCGCGGCGGCGTCCAGCGCTCTGATATCCCAGACCAGTGCCTCTGCCGGGTCAGCGAACAGATCTGCTTGGTAGTGCGCAAGAACGCAGCGATAGAACGGATCGCCGCCCGGGCCGAGTTCGTCCCACAGTTCCTGCAGCCGCGCCCGCGCGGCGTCCGTCGCGCCTGATCGGCCTTGCGTAACCGCGGCGGTGATCTCGGCCATCGTGTCCGTCATATGGCAGCTCCTTTCACTGGCATGGCAAGGGTGGTCAGATCGCCGTCGTCGGCGGAGCGCACGACGACTGGCAGGTGCGGGCCCGCGACGTCCAGCATCACGTCCGGGCCGACGGCGGTGCTGATCGCCGGGTGCAGCGTGCTTACGGCGAAGGAGAGCGAGATCGGCGGGCCGGTGACGTCGGCGGGGATTGCTTCGGTGCCGACTGTGACTGCGGCGGCGGAGAGGTCCAGTCGGATCTGCGGGGTGTATTGGCGCTCCAGGCATGCCACGAGCGCGTTGCGAGATATCACGGCCCGCGTAAGGACTTCTGGCAGGGACGCGAGCATCAGGCGGTAGTCGGGGAAGTCGTCGGCCAGCGTGCGGCAGGTTCGTACCCCGTCGCCCTGGAAGGAGATCTCGTCGGCGCGGAGGCTCAGGTGCAGTTCGTGTTGACGGCGGGTCCACGGCATTGCGAGCCGCAGGTCGTCGGCGTCGGCGGTCGCGGTCCAGGTGGACGCGCTCGGCTCGGCTGGGACCAGCGTGCGGGTCGAGAGGCGGTACCGGTCGGTGGCGGTGAGCACGATCGCCTCGGGGGAGACTTCCAGGTGCACGCCGTTCAGCACGGGGAGGTCTTGCGTTGTCGCGGTCAGCACCTGCTCGATGGCGGCGGTGAAGACCGGGCCGGTGAGCCGGACCGGCGGTGCTGGCGGTGGGGAGCCCAGCGTGGCCTTGACCGCCGCGGCGGTTTCCCGGGCTTGCTGCACCTGAGATGCCAGCCCGGCGACGTGGTCGTCGATGATCCGCGAAGCTTCGGCGGGGTCGGCGGCGAGGACCGCGCCGACCCGTTCCAGCGGCAGGCCGATCTCCCGCAACCGCCGGACGAGCAGTGCGGCCGAGACCTGGCCGGGGGAGTAGTAGCGGTAGCCGGATTCCTCGTCGACCCGGATCGGTCGTACGAGGCCGGAATCGGCGTAGAAGCGCAGCGCGCTGGCGGTGAGGCCGCAGCGGCGGGCGAACGCTCCGATGGTCAGCAGGTCGGGCACCCGCCCATCATCAGGCTTCAAGCAGCTTGAAGGTCAACCCGCGGCGCTGTGATCACGAGATTGTGCTAGTACAGACGAATGAGTGACCCGATCGACGAGGCGGCGTTGTCTGGCGGGACGGCCGCTGAGATCGCACTGTCGGTCGAGAGGGCCATCTCCGCCGGACGGCTGGCGGCCGGCGCGCGGTTGCCGACCGTGCGCGGACTCGCCGCGCGGCTCGCGGTGAGCCCGGCGACTGTCAACGCCGCCTATCGGACGCTGCGCAACCGCGGTCTGGTCGCAGCCGCTGGCCGCGCGGGGACTCGCGTGCTGGAACGAACCGCGCCGGCCAACCGGGCGCTCGGTGCGCCGGTCGGGCCGGGCGTGCGGGACCTTGCCGACGGCAACCCTGATCCCGCGCTGCTCCCGCCGTTGCGGCCTGCGCTCGCCAAGCTGTCCGGAAGGCAATGGCTCTACGGCGAAGCTGGCGCGCTGCCCGCGCTCCTGGACTGGTTCCGTCTCGACTTCGAGCGCGACGGCCTCGCCGCCGAGCACCTTGCGGTCGCCGGTGGCGCGATGGACGCCATCGAGCGAGTGCTGCAAGCGCACCTGTGGCCCGGCGACGCGGTGATCGTCGAGGATCCGGCTTTCAGCGGCGTCTTGGACCTTGTGGCCGCGCTGGGATTGCGTCCGATCGCGGTACCGGTCGACGACGACGGTCTGCGCGCGGACCTCCTGCAACGCGCGCTCGAACAGCGTCCGGCGGCGTGCGTCCTCACGCCGCGAGCGCAGAACCCGACCGGGGCCGCGCTCAGCCCGGAACGTGCTGCCGAATTGCGGAAAGTGTTCCAGCGCCACGAAAACGTCCTGCTGATCGAGGACGACCACGCTGCCGCCATCGCTGGCACGGAACCGGAAACTGTTGCGGGGAAAGGGGAGTTCCGGCACTGGGCGGTGATCCGGTCGGTGACCAAATACCTCGGGCCGGACCTGCGGCTCAGCGTCGTGAGCGGCGATCAGTTCACCGTGGACCGGGTGCTCCGGCGACAGCAGGTCGGCGCGGGCTGGGCGAGCCGTCTCCTCCAGGAACTGGCCGTGACGATCCTCCTCGATCCCGCGACGCCCAAGCTGCTCACCACGGCCTGCGAGACCTACCGCGAACGGCGGCGCGTCCTCGCGGATGCGCTGGGGCGGCGGGGTATCACGTTGTCCGGCCGATCCGGATTCAACGGCTGGATCCCGACTCCTGCCGAGGGTGCGGTGGCACAGGCGCTCCTCGCGCGCGGCTGGGCAGTGCGCACCGGGGAGGCGTTCCGGACGAACGTTCCGCCGGGCCTGCGGGTGACGTTCGCGAACCTGTCACCTGCGGAAGCGGAGGACTTCGCGGCGACACTGCACTCGATTTCGCAGGGCGACGGGCGCGGTTATCCTGCCTGATTGCTCGCTTGCTCGGCGACCAGCCAGCACAGGCAGAAGGGGTGCCCGGCCTACACCTGGAAGTCGTCGCCGGACGGATTTCCTTCGGCCTGCTTCAGCACAGTGGCACCGAGAGCCATGACGTGATCGTGGGCTTCGGCGAAATCTTCGGCCCACAGATCGAGGTGCACCTCCTGCTTGGTCGGCCCCCGGCCACTCTGGCCCTGAACGCGCTCTCCGCGGCGAGATCTGCCGCGTCAAAGACGACGACCTGGTATCTCACCCGCAGCCCGGCAACATACCGCGGTCAGACCCGGTCCAGAAGCTCGCGCAGCCGAACGATGTCCTCGGTTCGCGTACGCCAGCTGATGACGCACACCCGCAACGCAGGCCGTCCCGCGACGCGGACCGGGCTCACCCACGCGGAGCCGGTGGCGTTGACCCGATCCGCGAGATCGCTGTGCCACCGCCAGGAGTCCGCCGGATCGGCCGGTGCGTCCGCGCGGGTCACGCACACGATCGGCAGCGGCGTGTCATTGATGGCGAGCCAGCCCGCGCTGGTGAGCTGATCCCGCAGATCCTGCCCGAGCGCCGTGTCGTGCTCGATCTGGTCGCGGTAGCCGGAAACCCCGTATGCCAGCAAGCTCAGCCACAGTTTCAGCCCGGTGAACCGCCGCGACCACTGATTGCTCGTCGTGTACGGATCGGCGGTGTCGTCCACTCGGCCCGGCATGTACGAGGTCGACACGGTGAACGACGAGCTCAGCTCGGCCCGGTCGCGGGTGAAGAACATCCCCGCGCCCATCGGCACTGACAGCCACTTGTGCGCGTCGACGGTGATCGTGTCCGCGCGTTCGATCCCGGTCAGGACCCCGTGCAGCCGATCCGACAGACAGACGGCTCCGCCCCACGCCGCGTCCACATGGAACCGCAGCCCGGCCCCGGCCGCGAGATCGGCGAGGCGCGGCAACGGGTCGATCATCCCGGCCCCGGTGGTCCCGGCCGTGGCCACGACGAGGAACGGTGCTTTGCCGTCCCGCCGGTCTTCGGCGAGCAGCATTTCGAGCGCGGCGACGTCCATCCGGCCGCTCGCGTCGGAAGGCACCAGGCGGCACGCGTCGCGGCCGAGCCCGGTCGCGTGGGCGATTTTCAGCCAGGCCAGGTGGGAATCCGCACCGGCGTAGAACACCGGTGCCGCGTCGAGAGCGCGCAGGCCACCGGTGCTGTACTCAGGAAACGCGTGGGTGAGCGCGGTCAGCACCGCGGTCGCGTTGGCCTCCGCGCCGCCGCTGGTGAAGTGGCCGCCCGCGGTGGCCGGGAGGCCGAGCCGTCCGGAGAACAGGTCGATGCACCGCTGTTCGGCCTCGACCGCGAACGGTGCGTGACTCCACGCGGCGAGCTGCGGATTCACCGCCGCGGTGATGAGGTCTCCGACGACGCCCGCCCACGTCGCGGACGGGTTGAACAGCCCGAAATACCCCGGGTGGTCGGTGTGCACGGTCCAGCGATCGAGCGCGGTGAGCACCTCCGGGACGGCTTGCGCAAGGTCTTCCGGCTTCTCCAGCGGGTAGTTCTCAAGCCAGGAGCGGATTTCCGCCGCGTCCGCGCTCACCGGGCTCGCCGGGCGTTCCGGGCGCGTGCGCCACCCGTCGACCAGCTGATCCACCACGCCGTGCAGCAGCTTTGCCGCCGATTCCGCGTCCGTCGCGACCCCGCCGCGGTCCTGCTCCCTCGCCATCAAGCCACCCCCAAATTGTGCTAGTACGTAACTCGTTTTGTACTAGCTTGAGATGAGGCTAGGTGGCCCGGAACAGGGCCGCAAGAAAGCAATTCCGGCCAGTTGTGGCCCGATTCGTGCGCTAGGCCTGGGCGAGCGCGTCGTCGATCGCGGCGTCCAGGAATGCGAGGGTGTCGCGCCGCCGGGCGAGGGGATTCCGGTAGCTGCGACACCCTTCCGCGCCTCCGGTGCGCAAGCTCAAGCTTTCCGCGATGATGCGCTGCCATCGCGCGTCGAATTCCCTTGCGGCATAACGCCCCGCACCACTCTTGGAGGTCAGTTCCCCGGTGGCCACCAGATGGTGCAGCCGGCTCACCCCGAGCACTGCCCACACCGGGAACAGCGGGCTCATCCCGACCGCGAGCGGCAACGCACGGGCGCGCCGGTTTTTCTCCCACCACGGCCGCCAGTAGCTGCTCAGGTTGTCGACTGTGAACGCGCGCAAGGCATCCCGATCCGCCCACACGTCCACATCGGACGGTTCGGGCCCGCGCAGCGCGATCCCGCGGGTGGCGAGTTCGCAGAACGTCACCGGGTTCAAGCCGTCCCGGCCCGCCGCGGTGAACCGGTTTTCCTGCGCGCACGGAACGTCCGGACAGTCGTCGGGCCCGGCGGCGAGGTCGGCCCAGGTGAGCACGGAGCCGTCGAAATGCGGCTTCGGAAACCGGTCGACGGTGGCGGCATGAGCCTGCGCCAGCGCCGAGATCTCACCCGGGCCCGGACGTCGATCAGCGACCGCGACGAAGTCGATGTCGCTGGCCGTGCTCAGCCGCCCGCGTCCGGCGCCGCGGGCGTGGAAGTCGCCGAAGCAGACCGAGCCGACCAGGTAGAAACCGGTCACCAGCCCGGGCGCGGCTCGGTCCACAGTGGACAGGAACAGGTCGGTGCTTCGGCGGACTTCCGCTGGGATCTCACTCGGCACGCCTGCCACGCTACCGAGTCACGAGAGTTCGGCGGCGGCCCTCGCCAGGTCGTCGACGCTGCCGGACATGACCGTGCGGACGTGCTTCGTGAGGTGGTCCAGCGGCCAGTCCCACCACGCGATCGCCAGCAGCCGCTCGACGTCCTCGTCGCGGTACCGGCGGCGGATCAGCTTGGCCGGGTTGCCGCCGACGATGCCGTAATCCGGCACGTCGTCGACCACGACCGCCCCGGACGCGACGACCGCGCCGTGCCCGATGCGGACGCCCGGCATGACCATCGCCCGGTAGCCGAGCCAGACGTCGTTGCCCAGCACCGTGTCGCCGCGACCGGGCAGGCCGGTGATGGCGTCGAAGTGTCCGGCCCAGTCGCCGCCCATGATCGGGAACGGGAACGTCGACGGCCCGTCCATCCGGTGGTTGGCGCCGTTCATGATGAACCGCACGCCCTCGCCGAGCGCGCAGTACTTGCCGATCACGAGCTTCTCCGGCCCGTAGTGGTACAGCACGTTGCGGGTCTCGAAGGCGGTCGGCTCGTCCGGGTCGTCGTAGTAGGAGAACTCGCCGACGTCGATGAGCGGCGACGTGACCAGCGGTTTCAGCAGCACCACTCGCGGCTGCCCGGGCATCGGGTGCAGGACGTTCGGGTCAGGGTAAATGGGTCTCTCCTCGTGGTGACGGGTTCAGCGGCGGGCGGCGGCGGACCCGAAGCCCAGCCAGGTGTGCCGGTTGCCCCACCAGCACCAGCCGACCTTCGGGGCGTTGCGGCGCTCGCTGCCGTCGCGGCCGGTGCCGTTGCTGATCCACAGCGCCGGCGTGCGGGTGTCGAACTTGCCGTTCTCCTTGCGCAGCCGGGAGCCGATGGTCATGAAGCAATGATTGCGCTCGAGCGCCGACGGCTGCTGCAGCACCCAGTGGATCCCCTCGGTGAGCAGCAGCGGACTGCGCCCGGCCTTGGTGATCGCGGGCAGGGCTTCCTCGGGGCTCCAGTTCGCCATCTCGTCGCCGCGGTCGATTCCGGTGACGAGGTACAGCGGTGCGTCGGGCAGATCGATGTCGCGCGGCGCGAACTGGTCGACGTCCGCCATGTCGGTGACGACGAACCCGGCCTTTCCTTCGCGACGCAGCAGCGGCGCAAGCGCCGACGCGGGCGCCCGGTCCGGGTGGACCGCCAGCAGCGCGCCGTCCGCGGCACTGTGCTCCGCGGCGAAGCCACGCAGGTCACCGGCGGGGAGCTGGGCGATCTCCGGCACTCCCAGCGCGATGAGGTGGTTCGCCTGGTCCGCGAGCGACGGAAGGGCAGCGATCGACAAGTGGTTCTCCTTCGGGTTATATTTACGTCGATAGTAAAAGTATGCCGAGAGTCAAAACGGGTGTCAAGGTAAAATTACGTCGGAGGTAAGTTCTTGATGGATGTGGGCCTGCGGGAAGCCAAGAAGCAGGAGACGCGCCGGCTGATCTCCGACCACGCGACGCGGCTGTTCCTGGAGCAGGGCTTCGAGGAGACGACGATCGCCCAGGTCGCGGCGGCCGCACGGGTCGCGAAGAAGACGGTGACCAACTACTTCGCCCGCAAGGAAGACCTGGTCCTCGACCATCAGGACGAGTTCGTCGCGACCCTGGCGGCCGCGGTGTCGTCGCGCGAACCGGGGGAGTCGGCGCTCGCGGCGCTGCGGCGGGCGTTCGAGGCGGCGGTCGCGGCGAAGGACCCGGTGGTCGGGTTCGCCGGGCTGGAGTTCAGCCGGATGATCGCCGAGAGCCCGACGTTGTCCGCGTGCCTGCGCGGTCTGCACGAACAGCGGGAACGGGCGTTGGCGCAGGCGCTGGCGGACGCGGTCGGCAGCCCCCGCACGGACATCACGGTCCGCACGGCGGCCGCGGTGCTGGGAGCGGTGCACCACAGCCTGTTCGAGCGGATCGAGGAGCTGACGCTGGCCGGACGGCCCGTCGACGAAGTCGCGGCGACGGTCGAGGCGGAGGCGGCGCGGGCGTTCGACCTGCTGGAACCTTCGCTCGGGAACTACGCGGTGGCCTCCGCGCCGTCCTAGGCGACGTCCGTCCGAAGAAGTTTTTCCCTGCGATGTCGATCCGCGCGCACCCCGATCGTCGCTTGAGTGAGACGACCGGAAAGACACCAGGGGAGACAGAAATGAGCGCCGGACGACGCGAGTGGCTGGGCCTGGCGGTGCTGGCCCTGCCGACCGTGCTGTTGTCGCTGGACATGAGCGTGCTGCACCTCGCGGTTCCGCACCTCGCCGCGGACCTGCGGCCTTCCAGCACGCAACTGTTGTGGATCATCGACATCTACGGCTTCATGATCGCCGGGTTCCTCGTCACGATGGGCACCCTCGGCGACCGGATCGGCAGGCGCAAGCTGCTGCTGATCGGCGGCGGCGCGTTCGGGCTCGCGTCGGTCGCGGCGGCGTTCTCGACCAGCCCGGAGATGCTGATCGCGGCGCGGGCCGTGCTCGGGATCGCCGGGGCGACGCTCATGCCGTCGACGCTCGCGTTGATCAGCAACATGTTCCCGAACCCCCAACAGCGCGGCACGGCGATCGCGGTGTGGATGAGCTGCTTCATGGGCGGCATGGTGGCCGGCCCGGTCGCGGGCGGGTTCCTGCTGGAGCATTTCCGCTGGGGTTCGGTGTTCCTGATGGGCGTGCCGGTGATGGTCCTGCTGCTCGCGACCGCGCCGAAGCTGCTGCCCGAATACCGCGACGCGAGTGCCGGACGCCTCGACCTCGCCAGCGTCGCCCTCTCGCTCGCCGCGATCCTGCCGGTCATCTACGCGCTCAAGGAAATCGCCAAAAACGGTCTGTCCCTGACCGAAATCGGCGTGCTCGCCGCGGGGCTCGCGGTCGGTGCGGTGTTCGTTCGGCGGCAGCAGCGGCTGGAGCATCCGCTGCTGGACCTCCAGCTGTTCCGGGTGCGCGCGTTCAGCGCGGCGGTGGCGATCATGCTGGTCGGCGCGGTCACCATGGGCGGGGTGTTCATGCTGGTCAGCCAGTACCTGCAGATGGTCGCCGGGCTGAGCACGGTCGACGCGGGGCTGCTGCTGGTCCCGCAGGCGCTCGCGGTGGTCGCCGGGTCGACGATCGCGCCGCGGCTGGCGCGCCGGTTCCGGCCGGAATTCGTGCTGGGCTTCGGAATGCTCGTCGCCGCGGGCGGGATCCTGTTGTTCACGCTCGCCAGCGGGTCCGGCGGGGTGGCTTTCGTGGTGCTGGGCATGTCGATCGCCAGCTTCGGCATGGGGCCGCAGGGCGTGCTGTGCACCGAAATGGTGGTCGGTTCGGTCCCGCCGCAGCGGGCCGGCGCGGCTTCGGCGATGTCGGAGACCAGCGCGGAATTCGGGATCGCCATGGGGATCGCGGTGTTCGGCAGCGTCGCTACGGCGGTGTACCGCGACCAGATCGCGCTCCCGTCCGCCGTGCCCGCCGCGGCGGCCGCACAGGCGACCGACAGCATGGCCGGTGCGATGGAGGCGTCGGCGACGCTGCCCGGCGCGACGGGCGAACAGTTGCTGGCCACGGCGCGCGACGCGTTCAGTTCGGGGCTGCACACCGTCGCCGGGATCGGGGCGGCGATCGTGGTGGTGTTCGCAGTGGTGGGAATGGTCGCGCTGCGGCGTTCCCCGGCGGCGGCGAAGACGGAAGAGCCGGTGCCAGTCGCGTCGTAACCTATTGCGCGGTCAGGGTTTTCCCGTGACACGACTGCGGGCCGGTGCTCTGGCCGAGCTGAACGCTCGGCGGGAACACCGGCCCGCAGTCGTGAGAATCAGGGTTTCCGCGCGACGCCGACCGCCACGATCCGCTGCGCGACCGTCGGCTCGCCCAGCAGCGGGCCGTCGGGCCACCATTCGACCACCGGCACGATTTCCGCGGGTTTGTTCGGCCCGCTCGGAATCAGCTCCAGGTCGTGGAACAGAGCCTTGATCTCGGCGCGGGTGCGGGACGAGACGTCCTTCATCGATCCGTTGTGGACCGATTCGATGATGCCCTGCACCGCTTCGTCGTCCTCGGAACCGTCGTGGGCGTCGAGCAGGTGCGAGATCGCTACGTACGAACCGGACGGGAGCCGGTCGATGAATTCCTTCGTCACCTTCGCCGGAACCTCGCGGTCGCCGGTCTGGTGGTGCAGCGCGAGCAGGAACAGGACCGCGATCGGCTGGTTCCAGTCGAGGTGCTCGTTGACCGTCGGATGGTCGAGAATGCTCGGCGGGTCGAAGAAATCCGCCTGGATGTATTCGGTGAATTCGTTTTCGTCGAGCAGCGCCCGCCCGTGGCTGGCCACCACCGGGTCGTAGTCGACGTAGACGACCTTCGCCTGCGGGTCGGCCCGCTGCACGATCTGGTGCACGTTCTCCGAGGTCGGCATGCCGGAACCGCAGTCGATGTACTGCCGGACGCCCGCGTGGTAGGCGAGGAACCGGCAGATCCGGGTCATCAGGTGCCGGTTGACCCGCGCGGTTTCCGCGATGTCCGGCATCACCCTGGCGGCTTCCCTGGCGACCTGCCGGTCGATCTCGTAATTGTCTTTCCCGCCCAGCAGATAGTCGTAAACGCGGGCGGCGCTCGACTGGTTCGGGTTGACCCCCGGCGGTGCGTTGACTGCGTCGGCCACGACGCGTACCTCCCGCGTGTTGACACGGTGATAGATGCCGTACCGAGAGTAGCGGACTCGCCCCAGACCGCGAAACCGGTTCGGCTATGTCTCCAGGAGGGCGTGTTTCACCGCGCTGATCAGCTTTTCGAGGACAGGTTCCGCCGCGCCGAAGGTGAGCCGGACGTGGGTGTCCGGGGCGTGCAGATCGGCGCCGCGGATCGCCGTGACTCCGTTGCGCAGCAAAGCCCGGTCGATGTCTTCCGGAGTGTCGCCGAGGCGGCCGCAGTCGGCGAGCAGGAACGCGCCGCCGCCGGGGCGTACCGGGGCGGGCAGGCCGCTGGCCGCGATGCCGTCGCACACGAGGTCGCGTTTTCGCTGATACGTCGAACGCTCGCGGTCGAGCCATTCTCGCGGCCCGGTGAGCGCGGCCGTCGCCGCGTACTGCGCGACCGCGCCGCAGCACACGGCTTCCCATTGAAGGCGGCGTTCCATCGCGTCGACGATTTCCGGCGGCGCCAGCACGTAGCCGATCCGCCAGGTCGCGAGCGCGTAGTACTTGCTGAGGCTGGTGACGGTGATCAAGTGCGGCCAGACCTCGGCCAGTCCCTCGATCGGATGGTGTTCGTTCCGATCGAAGGCGAAATGCCGCCACGAATCATCGGAGATCACGAGAAGTCCGTGGCGGGCGGCGAGGCCGACCACCGCGGCGATGGTTGCGGCATTGGGGAGGTAGCCGGTGGGATTGACCGGATTGCACAGGAGAATGGCACGGCTGCGGGGCGTCACCGCGGCGGCCATGCCGTCGAGATCGAAGGTCCAGTCCTCTCGGGACGGGACATACGCGGGCACCGCGCCGGATTCGCGGATGGCGCCGTCGAAGAAGTATGTCGGGGTCGGCACGATCACCTCGTCGCCGGGCTCGAGGACGGTGCGCAGCACAAGGGAAAGCCCGTGTTGCGCGCCGTGCGTCACCAGCAGCCGGCGCTCGGGGTCGATGTCCGGGCCCAGTTCCGCGGCGATGGCCGACCGGAGTTCGGGAAGGCCCCGGCTGTCGCGCGGGTCGGGTTTGTCCATTGCCCGCAGGACCGCGTCGCGCACGTGCCCGGGCATCGGCAGGACCGGGGCTCCGATGAGCGGAAGCATCGGGACGCCGGTCCGGCGGGCCCGGTCGCGAGCGCTCAACGCGCCGAGCGCCGGGACGTCGCGGGAGGCGGGGAGAACCGTGGAGGTCGAGCTGCTTCGCGGCATGAGAACAGCTTCCCACACTGAGATATCAGTGACAATAGTAGATATCTTTTAGGAGGCCTGAAGATGCTCTCGTGCCATATCAACCAGCAGTACTGGTATTCTGAGCGGGTGTCCGACATCCACGACGTCCTCTCCGGCGCGCCGCACATTCCCGCGTTGCTGCTGGTCGGCAAAGACGAATCCGGCCTCGACCGGACCAGTCAGGCCTACCGGGCGATCCGGCGCCAGATCATCGATCTGACGCTGCGTCCCGGCAGCAGTTTCACCGAGACGTCGCTCGCGCAGCAGTGGCAGATCAGCAAGACGCCGGTGCGCGAGGCGCTCGCCCGGCTGCGACGCGACGGGCTGGTCAGCGCATTGCCGCGCGCGGGCTACGTCGTCAGTTCGATCACGTTGCAGGACACCGGCGATCTGTGCGGCCTGCGGTCGCTGCTGGCCGGCGAGGCGGCTGCCGAAGCGGCGCGCAACGGCATCTCGGTGCCGGCGCTCGAACGGCTCGAAATTCTGTCGAAGATCTCGTCCGATTACGTGGCGGGCGAGACGGAACTCGACGACTGGCTGCCGGTCGGGATCGAATTCGAGGCCATCATGGCCCATTTCAGCGGCAACAACCGGCTCGTCAAATCGCTCGTCGACGTCCTCGACGAACTGGAACGCGTGCTGCGGCTGGTGCTGATGATCGCTCCGGACGTCGCGAGCCCGCCGGGTGAACTGCGCGCGATTTTCGAGAGCCTGTGCGAGCGTGACGCGGAAGCAGCGCGTGCCTCGATGCAGGCTCGGTGCGAGCGGGTGCGCCGCGACGTGCTCCAGGTGCTGACCAAGAGCACGTCGGTCAGCCGCGCGAACATCGAAATCCCGCTGAATTGACCGGTGCGGCCCGGGGAGCGCGTTCTCCCCGGGCCGCGATCCGGTCAGACCGCGGTGGGGAAATGCAGGCTCGCCGCCTCCGGCGATTCCGGCCAGCGACTGGTCACGGCCTTGGCGCGGGTGTAGAAAGCGACGCCCTCGGGACCGTGCATGTGGTGCGCGCCGAACAGCGACTGCTTCCAGCCGCCGAACGAGTAGAACGCCATCGGCACCGGAATCGGGACGTTCACGCCGATCATCCCGACCTGCACCGACCGCTGGAACTGCCGCGCCGACCGGCCGCTGCCGGTGAAAATCGCGGTGCCGTTGGCCCACTCGCTCGCGTTGATCAGGTCGATCGCCTCGGTCAGCGAATCGACGCGCACGACCGCGAGCACCGGGCCGAAGATCTCGTCGCGGTACACGCTCATCTCGGGGGTCACGCCGTCGAAAAGCGTTGGCCCGACGAAGAATCCGTCCCCGTCCACGGTGCTGTCCCGTCCGTCGACCACCAGTTCGGCACCCGCGGCGGTCCCTGCGTCGAGGTAGCCCTTGACGCGCTCGAGCGCTTCCGGCGACACGACCGGTCCCATCTCGGACCCCGGCGTCAGCCCCGGGCCGACCTTGATGGCGCGGGCCTTTTCGCCGATCAGCTTGACCAGCGGCTCGGCCACATCACCGACCGCGACGGCGACGGAAATCGCCATGCACCGCTGGCCGGCCGATCCATACGCGGCGGAAACCAGGTGCTCGGCAGCGTTTTCGAGGTCGGCGTCGGGCAGGACGACGGCGTGGTTCTTCGCGCCGCCGAGCGCCTGCACGCGCTTGCCGTTCGCGGTCGCGCGCTCGTGCACGTACCGCGCGATCGGCGTCGAGCCGACGAACGACACCGCCGCGACGTCCGGATGGTCCAGCAACGCGTCCACCGCGACCTTGTCGCCGTGCACGACGTTGAAAACTCCGTCGGGCAGCCCCGCCTCGGCGTAGAGTTCGGCGACGAAGCCGGCCGCGGAAGGGTCGCGTTCGGACGGTTTGAGCACGAACGTGTTGCCGGTCGCGATGGCGATCGGGTGCATCCACATCGGGACCATGGCGGGGAAATTGAACGGCGTGATGCCCGCGCACACGCCGAGCGGCTGCCGGAACGAAAAGAGGTCGACGCCGGTCGAGACCTGGTCGGAGTATTCGCCTTTGAGCAGGTGCGGGATGCCGCAGGCGAAATCGATCACCTCCAGGCCTCGGACGAGTTCGCCTTTCGCGTCCTCGAAAACCTTGCCGTGTTCGGCGGAAACGATCCGCGCCAGTTCGTCGAGGTGTTTCTCGACCAGGGTGCGGAACGCGAACATGAGCCGCGCCCGGCGCATGACCGAGGTGTCTGCCCAGTCCGGCAGCGCGCTGCGCGCGGCTTGCACCGCGGCGTCGACGTCGGCGGGCTCGGCGAGCAGCACGGCGGCTTGGCGCTCGCCGGTCGCGGGATTCCACACCGGCGCGGTCCGGGTCGAATGACCGGTGGTTTCCCGGCCGCCGATGCGGTGTCGGATGATGGGGTGCACGAGGGAACTCGCCTTCTGGTCAGGGGGTGAGGCAGCATCGGCCGCCGATGCTGAGTGCTGGCAAGGGTTTTCGGCGTGGACAGCTCAGACGATGAGGTCGCCGCCGTTGATGTCGATCGCGGCGCCGGTGATGTAGGCCGCGCGGTCGGACGCGAGGAACGCGACGAGTTCCGCGACCTCCCAGGGCAGCCCGGCGCGCGGCACAGGGAACGATCGGGTGGCTTCGTCGAGCGCGGCCGCGGAAAGCAGGCCGCGGACCATCGGGGTGTCGATCAGGCCGGGACAGACGGCGTTGACCGTGATCCCGTCCGGCCCGTAGTTCTTCGCGAGGTGCCGGGTGAGGCCGAGGACGCCGTGCTTGGCCGTCGTGTAGTGCGCGCCGCCCGCGGTGCTGATCGTTTTGCCCGCGGTGGACGAGAAATTGACGATCCGGCCCCAGCCGCCGGTCCGCATCGCGGGCAATGCGCGCTGGCAGCACAGGAACGTCCCGTGCACGCTGACCGCGAGCACGCGATTCCACTCGGCTTCGGTGATATCTTCAAACGGCGTCGGTGGTGCGATACCGGCCGCGTTGACCAGGATGTCGAGCCCGGTGTGGCCGGCCAGCACCGCGTCGAACGCGCGGCCGACCCGATCCGCGTCGGTGACGTCCACCGCGATCGACTGAAGCCGTTCTGCCGGGACCGACAGCGTCGCCGCCAGTTCCTCGACGTCGCGCGCGGCCGGGTCGAATACCGTGACTGTCGCGCCCCGGCTGGCCAGCGCGTGCACTGTCGCCAGGCCCATGCCGCTCGCGCCGCCGGTCACGATCGCGACCCGGCCGGCGAGTTCGCGGCTGTCGGTGCTGGTCGGAGCGCGGAGGCCGTCGACGGTGCTCATGCGGCCGCCAGCAGGCCGCGGACCCGGCCGAAAGCGGCGGCTGCCTGTTCGAGGTGCTCCCGCGTGTGCGAGGCCGAGACCTGCACCCGGATTCGCTCTTCCCCAATCGGGACAACTGGATGAGAGAGCGCGAAGACGAGAACGCCTTCCCGTCGCAGCGCCGCTGCCATCTCAACCGCGAGCGTTCCACCGCGCAGCATCACCGGGACGATCGGGTGTTCGCCGGGCAGCACCTCGTACCCCAGATCCCGCAGCGCGGCGCGGAGCCAGGAAGTGTTGGCGGCCAAGCGTTCCCGCAGCTCCGGGCGGTGAGCGGCAAGGTGGATCGCGGTCAAGGCGGCGGCTGCGAGCGGAGGAGCCATCGCGTTGGTGAAGATGTAGGGCCGCGAAACCTGGCGCAGGGTTTCGGTGACCGCGCGCGGACCGGCGACGAAGCCTCCGGCCGCGCCGCCGAGTGCCTTGCCGAGCGTTCCGGTGACGAGGTCGACCTCATCGCGGAGTCCGAAGTGTTCGGCGGTGCCGCCGCCGAGGACCCCGGTCGCGTGCGAATCGTCGACCAGCAGCACCGCGTCGTAGCGGCGTGCCAGTTCGACGAGCTGGGGGAGCGCCGCGAAGTCGCCGTCCATGCTGAACACACCGTCGGTCACGATCAGCCGGTGCCGTGCCTCCGTGCTTTCAGTGAGATATCGCTCCAGCTCGTTGAGATCTGAGTGGGCGTAGACCCGCCGCTGGGCCTGTGCCAGCCGGATGCCGTCGATCAGGCTGGCATGGTTGAGCGCGTCGCTGAAGATCACGTCGTCCGGGCCGAACAGAGCGGCGAAGACGCCGAGGTTCGCGTCGAAGCACGAGCCGTACAACACCGCGTCCTCGGCGCCGACCAGGTCGGCGATGGCCGCTTCGAGTGCACTGTGGACATTCCGGGTGCCGCAGAGCACCCGGCCCGCGGCCACGCCGAGTCCTTGGCCGCGCATCGTTTCCTGGGCCGCGGCAAGGACTTCCGGAGACTGAGCGAGACCGAGATAGTCGTTGGAAGCGAGGTTGACCAGCTTCTCGCCGTCCACGCTCACCGTCGGGCCCTGTGCACCGGAAACGACGAGGTCGCGCCGAGGTCTGCGGCCATCGAGTTCGGTGCGCAGCCGGTCGAGCAACGCCGTGTTCACGCGGTATCTCCGATCCATTCGGTGCAGGACACGACCTCGAATCCCCGGCTGGGAAAGACCTTGTCCAGCAAGAAGTCGTTGACGTCCTGGTCGCCGTCCGCGCATCCGTCGCGCAGCACGGTCACCGGGTAGCCGCGATCAGCCGCGTCGTAGCAGGTGGCGGTGACCATCGCGCTGGTCGCCACCCCGGCGACCGCGAGGTCGCGGACGCCCCGGGCACGGAGCACGAGGTCGAGGTCCGTGCCGGCGAACGCGCTGGCCCGGCGCTTCAGAACGACAACGTCTTCCGCGCTGACCGGCAGTGCGAGTCCGGTTCCCGGCGAACCCTCGTGGAACGCGTCCCCGGCGTCGAAGAACGAGCGGTACAGCGCGCCGCCGGGCAGGTCGGTTCCGTTGTCCCGCATGGCGAAGTGCACGAAGACGACGAGCACGCCGGCCTTCCGGGCCCGCGGCAGCAGGCCGGTGAGCGGCGGCACGACCTGGCGGGCGAACGGGTAGCCGTCCGTGATGCCCCGCTGGATGTCGCCGACGATCAGTGCAGTGGTCATGAAAGGTTCCCGTCCAGTCGTTCCATCCGCCGCCCCGTGGTGAGCAGGGCGGCCAGTCCTGCCGTCATGATGATCGCGATCGCGAGCAGCGCATAGGTGAAACTGCCGGTCGCCGACGCGACCGCGCCGGTGAAGTACGGGCCGATGAACCCGCTGAGGTTGCTGACCGAGTTGATCAGCGCGATCCCGGACGCGGCGGCCGCGCCGGTCAGCCCGATCGCCGGGATCCGCCAGAACTGCGGCATCGCGGTCAGAATCCCGGAGACGCTCAGGCAGACCGCGATCACGAACAGCGTGCCGCTGCTGGTGAACGTCGCGAGCAGCAGGCCGACAATACCGAGCGCCATTGGTATGGCAGTGGCGGTCACTGCAGTACGCCGGGCCGCGAACCGAGCCCACACCAGCAGCGCGAGCAAGGCCACCGCGTACGGGATCGCGGACAGCAAGACGCTGCTGACGTCTCCGGCGCCGCCGATGCTGTGCGTGATGGACCGGAGCATCGTCGGCAGGAAGAACTGGAGCGGGTAGAGCCCGAACGCGATGGCGAACCACGTCACGGCCATGACCCAGACCCGGCGGCTGGTCAGCGCCTCGCGCAGCCCGGAAAGCGCGCCGTGGGCCCGGTGTTCCTCGGCTTCCGCGGCCAGCGTCGCCTCGATCGCCGCCTTCTCGTCGTCGTCGAGCCAGCGCGCGGTGGCCGGGCGGTCGGGAAGGAAGACGAAGACCAGGATGCTGACCACCACCGTCAGCAGACCCTCGACGAGGAACAGCGACCGCCAGCCCGCGATGCCGAACAGTTGCTGGCCCCATTCGAGCAGCGCGGCGGCCAGCGGCGAGCCGATGATCGAAGCCACCGGCGTCATCAGGAAGAACGCCGACAACGCCCAGGACCGCTGGCGGCGCGGGAACCACAGGGTCAGGTAGAGCAGGATCCCGGCGGCGAGCCCGGCCTCGGCGAACCCGAGCAGCAGCCGGGCCAGGTAGAGCGTCGCGGCCGAGTTCACCGCGGCGGTGGCCGCGGTGACCAGGCCCCACGTGATCATGATGCGCGCGATCCACTTCCGCGCGCCGAACCGTCGCAGCGCCAGGTTGCTCGGCACCTCGACGAGGATGTAGCCGATGAAGAACAGTCCGGCGGCGAGCCCGATCTGGCCGGTGCTCAGGTGCAGGTCGCGCGACATCGGGGCGGCGAGGTAGCCGACGTTGGCGCGGTCGATGTAGCTGGCCACGTAGGCGAGGCCGACCAGCGGGATGATCCGGAGGCCCGCTTTCCGCCAGGTGCGCGGTGCGACAGTGCTCCGGCCGGCGGCGACATGGGAACTCATGGCGAAGTCCGATCTGTCGGGGAATGGGAGTGGTGGTGCGTCAGCGCGCCCCGCCTCGTATGGCAGCGGTGGCGACCTGGTCGATCCCCCCGTCGTCGATGACGACGCCGTAGTCCCGGGCAGCCCCCTCGCGGGTGACCTTGCCGTCCAGGACGTCTTCGAGCACCCGCTCCGGCTCCCGGCCGAACGGATGTCCGTGCCCGCCCCCGCCCGCGGTCACGTGCCGGTGCCGGGTGCCTGCGGTCATGGCGAAATGCGGTTTGGACGCCAGCACGCGTTCTCCCGGACCGCCTTGGTCGAGGACGTTGAGCGACGGGGTTCCCGGCGCGCCGCCGGCCAGCCCGTACGGCAGGAACTTCCGCCGGTCGGACCGGATCTGCACGCTGGCCTCGGAGGCCAGCAGCGTCATGTCGCGGAACGTCGCGAGCCCGCCGCGCCAGCGTCCCGCACCGCCGCTGTCGGGCAGGTAGCCGTAGCCGTCGATGCGCAGGTGGCCGGAGCGTTCGAGTTCTTCGACCGGGGTGTTGGTCAGGTTCGCGCCCAGCGAGCTGATCCCGTCGACGCCGTCGCGGTCGGGCCGGGCGCCCCACGCGCCGGCGAGCGGATCCCACAGCACCATGGATTCGCCGTCCGGTCCGACCAGCCCGATCGCGATTCCGTCCGGACCGCCCTCGCCCGCGGCGGGCACCCGGTCCGGGAACACCGGCGCGAGGGCGCCGAGCACCGCGTCGATGATCCGGAAACCGACCAGCCCGCGGGCGCCGCGCGCGGCCGGGCGCTGTCCATTGAGGATGGACGCTTCCGGGATGACGAAGCTGAACGGGCGGTAGAACCCGCTGTTCGCCGGGATGTCGGAGGCGAGGACGCCTTGCAGCGCGGCGTAGGCGGCGGAGCGGGTGAACGATTCGGTCGCGTTGAGCGCGGAGCCGACCTGCGGAGAGGAACCGGTGAAGTCGAGTTCGATCCCGGCGTCCGACAGCGTCGCTTTGACGCGGATCGGGATCGGCCCGGAGCCGAGTCCGTCGTCGTCGATGTGGTCGGTGAACTCGTACGTGCCGGGCACGGCGTCGGCGAGCGCGGCGCGCAGAAGCGTTTCGGAGTAGTCGAGCAGTTCGTCGATCAGGTCAGCGAGCCGTTCGGCGCCGTGGCGGGCGGCGAGGGCGCGCAGTCCTTCGGCTCCGGTGTGGCAGGCGGCCAGCTGGGATTCCAAGTCGCCGCGCAGGAGTTCCGGTTCGCGGACGTTGCGCAGCAGCACGCGCAGGAAGGTTTCGTTCGTGGTGCCCGCGTCGATCAGCCGCGCCGGTGGGATCTGAATTCCCTCGGCGAAGATATTAGTGGACTGGACTGCCATCGACCCGGCCGCCCAGCCGCCGACGTCGGTGTGGTTGACGACAGTGACCGCGAAGCCGAGCAGCGTTTCGTCCGCGAACACCGGGGAAACAGCGAAGATGTCCGGCAGGTGCATGCCGCCGAGCGACGGGTCGTTGAGCAGGTAGAGGTCGCCGGGCCGGACCGAGTCGCCGAACTCGGCGAAGATCGCTTCCATCGCGGCCGGAATGGACCCGAGGTGCACCGGCAGCGTGTTCGCCTGCGCGATGACCCGGCCGCGGGCGTCGCACAGCGCGGCGGAGAAGTCCATGCTGGACGCGACGAGTTGCGAATGCGCGGTGCGCAGGATGGTGATCGCCATTTCGTCGGCGATCCCGGTGACGGCGTTGCGGAAGACCTCGAACGTCACGGCGTCGCGGATCATGCGGCACTCCAGGTGATCACGATGTTGTTGAACCGGTCGCGGTGCGCCTGCGCGCCGGGCGGGACGAGGGTGGTGGCGTCCATGTCCTCGATGATCATCGGTCCGTCCGTCGGTTCGGCGCCGAGCGCGGACCTGGTGATGACTGGTGCGGAAACTGTTTCGGCGAACCGGCATTCGCGTGTCTTCGGTGCCGTGCTCTCGGTCTCCGGCAGGGCCAGTACGTCCGAAATGGACACTGGAGTCGGCTGCCTGCCGCGCACGCGGAGGTTCACGGGCTCGACCAGGCCGTCGGTGCCCGCGCGGCCGTAGGTGCGCTTGTGCTCGGCGTGGAACCGGGCGCGGGTTTCGGCGAGCAAGTCCTCGGTCAGTTCGCCGTCGGGGACGCGGATCCGCAGTTCGAAGCGCTGTCCGCGGTAGCGCATGTCCAGCAGCCGGTCCACGGCCGCGTCCTCGCCGAGTTCCTCGCGTACCTTCGCGGACAGCCGCGCGAATTCCTCGGCGAGCGCTGGTATCTCAGCGAATTCGGCGCGGTAGGGCGAAAGTTCGTGGCGTTCGGTGTCGGCGACGAGCAGGCCGAGACTGCTGAAGAGCCCGGGATGCACCGGTACGAGCACGGTGTCGATGCCCAGTTCACGGGCCAGCGCGGCGGCGTACAGCGGACCCGCGCCGCCGAACGCGACCATGGTGGCCTCTCGCGGATCCCTGCCTCGTTCGCTGGTCACCGCTTTGACCGCGGTTGTCATACTAGAGACGGCGACCTGATATGCCCCGCGCGCCGTTCCGGGGATGTCGTCGCCCAGTTGTCCGGCCACTGTGGACAGTGCCTTTTCGGCGAGGTCCGGGTGGAGCGCGACGCGGCCGCCTGCCAGAGACTGCGGACTGAGATATCCCAGTGTGACGTTGGCATCCGTCAGGGTCGGCAGTGCGCCGCCCTGGCCATAGCAGGCCGGGCCCGGCCGGGACCCGGCGCTCGCCGGTCCGACGTGCAGCGCGCCCGCCGGGTCGACGGAGATGATGCTGCCGCCGCCGGACCCGACCTCCGCGATGTCGATCGACGGGGCCCGCACCGGATAACCGGCCCCGGAGCTGAGCCCGCGCGCCACGTTCATCCCGCCGCCGACCTCGTAATCCGCCGAGACGAACGGTTCCCCGTGCTCGATCAGCGAGGCCTTCGCCGTGGTTCCGCCCATGTCGAAAGCGACCACTGTGGACAGACCGATCAGCTGCGCGAGCTTCTGCACCGCGGTGACCCCGGCGGCCGGGCCGGACTCGATGATCTGCACCGGCCGTTGCGCGACCGAAGCCGCGTCGAGCAGACCCCCGCTGGACTGCATGACCAGCAGCGGAGCCTGGACGTTTTCGGCGCGCAGTCCCGCTTCCAGCCGGGTGAGGTAACCGTGCACCGCCGGGCCGACGTAAGCGTTGACCGTCGCCGTGCTGGTGCGTTCGAATTCGTGCGGCTGCGGGGAAACGTCGACCGACGCGGTGACGTAGACCTCCGGCAGTTCGGCACGCAGCAGTTCGGCGACCCGCCGCTCCTCGTCCGGCCGGACGTAGGAATTGAGCAGGCACACGGCGATCGCCTCGATGCCGTCCACGCGCAGTTGTGCGGCCAGCGCCCGGACTTCGTCCGCGTCGGTCGCGGGGGAGAGTTGCCCGTCGGCCGTGATGCGCTGGTCGAGTTCGTAGCGATTCCTCCGGCGCGCCAGCGGCTGCGGCTTCGACCACGAGAGGTCGTAGAGCGCGGGACGCCGCAGCCGTCCGATTTCCAGCACGTCGCGGAAGCCCCGGGTGGTGACCACCGCGGTCCGGACGCCGCTCATCGAAAGGATCGCGTTGGTGGCCACGGTCGTGCCGTGCAGCATCGCGACGACTGACTCCGGTCGCGTTCCAGCGGAGGCCAGCACCGCGGTCGTCGCCGTCACGACGCCCGCGCCGTACTCGGGCGGCGTCGACGGCACCTTCATCGGGACGACCTCGCCTGCCGGGCCCAGCGCGATGACGTCGGTGAACGTGCCGCCGATGTCGGCGCCGACCCGCCAGCCGGCCGGTCGAGGATCGTGACTGCGAGGCACTGCGATCTCCTTCGTTCAGCGAGCGACTGGGATCACAGTAGGACTGAGTTGAGATATCAGCAAGCAGCAGTTGCCATTTTTTAATTCAGAACTGGTCGTAGCAGAGGTGGTCGGCAAGTAGTGCGGAGGCGCTCGGATGCGGCGTGGTTCAGTGCCTGGACCTGCGAGGTTTACGGTCTTGCCGCTCGGTCGGCCACCTCCGGTCGCTCGTCAGGTCGCGGTCGGCAGCGTGGGTGACAAGCGGTCCGGGGAGCTGCGGTGAGCGCGGCAGAGGTTCGATGCGAGGGCGTCGCGGCCGTGGCGTCGTTCGTGGTGAAGTGCTCGGCCAGGAGGGCTTCCGCCGTGGTTATGCGTCGAAGGCGAGCACCGCGTCGAGCAGTTCCTCCGGGGTTTCGACCTGCGGCAGATGCCCGGTGCGGGGAAGCACGGTGAAGGTCGCGCCCCGGATCGCGGCGGCGTACGCCTTGCCGTACTGCGGGTCGGCGATGCGATCGCTCTCGCCCCAGAGGACGTGGACGGGGATGTCCGCTTTGCCTAGTCGCTCGGCCAGCGTCGGGTCGGTCATCGCCGGGCCGGCATAGCCCACCAGTGCGGCGACATCCGGGCTCGGGCCGGTGCCGCCGGCGGGCGGGACCGGCGCTTTCGCCGGGTCATGGAACGAGAATTGCTGGATTTCGGCGACGGTTTTGCCGCGGACGTCGGCCAGCGGATGCCCGGCGACCTCGATGCCGATGCCGTCGACGACCACTGCGCGGCTGACGCGCGGGCTGTGCAGCAGGGCGATTTCCGCGGCCAGCCAGCCGCCGAAGGAGTTGCCCACCACGGTGACGTCCGAGACGTCGAGGTGGTCGAGCAGTGCGACGTACGCCTTGGCCAGCGCGGTGACGTCGGTGAGTTCGGCGGCTTTCGGCGTGCTGTTGAAGCCGGGATGGGTGGGCAGCAGGACTCGCGAGCGGGTGCGGTCGGCCAGCAACTCGGCGAAGCCGGCCATCGTCGCGACGCCGCCTCCGCCGTGCAGCAGCAGGAATGTCCGGGTCCGGTCGTGGTCTTCGACAGTGATCTCGACCGGTCCGGCCAAGGGGAACTGGAGTGTCCGGGAAGAAGTCATATCAGGAACCTTATATAAGGAAGCTGATATAAGCAACCTGTGGTGGACGAGGGTAGGCTCCCCGGCCATGAGGTACCGCCACGCCGACGTCGCTCTGGCCGTCAAGCGCCTGCAGCATCGTCATCACCGCGCGCTGAGCCAGGCGCTGCAGCCGCTCGGGCTGTCGCTCGTGCAGTGGGATACCTTGCGGCACTTGGCCAATCACCCGGATGCGTCGCTGCACGACCTCGCCGTGCTGACCTTCCAGACCGACCAGTCCTTCGGCACGCTGGCCGCGCGAATGGTCGATCGCGGCCTGATCGAGCGGGTGCCGGGACCGGGTCGCGCGGTGCGGCATCGGCTCACGGAGAAGGGCGCGGAGCTGCGGGCGGCGGGACAGGAACTGGTGGACGTCGTGGTGAAGACGTCGTTGAGCCGGCTTTCGGCGGCTCAGCTCAATGAACTGGGCGCGTTGCTGGATGTCGCGCTCGAGGAGGATCCGGCGTAACCGGTCAGCCGGTCGGCGAAGGCGCGCGTCTGGTCGCGGAGCGCGTCCGGCCGCTCGATGACGAACGGGCGGTCGAGTGCGGCGAGCCGCGGCGGGATCCAGTCGAGGCGTTCGGCCCGGATTCGCGCGCGGACCCACCGGTCATCGGCTTCCAGGATGGCGATGGACGGCGGGAACACGGCGCGGATTTCCTCTGCGGTCGCGCGGATCCGCACTGCTATGTCGTGCCGGTGCGGTGCTTCGGCGAGGCCGGTCAGCACCTGGTGGGCGGGGTCGAAATCCGTTGGGGCGCTGAAAGTTCCGTCCTGCGGTTCGGCCCGCTCGATCCGGTCGACGCGGAAGGTGCGCACTTGTCCGGCACTTGAGTCGAAGCCGGTGAGATACCAACGCCCGGAATGTGCCACGACACCGTACGGCTCGACGACACGTTCGCTGCTTCGGCCGTGCGCCGCGGTGTAGGCGAGTTTGACCGGACGCTGGTCGCGCGCTGCCTCCGCGACCGCGAGGAGCACCTCTGCCTCCGCAGTGAGCGAGGGACGGGCGGGCGTGGTGAAGTCGGCGACCTCCAGCAAGGCGTCGAGGCGACGGCCGAGTGCTTCGGGCAGCACCCGGCGGACCTTCGCTACCGCGCTCTCCGCAGCCGCGACTGACGTGGTGACCAGTCCCGCGCGCCGTCCCGCGACCAGTCCGAGCAGTACCGCGAGCGCCTCTTCGTCAGTGAGCATGAGCGGCGGCATCCGGTAGCCGGGGGCGAGCCGGTACCCGCCGTAGCGGCCGCGTACGGAGCGGACCGGAATGTCCAGGTCGAGCAGGTGCTCGACGTACCGGCGGACGGTGCGTTCGTCCACGTCCAGCCGCCCGGCGAGTTCGGCGACGGTCCGGGTGCCGCCGCCCTGAAGGATCTCCAGCAGCGCCAGCACGCGGGCGATCGGCCGGGTCATGCGGAGAATTCTCGCAATACCGGGCGGATCCTGTCCACTATTGCTTCTAGCGTGGCCGCCAAGCAACCAGAGAGGAATGTGGCCGTGCAGGTGACTTCTGTCCGCATCATCACCGGTGACGTCGACCGTCTGACGTCCTTTTACGAGCAGGTGACCGGCCTCGTGGCGAGCCGTCCGGCGAAGCAGTTCGCCGAGTTCGCCGGCGCGGCCGCGACGCTGGCGATCGGCAGCGCCGAGACGATGGCGCTGTTCAGCGCGGGCGCGGCGGTGCCGCAATCGAACCGGACCGTCATCCTGGAGTTCCTGGTCGAGGACGTCGACCGGGAGTTCGCGCGGCTCCGCCCGCTGCTCGCCGAGGTCGTCCAGGAGCCGACGACGATGCCGTGGGGCAACCGTTCGCTGCTGTTCCGCGACCCGGACGGCAACCTGGTCAACCTGTTCGCGCCGCAGACCGAGCAGGCCCGCGCCCGGCTCGCCAGGTAACGGGAAAACGCCTCGCCTGAACGCCCGGCGACCGGCCAGGATCGCCGCATGACACGTGCGCTTCTGCTGGACCGGTTCCGCTGGGTCGACGGACATGCCGACCTCTGGCCGGTTTTCCGGGACGCCGTCGCGTTCGCCGAGGTGGTCAAGGCGCTGGCCGAGCCGTTCCGGGACGCGGGCGTGACCGCGGTGTGCGGGATCGAATCGCGCGGCTTCCTGCTCGGCGGCGCCGTCGCGGTGGAACTGGGCGTCGGGTTCGCCGCGGTCCGCAAGGCCGCCGGGCTGTTCCCCGGCGAGAAGCTGACCCGCGAAACCGACCCGGACTACCGGGGTCTCCGACACGTCCTGCGGATGCAGCGGTCGGCGCTGTCGCCCGGCGACCGGCTGGTGCTGGTGGACGACTGGATCGAGACGGGCAGCCAGGCGTCGGCGGTGCGCGACCTGGTGAGCGAGGCGGGCGCGGAGCTGGTCGGCTGCGCGGTGCTGGTCGATCAGCTCGACCCGGCGCTGCGCTCGCGCTTCGGGCGGCTGCATTCGTTGCTGGCCAAGGACGAACTGCCGGAGGAGTGACTAACGCTGGCGCAGCAGCTCCGGCGACCGGCCGCTCGTTTCCTTGCCGCCGCGGAGGACCTGCGCCCGTCCGGCACCGGGCCAGCTGTTGACCCAGCTCGAGCCCAGGATCCCCTTGGCTTGCTTCTTCAACGGAGCCAGCAGCCGGGCGCTTTCGCGATACGTACCCGTTGACGCGCCGGTCTGGACGAGGCTCGCCAGGGACAGTGTGACCGGCACCCCGTCGGCGGACCAGTCGTGGCCGAGTACGGCGTCGGCGAGGGCCGTGATGTCTTCGACGCCGCACACGACCAGGAAATCGTCGCCGCCGACGTGGCCGACGGTGACGTCGCCGAGCCGCCGGGCGTGGTCGGTCAGCCCCCGGCCGATGGCGCGGATCAGGTCGTCGCCCGCGGCGAACCCGGCGGTGTCGTTGAGCCGTTTGAAGTGGTCGATGTCCAGCCAGGCCACGACGAACGGCCGTCCGGCTCCTGCCCGGCGGGCGACGTCCTGTGCGATCGCGTCGCTGCCGGGCAGCCGGGTCAGCGGGTTGAGCGCGACCGCGGCCTCGACCTTCACCGCGGCCATCCGGCGCATCACCTCGTTCGGCCGCACCACGCCCTGGTAACGGCCGGACTTGTCGGTCACGACGAGGTCGTCGCCGCTGTTCTCGGCTCCGCCGTCGGCGATGAGCTCGAGCAGTTCCCGGGTGCCGGTGTCGATCCGGACCAGCCGCGGCGGGCCGGCCAGTTTCGCGGCGGGCTTCCCGGAATACAACGCGTGCCCGTACCGGCCGGTCACCGCGAGCAGGAACCGCATCCGGTCGATCGTCCACTGTGGACGCGCCTGCTGGTCGAGCCCGACGATGGCCTTCGGCGCGTGCTCGGCGGACAGGATCGCGTGGACGTCGTCGCACGTCGCGTCGTCCGGGAGGGTCTTGGCCTGGCGGAGGAATTCCGGGATCCGCAGTCCGGCGGCGGGCGAAACGGCCGCGGCGCCCGGCTGGTCGCCGCGTTCGGCGGCGGGCAGCACTCGCTCGGGAGCGGCGGTCGCGAACAGATTCCCTTGAACCAGGCGGATTCCGGAGCGCCGGGCGAGGTCGAGCTCCGCGTCGTTCTCGATCCCGGTCGCGACGAGCCGCAGGTCGGTTTGCGCGGCGAACTGCACCAGCGCCTCGACGAGCGCGACGGTCGCCGCGTTCGACGGGAGCCGGCGCAGCGTCGCGCGGTCCAGCTTGATCATCTCGATCGGCGCTTCGGCGAGCAGGTTCATCGGCAGGCCTGCCGCGCCGAGCCGGTCGAAGGCCAGCCGGAAGCCCAGGTCGCGGAGCCGGTTCAGGCCCTGCAGCAGGGTTCCCGGATTCGGGATCGCGAGCGGAGCGGTGATTTCCAGCACGACGTCGGCGGCCCGGCGGCCGGTGCGTTCCAGGGTCTGGAGCAGCGGGATGAACCGCTCGGCGGGCGCGCCGGCGGCGCTGGCGCTCAGGTTCAGGTGCAGGGACACCCCGGCCGCGTTCGGCGGGACCGCCGCGGCCGCGCGTGCCACGAGGTCGAGGTCGGCGTCGATCAGCTGGGCCTGGTCGCCCGCCGCGTCGAGGAGATCCTGTACCCAGCCGGCGCCCGGATGCCCGACCGCTTCGACTGCGACAGCCGAGCCGCTGTAGAGGCTGTACAGCGGCTCGAAGGCGAAACGAACCTGGTCGGCGGGGGCGAGCACACGCAGATCCTCGCCTGGAACGCACGGATCTCCATGAAACCGTTATCTCCCGTTGACCTGCCCAGTCGGCGGCTGAACCGGAAAAGTCTTCGGGATCGGGTGCTGTGCTTGGGATTCGCGACCGCGCGGAACAAACTCCCGGTATGGCCCGTGACTACCATCACAAACCGGCTACGCAGGGCGCTGACCAGGCGTGACGGCTCGGCCACTGGAGCGAGGCGGCTGCGGCGAGGGGGTCGGCGTTTACTGCCGGGTGCGCCAGGATCCGTGAAATGCCCGGTTTGTTGCCACGTGGCCGGTTCTTGATATTCGCGAGGGCCGCCCTGAACGAATCAGAGTCCCTCACGGCGCGCCGAGGCGCTAGGCCAGGACACCGCGGATGTACCGAAGGTCGCCCATGCGCAGATCGTCGTCTTGCAGCGGCGGGAGACCGTTGGCCGCGAGCAGTTCCCGGACCGTGCTTCCGTGCACCGTCCAGCCGAGCCCGCTCAGATACGGACCCGCCTCGTTGCGCTCGCCGAAGTAGCGCAACCTCGTCATGTCGGTGTCGAAACCCTCGCCGCGCCATTGTTCGGAGATGCGGTCGAGGCGTTCCTTCGTCTTGGCCTCGTCGCCGGGGCGCGGGTTGGGCCGGTTTTCGGTGGCGACGCGGCTTCCCGGCGCGCTCAGTTCGGTGATGGTGTCCAGCAAGCGATCTTGCGCTTCGGGCGGCAGGTAGCCGAGCAGGCCTTCGGCGCTCCACGCGGTCGGCTGGGCCGGGTCGAAACCGGCGGCGCGCAGGGCGGCGGGCCAGTCTTCGCGCAGGTCGACGGCGACCGGCCGCCGGTCGGCGGTGGGCACGGCGCCAAGGCCGGCCAGGGTGCGGGCCTTGAATTCGACCACCGGCTCCTGGTCGATCTCGTACACCGCGGTTCCGTTCGGCCAGGGCAGCCGGTACGAACGGGAGTCCAATCCGGACGCCAGGATCACGGCCTGGCTGATGCCCGCGGCGGCCGCGTCGAGGAAGAACTCGTCGTAGAACCTGCCGCGGATCTTGGCCGCGTCGATCCAGATCTGCCCGACCAGAGCACCCGGCTCGGTCTCGCCGGACGCCAGTTTGGCGAGCAGGTCGACGCCGACTGCCTGGACGAGCGGTTCGGCGAACCGGTCCGAGAACAGTGTGCTGTCCTCGCGGGTCGCGATCGCCCGCGCCGCCGCGGCCATCGTCGCGGTCGCTCCGACGCTGGACGCCAGGTCCCAGGTGTCTCCGTCGTGCCGGGCAGAAGTCATTGCGCCGCCTTGCCTTTCGCCGGGTGCCGAGATCCGCAACCTACTCCGATCCCGACACCGTGTCGCACAGTCCGCCCAGTTTCTTCCGGCGCCGCGTCGAAGCGCCCGACCCGGCGCGCTGCGTAGCGTGCCAGGGCATGACGGCTGCTGTGCGGTTGCTGGAAACCTTGGCGCAGTGGGGAGTCGAGCACGTTTTCTGCTGTCCCGGCACGAGTGAGATACCAGTGCTCGACGCTCTTGCCACCAGACCGGGCGGACCCGAGTTCGTGCTGACCACCCACGAGGCGATCTCGGTGTCCATGGCCGACGGCTACGCGCGTGCCTCGGGTCGGATCGGTGTCGCCTACCTGCACACGAACGTCGGGGTCGCGAACGGCTTGGCGCATCTGTACGCGGCACAAGTCGCGCGTAGCAGCGTCGCGATTCTCGCCGGGATCAAGGGAACGGCGACACTCCCGCACCGCGCGCTGACGACTGCGCCGCGTTTGCTCGAAACAGCCGCGCCCTACGTGGGGCATGCCTGGCAGAACCTCCGCGCCGAGGACCTGCTTGAAGATGTCAGCCGGACGCTGTGGCATACCACGGTGATCCCGGAGCAACCGGCGATTCTCACGATCCCGCAAGACCATCTGGCCGCGGAACCTGGTGTCGCGCCACCGGTCCGCTGGGGTGCGCGGCAGGGCCCGGCCGAGGAGGCGGTCCGGCACGCGAGCGCACTGCTCGATGCGGCACGACGGCCGGTGATCGTCGCGGGATCGGACGTCGGCCGGCGCAGGGCCGAGGCGGATTTGGCGCGGTTGGCCGAGCGGCTCGGCGCACCGGTGTTCGTGGAGTCCCGGCGCGACCTCGAACGATGGTCCTTCCGCACGGATCATCCGTTGTACGCCGGATTGTTCGATCCTCGCGCGCCGATGCCGGCGGAAGCAGACCTGCTGGTGCTGGCGGGCATGCCGACGCCGCTGGAGTTCTCGGCCGAGGTCGCGGCGCTGCCGTCCGGCGTCCCGATCCTGCATCTCTCCGAAGACGCCGCCGAGCCCGGCCGTCGGTATGTCCCAGCCGGGGCGGTGGTCGGCGATACCGCGGCGGCGCTGCGCGGACTGGCTGAAGGAGTCCGCGCGCCTTCGCGGAGCGAATGGCCTGCCCGGGTGCTCAAGGACAGCGAGGACCGGCGAGCTCGCTGGGCGGCTGAAGTCCCGCTGGACGGGGAATTCAGTGCTGCGGCGGCGATGCGCACCCTCGCAGATGTCATTGGCGGGCAACGGCTGCTGGTCCTCGACGCGGTCACCTCGACGCTGCCGTTGCTGCGGTTTCTCCAGCGCACGCGAGCGGATTCGCTGTTCGCCACTGCGAGCGGTTCGCTTGGCTGGGGAATGGGCGCTGCGGCGGGTGTGGCGATGGCGCGACGCGAGCGCGTGCTCGCGGTGGTCGGCGACGGCGTGGTCCAGTTCGGCGTGCCCGCGTTCTGGACCGTGGCGCGCTACCGGCTGCCGGTGACCTATCTCGTGGTGAACAACGGGAAGTACCAAGCAGTGGTCGCCGGGATGCGGAAAAGCGGAGGTGAGCGGGCGGACTATCCGCTCACTGACATCAGCGGCGTGGAGATCGCCGCGCTGGCGACCGCGTTCGGCATCAAGGCGACGACGGTCGACGGGGCCGCTGGGCTGCGGGCCGCTCTCGCCGAGGAAGCGGGGCCGGAGGACGGACCTCGGTTGATCGAGGTCCGTGTGAACGACCAGCTGTGGCAGTGATTCCGACACCGTGTTCAGTCGCGGGCGCGGGATTTGCGTCGCCGAGGCGATGAACCGAGGGCTCGCGCCGACCTAGCATCGCGGCGATCTCCGCACCCGCACCAGGATTGGCAGGCGACGCACATGGCCCGATGGGATCTCAGCGAGGCAGACGGGCATATCTACTCCGGCGGCTGGCGTACCGGAGGGGGCGGCACGGAACCGGTTGTCTCACCGGGCGACGGCGGGAAAGTGGGTCTGGCTGGCATCGCCGACCAGCACGACGTCGAACGGGCCGGAGCACGCGCCGCGCAAGCGCAAGCCGAGTGGGGCCGCGCGTCGTACCGCGAGCGGGCCGACGTCCTCACCCGGGCCGCGGACGCCTTGCGCGACATCCGCGCTGACGTCGAGGACGTGCTCGTGCGTGAAAGCGGCTCGCTTCCGGCCAAGGCGAAGCACGAAGTCGACAAAGCGATCGACGAACTGATCGCCGGGGCCGGACTGGTCACGATGTCGCAGGGCGATCTGCTTCCGGTGGAAGACCCGGCGACGCTGGGATTGGCTCGGCGGATCCCGGTCGGCGTCGTCGGGGTGATCGCGCCCTGGAACGCGCCGTTGATGCTCGCCATGCGTTCGGTCGCGCCGGCGCTCGCGCTGGGCAATGCGGTGCTGGTCAAACCGGACGCGAAGACCGCGTTCTCCGGCGGTGCGGTGCTCGCGCGCGTCTTCGGACAAGCCGGTCTGCCGGACGGCGTGGTGCACGTACTGCCCGGCGGTGCGGCGACCGGCGAGGCGGTGGTGCGTTCGCCGCACACGAACGCGGTCTCGTTCACCGGCTCGTCCGCCGCGGGCCGCCGGGTCGGCGAGATCGCGGGCGGCCTGCTCAAGCGGGTGGTGCTCGAACTCGGCGGCAACAACGCGTTCATCGTTCTGGCCGACGCGGACCTCGACCGCGCGGTGGCCGCTGGAGCCGGCGGAACTTTCCGGCACCAGGGCCAGATCTGCATGGCGACCGGACGGCATCTCGTCCACGAAAGCATCGCCGACGAATACGTCGCGCGGCTCAAAGCGGCAGCGGAGAAACTGCGGCTCGGCGATCCGAAGACTCCCGGGACGACGCTCGGTCCGCTGATCACGACCGCGCAGGCCGAGCGGGTGCACGGCATCGTCGAGGCCGCGGTCTCCGACGGCGCGCGGGTCGTGCACGGGGCCACGCACGACGGCGCGTTCTACCAGCCGACCGTGCTCGACGGCGTAACAGTTGACAACGCAGCTTTCCGAAGTGAGATCTTTGGCCCGGTCGCCCCGGTAACCCGGTTCTCGACCGAAGAAGAAGCGCTCGAACTCGCCAACGCGACCGAATACGGCCTGTCCGCGGCGATCCACAGCCGCGACGTCGCGCGCGCCCTCGGTTTCGCGTCCCGGTTGCGGGCCGGGATGGTCGCCCTCAACGGCCAGACCATCTACGACGCCGCGCACATCCCGATGGGCGGCCTCGGCGCGTCCGGCAACGGCGGACGGCACGGCGGGCACTGGAATCTGGACGAGTTCACCTACTGGCAATGGGTGACGGTCCCGACGATCCAGTCGTAAGCGGTTCCGACACCGCGTCGGACTTTCCTACACGGTGTCGGAGGTCCGCCGCGGAGATTCCCGCAGCGGACCGATTCCCCGGCGCCGCGATTTCCGTAGCTTCGAATCGTCGCCCGGTGCGGGCCCGTCACAGCCAAAGGAGTCGGAGTACATGGACATTTCCGGTGCCACCGGGGCGCTCACCGGCGAACAGTACAAAAAGAGCCTGAACGACGGCCGCGAGGTCTGGCTCGACGGCAAGCGCATCGGGAACGTCGCCGAACACCCCGCGCTCAAGCCGACCGTCGACGAGTTCGCCCGGCTGCTCGACCTGCGGTTCGCCACCCCCGAGGGGCGGGCGGCGACCCTGTTCAAGTCCGAGGAGACCGGCAACGAGGTCAGCTACGCGTTTTCGCTGCCGAAGACCCCGGAGGAATTGCGCGCCAAATTCGCCGCGTCGGAATGGTGGATGCGGGAAAGTCTGGGGCAGCTCGGCCGTTCTCCCGACTTCATGTCGAATGTCGCGGCCGGACTCGCCGATTACGCCGACGAACTCGACCAGAACCGCGCGGGTTTCGGCCAGAACGCCCGGGATTACCGCCGGTTCGCGATGGAACACGACCTCGTCCTGACCCACGCTCTCGGCGACCCGCAGATCGACCGCAGCGCCAGTCCGCTCGACGATCCGGATCTCGCCCTGCGCGTCGTGGAGGAGCGCGAGGACGGCGTAATTCTGCGCGGTGCGAAGCAACTCGCCACTCTCGCGCCGTTCTCCCACGAGGTGCTGGTGTACCTCAACGGCGTCACCGCTGCCCGCGGCGCGGAGGACTTCGTCATCTGGTTCGCGCTGCCGATGAACACGCCGGGCCTGAAGATCCTGCTGCGCGAACCGCTCGGCGCACCGGAGAGCGGGCACTCGCACCCGCTCGGCAACCGGTACGACGAACAGGACGCGATGCTGTTCTTCGACGACGTTTTCCTTCCGCGCGAACGCATCTTCCTGCTCGGCGACTCCCTGCGCGCGCTCAAGGGCCTCGGCCGGATCAACGTCTGGAGCCTGCAGAGCACACACATCCGCTTCCTCGCCCGGATGAAGTTCTTCACCTCGGTCGCGAAGAAACTCGCGCACTCCATCGGCGTGGACACCTTCCGCGGCATCCAGGAACAGCTGGGCGAACTCATCTCTTACGTCCAGACGCTCGAACTGGCGATCAAGGGCGCGGAGGCCGCCGCTGTCGTGACGCCGGGCGGGCACCTCGCGCCGAGCAATACCAACGGCGTCGGCTTCTGGTCGGCTGACATCTCAGCGCGGATGGTTCAGATCTTGCGCCAGGTCGCCGCGTCCGGCCTCATCATGCAGCCGACCGAAGCCGACCTGGCGAACCCGGAACTGCGCCCGTTCCTGGACCTCTACATGCGCGGCCACGACATCGGCGCGGCGGAGAAGGCGCGGCTGTTCCGGCTCGGCTGGGAGCTCGCCGGCTCGAGTTTCGGGATGCGCCAGGAACTTTACGAGTACCTGCACCGCGGCGACCCCGGCGCCGGCCGCACCCGGCTGCTGCGCTTCTACGACACGTCGGCGACGGACGCGCGCGTCGACGAACTCATCAGCAAGCCGCTCGTCTGAGACGCAAGGAGCAGCCCGTGATCATCGACGTCCACGGCCACATGTCCGCGCCGGACGCCTACTACGCCTGGAAAGCCTCGCTGCTTTCGCACCGCGGCGCGCACGGCGGCAAGCCCCCGGCCATCAGCGACGACGCGCTCGCCGCCGCGTATCACCACCCGCACCCGAGCTTCGGCGACATCTCTCATCTCGCGCACCTCGACGGTGCCGGGATCGACCTGCAGATGATCTCGCCCCGCCCGTTCCAGATGATGCACAGCGAACGGCCGGCCAAGCTCGTGCAGTGGTTCACCGAGGAGACCAACAACCTCATCCACCGCGCGACCGAGCTGTTTCCCGGCCGCTTCAAGGGCGTCGCCGGACTCCCGCAGAGCCCGGACCTGACGCCTCGGGACTGGACCGCCGAACTGCGCCGCACGGTGACCGAACTCGGCTTCGTCGGCGCGATGCTCAACACCGACCCTTATGAGGGCACGGAAACCCCGCTCGCGCTCGGAGACCGCTACTGGTACCCGGTGTATGAGGTGCTGTGCGAACTCGACGTGCCGGTGCTGCTGCACGCCGCCGGATGCAAGCCGCCCGCGCGTGAGCCGTACAGCCTGCATTTCATCCAGGAAGAGACCATCGCGGTGTGGAGCCTCGTGAACTCAGGAGTGCTGAAGGACTTCCCGGACCTCAAGGTGATCGTGTCGCACGGGGGCGGCGCGATTCCGTATCAGGTGGGCCGGTTCCTGCCGTCGGTGGTGCGCACCGGAGTGTCCTATCTGGACAAACTGCGCAGGCTGCACTTCGACTCCTGCCTGTACACCCAGGACAGCCTGGAGCTGCTGATGAAGGTCGTCGGCACCGACCGCGTGCTGTTCGGCTCGGAGAAACCGGGCACCGGCTCGCAGATCGACCCGGAGACCGGCCGCTGGTTCGACGACATCCACCTGCTCATCGACGACATCGCCTGGCTCGGCGAAAAGGAGCGCGCCGACGTCCTCGAGAACAACGCCCGCGCGCTCTTCCAGCTCTGAGGGGAGATCATGACCGAGATCGTCGCCGGGATCGGCACCTCGCACGGACCGCAGCTGAAGGCGCCACCGCCGCAGGCCTGGGATACCAGGGGCACGGCGGACCGCGCCAGCAAAGGGTTGAAGTTCCGCGGCGAGACCTACCGCTACGAGGAACTGCGCGAACTGCGGGAGGACTTCTCGAACGAGATCACTCCCGAGGTGATGGCGCGTCGCTGGGAACGCTGCCAGCGGTCGATGGATCGGCTCGCGGAATTCATCCGCACCCAGGAGGTCGACGTCCTCGTCATCGTTTCCAGCGACCACAAGGAAACCTACGGCGACGAATGGCTCGCCCCGTTTTCGGTGTTCTGGGGCGACGAGGTCGCGCACGTGCCGTTCACCCAGGCGCAGCTCGACGCGATGGCCCCGGGCCTGGCCGAGGCCGCGACCGGCGACGTCCCGGACCGCACGATCATGCGGCCGACCCACCGCGCGCTCGGCAAGCACATCATCCAGTCCACCCAGGCCGAGGACTTCGACACCGGCGCCACCGAGGTCATCCCGGCCGGGCGGTACGAGAACCACACGATTCCGCACGGCTTCGGGTTCATCTACCAGCGATTCCTCGGCCAGGAGTCGACGCTGCCGATGGTGCCGATCTTCATCAACACCTTCTGGGAGCCGAATCCGCCGGGAGCCAAACGCTGCTACGACTTCGGGCGCGCGGTCGGCCGGGCGATCCGGTCGTTCCCCGGCGACCTGCGCGTCGGAATCGTCGCGTCGGGCGGGCTCAGCCACTTCGTGATCGACGAGAAACTGGACCAGGAGTTCCTCCAGGCACTGCGAGATCAGGACGCCGGCTACCTCTCGAGCGTCCCGGCCGCCGAGATGCGGTCCGGTGCCTCGGAGCTGCGCAACTGGATCGCGGTCGCCGGGATCGCCGACGAGGCAGGTCTCGCCGTGACCAGCGTCGACTACGAGCCGTGCTATCGAACGGAAGCCGGCACCGGCAACGCGATGGGCTTCCTTGCCTGGGAACGGAAGTGACCATGTCTCCCGAAGAGATCGTCTCCGCGCTGCGCGGGCTCGACAGCTGCGCGGTGTCCGACGCACTGGACACCCTCAAGCTGCCCGGCGCGGTCACCGCGCTGAAGCCGATGTGGCCCGTCGGCACCGTCCTCGCTGGTCGCGTGCGCACCGTAACCGCCGCACCCAAAGCGACCGCCGGACCGGCGACGCACATCGCCACCCCGCTGGTCGCGATCACCGAACCGGACGATGTCGTGGTGATCGACAATCACGGCCGCACGGACGTCTCCTGCTGGGGCGGCCTGCTCGCCGAGGCCGCGGTCCGGCGCGGCGTGGCCGGCGTCATCGTGGACGGTGCCTGCCGCGACGTCCAGGAGAGCGAAGCGCTGAAGCTCCCGGTCTTCGCGCGCACGGCCGTTCCGGTCAGCGCGCGGGGCCGCATCGTGCAGGCCGCGATGGACGAGCGCATCCAGATCGCTGGTATCTCAGTTGCCTCGCAAGACTTTGTGCTCGCGGACGGCAACGGCGTCGTCTTCGTCGCCGCGGGAGACGCCGAGCGCGTAGTCGAGCTCGCCCAGCGGATCGCCGAGCGTGAGGCCCGGATGGCGGAGGCGGTCCGGTCCGGCCGCGATGTGCAAGAAGTCATGCACGATTCCCAATTCCCCTCAGTCACCGTGGAGCAGCGCTGATGTCTCTCCTTGACCGCTTCTCCGTGCTCGGCACCGCAACGGTGTCCGACGCCCTCGACAAGCTCAAGCGCCCCGGCAGCCTGCTCGGCCTCGCCCCGCTCTCGGACGGACAACGCATGGTCGGCCGCGCGTTCACCGTGCGCTACGTCAGCGCGCAGATCCCGGCGGGTACCGTCGGCGATTTCATCGACCAGGTCGAACCGGGCCAGGTGATCGTGCTCGACAACGACGGCCGGGTCGACTGCACGGTGTGGGGCGACATCCTGACCGCCGTGGCGCACCAGCGTGGTATCTCAGGAACGGTCATCGAAGGCGTCTGCCGCGACACGCATCGCGCGCTGTCCATCGGCTACCCGATCTACAGTCGCGGCCGCTTCATGCGCACCGGCAAGGACCGGGTCGAGGTGGCCGAGGAACGCGGGCCAGTGACCATCGGCGGCGTGACGGTCCGCCACGGGGACATCCTGCTCGGCGACTCGGACGGAGTCGTGGCGATCCCGCAGGATTGCGAGGACGACGTGCTGGAGGTCGCCGAGATGATCCAGGCGCGCGAGGAAGCGATCCTCACCGCCGCGCTCGGCGGCGCGACGATCGCCGAAGCTCGCGCGAAGTACGGCTACCACGATCTGCAGCGGGCGGACGCATGACCGCGCTGGCTGAAGACACCAAGGAACTGCTGACGCTCGGCACGGCAACGCTGTACGAGGCTTCCGGTCTCGACTGCTTCTTGGACCCCGCGTTCCGGCCCTCCTGGGACGGTGCGCAGATGGTCGGCCGCGCGGTGCCGGTGTCCGCGCAGATCGGCGACAACCTCGCGCTGCACCACGGCATCGAAGCCGCTGGGCCCGGCGACGTGCTCGTGGTCGACGCCGGTGGCGCGCCGTTCGGGTACTGGGGCGAGGTGATGGCGGTCGCGGCGCAGGCACGCGGCATCAGCGGCCTGGTCATCGACGGCGGCGTCCGTGACACCCAGCAGCTCGCGTCGCTCGGGTTCCCGGCGTTCAGCACGGCGATCTCGATCCGCGGCACGATCAAGAACTGGCCGGGAACCGTCGGCCGCCCGATCACCTTGCGCGGCCGGGTGGTGCGCCGCGGCGACATCGTCGTGGCCGACCGGGACGGGATCGTCGTGTTCCCGGCGGACGAATACGACCGGGTACTCGCCGCGGCCCGTGCCAGGGCGGAGAAGGAAGCGTCCTACTTGGACCGGCTCCGTTCCGGGGAGACCACTTTGGACGTCTACGACTTCCGCCAGCTCGGCGTTCCGGACGGGGCGAGGTGAACCCCATGACCTCCGACCAGCAACGAATCGACAGCTTCCGGCAAGCCGCCGGACGGTTCGCTTCCGGCGTTACCGTCGTCACCACGGCACTCGACGGGCACCTTTACGGGATCACCGCGACCTCGTTCGTCTCCCTTTCCCTGAACCCGCTTCTGGTGACGGTGTCGATCAATTCGCACAGCCCGATTCTCGACGAGATCCGCGCGAGCGGGGTCTTCGCGATCAACGTGCTCGGCCGCCATCAGCAAGACGTTTCCGCGTGTTTCGCCCGACGCGGGCGCGGCCGGAGCAAGGAACGGTTCGACGAGGTCGAGACGCACACCGAGACCACCGGTGCACCAGTCGTCACCGGCGCGCTGAGCTGGTTCGACTGCACCGTGCACACGATGCTCGGCGGCGGCGACCACATCATCCTCGTCGGCGAAGTCGTTTCCGCGGGCGGCGGGACCGGGCAGCCGTTGCTGTACTGGTCCGGGGAATACCGCGAACTCAACACGGCGGAAGAGGCAGAGGCGGACATCGGCCGGATCGCCGATTCGCTTTCCATCCAACTGCATTTGCACGGGATGCGAACCGAGCAGCTGCTGGAAGCGCAGCACGCGGTCGAACCCGCGGCTGCCGCACTCGCCGCTCGTGCCGCGGCTGACGACCAAGTCGCGCAATTGCGGGCGCTGGTCGAGGAATCGGAGAAACACGTCCACGACGCCAGCCGGTACAACCCGCTGTCACTGGAATTCCATGCCCGGCTCGGCTTGCTCAGCGGAAACCCGGCAATCGCCGCGTCGGTCGGCGCGCTCAACCGGCCACGGGAGAGCGTGTATGCCGTGCACACCAACGCTGCGCGCGCGGCCCGGGCCGTTGATGCGCATCGTCGCATCCTCCAGGCCATTGAGGACCGTGACGAGGATGCTGCCCGCCGGCTGATGACCGAGCACCTTGGCGTGGTGGCGCAAGGAATGCCGTGCTGAACGGAGAAGCCATGGACGCAGACGTCCTCATCGTCGGGGCAGGCCCGGTCGGCCTCGTCGCGGCACTCGACCTGAGCAGCCGCGGCGTGTCGGTGATCGTCGTCGAGGAACGGGAGTTCCTGGAACCGCCGAACGTCAAGTGCAATCACGTCGCCTCGCGCACCATGGAAAGCTTCCGACGGCTGGGCATCGCGGCCGAGGTGCGCGCCGCCGGACTGCCGCGCGACTACCCGCAGGACGTCGCGTTCCGGATTTCGCTCACGGGACGGGAACTGTCGCGCATCCCGATCCCGGCGAGCGGGCAGCGGTACACCTCCCGCGTCGGCCCCGACACGAGCTGGGCGACGCCGGAACCGCCGCACCGGATCAACCAGACGTTCCTGGAACCGATCCTTGCGCGGAACGCCGCTGCCGCGCCCGGCGTGACACTGCTCAACCGCACCCGGTTCCACTCGGTCGAGCAGGACTCATCGTCCGTCTCGGCAGTAGTGTCCGACGACTCGGGCGAACGCACTCTGCACGCCCGGTATTTCATCGGCGCGGACGGCGGCCGCTCGGCGGTGCGCAAGCAGATCGGTGCGAAGCTCAGCGGTGATCCGGTGCTCCAGCATGTGCAGTCCACGTGCATCCGCGCACCGAAGCTGTACTCGCTGATGTCCGCCGACGAACCGCGGGCGTGGGGCTACTACACGTTCAACTCTCGCCGGGTCGGACACGTGTACGCGATCGACGGCACGGAAACCTTTCTCGTGCACACCTATCTATCCTCGGCAGAAGAAGCCGTCGACCGAGACGAAGCGATCCGCGCGATCCTCGGCGTGGACGAGTCGTTCGAGTACGACATCGTGTCCAAAGAGGACTGGGTCGCCCGCCGTCTGCTAGCGGACCGGTTCCGCGACCGGCGGGTGTTCCTCGCCGGGGACGCCTCGCACCTGTGGGTGCCGTTCGCCGGATTCGGGATGAACGCGGGCATCGCGGACGTGCTCAACCTGACCTGGCTGCTCGGCGCGCATCTCGCTGGCTGGGCCGAGGAAGGGATTCTGGACGCCTACGAAGCCGAACGGCGGCCGATCACCGAACAGGTGTCGCACTTCGCGATGAACCACCAGCGGAAGCTCGCTCGACCCGGACTCCCGGCCGAACTCGAAGACGACACCCTCGCCGGCGAAGCCGCACGTTCGTCCTTCGGCGCCGCTGTACGCGAGTTGAACGAACCGCAGTTTGCCGCCGCAGGGCTGAATTACGGGTACGCGTACCACGATTCCCCGATCATCGCGTACGACGGAGAAAACGCGCCGAGCTACACGATGGGCAGCTACACGCCGTCCACTGTGCCCGGTTGCCGTGCACCACACTTCACGCTGGCGGACGGATCCTCGCTGTACGACCATTTCTCGCCCGGCTACACGGTAATTGCCAGTCGCGGAGTTGATATCTCAGTGCTGGCCGGTGAAGCGGCAGAGCGAGGTATCCCACTCGCGGTCGTTGAAGTGGACACGCTGCCGGATGAATATCTTTGCCCCCTCACGGTGGTACGGCAGGACCAGACCGTGGTGTGGCGAGGTGCTCCGCCCGACCGGGCGGCCGCGGCCGAGTTGTGGGAAAAGCTTCGCGGCGCTTGACCCCCGGCCCACTGTGAAGGCCTCCTCGAGGAAATCCCCCGAGGAGGCCTTCACGGGTTTCACCGGCGGATGATTTTGCTGGCCGCCATGGCTTTCAGGCCCTCGACACCGAACTCCAGCCCGTAGCCCGACGATTTCGTCCCGCCGAAGGGGATCGCCGGATCGACGCCGCCGTGCTGGTTGATCCACACGGTGCCCGCCTCCATCCGCTGCGCCACCGCGTCGACCTCGTCCGCGTCGGCACCCCACACCGAAGCGCCCAGCCCTTGGTCAGTGCCGTTGGCCCGGCGCACCGCGTCGTCCACATCGGAGTACCGGATCACCGGCAGCACCGGCCCGAACTGCTCCTCGTCGACCACGGCGGCACCGTCCTCGACGTCCGCGATGATCGTCGGCCGGTAGAACAGCGGCCCCAGTTCCGTCGCCGGCGTACCACCGGTGACGATCCGGGCACCGCGCGCCCTGGCCTCCTCGACCAGCCGGGAGACGATCTCGAACTGCGCGGGATTCTGCACCGGACCGAGCCGGTTCGCCTTGTCCTGTCCTGGCCCCATCGGTGCTTTCTCCGCGCGTTCGGCCAGTGCGGAGACGACGTCGTCATAGATGGATTCGTGCACGTAGAGCCGTTTGAGCGCGGCGCACACCTGGCCGGTGTTCATGAAGGCCGCCCAGAACAGCTTGTCCGCGACGGCGTCCACGTCCGTGCCGGGCAGCACGATCGCGGCGTCGTTCCCGCCCAGTTCCAAGGTGAGCCGGGCGAGGTTGCCCGCCGAGCTTTCGACGATCCGGCGGCCGGTCGCGGTCGAGCCGGTGAACACGATCTTGGCGATCCGGGGATGCGCGGCCAGCGCGGCGCCGACCTCGCGATCCCCGGAAACCGCGGTCAGCACGTCCGCGGGAAGGTGGCGGCGGAAGATCTCCGCGAGCGCGAGCACGCTCAGCGGCGTGTTCTCGGAAGGCTTCAGCACCACCGTATTCCCCATGCGCAGCGCCGGCGCGACGTGCCACACGGCGATCATCACCGGGAAGTTCCACGGGCCGATCGACGCGACGACGCCGAGCGGGACGTAATGCTGCTCCGCGCCGTCTGGCAGCGACTGCGGTTCGAGCACCGTGTCCGCGGCGGACCGGAGCCAGTGCGCGGCACCGTGCGCCTCACCGGAACCGCCGGCTTTGCCTTGTTCAGCAGTGATGATCTCGCCGAGTTCTTCGGCGTGCGCGTCGATGTCGTCCGCGATGACGTGCAAGATGCGCGAGCGTTCCGCATGTCCCAGTGCGGCCCAGGACGGTTGTGCCTTGACGGCAGCGGCGATCGCGGCGTTGAGCTGGTCGACGGTGTGCACCGGTGCGTGGCCGACGACTTCCCGGGTCGCGGCGTCCAGGATCGGCCGCCCGTGGTCGTCGGAGACCGAGACGGTGGTCAGCAGTGCGTTCATGCGGGACCCTTCCGTAAAAGTTCACATTGAATATAGTCAATTCAAGGCAAGGCGCCTAGCGGAGACCGGCGAGGGTCGCGACCCGCAGCCCGGTGTGGAGTTCGCGGCGCACCTTCCCGTCGGCGAGATCGACATCGGTGACCGCGCGCACGCGATCCAGCCGGTAGTAGAGGGTGCTGCGGTGGACGTGCAGGGCCAGCGCGGTGCGCTGGGCGTCGCAGCCGCAGTCGAGGTAGGTCTCCAGGGTCTGCGCGAGGTCCGGTCCGGACTGCGCGTCGAGCAGCCGTCGTACGGCATCGGGGAGATCTGAGATATCAAGGTCCGCGAGGGGGAGTTGCAGGAGCAGCCGGTCCAATCCCAACTCTGACCAGTGGGCCACGCGGCCGACGTCGCCGCCGCGCAAGGCGATCCGGGCTTCCCGCAGCGACCGATGCACTCCCGACAGCGGCGCGTGCGCTCCGCCGACTCCGGCGTGCAGGCCGGAAAAGGCGGGCTGCGCAAGGAGAGCTGACAGTCGCTCGGTGTCGATTTCGTATGGCACCAGCAAGACGGCTTCGCTGCCGAGCACTGCGCCAGCGGCTTTCAGCGTGGGGAAAACGGGGATGCTCGACAATGCCCGGTCCAGGACGAGCCGGAGCGTCGCCGAACTGGGCTCGGCCCGCGGCGGGGTCGCGATCGAGATGACCGTGTAGTGCGGGACCGGGGAAAGCAGGCCGCTCGCGAGCAGTTCGTCGGCGGCTCGGACGCGCTGGTCGTCAGCGCCTTCGAGGAGTGCGGCGAGCAGGCGTCGCGCGCGGTCCTCGTTCTCGCGGTTGCCGAGCGCCGTCGCGGCCAGCAGCAAGCCGATCTGCGCCCGGCGTTCGCGCAGTTCGTCGTCGTCCTCGTAGGCGGACTCGTCGTCCTCGGGGATCGTCGAGGAGAGGTAGCCGACGAGCCGGCCCTCGTGCCGGACCGGTGCGACGAGCCGGGACTGCCCGCCGTCGAGCGGCGGGATCCGGACCGGGTCCCGCGCCTGGCCGACCCGGTAGTCCCGGATGGACTCCCGGGCGCGCGAAGATCCTTTGTGGGACAAGATGATCGCCAGCCGGGCGTGGTCGACGTCCTGGTCGTGCACGCTGAACGCGATCACCGTGAAGTCGACGTCGAACACGATGATCGGCCGCCCGAGCCGGTCGGCGTAGGCCTGCACCTGTCCTTCGAGAGTCATGCTCGCCTCTTCCGTTGCCAGCCGCCGGAGATTTGATCTATATTCATTATAGACATTTGACGAGAGGGATCCGCATGGCACAGATGACAGGCGGTGACGCGCTCGCCAGGGCGCTCATCAGCGAGGGCGTCGACACGGTCTTCGGCATTCCCGGGGTCCAGCTGGACGGGCTCACCGACGGCATGTACCGCAAGCGCGACGAGCTGGACCTGGTCGTCCCGCGGCACGAGCAGGCGACCAGTTACATGGCGGACGGGTACTACCGGGCCTCCGGACGGCCCGGGGTGGCGATGGTCGTGCCTGGTCCTGGGGTGCTGAACGCCGGAGCTGGGATGGCGACGGCCTACGCCTGTTCGTCGCAGGTGATGTTGCTGGCGGGGACGATCCCGTCGCCGCTCGTGGGATCCGGGCTCGGGGCGCTGCACGAGATTCCCCGCCAGACTGACACGGTTCAGGGGCTGACGAAGTGGTCTGCCCGACCCAAACGGGTCGAGGAGATCCCGGATCTGGTGCACGAGGGCTTCCGGCAGATGCGGACTGGACGGCCTCGGCCCGTCGCGCTCGAACTGGGGCCGGATTTGCTGCACGCGGTCGCGGATCTCAACCCGGGCGAGCCGTTCGGGGTGCGGGAGCCGGAAGCGCCGGAGCGGGATGTTGCCGATCTCGTGCGGTTGCTGGCGGCTTCTGCGCGGCCGGTGATCCATGTCGGTGGGGGCATGCGGGATCCTCGGGCGTTCAAGTTGCTCGCTCGGCTTGCTGAACTGCTGGACGCGCCGGTGGTGATGAGCGAGAACGGGCGGGGGGCTATTGATGCTCGGGACCCGCACGCGTTGCCTGCGTTCGCATTGTGGGAACTGCGGTCTTCGGCGGATCTGGTGGTTTCGTTCGGCAGCCGGTTCCTGACGCCGTTTGGGCGCCAGTTGAACATCGGGAATGCTCGGCTTGCGTTGGTGAACATTGACGCCGCTGATCTTCGGGCGCCGCGACGGCCGGACCTCGCGGTGAATGCGGACGCGGTGGCGGTGTTGGGGGCGTTGGTTGAGCGGCTCTCGCCTCGTGCTGCTTGGGGTGCTGAGCTGGTTCGGCTGCGCGAGGATTGCGAAGCTCGGATTCGGAAGCAGGCTGGGCCGCAGATGGAGTTCGTGGACGCGATCCGTGCTGCGTTGCCTGAGGATGGCGTTTTCGTCAATGAGTTGACGCAGATTGGGTATGTGTCGACGTACGGGTTTCCTGTGCGGGCGCCGCGGTCGTACGTGTGGCCGGGATATCAGGGGACGCTGGGGTATGCGATGCCTACTGCGCTGGGGGCTGCCGTGGGGTCGGGCGGGCGGTCCGTCGTCGCGGTGACTGGGGATGGGGGGATCGGGTGGTCGATGCAGGAGTTCGCTACGGCTAAGAAGTACGGGATTCCGCTGGTGACTGTGTTGTTTGAGGACTCCCGGTTCGGAAATGTGTGGCGGATTCAGCGAGATACCTATGGTGGGCGGTTCATTGGGTCGGATTTGACCAATCCGGATTTCGAGTTGCTTGCTCGGGCGTTCGGGTTGGATTTTGCGCTTGCGGAGGATGCTGGGGCGGTGGAGAAGGCGGTGGGCGCGGCGATCGCGGCTGGGCGGCCCGCGGTGGTCAAGGTGCCGGTGGATGTGTTTCCTTCGCCTTGGCCGTTGATTCACGAGAAGCACTGAGCGGCTCGTCGCCTGGCGGCGGCATTGCCTCGTGAATGGTTGCGGGCACCCCGGTTTTTGATCGGTGACTACGGCGCTGGGGTGCTGGTCAAGGCGGGAACGATGCCTTGACCAGCACCCCGGCGCCGTGTTTTGGCTTCGTATCGGGGGCGGGGGAGTGTGTGGGTGCCTTGTTGGGCTGGGTGCGTCGGCTGAGGTCGGGTGGGTGGTTGCGGTGGGGTTCGCGGGGTGTGGTTTAGCACCCCGATGTGGCGTTGGGTGAGTGGGACGCAACCAATGCCGCATTGGGGCGTCGCGGAGGTGCGACGGGTCGTGAAGGGCTCCTTGTGGGACTCAGAGTCCCCTCAAGGTGGCGTTCACGGACGGCTGACGTGGCTTAGTGCGAGGGCTGCCAGAGCGGCGGCCTGGTCGCTGAGGACGCTGTCGTCGAAGACCGCGCGCGGGGAGTGGTTCATTTCCGCTGTGTCGGGGTCGATCCCCTCCGGGGTGGTGCCCAGGAAGACGAAGGCGCCGGGGACTTCTTTGAGTACTGCGGAAAAGCTCTCCGACGCCATGATCGGGTGCTCCAGCGGGACAGCCCGTTCCGGGCCGAAGAGATCGCCGAGCACGGTCAGCGCGTGTGCTGCCGTCTCTGGGTCGTTCGCGGTGACCGGGTAGACCGACCGGAATTCCGTTTCGGCACGGCAACCGAACGCTGACGCGATCCCGTCCGCCAGCGAGGGCAGTTCGCGGGCCAGGATGTCCACGCTCTCAGCGGAAAGCGCGCGGATCGTCGCGGCTAGCGTTGCCTCGTCGGGGATGGCGTTGATGATGTCGCTCGCCTGCATTTTGGTCACCGACAGCACAACTGGATCGAACACTGGGAACCGTCGGGTGACGTACGTGTGCAGCGCCGAAATGATCTGTGCCGCAGCGGGAACCGGGTCCACTGCTTGGTGTGGTCGTGAGCCGTGTCCGCTGCGGCCGAGCACACGCACGGTCAGGCTGCTGGCCCCGGCCATGACCGAGCCGGCCCGCGTCGTGAATACGCCGGCCGGGCCGGGCAGGACGTGGATGCCGTAGGCCGCTTCGACGCCGGAAAGGATTCCCTCGTCGATCAAGCGTTGCGCGCCGCCGCCTGCTTCCTCGCCTGGTTCGAACATGAACACCACCGAGCCTGCGATCTCGTCTCGGCGGGCGCTCAAAAGCTTTGCTGTCCCAACGAGTGCGGCTGTGTGGAGATCGTGGCCGCAGGCGTGCATCAATCCGGGCGTCTGAGATGCGAACGGCAGCCCGGTTTCCTCCGTGACGCGCAGTGCGTCCATGTCCGCGCGCAACAGGACCGACGGGCCGGGGCGCGCGCCGTGCAGTACTGCGACGATTGAGGCGAAGTCGTGCGGGCCGGGGGTGACTTCCAGGTCCAACGGGGCCATCGCGGTCAGCACGGAACGCTGGGTCCGCGGAAGGGCGAACCCGGCTTCGGGGTGGGCGTGGAGGGTGCGGCGGAGTGCGACCAGTTCTGAGTGAAGGGCAGCGGGGGCGGAAACCGGCAAAGTGGGCTCCTTAGGCAACGGTGCGTGCCGCGCTGGTGACGCATGCGTCTAATGTCTACAATCAATATAGACGATGCCGGGTGTTCAGGGTTCCGGTGCGCCTCTAATCTGTCACTACGCGTGACCCGCGTCGGCGACGTCACCGGACCGAGTACTTCGGAGGACCCTTGCCGCAGATCACGAACACCGCCGCTGCCGTCCAGGTCGCTCGCGCGCTCGAGGACGAGATCGTCTCGGAGGGCTGGAGCGCCGGTCACTTCGTCGGGCGCCGTCAGGAGTTGATGGCGCGCTTCGGGGTCGCGCCGGCGACGTTGAGCGAGGCGATCCAGCTGCTGCGCGCCCGCGGCATCGTCGACGCGAAGCCGGGCCCTGGCGGCGGGATCTTCGTCGCGACGCGCTCGCCCTTTACGCACCTGAGCGATCAGCTGCTGCAGTTGCGCGAGGGGAAGGCGACGGTGGAGAACTGCCTGCGCGTCCTGGACGCGCTCGACGGTTCGGTCCTGCACGACGCGGTCGAGAACGCGAGCGACGAGGACATCGCTGATATCTCAGCGTGCGCCGAGACGTTGAAGGCGGCCTGGGATTCCGCCGAGGCGCCTACGGCGATCTGGGCGCTGCACGCACGGATCGCGCGGGTGTCGCCGAACGAGCTTTTGCGCAGCCTGTATACGAATCTCGTCGACTACATCATCGCCGCGCGGCTCGAAGGCGTCACCGCGCCGACCACGCAGGCGCGGTTGCGCACGCACCTCGACTTCGCCGAGGCGGTCATGAAGCGCGACCACGAGCTGGCGGAGTCGGCGATCTCGCGGCATCGCCGTCCCGCGGTAGCGGCCCGGCCTTCCTGATATCTCAAGCCGGAGAACTGATGGATGTACACGCGCTCAGAATTATGTATATTCATTACAGTTAATCGTCCGGCTTGAGGAGGATGCATGCTGCTGGAGCTCCGCAGCGTGGTCGACCGCGTGCTCGCCGCCCCCGATCGCTCGTCCCGCGGTGCGCAGCCGCCGATCCGCTTGTCCCAGAACGAAATGCCGTGGGCTCCCGCCGACGTCATCGTCGCCGCGATGACCGAAGCGGCCCGGAATGCCCATCGCTACCCCGATTACCACCGTGCCGCGGCGCGCGCCGCTGTCGCCGAGGCGATGGGTCTGGACGCGGGACGGATCGCGATCGACAACGGTTCCGGCACGCTGCTGCACGCGCTCGCCCGGCTGGTCTGCGAACCCGGCGTGCACGGTGTGCGCCCGGCGCCGTCCTTCGAGGCGTATGCGGCGGCGCTTTCGCTCGCCGGCGCTGAGTCCACAGAGGTCGGTCTCGACGCGAACGGCGCGATGGATCTCGACGCGATGCTCGCCGCGGTCGGCCCGGAAACCCGCATTGTCTACCTCTGCAATCCCAACAACCCGACTGGCGGGCTGCGCGGGGTCGAGGATATCCGCGATTTCCTGAAAAGCGTCCCGTCGCGCGTGCTGGTTGTTGTCGACGAGGCATACCGCGAGTTCGTGTCCGCCGAACCAGTGGACGCGACTGTCGGATTGCTCGACGAGTTCGAGAATCTCGTGCTGCTGCGGACACTGTCCAAAGCGCACGGTTTGGCCGGCATCCGCGTCGGTTATGCCGCTGCTGCACCGCGGATCGCGGAGGCGCTGCGCCGCACGTCCGTCGGGTTCGCGCTCAACAGCGTGGCCGAGGCGGCGGTCATCGCGGCGCTGAGCGCGGAAGGATTGGCTGTGGCGAAGGAAAGAACCGCCGTCATCGTCTCCGAACGCGCTCGCGTCGAGGCCGCGCTGACCGCGGCGAACGTCGCGTTCGTGCCGAGCCAGGCGAATTTCCTTTTCCTGCCCGGAGACGCGGCCGATCTGCTGTCCCGTTTGGAGGCTCGCGGCGTGCTCGCGCGGCCGTTCCCGAAGGCGGGCGGGGCGCGCGTGACGATCGGGCTGCCCGAAGAAAACGACGCGGTGCTCGCCGCGCTTGTCTGATCAGCGGTTTCCTCCGACACCGTGTCGGAGGAAACCGGAAGGACTTCGGAGAGCCGCTCGATGAGCCGCCGCACCCGAGTTCTTACGCTAACCGGCAGGACGGACGGAGCGGTTCGTCCCCGCGGCGGGTAACCGATCGCTCGCAGGAAGGAACGGTGCAGTGACCGAGCGCCTATTCGAGCACGACCGGCGGGCCTCGATGCGCCGCTCGGTGACCGGCGGTGTGCTCAAAGCGACCTTGCTCGCCGGGCTCACGCTGATTTTCGTCTATCCGGTCGCGATGATCGTGCTCGGCGCCTTCCGTGACGGACTGCCTTCGGACAACATGCCGTTCACGATGAGCGGCCTGCTCGCCGCGTTCGAGGCTCCGGAAACGTGGCACACGCTGTGGAACTCGATCGTGCTGGTCGTCGTGTGCGGCACGATCTCGGTGGCGGGCGGCGGGCTGTTCGCCTGGATCGCGGCCAACACGAACGTGCCCGGCCGCAAGCTGCTCACGCCGATCATGGTGATCAACCTCTTCGTCCCGCCGCTGTTTCACACCCTCGGCTGGATCATGCTCGGCAACGCCCAGAACGGCCTGCTCAACCAGCTCGGCCGCTCGCTCGGCACGCACGGCCCGCTGATCAACATCCAGGGCTGGGGCGGGCTGATCCTGCTGACGTCGCTCGGCTACCTGCCGTTCGCGTACCTGCTGCTGCTCGGCGCGTTCAAGAACCGGGACCAGTCGCTCGACGAGGCCGCGGCGATCAGCGGCGCGGGCACGGTGCGGACGTTCTTCACCATCACCATCCCGTCGGTCGGCCCGGCGATCACCGGCGCGGCGCTGCTGATCGCGGTGCTGGTGTTCCAGTCGTTCGACGGACCGCAGCTGATCGGCCGCCAGGCGGGCATCTACGTCTTCTCGACGCAGATATATCACTACGTCCGGGATGAGGCGCCAGCCGAGTACACGAAGGCGTTCGCGCTGTCTCTCGTGCTGATCCTGCTGGTGCTGCTGCTGTTCCTGGCGCAGCGCTGGATGCTGCGCGGCCGCAGCTTCACCACGCTCACCGGCAAGACGTCGCGGCGCGATCCGCAGGAGCTGGGCCCGATCCGCTGGGTGCTGGCCGCGCTGATCGTCGTGGTGGTGCTGCTGAACTTCCTGTTGCCGCTGTTCGCGATGGTGCTCGGCAGCCTCCAGCCGATCTTCGGCGTGATGAGCACCGGGCTGACCCTGGACAACTACGTCACGATGCTGACCGACCCGCAGTTCAGCTCAAGCCTCGCGCTCACCGCGTGGCTCGCGGTCATCGGCGGCTTCGGTTCGATCTCGATCGCGCTGCTCACCACGTATGTCACCGCGCGGCGCCGGGGATTCCTGCGCAGCTACACGTCGTTTGCCGTCTGGATTCCGTGGGCGCTGCCCGGCGTCGTGCTCGGTCTCGCCTACATGTTCGCCGTGTTGTACCTGCCGGCCTTCCGCGGGCTTTACGGTTCGGCGTTCCTGATGACGCTCGTGCTGGTCGTCGCGACGATCCCGGTGTCGAGCCGGATCGCCGAGGGGGCGCTCGCGCAACTGTCGCCCGAACTGGAGGAAGCCGGCCGGATGTCCGGCGCGAGCGCGGCACGGGTGCTGGCGACCATCGTGCTGCGCCTGGTCATCCCGAGTTTCCTGGCCGGCTGGTTCCTGTCCGCGCTGTTCATCTCGGGCAACCTCGCCGTGCCGATGCTGCTCGCCCCGCCCGGTCTGGAACCCGTTTCGCTGACCGCGTTCCAGCAGTTCCTCACTGGCGAAATGTCCCGCGGCGCGGCGCTGTTCATGATCATCCTGCTCGCCGCGTTCGTCGTCCTCGCGCTCGCCGCGGCGTCCGTCAAGCTCGGCGGCCGGCTCCTCGGCCGCGACCGTTCCGCAGGTCCGCTCTCCCGCCTCACCCCCTGACCCGAGAGGAAGAACAATGAAGTTCTCCCGTACGAAACTGCGCGCGCCGGCCCTGGCGCTCACCGCCGGTCTGCTCGCCGCGCTGACCGCCTGTGCGTCGGCGGGCGCGACGAAGTCGAGTACACCAGTTGAGGTCCCTGGCGCGTCAGCCGCAGCCAACAAATATATGAACGAGCTGTACGACAAGGCGTTCGCGGCCAACCACACTCAGCTCGTGCTGTACGGGCCCGGGGTGACCGCGAACCAGGCGATGAACGACGTGTTCACCAAACGCTTCCCCGGGATCAAACTGCTCCCGCAGGACCAGGCGGACGCGCAGATCCTCACCAAGCTCGACACCGAGGCGCAGAGCGGGAACCGGATCGCGGACATCTACGTCGGCGGCGAATCCCCGCAGGCGGCGGCGAAGCCGAACATCTGCACCACCGCGGACGTGCGCACCGCCGATCCCGGGTTCAAGGTCCCGACCGACAACGACGGCAGGCTCACCTACTTCGCCTTGCGCTACTTCGGGTTCGTCTACAACACCGACCAGGTGCAGAAGCAGGACGCGCCGAAGAACTGGCACGACCTGCTCGACCCGAAGTGGAAGGGCAAGATCGCGGTCGGCGACATGACCGTGCCCGGCGGCATCCGGTACATCCTCGAATCGCTGATGCTGCCCGAGAACGAGAAGAAGTGGGGCCGCTCCTACCTGGAGAAGCTGGCCGCGCAGGACCTGCAGATATCTCAATCCGAACCGATGGTGCCCACAGATGTCGCCAGTGGCCGGTTCCCGGTCGGCATCGCGGTATATCAGGGCTACTTCGAGGCACAGAAGCAGAAGGGTGCGCCGATCGACATGGTGTTCCCGCTGGAGGACGGCGGAAACTACATGGCGCGTTCGGCACTGTGCCTGATCAAGGACGCGCCGCATTCCGAGGCCGCGCAGCTGTATGTCAACTGGCTGTACTCGCCGGAAGGTCAGAAAGCCTTGGCGGAGAAGGACAATTCCTACGGCCGCACGCCGACCGCGCCCGGCCCGCCCGGACTGCCGTCGCTGGACAAACTGCCGCGGCTGCCGTTCTCGAACCCGGACCCCGCGTTCAACAAGCCGTACTTCGACTTCATCACCCAGGCGTTCAAGAAGTAGCACCTCGCCTCCCGGCCGAAGAGAAAGCGCAGGTCACGATGACCGAGGTCCAGGTAACCGGACTCACCAAGAAGTACGGCGCGAAGGCGGCGCTGCACGAACTGGATCTGACGATCGAGTCGGGGCAATTCGTGACGCTGCTCGGCCCCTCGGGCTGCGGCAAGACCACGACGTTGCGCTGCCTGGCCGGGCTGGAACGGCCGAGTTCGGGCCGGATCGTCATGGGTGACCGGGTTGTGGTCGACACCGCGCGCCGCACGTTCGTGCCCGCGGACAAACGCCAGGTCGGCATGGTGTTCCAGAGCTATGCGCTGTGGCCGCACCTGAGCGTCGCCGACAACGTCGCGTACCCGCTGAAGGTCGCCCGGATGCCCGGCCGGGAGCGTGCGCAGCGAGTGCAGGAGATGCTGGACGCGGTGGGTCTTTCCGATCTCGGGAAGCGTTCGGTCACCGCTTTGTCGGGCGGTCAGCAGCAGCGCGTGGCGCTTGCCCGTGCGCTGGCCGCCCGGCCGGGGATCATCTTCTACGACGAACCGCTGTCCAATTTGGACAGCAAACTGCGGTACCAGATGGGCCAGCAGGTGCGCTCGCTGCACAACCGCTTCGAGACGACGTCGGTCTACGTGACGCACGACCAGGAGGAAGCGATCACGCTGTCCGACCGGATCATCGTGATGAGCGAGGGTGTCATCGTCCAGTCCGGTACGCCGAGCGACCTGTACGACCGCCCGAATTCGGCGTATGTCGCGGACTTCATGGGCTTTCAGAACATCCTGCCCGGAACGGTCACCGGCGTGCACGGCAAGACTGCTGATGTGCGGGTCGATGACACTTCGCTGGTGTTTTCCGGGATCGCGACTGGCGAGGTTTCTCTGGGCGACCGGGCTGACATCGCGTTCCGCGCGGCGCATGCCCGGCTGTCCCCGGACGGTTCTGGTGCGGGACAGTTCCGCGGAACCGTCGAGCGCACTACTTATCTCGGAAGTGCCGTCAATCTTCTCGTCCGTGCGGACGGTCTTCCGATGCGGGTGCGCACGGAAACGGCCGAACTGTCCGCGGAATCCGTCCCGACCGCGGGCGAGGAACACACTTTCGCGGTGAGCCCCGACCGCGCCGTCGTCATCCCGCACGAGAACGCGGCCCCCGCTGACGACGACTACCTGACCACGATGACCGATGCCGCCGTCGCGCCCCGCTGACGCCGGACGAAGGGAAGAATCCGTGCCCGATTTCTCCAGTCCTCGTTCCGACGGGCCGCGGATCCGGGAACTCGCCGAGATCGGCGGGCGCACCGACACCCGCGACGTCCTCGCCCACGCGACCAGACAGGCCGAGCGGGAGTACGACGACTACTTCATCGTCGATATCGACGCGCATGTCTCGGAAGACCATTTCTGGGGCGAGGTGCTGGAACTCATCGACAATGACGTGTGGCGCCAGATCGGCATGGATCAGTTCGGCAAGTTCGCTGGGAACAACGCGTTGCTGAACATCCAGCCGGGAATGTCGCATCAGAGTGTCGGCGGGCGGATCGGGCATCAAGGTCGCAAGGAACCGCTTGACGGGGTGTCCGGGCACCCGTTCGTCGCTGCTGCCCGGCGCGGTATGGATGCGATGGGCCTGGATTACCAGGTGGTGTTCCCCAGTGCGATGTTGCTGCTGGGGATGCATCCGCAGGACGAGATCGAGGTGGTGCTCGGGCGGGCGTTCAACCGGTGGCTGACCGAAGTCGTTCTGCCGCAGGATGATCGGCTCAAGGGGATGTTGTATCTGCCGTACAACACGCCGGAGGTCTGCGAGGAGCTGGTCGAGAAGTATGCCGGTGATGCCGGGATCATCGGGTTTACGGTGTGTTCGACGCGCAACAATCCGGTGCATTCGGATGTCTATACCCGGTTGTACAAACTGATCGAGGACAGCGGGAAGCCGCTCGCGTTCCACTCCGGATATCATTGGGGCGATCCGTCGTTTGCCCAGCTGAACCGGTTCCTGTCAATGCATGCGTTGTCGTTTACGCATTACAATCAGATTCATGTGACCAACTGGATCGTCAATGCCATGCCGGAGCGGTTTCCCCGGTTGAAGATGGTCTGGGTGGAAAGCGGGCTGGCTTGGATCCCGTTCCTGATGCAGCGGCTTGACCACGAGGTGCTGATGCGGCCCAGCGAGGCTCCTGGGCTGACCCGGTTGCCCAGTGAGTACATGAAGGACATGTGGTACACGAGCCAGCCTATGGAGCGGACGAGCATGGAGTTGCTCGAGGCTGGGATGAAGGCGTTCAACGCGGAGACGCAGTTGTTGTATTCCTCGGACTGGCCGCATTGGGATTGGGATGCGCCTTCCACTATTACCCGGTTGCCGTTTTTGTCTGAGCAGGCTAAGCGGAATATTCTTGGGCTTAATGCTGCTCGGGTGTTCAATCTTCCTGCTGATCGGCGGAAGCCTGCTGCGAAGAGCGTGCTTCATGAGCGTCCTGGGGTCTCTTCATGACATCTGAACTGACATCGCTGGTATCTCGGCTGGGTCCGTTGACATCTGAGATCGCTTCGGGTGACCAGGCTGCCGCGGTCGCCGATGAAGAGATCGCTGAGCTGTTGTATGCGGCGGCTCGGTTGTTCTCCGCCAAGACTGATCGGGTGGGGAAGATTGCCTGGCCGATCCGTGCGGATGCGTTGACTGCTACGGAGACTGTGGTCCTGGTTACCGCGTTGCTGGACGCGGCGGATGTGAACCTGTTCGACATGGCGATCTGGTACCGGAGGGCCGTATGAGTGCCGTGCAGCGGGACGTCGTTGTCGCCGGGCTCGCGGATCTTCGCGCGCGAGGGCGGATCGTGGTGGAGGTTGACGGGTTCGAGGTAGGGCTTTACTTCCATGCCGGGGAGGTGCGGGCTTGGCATAACGTATGTCCGCATCAGGGCGGGCCGGTTTGCCAGGGGAAGATCATGCCTCGGACCATTCAGCCGGTTCGGGAGGATCGGAAGAGCGCCGGGCCCGCGTTTCATCCGGCTGATCGGAATATTGTCTGCCCTTGGCACGGGTTCGAGTTCGATGTTCTGACCGGGCGGCATCCGGCTGATCGGCGGGTGGGGTTGAGCGGGGTTCCGGTGCGGGTGGTGGGGGATGAGGTCGTGGTAAGGATTTGAGCATGGGGCGTTCGAGTCGTCGGCGGTCAGAGGGTCGAGTGGCTGAGGTTGCGTGGACGCCGGCGGATCTCGAAGACCCCGGGCTTGATTTCTGTCGAGTTGCGCCGGACGTGTTCTGCCCATTCCGCTGGCCATCGGGTAGCGGCAGACCAGCGGACACCAACGAGCGGGATGTCAGTGAGGTCGGCTGAAGCAAGATCTGCTCCGGTGAAGTCAGTGGTGGCCCGGCGAATGCGGTTGACGGCTTTGGTAATCGACGACGAAAACCGTCCGTCGGCACCGCGTTCCCGGAGCCGGCGCAGCTCGTTCTTGAGGGCTTCGGCTAGATCGATATCGACTCGATCCACCCGGGAGAAAGCGTGCATGATGGAGAGCCCGGCATCGACGGCCGATTCGAAACGGCGCGCGATGAAGTCGAGCCGGGTGTCGTGGAGACGGTCGGCTTCGATCAGGTTGATCCAAGTGGACGCGAGACGTCGTGCGTAGGCGAGTTTCTCGTTGTCGCGAAGGACTAGTCCGTTGAGAGGGCCGTAGCGCGGCGCGATGCGGTACTGGTCGACGGCTTTTACCGAGGTCTTTAAGAGGTCGAGAGCTTGGCGGCGAAGTTCGGGTTCGACCGGATTTTTCAGCTGGAGTGACTCGTGGATTGCCTTCAGGTCATCGGCAAGCTCTCGGAAGGTGGTTTGCCAGGACAGTTCCGAGTCGATCTCGTTGAGCTCGTTGTAAGGAATTCGAGCGCGCAGAGCGAGTCTTGTTTGCTCCGGCCGCGCCATCAGGGCCAGCGAGTAGGCGGTCAGGTCGCCGCCGTCCGGTCCACCTGCGGCCGGTGCCCGAGGGGCCGTTTCCGGTCGGGAGGTCAGAATCGCGGCCAATCCCGCTCCGGGGTCGACCGCGTTGCTGAGCGCGCGGTCCAGATCGGCCCGACGGTCGGGGAGGAGTGCGTCGCGCAACCCGGAGTGGAGGTTCAGCACTGCGTCGAGGGAATCGCTCAGCCCGCGCTGACGTTCGCCGAGCCATTGATCGAATTCTCGCTCTGGATGGTGAGTCATCGGCTTCCCTCCTCGCGCGGTAGGTGCTGGGCGAGCGCACGTCGAGCTTTCATCAGGTTGGCGCGGACGGCTTCCGGTCTGATTCCGAGTTCGTCGGCGATCTCCTTCGGGGTGTATCCGTACAGCGTCCAAGCCATGACTTGCCGTTGCCGTGGCGGCAGCCGGTCGAGCAGGACCACGATGTCCTGCTGCTGTTCCCACCCGTCGATGGCGGTCGCGCGAAGTAGCGGGCTTGGCTCTGGCAGTTCGCCGACCAGGTCTTCTCGACCGCTGACGAGCCTGCGGAGCAGGGCACGGGAGGCGGTCCGATACGACCAGGCACGCGGGTTGTTGATCGCGGACCACAGGCGGTAGGCACTGCAGAGCGTGTCTTGCGCGATGTCGGCGGCGTCTGCCAGTCGCGCACCCTGCATGATCAGGAACCCGGTCAGATCCCGGACTGTCGAGTAGTAGAACTGGCTGAACTCGTCGTTTCGGGAGTAGTCGCTGCTCGTATCCGATGTCGGCGCGGCGGACGAACGAGCGCGGTTGCGTTCAGGCATGGTTGTCCGCCGCGGCCGTCTGCCGTGCGACGATCCGCATTTTTATGCGGCTGCCGTCGCTTCGAAGCTCGTCCAGTTCGATTGCCCCGTCCGGCGGGAGTCGCGCGGTGATCGCATCGAGGGTTTCCTGACGTCGTCGCTCCCAGTCGGCTTGCCAGCGCAGTCGCAGCGCCAGCGCCGACAGCGCAGCCAATGCGCTGGCGAGGCAGGATGCCAGCGTGGTGATCGAATCCATGGCGGCTCGCTTCCGGGCGAGGGGCATCGGTCGGAAGTTAAGAGGCGGGCGGCGCTGCTGGCGTGAACTTCAGTTGGTTCAGCGGGACGCTCAGGCGTCGCTGTGCCCCTTCCACATCACCGGACTATCAACGCTCGCAGACCGTGAAGTGTGACGGTATCCGCCCCGACGCAGGTATCGGTGTTCTGGAACCGGAATCTCCTGGCTTGCTCAGGCCGGATTCGGAATGTTGTGGGGATCCACGTCTACTGCCGCGAAAAGAGTCCGCGCGCAGAGATCGCGCAGTTCCTCCGTACTGATCTTCGGCTCGTCCAGCCAGTCCAGGATCAGCGTCGCCACGAACGAGAGCCATCCCCGGACCGCTAGCCGCGTGGTGGCAGTCACCGGCCGCAGCAAGCTCACCGCGGACAGGATGCGGTCGGCGTTCGCCGCCATCCCGGCCTCGCGGATTTCCCGGATTTCGCGGTCCGCGTCGCCCGCGCTGCGGTGCACGATGCGGTAGCCGTCGGGGTGGGTGCGGGCGAATTCCAGGTATACCTCCAGCCCCGCGCGCAGTTGCTCGGCCACCGGCAGCGCCGGGTCGGGTTCGCTCATCGCCAGCAGCTGGTCGCGCTGGCCGCGCACGATTGCGGCGAAGAAATCCTTTTTGGTGGGGAAGTAGTGGTACAGCAAGCCGCGTGAGACGCCGGCGATTTCGGCTACTTCTTCGATCCACACCTCGTCGTACGGGCGGCCCGCGAACAGGCCTGCTCCGATGGTCAGCAGCTGTTCGCGGCGCTGTTCGGTGCTCAGGCGCGTCCGCATCCTCCCAGCTTACTTGACACCGGTTCAGTAGCGGGGGATGGTGACCTTATTGGATGTGGGTTCAGTAGGGAGCGAACTGTGGACACCACCGCGATTCCGCACCGGCCGGGCCGGTTGCCGGTGCTGGGGGACCTGATCGGGACCAATGTGCGGACGCCGCTGCAGAGCACCATGCGGGCCGGTGCCGGGCTCGGGCCGATTTTCACGCGCAAGTTCTTCGGCCTTGAGATCGTGTTCGCCTGCGGGATCGACCTGGTCACCGAGCTGAACGACGAGTCGAGGTTCGGCAAGCACGTCGGGCTTGGCGTCGAGCGGTTGCGCGGTGTTGCCGGCGACGGGCTGTTCACCGCGCACACGCGCGAGCCCAACTGGCGGCTGGCGCACGACATTCTGCAGCCCGCGTTTTCCGCCGAGGCGATGCGGCGGTATCACTCGACGATGCTCGAGGTCGCCCACGAGCTGACCGCGGCGTGGGACAGGGCGACCGGCCCGGTCGACGTCGCTGCCGACATGACTCGGCTGACGCTCGAGACGATCGGGCTCGCCGGGTTCGGGTATCGGTTCGGGTCGTTCGAGCGGGCCGAGCCGCATCCGTTCGTCACGGCGATGATTCGCGCGTTGCGGTTCGCGCAGCTGGACAACGTCAAGCTGCCGTTCGTGCGGCGTGCGCTGGCCGGGTCGTCCGCGCAGAATCAGGCTGACATCGCGACCATGACGGATCTGGTCGACGAGGTGATCGAGGCGCGCCGCCGGGAAGGCGGCGAGGCGCGTGATCTGCTCGGGCTGATGCTCGCCGAGGGGCACCCGAGGACCGGGGAACACCTCGATCCGGTGAACATTCGCAATCAGGCCATCACTTTCGTGGTCGCCGGCCATGAGACGACGTCAGGCGCGCTGTCGTTCGCGCTGTACTACCTGACGCGGCATCCGGAGCTGCTGGAGAAGGCCCGCGCTGAAGTCGATGCGGTATGGGGCGATCGTGAACCGGCCTTCGGCGACGTCGCGAAGCTGCGGTACGTCCGCCGTGTGCTCGACGAGGCGATGCGGTTGTGGCCGACTGCGCCCGGTTACTCGCGGGAAGCCCGCGAAGACCTGGTGCTGGGCGGGAAGTATCCGATGCGCAAGGGCGATTCGATCATCGTGCCGTTGCCGATGCTCCACCGCGATCCGGCCGTGTGGGGGCCGGATCCGGAGAAGTTCGACCCGGACCGCTTCGAACCGGCGGCGGTGCGGAAGCGTCCGGCTCAGGCGTACAAACCCTTCGGCACTGGGGAGCGCGCGTGTATCGGCCGCCAGTTCGCGTTGCACGAAGCGGTGCTGGCATTGGGAATCATGTTGCAGCGCTATGACTTCGAGGCAGATCCGGCGTATGAGCTGAAGATCGTCGAATCGCTGACGCTGAAGCCGAGCGGGTTCACTCTCCGGCCGCGGATCCGGGAGCGGGCGGCGGAGCTGACCTCAGCTGGCCGCTAGTTTTCCGGACAGCGTCCGGTGCCTCGCCGCGCCCCCGGTCACGGCGTGCCGAACGCGACCAGCGCCATGACCGCGACCAGAGCGAACGCGAACGGCGCGACCAGGCCGAGCGTGTCGAACGCGAACGGCACGCCAGGTATCCCCGGAACCGGCCGTGCCGAGGGCAGCGCGTGCTGAGGCGCCGGTGAGGCACCTGTCGTTTTCCGGGAAAGGCAGAAAAGCCGACGCTGGCGGGCAGGTCGAATATCGCCGCCGTCTCCCGCCTTCAGGTGGTTTGTGGATCACTCCGCTTCCCGGTCACTGGAGATCGCGCTACTATCAGGGCAGTCGTACAGGACGATCGCCCTGAACGACTGCCCAGGACGGTCGGCCAGGAGAAACGCGGATGAACTCACCGGCAGCGGCACGAGGGCGTGACGTGCGGCAGCGGTTGCTGGCGGCGGCGAGGGAGCTGGTGCCGGAACGCGGCTGGGCGGCGGTGAGCACCCGCGTGCTGGCGGATCGGGCGGGGGTGACGCCGAGCGTCGTGCACTACCACTTCCCGTCGCTGCAGGCGCTGCTGCGGGAGGCGGTTCTCGACGCGATGCGCGAGGTGCTGGAAAGCGTCGGACCGGCGCTGGCCGCGACGCAGAACCCGGCTGACCTGGTGTCCGCGCTGTTCGGGTCGGTCGAGCCGTACACCGGGGTGGACCCGTTGTCGGTGCTGTTCATCGAGGCGTATCTGGCGGCCCGGCGCGACGACGAACTGCGGGACCAGATCGGGGGACTGCTCTTGGCGTTCCGCGCACAGGTCAGCACCTGGCTCGCCGAACGCGGCCTCCCGGATCCGGAGGCGACCACGGAGGTGCTGGTGGCGACTGTCGACGGCCTGCTGCTGCACCGCGGCCTCGCTCCCGGCGGAGACCCAGCGGCGGTCACCGCCGTCCTGCGCGGGCTGGTCACGCTGCCCTAGGGGGGAGAGAAGTGCGATGAGGATCTTGGTCTGTGGCGCCGGCATCGCCGGGCTGGCCGCGGCGAACCGGCTGTCGGCGCTGGGCAACGAGGTCACGCTGGTTGAGCGCGCGCCCGGGCCGCGTCCGCAGGGCTACATGATCGACTTCTTCGGTCCCGGCTACGACGCGGCCGAGGCGATGGGCGCGTTGCCTGCCATCAAGGAGGCGGCGTACCCGATTTCCGAAGCGATTCTCCTCGACGCACAGGGAAAGCGTCGGTCCGATATCCAGTTCGGCCAGTTCGCGCGCACCGTAGGCGGCCGGTTGCTGAGCCTTCTGCGGCCGGATCTGGAACGGGCCTTGCGCACGTCGCTGCCCGCCGAAGTCGAGCTTCGGTACGACAGCGGGACAGTCGCAGTCGAGGACGACGGCGACCGGGTCGCCGCGACCCTCTCGGATGGTTCCGTGCTCGAGGCCGATCTGCTGGTGGGGGCCGACGGCATTCATTCGACGGTCCGGCGGCTGGTGTTCGGAGACGAATCCCGGTTCCTGCGCTACCTCGGCTTCCACACCGCGGCGTTCCTGTTCAGATCGCCCGAGATCCACGCGGTGGCGGACGGACGGTTCTGCCTCACCGACACCGTCGGCAGGCAGATGGGTTTCTACGGCTTGCGCGCCGGAACGGTCGCCGCCTTCGCCGTCCATCGCACGCCCGATCCCGCCCTGCCCGGCGACCTCCGGGAGTCGCTGCTGGACACCTACGGCTCGCTCGGCTGGATGGTGCCGGAAGCGTTGCGGCACTGCCCGCCGTCCGGGGAGATCTACTACGACCAGGTCGCCCAGATTGAGATGCCAGCGTGGAGCAAGGGCCGCGTCACGCTGGTCGGAGACGCGGCGTACGCGGTGTCGCTGCTGGCCGGACAGGGTGCGTCGCTCGGAATCGCGGGCGCGTACGTGCTGGCTGAGCAACTGAACCGCGCGTCGTCGATCGCCGGAGGACTGGCGGAATACGAGCGGCTGTGGCGTCCCGTCGCAGCCGGCAAACAGCAGTTGGCCCGCAACGGCGCACGCTGGTTCCTCCCCGGCAGCAAACCTCAGCTCTGCTTGCGGCGGCTCGCGCTCAAACTCGCCCGGTTGCCCGGAATTGACCGAGTCGTGGCCGGGAGTTTGACCGGGAAATCCACGGCGCTCATCACGAACCTGCACCATTCGGCAAGGGAAGGAGCCCGACCGTGAAACCGATCGCACGCACGGTCTTCAAGGCGCCGGCGAAGCTGTACGACCGCGACCTGGGATGGTTGCTGGGCAAGCGGTTCCTGTGCCTGACCCACGTCGGCCGCAAATCCGGCCGCGAGTACCGGACGGTCCTGGAGGTGATCGGCCTCCGTCCCCAGTCCGGCGAAGTGCTGGCCATCGCGGGCCTTGGCCCGTCGTCCGACTGGTACCGCAACATCCAGGCGGCCCCCGCGGCGGAGGTCGTGATCGGCCGCCGGAAGTTCGTCCCCGCGTACCGCACCCTCGACGAACCCGAAGCGGCCGACGCGATCGCCGATTACGAACGCCGAAATCTGCTGCTGCGCCCGGTTTTGCATCCGGTGCTGAGCAAACTGCTGGGCTGGCGCTACGACGGCTCCGACGCGGCACGGCACCGGATGGTCCGGCAATTGCCGATCGTCGCCTTCCGTCCCCGCGACGGAGCCGAACCCGACCGAGAAGGTACTGACCGCTGATGAACTACATCGCCGAACTGCGCCAGCTTGTCGGCACCCGTCCGCTGATCCTGCCCGGCACGTCAGTGCTGATCGCCGACGAGCGCGGCAGGCTGCTGCTGGTGTTCCGCGAGGAAAGCCAGGACTGGGGACTGCCCGGCGGATTCCTCGACCCCGGCGAGTCCTACGAGGACGCGGGCCGCCGCGAGGTGCGGGAGGAAATCGGCCTGGAGGTGCGGGACCTCGAACTGCTCGGCGTCTACTCCGGACCGGAATACTTCTACCGGTACCCGCACGGCGACGAGGTCCACAACGTCACCGCCGCGTTCACCGCGACCGTCGGGAACACCGAGGTCACCGTGGACGGCACGGAGATCACCGGCTACGAGTTCTTCCCGCTGGACCGGCTTCCGGACGACATCATCGCGCCGGAAAGGCCCATCGTCGAGGATTACGTGAAGCGGTTCGGCGGCTAGGTTGCCGGTGCCGGGTGCGCGGCTTTCGCTGATTGAGCTCCGCGCCGTTCCTGTTCGCGATCTTGCCGAGACCAGGACCTCGCCGGTCGAGCGCCCCACCGCGGCCGACAGGCGAATCCATGGCGAGGGAATCGGGATTTCAAGCCTGCCGGAGACAGAACGGATGCCCCGCCGGGCTCGCGTACACGTGACCGGAAAGCTGGCGCGCGCCCGCTTCCACCGCCCGGCTTTCCGCCGCGGCGAGGTCGGCCGCAGTGATGTCCAGGTGCACCTGCTGCGACGCTCCGTCCGGCCACTCCGGTGGCGCCTGTCCGGCGGCGTGCTGAATCACCAGCGTCGGAAAACCTTCCGCGGACAGGAAATGGTGCGTTTCCGTCGCGGCGACAGAACCGCCGAGAAACTGGTGCCAGAACGTACTTTCCTCTTCGAGTGCCGCCGCGTCGATGATCACCGCGCCGAGCTTCAAGCTCATTGAGAACTCCTTTCCGTCTCCGCGCTCAGACCGCTGGGATGATCCCGCCGTCGACGCGGAACTCCGCACCGGTCAGCCATTTCGCCCGGCTGGACGCGAGAAACGCGATCATTTCCGCCACGTCCGAGGGGGCGCCCGGCCGTCCCATCGGCACGTCCAGCCGGTCCACGATTTGCTGCTGAATCTCGTCCGCCCCAACGCCTTCCTGCGACGCGATCCGCTGAAGATGCGCGGCCGCGCCCTCAGTGACCACAAACCCCGGCAACACGCACACGACCCGCACGCCCTGTGCGCTGACCTCCGTCGCCAGCGAACGGCTGTAGGTGTTGAGCGCCGATTTCGCCGCTGCGTAGGAAGCTTCACCGCGCTGCGGCAGGTGACTCGCGATCGACGACACGTGCACGACCACGCCGGAGCCGCGTTCGACCATCCCCGGCACTAGCGCGCGATCGAGACGGACCGCGCTCAGCAGGTTCATCTCAAGATCTGCGAGCCAGGATTCGTCGGTCCGCTTCAGCGTCGGCGACGGGCCGGTCGCGGCTCCCGCGTTGTTGACCAGGACATCGACTCCGCCGACGCTTTCGGTCACCCGGCGGCCAAGCTCAGCCGCGCCGGCTTCGGTCGAGAGGTCCGCGGGGAGAAAGGTCGCGGGCAGGTCGTCCGGCGGTGCGCTGCGCGAAGCCGTCAACACGGTCGCGCCGGCGGCGGAGAAGCGGCGGACCGTCGCGGCGCCCAGGCCCCGGCTGCCGCCGGTGACCAGCACGCGGAGGCCCGCGAGACCCTCGTCCGGAACTGTCATGGCATCGCTCCCGCACTAAGGTGAGTCTGACTCCGGAAACGATACACTAAGCTGAACCGGACTCACTTTATGGAGGTGCTGGTGCCGTCCACCCGCCCACTGCGCGCCGACGCGCGGCGCAACCGCGATGCGCTCCTCGCTGCCGCGCGGGAAGCGTTCCTCGCCGGAGAGGCCGACGCGCATGTCGACGAAATCGCCAAGCGGGCCGGAGTAGCGGTCGGCACGCTCTATCGGCACTTCGAGACGCGCGAAGCCCTCGTGGAGGAGGTTTACCGGCAGGAGGTCGATCAGCTGTGCGCTCTGCCATCTCAACTGCTTGCGCAGCACACGCCAGACGAGGCGTTGAGATATTTCCTGCTGCGGTTGGTGGACCACGCGGCCGTCGGCAAGGGGATGGCGGTCGCGCTGGAGAGCATCATGGCGACGGATTCGCCAGTGTTCGAGGACGCCCGTGCACAGATGGCGGGTGCGCTCGACGAGTTGCTCGAAGCCGGTGCCGCGGCCGGATCGCTCCGCGCTGACATCGGCGGACGCACCGTGCTGCGCGCGCTCGGCGGGATTTGCGGCATGCGCATCGCGGAGGGCTGGAAGGACGAGGCGGTCCGGATCACCGAGATCCTCCTGGACGGACTGCGATACGGGGCCGTGCGGACCTCGTGACCAGCCCGGTTCGGGAATCCGGCCTGGCTCGAAACCCGGACCTGAAGCGAGCGACATCGGCGGCTCCAGCCAAAGACCTGCCGGTGGGCCTCGCCGTCAACGACGAGGCACACCGAGCCAGGGCCGGACCAACTGGCCGCCTTCGCGCGAGTCTTACTTGCCGAGCGCGTCCACTCCGGCCTGGGCGAAGGTCTCGTCCTGTGCACCCGACGGCGCACCGGCAACGCCGACCGCCGCGATCGGGGCGTTGTTCGCGTCCACCGGGACCGCTCCGGCGAGGAACAGGGTGCCCTTGATGTCCTTCAGTGTCGGGGTCTGTTGCAGCCGGCCGGTCAGCTCCGAGGTCTTCGCGTTCCACGCCACCGCGGTGAACGCCTTCTCCTCGGCCGACGAGTACGACTGCGGGCCCGCGCCGTCGCCGCGCAGGGTCACGATGGTGTTGCCGTCGCGGTCGACCACCGCGACCGACACCTTCTGGCCTGCCTTTTCGGCAGCGTTGAGCGCGGCCTGCGCGGCCTTCTGCGCGGCGGCGATCGACAGGTGCGTGGTCTGGACCAGCCCCTTCGGCGCGGCCTGGGCGGTAGCGGCGGCGGCCGCGGCGGCGGCCGCCGGGGTGGCGGCGTTCGCGGCCAGCGCGCCGGTCGTGGCGGCCCCGATCACGGCGAGTCCGCCGACGACGGTGGCGATGCGGGTCTTGGCGGTGAAGTTCTTCATCGGGTGCTCCTCGGCTTGTCCGGCTTGATGGATTCATCGTGCGTCCGGGACCGCCTTCACCGGATCGGAGTCTCGGCTCGCCTCCCGGCGCGGAACGGCCGACACTCATGTCATCCGATCGGCTGATGTCGCCCGGGTTCGCACAGGTCAAGCTCCATCTCGGACCGGAAAACGGAGGGCGGCGATGACCGATCGGGACGCGCGGTGGCTGGCCGCGACCATGCACACGGCGTTCTTCCTGCTGCTGGTCGCGTCGATCGTGCGCTTCCTCGACCACCATCACGGCGAACCGGCCGCGCCCTGGGTGATCGCGCTGACCGGCTGCCTGGCGGCGGTCTACGCGGTCGGCCTGGTGCTGCGGATCACCGGTCCCGAGCAGGTGACCGTGCCGTATCTGGCCTGGCTGACCGTCGTGACCGTGCTGTGGGTGGTGCTGGTGCTGCTCGCGCCGAGCTTCGCGTGGTGTGCGGTCCCGCTGTTCGTCACCGGCCTGCGCACACTGCCGACCGGGCCGGCATTGGTGCTGGTCACGCTGGTGACCGCGCTCGTGGTGCTCTCGCAGAACCGGCTCTCGACTGGCTTCGACCCGAACCTGACGATCGTGCCGGTGGCCGTCGCCGCTGTGACCGCCGCGGTGATCACGTACCTGCGGCGGCAGGCGGTGCGGCTGCGGGAAACCGAACGCCGTGCGGGGATGCTGGACGAACGCCAGCGGCTGTCGCGCGAGATCCACGACGCCCTGGCGCAAGGTCTGTCGAGCCAGGCGATGCTGCTCCAGGCGGCCGACCGCGCGTGGGCCGATCCGGATCTGGCCCGTGAGCATTTGCATGCGGCACAACAGATCGGCACCAGAAACCTGGCCGAAGCCCGCGGTCTCGTCCAGGATCTGGCTCCCGCCGACCTCGACGGGCATTCGGTCGAGGAAGCCCTCCGGAACGTCGCCGAACGCGAACCGCGGCCGGTGCGCGTGCAGGTCGACGGGCCCGCGCGGCCGCTGCCCGGCCGGGTCCAGTCCACTTTGGTGCGGATCGCGCAGGGAGCGCTCGCCAACGCGCGCGAACACGCCGACGCGTCGGGAGTGGCGCTCACTCTCACCTACCTAGACGATGAGGTCGTGCTGGACATCACCGACGACGGCCGCGGTTTCGACCCGGCCGCCCCGGCCGCCGACGGCCGCGGCCACGGCCTGCCCGCCATGCGCGCACGGGCGACGCAGCTCGGCGGCCGGTTGACCGTCGAATCCGCGCCCGGACAGGGCACCGCCATCTCGGCCGCGATTCCGCTGGGGCCAAGCCATGTCTGACGACCAGCTCATCCGTGTCGTGTTGTGCGACGACCACGCCATGGTTCGCGCCGGCCTTCGCGCGTTGCTGGCTGGCGCCGGCGGGATCGAGGTCATCGGCGAGGCTGCGACGGGGCAGGAAGCGATCAATCTCGCTGCCGCGTTGCGGCCGGACGTGGTTCTGATGGATTTGCAGCTCGGGGACGGGATGGACGGAGTCGAGGCTATCCGGCGGATTCGGGCCGCCGCTGAGCCGCCTCGGGTGCTGGTGTTGACCACTTATGACACTGATGCTGATATCACTCGGTCTATTGCCGCTGGGGCTACGGGGTATTTGCTGAAGGCTGAGTCCGCGGATGAGTTGTATGCGGCTATTCGGGCTGCTGCGGCTGGGAGGACCGCGCTGTCGGCTCCGGTGGCGGATCGGATGATGGCGCAGTTGCGGGCGCCTCGGCCTGCGTTGACTGATCGGGAGCGGGATATTCTCGAACAGCTGGCGCAGGGGGTGGGGAATCGCGAGATCGCCCGTCGGTTGTTTATCAGCGAGGCGACAGTCAAGACGCATTTGGGGCGGATTTACGAGAAGCTGGGGGTGGATACTCGGGCTGGGGCGGTGGCTGTGGCCAAGGAGCAGCGGTTGCTTTCCTGATGGCCGTGGTTGAGTGGGGCGCCCCGAAGCTTGATTGCGCTGACGGGCAGGGGCGCTTCGTATCGGGGCGAGGGGAGTGTGACGTGGGGTGACGTGCACACCGCGCGCTGCTAGCGTGGTTTCGCGCGTACCGGGAACTAGGGGTGGGGCTTGATCGACGCGGTTGCGGTGTTTTCCACTGAGGCGGCAAAACTGCTGGCCACCGCCTTGGTCGGGCGGGTCGACAAGGGGCTGGGGCAGCTGGCGGGCATCGCCAGGGCCAAGTTCGGGGCGAAATTCGGCTCCGGGCCGGTCGCCGTGGCGGAGCTTCGCGAGCGGGTGCTGGCCGCTTGCCAGGACGATCCGGTGTTTCGCGCTGAGCTGATGGAAGCCGTCGCGGTGTTGAACGCGGCCGGGCAGCGGCCGCCTGCCGTCGAGGGTGTTGAGCCGTTTTTCAATCATGCTGAGCATCTCCGGGCGCCGCGTGAATCCGGGACCTGTCTCATTTACGGGCCGGTCGGGTCCGGGAAGACTGAGCTTGCCCGGCAGATCGCCGGGCTGGTGCGGGACCGGTTTCCGGGCGGCTGGATCGAGATCGATGTCGCGGAGTCGTGTACTGGCGCGGTGGTCGATCTGGCGCTCGTCAAACGGCAGGCGCTGCTGAAACTCGGCATTCCCGGCGGCGAGATCGCTGCCGACGACGCTGGTCTGGACCAGCAGTTCGGTTCCGTCTTGGCCACCCGGTTGTTCACCGTCATCCTCGACAACGTCGTGTCGGCGCGCGAAGTCGAGCTGTTCCGGCCGTTCCGGATGAACCTCGTGCTGGCGACCGCATCCGCACGCACCCGCGACCTCGACGCGCTCGATCCGTCGCCGATTCTGCTGGGCGGGCTCGAACTCGAGGGCGCGCGGGAAATGCTCGCCTACTATTGCGGCGCGGTCCGGCTCGACGCGGAACCCGACGCGGCCGACGCGTTGCTGGAAATGTCCGGCCGGATGCCGGCCGCGATTCGCGAGGTGGGGTTGAGCCTGGCGCGGCACAGCGGGGAGCCGTATCCGGTCAGCGGGCTTCTCGCGCGCTACCAGGCGGACGGGATTACGGACGCTGAGGGCGTCATCAATGACTCGCTCGCGCAGACTTTCGCCACGCTCGCGCCGGAAACCGTCGAGGCGGTCGCGTTGTTGTCCGGATTTCCCGGGCATTGGTTCACCCGCGAAACCGCGGTGGCCTACCTCGGGATGCCGGACGACGTTTTCGACGAGGTCGTCAGCGCGATGCTGACCGAGCAGGTCGGCGGCTGGCATCGGCTCACCGCGCTGGTGTCTCAGTACGCGGCCAAGCTTTCGGCAGATCGGGACGCGGCGTTTCTGCGGCTGTTGAGCCATGTCCGGGATCGGGCGGTCGCCGCGGACCTCGCGGGGGATGCCGGGCGGTTGCGCGAGTACGTGGTTCCGCCCGGTCTGTCGTGGACGCTTCCCGAGGACCGGATCAACTGGCTGCACCGGCATCTGGGGTTGATCACCGAGGTGGTCCGCGCCGCGGCTCGGCGGGGACGGCATGCGGAGGTGTGCCAGCTCGCCGGTGCGCTGGAAGTGCTGATCACCGCACGCTGGCTGTGGCGCGAGTACGCCGAGATCAGCGACCTCGCGGTGCGTGCGGCGGCGGCGCTGGCCGATGGCGAGCCGCAGGCGCTCTACGCGCGGACACTGTCCATGCGGGCCAAAACCTGGTTCCTGGCAAGGGCTTTCGACACCGCCGCCGCGGATCTTCAGCAGGCTTGGGAGCTGGCTGAGGCCGTCACCATCCGTCCGGCCCGACGGCAGCGGCTGCAATCGTCCGTGGCGGAGTTCCGGGCGCGGTTCTTCGAGGAGCGGGCCGACACGTTCCCCGCGGAGCGCGCCAGCTTGCTCGCCGAAGCCGAAGTCTGGCTGCGGAAAGCGATCGCGCTCGACCAGCACCTCGAACACGGCTACGCGCTTGGCATCCACCATCGGATGCTCGCTTCGGTCCTGATCAAGGCGGGACGTCCCGCAGAAGCGATGGCCGAGATCGAGAGCGGGCGTCAGCACGCGACCGGGCGCAACCTCAGTCGGCTGGACATGGTGGCTGCGCGAGCGTTTCTCGCGCTGGGCGACCTGGTACGCGCCCGGGAATGCTGGAGCCGCGCCCGCGCTGAGCTGAAATCCACTGGCGCGGACCAATACCAGTGGGAAGTCCGGGAAATCGAGGCGCGCATCCTCGCCGCGGAAGGCCGGCCGGAGGCCGCGCGGACGGCGTGGGGGCAGCTGATCGGCGACGCCTGGAAGCTCGGTCATCCCCGGACGAACGAATACGTCACCGAATTCGAATCGCTACCCTGACCCGGTGCCGTCCGAACTCCAGGTCGGTCCGTCCCAAGCAGAGCATCGACGCCGCCGCCAAGGGATCGACCTGACGCGAGTCCGGGACCAGTTCGTAGCGTCGGCCGCTCCGATCCGCGGCGAGGCAACGGTCTTCGAGCCGGGCGGCGGCGAATCGGGCGTCCGGCCACTGCTTGAGGACGGCGGCGGCCCAGTCGGGGAAGTCGACCTCGGCGTCGTCGGTGAACACGATGGCGGCCGCCGACAGTTCCCGCAGCGACGCGCGGGTGTGGTGCGCGATCACGTGCAGATGGTGCAGTCGCTGCGGCACGTCGGTCGCGGGCAGCCGGACGAGCACATCCGTCGACCCGTGTTCGCGGATGCCGGCGACGAACGCGACTGGTTCCGCCCGGGCCGGCGCGGTGACCGGGTAGCTGGTGAATTCCGCTGGTCCACTCGGTTCCGGCAGCTTCATCAGGCGGTAGCACGCGGCACGCAACAGTTCAGCCGACTGCCCGGGAACCGCGACCGCTTGCTTGGCGACAGGTTCGTAGCCGCCGGGAACATGCCGGTCGATCGCGTCGTCGATCTGCGCGGCCAAGGGACGGCCGGCGGCAAGCGTGTCCGTGCGCGCGGCGAGCATCGCGGCAGGAGAGCCGGGAACCGTTGCCGGAGAGGGGCATCCCGCCATCAGCAGCGGCCGGTCCAGCGCTGCGGCGTAGAGCGACACGGAGCTTTCGTCGCCGATCACGCAGGAGGATGCGGTAACCGCGGCCTGCCACCCGGTTTCGGACGGAATCACCAGCAGTCCGGCCTGTTTCGCTTCGGCGAGCCATGCGTCGAGCTGCCACGAGCTGTGCGCCGCCGCGATGCCGGGATGCAGGATCGCGCACACCGTCGTGGTGTCGACCGGAAGTTCGGCGACCAGCCGGAGCGGAAGGTCGGGATGCTGTCCGAGAACCGACGACGAACCCCAAGTGGACGCGATGGTCACGAGCTGTTTGCCCGGTCCGGCCAGCGCTGCGCGGTACTCGGCTGCCCGGTGCGCACCGGCCACGAGCCGGTCGAGGCACGGATCGCCGACGACCTCCGCTCGCTCGGCTGCTTCGGGGCTCGCCGCGCGGAGTTGATCGCGCTGCTCGGCGTGGGCGACGGCGATCAGCGCTGGGACGACCTGGCCGCGGTGCACGAGCCGTTCCGGGTTGAGGCCGGCGACGACTGAGCTGCCGGGATAGTACTTCTGGTGCCCGATCCCGTGCGGCAGCAGGACGACTGGGGCGCGAAGCAGGTGGAGATCGTCGTTTTCGCTGGCCGCGATCGCGAGGTCGAACTCGGTCGCGATCGCTTGCTGCCACGGGATTACCGCGGCGCCGAGGCGTTCCAGCAGCCGGGGGACCCCGGCCCCGAGGATGGCCGGACGTTCGCGGTCGAAGGTGAAAACGGTCTGGACGCGGTGGTCTCCGCTGAAGAGCGTGAGCACGTCGAGCAGCCGGTTGAGCGTCGTCACGGTCCGCACAACCACCAGGACGCGGCGCTCGAAACCGACGGTCAGCCAGTGGTCAAACCCAGGATCCACGGGCACTCTCCGTGACAAAAGTCCGGGGGGGGTAGGTATTTGCCATCAGACTGGGCACATCACCTGGCGAAACACTGGTGAAGCCTACCTGCCGCGCCCGGCCGGTCGAGGGAGTGCCCGTGACCACTGCCCGTGGTCGCGGATGCCGCGCTCAGTCCTTGCGGGCCACTCCGGCGAGCAGCAGCGACTCGTTGGCCGCGTCGAGCGGGACGGTCCGGTCGTCCGGGCCGGCTTCCTCCGGATGCCACAGCGGGGTCCAGGTGACGCCGGGCTCGAGCAGGGTGAAGTCCCCGAACAACGCGGTGATCTCGGCGCGGCGACGATAGACGAGGTCGGTGCCCGCGGCGGCGTACCGCTCCTTGGCGTCGGCGAGCAACCGCTCGCACTGCGGCGGGACACCCTCGTCGGTGACGTGCGACAGCGCCAGATACGAGCCGGGGACGAGGAGATCGCGGTACTCGGCGGTGACGCTGGGGCCGAGGTCCGCGGTGCTTTCGCTGCCGGGCGCGGGCGGCAGTCCGAAGTGCAGTACGGAGATGAGCAGCAGCGCGATCGGCCGGTCGACGTCGATGACGCCCGAACCGGCGAGCAGGGACCACAGCCGACGCGGGTCGCGCAGGTCGGCGTGCAGGGCGACCTGCCGGGCGGGGTCGCCTTTTTCGCGCAGCAGGCTGGTGGAATGCGCGACCGCGACCGGTTCGCAGTCGACGTACGCGACCTTCACCTCGCCCGGCGCGATCTGCTCGGCGATTTCGTGCGCGTGCCCCATCGTGGGGACGCCGGAACCGAGGTCGACGATCTGCCGGATTCCGGCGCGCACCAGATGCCGGACCACCCGGTGCAGAAACCGGCGGTTGGCCAGTGCGATCGGGCGCACCATCGGATAATCGCGCAGCATGCGTTCGGCGAACTGCCGGTCGATTTCCCAATTCGCGGTTCCGCCGAGGTAATAGTCGTAGACGCGGGCCACGCTGGGCTTGCTGAGATCGATCCCCGGCGGCGGAAAAGACTCGTGCTCCAGGCCAGTCACCAGTTTCTCCTCGTGGTCGACGGCGCGGGATCAGCGTAGCGGCTCTCCTGGCCCGCGGACAGCATTCGGACGGGTGCTGATCAGATCCGCTTCGGCCTCTTCGAGCAGAATCGCTGATTCCTCCGCCGAAAGGGCGACACTCGAAAGGGATTCCCACGATTGCAGATCGGTGTCGTAGGTTTCGGTGTCGTTCATGAAAGTCTGGACGCCGTTCGACGTTTCGGCGAATGAACGGTCGAGCTTGCTGTTGACGAACTGCAAAATGGTGAAATCGGGGCCGACGTGCAACGGGCCGTTGCCGAACGGCACGAACCGGATCGTCGCCGCGGGGTGCGTGCGGGCGAGGTTCAGCAGATGCCGGACCTGGCCGAGCGCGACGTACGGATTGTCCGTGCGCGCCCGGGTCAGCCGGTGGACCGCGCTTTCGCTGAGGATGAACTTGTACGTCCGGTCCGGGTAGTCGTCGAGGAGCTTCGCCCGCAGTTTGCGCTCGTGCACGGCGTCGCTCACGTCCGTGCGGCCGTAGGCCTGGAACTGCTCCATCATGTAGTCCTCGGTCTGCAGCATCCCGCTGATGCGCTCGCCGGTCCACTTCAGGACGATCGCGGCCTCCTGCTCGGCCTCGAACACCGGATGGAACCAGGCCGGGCTGGCCGCGAGGCGCCGCGCGTTCCACACCCGGTCGGCGCGGGCGGCGAGGTTGTACCGGCGCATCCGCTCCGCGTCGGCGGAATCGATCTCCAGGACGTCGATCCATTTGTCGAGCAAATGCGGATGGATCCGGGTCTTGCCGCGCTCCATCTTGCTGATGTTCGGCTGCGTGTAGCCGAGGGCGTCGCCGAGTTCGCCCTGGGTCTGCCCGCGTTCGACGCGGGCGGCGACGAGAATTTTGCCCAGTTCGACAAGCTGGGCTTCGACGGAAAGCCGGCTCACGAGGCGCGAGCCGTCCGATCAGGGGAGGAAACCACACCTTTTCCGGGCACGAAATCATGATAGTCCCTCGCATTACCGGCGGCCAAGACGGACGGGTTCGCCCGGTTGTCCGGGACGTTGTGCCGAATGGGGGACCGGGGCGGGCGATCTGTGCGCGATCAGCGGTCGAACTGCCCCTCGCGCAGCGCGCCCGCGAATGCGGCCCATTCCTGGTTGTCGAAGACGAGCGCGGGAGAACGGCCGATCTTGGAATCCCGTACCGCGACGACGTCGGGATCGCTGAGATTGATCTCCACGCAGTCGCCGCCGTTGCCGCCGCACGCCGAAGGCCGCTGCCAGGCCGCGTCGTCGAGCGAGGAACTCACGGTGTTCGGATCGTAAGAACTCATGGTTTCGTCCTTGTCAAGCCGTTGACTTTCTTCGGAATATTCAAACCTCAGGATCGGGGATGGAATATGCCGAAGCAAGGCGCTGACTTGCACAATGCCGAAATGGGCCGATAGGTTCACCTGTTTGGCGTCGGGACAGTTTTCTGGCGGTGATCGCGGCGGCGGAAGCTGTCCTTTTCCTGGCCGGGATTTGTCCAGCGCCTCAGCGTTATTGGCTGATCGGCAGCTTTCCGGCGAGTCGTGTCCGGGGTGCCGGAAGCCGCGCGGGCAAGGCATGTCAGAATATTCTGTCTCGGCCGGGCAGGCATGCATATTCCAGTCGGCAGATGCCGTGGGGCATGCGACGAACGGAGAACCTCGCGGCGGATTGGCTGAATGTCAATTTTCGGCGCCGATCTGGTTTTTTCGGGAAAATCACTGGTCAGAGCTCCCTGTGGCGTCTGGTGGCGCTGCGGTCGCAGTTCTCGGTGATCGGTTCTCGTCGAGCGTATGTTACCACTCTTGTGAGTGATGAAAGATTGTTCCCGATGCGCTAGGAATCACCGCCGACTTTCGGCTCGATGAGCGTTTCACTCCCTGTCATTGCCTTGCGTGCAATGCTTCGCCGTGCCTGTTAGCGCAGGTAGACGCAGGTCGGAGCGGGATGAGACGGCGGCGAACGGGAGTTCGGCCGGGGTGTTCGTTTTCGCTGAAGTTACCGGTGCCGTCGGGCAGAACCGGCGGACGATATTGCGCACGGTAGTTCTTCGTGTCTCTTTGCCGTTAACCGACCGCTGCCCGCCGCTCGGCGAGACGACCGTCAGTGGGTATCGAGGTCTGTGTGCGCTCGTGGCCAAGATGAGAAGCATCGAACTGGGTCGCGCGCCCGGAGAGATAAGTGTGGCCCCCTGCGGGAACAGGGGGCCACGGGGATGTCTGAAACTCGCTTCGAGGCTAAGGACCAGACGAAATGACTCTACCGCTGGAGAACACCGGCCCGCTAGACGACGACCGCGCCGGACGGGTGGAACGCGTCGAATTCGGTGCCGCCGTCGCCCCAGCCCGCGGCGGGAAACGGATCGCGACCCGCGACGAGATGCTGGCCGCCGCCACGAAAGTCTTCGCCCGCCGCGGTCCGGGACGGCACCGCAAGCCGGTCGCGAGGGACCGATGGGTGTGCGCGGCGTCCGAAATGCTGTCGTGGCTGGCCCCGGTGTTGTGGGGGTGCTTGCAGCTGTCCTTCGCCGCGAGCGTGATCAGCGCGGTGGTGCTGCTGATCAGCCCGGTGGTCGGGGTCGCGGTCGCCGGGCTGGTGCTGATCTGCAGCGCGGTGCTGTTCAACCAGGCCCGGCCGAGCCACCGCCGGTAGCTTTCCGGCGCGAGCCGCCCGATCTCCGGTACGCTGAACCCGTGCCGGAGTTTCAGCTGCCGCTCTACGGAGCCGACCTCGACCGTGGCGACCTCGCTCCCTGAGTCGTCCCGTTTTCCGTCCTCCAGCACACTTTTCACCATTCAGGGAGCTTCCTCATGCCCGGCGAAAGCCTGCGCGCGTTCATCCATGCCCTGCCCAAAGCCGAGTTGCACGTCCACCTCGTCGGTTCCGCCGGCGTGGACACGGTTCTCGCCCTCGCCCGCCGCCATCCGGAAGCGGGCGTGCCCGCGGATCGCGCGGAACTGGAGCAATTCTTCGAATTCCGCGATTTCGACCATTTCCTCAAGGTCTACTGGGCCGTGCAATCGATGCTCAAAGACCGCCGCGACATCCGTGCGCTCGTGATCGGTCTCGCCGCCGAACTCGCGCGCCAGAACGTCCGCTACGCCGAAGTGACTGTCACGCCGTACAACCACCTCCTCGACGGCATGCCCGGCGACGAACTGCTCACCGGACTCGTCGAGGGCCGCGCCGTCGCGAGGGCGGAGCACAACGTGGAACTGGCCTGGTGCTTTGACATTCCAGGGGAGAAGGGCGTCCGGGCCGGCCGGGAGACCGCGGTGTTCGCACTGCGGGAACGTCCGGACGGACTGGTCGGCTTCGGCCTCGGCGGCCCGGAGATCGGTGTCGGCCGGGCGCAGTTCGAACCGTTCTTCACCGCCGCGCGCGAGGCGGGCCTGCACAGCGTGCCGCACGCGGGGGAAACGAGCGGTCCCGCCACGATCTGGTCGGCCGTGCACGACCTCGGCGCGGAACGCATCGGCCACGGCACCAGTTGCACGGCGGACCCGGCGCTGCTGGCCTGGCTCGCCGAACACCGGATCCCGGTCGAGGTGTGCCCGACGTCGAACGTCCGGACCCGCCAGGTGCCCTCGATCGCCGCCCACCCGGTCCGGCGCATGCTCGACCACGGCCTGGTCGTCACGCTCAACACTGACGACCCGCCGATGTTCGGCGCGACCCTCGAAGGCGAGTACCTGGCGGTCGCGACGAGTCTCGGGCTGCGCGCGGCCGAGGTGGCTCGGCTGGCGAAGAACGCGGTGGCGGCCTCGTTCCTGGAAGATGCGGCCAAGGCGGCGATGGCGGCTGAGATCGATCAGGTGGTCGCGAGCGGAACGGGTGCCGAGGCTTGACCGGAGGAGATCGGCTGCGAAGGCCGGTCAGGCTCGCACCGGCTGGGTCGCTTTCCGGTCGCTGACCTGCCGAAGCAAGGTCAATGCCTCCTCCGAAGCCGATCCTTCCGGAGTGGTGCACACAATCAGCACTTGCTCCGGCGACCGAGCCACCGACAGCGTCTGCTGGGTCACCGTCACCCGTCCGACCACCGGATGCCGCAGCTCGTAGGAATCGGCATCGCAGGGCCCGACGCGGTGGTCTCGCCACAGGGAGACGAACTCCGGGCTTTTCATCGTCAGCTCGCCGATCAGTTCGGCGAGCAGCGGGTCGTCCGGGTGTTTTCCGACGGTGATGCGCAGGTTGCCGACCACCGCGCGGGCCTTGCGTTTCCAATCCGCGTACAGCTCGCGACAGTGCGGGTCCAGGAACAGCATCCGGCTCAGGTTGGGGCGTTGGGCCAGGTCGAGGTGCCCGGCCAGCAGGGCGTGCCCGAGAGGGTTCCAGGCGAGGACGTCTGTCCGGCGGCCGAGCACCAGCGCCGGGACGCCGTCGAGCGCGCGGAGGAGGTCGCGCGTTTCGTCGGCGAGCTTCTCCGGGCGTGGACGGCGCGGCTTGAGCGTGCGGCGGGCCGCGTCGGCGAGGCGGTCCAAGTGGGCTCGTTCGTGGGTGTCCAGTTGCAGGGCGCGGGCGATCGCGTCGAGCACCTCGGCTGACGCGCCGCGCGAGAGACCCTGCTCCAGCCGCGTGTAGTACGAGACGCTGACGCCGGCCAGGTGCGCCAGCTCTTCCCTGCGCAGTCCGGCGACCCGGCGGCGCGGTCCGACGTCCGGCAAGCCGACGTCGGAGGGGCGCAGCCGGGCGCGTCGGGCGTGCAGGAAGTCTCCTAGCGGGCCAGCGGTCATGGGCTCCACTATCCGCCGCGGCGCACAGCGCTGCCACACCCTGCGCGGGGTAGGAAAACGCGGGAGTGGTCCGGGCTCGCCGGTCCGCGCAGGCTCGGTCGCATGGACGAGATCATGCTGGGCGACGTCACGGTCACCCGCGTCAAAGAGTTCTCCGGTTCGGTGGAGATGACTCCGGACCAGTTCTTCCCGGACAGTCCGGCGGGCTCGTGGGAGGAGCATCGCGGCTGGCTGGCCCCCGATTTCTGGGATCCGGAGACCGGTGAGTGCCAGTCGGCGATCCAGTCGTGGCTGCTGCGCAGCGAGGGCCGCACGATCCTCGTCGACACCGGCGTCGGCAACCACAAGGACCGGCCGTACGCGCCGGTGTGGAGCCGCCTCGACACCGGCTACCTCGACCACCTCGCCGCCGCTGGGATCTCACCTGAGGACGTTGATGTCGTCATCAACACCCACTTGCATATCGATCACGTCGGCTGGAATACGCGCCTCGACGGCCGCGCCTGGGTGCCGACCTTTCCGAACGCCACGTACCTCATGCCGTTGCGGGACTTCGAGTTCTGGGATCCGGCCAACGAAAACGAGACCGTGCTCGGGCGCGGGAACCAGAACGTCTTCGAGGACAGCGTCGCGCCGGTGCGGCAGGCGGGGCAGGTCCAGTTGTGGGACGGGACCTGCCGGATCGACCGGAATCTGCGGCTCGACCTCGCGCCAGGGCACACTCCCGGCTCGTCCGTGCTGACGCTGGACTCCGGCGGCGACCGGGCGCTGTTCGTCGGCGATCTGGTGCACACCCCGCTGCAGATCGCGGAGCCGGAGACCAACTCCTGCTTCTGCGAGGACCCGGCGGAGGCGCGGGCGACCCGGCGCACCCTGCTCGGCCGGGCCGCGGAGGACAACGCACTGCTTTTCCCCGCGCACTTTCCCGGCTCCGGCGCGGCCGAGGTCGAGCGGGACGGGTCGAAGTTCGCCATCAAGAAGTGGGCCGGGTTCTCCCGGATCTCCTGAAGGGATTCTCGTGTCTCAGCAAGAAAATCCGGTCATCGAGACCGCAGCGGGCGCGGTGCGCGGCCTTCGCGACGAGGCGGGCGAGCTCTACCGGGCCATTCCCTACGCCGCGGCTCCGATCGGTCCAGGCCGGTTCACCGCGCCGGAGCCGCACCCGGGCTGGTCCGGAGTACGCGACGGCACGCAGCCGTCGCCGACCGCTCCGCAGCCCACGCGTGACTTCGGGCGGCTCGACATGACTCCGTATTTCGGGCCGGGCTGGGTTCCCGGTGAGGAATACCTGACCCTCGACGTGCGCACACCAGCCGCGGACGCTGGCAACCGTCCAGTCATGGTCTTCGTGCACGGCGGCGGGTTTGTCACCGGCTCGACCCGTGCGGCGCTCTACGACGGCAGCGCGTTCGCCCGCGACGGAATCGTCCTCGTCACGGTGAACTACCGGCTCGGCATTCCCGGTTTCCTTGCGCTGGAAGGAGCTCCGGACAATCGCGGGCTGCTCGACGTCCTCGCCGCGCTCCGCTGGGTGCGCGACTCGATCGCCGCGTTCGGCGGGGATCCGGGGAACGTCACGGTGTTCGGGCAATCCGCGGGGGCGACCCTCACCTGTGCACTGCTCGCGATGCCGGAGGCCGCCGGATTGTTCCGGCGCGCGATTGTCCAAAGCGGAAACGGCACAGGTGCGTTCACGCCGGAGCAAGCGCACCGGGTCACCACGGCCGCGGCCGCCGCATTGGGTACTGAACCGACTGCGGCGGCATTCGGGGAGATCTCCGACGAGCGGTTCCTCGAGATCTTGCCCGCGCTGTCCGGGCTGGACCTGCGCACCGCGACCGCTGCGGATCCGCTCGCCGGGCTCAGCCCGTTCAGCCTGGTTCTGCCGGTGCAGCCCGCCGGCAGCCTGGTCAGCGACGTCGACCTGCTGATCGGCACGAACACCGAGGAAGGTCGGCTTTACGTCGTGCCGCAAGGAAAGCCGGACGCTGCCGCCGACCAGCTGGGCGAGTTGTTGTTCGGCGCTGGCACCGCTGAGATGGCACAGGCGCACGGTGAGATCGGTCGCACGTATGTCTATTCGTTCAGCTACCGCTCCACGGCACTGGACGGACGGCTCGGCGCGGCGCATACCGTCGAGCTGCCGTTCGTCTTCGATCTCGCGGACGAACCGTGGCTGCACGGCGACACCGGCCTGCTGGGACCGGACGCTGCTCCGGCCGGTCTCGCGGCGGAGGTGCATGGTGCGTGGGTCGCGTTCGCCCGGACCGGCGAGCCAGGCTGGGCAGAGGCTGAACCGCATCGATTCGGCTGAACCTCACCGAGCGGTGGCGCCCCGGCGTCGAAGATCAGCCTGATAACTCCCCGGCGTCTGGCCGAGGATCGCGGAGAAGGTCTCGATGAAGCTGGTCGGGTTGGCCCATCCGCAGCGCAGCGCGGTATCGGTCACCGAACAGCCCTGTCCGAGATACACCAGCGCGTGCTGGATCCGCAGCTGCGAGCGCCACTGCGAGAAGCTCATCCCCAGCTCGACGCGGAACAGCCGGCTGAGTGTCCGCTCGCTGGCCCCCGCCGCCCGGCCGAGCTCGCCGAGGGTGGCCGTCTCGGCCGGGTTCCCGCGCAGGAGATCAGTGACCGCGCGGAGCCGGTCGTCGGCGGGTTCGGGCAGGTAGATCGCCTGCTCCGGGACTTCGGTCAGCTCGTCGACCAGCACCCGGAGCAGCCGGTCGCCGACGTCCGGCCGCAAGGTCGTGCCGCCGGTCAGTTTCAAGACCGCGGCGCGCAGCAACGCGGACACTGTGAAGACAGTCGGCGTGGCAGGGAGTGCGGAACACAGTTCGGCGGGCACTTCGAGAATGCTGATCTCGGTCTCGCCGTAAGCGCGGTGCCCGTGGTCGAAGGAGGGCGGCGTCCAGGAGATGCGATCCGCGGGCGCGACCCACGTGCCTCGTTCGGTGGTGGTGGCCAGCAGCCCGCTCGCCGCGTACAGCAGCTGTCCCCGGGCGTGCTGATGCGCGGCGACCCCTTCCCCGTGGGCCAGCGACCAGCGGCCCTGGATGGGATCGTCGCCCGACCAGCAGAGGTGGCGGCGTTTCGGCATCGGCTCCCAGGATACCGCCGGACGGCCTGCCGGTGATCTTGGCGGGATCCCGGTATCGGCTGTCCGGCGGGCGGTGGCAGCGGATTCTCCGCCCGGCGATGCTGGTCAGGAAAGCCGGATTAGCGTGCTGAGGCAGGGGGGCCGAATGACGATCGCGGTGCGGGAAAAGCGGTCCGAGGACGGCGTCCGGATGGAACTGGTGCTGGGCGCGCTCACCGCCGGGCGCCTCGCCGCCCGGATCGGTGCCGCCGCCACGCTCGTTCTCGGCGCCTAGGTCACCGCAGCTGGATTCGGCTGCCTGGCTCTTTGGCACGGCCGTCGGCACGACATGAGGACCAGCCTCGGGCTCAGGGGCTCGGTTTCAGCATCGCGTTCCCGGCTCTGCTGACCTGTGCGTGCAGTCCGTTCCGGTGGGCCTTCGGGTCCGTCCGAGACTAGGAGATCCCCGATGACAGAGGAACTTTCCACCGCCGACCGGCAGGCGATCGCCGACTTGATGACCGGCTGGATCCATCGCGATCGCGAGGACTGGGACGCGCTCGCGAACCTCTTCCACGGCGACGCGACCCTGACGATCCTCTGGTTTTCCGGTCCGGCCGAGCACTTTGTCGACGGGGCACGCCGGATGAGCGGCGGACCGTTGCGCAGCAAGCACTTCATCGGCGCTCCGGTGATCGAGGCCGTCGGCGATCGTGCCTTCGTGGAGACCAATGCGATGCTTGTCGCCGATCACCTGGAACTCGGGATCGGCGTGACCGTCCACAACAGATTCCTCGACCGGGTCGAGCGGCGCAACGGCAGCTGGCGCATCGTGCGTCGCGATTCCGTTTACGACATGGGCGGCTTCACCTACCCCTTCGGGGTTCGCCCCACCGATGAACTAGCTCATCCGCGCGAGTACGCCGCGTTGGCATATCTGCTGGAACACAGCGGACATCAAGTGCCCGCTACCTGTCCAACCCGCTTCAGCGAACGGGAACAAGAAATCCTCCGAGAAGGCCGCACCTGGTTGACGGGAGTCTCCGCATGACTGGCATCCACCGTCCGCTCCGCGATCCGGCCGTCAACGCCGTCATCGAAAAGCTCGTCGCGGCTCAACAATACCCGGCTGGCGACCCCCGCAACGGCCTCGAACGAGACCCGCACGAATACAGCGACTACGGGTTCTCGATCTCCCCGGAACAAGGCGACCTCATCTATCTGTTGTGCCGCGGCATCCGCGCCACCCGCACCGTCGAATTCGCCACCTCGGTCGGCCTGTCGACGCTCTATGCCGCGGCCGCGGTGCGCGACAACGGCGGAGGCACGGTGATCGGTGCGGAGCTGGTGCCCGCCAAGGTCGCCGCGGCCCGCCGGAACCTCGCCGACGCCGGACTGGCCGACTACGCCGAAATCCGGGAAGGCGACGCCCGGGTGACGTTGCGCGACCTCGGCGGCCAGATCGACTTCGCGCTGATCGACGGGTGGCTGGGCGCTGAGCCGTCGCTTGCCCGCGAGGTAATCGAACTCGTCGCACCGCACCTCCGGATCGGCGGCTATGTGCTGAATGACAACGCCGAACCCGATTTCCTCGCCTGGATTCGCGACCCGGCTAACGGATTCGTGTCGGTCGCGCTGCCTTTGCACGGCGGCACCGAGCTGTGCGTCAAGGCAGCCGAGCGGGAACGCTGAGATGGGGAAGCTCAGCGACAAGGTCGCCCTCGCCACCGGGGGCAGCCGGGGCGTCGGCCGGACGCCTGGCTCGCGATGGCGCCTTGGTCGCGGTGCACTACGGCCGCAACGAGACCGCTGCCCGGGGAGACGGTCGCTGCGATCAACGAGGCAGGCGACCGGGCCTTCCGTTGGGTGCCGAGCTCGGCGTTCCCGATGACGCGGCGGCCCTCACCGCCGCACTGGACACAGACCTCGACATCCTGGTGCACAACGCCAGCCGCTACCTCCTGCACCGGCCGATCGAGGTCCTCACCCCGGAGGAATTCGACGAAATGTTCGCGGTCAACGTCAAAGCCCCGTTCTTCTTGCCTCAGCGACTCTTGCCCCGGCTGCGCGACGGCGGGCGGATCATCGCCGTCTCGTCGGTCGCCACCGGGTCACGGCGCCGGACGGCATCGCGTATCCGATGACCAAGGGCGCGCTCGACATGTTCAGCCAAACCCTGGCCTAGCACCTGGCTCCCCGCGGGATCACGGTGAATTCCGTCGGGGTCGGCTACCCGCGGACCGACCTGACAGCAGCGCTGCTGGAAGTCCCGCACAACCTGGAACACAACCTCAGCCGGACCGCGCTCGGCCGCATCGGCGAGGTCGAGGACATCGCGGACGCGGTCGCCTTTCTCGCCTCGGACGACGCTCGCTGGATCGCCGGCACGCAACTCGACGTGTCCGGCGGCGTCGGCCGGTAGCGGTCACGAGTCCGCGGGGCTGATCTCCAGCGGCGCGGCCGCCCCGCCGGCGAGCTGCTGCCGCTGGGTGACCGCGTGGTCGAGCTGCCGCGCCAGATGCGGGACGTTCGCCGAGGTCAGGTAGGTCTCCGCGCCGGCGTCGAGCAGCCGCCGGACCGGTCCGTGGTAGCTGACGCCCAGCTCCGCGTCCTCGACCTCGGCGAGCACGACCCGCGCCTTCGGGAACTGCGCCCGGAGGCCGCCGATCAGCTGCGGGCTGACCGGCGGCACGAGCAGCACGTCGGCGGTGGCCGGCGCCGAGTGCAGGTCCAGCACGAGGTAGTCGGAGCCGAGTTCGGCGGACAGCGACATCCGGGCCGAGGCCGACAGCTTCATCGCGGTGGCGACCACGGTCACGTCGTCGTAGTCCGTCCGCGGCGGTTCGGGCGCGCGGCCGGCGCTGGAGATCGTCGCGACCGGGTCGCCGTCCCTGGTGAGGATCAGGTTTTCGCCCGGCCCGAGCGCGTCGATCAGGTCCACGACGTCCCTGGGAAGGTGGCTGACGTCGATCTGCCGCGCCCGCTCGCCGGTCATGACCCGGCCGGTCGGCTCGGCAACTGTCTGGAGCGCGGCGCCCGCGGTGGGATCGTCATGGAACTCGATCGTCCCACAACCGCGCCGCCTTGTCCGGTGCTTCGGGTGATGGCGGTTTTTCGCCAGCGTTTCCCGCTCCGCCCTTTCTACGCTCGACCCGTGCATTCGGATCACATTCGCGGCCCCGTCGTCTGGTTCATTTCACTCGCCGCCGCGCTGGGCACCGCGGCCATCTACCCGTTGCAGCCCGCGATCGCCGAGGTCGGCGGAGCACTCGGCACGTCGCTCGGCTCGGTCGGCGTCGCACTCGCCTGCGGACCGGTCGGCTACCTGTGCGGACTCGCGTTGCTGGTGCCGCTCGTCGACCAGTTTCCGCCGCGCTACGTCCTGTCGGCGCAGTTCGGCGCGCTCGCGGTCGCGTTGGGGCTGAACGCGATGGTCGGCCAGGTCTGGTTGCTCGGCTTGGTGCTCGGCGTGCTCGGTGCGTGCTCGTCGGCAGGCGCCGGGCTGAGTTCAGTGACCGCTCGGTTAGCGAGCCCGGACCGGCGAGCCACCGCGCTGGGAATCGTCACCGCTGGGATCTCAGCGGGCATCCTCGCGGGCCGCATCGTCGGCGGTTGGCTGTCCGACCTGCTTGGCTGGCGCGCGATGCTGGGCGTTCTCGCTGCCGGATGCGCGGTGGTCGCGGTGGCGGTGCTGCTCGTGCTTCCTTCGGTGTCCGGTGGGAACAATCGTGGCTACCTCGCCACGTTGCGCACGATTCCGGGGCTATACCTGCGCTATCCGGTGCTTCGGCTCGCGGCGGTTCGGGGGACGCTTTGGTTCTTCGCGTTCTGTGCGGTGTGGTCTGGGATCGCGGTTGCTCTGTCCAGGCCGCCCTTTTCGTATACTGCCGAGCAGATCGGGTTGTACGCTTTTGCTGGCATTCTCGGGATGTTGGCCACTCGAATCGCGGGTGCGTGGACTGATCGCGTGGGGGCCCGTCGGGTTGTCCTTTGCGGGCTGGGCCTTGCTGGAGTTTCCAGCGCGGTGCTTGCCGTTGCCTTGCCCAGCACTGTTTCGACGTTGATCTGCTTGGCGCTGTTTGACGCGGGGCTGTTCGCCGCGCAGGTGGCGAATCAGAGCACGGTGCTGGCGATCGAGCCTGGTGCGCCTGCGCGGTTCAATAGTGCTTACATGGTGGTGTATTTCGCTGGGGGAAGCCTTGGCACCGCGTTCGGTGCTACCGCGGCTGAGCGGATCGGGTGGCCGCTGACGGCGTTGGTTACCGCTGCGGTGCTCGTGGCCGCGGGGGTTGTCACTCTGCTCGCTCGGGAGAGCCCGGCTGAGTCGACGGCTGTCGCCCCGGACGAAGGTAGGTCAGCGTGTGATGGGACACCTGCCGCCCCGCGTCGTCGGTGACCGTCGCGGTGCCGTAGATCGTCCGGCGGCCGGTTCGGGTCAGGGACGACTCGCAGGTCAGATCCGACCGTGCCGCGCCGAGGAACGCGGTCGTCATGTTCACCGTGACGGCCGGTTCCTCGGGCCCGAGAGCGGAGAGGATCGCGATCCAGCAGGTGACGTCGGCGAGCGTCATGGCGCAGCCGCCCTGCAGAACGTCGCCGGGACGGAAGAACTCCGGACGGGCGGGCAGGGAAAGGGTCGCGACGCCCGGTTCGACCGACTTCACCACCAAACCCCACCACGGCCCGAACGGGCTGCTGTCGATGATTTCCTGCGCCCGCACCGTGTCCACGCGCAGAAACATAACATGATTAGGTAGGTGGATGCGGCGAACGAACGAGGAACGGTCCCGGGCCACTCGCCACGACCTGGTCGAGGCCGCGCGCGGGCTCTTCGCCGAGCACGGCTACGCGGGCACCTCGCTGGCCCAGATCGCCGCGGCGGCCGGGACCACCACTGGCGCGGTGTACCACCACTGGGAGAACAAGCAGGAGTTGTTCCACGCGGTGGTCGAGCAGGTGCACGCCGATCTGCACCGGGTGTTGCCCGCCCGCTCCGGTGGCACGGGAACGCCGGCCGATCGGCTCAAGGCGTCCGGCTCGCTCTTTCTCCGCCGGTGCGCGGACCCGGCGGTGGGGCGGATCCTGCTGGTCGACGGTCCGTCCGTGCTGGGCCAGGAAAAGTGGCGAAACTTGGACGAACAGTGGTGGCGGGGACCGGCTGTCGCGTTGCTGCGCGAGGCGGGCGGTCCCGAAGAGCTCGCGGTCGCGTTGCTGGGATCGCTTACCGCGCTGGGACAGGAAATCGCCCACGATCCGCGTCCGGTGCGGATTCGGCGGTGTCAGCAGGTATATCGGACGCTAGTGGACGCGGTGTCAGTTCAGGTGAACTGAGATATCACGCAGCGGCAAGAAGAATCGCGGCCCGCACTGCTTCCTCGGTGTGCTCGTGCACCGCGGCACCGTGCTGCAGTGCGTCCTCGGCCAGTTTTTCCAAGCCGCCGAACAGGATCAGGGCGCGGGTCCGCGTCAGCGCAACGCCGCCGGACTCGCGGAATTCGGCACCAGCCGAGATGGCGCGGGCGACGTTGACGTATGCGTCCTGGTTCAGGTCCGCGGAGATCGGGGCGTCCAGCAGCGGCACGTCGCGGATGTAGCTCAGCATGGGGGCGGGCCGGGCGTCGACGACGCCGATCCACGCGGTGACGAGCTGGCGGAGTTGCGTCTGCCAGGGCGCGGTGCGGTCGACCGCCGCGGCTGCCTGTGCCGAGCCGGTCGCGGCGGCTTCCTTGAGCAGGGCGACCAAACAGGCTTCCTTGGAATCGAACTGTTCGTAGAAGCCGCGGCGGGAGGTGTGCGCGCGGCCGACGAGGTCGCCGATCGTGATCTTCGGGAAGCGTTTTTCCGCGAGCAGCGACTCCAGCGCGCCGGTGAAGCGGCTCCGGTAGGCGCCGGGGCGCTCGACGGGCGTTTCCGGCTCTGCAGCGCGTGACACCGCGCGGGTCCTTCCTGTCCGCGGTTGTCCGGCGATTCTACCAGTCCGGCGGCGGCCGGTATTCCGAAACGGGAGCGGGATATCCGCGGAATTCCGGGAAGGAAAGAGCGCGGCGGCATTCGGCGGCGCTGGCTGGTCCGGGTGGCAGTACCGCCGGCGACGCTCCGGGAGCGGCTACGCCATCTCAGTGACATAGCGGAAAGACGTTTGGCCGATTGCGGGTACGTTCGGTAGTGTTTTGTTCCAGCGTCAGATTGGGGAGTCGAGCGCTAGGGGGATCCAGGTGTTTTCACCGTTTTTCTTCGCGCCGCGCACGAGACGCGGCACTCGGTGAGCACAACTCTGTGACGAAATAGCTGTTTCCGCAGGTCAGCGGGTTGCCTGCGGGTGCGTGCGCACCTGTCCCGGCCGACCGTGCCTGCTTGCCGGAATGGTCCGGCGCATACGTCCCGCCGGCGTCGGGGGCCGGCGGGGACGACGCGGCTGTTCCCGTCCTCGCATTACCGCGCCGAGGGCAGAACCTGAATGTTTTTCGCTCAGGGCAGGGGAGCGGTCCGCTCAGGGGAAATCAGGAAAAAGAATGGGGAAATCATGACAATGGGGTCTGCGTCTCTGAAGATCGCCAGGGTGGCTTCGGTCGCTTCGCTCGCGGTCGTCATGTCCGCGGGAATCGTTTCGGCCGCGAATGCGTCGCCGTCCCGGGAAGCTGTCCCGGCGGGCTGCGGCAGCGCCGGCGGCGGCACCTGGTGCCACGGTTCCGGCCGTGACGGCGTCTGGAAGGGCTGCTACTCGAACTACAACCACCCGCGGAACTACCACAGCTCGACGGCGGCCATCGGCGCCGCCAACGACAAGCGGTACGCGTCCGCGGGTTCCTGGTCCAACGCGCACGCCAGGGCGGGCTGGGCCTACACCTGCTACACGTACTACAACCCCAACGCGTGATCGTGGCCTGACGCTCCGGGCATGATCACCACGGTGCGGTGCCGGGCCGACGGGGTCCCGGCACCGCACCTCCACCGCAGCAGGCACGCAGCAGCGACGAGAGCGAGCTTTCCGTGCGACTGATCCTCTCTCTCCTTTTCGCGGGAATCCTGTTCGCCATTCCGGCGGTCGTCCTGATGGACGTGGTTCTCGAGCAGGAAGCGCACAGCGAGACCGCGGCGGACCGGGTCGGAGTGCCTTTCGTCTGGCCGGAACGCCCACAGGTCGCGGATCCGGAGACGACGCTGCGCATTCTCGCCGGAGCGGCGGAGGCGACTGGAGCCACGGTTGTGCGCACCACCGTGAGCACTCAAGCGGACCGCAAGCGCATTACGCATTACGTGTTGCTCGGCGGCGATCGGACGGCGTTGTTCAGCGAATTCGCTCTAGCGCAAGGACGTTGGCTGAGTCCCGTGGAGTCGCGGAGCGGGGCAGCGACGGTTTCGACGTCGGGCAGCCGTGGAAACGTTGGTGTCCCAGCGGTTTTCGCGGACCGGTACGAGCTCGCGTTCGCGCCGCTGCGTCAGGCGTTCGATTTCTTGCCCAGTTCCGGCCGGTATGTGGTCGACGCGGGACCGGCGACGGACCGCTTCCTCGCACTTGTCCGCGAGCGGTTGGCCGAAGCGGGTGTCACGGTCTCCGATCTGACTCCGCCCAACCGCGGTGAGCAGCCGTCGGAAACCGGTCCAGGGTTGCGAATCCTGGCGTATCTGCTGGCGGGCGCGTCCACTGTGGTCATTGCGTTCCGGTTGCTGCGCGAGGGAAAACGGGTGGGCGTGCTCCGCCTGATCGGGCATCCGACGACGCGGATCTGGTACGACGTCGTCGGGAGAATGCAGATCGGTACCACTCTCGCGGGGCTGGGCGCGTGCGCCGCGGTCGTCCTCGTCGTGCCCGGCGTCGACTCGTCGTTCCTGTACGCGGTGGCGCCGGTGACGGCAGCCGGATTCGCGGCGACGCTGGGCATCGGGCTGCTCGTCGTCCACCGGGTGCGCATTTCGGATCTCGTCAAAGGAAGTCTGCAGTGAATCACAGGACGCGACACCGTTCGCCGTTCGGTTTGGCGATCGCCGCACCGGCCGTGGTCAAGGCGGTATGCGGCGCGATCCTCGCGGTGCTGGCCGTGGTGGTCTGGCAGCAGTTCTCCGAACTGGCGAAGCAACAGCAATTGCTGTCTCCGTGGGAGAAAGTCCAGGGCTACGGGGTCTTCTACCCGCGCTTGATCGGAAACGACCAGCAGGAAATGGAGACCGGCGGCAACGCCTCGTCGGTCGCGGAAGCCCGGGACCTCTATCCGGTGCTCGACCGGGCAGGCGCGCTCTTCGTCGACGCCGCCAACTACGAGCCGGGCACGCCGCCGGACCCGACGTCGCGGTGGCCGGTGCCGCCGATCCGGGTCAACACGCATTACCTTGAGCAGTACCCGATCCTGGACACTGCGCGGAAGCCGATCACGGTCGCCGCCGACGACCCGGCGTGGGTCGTCGCCGTTCCCGAGCAATTCAAGCCGAGGGAAGCGCAGATCCGCCAGCTTCTTCAGGAAACACGCACCGGCGGTCCGGGAATCACCGGTGCGACGCAAGCGGAACAACGCATCACCGGCGACCAGCCGCGGTTCACGAGCCAGCGCGTCCGGATCGTCTGGACCGCCTCCGGGCAAGGCGTGTTCAGCTACGACCCGCAGGTCAATCCCGGGCACGGCAACCTGATCACCGACCCGATCGTCGAGATCATGACCCCGGCCAACAGCCTCGCCGTCGACCGGCTCAACGCGATCACCGGCGGTTTGGACACCGGGCTGAAGGTCCGCGTCGGCGACGATCCGGCGGGCACACTGGCCGCGCTCGGTCCGAAACTGAAGGAACTCAAGCTCGACGACAATCTCCAGCATCTCGTCACCGTGCACGAGGCCATGGCCGCGCAGCTCGACCAGGTGCGCGGCGGGATCACGCGGATCGCCGTGTTCGCCGGCGCGGCGCTGCTCGTCCTGGTCGCCTTGACCGCGGTGATCGTGCTCATCGGCTCCGACCGCCTGCGCCGACGGCTCACGGTGCGCAGACTCCACGGGATCGGCTTCGCCCGTTCGTACCGGGAACTGCTGATCGCCCTGGGCGGAACGTGGCTGGGCCAAACCGTGCTGGCCGGGATCGGGCTGGCAGTGCTGGCGATGAACACCCTGTCGCCGGCCGACGCCGCGGCGGGCCCGCTGGACCGGCTTCCGGAACTCACCGCGGTATCAGTGCTCTCGCTGGCGATCGAGGCGATGTTCGTGGTCGTGACCGCTCGGATCCTGGAGCGCCGGAACACGGTCAAACGCTTGAAGGAGCTGTGACCCATGGAATTCTTGTGCGAACTCCGCGGAATCCGGAAACAGTACGATCTCCACCCGGTCCTGGACGATTTCGCGCTCGGCGTCGAGCCAGGCGAGTTCACCGCGCTGACCGGCGCGAGCGGGGCCGGGAAGTCGACCGTGCTGAACCTGCTCGGCCTGCTGGAATCGCCTGACGCAGGCGAGGTCCGCCTTTTCGGCGAGCGCGCGCCGCGGCCGCGCTCGCGGGCGGCGAATCTGCTGCGCCGCAACCGGCTGGGGTATCTGTTCCAGAATTTCGCGCTCATCGACAGCGAGACGGTCGAGCACAATCTGGAGGTCGCGCTCACCTACGCCAAGCGGGGGACGCCGAAGCGGGACCGCGTCAAGGAGGCGCTCGCGCAGGTCGGGCTGCGCCGGTCGGAACACCGGAAGATCCACTCGCTGTCCGGCGGCGAACAGCAACGCGTCGCGGTGGCGCGGCTGCTGCTCAAACCGTGCGATCTCGTCCTGGCGGACGAACCTACGGGTTCGCTCGATGCCAGGAACCGGGACCGGGTCTTGGATCTCCTGGAGAAGCTCAACGAGGCGGGCAAGACGATCATCGTGGCGACGCACGACGAGGTGGTGGCTGAGCGGTGTTCGCGGGTGGTGGATCTTTCCGGCCCCGCAGCGGAATCAACGCAGGAGCGCGTCGCCAGCGGTCACTGAGGCGTCTCCGGGCGCGTCGATCGGCGGCAGGATGTGCGCCGGGTCCGCGCACACGCCCCGGATGACATCGGCGACCCGGAGCAGCAAACCGAGCCGCGGATGATGCGGCGGCCAGGCGATCCCGATCTCTCGCGGCGACACGATCTCGCTCAGCGAGAACCGGGTGACGCCCGGATGCCGTTGCCCCAACGCCAGTTGCGGCACGATCGAATACCCGACATCCGCGGCGACCAGCGGTTCCACGACGTGGATCTTGTCCGTGTCGAAGACCCAGTTCGGCTCGATGCCCTGCCTGCGAAGCTCGGCGGCGACCTCGAGTTGTTCGCTGGTCAGGCACACCATGGGCAGACCGCGCAGGTCAGCCGGGCGGACGCGGTCGACGGAGGCCAGCGGGGCGTTCCGGGGCGCGAGCAGGATGAACGGGTCGCTGAACAGTTCCAGCCCGTGTGCTTCCCCGCTTTGCAGGGGGAAGATGACGAACGCGATGTCGATCTCGCCGAAGCGCAGCAATTCCTGAAGGCGGACGTCGTCGTCGACCTCGATGGGTTTGATCCGGCACGGGAGGTGCTGGGTGCGCATCGCGGCCAGCACCAGCGGCATCACCCGCACCGCGACGCTCGAGAACACGCCGATCCGGACGGTCGGTTCGCGGCCGTCGCGCATGTCCTGGATGTGCCTCGTCGCGGTGCGGAGGATGACCTGCACCTGTTCGGCGGCGTTGACCAGCGCGATCCCGGCGTCGGTGAGCCGCACCTGGCGCTGCCCGGACGTCCGGCGGACCAGCACGACGCCGAGCCGCCGTTCGATCGACGCGATGCGCTGGCTGACCGCGGGCTGGCTGCAGCCGAGCTCCACCGCGGCGGCCGCGAACGAGCCTTCGTTCGCGACCGCGTACAGCGCTCTCAGCTGCAGCAGCGTGAGGCGGCCGCCGTCGGACCAGATGGCGTCCAGCACAACCCGGCCGAGCCGGTTCCGTCGTTCCGCGCCGATCATGGGCTGGCCTCCTTGCCAGGAACTCAGGCTTCCCGTCGCGTGCGGCTCATCGGGTCCCTCCGGCGAGGCAGAACGCGGTGGCGAGCTCGATCGTGCTCGCCAGATCGGCGAGATCCGCCACCTCGCCGGAGCTGTGCATGTGCCGGATCGGGATGTTGATGACGCCGCACCGGATCCCGGCGGCGACGGCGGCCATGGCGTCGGCGTCGGAGCCGCTTTCGTCGCCGTACGCCTCGATGGTGTAAGGGATTCCGAGCTCCTTGGCCAGCGTGCGCAGGCTGCGGGCCATGGGTTCGTCGGTGACGGCGCCGCGGCCGATCGCCGGGCCGGAGCCGAGCCGGTGGTCGCCGGTTTTGTGTTCGATGCCGTCCTCCGGGATGTCGCTGGCGAAGGTGGTGTCGATCGCGAGCGCGAAGTTCGGTTCCGTCGCGTACACGGCTCCCATCGCGCCGTGGTAGCTCGTTTCCTCGCGCACGCTGGCGACCACGGAGATCTCGGCGGTGACCGACGCCGCTGCTGCCGCGCGTGCCGCTTCGAGGACCGCCAGCGCGCCGAGCCGGTTGTCCAGCGCCGGAGCGGCGATCCGGCCGTTGCGCAGGTCGACCGGGGACGCGCCGAACACCACCGGGTCGCCGACGGTGATCACCGATTGCGCGTCGGCCCGGCTGGTGGCGCCGATGTCGATCCACAGATCGGCCATCTTGGGCGAGGAATCCCCGTCGTTCAGATGCGGCGGCGCGGTGCCGATCACGCCCGGCACCCGGCCGTTCTCGGCGAGCACCACGACATGCTGGCCGTACAGGATCGCGGCGTCCCAGCAGCCGATGCTGACCGCCCACAGCCGTCCGGCGTCGTCGATGTGGCTGACGCTCAGCCCGATTTCGTCGATGTGCCCGATCAGGGTGATCCGCGGAGTGCTGCCCGGGTTCACCACCGCGTGCCCGCTGCCGAGCGGATCGACGTGCACATCCGCGAATTCCCCCGCCAGCGCGACCCAGGCGCGCACTGGTTCTTCCTCGTAGCCCGACGGCCCGCGCGCGGCGAGCAGCGGCAGGAGACGCCTGCGCAACGTGGCGGCGTCGGGCGCGTATCGCGGGGAACCGTCGGGGTTCGGCATGCCACTCCTTTGCTGGACGGGGATTTCCGGGAGAAGTCAGCGCAGCCAGGCGACGCCGGGCAGGAAGCCGAACTGGCCGCTGAACCGGTAGTTGCCGAGCCGCGCCGAGGTGAAATCGATCCATTTCGGCACGTACAGGGAGACCCACGGGGCCTGGTCGGTGACCGCGCGGTCGATCTCGGCCCACTTCGCGTTCGCCGCGTCCGGGTCGGTGTTCGCCAGCCGCAGCGCGTCGGTCATCCGGGCGTCGATGGCCGGATCGCAGAATCCGCCGACGTTCGGGCTCGCGTCCGAATTCGGCACGAACGCGGCGCAGGACGTCAGCACTTTCAGGAAATCGCTCGGCGCCGGATAGTCCTGGGACCAGTCGGTCAAGGCGGCTTCGACGCGGTTTCCCGAATTCTGGACAAAGGGGTACTGCAATCCTTCGTCCATCGGTTTCAGCGTCGCACGGTACCCCAGATCCGTCAACAGGGTCTGCATGTATTCGCCCATCGCGATATGCATCCGGTTGTTTCCCGGTACCACTGAAACGGCTGCCCCGGCGGTGCCGGATTCCGCGACCAGCCGTTTCGCTTTCGCGAGATCGGGTCCGCGCCACGGTCCGCGGCCGTTCGGCCCCGGGTTGCTCGTCCACGGGCAGTACTGCTGGTAGCCGGGGATGTTCGGCACCAGGACCTGGCAGGTCGGGATGGCCAGTCCCGGACCGCCCGCCTGCAGCACCGCCGAATTGCGGTCGAACGCGTAATTCACCGCCTGTCTCGCCTTGAGATTGTCGAACGGCGGAATCCGGGTGTTCAGCGCCCAATACCAGACGTGCCCGAGCTGGTCGGTGTGTAATTGCCGCGGATGGTCGAGGCTGATCTCGTTCAATCGGTCCGGCGGCGGCTGGTCGCCCGCGAGATCGGCCTGTCCGTTGATCACCGCGGTGATCTGGTCGGTCGGTTCGAGGCCGAATTTCTGGACGATCTGGTCCGGATATCCCTCGGGCGCGGCAAGCGGCGACCACGACCGGAAATACGGATTGCGTTTCAGTACGACGCGGTCGGTCGGATCGTAGCTCGCCCAGTAATATGGCCCGGTCGAGCGCAGTTTCGACACGTCCGAGCCGACGTCGGCCGGCGGTGTGTCCGCGGGCAGGATCGACGCGAGCGGCTGGCCGAGCTGCTGGGGGAGTTCGGGATCCGGCTCGGTCAGCGTGAAGGCGATCTTCCTGGTGGCCTCGTCGATCGCGATGCCTTTCGACAGATCGCAGGTTTCCGGGGTGTCGAGGCATTCCTTCGCCCCGGCGAGGACGTCGAACTGCGAGGACGTCGTCGGACCGTGCACCTTGAACATCCGCTCGAACGACGCCTTGACGTCCTTCGGCCGGACCTCGCGCCCGTCGCTGAACCGGATCCCGGACCGCAGGGTGAACGTCCACTTGAGACCGCCGTCGGTGGGCTTCGGGATTTCGGTGACGAGATCCGGGGTCACGTGCTGGCCGGTTTCCGGGCCGGACTTGGTGAACGCGGTGAGACCGTCGTAGGTCGCGGTGAAAAGCGTCCAGGACGAGGTCGAGAAGTTGACCATCGGGTCCGCGGTGCCGACATTGCCGGACGACAGCAGGACCTCGATCCCGCCCTGATGTCCGTGATCGCCGGGGGCGATCGACGTCAGGTCCAGCGTGTCGTCCACGGCGCATCCGCTCGCGGCGAGGAGCACCAAAGACGCGAGCACCGCTGATTTCCGCTTCATCGCGCCAGTCCCTCACTGTCGACCGGCGGCAGGATCTCCGCTGAACGGGCGCACACCCGCTGGATGATGTCGATGACGCCGCGAATGAACGCCAGCCGCGGGTGATATCGCCGCCAAGCGATGCCGACGGTCCGCGCCGGGACGGTCCCCGCGAGGGAAATCCTTCGCACGCTCGGGGTCCGGCCGCCGAGGGTGAGCCGCGGCACCGCGCCGTAGCCGAGCCCGGCGGCGACCATCGCCTCGACAGCGTGGTTGGTTTCCATCTCCAGCACCCAGTTCAGCTCCGCGCCGACGGACGCGGCCCAGGCCTCCATCGGATCCCGCTGGCCGCGCAGTCCGATCAACGGCAGCCCGGCGAGCCGTCCGGCCGGGAGCGGTGCGGCGGCTGCGGGCATGAGCAGCACGAACGGGTCGGTGAGGAGTTCCGCGGTGTGCAGCGCCGGATCGGCGATCGGCAGCTTCACGAAGGCGAGGTCGATGTCCCCGTTGCGCACCAGCCGGGAGACCTCGGTTTGCTGATCCAGTTCGACCAGTTCGATCCGGTAGTCGACCGGCTGCCGCCGCAGTGCCGCCATCATCGGCGGGATCACCCGCTCGCTCGCGCTGGTGAACAAGCCGATCCGGACGGTCGCGTTCAGCCCCTTGCGGATCGTCTCCACCTGGCTCAGCGCGACCGAGAGAATCCCGCCGACCTGTTCGGCGGCGGCGACCAGGGTGTCGCCCGCTTCGGTGAGCGAGACGCGGCGCTGCTGCCGGGACCGGTGCACCAGCAGCACGCCGAGTCCGCGTTCGAGGCTGGCGACCCGTTGGCTCACCGCGGATTGGGTGCAGCCCAGCGCGGTGGCGGCGCCGGCGAAGGAACCGGTCGCGGAGATGGCGATCAGCGCGGCGAGCTGGGGGAGGGTCGGGCGGGCGGATTGATCGGTTTCGGCGCTAGTCATCGAGAGCGGCCTCCGGTTCGGCGGGCGCGGCCTGGACCGCCGGCTCGAGCGGGTGGTGGCAGGCGACGTCGTGTCCCGCGGTTTCCGTGGCCAGCACCGGTTCCGTAGTCCGGCACACGCTGGTGGCGCGCGGGCAGCGCGGGTGGAAGCGGCAGCCGCTCGGCGGGGTGAGCGGGCTCGGCACGTCCCCGGCCAGCGTGGTGTCCCGCCAGCCCGCGCCCGCCGCCGGATCCGGGATCGGCACCGACGCCAGCAGCGCCGCGGTGTAGGGATGGTGCGGCGCGGCAAAGATCTCAGCGACCGGCGCCTGTTCGACGATCCGGCCGAGATACATCACCGCGACCCGGTCGGAGGTGTGCCGCACGACGCCGAGATCGTGCGCGATGAACACGTAGGTGAGGCCGAGCCGTTCCTTGAGATCGTCGAACAGGTTCAGGATCTGCGCCTGCACCGAGACGTCCAGCGCGGAGACCGGTTCGTCGGCGACCACGACCCGCGGCCGCAGCGCCAAGGCTCGTGCGATCACCGCGCGTTGGCGCTGGCCGCCGGACAACTCGTGCGGGAACCGGTCGGCGAGTTCGGCGGAAAGCCCGGTCAGGACGAGGAGTTCGGCGATGTCCGAGCGCGTCGCGGGCTGGCGGTGCACGCGCAGCGGTTCGGCGACCGAATCGCCGATCCGGCGTCGTGGATTCAGGCTGGCGTACGGGTCCTGGAAGATCATCTGCACCGACCGGCGGACGGGACGCAGCCCGCGACGGCCGGTCCGGCTGATATCTCTGCCGTCGAAATTGATCGACCCGCGGCTCGGCTGGTACAGCCGGACGAGGCAGCGGCCGAGCGTCGACTTGCCGCAGCCGGATTCCCCGACGAGGCCGAGCGTTTCGCCGCGTCGCACGGACAGCGAGACCCCGTCGACGGCGTGCAGCCGACCGGGGCGGCCAAGGCGGTATCGCCGTACCGGGAACCATTTGACCAGGTCTGTGGTGCTGAGGAGGGCGGACATCAGGCGGTTCTCTTTTCGTCCGGCGTTGACGCGTGCCGCAGCAGGCAGGCGTCGAGATGCTCCACCGCCGAGGGCAGCAGTACCGGCCGCTTCCGCACGCAGACCGCCTCCGCCTCCGGGCAGCGCGGCGCGAACGCGCAGCCCGGTCCGATGTCGGCAGCCAGCGGGGGCAGGCCGTCGATCGACGGCAGCCGGACCGGCCGCGGCGCGTCCAGCCGGGGAATCGAGCCGAGCAGCCCGACGGTGTAGGGATGCCGCGGCCGGGCGAACAACTGCGCGGTCGGCGCCTGCTCGACGATCCGTCCGGCGTACATCACCTGCACCCGCGACGCGATCCCGGCGAGCACCCCGAGGTCGTGCGTGATCAGGATGACGCTGGTGCCGGTGCGCGCGCTCAGGTCGCGGATGATGCGCAGGATCTGGGCCTGCACCGAAACGTCCAGCGCGGTGGTCGGCTCGTCGGCGATCAGGATGTCGGGTTCGCAGGACAGCGCCATCGCGATCATCACGCGCTGCCGCATGCCGCCGGAAAACTGGTGCGGATAGTCCCGCGCGCGTGCGCCCGGGCTCGGGATGCCGACGAGGTCGAGCAGTTCGACCGCGCGGCGGCGGGCGGCCCGCATGCCGATGCGCTGGTGCTGGCATATCTGTTCGGCGATCTGCCATCCCACGCGGTACACCGGGTTCAGCGACGTCATCGGGTCCTGGAAGATCATCGCGATCCGGTTGCCGCGGTAGTCGCGCATCCGCTTCGGCGGGAGGGCGAGGAGATCCTGCCCGTCGAACAGCACCCGGCCGCCGACGACCGCGTTGCCGTCGCGGATCAGGCCGAGCAGCGCGAGCATGGTGACCGACTTCCCGGACCCGGATTCGCCGACCACGCCGAGGGTTTCGCCCTGAGGGAGCTCGAACGACACGTCGTCCACCACCCGCACCGAACCGCTGCGCGTGCGGAACTCCACGGTCAGGCCTTCTGCGGACAGGACTTTCGCGGGCAGGCTCGTCATCGCACTCGGATCCTCGGGTCAAGGGCCGCGTAACCGAGGTCGACCAGGAGGTTCACCAGCACGACGGCGAACGCGCCGTACAGCGTCACCGCCATCAGCACCGGCAGGTCGAATCGGCTGAGCGAGTGGAAGGTGAGGTTGCCGACCCCGGGCAGGCCGAACACCTGCTCGGTGAGCACCGCGGCCCCGCCGAGCATGGCCCCGAGGTCGAGGCCGAACAGGCTGACGAACGGGATCAGCGAGTTCCGCAGCACGTGCCGGAACAGCACCCGGGATTCGGAAAGCCCCTTCGCCCGCGCGGTGAGCACGAACTCGGACCGGTCGACCTCGATCAGGTCGGCCCGCAGCACGCGCGCGTACAGTCCGGCGGTGCCGATCGCGAGCGTGATCCACGGGAACAGCAGCTGCCCGAACCACTTCAGCGGGTCGACGTTGATCGGCGTGTAGCCCAGTTCCGGCAACCAGCTGAAGACGCTGGCATGCCAGGTGCCCTGGGTGAGCAGATTAACCACGCCGCCTAGCCAGTACACCGGAAGCGACATGCCCGCCAGGCCGAGGCCCATCAGCAGCGGATCCACCGCCCGGCCGCGGAAAACGGCGGCGAGCGTGCCCGCCCCGAGCGCGAGCAGCAGCCAGATCACCGCGGCCCCGCCGACCAGCGACAGCGTGACCGGGACCGCCTTGGCCACGCGGGAGAGCACCGGGCCGCGATCGGTGTAGGAGACCAGGTCCCGGTCGATGACCAGGCGCTTCATCATGGCGAAGTACTGCACCGGCAACGGTTTGTCGAGGCCGAAGTCGGTCCGGATCTGCGCGATCACCTGCGGGGTCGCCTGCTTGCCCGCGATCTGCCGCGCCGGGTCGACGCCCGGGGTCTTGAAGAAGATCAGGAACACCAGAATGCTCACCGCGATCAGCACTCCCGCCGCGGAGAACACGCGGCGCACGACGTAGCCGATCACCGGGCACGCATCCGCAGTTCGGCCTTCGGGTCGAAGGCGTCCCGGATCGCGTCGCCGAGGATGTTCAGCACGCACACGGTGATCGCGAGCAGCGCGCCGGGCACGATCGCCATCAGCGGCCGGTTGCGCAGCAGTTGCGTGCCGTCCTCGATGATCGTGCCCCAGCTCGCGGCGGGCGGATGCACGCCGATGCCGAGGAAGGACAGGCCGGATTCCAGGAGCATCGCGGTCGCCACCATCAGCGGGAACAGCACGATCACCCGGGACAGCACGTTCGGCAGGATTTCCCGGCGGATGATCCGGCCGTGCCCGGCGCCGTAGGACGTCGCCGCGCCGACGTAGTCCGCGGCGCGCACGGACAGCACCGCGCCGCGCACCGGTCGCGCGACATAAGGCACATAGACCACACCGATAATGAGGACCGGCAGTGCGAGACTGCCGGAACTGACCCGGACGAAACCGAGGCTGATCCCGGACGCGAAGCTGATCGCGGAAATCGAGATCGCCAGCATCAGCACCGGAAACGCCCACACGACGTCGAGGACCCGGGACAGCACGCCGTCGACAGCCCCGCCGACGTATCCGGCGATCAGCCCGACCACCAGGCCGCCCGCACAGGCGACGAGGCCGGCGAGCACTCCGATGACCAGGGTGTTCCGGCCGCCGTAGAGGATCCGGGCGGCGACGTCGCGGCCGTCTCCGTCCGCGCCGAGCAGGAAATGCGCCTGTCCGGTGGGACCGATCGGCAGCACGCCGACGCCCTGGGCCGCTGGTTGCAGCAGCGGCACCACGGTTCCGTCGTTGAGCACCGTGCTGCCGACCGGGTCGGCGACGAACGGGTCGGTGCCGGAGACGTGGCTGGCGTACAGCGGCGCGAGCAGGCACAGCGCCACGATCACGGCCAGGATCGCCGCGGACACCATGACCCGGGTGTTGCCGAGCAGGGCGCGGAGGCCGCGTCGCCACGGTCCGCCGCCGGGTGCGGGTTCCGCTCGCGTCGCGGCGGCATGGAGCTCGGTCACCTGGCCACCCCCTCGGATTTCACCGTTCCTGTCGGCAAAAGTTAGAGAAGGGTCGCGTTTTCCGGCAAGAAGACCGGCATCGCATTCGATAAGACGGCCTAATCGGCTGGGCGATGCGGCCCCGCCCGGAATACTTTCCGGTACGCGCCGGGCGTCACTCCGACCACCTGGCCGAACTGGGAACGGAAGTTGCTGGTCGTCGGGAATCCGGTCTGCGCGGCGATCCGGTCGACGGTGTGATCGGTCGTTTCGAGCAGTTCCTGTGCCTGGCGGATGCGCACTCCGGCGACCCATTGCATGGGGCTTTGGCCGGTTTCGTCCTTGAATCGCCTGGTGAGCGTGCGCACGCTCAGCCCGGCCGCGGCGGCGATGTCCGCGAGCGCCAGGTCCCGGTACGCGTTTTCCTCGATCCACGGCAGGATCTGGCCGAGCGTGGCCGGACGGCTGGGGGCGCGGTTGCGGACGATGTATTGCGCCTGTCCGCCTGGCCGGTGCAATGGCGCGACAGCGAGGCGGGCGGCGTCGGCCGCGACTGCGGTTCCGTAATCGTTCTGGACGATGTGCAGGCACAGGTCAATTCCGGCGACCGCGCCCGCGGAAGTGAGGATTTTCCCGTTGTCGGTGTAAAGCACGTCGGGATTCAAACGGACGGCCGGGTATTTCCTCGCGAATTCGTCGGCGGCGAGCCAATGTGTGGTCGCATCCAGGCCGTCGAGCAATCCTGCTTCGGCGAGCGTGAATGCCCCGACGCAGATCGACGCGATTCGGGTGCCTCGGTCCGCGGCGGCCCGCAATGCTTCCAGTACGGCGAGCGGTGCGGGTGCCAGCGGGTTCTCCCGTCCCGGCACCACGACGAGGTCGGCTCGCTGGAGGGCGTCGAGGTTCTCGTCGACCGCCAATCGCAACGGGCCTGCCTCGATGTCGCGCTCCGGACCGGCGACGAGCGTGCGGTACCCCGGGCGGCCGTCGGGGAGCCGGACGCGTCCGAAGGTCTCGATCGGCGTGGCCAGATCGAATGGGATCGAGTCCGGGAGGGCGAGCACCGCTGTGGTGTACATCCCTGGAGCGTAAGGCATCTGCCACGTGGCCAGATATAGGTGGGAGGTGTCCTGATAGCCATTGTGGAGATCATCGCGGATGGCTTTCGATGGACGAAAGCGTCCATCGAAAGGAACCACCCATGCTGCGGGCCCAGTTCGTGCTCTTCGACGGGTTCGACCCGCTCGACGTCGTCGCTCCGTTCGAAGTGCTGGCGGCGAGCGGCAAACTCGCCGTCGAGCTCGTGAGCGCGGACGGCCCCGGCGTCGTGCGCTCCGGCGTCCCCGGGCTCGCTCTCACCGCGACCGCCGCCTTCGACCCGGACGCGGTCGGCTACGTACTCATCCCCGGGGCCGCCGGCCCGGTGGACGGCGATCCCGACACGGGCGTCGAGACCATTCCGGCCCTGTTGTCGCGCTTCGCTTCGGGGGATGCGAAGCCGTTGCTGCGGCGCGCGTTCGACAATCCGGACAACACGGTCGTGACCATCTGCGGCGGGTCGCTCGCGCTGGCGATGGCCGGTTTGCTCGAGGGCCGCACCGCGACGACGCATGTGCTCGGCATCGACCAGCTCAGCGCCGCCGGAGTGAACGCCGTCCGCGCCAGGGTCGTGGACGACGGCGATGTGATCAGCGGCGGTGGCGTTACTTCCGGTCTTGATGTGGCTCTTTACGTGCTGGAGCGCGATTTCGGTTCGCACGCCGCGCATGCCGTCGAGGAGCTTTTCGAATACGAACGCCGGGGTACCGCTTGGAAAGCTGAGCGCGACGGTGTACTCCAGGGCAGCACTAGCGGTGTCGGTGAAAACGAGTGAACGCTTTCCTGCTGTCGATTCACGTGTTAGCGGCCATTCTCGCCATCGGCCCGGTCGCCGTCGCCGCGAGCATGTTCCCCAGCGCTGCCCGGCTCGCCACCGACGACCCGAAAAAAGCTGCCACGCTGCAGGTTCTCCACCGCACGACCCGCGTGTACGCGGTGCTCGGCGCGCTCGTCCCGGTGTTCGGTATCGCGACCGGCGCCCGGATGGGCGTGCTGGGGGACACGTGGCTGATCGTCTCGCTGATTCTGACCGTCGCCGCCGCCGGAATCCTGATCGCAGTGATCCTGCCCGGTCAGAAACGCGTAGTCGACGCACTCGGGGCAGAGAAGCCGGTGACCGTTCGCCTGGGAATGACGACCGGCGTTTTCAATCTGCTCTGGGCGGTGGTGGTCGTACTGATGATCTACCGTCCCGGCTCGACGACGGGAGTCGGGTTGTGAGCCCGCGACGGATTCTGGAGATAATCGGCGCGGTGGAATTGACGACGCTGGTGCTGATGCTGGGCAATATCGTGACCGTGCATCAGCCGCAGGTCTCGCAGGTGCTCGGCCCGGTGCACGGATTGGCTTATACGGCAACGGTGATCGCTGCCGTGCTGGTCATGGGAGGCCGTCATCGGACCTGGCTGCTGGCGCTGATTCCGGGAATCGGCGGTCTTCTCGCGGCACGGGCTGCTTCGCCCGTGCGTCAGGGAACCGAGCGCGACAGGTGGCACTAGGTTCACCACGAGACCGGGCACGGGCTTCATGGCACCGTCCTCACCCGGTGCCTTAGCGTCATGCCATGAAGATTCCCGCCGGACTGAGCCGTGCGGTCCTCCGGGCGCGGCGGGACACCGGCTTTCTCGCCGCTGGGGTGCTGCCGCACCTGGCGCTGGTCCCCGGGTGGGCCTGGGCGGCGGCGACCGTCGCCAGGACCGGGAGCTGGCTCCTCGCGGTTTCCGTGCCGGCCGCCCTGGTCCTGCTCGGCTCCCCGGTGCTGACGGCCGTTCAGCGCGCCCGCTACCGGGTGCTCATCGGCGTGGACGTCCCCCGGCTCGCCGCCGCACCGGAACAGCGGACGTGGGCCTCGACCGCCCGATGGCTCGCGGCGACGCGGCCCTGGCGCAAGATCGGCTACCACCTCCTGCTGGGTCCGCCGCTCGCGCTGCTGGAGCTGCTGGTGCTCGCGGCGGCAGCGGCGTGCCTGGCGGGCGTCACCTCCTACGCCTGGGCATGGGCGCTGCCGACCGGAATCCGCCAGGACTGGTTCGGCTACCTGACCCAGCTCCCGGCTTACACCGCGGCTGGGCTCCTCCTCCTGTGCGCGCTGCCCTGGACCGCGAGGGCAGCGGCCCGGGCCGAAACGCGGCTGGCGTCGGGCCTGCTCGGGCCCAGCCGTGCGCAGCGGCTGCAGGAGCGGGTCGATCAGCTGGCCGGAAGCCGGACCGAGCTGATCGAGGCCGTCGACGCGGAGCGCCGCCGGATCGAACGCGACCTGCACGACGGCACTCAGCAGCGGTTGGTGTCCCTCGCGGTCAACCTGGGTCTGGCCATCGCCACCCGCCCGGACCTGCCGAGCGACGCCCGCGAGGTGATCGAGAAGGCGCACCTGGAGGCGAAGGAAGCGATCGCCGAACTCGACGACCTGGTGCGGGGGCTGCACCCGGCCGTACTCGAAGACCGAGGTCTGGACGCGGCGTTGTCCGGGCTGGCCGCCCGCACGCCCCTGCCGGTGCGGCTTCGGGTCGATCTGGCGGAGCGGATGGCGCCCACCGTGGAGTCAGTCGCGTACTTCGTGATCTCCGAGGCGCTGGCCAATGCGACCAAGCACGCCAACGCGATGCGTGCGGAGGTGATCGTCCGTCAGGTCGGCGAGGTGCTGCGAGTGCGCGTCACCGACGACGGGCTGGGCGGTGCCGACGCCGCCGGCACGGGGCTGACTGGGCTGGCCAAGCGGGTCGGTTCCCTCGACGGGGCCTTCCGCGTCAGCAGCCCCGCCGGCGGGCCCACCACCGTCACCGCGGAGCTGCCGTGCGCGCGGTGATCGCCGAGGATTCGGTGTTGTTGCGGGTCGGCCTGACCAAGGTGCTGGAGACGGGCGGGTTCCAGGTCGTCGCGGAAGCAGGCGACGCGGAGGGGCTGCTGGCGGCGGTGGCGGAGCACCGGCCCGAACTCGCCCTGATCGACGTCCGGATGCCGCCCGGCTTCACCGACGAGGGAGTGCGGGCGGCGATGGAGATCCGCCGCCGCTGGCCGGGGTCGCCGGTGGTGCTGCTTTCGCAGTACGTGGAGGAGCGGTACGCGGCCGACCTGCTGTCCGCGAACACCAGCGGGGTGGGCTACCTGCTCAAGCAGCGGGTAGCCGACGTCGCCGACTTCGTGGCGGCGGTCCGGCGGGTGGCCGGCGGGGGCACGGCCCTGGATCCGCAGGTCGTCGCCCAGTTGCTGCTGCGGCGCGACAGCGACCCGCTCGCGCGGCTGACTCCCCGTGAACGGGAGGTGCTCGGGCTGATGGCCGAGGGCCGCTCCAATGCCGGCATCGCGCAGGCGCTGGTGGTGAGCGAGAGTGCGGTGGCGAAGCACATCAACAGCATTTTCGCCAAGCTCGACCTGCCGGTGGCCGACGCGGACCATCGCCGGGTGCTGGCCGTGCTGCGGTTCCTTGGAGCGTCCCGGTCCTGACCTTCCCGTCGGCGATCACGATCTGCGGCTGGAGTGCCAGGCGGTGTCGGCTGCTCCGCACGGACGTCGGCCGAACGAACCGCTCGTGAGCCGTCGTTGTGGCAGGCCGGGACTTCCCGAAACGGACTGGACCGCGAGCTCCTGGTCACGCCGTGAGCTCTTCCGCTCGGCGGCCCGGCCGGGGGAAGGCCCGGGTCGCGAGAACCGCGCAGGCCGCCGCCAGCGGCAACTCGGCGAAGACGGCCATCAGCACCGCCAGCGTGAAATCCGGGCCAGGGGCAGCCGTCATGGTGTCGAACCAGGCGTCGGCCAGCAGCAGGGCCGAGGTCGCGGCGGAGCTCAGGCAGGCCCGGCGGTCGCCGCATCTGAGGAGCAGTCCGGTGGAGAGCAAGCCGAGCGCCTCGAAGCTGTCCAGACCCGTCCACGTCCAGGCCCAGTGCGAGGCCTGCGCGGTAGCAGGCAGTTCGGTGTGCAGGTAGACCAGCCAGGGAATCATCGCCAGCCCGAGCACGGTGAGAACCGTGGCCACTCGGCGAAGCGCCGAAGCGGCCGCGGTCTTCGGAAGGATCCGCGGGACACCGCTCGCCATGGCACCTGACTCCCTCCGGTGCCCGCCCCTCGGGCACGACATCAGCATGTCGTCGCGGCTTGCCCGAGGCAGTAACGCTCCTATCCGACTTGACGGTGGTCCTGGCTACACCTTCGAGCCGGCTAATCCGCGTCGCGGAGATCAGGCATATCTCTGAGCTGCCTCCGTGAAGTGATACCGAGCTTGCGAAAGATATTTCGCAGATGCGCGTCCACCGTCCGAGGACTGAGGAACAGCCGCGTCGCCACCTCCTTCGACGTGGCTCCCGCAGCGACCTCTCGGGCGATGTGCATTTCCTGCATGGTCAACCGGTCATAGGTATGCGACGAACGGCTGCGCGCCACCTCCCCCGTCGCGCGCAGTTCGTCAGCAGCCCGTCGGGCGAACGCCTCCACCCCGATCTTCGACAGCTGCTCATGTGCCGCACGCAGTTGCTCGCGCGCATCTCGACGACGGCCAGCGCGGCGCAGCCATTCCCCGTACCGCAAGTGCGCCCGCGCGATCTGCACGGAAAGCGGGCTGTCCGTCAAATACGAGAGCGCCGCGACGTACTCGTCCTCCGCGTCGTTGACCATCGCCCGTGCGCCCGCTGCGATGCCGCGGGCGAAGTTGGTCCCAGCGGGTTCCGTGCGCTCGGCCAACGCATCCAAAGCAGACCGGGCGACGGCGTCCTCCCCGCACCGCACGGCGGCTTCGATTTGCTCGGGCAGCGCGATGCCGGTGAGAAACAGGTCGCCGCTCGCGATCGCGTGTGTCGCGGCCTCAAGCGCCGCCGGGTATTCGCCGAGGCCGTTGTGCAGTACGGCCATCGCCCAGTGGGCGTTCGCGGTCAGCTGGCCGGTGCGTCGGCTCGTGGCCTCGGCGAACAGGTCGAGCACCTCCTGCCGGCGCCCGCGCATCGCCGCCAGGTGCACTCGCGGATACAGCTGCGGCGGATCGCCGAGTGCGTCGGCGATCGCTTCTTCCTCGGCGATCGCGGCCATCGCCTGGCCGAAGTTCCCGGTGAACACCGCGTAGAGCGCGGCCTGCGACAGCCCGAGCCGGACGGTCATCGGCGATCCGGTCGACTGTCCGGTCCGTTCCAGCCAGCCGACGATCGTCCGGTGCAAGTCGAGGTCCCACAGTTCGCCCGCGAGCACGGTGGCCAAGGCGGGCGTGCGGATCCAGCCCTCGTCGTCGCCAGTGAGGGCCTGCCGGATCGCCGGAACCCCGGCGCGGTGGCCTTCGGCGGTCAAGCGGACCAGGGCGGTGAGGAGGTCCGGCGGTCCGGTCGGCGGCGCGGCGGCGAGCACCTGGTCCAGCACGCCGGCGGCCCGCCCGACGACGAGGCCCATTTCCAGCGCCGCCACCAAGAACTCGCGCGACCGTCCGGGATCGCTGTCGGCGAGCAGCTGCGCGGCCCGCAGGATGATCTCCGGACCGCGAACCGCCCCGTCCGGGCCCTGGACGAAGGCGATCTGCCCGCGCAGCAGGTCGGCGGAGGCGCGTTGCGGGACCGCCAACGTCGAGGTGTCGATGCTGGTCAGAAGGTCTGCGGCCGCGTCGGTCCGGCCTGCGGCGAGCGTTGCCCTTGCGGCGGCGAGTGTGCGTTCGACCTGCTTGCCGTGGTCGAGTGACAGCGCGGCGGCCCGTTCGAGAAACGCCGCGGCGGCCGCTACGCCACCGCGGGCCTGCGCGCGGGACGCCGACACTTCCAGCTCCGCCGCGATCTCCTCGTCCGGCCCGGCGGTCGCCTGCGCACGGTGCCAGGCGCGGCGGTCGCCAGCGGTGTCCGGATCGGTCGAATCGGCTAACGCCCGATGCGCGGCTTGCCGCTGTTTCGGCTCAGCCGCGCGGTAAGCGGCCGAGCGCGCCAGCGGATGGCAGAACCGCGCGCGGGTGTCGAACTGGAACAGCCCGGACGCCTCAGCCGCGGCGCTCGCGGCGGGCACGTCGAGGTTCAGCTGCCGGGCGGCCGCCCACAGCAGGCCCGGGTCGCCGGTGGGGTCGGCGCTGGCGAGAATCAGCAGCTCCCGCGCGTCCGGGGGCAGATCCGCCATGCGAGAGAGGAAACTCCGCTCGATCCGGCTCGCGATCGGCGACGGCGTCGGCAGCGCGAAGCCGCCTGCTTTCGGCAGCTCGATCAGGGCCAGCGGGTTGCCGCGCGCCTCGGCGAGCAGGCGGTCGCGCACCCGCTCGTCCAGCATCACGGTCTTCTGCTCGGCCAGCAGTTCGCGTGCGTGCGCGTCGCTGAGCCCGCCGACGGTCAACCCGGGCAGTTCGTCGAGCCCGGGGATCGGCTCGGGGTCGCGGGCGGCGAAGACCATCGCGATCGGCTCCGCCGAAATGCGCCGGGCCAGGAACGTCAACGCCCGCGCCGACGCGGCGTCGAGCCAATGCGCGTCGTCGATCACGCACAGCAACGGACGTTCCGCCGCGGCCGTGGCCAGCAGTTCGAGAGCGGCGAGACCGGCGCGGAACGGGTCCGGCGCGCCGTCGGCCAGGCCGAACGCGATCAGCAGGGAGTCGCGGTAGGGCGTCGAGAGAGTGTCGAGATGCGCCAGGACGGGAACGCACAGCTGGTGCAGCGCCGCGAACGGCATCTCGCCCTCGAACTCCGAACCGGACGCACGGATCCGTTGACACTCTTCCGCCGTCCGCTCGACGTGGTCCAGCAGCGCGCTCTTGCCGATGCCCGCTTCGCCGCGCAGGACGAGCGCCCCGCCCTCGCCCCGCTCCGCCGACCGGACCAGCGCGAGGAGGCGGTCGATCTCGTCGGGCCGGCCGATGAGGGAGGACGTGGTGGGCATGGTCGGAACCTTAGGACAACGCGTAGGCGAAGTAGGCGATAGTCACCGACGCGAGCGCAGCGGCACCCGGGCGAAGGTGGTGACAGGTCACCTGAGGAAAGGACAATCCACAATGGACACCGTGCTCGTCACCGGCGCGACCGGAACCGTCGGGTCCGCGCTGATTCCCGCTCTGCAAGCCCGCGGCAGCGCCGTCCGTGCCATGACCAGAGGCCGCCCCGTCGACGGCGTCGAGACCGTGATCGCCGACCTGCGCGATCCGGCCTCGATCGCCGTGGCACTGAAGGGAGTCGACGCGGTCTTCCTCAACAGCCCCTCCGCGCCCGATGCCGCTGAGCTGCAGATCCAGTTCGCGAACCTGGCCCGCGACGCCGGCGTCCACCGGCTCGTGCTGCTCTCCCAGTACGCCGCCCGCGCCGATTCGCCGGTGCGCTTCCTGCGCTGGCACGCCGAAGTCGAGGCACACGTCGAGAAGCTCGGGCTCGACTACACCGTGCTTCGGCCCAACCTCTACCTGCAGGCGTTGCTCAACTTCTCCGCCACCATCGCGCAGGGATTCATCGCCGCGCCCATCGGCGACGCGGCCGTCAGCGCGATCGACACCAGAGATATCTCAGCCGCCGCCGCTGCCGTACTGACCACGGACGGACACTCCGGCCGCACCTACCCGCTCACCGGTCCGCGCGCCGTGACTCACGCGCAGATCGCCGACGCGCTCTCCGCCGCCACCGGACGGGACATCGCCTTCCACGACGCACCCGCCGACCAGTTCGCCGCCGCGCTCAACGGGTTGCTCCCGTCGTGGCAGATCGGCGGCCTGGTCGAGGACTACGCCCACTACGCCCGCGGCGAGGCCGCCGAGGTGCACAGTGCCGTCGCCGACCTCACCGGCCGCCCCGCCCGTGATCTCACCGATTTCGCCCTCGACTACTCCGCCGCGTTCGCGGCCCTCTGAAAGGGAATTCCGATGATCTACCACAGCATTCGCCTCGTCCTCAAGCCCGAGGTCACCGCCCGGGAGAGGGCCGAGGTCACCGCGAAAATGCGCGAGCTGTTCGACCGGATCCCGGCGATCAAGGCACGCGTTGTCGGCCCTGATTTCGGCGGGAAGTACGAATTGGGCGCCGTCCTGGTGGTCGAGGACATCGAGGGGTACGCGGAGTACATGAACCATCCGGCACACCTCGAACTGGACCGGCTGGGGCTGCCGCTGGTCGAGGAGTTCATGTCCTCCGACATCACTGACGACCCGGACCCGGAGATCGGCGAGAAGATCGCCGAGGTCCACCGGATCCGGTTCGAGAAGGTGCCGGACATCGCGGACCTCGTCTCCGGGCTCGCCGAGTACACCGGCAGCGCGGCACCGGGGAAGCACGGCCACTGACCGACAGCGACGCGGCCTGCGCCGCGGATGTTCGTGCGGGGAACCCTGAGGGAGTCTGCCTCTCTCCGGGTTTCCCTCACGGACCTCGGCGGAGCCGAAGAGCCACGCGGGCAGGAGGCAGCGCCCGCTGCGTTAATTCGTTGGCGCGCGGTCCGGCCCGCTGGGTAAGCTGACGTCAGTTGTCGCCGTTCATCGGAGAGGTGCATTGATCTTCTGAGGTGTATAGACACCGCGAACCCGGGCTCTTCCGCCCGTCGCGCGTCTGGCCTCGGATGACGGCACCCTGAATCCGTCCTCGCCGCGCCGCGGTGTCTCCGCGTTCTTGTCCACTCGCGAACGGGGAGTTACGCCTATGTCTTCCTCCATTGTGTGCGCGGACCTCGGTTTCGCCTGGCCGGACGGCGAGGTCGTCTTCGACGGCTTCTCCGTGGCCATCGGCGAGGGCCGCACCGGATTGATCGGCCTGAACGGGTCCGGGAAATCCACCCTCCTCCGGCTGATCGCCGGCGAACTGCGGCCGACCGCCGGCTCGATCAGCGTGTCCGGCGAACTCGGCTACCTGCCGCAAAACCTGATCCTCGGCGCCGAACGCCGCGTCGACGACGTGCTCGGCGTGGCGGAGGTGCGCTCCGCGCTCGCCGCGATCGAGCGCGGGGACGCTGACGAGAGGCATTTCGCGACCGTCGGCGACCAGTGGGACGTCGAGGAACGCACCCGCGCGACGCTCGATCAGCTCGGCCTCTCGCATGTCGCCCTCGACGCGCGGGCGGGGGAGCTGTCCGGCGGCGAGTTGATCCTGCTCGGTCTCGCCGCGCAGTTCCTGCGGCAGCCGGACGTGCTCGTGCTCGACGAACCGACCAACAACCTGGACCTGCGGGCCCGGCGGCTGGTCGGCGAGGCGGTCCGGGCATGGAAAGGCGTGCTGGTGCTGGTATCTCACGATCGCGAGTTGCTGCGCCACGTCGACCGGATCGGCGATCTGCGGTCCGGGGAGGTGACCTTCTACGGCGGAAATCTGGAGGACTACGAGGCAGCGGTGGCCGTCCAGCAGGAGGCGGCTTCGCGGATGCTGCGTGCCGCGGAGTCGGATCTCAAACGGCAGCAGCGCGAGCTGATCGAGGCGCGGACGAAGCTGGACCGGCGCGCCCGGTACGGCCGGAAGCAGTGGGAGAACAAGCGCGAGCCCAAAGTGCGGATGCGCAAACGGCAGGAGGACGCGGAAATCGCCGCGGGCAAGCACCGCACGATGCATCTCGACAAGGTGGCGGAGGCCAAGGACCGGGTGAAGGAGGCGGAGGAAGCGATCCGAGCCGACGACGAGATCCGGATCGAGCTGCCGGAAACCTCGGTGCCGTCCGGAAAAGAAGTGCTCACATTGTCCGATGTGGAGCTTCGCAACGGGCTCGCGGTGAACCTCGCCCTGCGCGGACCGGAACGGATCGCGCTGGTCGGTCCGAACGGTTCCGGCAAAACCACGCTGCTGCAAACGATCACCGGGGCGATCGAACCGCGATCGGGGACGGTCGAGCTCCCGGTGCCGGTGCGCTGGTTGCCGCAACGGCTCGACGTCCTGGACGACACACTGTCCGCCGCGCAGAACGTGGCCCGTGCGGCTCCTTCCGCGTCGAACAACGAGATCCGCGCTCAGCTCGCGCGGTTCCTGCTGCGCGGCAGCCGGGCGGACCAGCCCGCCGGAAGCCTTTCCGGCGGCGAGCGTTTCCGGGCCACGCTGGCGACATTGCTGCTGGCGGAACCGGCGCCGCAGCTGCTGTTGCTGGACGAACCCACGAACAATCTGGACCTGGCCAGCGTTCGGCAGCTGTCGCAGGCACTGAAATCGTACGCGGGCGCGCTGATCGTGGTCAGTCACGATCTCCCGTTCCTGCGCACGATCGGGGCGACGAGGTGGGTGCAGCTCGGGTCCACTGTGGAAGAAACAACGGTCAGCGGATCGCGGTGAGGAGCGTGACCGCTCCCGCCGCGATCAGCGCGGCGGCGAATCCCGTCCCGCCGCCGAGATCGGCGATCGTGCTGAACACCGCGACCCCGCCGCCCGCACCGATGGCGAACCCCGCTTCCTGCGTCGCCCCGGCCGCTCCGGCGTGCTCGGCGGTCGCGGCCTCGAACAGCGCGGTGGTCGCCAAGGTGCCGATCGCGCCGTACCCGAATCCGACCAGTGCGACCGGAAACACCGTGTGGCTCAACGGGACCGCCGCTAGTCCGGCAGCTTGCATCACCAATGCGATGGACGTTGCTGTCCGGCTGCGCAACCAGGTCAAGCTGAACGGCGCGACCAATCCGCCGACCGCGGTGGCGACGGCTTGCGGAGCGAGCGCGAAACCCGCCTCGATCGGCGTTTGCCCTTGTGCGTGCTGGAGTTCGAGGCTGACGAGATAGAGACAGGCCGCAGCCGTCGCGGCGGAAACGACGATCCGCGCGAACGCCGACGCGAAAGCCGGCCGCAGAAACAGCCGGACCTGCAACAACGGCTGCCGAAGCCGAAGCTGTCTGCGGACAAACACAATTCCGGCGATCATGCCCGCCGCGACGCACACCACCCCGCGTACCGGTGCGACGGTGGTTTCCTGCAGCCCGTACACAATCGCGCCGATCGCCGTCACCGACCACAGCAGACTCGGGATCTCCCATCCGGCAGCCGCTTGTCCGGCCGATTCGGGCAGCAGCCACACCGCCAACGCGATCGTAAGCACCGCGAGCGGCACCAGGGCGAGGAAAACCCAGCGCCAGCCCGGCCCTTCCGTCAGCACTCCGCCGACGACCGGCCCCAGCGCGCTGCCCGCTCCCAGCACGGTGACCCACATACCGTTGGCGAACGCGAGATCCCGCCCGGAAAAGAGCGATCCGATCGTGCCGACGACCCCGGCGAGAATCAACGCGCTGGCCACCCCGAGCAATCCGCGGCACACAATGAGCAACGCCGAACTGGGGGCGGCCGCGGCCACCGCGTTCAGCACCGCCATCGCACTCACACCAAGCAGCAGCACGCGCTTCCGCCCGTAGCGGTCGCCAGCGCGAGCCGCCCCGACCATCGCGACCGCCAGCGCGAGCGGGTACACGTCGACGATCCATGCCCGTGCCGGCGCCGACACCTGCAGTTCGTCCGCGATCCGCGGCAGCGCTGTGTTGACCATGCCGAGGGCGAGACTTCCGCCGAGGACCCCAGCCAGCAAAGGAATCAGCACGAGCCCGCGCCGCGGCTCCACCCGGGTCAACGCCATGCGACGATCCTGTCCGGACACCCCCGCGATCGACAAGTACGGACTTTACCGTCCAGTACTCACCGAATGGATAGTGAGGAGGCCGGATGCGCCCGCAAACGGAAAAGGCCGTACGAGCGTGGCGAACAAGCTGCGCCGCCGAAATCACGACGATGGTGCTGGGCGGCGCGTGGAAGCCGAGCATTCTGCACGCACTGGCCGAACACGGCGTGCTGCGCTTCGGGGAACTCTCGCGCCTGCTGTCAGATCTCACTGACCGCGTCCTGACGCGCCAATTGCGCGAACTGGAATCCGACGGCCTGCTGCGCCGCGTGGTGTACCCGCAGGTGCCGCCGAAGGTGGAATACAGCCTGACGGAACTGGGCGAGAACGCGCAGGAGGTGCTGAACGCGATGGCGGCGTGGGGCCGTTCCTACGCCTCGCACGCCGCGGAGCAGCGGTAGTTTCTCCGTACGATCATGACCATGAGCGAGCGGAACGACCTGCCGAGCAACTGGGGCCGTTGGGGCGCCGACGACGAACTCGGCACGCTGAACCTGATCACCGACGAGGTCCGGGAACGAGCCGCGCGGGAAGTCCGCACCGGCCGCTCGGTGTCGCTGGCGGTGCCGATCCAGCCGGCCCCGGTGCTCAGCGGTCCCTTCCCGCCGCGCACCGCCGAGGAATCGCCGGTCCAGCAGATGATGCTGTACACCGGAAGCCCCGCGATCGCGTACGCGGACGCCCTGACCGTGACGAACCACCACACCCTGTCCACGCACCTGGACGCGCTGGCGCACATCCCGCAAGACGGGCAGGTGTACCCCGGCCGCCCGGCGAACGAGAGCGTCACGATGGGCGGCGTCGTGCACGGATCGACCACTGCCTTCGCCGCAGGCATCGTGACCAGGGGCATCCTGCTGGATTTCGCCGCCGACGGCCCGGTTCCCGGCGACCGCGCGCTCACCGCACAGGACCTCGAGGCCGCGGAAGAACGCTTCACCGTCCACGTCGAACCCGGAGACGCCCTCGTCGCCCGGTTCGGCTGGGTGCGGACCCGATACCGCGGCAACCCCATGCCCGGCATGACCCTCGACGCGGCGCGGTGGATGCATGAGCGAGGGGTGTCCTTGTACGCCGGGGATCTCTCGGACGCCTACCCGCCGGTGAGCTCCCCTCCCGCGATGCACGGGGTGGCCCTCCCGCGGCTGGGGATGCCGTTGATCGACGCCGTGGACGCCGACGAACTGGCCTCGGTTTGCGCGGAGCTTGGGCGGTACAGCTTCCTGTTCGTGGCCGCACCGCCGCGGATTCTCGGGCTGACGGGAGTGCCGGTCAATCCGGTCGCGGTCTTCTGAGCGGGTTCGCGGTGCCCCGACGGTCAGATTCTGCTGGCTGGAAGGGCATTGCTTACGAGCCTTGCGCGCAGGGACGGCTTTGCTCCGCACCCGCGGGCAGGCGGGTCTTCTCGGCCGGAGTGAAGTCCCGGTCGTTGATGCCGCACAGATGCCGCATCCAGGCGGCGCCGTCGAGCGGGACCGCAGGGCTGCGGCCAGGTATGGTGTCCAGGAACAGCTTCCCGTTCTCGACCGACCGGTGCTCCGCGAGATCGCCGAGCTTCGCGTCGGTCACCAGTTTGTGGTCGGGCCAATGCCACACTTGGAAGTCCAGGGTGGCTTCCCCGAACAGGTACTCGCCGTCGATGCCGTGCAGGGTATTCATCGACGCGGGCATCGTCGGCAGCATCCGGTTCGCGTTCAGGTCGAGCAGGACCACGCCGCTGCCCACCCCGTTGACCATGGCCGCGAACGAGCCGGTGGGGTCGATGGCCGGGGTGCCGGGAAAGAAGTCCGAGCGGAACGTCTCGACCGCTTTCCGGCTCGGGAGATCCCAGACCGCGGCTGTTTTCCCGCCGTAGACGAAGATCTGCCCGGGATGGCCTGGCCTGGCCTTCGCCTCGGCGACATCGGCTTGCGTGGTCAGCGGCAGTGGCGCCGCGGTCTGCTGCCCGGTGGCCGGGTCCCAGAACGTGGCCGTTTTCGCGTAGACGACGACCGCGTTCTGGCCAGGGACGGCGATGACCGTGCCGTTCTCGTTGGGGGAAGGGCCTCCGGGGAGCGGCGCTTCGTGTTCGAGGGCGAGGTCGTCCGCCCGGTAGGTCCGCAGCATGCCGTTGCCGACGGACAGGACGTGTTTTCCGCTGGCGTCAAAGGAAAGCGCGGTCGGCGACGGCACTGAGACCTGCTTCAGCACCTGCTGGTGCGCGTCCAGGAGAGCGAGTTCTCCGGTCTTGGTGCGGGCTGCCCAGCGCTGGCCGTCCGGGGACCGGGCGGACGGGTTCCACGAGGTGGTGTCGGCGGGCTTGGCGTCCGTCGTGGGCACCGTGCTGAGCTGCATCGACCCGTTCCGCACGGTCAGCGCGGTCAGCCGGCCGTCCGGGGCGGGGAGGAGGACCGGGGTCGGCGAGGTGCTCGCGGTCGCCCAGTTCACCGTCACTGTGGGATCGGCGAACAAGTACCGCTTCCCGTCCGGCCAGTGCACGGCGCCCAGCGGTCCCGCTCCCGGTCTGTTCAGGAGCACGAACTGTCCGGTGAGGTCGGTGTCCAGGCTGGAGCAGTCGACGCCGCTCGCGAGCTGCCCCAGCCGGGTGCCGGAGAGGTCGACGAGGGTGGCTGTTTCGGGGTCGCAGGCGGCGATCTTCCGGCCGTGGTCGAGAAGGACGCCGCGGCCGAGCGACCGGACCAGCGCACCGGTGGCGGTGTCGCGCACTACTGCCTCGGTTTTGGCGTTGGGATCGCTTGGCTGCTCGAACAGGACCACTTGGCGTCCGTCGTCGGTCGGGTACACCGTGTTCACCATGCCCGTCGCCAGGGTGGCGGGCAGCGTCGTCGCGGCCGCGCGGCGGGTTCGGAGATCCCAGATCTGGAGATGCCGGGGCCGGGCAACCTCGTTGGGCACTCCCGCGAGGTACCGGCCGTTCGCGCTGAACGAGACGGATTGGAACGCTGTCGCGTCGTCGGCACGGAGGACGAGCGGCGGGGCCGGGCTGTCCAGATCCCAGATCTTGACCCCGGGTTCGTTCCCGGACTCGGCGAGCAGACGGCCGTCCGGGCTCAGCTCCAGAAACGAGGTGGGGTTGACGGCAAGTGCGCGCGACTGGGGCGCGGGACCGGCGAGCCCTTGCCAGAGCGAGACCGGGGTCGTCGGGTCAGCGGATTTGATGATCAATCGCTGACCGTCCGCGGTGGACAGGATCCGGTCGGTCGGAGCGATGTGCTGAGGCGGAAGGATCCGGTCGATCCCCCGCCAATACAACTCCTGCTGCAAAAGCGCACCATAGGCGTCGCTGCTGTGCGGGTTTTCCCGCCAAGCCGCCTGCGCCATCTGCAACGCCGAGGTGTCCTGGCCGTTCGCGTCGCGCAAGGATTCCTGGGCCAGGAGGATGGCGTTGGCGGTGTGGAGATTGTCGTTGATCGTCGCCTGGTTGCGCAGCACCACCACGGTGAGCACGCTCGCGGCCAGCGCCAAGGTCAGTGCGACGGCGGTGACGATGCGCCAGCGCCGGATGCCGCGTCGTTCGGCGGCGTAGCTGCGTTCGACGTATTCCTTGTGCGGCGCGGTGATATCCGAGCCGCGCTGGGCGAGCCATTGCCGGGCGGTGGCGAGTGCCGCACCGCGGAGCAGGCCGCCGTGGTCTTGGCCGGACTGCTCCCACTGGTCGATGTCCTGGCGCAGGTCTGCTTGCCAAACCAGGAAATCCCGGTCTTCGTCCAGCCAACCCCGAAGCTGGGGCCAGTAGTCGATCAGCGCTTGGTGTACCAGATCCGCGCGTTGGTGTTCGTCGAGCACCACGAGGCGGCGGGCAGCGAGTTCGTGCGCGATGTCCTGGAGTTCCGCGTCGAGTTCGGCCAACCGGACCGAACGCCGGGCGAATCCCGCTTCGCCGTCCGGTCTCGCGAGCTGGACGAGCAGCCTGCGTGCAGCGTCCTTTTCGGACGGACGCAAGGCTTCGAGTGCTTCGTCAGCGGCCTGGCCCAGCGCCCCGGGCACCCGGCCGAGTTCTTCGTACGCCGCGTGGGTGAGCCAGCCGCCGTGCCGTTTCTGCCAGAGCCGTTCCAGCACCAGCGAAACCAGCGGCAGTGTTCCCGGCTGGTCCATCGCGTCGTCGAGGATGCGCTGCACCAGGCCGGCTTCAAAGGCGAGGCCGCCGACCGCGGCGGCGGGCCCGGTGATCGCCTCGGCCAGCTCTTCGCGGGACATCGGCTCGAGGAAGCGGACGGCCTTGTTCAGCCGGCCCGCGGTCTCGCGCGTGATGAGCGCGTCGAGGGACCGGGCGCGCAAGGTGAGCACGACCCGCAGCGGAGCCGGTTGGCCCGGCTCTCGTCGTTGCGACGCGATCATCCGGGTGAGCAGTTCGAGCAACCGGCGCGCCCCGTCGCGGTCCGCGACCACGATCTCCTCGAACTGGTCGACGAAAAGCACTGCGGCACCGTCGGAGACCAGCGCGTTCGCCGCTGCTCGCGGGTCTTCCACCGGTTGCCCGATCGCGGCGGCGAACATGGCGACCGGTTCGGTTGCGGTGTCCGGGCGGATGTCGAGCACCCGCACGCCCTCGCTGCGCAGGCGCGGCAGCAGACCGGCGCGGACCAGCGACGACTTGCCCGAACCGGACGGACCGGCCACGACGACGAGGTCCTCGCGGGCCGCCTGCCCGGCGAGTCCGGCCAGTTCGGCGTCGCGCCCGTGCAGCAGCGGGGCATCGCGTTCTTCGAGGGGTTTCAGCCCGCGGTAAGGGTTTTCCGCCGCGACGGTCCAGGTGTCGCCGAGTGCGGTGGCGGGGATGAGGTGCGCGGTGGTGTCGTGGCGGTTGGCCCGGGTGACGACCATGCCGACGACGCCGTCCGCGTCGTCGTCCCACACCGGTGCGCCGCTGAACCCGGGCTCGATGCGCCACTGCCGCGCGTCGGTCTCGACCTGGATCCGGCCGGTGCTCTGCGCGCCGAGCAGTTTGCCCTCGATCCAGATCCCGGCTTCCTGGTCGAACGGGAATCCGAACGTGCGGAACGAATGCCCGCGGACGTCGTCGGTGATCCGCGCAGGAGCGGGCAGCGCGCCGGGCGGGGCAGGCGCTTCGAGCCGGAGCACCGCGATGTCGCCGGCCCCGTCCTCGCTCTCCGGCTGCCAGTCGACCACGCGCGCCGGAACCCGGGAAGCCTTTGCCAGCAAGGGGAATTCGACCTGTACGAGGCTGTCCAGGAGCGGGGCGTCGCGGCGTTCGCCGAGCGCGTCGGCCACCACGTGCGCACACGTGGCGACCCGGCCGGGAGCCACCAGGAAACCGGCCCCGCCGACTCCCGCCGCCCCGCTGATCCGGACGACCGCCGCGACGAGCGGATCAGCGCTCATGACGACGGCGCGGTCCACTCCATGCTGACCGTGAAGTTCGCTTCGCCCGCGGTTTTGGCGATCGCCAGGTTCGCCTCGCCGGTGACCTTGATGCCGAACTGCAGGCTGATCTTGGACGGTTGCTGCTCCATCGCCCGGAACTCGGCGAGCACGGCCTCGGCGGCGGGCCGGACGCGCCGGAGCGCCTCCTGGACCGACTCGGACGCCTGCTCGACCGACGGACCGCGGCCGACCGGCTGGTTTCCGCTGGCCGCACGGCTTCCGCCGTCAGCGGGATCGGTCTCGAAAAGAATGGTGTCGCCGTCGCCGACCGGCATTCTGACCCACTGCGTCATGGCCTCGGTACCCCTTCGGACCCGCGATCGCTTCGTGCCGGTCAGTGAAGCACAACGGGCGGGCCGGGGAGGGCGGAATCGAAGAATCCGCGTTCGGCCCCGGGGCGTTCGGCGCAGGCGCAAGCAGCACGCGACCGGGCCGAGGAGAATGGACAGCCGCAGGCGGCCCGGTACAGCGAAACCACGGCTCGGCCGAATGAAGCAGTCATCGTGAGGGCAGCGGGAACCAAAGATCACCGAGGCGCGACTCTTGCCGCGCGCCCCGAGCAGGGGCCCAGCGGGGCCACGCTTCGGATCTCCCGCTGACGACCAGGCCCGGCTTCCTGGCGAACGGTGTTCGGCGAACGAACACGCCGAGATAAGGTGCACCGGTGGACCCCAAGGAACGACGCGCGGCGCGGCACCAGCCACCGAAACCCGGAACCGCTCCGAAGCCCCGGCGGCGCACGGTGCCGATCACCGTCGAGCAGGTTGTCGACGCGGCGTTGGAGATCATCGCCACCGAGGGGTACGAGGCGTTGTCCATGCGCCGCGTGGCCGACGCGCTGAACACCGGTCCGGCCTCGCTTTACGCGCACGTGGTCAACAAGACCGACCTCGATGAGCTGCTCATCGCGCGGCTGTGCGCGAAAATCGTCCTGCCGAAGCCGGACGCCGCGAACTGGCGTGAGCAGATCCGCGACGTGTGCGCGCAGTTGCGCGACCTGTACCTGGCCTACCCCGGGATCTCCGGCGCGGCGTTCGCGGTGGCGCCCACCGACCTCGAGACCGCGCGGCTCAACGAGGGGATGCTGGCGATCCTGCTGAACGGCGGCGTCCCGGCGCAGGCCGCGGCATGGGGCGTGGATTCCCTGCTGCTTTACGTGGCCGCTTACTGCCTCGAGACGTCGATCGTGCAACGGCGAGTGGAGGAGAAGGACGCCGTGTGGGTCGTCGGGCGGGACGAGATGCAGCGGCGTCTCGCTTCGCTGCCGGCGGAGGATTTTCCGTATACCGCGAGCCATGCTGTCGAGTTGACGGCCGGTGAGGGACATGACCGGTTCGACTTCACGCTCGAGGTGATGATCGACGGTCTGGCGCGCCGCTAGGCGGACGCGGAGGCGTTCCGGCGCAGGTCAGGGCCCTCTTTGACCGGCTGAAAACACATCTTGCCCACCTGGGCGGGGTTTCGTGCGCGTTGACAGGAACACTGTTCGTTGGTAGAACGGTGTTCGTGGAAGCACGGACAGAGCGGCCGGTGGCGACGATCTCCCGCGGCCAGGTGCGCGGCACGGCCGAGGGAACCCTCGCGGTCTTCCGCGGCATCCCCTTCGCCGCGCCGCCCGTGGGCGACCTGCGCTTCGCGGCGCCGCAGCCGCCCCGTGCCTGGGAAAACGTCCTCGACGCCGAGGCATTCGGGCCGATCCCGGTCCAAGCGGAGGTGCCCTCGTCCGCGGTCGCGCCGCCGCCGAGTCCGTTCGACGACGGGCGCGGCTGTCTCACCGTGAATGTCTGGACCGCCGATCTGTCCGGCGCCCGCCCGGTCATGGTGTGGATCTACGGCGGCGGCTACCTCGCGGGCAGCGCGGCCGATCCCGGATATGACGGGGCGGTCCTCGCTCAGGAAGGCGTCGTCGTGGTGACCTTCAACTACCGCGTCGGCGTCGAAGGGTTCGGGCAGCTCGCGGGGGCTCCGGCGAACCGCGGGCTGCTCGACCAGGTCGCGGCCCTCGAATGGGTCCGGGACAACGTGGCCGCGTTCGGCGGCGATCCCGGCCAGGTCACGGTCTTCGGCCAGTCCGCGGGCGCGGGCGGGGTCGCCGCGCTGCTCGCGATGCCGTGTGCGGCCGGGCTGTTCCACCGGGCGATCGCGCAGAGCGTGCTGGGCACGTTCGTCTCGCCGGAGTTGGCGGCGGATGTCATGGCCACGATCGCGGCGAGTGCCGGGACCACGGCCACCGTCGAGGGGCTCCGTGATATCTCGCTGACTGCGGCAGTCGACGCGCTTGATATACGAGAGCACGCCGGCCGCTGGGGCGCTTTCGCGTACGGGGTGACGCCGTTCTCGCCGGTCGTCGACGGCGACGTTCTTCCTGCCACGCCTTGGCAGGCGCTCCGGAACGGGGCTTCCCGGGACGTCGAACTGATCGTCGGACACACCCGCGACGAATTCCGCAAAATGCTCGCCGGACGCGGACTGCTCGGCCGGGTCACCGAAGAAATGACCACAGGCGCACTCGCCGCGTTGGCACCGGACGGCTACCGCGCGGCTTTCCCGGATGCGACGCCAGAGCTGCGCTACGAAACCCTCCATTCCGACTGGCTGTTCCGCATGCCTTCGGTGAACCTCGCCCGGGACCACACCGGCCGCTCGTATCTGTACGAGTTCGTCCTCGAAGCACTTGGATCCGGCGGGGCGCTCGGCGCTTGCCACGGCGCCGACGTCGCGTTGACGTTCGGCAATCTGACGGGCCCGCTGGTCGAGAAAATGCTGGGACCGCAACCGAATGCGGAACTCACCGCACTCTCGGCGGCGATGAGAGCGGCGTGGACCGGCTTCGCCCGCGGCGCGGGTCCCGGATGGGGCGAATTCGACGCCGCGTGGACGACCTGGGTGATCGGCGCCGACCCGATCGTGCGGTCCTATCCGGAGCAGGTGTCCGCGAACCTGTGGGCAGGTCACGACTTCCCGTGCCTGCCTCTTCGATCCTCGGCCCCGGGCCGGGAAGGGATTGACTCATGAAATCGGTCCGGTTCAGCACCTTCGGCGGCCCGGAAGTCCTCGAACTCGTCGACCTCCCGGATCCGCGTCCGGGGCCTGGCGAGATTCGGATTTCGGTGCGCGCAGCGGGAATCAACGCGAGCGACTGGAAGAAACGCCAGGGCCTGATGGACCAGGAACTCCCGCAGACCATGGGGCACGAGGCGGCGGGCGTCGTGGATCGACTCGGCGATGGCGTCACGGATGTCGCGATCGGCGACCGCGTGTTCGGTTTCGCCGCTTCCGGTGGCGCACAAGCGGAATTGACCGTGTTGTTCTGCTACGCGCCCATCCCGCCGTCGCTCAGCTTCGCCGAGGCGGCCGCATTGCCCGCCGCAGCCGAGACGGCCGCGCGTGCGCTTGATCAGCTCGGCGTCGAGAGCGGCACCACAGTGCTGGTCAACGGTGCTTCCGGCAGCGTCGGCGGTGCCGCGGTTCAGCTCGCCGTGGCTCGGGGCGCGCGAGTGATCGGCACGGGAAGCACTGCCACGCATGACTTTCTGCGCTCGCTCGGCGCCGAACCCGTTGCCTACGGACCTGGTATGTCAGATCGGGTCCGTGCACTCGCACCGGAGGGCGTCGACCTGGCCCTGGACGTTGCCGGAAGCGGCGTCCTGCCGGAGCTGATAGTGCTCGCGGGCGGCCCGGAACACGTCATCACCGTCGCCGACTTCGCCGGTGCCCAGGAACACGGCGTGCGCTTCAGCCGCGGTGACGGCGGGCATGCGCTTTATGTGCTGTCTCAACTCGGCGAGCTGGTGGAAGCCGGAAAGTTCACCCTGCCTGTCGGGCAGACGTTCCCGTTGTCCGAGGTCGCGGAGGCGCACCGGGTCGGTGAATCGGGCCGGGTGCGCGGAAAGCTTGTCCTTCTGCCCGGTTGACGGGCCAATTCACTCGAGAGAACCTCATGAATCCTGACTTCTCGCCGACCGGGATCGCCCGGCCGGCTCCCCGAAGCGCGCCCGGAAAACCCCAGCACCGCTGGCTGACGCTCGTCGTGCTGAGCCTCGCCCAGCTGATGGACATCCTCGACTCCACGATCGTCAACATCGCCCTGCCGAGCGCACAGCACGACCTCGGATTCCCCGCCGATGACCGGCAATGGGTGCTGACCGGCTACGCGCTCGCGTTCGGGAGCCTCCTGCTCCTCGGCGGCCGGCTCGCTGACTGTTTTGGACGGAAGCGGCTGTTCCTCGTCGGCGTCGGCGGGTTCGCGGTCGCCTCCGCTGTCGGCGGTGCTGCCGGGAACTTCGCGACGCTGCTGGCCGCGCGAGTCGGCCAAGGCGCGTTCGCCGCGATGCTCGCCCCGGCCGCATTGTCCTTGCTTTCCATCACTTTCGCCGACGACGCCAAGGAACGCGGCCGCGCGTTCGGCATCTTCGGCGCGATCTCCGGTGCGGGTGGCGCCGTGGGATTGCTGCTCGGCGGCGTCCTCACACAGGGCCTGTCGTGGCGGTGGTGCCTCTACGTCAACCTGTTCATCGCGGCGGTCGCGTTCGTCGGCGGGCTGATTCTCCTGCGCGACGGTGATCGGCCGCAGCGCGTCCGGCTCGACGTCGCGGGCACGGCCGCGGTGGTGTTCGGCCTGATCGGGATCGTTTTCGGCCTCGGCACCGCGGAACGGAACGGCTGGCACGACATCGGGACGCTCGGACCGGTGCTCGCGGGCGTCGCGCTCATCGCCGCGTTCGTCGTCATCGAACGTCGCACCGCCCGTCCGCTCCTGCCGCTGCGGGTGATCCTCGACCGGGTCCGCGGAGCCGCGTACCTGACCTTGGGGATCACCGGGACCGGGATGTTCGCGGTTTTCCTGTTCCTCACCTTCTATCTCGCGAACACGCTGGGGTTCGGCCCGCTGCGGACCGGCGTCGCGTTCCTTCCGATGATCGGCCTGGTCATGGCGGGAGCGGTGTTCTCCGGGGCGGTGCTCCTGCCGCGCTGGGGACCTCGGCCGATCGTCCCGCTCGGCTGTCTCCTCGCCGCCGCCGGCATGGCCGTCCTCACCGGAATCGGCGCGGATTCGAGTTACGCCGCGAACATCCTGCCCGCCCTGCTCGTCACCGGGATCGGCTTCGGATTCATCTTCGGTCCGGTGCAGAACGCCGCGACCAGCGGCGTCCGGGAGCATGACGCGGGGGTGGCGTCCGCGTTGGTGACGACGGCCCAGCAGATCGGCGGGTCGATCGGGACCGCGGTGTTCAGTTCGCTCGCGACGTCCGCGGTCGCCGGGTACCTGGCTGCGCATCCGACGACCGGGACCCTCGCCGAGGCGACGTTCGCCGGGTATCACCTGGTGTTCTGGATCGCGTCGGCGGTATTCCTCGGCAGCGCGGTGCTGTCCGCGCTGCTGTTCCGCAGCGGTCCCTTGCCGTTGCCTGCTGACCCGGCGGCCGAGCGCCTGGTCGTCGGGCAGACACCTGTCCTGGAGCCGTACCGCCCGTACGTGCGGCGGCGCACAACGCCGTGCGCGAGGGGCGCCTTGTTCCGCGCGTGGCCGCGGCGATCTCTCCGCTCGGGGGCGAGCCGACCGCCGTCGATGCGGCCGGGCGCCTGCGGCGGCGAACCGCGCAGTCGCCGCGGGCGCCGGACCGAGTCGCGGAGGCGGGCAGCAAGCCGCCGGCCATGTCTTCGATGCAGTGCTCGCGCCGATCTGTCTGCGGGCGGCTTTCGGCTACGAGCCGCGGCCCCGGAGATGGCGGCGCTGATGGACCGAGCGCTCCCAGCTTTGTCTGCTTAGCCGTGGGTCGTGAGGGAAACACAGACGTTGTACCGTCCCTGGCAGCGGTATACCGCGGTCTCGTCCCTGATGCCGGGGGAGGTGCGGTTCCGGCCGGATACTCACTCGAAGTGCCCGTGCACGGACAGGATCCCGGCGGCCTGACCGTGCACTTCCCGAACCGGCGTCCTCCGCCGAACCTGCGGAACCGCCGGTTCAGCAGAAGCACCAGAAGCCTGGACAGTTCACGGTCCGATGGGACGGCCCGCCGCAATAGACTGGACCGCGTGACCGGCCAGGAGCTTCTAGCCTTCCTTCGCGAACTGCGAGCGACCACCCCGTGGCCGGTGGCCGTCGACGACGCCTCGGTGAGATGGCAGCTCAGCGGATTGACCTGGCAGGCCACGGTGATCGTCGATCCACGGCGCTGGCTGGGGGTGGAGTTCGAGGCGAGGGACCCGGCGACCGGCAAGCTTGTCACGTACGACATCGACACCGATCTCTACGACATCTCGCACGACAAGTACCGCGAGTTCGCTGCGGAGATCGAACGCGACATCATCGAGTTTCTCGGCAACCTGCGGACGGGCGCGATGCTGCGCGGCACTGACGGCGCGCTCGTCTTTCCGCTCGACGGTTCGTGGATTCGCGTCGTCCGGGGGCGGTTCCTGACCAGCGCGTCCACCCACGCCGACCTCGCCGAGGCCCGGCGCGATGGCGACTACGTCGTGGTTCGGTGACGGCGCTACTGGTATCTCACCGGGTTGCCGTTGAGACCTCCGCCGTCGCACGGCCAGGGTCCGTCGTCCAGCGGGCCGAGCCCGGTGTCGCGGAAGATCAGCAGGTCGCTGCCCAGGCTGAAGACGACCTGCCCGTCCGCGAGCAGCAGGACCCGGCTCATCACCGCGCGCTCGTCCTCGCTGGCGAAAAGCACGCGCAGGTAAAAATCCGTATCGACGGCGATGAGCTGTCCTTCTCTCCAGAACACGGCCGTGCCGTTGCGGTCCAGCGCCGGGTACGTGGTGTAGTAATCGCGCAAGAGCGGTCCGCCGAACAGTGTGCCGTCCTCGGCCAGGCCGCGGAATCGCGAACGTAATCGGCGAATGTTTTCGGATTCGGGACCGCGGATGCCGCCATTTCGATCGATCAGCAGCAATGCGTGACTGGGCCACTGTTGTACGGCCGTTCCGGCGCGGTCGTATCGCGTGGTGCGGAAGATCCCGTAGCCCTGTTCGCCGATCAGGAATTCGCCGGGTGCCGCGATGGCGCAGCGGCAACGCGGGCCCGGCGGGGTCCGGGCGAGCACGGTCCCGTCGGCGAGGTCGAGGAAGAAGGTCACGCCGATCCCGCTGCCGTCGTCGGCGAAACCGGCCGCGACGCGGTCCGCGGAAATCAGCAGCGGCTGCCAATGCGCCGCCGCGAGGGTCCGGGGCTCCGGCGGCACGTTCGGGCGGGTCTCGGGAGGGCCGGTGTCCGCCGGCTTCAGCGAGCCGACCGGAATGGTGGCGGACCAGAGCGTCCGGCCGTGCTCGTCGTGGCGGGCGACCCGCGGCAGGTGATCGGGCGGTACGACGCGGAACGGGTCGGCGGGCAGCCACGACCCGCAGAAACCATTCGCCAGCAGGACAAACGCGCCGAGATGCTCGTGCGGTTCGTGTTCGAGCGCGACCGAGCGGACGACCCTGCCGGTGAGGTCGAGTTCAGTCAGCACGCAGCCGCGCGCGTCCCGGCGGGCGATCCACACCGTGTCGTTGGCGCTGACCAGCGGTGGGTACGGATGGCCGTCAGCCCGGTGTTGCCACACCACCGCCCCCGACAAGTCGAGCGCGGTCAGCACTGTGCGGGACAACTCGTCGCCGTCATATGAGGTGGCGACGAGCGGGCCGTCCGGACCGGGCGCGGCCACGCCCCAGATCTGGCCGGGCAAGGCGATCGTCCGCGGACTGCGCTCCATGCTGGCCCTTTCGCCGATTGGTCCCGTTTTCGACGATAGCCGTGATCGGCGAACAGTTCTCGCGCAACCGGCTTGATTCCCGCTATCATTTCCGGGCTAACGTCGAACTGTCGGTGGTCTGGCTCAGAAGCGCGACCGAAAGAATGAGCAGCAATGCTCCGAATGGCCGGGCGAGCGCGGTGCGGCCGGGACGGGCTAATCCCTTTTGTCGAGCATGGAGTGGGTGATCAGCTGTCATGAGAAAAGCTGTTGTCGCACTGATGTGTGTTCTTGCCCTGCTGGGGATGGGTTCCGTCGCGAACGCCGATCCAGCGCCGTCGAGCACGGTGAGCATCGCCCCGGCCACCGTCGCGCCAGGCGCGGCCGTGACCTTCTCGGTAACCCTGTCGAACGCGGACGCCGACCCGCTGAAAGGCGGCAAGCTGGGCCTCGGCGTGGCGAACGGCGCGATCAATCAGCTCTTCGACGTCAGCACCTGCGCGTTGTGCTACCAGGCCGGAAACACCATTCGCTACGACGTGGGCGACGTCCCGGTCAACGGCAGCAAAACCTTCACTTTCTCGATCGGGGTTTTCGCCAACGCACAGCTCGGCCAGTATGTGATTGAGCACCAGTTCGTCGGAGACAATTACTCCTACGAGACGGTGGAAGGCCCCACGGTCACCGTGTCGCGATAGCAAGCAGGGAAGCCCTGGGGGAATCCGATTCCCCCCCGGGCTCCCTCGCGAACCCGGGTGTTACGCGGCGGCGCCCTCGATGTGCGCCTTCAGCAGCTCCAGCCCGGGCTGGATGCGGGCCGGGTCCTCGACCGGGTGCGGGCCCGCCGGTTCGGTGGGCGGGACCAGGCGCTCGAACAGGCGGCAGAACAGCGTCGTCCCGTCGCCGAGGTCGAAGGTGGTGAAGGTGGCGATCGCGTGCATCGACGGCGCTAGCGTTCCGTCGTCGAGCACGTCGCGGCCGACCACTGTCCAGAGCTTGCCCGGGACCCGCGCGACGACGGTGTACAGCTTCGGCTTTTCGTTCAGGTCCGGCACGATGGTCTCGAGCAGCACGTCGCCCATTTCCGCGGGGACGTCCGGGGTGCCGCGGCGTACTTCGGTGCCGGACGCCATCGGCAGCCATTTCGGCAGGTTAGACCAGGTGGTCGCCCAGTCGTAGACCTCCTGCGCCGGGCGGTTGACCACGATGCGGTTCTCGACGAAGCGGATGTTCAGGTTGTCCGGAATCTGCCGAACGTAGAGGGCTGCAGACATGATTTCTCTCCTTTTCGGGGTTATTTGGGGGAATGCTGTCCGGTCATGAGGGCGCCGAGGTCGTCCGGTTCGAGGAACGACGGCGGCGGGGGCGGGCCCCAGCTGAAGAGGCCTTGCGCGCCTTCGAAAACCTCCGGCGTCCAGATCTCGTCCTCGGGGACGCAGTCCATGTCGGAGTAGTACTCGCTGAAGTTCCCGGCCGGGTCTTTGAGATACCAGAAGAAGTTCGAACCGGCGTGATGGCGGCCGAGGCCCCAGACGTGCCGGTCGGGATGGCCGTTCAGCATCGCGGCGGCACCGCGGCCGACGTCGTCGATGTCGTCGACCTGCCACGACGTGTGGTGCAGGAAGTTCACCGGGGCCGCGAGCGCCAGGACGTTGTGGTGATCGACCGAGCAGCGCAGGAAAGCGCCCTTGTGTCCGATGTAGTCACTGACCTTGAAGCCGAGCGCCTCGGTGAAAAAGCGCATGGTGGCGTCGAGATCGGTGGTGCCCACCACGCAGTGGCCGAGTTTCTTGGGCAAGACCGGGCCGGTGCGCACGACGCCGGGCGCGCGGCCGGACCGCTCGATGCGGCCGGGTCCGTTGTACGGCGTGGCCAAGACCGGTCGCTGCGTGATCCGCGGTGAAATCTCCACGCGCACGGTGAATCCGGAGACCGGTTCGATCGCGCAGACGGCGGTGCCGGACTCGGTGCTGACAACGCCGAGCCGGTTCAGGCGCGCCGCGGTCCGGGCGAGGTCGTCGGTGTCGTCGACTCCCACGCCGAGTTCGAGCAGTTGCCGGTAGGGCGCGTGCCGGACGCGCAGCTGTTCGCCGCCTTCGAGGGTGGTGAAGGATCCGTCGCCGACGTGGGTCAGCCCGAAATCCGCGTAGTAGGCAACGGTTTCCGCGACGTTCGGCACGCCCATCGTGACCCGGGTCAGCCGGTGCGTCCCCATGTCACGCCTCCGGTTCCGCGACGAAGGTCTGCCGCATTTCGCCGAGGCCTTCGATCCGGCTGACCAGCTCCTGCCCGGCCCGCAGGAAGCGTTGCGGCGTACGGCCGACGCCGACCCCGGAGGGCGTTCCGGTGAACACGAGATCGCCCGGATACAGGGTGATCGTCTGCGACAGAGCGGAAATCAGCTTCGCGACCGGGAAGATCAGCTCGCGGGTCCGGCCGTCCTGCACGGTCTCGCCGTCGATCGCGCACGACAGCGCCAGGTCGTCTCGATCCGCCAGCTCGTCCGGGGTGACCAGCCACGGTCCGACCGGCGCGAAGTTCGGGAAGGACTTGCCGAGGCTGAATTGCGGGGCCGGGCCGGCCAGCTGCGAGACGCGCTCGGAGAGGTCCTGCCCGATCGTCACCCCGGCGAGGCGGTCCCACGCCTCGGATTCGTCGACGCGATGGGCGGTCCGGCCGACGACCGCGACGAGTTCCACCTCCCAGTCCACGTTTCCGCCGGGCGGCAGCACGACCTCGGCGTCGGGGCCGGTCAGCGCGGAGACGAATTTCGTGAACACCGGGGGAAGGCCGTCCGGCGCGGCGAAGCCGGATTCCGCGGCGTGCGCGTCGTAGTTGAGTCCGATCGCGACGATCTGCCGCGGTTCGGGGGAGGGCGGACCCAGCTGGGCGCGGGTGAAGGCGACATCGGGTTCGGCGGTGAGTTTCTCCGCCCAAACCTGGAATTCGGACCAGTTCCGGTAGACGGAACCGAGGCCGAAGAGTCCGCCCGACGCCTTGGCGACGTCGATTCCCTTGTCCTCGGCGGTGAGCAGGACGGCCCGGCCGTCCACATTGGCCAGTTTCACGGTTTCTCCTCAAAACAGAGCGTCAGATTGGTCCGCACCGGCAGCGGGAGGCTGACGACGAGGTCGTTCCCCTCGCGCCGGGCACGGAGCCCCGGGGTACCCGCCCCGGCGGAATCGGCGGCGAACACGTCGTCGCGGAACAGCGTCCAGGGCGCTTCGGCGTTGCCGATCCGCAGCGTCACGTCGGCGTGTTTTCCGGCGACCGGGCGCAAAGTCAGTGCCAGCAGCGATTTCTCCCGGTCGTACCAGGCTCGGAGAACCTCGGCCGGGCCGTCGATCGCGGTCACCCGGGGTTCGCGGAAATGCGCCGCGGTCCACGGGTGGTGGTACATCTTCCAGAGCCCGTCCGGGACGTTCAGCCGGGCGTAGCCGAGCATCGCGTTCCCGGTCAGCCGGTCCATGAAGACCGGGTTGCCGTTCTCGTCGAACGAACGGTCCTGGCGCGGGTAGAACAGCCCGCCGTTCTCCCAGGTCGGGTTCAGATAAGCGTCGGCGTAGCCGAGCAGGCCGCGGAGGTTCTCCTCGTCGCCGACCTCGGCCATGCATCCGGCGACGTAGCCGAAAGCCGGGGCGCGCCAGACGAAATCCAGGTCGCGGGTGAACTCCGGCTCGCGGCCGGCGAGGCGAGCCTTGCGGGCTTCCAGCGCCGCGGTCGGCTCGGCGAGGGTGACCAGGCCGTCCGGGGTGCGCCGGATCTCGTCGCGGATCTGGTCCGGGTAGAGCCGGTGCACCAGGTCGCGGCTCCAGGCGTTCAGGTTCAGCGCCGTCCAGGCGTTGCCGCCGCCTTCGAGCGGCATTTCCGGGCGGTTCTGCTCGACCAGCCAGAGCCGCCAGTACTCGCCGTATTCGTTGAGGATGCCCCGTTTGTCCCACGCCGCCTGGTAGGACTGGGTGACCTCCTCGGCGACCGCCGTGCCCTTGCGCAGGTCGAGGAACCGGAACCCGAGGATCGGGAACTGGTTGCAGACGAGGAAAAGGCAGTTGGGTTCGCAGACGATGCCGTACCAGCCTTGGTCGGCCATCTGCCAGTACAGGTTGTCGGCGAGCGAGCTGAGCGAGTACTCGTAGATTTCCGTGCCGAGGCCCTGGAACAGCGGGTCCCAGCGGAAGGAAAGCGCGCCTTCGCGGTCGTACTGGTCGCTGTCGAACAGCATGCTGTGCATGCCGAGCATCGCGAAGAAGCGGCCGCTGTACATGATGTTTTCCTTGATCACCGGATCGCGCCAGCCCTCGCGCAACGCGGTGCTGTCCGGATTGTTGCGAATGCTGCCCCGGCTGGTCTCGCGCCAGTACGCCCACACTTCCGGGAGCTGCATTTTCCGGATGATCTCTTCGAAGACCGGACGGAACGCTCCGGGAGCGGCGGGAAGATGGTGGAAATGCGCGAAACCCAGGGTGTAGGCCATTTGGGTCAGCTGGTAGCGGTAGGCGTCGGTCCATTCCTGGCCCCACAGCATGCTGCCCATGTTCGCCCACTCGTTGTCCTGCTGGGCGACGAGATTGCGCACGTGCTGGACGTGTCCCGCCTGGAAGTCGTCGAGCGCGGGGTACCCCGAGATGTCCGGTGCGGGGAGCATCACCGGACCGCCAGGAATCGCTCGGCAGCGGCGGCGATGTCCTTGCTGTCCACCGTGTCCGCGAAGTGTGTGAGGTATTCGCCTTGGGGTCCCATGAGGAAGGTGAACGCGCTGTGCGGCATCCGGTAGCCGTCCGGGTCGTCCACCCGCCGGGCGTGCACGTGATACGCCTTCTTCATCGACTCGATTTCCTCGGCGGATCCGGTGAGGCCGGTGATCCGCGGGTGCCGGGCAGCGAGAAAAGCGTGCAGGACGTCCGGGGTGTCGCGCTCCGGATCGACCGTCACGTAAAGGGCCTGCACGCGATTCCCGAGTTCGCCGAGTTTGTCGAGCACCCGGTCGATCCGGGCCAGCGCGGGCGGGCACACGGTCTGGCAACGCGTGAAGCCGAAAAAGACGAGCAGGTATTTTCCGAAATAGGACTGCTCGGTGACCTCAGTTCCGGAATCGTCGATCAGCCGGAAATTTCCGCCGACTGTCGGAACCGGGCGCACAATCGTCGCCGAACCGGATCCGGGAGGAGTGCAGCAGGAGGAATTCATTTCCATGACTCACACGCTAGGAGGCGCGGTCATGCCCGTCCAATGCCGCGTTGGCGCGCGGCTATGCCGGTTGGGTATAGCTGGTGATGGCGGCCCGGATCTCGGCCGCCGCCTCGTCCAGTTTCCGCATCATCAGCAGCATCGTCGGGGTGAGCTGCCTGCCCGCGGGCAGCGTGACGCCGACCGATTCCACGATGCCGAGGTCGATCGGCAGCGCGGCCAGCTCCGGTTCGGTCTCGGCGACCAGCTGCGGCATCACGACGAGCGTGTCGGTTTCCAGCGCGATGGCGCGCACGGCCAGGAACGACCCGCATTCGATGCGGTTGGCCGGGGTCGAGAGGCCGCGGCTCAGGAGATGTTCCTCCAGTTGCCGCCGCTGCGGGTTGTCGGCGGGCGGCAGCGACCAGAGCTCGCCGATCAGGTCGGCGATCGTGAGCCCCGGCCGCCGGTGCGCGGGATGCTGGCTGCGCGCGACCACGCGGGCGGGCTCGTAGTAGAGGTGGTGCTGGCGCAGCCGGTCGTTGTTCGCCGGTTCGAGCGTGCCGACCACGAGGTCGACGTCGCCCGCGAGCAGCGCCTCGTACAGCGCTTCCGGGCCGCCGTGCCGGATGACGACGGTCAGGTCGGGGGCGACAGTCTTCACTCGCGCGACCGCGCGGGGCAGCAGCACGCTCGCCCCGGCGAGGAAGGTGCCGATCGTGACGGTGCCGGCGTGGCCGTCGACCAGCTCTTCGAGATGTCGCCCGGCCTGGCGGAGTTCGGCGAGCACTGCCCGGGCGTGGTCGACGAAGACCTCGCCGAACAGCGTCGCCGTCATCCCGCGCGGGCTGCGTTCGAACAGTTCGACCTTGAGGATCGATTCGAGTTCGCGCAGCCCGCGGGTCAGCACCGGCTGGGTGATGTGCAGCCGTTCGCCCGCGGCGACCAGCGAACCCTGTTCGGCGATCGCCACGACGTAGCGCAGATGGCGCAGCTTGAGCCTGCCGTCGGCGAGGTCGGTCATCGGGAACGCTCGGCTGTTGGCATGCGGCCGATTCTGCCGGTCCGCTCAGTGGTGGCCGCCCACCGGCACGACGAAACTGACGGTTTTGCTGTCCAGGACCTTGTGCGTCGGGTCGGCCAGCCCGATCCACACCTTGTGCGGGCCGGGCGGCAGCGCCTGGATGATCAGCGGTTCGCCGCTGCCGTCGGCCCAGTGCCACGGCGCGTCGTCGACCGTGACGTGGATGTGGCCGATGCGCGGGGAGACGTCGAGCGCGGCCAGGCCGTAGACCGGGACGATGCGCAGGTTCTCCGCTCGGTAGCGCAGGACGACCAGGCCTTTGGCGAGCTGCTCCGGAAGCGGCGCGTCGACGACGAGCGCGGGCGGCGGCTGGGACGGCAGCGGCACGACGGGGGCGGGCGGCCAACCCGAAGCCGCGGCGGGCGAAGCGGCTGGAGGAGGGGCGGAGACGACCGGCGGGGCAGCGGAAGCGGAGCACGCGGTCGCCAGGAAAGCGACTGAACCGAGGATCGTGGTGCGAAGAAGATGAGGCATAGAAGGAAAACTAGGCAGCCGTTGATCATCTTCGCGTCTGTCGGACGACCTCATCGCTGTACGTCGGGAGGGAAGTGCCGTGCGTGCCGCTGGGGTCGGCACGCACGGCACAGGTCAGCGGCAGCGGTAGCTGGACGCGACGGCGGGGTCGCCGTAGCCCTTGTACCGCGAGACCCGCGGATACGCGCACAGGTCGCGGGTCTGCTTCCCGTCCGCGGTCGCGGCCGCCAAAGTGGCCGGGGCCTTGCCGTGTTCGACCCAGTCGACCAGCGCGCCGAGCGGGTTCGTGGGCGTCGCCCCCGTCCCGCCGCCGCAGTGTTCGACGCCGGGGGCCAGGAAAAGCCGGTAGAAGTCGTTCACCCGGTGGGAGCCGCCCATCGCCCGTTCGACCTCGGCGCGGTAGCGCAGGGTGCCGCCCGGCGGGATGAGCTGGTCGTCCGTGCCGACGAAGGTCAGCAGCTTGCCGCCGGTCCGGCGGAAGGCCGACAGGTCCGGGTCGGCGGTGCCGATGACGTCGTCGTACTCGCGCACCGACTGGCGGAACACCTGGGCGAACTGGGAGTAGCTGAGCTTCGAAACGTCGAAATCGGCCTGTTTGGCCAGGAACGACTGGACCCATTTGACCGCGACCGGGAACCCGGTGGCGTACGGGCTGTCACCGGTTCCGGCCAGCCAGGTGAAATCGGCGCCCTTCGGGAGGCCGTCCCACAGCTTCCGGCCGCGTTCGTCGGTCGGTCCGGCCCAGATCTTGCGCATGACGTCGGCGTCCTTCGCGGTGACGGCGATTTCCTTGCCGTCGCAGAGCACCTTCGTGCCGATCAGGGACCGCGGGTCGTAGCTGCATTCGTCCGGCCGGTCGACGATGCCGTCGCGGACGCCGTCGTTCGCGTCGCATGCCTTGACCGCGGCCTGCCGGAACGCGGTGAAGACGCAGGCGCTCGGGAAGTCGTGCTCCTGGTTCATCACGATCTGCGGCCAGAGCGTCGCGACCGCGAACTGCGTCCAGTGGACCGCGGGCGCGTTCGCCAGGATGCCGTCGAAGTCGCCGGGGTAGTTCTGCGCCTCGGAATAGCCCTGGCGGCCGCCGGTCGAGCAGCCGTTCCAGTACGAGTAGGTCACCGGCCGGTGGTAAAACCGCTGCGTGACGTCCTTGCCGATCAGCGCGGCCTCGTGCACCGAGCGGGTGGCGAAGTTCGTCAGCAGCGGCCGGTTGACCTTGCCGGGCGCGGTCAGCGCCCACGAGGTGTCGAGCCCGGTCAGGACGCCGGCGTCGGTGGTCACGCCCGCGTAGCCGTCCTTGGCGGCCTGGGCCAGCGGCGCGCCGAAGTCCCCGGCGGCGTACGCGCTTCCGCCGACCGCCTGGAGCCGTCCGGTCCAGCCCGTCTGCGGCAGGGCCACCCCGACCTTGACGTGGTCATCGGCCCCGGGATGGGTCAGCGTGACGGTGATTTCGCAGTAGCCGGGCTTCGGTTCGGCCTGGACCGATTCGATCTTCGCGCCGCTGGGCGCGGTGACCGGCACGGTGGCGCAGGCGGTGGTTTCGGCCGCGGCGGCGCTGGGCGCGAGCTGGGTGACGGTGGTCACCAGCAGCGCCGCGAGCGGCAACGCCGGGAGAAGTGTTCGGGTGCGTCTCATCGCTTTCCTTTGTGGAGGGTCGCTTTCGCCCGAAACTAAGGCGTTCGCCGCGGCCTTCGCGCCCGTCGGACGACGCCGTTGACGTACGTCGTCTCGCGGTATCGTCAGGGATCATGACGCTGCACGGACGGGACGCCGAGCTCAAGGAGCTGACCGAGCTGGTGGACGGCCCGGAAGGACGCGTCGGCGTCCTCGTCTGGGGCGAGGCGGGCATCGGGAAGTCCGCGCTCGTCGCCGCGGCGGCCGCGGCTGCTTCGGTCGCGGGGACGCGGGTGCTGCGGACGACCGGCGCCGAGGCCGAGCAGGACCTCGCGTACGCCGGGCTGCACCAGCTGCTGCATCCGGTCCGCGCGGGTGTCGCCGGGCTGCCCGCGCCGCAACGGACGGCGCTGGAGACCGCGCTCGGGCTCGCCGAGGGGCCGGAACCCAGCGCGTACCTGGTCGGGCTCGCCGCGCTGACGCTGCTGGCCGACACTGCCGCTGCCAAGCCGGTGCTGGTCATCGCCGAGGATGCCCACTGGCTCGATCGCGCCAGCGCGGACGTCCTGGCTTTCGTCGCCCGGCGGATCGAGACCGAACCGGTCGCGCTGCTCGTGACGCTCCGGGACGGATCCGGCCCGCTGCTCGACGCCGGGCTCGCCCCGATGCCGCTCGACCGCCTCCCCGACGACGCCGCCGCGGAACTGCTGGACTCGGTCGCGCCGAGGCTCGACCCGATGGTCCGTACCCGGCTGCTCGCCGAATCCGCGGGCCATCCGCTCGCGCTGACCGAGCTTCCGGCGGCGGTGGCCGACCTCGACGTGCTCGATCCGGTCCTGCCGCTGACCGAACGGCTCGAGCGGACGTTCGCCTCCCGGGTCGCGACGCTGCCCCAAGCCACCCGCGCCGCGCTGCTGGTCGCGGCGCTCAACGAAACCGGCTCGATCGCCGAAACCCTTGCCGCGACGGGGGTTGTGCTCGGTACGCCGGTCGAGCCCGACGTGCTGAGCCCCGCGGTCGACGCCCGGCTGGTCGAGTTCGCGGTCGGCTGCGTGAGCTTCCGGCATCCGCTGATGCGGTCGGCCATTCCCGCCGCGGCGACGCTCGGCGACCGGCGGCGGGCGCAGCTCGCGTTGGCCGAGACGGTGCGTGAACAGCCGGATCGGCGTGCTTGGCACCAAGCCCGGGCGGCCGCCGGTCCGGACGAAACCGTGGCCGCGGCCTTGGAAACGGCCGCCGACCGAGCGCGGCGGCGAGGCGGGGCCGCGGCGGCGATCGCGGCGCTGGAGCAGGCGGCGCGGCTCAGCGAAGACCCGGACGCGCGGGCGGATCGGTGGCTGCGGGCCGCCGAGCTGGCGGTCGAATCCGGTCGCCGCGAAACCGCCGAACGGCTGGTGCGCGAAGCCCGGAACGGGCCGCTTTCCGCGCGCCGGAAAGCGACCGCGAGCCAGTTGCTCAGCGGTTTCGAGGACGGCGTCCGCGAGGATCCCGCCCGGATCGGGGAGCTGGCGGCGCTCGCCGAATCCGTCGCCGCGGACGGTCAGGACGACGCGGCGACGCGGATCCTGTGGGGCGCGGCGATGCGGTGTTTCTGGGCCGAACCCGGCGCGACAGCTCGCCGGACGCTCCTGGATGTCGCGGCCGGCCTGCCGATTTCAGACGACGACCCGCGCCTGATCGCGGTCGCCGCGTACGTCGCGCCGTTCGAACGCGGCACCGCAGTGCTGGAGCAGCTTCGGGTGCTCGCGGGCGCGACCGGAGCCGATCCGGAAACCGACCGGTACCTGGGCAGCGCGTCCTTGCAGGTAGGCGCTTTCGACCTGGCCGCCCGCTTCTCGACCGCCGCGGTGCCGGGCCTGCGAGCGCAGGGCAGGCTCGGGTTGCTGCCGCGGGCGCTGGCCGTCCAGGCGTGGAGCCGGGTCCGGCTCGGCGACCTGGCTGGTGCGGCGCCGTCCGCCGCGGAGGCGGTCCGGCTCGCCCAGGAGACCGGGCAGCCGTTCATGGGCGGGCTGGCGCTGGCGGTCCAAGCCGAGATCGCCGCGCTTCGCGGTGACCACAAGCAGGCCAGCGCGCTCGCCGACGAGGCCGAACGCGCCGGGCTCGCCGCCGGTGCGCGTCCGGTGCTGGCCACGGTCCAGCTCGCGCGCGGGATCGTGGCGTCGAGCGAAGGCCGGTACGAGGACGCGTTCGCCGACCTGCGCCGGTTGCTCGACCCCGCCGATCCGGCTTACCAGCTGGCCCTGCGCGCCTACTGCGTCACGGAGCTGACCGAAGCCGCCGTCCGGGCCGGGCAAACCGGCGCGATGCGCGAAATCCTGGCCGAGCTGGAGCCGTTGGGCGCCGTGTCCGAGGCACCGGCGCTGCACATCGGGCTGCGGTACGCGCGTGCGGTGCTGGCACCGAAGGAAACCGCCGAAGACCTGTTCACCGCGGCATCGCAAGCAGACCTGAGCGGATGGCCTGCCGAACGCGGGCGGATCCACCTGGCGTTCGGCGAGTGGCTGCGGCGGCAGCGCCGGGTCGTCGAATCGCGGGCGCACCTGCGTACCGCGCGGGAGACCTTCGACGCACTCGGCCTGACGGCGTGGGCCGAGCGGGCGCGGCGCGAGTTGCGCAGTGCGGGGGAGTCGAGCCCGAACCGGAGCCCGGACGCCCGCGACAAGCTGACCCCGCACGAGCTGAGCATCGCGCAGCTGGCCGCCGAGGGGCTGACGAACCGCGAGATCGGGCAGCGGCTCTATCTTTCGCACCGGACCGTCGGGACTCACCTGCACCGGATCTTCCCGAAGCTCGGCGTGAGCTCCCGCGCTGAGCTGGCCGACGCGGTGCAGGCCCTCGGCGACTGACTTACCCCGGTTGCGTCATCCGACGGGCGCGGGCGGCGGCCGGGCTCCTTAGCGTCGAGGCCGTCCCACGGTCTCGCGCACAGGAGTTCAGATGATCAGCAGGAGACGATTCACCCAGATGTTCGCCGCCGGTGTGGCGGCGACCTCGCTCGCCGCCTGCTCGTCGCCTGCCGCCCCGCGGCCCGCCGCCGCTGGCGTTGACCTGCGTGCCGGTTCGGGCGAGCACACCTCGCTGGGCACGCTCAAGCACGCCGACGCCGGTGTCGTTTCGATGGCATACGCGGAGTTCGGCCCGGCCAACGGAAAGCCGGTGCTGCTGTTGCACGGCTGGCCGTATGACCCGTACAGCTACGCCGATGTCGCGCCTCTGCTGGCCGCGCAAGGGTTCCGGGTGATCGTCCCGTTCCTGCGCGGGTTCGGTCCGACGGTGTTCAAGTCCGCGGACACGGTTCGCAACGGGCAGCAGACGGCCATCGCGCTCGACGTCGTCGCGCTGATGGACACGCTGAAAATCGACAAAGCCATTCTCGGCGGCTACGACTGGGGCTCGCGGACGGCTGCGGTGATCGCCGCGTTGTGGCCCGAACGGTGCCAGGCGGTCGTCCCGGTGAGCGGGTACATCGTCGCCAATCTCAAGGCCAATCTTCAGCCGCTGCCGCCGGCCGCCGAATTGGGCTGGTGGTACCAGTATTACTTCGCGACCGAGCGCGGCCGCGCGGGCTACGCGGCGAACCGGCACGATTTCAACAAGCTGATCTGGAAAACGGCTTCGCCGACGTGGCACTTCGACGACGCGACGTACAACCGCAGCGCCGCGGCGTTCGACAATCCGGACCACGTCGCGATCGTCATCCACAACTACCGCTGGCGGCTCAGCCTCGCCCCCGGAGAACCGCGGTACGAGGCGCACGAACAGAAACTCGCCGCGGGCGCGACCATCGGCGTCCCGGCGATCACCCTGGCCAGCGACTTCGACGGCGCGGCCAAGGACGGCAAGGGCTACCGCGCCAAGTTCACCGGGAAGTACGAGCACCGGATCCTCGACGGCATCGGGCACAACGTGCCGCAGGAAGCGCCGCGGCCGTTCGCACAGGCGATCGCGGACGCGGCGAAGCTCTGACGATTCATCGAAGTTTGATCGGGAGCGGATACTGTGCGCACGCCTCTCGCCGGAAACTGCTGTGCCCGTGGGGGAATCGGCAATCCCGGCGACCGTCGAACCGAGGAGTGCGATGAGACGCAAAGCTTTCGGAGCCGTCGCGGTGGCTGTCGTCGCCGCCTTGACCGGTCTGGCCGGCCCGGCTTCCGCGGAGACTCCCGCCGAAATCCTTCAAGCGGGCGCCCAGGCCGGGGTCAGCGCCGGATACCCCGGCGTGATCGGGCTGGTCCGGAACGGCGAAAGCGCGCAATACATCCACGCCGGGTACGGAAATCTCACCACCAAGACTCCGGCGGACCCGAAAGCGCAGTTCCGGATCGGCAGCGACACCAAGGCGTTCACCGCCGCCGTCCTGCTGCTGCTGGAAGCCGAGGGCGAGCTTTCCCTCGACGATCCGATCGCCCGCTGGCTGCCCGGCGCGGTGAACGCCAACGGGAACGACGGAACCAAGATCACCGTTCGGCAGCTGCTGCACCAAACCTCCGGGCTGCCGGAGTACGCGGGCGACCCGCGGTTCCTCAACTCCTATGTCGCCAACACCAACCCGCGCCAGGCGTGGCCGCCGCAGACGCTGGTGGACATCGCGACGTCGCATCCGTCGCTGGGCACGTCGTTCCACTACTCGAACACCAACTACGTCCTCGCCGGCATGGTGATCAAGGCGGTGACCGGGAACGAACCGGCCGCGGAGATCCAGCGGCGCGTCTTCGAACCGCTCGGGTTGCGCAACACCTCGTTCCCGACCGCCGATCCCGGCTTGAGCGGCAACTACCTGAACGGCTACTACATCTCGTTCGGCGCGTTCTACAACGACGTCACCGTCTCGAATGTGCAGGCGTTCGGGACCGCGGGCGCCATTGTGTCCACAGAGGACGATCTGGCGACCTTCGAACGCGCGCTGCTGAGCGGAAAACTCCTGCCGCCGCAGCAGCAGGCCGAGCTGAAGACGACGGTGCCGGCCGACGACGCGGGCAACCGGTACGGGCTGGGAATCGGCCTGTCGCCGACGGCCTGCGGGCTGGCCTGGAATCACAGCGGCGGGGTGCTGGGATATTACAACCTGTGGCTGACCAGCGACGACGGCAGCAAACAGGTGCTGGTCGCGGCCAACGAGAACCATCTGGCCGGAGCCGCGACCCGGGGGCAGACCACGCTCGGCAACGCGGCGCTGAAGGCCTACTGCGCGTCCTGAGCCTCGTCGAGTTCCGGCCGGGAAGGCGGGCGGCCGCCCGGCGAGTGGCACCAGCGTGATGCCGCGGTGACGGGCCAGTCCGATCCTGGAGCGAAAACGCGGTCAGGCGATCGGAAGCGAGGCGCGGTATGCGGGCTCATGGCCACCGTCCGAGGAAGCACTCGCCTGGTCCGGCGCCCCGGGTCGCGCCGGAGGAAGCCCAGGAGACGCCGACCGCCGCGGCCGCGGATTTCAGTAATATCCCAGCGCACTCGTCTGGCGTACCGCTGCCGGCCGAGGTGCGGCGCCGGCTGGAGGAACGGTGGGGCGAGGACCTCGGCGGCGTCCGGGTGCACACCGGTCCCGAGGCGGCCCGGACCGCGCGGGACCTGGGCGCGGTCGCGTACACCTCCGGCGAGGACATCGTCGTGGCGGGCGATCCCGACGAGCACCTGCTGAGGCACGAGGCGGCCCACGTGGTGCAGCAGCGGCACGCCAGCCGCCTCGTGCCCGGTGTCAGTTCCCCACGAGATCCCGCCGAGCGGGCGGCCGAAGCGGGGGCGGTGGCGGTTCCCGGCGGGCGGGTGGCAGCGATCCAGCGGCAGGTCGACCGCACCGGAGAAAAAGCCGCCGCGACCCGTGACGAGGTCGAGAAGGTGCTCACCGCCTACCTCCAGCAGGTGCAGCAGGACCAGGGCGGGCAGACGCTGCACAATACCGACCAGGTGAAGTTCGCGGTCCTGTCGCTGTTCGCCGGCGACCCGGTGCGGATGGCGTCCGTTCAGGCCTGGTTGTCCGGGCCGGTGCCCGGCACGCCGGCGAGCTTCGCGCACGCGGTCGTCCGGCAGTTGCCCGCCGCCATCCCGGCGGGGCGGCTGGAGCAGGTGCGCGGTACTCCGGTGAAGCCGGACGCGGACAAGCGGCCGAAGAACGCGGGAGAAGCGGCCGGTGCGGTGATCGTCGATACGACCCTCGCGCCGATCCTCCGCCGGATGAAGCTGTCCGACGGCCTGAAGAAGCTCATCGTGGACGGTGCCAAATCGGCGGTCGCCTCGGGTTTGCTCGACCTGGTCGACACGGCGATGGCGCAGGCACGGATCACCGATGCGGAGCGGGGCTCGATCCACAGCGCCGTGGCGGGCTTGATCAAACAGCAGCCGGGCAAGCCGATGGAGCGCCAGCAGGAGGGAGCGGGCAGTCCGTACGCGCAGATCGTGCCGCCGTCGATCGCGCCGCCGGTTCCGTCCGCGCCCGGCGAGCAAATCGTCAAGGGCCCGTCGATCCCGTTCGACTTCTCTCCTCGCAAAGACCCGCCCAAACCGGCCCTCGCGCCGGCTCCGCCGAGTCCGGCTGTCGTGGCCGCGGCCCGGCAGTTCGACCGGTTGGTGCTGACGCCACCGGAGGCGCGCGGTACCGAGCGAGAAGGCGACTACGCCTTGCCGGCGGAGTTCGCCACCACCGTCGCGACGCTTCTCGATGACGCGCAGAAGAACAAGCGATCCAGCGTCCGCATGGACCTCCCGGCGAGTTACCGGGCGGTGAAAGACCGCACCGCGCTTTTCCAGGAGATGAAGAAGATCTTCTTCGCGATGCGCGATGCCCTGCCGCACCATGCCAGCCAGGTCGTCCAGATTTATCTGCTGGTGGAAGGACGCCAGGTGTACAGCTTCGAGCTGCATTAGCGCGGCGCCGTTCCGGTCAGCGGCACCTGTCCCGCGTGGATTCCCAGCACCAGGGGGCCGCCGCCGATTTTCTCCGGGTCACCTCGTGACATGGACCGGTCACGGATGGTTCACTATGTTAGGAAGTTTTCCTAATGAAGGCTGGAGGTCGCCCGGTCATGTCATCCTCCCGTAGGCGTTTCGCGGTGGTCGGCGCCGCTCTGGCGCTCGCCGTGCCGCTCGCGGTCAACTCCGCGCACGCGGAAACCGCTGATGCCGCCGCAAAGTCCTATACGGCCGCGCAGGTGCTGGCCGGCGTCAAGAAGAACAGCACGGACGCGAACAAGGTCAATTCCAAACCGCACATCAACACCATGACGCGGGCCAAGAACGTCAACGTCTACCAGGTGGCGAAGGGCGTCTACGCCTACGGTTCCGGGCTGGCCGTCGACACCGACGGCAGCGACCCCGACCCCGATCCCGACCACCAGGGTTCGACGACTTTCAAGGACAGCAACGGAAAGTCGCTCGGCGCGCACCACGTGCCGTTCTACGTCCTCGGCGACGACTGCTACGACAAGAAGAGCCCCTGCCCGCATTTCTTCTACAAGGAACACGGCATCAAGGGCCGTCAGTTCGCGCTGATGTTCTACCAGGGCAAGGTGATCGGCGCGATCTTCGGCGACACGCAGACCGCGAACGACCAGGACACTTCGGACAACGACTCGCGCGAATTGGGCGAGGCGTCGGTGAAGGCGGCTTCGCTGCTCGGCATGAACAGCAGCGGCACTGACGGCGGCGTCGACAACGGCGTGACCGTGGTGATCTTCTCCGGTTCGGACTGGGTCGTGAACGGCACGAACTCCACCCTGAACGCCACTGCCCAGGGCATGGTCACCAAGGCGCTGGACAGCCTCGGTGCGAGCATGGGCATCTGATCTCGGCGCTCCGTAAGGTCCGTGAAGGGCCCCTTGAGGGAATCGGATTCCCTCAAGGGGCCCTTCACGGACATTGCCTCGGCCTCAGCGCGTCTGGCGTTCGATGTGGTCCTCCAGTTTGTCCAGGTATTGCCGCGTTTCCCGGTCCGGCAGGGGCGGCAGGGTGAAGGTCACCCGGTCCACTCCGGACTCGGCGTAGGCGGCGAGATCGGAGTCGCCGGTCGCTCCGCAGAGGGTTACGCGGATGTCGGCCCGGCCCTGGCCGGCGAGCCAAGACACGACGCGGCGCAGGTCCTCGACCGGGGTTTTGGCGCGGGGCAGCCATTCGTCGCCGTAGCGGACGAGCCGGTCGAGCGCGGCCGGGCTTTCGCCGCCGATCGCGACGGGCGGATGCGGGCGTTGCACGGGTTTCGGCCACGAGCAGACCGGGTCGAAGTCGATGTGCTCGCCGTGGAATTCGGCCTCGTCGGCGGTCCAGATCGCTTTGAGCGCGGCGATTTTCTCGTTCAGCAGCGGACCGCGACGGCGCGGTTCGACGCCGTGGTTGCGCATTTCTTCGCGGTTCCAGCCGACTCCCACTCCGAAGAGGACTCGGCCGCCGGACAGGACGTCGAGCGTCGCGACCTCCTTGGCGGTCTGGAACACATCGCGCTGGGCCAGCAAGGCGACAGCGGTGCCGAGGGTGAGCGTGGTCGTTGCCGCGGAAGCGATGGCGAGGGCGACGAACGGATCGTAGGTGCGGTAGTACTCGCGCGGCAGTTCGCCGCCGCCGGACCAGGGCGTCTCCCGCTTGACCGGGATGTGCGAGTGCTCGGTGACGAGAAGCGTTTCGAAACCGCGCTCCTCCAGGGCGCGGCCCAATGCGTCCGGGCGGATGCTCTCGTCGGTGACGAAAGTGTTGACGCCGAACTTCATGCGTCCTCCTGCGGATAGCTGAGCGCGGGTCGCAATTTCTCGATCAGAGCGCCGACCGCGAGCACTGTCGAGTCCGCGTGCCGGGCCCCGGCAATCTGGACGCCGGCCGGAAGGCCCCGCGAGGTGAGTCCAACCGGGACACTCAGGGCGGGTTGCCGCGACATGTTGAACGGGTAGGTGAACGGAGTCCACTGTGGCCAGTCGGTCAGTCCGCTGCCCGGTGGCACGTCGTAACCCGCGGCGAAGGGTTTGATCGGCACGGCCGGCGTGATCAGGACGTCGAACCGGGTGTGGAATTCCCCCATGGCGACGCCGAGTGCGGCGAGTTCGCTTTGCGCGTCGAGATAGTCGGCCGTCGAATGCCGAGCGCCTCGTTCGATCAACCTTTGCAGCCCTGGATCGAGCGGTTCCGTGCCGCCGTAGCGCCGGACGATGTGCGCGACGCCGACGGACCACAGTACGTCGAATGCGCGTGCGGGGTCCGGGAAATCAGGATCGGCTTCCTCGACGGGCAAGCCCGCCTCAGCCAAAGCGGCGACGGTGTCCGCGACAAGTGACGCGATCTCCGGCTGCACGTCCACGCGACCCAGCGCCGGCGAGAACGCGATCCGGACGGGGTCCGCCGGCTCGCCGATCGTCGGTGTCCAGGAGGGATCGCGGTGGTCCCGGGCAGCCAGGAGGTCGGTCAGCGCGGCGACGTCGGCGACCGAACGGGCCATCGGTCCAGCGTGCGCCAGGGTGCCCAGGACGCTGGGCGGGTGCATCGGGATGCGCCCGTGTGTGGGCTTGAAACCCACCACCCCGCAGAAAGCGGCCGGGATGCGGACCGAACCGGCCGCACTGCTTGCGCTCACGCTGTGCCCTGCGCTGGCACCACGCAAGTTTCAGGGGAACGGGAGCGCTTACCTCGACGACGGGTAGAACATCACCTCCGGTCTGCCGACCTTCCCGTATCGATGTCTTCGTTCCACCGCATGCTGCTCGACGAGGTGCTCCAGATAACGTCGTGCCGTCACCCTGGACACCCCGGCGGCTGCTGCCGCGGAAGCCGCCGACAAGCCCTCCGGATTCGCTTTCACCACAGCTACCACGGCGCTCAGCGTGTCGACGTTCATTCCCTTCGGCAGCGTGGTCGCCGCCGGCTTGCGCAACGTCCCCAGAATCGCGTCCACTTCGGCCTGGCCGGTCACCTCGCCCGGCCGGGTCGCCTGTCTGCGGAACTCGGCGTAGCTGGCCAGCTTGTTGCGCAAGGAAGCCGGCCTGAACGGCTTGAGCAGATACTGCACGACCCCGTGCGAGACCGCCGCGCGCACGGTCGCGAGGTCGCGGACTGACGTCACGGCGATGACGTCGATGTGCTTGTTCTCCGCGCGCAGGGCCTGGCAGACGCTCAGTCCGTCCGCGTCGGGCAGGCGGAAGTCGAGCAGAATCACGTCGACGTGGTGCTGCTCGCAGAACCGCAGGGCGTCTCGGGCGGTACCGGCCACGCCGACGACCCGGAACCCTGGAACCTTGCGGGCCTCCTGGGCGTGGATCTCTTGTGCGGCCAGGTCGTCTTCGACCACCAGCACGTCAATCATCCAGGCACCTGCGCAACGGAAGCCGGACAGTGAACACCGCGCCGTCGTCCCTGGCGACTTCGATGTGCCCGCGATAGCGCAACACGACCTGCCCGATCAATGCGAGACCGAGCCCGCGGCCGCCCGCACGGCTCACGGTCTTGGTGCTCCACCCGCGATAGCTCAGCTGGGGCAGGGATTCCGGGTCCACGCCGGCACCGGTGTCAGCGACCCGGATCATCAGTTCCTCGCCCGAGGCCCGCACGGTCACCGTCACTGTCGGCTTGCGCGTGCTCGAGCCGGCATTGGCCGACGCCGCGTCCACCGCGTTGTCGATGAGATTGCCGAGCACTGTGACCAGATCGCCCGGTTCGACGGTGCAGTGCCCGTCCCATTCCGTGTCCTCGCTGATGGCCAACGCGACGCCGCGCTCATGCGCTTCCGCGGACTTGCCGAGCAGCAGCGCGGCCAGCACCGGCTCGGCCATTGCTTCGAGGATGCGGTCCGCGAGCTCCTGAGCCGTGGTGATATCCGTGGTCGCGAACTCGACAGCTTGTTCCGGACGTCCCAGTTCGACCAGGGAAACCACTGTGTGCAAACGATTCGCGGCTTCGTGCGCATATGCGCGCAGGGCGTCGGCGATGCGGCGGGCGGAGTTCAGTTCGTCCGTCAGCTCCAGCAATTCGGTCCGGTCTCGCAACGTCACCACGGTGCCCATCGCGTCGCCCCTGGAACAGACCGGAGACGTGTTGATCACCAGGATGCGCTGACCGGTCACGTGCACCTCGTCCGTCCTCGTCCGTCCGTCCGTCATGGCCGCGGAGAACTCCTCGGGCACTTTCAGGCCGCTCACGGTCGCAGGGGATTCCTCGCCGATTCCCAGCAGTTCCCTGGCCGCGTTGTTGCACAACGTGATCCGGCCCTCCCGGTCGATCAGAAGCAGTCCTTCCCGGAATGCGTGCAGGGTTGATTCGTAGTAATCGAACATGCGGGACAAATCTCCGGGAGAAACGCCGCGGGTGTGCCTGCCCAGCCGGGCCGTGACCAGGCAGGTGCCTGTCATCCCGACACCGAGCACCAGCAGCGCCGTTCCGACCAGCAGGCTGAGCCGCTGCTGTAGCCGCGCGCCGATCGCCTGGACCGTGATGCCGACCGAAATCATGCCGATCTCGGTGCGTTCCGCATCGAAAACCGGGGCGACCGTGCGCACCGATCTGCCGAGAGTCCCCGTGTAGGTCTCGGAAAAGACCCGGCCCGCGCGCGCTTGCTCCGTGTTGCCCAGGTAATGCTGCCCGATTTGTTGCGGATTCGGGTGGCTGTACCGAACTCCGTCCGTATTCATGATCGTGATGAAGTCGACGTGCGTCTCTGCTCGGACGCGTTCGGCCAGCGGCTGCAGCGCGCCGGCGGGATTCGCGAGGGTGAAGCCCGCCTGGACGTCAGGCCGGCCGGCGAGTTCGACCGCGAGCGCGGTCACGGTGTCCGTGGCGGCGCGTTCCTGGTTCCCAGACTCGTCGAGATACACCAGAAGGGCGCCGCTCGCGACGAGGACAGCCATAAGCACCGCTTGAAGTACCAGCAACTGCTTCGCCACGCTCCAGGTGCGGCGAGGTCTGCCGGGCAGCACGGCCCGGCCTCAGTCCGGGCGAGCCGTGCGGGCGCGACCGATCGTAGGAACTTGTCGTGCGATCACTGTTCGATCCCCCCGGGTATCGCGGATTAGCCAGCGTCGCGCATCTGCGCTTCGGAAGGCAGGGTTTCCGTGCGCGCCAGGTATTCTTTCCTGGCGTCTTCGATGGCCGACATGTGACCGTACGCCCAACCCCGCAGGACGTCGACTGTCTTCGCGAGGCTCTCGCCGAGGTCGGTCAGCGAGTACTCGACTGTCACCGGGACCGTCGGATACACGGTCCGGAGCACAAAACCGTCGGATTCCATGCCTCGAAGGGTCTGTGTCAGCATTTTCTGCGACACGCCCTCAATTCGGCTCCGCAATTCGGAGAAGCGCAGCGTTTTGTCCTCGAGGGACATGATCACGAGCATGGTCCATTTGTTCGCGATCCGGTCAAGCACCTGCCGGGTGGGGCAGGCCGACTTCATCATGTTCCAGCGGAGCACGCCATGGTCCGACATAGTGGCGATGCTAGCAAACGCCGTGGTGGCGGTGTCCCGCTTCGCGGCAACCAGGTGTGATCCGCATCACCGGCGGGAAAATGCTCGGAAGAGCTGACCGGCTGGGTTTCCCCGGGGTTCCCAAGGCACCCGAAAGTGCTGTCTTTCCGCTCCGGGCAGTGATTCCTAGCCTGGCCGCGGGTTGACCCGCAGCCATCTTCAGGGAGTTGACGACGTGAAAGCATTGCTGCCCACCTGGCAGGACGACAAGCTCGTGAAATTCGGCGAAGTGGGGGAGCCCGAGCCTCGGCCGGACCAGGCGGTGATCGCTGTCGAGGCGTTCTCGGTCAACCGCGGCGAGATGTTTTTGCTGCTGCGGCCGCGCGAGGGGTTGCGCCCCGGCAAGGACGTCGCAGGGCGCGTCCTGGCCGCGGCCGCGGACGGCTCTGGGCCGGCGGCGGGCACCCGCGTCGTGGCGCATCCACCGCTGGGCGGCTGGGCCGAACGGGTCGCGGTAGCCACGTCCGCCCTCGCGGAGCTGCCGGACGGCGTCGGCTCGGAGACGGCGGCCGCGCTCCCGCTCGCCGGTCTCACCGCGATCCGGCTGCTGCGCGCGGCCGGAAGCGTGGCAGGCAAACGGATCTTGATCACTGGCGCCTCCGGGGGAGTCGGCCACTACTTCACGGAGCTGGCCTATTCCTCGGGAGCCGAGATCACCGCCGTCAGCGCCACCGCCGAGCGCGGAACGCGGCTGGCCGAGCTCGGAGCCGAGGTCGTGCACGACGTCGCCGACGCGCGAGGCCCGTTCGACATCGTGCTCGAATCCGTGGGAGACGCCTCCGCGCCGCAAGCGCTGCGGAAGCTCGTCAAACGGGGGACGTTCATCTGGTTCGGGCAGGCGAGTCGGCAGCCGTCGACGTTCAGCTTTTTCGAGTTCTTTCCCGGCCCCGAATCAGGCGTCATCCGGCACTTCCACTACGCCGACAGTGACACGCCAGACGGCGCGGATCTCGCCGCGCTCGTCCGCCTGGTGAAAACCGGGCGGCTGCACCCGGAGATCGGCCGGATTGCCGATTGGGCGGACGCTTCCGCCGTTCTGACCGATTTGCGTGAACGTCGGATCCGCGGCAAAGCCGTCCTCCGGATCGGGGCGTGAAGGCCCGGAACGGTACCTGAGGTACTGTTCCGGGCGATTTTCGGTACCCGTCGTCATTTCCCGTCGCGTGTTTGCCAAATTACCGTTTTGGGCAAGGATTGCGAGGAAAGGACGGCAATGGATTTCGCGATGGACGGCATCACCGAGGAGTTTTGCCGGCGGTTGACCGGGTTCATGGAGGAACATGTCTACCCCGCTGAGCGGATTTTCGCCGCACAACGGGATCCGGACGAGCCATGGGCCCGTCCGCCGGTGGTCGACGAACTGAAGAAACTCGCCCGCGAGCGCGGGCTGTGGAATCTGTTCCTGCCGAGGCACGAATCCGGTGCGGGCCTGACAAATCTCCAGTACGCCCCGCTCGCCGAGATCACCGGGCGCAGTCCGGGTCTCGCCCCTGAAGCGCTCAACTGCTCGGCGCCGGACACCGGCAACATGGAACTGCTGGCGCTGGCAGGCACCGGACCTCAGCGCGCGCGATGGCTCACGCCGTTGCTGAACGGCGAGATCCGCTCCGCTTTCTGCATGACCGAACCGGACGTCGCCTCCTCCGACGCCACGAACATCGCCACCCGGATCGAGCCGGACGGCGACCATTACGTCGTCAACGGCCGGAAGTGGTGGTCGTCAGGGGCCTTGAGCCCGGACTGTGCCCTGCTGGTCGTCATGGGCGAGACCTTTCCGGACGCGCCGCGCCATCGCCGGCACAGCGTGATCCTGATCCCGCGCGACGCTCCGGGAGTCCGGGTCGTCCGCGGCATGACTCTGTTCGGCTATGACCATGGCGCGCACGGCGGGCACGCGGAGATCGAGTTCACCGACGTCCGGGTGCCGAGCGAGAACCTGCTCGGCGAGCCGGGAGCGGGATTCGCCGTCGCGCAAGCCAGGTTGGGGCCCGGCCGCGTCCACCACGCCATGCGTTTGATCGGGATGGCGGAGCGGGCATTCGACCTGATGTGCACACGAGCATGGCGGCGTTCGGCGTTCGGCGGCCCGCTGGCCGAACAAGGTGTTGTCGGCGAATGGATCGCCGAAGCACGGGTCAGGATCGACCAGGCGCGACTGCTGGTGCTGAAGACCGCGTGGCTGATGGACACAGTCGGCAACAAGGGCGCCCGCACCGAGATCCAGTCCATCAAGATCGTGACCCCGCGCATGGCGGAATGGGTGGTGGACAAGGCGATCCAGGTACACGGCGCCGCCGGGGTAAGCCAGGATTTCCCGTTGGCGGAGCTGTGGGCACACACCCGGACGTTGCGGTTCGCGGACGGGCCGGACGAAGTGCACCGGCGTTCGCTGGCTCGGCGAGAACTCGCCCGCTACCGCTGAACCCGGACCGGGCAACGACGGCCAACGCGCTGAAGGCATCCTTCAGCGCGTTGGCCGCATCTGCTTCCTCCCGGACGTCCGCGGCTTCGTGCTCACACCGCCGTGTAGCCGCCGTCCACCGGCAATGCCACGCCGGTCACGTAAGAACTCGCGGCGCTCGCCAGAAAGAGCAGCGCGCCGTCGAGTTCTCCGGGCTCGCCGACCCGGCGCATCGGAGTGCGCCGCTCGATCCACGCGCGGCCTTTCTCGTCGTCGATCATCGACGCTGTCATCTCCGAGTAGAACCAGCCGGGGCACAGCGCATTCACCCGGATCCCGGCACTCGCCCACTGAGCCGCGAGTTCGCGGGTCAGATTCACGACCCCGCCCTTGCTGCCCGCGTATCCGGCTTGGGGAAGGCTTCCGCTGGCCACGAGCCCGTACACCGAGGCGATATTGACCACGACGCCTCCGCCCGCGGCGATCATGTGCGGAGCCACCTCACGGCACAAGGCGAACGGTGCGGTGAGATTCAGCGAGACCGCCTCGGCGAACTCGTCGACTCCCTGTTCGAGCGCGGGAGCCACCCGGGCGGCTCCCGCGCTGTTCACGAGGATGTCAACCCGGCCGAACCGCTCGACCGCGGTGTCGACCAGTTGCGCCCGCTGCTCGGCGGAAAGCACGTCGCACGGCACCGCCAAGCTGCCGGGGCAATCCCGCGCGACCTGTTCCAGCCTCTCCCGGCGGCGTGCCGCCAGCACGACCCGCGCGCCGGCCCGGCACAGCACCCCGGCCGCTCTTGCTCCGAGGCCGCTGGACGCGCCGGTCACGATCCCGACCAGCCCGTCCAGGGAAAACAGCTCATTCGGCTCCGCCGCTTGCCGCATCTAGACCACCTCCGCGACGGCTGTGCTCCACGTGAAGCCGGCACCCGCGCTGATCAGCACGAACACCGAACCCGGAGCCGGGTTCCCGGCCAGCAGGTCGGTCAGGTTCGCCATCGCGTCGCCCGCACCGAGGTGGCCGGTGCGGCTTCCGAGGTCCAGCACCGGAGCTGAACAGCTGTCTTCGACGACCGGCCGGTACACCTCGTCGAGCCCGTTGCGGGAGAGCCTTGGCAGCGCGACCCCGGCGAGTCGCGGATCGTCAGGCGAGACCGACGCGGCTGCCAGAGCGGTGCCGAGCGCTGTGGCGATCGCCGAATAGGCCGCCTTGGCCAGGTCCGCCGCCAACGGCCCGGCCGCGAACTGCCGCTTCGTCAACGCGGGTCGCAGCACTTCCGTTCCGCCCCGCGGCACGGGACTGAACGGCCGATTGCCGCGATGCATGGCTTCCAGCCGCGCCGCCGCCACTGTTTCCACGGCGAGCAACCGCACAGCCCGGCCGCGCGGGACGCGGTCGAGCACCACAGCGGTCGCGCCGTCGCCGTAGCAGACGCCGAGATCGCTGCCCCAGCGGTCGAAACCCGGCGGAGCGAACCGATCCCCCGTGGTGATCAAGGCCGGGCCTGCCGCCGGGTCCGCAAGCAGGTGCCCGGCGGCCGCGTCGACGGCCGCCATGCCGCCGTTGCACATTTGCTGGATGCCGATCGGCACCGCGTTCTCCGCGCCGATCCGTGCCGCGACGTAGTGCGCGGGCGACCAGAAATCGTGGCCCTGGAAGTAAGTCCAGGCATGGAGGACCTCGCCGAGGTCGAGCGGATCCGCGGAAGAACCCGTCAACGTCGTGTGCGCGGCGAGAACGGCCATGTCGCAGGGGGCGAGATCACTCGTGCGGAGTTCGGCGTAGCCGTACTTCCGCGCGGACGGCCCGGTGATGGAGCCGGCGGCCACCGCTTCTTCTGCCGACATAACGCGTTCGCCGAGATACACCGCCGGGTTGCTGAGATACAGCGATTCCGGATACTTCATGACGCGGGGCGATACTCGACGGTGTTTGCCATCCTGATTGTCATCTCGGCGACCGGTTCCCCCTCCTGGAGGAACCGCACGGCGATCGGCTCGGTCGCCCCCGAACCCGCTGTCGCGGTGATCAGGATGTCCGAGTCGAGTTCGGCGAAGCGGGTGTAAGCCGCGTCGAGTCCGACCAGGACAGTCTTGCTCGATGCCTGCCCGAAGAGTTCGCCTGCCAGCAGCGTGCCCGCCTGGCGAGCCGCCTCCATCATCACCGGGCCTGGCACATGGTCCTGCGGGTGGTCGAACATGCCGGGGTGCGAAACCGGAACGCGCAGTCGTCCGGTCAGCGTCCCGTCCCTCACCTCGGGGCCGAGCAGCAGCACATTGTCCCGCTCCTGCCTGCCGACGAGATAGGGCGGCACCCGCGACAGCGGTTCGCTCGCGAGAAGGTCGTCGGACATAGGCGGCTTCGTGTCGCGGAACGCCATGCGCAGGTCCTGATAGCGCTGCTCGTCCTTCTGCGCGGTGTCGACGGCGATCGTGCCGAGCACCGTCGAGCCGAGACGAACCTCGACTTCGTGCAGCACACGAACAGTGACGCCCTCCCGTTCCTTGTGCATCGCGACCGTGCCGAGGAGATCGAGGTCGTAACCCTTGTCGAGCTTGAGCGCCAGCGGGTCGGTCAGGTCCATCCGGCAAGCCGCCGTGATGGCCTTCATCCCGGCAGGCGCGTCATGGTGCAGGTGCAGTGCGCACAGCAGCATCTGGCGCACGCATTCGAAAATCGCGACGGGGTCGTGCACCGCCGGGTGATTGGTGTGGTCGTTGTAGTACCGGTGCGCGCGCGGCAGCCGGGCCGAGCCCGCGAACCGGCCGTCGGGCAGGGATCGGAAGCCGGTCAGGAAGACCTCTTCGAGCGCGGTCCGGTGGACCAGCTTCCGATCGATCGTGGCGGCGGTGCCGAGCGGCTCCAGCGCGGTGGGCGTGGTCATGGGTCTCCTCGAGAAATCAGGAACGGGCGGTGGCACCGGTGATCAGCGGCTGGAGTTCCTCCGCGGCCTGCGCGGCATTCGCGAAGCACACCGCGCGCCACCCCGCGGCCCGCGCGCCTTCGCAGTTGCGCTCGAGATCGTCCACGAGAACGCATCGTTCGCCCGGAAGCCCGGCGGTTCGAGCGGCGAGTTCGAAGATCTCCCGCTGCGGTTTGCGGCTGCCCGCCAAATGCGAGACCACTACGGCGTCGAACTCGCTCTCCGAGACCATCCGCCGCCAGAGCGGCTCCCACGCGGGCGGCATGTTGGACAGCATGCCGACGAACACCCCGCGCCGTCGCAGGATGCGCAGGCAGGCGACCCAGGAATGATTGGGAGGACGGCCTTCGAACCACCCGGCTCCGAAATCGGAGAGGTCGGCGACCAGGCCGTACTCGTCGGCGAGCACCTGCTCGACCTCCTTGGCCCACGTCGCTTCGTCGACCAGCGGGATGTCGAGCGGGCCCATCGCGTCGGTGCCGTAGGCCCGGCCGACCGCGGCCATGGCTTCCTGCAACGCGTGCCGAGGAACGCCGAAACGTTGTTCGAAGGTGCGGAACGTCTCCGCGACCGGCGGCGTCAGCACGCCGCCGAAGTCGGTCCAGACCGCGATTTCCGGCGTATGGCCGTTTCCGGTCTCCATCATCGATCTCCTCCAGTTTTCATCGGCGAATCGTGGTCAGGGCGCGCAGCAACGGGCCGGGGCGATCCCCGGTCGTCTTGGCGAGGACGTAGCCGTCCGGACGCACGAGCAGCGCCACCGGACGGCGGCCGAGCAAAGCGACCAGCCTGCCGTCGGCGGTTCGCGGATTCCGGCCGAGCCGGTGCACGACGAGGTCGGCCGGCAGCGCCCGGCGGATCGCGCTCCACCCGGATCCGGGGCTGAGCACGAGCATGGGCAGCGAGCTGGGCCCGGCGCCGCATTCCTCGGCAAGGAACGGCAGCCGCCCGCCCACCCGCACCGCGGGATAGCGCAGTGCTGCCCAGGCGAACCGCCGCGGACGGCAGGTTGCTTCCGTCCCGCTGAACAACGGGGCTCCGAAGCGCTGCAGGATCCCGGACGCAGCGGCAGCTCTGACCAGAACGTTGCGAGCCAATGCCTTCCTCGGCTCGACGAGCAGTCCCCATCGGGTCTGCCGGTCGGTTACCGCACTGACCCGGCGCACCCCCTCGTGCCGCTCCGCGTGGTAGGTGTCCAGCACGCGCTCGGCCAGCAGGCCGTTGATCACGCCGGCCAGCTTCCAGCCGAGGTTCACCGCGTCGTGGATGCCAGCGTTGAGGCCTTGCCCTCCTGCCGGGCTCACCACATGCGCGGCGTCCCCGACCAGGAACGCCCGCCCGGAGCGGAATCGCTCCGCCGTGGCGCATCGCACCTGGAACAACGCGCTCCAGAGGGGTTCGCCTACGGTCCCCATGCCTCCGGCGCGTTCGTCGAGCGCGGACTGGAACAACTCGCGGTTCGCTCGCTGTCCTTCCTTGGCGCTCACGGCGAAACGGAACACGCCGTCGCCGAGCGGGCCGATGCCGAGCGCTCCTTTCGCGGAATAGCAATAATGCAGGTACCGGTCGTCGATCGGCCCGGTGACCGGGGCGTCCGCGATGGCAAACGTCAGGTTCGGGGTGTGCACGGCGTACCCGACACCGAGCGCCTTGCGGACGGTGCTGTGCGCGCCGTCCGCGCCGACCAGCCAGGAAGCCGTGGTCGTTTCTTCGCGGCCGTCCTGGCCGGCCAGCACGGTCTCCGCTCCGTCCGTGCCCATGGTCGTCCGAACCAGTTCGACGCCCCATTCGATTTTCCCGCCGAGCTCGGCGAAACGGTCCTGCAAGATCCGTTCGGTCTCCCATTGCGGGAGCATCAGCACGTGGTTGAACCTGCTGTCCGGCAGGTCGGCCACGGTGACCGAACCCAGCACCGAACCGTCCGCGTGGAACCGCACGCCGTCGAGCCGGTGTCCGCTGCGGACCATTTCCGCGGCGATTCCGGTACCCGCAAGCAGTTCCAGGGTCCGCGGCCAGACGATGATCGCCTTGGACTGCGCGACCGGCGTCCGGGAGCGGTCGATCACCCGGACGTCGACATCGCGACGCAGCAGTTCGCAAGCCAGCACCAGTCCGACCGGACCGGCCCCGACGATCAGCACGGTCATCCGTCGCTCCTTCACAGCTGGTAGAGCAGCCCGCCGTAGTACCACCCCGAGCCGACGGCGGTGGACAGCACCAGATCGCCCGGCCGCAACCGCCCGCTTTCGGTGTATTCGGACAGCGCGATCGGGATCGACGCACAGCCCGTGTTGCCGCGGTCCGCGAAGTTGGTGACGAACTTTTCCCCGGGCAGGTCGAGGCCGTCGCGCACCCCGGTGTGGATGGCGTTGTTGCCCGGATGGGGCACCAGCCACTGAATGTCGGAAACCTTGAGCTGGTTGCGTTCCAGCAAGCGTTCGGCGACCGACAGGCTGGAACGCACGGCGAGGTCGATCAGCTCGGGCTTCGGCCGCAGCCAGCCGTCGCGGGCGGCAACGGTGTCCGCCTCGCTCGCGTCGCAGGCCAGGATCGAATCACGGAGCCCGCCGGTTTCGGGATCGCCCTTCTCGAGGACGACCGCCCCGGCCGCATCGCCGAACACCAGCTGCCCGCGCGTGCCGATCCGGGCCCTGCGGGTGAACCGGTCGGCGGCCACCACGACCGCGCGCCGGGCGGACGGATCGGCGGTGAGCATCGCGGAAGCGATCTGCACCGCGTGCACGAAACCGGTGCAGGCGCCGCAAACGTCGAAGGCGAGCGCTTCCGCCGCCCCGATCGAGGCGGCCACGGCGGGAGCCAGTTCCGGGATCCATTGCCGGTCGGTCCAGTTCGCGAGCACCAGCAAGTCGATCTCGCCCGGTTCACGGCCTGCCTTGCCCAGCGCGGCGGTCGCGGCCCGCGCCGCCATGAACTCGACCGTCTCGTCTTCCTCCGCGCGGTGCAGGCTGTGCACGCCCAGCTCGTCGATTTCTTCCTGGTGATACGTGCGCCCGGCGACCTCGATCCCGTCGTGGTGCCGGACGACTGTGCGCGGGTAGTAATGGCCGAGACCGGTGAAGCTCAGTCCTGAGCCGGTCCAAGCCGGGGACGCGTGTGCGTACATGAGCGTTTCCTCCTGAGACAGGTGCGGGTCAGCGGTAACGGCCATCGGGGTCGAGCGTGCGCAGTAAGGCGAGTTCCTCGCCGGTGATCGGTTCCTCCACCGCCGTTTCGCCCAGCGGCAGGTCGGCGGCGGCCCAGCCGGTGTTCTGGGCGACGAGTTCGGCGGCGACTTTCGCCAGCGCGATCGGGTTGCCGGCCGGTTCGCTGGTGAGCACATTCGTCAGCCGGAACTCTCCGGTGCTCTCGGATCGGGTGAACCTGCCGAATTGGCTGGCCACTTCGACCACTCGATCGCCGGGGCTGGTGCGGTAGCTCACTTTCGGCACGAACCGGCGCGGGGAAGCCTGCGCCACGACCACGCAGTCGGTGCTCGAAGCGATGTCGTTGGCGCCGCCGGAGCCGGTGAGCCAGCGGCCGCTCGCCGAACGGCTGGTGTTGATCGTGCCGTACCGGTCGATTTCGGCCGCGCCGAGCACGCCGAGCGCCCGAGGATTCGCCGAGACCATGCCGCCGAGGATTTCGGCGATTCCGCCGAGCCCTTCCGCCCGCTCGGCATGCCGGAGGCTGAACAGGAATACGTCGCCCGGTTCGGGCGTGAACCCGTACGCGCCGAGTTCCGAGGCGATCTTGACCGGGCAGCCCTCCCGGCGCAGCAGTTCGGCGGCAAGCCACGCGGCCATGTGCGAGGCTCCGATGCCGGCGAGAAGCGTGTCGTATCCGCCCGAACGCACGCGATCGGCGACCGCCCGCGCGCCGAGCACGATGACCCGTTCCTGGGTGCTCGCGGGCTCGCGGAGGTCCGTCGCGGCGCTCGGAAGCGCGGATCCGTCCCAGCGCAGTGCGGTACGTCGTGCGGAACCGAGCTTGTCGAGGTAACCGTCGTGCGAGCCCACGTCGAGCACCCACTCCCGGTACCAGTCCCGGCCGCGTTCCTCCGCCGCGCACCGGTCCACGATGTCCTCGATGAACTCGTAATCCTCGAGATAGCCGGAGACGCCCGGGGCCTCGGCGGCTCGCAGCGACTGCGGATGCGCGCCCATCGGCGCTTCGCACAGGCCCAGCACCCGCTGGCCGGGAACGATCACCCGGTCGGCAAGGCTGGCCATTTCCTCGCTGGAGACAATTCGCTCGACCGACGCGAGCACGCCTCGGCGGGCCGCGTAGGCGGCGTACTGCCCTTCGCCGAGAGGCGGGAACAGCACCACGTTCCCGGCCTCGTCCGCGCAGGCGCCATGGACGAGGGTGAGATCGGGCCGAAGCGCGCTCACCAGCGTGAGCTGCCGCCGCGGGTCGGCTGGATCGGGGATTCGGTGCAGGTCGGAGCCCTTGCCTTCGGCGAGGTCGGTGCCGGCCAGCGATCCGGTGACCGCGTAGGGCAGCCCCATCGCCCCGGCCATCAGCCGCTGCACGTAGCTGAGCAGCGACCACGCTTCGAAGTCGAACGGCGTGCCCTCGGAAAGGTCGCGGTAGAGCGGATTCGGCCGGGGGGAAGGATAGGTGTCCCCGACGAAGCCCGCGATCACCTTGCGCACAGCCCCGGCGATCGTCAGCGCGTGCGCACTGGTGTGGATCGCGGTCGTGCTGATCGTGAACCGGCCCGCCGCCCCGAACTGGCGGCACAGCGCGTAGGTCAGCGCGTTCGGCCGGGACTGCGTTGCCGCGAGGTGCAGATGTTCGCCGGGGCGCACGAACCGGCGGACCAGGTCGTCCACATCGGACGCGATGACCGGGTTCACGACAGCGCTCCCAACGCGAGCATCGAGGTCTGGCTGCCGAACGCGAATGACATGGACACCGCGAGATCGGCGTCGACCGCGCGGCTTCCCTCAGCCACGTGGTCGTGGTCGCACTCGGGATCGGGGCGGCGCAGGTTGATCGTCGGCGCGATGCGGCCGTGGCGCAGCATCAGGCTGGTGGCCGCGGCGTTGATGATGCCGGCGACGCCGAACGTGTGCCCGTAGATCGGCTTGTTCGAGCTGATCGGCGGCAACTCGGAAACCCGCCGGCCCGGATAGAGGGCCCGCAGCGCCCGGCTTTCCGCGAGATCGTTGTAACGGGTCGCGGTGCCGTGCGCACAGAAGTAGCCGACCTCGTCCGGTTTACGACCCGCCTCGGCGAGGAGATCGTGCACGACGCCTGCGGTCACCTTGCCGCTCAGGTCCATTGTGGTCGGATGGTCCGCCTCGTTGAACGACTTGTGGCCGAGCACCGTCGCGTACGGAGTGGCCCCGCGTCTCTCGGCGTGCGAAAGCCGCTCCAGCACCAGGACGACGGCGCCTTCGCCTAATGCGAAACCGTTGCGGTCGGCGCTGTAGGGGCGTACGGCGTTGGCCGGGTCGGTTTCCTCTTCGGACAGCACCCCTTTGCCCAACGCCAGGTAGCATTTGGCCACCTCGGGCAGGATCGGGAATTCGTGCCCGCCGGCGAGCACCACGTCGCTGGTGCCGCTCCGCAGTTCGCGCACTGCCGTGCCGATCGCCTGGTGCCCGCCGACGCAGGCGTTGCTGATCGTCGTCACCAATCCCTGCGCGCCGAGGTAGATCGCTGAAAGACTGGCCGGGGAGCCGGGCAGCCCGCGGAACATGGCTCCTTTGTCGGAGAACGCGGCGGGATCCTCGCCGAGGATGGCCTGTTGCCACCACCCGAGCGGCCCCCTGGACGAGGAGAACACAACGCTCAGCCGCCGCGGATCGACGTCGCCCCTTGCCAGGACCGCGTCCCGCCGTGCCTCGGCGGCGGCGGACATGGTGATGAGCACGTCGCGCGAGTACTTGGCGGCGTGCGCGTCCGCCAGTTCCGGCAGGTAGCGGTGGTGGTCGAAGGACCCGATCTCCGCGGCGACGCGCACCGGCAGGTCTGCGGCGCCGGGTTCGAACCTGGTCAGCCTGCCGACCTGCGACCGGCCGCCGGCGATGTTGTCCCAGAACTCGGCGACATCTGTCGTATGAGGGAGCATGACGCCGATTCCGGTGACCACGACGGTATCTGAATCAACCATGCTGCCACGCTATCCGTGCCACGCCGGAAAACCGCAGGACAACCGGTACTCGATCCCTTGGTAATCAGTACTCGGCGTACTCGGAAAGGCAGCCGAAAAGAACATCGGCCGCTGCCGGTTCGGGCAGCGGCCGATCAACGGAAACATGTGCGAATTTCAGTGCGCCCGGGTGCCGTCAGCCCGGATCGGCGACCACCACAGCGCGGAAGTGGTGCCGCCGTCCCCCATCAGCACTCCGCGCCCTTCGACGATCTTCCCGTCGCGCCAGCGAAGCACGTGGAGCGCGTCGACGTCGAGCTTGTCGTACGGAGACGTGCTGTCGTGGTCCGCGCCCGCCCGGACGGCCCAATTCTTGTTGATGTCCACGGAATAGCCGGAGTCCGGATTGACCAGCACCGTCACATTTTCCGCGCGGTACGTTCCCGCGGAATACTCGCCAACCGTGGCAAGAAAACCGAGGAACTCGTCAAGTCCTTCGTACCAGCCCGCGTGTCCGTGGTTCCCGGGTATCTCGAACCGGACGTTCTCGTCCCAGTATTCGAGCATCTTGCCCCGGTCGCCCGAGGCGAGCGCCTCGAACGCGAGGCCCACCCGATCGACAGTCAGTTCCATTCTTCCTCCCTTGTCGATGTCATTCGGCCCAGGCCTCGAGGCCGCGGGCCACGATCTGCGGCACGGCGTCGCCGACCCCGTCGAATCCCGATCCCGCGGTGAGCCCGCGCCGATGGCGCGCGTGCACGCCTTCGAGGATCACGGCGATCCGGTAATAGCCGAACGCGACGTACCATCCGAGGTCGGACAGCGAGTTCCCGGACCGGGCCGTGTAACGGCGTGCTAATTCCTCTCGCGCCGGCCAGCCGTGGCGGACACCGGGAGAGCACGGCACGGACAGGCCGAGGTCGGCGAAGCCGTCCCAATACATGCAGAACGTGCCGACGTCGGCGAGCGGGTCGCCGATCGTGGACATTTCCCAGTCGAGCACCGCGGTGATTTCGCCGCCGGTGCCGATCAGCACGTTGTCGAGGCGATAGTCACCGTGCACAAGCACGCTAGGACGAGGTGCCGGACGGTGTTCGGCAAGCAGGTCCGCCAACCGGTCGATGCCAGGCAGCGGGCGTTCGCGCGCTCCGGCCAGCTGGGCGGCCCAGCGCCGGAGCTGGCGGTCGAGATATCCGGAGGAGCGGCCGAAATCGGCAAGGCCGATGCTGGCCCAGGGCGCCGAATGCAGGTTCGCCAGCGTGTCGACCAGTGCGTGCGCGATGAGCGTGCCCTGCACGCGATCGAGTTCGCCGAGGTCGTCGTCGGTCCGGTAGATCCGTCCCGGCGACTTGCGCATGACGAGGAAGGGCGCACCGAGGACTGATCGGTCGTCGCAATATCCGATCACCTCAGGCACCGGCACGCCGGTCTTGGCGAGCGCGACCATGGCGCGGAACTCCCTGCGCATGTCGTGCGCGGCCGCGTGGACGTGGCCCAGCGGCGGCCTCCGCACCACCAGTGCGCACTTGCCGTCAGTGACTTCGAAGGTCAGGTTGGACCGGCCGCCGGAGATGAGGCTTACCGACGCCGTGGACGGATCGAAGTCGGGCGCAGGCCCGGCCAGCCACTGAATCAACCGGCCGGTGTCGAGCGCGTCCGTCGCGGTTCTCACGCGTTCGCGACGAGGGTCAGGCCGCCGTCGACGACCACCGTCTGCCCGGTCACCCAGGACGCCTCCGCCGAGGCCAGGTACGCGACCAACCCCGCGACGTCGTCCGGTTCGCCGAGGCGCTGCAACGGATAGCCCGCGGCCGCCTCGGCCTCCCGGCCTTCGTACAGCCGTTGTGCGAATCGGGTCCGGATCACGCCCGGGGCGACCGCATTCACGCGCACGGTGGGCGCGAGTTCGGTTGCGAGCTGTTCGGTGAGGCGGATCAGTGCGGCTTTGCTCGCGCCGTAGCCTCCGATGCCCGGGACCGGCCGCAGACCGGCCACGGCGGCGACATTGACCACGGTGCCGCCGTTGTCGCCTTGCCAAGCAGCGACGACTTTGCGGATCCAGCCGAGCGGGCCGACCAGGTTGGTGTCGAGCACCTTCCGCAGCGTCGCGTCTTCGAGTTCCAGCACCGGCCCGAACGCGGGGTTCGCAGCGGAGTTGTTCACGAGCACGTCGATGCGCCCGAACTCGGCCATCACCCTGGCGACCACTTCGTCCTGGTGCCCGGGTTCGGCCGCATTGCCCGCGATGCCGATTGCCTTTCCCGGCGGCCCGATACTCGACACGGCCGCGGCCAGTTGCCCGGCCTTGCGAGCGGTCGCGCAGACGACCGCTCCTTCTCTCGCCAGCCGTCGCGCGACTGCCATGCCGATGCCGCGACTCGCTCCGGTCACGATGGCTACCTGGCCGGCAAACCGGTTCATCCGTCCTCGACCCCGAATCCGAATTGAGTGCTGGGTGAATTGCCGATCTCCGGCACCTGGCCGACTCTAACGACGCGCAGGCGCGACACCGCCGTACCGCACGTCCGGAATCGGCCGCGCAACGAGTACCGCGGGTACCGGATCGAATGTTCCGCGAAGCGCCGGCTCCGTCAATATGAACACAAACCCGGAACGTCCTCCGAGCCGTCTATCTTCAGGCTCAGGACGAGGTACGCCCTGTTCGCCGAACGAGGGGGAATGCTCATGGGGGAGACTGTCCACGACAGGAAGAGCGCCGCCGGGCCGAGAATCCTGGTGGTGGATCCGTTTCCGTTGCTGCGCGACGCGCTCGACGGATTACTCTCGGCAAGCGGGGTAGCCGGTTTCGTGGAGCATGCCGGCGATTTGGAGACGGCACTCGCCAAATGCGCCGCGCGCCGCGTCGACATCGTCGTGACAGATGTCGACTTGACCGGTCGCCACGACGGAATAAGGCTGTGCCGCCAGATCAAGCGCGTTCCGCAGCCGCCGAGGGTGCTGGTGCTGTCCAGCGTGACCACGCCGGAGATCGTGGCGGATTGCGTCTCCAGCGGTGCGGACAGCTTCGTGCATCGAAGTGCGAACCCGGATGTCGTCGTCGTCGCGATCACGACGATGATCGAGGCCCGGCAGCCGATCTGGTTTGTCGGCGGAGGGGCGACCGGCCGCCGCCAGGAGGGGGAAACGCTGACCGCGGTATCGGCCATGGCGAACTTGACCAGCCGCGAGCGCGAGGTGCTTTCGCTGGTCCTGCTGCGTTTCTCCAACGACGAGATCGCCGCCCGCCTGCACCTGGCCAAGCAGACGGTGAAGAACTACGTCAGTTCGACCCTGCAAAAGCTCGGCTTCGCCAGCAGGGCCGAGTTGTTCGCGAGCCCTTTCGGCGCGCAGTACCACGATGTTGTCCATCGCCTTGTTCCGGCCGGAGTCTGCTGATCTCTCCGGTTTCTTGCCGGGAAACGAAAGCCGGTCTCGGACCACCGGGGAGCAGTGGTCCGAGACCGGCTTTCGTTTCGACCGGTTACGCGGGCGCTTCTGCCGGGTCGCCGGCCGGAACGCCTTCTCCCGCTGTCGACGCCGCCTTGTCCGGGCGGTCGAGGACCAGCAGGATCAGCGCGGCAAGCGCGCAGAGACCGGCAAGCGACCAGAGAACGATGTGCAGCGCGTTGGTGTAGGCGCCGCTGAGCAGCTCCTGGAAAGCAGGCCGGGCGCTCGGCGAAACCGAACTCGTCGCCGTCGCCATGTCGCCCTGGTTGACCATGTTCGCCAGTTCCTGTGCGCGATAACGCGTGTCGAAACCGCCGGTCCGCCCCGCGATCTTCGCCCCGGTGACGCCCGCGAGCATGGCTCCGACCACGGCGATGCCGGTCGCCTCGCCGCCGAGGCGGACCGTGTTGAACATTCCCGCGGCCATGCCGACGCGAGCTGGGTCGACCGCGCTCACCGCGGCCCCGTCCATCACCCCGAACGAGATGCCGATCCCGATCCCGACGACCAGGTACGGCCCGAGCACGGCCAGCGCACCGGCTCCCGGATGGATGACGGTCAGCCAGGCGACGCCGGCTCCGGTCAGCACGACGGTGGTGAGCACCAGGACGCGGACCGAAACCCATTTCGCCAGGTAACCGGTCACCAGCGGCAAGACGAGCGTGGGCACGGTCAGCATCATGAGCACCAGGCCCGCCTGCGCGGCGCTCAGCCCGTCCACCGCGCTGTAGTACGCGGGCAGGTAGACCAGCAGCGGCGTGAACCCGAAGACCAGTGCGAGGACAGCCAGGCACAGCGCGGCATAGCGGCGCTGGAGCAGCAGCGACAGGTCGAACATCGGATCCGCGACGCGCCGTTCGACCACGCCGAACAACCCCAGCAGCACCACCGCGGCGATCAGGCAGCCCAGCACGAGCCCACTGCCCCAGCCGAGCTGAGGTCCCTCCAGCAAACCGAGGATCAACGCGAACAACGCCAGCGTGAACGTCGTCGTGCCTGCCCAGTCGATCTTGCCCGCGCGCGGGTTCCTGGACTCGCCGATCGTGGAACTGGCGAGCAGCAAAAGGATCCCGATCAGCGCGGGCACATAGAACACCGCTCGCCAGCCGAACTGGGTGTTCAGCGTTCCGCAGACGAAGGGGCCGAACGCGAGTCCGGCCCCGACCGAGGTGCCGAACACGCCGAAGGCCTTCGCCCGGGCCGCTGGATCTTCGAACATCGCGGCAAGGCTCGCCACTCCGCACGTGAGCACGCCGGCCGCACCGATTCCGGCGACGCTGCGGGCGAGGTCGAGGATCAGCATGTTCGGCGCGACGGCCGAGATCAGCAGCGCACCTGCGAACACGGCCATGCCGATCCGGAACACCCGGCGCCTGCCCACCAGGTCGCCGAGGCTTCCGCTGGCGAGCATGAAGGCGGCGAAGGTGAGGTCGTAGCCGTTGATCACCCATTGGACCGAAGTAAGGTCCGCATGCAGATATTCACCGATTTCCGGCAAAGCGACGGAAGGCCCGGCGAGCGACACCGGCAGCAGAACACAGGCCACCGCGATGACGAACAGCCCGAGTCCCGGACGCTTCACGGCGGTGCCCGAATCGGAATTCGTGGACACGAGAAATCCCCTCGTCAACCAGAATAGGAAAAGAATGCGGGGGAGCCGGAATTCGAGTCCGCCGGCTCCCTCGCCTCTGGAACCCGGCCTACTTCGGAGTGTCGGCGATCAGCTTGCCGGCGGCACCCCAGCTGTCCGCGGGCACCTCGTTGAACCACACCTGCACAGTGTCGGCCGGAATGCCGTACGCGTCCACGAAAGCGTCCGTGATCTTGCTGATGAGATCACGTTTGAGCTGGACATCACGAGGTCCTTGCAGGACCGTCACGACCGGCATCGCCACTCCTCCAGTTGCGGATTGTCATCCCTCGAATCGGGGACGGATCCATGATGCTCATCGGAGCCCGCCCCAGGAAGACGGCACCTGACAGTGGCTAGGCCACCTTGAGGTAACCAACGGGCGGAAAGTGACCGGCTCGGTGCCGGAGCGGTTCCTATGCTACTCGCGCGGCTGGGCCCCAAGGGTGAAGATCGCATCCCGTTCAGTTTTGCGCGAGCGTCCCGTCGGATGCCGGCTAGCCGCACGCACCAGTTGGCCCACGGCGAACCCGTCCGATTGTGTCGCGAAACAATATTCTTTGGCGCCTCCCACAATCCCAAGGCAATTGCCCAGGAAAACGCACCAGCAAAGATCATTTCGCCTTGACGCCCCTTTCCTCCTTCAGTACACCAGACCTCGAACTTCTCCCGTTCCGAGGCTCTCGGACAGGAAATAAAACCCGGAAAGGAACGGCGTCGTGGCGAAAGCGGTGGGCATCGACCTGGGGACGACCAACTCGGTCATCGCGGTGCTGGAGGGCGGTCAGCCCGCGGTGATCGCCAATTCGGACGGCGCGCGGACGACTCCTTCGGTGGTCGCGTACACCGATTCGGGCGAGCGGCTGGTCGGGCAGCTCGCGCGGCGGCAGGCGATCATGAATCCGAAGGGCACCATCTCGTCGGCGAAGCGGTTCATCGGGCGCCGCTACGACGAGGTGGCCAGCGAGATCGACGCGGTGTCCTACGACGTCGTGCCGGGGCCGGACAACGCGGTGCGGTTCGACGTGCACGGCAAGAAGTACGCGCCGGAGGAGGTTTCGGCGCTGGTGTTGCGCAAACTGGTGGACGACGCGTCGAAGTTCCTGGGGGAGAAGGTCACCGAGGCGGTCATCACGGTTCCGGCGTATTTCAACGACGCGCAGCGCCAGGCGACGAAGGACGCGGGTCGCATCGCGGGGCTGGAGGTGCTGCGGATCATCAACGAGCCGACCGCGGCGGCACTGGCTTACGGGTTGGACAAGAAACAGCACGAGACGGTGCTGGTGTTCGATCTCGGCGGCGGGACGTTCGACGTGAGCGTGCTGGACATCGGTGACGGTGTGGTCGAGGTGCGTTCCACGGCCGGGGACACGCATTTGGGCGGCGACGATTTCGATCGCCGGGTCGTCGACTATCTGGCGGATCAGTTCGAAAAGGACAATGGCATCGACCTGCGCAAGGATCCGCAAGCGCTGCAACGGTTGTTCGAGGCCGCGTCCAAGGCGAAGGAAGAGCTGTCCTCGGTCACGCAGACCACGATCAACCTGCCGTTCATCACCGCGGACGCCTCCGGGCCGAAGCATCTGAACACGACGTTGATGCGCTCGACGTTCGACCAGATCACCTCCGATCTTGTCGAGCGCTGCAAGGTGCCGGTGGAGCGAGCGTTGTCCGACGCGAAGCTCACCGCGAACGACATCGACGAGGTGATCCTGGTCGGCGGTTCGACGCGGATTCCGGCGGTGCAGGCGCTGGTGCGCCGCATGACCGGCGGCAAAGACCCGAACATGACGGTCAACCCGGACGAGGTCGTCGCTCTCGGCGCGGCGATCCAGGCGGGCATCATCAAGGGCGAGGCCAAAGACGTCCTGCTGCTCGACGTCACCCCGCTGTCGCTGGGCATCGAGACGATGGGCGGCGTGATGACCAAGGTCATCGACCGCAACACCACGATCCCGGCCCGGCGCAAGGAAACCTTCTCCACCGCGGAGGACAACCAGTCCGCGGTGGACGTCGTGGTTCTGCAAGGCGAGCGGGAGAAGGCGGCGGACAACCGGGTGCTCGGCCGGTTCCGGCTCGAGAACATCCCGCCCGCCCCGCGCGGCGTGCCGCAGATCGAGGTCACCTACGACATCGACGCGAACGGCATCCTCAACGTCTCGGCCAAGGACACCAACTCCGGCCGGGAACAGGCCATCACCATCTCCGAAAGCTCCAATTTGGACTCTGCCGACGTGGACCGCATGGTCGCCGACGCCGAGGCGCACCGGGCCGAGGACGCCAAGCTGCGGGAGATCGTCGACGCCCGCAATACCTTGGACAGCGCCGTTTACCAGGTGGAGAAAAGCGTCGCGGAAATCGGCGACGCGGTGCCGGTCAACGAAAAAGCACGCGCGGAGAACCTTGCCGTGGATGCCCGGGACCTCCTCGACCAGGACGAGCCGAGCCTGGCGAAGCTGCGGTCGATGACCTCGGAACTCCAGCAGCTGTTCCACGGCTTGGCCGCGGTCGCGACCGCGGCCGGCGACGCGCCCGGCGCGCGTTCCCCGGGCGGCGGCGGCGACGGTGACGACGTGGTCGACGCCGAGTTCACGACCTCCTGACCGCCATGGAGAACCAGCAGCAAGACGCCGAACCGGAAGACAACTCCTGGCTCCAGTCGCGGGTCGCCGAGCTGGAGAACAACTGGCGCACGGCGATGGCCGATCTGGACAACCTCCGCAAGCGCACCGTGCGGGACACCGTGCAAGTGCGGCAACAGGAACGCAAGCGGGCCGCCAAGGAACTGCTCACTGTGCTGGATAATCTGGACCTGGCCATCGGGCATGCCGAGGCAGACCCCAAAACCATCGTCGCCGGGGTAGAAGCGGTGCGTGCGCAGGCTGACCTGGCGATGTCCAACCTCGGCTTCCCCCGGTACGGGGACGACCAGGGGGAACCGTTCGACCCGCAGCTGCACGAAGCGGTATCGGTCGTTCCGGCGGTGGGCGTCAAGCCGGGCACGGTGGTCCAGGTCGTGCGCCCCGGTTACGGCGACGCCGAGAACCAGCTGCGGCCCGCGGCGGTCGTGGTCGCGAAGGCGGATTGATGAGCGACAGCGAGGACTTTTACGAGCTGCTCGGCGTCTCCCGGACAGCAAGCCAGGACGAAATCCAGAAGGCGTACCGCAAACTCGCCCGCAAATACCACCCGGACGTGAACAAAGACCCGGGAGCGGAGGAGAAGTTCAAAGCCGTCTCCGAGGCGTACGACGTCCTTTCCGAACCGGAGAAACGCAAGCGCTACGACGCGTTCGGCAAGGACTTCCGGCAGGTTCCTCCGGACATGGACCCGGAAACCTACGCCCGTGCCAAGGCAGGCGGCGGTTTTCAGGGCGGTTTCCAGAGCGCCGAAGGAGTCGACTTCGAAGACCTCTTCGGCGGCATGTTCGGCGGCGGCTTCCAAGGCTTCGGGCGTCAGCCGCGCGGCCCGGTCCCCGGCGCCGATCAGGAAGCCGGCGTCGAGATCAGCCTGAACGAGGCCTACCAGGGCGGACGGCGTGCGTTCACCCTCAACGGCCCGGAGGGCGCGCGCACCGTCGACGTCAACATCCCGGCCGGGGTGATCGACGGCAAACGCATCCGGCTGGCGGGGCAGGGCGGCTACGGCAGCGGCGAAGGCGCACCGCGCGGCGACCTGTACCTGGTGGTGCATCTGGTGCACGACAAGCGGTACCAAATAGACGGACGGGACGTGACCGTCGATCTTCCTTTGCTGCCGTCGGAAGCGGCACTGGGCGCGACCGTGGCCATGGATCTCCCGGGCGGCGGCGAAGCGAAGCTGAAGATCGCGGCGGGAACGTCGAGCGGACGCAAGCTGCGGTTGCGCGGCCGCGGCATCCCGAATTCCCGCGGCAACCCCGGCGATCTGTACGCCGCGGTCAAGATCGTCGTGCCGAATGAACTGACCGACGAGCAGCGGAAGCTCTACGAGGACCTGGCCGCGGCCACCGACGACAACCCGAGGAGGCCGCGATGACCACCTACGCGCTCGTGCGCCGCAACCCTGCCGCGGCGCACCTGGACCTGCCGACGTTCGCGCACGCGACCGGCCTGCATCCGGAGCTGGTCCGCCGGTTCACTGTGCTGGGCCTGCTGGAACCGGTCGAGGACGCGCGCGGCGAGTGGTGGTACCCGGTCGCGCAGGTGTCGGCGGCGGCCCGGATCCAGCGGCTGCGTGCCGGGTTCTCGCTGAACTACGCCGCGGTCGGTCTGGTCGCCGACCTGCTCGACCGCATCGCGGACCTCGAAGCGGACCTCCGTACCCGATCCCGACGCAGCGGAGGCTGACCATGGATCCCGACCGGCTCACCCAGAAATCCCAGGAAGCCCTGCACGACGCGCAGACCGCCGCGCTGCGGTACGGCCAGCCGGAGGTCGACGGCGAACACCTGCTGCTCGCGTTGCTCGACCAGCCCGACGGGCTCGCGTCGCGGCTCCTCGCCGAAGCGGGCGCGGATCCGGCCCGGCTCAAGCAAGAGCTGGAAGCCGAACTCGGACGCCGCCCGAAGGTAAGCGGACCCGGCGTTACACCCGGCGAAACGCGCGTGACCGCCCGGCTGGCCCGCGTGCTCGACGCGGCCGATCGCGAAGCGGGACGGCTGAAGGACGATTACGTGTCCGTCGAACACCTCGTCGCGGCATTGCTGGAGGAGGGCAGTTCGAGCGCGGCCGGGCGGCTGTTGCGCGGCGCGGGCTTGACCCGGGACAAGTTCCTGGAGGTGCTGCGGAAGGTGCGCGGCAACCAGCGGGTCACCTCGGCGACGCCGGAATCCGCTTACGAGGCTTTGGAAAAGTACGGCCGCGATCTCGTCGCCGACGCGGCGGCGGGCAAGCTGGACCCGGTCATCGGACGGGACGCGGAGATCCGCCGGGTGATCCAGATCCTGTCGCGCAAGACGAAGAACAATCCGGTGCTCACCGGGGATCCGGGCGTGGGCAAGACCGCGATCGTCGAGGGGCTCGCGCAGCGCATCGACCGCGGCGACGTGCCGGAAGGGCTCAAGGGCAAGACGGTGTTCTCGCTCGACCTCGGGGCGCTCGTCGCGGGCGCGAAGTACCGGGGCGAGTTCGAAGAGCGGCTGAAGGCCGTGCTCAACGAGCTGACCGCGGCCGAGGGCCGGATCCTCTTGTTCGTCGACGAACTGCACACCGTCGTCGGCGCGGGTGCCACCGAAGGTGCGGGGTCTTCTCTCGACGCCGGCAACATGCTCAAACCCATGCTGGCGCGTGGCGAACTGCATTTGATCGGGGCGACGACGGCGGACGAGTACCGCAAGTACATCGAGAAGGACGCCGCGCTCGAACGACGGTTCCAGCCGGTGCTGGTGGACGAGCCGTCGGTCGAGGACGCGATTTCGATCATGCGCGGGCTGCGCGAGCGGCTCGAGGTGTTCCACGGCGTGAAGATCCAGGACAGCGCGCTGGTCGCCGCGGTCGTGCTGAGTCACCGCTACATTTCGGACCGGTTCCTGCCGGACAAGGCGATCGACCTGGTGGACGAGGCGTGCGCGATGCTGCGCACGGAGATCGACTCGATGCCCGCCGAACTGGACGAGCTGAGCCGGCGGCTGACCCGCACCGAGATCGAGGAAGCCGCGCTGGCGAAGGAAACCGACGCGGCGAGCAAGACCCGGCTCGAAGAACTGCGTCGCGAGCTGGTCGACCTCCGCGCCGAGGCGAGCGGGATGCGGACGCAGTGGGAGGCGGAACGGTCCGCGCTGCACAAGGTTCAGGCGCTGCGCGAGGAAATCGAACAGGTCAGTCGCGACGCCGACTCCGCGGAACGCGCCTACGACCTGAACAAGGCCGCCGAACTGCGCCACGGCAAGCTTCCCGAGCTGGAGCGACGGCTGGTGGGCGAAGAAGAACTGCTCGCCACGCGGCAGGCGGGCACCCGGTTGCTGCGCGAGGTCGTGACCGAGGAGGAGATCGCGGCGGTCGTGTCGCGGTGGACCGGCATTCCGGTCAGCCGGCTGCAGGAGGGCGAGCGGTCGAAGCTGCTGCGGCTGGACGAACTGCTGCACGAGCGCGTCATCGGGCAGGACGAGGCGGTGCAGCTGGTCGCGGACGCGATCATCCGCGCGCGGTCGCGGATCAAGGACCCGCGCCGTCCGATCGGTTCGTTCCTCTTCCTGGGCCCGACCGGCGTCGGCAAGACCGAACTGGCGAAGGCGCTCGCCGCGGATCTGTTCGACACCGAGGACAACATCGTCCGGATCGACATGAGCGAATACCAGGAACGGCACACGGTCTCGCGGCTCGTCGGCGCGCCGCCCGGGTATGTCGGCTACGACGAGGGCGGCCAGCTCACCGAGGCGGTGCGGCGGAAGCCGTATTCGGTGGTGTTGTTCGACGAGATCGAGAAGGCGCACGCGGACGTGTTCAACACTCTGCTGCAGGTGCTCGACGACGGACGGCTGACTGATTCGCAGGGCCGCACGGTCGACTTCCGCAACACCGTCATCATCATGACCTCCAACATCGGCGCGCACTTCCTGATCGAGGGGGTGAACGACGAGGGCGAGATCACCGAGTCCGCGCGCGACGAGGTGATGGCGGCGCTGCGCGGGCACTTCCGGCCGGAGTTCCTCAACCGGATCGACGACATCGTGCTGTTCAAACCGCTGACGCTGCCGGAGATCGAACGGGTCGTCGAACTGATGCTGGGCGAACTGCGCAAACGGCTCGCCGAGCAGAACATGACCCTGGAAGTATCCGACAAAGCACTGCGCTTCATCGCGGAACAGGGCTTCGACCCGGTGTACGGGGCCCGGCCGCTGCGCCGGTTCCTCGCCCGGGAGGTCGAGACCCGGATCGGGCGCGCGCTGCTCGGCGGCGAAGCGCACGACAACACGGTCGTCGACGTCAGCCTCGACGACGGCGTGCTCACCGTGACCTGCCGGGACCGAGAGGCAGCGGCATGATCGCGGCCTCGCGGGCGGGCCGATGACTGCTGGCGGGCTCGCCGCGTGGGTCCAGCCGCGGCTGCCGCGGCTGATCGACGACATCTGCGCGGCGGCGTGCGAACGGATCGACCTCTACCGGGACGAGAAGATCGTGCCGCGCGCCGACCTGCACCGTTCGGTCGCGGTCAACGTGCGGTTCCTGGTCGACGCGCTCGGCGGGATCGAAGACCCGGACCAGGGCGCACCGCAGGAGACCGGCAGCCGGCGCGCGCACCAGGGCGCGCCGTTGCCGGAGGTGCTGCAGGTGTACCGGATCGGCACCGCGATGCTGTGGGACCTCCTGGCCGCGCACGCCCGCGAGACCGGCGAAACCGAGGTGCTGATCGACGCGGCAAGTCTGCTCTGGCAGGTCACCGACGAGCACGCGGTGCACGTGACCGAGGCTTACCGGACCGCGAGCGCGGAGCTTCTCGTTGCCCAGCAACGACGTCGCTCCGCGCTGGCCGAGGCGCTGTTCACCGGCCAGCGCCTCTCCGAAGCCGGACCGTGGGAAGCCGGACGGCTGCTCGGCCTGCCTCCTGAAGGAAAGCTCGCCGTCGTCGCGGCGGAGACTCGTGGGTTGGCGGAGGAGAGCCTGGTCGGCATCGAACGGCGGCTCGGGCAGCTCGGCATCGTGTCGGCGTGGCAGCTCACTCCGGTTTCGCAGGCCGGGTTGGTTTCGTTGCGCGACGAGCAATACAGCGCGGTGCTGGCCGTGCTCAACGAGGTGGCGCTGACCCGCACCGGCGTCAGCCCGCTGTACACGTCGCTCGCCGACACCCCGCGCGCGCTGCACCTGGCGCGCACCGCACTGGCCGGTGCTTCGCCCGAACGCGTCGAGGTCCGCGCGTTCGATCCCAGCCCGCTGGCCGCGCTCGTCGCCTATGACCCCGACGAGGGTCGTCGGCTCGGCGACCAGGTCTTCGGCCCGGTCCTGGATTTGCCCGCCGACGAACGAGATCTGCTCCTGGAGACCATCGAGGCCTACTTCGCCGGCGGCGGCTCCTCCGAACGCGCCGGACAGACTTTGCACTGCCACGCCAACACCGTCCGCTACCGGCTGCGGCGGATCCGGGAACTCACCGACCGGTCGCTGACCGACCCTCGCGACCTGGCCGAGCTGGTCACCGCGATGCAAGCACTGCGCGTCGACACGCAAACCCACTCTCAAAGGAATAGACCATGAACCAGATCACCGCGAAAACCCTCGGCACCCCGAGCGGCGGGCTCTTCGACAACCCGTGGCCGCCGGATTTCCCGGCCGTCGGACAGCGCGTCGCGATCTTCGCCTACGAAGTCACCCGGGTCGACGGCACCGGCCAAGACATCCGCACGTATCACGCCGGCCCCGCCGAAACCGCCGCGCAAGGCCCGCTCGGATCGAGCCACGACGAGCCGCAAGGCGTCACCGTGGCCTGGCGCGGCTGCGGCACCGGCACGGTCACGTCGGTGTCGGCACCGCTGGGCCGCGAACGCACCTGCGAGATCGACCCGGACGAGGCGGGCCTGCTGTGACCACCCCGCCGGTCCGGCAGGACTGAACCGATGGCGGACTGGAACGCCGGCGCCCTGGTGATTTTCGGGATCACCGGGGATCTCGCGGCGAAAATGACCCTTCCCGCGCTCTACCGGCTGGAACAACGCGGCGAACTGCACTGTCCGGTCATCGGCACCGCCACCGCTTCGTTGTCCCGGGCCGAGTTCACCGAACTCGCCCGCCGCTCCGTCGAGAAAGCCGTCGACGACTTCGACCCCGCCGTGTTCGCCCGGCTGTCCCGGCGGCTGTCCTACCTCAGCGGGGAAGCCACCGATCCCGAGCTGTACCAAGCACTTGCCTCGCACCTGACCGCCAGACCGCTGTACTACCTGGCGCTGCCTCCCTCGCTGTTCGCCACCGTCGCGGAGCGCCTGGCCGCCGCGGGTCTGCTGACCGACGCCCGCGTAGCGCTGGAAAAACCCTTCGGCAGCGATCTCGCTTCAGCGCGGGAACTGCGTGGACGCCTGAACGAGATCCTCGACGAACAGCACGTGCTCCTGGTCGACCATTTCCTCGGCAAGGAACCGGTCACCGAAATCGAATACCTGCGATTCGCGAACCACGTGCTCGCCGAACTGTGGGACCGCGACAGCGTCACCGCCATCCAGATCACGATGGCCGAGAACCTGGACGTCGCCGGCCGCGGCCGGTTCTACGACCAGGTCGGGGCGCTGCGCGACGTCGTGCAGAACCATCTGCTGCAACTGCTGGCGCTGGTGGCGATGGACGCGCCGGTCGGGTCGAGCGTGGCGGACCTGCGCGCGAAGAAACTCGAGATCTTCCGGGCGATCCCGGCCGTCGAGCCTGCCGACTGCGTGCGCGGACAATACGAGGGCTACCAGGGCGTGCCCGGGGTGGCGCCCGGGTCGAACACCGAAACCTACGTCGCACTCAAACTGGCGATCGACAACTGGCGCTGGGCCGGAGTGCCGATCTTCCTGCGTGCGGGCAAATGCCTGCCCGCCAGCGCCACCGAGGTCCGGCTGATCTTCAAGCACACCCCACGCCTGCGGTTCCTGCCCGACGCCGCACAGGTCGAGGCCAACCAGTTGGTCCTGCGGATCTCGCCGGACCCGGCGTTCCGGCTCCGGCTGTCCGGCTTGGACAGTGCGCGGCAATGGCGTCCGGTCCGCCTGGACACCACCTTCGAACGGGACTTGGGCGCCCCGCGTTCGCCTTACGAACGGCTGCTGGCGGACGCCCTCGCGGGCGACGACCGGCTCTTCGCCTGGCAGGACGCGGTAGCGGAAAGCTGGCGAATTCTGCGGCCGGCGCTGGCTTATCCCCGCCCGGCACGGTGGTACGCACCGGGAACGTGGGGTCCTTCCGCCGCGGACGACCTGGTGGACGGGTATCCGGCGTGGCAGCCGCCCTGGCTGCCCGCACCTCGTTGATCCGTGCCGCGACCGCCGATTCGGGCGCGTCGCCGGACAGATCGACCGCCGCGACAAGGAAGATTTTGTCCGCGCCAACCCATTCCATGTGCAGAAAACTGACCATAGGCGATCTCTGGTGGTTCGATCGACAGCGTGCCCTCAAGCTGGAGTCCCACGAAGGACGGCTCGGGCATTCACTGCCGCCCAGTGTCGACCCACCCAGTTCGGTTCGCCGAGGCCATGATGGCCTCGGCGAACCTCCTCAGCAACGCCTGCGCAGCAGTCAGGACACCGACTTGGCGGCAGAAGCGTCGATACCGTGCGCGGCCACGACTTCAGCGGACCCGTCGGCCAGCCGGTAACGCAGACCGACCACAGCCGCCCGCCCGTCCGCGACCCGGTCCGCGAGCACGCGGGAGCGGTCCAGCAGCAGGTCGACGGTGTGCTTGACGTGCTCAGCCAGAATCTCGTGCGGTTCGACCCGGCCCGCGGCCCGTGCGGCGAGGACGCTGGGCGTCACCTTCTCGACGACGTCGCGGACGTACCCGACCGGCGCGAGCCCGTCTTCGAGGGCTGCGCGAGCCGCGCCGACGGCACCGCAGGAGTCGTGGCCGAGGACGACGACGAGCGGGCAGTCGAGCAGGTCGACGCCGTACTCGATGCTGCCAAGGACCTCCCCGCCGATCACCTGGCCGGCGGTGCGCACGACGAACAGGTCGCCGAGTCCGCGGTCGAAGATGATCTCGGCGGCGAGGCGCGAGTCGGAACACCCGAACAGGACCGCGAACGGGTGCTGGTTCGGCGCGATCGCCGCGCGGCGGGCAGCGTCCTGGTTGGGGTGTTCCGGGGCGCTGGTGACGAAGCGATGGTTGCCTGCCATCAGCAGGTCGAACGCTTCTTGCGGAGTCGGCGGTGTCGTGTCGGCCATGACCTCAGCCTAAGCCGACGGCGACGGCAAGCGGTGTTGCGATCGTCTCGCCGAGCTCAGGTTTGAACAGTTCGCGGACGGTTTAGCGCCCCCGTCCGAGCGCGGCCCGTTTCACGAAGCCGACCGCGGCGGTCGCCAGGAACAGGACGGCGCCCACGACGACGAGCCAGAACAGGCCTTTGATCACCACCCCGAGCACGATGCACACCAGCCAGATCACCAGAAGCAGACCGAGCAGTGCCAGCATGGAGCCCTCCTGACCATCGCCGGGAAACCGCGATTCTCCGGAAGGGATACCCAGCCGCGGCCGGTCTATGCGGCCCAGTCCGTCCGCGAAGCCCCCCCCCCGCGGAACCGGCAATCGGGTCCGGACGCCAAAAATCCCCAGGCCGAAACTTCTCGAACCTGGGGAGGGTGGGTGCGCCAGCAGGGACTTGAACCCCGAACCCGCTGGTTAAGAGTTCGCGGCCGACCTGTAGTGATGTCGGACAAGACCTTCCATGTGGTCGCGGGGCCTCGGTGGTGTCGTGCGGTGTCGGCTGCTGTCGTCGTGTGATGGAGGTCTCGGACTCGCGAATGCCAGGTTGTTTGTCTGGTCCACTCCCGGTCTGGCGCAGCATCGTGAGGGGGTCGAAGTGACCGGGCGGAGTGCTCGGCGTGATCCGGTCGTCTCGGCGGTGAGCATCATGGTGGGGATCGTTGTGGGCTGACGCTGATCGGTTGGGCTGAGGTCGGGCCGGGTCTTCTGCACGCTCTCGCCGGCGCACACGTCGCTGCCGGCGGTCATCTTGCCGCGGCAGCGGACGATCGACATGGGGTGTCGTCGGATAATCCGGGCGAGAGCACCGCTGGGCTTGATCCAGGTCTGGGGGAGCGGTCTCGGAAGATTGGCTCGGAGCATCGAGCGCGGCATCAGCGTCCGGTTTCGGCGGAGGTGCTGACTGGCTCAGCTCCGATAGCAGTTGTCTGAGCTGCGCCGGTTTCCGCCGTCGTGGCCAGTCGGTCAGGGCATGCGGGATCGGGGGCGAACCGAGCGGCGGGCACAGGGGCCGTCCGTCCATCCGGTGCAGCACGCTATTCCGTTGTGGACACATGCGCACGGTCGCGACACTCCCTTCCCTTCAGCCGGTATCGCCGACAGAAGGGAAGCAGGACTACCGGCCCGGGCGGTCCAGGTCGGCGGGGATCATGCCGGGCGGGCCGAGGACGGTGTCGCCGAGTTCCTCGGCCACCGCGGCGAACCGCTCCGCGTCGAGTTCGGTCTCGGACGTCGCGAGAGCCAGCGGGGTGCCTGCCCGCTCAATGAGTTCGGCGAACCCGGCCGGCGAGGTGATGTTGAGCGCCCGAGCCCCTTCGGGGCCGGATTTGATCGCGTGGGCCACGTGCTTGGGAATGGTGAAGAAATCTCCGGAGCGCAGCGTCACCGTGTCTGGCCCGGCCCAGACGGTCAGCGAGCCGGACACCACCCACAATCGTTCCTCGTATCGCGTGTGCAGGTGGAGCGGTGTCGCCGCGCCAGCCGGCATGACGGAGTCGGTGACGTCGTGGCGGCCCTCGGTCTCCGCGGCGGCGGTGAGGATGGTGACCTGCAGTTCCTGTCCCAGGACGTACTGGCGGGCCGAGGCTCCGTCGGCGGTCGGCGGGAAGACGCTCATAGTGCGTGACTCCTCAGAGACGATGGGGGCACCGGCTGTCACCCAGGCGCCGGGTGCCCGGGATCATAATCCAGGGTATCTATATTCGATATAGGGTCCCCATATTGAAAGGACGCGGTGCGGTTTGACCGACCACGAAGCCATGAGTTCCCAGCCCCAGGTCGAGCGCCGCCCGTACCGCGCCGACAGGCGAGCCAAAGCGGCCGAGGAGACCCGGACGGCCATCCTCGATGCCGCCAGGCGACTGTTCGTCGAGCACGGCTACGCGAAGGTCACTGTCGCCGACATCGCACGGGAAGCCGAGACCGCCATTCCTACCGTGTATGCGAGCACCGGCGGCAAGTCCTCGATCCTGAGGCGCCTCATCGGAAAGGGCCTCGGCGACTCGGTCGTCGATCAGACACTCGCGGCGGTCCGTGCCTCGCGCGATCCGCTACAGGTGGTAGCCGTGACTGTGCACGGCGTGCGGGTCGACAACGAAGGACATTTCGGCCTCCTGCGGGTGCTGGTCACGAGCGCCGCGGTCGACGAGGCCGCCAGGCAGACCCTCGTCCAGACGGATCGCCTCTACCGCGAGGCCCTCTCGGAAGTCGCCGGGCGCCTGCGGGACCTGCGGGCTTTGCGGGAGGGCCTGACGCAGGACCGCGCGACCGATGTCCTGTGGTTCTTCCTGGGTCATCAGTCCTGGCGGCTTTACGTCGCGGACTGCGGCTGGACCTGGGACGAAACGCAGGAATGGCTGGCGGCGCAGGTGTCGGCTGCCCTGCTCCGCAGCCCGGCCGGATGACCATCGCGCCGCCTCGGTCAGGCGAGTGAGGCGACCCACAGCTCCGGGGTGATTTCGTAGCCGTCGCCCTGCCGGCTGACTCGGCCGACACCCGGGAATTCGGTGTGTGCGCCCGCGATCAGATACTCGTTTCGTGCGGCGTCGTCGAGCAGGTCCTCGCGGGCTTTGGCCGCCGCGGCGGGGTCGACGTCGAACACGACGGTCGCGTCCGCGCGAGGTCCCTGGACGGCGGGCAGGTGGACGATGTCGCCCACGGTCAGTACCGATCGTTCGCCGGTGCCGACGCGGTAGCCGGAATGGCCCGGCGTGTGTCCGGTCAGCGGCACCGCCGTGATGCCGGGGACGAGCTCCCTCTCGCCGGTGAACGTGCGGATGCTGTGGCGGTAGGGCGCGACCGCCTTCGCGACGCTGAACCTGGTGATCTCTTCGGCCCACGGCGGGACGTCGACCGGCATCTTGTCCGGCGTGTCGGTCAGCCAGTAGTCCGCCTCTTCTGCGTGCATCACGACGTCGGCGTTGGGGAAGCGCGGGGTGCCGTCGGCGTTGATCAGGCCGGCACTGTGATCCAGGTGGAGATGGGTGAGCATGACCGTGCCGACCTCCTCGGGCAGTACGCCGATCGACGCCAGTGCGCAGGGAACGTGCCCCATCGTCGGCCCCCAGCCGTCGCCCATGCCCACATCGATGAGCACGGGCGCGTGCCAGGGGCCACGGACGACGTACATGTTGTGCGTGATCCTCGGCGTCGCAGGGCGGTGTGCGGTGCGTTGCAGCCGCGCAGCTTCTTCGTTGTCGAATTCGGGGAACACCACCGACAAGTCAGTCTCGAAGTACCCGTCGCTGATGGTGGTCAGGGTCTGGTCGCCGATCGTCCAGTGGACCGCGCTGGCGTAGGCACCTGGGCTGGTAGCTGGCATATGTGCTGCTCCTTTCGCCTTATCAAAGGTATCTGAAGGAAACTTGGTATAAAATAGGAACTATGAAGTCACCAGGTATCCCCGGGGAAACCGCAGAGGCTCGGCCGGCGCCGTTGTCGGCGCTGTACCGCGACTGCCCGGCGCGGTTCCTGCTCGATCAACTGGCCGACAAGTGGACGGTCCTCGTGATCAGCGTTCTCGACGAGGGGCCGGCCAGGTTCAACTCGCTGCGCCGCAGGGTCGACGGCATCACGCAGAAGGTGCTGACGCAGACGCTGCGGCGCCTGGAGCGCAACGGAATCGTGCGGCGGCACATCGCGGCCGACGGTCCGCTGGCGGTCAGCTACGACCTCACCGACCTCGGCCGGAGTCTCTACGAGCCGATGCGCGCGCTCTACGACTGGACCAGCCGTCATCTTGACAGCGTCGCGGCGGCACAGTGCGAATTCGACAAACGACACCGGTCCTGACGGGCGAGTCGCTCGCCCGTCAGGCGAATTCCCGTTGCCCCGCAACGTCAATTCCCGGCGAACGTGGCGATCTCGAGCAGATGCGGGTCGAACCCGCCGGGAATCCCCGAGATCCCGATGCGTTTCCGTTCGCCGTCGCGGAGATCGAAGTAGTTGTCGCTGAACGAGATTCCCGCGACGGGAGCGCAGATGCGCGTCAGGTATTGAAGCCGTGCGCACGCAACTCGACCTCGGCGGTGCCGTCCGGCCCCGGTGTGATGACCGAATCCATATGACCGCCGAGGCCGAGATCCTTGACGGGGGCGAAGAACAGCCGGTTGGGTTAGATCACGTCGAGGTCGTCGGACACCCACGCGTATCGGTCGGATCCCGGCCGAACCCGGTCGGCGTTCGCCGACCACACGACCTGTGAGGCCAGTCCGGGTGTCTCGACGCTGATCTCCTCGTCGACGATCTGCTCGCCCTGGAATGTCGTGATCTCGGCGCGCAGCCGCAGAAGTCCAGTCTGTTGTGGACGGTCCGGACCCCGGTTGTGCGCATGACATCTTGCCGTCGGCAGTTCGGGACGGGGCCGTTGGTCGCGGTCGCCCGGTCTGACCCGCCCATCGCAAGAAGCGCAACTCCGGGCTGGGGACCTTCCGCCGTGCGCGACGAGATCGGCGTGGTCGAGTACCCGGACGGCGGCCGGTACGCCGAACTGGCGGATGTAGCGGTGCCGCGTCCGCCGGAGCCGCCGGCCGTCCCGGTGGAGGTGGACGCGAGCCGGCATCTCGGCGTCTACGAGCGGGCGGGTTCGCGGATCGAGCTCTCGCAAAGCCCGGGCGGCCTGCGGCTGAAGACCACCGTGACCGGAGGGTTGGCGGAACTGGTGGCGGAGAAGAGGAGAACTACGACCTGGTGCCGTTGCCGGACACGCTGTTCCTGATCCGGCCGCCGGGCGCGCGGTTCTGGATGCCGATCTTGCTCGCCCGCTGGCGACCGGCGAGCCGTGCCTGCACTTCGGGGTGCGGGCGACGCCCAAGGTGTCCTGACCCGGCGCGGCTTGGGGGCCGGCTTCCCCGGCCGGACCCCACGCCGCGTCCCGGCTCAGGCGCAGATCGCCTTGTCGATCAGCGCATAAAAGGTGTCGTTGTCGGGGCCGCGACCCAACGTCAGCGAGGCTTCGACCCGGCGCTTCCCGTCCGCGCTGGTGAACGCGACCGTCCCGTAGCCGGGAATCCCGCCGGTGTGCCCGAAAACCGGAATCCCGCACGGCGTGGTCCGGGTCTGCAACCCCAAGCCGTACTCGTCGATCGCCGATCGCGGGGTGGTCATCTGCCCCAGCAGCGCCGGCGGAACGAGCCGCCCCGTCGCGAGCGCTTCGACGAACTTGTCCAGGTCCGCGGTCGTGGAGATGATCTCGCCCGCGGCGCCGGCGACGCTCGGGTTCAGCTCGCTGACGTCGACCAGCTTCCCGTTCATCTCCTGGTACCCGTGTGCGTGCCGGCCGGGAATCCGGGTGCGGTCGCCGGGCACCGTCGTGTCGTGCATGCCGAGCGGGCGCAGGATCCGCTTGGCCACCTCGTCGCCCCACGCGTGCCCGGTGGTCCGTTCGATCAGCATGCCGAGCACGGTGTAGTTGGTGTTGGAGTACGAGTATTTACTGCCCGGCGGGAAATCGAGCGGCTGTGCGGTCGCGACGGCGACCAGTTGCTCCGGCGAAAAGTGCTGGTAGCGGACCTTCTCCAGATCGGTGCCGGCAAGCGAGATCGTCCGGAGGTAGTTGTAGAGCCCGCTGGTGTGCTGCAGGAGCATCCGCACGGTGATCTCATTGCCGTGCGGCAGCAGTCCGGGCAGGTACCGCTCGACCGGGGTGTCCAGCCCGAGGCGGTGCTCGGCGACGAGTTGCATGGTCACCGTGGCCACGAACGACTTGGTCGTGCTGCCGATCCGGAATCGTCCGGTCGGCGAGAGCGGCTTCCGGGAGTCCAGTTCGGACACTCCGGCGGTCACGGTACGGAAGTGTCCGTCCCGGACCGAGCGGATCTGCACGCCCGTGGCACCGGCCGAAACCGCTTCCTGCGCGACCGTGCGAACAGGGTCAGTCGTGGCGGGGGCAGCGGGGGCGAGCAGGGCAGCGGTCAGTACAAACGGCACAGTGGTGAGCATCGGTTTCCTCGTTCCGTATCGGTATTCAGCGGCAAAAAACTGTGTCGAGCACGGCGCTCCTCAAGTCGAGGTCAAGGCCCCGGCCCAATGTCACCGAAGCCTCGACACGCTGTTTGCCGTCCGGGCTGGTGAACGCGACGGTCTGGAACCCGGGAATCCCGCCGGAATGCCCGAACACCCGCGCGCCGCACGCGGTGGCCGGGGTGCGCAAGCCGAGCCCGTACTGATCGGTCGCGGACCATGGTTTGGTCATCTGCGCCAGCAAGTCAGGCGGCACCAGCCGCCCCGCCGCCAGCGCGCAGAGGAACTTGTCCAGGTCCGCGGTGGTGGAGATCATCTCGCCGGCCGACCCGGCCATGCTCGGGTTCAGCTCGGTGACGTCGACCAGTTTCCCGTCCATCTCCTGGTAGCCGTGCGCGTGCGGCCCCGGGATCCCGGTCCGGTCGCCGGGCACCGACGTGCGGTGCATCCCGAGCGGGACCAGGATGCGCTGCGTTGCTTCCACGCCCCACGCGTGTCCGGTGGTCCGCTCGATCAGCATCCCGAGCACGATGAAATTGGTGTTGGAGTAGGCGTGTTTGCTGCCGGGCGGGAAGTCCAGCGGCTTGCCGGTCGAGACCGCGACCATCGACTCCGGCGAACGGTGCTGGTACCGGATCTTCTGAAAGTCCGCCCCGCGCAGAGGCAGGGACTCGGTGTAGTCGTAGAGCCCGCTGGTGTGCTGCAGGAGCATCCGCACGGTGATCTCATTGCCGTGCGGCAGCAGTCCGGGCAGGTAGCGCTCGACCGGGGCGTCGAGCTGGAGACGGCGTTCGGCGACGAGTTGCAAGACCACAGTGGACGTGAACATCTTGGTCGCGCTGCCGATCCGGAATCGTCCGGTCGGCGACACCGGCCGCTGCGAGTCCAATTCGGACACACCGGCGGTCACGGTACGGGCGTGTCCGTTGTGGACTGTCCGGATCTGCACGCCGGTCGCGCCGGAGGAGACGATCTCCTGTGCGAGCGTGCGAACCGGGTCCGCGACGGCGGCAGCCGGCGCGGCGGGCGCGAGCAACGACGCGGCCAGCGCCAGCGGCATGGCGGGCAACATCGGCGTCAGTCCTTGTTCCGCGCGGCGAACCGCACGACCAGGATCACCAGGCACACCACCGCGATCCCGCCCGCGATCATCCCGAACGTGTGGTCCAGCCCGGTGAAGCCACCGATCGAGTTCGTCGCGGCGCCGGCGATGAAGATCAGCCAGAGCAGGCTAGTGACTGCCGGGCCGCCGATCTGGCGGCTGCGCAAAACTTCCTTTTCCATGCCGGGAAAGCTACTGACCGCCGGTGCCCCGCCACCATGCCTTAAACCCCCGACTACACGGTAGCGCCAGCGCTACCGTCGGCCGTTCAGACAGGCTGGCACCGCCGGCACTCGCCGGCGTCCGTTGTCCTCCGGCAGTCCCAGCTTCGCGAAAATACTGCGGATGTGCTTGAGTGCGGTCCCGGCGCTGACGCCAGCAGTTCCGCGATGGTGGCGTTGTCGTACCCTTCCGCCATCAGCTTGAGCACCCTGCGCGGTGAGCGCGTCCAGCGGATGGCGGCCAGCTCGACGATCGGGTCGGTCATCTTCACATCGGGCGCGGGCCGAGCAGGGCCTTGGCGGTCTTCGCCTGCCAGTTCGCGAACGGCGAGACCCAGAGCGAGAGCGCGATCATTGCTCCCGGTCAGCGCGCGGCGCTCGGCCACGAGTCCACCTGGAACGTGGTCGAGCGGGGAATGCCGCCCAGTACTAGCCACCGGGCCGCGGCGGTGAGCAACTGCCGCGGCCCGCTCGGCGGCAGCGCGAAAGCGAAACGCCGATGAAGAACCCGGCCAAGCCGTGCAGCGCCAGCCAGCCCGCGTTTGCGCGGCCTCGCCGGATCCCGGACCAGCGAGCCGTTGAGGTAGGGCTCCGGCACCGGCTCGCCGAGCCGCCGCCGCTCGACCGCAGCGGGTAGCGGAGCAGTTTTATCACCACCTGAACCGCCGGGCCTTGACACCGGTCAACGCCATCGCCGTGACGACCGTCAGCTCGCAGAAAAGCAGGATCCGGTGCCGGCCCCGATCGTGAGGTACCAGACGCCGGACTGCCACGAACGAAGCCGTTTCTTGACCCGAACAGTGTCCCAGTAGGACAGTGCATACCGCATGGTGGTGCCTGCGCGGGAATTCGCGTTGCTGCGGCTGATCGGCACCACCCGAGGCCAGATCATGCGGACGATTCCGCTGGCACTGCTGAACATCGCGCTGCGCGGAACCCCGTTGCCGTCCGGGACTCCGATGGTGCTCGTCGGAATCGTCGGCGGCGCGTTCCTGCTCAGCCTGCTTTCGCTCGGACTGTCCACTCGCATCACCTTGCGCGCCAAGCCTATTGAAGCCATCGGACTTCGGGAGTAGTCGAATGCACATTTCCACCAAGCTGAAGACGCTTGCGGTGGCGACCCTGTCGGCGGAACAGCTGACCCGCGGTTACCTGAAGCGAGTCGACGAGCTCAATCCGAAGCTGCACGCCGTCGTGCAGACCAATTCCGACGCACTGGCGTTGGCCCGCGACAGCGACGCACGCCGATCCCTGCCAACGTCGAAGGCAGACCAAGCATCACAGTCCCCGTTTGGGCTACCGGCCCACCCGGGCCCATCCGCTGTAATGCTGTCCGCACACCGTGGATATGCTCGGTCGCTCTTGGTATTTGCAGCCGAGGTCGAGCACGCTGTGGGCGGCGGCCGGATTGCCGGTGGCGCACGTGCGCCAGTGGGGGAGATTCGTGGTGACACCATCGTCCAGTACGGCGGAGAAAACCGTGCTTCCCCGTATTTTCTACGTCTGGCTGGGCGGTGCTCTGGTGTCGCAGCTCGGCGACGCTGCTTTGTACTTCGCGCTGGGCTGGGCGGCATCGGCTCACGGCGGTTTGGCGGCCGGTTGGGTGCTGTCGGCGGTCGCGCTGCCGCGGACGATTCTGCTCCTGTTCGGCGGTGCCGTCGGTGATCGGCTCGGAGCCCGACAGGTCATGATCGTCGGTGACGCCGTGATGCTGGTTGTCGCCGTAACACTGGCTGTCGTGTCGGGGGCGGCTGGGGCGCCGTTGGCCATTCTCGTGATAGCCGCTCTCATAGTCGGCACGAACGATGCCTTCTACCTGCCCTCGTCCGGATCGATGCCCCGCCGGCTCGTCGAGCCCGAACTGCTCCCGCGGGCAGTCGCGCTTCGTCAGAGCGGAACCCAGGTGATTAGTCTGGTCGGTGCTCCTGTCGGTGGTGCCTTGGTGGCATTCGCCGGGCTCTCCGCGGCGGCATGGGCCGACGCGATCACCTTCGCTGTGGTGCTGGTCGTGCTGGTTATGGTGCGGCCGCCGTTCACCCCGCCGTCGCCCGCGCAGCGCAAGCACATCTTGCGCGAGGTGTGGGAAGGGATCCAGGTCGCGGGCAGGACCTCCGGACTGGGACCCGTACTGTTGCTCGTGGCGGGTGCGGCGGGGTTTGTGCTGCCTTTTGTTTCTCTGCTGATCCCGCTGCTGGCGCGAGAGCACGGATGGGGTTCGACCGGTGCGGGGTTTGTGGTCGGAGCCCAGAGCATGGGCACGATTGTCGCGACTCTGATCATCAGTCGCCGCGGGATCCTCGCCCGCCCCGGCGTTGTTGCCGCACTCGCGCTGGCTGTGGTCGCCGTGGGCGAACTGGCGGTCGGCCTCGCGCCGGCGCTGCCGATGGCCATCACGGGCGCGATAGGTGTCGGCGCGGCGAGCGGCATGTTCGTCAGCCACCTCAGCCCGCTGCTCCTCAGTGCCGCTCCTGATACTCATCTCGCTCGTGTCCAGGCAATCCTCTCGGTGATGCAAAGTGTCACCCTGTTGGCGACCAACAACATCATCGGATCGGTTGCCCACGCGCTCGGACCTCAAGCCGGGACCCTCGTGTGTACGGCCGCGTTGCTCATCTGCGCCGCAGCCGGACTCTTCAGCCGCCCCATTCGCAGAATCTCTCGACCGGCCGGCCGAGTTGTGCGTTCTTAATGGTTTGTACTGGAGGGCATCGTCTGAACAAGGACCGCGGACGATGGTGCTAGCCACGCTACTCGCGGTTGAAATGCCCGGCGGCGCATACCAGGTTTCGGCAGCGGCACCGCGGCGTTGCGCGAGTATGAGCCTGCGAAGCCTGGCCGCAGTCGGCTTCACTTTCCCCTGCCACGAGCCCGTGCATCCGCTCAACACGAACAGTTGGTCCGACGCACGGGTTGGTGAGAGCGCGCAAGATGGTCTGTCGAAGTGCAGTTCGACGTAGTCGCGGACGAAGCAGACCGCGCTGACCTCGCGGCCGACGAGGAGTTGCAACGGGGCGGAGAGATCATCAGCGGTGGCCACGCGGCCCTGCTGCCAGAGGCTCAGGGGATTGGGCGTCGATCCTGCGGCAGTCACGTCGCCGGGGACGTCGATGTCGTCCGACCAGCGAGCAAGGTGAGTCGAGGCCAGACGGGTGCGACGCCGGCGATGAGGTCGACGTGACTGGACGGGGTCCTGGTGGGGATCAGACGTCGAGCGGCCCGCGAGAAGCATTTCGCCGCAGCAAAATCTTGTCTGTGGTACGTCGAATGTGTTTGCTGACGGTCACGTGATCGTGGTGGTCTGATGCGGTGATCGAAATTGGGTGGGAGCGGCCGCTGCACCGGCGTGGCGTTGTCTCGGGCCTTGCGGTGACGGGCGGTCATGTCGTCGTTCACGAGCGCAGCACGAGATTGGTGAGTCTTGATCCGGCGGATGGTTCGGTGCGGTGGGATGCTCCGGTCGATACGTGGCCGCGTGCGGTCGCCATCGTCGGCGGTCGTTGTCTGGTGATCCCGCAGGACCGCTCTCGACTGTCCTGTTTGGACCTCGCGACCGGGCGGCCGATCTGGTCCGCTGACGTTCCCGATATTCCCGGGGCATCTGGTCGTTTCAGCGACCGTGGTGCTTGTCGGCGGTTGGCGCGGGTACACGCCGCTTCGCGCGTTCGATCTCGCGGCGGGCCGGCTTCGCGATGCCGACCTTGTCTTGACACACAACCCTGCCGGGGTCAGGAACAAAGTCTTGGACCCCGCGGCTACACGCATGTCGTCGACGAGGCGAGCGCATGGTTGCGAAGGCAAACTGGGGGAAATCGCCGCACCGGGCCTGCCGGTCGAGTGGGTGTGGTTGGATCCGGGGATCGACCTGGCGAAGACGCCGCCGCAGTCGATCGAGATGCTTCGCGGATTGCGGACACTGACCAGCTTCAAGCTCCCGCTGCTGATCGCGATCTCCCGAAAGGACTTCATCGGAGCGCTGTCGCCGTCGCCGCCCGCTGAACGGGTGCCGGGAACTTTGGCGGCACTTGCACAGCTGGCCGGGCTGCCGGGGCGGTAGCCTGTGTGCACGATGTCGCCGCTGCGTCGCAGTTTCTCAGGGTGGCCAGAGTCTTGTCCTCGGACGAACCGCTGGATCCCGTCCTGGCGGTGCCGTTGCGTTATCGGTGTCAGGCTGTCTCGCAGGAGCTTGCGGACCGATTCGGCACCGAATCGGTGCTTTGGCCCGGTGCGGCGGAAAGTCGCTGATGAAAGACGCGGGAGCCCCTGCTCGGCAAGGGCTCCCGCGTCTTTCATCAGCAGGCGTTGATCTTCCAGTAGTCGGCGTTGTCGTTGGCGCCGGGGATGTTGGCCAGGTTCGGCACGTCCCCGTACGGGGGGACCTTGATGAGCAGCTTGTCGGGCGCGAGCACGACGTCGTTGTAGACGCAGATGGTGCGGTTGCCGTTGTTGATGATCGACGACAGCTGGTTGCGCTTGTTTCCGCTGGACGCGGGCGGGTTGTTGAAGTCCCCGGACTGCGTGCTGTTGTAGTTGAGATGCCAACCGGTGGTGCCGCGGTTGTAGTTGGCGTCCTGGTAGAAGCAGTAGTAACCGGCCGGACACGGTGCGGTGGCGGCGGAGGCCGGGGCCGCGGCAAGGACGGTGCCGGCGGCGGCACCGGCCACGGCGGCCGCGAGAGCCACTGCGGAGCGGATCGTGGGCATGCGGGTTTCTCCCCTCGAAGCGGCCGCCACCGGAGCGGGCGGCCGGACGAGTACAACGCTGCCGGGAACCGTCCCCGTCTCGTCCTCGCGCCGTCCTCCCGCAGGTCAGCCCGATGAAATCGCGTCTCCGCGGAGGTTCGGAACCGCGCGGTGTCTGCTGACGAGGCCCTGTGGCTGCCGGCAACGTTGTTATGAGTGCCGACCAGCTGGTTGCGGCGTGTGGGCGGGTGGTTGATGGGGTGGCTGCTTGGTGGTCGATGATCACGACTTGTGGTCATGAGGTTTCTGTATCTGCTGGTGACGCGGGTGTTCGGTTGGCTGGTGCTGTGCTCGCGGTCGAATGCTGCGAAGGATGCGGAGATTTTGGTGTTGCGTCATCAGCTCGCGGTGCTTCAGCGTCAGGCGTCGCGACCGCGTTTGACCTGGGCTGATCGTGCGGTATTGACGGCATTGGTGCGACGTCGGTGGACCTACGGGAGTCGACCGGGTCGGCCGGCTGTTGCCGTGTGATCCGCCGGTTGGTGGGGGAGATGGCGAGGGACGATCCGGGTTGGGTTACCGCCGAATCCATTGCGAACTCGTCGGGCTGGGATACACGATTGCGCCGTCGACAATGTGGAAGATCCTCAAGGATGGGGGAGTGGACCCGCCACCGCGCCGACCGGGACCGACGTGGAAGCAGTTCCTCACTGTCCAGGCCAGCGGCATTCTGGCGATGGATTTCTTTCACGTAGAGACGGTGTTGCTGCGCCGGCTCGTCCGACTGCGGAGTGGCTGGTGCAGCAGGCCCGGAACCTGCTGGTTGAACTCGGCGACCGAGTGGACAGTTTGTGGTTTCTGATCCGTGACCGCGACGCGAAGTTCACGGCCGCGTTCGATGCGGTATTCGCCTCGGTCGGCATCGACGTCCTGCGCAGTCTTGTTCGGGTGCCGCGGGCGAACGCGATCGCTGAAGGCTGGGTGGGCAGCGGTCGCCGCGAGTGTCTGGATCGGCTGTTTATCGTCAACCGGCCTCATCTCGAACAGGTCCTGGCCGAGTACGTCAATCACCGTCGTCCTCATCGCTCCTTGGGCCGACGACCGCCCGAACGGCAGGTTCCGGTCCGGATGCGTGATGCCGGATTGGTACGTCGGCACGGTCGCCTTGGCGGTCTGATCTACGAATATCAGCAGGTCGCGTGATGTGACACGGTTTTCGGCACCCATACGACGACGCAGTCATGCGACCCCGGCATTCAACGCCAGGACCGCAGCTTCCCCTCGGGATCCTGTCTTCAGCTTCTTCAAGACATTAGCGACGTGGAACTTCACGGTGCTCTCCGTGATGCCGAGCCGCTCGGCGATCGCCTTGTTCCGCAAGCCGTGCGCAACGTGTCGCAGGACTTCCAGCTCTCGGCGGTTGAGTTTCGAGAGGCTGGTCGTGTCCGTGCTGTCCCGGGCGACAGAGCGGGGGAGGACGATCGAGACCCGGCTTCCCCAGCCCGACACCGCGTCGACCTCGACGCTGCCGCCGAGTGCCTTCGCGCGTCCGTCGAGCTGGAGGTGCAGCGCGTCGACGTCGAGGCGTCCGGACTCGTGGTCGCGGATGTCCAGCCGCAGCGAAGAATCGTCGCAGGACCACGCGACGCGCAGCCGGGTCAACGTCGGCTGTGCGGTGAACGCCAGGACCGCTGTGCAGGTCATGGCTCGCGCGGCGGGCGCGAGCTCTCCGCACAGCGGACGCGTGTCGGGCTGCGGCTCCACGAACTCCAGTTCGGCGTCGTGGTGGCGCAGAACCTGCCGTACTTCCCGGCGCAGCCGGGCGAAGGCGGTGTGCACCGGCTCTTCGGACAGCGCGAGATCGGTCTTGTGGGCTGACCGCAGAGCCACCAGCGCGGCTGAGGCGGCGTCGGTGGCGGCGGCTCGGGCACCCTCGGCGTCCAGCTTGGTCGACCGCAGCGCGTTCAGGACCGTGACGAGGGTTCTTTCCTGGGTTGCGGCCATTTCGACGATCGTGCGCGCGCGTTCGCTCGACGCCGCCCGGGACTCGGTGAGGTAATCGGGGCTCGCTTGCGTGACTTGCTGCCGGATGGATGTCGCGACGATGCCGAACAGTTCGGCGAGCGGCACCGGACGCGGGACTGGTTTCCGCGCGGTCCGGGGGATCAGGACCAGCAGCGTGCCGATGGGGTCGTGCACGGCCCACACCGGCCGGGCCGCACCGCCGAGCTGCGCGGTCGTGCTCGTCGCGCGGCCGGGATGCACGGCCGCCTTCAGCGCTTCGAGTTCGGCGATCGCGATCTTGTCCGTCGTCTCCGCGTCGCCGGCGACCTTGCGGGGCCGACCGGTGCACTCCTTGGTGAAAATGACGAGGGCGCAGTGCGGCCAGGTCTCGGCGAGGAAGCGGGAGAAGCGGCCGGCGATGTCGTGCAGCGGGCCGTCCACGACGTCGCGCAGCCCCGGCAGGTCGACGGCGGCGCGGGGGTCGGCAGGCATCCGGCTCAGGATAACCCGTCGGGTGCCTAGCCGAAAGACCAGGAATTCCTCGCCGGACGACCGGGTCGCGGCGGGCCGGCGCGCCACTAGCGTCGGGATCGGCATGCGCTCTGGCACATGGTTTGTCGCTCGGCACGAAGGAAGAAAGAATGCCACAGCAGGTACGCGGGGTGATCGCCCGTTCGCAGGGAAGTCCGGTGGAACTGACGGACATCGTGATCCCGGATCCGGGGCCGGGCGAGGTGGTCGTCGCGGTGGCGGCCTGCGGGGTCTGCCATACCGACCTGACCTATCGCGAAGGCGGGATCAACGACGAGTTCCCGTTCCTGCTCGGGCACGAGGCGGCGGGCACGGTGGAAAGCGTCGGCGCCGGGGTCGACTCCGTGCGGCCAGGCGATTTCGTCGTCCTGAACTGGCGCGCGGTCTGCGGCCAGTGCCGGGCCTGCAAGCGCGGCCGCCCGCAGTATTGCTTCGACACGTTCAACGCGGCCCAGCGGATGACGCTCGCCGACGGCACCGAGCTGACCCCCGCGCTGGGCATCGGCGCGTTCGCCGACAAGACGCTCGTGCACGCGGGACAGTGCACCAAGGTCGACTCGTCCGCGGACCCGGCCGTGGCGGGTCTGCTGGGCTGCGGGGTCATGGCGGGCCTCGGTGCCGCGGTGAACACCGGCGCCGTCGGCCGCGGCGACTCGGTCGCGGTGATCGGCTGCGGGGGAGTCGGCGACGCGGCGATCGCGGGATCCCGGCTCGCGGGAGCGACCAGGATCATCGCGGTGGACCGGGACGAGCGGAAGCTCGAATGGGCACGCGATCTCGGCGCCACGCACGCCGTCAACGCGTCCGAAACCGACACGGTCGCGGCGGTGCGGGAACTCACCGGTGGGTTCGGCGCGGACGTCGTCATCGACGCGGTCGGCCGTCCGGAGACGTGGCAGCAAGCGTTTTACGCCCGCGACCTCGCCGGCACGGTCGTGCTGGTCGGCGTGCCCACGCCGGACCTGCGGCTGGAGATGCCGCTGATCGACTTCTTTTCCCGCGGCGGGGCGCTGAAGTCGTCCTGGTACGGCGACTGCCTGCCCGAGCGCGACTTCCCGATGCTGATCGATTTGTATCGGCAGGGCCGGCTTCCGCTCGAGAAGTTCGTCTCCGAACGCATCGGGCTCGCTGACGTCGAGAAGGCCTTCCACGCGATGCACGCCGGCGACGTGCTGCGCTCGGTGGTGGTCTGGTGAGCGGCCTGCGCATCGAGCGTGTAGTCACTTCCGGCGTTTTCGAGCTCGACGGCGGAAGCTGGGCGGTGGACAACAACATCTGGCTGGTCGGAGACGACGAAGAGGTCGTGATCGTGGACGCCGCCCACGACGAGAAGGCGATCACCGACGCGGTCGACGGCCGGAACGTCGTCGCCGTGGTGTGCACGCACGGGCACAACGACCACGTCACCGTCGCACCGGCGCTGGCCGCGAACCTCCACGCGCCGGCGCTGCTGCACCCCGGCGACCAGGAGCTGTGGGAGATGACTCATCCGGACCGGAAATTCTGGCCGGTGCAGGACGGAGAACGGATCGCGGTCGCGGGAACGGAGCTGCGGGTCGTCCACACTCCGGGGCATTCGCCCGGCTCGGTGTGCCTGTACTTGCCCGAGGCAGGCGCGTTGTTCTCCGGTGACACCTTGTTCTCCGGCGGGCCAGGCGCCACCGGACGGTCCTTTTCGGACTTTCCGACGATCGTCTCGTCGATCCGCGACAGGCTGCTCGAACTGCCCGCCGCCACGAAGGTCCACACCGGACACGGCGACGCCACGACGATCGGCGACGAGGCGCCGCACTTGTCGGAATGGATCGCCCGCGGGCATTGAGGACAGCGGAAGGCCGGGTTCCGTCCACGGTGGACGGAACCCGGCCATCGCGTGGTCAGGGGGCCGCGAGGCGGTCGAGCGGAACGTCGGGGTCGGCGAGGAGGTCCGGGTCGATCGGGCGGCGGGAGCGGACGAGCGCCTTGATCGGCTCAGTGACTTCCCAGACGTTGACGTTCATCCCGGCGAGGACCCGGTCGTCCTTGAGCCAGAAGGCGATGAACTCGCGGCCGGGCACGTCGCCGCGGAACACGACGCGGTCGTAGCCGTCGATCGTGCCGAGGAATTCCATGCCCAGGTCGTATTGGTCGGTGTAGAAATACGGCAGTTCGTCGTAGACGTCGTTCTTGCCGAGCATGCCGGCGGCCGCGACCGCGGGCTGGTTGAGCGCGTTCGCCCAGTGTTCCACCCGTACGTGGCGGCGCAGCTGCGGGTGGTAGGCGTTGGCCACGTCCCCGGCGGCGAAGATGTCGGGGTCGCTGGTGCGCAGGCTCGCGTCTACCAGCACGCCGTTGCCGGCTCGCAGCCCGCAGGCGTGCGCGATGCCGGTGTTGGGCTGAGCGCCGATCCCGGCGACGACTGCGTCGGCCTCGAGCACGGTGCCGTCGGCGAGCTTGACGCGCTTGCCTCGCTCGACCTGGTCGACCTGGACGCCGAGATGCAGATCGACGCCGTGCTGCAGGTGCAGGTCGGCGAAAACAGCGGCGACTTCGCGGCCGAGCGCGGGCACCAGCGGCTGGGGGAGTGGTTCGACAACGGTCACGTCGAGCCCGGCTCGGCGGGCAGCGGCCGCGGTCTCCAGCCCGATCCAGCCGGCGCCGAGCACGACCATGCTGCCGGCGGTGGTGAACAGGCCTTTGAGCCAATCGGAATCTTCAAGACGGCGCAGGTAGCGGACCCCGGTGGCACCGGGGAGCGTGCGTGCGCTGGCACCGGTGGCCAGAAGCAGTTTCGCGTAGCTGAGGCTGGTGCCGTCGGAAAGCCGCACCTCGTGCGCCGCCCGGTCGATGCCGGTCGCGCGGACACCCGGGCGCAGCTCGATGCGCTGCTCGGCGTACCAGGTCGCGTCGTGGACGTACAGGCTGTCGCGGGAGGCGTTGCCGGACAGATAGTCCTTCGACAGCGCCGGCCGCTCGTAGGGCAGGTGCTCCTCGTCTCCGATCAAGACTATCCGCCCGTCGAAACCCTTGTCCCGTAACGCTTCCGCCCCTTTTGCCCCAGCCAGTCCGGCTCCGATGACGACGAAGGTCGGCGAGGTCACAGATCAACTCCTTTGCGGTACACGCGAAAACGGGGCGGCCGGGCGGCCGCCCCGTTCCGGGTCAGCTCAGTACTGGCCGGCCCAGCGGCAGCGAGCGGCCGCCCGTCGCCGCGGACATCGCGCCGAGGAAGAGATACACCCCGACCGCGGTGAACGCGAACACGACGTATCCGCCCACAGTGGTGAGGCCCGCGGAGCCGTTCACGGTGCCGAACAGCACGAGTGCGAGCGCGAGGTCGATCAGTGCGAAGAGAAGGGTGAACGCGGCGGGCAGCCGCAGGCTGGCCAGTGTCAGCAGGACGATCATGACCAGCCAGGCGGTCAGGAACAGCCCTTGGGTGGACACCGCGGCGTCGGCGGGGATGCCGAACCAGTTGTGGGTCAGGCCGAGCACCAGCACCGCGTAGCTGAGCCAGAACCCGGCGAAGATGCCGAACACGGAGGCGACGGCGCTCTGGCCCTGTGCGGCGGCCCATACCGCGGCGACGAGCTGGCCGAGGCCGGTGGCGGGCAGGATGATCGCGATCGAGGCCCCGACGGCGCCGGCCGGGACGTAGCCGGTCAGCACCAGGCCGAGCGCGGTGGCGCCGACGATGAAGGTCGGAACGCCGATCAGAGCGGGATCCCCCTCGGGAATGGTGCGTGCGGGCGCTTCGGTGGCTTCGGCAGTCGTCATCGTGTACTCCTCGTTGAGTTGCGAATGATCCGTGGACGGGTTACCGGGTCGTGGGCCACAGGTGGGAAAGCTCCGGATGGTCGTCGTCGATCAGCCGGTTCGCCAAGGCGATCGCTTCTTTCGGGTCGATCTGGTCGAACGCGGGCTCGCCTTGGGCGAGCGCCTCGAAGACGGTCGCGAGTTCGGCCGCCGCCTCCGGGGACAAGCTGGTGTCCCGCCGGCATTCCACGTAGCGCAGCCGCAGCACTCCGGCGGCCTGCAGGAGCAACGAGCCGTAAGTGCTGCCCGCGGCTGGGTTCTGGACTTCCACGCCGACTCCCTTCTGTTCCGAT
>NZ_JACGZW010000040.1 GCF_014145675.1 Amycolatopsis dendrobii
CGAGAGCTTGGTTCGTGTCCCGGCGGCCGCCCGGTTTCCCTGGCGACGAAGAGAAGATTACACGGCTCAAAACGGCCCGGAACAGGGGGGTCCCTTAATGCGATCTTCGCAGGTCAACCGGCCGAATAGGCCCACTGCAACCGATCCGGCGGGCAGCGTGGCCGCGAGTCGGCGGGCCAGAGCGCGGCGATTCCGGCGGCTTATCGGCTCGCGGATGCCGTAATGCGGGAGAACGGGGCGGCTCGCGTTATCGGTGAATGCCCGAGCCCCGACCGGCGTCGGCTGCCGGGCTAAGCGGATTGCCGCTGGACATCGGCCTGCGCGTGCGCGACGCACGCGGAAGCAAGACGGTTCGAGGGCATCATCAGCGGCGAGCCGGTCGCGACTGGCGAGTGACCCGGGTCACCGGAAACCATGTCCGGTCTGGGGCAGGCAGCTTCGTTCTTCCCCCGGCTGGCGGCCAAGCGCCGGTCGCAAGAGCACAGAGGGAGCATCCGATGGAGTACCTGATCCTCGCGTACGGCAACCAGCAGGACTACGACCACCTCAGCGCCGAGGAAGGCGGGGCGACGCCCCAGGAGGTGGCGGCGGTCGACGACTTCCTCGCCGGGTTCACCGGGGCGCTGGCCGATTCGGGAGAACTCGTCGAGACCCAGGGGCTCGCCGCATCCAGCTGCGGGACGGGGCTCCGGTCGTCACAGACGGGCCGTTCGGCGAAACCGAAGAGGTCATCGCCGGGTACTGGATGGTCGACTGCGCTGGTTTCGACCGCGCGACCGAGATCGCGGCGGGACTGCTCAAGGCGCCGGGGCGGCTGGCGAACGCCGGAGTCGTGGTCCGGCCGGTGATGGGCAGCGAAGACGAACTCTGACCTCCTGCCACAAGACCGAACCAAGGCGGCAGAGATGACCGGCCCTTCCGTCCCGGCCACGCTCAACGACACCCTGCGCACTCTCGCGCCGCAGGTGCTGGGCGCGCTGGTCCGCCGTTACGGGCGGTTCGACCCGGCCGAGGACGCGGTCCAGGAAGCGCTGCTCAAAGCCGCCCAGCAGTGGCCGGAGGCAGGGATTCCCGAGCGGCCCTTCGGCTGGCTGCTGCAGGTCGCGAGCCGGAAGCTGATCGATCTGCTTCGCGCTGACCAGGCAAGACGGGAGCGGGAGGTCCGCGCCGCGCGCGAGGACATCGGCGAGCAGGCCGGGGACGACACCTTGATCCTGCTTCTGCTCTGCTGCCATCCGTCGTTGTCGGCGGCGTCGCAGATCGCGCTCGCCTTGCGGGCGGTCGGCGGGCTCACGACGGCCGAGATCGCGCGGGCGTTCCTCACCTCCGAGGACTCGATGACGCGCCGGATCTCCCGGGCCAAGCGGACCGTCCAGGACAGCGGCGTGCCGTTCCGGATGCCGCCGGAAGAGGCGCGCGGCGAGCGGCTCGAAGCCGTCCGGCACGTCCTGTACCTGATTTTCACCGAGGGATATTCGGCGACGTCGGGGCCGGATTTGCGCCGCGGCGACCTGGCAAGGGAGGCGATCCGGCTGGCCGAGCTGACGGCCGCGTTGCTGCCGGACGACAGCGAGGCCGCGGGGCTGCTCGCGTTGATGTTGCTGACGGACGCGCGGTCGCCGGCGCGAGCGACTGAGCAGGGCGAGCTGGTTCCGCTGCACGAGCAGGACCGGACGCGGTGGAAGGCAGAGTCGATCCGGCGCGGGGTGGAGCTGGTGACGGCGGCGTTGCCGCGCGGACCGGTCGGGCCGTATCAGCTGCAGGCGGCGATCGCGGCGGTCCATGACGAGGCAGCCACCGCGGCGGAGACCGACTGGCGGCAGATCGTCGGGCTTTACCGGCTGCTGCTCAAGGTTTCGGCGAGTCCAGTCGCGAGAGTGAGCCACGCCGTCGCGGTCGGGATGGCGGACGGGCCAGCCGCCGGGCTTGAACTGCTTGGCGCGCTGGACCACCGCGACCGGCGGTTTTATGCGGCGCGGGCGCATCTTCTGGAAAAGGCGGGCGACCGCGAAGCGGCCCGGAGCGCGTACCTGCGCGCGGCCGAACTCGCCACCAACGTCCGCCAGGTGCGGTATCTCAACGCCTGCGCCCGGCGGCTCTCCGAAGGAGCTGAGCATGACTGACGAGATCCGGCCGTATCGGCTCGAGATCCCGGAAGCAGACCTGGTCGATCTGCGAGAACGGCTTGACCGGACAAGGTGGGCGCCGGAACCGGCCGGCGGCGACCAGGGATATGGCGTCAGCACTGGCCGGGTGCGCGAGCTGGCCGAGTACTGGCGGCAGCGCTACGACTGGCGGGCTTTGGAGCGGCGGTTCAACGAGTATCCGCAGTTCACGACCACGATCGACGGCAGCAATGTGCATTTCCTGCACGCCCGTTCGCCGGAGCCGGACGCGATCCCGTTGATCCTCAGCCACGGGTGGCCGGGCTCGGCGGCGGAATATCTGGCCGCGGTCGGGCCGTTGAGCAACCCTCGCGCGCACGGGCTTGATCCGTCGATCGCGTTCGACGTCGTGCTGCCGTCGTTGCCGGGGTTCGGGTTTTCCGGTCCGACGACCGACACCGGCTGGGGTCCGCGGCGGATCGCGCGGGCGTGGGCGGAGTTGATGCGCCAGCTCGGGTACGAGCGCTACGGGACCGCGGGCAACGACTGGGGTTCGGGGATCGCGCCGGAGGTCGGCCGCATTGCTCCGGGCCAGGTGATCGGCGCGCACGTGACGCAGACCTGGGATCCGCCGCCGGACGACGATCCACAGTGGATCGCCGACCTGTCCGATAAGGACAAAGCCGCCTGGGACGCGTTCCACCGCTACTTCACCGACGAAGCGTCCTACGGCGTCGTCCAGGCGCAGCAGCCGCAGACTCTCGCGCACGCGTTGTCCGATTCCCCCGCCGGCCTGCTCGGCTGGAACGCGCAGGCGATGCACGACCACGGCCTCGACGCCGACGGGATCCTCGCCCACGTCACGGTCCACTGGCTGACCGGCACGGCGGGTTCGGCGATCCGGATCTACGCCGAGCAAGCCCGGGAGACGCCCGCCGAAGGCCGTGCTCCGGTGCCGCTCGGGGTCGCGCAGTTCCCGGGCGACCTGCCGTCGACCCGAGTGTTCACCGAACATCGCCGGAACCTCGTGTCGTGGAACGAGTACGACCGCGGCGGCCACTACGCGGCACAGGAGGTACCGGAGCTGTGGGCGGGCGACGTCCGGCGGTTCTTCGCGAAGCTGCGGTAAGAACATTGCTCCGACTACATTGCACCTTATTGCACTGAGAAATCACCCCGATTAGCGTCGGGGACATGCAGACAGTCCTTCTCCCCTCCGGCGCTCGGATCGCCTACGACGACCTCGGACCGCGGCCGGGGACCCCGGTGCTTCTCGTGCACGGGCACCCGTTCGACCGGTCGATGTGGGCTCCGCAGGCCGAGTACCTCGCCCGCAACGGGCACCGTGTCGTGGTGCCTGACCTGCGGGGATACGGCGAAAGCACCGGTCCGGCGGTCCGCGGGCTCGAAGATTTCGCCGAGGACGTCGTCGGACTGGCCGATCGCCTCGGCATCGGCCGTTTCGCGCTGGGCGGGCTGTCGATGGGCGGGCAGATCGTGATGCAGACCGTCCGGGATCACCCGGAGCGCATCGCCGCGCTGCTGCTCGCCGACACATTCGCCGAGCCCGAGACCGACGAAGGAAAGGTGACCCGCAACCAGGCCGCGGACCGGGTGCTCGCGGAAGGCATGACCTCCTACGCCGACGAGCTGTTGCCGAAGATGGTGTCGCCGCGCACCTTCCGCGAGAACCCAGAAGTGACTGGGCACGTCCAGAAGATGATGCGCAACGCACCGGCGGCAGGCGCGGCGGCAGCCTTGCGGGCCCGGGCGAAGCGACCGGACTACCGCGATTCGCTGAAGCAGGTCAGCGTGCCGACGCTGGTCGCGGTGGGCAGCGAGGACGAGTTCACTCCGGTCGCCGACGCGCAGCTGCTGCACCAGCTCGTGGCCAGCTCGCAGCTGGTGGTGCTCGACGGCGCGGGGCACCTGCCTAACCTGGAACGCGCGGCCGAGTTCAACGACGTGTTCGGCCGCTTCCTTGACCAGGACCACGCGGAAGAACGGTGACGCACTCCATGAAGACCGTATTGGTGACCGGCGCGAGCGCCGGATTCGGTGCCGCGATCACGCGCCGGTTCGTCGCGGAGGGCGCGCGGGTCGTCGCCGCGGCCCGCAGCGGCGACCGGCTCAAGACACTCGCGGACGAACTGGGCGACGCGGTGTACCCGCTGGTCCTCGACGTCCGCGACCCCGCCGCGGTCGCGGGCGTCGTCGCGCAACTGCCCGGGGAGTGGGCGAAGATCGACATCCTGGTCAACAACGCCGGTCTCGCGAAGGGTCTCGAACCCGCGCACGAGGCGAAGCTGGAAAACTGGGACCAGATGATCGAGACCAACGTGACCGGTCTCGTCCACCTCACCCGCGCAGTGCTCCCCGGCATGGTCGAACGCGGCACCGGACACGTGATCAACATCGGCTCCGTCGCGGGCAGCTACGCCTACCCCGGCGCGAATGTCTACGGCGCGACAAAGGCGTTCGTCCACCAGTTCAGCCTCAACCTGCGCTCCGACCTGCGCGGTACCGGCGTCCGCGTAACGAACGTCGAACCGGGTTTGGTAGGCGGCACCGAATTCTCCACCGTCCGCTTCGGCGGCGACCAGGCCAAGGCGAACAACGTCTACGCGGGCACCACCCCGCTGACCGCAGACGACGTCGCCGAATCCGTCTTCTGGGCCAGTTCCCAGCCACAACACGTGAACATCAACGTCATCGAACTAATGCCGGTCGTGCAAACCTTCTCCGCGCTGAACATCGACCGCGAAAACTGAGCCGACGTCCGTGAGGGGAACCCTGAGACTCTGATTCCCTC
>NZ_JACGZW010000041.1 GCF_014145675.1 Amycolatopsis dendrobii
TGGTGTGATGGCCGGTCCGCTGGTCCGGTCGTCCTACCGCGCCGGCCGGTTGTACGCCCAGACCAAGGCCCACCGCGGCGAGGAACTGCCGGAAAACCTCGCCCACCTCACCGCCGAAGGACCGGCAGCCCAAGAAGCCAGCAGCCTGCTGACCCGCTGAACCCGTACCGACGAGGGGCCCCGGTTACGCACCGGGGCCCCTTATTCGTCTCCAGGTCACCCGGACGTGGCACGCAATTCCCAAGAATCAGTAAAGTGATGGTGTGGCTTTAGTAACGGACATCCTCGACTGGTTGCAAGCGCTCCCCCAGCCGGGTCTCGTCGCGGCGGCAGGCGGGCTCGTACTGGCCGAGTGCACGATCGGCCTCGGCTTCATCGCCCCGGGCGAATCGGGCCTGCTGATCGCGGCGACCACGGCGACGTCCGTGCCCCGCTTCCTGACGCTGTGGGCGGTCGTCACCGTCTGCGCGGCGCTGGGCGATTCGATCGGCTACGCCCTCGGCCGGAAGTTCGGGCCGCGGCTGCGGGAGACGAAGCTCATCCGCAAATACGGACTGGACGCCTGGGACAAGGCCACCGGCGTCCTCGAACGCCGGGGCGCGTGGGCGGTGTTCTTCGCGCGGTTCCTGCCGGTGCTGCGCACCTTGACGCCGGCCGCCGCGGGAGCGTCGAACCTGCCGTTCCGCAAGTTCCTCCCCGCGACCGCCGCCGGCGCGTTCTGCTGGTCGCTCGTGCACATCAGCCTCGGCGCCGCGCTCGGCGAAGCGGCCAAACAGGTCGAGAGCGCCATGAACACCGGATTCCTCGTGGTGGCCGCGCTGGTGATCGGGGTGCTGGTGTTCTTTTTGCTGCGCATGAAGAAACGCAAGGCGCTGGGCATCGCCGGTTCCGCCGCTTCGCCGGACGAGCAACCGGAGGAGCCCGTCCGCACTGGCAATTGACCGAGCTCACCCGAAGTCACCCGCCCGGGAGCCGTCCGGCTGATTAGATTCGACCGTATGCAGGCACTAGACCTCCCGAAGCCGGTCGCGTTCGTCCTCGGCGGAGGCGGCAGCCTCGGCGCGCTGCAGGTGGGCATGCTGCAAGCCCTCGACGAAGCGGGCATCACACCCGACCTGGCGGTCGGCACGTCCGTCGGCTCGCTGAACGCCGCGGTGCTCGCCTTGGCGGGCGACGACCGGCTCCGGCGGCTCCGCGACATCTGGGCGCACATGACGAAAGCCGAGGCCTTCCCCGGCGGCGTGCTCAGCCAGGTCCGGACGCTCCGGCACAGCAAGACCCATCTGTTCCCGAACACCGGCCTCGCCAAGATCATCGACGACCACCTCGGCGCCGGCCGCCGGTTCGAGGACCTGGCGATGCCGCTGGGCGTCGTCACCACCGACGTCGACACCGCCGAGCCGGTCCTGCTCACCTCCGGCCCGCTGCAAGCGCCGCTCCTGGCGAGTTGCGCGATCCCCGGCATCTATCCGCCGGTGCCGTACGAGGACCGCCTTCTCTACGACGGCGGCCTGGTCGCCAACGTCCCGATGCGGCAGGCGTTGCGCATGGGCGCGAAGTCGCTGGTCGTCCTGGACTGCGCGTTCCCCGGCAAAATGCCCGGCGCGCCGCGGACGTTCGCCGAGGTGATGATGTTCACCGCGATGATCAGCATGCGCAACCAGGCCGTGCTGGAAGCACCGGTCGCCGCCCGGACGGCACCGGTCGTCTACCTGCCGGGTCCGGCTCCGGTTCAGGTAAGCCCGCTGGACTTCTCGCGTACGGACGATCTGGCGTCGCAGGCCTACCACTCCGCCCGGGAGCACCTGAAAGAACTGACCGTCGACGGCCCCGGCTTGTACGGAGCGCCCGGATTGCTGCGCCCCTGAATTCGCGATCGTGATCCGCGTCACCCCAATGCACCGATCCGCCGGTCGGGGCGTCTTTCCGATCGCGTAGTTTTGCAGTTGAACCTGCCGGTCCTGGACCCTCACAAAAGAGACATAATGTTCCCGAAGAAGACATTTTTTCCGCTCGCCGGAATTCTCGCGGCGACCGTGCTGCTTTCCGCCTGTTCCTCCGGGGACGGCGGAAGCGACGCTGGCACGCCCGGTGCGCCGGGCGGGTCGAGCCAGACCGCGACACCGGCGTCGGTGTCGATCGAACCGGCCAACGCGTCCGGGATCAGCCCGAGCACGCCGATCGTCGTGAAGGCGGCGAACGGGAAGCTCACGGACGTCACGGTCACGAGCGCCAAAGGCAAAACCGTCGCGGGCGAGTTCTCTCCGGACAAGCTCAGCTGGACGACCACCGAGGTCCTCGGCTACGGCGGCACGTACCAGGTGAAGGCGCATGCCCAAGGCGCGGACGGGAAATCCGTCGAACAGCAGGGCCAGGTGACCACGCTGTCGCCGAAGAAGCAGGCGAACGCGAACCTGATCCCGGCCCCGAACGCGGTGAAGAGCTCAGGCGTCGGCGTGGGCCAGCCGATCGTGTTCAGCTTCGGCGTCGCGGTGAAGAACAAGGCCGCCGTGGAGAAGGCGCTGACGGTCGAGTCCTCGCCGAAGCAGGACGGCAGCTGGTACTGGATGGACGACAAGAACGTCCACTACCGGCCGAAGGAATACTGGAAGCCGGGCACCACGCTGACGGTCAACGCGAAGATTTACGGCGTCGATTTCGGAAATGGCGTGTTCGGAGCGGACGATCGCACCGAAACGTACAAGGTGCACGATTCGTGGATCGCGAAAGCCGACGGCAACAGCGAACAGATGCAGATCTTCCACAACGGTTCGATGGTGAAGTCGATGCCGATCTCGATGGGCAAGGACGCGACCCCCACCCATCTCGGCCCGCACGTCATCTCGGACAAGCAGGCGAACTACACGATGGACTCCTGCACGTACGGCGTGTGCCCGCCGGACCCGAAGGCGTACCGCTCGAACGAGAAGTTCTCGGAACGCATCTCGAACGACGGCGAGTTCGTCCACGAGAACCCGAACAGCGTCGGGCAACAGGGCAGCTCCAACGTCTCGCACGGCTGCATCAACCTGAACGCCGCCAACGCGGAGTGGTTCTTCAACAACTTCGGCCTGGGAGACGTCGTAGAAGTCACCAACTCGGGCGGCCCGCAGCTGCCGGTGTGGGACCTGTACGGCGACTGGTCCAAGTCCTGGACCGACTGGCAGAAGGGCTCGGCCCTGAAGTAACCCAGCGGCTCGCTGGAGCGGGTTGAGGCCGGGTTCGGCTGAACGGTTCGACAGAGAAGGGTGCTGGAGCTTCGTGCTCCGGCACCCTTCTTGCATGCTCGGGTTCGCCGCCGGCGCGGCAGCGGGTGCGACGCCTTGCCCGATCCTCCGGCGAGCGACGGGTTGCCTCGGCGCGGTTCTCAGGACTGCGCCGGTTATCGCGGGATCGGCCGCTCGCGCCAACCCCACCCCGGACTCGGCACAAGGCCACGACCGAGGCCTCGCTGCCGCGTCACGGCGCTCGTACCAGACGGCTGGTTCTGTTCTTCTCGCTCAAGGCCACACTCGACGCGGGCAGAAGTGCAAACCTCGCTGCCGCGGAGACGAGCTCGCGCCGGACGCTTGATTCTGGTTTCTCTGCCCAGAGCCAGGTTCGATGCGGGTCCAAGACCGAGCCTCGTTGCCGCAGAGACGAACCCCGCCCTCGGCCAGCTGATTCCCGCTGCTGACGGGGCCTCCAGCCGCCCCGCTCGCACCTGAGTGGTCCATGGGGACTGTCCCACCAACGGCTGAGGGCCGCGGATGAACCAGTCCACGCCGCTCCAGCTGGCCCCTGGCTCGAACCCAGGCGCGGGCCGAGGCCGAGGTCCCACCCCCGCGATGGACAGCCCTTCGCTCTGTCAGCCGCCGATCGACGGTCCGCTGCTCTGGGCCACCCCGATAGATCCACTGCCGGAAGTCCGACTGCGAGATCGCCCCACTCGGTTCCGGCCCACCGCCACGTGCCCGCTCGTTGCTGGCTGAGTCCCATCTCCGCGCCCAACTTTTGCCCGCTGCGGGATGCGTTCTCCTCGCATCGCCTTCCCAGCCGCCGGCGTTGCAGGCTAGGTTCCGCTCGCTCCGGCTGTGGCGCATCGAGCAACCGGCGCGGCAGTGAGCTCACCACCGCGGCAGCCTCCGGAAGGCTCGCAGAAATAGCTTGGACATGATGAAGGCCCGAGCCCCGGTAACGGGTTCGGGCCTTGTCTTGGGTCCGGAT
>NZ_JACGZW010000042.1 GCF_014145675.1 Amycolatopsis dendrobii
CGCTTCGTGGCTGCGCCATCAGGTAGCCGAGGGTCTCAAGTGGCGGTTCCCCGAAGGCGTCCCGGACGGCTACGAGGAACGCTGCGATTACGAACTCGGCGTCATCGAGGGCAAGGGCTTCCCGTCCTACTTCCTCATCACCGCCGACCTCATCCAGCACGCGCGGGAGGTCGGCATCCTGGTCGGCCCCGGCCGTGGTTCCGCCGCGGGCGCGCTCGTCGCGTACGCGCTCGGCATCACCAACCTCGACCCGATCCCGCAGAAGCTGCTGTTCGAGCGGTTCCTGAACCCGGAGCGCATGTCGATGCCCGATATCGACATCGACTTCGACGACCGCCGCCGCGGCGAGATGATCCGGTACGCCACCGACAAGTACGGCTCGGACCGGGTCGCGCAGGTGATCACCTTCGGCACGATTAAGACCAAGGCGGCGATCAAGGACTCCGCCCGCGTGCACTTCGGCCAGCCGGGCTACTCGATCGCGGACCGGATTTCGAAGGCGCTGCCGCCGCCGATCATGGCGAAGGACATCCCGCTGTCGGGCATCGTCGACTCGAAGCACGAGCGCTACGCCGAGGCCGCCGAGGTCCGCACCCTGGTCGAGACCGACGAAGAGTGCAAGACGATCTTCGAGACCGCTCGCGGCCTCGAAGGCCTGATCCGCAACGCAGGCGTGCACGCCTGCGCGGTGATCATGTCGAGCGAGCCGCTCACCGACGCGATCCCGGTGTGGCAGCGCGACGACGGCTCGATCATCACCGGCTGGGACTATCCCTCCTGCGAGGCCATCGGCCTGCTGAAGATGGACTTCCTCGGCCTGCGCAACCTGACCGTCATCGGCGACGCGCTGGAGAACATCAAGGCCAACCGCGGCGAGGAGATCGACCTCGACCGGCTCGGCTTCGACGACCCCGAGGCGTACAAGCTTCTCGGCCGGGGAGACACGCTCGGCGTGTTCCAGCTCGACGGCGGCGCGATGCGCGACCTGCTGCGGCGCATGCTGCCGACCGGGTTCGAGGACATCATCGCGGTGCTCGCGCTGTACCGGCCCGGTCCGATGGGCATGAACGCGCACAACGACTACGCCGACCGCAAGAACAACCGGCAGCAGATCAAGCCCATCCACCCGCAGCTGGAGGAACCGCTGCGGGAGATCCTGTCCGAGACCTACGGCCTGATCGTCTACCAAGAGCAGATCATGCAGATCGCCCAGAAGGTCGCGGGCTACACGATGGGCCGAGCGGACACGCTCCGCCGCGCGATGGGCAAGAAGAAGAAGGAAGTCCTCGAGAAGGAGTACGAGGGCTTCGAAGAGGGCATGAAGTCCAGCCCGCTCGTCGAGGGCGGCTTCTCGCCGGAAGCGGTCAAGGCGCTGTGGGACACGATTCTCCCGTTCGCCGGGTACGCGTTCAACAAGTCGCACGCCGCCGCGTACGGCCTGATCGCGTACTGGACCGCCTACCTCAAGGCGAACTACACCGCGGAGTACATGGCCGCGCTGCTCACGTCGGTGGGTGACAACAAGGACAAGTCCGCGATTTATCTGTCGGAGTGCCGC
>NZ_JACGZW010000043.1 GCF_014145675.1 Amycolatopsis dendrobii
AGCCACCTGGCTGCACCATGAAGTGATGTCCGGGCTTGCGCACCGGCTGCCGGACGGAGTGCCCGGCGAATACCGGGAGCGCGCCGAATACGAGCTCGAAGTCATCGTGGAGAAAGGTTTTCCCGGGTACTTCCTCATCACGGCCGACCTGATGACGCATGCCCGCGAGGCGGGAATCCGCGTGGGTCCGGGACGCGGGTCGGCGGCGGGATCGCTGGTCGCGTACGCGCTCCGCATCACCAATCTCGACCCGATCCGGCACGGTCTGCTGTTCGAACGGTTCCTGAACCCGGAACGGGTGTCGATGCCCGATATCGACATGGACTTCGACGACCGTCGGCGTGGCGAGATGATCCGGTACGCCACCGAGAAATACGGGTCCGATCGGATCGCGCAGGTGATCACCTTCGGCACCATCAAGACGAAAGCGGCGATCAAGGATTCCGCGAGAGTCCACTTCGGACAACCCGGCTATTCGATCGCGGACCGGATCTCCAAAGCCTTGCCGCCGCCGGTGGCCGCCAAGGACATTCCGCTGTCGGGGATCGTGGACGCCAAGCACGAGCGTTACGCGGAAGCAGCCGAGGTTCGCACGCTGGTCGAGACCGACGAAGAGTGCAAGACGATCTTCGACACCGCCCGCGGCCTGGAGGGGCTGATCCGCAACGCCGGTGTGCATGCCTGCGCGGTCATCATGTCCAGCGAACCGTTGATGAACGCGATTCCGTTGTGGCGCAGGGACGACGGCTCGATCATCACCGGCTGGGACTATCCCTCCTGCGAGGCCATCGGCCTGCTGAAAATGGACTTCCTCGGCCTGCGCAACCTCACCGTCATCGGCGACGCTATCGACAACATCAAGGCCAACCGCGGCGAAGACATCGACCTCGACCGGCTGGCCACCGACGATCCCGAGACCTTCGCCCTGCTGGTCCGCGGGGACAGTCTCGGAGTGTTCCAGTTGGACGGTGGCGCGATGCGAGATCTGTTGCGCCGCATGCGTCCCACCGGGTTCGAGGACATCGTGGCCGTCAACGCGCTCTACCGGCCTGGTCCGATGGCGATGAACACGCACAACAACTACGCCGACCGCAAGAACAAGCGGCAAGCCATCGAACCGATCCATCCGGAACTCGAGGAACCGTTGCGCGAGATCCTCGCCGAAACGCACGGTCTGGTGGTGTATCAGGAACAGATCATGCAGATCGCGCAGAAGGTCGCCGGGTACTCGATGGGCCGCGCGGACGTCTTGCGGCGCGCGATGGGAAAGAAGAAAAAGGAAGTCCTGGAGAAGGAATTCGAGGGCTTCCGTTCCGGAATGATCGACAACGGGTTCTCCGGCGAGGCCGTGCAGGCGTTGTGGGACACCATCCTGCCTTTCGCGGGCTATGCCTTCAACAAGTCGCACGCCGCCGGGTACGCGCTGGTCGGCTACTGGACCGCGTATCTGAAGGCGAACTACACCGCGGAGTACATGGCCGCGCTGCTCACGTCGGTGGGTGACAACAAGGACAAGTCCGCGATTTATCTGTCGGAGTGCCGG
>NZ_JACGZW010000044.1 GCF_014145675.1 Amycolatopsis dendrobii
GTCCACCTGCACGTCCACACTGAGTACTCGATGCTGGACGGTGCGGCGAAGATCGGTCCTCTTTTCGCGGAGGCGGCCCGGTTGGGGATGCCTGCGGTGGGGATGACCGATCACGGGAACATGTACGGCGGGGACGAGTTTTATCAGACGTCGAAGAAGCACGGGATCAAGCCGATCATCGGGATCGAGGCGTATGTCGCGCCGGAAAGCCGGTTTCACAAGAAGCCGGTGTTCTGGGGGCAGGCGTCGCAGCGGGGGTCGGACGAGTTCGGCGAGGGCGGCGATGTGTCGGGCGGCGGTGCGTATACGCACATGACGATGGTGGCGGGGAACGCGACGGGGTTGCGGAATCTGTTCAAGCTGTCGTCGCTGGCGTCGATTCAGGGGTATTACCGCAAGCCGCGGATGGATCGTGAGCTGATCGCGGAGAACGCGGAGGGGATCATCGCGACGACGGGGTGTCCGTCGGGCGAGGTGCAGACCCGGTTGCGGCTGGGGCAGCGGGAGGCGGCGATCCAGGCGGCTTCGGATTACAAGGACATTTTCGGGGCGGGGAATTTTTTCCTGGAGTTGATGGATCACGGTTTGCCGATCGAGCGGTCGGTGCGGGAGGGGCTGCTGGAGATCGGGAAGCTGCTGGACCTGCCGCCGCTGGCGACGAATGATTCGCATTATGTGACGAAGGACCAGGCGGACACGCATTCGGCGTTGTTGTGCGTGCAGGCCGGGAAGACGTTGAACGATCCGACGCGGTTCAAGTTCGACGGGGACGGCTATTTCCTGAAGTCGGCGGAGGAGATGCGGGAGTACTGGGACAAGGAGGTCCCGGGGGCGGCGGACAACACGCTGCTGATCGCGGAGCGGGTCGAGTCGTACGAGGACGTGTACACGCACAAGGACCGGATGCCGGTCTTCGACGTCCCCGAAGGCCACACCGA
>NZ_JACGZW010000045.1 GCF_014145675.1 Amycolatopsis dendrobii
TTGACGAAGATCTGGCCCTTGCCGTTGCCGGACGCGACGCCGAGGTCGGCTTCGCGGGCTTCGCCGGGGCCGTTGACGACGCAGCCCATGACCGCGACGCGGAGCGGGATTTCCATGCCTTCCAGGCCGGCGGTGACCTGGTCGGCGAGGGTGTAGACGTCCACCTGCGCGCGTCCGCAGGAGGGGCAGGACACGATCTCGAGTTTGCGGGGCCGCAGGTTGAGCGACTGCAGGATCTGGGTGCCGACCTTGACTTCTTCCACCGGCGGCGCGGACAGGGACACGCGGATGGTGTCGCCGATGCCCTGGCGCAGCAGCGCGCCGAACGCGACGGCGGATTTGATGGTGCCCTGGAACGCGGGCCCGGCCTCGGTGACGCCGAGGTGCAGCGGGTAGTCGCACTGCTGCGCGAGGATCTCGTAGGCCCGGACCATCACGACCGGGTCGTTGTGCTTGACCGAGATCTTGATGTCGTGGAAGTCGTGCTCGGCGAACAGCGACGCCTCCCACATCGCCGATTCGGCGAGCGCTTCCGGGGTGGCCTTGCCGTATTTCTCCAGCAGCCGCTTGTCCAGCGACCCGGCGTTGACGCCGATCCGGATCGGGGTGCCGTGGTCCTTCGCCGCCTGGGCGATTTCCTTGACCTGGTCGTCGAACTTGCGGATGTTGCCCGGGTTCACCCGCACCGCGGCGCAGCCGGCCTCGATCGCGGCGAACACGTATTTGGGCTGGAAGTGGATGTCGGCGATCACCGGGATCTGCGATTTCTTCGCGATCGCGGGCAGCGCCTCGGCGTCGTCGGCCGACGGGCACGCGACGCGCACGATGTCGCAGCCCGCCGCGGTCAATTCGGCGATCTGCTGCAGGGTGGCGTTGACGTCGGAGGTC
>NZ_JACGZW010000046.1 GCF_014145675.1 Amycolatopsis dendrobii
AGAGGGTGTTGTGGAACCTGGTGGTCGGTTCGGTGTGTCGGCTGTGGTAGCGGTGCGGTGATGATGATCATCGGGTCGGGTGTGCGTCTGTGTGTGCAAGCCGGGGTATGACTCGTCGTTGACTGATGCGCAGTGGGCGGTGGTGGAGCCGTTGCTGCCCAGGACTCATCCGGGCCTGGGCGGTCGGCCGCCGGTGCATTCGCGTCGCCTGGTGATCGACACGATCAGTTATGTGCTGGTCAGCGGGTGCGCGTGGCGGTTGGCGCCGCGTGATCTCGCGCCGTGGGCCACGGCGTATCGGGTGTTCGCGGCCTGGACCGCGGACGGCACCTGGGCGCGCGTGCACGACGTGCTGCGCGACAGGGTCCGCGTCCGCGAGGGCCGGGACCCGCAGCCCTCGGCGGCGATCCTCGACTCGCAGTCGGTGAAAACCGTCGAGGGCGGCGAACACATCGGTTACGACGCGGGGAAACGGGTGCGGGGCCGCAAACGACATGTCCTGGTCGACACGCTCGGGCTGATCCTGGGCGTGTCCGTGGGGTCGGCGTCGGTGCAGGACCGTCCCGGAGCCCGGCTGCTGCTGGCCGGGATCCGGGCACGGTTTCCACTGCTCGGGCTGGTGTGGGTGGACGGCGGCTACGTCAACTCCAAAGACGCCACCCTCGTCCGCTGGGCCGAGGAGAACGAGAACATCGAGATCGTGGCGGTGCCCCGCAACGCCGATGTGAAAGGCTTCCAGGTGCTGCCCCGCCGGTGGGTGGTGGAACGAACCTTCGGCTGGCTCACGAGGTGCAGACGCTTGACCCGCGACTACGAACGCAAAACCGCCCACGCCGA
>NZ_JACGZW010000047.1 GCF_014145675.1 Amycolatopsis dendrobii
GGTCAGGGTTCGCAGTGGGTCGGGATGGCGCTCGAACTGCTGGAGTCGAGTCCGGTGTTCGCGGCGCGCCTCGCGGAGTGTGCGGCGGCGTTGGAGTCCTTTGTGGACTGGTCGTTGCTGGATGTGTTGCGTGGTCCGTCGCTGGAGCGGCTTGATGTGGTGCAGCCGGTGTTGTGGGCCGTGATGGTCTCGCTCGCGGAAATGTGGCGGGCTAATGGTGTACGTCCGGCTGCGGTGGTCGGCCACAGTCAGGGTGAGATCGCGGCTGCGGTGGTGGCTGGCGGGTTGTCGTTGCAGGACGGTGCCCGGGTAGTTGCGTTGCGCAGTAAGGCGTTGACGGTTTTGTCCGGCAGGGGCGGGATGGTTTCGGTTGCCGAGCCGGTGGAGAAATTGCGGGAGCGGCTTGATCCGCGGATGTCTGTCGCGGCGGTGAACGGTCCGGGCTCGGTGGTGGTTTCGGGTGATCCGGACGCGTTGGACGAGCTGATCGCGGCGTGTGAGCGGGACGGTGTCCGGGCGCGGCGGGTTCCGGTGGACTATGCCTCGCATTCGGCTCAGGTGGAGCAGATCGAGGCCGAGTTGCGGGAGTTGCTGGCGCCGGTTTCGCCGAGGACGGCGGGGATTCCGTTCTGTTCCACGGTCACCGGTGAGCTTATCGACACTGCCGTGATGGATGCCGGGTACTGGTATCGCAATCTCCGGAACACGGTGGAATTCGAGAAGGCCACCCGCAAGCTGCTCGCCGACGGCTACCGCGT
>NZ_JACGZW010000048.1 GCF_014145675.1 Amycolatopsis dendrobii
AAGACGCGGGTGCGGATGGGGCCGGAGTTCACTGAGCTGAAGGGTTTGGTGAAGCGCGAGGGTCTGCACACGGTGTGTGAAGAGGCGGGTTGTCCCAACATTTACGAGTGCTGGGAGGACCGTGAGGCGACGTTCTTGATCGGTGGTGATCAGTGCACGCGGCGGTGTGATTTCTGCCAGATCGACACGGGGAAGCCCGCTGCGCTGGATCGGACGGAGCCGCGGAAGGTCGCCGAGAGCGTGCAGGCGATGGGCCTGCGGTATTCGACGATCACCGGTGTGGCCCGGGACGATCTGGCCGATGGCGGTGCGTGGCTGTACGCGGAGACGGTGCGGCAGATTCACGCGTTGAACCCGGGCACGGGTGTGGAGTTGCTGATCCCGGACTTCAACGCCGAGCCTGACCAGCTGGCCGAGGTGTTCGGGTCGCGGCCGGAGGTGCTGGCGCACAATGTGGAGACGGTGCCGCGGATTTTCAAGCGGATCCGGCCCGGGTTCCGGTACGCGCGTTCGCTGGAGGTGATCACGCAGGCGCGTGCGGCGGGGTTGGTGACGAAGTCGAACCTGATCCTCGGGATGGGGGAGACCCCGGACGAGGTCGGCGTCGCGTTGCAGGACCTGTTCGACGCGGGCTGCGAGATCATCACGATCACCCAGTACCTGCGTCCCTCGCCGCGGCATCACCCGGTCGACCGGTGGGTCAAGCCGGAAGAGTTCGTGGAGCACGCGAAAACCGCCGAGGCGATCGGGTTCCC
>NZ_JACGZW010000049.1 GCF_014145675.1 Amycolatopsis dendrobii
GGTGCGATCCCGAAAGACCAAGCCCGGAACGGTCCCGGCCACGTCCATCCGAACCCCGCCGAGTTCGTCGGAGCCGTTGCCCGAGCACACCGTCACGGTCAGCTCGGCGGGATCGGTCTCCCACTCCTCCTCGTCGCCCAGCCGGCCCGAGCCGGGAAGGGCGAGCATCGTGAGGTCGGAACCGGTCAGCTCCAGCGCACGGCCCGCGATCAGTTCCAGCGCGTCCACCGGATCCGTGCCGCCGAGCAGTTCCGTCGTGATTTCGCTGGTCGCACCGAGCCAGCGCTGCCGCGCCTGCGCCTGCTCGTAGAGATGCGCGTTCTCGATCGCGATCCCCGCCGCCGCGGCCAGCGCCTGCACGATCACCTCGTCGTCGTCGGTGAACGCCTCGCCGTCCCGCTTCTCCGTGAGATAGAGGTTCCCGAACACCTCGTCGCGGACCCGCACCGGAACCCCGAGGAACGAATGCATCGGCGGATGGTTCGCCGGAAAACCCACCGACGCCGGATGCGCCGAAATCTCCTCCAGCCGCAACGGCTTCGCGTCGTCGATCACCAGCCCCAGCAGGCCATGGCCCTCGGGCAACGGCCCGATCTTCCGCCGGGTCGCCTCGTCGATGCCCAGGTACACGAACTCCGCGAGCGGCCCGCCGCCATCGCCGAGCACTCCCAGCGCGCCGTACCGGGCTTCGACC
>NZ_JACGZW010000005.1 GCF_014145675.1 Amycolatopsis dendrobii
GGGTCCCCGACAGCTTCCGGGTGGTTTCCGGCATCAGACCTGCTTTCAGCGCTCGATGTCCTCAGACAGATGACTTTCGCCCCTGTGCGCCTCCGCCCGGCGGACGCATGCTGAAGCGACTATTCACGACACAGTGTCCCGCGTTTCGCGGTCCGGGGGAGAAGGATGACCCTTCAGGTGGCGCCGTCCGGCCTGCTCAGCGCCGAACAGGTGGCGTCGGTGCTGCTCAGCGCCACCCTCGCGCCGTCGACGCACAACACCCAGCCCTGGCTGTTCAGCAGCGGCCCGACGGGCATCGAGGTGCACGCCGACCCCGACCGCACCCTGCCCGTCGCCGACCCCGACCGGCGCGAACTGCTGCTCTCCTGCGGAGCCGCGCTGTTCAACCTGCGCACCGCGATCCACGCGACCGGCGTCCACCCGGCGACCAGCTACTTCCCCCGCCGCGGCAACCCCGACCTGCTCGCCCTCGTGCGCCCGCGAGCCGCCGCCGCGACCGACCGGAAGCTCGCGTCCCTGGCCGACGCGATCCCGCTGCGGCACACCAACCGCACGCCGTTCACCGCCAAACCCGTTCCCTCCGGGGCGCTGGGCGCCCTGCGGCACGCGGCCGAGGTCGAGCATGCCTGGCTGCCCCGGCTCGACGCGGACCAGCTCGCCGGCCTCAAGGAGCTGATCCGCGAAAGCCACCGGCTGCAGATCGAGGACCCGGCCTTCCGGTCCGAATGGCAGCGCTGGACCGGACGCGGGCGCAACCGGCGCGACGGCGTGCCGTTCGCCGCCGGTGGAGCCGTCACCGCGGACGACACCTGGGTCCTGCGCGACTACGGCGGCGGTTCGCGCGCACTGGGAGCCGCGCCGCTGGTCGTCGTGGTCGGGACGTTCGCCGACCTGGCGATCGACCGGCTCCGCGCCGGACAGGCCATGCAACGGGTGCTGCTCACCGCGACCGCCCGCGGGATCGACGCCTCCTTCATCTCCCAGCCGGTCGAGGTGCCCGCCATCCGCGCCCGGCTCCGGGACCTGCTCGGCGGGGGGCTCTGGCCGCAGATCGTGCTCCGCCTCGGGTACGGAGCCCCCGTTCCGCGAACTCCGCGCCGGGCACTGGAAGACGTCCTCGTCACTCCGTCCCCGCTCAGCGTCTAGGCGCCCGGCCGATGCGGACGGCCTCGCAACTCCGTCGCCAGCACCGCCGCCTGCGTGCGCCGCTCCATGCCGAGCTTCGTCAGCAACCGCGAAACATAGTTTTTCACCGTTTTCTCCGCGAGGAACATCCGCTCGGAGATCTGCCGGTTCGTCAGCCCCTCGCCGATCAGCCCCAGCAGCGTGCGTTCCTGATCGGACAGCTGTGCGAGCGGGCCCCGCTGTTTTTCCGCGCTGTCGCGCAGTTTCGCCATCAGCGCGGCCGCCGCGTGCGCGTCCAGCAGCGACTTGCCCGCGCCGACGTCCCGGACCGCCGAGATCAGGTCGAGGCCCTTGATGTCCTTGATCACGTAGCCGGCGGCGCCGGCCAGCACCGCGTCGAGCATCGCCTGTTCGTCGGTGTAGGAGGTGAGCATCAGGCATTTCAGGTCCGGCGAGACCGACCGCAGCTCGCGGGCCAGTTCGATGCCGTTGCCGTCGGGCAGCCGCACGTCGAGCACCGCGACGTCCGGCCGCAGCGCCGGGATCCGGGCCAGCGCCTGCGAAACGTCGGCCGCTTGGCCGACCACGGCGATCTCCGGGTCCTCCTCCAACAGGTCGGCGACCCCGCGCCGGACCACCTCGTGATCGTCCACCAGGAAAACCCGCAGCATCGGTCCTTCTCCCACGTCGGGCTCGTTCGTGCGTCGAGAGTACGGCGCGCCGCCGCGCTCCGGCGGTGCCGAAAGTCCTCAATCACCGGTCGGCGACCGGGTTTTCACCGGCACGGACCAGCTCAGCCGCGACCCGCCCGCCACAGTCAGCGTCCCGCCGCGGCGGCTCGCCTGCTCCGCCAGCGCGGCAAGGCCGGGCGCGGCGGACACGGCGACGTCGCCCGCGCCCTCGTACCGGACGGTCACCGTCGTCTGCTCCGGTTCCGCCTGGATCTCGACCTCCACCGCTTCGGCCGAGGTGTGCCGGGCGATCAGCTCGAGCGCGTCGGAGAGCAGCGGCACCACGACGTCCGAGTGCACCGGATCGAGTTTCCCGGTCAGCTGCGTGGACACCGCAAGGCCCCATTCCTCTCGCGCCCGCGCCAGCACCCGCAGCACCTGGTCGCGGATCGGCTCCGGAGCGGGCGGCAGGACGTCGTCGAGCCGGAAAACGGTCTGCTGCACGTGGTTGATCACGTCGTCGAGGTCGGCGATCGTCTCGCGCAGCCGGGTCGCGACCACCGCCGATTTGGCGAGCCCGGCCGTGGTCTGCAGCGACAGCGCGGCGGCGTAGAGCCGGTTCAGGATCTCGCTGTGCAGCCGCGCGGCGATCCGGTCGCGTTCGTCGTGCAGCGCGGCGTCCTCGCGTTCGGCCCGCGCCTGCGCCAGTTCGAGCGCCACCGCCGCCTGGTCGGCGAACCAGGCCGCGATCTCCAGGTCGTCGGAGGTGAACGCCGGGCGGCCGGCCAGCCGGGACACGGTCAGCACCCCGGCCACCGTCCCGTTCCCGGCCAGCGGCATCAGCATCACCGAATCGAGATTCAAGGTCAGCACGGACGGCACGGACAGCCGCGACAGCTCGTCCGGCCACGACCCGATCCTCGGCTCGCCGCGGGCGAACACCGTGCCGGCCACAGTGGACTCGGTGAGCAGTTCCCGCCCGGCCAGCTGTTCCGCGCCCGCCCCGATCGCGCGTTCGACGCGAAGGTAGCCCTCCCGCTCCGACGGGCGGGTCACCGAAACCAGGTCCGCGGACGCGAGCGCCCGCGCGTAGTCCACGACGCGGCCCAGCGGATCGCCGAGATCCGCCGACAGCAGTTCCCGGGTCACCGCCGCGGACGCGCGCAGCCATTCCTGCTGGTTCCGCGCGGTCTCGTACAGCCGCGCGTTCTCGATCGCGCTGCCCGCCGCGGCGGCGAGCGAGAGCGCGAGCTGCTCGTCCTCCTCGGTGAACCGGCCGTGTCCGGCGTCGGCGAGGTAGAGGTCGCCGAACACCTCGCCGCGCACCCGGACCGGGACGCCGAGGAAGCTCGTCATCGGCGGATGCCCCTCGGGGAACCCGGTCGACCGAGGATCGTCCTGCAGCCGGTCCAGCCGCACCGGGCGCGGGTCCTCGACGACCGCGCCGAGCAGGCCCTTGCCTTCGGGCAGCCTGCCGATCCGCGCGACCGATTCGGCGTCCATCCCGGTGTGCACGAACTCGGTCAGCCGCCCGTCCGGCCCGATCACGCCCAGCGCCGCGTACCGCGCCCCGACCAGTTCGCACGCCGACTCCACGAGCCGGCGCAGCAGCGCGGGCAGCGCGAGGCTGCCGGTGATGGACTGGGTCGCGCGCAGCAGCCCGCGCAGCCTGCCCTGCGTGCTGATGACCTCCTGAGCGCGTTCCACCAGCTCGCCGAGAAGCTGGTCCAGTTCCATCCTCGGCTGATCGGGGAACGTCAGCCCCTCGTGTTCGGGTGTGTCCCGCTGGTTCACCCCGGCTCCTGCCCGTCCGGGCCCCGCGTCCCGTCCGCGGCGCGCCACTGGGAATTCAGTCTTGCGGCTCGTGCGAGCGGCCGTCAAGCGCGCGAAAAGGGCGCCGCCGCGTTTTTCGGCGTTGCACGGGAAAACGGGCGTGCCGGACGCTCTCGCCGCGGGGGAATCGCGCGGGAAAGCGTCTCCTCCGGACCCGGTCCGTCCGTCGCTTTTCCCTTGGCTTCCCACGGAAGCGGGCGATCAGGCGGTGAGCCGCAAGGCGGAACGGAGTGAGCGGCCCGCCCGCGCGGGACGCGGCGAAGATCAGCGGAATGGTTCTTCCGGAGGAAATATCGATCATCGGAAGGGCCCCGGCGGAATTGCCGGTTGCTCCATTCGGGCATTCCCCGGAATCCCGCGTTTTGTTGCCATTTCGCCAGATATCCGCGGGAAGGGTCAGCGCCGTGCCTCCGGGCGCACCACCAGGACCGGGCACGCGGAGTGGTGGATCAGCGCCTGGCTGGTCGACCCCAGCAGCATCCCGGCGAACCCGCCCCGGCCGCGGGTGCCGACGACCATCAGCTGCGCCCGCTCCGACTCGTCGAGCAGCACCTGCCGCGGCCGGTCGCGCACGAGCTTTCGGCGCACCTCGACGTCGGGGTACTTCTCCTGCCAGCCGTCGAGCCGCTGCGCGAGCAGCCGTTCCTCGACCGGCTGGCGCTGCGTTTCCCGCTCCGGCACCGGGCGCGCGGTGCGCTCGATCGCGTCGCACACGACGTCCGCCCAGGCGTGCACCGCGACGAGCGGGACCTGCCGGAAGCTGGCCTCCTCGAACGCCGCCGCGATCGCCGCCTCGCTGTTCGGGCTGGTGTCGACGCCGACCGCCACCGGCCCGTCGAGCGGGACCGGCCCGTCGCCGCCGCGTCCGCGGACCACCACGACCGGGCAGCCCGCGTTGCTCACGACCGCCGCGACCGCCGCCCCCGCCAGCATGCCGGCGAACCCGTCGGTCCCGGTGCGGCCGAGCACGACCATCCGGGCGTCGCGGGACCGGTCGATCAGCAGGTCGGGCGCGGAGTCGGAGTACACCTCGCCCCGGACCGGGGACGCGTCGCCGAACGGAGCCGCCAGGTCCTCCCCGAGCGGGGCGCGCCGTCCGCCGTCGGCGGGCGCGTCCTCGAACAGCGGCCCCGGCCCGGCGAATCCGGCGGGCACCGCGGTCTGCAGGCAGTGCACGAGCTCCAGTTCGAGATCGCGGCCCGCAGCGAGCCGGGCGGCCCACCGGACCGCTTCGGCGGCGCCGTCCCATCCGCCGATCCCGACGAGCACCGTGCGGTTCCGGCCGGTCATCTGCCCGGCCCCTCGCCCGCCGGGTCCGCCGCGACCACGCCGGGCACCGCGAGCGCCAGCAGCGTCGCGACGTCGCGGTCGGCTTCCTCGTCGTACCGGTCGGTGATGCGCACGATCCCTTCGTGCACCTCGACTTTCCAGCGTCCGGTCCCGCCGTAGACCTCGAGCCGGTGCCGCACGTCCGCGGCGATCGCGGTGTCGGCGCGGGCGAGCACGCGGACCACGTCGCCGCGCGTCACGATGCCGACCACCCGGCGGCCCTGGACGACGATCGGCATCGCCTGGCTCTTCGAGTCCACCAGCTCGCGGCACACGTCGGCGAGGTCGGCTCCGGGCGGCATCCCGGCGGCGGGCGAGGTCATCACCGCACCGACAGTCGTCTCGATCGCGCCGGGGCGACACGGCCGCCGGTCCCGGCCCCGCGCGGGAGTCCGGCCGCGCCCGAGCTCGGCCTCGGTGACGATGCCGACCAGCCGGCCCTCGTCGTCGACCACCGGCAGCGCGGGGAAGCCGCGTTCGGCGAGGATCCCGGCAGCCTCGTCGGCGGAGGTCCACGGACGCACCGTCTCCGCAGGCGAGGACATCAGATCGCGTGCGCGCATCAGACCCGTCCTTCCCTGGCACTGGCTCGAAAATAGGCGACGGGAAACGGCAGGCACGCCGGTCCGGAGTCACCGGCGCGAAGGACCAACGTCCTCAGTGCCGCGGCGCGAGCGGTTCCCGCGGCGGCGCGCTCGTCCGTTCGGCGCAGGGGCCTTGCGCTGCGCCTCGGTGAGGACGAGCGCGTCCGGGCCGGGGAAGATCGTCGAGACGTAGCCGCCGAGGAACCAGCGGACGGTGAACGGCGGGCCGCCGTCCGGGGTCCCGACCGCGACGATGCGGCCGTACCGGTCCGGGGCCTCCGCCCGGCCGCTCTTCACGACCAGCCAGTCGCCGGGTTGTGCGCACATCGCTCCTCCTCGGTCCGATCGCCGGCGCGGGAAAGTTCCACCGCGGCAACGCTTCGCGCGGTCAGGGCACTCGCCGCGGGCTTCCTCACCGGAACGCCCCGCGCACGACCGCCACCGGGCACGCCGCGTGCGCGAGCAGCCGGTTCCCGGTCGACCCGAGCAGCTCGCCCGAGACCGGCTCCTGTCCGCGAGTGCCGATCACGACCAGCTGCGCCCCTTCGACCGCCATCAGCGCCCGCCCGGCGGAACGCTCCCGCACCGCCCGGACCCGCACCGGGACCTCCGGGTACTTGTCCGCCCAGGCGGCGATGCACTCGCGCAGCGCACGGTCCTCCTCCTCGGCCCGCTCCGGCCGGTCGGACCGCCAGGCGCGCACCGCGATCAGCGGCACCCGCCGGTTCGCCGCGGCCGCGAAGGCGAATTCCCCGGCGCGCTCGTCCCCCGCCACCCCGACCACGACCGCCCCGCCCGCCGCCGCGCGCCCGCGCACGACGACCACCGGGCAGTGCGCCCCCGCCGCCACCCGCAAGGCGACCGATCCGATCGCCGCCCCGCGCAGCCCGCCGAGCCCGTGCGAACCCAGCACCACCAGCGACACCGACCGCGACCGCTCGACGAGGAGCTCGACCGCGAGCCCCGCCCGCACGACCGGCAGGGTCGCCACCCCTGGCGCGGCCTCCTCGGCGACCTGCGCCGCCCGGCTCAGCCACCGATGCGCGCGAGCGAACCGTTCCCGCGCCCGCCGGTCCGCGGTCCCGGCCTGGAACAGCTGCAGCCGGCAGCCGCGGTGCAGCGCTTCGGCGGCCGCCCAGCGGACCGCCGCCAGCGAGGCCTCCGACTCGTCGACCCCGACGAGCACCGCGCGGTCAGGCTTCTTCCCGGGCACCCCGCCTCCCCTTCCCGCCGCCGGTTCCGGCAGCCGGGTCCACCGTGGCCTGCCCGCGGCTACTCCGTCAGGGCCCGAAGTCCTCTCCCGGAGGGACGAAAGCGCCTCCCCCGGCCTCTCCCGCCCCTCCGCCTCTCCTCCCGCGGGTGCGCGGCCGAGGCGGCGGGGCTTCCGGGCCGGGAACGGGAAGCGGCCACCATCCGAAAAGGACAGCGGCCGCTCTTCCCGTCGCGCGACGGGGAATCGGGGGTCACCCGAGCACTCTGCCCGCGGCCGGTTCGTCGGCCAGGACGATCCGGGCGTCCACTCCCACCCGCAAATGCTCTTGCACCGCCACCACGCCGTCCACCCGGCCGACGAGGGCCAGCATCACCGGGATCACCGGGACCATGCTGTCCCGCTCGACCGTCCCGGTCAGCGACACGACGCCGTCGCGCACCGCGATGTCCAGCGATGCCGGGTCGAGGCACAGTTCTCGGTCGAGGACCTCGTCGCGCACCTCGTCGCGGATCTCGCTGTCCGGACGCAGGAACACGCGCCCGAGGTCGCCGTACGAGACGATGCCCGCCAACGCGCCGTCGGCGCCCAGCACGGGAAGGCGGCGCACCCGGCCCGCGTCCATCAGCCGGACCGCGCGCACGACGTCGTCGTCCACGCCGACGGTCACCGGCGGCGTGCTCATCGCCTCGCCCACTTTCCCGGTCTTGTGCCGTCTCCCGAAGCAGCGGCCGGAGCGCCGCCGCGACAGGTCGCCGCGCGTGACGAAGCCGAGGACCCTGCCGTCCTCGCCGACGACCGGCGCGCCGCTCACCTCCCGCCGCTCCAGCACGGCGACGGCGGCTTCGGCCGACATCCCCGGTTCGACCGTCGCGACGTCGGCGGTCATCACCGCGCGGACCTGCCGGCTTCTCTTCATCTCGGGCTCCTCACAGCAAGGGACCGGGGCGAGCGGCGCCCACGTCCGGCAGCGGCCCGCGTTCTTCGGCCGAACGGGCCGGGACGATCACCACCGGGCAGCGCGCCTGCCGCAGGCAGTACTCCGAAACCGAGCCGACGAGCATCCGCAGCACCCGGCTGTGCCCGTGGCTGCCCAGCACCAGCATCGCCGCGTCCGCCGACGCGCGGACCAGCGCCGGGCCGGGCGCTCCGGCCACGGCGCCGGTCCGCACCCGGGCCGGATCCGCGCCGGGACATGCCCTGGCGACCGAGCCGTCCAGCTCGTGCCGGTACCGGGACGCGATCTCCTCGTACGAACGGGCGAGCGCCGACTCGAGATCCGCGAGCGGGTCGAACGTCCAGGCGCGCAGCACCGCCACGCTCCGGCCGCTCGCCGCCGCCTCGGCCAGCGCCCAGCGGACTGCCGCCTCGCTGCCCGCCGAGCCGTCGGCGCCCACGACGATTTCCCGTTCGCCGGTCGTGCTCATGGCCGCCTCCTCGCCTCCGCCCGAACGTCCGCGGTGGATCGCCGAAGGTCCTACTCGACCTCGATCTTGATCTGTTTCTCGTGCGGCTGCCCGGCCAGCGGCATCGAGATCTCGAGGATGCCGTCGACGTAGCGCGCGGTCACCTCGCCCGTCACCGCCCCGGCGGGCAGATGGACCGTGCGGCTGAACTTGCCGTAGGAGAATTCGCTGCGGCCGTCGACGTGCCTGCGCTCCGCACGGTCGGCCTCGACGGTCAGCAGGCCGTCGTGCGTGGTCACGGAGATGTGCTTCTCCGGGTCGAAACCCGGCAGTTCGGCGCGGACGGTGTAGGTCCCGCCTTCGGTGGACTCCTCGATGCGCACCGGGTTGTGGTCGCCGAACGGCCACGGCCGGTCGAGCCAGGCGGCGATGTTCGGCAGCGCCATCCGGGAACCGGGCAACAGTGACGTCATTGCGCACTCCTTTCTCGGGAACGGTGTCGCCCTTTCAGGAAACCGCGCCCGCCGGCAGTCGCGACGCTGCCGGACTGCCCGAAGCCGAAGGCCGAAAGTCACCGAACGGGCGGACCGCGAACCGGGACCCCACCGTCCACAGAGGACTTTTCAGCGGGCGACCGCGACCGGGCACGCCGCGTGCGCGAGCAGCCAATACCCCGTCGAGCCGAGCAAACCGCCCGCCAGCGGACCCCGCGCCCGAGCCCCCGCGACGATCAGCTGCGCCCCGGCGGAGATCCCGGACAGCGCCCGCGCCGCCGAGCGCACCCGCACGACATGCATGCGCACCGGCACGACCGGATGCTTGCGAGACCACGCGGCCACCTGCTCGCGCAGCCCGCTTTCCCGGCCGGGGCGGCCGTCGTGCCACGCGTGGACCGCCTCGATTCCGGCTCCGCGCGAAACCGCGGCGTCGAAGGCGAAAGCGAGTGCGCGTTCGCCGCCGTCGGAGTCGTCGAGGCCGACCACCACCGGTCCGTCCACGGCCGCGCTGCCGCGGATCACCACCACCGGACAGCGCGCGGACGCCGCCGCGCGCAATGCCACCGATCCGATGGCTCCGCCGCGCGCTCCGCCGAGCCCGTGCGCGCCGAGCACGAGCAGCCCGGCTTCGTCGGACAGCGCGGCCAGCAATTCGGCCGCCGTCCCGAGCCGGACGCACATCCGCACCGGAACCGCGGGCGCGGCCTGGCGGGAGGTTTCCGCCGCCTGCCGCAGCAGCCGACGCGCGGGCTCCATCAGCAGTTCGGCGTCGCCGGGCGGCTTGCCGTGCGGCAGCAGGTCCGGGTCGTCGCACAATTCGGCGTGGAACACCACGAGACCGGTGCCGCGCCGCCCGGCCTCGACCGCAGCCCAGCGAACCGCCGCGAGCGCCGCCGTCGACCCGTCGACGCCGACCACCACCGGCCGGCTCACCGCCATGGCTCCCGGTTCTCCCTCTCCCGTCCTCGCCGGCAGATCGCGGCACCGTGCGTGCCGCGTCCGGCGGGCGGCCGGCGGGCAGCCCCTGGCGACGGGGCCCTCCGCTCCTCCTCCATCACATGCCTCCTCCGTCCGGTTCCTCTTCGTCTCGCGGCCGACGCTAGGCCGCCGCGCGCCGGAGACACTGCGGGAGGACGTCCGCGGCGCAGGAGACTTTGGTCCCGGCCCGGAAGGCGCTGCGGCCCTTCGCACGGGTTCAGCGCGCAGGCGGCGGCTCCGGGTGCTGGCACGGCCTGCGCCGAACAGGCGAGAGTTCAGCGAAAGCGCTTGTCCCGGAAGGGAATTCCTCCCCTTCGCTCCGCCGCTCGACCGGCAGGCGAAGACCCCGCGCGACGGCCCGGCCTGCGCCGAACAGCGGAGGCCGGAACGGGATTTCGCTTGGCACAGCAGCCTTTCCCGGCTGTTGTGGCTTCCCCGGCGGCGGCCAATGCGCTGCGCCCTCGCCAGCGGACGCCTTCCCGGCACCGCGGAACCCGCTCCCCGGTTCCCCGCCCAGCCAGCGGCCGACGGGCACGACCCAGCCCGCGCGCACGTTCGTGAGGGGAACCCTGAGGGACGTCAGCGAAAGGAAGAAAGCCGCGCGGTCCGGTCGGCGGCCGACCTGCCGCGCCGCTCGGCGTCCCGGCGAAAATTGCGCCGTCCCCCCGGAAACGTTCCGCCTTCCGGACGCCTCCGGCGGCCCGGCTATTCCACCGGACGGCCGGATTTCGCGCTCCGCCAATCAGCCGCCACCGTTTCGCGGAGGATGCGCTGCGCGGTCATCCGGGTCGCCTGCAGCGACGAATGCGCTTCCCGCGAATTGAACACGCGCCGCGGCGCAGCCACGCTCAACGCGGCCACCGCCGTGCCGGTCACGTTGAACACCGGGACCGCCGCGGCGAGCAGCGCACCGGGAACGCGCGGGTTGAACGACACCTCGCGCTGCCGGATCTCGCGCAGTTCCGCGCTCAGCCACGCCGGGAGGCCGCCGCCGTTCTCGTTCTCCCCGCGGTAGCCCGCGAACACCGCGAAGCGCGCGGCGAGACCCGGGTCGAACGCCATCAGCACCCGTCCCGCCGCGCTTCCGGCCAGTTGCGAATCGTTTTCTATCCGCTCGGCAAGCGAGCAGTAACCGCTGCTGTAGATCAAATGCACGAAATCAACGACATTCCCGCTGGCCACGCCGAGGCCGACCATGTAACCGGTCCGCCAGTGGATGTCGATCAAAGACGGGAGAATACCTCTTCGCAGCCGCTGCAGTTCCTGCGTCGAACCCGGTCTGGCGAGGCGGCACACAGCTTCCCCGTGCCGGTAATGGTATCCCGCCCGCACGACCATTCCGTATCCCTGCATCTCGGCGAGAAGCCGGTGCACGGTGCTTTTCGGCAGCCGGGTCGACCGCGAAATCTCGCTCAGCGTTTCGATCCCGCCCGAATCGCGAATAGCGCTCAGGATCGAAAGCGCCCGGGGAATCGGCCTGCTCGGCACCACGCTCGTGCAAGCCCACCGCCCGTTGTCGTCGCTCGTAGTCACGACCGAAACCTCCACCGAATCCGCACAATCCCTCTCGTGCACGCGCCGGCGGGACCCTCGTCCCCGCGTGCTCCGGCGAGGCCGCGCGACCGCTGCCCTGTGCGGCCCCGGACCCTCCGCCGCTCGCGGGCGGCACCGCGCATCGCCGCCGCCCGATTCGTTCGCCACCCGCGTCTTTCGTGATGCAGTCCTGCTCTCGCGCCTTCATGCTTGCCCAGCGCCGCGTCCGGCACAACTGGACGCACCCGTTCACGGAAAGAATCGCCCCAGTGGCGCAGCGCGGTAGCCCGCCCGCCTCGTCGTGCGATGCGTCCGTCCCCGGAAACGGTCGCGGCCGGTCACTCTGCGTCGCCGTCGCGCGGATCCGCGCCGTCGTGGTCGCAGGCCGTGACAATTGCTTCCCACCGCTTTTCGTCCGTCGAAGAACCTGAGCGAAAGATCGCGCGAAAATCCGGCGAATAATCGACCCGGCCCGAGAATATTCCCGGCGATCCCGCGTTTCCGCCGGAGCGCGTCGGCGGACTCCGGGCAGCGCCGCCGTCGCCGCGGCCCCGGCAGCCCCGCGGTCGGCGGGCGGCGCCGGTTCCGAAGCGACGATCGACCGGGCCGGCCACGACGACGGGGTTGGTGCCGTCCGTGCCGACCGCGGGAGAACCAGCCGACGCCCTTTCCGGCGACCGCCGCTCCTCCGCCGAAAGACGATACCAGCACTCAGTAGACGGCGAGCGACCAAACATGGACGCAGAGCAATGTTCCAGGCCGCGGAACAAGGTCTTGACATTCCGGCGGGAACCCGCACGACGGCGTCAGCGAACTGGGGCGCCCGGCGTGATCGCGGTGCCGCGCCAAGCGATCAGGATCCGGCGAAGCACCGATCACGCGGCAGTCGCGCGGGCGGTCAGCCGCGCGCACACCCGCAAGATCGTGCGCCGGTCGACCACATGCCACGGCTGGCCGGCGGCGAGCCGCCGAAGCTCCGCGTCCGGTTCGAAGGCCACAGCCTTGCCCACGCACGCGAAGATCTCCGCGTCCGAAGCGGAATTCCCGATCGCGAGCGAGTTCTCCGCGTCGAATCCGACCGCGTCGGCCAGGCAGCGCACGAACGCGAGTTTGCCCCCGGCCGCGCCGGGAGCGGACAGCAGACGTCCGGTGAACCGGCCGTCGGCCACCTCCACGACGGCGCCGTGCCCGCCGGACAGGCCGAGGTCGATCGCCGCCTCCTGCACCGGGAAATCGTGGTTGCCCGACAGCAGATGGATCCGGTATCCGCTCGCCCGCAGCAGCGAAAGCAGTTCCGGGACAAAGGAAAACAGTGTGCCCCGGCTCGCCCGCCAGGTTTTCTCCGCCGCGAACCGGGCCTGCGCGACCGACGCGCCTTTCATCGCGAGCGCGTACAGCCGGTAGATCTCGTCCAGCAGCCCCGACGGCGCTTTTTCCGCGGCCGCGAACTGTGCGATCGCGTCCAGGCAGGACAACCCCGCTTGCCGGTCGCAGGTGCCGTCGTCGACGAGCACCTGCAGATAATGCCGCGAAGTGTGCCCGGGCAGCAGGGTCCCGTCCAAGTCCAGAATGGCGTATTTCGCCGCAGGGTTCATGACGCACCGATTCTTCGCAGCCACGAAAACAGCCCTTCCGTGCGCGCTTTCACCGATTATCCGGGCTGACGGTACAGCGGCGCGCGTCCGGGCAGAGCGGCTTGTTCCATGTCCCGGGACACCACTGTCCCGGCCCCGCGACGAGGGAAAAGCCCGCGTCAGCCGATCAACCGGCGGGCGATCCCGGCGCGGGTGGTCAGGTCGAGTTTGGCCAGCACCCGAGCCACGTGCGCGTCCACTGTCCGCGGGCTCAGGAACAACTCGGCCGCGATTTCCTTTGTCGTCAGCCCGCGCACTACCATTTCCGCCACCTGCCGTTCGCGACGAGAAAGCGCTCGCCCGCCCGGCGGCGACTCCGGTTTTCGCCGCCCGGCCAATCTCCGCTGCGCCTTCGTCGTCTCCCGCAGCAACGCACTCGCCCCCGCGCTCTGGAACACCTCCCGCGCCTCGCCGATCCGCTGGGTCGCGGCGTCGAAGTTTCCCTGTCTTCCCAGCACTTCCGCGACCAGCAGCACCGCGCGGCCTCGATGCAGCACCATCGCCGCCCGGCCGAACGCGACGGCCGCCGCGGAAGCGTCCGCCAACGCCGCGGCGAGGTCGTCGCCGGTCGCTGACACCGTCGCGCGCGCCAGCAACGCGATGCCGAGGTCGCTCTTCAACCCAGTGGCCGCGGCCCGTTCCATCGCGTCAGCCGCCCACCGGCGCGCCTGCGCGGCCGCTCCCTCGGACAGAGCGACGCGGCAGTCCTGCGCCAACCTGGCGACCAGCAACGGATTCGCCGTCCGCTCCACCGGCTGCTCGACCGCGCCGGGAAACATGCCGAGTTCGAGACCGGCCTCGGCGAGGATGTGCTCCACCGTCCGCCGCCACCATTCGACGGTCGGCCGCGGCATCTTGTCCACCGTGCGCCATTGTTGTTCGGCCGCCGACCGGTCTCCGGTCGCGAGCAGCACCCGCAGCCGGATCGCGGCGGCCATCGGCACGACGTCGTGGTGGCCGAAGCGGGTCGCCGCGGTTTCCGCTTCAGCGGCGGCCTCCGCGGCCTCGGCGAGCCGCCCCAGCTTCCACAGCACGTAACCCCGCGCCGAGTACAGGAACGGCAACCCCTGCCGCAGCCCGGGCGCGCTGAGGTGCACCGCCCGGTCCAGCAAGGCGAGCGCGCGCCGGTCGTCGTCGAGGAAGCACGACGCCCAGCACAGCGCGGGAACGGTGTAGAGGACCGAACGCAGTTCGCTGTCGTCGAGCAGGTCGAATCCGTCGGCGGCGGCCTGCTGGGCGTGCCGGGCCTCGCCGGTCCGCCCGGCGCAGGCCAGCCCGATGGCGGCGAGCGCGGCGATCGCGGACTGCACCGCGGGCCCGGCGCTCGGGTCGGCCGCGATCCGGCGGAGCCGCTCCTGCGCTCCGGCAGTGTCGCCGTCCAGCAATTCCAGGTGTGCCAGTTCAAGGTGTGCCCGCGCGTCCGCCTTGCCCGACGCGGCGATCGCGGCCTCGGCGATCGACCGCGCGCGCCGGGTGCGGCCGAGGGTGTGCTCGCACCGGGAAAGCAACGCCAGCACCCGGGGCGATTCCGGCAAGGCCACCAGCAACGCCCGGGCGCCGGCCGGTTGCCCGGACGCCAGCAGCGCTTCGGCCCGCAGCACGGACAGGCGGCAGTGCTCGTGCCCGCCGCGCATCCGTTCCGGCAGGTTCGCCACTGCCGCGCCGAGCCACCGGGCGCACGCCGCGGGATCGGTGCCGAGCACTTCCTCCCCCGCCGACGCCAGCTCCCCGACCGCGACCAGATCGTGGCGGTACAAAGACTTCTCGAGGTGATAAGCGCGCAAGGTGAGCGGCGCGTCCAGTTCGCGCAGGTAAGCCGCCGCCCGGTGGTGCGCGCCCGCCGCCCAGCCACGCCCGGCGAGCCGCGCGGCGGCGGCGCGGACCAGCGGGTGCCGGAATCGCAGCCCCGCGGCCCCGCCCGCCAGCACGCCCCGGCACAGCAGCCGTTCGATCGCGAGGCCGACCGTCGCCCGGGGCAGCACGGTCATCGCCTGGACGAGATCCGCGTCGAGGGTCGCGCCGCCGCACGCCGCGGCCTGGACGACCAGCCGCTCGGGCTCCGGCAGCGCCGACACTTCGGCGAACAGCACGCGTTCCGCCGGCAGCAGCGGCCGGTCTTCGGCCGCCGGGCCGCCGTCGTGGCCGGGCCACTCGTGCGGCGGCAAATCGGCCAGCAGCAACAGGTACAGCGGGATGCGCTCGGCCGCGGCGGCGATCCGCGACCGCTCGGCGTCGTCGTGCCCCGGCAACAGCCGGGCGACCTCGTCGTCGGTGAACGCGGGCAGCGTCACGTAGCGGGCCGGGACCCGCTCGGAATGCAGCAGCCGGGTCAGCGCGGGCTGCCGCTGCCCGTCGCGGACCGACATCACCAGCCGCCGGTCGTTCCCCGGTCGCGCGACCAGCGCCATCAACAGCCGCAGGGACGCTTCGTCGGCCCATTGCGCGTCGTCCACGACCACCAGCGATTCCGGGCCGAGCGCGTGCGCCAGCCGGCGGGAGAACTCCGGCGCGCCGCCGGGCACCGCGCACACCGGATCCGGCGCCCGCCGGGCGACTTCGGCCAGCAGCCGCGTTTTCCCGATCCCCGGCCGTCCTTCCACCACGGTCACCGCCGCCGCGCGGTCCAGGCACGCGGCCAGTTCCGCCGCCCTGCCGACGAACTCCTTCTCGGCCATGCTTCTCCCCCTTCGCCCGACCAGCGAATTGCAGTAATTCTACGGATGCTGGCACCCGATATCTTCCGGTTTATTAAGAGCCCGGGACATCCCCGGTAAATCAGCCGGGCAAGCGGGAACAGGTTAGTGCCCGCGCCCCGGCCCGGGCTATCGGCCAACAGGGAGAACCTCGGCCGCGCGCCCGGCGGGCCACGAATCTCGCAGGAGGATCGGTGAGCAGCAGCGGACCTGGGCGTTTACCGCGACCGGGACGAAGGCCGGACGATCGATCGGACCACCCGGGCGAAACGTTACCCGAATGGTCCGAACACTTTCCGCAGCCGAACGGACACGCCGCGCCCGCGATTACTCCCGAGTTCTTCCGGATCACCATTCGTGAGCACACCCGCGGAAGTGCGCGAAAAACTGGTCCGATCGGCCGAATTGCACGCCCGGCCGCCCATAACCGCTCAACGGAAAAGCGCTCCGAACGGCGACGGCACAATTGCCCTCACGCGGATCGGCGGCGGCCGGAATGAACGCCAAACGGGTTCTGGTGGCCGGGGCCGGGCTGGCCGGTTCGCTCGCCGCGATCCACTTCGCGCAACTCGGGCACCAGGTGGAGATCCACGAGCGCCGGCCGGATCCGCGCGGGGCGGGCGCGGGCGCGGGCCGGTCGATCAACCTCGGCCTTTCCCAGCGCGGAATCCGTGCGCTGGACCAGGTCGGGCTGCTCGGCCCGGTGCTGGCCGCGGCCGCTCCGATGCGCGGGCGGGTGATCCACCAGCGCGACGGCGAACTGGATTTCCAGCCCTACGGCAGCCACGAGGACCAGATCCTGCGCTCGGTGCTGCGGGACGACCTCAACCGGATCCTGCTCGCGAAAGCCTTGGAGTACCCGAACGTCAGCGCCCGCTTCGGCGTGACGCTCACCGACCTCGACCGCGGATCGGCGACCGCCGAACCCGTCTGCGCTTTCGCCGGCGAAAGTGGTCCATACCACGTTGCCGCCGACCTCGTAGTCGGCGCGGACGGCGCGTTCTCGGCCGTGCGCACCCGGCTGCTGCGCGGGCTGCCCGCCGACTTCCGACAGCGCGTCCTGCCCTGGGGCTACAAGGAGTTCGCGATCGCCGCGGGCCCGTCCGGCGAGATACGCAGCAGTCCGGACGCCCTGCACGTCTGGCCGGGCGACGACGGGCTGATCGTCGCCCACCCCAATGTCAACGGTTCGCTCACCGCGACGGTGTTCCTCCCGCTGTCCGGCGAGCAGAGTTTCGCCACCCTCACCACCGAGAAATCGGTGCGAGCCCTCTTCGACACCCGATTCCCCGACGTGCGACGCCTCGTGCCCGACATCGTCGAGCAGTTCCTCACGCATCCGACCGGACATCTCGTGACCGTCCGGAGTTCGCCGTGGCAGCACGAGGGCCGCGTGGTGCTGATCGGCGACGCCGCGCACGCCGTGTACCCCTTCTACGGCCAGGGCATGAACTCCGCGCTGGAGGACTGCGCGGTGCTGCGCGAATGCCTCGCCGACGACGACTGGGCCGAAGCGCTCCGCACCTTCGAACGGCGGCGCAAGCCGCACACCGACGTCCTCGCGGACCTTTCCGAGGAGAACTTCGACGAACTGCGCAGCCGGGTCGCCTCGCCGCTGTTCCTGGCCCGCAAGAAGGCAGACCTGGTGCTCAGCCGCGTGTTCCCGAAAAGCTGGATGCCGCTCTACACCATGGTTTCGCACACCACGATCCCGTACGCGGACGCCTTGCGCCGCGCCCGGCGCCAGCACGCCGCGCTGGCCTGGGGCGGCGGTGCCGCGGCGCTCGCCCTCGCCTTGACCGGCGGCGCGCTCGCCCGCAGGAGAGCCGCCGGACCGCACTCGCCTGGAGACCGAAGCTGATGCTCATCCATCCGACCGATCCCGGCCGCGTCCTGGTGCAGCGGCACGACCTCGACCCGCTCGCCCTGCCCGAACGCCTGCGGCGGTACGAGATCCACCTGCGGGCGATCTTCGACTGGGGCCGCGGCTACCTGTCCGGCCCGCATCCCGACCTCGGCCGCGGCGGCAACGTGTGCCCGTTCGCGCAGCCGTCGCTCGAGCGCGGCCGGTTCTACCTCGCCGTCGAACCGGGCGTGCCGGCCGCGGGCCCGCGGCTCACCGAAACCCTGCACTGCTACCGGGACTGGTTCCTCGAACTCGCTCCGCGCGGGCATCCGAGCGCGCAGCTCACCACCATCCTCCTGCTGTTCCCCGACGCGCCGCCAGACGACCGCTCCGGCGTGGTCGACACCGTGCAGCACGCGCTGAAGTCGGAGTACGTCGCCGAGGGCCTGATGATCGGCGAGTTCCACAACGGCCCGCCGGACAAGGGCGGGCTGTGGAACCCCGCGTTCCGCCCGCTGCGCAGCCCGGTGCCGATGCTGGTGGTGCGGCACATGGTGCCGACCGACTATCCGTTCCTGCGCGCCGATCCGGACCAGGCGCGCGCGTACCTGCGGCTGTTCGGCGACCAGGTTCCGGCCCAGCTGCGCGAATTGGTGGAGCACGACCGGCTGGCCCGCGAGCTGGACGAGACCGAGGCTGACCAGGCCGGAATCGGGGCGCCGTGAACGTCTTCCCGTGTTCGCCCGGCCAGGAACGGCTGTGGTTCCTCGACCGGCTCGACCCCGGCTCGCCGGTCTACCACGTGCCCACCGTGCTGCGGCTTTCCGGACCGCTCGACGTCGAAGCCCTGCGCCGCGCCTTCGCCACGATCTCCACCCGGCACGCCGCGCTGCGCACGGTTTTCCGGGAGCGCGACGGTGTTCCGGAGCAGGTAGTCACCGAGAACGGCTTCTCCTTCACTGTCCGCTCGGCCGGCGAAGACTCGGTCGCGCCGGAGGCCGCGGCGGAGATCCGCGTCCCGTTCGACCTGACCGCCGGTCCGCTCGCCCGGGTCCTGCTCCTGCGCACGGCCGAGGACCAGCACGTCCTGGTCGTCACGCTGCACCACGCGATCGCCGACGGCTGGTCGGTCTCGCTGCTGCTGGACGAACTGGCCGAGAGCTACCGCGCCGAACTGGCCGGCAGCGAACCGGACCTGCCGCCGCTCCCGATGCAGTACGCGGATTTCGTGCGGTGGCAACGAGAACACCTCGACGGCCCGGAGGGCGTCGAGCTGCTGCGGGAATGGGCCGACCGGCTGCGCGGCGCGCCGGAGCTGATCACGCTGCCGACCGACCGTCCTCGCCCCGCCACCGCTGCCTACGGAGGCGGCATCCACGAGTTCCGGTTCCCGCCCGCGCTCACCGAAGCCGTCCGCACGCTCGCGGATACTTCCGGCGCAACGGTTTTCATGACTGTGCTAGCCGCCTACCACGCGCTTCTCGCCCGGTACAGCGGTCAGGACGACGTCGTGGTCGGCACGGTCGTCGGGCAACGCTCGCAGGTCGACACCGAGCGTCTGATCGGCTTCTTCGTCAACACCGTCCCAGTCCGGATCTCGACCGCCGACGACCCGACCTTCGCGGAGCTGCTCCTCGACGTTTGCGACGCGCTGGTCGACGCGCTCGGCGGCGCCGAGATCCCCTTCGAGCGCGTGGTCGAGGCCGTCCGTCCGGAACGCAGCCTCGGGCATTCGCCGATCTACCAGGTCGGCTTCAACGGGCATGGCGACGGCGCGCTGCCGCAGCTGGCCGGGCTGACCGTCACCGACTTCGCCGGACCGCACACCGGAACCGCGAAGCTCGACCTGATGCTCGGCGTCCGCGACGAAGGCGACTGCCTGCACGGATACCTCGAGTACCGGACCGACCTGTTCGACGAAGCCACCATCGTCCGCTTCGCCGAGCACCTGTGCACGTTCCTGTCCTCCGTCACCGTCGACCCGGCGCAGCAGATCGGCGCGGTCTCCCTGCTGGACAGCGCACAACGCCGCGCGGCCCTCGACAGCGGCCTCACGCGTCCGTTGCCCGCCGCGGCGACCGCGCTGGACCTGATCGCGCCGCACGTCCGGGACCGGGGCTCCGCACCCGCGATCGCCGGTTCGCTGACCTACCGCGAACTGGACGCCCGGGCGAACCGGCTCGCGCACGCCCTGCGCCGCCGCGGCGTAGGGCCGGACGTCCCGGTGGGGCTCTGCGTCCGCCGCTCCGCCGAGATGGTGGTCGCGCTGCTGGCGGTCTGGAAGGCCGGCGGCGCGTACGTCCCGCTCGATCCGGAATGGCCGCTGGAACGGCACGCCTACGTCGTCGAGGAGGCCGACGTCCGGATCGCCGTCGTGGACCGCGAGAACGCCGGCCGGCTGCCCCGGTTCGAAACCGTGCTGGACGTCGACCTCGACTACCCCGAGCCGGACACCGCGCCGGAGGTGGCGCACGACCCGGCCGATCTGGCGTACCTCGTCTACACCTCCGGTTCGACCGGACGTCCCAAGGGCGTCGCCGTGCCGCACCGCGGCGTGGTCAACCTGCTCACCGGCCTCGCGGACCGGCTCGGCGTGACCGAGGACGACGTCTGGGCGTCGGTCACCACGCTGGCGTTCGACATGTCGGTGCGGGAACTGCTGATCCCGCTGATCCGCGGCGGCACGGTCGCGGTGATCAGCACCGAAGACTCCGCAGAACCGGTCGTGCTGGCGCGGCGGCTGGCGGACTGCGGAGCGACGATCCTCCAGGCCACACCGACGCGCTGGCGGATGCTGCTCGCGTCCGGCGGCGTGCCCGCGAACGTGCGCGAACGGCTGTGCGGCGGGGAGGCGCTCGACCGGGAACTCGTCGAGGCGCTGTCCGACGGCCGGGTCTGGAATCTTTACGGCCCGACGGAAGTCACGATGATCGTCGCCGCGGGCACGGTCAGCACCGCCGCCCCGGTCGTGCCGCTGGGCCCGCCGCTGCCGAACACCCGGCTGCACGTGCTGGACGCCGGGCTGAACCCGGTCCCGCCCGGGGTCGCGGGCGAGATCTTCGTCGGCGGCGCGGGAATCAGCCGCGGTTACCGCAGCCGTCCCGGCCTTACCGCGGAACGGTTCGTGCCGGACCCGTTCGCCGCCGACGGAAGCCGCCTCTACGCCACCGGCGACCTAGCGCGGCGGCGCGCCGACGGAACGCTGGAGTTCCTCGGCCGCACCGACCACCAGGTCAAAATCCGCGGCCTGCGCATCGAACTCGGCGAGATCGAGGCTCGGCTGCGCGCCGATCCGCAGGTCTCGGACGCCGTTGTGCTGGCCCGTCCGGCCGGTCCGGACGACGTGCGGCTGGTCGCCTATGTCGTGTCCGAGGACACCGAATGGGCACCGCTGCGCGACCGGCTCTCCGGCCAGCTGCCCGCGTACCTGGTTCCGCAGACCGCCGTGTTCCTCCCCGCGTTGCCGCTGACCAAGAACGGCAAGACCGACCGGACCGCGTTGCCGGAACCGGTCTGGGAATCCCGCGAAGCCGACCGGGTCGCCCCGCGCGACGCCGTCGAACGGGAACTGGCCAAGCTGTGGCGGGAGGTGCTGGCGGTCGAGGACGTCGGAGTGCACGACGATTTCTTCCGCCTCGGCGGCCATTCCCTGCTCGCCGCGCGGCTGCTGGCGAAGGTGCGCGAGCACTTCCGGTCCGGCGTCGGCCTGCGGACGCTGTTCGCCGCCCGCACGATCGCCGCTTTCGCCGCCGCGCTGCGGGCCGCCGAGTCCGCACCCGGCGCCGCCGACGAGATCGCGCTCCTGCGGGAACGGATCGCCGCACTGCCCGACGACGAGGTCCTCGCCCTGCTCCACGCCGATTCCCCTCCAGGAGCGCATCGATGACGCACCCCGAGCGAGAGCAGCTCTTCCGGCTGCTGGCCGCGCGCGACGGCCTCGGCGCCGCGACCGGCTCGATCCCCCGCCGGACCGGCGACGCCCCCGTCCCGCTGCTGCCCGCGCAACGCCAGCTGTGGTTCCTGGACCGGCTCGGCGCGCGCGACGGCGTGTACACGATCTCCCAGTCCTGGCGGCTCACCGGCGCACTCGATGTCGAGGCACTGCGCCGGGCGCTGGCCACGGTCGTCGACCGCCACGAGGCACTGCGGGCCGGGTTCGGCGAGTCCGACGGCGAGCCGGTGCAGATCCCCGCCCTGCCCGGCACCGCACCGGAACTGTCCTATGCAGACCTTCGGGGTGCGCCAGACTCCGCGGACGCAGTCCTCGCCGCCGAACGAGCCCGCCCGTTCGACCTGACCAGGCCGCCGCTGGTGCGCGGCCTGCTGGTCGCCCTCGCCGACGACGTGCACCTGTTCGTGCTGACGCTGCACCACATCGTCGCCGACGCCGCGTCCGTCGGGATCCTGCTGCGCGAACTGTCCGCGCTCTACCCGGCGAACGCTCCCGCCCTGCCCGAACCGCCTGTGCGCTACGGCGATTACGCGACCTGGCAGGCGACCAAACCGCTGGAAGCAGGCGAGCAGTACTGGCGCGAACAACTCCACGACGCCCCGGCGCTGCTGGAACTGCCGACGGATCGCCCGCGTCCGCCCGCCGAATCCTTCCGCGGCAACGGCCATTCCTTCCGGCTGTCCGCCGACCTCACGGCGTTCTGCCAGCAGCACGGCGTCACCGCCAACACCGTGCTGCTGACCGCTTATGTGCTGCTGCTGGCCCGCCATGCCGGTCAGGACGACGTGGTGGTCGGCATGCCGATGCGCGACGAGACCGTGCCGGGGATCGAACAGTGCGTCGGGATGTTCGCCAACACCGTCGCCGTCCGGACCCGGCTGACCGGCGATCCGACTGTCGCCGAGGTGCTCGCTCAGGTGCAGGACGCCTGCCTCGGCGCGCTGGAGCACCAGAGTTATCCGTGGGAACGGGTGGCGCAGGACCTGCGGCCTGCCCGCGATCTCAGCCACAACCCGGTGTTCCAGGTGATGTTCGTGCTCAACTCCGCCGGGGCCGGGCTCGAACTGCCCGGCGTCCGCGCGGACTGGCTCGACCTCCCGGTGACCACCGCGCGCTTCGACCTGACCCTCGCGCTGGCCACGACTCCCGACGGAATCGAAGGACGGCTCGACTACGCGACCGACCTGTTCGACGCCGCCACCGTCGCCCGGCTCGCCGCCCAGTACGAACACCTGCTGCGGGCCATGCTCGCCGATCCGGACGCACCAGTGTCCACAGTGGAGGCCCGGTCCGCCGCGGACCGAACCTGGCTGCGCGACGGCGGCCACCCGGCCCCGCCGGCGGTCTCCGACGGCACGCTGGTCACCACGCTCATCACCCGCCAGGCCGCACGGACTCCGGACGCCATCGCCGTAGACGACGAAATCCGCCTCACCTACGCCGGACTAGTCTCCCGTGCGCGCCGTCTCGCCGGAGTTTTGCACGCCTCCGGAGTCCGGCGCGGCGACGTCGTCGCGCTCGGCCTGCCAGCGAGCGCGGGCGCGATCACCGGATTGCTCGGCGCGCTCCTCGCCGGGGCCGCGTACCTGCCGCTCGACCCCGGACATCCGCCCGCCCGGCTGGCCGAGCTCCTTGCCGACGCTTACCCGGCCGCCCTGGTCACTGACCACGACATCCCGTTCGACGGCCCGGTGCTGCACCTCGACCACCTCCCCGAAACCGGTCCCGCGCCGGAGCTCTCGCTGGGACCGGACGACCTCGCCTACGTCATCTACACCTCGGGCTCGACCGGTGCCGCGAAACCTGTCGCCGTCCACCACGGCGCGCTCGCCGAACTGGCCGAATCCTTCCGGAAGCTGCACGGATTCGGCCCCGGCGAACGCGTGCTGACGATCCCGCCGCTGACCTTCGACGCCGCCGCGGGCGACATCTTCCCCGCACTCGTCTCCGGCGCGACCGTCCTGCCCTGGCGCGACCCGGCGTCGCTCACCGGCCCCGGCCTCGTCCGGCTCTGCCGCGACCGCGGGATCACCATGGTGGACACCGCGTCCGCGCTCTGGCAGAAGTGGGTGGCCGAACTGGCCGCGGAAAACACCCCGTTCGACTGTCCGCTGCGGACGATGATGGTCGGCGGCGAAGCCGTCCCGGCGACCGTTGTCCGGACGTGGGCGGCGCTCACCGGCGGCCGCGTCGAACTGCACAACCACTACGGCCCCACCGAAGCAACCGTTTGCGCGACCAGCTACCTCACCTTCGACGCCGGCGAACTCGACGGCCGGGTACAACTGCCGATCGGCGATCCGCTCCCCCACGTCCGCGCCTGCGTCGTCGACGACCTGCTGCGTCCGGTGCTGCCCGGCGTCCCCGGCGAACTCTGCCTCGGCGGCGACGCTCCCGCCCGCGGCTACCGGGACCGGCCCGGCGCGACCGCGGAGAAGTTCGTCCCGGACCCGTTCTCCCCGGCGCCCGGCGCGCGGATGTACCGCACCGGCGACCTCGCCCGCCTCGACGGCGAAGGACGGCTGGAGTTCCTCGGCCGCGTCGACCGGCAGCTGAAAGTCCGCGGCCACCGCATCGAACCGGCCGAGGTCGAAGCGGCCTGCCGGCGCCACCCCGGCGTCAAGGACGTCCTGGTCACCGCCCGCGCGGACCGGCTGGTCGCCTACCTCGTCGGAGACGCCGACCCGCTGTCCGTCCGCTCCGCGCTGCGCGATGCGCTGCCCGGCTACCTGGTCCCGGACGCCTTCGCGGTGCTCCCGGCGCTGCCGCTGAACGCCCACGGCAAGGTCGACCACCGCGCGCTGCCCGAACCGGCGGAGACCGCGCCGCCGGCGTTCGCCGAACCCGAAGGCGAACTGGAACAACGGCTCGCCGCGATCTGGGCCGCGGTGCTGGACGTGGACCGCATCGGCCGCGACGACGACTTCTTCCTGCGCGGCGGGCATTCCCTGCTGGCCGGGACGCTGATGGCGAAGGTCCGCGCGGAACTGGACGTCGAGGTCCCGGTGCGGACCCTCTTCGAAGCCAGCACCCTCGCCGCCTTCGCCGGCGCCGTCCGCGCCCCCGGCTACCGCGAGGACGACCGCCTCGCCGCGGTGCTCGCGGACGCCGTGCTGCCCGCCGACATCGACGCGCGCCGCACTCCCGCGCAGGCCGAGGCCGCGATCCAGCGCGCGATGGCCCCGCGGATCGCCCTGCTCACCGGCGCGTCCGGGTTCCTGGGCCCGCACCTGCTCGCCGATCTGCTGCGGCACAGCGACGTCGTGGTGCGCTGCCTGGTCCGGGCCGCCGACGCCGTCGAAGGCGCCGCCCGGATCGAGCAGGTGCTGCGGGACCACCTGCTGTGGGACGAACGATTCCGTCCTCGGATCGTCGCCGTCCCCGGCGATCTCGGCTCCCCTCGGCTGGGTGTGCCCGCGGCCGAACTGGACGCGGTCGCCGCGGACCTCGACGTCATCTTCCATTGCGGCGGCGAAGCGAACTTCCTGCGCCCGTACGCCCAGCTGCGGCCCGGCAACGTGCTCGGCACTACCGAGTTGCTGCGGCTCGCCTGCCGGGGCGGCACCCCCGTGCATCTGGTGTCGTCGCTGGGCGTCTACCCGCTGGACCGCGACGCGGTGATCACCGAGGACGTCCCGCCCGACGACCCCGCCGGCCTGGACCGCGGCTACGAACAGAGCAAATGGGCCGCCGACCGGCTGGCCAGGGCCGCGCGCGAACGCGGCCTGCCGGTGACCGTCCACCGCCCGGCCCGGGTGACCGGGCACAGCCGGACCGGCATCGGCCCGCTCGGCGACCGGTTCGCGAACCTGCTGCGCTGCCTGGTGCTGCTCGGCTCCGCGCCGGCGGAGGACTTCGACCTCGAGGAGGACATGGCCCCGGTCGACCACGTCGCCGCCGCCATCGGCCACCTTTCGCGGCGGCGCACCGGATACGGCTGCGATTTCCACTTCCACAACCAGCGCACGATGCGGTTCGGCGAGGTCGTCGCCGGCTTGCGCGAGTTCGGCTACCCGATCGAGGCGATCCCGTTCGAGGCTTGGCACACCGCGCTGGCCTCGGCCGCCGCCGAGACGGCGGACCCGGCGCTGAGCGCGATCACGGCGATGGTCGAACGGACGTCGCCGCCCCGGCGGACGGTCTTCGACTGCTCGCACACCGAGGTCGTGGTCGCGGCGGGCGGACTGGTGTGCCCGCCCGCGGATCGCGTTCTGCTGCAACGCTACCTGGCCCACTACGTCCGGATCGGGCACCTTCCCGCCGCCCCCCGAAAGGAGCACCGTTGACCACGATGGGAACGCGGGGATTCGTCCTCCTCTGGTCGGCCCAGCTGGTCTCGATCGTCGGCTCCGCGCTGACCGGGTTCGTGCTCGGCGTCTGGACCTACGAACGGTCCGGCTCGGCCACCCAGTTCGCGCTGATCATGCTGTCCGGCGCGATCCCGGCCCTGCTGATCACGCCGTTCGCGGGCGCGCTCGCCGACCGGTGGCACCGCCGCCGGCTCCTCGTCGCCGCGGACTGCGTCGCGCTCGCTTCGGTCGGCGCGCTGGCGTTGCTGATCGACGCGGACCAGTTGCAGACCTGGCACGTCTACGTCGTGACCGCTCTGACCGCGATGTGCGGAACCCTGCAACAAGTCACCTTCAGCGCGATGATTCCCCTGCTGGTGCCGAAACAGCACCTCAGCCGGGCGAACGGGCTGTCCCAGGTGGTGTTCAGCGCGCAGATCGCCGCACCGGTCGTCGCCGGGACGCTGCTGGCGCTCACGGGCTTACGCGGGGTGGTGCTGATCGACCTCGTGACGTTCGCCGCGTCACTGCTGGTCGTCGCACTCGTCCCGCTGCCGCATGCCGCCGTCCGCACCGCCGCCCCCGAACCCGGCGGCCCGTCGATCTGGCGGCAAGTGCCCGCGGGCTGGGCGGAACTGCGCCGCCGCCCCGGGCTGACCGGCCTGCTCGGCGTCCTGGCCGGGTTCTACTTCTGCTTCGGCATCGCCGGAACGCTCGTGCGACCGCTGGTGCTGTCCTTCGCCAGCCCGGCCGGGCTCGGCTTCCAGGTGTTCGCGGGCGGCTGCGGGCTGTTCGCCGGCAGCCTCGTGATGGGCGTCTGGGGCGGCCCCAAGAAGCGGATGCGCGGGATCGCCGCGTTCATGGCGTTCGGCGGGATCGCGCTGGCCGTCCATTCGCTGGCGCCGTCGCTGGCACTGGTGATCGCGATCGGGCCGTTCTTCCTGTTCACCCTGCCGGTCATCACCGGCACCGCGCAGACCGTGCTGCAGAGCAAGGTCGATCCGGCGAACCTCGGCAAGGTCATGGCGACCTCTCGGGCGGTGTCGCAGGCCGCGAGCCCGGTCGCGTACCTCGTCGCCGGCCCGCTCGCCGACGGCGTGTTCGAACCGCTCATGCGCCCCGGCGGGGCACTGGCCGGTTCGGCCGGACACCTGATCGGCACCGGGCCCGGCCGCGGCATGGCACTGATGTTCCTGCTCGCCGGGCTGTTGCTGGTCGTCCTGGGCTGCCTGGCCGCCCGCCCCTCGCTGCGGCGCGTCGAGGACCTGCCGGACCTGCTCGAAGAACCCGAACCCGTCGCGGTGGCGGCGGGCCGAGAGGAGAAGGGAAAATGACCACCCTCGAACGAACCGTCCCGGTGCGCGTCCTCGCCGCCGACCCGTTCCTGCGCGCCGGACTGGAAAGCGCGCTTTACGGCCGCGGCGAATTCGCCGATGCCGACGGCGGGGTCGCCGTGCTGGCGATCGACGAGGTCGACGACGCGGCCGTCGAGGCGATCCGGACGGCCAAGGAACGCAGCACCACCGTGCTTCTGGTGACCGGCAAAGTCGACGCGCCCCGCGCGGCCCGCGCGATCGAGGCGGGTGCGTGCGGCGTCCTGCGGAGGGAGCAGGCTTGCGAACAAACGCTGGTCTCCGCCGTGCGCGCCGCCGCGACCGGCCACGGCACGATGCCGCCGGACCTGCTGAGCGACCTGTTCGACGCCCCCGCCGCGCCGACCTTGGACGCGCGTGAACGCGACGTCCTGCGGATGGTCGCCGACGGTCACGAGACTGCCGAGATCGCTTCCGCGCTGGCCTATTCGGCCCGGACCGTGACGACGATCGTGCACGACATCACCCACCGGCTGCGGTTGCGGAACCGGGCGCACGCCGTGGCGTTCGCTTTGCGGCAGGGGCTCATCTAAGCCGTCGGCTCGCCGCGTCCGGGCGACGTGCGGTGCGGGGAACCCTGCGGGAGCCTGATTTCCGCAGGGTTCCCGCACGGATCTGTCCGCGGTGCGAAATCGCGCCTAGATCAGCCCGTTCCGCACCGCGTAAGCCGCCGCGTGGGCCCGGTTCCGTACTCCCAGCCGGGCCATCAGGTCGTACAGCGCGTTCTTCACCGTGTGCTCCGACCAGCCGAGTTCGGCCGCGATCTCGCTGTTGCTGTACCCCTCGGCGACGAGCCGCAGCACCCGCAGCTCGCGTTCGCCGAGCTGCGGCCGGTACGCCGCCTCGCCGTCCACCCGCCCAGTGTAGGAGGTCCGGTCATCCGGGCAGCTCCGAGCCGCGCGTCGCCGGGTCGGCCGCGACCGTCCGCACGACCTGGACGAACCGGTCGGCCATCGTCTTCGCCGCGGCTTCGGTGAACAGCGCCCGGTCGTAATGCAGCGTCCCGGCCAGGCCGTCGGGATGCTCGCGGACCGTCACCAGCACGTCGAACGGATTCCCGCCCTGTCCCGCCCGCCACGGCTCGGCGCGGATCCCGTCGAGCCGAAGCCGGCCGGAGAGCGAGCCGAGCGACTGGAACGCCACCTGCGCCACCGGATTCCGGCTCAGATCGCGCGGCGGCCGCAGCGCTGCCACGATCTGGTCGAACGGAACGTCCTGATGCCGGAACCCGCCGACCACCGCCTCGCGCACCGCGGCGAGCACCTCCGGATACGCCGGATCGCCAGGTACGCGCACCCGCAACGCGAGCGTATTCACGAACAATCCGATCAACTCTTCCGCCTCGACCGACGGCCGGTTGCCGGCGAAGGTGCCGACCACGAGATCGTCGCGCCCGGTCGCGCGCTTCAAGTCGAGGACGAACGCGGCGAGCAAAGCCATGAACCCCGTCGCCCCCGCCTCGGTGGCAGCGGCCTCAAGCGCGCTGACGACCCGCTGCGGCACGGAAAACTCGACGGTGCCTTCCAGCTGCGCCTGGCGAGCCGGCCGCGCAAGGCTGTCCGGCAGTTCGATCGCTGGCGGCGCACCGGCCAACGCCGACTTCCAGTACTCGAGACCGCCCTGATCCGGCGCGGCATGCGACGCCGCCAGCTCCGGCAGCGCGGACGCCCGCCCCGCGTAGCATTCGGCGAGGTCGCGCCAGAAGATCTCCATCGACGTGTCGTCGGCGATGATGTGGTGGACCACCGCGAGCAGCGTGAACCGCCCCGGCTCGCCGCGGATCACCGTGCACCGCAGCAACGGCCCGCGAGCCAGCTCGAACGGCCGGCGGAGCTCCGCGTCGACGATCTCCTCCGCCGGCCCGTCGACCACCGTCAACGGAATCTCACCCGCGGCGGACACCACAAGCTCCGGTCCCCCGCGACGGCTCCGGAACGTCGTCCGCAAGGTCTCGTGCCGCCGGACCACCTCGGCCAACGCGCGCCGCAACGCCTCGACGTCCAGCTCTCCAGCGCACCGGTAAGCCTCGTACATCGTGTACGTCGCGGACGGTCCGGACAGCTGGTCGAGAAACCACATCCTGTGCTGTGCCGCCGAAATCGCAGTCTGTCCACTATGGACGTCACGGACAGGCGGTGCCGCCGCGGCCAATTCGGCCAACTCCGCGACAGTCGGCGCGGTGAACAGATCCGCGACAGACACCCGTCGCCCCGTGCTGCGGGAAACCCGCGCACAGATCCGGGTAGCAGCCAGCGAACGGCCGCCAAGCTCGAGAAACGGGTCGTGCACGCCCACCGGACTGACGCCGAGCGTCTCCGCCCAAATCTCCGCGATCGCCGCCTCGTCCGCATTCCGAGGCTCGACGTATTCGACCCCCAGCGCCGGACGAGCACCGTCCGGCGCAGGCAGCGCGTTGCGATCGATCTTGCCGCTCGGCGTGAGCGGCAGCGCGACCAGCGACATCCACACCGCCGGAAGCATCGGCTCCGGCAAGGTACGAGCCAAGCGCGCCCGCAACTCGGACGTCGACGGCACAGCTCCGGCACGGTAAACGCAGTACGCGACAAGCCGGTCCTCATGCACCGCGGCCGCCGCCGCGGCGATCATCGGATGCGCATGCAGCGCGGCCTCGACCTCGCCGAGCTCGATCCGGTTCCCGTGGATCTTGACCTGATGGTCGAACCGCCCGAGATACTCGAACGCCCCGTCCGCCCGCCGCCGTGCGCGATCACCGGTGCGGTACAGCCGCTCCCCCGGCGTCTCCGCGAACGGATTGGGCACGAATTTCTCGGCCGTCAACGCCGGACGGTTCAGATAACCGCGCGCCAGTTGCACCCCCGCGATGGTCAACTCGCCGTCGAGAAGGTGGACGCGAGTGTTCGCGATCGGGTACCCGATGGTGACCGGCTCCCCCGGCAGACACCGCGTCGCCGTGACGTCCACCGATGCTTCCGTCGGCCCGTACAGATTATGCAGCTCGGCGCCGACCAGCCGGTGAAACCGCTCCGCCAGCTCGTCCGGGAGCGCCTCCCCGCTGCACAACACCCGCCGCACCGGCAACCTCGGCACCGGACCGGCCAGGAACGCCCGCAGCATCGACGGCACGAAATGCGCGGTGGTAATCCGTTCCGCCACGAGGATGTCCGCCAGGTATCCGGGATCGCGGTGGCCGCCCGGCCGGGCCATCACGAGGGTGGCGCCGACGGAGAGCGTCCAGAAGAACTCCCACACCGACACGTCGAAGCCGAACGGAGTCTTCTGCAGGACCCGGTCACGGGTCGTCAGGCCGTACTCGTCCTGCATCCACCGCAGCCGGTTCACGATCCCGCGATGCTCGATCACGACGCCCTTGGGCCGCCCCGTCGACCCCGAGGTGTAAATCACGTACGCCGCGTTCTCCGGCCGGACCACGCCCGCCACCGGTTCCCGGGATTCGCCGAGCCCGGTCAGATCGCCTGGGTTGATCACTGTCGTGGCGGCCGAATCCTCGACCATGAATTGCAGCCGGTCCTCGGGACAATCCGGGTCCAGGGGAAGGTACGCCGCTCCCGCCTTGAGGATCCCGATCAGCGCGACCACCATCTCGACGCCCCGCTCCAGCCGGACTCCCACCACCGATTCCGGCCCGGCTCCGCGGGCTCGAAGCCAGTGCGCCGCCTGGTTCGACAGTGCGTCAAGCTCCGCATAGGACACTTCGCGGTGGCCGGCGACCACGGCTGTTCCGCCGGCGGCCGTTCCTTCGGCGACCAAGTCCAGCAACGTCTCGCTCATGCTTCCCCGCTCACCGCACGCGGCCGAATCATCGCCCAGGCAACCGGTCCCGGGGCGAACCGCCGACCACCGCCGCCCGCCAGGACCCGCGACATCCCGCTCACCGACCGAATCGCCGCCCAGGCAGTCCGTTGCCGAACGATCCGCCGAAAACAAGCCGTCCGGCGGCAACCACCGTCGCTGAACAATGCCCGCGACATCCCGCTCGCCGCCGCACGCGGCCGAATCGTCGCCCAGGCAACCGGTTCCGGGGCAAGCCGCCGGCCACCAGCCACCCGACCGCGCCCACCGTGGTTCACCGAAGCCGACCGCATCTCGTTCATGCGTCCTCGCTCACCGCCGCGCGCGGGCGGATTGTCGTCCGCGCGGCGGGTTGCTGAGCGAGCCGCGGATAACCGGCCACCGCCGCGGCGAGGGACTCGACGGTCGGATGGTCGAAGAGGGCCCGCACGGGGACGTCAGCGTCCAGCGCCGCGCGAAGCCGCACCGAAATCCGGGTGGCGGCCACGGAATGCCCGCCCAGATCGAAGAAATCGTCCCGCACTCCGATCCGGTCCGCGCCCAGCACCTCCGCCCACACCCCGGCGACCAGTTCCTCCACCGGTCCGCGCGGCGCGACGTGCGGGCGTTCGCGCGCCATCGGTTCCGGCGCGGGCAACGCGGCCCGGTCGAGTTTGCCGGCTGGAGTGCGCGGCAGTTCCGGCAGCAGCACGAAACCGCTGGGCACCAGGTAGTCCGGCAGGACTCCAGAGAGTCCTTTCCGGACGTCCGCAATGGACAGTTCCCCCGCGGCGACGACGTAGGCGGTCAGCTCCACGCCGTCCGCGGAAGGGGTCGGCTGGACGGCGGCGTCCCGGATCCGCGGGTCCGCCCGCAGCACGGCCTCGACCTCGCCCGGTTCGACTCGATGGCCTCGGACCTTCACCTGGTCGTCGGCCCGCCCGAGGATCTCGACCGAACCGTCCGGCCGTCGACGCGCCAGGTCGCCGGTGCGGTAGAGCCGTCCGCCTGGCCGGGGGCCGTGCGGGTCCGGGGCGAAGCGTTCCGCGGTCAGGGCCGGGCGACCGGCGTAGCCGCGGGCCAGGCCGTCGCCGCCGATCCACACTTCGCCGGCTACGCCGGGCGGCACCGGTTCGAGGTCGTCGCCCAGCAGGTAGACGTCGGTGTTCGCGACTGGCTCCCAGGCGACGACCCGGTCCCCGTCGAGTTCGGCGACGGTCGACCAGATCGTCGTTTCGGTCGGGCCGTAAAGATCCCACAGCCGCGCCCCGCCCGCGGTGAGCCGCCGCGCCAGGTCGTCCGGCAGCTTCTCGCCGCCGGCGAACACGGTCAGCTCAGCAGGCGGAGTCCAGCCCGAATCGGCCAGCAGCCGCAAGCCCGACGGCGTCGCCTGGACGACCGACGGCGCGGTCCGCTCGATCAACCCGGCCTGCCGCTGCGGATCGACGCATTCCTCGGCGGTCGCGACGATCACCTGGCCGCCGGCCAGCAACGGCAAGTACAGCTCCAGCGCGGAGATGTCGAACGAAACCGTCGTCAGCGCGAGCACCGCCGCACCCGGCGCGAGACCAGGCCGTTCCCGCATCGACAGCAGGAAGTTCGCCAGCGCGGCATGGCCGATCTGGACGCCCTTGGGCTGCCCGGTGGAACCGGACGTGTAGATGACGTAAGCGAGTTCGCCGCCATCGGGCCGGGGCACGGGACCATCCGCCGGGCACGCCGCGATCGCCGCCGCGTCGCGGTCGAGCAGCACCGCCGAACAGCCGGTTCCCTCCAGCAACCCTGCCAGCGGCTCTTCGCTGAGCACCACCTCCGCTCCCGAATCGGCCAGCACGTAACCGACCCGCTTCGCCGGATAGCGCGGATCGACCGGCAAGTACGCGGCTCCCGCCCGGTGCACGGCGAGCAACGCGACGAGCAGGTCCGGACCCCGGTCGAGCAGCACCCCGACCAGCGACCCGCGCCGCACTCCCTGTTCCTTCAAATACCGCGCCAGCTTAACGACCCGCACCGACAATTCCCGATAAGCGAGCGTCACTTCGCCGCACCGCATCGCCACCGCATCCGGGTGCTCCAGCGCGGCGGCCTCGAACAACTCCGGCAGCATCCGGCCGGTTCGCTCGGTCCGCACAGGATTTCGCAGCAGCGCGGCCCGATCCGCCGCAGGCAGCCCAGACCGCCGCGGATCGGAGGCCGGCGCGGCCACGATCCGCTCCAGGACGTGGCGATAGAGCCGGGCGAGGAACTCCATGTGCGCGACAGCGATCCGGTAAGTGAACGCCTCCAGCACAAACGCGCCAGGCACGGTCGACACGGACAGGCCGAACTCGTTGGGCGTGCTGTCGGCGACCTCGGCCAGGTCCACCAGCGCTTCCGTGAGGACGTGCATGTCCGTGTGGTTGAAGAAAACGTCGACGAGCGGCACCTGCCCGCCCCACTCGGCCTGCATCGCGGGCAGCGGGAAATGCCGGTGCGGCCACATCGCGGTCTCCTCCGCGAACACCGCGCGCGCCAGCTCCGGCCAGTCGCGCGCGTCCGCTGGCGCCGCGAACGGCACTGTGTTCAGGAACATCCCGCGCACCTGGTCGCCGCCTGCCCGCTCAAGACGGCTGTTGGTCACCACGCCGGTGTGGAACGGCCGGTCGCGGCCGGCAATCGTTCGCAGCACGGTGAGATGTGCGGCCAGCAGCAGGCTCTTCAGCGGAACGCCAGCCGACGAAGCCACCGCACGCAACCGAGGCGTCAAATCGCCGAACGGCACCCGCACCGTGCGGTAAACCCCGTCGTCCTCGCCCGCCCAACCCGACGGCACGGCAAACCGCTCGGCCGAGCGCACCCGGTCCGCCCAGAACTCACGGTCCACAGCGGACTCCAGCGACTCCCGTTCCCGGGCGACCGTGTCCGCGAACCGGACCAGCGGCGGTTGCCCGTGCGTCGCCGCGCCTGCCCGGTAGTCCTCGAGCAGCTCGGCGACCAGCGAATTCTGGCTCCAGCCGTCGAGTATCGCGTGCACGTAGCTGAACGAGAGCCGCCATTCGCGCTCGCCGAGCCAGTGGACGTGCAGGCGCAGCAGCGAAGGGCGGAGCAGATCGAACCCGCGCGCCCGGTCCTCCGCCGGGTACTCCCGTACCCGCGCGGCCTGCTCCTCGGCGGGCAACGCGCGCAGATCGTCGCAGGTCACTTCGACGACAGCGGTCTCGTGCACCCGCTGCAACGGCGGAACCGCGGCGAAGTCAACGGAGGTACGCAGGATCTCGTGCCGCGCGACCAGCCGGTTCACTGCCTGCTGCAAGGCGTCCGGGCGGAATTCCTCGTACACCGGGTAGCCGAGGTGGTTCAGGTAGAGGCCGCGGTCGGCTCCGGCGAGCATCTCGTGCACCATGCCCGCCTGCGCGAGCGACAGCGGATAGGCGTCGGTCACGTCGGCCGGCAATGCCGCGCGCTGGCCGGCGGCGAGCTGCGCGAACGGCTCGACCACCTCGATCGCTGCCGCCGGACCGCCGAGCCCGGCGGCGAAGTCGGCCACTCGCTGCCGCCGGAAGAGGTCCGCGACGCTCGCCTCGATTCCCTCCGCGTTCAGCAGCCCCACGGCGCGGATCGCCCGCAGAGAATCGCCGCCCAGCGCGAAAAAGCTGTCCTCCGCCCCGACTCGATCGACACCGGTCGCCGCCGCGAACGCGCGAGCCACCGCAGCCTCCGCCGGGGTGCGCGGCGCGACGTAATCGTGGCTCATGCGCGCACCGTCCGGCGCGGGCAAGGCGTTGCGATCGATTTTGCCGCTGGCGGTGAGAGGCAGCGCGTCCAGCGCGAGCCACGCCGACGGCAGCATCGGTTCCGGCAGTGTGCGGGCCAGATAGGCGCGCAATTCGGCCGGGTCGGGGGTACGGCCGGGCTCGGCGACGAAGTAGCCGACGAGCCGGTCGTCACGCACGGCGGCCGCCGCCGCGCGCAGGTCGGGATGGGTCAGCAGAGTCGCCTCGACCTCGCCGAGCTCGATCCGGTTGCCGTGGATCTTGACCTGGTGGTCGAGCCGTCCCCGGTACTCGATCCGGCCGTCGGGCAGCCGCCGGGCGAGGTCGCCGGTGCGGTACAGCCGTTCGCCGGGCTGCCGCGCGAACGGGTCCGGGACGAACTTCTCCGCGGTCAGCGACGGCCGGTTCAGATAGCCGCGCGCCAGCTGCACTCCGGCGATGACCAGCTCGCCGGGCACGCCGACCGGCACCTCGCGCAGCTCGGCGTCCACCACGTACACCCGGGTGTTCGCGATCGCGCGGCCGATCGTGACGGTCTCCCCCGGCAGGCAGCGCGTCGCCGTCACGTCCACCGAAGCTTCGGTCGGCCCGTAGAGATTATGCAGCTCAGCGTCGATCAGCTGGTGAAACCGTTGCGCCAGTTCATCCGGGAGCGCCTCCCCGCTGCACAGCACCCGGCGCAGCGACGGCACCGGACCGGAGAGAAAGGCCCGCAGCATCGACGGCACGAAGTGAGCGGTCGTGATCCCTTCGGCCATGACTTCGGCGAGGTAAGCCGGGTCGCGGTGTCCGCCCGGCCGGGCCATCACGAGCGTCGCGCCGGCGGAGAGGGTCCAGAAGAACTCCCATACCGAGACGTCGAAACCGAACGGAGTCTTTTGCAGGACGCGGTCTCGCGGAGTCAGGCCGTATTCCGCTTGCATCCACCGCAGCCGGTTCACGATCCCGCGGTGCTCGACCACCACGCCCTTGGGCTTGCCCGTGGACCCCGAGGTGTAGATCACGTATGCCGCGTTATCCGGCCGTACAACGACATTCACCGGGTGCCGCGGTTTGTCGAGAGCCGTGAGATCACCCGGTTCGATCACCACCTTCGCGGCGGAATCCTCGATCATGAACCGCAGCCGGTCCTCGGGATGATCCGGATCCAGCGGCAAATACGCCGCCCCGGCCTTGAGAATCCCGACCAGCGCGACCACCATCTCCAAGCCGCGTTCCAGCCGAACCCCCACCACCGACTCAGCGCCCACCCCACGCGCCTGAAGCCAATGCGCTGCCTGGTTCGACAGCTCGTCCAGCTCCAGATAGGACACTTCGCGGCCGCCGGCGACCACCGCTGCCCCACCAGCACTGACCCCCTCGGCGATGAGCGACAGCAGCGTCCCGCTCCCGAAGGGAACGTCAGTGTCATTCCAGCGCGCCAGTTCAGTCTTCTCGGCAGCGTTCAGCCAAGGAAGATCTGCCAGCGGCGTGCCAGGATTCGCGACGATCCCGCGCAGCAACTCGGTGAAATGCCCGGCTATCCGCTCCACAGTGGACCGGTCGAACAGCGCGACCGGGTACTCCAGCACGCCGTCCAGACCACCGTCCGGCCGCTCGGTCACTTCCAGCGTCAGGTCGAACTTCGCACTGTGCCAAGGAGAATGGACTTGCTCGCCGCGCAGTCCGGCAGCCTCGAACCCGGCATCAGCAGTGTTCTGCAGCACGAGCATCGCTTGGAAAAGCGGATTGCGGGACAGATCGCGGTCCGGCACCAGCTCGTCGGCCAGCCGTTCGAACGGCGCTTCCTGACGGGAATACGCATCGAGAGTGTCCCGCCGGACGCCGTCGAGGAAATCCGCGAACGACACCGAACCATCGACCTTGGCCCGCAGTACCAGGGTATTCAGGAACAGCCCGATCAAATCCTGCGCCTCGGCACGCGTCCGCCCGGCAACCGGGGTGCCGACCGTGACGTCCGCCTGCCCCGAATACCGGCTCAGCAGAATCTGATAAGCAGCCAGCAGCACCATAAACGTGGTCGCCCGATGCGCCCGGCCGAGCGCGGCGACGGCGGTACCGAGTTCGGCGTCCACGGCGAATCTCAGGATGTCCCCGCGCGGATCGTGCACCGGCGGGCGGGGACGGTCCGTCGGGAGAGTCAGCGGCGCGACCCCGTCGAGCCGTCGACGCCAGAACTCGACTTGCTCCGTCACTCGCTCGCTGGCCGTGTGCTTCCGTTGCCAGGAAGCGAAATCGGCGTACTGGACCGGCAGCTGCGGCAAGGTCTGCCCGCTGTACAGCGCCGCGAGTTCCCGCGCGACGACGGACGTCGACCATCCGTCGTACGCGATGTGGTGCACGACGAGCAGCAGAACGTGCTCAGTCGCGGACTGCCGCAGCACCCGAACCCGCAACGGCCGGTGCCGCGCCAGGTCGAACGGCACCGACGCGGCTTCCCGGGTGACCGCCTCGACGCGATCCGCCGGGACGTCCTGGACGGTCAGATCCACCCCGGGTTCGCCGACGAGTTGTTCCGGCGCCCCGTCGCGTTCGACATAGGCGGTGCGGAGAATCTCGTGGCGTTCCGTGATCGTCTGCCAGCACGTCCGCAGCCGCTCGACGTCGAGGGGGCCGCGCAGCCGCCACGCCGCGGTCACCACGTACTCGGTTCCGCCGGGGCGGAGCCGGTCCAGTACCCAGACCCGCTGCTGCGCCGGAGAAAGCGGCAGCGGACGGCTGCGGTCGGCCCGGATCGCCGACCGGGCCGGGGCCGGCCGGGCCGGGGCCGCGGCCAGATAACGCTCCAGCAGCTCGTCGCGCCGGGACTGTTCGGTGGTCATCGCTCCCCCTGCGGGCTGGTCGGCGAGGCTGGTCGGCGAACGTCCGTGAGGGAAACCCTCACCGGTTCTGATTCCCTCGGAGTTCCCTCACGTACCTGCCGCACGGAAAACCACCGAGGCGGCGGCTAAGCCGGAGCGTCCGCCCGCATCCGCTCCCGCAGGCTCTTCGGCCGCATGTCCGTCCACACCTCGTCGATGTGGTCGAGGCACTCCTGCTTGGGACCGCGCTTCCCCTCGTACCGCCAGCCCGCCGGCAGTTCGCGGTCGACCAGCCAGATCGAGTACTGCTCCTCGTCGTTGAGCACGACGCCGTAGGTGCGTTCGTCCTCGCTCATCCGGGTCCTCCTCGTCCTCGCGCCGGGCACACCCGTCCCGTCGCGAGCCGAGCCTTCCCGCGCGGGCGGCGGCGCGACAGAGAAGAACGCGCAGCAACGAGCGCACCGTCCCGGCTCTGGGCCCGCCGGGCGGGAACGGCCACCCTGGCGCCATGACCATGCCCGGCGACCTGCCGCTGTCCTTCTCGCAGGAAAGACTGTGGTTCCTCGACGCGTTGCGGCCCGGCGGGACCGAGTACCTTCTCCCGCTGACATTGCGGGTCCGCGGCAAGCTGGACGTCGCCGCGCTGAGCTGTTCGCTCGACGCGTTCGTCGCTCGCCACGAGGTGTTGCGGACGCGGTACCGCAGTCGCGAGGGTGTGCCGGTCCAGGTGGTCGGGAAGCCGCAGCCGGTGCCGCTGCCGATCGAGGGCGTCACGGAAAGCGAGCTGGACACCGTGGTCGCGGCTGAGCTGACCGTGCCGTTCGACCTCGCGACCGACCTGCCGCTGCGCGCCCGGCTGCTCCGCCTCGACGCGCGCGAGCACGTGCTGCTGATCGTCGTGCACCACATCGCCTTCGACGGAGCGTCCTGGGACGTCCTCGCCGCCGAACTCGCCGAGTTGTACCGCGCGTTCCACGCCGGCACCCTGCCCGAACTGCCCGCCTTGCCCGTCCAGTACGCCGATTTCGCGCTCTGGCAACGGGAAGACGCCGAAACCCGGCTCGCGGGCCAACTCGCCTACTGGCGCGAACGGCTCGCCGGACTGGCCCCGCTGGAGCTTCCGGCGGACCGTCCGCGCGGACCGGTGTGGGACCCGGCGGGCGCGGCGGTCCGGGTCGAGGTCCCCGCCGCGCTCGCGGAGCGGCTCACCGCGCTCGGCCGGTCCCGCCGGGCGACGCCGTTCATGGTCCTGCTGGCCGCCTACCAGGTCTTTCTCGCCCGGCACACCGGCGGCACGGACATCGCCGTCGGCTGCCCGGTCGCCGGGCGCACCCCGGCCGAGGTCGAGGGGCTGGCCGGGTTCTTCGTCAACACCCTCGTGCTGCGGGCCGACCTCGGCGGCGACCCGGCGTTCACGACCTTCCTCGATCAGGTCGCCGGGACCGCGCTGGACGCCTTCGGCAACCAGGACGTCCCCTTCGACTGGCTCGTCGGCGAATTCGAACCGGACCGCGATCTGTCCCGCAACCCGCTGGTCCAGGCGTTCTTCGGCCTGCACGAGGTACCGGAGCAGCGATTCCGGCTGCCCGGTCTGGACGTCGAAGAGTCCGATGTGGACTGGACGGCCGCGTCGTTCGACCTCGGACTGCACTTCGAACACCGCCCGGACGGCTCATTGACCGGCGCCCTCACCTACCCGACCGCCCTGTTCGAGCCCGCCACCGCCCACCGGCTGGCCGCCCGCTTCCAGCGCCTGCTGGAGAGCATCGCCGACCATCCGGCGCAACGGCTGAGCGAACTGGCACTGACCCCGGACGCGGAACTCGCCCTGCTGGCCGACTGGGCCTGGACCCCGGGCCACGAAGTGGCATCCGGCTGTTTCCCCGACCTGTTCGCCCGGCGAGCCGCCGAAACCCCGGACCGCCTCGCCATCCGCTGCGGCGGCCAGGAACTCACCTACGCCCAGCTCGACGCTGCCGCCAACCGGCTCGCCCGGTATCTGCGCGCGAGCGGGCTCGGCCCGGAATCCACCGTCGGCGTCTGCCTCGAACGAAGCGTCGACGCCGTCGTCGCGCTGGTCGGGGTGCTGAAATCCGGCGCGGCGTACGTCCCGTTCGACCCGGCCAACCCTCCCGACCGGCTCGCCTATCTCGTCGAGGACGCCCGAACCGCCGCCGTCGTCACCGAGGAACGCCACGCCGGGTTGTTCGCCGGCACCGGCTGCCCCGTCGTTTCCCTCGACCACACCGCCGAATCCTCTTCGGACAGTCCGGAGTGGACAGTAGAACCGGACCATCTCGCATACGTCATCTACACTTCCGGCTCGACCGGACGGCCGAAAGGCGTCCAGATCCAGCACGGCTCGTACGCCGAACACGCGCAGGTCATCGCCCGCGAATACGGCATCACCGCGGCCGACCGGGTGCTCTCGCTCGCGTCGCTGGCGTTCGACGGTTCGCTGGAGCAGATCGGCGGCCCGCTGCTGGCCGGTGCGTCGGTGGTGCTGAGCGATCCGCTGTTCTGGGAACCGGAGGAACTCGCCGACCAGCTCGGCTTGCACCGGATCACCAGCGTCAACCTGACCCCGGCCTACTACCGCGAACTGCTCGGCGTGCTCACCCCGCGCGATCCGCGGGTCGCGTACCTGAACATGGTGAACGTCGGCGCGGACGTCGTCACCGCCGAGGACGCCCGGCGCTGGCGCGAACTCCGCTTGCCCGGCCGCTTCGTGGCCTGCTACGGCCCGACCGAGGCGACGATCTCCAGCATGCTGCACTGGGCCGACGACGCCGACCTCGACGTCCCGAGCCTGCCGATCGGCCGTCCGGTCGCCGCGACCAGCGCGTACGTGCTCGACGCCGCCGGACGTCCGACGCCCGTCGGCGTGCCCGGCGAACTGCACCTAGGCGGCCTGCGCGTGGCGCGCGGTTACCTCCGCCGTCCCGCGCTGACCGCGGACAAGTTCGTGCCGGACCCGTATTCGCCCGGCGCCCGGCTGTACCGCACCGGCGACCTCGCCCGCTTCCGCTCGGACGGGACGGTCGAGTTCCTCGGCCGGCTCGACCGCCAGGTGAAGATCCGCGGTTTCCGGATCGAGCTCGGCGAGATCGAAGCCGCTCTCGACGCCCATCCCGCGGTGCGCGCGGCCGCGGTCGTGGTGAAGGACCTGCCGGAACGGACGTTGGTCGCTTATGTCGTCGCGGCTTCCGGCGAGCCGGATTTCGCCGCGCTGCGGGCGAGTCTGCGGTCGCAGCTGCCGGACTACCTCGTCCCGGCGCAGTGGGTCGCGATGGCCGCGCTGCCGCTGACGCCGAGCAAGAAGGTGGACCGCGCCGCGCTGCCGGACCCGTCGGCCGGCAACGCGGTCCGGGCGGAACCGATCGCGCAGCCGTCGTCCGCGGTCGAGCACGCGCTGGCCGACATCTGGCGGGAAGTGCTGCGGGTGGAGCAAATCAGCGTCCACGACGATTTCTTCCGCATCGGCGGGCATTCCCTGCTGGCGACCCGGGTGCTCGCGCGGATCCGGAAGAAGCTCGGGGTCCGCGTCTCGCTGCGGGATCTTTTCGCCGCCCGGACCGTCGCCGAGCTGGCCGCGGTCATCGAACAGGCCTGAAATCCGTCGCCGCGCTGTGCGAACCGCACAGCGCGAACGAGGGGGTGCGCCGCGGAGCGACGCACCCCCTCGAGGAGATCAAGAGCCTGAGCCCGGTCCTCATCGCCGTGGAGCCCTGGCCTCGCTCAGCCCAGCGCGCGCTGGACGTCCACATCGGACAGTGCCGCCACGTACTCCGTCACCGCCCGGTGCACCTCGGCCGCCAGCAGCTCCACCGTCGACGCCTCGAACACGGTGCTCACCGGCACTTCCACCGGGAACCGCTCCCCCAGCAACGCGACCACCCGGGTCGCCAGCAGCGAATGGCCGCCCAGGTCGGCGAAGAAGTCGTCGTGCACGCCGACGCGTTCGAGGTCCAGCAATTCCCGCCACACCTCGGCGACGGCCTCCTCGACCGGCGTGCGCGGCGCGACGAACTCCGCCGCCGGCGCAGACGGCTCCGGCAGCGCCGCGCGGTCCACCTTGCCGTTGGGCGTGATCGGCAGTTCGCCGAGCCACGACCACAGCGAGGGCACCAGATGCGCGGGCAACCGGGCGAGCAGGAATTCCCGCAGCTCAGCGGCCGCGGGCCGCGCTGCCACCACGTGCGCCGCCAGCACCCGGTCGCCGCCGTCGCGTTCGTACGGCACCACCACGGCCGACCGCACGAGCGGATGCGCCGTCAGCGCCGCTTCCACTTCCCCTGGCTCCACGCGGAAACCCCGGATCTTGACCTGCTGGTCGAGCCGTCCGAAGAAGGCGAACGTCCCGTCCGGCCGGAGCGCGACCTCGTCGCCAGTGCGGTAAAGCCGGCCACCGCCGCCGGCCGGGTCGGGAACGAATCGTTCCGCGGTCAGCGCCGGACGGCGGAAGTAGCCGCGGGCGACGCCGGGTCCGCCGAGCAGCAGCTCGCCACGCTCGCCGGGCTCGACCGGCACGCCGTCGGCATCAGTGACGAACGCGTGCGTGTTCGCGATCGGCTTGCCGACGGGAATCTGCCCGGCGGTGTCGGCGACGGTCATCCCCCGGTGCACGCAAGCGAAAGTGGTGCACTCGGTCGGGCCGTAGCCGTTGCTCATCTCGGCCGCGAGTTCCTCGATCACCCGCCGCGCCTGCGCCGGCGGCACGACGTCGCCGCCCGCGATGACGTGCCGCACCCCGGCGAGCGCGGCGACCCGGTCGTCCACCACGTGCCCGAACAACCCGGAGCTGAGCCACACCGTCGTGACCCCGAACCGGCGCACCGCCTTCTCGATCGACGCCGCGGTCGGCACGCCCGGCGGCAGCACCGCCAGCGTCGCGCCGGTCGCGAGCGCGCCCCACAACTCGAACGTCGAGACGTCGAAGCACAACGACGTGAGCAGCAGGAACACTTCTCCCGCACCGAAATCGGCGAAGCCGGAACCGTGCACCAGCCGGACGACCCCGCGGTGGGTCACCTGCACGCCCTTCGGCAGACCGGTGGAGCCGGAGGTGTACATCTGGTAGATCAGGTTGTCCGGCACCACATCCGCGGCAGGCGGGGTGTCCGGCCAGCCGCTGAGGTCGGCTTCGTCGGCGAGAACGACGGTCCGCGCGGCCTGGACGCGGTCCGCCAGCGGCCGTTCGCTCACCGCGACCGTCGCGCCGGAGTCGCCGAGCATGAACGCGAGCCGCTCGGGCGGATAACCCGGGTCGAGCGGGACGTAATAACCGCCCGCTTTGAGGATGCCGAGCATCGCGACCAGCAGCGTCGTGCCGCGCTCCAGACACAGCGCGACCGGTGTCTCCGGCCCGATTCCCTGTGCCCGCAACAGATGCGCGAACCGATTGGCGCGGCGGTCCAATTCGCCGTAGCCGAGCCGGTCGTCGCCGTACAACACGGCGGCAGCCTCGGGCGCCGCGGCAGCGTGCTGGGCGAACAGCTCGTGCACGCACAGGTCGGGCAGCGGCACGTCCGCGCCGCGCTCAGGCTGCATGGTCATGAAGGCGTCCTCCCGCGTCGAACGGTTCCGACTGGAGCATGACCACGGTCGCGCGCGCGGGACAGAGACGAACGCGCAGACATGGCCGCACAGTCAGCTTTTCAGCGGCCGCCGGACCCCGAGCCACGCGCTCCACCCGAACAATCCGGCCAGCAGCGCCGCCGACACGCCCAGCAGCACCAGGTCGGCCGGCAGCGCGTCCGGGTCCAGCACGTCCGCCCGATGCGTCGCGACGATGCCCGCCCGGTCCTCGACGACGTCGACCTTTTCGCCCGCCTTCATCCGCGATTTCACCGACAGGTCGTCGACCAGCAGCGTGCCGTCCGGCCGGTCGACCCGCGCGGTGCAGGCGGTGCCGCCCTTGACGTGATGGCATTCGGAGGACACCGCGATCGCGCGGTACCGATCACCGTGCGCCGCGACGTAACCGACCGCCGTCACTCCGACCGACACGAGGTAGAACCCGGTCAGCAGGAAGCCGCCGACGAGGAACCAGCCGCGGCCGGAGAACATGAAGACCGCCGACGTCGCCAGCGCGGCGAGCAGGAGCCCGAAGAGCAGCCCCGCCGCGGACGCCACCGAACTGGCGCTGACGAACCCGACCGCCGCTGCCCCGCCGAGCACCACCACCGCGATCCAGCACACCCCGGCACGCAGAGCGACGACCTGACCGCTCGCTGTTCCCGGCGTGGAATGCCGTGCCACAGCGGGCTTTTTCGTGGACACGCGGGAATGATGGCACGGCGGGGCCCCTGCCGTGCGCCGATCGCGGATTACCGGCGAGCGTGCTGCCCCTCGGCCGGACTCCGGAAGAACTGCCGCACCGGCGCCAGCAGCCCCGCCAGCGACAGCACCACGAAGACCACCTGATGCACGTGGTCCGTCCCCGGCGGCAACCGGAACACCAGATGCGCCAGCCAGAACAGCGGATAGAACCACAACGCGAACCACGCCCACCGTTCCCCGGCACGGAACGGGAACACCGCGGTCAGTCCGCCGAACAACCCGAGCCCGGCGGTGGCGAGGGCGTCGGTGCGGTAGAGCAACTGGTCCCCGGAGGGCGGCGCGACGAGGACCACGATCCCGAACGCGAGGATTCCCGCGCTGACCACCGCGAGACAGATCCAGCCGATCCGCATCGGCGCGCCACCGTTCATCCGGCGAATTTACTCCGCTCCCGCCGGTTCCGGCCTGTTCAGCCGCCACCCATCCGGCGGGTGGTCGCCATGCGGCGTTCGCCGTCCGTGAAGGACCTCTCGACACGGTCGGATCAGCCGTCCCCCTCCGGCAACGCACAAGCCAGCCGCCGCAGGGCCTTCTTCACCGCGGCAACCGACATTCCGCGCTCATGCCGCTGATTCTGGTACAGATCGGGCGCCAGCGGAGCCAGCAGCACGTCCGGCAGCGCCTCGTCCCGCAATCCCGCCTCGCGAACCTGCGCCGCCACGAAAACCCGCCAGAACCCGTACGCCCCGGTCTGATACCGCCGGGCCCCCGTCTCCGCGCCCAGCGCCAGCGGCAAATGCTTCTCCAGCAAATCGATCATCGCGTCGTAGAACGCCACCAACCGCTCCCGCGGCGATGCGCCGGGCCCGAGCGGCGGCGGTCCGGACAGCATCGCCTCCTGCAGCCGTCGCTCGTGCTCGTCCAGCAGCGCGACCGCCACCGCGGCGACGCTGTCGTAGCGCCGGTACAGCGTCCCGCGTCCGACCCCGGCCGCCGCGGCCAGGTCGCCCATCGTGATGTCCGGGCCTCTCGTGGCGAACAGGTCCTCGGCCGCGGCGAGGATCCGCTGCCGGTTCGCCGCGGCGTCCGCGCGTTCCGTCACTGGCTTGCTGTTCACCCGGCCACTGTATCTGGACAGCGTGTCCGGATCGAGTACAGTCATAAGTGGACACGATGTCCACATGACTGACTGGGGGCAGACCCATGCACACGTTCACGCTCGCCGGCCGCACCGTACGGCGGATCGGCTACGGGACCATGCAGCTCGCGGGGCCGAAAGCCATGGGCGAACCGGCCGATCCGGAGCGCGCCAAGGCCGCCGTCCGCGCCGCCGTCGACGCAGGCGTCCGGCTGATCGACACGTCCGGCTACTACGGGCCCGAGGTCGCCAACCGCCTGCTCGCCGAGGCGCTGCGGCCCTATCCGGAGGATCTGCTCATCGCCACCAAGGTCGGCGCGCGTCGCAGTCCGGACGGCGGGTTCGTCGCCGATGCCGCGCCGGAAGCGGTCAAAGCGGCTGTCCGGGAAAACCTCGCGCAACTGGGCGTCGAGCGGCTTCCGTTGGTGCACGCCAGGTTCATGCCCGACAGCACGGTGCCGTGGGCGGACACCGTCGGGGCGCTCGCCGAATTGCGCGACGAAGGACTGCTCGAACACGTCGGCATCTCGAACGTGACGCTCGAGTTGCTGGACCAGGCGCGCGCGGTCGCGCCGATCGCGTCCGTCGAGAACGAGTACCACGTCGGACACACCGGCGGCAGGGACGTCCTCGACGCCACCACCGCCGCCGGCCTCCCGTATCTGGCGTTCCGTCCGCTCGGCAACGGCGCACTGGCCGGAGAGAACTCGCCGTTGGCCAAGCAGGCCCGGCAGCTCGGGGTTTCGGCGGCGACGCTGGCTCTCGCCTGGCTCCTGGACCTCGCGCCCAACGTCGCCGTCATCCCCGGCACGAGCAACCCCGCCCACCTCGCCGATCTCGTCGCCGCGCGGGAACTCGCCCTGCCGTCCGACGTTCGCGCCGCACTCGACGAGGCATGACGATGGGCTGGATCGCCGTTTTCGCGGCGGGACTGCTCGAAATCGCCTGGGCGCACAGCATCCGCCTCACCGACGGCTTCGCCAAACTCGTCCCGACGCTCGTCTGCGGCGTGCTCACCGTCCTCGTGCTGTACCTGCTGAATGTCGGCATGAAGACGGTTCCGGCCGGGACAGCGTACGCGGTGTTCGTCGGGATCGGCGCGGTCGGCACCGCTGCCGTCGGGATCTTCTGGCTCCGCGAACCGGTCAGCGGGCCGCGGATCCTCGCGCTCGCGCTGATCGTCGGCGGGGTCGTTCTGCTCCAGCTGACCTCCCGGACCGCGTGACGGCCGGGCCGGTCCCGAAGGCGCGCAAGCCCTGGGCCGGCCCGCCCGTCCCTCCCCCGGAGTTCCGCGACCCGGAACCGCTTCGGCCCATCGGGCGTCACCCGTCTGCGAGGATCGTCCACAGACTGTCGCCTTCCGTCATCCGCCCGTGTCCGCGGCGGCATCGAACGTGGCCCGGCGCCCGGCGCGCGAACACCCCGCAGGAGTGGTTTCCTAGGCCAGAAGAGGCACGAAAACGCCGCGCCGCCAGCCCGCGAGTGAATTCCCGCGAATCGTCTTGTCCGGGCAAAAGAATTCTCGCTAGCCTCGGACGCAGAGGGAGAAAAGCCGAGCGCCTCACACCACGACGAAGCGCGCCGGCACAGTTCACCGCGCGTCGACCGGAAATCTCTTTCCGGAAAAGGGAGTACATGATGACGTCTGTTGCCCGTCCGGTTGCCCGCACCGCGTATCAGCAGTCGGTCGCCGACTACTGGAACGCCGAAAAGGATCCGGTCAACCTGCGCCTCGGCGACGTCGACGGGCTTTACCACCACCACTACGGCATCGGCGACTACGATCCGTCCGTCCTGGACGGACGCGGGGAAAAGCGGGACAAGGCGATCATCGCCGAAATGCACCGCCTGGAGACCGCGCAGTCGCAGTTCCTGCTGGGGCACCTCGGAGACATCGCCCCGACCGCCCGGCTGCTCGACGCCGGATGCGGCCGCGGCGGCACGAGCGTGCAGGCGCACCAGCGGTTCGGCTGCCGGGTGGACGGCATCTCCATTTCCGAGCAGCAGGTCGATTTCGCCAATGAACAGGCGCGGCTGCGCGGAATCGACGATTCGGTGCGATTCCATCTCCGGAACATGCTCGACACCGGATTCGAAAGCGGCGATTTCGCCGGGATCTGGAACAACGAAAGCACGATGTACGTCGATCTGCACGAGCTCTTCGCCGAACACGCGCGGCAGCTCGCCCCGGGCGGCCGATTCGTGACCATCACCGGGTGCTACAACGACCTCACCGGCGGGCGTTCGCGCGCGGTGAGCCAGATCGACCAGCATTACATCTGCAATATCCACGCGCGCGGCGACTATTTCACGGCGCTCGCCGCCAACGGGTTCGTCCCGATCAACGTCGTCGACCTGACCGAGGCGACCATCCCGTACTGGGAGCTGCGCGAGCAGTCGTCCGTCGCGACCGGCATCGAGGGGCCGTTCCTGACCGCCTACCGCGAGGGCAGCTTCCACTACCTGCTCATCGCCGCCGACCGCGTCTGAGCGGGCCGAAATGTCCGGAATCGCAGCGGTCCGCCCCGACCTCGCGTGCCCGTCCTCGCTGTGGGCCGGCCCGCTCGGGCTGGGCACCTCCGCGGCGCGCATCGCGGCGCAGTTCGCGCCGTCCGGCGGGACGGATCCGGCCTACGCGGAACGGGAATGGGGCGACGGCAGCGCTTCGCCGCTGTACTGCCCGGCCGTGCGGCGGGTCGACGACCCGCTCGCCGAGGAGGTGGACCGGCGGCTCGTCGCGTGGGCGGAGGACTGCGGGTTCGAGGGCGAGGGGCTGGACCAGATCGCGCGGGCCACCCTCGGCAGGCTGGTCATGCTCGCCCACCCGGACACCTCCGACCCCGACCGGCTGCTGATCGCCGCGCAGCTCAACGCGGTGTGGTGGGCGGCCGACGACTACTACGCCGACGACAGCTCCCTCGGCGCCTCGCCGACCGAGCTCCCGCCGCGGCTGGCGCTCGTCATGGCCGCGATGGACCCGGTCGCGCCCGCGGGCGAGTTCTCCGAGCCGCTGGAGCAGGCGCTGCGGGCCGATCCGATCCGGGTCGGGTTCCGCTCGGCGGTCGACCACCTCGGCAGGCACGGTTCGCCGGTGCTGGTCCAGCGGGTCTGCTACTCGACCTTCGCGATGTTCGTCAGCTGGGACGCCTACGCCGCGTGGCGCCACACCGGCCGCTACCCCCCGGCCTGGGAGTACCTCGCGGCCCGCCAGCACGACAGTTTCTACACGTCGATGACCCTCATCGACGCCGTCGGCGGGTACGAGCTGCCCGCGCCGTTCTACTACGACCCGCGCGTGCGGGAGGCGATGATGCGCGCGGGCACCGCGACGGTCCTGGTCAACGACCTCCATTCGGTGGCCAAGGACGCGGCCGACGAGAACCCGGTCTGCAACATGGTGCTCCAGATCGCCGCCGACCGGAACTGCCCGGTCTCCGAGGCGGTCGAGACCACGGTCGCGCTGCACAACAAGATCGTGCGCGAGTTCGAGGAGGGGCACCGCGCCCTGCTCTCGGTCCCGTCGCCGGAACTGCAGCGCTTCCTCGCCGGCGTCCGCGACTGGATGGGCGGCGGCTTCGAATGGCACGCCACGAACCCTCGCTACCGATCCTGATCCCGCACTCCCGACCCCAGGCTTCGCAAACCCAGACAAGGTGGTTTCGCTGTGACTGTCACCGATCCGGTCGACTCCGCGGACGTGGAGGACCAGGAACCCTTGAGCCTAGGCCGCGCAGCGGCGCGGCAGCTGGCCACGACCACGAAGTCCGTGCCGCAGATGCAGGGCATCAGCACGCGGTGGCTGCTGAAGGTGCTGCCGTGGGTGGAGGTGTCCGCGGGCACGTACCGCGTCAACCGGCGGCTGTCCTACACCGTCGGCGACGGCCGGGTCACGTTCGTGACCAGCGGCTCCGAGGTCCGGGTCATCCCGCCCGAACTCGGCGAGCTCGCGCCGCTGCGCGGCTTCGACGACGAGGCGGCCCTGTCCGAGCTGGCCGGCCGGTTCGAGCAGCGCGAATACCAGCCGGGCGACGTGCTGGCCGAATTCGGCAGCCGCGCCGACCAGGTGTTCCTCGTCGCACACGGCAAGATCACGAAGGCGGGCGTCGGCGCCTACGGCGACCAGACCGTGCTCGGCACGCTCGTGGACGGCGACTACTTCGGCGAGAACGTGCTCACCACGTCGGACGGAATCTGGGAGTACACCGCGAAAGCGGTCACCTCCGCGACCGTGCTGACGTTGTCGCGCCAGGAGTTCGAAGGCGTGCTGAACCGCTCGGAAACGCTGCGCGCCCACCTCGACGCGTTCATCGCGGGCGGAGACACGGCCCGCAACGAACACGGCGAGGCCGAGATCGCCCTCGCCGCGGGCCACGACGGCGAACCGCACCTGCCGGGCACCTTCGTCGACTACGACACTTCCCCGCGCGAGTACGAGCTGAGCGTGGCGCAGACCGTGCTGCGGGTCCACAGCCGGGTCGCCGACCTCTACAGCGAACCGATGAACCAGACCGAGCAGCAGTTGCGGCTGACCGTCGAGGCGCTGCGGGAGCGGCAGGAGCACGAGCTCGTCAACAACGCCGACTTCGGCCTGCTGCACAACGCCGACTTCGACCAGCGCGTGCCCACCCGCACCGGCCCGCCGACGCCGGACGACTTCGACGAACTGCTCTCGCTGGTGTGGAAGGACCCCGGGTTCTTCCTCGCGCACCCGAAGACGATCGCCGCGTTCGGGCGGGAATGCAGCAAGGCCGGGATCTACCCCGGTTCGGTCGACCTCGGCGGCCACCAGGTGCCCGCGTGGCGCGGCGTGCCGATCCTGCCGTGCAACAAGATCCCGGTCACCGAGACCCGCACCAGCTCGGTGCTGCTGATGCGCACCGGCGAACAGGCCCAGGGCGTCGTCGGGCTGCACCAGACCGGGCTGCCGGACGAATACCAGCCGGGCCTCAACGTGCGGTTCATGGGCATCAGCGAAAAGGCCATCCTGTCCTACCTGGTCTCGGCCTACTATTCCGCCGCCGTCCTCGTGCCCGACGCGCTCGCCGTGCTGGAAGCCGCCGAAATCGGCCGGGAGGGCTGAGCCCGGTGCCCGGCACGGAACAAACGGACCGGCAGGAGCAGCTCTCCCTCGGCGTCAAGGCGGCCCGCACCCTCGCCACGACCACCAAATCGCTGCCGCAGATGCGCTCGATCACCCCGCGGTGGCTGCTGTCGCAGCTGCCGTGGGTCGAGGTGCCCGGCGGCAGCTACCGGGTCAACCGGCGGCTCGCCTACACCGTCGGCGACGGCAAGGTGAGTTTCTTCCAGACCGGGCCGCGGGTGCAGGTCGTCCCGTTGGAGCTCGCCGAAATCGAGCTGCTGCGCGGCTTCGCCGACGAAACCGCGCTCGGCGCGCTGGCCGACGCGTTCGAACAGCGCGAATTCGAGGCGGGCAGCACGCTCGTGACCGCCGGGCAGCCGCTGGACCAGCTCGTCCTCGTCGTGCACGGCAAGGTCACCCGGCACGGCGAGGGGCGCTACGGCGCGGAGACCCACCTCGGCACCGCGACCGACGGCGATCATTTCGGCGGCGAACTCCTCTCCGGCGACGACGCCGCCTGGGGTTTCACCGCCCGCGCCGCCACCAGGGTGGTCGCGCTGGTGCTGCCCGGCGCTTCGTACGCCCGGCTCAACGGCAGGCTCGACTCCCTGCGCGCGCACGTCGCGCAGGCAGTGTCCCAGCCGCGGAAACCGCAGAACCGCAAGGGCGAGGCGAACATCGACCTGTCCGCGGGCCACGACGGCGAACCGGTCCTCGCCGGGACGTACGTCGACTACGAGCCCTCGCCGCGCGAGTACGACCTCGCCGTGGCGCAGACGGTCCTGCGGGTGCACAACCGCGTCACCGATCTGTACAACGACCCGATGAACCAGTTCGAGCAGCAATTGCGGCTCACCGTCGAGGCGCTGCGGGAACGGCAGGAACACGAACTGGTCAACAATCCGGATTTCGGCCTGCTGCACAATGCCGACCTCAAATCCCGGATCACCACCCGCACCGGCCCGCCGACGCCGGGCGATCTCGACGAACTGCTCTGCCGGCGCCGCAAAACGCGCTTGTTCCTCGCGCATCCGCGGGCGATCGCGGCTATCGGGCGGGAATGCACGAGGGCGGGCATTTACCCGGAGCCGGTCGTGGTGGACGGGAAACGCGTCACCGCGTGGCGCGGCGTCCCGATCCTGCCGTGCGACAAAATCCCGGTGAGCGAGGCAGGCACCACCTCGGTGCTCGCGATGCGCACCGGGGAAGACGACGCGGGCGTCATCGGATTGCGGCCGAAAAACCTCTCCGACGAATACCGGCCGGGCCTGAATGTGCGGTTCATGGGAATCAACGACCGCGCGGTGTCGTCCTATTTGGTCAGTGCCTATCACTCCGTCGCGGTTCTCGTGCCGGACGCGCTGGGGATTCTCGACGACGTCGAGGTGGCCCGCGCCTGAACCGGCTCCGATGCCCGCCGGAAGCGTGTCGCTCCCGGCGGGCATCGGGGTGTCAGCGGCGGATGTGCTTGCCGGGCAAGCGTCCGCGCGTCAACGGTAGATGTGCTTCTCCGGCAAGCGAACCGTCACGAACCCGTTCGCGAAGTTCGCCTCCACCTGAGCCGATTCCTGGGCGTCGGGCATCGCGTTCTTGCACGTGATTCCCGGCCCGTGCCCGGACATCAGTTCCGAGCAGGGGCCCTCGTAGTGGTCGGGCAGGCCGAGGTTGTGGCCGATCTCGTGGGCGATGATCCTGGTCGGGTCGTTGCCCTCGGCGACCTGCTGGGTGTCGATGTAGATGTCGCCGGTGCCGTGCCCGTCGGTCTGGGTGTAGGAACCGCCGCCGGTGGTTTCGTGCATGATGATGGTCGCGGCGCCGCCGCTGTTGAGGTGCACGTTGTGCACGGAGTTGTTCCAGTTCGCCGCGGCCTGGGTGGCCTCGGCCTGGTAGTCGGGCAGTCCGCTGGCGTCGTAGTACAGCTCGACCGCGTCCAGCGGGGCGGCGGACGCCGCACCCGCTCCGGTGAGCGGCAGCACCAAGGCGGCGGCCGCGCCCGCGGCCAGCCGGCCGAAGCGTTGCAGGATCATGGTTTTTCCTCTCCGAAGGAGGGTTTCCTGGGCAGGGTCAGCTTCCGATCTGCTGCTGGATCCACGACATGTACTGGGCGATGCCGGTGTAGAGGGTGGTGGTGGCGCATTCGCCGCCGTTGTCGCCGGGGCCGTGGGTTTCGCCTACCAGCGTCCAGTTCCCGGTCGTGCCGACGATCGCCGGGCCGCCGGAGTCGCCGTGGCAGGCCGAATGCGAGTAGTCGCCGGAGATGCAGACGTCGCCCGAACCGCCGCCGCCCTCCGCGCACGCGCTGCTGTCGAGGACCTGGAGGTCGATCTGCTGCAGGGTTTGCGGCGTCTGGCAGTTGGGCCAGCTCGTGCAGCCCCAGCCGAGCAGCCGCGCGCCCGTTCCCGGCGACGGGTTGCTCTGCGCCATCGCGACCGGTGCGGACTGGGCGGGCTGGCTCAGGTGCATCATGGTGAGATCGGTGCCCGGGTCGGTGGTCACGTTGTCGATCTGGCCGACTTCGCCGGAGTTGATGTCGGTGGAACCGATCCGCGCTTGCGAAGCCTGGCCGCAGTGGTGCGCGGTGATGATCCACTGGGGTGCGACGAGGCTTCCGCCGCAGCCGTTGTCCAGCGACACCATGAACGAGTAGGTTTCGGTGGCGTCGCTGCCGCCGATGATGGCCGGCTGCGCCGCGACCGCCGGCGCGGCCACTCCGAACAAGAGGGCGGCCGCGCCCATCATCGTCAGCAATATTTTCCGCATCGCTTTCCCTTCCATAGCAGCCATTCCCGCCAATCGCGGGAGTGGACTTCGGCCGGGATACGGCCGGGGACGACTTCGCGGGCGCCGGGCCCGCGACGGAAACCACAGAGTCCCAGGGCCGCCGGAGTCCGAACACCGTCGAAAGGAGGGATACGGCCGGACGCCGAACCGTGCGCGGCGGCACGAACCTCGATTACCGGGATGAACCGAACGCGGAATTAGGCGTTCCGTCCGGCGTCCGCGCTGTTCAACGAGCCGCTAATGGATCGGATGCGGCGAGAACGGAACTTCCGTTGAGCGGACGGCGGGAGCCACTGAACAGCAAAGCCGAACGGGATTCGCGACTTTCGTGGGTATAAGAGATTGCCAAGCGTCCCTAAACTGCGAATTGCGCCCGCATTCGCTGACCGCGGTGCGCCATCGTCCTATTCGCAAGAAACGGAGATGTGCATGATCCCAGCACTCAGTCAAAGACACGGCGGACGCGGCGGTATCGCCTTCGCCGCGGCGGTTCTGGCCGCTGGATCAGTTTTCGCCGCCTCGGGCGTCGCGGCCGCCCAGCCCTCGACGGCACCGCTGAACGCGCGAGCCGCGACCGCCATGTCCGCCAGCATCGCCAAGTCGCTCGGCGACCGCACCGTCGGCTCGTTCTACGACCAGGCCAGTTCGAGCCTGACGGTCACCGTCACCGACCAGGCCGCCGCCGACCAGGTCCGCGCGGCGGGCGCGACGCCGAAGTTCGTGAAGTACCGTGCGTCCCAGCTGAAAGCCGTGACCGCGGAACTGGCCCGCACAGCGAGCGTCCCCGGCACCGCGTGGCGCGTCGACCCGCGGACCGGACAGGTCCTCGTCACCGCCGATTCGACGGTCACCGGAGCCAAGCTCGCCCAGGTGACCAACGCCGTCCACCGCTTCGGCGACAAAGCCCGTTTCGCGAAGACGAAGGGCAAACTGCGCCCGCTGATCAGCGGCGGCGACGCGATCTGGGGCCAGGGCCTGCGCTGCTCGCTGGGCTTCAACGTGCACACCTCGAGCGGCCAGCCCGCGATCCTGACCGCCGGGCACTGCGGCGTGGCCACCAACGACTGGTGGGCCGACCAAGGCAACTCGCAGCACATCGCCAGCACGTCCGGCGCGAACTTCCCGGGCACTGACTACTCGTACGCCACCTACGACGCCGGCGTCGACGCCCCCAGCGCCGTGAACACCGGCCAGCAAATCACCGCGGCGGGCGACGCGACCGTCGGCGAAACCGTCACCCGGAGCGGCTCGACCACCGGCGTGCACGACGGCCAGGTCACCGGGCTGAACGCCACGGTGAACTACCAGGAAGGCAGCGTGAGCGGCCTGATCGACACGACAGTCTGCGCGGAACCCGGCGACAGCGGCGGCTCGCTGTTCGACGGAGCCACCGCACTGGGCCTCACCTCAGGCGGCAGCGGAGACTGCAATTCCGGCGGAGAAACCTTCTTCCAGCCGGTCCCCGCGGCACTGAGCGCCTACGGATTGGTTCTGCCGTAAGCCGCCCCCTCACGACCGCCACAGTCTGTGAAGGGCCCCTTGAGGGAATCAGATTCCCTCAAGGGGCCCTTCACAGACCACCGCCACCGCCGCGACGCACCCAACGCGGCGTTCGGTGCATCCCACGCACCCAATGCGGCATTCGGTGCATCCCACGCACCCAATGCGGCATTCGGTGCATCCCACGCACCCAATGCCACATTGGGGCGCTCAACCGCAGCCGCGACCCCCCACCGCAACCAGCCACCCAAGCCGCGCACACCCACCGCCAAACCGCAGCCAACGCACCCAACCCATCCAGGCGCCCACACCTCCCCCACCCCCGATACAAAGCCAAAAACACGGCGCGGGGGTGCTTGTCAAGGCATCTTTCCCGCCTTGACAAGCACCCCCGCGCCGTAGTCACACTCAAAAATCGGGGTGCCCAAGCAACCACTCACGAAGCAATGTCGCCGCCAGGCGACGAGCCGCCCCGCTCACTCAGCCGCCATCCGCTCCCGAAGACTCCGCGGCCGCATATCCGTCCACACCTCGTCGACGTGCCGCATGCACTCCTCCCGGCTCCCCCGGGTCCCGTCACTCCGCCACCCGGCCGGAATCTCCTTGTCCGCGGGCCACAACGAATACTGCTCCTCGTCATTCACCAAAACCTGAAACACAGCACCCTCGTCCATGAAATTCTCCTTTCACTGACCAGAAGTCTCTTCAAGCTCCCGAACCCGGGGCGCCGCAGGCAACCCGCGCAAAGTCCGGCTGAACGTAGTCGCCAAAGTGACCGCCGCGATAGACCCGGTACACGTCAACACAGCAGGCACCGCGGGCAACGCCTCGACAAGCCACCCACCCAACGCGGGCCCGGCAGCGGCAGCCAACCCGCTGGCAACCCCGAGCACTCCCCCGAGCCGCCCGCGCAACTCATCCGGAGTGGACAGCAACTGATAAGCAGCAATAGCAGTATTAGCCGCAGGAGGCAAAAACGCAACAGCCGCGAACAACACCCCCAGCACATATCCATTGTGGACGAACACGGCGAGCGGAGTCAGCACAGTCAGCGCCCAGAACACCCCGATGACCAACCCGTGCGCACTGACCCGCCGATGCAAATAGGGCGCGGCCAACGACCCGAGAATCCCCCCGGCCCCCAGCATCGCCGCCATCACACCGATCTCCCCGGACGGCACCCCCCGCTCATTAGCCAGCACGATGATCACCAGATAATAAGCGGAAAAGAACAGATTCAAACAGACCACGCACAAAACGGTCGCCCGCAGCGGAGGACGGGTCCACACCCACCGAAGCCCCTCGGCGATCTCCCGCCCGAGATGCTTGGGCGGCCCGTTCTCCGCCCGTTCCGGCCGCCGAGGCAACCGGACGAACAGCAACGACAAGAACGCGAACACATGCGCGGCCACGTCGAAGAGGAACGGCACCGCCCGCCCCACCGCGAAGAGGAACCCGCCGAGCGCAGTCCCCGACAACTGCCCCGCACTGGTCCGAGCGGCATTCATCGCCACCGCCGAAGGAACCTGCTCCTCAGCCACCAACCGCGGCAGACTGGCCTCCTCGGCCGGCTCGAACAACGCCCGGCTCAACCCCATCACGACGGCCACCGCGACGAGCATCCACACTTCCGCGACGCCCCAGTGCAACGCGAGCACCAATCCGCCCGCCGCGACCGCCTGCGCCGCCTCGCACCCGAGCATGATCCGCTTGCGCGGCCACCGGTCCACCAGCGCCCCCGCGGGCAACCCGGCGACCAGCTGACTGATCGCGACCGCCCCGAGCACCAGCCCCGACTGCGCGGCCGACCCGGTGAGCGCCAGCACCAGCAACGGAAACGCGATGGTGGTCGTGCTGAACCCGGCTTCGGAGACGGCCTGGCCGGTCCAGAGAAGCCGATAGTCGCGGTTGCCCGCGATCCCGCTCATGCCCCGCCTCCCCAAGCTTCCGCAGGACGGGCCTCAGTCGCGCCCCTCGCGACGGCGCCCACCTGAGCGGCCTGCTGTGGCCAGTCGTGCCTGACTACCCGGCTCATGCCTTGTCCCCTCCGACAGTCAGCGGCAACACCCGGCACGACAGACCAGCTCTCACCAAGAAGCCCGCTCGTGCCCCGGCATTCCGCGGCAACAGCACACGCCGCCGAACCGAATGCGGCGAACCAGCCCTCAGGCCCGGTTTGGCGACGGCCCGTCCCGAGAATCCCGCTCATCGCCCGTCCCTCCGACAACCAACGCCGCTAGCGCACACCGCATCGGACGCTGCGGACCATGCTTCCGAACCGGCTTGGCAACGCCCCTTGCCGAGAGTCCCGCTCATGCCTGCGCACCCCGGCAATCCGCCGCGATGGCGCGCAACGCGTCCGCGAACCCGGCAGCCACCCCGGCCACCGTCTCCCGCGCATGCTGATCCGGCTGGTAGTACCAGGAAAACTCCAGCTGCCCCTCCCGCACCCCGCCGACGACCTCCAGCGCGTGCGGCGACCGGTTCGCCGGGTCCTGGTCCCGGCCCAGCGGCGGGAGCGAGCGCAGGAACAGCCCGTCGCCCGAGCCGGTGTTCTCGCCTTGGCCCAGGTAGTTGAAGGCGACCCGAGGCGCGGCCCGGCCGAGTTCGGGGAACCGGAAGCACCGCAGAACCCCATGCCCGAACCCGTTCCCCGGCACGGCGCGCAGCTGCCGCCGGACCGACTTGACCTGGTTTCGCCAGCTCTCGGCCGGATCCACCGCCAGCGCGACCGGGAACAGGGTCGTGAACCAGCCGACCGTCCGGGTCAGGTCGACGTCGTCCAGGATCTCCTCCCGGCCGTGGCCTTCGAGGTCGATCGCCACCGCGGGCTCGCCGGTCCAGCGCGTGAGCGTCCAAGCCAGCGCCGTCAGCAGGACATCGTTGATCCGCGTCCGGTAGGCGCCCGGCGCGAGGTGCAACAGCGCATCAGTGTCGCGTTCGCCGACGCGGATCGACACCGATTCCTGCGGTTGCGGAGCCGCACCCGCCCGGTCCACCGGGATCGAGCAGCCAGGCAGGTCGCGGGCCCAATGCGAGCGTTCGGCGTCCAAGGCGCCGGATTCCGCGAATTCGCGCAGGCGGTGGGCCCAGTCCCGGAAGGACGTCGTCTTCGGGCCCAGGTCGGGCTTTTCCCCGGCTTCGATCTGCCGGTAGGCCCGTTCCAGATCCTCCAGCAGGATGCCCCACGAGACCGCGTCGACCACCAAGTGGTGCGCCACCAGGAAGAGGCACGGGTTCTCGGCAGAATCCGACAAGAGCGCACGCAGGTGCGGGGGCTGCGCGAGGTCGAAGCTCGCCTGTGCGTCGTCGGCGGCTCGCTCCAGATCCACAGTGGACACCCGGCGCAGGACGGAGCCGGAGTCGACGGGGTCGTTGTGCTGAATCCACCCGGAAGCGGTCCGCTCGAAGCGCAAACGCAGCGCATCGTGATGCGCCACCAGTGCGTCGACGGCCTGGCGCAGCACCTCCTCGTCGACCGGGCCGTTCAGCTCGATCAGCACGGACTGGTTGAAATGCGCGGGGTTGACCGGCGAAGCGTCCAGGAACCAGCGCTGGATCGGCGTCAGCGGAACGACCCCGACGACGGCTTCGCGATCGTCCTGCGCCGAATCGGCCGGCTGGGCCACCCGGGCCAGTTCGGCGACCGTCTGGTGCGTGAACAGGTCCTTCGAGCGCATCGCCAGCCCAGCCTGCCGGGCGCGGTGCACGACCTGGATGCTGAGCAGCGAATCCCCGCCGAGTTCGAAGAAGTTGTCCGCGGTGCCGACCTGCGGAATTCCGAGCACCTCGGCCCACACGTTCGCCAGCAGTTCTTCCAAGCCGGTGCTCGGGGCGACGTACTGCGCGGTCTGCAACGCCGACAGGTCCGGTGCGGGCAAAGCGGCGCGGTCGATTTTGCCGTTGGGGCTGACCGGGACCGAATCGAGCGGCACGAAGACCGACGGGATCAGGTAGTCGGGCAGCGTCTCGCCGAGGAAGGAGCGCAGTTCGGCGGTTTTCCCCACTACATAAGCGACCAACCGCTTGTGCCCGTTGGCTTCCCGAGCCACGACCACGGCCTCGTGAACCGCCGGATGCCGCCGCAGTGCCGATTCGATCTCGCCCAGTTCCACCCGGAACCCGCGGATCTTGACCTGGTCGTCCACCCGTCCGGCGAACTCCAGGTCGCCCGAGGCGGTCAGCCGGACCACGTCGCCGGTGCGGTACATCCGCGACCCGGGCGGGCCGTACGGATCCGCCACGAACCGGTCGGCGGTCAGGCCGGGCCGGGACAGGTAGCCGCGCGCCAGGCCGATGCTGCGGACGTACAGCTCGCCCGCCGACCCGATGGGGACCTCGCGCAGGCGGGCGTCCAGCACGTGCACTTCGGTGTTCCGGATCGGTTTGCCGATCGGCAACGTGCCGCCCGGCGACAGCGGTTCGCTCCACGAGGTCACGACGGTGGTCTCGGTCGGCCCGTAAGCGTTGATCATCCGCCGCCCCGGCGCCCAGCGCGAGACCAGCTCGGCGGGGCAGACGTCCCCGCCGACGACGACGGTCCGCAGGTCCGGCAGCGCCGTCTCGGGCACGGTCGCCAGCGCGACGGGCGGGAACTGCACGTGCGTGATCCGGTACTCCGCCAGCACCTCGGCCAATTGCGTGCCGAGCAGCGGGCCCTCCGGCGGCACGACGAGCGCGGCGCCGGCGGGCAGGGTCATGCAGAGTTCCGAGACCGACGCGTCGAAGCTGGGCGAGTTGAACGCCAGCACCCGGTCTCCCGGACGGATCCGGAAATGCTCGATCTCGGCGGCGGCGAAGGACGCCAGGCCCGCGTTCGGGACCACGACTCCCTTGGGCCGCCCGGTGGAGCCGGAGGTGTAGATGACGTACGCCGGCTGGTCCGGGTCGACGGGGAGGTCGAGGTTCGTGTCCGCGTACTGCCCGGCGTCGAGTTCGCCGTCCACGACGAAGACCGGGTCGGCGTCGCGCAGCATGAACTCGATGCGTTCGGCGGGATAGCCCGGGTCGACCGGGAGGAACGCGGCCCCGGTCTTCGCCACCGCCAGCTCCGCGAGGACGAGCGCGGTCGAGCGCGGCAGCCGGACGGCGACGATCCGTTCCGGCGCGGCGCCCCGATCGACCAGCAGACGCGCCAGCTGGTTCGCCCGCGCGTTCAGCTCGGCGAAGGTGATTTCTCCGGCAGCGGACAGCAATGCCGGAGCGTCGGGCGTCCGCGCGACCTGTGCTTCGAACAGCTGTGCCACCGACGCGGCCGGGACGGCCACGGCGGTGTCGTTCCAGGCCCGCAGCTGGTCCAGTTCGGCTTGCGGCAGCAGCGGCAGGCAGGACATCGGCTGGTCCGGCAGCGCGGCGAGAACAGTGAGCGCGGTCAGCAACCGGTCGGCGAGACGTTCGATCGTCGCGGCGTCGAACAGACCGGTGGCGTAGTTGATCGCGGCGTGCAGCGACCCGCCGTCCTCCTCGAATTGCACGAGCAGGTCGAAGGTCGCGGTCGTCGCGGGCAGAGCGACCTCCTCGGCGACCAGCGTGCCGCCGCCCGGCCGGTCACCGGTGTTCTGCAGCACCACCATCGCCTGGAACAGCGGTGTCCGGCTCGGGTCGCGGACCGGCTGGGCGGCGTCCACGACGCGTTCGAACGGCACGTCCTGGTGGGCGAACGCGTCGAGCACGGTGTCGCGCACGCCGCCGAGGAACTCCCGGAACGAAGCACTTGAGTTCACTGTGGACCGCAAGACCAGGGTGTTGACGAAGAAGCCGATCAGCCGTTCCAGCTCGGCCCGTTCGCGGCCGGCGGCGACCGTGCCGACGGCGACGTCCTCCTGTCCGCACCACCGCGACAGCACGACCTGGAAGGCCGCGACCAGCGTCATGAACAGGGTCCCGTGCTGTGCGCCCGCGAGTTCGCGCAGGTTCGCGGCGACCTCGGCGGGGATGTCGAAGCCGAACCACTCCCCTTCGTTCGTGCGGACCGCGGGGCGCGGCCGGTCGGTGGGCAGTTCGAGCGGCGCGAGCCCGGCGAGGCGGTCCCGCCAGTGGTCGAGCTGCTCGTCCAGGACGGGGCTGTCGAGGAAATCCCGTTGCCAGGCGGCGAAGTCCGCGTACTGCACCGGCAGCTCGGGCAGCCGCGGTTCCTCGCCGCGGACGTAGGCGGAGTAGCAGGTGTCCAGCTCGGCGGCCAGCACCCCGGCCGACCAGCCGTCGGTGACGATGTGGTGCAGCACCAGCAGCAGGACGTGATCGCCGGAACCCTCGCGGAACAACCGGGCGCGCAGCAGCGGGCCGGTGCGCAGGTCGAACGGCCGGAGTGCTTCGCGCACCAGGGTTTCCTCGTCGAAGTCGGCCACCGGGAGGTCGATCGGCGCGGGCTCGTGGACGATCTGCACGGCGTGGCCTTCGATCGCGTCGAAGGTGGTGCGGAGCGATTCGTGCCGGGCGACGACCGTGTCCAGAGACCTCCGCAAAGCGTCGATGTCGAGTTCACCGCGCAAGCGCAAGGCGGTGGGAGAAATGTACTCCGAGCCGCCGGGTTCGAATTCGTCCAGGAACCACAAGCGTTGCTGAGCGAACGACAACGGCAGCGCACCGTCCCGCGCGACCGCCGGGATCGTCTCCGCCGCGGCCTGCTCCGCCGGAAGTTCCGCGGCGAACTGGCCGAGAGTCGGCGCGGAGAACAGCATCCGCGGCGAAACCTCGACGCCGAATTCGGCGCGCACCCGCGACGTGATCCGCATGCTGAGGATCGAATCGCCGCCCAGTTCGAAGAAACTGTCGTCGGCACCCACGCGGTCGATTCCGAGGACGTCGGCCCAGATCGCGGCGAGCCGCTGCTCCGCGGTCGTCCGCGGCGCGACGTACTCGGCAGTTCCGGCGCGGCCGGGTGCGGGCAGCGCGCGGCGGTCGAGCTTGCCGTTCCGGTTGAGCGGGAGCGCCTCCATCGGCACGAACGCCGAGGGGACCAGGTGCTCCGGCAGCCGTTCGCGGGTCCACTCGCGCAAGCCTTGAGCTTCCCCGACGACGTACGCGACAAGGCGGCCTTCGCGGGCGATGACGGTGACGTCGGCGATCGCCGGATGCCGCCGCAGGACCGTCTCGATCTCGCCGGGTTCGACGCGGAACCCGCGGATCTTGACCTGGTCGTCGACGCGGCCGAGGTAGTCGAGCGAGCCCTCGGCGGTCCAGCGGACCTGGTCGCCGGTGCGGTACATCCGCTCCCCCGGCGGGCCGAACGGATCCGCGACGAACCGGTCCGCGGTCAGCCCCGGCCGGCCGAGGTAGCCGCGCGCGAGCTGCGGTCCGGCGAGGAACAGCTCGCCGGGCAGGCCGGGCGGCACGGGTTCGCCGGTGTCGCCGAGCACGTACGCGCGGAAGTTGGCCAGCGGACGACCGATCAGCGGCTGGTCCCCGACGACCGGCGCGTGGATCGAGTCGACGGTCGCTTCCGTGGGCCCGTAGTAGTTGTGCCCGGTGACGTCCGCGGCGGCCAGCTGCTTCCACAGCGTTTCGGTGGCCGCCTCGCCGCCGGTGATCACCGTCCGCGGCCGGACCTCGCCGGTCGCGAGCCCGGCGTCCAGCAGTTGCTGGAGGTAGGCCGGGGTGAGGTCGAGCAGGTTGAGCCCGTGCGCGCGGACGGCCCGGACCAGCGCGATCGGGTCGAGCCGGGTGTCGTCGTCCAGCACGTGCAGCTCGTGGCCGTCGACCATCGCCAGCAGCGGTTCCCACGACGCGTCGAAGGCCAGCGACGCGGTGAGCGCGGCCCGCTCCCGCCCGCGTTCGAGGAAGATCGCGCGGTGCGCGACCAGCAGGTTCACCAGCGCGCGGTGCTCCACGACGACGCCCTTCGGCGTGCCCGTCGAACCGGAGGTGTAGATGACGTACGCGGCGGTGTCCGCGTCCGGCCGCTTCGAGAGCGGCGCTGGCGGGGCGTAGCTCTCGCCCGGCCTGCCGAGGACGACCACCGGGCGCGCGTCGTCGAGCAGGAAGCGGACGCGTTCCTCCGGCAGGTCCGGGTCGATCGGCAAATACACCGCGCCGGCTTTGAAAATCGCCAGGACCGCGATGACGGCTTCGGCCGACCGAGGCAGCATCACGGCCACCACGCGCTCCGGCCCGGCGCCCCGCTCGATCAGCTCCTGCGCCAGCTGCGTGGCGCGCGCGTCGACTTCCGCGAAGTCCAGGACGGTGTCGTGGAAGATCAGCGCGGTCTCGTGCGGCATCCGCGCGACGGTCGCGTCGAACACGTCCAACACCGTCTCCGCGGGAAGGTCGGCGGTGTCGCCGTGTCCCAGAGCCAGCACCTGGTCGCGCTCGTCGGCGGTGAGCGGCGAGAGCGAGCCGACGCGACGCTCCGGGTCGTCGGCGATCGCGCGCACCAGCTGGGCGAGGTGTCCGGCGAGCCGTTGCGCGGTCGAGGCATCGAACAGCTTCGGATCGTAGGAAAGTTCGAGCCCGAGCCGGTCGTGCAGATAGGCGGTGAGGTTCAGCGGATAGCTCGTGGTGTCCAGCGATTCGACGTCCAGCACCCGGACGCCGTCCTGTCCGCTGTCTTCGATCGGGTAGTTCTCGAAGACCACCACGCTGTCGAACAACGACGCGCCCGCCGGCACCCCGGTGAAGGTCTGCAGCTGCGAGAGCGCCAGGAAGTCGTACCGGCGCGCGTCCGCCTGCCCGGCCTGGATCGCGCGCAGCCATTCGGCGGCCGACTGTCCGTTCCGGACCTCCACGCGCGTCGGGACGGTGTTGATGAACATCCCGATCATCGCTTCGACGCCGGGCAGCTCGGGCGGCCGTCCGGAAACCGTGGTGCCGAACAAGACGTCCGGCTCGCCGCTGTAGCGCGCGAGCAGCAGTGCCCACGCTCCCTGCACGACCGAGTTGACCGTCAGCGCGGCGGTTTTCGCCATGTCTCGCAGCGCCGCCGACTCGTCCGCGGACAGCTCGACCAGCACTGTCGCCCCGGATTCCGCGCGGTGCGCCTCCGTGGGACGGCGGTCGTACGGCAACGGCGTCGGCGCGGCGAAACCGTCGAGCGCGTCGCGCCAGTGGTCCTCGGCCGCGGTCCGGTCCTGTCCGGCCAGCCAGGCGAGGTAGTCGCGGAACGGCCGCCGCGGCGTCAGTTTCGCCGGCGTGCCTTCGACAATCGCCGTGTACTGCTCGCACACCTCGCCGAAGACCTGGGCGGTGCTCCAGCCGTCGAGCAGGACGTGGTGCGAGGTCCAGAGCAGTTGCACCTCGTCGTCGGCGACTCGCGCGATCTCCAGGCGCATCAACGGCGGCGTCGTCAGATCCATGCCGGCCGCCAGGTCGGCTTCGAGCAGTTTCGCCAGTTCCGCCTGCTGTTCTCCGGGAGCGAGGCCGCGCCAGTCGTGCTGCCCGACCGGCACCCGGACCCCGCGATGGACACGCTGCACCGGCTCGTCGACGCCGTCCCACACCGTGCTGCTGCGCAGGATCGGCGTCCGGTCCACCACGCGCTGCCAAGCCTCGGCCAGCGCACGCGGGTCCCGGACGCCGGCCAGCCGCAGCCGGAACTGGTCGAAGTACGCGCTCGACCCGGTGTCGACCAGGCTGTGGAACACCATGCCCGCCTGCAGCGCGGTCAGCGGATAGATGTCCTCGACCTCGCGGCCGTCCCCGGCCAGCCGGTCGACCGTCGGCTGGTCGAGCCGGGCGAGCGGGAAGTCCGACGGCGTGCGGCCGCCCGCCCCGGCGCAGTGCGCGATGATCTCCCGCAGCGCCTCGGCGGTCGCCTCGGCCAGGCCGCGGACGGTCGCCTCCTCGTGCACCTCGGCGGAGTATTCCCAGGTCAGGTGCAATTCGCCGGATTCGACCACGCCGACGACGTCCAGCAGACACTGGCGGATGCTGTCCGGCGCGGAGTCGCGGCCGAGGCTTTCCCCGCGGCCGTGGCAGAGCCCGTCCTCGGCGGCTCCGAGGTCCCAGCGGCCGTGGTAGTTGAAGGATATCTGCGGTGTCGGATCGTTCCGCAGCGGCGATTCGGTCAGGTAGCGCAAAGCCTCGTAGCCGACGCCCTTGTTCGGGACGGCGCGCAGTTGTTCCTTGACCGACTTGAGGATCGCGTCCCAGCCGTCGCCGGGAACGGTCAGCGCGACCGGGTACTGCGCGGTGAACCAGCCGATCGTCCGGGACAGGTCGAGCGGTGCGGCGAGGTCCTCGCGGCCGTGGCCTTCCATCTCGAGGACGACCCGCGACCGGCCGGTCCAGCGCGCCAGCACGCGGGCGAGAGCGCTGAGCAGGACGTCGTTGACCTCGGTCCGGTACGCGCCGGGCACGTCTCGCAGCAGCGCGGAAGTCTCGGCCCGGCCGAGGGAAACCGACACCGAGCGCGCCGACTCCGCGGTGTTGCGCCCGGCGCGGTCGACCGGGAGTCCGGTCTCGACGCCGCGCAGCACGCTCCGCCAGTATTCCGCCTCGCCGTCGAGCCCGCCGGAACGGACGTGGTCGGCGAGGGTCCGAGCCCAGTGGGTGAACGCACTGCCCGCCGGTTCCAGCGGTTCGCCGCGATAGGCGTGTTCGAGGTCGCCCAGCAGGACGCGCCAGGACACGCCGTCCATGACGAGGTGGTGTGCGGTGAGGAACAGCTGCGGCGAACGGTCCCGGAAGGTGAACAGGACCGCGCGCCAGACCGGGCCGTTGACGATGTCCAAAGAGGTCTGTGCGCGCACTGCCTCCGCGTGCATCGCCGCTGCCACATCGTCCACTTCGGACAGGTCAGCGTGCCGCAGGATGTCCGCTGGCTCCGTGGCGGCCGGTTCTTGCTGCCAGCTTCCCTCCGCTTCGGAGAATCGCATCCGCAGTGCGGCATGGCGAGCGGTGACTTCAGCGATCGCGGCGGTCAGCCGGGAAACGTCTACTGGGGACAGTACGACGTGGACGGACATGGTCAGCCGCCACGGCTCGTCCAGATGCGCGAACAGCCACGACTGGATCGGCCCGAGCGGCGCGGGTCCGGCTTGCTCCGGCACTTGCGCGACCGGTGCGCCGGCGGTGACGACGCGGCCCAGTTCGGCGATCGTCTGGTGCTGGAAGAGATCCTTCGAGGACACCGTCAGCCCGGCTTGGCGAGCGCGGGACACGACCTGGATGCTGAGGATCGAGTCACCGCCGAGGCCGAAGAAGTTGTCCTCGACACCGACCTGGTCGACGCCGAGCACCGCCGACCAGACCTCGGCGAGAATGGTCTCGATCTCGGTGCGCGGGGCCACATAACGGTTTTCGGCCCGCGCGCCGGGTACCGGCAACGCGCGGTGATCGAGCTTCCCGTTCGCGTTGAGCGGCAACTCGTCCAGCGCGACGAACACCGCCGGGATCATGTGCGCGGGCAGCGACCGGGCGAGGAATTCACGCAGCACCGCGGTCCCGGGCACGGTCCCGGTCAAGTACGCGACCAGCCGCCGGGCGTCGCCGGTGCCGTGCGCGACGGCGACCGCGCCGGTCACGTCCGGATGCGCCGACAGCGCCGCCTCGACCTCGCCCGGTTCGATCCGGAAACCGCGGATCTTGACCTGGTGATCGGCCCGGCCCCGATAGGCCAGTTCGCCGTCCGGGGTCCAGCACAGCAGGTCGCCGGTGCGGTACATCCGGGTGCCCGGCTCGCCGAACGGATCCGCGACGAACCGGGACGCCGTCAGGCCCGGCCGGTTCAGATAGCCGCGCGCCAGTCCCGCGCCCGCGACGTAAAGCTCGCCGGCGACGCCGGGCGGCACCGGTTCGAGGCGGGCGTCCAGGACGTAGGCGCGCAGGTCCGGAATCGGCACGCCGACGGTCGCGCGCTCGTCGAGGATCCGATGCGTCACGTGCACGGTGGTCTCGGTGATGCCGTACATGTTGACCAGCCGCGGGCCGTCCGGATACCGGCGTCGCCATTCCTCCAGACGCACCGGGTCCAGGGCCTCGCCGCCGAAGATCACGTACCGCAGGCTCAACGGCGCGGACGGCAGCGAGCCGAGCCGGTAGAACGCGGACGGCGTCTGGTTGAGCACGGTCACCCGCTGTTCGGCCAGCAAGGCCAGGAATTCCTCCGGCGACCGGACTGTCTCGGACGGGACCACCACGAGGCGGCCGCCGTGCAGCAGCGCGCCCCACAGCTCCCAGACCGAGAAGTCGAACGCGTAGGAGTGGAAGAGCGTCCAGACGTCCTGGTCGCCGAAGCCGAACCAGTGCTCGGTCGAGGAGAACAGCCGGGTCACGTTCGCGTGCGGGACGAGCACGCCCTTGGGCACGCCGGTGGAACCGGAGGTGTAAATGACGTACGCGGTGTTCTCCGGCCGGACCCGCACGCCGGGGTCGGTGTCCGGCTCGTCGTCCGCGGCGATCGTGTCCACGACGCACACCGGCTGCGCGTCGGAGAGCATCGCCTCGATCCGCGCGGGCGGATAGTCCGGGTCGATCGGCAGGTATCCCGCGCCGGACTTCAGCACGGCGAGGATCGCGACGACCAGGTCCGCCGAGCGCGGCAGCCGCAGCGCCACCAGGCGTTCCGGCCCGGCCCCCTGCGCGATCAGCCGGTGCGCCAGGCGGTTCGCCCGACGGTCCAGCTCGCGGTAGGTCAGTTCGACGCCTTCGCAGGTCACCGCGACGGCGTGCGGGGTGCGGGCGGCTTGCGCGGCGAACAGCCGGTGCAGCGCCGGTTCCGGGGGCGCGACGGCGACGGGGTTCCATTCGCGCAGGACGCGGTCGCGCTCGTCGGCGGTGATCCACGGCAGCCGGCCGAGCGGCTGCGACGGGGTCGCCGCGATCCCGGCCAGCAGGATCCGCAGCCAATTGCTCAGCCGTTCGATGGTGGCCGCGTCGAACAGGTCGGTGTTGTAGTTGACCACCGCGTCGAGCCGCCCGGCGGTCTGCTGGAAGTGGATCGCCAGGTCGAAGCCGGCGGTCACGATCGGCGGCGCGACCTCCTCGACGGCGGTCCCGGGCAGCGCCGGGCGGGCGTCCGGGGTGTTGTGCAGCACGACCATGACCTGGCACAACGGGGTGCGGCTGGGGTCGCGTTCGGGCTGGACGTCGTCCACGACACGGTCGAACGGGACGTCCTGATGGGCGAAGGCGTCGAGCACGGTGTCGCGGACTTCGCCGAGGAAAGCATCGAAGCCGCGGTTCAAGTCCACTGTGGACCGAAGGACGAGGGTGTTGGCGAAGAAGCCGATCAGGCCTTCCAGCTCGGCGCGTTCGCGGCCGGACACGACGGTGCCGACCGCGACGTCGTCCTGTCCGGACCATCGCGCGAACAGCAGCTGGCAGGCGGCGAGCAGGGTCATGAAGAGCGTGCTGCCCTGCTGCCGGGACAGCTCGGCGAGCCGTGCGGTGGTGCCGGCCGGGACGCTGAACTCGTGCAGCGCGCCGTTCTTCGTGCGGACAGCCGGGCGCGGGCGGTCGGCGGGCAGCTCCAGCGGCTCGAGACCGGCGAGGCGGTGCCGCCAATAGCTGAGCTGGCCGTCGAAGTCGGTGCGGTTTCGTTGCCAGACCGCGTAATCGGCGTATTGCACCGGCAGCAGCGGCAATTCGGGCTCGTCGCCGCGGGTGAACGCGGCGTAGCAAGCGGCGAGTTCGCTCAGGAGCACGCCCGAGGACCAGCCGTCGGTGACGATGTGATGCAGCACCAGCGTGAGGACGTGCTCGTCGGGGCCGAGCCGGGTGAGCGCGGCGCGCAGCAGCGGGCCGGTATGCAAGTCGACCGGGCCGGTCGCGGCGGCCAGTGCGGTGTCCAGGTCGCCGTCGACCGGCTGGAGATCGACCGCGTATGGCGGGTGGACGATCTGCTTGCCCTGGCCGTCGACTGTCGCGAAGGTCGTGCGCAGGGACTCGTGCCGCGCCACCAACGCGGTGAGCGCCTGGTTCAGCGCGGGCACGTTCAGGTCGCCGCGCAGTCGCAGTGCGGTCGGCGAGACGTACTCGGTGCTGCCCGGGTCGAACTCGTCGAGGAACCAGAGGCGTTGCTGAGCAAAGGAAAGCTGCGCTTCGAACGGTCCGTCGCCACGCGGCAGGAGCGGGATCGCCTCCTGCGGCGCGGACGCGGCGGGCAGTTGCGCGGCCAGCAGCGCCGGGGTCGGCGCGGTGAAAACGAGCCGCGCGGGCACGTCGGCGCCCAACTCGGCACGCAGCCGCGCGACCACACGGATGCCGAGCAGCGAATCGCCGCCGAGGGCGAAGAAGTCGTCTTCGACGCCGACTCGTTCCAGGCCGAGCACCTCGGCCCAGACGTCGGTCACGAGCCGTTCGCGGTCGTCTCGCGGGGCGATGTACTGCGCGGACGCGGAAATCTCCGGCTCCGGCAGCGCCCGGCGGTCCAGTTTGCCGTGCCGGGTCAGCGGAAGCCGGTCGAGGTGGACGAACGCGGAGGGCACCAGGTGCGCGGGCAGCGACTGAGTCAGCGCGGCGCGAAGCTCGGCAGGCTCGGCGTCGCCGACGAGGTACGCGACGAGCCTGCCGTCCCGCGCGTCGACGGCGGCATCGAGCACCTCCGGCTGCGCGCGCAGTGCGGTCTCGACCTCGCCGGGCTCGATCCGGAACCCGCGGACCTTGACCTGGTCGTCGATGCGGCCGAGGTGTTCCAGCTGGCCGTCGGCGGTCCAGCGGGCTCGGTCGCCGGTCCGGTAGAGGCGGGTTCCGGGCGCTCCGAAGGGATTCGGCACGAACCGGTCCGCGGTCAGCCCTGGCCTGCCGAGGTAGCCACGCGCGAGCTGGGCTCCGGCGAGGCAGAGTTCGCCGGGGACCCCGGCCGGGACGAGCCGGAGCTGTTCGTCGAGAACATACGCGCCGACATTCCCCAGCGGACGGCCGATCGACGGCCGGTCCCCGGTCACCGGAGCCCACGTCGCGTCCACAGTGGACTCGGTCGGTCCGTAGTAGTTTCCGGCGGCCACGCCGGATCCGGCGAGTTCGTGCCACAGGCTCGCGCCGATCGCCTCGCCGCCGACCATCAGGAACTGCGGCCGCTGTTCGCCGTCGAGCAGTCCGGCGGGCAGCAATTGCCGCAGGTAGGACGGGGTCACGTCGAGGAAGCCGATGCGCTCCTCGCGGACGTAGCGGGTGAGCGCGGCCGGGTCGAGGCGGGTTTCGTCGCTGATCAGGTGCAGTTCATGGCCGTCCGCCAGCAGCAGCGGTCCTTCCCACGACGTGTCGAACGAGAGCGACGCGGTGAGCGCCACGCGCATCCGTTCGCGGCCGAAGACGGCGCGGTGGTTGGCCAGCAGGTTCGCCAACGCGGCGTGCTCGACCACGACGCCCTTGGGCGTGCCGGTCGAGCCGGACGTGTGGATCACGTAGGCGGCGTCCGACGGCTTCGGCGCGGCCGGGCGCGGACGGTCGGTGAAGCCGCCGATGCGGTCCAGCACCACCGCCGGCCGCGTGTCGGCCAGCAGCACCTCGATCCGTTCCGCGGGCAAGCCGGGATCGATCGACTGGTGCACCGCCCCGGCCTTGAGCACGGCGAACAGCGCGACGATCGCGTCGGCCGAGCGCGGGAGCAACACGGCCACGACCCGGTCGGGCCCCGCGCCCCGGCCGGCGAGCTCCGCGGCGAGCACGTCGGTGCGGGCGGCGAGCTCGGCGAAGCTCAACCGGACGTCGCCGCAGACCAGCGCGGTCGCCGCCGGCTGGGTGCGCGCTTGGCGGTCGAGGAGATCGACGATGGTGCCGCCAGCAACGTCGGTGACGTCGAGCACCGGGCCACGCCAGCCGAGCAGCTGGGCTTCCTCGGTCTCGGTGGTCAGCGGCAGGTCGGCGACGCGCCGGCCCGGGTCGGCGGCGATCCCGGCCAGCAGCCGCAGCAGATGCGCGATCAGCCGGTCGATCGTCCCGACCTCGAACAGTTCGGTGCTGTATTCGACGAGCCCGGCCAGCCGGCCGCCGGATTCCTCGAATTCGACGGTGAGGTCGAAGTTGGCCGAATCCCGCCCAACCCCGGCCGGTTCCGCGGCCAGGCCCGGGAACACCGGCCCGGTCCCGGCGGCGGTGTGGAGCAGCACCATGACGTCGAACAACGGGTTGCGGCCGGGGTCCCGGCCCGCGTGCACGGCGTCGACCACTTCCTCGAACGGGACGTCGTCATGGGCGAAGGCGTCGAGGACGGTCTGCCGCGCCGCGGCCAGGTGATCGGCGAACGGAGCCGACCGGTCGACGTCGGAACGCAGGACGACGGTGTTGACGAAGAACCCGACCACCCGCTCCAGCTCCGGGCGGTCCCGGCCGGAAACGACGGTGCCGAGCGCGATGTCCTCCTGCCCGGTGCAGCGCGCGAAGAGCGCCTGGCAGGCCGCGAGCAGCACGGTGAACAACGTGGTTTCCGAAGTCCGCGCCAGTTCCGCGAGCCCGCGGGCCACGTCGGAGGGGACGGCGAACTCGCGCACCGCACCCGCCGTGCTGCGAGCGGCCGGGCGCGGCCGGTCCGTCGGCAGGTCGAGCGGAGTCACGCCGGTCAGCTGCCGGGTCCAGTGCTCCAGCCCGGCCGCACGAGTCGGGCGATTGTGCTGCCACACCGCGAAATCCGCGTACTGCAACGGCTGCGGCGGCAGTTCCGCGCGCTCGCCGTCGCGGTAGAGGAGCCCGAGTTCTTCGGTCAGCACGCCCATCGACGCGCCGTCGGTGGCGATGTGGTGCACGCACACCAGCAGCACGTGCTCAGCCCGGCCGAGCCGCACGAGCACGGCGCGCAGCAGCGGTCCGTGCACGAGGTCGAACGGCCGCGAATACTCCGCCTTCAAGACCGCGTCGAGGTCTTCCGGCGCGGCGTCCACCACCGGAAGCGCGACTTCATCCGGCGGCTGAATGAGCTGGCGGGGTTCGCCGTCGACCTCTTCGAAGGTCGTGCGCAGCGGTTCGTGCCGGGCGACCAGCAGCCGCAGCGCCGTCGCCAGCGCCTCGACATCCAGCTCACCGGTCAGCCGCAAGGCGAACGCGCTGTTGTATTCGGGATCGTCCGGGCGGAGCTGGCTGAAAAACCACAGCCTGCGCTGCGCGGACGACAGGGGCACGGGGCCGGAACGGTCGGCGGCCGCCGGGATCTCCGGTGCGCGGCCGGCCGTTCCGGCCATCCTGCGACGCAGCGCTTCCTGCAGGTGGGCGGGCAGCGCCGCGATGCGGTCCTCACGGGACGAGGTCATGGGGAGTCCTCACGATTCCAGTTCTGCGGCAAGCCGTTCCAGCTCGCTCAGCACGAGGTCTTCGACGGTTTCGGCCAGCGCGGCGACGGTGCGAGCGGCCATCACGTCGGCCGGGGTCAGCCGGACGTCGAAGAGCGCGCTGGCTTTGGCGGAAATGTGCAGGCTGCGCAGCGAATCGCCGCCGAGGGAGAAGAAATTGTCCTGGGCGCCGACGCGGTCCGCGCCGAGCACCTCCGCCCAGATCCCGGCGAGCGCGCGCTCGGTCTCCGTCGCCGGTTCGACGTGCCCGGTCCCCGCCGCCCGCGGGGCGGGCAGCGCACGCCGGTCCAGTTTCCCGTTGGCGCTCACCGGAAGCCGGTCGAGCGCGACGAACACCGACGGCACCAGGTAGTCCGGCAGGGACCGGGCCAGGAACTGCCTGAGCGCTTCTTCTTCGGCCGCTGACACGACATACGCGACCAGGTGCTTCGCGCCCGGCTGGTCCTCGCGCACGAGCACCGCGGCCTGCGCGACGTCCGGATGCCGGGCCAGCACGGCCTCGACCTCGCCCGGTTCGACCCGGAACCCGCGCAGCTTGACCTGGTCGTCGCGGCGGCCGAGGTACTCCAGCGTGCCGTCGGGCCGCCAGCGGACGACGTCGCCGGTGCGGTACATCCGCTCCCCCGGCGGCCCGTCCGGGTCGGCGACGAACCGGTCCGCGGTCAGCCCCGGCCGGTCCCGGTAGCCCCGGGCCAGGCCCGCGCCGGCCAGGCACAGTTCGCCGGGAACGCCGGGCGGCACCGGGCGCAGGTCCGCGTCGAGCACCCGGGCGCGGGTGCCGTCCAGCGGGCGGCCGATCGGGATCCGGTCCGGCGGCGGCGCGTCCATCGGGTACGCGGTCGCGAAGACCGTCGCCTCGGTCGGGCCGTAGCCGTCGACGACCCGCAGCCCCGGGCACGCGGCCAGCACCCGCCGCACCGCCTCCGCCGGGACGACGTCGCCGCCGGTCCAGACCTCGCGCAGGCCGGTGAAGCACTCCGGCGTTTCCTGGGCGAGGACCCGGAACAGCCCGGCGGTGACCCAGACCGAGGTCAGGCCGTGCTCGCGGACCAGCCCGCGCAGCAGCGGCGCGTCGAGGCCGGTGTCCGGGCTGGTGACGACCCAGCCGCCGGTGAGCAGCGGCACCCACAGTTCGTAAGTCGAGGCGTCGAACGCGAGCGGCGAGTGCAGCAGGATCCGTTCGTGCGCCCCGCCGCGGAACCGGTGGTCGGCGGCCAGCGCCGCCACGTCGCGGTGGCGCACCACCACGCCCTTCGGCACCCCCGACGAGCCGGACGTGTACATCACGCAGGCCGCCTGGTCCGGGTCGACGGCGAGGTCCGGATCGCTGTCCGGTTCATCGTCCACCGAGGACAGCAGCACGGTCTGGCCGAGCGGATGTTCTTCCGCGGCGACGATGAACCGGACCCCGTCGAGCAGCACCCGCTGCCGCTCGATCGGAGCACGCGCGTCGATCGGCAGGTACGCACCGCCTGCCTTGACCACGGCCAGTTCGGCGATCACCGCGGCCGCGTGGTCCACGGCGAGCCCGACCGGTTCTTCCGGCCGCAGCCCGAGCCCGGCCAGGCGGTTCGCGAGGCGGTTGGCCCGCCGGTTCAGCTCGGCGTACGTGACCGGTTCGCCGCCGAGGACAGCCGCGAGCGCGTTCGGCCGCTGCCGGACCTGCTCGGCGAACAGGTCGGGCAACGACCGGGGTTCCGGTGCGCCGCAGGCGCCGGCCCGTTCGGCGAGCAGCTGGGTCTCGGCCGCGGTCATGACCGGGACCGCGCCGAGCGCGCGGTCTCCGTCCGAGGTCAGGCCGCTGAGGATGTCCAGCAGCCGCGCCGCCAGGTCCGTCACCGTCGCGGGGTCGAAGAGCGCCGGGTCGTAGCCAAGGTCCACCGACAGCTCCGACCCGGGCGAGGCAACGACGGTGATCGGGAAGTTCGTCGTCTCCCGGGCGGACAGGTCGCGCACGGTCAGGCCGTGTCCCGCCGCCGCGCCGGTGATCGGGTAGTTCTCGAACACCACGAGGCTGTCGCACAGGTTCACCCCGCCCGGCAGGCCCGCCCAGCCCTGGACCCGCGCGAGCGGCACGTGCCCGTGCCCGCGCGCTTCGGCCTGCGCCGCCTGCAACCGGGCGAGCCAGTCCGCGACGCGAGCGCTCCGGTCCACGGCGACCCGCACCGGCAGGGTGTTGATGAAGATGCCGGGAATGTCGTCCACCCCGGGCACTTCGGCCGGGCGGCCGGAAGCCGTGGCCCCGAAGACCACGTCCTTCTGTCCACTGTAGACGGACAGCAGCAGCGCCCACGCTCCCTGCAGCACGACGTTGTGCGTGAGGCCGTGACGTTTGACGAACGCGTCCAGCCGGGCGGTGGCGGGCCGGTCCAGGCGGACGGGCAGCCACTCGGCCGAGCACGGGGAGTGGCCGGACGGCGGGGTCCGGTCGCTCGGCAGCTGCGTCGGGCCTTCGATCCCGGCGAGCGCGGTGCGCCAGAACTCCTCGGAAGCGGCTTGGTCGTGCTCGCCGAGCCAGGCGAGGTAGTCGCGGAACGGCGGCCGCGACGGCAGCGGCTGCCCGGCGTACGCGGTGCAGACGTCCGAGAGCACCTGAAAGACGCTCCAGCCGTCGAGGAGGACGTGGTGGAACGTCCACAGCACCAGGACTTCCGTGTCGGACAGCCGGGCGAGCGCGATGCGGGCCAGCGGTGCGACGGCCAGGTCGAGGCCTTGCGCACGGTCTTCGGCCAGCAGCCGCGCCAGTTCGGCGTCGTGCCCGTCCAGGTCGCTCCAGTCGAGGTGCCGGACCGGCAGTTCGGCCTCGCGGTGCACGACCTGGACCGGCTCGTCCACCCCGGTCCAGACGAACGACGTGCGCAGGACCGGCGTGCGGTCGACGACCTGCTGCCACGCCTCGCCGAGCCGCTGCGGATCGGTCACTCCTGCGAGCACGAAGGTCGCCTGCTCGAAGTACATGCCCTGCGCGGTCTGCGACAGGCCGTGGAAGACCATCCCGCCCTGCATCGGCGTCAGCGGGTAGATGTCCGCTACGTTCCGGCCTTCGACCAGACTGTCCACAGTGGGCTGGTCGAGCGCCGCCAGCGGGAAGTCGGACGGGGTGCGCCCTCCCGCGCCCGGCTCGGCGCAGTGCGCGATGATTTCCCGCAGCGCCGCCAGCATCTGCTCGGCGAGGGTTTCGACGGTGTCCCCGGCGGTGGCGTGCGACCAGGTCAGTTCCAGCACGCCTGCTTCGACCCGGCCGACTACGTCGAGCACGTGGGTGCGGGGTGCGTCCGGATCGACGTCGGCGTCGAGGCTGCCGACGCGGAACAGCCCGCCTTCGGCGGCGCTGAACTGGCCGAGGTAGTTGAAGCTCACCTGCGGGTCGATCGCCGGTGCTGTGCCGGTCAGGTAGCGCAGTGCGCCGTAACCGATGCCTCGCCGCGGGATCGCGCGCAGCTGTTCTTTCACGGACTTCAGCGCGGGACCCCATTCGTCCGGGACGTCCAGCGCGACCGGGAACATGCTGGTGAACCAGCCGACCGTGCGCGACAGGTCGACGCCCTCGAACAGGTCCTCGCGGCCGTGCCCTTCGAGGTCGATCACCGGGGTTTCGCCGGTCCAGTCCCGCAGGACGCGGCCCAGCGCGGTCAGCAGCACGTCGTTGACCTGCGTCCGGTAGACCTCGGGGACGTCCTGCAGCAGCGCCCGCGTTTCCTCGGCGGTGAGGCGGACGGTGACCTCGCGGGTGTCGGCGATCGCGCCCGGCTCGCCCGGCCGAACCGGCGGGAGCGACTGCCAGTGGGCGAGTTCGTCGTCGAAACCGCCTGCCTCGGCGTGTTCGGCGAGCCGCCGGGCCCAGGCGAGGAACGACGTCGTCTTCGGTTCGAGGTCTTCGCCGCGGTAAGCGGTTTCCAGGTCCTCCAGGAGAATCCGCCACGATACGCCGTCGATGACCAGGTGGTGGGCGGCCAGCAGCAGCCGTCGTCCGTCGAGGACCGCGTTCAGCAGCGGGCCGTGTTCGACGTCGAAAGCGGGCTCGCCGACGAGCAGTTCCACCGGTCCGGCCGGGTCGCTGTGCTGCGCCGGGCCGAAGCGCAGGCGCAGGGCGTCGTGGTGCGCCCAGACCGTTTCGAGGGCGCGGCGCAGCGCGGGCTCGTCGACGTCCTCGGCGAATTCCAGGACGACCCGCTGGTCGAACCGTTCCGGCTGGGTTTCGAAGTACCAGCGCTGGATCGGCGTGAGCGGCGCTTCGCCGACGACCGGGCCTTGCTCGGCCTTCGGCCCGCGGGCGCCGCCGGCGTGCGCGGCCAGTGCGGCCAGCGTCGGATGCCGGAACACCTCGTGCGGCAACAGGATCAGCCCGGCCCGGCGGGCCCGGGACACGACCTGGATGCTGAGGATCGAGTCGCCGCCGAGTTCGAAGAAGTTCGTCTCGGCCCCGACGTCCTCGACGCCGAGCACCTCCGACCAGATCCCGGCCAGGACCCGTTCGGCCTCCGTCGCCGGGGCGGTGCGGGCGCCGGTCGCGGCGAAGTCCGGGGCGGGCAGGGCGTGCCGGTCGAGTTTTCCGTTGCCGGTCAAGGGCAATCGGCCGAGCCGGACGAACGCGGCCGGGACCAGGTAGTCCGGCAGGGTTCGCCCGAGGAACCCGGGCAGGTCGTCCGCTTCGCCGGTGTAGTACGCGACGAGCCGTTTGACGCCGTGGTCCTCGCGCGCCAGCACCGCGGCCTGGGAGATGCCGGGGTGCGCGGCGAGCGCGGCCTCGACCTCGCCGGGTTCGATCCGGAACCCGCGGATCTTGACCTGCTCGTCCACGCGGCCGGCGAAGTCCAGTTCGCCCTGCGCGCTCCAGCGGACGAGGTCGCCGGTGCGGTACATCCGCTCCCCCGGCGGCCCGAACGGGTCGGGCAGGAACCGCTCGGCGGTCAGGCCGGGGGCGCCGTAGTAGCCGCGCGCGAGGCCCGCGCCGGCGAGGTGGAGTTCGCCGAGCGCGCCCGGCGGCACCGGCCGCAGATCCGGGCCGAGGACGTACGCGCGGGTGTTGTCCAGCGGTTTCCCGATCGGCACGACGTCCGGCACCGGGCCGAGGACCGGATGCGCCAGTGCGAACGTCGTGGTCTCGGTCGGGCCGTAGACGTCCACGACGGTCGTGTCCGGGCAGGTTTCCCGCACCCGCCGCACCGCGGCCGACGGGACCGCGTCGCCGCCGGTCCAGACTTCCCGCAGTCCGCGGAAGATCTCCGGAGCTTCCTTCGCGGCCAGCCGGAACAGGCCGGTGGTGAGAAAGGAAGCGTCGACGCGGTGCTCGGCGAACAGGCGGCCGAGGGTCTCGAGGTCGAGGTCGCCGGGCGGGGCGACGACGACCGTGCCGCCGCCCAGCAGCGGCACCCAGAGTTCGTAGGTCGAGGCGTCGAAAGCCTGCGACGCGTGCAGCAGGACCCGGCGGTGCCCCGCGAAGCGCCGGTCGGCCGCGAGCGCCACGATGTCGCGGCGGCTGGGCGCGACGCCCTTCGGCTTTCCGGTCGAACCGGAGGTGTACATGACGTACGCCAGGTTGGCCGGATCTGCCTTCGGGAGCTTCGCGACCGCGGTGTGGTCGCCGGGCACGACCGTGGGTCCACTGTGGACCTTCGCTGCGGTATCGCGCCACGTGTCGTCGGCGACCAGGATCTGCACGCCGTCCAGCAGAGTCTTGAGCCGGGGTTCGGGCGCGCGCGTGTCGAGCGGCAGGTAGGCCGCACCGGCTTTGACGATCGCCAGCTCAGCGATGATCAGGCCTGGTGAACGGTCCATCAGCACGCCCACGAGCGTTTCCGGCCGCGCGCCGAGCGAAACCAGGTAGCGGGCGAGCCGGTCGGATCGCCGGTCCAGCTCCGCGTACGTCAGGCGGACCCCGTCGCCCGCCACCGCGACCGCTTCCGGCGCTTGCCGGACCTGCTCGGCGAACAGGTCGATCAGGTCGTCTTCCGGGAGCGGCTGGCTGGTGTCGTTCCGTTCGACCAGCACCTGGTGGCGTTCCGCCTCGGTGAGGAGGTCGATGTCTTCCAGCGATCCCGGGCCCGCGCTGAAGGCGTCGAGCACGGCGAGGAGCTGCCGGGTGATCCGCTCGGCGGTCTCGGTGTCGAACAGGTCGGGGTCGTAGCCGACATCGAGGGTCAGCTGCTCCCCCGGCGACGCGACAACGCTGATCGGGTAGTTCGTCGTCTCGGCCGCGTCGACGTCGCGCAGCCGCAGTCCGGGCGCAGCCGCGTCGTCGATCGGATAGTTCTCGAAGACCACGATGCTGTCGAAAAGGCTTCCGCCGCAACCACTCCACGCTTGCAGCTTCGTCAGCGGAAGGTGGCCGTAGCGACGGGATTCGACCTGCGCGGACTGCAACTCGGCCAGCCACTCGGTCACGTCGGCCCCGGTCACGGTGGTCCGCACCGGCAGGGTGTTGATGAAGATGCCGGTGATGTCGTCCGCACCCGCCAGGTCGACTGGACGGCCGGAAACCGTGGCGCCGAAGCAGACATCGCGCTCGCCGCTGAGCCGGGCCAGCACCAGCGCCCACGCACCCTGCAAGACGGTGTTGAGCGTGAGGCCGGCTCGGCGGGCGAAGGCGCGCAGCCGTCCGGAGTTTTCGACCGGCACGCGCAGCCATTCCGACGACCGGCTCGTGTGCGCTTGCGCGGGAGCCCGGTCGCAGGGCAGCCGGGCGGGTGCGACGAGGCTGCCGAGTTCGCGCCGCCAGTAGTCCTCGGCGGCCGCGTCGTCCTGCCGGTCCAGCCAAGCGACGTAGTCGCGGAACGGCGGTCGCTCGGGCAGTTCGGCACCGGAGTACGCGGCGAAGACGTCGGACAGCACGCCGAAGACGCTCCAGCCGTCGAGCAGGACATGATGGAACGTCCACAGCACGCGGACCTCAGTGTCCGACAGCCGCGCGAAAGCCAGTCGCAGCAACGGCGTTTCGGTGAAATCGAGTCCTCGGGCCCGGTCGCCGGCGAGGAGTTCCTGCCACGCCTGGTCGCGTTCGTCCGGGGTGCGGTCGCGCCAGTCGTGCCGGGCGATCGGGACCGGGACCCGCCGCTGGACGACCTGGACCGGTTCGGGCACGCCCTCCCAGGCGATCCGCGTCCGCAGCACCGGCGTCCGGTCGGCCACCTGCTGCCACGCCCGTTCCAGCGCGGCCAGGCCGGTTTCGTTCCGGACGCCGTCGAGCACGAACCCGACCTGCTGGAAGTAGACCCGTTCGCCGGGCTGGGACAGCGCGTGGAACACCATCCCGGACTGCATCGGCGTCAGCGGGAAGACGTCCTCGACCTCGCGGCCGTCGCCGGCCAATTCGTCCACAGCAGACTGGTCGAGCGCGGCCAGCGGGAAGTCCGACGGCGTCCGGCCGCCCGCTCCCGGCTCCGCGCAATGCCGGATGATCTCGCGCAGCGCACCGGTCATCGCGGCGGCCAGGGTGTCCATAGTGGACCGGTCGTGGACGCCTTCGGCGTAGTACCAGGTCAATTCGAGTTCGCCGGCCTCGACGCGGCCGACGACGTCGAGCAGGTGTGCGCGAGCCGAACGCGGGCTTTCGTCGGATTCGAGACGGCCGGAACCGAACTGGCCCAGGTAGTTGAAACTCACCTGCGGGTCGATCTCCGGCGCGGTGCCGGTCAGGTACCGCAGCGCGCCGTAGCCGATCCCGCGCCGCGGTACCGCGCGAAGCTGTTCCTTGACGGACTTGAGCGCCGCGCCCCAGTCGTCCGGGACCTCCAACGCCACCGGGAAGACCGTGGTGAACCAGCCGACTGTCCGGGAGAGGTCGACGTCGTCGAACAGGTCCTCGCGGCCGTGGCCCTCCAGGTCGACCACGGCGGTCCCGCCGGTCCAGTCGCGCAGGACCCGGCCGAGGGCGGTGAGCAGCACGTCGTTGACCTGCGTGCGGTAGACCTTCGGGACGTCTCGCAGCAGCGCGCCGGTCTCCGCGGCGGACAGCCGGGCGGTCACCGAGCGCATCGATGCGACGGTCGCGTCGCCCCGGCCGTCGACCGGCACCGTGGTGCGGCCGGACACGCCGCGCCAGTAATCGAGTTCGTCGTCGAAGCCGCCCGCCTCGGCGTGTTCCGAGAGCCGGATCGCCCAGTCGCGGAAGGACGTCGTGCGCGGGCCGAGGTCGATCGGTTTGCCCTCCAGAACCTGGTTGTAGGCGCGCTCGAAGTCCTCGAGGAGCACGCGCCACGAGACGCCGTCGACGACGAGGTGATGCACGGACAGCCGGTCCTGCTCGAACCGGACCAGCGGTGCCTCGGAGCCGACCGCGCCGTTCTCCTGGAGCCAGTGCGTTTCGCCGCGCGCGAAGCGCATCCGGAGCGCGTCGTGGTGGGTCAGCAGCGCTTCGACGGCCGCGTTCGCCGCGTCCGGATCGAGCGTTCCCAAGCGGACGTACTGGTGGAAGTGGTCCGGTTCGGCGGTCTGCGTCGCGAAGAACCACTGCTGGATCGGGGTGAGCGGCACCGGGCCGTGGACCGGACCGCGCTCGGCTGCCGTCGTCGAGGTGCGGGCCGCCGCGGCGAGCGCGGCCGGGGTGCGGTGCGCGAACAGGTCGCCGGGTTGCAGTTCCAGTCCGGCCCGGCGGGCGCGGGAGACGACCTGCATGCTGAGGATCGAGTCGCCGCCGAGTTCGAAGAAGTCGTCGGTCGCGCCGACGCGTTCGACACTGAGCACGTCGGCCCAGATCTCGGCGATCGCGCGTTCGCGTTCGGTACGCGGCGCGACGTGGTCCCGCGCGCCGAACTCGGGGGTCGGCAGCGCCTGGCGGTCGAGCTTTCCGTTGACGTTCACCGGGAACCGCTCCAGCCGCACGAACGCGGCGGGCACCAGGTAGTCCGGCAGCGTCTGGCCGAGGAACTCCGCCAAGCCGTCCGTTTCCCCGACGACATAGGCGACCAGCCGCTTCACGCCGCCGTCCTCGCGGGCCAGCACGGCGGCCTGTTCGACGCCGGGATGCTCGCCGAGCGCGGCCTCGATTTCGCTCGGTTCGACGCGGAACCCGCGGATCTTGACCTGCTCGTCCGCCCGGCCGACGAATTCGAGCGCGCCTTCGTCGTTCCAGCGCACGAGGTCGCCGGTGCGGTACATCCGCTCCCCCGGCGGACCGAACGGATCCGCGACGAACCGCTCGGCGGTCAGCCCGGACCGGCCGAGGTAACCGCGTGCCAGGCCCGCGCCGGCGATGTGCAGTTCGCCGGGCGCGCCGGGCGGGACGAGCCGGAGGTCGCCGTCGAGGACGTACACGCGGGTGTGGTCGAGCGGCCCGCCGATCGGGACGACGTCCGGGACCTCGCCGGGCAGCGGGTGCACGGTCGCGAACGTCGTGGTCTCGGTGGGGCCGTAGACGTCGGCGACCAGGGTGTCCGGGCAGGCCGCCTTGACCCGGCGGAGTGCGGCCGCGGGGACGGCGTCGCCGCCGGTCCAGACCTCCCGCACGCCCGCGAAGACCTCCGGCGATTCCTGCGCGACCAGGCGGAACAGGCCGGTGGTGAGGAACGCGCCGGTCACGCCGTGCGTGGTGAGCGAGCGGCCGAGCGTCTCGACGTCCACGTCTCCGGGCGGGGCCAGCACGACGGTGCCGCCGCCCAGCAGCGGCACCCACAGTTCGTAGGTCGCGGCGTCGAAGGCCTGTTGCGAGTGCAGCAGAATCCGGTCGTGCCGGGCGAACCGCTGGTCGATCGTGAGCGCCGCGACGTCGCAGTGCCGCGCCGAAACGCCCTTGGGGCGGCCGGTGGAGCCGGAGGTGTAGATGACGTACGCGAGCTGTTCGGGATCGACCCGGACGGCGGGCGGCGTTTCGGGGGCGCTGCTCTCGCCGGTGAGGATGGTGCCGAGGTGGACTTCCTCGGCGGTCGCCAGCCACGCGGCGTCGGCGAGGAGGACGGTTGCCGCGGCCTCTTTTAGGAGCAGGCGCAGCCGCTCGGCCGGGGCGCGCAGGTCCAGCGGCAGGTAGGCGCCGCCGGCCTTGACGATCGCCAGCTCCGCGACGACGAGTTCCGGCGAGCGGTTCATCAGGACGGCGACCCGGTCCTCGGCCCGCACGCCCGCGGCGATCAGCCGGTGGGCCAGCCGGTTCGCGCGGCGGTCGAGCTCTCGGTAGGTGATCTGCTCGTCGTCCGTGATGAGCGCGACGGCGTCCGGGGTGCGGCGTGCCTGGGCTTCGAACAGCTCCGGCACCGACTTGGCCGGCAGCGGGCGGGCAGTCGCGTTCCGCTCGGCTAGCAGATGCTCGATCTCGGCCTCGGAAAGCATCGGCACCCGCGACACCGGCTCGTGCGGAGCCGCGACCATGCCTCGGACCAGCGCTTCGAGATGCTGCGCGAGCCTTGCCGCCGCTGTATCGCCGATCCGCGCCGGGTCGTGCGTGAGGATCATGGACAACCGGCGGCCTGGATAGGCGACGACGCCCAGCGGGTAGCTCGTCCGCTCGGCCGCGCGGACGTCCCGCAGCTCGGGCACCTCGTCGATCGGGTAGTTCTCGAAGACGACGATGCTGTCGAACAGGCTCCCGCCGCCGCTCCACGCTTGCAGCTTCGTCAGGCCGACGTGTCCGAACCGGCGCGATTCCGCTTGTGCCGCTTGAAGATCGCGCAGCCACTCCGAGACCGCGCGGGTCCCGTCGAGCCGGACGCGCACTGGCAGGGTGTTGATGAAGATGCCGGGAATGTCGTCCGCGCCGGGCAGTTCCGCCGGACGGCCGGACACCGTCGCGCCGAAGCACACCTCGGTTTCGCCGCTGTAGCGAGCCAGCAACGCGGCCCACGCGCCTTGGACGACGGTGTTGACCGTCAGCCGGTGCCGCCGCGCGAAGGCGTACACCGCGGCGGACGTCTCGTCGTCCAGTTCCACCGGGATCCGGCCGGTCGAACTCGACGTGTGCGTGCGGACGGCGGGGCGTTCGAGGGGCAACGGAGTCGGCGCGACCCCGGCGAGTTCGGCCCGCCAGTGTTCCTCGGCGCGCTCGTCGTCTTGAGCGGCGAGCCAGGCCGCGTAGTCCCGGAACGGCGGCCGGACGGGCGGTTCTTCGCCGCGCAGCAGGGCGATGACGTCGGAGAGGATGCCGAAGACGCTCCAGCCGTCGAGGAGGACGTGGTGGAAGGTCCAGAGCACGCGCACGGTGCCGGCCGATTCGCGTGCGATGACCAGCCGCGCCAGCGGGGCTCGGGCCAGGTCGAAGCCTTCGGCGAGGTCCTGCTCCAGCAGCTGCGCCAGTGCTTTCTCACTGTCTCTTGCGGACCAGTCCGGATAGGACACCGGCAGTTCGGCCGCGCGGTGCACGACCTGCAGCGGCTGCGGCACGCCGTCCCACACGATCCGGCTGCGCAGGATCGGGGTCCGCTCGACGATCCGCCGCCAGGCCTCGCCGAGCCGGTGCGGGTCGGGCACGTCGTCCACAGTGAACGAAATCTGTTCGAAGTAGACTCGGTCGCCGGGCTGGGCGAGGTCGTGGAACACCATGCCGGCCTGCATCGGCGTCAGCGGGTAGATGTCCTCGACGTCCCGGCCGTCGCCGGCCAGTGTGTCCACTGCGGATTGATCGAGCCCGGCAAGCAGGAAGTCCGACGGCGTCCGCCCGCCCGCACCCGGCTCCGCGCAGTGCCGGACGATCTCGCGCAGCGCTTCGGCCATCGCCGCGGCCAGCCGGTCCACAGTGGACTCTTCGTGGACCCCCTCGGCGTAGTGCCAGGCCAGCTCCAGCTCGCCGCCCTCGACGCGGCCGACCACTTCCAGCAAGTGCGGGCGGACGGCGCCGGGCGAGACGTCCAGCGCGAGTTCCCGGTGCAGGGCCAGGTCGCCGGGCAGATCGAACTGGCCGAGATAGTTGAAGCTCACTTGCGGTTCGATCACCGGCGCCGACCCGGCGAGATACCGCAGCGCGCCGTAGCCGATCCCCCGGCGCGGGACCGCGCGCAGCTGTTCCTTGACCGCCTTGAGCGCCGCGCCCCAGCCGTCCGGAACGTCCAGCGCCACCGGGAAGATGCTGGTGAACCAGCCGACCGTCCGCGACAGGTCGACCCCGGCGAACAGGTCCTCGCGGCCGTGCCCTTCGAGGTCGACGACCGGCTGGTGCCCGGTCCAGTCCCCCAGCACCCGGCCCAGCGCGGCCAGCAGCACGTCGTTGACCTGCGTCCGGTACGCCCGCGGCACCTCGCGCAGCAGCGCGTGCGTCTCGTCCGCGGTGAGCCGGGCGGTGACGACGCGGGCTCGGCCGAAGGTGTTCTCCGCCGTGCCGTCGACCGGGAGCGGGCTGGGCGCGGGCAGTTCCCACCAGTGCGGGAGTTCGTCGTCGAAGCCGCCCGCTGCCGCGTGCTCGGCCAGCCTTCCCGCCCACTCGCGGAAGGACGTCGTCCGCGGGCCGAGGTCGATCGGTTCGTCGCGCACGGCCTGCTGATAGGCGCGGCCGAGGTCTTCGAGCAGCAGCCGCCACGACACGCCGTCGACGACCAGGTGGTGCGCGGCCAGGTGCAGGGTCCGCGGCTCGCCGGTCAGCGACCAGCGCAGCAGCGTGTGCCCGTCGCCAGCCGGGGCGTTGTGCTGGTGCCAGGCCTCGCGGTCGTGGGTGAACCGCATCCGCAGCGCGTCGTGCCGCTCGGACAACGCGGCCAGTGCGCGCATCAGCGCGGGCAAGTCGACGTCAGTGGGCAATTCGACGGCGATCGTCTGGTCGAAGCGGTCCGCACCCAGCCCGAAATACCAGTGCTGGACCGGGGTGAGAACGACGTCGCCGCTTTCCGGGCCGCGTGCCGGGATCGCCGCCGCTTCGCCGACGGCCGGGGCGAGCGCGGCGATGGTCTGGTGGCGGAACAGGTCGGCGGTGGTCACGCTGAGCCCCGCCTCGCGGGCCCGGGCGCACACCTGGATGCTCAGGATCGAATCGCCGCCGAGGGCGAAGAAGTTGTCGTCCACGCCGACGCGGTCGAGACCGAGCACCTCAGCCCAGATCCCGGCGAGCACAGCCTCCCGCTCGGTGCGCGGGGCCACCGTCCGCTCGCCGGCGACCTGCGGCTCCGGCAGCGCACGACGGTCGACCTTGCCGTTGGCGGTGAGCGGCAGCTCGGCCAGCGGGACGAGCACCGAGGGCACCAGGTAGTCCGGCAGCGTGCGCGCGAGCGCCCTGCGGAGTGCTTCGGGGTCCGCGTTCGCCGGGACCACGTAACCGACCAGCTGTTTGCGCCCGCCGGTCGCCCGTACCGTCACGAACGCCTGCGCCACCCCGTCCTCGGCGGCCAGCGCGCGTTCGATCTCGGCCGGTTCGACCCGGAAGCCGCGGATCTTCACCTGGTCGTCCGCGCGGCCGAGGAATTCGAGCGTCCCGTCGGTGCGCCACCGGGCCAGGTCGCCGGTGCGGTACATCCTGGCCCCTGGCTCGCCGAACGGGTCGGCGACGAACCGCTCCGCGGTCATGCCCGGCTGGCCGAAGTAGCCGCGCGCGAGCCCGGCGCCGGCGATGCAGACCTCGCCTGCCGCGCCGCGCGGCAGCAGCCGGAACCCGTCGTCGACGACGTGGATCCGGACGTCCCGCAGCGGCGTGCCGATCGGGATGACGTCCGGGACCTCGGCCGGCATCCGGAACGAGGTGGCGAAGGTGGTGGTCTCGGTCGGGCCGTAGCCGTCCACGACGGCGGTCCCGGGGCAGCTGTCGAGGACCTTCCGCACGGCAGGCGGCGGTACGACGTCGCCGCCGGTCCAGACCTCGCGGAGTCCGGCGAAGCACTCCGGCGACTCCTCGGCGAAGAGCCGGAAGAGTCCGGCGGTCAGCCAGAGTGCGGTGATGTCGTGCTTCGTGACCAACTGGCGGATCGCGTCGGCGTCCAGGTCGCCGGGCGGTGCGACGATCACGGTGCCGCCGTTGAGCAGCGGTACCCACAGCTCGTAGGTCGAGGCGTCGAACGCGAGCGGGGAATGCAGCAGGACGCGCTCGTGGCCGGAGAAGCGCGGGTCGGTCGCGAGTGCCGCGACGTCGGCGTGCCGCACTGCCACGCCCTTCGGGACGCCGGCGGAGCCCGAGGTGTACTCGACGTAGGCCAGATTCTGGGCGCTCAGCGCGATTTCCGGGGCTGCCCCGCCGACGTCCGCCACGATCAGGGAAGTTCCCTGGTGGACAGTGACAGCGGTGTCGTGCCAGGTGCGGTCGGTGAGCACCAGCGACACTCCGCCGAGGACGCGGCGCAGGCGGTCGGCCGGGGAGCGCAGGTCCAGCGGCAGGTAAGCCGCACCCGCCTTGAGGATCGCCAGCACGGCCACGACGAGGTCGGCCGAGCGGTCCATCAGCACGCCGACCCGCTCCTCCGGGCGAACGCCTCGCCGGATCAGGTGCTGCGCGAGACCGTTCGCCCGGGACTGCAGTTCCGCATAGGTGAGGCGGACGTCGCCGCTCACTACCGCGGTCTGGTCCGGTTGATGCGCCGCGCATCGGTCGAACAGCTCGGGGACCGTTTCGGCGGGCGTGCTTTCGGGCGGGGCCGGAAGCAGGAACCGGCGGTCCTCGGCGGTGAGCAGCGGAAGGTCGCCCACCGGCCGTGCGGGGTCGGCGGCGATGCCGGCAAGCAGGATTTCCAGGCTCTGCGTGAGGCGTTCGATGGTGGCGGCGTCGAAAAGCGCGGTGGCGTATTCGACGGTGACGCGCAGGCCTTCGGGTTGCGGCCAGAACTCGACCACGAGGTCGAAGCGCGCCGACGGGCGTGGCAGGGCGTACTCGCTGACCTGCAGTCCGGCGACGTTTCGGTCTGCCACCAGCGGGCGTTGCAGGACGACGACGGCCTGCACCAACGGCGTCCGCGACGGGTCGCGTTCGGGCTGGACTTCCTCCACGACGCGGTCGAACGGGACGTCACCGTGCGCGAACGCGGCGAGCACGGTTTCGCGGAACTCCGCCAGGAAGTGTTCGAACGGCCGCTCACTGTCCACAGCGGACCGCAGTACGAGGGTGTTGACGAAGAACCCGGTCAGCTGCTCCAGTTCGGCCCGGTCACGTCCGGAAACTGCCGTGCCGACCGCGATGTCCCGCTGCCCGCTGTACGCGGCCAGGACGACCTGGACGGCCGCGGTCAGGGTCATGAACAGCGTGGCGCCCTGCGCGCGGCCCGCTTCCGCGATGCCACGGACGAGATCGGCGGACAGGTCGTGCCGGTGCACCGCGCCTTCGGTGGTGCGCTGCGGGGGTCGCGGGCGGTCGGTCGGCAGCGCGAGGGGTTCGAGGCCGTCGAGGGCTTCGCGCCAGTAGCCGAGCTGGTCGAGACGTTCGGACGCCAGCCGCCAGCGGGTGTAGTCCTGGTAGCCGAGCGGCAACGGGGGCAGCACCGCGCCGCCGTACAGGTCGAGGAGTTCGCCGGTGAGCACGGCGATCGACCGGCCGTCGGTGACGATGTGGTGCTGGCACAGGAGAAGCAGGTGCTCGTCCGGCGCGAGCGGGAACAGCACGGCCCGGGTCAGCGGGCCCGTCCGGAGGTCGAACGGTGCGCGCAATTCAGCCTTCAGCGTCTCGTCGTCCGGGGCGGAATCCGCTATGCTCAAGGGGATTTCCCCGGTCGGCGCGATCCGCTGCATGCCTTGTCCCGCAACGGAATCGAAGGTCGTTCGCAGCGATTCGTGCCGTGCGCACAGAGTGGCCAGCGCCCGGTGCAGCTTGTCGAGGCCGAGCGGTCCGGACAGGCGGATCCCGACGCCGGTGTTGTACTCGGTGCTGCCGCCGGTCATCTCGTCCAGCAGCCACAACCGGCGCTGCGCCGGAGACAGCGGGAGCAGTTCCCGCGGAGACTCGGCCGGGATCGCCTGCTGCTCGGCTCGCGGGCCGTTGTCCAGCAGCCGCGCGAGTCGGGCCACGCTGGGCGCGTCGAAGAGCGCCCGGGCCGAGAGGTCCGCGCCGATCGTGCGCCGCAGCCGGGACAACGCCTGCACGGCCAGGATCGAGTCGCCGCCCAAGGCGAAGAAATCGTCCTCGACGCCGATGCGGTCCAGGCCCAGCACTTCCGCGACGATCCCGGCGACAGCGCGTTCGGTGCCGGTTCTCGGCTCGATGCCGTCCGGTTCCGCCGACGGTGCGGGCAGCGCTTTCCGGTCCACCTTCCCGTTGTCGCTCAACGGAAGCTCGTCCAGCACGACCATCGCCGAAGGCACCTCATAGCTCGGCAATACCGCCGCGGCGACGGCTTTCAGGTCTTTCCGCGGCGCGCCTGGCGCCAGCACGACGTAGCCGACCAGGCGCTTCGTCCCCGGCCCGTCCTCGCGCGCGACGACCACGGCCTCGGCGACAGTGTCGTCCGCGGCGAGCACGCCCTCGATCTCGCCGAGTTCCACCCGGAACCCGCGGATCTTGACCTGGTCGTCGGTGCGGCCGAGGAATTCCAGCTCGCCCCGGTCGTTCCAGCGGACCACGTCGCCGGTGCGGTACATCCGCTCGCCCGGCACGCCGGGATCGGCGATGAACTTCTCCGCCGTCGCCCCCGGGCGCGCCCAGTAGCCGCGGGCCAGCCCCGCGCCGGCCAGGTGCAGCTCGCCGGGTTCGCCGGGCGCGACCGGATTCAACGCGTCGTCCAGGACGTAGGCGCGCACGTCGTCCAGCGGGCGGCCGATCGGCATCGCCGTCACGTCCGCCGACTGGACCGCGTGGGCCGTCATGAAGGTGGTGGTCTCGGTCGGGCCGTATCCGTCGACGACCGTGACGCCGGGGCATGCCCGCAACACCCGCCGGACCGCTCCGGGCGGGACGACGTCGCCACCGGTCCAGACCTCGCGCACGCCTCGGAAGCAGTCCGGGGCTTCCTGCGCGACGATCCGGAAAAGGCCTGCCGTCAACCAGATCGCCCCGACGTCGTACCGGGAAAGAACTTCGCGGAGGCTCTCCACGTCGAGGTCGCCGGGAGGTGCGACCACCACGGTGCCGCCGGTCAGCAGCGGCACCCACATTTCGTAGGTGGAGGCGTCGAAGGCCGCCGGCGAGTGCAGCAGCACCCGCCGGTGCGCGTCCCCGGCGAATCTGCGGTCCGCCGCGAGCGCCGCGACGTCCCGATGCCTGACCGCGACCCCCTTGGGCGTTCCGGTCGAGCCGGACGTGTGCATCAGATACGCCAGATTGTCCGGATGCGTTGCCACCGAAGGGAACTCCGCCTTCGGCAAAGTCCGCCCGAGCACGACGATCTGTCCACTGTGGATTTCCGCGGCCCGGACCGGATCGTCGGTCAGCAGCACCGTGACCCCGGCCTCGACCAGCAGCGTTCGCAACCGGCCGTCCGGCGCGCGGCGGTCGAGCGGCACGTAGGCGCCACCCGCGGTCACCACGGCCAGTTCCGCGACGATCAGCCCGGCCGAGCGCTCCGCCAGCACCCCGACCCGGTCCTCCGTGCGCAACCCCAGCCGCAGCAGGTACGCGGCGAGCTTGCCGGCCTCGCCCGCCAGTTCGGCGTAGGTCAGCCGGATCTCCGCGCTCTCCACGGCGAGCGCGTCCGGCGCCTGCCGCACCTGTGCGGCGAACAGCTCGGGCAGGCCGGCGACCGGGTCCGGTCCGGCCGGTTTGTCTGGGGCGGTCATCGTTGTTCGCTACCTTCCGGGCACACCAAGGGATCCCGCCTGGCGCGGGTGGGGACGAGGAGTTCGGAGGGCGGGCTCAGCACCGCCGCGCGAGCCGGCCGCCGATTTCGACGGCGGTCGCCGCGCCGGGTTCGCCGCGGAACCGCCCGCACGGGGTGGCGCGGCCGGTCGCCGGGTCGCGCACGGTGAAGGCGCCGTCGGCGTACCGGGTCAGTTCGGGGAAGACGTCGCCGTCCACGTCGAGGCACGCGCCGCCGGCGGCGTCCGGCCGGACCGTGTATCCGATGGCGCCGTTGCGATAAGTGCCGAAATCGCCGTCCGGAAGGGGAATCGGGCAGGATTCCGCGGTCTGGACGGTCGTCGGCGGAAGACCGAGTTCCGGCAGTTCCCCGGCCAGGTCGTGCCAGAGATCGGTGCCGCCCGCGCCGTTGGCGGTGAGCGCGAGCACGCAGGCCCCGGCCTGGTCGATCCGCAGGTGGCACGAGGTGCCGTCGGCCGTCCCGTCGTGGCCGAGCCAGCGGAATTCCTCGTCGCCGAAACAGGCCAGCCCCAGTCCCCAGCCGTCGGCGAGGCCGAACGGTTCCGCGCCCGGCACCGGCCGGTGCAGGTCACTGGCGGTGACGACGTCGAGCAGCCCCGGTTTGCCGAGGTGAACCCGCCCGAGCGCGACCAGGTCGCGGGCGCTCAGCGCGAGCGCGCCCGCCGGGTCCAGCATCGGCGGCAGCACCTGCGCGAGCGGGCGCTCGCCGTCGCGCGCGTGCCCGGCCGCGACGCCCGGACTGTCGACGTAAACCGGCTCGATCTCCAAGGGCCGCAACAGGATCGATTCGACCGCCTCGCGCCAGCCCATCCCGGTTGCCTCTTCGATCAGGAGGCCGACCAGCGCGTAGCCGAGGTTGGAATAGGAGAACGCGGCGCCCGGTTCGCAGACGAACTCCGCGGCCCGCACCTCTTTCCGGCAGGATCCGGCGGCGTCGGCCGGATCCGAGGGCAGTCCGCTCGTGTGGCTCAGCAGCCTGCGCAAGGTCAGCCCGGCGGAAAGCGAGCGGTCGCCGAGGATCTCGCCGACCGGCTGGTCCAGCTCCAGATCGCCGTCGGAGACGAGCATCATCGCCAGCGTCGCGGTCGCCACCTTGGTGATCGAGCCGATCGGCACCCACGAGTCCTCCCGCATCGGCCTGCCGCCGCCCGCCGAACCGGTCTGGACCATTACGGTCTCGCCGCCGGACCAGACCGCGACCTGCGCTCCCGGCACCCGATGCCGGACGGCCAGCCGCGAGAGCTTGGCGGCCAGCCGGTCCGCATCGCCGACGCCAGGCACCGGGCGCGGTCTCGGGACGGCGAATCTTTCTTTCCGGGAGTGCATGACCATGCCTTTCGAATACTCGTAGGAGCCGCCCGGGGAATTGCCCCCCGCCCGCGCGGCACTAGCCCCAGCAGAGCGCGGCCGTCATCGAGACCGGACCCGCGCCGGAATCCATACCCTGCCTAGCACGGTTGCGCTCCAGCAACCGCCAAACGAAGGACTGCCGCATACGCCGGTTCGCACCCAGCGTCACACATTGCCGAGAGCATTCTAAAATATGAACAACGGACTCACACCTCGGGGCGACGCACAGATAAGCGGACGGTCCGCCTTCGCATTCGGCCGACGTCCCGCCCGCGTACCGCACCGTTTCCCGCTGCTCCGACCAGCGTAAACCGTCCATTCTCCGCGCCGCCGGATCAATGATCGCCACCGCTGAAGTAGTGCCAACAGCGGCCGCCGTTACCCCGACCGCAGCAACATCGCCGCCGCGAACCGGACTTCCGCCGCTTCCCGGAAAACGATCACCTTCCGCCTTCTCTAAACGTCCCCGAACAGCTAGCGGGACAAGTCGATCAGGAAGAATCGGCGATTCGCTCCGCTAAACCTCACCCGATCACCGGAAAATTCCGCTGGCTCCCCGCCGCGCGGAATTCGCCCGCTCTCCCCCGCACCACACGAATGGCGCGCGACGGCAGTAGCCCTTACCGCCGGGTAACTCGACTCCGCACTTCCCGTTGTTCCGGCGCGGGCCGCCGCTGTCGATTCCGTCGCAACCACCTCCGCCCGCACAGTCGCCCCCGCCGCCGGAAACGTTGCACCTTCTCCGCCGCCAATAGCCGAACAGCGGAACCCCGCTTCCCGGACGGTGCACGGAAACGGCCGCTATCGGCAAACTGTCAATAAGATGCATATTCCGCAGCGCGCCCGGCCGCGCGGATCGGTAAAGGGAACCATAGGGGCGGTTGCCTGCGCATTGACCTTCGACCTTGCCACGTCTGTCCACTATGGACAGCATCGCTCTTTATTCCGCGCGTTTCCCGGCCCGCATCGCCGGCAGCAGCACCGGCAACGCCACGACCAGCGCGATCCCCCGCACCCCGCCGGCCACCGGATACGCCGCCCGGATGCCGAGCGCGTCCGCGACCAGTCCCCCGGCCAGCGATCCCAGCGGCATCAAGCCCCAGCCCAGCATCCGGTAGACGCTGTGCACGCGCCCGCGCAGTTCCGCCGGCACCGCCTGCTGCCGCAGGCTGACCGTGACCACGCTCCAGAGCGTCGTCGCAAATCCGTTAATCCCCAGCAGAGCACCGAGAACCACCGCATTCGGACTCGCACCGATGAGCACGAAGATCACCGCGTTGGCGACCAACGCGACCAGCAGTGCTTGCAGCGCCCCGATTTTCGCCACGACCCGCGCGTTGACCATCCCGCCGAGCACGCTGCCCGCCGCGGCCCCCGCGAGCAGCACGCCGTAACCGCGCTCGCTGACGTGCAGGATCTGCGTCGCGAGCAGCACGACCGTGACGTTGCCGAGCTGGTAACAGAACGTGTTCACCGCCAGCAGCCCGGCCAACGTCCGCAACAACCGGTGCCGGCCGAGCCAGCGCACCCCCTCCGCCACCGCGACCCGAACCGGCGGCTGCACTCCTCGCGGCACCGGACGCCGAGGCAAGGTCGCCAGCAACGCCGCAGACCCCACGAAGGACACCGCGTCCACGCCGAACGGCAGCGCCGCCGCGCCCGCGAACAGCAGACTGCCGATCGGCGGGCCGACGAACAACTGCCCCGCATTGGCGACCGCGTACTGACTGCCGTTCGCCCGGTGCAGTTGCGGCTCGGAAACAAGGTCCGGCAGCACCGCGAGCGACGCGTTCGCGAACACGACCTCGCACGCGCTGAGCCCGAACCCCATGGCCGCCAGCCCCGCGATGTCGATCCGCCCCAGCCCGATCAGCACCGCGACCACCGCGACGATCACCGCCTGGAGCGCCTGCGACCGCCAGAGGAGCCCGACTCGGTCGCGCCGATCCACGAGCGCACCCGCGGGCAGGGAGAGCAGCAGCCAGGGAAGGTAGGTCGCGGCCGAGACGACCGAGACCAGCACCGGATCGCGCGTGAGCGTGACCGTCAGCAGCGGGACGGCGGCGGAGAAGATCCCGTCGCCCACGTTGTCCACCGCCGAGGCACACCACAACCGCCAATACGCGGCGGGGAGCTTGGAGTCGCTTCGCTTCATGGCCGGGAGCTTTCTCGGGTCGAACATGTGTTCGCCATGATGTAGGCTGGAGCTACATCGAATGTTCCGTCGTGCGGTGGTCGCGGCGTCCTGGTATTTCGCTTGCCGCAGGGGCGTGGGCGGCGCAGACTGGCGCGGCCGATGCCAAATCCTGCGCGAATCCCGAACCAGCCTGACGCGTCCTTACCGGGGCGTGTCTGTCGGCGTGGGGTCACGACGCCTGGATGCGCCTCCGGCGCTCCCGCCGGGGTTGGGGGGACGGCCGAGCGCGCGACGGCTGGACGTGCGGCCAGGCGCGCCGCGTCGGCCAGGCACACCAGGACCGTCATCGCCGCGGCCAGACTCGCCGGGTCCGTACTCGCCGCGGCCAGACTCGCCGGTTCCGTACTCGCCGCCGCCAGACTCGCCGAGTCCGTACTCGCCGCCGCCAGACTCGCCGAGCCCGTCATCGCCGCCGCCAGACTCGCCGAGTCCGTCATCGCCGCGGCCGAGCACCCCGGAACACCCCGATGGGGTTTTCTCAGTAGCGCCTTGAGTCGGGCCTGCCGCAAGGCGGTAAGCCTCGCGGGTGCCTGGCGAGGCGCGGGTGAAGCTGTCCCCGGCCGATGCCCGCCGGTCTGTCCGGTGAGCACCGCAGGTGAAGGGAACCCTGCGGGAATCAGAGTCAATGAGGATTCCCCTCACGTACGTCGGCGGAGGCGGAGGCGGAGCCGGGCGCGAGGCAGAGCCAGGCGTTGCGCGTTGCCGCAGCGAGGCCGCACACCACAGCTACTCAGAAAACTTCAATGCGGCAATGCCAGGGACTTAAACCGTGCGGCCTCGCCGAGCCAACCGTCCGCGAAGGACCCCGCGCTCGCCGAAATGCCCAGACCATGCCCTCATGACCGCTCACCGACGGCACACCCCGCGCCCAGGACAGAGGTCTCGAACCGCAGCCGCAGCGCCGCCCCAAAGGCCTGGCAGGGCCCGCTTCGGAGCGCGCGGCAGCCGAACGAACGGATGCTTCATGATCGACGCAATCATCGCCGGCTGCGGGCCGACCGGTGCGACGCTGGCCGCCGAGCTGCGGTTGCACGGCGTGCGGGTTCTCGTCCTGGAGAAGGAAACCGAGCCGCTCCCGTTAGCCCGCATCGTCAGCCTGCATATCCGCAGCCTTGAGCAATTCGCGATGCGCGGCCTGCTGGAGCGACTCCTCCAGCGCGGACGGCAACGGCCGGTCGGCGGCATCTTCGCGGGCATCCCCCAGCCCGCCCCCGAGGAGCTCGACACCGCGTACTTGCTGGGCATCCCCCAGCCGGTCGTCGTGCGGCTGCTCGAAGAGCACGCGATCGGGCTGGGCGCGGAGGTCCGGCACGGCTGCGCGATCGCCGGGTTCGAGCAGGACGAGGACGGAGTGACCGTCGAACTGGCCGACGGCGAACAGTTGCGAGCGAAGTACCTCGTCGGCTGCGACGGTGCGCGCAGCACCGTGCGCAAGCTGCTCGGCGTCGGCTTCCCGGGCGAACCCTCCCGGACCGAAACCCTCATGGGCGAGATGGCCGCCACCTCGCCGCAGGAGGAGATCACCGCCAAGGTGGCGGAGATTCGCCAGGCCGACAAGCGTTTCATGCTGGGGCCGGTCGAGGAAGGCCGCTATCGCGTCGTGGTCCCCGCCGCGGGGCTCAGTTCCGGACCGCCCGTTCTCGAGGACTTCCGAGAGCGACTGCGCGCCCTCGCCGGAACCGATTTCGGCATTCATTCCCCGCGCTGGCTGTCCCGTTTCGGCGACGCCACCAGGCTGGCCGACCGGTACCGCGTCGGCCGGGTGCTGCTGGCGGGCGACGCCGCGCACATCCACCCGCCCACCGGCGGCCAGGGCCTCAACCTCGGCGTGCAGGACGCGTTCAACCTCGGCTGGAAGCTGGCCGCGCGGATCCGCGGCTGGGCCCCGGACGCCCTGCTCGACACCTACCAGGAGGAACGCCGTCCGGTAGCCGCGGACGTCCTCGACAACACCCGCGCCCAGATGGAACTGTCGTCCGCCGAAGCGGGACCGCGGGCCGTGCGCAGGCTGCTCGCCGAACTGATGGAGATCGACGAGGTCAACCGCCGCCTGATCGGGAAAATCACCGCGATCGACCTCCGCTACGACTTCGGCGAAGGCCCCGGCCTGCTCGGCCGCCGTCTCCCCGACCTCGACCTGAAGCGAGGCCGCCTCTACGACCGCCTCCACCGGGGCCGCGGCCTGGTGCTGGACCGCACTGGACGGCTGACCGTCGAAGGCTGGGCGGACCGGGTCGACCTCCTCGCCGACCCCGCGGCGGCCCTGGACGCCCCTGCCGTCCTGGTCCGCCCCGACGGATACGTCGCCTGGATCGGCGAGGACCAGCGAGAGCTGAACCGCCGGCTCGCCCGCTGGTTCGGCGACCGAACCGCGACCGCCTGAGCACCGCGCAACGAAGACCTCGCCGTACCAGCGGACGGGTCGAGCCCTGACGGAACTGATTCCGTCAGGGCTCCCCTCGCGACCCAGGCCCGGGCATTGCGCCCGCACACCCGCCTTCTGCCGCATAATCGCGACGTGCCGCTCACTCTCGAACTGAGCACCGGCGACCTGGCCGGCACCAGGCTCGCCGTCTCGCCGCTGTCCGAAACCGTTTCCGGTCTGCAGACCCTGGCCGGATGCTGGGGCCCGCGGCATGGACACTGGACCCGCTGGGCCGCCGGAGAACTCGCCGCCCGGCCGCTGGACCTGTCACGGACCTGGCCGCTGCTCGTCACCGGCCGGGCCGGCTGGCCGCAGTTCCTGCTGCCCGCCCCGGCCCGCGCGGCGAGCACGATCGACGAGGCGCTCGCCGCGATGTGCCGGACCACCCCGAGCCAAGTCCGGCGGAGCCTGCGCGGCGTGTTCGGCGAGCACTTGCCCGTCCCCGCCCAAGCGCTCGCCGACGACCCCGAGGCCGGGCTGCGCGCCGTCGCCGCCGAATTACGTCAAGCGCACGACCGTTTGATCGCACCGCATTGGGCCCGGCTGCGCGCTGTCCTCGACGCCGACATCGCCTACCGCGCCAAACAATGGGCCGACGGCGGCGCGGCCCGCCTGTTCACCGACCTGCACGCCGGACTGAACTGGCACGACGGCCGCCTGACCCTCGACGGCGACCACCGTCCCTCGCCCGGACGCCCCGCCGGCGGGCTGGTCCTCTCCCCCGTCGTGCTCGGTCCGCCGTGGGTGATGATCAAACTGCACACCACCACCCAGACCACGATCCGCTACCCAGCGCGAGGCAGCGGTGCACTGTGGACAGCCGCCGAGCGACGTCCCGGCGGGAACGCGGTCCGCCTTCTGGGGCGACGGCGCGCCGAACTGCTGGAGACACTGCGCTCCCCCGCCACGACCACTGACCTCGCCGAGGCCCTGCACGTGTCGCCGAGCGCGGTTTCGCAGCACCTCCGGGTCCTGCGCGACAGCGGCCTGGTCGCCGGGCAGCGGTCCGGCCGCGCGGTTCTCTACCGCACCACCGAGCAAGGAATCCGCCTCCTGAGCCCTGGCTCGCCGACGCATCGGCGCCAGGATGTGCGTCCAGGCTCCGATCCCACGTCCGAGGCACAAATGTGACAACTCCACTCCGGGTGCCACATTTCCGGAGTACGATCTCGCCGACCGCGACCGGCCTCGCGGAGAGGGGAAGCGGCGGGGATGAGCGACTGGCGGGTGCCCGGGTTCACGGAGGTCGACGTGCTCGGCGTGGGCGGCTTCGGCCGCGTCGTGCTGGCCAAGCACCAGGAATCCGGCCGGATGGTGGCGATCAAGTACCTGCTCGCGGAGTACCTCGCCGACCCGGACATCGCGGCCGGGTTCCGCCGCGAGGCATGGCTGCTGTCCGGCGTCCGAAGCCCGCACGTCGTGCAGTTGTTCGACTTCGTCGAAACGCCGCAGGGCGCCGCGCTGGTGATGGAGGCCGTGCCCGGCGTGTCCCTGCGCGCGCTTCTGGCGGCGGAGAACGTCCTCGCCCCGGAATCCGCGCTGGCCATTCTGAAGGGCTCGCTCCTCGGTCTCGCCGACGCGCACGCCGCCGGAGTCGTCCATCGCGACTACAAGCCGGGAAACGTGCTGGTGTCGCGGGAAGGCCAGTCGAAACTGGTCGACTTCGGACTGGCCACTTTGGACGGACGCAACGGACTGACCGCCGGTTCCCCGTCGTACATGGCGCCCGAGCAGTGGGCTGGGCAACCGGGCCGGCCCGCCACCGATGTGTACGCCGCCACCTGCGTGTTCTACCAATGCATCACCGGGCACCAGCCGTTCGAGGCGACCACCACCGACGAACTGCGCTCGCTGCACCAGATGGCGCCCGTGCCGCTGGACGCGGTGCCCGAGAAACTCCGTCCGCTGATCGCGCGCGGGATGGCCAAAGACCCGGCGTGGCGACCGTCCACAGCGGACGCCTTCGTGTCCGAGTTGGAAACCGTCGCCCGCAAGGCCTACGGAAAGGACTGGGAGAAACGCGGCTGGAAGCGCCTGGCCGCCGCGTCCGCGGCGCTGACCGCGCTCACCCCGCTGGCGCTGCTGGCCTCCGCCGGAACCGCCGCCGCGCCGATCGGCGCGGGCGCCGGCGCCGTCGCGGCCGGGGCTCCTGTTGCCACGGGCACCGGGGCCGGGGCGACCGCGGTGATCGTCGGCAAGGTCGTCGCGGTGCTGGTGGTCGTCGGCGCGCTCGTCACCGGCGGGATCCTGGTCTTCAACCGCCAGGACGATCCGCCCGCGCCCGCGGCGCTCACGGTGGCGATCCAAACCGATTTCGGACGCGACCAAGCCCTCCCGATCACCTACGACCTCCAGTACCCGCAAGTGTCCGGCGGACCGGACGCCGCGGTGCGGAAACGCATCAACGACGCTTTGCGCGCCCCGATCGACAAGCGGCTGAAGGCCATCCGCGACGCACGCGCCAATCCGGACTGGCGGCAGCAGTTCACCGACACCGGGGACACGCCCGCGGCGCACACGACCGCGCAGATCTTGCTGCAGACGCCGAGCCTGCTTTCCGTTCGCTACGACCACGGTCTCGACTCGCAGGTGCTGGGGCACACGACCTGGCGTTTCCCGGAAACCGTGAACGTCGACCTCGCCACCGGGAACCCGCTCGGCCCCCAGGACATGTTCCGGCCCGAAGCGCTGACCGCGGCCGGGATGAAAACGCTGACCGACCGCATCGACCCGCACACCCAGGCCGGTTTTTGCCGGGAGCCGACCGTCGGCTACGACACCGGCCGGAAAACCACCGTCGACGCGGCGGACCGGGTGCCCAGCCGCGGGCACGTGCCCGCGCCGCCGATCGGATTCACCAAGACCGGGGTCCAGTTCGAAATGGTGTGGTACGAACTGGGATGCATCATGGCGGCCGGAAAAGAAACGGTCGTCCTCCCCTATTCCGAGATCAGCGACCTGCTGCAACCGAAATTCCTGACAATGCTGGGCGTCGGAGCGGCTTCCCCGGCGCCCTCGACGCCGTCTTCGTCTGCTCCGGCGGCCAGCACCACCTACACCAACCCCCGGTTCGGCTTCACCACACGCGTTCCCCGGGGATATACCGCGGCACCGTACAGCCCGGAAAACGGCGACGGAATGACGTTCGCCAACAAGCCACTCCACGCGACCATGACCGTCTGGGGCACCAACTCAGGCGGCCGCACTGTCGCCGCCGCACTGGCCGACGCGGCCGCCGAGACGGAAGCACAGTCCGGCCGGGTGACCTACCGCAAGGACGAAGGCGACCACTATTCGATTTCCGGCTATCAAAGCGACGGAATGATCTTCTACGAGATAGGTTTCTCCGGCCCCGGGTCGACGGCGACACTGCGCTGGGTCTATCCGCGCGAGCACAAAGCCGAACTCGACGCGCCGGTGAGCACTACCGCGGAGGCCTTCCGTCCGGGAGACCTCTCCCAGCCGCACTGACCCTCGGCCGCGAAACGAATCAGCCGAGGCCGAGCAGCGCGTCGGCATTTCCGTGGGCGATTTTTTCCTGATCCTCGCGGGAAAGATGCGAATCGGTCAGGAAGGACACCGCTCCCTCGTTGCCGAGCATCGGGAAATCGACGGAGTGAAGGATCCGGTCGACGCCGACCGTGTCCGCGCAGTACCGGAGCTGGGCCTGGCTGAACATGCCGCTCGGGGTGATGAACACGTTGTCCCGGAAGTACTCGCGGAAAGTCCGGTCGAGCTTCGTCATCCGCCGCGGCATGGTCTCGTCCAGCCGGTCGAGGTAGAACGGGACGAATTCGCCCCAGTGGCCGAGGATGAACCGCAGGCCCGGATAGCGGTCGAGGACCCCGGCGAGCACCAGGTGCAGGAAGTGCACGGCGGTTTCCTGATGCCATCCCCACGCGGGCAGCCGGAACGCCGCCGACACCGCCGGCGAGAGCCCGCCCGCATAGCTGGCCTCGCTGACCGCCGCCGGCGGCGGGGCCGGGTGCAGGTAGATGGGCACGGACAGGTCGCTGGCGGCGCGCAGAATGGGGTCGAAGCGCGGCTGGTCCAGGAATTCGTCGTCGGTGCGCCCCATGATCATCGTGCCGACGAAGCCCAGTTCGCCGACGCACCGGCGCAATTCGTCCGCCGCGGCGGCGGGGACGGCCGTCGGCAGGGCGGCGAACGCGGCGAACCGGCCGGGGAACGCCGCGACCGCCTCGGCCATGGTGTCGTTGGCCGCGGCGGTCAGTTCCGGTGCGACCTCCGCCGGAAGGAAAGTGTTGACCAGCGAGAGAACCTGCGTGGTGATGCCGTGCCGGTCCATGTCGGCGATCCGGGCGGCGCCCAGGTCCTCCAGGAGATCGGGACGGCGCGGGTACGGCATCCCGGTGTCCGGGTCGAACGCCGCGGCGTACCCGGGCACGTGTTTCAGCAGGTTCGGCATGCCGGCGGCGGTCACCGCCGGGTCGGTCCAGTGTTCTTCGAGCGTGACAATCCGCATCGCTGCCCCTGTTCGTCGGTCTGTCTCTCCACGATGGCCCCAGGCAAGCGATAAGCTCAAACACTTGTTTCTGATTCACTGATCAGTTCTGCTGATAGGAGACGGGATGGAGCTGCGGCACCTGCGCTACTTCGTCGCGGTGGCCGAGGAGGGCGGGTTCAGCGCGGCGGCGCGCACGCTGCACGTCGTCCAGCCCACGTTGAGCATGCAGATCCGGGACCTGGAGCACGAACTCGGCGGGCCGTTGTTCGACCGCGCCGGACGGCGGCCCCGGCTCACCCCGGCAGGCCAGGCGTTCCTGATCGAAGCGCGGCAAGTGCTCGCCCAGGCCGAACGCGCACAGGACGCGGCGCGGTCCGCCTTGCGCGGGGAGACCGGGAGCGTCCGGATCGGCGTGGCGGGCGCCGTGGTGTTCGGCGGCCTCCTGGCCGGTCTGATCCGCGATTTCCACGAGGCGCGTCCGCTGGTCCGGATCGAGTTGCGGGAGGCGGGGCCGCAGGTTCAGCGCACCGCGATCCTCGCCGGCGAACTGGACGTCGGGTTCAGCGCGCTCCCGGCTCCGCCCGGCGAACCCCGCCTGGCCTCGGCTCCGGCCAGCTCGGTGTCGTTTCTGGTCGCATTGCCCGCCGGGCACCGCCTCGGCCGGCACCGGACGCTGACCGTCGAGCAGCTCGCCGGGGAGGAACACATCGAGTACATCACCGGCGACGGCGACCTCACTCCGCCGTGGCCGCACCGGCGCGAGGCGGACCCGCCGTCCCGTTTTCGCGCCGACAGCACGCTGAGCGTGCTGGCGCTGATCGCCGCGAAGGTGGGCATCGCGGTGGTCCCGGCGGGCGTGGAACGGGCCGCGGTCCCGGAAGTCGTGTACCGGCCGCTGGCCGAACCCGGCCGTGCGACCGACTTCCACTTGCTGCACCGCAGCACCGAACCGGTGCCGGCAGTGGCCGCTTTCGTCCGCGCCTGCCGGCAACCGTCGGCGCTTCGGCCGGAAACCGCATCGCGTGCGCCGGGTGGTTCACCACGCTCGCCCGGGGGAAGCTCCTGAGGACAGTGAGCGAAATCCGTTAGACGGGCGCCGGACGGCGTGGTCTGATCGAGGCGAGCGTCCTGGTCCGCGGGGCGCCTGACCGAGAAACTTGCCTTTGCCCGCAACGCACTTCGCCGACGAAGCCGTGGTCAGGCGCCTCCTGGCCGCTCAGCTGCCCGAACTGGCCGCCCTCCCGCTCTCGCGGCTCGACCCGGCCGGTTCGGACAACGTCATCTACCGGCTCGGGGACGAACTGTCGGTGCGCCTGCCGCGCGGCGAATGGGCGGCGGGGCAGCCGGAAAAGGAATCCCGGTGGCTCCCCCGGCTCGCGCCGCATCTGCCGGTGGCGATTCCCGAGCCGGTCGCGCTCGGCTCGCCGGGCGAGGGATATCCGTGGCATTGGTCGGTCTCTCGCTGGCTGCCGGGCTCGCCCCCGGAAATCGGCGGGCTCGCCTGCCCGGACCGGATCGCGCGCGAACTGGCCCGGTTCGTCGCGGCCCTCCACCGGATCCCAGCCGACGCCTCGCTCGCTGCCGGACCGCACAACGGGTTCATCGGCACACCGCTCGCGCGCCGGGACACCGGAACCCGCGTCGCGATCGCCGAGACCGCCGATGTCTTCGACAGCGCCGCACTGACCGCGGTCTGGGAGGCCGCGCTCGCGGCACCGCCGTGGCCGCATCCGCCGGTGTGGGTGCACGGCGACCTTCATCCGGGCAACCTCCTGCTGGCGGACGGACAGATCAGCGCCGTCCTCGACTTCGGCGTGCTCGGCGTCGGCGATCCGGCTTGCGACGCGCTGATCGCGTGGACACTGCTCCCGCCTTCGGCGCGAGAGGTCTTTCGCGCCGAGTCGGGCCTCGACGAGGACAGCTGGACGCGCGGGCGCGGATACGCGTTGAGCACCGGACTCAACGCGTACACCGCTTATGCGGCAACGAATCCGCGGGTGGCCGCGAGCACGGGATACCAGATCAGGGAGACGCTGGCGGACTTCCAGCGCGCCTGATTCGGCGCCCAGCTCGCCGATACCCGGCAAATCCGGCGCACACTGCTGCTCCATTCGGATGATCGACAACTTTCTCGCCCGGCATCCGCCCCCTGTCGCACCTAGCCTCGACGGACCCGGCGGCCGCAGACTGTCCCGCGTGAGCGAGGCCCGGCTCCACGGCCGGTTCCGACATCGTTGCCTGCCGGGGGCACGGCTGGACGAGAGGAAGATCGATCGATGGCTGATCGGATCACCGGGCAGGGCAAGGAAAGCCCGGACACGCCGGGCGAGGCGGCTGCGGGGAAGGCGGCCCCAGCCGAGACAACCGCACGCACAGCGACCCCGTCCGGCGCCGCCCCGGGCACGACGGCCTCAGGCGAAGCCACGGCAATCTCAGGCAAGGCCGCCCCAGCCGAGACAGCCGCACCCAAGGCGAGCGCGGCCAGCGACCCCAAAAAGCTCCGTTCCCGCCACATCACCATGATCGCCCTCGGCGGGATCATCGGGGCCAGTCTCTTCGTCGGCTCCGGCAACGTCGTCCGCGCGGTCGGGCCCGCGGCCGTCGTCTCCTACCTCATCGGCGGCCTGCTCGTCTTCCTCGCGATGCGGATGCTCGGCGAGATGGCCGCCGCACGGCCGGCGATCGGGTCGTTCATGGAGTACGCCCGGGCCGGGCTCGGGGAATGGGCGGGATATCTCGTCGGATGGCTGTACTGGTACTACTGGATCGGCGTGATCGCGTTCGAGGCGGTCGTCGGCGGGTCGGTGCTCGGCGGGTGGTTCCCGGACGTCCCGCAGTGGGTGTTCTCGGTGGTGCTGCTGCTGTTCTTCACCAGCACGAACCTGGTGTCGGCGCGGTCGTTCGGCGAGGTCGAGTACTGGCTGGCGAGCATCAAGGTCGCCGCGATCATCGTGTTCCTCGCGGTCGGCGCGCTGTTCGCGTTCGGGCTCTGGCCGAAGGCCAGTTTCTCGATCCCGAACCTCTGGCAGCACGGCGGGTTCGCACCGAACGGCTGGTGGCCGGTGCTCAGCGGCGTCGCGATCGTGATTTTCTCCTACTTCGGCACCGAGATCGCGGTGATGGCCGCGGCCGAGTCCGAGGATCCGGCGAAGGGCGTGCGGCAGGCCGTCGTCACGGTGATCTGGCGGATCCTGCTGTTCTTCGTCGGCGGGGTGCTGCTGATCGTCACCATCGTCCCGTGGAACCAGCTGCCGAATCCCAAGCAGGAGGGGCCGTTCGCGCACGCCTTCACGTTGTTCGGGCTGCCCGGAGCCGGTCTGGTAATGAACGCGGTCGTGCTCACCGCCGCGTGTTCGGTGCTCAACTCCGGGCTCTACTCCGCCGGGCGGATGTTCTCCGCGCTCGCCGAGAAGCGGCTGGCCCCGCGCGTGGTGGCGAAGAAGAGCAAGTCCGGCGTGCCCGCCGTCGCGGTGGTGGCTTGCACGATCGGCGGGTACATCGCGGTGTTCGTCAACTTCGTCGCGCCCGACTCCGGCATCTTCGACTTCATCATGAACTCCGCGGGCCTCGTCGCGCTGTTCGTGTACTCGTTCATCGCGTTCACCCAGATGCGGATGCGGCACAAGATGACGCCGGAGGAACGCGCCGGGCTGAAGCTCAAGATGTGGCTGCATCCGTGGCTCGGCATCCTGACCGTCCTCGGCGTCGTGGCGATCATCGTGGTCATGCTGCTGACCGACGATTCCGCCCGCACCCAGGTGTGGACCAGCATCGTGTCGCTGGTGGTGATCGCGGCGTTCTGGCCGCTGGTGCGCAGGCAACTGCGCAAGAGCGCGGCGAAGGAGAGCTGAGGCCCGCTGCCGGGGGTGCGGGAGCGAAGCGGTCGGCGGGCAGCCCGGGGAAGCGCGCTCTAGGCTGTCGCGGTGGCTGCTCCGCAGGTGATCGCCGGGCGTTACCGGCTCGAGGAACGCCTCGGAGCCGGCGGGATGGGGGTCGTCTGGCGGGCGAGCGACCTGGAACTTCGCCGGACGGTCGCGCTCAAGCGGTCGCTCGACGGCGACGAACCGCAGATCCGCCGCGAGGCCCGGCTCGGCGCGGCGCTGCAGCATCCGAACATCGTCGCGGTGTACGACTCCGTTTCCGACGGCGCCGACCGATGGCTCGTCATGGAGTACCTCCCGGCGCGCAGTTTGGCCGAGATCGTGCGCACCGACGGTGTCCTGCCTCCGGGACGAGCCGCGGCGATCGGCGCGCAGATCGCGTCCGCGCTCGCCGCGATGCACGCCCGCGGCATGGTGCACCGCGACCTCACCCCGGGCAACGTCCTGGTCGCCGACGACGGCACCGCCAAACTCGCCGACCTCGGCATCTCCCGCGGCCACGAAGTCACGCTCACCGGCAGCGCCCGCGTCGGCGGCACCGCCGGGTACCTCGCGCCGGAAGTCGCGAACGGCGAGGCAGCCACCGCCGCGTCGGACGTCTTCTCCCTCGGGGCGACGCTGTTCGCGGCTGTCGAGGGCGGTTCTCCTTGGGGCAGCGCGGAAAACGGGCCGTTCGCGCAGCTGCGCCGGGCCGCGGAAGGGACTCCCGAGCCGCTGCGCAACGCTCGTGGGCTCGCTGTGCGGGCGATGCTCAGCCGTCAGCCGGGGAAACGCCCGACCGCGGCCGAGGCCGAGGCCCTGCTGCGCGGTGCGCCGGTGCCGCAAGCCGCGAAGAAACCCAAGCGACGCATGGTCATCGGCTCAGTCATCGGCGCGGTTGTCCTTCTGGCCGCCGGGTTTCTCGTCTTCGCCCGCGACGACGCCCCGCCCGCGAAGGCGACCGCCGCACCGCAGGCACAAGACCTGATCGGCGACCCGCGCACCGCCGATCCGTGCTCGCTGCTGTCGGTGAATTCCCTGAGCCAGTACGGCAAGGCGTTCCTCGAACCGAACCTCGGCGCCTTCGCGCGGTGCGACCTGAACACGACCCTGCCCGACCGCGGCGGAACGGTTGTCACCAGTCTGGAACTGTCCGAACCGGAGCAGTACCCGCAGGTGCCGCCGGTCCGGGGACAGCTCGGCGAGATCCGGCGGCCGAATCCCGACGCCGGGAAATGCCGTCGTTCCTTCACGCTGCCGGACCTCTCGGTCGTCACGGTGAGTTCGGTCCGCTCGGACGGCGCGGCCGCTCCGCAACTGTGCGCGATGGCGGACGCCGTCGTCGGGGACGCCTACGCGCGCGTCGCCCGCGGCCCGGTCGCCCGCCGGGCCCAGCCGTTCCAGCCGGGTTCGCTGGCGCGCACGGACGCCTGCACGCTGGTCGACGACGCCACGCTCCGCCGGACCGTCGGGCCGGACTATCCGGTCGACCGGCATTTCGCGAACTGGGCCTGCTCGTGGGGACACGACGCGAAGTCGGTCGACCTCTACTACGACCGCCAGTGGCCGCTGGCCGAGGACCCGCCGGACGGCCAGACGCGCACGACCGCCGGCGGACGCCTCGCGTACGTCGATCCGCACGAGCGCGAAGGCGACACGTGCGACGTCACCGTCGTCTACCGCACCTATTCGCCAGCACTCCCCTCGCTCGAAGGCACACCGCAACAACGAGACGAGGTCGTGCTGGTCGAGATCACCGACGAAGCGAACAAAGGCAACCTCGCCGCCGTCTGCGACACAGCGAAATCCGTCGCCGCGACCGTCGCGGCCCGCCTGCCCTAGAACGGACAGCAGCTCAGCGACCGCCGCGAGATCGGGAAGTCGAAGTAGGTGTCCGGGAACGTCTCCGGCTGGAACGTGTAGTGCCACCATTCCTCGGGCAGGTTCTTGAACCCGGCCCGTTCCAGTCCGCGCAGCAGGAGCATCCGGTTCTCCCGCTGTTTGCCGGCGATCCGCGGGTCGAGCGTGTGCGCGAGGGTGTCGAAGCAGTCGAAACCGGTGCCCATGTCGAGCGAGTTGTCCGGGAATCGTTCGGCTTTCGGGCCGTAGCACGGCGTCAGCGGCTCGCCGGGGCGGTACGGCCGCGTCGGGAGCGCCGGAAGCCGGACGAGGGTCAGGTCGACCGTGCTTCCCCGGCTGTGGCCGGATTTCGCCGCGATGTAGCCGTCCGCGAAAAGGCGGTCCTTCTCCACGCGCGGGTAGAACTCGGCCTTCATCCGCAGATCGGACAGATCCTCGGCCCAGCGCACGAAGTTGTCGACCGCGCGCTGCGGGCGGTAGCAGTCGTAGACCTTCAGCGTGTAACCCCGGCGCAGGAACGACAACTGCGCCTTGTGCAGGGCGGCAGCGGCGGCCCGGGTCAGGATGCACATCGGCTGCCGGTAGCCGTCGACCCGCGCGCCGGTGAAGTTGTGCGGCGTGCTGTACCGGATCTCCTGCACGATGGTCGGGTCGACGTCACGCAAGGCGACGAATTCGGGCGGCGCCTTCACCTCCGGTGCGGCCGGCGCCGGCGGTGCGGCGACGAGACAGGTCAGCAGGCTCATCGCGGCGACCGCAAGGCCGCGCATCATCTTTCCGCGCATAGCCGGATTGCTTACCACAAGATCGCGCTGAAGTCCCCGGGTGCGGACACAAGGCCGCACCCGGGGAAGGTCCGGATCAGTAGTCCCAGACAGCCGGCACGAAACGGAACGCGTTGCCCGCGACCGCCACGTGGCAGACGGACGGGAACGGCAGGTGCGTCGCGACCAGCTGCTCGCCGCTGGCCGCCAGCTCCTTCAGCAGCCGGACCCGGACGCGTGCCGATTCCTCCGGGTCGTGCTCGAAACCGTTGTACCAGTCCGGATTCTCGAATCCGGGCTGGAACACCGCGTCACCGGCGAAGGTGAGCCGCTCGCCGCCGGACTCCAGCCGGACGATGCTGTGGCCGGGAGTATGTCCACCAGTACGGCAGATGCGTACGCCCGGCGCCACCTCGTGTTCGGTCTCGAACGGCCGCAGCTGGCCGCGGTACACGTCGAGGAACCGGGTGGCCGTCGTGCGCAGCACCTCCGGGATCGGCTCCGGCATGACGGTCCGCGAGAAATCGGGGGCCTGCCAGAATTCTGCCTCCGCCGAAGCGAGGTGCACCTGCAGATCCTCGCGCAGGCGGCCGCGGAGCCCCTCGACGAGCAAGCCGCCGATGTGGTCCATGTGCAGGTGGGTGAGCACGACATCGGTCACCGACGACGGGTCGATTCCGGCCGCGACGAGCCGCATCGCCAGTTGCCCGGCGCGGGGGAAGCCGGGGAATTCGGTTCCCAGGCCGGAATCGATCAGCACCGTCCGGCCGCCGCTGCGCACCACGGCGACGTTCAGCGGCCAGTCGATCATCTCCGGCGGCAGGAACATCTCGCGCAGCCACGCGGCCAGATCGGCCCGGTCGGCGTTGGTGGCCAGCGTTTCGGCGGTGATCGGCAGCACCCCGTCGCTGATCACCAGCACGTCGATGTCGCCGACCTTCAGCGCGTACCGCGAAGGGACCGCCTCGTCGAGACGGGCGGAAGGGGCCAAGCTCATAGGTTCTCCTCGGGAGTCGCACAGCCAGATCGTCGGCTAAGACCGGACGGCCGCCCGGTTTGTGACAACCCGCCGGAAAAAGCGTTCGTCCGGGATCTTGTTCCGCGACAGTCAGGTTTGCGGAGCTTTCGACGCCTTCCGCACCACGCGCCGCCGCCCGTCCGCGCGCAGCATGGGCTCGAACCGCGACCGCGCCTCCTCCGCCAGCTCGGCGCCGAGGTCGACCTCGTACCGGCCCGCCGAAGCCGCGATGCGCAACTGATCGCCGCGCGCGCCAAGACCGGTGATGCGGTTCCGCGCCACCGCCAGCAACTGCACGCCATGGGTCAGCGGCCGCCGGCCCAGCACATGCCGGACCACCACCAGCTCCTGCCGCGTCAACGCGACGAACGCCGCCGGCCGGGATCGCTGCCACAGCCAGCGTCGCGGGAGTTCCGGTTCCGCGCCGAGGCAGCGCGCATGCCGGGGATGCCCCAGTGCCACCAGCGGCGACACGGGAAGCCGCTCCCAGCCGAGAGAAGGCGGGCCCGCGTGCGCCGGTTCCGGCGCGCCGGGACGGTGCGCGCGCGACCGCACGTGCGTCACGAGGTCGGCCACCGCGGGCCACGCCCACGAGCGGTAGCGGAAAACCAGTGTCGCCCGAACGCCGGTTAGCACCAGGCACGAGTGCTTCCCCGCCATCGCGTGCTCGACCGCGATCAGCTCCGGGTACGGGATCGCGCCGACGATGCGCGGGTACGGCAGATCGTCGACCCACAGCGCCACCCCGCGCGCGCCCGCGCCCAGCGCCTGTTCCGGCGTCCACACCACGCCGTCGCCCGACGGCCGGGTCGCCGACGGGGCCAGGACCACCTCGCCGGGGCCGACCAGGTCCGCGAGGTCTTCCGCCGCCGCACCCGGCCGGGACCAGCGCGAAGGCGGTTTCGTGTCGAGGCGGTCGGCGAGGTCGCGGCCGACCTGGATCTCCCACGGCTCGGCCGCGGCGCCGAGCGCGGCCCGCGCCCCACCGATGCCGGACATGCGAGCCTCCTGCCGCCGCGGGAGCCGGGCCGGACGCCCGGTTCTTCCAGCGTATACACCGCCGCGGAGCCGGTTCCCATTCCGCAGTCCGCCCGGGTGCGACCTAGATCACCCGATCGCCGCAACCCGCTTCGGCGATGCGCCCGCGCCCGCCCCGCCCCTAGAATCGGCGGTGCGGCACCGTGGCCACACCGTCCTTTGTGGACACAGCGCCGTACGGTCAGCCGTCGACCCTGGAGGGAACCTCGTGTCCGCACCGGAATCCGTGCAGATCGTCACCGCCCGGCGCATCGTGACCATGGCCGGCGCCGAACCTCCGGCCTTCGCGATGCGCGGCGAACGGATCGTCGCGCACGGCACTGTCGCCGACTTGCGCGGCGAGTTCCCGGCCGCGCAGCTGCACGATTTCGGCGATGCCACCGTCATCCCCGGCTTCAACGACGCCCACCAGCACCCGACCGTCGTCGCCGCGCAGTCCTTGCAGGTCGACCTCTCGCCGTCCCGGATCCGCTCGACCGCAGACCTCACCGCGGCCCTGCGCGAACGAGCCGCCGCGACGCCGCCCGGCGAATGGGTCATCGGCTGCGGCTACGACTCGTTCCGCAGCAACGGCGGCCGCGAACTCACCCGCGCCGAACTGGACGAAGCCTGCCCGGACCACCCGGTCCTGGTCGTGCACGTGACGCTGCACGCCGGCGTCGTCAACTCCCCCGGCCTCGCCCTCGCCGGCCTCGCCGACTCCAGCGAACCCCCGCCCGGCGGCCACCTCGGCCGGGACGCCGCCGGCCGCCTCGACGGCGTCATCCACGACCAAGCCCTCTACGACCTGGCGTTTCCCGCCTTCACCCCGCGCCCGACGATCGTGCGGGACCCGTCGACCGAGGTCCTGGCCGCCGCCTTCACCCGGCACGCAGCGGCTCTGCACGCCGCCGGCATCACCTCGGTCGGCGACGCACTCGTCGGCCGCACCGAATGGCAGGTCCTCCGCCACCTCGCCGACCAGAACCAGCTCACGCTCCGGGTCAACGCGCTCGCCGCCTACGACCACTTCGACTACTTCCGTGCCCTCCCCGACACCCCGCTCACGCCCGAAACCCGGCTGCGCCTTGGCGGCGTCAAGACCTTCGCCGACGGTGCCGTCAACGGCGGGACCTGCCTGGTCGAGCAGCCCATCGAAGGCACCGACAGCTACGGCTTGGAGCGCGTCAGCGCCGCCGAACTCGCCGACACCGTGCGCCACGTGCACGACGCCGGCTGGAGGGTCTGCGTGCACGCCAACGGCGACCGCGCGATCCGCCGGGTCCTCGACGCCGTCGACCAGGCCCAAGCCGCCAACCCGCGCGAGGATCCCCGGCACCGCATCGAACACTGTTCCATCATCGACGACGAGATCCTGAAGCGCATGCGCGAGCACGGCATGGTCGCGGTGCCGTTCGCGAACTACGCCGCCGCGCACGGGGACAAACTGACCAAGTACTACGGGGAGGAACGGGTCGAGCGCATGTTCGCCCACCGCGCGATGCTCGACGCCGGAGTCGCCGTGGCCGGCTCGTCGGACCATCCGTGCGGGCCGTTCCCGCCGCTGTACGCACTGCGCAGCTGCGTGACGCGCCGGGCCCCGGACGGCGAGTTGTTCGGGCCTTCGCAGCGGATCAGCGTGGAGGCCGCGCTCGGGGTTTACACCACGGGGTCGGCCTATGCGTCCGGGGAGGAGACCACCAAGGGCCAGCTCGCGCCGGGGTTCCTGGCCGATTTCGCGGTGCTGGCGGAGGATCCGTTCGCGGCCGATCCGGAAGCGCTGGATCGGGTGCCGGTACGGGAAACGTGGGTCGGCGGGGAGCAGGTCTGGTCGGCCTGATTTATCGCCGGAAACTCGATATTTGCAAGATAAATCGCACCGGCTAGCGTTTTCTCCATGAACGCTGCCGTCGTCCGCGCCACGCCCGAATCCGTACCGCAGCTCGTCGCCTCGGCAACCGCCTTGTTCGCCGAGGACGGCGGGCAGCGCGATCCGCAGCTGGACCTCGGCTGGCCGCGCCGCGAAGGTACCGCCTACTTCACGGAACTAGTGCGCCGCAACGATTCCCTGTGCCTGCTGGCGCTCTCCCCCGCAAATTCCGCGATCGGCCACCTGATCGGCCGAATCCGCCGCCCCGACCCACTCCGGCCGAGCGCGGTGGCCGGCGTGCTGGAAAGCCTGCGCGTCGACCCCGCACACCACGAAACCGGTGTCGCGACGGCGCTGACGGAAGAATTCTTCGCTTGGGCAAGGGAATGCGGCGCGAATCAAGCCAGCGTCACGGCGTATGCGGCCAACGAATCCGCCATCAGCTTCTACCGCGGCCGCGGGTTCTCCCCGTTCGAACTCACGTTGCACGCGCCGCTCTAGCTCCTACAGCGTCAGATACCCCTGCGCGAACGCCGCAGCCACCGCCGCCGCGCGGTCGTTTACGCCCAGTTTCGCGTAGACGTGCAGCAGGTGCGTCTTCACCGTCGCCTGGCTGATGAACAACTGCTCCGCCGCCCGGCGGTTCGTCGCGCCCTTCGCGATCAGGTTCAGGACCTCGATCTCGCGTTCCGACAACAGGTCCGCCGCAGGGTGCCGCAACTGTCCCAGCAGGCGGGTCGCGACCGTCGGCGACAGCACTGCCTGCCCTTGCGCCGCCGCCTCGACCGCGCGGAAAAGCTCCTCCCGGGGCGCTTCCTTCAGCAGATACCCGGTGGCTCCCGCTTCGATGGCCGGGAGGACGTCGCTGTCGGTGTCGTACGTTGTCAGCACCAGGATTCGGGCGGGGACACCGCGTTTCGCCAGTTCCTTGATCGCGGTGACGCCGTCGGTGCCCGGCATTCGCAGGTCCATCAGGATGACGTCCGGCCGAAGCCGCACACCAGCGGTGATCGCGGCCTCGCCGTCCGCGGCCTCGCCGACCACCTCGAACCGCGGCTCGGCGCCGAACATGCCGCGCAGGCCGTCGCGCACCACCGGGTGATCGTCGACGATCAGCACCGAGATCACCGCGCACCTCCGGCTGGAATGGCGGGCACGGTCGCCGAGATCGCGGTGCCGCGGCCGGGTTCCGATTCGATGTCCAGGCGTCCCGCGAGGCGTTGCACTCGTTGCCGCATTCCGGACAGGCCGAAACCGCCGTTCGTGGAGCCGTTGGCGCGCTTGACGTTCGGTGCGAAGCCGACGCCGTCGTCGCGGACGTCCAGCGTCACCAGGTCCGGCATGTACGACAAAGTGAGGCCGACCCGCTTCGCTCGCGCATGCTTCGCGACGTTCGACAGCGCTTCTTGAGCTGTCCGCAGCAAGGCCACCTCGACGTCGGTGTGCATCGGGCGGGCGTCGCCGGTGGTGGTGAGCACGGCATCGACGCTGTTGGCCGCTGACCAATTTCTCGTCACCTCGCCGATCGCCTCCGGGAGCCGAGCCTCGGCGAGTACCGACGGCTCCACCGAGTGAACCGTCCGGCGGGCTTCGATCAGGCTTTCCCGGGCCAGATTCGTCGCGTTCGCCACGTGGCGGCCCAGCGCTTCCGGTTCGGCGGCGGTTTGTTCGGCTGCTTGCAACTGCGTCAGGATTCCGGCCAGGCCCTGTGCGAGGGTGTCGTGGATTTCCCGCGCCATCCGCTGCCGTTCGTCCAGGACCCCGGCCTCGCGAGCCTGGACCAGCAATCGCGCGTGCAGTCCGGCGTTCTCGGCCAGGGCGGCTTCCAGTTTAAGATTGGCCTCGTGCAGTTCGGTGAGCGCCTGCTTCTGCAGTTCGTTCCGCTGATACGCCATTTCCACGAAATAAAACACCGCTCCCGCCAGCACGATCGAAAGCACGCTGACGCCCAGCAAAACCCACCACAAGTTTTCCGCGCTGATCTTGGTGATTCCGCCCAGGAAGGCCATCGCCGAGATCATCGCGGTGGCCGCGGCGCCGGCGTACCGCCAGCGCCCGGTCAGGTACTGGAAAGCTTGCGGGTAACCGGCAAAGGCGAACAGGCCGTACCACGGCGCAAGAGCGGCCAAGCCCGCCGCCATCGTCAGCAGGCCCGCGTAATAGCCCGCCCGCAACGTGTGCGGATGAAGAGTGTGAAACCACAGCAGCCAAAGCGCGACAGCCGCGGAAAGGCCTAGCACAACAGGAAGATACGCGGGCAGTTGAAGCAGGGCAATGCCTACGCTCACCGCGAGAAGAACGTAGGGCAGCACGGTGAAGGTCGCCGTCTGTGCGCGTTCCCAGCGGTCGAACTCTTCGCGCAGATCCCCCTCGATGCCCACCAGTCACTCCCAGCGGAAATAGCGCGCGGCCAAGCCCCCGGCCACGGCAAGCCACCCTAGCATGACACCGAGGTGCAGCAGCTGCGGCCAATTCCCGGAAGCCGTGTCCTGCAATGCTTGTACGCCCGCGCCGAGCGGCGTCAGATCGCTGATCGTCCGCAGCACACGGTTCATGCTGTCGCGCGGCAGCCAGAGCCCGGCGAAGAACACGAGCGGGAAGAACACCAGGGAACCGACCGCGCTGGCGCTTTTGGCGGACCGGGCGAGCGCCGCGACCAGCAGTCCGATCGCGAACAGCGCCAGTGCCAGCAGGGCGAAGCTGAGCACGTACCCGGGCAGGTGCTGAGGCAGGTCGAGGCCGAAAGCCAGCCATCCGGTCAGGAGGATGACCAGCGTCGACGCCGCCGACAGCACCACGGCCATCAGCAGTTGCGCACCGAGCAGGACCGTCGGTTTCACCGGGGTGAGCCGCATCCGCCGCAGCACGCCCGTCTCGCGATAAGACGCGAACAGCTGCGACAGCCCGCTGAGCGAGAACAGCGCGACTCCCATCGCGACGACGATCGGCGGGTAGCGGCTGATCGTCTGGACTCCGTCCGGCCCGGTTTCGCGCAACGCCGGGATCAGGCCGAGAACGCCGAACAGGACCGGCGAGAACGCGAGCGCGAAAAACACGACGATCGGTTCGCGGAAGAACAGTTTCGTTTCGGTGGCGGCGAGCCGGGACAAGGCGGGCACCGGGGTCTCCTCAGGATTCGATGGAACGGCCGGTGAGCGCGACGAACGCGTCGTCCAGCGTGGTCTGGTCCATGCGCAGGTCGGCGATCTGGTCGCGGGCCAGCGCGGACGTCACGGCGAGCAGCAGGTTTCCCTGTCCGGTGACGACGATCTGGCTGCCCGCGCGCTCGACGGCGGTGACCTCCGGCAGTGCTGTGAGCACCGTTTCGTCCCACGGCGCGGCGACGCGAAACCGGAGCCGCTGCTGGTCGTCGACGCGTGCCACCAGCCCGGCCGGGCTGTCGACCGCGACGACCTGACCAGCGTCGATGACCGCCAGCCGGTCGCACAGCCGCTCGGCCTCCGCCATGAAGTGCGTGACCAGCAGGATCGTCACGCCGCGCGCGCGGATGCGTTCGACCAGGCCCCAGACGTCGCGGCGGGCCTGCGGATCGAGGCCGGTGGTGAGCTCGTCGAGGACCGCGACCTTCGGATTGCCGAGCAGCGCGAGCGCGATCGACAGCCGTTGTTTCTGGCCGCCGGACAAGCGGCGGAACTGAGTGCCGAGCTTGCTCTCGAGGGTCAGGATCTCGGCGAGTTCCCGCCAGTCGGCCGGGTCGCGGTAGAACGAGCTGTACAGCCGGAGCGCTTCGCCTACCTTCAGTTTGTGCGGCAGGCCGCTTTCCTGGAGCTGCCCGCCGAGGACCTGGCGCAGTTCGCCCTCGTCGCGCTGCGGGTCGAGGCCGCAGACCTGGATCGTCCCGCCGTCCGGCCTCCGCAATCCTTCCACGCACTCGACCGTCGTGGTCTTGCCGGCCCCGTTCGGGCCGAGAATGCCGAAAATCTCGCCCGGTTCGACGGCGAAGCTGACGCCGTCGACGACAGTTCGCCCGCCGTACCGCTTGACGAGGCGGTCCACCTCGATGATTGCCATGCGTTCACCGTGCCGGGCGGCACCGGTGCGGCGAATCGACTGCGTGGCCACACTTTTCGGGCAGCGTGGGCGGAGCCGCGGATCAGCCGATCGGTCGATGCGCGATCAGCCGAGGTGGACGGTCTCCGCCCCGATCGCCGGTTCGACGTGCACCGCCGCCGCGGTCAGGCGGGGCACCGCGGCGATCAGCCGGTGTTCCAGGCTGTGCGCCAGTTCGTGCGCCTGCTCGACAGTGAGCGTGTTGCCGACCTGGATGGCGAGTTCCGCGCGGAGGCTGTGGCCGATCCAGCGCATCCGGACCTCGCGCACGCCCTCCACGCCGGGTACCGCCGCGGCTGTTTGCTCGGCCAGTTCTACGGTCGCCGGGTCGACGGCGTCCATCAGCCGCCGGAAGACCTCCTTGGCCGCGTCGCGCAGGACGAACAGGATCGCGACGGTGATCAGCAATCCGATCACCGGGTCGGCCGCCGGGAAACCGAGCGCGACGCCGGCCGCGCCCAGCACCACCGCCAGCGAGGTGAAGCCGTCGGTGCGGGCGTGCAGGCCGTCGGCGACCAGGGCGGCGGAGCCGATTTCGCGGCCGACGGTGATGCGGTACCGGGCGACGAGTTCGTTCCCGGCGAATCCGACTGCCCCCGCCGCGGCGAGCACCCAGAGCTGCTGCACGGGGTGCGGGTGCAGCAGGCGGTCGATCGCTTCGTACGCGGCCAGCGCGGCTGAACCGGCGATGATCAGCACCACGACGACTCCGGCCAGGTCTTCGGCGCGGCCCAAGCCGTAGGTGTAGCGGCGGGTCGCAGCGCGGCGGCCCAGCGCGAAGGCGATGCCCAGCGGGAGGGCGGTGAGGGCGTCGGCGAAGTTGTGGATGGTGTCGCCGAGGAGGGCCACCGAACCGGTGACCGCGACCAGGGCCAGCTGGATGACGGCGGTGCCGAAGAGGGCGGCGAACGACCAGGTCAGGGCCCGGATGCCGCGTCGGCTGGTTTCGAGGGCGGTGTCGACGCGGTCGGCGCTGTCGTGGCTGTGCGGGGCGAGGAGGTGCTTGACGCGGTGCCGCCAGGTCGCTGGCTCGTCGTGCCCGTGCCCGTGCCCGTGTCCATGCCCGTGGCCGTGACCAGGGCCGGAAGCGCCATGCCCGTGCCCGTCCCCGGGCTGCGAACGGTCCCGTCCCAGCTCTGCCATCGACCACTCCCGGATGCTCGAAACCCGCACGCGACCGGGCGGACGCGCCGGCCGACTACCAGCATACCTGCGCAGATGCGCAGATAACCGAGAAGGAACGGTAGCATCAGGGCATGCACTCCTCCCTGCCGGACTTCGACATGCCCTCCGACGAGCAGGTCCACCTGGCCGCGGAAAGCTTCCGCCTGCTCTCCGACCCGACGCGGATCAAGGTGCTCTGGGCGCTGCTGCAGGGAGAATCGTCGGTGGCCTGCCTCGCCGAACTGGCCGGAGCCGCGCCGACCGCGGTCAGCCAGCATCTGGCGAAACTCCGGCTCGCGGGGCTGGTGAAGGGCCGCCGCGAGGGGACGTTCGTGTACTACTCCGCCGCGGACGAGCACGTGCGCGGACTCCTGGCCCAGGCGCTGCATCACGCCGATCACGTGGATCGCGACATTCCCGGCGGTGACGCCCAGCCGCACCGGCCCCGGATGCGGAACGCCTGAGACCGTCAGGCGGCCTTGGCCTCGACCAGGTGCCGCAACGGTTCCGGCAGCACGTCCCAGACCTCGTCCGCCACCTGCACCGTTTCGCGGCCCAGCACGTCCAGCACCACACCGGCCCGGTGCACGGCCTCCGGATCCCTCAGGCCCGCCCGGTGCGCGATCCGTCCGACGAATTCCTCCAGTTCGAAGCGTTCCCCGCTGCCGCCGCCCGGACGCAGGACGTCGGCCAGTTCAGCCGGCAGCCGCACTGCCAGGCTTGCCGCCGCTTCCGGGGAGATCCGCTCGGACAGCGTCCGCAGCACGGCGTGCGCGACCCGTTCGGCGTCGCGGGAGTCCGCGAGGCAGGCCCGCCTCCGGATCAGTTCGACGATCTCGTTCATCGTTCCCGGATACCCGGGGCAGCCGCCCGCAATCGCCCGGTTAGCGGCACTACCACCGGGTACCAGCGGTCCATGGATCATTCAGCGACGTCTCCCGCACCGGCCGAGCAGGCGCAGACCGCGCTGCGCCGGCTCCGTCGCGAAGCCGGTGCCGGCGGCTACGAATCCCCCTCGGAGCTGTACCGGACGCTGGGCTTGCTGAGCCTCCTCGCCGACGACCTCTCCGAACTCCTCCCCGATTTGTCCGGCCAGCTCGAGGAAGCGCTGCTCGCCGGGCGCGTGCGGCATCATTCGGGCGACGCGCAGCAAGCCTGCGACGCGGTCGCCTCGGCCGCGCACAGCATTTCGGTCGCCCGCTTCACCGCGCTCCTGGTCGGTCAGGAAATCCAGAAGGCGCAGACCGCGATCCGCGATCTCGCTGCCGCCTGACACCGGTTTTGTCCCGTTCCGCGCGGGTACCCGGCGAGGAAAGCGCTGTAGCGAGAAGGGAGCATGATGGCCGACAGCGATCCGGCTGAGCCCGAAACGCTCGATCAGTCCGAATCCCTCGACGAGGACGAACTGCGGGTCGACCCGTTGGAGGCAGGCGTCGAACCGGCCGAACGCTGGAGCCCGGCGACCCGGCAGGCCACGACCCCCGCCGAGGCGCGCGAAGGCGAGCCGCTCGGGAACAGGCTCGCCGAGGAACGCCCGGACGTCCAGCCCGTGCCGAACCCGCCCGACGACGAGACGCTCGCCCGGGCCGAGGCGGCCAAGGCCGTGGCCCCGGACGAGGATCTCCCGCAGCGCCGGTCGGACCCGGATCCCGCCGAGCAGGCGGACGAGGCGGGCGGTTCCGTCGCGAAGTCGATTCGCGAGGAATAACCCGCCGCGACAACGGAAAAGTACGGCTGCGGAAAGGAGTACCCATGCCGACGGTCACCACCCGTTCCTGGGCCCGTCCGGTCGTCGCCGTGCTCGGGCTGGTCTACCTGGTCCTCGGCATCGCCGGGTTCTTCGTGCCGGAAACCGCGCACGCCGGGCACGACACCACGCGCGTGATCTGGCTGTTCAGTTCCAGCACGGTGCTGAACATCGTCCACACCGCACTCGGCTTGCTCGGGGTTTTGGCCGCACGCAAGCTTTCCGGCGCGGTCGCGTACTGCTGGGTGCTGTTCGTCGCGTTCACCGGGTTGACCGCGTACGGGATACTCGCGACGGCGTTCAGCACCGCACGCGACGACCCGGTGAACCTCAACTGGGCGGACAACTGGCTGCACGGGCTGACCGCGCTCGTCGCCTTGGCCGTCGCGCTCGGCGGCAGCCGCGAACGGGCTTAGGGCCGACGCCAGCTGTTGTCCGGGAAGGCCGTGCCGGCCTGCGCGCCCATGCGGATCAGCCCGCCGTCGACCACCAGGGACGAACCCGTGATGTACCCCGCCGCGGGGGTGGCGAGGAAAGCCACCGCCGCGGCGACTTCACGGGCGTGCCCGGGGCGGCCCAAGGGAATTCCGGGACGGTCCCGCTCACGCGGGTCGACGTCGGTCTGGCCGGTCATCGGGGTCGAGATCTCGCCGGGTGCCACGGAATTGACCGTGATCCCGTGCTCGGCGAGTTCGAGTGCGAGCACCTGGGTCAACGCGCCCGCACCGGCTTTCGCCGCGCAGTACGGAGCGGCGCCGACGCGGGGCACGTGTTCGTGGACGCTCGTGATCGTGATGATCCGGCCGCCGCGGCCGGCGTCGATCATGTGCCGCGCGGCGCGTTGCGAGCACACGAAAACGCCGTGCAGGTCGACGTCCACGACGCCGCGCCAGGTGTCGAAGTCCATGTCCATCGCGAGTTCGCTGCTGCCGGTCCCGGAGCAGTTCACCAGCACGTCGACGCCGCCGAGTTCGCCGGCGAGGTCGTCCACGACGCTCGCCGCGGTCGGCAGGTCGGTCAGGTCGAGCTGCCACACGTGCGCGGCCGCGCCCTGTTCCCGCGCCTCGGCGGCGGTCTCCTCCGCTCCGGTTTTGTCGGTGTGCCAGGTGATTCCGACGTCCACTCCCCCGCCGGCGAGCGCGACGGCCACCGCCCGGCCGATGCCGGAATCCGCGCCGGTCACGACGGCCGTGCGCGGTCCGCCGGTCTCCTCGGGCAGCGGTGCTGGGTCCACCATGTCCTCTCCTTTCCTTGCGGTTCAAGCGGTCGCCCGGCGGCTCGGCCGCTTGGCCAATTCCTCCACCGCGGCCACCACTTCGGCCGGGTCGATGCCGTCCAGGCACGGGTGCCCGGGGACCGGACAGGTCCGGGCGCGGCTTCCCCGGCACGGCGCGTGCTGGTCGCCGAGCAATGCCGCCGGGACCCCGAACGGAGCCCAGCGCGCGGCGGGAACCACCGGCGCGAACAGCGACACCACCGGGGTTCCGACCGCCGCCGCCAGGTGCGCTGGGCCGGTGTTCGGGGCGACGACGGCCTCGGCGCCGGCGAGTACCGCGGCCAGTTCGAGCAGGGTCGTGCGGCCGCTCAGGTCGACGTCGGCGGTGCTCCCCTCCGATTTCGCGCCGGTCACGACAACCCGGTGTCCTGCCTGGACGAGCGCGTCCACCATTCGTCCGCTGTGGACCGCAGAGGGGCTGCGCGCCGGGACCGAGGCTGCCGGGTGCACCACGACGTAGTCGCCGATTCCGGTCAGCGCCGAGACCTCCGGCAGCGGGCCGCGGATCGCGAGCCGCCCGTCGTCGCCAGGAGGCAGCGAGCACCCGGCGGCTCGGGCGAGCGACAGCATCCGCAGCGCTTCCGGCGGATCGCCCGGTACGCGGTGGCGCAGGTCGAGCAGGCTGCCCGGGTAGTCGTCGCAGATCGCGCCGATCCACGGCACCCCGGCCAGGCGCAGCACCAACGCGAGCGGCAATGGCGACTGGTGGAACGAGGTGAACACGAAAGCCGCGTCGAAGCCAGTCAGCTGGTCAGCGAGGGCGTCGATCGACGGGCGGGTCAGCGGCGGCGGTTCGGGGTCGATCCACGGCGCGCGGAAGACCTGCACCTCGTCCACGCCGGGCAGCAGTTCCCCGGCAGCGGCGCCGTGCGGCCCGGCCAGCAGCGTGACGTGCTCGGCCCGCGCGGCGACCGCCCGGATCGCCGGACCGGCCAGCAGGACGTCGCCGAGATTGTCCTGCCGGGCCACGACCACGCGCTTCACGTGCCGACTCCGGCTTGGCGCAACGCATCCGCGAGATCTCGCGCCACCAGCGCTTCCCGGCGCGCGCGGTCGATCTCGGCGGGCAGGGTGCGGGCGGTCGGGACCAGCACGGCGCGCGCTCCGGCCGCGAGCCCGGCTTCGACGTCCGCGCCAGTATCGCCGATGACGACGCAGCGCGAGGGGTCGACCGACAGTTCTTTCGCCGCCCGCCGGACGAGTTCCGGAGACGGTTTGCGGCAGCCGCAGCCGTCGTCGGCGTCGTGCGGGCAGACCTGCCAGGTGCCGAATTCGCCGAACAGCTCGTCCACGCGAGCGTTCACCGCGGTCAGTTGAACCGGTTCGATCAGTCCTTTCGCGACTCCGGACTGATTGCTCACCACGCCTACCCGGACGCCCTTCCGCCGGAGTTGCCGCACGAGGCCGACCGCTCCGTCGACCGGCCGGACCTGTTCTGGATCGGCCAGATACGGGATGTCGTGGATCAGCGTGTCGTCGCGGTCGAACAGCACGGCCTGCGGGGCAAGCGAACGGCGGGCGGCGATTTCCCCGCGCAGCCGGTGATAGCAGGCGGCGGGCGGGATCAATGCGCTCGTCACGAGCATGCGCGCGATCTCGCCGGGCGCGGCCGGCCCGGAACGGATGCGTTGTGCGGCAAAAGCGCCGGTCAGCCCAGCCCAAGCCGCCAGGGCGACGCGACGTTTCCGGGGCGCGAGCGCGGCGACGGCGGCGGTGGCGACGGTCAGTGCGTGGCGTCCCAGCATTCCGCTGCCAGCGCCGGTTCGCTGCCGCCACAGGACACCGTGTTTGTACCGCATTCGCGCGTTGTCCGCGTTGCCCCGCTGGGCTTTCACGCTGGCGAAGAACCCCGAACGGCGCGCCGGATGGGTCGTGACGCGCTCGCCGCGCTCGATGCGGTGTCCGTTGAGCACGACGCGCAGGGCCAGGTCGGAGTCTTCCCGGAACGCGCGCGGGAATCGCTCGTCGAAACCGCCGGACTCGACCAGTGCCGAACGCCGGTAGGCCATGTCCGCGGTGATCCAGCGCGCCGTTTCCAGCCCGGCGGTGCCGCGTTCGTCGTCGGTGGGTTTCCGGTTGCCCGGCAACGGAACCACGATCCTGGCCTGCGACGCGGCGGCCTCCGGCGGCAGCCGGGCGAGGTCGGCGACCAGCCGGGCGGGCCAGTCGGCGGCGAGGACCACGTCGTCGTCCACGAAGGCGATCCAGTCCGATTTCGCCGCGCGCCAGCCGACATTCCGCGCGGCCGCCGGGCCCCGCCCGTACGACCGCAGCACCCGGACGCCCTCGGGCGTCTCCAGCACGTTCCCTTGTGGACGGTCGTCGACCACGATCACCTCGGCCGGGCCGGGGCCCTTGGCGGCGCCGAGCGTGTCCAGCAGGGTCCGCAGCGCGGGGCGGCCGGTCGTCGGGATCACCACGGCGTAGTCCGGGAAAGTGTTCACCCGCGCCGGTTTACCCCGCATCGGCGCAGGCAAACGGAACGTATGACAGTGCGTGCGCCGGGGTACCCGCAGCGCGACCGACCTACAGGAGGTGCGATGACCACGCTCGACGACCGGGCCGCCACGCTCGCGATCACCGACCCGGCCGACGGGAGCCCGGTCGGCGCGGTCCCGATGGCCAGCCCGGACGAACTCGACGCCGCGCGCGGCCTCGCGCATCGGGCGCAGCCGGGCTGGGACCGGACGCCTGCCGCCGAACGCGGTGCGGCCCTGCGCTCCGCCGCCGACCGGCTGCGCGCGCACGCCGACGACCTGGCCGAGCTCAACCGGCGCGAAACCGGCCGTCCGCTCGAGGAAGCCAAGGCCGGGGTGCTCGCCGGGGCCGGAACCCTCGGCCAGTACGCCGAACTGGGTCCGGTGCATCGCGGCCGCAGCCTGCTCGGGGACTTCGCCGCCACCGATCTGATGGTCCCGGAGCCGCGCGGGGTGGTGGTCGCGCTGACTCCGTGGAACGACCCGGTCGCCGTGTCGTGCGGGCTCATCGGCGCGGCTGTGGTCACCGGGAACACTGTTGTGCACAAGCCCAGCGAACGGTGTCCGCACACCGGAACGCTGTTCGGCGAGGTTCTTGCCGGAGTTTTCCCCGAAGGCGTGCTGCAGACCGTCCACGGAGACGGCCGGATCGGCGCGGTGCTGGCCGCGCGCAGCGATGTGGACGTTCTCGCGCACGTCGGCAGCACCGCCACCGGCCGGTCGATCGCGGCGAGCGCGGCGGCGACCGGGGCGAAGGCGCTGCTGGAGAACGGCGGCAACGACCCGCTCGTGGTGGACGAGGACGTTGACCCGCGCTGGGCCGCTGAGCAGGCCGCGCTCGGGGCGTTCGCGAATTCCGGGCAGATTTGCGTTGCGGTGGAACGAATCTACGTGCACCGCGCGACAGCCGAGGCATTCACCGAAGCGCTCGCCGGAATCGCCCGAGGGCAGACGCTTGCCCCGCTGGTGGACACCCGGCACCGCGACCACGTGCATTCCCACGTCGAGAACGCCGTAGCACTGGGCGCCGAAATTCGCGCCGGCGGCCAGATTCCGGCCGGACCGGGCGCGCATTACCCGGCGACCGTCCTCACCGGATGCACCAGCCAGATGCGCGTGCTGCGCGAGGAAACCTTCGGCCCGGTCGCGCCGGTGTGCGTGGTGGATTCCTTCGAACACGGGCTGGCCGAGGCCGCCAACGACGATTACGGGCTCGCCGCGACCGTGCTCACCGCGTCGATGGAGCACGCACAGCACGCGTGGCGGGAGCTGGCGGTCGGAACGGTCAAGGTCAACGCCGTTTTCGGCGGCGCCCCCGGCGGGGCGGCTCATCCGCGGCGCGGGAGCGGTTCGGGCTATGGCTACGGACCTGAACTGCTCGACGAGATGACGCAGACGAAGCTCGTCCACCTGGGCGCGCCCGTACGCGCGTGACGCCCGAACTCGACCGCACGCCGCTGGGCTGGGCGGCCCGCGCGATCCGCGTCCCCGGCAGCGAGCGGCGCACCGTGCTGCAGGCCGCCAAGGCGACCGTCGCCGCCGTGGCGGCCTGGCTGCTGGCCACCCGGGTGATCGGGCTTTCCCAGCCGTTTCTCGCGCCCTACGCGGCGATCTTCCTGGTGGAAGCGACCGTCTACCGGAGCCTGCTCGGCTGGGCGCAGCAAGTCGGCTCGGTGACGCTCGGGGTGCTGCTCGCCGCCGGGGTCGCGCAGGTGGTGCCGGAACAGACGGTGACGCTGGCGATCGTCGTCTTCGCCGGGTTGCTGGTGGGCTCGTGGCGGCGGTTCGGCGGGTCCGGCGTGTGGGTCGGGGTGACCGGGATGCTGCTGGTCACCTACGGGACCGCGCGAAGTTCGGAACTGCTCGGCGACCGGCTGCTGGAGACCGCCCTCGGCGCCGCGATCGGGCTGGCGGTGAACGTAGTGATTTTCCCGCCGCTGTACGGGGAACGCGTCGCCGCTGCCGCCGATCGGCTCGCCTCCGCGCTCGCCGGGCTGCTGGAAGACACCGCCGAGCTGGTACGGACCGACGAACCGCCGGAGAACCTGGACGAATGGCTCGGCCGGGTCAGCGACGTGCGCAGCCTCGCACGAGCGGCTGAGGACGCGTCCGGGCTCACCCGGGAAGGCCGGTTTCTCAACCTGCGCAAGCGAAGCCGGCATTCCGGGACGCAGCACGAGGCCTCGCTGCGGACGCTCGGAGCGTTGTGGCCGCCGGTAGAGCAGCTGGTCGAGGCGGTGCGCACGACGTCGGAGGGACGGGAGCCGTTCGTCTATCCGTGGCCGAAGGCGCGGGACGCGCTCGCTGACCTGTTGCTGGAGCTCGCCACGGCAGTGCGGGACACCGCGGTTCCCGGGCGCGCGGCGGATCTGGAGCGCTGCCGGTCGCTGGTGTGCCAGGTCGAGGACCGGCTGGTCTCCTCCGACGACGGGGTGACGGCGACGCTCGGGCTGGGCGCGATGGCGTTGCCGGTCCGCCGGCTGCTGCGGCAGCTGGACCAGCACTGATCGACCCGGCGCAGGACACGGCCGAACTGTCCGCCGCGATGGCGGTGCCCGGATTGACCCGCCCCTAGGCGGGTACCCGGGCCCGATGACTTCCCGACGGATCGCAGTGACCGGCGCGACCGGCAACATCGGCACCGCGGCAGTGCGCGCGTTGGCGGCCGACCCCGACGTCGAGGCGATCACCGGCCTCGAACGGCGTCCGGCGGGTGTTCCGCCGCCCAAGACGGAGTACGTCGGCGCCGACGTGGCGCACGACGAGCTGGCTCCCGTCCTGCGCGACGTCGACACGGTGGTCCACCTGGCGTGGCTTTTCCAGCCGACCCGTCGCCCGGACCGCACGTGGGAGACGAACGTCCGCGGCTCGCTCCGGCTGTTCGAGGCCGCCGCGGCCGCCGGGGTGCCGACGCTGGTCGTGGCGTCCTCGGTCGGGGCCTACTCCCCCGCCGCCGACGACCGTCCGGTCAGCGAGGACTATCCGACGCACGGCTGGCCAGGCGCCGCCTATCCGCGCGAAAAGGCTTACGTGGAAAGGCTTCTGGACTCCTTCGAACGGGCCCATCCGGAGATCCGCGTGGTACGGGTCCGGCCCGGGTTCGTTTTCCAGCGCACGGCGTCCACCGAGCAGCGGCGGTTGTTCGCCGGGCCGTTCGTGCCCGGCAGCCTCCTCCGGCCCGGACTGGTGCCGATCGTGCCGGACATCCCGGGGCTGCGGTTCCAGGTCGTGCACGCGGACGACCTCGCCGACGCCATCCGGCGCTGTGTGCTGCGGCCGGTTTCGGGTGCGTTCAACATCGCGACCGACCCGGTGGTCGACCCGCGGCTGCTCGCTCGGCTGCTGCGCGCACGCCGGGTGCCGGTCCCGGCCGGGCTGGTCAAACCCGCGCTCGCAGCGGCCTGGCGCTTGCACCTGGTGCCCGCGACGCCCGGCCTCTTCGACACGGTGCTGCGGCTGCCGGTGATGGACACGTCGCGAGCGCGGTCCGAGCTGGAATGGCAGCCGGAGTGGTCGGCGGAGGCGACCGTGCGGGAGTTCCTGCACGGCTTGCGCCGCGGGCAGGGCGGGGCTACTCCGCCGCTGGCTCCGGACGAGCATCGGAGGCACGAGATCGCGACGGGAGTCGGACAGCGGCCGTGAGGGGAACCCTCAGGCGATCTGATTCCCTCACGCACCCCCGCCGCGATGGCGCGAAGGCGACCGATCCGCGCCACGCCAGCCAGCCCGTCACGAAGCCGGGTACTGCTGCTTCCCCAGCACCTCGGCCAGATGCACCGCGTTCCGGACCAGCGTCGCGTTCGTCGAGGCGACCGCCTCGGGAGTCTCGTCCAGATCCTGGTAGTCGCCGCCCTTCATCGCTTCCCCGTTCCAGTACGTGCCGCCCTGGGCCGGGATGGTGAAGCCGATGTCGTTGAGCGACTGGAACAGATCCGCGGTGATCTTGTGCGCTCCGTCCTCGTTGCCGACCACCGCGACGACCCCGACCTTGCCGAACATCCCGGGGCGGCCCTCGTCGTCGGTCTCGGATTGTTCGGCGTTCAGCCGTTCCACGACCCGCTGCGCGACGCTCGACATGTGGCCGACCCAGGTCGGCGTCGAGATCAGCACGATGTCCGCGGCCGCGACCTTGCGCCGGATCTCCGGCCACGCGTCGCCGTCGCCCATGTCCGCCTCGATCCCGGGGCGCACGTCATGGTCGGCCACCCGGACCAGTTCGCCGGTCGCCCCCCGCTCCGCGAACAGGTCGAGCAGCTGCCGGGCGATCAGGTCGCTGCTGGAGCGGTCCGGCGAGCGCTTGAGGGTGCAGCCTAGGGCGAGAACACGCATCAGGAACCTCCACGGGGGTGCCGACGCCGATCCGGGCGAACCCGGCCTCGGCGAGAATGCCCGGATCGAGCACATTGCGGGTGTCGACCACGACCGGCCGGTCCGCCGCTTCGGCGAGCCGCCGCCAGTCGAGGTCGCGGAACTCCGGCCATTCGGTGAGAACAGCCAGCGCGGCCGCGTCTTTCGCGACCAGATAGGGATCGTCCACGACGGTCCCTCCGTCCATTTCGGACTGGACAGCCGGGTCGTACGCGGTGACCTCGGCGCCTTGCCGGACCAGTTCGGCCGCGACCGCGACCGCCGGGGAATCGCGCACATCGCCGGTGCCCGCCTTGAACGCCAGGCCCAGCACGCCGATCCGGACGCCGTCCAGCGAACCGTCCGGACGCCCGGTCGCCGCCGTCCGGATCGCGCGGACCATTCGCGTGCGCTGCCGGGTGTTCACCCGCACCGCGTCGCGAAGCAGCCCGAACTCGACGCCTGCCGAATCCGCCGCCCGCAACAGCGCGCTGGCGTCCTTGGGCAGGCAGGACCCGCCCCAGCCTGGGCCGGGGGCCAGGAAATGCGGCCCGATCCGCGGATCGAGGCCCATCACCGCGGACACGTCGCGGACGTCCGCGCCGCACTGTTCGCACAGTTCGGCCAGCGTGTTCGCGTACGACGCCTTCACCGCGAGAAATCCGTTGCTGGCGTACTTGGCCAGCTCGGCGCTCGCGCTGCTCGTGCGCACGACCCTGGCTCCGGTCGGCGCGTAGAGCCGCGCGACCCGGTCCGCGGCGAGCGAATCCGGCGGATCAGCACCGACGACAACGCGGTCCGGGCACCGGAAGTCATGCACGACATGGCCTTCGCGCAGGAACTCCGGGTTGCTGACCACCGGAAGGTCAGCGCGGCCGAGATACTCCGGAACGCGCTGGGCGGTCCCGACCGGCACGGTCGATTTCGTCACCACGATCGTGCCGGACGCGAGCACTCGGCCGAGGTCGCCTAGAGCGCCGCGGAGCGCACGCAGATCCGGGGTGCCGTCTTCGCCGGGCGGCGTCGGCAAGCACAGGAACACCATCGTCGACCCGGCGACCGCGGCGAAGTCGCCGGAGAAGGCCAGTGTGCCCTCCCTGAGCCCTTTGGCAACGAGCTCGGCCAGTCCCGGCTCGGCGAGGTCGACTTCCCCAGTCCGCAGCCGGGAAACCTTGGCCTCGTCAATGTCCACAGCGGACACTTGATTGCCCATCGCGGCGAAGCACGCCGCCGTCGTCAGCCCGACGTAGCCCGCTCCGAGGACACCGATCCGCTCAGCCATGCGACACCCCTTGGCGCAGCACCGACTGGGCCGCCGCCAGCACGCGATCGGGGCTCAGCAGCAGCAATCCGGCGTCCGGTTCGGTGCCGTGCGGGTCGCCGACGTCTCCTACCCACAGCACGACGTGCTGCGGAGCGTCCGGCGGCGGGCCCCAGCACCGGGGCGGCGTCGGGCCGAAGAGCAGGACCGACGGCGTGCCGAAAGCGGTCGCGAGGTGACCGACGCCGGTGTCACCGCACACCACCAGCGCCGCTTCGGCCACGAGCGCGGCCAGTTCGGCCAGCCCGGTCCGGCCGGCGAGCACCGCCTCCGGGCCCAGTCCGGCGAGCGTCGCGACCTCCTCCGCCAGTCCGCGTTCGGCCGCCGCGCCGGTGAGCACCACGCGCTGCCCGGCCGCGGCCAGGTCGCGCGCCACTTCCGCGAACCTCTCCGGCGGCCAGCGCCGGGCGGGAAACGCCGCGCCGGGGTGCACCACGACGGCCCCCGGCGCCGGACTCGGTCCGGGCGGCGGGGAAATCCGCAGGTCCCGGCGGTCGGCGGAGCACTGGCCGTATTCGACCAGCCGGCACCAGCGGTCGACCTCGTGGATGCCCGGCGTCCAGTCCAGGCCCGGGATCTCCGGGACCGCCGGGTTCCGGTGCGTGAGCAGCGCGTCCGGCAGGACGGCCGTCAGGTCGCGGATGCTCTCCGGGCCGTTGCCGTGCAGATTCACCGCCAGCCGCGGGGGCGGGCCCGGCCAGTGCAGCGCGCCGAGGCCGGGGGTGGGGAGCAGTTCGTCCACCGCGTCGACCAGTTCGACCAGGTCCCGCAGCCATTCGGGGGCGGCCAGCACGAGGCGCTCTTCCGGGTGCGCCTGGCGCAGGCCGCGCAGCGCCGGGACCGCGGTGAGCAGGTCGCCGATTCCGAGGGCGCGCAGAGCCAGGACGCTCATGGCCACGATCCCTCTTCCGAAGCGCACACCACGAGCTCCCGCACCTCCGCGTCCGGCGGCTGGCCGAGCGCGAACGCGATCGTTCCGGCGACGTGTTCCGGCCGGTTCAGCTTCGCGTCGGCTGGCGGGCGGTACTGCTCCGTCCGGTCGTCGAAGAAGCGAGTCCACATGCCGCCCGGCACCAGCAGCGTCACCCCGACCCGGCCCGCGAGCTCCGCGGCCAGCGCCCGCGTGAAACCGACGACGCCGAATTTCGAGGCGCAGTAGGCGGTCGCGTCGCTGACGGCCTTGATACCGAGCGTCGAGGACACGGTGACGATCCGGCCGTGGGACTGCTCCAAATACGGCAGCGCGGCCCGCACCACGGCGACGGTGCCCAGGAGGTTCACGTGCGCAACCCGCTCCCAGTCCTTCGCCGGCACCTCGCCGAGCGGACCGCACGCGTCGATCCCCGCGGCGGTCACCACCCCGTCGAGCCCGCCCGCCCGTTCGGCCACCTCGCGTACGGCTTGCTCGGCCGCAGCGGAGTCGGCGAGGTCGACTCGCACGAATTCCGCCCCGTCGGCGGGCCGGGCGCGGTCGAGCACCCACGGGGTGCCGCCTTCCGCGCGGACCGCTTCGGCCGTCGCCGCGCCGAGACCGGACGCGCCGCCGGTGATCAGGACATTGCCAAGAGAACGCATCAGACTCCCTCGAAGATTCACTGGCCCGCCGCGGCGGCGACCAGCCTCGTCGTCGAATAGCCGGGCAGGGTCGGCACCAGCACGACCTCGCCGCCGTACCGCTCGACCACCGTCCGTTCGGGCAGCTCCGCCTCGGCGTAGTCGCCGCCCTTCACCCAGACATCCGGCCGCAGCCGCTCCAGGATCGCGACCGGGGACGATTCGTCGAAAACCACGACCGCGTCCACAACGGACAGTGCGGTCAGCAGACGGGCCCGGTCCGGCGCGGACAGCAGCGGACGTCCCGGGCCTTTCAACCGGCGCACGGAACTGTCCGAATTCACGCACACCACGAGTGCGTCGCCGAGAGCGCGCGCCTGGCGCAGCAGGCTGACGTGCCCGGGGTGCAGGAGATCGAAACAGCCGCCGGTCGCGACGAGCCGCCCGCCCGCCGCGCGGACTCGTTCCGCTACCGCAAAGGCATTTCCCGCCGAGTAATCCTTTGGGTCCGCAATGGACACCCGGCCTTCCTCGACGGACAGTGCGCTGGCCCCGCCCGCGGCGACGAACCGAGCTGCCGCATCGACCGCGACGCGCACGGCCTCGGCAACCGAGGCGCCGTCGAGCAATCCGGCCGCCGCGGCCGCCGCGAACCGGTCGCCCGCGCCGCAGGTGTCCGTCGCGCTGCCGCTGACTTGCGCGCCTTCCGGCACCGAAATCCGCCGCACCGACTTGCCGTCGTCCACCAACGCACCCCGGGAACCGATGGTCACGGCGACCGCGTCGGCGTGCCAGCGTTCCCGCAGCAGACCGGGCAGCTCCAGCGCGTCCGGCACCGCCGCGGTCGCCTCACTGGCGTTCGGCGTGACCAGGCGCGTTCCCGGCACCGGCTCGGCCCCGCGCGGATGCGGGTCCCACACCACCGGGATCTCGGCCGCCAGTTCGGTCAGCACCTCCCGCAGCCGCGGGTTCCGCGTGACGCCCCGGCCGTAGTCGGCCACCAGGATCGCCCCGGCGCTCCGCAACGCGCGCTCCGCCCGGTCCGGCAAGCCCTCGGCGGACGCGGTTCCTTCGCCGGAATCCAAGCGCACCAACGATTGCCCGGCCGCGCGAATCCGGGTCTTCGACACGGTGGCGCCTTCCAGCGGGACCGGCACCAGGGTCACTTCCGGTTCGAGCAGACCGGCGAGCGTGCGGGCGGAACGATCGTCGCCGAGCGCGGTCACGAGGACCACTTCAGCGGCCGACCGGGCCGCCAGCAGCGCGGCGAGACCCGCTCCGCCGGCACGCAGCCACCGGCTCGTCACGTCGACGACCGGGACCGGCGCGTCCGGGCAGAGCCGTTCCGCGACGCCCTCGGCGTCCACGTCGAGGAACACGTCGCCGACCACCACCAGCGGCTTCACGCGGGCACTCCGAGCGCGTCGTCCAAGGCTTCGCACAGTGCGTGCACCAGCGCCAGATGCAATTCCTGCACCGTCGCCACGCTCGGCGCGTCGACCGCCACCGCGTCGTCGCACAGCGCGGCGAGCGGATTCGGCGCCGGTCCGGTGAACGCCCAGGTCGTCACGCCCATCTCGTGGGCCGTTTTCGCCGCCGCGACGACGTTTTGGCTGGTGCCGCTGGTCGACAGGCAGACGAGCACGTCGCCCGGCCGTCCGTGTGCGCGGACCTGGCGGGCGAACAGTTCGGCTTCGTCGTAGTCGTTGCCGATCGCGGTCAGCGCCGAGGTGTCGGCGTGCAGCGCGATCGCCGACAGCGGACGGCGCTCGCGGCGAAACCGGCCTACCAGCTCGCCGGTCAAGTGCTGGGCCTCGGCGGCGCTCCCGCCGTTGCCGCACGCGAGCAACCGCCCGCCGTTCTCGAAAACAGTGGCCAGGTACCTGCCCCACGCGGCAATGCGCGGGGTGGCGAAACGCAATCGCTGCGCGGCCGAACACAAGTCGGCGAAGTGGTCTGCCATGACGGCACCTCCTCGAAAAGTCAGCGGTCCCGGTGACGCCGGACCAGGAACGGTCCCAACGCCAGAACGTCCACCGGAGCCGAACCGAAACACTCCAACGCGTCGCGCGGAGAATCGGCCATCGGCCGCCCCGCGGTATTCAGGCTCGTGTTGACGACGACCGGAAGACCGGTCCGGTCCGCGAACCCGGAAAGCATCCGGGCGGTCCGCGGGTCGTCTGCCGGGTCAACCGTCTGCACCCTGGCGGTACCGTCCACATGGGTCACCGCGGGCAGCCGGTCGCGCCACGCTTCGGCGACGTCGTGCACGAAAAGCATGTAGGGACTGGGGAACGGGCCGCGCGAGAAGATCTCCTCCGCGCGGTCGGCGAGCACCATCGGGGCCACTGGGCGGAATTGCTCGCGGCCCTTCACGTCGTTGAGCCGCTCCAGGTTGCCGGCGCGGCCGGGGTGCGCGAGCAGCGACCGGTGCCCGAGCGCGCGCGGGCCGAATTCGGCGCGGCCTTGGAACCAGGCCACGATCCGGTCGTCCGCGAGTGCCCCGGCCACCGCGTCCGAAACGTCGTCCGGACGTTCGTAGTCCAGTTTCGCCTTCTGCAGAATGGATTCCAGCTCTTCGTCAGTCCATTCGCGACCGAGGGCGGCGTCGGACATCGGTTCGATCCGCTCGCCCGCGTCGGCCGCCAGCTGAAGGGCGGCTCCGAGCGCGGTTCCGGCGTCTCCGGCGGCAGGCTGAATCCAGACCGCCTCAAAGGGGCTTTCCGCGTGCAGCCGCGTGTTGGCGACACAGTTGAGCGCGATCCCGCCGGCAAGGGTCAACGTGCGTTGCCCTGTCCGCTCGTGCAGCCAGCGAGCGAGGTCGAGGAGCACTTCCTCCAGGACTCTTTGGACGCTGGACGCGAGATCGGCGTGCCGTTGCGCCGGTTCCTCGCCAGGAGAGCACCGCGGGGCGAGTGCGGCCCAGTCGATCGGCTCGGTGCGAAATCCCCCGTCCCCGGTCACGTAGACGCGCTCGCGGAGGTAGTCGAGATGCACTGGTCCGCCATAGGAAGCCAGCGCCATGACTTTGTACTCGTCGCTCGACCGCGCGAATCCCAGGTGCTCGGTAAGGTCCTCGTAGAACAGCCCCAGCGAGTGCGGAAGCTTTTGCGCGGCAAGTTCCTTGAACCGTCCGTCGCGATACTCGCCAGCCAGGTACGACGTGCTTTCACCGCGCCCGTCGGCCACCAAGACCGCTGAATCGCCCGGCGGCCCGGCGAGCGCGGCCGACGCGGCGTGCGCGACGTGGTGCCGGACGAACCGGACCTTCCGCCGGTCCAATCCGGGCAGTTCGCTGGCGAGGAATTTCGGGGCGCGGCGGGCGAGTTCGGTGCGCAGTTCCTCGCCGCTGGGGTCGTGTCCGGCGAGGCCGGGTTCGACCAGGTCCGGATCGTAGGAAAAGCCGACCGCGTCGAGGTCGGCCGCGGTGAGCCCGGCCCGCTCCAGGCACCAGCGGGCGGCCTGCCCCGGCTGTTCCCACGCCGAAAACGGCACCGCCTGTTTGCCGTGCTTGCGCCGGCTGAACCGCTCTTCCTCGGCCGCCGCGACGATCCGTCCGTCGACGACGAGCGCGGCGGCGGGGTCGTGGAACACCGCGTTGATTCCCAGGAAGCGCACCCGCTCACCCCTTCGCTCCGGCGCGGACCCCGGTGGTCCGCTGTCCCGGGAGCACTACCCGGCGAAGTCGGGGATAAACGAATCGGCCGGAAAAGCCCAGGACGTCGCTACTCCCCGAAGCGACGCCCGGTTACGCGGCAGCTGCCTGCTTCCTGGAAAACCACTCGACGGTCCGCCGCAGCCCTTCCCCCGCAACGACTCGCGGCGCCCAGCCGAGCGCCCGGCGCGCGAGCGAAACGTCCGGGCACCGCCGCCGCGGATCGTCCACCGCCGGGTCGGCATGCACGATCCGCGAGGAAGATCCGGTGATCGCGATCACCTGCTCCGCGATCTCCCGCACCGAAAGCTCGTGGGGGTTGCCGATATTGACCGGCCCGGAATGGTCCGACCGTGCCAGCGCGAGCAATCCTTCGACGGTGTCGTCCACAAAGCACAACGACCGCGTCTGCCGCCCGTTGCCTTCGACGGTGAGCGGTTCGCCCGCGAGCGCACTGGTGATGAACGACGGCACCATCCGCCCGTCGTCCGAGCGCATGCCGGGGCCGTAGGTGTTGAAGATGCGCGCGATCCCGGTGTTCGCGCCTTCGCCGCGTCGCATCGCGCTGGTCAGCGCTTCGGCGTAACGCTTGGCCTCGTCGTACACGCTGCGCGGGCCGATCGGATTCACATTGCCCCAGTAGGTTTCCCGCTGCGGATGCTCCAGCGGATCGCCGTACACCTCGCTGGTCGACGCGAGAACGAACCGCGCCCCGCGCGCCGCGGCGAGAGCGTTCTCGGTGCCTGCCGACCCCACGCGCAGCGTCTCGAGCGGCAGCCGGAAGTAGTCCTTGGGAGACGCTGGCGAGGCCAGGTGGAACACCACGTCCACGGCCCCGGGCACCGGGATCGGCTTGGTCACGTCGTGCTCCAGCAACTGGAACCGCGGATGCCCGGCGACAGCGTCGAGCGCGCCGGGGCGGGCTGTGGCGAGATTGTCCACCGCGGTGACTCTCGCGCCTTCTTCGAGCAGCTTCGCGCACAGTCGCGCGCCTACGAATCCGGCTCCGCCGGTGACTACCGCGTGAGAGAAAACCATGCCGCGCCGGATACCCGCACAGCGCCGCGTTAACCTCCGCGACTCTCGGGTAACCGCCGGGCATGCGAGTACTCCTGACCGGCTGGGCGAGTTTCCGGCACGGCGAGGCCACCGCGGGCGACGTGCTGAGTTTACGCGCGGTGAGCGACGTCCTGACCCAAGCCGGGGTCGACCACCTGACCGTGTGGAGCCCCGCGTTCCGCCCCGAGGGCCCGCACCTGGCCGACGCCCCGCCGGACGCCTTCACCCACGTCGTCTTCGCCTGCGGCCCGTTGCGCGGCACGCAGCTCGAAGACCTCCATCGCCGTTACCCGCGATGCCGGCGGCTGGCTATCGGCGTGTCCGTGCCCGATCCGGCGGACCCCGCGGTCGCCGGGTTCGACGTGGTGCTCGCCCGGGACGACGGCGACGCCTGCGCTGCCGACCTTTCCTTCGCCGCACGGGTCGAATCGCCGCCGGTCGTCGGCGTGGTGCTCGCGCCCGGCCAACCCGAGTACGGCGCGGACCGGCGGCACGACACGGTGCACGCGACGCTGACCGGATGGCTGCGCGACCTCGACTGCGGCCGCGTCCCGCTCGACACCCGCCTCGCCACCGACGACTGGCGCCACTGCGCGACGCCGGACCAGTTCGTGAGCACGCTGTCGCGATTGGACGTCCTGGTCAGCACCCGGCTGCACGGACTCGCCCTCGGCCTGAAGGCCGGTGTCCCGGTGCTCGCCGTCGACCCCGTCGCGCACGGCGGGAAAGTCACCGCACAGGCGCACGCGCTGCGCTGGCCCGCCGTCCTGCCCGCGAACGCCGCGCGGGCCGACCTGGACAAGTGGTTCGAGTGGTGCTGCTCCGCCGAAGCGCGTGCCCGTGCCGCCGCGGAACACCCGTTCCCCGGGCCGCTGGCCGAACTCGTGGGCGCGCTCAAGGAAACGCCGTGAACCGGACGACCGTCGTCGTGGCCACCCGCAACCGGGCCGGGGAATTGGCGCGCACCCTGACCCAGCTGTCCACAATGGACCCGCCACCGCCGGTGATCGTCCTGGACAACGGCTCGACGGACGACACAGCTGGACTCGCCGCTTCCTTCGAGCAGGTGCGGGTGATCCGCAGCCCGCACAATCACGGTGCCGCGGCGCGCAACCAGGGCGTCATCGCCGCCCGGACGCCGTATGTCGCGTTCAGCGACGACGACTCCTGGTGGGCCCCGGACGCACTCCCCCGAGCAGAAAAGCTCTTCGACGTCCACCCGCGGCTCGGCCTCCTCGCCGGACGGACCTTGGTCGGTCCGGAAGAACGGGAGGACCCCATCACCCCGGCCCTCGCGCACAGCCCGCTGGGAACTCCGCCGGACGCGCCCGGCCCGCTCGTGCTCGGGTTCCTCGCCTGCTCCGCGATCGTGCGGCGGTCAGCTTTTCTGCAGGTCGGCGGGTTCAGCCCGATGCTGCACTTCGGCGCCGAGGAACAGCTGCTGTCCTACGACCTCGCCGCGGCCGGCTGGCAGCTCTGCTACGCGGAAGACGTGGTGGCGCACCATCATCCGTCGCCGTCGCGACCGTCGCCGGGCTGGCGGCGACGTGCCGAAACCCGCAACCAACTGCTCATCGGCTGGCAACGACGACCAGCCGGCGTCTGCGCGAACCACCTCCGGCGGTTGCTGGCCCGCGCCCCGCGAGAACCGGGGCTGCTCGCCGCGCTGGCCGCCGCCGCGGTCCGGCTGCCGCCTGCGCTGGCCCGCCGCCGCGTGCTCCCCGCCGCCGTCGAACGACAAGCCCGGCTGACGGAAGGATGACCATGGACCGGACGTCCGTTGTGGTGATCACGCACAACCGCCGCGAACAGCTGCGGGAAACCCTCAAGCACCTGGTCGCGCTGCCGGAACAGCCGCCGATCTTCGTGGTGGACAACGCGTCCGCCGACGGCACCGCCGGCCTCGTCGCCGCCGAGTTCCCCGAGTTGCGGCTGATCAGGCTCAACCGGAACCTCGGCGCGGTCGGCCGCAACATCGCGGTCCGCGAGGTGACGACGCCGTATGTGGCGTTCTGCGACGACGACACCGCCTGGCAGCCCGGCGCCCTCGCCCGCGCGGCCGAGGTGCTGGACGCGCATCCCGGCCTCGGTTCGGTGACCGGCCGCTGCCTGGTCGAACCGGATCTGCGGGAGGACCCGATCACGCCGGAGCTGCGGTATTCGCCGGTGCCCGGCCCGGACTGGCTGCCCGGACCGGCGCTGCTCGGCGTGATGGCCGGGTTGACGATGTTCCGCGTGCGGGCTTTCCGCGACGTGGGCGGCTTCTCCTCGCGGATGTGGCTCGGCGGGGAGGAGGAACTGCTCGCGCTCGACCTCGCCGCGCTCGGCTGGCGGATGTGCTGGCGGGAGGACGTCGTGATCCACCACGCCCCGTCGAAACTGCGCGATCCGCGCCGGCGGCGAGGGCTGGGAATCCGGAACACCCTGTGGACGTTGATGTTGCGCCGCCCGTGGCGTTCGGTGTTCCGCCGGGGAGCCGCGGTGCTGGCTTCCGCGCCCCGGGACCGGACGACGGCCGCCGCGGTAGCCGAGTGCCTGCGCGGCCTTCCTTGGGTGCTCCGCGAGCGGGCCGTGGTTCCCGCCGAGGTCGAGCACGGACTGCGGCTGCTGGAAGAACCACAGCGCAACTCGGCCGCGCGCCGGTACACCGGATAGCGGTCAGCGTGCGGTAGCCCAGCCGGATTCGCGCACGGGCATGGCTTTCTCGTACGCGCGCACAGTCTCCACCGCGATCCGGTCCCATGAGTACCGCGCCCGGACCCGTTCCTGCCCGGCGGTTCCCAGTGCCTCCAGCTCCGCGGGTTCGTCCAGCAACGCCCGCAACCTCGCCGCCAGCTGGGCCGGGTCGCGCGGCGGCACCAAGCGTCCGGTGATCCCGTCCACCACCGTGTCCGTCAAGCCGCCGACCGCGGCGGCCACCACCGGCACCCCGCACGCCATCGCTTCCAGCGGAACGATCCCGAACGGCTCGTACCAAGGCGTGCAGAGCACCGCGTCCGCCGAACGCAGCAAGGCCGGCATCTCAGCGCGGCTCACCTGGCCTGCCAGCCGCACCCGGTCCGCCACCCCGAGCCGTTCCGCGAGCCGCCGCAGCCGCTGAGCTTCGGGGTCCTGGGAAAGCGCTCCGGAAGCCGGTCCGCCCGCGATCACCAGCTCGGTCTCCGGCACCCGCGGCAACGCGGCGATGGCCAGGTCGAACCCCTTGCGCGGCACCAACCTGCCCACCGAAACCAGCCGCTTCGGCGCGGTCCGCGGCTGCACCGGCCCGCCGGTCCCGAACCGGTCCAGGTCGACCCCGCACGGGACCACCGAGATCCGCTGTCGCGGGACCCCTTGCCGCGCCAGTTCGAAGACCTCGTCCGAACAGGTCGCGACGATCCGGTCGACCTGCTTGCCGACCATCCGCTCCAGCCACATCCGGTCCGGCGGGCTCGTGTCGGCGTCCCCCTGATGCCGCCGTTTCACCACGCCCAGCGCGTGAAACGTCTGCGCCGTCGGCACCCCGGCCTCGCGCGCGGCGAGAACCGTTGCCACGCCGGACATCCAGAAGTGCGCGTGCGCCACGTCCGGCGGCTCCTCGGTCCAGCGGTCGCGCAGCCAGCTGCCGAATTCCCCCATGTGCGGCAAAAGTTCGTCCTTCGGCAGGCGGCGCGCCGGGCCGGCCGGAACATGCACCACGCGGTAGCCCGCCGGCGTTTCCACTGTGCCGGGCGCGTCCGGGTTGTCGCGGCGCGTGTAGACAGTCACGTCGTGGCCGCTCCGCACGAGTGCCGCCGAAAGGTCGGCCACGTGGACGTTCTGCCCGCCCGCGTCCTCCTCCCCCAGCGCGGCGAGCGGACTGGCGTGTTCGGACACCATCGAGATCCTCATCAGACTCCTTCCGCAGCGGGGACGGTTTCGGTGAGCAGGCGGTCCCAGCGCGACAAGAACGCGTCGAGACCGAAATGCGCCAGCGCGTGCTCGCGGGCCGCCTTCCCGGCCAGCACGGCGAAATCCGGTTCGTGCACCAGTTCGCGGAACCGCCGCGCGAGCACTTCGATGTCGGCGGAGCACACCCCGGCGTCCGGGGGCACGGCGGCAGGCGCTTCCGTCGAGGCGACCGCGACGACCGGCATCCCCAAGTGCATCGCTTCCAGCAGCGACAGCCCGAGCGACGTCCAGCGCGCGGTGTGCAGATACACGCGGTGCCGGGCCAGCTCGTCGTGCAGCCGCGGCGGACGCACGTCGCCCTGTCCGCCGGGCAGCCCGTCGGTGCCCATGCCGAAGACGTTCACCGGCGCGATTTCGCGGAACGCGGGCAGCAGATCGGCCCCGGTCACGCGGGCGCGGCGGCGCGGTTCGTTGATCATCGCCGCGCCCGCGGGCAGCTCGCCGGTGTAGCGCTCGCCCGGGTCCGGAATGCCGTGCGGAATGACGGCCACCGGCGCGATCCCGTTGTCCCACATGAGCGCGTTGTACGAGGTGACGTGCACGATCGGCACCTCGTCCTGTCCCGCCATCGGATGCCGGGACGCCGCGGCGCCGTGCCGCGGCGCGTTGTGCTCGACGTACACCATCGGCACCCGCGAACCCAGCTGCGGCCGCACGAACGCGGCTTCCTCCGGCCGCTGGAGCACGACCACGTCCGGCTGAGCGTCCGCGAGCCGGTCGACGGGAACCTCGGTCACCCCGGGCCAGTCCCGCCCCGCCCGGCCCAGTCCCCACGGCGCTCCTTCCGGGCTCGCCGGGACGAAGTACTCGTGCGGGCCGCGGACGAACGCGTCGGTCCACGAGCCGTGCACGTGCCAGAGCAAGATCCTCATGGGCCTTGGCTTAGCCGCGCGGATCCGACGTTAAACCAGGCGGACCACTGGGTACCCGGGTCAGCTTTCGCCCGCGGGAATCGGCGCCCGCTTCGACCGGCCCGCTGTTCGTGCGGGAAACCCTGACGGACTCCGCATCCCTCAGGGCTCCCCGCACGTACCGCGGACGCGGTGCCGGTCAGGTCTCGCCGCGGAAGTTGTCGCCCAGCTGGGGATGGCCGCGCTTCGAACGGCCCTCCTCGTCCTCCAGCGGGCTCTCCGGGTCCGGCCGCCGGGGCACCCGCTCCTCGTCGACCTGGGTGCGGCGCGGATTCGCCGTCTCCCGCTCCGGGCGGCGTTCGTCAGTCATGCCGCCTCCAGCACCGTCTTCAGCCAGCCGTCCTCGCGCCGGTCGAACGACTCGTACGCCTCGATCGCCGCCGCCGGTTCCTCGCGGCGCGTGATGAACGCGGTCGGGTCGACGACGTCCGTGCGCACCAGGTCCAGCAGTTCCGGCAGGTAGCGGCGGTGGTTGCAGTTGCCGAGGCGAACGGTCAGGTTCTTGTTCATCGCGGTCCCGAACGGGAAGCCCTCGAACCCCGGCGGGTACACCCCGATCACCCCGATGCTGCCCGCCTTGGCGACCGCGTCCACGGCCCAGCGCGCGGCCTGGCTCGGCGCGTCCCCGGGAACCCACAGGTCGCCGTCCGGCGAGGCGTCCGGCGCGACCTCGGCGCGTTCCTGCTCGAATCGGCCGGTGTCCGCCGGCGCCGCGGGGCCGGTCTTCGGCCGTTCCGCGTCCACGCCGACCGCGTCGATCACCCGGTCCACGCCGATCCCGCCGGTGAGTTCGCGGACCAGTGCGACCGGGTCGTCCTCGTTGAAGTTGATCGTCTCGGCGTTCTGTTCGCGCGCTTTGTCCAGGCGAGACGCGATGCCGTCGACCGCGAACACCCGGCCGGCGCCCTGCCGTTTCGCCGAGGCGATCGCGAACTGGCCGACCGCCCCGGCGCCGAGCACCAGCACGCTGTCCCCGCGGCTGACCTCGGCCAGCCGGGCGCCGAACCACGCGGTCGGGAAGATGTCGGACAGCAGGATCGCGCGGTCGTCGCTCACCGCGTCCGGGATGCGGACCAGCGAGGTCATCGCGAACGGGACCCGCGCGTACTCCGCCTGCAGCCCGTCGACCGAGCCGGTGGCTTCCGGACCGCCGAAGAAGCAGGTCCCGGCGGACGGGCCGTTCGGGTTCGCACGATCGCATTGCGCGTAGTAGCCGGCGCGGCAGTAGGAACACGTGCCGCACGAGACGGTCGACGGGATCACCACGCGGTCGCCGGGCGAGAACCCGCGCACCGCGGGACCGACCTCTTCGACCACGCCCACCGCCTCGTGCCCGAGCACGGTCCCTTCGGCCATCCCGGGCATGGTTCCGCGCACCAGGTGCAGGTCGGTGCCGCAGATCGCGCTGCGGGTGATCCGCACGATCGCGTCGCTGGGTTCGAGAATCTTCGGGTCGGGCACCTCGTCGAGCCGGATGTCCCCGGTTCCGTGCCACACCACAGCCTTCACTTCGTTCCTCCTCACGTCACCAGTCCGGGCGGCGGACCGAGGGAAGCCGGTCGAGCGTCGTCGCCACGGCCGCCGCGACCCGCGGTTCGGTCAGCGGAGCGCCGGCCGGGCCGTGCGGGAGCACCTCGACCTCGACCCCGGCCTCGCGGGCCGACGCGACGCGTGCGCCGTGCGCGGCGAACCACTCGCGGGACGCGCGGCCGTTGCCGTCCGGATCGGGCCCGACGAGCAGGACCGACCGCACCGCGTCCGGGTACCGCTCGGCCAGCCGCAACGCGACCGGCACCAATTGGCCCCCCGCCAGCACATCGGCCAGCGGCTTGGCGCCCGCGGCCTCTTCGAGCAGCGCGGGCGCCCGGCCCGGCGGACAGGGCACAATCCGGTGCTCCGGTGCGGCCTGCCCCCAGCCGGGCGGGACCTCGGCTTTCGCGGCTTCGTCCAGGACTACGAGCATCCGGTCAGTCATCTGCGCCTCCTCCCGGCGGCGTACCCGAGGTCTCGCGGGCGAAACCCGGAGTTTGGCCGCCGCCTGCCGGGGTATCCGGGCGAGTCGGCCGACAGAGGGAGACAGGGTGCGGGACGGAATCGCCGAACCATGGGGCACGCGCACGCCGTACGGTCCGGGCGAGGACTGGCCGGTGCGCGTCGACAGCCATCTCGCTGACGGCGTGACGGCAGGCGACGTCGACCGCTGGGTCCGCACCGCCGCGGTCCTGCACTCCAACGGTGACGGCCTCGACATCGCGGTGAAGGACGGCCGGATCGCCGGCGTCCGCGGCCGGGCCGACGATCGCGTCAACCGCGGACGGCTCGATCCCAAGGATCTCTTCGGCTGGCAGGCCAACAACGCACCGGACCGGTTGCGTACGCCGCTGGTGCGCGACAACGGCGTGCTCCGCGAGTCCACTTGGGACGAAGCGATGGACCGGATCGTCCAGCGCAGCCGCGCATTGCTCGACACCGAAGGCCCCAGCTCGCTCGGCTTCTACACCAGCGGACAGCTCTTCGCCGAGGAGTACTACACGCTGGCCGCGATCGCCCGCGGCGCGCTCGGCACCAACCACCTCGACGGCAACACGCGGTTGTGCACCGCGACCGCGGGCGAATCGCTCAAGGAGAGCTTCGGCTGCGACGGCCAGCCGTCCTCCTACACCGACATCGACCACGCCGACGTCATCGCGCTGTTCGGGCACAACGTCGCCGCGACGCAACCGGTTCTGTGGTCCCGCATCCTCGACCGGCTCGCCGGTCCGCAGCCGCCGCGCCTGCTCTGCGTCGATCCTCGGAAAACCCCGGTCGCGGAAGCCGCTGAGCTGCATCTGGCCCCGCTGCCCGGCACGAATGTCGCGCTGATGAACGGAATCCTGCACGAGGTCATCCACCACGGCTGGTGCGACAAGGCTTGGACAGACGAGCACACCGTGGGCTACGACGATCTCGTCAAGGTCGTCCGCGACTATCCGCCCGAGCGCGCGGCGTCGATCTGCGGGGTCGCGGCAGCCGAGATCCGTTCCGCGGCAAGGCTGGTCGGGACAACCAACCGGCTCTTGTGCACGGTGCTGCAGGGGTTTTACCAATCGCACCAGGCGACCGCCGCCGCGGTGCAGGTGAACAACCTCGTGCTGCTGCGCGGAATGCTGGGCAAACCAGGCTGCGGCGTCCTGCAGATGAACGGCCAGCCGACCGCCGAGAACACCCGTGAATGCGGTGCCGACGGCGATCTCACCGGATTCCGGAACTGGAACAACGACGCGCATGTGGCGCAGCTGGCCGAACTGTGGAACGTGCCGATGGAGCAGATCCCGCACGACGGCCCGCCGACCCACCTGATGAAGATGCTCGGCCTCGCCGAGAGCGGCGACCTGCGGTTCTGGTGGATCTCCGCGACCAACCCGGCGGTGTCGCTGCCCGAACTCGCGCGGGTGCGGAAGATTCTCGGCCAGGACAGCCTTTTCCTCGTCGTGCAGGACGCGTTCCCGACGGAAACCACGGAATTCGCCGACGTCGTGCTGCCCGCGGCGATGTGGGGCGAGAAAACCGGAACGTTCACGAACGCCGATCGCACCGTGCATCTGTCCGAGAAAGCGGTCGATCCGCCCGGGCAAGCGCGACCGGACCTGGACATATTCCTCGACTATGCCCGCCGAATGGACCTGCGCGACCGTGACGGCGCCGCCTTCCCGCCCTGGCACGACGCGGAATCTGCGTACGCAGCTTGGCAAAAGGCGTCCGCCGGACGGCCGTGTGACTACAGTGGACTGTCCTATGAGAAGCTCCGCGTGATCAGCGGGGTGCAGTGGCCGGTCGACGAAGCGCATCCGGACGGCGCCGAACGCCTTTACGCGGACGGCAAGTTCTTCGCCGATCCGGATTACTGCGAGGAATACGGCAAGGATCTGCACACCGGCGAGCCAGTCGAGCCGGAGGAATACCGCGAGTACAACCCGCACGGCAAAGCCATGCTCAAGCCCGCGGAATACCTGGTGCCGACCGAACCGCCGAGCGCCGGCTACCCGTTCGCGCTGATCACCGGGCGGACGCTGTACCACTTCCACACCCGCACGAAGACCGGCCGCGCACCGCAGCTGGAAACCGCGGCCCCCGAAGTCTGGGCCGAACTGTCCTGCCGGGACGCCGAGCGAGCCGGGATCGCCGAGGGCGACCTGCTCGAGATCCGCACGCCGCGCGGGCGTGTCCGCGCCAAGGCACGCCCGTGCGGCATCCGCGAAGGGGTCCTGTTCCTGCCATTCCACTACGGCTACTGGGACACCGCCGACCCGAGCGGCGAGGACGGCGTCCGCGCGGCCAACGAGCTGACCATCACGGACTGGGATCCGGTATCGAAGCAGCCGCTGTTCAAGACGGCCGCCGCGGCGCTGCGCAAGGTCTCCGACGGAACCCCGAAGGAAACCATCGCGCTCGGCGACCGGGCGGTGTCCGAACAGCTCGTCGACTGACCCCTCACACCAGGTCGCGCGGCACCCGGCGATGCCAGTTCCGCGACACCAGCCGCCGATCGCCCTCGTACCCGTCCAGTTGAGCGTCGATCACGAACTCCTCCGGAGTGCAGCTGACCCGCGTATACGTCTCCGTCCGCACCAGCCAGTCATCCCGCTGGAAGGTCACCGTCCACGAGGTCTCCGCCGCGGGAGAACAGAAATCGTCCGCGACCCACGTGTACCGCTCGTGCACGTCGCGGGTGATCTCCAGATCGATGTCGTCGTACCGGATCGTGCCGGAATTCTTCACCACGTCCAGCGCCGAGTGGTACTCGACCAGGTCCCGGGACACCGTCCACTTCTGCTCCGGCTGGCTCACCTGCGTGGCCGGCAGCGGCGGCGTCCCCTCCGGCTCGCCGAATTCGTCCGGGGCGACCTCGTCCGGCTCGCCGGTGGGCCGCACCGGCAGGGTCAGCGCGCTGGCACCGGTCCGCACGGCGAGCGTCACCGGTTTCGGCGGCGGCCACGCGAGCGGCCAGTACGAAGTGGACAGTGCCAGCCGGATCCGATGCCCGGCCGGAAACGCCTGCGCCACCCCGTTCAGCTCGACGTCCACAGTGCACTCTTCGCCCGGGGCAAGCGGTTTTGGTTCCTCATGACCGTCCCGGTGCGTGAGGTTCAGCAGGCCGTACGTCACCCGCGTCGCCCGGCCGTCCGGCGCGACATCCGACAGCCGCGCGGCCACCATCGCCACCGGCTGATCGGCCGAAACTCGCAACCGCACCCTCGGCGCACCAAGGATTTCGCACCGCTCGGTGAGCACGTCGGTGTCGAACACGAGCGACCCGCCGTCCTCCTCGCGCTGGTCATACGGCAGATCCGGCGGCGCGCTGTACGAAGCCCACTTCCCGGCGAACTGCCCGACCGACAACGGCGAAGCGACGCTCAACGGCTCCTCGGCCACCGACTCGCCAGGCCGGGCAAGCCGGTGCCGGGCAAGGACATGCTCCGTCGGCCGGACGTGCGGCGAAGGCCATTGCGCCTCCCCGACCCAGCGGCCGGGACGGTCCTCATAGGACGTCGACGGCGGCACGCTCTCCTGCATCCACGTGCGCAGGACCGGACCGTCCATGACGCCGTTGTCGACGTCCTTCAGCCAGTGATCCCACCAGCGCACGACCTCTTGCAGGTAGCCGATCGCGGGGCCGGGTTCGCCGAGGTGCGGGTACTTGTGCGACCACGGCCCGATCAGCCCGCGGCACGGCACGTCGAGATGCGCCAGCAGCCGGGTGACCGCGTTGGAGTACCCGTCGGCCCAGCCGCTGGACGCGAGCACCGGGCACTGCACCCCGGAATAGTCCTCGGAAACCGACGCGTGCCGCCAGTAGCTGTCGCGACGCTGATGCCGCAGCCACTGTTCGGCCCACAGACTGCAGTTTTCCAGCCGTTCCCGCCACATGTCGCGCCAGCGGTCCCCCACCAGCGCCGGATCGGGCGGCATCGTGGCTTCGCCGAACATCGTTCCGGACTCGGCGATGTTGTCCGACAGCAGGCAGCCGCCCATGTAGTGCATGTCGTCGGCGAACCGGTCGTCGGTGAACGAGGAGATGACGATCGCGCCGAGGCTCGGCGGTTTCCGCGCCGCGACCTGCAGCGCGGCGAACCCGCCCCAGGAAATGCCCATCATGCCGGTGCGCCCGTCGCACCACGGCCGGTCGGCGAGCCAGGCCAGCACGTCCTCGGCGTCTTGCTGTTCCTGTTCCAGGTACTCGTCCGCGAGCACGCCTTCCGACTCCCCGGAGCCGCGCAGGTCGACGCGCACGCACGCGTAGCCGTGCCCGGCAAGATAGGGGTGGTGGATCGAGTCGCGGACAGAGGTCAGGTCTCGCTTGCGGTACGGGATGTACTCGACGATCCCCGGCACGGGCAGCGATTCCGATCCGGCGGGCCGCCAGATCCGCGCCGCCAGCCGGGTGCCGTCCGAAACCGGGATCCGGACGTCCTCGTCCTCCATGATCTCGTACGGCAACGAGGGAAGAGCGCGCGTGATCATGCCTGCCGGGTACCCGGCGCCGCGCGAGCGAAACGGTGTTGCCCGCGGCGGGAAACCGGGTACCCGTTCCGCATGATCAGCATGAAAGCCCAGCTGTATCAGGCGTATCTGCGCGCGACGCGGCAGAAGGCCTTTTACGACGACGCCCGCGTGCTGCACCAGCGCCTGCACCGCCACCAGCGGCCGTCGCAAGCCCGGCCGCCGCGGAAGCTGCGCAAGCACTTCGACCTCGAACACCGGGAGGTGCACGGGTTCGCGTGCTGGACCGTGCGGCCGCGTGCGAAGGCCGGGCTGCACGTCTTTCACCTGCACGGCGGCGGCTACGTCGAGGAAATCGAATCACACCACTGGGAATTCGCCGCTGACCTGGTGCGCCGGCTCGGCTGCACGGTCACGCTGCCGATCTATCCGCTCGTCCCGCGGCACAGCAACGTCGAGACGATCCCGATGGTGCAAGCCGCGTTCGAGCAGACGCTCGGTGCCGAGCCAGCGGAAAACACCGTCCTGTCCGGGGATTCGGCCGGTGCCGCGCTCGCGCTGTCGGTCGCGCAACGGCTCCGCGACGAGGGCCGGCCGCAGCCGAAACAGACGATCCTCGTCTCGCCGTGGCTGGACGTGACGCTGGAAGACCCGATTTCGGTCGTATTGGACGAACACGACCCCATGCTCGGCATCACCGGCCTGCGCGAGGCGGGCAAGATGTACGCCGAGGGCACCGACCCGCACGATCCGCAGATCAGCCCGCTCTACGCGGATCTCACCGGGCTCGGCCCGTTCAGCCTGTTCATCGGCACCCGCGACGTCCTTCTCCCGGACGCCCGCCGCTTCGCCTCCCGCGCGCAAGACGCCGGGATCGACGTCGACTACGCCGAGTACCCCGGCATGTTCCACAACTGGCTCATGCAGCAGATCCCCGAAGGCCGCCAGGCGCGCAACCATCTCGAACGCATCCTCCGCCGGTAGCGTCATTCCGGCGGCAGCGGCACGCCGCGACGACTGGTCCGGTAGTCGTCGCGGCTTGCCACTGTCCCGTCCTCCGACCGGACAATGTGGACAGTCCGCCGAGCCTTCGCCATATGCCGCCCCGTTTTCACCGCTTCCGCACGGGACTTCGCCGTGTTCGCCGCCCGCTGATGCCCCACGATCCGGTTCTTCCACAGCTGGTTCTCATACAGCGTCTCGACGTCGCCGTCCACCCTCTGTCCTCCTGTTCAGTCCTCGAATTCGAAACGCAGCCGCTCCTCGCACTTCGCGTACTTCGCTTCGAGTTCGTCCTCGGTGTCCGCCCCGATGATCAGTTCTGCCAGCTCGAACGAATAGCTGTCCTGCTCCGGAAGATCCGACAACCGCTGGCCCTCCCCCGGCGTGATCGAGATCGTCGTGCCGCCGAGTTCCCGGCACAACGCGGCGATCTCGGCCTCGCTCGGAATCCGGGTCACCACCGCGTCGCCGTCGAAGCGGCGCAGGTAGCAGCGGCCCGCGATGCGGTACGGGCCGCGGCCGCGCGGAAAGTGCGGTTCCTGGCCGAGCCCGAGCCGGACCATGATTTCGTGGTTGGCCACGCCGTCGACCAGCTCGAACAGCTCCGCGTGCGACTGCGAGTGCCGCGGGTTGATCTCCAGCAGGCACACCTGCCCGGACTGCCGGTCGCAGAAGAACTCGATGCTGAACGTGCCTTTCTCGAAGCCGACCTGGCGCATCACGCGCTCGGCGATGTCGGACATCCGGCGGACCGTCTCGTCCGGCAGCTGCGACGGGTACTGGTGGCGCAAAAACGAGGACCGGCCGGGGAAATCGACCGAATCCAGCGCGGCGTAGACGTGCACCTCGCCCTTCCGGACATACCCCTCGACCGCCGCCTGCACCCCGTGCAGTTCCGATTCGGCCAAACACGCGGCCCCGCCGACCTCGGCGATCTCGCGGGGCAGCTCGACCCGGCGCAGCACGTCCTCGAACGGATCGCCGACCCGTCCGACGCCCTCCCGCAGTTCCCCGACGGCGTCGGCGAAGCCCTGCTTGTCCCGCACGTGAAACGCCAGTTCCGACGAGAATCCCTTGACCGGCTTCAGCCACATCGGGAAGTCCACTCCCGGCGGCGGCTGCGGGTCCCCGTCCAGGTCGACGATGCCGAACGGAGGCAGTTCGTCGATCACCTTCCGCTGTTCCAGCCTGCTCCAGTACTTGTGCTCGCATTTGAGCACCGCGGGGAGCGGCACGTGCGGAAGTCCGTGCTCCTCGCACAGCAGCGGGGCCATCGTGGCGGCCGGAAAGTCCCAGTAGGTCACGATCGCGGCGGGTTCGCCGTCGAAATCGTCCAGCTGCTGGCGGGCCTTCTTCATCAGGTCGGGGAAATCGATCTCGCCGTGCTGCAGCTCGTCCGGGCTGAGCAGCGGGCGGAACCGCAGCCCGGCCGCGGACGGGAGTCTTTTCAGGATGCGCTCGTTCTCCTCGTCAAGACCGAGCACGAACACCTCGTCATTCATCGTTCAGCTCTTCCGTTCAGCTCTTCCGTCCGGTCAGCGCGTCGCGGATCTTGTCGACGAACGCCGCGCCCGGCGCGAGGATCAGATTCGCCGGCGGCTTGCTCGGCGCGTGCGGATGCGGCCTGGTCGGCGCGATCTTCTTCGCCGCCAGCACCCGTTCGCCCAGCTGGTCCAGCTCCTCGGCCGAACACGCCTCGCGCAGCCGCGGCAGCAGGTCGTTTTCCTCGTCCTTGATGTGGTGCCGGACGTCGGCGATGAGCTTGGCGAGCAACTGTTCGTATTCCGGTTCGCCCGGATTCTTGCGCTCGAGCTGCTTCATGAGCTTCTCGGCCTCGGCGTGCTCCTCGATCTCGTGGTCGGCGATCTGGTCGCCGTCGTCGAGGTGCTCGCGCGCGGCCGGGTACATGAGCTGCTCTTCAGCGACCGAATGCCGGACCAGCTCGGCGATCACGTGGTCGACCACGTCTTTCCGGTTCCCGGCCTCGGGTTCGCTCTCGAGTTCGGCGAACACCCGCTCGACGTCGCGGTGGTCGTCGGTGATCACGGTGATCAGGTCGGTCCTGGTGGGTGCGGCCATGCTGCCTCCTCGGGTGTCGGGAAACCTCCGGTTACCCGTTGTGCCGCACGGCAACCACCCGAAGCGGAACTACCCGGCCGCCGCCGCGTGGTTCCGGTGAAGCACGGGAGGGGAACCCTGAGCTTCCTCAGGGTTCCCCTCACCAACCTTCGCCCCGCCCAGCGCGGCGAGCCACTGCGGCTGTCCTCGCGGTTCCGGCGGATCAGGCAGCCTGCGCCGCCGGCACCTTCCCGCTCAGCAAATGCCCCGCCCCCGGCACCTCCGGTCGCACGCCGAGCTCGCTGAGAATCCGGAACGTCGTAGCCGTCGCCGCCGAAAGCACCGGGATCCCCACCGCGTCCTGGACCGGCTGAATGGACGGCAGCGACGGCATCTGCACGCACGCCGACAACACCAGCGCGTCCGCCCGCGACAAGTCCAGTTTCCGGTAGTGCGCAAGCAGATCCGCCGGGTCCAGCCGCGCCACCGCCAGGTTGTCCGGCACCTCCAGCGAGAGCGAATCGACCACCTCGACGCCCGCGTCCTCCAGGTACTCGACGACTGCCTGGGTCAGCGGCTTCATGTACGGCGTCACGATCGCGACCCGCTTCGCCTCCAGCGCGGCGATCCCGGACAACAGCGCGCCCGCCGACGAAACCACCGGCGCGTCCGAGCCCTCCGCGCGCAGCGCCGAGGTGATCGAATCCTCTGCGGTGCAGTGATAACCCGGCCCCTGCGCCATGATCGCGACCAGACACGCAGTCGCCACGACGCCCGGCCGCGCGTCGGCCAGTTCGGTCGCCGCGCGCTCAGCCTGGGCGTTCATCGCGCGCAACTGCTCCGGCGTCACGTGCTGCATCCGCGCGCGGGCGGAGTGGAAGACGAACCGGTCCTCCGGGTACCGCTCCTCGCGGGCGCGCAGCATCCGCGGCAGCTCGGTTTCCATGGTCAGGTTCGAACTCGGGACGATCATCCCGATGTGGTGGTCGGTCATCGCTTCGCCGCCGGGCGCATGTCCTGCACGGTCAGCTCGCCCGCGTCGACGATCAGCTCGTCGTCGAGGTACAGGCTGTTGCCGCGCATCGGGATGTCGAAGTGGCACGCCGTGTCGTTCGGGCCGCCGAGTTCGTTGTTCGGGCCGATCGAGAACATCACGTTGCCGTAGAAGCTGCGCAGTTCCATGCCCATGCCGCCGGGGAACTGGGTCAGGCCGTGCCAGTGCGCCCGCTCGTCGAGGCCCCAGCCGACGTGCGACATGCCGTAGCCGCGCGGGTCGTGGAAGGACTCGATGTAGCTGCGCAGCAGGTCGGCGTCGAGGCCGGACGAGCCCGCGCCGCCGCGGATGTCCTGGATGAAGCCCTTTTCGATGGTCAGCTCCACCGGAGTCTGCACGTAGGTGTTGAACGGCAGCAGCACGTCGCCGGGCGCGAGCACGATCTTGCCGTCCACGCCGTCGTCGGACCCGCCGGTGAACACGAACGCGGCGGGCCAGTGGTCCCAGCGGCCGGGCTGGTCGGTGTAGCCGTACTCGCTCATCGTCGGGTACACGCCGAGCTGGTAGGTGACGTCCGTCCCGTGCGGACTGGTGATCCGCATGGTCTTGGCCTTGGCCAGCAGTTCCGCGCCGATCTCGACGCGCTCGCGCAGTTCCTTCGTCGGCATCAGCCGGGCCAGCAGCTCGGGCGGCTCGACAGCGGTCAGGATCCGGGTGCCGGCCGCCTGGATCGCGAACTGCTCCGCGCTGAACAGCAGGAACGTGCAGTCAACGACCATGTCCGCGGCCTTCAGCGCCTCCACCGCGAGCGGCAGCTGGTCAAGACCGGATTGCCCGACCGCCCACGCGCCGGACGCGCTCGCCGGCGACGGCAGCCGCATGTGATAGGTCGCCGCGCCGAGTTGCTGGGCGGCCCAGAGGAAGGCGTCCGCGTACTCCGCGCGCTCGGCGCCTCGCGTCAGCACGACGACCGTCTCGCCCTCGTGCACGCCGGAAAAAGTCAGCTGGCGCAAGCAGATGTCGTTGAACAGGTTCTGGTCCATGGCGACCTCCTTGATTGTCCGAATACGGATTATCCGAGTACGAAAAACACGCCGGGGTCAGCGGGCGAGCACGTCTTTCAGCGCCGAGCGCAGCGCTTGCAGGGCGGGCTGCGGTTCGTCCCAGAAGATCATGTGCCCGGCGCCCGCCACGGCTGCCAGCGGATGTGCCGATTTCTCCAGCACCGCGACGTCCGCTGCGGTCACCACCGGGCTCTCCGCGCCGTACAGCAGCACGGCCGGCCCGGGCAGGTTTTCCCACAGCGGAAGGAATTCCTCGGATTCGAAGCCCGCGTGCGTGGCTGCGATCGCGGCACGAGAGCACGAAGCGAGCCAGCGAGCGCGAAGTTCCTGTTCCCGGCGCGGCCATCGCGGCCACGAGGCGGCGACCTCGTCCGCGTCGGTCCCTCGTTGCGCTTGGTCCAGTTGCGATTCGAAGACCGCCAGCGAGGTCGGGTACGGCCGTCCGGGGCCGCTCATCGGCGGGTCGGCGAGGACAGTGCCCGCGATCCCGCCGGACAGCGCGGCTTTGGCCGCGATCCGCGCCCCCATCGAGTGGCCGAACAGCAGCGGCTTCGCCAGCTGAAGCTGGTCGATGACGGCCTTGACGTCGGCAGCGTAAGCGTCGAGGTCGCAGCCGGGCCCGTCGTCGGACAGCCCGCGGCCGCGGATGTCGAGCACCAGCGGGCGGACGAGGTCGGTCAGCTCGCGGGCGACGAAGTCCATGGTGATCGCCGGGCTGGTGATCCCGGGCAGGACCACGAGCGGGACGCCGTCGGCCGGGCCGTAGTCGAGGACGTGCAGCCGGACGGGACCGGACCGCACCCAGACGCTTTTCGCCGGGACGTCCGCCAGGTCGGCGAGCGCGGGCTGAGTCAGCACCCGGTCGGAAACTGAAGACATGCGGGAACTCCTAGCGGGCCTTGGCGAGCAGCTCGACGCCCTCGCTCAGGCCGATCACGTCGGCGTACTTGGCTTGCAGGTCGAAGAGAGCGGCGTCGTGCGGCCCCCTCGCGCGGTCGCCGCAAGCTTCGCGGACGACAAGCGTGTTGAAACCGGACTGGACCGCGTCGACGGCCGTGGCTCGGACGCAGCCCGAGGTCGTCGCGCCGCAGACCAGCACGGTGTCCGCGCCAAGTCCGGTGAGCAGCGCGGCGAGGCTTGTTCCGTGGAACGCGGACGCGCCCTTCTTGACGATCAGGTGGTCGGCGTCGTGCCGTTCCAGCCGGGGATCGAGCGCGACCGCGGCGCTTCCGTCGCGCAGGCTGCGCATGCCGGGAGCCTTGCGCAGCCACGCGATCGCGTCGCCGTCCGCCTCGGCAGGGGTGTAGCTGATCGCGGTGTAGACGACCGGGGCTCCGCTCTCATGGGCGGCCCGGACCAGCGCGCCGGCGGCTTCGACTTCGGCGGAAAGGTCCGCGCCGGAGGGGAATTCCGGCTCGGTGAAGCCGCGCGTAAGGTCGACCACGACCAGCACCGGCGCGGTTCCTCTCGGCACCGCGGCGCCGAACCCCGCGCGGGCGTAGGTCTGATCGGTCTCGGTTCCGTGCAGTCCGTTCTCAGGCGCGTTCACGCAGCAGCTCCTTGATCAGTTTGTGCTGCGACCGGACGCGGCCGAGCAGCCAGCCTTGGAACAGCCCGAGCGCGCCCGCCGCGACGACGGGGAGGTAGCGCTTCGCGTTGGGCGGGAGCAGCATCGCCAGTCCGTCGAGCGAATCCGACGCAGGCGCGGCAGCAGTCGTAGCTGTGGCCGGTTCCGCTGCGGTGCCGCCGTTTTCCAGCAGCGCACCGAGGTTCTGCGCGAACTGCTGCAGGATCCGGTTCGACACCGTGCTGATCGCGCCCTTGCCGAACTGCGCGATCTTGCCCCGCACCACGAGATCCGTGTGCAGGTTCAGCGACGAACCCTTCGGACCGGGCGCCAGCGTCAGCGTGACGTCCGCTTCCGCGTCGCCGTTGCCGTGGCTGTCCGCGCCCCGGGCCGACAGCCGCAGACGTCGCTCGCCCTCGGCGATCTCGGTGAACCGGACCTTGCCCGCGTACGCGGCGCTGACCGGGCCGACCTTGAACTTGACCTTGCCGAGATAGGACTCGCCGTCCCGGCCCTCCAGCACCGCGCCCGGCAGGCAGCCCGCGACCCGCTCGACGTCGTTGAGCAGCGCGAACACCGTGTCCGGATCGCCGGGAAGGTCAAGGGTGTTCTCGAGAATCATCGGACCGCGTCCTCTTTCCTGCCGGATCGCGCGCACCGCCGCGCGGCGGTCGCCTCGATCGCGTCCACAATGGTCTGATACCCGGTGCAGCGGCACAGGTTCGACGACACCGTCTCCCGGATCTCCTCGCGCGTCGGCGACGGTTCCTGCGCGAGGAACCCCTCGGCGAGCATGAGAAAGCCGGGCGTGCAGAAGCCGCACTGCAAGCCGTGGTGTTCCGAAAACGCCTGTTGCAGATCATTCGGCTCCTCCGGGGTGCCGAGGTCTTCGACGGTCCGGACGGCGCAGCCTTCCGCCTGCACGGCGTACATCAGGCAGGCGCGCACCGGTTCGCCGTCGACCAGGATCGTGCACGCCCCGCACACGCCGTGCTCGCAGCCGACGTGCGTGCCGGTGAGGCCCACGTTGTGCCGGAGCACGTCGAGCAGCGTCCACCGCGGTTCGACGAGCAGTTCGTGCTCCTCGCCGTTGACGGTCAGGACGATCAGCTGTTTGTCGGTCATGCGCCGGTACCCGCTTTCTCCCGGTCGGCCGCGGTGAGCGCGGCGAGGACGGCCTCGGGGTGGATCGGGGTCTGCTCCAGCTGGACCCCGGTGTGCCAGAGAAGGTCGTTGACCGCGTTCAGCACCGCGGCGGGCGCGCCGATCGTGCCGCCCTCCCCCGCTCCCTTCGCGCCGCTTTCAGTGAAGGCGCAAGGGGTTTCGAGATGGTCGACGGTGATGTCGGGGATCTCCGCGGCGGTCGGGACGAGGTAGTCGATGAAGCTCGCCGCCGACGGTTCGCCGTTCTCCGCGTAGGTGACCTCCTCGAACAGCGCGCCGGCGATGCCCTGCGCGATCCCGCCGCGCGCCTGGCCGTCGACGACCTTCGGGTTGATCACCACGCCGCAGTCCTCGACGCAGGCGTAGCGGAGGATTTTCACCTGGCCGGTGCCCGGATCCGCCTCCACCACGACCGCGTGCGTAGCGTTCGAGAACGTGCCGTCGCCGGGGACGTCGAACGCCGCGGTGGCGGTGAGCGTCGGCTCGGCTTCTTTGGGCAGCAGATGGCTGCGCAGGTACGCGACGTCGGCGATCTCCTCGAACGACAGCCGCCGGCTGGGGTCGTCGAGCTGGATCACTCCGCCGTCGCCGTCGAGGCCGACGTTCTCGACGCGGGTGTCCATCAGGTGCGCCGCGATGACGCAGAGCTGCTCGCCCAGCCGGGTCGCCGCCGTCGCCACCGCGGAACCGCCGATAGTCACCGATCGGGACGCGAAAGTGCCCCAGCCGTAGGAAATCCGTTCGGTGTCGCCTTGCCGCAGCTTGACCTTGGCGAGATCTACGCCGAGCCGTTCCGCGACGATCTGCGCGAACGTCGTCTCGTGGGACTGCCCGTGGTTGATCGTGCCGCTCGTGACCACGACCGAACCGGTGAGGTCTATCCGGATCTCGCTCACGTCGAACCCGGGCACGACGGTCATCTTGCGCTTCGCGAACGCCTCGGAGCCGTAGCCGGTGCGCTCGGAGAAGCAGCTGTAGCCGATGCCGATGTGCGGGTTCTTCTCGCGCAGCTCGTACCAGCCCTCGTCGCGGAGGATCTTCTCGCCCAGCTCCAGCGATTCGAGGTAGCTGCCCGGATCGTAGGTGACTTTGTTGACGCCCACGTACGGAAACTCGGTGATCACGTTGCGGCGGCGGATCTCCACCGGGTCGAGGCCGAGCTCGCGCGCGGCCAGGTCCATGATCCGCTCCATCACCATGACGTACTGCGGACGGCTGACCCCGCGATACGGCGCGGTCGGCGCTTTGTTGCTGGTGATCGCCCGTGCCCGCACGCGATAGGCCGGAACCCGGTACACCGACGGCATTTCCGCCGCCGCCATCAACGGTTCGATGCCGACGGTGAACGGATAACACGAGTACGCGCCCATGTCGCAGACGATGTCGGACTCCAGCGCGGTCAACTCGCCGTCCGGGGTGAACGCGGCACGGGTGCGGTACCGCTGCTCGCGGGCGAGGAACCCGGACGCGAGCGCTTCGCTGCGGTCCTCAATCCACTTGACCGGACGCCGCAACCGCTTCGCCGCCGCCGCGACCGCGATTTCCTCCCGCCCCACCACGCATTTCTGCCCGAAGCCGCCGCCCATGTCCGGGACGACCACGCGCACCGAACGCTCCGGAATCCGCAGCGAACGCGCCAGCACGGTACGGACCTGGTGCGGCACCTGGCTGCACGTCTGGACGAGAAGCTGCTCGTCGCGGTCGTCCCAGGACGCCACCGCGCCGCGCGTCTCCAGCGGCAACGCGTTCTGCCGACCGCTGCGGGTGACGAGTTCGATCACGCACCCCTCCGCGAACGCCTCGTCCACGCCTGGGGTGTCGAACGAGGTGACGTCCAGCAGCACGTTGCTCGGCGCGTCCTCGTGCACCAGCGGCGCGTTCTCGGCGAGCGCGGTCTCCTCGGACACGACGGCGTCGAGGACCTCGTAACTCACCTGCGCGGCCTCGATGCCGTCCTCGACCGCGTACGGATCCTTCGCGATGACCAGCGCGATCGGCTCGCCGACGAATCGCACCTTGCCGCGCGCGAGGATCGGCATCGTGGTCGGCGTGAACTCCTCGGGCGGACGGTCCAGCAGCGCGACCATGTCGCCGAGCTGGAGGTCTTCCGCCGAGTACGCGGCTACGACGCCGTCCACCTCGCGGGTGGCGCCGAGGTCGAGCTCGGCGATCTTGCCGTGCGCGACGGTCGCCCGCACGAATCCGGCGTGCAGCATCCCGTGGAGATGGATGTCGTCAACGAACCTTCCCCGGCCGGTGACCAGCCGCGGATCCTCGCGACGGCGCACGGACGCGCCGATCCACCTTCCGCCCCGGCCGTCGAAGCGGGGTTCTTCGGGCTTGCCGGCCATCAACGCTCTCCCCTCTCCCAAGCCTGGCCCAAACTCCGAGCCACCAACGTCCTCGTCAACGCGCGCCGATAGTCCGCGCTCCCCTGCGCGTCGCTCCGCGGATCGATCGCCTCGGCCGCCGCCCGGCCGCACGCCGCGAACAACTCGGGCCCCGGCTCGCCGCCCGCCAGCACCTCCTCGGCTTCCGGAACCCGCAACGGCGCGGGCGCGACCCCGCCGAGCACCACGCGCCCGCCCGCCAGCGACCCGTCCGCGCGAGGTTCGAGCGTGACCGCCGCCGCGACCGTCGCGAAATCCCCGGCCCGCCGGGAAAACTCGGTCAACGCGGCCTTCGGAGCCGCCCGGGTGAACCGGACCTCGGTGACGACCTCGTCCGCCTCGACCGCGGTCGCGTAGAAGCCGTAGAACATCTCCCCGGCCGGGATTTCGCGGCGGCCGTTCGGTCCTTCGGCGACGATCACCGCGTCCAGCAGCAGCGCGAGCATGCACCACTCCGCGGTGGCGTCGCCGTGCACGAGACTGCCGCCGACCGTGCCGCGCGACCGGATCGGCAGATGCCCGACGTACCGCATCGCCTCCGCCAGCACGGCGAAACCCGGGCCGAGCTGGGCCAACTCGACCTGGCGGTGCGTCGTCATCGCGCCGATGCGCAGCGTCGGACCGGCCTGGACGATGTCGGTCATCCCCGGCACATCCCGCAGCCGCCCGAGGTCGACCAGGTCGCTCGGGCGGGCCAGGCGGAAGCTCATCATCGGCATCAGGCTCTGCCCGCCCGCGATCGCTTTCGGCTCCCGCCCTTGCCCGGCGAGGTCGGAAAGCAGGCCGACGGCGTCGGCGACGTCGTGCGCCCGATGGTAGGCGAACGCGGCGGGCTTCATGCGTTTCCCTTTCTGCTGCGGCGAATCAGACTGCGTCCAGTTCGGACTGCTCCGGCGCGGGCGCGGTGTCGCCGTCGATCCGGTCCAGCTCCCGGCCCCGGGTTTCCGGCGCGCAGAAGACCATGAACACCACGGCTCCGACGACGAGCAGGCCGAGCAGCGTGAACGTCAGCGGCAGCCCGAGCACCGGCCACAGCACGCTGCCGAACAGCAGCGGCGCGAACCCGGTGACCGCCCGGCTCGACGATGACGCCCAGCCGAAGCCCGAGGCGCGCAGCTCCGTCGGGTACAGCTCGGACACGAAGGCGTACATCACCGGGATGACGACGAGCGAAAAGAGCCCGAACGCGCCGATCGCCACCACCGCGGCCCCCGCAGACCCGAGCACCAGCGAGAAAATCACCAGCGTGACCGCGGCGAGCGGCCCGGCCGCGGCGATCACCCGCTTGCGGCCGATGCGGTCCACCAGCAACACCGCCACCACGACGCCGACGATACCGAGCGCGTTCATCAAAGTGGTCGAAGCGAACGCGGCGATCTCCCCGAAGCCCTGCGCCTTGAGGATCGACGGCATCCAGCTCAGCGCGGCGTAGTACACCAGCATCACGGTGATGAACAGCGCCCACGCCACGCCCGTGACCTTCGGGTTGTACGCCCAGACCCGGCGCAACTGGTCGACCGCCGCGAACAACCCGCCGCCGCGCTTGTCTTCCTGAATCGCCGCCGGGATCCGGTACGGCTCCTTCGGCGCACCGGTACGCTCGACCAGATCGTCGATGACCAGCCGGGCTTCCGCCTCGCGCCCCTTGCGCACCAGGTACAACGGCGATTCCGGCACCCCGCGCCGGGCCCAGAACAACAGCACCGCGGGCAGGATCATCAGCACCAGCATCCACCGCCAGTTCCCGGAAACCGGAACCAGCAGCGTCGCGGACGCCCCCGCGAGCGTCGTGCCGATCGGCCACCATCCGTCCATCGCGGACAGCACCCGGCCGCGTTGCTTGCGCGGCGAAAACTCGCTGACGATGGCGTAATCCACCGGAATGCAGCCGCCCAGCCCGACTCCGGCGAGGAACCGAAGGAGCAGAAACACCTCGATATTGGGCGACAACGCCGCGAACACCGAGAAGAACGCGAACAACAGCAACGTAATGCTGAACGCCCGCTTCCGCCCGATCCGGTCCGCGACCGTCCCCCACGCGACCGCGCCCACCGCCATGCCGATGAGATTGGCCGTGGCGACGAATCCCCGCTGCGTCGCCGACAGCCCGAATTCCGTGCCCACCAACGGGGTGAGGAAGCCGTTCAGCGCGACGTCCCAGGCGTCGAACATGTAGCCGAGCCCGCCGATGAGGAAGATCTTGCCCTGGACGCGCCAGCGCCACGGCAAGTCTTGGACCACCTGGTCTCCGGTACGCATAGCCTTTGCTCCTTTGCGAAGTCTGCGTGTGCCGTTTCGTGCTATCGGGCGAACTGGTAGTGGATCGATTCGTTGTCGGGGTCGTTCAGCGGAGTCCCGTTCCACAGCCAGTCGTAGGACACATCGGACTCGCCGTCGAAGCTGCGCAGCTTCTCGTCGCGCTCGCGCTGCGCCGGACCGTCCGGCAGGTGGTAGAAACTCATGTTCTGCAAGGACGCGTCCTGCACCATCCCAGCATGCTTGGCGCGCCGGTGCACATACCGGGTCAACGCGGCGTCGATCCCCTCGCGCGTCGCCTGCCCCAATTCCTCCGCGAGAACCGCCCCGTCCTCCATCGCCTGCGACGCTCCTTGCGCCTGGTACGGAAGCATTGCGTGGCAAGCATCCCCGAGCAGCGCGACGCGCCCGTCCACCCACACCGGATCGCGCCGCCGCCGGTACATCGCCCAGACCGAGACGTCGTCCTTGGCCTTCGACAACATCATCGGCACGCGGTCGTCCCAATCGGAGTACTCGGCCGCGAGCTGCTCCGCGCTGGCCGGCGCGCTCCAGTTCTTCTCGACTTCCTCCGTGCACGGCACGATCGCCACCACGTTCAAATACTCGCCGCCGCGGATCAGGTAGTGGACGAGGTGCTTGTCCGGCCCGTACCAAATCGTGGAGTGGTACCGGTCGACCAGGAACCGAGTCGCCGGATCCGCCGCGATCGAATCCCCCGGGATCAACGCCCGGTACGCCATCTCACCGGAAAACGCGAGCGTGTCGTCGAACCCCGCGAGATCCCTTACCGCAGAACGAATCCCGTCCGCGCCCACGACAACGTCGCCCTCGAACCGCCGCCCGTCCTCGGTGATCACGGCAGGCCTCTCCGGGTTCCCCCGATCAAGGTCGACCACCTTCGCCGCGGTAGCCACCTTCACCACCGGCCCGGCCCCGTCCGGGTCGACACACGCCCGCAGCAGCACCGAATGCAGATCCGCCCGGTGGTAATGCCAATACGGCGCCCCGTACTTGTCCACGACCCGCTGCCCGAGCGGCAACTGCGCGATAATGCTGCCGTCGGCCCACCGCCGCCGAACCTGATCCTGCGGCTCGCACCGGACCCGCTGCAGTTCGGCCCGCAACCCCAGCCCGATCAGAATCCGGCTGGCATTGGGCGCGGTCTGAATCCCGGCCCCGATCTCCCCGAGCTGCGGCGCCGCCTCGACCACCGTGACCCGCAACCCGCGCTGCCGCAACGACAGGGCGGCACACAGCCCGCCCAGTCCGCCCCCCGCGACCACTACCTCGAAAGACTGACTCGCCGCCACCTGCCGACCTCCTACCCGCTAGCCGTCTCCGCTTACCGCCCCGGACGGGTTTAATCCGAACACGGATTATCCGAACACGCAATAGTCCAGGATGGATTTCGTGGCGAAGAGCTTGCTTCGGCCGCGCTGGGTGCGGGGACAGTCACCGAACGAGGCGACACGGCAGCCCTCGGTTTCGGACCGCCCAGCCCACCCGCGAGGGGCACCCTGAGTACCTCAGGTTCCCCTCACGACCGGCCGTCCGGCCACGAACGCCCCCTTCGCAGGCTCCGCTTCCCCCAAAGGCCCTTCACGGACCACCACACCATCCCCGCGATGCGCACCATGCAGGTCACCCAACAGCGGACGGGAATCCTTGCCCCATCGACGAACCCGGCACGCGATACCGAGGTCCGCGCGGCGGGATGCGCCCCAATGTGGCATTGGTTGCGTCCCACGCACCGAACGCCACATTGGGTGCGCCTGACGCACCCAATGCCACATTGGGGCGCTAGCCCCGCCCGCCTACGACACCGCAGCCGGTGCACCCGACCAGCGAGGCACCCAGCCCCTCCCCCGCACCCCGATACGAAGCCGCCCTGCGGTTCGGGGGTGCTTGTCAAGGCATCTTTCCCGCCTTGACAAGCACCCCCGAACCGTCAGCACAATGGGCCAACGGGGTGCCCCACGCAACCCAAGACCGGGCCGATGTCGCCGCCAGGCGACGAGCCACCCACCGCGAAAACCCTCAGATCTCCGGCCGCTCGGCAACGGCCTCCCACAACGCCCCCAGCTCGTTCAACATCCCCGCGATCTCCCCCCGCCGCTCCTCCGGGCACCCCGCGAGCAACGCCTGATCCAGCTTCCGCGTCCGCCGAGTCACCTCGCGAAACGCAGCCAGCCCGTCCTCAGTCAACGTCAGCACCTTGGCCCGGGCATCATGCGGCGCCGGCCCCCGGACAATCAGCCCGCGATTCTCCAACCGCCGGCAAACATCAGCCATCGTCGACGTATCCAGCGCGACCGCCTTGGCCAACGCGGTCTGATCAAACCCCGGATAAGCCCGCACCGCCGACAGCACCGCGAACTGCGGCCCCGTCAGCACCGAGTCGACATGCCGATTCCAAGCCGCCAAATACGCCTGATACAGCCGCCGAGCCCCGTACCCCGGCGCCGCGGCGAGATCCGCGGGCGCCTCCAGACTCACCCGACGCCCCGCCCGCGAGCCGCCCTTCGCTGACCCACCCACTGCTGTCGACATCCCTCGACCTTAACTACGCACCCGCGCCCCAGCAGCCCGTCCGGCCCGCCGGAGCCTGTCCCCGCATCCCTGCCCGCCGATAATAGTACGTCCCCGGACAAAGTACGGCTCAGCCAACTCCGGACGGCTTCCCCTGATTCCGGTCGAACAAGGCAGCCCCGCCCGTCAAAGCGAGCTGCGCCGCCACCCGATCGAACCACCGCTGCTTCCACGCCGTCGCCAGCGATCCGCGATGGAGCGCGCTCTTCTGGAAGACGGGTGCTCCTCAGCCTGCGAGCGGTATTTCCGGCACAGGCACAAGACTCGCCGGGCGACCGGCCTGCACCACCCACGCGCCCCCGGTCCCTCCCCCCGCCGCGATCGTCTCGACAGCCGCCGCGGCTTCGGCGGGGTCGGCTATCCGTAGTCCGGCTTTCTCCAGCGCCGGACGGAATCCCGCGATGATCGGCGTGCCGACCAGACCGGGGCAGAGGGCGTTGATCCGGACGCCGTCCGCGGCCAGGTGCGGCGCGGCCGACCGGACCAGGCCGACCAAGGCGTACTTGCTGGTCGCGTAGAACAGGTCCGGCGAACCGGTGAGCCCGGCCAAACTCGCCGTCACGACGACCGAGCCCCCGCCCTGACCGCGCAACTGCGGCAGGCAAGCGTGCAGGCCGTAGACCACACCGTCCACATTGGTCCGCATAGTGTCCCGATAGGACTCTTCGGTGAAATCAGCCAGGCCGCACCGGCCCGGCACGCCTGCGTTGAGCAGCACGACATCCACTCGCCCGAACTCCTCCACCGCCGCGCGCACCGCTCGTTCGTTGCCCGCCAGCGATCCGACGTCGGCGGCGACGAACCGGCCGTCCACTTCGGCGGCCACCGCGACGCCCCGCTCCTCGTCGCGATCGACGAGCACGACACGCATCCCCCGGGCGGCGAACCGGCGGGCAGCGGCGGCGCCGATGCCGCTGGCCCCGCCGGTGATCAAGGCCGCGCGCATCACGCCTTCTCCAGCGGAACGAGGCGCACACCGTGCAGCCGAAGCCCGTTGCGCCGCAGGAAAGACCTGCCGTAGAGACGCTGAACGGCCAGAAGGACCAGCAAAGTGACGACAAGGAGTCCGTCGTCCAAGACCGGCACGACGTCGACCGGCAGCAGCAACGCGACGGCAACCCGGATCGCGGCGTCGGCCAGGCAGGCAATGCCCCAGATCAGGCTGATCCGCCACAGCAACTGCCGGAACGGCGGAAAATCGTCCCAATTCCGTTCCCAGACACGCTGTTTTTCTTCGCCGAGGACACTACGGGCAGCCTCATACAGGAAAGGGCGGCGGAAAAACAGGGTTGCGCACAGGAAAAGGCCGAGCGCGACGGTGAGCACGGCGCCGCGCACCAGCAGTGCACGGGGGCTTCCGGTGACGAACGAACCGGCGACGGTCACCGCCATCGTTCCGAGCACGAACAGCCGCACCCCCGAAACCCGCCGCTCGGCGACGAGACCGCGGACCGCACCGACAACGGGGATGACACTGCCGGCCAGCAGCGCCACGAACTGGTTCACCCCAAGCCAGCGCAGACCGTAGAAGACGGCGAGCGGCGCCAGAACCTCCAGAAGCGGAAGCTGTCTCAGGCTGCCGAGCACGGCAGGTTTTCCGGTCATCATGGTTCCCCCTGACCTGACGAGTCACTGTTTCCGAGTAGCGAAACCGAAAGCGGCGACGACTTCGCCGGAATAAGCGTCGAAATCGAATTCCGGTTCCTCGTGCAGTCGCTGTGCGGCGCCGTCGACCGCCGCTCGGATCATGATCGCCATCGAGCGGACGTCGAACTCCCGGAACTCGCCGCTGGACTGCCCCTGCTCCAGCAAGGCTTCCAGGCTCCGCACGCTGACCTCCTGCGCGCCGGTCGAGGTGTACGCCTCGCCCTCGCCGGTGCGCAGGTGCTTGCCGATCTCGGTCAACGCCGCGACCTCCTTCGGATGGTCGCGCAGGAAGCGCAGGTTGGCCTCCAGGTAGGCGCGGAGCCTGCCCTGATCGGTCTCCGCGGCCTCAGTGTGTTCGTAGATGTACCGGGCGCCGGCGGTGAAGACTTCGACGGCGATCTGGCGGATCAGGTCGTTCTTGTCGGCGAAGTGGTACGAGATCATCCGCGGGCTGCGCAGTCCAGCCCGCTTGGTGATCTGCGCGAAGGACGCCTTGGCATAGCCGAGTTCCGCGATCGTCTCGATCGCCGCCTGCACGATCTGCGCGCGCCGCGCCTGGTTGGTGAATGTCCGGTCCATCGCCTCACCTGCTGTTTTATCTGCCCGAATCAAAACTACCATGAGCAGATCAAACACACCAGGGCACCGGACGCGCGCAGCCGCCGGGTCACCACTCCGGCCGCGAACTCCCCAGCTCCGGGGTAGTCCCCTCCCACCGCGGCGGGGTCTCGCTCATCCGGATCACCGGACCGAGGCTCTTCAGATCGCCATAAATCGTACGGTCGTCGACCACCGCGTAGCGCTCGAATTCCCCCGGCGAAAGACGACCAGGAGCGTCCGCGTAATCAGCCAACAACCCCTGCCGTTGCAACAACATCGACGACTGGCACAGCGAAACCCGCACGTGATACGACCCGCCTTCCCGCGCCCGCCGCGCCAACGCCAGCATCGCGCCGTAACTCGCCAGGAAGCCGGTGAGAAAATCGCACAGGTACACCGGAGTCAACTGTGGACGGTCGCCGCCCTGGATCACACAGGCGCCAGTCACGGCTTGCGCGACCTGGTCCCACCCGGCACGCATCCCGAAAGGACCGCCGGAACCGAAGCAGTTCACGCTCACGTAAACGATTCCCGGACGCAGCGCGGCGAGATCCTCCGGGCCGAAGCCATGGGCCGACATCCGACCCGGGCGATAGCCCTCGACGAACACATCGGCCGTGCCGGCCAAGGAACGCAACCGGTCCGCATCGTCCACTGTGGAGTAATCGAGGTAAGTGCTTCGCTTGCCATGACTGGTGTCCCGGACGAACGGTGCCACCTGCGGAAGCTGCGGAGCGGTCACCATCAGCACATTCGCACCGTGTTCGGCCAAGCTCAACGCCGCAGTGGGGCCGGCCAGAATGCGAGTCAGGTCCAGGACCCGGACGTCCGCGAGCGGCGAAGCACCACCATCGGGCAACGGAGAAGGAGCGCTGTCCGCGATTTTGGTGATCTCGACGACCGGGCGTGAAGCCAGATAGGCGCCGTGCGGATGCGCGAGCCATTCCTCCGGTGTCCGCACCACTCCCCCGCACGCGCCAGCAGCGGCGATGGCGTCTTCCAGATCGTCGGCCTTCCACTTGGCCACGGCGGCGGCAACGGAGGAAGGTGTCGCCTCGCAATCGAGAACATCCAGTACCCGGCGTTCCAGATGCGGCAGATTGAAGTGCGGCAGGAACCACCGTCCGTCGGCGGTCGGCCAAGGCTGGGTGAGCGCGACCATGCGCTCGACAGCAGGCGAAAGCGGGGCAGGCCGGAAGAAGCCGTCCGCGGCGCGGATGAGCGTCATGTCTTCGCCGCCTAGTGCGGTGGCCGCTGCGGCGCGGACGTCGACGCCGATCTTCTGCCGACGTCCCGTCCGCAGCTCCCACAGGTCGTTCGCGGCGACCGCGCGGGCGGCGAGGGCGGCGGCGAGGGTTTCGCCGATCCGGAACGGCGACGCGAAAAGCGGGTCCGAGCCCGTGATCGTGACCTCGTCGGCCGCGGGACGCGGAGCGTCGCGCAGGGACATCAGTTCTTCGAAGGCATCCATGTTCTTCCCTTTCAGGCCGAAGCGACGTCGACCACGGTGCGGCCGGTACCGGTGCCGGCCAAGAGCGAAGCGGCAGCGTCCTTGGCGTCTGACAGCGGGACGACCCGCGTCACGGAATCCAGGAGCGCCGGATCGAGCAGCTGCGCCAAGCGCTGCCAAGCGGCCTCGCGACGGAGCGGAGGCGTGCGGACCGAGTCGATCCCGAGCAGGGAGACGCCGCGCAGGATGAACGGCAGGACGGTGCCGGGATACTCCGCACCTCCGGCGAGTCCGCAGGTCGTCGCGACGCCGGAGTGTTGCAGGCCGGCGAGCGCACCGGCAAGCACGGGGCCGCCGACCGCGTCGAGCACGCCTGCCCAGCGCTGTTTGCCCAACGGCTTGCCAGAGGAGAGCACCGAAGCGCGGTCCAGGACCTGCGCGGCGCCCAGCGCCGTGAGCTGCGAAGACAGCTCGGCAGGGCGGCCAGTGGCGGCGATGACCTCGTACCGGGCCGCCGCGAGCAGCGCTACCGCGACCGAGCCGACGCCGCCGCCCGCACCGGTGACCAGGATCGGTCCGGTTTCCGGGGCCAGGCCGTGGCGTTCCAAAGCCAGCAGGCTGAGCGCGGCGGTGAATCCGGCCGTGCCGATCGCCGCCGCGCGGAGCGGGCCGAGTTGCGCGGGGACGAGCACGAGGTCGTCGCCGTTGACCGCGGCGAGGCCCGCCAGACCGCCGTGCAGGTCTTCGCCGAGGCCAGCGCCGTTGAGCGTGACTGCGTCGCCCGCCTTCCAACGCGGATGCCGCGACTTGAGCACCTCGCCGGTCAGGTCGATCCCGGCGATCAGCGGATGACGCCGGAGCACGCCGGGGCGGCCGTGCAACGCGAGCGCGTCCTTGTAGTTGATGCTGGAGTAGCGCACGCGGACAGCGGTGTCGAGGTCGTCCAGCGTCGCCGGGCCGAGTTGCTCGAGCGTCGCTCCGGCGGCGCGCGCGACCCAGCCGGGGAAGGTCTCCTGGTCCATGCTTCCCACGCTAGAAATCCGGAACCTGACAGGGAAATGCCTGTCACGGCACCGCCATGCGCGGCGGGCATAGCTGGGTAGGCTGCCGGTCATGGAGGTCGAACTGCGGCATCTGCGCGCGTTCGTGACGGTCGCGACGTGCGGCACGTTCACGGCCGCGAGCCGCGAGCTGCTGATCACCCAGCCGGCGCTGACGCGCACGATCCAGCAGCTCGAGGAGTCGGTCGGCACCCGCCTGCTGGAGCGCACGCCGCACGGCGTCGAGCCGACCGAAGCCGGCGGCGAGTTGCTCGGACGGCTGCGCGTCGTGTTGCGCGATCTCGACACCGCACTCGCCGCGGCGGCCGGGAATGCCGGGCTGCGGATCGGGTTCCAGTGGGCGCTGCCGGATCCGTGGGCGAGCGATCTGCTGACCGCCTTCGAAACCGCGACCGGCGCGACCGCCACTCTCCTGCGCCGCGACGACATCGTGGCCGCCCTGCATTCCGGCGACGTCGACGCGGCGCTGGTGCGCGGCGAGGTCGACGCGTCCGGGATCAGCGGAACCTTGCTTTTCGAGGAAGACCGGCTGGCCGCCGTCGCCGCGAGTGCGGAACTGGCGGCGCGCGCGGAGCTGGACTGGGCGGACCTCGCCGCGCATCCGGTGGTCGTGAACACGGTCAGCGGCGCGACCAGTCCGCTCGACTGGCCGCCGGAAAACCGCCCCGCACAGGTGATTCAGTGCGGCAGCTACGACGAATGGCTCACGATCATCGCGTCCGGCCGGGCCGTCGGATCGACCACCACCTCGGCCGCCGAAGCGCACACCCACGCGCGCGTCGCGCACATCCCGCTGCGGAACGCGCCCCGGGTGGCACTGCGCCTGCTGTGGCCGACGCGCCGGTCAAGCGATCCGCTGCTGCGCCGGTTCGGCGAACTGGCGCATTCCGTTCAGCGAGCGTCGTAGTCCGCGCGGGCCTTTTCGATCTTCGCCAGATGCTCGACGCTCCATTCCAGCAATGGCGCGGTCGCTTCGCGAAGAGTCCGGCCCATGGCCGTCAGCTCGTAGGAAACGTGCGGCGGCATGACATTGCGGACAGTCCGGGTGAGAATGCCGTCGCGCTCCAGATCCCGCAGCGTCACGGTGAGCATCCGCTGGCTGATCCCCTCGATTTCCCTTTTGAGCTCAGTGAACCGCTTCGGGCCGTCGCGCAGCATGCGGACGATCAGCAGGGCCCACTTGTCGCCCACGATTTCCAGGACCACGCGGGTCCGGCACACCTCGTCGGCCATGGTTACCTCCGGAGAACCGGGGCACTAATGAGTGCCTTATTGCCCGCCGCCGCGCGGACGAGCACGATGGTTATCGAACAGTACCGGGTTACTTCCGGTAACCACAAAACCCGAGGAATCCTGACTATGACGACGTATGTGCTGGTCCACGGCGCGTGGCACAGCGGCCGGGCGTGGGACCGGGTGGTCCCGCTGCTGGAAGCGGCCGGACACCGGGTGCTCGCGCCCTCCCTGACCGGCTACGGCGACAAGAAACACCTGCTCAGCCCCGAAATCGGGCTCGACACCCATGTCCAGGACATCGTGGACCTGCTCCGCGCCGAAGCGGACGTGGTCCTGGTCGGGCACAGCTACGCCGGGCTGGTCGTCTCGTCGGCCGCGAACGAGGTGCCGGACCGGGTCGCCGAGCTGGTCTACCTCGACGCGATGGTGCCGGAGGACGGCGAAACCGCGGTCGACGTCCAGCCGGTCAGCCGAAGCCTGATCGAGCTCGCCGAACAGCACGGCGACGGCTGGCGCGTCCCGCCGCTGCCGGAGCGGCCCGCGCCTTTCGGACTGTTCGGCGTCACCGATCCGGACGACATCGCATGGGTGCGCGAAATGCTCTCCGACCAGCCGGTCCGCTGCCTGCAGCAACCGGCCCGGCTCGACAATCCGGCCGCACGGGCGATCCCCCGGACGCACATCCACTGCGTCGGCGCGACCCCGGAGGGCATCACCCGCCGTCCGGTCCCCGCGATCCAGCCGAACGGGACGCCCGCGCAGGTCTGGGAACTGCCGACCGGGCACGACTGCATGGTCACGATGCCGGTCGAGCTGAGCGAACTGCTGCTGAAGCTCGCCTGACCATCGAGTGCCCACCAGACATATTTGCCCAGTGGGCACTTTTGGGGCTACCTTGGGAGCACAGCATCCCGGGGGAAGGACGTCGAGCCGTGCCGGAAACCGCCGCGCCGGAAGAAACCAGCCCGTTCACCCGGCGCGTCAAGATCGGCATCGCCGGGGCGTTGTCCGGCATGGCGCTGGGCATGCTGGACAGCTACATCGTCGCCACCGCACTGCCCAGCATCGCCGCGGATCTCGGCGGTCCGGGGTCGATGACCTGGATCATCACCGCTTACGCGCTGGCGATCGCGGCGTCCACCCAGGTGTGGGGCAAGCTCAGCGACCACTTCGACCGCAAGGCGATGTTCCTGCTGTCAGTGGCCGTCTTCCTCGCCGGATCCATGCTGTGCGGCGTGGCTCCGACGATGGGCGCGCTGATCGGTTTCCGTGCGCTGCAAGGCATCGGGGCCGGCGGACTGCTCGTCGGAGCGATGGCGGTGGTCCAGGTTCTGGTGCCGCCCAGGCAATCCGCGCGGATCTCCAGCTGGACCGGCCTGCTGCTGGGCCTCTCCCTCGTCGGCGGCCCGCTGGCGGGCGGTTTCCTCACCGACGCGGCCGGCTGGCGCTGGATCTTCTACGTCAATGTCCCGTTCGGACTGCTCTGTCTCATCGGGACAGTCGTCGGCGTCCAGCTGCCGCCGAAAAGCGGGAAAGCGCGAATCGATTACAGCGGAACGGTTTTGCTGGTCGCCGCGGTCGTCTGCCTCACCCTGGCGACCAGCTGGATCGGCACCCGCTACGCCTGGAATTCCCCGACGATCCTCGGCCTGTGCGCGGCCGCGGTCGCCGCGCTGACCGCGTTCGTCTTCGTGGAACGCCGCTGCCCGGAGCCGCTCGTGCCGTTCCGGATGTTCCGCACCCGCAATTTCGCGCTCGCACAGGTGCTCGGCTTCGCCTTCAACGTCACCATGGTCGCGACGGTCACCTTCCTCCCGCTGTACTACCAGAACGCGCGGGACGTGCCGCCGTCGCTCAGCGGGTTGCTGCTGATCCCGATGACCGCCGGGATGGTCGTGGTGATGAACGCGAGTTCGAGATACCTGCGCCGCACCGGCCGTTTCCGGATCCTGCCGATCATCGGCAGCGCCTGCGTCGCCGTCGGGACGACCGGGGTCTGCCTCCTGGGGCCGGACACCGATCCGCTGCTCGCGTCGCTGACCGGACTGCCGCTCGGAGCCGGGCTCGGCTGCCTCATCCAGAACACGATCCTGATCACCCGGCTGAGCGTCGAACCCCGCGACCTCGGCGCGGCGCTCGGCCTGGGCTCGCTGACCCGGACACTCGGCAGCGGCATCGGCGCGGCCGGGTTCGGCTCGCTGTACGCCGGCGCGCTCACCCGAGGCACCCCGCCGGCATCGGTCGCCGACGGCCTGCACGCGGTCGCCGCGGCGGCGCTCGTCGTCGCGCTGCTCTCCCTGACGGCCGCGTGCTTCGTCCGCGAAGTCCCGCTCGCCGACCGTCCCGCACCGCGCTGACCTGCGGATTCCAGCGGTGCTCCAGACTCGTTCCATACCTTCCCGGCAGCGTCCTCCACGGTGCGTCGCGTCCGCCGGGAGGGTGGGACCGAGGCCAAGGGGGACGAACCGGCCGGGCCAGACCCTCCCGGCCGGTTCGGGCAAGGGCGGTCGCAACCCCAGGCTCCGCCCTTGCCCGCTCTTCGCCGCGGCCGACCGTTTCTCCCGGCCCACGCCCGCCGCTGCCCGCCCTCGACTGGACCAGGGCGCCGATCGAGCCTGTTGCGGACGACTCCCCGGGAGAACAACGCGTCAGCCGACGGCGCGCTCCAGCAACACCTCGGCCGCCGCCCGGGCATGGCGCCCGTAGCCGGGATCGCCGAGCACCATCGCCCGGCTCGCGGCCCCGTCGGCGAGCGTCACCAACTGCTCGGCCAGCTCGGCGGGATCGGCGGCTCCCAGCTCTTCGACCAGGTCGGCGACCAGCCGGAGCATCAGCAGCTTCTGCTCCCGAGCGTAGGCGTGCACCGCGCTCTCCGGGTCCGGGTACTCCGCCGCCGCGTCGACGAACAGGCAGCCGCGCACCGGTTCGGCGTCCGGCAGGTCGAACATCGCCAGAAGCCGTTGCCGCGGCGGGAGATCCGCGCGGGTCAGCACGTCGTGCAGGGTGTCGCCGGAGCGGACGAGGTCCCGCAGATAGGCGACGACCAGATCGTCCTTGACCGGGAAATGCAGGTACAGCGTCCGCTTCGACACCGGAGCCGCGGCGGCCACTTGCTCCATCGTGGTGCCGGTGATGCCGTGCCGGGCGAACAGGTCCGCGGCGGCCGCCAGCACGCGTTCGCGTCCGCCGCGACCGGCCCGGCGGGCCTTCTCCTCGACCATGCGGCCAAGTGTACAGAACCGTTTACTTAAGCCGCCGGAGCCTGCTACCGTGCTGAGGTACACGATAACGTTTACCTAAGGAGCACCCCCGATGCCCGAACTCGCCGACGCCGCCGCGACCCTGATCCGCGGGCGGCGCGCGACCCGGTCGTTCCGGCCCGATCCCGTTCCGGACCGCACCCTCCGCGAGATCTTCGACCTCGCCGCCGCGGCGCCGTCCAATTCCAACGCGCAGCCGTGGCAGGTCGAGGTCGTCAGCGGAGCCAAGCGGGACGAACTCGCCGACGCGCTGGTCGCGGCGCATCAGGAAGGCCGCCGGTCGGTCGATTTCCCGTACAGCGAAGCCATTTACGAAGCCGTGCACCAGAAACGGCGAGCCGCGGCGGGCGGTGCGTTGTACGGCGCGCTGCAGATCGGTTTCGACGACCACGACGCGCGCGCTGCCTACGACGCCGAAAGCCTGCGGTTTTACGGTGCCCCGCACGTCGCGTTGCTGTTCGCGCCGGACACCGCCGAAGCCCGGCTCGCGGCGGATGTCGGGATGTACGGGCAGACCTTGCTGCTGGCCATGCAGGCGCACGGAGTTTCCAGCTGCCCGCAAGGATTGCTGAGCTTCTACGCGGGCACGGTCCGGGAAACGCTCGGCCTCGACCGGGGAAAACTGCTGTTCGGGATCTCGTTCGGGTACGCGGACCGCGCGGCAGCGGTCAACCGGTTCTCCGTCGGGCGGGCTTCGCTGGACGAGACCACGCGGTTCCACAACTGAACTCACGCCGCCGCGCAGTCCGGAAAGGAGCGCTGGATTGCCGGGCCGCAGCGTGGGTATTCCGGTGCGGGGAGGTGCCGATGGACGTACCGACGCTCGGCGTCGAGGAAGAATTCCTGCTCGCCGCGCCGGAGGACGGCCGTCCGCTGCCCGTCGCGGACGAGGTGCTCGGGAAGGTCGGGCGCCTCGCGGACGGGGCGGCCGTCCACCGGGAACTGCGTGCGACCCAGGTGGAACACGCCACCGGCGTCTGCACGACCGCGGCGCAGCTGCGCGATCAGCTGCGCCGCGGCCGGCTGGCGCTGTCCCGCGCGGCGGCCGACGCCGGTTGCGCGCTTCTGCCCACCGGCAGCCCGGTCGGCACCCTCCGTTCCCCCGCCGAGCCGCTGCCACCTGACCGGTACGCGCGGATCGACGCGCACTACGGCGATCTCGCCGCCGACTACGAGGCCTGCGGCTGCCACGTGCACGTCGGAGTCCCGGACGCGGACACCGCGGTAGCGGTCGTGAATCACCTCGCGCGCTGGCTGCCCACGCTGCTCGCGCTGTCGGCCAACTCCCCGTTCGACCGCGGCCGGGACACCGGGCTGCACAGCTGGAGAATGGCGCTGCAAACCCGTTTCCCCGGCTCCGGCCTCTCCCCGCACGCGAGTTCGCACGCCGCGCATCTGCGGCTCGTCGACACGCTCGTGGAGTGCGGAGCGCTGGTCGATCGCGAGCAGACGTTCTGGCTCGCCTGGCCTTCGCCGCGCTACCCGACGGTGGAACTGCGGGTCGCCGACGTGCCGCTGACCGTCGACGGCGCGCTCGCCCAGGCAGTCCTGTCGCGTGCCCTTGTCGCGACAGCGCTCGCGGAGCTGGAACGCGGCATCGAGGCACCTCCCCTCGACCCGCAGATCGGTTCGGCGGCGGTATGGGCGGCGACGCGGCACGGCCTCACCGGCGCCCTCGTCGACCCGGTCCGCAAGAGACCGCTGCCCGCCGCCGAAGCCCTCGCCGATCTGCTCCGCTACGCCGGGCCCGCCCTTCGCGAAGCCGGGGACCACGATCTCGCCCACCAGCTCGTCCAAGGAGTGCTGCGGGACGGCACCGGCTCGGCCGCACAACGGAAAGCCGGGCCGGACGGAGTGGTCGCGATGCTCACCGCCCGCACCGTCGACGCGTGACCTCGCTTCAGGCGGGTACCCGGGGACGATGACGACCTCCCTCACCGCACTGCCGGCCGCTCGCGGACCGGTCTCCGCGGCGCTGCTGGAAATCCTGCGGGATCCCGGCCGCCAGACCGCGGTCGACCTCCGCGACGCCGACCCCTTCGGCGATGATCTCCACCTCGCCCTGCACCTCTGCTACGAACTGCACTACCGCGGGCTGCCCGGCGTCGACGCGGACCGCGAGTGGGACACCGCGCTGCTGAGAATCCGGGCCCAGCTGGAGAACACGTTCCGTTCCGCGCTGCGCGACGCGGTCCCCGGCGGCTCCGACGCGGACGCCGAACTCGACGCGCTGCTGACCGAACGCGACGCGGACGGAGCTGTCGGTTTTCTGCTGGCCGAGGGCGAATGGTGGCACGTCCGGGAACTGTTCGCGCACCGGTCGGTCTACCACCTCAAGGAAGCCGATCCGCACGCGTGGGTCATCCCGCGGCTGTCCGGTCCGGCGAAGGCCGGGCTGGTGGCAGTGGAATTCGACGAGTTCGGCGGCGGCCACGCCGACCGGGTGCACGCCAAGCTGTTCGCGGACCTGCTCGCGGCGGCGGACCTGCCCGACGGATACCTGGCGTTGCTGGAGCACGTTCCGGGGCCGATGCTCGCGCTGGTCAACATGATGTCGATGTTCGGCCTGCACCGGTCGTCGCGCGGGGCGCTGGTCGGGCATTTCGCCGCCGCGGAGATCACCACCGCCCCCGGCGCCCAGCGGATGGACCGGATCCTGCGCCGCCTGGACGCGCCCGAGGCCTGCCGCTTCTTCTACACCGAACACATCGAGGCCGACGCGGTGCACGAACAAGTCATGCGCCACGAGGTCGTGGGCGGTTTGCTGGCCGCGGAACCGGAACTGGCGGCGGACGTCGTGCTCGGCGTCCAGGCCACCGGTTTCCTGGAGGCGCAACTCGACCAGCACCTGCTCGGCTGCTGGCGGGCCGGATTGTCGTCGCTGCGCCGGCCGCTGCCCTGAGAGCGGCGGCCTGGTCGCGCACCCCGCGACCAGGCCGCCCGGGTCAACCGCCTTGACCGCGGACCCGCTTCCGGTGACTCGTGTCGCACCACGGAAACCTCTTGCTGCGCCGGCAAGCGCACACCGCGACGACGAACCGGTCCGACCGCACCGGCTCCCCGTCCGGAGTGGACACTTCCACCGGACCCTCCACCAGCACCGGCCCGCCCGGCACCACCCGGACCCGGCGTTCATCGCGCGGCACGGAGCACCACCAGTTCCTCCGTGCGGTCGCCCGGCCGCACGAAACCGCGTTCGGTCAAGTACTCCAGCCGACCGGAGACCACCGGCCCGAACGGCACTTCCGCCCGCGCCAGCACCTCGCTGCGCAACCCTCCCGCGGCCAGCGCGAACCGCGTTTTGTCCACATCGGACATCGTCGACTGCACCAGGTACAGCGCGCCGTCGCGGGCCAGCAGCGACGGAGCGGCGGCGCACAACGGGTCCAGCATCGCGCGGCCGTCCGGTCCGGCGTCCCATGCGCGAGTCGAGCGGACCGTCGGCGTCGGAGAGGGCACGTAAGGAGGATTGGCGACCACGACGTCGTACGGTCCGGCTTCCGCGGTTTCCTGGAGCCCGCCCCGGACGAGGCCGATCGGCAGGGCCCGCAGCACGGTGTTCAGCCACGCGGAAGCCAATGCCCGCAGCGAAATATCCGCCGCGACGACCGCGGCGCCAGTCCGCGCCAAGGCGATGGCGAGCGCACCGCTGCCGGTTCCCAAGTCCGCGCACCGCATTCCGCAGCCGATGCGCGTATCCGCGGTCAGGACGCTGGAAAGCAGGGCAGTGTCCTCTTGCGGACGGTAGACCCCGGGCAGCCGGAATAGTCTGCCCAGCGGCCGGGCCTCCGCTTCGGTGCGCACGGACGTCGTCATGGCGGTCCTCCATCTCGGTCGGTCCGCCGGGATACCCCCGCCCGGTCAGGGCAAACCGCGATTTCCGCCGCACCGCCCCGAAACCGGCCGGTCACCCGGCCGCCTGCCGGTAGGAGCGCTGCTCGACGATCTCGCCGTCGCCGTTCGCCCGGGGTTCTCCGTGGACGTAGTGGCCGACCCCGCGCGCCTGCGCCATTTCCCGGCCGACCGACACCGCGTCCGCGCGACGCGCCGCGGTGTTCGCCACCCGCCGGATTCCCTCGATCCGGTTCTTCCACAGCCCGCCCTCGCGACACGTGTGAATGTCCCCTTCGGCCATTCCGCGCCTCCTTCCGCCTCGCCCGGCGGATACCCGATGCCACTGCGGACAACCGGGTTGCCAGCGGCGCCAGCGGGTACCCGGACCCGGGAACGGAAGGAGCGAACCGATGACCGAACCGCGCGAATCCGACGACGTCTACGGCGACACCCCGGAAGAAGAACGCGAGACCATCCGCGGCGAACAGGGCACGTCGCGCGACGAGCACGACGACTCCGACCCGCAGCAGGGCCGATGACCCTCAGCGGGACGATTCGCAGGCTTCCCTGGCGGGCACCCCGCAGCCGAGCCGGGCCCAGACCGTCTTGCCGCCGGAATGCTCGTGCACTCCCCAGTCGTCGGCGAGCCGGTCGACGAGCAGCATTCCCCGGCCGCGCGCCCGTTCGAAGTCCGGCGGGCGGACCTCGGGGCGGCCGGGCTCGGGATCGTCCACTTCGATCACCACGACGCACGGCCGCGCCAGCACGGTCAGCCGCGCGCACGACGGACCCGAGGTGTGCTCGTAGGCGTTCGACGCCAGTTCTTCGATCACCATCAGGACGTCCGCGAGATGGTCGGGCGACAGATGCCCCAGGGACTTGCCGGCCCAGGCGCGCACCCGCGGCAGCGCGGAGACTCCGGTGCCCTCCAGATCCAGTACCCAGGGAGTGTCGCCCGCCCCGGACTCCGAGCCGGTCACAGCCGGTGCTTCTTCCGCGGGCCAGGACCGCCGGCCCGCCGGCCCGCCGGCGACGCCAGGCGGGGAGGGGGGTCGCCAGTGCCGGAAACCGCCGCCGCGCTTCGTCGTCCCTCGCCGCAGCCGCTTGACATCACGTGGGGAAATCCCCTTCTTGTCCTCGAGTTCGCCGGTGCCCAATCGGGCGTACCCGGACAGGGCCGACTTCACACCTGTTGTCTCTCGGCGCTGGACCCCGGCGGCGGTTCGGCTACTGTCGCTGCATGCCGCCTCACGCGCCGGAGCCCGAATCGCGCACTCGCCTGGACGAGATCCTCGGATCCGGGCCGGGCAACGCCGACCTCGGCGAGGAGCTCACGAAGATCCTCACCCGGGCTTGCACCGTTCTCGACGTCGACACCGCCACCGTGCTGCGGCACGACGCCCGGTGGCAGCGCCTCGTCGCCGTCGCGGCCGCCGGTCTCGAGGAGGAGGTTTACCAGGGGGTCCAGGTGCCGGTCGGCGCGGGCTTCCCCGGCAGCGTCGCCGCGCGCCGGGAGCCGGTGGTCATCGACCAGGTGGACCAGACCACGGTGCTGAACGCGCTGCTGGCCGAACGCGGCCTGCACACCATGCTGGGCGTCCCGATGCTGGCCGGCACCGAACTGGTCGGCGTGCTGCACATCGGAGCCGTCCGGGACCGCCGCTTCACCACCACCGACATCGAAACCCTGCGACTGCTGGCCGACCGGCTGGCCGCCGTGCTGCAGGCGGAGCTCATGCACCAGAACCAGGCCGCGACCATCGCGTTGCAGCGCAGCCTGCTGCCGGGCGTCCTGCCCGTCATCGACGGCCTGCGCCTGGCCGCGCGCTACGTGCCGGGCGCGGAAGCCGGGCTCGGCGGCGACTGGTACGACGTGTTCCGGCTTCCCGGGGACCAGACCGGCATCGTGATGGGCGACGTGTCCGGACACGGCCTCGAGGCCGCGGTCATCATGGGACGGCTCCGCAGCGCGTTGCGGGCGTACGCGCTCGATTGCGACGATCCCGCCGAAGTTCTCGCCAAACTCGACCGCAAAGCGAACCACTTCGAGCACGGAGTGATGGCGACGGTCGCGTACGGCGTGCTCAGACCCGGTCACGGGAGCATGGCGCTGTCGCTCGCCGGGCACCTGCCGCCGGTCGTGGCGTCGCCGGGCGAACCGGCCGCACTCGTGTCCGCCCCGCCGGACCCGCCGGTCGGCCTGACCGTCGGGGCCACCGTCCAGCGGCGCACCACCACGGTGGACCTGCCGCCGGGAGCCGTCGCCGCGTTCTACACCGACGGTCTCGTCGAGCGCCGGGACCGGCTCGTCGACACCGGCATGCACCAGCTCGCCGAACTGGTCCGGCCGGAGGACCCGGAACGGGCCTGCGCCCGGATCATGGCCGCGATGGTGGGATCGCGGCCCCCGCAGGACGACGTCGCACTCGTGGTGCTCGAGCGCACTGCGGGGGCGCACTGATCACTCCGCGGCCAGCGCCTCGTCGAGCGTGCGGTACAGCGGGAGGCTCTGCTCCAGCCCGGTGAGCTGGATGGGCCGCAGGGTCGCCCGGCCGGACGCCACGATCCGCACCCGCGTCCCCTCCGGCGCTTCCCGGCACGCGGCCAGCAGGACGGTCAGCCCCGCCGACGCGAGGAAATCGACCCCGGTCAGGTCCAGGACCAGCACCGGAGGCTTCCCGGTGACGGTTTCGGCGACCGCGGCCGTCAATTTCGGGGCGGTCCCGAGGTCCAGGTCCCCGTTCAGGGCCAGCACCGCCGCGGGCGAGCGGTCGGCCCGTTCGATCGACAGCGAACCCGGCGGGTCGATCACCGGGTCGGTCAGCTCACTCATCGCTCTTTCCCTCCTCAGGAAGCCCGGAGCGCTCTTCGTCCGGGCAGGAAAAGGACGCGGCTGGCTGCTCAACCGCGAATAGCATGCCTTACGACGGCGGCTCGCACGAATGCCGCCGCGGGAAATGATCTCGGATCCCGGGCACACCGGCAGCGCGGGGGCGCCCCGGAAGAGACGTTCGGCTCATTGCGCGGGGGTGGCACGGGGGTTTGGCGGATGGTCGGCGTGCTCTTCGGGCCGGCACGGCGACGCGGTGCGTGCCGATTCTCCGGCGGTGCGTCCTGCCTGGTTCGACGTGCGCGGCTGAGCTGTTGTGCCGCGACGAGCGCGTGCGGCCGGCCTGCCTGGTCCGGCGTGCCGGGACCGCCTCGGTTGTCCGGACCGCACACCGCCCGGCCCCGCCACGCCCAGCCGACCGCGTCCGCGCACCGCCGGTCGACCCGGCCCGAACACCGCACCCGCTCATCGCGCACGACCGCGCCGCTGACCGGCGGCGTCCTCGCGCAGCCGGTCCGTGTGCTCGGCGATCTCCCCGACGCGGTCCGCCAGCGCGGCATGCCGCGGTTCGAGATGCACGCGCACGTCGGCCAGCGGCGGCAGCAGGTTCGTGACGTCGTCGTCTCCCAGCGCCACCCCGAGCCGGTCGGCGCTTTCCTGTCCGGCGGGGTCGAGGCCGGGCGCCGAACTGGCCTCCGCGGCCAGCTGCCGCAGCACAGCGGCGTTGCGCCGGGCCCAGTCCGCGACCGCCCGGTCTCCCGCGCGGCGGCCGCGTTCGGCGTCGACCCGGGCTTCGCCGGTGGCCTCCCCGGTCGCCGACGGCCGCAGCCGCAGGTACCGGCGTTCGGCCGCCTGCCTGCTCGCCACGCCCAGCGCCGGGGCCAGCGCCGCCCAGCTCGCGCCTGCCGCGCGCGCGGCCGCGATCAGTTCCGGTTCCCATGCGCCGAGCTGGTCGCGCAGCGCCCGCAGCGCGGAGAGCGCGGCCAGCGACCGGTCGGCCGCCGCTCCGCCGTCCCGGGCGGCCAGCACCGCCGCGCGGACGCCTTCGACCAGCAGGCCGGGGTCCACCTCCGCCATAACGTCATCCTCTCGACGACTTGGCAGTTGTCATCGTTTCGATGACATGCTAGAAGAAAAGAGCGTCCCCTGTCGAGCGACGGAGGTGAATCCGATGACTTGCCTGCCCCGCGGGCCGATTCGCCGCGTTCCGCAGGTTTCCCGGGCCCCTTCACCGGGAATCAGGTCCGGACCGCCCGCAAGGGCGCGTTCCGGCCGCTAGCCGGAAAACCCCGCCGCGCCGCCGGATGCGGCCCGTGGCGCGGGACAGGCCACCCCTGTTCCGCGTCAGTCCTTCGCGCGAGAAAGGCGTTGTCCCCGTGTCCCTGCCGCTGCACACCGCCCAGACCGGCCCGTCGCACCCCGCATCGGTGCGCTTGTGGAACTACCTCGCCGACGTCACCGGCGCTCTGGGCATCGGCCTCGAGTCCTGCACCGTCGACCACGACACCCCGGTGTCGGCCTACGTCGCGCTCGACGGCCACCTGCCCGCCTACCCCGGCCGCGACGTCGCCCTGCTGTGGGACGAGATCCGCGGCTGGGCCGCCGCCGTGGAAACGCACTCCGGCGAGGATCTCATCGTCATCCGCTACCTGGGCGGGCCTTCGGTCGCACCGCCCGCGTCCCGCGTCGCCGAGTTCGCGGCCGCGGTCCGCGACGACGACCATCGGATCGGCTGCCTCGCCCCGCCCGAACTGCGCACGCTGGGCACGCCCGCCGACCTCGACGCCATCCTCCGCGAGGTGGTGTGAACCAGCCGGCCGGACAGCTTACCGTCGGTGAGCGTCCACTGTGGACTCTCTGGTTTCGTGCTGCCGCGAAACGGGTAGCCGAGATCATGAGCGAGTTCGAAGCGCAGCGGAGGATGCCCGCGCCGGCGGATCACGTCTACGCCGTCGCCTCCGATGCCGCGCACCTGAACGAATGGCTGCCGGAGCCGGTCGCCGCACCCCCGGCCGGGTGCGGCGACCGGCTGCGGCTCGAATGGAACGGCGGCTGGCTCCAGGTCGCGTCCGGCGCGGCGGGCACGAGCCACGCGACGCTGCATCTGTCGATTCCGGCCGGTCAGAGCCGCGCCGACGTGCCCGCCCGGATCCGCGAGTCCCTCGATCGGCTCGCCGTTTTGTCCGGCTCGCCCGGCTGACTACCGTCCACAGTGGACTCAATGCCTCGCGGCCGGATCGTTTTCCGTCGCACGGAACAGGAACGTCACCGCGCGCGCCGGATCGGCTACTCTGCGGCCAGGAGTTGATGGTCCATGGTGGTGCGGAAGGAAATTCTGCCCGGGCCTCGCCTGCCCCGCACGGAACGGAACCGGCTCGCGATCGACTGCGTCGTCGACAGCCTGCTGCGATGTCTTCCGCTGGCCGAGCAAACCCGGCTGGGCATCGTCGCGGCGAGCCGCGGCCGCACGTGCGACCGCGAGGCCCTCCTGATGGAGATCTCGTTGCGCACCAGGCGTTCCCCGCACGCGGCGAGGTGCCTGGTCCGCGCGGTCTACTCGGCACTCGGGGAGACGTCGCCCGAGCTCGCCTCCCGGGTGCGCGCGGGCGTGAGCCCGGACGTGCTGGTCCTGCTGGGCGGGACGCGGCAGCCGAGCACGTGGTCGCGGGAAACCCCGCCCCGGTGCCACGGCGATGCGGAGCGCCGGGCCGCGCGGCTTCATTCCCGCGCAGGCCCGAGACCGGCCCCTTGAGGGAATCTCCTTACCCCTGCCGGGAACTCGAGCCGCGGCGCTTCGGCCCCGCCGAAATGCCCGCCCGATCCACCAGTTGAGCTTATCCGCGGCCCAGGTCCCGCGGGCCGGGCGACCACGCTTCAACCGCACGCTGCGCAGCGCAAGGCGGCTCGGCAAGCATGGCTGAATCGCGGCTGCCCGGACTGGAGCAGCGCGGCAAGGCGGGATCTGTCGTCCGTGAAGGACCTGCCGACCCGGACATTTCGGGAACCAACCGGGCGCGTCGCCGTCTCCGGGGTCCGCTGGGGACGGTCAGCGTGCGGAACCGCCCGGCTTGAGTCCCTGGCCCTGACTCGGATTGCCTCAGCCCTCGGGAACTTCGGCCCGGCACCGGCGAACCGATCTTCCCGGGATCGTCCGGCCGGCGGGAGTTGCCGTTCCGGCAAGATCGCGTGCGTTCCGGGCCCGGCTCCGGCGACGCTGGACGCACCCGACCCGAGGAGCCCACCGATGACCACCGACGCGACCCTGTTCTGGGACGAAGTGCACGCCGCCCGGCCGCCCGGGGACCCGAAGCCGAACGCCCGGCTCGTGGAAGCCGTCTCCGATCTTCCGCCCGGCGACGCGCTCGACCTGGGCTGCGGCAACGGCGGCGACGCGCGCTGGCTCGCCGGGCGCGGCTGGACCGTGACCGCCACCGACATCTCCGCCGTCGCGGTCAACCGCCTCGCCGGCCCGCGGATCACCGCGGTGCGGCACGACCTGCGGGTCAGCTTACCGGCCGGCGAGTTCGACCTCGTGACGGCGCACTACCTGCAGACCCCCTTCGAACTGGACCGCTCGACGGTCCTGCGCACCGCCGCGCACGCACTGCGGCCAGGCGGCCGGTTGCTGGTCGTGGACCACGGTTCGACAGCGCCGTGGTCGTGGAACCAGGATCCCGACGCGCATTTCCCCGGCCCGGCCGAAATCGCCGCCGATCTCGCCCTCGATCCGGCGCAGTGGGCCGTCGAGCGCGCGGACTCCCCCACCCGCCTCGCGACCGGGCCGGACGGCCAGACCGCCCAGGTCGTCGACCACGTCCTGCTGATCCGCCGCACCGCCTGAACCTGAAGGAGACCGCCGTGGCCCGCCGTCGCGACACGCCGCCGCCCCGCACCGGAAGCAGCGAAACCGAAGTCCTGCGCGGATTTCTCGACTATCTCCGCACCTCGGTCGCCGCCAAGGTGGACGGTGCGCCCGAACCCGAAGCCCACGCCGCCGCGGTGCCGTCCGGGACGAATCTGGTCGGACTGCTCAACCATCTGACTTTTGTGGAGCGGTCGCTGTTTCTCGGCGAGACCGTACGGAGCTGGCCGTCGACGTTCCGCACCAAGGACAGCGTCGCCGACGTCGTCGCTCGCTACCGGGAAGCGGTCAAGCTCGCCGACGAACTTCTCGACAGCTGCCCGGATCTCGCCGCCCCGCTGCCGGGTCGCGACGGCCCGAGCGTCCGCTGGGCGCTGACGCACATGATCGAGGAAACCGGACGGCACGCCGGGCACGCCGACATCCTCCGCGAACTGATCGACGGCACGACCGGACGCTGAAAACCAGTGCCGAAAAGCCAAAACTCCCTCGAGCCCGCCCCGCCGCGTCCGCGAGGAGAACCCTCAGGGACTCTGATTCCCCCAGGGTTTCCCTCACAGACCGCGAACCGGGGTTTCGGGGGCGTCCGGCTCGCATCGGCGTTTGAGGAAAACCAGTGGCCTCGGAGCCGCGCGCCCGGCCACTATGGAAGACATGAACACCGCACGGATGGCGAGCCTCGACCTGGGGCCCGTCCTCGTGCGCTGACACGACCAGAACAGCCCCGGCCGTCGCCGGGGACTCTCCGCCGTCGGCCGAGGCGGAGAGGGTTGTCCATGACCGATCTGATCACCACCGCGATCCCTTACGTCAACGCGGAACCGCATCTCGGGCACGCGCTCGAACTCGTGCAAGCCGATGTCCTTGCCCGGCACCGACGATTGCGCGGCACGGACGTCCGTCTGCTCACGGGCACTGACGACAACGCCCTCAAGAACGTCACCGCGGCGAAGGCGGCAGGCGTTCCCGTGCAGGAGTTCGTGGCTCACGGTGCCGAGCGATTCGCCGCGTTGCGGAAACCGATCGGGCTCGCCGTCGACGATTTCATCCGCACCAGCACCGATCGCCGCCACCTCGAGGGCGTCCGGCGCCTGTGGCAAGCCAGCGCCCGACGCGGCGATTTCTACCTGCGCGACTACACCGGCCGCTACTGCGCAGGCTGCGAACAGTTCTACGCGGACGACGAACGCTGTCCGGAACACGAAACCCCGCCGGAAATCGTCACCGAACAGAACTGGTTCTTCCGGCTTTCCCGCTATTCCGGCGAAATCCTGGGCCTGCTGGAATCCGGCCGCCTCCGGATCGAACCCGCCGCCCGGCTCCGCGAGGTGCTGGGATTCGTGCGCGGCGGGCTGTCCGACATCAGCGTGTCCCGGCCCGCCGCGCGCTCGGACGGCTGGGGCATCCCGGTGCCCGGCGACCCGGATCAGGTGATTTACGTCTGGTGGGACGCGCTCGCCAACTACCTCACCGCCGCCCCATCCCGCTGGAGCGAAGCGGCCGAGCGAGTGCACGTGATCGGCAAAGGCATCCTGCGCTTCCACGCCGTGTACTGGCCCGCACTGCTGCTCTCCGCGGGCGAACGGTTGCCGGACACCATCTTCGTGCACGACTACCTCACCCTGGACGGCGCGAAGATCTCCAAGAGCGCTGGCAACATCGTCCGCCCGACGGACCTGATCGACCGTTACGGCGCCGACGCCCTCCGCTGGTGGCTGCTGCGCGAAGTCGCCCCGCTCGGCGACACCGACTTCACCGAAGCGCGGCTGATCGCCCGTGCCGACGACGAACTCGCCAACGGTCTCGGCAATCTCGTGCACCGCGTGCTCAGCCTCGCCCGCCGCACCGGCCGGATCGTCCCGGCGAGTCCGCTAAGGACAGCCAGCACGCTCGCCGGCCGGATCGACACCGCACTCGCCGCTTTCGACTTCCGCGCGGCCACCGGCGCTTTGGTCGAGGTGATCGGCGACGCCAACCGGCACGTCGAGCAGACCCGGCCCTGGACGTTGCGCGGCACCGAACTGGACGAGGCATTGGGGACTGTCGTCGGCACTTGCCGGGAACTGGCAACGGAACTCAGCCCGTTCCTCCCGGACGGAGCCGCCCGCCTGCGCGCCCGACTCGACGGCGGCGGACCGGCGCGCCTCTACCCCCGGCTACGGGAGCAAGCGAGGCACTAGGCGGACGTAACACACCATGCCGACCACCTCGACCAACGTCTGCGCCACCACCGCGACCGCCGCGACCGCGAACCCGTCCGGCAACGCCAGCGCCAGCGGAAGCACCACCAGCGAATTCCGCGTCGCCCCAGTGAAAACGATCGCTCGCCCGCCGGGGACGTCGAGCCGGAACAACCGCGCGACCCCCAGGCCCGCGAACGCCATCACCGCCAGGAAAACCACATAAAACGGCGCTGCCGACGCGACCGGGCCGAGTCCGCCGTGGAGCTTCGGGGTTTGCGACGCCACCACGGTCGCCAGCGTCGCGGCCATCAGCGGCACCATGGCGGTCCCGGCCGCGTCGGCGAACCGGCGGCCGGTCGCGTGCCGGGCCGCCCAGGCTTGGGTAAACCAGGCCAGCGCCAGCGGGAGCACGATCAGCACGAGGAACGCTTCGAGAAACGGCCCGGCCCGCACAACCTGGGCCAGGTCCGCGCCGAGGAAGAGGAACAGGAACCCGGGCAGCAGGATCATCTGCGCGAGCAGCAGCAACGGCGTCGCCGCGAGCAGGCGGCGGCTGCTTCCTCCGGCCAGGCCGCTGAAGACGATCACGTAATCCACGCACGGGGCCAGCAGCACGAGCAGCATGCCCAGGCGCAGCGCCTGCCCGGCCGGAAAGAAGGCGGACATCGCCGCGACGACCAGCGGCGCCACGACGAAGTTCACCGCCAGCGCGGCGCCGAGGAACCGGCCGTCGCGCAGGGAGCGGCGCAGTTCGGTGGCGGGCACTTGAAGGAACGTGACGTACAGCAGCGCCGCCAGCACCGGGTTGATCGCCGGTTCCAGCACCGGCCCGGCCGCCGGAGCCAGCCAGCCAGCCAGAGCGCCGACGGCGAGCGCGCCGAGGTAGATGACGACCTGGTGCCGCTCCATCCGCGCCTCCCCGCCAGACTCGTGAGTGTTCATGCCGGTTCTAACCGGCATGAACACTCACGACAGTCCGCTGAGGATCGCGTCGATGCCGAATGCGAACGCCTCGTCCGAATCCCCGCTGTGCGCCGGATCCTCCTCGACGATCCCGGCACGCACCAGTTCGGCGTGGTTCTGTTCCTCGGCGACGAACCCGAGTACATAGTGGACGACGGTCCGCGCCGCCCACTCCGCGCGCCGCTCGTCGTACTTCCCGGTGAACAGCCGGCGCAGCGCGTGCGTGGGCACCAGCAGATCCGGCCGGTACGCCTGCACGAACGACACCACCTCGGCCCCGTCGCGGACCTGCAGCAGCGCCGAGCGGAAGTCCCCGGCCGCCTCGCGCGGGTCCATCGCCACCCCGGGCAGCCCCTTCAGGATCCGCGCGGCGACGACGGCGAGCAGTTCCTGTTTGTTGGCGACGTGGTAGTACAGCGCGCCCGGCTGGACCCCCAGGTCGAGGGCCACCCGCCGCATCGACAAGCTGCTCAGCCCCGCTTCGCGCAGCAGCTCGTACGCCCGGTCGACGATCTGGTCTCGCGTCACCTTCACCCCTCTCATTCTGCCTGCCGCTTGCTTCCCGCCGATCGGCCGCCTAGGATTTGATAGGTGTTCAAAACCTTCGACGACCTGGCCGACCGGCAGCTGGCCGGCGGCGTACTCGACCGAACTGACGCCCGCGCGGTGCTGGAAGCGCCGGACGAGGACGTGCTCGGCCTGGTCGCGGCTGCCGGGCGGCTGCGGCGCGCACACTTCGGCAACAAGGTCAAAGTCAACTATCTCGTCAACCTGAAATCGGGCCTGTGCCCCGAGGACTGCGGGTACTGCTCGCAGCGGCTCGGGTCGTCCGCGCAGATCCTCAAGTACTCGTGGCTGTCCGCCGAGGAAACCGCGCGCCAAGCCGGCGCGGGCATCCAGGGCGGCGCGTCGCGGGTGTGCCTGGTGGCGAGCGGACGCGGGCCGAGCGACCGCGACGTCGACCGGGTCGCCCAGGCCGTCGAGGCGGTGAAGTCCGCGCATTCCGACGTGGAGGTGTGCGCCTGCCTCGGGCTGCTCAAGGACGGGCAGGCCGAGAAGCTGCGCGACGCCGGGGTGGACGCGTACAACCACAATCTCAACACGAGCGAGTCGCGCTACTCCGAGATCTGCACGACGCACGGGTACGACGACCGCGTCGACACCGTCGAAAAGGCCAAGTCCGCCGGGCTTTCCGCGTGTTCCGGCCTGATCGTCGGCATGGGCGAGACCGACGACGAACTGATCGACGCGATCTTCGCGCTGCGCGACATCGGCAGCGATTCGATCCCGGTCAACTTCCTGATGCCGTTCGAGGGCACGCCGCTCGCCGGCACGTGGGAGCTGAGCCCGCTGCGCGCGCTGCGCATCCTCGCGCTGGCGCGATTCGCTTGCCCGGCAACGGAAGTCCGGATGGCAGGCGGCCGCGAAATGCACCTGCGGTCGCTGCAGCCGCTCGCGCTGCACGTGGTCAACTCGCTGTTCCTCGGCGACTACCTCACCAGCGAGGGCCAGGCAGCGAAGGCCGACCTGGAGATGATCGCCGACGCCGGCTTCGAGGTCCTCGGCGCGGGTGAGCAGCAGCAGGCCGAGCACACCACCCCGGCGCTCCGGGAACGCGGAGCGGGCACCGCCGCCGCACCCAACGCGTGACCGCCATGGTGTCGATGCACGACTGGCTCACCGCCGCGGAACGGGACCGGCACGTCGCCGGTCTCGTCCGGCGGACCGACGATCGACGGCATCCGCGCAAGTCCACATTGGACCTGGCGTCGAATGATTATCTGAGCCTCAGCACCGATCCGCGACTGCGCGCGGCCGCCGTCCAGGCCGTCGAGAAGTACGGCGCGGGCGCCGGCGCGTCCCGAGTCGTCACCGGCACCACGCCGTGTCACACCGAACTGGAGCGCGAACTGGCCGACCTCACCGGGCAACCGGCCGCGCTCGGTTTTTCCAGCGGCTACACGGCGAACATCGGCGTCATCACCGCGCTGGGCTCGCCGGACACGCTGCTGATCACCGACGCGCACATCCACGCCTCGCTGATCGACGGCGCGCGGCTGTCCCGCTCCCCGGTCGCGATCTGCCCGCACAACGACCTGGACGCCCTCGCGCAACTGCTGCGCGACCGGTCGCAGGAACGGGCGATCGTGGCAGTCGAGTCGATCTATTCGGTGCTCGGTGACGCCACGGATCTGGTGCGCACCGCGGCATTGTGCGCTGAGTACGACGCTTTCCTAGTGGTCGACGAAGCACACGGCATCGGCGTCGCCGGCAAAGGCCGGGGCGCGGTGCACGCGGCCGGTCTCGCAGGCGCGCCGCACGTGGCGGTCACTGCCACGCTGTCGAAGGCCTTGGGCGCCCAGGGCGGTGCTGTGCTGGGATCGCCGTTGCTGCGCGAACATCTGGTCAACACGGCACGGACTTTTATCTTCGACACCGGCCTCGCCCCCGCCGCCGCGGCGAGTGCGGCGGAAGCGTGCCGGATCATCGCGGCCGAACCTTCGCGAGTCGAGGATCTGCACCGTGCCGCCTTCGCGATCGCTGATGCCGCAGGGGTTTCGCGGGCGCCGGGCGCGGTGCAGTCGATTCCCGCGGACTCCCCGGAGCAGGCCGTCGCCGCGGCGAACCAGTTGTACGAACGGGACATCGTCGTCGGCTGCTTCCGCCCGCCGAGCGTCCCGGACGGCATTTCCCGGCTCCGGCTAGTCGCCCGCGCCGGGATTGAACTGGACCGCACTCAGCACGCCGCGCGGCTCGCCGCCCAGTGGTCGCGTGCCGCGAGCATCGTCTGACCGCTCGCCGAGCCTCCACGAATCAACGATCCGTACCACGCCACGAGCGCCGATGCCGCACCGGCTTCGCAAGCGCCCGGCGCGGTGCGGCCAAACCCCGCCGAGCGTCCCGGACGGCATCTCCCGGCTCCGGCTAGTCGCCCGCGCCGGGGTTGACCTGGACCGCGCTCAGCACGCCGCGCGGCTCGCCGCCCAGTGGCCGCGTGCCGCGAGCATCGTCTGACCGCCTCCGAAACAGCGCGTCCACCGCCAACGCCCCCGGCCCGGTGAACACCAGCAACAGGAACGCCCAGCAGAACATCGCCGCGGGCTCCCCCTGGTTCTGCAGCGGCAGCAACCCATCCGGCTGGTGGACGACGAAGTACGCATACGCCATCGAACCGGAAGCGAGCAGCGCCGCGATCCGGGTGCCAAGGCCGAACGCGACCAGGAGGCCGCAGGCGAGCTGGATCACCGCCGCGTACCAGGACGGCCACGCGCCCACCGCGACGGTTCCGCCCTTCGGGCCGCCGCCGAAGACGCCGAACACCGCCGCCGCGCCGTGGGCCGCGAACAGCAGGCCGACGACGATGCGGAACAGGCCGAGCACGAACGGGACGGCCCGGTCGAGCGCACGCTCTGGCATGGGTCCTCCTCGGAGAGTGACTAAGGTTAGGCTTGCCATACCGTACGCATTCAGGTCTCCCCCGTCCAGACGCTGTGACGCTCGATAAATCGCGCTGAACCGTTCCGGCTCCAGCCGCGTGTCGGAGGAAGAGCGACACCCACGCACTGCTGGAGGCTGGGATGACTGTCAAAACTCTCGCGACCCCAAGAACTTTCGGGCTGCTGGCCGCGTTGAGCGCGGCGGGCTTGTTCGCCGCCGCGTGCAGCGGCGGCGGGACCACGGCCGCACCACCCGCCGCACCGCCTGCCGCACCGACGCATTTGACCGACAGCAAAGGCGACACGATCTACCTGTTCGCCGCGGACCACGACGGCCAGTCCGCCTGCGCCGCGAGCTGCGCGAGCTACTGGCCCCCGGTCGCGGCGGGCACCCCGCTCGCCGGCGCGGCCAAAGGCAGCGTCGGCTCCATCACCCGGCCGGACGGGTCCCAGCAGGAAACGCTCGGCGGGCACCCGCTGTACCGGTACATCGGCGACAAATCCGCCGGGCAGGCCAACGGCCAGGGCCTGAACCTCAACGGCGGCCTTTGGTGGATGGTCGCCTCGGACGGCACCGCCATCACCACGGCGACGGCGAGCTCCGCGCCGGCGAGCGGGTACGGCGGAGGAAACTACTGAGTAACACCCTTCCGGGTAGGTGCTGCCTCCATGGGGTACCTCTGAACAGGGGAACTTGACCGGGCGGCCGAATAAGACCAAACTTCGCTAGTGATATAAGTACTCCCGTCGTCCCCGCATCGAAGGAGTTCGTCAGTGACCTCGTCGTTCGTCATCATCGGAGCCGGGCTGGCCGGAGCGAAGGCCGCGGAAGCGTTGCGCGACAAGGGTTTCGACGGGAAGATCACCATCGTCGGCGACGAGCGGCACCTGCCCTACGAGCGGCCGCCGCTGTCGAAGGACTACCTCGCCGGCAACGCGGAGGCCGAGAGCTTCCAGGTGCACGACGCCGCGTGGTACGCCGAGAAGAACGTCGAGCTGCGCCAGGGCGTCAAGGCGACCGCGATCGAGCGGGACCAGAAGCAGGTCACGCTCGACGACGGGACCAGCCTCGGCTACGACAAGCTGCTGCTGGCCACCGGCGCGAGCCCGCGCGAACTGCCGGACGCCGCGGGGATCTACTACCTGCGCCGGATCGAGGACGCCGACCGGCTCAAGGAACTGTTCGGCACCGCGTCGAAGCTGGTGGTCGTCGGCGGCGGCTGGATCGGCCTCGAAGCCACCGCCGCCGCGCGCCAGGCCGGGGTGGAAGTCACCGTGGTCGAGGCGCTCGAACTGCCGCTGATCACCGCGCTCGGCCGCGACGTCGCCCCGGTGTTCGCCGACCTGCACCGCGCGCACGGCGTCGACCTGCGGCTCGGCGTCCAGGTCGAGCACATCTCCAACGGCGGCCAGGGCAAGCGGATCCGCCTCGGCGACGGCAGCGTCCTCGAGGCGGACGCCGTCCTGGCCGGGATCGGCGCGAAGCCGAACGTCGAACTGGCGGAGGCGGCCGGCCTGCGCGTCGACAACGGCGTGGTGACCGACGCGAGCCTGCGCACGAGCGACCCGGACATCTTCGCCGTCGGCGACATCGCGAACGCCTACCACCCGTTCCTCGGCAAGCACCTGCGCGTGGAGCACTGGGCGAACGCGCTCAACCAGCCCGCCGTGGCCGCGGCCGGGATGCTCGGCAAGGAGGAGCAGTACGACGAACTGCCGTACTTCTTCACCGACCAGTACGACCTCGGCATGGAATACCTGGGCGCCATCGAGGGCCACGACCGCGTCGTCTTCCGCGGCGACGTGCCCGGGCGCGAGTTCATCGCCTTCTGGCTCAAGGAAAACCGCGTGCTGGCCGGGATGAACGTCAACGTCTGGGATGTCACGGACCCGATCAAGGCGCTCATCCGCTCCGGCAAGGCAGTGGACCCGGAACGGCTGGCCGACCCGGAGGTCCCGCTGGAGGACCTCGCCTGATCTCGCCGCCGGCGGGCCGTTCCGGACCGTTTCCGGGGCGGCCCGTCACGCTTCTCCGCCGTGGCGACCGAAATCCTCTCCGCCGGATGGGAGTCCCCGTTCTATGTCGTCCGGACCTCCGCGTTCGACGCGTTCTTCCTCGTCGGCGGCGGCGAGCACCCGGACGAAGTCGGCAACATCGACGTCGAGGTCCGCTGCGCCGACGGTTCCCGGCGGAGCGCAACGATGTTCACCCTCGACGAGGTCGACCGGATAATGCGCCGCCGGGAAAGCACCGGCGAGTGCGCGGGCGGCAGCTATTTCGCCGTTCCGGACGGCCTGATCGTCCGCGAACCCGGTGTGCCGAACATGACCGCCGTGCTGATCGCGCTGCACGACAGCGGCGAGCTCACGTCTCATCTGCCGCGTTGGGCCGGCTAGCCCCGGGGCAGCAACCCCTCCAGGACCAGTTCCGCAAACCGCCGCCAGTCCCCGCTCCCCGTGCGGACCACTGACGAGAGGCAGCCGACCAGCAGGTACACGTCGCCCACCGTGCAGTCCGCGCGGAGCACCCCCGCCGCCTGGTCCGCCGCGATCGCCCGCGCCACCACGGTTTCCAGCTCCGCCAGCGCGTCGCCGCGCGGTTCGCTTCCCGCCGTCCCCCGCGCCGTCTCGATGGCGGACGACAGCGCCCGGTCCCCGGACAGCACCTCGCCGACGTGCCGCAGATACCGTTTGACCCCGGATTTCCCGTCGAGGCACCGTTTCCGCGCGTACTCCGCGATCTCGGCGAACCGCTGCTCCGCCAACGCTTCCACGAGCGCCCGCCGGTCCGGGAAGTTGCGGTACACCGTCCCGACGCCCACCCCGGCGGCCCGCGCGATCTCCGGCAACTGGACGTCGTCCTGCTCGGCGAGCAGCGCGCGGGCCGCTTCGAGCACCCGTGCCCGGTTGCGTTCCGCGTCTGCCCTCGGCTTGCGCTCCGTTGACAACCGACACCCTCCTCCGGTTAATCTGGAAACGGACTCCGCTTCCGATATGTTGGCGAGGATACCCCATGGCGAAAGACCGCTTCCTGCTGCTGCACCCCGGCGAGGCGCGCCCGGGCCGGGTGCCGCTGCCGCCCGCGTTCGCGGTGAAGGCGATGACCGGCGACACCGAGACCCGGTTCTCGCTGCTGGAGGTGACGCTGGCGCGCGACATCCCGCGCCACGTCCACCACGAGGCCGACGAATGCGTTTACGTCCTCGAAGGCGAACTGGGCATCGACTTCGCCGACGAGAGCCACGTGGCGACGAAGGGGACGTTCGTGCTGCTGCCGCACGGGGTTCCGCACGCGCTGCGGGCAGTGTCGGATCCTCCGCCGCGGCTGTTGCAGATCTCCTCGCCGGGCGGATGGGAGCACTATCTGGAGGAGCTCTTCGAGGCCGGCCCCGCGGTGCTGACCGACGGCGCGGTGGACCCGGTGAAGATCAATCCGGTGGCTGCCCGGTACTCGATCGCCTACGAGGAATGACGTCGGCCAGCGCGCGGGACGCGGACGAAAGTCCGTGCGGGGAACCCTGAGATTCCCTCAGAGTTCCCCGCGCGGACCGCGAAGCCAGCCGGTCACGCCGTCCGCAGCCGCCGCCATTCCCACGCGGCCAATCCGGCGAACAGAACCGTCGCCACGCAAGCGGCGGCGGTCAGCAGCCACTCGGCTCCCCCGCCGCCGCCGTCCGGAGACGCGCCGGTCGTGCGTTCGATCCAGTCCGGAACCGTCAGCGTCAGCACCAACGCGACAGCGCTGAGCACCGCGAGCGCGGACTCCGCCGCGATCCGGAGCTTTTGTGCAGTGTTCATGACACCCTCCCTGCTGTCAGTACTTCGCCGCGTTGAGCCGAGTCCGCCAGGTGTTGCCCGCGCCGGCGTATTCGCCGTAGCTCCATACGGTCCGGGAATCCGACGGGTCCCGGCCGATGCCGAAGTAGTCGCCCCATCGGCCGCCGGTGTAGGCGCTCTGCCCGGCGATCACCGAGGCGCTGCCCTGCAACGTGCCCGGCGGGTCGGTGGCGAGGCGGCCGGTCTGGCGGAAGTGGCCGTACTCGTCGGCGGCGGACCGCCCGAACGCCACGTGGGCGTTGCGGGAGAGGTCGGTCTGGATCACCGGGAAGAAGTAGTGCCTGCCCGGCGCGCCGAACGCGCCCTGCTGCGCGATCGTGTGGCTGGGCACGTCGATCTCGTACCACTGCACCACTGACCGTGCCTCGGTGTCGCCCGGCCAGCTGTACGCGGACGTGTGCGTCGTCCACAACCGCTGGGTCCGCCCCGCCGCCTGGAAGACCGCGTTGAGCAACCGGGTGTCGTTCGTGGCGATTCGCGTTGTCCCGCCGTCCTTCTGCACCGCGCCGGGCGGCAGGTTGTAGCTGCGGCAGGGAACGGCGGTCGCGGTCAGCGCCGGCGCGCCGCCGGACCACAGGCCCAGCGGATTGGACAGCGTCCAGAGCGTCAGGCTGGACCCCGACGGGAACAGCGAGTTCACCAGGTAAGCGCGCGGATTCCCGCCCACGCCTTGGAAATGACAGGCGGGCTGGACGGAGAACGCGGCGCTCCGGTCCGGGTTCCGCAGACCCCAGAAATCCCACCAGCGGATCGTGTGTCCGCCGCCGGCCCCGCCGCTGTACAGCTCCGTTTTGTCGAAGATCCGCAGTTTCGCGTAGGCGAACCCGCCGCCGAAGGCGAATTGGTTGGTGGACACGTAAATCGCCTGGGTGTCGAAGCCCAGCATCGGGTAGTCCGACCAGTTGCCGCTGGCGGTGGCCCCGTCCGCGGTCGCGTCGGTGCTCCAGATCCAGTACCCGCCCGCGGGGTCGCCGGTCTGCGAGACGCCGAGCATGATCCACGAGCCCTGCGGGTTCGCGCGCCGGGCGGCGATGCAGACGATCCACCGGCCGCTGTAGTGGTCGTAGGCCAGTTTCGGGTCGAAAAGCTGCGCCCCGGCGGGCAGCACCGGGTTGAACATGGCGGTGAAATTGGCCCACCGGAACTGTTGCAGGCCGGTCTTGTCGTAGCCGACCAGGTCCACGTTGACCGCGGCCAGCACGTGTTTAGGGCCGACCGCGACCGCGCAGTCCGGCGGCCGGAACGCGGTCTGCGAAATCCCCTCGAAACTCGCCGACGCCGCCGGGGCCAGGCCCTCGACGATCTCGTCCTCCGGCGGATTCTCCTCCGACAGTTCCGCCGCCGCTTCCTCGTCCAGCTGGACGTCGAGCGCGTCCGCGGGGGCCAGCGCCTCCGCGCCGTGCTCCCGCGCGCCGGTCTTCAGCTGGTCGTACTCCTCGACCGGGACCGGGAACCGTTGCGCGAACAACGGCGACCGTTCCGGCGACGGCGGTTCGGCGAGCAGTTCGCCGACCGTCAGATCCGCCATCTCCCGCGACGCGCCCCCGGCCGTTTCGCCTGCCTGGCCCTCGAGCACCTGTGCTTCAGGCATCACGGTGATCACCCTCTTCCTCCGCGGCCTCGTCGCCGGCCCGTGCCGGGGCGTCGGCCTCCTCCTCCCGATCGCGGTGCCGTTCCGCGGCCGCCTTCAGCCGTTCCATCTCGGCGGCCGGAACCGGCGTCCCGATCGGAATCTCGTACCCCATTTCCGGTGCGGCGGGCGCGTTTTCGCCCGCCGGGCCGCTTTCCGCGCCTTCCCCGCGTCCCGCGCCGGACCGCGGCCCTTCCGGTTCGCTCATCGTTCACCCCCGGGAATTCCGCCCGAAAAGATCGATTCCGGCGGTGTTCACGAAAAAGGTCGCACAACAGCCGGGAACGGATACGCGCACACCGCAACCTTCAGCCGAACGGCGCAGCGGAAATCGATTGCACCATTTTTTCCCCAATTCACGGGGAAGGCGCATAAAAACCGACCGGAAACCGTTTCGAAGAACCTTTCCAGACATCCGGAGCCGCCCGTCCGGACCTGCCCCGAACGCCCGAATGCTGGCGGATCAAGCAGTTCTGGCCCATTCACCCGCACTAGTCCGGCTTGCGCCGCGTTTTCGGATCATCCCCGTACAGGCGCCCCGGATTTACGTCCACCTTGCGTATTTTGTCGCCCGGCAAGTTGAGCACCCGGTTAATTCTTCACGCATTCCTTCGAAGGTAGGTGGTGCGATTACCCGGGCTCGGCGGAGGCTGGCGCGACCGTGCTCCAGGGAGGAGATTTCCCATGTCCCGACTTGCCCGTTTCGCCGCGCCCGCCGTCATTCTGGCCGGTTCGCTCGCGGTGGTCGCGCCGGCCGCGAACGCCGCCGTCCCGCATCCGCTCGCCGCGACGTGCTCGCAGTCCTATCTTCCGCTGCCCGACCCGGCCTGCACGCCCGGCGCGACCAACCCGGACGTCACCCAGGACACCATCGACGACACGATCTGCGTCCCCGGCTGGACCGCCACCATCCGCCCGCCGACGACCTACACCAACAAGCTCAAGAAGCAGGGCATCATCGACTACGGCTACTCCGACACCTCGATGAGCTCGTACGAGGAGGACCACTTCCTGCCGCTCGAACTGGGCGGCGCTCCGAAGGACCCGAAGAACCTCTGGCCTGAACCGCACGACGGCGAGCAGAACTCCTACAGCAAGGATTCCGTCGAAAACGCGGTGAAGAAGGCGGTCTGCGCGGGAAAAGCCACCCTCGCCGACGCGCAGCACGCCATGCTGACCAATTGGACCACCGCGGAGTCCGTGCTCGGCATCGAGTGAGCGACCCGGGAAAACGACCTTGAAGGACTCCTTGAAGGAATCTGATTCCTTCAAGGAGTCCTTCACGGACCTGCCGCGTCCGAGGGGTCAGCCTTCGGAGGGCCGCGAAAGAACGGCCAGCCGGGGACGGCGCGTCTCCCCCAGTCCCGGGCCCGGACGGTGCGCGCGGCACACCGTGCACACCACCGCGTGGCTGACCGGCGTCCCGTCCTCCTGGACCAGCCTGCCCACGTGCACCGCCTCGCGGCCGCACTGTCCACAGGGGACGGTCGCGCTTTCCGGGTCCACCAGCAGCCTGCTCATGTCGTGCTCCCTCCGACGTTCTCCGGCGAAAGCGTCGGGTTACCCGGCGTCTTCCGGGGCAAACCGGACGCTGCCGCCGTTCCGGTTTGGCCTGGCCGGGAGCGGGTAAGCCGTCGGTCAGGCGGAAGGGAGCAGGCGATGGCCGCGCACCGGCAGCCGGATCCCCAGCGGGCGCTGCGTTCGATGGAACGGGAGCTGCTCGCCACCGACGCGCTGTGGGTGCGGCGCGCCTTCGGGCAGTCGGCGTGGCCGCTGCGCCGGGCGTGGCCGGTGGCGTGCTGGGGGCTGACCGCGGTCGCGGCCGGGCTGATCGTCTGCGGGATCGTCTTTCCGCCGGAGGTGCCGCTCGCGCTGCTCGGCTTCGTGCTGGCGGCGATCGCGGTGTGCGGGCACGTCGCCCGCCAGGAGTGCCTGCGTCCGCCGACCCGCCGGACTCCCGGTCCGGGGAAAGGATTTCCATGCCGCCCGTCGTAGTCGTGACCGGGGCCAGCGCCGGAGTGGGCCGGGCCGTCGCCCGCGCGTACGGACGCCGCGGCGCGAAAGTCGCCTTGCTGGCGCGGGGCGAGAAGGGGCTCGCCGCGGCGGCGGAGGACGTCCGGGAAGCCGGGGGCACGCCGCTGGAACTGCCTGCGGACGTCGCCGAGTTCGCCCAGGTCGATGTCGCCGCGGCCCGCGCCGAGGAGGAACTCGGGCCGATCGACGTCTGGGTCAACGTCGCGTTCAGCTCGGTGTTCGCCCGGTTCTCCGACGTCAAGCCCGAGGAATACCGCCGGGTCACCGAGGTGACCTACCTCGGTTTCGTGCACGGCGCGATGGCCGCTCTCGCACGGATGAAACCGCGGGACGCGGGCACGATCGTCCAGGTCGGCTCGGCGCTCGCGTATCGCGGCATCCCGCTGCAGAGCGCGTATTGCGGGGCCAAGCACGCCATTCAAGGGTTCAACGAAGCGCTGCGCTGCGAACTTCTCCACGAGCACAGCGGAATCCGCACGACCATGGTGCAGTTGCCGGCGGTCAACACGCCGCAGTTCACCTGGCTGCTTTCGCGGCTGCCCGAGCACGCCCAGCCGGTTCCGCCGATCTACCAGCCCGAGCTCGCCGCCCGCGCGGTGCTGCACGCGGCCGACCATCCGCGCCGCCGCGAGTACTGGGTCGGCACGAGCACCGCCGCGACGCTGCTGGCCAACGCCGTCGCGCCCGGCCTGCTCGACCGGTACCTCGCCCGCACCGGCTTCGGCGCGCAGCAAACCGGCCAGCCACAGCGGCCGAGCCAGCCCGCGAACCTGTGGGAGCCCGCGGACGGCCCGCGCGGCTTCGACTACGGCGCGCACGGCGAGTTCGATCAGCAGGCTAAGGCGCGAGACGTCCAGCCGGTGCTGAGCCGCCACCACGGCGCGGTCGCCGCTGGGCTGACCGCCTCGGTACTCGCCGCTGTGCAGCTGCTGCGCCGCACCAGTGCGAAGGACATTCGGCCCGCGAAGGGGAGCCAGCACGGTGTCGTAGCCGCTGTCGCCGGGCAACTGCTGCGCCGCACCGCAAAATCCCGCCGCGTTGTAAAGAAGGGTCGCCGGTGAGACCGTTCCAGAACCGCGCCGACGCGGGCGCCCGGCTCGCCGCGGCCCTGGCCTGCCGGGAGTGGGCGGACCCGGTGGTCTTCGGGCTGGTCCGCGGCGGGCTTCCGGTCGCCGCGCCCGTCGCCGAGGAACTGGACGCGCCGCTGGAACTGCTCGTCGCTCGCAAAATCAGCGCACCCGGACGGCCGGAACTCGGGCTCGGCGCCGTTGCCGCGGACGGCCCGCCGTTCTTCGACCGCGCCGGCCTCCGCGCGCTCGGGCTGACGCCGGAGGACGTCGCGAACCAGGTCGACCAAGCCCGCACCGAGGCCCGTGACCAGGTCCGCCGTTACCTGGGCAACCGCGTCCCGCACTCACCGGCGGGCCACGACGTCGTGGTGATCGACGACGGCGTGGCCACCGGCGGCACCGCGATCGCCGCACTTCGAGCCCTCCGATCGCACGCACCCTTGCGGCTGGTCTTCGCCGCTCCAGTCGGCGCACCGCCCGCACTGGACAAGCTCACCCGCGAAGCCGACGAAGTCATCTGCCTGCGAGAACCGGAGGAATTCCACGCGGTCGGCGAGTTCTACTCCGACTTCAGCCCGACCACCGACGACGAAGTCCTCGCCCTCGTGCCCAAGTGATCAGCCGAACGCCGACAAAAGCCAGAACATCAACGCAGCGACCCCCGCCGCGGCCGGGAACGTCAGCACCCAGCCCAGCACGATGTCGCGCGCGATCCCCCACCGCACCGCCGAAAGCCGCCTCGTCGCGCCGACGCCCATCACCGCCGCCGTGATCACGTGGGTGGTCGAAATCGGGGCCTTCACGGCGAAAGCGGTCAAGTACAGCACCGAAGCACCGACCGATTCCGCCACGAACCCGTGCGGCGGGTCGAGCGGGAAGACGCGGCGGCCGAGCGTCCGCATGATGCGCATGCCGCCCGAGCAGGTACCGAGCGACAGCGCGCCGGCGCACACCAGCGTCACCCACAGGGGCACCGAGAAGGTGTCCTGTTTCCCGGCCGCGATCAGCGCAAGGACGAGCACGCCCATACCCTTTTGCGCGTCCTGCAACCCGTGTCCGAGCGCCAGCGCCGAAGCCGACAGGATCTGCAGCCGCCGGAACACCCGGCCGCTGCGGTGCGGGTTCGCCCGGCGCAGCAGCCACAGCACCGCGACCATCGCCGCGTAGCCGAGCACCAGCCCGAGCAGCGGCGACGCGACCATCGGCACCAGCACTTTCTCCACGATGCCCGTCCAGTGCACCGTGCTCGCCGCGGCCAGCGCGGCTCCGACCATGCCGCCGATCAGCGAATGCGACGACGAGGACGGCAGCCCGAAGTACCAGGTCACGAGGTTCCACGCGATCGCGCCGACCAGCGCGGCGAGCACCACGGTCAGCGCGCCCGGGCCTGCCGGGACGTCGATGATTCCTTTCGCGACGGTCGCGGCGATGCCGGTCGACAGCAGCGCTCCGGCCAGGTTCATCACCGCGGCCAGCACGAGCGCGGTGCGCAGCGGGAGCGCCCTGGTCGAGACGGCGCTGGCGATCGCGTTGGCCGCGTCGTGGAAACCGTTGGTGTAGTCGAAGAAGACCGTCAGCACCACGACGGCGACGAGCGCGGCGGTGCTGTCCACTCAGGACTCCTTGACCGCGATGGTCTGCACCACGTCCGCGACGTGCTCGAAGCCGTCGGCCGCCAGTTCGAACTGTTCGACGACTTCCTTCGCCTTGAGCACCTCGAGCGCGTCCGCGCCCGGCTGGAACAGGTCGGCGAGCATCCGCCGGTAGGTGTGGTCCGCCTCGTTCTCCAGCGCGTTGATCTCGATCCAGTACGGCGACAGCTCGCCGACCTTCGCCAGGCCCGGCATGGATTCCGCGGTCAGTTCCGCGGCGCGGCACAGCACGCGCAGCATGCCGTCGGTGCCGGGCGGGAACTTCTCCAGCCGGTAGAGCACCGCGAGGTCGGCGGCAGTGTCCAGAAAGTCGAGGACGTCGTCGATCCGCGCGGCCAGCGCCTGGATGTCCTCGCGGTCGAACGGGGTGACGAACGTGCTGTTCAGCTCGACCATGATGGTGTGCGTCAGGTCGTCGCCGGCGTGTTCGACCTCGTGCAGCCGGGCCGCGATCGCCTCCCGTTCCGGGGGCGGCGCCTCGGTGAGGTCCCGCAGCAGCGCGGTGGCGGTGACGAGGTTCGCGGCCGCGTCCGCGAGCAGCTGGAAGAACTGGCTTCCGCGAGGTTTTATGCGCATCGGAGCAGAAGCTACCCCGTATCCCCCTCGCTTACACCGGCGCGGTGTGCCGGGCGCCCGGATCGGGTACCCGGCGGGCATCGAAGAGGAAGGAGCGCCGATGCGTCCGGTGTGGCAGGGTGCGCTGTCGTTCGGCCTGGTCAACGTCCCGGTGCGGATGTACAAGGCGGTTGAGGACCACGCCGTGCACTTCACGCAGTTCCAGCGCGGCACGCGGGACCGCATCCGCTACCGGCGGGTCAACGAGCGGACCGGCGACGAGGTGCCCTACGCCGACATCGTCCGCGGCCGGGAGGTCGGAAACGACGAGTACGTGCTGGTCGAGCAGGAGGAACTCGACGAGATCGCACCGGGCCGGTCGAGGTCGCTCGAGGTGGAGAGCTTTGTGGACCTCGAGGAGGTCGACCCGATGTACTTCGACCGCGCCTACTGGCTCGCACCCGCGAAAGAGGAAGCACAGCGCCCGTACGTGCTGCTGCTCGACGCGCTGGCCAGCCGGGACAAGGCGGCCGTCGCGAAGTTCGTCTTCCACGGCCGCGAACACCTCGCACTCGCCCGCGCCGGCGACGGCGTGATCGTGCTCAACACGCTGCATTACGCCGCCGAGATGCGCAGCGCGGACGACGTGCCACAACTGCCCGCCAAGGCCAAGACCAACAAGAAGGAGCTGGACCTGGCGGTCAAGCTGATCGACGCGATGACCGAGCCGTGGAAGCCGGAAGAGTTCAGCGACACCTATCGCGAGCGGGTGGAAGAGCTGATCGAGGCCAAGCGGGAGGGCAACACCGTCACGCCCGCCGCCGAGCCGGAGGAGCCGACGAAGGTGGTCGACCTCATGGAGGCGCTGGCCAACAGCGTGCGCAGCAGCCGCAAGCCGCGCACGCCGGATCTGTCCGAGCTGTCCAAGACGGAGCTGCAGAAACTCGCCAAGGAGCGCGACGTCAAGGGGCGTTCGAAGATGTCGCGCGCCGATCTGGAGGCGGCGCTGAAGGCTTCCTGACCGGCCAGAGGCTGTGGGGTGGGGAACCCTGAGAATCTGATTCCGCAGGATTCCCCTCACGACCACGCTCCCGCTCCCGCGAGGCCGGCCTCAGTGCAGCGCCCGCGCCAGCTGCGGAATCCTCCCGCCGGCCAGCAGCACATCCACCTGCCGCGGCGACAGCTGGTGCCTCGTCCGGTACTCCTCGCCCCGGGTCTGGTTCCGCACGGTGAACTCCCCCGTCTCGGCCAGCCGCCGCAGCCCGGACACCGACAGCACGTCGTCGCGCCGGATCTTCTCGCTGTCGGCCGGCTCGGCGAATTCCAGCGGCAGCACGCCGAAGTTGACCAGGTTCTGCCAGTGGATCCGCGCGAACGACCGGGCCAGCACCACGCGCAAACCCAGGTACCGCGCGGTGATCGCGGCGTGTTCGCGCGACGAGCCCTGGCCGTAGTTCTCCCCCGCCACCACGAAATGGGCCGGGCTGTCGGCCGCGCGCTCGGGGTAGTCCTCGTCGATCCGGGTGAAGGTGAACTCGGCCAGCTTCGGGATGTTCGAGCGGTACGGCAGCGCACGGGCCCCGGCGGGCGAGATTTCGTCGGTCGACACGTCGTCCCCGGCCTTCAGCAGGACTGGGCCCTCGATCTCGTCCGGCAGCGGGTCGAAGTCCGGCAGCCCGGCGACGTTCGGGCCCTTCACCAGCTCCTCCCGCAGCGCCTCGTCCTCGGGCAGCGGGGTGGTGAAGACGCGCGGGTCGGCCGCCGAACGGGCCGGTCCGGAGACCCGCGGGTGCGCGAGGTGGTGGACGGTCGCGTAGTCGCGCGGATCGGTCAGCACGCCGGTCAGCGCCGACACCGCCGCGGTCTCCGGCGAGCACAGCCAGACCGAGTCGTCGGCGGTGCCGGACCGGCCGGGGAAATTCCGCGGGAACGTGCGCAGCGAGTTCGTGCCGGGCGCGGGGGCCTGGCCCATCCCGATGCAGCCGAGGCAGCCCGCCTGGTGCACGCGGGCGCCGGCCGCGACGAGGTCGGTGAGGTGTCCGCTGCGGGCCAGTTCGACGAGGATCTGCCGCGAGGTCGGGTTGACGTCGAAGCTGACCGAATCGGCCGTCTGCCTGCCCCGGACGGTGGCCGCGGCGACCGCGAAGTCCCGGAACCCCGGGTTGGCCGACGAACCGATCACGACCTGCCCCACCGGTGTCCCCGACACCTCGCGCACCGGAACCACGTTGCCCGGCGAAGACGGCTTCGCCACCAACGGCTCCACTGTGGACAGATCGATCTCGTCTTCGATGTCGTAGGAAGCGTCGCGTCCGGCGCGCAGGTCGCGGAAGTCGTGTTCGCGCCCTTCCGCCCGCAGGAACGCGCGGATCGCTTCGTCGGCCGGGAACACCGTCGCGGTCGCGCCCAGCTCAGCGCCCATGTTGGCGAGCACGTGCCGGTCCATCGCGCTCAGGCAGGCCAGCCCCGGGCCGTGGTACTCGATGATCCGGTGCCGTCCGCCGCTGACGCCGTGCCGCCGCAGCATCTCCAGCACGACGTCCTTCGCCGACACCCACGGCGGCAGCTCGCTGCACAGCCGGACGCCCCAGATCTCCGGCATCCGCAGGTAGAGCGGTTCTCCGGCGATGGCCAGCGCCACTTCGAGGCCGCCGACGCCGACGGCGAGCATGCCCAGCGCGCCCGCCGCACAGGTGTGCGAATCAGACCCGGCGAGGCTCTTGCCGGGCACGCCGAAGCGCTCCATGTGCGTCGGATGCGAAACGCCGTTGCCCGCTTTGGAGAACCACAGCCCGAACCGGCGGCAGGCTGACCGCAGGTACGCGTGGTCCTCGGCGTTCTTCTCGTCGGCCTGCAGCAGGTTGTGGTCGACGTACTGGACGCTCAGCTCGGTGCGCGCGCGATCGAGCCCGAGCGCCTCGAGTTCCTGCATCACGAGCGTGCCCGTGGCGTCCTGGGTCAGCGTCTGATCGACCCGCAGGCCGATTTCGGTCCCTGGCTCGAGCCGGCCGGCGACCAGGTGCTCGGCCAGCAGCCGCCCGGCGAGTGTCTGTTCGCGTCCCACTCGCGAGCGGGTACCCGTTTCCGGCGCGGCGAACCGCGATGTTTCCGCGCGCGGCGCGCGGGCAACCCGGGGATCAAGAACGGCGGAAGGAGACTGGGATGCCGCAGCAGGCTTGGAGTTCGAAACGGGAACGGCAGTACCAGCACATCGAGGAGTCGCAGGAAGAGCGCGGCGCGAGCAAGAAGCGCGCGAAGGAGATCGCGGCCCGCACGGTGAACAAGAACCGGGCGCAGTCGGGCGAATCGGACCGTGCGAGCAAGACGTCGGTGCGCGACAAATCGCCACAGCAGCGCGGCGGGCACCGCTCCGGCAAGCGGCTCGGTCCTGGCGGCCCGACCCGCGACCAGCTGTACAACGAGGCCAAGCAGCGCAACATCCACGGCCGGTCCACGATGACCAAGAAGGAACTCGCGAAGGCGCTCGGCCGGGACTGACTCCGCCGCGATGAACCAGCGCCCGATCGAGGACTACGCCCTGCTCGGCGACCTGCACACCGCGGCGTTGGTGTCGCGGGAAGGTGCGGTCGAGTGGCTGTGCCTGCCGCGGTTCGACTCCCCCGCGTGCTTCGCCGCGCTTCTGCACGACGAGCGCGCGGGGGTGTGGCGGCTCGGGCCCGCGGACGGCGGACCGGCCGCTCGCCGCGGTTATGTCGGCGACTCCCTGGTCCTCGCCAGCGAATGGGAAACCGCCGACGGTGCCGTGCGCGTGCTCGACTTCATGCCGCCGCGCGACGGAGCGGCCGATCTCGTCCGGATCGTCGAAGGCGTGCGCGGCCGGGTCCCGATGCGGACCTGCCTGCGGCCGCGGTTCGACTACGGGTCGGTGCGCCCGTGGGTGCGGCACGTCGACGGACGATTCGACGCGGTCGCGGGTCCGGACGCGGTTCGGCTGACCACGCCGGTCGACGTGTCGACCGAGGGCCTGGCGGAGTTCACCGTCGCCGAGGGCGAACGCGTGCCGTTCGTGCTGACCTACCACGCCTCCTACGAGGAACGCCCCGATCCGGCGGACGCCGAGAAAGCGCTCGCGCACACCGAAAGCTTCTGGGCGGACTGGATCGACCGCTGCCGGTACAACGGCCGGTGGCCTTCCGCGGTGCGCCGCGCGCTGATCACATTGAAGGCGCTGACGTACGAGCCGACCGGCGGCATCCTCGCCGCACCGACGACATCGCTGCCGGAACAGCTCGGCGGCGAACGCAACTGGGACTACCGCTACTGCTGGCTGCGCGACGCCACCTTCACCCTGCAAGCCCTCGTCGGCACCGGCTATCCCGACGAGGCGCGCGCGTGGCGCGAATGGCTCGTCCGCGCGGCAGCGGGCGATCCGGCCGAACTCCAGGTCCTTTACGGACTCGACGGATCCCGCCGCGTTCCCGAGTCCACATTGGACTGGCTGGACGGGTACGCCGGTTCCGCCCCGGTGCGCATCGGCAACGCCGCGGCGGGACAGATGCAGCTCGACGTGTGGGGCGAAGCGCTCGACGGCCTGCACCTCGTCCGCGAAGCCGGGCTTCCGGTGATCCATCCGGCGTGGGATCTGCAACGCGGGCTGCTCGACTTTCTCGAAGGCCATTGGGATCAGCCCGATCGAAGCCTTTGGGAAGTACGGGGCGAACCGCAGCATTTCGTGCATTCCAAGGTAATGGCGTGGGCAGGCATCGACCGAGCCGTCCGGACGGTGGAACGCCACGATCTCGACGGACCGGTCGACCGCTGGCGTGCGCTGCGCGACCGCATTCACGAGGAAGTCTGCCGAGAGGGTTTCGACGCCGGCCGCAACACTTTCACCCAGTTCTACGGCTCACGCGGCCTCGACGCCGCATTGCTGCTCATCCCCCGCGTCGGCTTCCTCCCCGGAAGCGACCCGCGGGTGCGCGGAACTGTCGACGCGGTGCGGAAAGAGCTGTCGCGAGACGGTTTCGTCCACCGTTTCGACCCGGACGCCGATTCCGGTCCCAGCGAATTGAGCGGCGGCGAAGGCGCGTTCCTGCCGTGCAGTTTCTGGCTCGCCGACGCCTTGCACGGCACCGGCCGGACCGAGGAAGCCATCGAGGTCTTCGAGCAGATGCTGGCCGTCCGCAACGATGTCGGGCTGCTGAGCGAGGAATACGACACGACCGCCGGACGGCAGCTCGGGAACATGCCGCAGGCCTTCAGCATGGTCGGGCTCGTCAACACCGCACGCCACCTCGACGGCGCGGAAACCACCACCAACGCGACCGGACCCGAACAGGGGCTGCGCCGCGACGTGTAGCGCCCCGGGCCTGCGGGTAGCCGGGGAAGACTCAACGCACGGGAGGACTTGTCATGACCGAGACCGTCGGCGACTACCTGCTTTCGCGGCTGCGTGACTGGGGCGTGGAACAGGTGTTCGCGTACCCCGGGGACGGGATCAACGGTCTCGTCGCCTCCTTCGGCAAGGCGGACAACCAGCCGCGCTTCGTCCAGGCCCGGCACGAGGAGATGGCCGCCTTCTCCGCGGTCGGCTACGCGAAGTTCAGCGGGGCGGTCGGCGTGTGCATGGCGACGTCCGGGCCCGGCGCGATCCACCTGCTGAACGGGCTCTACGACGCGAAACTCGACCACGTCCCGGTCGTCGCGATCGTCGGGCAGACCGCGCGCACCGCGATGGGCGGCAGCTACCAGCAGGAGGTCGAACTCCAGGCGCTGTACCGGGATGTCGCGAACGAGTACTGCATCGAGGTGAACGTCGCCGAGCAGCTGCCCAACGCGCTCGACCGCGCGTTCCGGGTCGCGCAGGCGTCGCGCACGCCGACCGCGCTGATCATCCCGGCGGATCTGCAGGAAGAGCCGTACGAGCCGCCGCAGCACGCGTTCAAGCAGATGCCCTCGAGCCCGCCCGGGACCGCGTGGCCGAATCCGGTGCCGCCCGAACCCGCCATCACCGAGGCGGCCGACGTGCTCAACGCCGGGGAGAAGGTCGCGATCCTCGTCGGGCAAGGCGCGCGCGGCGCGGTCGACGAGGTGCGCCAGGTCGCCGAACTCACCGGGGCCGGAGTGGCGAAAGCGTTGCTGGGCAAGGATGTTCTCGCCGACGACCTGCCGTACGTGACCGGCGCGATCGGCCTGCTCGGCACCCGGCCGAGCTACGAGATGATGCGCGACTGCGACACGCTGCTGATCGTCGGGTCCAATTTCCCGTACAGCCAGTTCCTGCCGGAGTACGGCCAGGCCCGCGCGGTGCAGATCGACATCGACGGCCGGTTCATCGGCATGCGCTACCCCACCGAGGTCAACCTCGTCGGCGACGCCGCCGCGACCCTGCGCGCGCTGCTGCCGAAGCTGAACCGGACCGAAAACCGTTCGTGGCGCGAGAAAATCGAGAAGAACGTCGCCGACTGGTGGACCACGATGGACCAGCAGGCCGAGGTCGACGCGAAACCGGTCAACCCGATGCGGATCGTGCACGAGCTGTCCAAGCAGATCCCGGGCAACGCGATGGTCACCGCCGATTCCGGCTCGTCGACCAACTGGTACGCGCGCAATCTCCGGATCCGCGAAGGCATCCGCAGCACGCTTTCCGGCACGCTCGCGACGATGGGTCCCGGCGTGCCGTATGCGATCGGCGCGAAGTTCGCGCATCCCGACCGGCCGGCGATCGCGCTGGTCGGCGACGGCGCGATGCAGATGAACGGGATGGCCGAGCTGATCACCATCGCGCGCTACCAGGGGTTGTGGACGGATCCGCGGTGCATCATCTGCGTGTTCCACAACAATGACCTCAACCAGGTCACATGGGAGCTGCGCGCGATGGGCGGCGCGCCGAAGTTCGAGGAATCGCAGTCCCTGCCGGACGTCGACTACGCCGGGTTCGCCCGGAGTGTCGGCCTCGAAGGCGTCAACGTCGACGAGCCGGGCGATCTCGCTTCGGCCTGGCGGACCGCGTTCGCCGCGGACCGGCCGACGGTGCTGGACGTCCGCTGCGACGCCGAGGTCCCGCCGATTCCGCCGCACGCGACGTTCGAGCAGATGAAATCGGTCACCGAGTCCGTGCTCAAGGGCGACCCCGAAGCGTTCCACCTGATGTTCCAGGGCGCGAAGACGAAGCTGCAGGAGTTCCTGCCCGGACGGTCGCGGTGACCGTCGCCGCCCCGCACATCGAACGGATCGACGCGCGCGCCTACCGGGTGCCCACTCCGTCGCCGGAGGCCGACGGCACGCTCTCCTGGGATTCCACCACGCTCGTCGTGGCCAGGGTGCGAGCAGGCGGCACCGACGGGCTCGGCTGGACGTACGCCGATTTCTCGTGCGTCCCGCTGATCGAAGGCAAACTGGCCTCCGCCGTCGCGGGCAAGCCGGTGCTGGACCCGCCCGCGTGCTGGACGGAGATGCAGCACGCGATCCGGAACCTCGGCCGCGCCGGGCTTGTCTCTTGTGCACTGTCCGCTGTGGACATCGCGATCTGGGACGCGGCCGCGCGGCTGCTCGACGTTCCGCTGAGCCGCCTGCTCGGCCGGGTGCACGACGAGGTCGAGGTCTACGGCAGCGGCGGCTTCACGTCGCAGGACGACGACGAGATGGCCGCCCAGCTGGACCACTGGGTCCGCCGGCAGCGCATTCCGCGGGTGAAGATCAAGATCGGCGAGTCGTGGGGCTCCGCGGTCGCGCGCGACATCGGCCGGGTCCGGCTGGCGCGAGAGACGATCGGGGACGACGCCGCGCTGTACGTCGACGCGAACGGCGGCTATTCGGTCGGCCGGGCCCGCCGGATCGCGGACACGTTGCGGGAGTTCGGCGTGACCTGGTTCGAGGAGCCGGTGTCGAGCGACGATCTGCCCGGGCTCGCGCAGCTGCGCACGCCGGACGGACCGGACATCGCCGCCGGTGAATACGGCTACGACCTGCCGTACTTCGCCCGGATGCTGCCTTCCGTGGACTGCCTCCAGGTCGACGTGACGCGGTGCGGCGGCTACACCGAATGGCGTCGTGTCGCCGCCCTCGCCGCCGCGGCGAACCGCGAGGTTTCCGCGCACTGCGCGCCGAATCTGTCCGCGCACGCGGCCGCGGCGACGCCGAACTTCCGGCACATCGAATGGTTCGCCGACCACGACCGGATCGAACGGGAACTGTTCTACGGCGGTCTCGACCCCAGCGGCGGCCGGGTCGCCCCGTCGATGTCCACCGCCGGGCACGGGCTGCGCCTGCACGCCGACGCCGCGGCCGAGTATGCGGTCAAGGAGGGCCGATGAGCACCGCCGAACTTCCCAATCCCGTGGTTCGCGTGCCGGAACCGGCCGAAATCGACCCCGAGGCACTCGCGGCCGCCTTGCGCGAGCGGGTCGAGGGCGAGGTCCGCTTCGACGACGGCAGCCGCGCCGCCTACTCCACCGACGCGTCCAATTTCCGCCAGGTCCCCATCGGTGTCGTCGTGCCGCGCTCCCCTGACGACGGCGTCGAAGCGCTGGCCGTAGCGCGGGAATTCGGTGCGCCGGTGCTTTCGCGAGGCGGCGGGACGAGCCTCGCGGGCCAGTGCACCAACACCGCTGTGGTGCTCGACTGGTCGAAGTACTGCTCCGAGCTGGAATCTGTGGATGCCGACAACCGCACTTGCGTCGTGCAGCCGGGAATCGTGCTGGACGACCTCAACCGGCAGCTCGCGGACACCGGGCTGCGGTTCGGTCCCGAGCCCGCCACGCACATGAACTGCACTCTCGGCGGCATGATCGGCAACAACTCCTGCGGCGCGACCGCGCAGCGCACCGGCAAGGTCGTGGACAACATCGGGCGGCTCGAAGTGCTGCTGGCGGACGGAACCCGGTTCTGGTGCGGCAAAACGAGCGACGACGAGTACGCCGAGATCGAGCACCACGGCGACCGGCGCGCCGCGATCTACCGGCAGCTGCGCCGGCTGCGCGACGAATACGCCGACGAGATCCGCCGCCGGTTCCCGGACATCCCGCGCCGGGTGTCTGGCTACAACCTCGACTCGCTGCTGCCCGAACACGGTTTCGACGTCGCCGGACTGCTCGTCGGCAGCGAATCGACGCTGGTCACCGTCCTGCGCGCGGAACTGGAACTGGTGCCGGTGCTGCCGGAACGCGCGATGGTCGTGCTGGGCTACCCGGACATCGCGACCGCCGCCGACGCGGTGCCGGACATTCTGCCGCACGAACCGATCGCGCTCGAAGGCGTCGACCACCGGCTGCTCTACGACGAACGGTTGAAGCACCTCAACGAAAAAGCCCGCGAAGAGCTGCCGCGCGGCCGGGCTTTCCTGATGGTCCAGTTCGGTGCGCAGACTCGTGAGGAAGCCGACAAGCAAGCGCGCGGGCTGCTCGACTCCGTCGAGGGCGCCGAGGTCGCGTTCCTCGACGACCCGGCCCGCGAGGCCGAGCTTTGGCAGGTCCGGGAGGCCGGGCTCGGCGCGACCGCGCATGTTCCTGGCGAGAGAGACACCTTCGAGGGCTGGGAAGACTCCGCGGTAGCACCGGAAAAACTCGGCGGCTACCTCCGCCGGCTGGACGCGCTGTACGCGGAATTCGGCTACGCCGACGAAACCGGGCCGAGCCTGTACGGCCACTTCGGACAGGGCTGCGTGCACACGCGGATTCCGTTCGACCTCTACACCGCGTCCGGCGTCGCGACCTACCGGCGGTTCATGGAACGGGCCGCCGACCTGGTCGCGGAGTTCGGCGGCTCGTTCTCCGGCGAGCACGGCGACGGGCAGAGCCGCGGCGAACTGCTGCCGCGCATGTTCGGCAACGACCTGGTCACCGCTTTCGGCCAGCTGAAGGCGATCTTCGACCCGGCGGACCGGATGAACCCGGGCAAGGTCGTCGCGCCGTACTCGCTCGACGAAAACCTGCGGCTCGGCGGCTCGTGGTCCCCCGCCGAGCCGCAGGACCTCCATTTCCGCTTCCCGCACGACGGCGGCTCGTTCTCCCAGGCCGCCAACCGGTGCGTCGGCGTCGGCCGGTGCCGTCAGTCCACTTCGGAAAGCGGCGACGTGATGTGCCCGTCGTACCAGGTCACCGGCGAGGAGGAACACTCCACGCGCGGCCGGGCGCGGCTGCTGTTCGAAATGCTCAACGGACACCGCGACGGCCCGATCTCCGATGGCTGGCGCTCCACCGAGGTGCGCGACGCGCTCGACCTGTGCCTTTCCTGCAAAGGCTGCAAATCGGACTGCCCGGCCGATGTGGACATGGCCACCTACAAGGCGGAATTCCTGGCCCACCATTACGAAGGACGGCCCTGGAAACGGCCGCGGTCGGACTTCAGCATGGGCTGGCTGCCGCTGGTCGCCCGGCTGGTCGGGAAGACTCGCACGGCCCGGCTGGCGAACCTGCTGGGCAAAACCCGCCTCGCGACGCGTGCCGCCGGGGTCGAGGACCGCGAAATCCCCCGTTTCGCCCCGGAAACGCTGCCGCGCTGGTTCGCCCGGCGCCAACCCGCCGGTACCGGTGCGCGCGGCACGGTGATGTTGTGGCCGGACACCTTCACTTCTTACTTCCACCCGCACGTCGCCGAGGCGGCCGTGCGAGTGCTGGAGGACGCCGGTTGGCGGGTCACGCTGCCGGAGCCGTCTGTCTGCTGTGGACTGACCTGGATTTCCACCGGCCAGCTCGGGGTCGCGAAACGGGTTCTCGCGCGCACCGTGCGCACGCTCGCCCCGCATCTCCGGAACGGCGGATTGGTGCTCGGCCTGGAACCCAGCTGCACCGCGGTCTTCCGCTCCGACGTGGCCGAGTTGTTCCCCGGCGACCAGGACGTCCGGCGGCTGCGGGACCAGACCGTGACGCTCGCGGAGCTGCTGACCCGGCACTCCCCCGGGTACCGGCCGCCGCGGATTCCCGGACACGCGCTGGCCCAGGTGCATTGCCACCAGCACGCGGTGCTGGGCTGGGACGCGGACAAGGAACTCTTGCACGCGGCCGGGGTGGACGTCGAACGCCTCGATTCGGGCTGCTGCGGCCTCGCCGGGAACTTCGGGTTCGAGCGGGGACACCTGGAAGTCAGCAAGGCCTGTGCGGAACGGGTGCTGCTCCCCCGGGTACGCCAGGCGGACCGGCGGACGGCCGTGCTGGCTGACGGGTTCAGCTGCCGGACCCAGTTGCACGAACTGGACAGCGGCGGTCGCGAGGGCATCCATCTCGCCGAGTTGCTGGCCGCCGGACTGGACTCGCAAGACCGCTGAACGTCCGTGAAAGACTCCTTGAGGGAATCTGATTCCGCCAAGGAGTCCTTCACGGACCGAAATTCACCCGCCTGGAACCGTTTCGCCGCCCAACGCGGCCAGCACCTCGCCGCTGTAGTACGAAGACAGCCGATTCGACGCCAGGAACACATACGACGGCGCGAGATCGTCCGGATGCGCCGCCCGCTGCATCGGGGCCTGCAATCCGAACTTCTCCACCTTCTCCGGCGGGAACGTCGACGGGATCAGGGGCGTCCACACCGGACCCGGCGCGACGCAGTTCACCCGGATTCCCCGGTCCGCCAAGGCCTGTGCCATCGCGTACGTCCACGCGTGGATCGCGCCCTTGGTAGCCGAGTAATCGATGAGGCTCTTGTTCCCCCGCAAGCCGTTCACCGAACCGGTGTTGATGATGACGTCCCCGTCGCCCAGATGCGGCAGCGCGGCCGCGGTCACGCGGAAGTAGCTGTGCAGATTCACGTCGAACGTGTGCATCCACTGCTCTTCGGTCAGGTCCTCGGGACTGTCGACCGGCCATTGCGTCGCCGCGTTGTTCACCAGGATGTCGAGTCCGTCCAGTTCGGACAGAGTGCGCTCGACGATGTCCCGGCACTGCTTCGCCTCGGCGAGATCACCGGGCAGCAGCAAGCATTCCCGGCCCTCGGCGCGCACCCGGTCCGCGGTGTACTCGGCGTCCTCGTGCTCGTCGAGATACGAGATCGCGACGTCCGCGCCCTCTTTCGCGAAGGCGATCGCCACCGCGCGGCCGATTCCGGAATCACCGCCGGTGATCAGCGCGCGTTGTCCGGCGAGCAGGCCGCGGCCCTCGTAGTCGGTCATCGAATCGCGCGGCTGCGGGTCCATTTCCGCGGTGGTGCCCGGCGGGTCCTGCTGCTGCGGAGGTCGGATGCGGTCGGCCACGGGAATCCTCCCCGGAAAAGTCGGTTCTGTTCCTTTCCGGCTACCCGCTGTGCCGCCGTTCAATCACGGAAGAAGCCGCGCAACCGTCCCCCTGCGACGGTTGCGCGGCCCTCGCCCCCTGGCCCGCTCTGCGGATGCGCGGCGGTTACCCCGGTCCGCGACTGGCAAACCCGGGGCGATCAGTAATCGTGCGACAGCGCCTCGACCAGCACCCCGGTGTCCGGGTTCGGCATGGCGCGGGCGACGTCCGCCTGTGCGACGACGCCGACCAGGTCGTGGCCGTCGATCACCGGCAGCCGGCGCACCCGGTGCTGCGACATGGTCTGCAGGATCTCGGCGACGTCGTCGTCCGCGCCGATCGTCACCGCTTCTCCTTGCGCCAGTTCGCCCGCGTGCACCGCACGAGGGTCCTTGCCTTCGGCGATCACCTTCACCACGATGTCGCGGTCGGTCAGCATTCCCTTGAGCCGGTTGTCCTCGCCGCACACCGGCAGCGCGCCCAGCTGTTCGCGCGCCATCGTCTGCGCGGCGTCGTTCACCGTGTCCGACTCGCGCACGCACACGGCGTTCGGCGTCATCAAGTCGCGGGCAGTGGTCATGAGATCGTCTCCTTCCTCCCGGGTCACTCCCACGTTCCCGGCCGTTACGCCTCCCGGGCAGTTTCTCCTCCGCCCGCCCGGGTAACCGGAGGCTCGTGGAAGGAGCCGACATGCCAGAACCGTTCCCGTCCGACCCGGTCCGCGCGGAAGGCCCGCCGCTGGTCGCGGCAGGCCGGTCCGGCGCGCCCCGGCTGATCGTGCTCGATCCGGCCGGCGCGGCCAAACACGACGGCCTGCCCGCCACCTGGCGCCCGCTCGCCGAGGACCACGAGATCCTCTGGTACCGGATCCCGGTCGAGGGCGCGTGGCGCGAAACCGCGGAAACCCTTGCCGCGCCGGAGCGCAGCGACCTCGTCACGAGCGGACCGCTCGCGGCCGAAGCCTTGCAGCTGGCTGCCGAGCATTCGGGGTCGCTGCGGTCCGTCCTTCTGGTCGACCCGGCCGCCGAAGGCGTGATCAGCCCCGGCGACGCCGCGGTCGCCGACGAAGCGTGGCTGGTCCAGCACGACGCCGAGATCGCCGCGCTGCGCGAGGCCGGCGTCGAAGTCGAAGTGCTGGCGCACAGTCGCGACGACCCGGACGACCAGGTGCCGAGCCCGCTGCCACTTGGCCACGACTGGGTCGTCGACGCGCTCCGCGAAGCACTGGCCGAGCTGGAATCACGCTGACCCGTTTTGCCGCCCACCTGCCGGGTACGCCTGCAAGAAGGAAGGGAGGAAGCCGTGCTGGAGGAAATGAACCGGACGCCCGCGCACGAGAAGTCCACCGCGGATCTCGCGGCCGATCTGACCGCTTCCATCAAGCGCCTGCTCCAAGACGAATTCCGCTTGGCCATGGCCGAGTTCCAGACGAAGGGGAAACGCTTCGGCATCGGGGCCGGGCTCGTCGGGTTCGCCGGAGTGCTGGCGCTCCTCGGCGGCGCGACCCTGATCGCCGCCGCTGTGCTGGCCCTGGCGCTCGTCGTGCCCGGCTGGTTGTCCGCGCTGATCGTCGGAGGTGCGTTGCTGCTGGTCGCGGGGCTCGCGGCGCTGGTCGGCGGCAAGGAAGCGAGCCGCGCCGCGCCGGTGGTGCCGGAGGAATCCGTCGAGCGGGTCCGCGAGGACGTCGAGACGATGAAGCAGGGGCGGTCATGACCGAACGCAAGGTTGAGCAAGCCAAGGCGGACCGGGACGTCACCCGCGAGGAACTGGCCGAGACGCTGGACGCGCTGAGCCAGAAGCTCGACGTCCGCACGCGGGCCGGAGAGAAGGTCGACGCGACCATCGACAAGGCCGCTGAACAGGTCGGGAAAACCGTCTCGGCACCGGCTGCGGAGAAGGTCCGCGCTGGTGCGCGGGCGGTCCGGAGCAACCCGCTCCCGCTGTTCGCGGCGGTCTTCGGCGGAGTTTTCGTGCTGCGCTTCCTCATCCGCCGCCGGCACGCGCACCGGAAGCAAGGTGACGCATGCTGACCGACCGGGAACAGCGTGCACTGAACGAAATCGAACGAGGTTTGTCCGCCACGGATCCGCGGCTCAGCGCCAAGCTGGCCCGCGGATCCGGGCGTCGGCGCCGCCGCTCCGCGCTGGAGGTGCTGGCGATCGTCACCGCCGTGGTGCTGATCGCGACCGGGGCGTTCGACTCGCGACCAGGTATGATCGTGGCCGGGGTGGTCGCGCTCGCCGTGCTCGTGGGCGGGCCGTTCGCGGTGCGGCACTGGAAAGCCGGCTCCTCCCGGTGACCCGTGTTCGCTGGATCACTGTCAGGAAACCGTCAACGACCGCCTCGTGAGCGCGTTGCGGGGGCCAGCCTGAGCGGGTGACCGCAACTCTGTCCCGCCCGGAAACGCCGCCAGCCGCCGATCGGCACCGGCTTTCCGTCGTCGGCGGCCTCGCCGCACTGTCCCTCGACGCGATGGCGTCGGTCGCCTACGGACCCGAGGCGATCGTGCTCGTCCTGGCCGTCGCGGGCGGGACAGGACTCGGCTTCACCCTGCCGGTGACGCTGGCGATCGCCGTCTTGCTCGCTGTGCTGACGCTGTCGTATCGGCAGGTCATCGCCGCTTTTCCGGAGGGCGGCGGGGCCTACGGCGTCAGCCGCGCCCACCTCGGCCGGCGCGCGTCGCTCGTCGCCGCGGCGTCGCTGATCGTGGACTACGTGCTGAACGTCGCGGTGTCGGCCGCCGCCGGGGTCGCCGCCTTGACCTCGGCGTTTCCCTCGCTGCTGCCCTGCAAACTGTGGCTCTGCCTCGGCGTGCTCGCGTTGATCACCGGAATCAACCTTCGCGGCATCGCCGAAAGCGCGCGGGCCTTCATTGTGCCGACCGCGGTGTTCGTCGGGTCGATTCTCCTCGTCGTGGTGGTCGGTCTCTTCCGCAGCGCTCCGGCCGCCACTGTCGCGAGCGGACATCTCCAGGCCCTCCAGCCGGTCGGCATCCTGTTGCTGCTCAAGGCTTTCGCCAACGGCTGCGCGGCACTGACCGGCGTCGAAGCAATCGCCAACGCCGTCCCGGCCTTCCGCGAACCGCGGGTCCGCCGAGCCCAGCGGGCGGAAGTCGCGCTCGGCGGACTGCTCGCGGCGATGCTGCTCGGGATCGCTGTGCTGATCGGGAAGTTCTCGATCCGCCCGGTTGACGGTGCGACCGTGCTGTCGCAGGTGACCGCCGCGTCGCTCGGCAACGGTTTCGGTTACTACGTAGTGCAATTCTCCACCGTCATCCTGCTGGCGCTGGCCGCGAACACGTCTTTCGGCGGGCTGCCGGTGCTGGCGCAATTGCTCGCGAAACACAACAATCTGCCGCACGTTTTCGCCCTGCGCGCGGAACGTCAGGTGTACCGCCACGGCGTCGGTTTCCTCGCGATCGCTTCGGCTTCGCTGCTGCTCCTCGCGAATGGCGACATGAACACACTGGTGCCGTTGTTCGCGATCGGAGTGTTCGTCGGTTTCACGTTGTCGCAAACCGGAATGGTGCGGCATTGGTTCCGTTCGCGCCCGCGCGGCTGGCGCGGAAAAGCCGCGCTCAACGGTTTCGGCGCGCTGCTCACCGGAATCGCCGCGATCGTGGTCACGGCGTCGAAGTTCGGCGAAGGCGGCTGGCTGATCGTGGTCACGCTGCCGGCGCTCGTGCTGCTGATGGAATGGGTCCACCGCACCTACCGCCGCATCGGCGAGCGCCTCGAACTCGGGCGCGTCCCTCCCCCGCCGCGCCCCAACCGGTCGCTGGTGGTCGTCCCGGTCCACACGGTGTCCCGGCTGACCCGCGACGCGCTCGCCGCCGCGCTTTCGCTCGGCGACCACGTCGAAGCTGTCCACGTAACGCATCCCGAGGAAGAAGCGGCCGCGCGCGAATTCGTCGAAGCGTGGGAACGGTGGCATCCGGACGTCACGCTGGTCCGGCTGCACGACGAACGCCGCCGTCTTGGCGAGCCGATCGTGGAACACCTGCGACGGCACGGCGGATGCCACGTTTTCGTCCTGGTCGCCGAGGTCGAACCGGAACACGTCTGGCAACGCGTCCTGCAAAACCGCCGCGGCGCGGTGCTGGCCCGGGCGCTGCGCCGCCGGTCCGACGCGGTCGTCTGCCGGATGCGGTTCCGGGTCGGGGCTTAGCGAAGCGCATTTCGTCCCGTTTTCCCGGATGCCCGGTTCGCCGGGGCCGTTACCGCGGTTGCCCGATAGTACTTTCGGCCGATGTCCGCAGGGCGAAAACCCGCCGAAAGGCGTGGGCCATCCCGGGGTTCTTTCCCTCGCCCCGGTTTCCGCGCCCAAGATCGTCTTAGGGTTGGGCGTACTTCGTGATCTTGAAACCGGAATGAGGGGCCCATGCGAAAACGGACCAGGATTCTCGGCAGAACGCTCGCCGCGGCGGGCACCCTCGCGGCGCTGACGGTGGCCACCGCCGTACCGGCGACCGCGGCGCCGCAGGCGAAAGCGGCCGAGCCGACGTCGGTCGAACAGGACATCGCGCAGCTGTACCAGGACGTCGAAGACCTCTACAACGGGCTGCCCGCGAACGCGCTGCGCGGCGTCGACCCGCTGTTCGACTCGCCGGTCAAGCGGCCGGGCCAGCAGGCGCACGCCGCGCAGGGCCCGATCCCGGGCTGTACCGAGGGATCGCTGCTGACCTACGCGAACAAGCTCGCTTCCTCGCTGAACCCGACCGAGGCCAAGGCGCTCAGCGCGCTGAGCGCGATCGGCCAGCTCTACACCCAGGCCGTCGCCAGCGACAAGACCCCGCAGGTCTTCGGCACCGACGGCCAGTACACGCCGCGCGCCGGCGCGACGATCGACAAGCTGCGCGGGTTCTGGGACATCGAAAGCTGGAACATCCAGCTGGTCACCTGGAAGGGCACCGACCTGGGCAGCCAGGAACGCACCACGCAGACGTTCAAGCTCGGCCTCGACCCGAAGCGGGCCGCGGAAGCGGGCGCGCTCGCGACCAAGGTGCTCTACGAGGTCCCGGCGCTGCAGGGCGGCCGCCACCCGCTGCTGACCCTGAACGCGTTCTCCGCCCCGGCCGACAGCCTCGGCGGCAAGCGCATCATGCTCGGCGACGGCCTGCTCGACGTGGTCAACCACCTCGGCTTCGACGACGTGTCGGTGGAAGCGGTCGTCGGCCACGAGTACGGCCACCAGGTCGACTTCGCGCACGACAACTACCCGCGCGACGAATCCGGCGAAATGGGCCCGGACGCCTACGGCGGGTACTTCGGAGCGCACGCCAAGGGCGAGGCCTGGAACGCCCGCACCCAGCAGGAGGTCACCTACCTCGACGCTTCCATCGGCGACTGCTACCACAGCCACGGCACCCCCGACCAGCGCAAAGCCGCCGGCGCGTGGGGCGAGAAGCAGGCCGTGAGCCAGAACAACCCGAACCGGATCATCCCGTCCGCGAAGATGATCGAGAAGTTCCAGAAGGAGTATCCGAAGCTGATGCCGCCCGCCGCGGCGGCACTGGCCGCGGCGCACTGAGCACCGCTCGCGGGCCCCGTCTTCCGGGACGGGGCCCGTTCGCGTGCTCAGGTGGCGATGGTGGCCAGCGGGTCCAGGCCGTACGTGCGGGCGTAGCCGTTCTCAGTGCCGACCAGCAGGTCGACGATCTCGAAATACCGGTCCCAGAACGGGGTTTCGCGCAGCGCGTCGATCAGGAGCTGGTAGGCGTGGTGGTCGTCGGCCTCCCAGACCCAGACGTCGGTGACGCGCGCGGAGTAGAACTCGGTGTCGTAGAACCGGGACCGGACGCCGGCGGTTTTCGCCTCGATCGCCGGGACGACCTGGGCGGCGAACGCGTCCGCCCGTTCCTCCGGGGTCAGCGCGAGCCATTCCGGCGTGGTCTTGACCAGCAGGAACGCGGTCACCGGCGGTTGTTCGTCGGACATGGGAAATCCTTGCCGGTCAGGCGTCGAAAGCGGGCTTGAGGGTTTCGGCGCACCACTGTTCGAACGTGGTTTCAGACGCGGTTCCGGCGGTGCGCGCGATCCCGGCGTCGAGGCCGTTGTCCTTGGCGTGCTTCATCTCCGCGATTCCGTGGACGAAGTCTTCGTTGAGCCCGTAGCCGATGAGCGTGGTGCGCAGATCGTCCAGCGATTCGCGCTCGTAGCGGACCGGACGGCCCAGCTGCTCGCTCATGATCCGGGCGACATCGTGGGGAGACAAGTCTTCCGGGCCCAGAACCGGAACGTCGGCGAAGCCGGTCCAAGACCGGTCCCGCAACAGCCGCGCAGCGACCGCGGCGATGTCCGCGACCGCGACGAGCGGAGCCTTGCGGTCCGGGTCGAGGACGTCGGCGTAGACGCCCTTCTCCCGGATCGAGTCGACCTCCTCCAGCAGATTCTCGAAAAAGGAAGGATTGGCCAGCGCCCGATACGCGACGCCAGTGCCCGCGATGAGCTCGTCCATCGCGAGCGACGCGGTCACGAGCCCCGCCTGATCGGCGACCGCGGTGCCGCGCCCGAGCGCCGAGACCCCGACGACATGCCCGACTTGGTGCGCGACAAGCGCTTTCGCCGCCGGACCGGTAAAGCCGCTCCAGCCGTCCGCCGGGGCTCGCGACGAATCCGGCGGCACGACCCAGAAAACAGCGTCCGCGCCCGCGAAAGCCCGGTCGACCACCTCAGGGTCGCCGTGCGAACCGGCGACGACCTCGACGCGCTCGCGCACCGGCTCCGGCAGCCGCGCGGGGTCGCGGACGATCACCCGCAGATCCTCGCCCGCGTCGAACAACCGGCTCAGCACCCGGCTGCCGATGTTTCCGGTCGGGGCAGTGATGACGATCATGAAAACCTCCGTTGAGTACGTCCTCGATCCTGCTGAGCGCGGTCGTGATGCCACAATGGGAATCTCGGCACGCAATCTTTGCCTGAACTGGAATTACCTTGGTGAACAGCCTGAATCCGGCGATCGACGCCAACCTCGCCGTCGCTTTGGACGCCCTGCTGACCGAGCAGAGCGTCACCCGCGCCGCCGCGCGCCTGCACACCTCGCCGGCCGCGATGAGCCGCACGCTCGCCCGGTTGCGCCGCATCCTGCAAGACCCGCTGCTGGTCCGCGCCGGGCAAGCCATGGTCCCCACGCCGCGCGCCCAATCCCTGCGCGACGAGGCCGCCGCCGTGGTGCAAAGCCTGAACGCGCTGCTCAGCCCCGGCGCCGTCGTCGACCCCGCGACCCTGCGGTCCACTTTCACGATCCAAACCGCCGACCTGGTCGGCGCCACGCTGGCGGTCGGCCTCCTGCGACTCACGCGCGAGGAAGCGCCCGGCATCTCCCTCCGCGTCCGAGCCGAGGAGCTGGAGGCTGGTTCAGCCCTCCGCGACGGCCGCCTCGACCTGGAGGTCGGCTCCATCGATCACGTCGATCCCGAGACACAGGTCGAAAAGCTGCTCACCCTGCGCATGGTCGCCGCCGTCCGCCCCGGCCACCCCCTGACCTCGGCCCCCGTGACCCCCGCTCGGCTCGCCGCGGCCGACCACGTCGCCGTCAGCCGCCGCGGCCGATTCACCGGCCCCCTCGACGCGGCACTGGCCGAACACAACCTCCGCCGCCGGGTCCCGATAGTCCTGCCGAGTCACCTGGCCGCGATGGCCCTCGCCGCGCGCAGCGATGCGGTCTGCCTGATCCCCGCGGCACTCCCCGGCGAACCCCCGTCGCCCCTCACTGCCGACGCGACCGCGCTTGGCTTGCGACTTCTCGACATTCCGGTTCCGTTGCCGCCGTTGACGATCGGCATGGCTTGGCATCCGCGGCAGTCCGCTGACGGGGCGCATCGCTGGCTCCGGGGTGCGGTGCGGAGGACCCTTCTCGTCGCGGGCGCCTGAGCCTGGGCTGAAGTTCGCGAAGGGGACCCGCACGGAATCCGGTTCCCTCAGGGGTCTCCGCACGTCCGTTTCCCGGCTAGCCGTTGGCGGTCGGCAGGTTGGTTGCGTGGAGTTCGCAGTCGCCGACGACGACGTGTGGTTCTCCGTCTTCGACATCTTCCCCCAGACCGAAGAGTCCTCCGGCGACGACTTCGTGCGCGAGGTCGAAATCGCCCTGTCCGAGACCGAGGAACTCCACCTCGCCTGGGACACGAGCCACCGCAGCGTCCGGATCCGGTACCGGCGCGAGGCGGACCTCGTCGTCGACGTCTTCCGCGAGCTCGTCACCGTGCTGACGATCGAGATCCGCGAAGCCGGTCCCGTCATCGCGATGGAGTACCGCGCGGAAGGCTGCCGCGGCAGGACGTGCGTGCGAACCCGACCGGCGTTCGCCCTGCCGGACGTCCTCCTCCCAACCTGAACGATCCCCGCGGCTAACGCGCGTTAATACCTTTCACTCTTGCTATTGACCTTCACCAGGGCGGGACTCTATGGTTTCACTAGAGTTAATAGCATTAACAACTGTGAACAGGAGAAACGCCCATGCACGCCACCCCCTCGAAGACCGAGCGGACACCGAGCCACCGGACCGGACTGCGGGCTGCCCTGCTCGCGGTCCCGCTGGCGGTCGCCGGCGCGCTGGGCGCAACACCGGCCCAGGCCGCCGCTCATCCCGGCCCGGCATCGCTGACCTGCCAAGGAAAAGGCGTCGACCAGACCGCGAAAGCGCGGCACCGGGCCGAAATCCTCATCCACGCGCCGCTGCGCACGATCTGGGGACTGCAGACCGATGTCGAAGCCTGGACGTCCTGGCAGAAACCCGCCGCGCCGATGACCGTCCGGCGGCTGGATCCCGGACCGTTGCGCAAGCATTCGCGGTTCCAGGCGACCGTCCACGTGCCTTCGGCTCCCCCGAGCACGGTCGTGATCAGCTCCACCGTCCAGCAGATCCACCGCGGAACATGCCTCCGCTGGACCGGCCCCGCCGACAGCGCCGGATACCACATCGACGGCGTGCACGTCTGGACGTTCAGCCCCGTCCGGGGCGGGGTCCTCGTCCGCACCGAGGAAAGCCACCGCGGTCCGCAAGCCGATCCCACGTCCGACATGGGGCTCGAAACCTGGCTCACCGATCTCAAGACCGCCGCCGAAACCCGCCCCTGCGACTGACCGCATGACGCGAGACCGCGGGCTGCCGTGCGACCGGCAGGCCGCGGCGCAGCGCCCGATCGACACAGGCCCCGAGCAGCCTCCGCCCAGACGGCGGCCACGTCGCCCCGGCGGAATCACTCCGTGTCCAGCACCGATCGCAACGTCCGCAGCAACGGCCCGGCCTCGGAGCCGAACATCTCCACGTCCACCCGCTCCACCGCGGTCACCGCCCGGCCCGCCAGGTCGCGGCCGTTTTCGGTCAACCGCACCAGTTTCGCGCGCGTGTCGCCGGAGTCGACCGTCCGCGTCACCAGCCCGGCCGCCTCCAGCCGCGCGATCACCTGGGAGGTCATCTTGATGTCGGCGCCCGCCTGCGCCGCCAGTTCCTGCTGCCGAGGCGGCGCACCGTGCGTTTCCATCCACCAGCAGCACGCGAGCAGCACGAACTGGACGTGCGTGAGGCCCAGCGGTTCGAGCGTCTGCCGGATCCGCCGCTGCCACGCCAAAGTCACGTGCCACAGCAGGAAACCCGGACTGTCCCCCGGGCCCGCGAACCGCGTCATCGCGCGGACCGCTCCGCGCTGGCCAGCAAATCGCTCATGGCGACCGGGAAGTCCTCGCTGATCTGCGGTCCGAGCTCCGGACCCGCTTCCCCTTCGATCTCCAGCCGGTGCGTGACGCGCGTGCCGCCGTCCGCGAGCGAGGCGAGCGTGTGCCGGAACCGCAGCACCACCTCGCCGAAGCGCGTTTCGTCTTCGTAGACCTCGTTCTCGGTCAACTCGGTGATGCGCGAACGGAACGTGTCCTGCCCCTGCGGAGTGACCGACAGCTCGGTCCCCTTCTCGAACGGTCCGTGCAATTCGAACCGGTCGCTGCGCTCGCTCAGCGGCGTTCCGCTGTGCAGGGCCCGCAACGCCGCCCACACCGCCTCCGGGCTCGCCGAGGTCTCCGCGCTGTAGTCAGTGGTCCACATGATCGATCCTCCCAGTTAGTCTTCGCAGAGATTATCTCCGCGAAGACTAACTGGCAAGCCTTCACTCCGGCCAAGCGCTGCCCTTGATCATCTCCACGAAGTCCGCCCGCTCGAACTCCGGATCGAAATAGGCGAGCACGTCGGCGTTCATGGTGCCGAACGTCGTGTCCGGACGGCCGGCCATGCCGTCCCGGAACGCACGCAGGATCCGGTTCTTGAAGTCCGGCCGCGGATGCGCCGCGACGACGGCCGCGCGCTGGTCGCCGGCGATCTCGTTCAGGTCGAGGCCGAGCACGTCGGTTTCCACGCCCAGCGTCACCACCGCCACCTCCGGGGCCAGCCGCAGCGGGACGTCCGGCGTCGTGTGCAGGGCGATCGCGAGCCAGACGTTCCGGGCCTCTTCGGCCGAACGGCCGTGGTCGAGGAGGAACGTCCGCGCCGCCTCGGCGCCGTCGAGTTCGAACCGGCGGTCGGAAGTCGCGTATCCGTCGGTGAGCCCCAGGTCGTGGAACAGGCCGCCGACGTACGCGAGTTCCGGGTCCGCCGTCAGCCCGCGTGCCGCGAGTTTCAGCGAACCCCACAGGAAGACGCGCCGCGAATGGTGGAACAGCGTCTCGTCGGCGACGTCGCGCACCAAGTCCGTCGCCTCGCGCGCCAGCGCTGTTCCGGGAATCTCGATCCCGGCGATCACCTCGGACACCACAGACCTCCTAGCGAAAAGCGGGCTTGACCCGAGTCTCGCCCGGCCAGGTCCGCGGCCCCACTGCGAAAACCGACCGCGTGCCCACAGTTCCGGACACGGGTCAGGAGGCCGTGGTCTCGAACCGGGCGCGGTACTGGCTCGGCGAAATCCCCAGGCGCGCCACGAAGACGCGCCGCATCGTCTCGGAGCTGCCGAATCCGGAGGAGCGTGCGGTTTCCGCGACGCCGTGTCCCGCGCCGAGGAGTGCTTTCGCGTGGTCCAGCCGCACCTGCTCGACGTACTTCGCCGGCGTCGTGTCCAGTTCGCTCGCGAACAGCCGCGCGAGATGCCGGGCGCTGACCCCCGCGCGCGACGCCATCGCGGACGCACTGTGGTCGAGCGCGGGCTGCGCCGAAACCAGATCGGTCACCTCGCGCAACGTCGGCGTGCTCGGCCGCGGCATCCGCAGCGGCGCGGAAAACTGCGACTGACCGCCCGGCCGCTGCATGAACATCACGAGACCGCGCGCGACGGTGCGGGCGAGGTCGGGGCCGTGGTCGTGTTCGACCAGGGCGAGTGCGAGATCGATGCCCGCGGACACTCCCGCCGAGGTGAAAATGTCGCCGTCCTGCACGAAAAGCGCGTCGGGCAGCACCTGGACGTCCGGATGCGCGCGGGCGAGCCGGGCCGCGTGCCGCCAATGCGTGGTGACGCGCCGCCCGGACAGCACGCCCGCCGCGGCCAGCGCGAAGGAACCGGTGCAAATCGACACCAGCCGTCCGGCGCGCGGCGCGATCTCGCGGATCGCGGCGACCAGCTCCGCGGGCACGCCGCGGTCCACCAGCCCGTCCCCGCCCGCGACCACGACGAGGTCCGGATCCGGCGCCTCGGCGACCGGCCCGTCCACCGGCAACCGCACGCCCACCGACGTCTCCGCGGCCGCTCCCGACGGCGACCGGTAGCTGATCGAGTACCCGGCCCCGGCCAGATTCGCCTCGGCGAACACCTCGGCGGGCCCGGTCACGTCGAGCATCTTCACGCCGTCGAACACGACGAAAACCACGCGCGCGCCCATGCTCCCGACCTCCGGGACCCAGCATGGCAGACGGTCAGGCGGACGCGGATCGGAGCGGCCCGAACGAATCCCGCACGGCAGTCACGGTCGTGCACACCGGCAGCGGCGAGCCGTGGGGTGCTCGGTCATGACGGCGCCGGACGGGGCGGGATCAGGCCGCCGGACTCTCGTCCGCCTCCCGGCGCTCAGCCAAAATCTCCCTCACCCGCTCCCCCGGCAACGCACTCCGCAGCGCCAGCGCCATCACCGCCGCCGTCAGCACCAGCGACGCCACCGCGCCCAGCGAGAAGTCCAGAACGCCCAGGTTCCCGGCATGCTTCGAAGCCTCCGGATACGTGCCGAGATAGCTGATCACGGCGAGCCCGGCGAACCACACCAGCACCCACCAGCCGTGCCGGAAGTCCAGTTTCGGCGAGGTTTTCGCGAAGGCCTGGTGCAGCGCGAGCAGGAGATATCCGAAGGCGATGACCACGAACAGTTTCCAGTTCGTGTCCCATCCGGTCCAGTAGATGATCAGGTTGGTGGAGAACAGCGCCAGGAACGCGACCGCCCACGTGCAGCCGCGGCCGAGACGGAACGGGCGGGCGTGGCTCGGCAGCTGGCTGCGCATCGCCAGCAGCACCAGCGGACCGGACCCGAACGACAGGACAGTGCTGTTCGTGACGAACGAAACCAGTTTGTTCCACCCCGGGAAGGGCAGGAAGAAGAAGCAGCCGACGACGAACGCCAGGAAGAGGCTGACCCACGGCACGCCCGCGGAGTTCACCTTCGCGAGCCCGGACGGCGCGTTTCCGTTGCGCCCCATGGCATAGGAGATGCGCGCGGTGACGCCGGTGTAGATCAGCCCGGTGTCGCCGGGCGAGACGATCGCGTCGGCGTACAACAGGGTGGCCAGCCAGCCGATGCCGAGCACGCTCGAGATCGCGGCGAGCGGGCCGAAGGTCGCGAGCACGTCGCTGCCCGCGGTGAAGTTCGCGCCGACGTGTTCCCAGCCCTGTTTGCCGATCGCGTCGGACGGGGCCGCGCCGATGAACGCGATCTGCAGCAGCACGTACAGGATTCCGGTGAGCACGACCGAACCGATGAGCGTGAGCGGCACGTTGCGTTTCGGGTTCGCCGTCTCCCCCGCCAGTTCGACGCCTTGCCGGAAGCCGAAGAACGAGAACGCGATGCCCGCGCTCGCGACCGCGGAGAAGATTCCGTGCGTGCCGTACGGGGCGAACCCGCCGTAGTCGGAGAAATGCCCGGGATGGAACGCGGTCACCAGGAATACGACGATCACCAGCGCGATGACGGCGAGTTTCCACCACACGAGCACGTTGTTGATCCGGGCGAACCAGCGCACGCCGAAGAAATTCACCAGCACGAAGAACGCCAGCAGGAGAATCGAGATCCCGGTGCCCGCCGGGGTGAGCACGGCGTTGCGGTCGGCGTCGAGCGTTTCCAGCCAGGGCAGGTAATTCGTGGCGTACTGGACGACGGCGAGCACCTCGATCGGCGACACCGCGGCCGCCGCTATCCACGTCACCCAGCCCATGGAAAAGCTCGCGAAGGAACCGAAAGAATAGTGCGGGAACCGCGCGACGCCGCCCGAATGCGGGAACATCGTGCCCAATTCGGCGTAGGTCATCCCGATCAGCACGAACATGACCGCGCCGATCCCCCACGACACGATCGCCGCGGGCCCGGCGAGCTGCGCGGCGTTGAGCGCGCCGAAGAGCCATCCGGACCCGATGATCGACCCGACCGCGGTGAACAGCAGCCCGATCGGGCCGAAATGCTTCTTGAGCCGCTTGTCGTCGCCCGCGACGACCGCCGGGGACAGCTGTTCGGTCGTTCCGGCCTTGTTCATGTCGCGGCCTCCTGCCGGGTCGGCGGTCCGCCTCCACTGTCCTCCCGCGACGGCGCGCGCAAAACAAGCGGACATAAGATTGTTACCTTGTGCACCATTCGGTGCAGGGCCGCGATCCTGCTCGGATTGCCGTTGCCGCACAACGGTATTCGCGAGTTATGTCCGGCATCGCCGGTTTCCCGCGCCGGACTACCAGGTCGCGCGGAGTATCCTGGTCACGTCGGCCGCCGCGACCTCCCGCGGGGTGTTCGCCAGCACCCCGTCCGCCAGCGTGTCGGCGACCAGGTCGGGCAGATCTCCCTCGCCGATGCCGAATTCGCGCAGCCGTCCGGCCAGTTCGACCTCCGCGACCAGGCGTTGCACCGCCGCGATCGCCGCGTCGGCGTTGTGCGCAACCGATTTCCGGGCATCCGCGACGCCCAGCGGTTCCGCCAGCCGCGCCAAGCGCTCTTCCCGCACCGCGCGGTTGAACCGCAGGCATTCGGTGAGCACCAAAGCCAACGCCTGGCCGTGCGGCAGGTCGAACCGGCCGCCGAGCGAGTGCCCGATGCCGTGCACCACGCCGAGTCCGGTCGTCCGCATGGCCTGGCCGGCGGTGTGCGCGGCGAGCATCAGATTCGCCCGCGCCGCCAGGTCTTCGCCGGCGGAGACCGCGCGACGCAGGTTCTCCGCCACCAGCCGGACAGCTTGCAGGTCCAGACCATCCGCCCAGGCATTGGGCCGGGCGGAGAGAAAGGACTCCACGGCGTGGGTCAGGCAGTCGATTCCGGCGGCCGCGGTCGCGCGCGGCGGCAGGCTCAGGGTGAGCGCCGGGTCCAGAAGTGCGTACCGGGCAAGGCAAGCCGGACCGCCGAGGTAACACTTGCGCTGCTGCCGGGGGTCGGTGATGACGCCGAGGTCGTTGCACTCCGAACCGGTGCCGGACGTGGTCGGGATCGCGACGATCGGCAACGCGGGCGCCAGGTCCGCCGAAGCTTCGGTGCTCCAGGTCAGTTCGGCGGCCGGACGGTCGTTGACGGCGGCCAGCGCGATCGCCTTCGCCGCGTCCAAAGCGGACCCGCCGCCCAGCGAGATCACCGCTCGCGCCTCGGCGGCGCGCACGAACGCACCGCCCGCGTCGACGTCGTCGGTGGTCGGATTCGGGTGCACGTCGGAGAAAACCTCGACTGCCACCCCGTCTTGCCGCAGCAACTGGACCGCCTGCTCCGGCAACGGGGTAGCAACGAGCCCGCGATCACTGACCAGCACGATCTTCCGCGCGCCGATCGTCCGGACCACCCGGGGCAACTGCCCGACGGCGCCGGCGGAGAACGTGGCGGCCGGGTACGGGCCGATCTCGACCGCCGGGAGCTGAGTCTCTGTCATGGCTTCCTCCCGAGCCGTTCCTCGTCGACCTCGACGCCCAGCCCCGGCGCGGACGGCACGTGCAGCAGGCCGTCCGCGTCGATGTCCAGCGGGGCGGAAAGCAGGAAATCGCGCCGCTGCGGCGTCCACACCGGCGGGTCGTAAGGGAATTCGAGGTACGGTCCCCCGCCGACGCCCGCGGTCACGTGCAGGTTCGCGAGCAACCCGAGGCCGTTGGACCAGGTGTGCGGCGTGAAGAGCCGGTTGCGGGCCAGCACCAGCTCGGCGAGCGTGCGGGCGCGCAGCATTCCGGCGGCGAGCGCGACGTCCGGCTGGTAAACGTCGAGGACGTCGGACTCGGCCAAGTCCAGCAGCTCGCTGAAGGTCCGGACCATTTCTCCCCCGGCGACGCGCACCCCGGCGTCCCGCACCGCGCGCAGGCCGGGCCGGTCGTCCAGCGGCAGCGGTTCCTCGAGCCAGAACACGTCCAGTTCGCGCAGCGCCGCCGCGAATCGCCGGACCGCCGCCGGGTCGAGCGAAGGCCGCACGTCGCCGGGCATCCGCCAGGCCTGGTTCAGGTCGGCCATCAGCGTCATCTCCGGCCCGACCGCCTCCCGGACCGCCCGCATGGTGGCGATCCCGCCCGCGAAATCCTCCGCGGCGAGCCGGATCTTCGCTGCCTGGAAACCCTGTTCTCGGACCCCCGCCAGCACCTCGGCCCGCTGTTCAGCAGGCAGGATCCGGCCGGTCGACGCGTACGCCGGGATCGCGTCCGCCGCGCCGCCGAACAGTGTCGCGACCGGGACGCCGAGCACCTTCCCGATGACGTCCCACAGCGCGATCTCCAGCGGCCAGTAGCGCCCGGCGTGGAACGCGATGGTCTCCAGCGCGCGGACATGCCGGCTGATCGCCATCGGATCCTGGCCGAGGAACAGCTCCGCGTACGGCTCGAAGCCCGCCATCGTGTCGCCGGAGCCATAGCCGACCACGCCCTCGTCGGTCACCACCTTGACCACCGTCGCGTCGAACCGCGTGCGCGGAACCGGATCCCACGCGGCGTCGAACGGCGGGTCGAGCGGCAGCGTCCCGGGCAGCAGCTGGATGTCGGCGATCTTCACTCCCCGGACGTTAACCGCGGATTGACGCTCGCCCAATCGTTGTTGCACAGTCCTCAACATGGCGAACCAGCGCACCTACGGTTCGGGCCTGGTCCGCGACGTCGACCTGCTCGAAGTCCTCGCCCTGCCGGAAGCGCGCGACGGGCTCGGCGTGTCCCGCGTCGCCGAACTGTCCGGACGGGACAAGGCACAGGTCTCGCGCGCCCTCGCGACGCTCGCCGACGCCGGCCTGGTGTCGCGCGACGAGCACACCCGCACGTACCGGCCGGGCTGGCGGCTGTTCGCCTTGGCCACGCACGCCACCGAAACGCATCTCGCGCACCTCGCCGCGCCCTTTCTGCGCACGATCGTGGCGCGGCTGAACGAAACGACGCATTTGTGCGTCCTGCGCGCCGGGCAGGTGTTCACCCTCCGGAGCGAACTCGCGTCCCACGCTTTCCGCGGACTCGGCTGGGAGGGCGTCGGCGTCGACCCGTTCACGACCTCACCCGGACGGGTGTTATTGAGCGAATGGGACGAGGACACCGTCGGCCACTGGTGGCGGACCTTCTCCGGCGCCGCCGCGCACCCGCTCCCCGACCTCCCCGGCGCCGCCGCGGAACCGCCGTCTATCCCACTCGACCAGCTGACCGGAAAGCTCGCGGGGATCCGGAAACGCGGCTACGAAACCGTGGACGAGGAGTTCGAGCCAGGATTGGTCGGCGTGTCCGCACCGGTGTACGGATTCCGGGGCGACATCGTCGCCGCGGTCAACGTTTCCGCCCCGAAATCGCGCCTCGGCGAGCGGCTTCCCGCCGCGGGCCGGTTCACCCGCACCGTCGCCGACCGGATCTCGGCCGCACTCGGCGCACCGGGATGACGTTCATTTATGCTTCGCCCAAGCTTCTCTTTCCCGGCAGGTGGTCGCCATGTACGAAATCCCGCCCACGGCGGCCATGCAACGCTGGTCGGTCTCGGTCGACGGCTCCCACGCGATCTTCGCCTGCGCGCCGTGGCTCGAGGACCACACCGCGGACCGGGTGCTGCCGCGCCTGTGGCCAGGGCGCGGACTGGGCGTCAGCGACGCCGACGCCGCCGGGTTCGCCGCCGCGATCGCCGAGACGATGAAGGCCCCGAACTACTGGACCGCCAGCCACGCCGCGGCGCGCGCCTGGCAGGACCAGCCGTGGTCCCCCGCCCGCCGCGACCACGACGACGGATTCGTGTACTTCGCCGGACCGTGCGGGGAGCCCGGCGTCGCGGCGGGCTACCGCCCGGCTTACCACTTGCCGCTGGCGCTGCGGGACCTGCGCGGGCTGCGGATCCGGGTGGCGGCTTATCTTCGCGGGGTTCGGGTTTTGAGCTGAGCTCGCAGCCAAGGCGGGCGACGATTCCGGCTCGCGGCCTGCCTGCTCGGGGGGGGCGGGTTCCGAGCGGACCTCGCCATCGAAGCCGCGACACGGGCAGCGAATCCGACGGCGGCCTGCGCGGGCACGGCTTCCCGAGCTGAGCTCGCTGTCGAAGCGGCGACCGATGCGGGCAGCGCATCCAACCCGCCGCCCACCTGCGCAGAGCACGACTCCCGCGCACATTTCGCAGCCGAAACCGCAACCGGCGCTCAAGCCAAGCATAATCCCCGCCCAGCCCGCAGCCGTCCGCGCACTCCGCGCCGAGCCGCCTCCTCCAGCGGGCGGCCCGAACTCCTGCCGTCCGATCAACCCCGCATCGCCTGGGTGGCCCGCCTCCGCTCGTGTCCGAAGCGGACGGCCGCCGCAGGAACTGCGTGTCCGTTTCTCGTATCGTCAGCCCGCGCCGGTCAGCGCAGATACGGCCCCAGCATCGCCCCGGTCAGCCTGCGCGCGGTCGCCGCCGCGTGCTCGGAATCGCCTTCGACCAGGCCGAGCAGCGGGTCCAGTCCCTCGACATGCGGGGCCAGCGCCAGATGCGGCAAGACCAGCAGCAGCAACGACAACACGATCTCGACATCGGTGTCCGCGCGCAGTTGTCCCGCCGCCACCGCCCGTTCGACCAGCGGCCGCAGCACCGCCAGGTAGTGGCTGTTGACCGCCTCGCGCACCGGCGTGCGGGCGACCGGATCGGGCTCGAGGTTGGCCGCCGCGGTCATCGCGCGCTCGAGCGGATGGTCGTAGAAGTACCGCACCCACGCGTCGAGCAGCCGGTCGAGCGCGCCCGCGAAGTCCTTGTCCCACGGGAGCTTCGCGATCTCGGCCTCCATGGCCGCGCGGATCCGCACGCTCGCCAGTTCGGCGAGGTGAACGTACATGTCGGCTTTGTCGGTGAAGTACTGGAACAGGCTGCCCTTCGACACTCCGGCCTCGCGGCAGATCGTGTTGAGGCTGCCGCCGCTGAACCCGCGCGCCGCGAACTCCGCCTCGGCCGCCGCCAGCACCGCCGCCCGCCGCTTCTCCGGCAGCCGCTCCCACGTTCCCGTCGGCACCGCCGACCTCCTCTTCTTGACTCTCCCCGTGCTCCGATCGTACTCTATGACCACCGGTCATATGACCACCGGTCACAAGGAGGAGAGCGCATGTCCGCGAACAGCTTCCGGGTCTGCGTCGTCGGCGCGGGCTCGTCCGGGATCGCCGCCGTCAAGGTGCTCGCCGAACGCGGCGTCGACGTGGACTGCTACGAACTTTCCGACCGGGTCGGCGGGAACTGGGTGTGGGGCAACCGCAACGGGGTCTCCGCCGCCTACCGGTCCCTGCACATCAACACCTCGCGGCAGCGGATGGAGTTCAGCGACTTCCCGATGCCGCGGCATCTGCCCGACTTCGCCCGGCACGACCAGATCGCCGACTACTTCGCGGCCTACCTGGAGCATTTCGGGTTCGGCGACCGCATCCGGTTCGGCACCGGGGTCACGCACGTCGAGCCGAAGCCGGACGGCAGTTTCGCCGTGACACTGTCCACAGGAGACACCGAGCGGTACGACGCGGTGCTCGTCGCGAACGGCCACCACTGGGATCCGCGAATGCCGGAGCCGATGTTCCCCGGCGCCGAAGGATTCCGCGGCGAGATCATGCATTCGCATTCCTACACCGAGGAAGCGCAACTGGCCGGACGGCGCGTCGTGGTGGTCGGCATGGGCAATTCCGCGATGGACATCGCCGTCGACGCCTCGTACCACGCCGCGGAAACGCACCTCTCCGCGCGGCGCGGGGTGCACGTGATCCCGAAATACGTATGGGGCAGGCCGTATGACCAGATCGCCGGGAAGGAATGGCTGCCCTCGGCACTGCGCTGGCCGGTCGCGCGCCGGTTGATGGCCGCCGCGACCGGGCCGATGACGCGCTACGGCCTGCCCGAACCGGACCACAAGTTCGCGCAAGCGCACCCGACGATGTCGAGCCGCATCCTCGACCGGCTCGCACACGGGGCGATCACGCCAGCGCCGAACATCGAGCGCTTCGACGGCGACGACGTCGTCTTCACCGACGGCCGCCGCGTCGCCGCCGACCTGATCGTGTTCTGCACCGGGTACAAGATCAGCTTTCCTTTCTTCGACCCGGATTTCCTCGATCCCTCCGGCGACAACGAAATCCGCCTGTACCGGCGGGTTTTCCACCCTCGCGTGCCCGGACTGTATTTCGTCGGGCTGGTGCAACCGCTCGGCGCGATCATGCCGATCGCGGAACGGCAGGCACTGCTGATCGCCGATCATCTGCAAGGCCGCTACCACCTGCCCGGCGCGGCCGAGATGGAACGCGAAATCGACACGCACCGACGCCGGATCGCGCGGCGTTACGTCGCCTCCAAGCGCCACACCATCCAGGTTGACTACGACGACTACATGCGCGACCTTCGACTCGAACGCCGTCGCGGGACCCGTCGTCCGGCTGGCCGCACTCCCGCCGACCGCCCCGTCGCCAGTGCCGCCGCCCGAGAGGAGATCCGCGCATGAACGTGACTTTCCCTGTCGACGGCGACCAGTGCGCAGCGACGCTTTACTTGCCAGCCAACGAAAACCCGCCGATCATGGTGATGGCGCACGGACTCGGCGCAGTCCGCGAGATGGGCCTCGCCGCCTACGCCGAGCGCTTCACCGCCGCCGGATATGCCTGCCTGGTGTTCGACTACCGGCATTTCGGCGACAGCGACGGCACTCCGCGCCACCTGCTGTCGCCACGGAAACAACTCGCCGACTGGACCGCCGCGATCGCCTGCGCCCGCACGCTCCCCCAGGTCGACGGCGACCGAGTCATCGCCTGGGGCACCTCCTTCGGCGGCGGCCATGTACTCAGCACCGCCGCGACCCGCCCAGCCGGACTCGTCGCCGCGATCGCGCAGTGCCCGTTCACCGACGGCATCGCGTCCGCGCTGGCCATGCACCCCGCCAGCTCAGCCAAGGCGACCGCCGCCGCGGCCCGGGACGTGGTCGGACACTGGCTCGGACGGCCGCCGCACCTGATCGCCACCGCCGGCCCGGAGCGAGGCACCGCGCTGATGACCGCACCGGACGCCGAACCGGGCTATCTCGCGCTGGTGCCGCCGGGCAGCGATTTCCGCAACGAGGTCGCCGCCCGAGTGGTCTTCGACATCCTGCGCTACCGGCCGGGCCGCGGAGTCGGCCGGATCGAGGTGCCCACGTTGTTCGCGGTGTGCGAGAAGGATTCCGTCGCCCCGTCCGGGCCGACGCTGCGGTACGCCGCCCGCGCGCCGCGTGGCGAGGTGCGGACTTACCCGGATGGACATTTCGCGATTTACCAAGGGCATCCGTTCGAACGGGTGGTCGCGGACCAGATCGATTTCCTCCGTCGGCACGTCCCGGTGGCGGCATAAAAGACGGACTCGCACGCCGGGGTGCCGCTGGGCGGGACCGGATTCGGGTCCGACAGCACCGACCGTCGCTATCGCGGTGATCCCGGCAGTGCAATCCCGCACGGCCACTAGACCATGCGCGTTAGCGTGCGTTCGGGTGAACTCTTGCCAGAGGCCTAGTTGTCCGTTTTCACCCTTTCAGAGGTGTGGGCGAGTTACTTGCTCATGATCTTATGTTTGCGCAGAGGTGATCATCGAATGTTCTCGCGCCTCTGCCACGGGGGAGGGTGAAGCACGGCGGACAAGGGGGGACTATTTCACCGGCAGCAAGTCCGGCGAACAGTCCTTGCCTCAAATTTGGTTCCCTGCACGGTTTGATCGCGTTTTTATCGCAGGGGACAGTCGAGGACAGCTTGATCGCCGACGAATCAGCTCATGCCGCACCTGAAACCGTGACCGGTATTTCCGTTATTGCTGACGCGTCATCACAAGAAAGGGGAATTCAAGTGAAACGAGTATTCGCCTCGCTTGCGATCGGGCTTATCGCACTTTTTTCGTTCCTGGTCCTGCCTTCCACGGCCTCGGCCGACAGCAGGCTCAGCGCCTCCGAGACGAGCGCCGGACAGTCGATCAGTTCGCGACCGGGTTGCGATCTTGCCTCTCCTCCGCCGCCGCGGTTCATCCGGGTAAAGAACGGAACCTATTACGACAACGCCCAGAGAACCGCCTGCCAGCAGTGTGACGACAACGCCTTGACTTGGGCCCGCCAGGGCTTCAAGACCTATTGCTGGGAGATCGCCGCCACCGCCGCGGAACTGTGGATCGGGCCGGTCATGGCTTCCGCGAAGAACGGCGCGGTCGAGCAGGCCAGCACGAAGATCGCGGCCAAGAAGGACCCGTGGATCATTTTCGACCACTACCCGACCCAGGAGGCATGCGAAGCGGACCGCGCGGCGGGCGTCAACAAACAGCTGTGGACGTGGGAGAGCGCCATCTGCGCCACCAACGACGTCGAATGGGTGTTGTTGATCGACAATCCGAGGGCCCCGGCGAAAGCAGTCTGACCGGGCAGTCCCCGCTCGACTGTGCGGGATCGTCAGGCATGGGTGGCTCGTTCACCCATGCCTGACGATTGCGCGAACGAACACCGCACCGGCCGCGAGAAAGACAAGTGGGGTCACGGCGACACTCGCGGTATTATCGGCTTTGCCGGAGTGACCGTCGGCAGTCGGCGCGTTTCGGCCTCGATTCCGCAGGGGGTTATCGTGGACACCGCGAAATTGCTTGCCGAGTGTGACCACGTACTTGTCGCGTTCGACGGGCCGGTCGCCGGGTTGTCCGCGATGGACTCGCTTGCCGCCCGGTTGCGGATACTGGTCGGCGAAGGACCGTTGCCGCGGAAGGTGAAGCGCACTGACGATCCGTTCGTCGTGCTGGCTTACGCCGCGACCATCGGCCCGTCGACCGAGCGGGCGGTGTACGCCCAGCTGTGCAGGCTCGAAGCCGAGACAGCGGGCGTCGCGCGACCTGCCCCCGGAGTCCTCGACGCCTTTGCTCACCTCGCTGCGGCAGGTACCCACATCACCGTGGTCAGCAGCCTGGCCGCCGAGACGGTCCGAGCGTTCCTGGTGATGCACGGCCTCAGCGAGCAGGTCCGTCGGATCGCCGGACGCGGCGGCCCCGATCGGGCGCATCTCCCGCCCGCCCCGGACCAGATCGCGGCAGCGATGCACGCGGACGCGGTGCCAGCGGAGTCCTGCATGTTCGTCGGCACTGCGCCGGCTGATCTCGACGCTGCCCGCGCAGCCGGTGTCAGCACTTTCCGCTACGCCCTCCCCAGCCCGCCTGCCGCCGAACCGCTTGCGGCGCAGCCGCCTGTTTCCTGGTTCGAGGCGCTGACGGAGATCAGCACGGCCCGAGGATCACGCTGGAAAGCGCGCACTTTTGAAGCACAGCGAAGGGCTCCTTGAGGAATCCCCCAAGGAGCCCTTCACCCCCGCCCCCGGCCTACTCCGAGCGCAGCGTGTCCAGCCTGGTCACCTGACGCAGCAGCGGCAACGTCAACGCCGTCACCAGCAGCACCGCCGCAACAGCAGCGCCGGCCAGTCCGGCCAGGACCCCGCCGTCGACCATCATCGGCATCTTCGCCAGCCGCAGGATCGGCGCGGTCAGCCCGAGCCCCGCTCCGACTGCCAGCACCACCCCGACGACCACCGGGACCGCGGTTTGCCACAGGGATCCCCTGGCCAGCACGCCGATCGGGACACCCGCCGCGGACAGGGCCGCGAGGGGGCGGCGGCGTTCGCTGATCTGCTCGATCGACAGCATCAGCAGGCTCATCGCCGCCACTGCCAGCACGAACAGCGACGCGGTCAGCAGCACCGCGCGGAAGCTCGCCAGCATCCGCTCGTCGCGGCCGGCGTAGTCGGACATGAAGTCCGTCTTGCCGACCTCGGCCTTCCACGCCAGCGGGCGCACCGCGGTCGCGACCCGGTCGATCAGCGCGTCGACGCTGCCGGGGCCGGCCACGAACAGTTCCGTGCGCACCACCGGCGGCTTGAGGTCGCCGAACGCGCCCGGCGTGACCAGCAGGCTGCTGGCCGCCGCCTTGGCGGTGTTGCCCGAGGGCACGACCCGGACATTGCCCGGGACTGTCCACACCGGACCCTCGACCTTGTTGCCGTCGCGGTAGCCGGTCAGCCGGTAGTCGCCCTTCGGCGCGGCCTGGGCCGACGAGCCCGCCACATAGAAGATGTCCCCGTCCGCGCAGTCGCCGATGTTGGCTTCGGTCTTGAGTGCCACGCAGTCCCCGACGCTGCCGTAGATCTCCCGGTCCCCGGAGCTGAGCTGCAGGGATTTGGAGCTGTGCACGCCGGTCACCCCGGGCACCCCGGACAGCCGCTGGCGGACTTCCGCCTCGTGCGCGCTCGTCGTGTCCACCCGCACTGGAGCGGCCGCGACCCCGGCCGGCGTCTCGTACCGCTGGGAGTTGCGGCTGGTCATCGACGTGAGCACGCCCTGGATCAGGATCGTCCCGGCGAGCACGACGACCAGGCCGGACACCACCCGGCTGGCGGTGCCGCTGTCAAGCTGCAGCCTGCGCACCGCGAGCTGCCACGACGGCGGACCGCCGCGCAGCCGTTCCACGATCCGTTCCACCAGCCACGGCAGCAACGCCGCGACGCCGACGAGCAGGAACACGCTGCCCACCGCGAGCGCCAGCGCCGCGGCCTGGTCCCCCGACCCCGGCGAGAAAACGAGCGTCCCGAGCAGGAACACCACGCCGATGGCGGTGATCGTCCAGCGCCACCACATCCGCCGCCGCACCGGTTTGCCCTGCCGGACCACGCCGAGCGGTTCGACGATCGTCCGGCGCAGCCCGAACAGCGCCGAGCCGACCGCGAGGCCGGGCACGAGCAGCGCGATCACCAGCAGCGCCACCCACGACGGCGTGAAGTCGTCCGGGAACACGCGGAGGCCGAACGGCAGCCAGTCCCCGATGAACGGCCGCAGCGCGTAGAACAGCGCGCCGCCCGCCACGAGCCCGATCACCGCGCCCACCAGCGATTCCGCCGCCGCCACCCGTTTGATCTGCCGGGCGTCCACCCCGATCAGCCGCAGCGCGGCGAGCCGCCGTTCGCGTTGCGCCGCGCCCATTCGCGACGCGGTGGTCACGAAGATCAGCAACGGCAGCAGCAGCACCGCGGCGATCGGCGCGACGACCATCCACATGATCGCCGACAGCGTGAACCCTTCGGCGGGTTTGCCGTAGGAGTACACGCTGCTCGCGCTCTCCCCTTCGGCCTTGATCTCCGCGGCGGTCGACCCGTAGTACGCCGTCAGGTCGGCCGCGTCGCTGACGCCCTGCTCCGCGATCTGGCCGACCACGTTGCCGGGCAGCCGCGCCTTGAGCGAGGCGCCCTCGGCCGAGTTCAGCTTCTCCGCCAGCGCGGGCGAAACGATCACCTCGCCCGGAGCGGGCAGCCGGGAAAGCCCCGGCGGCACCGGCGAGTTCTCCCCGGTCGCCGCGACCGCGGTCAGCTGGAGGAAGTCCTCGCCGACCGACGGGTACCAGCGGTAGGTCGCCAGCGGCGCGATCCCCTCGCGCGGCGAGGTGTCCTGCTTGATCGCCGCCGCCCGGTCCGCCCGGGCGTCCACGAGGTGGCTCACCGAGGCAGCGGGCAGGAGCACGGCGACCGCGAGCGCGATCCCGAACGCGGTCATCGCGAGCCGCAGGAGCGCCGAGCCGGACATCCGGCCGCCCCCGACGGCCAGCCGGAGTCCCAGCAGCAGATCCCGCATCATGCGACCAGCTCCCGGTCGACCGTGCGCCCGTCCCTGACCACGATCTCGCGGTCGGAGTACGCCGCGACCCGCGGTTCGTGGGTCACCAGCACCACCGCGGCGTGCGTTTCCCGCGCCGCCTGGGTGAGCATCTGCATGACCTTCTCGCCGTTGAGCGAATCGAGCGCGCCGGTCGGCTCGTCGGCGAAGACGACCTTCGGCCCGGTCACCAGCGCCCGCGCCACCGCGACCCGCTGCGCCTGCCCGCCGGACACGTCGCCGGGACGGCGTTTCGCCAGGTTGTCGACCTCGAGCCGGGCGAGCCATTCCTTCGCCTTGGCCTCGGCCGGCCCCCGCTTCGCCCCGGTCAGCCGCAGCGGAAGCGCCACGTTTTCCAGGCAGGTCAGCTCGGGAACGAGCTGGCCGAACTGGAACACGAAGCCGAATTCGGTGCGCCGCAACGCGCTCCGGCCCTTGTCGTCCATCGCGACGAGGTCCTGGCCGCCGTAGCGGATGGTCCCCGAATCCGGCCGGACGATCCCGGCGAGACAGTGCAGCAGCGTCGATTTCCCCGAACCGGACGCGCCCATGATCGCGAGCACTTCCCCCGCCGAGACGGCCAGCGCCGCCCCGTCGAGCGCCCGCGTCTGGCCGAACGATTTGTGCAGCGCGTTGCCCGCGAGCAACGCAGTTCCCGGCCTGGTCATCAGCGCACCGCCTTCTCGAGTTCGCCGAGCCGGGCCGCGGTGAGCTCGAGCCACCGCAGATCCGCCTCGAGGTGGAAGAGCGCGTGGTCGCAGATCAGCTGATCGGCGAGGTCGCCCTCGTACTTCCGTTTCGTGAGCGAGCGCATCACCTTGAGGTGCTCGCTGCGCTGGACGTCGAGCACATCGGTGGCGTCGCGGCCGGACAGCAGCGCCAGGACCACCTTCGTGTACAGCGTGTTCTGCAGGTACGGCTCCGGGCTTTCCGGAGTGCTCAGCCACTGCTCGACGTCGGTGATCCCGGCGTCGGTGATCGTGTAGCGCTTCCGCTCCGGCCCGTCGCCGCTCTCGACCCCCGCGACCTCGACCATGCCGTTGCGCAGCAGGCGCGACAGCGTCGAGTAGACCTGGCCGTACGCGAGCGGGCGGTCTTGCCCGAACTGCTCGTCGTACGCCCGTTTCAGGTCGTACCCGTGTCTCGGACCCGACTCGAGCAACCCGAGCAAGGTATGTGAAACCGACATTCCCCTGTTCCTCCCTTGACCCCGGAATCCCGGGGGTGAAGATCACTATACAACACAGGTATACGCGCCGTGTATACCACCGCAGAATAGTGCGTTTTGGCTGGTCAGGGGTGTCGTGAGCGGGGATCGCGGAAAGAGTCGCGATCCCCGCTCACGGGACCCGCACCGGGGCACATCCGGTGGGTCAGGGCTCGCTGCCGCGGGCGGCACGGCATGGCGTGGCGGCATGGCGAGGCGGCATGGCGAGGCGGGCGGCGGCACGGCATGCGAGGCGGGCGGCGGGTGAACCTTGCTGCGGCTGGCGAGGGGGGGGTCGTGAGTGGTTATGCCGGTTCTAACCGGCATAACCACTCACGAGGCGTGCACCGGCGCACGGGCCGGGACAGCGCGGATGCCATGGCGCGGCGGACGGCAGGGACGGAGAGCAGTCGCGGAAGGCAGGCGCGGGCGGTAGGCGGGAGATGTTCCGAGGGCGGGTCGGCAGGCGGGGATGCCGCGAGGGCAGGCCAGCAGACGGGAGATGTTCCGAGGGGCAGGCCAGCAGACGGGACACGTTCCGAGAGCAGGCCAGCAGGCGGGGATGCCGCGAGGGCAGGTCGGCCGGGCCTCGTGAGCGGCGATGCCGGTTCCCGCCGGCTGGCGAGCCTCAGGACATCGCCGCTCACGAGGGCGCTACTTCCGCTCGCCGAGGTCCGCCCGGAGCCGGGTCAGCAGGTCCGCGGACGCCTTCGCGCGGTCCGGCTCCCGGCCCGCGATGGTGTGCGCGAGGATGTCGGTGACGATCGAGGCGGTCAGGGTTTCGCCGGTGAACTTCGTCGGGGAATCCGGAGCCGGCAGCACGACGCGGACCCGCGATTCGAGGTCCGCGGACAGCTGGCTCGTCACGAGCACTACCGCCGCGCCGACCTCCTCCGCGTAGCGCAGGATCAGCTCGACGTCGCGGTTCTGCCGGGCCGGGACGTACACCAGCACCGCGTCGTCGGCGCTCAACGGGAGCAACGCGTCCGCGAGCCGGAACCCGGTGTCGTCGCAGTGCCGGGTGACCAGGCCGCGGCGCGCGAGGCGGAACGCGGCGTACTCGGCGCAGACCGACGAGAGCCCGAGCCCCCAGGTGAACACCATCCGCGCGTCGAGCAGCAGTCGCGCCGCCTCCTCGACCGCTTCCGGCGCGAGCTGGCGCTGCATTTCCTGAAGCCGCTCGGCACTGTCGGCCATCACCCGGTCGATCTGGCGCGAACCGGTCGAGCCGAGGTTCTCCATCGCCGCGCTCAGCCGGACGGTCGGCTCGGTGCGTGCGGTGAACGTCTGGCCGAGGTGGCGCTTCAGCTCCGGCAGCCCCGAATACCCGAGCGCCTTCGCGGTGCGGACCACGGTCGCGTCGCTGGTCCCGGCCGCCGCACCGAGGTCGCCCGCGGACGAGAACAGCACCTCGTTCGGATTGGCCAGCATGAACCGGGCGACCTGGCGTTCCGCGGGCTTGAGGTCGTCGAGCCGGGCGCGGACGTGGTCGTCGAAATGGTCGCCGCCGAGATAAGTAGTGGACATGACACCCTTGACTGGACGTAGTGGCTACTACAAGATGCCGGAGGGTTCTCCGTTGGTAGTGAACCCTACCCCGCCGGCTCGACGAGGAGCGCTCATGAGCACAGATCAGCCCTTGGTACGGCTGCGCGGCGTCGGCAAGTCGTTCGGCTCGGCCCGGGTGCTGACCGGGATCGACCTCGACGTCCGGCGCGGCGAAGTCGTCGTGGTCATCGGCCCGTCCGGGTCCGGGAAATCGACGCTGTGCCGCTGCGTCAACCGGCTGGAGACCGCGGACGAGGGCTCGATCGAGATCGAGGGCCGCCCGCTGCCCGCCGAGGGCGCGGACCTCGCCCGGCTGCGCGCCGACGTCGGCATGGTCTTCCAGTCCTTCAACCTCTTCGCGCACAAAACCGTGCGGGACAACGTGATGCTCGGCCCGGTCCGCGTGCGCGGGCTCAGCCGCGCCGACGCGCGGAAACGCGCCGACGAACTGCTGGAGCGGGTGGGCGTCGGCGCGCACGGCGACAAGTACCCGGCGCAGCTGTCCGGCGGTCAGCAGCAGCGGGTCGCGATCGCCCGCGCGCTGGCGATGGAACCGCGTGTGCTGCTGTTCGACGAACCGACCAGCGCGCTCGACCCCGAAATGATCCACGAGGTGCTCGACGTGATGACCGCGCTCGCCGCCGACGGCATGACCATGATCGTGGTGACCCACGAGATGGGCTTCGCCCGCAAGGCTGCCGACCGCGTCGTGTTCATGGCCGACGGCCGGATCGCCGAATCCGCCGCACCGGACGTCTTCTTCGGCTCGCCGCGGACCGAACGCGCCCGCGATTTCCTCGCCCGCGTGCTCAGCCACTGAGCCTGGAGGCCTTCATGTCCGCTCTCCTCTCCCGCCGGACCGCGCTGCTCGCCGCCGGCACGGTTCCGCTGCTCGCCTCTTGCAGCGGCGGGACCACCCGAACCGCGGGCAATCCCGCGTACGCCACGCTCGACCAGTCCGACGCCGTCGCACGCGGTCCGGTCGGCGCCGACCTGCCGGAAACGCCTACGCTGCGCCGGATCCGCGGCCAAGGCGTGCTGCGGCAATCCGGTTCGGTGACCACGCCCGGGTTCGGCATGATGAACCCGGCGACCGGCAAGATCACCGGCTTCGACATCGGGATCGCCCAGTTGCTGGCCAAGTATCTGCTCGGCACGCCCGAGGTGGACACCATCACCGGCGGCGCCGACACGCGCGAAGCGATCCTGCAGAACCGATCCGTCGATGTCGCCGTCTGTACTTACACGATCAGCAAAAGCCGGGCGCGGCTCGTTTCCTTCGCCGGGCCGTATTACGTCGCGCGCTCCGGCGTCGTCGTCGGCGCGGACGGTCCGCAGATCACTGCCGTGCGCGATCTCGCCGGGAAAGACGTCGCGGTGCAGCCGGGCGCGGCGCAGGAAGCGCTGAGGAAGGCGTGTCCGCAGGCACGCGCGGTGGTGTTCGAGGAATCGAGCCAGTGCGCCGCCGCGGTCCGGCAAGGCCGGGTTCAAGCCTGGTCGGCGAACACCGCGATCCTGCTCGGCAAAGCGGCGGTCGACGCGCGGCTGCGGATGACGCCCGCGACGTACGGCAGCAGCCCGTTCGGCATCGGGCTGCCGAAGGACGATCCGGCGTTCAAGCAGATCGTCGTCGAGTTCCTGCGGCGCATCGCCGCCGACGGGAGCTGGCGGCGGCTGTGGGAGCAGACCGTCGGCCCGCTCGTGTCCGGTCCCGCCCCCGAGCCGCCCGCGCCCGGCTCCGTCCCCGGCTCCTGAAGGGAGACCACCCGTGCTTTCCGGTCACGCCGGGGAAATCCTCGGCGGTTTCACCACCACTTTGCTGCTCACCGCGTGCGCCTTCCCGCTCGCGCTCGTCCTCGGCTGCGTCGTCGCGATCTGCCGGATCAGCCCGGTGCGGCCGCTGCGCGCCGCCGGTCGGCTGTATGTCGACCTCGTCCGCAACTCGCCGTTGCTGCTGATCGCCGTCCTGCTCATCTTCGGGCTGCCCGACGCGGGCGTGCTGATTCCGTTGTTCTGGTGTCTCGTGCTCGCGTTGGGCATCTACTTCGGCGCGTACGTCTGCGAAACCATCCGTTCCGGCATTCGCGCGGTGGATCGCGGGCAGGTCGAGGCGGCCAGGGCGATCGGGCTGCCGTTCCGCCGGGTCGTGCTCGACGTCCTGCTGCCGCAAGCGTTCCGCGCGATGGTGCAGCCGCTCGGCACGATCCTGATCAACACCGCGCTCGGCTCGGCGCTCGGCGCGGCCGTCGGCGTGGACGAACTGACGCTCGAAACCCGTTCCTTCAACCTCGAGACCGCCGAACCGATCCTGGCCTTCGCCGTCGCGGCCTGCGGTTATCTCGTGATCAACCTGGCGGTCAGCGGGGTCGTGCGGCTCGTCGAGCGAAAGGTCCGGGTGCTCCGGTGAACGACGACATCCTCTTCGACGCGCTCGGCCCGAAAGCCAAGGCCCGGCTGCGCACCGTTTCGATCCTGTGCGGACTCGTCCTGCTCGGGCTGCTGACCCTCGTCCTCGTCCGGCTCGGCGCCTCCGGCCAGCTCGACCCGGCCCGCTGGGCGATCCTGGCCGACGGCGCGATGCTGCGGTTCCTCTTGCGGGGCTTGGCGATGACGCTGCTGGCCGGCCTCGTGTCCACCGTGCTGTCGGTCGTGACCGGCGTGCTGCTCGCGCTCGGCCGGTTGAGCCGCAAGCGGTGGCTGAGCTGGCCGTCCGCCGGGACGATCGAGTTCTTCCGCGCGATGCCGCTGCTGCTGATCCTGTTCTTCTTCATGTTCGGGCTGCCGATCCTCGGCGTCCGGGTGCCGATCTTCTGGCAGCTGGTGCTGGCGATCGTCGCGCACGCCGGGGCGATCTTCGCCGAGATCGTGCGCGCCGGGATCCTCGCTGTCGGCCGCGGCCAGAGCGAGGCCGGGCACGCGATCGGCTTGCGGCACTGGGAGGTCATGACGTTCGTCGTGCTCCCGCAAGCGGCCCGCGCGCTCGCGCCCGCGCTGATCAGCCAGACCGTGCGGGTGATCAAGGAGTCCAGCCTCGGCTACGTCGTCGGCATCGCCGAACTGCTCAGCAACGGCAAGGTGCTCGGCGAGTTCAGCGGCGACTTCATCCAGGCCTACGTCGGGGCCGGGCTGCTCTACATCGTCGTCAACATCGCCCTCTCGCGGGTCGCCGAACGGCTCGCGAACCGCAAGAAAACACTCGTCCGGGAGCCTTCGTGACCTCTGCTTTCCCTTCCGCCGCCCCGTCCGGCGCGGGCCTCGACGCCCGACGCGTGCGCGGCTTCCTGCACCGGCTGACCGCCGACGGGATCTCGCTCGACAGCCTGCTCGTCTACCGGTCGGGCAAGCTGGCTTTCGAACACTACTGGTGGCCGTACCGCGCCGACCGTCCACACACGACACATTCGGCGACGAAGTCCTTTGTCGGCACCGCGCTCGGCCTCGCTCTCGACGAGGGCTTGCTGCGGCTGGACGACCGTCTGGTTTCGTTCTTCCCGGAACTCGTGCCGTCCGACGCGTCGGAGCACCTGCGCGCGATCACCGTCGAAGACCTGCTGACCATGCGGACCGGCCACCGCGTCGGCCTGTCCGGCAAGACCTGGCGGCTGCTGAAGACCAGCTGGGTGCGGGAATACCTGCGCACCCCCGTGGACCTTCCGCCGGGCAAGGCGTTCACTTACTCCAGCGCGACGTCGCACATGCTGTCCGCCATCGTCCAGCGGACCTCCGGCCAATCGGTCTTCGATTACCTTCAGCCGCGGCTATTCGAGCCGCTCGGTTTCGCCGGGCACAGCTGGGACACCGACCCCGAAGGCATCTGCTCCGGCGGGAACGGGTTGAGCCTGCGCAGCATCGACTTCCTGAAGTGGGGCGTGCTGCACCTGCACGACGGCCTCTGGCAGGGCGACCGGATCCTGCCCGCCGGATGGGTGCGCGAGGCCACCGCGTGGCACGTTCAGAACGCCGACGCCGGAAGCTGGAACGGTGCCGAGTTCGTCCCCGTTTCCTCCACCGACGCGGACGAGCGCCCCGAGGGTTACGGATACCAGCTGTGGCTCGACGCCGACGGCGGATACCGGGCGTCCGGGATGTTCGGCCAGGACGTCTTCGTACTCCCCCAGCACGACGCGGTAGTCGTCACGACCGGGAGCATCACGCACGGCAAGCACCGGCTGTTGTCCGGTCTGGTGCACGACCTGCTGGTGCCCGCTTTCTCCGGTGCGCCTTCCCCGGCAGCTGATGCTGCGCTGGCCGCCGAACTCACGGTTGCCGCTCCCGCGCTTTCGCCGGCCACCGTTGAGCTGAACGGCCGGCGGTACGAGTGCGAGTCCAATGCGGACGAAATCTCGGCGATCTCGTTCACTGCGGACGACGACGTGCTGGTCGTGACCTTGGAAGACGATCGCGGCCGTCATTCTGTCCGTTGTGGACTGTCCACTTGGGTCGAGTCGGACACGAGTGTGACCACCTGGCAGCTGCACCACTCGTACCAGGCCGAATCGACGCGAGTCCTCGCTGCCGCGCAGTGGCGTTCTCCGGGCGAACTGGTGCTGGATTGGTACTTCGTGGAGTCGCCGTTCCACGACACGGTCACCATCGAGTTCGGCGACGGCCAGTTGCGCTGGCACCGTCGGACGAATGTGAACAGCGGGCCGACCGAGCGTCCGGTGGTCACTGCCAAGCTCGCGTAAGCCGCCGAAGCCGGTCGGCCGCGTCCCACACCGGCAGCCCGCCGCCGGTTCGCTCAGGTGCTCCCGGGCGAACTCCGCCACCGGCCAGTTCGTGCGGCAAGCCGAGATGCCGCGCGCACTGATCCCGCCGCGGCCAAGCCGATCCGATACGAAAAGTCACTTGCTGCCCCTGATCGGACTACTTCGAGGTTTCGCACCCGGCCCAGTGAGGTATCGCTCCAGGCGACGTCACCCCGCAGAGGAGGAACCATGCACGCACAGCGCGGAGATTGGCTGGTCGTGAAGGGAATCCACGTGGACGTGCCGGAGCACCGGGGCCGCATCACGGCCGTGGGCTCGCCGGACGGGGCCCTGCCGTTCACCGTCCGCTGGCTCGGCGCGGACCACGACTCGACGGTGTTCCCGGGTCCGGACGCGATCGTGCTGACCGAGGAGGAGCTGGCGGCTCAGGACGCGCGCGACCGGGAGCGGGTCGAGGGGCTGGGAGCGTTGCAGCAGCACCTCTCGGCCGGCGCGTAACAGTCAGCGCACGCACGGCGATCCAGACCGGGCACATTCCGTCGGTCGAAGGTCGCCTATGTCGTTCTATCTGCGTACCAGGGTCAAGGTCGGCCCGCTGCGGGTGAGCATGTCGCGGGCCGGGCTTGGCGCGTCCGTCGGCGTGCCCGGGTTCCGGGTCGGCGCCGGTCCGCGCGGTGCTTACGTCACGCTCGGCGGCGGTCTGGTCAGCTATCGGGCGACAACTCGCTCGACGGCCCCGAGCGCACCGCCGCTGCTGCCCGCGAGCGACGTCGTCATGGCCGACATCACCGGCGCGACCACCCTCGAAATGGCGGCCGCCGATTCCAGCGAGTTCGTCAGCCAGCTCAACGACGCGGCGCGGTCGATGCGTCGGTGGCCGTGGGTCCTGGTGCTCGCGCTGGCGCTCGCGGGCGCGTCGCCGTGGACGCTGCTGGCCGGGGTCCCGCTCACCGTCTGGGTGTTCCTCAAGGACCGGATCCGACGGACGGTTGTGGTGTTCTACGACGTGCAGGACGCCGGGGAAGCTCGGCGGTTCCAGGGACTGGTCGACGCGTTCGGACCAGTGCGGGAAGCGCGGCGGGCATGGCACGTCGTGGCGTCGGGCGCGTTGTCGACCACCCGTCAGCACAAGGTCAACGCCGGAGCGTCCGCGCTGGTCAAGCGGCATTCGCTGGACCGCGGCATCGGCGGCCCGCCGCATCTGTCCGCGAACATCGCCGTCCCGTCGCTCGCCACGGGCCACCGGGCGGCCTACTTCCTGCCCGACCGGGTCCTGCTGCGCGAAGGCAAGCACTACGCCGACGTCCGCTACGCGGATCTGCGGATCGAGGCGGACGTCCAGCGGTTCATCGAAAGCGGTTCGGTGCCCGGCGATTCCCGGGTCGTCGAGCACACCTGGCAGTACGTGAACGTCAAGGGCGGGCCGGACCGACGGTACAAGAACAACCGGCGGCTCCCCGTCCTCGAATACGGATCGCTGCGGCTTTCCGGGCCGAACGGCTACCGCGCGACCTTCGACTTCTCGACCCCGCGAGCCAGCTCGGCGCTGGCGGGATCGCTGCGGGCGATGACCGCGCCCATCGCGCCGCCGGTGGCAGTGACGCCACCCGAACCCGACCGGATCCAGGTCGCGCCAGCCGCCCCGCTGACCCGGCGGCGGTTGTCAGCGGACGGGCGAATCTCGATCGTCGGCGAAGCGCATTACCAGCCGGCGCTGCGGCGTGCGGCGCGCGGAATGCCCGCGGGCGACCGCTTCGACCAGCATCTCCCGGCCGTCGCGCTCCTCGTGCCGGAACCGCGGAACCCGCACGACCTCCATGCCGTCCGCGTAGCCGCGATCCACCCCGCCGGAACGGAAACAGTCGGCTATCTGTCCCGTTCGGACGCTCGCAGCTACCAGCCCGTTCTGCGCGCGCTCGGCGATGCCGGCTACGCGGGGACCTGCCCGGCGCGGATCACCGGCGGCGGAAACGGCCGCCGCTACGGGATGTACCTGCACCTCGCGGGCCCGGACGCGCTGGAGATCGCCAACCTCGTCACCGAGGCCGATCTCTTGACGCCGGAGCGCACGGTCACCGTCACCAAGGAGGAGAACCACCAGGAAACCTTGCGGCACTACCACTCCGGCCCGCTGCGCACGATCGTCGCCGCCGAGCTCGCACCGTCCACTGTGTCCAGTGGCAAGCACAAGGGTTCCTACGCGATCGAGGTCCGGCTCGACGGCCAGCGCGTCGGCGAATTGACCGCCGCGATGAGCGCTCGCTACCGGCATCTCGTCACCGGCGCCCCGCGCTGCGAAGCGTTCATCACCCACGGCGCGCGCGGATTCCAGCTCGAACTCCGGCTCCCGAAGGCCGATCCCGTCCCGCGGTGACGTTATTTCCCGATCCGGTTCCCGATCCACCGCCCGGCCTCGATCAGCACCAGGCCCGCCGCCGCGCAGCTCACCGCGGTCAGCGTGTACCCGGTATTGCCCGGGTCCAGCTGGAAGATCTCCCGCGTCCACGGCAGCAGGAACATCAGCGCCGAAACCACCGCCATCGTCGCGACCAGTGCGGCCTTCCACCAGGTATACGGCCGCGCGACCACCGCCAGCACCCACAGTGCCAGTGCCATCAGCGTCATCAGCGCCGTGGTGCTCGCCTGGATCTGCGCGGCGTCGGTGGTCGCGTGGCCCGGGTGGACCAGGATGTAGGAGACGAACGACGCGGCCCCGATCACGACCCCGGCCGGGATCGCCATCCGCAGCACCCGGCCGACGAATCCGGGGCGCGCGCGGTCGTTGTTCGGAGCCAGCGAGAGCACGAACGCGGGCAGGCCGATGGTGAACCAGCCGACGATCGTCACGTGCCTCGGCAGGAACGGGTAGGGCATCGCGTCCAGGCCGATCAGCCCGGGCACGCCGACGATCAGCGCCAGCAGCACCGAGTACACGGTTTTGGTGAGGAACAGGTTCGCGACGCGTTCGATGTTGCCGATCACCCGGCGACCCTCGCCGACGACGTGCGGCAGGGTCGCGAAAGCGTTGTCCAGCAAGACGATCTGCGCGACGGACCGGGTGGCCGGGCTGCCCGCGCCCATCGCGACGCCGACGTCCGCGTCCTTCAGCGCGAGCACGTCGTTGACGCCGTCGCCGGTCATCGCGACGGTGTGGCCGCGAGCCTGCAGCGCCGCGACCATCGACCGCTTCTGCGCGGGCGTCGCGCGGCCGAACACGGCGGTCCCTTCGAGCTCGTCGGCCAGCTTGCCGGGCTCTTCGGACAGCGTCCGCGCATCGACCGGAGCCTCGCCGCCGGGCAGGGCCAGCGCGCGGGCCACGCCGCCGACCGACACCGCGTTGTCGCCCGAAATCAGTTTCACCGCAACGCCTTGGGCGGCGAAGTAGTCGAGCGTTTCGCGCGCGTCGCCGCGGATCTTCTGTTCCAGCACGGCCAGCGCCACCGGCGTGACCTTGCCCGGCCCGTCCGGCGCGTCGACCGCGTTCGCGGCCCGGCCGAGCAGCAGCACCCGCAGGCCTTGCGCGCCGATCCGTTCCGCTTCCGCGCGGTCCTCCGATTCGGCGGGCAGCAGCACGTCCGGCGCGCCGAGCACCCAGTCGCCGTGCTCGCCGAAGGCCGCTCCGCTCCACTTCCGCGCCGACGAGAACGGCACCACGGCGGTCGGCGTCCAGTCCGGCGCGTCCGGGCAGCCCTCGGCGATCGCGACCAGGCTGGCGTTCGGCCGCGGGTCGGCGGCGGCGAGCGCGGCCAGCACGGTCTCCGGGGCCTCGCCCGCCTCGTGCAGCCGCCGCAGTTCGGACAGCCGCATCGTGTTCTCGGTGAGCGTGCCGGTCTTGTCCGCGCAGACGACGTCCACGCGCGCCAGGCCCTCGATCGCGGGCAGCTCGTTGACCAGGCACTGCCGCCGCCCCAGCCGGATCACGCCGACCGCGAACGCGACCGACGTCAGCAGGATCAGGCCCTCCGGGACCATCGGGACGAGCGCCGCGACCATCCCGCGCAGCGCGTCGGGCAGCTGCTGCGAACCGGAAAGCTGGTTGTAGATCGACAGCGCGCCCGCCGGGACCAGCAGGTACGTGATGACCTTCAGGATCTTGTCGATCCCGTTCCGCAGCTCCGAATCGACCAGCGTGAACCGGCCCGCCTCCTCGGCCAGCTTCGCCGCGTACGCCTCCGAGCCGACCTTCGTCGCCCGGTACGCGCCGTTCCCGGCCACCACGAAACTGCCGGACATGATCGGGTCGCCCGCGCGCTTCACCACCGGGTCCGACTCGCCGGTGAGCAGCGATTCGTCGACCTCGAGCGCGTCCGCGGACAGCACCTCGCCGTCGACCACCACCTGGTCGCCCGCGCCGACCTCGATCACGTCGTCGGCCACGACCTCCTCCGGGGCCAGCTCGCTGCTGACCCCGTCTCGGCGCACGCGCGGGCGCACCTGTCCGACGATCGCGAGCCGGTCCAGCGTCCGCTTCGCCCGCAGCTCCTGCACGATGCCGACGACGCTGTTCGCCACGATCACCCCGGCGAACAGGCCGTCCAGCAGGTAGCCGGTGGAGAAGATGATGACCGCGAGCACCGCGAAGATCGCGTTGATCCGGGTGAAGACATTCGACCGGACGATCTCCCACGCGCTGCGGCTCGTGCGCGAGGGCACGTCGTTGGTCCGTCCCGCGGCGACCCGCTCGGCCACCTCGGCCGCGGTGAGCCCGCGCGTGCTGTCCTGCGTGAGCAGGCCGTCGTCCCCTGGCATGGGTTCGACCTTACGCAGTTTCCGGGCAAACCCGTCACGCCGCCGCCCCCGGCGGGTCCACCCGTTCGGGTGACTCAGCGCAGGTCACCGGCCGAGGCGGGTCGCGCGGACCTCCCTCGTTTCGATCAGATCGAGGTGCACTTCGCGGCGCTTGAACCGCCATTCGCCGCCGGTCTTCGCGTAGCGGTCGAGGTAATGCAGGTGCCACACCGCATCGGCGAATCGGCCGTCGCGCGGGCTGACGTGGTGGGCGACGCAGGTAATCCGTCCTCGTGCGCTTGCCGGGCCGTCGCCGGGGTCGAAGACGACGCCGGTGATGCCGTGCGCGGTCAACGGCACCTCTTCCAGCACGGACAAAGCGGCCACGACGCCTTCGGGACCGCGGTGCTCCCGGACCGGGCCGAAGTCGCGTGGCGGATTCGGCAGCGCCAGCACCCCGTCACCGCCGAACAGCCGGGCGACGCCCGCGAAATCCCGCTCGTCCACGCGCGCGGCGTACCGGTGCACGAGATCGTGCAGCGCGGCCCACTCCGCCACGGGGATCACCAGTCCCGCCACGGAACGATCGTGCGGACCGGTCCGGACAGCAGGACCCGCTCGGCTTCAGGATGCGGCGCAGGCTCCTTCTCCCGCTCGGCGATCTCGCGGCTCGCCTCGACCGGATCCTCGTCCAGGTAGAGCAGCCGGACCCGCAGCGAACCCGGCGCGCGGTCCTCTCCGGAGCCGATGTTCAGCGTCGAGTGCCGCTGCCTGCCGAGGAAGGAGAACGTCCAGGCCCCGGCGACGCCCGGGCAGGCCAGCAGCTCGGGAATCCGGGTCCGGTCCTGCCAGGCGAACTGCGCGTGCGCCTCGCCGCCGTGTGGTTCGGCCAGTTCGGTCACGGTGACGTGCAGTCCGCGGTTCGGCCGGAACGGCAGCGCGTCCGCGGACAGCCGGACTCGCGGCGCGACGTACCCGAGTACCGGCGTGAAGAACCCCAGCAACGGCCGCTGCACGCCCGGGATCAGCGGTCCGCGGCCCCATTGGAAGGAGTCCTCGCCGAGCTTCCGCCACTCCGCCACGCTTTGCTCGTACGGCGGGCGGAACCAGTACATCGCGAGGTAGTCGACGCCGGCCAGCTCCGGACTCGCGGTGCCGTCGCCGGTCCGCGCCCAGCGATCGCCGTGCGCGACGCCGGGCAGTCGCAGGTTCTCCGGCAGGTGATCGAGCTGGTGCCACTCGTTGTACTCGCGTTTCCGCGCCGGGTCGGCCAGTGCGACGAAGGAGAAGAACACTCGTTCGGAGAACACCGGGCCGAGCTTATGGACCACGACAGCGCCGCGGCGGCGATCGTCCCGGCGACCGGGACGTGGTTCAGCTCAGCCACCGCTTCGGCGGCGGGTAGACGTACCGCGCGATGGTCGTGCTCACCCAGCCGATGCAGAAACCGCCGAACACCGGCAGCACGACCCGCACTTCGTGTCCGCCGCGGAGCAGTCCGGCGAGCAGGAAGACGAGCCCCCACGCGACGAGCAGCCCGGCGCTGTAGGTCCAGTAGTTCCTCCGCACGACAAACCTCCCGACGCTCTCCTTCGCCAGTGTTCCCCGCACAGCTCTCGATTGCAGGTTCACTGGGAGATTTTCGGAATTCGGGGACACAAAACGGTCTTTTGCGGCCTTTCAGCGGGAAACCGATAGCTTTGAAATGCGGCTATGCTCAATTCCGTGGCGCCGACCAAAACTGTGCCTCCTGGCCGCGGCCTCCGCGCGGGACTGCTGCTCGCGCTCCTTCTCGGCGCCGCGGGCTGCTCGTCCGCGCCGCCGCCTCCGCCGCGCCTGTCGCCGCCGCTCCCCGACGCCCCGCTCGACCTGACGCGGTTCACGGCCAAACCCTGCGACCTGATGACCCACGACCAGTTGGTCATGTTCTTCGTCAACAACCAGGGAACGGCCGCTCCAGCCGCCGGGAAAACCGCTTGCACCTGGATCCCCCACGACACGAAGGCATTGACCTACATCGCTTCCGTCGACACCGCCTCCGGCGGGCTGGAAGCCCTCTACCGCCGCCGGGCCACCGTCCCGGGCTTCGCGCCGGTCTTCGTGCACAGCTATCCGGGCATCCACCGGGACGACCGCGACGGCCAGTGCACCGTCGAAACCGGCGTCGCCGACGACACGCTGCTCAACGTCACCGTCGCGGCGACCGACCCGAAACTCGACGCCTACAGCGATCCCTGTTACGAGGCCGACCGTTTCGCCGGAATCATGATCGCCTATCAAGCCAACCGCGCGCCCTGACCGGTTCAGGCCAGCACGCAATCCCCGCATTTCGGTCCGTCGCGATCCGGTGTCGCCCGATAAAACAGGCAGCAGCTGCGACGGCGGAATCGACCGTTTTCCCGAGTCGCGGTACCGGCCAGCTCCGGCAATTCCTCCAGTGCGGCGACAATTCCGGAAACCCGGTCAGTCCACTCTGGACGTTCAGATCGCAGCACCGTCACCGCCCCGTTGAGCGCCGACGCCACGTTCCCTCGCCGGACGTTCCGCGCCAGCGAGAACTGCGCCATCGCCTCGTCCAGCCGAGCCAACGGCCCGCGCAAGACCCGTGCAGCGAACGCACTGACCACATCGGACTCAACCGGCTCGCTTTCCCCTAGGGACAACGGGAACGCTCCACCGAGCTTCGGCTGCCACCACGCCGTCGAGTAATCCGGCACCGCTCCCGCACCGACGGCAAGACCCAGTGCGGGCGAGATGATCCGAGCCGCCAGCCCGAGATGCGCGATCGACGCCGCGACCCGCGGTTCCACGAAATCGCCGCCGAGCACGGCCCGGTTCTGCGCGATTCGTTCGCGCAGCACCGGGCCGTCGTCCAGGACTTCGGCGAAAGGACGCCACGGCTGGGCCGGTTCGGCCGCCGAATGCGTGTCGACGGCGAAGAACGGGCCCAGTCCGGTCAGCGGGTTCACGCCTCGACGGTAACCGCGCGCCCGCGGTCCAGCACGCGTTCGGCGAGCGGGCCGAACACGAGCGCGATGGTCCCCCACAGGACGACCTGCGCCAGCACCGAGTAAAGCCGGAACGCGACGAGCGTGTCGGCGGGGAAGCCGGGGTACACGATCTGGCCGTCGGGACCCTTGAGCGGCAGCGGGGTTTCGCTGGTCTGCGGGCCATACTCGGCGACGTTGGAGGCCAACGACCCGAGCGACGGCAGCAGTGCCATCAGCAGCGCGCACAGCACCACGAACCCGGCGCCCGCGACAAGCGTCGCGTTCCAGTTGCCCAGCTTCGGAGCGAGCCGCTTGCCCGCGACGACGGCCGCGACCAGGAAGAGCACCGACGCGACGACCATCGTCAGGTACAGCCCGGTGCGCGCGCCGATGGTCGCCTCGTGCCCGATCGCCGGCGGGTTGGCCGGGTATTTCAGGAACGGCACGAGGTACAGCGACAGGAATCCGGCCCCGGCCACGAGCACCGCCAGCACCCGCGCGCGGATCCGGCCGACGCGGCCCAGCAGCACGGTGTAGGTCACCGCGAACAGCAGGCCCATGGCGACTCCGAAGAGCACCATGCCGAGCCCGATGCCGAGGTTGCCCTGCACGGCACGGCTGAAAATCTCGTGGCCCTCGTGCTCGCTCGGCATCCCGGCGGCCTTGTCGAGCGCCATCTGCGCCTCGTCGCGGCCGGATTCGTAGTCGATCGCCGCCTGGGTCAGCGGTTCGGCGAAGACCCGGGCGAAGACGAACGCCAGCACTCCGCCCAGCGCTCCGGCGAGGAGGCCGCGCAGAATCAGCTTGTTCTGCATTGTTCGGTTGTCCGTTCCGGGCGCGTCAGTGGCAGGGGAAGCCGAGGAAGTGCCGCGCGTCGTGGACGAACTCGTGCACGTGGGTGTCGCTGCCGAAGATCGAGACCGCGCCCTGGTCGACGCCGATGAAGTAGTACAGCAGCAGCGCGCCGGCGATGGTGGCGCCGAGCAGCAAAGCGGCTTTCGACACGGGCAAGACGACCGGGGTGGACCGGTCGGCCGGAATGGTGGCCATGGCTCTCCTTCGGGATGACGCGTCCCTTGCGGGTGGACCTGACGACGGCTCCTCGACCTGACTCGCCCGGGATGGGCACACAGTGGCGCGACCGTGCCGGAATCTCACCGGCTTCGGGAAGCCGTCGCGCGAGCAGCACGGTACGGCGGTGTCCGGCCGGTCGTCAATCGCCCGAGGGTCCGGGGTGTCCGCTATCGCCTGGTTTGCGCAGCCAGTGTGCGCGGGGTCGCACCGAACGGAGCAAGGCCGCTCACGCGGGGTCGCGGTAGAAGGCCAGGTGTTCCGGGCAGAGGTAGAGCGTGAGACCCTCCGGCGTGTCGTAGCGGGACAGGCCGCCCCATTCCTCGTCCGGGTCGAGTTTGCCGAGCATCGCCTTGAGCGCGCGGAAGTCGGCGTCGGTCTTCGCGTGCGACTCCGGCAGGTCGTCCTCCGGCCGCTCCGCGCCTGGCAGGACGCGCTCGCGGTGCAGTTCCTTCGGCAGTTGCGCGGCCAGTTCCTTCATCAGGTCGCAGTCGGATTTCAGCTGGTCGTTGAGCACGCCCGCGGCCACCCCGAGCACCGGTCCGGCCAGCGGCGCGGCGTGTTTCAGCACCCGGATGAGGTGCTCCAGGTACGGCCCGAGCTTGACGAACCACTCGCGCGGCTGCGCCACCGAGTACACGCCCTTGTCGCCGTCCAGCCGATGCCAGGCACCGGGTTCCTCGCAGTAGAGGTGGATCTCGTACGGCGAGCCGGTGATCCGCCGCCGCCCGGCCGGGACGACCGCGAACACGCTGGGGCAGCGCGCTTCCTGCTGCTGCTGAGCGAGCCGCTGCAGGCGCAGGAACATCCGCTGGTGGTAGTCGCTCTGCTCCTCCAGCCGCTCGCCGAACTGCTCCACGGTCCGCGTCAGCCGCTCCATGGACGCGCGCGTCGAGTCCCGCTCCGCCGGGGCGAGGCCGAACAGCAGTTCCGGCACCGAAACCTGCTCGCCAGAGCGGTGGCATTCGATCTCGTGCCTCGGCGGCGTGCGCTCCAGCCGGGCGCGGAGGTTCTCGTAGTCGAACAGCTCCGGGCACTCCGGCTCGCACCGGCACGGCACGCGGCGCGTGATGTCCAGGCCGGGGAACCGTTCCAGGGTCAGGTTGAGGCCCTCGTCGAGCACCATGAAGAACCCGACCGGCGAGGGCCCGCGCACGGTCAGCTCGACGGTGTTGTGCTGCCGGTCCGCGCTGACCAGCGCGAGGTGGCGGCCGTCGCGGTGCCCGAGCAGCGCTCCGGTGCGCCAGTGCACATTGCGGCTGAACCGGTGCGACCGCGCGATGAACCAGGTCGGAATGCCCGGCGGCATCGTGTTGAGCTGATAGATGACCTTGATCTGCCGCGCGTTCTCCCGCGCGGCCGCCCACTGCCCCTCGTACTCCGGCGGATTCCACTGCAGCCGCTCGACGACCAGGCTCAGGTCTCCCCCGCCGTTCGACTCGACCCGGTAGGACAGATCGTATTTGTCCATCATCCCGAGGAAATGATCGCGGATCCCCTTGTCGAGATCGTGCCAGAGCGCGGTCAGGTGTTCTCTCGTGAGCAGCCCGTGCTTTTCGGCGACCTCGTCGCTGTCCAGCACGCGGCTGATGTAGTCGTTGACCCACGAAGGCCGCAGCACGACCGTGTCCTGCAGTTCGGGATCCTCCGGGTAGTAGAGAATGTCGCCGAGCTCGTGCAGCGCCCGCGCGATGAACCGGCTCGGCTCCGCGCCGGTGACGCCCGCTTCAGCGATGATCTGCCACATCCGGCTGACCGTGATGTGGTTCTCCGGCACCGCCCGCACCGCGTCCGCGGCCTTCAGCCAGGAGGTCGGCCATTCCGAACCCATGAGCGGCAGGTCCGCCGCGTGCTGCGCGAGCAGGTCGCGGAGTTCACTTATGCCGTCCCTGGCCGCGTTGTCCACGTGCACGCTCGCGACGATTCTCGGGTATTTCGCCCGCAATTCGGCGAGCGGAAGATCGACCGGACGTCCGTGAATGTGCGTGGCCACGAGAACGATCGGCGATTCCGGCGCGCGGGCGGTGATGATGTCGAGCCAGTAATGCAGTTTGCCCTGTTCCCAGCCGAGTCGCGAATTCCACAGCAGGACGAACAGGGAGCGGTTGGTGAGGAAGAACTGGTGCGTGGCGTGGTAGATCTGCTGGCCGCCGAAATCCCAGGTGCTCAAGCGCATCCGCAGGTCGAAGTCCGGGTGGCGGAGCGGAAGGTCGCGGACGAGCAGGCCGTGGGTGGAGGGCTCTTCCGGGTCGTGCGGGTCTTCGGCCAGCGCGCGGACGAGCGAGGTCTTTCCTACCCCGCCTTCGCCGACGACGAGGAGTTTGGACACCCATTGGGCGGTGCTGCCGCGTTCCCGTTCGCGGAGGAATTCGAGAACGGATTCGGACCCGCTGGCGGTGATTTCCGGGGGCGGGCTGATGAAAGGGTTGCCGGAGACGCTGAGGGTGGTGAGCCTGGGCAGTTCGGCGAGGGCGGCGGGGAGACTGTAGAGCTCGTTGTCGGAGAGGAGGAGGGTGTCCAGGCGTTCCAGGCGTGGGAAGTTTTCCGGGAGGTACGAGAGTTCATTGCCGCGGACATCCAGGCTGCGGAGACCCGCGACGTTCCCCAGGGACTCCGGGAGCCTCGTGAGCATGTTCTCCGCCAGAGACAACGTGCTCAGGTTCACGAGCTTGCCGAAGTGATCCGGGAGGGTTCGCAGGTGGTTGACCGACAGGTCGAGGGTTTCAAGGCTGACCAGGTCAGTCAGGCTTTCCGGCAGGTCCGCGAGGTCGTTCCGGCCTGCTCGCAGCCACCTGAGCTTGGCCAGAGCGCCGATGCTCGCCGGAAGCTCGCCGAGCTGATTGCCGTCCAAAGACAGGTTGGTGAGGCCCGCGAAGCCGGTCAGCCACTCGGGAATCGAAGAAAGCTCGTTGTTGCTGAGTCCGAGAACCCTCAGGCTGGTGAGCTGCGCCAGCGTTTCCGGCGTCTCGCTGAGCGAGCATCGAGCCAGGTGCAGAGTACGGAGCCCGGCGAGCCAGCTGAAGTCGAAGGCGGTCACGTCGAGCGAGTTGCCGTCAGCCGACAGGTAGCGCAGTCCGGTCAGTTCAGCCAGCCACGCGGGCAGTTCGGTGATTCCGATGTTGTCGAACTCGAGCATGGCGAGACCGGTCAGTTCGCGCACCACGCCCGGCAGATGGTGCAGCGGATTCGTGCTGATCCACAGCTCGGCCAGCGCCTGGCACGAACCGAGCCACCCCGGCAGCTCCGTCAGCTGGTTGTTCCGTACCGCGATGGACGTCAGATTCTTCAGCTCCGCGAGCTCCGAGGGAAAGACAGCCAGCTCGTTGTCGTCCATGCGCACGTCGGTCAAGCTCGCGAGCTCCGGAAACCAGCCCGGCAGCTTCGCGATCTCGTTGCCGGACACGTCGAGCAGCTCGAGATGGCGCAGGCCTCGCAAGAACTCCGGAATCGTCCTGAGATCGCTGCGATACAGTTCCAGTTTCGTCAGCGCGGTGAGATCTTCCAGCCAAGCAGGCGCCCCGCTGAGCCGGTTGCCCCCGACGAACAGCTCGCGGAGATCGCGGCATTGCCGCACCCAGCTCGGGAGCTCCGCGATTCGATTGCCGCGAACGGAAAGAACGCGGAGACGGACCGACGGACCGGACAGCTCGGCGAGACGGTTGAAGTTCATCCGCAGCTCAGTCAGCTCGGTCAAGCGGTCAAAAGAGGCGGGAAGCTCCGTCAGCTGGTTCGAGGACGCCTGAAGAACTTGCAACGAGGAGAGCTCGCCGAACCACTCGGGCAAGGACTCCAGCCCACAGTTGCCGATGCTCAGCTCAGTCAGCTCAGTCCGGCGCAGCCACGACGGCAGTTCGGCCATCGGCAGGAAGTCGAGGTACAGCGCGGTGAGCTGGGCAAGATCGCCCAGTTGCTCCGGAAGTTCGGCGAAGCGGGTGTTGTCGAGCCGCAGCTGCACCAGGTTCTCCAGCCGGGCGAACCAGCCCGGCAGCTCGCGCAGCGGATTGTTGTGGAGCCAGAGGATGTCGAGCTCGGTCAGCCCGCTCAGCCACCGCGGCAGCTCAGCCAGTCCGCAGCCGCCGATGCCGAGCGTGGTCAGGCCGGTCAGGTCGCCGAGCCATTCGGGAAGTCCGCGCAGGACGTTGCCGCCGAGGTGCAGCCGGCGGAGAGCGGCCAGGCCGCGCAGCGACTCCGGCAGCTCGGCCAGCCGGTTGTCGTTGAGCCACAAGGCTTCCAGCGCGGTCAGCTCGCCGAGCCAGTCCGGGACCTCGGTCAGCTCGTTCTGGTCGGCGTACAGCAGGGTCAGCCCCGTGCAGCCGCGAACCCACCCGGGAATCTTGGCCAGAGCAAGGTCGCTGAGCGTCAGCATCGTCAGACCGGTCAGGTCAGCCAGATGCGCGGGAAGCTCCCGGAGCGGGTTCGACGCCAGATTCAGCCCGCGGAGCCCGGACGGCAGCCGCGGCACGGTGCGCAGCCGGTTCCGCGCGACGTCGAGCACGGTCAGGTTTCCCCGGTCGCCGAGCCAGTCCGGCAGTGCGGTCAGCCGGTTGCCGTCCAGGTCGAGTTCGGCCAGGAGGTCCAGTCCGGCGAGCCATTCCGGGACCTCGGCCAGATGCAGGCGGGCGAGGCCGAGTTCCCGCAGGCCGGTCAGCTCGCCCAGCCAATCCGGCAGCCGTGCCAGCGGATTGTCGTCGAGGAACAGTTCGGCGAGCGGCTGGCCCCGCAGCCAGCGCGGCAGTTCGGTCAGCAGGTTGTCGTGCAGGTACAGCTTCGCCAGGCCGGAGAGCTCGCCGAGCCAGTCCGGGAGCCCTTCGAGCCGGTTGCCGTCCAGGTCGAGCCGGACCAGGTTCGGCAGGCCGCGCACCCACTCCGGGACCTCCGTCAGCCGGCAGGTGCCGAGGTCGAGGGCTTCCAGGCTGGTCATCCCGCCGATCCACTCCGGCGGCGTCAGCCGGTTCACCGAGACGCACAGTTCGGTCAGGTCGAGCCCGGCCAGCGCCCGCGGCAGGGCAGCGAGCCGGTTCCGGTCGACTTCCAGGCTCCGCAGGCTCCCCATCTCGCCGAGCCGCTCCGGCAGCTGGGCGAGGCGGTTCCGGCGTGCGTTCAGCTCCCGCAGCGGCAGCTCCGCCAACCACTCCGGCAGCTCCCGCAGGAAGTTGTCCTCCAGAACCAGCTTCTCCAGACCGTCCAGCTCCGCGACCCGGACCGGCACCTCCGTCAGGTGCAGCCCGCGCAGATCCAGCGTCGTCTCCCCGGCGGCGAGCGCGGCGTCGATGCGGCGGTTCGCTTCCTCGGTCCCCATGGGGGCAAGTCAATCAGGTTCGCGCGCGAGGCGTTGCGCGGCGAGCGGGAAAGCTATACCGTGCCTGAACTAGAACAGGTTACAGTTTCGGCGGGGCGCGGGACGAGGAGCGGACATGGCAGCCAGGGTGGCCCGGAGCAGCGAAGCCGACTACGTGGTCGTCGGGTCGGGCAGCTCGGGGGCTGCCGTCGCCGGGCGGCTCGCGGAGTCCGGGGCCAGCGTGATCGTGCTCGAAGCGGGCAAGAGCGACGAGCAGCTGCTGCTGCGCAAGCCGGGACTCGTGGCCCCGTTGCACGCGGTGCCGCAGCTGAAGAAAATGAGCGACTGGGGCTTCTACTCAGTACCGCAGAAACATGTTCTCGATCGGCGCATGCCGGTGCCGCGGGGGAAGGTGCTCGGCGGCTCCAGTTCGGTCAACGGGATGGTCTACGTCCGCGGCAACCGGGCGAATTTCGACTCCTGGGCGGCCGAGGGCAACACCGGCTGGGACGCCGACAGCGTCAACGCCGCGTACAAGCGCATGGAGGACTTCGAGGACGGCGAGAACGCCTTCCGCGGCGCGGGCGGGCCGATCAAGATCACCCGCAACAAGATCCCGCAGGAAGGCACGCTGCAGTTCCTCGACGCGACGGCCGACGCGATCGGCTGCGACATCATCGACGACTACAACGGGCAGTCGCAGGAGGGCGTCAGCCGGATGCAGCAGAACGCTGCCGACGGCCTCCGCTACAGCGCCTCGCGCGGCTACCTGCACCACCTCGCGCCCCGGACGCTCGAGATCCAGTCCCGTGTGTTCGTGCGGAAAGTGGTGATCGAGAACGGCCGCGCGACCGGCGTCGAGGTGACCGACGCCAACGGCAAGCGCCGCACGGTCCGGGCGGGCAAGGAGGTCATCCTCGCCGCCGGGTTCGTCGGGTCGCCGCAGCTGCTGATGCTGTCCGGGATCGGGCACGCCGAGCACCTGAAGGAGCACGGCATCGACGTGCTCGCCGATCTGCCGGTCGGCGACAACCTGCACGACCACATGTTCCACGCGCTGACGTTCCAGGTCTCGTCGTGCAAGAACAAGGGCACCGCCCCGTATTTCGCCCGCGGGATGGCCCGCGAACTGCTCAAGCCGGGCTCGACGTTCCTGGCGAACTCGGTGTTCGAGGCGCTCGCGTTCCTCAAGACGTCGCAGGCCGCGGACGTTCCGGACCTGCAGCTGCACCTGCTGCCGTGGGCGTACGTGTCGCCGAACCAGGACGCGCCGATCCGGCATCCGGTCGACAAGCGGCCTGCGCTGACCGTGCTCACCACGCTGATCTACCCGAAGAGCCGCGGCACGATCCGGCTCGCCTCGGCCGATCCGTCCGCTGCGCCGCTCATCGACCCGCAGTACCTTTCCGACCCGTCCGACCTCGAAGTGCTCGGCGAGGGATCCGAGATGGTGCGGGAGATCTTCGCGTCGAAGGCGTTCAAGGGCTCGATCAACGAGGAGATCCACCCGGGCAAGCACCTACGCGGCCAGGAACTGCGCGACGCGATCCTCAACCGCGCGACGTCGGTCTACCACGGCGTCGGCACCTGCCGGATGGGCGTGGACGACCTCGCCGTCGTCGGGCCCGACCTCAAGGTGCGCGGAGTGGACGGGCTGCGGGTCTGCGACGCCTCGATCATGCCGTCGATCACCGGCGGCAACACCAACGCGCCCTGCATCATGATCGGCGAAATGGGCGCGCAGCTGGTCCTTTCCGGCAACTGACGGGAGCGCGAGACCCATGACCCTCACCCCGGTCCGGCCCACCCGCCCGGCCTCGGCGACCGACGACTTCCTCCGCGGGCTCGTCGCGCGCGTGCCGGGCTCGGGCGGCGCGGTGTGGCCGCTCACCGAGGTCTACACCGGCGACGTCCTGGTGGACCTGCCGCAATCGACCCCATCAGACATCGAGCAGGCGTTCGCCACCGCGCGGACGGCGCAGGCGAAATGGGCCGCGACGCCGCTCAAACAGCGGCTCGCGGTGTTCCGGCGGGCGCATTCGCTGTTCATCGACCGCGCACGGACGATCGCCGACCTGATCCAGGTCGAAAGCGGCAAGAACCGGCGGATGGCGATCGAGGAAACGTGCGATCCGCCGATGATCATGAGCCACTATCTGCGCCGCGCGCCGAAACTGCTGGCCCCGACGCGGCGCGGCGGACCGGTGCCTCTCGTGTCTTCCTCGACCGAGATCCGGGTTCCCAAAGGCGTGGTCGGGATCATCGCGCCGTGGAATTTCCCTTTCGCCACCGGCATTTCCGACGCCATTCCGGCCTTGCTGGCGGGTAACGCGGTGGTGTTGAAGCCGGACAACAAAACCGCGCTGTCACCGCTGTACGGCGTGCGACTGCTCGAAGAAGCCGGGTTGCCGCAGGGCCTGTTCCAGGTCGTGTGCGGCGAGGGTCCGGATGTCGGTCCGACGCTGATCGACCAGGCGAACTACGTGATGTTCACCGGCTCCACCGCCACCGGGAAGGTGATCGGCGAGCAGGCCGGGCGGAACCTGATCGGCTGCTGCCTCGAACTCGGCGGCAAGAACCCGATGATCGTCCTCCCGGACGCCGATTTCGCCGACGTGGTTCCGGGCGCGGTGTTCGGCGCGTTCGGCAACACCGGGCAGATCTGCATGCACATCGAGCGGATCTACCTGCCGGAATCGCGCTACGAGGAATTCAAGGAAGCCTTTGCGGCCAAGGCTTCCTCGCTGGATGTGCGAGCGGCTTACGACTTCGGGCCGGAAATGGGCTCACTGGTTTCGGTGGACCACATGAACCGGGTCAAGTCCCATGTGGACGATGCGGTCGAGAAGGGAGCCACCGTCTTGTGCGGCGGCCGCCCCCGGCCGGATCTGGGCCCGGCGTTCTTCGAGCCGACCATCCTGGAAGGCGTCACGAAGGACATGCTGTGCGGGGTCACCGAAACGTTCGGCCCGGTGGTCGCCTTGCACCGGTACCGGACGGTGGACGAGGCCGTCGAATTGGCCAACGACACCGATTACGGGCTGAACGCTTCGGTGTGGGGCAAGGACATTCGCGCGGCTTCCGCGGTGGCGGCCCGGCTGGAGACGGGCAACGTCAACGTGAACGACAGCCTCGCGACGGCGTACGCTGCCAAGGGGACTCCGTCCGGCGGCGTGAAAACGTCCGGTGTGGGTGCCCGGCACGGCGATCAAGGGCTGTTGAAGTACACCGACGTGCAGAACCTGGCGGTGCTGAAGAAGCCGGTGATGAGCCCGCGGCCGGGACAGAAGTACGAGAAGTACGTGGAAGGAATGCTGTCCGGGCTGAAGATGATGCGGCGGCTCAGGATCCGGTAGTGTCCGCAATGGACTGACGCACCACCTGGACCACCTTGCCCTCCGCTTCGGTCAAACCGCTGAGCCGGGAGCGGCGCGTCAACAGCCCGCCTAGGACCAGTTCGACCAGTTGCGCGCCCACCTGCTCCGCGGACACCGGACCGGACGGGTCGAACCACGTCCACGCCCATTGCGCCGAGCCGAAGATCAGCAGGCTCTGCACCTCGACGTCGCACGGACGGAACTCCCCCGACGCGACCCCTTCGGACAACGTCGCGCGCACCAAGTCCAGGTATTCCGCGCGCATCCGGCGGCCCTCGGCCATCGCTTCGTGGTCGGCGAGCCGGACGACCTCGCGCTGGAACGCGACGGTCGCCTCCCGGTCCACCACCTGGTACAGCACGAACGCGTACAGCAGCCCGGCCAGCCGCCGGGTCGGCGTCGCGAGCCGCTCGCGGATCAGCGCGGCCTCGGCGAGCCTGCGGCGCATGTACGACTCGTGCAGCGCGGCGAGCAGCCGGTCCTTCGTGCCGAAGTGGTGCACGATGGTGCCCTTCGACAGCCCCAGCTCGCCGGCGATGTCGGAGAAGTTCGTGGCGTCGTACCCGCGTTCGGCGACATAGCGGGTGAACGTCGCGAGGATGTCCCCGGCGCGGCCTTTGGGTGGCATCGGCCCACTGTAGCCGAAGTTTGACCACTGACCGTCCGTACGGTTACCTTCGTCGTGGTCCCCGGCGACGAAGGAGTCTCGGCATGGCAGCGAGCTTGGCGCAGTGGATTGCCCGGCGCGGCACCGTCACCCCCGAGTCGGTCGCGCTCGTGGCCGCCGAGACCGGCGAACGGATCACGTACGCCGAACTCGAACAGCGAGTCGCACGGCGGGCCGCGGCGCTGCGCGAACTGGGCGTGCGCAAAGGCGACCGGGTTGCCTTGCTGGGCTTGAATTCCACCGGCTACCTCGAAACGCTCTTCGCGGTCGCCTGGCTCGGCGCGATCACGCTGCCGATCAACTTCCGGCTCGCAGCGACCGAAATCGAGTACCTCCTCGACGACGCGCGGCCCGTGGTCGTGGTGCACGACGACACCTTCGCCGCACTCGCTCAAGAAGCGTCCGGCGGCCGGGCGCTCGTCCACAGCAACGACCTCTTCACCGAAGATCGTGTCGAACCCGAACCGACCGGGCCGGACGAGGTCGCGGTGCTGATGTACACCTCCGGCACCACCGGCCGCCCCAAAGGCGCCATGCTCACACACGGCAACCTGGAGGCGAACGCGATCAACGTGCTCACCTCCGGCGAAGGCATCCTCCCGTCGGACATCACGCTGACGGTGGCCCCGCTTTTCCACATCGGCGGGCTGGCGCTGTTCACCCTGCCGTTGCTGTACGCGGGCGGCACCGTGGTGGTCGCGGGCAAGTTCGATCCACAAGAGACACTCGCGCTGCTCCAGCGGGAGAAGGTCACCGTCCACTTCATGGTGCCCGCGATGTGGGCGGCGATGACGCAGGTCCCGGATTTCGACTCCTACGACCTTTCGCGGCTGCGATATCTGCTGTGCGGCGGCGCACCGTGCCCGCTGCCGGTGATCGAGTTCTACGAGGGCAAGGGGCTGACCTTTGTCGAGGGTTTCGGGATGACCGAACTCTCCCCCGCCGCGCTGGTGCTGGAATCGGCGTTCGTGCGCTCGCACGCCGGATCCGTCGGACGGCCCTTCCTGCACGTCGAGGCGCGGATCGTGGACGAACGCGACGACGACGTGCCCACCGGAACGGTCGGCGAACTGGTGCTGCGCGGCCCGAACGTCTTCGCCGGCTACTGGGGTCTGCCCGAAGCGAGCGCCGAAACCCTGCGCGGCGGCTGGTTCCACTCCGGCGACCTGGCCCGCTGCGACGCCGACGGTTTCGTGACCTTGGTGGACCGCAAGAAAGACATGATCATTTCCGGCGGCGAGAACGTCTATCCGATCGAGGTCGAGCAGGTGCTGCACCGGCATCCGGACATCGCCGACGTCGCGGTGATCGGCGCGCCGGATCCGCAGTGGGGCGAAACCGTGGTCGCCGTTGTCGTGCCCGCCGACGATTCGCTCGACGGGGACGCGGTGATCGCTTATTGCCGGGAACGGATCGCCGCTTTCAAATGCCCCCGCCGGGTCGAGGTGGTGGACGAGCTTCCGCGCAATGCCACCGGGAAGCTGCTCAAGCGCGAACTTCGGGCCCGGTACTCCGGCTCCGCCGCTTCCGTCTCCCGTTAAGTCCGTGAAGGGATCAGACGAACCGCCACAGGTGGTCCGGCGTCCCGTTGTCGTCCCACTGGGTCACCTGCGCACCGTCCGCAGTGGATTGTTGATCCACCGCCATGACCTTGCCGCTGCGGACATTCACCAGCTTCCACCAGCCGCCGCCAGCGTCCACGATGCGCCACAGATGATCCGGTGTTCCGTTGTCCTGGAACTGCTGCACGTGCGCGCCGTTGTCCAGGCTCTGGTCGTGCACCGCTAACACCTTTCCGCTGTTGCGGTTCATGATCCGGACAGTCCCGTCGCCGCTGTCGACGACTGTCCACACGTGATCGACCGTGCCGTTGTCCTGCCATTGCGTCACGTCGGCAGTGTCCGAAAGCGACATGTCCTGAACCGCCAGCAGTTTCCCGGATCGCTGGTTCTGGATTCGCCGCCACGAAGTCGTCGAGGCGGCCGGGCGCGGCAGCAAGGCCAGGTACCCAGCGGCGACCGGGCGTGCTTGGAAGCCGGATTCCCGGGCGTCGGCGACGAAGTACCAGTCCGAGAACGGGACCCGCGAACCAGTCGTATCGGCGAAGCTGTAGACGCCTTCGATGAGCGTCGTGGAGATGCCGGTGTGGTCGGCCAGCCAGGCGGCCGTCCACAGTTCCCAGTCGGCTTTCGTGTAGTCGTGACGGAGATCCAGCGGGACGCCGTGCGCGCCTCGTTTGCCTTGATACCACGCGGCTTCCCGCGCGGCGGTCCCGAGCGGAACCAGGTCGAGGCCCAGCAACCGGTCCGCGAAACCGTTGTACTTCAGGCTCCAGGTGCCCGGCTGGTCATATGCCATGCGGAGGTGCGAGCCGTCGTTGGCCAAGGTCGTCCATTGGCTGATGTACGACCGTGAGATCGACCGGTACCGCAGAGCATCGGCGGAATTTCCCGTGACATCGGCGAGAACGCCCATCGCGCCGACGCCGATGATGCCCTTCAAGGCGAGGTTGGCGCTGTGCGCGATCCAGCCGGTGAAGTCGTCGGTCTGGTTCTGATTGCCGGGATCGAGGGTGTTGCCGACCAGGTATTCGGCCCATTGCCGCAGGATCCGGTAATGCGCGCTGGCGAACGCTTTCGCCGCCGCGGGATCCAGGCGCTGCACGACCGCGGCGGACATGATGAGCATGTTGGCCGATTCCTCGACCGGCATGCTCTCTTCGTTGCCGTCGTTGTGCCCGGCCGCGTTCGGATAGGACGCGCCGATGTCGTGTTCCGAGAACGTCTTCGGCCAGCCGCCGTGCTCCGCGTAGTCCAGCACCGGTTCCAGCAGCAGCCGCACGAACTCCGGCGAGAGATGGAGATAGCCGGGCAGTGCCGGATAGATGACGTCCACTGTGGACACGTTGCCGCTGGACGAGATCTCCTTCAGGAATGCCCACGGCGAGCCGTTCCGGTCGACCAGTTCGGTACCGCCGAACGCCTGGCGCAGCGCGAGCGCGCAAATCGCCGCGTAGTGGCCGCCCGTGCTGCCGCCGCCGGCCGCGGCGGATGCTTCGCTGTCGATCCGCTGGTCCAGTGCGATGCCCGCGGCGAGCGCGGCCGGGTAGTCGGCGTGGAACCACGCGACCATGTCCGGCCACGACGACCAGTAGTGCGTCCACCAGGGCGCCAGCTGCGCGCCGAGGTAGCTGACCGCGGGCGTGCGGACGTGCCCGATCGCCACCACCAGCGGATCGGCCGCCTCGCCCGGCTGGATCGTGCCCAGGTCTTTCGCGAACGCGAGGACGGGCCAGCGGTCGTTGATCGCCCGCGGCTGGTCCGCATCGCTGGTCCCGGGCAGCGCTCCCCCGTTCGCCGACGTCGCGCGCACGACCGTGTCCTGCCCGATCTGCCAGGTCACCCCCGCCGAAGGCGCCGCGAGGACCAGTGAGCCCCAGCGCGGCTGGTCGTGCCCGTCCTCGGCGAGCACGGTCGGCGAAGCAGCCTGGACGCTCAGCGAGGTGATGCCGCCGGATTCCTGCCGTTGCCAGCCGACCGGCGTGCCCGAATCCCATTGCAGCCACTCGGCCGACGTGTCGAAATGCAGCGAGACACGGTGCGCCCGTCCGTCGCTGCTCGCGGCGGCGATGGCGACGTAACCGAACGGCACACACTGCCGTTGGAGGTTGCCGGGGTCGACCGGCGAGAAGAAGGTGACGGTGAGGGTCACGCCGCCGCCGGCGAGTTCGTAGATCGAGCGCGTCGCGGTGATCTGCAAGGAGTTCTGCGTCATCGGGGTCAGGCTCGGGCCGGACGGCAGCTGCGGCGCGCCGGCGAACACGTACGCGACACCGTCGATCCGCGCGATTCCGCACAACGCGGTGATGTGCCCGGTCCAGAACGTGGACCAGGCGCCGGGCAGATTGTCCGCGGCTTGCCAGGTCGAGAGGTACGGCGAGCGCACGACGAGCGGCGTCGCCGGCGGGCGCAGCGGGTTCAGCGTTCCCGCCGGAGCTGCCGAGGCAGTGGACTGGACCAGGTCCGGGAGCCACCGGAGCGCGACCGCCGCGGCCGCGCCGGCACCCGCCCGGCGCAGGACGTCGCGGCGGCTGACTTCGCGGGGAGATTCCGAGGAGGACATCGACAGCTTCTTTCGGTCGGATGCCGGACACGGGAAAGAAGAAACCGAGCGAACTCAGTCTGACACCGCGATACAACGTTGTAAATCTGCCGAAAGGAGGCCTCCCGGGCGCACGTCAGCGCCCTCGGCCCGCATTTGCTTATGTCAGATAACTATGTAACATAGCGACATGCGGGACGACGAGATCGAGCGGTTGCGCACCCAGGTCAAGCTGCTCCAGCGGCGGCTGCGCCGGGAAGGCATGCCGGTCACCGGCCTGACGCTCACCGCCTTCGCCGTCCTCGGCGCGATCGCGCGGTCGCCCGAGACCGCGCAGCCGCGCCTGCTGGCCGAGCAGTTGACGATGAGCAGCCCGAACGTGTCCGCGGCACTGCGCGAACTGGCCGCAGACGACCTCATCGCCCGCACGAAAGATCCGGACGACGCGCGCAAGGTCCGCATCGTCCTGACCGGCCGAGGCCGGGAGGTCGTCGCCCGCAGCCGGCGCGAGCGCGATTCCTGGCTGGGGCGGGCCATCACGGCATTGCTCGACGACGAGGAGCAGCGGGTGCTCCGCGCCGCGGGCGAACTGATGGAGCGCCTGGCCGGTTACGAACCCCCGAACCCCTGACCCCGCAAGGAGATCCCTCATGCCCTTGAGCACCATCGACCCCGCCTGCGCGCTGATCGTCGTCGACCTGCAGAAGGGTCTCGCCGCCCATCCGGAGGTCAAGGAAATCCTCGGCAACGCGGCCGCCCTCGCCGCGGAGTTTCGCGCGCGCGAACTGCCGGTCGTCCTGGTCACCGTCGACGGCGGAGCTCCCGGACGCACGGACCAGCAGCGCCCCGGCGGCGCACCGCGTCCGGCCGATTGGGCCGAAGTCGCTCCCGAACTCGACCGCCAGCCTGGCGACCTCCACGTCACGAAGCAGCGGTGGGGCGCCTTCACCGGCACCGATCTGCACCGGCTGCTGCAAGACCGAGGCGTCACCCAGACCGTGCTCGCCGGGGTCGCGACCAGCATCGGCGTGGAGTCCACCGCCCGTTCCGCCCACGAACACGGCTACCACGTCGTGCTCGCCACCGACGCCATGGCCGACCTCGATCCCGAGGCACACCGGCACAGCATCGAACGGATCTTCCCGCGACTCGGGGAAACAGCCGCCACCGCCGACATCCTCGCCGCGCTGCGCACCCGGAACGACTGACGGACCCGCGGCAGCGCCCGGACGCGGGATTTTCTTTGTGCGAGAAGGAGAAGGGATACTCGGCGCGCGCACCGCGCTGTCCTGACCGCGCGAGTCACCGCCCAGCGGCATACCCTTGCGCACCGCGAGAATTCGCCGCCGCCGACAAAACCCCGGTCTCAGGATCCCTCGCTACCGCGCACAACCGCCCCTCCGACCACGGCTCGCCGACCGTCACGGCGTGGCCCCGGTCTTCCAGCGCGGCAATGACATCCGCCCCGATCCGCGACTCCACCGTCACGCTGCCCGCCGCCATGCCGCGCGGATAGAACGAACTCGGGAAGCTGTCGGTGTGCCAGTTCGGCGCGTCGATCGCGCCCTGCAGATCGAGCCCGCCGCGCACCTTTTCCCGCAGGGCGGTCCCGAGGAAGAAGTGGAAGTTCCACTGGTCCTGCTGGTCGCCGCCGGGGGTGCCGAACGCCATCACCGGGACGCCGTCGCGCAGGGCGAGCGACGGCGACAGCGTGGTGCGCGGCCGTTTCCCGGGGGCGAGCGAGTTCGGCAGGCCCGGGTCGAGCCACGCCATCTGCAGCCGCGTGCCCAGCGGGAAGCCCAGCTCCGGCACCACCGGGTTGGACTGCAGCCAGCCGCCGCTCGGGGTCGCGGCGATCATGTTGCCCCAGCGGTCGACGACGTCGAGGTGGCAGGTGTCGCCGCGGGTCAGGCCGTCCTTCGCGACGGTCGGCTCCCCCGCCCCGATCGCCGACGCGGTGACTCCGCCGCCCGCGACGTAGTGCACGTGCCGGCTCAGCCGGGGCGTGCGTCCCTCGGGACTGCCCGGACGCAGGTCGAAGGACGCGCGCTCGCCGATCAGCTTGCGCCGGGCCTCGGTGTACTCCGGGGAAAGCAGCGCTTCGATGGACACTTCCGTGCTGTCGCCGTACCAGGCCTCGCGGTCGGCCATCGCGAGCTTCGTGCCCTCGATGAGCCGGTGGTAGTACTCGGGCGTCGCGTACTCCAGCTCGTCCGGCAGGAGGGCGAGCTGCTGCAAGAAGGACGGACCTTGGCTCCACAGCCCGGCTTTCGCGACAGTCCAGCCGTTCCAGGTGTGGCTGACCGGGTCCTCATACGTCGCGCGGAACGCGGCGATGTCGTCGGCGGTGAGGGTGCCCGCGTGCCGTTCGCCGGAAGAGTCCATGGCCGGCTTCGCGGCGAAGGCGGCGAGTGCTTCGGCGACAAAACCCTCGCGCCACGCCTTCCGCGCCGCCTCGATCTGTGCTTCCCGGTCGCTCCCGGCCGCCTCCGCTTCGGCGATCAATCGCCGCCAGGTTTCGGCGAGCGCGGGATTCTTCAGCAGTCCACCCGGTTTCGGCGCGAGCCCGCCCGGCAGGTACAGCTCCGCCGACGTCGTCCACTCGTTCTCGAACAGCTCGCGGACGGTTTCCACCGTCGCGCCGACGCGCTCGACCGCCGGATGGCCGTCCGCCGCGTAGTGAATGGCGTACTTGAGGACCTCGCGCAGCGGCTTCGTACCGTGGTCGTGCAGCAGGAGCAGCCACGCCTCGACCGCACCGGGCACGGCGGCGGCGAGCGGACCGGTGCCGGGGACGAGGTCCAGGCCGAGCGAGGTGTAGTGCTCGATCGTCGCGCCGGCCGGTGCGGGGCCCTGCCCGCACAGCACCTTGGGCGCGCCGGCCGCCGGGGCGAGGATCATCGGCACTTCGCCGCCCGGACCGTTGAGATGCGGTTCGACGACGTGCAGCACGAACGCGCCGGCGACCGCGGCGTCGTAGGCGTTGCCACCGTCCTCGAGCACCGCCATCGCGGCCGCCGAAGCGAGCCAGTGGGTGGACGACACCATGCCGAAGGTGCCCTGCAACGTCGGGCGCGTCTGGACCATGAGGCCTATCGTCGCGCGCGGGCTGGCAGTACGTCAAAGACATCTGAGGCACCAGTCCGATAGCGTACCGCTATGGAACGCCGCCAGCTGGAGTACTTCGTCGCGATCGCCGAGCACGGCGGGTTCACGCACGCGGCGCGGGCGTTGCGGGTGGCGCAGCCGTCGTTGTCGCGGGCGATCGCGAAGCTCGAACAAGACCTGGGCGTCGAACTGTTCCACCGGGTCGGACGCAACGCGGTGCTGTCGAACGCCGGCGAACTGCTGGCCGAGCGCGCCCGGCTGGTGCTGCGCGACCTCGACGCCCTGCGCGCCGCCGCGCGGCTGGCGGGCGACGGGCCGGCCGGGCGGATCGACGTCGCGGCCACGTCGTCGTCCGCGCTGGAGCCGGTGATCAGCATCGTCGCCGAGATGCGCACGCGGTATCCGGGCGTGCTGGTGAGCACGTCGGCGGCGTTGTCGGCGGCCGAAGTGGTCGCGATGGTCGTGCAGGGCCGGTGCGAGGCCGGGGTGTGCGGGAGCGCGGAACGCCCGGCCGGGCCGGGTCTGATCGCGCATCACCTGCGGGACGAGGAAGTGCTGCTGGTCGCTCCGCCGGGCACGGAGATCGGCTCGGACGGGGCCGTGGAGCGGGCCGAACTCAGCGGCATGCAGTTCGTGGTCACCACGTCGCCTACCGCGGTGCGCGGCTTCTTCGACCGGCTCGCGGCGAGCGTGCCGGGCCTCTCGATCGCGGCCGAAGCGGGCGACCGGAGCGTCGTGCTGCCGATGGTGCTGCGCGGGATCGGCGCGAGCCTGATGCCGGACGGCTGGGCGGACCTCGCCCGCCGGGCCGGCGCGAAGGTGCTGCGGTTCTCGCCGCCGGAGACGCTGCCGCAGTGGCTGATCTACCGGTCCGGGCCGATTACCGCGGCGACTCAGGCGTTTCTGGACATCACGCTCGCCACTGTCCCGCCAGGGGGTTCGCCGGTGCCGAAGAACCCGGCACCCGACGCCGCGATCCGTGAAGGACTCCTTGAAGGAATCTGATTCCCCCAAGGGGCCCTTCACGGACCTCGACGGGAGCGAAAGCCGCCCGCTGCCCGTATGGACTAGACCACTGTCAGCCGATTCCGAGCCCGCGCCGTCCGGTCGCGTTCAGCTGCCCGGGGGCGAACCGGTCCGGCCACGACCGCTCGTAATGCTCGGGAGGGAAGTCCGCCGGGCTGGAACCGGACTCGAACGCCTCCCGCACCGCACCGGCGTACGCCTCGTTCCGCGGGCACCACGGCGCGGCCGGGATGTACATGACATTGCCCCAGCCCTGCTGGTTCTTCACCGGCGCGACGCTGTGGATCAGATCGCAGTGCCACCACACGGAATCCCCGGCCCGCACGTCCGGAATGCCGCTGGAAGCCCGCAGCAGCAAGGAATGCCATTTCTCGCTGGCCGCGAACACCTTGTTCACCATGACGCCGCACATGTCGTCCTCGGGCACGTCGGCCAGCAGCGGACGCAGCATCAGATAACCCATCGCCTCCGGAATCGGCACCGCGTGCAGCACGCCCTGGTCGTGGTCCATGTCCGACAGCGCGGTCCAGCCCTGGAAAGTGCGGAAGACCGAGCACATCGTCGAACCCTCGAACTGCGGCCCGGCCGTGCGGTGCGCGGCGTCCCACGGATCGTAGGACTCGACGGTGCCGTCGAACAGGTGCCGGAACGCCCGCTGGCAGGCCTCGGTCATCCAGAGGTCGAGCGTGCCCGGGTCGAGGTGAGAGCCGAGGCCGCCGGAATCCGCGCCCGGCGGACGGCGGCGGATGCGGTCCGGGTACAGGGAATCCCGGGCGGGGTCGAACCACCGGACGCCGTCGGATTCCGAACGCCACCGCGCGTTGAGGAACGCCTGCACGCGCGCCATCCGGTCGCTTTGCCGCGCTTCCATCTGCGGGGGCGACCAGTAGATCGGGTAGATCTCCGGTCGCGAGCCGACGGTGCCGAAGAAGTTGTCGCCGGGGCCGCGGTAGTTCTCGAAGAACCGGTTGCCCTCGACGTAGCCGACGATTCCCTGGTCCCAGCCCAGCGCCTGCTCGCGCGGGAAGTGCCCGCGCACGACCAGGCAGCCGCGTTTCCGGAGCCGCGCCAGGTCGTCTTCGGAGACCCGGCCCGCCTCGATGTCGGCGTACTCCAGCACCGGCCAGATCTCCTCGCCGCGCGCTTTCGCCGCCTCGATCTCCTCGACCGCGGCGGCGACGCGAGCCTCGACGACCCCGAACACCTCTTCCACGGTGCGCCCGGACGCCTCGATCCGCGCCCGCAGCGCGGCTTTCGTCTCGCGAATCGCTGCCGGGAGGTCGTCCGGCGCGGTCTCCCAGTGCGGCAACGGGGGCAGTGGCATGGCGCTCGCTCCATTCAGGAAGGGCTCCTTACTGAACCGACGGTAGGGCTCTGCCCGGATTCAGGCAACACTCCTGACTAAATCGGCTACACTCGCGCCGATGACGCCGGCCAAGCCCTCCCTCGACCTGCTCCGGTCGCTGACCGACGAGCACGTCCTGCGGGCACTGCTCGCCGAACGACAGCTGACGCGCGCGCAAATCGCCGCCCGCACCGGCATTTCCAAGCCCGCGGTCGGCGACAGCGTCGCGCGGCTCGCCGAGGCCGGCCTGCTGCGCGACACCGGCGAACGCACCACCGGCCGCGGCCGCGTCGGCACCTACTACGCGCTGGCCGACGACCTCGGCACGGCCCTGGTGGTGAGCATCGCCCACGACGGCGCGGCAGCCGAAGCCGTCGACGTTTTCGGCGAGGTGCTCGCCCGGCACGTCGAAGACCTCGGCCGCCCGGTGCGGCCGCGGAAGGCCGCCCAGGCGCTGCGCAAGGCCTCCGCCCACGTCTCCGCCGATGCGGGACCGCTCCGGCTCGCGGTCGTCAGCGCCGCCGACCCGGTCGACCGGGCCACCGGAAAACTCGTCCACCTGCCCGATTCCCCGTTCCTGCTCGGAGAACTCTCGCCCGCCGACGTCCTCGCGCCGCTGGTCGCGGGCCCGGTCACGGTGGACAACGACGTCAACTGGGCCGCCCGCACCGAACAGGCCGCCGACGATTTCGCCTACCTCTTCCTCGGCGAAGGCCTCGGCTGCGCAGTGGTCGCCGACGGCGAAGTGCGGCGGGGACACGCCGGTTTCTCCGGAGAAATCGCGCACGTCCTCACCCGCGGCACCGGCGGCCAGGCGATGGCGTTCATCGACGTCTTCGCGGATCTCGGTGTCCGCCAGCCGGATTCGACCACGATCGACGTCGCCGCTCTCCGGACCGCGATCAAGTCCGACGAGGTCCTCGGCACCCTCGCCGAAGCGATCTGCGGCGTGCTCCTGGCCTTGGTGACCGTGTCCGACCCCGAACTCGTCGTGCTGGGCGGTCCGTGGGGCCCCGATGTACTCGACGCGGTGTCCGACCGCTTCGCGCGACTGCCGCGCCACGTCCCGCTTCGCGCCCCGCACGCCACAGATTCCCCCGCCCTGGCCGGCGCGCGCGACGAAGCCGTGCGCGCACTGCGGAGCGCCGTTTTGACGGTCAGCCCTTGATGGTCTTCTTGATCCACTCCAGCTGACCGAAGACGTCGCCGTCGGCCGCGAGGCTGCTGCGGTCGGATTTGCTGGTGACGCCCACCAGCGTGTCGCGATCGGCGGTGGACATGACCGGACCGCCGGAGTCGCCGCCCGCCGTGACGCCGGTCGTGGTCAGCGCGCAGAAATCGGTGCCGCCGGAGACTGTCATGCCGTCGCAGCGCGGGTCGTCGGGGTCGATGACCTTGGCGTCCACCTGCTTGAGGACGTCGGACTGGCAGCTGTTCTCGTCGCCGGTGCAGGTCGCGCCCCAGCCGAGCTGCCGAACCGTCTCGCCCGGACGCACCGGTCCGCCGGTCGGCAATTTCGCCGGGGTGAGGTCCATCGGGGCGACCTTGATCAGCATGATGTCGGCCAGCGTATGGTTGTCGCGGCTGCCCGGCACCGGCCGGACGACGGTGCCGAGCCGCTGGTCGAGATTGCCGACCCGGAACTCGATCCGGGAATCGGCGATGGGCTCCGCGGCCTCGTGGAAGCAGTGGTCCGCGCTGATGATCCACTCCCGGCTGATCGCGGTCCCGGTGCATTCGGGTTTGCCGTCGACGAGCATCCGCACCGCCCACGGTCCGTAGCCGGAGACCGAACCGCCGATCACCGCCGAGGCCGGGGTCGCCACGGCGACGGCGACCAGGGCGCTGACCGGGGCCAGGACGGCCAGTCGGCGGCGTGAGCGGCGGAGCATGGCGCGGACGTCCCTTCGGCGGCTGGCGTTACAACATCAAGACGCGGCAGTTGAAGAGGGGTTGCGCCTCGTGAGTGTTGATTCCGGCGAGAACCGGCGCAGGCACTCACGAGGCATCCGGATTCAGGACTTGTCCGCCGCCTGGGCGACGAAGATCCCCGTCTCCAGGAACGCCCGCCACTCAGCCGGAGACTGGCTGTCCATCGCCCGGCGAGCCGCCGCCTGGACGTGGGTGCCCGGCGTCGAGCGGGTCCAGATCTCCCGGACCAGCGGACCCTCTTCGAGATACCTGGCGTAGCTGGCCTCGACGCCGACGACCGCGGCCGCGCGCGCCTTCAGGTCATTCACCTTGTCCTTGGCCGCGGCCTCGAAGATGCCGGCGTCGATGAACGCCCGCCGCTGCTCCGGCGTCTCGCAGGAGTACGCCGCGATCCACATCTCGGAATTGGGAGCCGCGAAGCGATACAAGACGTCTCGTACGAACTGCTCATCAGTCAACTGCGCGGCCAACCGCGCATCCATGCCCACGGCGGCGGCCGCCTTCACGCGGGCGTCGCGCAGGATCTTTTCCGCAGCCTCCTTCTCCGCCGCCTCCTTCGCCGCGTCCACATCACGCTGATGCTCGACGAAGATGCCGTGCACGATGAATTCCTTCTTCTCCGCCGGAGTCCCCTTGACGGCGGCAGCCGCGGCGGCCCGCACGAACGAATCCCTGGGGGCGTGCTCCCACAACGCGAAAACGAAATTCGGATCCTCCTGGCTCAGCAGCATCCGAGTCAGCTCGAAACCGAGCAGTGCGGCAGCGGGCTGCCGTTCCGTGCGCCGGACCTGGTACAGCGCCTCCCTGTCCAGATCCCGTTGGTGCGCCAGGTAAATCGCGGTTTCGAGGAAGTACGACGTCGAGCCGATGGTGTCCGCGTGATATGCCTCGTACCGGACTTCCTCAGCAACGTCCCCCTGTCGTTGCGCGGCCAGGTAGATCTCGTGCACGAAGTCGCTTTCGCTGAGCCGCAACAGTTCCGGGGTGATCACGAGCCCGACGACAGCGGCCGCGTTCGTGCGCACCTCCTCCGGCGTCTGCGCCACAGCGGCGATCGGAGCCGCCGTCGCCGCCGCCGGAACGAGAACCCCGGTCGTCACAGTGATCGCGGCGAGGACAACCGAGGCCGCCAGTCTTCGAACTCGGGAATTCGACATAAGCGTCATACCAGGTGGATATTCCCCAGGCCGGCGGACGTTACCGATCATCGGCCGGGGTCCCGCTGGTTGACATGTCGGAAACTTCCGACATAACGTAGCGTCATGTCCGACGACGTCTTCCTCGCCCTCGCCAGTCCCGTCCGGCGGCGGCTGCTGGAGATCCTCGCGGACGGCCCCCGCACGGCGGGCGACCTCGCGGCGCGGTTCGAGCTGAGCCGTCCGGCGGTCGCCGAGCATCTCAAGGTGCTGCGGGACGCCGCGCTGATCCGCGGCGAACCCGTGGGGCGGCAACGCTTGTACCACCTGGAAAGCGACCCGCTCGAGCAGGTCGGCGAATGGCTGCACCCGTTCGAACGGTTCTGGCGCGGCCGCCTGCGCGACCTGGCCGACCTGCTGGAAAACGAGGAGGAAAACCCGTGACCTACGCCCGGATCGGCAGTATCTCGGTCGACCAGTTCATCGCCGCCGCGCCGGAAAAGGTCTGGCGCGCGCTCACCGATCCCGAGTTGCACGCGAAGTGGTGGGCGCCCGGCGACATCGGCCCGGACGTCGGCCGCGAGTTCCGCTTGGAAATGCCCGGATTCGGCTCGATCCCTTGCCGCGTCGTCGAATCCGAGCCGCCGTCGAAGTTCGTCTACACCTTCAACGGCGACTGGACCCTCGCCTGGACGCTCGTCGCCGAGGGCCAGGGCACCCGGCTCCTGCTGCACCACTCCGGTTTCGACCTCGACGACAAACGCCAGGCCGACGCGTGCGAGCGGATGGGCCCGGGCTGGCGCGACGGCGTGCTGCCGCGGCTGGCGAAGCTGGATCTCGGCTAAGCCCCTCACGCTGGACGGCGAGCGTAGACCACCGCTTGCGGCACCTCGCTGTCCAGTTCCTCCACCCACTGCGCCTCGACGGTGAATCCGGCCTCGCGCAACCACTCCGACACTTGCGCGGGACGGCGGCGATAGACGTGCACCCGCATCGGATGTCCGCCGTACCCCCGCGTTTTCAACCGCGCCACGTCACCGACGTGGAAGCCGAGCGCGACCGGCGCTCCGGGCCGCAGCACGCGGTGGAACTGCGCGAGCGCGGCGGGCGCCTCGTCGTCCGGCAGGTGGATCAGCGACCACCACGACAGCAGCCCGGCCACCGAGGCGCCGGGCAGCGGGAGCGCGGTCATCGAGGCGACCGCGAACCGCAGGCCGGGGTGTTCTTGGCGGGCCACCTCGATCATGCCGGGCGAGAGGTCGAGACCGAACGCGTCCAGGCCGAGGCCGTTCAGGTGCGCGGTGACGTGCCCGGTGCCGCAGCCGACGTCGGCCACCGGGCCGGTTTCGCGCACCAGCGACGCGAACAATCCCAACGTCATCCGCAGCGAAGGGCTTCGGGCGATCGAGTCGCGCAACCGGTCGGCGTAGCTGGCGGCGACGGTGTCGTACGAGGTCCGGGTGTCGGTCAGCCAGGTCTGCACGACGGCCACGCTAGCCCACCAGCGCACCGAACCACCGGCGAATCGCAGGCTCCAGACCGTCCGGATCGCCCGCCCACGCCACATACCCGTCCGGACGGACCAGCATCGCCTCGGCACCCGTCTCAACGCGGTCGACCCGATCCGCCCACCGGGCCGCGAGATCGCCGAACCGCCGTCCGGGATCCATGAGAACGCCGCGTCCGGCTCGCAGTTCCGGGCCGAGGCCGGGCGCGGGCAGGCCCACCAGCGGATGGTCCTCGCTGTCCGGGAGCGCGTAGCGGATTCCCATGCCGGACAGCAGGTCGTCCAGCAGATACTGAACCTCGGGCAGCCGCACCAGGTCCGCGAACAGCGACCGGGCCGCGGCCGGATCGGGGCCGACGTCCAGCAGCAGCGACTGCGCTTGGACGTTGCGCAGCACCGCCGCGCCGACCGGATGCCGTTCCGCGTGGTAGCTGTCGAGCAACCCCTCGGGCGCGGTGCCGCGCACCGCCGCGGCGAGCTTCCAGCCGAGGTTCATCGCGTCCTGGATTCCGGTGTTCATCCCTTGCGCGCCAAGGGGAAGATGCACGTGCGCGGCGTCGCCGGCGAGGAAAACGCGGCCGTGCCGGTATTGCGCGGCCTGCAGCGCGGCGTTCGTGATCCTTCGCGCGTAACGGAGTTCGACCAGTTCTACCCGGTCTCCGAAGACCGTCTTCAGCCCCGTGCGGATTTCGTCCTCGGTGACCGGGACGTCCCGTTCCAGCGACCAGCCGGGGCCGCCGAACGTCAGACGGCGCAATGGCCGTCCTTCGGCGTCGACGCCGAGCGGGAAGACCTGCGCGCGGTAGCCCTCCGGGGTGATCGTGTGCATCGGGACCTCGGCGCTCAGCCGCACGTCGGCGGCCACCGTGGTCGCCGTCCCGGGACGGCCGGAGAACTCCGCGCCGAGCAGCTTCCGGACCGTGCTCCGCCCGCCGTCGGCGGCGACCAGGTACTGGGCCCGGATCTCGGTGCCGCCGGCGAAAGTCGCCGTGATGCCGTCGGCGTCCTGTGCCAGCCCGACCAGTTCGTGGTTTCGGCGAATGGGAATGCCCCGCACGGCAAGGTGTTTCTCCAGAAAGCCTTCGATCGCCACCTGCGGGAGCGAACGCCACGGGAACCGGTGCCGCCCGCGGGCCAGCGGCAGAAGATTGCCCGCGAAATGCGCGGTGGTGACCGGATAGTCTCCAGTGGCCAGCAACGGTTCAAGAAGACCGCGCTGGTCGAACGCCTCCTGCGTGCGGGACTGCAGCCCGCCGGCCTTGGACAGTTCGCTGGCCCGCGGCAGCCGGTCCGCCAGCACACAGGACACTCCGGCAAGCTGAAGCTCGTTCGCCGTCGTCATCCCGGTCGGGCCGGCGCCGACGATGAGCACCTCGGCAGTCATGATCTCTCCCCTCGTGGGTCGGTGTTCGCGACCGACTCTCTGCCCCCGGTGGTCCGCGAGCCAGAAAGCGACCCGGATGCGGCGGATTCCGACACGGGTAGCCTCAAGAGGGTGGAATCCGACTACGATGACCTCGACCGGCAGCTCGTGCACGCCCTGCAGATCGATCCCAGGTCCCCGTTCAGCGCGATCGCCGAGGCGCTCGGCGTGTCGGATCGCACCGTCGCCCGCCGCTACGCCCGGCTTCGGTCAACCGGAGCGGTCCGGGTCATCGGCGGCGTCAACGAGGCGGCTTTCGGTGCGGTGCAGTGGTTCCTGCGCATCCGGTGCGCGCCCGCCGCAGCAGGCGCGGTCGCCGAGGCACTCGCGCGGCGACCGGACACCGCCTGGGTGAGCCTGACCTCCGGCGGCACGGAAATCACCTGCACAGTCCGCCTCGAAAGCGCAGCCGACAGCGAAGCGTTGCTGCTGGCCAAACTCCCCCGCACGCCCCGCGTCGAAGGCGTCACCGCCCATTCGGTGCTGCACGCGTTCTACGGCGGCTCCGACAGCGTCGTCGCCAAAATCGGCATCCTGGACGACGCCGCCATCACCCGGTTGCGCCCGCGGCCGCTCCCCCTCCGGCCCGGCCCGGGGACGCTCGACGACGGCGACCGCAAGCTCCTCGCCGCTCTCGCCGACGACGGGCGCGCCGGATTCGAACAGCTCGCCGCCGCCACCGGCTGGTCCCCGACCACCGTCCGCCGGCGCATGGCGGAATTGCGCGAACGGGACGTGCTGTACTTCGACCTGGACCTCGACTGGCGGTTGTACGGCAAGGGAATCCGGACCCTGCTGTGGCTTTCGGTCGCCCCGGCGGCCCTGGCGGAAACGGGCGCCGCGCTCGCCGCGCACCCGGAGGTCGCGTACGCCGCCGCGACCACCGGCCCGACCAACCTGTACGCGACGGTGGTCTGCGCCAGCCACCAGGAGCTGTACCGTTACCTCACCACCAGCGTCGCCGCGCTCCCCGCGGTCGCCCACGTGGAAACGGCACCGGTGATCAAAACGGTGAAACAGGCAGCGAACCGGCTGTGACGCAGTACAAACGGGCGCCATCCCGGTCGGCGGTTGACAGCGCGCGGACGATCCGTCAATGATTCGTTCGGCTTTTCCCGGTGGGAAATTCCCGCACGCGTCCGCGAACTGTCCCCGACTTTTTCCAGGAGACACCGATGTCATCGGTCAGCCGTCGCCGATTCATGCAACTCGCCGCCGCCACCGCCGCCGGCACGGCTCTGCCCGCGAGCATCGCGCGGGCGGCTTCGGTGCCGGCCGCCGTGCGCACCGGCACTCTCGCGGACGTCGAGCACGTTGTCGTGCTGATGCAGGAAAACCGGTCTTTCGACCACTATTTCGGGACCCTCAACGGCGTCCGCGGCTTCGGCGACCCCCGGCCGGTTTCGCTGCCGAACGGGAAACCGGTGTGGAACCAGGCCGACTCCTCCGGTGCTGAGACACTGCCGTTCCGGCCCGCCGAGGACAACCTGGGCCTCACCTTCATCGAGGACCTCAACCACGACTGGAACGGCACGCACACCGCGTGGAGCACCGGCCGGTGGGACAAGTGGATCCCGGCGAAAACCAGCACCACGATGGCGTATCTGACGCGCAAGGACATCCCGTTCCACTACGCGCTCGCCGACGCGTTCACCATTTGCGACGGCTATCACTGCTCGATGCTGTCCTCGACCGACCCGAACCGGTACTACATGTACACCGGCTGGACCGGAAACGACGGTTCGGGCAACGGACCGGTGCTGGGGAATGAAGAATCCGGCTACGGCTGGACCAGCTTCCCGGAAATCCTGGAAAAGGCCGGGGTTTCGTGGAAGATCTACCAGGACGTCGGCAACGGTCTCGACAAGGAGCACAAGTGGGGCTGGACCGATGACGCGTACATCGGCAATTACGGCGACAACTCCTTGCTTTACCTGACCCAGTACCAGAAATCCGCTCCAGGCACGCCGCTCTACGACAAGGCGCGCACCGGAACGCGGGCCGCCGCGGGCGACGGTTTCTTCGACCACCTCACCTCGGACGTCAAGGCGGACCGCCTGCCGCAGGTTTCCTGGATCGTGGCCCCGGAAGCGTACTGCGAACATCCGGCGTGGCCCGCCAATTACGGCGCCTGGTATGTCTCCGGCGTGCTCGACGCGCTCACCTCGAACCCGGAGGTGTGGAGCAAAACCGTCCTGCTCATCACCTACGACGAGAACGACGGATTCTTCGACCACGTCGTCCCGCCGTATCCGCCGCGCGACGCGAACTGGGGCAAATCGACGGCGAGCGTCGCCGGGGAATGGTACGAGAGCGGCGCGGCCGCGTCGTACACCAAGGGGATGCCTTACGGACTCGGCCCGCGCGTGCCGCTGCTGGCGGTCTCGCCGTGGAGCACCGGCGGCTGGGTCTGTTCGCAGACTTTCGACCACACCTCGCTGATCCAGTTCGTGGAAAAGCGATTCGGCGTGCACAACCCGAACATTTCGCCGTGGCGCCGCGCGGTGTGCGGGGACCTCACGTCCGCGTTCGACTTCACCGGGGCCAACAGCGGCGTCCCGGCGTTGCCCGGCACCGGCGACTACCAGCCGCCCGCCGACCACAGCACCCCGCCGACCTACCACCCGGTGCCGCCGTCGAACGGTTCGCTCCCGAAGCAGGAACCCGGCGCCCGCAAAGCCCGCGCGCTGCCGTACGACCTGGCCGCGGACACCGAAGCCCGCGACGGCCGGATGTACCTCACCTTCACCAACCTCGGCGACGCCGGAGCGGGATTCCACGTGACGTCCCGGATGCGCTCGGACGGGCCGTGGCCGTACACCGTGGAAGGCCACAAGTCGGTTTCCGACAGCTGGCACCTGCCGAGCGGCGCGGGAGATTGGTACCAGTACTCGGTTTTCGGCCCGAACGGCTGGCTCCGCGAACAGGCCGGGACAATCGGCGGCTTGGGCCCGGAAGTCACCGCACGGCACGACGCGGGCTATGTGACGGTGACCTTTACGAACCCGACCAGCCGGACAGTCACCTTCACCGGCGTCGACGCATACGCGCCCGCCGAGGCTTACCAGTACACGCTCGCCCCTGGCACGTCACGCGCGGTGCCGAAGTGGGGCGTGGCCGACGGCTGGTACGACATCACGGTGAAGGCGGATCACGACGGGCAGTACGTCCGGCGGTTCGCCGGCCACGCGGAGACTGGCCAACCCTCCACAAGCGACCCCGCCATCGCGACAAGCTGATCGCTCGTGAAGGGAACCCTGAGGGACTGAGATTCCCCCAGGGTCCCCTCACGGCTTTCGGAAGCCAGCCACGAGCAAGACGACCGCGGCCAGTACAGCCGCCAGCCCGCCGAACCCCGCCGCCAACGTCGCCGCCGACGCGATCGCGCCGACCAGCAGCGGTCCGCCCGCGTCGCCCAGTTCCCGGCCGACCTCGGCCGCCCCCATCGTCTGCCCGAGACGTTCCTTCGGTGCGGAACCGGCCAGATGCGCGAACCCGATCGGCGTCGCCGCCCCGACCCCGACGCCGATCGCCACGGCCGCGGCCACCACCCCCACGACACCCGGCACGAACGCGCCCAATGCCAGCCCGGCGGCGGTCAGCAGCAGCCCGCCTGCCATCCCCCACCCGTCGGGGATCCGCCCGGCGTCCCGGAGCCGCCCGGCCCACGGCTGCACCAGCGCGGAGCACAACGCCAGCACCGACACCACCGCGCCGGTCGCCACTGTGCCAAGTCCGCTCGCCGCCCCGGTGACCGGCAGGAATCCGACGCCCACCGCGAGCGCGCCGGTCGTTCCGGCCAGCACCGCGGTCGGCCGCAAGAACCCAGGTTCAGCGAGCCGGCGGGCCAGGTCGAGAACGGTCTGACGCTGCCGCGGCAACGGTTCCGGCGCGGGCACCGCCAGCGCGGCCCACCCGGCGACCACGAAGGCCAGCACCGCCAGCGTGCCGAACAGCAAGGAAAACCCGCCCAGTGCGATCAGCACGCCGCCGAGCAACGGGCCCAGCGTGTACCCGATGCTCTTCCACGCGCCGTAACCGCCGAACGCGCGACCCTGCCGTTTCGTCGGCGACAACCGCGCGACGAGCGCCCCGGCAGCAGGCGAGAAGGCTGCCGCGGCCGCGCCCTGACCGAACCGTGCCAGCCCGACCGCCGCCGGGTTTCCCGCGACCACGAAGGCCGCGGACGCGAGCGCGAACGCCAGCAACCCGCCGAGCAGGACCGGCCGCGGCCCGATCCGGTCGGCCAGCGAGCCGAACACCGGCTTCAGCACGACCTCGGCGCCGTCGTAGACCGCGAGCAGCAATCCCAGGGTCAGCAAGGAATCGCCGTGCGTGTACGCGCCGAGGCTGGCGGCGATGCTGTGTGCCCCGAACGCGGTGACGAACCCGGCGGCGTACAGCGGACGCAGCTCAGCAGAACGCATCGGAAACCTTCACATCTGGTGCAGGGCTTGGAAAACCTGCTCGGTGTAGTCCGCGAGCCGCTCTGCGCAGTGCTGCAGCCGCTGCTCGGCCTCCACCGCCGAAGGCGCGCCGAACACGTCCCTCGCCTTCAGATCCCGATGCCACCGCCGCAACCGCTCGAGGCTCTGCTCTTCCTCTTCCAGTTCGGCCATCGTGAACTTGCCGATCCGGATTTCCTTGTCGATCTCGGCGTCGAACTTCCCGCAGTCGGCAAGGAACTCCGCCCACTCCTCTTCCCGCTCGGCGGTGAACAGCTCCACCAGGCGCGAACCGTCCCGTTCCGCGGCGTCGAGCGTGATCACCTCGCCCCCGCCGCGTTCGGCCAGTTCGCCGACCCGCGCGACGCCACCGGCGAACCCGGGCACGTCCGGCACCGCCCAGGCGCCCTGCCCGAGCGACAACGCGCCTACCCGCCGCAGCTCACGCCACACGGCGACCCGATGCCGCGACGGTCCGGACGGCACCCGCACCACCAGCACCAGCCACTTGTCGCCTGCCACAGCACTGAATGTATCACGTGTTACATCTGCCCAGGTAGCGCCGCCAGGAACGCGCCGACCGTTCGATCCGCTAGCGCCTGACGCTCCGCCATCGGCAGCGAGAGACACTGCAGCGTCACGCCGTCGATCATCGCGAGCACCTGCGCCGCCACGTTCTCGGACAACCCAGCGTCGACACACCACTGCCGCAGTTCACGGTCGAGGTTCGCGTTTTCCTTCTGCAGCACCGGATCCACGACGGCCGCCGCCGCGTACGCGAGCCACACCCTGGCCCGCCGCGCGCGCGGTTCGTCCAGCGGCAGCCACAGTTCGACGAAACCGGCGATCGATTTCGGTTGCGCCGCTTCGATTTCGGCCAGGAACTGCTCGCCCGCGTACTCGAAACCGGCGCGCACGAGGTCGTTCTTCGTCCGGTAGTAGTACTGCACCTGCGCTGGGGAAACACCCGCCGCCGCGGCGACCGTCCGCACGCTGAGCGCGCCGATTCCCTGCTCGGCCAGCACATTCAGCACCGCATCGAGCACGTGGGCGGCACGCTTCACCGCCGGGACGCCCCCGTGCGCGCCCGCCACGCGACCGCGATCAGCTCAAGCACCCCGAGCACTCCCACGACCACGCCGACCTGCCGCAACCCGATCACCGGCGTCTCGACGTCGTGGAACCCGAAGTACAGCACCGCACCGACGACCACCATCAGCACGCCGACCAGGACCTGTCCCCTCGCGCCGTTCATCGCACCCCTCCTATACGAACGTACAATACGACCGTACAGGCTCAGCCGGCTTTCCGCGCGGCCACCCGCTCGACGATCCCGGCCTTGCTCCGCTCCGCCCGCTCCACTTCGAAGCCTGCCGCGGCGAGCAACGGCAGCGGCCGGCGCGTCAGGTAGTCCCCCAGCCGGGACACGGTCAGCTTCTCCAGGAGCCGCTGACCAGCGAGAACGAACCGGCGATGGCTGCCGACGTGGTCCAGCAGCAACAACCGCCCGCCCGGCCGAAGCACCCGGTGCATCTCCGCGATCGCGCCGCGTTCGTCCGGGACGCCGCACAGCCCGAGCGTGCAGACGACCGTGTCGAATGCGCTGTCCGGGAAGGGAAGAGACTGCGCGTCGGCCTCGGTCAGCGTCGCCTCGCGGCCGGTCTCGGCGGCCCGGCGGCGGGCGAGGTCCAGCATCGACGGGCTGAGGTCGATCCCGGTCAACCGCACGTCCGGCGGGTACAACGGCAGATTCCGGCCGGTCCCCACGGCGACCTCCAGCACCTCTCCCGAGGCCTGCCCGCACACCCATTCGCGGCCGTCGGCCAGCAGCGCCCGCTCGAACCACGCGATGTCCCGGTCGTAGCGCGGCGCGGCCTCGTCCCACGTCCGCCGCAGCCAGTCCGGTCCCCGTTCCGCCATCGTCGCGAACTCCTCTCCGCCGAGGTCCTCTCCGGCTACCCTCGCATCCCGTGAGGGGCTTCGACTACGACGCCGGCCGGACCTGATGTCACAAACTCCCGGCGGCCGGCGTCCTATGGCCGATCGAGCCCAGAACGCGAAGGAGCCACCCATGACAGCGCCCGGCGAAGCGAGCCCGGACCTCGCCACCGAGACCTTCCTCGCCCACCGGAACCTGCTGTTCACCGTGGCCTACGAGATGCTCGGCTCGGCCGCCGACGCCGAGGACGTGCTGCAGGAAACCTGGCTCAAGTGGGCCGGGGTCAACCTCGAGGAGATCCGCGAGCACCGCGCCTACCTGGTCCGGATCACCACCCGCCAGGCGCTGACCCGGCTGCGCACGCTCGGCAGGCGCAAGGAGTCCTACGTCGGCACCTGGCTGCCCGAGCCGCTGCTCACCGCGCCGGACGTCGCCGAGGACGTCGAACTCGCCGACAGCGTCTCGATGGCGATGCTGCTGGTGCTCGAAACGCTGCGGCCGACCGAGCGCGCGGTGTTCGTGCTGCGCGAGGTCTTCGACGTGCCCTACGACGAAATCGCCGAAGCCGTCGGCAAAACCCCGGCCGCGGTGCGGCAGATCGGGCACCGGGCGCGGTCGCACGTCTCGGCCCGCCGTCCGCGCGGCGACGTCACGCCCGCCGAGACCCGCGGCGCGCTCGACGCGTTCCAGAAGGCCGTCGAAACCGGCGACCTGCAAGGGCTGCTGGATCTGCTCGCACCGGACGTCGTCTTCCTCGGCGACGGCGGCGGCGTCAAACAGGCGGTGCCGCGGCCGATCGTCGGCGCGGACAAGGTCGCGCGGCTGCTGGCCGCCGGGCACGTCCGGCTCCCCGAGCCGCTGCGTCCGACGCAGGTCAACGGGCACCCGGCGCTGGTGCTGAAGCTCGACGGCGAGGTCGACACCGTGCTCACGCTGCGCATCGACGAGGGCAAGATCACCGGCCTGTACGCGGTGCGGAATCCGGCGAAGCTGTCGCACATGGACACGGAAACGGCCCTTCGCCGCTGACTTCCGCCGGTGCTACGGACAGTAGCCCCGGCACTGGCGCGCGCCACCCGGTCGGACCATGCCATCCTGGTCCGGCCAGGGGCGGCCCGACGGGCCGCCGCCGTACCGAGGAGAGGACCGACGTGGGCGTTGTCAGCTGGATCGTGCTGGGCCTGATCGCCGGATTGATCGCGAAGGCCCTCATGCCGGGCAAGGACCCGGGCGGCTGCATCATCACCATCCTGCTCGGGATCGGAGGCGCGTTCGTGGGCGGCTGGATCGGCAAAACGCTGTTCCACACCCAGCTCGGGACGTTCTTCGACCTGCGCACGTGGGGTCTCGCGGTGCTCGGCGCGCTGGTCATCCTGACCGGCTACCGGCTCATCGTGGGCGGCCGCCGCCGCGACTGACCCGCACCGGCGGCCCGCTGCCGAGTGCGGCGGGCCGCCCTCGCTCCGCCGAGGGTTCGCCCCGTCCGCCGGCTCACCCGCACGGGGCTTCGAATCGAACTCAGCCCCGGATTCCGGCCGCGTTTCGTGGCAGAATCAGCGGAGAAAGTCCCGGCAAGGTCGACGGGCGGAGCGGACGATGGCGCTGCGCGACCACGAACAACATCAGCTGGACGAGATCGAGCGCTGCCTCGCCCAGGAAAATCCACGCCTTGCCCGCCGGTTCGAGAAGTTCCGCCCGATGCCCGCGGTCACCTTCGCCGCGGCCGCACTCGGAGTGCTCAGCGTGTTCCTGACCGGGCTGGTCACCCTGGTGGTCGGGTTCGGGATGGGCTCGGTGGCGCCGATCGCGGTGGGCGCGGTGCTCACGACGGCGATTCCGCTCGCGATCGTCTGGTTCTACCGCTGTCACTGGCGCTGACGTCCCGCCCCGCGCCGACGGTCCGGCACGCGATGCCGAAGTCCGGGAGCAGTGGGCGCGGTCGGCGGTCTCTCAGGCGGCGCGTCCTCGCGCGAACCGGCGGTACAGCGCGAATCCCGCTATCGCGGTAACCAGTTCCCAGGCGATCGTCGTGATCACCGACACCGACAGCACGTCGAGGCGGTCCGGCGACGAGGACCGGAGCTGGCCCCGTGCGTCGACGCGGACGCGGGTCAGGCCGCGCGCCGCCGGGTCGGAGCGCAGCGGGATGTCCGCTTGCTCGACGCCGCCGTCCGGTGCGGTCCACGTGACGCGCCGCGTGTCGGGCATCGCGGCGCCCTCGCTCCCGCGCAGCGCGCCGGATCCGGGCTCGACGGAGGCGACGACGGACCGGCCGGGCGCACGGGCGATCGCCGCCGAGCCCTGCCGGTGGATCCACAGCCCCAGGCACAGCCCGGCCACCGCCGAGACCGCGACGGCCGCGGCCAGGACGGAAAGGAGGAACACGCGCCCGCGCACCGCGGACGCGCGGAAACCACCAGAAGCCATGCCCCGAGAATGCCGCGAAAACCGGGATCTTGGCAGGGTTTGCGGACAACTGTGCCCAAGTCGCAGGAAAGAGCGCCCGCCGTGGGCAATCGAAACCTGGACGATGTCCGATTTCACCCGTTCTTTTCACTCATTCGTGGGTAACGACACACCGAGGCAACCCCGATGCCGCAGCCGGATCGGCGATCCGCGCGCCATTCCGCACCGACGGAAGCGCTCAGTACCGAGCCGTCAGCCGATCGTGCTGACACGTCGTTTATTGCCGCCGTCTTCCGTTAGTACGTGGAATTCTCCCCGGCGCGCACAATCATTCCCCGTCACCCGCCGGACGCGCTCAGCAACGCCTGTCCGGTGGCCGTCACCGCGTGCCGGACGGTCTTCCCGTCCTGCTGGCTCTCCACCAATCCCGCGCGGCGCAGAACACCCGCGTGCTTGCTCGCGGCGACCGGGGTCACGCCGATCTCCCCGGCCAGTTCGGCGGTGGACAGCGGGACCGCCAGCGCGTGCAGCGCGCGGGCACGGGTCGCGCCGAGCAGGTCCGGCAGCGGGTCCTGGGCGGTATCGCCCGAGGTGAGCGCGCGCTCCGCGGACCGGACCAGTACCACCGGCGGCTCTGGTCCGGTCGCCGGATCCGGTTCCACGACGCGGAAATAGGCCGGGATCACGAGCAACCCTCCGAAGTAGACACTGCGGTCCGCGAGAGGCTCGCCGGAGAATTCCGTGCGCTCCCAGGGAATCGCCGCTCCGGCCTGTTCGGTGCGGACGGCCGGCGTCTGCCGCGCGAGGCCGTACGACGTGAGCGCCGACCCGAGCAGCGCACGCGCCCCGTCCGCCAGTTCCCCGACCCACGACGGCGCGACCCCGTGCACGAAGAACGTCTGAAGGTCGGCGCGCAGACTCGTTTTCTCCACGCGCACGACGCCGTCGCCCGCGACCGGGCCGATCTCCCGCCGCCGCTCCGCCGGTCTCAGCACCCCCGTGCGGCGGACCGCCGCTTCGCCGCCGCCGGACTGCCCGCCGGACGGCAGCGCCTTGACGGCCCGGTTGCGGAACTCCAGCGCGGGCACCGGACGGGGTTGCGGAAGCAGCCCCTCCCGGCGAAGCTGCTTGCGGGCACGCGCGGACCAGACCCGCAGCCCGCCCGCCGGGCGGCGGCTCTGCAGCGCGGTGAGGCTCAGCACCAGTTCCCACAGCGGATCGGGGCCGGTGCGCCGCCTCGTCCGGCCGAAATCGTCGTCGGTGAAATGAATGCGCAACGCCATGTGCTCCCCCTGCCCCCCGACATGGTTGCACTTCCAGGGTGCCGCGCGAATGCTCCGCTGTCCAGGCGATTGTTCGATCGGGGGAAAGAACCCACCGAATGCGAGCGAATCTCGCTGAATCAGGTGGCCCTTCCGCGGACTGTCAGTCGCGCTAATCGGCATCCGCATTCGGCGCGCGTGCGGCGTGCACGCCCGGATGCACCCGGATCCAGGCTGTGCAGGCGGGCTTCCGGGCGAGCGGGCGGCGCGGCGGAGTGCCGGCGGACCAGCAGTTCCCGACATTTGCCGCAGCGATTTCCCCCAGCCGGGCGACTAATGCGCCCGAACCCGCGAAACGGGGCCCGGCCCCGTGGGCCGGACCCCGTTTCCGGTGCCTTCAGTGCGTCGGGCTCAGCCGAGCAGGAGGCCGTTGCCGCCGGCGACGGCGTTGTCGAAGCGCTTGCTGATCTCGGCCCAGTTGAAGATGTTCCACAGGGCGTTGACGTAGTCCGGCTTCACGTTCTTGTAGTCCAGGTAGAACGCGTGCTCCCACACGTCGACCAGCAGGATCGGCGTGGTCGGCAGGATCAGGTTGTTGTGGTGGTCGCGCAGCTGCTGGGTGATCAGCGTCTTGCCGATCGGGTCCCACGACAGCGCGCCCCACCCGTTGCCCTGGATCGTGGTGGACACGGCGGTGAACTGGGCCTTGAACTTGTCGAACGAGCCGAACGCCTCGTCGATCGCCGCGGCCAGCTCGCCGGTCGGCTTGTCCCCGCCCTCCGGCGAGAGGATCTTCCACCACACCACGTGGTTGGCGTGCCCGGCCAGGTTGAACGCCAGCGTCGTCTCCAGGCCCACGATCGAGCCGAAATCGCCCGCCTCCCGCGCGGCGGCGAGCTTGTCCAGCGTGTCGTTCGCGCCCTTCACGTAGGTCGCGTGGTGCTTGCTGTGGTGCAGCTCGTTGATCTCACCGGAGATGTGCGGCGCGAGGGCACCGTAGTCGTAGTCGAGTTCGGGCAGCTCGTACCGGGCCATGGGGCCCTCCTTCTGTCTTCGACATCAAGTCTTGCCCCCTCGAACCTAGTAGCACACCCGCGCCCCGGGCGAGCGGGGGCGGCCTCCGGGCCACGGGCTGGAACCTGCTTGAGTGAATGTTCAACTTCCAGTATCGGGCCGCTTTCGCCGACCACTCAGCGTGACCGCTTCGTGCGCCCCGCCCCGGTTCCCCGGCGCCAGGTACGGTTGCTCCCATGGCACCGTCCCGGCTCGGCAGCGTGCAGCGGGTGCTGCTGCTGCTCGCATTGGCCCTGGGCGTCGCCGTGATGCACCACGTGCCTTCGCCGGGTGCCGGGCATGCCATGACGAGCCAGATGTCCGTCGAGGCGCACTCCGTCACCCCGGCCCCGGTTGGCCCAGCCGTCGACTCCGGCATGCCCGCTGGCGAACACTCGATGCTGCACCTCTGCCTCGCGGTTCTGTACGCGGCAGGCGCGCTCGTCCTGGGCCTGCTGGTCTTCCGCCGCTACACCGCGGCAAAGGCCGTTTTCGACGGCACCCGCGGCTCCCCCGCCGCCGACCGCCCACCCGACAGACGGGGCCGGGCCGTCCTGACTTCTCTCTGCGTGCTGCGGACCTGATCGGTATTTCCTTTCCGGTCTTTCCTCGCAATTTCCCTTTTGAGAGAAGGTTTTTTCGTGCGCAAAATCTTTTTCAGCGGTGCCGTGCTGACCGCGTCGCTGCTGCTCGGCGCGTGCAGCGGCCCGGAATCGCCCGCCCCCGCACCCAGCTCGCAAGCGGGACACAACGCCGCTGACGTCACGTTCGCCCAGCAGATGATCCCGCACCACCAGCAGGCGCTGGAGATGGCGAAAATGGTGCCGGCGCGCAGCAGCGACCCGAAGGTCGTCGACCTCGCGGGCCGGATCGACCGGGCGCAGGACCCGGAAATCCGGCAAATGCAAGGCTGGCTGAAGGCTTGGGGCGTCGCCGCGACCAGCCACTCCATGCCCGGCGGCCACGAAATGTCCGGTGACCACACGATGACCGGCATGATGTCCGACGCCGACATGAAAAGCCTCGACGCCGCCCGAGGCCCGGCCTTCGACCGGTCGTGGCTGGACATGATGATCAAGCACCATCAGGGGGCGGTCGAGATGGCGAAGACGGAACTGGCCCAGGGGGCGGATGCCGGGGCGAAGGCGCTGGCGCAGCGGATCATCGACGCGCAGGAGGCGGAGATCGCCGAGATGCGGGGGCTGATGAAGGGCTGATGGGGCGGGGCACCGGAGTCGGTCGGGCGGCTCCGGTGCCGCTGCTTCGTGGCACTGCGGATATCGATGCGCGACGGGCCGAGACCGCTGAGGGACACAGGGAGACGGCGCGGGTGCCGGAGCCGTTGGGCGGCATGGCCCTGCCGTCGACGCGCACCAAACCAGGACCACTAAAAGACACAGGCTGACAGCGCGAGCGCCAGAGCCGTCAGGACAGCATGGCGCTGCCGTCGACGCGCACCAAACCAGGACCACTAAGAGACACGGGGTGCTGCCGGGCACCGGAGCTCGATCGGCCCTGCTGTGCGGCGTGGTGTGGTCCTCCGGGGTCTGATGGCGCTCGTCAGCGGACTCACCTAGGTGAGTCCGCTGACGGTGGCCGGGCCCGCCCCACCGCGGCAGGCCCGGCCACCGTCAGCCGGTCATGGGCGGGAGCGGCGGCGACGGGAGATCAGCAGCAGTACTCCACCAGCGGCCAGCAGCGCGATCGCCGCGATTCCCACCGGGATCAGCACCACGCCGGTGGACGCCAGCGGCGGTTTCGGCGATGGCGGCTGAACCGGCGGCGTCGGCGGGGCTGTCGGCGGGGCCGGCGGCGTCGGCGGGGTCTTCGTGAGCGGGGTGGTCGTCTCGCATCGCTCGTCGGTGGAGGCGTCGGGGCAGTTGGTGCCTGGCGTGGTCGAGGAAATGACGTTGCGGAGGCTCTGCCCGGCGCCGATGGGGGTCTTGACCTTCACGCTGTAGGTGACCGTCGCGATCGCACCCAGCGGCAGGTCTCCCGTCCAGGTCAGGCGCGGTGCCGTGTAGGTCGTCGAGCCGGTCGAGGCGGTCACGTCGTTGTTGTAGGCCGCGTTGGCGAGGACGCCGGTCAGGTCGTCGGTGAAGGTGGCATCCTTCAGGTCCGTCTGACCGGTGTTCTTCGCGGTCACGGTGTAGGTGACCTGGTCTCCCGCCTTCGCCTCGGTGACGCTTGCCTTCTTCTCCAGGATCAGGCCCGCGACCGGTGTCGTGGTTCCGCATCGCGGATCCTTCGACTCCGGCGGGCAGTTCGTGCCCGGGGTGTCCGACGTGACGACGTTCGCCAGCGTGTGGTCGCCCTTCACCGGGTTGTTGACCGTGACGCTGTAGGTGACCGTCGCGGTGGCGCCGACCGGCAAATCGCCCGTCCACGTCAACCGCGGAGCCGCATAACTCACCGAACCGACCGAAGCCGAAGCATCATCGCCGTAAGCGGCGTCGTCGAGGACCTTCGACAGGTCGTCGGTGAACGTCGCTCCCGTTTGGACGATCTGGCCGGTGTTCTTCACCGTCACCGTGTAGGTGACCTTCTCCCCCGGCTTGACGTCCTTCTTGTCCGCCACCTTCGTGATGTCCAGGCCAGCGACCGGAGTCGTCGTCCCGCACCGAGGGTCGGTGGATCCAGGCGGGCAGTTACCGCCGGGTGTGTCCGACGTGACCACGTTCGCCAGCTTGAAATCACCCTTGACGGGGGTGTTCACCGTGACGCTGTAGGTGACCGTCGCGGTGGCACCGACCGGCAAATCGCCCGTCCACGTCAACCGCGGAGCCGCAAAACTCACCGAACCGACCGAAGCCGAAGCATCATTGCCGTAAGCGGCGTCGTCGAGGACCTTCGACAGGTCATCCGTGAACGTCGCACCAGACAACACAGTCTGACCGGTGTTCCGCACCGTCACCGTGTACGTGACCTTGTCCCCAGGCTTCACCTCCTTCTTGTCCACGACCTTCGAGATATCCATGCCCGAGACCGGAGTCGTCGTCCCGCACTGCGGGTCCGTCGACCCTGGCGGGCAGTTCGACCCCGGCGTATCCGACACCACCACGTTCGTCAGCCGGTGGTCGCCCTTCACCGGCTTCGCCACGGTCACGCTGTAAGTCACCGTCCCCGAAGCGCCCACTGCGAGATCGCCAGTCCACGTCAATCGAGGAGCAGCATAGGTCACCACACCGACAGAAACGGTCGCGTCGCCGTTGTAGGCGGCGTCGTCGAGGACCTTCGACAGATCGTCCGTGAAGGTCGCGCCGGACAACGAAGTCTGGCCGGTGTTGCGCACGACCACGGTGTACTTCACGGTGCCGCCCGGGTTCGCGCTAGCGGGATCCGCGACCTTGCTGATCGCGATGCCGGAGACCGGCGTCGTCGTGCCACAGCGCGGGTCCGTCGATCCCGGCGGGCAGTTCCCGCCCGGAGTGTCCGACGTGACGACGTTCGTCAACCGGTGGTCGCCGCCCGCCGGGTTCTTCACGGTGACGCTGTAGGTCACCGTGGCCGAAGCGCCGATCGGCAAGTCGCCGGTCCAGGTCAAGCGAGGGGCAGCGTAGGTCACCGCACCGGCAGAAGCTGCCGCGTCGCCGCCGTAGACAGCGTCGTCGAGGACCTTCGAAAGGTCGTCGGTGAAGGTCGCGCCAGGCAACGGAGTCTTGCCGGTGTTCGTGACAGTCACTGTGTAGGTGACCTTGTCCCCGGGGTTCGCCGACGGCCTGTCGACCTTCTTCTCGATCGTCATGCCCGGCAGCGGGGTCAGGGTCGAGCACTTCGGGTCCGTCGAACCGGGTTCGCAGTTGCCGGGCACGGGTGTGCTGACCGTGTTGCGCAACTGGTGGTCGCCGGAGATCGGATTGTGCACGGTGACGCTGTAGGTCACCGTCGCCGAGGCTCCCACCGGCAGGTCGCCCGTCCACGTCAACCGGGGTGCGGTGTAAGTCGTCGAGCCCGCTGAAGCGGACGCGTCGTTGTTGTAGCCGGCGTCGTCCAGCACCTGCGACAGATCATCGGTGAAGCTCGCGTCCGGCAGCGGGACCTGGCCGGTGTTGGTCACCTTCACGGTGTAGGTGACTTTGTCGCCGGGGTTGGCGGTCTGCTTGTCGACAGTCTTGGCGACCGTCAGTTCCTTGCCCGGCGTCGTGGTCGAGCAGGACGGATCGGCGGAACCCGGCGGGCAGTTGGTGCCAGGTGTCGAGGACGTGACGACGTTGTGGAGCTTCTTGTCCCCCGGATCCGGGTTCTTGACCGTGACGCTGTAGGTCACCGTCGCGGAACCGCCGACCGGCAGGTCGCCGGTCCACGTCAGTTTCGGTGCGGTGTAAGAGACCTGCGCGGCAGGCGCGGCATCGTTGTTGTAGCCGGCGTCGTCCAGCACCTGGGACAGGTCGTCGGTGAAAGTCGCGCCGGGCAACGGGGTTTGGCCGGTGTTGGTGACGGTGATCGTGTAGGTCACCTTGTCGCCGGGCACGACCTGGTCCCGGTCGGCGGACTTGGCGATCCGCATTCCCGACACCGGCGTCGTGGTGCCGCACCGGGGATCGGCCGACCCGGCCGCGCAGTTGCTGCCCGGGGTGGCGGAGGTGATCGTGTTGATCAGCTTGTGGTCGCCGGTCACGGGATTCTTCACCGTGACGCTGTAGGTCACCGTCGCCGAACCGCCGACCGGAAGGTCGCCGGTCCAGGTCAGCCGAGGCGCGGCGTAAGCCACCGAACCCGCTGAGGCCGACCCGTCGCCGTTGTAGACAGCGTCGTCCAGCACCTGCGACAGATCATCAGTGAAAGTCGCACCGGACAACGGAGTCTGCCCAGTATTGCGGACGGTCACGGTGTACCGGACCGGATCGCCCGGGTTCGCGCTGGTCTTGTCGACCGTCTTGGCGAACTCGATCCCGGACACCGGCGTCGTGGTCGAACACGCCGGATCCGTCGAACCGGCGACACAGTTGTTGCCTGGAGTCGTCGAGGTGATCGTGTTGACGAGCTTGTGGTCGCCGGTCACGGGATTCTTCACGGTGACGCTGTAGGTCACCGTCGCCGAAGCACCCACCGGGAGATCACCGGTCCAGGTCAGCCGAGGCGCGGCGTAAGCCACCGAACCCACCGACGCCGACGCGTCACCGGCATACCCGGCATCGTCCAGCACCTTCGACAAATCATCAGTGAAAGTCGCCCCGGACAACGGAGTCTGGCCAGTGTTCGCGACAACGACCGTGTACGTCACCTGATCGCCGGGATTCGCGGACTGCTTGTCGGCCTTCTTCTCGATCCGCATCCCGGACACGGGAGTCGTCGTAGAGCACACCGGGTCGGTCGAGCCGGCGGCGCAGTTGTTCCCCGGAGTCGTGGACGTGACGGCGTTGACCAGCCTGTGGTCCCCGGTGTCCGGATTGTTGACCTTCGCCGAGTAGGTCACCGTCACGGTGCCGCCGACGGGAATGTCGCCGGTCCAGGTCAGCCGCGGTGCCGCATAACTCACCGCACCCGCGGAAGCCGACGCATCGCCGTTGTAGACAGCGTCGTCCAGCACCTTCGACAGATCATCGGTGAAAGTCGCCCCGGACAACGGAGTCTGGCCGGTGTTCGCGACGGTCACGGTGTACTTCACGGTATCGCCGGGCTTGGCGCTGGCGGGAGCGGCGGTCTTGCTGATCCGGATTCCGGAGACCGGCGTCGTGGTGCCGCACCGGGGGTCGGCGGACCCGGCCGCGCAGTTGCTGCCCGGGGTCGTCGACGTGATCGCGTTGACCAGTTTGCGGTCGCCCGGATCAGGATTCCTGACCGTGACGCTGTAGGTGATCGTCGCCGAAGCGCCGACGGCCAGGTCGCCAGTCCAGGTCAGTTTCGGTGCGGTGTAAGAGGTTTGGGCACCGGGAGCGGCGTCGTTGTTGTAGACGGCGTCGTCGAGGACCTTCGACAGGTCGTCGGTGAAGGTCGCGCCGCGGGCCGCGACCTGGCCGGTGTTGCGCACGACGACCGTGTACTTCACGGTGTCGCCGGGGTTCGCCGACGCCTTGTCGGCGGTCTTGGCGATCTCGATTTTCGTGCCGGGCACCACCGTCTCCGCGCAGGACGCGGTGGTGTCGTCCGTGCACTGCCGGTCCGGCGGGACGGTCGGCGGCGGGCCTTCGGTCACCTTCGCGCGGTTGATCAGTGTGGCGCCGATGGTCGCGTCGTTGATCCGGACGTGCACGGTCATCGTGGCCTGGCCGCCCACCGGAATCGCCGCCGCGTGCCATTGCAGCGGGCCGGTGCCGGTGACGGTGCCGCTCGCGGTGTCCGCGCTGACGAACGTCGTGCCGGGCGGGAGCGTGTCCGTGACGGTCGTGGGCGGCACCGCGATGTGGCCGGTGTTGTCCAGTGTGACGGTGTAGGTCAGCTGGTCGCCGGGCAGCGCGTTCGCCTTGTCCACGACCTTGGTCAGCGTATAGTCCGGCGCCGCGACCACGTTGCGGACGGTGTTGCTGGTCCGCGTCTGTTCGCGGCCGGTCTGCTTGCCCTGGAAGACCACTGACGCGGTGTTGTCGAGGCGGGTGCCAGGGGCGACCGTCGGCGAAACGGTGACGCGGAAGCCGATGTGCGTGCTCTGTCCCGGGGCCAGATCGGGCAGAGTGCAGGTGACGACTTGGCCGGACGCCGTGCATCGCGGGTCCGAACCGGCCACATAGGACACTCCGGCGGGCAGCGTGTCGGTGACGACCACGCCGGTCGCGGTGTCCAGGTTGGTCGTGCTGCCGTCGGGGTTCCGGTTGGCGATGTCGAGCCCGTAGGCGATCTCGCCGCCGCGCCCGACCCAGCCGGGCGGGCGTTCCTGGAGGTTGCCCTCGGGGTCGTTGCTCTTGACGATCTGCAGGTTGGGCTCGTTGGCCTCGGCCATCAGCCAGACCGTCTGCGGGTAGAGCGCGTCCCCGGTGGTCCCGACCTTCAGCTGCGCCCGGTCCGCGCCGGCGGGCAGCTTGCCGGTGACGTCGACCGTGCGCGCGTCGTAGCCGAAGTTGTTCGCCGGGTTCGGCGTGCGGTCGGCGACGTTGCTGCCGGTGCCGCTCGCGGTGACCCGGTCGATCCGGCTGCTGAACGCGTTGGTCGTGCTGGTGCCGCCGGGCGCGGGCAGCGTGAGCCGCTGCAGCGACGAGGCGTCCCAGCCGAATTCGAGGTAGTCGCCGGAGATGTTGGCGTCGCCGTCGCCGACGACGACCCCGAGCGTGGCCGCGGGAGCGTGGTCGCCCGGGGTGCGGATGCCGTTCAGGTCGATGTTCGTGGCGGTGGGGCTGCCGCCGCCCCGGACCCAGTCGAAGCCGTCCCAGATCTGCAGGTAGCGCAGCGGATCGGTGTCCAGCTGATATGCCACGACCAGGGACCAGCCGCCCCAGCAGCCGAGGTTGCTGGCGGTGTTGGCCGAGTTGCCGCGACAGGCCTGGAGGTCGGCCACGGTGTAGGAGCCGCCGCCCGCCTGTTTGACCAGATCGGTGACGTCCTTGACGCCCGCGTGCGCGGTGATCTGCGGGGATCCGCCGCCCAGCGCGTCGAACCAGTCGTAGGTGTCGGCGGTCAGCCGCTGATACGTCGCGGCGCCCGGCGCTTTGAACGCGACCTGGTTCGCCCGGGACGGATCGCCGGAGTCGGCGTTCGACGAGATCGGATTGACCTGCCAGTAAAGCCGGGCGGACAGCACGGTCGCTCCGGGCGGGACGGTCAGGTTCGCGCTCGAGGCGGTGTTGCCCGGCGCGGCCGGATCGCTCTTGACCCAGTAGCCGTAGGCGGAGTTGTTCGCGGTCTCCCCGCAGGACGCCGGCACGGTGCCGCAGCTGACGACCGAGTTCGACGCCATCGTGATCGCGCCGTGGGCGACCGTCGAGAAGGCCGGGTCGGGGCCGATTTTGCGCGGAGTGCCGAGACCTCTCGGCTCGGCCGCTCTCGGTTGCGGTGCGGCGGCCGGTGCGGAGGTAGTCGGGGTGGTGCTGGACGGAGCCGGGCTGGTCTCCGCCGAAGCCGGTGCCGAAGTCGAAGTCGACGACGGGCTCGCCGGGCCGACGCTGGGCGGCAGGGTCGCACCTATCGCAGGCGCGGCACTCGCGATTCCGACAGCGAAAACCGCCGCGAGCGCCGCGGCGGCGCGCTTCCCGCGGGAGCGCATGAATCCGGAACTACGGGCCATCACACAAGCTCCCACGGAGAAGGACGGAATTGTCGAGTTGCTTACCCGCGTTCATCGACACCAGGCAGGGAAATTCGTACCGCGCTCTCCCCCGTGGCGGGGAGTTCACGAGCCCGGAATCACCGCATAGGGGGACCCCAACCAGGTAAAACTGGCGTCAGCGCCGAAAACGGGGAAGATTTCCGGAACCACCCGTCACGCCCTGAGGGGGTGTTGCCATTCGCCTCCGAAACTGTGCCGGGATCCGCGCAGACGCACCGCGAATATTTCTCGGAAAAGCCGTCCCGGCCACCCGCCGGCAAACCGCTCCCGCTCGGTTCGGGGGTCTCGTCGACAGTCCGGTGCCCGTCCTCCGGTGCGGCGTCGGCGCGGAATCGCTCGCCGCGGCCTTAGGGCATCCGGACCGGCCGGTGCACACGACCGGCCTGCCGGGGACCGCGTTGCAGCTCGCCGTGCGGCGGCTGCCGCTCTCCCTTGGCGAGCGGAAGGCGGAGGTTCGGTTCGCGCATCGGGCCGCGTCCGCGACCCGTCCCGGGGCGGCCGAATTGCTGGACAATGCCGGCGATCTCCGGAAAGCGCTCGCGTTGGACTGAGGCGTTTTCTGGTTGACTCGAAGACATGACTGCAGAGGCGAGCGGCGGTCCGTCGCCGGCGGAACTGGCCGGATACGTGCGGGTGGCGCGCGATCACCGCGAGCACGAGCGGTACCACTCGGTGCTCAAACTCGAGGAGTCGGCGGCCTGGCGGCGCGATTCGAACGCCTTGAAACTGCTGGCCGCCCGGTGGTCGGGCAGTCCCGCGCCCGACCGGCTCGACCCCGCGCACGGTGCCGTCGGCTGCGTCGACCTCAACGATCCGGCCGTGGTCGCGACGACCGGGATCCTGTTCATGGAAGGCGAATCCGAACCGGCGGAGATCACCGCCCTGCGCAGCCGGTTCGAGCAGGCCGCCGTGCGGTACCAGCAGTTGTCCCGGTGGCTGAACGACCACATGACGGCGGAATGGCCGCGCCTGCGCTCCCTGCTGGTCCCCGATCTGGTCGAAGCCGCCCGCCCGCGGTTCCGGGCTCTGACGCGCACGACGGAAGCGGCCAACGCCTACAGCCTGGTCGCCCGGTTGCTCGACTCGGCCGTCCATACGCTCAAGGTGCAGGACCTGACTCCCGAAGGAGTCCGCCGCGATCCTGCTGCTGCGGCGAAGATGGTGCTGACCGCGTCGTGGTTCATCGATTCCGCGGCTTCCGCGCTTGCTGAAGCCGGTGCGCAGCTCGGTTTGTCCGATCCGGATTGGAGCAGTTTCATCGCGCTCGCCGAGGCGTGATCTTGTTCGTCAGCCCTGCCGCTTGACCATCTCCGCGATCCACACCGGTGCGTACGGCGAGGTGCAGTTCGGCGGCGTCGGATAGTCCTTGAGCACGCCCAGCCGCTCCCCGATGCCGATCGCGCGGGCGCGCAGGCCGGGGTTCTCGATGCCGATCTGGGCGAGGCAGTGGTTCATCGCCCACTGCAACCGCTGCGGGGCGCTTTTCATCTCGGCTTCGATGACGTCGAGAAGCCCGGGCAGATCGAGGCCGTCGGGCTTCTTGGCGACGCGCTCCGCGGTGAGTGCCCAGCCCGCGCTCGCGACCACCGGATCGGGGTCGTCGAGCCAGGCGGTGCGGAGGTCCTCGGCGTGGCGGCTCTTCTTGACGATGTTCGCGAGGAGCCAGTCGTGGACCTTGGGTGTGCCCGCCTCGCGCAGCATCCGGTCGAGGTCGTCGCGGTCGAACTGCTTCGGCCGCGCGACGAGGACCGCGAGAAGGCGGGCGTTGGTGTCGCCGGTCTGCCAGAGTTCGCGGGCCAGGCCAGGCTGGGCTTTGAGCTCCTTCGCGAGGGCGCGGAGCTTGCCGAGGTTGACGCTGTGGTCGTCGCCGTGGTTCTCGTTGACGGCCCGGATTTTGGGGTCGTGCAGTTCCGCGAGGCGGTCGAGGATCCCGGAAAGGGTTGCTTCGGCCACGGGAACCTCCCTGCTCAGGTGCGGACAGGGCCGAGCATACGGGTTTCCGCCGGCTCGCCGGTTCGTGAGGGGAACGGTCAGCGGGGCTGCGCACCGGGGGCGGAGTGCTGACTCCCGGCCAGGAACTCCTCCGGAGCGGGAATCGGCGCCCGCACCCAGTTGTCCACCCGGGTGAACGTCGCGCCGCCCATGCGGCCCACCGGGTGGTACACGTCCTGGTCCAGCCGTCCGTCCGGGCGCAGCAGCCGGTCGTCCACCGCCACTCCCACCACCTCGCCGAAGACCAGGTGCGAGCCCCTGAACTCCTCGACCTTCACCAGCGTGCACTCCAGGCTCGGGCCGGCCCCGGCGGGATGCGGCACGCCGATCCGCACCCCGGGCGTCCACGACAACCCGACGTGCTCCGCTTCGTCCACTGAGGAGTCCACTGTGGATGCAGTACGCGCGACCAGTTCCTCCTGGCCGCTCAGCGCTATCGTGATCGCGAACTCGCCCGTGGCCTCGATATTGGCCAAAGTGTCCTTCGGCGCTTCCGAAATCGAGAAGAGCACTGTCGGCGGGTCCATGGTCAGCGGCGCGAAGTAGCTGAACGGCGCGAGGTTCCGCACTCCCGCGCCGTCCACCGTGCTCACCCACGCGATCGGCCGCGGGACGACGGCGTTCTTCACCATCCACACGAAAGCGCCGCGGTCAGCGTCGGTATTGCTGCTGTACACGAAACCTCACTCTGTCACTACCCGTCCCCCGAGCATGGTCAGTTCCGACCGTACGCTCAGCAACTCCGGGCCCGCAGCGGTGACCGGATCGTGGGCGAAGACCGCCAGGTCGGCGAGGGAGCCGACGCTGAGCGTGCCCTTGGCGGTCTCCGCGTGTTCCAGCCAAGCCGGGCCGGTGGTCCACAGCCGCAGAGCTTCTTCCCTGGTGAGCGGGCTGGCCACCGCGGAGTAGGCGTTCGGGCCGGGCGAGCCGGTGAAGGTCGCGACGCCGCGGCGCCAGTCGGGCACGGTGACCGGGGCGTCCGAGCTGTCGGCGACCACCACGCCGTGGTCCAGCAGGGCTCGTGCGGGGAAGGCGTCGGCCCATCGAGCCTCGCCCAGCACGCGGACCATTGACGGGCCGCTGTAGGTGCGCATCAGCGAGCTGGTGATGACCCCGATTCCCGACCGAGCCAGGCGGGAGAGCACGGCGGAGGACAGGAAAGTGCCATGGATCAGGGCGTGCCGTGCCGCCGGCCAGGGGTCGGCCGCCTGGGCCGCCTCGATCGCGTCGACTACCGCGTCCGCGGCTCGGTCCCCGGTCACGTGGACTTGCACGCGAACCCGCCGGATGTGGGCGGCCAGGACCAGTTCGTGCAGCTCACGCACGCGCGCGTCGTCGTCGGGGCCGAAGGTCACCAGGCTGCCGTGCCCGCCGGAGGGGTACTGCGAATGCATCCACGCGGTGCAGTGCGTCGGCACCCCGTCGGCGAACAGTTTGATGCCGCCGATCCGCAGCAGGTCGTCGCCGACGGAGAAGTCCGTCTCGTCCAGCAACTGCGCGAGCGAGGTGGCGGAGGTCGTCGGCGATGGCCAGTTCCAGTGCAGCAGCGCGGTGATCCGCATCCGCAGCCGGCCGGCGGCGTGCAGGTCCCGGTAGTCCTGCCACAGGTCAGGCGGGACGATCGGGTCGGTCACGCTGGTCATCCCGAGGGCGTTCAACCGTTCCATGCCGCGCACGATCGAATCCAGCCGGACGGCCCGGCTCGGCTTCGGCACCAGCGAAGCGACCAGTTCCTGCGCGCTCTCGACCAGGATCCCGGTCGGCTCGCCAGCGGAGTCCCGCACGATCTCCCCGGCTTCCGGATCCGGTGTCGCCGCGGTGATTCCGGCTCGCTCAAGCGCCGCGCTGTTCGCCCACACCTCGTGTGACGACGCGTGGTGCAGCACGGTCGGCTGCGAGCCAGTCACGCCGTCGAGCCAGGCGCGGGTCGGAGCCGCCCGGCCGCCGGCGAATTCGGCGATCGTCGTTTCCCGCCAGCCGCGGCCGACGATCCACTCCCCCGGCGGCGCGTCAGCCAGCGCACGAGCCACCGAATCCAACGAAGAGGCGGCGGAAAGGTCCACACAGAACTCCGGACCGGCGGCGGCGTGGAAAGCCAGGTGCAAATGCGCGTCGTTCAGTCCAGGCAGGACAGTCCGGCCCGCCAGCTCGACGACCCGCGCATCCGGTGCGGCAGCGGCGGAAACCGTCTTGTCGTCGCCGACCGCGGCGATCCGGCCGTCCGAAACCAGCACCGCGGAAACGGTCCCGGCTACCGGATCGAACGTCCGGACCACGCCGCCGCGCAGCAGCACATCCTCAGTCATACCGCCGCCAATTCCGGAACGCCGCCGCTCGGCACCACGGCCTGATGGTCCGGATGCCACGCCACGACCACCTCGTCCCCCGGCCGATGCTCGTGCGCGACCCCGGCCGACAGCACCGCACAACCGCGCGCGCCATCGGAATACCGCAGCCAAATCCGCGTGTGGTCGCCGACGTACACGATGTCGGTCACCTGCGCGCTCGCCCGCTGGTGTCCACTCGGGACTGGCTCCGCGGAAGTGTGCAGGGTCAACCGTTCCGGCCGCACGACAGTCACCTCCCCCGGCGTCAGCGACAACGCGTTGGACTCCCCGACGAACTGCGCGACGAACAACGTTTCCGGCCGCTCGTACAATTCCTCGGGCGTGCCGACCTGTTCGATCCGGCCGTCGTTGAACACCGCGATCCGGTCCGACAACGTGAGCGCCTCCTGTTGATCGTGCGTCACGAAGAGGAACGTCATGCCCAGTTCCCGGTGCATCCGCGCGATCTCCCGCTGCAATTGGTCGCGCAGCTTCTTGTCCAACGCGCCCAAAGGCTCGTCCATCAGCAACGCACGCGGTTCGTACACCACCGCGCGTGCGAGAGCGACGCGCTGCTGCTGACCGCCGGAAAGCTGGCGCGGCAACCGATCCCGCACCGCCGACAGCCCGACCAGCTCCAGCACCTCGTCCACCCGCCGCGCGATCTCGGGCTTCGGCACCTTGCGCTGAGTCAGTCCAAACGCGACATTGCGCGCCACCGACATGTGCGGGAACAGCGCGTACTGCTGGAAAACCACGCCGAGGTTCCGCCGGTGCGGTTTGAGCCGCGAGATCTCCTGACCGTCCACAGTGATCGATCCGGACGTGAGCGGGGTGAACCCGGCGATCATCGACAGCATGGTCGTCTTGCCCGAACCGGACGGGCCGAGGAAGGTCATGAACTCGCCGTCGGCGATGTGCAGCGAAACGTCGTCCACGGCGGGCCGGCCGACGCCGGGGTAGGCCTTCGTCACGTGTGCGGTCGCGATTCCGTCAGTCATGATTGCTCTTTTCGGCGCAGAACGGCGGGGACGAACAGCAGGATGGTGGTGAACACGACGATCAGGCTCGACGCGGCGGCGATCGTCGGGTCGATTTCCAGCACGATCGATTCGTACATTTTCACCGGCAGCGTCTTGATCGCCGGCGTCTGCAGGAACAACGCGACCACGACCTCGTCGAACGACGTGGCGAAGGCGAACACGAAGCCGGACAGCACGCCGGGCGCGATGATCGGGAGCACGACCTTGCGCAGCGTCGTGAACCGGGGCGCGCCGAGGCTGGCCGCGGCTTTCTCCATGATCGGGTCGTATCCGGCGAGGCTGGTCTGCACCGAAGTGAGCACGAACGGCAGCCCCAGTACCGCGTGCGCCAGCACGAAACCGAGCATCGTGCCGTTCAGCTGCCAGCGCAGGAAAACGCCGTAGATCGCGACCGCCACCACGATGCCGGGCAGGATCATCGGAGCCATCAGCAATTGCCGGACGACGCCCCGGCCGCGGCTGCGCATCCGGTCGAGCGCCAGCGCGGCCGCCACGCCGAGCACGGTCGCCAGCGCCGCCGCGAGCAGCCCGACCTGCACCGAATTCGCCAGTGCGGCCAGCCATTGCTTGCTGGTGAAGAACTCCGCGTACCAGTGCCACGACCAGTCCTTCGGCGGGAACTCGAACGTCGAGCCCGCGCCGAAGCTCATCGGGATCACCACGAGCGTCGGCGCGACGAGCACGAACGCGACGAGGGCGACCCAGACGCGCAGGCCCCAGCCGAGGCTCCGCTGCCGCACCGCGGCGGCCCTGCTGATGGACGGATTGTCAGCCACGGTCGGCACCTCCGGCCGCACTGGTGCCCAGCGGCGCGGCCACACGGCTGAGCACGGCGAGCACCACGAGCGTGACGACCAGGAGGATCGTCCCGAGCGCGCCCGCGCCCGCGAAGTCCAGCAGGTCGTTGACCTGGGTGCCGATCACCTGCGCGACCAGCGCCTGCTGCGGCGTGCCGAGCAGCGCCGGGGTGATGTAGAAGCCCAGCGACATGATGAACACCACCGAAACCCCGGCCAGCACGCCCGGCATCGACAGCGGCACGTATACCCGCAGGAACGCCACCGGACGCCGCGCGCCGAGGCTGCCCGCCGCGTGCAGCAGGCTGCGGTCGATGCTGAGCATCGAACTTTGCAGCGGCAGCACCATGAACGGCAGCATCACCTGCACCATCGCGACCGTCACGCCGGCCACCGAACCCAGCAGGACGACGCCGTCGATGCCGATCGCCGACAGCATCCGGTCGATGACGCCGCCGCGCTGTTCGAGCACGTACCAGGCGAAGTTGCGCGCCATCAGGCTCGTCCAGAACGGCATCAGCACCAGCAGCGTCAGCACCGACCGGGCACGACGGCCGACGAGGGTCATCGCGTAGGCGTAGGGGTACGCGATGACGAGCGTCGCCACGGTGATGATCAGCGCGGTCCGCAGGGTCCGCAGCAGCACGCGGATCTGCACCTCGTCGCCGAGCACCGCCAGGTAATTGGCGACCCCGAACGAGGGCTCGGTGAAGCTCCGCCACAGGATCACGGCGAGCGGGTAGAAGAAGAACACCAGCACCACCGCCGCGGCGGGGAGCAGCAGCCACGAGGTCCGCCGTTTCTCGCGCCCGGCCCGCGGCACGGCCGGGACGCGAGTCGCCACGGCGGTCATCCGGTCGTCCAATCCGACCACGCCTTCACCAGCTCGGGCCGGTTCGCCGCCCAATAGCGCACGTTGCTGAGCACTCGCAAGTCCTCCTTGCCCTCGCCCCAGATGTCGAGCTGGCGGCCGATCTCCGAACGGGCGGCGGGGGCGGCCGTGTTGGCCGGTCCCACGCCCGCCCGCGCGGCGAAGTCCGCCGCTTGCGCCGGCTGCGAGGCGAAGCGGATGAGCTTCTTGGCCTCCTCGGCGCGTGCCGTCCCCTTCGGCACCACGAGTACGTCCCAGGTCACCGGCACCGGGATGTCCGGCACCACCTTCCAGTTCGTCGCCCCCGCCTTGAGCAGCGAGAACGCCCGTGCGCTGACGATCAGCGCCAGGTCCGCCTGTCCGCCCGCCATGCGCTGCTGCTGGTCGCCGTAGGTGCTGCTGATGGCCAGCTGCGGCCGGATCCGGTCGTACATCCGCAGCGCGCGGCGCATGTCGAGCGGGTAGAGCTTGTCCCGCGGCACGCCGTCGGCCAGCAGCGCGGCTTCGATGGTGCCGACGCTCGGGTCGCCGCCGTAGATGATGCGGCGGCCGGGGAACTGCTTCGGGTCGAAGAAATCCGCGAGTTTCGCCGGCGGATGCTGGCCGTAGACCTTGGAGTTGTACATCAGCATCATGCCGAAGAAGGCGTCCGGCACCCCGCAATCGGTGAGCGAGCCCTCCGGGAACCCGGCGGCCTGCGCGCCCATGTCGACGGGTTCGAGCAGGCTCCCGCACACCGCGGCGGCGGCGGACGCGTCGGTGTCGACGACGTCCCAGGTCACCTTCCCCGCCTCGACCATCGCCTTGAGCTTGGCGTTGCTCGACGGGCCGTCGAGGGTGACCGTGGTCCCGGTCTGCTTCTCGTACGGATCCAGCCACGCGGCGCGCTGGCCCGCCTGGTAAGCGCCTTGGCCGTAGGACACGAACACGAGCGAGTTCGGCCCGCCTTCGGAAATCGCGCAGCCGGCGGTGGTGAGCAGAAGCGCGGCGGACAGCAGCGTCGGTATCCGGCGTCTCATGGCTCCTCCGTTCAGCTCGCCGCGACCGCGACGTGCTTGCACAGCACGTCGGCCAGCGTGTCGATCTGGTCCTCGGTGATCACCAGCGGCGGCGACAGCACGATGCTGGTCCCGGACGCGCGGACCACCACGCCGTCCGCGCGGCAGCCCGCCTGCACCGGCGCGGTCGGCCGGTCCGCGAACTCGATGCCGAGCATCAGGCCGACGCCGCGGACCTCGCGCACGTGCGGCAGTTCGGCGAGCGGGTCGAGCCGCGCACGCAGCCTGGCGCCGAGGGCGGTGGCGCGTTCGAGCAGGTTCTCCTTTTCGATGAGGTCGAGGTTCGCCAGCGCGACCGCCGCGCCGACCGGGTGGCCGTTGTAGGTGAAACCGTGCAGGAACGTCGCGCCTTCGGCGAGTTCGAGCACCCTTCGTCCAATGAGGACCGCACCCATCGGAATGTACCCGCTGGTGAGCCCTTTCGCGGTCACGATCATGTCCGGTTCGACGCCGAAACGCTCGCTGCCGAACCAGTGCCCGGTACGACCGAACGCGGTGACGATCTCGTCCACGATCAGCAGAATCCCGTTTCGGCGCAACACTTCCTGCACGCGCGGCCAGTAGCCCTCCGGCGGCGGCACCATTCCGCCGACACCGAGCACAGGCTCCCCGATGAACGCGGCGATCCGATGTGGACCGATCTCCTCGATGCGCTGTTCCAGCTCTGCCACCAGAATGTCTGTCGCGTCGGGACCGTGCTCGATACCGTGCGGTTTGCCGAGCCATTCGACGTCCGGCAGCAGCGGGCCGTACCCGGCGCGCAGGCCCTCGATGCCGGTCGCGGCCAGCGAGGCGCCGCCCATGCCGTGGTAGCCGCCGTGCCGTGCCAGCACCACCGTGCGCTCCGGCGAACCGGCGTGATGGAAGGCGAGGCGGGCGAGTTTGATCGCGGTTTCGTTGCCCTCCGAACCGCCGTTGGTGAGGAAAACCCGCTCCAGACCCGCCGGGGCGAGCGACAGCAGGCGTTCGGCGAGCCGGATCGACGGGGCGTTGGAGTAGTCGCCGAAGGACGAGTAGAACTCCAGTTTGCGGATCTGCTCGGCAGCGACGTCGGCGAGTTCGGCACGGCCGTGGCCGACCGGGCACTGCCACAGGCCGCAGGTGCCGTCGAGGTACTGGTTGCCGTCGGTGTCCCACAGCAGCGCGCCTTCGCCGCGGTCGAGGACGAGCGGTTCGGCCGGATCGCCGATGACGGTGTGCGGATGGATGAGGGTGCGCTGATCGAGGGAGGCGAGGTCAGTCAATGCGGATTCCTTTCGGGGAGCGGTTCAGAACCGCAGAGCGACGGCTTTGGTCTCGGTGTAGGCCTCGATGCCTTCGGCCCCGCCTTCGCGTTCCTGGCCGGAGTTCTTCTGGCCGCCGAAGGGAAGTTCCGGGCGCACCGGAGCCGGGTCGTTGACGCCGAGCACGCCGAAGTCGAGCCGGTCGAGCGTGCGCCAGACGCGGCGCAGATCGGTGCCGAACACGTAGGCGGCGAGGCCGTAATCGGTGGAGTTGGCCAGTTCGACGGCCTCGTCGTCGGTGCGGAAGGCCGACACCGCGAGCACCGGGCCGAACGTTTCCTCGCGGCTGATGAGCATGTCCGGCGTGACGCCGTCCAGCACGGTGGGCTCGAAGAAATGGCCCGGCAGCGCGGAATCCGTCCACCGGTTGCCGCCGACGAGCACGCGCGCGCCCTTGCCGACCGCGTCCGCGACCTGGTTCTCGACCTTCGCCAGCCCGGCCTCGTCGATGAGCGGCCCGACGTCGGTGCCCTCGGCGTCGCCCCGGCCGACCTTCAGCGCGGCGGTTTTCTTTTCGATCAAGGAAAGCAGATCGTCGCGGACGCTTTCGTGGACGTAGAGCCGGTTCACCGCGGTGCAGCTTTGCCCGGCGTTGAAGAACTTCCCGGTGACGACGCCCGCCGCGGCCGCTTCGAGATCGGCGTCGTCGAACACGATCGCCGGTGAGTGCCCGCCCATTTCGAGCGACGTGCGGCGGAGGATGTCGCCGGTCTGGCGCAGCAGGCCGAGCCCGACCTCGGTTGACCCGGTGAAGCTGACCTTGCGCAGCCGCCGGTCGGCCAGCAGCGCGCCGACGAGTTCGGCCGGCCGCGCGGTGGTCAGCGACTGCAGCACGCCGCCGGGCAGTCCGGTGTCCTGCACGATCTCCAGCAGCGCGGTGGCGATCAGCGGGGTCTGCTCGGCCGGTTTCGCGATGACCGGACAGCCCGCCGCGAGCGCGAGCCCGACCTTGCGGATCAGCATGCTGGCCGGGAAGTTCCACGGCGTGATCGCGAGCACCGGGCCGACCGGGGCGCGCAGCACGAGGCCGGGACCGGCCGCGTTCGCCGGGGTGACCCGCCCGTACGCGCGGCGGCCCTCCTCGGCGGCCCACTCCAGCATCCGGGCGGCCCCGGCCAGTTCGCCGTTCGCCTCGGCGAGCGGTTTCCCGTTCTCACGGCTCAGCAGCGCGGCCAGTTCGCCTTGCCGGGCACGGATTCCGGCGGCCGCGGCGCGCAGGTGGCCGCTGCGGGTCTCCGGATCGGCGCCCGCCCAGCCGCGGGCGGCGCGCGCGGCCGCGGCCAGTGCGTCTCGCGCCCGCTCGGGCCCCGCGTCGGCGGCCTGGCCGACGACGGCGAGGCTCGCGGGGTCGACGACGTCGAACGTCGCCGGGGCGGACTGCCAGCGGCCGTCGATCAGCAAGGTCGCGGCGGCGGTGTCGGGCATCGGTACGCCTTTCGGGTCGGCGGGTTCGGGATGCGCCGAGTCTGACCCCTAGGTGTTGATTAAGTCAACACCTGAGCGGCGGCGAAATTCCGGAAAGGACAGTGGGAAGTTCTTGCGGTGCAACGGTATCCGGCAACACTTCGACCCCGGCTGCGTCGTGCGCGGCCGGGGTGAGGACTCGAGTTCGGTTACCGTGCGGCCGCGAGCAGGCCGCGCAGGGCTTCGAGCGCCGGGCCTGGATCGACGTCCGGGTCCGCCGCCTGGTGCAGGAACATTCCGTCGAGGGCGTAGAACACGAGCTGGGCCAGCCCGCCGTCGGCCGACAGTTCCTTGCCGACCGCGGCGAGATAGCCGCCGTAGAGCCGCCGCACGACCGGCCGCAATTCGGGCCGCCGCGCCGCCTCCACGACCAGCTGGTACTGGAACACTTGCAGGTCCGCGCTGTCCCGGAACCGCTGGCGCACCTCGGGACCGTCCGCGTAGACGCCGGTGCGGGCGCCGATCAGGCCGTTTTCCGCGCTTTCCTCCAGCACCAGGTCCAAAGAGGACTGGAGGAGGTCGTCGATGGAAGAGAAATGATGCTGGACCGCGCCGGTGGTGCAGCCCGCCGCCCGCGCGACCGCCCGGTAGGTGAGGCCGCGCAGCCCGTCGGAAGCGACCACGCCGACCGCCGCCCGGCGCAGGGCGAGCTTCGTCCCGGCGGGGTCGTCCGCGGTTCCGGACCGGCTCATCCGCACCTCCTCGGCCGCCGTCGGGCCTACGCTACATTACATTTGTAATGTGAACCAGAGCGACGGGTGCCCCGAAGACAACTCGCGAGCTGCAAGGGCTTCCGGTCAGGCCTTCACGGCCGCCAACGCGGTGAGCACCCGCTCCCGGGTCGGCACGTCGAGACGGCAGGCCTCCCCCGCGACCGACCCGGCCGGGCCCATCACGTCGGCCCCGTCGACCAGGACCGTCGGCGAGCGGTAGCGGCCGACGCGTTCGACGACCGTCGTGTCGAGGCCGCTCTCGGCGAGACACTCGGCCACCAAAGACCGGGCCGCCTCGGCGTTCGGGCAGTCCGGTGCGGTCAGCAGTTCCACCCGTGTCCCGCGGATCTCCGGCCCCGGTGCGCACATGACTCCAGCCTAGGCCGAAATCGGTCCTTGACAATCCGGATCCGGAAAAAGCTAGGCTGGCCCAGGACGTCGAAAGCCACAGCCCGGCGGGTAGTCCGGGCGGCGCAGCGCGCTCGTACCCGCACCTTTCCGGTGCGTCCAGCACGTCCCCTCGGCCCGTATCCAGAAGGGGAATTCGCTGTGCCCGGAAAACTTCGCGTCCTGATCATCGGAGCCGGCGTCGGCGGTCTCGCGCTCGCCCAGGGATTGCACCGCGCCGGTGTGGACGTCACAGTCCGCGAACGCGATATCTCAGCCGCCGACCGGTTGCAGGGGTATCGCCTGCGGCTCGACCCGCACGGCCTCGACGCGCTCAAGCGGCTGCTTCCTGCGCATCTCAGCCAGGCGATCTGGGATGCCAGTTCGACGCCGTCGCGTACCAGCTACCTCAACGGGACGCCGCCGGAGGAACCCGTCGAACGCAATGTCTCGATCAACCGCCTGACCCTGCGCGAGATCCTCCTCCACGGACTGGACGACGTCGTCGAGTTCGGCCGCGAGTGCACCGGCTACCGCCTGGACGACACCGTCACCGCGACGTTCGCCGACGGATCCACCGCTTCCGCGGACGTCTTGGTCGCCGCCGACGGCGTGAATTCCGTGCTACGACGGCAATATCTGCCGCACGCTCGCGTCGTGGACACCGGCGTGCGCATCATGTACGGCCGCTTCCCGCTCTCCCGCGAGACCGCCGAACTGATCCCCGACGAATGGTTCGGCATCTACCGCGGGCTGTTCGGCCCGGACAACCAGCACATCGGCATCGCCCCGGTCCACTCCCGGCGTCCGGTGTCGTTGCCGGGCCTCACCGACACCAGCGACTACGTGATGTGCCTGCTCGCCGCGCGCACCGAACTGCTGCCGTACTCCGACGACGAACTCCGCGCCGCCTCCGGCCTTGAGCTGCGGAACATGACAGTTTCCTTGGCGCGCAAGTGGAATCCGAAGGCGAGCGAGCTGCTGGCCCTCGCCGATCCCGAGACGCTGTTCCCGATCTTCATGCGCACGAGCGTGCCGATCGAGCCGTGGCCGACAACGCCGGTGACCCTGCTCGGAGACGCGATCCACGCGATGAGCCCAGCGGTGGGCGTCGGCGCGAACATCGCCCTGCGCGACGCCGAACTGCTCGCCGCGAAGCTCACCGAGACCGATGTCCTCCCGGCGCTGCGCGAGTACGAAACGGCGATGATCGACTACGGCTTCGACGCGGTCCGAATGTCCGCGAAGTTCGGCGCGATGCGGATGGGACAGCCGCCGCTCACGCGGGCTTGAGCATCGGCACGTCCCGGCACACCTCGCGGAATCCAACGCCGTAGTACAACCCCCGCGCCGACGGATGCCCGGGCGCACCAAGACAAGCAACCGTCGCGTGGGCAGCCCCGGCCGCGCGCGCACGATCCATCCCGTGCAGCAACATCGCCCGCCCCAACCCCAACCGCCGATAGCCCGGATGCGTGCCCACCGGCTCGAACTCGACGGTCTTGTTCACCTCGTCCAACCACATGATCGTCGACGCCGCCATCGTCCCGTCCGGCGCTTCGACCAGGACATGCAGGTCACCGCGATAAGCCGGAGTCGCGCGCACGCCCTCGTAGCCGTCCAGCGTGTACGCGGTCACGCCCCAAGCGTCCGCATGCGCCTGGACAGCCGCCTCCGGTCCCGCGTCGGCGGCGGTACGGAAGCGGAATCCGGACGGCAGCACCGGCGTTTCGAGCGCCTCGAGGTCGCGTTCGTTCAGCTGCGTCCAGGATCCGGTGTCGCCGAGGCCGTCCGGATCGGGCCTGTAGCCGTGCGCTGCCCAGCGTTCCAGGCCGAACTTGTCGGCCGCTCCGGGAAGCACGGTGCGTTCGAGGCCGTCCGCGGCGGCGTCGAACCATTCGATCACGTCGTCGGCCAGCCCGGCGTGGTCGGGATGCACCTGATATGCCAGATAAGCACCGGTGACATCCTTGGCGGAGCCGTCATTGAGCCGCACGCTCCGGGGCAGTTGCGCCCAGCCCCACGCGGCCAGGCCGTCGCCCGCGAACCACAGCCGGCGGACCCAGCTCGCGCCTTGTGCGGCATGGCCTTTGCCCCAGTTCCAGGCCAGCTCGCCGTAGGAGGCGTCGCTGTTGACGAGTTCCGGGCGCACGGCGGTGATCCGCTGCGCGAGATCCTGCATGAGCAGCACATCCGCGGCGGTCAGCAGATCAGTCATGGCCGGACTCTGTCAGGCGGGCGGCCGGACGTCGACCGGTTTTCCGCCGCAGCGGCGGATCACCGCGTCGGCGAGCAGATCCGTCGGGTCCAGCACCTTGCCCGACTTCCCCGCCGCCAACGGAAGTTCTGTGCACGCCAGCACCGACAACGGCGCGTCGACCCGCGCCCGGTCGAAATGCGCCGCACCACCGGCTATATCGCCGCGTTTCACCGCCGCCACCGCTGCGTCGACTTCCCGCTGCCCCGCCTCGGACGGCACTACCCACTCGACCTCGGGTACTCGCCGTTGGTACAGCCCGGCGGCGATCGTCCCGCGAGTGCCGAGCAGTCCGACCGGACCCGTTCGCCCGGCAAGGAATTCCGCCGTTTCCGCGACCATGTCCACGAACGGCGCCCCGCTGTCCGCGGCCAGCCGGGGCAGGAAGAAATGCGCGGTATGGCAAGGAATCGCGATCACGGACGCGCCGAGGTCCCGCAGTTTTCCCGCCCCGGCAAGCAATGCCGGGTACGGATCGGTGCTCCCGTCGAGAACCGCGGCGACCCGGTCCGGCACCGTCGGGTCCGCCCAGATCGCCACGCGAAGGTGGTCTTGATCGCGCTCGGCAGCTGTGCGCGCGATGAGCTTCGCGTAGAACTCCGCGGTCGCCGCGGGACCCATGCCGCCGAGGATGCCGGCGATCACTGGAACGTCGACCGGTAGCCGAACAGTCCGGCGACGCCTCCGGTGTGCACGAACACCACCCGGTCGGCCGCGGAGAACCGGCCCTCCTCGATCCCGCCGAGCAGGCCGGCGAATCCCTTTCCGGAGTACACCGGGTCCAGCAGGATCCCTTCGGTCTCGGCGAGCAGCCGCACCGCGTCCGCCATGGACGGGGTCGGCACGCCGTAGCCCTCGCCGACCCAGCGGTCGTCCACCAGCACGTCGTCGCGGGAAACCTCGGCGCCGATCAGCTCAGCCGTCCGGCCGGCGAGCCCGTGCACCGCGTCGATCTGCCGTGCTTCCGGCTGCCGCACGCTGACGCCGAGCACTCGCGCGGGACTGTGCACCGCGCGCAATCCGGCGACGAGCCCGGCCTGTGTGCCAGTGCTGCCGGTCGCGTGCACTACCCAGTCGACCGGGACCGGCGCGGCGTCCAGTTCCAGCGCGCACTGGACGTACCCGAGCGCGCCGATCGGATTCGACCCGCCGCCCGGGATCACGTACGGCCGCCGTCCCTCCGCGCGCAGCTTCGCGGCCACGTCCTCCATCGCCGCTGGCATATCAGTTCCGGCCGGCACACGGTCCACGATCTCCGCGCCGAGCAGTTCGTCGAGGAACACATTGCCGGAGTTCTCGTACTCCTCGTCGCGCACCTGCCGTTGTTCCAGCAGCAGTTTGCAGGACAGCCCGGCGCGCGCGGCGGCCGCGGCGGTCTGCCGGGCGTGGTTGGACTGCGTCGCGCCCTGGGTGATCAGCGTGTCGGCGCCCTGCGCGAGCGCGTCGCCGACGAGGAATTCCAGCTTGCGCGTCTTGTTGCCGCCGGTCGCCAATCCGGTGCAGTCGTCGCGTTTGATCCAGAGGTCCGGTACGTCCCGGTGCCGTTCGCGCAGCCGCGCGGTGAGCCGGTCCAGCGGTTCGAGCGGGGTCGGGAAGTGTCCGAGCGGGAAGCGGGCGAAGCGCGTCGTCTGTACCACGGACGCCATCGTGCGTCCCGGGCCCGGCCGCTGTCCACCGCGTCCGTCACGGATGCAGTTCGGCCCGGATCACCTGCGCCGCCCGCGCCAGCCGCGCGCCGATCGCAGAGATATCAGCCGGACCGGTCAAATACACCACCGCGAGCGCGGCCGGATGCTGCCCGGGCACCGCGAGCGGCACCGCGATCGACGACAGCCCGGGAATCACCTCGTCGTGACTGGTTTCGTACGGCGTTTTTTCCCCGCGCAGCTGTTGCAGGATCGCGCGACCCGGCGCGCCGTCGGTGATCGGATGCCGGCTGCCCGGCCGCTGTGCCACCGCCGCCGTCGCCTGCCGCGGTTCGACGCTGGCCAGCGTGACCACGGAATCCTCGCCGTCGAGCGTCGCCAGGAACGCCGTCATGCCGAGTTCGTTCGCGAGCACGGTCAACTCGGGCAGCGCGGTCGACTGAAGATCACGGGAAACGTTGCGCGCCAACGCCGCCAGCCGCGCTCCCAGTTCCAATTCGCCATTCGCGCCGCGCACGACCAGCCCGTGGTCCTCAAGCGTGCGCACGATGCGGTAGGCGATCGACCGGTGCAGCCCGAGCCGCGAAGCCAGCTCGCCGATCGACAGCGGCGCGTCGGCCTCGGCGAGCACTTCGAGCGCGGTGAGCCCGCGCGACAACGTCTGCGACCCGGCCGCTTGCTTGGCTTCCGTCACGACTCGGTCCTTCCCCGCGGGGTCTTGTGCACCGGAGCGGCCCACCTTAGCATCGTTGTACTCAATAATTGAACAACGAGTTCTATTATCGAACACGGTCCCCTGGTGCTCACAGTGAGGTGAGGAAATCCATGCAGTTCCACCACCACGGCTACGTTTCCGGCGAACCGCGCGTCCTCCCCGCCGCCGGAACCGGAATCGACCGGCCCGCGGAACTGCCGGACGAGGTCGACGTGCTGATCGTGGGCACCGGCCCCGCGGGCATGATCACCGCCGCGCAGCTGTCCCGGTTCCCGCACGTCGCCACGCGCATCGTCGAACGCCGGGGCGGGCGGCTCGAAGTCGGGCAGGCGGACGGGATCCAGGCGCGCAGCGTCGAAACGTTCCAGGCCTTCGGGTTCGCGAACCGGATCGTCGAGGAGGCCTACCGGATCACCACGATGTCGTTCTGGAAACCCGATCCCGCCGATCCGAAGCGCATCGTCCGCTCGTCGCGCGTGCCCGACGACCCGACCGGGATCAGCGAATTCCCGCACCTCATCGTGAACCAGGCCCGCGTGCAGGACTATTTCGCCGAGTACATGGCCCACTCGCCGAGCCGGATGACGCCCGATTTCGGCCTGGAATTCCAGTCGCTGACCATTACCGAGGGCGACGAATATCCGGTGACCGTCACGCTGCGGCATACCGCCGGCCCGCGCACCGGCGAGGATCGCGTTGTCCGAGCGAAATACGTGGTCGGCTGCGACGGCGCCCGCAGCGCGGTGCGCGAGTCGATCGGCAGGCAGCTCGTCGGCGATCAGGCTTTGCACGCGTGGGGCGTGATGGACGTCCTCGCCGTCACCGATTTCCCGGACATCCGCACGAAATGCGCCATCCAGTCCCACGACGGCGGCAACATCCTGCTGATCCCCCGCGAGGGCGGCGCACTGTTCCGGATGTATGTCGATCTGGGCGAGGTCTCCGAGGACGACCACGGCGCGGTGCGGAAGACGACGATCGACCAGATCATCGCGCGCGCCAACGCGATCATGCATCCCTACACTGTGGACGTCAAGAATGCGGCCTGGCACAGCGTGTACGAGGTCGGCCACCGGCTCACGGACAAATTCGACGACGTTCCCGCCGGCGACACCCGGCTGCCGCGCGTCTTCATCACCGGCGACGCCTGCCACACGCACAGCGCGAAAGCCGGACAGGGCATGAACGTCTCGATGCAGGACGGGTTCAACATCGGCTGGAAACTCGGCCACGTCCTCGACGGCCGCGGTCCCGCTTCGCTGCTGTCCACCTACTCCGCGGAACGCCAGCTGATCGCGAAAAACCTCATCGACTTCGACAAGGAATGGTCGACCCTCATGGCGGCCCGGCCCGAAGACCTGGCCGATCCGGCGGAGCTGGAAGAGTTCTACGTGAAGACCTTCGAATTCCCGTCCGGTTTCCTGACGTGCTACCAGCCTTCCGTGCTCATCGCCACGCCCGAACACCAAGATCTGGCGACCGGGTTCCCGATCGGCAAACGCTTCAAGTCGGCACCCGTCATGCGAGTCTGCGACGCGAACCTGATCCACTTAGGACACCACGCCCAGGCCGACGGCCGCTGGCGCGTCTACGTTTTCGGACCCGCCGCCCCGGTGGCCGATTTCGCCGGCTGGCTCGGGAATTCCCCGGACTCGCCGGTCGTGGCCCACACCCCGGAGAATCTGGACATCGACGCCTGGTTCGACGTGAAGGTGATCTACCCGCAGCCGTACGAGGAGGTCGATCTCGGCGAGGTTCCCGAGGTTTTCCTGCCCCGCACCGGCCCCTTCTCGCTGATCGACTACGAGAAGGTCTACGCGGCAGATCCCGCGGACGACATCTTCGCCGCCCGCGGGATCTCGCCGGATGGCGCGGTCGTGGTGGTCCGGCCGGACCAGTACGTCGCGAACGTCCTTCCCCTCACCGCAACCGCCGGACTGGCCGCGTTCTTCGCGCCGATCTTCAGCACCGAATAGCCGTCAAGAACGCTCGGCCGGGCAGAAACGGTCCCGCGCCGGGAAGTTCCCGCCGACCAGGTACGCCGTCGCCGCGTCGTTCAGGCAGTTGTTCGCGCCTGCCCCGTAAGCGACGTGCCCGCCCTGGTCAGCGGTGACCATCCGGGCCCGGGAGCCGAGCGCCCACCGCGTGCGCAAGGCCCCGGGCAACGGCGTCGCCGGGTCGCGGAGGTTCTGCACCATCAGCACGTCGGCCGGTCCGGCGCCGGTGATCCGCACCTTCTGCTCCACCGGCGCCGGCCAGTACGCACACGCCCGGATATTGGCGGCGTAAGCGCCGTACATCGGGTACCGCGTCCGGTCGATCTCGACGTTGCGCTGATAGGTCCGCACGGACGTCGGCCACTGCGAATCGCCGCAGATCACCCCGAGGTAGCCGACCGGGAAGCTGCCGCGATCACTGGTCGGCTTCGCGGCCGCGCCGGGGAGCGGCTGATGCGTGTCGAGCAGATGCCAATACGTGGCAAGCTCCTGGAAACTCGCGTCATTCCGGAGCTCCCCGGACGTGAAGCCGCGGAACGCCGTCCCGTCGAACCCGGATTCCGGTTTCCGGTCCAGCCGGTCCGCCAGTTCGTAGTACTTCGCCGTCACCGCCGCCGGAGTCGCGCCCAGGTGATAGTCCTGGTCGTGCTTCGCGGCGAACTCGGCGAAGTCGGGGAACCGCAGCTGGAAACCCATGCCTTGCGCCCGCAACGCCTCGACGTCGTAGCCCTCCGGCGGCAAGCTGCTGTCCAGCACGATCCGGTCGCTGCGGTCCGGGAACAACGTCGTGTACACCGCGCCGAGGTAGGTGCCGTACGACTCCCCGTAGTAGGAAATCTTCGCCTCGCCCAGGGCTTCCCGGATCCGGTCCATGTCCCGCGCCGTGTTGGCGGTGGTGATGAAGGGCAACAGGTCCGCGGTCTCCGAACTCGTGCACTGCCTGGCGATCCGCTGCGCCGACTCGGCCGACTTCGCCACCTCCGCCGGGTTGTGCGGATAGGGCGGGTTGGCCGCGAGCGTCTTGTCGGCGTCGTTCAGGCCGCAGGTCAGCCCCGCGCTGGAGCCGACCCCGCGCGGATCGAAGCCGACGATGTCGTAGCTGTCCCGCACTGCCTGCGGAAACGGCTGCGCCAGCGGGACGCGCAACCCCGCGATGCCCGGACCGCCGGGGTTGACCAGCAGCACCCCGCGCCGCTTCTCCGGCTTCGCCGCGGACAGCCGGGACACCGCGAGGTCGATCGTCCGCCCGTCCGGATGCCGGTAGTCCAGCGGAACGGTCACGGTCGAACACTCCAGGCCGGGCTGACCCGGGCAAGCGCCCCACCGCATTGGCCCAGCCGACGCTGGGGCCGCGGACACCACCCCCGCCAGCACCGCTGCGGCGAGCGCGATCGGCATGGTCTTTCGCATTCAGCTCTCCTTCTCGGATCGGAGTTGCCGATTCACCACACCAGCCGACGCCGGGCCCGACCCCTGCCATTTGTCACCCCCGCAGCACCGCGGCGAGCCCTTCGCGCAGGTCGCGGACGAAGTACTCCGGCACTTCCAGCGACGGGAAATGCCCGCCTCGTTCCGGCTCGCGCCACCGGACGATCTGCCGGAACCGCTCCTGTGCCCAGGGACGCGGGGTTTTCTCCGTGTCGCGGGGGTACATGCTGATCGCCGCCGGAACGTCCACGCGCAGTTCGGGATCCAGCGAATTGTGGCTCTCGTAGTAAATCCTGGCCGCCGACGCTCCGGATCGCGTCAGCCAGTACAACGTGACGTCGTCCAGGACACGGTCCCGGGAAATAGTCTCGAAAGGACTGTTCTCGGTGTCCGACCATTCCGCGAACTTGTCCACGATCCAGGCCAGCAGCCCGACCGGCGAGTCGACGAGCGAGTACCCGATGGTCTGCGGCCGGGTCGCCTGCTGTTTCGCATACGCCGCGCGATGCCGCCAGAAATGGCGGGTTTCCTCGGTCCACCGGCGCTCTTGCGCGGTCAGGCCGTCAGCCGGCAACCCGGGCGGGCCTTCCGCGAAGAGCGTGTGGACACCGAGAACCCGCTCCGGGAACCGTCCGGCGAGAACTGTGGTGATATTGCCGCCCCAGTCGCCGCCGTGGGCCAAGAACTCGCGATACCCGAGTCGTTCCATCAACTGCACCCACGCGGCCGCGATCTTTTCCGTTCCCCAGCCTGTCGTGGCCGGTTTGTCGCTGTATCCGAAGCCGGGCAGCGACGGAACCACGACGTGAAAAGCCGGCACGCTGGGGTCTTCGGGATCCGCCAAGGCGTCCACGACGTCGACGAACTCCGCGACGCTGCCCGGCCAGCCGTGCGTCACGATCAGCGGGGTGGCGTCCGCACGCGGGGACCGGCGGTGCAGGAAGTGGATTCCCAGCCCGTCGATGACGGTCCGGAACTGGCCGATCCGGCCAAGGCGCGTCTCGAACGAACGCCAGTCGTACTCGGTGCGCCAGTAGTGCACGAGATCGACCAGGTCGGCGAGCGGAACGCCCTGGTCCCAGCGGCGCGGACCGTGCACCGTTTCGGCTTCCGGAAGCCTCGCCGCGGCTAGCCGCGCCCGGAGATCGTCGAGCTCAGCGTCCGTCGCCCGGGCTTCGAATGCTTCTGCTTCGCTGGTCAGAGCGGTCATGGGTCCTCCTCGCGTGACTGGAACTGGCTAAGACGGTTCTAGCAGCTGCCCACCGCCAAGCGCAACCGGCTAAGCTGGTTCCATGCCTGCTGGGTTCCCTGACTTCCGCCTCGGCACCGTGCTCGCGACCAGCTTCACGGCGACCCTGACCGAGCGCCGCGGCGAGGCCGTCGAGCGCATTCCGACCCCGCAGCGGCTCGCGGATTGGCTCGCGGTGAGCGGCCTCGCCGTGGACTCCTGCACCACCGGGCAACTCGAACTCGCCCGGGAACTGCGGGAGTCGATTCACGCCGCCGCGACCGCGGCCGCACTCCAGGACCCGCTCCCCGCCGCTGCGGTCGAGATCATCAACGCCCGCAGCGCACAGGGCAGGGCCTCAGCGGTCCTGACGCCGGACGGCGAACGGCGTTGGCAACTCGACTCGGCTACCGCGGTGGAGGACGCCCTCGGAGTGATCGCCGCCGACGCGATCAGCATCATCTCGGGCGAACGGGACGGGAAACTGGCCTTGTGCGCGTCGCCGACCTGCCAGGCCGCGTTCTTCGACACCAGCCAGAGCCGCACCCGCAGGTGGTGCGACATGAACACGTGCGGGAACCGGCAGAAGAAGGCGCGCTTCAACGCGAACCGCGCGGCGGCGAAGTGACCCTCGGAATGTGAGCAAGGTTGTTCCCGAGCCCCGCTGAACACCGGTTTGGCGGGGTCGGAAAAGCGAGTGGCCAAATACCCGAGCTAAAGCTCACAATATAGTCATGACCAGTGAGAACCTGGCAGCCTTCGCCCGCCGGACGACCACTGTCGAGGAGCTGGAAGCCGCGATCGGCCGACCCGGCGCGGCGATCATGCTGAAACAACTCGACCGGCTCGACGAAGGCTGCGAAACGATCCTGGCGCACTCGCCGTTCGCCGGCTGCGGCTACCGGACCGCCGACGGCGCCCGGCACAGCACGTTCGCCGGCGGAGCACCCGGCTTCCTGCACGTCCGCTCCCCCACGCAGCTCTGCTTCGCGCTGCCCGCCACTGCCCCGGAACCGGCGATCGACCACGGCATTTCGTTCGTGATCCTGCTCCCCGGCGTCGGCGAAACCCTGCGGCTCAACGGAACTGTCACCGCGACCGACGGCCGCGAAACCACGGTGGCTGTCCAGGAGGTCTACCTCCACTGTGGACGGTGCGTCTTCCGTTCCAAGCTCTGGCAACCGCGGCCCGTGCGCGCTTCGCCGCCGACCAGCACCGCCGGCGACGGTCCGCTGGCCCAGCCCGGCATCGCCGATTTCCTGGCTCGCTGCCCGTTCCTGGTCCTCACCACCGGCGACACGGCAGGCGGAAGCGACACCAGCCCGCGCGGCGACCAACCCGGATTCGCCCAGATCGTCGACGGCCGCACGATTCTGCTGCCGGACCGCAACGGCAACAAACGGGCCGACACCGCGCACAACCTGCTCCAAGACCCGGAACTCGCCCTCGCCGCGCTCGTCCCCGGCCGCACCGAGATCCTCCAGCTGCGCGGCACCGCCTCCCTCACCAACGACCCGGCGTTGCTGGAACCCCTGGCCCTCCGCGGAAATCTTCCCCAAGTCGCGCTGATGATCGACGTGACACACGCCGAACTCGTGCACAGCGAGGCGATCGAACGCTCGCGACTGTGGCGTCCGGAGGCGCACGTCGACCGTGCCGAGGTGCCCGATCTGATGGCGCTGGCGGTGAAGCACGCGTCGCTCAGCACCGCGGCCGGTGCGCCGACAGGATTCCTGTTCAAGCTGCTCGCGAAGTTCCCGAAACTGATCAGATTCGGCATCGACCGCGGTTACCGCAGCCAGCTCCACGACGAGGGCTATGCCGATTCCGCACCGGAACTCGACCGATCGCTGCGGACCGTGCGGGTTTCCGAGATCCGCCGCGAAACCCCGCAGGCAGTGACCATCGTTTTGACCGACGGTGACAGCTTCGACTTCCGTCCCGGCCAGTTTTTCACCCTGATCGCCGATCTCGACGGCCGGTTGGTGCGCCGGGCGTACTCCGCCTCGTCCAGGCCCGGAACGAAGCGGCTCGAAGTGACCGTGAAACGCGTCGCCAACGGTCGTTTCTCGACCTACCTGCACGACCATCTGCGAGTCGGCGACCGGCTGCGGGTGCGCGGCCCGTCCGGTTCATTCCGCCCTGACCCGCGCGCGGACCTCGTGCTGATCGCCGCGGGCAGCGGAATCACGCCGATGATGAGCGTCCTCCGCACGCGGCTTGCGCGGCCGGGCCGCAGCCGGATCTCGCTGCTGTACGCGAGCCGGTCTTCGGACGAAACCATCTTCGCCGCTCAGCTGGCCCGTTTGCAGCAACGCCATCCGCGGCGGTTGCGGATCACGCACGTGCAGTCGCGTCCGGACGCCGACTGGGCCGGCGAACGCGGCCGCATCGACGAGGACCTGCTGCGCCGCTGGCTGGGCGACGCTTCCCCGGCGGCCGAGTACTGCGTCTGCGGGCCTGCACCGGTGACGGCCGCGGCCAGGGCGGTGGTCGGCGAACTGGGCGTGCCGGACGGGCGATTCCACGAGGAGCGGTACACCAGCGGCGCTTTCGACCCGGCAATGAGCAGCGCTCCGCGGGAAATGGTCGTCGAGAACGTCGGAGCGGCGACGGTCGAACCCGGTGACACGTTGCTCGATGCCGGGCTCGCTGCGGGGTTGCCGATGCCGTATTCGTGCACTGTCGGGAATTGCGGCGAGTGCTTGGTTCGCTTGCGCTCGGGGGAGGTGGCGATGAAGCAGCCGAATTGCCTGACGCCCCGGCAACGTGCGGACGGGTACGTGCTGGCTTGCGTGAGCTGCCCGCGTTCGGATGTCGTCGTCGAGGCGGAGGACGGCTGACACACCTGCTTCGCTCCCGGCGAATTCCCCACGGCTCGGTCCCGCGACGGCGGACGCCCCGGAATTGTCGGTCCCCCGATTTACCATGGCGGCACATCCGAGGAGGTGTGCACATGCGGGACGCCGTGCTGGAGGCGGCGAGGTTCCTGGCCGCCGGACGCACCCGGCAGCTCACGCTCGAGGACGTGGCCGACCACGTCCGGTACAGCCCGTTCCACCTGGCGCGCGCGTTCGAGCGGGAGATCGGCCTGCCGCCGGGGAAATTCCTTGCCGCGCAACGGTTCCAGCTCGCCAAGGAATTACTGCTGGACACCGGCGAGAAGGTGGTCGACATCTGCCACGAGGTCGGGTTCTCCGCGCCGGGCACGTTCACCACGCGGTTCACCGCGGCGGTCGGGGTGAGCCCGCACCGGTTCCGGCAGCTGCCCGGCCTCCTCGCCGAGCACCCGCCGGAACCGGTGCGGGTGGCGGGTCCGGACTGCGCGGGCGGGGCGGTCACCGGCCGCGCACTGCTGAGCCCGGCCGCCGTGTCCGCGCTCGACGGAGCCCCGGCGGTGTACGTCGGGCTGTTCTCCGCGTCCTCCGCGCGCGGCGTCCCCGTCAGCGGCTCGCTCCTCGGGCCGGACCTGGAGTTCACGCTCGTCGACGTGCCCGCGGGCACCTACCGGCTGCTGGCCTGCGCACTGCCCTCGTCCGCCGGACCGCGCGCACAGCTCGCGCCGAGCGTGCAGGCGGTCGGCTCGGCCGCCCGGCCGGTGCGGATCCGGGCCGGGCCGGTGCCGCTGCGCCAGGACGTCCGGCTCGACCTCGCGCCCTCGTGGTCGCCTCCGGTGCTGGTCGCGCTGCCCCCGCTGGCGTCGGCGGGAGCGCAAGAATGGAGAGGCGGCGCGCGGCTGGCGAGGTTAGGTTGAACCAGGTCACAGGGCCGTTGTCAGGGAGAAAGCATGCCTGGAGTTCGAGTATTGGTCGGCACGCGCAAGGGCGCGTTCATCCTCACCTCGGACGAGGGCCGCACGCGCTGGGAGGTCGCGGGGCCGCACTTCGGCGGCTGGGAGGTCTACCACCTCGCCGGCTCGCCCGCGGACCCCGACCGGCTGTACGCGTCGCAGTCCACGTCGTGGTTCGGTCAGCTGATCCAGCGTTCCGACGACGGCGGGAAGACCTGGAACCAGGTCGACCACGACTTCGCCTACGAGGGCGGGGCCGGCGACCATCTCTGGTACGACGGAACGCTGAAACCGTGGGAGTTCACGCGGATCTGGCATCTGGAGCCGTCGCTGACCGACCCGGACACGGTGTACGCGGGCGCGCAGGACGCCGCGCTGTACCGCAGCACCGACGGCGGGAAGAGCTGGCGGGAGCTCACCGGGCTGCGCAAGCACACGTCCGGACCGGGCTGGCAGCCGGGCGCGGGCGGACTGTGCCTGCACACGATCATTCTCGACCCGCAGAACTCGAAGCGGATGTTCGCCGCGATCTCCGCCGCGGGCGCGTTCCGCAGCGACGACAGCGGCGAAACCTGGCAGCCGATCAACCGCGGCCTGCATTCCGACGGCATCCCCGACCCGGACGCCGAGGTCGGGCACTGCGTGCACCGGATCGCCCTGCACCCGTCGAGGCCGGACGTGCTGTTCATGCAGAAGCACTGGGACGTCATGCGCTCGGACGACGCGGGCGACCACTGGCGGGAGATCAGCGGCAACCTGCCGAGCGACTTCGGTTTCCCGATCGCGGTGCACCCGCACGAACCGGAAACGGTGTACGTGGTCCCGATCCACAGCGATTCCGAGCACTACCCGCCGGAGGGCAAGCTGCGTGTGTACCGCAGCCGCACCGGCGGCAACGAATGGGAGCCGCTCACCAACGGCCTGCCGCAAGAGAACTGCTACGTGAACATCCTGCGCGACGCGATGGCCGTCGACTCCTGCGACGAGGCGGGCATCTACTTCGGCACCACCGGCGGCCAGGTCTACGCCTCGAACGACGCGGGCGACAGCTGGGCCCCGATCGTGCGCGACCTGCCCGCGGTGTGCTCGGTAGAGGTGCAAACCCTGCGATGACCACCGTCGTGCGCGTCAAGCTGCCCACACACCTGCGCCGCCTGGCGAAGGTCGAGGGAGAAATCCAGCTGCCGGTAGCGGACCCGCCGACGCGGGACGCCCTGCTGGACGCGCTGGAACGCGCCTACCCGCAACTGCGCGGCACAGTCCGCGACACGACCACCGGCAAACGCCGGGCGTTCGTCCGGTTCTTCGCCTGCGAGGAAGACCTGTCGAACACCGCCCCGGACACCGCCCTGCCCGCCCCGGTCCTTTCCGGAGCCGAACCGTTCCTCATCATCGGAGCCATGGCAGGCGGCTGACCAAAAACCACCGGCCGAGGGGAAGAACCCCGGGCCTCGGTGCGTCCCGGGGGCGCACCGAGGCCCGGGGCTTAGTCTGCCTGGCCGGTCTCGGCGGATTTCCGGCACCGGAGCGGCCTTCGCGGGACCGTGCGCGAAGTCGTCCTTGGCCGATGGGCTCCAGGATCTGCCCGGTGTGCCCGTACGTTGTGCCCATACGTGAGGGGAGAGCCACGCGGCCCGGCCGATGCCACGCACCGCCGTGACGAGACCGCACACGGGAGCTGCGGAGAAAACCCATGCCGTCTTGAGCGCATCTCACGCCCCCACCGCCACCTGCGATCCATTCCGTCCGCGGCGTAACCCGGCGGTCCACCACATCCACAGCAGAAACCGCCCGGCTCACTCCGTCCCCGGCAGAACCCAGCGATCCGGCCGGATCAGTCCCGCACCGGCTTCACCGGGTCATGTCCCAGCGACATCAGCCCTTGGCGCCACCCCGCGTCCCCCGCCACGGGTTCCAGATCGTCTCGGCGCGAGGCGTGCACGCGGTCCACCACGTCGCGCATCACCTCGACGTCGTTCTCGTTCACGTCCGACTTGCGTTTGCCCAGGATCGACAGCACCTTCCGGCCGGTCGCGGGGCCCGCGCGGTCGGGCAGGGGCTCGGTTTCCGGGCCGGCTTCCCGGGTGCGCAGCCAGTCGGCCAGCTCCCGTGAGGTCATGTTCACCACCCGGTGGAATTCCGTCCACAGTTCTTCGTCCACGTGCGTGGCCATCATCGATCACCTCCCGGCGTCGGGAGTCCGGTTACCCGGACGGCGCGCGGGCAAACCCGGCAGCGTCGAGTCCACATAGGACCGAGCGCGCGCGGCGATCCGTGCCAGTGCGGCATGTCCTGGCTCCGCGGTGCCGGCCCGGATGCCTTCCGCGATCACCCGGTGGTCCTCCCACGACCGGGTGAGGTCGCCGTGTTCGGCGAGTTCTTCGCGGAGCCGGTCGGCCATCAGACGGCGCATCGGGAGGCGGATCGCGAGCATGCTGCGCAGCAGGATCCGGTTGTGCGCGGCTTCCGCCAGCGCGACGTGGAACTCGGCGTCCGCTTCCAGGAAACGGTCCCGGTCGGTCAACGCCGCCGCCATCCGATCGACCAGATCGGCCAGAACCACCAGCTCAGCGGGGGTTCGGCGGCGGGCGGCCAAAGCGATGACGGTCGATTCGATCGCCTCCCGGGCCTCGACCAGTTCACGGTACTCGGCGACGTCCGACGCGCCCAGCTGCCACGGCACGAAGCTGCTGGCCTCGGGTTCCAGCACGAACGTGCCGACCCCCTGGCGCGTCTCGACCCAGCCGCGCGCCTGCAGCGTCCGGACTGCTTCCCGGACGGTCAGCATCGACACCCCGGCCGAGGCCGCGAACTGCCGCAGCGACGGCAGCGCGGTCCCGGGAGGCCATTCGCCGCCGAGGATCTTCCGGGTCATCTCTTCGACCAGCGAGTCCACCACGCTCACCCGCCGCACCCGGGCCAGCTCCGGCGGCGGTCCCCTCCGTCCCGAGGTCATCGGGTCAGCGTACGGATTGACGATACTGTTTCAAACACCTAAATTCGGACCTGGGATGCCCACCGAAACCGATCTGCTCGCCGACCTCCGCGCGAACGTGCGCGGCGAGGTGCACGCTGACGTCCGCCGTCGCGCGGAGTACTCCACCGACGCGTCCAATTACCGCGTCGTCCCGCAGGTGGTCGTCCTGCCGCGGGAGACCGGCGACGTTCTCGCGGCCCTCGAAATCGCCCGCCGCCACGGCGTTCCGCTGACCAGCCGCGGCGGGGGCACGTCGGTCGCGGGCAACGCGATCGGGCCGGGGGTGGTGATCGACTTTTCGCGGCATCTCAACCGCATTGTCGACTTGGACCCCAAAGCGCGGACCGCGGTCGTCCAGCCTGGCGTCGTCCTCGCGGACCTCCAGCGCGCCGCCGCGCCGCACGGCCTGCGCTTCGGACCCGACCCCTCCACCCACGCCCGCGCGACGCTCGGCGGCATGATCGGCAACAACGCCTGCGGCCCGCACGCGATCGCGTACGGCCGGACCGCGGACAACGTTCGCGAACTCAGCGTGGTCGACGGCACCGGACGCCAGTTCACTGCCGGTCCGTCGGACGCGGTGCCGGGCCTCACCGAACTGATCGGCACCCGGCTCAGCCTGCTGCGCACCGAATTCGGCCGGTTCAGCCGTCAGGTGTCCGGCTACTCGCTCGAACACTTGCTGCCGGAGAACGGCCGGTCGCTCGCCCGCGCGCTGGTCGGCACCGAAGGCACCCTGGCGGTCACGCTCGAAGCGACCGTCGATCTCGTCGACGTCTCCCCCGCCCGGTTGCTGGTCGTGCTCGGCTATCCGGACATGGCGACCGCCGGCGACGTCGTGCCCGGGCTGCTCCCGCACCGGCCGCTGGCGGTCGAAGGGCTCGACGCCCGGCTGGTCGACCTGGTGCGCCACCACCGCGGCGCCGTGCCCGCGCTCCCGGACGGCGGCGGCTGGCTGATGATCGAGGTCGGCGGCGAGACGGAAGCCGAGGCCCGGCACAACGCCGAACGGCTCGTCAAAGACTCCCAGGCGCTCGACCACGTCGTGCTGGCGCAAGGCGCCGAGGCCGCCGCGATGTGGCGGATCCGCGAGGACGGCGCCGGGCTCGCGGGCCGCACTCCGACCGGCGAGCAGGCGTGGCCCGGCTGGGAGGACGCCGCGGTCCCGCCCGGACGGCTCGGCGCGTATTTGCGGGATTTCGACGCTCTCCTGGACGAATTCGGTCTCGAAGGACTTCCCTACGGCCACTTCGGCGACGGCTGCGTGCACGTCCGGCTCGGCCTGCCGCTCGAACGCGACGCCTCAGTGTTCCGCGCGTTCATGACCGCCGCCGCGAAGCTGGTCGTCGGCTACGGCGGCTCGTTCTCCGGCGAGCACGGCGACGGCCGGGCGCGCGGCGAACTGCTGCCGCAGATGTATTCGGCCGAAACGATCGAACTGTTCGGCGCGGTCAAGAATCTCTTCGACCCCGGCGATCTGCTCAACCCGGGCGTCGTCGTCCGGCCCCATCCGCTCGACCTCGATCTCCGCCGCCCGCAAGCACATCCGCTCCCCGTCGTCGCGGGCGGATTCTCCTTCTCGCACGACGGCGGCGACTTCGCCCGCGCCGTGCACCGCTGCGTGGGAGTCGGGAAATGCCGCGCCGACAATCGTGCGGCCGGTGGTTTCATGTGCCCGTCCTATCTCGCCACTCGCGACGAAAAGGACAGCACGCGCGGCCGCGCCCGGGTCTTGCAGGAGGTCGCGAACGGCTCGCTGGTTTCGGGATGGCCGGACGCCGCGGTCCACGAATCGCTCGATCTTTGCTTGTCGTGCAAGGCATGCAGCAGCGACTGCCCGGCCGGGGTGGATCTGGCGCAGTACAAATCCGAAGCACTGCACCGGAAATACCGGCACCGAATCCGTCCGGTCTCGCATTACACGCTGGGCCGGTTGCCGGACTGGATCCGCCTGCTGCACCGAATCCCGGTGCTCGGCCCGCTCGTCGTCAACGCGCTGATGTCGGTCCGGCCGATCGAGAAGGTCCTGTTAGCACTGTCCGGAGCAGACACTCGGCGGCGCGCACCACGATTCGCCCGCCGCTCGTTCACCCGGTCCCGGCGCGGGATCCGCGAGCAGGGATCGGAAGTGGTGCTGTGGGCGGATTCCTTTTCGGACGGCATGGACACCGACGTCGCCGAATCCGTCGCAGCGGTGCTCAATGACGCCGGATACCGCGTGCTCGTCCCGCCGCGTCGTCCGTGCTGCGGGCTCACCTGGATCACCACCGGCCAGCTCGACACGGCCCGCCGAAAGCTCCGCGACCTCGTGCACACCCTGCGCCCCTACGCGCAGGCCGGGCTGCCGATCGTCGGCGTCGAACCGTCGTGCACTGCCGTTCTGCGGTCGGACCTGCTGGACCTGTTCCCGGGCGATCCAGACGCCGCAACGGTTTCCGGCGCGGTCACTACGCTCGCCGAACTCCTCGCGAAGACAGAGGGCTGGCAAGCCCCTGACCTGTCCGGCACCACGGTGGTCGCGCAGCCGCATTGCCACCATCACTCAGTGATGGGTTTCGAGGCCGACCGAGCCCTGCTCGCGGCGACCGGCGCGGAACTGCACACTCTCGCCGGATGCTGCGGCCTGGCCGGAAACTTCGGCATGGAACGCGGCCACTACGACGTTTCCGTCGCCGTGGCGGAGAATGCACTGCTTCCGGCGCTACGCGCAAACCCGGACGCGGTGTTCCTCGCCGACGGTTTCTCCTGCCGCACCCAAGCCGATCAACTGGCCGGCGTCCGCGGTGTCCACTTGGCACAGTTGCTGAAGCGACGCTGAAGCACGGAGTCAGCTGTCCCAGAATCCTTGGCGTTCCAGCAAGGCGACCGCGCGCTCGCCGCCGTCCGAGAAGTGTTTCTCCACAACGGACCGTGCCCGCGCAGCCGAGCGGGCGCTGAGCGCGTTCAGGATCTTCCGGTGGTCTTCGTGCGCTTTGCCGGGCCAGTCCTCGTGCGCCTCGTAGAACCCGTGCGACACCGTTTTCGCCAGGATGCCCAGGATCGAGACCAGGCGGCGGGAATCGGCGGCGTAGTTGATCCTGCGGTGGAACTCGAAGTTCAGCCGTTCCTGTTCGGCACGGTCCGCTCCGGACTCCATCCGGTCCGCGAGATCGTGCAACGCCTGCAAGCTTTCCGGCGACAGGTTTTTCGCCGCCCGCTCCGCCGCCAGACCGGACACGAGGCCGAACACGCGGTAGTGGTCCCGGATGTCGTCGCGCGTCATCCGCGCCACGAACGCGCCGCGGCGGGCGATGTGCTCCACCACGCCCTCGTGGTCGAGCGTGATCAGCGCTTCCCGGATCGGCAGCTTGCTGATGCCGAGCTCGTCGGCCAGCGCCTCCTGGTCGATCTTCTCCCCGGCGCGCAGCTGGCCGGAGAAGACCCGTCGCCGGATCTCGTGCGCGGCCAGCGCTTTCAGGTTCGCCGGACCGCCGCGGCGCGGTCCCGCGCCCGTGCTGTCGGGCATCGCCTCAGCCTCCCCCTCCGGCGAACATCTCGCCGACAAAGTATCGCATGAGCCGTTCCGCTCGACGCCTGCTCATCCCTGCTGCTCGAGCGATTTGCCCGGCGCATTCCTGATAACGTACTCAGCCGACGGCCTCGCCCCAGACAGGATCTGAGGAACCCATGTCCGAATCGGAAGCCTGGGAACCGTACGCCCTCACCAGCGAAGAAGTGCTCGAACCCGGTCCGGTCGCCGCGTTGGCCGCGCTGTTCGACGACGGGCTCCCCGCACCGCGCGAAGGCGACGAGCTGCCGCCGCTGTGGCATTGGGTCGCGCTCCCGCACTGGCCGGTGTCGTCGCGGCTCGGCCTCGACGGTCATCCGGTGCGCGGCGATTTCCTGCCGCCGGTGGACCTGCCGCGGCGGATGTTCGCCGGCGGCGAGGTCGTGGTCCACCGTGCGCCGAAGGTCGGCGAGACGGTGCAGCGACGCTCCATTGTGGACTCGATTACCGAGAAATCCGGCCGGTCCGGGAAATTGGCGGTCGTCCAGGTGCGCACGGAACTGTCCGGAATGGACGGAACGCCGTACGTCGAGGAGCGCCAGAACATGCTCTACCGCGAGGCCGGGCCGCCCTCCGCGCCCGCGGTCCCGGAAATCGCGGCCGCATTGGAACCGGCGGGATCGCCGTTCCGCCGCACCGACGGGCAAACCTGGGAGTTCGTCACCGATCCGACGCTGCTGATGCGGTTTTCCGCGGCCACCGCGAACGCGCACCGCATCCACTACGACTGGCCGTACGCGACCCGGGTGGAGGGCTATCCCGGCCTGGTCGTGCACGGCCCGTTGATGTCGCTGGCGCTCGCCGAAGTGCTGCGCCTCGACTCCCCCGCCTCGCGGGTGCGCCGGATCAGCCACCGAAACCAGGCGCCGCTGTTCTGCGGGCAGCCCGCCCAGCTGCGGGCCAGCCCCGGCGCCCGTTCGGTCGCGCTCGACCTGCTCGGCCCGTCCGGTCCGAGCACCAGCCTCGCCGTCGAACTGGCCGAAGAAGACATCTGATCTGGCGGCGGTGTCCGAACCGATGGCATGGTGGCGCAGGTGTTCCGGACGACGGAAGGAAGCTGAATGAGCCGCTACGCGCAGTTCGAGAACCTGCGGGTCGACGGGCCGGACGAGGACGGCGTCATCGAACTCGTCCTGGACGCGCCGCACCTGAACGCGGTCAGCGAAGCCGCGCACGGCGAACTCGCCGACATCTGGCGCGAGTTCGACCGCGACCCGGAGGTGAAGGCCGTCCTGCTGCGCGGCGAGGGCAAGGGGTTCTCCGCGGGCGGCTCGTTCGACCTGGTCGAGAAGCTGGCGAACGACTTCGAGGCCCGGTCGCGCACCATGCGCGAGGCGCGCGACCTGGTCTACAACGTCATCGACTGCTCGAAGCCGACCGTCTCGGCGATCCACGGCCCGGCCGTCGGAGCGGGCCTGGTCGCCGGGTTGCTGTCGGACATCTCGGTGGCCGCCGCCAACGCCAAGATCATCGACGGCCACACGCGGCTCGGCGTCGCGGCGGGCGACCACGCGGCGGTGTGCTGGCCGCTGCTGTGCGGGATGGCGAAGGCGAAGTACTACCTGATGACCTGCCGTCCGATGACCGGTGCCGAGGCCGAGCGGATCGGGCTCGTGTCGCTGTGCGTCGAGGAAGAAGACGGGCTGCTGCCGACCGCGCGGGAGATCGCGCACGAACTGGCGAACGGCGCGCCCACCGCGATCCGCTGGACCAAACAGAGCCTCAACCTCTGGTACCGCCAGCTCGCCGGCGCGATCTTCGATTCCTCGCTGGCACTGGAGTTCTACGGTTTCGCCGGTCCCGAGGTCCGCGAAGGCCTCGCCTCGCACGGCGAACGCCGCAAGCCGGACTTCACCCGGGTGCACGAGTCCTGAGCAGACTGTCTACTGCGGACCGTGCGTCAGCGGGAGATTGAAGGAATACCGCGACGCCCGGTAAACGTGCCAGCCGTACTCGACCACCCGGCCCGTCTCGTCGTATGTGGTGCGCTGCATGGTCAGCAACGCCGCACCGGGCGTTTCGTCCAGCAGCTCCGCGTCTTCCTCGGTCGCCAGCCGCGCGCCGATGCTCTGCTGCGCCGAATGCAGACGGATCCCCGTCTGCCGCAGCAGCTGATAGAGCCCTTGGGAGCGCAATTCGGCGTCATCGACGTCGAGGACGCCGTCCGGGAGGCAGTTGTTCATGATCGCCAGCGGCTCGCCTCCCGTGCAGCGGATCCGCTTCAACCGGCGGACCCGCTGCAGTCCGGGGGCCTCCAGCAGCGCGGCGAGCTCGGCATCCGCCGGTTCCACGCGGTTGATCAGCACCTCCGACGACGGCGTCTCGCCCAGCCCGGCGAGGTCGTCGAACAGGCTGCTCAGCCGCAGCGGCCGGGCGACTTTCGTGCGCACCACCTGAGTGCCCACGCCGCGTTTGCGCACCAGCAAACCCTGGTTGACCAGCGACTGGATCGCCTGCCGCACGGTCGGCCTCGAGAGCCGGAGCCCCGCCGCGAGGTCGAGCTCGTTCGCCAGCCGCGAGCCCGCGGGCAGCCGGCCGTCGTCGATCGCCGCTTGCAGCTGGCGCGCGACCTGGAAGTACAGCGGCTCGGGGCTCGCCGGGTCCACCGCGATCCCGCGGACCGGGTCCCAGGCCGGACTGGTGCTCATCGCCGCAGCCTACCGCGTGCATGTCCGTATGTCTTGACAAAGTCCTCGGGCACGGGGCACGGTCGGAGCACAGCCTGCGAGGAGGACGCGATGACCACGGGGTTCGACCTCGTCACGATGGGCCGGATCGGGGTGGACCTCTATCCGCTGCAGACCGGCGTCGGCCTGGAAGACGTCACCTCGTTCGGCAAGTACCTCGGCGGCAGCGCCACCAACGTCGCCGTCGCCGCCGCCCGGCACGGCCGCGCCTGCGCGGTGATCACCAAGACCGGAGACGACCCGTTCGGCCGGTTCCTGCGCCGCGCGCTCGCCGGATTCGGGGTGGCCGACCGGTTCGTCGGGACCTCGCCGCACCTGCCGACGCCGGTGACGTTCTGCGAGGTCTTCCCGCCGGACGATTTCCCGCTCTACTTCTACCGGTTCCCGAAGGCGCCGGACCTCGACATCGCGGCCGGCGACCTGGATTTCGACGCGATCCGCTCCGCGAAAGTCTTCTGGGCGACGGTGACCGGGCTGTCGCAGGAGCCGAGCCGCTCGGCCACGCTCGCCGCGCTGGCGGCCCGCGGCCGCGAGGGAATCACCGTGCTCGACCTCGACTACCGGCCGATGTTCTGGGAATCCCGCGAGCAGGCGCGCGAATGGGTCGGCAAGGCGCTGGGCCACGCGACGGTCGCGGTCGGCAACCTCGACGAATGCGACACCGCGGTGGCTCTGCGCGAGCCTCGGGAAGCGGCGAAAGCGTTGCGGGACAGGGGCATCTCGCTCGCGGTGGTGAAGCAGGGACCGAAGGGCGTGCTCGCGGTGGACGACACCGGAGAGGTCGAGGCGCCTCCGATGCCGGTGGAGGTGGTCAACGGCCTCGGCGCGGGTGACGCGTTCGGCGGCGCGCTGGTGCACGGGCTGCTGGCGGGCTGGGGCACCGAACGGATCATGCGGTTCGCGAACGCGGCGGGCGCGCACGTCGCCGGGGAACTCGCCTGTTCGGACGCGATGCCGACGGAAGACCAGGTGCTGCGCAGGCTCGGAGGGACCGAATGAACACCGTCGAGCGGATCGTCGCCAAACGAGTGCACGACCCGGACGCGATCGCCGAAGCCGCGGCCACGCGGATACGGGCGAAGACGCCGTTCAACGGCAAAGGCGCCGCCATGATCATCGCCGCCGACCACCCCGCCCGCGGCGCGAACGCCGTCGGCGCCGATCCGCTCGCGATGGCCGACCGCGGTGAACTGCTTGAGCGGCTGTGCCTCGCGCTCGAACGGCCAGGCGTCACCGGCGTGCTCGCGACCCCGGACGTGATCGACGATCTCCTGCTCCTCGGCGTCCTGGACGGCAAGACGGTCCTCGGTTCGATGAACCGCACCGGACTGGCCGGATCGAGCTTCGAGATCGACGACCGGTTCGCCTGCTACGACGCGGAAACCATCGCGCGCATGCGGTTCGACGGCGGAAAGATGCTCACCCGGATCTGCCTGGCCGATCCGGCGACGCCGAGCGTCCTGGAGAACACCGCGAAGGCCGTCGACTCACTGGCCGCACGGAAGCTCCTCGCGATGGTCGAGCCGTTCCTCTCGGTCTGGAAAAACGGGCGGATCGCCAACGACCTCTCCCCCGAGGCGGTCATCCGGTCCATCACGATCGCGTCCGGCCTCGGCCGGTCGTCGGCTTACACCTGGCTGAAGCTGCCGGTGGTCGCCGACATGGAGCGGGTGCTGGCCGCCTCGACGCTGCCCGCCGTGCTGCTCGGCGGCGAGGTGACGGACCCGGACGCGGCGTTCGCGTCCTGGCAGGAGGCGCTCGCGTTGCCGACGGTGCAGGGTTTGGTGGTCGGACGGTCGCTGCTCTATCCGCACGACGGCGACGTGGCCAAGGCGGTCGATACGGCGGTGGGGTTGCTGTGAACCAGTTCAGTCTCGAAATCACTCCCGAATCGGCGGGCTGGGGCTACTCCGGCCTGCGCGTGCTGGAGCTCGACGGCGCCGAGACCGTCTCCACCGGCGACGCGGAAACACTTGTGCTGCCGCTGTCCGGCACCTGCTCGGTGTCGGTCGACGGCGAGACCTTCGAGCTGGCCGGTCGCACGGGTGTCTTCGATGCGGTCACCGATTTCGCCTACCTGCCAAGGGAGGCCGAAGCGGTCGTGACCGGGCGGGGAAGGTTCGCGCTGCCCTCGGCGAAGACCTCGAAGCGGCTGCCCGCCCGATACGGGCCCGCCGACGGTGTGCCGACCGAACTGCGCGGCGCGGGCAACTGCAGCCGCCAGGTCAACAACTACTGCCTGCCGCACACCTTCGACGCCGACCAGCTGCTCGTCTGCGAAGTCCTTACCCCGGGCGGAAACTGGTCGTCCTACCCGCCGCACAAGCACGACGAGGCGCGCGAGGGCGAAAGCGAACTCGAGGAGATCTACTACTTCGAGGTCGCCGGCGGCGGGATGGGCTACCAGCGTGTCTACGGCACTCCGGAGCGGCCGATCGACCTCCTGGAAGAGGTCCGCAGCGGCGACGTCGTGCTGATCCCGCACGGCTGGCACGGCCCGTCGATGGCCGCGCCCGGCTACGACCTGTACTACCTCAACGTGATGGCCGGTCCCGGCCCCGAGCGGGCATGGCTGATCTGCGACGACCCCGCCCACGCGTGGGTACGCCAGACTTGGGAATCGCAAGACGTCGATCCGCGACTGCCGTTCGGAGGCCCGCGATGAGGCTGACCACCGCGCAAGCCCTGGTGCGTTTCCTGGCCAACCAGTACTCCGAACGCGACGGCGTCGAACAGCGGCTGATTCCGGGCTGTTTCGGGATTTTCGGGCACGGCAACGTCGCCGGGCTCGGCCAAGCGCTGCTGCAGGCCGCGCCCGCCGGGACTTTTCCCTACTACCTCGCGCGCAACGAACAAGGCCAGGTGCACGCGGCGACCGCGTTCGCGAAAATGCGCAACCGGCTCCAGGCGTTCGCCTGCACCGCGTCCATCGGCCCCGGGTCCACGAACATGATCACCGGAGCCGCGCTGGCGACCACGAACCGGCTGCCCGTGCTGCTGCTGCCGAGTGACGTTTTCGCCGGCCGCGGCCCGGATCCGGTGCTGCAGCAACTGGAAGATCCCCGAGGTGGCGACGTCTCGGTGAACGACGCGTTCCGCCCGGTGTCGAAGTACTTCGACCGGATCACCCGGCCTGAGCAGCTGATCCCGGCCGCGCTCGCGGCGATGCGGGTGCTGACCGATCCGGTGGAGACCGGCGCCGTCACGCTCGCGCTGCCGCAAGACGTCCAGGCCGAAGCCTGCGACTGGCCCGAGGACTTCTTCCGCCGCCGCGTCTGGCATGTCGACCGCGCGGTGCCCGCTCCGGAAGCCATAAGCCGAGCCGCGGAACTGCTGCGCTCGGCCAAGGCGCCGCTGATCGTCGCGGGCGGGGGCGTCGTGTACTCCGAGGCTTGGCCGGAACTTCGTGCTTTCGCTACCGCGACCGGGATTCCCGTCGCGGACACGCACGCGGGCAAGGGCGCGGTGCCGTGGGACCACCCGTGCGCGGTCGGCGGGCTCGGCTCCACCGGCGCTTCCGCCGCGAACGCACTGGCCGCGGACGCCGATGTGGTGCTGGGCATTGGCACCCGGTACAGCGATTTCACCACCGCTTCGCACACCGTCTTCGGCAACCCGGACGTGCGGTTCGTGAACCTCAACGTCGCCCGGTTCGACGCCGCCAAGCATTCCGCCGAGATGGTGGTGGCCGACGCCCGACGCGGATTGGAAGCTTTGTCGACCGCGCTGTCCGGCTGGCAGGTCTCCGACTCCTACCGCGCGCGGACCCGGCAGCTCGCCGATGAATGGAACCGTGCTGCCGACGCCTGCTTCGACCTCGGGCACGCTCCCCTTCCCGCGCAAACCGAAATCCTCGGAGCGCTGAACCGTTCGCTGGACGACAGCGACGTCGTGATCAACGCCGCCGGTTCCATGCCCGGTGACCTGCAAATGCTGTGGCGGGCAAGAGATCCCAAGGCGTACCACGTGGAATACGCGTACTCGTGCATGGGATATGAGGTCGCCGCGGGCGTCGGGGTGAAGCTGGCCGCACCGGAGCGCGAGGTGGTCGTGCTGGTCGGCGACGGCTCGTACCTGATGATGGCGCAGGAAATCGTCACGCTGATCGCCGAACGGCTCAAGGCGATCATCGTGCTGGTGCAGAATCACGGGTTCGCTTCGATCGGGTCGCTGTCGGAATCGCTGGGCTCGCAACGGTTCGGGACGTCCTACCGGTATCGCGCCGGGAACGGCTTGCTGGAGGGCGACGTGCTGCCGGTCGACCTCGCGGCCAATGCGGCCAGCCTCGGCGCGACTGTGCTGCGAGCGTCCACCGTGGACGAGTTCCGGGCGGCGATCAAGCAGGCCAAAGCGAATCCGGTGACGACGGTGGTGCACGTGGAGACGGATCCGCTCGCGCCCGATCCGCCGGGGTCGGCCTGGTGGGAGGTGCCGGTGAGCGAGGTGTCCGAAGTGGACTCCACTCGGGCGGCTTACGAGACGTATGTCGCGGAGAAGCGGAACCAGCGGCGTTACCTGTGAGGCAGCGGTACGCGGCAGGGCGCGACGGAGCCGCCAGTGCGGACATCAGCGGGAGCTGCGGCGAAACCTGGCACGGAAACTTCGGTCCGCACCGAACGGTTCCCGCGCCACGATTGTCCCGTGACCGCAACGACGACCTCCGCACGCAGGCAACGGCTCGCGCTGATCGCGCTCTGCCTCCCCTTCTTCATCGTCCAGCTCGACGCGACCGTGGTGAACGTCGCCGTCGAGGCGATCCGGCGCGACCTCGGCGGCGGGCTGGGCGGTGAACAGTGGGTGATCGCCAGCTACACCGTCGCGCTGGCCGCGGGCATGCTCACCGCGGGCTCGCTCGGCGACCGTTACGGCGCGCGACGGATCTGCGTGCTGGGGACCGTCGTGTTCGGCGTGGGTTCCGCACTGTGTTCGCTCGCCCCGGCCCTTCCGGTGCTGATCGTCGCGCGGACGCTGCAGGGTGTCGGCGCGGCCGCGTTGCTGCCGTGTTCGCTCGCGCTGATCGTCCGCCAATTCCCGGAACCGCGGGCGAGGGCGCATGCGCTCGGCCTGTGGGGCGGCATCGCGGCGATCGGACTCGCGACCGGGCCGGTGGCGGGCGGCGTCTTGATCGCGTTGGCCGACTGGCGCGCGATCTTCTGGGTCAACGTCCCGTTCGCCGCCCTCGCCCTCGTGCTGACCTGCCAGTACGTGGTCGAATCGCCGCCGAGGGAGCGCCGCCTCGATCCGTACGGGCTCGTCCTCGGCACCGTCGCCCTGTCCGCGCTCGCCGGCGGGCTGATCCAGGTCGGCCGTTCCGGCTGGGCGCTTCCGCTGATCGCCGCCGGGGCGCTGACCGGGCTCGTGTTCGTCCTGGCCGAGCGGAGCCGGCGCGATCCGATGCTGCCGCTGGCGATCTTCTCGTCCCGTCCGTTCTCCGCGGCGAGCGCCGCCGGGCTGCTCTTCAATTTCTGCTTCTACGGCACCCTGCTCTGCCTGTCGCTGTACCTCCAGGGCCCGCTGCGCCAGTCCGCGTTCGCGACCGGCATGCTGACGCTCCCGCTCACCGTCGCGATCGGCGTCGGAGCCACCGCGAGCGGACGGCTCACCGCCCGCTTCGGCGCCCGCGTCCCGATGCTGACCGGGTTCAGCCTCGCCGGATTCGGCGCGCTCGTGCTGGTCGCGGCCGATTCCCTGCCACTGGTCCTGGCGGGCGGCGTGGTGCTGTGCTGCTGCTCGATCGCGATGCCCGCGATGACGTCGGTCGCGATGTCGACGCCTCCCGAGGAGCACACAGGGCTGGCCAGCGGGGTCTTGAACACGGCCCGGCAGGCGGGGGGCGCCTTGGGAACTGCGGTGCTCGGCACGCTGCTCACCGCGGGCTCGACGATGTCGCTGGCTGTCCCGATGACAGTGGTCGCCCTCGGCTACGCGGCAGCGGTCGGCTGCACTCTGCTGGCGACCCGCCGTCAGGAGCTGTCGACGGCTCGTTAACCCGGCAGAAACCGCGCCCGCAGATCCGGTCGCAAAAACGCTGCCGGAGAAGCGATCGACAACCCGCCGTCCACCGGCAACACCACGCCGGTCACGAACGACGCCCGCTCCGACGCCAGGAATTCGACCGCGTCCGCCACCTCGCGAGGAGTCCCGGTGCGGCCCAGCGGATACCCCTCGGCCACCCCCGGCCGGCCGGTCGCGCCGATCATCCCCGGCGCGACCGCGTTCACCCGGATGCCGCGCGGTCCGTACTCGAGCGCCAGCTGCCGGACCAGACCGTCCACTCCGGACTTCGCCGCCGCGTACCCGGGCAGTCCGGGCGCGGCCAGGAATCCGTTCACCGAGGTCACCGCGACGATCGACCCGCCAGGCGGCAGCACCCGCAACGCCGCGCGAGCCGGGTAGAAGGCCGCGTCCAGGGTGTTGGAGATCGCGGAGTGCCATTGGGCGTCGGTGGTGTCGAGGGCCGCCGCGACCGGCTGGGCCGCGGCGGCCAGGACCAGGACGTCGACCGAACCGGCTTGCCGGACAATCGCGTCCGCACCGTCCGAAGTGGACGCGTCGGCGACCGCGAAATCGGTGTACGCCGGGTGGTTCGTCGCCGTCAGACCCGCGCCGAGCACGCGATCTCCGGCGAAAGCCTCGGCGATGGCGATCCCGATGTCCGACCCGCCGCCGATGACGACGACCGACCGGCTCACCACCCCAGTTCCTCAAGAATCTCGTTCAGCGCCTTCCCCGTCACCGCGTCCAACGGCCGCGCGGGCAACCGCACCGTCGCCGACGCGATGATCCCCCGCCGCACCAGGATTTCCTTGTGCACGGCCCACGCTTGCCCCGGCCGCACCCCCAGGTGAATCAACGGGAGCAGCCGCGCGAACCCGGCGCGCGCGTCGCTCCGGCGCCCGGCGGCGAGATCGTCCAGCACCACCCGCAGCAGATCGGCGAATTCGCAGGCGGGCATGGTCCCGACGGCGCCGTTGTCGTACTCCTCGATCAGCGCCTGCGCGTTCTGCCCGCCCAGCACCGCGATCCCGAAGCCGCTCACGGCGGCGACCTTGACCGGCGTCGGCGGCGATTCGACCTTGATCGACGTGATCCCCTCGACCCCGGCCAGCGCGGCGACCGCCGCCGGATCGATCGGCACCCCGGTGACGCCGGGAGCGTCCTGGATCATCACCGGCAGGTCCGCGCCCGCGGCGACCTCGGCGAAGAACTCCACGACCTGACCCGGCCCGGGCTTCGCGAGGAACGGCGGCAGGACCATGATCTGGTCGGCCCCGCCGTCCGCGGCGAGTCGCGCCTGTTCCAGCGCGGGCGCGATCCCGGTGCCGTTGACCCCGGCGACGACTGGCACGTCCGGGCCGGCCACGGCGCGCACCTCGCGCAGGATCAGTTCCCGCTCGACGGCGGACAGCGCGAAACCCTCGCTGGCCATGCCGAAAACGGCGACCCCGTCCGCGCCCGCGGACAGCTCGAACTCGACGAGCGAGCGCAGCGACGGCGCATCGAGCGAGCCGTCCGGAGCGAACGGAGTGGCCAGGATGGGGATGAGCCCGATCGGCGGATTCGGCACAGCGTCAGTTCTCCTTTGCCAGCGTAGCAACCAAATCGGCATCGACCTCGATGCCAAGGCCCGGTCCGTCCGGTACCGCGAAGCCGGTCGGGCCCGCGGTCAACGGGGTGCGCAGGATGCTTTGCGCCACCGGAATCGTGTCGGGCTGGTATTCGAAATACGGGGTGTCGGCGCTCGCCGCGGACACGTGGATTCCGGCTGCCAGCGAGACACCCAGCCCGACGGAATGGTGGCACACCACCGGAACGTGATGGGCCGATGTGAGCTCCACAATGGACATTGCCTCGGTGATGCCGGTTCGCGCGACGTCCGGTTGCGCCAGCCGCAGCGCGCGGCGGCCGAGCCAGTCGGCGAATTCGTAGCGGTTGCGCATCGCCTCGCCGACCGCGACCGGCGTCGTGATCCGCGAAGCCAGTTCGCGGTGTCCGTCGACGTCCTCGGGCACCAGCGGCGCCTCGAAGAACAGCGCGCCGCGGCGGTCCAGTTCGCGGCCCAGCTCCACGGCCTCGCCGATCCGGTACGCCCAGTGCGCGTCGAGCGCGATCTTCATCTCCGGCGCAGCCGCGGCGACCGCGTCGAAAGTCGCCAGGTCGGCTTCGATTCCCTTGCCGGCAGCCAGCTTTACCCGCCTCGCACCCTGGCGAACCCAGTCGGCGGCGAGAGCTGCGCGTTCCTCGTCGGCGGAGCGGGCGAGACCGGAGATGTAGACGTCGACGTGCTCGCGGTGCGCGCCGCCGAGCAGCCGCGCGACCGACTGCCCGGTCAGCTTCCCGTAGAGGTCCCAGAGAGCGATGTCGACCGCGGCGAGGGCGTCGGCCTGGTGCCCGACGAGGTGGCCGCGTTCCCGCATCAGGTCGCGCAGCCCGTGCCAGAGCGGACGCGGCCCGGCCAGCTCGCGGCCGCGCAGCCAGCCGGCCAGCAGCCGGTCGACGACGGCCGCGACGACCTCAGGGCCGACGGGAGCGAGCGCCTCGCCCCATCCGGTGGTGCCGTCGGCCGCGGTGATCTTCACCAGCATCGTCTCGAACCGGCCGGAGTAGAGGCTGCGCCACGGCTCGCGCACTACGTAACCCTGGTCCGCGCCCAGTGCGCTGCCGTCCTCCAGCGCACCGAGGTACGCCTGCCGTCCGGCGGGTTTGAGCACGTAGGTCGTGACGTCGGCAATGCGCATGCAGCCCTCCAACACCAGGATTCAGGAACTTGCCTCCAACTTTTGCACGCCACTTGCGAAATATGCAACTACTACCCATAATCAGGACCATGGTTTCCGAGACTGGCGGCAATCAGAGCGTCGAGCGAGCCTCGGCGGTGCTCCGCGCCTTCACCCCCGGCCGTCCCGCGTTGCGCGTCTCCGACGTGGCGGCGGAGGTCGGGCTGGGCGTGTCCACCACGTCGCGGCTGCTCGCGACGCTCGAAGCGGCCGAGCTGGTGCAGCGCGATCCGGTGAGCCAGCTGTACGAGCTGGGCCCGGCGGTGCTGACCATGGCGGGCATCGCGCTCAACAACGACCCGATCTACCGGCAGGCGCGCCCGGTCGCCCAGCGGCTGGCGTGGGAACTCGGGCTGGGCGCGAACGTCGCGGTGCGCCGCGGGGCGTCGCTGTTCTACCTGCTGAACGTCGAGGGCCAGCTGGCGCAGAAGTCGTTTTCCCTGATGGGCCAGCTCAATCCGCTGCACGCGACCGGCATGGGCAAGAGCCTCCTGCTCGACACCACCGCGCAGCAGCGCGCCGAACTGCTCGGCGCCGAACCGCTGCCCGGCTTCACCTCGCACACCCACACCACGCTCGACGCGCTCGGCGCCGATCTGGCAGCGGCCGCCGCCCGCGGCTACACCACCGAAATCGAAGAACTCGCGCTGGGCCGGGCCTGCATCGCCGCCCCGGTGCGCGACCACACCGGCGAGATCGCCGCCGCGATTTCGCTGTCCGGCGCGCTTTCCGCCATCGCGCTGGACGAACGCGAGGCCGAACTCGGCGCGCTCGTCGTCGAGGCGGCCGACACGGTCAGCATCGGGCTCGGCTACCTCGGCCCCGCCCACACTCCCTCCCCCGCCCGTCCGTGAAGGGCTCCTTGAGGGAATCTGATTCCCTCAAGGAGCCCTTCACGGAACGGTCCCCGCCGACAGACAACGAGGTCCGTCATGACTGCTTTGGGAACTGCGGCTCCGGCGAAGGTTTCGCCGCGCAAAGTCGTGTTCGCCGCCGGCGCCGGCCACTTCGTGGAGTGGTTCGACGTCGGCCTCTACGGCACGCTGTCGGCCTTCATCGCCGACAACTTCTTCGCCGACGGAGACGCCACCGCCGCACTGCTGTCGACGTTCGCGGTGTTCGCCGCCGGGTTCGTCATCCGGCCGCTGGGCGGGCTGTTCTTCGGCCCGCTCGCCGACCGCATCGGCAGGCAGCGAGTGCTCGCGATCGTCGTGCTCGCCACGTCGCTTTCGACGTTCGCCATCGGCGTGCTGCCAACGCACCAAGCCGTCGGCACGCTCGCGCCGCTGCTGCTCGTGCTCGCCCGGCTGGTGCAAGGCTTCGCGGCGGGCGGCGAGACGTCCAGCGCGGTCACCGTCCTCTACGAGTTCGCGCCACCGAACCGTCGCGGTTATTACACCAGTTTCTCCAACACTTTCGGCTTCGCCGCCTTCGTCGTCGGCTCCGGACTCGCGCTGCTGCTCACCGCGACGCTCGGCGACGCGACGATGTCCTCGTGGGGCTGGCGACTGCCGTTCCTCCTGGCCCTTCCGCTCGGCCTCGCGGGGCTGTATCTGCGGACGCGGCTCACCGACACGCCGGAGTTCCACGACCTCGAACGCACTGGCCAGGTCGCCGAAAGCCCGCTGCGCGACTCCTTCCGCACCGGCGGCCGGGCGATGCTGGTGCTCGCCGGGCTGGTCGTGGTCAAGGGCGTCGCGCACTGGACACTGCAGACGTTCATGCCCAGCTACCTGCAGAAAACGCTGCACTTCACGAAGGTCGAATCGTTCGTCGCCGCGACCGTGTGCCTGGCTGTCGTGGCCGCGGCGGTCCCGGTCGCCGGTGCGCTCTCCGACCGGGTCGGCCGCAAACCGCTGCTCATCGCGAGCACCGCCGGGTTCATCGTGCTGACCTGGCCCGCGCTTGTGCTGATGTCGCTGGGAAATCCGGTGCTCGCCGTCGTCGGGATGGTGGTGCTGGGCCTGCTGATCGCCGCTTACGACGGCGCCGCGGGCGCGGCGATGGCCGAACTGTTCCCGCCGCGCATCCGCTCCGGCGCGATCGCGATCCCGTACAACATCGCGGTTTCGCTCTTCGGCGGCACCGCACCCTACATCGCGACCTGGCTCGTCGCCGCCACCGGCTACAAGCTCTCCCCGGCGTTCTACATCATGCTCGCCGCCGTCATCACCCTCGTGACGGTGCTGCGCGGGATCCGCGAAACCGCCGGACCCCGCGCACGCTGAACCTCACGGCACGAGCAGCGTCGCCCGGTGCACCAGCCATTCCAGCGGACCGCGCCGCCGCCAATGCCGCCACGCCACCGACGCGGCCAGCATCACCGCGACCACCGTCGCCAGGAACACGAAGGAGTACGGCTTCGGCACCAGCTTCAGGACCGCGAAATGTGCTGCGTACCAGGTGAAAGCCAGTCCGCCAGCAGCGGCGAGCGGCCACAGCGCACGACGGCCGAGCGGCTGGTCCAAGGCGATCAGCAGTCCGCCGAGCAGCACCATCGCCACGCCGATCATGAGCACGATGCCGAGCGGACTGGTCGCGTACAGCGATCCGTCCGGCGGCATCGCCAGCAGCACCTGCCACGGCATTCCAGGCGGCGGGGTCGTCGCGATCGCTTCGGCTCCGCCCAGCGGATAAGTCGCGATCCACGAACCAAGGATCGACGCGGCGGCGAGCACGAAACCGGTGTACAGCAACCGAATCCGGACCTGGTGCGCGCGAAGGTCGAGACGGCCGATCGCCATTCCCGCCAATGCCAGGGGCAGCCCGTACGCGACCTGGAAACCGCCGCCGAACAGCACCATCCCCTTGAAGAACTCGCCCCATTGTCCGGGATGCCCGAAGATCGCGAGCCCGCTCGCTGTTTCGGACCCGGACATCATCCAGTCTGAATGGGCGTTGAACACCCAGAACGCGTAAAACGTCATCGCGGGCACGGCGATTCCGGAAAGAATGAACAACGTCCGCGCGCGCAGCCGGGTAAGCGGCAGCAGAAGCAGCAGGATCACCGAGTAGTACTCGATCACTGACATGCCGTACTCGTCGATCGCCAGGCTGAGCAGGAACAACACCGCTGCCCGGACCGCGAGCCTGCCGCGGGCGCGCCACCGCTCGTGCCCGGCGCACGGGGTCGCGCCGCCGGTCATCAAGGCCGCGGACAGCCCGAACAGCAGCACGAACAGGCTCATCGCGCGGGAGGACGTCTGCACGTTCAGCCACGTCAGGAACCCCGGGGCCGCGTCCGGCGGGCCGCCGTGCAGCCAGCCGCTCGCGAAGAAGTGCTCGATGAACACCCCGACGATCGCCAGCGCCCGGACCGCGTCCACGCCCAGCAGCCGTCCCTTCGGCACCCGGGTTTCCGCCGGGTCCCGCACCGTTTCCGTCCTCATCGGACTCCTCCCTGGTCGATTCCCCGCCAAGGTAGGAACGGCGGATCACCGGCCGCCGGGAATCGCGTCGCGGCGGCCCGGAGGAAACCCGTCGGTTTTGTAACAGCGCTCCCCGAGCGGCGCGCGGACGGCAAAATGGCTAATGTGCAAAGCATGCGGAGGACAGTGGTCGCGGCGGTCGCGATGCTGTCGCTTACCGCTTGCTCCGATGTGGACGGTGTGCGCGTCGCCGGCCCCGCTCCCCCGGCGGCGGCCGCCCCGGCACCGGCGAACAACCCGCGCGGCCCGAGTGTGGACGCGGTCGCTCTGCTGCGTGCGGACCCCACGGTCAGCGCGAGGACGAAGGCGGCGCTGAGACCGTGTCCGTACGGTCCGATCGCCGGGTCGTATCCGGTCAGCACCGCCTACCACGAGCTGACCGGCGAGGTCGACGTCGTGGTGAACGTGTATCCGTGCGCCGCGGTCGGCGCTCCCGGCACCGGCAGCAGCGGCGCGACCGGAGTGCCGGTCAGCGCGTATCTCGGCGGCTACGTCTACACCGTCAACGGGAAACAGCTGTTCAGGCTGGAGAACTCCGGTGCGCTGCTGACCGTGCTCGACGGGCAGCTGGCCACCATGTCGGCGACCGGGCCGAACAACGGGGTCGCCCGCTACCGCTGGACCGGCAACGGTTTCTCGCCGGAGTGAGAGGGGACATGACGCAGGTACTGCTCGTCGAGGACGACGACGTGATCCGGGAGGCTACGCAGCTCGCCCTCGAACGCGCCGGATTCCGGGTGTCGACGGCCGCGGACGGGCTCGCCGGGCTCGACCGGTTCCGGGCGCAGCCGCCGGACGTGGCGTTGCTCGACGTGATGCTGCCCGGGCTCAACGGCGTCAGCCTGTGCCGCCGGATCCGCGAGGAAAGCCGGGTGCCGGTGCTGATGGTCTCCGCGCGGGACGATTCGGTCGACGTCGTGCTCGGGCTCGAAGCCGGCGCCGACGACTACGTCACCAAACCGTTCGACACCTCGGTGCTGATCGCGCGGATCCAGGCGGTGCTGCGGCGAAGCGGCTGGTCCGGGCCCGAGGAGGACGCGTTCGTCCGCTTCGGCGACCTCGAAATCGACCGCGCCGGACTGGACGTGCGCCGGGCAGGCCAGCCGGTGGACCTGACCCCCACCGAACTGCGGCTGCTGCTGCGCTTCGCCGAATCGCCCGGCACCGTGCTCAGCCGGGACACGCTGCTGGCCAGCGTCTGGGATTACGCGTGGGGCGGCGATACGCGAGTGGTCGACGTCCACGTGCAGCGGCTGCGCGTGAAGATCGGTCAGGAACGGCTGCAGACCGTGCGCGGCTTCGGATACAAGCTCCGCGCCGAGCCGTGAAACTCTTCCCGGCCACCCTCCGGTGGCGGCTGACCGCGGCGGTGACCCTCGTGTCCGCCGCCGTCGCTCTGACGCTGAGTTTGCTGGTGCACCAGCAATTCGCGCGCACGCAGGCCGACCAAGCGCGGCACGCGCAGGACGAGTGGATCCAGCTGCTGCTGCGCAACCCCGGGGTCGACGGCCAGTTCGACGATCCGACGCTGCCCGCTCCGCTGCGCGACGCTGTGCGCGGCGGGAACCGGGCGACCTATTTGGACGGACCAGTCTTGTGGGCAGCCGCCGAAACCGGCGGGCACGTCGTCTCGGTGCGGGTCAGTTACGCGGCGCAAACGCAGGCACTGGCCACTTTGGACCGGGAGCTGCTGGCGGGTTCCGCTGTCGTGACCGTCGCCGGGGCATTGCTGGGCGTCGTGCTCGGTGCGGGGATGGCACGTCGGCTGCGGCGGGCCGCTGACGCTGCCCGCGACGTCGCGAACGGCACTCGGGCCCGGGTACGCGACGCGATCGGCCCGCGCCCGCGCGACGAAGCGGCCGACCTCGCGCAGGCGGTGGACGCGATGGCGGACGCGTTGCAGGCGCGATTGGCCGCCGAGCAACGGGTCACCGCGGACATCGCGCACGAGCTGCGGACTCCGGTGACCGGTTTGGTCACCGCGGCTGAGCTGCTGCCGCCCGGACGTCCGGCGGAGCTGGTCCGCGACCGGGTCGCCGCGCTGCGGTCGCTGGTGGAGGACGTGCTGGAGGTGGCTCGCTTGGACACCGCCGCCGAGCGGGCGGATCTGGCGGACCTCGATCTGGCGGAGTTCGTCCGGCGGCGGGTGCCGGACGCGGCGGCCCCGGTCGCGGTCCGGGTGCGGACCGATCCCCGGCGGCTGGAACGGATCCTGGCGAACCTGCTGTCGAACGCGGCCAAGCACGGGGCCCCGCCGGTGACGGTCGAGGTGGACGGCCCGTGCGTGGTGGTCAGCGATCGCGGGCCCGGGTATCCGGAGGTGCTGCTCCGGGAGGGGCCCGCGCGGTTCCGGACCGGCGCGGACTCGCGGGGCGGCGGGCACGGGCTGGGGTTGACGATCGCCGTCGCGCAGGCGCGGGTGCTGGGAGCGGAGCTGGAATTCGCGAACCTCCCGGACGGCGGGGCACGGGCGGTGCTGCGGCTGCCGGAGACGGCCGGACCGGGCAGCGCGTGATGGCTCGGCGAAGGTCCGTGCGGGGACCCCTCCGGGAATCTGATTCCGTCAGGGTTCCCCGCACGGACACCGGCGGGGCCGGGCGGCCGCACAGCGGCTGCCGAGAGCCGGACGGAAGCTGTCCGGTTGTCGGTCTTCTCAAAGCCGCGGCGGGATGACAAGCTGCTCACCAGCCGGTCGTCTCCGCACCGGCTCGCATGATGACAACGTTGTCAGCCTGGAGGTAGCGCGTCCATGTGGTCGCAGAAGAGACGGGTGACCGCGATCGCGGCGGCGGGCTTCGCGGTCGCCGGGCTGGTGTCCGGCACGACCGGGACCGCTAGCGCAGCGGCCGCAGATCCGGTGTCGCTGGTCAATCCGTTCGTCGGCACGCAGAACTTCGGCAACACCTTCCCCGGCGCCAGCGCGCCCTTCGGCATGGTGCAGGTCAGCCCCGACACCGGCGGTCAAGGCGGCTACGACTACCAGCAGAACTCGATCTACGGCTTCAGCCAAACCCACCTCTCCGGCGTCGGCTGCGGCGTGATGGGCGAACTGCCGGTCATGCCGACCACGGGGGCCGTCGATTCCGTCGACAAGAACGCCTACAAATCCGAGTACAGCCACGACGACGAGAAGGCCGAACCCGGCTACTACCGCGTCGGGCTGAAGAAGTACGGCGTCGACGCCGAACTGACCGCCACCCCGCGCACCGGCTGGCAGCGCTACACCTTCCCCTCGACCGGCCAGGCCAACGTCCTGTTCAACACCGGCCAGGCGAACCAGTCGGTGAAGGATTCCGAGATCCACGTCGTCGGCGACCGGACCCTCGAGGGTCGCGTGCGCGCGGGCGGCTTCTGCGCCGGGCACGACGAGCACACCGTCTACTTCACCGCCACGTTCGACCGCCCCTTCGCCTCCTACGGCACCTGGCGCGGCACCACCCGCACCGCGGGCAGCCGCGACGCCGCGGGCACCGGCGGCAACGGCGCGTGGGTCAGCTTCGACGCGGCCGCTGACCACGATGTCGTCCTCAAGGTGGGGCTCTCCTACACCGGTCTCGCTGGGGCGCGCGCGAACCTCGCTGCGGAGACCAGCGACAGCTACGACTTCGACGCCACCCGCGCCGCGTTGCGCAAGCAGTGGGCGGACCGGCTCGGCGCGATCAAGATCAGCGGCGGCAGCACCGAACGCCAAACCGCCTTCTACACCTCGCTCTATCACGCGCAGCTGCACCCGAACCTGGCTGGCGACATCAGCGGCGACTACGCCGGTTTCGACGGCAAGGTCCACCGCGCCACCGGCTACACGCCGTACCAGAACTTCTCCCTCTGGGACACCTATCGCCCGCAGAACCAGCTGCTCGAAATGCTGGAACCGCAGGTAGCCCGGGACGTCGCGCTGTCGGTGGTGGCGATCGGCCGCGACGGCGGCTGGCTGCCGAGATGGGCGCTGGCGGGCAGCGAAACCAACATCATGACCGGCGACCCCGTGACGCCGTTCCTCGTCGAGGCCTGGTCGAAGGGCTTGCTGGCCGGCCACGAAAACGAGGCGTACGCGCTGCTCAAGAAGAACGCGACCAGCACACCACCCGCCGATTCGCCGTACAACGGACGCTCCGGCGTCAATTACTACAACGACCGCGGCTATATCCCGAGCGGCCTCGCCCTCGGCAAGGACTGCGCGGCCAAGGGCGGGGACAACGACTGCGAGCATCCGACGTCGGCGACCATGGAGTATTCCGCCGCCGACGCCGCGCTCGCGTTGATGGCCAAGGGTTTGGGCCACCAAGCCGACGCGCGCATGTTCGCCGATCGCGGCCAGTGGTACCGCAACGTCTGGAACGCCGCCGACAAGCAGTTCCGTCCGCGCACCACTGACGGAACCTGGCTCACGCCGTACAACCCGCTCGACGCCGACCACCAGTTCCACGAAGGCGGCGCCTACCAGTACCAATGGCTCGTCCCGCAGGATCCGGCCGGGCTCGCCGAGCTGATGGGCGGCACGCAGGCGACCGAAAAGCGGCTCGACTCCTTCTTCGCCTACGGCAACCTCCTCAAGGACCCGGCGGGCACCGCGCGCGAGGACTGGATCGCCAGCCCGTACGACTACTACGCCAAGGCCACCTACAACCCCAACAACGAACCCGATCTGCTTTCCCCGTACCTGTACAACTGGGTCGGCGCGCCTGCGAAGACCGCGACCGTCGTCCGCGCGGCGATGACGCTGTTCACCACCGGCCCGGACGGCATGACCGGCAACGACGACCTCGGCACGATGTCCGCGTGGTACGTCTTCTCCTCGCTCGGCCTCTACCCGACGATGAGCGGCGCGAATTTCCTCGCAGTGTCCAGTCCGCAGTTCGAATCGGCGACTGTCCGGATCGGACAGTACGAGGGTCGGCAAGGCGGCACGCTCACCGTCACCGCGCCGGGGGCGAGCGACGCGAACCGTTACGTGCAAAGCGTTTCGCTCAACGGCCGGGACGTACGGCAGACCTGGCTCGATTGGTCCGCGGTCGCGCACGGCGGCAAGCTCGATTATCAGGTCGGCGCGGCACCGTCGAGCTGGGGAACGCAGCCGGGCACGGAACCGCCGTCGGTGAACAAGGCGGCCGGCGACCAGCGCCGGCACGTGGACGCGGCGCTGCGGCCGAGTTCGGTAGTGCTGCCCCAGCAATCTTCAGCGCAGACTGTCCACTTGAACCTGGACGTGCTCGGCCAGAACCCGGGAGCGCAGCCGGTCTTCGTGACCTCGTCGGCACCGTCGGGGTGGCGAGTGCAGACCGACCAGTCGCAGCTGTTGTGGTCCTTCCGGCTGCCGACGCAGAAGACCGCACCGGTCACGGTGACCGTTCCAGCGAACACGCCAATCGGCACGTATTCAGTGCAGCTCAAGGCATCCGGTCCGGGAGCGAATACCGTCGCCCGCACCGCCAGCATCGAGGTCCGGGAACCGACAGTGTGCGCGACGACGTCCGGCACCCAGTGTGCGGTCGATCTCAGCCACGACCGCAACCACGACGGAACCGCGACTGTCGCAGCGTCGACCGAGGGCAACTTCGACGGCAGCGGCTGGAGTTATGACGCCGCTCTGATGCCTCAAGCCGGAACCTTCGTCCACAATGGAGTCGCCTACGCGGCACCGGATCCCGCTGGCACCGCGGCGAACTTCGTGGAAGCACGCGGGCAATCGCTGCTGCTGCCCGCCGGAAAGCACCAGGCGGTACAGCTGATCGGCTCCTCGCACAACGGCCCGGTGTCCACTTCGCTGACCGTGCACTACAGCGACGGATCCAGCACTGATCTCCCGGCGACGTTCGGCGACTGGGCCGGTTCGACGCCGTCCGGCACGACCGTCGTGCTCGACCTGCCGCACCGGATCAAGGCGGGCAGCGGGGTCGACGGCCCGCCGGTGCGGCTGTTCGGCATCGCCTCCGCCGTGGACGGCGCCAAGACCGTCCAGTCGGTGAGCCTGCCGGACGACCCGCGAGTCCAGCTCTACGCGATCACTCTCGCGTAGAGTCCGGCCGGGTTCGCCGGATCCCTCCCCTTCGTCCGGCGAACCCGGCCATCCCCCCTTGTTCCCCCAGAAGTCTCAGGCGGCCGCGGGCACTGCCGCGACCCGGCCCGTCGCCTCGGCGTAGCAGGCCTCGAACGCATCCAAAGTGGACTCCAGCGCGTGCCCGGCGATCATCTTGCCGCTCGCCGCCCCCATTCGCGCCAGCGTCGCCGGGTCCGCGACCACCGCATGCAGCCGCTCGGCCAGTTCCCCCACGTTGCCCGGCTCGAACAGCCAGCCGTTGTAGCCGGGACGGCACAGGTGCGGCAGCGCCATCGCGTCCGCGACCACCACCGGCTTCCCCGCCGCCATCGCCTCCATCGTCGCGAGGCTCTGCAATTCGGCGACGCCCGGCATGCAGAAGAGATCCGCGGCCGCGTAGGCGTCCAGCAAGTCCTCTTCGGACACGAACCCGCGGAACCGCACCCGGTCGGCGACCCCGAGTTCGCCGGCCAGCTTTTCCCAGTCCGCGCGGCAGGAACCGTCGCCGATGATCTCCGCACGCAGGCGAGGCACGAGCGCGACCGCACGCAACAGCTCGTCGACGCGCTTCTCTTCGTCGAGCCGTCCGACGAACAACACCGTCGGATCGTCCGACGTCCGCGAAACCGTGCGCAGCCGGTAGCGGTCGATGTCGATGCCGCACGACACCGGGACCGCCCGCTCCGGGAAACCGTTTTCGTGCAACAATTCCACCGCACGCGGCGTCGGCGCGGTAACCACGCGGGCCGTCGAGAACACGCGCGTCAGGTCGCGCCAGGCCCACCGCGAAGCCGCGCCGCGCAGCCATGTCGGCACTCGCACGTGGCCGAACAGGTTTTCCGGCATGAAGTGGTTCGTCGCCACCCCGGGAACGCCCATCGCGGCAGCGTGCTTCAGCACGTAGCGTCCGACCACGAAATGCGCCTGGACGTGCACAAGGTCGGGCTGCAACTCCTCCAGCAGCGCAGCGACGTCCTTGCTCACCTCCCAGGGCAGGCCGATCCGGAAGGTGCGGTGGAACGGGGTGCGGTGCGAACGGACGCGGTGCACCACGACGTCGCCGTCTCTTTCGGTGCGCGCCGGGCCTTCCGGATCGACGCTGATCACGTGGACCTCGTGGCCGCGGCCGGCGAGACCGGTGGACAGCCGGTACGCGAACTGCGCCGCGCCGTTGACGTCCGGTGGATAGGTCTCGGCGGCGACCACGATGCGCAATGCCCGGTCGTCGTTCACTGGGTGCTCCGATCTGGTGGAATGGACAGAAGAAGAACTGCCGCGGCTCAGCACGGCGACGCCGCCGACCGCCAGCACCGCCGCCGTCAGCGCGACCGCGGTCGCCGCGGCGTCGAGGTGGGTGGCTTCGCCGAGCACCCCGGCGCCGAGACCCACTGCGACCAGCGGGTCCACGACAGTGAGGCACGCGACGGCGAGGTGCGGCGGACCGCATCGGTAGGACAACTGCACGAGCCAGCCGCCGACCAGCAGCGCCGTCACCATCGCGGCGACGGACACCGCGGTGCCGAAGTCGACGGTCCCCTCGCGTATTTCGAGGGAAACCGCCCGCATCAATACCGAAACGAAGCCGTAGGCAGCGCCGCCGGCCGCGCCGAAACACAATCCGCGGACCGACGGACGCGAAGCGATCGCGCCGATCAGCGTCAGCAGCGCCACGCCCCCCAGCACCAGCAATGCCGCCCGCGTTTGCGCGTCGGCACCGACCTCGGTGCTCGTGGTGCTGCCCGCGGCGACGGTCACGAACGTCCCGACGCCGAGCATGGTGACCGCGACCGCGGGCAGATCCCGCCGCCGCCGGTCGAGAATCGCGGTGATCGCCACAGCGATGACCCCGACCGGCTGCACGACGGTCAGCGGAGCCATCCCCAGCGCGACCGCGTGCACGCCGGCCCCCGAACCGAGCAGGGCCAGCCCGCCGAGCCAGCGCGGCGCCCGGACCAGCCCGCCGATCCGCGGCCGGCCGGGCAGCGCGGTGACGACGCCGTGCTGCAGAAGTGCGCCGGTGGCAAAGAAAACCGCGCCGAGCACGGCGAGCGCGATGGCGAGGATCGTCATGCGGCCGCCTCGGTCCGGGCCATCGCGGCGACCGCGAAAAGCTGCGCGTAGAGCAGGGCGTACAGCACCCGCTCGAACAACCCCAGGAACTCGGGCACGGACTGCTCCAGCAACGGCGCGTGTGCCAGCAGAAACGCGAGCGAGGCGGCACCGGACGCCAGCGAAAGCCAGCGCACCGCCTTCGCCTCCGGCTGACGACGCGCCAGCAACCAGCCCGCCAGCGGCAGGCACACGAACATCGCCGCGCCGGCATACCGGTGCACCGCACCGGAAAACGACGTCTCCACGCCGGTCGGGTCAGTCGGGAAGAACGTCGCGATGACCAATCCGGCCGCCCACAACGCGATCAGCACCGACTCCGGGCTGCGTTTCGGCAACCCCTGTTTGAGCAGTGCGTGCCGGACCAGGAGCGAAGCGCCGGCCAGCCCGAGCGAAGCCGCCGCCAGCAGCACTGCCCCGCCGGGCGGGAAAACGTAGTCGCTGATGACATCGCGGACCGGGTCGATCGCGCCCGCCGCCACCAGGTGCAACAGGAGAATCGGCACCAGCGAAAAAGCCAACGCGCCGGCAGCGATCGCGGGCGCTGTCGCCTTGGCCTTCCGCGTTATGAGGGTCACATCGATCAGCATGCTGGCGGCTGTGACGGCCCGGCATCGGGGAACACCCTGAGATGCACCCCTGGAATCCGCGGCCGCCCCCGGGGTCTTCCGAAGCCGGATCGGACCGGACGCGCGCCTCCGGTTCGCCGCCGGCACAGCCGGGCAAATCGCCCTAACGTGAGCCGAATAGGACGTTATACAGCGACTGGCGCGCGCTGATCTTACTGTCCTTTGTGGACTTTCCGGGTCCCTCACCCGGGTGGATGTCAGTTTCGGCGGGCGAGGCCGCGAGCCGCCGCCCCCGCCCTGCTGACGGGGCGAAACCGCGCGGTGGCTCGGCGCGTTCGCCGGGCGCGCCCCGGTTGCCGCTGCTGTGGCCCCGTGTTCAGATCCCGGCGAACCCAGCCGAAGGAGCGCAATTCCCATGCAGAGGGCACTCGTCAAGGCGGTCGTCGGGGCCGCAGCCGTCGTCGCGCTGGTCAGCGCGTGCGGGTCGGGCGGATCGAACGACTCGTCCGGGTCCGGAGCGTCCGGGCAGAACACCGCCCAGTCCAGCGGAGCCGCACAGCCCAGCGGCGCCAACCAGTCCGGCGACGCCGGGCAGAACGGCGCTTCCGGCCAGAACGGAGCCCCCGGGCAGAACGGCGGCCCGGCCGCGCAGGCGGTCACCGCCGCGATCCAGCAGGCCTCGCAGGCCTCGCCGATCAAGTTCGAGCCGGAGAAGGCGGAGTTGACCGGCCAGGCCAAGGAAGGCCTCGCCGCGATCGCGAAAGCCATGCAGGGCAACGATGTGAAGCTGAAGGTCGAAACCCACGCCGGCTACCCGGACGCGGACAAGGCGAAGAAGCTGTCCGAGGAGCGCGCGCAGGCGATCTCGACCGCGCTCGAGGGCGACGGCGTGGCCAAGGACCGCATCCAGGCCGAGCCGAGCGGCAGCGAGAAGGCACAAGGCGACCAGGCGTTGGACACGCAGCTCAGCGTCGCTTCGTGACTCGTGCCCCGTCCCCCCGCCGGCATTACCTGGTCGGGCCGAGCGGCTATCCGAACTTCGGCGACGAGCTGATCGCCGCCGCGTGGATCCGCCGCTTGGCCCGCACCGAACCGGACGCAGAAGTCTGGCTCGACACGCATTCGCCGGGTCCGGCGCAGCATTTGTTCGGCGACCTGCACCCGCGTTTGCGCTGTACGGACACTTTGTGGCGGCTGTGCGGCGAAGCGCCGTCGGACGATCCGTGGGAAGTCGCGTCCTGGGTGCGATCCGCGGTGCACGACCCCGGTCGTGCGCCGCGCTGGGACGCGGGGATCGAATTGCTCGGCGGGCTCGATGTAGTGCATTTGATCGGCGGCGGCTACGTCAACGCACTGTGGCCCCGGCACCTCGGACTGGTCGCCGGGGCCGCAGCGGCCGCGCAGCGTTCCGGAGCCCGCTCCGCGATGACCGGGCAGGGCTTCGTCCCCTGCCCGCCGGGCGCCGCCGTACTGTTGCGCGCGCTTGCTGAGCGATTCGACGTCGTCGACGTCCGCGACGATCCGTCCGCCGAACTCCTGCACGGTGTCGCAGGCGTCGAGCGGTCTTGCGACGACGTCTTCCTCGACCCGCATCCGCCGACAACGCCCACGACACGCGAGTTCGTCCTGTGCGTGCAGTCGGACATCGGCGCCGAGCGACCGTCCGCACTCGCCGCGCAGGTGCTCGACCTCGTGCGCGCGTGGCGGTTGCCGCCGGGCGAACTCGCTGTGGTGGAAGGGATTCCTCGCGTCGACCGCGAGGTTTTCGCGTTGCTGGAACACGAACTGCCCGGCGCGGAATTCCACCCGTTCCGCGACGTGTGGCAGCGCGGTCTCCCGCTCGCGCCGGGACAGACCTGGCTCTCCAGCCGCTTCCACCTGCACCTGGTCGCCGCCGCCGCGGGCGCGACCGGGGTGGCGATCGACGTTTCGCCCGAGTACTACACCACGAAACACCGAAGCCTGATCGAACTCGGTTCCGGATGGACACTCGTGGCCGCCGGTGCCGAGAAACCGCCGGAACGCCCTTCCGGCAACGGTTTCCCGGCGCACGTCCTGCATCACTGCGCGAATCTGAAACGGTCGGTCGCCGAAGCCGTGTACGGCCCGGAACTGCCCAAGACCCGCACCCGGTGGCCGCGGCTCAGTTGAGCGCGTTGCGGCTTTGATCGGCGAGCGCACCGAGCCCGATGCACAACGCGCCCGCGACGAACAGCAGCGAGACACCCCAGGTCGCGTGCGTCGCGGAGGCTTCCACGATCGCCAGCGCGGCCAGCGGAGCGAGCCCGCCGGAGACCGCTCCCCCGACTTCGCGGCCGGTGCCGAGGCCGGTCGAGCGGACCTCCGCCGGGAACTGCTTGGCCAGGAACGCTCCTTGCGCCGACAGCATCGCCGGAACCACGATGCCGGTCGCCAGCACGAGGCCCAGCCAGATGAACCAGCTGGTGCCGGTGTCGAGCAGCCAGAAGAACGGAAAGGCCAGCAATCCCGTCGCGACCGCACCCGCGACCACGACCTTCTTCGCGCCGATCCGGTCGCTGATCCAGCCCGCGATCGGCACCGTCACGATCGCCGTCCCGCTCGCGATGCTGATCCCCAGCGCGCCGATATTCGCCGGTACACCGCGGAAATTCGTCAGGTAAGCGAGCGAGAACGTCTTGAACACATAGCTGACGCCGTTGTAGCCGATGGTGATCACCATGACCACCGCGAGCGCGCGCCAGTCGCTGCGGAACAGCTTCACCAGCGGCCGGTTCGCCCAGCCGCGCGGCCGGTTTTTCCTGCTGCGCACCAGGTTCTCGAATTCCGGCGTTTCCGGGACCCGGCGGCGCACCCACAGTCCGACGCCGACGAGCAGGAAGCTGGCCAGGAACGGGATCCGCCAGCCGAAACCGTGCAGGAACTCTTTGTCCAAAGTGGTCAGTCCGGCGACGGCGAGCGAGGAGACGAGCAAGCCGACGTTCACGCCCAGCGCGGGCCACGAACCCTGCCGCCCGCGTTTGCGCGGGTCAGCGTGCTCGTAGGCGACCGCGATCGCGCCGCCGAACTCCGCCCCGGCGCCGAGTCCTTGCACCAGCCGCAGCACCACGAGCAGCACCGGCGCGAGAAGCCCGGCACTCGCGTAACTCGGCAGCAAGCCAATGCCCGCCGAGGAAACGCCCATCAGCACGAATGTCCACGACAGCACCTTCTTGCGGCCGATCCGGTCGCCGAGCGCGCCGAACACGATGCCGCCGATCGGCCGGGCCAGGAAGCCGACCGCGAAGGTCGCGACCGAGGCCATGGTCGCGGCCGCGTCGTTGCCCGGCGGGAAGAAGACGTGGCCGAACACCAGCGCGGCCATCGACGCGTAGAGGTAGAAATCGAACCACTCGAGCGCGGAGCCGACGACCACCGCCACCCCGACTCCGCGCGGGGCTTTCCGGGTCGTTCCGACGCTGTCGTCCACAACACTGGGCATGGTCCTGCTCTCCGGAACTGGGGCACAGGCGAGCGGAAGCCAGCCGGCGCGCGCCGTTGCGTGCGTATTTGGGAACGCTTGATGCGTATATCCGGATGCTAAGAGACCGCGAACACACCGGTCAAGGGTCTTCGGGAATTCGGGCTCAGCCCTGCCGCGCGGCTTCCCACCGCTTCACGACGGCCGCCGTGACGCAGCTGAGGAGTCGCCGGATCTCCTGCGGACGTCCGGGAATCCGCGCGGCCGGGCCCGCGACCGCGATCGGCGACCGCACGGGCCCGCGGGAACTCCGGCTCAATCCCGGCGTGCGGCCACCCGGCGCCTCACGACCACCGCCGCGACGTCACCGATCACCAACGAACGCTCGGAAACCACGCGGTCGAACCCGAGATCACGACCAACAACCACACGAGCCTCCAGGAACTCCGGCTCAGCCCTGCCGCGCGGCTTCCCACCGCTTCACGACCGCCGCCGTGATGCCGGCCAGCGCCTCCCCGATCTCCGGCAGCCGTCCGGAAATCCGCGTGGTCGGGCCCGCGACCGCGATGGCCGCGACGACCTCTCCGTCGACCAGGATCGGCCGCGCCGCCGCGCTCACGTCGGGCAGGGTTTCGCCGCGGTTGAGCGCGACACCCTCGGCGCGGACGGTGTCGAGTTCGTTCATCGCGGCCTGCACGCGCTCGGCGTCCGGGAGCACCGACTTCAGGTACGCCTCGCGCCGGCGAGCCGACCAGTACGCGAGGAAAATCTTGCCCGCGCTCGGCGGGTACAGCGGCCGCCGGGTGCGCAGCGGCGCCGAGTAGCGGATCGGCTGCTCGGACTCGACCGCGTCCACGTAGATCAGCGAATCCCCGACCGCGGCGCCGAGCATCACCGTCTCGCCGAACCGGCGGCGGAGCTCCTCCAGGGCGGGCCGGGCGGCGGTCGCGATGCCGGGCAGGCCGCCGGTGAGCAGGTTCCCCAGCGCCGGGCCGAGCCGGTAGGCTCCGTCGGCCTCGACCAGGTAGCCGGTCGACACCAAGCCTTTGACCAGGCCGAACACCGAGGATTTCGGCGCGTCGAGGGCGACTGACAGCTCGTGCAGCCGCATCCCGGGCTGCCGCGCGACGCACTCGAGGATGCTCGTGACGCGGCCGACCGTCCGGTGGGCCTTGGCCGTCGATTCGGTCATGGCAGCCTCCCCTGCGTTCGTACATACGAACCCTATCGCGGCAACCACCCGCCGCGGCGCTTGACCCGAGCCGCGCGTCGCCTTACGTTGGACGTATATCCGAACTTCGCGTTCTCATATACGCACGATGGAGAGCAGCACTGTGGACTTCCAGCTGAGCCAAGACCAGGAGGACATCCGGCGCGCCGTGCGCGAGCTGGCCGCCCGGTTCCCCGACGAATACTGGGCCGAACGCGACGAACGGGCCGAGTTCCCGCGCGAGTTCTACGACGCGTTCGCCACCGCGGGCTGGCTCGGCATGGCGATCCCGGAACAGTACGGCGGCGGCGGGCTCGGCATCCTCGAAGCCGCGCTGCTGCTGGAAGAAGTGGCCGCGTCCGGGGCCGGGATGAACGGGTGCAGCACGATGCACCTGACGATCTTCGGGCTGAACACCATCGTCAAGCACGGCAGCGAAGAAATGCGCCAGGAGATCCTGCCCGGCGCGGTCGACGGTTCGCTGCACGTCTGCTTCGGCGTGACCGAACCGGACGCGGGCACCGACACCACGCGCATCTCCACCTTCGCGCGTCGCGACGGCGATTCCTACGTCGTGCACGGCCGGAAGGTCTGGATCACGAAGGCCGGCCAGTCGCAGAAGATGGTGCTGATCGCCCGCACCACGCCGCGCGAAGAGGTGGAGAAGCCGACCGACGGCATGTCCCTGTTCGTGGTGGACATCGAGTCCGACGCGGTGCAGCTGCGCGCGATCCCGAAGCTCGGCCGCAACGCGGTGTCGTCCTACGAGGTGCTGATCGACGGCCTGCGGGTGCCGGAATCGGCGCGCGTCGGCGAGGAGGGCAAGGGCTTCCGGTACCTGCTCGACGGGCTCAACCCGGAACGCATCCTGCTCGCGCACGAGGCGCTCGGCATCGGCCGGGCCGCCCTGCGCCGCGCGGTCCGCTACGCCGGGGAACGGCAGGTGTTCGGCCGTCCGATCGGGCAGAACCAGGGGCTGGCGTTCCCGCTGGCCGAGGCCGCGACCCGGCTCGACGCGGCGGAGCTGATGGCGCGCAACGCCGCCTGGCGCTACGACAACGGCCTGCCGGCGGGCAAGGAGGCGAACATGGCGAAATGGCTGTGCGCGGACGCCGGGTTCCAAGCCGCCGACCAGGCGATCCAGACCCACGGCGGAATGGGCTACGCGCGGGAGTACCACGTCGAGCGCTATTTCCGGGAGGCGCGGCTGCTGCGGCTCGCGCCGATCAGCCAGGAAATGGTGCTGAACTACGTGTCCCAGCACGTGCTCGGGCTGCCGAGGTCCTACTGATGGGCGCGCTCGACGGGCTGCGGGTGCTGGACCTGTCGCGGGTGCTGGCCGGGCCGTACTGCACGCAGATGCTGGCCGACCACGGCGCCGAGGTGATCAAGGTCGAATCGCCCGCCGGGGACGAGACGCGGGGCTGGGGTCCGCCGTTCCTGTCCGAAGGGACCAGCGCGTACTACGCGAACCTCAACCGGGGCAAGAAGAACATCGTGCTCGATCTGTCCGGTCCGGACGGTCGTTGCCTGCTCGGCACCCTGCTCGCGGGCGCGGACGTCGTGGTGGAGAACTTCAAGGCGGGCACGCTCGCGCGCTGGGGCTGGCCGGACGAGACGATCCGGGCGGAGTATCCGGCGCTGATCCATTGCCGCATCACCGGGTTCGGCGCCGACGGACCGCTCGGCGGGCTGCCCGGGTACGACGCGGTGTTGCAGGCGTACGGCGGGCTGATGAGCGTGAACGGCGAGGCTGACGGGCCGCCGCTGCGGATCGGCGTGCCAGTGGTCGACGTGGTGACCGGGGTGCTCGGGTTCTCCGGGATCCTGCTGGCGCTGCACGAGCGGGCGCGGTCCGGGCTCGGGCAGCTGGTGGATTGTTCGTTGCTGGACACCGTGATCAGCTTGCTGCATCCGCATTCCGCGGCTTGGCTCGCCGATGGTGCGGTGCCGCGGCGAACTGGTTCGGCGCATCCGTCGATCGCGCCGTATGAGACCTTTTCGACGGCGGACGGGCCTTTCTTTGTCGGAGCGGGGAACAACCGGCAGTTCGCCGCGCTGGTCGACGTGCTCGGCGCGCCCGGGCTGGCTTCCGATCCGCGGTTTGCCTCCAATGCCGACCGGGTCAGCAATGTGGGTGAGCTGCGGGCTGAGCTGAGTGTTCTGATCGGACAGTACAAGCGGGACTCATTGGCTGAGTTGTTGCTGGCTAAGGGAGTTCCGGCGTCTCCGGTGCACGATATCGCGGAGGCGATGAACGCTCCGCAGGTGCGGCACCGGGAAATGGTCGTCGAACGGGACGGGTATCGCGGAGTCGGGGTGCCGGTGAAGCTGGGGCGCACACCCGGTTGTGCGGCGGAATCGCCTCGGCCGCCGGGGGCGGATACCCGGGAAGTGCTGGCGGCGGCGGGGTTGTCGCGCGAGGAGGTGGAGAGGGCGCTGGCGAAGGGGGTGGCATATGGCGGGCGCGCGTAGGTGGCTCGTGAGTGTTTATCCCGGTTAGAACCGGGATAAACACTCACGACCGCTCACCGCCAGGGCCGGACCGGCGTGCCCCGCCACCGGGTGCGCGGCGGGACCGTCTCCCCCGCCATCACCAGCGACCCCGAACCCACCGTCGCGCCGTCGGAAACCCCGCTGCCGGGCAGCTGGAACGCGCGCGGGCCGAGCGTCGCGCCGGAGCCGAGGCGGACCGGATCCAGCCGCATGACGCGGTCGTGGAACAGGTGCGTTTGCAGCACGCAGCCGCGGTTCACCACAGCGTCGTCGCCGAGGTGGACGAGGTCCGTTTCCGGCAGCCAGTAGCTCTCGCACCAAACGCCGCGGCCGATGCGGGCGCCGAGGGTGCGCAGCCACCAGTTCAGCACCGGCGTGCCGAGGAACGAACCGGCGAACCACGGCACCGCGAGCGTCTCGACGAAGGTGTCGTACAGCTCGTTCCGCCACACGAACGCGCTCCACAGTGGATGGCGCCCGGGGCGGAATCGGCCGACCAGCGTCCACTTCATCAGCGTCGTCAGCAACGCGGCGAAGAGACCGGCCGAGACGAACACCGCGGGCGCGAGTGCGGCGGCGATCCAGAAGCCGTCCGCGATGTCCACTCCGGTCAATACCGCGCTCACGGCGAGTGCGAGCAGGCCCGCGATCAGCAGCGGCGCGATCCGGCACGACTCGACCAACGCCCGGGCAAGCTTCAACCGGCGCGGCGGCGCGAAGGTGCGGGCGGGGTCGACGGTGTCGGCGGTCCGGCGCAGCTCCAACGCGGGTCGGCCAAGCCACGACGTGCCGTCGGGGACGTCTGCCGGGGTGTCGGACAGGACGCCGACCAGGGAGGCCGAGCCGAGCGTCCGATCCGGGCCGACGACTGCGGAGTTGCCCACGAAAGCGCGTTCCCCGACTTCGGAAACGCCCAGCCGGACCCAGCCGCGGTCCAATTCGTACGGTGCGGCGAGGACGTCATCGGCGAGGAAAGCACCGTCTCGCACCCGAAGCAGCGACGGCAGGCTGAGCACAGTGGACAGTTCGACGCCACGGCCGATGCGGGCGCCCAGCAAGCGCATCCAGACCGGAGTCGCCAGTGCGGCGTAGAGCGGAAACAGCTGCCGCCGGGCGATTTCCAGCAGTTCGTGCACGAACCAGGCCGCCCAGCCCGCGCGGCTCAGCACCGGATAGACCCCTGGTCGCACGGCCAGGCCGGCCAGTCGCACGAGCAGGACGATCGTCAGGGCGTACACCGCGATTCCGGCGAGGACGAGCAACGGCGTCCACGGCAGGATCGCCAGTGCGGCGCCGCGCGGATCGTCCGCCGCCGGGATCAGCAGCAGGGCGACCACGATCAGCGGGATCGCGGACACGAACATGAACAACGATCGCAGCGTCCCGCCCAGCGCGAAGGCCAGCGAGTACCGCTTCGCCCGCGGTGCCGTGGCGGCCGGCCGGGACGGACGCTCTCCCGAAGGCCCGGCCGGCGAGCCGCCCCAGACCGCGCCGTCCGGTACGCGGGTGTCGAGCGTCGAGCCCGGGAGCAGCACCGATCCGGCTCCGAGGTCGGTGCCGGGCAGCAGCGTGCTGCGGCCGCCGACCCGGGCGCCGGCTCCGACCCGGACACGGCCGATCCGCAGCACCGGGCCGTCCAGCCACCATCCGGCCAGGTCCGCTTCAGGTTCGATCGCGCATCCGTCGCCGAAGTCGGCGAGACCGCTGGCTGGCGGCGGTGAATGCAGGTCGACGCCGCGACCGACCCGATTGCCGAGCAACCGGGCATACGGCGCGGCAAGCGGGGTTCCGGCGACTCCGGGCGGGCCGATCACGGCAGCGAACCGTTCCGCCGTCCACAGTCGCATGTGGACCATGCCGCCGCGGCGGTACTCCCCCGGCGCGAGCTTTCCGCGCAGCATCCGCACGCCGCCCGCGGCGAGCAGCATCCGCCCCGGCGGGCTCAGCAGCACCAGCCACGCGGGCACGAGGAGCCACCACGACATCCGCGGCAGCCACTGCAACGGCAGCACCAGCGAAACCAGCGAGCCGAGCAGCGACACCCACAGCAGCCACCGCATTCCGGACAGGGCCAGCAAAACCAGCTGCACCCCAGCCTGCCACCATCCGCTGCCGCGCACCGGAGCGACCGGCGGCTCCTCCACGGCGACAGTTTCGACCGGCGCTCCGGCGAGGCGTTCGTACAGTTCCCGCGGCGTCGGGCAGGAGTACACATCGGACACTGCCGCGCTCGGATACCGTTCGCGCAACACGGAAACGAGCCGTGCGGCGGTCACGCTCGAACCGCCGAGGTCGAAGAAGTCGTCGTCCGGCCCGGCCGCGGTTCCGAGATGTTCGCTCCACACCCGCACCAGCCACGCCAGCTTCGGATCGGACGGCACCGCCGGCGCGGCGGCCGGTTCCTCCAGCGGCCACGGCAGCGCGTCGCGGTCGAGCTTGCCCGACGCGCGCACCGGCAGATCCGGCACCAACGCGAGCCGAGGCACCAGCGCCGCGGGCAACCGGTCGCGCAGAAGGCTGCGCGCCGCGGTGCGATCGAGGCTCTCGCCTTCCGGCACCACGTAGCCGACCAGCACCTGTGCGCCGCTGTCCGTGCGCCGCACGACCGTCGCGGCCGCGGCGACGCCGGGCACCGCACGCAGCGCGGCGTCGATCTCGCCCAGTTCGACGCGTCGTCCGCCGATCTTGACCTGACCGTCCGCGCGGCCGACGAACTCCAACCCCTCCGGCACCGCGCGCACCAGGTCGCCGCTGCGGTAAGCACGGCTCCAGCCGAGACCCGGCAGCGGCACGAACTTCTGCGCGTCCTTCGCGGCGTCGAGGTACCGGGCGAGGCCGACGCCGCCGATCACCAGTTCGCCGCTCCGGCCCCAAGGCACCGGGATGCCCGCCGGGTCCTCCGGGTCGACGACCGCGAGTTCCCAGCCGTCGAGCGGCAGCCCGATCCGCACCGGTTCGCCCGCGCGCAGCCGTTGGGCACACGCGACGACAGTGGTTTCCGTTGGGCCGTATGTGTTCCAGATTTCCCGTTCGCCGTCGTCGAACCGCGTCACGACCTCCGGCGGGCACGCTTCGCCGCCGAGGATGAGCAGCCGGACGCTGGCCAGAGTGTCCACTGGCCACAGTGCGGCGAGCGTCGGCACCGTCGACACGACCGTGACGCCGCGCTCGACGAGCCACGGCCCGAGGTCGGCGCCCGCGCGGACGAGCGAGCGCGGTGCTGGGACCAGGCACGCGCCATGTCGCCACGCCAGCCACATTTCCTCGCACGACGCATCAAACGCGACGCTCAGCCCGGCCAGCACGCGATCGCCCGGGCCCAGCGGCCGCGCGGCGCAGAACAGCCGGGCTTCAGCGTCCACAAAGGCCGCGGCCGCGCGATGCGTGACCGCGACGCCCTTGGGTTTGCCGGTGGAGCCGGAGGTGAAGATGATCCACGCGTCGTCCTGCGGCTGCGGACGGACTCGCGGCCACTGCGGTCCGCGCGAGGGCGGCAATCCCGCATCGCTCAGGACCAGGCTTACTTGCGCCTCCGTCCACACTGTCTCGGCGCGATCGGCCGGATCGTCGGCGTCGACTGGAACATAGGCCGCACCAGTGGAGAGAACAGCGAGAATGCTGCGGTACAGCGATGCGGTGCCGGAGGTCATCCGGATGCCCACGCGGTCACCCGGCATGACCCCGGCGCCGCGGAGCCGTCCGGCGAGTTCTTCGACCTGCGCGGCGAAATCGCGGTACGTCGCGCGCTCGGTTCCGTCGTCCAGCGCGAGCGCGTCCGGGTGTTTGCGCACTGTTTCGGCGAAAATGTCGTAAAGCGTGCGCACGGCGGGCGCCGGGCCCGCCCGGTAAACCGCCGTCGCCTTTTCGGCGAGCCTCTCGGGCGCGACTGTGCGCACCCGATCCGCGTCCAGCGTCACAGGAAAACCTCTTTCCAGGAGAACAGGAGTCACGAAACCGGCCGGACGCCACTCAACAACGAGCGGCGTGAGGCCGGGCTGAAGCAGCAGCGCCGTTCCCGGACGCTGAAATCGGAACAAGAACAGATATCGGGCAATCCCCCAGCCACTGCTGTGCGGCTCGTCACGCGAGTCCGGACATTAGCGGACGCAGCGCCGCCGAAGTCACTCGGCAGAGTTAATTTCGGAATTCGTTCTCAACGGGTTCACAGGATCGTTGTGCTTCTCCCGTTCACCGCACGCAGGGCACCCCGCCTCCGGACAATTCGTCGGCGGGCGAAACCGGGGCGACCGGCACCGGATCGACCTGGTCGGCCTTTTCCCGGAAATCGGCGCCGAGCACCAGTTTCAGCTCCCCCGCGGCCAGCGCGCCGTCGTAGCCCACGCCGTACCCGCCGCCGAGCGCGGCCACGAGTTTCGCCGCCGACGCGGAATCCCCGCGTCCGTAGCGGACGACAGTGCGGTGCGTGTGCCGCGCGTTGGACGTGCGCCCGGCACGGTATCCCCGCGACGGGAGCGTCTTCAGCACCCGGGCGGCCGCGCCCTCACGGCCGCTCGCGTTCACCACGTCCACCGCGGGCCCGGCCGTCGCGGCGGGCGGCGGCGGAACCGTCCGGCCGAGCAGCCGGGCCGCGGCGGCCCGGATTTTCACCGGATCGACAATGTTGACGTCTTCGCCCTTGGCGTCTTTTTCGAACCGTTCGACCGGAAGCGACGCCAACGTCAGATCCCCGCCCGCGAACGATTCCGCCTGCCGCGCCAGCGCGTTGAGGTCGAGCCCGGAATCGATCGCGACATTCTCCCGCGCTGCCGAAACCAGCTGGCCGAGTTTCCCCGGGTCGCCGAACACCCGGCCTTCTTTCAGCTGATGCGCCAGCGAAACGAGAAACGCCTGCTGGCGCCGTTCCCGGTCCAGGTCGGTGAACTCGTGCCGGGAATCCCGGCGCTGCCGCACGAACGCCAGCGCCTGCTCCGCGGAAATCCGCTGCTGCCCGCTCGGGAAATCCGCCCCCGAGTAACTGTCGTGCGCGGGTTCGGACAAACACACCGTGATCGGCTGCACGACCTGAGCCAGCTGATAGAACGCGACCAGGGTGACTTCGACGAAATGGTCCACCGCGACTCCGCCGAGGAACTGGCGCACCGTAGCGACTTCTGCCGCGCGGCCGGCGTCCCGGGACCTCTGTTCGCGAGCCGCCTTCTCGGTGACGCCTTGCGCGGCAAGACGTTTGGCCTCCGCGGCGAACGCGTACCCGTAAGCCTCCTTGATCTTGCCCTGGCACACGCCGTCCGGACAGCCGGCTAGTTCGGTGTAATCGTCGCGCGGGATGGAGATGACCGTCGGATGCCCGCCGTCGGCCGGAACGTGCAGCAGCATCAGCACGTCGGTGTTGTAGCCGCCGACGTGCTGGTCTCCCGCGTGCAACTGCTCGTACAGCTCGGCGGGCAGCGGTTCGCCCCGCTCGTCGAGCCGCGAATCGAGCCCCATGACGAGGATGTTCGTGTCCCCGCCCGGCCGGGCCTGCCCGTCGAGCGCGGTCGACGCCGTCACCCCGGACAGCAGCGCGCGCAGTTCGGCCCACCCGTAGGCGGCCCCGCCCAGCAGGACCGAGACCAGCGCGACCACGCCGATCCGCTCGGCCCAGTGCCCGTTCGCGCGCTCCATCGCTCACCGCTCCTCCCTCCGGCGCACCCGGTCTACTCCGGGGAACCTGTGAGAGCGATGAGAGAGACGGCCCGCCGGGCAGCCCGCCGAGGTCGGACGGGCGCCCGCCGCCGAGCGTCACACTTTGGAGGGTCAGCGCCGACGTTCGCGGAGATCGCCGGGCCGGACGCCGACCAGCAGCACCACGACGGCGAGCAGGATGATGCCCGCGCTGATCTGCAGCCCCAGCGACAGGCTCCCGGTCGAGGACTCGATGAACCCGAGCAGCGACGGCGAAGCGGCCGCGGCGAACGAGCCCATCGACGTCACGACCGCGATCCCGGTGGCCGCGGCGCGGTCGGTCAGGTAGATCGACGGGATCGAGTAGAACACCGTCAGTCCCGAGTAGTGCGCGGCCGCCATCACCGCGAGCAGCAGGATGATCACCACGACATTGCCGCCGGACACCGAGATCGCCAGCATCGCGAACACCGCCACGATCCAGCTCGTCGCCGCGTGCCAGCGCCGCTCCAGGGTGCGGTCCGAATGCCGGCCGACCAGCAGCATCACCACGATGCCGAGCAGCGGCGGGATCGCCGAGAACAAGCCGAGGTTCAGGACGTTGCCGACGCCGGCGTTGGCGATGATCCGCGGCGTCCAGTACGAGACGGCGTTCGCCAGCGTGTACGCGCCGCACGCGCACAGCCCGAGGATCCAGACCTTCGGGTCGCGCAGGGCGAGCAGCAGGCCGCTGTGTTTCTGCTTCGCCGGGCCCTTGTCCCGCAGGTCCGCGTCGAGGTCGGCGCGCACGGCGGCCTTCTGCTCGGCGGTGAGCCACTTAGCCTGCTCCGGGCCGTCGGTGACGAAGAGCAGCACGAGCCCGGCCAGCAGGATCGGCGGGATCCCCTCGATCAGGAACAGCCACTGCCAGTCCGCGAGCCCGCCGACGCCGCCGAGCGAGTGCATGATCCAGCCCGACATCACCGACCCGAGCGCGCCGGACACCGGGATGCCGATGAAGAACACGGCCGTCATCCGGGTCCGCCGGGAAGACGGGAACCACAGCGACAGCAGGTACAGCGCGCCCGGGAAGAACCCGGCTTCCGCGACGCCGAGCAGGAAGCGCGCGGCGTAGAACATGATCTCGTTCTGCACGAACAGGGTCACCACGGTCATCACGCCCCAGGTGGCCATGATGCGGGCGAGGGTCTTGCGCGCGCCGATGCGGGCGAGCAGCGCGTTGCTCGGGACTTCGAAGAGGATGAAGCCGACGAAGAACAGCGTGACGCCGAGCCCGTACACCGCGGGGCCGAAGCCGAGGTCCCGTTTCAGGCCCTGCTGCGCGATCCCGATGTTGGTGCGGTCGATGTAGCTCACGACGTAACACAGCACCAGCAGCGGCATGACGCGCCGGGCGATCGTGCGATAGGTCGCTTTGCGGTCGAGGCCGGCGGGTGCCGGAGCGCCGGTGACAGCGGATGGTTCGGCCACGGCTGAGACTCCTTCGTCCGGATCGGGCGAGTGGCAGTCTCGGCATCAAGTGTTGAGTTTGTCAACACCCAGCGGGTAACGGCTACGATGTCCGGCCATGGCCGAACGCGCAGACGGACACGACCTGGTCCCCATCTCCGGACTGCTGTCCTACCGGCTCTCGCGCACGTCGTCGGCGATGTCGCGCAGCGCCGCGGTGCGCTACCGGCGGGACTTCGGCGTGAGCCTCGGCGAATGGCGCGCGATCGCGCTCATCGCGGCCGACCCGACGCTCACGCTCAACCGGCTCGCGCGCCGCGCCGGACTCGACAAAGCGCAGATGAGCCGCGTGGTCAGCCGGCTGACCGACCGCGGCCTGGTGAACCGCACGGCCGGGTCGGGGCGCACGTCGCAGCTGGCGCTGACCGCCGAGGGCACCCGGGTGTACCGCGGCCTGATCACCGCCGCCAACGAGCGCGACGCGGACTTCCTCGCCACGCTCACCGGCGAGGAGGCGCGGGTGCTGGACCGCGCGCTGGACAAGCTGGCCGAGCACGCGCTGGCCGTCGAGGAGAGTGAGCGGGCTCACCCGGCCGTCGAGTAGTGTTGACTTTATCAACACCCTCGCGTACTTCTGGATCCACCGACGAGGAGGTGGGCCCAGGATGTCCGACGCCGTCACGATCTGCGAGTGCTTCGCCCGCGACGGGCTGCAGCACGAGCCGGAGCCCGTGCCGACCGCGACGAAGATCGCGCTGCTGAACTCCTTCGCGCGCACCGGTTTCCGCCGGATCGAGGCCACCAGCTACAGCCATCCGGCGCGGGTGCCGGGGTTCTCCGACGCGTCCGAAGTGCTCGCCGGGATCGACCGGCGCCCGGGCGTCGCGTTCAAGGCGACCTGCCCGAACCCGCGCGCTGTCGAACGCGCCCTCGCGGACCTCGAAGCCGGGCACGGCGCCGAGGAACTGAGCCTGCTGGTGTCCGCCACCGAAGCGCACACCGAGCGGAACCTGCGCACCACGCGCGCCGGGCAGTGGGAGCGCGTGACCGAGATGGTCAAGCTCGCCGACGGACGGTTCCGCCTGGTCGGAGTGGTTTCGGTGGCGTTCGGCTGCCCGTTCGAAGGCAAGGTCGACCCGGGCCGGGTGGCCGAGGACGTCGCGCGTTTCGCCGACCTCGGCGCGAGCCTGGTGACGTTGGGCGACACCACCGGCGTCGCGACCCCGGGCTCGGTGCGCGCGCTGTACACCCGGCTTTCCCACGAACACCCGGACCTGGCGTTGGTCGCGCACCTGCACAACACGCGCGGAACCGGGATCGCGAACGCCGTCGCCGCTTTGGATGCCGGGTGCCGGCATTTCGATTCCGCGATGGGCGGCGTCGGCGGGCATCCGGCGAAGATCGGCTACGGGGCCGGGCTCACCGGCAACGTGTGCACCGAGGACCTGGCCAGCCTGTTCGCCGCGATGGGCGTCGAAACCGGCCTCGATCTGGACCGGCTCGCCGCGGCGTCCGCGGCCTGCGAAGAAGCGCTCGGCCGCCCGCTTCACAGCATGGTCGCCCGCGCCGGCTTCGCGTCCGCCTGACCTTTCCGATGGGGAGAAACCTGTGCTGCTGACCGAAAATCACGACGCTGTCCGCGTCCTTGCCTTGAACCGGCCGGACAAACTCAACGCGCTCGACACCGCGCTCACTCGCGCTCTCGATGCCGCATTGGACGAAGCCGGACGGGACCCGAGCGTCCGTGCGGTCGTTTTGACCGGAGCCGGTCGCGGGTTCTGCGCCGGGGCCGATTTGAACGAGTTCTCGTCGCTCACTCCGGACCAGCCGGAAGCCGTTCTCGAGCGCGCCGCGCTCACCGCCCGGCTCCAGACGCGCATGCAGCAGCTGCCGGTCCCGGTCGTCAGCGCGGTGCGCGGAGCGGCGGTCGGCGGCGGTGCCGGTCTCGCCATCGGGGCGGACCTGGTGGTCGCCGGGTCGGACCTGAAGTTCGGCTACCCCGAGCTGAAGCATTCGATCGTGCCCGCGCTGGTGATGACCGGGCTGGTCCGGCATCTGGGCCGCAAGCTGGCGTTCGAGCTGGTCAGCACGGGTCGGCTGCTCACCGCCGCGGAAGCCCTGTCCTATGGGCTGGTGAACCAGGTGGTCGAACCTGCCGAGATCGTGCCCGCGGCGCTCTCCATCGCGCAGCGCTGGGCCTCGGTCGAACCGCGCGCGCTCGCCGCCGCCAAGGACCTCTTCTACCGCGTCGCGGACCTGCCGACGGACGCCGCGATGCGGGCGGGCCAGGACGTCAACGCCCTGATGCGCGGGTTCCGCTCATGACCGGGCCGCTCGCCGGGGTCACCGTGCTGGACCTTTCCCGGGTCCTCGCCGCGCCGCTGGCCACCCAGATCCTCGCCGAACTCGGCGCGACCGTGATCAAGGTCGAACGCCCTGGCGCCGGCGACGAAACCCGCGGCTTCGAACCTCGGCTGCCGCACGGCGAAAGCGCGTACTTCTTCGCCTTCAACCGCGGCAAGCAATCGGTCACTGTGGACTTGAAGGACCCGCGCGGCCGCGACGTCGTCCGGAAACTGGCCGCACGCGCCGACGTCGTGGTGGAGAACTTCCTGCCCGGCACGCTCGACCGCCTCGGCCTCGGTTACGCCGACCTGTCCGCGGCGAACCCCGGCCTCGTGCTGGTGTCGGCGACCGGCTTCGGCCAGACCGGGCCGGACGCGCACCGCAAGGGCTACGACACGGTGTTCCAGGCGCTGTCCGGCGTGATGGCGATGACCGGCGATCCCGCTGGTCCGCCCGCGAAAACCGGGGTGCCGGTCGCGGACCTGACGTCCGGGCTGTGGGTGGTGATCGCCGTGCTGGCCGGCCTTGCCGGGCGCTCGTCCGACGGCCGTGGGCGGCACCTCGACGTGGCGATGATGGACGTCCAGCTCAGCCTGCACGCGCTCAACGCGGCGCGGCTGTTCGCGCTCGGCGAGGATCCCGTCCGCACTGGGACCGAGCATCCGGGACGCGTGCCGTCGGCGGCGTTCCAGGCCGGGGACGGCGAATGGCTGCACATCAGCGGCAGCGACCAGCATTGGGGACCGTTGTGCACGGTGCTCGGATTGTCCGCTTTGGCCGCTGACCCTTCGTTGCAGCACAACGCTGGTCGCGTCGAACACCGCGCGCGCGTCATGAAGGCGCTGCGCGGGGCGATCGCCCGGCACGACCGGGATCAGCTGGTCAAAGAACTGCAGGCGGCCGAGGTCCCCGCCGGCGCGGTGCGTTCGGTGCGCGAGGCGCTGGCCGATCCGCACGCCGTCGCGCGGGGCGTCGTCGGGGAGTTCACGCATCCCGTCGAAGGCTCGTTCCCGGCGCTGCGCACGCCGTTGCGCGAGACTTCCGGAGACGCCCCGGCACCGGGAACACCTCCGGTTCTCGGCGCGGACACCGATGTCGTGCTGCGCGACCTGGCGGGACTGTCGGACGGCGAGATCGAGGGCCTGCGGGCCGCGGGAGTGATCTGATGAACGAACGCGTGACGCTGGACGTCACCGACGGAATCGCCCGTGTCGAACTGGCCCGCCCGTCGGCGCGCAATGCCGTGGATCTCGCGATGTGCCACGCGCTGAAGGAAGCCTTCGACGCGGTTGATATCTCAGATGCCCGCGTTGTGCTGCTCAGCGGTGCCGGCCCGGTTTTCTGCGCCGGCGCCGATCTGAAGGAACGGACCGGCAAGGACGCCGCCTGGGTCCGCCGCCGCCGAGTCGCTTCCTTCGCGGCTTACGCGGCGATCGAGGCCTGCCGCTGTCCGGTGGTCGCGTTGGTGCACGGCGCCGTCGTCGGCTCCGGCGGCGAAATCACCCTCGCCGCCGACTTCGCTCTCGCCGCCTCGGGCACCGTTTTCCGCTTCCCTGAACCGCATTGGGGCACCGTCGGCGCGACCCAACGGCTTCAGCGCGCCATCGGCAAACGGCGGGCCAAGGAACTGTTGTTCACCAACACGCCGTTGGCCGCTTCCGAAGCCGCCTCCCTCGGCCTCGTCAACCGCGTCGTCCCGGACCTGGCAGCCGCCGGAACCGAGGTCGCCGCCGCTATCGCCGCCGCCCCGCCCGGCGCGATCGCCCTGACCAAACGCGCCGTGGACCTGGGTTCGGAAACCGACCTGGACCGCGGCATCCGGATCGAAATGTCCGCCATCGAACAGAACCTCGCCGACGGCAGCTGGCGCGACGGCGTCGCCCGGTTCACTGGAGAGACCCGATGACCGACCTGCGCACCGCCTGCCCGCTCACCGTCCAGGACGCCCTCGCCCGGGCCGCGCTGCTGGCTCCCGACGTCGAGGCCGTCGTCACCGCCGACGCGCGGATCACCTACCGGGAACTGGCCGCCGAGGTCGCCCGGGTACGCGGCGCGCTGGCTGCCGCCGGGATCGGCCGAGGCTCCCGCGTCGGGCTCTGCCTGGGCAATACTCCGGAATGGGTCGCGCTTTTCCTGGCCCTGGGGTCACTGGGCGCGCTCGTCGTCCCGGTCAACACTCGCTTCACCGCCGACGAGGTGCACTACACGCTCGCGCACGCCGGGGTCAGCACGCTGTTCGCCGCCGACCGCGTCCTGAACGTCAACTTCCCCGAACTGTTCGCCGAGGCAGGCATCGAACCCGGCTGTGCTTCCCTTCCGTCGCTGGAACGCATCATCATCCTGGGCCAGGACAGCTGGACCGATTTCCTGGCCGCCGGCTCCCCTGCCGAACCCGTTGCCACGCCGGACGATCTCCTTCTCGTGCAATACACCTCCGGCACGACGTCGCGTCCCAAGGGCGTCCTTTTGACCCACCGGAGCATGTGCGCCGACGCCTTCTTTTCCGGCGCCCGCATGGGTTTGCGCCCCGGCGACCGGTTCCATTCCGCGCGCCCGTTCTTCCACGTCGCCGGAAGCACCCTGTCGGTGCTGTCCTCTTTGCAGCACGCCGCCACTTTGGTGACGATGCCGAAATTCGAACCCGCGGAAGCGTTGCGGCTGTTGGAAGCTGAGCGCTGCACGCACTTCTCCGGCAACGACACCATCGCCCTGCTCCTGCTCAACCACCCCGACCGCCCGCACCGCCGCCTGTCTCTGCGCGGCGCCTGGGTCGCCGCCTCGCCCACTGTCGTCCGGCGCGTCATCGAGGAGCTTGGCGCCCGCGAATGCGTTGCCGGATACGGACTTTCCGAAGCCTCGCCGAACGTCGCCCAATCCGCCTGGTGGGAACCGGAGGACATCCGCGCTTCAGGAGCCATGGCCCCCGAACCCGGCGTGGAAATCCGCATCCGGTCCCTGGACGACACCCGCGACTGCGGCCCCGGCGAACCGGGCTCGGTGCTGGTGCGAGGGTGGAACGTCATGCAAGGCTATCTGGACGACCCCGTGCGCACCGCCGAAACCATCGACGCCGACGGCTGGCTGTCCACCGGAGACGTCGGCCTGCTCGACGATTCCGGAAGGTTCCATTTCACCGGACGCACCAAGGAAATCATCCGGGTCGGCGGGGAAAACGTCGCCCCCGCGGATGTCGAGGATGTGCTGCACCGGCATCCCGCCGTGCGGCAAGCCGCCGTCGTCGGAGTCCCGGACGAGCGATTGATCGAAGTCCCCTTCGCCTTTGTCGTCCTTACGTCGCCAGGAATTTCGGAAGAAGACCTGCTCTTGTGGGCCAAAGAACGGTTGGCAGGTTTCAAAGTCCCGCGGCACCTGCGCATCGTGGACGGGTTCGAGGCCATCGGCATGACCGCCAGCGCCAAGGTGCAGAAGAACCAACTGGCTCGCTATGCCCGGGCTTTGCTGGAGAACTCATGACGCGGCTGCGCACCTCTGTCACCGACTTGCTGGGCTTGGACCTGCCCATCATCCAAGCCGGGATGTCGTGGGCCTCGTCGTCCTCGCCACTCCCCTTGGCCGTCAGCAACTCCGGCGGCCTGGGCGTAGTCGCCGCCGGTCCGATGCGCCTGCCCGATCTGGCGCGGGTGCTGGACGAAATGGCCGCCGGGACCGACCGTCCGTGGGCGGTGAACCTGCCGCTCTACCGAGCCGGCGCCGACGAGGTCATCGACCTCCTGCTCGCCCGCCGTCCTCCAGTGCTGATCGCCTCCCAAGGCGGCCCGCGCCGGTACCTGGAGCGGTTCCACGCAGCCGGGACGCGGTGCCTGCACGTTGTTGCCGGGGTTTCGCATGCGTTGAAGGCCGCTGCTGCCGGTGTCGACGGTTTGGTGGTGGTCGGCGCCGAGGCTGGCGGACATCCGCCGCCGGGGATGGTGACCACGCAGGTCCTGGTCCGTGCCGTGGTTTCCGCCGTGCCGTCGGTCCCCGTGATCGCCTCCGGCGGAGTTGCCGATGGAGCCGGATTGGCCGCGATGCTGGCTTTGGGCGCAGGCGCGGCCCAGTTCGGGACCCGATTCCTGGCGAGTTCCGAGGCGACCGTGCACCCGTCCTATCAGGAGGCGGTGATTGCCGCCGGTGTCGACGACACGCGCACGGTGGGCCACGGTTTGGGGGTGATCCGCGCGTTGTCGAATGATTTCACCACTCGGATGGCCGAGCTGGAAGCTTCCGGTGCCGAGGAATCAGTGCGGCGCAAGGTTTTTCAGGATTCTTCGCTCAAGGACGCCGCTCTGCACGGTGATGTGGTTTCCGGGAAGGTGGAGGCTGGTCAGTCAGCCGGGCTGATCGCGGAAATCCTTCCGGCGGCGGAGATCGTCTCGCGGATTACGGACGAGTATGCGGCCGCGGTGCGGCGGTTGCCTCAGTTTTGATTGCTCCGTTCAGCGCAATCCTGCCGGTGATCGATTTCCGGCAAGCTGCGCAGGTGAGCCAACCGATCGAGGAGATCGTCGAGATCACCCGCTGGGCCGGGAGTATCCTGCCGGGCCGAGACTGGAGCACCGTCGAACAGGACATCGGCACCGCGCCGGGCCAGCCCCGAAGACCCCACCCACTGGCCAGTCGTCTTCTGGGACCGCAGCACGTTCGCGTCGAACGAGCACCCGGGCGCAGCGGTCGCGGTCATCTAGGAAGTCCTCACCCAGACCAGCGAGGACAACATCCTCCGCATGGATCTCGGCTACGAGCAACCGATCTTCCGCGTTCCCTCCACCTGCGCGGGAGAGGGAAGTCAGGCACCGGTTTCCGCCGACGAAGCAAGGCGCTCGACGATCCGCCGCGGCACCTGGATCAGCGCCCCGCTCACCACGCCAAGCGCACCGAGCATGTACAACGTCACCGTGTTCGACATGTCCGTCGCGTGCGCGAGCCCCGCGTCCGAAGCACTCAGCAGGATCACCGCTCGCACCGCTGCCGCGGCCAGCAGAATCGTGCCCAGCAACGCGGTCAGCGCGCGCTGCCACCTCCGGTACCGCGGCACCGAACTCCACGCGCAGGCGAAAGCCCGCTCCCGTGCCGGGTCGCCGAAGCTCGCGGCTGACGCCGCGAAAACGTGCGTCAGCGGAGCCTGCCGGAACAACGTGACCAGACAGAAAATCCCGGCGACCACTACGTAAGCTGCCTCGCGCAACGCTGCTGCCCGCGGGTTCTGCGTCACCAGCGTCAGAGTGAGCGTCGTGGCCAGCTCGATCAGGACCAGCAACCCGACAAGGTCCAACCGGCGACGGCGGATTGTCGCGGCGACGGCGAGCATCGCGACCACCAGCGCCGGTCCTGTCAGCGACCAGAAGACGCCCGCCTCGCAGGCGCGGAGTACGTAATAGCCCCCGATGGAGACCACGACTTCGAGCAGCGCCGTACCGAGACTCCGCCCCTCCATCAGACCCTCCTCCCTTATAGTCTGTAACAGACTAGTACGATACAGACTATGGCCTCTCGAGGGAACCTGTCTCCAGTCGTTCTCGCTGTTCTCGCACTGCTCGCCGAGGAACCTCGGCACGCCTACGGGATGCAGCAGCTGATCAAGGAACGCGGCGTCGACCTGGTCGTGAATGTCCGCACGCGCTCGGGTTTGCACACCGCACTGGAACGGCTCGTACGCGATGGGCTGGTCCGCGTCCATGCTGTCGAACGCACAGAACGGCGGCCCGAGCGCACGGTCTACGAGATCACTTCGGCCGGGCGGGAGACGTTGCTGGCCGCGGTCCGGTCCGGCGTAGCGACCCCGGCCGCCGAGTTCCCGCTCTTTCCCGCGGCGGTGTCATTCCTGCACTTGCTCACCCCGGAAGACGCGCTAGTCCAATTGCGGCATCGGATCGAGGCACTGCAGGAACGTCTCGACGGCACCGAGGCGGTGCTCCGCGCATCGCGCGACGCCTACGTCCCTCGGCTGCACCTGCTGGAGCACGAGCACCGCACAGCAGTCGTCACCGCAGAACTGGCCTGGCTTCGCGGAGTGTGCACCGACTTGGAAAGCGGCGCACTCAGCTGGCAGCAATACACCTGACCTCACCAGCTGTCCGGCTGCCGCCCGTCCACATCCGTCACCCCGTACTCCCGCGCCAGCTCCACCGAACTCACCGACCGCTGATTCCACCTGTCCCGCAACGGATCAGCCGCCATCGCCGCCACCCCGCGCCCCACATACCGCGGCGATTCCGACTCCGCGAACCCGGGCGGCGCCCCAGCCGCCAAAGCCGACCGCCAGTTATCCTCAGCAACCCCGTAAGCGTCGAGCATCATCTCCGACCGCAGCCACCCCGGCGTGACCGCGACAGCCGTGCCGCCGTAAGCAGCGAGCTCGTGCCCCTGCGAGAACGCCAGCCGATTCACCGAAGCCTTGGCCAAGTCGTAGAACACCGAAATCCGATAGCGCGAAGCATTGTGCGCCGAAGTCCCGTCGGTCACCTCGACCACCAACCCGCCAGGCTCCCGGATCACCAGCGGCAGCAGGAAATGCGACGTGACGAGATGCGTCTCCACCCCGAGCCGCAGAATGCGCAACCCCGCGTCGAGATCGTGTTCCCACACCGGCGTGTTCCAATCCGCCGGACCGCCCTTGAGCCGCTCCGCGCCCCAGATGTCGTTGACCAGCACATGAAGCCGTCCGTATTCAGCGCGGACGAACGCAGCGAGCCGGCGGACATCGTCGTGGTCCAGATGATCGGCGACGAACGGGACGCCGGCACCGCCCAGTTGAGATACGAGCGAAGCGGTTTCCTCGACCGTCTCCGGCCGGGCGTAGTCCGAACGCCGAAGCACAGTGCGGCTGCTGCGTCCGGTGCAGATCACGGTCGCGCCGGCCTCGCCGAGCGCGGCGGCGATTCCCCGGCCCGCACCGCGGGTCGCCCCCGCGACGAGGGCGACCCGGCCGTGCAGATCAGGCGGCATCGGGCCAGTGTGGCACCGGCCGCGGGAAAACTCAGCTCGAAGCGGTGCTCAGCTCCCGGCCTCGCAACGCGAAACGCTGGATTTTGCCGCTCGGCGTCTTCGGCAGTTCCGCCACGAAATGGATGCGCCGCGGATAGACGTGCGCGGCCAGCCGGGTCTTGACCGTCTGCTTCAGCTCGTCGACCAGCGCGTCCGACCCCTCCGCGCCGGGGTTCAGCACGACGTAGGCCACCACCAGTTCCCCGCGCAGTTCGTCCGGCGCGCCGATCACCGCGGCTTCCGCGACGGCCTCGTGGTGCGTCAGCGCGCTTTCCACCTCGAACGGGCCGATCCGGTAGCCCGCCATGAGAATCACGTCGTCGTCGCGGGAGCCGAAGGTCAGGTAGCCGTCGCGGTCGCGGGCGGCGATGTCGCCGGTGTAGTACCAGCGGCCGTCGGCGCTGAAGCGTTCCGCGGTCCGATCGGGGGCGTCGCGGTAGCCGGAGAACGGCATCAGCGGGCTGGCGGACACGTCGATCGCGACGCGGCCGGTCTCGCCGACCTCCGCGATCTCGTCGCTGCCCGCCTTCAGGACCTCGACGGCGAACCCGGGCAGCGGCCGTCCCATCGATCGGGTCTTGACCGGCGCGATCAGGCTCGGATGCCAGGCGTTGCCGACGACCATGCCGGTTTCGGTCTGGCCGTAGTGGTCGCGCACGGGACAGCCGAGAACCTCCTCGGCCCAGGTCACGACGTCCGGCGTCAACGGCTCCCCCGCCGACGAGCAGTGCCGCAGCCGCAGACCGGCCGGCACCGGCAGGCCCGAGCCGCGCAGCGCGCGGTACACCGTCGGGCCGGCGGTGAAGTTGGTGACGCCGAAGCGTTCGAGCACCTGCCAGGTCAGTTCGGGGCTGAACCCGGCGTGCAGCAGGATGCTGCGCCGTCCGGTCGCGAGCGGACCGAGCAACGCGAAGTACAGCCCGTAGGCCCAGCCCGGGTCGGCGGCGTTCCAGAAGACGTCCTCGTCGGTCTGGTCGAGGCCGAACTCCTGGTAGGAATGGATTCCGGCGAGTCCGCGCAGCGGCACCGGCACGGCCTTCGGGGTGCCGGTGGTGCCGGAGGTGAAGATCTCGACCAGTGTGCCGTCGCCGCCGACCGCGACCGGGCTCGGCAGCGGGTGCGGTTCGTCCAGCAGCGCCTCGAACGACAGATCGCCGCCGGACGCCTCGCCGGTGGTCACGATGATCCGCGCCGGGTCGGCGGGCAGGTCGTCGCCCGGGTCGAGTTTCGCCCGCTGACCCGCGTCGACGACGACCACGCGGGTCCCGTTGCCGACGATCCGCTGAGCGATCGCGGGCGGCGCGAACGCGGTGAACAGCGGCACGTGGACCGCGCCGAGCCGCCAGATCGCGAGCAGTGCGGTGACCAGTTCGGCGGACTTGCCCATGAGCGTCGCGACCCGGTCGCCGGGCCGCACGCCGTGCGCGGCCAGCGCGGCGGCGAACCGGGCGGAAGCGGCCTCGAGCCGGCCGTACGTGAGGTCGCGGCTGCTGAGGTCGGCCTCGACGAGCGTGAACGCGACGGCGTCGGCCGGATGCCGTCCGCACAGCAACTGGGTCGCGTCCGCGTCCGGCGCGGCGTAGGTCTGCAACAGGTCGAACATGGTGCGTTCAGGGCTCACGGGGCTGCTCCACGGTCATCGTCGGCCGGTGTCGGCACATCGTCACCGCAGGTCAGCCAGCCGGCCACCCCCGAACAGGGGTGGCCGCGCCATCCCCAGGCGCCTTCGCCGGCGGCACTCTGACCAGGCGTTTCGACCCGTACGCGGCGACAACGGCGGCGCGGCTGGGTAGAATCACACCTCCTGCCGGAGCCTCCCGTGCCGCCGAAGTGGGGTGCCTGCCGTGACGAGTGCCACCGAGACCACCGCCGAGGTGCGCCGCGCCCTGGCCCGGCTCCGCAGCGCGGCGGGCGTGCCGCTGTCGTTCGGCGGCGAGGTCGTCGACGGCAAGCGGCTGCGGATGACCGAGCTGCTCGGCAACACCACCACGTCGCTGCTCGGCCTCGTCGTCGCGGAAGGCAAGGGCCTCGGCGGACGCGCGATCGGCGTGCGGAAACCGGTGGTGCTGCCGGACTACTACACCAGCGACGCGATCAGCCACCACTTCGACCGGGCGGTCAAGGCCGAGGGCGTGCGCTCGGTGATGGCGGTGCCGGTGATCGTGCAGCGGACCGTCCGGGCGGTGCTCTACGGCGCGGTCCGCGAACACGTCCGCTTCGGCGACCGGTCGGTCACCGCGATGGTCGAAGTGGCCCGTGACCTGGAACAAGAGCTCGCGGTGCGCGCCGAAGTGCGCCGGCGGCTCGACCTGCTCGCCCCGGAACCGGAACGCGCGCCGTCCGGGAAACCGGCCGAACTGGAAGCGCTCCGGGAAAGCCATGCCGAGCTTCGCCGGATCGCCGCCGCGGTCGACGACCCGGAACTGCGCGCCCGCATCGACGCGGTGTGCCAGTCCCTGACCGGCGCCCCTGCCCGCGGACCGTCTTTGTCGGCGCGCGAATTGGACGTCCTCGAAGGGGCCGCGGCCGGGCAGACCAACGCGGACATCGCGGAAGCGCTCGGCCTGGGCCCGGAGACGGTGAAAAGCTACCTGCGCAACGCGATGCGGAAGCTGGACGCGAAGACCCGCCTCCAAGCCGTCAACGCCGCCCGCCGAGCCAATCTGCTGCCTTAGCCCGCCCGACCGCGCGAAGATCCGTCCCCGCGATCAAACCCGCACCGCCCGCGCCCGGGCAGCCAGAGCCAACGACTCCAGCAGCGGAACCGTCCGCTCCCACCCGAGACAGGGATCCGTCCGGCTCACCGCCGGATCGGCGGGCACCCGTTCCGGATCCTGCGCCCCGTCCCGCAGATACGATTCGATCATCACCCCGGACACCGCCGCCCCGGCGCGCACCTGCTCCGCGACGTCGGCGACCACCCCGGGCTGCCGGTCGTGGTTCTTTCCGCTGTTCCCGTGCGAGGCGTCGACCACCGCTCTTCGCGGCAGGCCCGCCTCCCCCAGCACCTTCATCGCCTCCGCGACCGACGGCGCGTCGTAATTCGGCACCGGACCGCCGCGCAGGACCAGGTGCGCGTCCGGATTTCCGCTGCTGCGCACGGTTTTCATCCGCCCGTCCACGCCGAGCCCGGGGAACGCGTGCGCCGCCCCGGCCGCGCGGATCGCGTCCACCGCGGGTCCCAGCCGTCCGGACACGCAGTTCTTCATCCCGATCGGCATCGGCAGCCACGACGCCAGCTGCCGGTGCGGCTGGCTGGCCACCGTCCGGGCCCCGATCGCGCCCCAGCTCACCGTGTCCGCGACGTACGGCGCCAGCACCGGATCCACGAACTCGTACGCCAGCGGCAACCCGGTCGCGGCCGCGTCGAGCAAGAACTGCCTGCCCAGCCGGACCCCGGTGGCGAGATCGCCTTTGCCGTCCAGCGTCGGATCCGGCAGGAAGCCGGTCCACCCGGTCACCGACCGCGGTTTCTCCAGGTATGCCCGCAAAACCACCACGAGATCGTCGGCGTACCGAGCCGCCGCGCCGGCCAGCGACTCCGCATAGTCCAGCGCCGCCGACGGGTCGTGCACCGAGCACGGACCCACGATCACCAGCAACCGCGGATCGCGCCGGTCCAGCACCGCCGAGACCGTTTCGCGGTGCCGTGCGACGTCCGGTGCGGCCCCCGCGGTCACCTCCGCCGGGCTGGGCAACGTGTCCTGCATCTACCGGCTCCTTTCCTTAGGCAGCTTCGCCGCCCCGGCAGCCGCCGCCACGACCAGTCCGAGCACCCACCAGAACGTGTCCGCGAAGGCCGCCGCGACGTCCGCGCCCCGTGCGGCCAGCCGGTTCTGCAACACCAGCGCGAGCACAGCGGTCCCGACCGAACCGCCAAGAGTGTTCAGCAAATTCAACGCGCCGGCGGCTTTCGGCAGCTGGGCCTTCTCCAGGCTGCGGTACACCAGCGCCAGCACCGGCGCACTGATCATCGCCGCCCCGAATCCCCGCAGCAGCAACGAAATGACCAGCACGACATCGGGAAGTTCCGGGCTCAGCTGTGTGAAAGCCGCGGTTCCGAGCGTCACCAAACCGATTCCGGACACCACGAGCGTTCGCGGAGCCGCCCGGTCCACCAGGCGATGCACCAGCATCGAGCCCGCTGCCGCGCCGATTCCCTGCGGCACCATAAGCAATCCGGTGTCCCACGCGCCTAATCCGGCACCGCGGCGCAGATACAACGGCAGCAAGAACATCGTGCCGAACACCGAAGCACCCAACACGACCAGCGCCAACGCCGCGGCGCCAAATGGCGGCCGGGTGAACAAGCGCGGATCCAGCAACGGCGCCCGCACGCGCAATCCGTGGCGGACAAACGCAGCCAGCATCAGGAGGCCCGCCACGACAGCAGCCGAGGAAAGCAGCTTCGGATATCCGTCGGAGAATCCGGTCAGCCCGAACACCACTGCGGCCAAACCCGGGGAAAGCAAAGCCGCGCCACGGAAATCGAACGGTGCGCGCGGATCTGTCGGCTGGTCCGCCGCGACGTACCGCAACCCGAGCAGGACCGCGACCACGCCGACCGGCAGGTTGACGTAGAACAGCCACGGCCAGTCCGCGACGCTCAGAATCGCCCCGCTCGCCAGCGGCCCCAGCACCGGCGACAGCAACGGCACTACGCCGACCACGCTGATCAGCCGCCCGATCCGCTCCGGCCCGGCCGCGCGCGCCAGCAACGCCTGCCCCGTCGGCGGGAGCAGACCTCCCGCCAATCCTTGCAGCACGCGGAACGCGACCAGCATCGGCAGCGAACTCGCCAGCCCGCACAACAGCGACGCCGCCCCGAACACGACCACCGCGGTCAGCCACGTCCGCCGCCCGCCGAACCGCGCGGCCAGCCAGCCGGACGCGGGCACCGCGGTCACCACCGCGAGCAGATACGCCGTGGTGACCCACTGGACCTCGGCGACGGACGCGGCGAAACGCTCCGCCAGGGTCTCGACGCCGACCGAGACGATCGTGCTGTCGAGCGTCGCCATGAACGTGCCCAGCACGAGCACGAACGCGGTCCGCCACAGGTTCACCGCAGCCACTCGCCCGCGTCCTCGTCCAGTCGCGAGGGAAGCTCGGCCAGGAACCGCAGCAGGTCCGCGACCAGCGACCGGGCCTCCGCGGCGGAGAGAATCCCGGCCTGGTAACCGAAAATGCCGGACCAGCCGCCCGCGAGTTCGGGGACCACGGTGACCGTCATCGGATAGTGCGTGCGCTCGCGGAACCGGGTGCCGGTGATCGCCAGCCCCGGGGCCGGTTCACGCAGTTTCGCCGGATCCACCGGGTAGTTCTCGAACACGACGAGGCTGTCGAACAACCGGTCCTGCCCCGTCAAGGCAGCCAGTTCCGCCAGGCCGACGTGCTGGTGCGCGAGCAGTTCCTGGTGCCGGGACTGGGTTCGCAGCAGCGTCTCCCCCACGGTTCCGGTGAACCGCACCCGTACCGGAACCGTATTGGCGAGCAGCCCGAGGATCTCCTCGACACCGTCCACTTCGGACGTGCGACCGGAAACCATCGTCCCGAAAGCGACATCGTCGGCCCCGGCCCGAGCAGCCAGCACCGCGGCCCACGCTCCTTGCAGCAACGTTCCCGCCGTGACACCGTGCCGGGCACCGGCTCGCGTCAGCGAAGCGACGAGCGGGGCGTCCACAGTGAACAGTTCCGGCTCGGCCGCCGCGGGCCGCCCGGTCAGGAGTTTCCGCGGCGGCAGACCAGCCAGTTCAGTCCGCCACGCATGCCCGCTGACCGCGTGGTCGCGCGTCGCGAGCCACCGCGTGTAGCGCGACACCGGCACCGCCTCCGGCAGCGACTCCCCGGTGTACCCGGCGAACAACTCGGCCAGGATCCGCGGTGCCGACCAGCCGTCCGACAGCAGGTGATGGCTGGAGAGGACGAGTTCGTGCCGGTCCGGACCGTGCCGGAGCACGGTGACTCGCAGCAACGGCCCCGCCTCGAGGTCGAACGGCTCGGCGAGGTCTTCCGCGAGCAGCCGCTCGGTCTCGCCCGAGCGCACTCGGAAGCCGACCTGCGGTTCCGTCGGCAGCACCTGTACCTCGTGCCCGGCCGGGAAGACCGCGCCCAGGTTCGGATGCCGCCGCACCAGCGCGTTCGCCGCCGCTTCCAACGCGGTCAGATCCAGCCGTCCAGCCAGGGAAAACGCCGCCTGCACCGGATACGGATCCTCGTCCGCGGCCCGCGATTCGCGCAGGATCAGCTCCTGCAGCGGTGTCAACGGCAACAACTCGCCGGCCGGCACCTCGGCGGCCAGCGCAGCGAGTTCCTCCTGGAACGCCGCTCCCAGCGCCGCGATCTCGGCGGTGCCGAACTCCGAGGACGGCCAGGTGAACCGAGCGGCCAGCCGGTCGTCGCGCACCATCGCGTTGACCATCAGGGCGTGCGCGAGCGGTGCTCCGGCCGAGCCGAGCGGATCGGCGTCCGGCGGGCGCCGCCACGGCGTCTCCTCCCGCGGCGCCGCCTCGAACCGGCCGAGGTAGTTCCAGCTGACGTCCGCTCCGGTCGACGTTCCGCCGAGGATGCCGAACCCGAGCCCGTCGCCCGCGGCACGGAGCTGGTCGCGGACCGCGGCGATAGCCGTCTCGCCAGCGGGCGGCGCGATCCGTGCCGGGTACATCGCGGTGAACCAGCCGACCGTCCGGGACAGATCGACGGCTCCGGCGAAGTCCGGCGTGTGGTCCGGACGGCCGTGGTTCTCCAACGCGACCAGCAGCTCCGAGCCGCGCCAGGCGCGGTAAGCCCGCGCGAACGCGGTGAGCAGCACCGCGTCCGGCCCGGTCCGGTACGCACCCGGCAACGTCGTCAGCACCGCCTGCGCGACCTCTTCCGACACCTCGATCTCGTGGTGCTGGGCGGCTCCGCCGACCGGACGGGCCGTTGCCGCGATCCGTTGCCAGTGCGGGCTTTCCGCTTGCCGCGCCGGTTTGGCCGCGACCAACGCGCGGGCCCAGCCGAGGAACGACGGCCCGCGATCCGGCAGCTGACGGCCGAGGTAAGCCTGCTCAAGATCGTCGAGGAGGATCCGCCACGACACCGCGTCCACCACGAGATGGTGGGCGACCAGCGCGAGCCGCCCCGGCCGCGCGGGCCCGGCGTCGATCCACAGCGCCCGCAGCATCGGCCCGGTTCGCGGGTCCATCTCGGACCGGACCGCCGTGATCTGCTCGTCCAGCAGCGCCCGCAGATCCGCGTCTTCCCCCGCCGGGACGACCAGCAGCACGTCCGCCCCGGTCACCGCGCCCGGTTCCGGAACGCGCAGGACGTCGCCGGCCAAGTGCGAACGCAGCACGTCGTGCCGTTCGAGGACCGCGTCGAGCGCCGCCCGCCACTTCGGCACGTCGCCGCCGGACGGCACGCACACCTCGACCCACTGGCAGAAGCCGTCGGCGTCCGAGCCAGCGCGTTCCAGCAGTTGCCGCATGACGGGCGTCAGCGGCGCGTCCCCGACCGCGGGCGTGAGATCCGGCGACACCACCACTGTCTTCTCGCTGCACCGAGCCGCGATCCCGGCGATCGTGCCGCCCTCGAAGACGTCCCGCGCGGTCAGGTGCAGGCCCTCGCGCCGGGCGCGCGCGACCAGCCGGAGCGACGCGATGCTGTCGCCGCCAGCGTCGAGGAACCCGTCGTCGATCGTGACGTCCGGGCCGAGCAGTTCGCGAACCACTTGCAGCAGCACGGTTTCCGCTTCCGTCGCCGGTTGCCGGGCCGCCGCGACGTTGCGCGGACCGGGCGCGGGCAACGCAGTCCGGTCGAGCTTGCCGCTGGGCCCGAGCGGCAGCCGCTCCAGCGAGAGCACCGCCGACGGCACCATGTGCGCGGGCAGCTCAGCGGCCAGGTACTCGCGCAGCGCGGCCGGATCCGGATCCGCGCCGTCGACCGGCACGACGTAGCCGGCCAGCCGCCGGTCCCCCGGCCGGTCCTCGCGCACGAGCACGACCGCGGCCCGCACGTCCGGATGCCGCGCCAGCGCCGATTCGATCTCGCCCGGCTCGATCCGGAATCCGCGCAGTTTGACCTGGTGGTCGGCCCGGCCGAGGAACACCAGCTGCCCGTCCGGCCGCCAGCGCACCAGGTCGCCGGTGCGGTACATCCGGTCTCCGGGCGCGCCGAACGGGTCGGCCACGAACCGCTCCGCGGTCTGCCCCGGCCGGTTCACGTACCCGCGCGCGAGCTTCGGCCCGGCCAGGTACAGCTCGCCGGTGACGCCGGTCCCGACCGGCCGCAGCCCCGCGTCCAGCACGTACGCCCGCACCTGCGGGTCCGGCCGTCCGATCGGCAGCGGACCGGGGTCGTCGGCCGAATACACCCACGTGACGGAGTTGATCGTGACCTCGGTCGGGCCGTAGGCGTTGAACAGCGCCCGCCGGTCGCCCCAGCGGTGCGCCAGCTCCGGGTCGAGCCGTTCGGCGCCTACGACGAAGAACACCTCCGGGTCGACCGTCGCGTCGTCCGGCATCGCGGACAGGAACGACGGCAGCAGGTTCAGCCCGGTGACCCGGTGTTCGGCGGCGTAGCCGAGCAGGTCGTCGCCGGACCCGCGCACCTCCTCCGGCGCGATCACCGAGGTGCCGCCGGACAGCAGCGGCAGGAAGAACTGCCAGTACGACACGTCGAAACTCGTGGACGCGAAATGCAGATACCGTTCGCCGTGCCGGATGCCGACGATGTCCTCCTGCAACGCGACCAGGCTCGGAATCCCGCGATGGGCGATCGCGACGCCCTTGGGCTTTCCGGTGGTGCCGGACGTGTAGATCACGTACGCCAGCGAGTCCGGCGCCGGGACCGCATCGTCCCAAGCAGACGGTCCGTTGAGGACCATCGGGTCGATGACCGGAATGCCGAAGCCAGGGTCCGAACTGGACACCACTGCGGCGGGCGCGCTGTCTTTTACCAGATGCGCCAAGCGTTCCGCCGGGTACGCCGGGTCCATCGGCACGTGCACGGCACCGGCCTTGAGCACGCCGAACAGCGCGACGACCAAGTCGATGTCGCGTTCCAGCAGCACCGCGACCGGGTCTTGTTCCCGTACCCCGGCAGCGCGCAACGCGTGCGCGAGCTGGTTCGCCTTCCGGTCCAGTTCCGCGTAAGTCAGGCGGCGGTTCCGGCACACGACGGCTTCGGCGTCCGGCGTTTCCCGCACCCAGCGGGCGAATTCCTCCAGGCAGGTACCGGCCTCCCGTCGTGGCTCGGGTCCGGTTCCTTGCCGAAGCAGAGCCGCTTCCTCTTCCGTGCCAAGGGAACGCAGCCGCGCGACCGGCTGCTGCGGGTCGGCCACCAGCTCGTGCAACAACGTCGTCAGCCAGCGGCCGTAAGCCTGCACGGTCGGCTCGTCGAAGGCCTGCGGCTGGTAGCCGAGGCCGATCGTGATCTCGTCGCCGGGCAGCACGATCACGGTCAGCGGATAGTGCGTCGCGTCGGTGATGTCGACGCCGGCGAGGTCGAGCCCGGGCGCGAGCGGTTCGCGTTCCCGGCTGGAGAGCGGGAAGTTCTCCATGACCAGCATCGTGTCGAACAGATCGCCGACGCCCGCCGCGCGCTGGATGTCCGGCAGGCCGAGGTGATGGTGGTCGGTGAGCCGCGCGTTCTCGTCCTGCACCCGCGCCAGCACCGCCGACGCCGGATCGGACGGGGCGAACGCCACGCGCACCGGGATGGCCGAGCCGAGCTGGCCGATCATCGCTTCCACACCCGGGACGTCGGACGGACGGCCGGACACCGGGCAGCCGAACACCACGTCCTGGCGTCCGGTGAGCCGCGCCAGCAGGACGCCCCACGCGGTCTGGAACACCGCCGTCGACGTCACGCCGCGTTCCCGTGCGAAGACGCGCAGCTGTTCGCTGAACTCCGCACCGAGCCCCACCCAGATCCGTTGTGGACGGTCCGAAGCGGACTCGGCGGTCGCCGGGGCGAGCCGGGTGCCTTCTTCCAATCCAGCCAACGCGGTCCGCCATGCCTCGACCGCCGAGTCGTGGTCGCGGGCGGCCAGCACCCGGTGGTACTCGGCCAACGGCGGCGCGACCGGAGCGGCCGGCCCGCCGTCGAGTTCGGCGTAGGCGGCCAGCAGGGAGCGGCCGACGAGCGGCATCGACCAGCCGTCGAGCAGCGCGTGATGGATCGTCAGCACCAGCCGGTGTTCGGCCGGGCCGAGAGTGAGCAGCAGGAACCGGATCAGCGGCGGCACCGCCGGATCGAACGGCCGGGCCAGCTCGGCCGCGCATTCGCCGTCGGCGTTCTCCGGATGCTCGACGTGTCGCCAGTCCAGGTGCACGTCGGCCGGCACGACCTGGACGACGTCGCCCGCCGCCGTCGTGTGCAGGTGGACGCGCAGCGCCGGATGCCTCCGCAGCAGTTCCTCGGCGGCCGCACGCATCCGTTCCGGGACAAGCCGCCCTTCGAGCCGGGTCACCGCTTGCACGGTGTAGACGTCCGGCCCGCCCCGGGTCAGGGTGTGGAACGACAGCCCGGCCTGCAACGGCGTCGCGGGCAGGACGTCGGCGACCGGGCCCTGCTGTTCGAGGGCGTCGATGTCGTCCTGGGTGAGCGTGACCAGCGGAAGGTCCGACGGGGTGAGCCCGCCGGTGGTCTCCCGCGCGTGCTCGGCGAGCGCGGCCAGTGCCGCGCCCCACGCTTGCTGCAGCCGTTCGACCTCGCTCGGCGGCAGAACCCGGCTCGCGGCGGTCCATTCGACAGCGATCCGCGGGGCGTCTTCCTCGCGAACGAAGCAGTTCAGCGCCAGAACCTGCTCCAAGGCCTTCGCGGGCGGCTCGATGACGGCGAAGGGATCCTCGTCCGGCAACTGCCAGCCGCCGGACAGCGGAGTGAACCGGCCGAGGTAGTTGAGCAGGACGTCCGGCATTTCCGGCGCGAACTCCGCGCCCGGGTCCAAGTATCGGAGGACGCCGAAGCCGATCCCGCCGTCCGGCACCGCTCGTCGTGCTTCCTTGACCGCGCGCAGCAACCGGTCGATCGTGTCCACACCGGACAGTTCAATGCGGACCGGGTATTCGGCGGTGAACCAGCCGACAGTGCGGGCGAGATCCAGCCCTTCGCGGCCGTGGCCCTCCATCGTGACGGTGAGCGCGTCTTCGTCGCCGCGCAGGGTGAGGACCAGCGCGGCGAGCAGCACCTCGTCGACCCCCGCGCGGTACGCGGCGGGCAATGTCGTGAGGATCGCCGTGCTTTCCTTTTCAGTGGCGACGGTGACCGAACGATGTGCGGTGGCTACGGTGTCACGCTCTGGGTCGAGCTTGCTCTTCCGCGTCGACCGCCAGTAGCCGAGTTCGCCACGCCGCGCACCGCTCGCCCCCTGTTCGGCGAGCGCCAGGGCATGCCGTCGCCAGGAGTTGCGCACGGGTTCGAGAACCCCGCCCTCGCACGCTGTCTGCAGATCAGGCAGCAGAATCCGCCAGGAAACGCCGTCGATCGCCAAGTGGTGCACGACGATCACGAGCTGGCCCCCCACCAGCGCGACGCGCAGCATCTCCCCGGCGCGCGGGTCCAATTCGGACGCCAGCCGTTCAGCCACTACAGCCGGATCACCCGTCGCCGCACTGACCGAAGCCACGACCGCGCCCCGCGGGCGGATCACCAACGAGCCATCGGATTCAACGCGAAGCCGCAACACGTCGTGGTGATCGAGAATCGCCTGCACGCCCTCGCGGAGCCCCGGCACCGGACCGTCCGTTCGAAGCACTGTCCACTGTGCATAGCCGGCGATCGCGGCCAGATCCGGGTTCAGCTCGAACAACGTCCGCACGATCGGCGGCGCCGGAACCTCGCCGATCGGCTCGTCCGGTTCGCTGTCCGGTTCGGACAGATCCCGGCTCGCCGCCGCCAGCGCCGCGAAACTGCGCCGCGCCAGCAGATCCCGCGGCCGCAGATCCAGCCCGTGCGCCCGCAACCGGCTGCTCACGCCGATCGCGGTGATGCTGTCGCCGCCGAGGGCGAAGAAATCGTCGTCGACCGCGACCCGCTCCACGCCGATCACCTCGGCGATCGCCGCGCACAACAGCCGTTCCCGCTCGGTCCGCGGCTCCCGCCCGCCCTCGGCGGCCGCGGGCGCGGGCAATGCGGCACGGTCGAGTTTCCCGTTGCTGGTCACCGGAATTTCGTCCAGCACCACGACCGCGGCCGGCACCATCGCCTCCGGCAACCGCTGCGCGAGCGTCGCGCGAACGTCCTCCGCCGCCAGCCCGGCACCGACGACATACCCGATCAGCCGCGGGCCGCGCACCGCCGCCGCGGCGGCCCGCACGCCGGGCACCGCACCGAGCGCACTCTCGACCTCGCCCAATTCCACCCGGTGACCACGAATCTTGACCTGACCGTCACGCCGCCCCAGATACTCCAGCCCACGACCCGGCACCCAGCGCACGACGTCGCCGGTGCGGTACATCCGTTCTCCCGGCGGCCCGAACGGATCGGCGACGAACCGTTCCGCCGTCCCGCCCGGACGGCCGAGATAACCACGCGCCAGATGCGGCCCGGCGAGATACAACTCCCCCCGGCTGCCCGGCAGCACCGGCCGCAGCGCGGCGTCGAGCACATACGCCCGTGTCCCGGGCACCGCGAACCCGATCACCGGCTCGTCCCCGGTGATCAATGCGCTGGCACCGTCCACAGTGGCCTCAGTCGGACCGTAGATGTTGCGCGCCCGGATACCCGACGAAGCGACCCGCTGCCACAGCGCTCTCGGCGTCGCTTCGCCGCCGAGCACCAGCAACGCCGGATCGAGCGATCCCGCGTCCAGCAACGGAGCCGCCATCGACGGCGTTGTGTCGATGACGTCGATCCGGTCTCGCACGAACGCGGTGTGCAGCGCATCGACGTCGCGCGCGGTTTCCGTGTCGTAGACGTGCAATTCGTGCCCGCACAGCATCCACAGCAGCTGCTCGATCGCCGAGTCGAAGGCGAACGAGTACGTGTGCGCCACGCGAAGCCGCCGTCCCTGCGCGGTCTCGGCGACCGTGGTCGCACGGTGGTTCCGCAGCAACGTCTCCAGCCCGCCCGACCGGACCAGCACTCCCTTGGGCTGTCCGGTGGAGCCCGAGGTGAAGATGACGTACGCGAGGTGTTCCGGATGACGGTCCACATCGGACAACTCCGCCGCCGAGCACCCGGCGATCTCGGTTCGTACCGCCGGATCGTCCAGCCGAAGCTGCGACGCTCCCGGAAGCAGGTCTGAATTCGTGACGGCGAGCTTCGGGGTCACCTCGGCGACCAGCGAGCGCAACCGCTCCGTCGGATGCGCCAAGTCCAACGGCAGGAACGCGGCCCCAGCGTCGAGAACCGCCAGCAGCGCCACCACCAGATCAACCGACCTCGGCAATGCCAGCGCCACCACGTCGTCCGCGCCGACACCCCGCGCCCGCAACGCCCGCGCCAGCCGGTGCGCCCGGTCCCGCACCTCGTCGCCGGTGAGCCGCTCGTCGCCGCACATCAGCGCCGTCTGCGCACCGAGTCCGTCCAGCAGTCCTTCCCCGGTCGAAGAAACCGCGGGAGTCGACCATTCGGCCAGCAAGGCATCGACGTCCGGCACCAGGTCCACCCCGCCGACCACCGGCGCGGCCGCCCCGGTGAACGCGGAGATCAACGCCTGCAACGCCGCGAGCTGCGCATCGACGCCAGCCTGGTCCTGCGAACGCGCGTCGACCTCGAATCCCAGCAGCAGCCCGCCGCCGTCCGTCGGCAGCACGCTGAGCCCCATGTCCTCCGGCGGGCCGCCCGCGACGTTCCGCATCGTCCCGCGCGCCTCGCCGAACGCCAGCTCCAGATCGAACGCCTTGAGGTTGATCCCGCGTCCGTGCAGCAAAGCGCCCGCGCCAGGCACCGCCAGATCCCGCGGCAGATTCTCGCCCCGATACCGCTGGTGCGCCCGCATTTCCCGCAACGCCTGCGCGACCCGCCCGGTCAGCTCCTCCGGACGGTCGCCCGGCTCCACGCGAACCCGCAACGGCAGCACGTTGACCGCCATCGCCGGAGTACGCAACGCCGCTCCGACCCGGCACATCAACGGGACCGCGAACACGACGTCCGCCGTCCCGAGCACGCGGTGCAGGAACGCCGCGTAACACGCGATCAGCGCGTCACCCCAGGTCGTCCCCGCGCGCTTCCCCAGTTCGCCAAGCCTGGCGACCTCGTCCGCGGTGAGTTCGGCGCGCGCGGTGAACGTCGCTTCCGGCAGCCCGGCCGCGCTCGCGTCCTCGGCCAGCTCCGGCATCGGCGTGAACCGGTCGCACCAGTACGCGCGGTCCTTCGTGAACCGTTCGCTCATCCGGTACGCGCGATCGGCTTCGACGAGATCCGCGAACCGGCCGAACGCCGACGGCGGCGCCTCTTCGCCCCGGACCGCCGCGGTGTACCGGGCAGCGGTGCGGCGGGCGAGCATCGCCGCGGTGTAGCCGTCGAACACGAGGTGGTGACCGAGCTGCGTAAACCACACTTCGGTGTCGGAAAGCCGGAGGATCAGGTGCGAGAACAATGCCCGGTCCAGCATCCCGCGGCACGCCTCGGCCACCCGCCGCCGCTCCGCCGCGACCCGCGCGTGCGCGGCGGCCAGCGGATCCGGCTCCCCTTGCAGGTCAACGACTTCCGGCAGGGGAACCGGCTCGGCGGACACGGTTTGCCGCGGGCCGTCCGGAGTGTCGAGCACCCGCAGCCGCAGGCTTTCCGCCTCCTCGGCGGTCGCCCGGATCGCCTCCGCCAGCGCCGCGAGGTCGACCGGTTCCCCGCCGGAGATCTCGATGACATCGCCCACCAGGTAGTACGGCGAATCCGGTTCGAGCCGCTGCGCGTTCCAGATGCCCAGCTGTGCGCTGGTCAGCTCGAGAGTGGCAAGTGCGGTGCTCAACTGGTGACTCCCGGGGTCAGAGCGACGGCACGACCATCGGCGTGCCGGTGACCGGATCGGGCACCACGACGCTCGGCAGGTCGAAGACTTCCTTGATCAGCGCGGCGTCCACCACGTCGCCGGGCTCGCCCTCGGCCACGACCCGGCCGTCGCGCATGGCGACGACGTGGTCGGCGTAGCGGCAGGCCTGGTTGATGTCGTGCAGCACCGCGATCACCGTGCGGCCCTCGTCGCGCAGCCGCTTCAGCAATTCCAGCACCTGGTACTGGTGCGCGATGTCGAGGAACGACGTCGGCTCGTCGAGCAGCAGGTACGGCGTGCGCTGCGCGAGCACGACCGCGATCCACACCCGCTGCCGCTGCCCGCCGGACAGCTCCTGCACCGGACGGTCGGCCAGCCCGGCGACGCCGGCCGCGGTCATCGCACCGACCACCGCGGCCTCGTCCTCCTCCGACCACGAAGACAGCAGCGACTGGTGCGGGAACCGGCCGCGAGCGACCAGCTGCCGCACACGGACGTCCTCGGGCGCCGACGGACCCTGCGGCAGGAAGCCGAGTTCCCGCGCCAGCGCCTTGGCCGGATACGCCCCGACCTCGCGGCCGTCGAAGGTCACGCCGCCGCCGGACGGGCGGAGCAGCCGGACGAACGCGCGCAGCAATGTCGATTTGCCGCACGCGTTCGGGCCGACCACCGCGGTGAACGCGCGGTCGGGAACGTCGAGCCGTAACTGCGTCGACACGACGCGGTCGCCGTAGCGCAGGGTGAGGTCCCGCGCGGTCAAGCGGGCGGTCACTTCCGCCGCACCTCCTTGGTGAGCAGCCAGATCAGGTAGCAGCCGCCGATCGCCGTGCTGACCACGCCGACCGGCAGCGACACCGGGGCGAGCAGCATCTGCGCGACGAGGTCGGCCCCGGCGAGCAGCAGCGCGCCGACCAGCGCGGCGGGCAGCAGCGGAATCCCGGGCGCGCGGGCGAGGCGGCGGCCGATCTGCGGGGCGGCGAGCGCGACGAACGCGATCGGCCCGGCCACCGCGGTGACCGTCGCCGTGCAACCGACGCCGATGACGACCAGCTGCAGCCGCAGCGCTTCGTGCCGGACGCCGGTCGTGACCGCGAGTTCCGTGCCGAGCGCCGACTGGTGCAGCGCGGACGCCCGGGTCAGCAGCACCGCGAACAGCACGGCCAGCACCCCGAACGGCACCGCGACGTCGCTCCAGCCGATGCCGTTGAGCGAACCGGCGCTCCAGCCGACCGCGGCGATCGCCACCTCCAGGTCGGCACGCAGCACGATCCACGAGTTCAACGCGGTCAGCATCGCGTTGATCGCGATCCCGATGACGATCAGCCGCAATCCGGACCGGCTGCCGCCCATCGACAGCAGATAGACCGCGGCCGCGGTGACCAGCCCGCCGACCACCGACGCGAACGTCAGCTGCGTCGGCGATCCGGACAGCACCGTCATCGCGATCAGCGCGCCGGTGTAGGCACCGGAGTCGAGGCCGATCACGTCCGGGCTGCCGAGCGGATTCCGCGTGACGTTCTGGAAAATCGCCCCGGCCAGCCCGAGCGCGGCACCGAACACGAGCCCGGCCGCCACCCGCGGCAGCCGCCATTCGCGGATCACCACGCCCGGTCCGCCGCCCGATCCGCCGAGCGCGGCGAACACCCGTGCCGGGCTCGCCCAGGCCGCGCCGTAGCAAAGCCCCAGCAACGCGAGCCCGGCGAGAACGACCGCGAGCACGGCGACAAGGACGACCGTGCGGCGCTCGACCCGCAGCGAAATCCGCCCGCGGCGGAACACGAACGCGGTCACAGCGCGGCCGTCCCGTACTTGCGGACGGCCCAGATCAGCACCGGACCGCCGACGAACGCCGTCACGATCGCGACCGGCACCTCGCCGGTCGGCAGCAGCACGCGCGAGCCGATGTCCGACACCAGCAGCAGAATCGGGCCCAGCACCACCGCGAACGCGGTCAGCCACGGCACCGACGCACCCGCCGCGCGACGCGCGAGATGCGGCACGATCAGGCCGACGAACAGAATCGGCCCGGCCACCGCGGTCGCCGCTCCGGCCAGCAGGGTGATCAGCAACAGCGTCACCGCGCGGATCCGGGCGACGCTCGCACCGAGCGTGTGCGCGACGGTGTCGCCCAGCGCGAGCGCGTTCAGCTGACGGCTCAGCAGAAACGCGGCAACCACACTCACCGCGATCACGATCAGCGGCACTGTCAGCGGAGCCTGTTCCCGTCCGGCCAGCGAACCGACCGCCCAGAACCGGTACCGGTCGAAAGTGTCCGGCAGCAACAGCCTCAAGCCGAGCGAAACGCCGCTGAGCACGAACGTGAGCGCGGTACCGGTCAGCACCATCCGCAACGGCGACCGCCTGCCGACCGCGTAGACCAGCAGGGTCGCCAGCACCGCGCCGAGCACCGCGAACAGCAACTCCCCGGACGCGGAAACAGCGATGCCGAGCGCGGAACCGATCGTGATGGCGAACCCGGCCCCGGCCGTCACGCCGAGCACACCAGGTTCGGCGAGCGGATTGCGCGACAGCACCTGGACGAGCACCCCGGCCACCGCCAGCGCAGCGCCGACGCCGACCGCCAGCAGCGCACGCGGCGCCCGGACGTCGCGCACCACAGCCTGATCGGCCGGATCGCCGTGCCCGAAGATGGCCTTGAGCACCTCCGCCGGCGCGATGCCGTGCGCGCCGACGCCCACGCTGACCACGGCCACCGCCGCCAGCAGGACGACGGCGGCGGCCAGCAGCGCGGTCCGGCTGCGCGCGGTCACTTCTTCAGCAGCGGCGCGAACGCCTGGTCCACCGCGTCCAGCGTCTTCATCGCCGCCCGGTAGGTGGCCGCTTCGGTGTAGCGGAAGGCGAACGTCTTGCCCGCCTTCACCGCGGGAAGTTCCTTCCACAGCGGCGAATCGAGCACGTACTTCACCGCGGGCGGCACCGAGCCGTCCGGCTTCACCGAATAGGTGATCGCGTCCGCCTGCGCGAACGCGGTCGGCAGTTCCTCGATCGACGGGTACTCGCTGACGTCCTTCGAGCCGCCGCCCTGGACCTTCACCTGGCCGAAGTAGTTCGCGCCGATGTCCTGCGCGACGTTGGTGCCCCAGGAATCCTTGAACTCGCGCTGGAAGTTGCCCTTCGCTACCTCGCCGTACGCGCCGACGTGGCCCAGTTTCAGCTGCGGCAGCACGGCTTTGTACTTCTCTTTGAGCTGCTGCGCCTTGGCTTCGTATTCCTGGCGCGCGGCGTCGAACCCGGCCAGCGCGCCCGCGGCGTCGGACTGCTTGCGCGAAAGCTCCCGCCACGCCGACGGCACCGACGGCCCGATCGCCACGACCGGCGCGATCTCCTGCAACCGCTTGACGTCGATGTCCGCGAGCACCGGCTTCGGCACACCGATCACGATCAGGTCCGGATCCGCCTGCGCGATCGCCTCGTAGTTCGTCTCGGCGGCCTGCTCTCCCGCGACCTTCGGCAACTCGTCGTACTTCTTGCGGTCCTCGGTCGTCATCATCGGCAGGCCGCGCTTCCACGTCGAGATCCCGACGAGGGGGGCCTTCGCCTCGAGCAGCGCCGGCACGGCGTACCCGGTCGCGATCACGCGCTTCGGCTTGACCGGGATCTTGATCTCGCCGTTGTCGGCGGCGAACACGCGGGTCGGGGCGTCGCTCCCGCCGCTCTGCGCGTCGCCGGAACCGCAGCCGGCGACGACAGTGAGGGCGACCGCGAGGGCGGCGGCGAGACGGGTCTTTCTGGTGACGGTCATGCGTGGGTCCTCAGGTAGTGCGGATCGGTGCGGGCGGGTGGGGGGTCGTGAGTGTTTGTGCCGGTTAGAACCGGCACAAACACTCACGATGCGTTAGTGCTCGTGCTCGTCGTCGAAGTCCGCGACGCCGCGTTTCCAGTAGCCGGTCACGTCGTAGTCCTCGCGGGCGAGCCCGAGGTCGTCGCGCAGCCAGCGGCGCAGCGGCTTGATCGCGCCCGCTTCCCCGGCGATCCACGCGTAAAGCCGTTCGCCTTCAGGCACTTCGACTTCGCGCACGGCGTCGGCGAGAAGCTCGACGCTGCCCGGTGCGGCTGCTCCGCGGTGCAGCCAATGGACTTCGACGCCGTCCGGAGCGTCGAGGTCGATCTCCTCGCTCGCGTCGGCGACCTCGGCGAACGCCCAGCCCGCCGCGGTCCGCGGCAGTTCCTCCAGCCAGCGCGCGAGGGCGGGCAGCGCCGTGATGTCCCCGGCGAGCAGGTAGCGGTCGTAGCTGTGCGGCACGATCAACCCGCCCGGCGGACCGGCGACGTGCACGGTCTCGCCCGGCTGAACCGCACGCGCCCAGTCCGAGCCGAGCCCGCCGTCGTGCAGCGCGACATCGAGGTCCAGCTCGCCGGACGCCGGGTCGTAGCGGCGGACGGTGTACTCGCGCGAGATCGGCGACGGCTTCGGCCAGCGGAGCATGTCGCCGTTCGCCTCGGGCAGCCGCAACTGGCCGTCCGCGTCCGGGAAGAGGAGCTTCACGTGCTCGTCCGGCGAATGCGCCTCGAACCCGGTCGTGCCCGGCCCGCCGAGGGTGACGCGCAGCAGCCCGGCGCCGACCGCGCTGGTCCGCACGACCTCCGCGCGCCGGATCCGGATGGGGTACGGCACTTTCTCGGCCTGCCGCCCGGCGCGGACCTCCGCGATCCGCGCGGTGTGGCGATGCCGGTGCGCGTCCCGGCTCACTGCGCGCCGCCGGCGAGCAGCTTCGTCCAGTGCCCGAGCCGCGGGTCCTCGGCGAGGTCGGCGAACTCCAGCCGGCTCGCGCCCGCGCCGCGCCACTTCTCGACCAGGCTCATGATCCGCATCGAATCGAGGCCGAGGTCGGCGAGATCGGTGTCCGGGGTCAGCTCGTCGAGGCCGCAGCCGAGCAGTTCGGCGACGTCGGCGTTGACCTGTTCGGCAGTCAGTCCGGGGGTGCTCATCGAGGTGCTCCTGCGGGAATCGGCGCCGACAGCGCGGCGAGCGCGCCGGCGGTGGTGGTGACGACGCCGCAGCGCTGCGCGACGTACTCGCACGCCTGGTCGTGCCGGGAGCGGTCGAAGTCCGCGACCGCGTCGCTGATCAGGAACGGCCGGACGTCGCGCATGAACGCCTCGACCGCCGTGGTCTGGCAGCCGATGTGCGCGTAGACGCCGGTGATCAGCAGCTGGTCGCGGTCGCCGAGCTGCTCGCGGAAAGTGCTGCGCTGGAACGCGCTGTAGCGCCATTTGTCCAGCACCGTGTCGCCCGGCCGCGGCGTCAGCTCGTCGACGATGTCCGCCGCGCGCGGATCGTCCTCGATCACCGCGCCGATGCCGTCGCCCCAGAACTCGGTGAGCAGCCCGCGATCGGCGGCGGGCTGCCTGCCCGGCTGCGCGGTGTAGAACACCGGCATGCCCCAGCTTCTCGCCTTCTCCGCGAGTTCCGCGATGTTCGCCACCATCTCCGGAATCGGCGAACCCTCGTACGGGGCGAGGAAATACCGCTGGACGTCGTGCACGAGCAAAGCCGCCCGCGCCGGGTCGGGCCGCCAGTCGACCCGCCCCGGGGGCAGGTCCGCCGCCGTCGGCAGCGGATACGCCCGGATCTTCGGCAGGGACACGCCTCACCTCTCCTTCGCCAGGGCGGCCAGCGCCGCCCGCAGTTCGCGTTTGCTGGTCTTGCCCACGCCGGTGACCGGGAACTCCGCGACCACCTCCACCAGATCCGGCACCTTGAACGCGGCCACCCCGCGCCCGCGCACGAACCGGCGCAGCTCCGCCGCACTCGGCTGCTGCCCGTCCGCCGGAACGACGTACGCGCAGGTCCGCTCGCCGAGGTACTCGTCCGGCACCGCGACGACCGCGGCGTCGAGCACGCCCGGATGCGCCATCAGGTGGTTCTCGACCTCTTCCGCCGCGACCTTCTCGCCGCCGCGGTTGATCTGTTCCTTCGCCCGCCCGACAACCTCGAGATGCCCGGATTCCCTTTGCCGCACCAAATCGCCCGTGCGATAGAACCCGTCCTCGGTGAACGCGGTCTTGTTGTGCTCGGCCGCGTTGTAATACCCGCGAATCGTGTACGGCCCGCGCGTCAGCAGCGCACCGATTTCACCCGGCTCGACCAGTTCGTCCGACGCCGCCAGCGGATCGTCCGGATTCACGACCCGCACCTCGTCGTCCGCCGAAATCGGCCGCCCCTGGGTGCCGAGAACGAGGTCCGCCGGATCGTCCAGCCGGGTGTAGCAGACGAGCCCCTCCGCCATGCCGAACACCTGCTGCAACCGGCACCCCAGCGCCGGCCCGACGCGCTCCGCGAGCTCCCGTCCGCACTTGGCCCCGCCGACCAGCAGAACGTCCAAAGAGGACAGATCCCGCCCGGTCCGCGCCGCCGCCTGCACCCAAGCCGCCGCCAACGGCGGAACGACCCCGCTGATCGTGACCCCCTCAGCCTCGATCAACCGGAACGCGGTATCGGCGTCCGGCCGCGGCGCCATCACCGTGGCCGCCCCCGCGTGCAACGCGCCGAGCAGTCCCGGCGAGCTGAGCGGAAAGTTATGCGCGACCGGCAAAGCCGCGAGATACACGCTTTCCTTCTTGAGCCCGCAAATCCGCGCACTCTCGCGCACGCTGTACAGATAATCGTCATGCGTCCGCGGAATCAGCTTCGGCAACCCCGTGCTGCCGCCGGACAGCTGCAGAAACGCCATCCCCTCCGAATCCGGATCCGGCAGCTCCCGCGGCGCGGTCGCCGCCAACTCCGCGAACTCCGGCTCCCCCACGACGAAGACTTTCCGGTGCTGCGCGACCTCACGCGCCATCGTCGCGTGATCATGCCCAGCGTGGTCCCCGACGGTGAGGATCGCTTTCGCGTCACTCTGCTCCGCGAAGTGCCGCAACTCGCTGTCCCGATGCGCAGGCAACGCGAACACGGGCACCGCAGCTGCCCGCCACAACCCGAAGACGACCGAGACGAACTCCGGAATGTTCGGCAACTGCACGACGACCCGGTCGCCTGGTTTGATTCCGTTCGCGACGAACCCCGCGGCCAGCCGATGCGCCCGCTCGTCCGCCTCGGCGAACGTCCAGCGCTCCCCCTCGCCGACCACCGCCGTGCGGTCCGCGTACGCCTCCTTGAGCGAGCTCAGCAGCGCTCCGAACGTCTGGCCTCGCCAGTAGCCGCGGGCCCGATACTGGGCGGCGGTTTCCCTCGGCCACAGACTCACGCTTCCCCCTTCGCACGCGGCGTCCCGCGCCAACGCTCGCTCGCCCGATACCGCGCCGCGGTTTCCTGCGGCCACAACCACGCTCACGCGGCCCCCTCCGCACCCAGCGCGCGCAGCAGCGTCCCGAATTTCGCGCTGGTCTCCGCCAATTCCGCCGCCGGATCAGAACCGGCCACGACCCCAGCCCCCGCGAACAGCCGCGCGGTCTTGCCGGCGACCTCGGCACACCGGATCGTGACGACCCATTCGCCGTCCCCCGCGAGATCGGTCCACCCGACCAGCCCCGCGTAATACCCGCGATCCTCAGGCTCAAGCCGCGCGATGGTGTCGCGCGCCAGATCGACCGGCACCCCGCACACCGCAGGCGTCGGATGCAACGCCTCGGCCAGCTCCAACGCCGACGGCCCACCCGGCCCCACCCGCCCGGCGATCCGGGTCGAGAGGTGCCACATCGCAGGCGTGCCCATGACTTCCGGCTCTTCCGGAACGTCCAGCTCGGTGCAGTAGCGCCCCAGCACCTCCGCGACCTGCGCGGCGACGAGTGCATGTTCGTCGAGGTCCTTTTCGGACACCCGAAGCTCGGCGATCGCTTGCGCGTCCCGCGCCGGATCCCCCGTCCGCCGCCGCGATCCAGCAAGCGGATTCGCGGTCACGACGTTTCCCTTGCGAGACACCAGCAACTCCGGGCTGGCCCCGACGAGCGTCCGCGGCGCCGGATCCCCGGGCGCACTGACGTCGACCGCGAAGGCATGCGCCGCCGGATCCGCCACGACGAGATCGCGGAGGAGCTTTCGCACGGAAACGCCTTGCTCGCCAACGAGATCCAGCGCCCGGGCGAGGACAACCTTGCGGAGTTCCCCGTCACCGATGAGGTCGACCGCCTGGCGGACGCTTTCGGCGTAAACCTCGGGCGCCGGCTGCGGGACTACGGTCCAGGATGATTGGCCGTCTCGCAACGACGCTTCGACGTCTGCGAACCCTGAACCGCTCCGAGATCCGGCGATGGCCGCACCTTGGTTTTCGCTGCGCTGCCCCGCACTGCCCGCCGCCTGCGAACCCCCGTCCGGCTTCCCGCCGGACTCCGCCGCATTGCCCGCCGCACGCGAACCCGTGCCCGCGTTCCCGCCGGACTCCGCCGCCGGTGAACTTCCGCCCAGCCGCAGGGAACCCGCGGCCATCCGCTGCGCGTCCCCGCCGCCCGGCATTTCGGCCCGCCGCACCACCGCGGGCACGATCAAGCTGCTCCCGGAGTCCGGCCGGAACCCGATCGCTCCCACCACGACCGGATTGGCGACCCCCGCCAGCACCGCGGCTTCCAACGCCTCGGCAGCCGCCGCGGCCCGGTTGCCTGCCGTGCCGCGGACGTGCGAGTGCACCCCGTCGGCGAGCAGCACCCCGCGGGCCGACGAGTAGTAGAACGACCCCGGCAGGTACGCGGCCAGGAGATCCGCCGCCCGGTGGACCGGCCGCGGACGGGCCGGAGCAGGTGAGGACACGAGGTGAATTCCCTTTCGCACACGCGCAGGCGGCCGAGCCGCCCCGTCCGTTCCTTGCGGGCAAGGTCCGGACCTTGACTGTTCGGTTAGCCTAACCTAATGGACACTAACGTACCCGGACGAAAAGGAAAAGCCGCCCGGCGGGTCGACCCGGGTCACGCGCGCAGCGTGGCCCCGCCGTCGACATAGAGGTTCTGCATGGTGATGTGCCGGGCCCGGTCGGAGGCGAGGAACAGCACCGCGTCGGCGATGTCGGCGGGATCGGCGATCCGCCCGAGCGGAATCCCGACGCGGAATTGCTCCGGATTCCCCGCGACAACCCGGGCTTCGCCGGAGTCGTCCGTCCACAGCAGACGTTGCATGTCGGTGTCGGTCGACCCTGGCGAGACGATGTTGCACCGAATCCCCGACCCGGCGAGTTCCAGTCCGAGACAGCGGGTGAGCATGGTCGCCGCCGCCTTCGAAGCCGCGTAGGCAGCCATCCCGGTCCGCGGGACACCGGCCGCGTTCGACCCGACGGTGACCAGCGCGCCGCTCCCCCGCGGCTGCATCCGCCGGGAGATCTCGCGCAGCACAGTGAAAACCCCGGTCGAGTTGACCGCGAAGGTCGCCGCCCAGTCCTCGTCGCTGGTCTCCCCCACCGACCCGGGCCGCAGCACCCCCGCGACCGACACCCCGATCCCGATCGGCCCCAACTCCCGCTCGACGTCCGCCACGACTCGCGCGACCGCCCCCGGATCCCCGACATCCGCCACGAACGGCACCACCCGCCCGATCCCCCCGGCCGACGGCGGGCCATCGACCGACGGCCCGGCGCCGCCAGCCCGCGCCGCATCAGCACCGTTGGGTACCGGCACAGCAGCTGCGACCACCTCCGCCGGCGCATCAGCAGGAGTCTGGACTGCATCGCCGCTCGCCAAAGCCCCTTCAGTCGCAACTGCGGAGGACAGCGCGTCATCAGCACCTTCCACCACAGCACTCCCGGCGGCATCACCGCCTGCGACAGTCCCCGCCTGGATACTCCGAGACAGCCGCTCGCCATCCCGAGCCCCGGCCACCTCCGCCGCAACAGAACCCCGCGCGACATCGCCGCCGACGATCGTCCCCGGCGAGGCATTCCCAGGCAGTGGCTCACCATCACGAGCCCCGGCCACCTCCACCGCAACAGAACCCCGCGCGACATCGCCACCGGCGAAAGCCCCCGCCGGAGCACTCCCAGACAGCCGCTCACCATCACGAGCCCTGGCCGCTTCCGCCGCGACAAAACCGCTCGCGGCATCCCCGCCGGCACCGACGTCCGAACCACCTCGGACATCCGCCCGAGCCGGCTCCGCGCCGTAGTCCCGGGAAGCGACCTCCCGCAACCCCTCCTCGTCGATATCCACCGCGGCCACCACGGCACCGGCTCGGGCGAGCGCCTCCACGACGGCCGCCCCGATCCCGCGCGCACCGCCGGTCACCAGCGCGATCCGCCCCTCGATCCCGGCTCCCGCGTCCCGCGTCACCGCGCACCTCACCCTCCGTCGCCGATTGATTAGGCAAACCTAACCTAATCGAGTGAGCGGCGGCCAGGGTGATCCCGCCCACCCCGGGCTCAGCGGCCCGGCGCGAAATTCCGCAATCGCAGGCTGTTCGCCACCACCAGCACCGACGACAGCGACATCGCCGCCCCCGCGATCAGCGGGTTCAGCAGTCCGCACGCAGCAAGCGGCAGCGCGGCCACGTTGTACCCGAACGCCCAGACGAGATTCCCTCGAATGGTGCGCAACGTCCGTTGCGCGAGACGGATCGCGTCCGGCAGCACCGACAGGTCATCGCGGACCAAAATGATGTCGGCGGACCGCAAGGCGAGATCGGTCCCCTCGGCGACGGCCAACCCGAGATCAGCGGTCGCCAGCGCCGGAGCGTCGTTCACTCCGTCGCCGACCATCGCCACCCGATGCCCCTTGCCCTGCAACGCAGACACCGCAGCCGCCTTCTCGCTCGGCAGAACCCCGGCGAGCACTTCGGGAATCCCGACCTCCGCGGCGACCGCCTGCGCCGTCACCTCGTTGTCGCCGGTCAGCAGCACAGTTTTCAGCCCCAGCCGATGCAACTGCGCGACCGCTGCCCGCGCCGAAGGCTTCACCTCGTCCCGCACCGCGAGCATGCCCGCGACCTCGCCAGCCGCCGATACGAGCACTGCCGTCGCCCCGCCAGCCTCCGCCGACGCCACAACGTCCTCGACCTCCGGGCCAACCGAAATCCCTTCGTCCGCCAGCAACCTCGGCCGTCCGACGGCCACCGTCGTTCCCTCGACCACGCCGCGGGCACCCAGCCCGGGCAGTGCCTCGAACTCGGCAGCCGGAAGTGCCACCGGCGCACCGACGACAATCGCTGCGGCAATCGGGTGTTCTGACGACGCTTCCACCGCAGCGGCGAGGCGAAGCACCTCCGCCGGCGAGAAAGACCCGAACGCCCGGGTCTCGGCGAGAGTCATCCGCCCCTGCGTCACGGTGCCGGTCTTGTCCAGCACCACGGTGTCGACCGTACGACTCGCCTCGAGCGCATCCGGCCCCTTCACGAGGATCCCGAGCTGCGCGCCCCGCCCGACGCCGACCATCAGCGCGGTCGGCGTCGCCAGCCCCAACGCGCACGGGCACGCGATGATCAGCACGGACACCGCCGCGCCGAACGCGTCCCGAACCGGATTCCCGGCGAGCAGCCACCCCGCCAGGGTGAGCAGCGCCAACGCCGAAACCACCGGAACGAACACCGCGCACACCCGGTCGGCCAGCCGCTGCACGGCCGCTTTCCGCTCCTGCGCGCGCTCGGCCAGCGCACTCATCTGCGCCAGCTGCGATCGCGCTCCGACGGCCTCCGCCCGCACCACCAGCCGGCCGTTCAGGTTGACGCTCCCGCCGATCACCCGGTTCCCCGGCCCGACCTCCGCCGGAACGGGTTCGCCCGTGATCGCGCTGACATCCACTGTGGACAGACCGCTGTCGACGGTTCCGTCCGCGGCGATCTTCTCGCCCGGCCGCACCACGAACCGGTCGCCTGCCGCCAGTTCTCCGATTCCGGCCAGCACTTCGCCGTCCGCACGCAGAATCCGCACGTCCTTCGCCGCCAGCGCGTCCAGCGCGCCGAGCAGATCCGCCGCGCCGCGCCGGGATCGCGCCTCGAAATACCGGCCGGCGAGCAAGAAGGTCGTCACTCCGGCCGCGACGTCGAGGTACACCGAATCCGCACCCGGCGCGGTCGCGCCGAACCCGATCCAGTAACCCGCCTCGCTGCCCGATCCGATCAGCACCGAAGCCGCCGACCACAGGTAGGACGCCAGCACGCCCAAGGAAACGAGCGTGTCCATACTGGACGATCGGTGCCGCAGATTGCGCAGCGCGGCCCGGTGGAACGGTGCCGCCGACCAGAACACGACCGGGGTCGCGAGCAGCAGGCACACCAGCTCCCACAACGGGAACCGCAGCGACGGCACGAGCGCGAGCGTGATCGACAGGTTGCCGAGCGGGACGGCCAGCACCGCGGCCACGATCAACCGGCGGCGCAAGTCGCGAATCCGCGCGTCGCGGTTCTCCGGGCTCGATTCGCCGCGGACACTCGCGGTGTAGCCCGCCCGCTCGATCGTCGCGACCAGCGAGGCGGGGTCAAGGTCAGGCGGATAGTGGACAGTCGCGCGTTCGGTCGCGTAGTTCACCGTGGCGCGAACGCCGTCGAGCTTGCCGAGGGAACGTTCGACGCGCGCCGCACAGGCGGCACAGGTCATCCCGCCGACGGCGAGATCGAGGTGACGGGTCGGGGTCGCCGCGGGGGCGGCGGTCTGCGCAGACATGGTTCTCCGGATTCCAGGACGGGCACAAAGTCGGTGGCAGTGCCGGCGCCGGGAAGGCGGACCGATTTCCATCGTACGCCTGTTTTTCCGGCGCCACTCCTTCGGGTGACTTGGGAACCTTTCGGCTCTCCCCGACGACTATCCGGATGGTGGCAGTGCCCGGCCCAACCCGATCAGACAGGAGAGAAGATGTCCGAAACCCTTGCCTCAGCGGGAAATCTTCAGCACGTGACCACGTTCTGCGGCAACTGCGACTGCGGCTGCCCGGAGCTGTTCCTCGACGACGCCGCACCGCCGGAGCGTCGCGTCGTGCTGACCGACGACTTCGGGCAGCGAGTGCAGATGAGCTTGGCACAGCTGAAAGTTCTCGTCGACGACGTCAAAGACGGAGCCTTGGACAAGGTGGTGACTGCCGTGGGCTAGCCACGGAATCGGCTCGGCGCAACGGGATCTCCGCCGCGAGTGGCGAAGCGGGAACTCGGTTCGCGGGAAGCCGGATTCAGCGGCCGACGGCTCGATGCCGGTCGTGCGGGATTCAGGGTGACCGAACCTGATCCGCGACGGCAGGCAGCGGACCGCGGTTACTGCCTTCTGGCCGCCAGGTTGGCGAGCATCGCGTTGTAGGCGGCGAAATCGTCGTCCTCGCCTTGGTCGAAGCGACGGTCCAGCCGGGCTGCTTCGCGGTCGTCGTGGCGTCCCCATTGCACCAGCAGCGCCACGACGACCACGATCATCGGGATTTCCCCGGTGGCCCAGGCGATGCCGCCGCCGAGGCGTTGATCGGAAAGGAGATCGGGCATCCACGGCAGGGAGAGGTAGCGGTAGAACGTCTCGGCGATCACCGTCTGCTTGTTCATCAGGATCACGCCGAAGAACGCGTGGAACGGCATCACCGCGAACATCATGCCGAGCCGCGCGAGATGCGGCATCGAACGCGGCGGACGGTCGACGCCGATCACCAGCCAGAAGAAAACGTAGCCGGACACGAGGAAATGGAGGTTCATCAGCTGGTGTGCCCAGTGGTAGCGCATCGCCTCGCCGAAGAGACCCGAAAAGTACAGCGCGTAGTACGAGCCGACGAACACCACCGACGCCACCAGCGGGTGCGCGACCAGACGCGTGAACCGCGAGTGCAGGAGCGCTGCGAGCCACTCGCGCGGACCGTCCGGTCCCTTGCCCGCCACCGGCAAGGCACGCAACGCGAGGGTCACCGGTCCGCCGAGCACGAGCAGCACCGGGGCGAGCATGGCCAGCGTCATGTGGATGACCATGTGCAGGCTGAAGGTTCCGGACGAGTACTTGCCCAGGCCGGACGACGTCGCGATCAGCACCGTCGCCCAGCCGCACGTCCACGCCCAGAACCGGCCGCGAGGCCAGTCGTCGCCGCGAGTGCGGAGGCGACGTGCCCCGACCGCATAGCCCGCCACCGCGAGCACCGCGACGACACCGAGGAGCAAGTCCGGACGCCAATCGAGAAAGAGCCGAGCGAAGGCAGGAGGATCAGGCAGGTCGTACCCGAGAACGGTCTCGCCGACGGTCGCCGGATCGTCCACGAACGCCGGCGGCACCAGATGCGCCAACCCGGCCGAGACGCCCATCGCCCCGGCCAGCACCACGGCCTCCACCACGAGAGCCGCTGTGCCGCCGCTCCAACGACGGCGCATGAAGATGATCAGCACCGCCAGCACCACCGTGACCACGACCTTCACCCCGAGGAGCAAGCCATAGCCAGTTGACAATCCAGCCGGACGGGCAAGCGCCAGACCGTCGACGATCCCGGATGCGGCGAGCACGACGAGACACCACGTCGCCAACCGTCGATACCGGCGGAGCGCGACCTCCCGGGCCGCGCCTGAACCGCGGTGAACCAGCAGCGCAACCAGCGCACCGGTCCACAACGCTGCCGCGATCACGTGCCACACCAACGCGTTCGTGGCCAGGTCGTGCCACGCGCCGATGGAGACGTGCCCGGCGATCGCCCTCGGCAGCAACCCGACGAGGGCGAGGCCGAGCCACAGCACCGTGGTGCGCCAGGTCAACGTGCGCCAGGCGCCGATCGCCACCACAGCGGCTGCCGCGAGGACGCAGAGCCACGCCTTGGGCTCCTCCATGGCGTCGACGAGGACGGCGAGTTTCGCCAGATGCAATGCCTCGGAAACCGGCCGCCCTGATGCGTCAGCGGCGTCGAACGGCACCAGCACCGCGGCTGCGAGCGCCCAAACGCCCGCGGCGCCCGCCGCGGTGCGGGTCGCCGCGTAACCGTCCGGGGAGAGCCGACCCGCTTTGCCCGGCGGGCCCAGAAACGCCGCGAACACCAGCCCGCCGACGCAAACCACCCCGGCCGCGTCGGCGACCAACCGGAGCAAGGAGGCGCCCAAGGACGTCACCGGACCAGGAGCCGGGTTGCCGAGAGCGGCATAGACATCGCCCGCCGCGGCGACCACCGCCACGACGGCCACCGCGGCAACCCCTGCCGCGGCAAGCAAACCCCGCCAGTGCGGGGCCGGAATAGTGCGCACAGCAGAGTGGTCGGGCGGAGAGGGCGGCGAGTTCCCGCGACGTGGGTCGCGGTCATCATCCAGTTCGCGCGGCACGAACGGCCCGATTGGCCGCTCTGGCTCTGCTGGCTCCGGCCGCGTCACATCGCGGTGTCGTTCTCCTCCTGGGCGCGCAGCAGATCGTCGCGGGCGCGGGACACCCGGGAACGCACCGTGCCGACCGGGCAGCCGCACACCTCGGCCGCCTCCGCGTACGACAGGCCCAGGAACTGGGTCAGCACCAGGGCTTCGCGGCGGTCCTCGTCGAGAGTGTCCAGCAGCAGGCCCAGTTCGATCAGGTCCTCGAAGCCTGCCGTGCGCGTACGGGCGGACTGCTCTTCGGCCGCGCGCTGCCAGTCGGCCGTCGTGGATTCGCGGGGGCGGACGGAGCGCGCGCGGATGCGGTCGACGACGACCCGGCGGGCGATGGACAGCAGCCACGTCCTCGACGACGACCGGCCCGCGAACCTCGGCAGCGAGCCGAACGCGCGCAGGTACGTTTCCTGGGTGAGGTCGTCCGCTTCGGCCGGGCTGGCGCGGTGGGCCAGGAACCGCCACGCGTCGGCCTGCGTCGCGCGGACCCAGGCTTCCAATGCGGCCCGGTCGCCGCGGCCGGCGGCGAGGGCCAGCGCGGTGATCCGCTCGTCGTCGTTGTCGCGGCCGGTGGACACGGACATCACGGTAGTCCATGCCCGTCCGGGACAGGTGCCTGACCAGTCCGGAGAAAAATCGCCGAACCCGCCGGGAACCGGGACGCGCGTCCGAGCGACTATGACAGACGTGAGCTGTGAAATCTTCCGCGAAGCGCTGTCCGCGCGGCTCGACGGCGAAGCGGGCCCGCTGCCCGGACCGCAGGTCGACCAGCATCTCGAGACCTGCGCGGGGTGCCGGACCTGGTACGAGCGGAGCGCGGCGCTGCGCCGTGCCCTGCTGGTCCGCAGCGCGCCCGAGGTGCCCGACCTCACCGGCCGGATCCTCGCCGAAACCCCGGCTCCGCCGCGGGAGAAATGGGGGCTGCGAGTCGCGCTGGGACTGGTCGGGCTGGTCCAGTGCGGGCTGGCGTTCGCGCAACTGCTCGGCATGGACAACGCCCACGGCGGCGGCGCTTTCATGGAAGGTCACCTCATCAACGAAAGCGCGGCCTGGAACCTCGCGGTCGGCGTCGGACTGCTGTGGGCCGCACTGCGCACCCGCGCGGCCGCCGGGCAGCTGCCGATGATCACCGGGTTCGTGATCGTCCTCGCAGTGCTCACCACCAGCGACCTGATCGGCGACCGGGTGACCGTCGCGCGGGTGCTGTCGCACGTCTTCCTCGTCGTCGGACTGGCACTGCTCTACGCCGTCCACCGGCAGCACCGCCTCCGGCATCAGCCCGGTCCCGACCTCGCCGACACCGCCGACGACCCGGGCCACACCACCGCGGCGCCCCACGGTGCGCTCGCCCTGGTCCGCCCGCATCCCAAGCGCGGCCGCGATTCCCAGCGCCCGACCGGACGGCATCGCGCGGCCTGACGCACCCTCGCTCGGGAGCCCGGCCTGGAAAGCTCACCCGGCCGGGAACCGGCGAGCACGGAATCCGCGACACCATCGCGGGCCAGCGAGCGACGCGAACCGCAACCCGGGCGGCGATCGCGCTCTGCTGGAGAGCGAAGGCCGGCCTTGAACTGACCGAAAGTCGTCTCAGGCAAGAGCCTCCACGAGACGAGGCCCAGAAAACCGCGCCCGGACCGCGCACCGGACAGCCCGTCCGGGCTCAGATCATCGCGACCGCCATCACCGCCATTCCCAAGCTCATCACGCCTTCCGTCGCCAGCCCGATCTCTCGCCGTCCGGGGCGGGCGACCGTCCGGGAGTGATCGATCGCCCTGGCCAGCCACGCGATTCCGGCCGCCAGGAAGACCACCGCCAGCACCGCCGCGACCACCACGACATGCGCGGGCGCGTGTCCGGTCATCGTCATGCCCGCGTCGCCCATGTCCATCCCGGCGTGCTCGCCGCCCATCGCGGTCGCGGACCTCGTCATTCCCGCCATCGCCGACGGCATCACGAACGCCATCCACGCCATCCCGGCCATCATCAGCGCGTGGTGCGCTCCGGGCAGGCGCCCGTGCCCGAATCCCAGCGCCGTGGTCACCGCGAACCATCCGGCTGCCGCCGCGAACAGCACGACCTGCGGCATTCGCGCGAAGGTCATCGTCGCGGGCCAGGCCATCGTGACCATTCCGACGCACATCGCCGCGTGGAGCGCGTCGGCTGCTCGACCGCTGAAGCCGGGACGCCGCGCGCATCGGTACAGACAGAACGACCCGGCGGCCGCGAACAGCAGCGTCAGGATCCATCGAAGACCCAGTTCGGCGATCATCGAGCGGTCTCCCGGCGCAGGCCCAGCAGGCAGTCCACCGCCAGGAATCCCAGCAACGACACCCCGAACACCGGCAGGAACCAGCCCGCCACCGCCAATCCGACCAGCGCTGGGGCCAGCACTCGCCCGGGGATCCGCCGCCATGTGCCGCGCACTGGCATCCGGCCGAAGCGACTCCCGCCCCGCGACCGCCCGGAACGGCCCCGCAGCCACCACATCCGATACCCCCACAGCACAACGCAAACCAGCGCCGCCCCGAGCACCGTCAGCGCCACCTGGTTCGCGACCCCGAACAACAGCCCCATATGCGCGTCGATCCCCCACCGGCTCAGCTTCGCGGCGAGCGGGTAATCGGCGAACTTCAGCGTCCCGGTGATCTTCCCCGTGCCGGGATCGACCGACATCGAGTCCTGTTTGGACGGCCAGCCCCGCCCGACCTGCTGCACCACGTAACCGCCGTCGGAAGGCGGCCGGATTTCCACCGGGTCGGACAGACCGGCGCGGGCGGTCGCGTCGCGCACGGCCTGCCAGCCGACGTCGCCGGGAGACCGGGAAGCCGAAGAGACCGACGGCGTCGTCCAGTCCCAAGAGGACCGGAGGTCGGTGATGTTCGCACCGGCGTGCAGCGACCACGTCAGTCCGGTGGCGGAGAGAAACAGCAGACCCGCAGCGATCCACAGGCCCGTCGCACCGTGCCAGGAACGCAGCCGTCGCCGTCCGGGTTTGCCCGCGGACGGCAGGAGCACGGCACGCAAGCGGCGGCGGCGACCCAGCCACAAAGCCGCTCCGAGAAGGGTGATCACCCACAGCCAGCTCGCCGCGAGTTCGCTGTACAGCCGGCCGAAGTCGCCGAGATGGAGGTTGCGGTGGAGGGTGTCGATCCAGCCTCGGGCGGGCAGCGCTTGCCCCGAACCGTAGGTCTCCAGTGCGCCGCGGACCTCGCCGTCGTGCGGGTTGACGAACACTGTGTACCGGTAACTCGGCGCCAGGCCCGGACGGTCGAAGATCACCTGGGTGGTGTCGGTCGCGGACGGCGCCGGGCGGACGCCGATGATCTTCCCGTCCGGCACCTGATCGCGAGCGACGAGAACCTGCTGGTCGAGCGGCACCGCGCCAGCAGCGGCCGGGACGTGCAACTCGTGCGCGTAGACAGCCTCTTCCAGCTGCGGCGTCCACGCGTACGCGATCCCGGTCAAAGCAGCGACCAGCAGGAACGGGCCGACGAATACCCCGGCGTAGAAGTGCAGCCGCAGCACTAACGGCCGGACTGCCGCCCACCCCTCCGCCGTGCGCGGCGCGTCGTCGATGCCGATGGCCATCCTGCTCCCTTCGCGTGGTCCGCCTCCTGAGGAGTCGGACCGGCGGGGCAGTCGGTTCCCAGCGGCGGCAAACGCCCGTTCGGGTGCCTCGCGCCGGCGAAGCATTGCTTCTGGCACGGGGTGACAGTATTGTCGCCCTCACATTCGACACCAAGTGTCAAATATCGCCGCCACGAGACAAGGGAGTCACGATGAGCGAGACGACAACCGCCGCCGAGACGAAGGCCGAAGAGGTCGTAGCCGACGAATTGCTCGTCGAGGAGGTCTCCATCGACGGAATGTGCGGTGTCTACTGATCGCAGCGCCGCGGCGTTCGATCTGGACGGTGCTTGGGAACTGGACAGCCGGGTCTCCATCCGGCCGGAGCGGTTCGGCGCGCTGCTGTACCACTTCGGCACCCGCCGGCTGTCCTTTCTCAAGAGCCGCACCATGCTCGCCGCGGTGCAGGCGCTGACCGACCACCCCTCCGCCCGCGCCGCGTGCGCGCAGGCCGGGGTCGCGCAGGCGGAACTGCCCCGCTACCGCGCCGCCCTGGCCGCCCTCGCGGCGTCGGACATGATCCATCCGAGGAGCGTGTGATGCCGCTTGTCGACGAATTCCAGTTCGGGCTCGACGCGCCGATCTGCCTCACCTGGGAACTCACCTACGCCTGCAACCTCTCCTGCGTGCACTGCCTTTCCTCGTCCGGCCGCCGCGATCCGCGCGAGCTGAGCACCGCCGAGTGCAAGGCGCTGATCGACGAGTTCGAGCGCATGCAGGTGTTCTACGTGAACATCGGCGGCGGCGAACCGACCGTCCGGCCCGATTTCTGGGAGCTGGTCGACTACGCGACCGAGCACCACGTCGGCGTCAAGTTCTCGACCAACGGCATCAAGATCACCGAGGACGTCGCGCACCGGCTCGCCGGCAGCGATTACGTCGACGTCCAGATCTCCCTCGACGGCGCCACCGAGGAGGTCAACGACCACGTCCGCGGCCCCGGCTCCTACCGCACCGCGATCCGGGCGATGGAGAACCTCGCCGCCGCCGGGTTCGGGAACTTCAAGATTTCTGTCGTGGTGACCCGGCAGAACGCGGGGCAGCTCGACGACTTCAAAGCCATCGCCGACCGCTACGGCGCCCAGCTGCGGCTCACCCGGCTCCGCCCGTCCGGCCGCGGCGCGGACGTCTGGGACGAGTTGCACCCCACCGCCGCCCAGCAGCGGGAGCTGTACGAGTGGCTGGTCAAGCACGGCGAAAACGTGCTCACCGGCGATTCGTTCTTCCACCTCGCGGGCTACGGCGACGGCGGCCTGCCCGGGCTCAACCTGTGCGGCGCGGGCCGGGTGGTGTGCCTGATCGACCCGGTCGGCGACGTCTACGCGTGCCCGTTCGCCATCCACGACACCTTCCTCGCCGGAAACACCCGCGGCGAAGGCGGATTCACCCGCGTGTGGCGCGAATCCGAGCTGTTCGCCGAATTGCGCAGCCCGCAGAGCGGCGGGGCCTGCACGTCGTGTTCGGCCTTCGACGCCTGCCGCGGCGGATGCATGGCGGCGAAGTTCTTCACCGGGCTGCCGCTCGACGGCCCGGACCCGGAATGCGTGCGCGGCCACGGCGAACGCGCGCTGGCCGGGGTCGCCGCGGGCAGCGTGCCGAAACCGTCGCTGGACCACTCGCACCGCACCCGCAAGCGCGAACCGGTGCCGGTGACCATCGGCATGCGCCGCCCGCCGGACCGGGCCTGCGACGAAAACCCGCTCGCGGGCTTCACCCCGGGCCGCTGAAATGCGCCTGGCCGATCTGTCGTCGCCGGACGTCGCCGAATACGCGGCGTCCGGCGCGATCCTCGCCGTGCCGCTCGGAGCCACCGAGCAGCACGGCCCGCATCTGCCGTTGAGCACGGACACCGACATCGCGACGGCGTTGTGCGAAAGGCTCGCCGCGCAGCGGCCGGACGTGCTGGTCGCGCCAGCGATGCCGTACGGATCGAGCGGCGAACACGCGGGCTTCGCCGGGACGCTGTCGATCGGCCAGGCGGCCACGGAACTCCTCCTCGTGGAACTGGGCCGGTCGGCCTGCGAAACGTTCCGGCGGCTGCTGTTCGTGTCCGCGCACGGAGGAAACGCCGCCTCGGTGACCCGCGCGGTCGCGACTTTGCGGGCCGAATCACGAGACGTCTCGGTGTTCGAGCCGCGCTGGCAAGGAGATCCCCACGCCGGACGGCCGGAAACCGCTCTCCAGCTGGCTCTTCGACCGGACGCGGTGCAGGCGGAGAAGGCGGTGCCGGGCGATGACCGTCCGCTGAGCGAGTTGCTTCCGGTTCTGCGCAAGGGCGGCGTGCGCGCGGTGACCGACACCGGGATCCTCGGCGATCCCACCGGCGCGACAGCAGCCGAAGGCCGGGATCTCCTCGACGACCTCACGACACAGTTGCGAAAGCACGTGCGCGACTGGACTTCCGTGGTGGCGCCATGAGAGCCGCCCTCGTGACCGGCGCGGCGCGCGGCATCGGCGCAGCCACCGCTGTCAAATTGGCCGAACAAGGCTGGGCCGTGCTCGCGGTGGACCTCGCCGAAAACGACCCCGCACTCCCCTACCCCATGGGAACCGGCGAGGAACTGTCCACAGTGGTCGCAACGATCCGGGAAGCCGGCGGCACTGCTGAGGAATTCCGCGCAGACGTCCGCGACCGTACCCGGCTGGCCGCCGCGATAACGACAGCGGAACAACACTGGGGCGGCCTCGACGCGGCCATCGCGGCAGCGGGGGTCATCGCGGGCGGTGCACCGCTGTGGGAAATGCCGCCAGAGCAGGAAGACGCTGTCCTCGACGTCAATCTCCGCGGCGTCCTCAACCTCGCCCACGTCGCGATTCCCGCGCTGCTGCGCCGTCCGAAACCCCGCTGCGGACGGTTCCTGGCCGTCGCGTCCGCCGCCGCCACGCGCGGGTTGCCGATGCTCGCCGCGTACTGCGCCGCGAAAGCCGGAGTGGCCGGGTTGATTCGCGCGCTGGGCACGGAATTGGGCGACTCCGGCGTCACCGCGAACGCGGTCAGCCCCGGCTCGACCGACACGCCGATCCTCGCCGAGAGCGCCCGCCTGTACGACCTTCCTTCAGCACAAAGCTTTGCCACACAACAACCTGTGCAGCGGCTGCTCGATCCCGCCGAGGTCGCCGCCGTCCTGGCGTTCCTCGCCAGTCCGGAAAGCAGTGCGACAACCGGTGCGGTCATCCCGGTGGACGGAGGGCTGGCGCTGTGACCGCCCCGCTGCCCGCCGGATTCCGCCTCGCCATGGACCCCAGCGTCAAACAACTCTCCGGCGGACTCCTCTTCGGCGGCTCCCCCGCCCGCGTACTGCGCCTCACGAGAGCCGGGCGAACGGCGTGGGAACGCCTGGCGGACAACCCGGTCGAGACCTCAGCAGAAGGGGTCCTCGCCCGGCTGCTCACCGACGCCGGATTCGCACACCCGTTGCCACCAGCCGAATCCGCCGACGCGACCGTCGTCATCCCAGTCCGCGACCGCGCCGAACTCCTCGGCCGCTGCCTCGCCGGACTCGACGGCCGATACCCCGCGCTGGTCGTCGACGACGGATCCGCCGACCCCGCCGCCATCGCCGCCGTGGCGTCCGCGCACGGCGCGAAACTCGTCCGCCGCGACGTCAACGGCGGCCCAGGCGCAGCCCGGAACACCGCGCTGGAGCACGTTTCCACCGGCCTGATCGCCTTCCTGGACAGCGATTGCGTCCCGTCCCCGGACTGGATCGACCGGCTGGCCGGGCATTTCGCCGACCCGCTCGTCGCCGCCGTCGCACCGCGCGTACGCCCCCTCGCCCCCGGCACCTGGGCGGGCCGCTACACCTGCGCCGCCAGCAGCCTCGACCTCGGCACCGCCCCCGCGCGCGTCGCGCCCGGCACGCGACTGTCCTATGTGCCCACTGCCGCGCTCCTGGTCCGCCGGACCGCACTGGAATCCGTCGCGCGCGACGGTGCCGTCTTCGACCCGGCAATGCGCGTCGGCGAGGACGTCGACCTCGGCTGGCGGCTCCACGACGCCGGTTTCCGGATCCGCTACGACCCGTCCGCGCACGTCGACCACCACGAACCGACCACCTGGCGAGCGTTGCTCAGCCGCCGCGCCAGCTACGGCACTTCCGCCGCACCGCTGGCACTCCGCCGCCCGGCGGCGATGGCTCCGCTCGTCCTGCACCCCTGGCCGACGCTGACCGTCGCCGCTCTCCTGGCCCGCCGTCCGCTTCCGGCCGCCGCCGCGTTCGCGGGCGCAGTGCTGACCATGACCCGCGTACTGCGCCAAAGCGACGTGCCGACCCACGGCGTCGCGCAGACGATGGCCACCGCCGTCGGCCAAACCTGGCTCGGATTCGGCCGCTACAGCACCCAATTCGCCGCTCCGCTGCTCGCCGCGCTCCTGCTGCCCGGCGGGCGGAAACGCCGGGGACGACGGGCCGCGATCGCGTCCCTGCTCGCCGGGCCGCCGCTGACCGCCTGGCTGCGGCACCGCCCCGCCCTCGACCCTTTCCGCTACACCACCGGCGCGATCGCCGACGACCTCGCGTACGGCGCCGGGGTGTGGGCGGGCTGTCTCAACCACCGGACCGCGGTCCCGCTGCGGCCGCGCGTCACTTGGCGCCCTCTGCGCGTCGACCCGAAGGGAAAACGATGAGCACCACCTGGTTCGAATCCGTCGCCGAAGCACAGCGGCGGGCGAAGAAACGCCTGCCCGCGTCCGTCTACTCGGCACTGATCGCCGGTTCGGAAAAAGGCCTGACGCTGCAGGACAATCTCGCCGCGTACGACGAACTGCGCTTCGCCCCGCGCACCGCCGGGCTGCCCGGCGAACGCGATCTGAGCACGAACGTCCTCGGCCGCGACGTCGCGCTGCCGGTGCTGATCTCGCCGACCGGCGTCCAGGCCGTGCATCCCGACGGCGAGGTCGCGGTGGCTCGCGCGGCCGCGGCGCGCGGCACGTCGATGGGGCTGTCGTCGTTCGCGAGCAAGCCCGTCGAGGAAGTGGTGGCCGCCAACCCGAACACGTATTTCCAGGTCTACTGGACCGGCAGCCGCGACGACATCCTGCGTCGGCTCGACCGGGCCAGGTCGGCGGGCGCGGTCGGGATCATCCTCACGCTCGACTGGTCGTTCTCGCACAGCCGCGACTGGGGCAGCCCGCACATCCCGGAAAAGATGACGCTGCGCGAGCTGATCCGCTTCGCGCCCGAGGGCATGATGCATCCGCGCTGGCTGCTGACTTACGCCCGCACCAAGAAGCTGCCCGACCTCAGCGTCCCGAACATGGCCGAGCCCGGCACGCCGATTCCCACGTTCTTCGGCGCGTACGGCCAGTGGATGCAGACCGCGCCGCCGACCTGGGAAGACGTCAGCTGGCTGCGTAAGCAGTGGGACGGGCCGTTCCTGCTCAAGGGCGTGTACCGCGTAGACGAGGCCCGCCGCGCCGTCGACGCCGGGGTCAGCGCGATCTCGGTGTCCAACCACGGCGGCAACAACCTCGACGGCACTCCCGCCACGATCCGCGCGCTGCCCGCGGTCGCGGAGGCAGTCGGCAGCGAGGTGGAAGTGTTGCTGGACGGCGGAATCCGGCGCGGCAGCGATGTCGTGAAGGCGCTCGCGCTCGGCGCCCGAGCGGTTCTGATCGGGCGTGCGTACCTGTGGGGCCTCGCCGCGGGCGGGCAGGCCGGGGTGGAGAACGTGCTGGACGTCCTGCGCAACGGCATCGACTCGACGCTGCTCGCGTTGGGCCACCGCAGCGTGCACGACCTGAGCCGCGACGACCTGATCGTTCCCGAAGGATTCGAACGCCGGATCGGGGCTTGATCAGCTGTCCGCGAGGGGAACCCCGACGGAATCGGAGTTCCCCTCACGGACCTTGGTCACAGCGGCCACTGCACGTGCTTCACCTCGAAGAACTCCCGGAATCCTTCTTCCCCGCCTTCCCGGCCGATCCCGCTGTGCCCCGGGCCGCCCCACGGCGCGTCGGTCCGGCGGCCGCCTCCGCCGTTGATCGTGACCGTGCCGGACCGGATCCGCCGCGCCACGGCCAGCGCGTCCGGGACCGGGCCCCAGACGTTGGCGTTGAGCGCGTACCTGCTGTCGTTCGCGATCCGGATCGCCTCGTCGACTTCGCGGTACGGCAGCACGATCCCCACCGGCGCGAACAGTTCCTCCTGCGCGATCTCGGCCGTGTTCGGCGCACCGGTGATCAGCGTCGGCGCGAAGAAGAACCCCTCATCGAGACCGGCCGGACGCCCGCCGCCGGTGACGACCGTCGCGCCCTCGTCCACCGCTCGCGCGACGTAGCCGGACACGTTCCGGTGGTGCTCGCCGGTGATCAGCGGGCCCACCGCGGTCTTCGGCGAGAAGGGATCGCCGACCGCGAGGCTGCCGAGGAATTCGGCGGAGCGCTCGACGAATTCCTCGAAATCCTTCTCCGGCACCAAAGTCCGCGTCGTCGCCCCGCACGCCTGTCCCGCGTTCCGGCAGAACCGCAGGGCCGAAGGTGCGACGACGGAGGCGATATCGGCGCCCGGAAGCACGAGGTTGGGCGATTTCCCGCCCAGTTCGAGCACCACCTTCTTGAGCCCTGGCGCGGCCAGGGCCATGACTTTGCCGCCGACCGCGGGCGATCCGGTGAAGCTCACCAGGTCAACCTCGCCGGCCTGCACGACCTGTTCGGTCACCGCGGGCGGGCCGAACACGAGATTGACCGCGCCGGGCGGGAATCCGGCCTCCTCGGCCAGTTCCACCAGCGCCGTGTTGCACAGGATCGCCTTCGGCGAGGGCACCAGCACCGTGGTGCAGCCCGCCGCGAGAGCCGGGCCGAGCTTCCACGCGCACAGCATGAGCGGCCCGTTGTACGCGGTGATCGCCGCGACGACCCCGACGGGCTCGCGCAGCAGGGTGCTCGCGGAGGTCAGCGGATCGTGGTGCAGCGGAAGAGGTTCTTCCCAGCCGTCGCGCGGGCCGCGCCGGGCGGCCTCGGCGAACCAGCGGAAGTACGCGATCGGCCCGTCGACGTGCAGTTCGGCATTGCCGACCGGCGAGCCGATCTCGTGCGCGGCCAGGTCGAGCAGCCGGTCCCGGTCGCGTTCCAGCAGGTCCGCGAGCCGGTACAGCAGGGCGCTGCGTTCGCGAGGCCCCAGCCTGCTCCACTCGCCGTCGTCGAACGCGTGGCGTGCCGCGGCCACGGCGGCCGCCACCTGGTCCGGGCCCGCGGACGGCGTGACCGCCAGTTCGCGGCCGGTCGACGGGCTCACCGAGCGGATCTCCGGCCCCTCGCCGGTCAGCCATTTCCCGCCGACGTGCAGGGCGGCGTGCGGGTTCGTCATGAAATCCTCCGGATGCCGGGTCGGCCGGGTTCCGCGCGGCTCACCGGTACCGCACGATGCCGCGGATGTTCTTGCCCTCGTGCAGGTCGTCGTAGCCTTGCGCGATGTCCTCGAGCGAATAGGCGCGAGTGACCATCTCGTCGAGTTTGAGCCGGCCGTCGCGGTAGAGCTGGAGCAGGTTCAGCACGTCCCAGTTCCCGTTCGTGGCCCCGAAACAGGTGCCCTGCACGCGCTTCTGGGAAAGCGTCAGCTCGAACAGGTCGAGCGGCACCTCGCTCACTTCGTGCTTGCCGACCGCGGTCGTCACGACGGTGCCCGCCTTGCGCACCGAAGACAGCGCCTGCCGCAGGTACTCCGGCCGCATCACGCCGACCGTCACGATCGTCGCGGCCGCGCCTTGGCCGTTGGTGAACTGCTTCGCCAGCTCCGTTGCTTCCTCGATCGACGCGACCGCGTGCGTCGCGCCGAACACCGCGGCCTGCTCCCGCTTGAACGGCACCGGATCCACCGCGATCACCTGCGATGCGCCCGCGTGCACCGCACCCTGCACAGCGCTCACGCCGATTCCGCCGATGCCCATCACGATCACCGTGTCGCCCGGCTCGATCCCCGCCGAGTGCACCGCGGAACCCCAGCCGGTGCTGACCCCGCAGCCGACCAGGCACGCCTTGTCCAGCGGAATGTCCTTGCCGATCTTCACCACCGAGGCGAGCGAAACCGTCGTGGTTTCGACGAAGGTCGAGATGCCGCACATCTGGCCGACCGGCGTGCCGTCGGGAGTGTGCAGCCGGTAGGTGCCGTCGGTGAACCGCGGACCGGCGAGGATGCCCGCGGCCAGGTCGCACAGGCTGGCGTGCCCGGTGGCGCACCAGCGGCAGTGCCCGCACGAGGGGATCGCGGAGAAAATGACGTGGTCGCCCTCCTCGATGCCCTTGCTGTTCGGGCGGACCTTGGTCACCACGCCCGCGCCCTCGTGCCCGAGCGCGAACGGATAGCCGCCGACCGGGATGTCGCCGGTCACGTGGTGGTCGTCGGAATGGCACAGGCCGGACGCGACGAGCTCGACCTGGACCTCGTCCTCGTACGGATCGCCGACCTCGAGATCGACCACCTCGAGCCGCCCGGGCGCCTGCCGGACGACTGCTCCCCGCGTGCGCATGCGTCGAACTCCTTCGTTCGATAGATTAAACTTAATATATAAAACAGCACTGTAACGGAGAGAGCGAGGAAGCGGAATGACCGGAATCCGCAGGGCGTGGGCGCTCGACGCGCCGACGATGACCGCCGACGAGAGTTTCGTGCTCACCGGAGGCGGCGACGCCCCGGTCGTCATGCCGCTGCCCGCGTTCCTCGTCGAGCACGACCTCGGCCTGATGCTCTTCGACGCCGGCCTCGCGCCCGAGGCGGCGGGCGACCCGGGTGCGGTCTACGGCCCGCTGGCCGAGGCGTTCCAGGCGGTGTTCCCCGAGGAGTTCCGGCTGGACCGGCAGATCGGGGAACTGGGCTTCCGCACCGAAGACGTCCGGCACGTGGTGCTTTCCCACGCCCACTTCGACCACACCGGCGGACTGTCGCACTTCCCGCACGCACAAGGCTTCGCCGGCGCCGGCGAACTGCGGTACGCCCAGCAGCCCGCGGCGCACCTGGCGGGGTTCTTCCGCGATCAGGATCTCGAAGCCGCCGCGAAAATCAGCTGGAACGAACTGCCCGCGGGCTACGACCACGACCTGTTCGGCGACGGCAGCGTCACTCTCCTCTCGCTGCCCGGCCACACCCCCGGGTCGCTCGGGCTGCAGCTGCGCCAGGACGGCCGGACCCTCGTGCTCAGCGGCGACGCCGCGCACGTGCGGCGCAACATCAGCCAGACCACCGGAATCCCGGTGGACGTGGATTCGGTGCGGGCGCTCGATTCGCTGCGCAAGCTGAAGCTGCTGGCCGCCCGGCCGGACGTGACGGTGTGGGTGAACCACGACCCGGAAGACTGGCGGACGCACCGCGCCGGCGGGAAGCAGATCCTCGGCTAGCGTCTTCCGGCAAGGAAAAACCGCACGGCCGCGGCAGTGAATTCCGGCGCGGCCGAGGCACCGTAATGATCGCCGGGCACCGGGGCGAACTCCGCGTTCAGCAGCCGCGCGAGCGGTTCGGCGTCGGCGTGCCCGGTGTCCTCGCTGCCGACCGCGACGAGCGCCGGGATCGTCAGCGCGGTGAGCTGCTCCGTCGGCACGACCGAATTCAGGACGTGCATCAACGCGCGCGGATCAGCGCCGAGGCGGCGGATCCAGTGCGCGGTCCCGGCGTCGGACGGTTCCAACTGCCCGGCCTTCGATCAACGCCGTGAGCACCCGGTGCAGCGGCCCGCCCGCACCGCCCCGCTGCATCGCGGCGAGCCCTTGTCCGCCAAGGAGAATCCGGGCAGGCCGCGCACCGCGCACGACCATGCGGAGCGCGACTCGCGCGCCGAGCGAGTACCCGCCCAGCGCGTACCCGGTCAGACCGAGTCGCTCGACGAGCGCGAGCCCGTCGTCGACGAGCACATCCGGCGGGCAGCGGGCCGGATCGTCCGGCTGCGGACTCGCGCCGTGCCCGCGGAAATCCGGCAGCAGCACGCGAAACCCGCGTTCGGCGAGCTGCTCGGCCAGCCCGCTGCGCAGCCACGCTTCCCCGGACGAGGTGAACCCGTGCAGCAGTACGACCGGTGTGCCCTCGCCCAGTTCGCGGTAGGCCGGTTCGAGTCCGTCGCGAGCGCGGAACCGGTGGACGGGCGGTGCGATCATGGGGTCCTTCCTGCCGGCCGGACCCCATGATCGCACGCGCGGAACCGGATCTCACCGGTTTTCCGGAACCGTCACGGAAGCGGCCGCGTCCCCGGCACCACCCACTCCCGGTCGATCCGGCCGTCGATCGCGACCATGACCGCGATCCCTCCGCGCGAGCCGTCCGACCAGGTCCCGGCCATGGTCTGGCGCCCCGGGTCGAGCACCAGCTCGCCGTGCCACGGGTGCGCGTCCTTGGCCAGCACCCGCAGCTCCTCGCGGTCCAAGCCGCCTTCGCCCGGGCCGTCGGGCAGCGCCGACCGGCCGTCCGGCGACGGGATCGTCCAGTTCCGCGAGACTTTTCCGCCGGTCAGCACGAACAGGTCGGCACCGGTGATGACCACGCCGTCGCGCCGGGTGACGTCCCAGGTGAAGGCGAGCCGGTCGGTTCCGTCGACGACGAAAGTGCGCGGGACGAACACGTTTCCGACGTCGCGCTGGTACTTCGCGATGAACGCCTCGGCGTCCGCCGGGCCGACCAGCGGGTCGAGGCCGGGTTTGGTGCCGGACCACTGGCGGCCGTCGGCAGTGAGCAGCCGGTGCGCGAGCGAGGCGTCCTCGTTCCACATGCGACACCAGAGGGCGGGGATTTCTTCGGGAGTCAGGTCGTTTGCCATGCGAGAACCATCGCGGCCCTCGGCGACACCGTCCTGTCGGTGTTTTCCCGCCGCGTGGCGCAGGTCACTCCCCGAGCGGACGGGCGGAGATCCGCGCGAGTTCGGCGTCGAGGTCGACCTCGCGGCGCTCGACGCGGTCGCCGGTGAGCGCGAGGGCGCGGATCCGGTCCAGCAGAAAGCCGCGGACCGCGTCGCGCAGGCGGCACCAGCCGAGCACGTACCAGCCCGCCGGACCCCACAACAGGCCCAGCGGCTCGACATCGCGTTCCGTCTCCTGGCCTTTGGCGTCCACATACGACAACCGGAGGACGCGCCGCGCGGCGAGAGCGGTCAGGATCAGTCCGCTGCGGACAGCGGGCGGTTCGGGCTGGCCGACCCGGTGCAGCCGCGCGGCGAGGTGCTGTTCGGCGTCGCGGACGTCGGACGGCAGCCGCGCGAGCACCTTGCGCGCCGCCGACTCCGCCGCGCCCGCGAAGGGCGAACCGGCGGCCGAACGCAACGCGACGGTGATCGCGATGGCTTCCTCCGGCGTGAGCGTGAGCGGCGGCAGGGTCCGTTCGCGGTCGAGGCCGTAGCCGCCGGTCCGGCCGGTTTCGGTCCAGATCGGCACGCCTGCCTGGCGCAACGCGCCGAGGTCGCGCTCGACCGTGCGCACGCTGACCTCGAACCGGGACGCGAGCCACGCCGCGGTCCGGGTGCGCGGCGCGACCGCCCGGAGCTCCTCGACAAGGGCGTACAGCCGGTCCGTGCGATTCACCCGGCCAGCCTACGGACCTGCGAATCCTCACCCGATCGGGTGGCTTTGCGGGCGACCGCCGTCACGAAGGCGGCTCTCCGCTGTTCCGTTCGCGGGAGCCGCGACCGGCGCCGGTCCGTCCTGTGGAGGGCGGCGGACCGGCGAGGTCCCCTCGTTCGTCGGGGGACGAGGGGGCCGCCGGGGCGGGTCGGCGCAGGGGGCCGGCCCGTTCCCGGTCCGGCGGGGACGCTTGACTCTCACACCGTGTCAGAGCGTGTGCTGGAGAGGTCATGTTCACCATCGGAGAATTCGCCCGCCACGGCCGGGTTTCGGTCCGCATGCTGCGCCACTACGACGCGCTCGGCCTGCTCCGCCCCGCCGAGGTCGACCCGTGCACCGGCTACCGGCGCTACACCGCCGGGCAGCTGGCCGCGCTGAACCGGATCGTCGCGCTGAAGGATCTCGGCTTCGGGCTCAGCGAGGTCGCCGCGCTGCTGGACGAGCAGATCACGCCCGAGCAAGTCCGCGGCATGCTGACGCTGCGCCGGGCGGAACTGGCCGAACGGGTCGCCGCCGACCGGCTCCGGCTGGCCGAGGTCGAGGCGAGACTCCGCACGCTGGAAAGCGAGCACGCCATGCCGGACACCGAAATCATCGTCAAGGATCTCCCCGCGACCCCTGTCGTGCGGCTCACCGCGACCGTCGAGAGCTTCTCCCCCGACGCGATCAGCCCGGTCCTGCGCCCGCTGTGCGCGGAACTCGGCCAACGGCTCGAAGGCTCCGACGCCACCCCGGCCGGACCGCTCGTCTGTTACTACGAAAAGCCCGCCGGCGAAGACGATCCGGTCGTCGTGCACGCCGCGCTCCCGGTGTCCGGCACCGTCACCGCGCCGAACGGCCTCGAGGTCGCCGAACTGCCCGCCGCCCGCACCGCGACGCTCGTGCACCGCGGCCCGGCGAGCGGAATCCTCGCCGGCTACCAGGAACTCGCCCGGTGGACCGACGAGCACGGTTTCCGCGCGGACGGCTTCCCCTGCGAGGTCTACCTGCACACTTCCGGCGACGAGAGCGAATGGGTCGTCGAACTGCGCGAGCCCTTCGTCGAGCAGCCGCGCTGACCGGCCAAGACCCGACCTTCGACGGGTTGCGCCGCCGCCCGTTCCGGAGGCGAATGGGTGGGGACGACCCGAGGAGGACGCAGGTGTTCTCGACAGGTCCCGGCACCCAGCCGGACCGGCTCGCCGACGCGCTGGCGGACGGGCCGTTCAGCCGTGCCCTGACCCTGGCCATCGACCGCAGCGGGCTCGGCCTCGACCGGCTCCGCGACCGGCTCGCCGCGGCGGGCGCGGCGGTCAGCACCACCACCCTCAGCTACTGGCGGACCGGCCGCACCGTGCCCGCCCGCGCCCGTTCGCGCGTCGCGGTGCGGATTCTCGAGGGCGTGCTCGACCTGCCGCCGGGCTCGCTGACCGGGCTGATCGAGCGCGATCCGGAACCGCCGCCGGTCCCGGTCGTGCGCTGGGAACGGTTGTGGGGACGCCGGAACGCCGTGCTGCGGGTGCTGAACTCGTTCGAAACGGCGTACCGGACGTCGCTGGTCGTCGTGAGCCTCCACGAGGCCGTGCACGTCGGCCCGGACCGGCGGCTGCACCGGCTGGAAGTGCGCGAGGTCCTCCGCGCGACCGAGGACGACACGCACATCCGGCTGGTCACCGCGCACGGCGTCGGCCCCGGCTGCCCGCCGCGGCTCGTGCGCACCCGCTACTGCTCGCCCGGGCGCACGGAAACCCTCGCCGAGGAAGGATTCACGGTGGCCGAACTCGTCCTCGGCCGCGGGCTGGACCGGGGCGAAACCGCGATCGCCGAGTACGAATTCGAGTTCACCGACGACCGCCCGGACTGGTCCTACGAACGCCGGTTCCGCAACGCCGTGCACGAGCACGTGCTCGAACTGCACTTCGCGCCCGGCTTCGAACCGCGGGCCTGCCACGCCTACCGCCTCGACTCCCCCGCCGGGCCGGAGACGACCGTCGCCGAACTGCCGATCACCGAGGGCCTTCCCGCGCACGTCGTGTCGGCGGCGGTCACTCCGGGGATCCTCGGCCTGCGCTGGCAGTGGGACGCGCCATGATGAACCCATGGAATCGACGCGGATCGACCGCTGGCTCTGGGCGGTCCGGCTGACCAAGACGCGCGCCGACGCCGCGGCCGCCTGCCGCGGCGGGCACGTGCGCGTGAACGACCGCCCGGCGAAACCGGCGACCTCGGTCGTGCCCGGCGACGAGGTCCGGGCCCGGATCGGGACGACGACCCGCGTAGTCGAGGTCGTGCAGGTGATCCAGAAACGGGTCGGCGCGGCCGTCGCGGCCACCTGTCTCATCGACCGCACCCCGAAGCCGCCGCCGGAAGCGGCGATCCCGGTCGCCCGCCGCGAGCGCGGCGCGGGCCGTCCGACGAAACGGGAACGCCGGGTGCTGGACGAATTCCGCCGCCAGCAGGGCTGACCCCGCGGGACACCGGATCGGCGCTTCCCTGCGGGCTCGTTTGCGTACCTTGTAAGCTTACGATGTACGCATAAGCAGCGGAGACCGCCGTGCCCCCGATCGCCGTCGCCGTCCCGATCCTGTGGCTGGCCTGGCTCGTCCTGACCGAATGGGTGCCGACGCACCCGCTCAACGATCTCGCGCCGGGCAATCTCCGCCCGCGACTGCTCGCCGCCGCGATCAACTACCCGTTCCCGCTGCTCATCGCCGCGGGCGTGGCGCCGCACCGGCCGTGGTCGTCGATCGCGGCGCCGGCGTTGTGCGTGCAGCGCCTTGGTCGTCGGCCTGCTCGCCCTGGCCATGTCCGGCACGACGCTGGCTGCCACGCTGAGCGCATGAACGACACGCCCCGCCGCCGGCCGGGTCGCCCGCCGCAGGTCGGCGCCGACCAGATCGTCGCGGCGGCGATCGGCCTCATCGACGACGACGGCCTCGACGCCCTGACCATGCGGGCGCTCGGCTCCCGCCTCGGGGTCGCGGCGATGTCGTTGTACCGCCACGTCCCGCACCGCGACGCCGTGCTCGCCGCGGTCGTCAACCGCCTGGTGGCCACCGCGCTCGCCGACCTCGAACCGCGGGAGTCCTGGCCGGAGGCGGCGACCGGGTTCGCCGAGGCGTACCGAGCCATGCTGCTGAGCCATCCGAACGCGGTCCCGCTGCTGGCCACCCACCCGGTCGACGTCGAAGCGGTCGCGCCGCTGCTCGCGGGCGTGCTCGACCGGTTCGCCGCGGACGGCATCGCCCGGGAGGACGCGCTGATCGCGGTGCAGTCCCTCGGCGTCTACACCCTTGGCCACGCGCTCGCCCAGGTCGGGTCGCCGCCGGAGGCGCCCGCCGACCCCGCCGCCGCCGAGTACTACGACCGGTGGTTCGCCGCCGGGCTGCGGGCCATGGTCAAGGGATTCCAGCCCTGATCAGGCGTCCGATTTCGCCTTGTCCCGCCGCCCCCAATGGATGTGCTGCTCCTCCCGCATCCGCTCCACCGCGTCCGGATAGTGCAGTTCGAAAGCGGGCCGTTCGGACCGGATCCGCGGCAGTTCGGTGAAATTGTGCCGCGGCGGCGGGCTCGACGTGGCCCATTCCAGCGAATTGCCGAAGCCCCACGGGTCGTCCACGTTGACCTTCTCGCCGTAGCGGTAGCTCTTCACCACGTTCCAGATGAAGGGCAGCACCGAAGCGCCGAGAATGAACGCGCCGATGGTCGAAATCGTGTTCAGCACCGTGAAACCGTCGCTGCGAAGGTAGTCCGCGTATCGCCGCGGCATTCCTTCCGCGCCGAGCCAGTGCTGCACGAGGAACGTCGTGTGGAACCCGATGAACGTGGTCCAGAAGTGCCATTTGGCGAGCGGTTCGTCGAGCATCCGGCCGGTCATCTTCGGGAACCAGAAGTAGATCCCGGCGAACGTGGCGAACACGATCGTGCCGAACAGCACGTAGTGGAAGTGCGCGACCACGAAATAGGTGTCGGTGATGTGGAAGTCCAGTGCGGGCGCGGCCAGCAGCACCCCGGTCAGCCCGCCGAGCAGGAACGTGACGAGGAATCCGACCGACCACAGCATCGGCGATTCGAACGACAGCGTCCCCTTCCACATGGTGCCGATCCAGTTGAAGAACTTCAGCCCGGTCGGCACCGCGATCAGGAACGTCATGATCGAGAAGAACGGCAGCAGCACCGCACCGGTGGCGAACATGTGGTGCGCCCACACCGTCGCGGAAAGCCCGGTGATGCCGACCGTCGCGAACACCATCAGCCGGTAGCCGTAGAGCGGTTTCCGGCTGAACACCGGAATGATCTCGGTGACGATCCCGAAATACGGCAGCGCGACGATGTACACCTCGGGATGGCCGAAGAACCAGAACAGATGCTGCCAGAGGATCGCCCCGCCGTTCGCGGGATCGAAAACGTGCGCGCCGAGCCTTCGGTCCGCCTCCAGCGCGAACAGCGCGGCGGTGAGGATCGGGAACGCGATCAGCACGAGAATCGCGGTGAAAAAGATGTTCCAGGTGAACAGCGGCATCCGGAACATCGTCATTCCCGGCGCCCGCAGGCACAGGATCGTCGTCGTCATGTTGACCGCGCCGAGAATCGTTCCCAGACCGGACACGATGAGGCCCATGATCCACAGATCGCCGCCGACGCCGGGACTGTGCACGGCGTCCGACAACGGCGTGTAGGCGGTCCAGCCGAAGTCCGGCGCCCCGGCGGGCGTGAGGAACGCGCTCAGCACGATCAATCCGCCGAAAAGGTACAACCAGTAGGAAAACGCGTTCAATCGCGGAAACGCGACATCCGGAGAGCCGATCTGCAGCGGCAGCACGAAATTGGCGAATCCGAACACATTCGGCGTCGCGTACAGCAGCAGCATGATCGTGCCGTGCATGGTGAACAGCTGGTTGTACTGCTCCTGCGACAGGAATTGCAGCCCCGGCTGGGCCAGTTCGCCGCGCATCAGCAACGCCATCGCGCCGCCGACCAGGAAAAACGCGAACGAAGTGCCGAGGTAGAGCAGCCCGATCTGCTTGTGGTCGGTGGTGCGCAGGATGCCCAGCAGCACCGAGCCTTTCCTGCCCCGGTGCGGCGCGGCGGCGATCACCACTGGCCGGGGCTTCAGCTGTGTCATGACCGACCTCCCGCGCACCCGACGATCGCCGGGCAGCCCGCGGCGGCCCGGCCTCACCCGGGCCGGGTAACCGGCCCCGGCCCGCGGCAAACCCCGGCTTTGTCAGCTGCCCCGGCGGTGCGGCAACTGTCCGTTCGTCAGCGCCGCACCGAACACCACGGCCGCGCCGATCACCAGCAACACCGCCCCGGCGGCCGGCGCGGACGCCCACCACACCACGCCCGACGCGGCCACCAGCCAAGCCCCGGCGAGCGCCTCTTTCCGGGCCGGCGGCGTCGCCTTGCGCGCACGCAGTCCCGCGCTGCCCAAGGCGAGCACGCCGATCGCGAGCACCGCCAGCACCGGCCAGTACATTTTCTTTACTCCCGGAACTCGCCGCTGTGCCTGCGGTAGGCGACGGTCACCGAGATCACCGAGAAAATCGCCAGCAGCACGCCGACGATCAGCGAATTCGTGCGGATCGCGTCGCGGTGGCCGTCGACCGGGTAGCCGAACGCGAAGGGCGCGGCGATGAGCCAGAACCCGATCGCGACGTTGACCAGTCCCAGCCAGCGCGCGCGTTCCGGCAGGCCGAACCGGACCAGAGCGACCGCTGCCACGGCGATCCCGCACGCCAGGCTGTTCCAGAAGCCGGCCGTCGCGGACAGCGTGAACGAGTAGCTGTACGCGAACGCCGCGAACACCAGCCAGGCCCCGGCCAGGAACTCGGCGGTGAGCGGCAGCCTGCTTTCCCGCAGTTTCCGGTCCTGCGGCGTCAACGCGGTGAGCGCCACGCTCATCTTCATTCCGTGGTCACCTCCTCGCCGGGGCTACTGCCCGGCCTTGATTCCCGGTTCGCCGTGATCGAACTGGATCGCCTGGTGCAACGGCACCGACGCGGTCCGGGCGGGCCGCGGAGCGCGCAGGCCCATCGGCAGGACCACGCGGTGATGCGCCGCTTCGAGGACCATCGCGCTGCACGCGTACCAGGCCAGCACCGCGGACGCGAGCAGGAAGTACGCGGCGATCGTGCGCACGACGCCGACGTCGCCGATCAGGCCGATCGCCAGCAGCGTCGCCCCGGCGGCGAGAACCGCGAGCAGCGCGCAGAGCACGAGGCTTTCCGCCAGCGCGGCGAGCGCGCCGGTCCAGGTGATCGCCGCGAGCCCGACGAACCAGAAGCCGATCGCGGCCGCCGCGACCGGGCTCGCCGTCGTCGAAGGCAGCCCGCCGAGACCGACGAACAACTGGTAAACGCCGTAGCCGATCCAGAACGCGCCCCACGCCCCGTGCACGACCGTGGCGAGCGCGTCGCGGGCCCGGTACGACCACATCCCGGCGAGGAACTGCGCGACGCCGCCGAAAGCGAACGCGAACGGGGCCAGCAACAGCGGCGTCGTCGTGCTGTCGCCGAACCAGCCCGCCATGTTGGCCGCCACCATGAACGTCGACACCGCGAACCCGGCGAGCCCCAGGATCGACGGTGCGGCCACCGGACTCAGATTGATGTGCGTGTGCTCGCGCCAGAACGAGTATTCCGCGCCGTCGCCGCCCGCCGGCACCGCGCGGCCGGGCATCTGCATCTCACGGGTCATCTCCGGCTCCTTCCCAGCCGACCACCCCTGCCCGCCGCGCGTACCCCGCCGTCGACCTGCGGAACCCTGCATCTGCTACGCCGAACGAGTGAATTTCGTCCCCAGCCGGGCGACGGGCAGTGTCCATTTCGGACGCGACACTCCCCCGCGCGGACGGGATGCCAGGCGACCAGGGGTCCGATATGCCAGGGTGTGCGCATGGCGAGCGTCCGCGGTTATCTGTTGTCCTGGACCACTTTGCTGCCGTTGATCGCCCTGGTCCTGCTGGCGCTCACCTGGGGTCGCACGCTCGGTCCGGTGCCGGTCGCGCTGGTGGCGATCGCGCTGGCGGGCACGGTTCTCGCCGCGGTGCACCACGCCGAGGTCGTCGCGCACCGGGTCGGCGAACCGTACGGCTCGCTGGTGCTCGCGGTCGCGGTGACCGTGATCGAGGTCGCGCTGATCGTCACGATGATGGCTTCCGGCGGCGAGAAGGCCGACACCCTGGCGCGCGACACGGTGTTCGCCGCGGTGATGATCACCACTAACGGCATCGTCGGGCTGTCGCTTCTCGTGGGCGCGCGCCGGTACGGGGAAACGCGTTTCCACCCCGAAGGAAGCGGCGCGGCCTTGGCGACCGTCGGCACGCTGGCGACGCTGAGCCTCGTCTTGCCGACCTTCACCACAAGCACCCCGGGTCCCGGGTTTTCCGCACCGCAACTGGCTTTCGCGGCCGGTGCGTCGCTGGTCCTGTACGCCACGTTCGTGGCGACACAGACCGTCCGTCACCGCGATTTCTTCCTTCCCGTCGACCACGACGGCGAGACTCGCGAGGAGGAGCACGCGGAACCGCCGAGCGCCCAGAAGACGTTGGTCAGCCTCGTTCTGCTGCTGATCTCCCTGGTCACCGTCGTCGGACTGGCGAAGGTGGAATCTCCGGCGATCGAAGCCGGCGTGCGCGCGGCCGGGCTTCCGCAGTCTTTCGTGGGCGTGGTGATCGCCCTGCTGATCCTGGCCCCGGAAACGCTCGCCGCGGTCCGTGCGGCACGGCGCGACCGGATGCAGATCAGCCTCAACCTCGCGTACGGCTCGGCGATCGCCAGCATCGGCCTGACGATTCCGGTCATCGCGCTCGCCTCGGTGTGGCTGAAGGGCCCGCTGCTGCTCGGTCTCGGGCCGACGCACATCGTGCTGCTCGCGCTCACGGTGGTGGTCAGTGTGCTGACGGTGGTGCCGGGGCGGGCCACGCGGCTTCAGGGCGGGGTGCATCTGGTGTTGCTGGCGGGATTCCTGGTGCTGGCGATGAATCCGTGAGTTCGCCCGCGGTCTGGTCGCACGCTCCACAATGGAGCATCTTCGGACCGCCTCCCGGCCGCGGGCATCCGCGGGCCGGCCCGGTGCCGGCGGATCGCCCGCGAACGAGATTCCTGATTCGCTTATCGTTCCGGCGACCTGAGTCCGATCGCAGGTCGAGCTGCTTTTCCACCGCTTTCCCCGGATCTTCGCGGGACGTCGCCGCGGTGCGCGGGAGGAAAAGGACGCCGGTTTTGTCGGTGCTGCTCCGTATCCTGGCCAGGTGAAGATCCAGCAGTCCCCCGTCCCGTCCGCTGCGGCCGGTGAAGCCGCGCGCAGAGCTTCTCCCGGCAGCCGCCCCACGTTCCCCGGCCGTCCGTCGGCCGATGCCCGTTCCGTTCGTGCCGCCGGCCTCGCGCCTGTCGTCGTGGCGAGCGCCCGAGGCGTCGCCGCCCGGCTCGCGGCCGCCGGGTTCGCCCGCGGCTCCGTCGGCGAGGTGCGCCCATGAGCGGCCTCTCGTCCCCCGCGACGGAAGCAGTGGAGCGCCCGCCCGCCAAGCCCGGGCTGCTGATCAGCGTGCTCGTGCTGTCGGCGTTCGTGATGATCCTCAACGAGACCATCCTGAGCGTCGCGCTGCGCGACCTCACCGTCGACCTCTCCGTCCCGACCACCACGATCCAGTGGCTCACCAGCGGCTTCCTGCTCACCATGGCGGTGGTCATCCCGACGACGGGGTTCCTGCTCGAACGGTTCACGCCGCGGCAGGTGTTCGTCTTCTCGCTCGCCTCGTTCAGCCTCGGCACGCTGCTGTGCGGCGTCGCGCCCGGGTTCGGCCTGCTGATGGCGGGCCGTGTCGTGCAGGCGTGCGGCACCGCGGTGATGATCCCGCTGCTGATGACCACCGTCATGCGGCTCGTGCCCGCCCAGCGCCGCGGCGCGACGATGGGCACGATCAGCATCGTCATCGCGGTCGCGCCCGCGATCGGCCCGACGATCGGCGGCGCGGTGCTGTCGTCGCTCGGCTGGCGGTGGATGTTCTTCATCGTGCTGCCGCTGTCGCTGGCCGCACTGGTCACCGGGATGCTGCAGCTGCGGATCGACAGCGAAACCCGCGCGGTCCCGCTCGACGCCCTCTCGGTCGTCCTGTCCGCCATCGGTTTCGGCGGAGTTCTGTACGGCCTGTCGTCCGCGGGCGAATCCGCCGAGACCGCGCTGGTGCCGCCGTGGCTGCCGATCGTCGTCGGCGTGGTTTCGCTGGCGGTGTTCGGCTGGCGGCAGCTTCGCCTGCAACAGCGCGACCGGGCCCTGCTCGACCTGCGGCCGTTCACCCACCGCAGCTTCGTAGTCGCGCTCGGGCTCAGCGCGCTGCTGTTCATGTGCCTGATCGGCGCGGGCGCGATCCTGCTGCCGCTGTACCTGCAAACCGTCCTGCACAAGTCGACCTTCATCAGCGGCCTGGCCGTCCTGCCCGGCGGTCTGGTGCTCGGCCTGCTCGGCCGCCCGGTCGGCGCCCTGTTCGACCGGGTCGGCGCCCGCCCGCTGGTCCTGCCCGGCGCACTCGCGATGGCGGTCTCGCTGTGGCTGTTCTCGTTGCTGGGCCCGGGTTCTCCGCTGGTCGCGGTGATCGGCATCCACATCGTCCTGATGGCCGGCCTGGGCCTGATGATGACCCCGCTGATGACCGAATCGCTGGCCGCGCTGCCCGACCACCTCTACTCGCACGGCAGCGCGATCCTCTCGACCCTCCAACAGGTCGCCGGCGCACTGGGCACCGCGGTGTTCATCAGCGTCGCGACCCTGAGCAGCGCCGAACACGCCGCGGTAAGCCCCGATGCCGACGGCCTGCACATGGCGTTCGTCGTCGCCGGCTGCATCGGAGTGGCCGCGGTAATCGGAGCCTGGTTCGTCCGTTCGCCCCGCCCGGAACGAACGGAGGAGGCCTGACCCCGTGAACGCAGACCGGCTCGATGTCGTCGCCCGCACCTTCACCGCATCGATGACCAGCATCCGCGGCCGACGCGTCCACCGGCTGATCATGCGCCGGATGGCAGGCTACGACCACGTCCTGCCCGCCGCCACCGCCGACGGCGCCCCAGCGCTGCTGGCTCTGTCCGCCGACGGCCGAGCCGCCCTGTGCCGCAGCGACGGTCGCGGCCCGTCCGCAGACCTCGTGACCTGCGGCCCGACGCCCGGGGTCACCGTGACGTCCGCACACGACCTCACGAAGGACTCGCTGCCGGTGCTGAACTGGACCGTCCGGCATCCCGGGTTGCTGCACGTCGCGGGCCCGCTGACGATCGTTCCCGGCGAGACGGAGCAGGAGGGGATCGAGGCGGCCCTGCGTCCTGGATGACCGGCTCCGGGTTTCCTCGAAACGAGCGGCTCGAGGCCTGGCCGCGACCGGACGCCGGTCGTCAGTGCAGAGCTCCGAGCCGCTCGTTTCGAGGCGGATGAGCTACCAGCGAGCCGCGGAGAAACCCGGCCGAGCGCGCCGAGCCGGGCCAGCGCCCGCCATCCGGCGGGGCAGGCGTCCCGGTCTCACCGGCCGAACGCACGCTCCCACCGTTCGACGTCCGGCAACCTGCCGTCCGGCGCGGACCAGCAGGCCTGGAGCAGGTCGTAACCGTCGTGGACCAGGGCCGCGTGGGCGGGCCAGCGCTCAGCGGCCCAGCCGGGCTCGTTGTGCACCGAATCCACCCCTGCCCGGGTCGCGCCTTCCAGCTCGAACTGGAGGTCCCGGCGCGCGGCCGCACGCGGAACCGGCGCACCGGCCAGCACCGCGCGGGCAGCAGCGCGGACGCGAGACCCAGTCCAGTCCAACGTCTTCCGATGCGCCCGCGGCACCACCGCGTACTGCACCGCCACGGCCACCACGACCCCGATCGCCGTCTGCGCGAAACGGTCGGCCACCGCGGGCCACACCGGGCCCGGCAGGCTCGCGACCCCGGCAGCCAGCAGGGCGAGCGGCGTGATGACGACCGTCGCCACCGCGTAATTCCGCGGCACCACCAGCTCCACGCAGAACTGCAACACCGCCAAGACCACGATCAGCACGACCCCGGACGGCGCGACCATCATCACCACTCCGAACAGCGCGAGCCCGGCCGCGGTCCCGACAAACCGGTGCAGCGCACGGACATTCGCCCGCCGCCGGTCCAGCCCTTGCTGCAGGACCACCAGAGCGCTCAGCACCGCCCAATGCGGCCGTCCGAACCCGGCTGCCACCGCCAGTTCCCCGGCGGCCACGCACCCGGCGCCCACGCGCAACGCCGTCAACGCGGCATGCGAACGCAACGGGACCGCCCGCCGCAGCCGGTACCCGAGGCTCGGTCGCGGCAACGGCAGCTTCCCCGGCGGAAGTTCGACGGACTCCCCCGGCGACGCGTCCGCGAACCGCCGATGGGCGGCGAGCAACGTCGCCGCCAGGTCCGGTTGCGTGCCCCGGCGCGGATGTCCCGCGTCGTGCAGCGCAGTCCATGCCGCGGACACCGCGGCACCCGCCGCGTGCCGCGCCTCGGCCGTCTTCCGCTCGGCCGAGACGAACGCGTCGACGGCCCGCACTGCCCGTTCGACGGCCGTCCGCTCCGGCTTGGCCCGGTCGGCCAGCACCCCGGCCATCGACACCACAACCGACGATCCGACCCCCGCCGCAGCGCACCCCAGCACCACCCAGGGCTGGGCTCCCGCCTCGACCGCCGCCTGCGCACCCGCACAAACGAGCGCGAAGAACAACGGCCCGGGAGGCCCAAGCCGCAACGCGTCGACGACGTAGGTGGCCAGCACCGCGACCACGGAAACCACCAGCACCGACACCGGCCCGGGCGGAACCGCAGACCCCACCGCAGCACCCAACGCAGCCGCCGCGAGCAATCCGGCGCCGGCAGCAGCCACGACGCCCGCCCGAACCCGGTACGGCCGCCCTTCGCCGTACAAGACCGCGAACGTCCCGAGCGTGACGAACAACGCCGAGGCAGCGGCCCCCGCCAGCACCAGCGCGATCCCCGGCACAGCCACCGCGGCCGCGGCCCGCAACCCCGCCGACCACCTCCGCCCGACCGGCGGCAACGCGAACATCAGCGCCCGGAACCCCGCCACGCGAGGCAACTGCTCAACCGGCTCGGGCGACGATCCCATCCGCCCATCCCAACACGCCGCCACCCGCCCCGAAAGCCCGGCTATGCCAGGCAGAGACCGCGAGCACACTCTCCGGCGCGGGTTCGTTCCGTGATCGAAACGCCTGGCCTGGGAACTGAGAGGCATTGCCAGGCCCGTCGGACACGGCAGTCAGGCAACCAGCCGGTCGCCCACGCAATGACCAGCTCTCGCGCCCCTAGCCGGCCCTGCGCAATTCCCGGCCGCGCGAGCGCGCCGCCACCTCCACTCGCAGCCCACGTCAAGTGCGCCGCTAGGACCGTCCGGCACTCGTCCCGGCGACCGCCGCGGCGCACTCCGTCGTGAGTTCGCTCCACAGCTGAAACGCTCGATCTTCGATCGGAAATCTCAAGCTGAGCAGCAGTCCGCGCTAACCCCACCGCCATCCGGCGCAGCCCGGCTCAGGAACACTCGCCGTCCGCAGCCAGGCCCCAGCCGGTCACGTGGCCCGCCCCGTGGACCGCTCCGCGGCGGATGGCGCCCGATGCGTCGACGATCGAGGCTCGACCAGAACCCCAGACGTCGCGGGCGGCCAGCAAGCGGTTCACGCGCCCGCCGGGCGGGTCTGAACTCAACCGGCGTGCCGATCTCGGCCCGGTTGAGCCCGCAGTCCGTCGCCCGGACAGGAACCCTCACCGGAACTCAGCCCGCGCGGCCGCCTCCCCCACCGTGACCGGGTCCAGGTCCGGATGGGCTGCCTCGGCCCGTTCCCACTGCGCAGCGGCCTCCTCCGAAACTCCTTGCGCCGCAGCGACATTTCCCAACCCCAGATAACCCCGCGCCGCCTCGTGCGTGCTGCCGCAGGCCTCGGCGCGGGTCACCGCTTCCCGGTACGCCGACTCCGCACCCGGCTGGTCCCCCGCACGGAACCTCGCCCAGCCAAGGCAGTTCAACCCCATCACGACGTCCAGTTCCAGCCCCAGTTCCTCGAACACCGCCAGTGTCTCCTCGACCAGGCGGGCGGCTTCGGCAGGCCGTCCCAGTGCCGTCAGGACCAAGGCGACACCCCGTGCCGTGATGGCGCCGCTGCGCCGGTTGCCGGTCAAGTCGTAGAAGTCGGCCGCGGAGCGCAGGTCGCGCAAGGCCTGTTCGTGGTTGCCCCGGTAGTGCTCGGCCCACGCGGAATGCGCCAGGGCGGTCGCTTCGCCGTGCCGGTCGCCGATTTCCCGGTACTCCCGAAGTGCCTGGCGGTAGCACTGGGAAGCCTCGTCCAGGTCGCCGCGGTCGACGTAGGCGATTCCCAGGTTCGCGGTGGTCGTCGCGGCGGCCCAGCGGTTGCCGACCGCTTCGGCGGCGGCGCGTGCCCAGCGGTGCGTCGCGATCCACGGGTCCCACAGTTTGGTCAGGTAGAAGAATCCCCGCAGGAAGAACGCCAGCTGCCAGCAGCGCTCGGACTCCCCGGCCCGGCGGCAGAGCGCGACGAGGTTCGGCCATTCCGCGCGGAACCAGGCGATCGCGCTCTCCTGGTCCGGGAATTTCACCTCCGGCAGCCCGGGCGGACAGGTCACCTCCGGGCGGTACCGCGGGCCGCTCATCGCCCGGTCGGCGCGTTCCGCGGTCGCGACCGAGAAATCGGCCAGGCGGCGGAAAGCGTCCTCTCCGTTCACGCCGGAGGCGGCGAAAACCCTTACCAGGTCGTGGAAACCGAACCGGCCGAGCTCCGGCTGGGTGAGCAGGTACGCCTGGTGCAGGCGGTCCAGCAGGCGTTCGGCCGCCACCTCGTCCAGGGAGCCGAGTGCTTGCGCGGCGGTGACGTCGAAGTCCGGGCCGGGGTGCAGGGCCAGCAAGCCGAACAGCCGCGCTTCCGGCTGCTCCAATTGGCGGACTGACAATCGAAAGGCGGCGGCCAGGCTTCGTTCGCCGTCGTCGAGTTCGCCGAGGCGGCGGGTTTCGTCGGCGAGGCGGCGTTCCAGTTCCGCGACGTCCCACGCGGGATGGGCGCGCAGGCGGGCCGCGGCGATCCGGATCGCCAGCGGGAGGCGGCCGCAGCGGTCGGCGATGCGCAGGGCCGCGTCGGGGGCCGCCCCGGTCAGGGCGGCGACCAGGGCGGCGGCGGAAGCGGACGGGAGGACGCCCAGCGAGACGTGCTCGGCTTCGTCCAATGCGGGCAGGCGCGAGCGGCTGGTGATCACGACCCGGCATTTCGGTTCCGCGGGCAGCAGCGGGCGCACCTGCCCGGTGCTGCCCGCGTTGTCCAGCACCAGCAGGAAACTCCGGCCGCGCAGGCAGGTCCGGAACAATGCCGCGCGGTCGTCCGGATCGGCCGGGATCCGGTCGGCGGGCACCTCCAGGATCCGCAGCAGGCGGTCGTGCGCTTCGGCGGGCGTGACCGGTTCGCCGGAGGTGCCGCGGAGATCGAGAAAGAGGCTGCCGTCGGCGAAGGACGCTTCGAGCCGGTACGCGCACCGCACGGCGAGCGCCGTCTTGCCGGCTCCGCCCATCCCCGAAATGACGCAGACGCCGCCGTCGGACTCGAGAATCTCGCGTACGGCCCGGGTTTCCGAATCGCGGCCGGCGAAGTCGGCGGTCACCGGCGGGAGGCCGGACGGGCGGACGTCCGGCCGGGTCCGGCGTTTTCCGGTTTCCGCGGGAACCAGTGCGGCAAGGGCTCCAGGAGTGCCGAATTCGGATTCACACAATCTGGCAAGTGCGGAATTCGGGGCAGCGAGGCCGGTTTCGACCTTGCTCAAGTACCCCTTGCTGTAATGCACCCGCGCCGCCAGCTCGGTGAGCGACAGCCCGGCCGAGGTGCGCAGCCGCCGCAGTTCCGCCCCGAACGTCGCGCGCGCTGTCATCCGCCCCCACCTTCTTCTCGCTCCCAGTATGACGGTCCGGCAGACGCCGGCCCGTGGTTTCGTCACGGCGCGGTCCGCACCGACACCGGCGGCGCGACCGGAGCCGGTCCGCCCGGATGACCGAGGGCGAGTCCGGACACGAGAGCCACCCCGGCGAGCCACAACGCGGCGCGCACCAGCAGAGAAAACGAACAGACGACCTTCACGACAAGCTCCTTCCGAGGATTTCCGCCTGCCTGAACAGCGGCTTGCCCCGAGAATGCGGGAGCGCGCGGCAATCGGGGAAGGAGTTTCCTGTTTCCACCTTAATCGCGTGAACGGGGAACAGGAGGCAACGCCGGAGTCGTATTGCGCTGAGGCCGCGGCGAAAGACCGCCGGCTCCGGAGAGCCGGGGACCAGCCCGCACACCGGCTCCGATCCGGCGAGCACACAGGTTACGAGATCGAAAGCCGGGCAGCTGACCGTTCGCCAGCAGCACGGCCGGAACAGTCACCCGCCGTTTCCGGAAGGCGCCATCCGAGCGAATTTGCGCCGCGGATAAACCCGGGCTCGCCAGCCGGACGCGGGAATGGGAAATCATTCCGGTCACAGTCCGTGCGCCACCGCCGGGCAAGGCTGGACATCGGCGCCCGCATTGCGGAACAGTGGCTGCGGGCGGGGAGACGCGAGGGAGGAACGGGTGGAACCGAACGCGGCGGACTTGGTCGCGGAATTGAAAGTTCTCCGGAAGGGGCGCGGCGTATTCACCACTCCGCTCGGGATTCGGGTCGGCCCGGTCCTGCGCGAGGTGTGCGGGATTCCCGACAACGCGGAAAACGTCGAGATCCGCGACCGGCTCGCGCACGTGCTGGAGCCGCTGGCCAAGACGCTCCCGGACGACCTCCGCATCGCCGTGCTCGCGGCGTTCGCGATGCACGAGCCGGCGCGCAAGCCGTTCTACCAGGAGCGGGTGCACTGGGCCGCGCGCGAACTCGACCGCGACGACCGCACGATCCGGCGGCGCATCGACGAGGGCATCGAGCACGTCGCGCACCTCGCGCTCGCCGGCCCGCGCGAGGGCGGCGCGAGACCCGCGCCCGAGGGCAGCTGGCACACCGAACTGCTGCGCGTGTCCCTTGCGCTGGACCAAGAGCGGCCCGAAGTGTTCGAGTTCCGGCGGATCGTCGCCGACGCCGACGAGATCGCCGAACTCGACCTCGCGCTCACCCTCACCACCACCTCCGCGACGTCCGGGCCGGTGCGGGAAAGCGATCTCGACGTCGACGTCTTCCACGGCGGCACGCTGGTCCGCCGCGCGATGGAGTCGAACGACCGGGTCGGGCTGGCGCTGCAGCTGGCCGAACCGTTGCCACGCGGGAAAACCCACGACCTCGCGCTGCGGTTCCGCGCGGAATTCCGGCATCCGCACTACGTGTGCGTGCCGCGGCATCCGGTCGACCGCTTCGATCTTCACGTGCGCTTCCCGGCCGCGCCGCCGACCGAAATCGTGCGGCTGGACCGCGTATTCCAGGACGACGCACGCGATCTGGGCGCACGTGGCGACGTGGTGAGCCCGGACGGCTCGGGCGAGGTGCACCTGCGGTTCGACCGGCTCGCGCCCGGTTTCGCCTACGGCATCCGGTGGAGCCCGGCCGGCTGAACCCCGCCGGCCGGGCCCGGAGCCGGTCAGTGCGTGATCATCGCGATTCCCCTTCCCGATCGGGATTTCTCCGACCGCACCGGGATCGCCGCCGCGCCGCGCCGCGCTACCGGCGGGCGGAACCTGTCCAAGATCTGTCCAGGTCCGGGCGAATTCCGTTGCCGCGCAACGGACAGAAGCTGGACAACACCCGCGCGGGCGCAACATCCGCGCCCGGACGGCCGACTCCCGGATCGAGCGGGCGAGACCACCGCGGCCGCCCGTACGAAAGGAACGACCCCTATGCCCACCGCCACCGTGCCCGAACCGGTCGAAGGCTACGTCCCGCTCGCCGCGCTGCCGCGCCCGTCCGGGCTGGCCGAAAGACTCGAAACCGTGGTCCGCGCGGCCCGCGACGGCGTCCCCGGCGCGGCTCCGGAACTGCTGGCGCTGCTGAAACCGGTCATCGCGCGCTACTGCCGCGCCCGCATCGGCGGACGCGACCTGTCGTACCTGTCGGCCGACGACGTCGCGCAGGAGGTGTGCATCGCCGTCCTCCAGGCCGTTCCCGGATACGAGGACCGCGGCGGATCCTTCCTGCACCTGGTGCGCGCGATCGCGGCGAACAAGGTGGCCGACGCGTTCCGCGCGGTGTCGCGCGACCGTTCGCGACCGGTGTCCGACGTCCCGGAGAACCCGGATCTCGGCGACGGCCCCGAATCGCACACGCTGACCGCCGACCTCGGGGCTTCGCTCGGCAGGCTGCTGGCCGGGATGCCGAAGCTGCAACAGGAAATCCTGACGCTGCGTGTCGTCGTCGGCCTGACGTCGGCCGAAACCGCGAAGGCGCTCGGGATCTCGGCGGGCAACGTCCGGGTGACGCAATGCCGCGCGCTGGCGAAACTGCGGGACTCGATCCAGGAGCAGGGGCTCGCCGAAGCGCTGCTGGCGTGAACTCGCAACATCGCCGCAACTGGTCCGGACCACTGGAGAAAAAATCTCCGAAGTTCACCCGCTCGGGCCACCTCGGCGGCGCGGGCGGGCCCGAAACGCCCGGATCCGGACCGGCTCAGCCCGCGTCGAGCCGCCGTTTCATCCGGCGCAGGAACGCGATCCGGTCGGTCTCCACGCGGACCGCCGTGCGGTCCGGGTAGATGTCGAACACCCCGGTCATCCCGGTTTCGGCCAGCCTGCGGCCCGCCGCGCCCGAGGGGTGCGCGAGCAGCCGCAGCACCACGCCCTCCGCGGCCGCGCGGTCCTGCGCGGCGCGGAGGACGTGGACGCCCGCGTCGCTCAGCTCGGTCAGCCCGGTCAGGTCCAGCACCAGCGCCATCGGGCGCTTGGCCAGCGCGAACGTCACCGCCCGCACCACCACCAGCGCGGTGCCGGCGTCGAGTTCCCCCGCCAGCAGCAGCGTGAGCACGTCGAGGTCGTCGTAGCGGTACGACGACTTCAGCCGTGCCGATCCCTGTGAGCCGGCTTCCATCCGCGTGCAGCACTCCCTGTCCAGGCGGGGCCTGTCGCGCCCGCTCGTCCACCCGACACCATTCTGGACCTCCGGGCACGGTGACCGCGCTCACACTCCACGCTGGCACCATGTCAACGCGGGCTGGTCCGCTTGTCCTACGACGAAAGTCGGGAACTGAGTCAGCCCGACCTTCGGCGGGTTCCGTCATTTACCGACATTCACGACGGTGGGTCAGTACCTGACCACTGCTCCCCGTACCCACCGGAGATGATCACCAGTGCGTATCGCGCGTACCGCCGCAGTCCTGTCCGGCCTGGCCTTCGCCGCCGTCGCCGCGGCGGCCCCGGCCACCGCCGCCCCCGCTCAGCCCGCCATCATCGACGGCAGCACCGCCGACTCCCTGCACGCCGCCGCCCGGATGTTCGCCGGCGGCCAGGAACTCTGCTCGGCCACGCTCATCGCTCCCGACTGGATCCTCACCGCCCGGCACTGCACGCAGGGCGCGGGCGGCAAGCAGATCACCTTCCACGTCGGCAGCCTCGACCAGACCCAGGGCACCGAGGTCTCCGCGACGTCGGTGCACGACTCCCCCGACGCCGACATCTCGCTCGTCCAGATCGACCAGAAGGTGCAGACCGAGTACGCGCCGCTGGGCACCGCGAGCGACGTCAACGTCGGCGACACCGCGCAGGTCTACGGCTGGGGCGCCACCTGCACCGACCAGCCCGAGATCAACTGCCAGTCGCAGGTGCTGAAGGTGGCCAACGTCCAGGTCACCTCGGTCAACTGCCCGGACGGCGCGGCGGGCGTCTCGGTGTGCGCCAACCGCGGCGACGGCATCACCGCCGGCGGCGACTCGGGCGGCCCGATGTACGCCAACGGCAAGCAGGTCGGCGTCGCGTCCACGAGCGACCGCCAGTCCTACACCGCCTACATCAACATCACCCAGTACCGCGACTGGATCCAGTCGGTCGCGGGCGTCTGATTCGCAGCGGCCCGGGCCAGGACGGATCCCCTGGCCCGGGCCGCTGTTTCACCCCTCCCCTCTTCCCTCCCCGTTCCTGGCCCGCGCGAGCACCTCCTCAAGGCGGAGCGGGCTCGCCGGGTGGTGGCTCAGGCACAGCGGCGTCGACACCCGCCGGAACCCGAACGCCTCGCCGGACACGTAGAACTGGGCCCGCTCCAGCCGCGAGATGTCCGCCACCGGACTCCCCTTCGCCCGAGCCATCTCGTTCGCCGCGGCGATCTGCGCCGGGCTGTTGAGCCGCCCGAAGAACTGCGTCATCGCGTTGCCGGCGATCTGATTGTGCAGGCCCTTCGGCGCCTGCGTCGCGAACAGCAGCCCCAGCCCGTACTTCCGGGCCTGCGCGGCGAGCACGATCGTGCTGCGCGTGCTCGCGGTGAGCGACCCGGACGCCGCGAGCGTCTGCGCCTCGTCCATCACGAACAGCGCGCCCAGCGGCCGGTCCCCCGCCGGATTCCGCTTGATCCACGCGAACAGCTCCATCTGCAGCTGGTTCACGAAGCTCTGCCGCTGCGCCTCGGCGGGCAGCCCGGCGAAGCTGATCACCGAGATCCGCGCCCGTTTGCCGCCGGCCGGGGTGAGCAGCAACGCCGGGTCGACCGGGGTCCCGGCTCCGGCGAACAGCGGGTCGTTGACCATCGCGGCCTTGAGCAGCTCCGCGACCTCAGCGGCGATCTTCCGGCCTCCGTTGAGATTCGTGACGCCCTCGGGGAGGTCTTCGAGGACGTCGATCAGCTCCGGCAGGCTCCGCGACCCGGTGCGGGCGTGGTGCACGATCGTCTGCCGCAGCACAGCCAGGCCGATGTCCGCCTTCGCGGTGCTGCCGGTGAGCCGGGCCTGCGGCGCGAGAGCGGCTACCGCCACCTCGACTGCCGCGGAGAACTCGTCCTCGTCGTCCAGCACCCCCGCGAAGTCCGGCAACGGCTCGAATCCGAGCGGACGCCCGGTGGCGCGGCCCGGGGTCCAGACGACGACGTCGGTGCCCTCGAAGTAGCGCTCGGCGAGCTGGGCGTCTTCCGGCCCCCAGCCGCTCGGCGGACTCGGCCACGCGTCGCCGAGGCGGGCGAGGTCGTTGTTCGGGTCCAGCACGATCGACGACACGCCGAGCAGCGCGCATTCCTCGATGATGCGGCGCAGGAGCACGGTTTTCCCCGACCCGGAACCGGCGAAGACGGCGGCGTGCTTGCGCAGAGCGGAGAGTTCGATGCGGACGGGCTTGCCGGAGCCGGTTTCGGTGCCGAGGGTGAGGGTGCCGTCAGGTGGCGGGTGGGTCCCGTCGGAACGAGGGGCCTGCGCGCTTCCGTTGCGGGCGGATCGCTGCGTTTGCGCTGGTACAGAGGTGGGTTGCGCGAAGAGGGGCGGCTGGGTCGGTGAGTGCTGGACCGGGGGCGCGGTGCGCTCGGGGCGTTGCGCGGTATCGGGCAGGACGCCGGAGAGCAGCTGGGACCGGCGCGCGGGACGGCGGTCGATGAGCCATTCGTGGACGTCCGGGCCGCCCTTGACGAACATCTCGTCCAGCGCCCAGAACGTGCGGACGTCCGCTTCGGACATTTTGCGCCGCTTCCCGCCGGCGGCTTCGAAGGCCCGCAGCTCGGCTTGGGTCTGCTTGCCTTTGGACCACGACGAGTTCCTGATCACGACGAGGTGCCGGTTGTCCGCTCCCCGTCGCTGTCCGGCGGCCGAACGAGCCTTCCGGAACCGGTTCAGCACCGCGACAGCATGATTCGCGGCGATCGCGCGGAACGCCCAATGCTCCTCAAGATCCGAAGCCTCGTCGAGGGTGTGGGTGAGCCAGGCGTGCAACTCGCCGTCGCTGCCGCGGGTGTCCCACTCCATCTCGTCGTCGCCGACCTCGGTGATCCAGCCGCGCAACGCGGCCGAGAGCAGCCGGGGCATGACCTCGTCCTCGACCTTGTGGTCGAGCAGCGCTGACGGATCCGCCTCGGCACGGAGCTGCTCGAACCAAGCATCGAGTTCGGCGAAACGATCAAGCTTCGGGTGGGAACGCTCAGGCAGCGCCGTCGGCGTATCCGGATCGAAGGTGGTCATTTCCACCACTCGCTCGGCCCGGACGCACGCCTCGATGTGCGCACCGACTCGCTTCAGCATCTCCCGTGGGGTGCATTCCTCCCACGGGCCGTCGAATGCCGAGGCGGCCACCGGCCAGGTCGCATGCGGAGGAGTGAAATCCATCGCGGCGTAGGCGACCCCGAGACGCCGTTCCACCAGGCGCCGACCCACTTCGCCGTCCAAGACCCGTCCGAGCGTGCGCGTTTCCTCGAACCGGTCGGGCACGGTGTCGGCAGCCTTCTCCTTGACCAGTTCCCACGTCGAGGGCAGGCACGCGAGCACGGTCACTGTCCGGCGGGTGATGTCCCGCAATCCCATCAGCCCGTCGGAGATCTGGGCGACAACCAGGTCGGTTGTCCCTGACCTTCCGCTTTCCCTCTGCAGCTTGTCCGAACTGGCGACCAGCGTGTCGAACTGGTCGACGCTGATCACCAGCGGCCCGGTGAGCGCAAGCAATCGCGTGATGTCGTGCACCTGCGCCGACGAGGACTTGGGCTTCATCCCGATGCCCCATTTGCGACGAGCACCGGACTTCGTTTCCTCGTTGCGGCTGAGATACTCGTTGCCGACCTCGTTGTGAGTCGCATCGTCCGAGGCGTACAGCACCAGTGCGCGGGCCGTGTCCGCACATTCGATCGCGACCTGCCGGTCCAGTTTTCGCAATCCAGCCAGAAACGCTTCGAGATGCGACCGGCTCAACCTCCGGCCGCTCAGCAACGCCGTAGTGCTTTCCCACGGCACGTCGCTGCGCTCGCACACCCGCCGCACGAAGCTGCGCACCTGCGGCTCCCCTGATCCGTCCAACCGCGACAGCCCCTGACGCAACGCGTCGGCCGCGTCCTCCCAAAACGCGTCAGCGGCAGTGAGGTTGTCCAGGAAGAAGTAGCCGCCTGCCTGATGCGCCGCCCGCCGGACCATGCCGAGCAGATGCGTCTTGCCGACGCCCTTCATCCCCTGCATCGCGAGGCCGATCGGGCTCGGTCCGTCACTCGCGGCCGCATGGCGGATCCTGGCGTCGATCGCGGCCATCACGTCGGCGTGCAAACCGTCGACGTGGTAGGGCGAATCCCGCCACACGTGGTCAGGCGCGTCGACCCAGTCGAAGCGCAAGGTCGCCAGAACAGCGAGGTGTTCGATCATGACGCCTCGATGGAGAGCAGATGATTGTCCTCACCGCCGATGCGCACGGCCGCCTCCCGGTCCGCAGGAGTGAGAGCCTTGCGATTGGACTCGGGCACCAAGTGCGCCTGCCCGGTGCGGCTCAGCTGTTTGAGCACTGCGTCGACCTCAGTGCTCGCGGCACCGCCGAGCAACGGCCGGAGGTCAGCAAGGCCGACCCAGCCGCGGGGCGAGCGGGCGAGCTTCCGGTACGCCGTGCGGATCTGTTCCTCCAGATCCGCCGCCGGCGGCGCTTCCCCGCCGGTGAAAACGTCCTTGAGGGAGACGTCGTGCAGCCGCAGGTACTCGAAGAACCGGTTCAGCGCCAGGTAGGCCACCACGGTCAACGTGCTGCGCACCGGCTTCGGCGGAGTCAGCGCGGCGAGTTCCTCCTCGCACCAGACCCAGCCGTCGTCGGTCAGCTGGTGCACGAACGCTCGGCCGGATTTCCGGCTGCTGACGTACTTTTCGTTGAGCTTGAGCCGGTCTTTCCCGTCGAGGGCGAAGCCTGCTTCCTTCCGCAGCTGCGGGTTCGACATCTCCTGGCCGTGCACCATCAGCGCCATCATCGCCGCGGACTGCTTGTGGCTCAGTCGTTCGTGCATCCGCCGTCCTTTCTCACCGGGCGGCCCGGCCGCGGGCGCGGCGGGGCGTGGGGATTCGCGGGGCGCGGCTAGCTGCCGGTCACCCGCACGTCGAGCACTCGCCGGGCCCAGTCCAGGACTTTCTGGACCCGTGGCGGCGGCGGGATCGCGTCGTCGTCGTCCCGGCGCGGGCGCAGCAGCACCGCCAGGTCCGCGCCGAGTTCTTGTGCGCGCACGCTGTCTCCGGCGCCGACCGCGGCGGGCATTTCGCTCGCGAGGTCGTCGACGAGGTCCCACAGTCCGGGCCGGAGGCGGGCGTGCACTGCTTGCCGCAGCAGGGAAACGAGGTCGGTTTGGCCGGTGTCGACCAGGGTCCGGCCCGCGCCGATCTCGTCGGCGAGGCTGCGCGCGACTTTCGCCGGGCCGTTCACCGAGCTGAGCCGCAGGTGCCGCAGATTCCCGAGGTATCCGGACAGCTCGCGCGGATCGGTTCCTTCGGTGAGCACCGGGATCAGCCTGCGGTCCTGGCCCAGCGTGCGGTGCAGGAACAGCTCGACCTCCGCGAGCTGCCACCGGCTCGCCTTGCCGTCGATCACCAGGCACAGGTGCCGCGCGTCGGTCTCCGCGCGGCCGAGCCAGGACCGGTCGCCCGACAGCGATCTGCCGACCCGGATGCCGAGTTTTTCCAGCTCCGCCACCACGTTCTTGGACACCTCGAGGTTCGAGCGGGGCATGCTGACCTGGATGTCGTAGGCGAAGTTCTGCGTCTTGGTGCGCACCGCCGCCACGTAGGCGTCCCGGTTTTCGGCCAGCAGTTCGGTCCGGTCGAAGGAATGCGCGATCACCGCGGCGACTGTCTCGAGGGCGAATCCGATCTGGTCCGCGCCCGGGCTTTTCTCCAGCAGCACGGGCAACTGCTCGCCGAAGGTCCAGTACGACACGTACGGCAGCGTGAGGTGCCGCGCGATCACCGCGGGCGGGACATCCTGGTCCAGCCAGCTGTCGAAGAGGCTTCGCGTCTCGTTGAGACAAATTTCCCGCCAGTTTTCCGAGCGGTCGTACTCCTCGCGCGTGTCGAACCGCGAGAGCACCGGCAGCACCGGCAGCTGCGGACGGTCGTAGGGCAGGGCATTCCGCGCGGCATTCGCTCGGCGCGCGACATCGACCGCGCCGCGCAGGCTCTGCATGTTCGCGGTGTAAAGGACGACCAGCCGGTCGGGCAAATGCGCGGTGCAGATGCCGCCGACGTCGGAGATGCCGGTGCGGCTGTCGAGCAGGATGTAGTCGTAGTCCGCGGTCCACGCCTCGCGGCAGCGTTCGAGGTACTCGCCGAACTCGTCGTCGTACAAGCTTTCCCAGTCGATTCCCTGTACCTGTGCTGGGTAATCGGGGCTGTCGGCTCCCGCGGGAAGGAAGTCCAGCGCGCCGGTCACCGTGTCCAACTCGACCGGGAGGACGTGCCGGTTCGGCTGGACGGAGCCCGCCCGGAAGTCGGTCACGAGGTCGACGACCCCGCCCTGCAGCTCCGGGTTCAGCCGCGGGCGGAAGTACTCGCGCAGGCCCGGCGCTTCGAGGTCCCAGTCGACGCACAGCACGCGATGGCCCCAGCGGGCCAGCAGCACCGCGACATTGGCCAGCGTGAAGCTCCGGCCCACCCCGCCTTTGTAGGAGTAGAACGTGATCACGGTTCCGGCCATCGCTTCAGAGCCTCGGGAAACGGGACGCGGGCGGGACGTCCGGCTGGGGCGTGAGCACCGGCCAGTCCGCGCGCCACGCCGGCGCGTCGCTCAGCAGTTCCTCGATCTCGGCCGCGATGCGGTTCATCCGGTCGTGGAAACCGATGTATTTGGGCGAGACCTGGAATTGCTCGTACGGATGATTCCATTCGGTCAGATTCTCCCAGCGGCGTTCGTGCGCGTACGGTGGGAAATTCTTCGAATCGCAGTAGATAACCGGGTAGATCAGGGTGGCCGGGCGGTCCCCGCCGGCCAGTTTCTCGCGGCGCTCCATCGAGGCCCACTCGGCGAGGCACCATTCGTCGTAGAAGTACTTCGGGGAGCACACCGGGACCAGGATCCTGGTGTGCCGCAAGGCGGAGCGCACCTCGTCCGGCCAGCGCCCGCCGACCCGGACCGATCCGTCGAAGAACACCTCGGCCTCCCGGTCGAGGTTGCCGTCGAGCAGTTCGCGCAGCCGGGGCTGGAAATGGTTGCGCACCCATCGGGCGATCGGATCGGCGGTCCGCAGATAACTGATGAAAACATCATAGTGGTACACCTGGGCAGCGCTCCCCGTCGATTTCCGCGGCCGTGGCTGTGCTCGACTCGGCCACCGACGATACCTTCGGCCCCGGCGCGGACAAGGGACAGATTCTGGACATTTTGTGGCCGAAAACCGCGGTCGCCGGTCGCGCCGGGGGCCGGAGCCGAAACTGGACCGGTCGCTGCCGCCGGAATCCGAGGAGACCGATGTCCGCCCCCGCCGCACCGCGGATCTTCATCAGCTACGCTCACGACACCGCCGAGCATTACCAGCGGGTCGGGACCTTCGCCAGCTTCCTGCGCGCCCGGATCGGGCTCGACGTCCGGCTGGACCAGTGGGACGATTCCGCCCGGATCGACTGGTCGGACTGGGCGATCAGGAACATCCTCGCCGCCGATTTCGTCCTGGTGATCGCCTCGCCGGACTACAAACGGCGCGCGAATGGCGAGGCTCCGGCCCACGAGGGCCGCGGTTCCCAGTTCGAGGCCAGGATCATGCGCGACGCACTCACCCGCGACCTGCACGGCGAGACGCGCCGCATCCTGCCGGTGGTGCTTCCCGGAGGCACCGTCGAGGACATCCCGTCGTTCCTGACCCCGTATTGCACCACGCATTACCGGGTTCCGGAATTCACCGACGACGGCGTCGCCGGGCTGATCTCGGCGATCACCGGGCGCAGCCAGAACGAACGCCCGGTGCGCGGAACCTGGCGCGGGGCAACGGATTCCGCACCCGGACCGGCACTGGCGACCGAACTGCCGTGGCGCGAGAAGAGTGCGGACATCACCGCCGGCCCAGCGCGGATCGACGGGATCAGCTACGAGCACAGCGTCGTTTTCCGCACCGCCGGGCCGACTTCCGGGGCGTGGGCGTTCGCGGAAATCGACCTCGGCGGCTCCTACGCGCATTTCACCGCGGTCGCCGGAGTGCTCGACGACGCCGAGGACGCCGCATTCCAGACCGGCCTGTTCTGCGTCCGGCTCGACGGGGAAATCCGCCACCTCGACCATTCCGCGTTCGGCAGCCCGCGGCACACCGAACTCGACGTCACCGGCGTCCGGCGGCTGCGGCTCGAGATCCGCCGCCCCGCGGCGGGCGTCGCTCCGGCGGGCCCCACTGCCCGGACGACCCGCCCAGCGGCGCTGGCCTGGGGAAACCCGACGCTGCGCTAGTCAGCTGTTTCCTGCTTTCGAGGAAACAGGAAACCCCTTTCGCCGCACGTTCCCGGATCGCATTCTGGGTGCACGCCGCTCACTCCGGGCGGTTCGCCGAGAATCACGGAAATACCGTCGTCCGCGAAATACAGCTGTTTCGCGGCGGGGTTTTCCGTGCCTGGATCCGGGAGGGAGGTGCGGGAAATGCAGACGCACGGAATCGTTCTCATCCTCACGCTGCTGGGCCTGGCCTGACGCGGAGAGCCGGCCGGATTCGCCGCGAGGGCGGATCCGGCCGGTCCGCTCATCCGCGAGCGCGCAAGTGGTCCCGCAACGACCGGGCCACCCGCGCCATCAAGATCTCCGCCTCCGGCTGGATCGCCGCGGGCACCCGGGATTCGGTGAGCGCCGCGACCGCGAACGACTGACCGTCGGAGTGCTCCACCACCCCGATCTCGTGCCGCAAGTTCACCAGCGTTCCCGTTTTCGAGGACCACTTCGCGGAATCCGACGCGAAATCCGGCGCGAGCCGTTGCCGCAGCAGGTTGTCGCCCATCAGCTCACGGACCCGCGCGGACACGTCCGGATCGATCTTCGACGGCGTCCACAGTGCAGTCAGCAGGTCGGCGAACGCACGGGCCGAACCGGAACTCGCGCGCGAAACATCCAGCTGCCGCACCGGATGCCCCTGTCCTTCGGTGACCGCGCCGATCGCGAGCGAATGCGCGAGATGCACGTCGGCCGCGGCGAAGCGTTCCACCGGCGTATCGCTCAGCTCCCCCACTGAATGCCGCACCGAGATGCCGGTGATGCCCCACTCCCGCACCGTCCGCGTGACCTCCGCGGGCGAGGTGAGGGCGAACAACTGGTCGGCCGCGGCGCTGTCGCTGATCGCGGAAGCCAGGTACATCAAGTCGGCCACCGCGAGCCGCGCCGGATGCCGGAAGCGCGACAGCCCGGTCGGCCCCGCGGTGTCGATGCGTTCGGGTTCGATCTCCACCTGCTGCGCGCCGTCCAGCTCGCCGCGCCGGATCCGGTCCTGCGTCACCGCCATGAGCGGGACCTTGACCAGCGACGCGGTCGCGAACTCCAGGTCGGGCTCGATCCCGATCTCGCGGCCGGACGCGAGATCCCGGACGAGGAACGAGCCGCGCAGCCCGCCTTCGTCGAGTTCGTCCCTCAGCCGCGCCAGCAGCGCCTCAGTGTTCACGGCGTCAGTCTGCCGCAACGTTCGCACCGAGACAGCGCGCTATCGCCGCGCGCAACGGCGTCCGCACCCGATCGACGTCGTCGCCGAGCCCCGCCGCCACGTCGTATCCCCGCGCGAGCCGCACCCCGCCCACCGGACGCCACGCCAGGCCCAGTTCCCGCGCCTGATCCGCCGAGCACAGCAGCAGGTCCGCCGACCCGATCACGCTCGCCGCGGCCGTCGTCAGGGTCGCGGCGACCTCGACCTGCGCGGGCAGCAGCCCGGCCGCGTCGCGGGCGCGGAACACCCGGTCGCGGACATGCGGCACGTCGTCCTCCGGCTGCACCCACACCCGGCGGCGCGCACCGGGCGACCGGCCCGCACGCAGGGTTTCCAGGTACAGCACGGCTTCGTCCGGCTCGGCCTCGCCGGCCAGCCCGAGCGGCACCGTCCACACCCCGTCCTCCGGCGGCACCGCGACCAGCGCGGCCCGCACCTCCTGCGTCCGCACCAACTCGGCCCGCTCGGCCGGCCCGGCGACCCGGAACTCCAGGAACACCTCGACCGTCCGCGCCTGCGCTTCGAGTTCGGCGAGATCGCGCGTGGTCGACGTGTCCGGGACGGCCAGCCGCAACGGCCGCCGGCGCGCCCGCTGCGCGTCGTGTTCCATCGCCTCGGCGAGCCGGACCAGGCGCTGCGCGGACGGCAGCAGATCCCGGCCGAACGGCGTGAGCCGCGCCCGCCGCGTCGACCGGTCGAACAGCCGCTCCCCCAGGTGCTTCTCGAGCGCGGCGATCCGGCGGCTCGCCACCGGCTGCGGGATCCGCGCGACCGCCGCGCCGCCGGTGAAGCTCCCCGCTTCGGTCACGCTCACGAACGCCTTGCAGCAGCCGACCAAGTCCACGACCACAGCCTATGCCAGATTCGCATCATCTCGCACAAAAGTGTCTTGGCCCGCATGAACCGGCAGCGGGCACGCTGCTGGGGAGTTGATCGACTTCGGAGGGAGAACCCCGTGTTCCGCAGGCTGACCCTGGCCGCGTTCGCATTGGTCGCGCTAGCCTCATGTGCCACACCAGCAACACCGGAATCGCCGGCGAGCGCCGCGCCGGCCGCGGCCAAGACTGTCGCGCAGCCGGATTTCGCCGCGCTGGAGAAGGCTTTCGACGCCCGGCTCGGCGTCTACGCGATCGACACCGGCGACGGCCGCGAGGTCGCCTATCACGCCGACGACCGCTTTGCCTACGCTTCCACGCACAAGGTGTTCAACGCGGCAGCGATCCTGCACCGAGGGGATGATCTGGCCCGCACGGTCACGATTCGGCAAAGCGATCTCGTGCCCAATTCCCCGATTACGGAGAAGCACATCGGGGAGCAGATGTCGTTACAGAGCGTCCTCGACGCTGCGCTGCGTTACAGCGACAACACGGCGGATAACCTCATGTTCCGCGAAATCGGCGGCCCCGCCGGGCTGGCTGCGGAGCTTCGCAGGCTGGGGGATACGGTCACCCGCGTGGACCGCATCGAGCCCGCTCTCAACGAGACGAGCCCTGGTGACGTCCGGGACACGACCACCCCGCGAGTCTGGGCCAAGGACCTGCGCGCCGTCGCCCTCGACTCGGGACTCCCGGCGGACAAGCAGGCCGTGCTCACCAAGATCATGCGCGCCAACACCACCGGCGCGCACGTGATCCGCGCGGGCGTGCCCGCCGGCTGGCAGGTCGCGGACAAGACCGGATCCGCCGATTACGCCACGCGCAACGACATCGCCGTGGTGTGGCCGCCGAACCGGGCCCCGATCGTGCTCGCCGTGCTGTCCGACCGCCCGCGGAAGGACGCGAAGTCCGACGACAAACTGATCGCGCAGGCCGCCGCCGCGGTCGTGAAGGCGTTGCAGTGACCGGAATCTACCGAGTGGTCACCCACGTGCTCGCGGTGCTTTTCGTGCCGGTCGCGTGGGTGGTCGCGCGGGGCCGGGCACGGCACGTCGCGTGCCAGTGGGCACTGGGGGCCCGCTATCCGGCCGAAAACCTCGCCGGGTTGACGCCCGGCACGTACGCCGCGTTCACCGCGGCGCGCACCGAAGCCTTGTGGCGGCACGGAATCCTGCTCGGCCTGACGTCCGGTCACCGGGACGCCGCGACGCAGGCCGATCTGTTCCACGCCGAAGTGCAGCGCGCCGGTTCGCACGAGCTCGCCCTGCATCTCACGCTTCCGCCCGCGCAATCGCAGCACGTGCAAGGCGTCGCGCTCGACGTCCGGCCTTACGAAGGCGCGCAGTGGCTCGAAGTCCACGGTGGACGGTTCGGCCTGTATCGCGTGTACGACAACGAATGGTGGCACTTCGAGTACCACCCGGACGGCCGCCCGCAGCGGCTTCCGCACCCCGGTTTCGCCGCCACCCGCGCCGCCAGCTGAGACTGGTCAGTCCACCGTGGACCAGGCGGCGAGTCACGGATATGTGACGAAACCGGACAAGCCGTAACGAACCCCCGAGCCGGGCGATAAGCGGATGTGCCCGGGGGTGTCCTGGGCCTGTCCCGAACGGAAATCGCATGATTCGCCCGGTCTCGAACCGTCTCCTCCTGCGCTGCGGCGCCGTCGCGGCCGCCGCCGCGCTCGCGTGCACCGCCTGCTCCGGCTCCGGCTCCGGCGAGAACGCCGCCCAGCCGCCGGCCGCCGCGAGCTCGCCCGCCGCACCCGCCGCACCCGCCTCGCCCTCCGCCGCCCCGCTCGACGCCGCGACCGTCGGCGAAACCGTCAAGGCCGCGATGAAGAAGTCGACCGCGGTCCACGTCAAGGGCTCGAAGAGCGAAGACGGCAAGATGAAGGTCGACATGCAGTTCAACAAGGACAGCGTGAGCGGCTCGATCGAGAAGGACGGCGTCGAGGTCCCGATGCTGCGCGTCGGCGAGAAGGTCTGGATGCGGTTCAGCAAGTCGCTGACCAAGGAGGCCGGGCTGCCCGCCGAGGCCGCCGCGATGGTGAACGACAAGTGGGTGTCGCTCGACTCCCCGCTCGCCCAGGGCATGGGCGAGGTGTTCAAGCTGTTCATGGACTTCGACGTCTTCGTCGGTTCCATGGCCGACGACGTCGACAAGCCCGGCTACTCCGCGGCCGAACCCGCTGACGTGGCGGGCACTCCGGCGCTGCGCTACAAGAACGGCAGCCGGACGATCTTCCTCGAGGCCGCGGGCTCGCACCGCCTGCTGCGGCTCGAATCCCCCTCGGAAGGCACGATGGAATTCAGCGGCTGGGACCAGCCCGTCCCGGCGAAGGCCCCGCCCGCCGCGGAAATCTACTCCGGCCCCGGCTCCTGACCGGGCGGCCTCGCGCCCCGCTCGGGAGCGCGAGGCCTTCCGTCCACTGTGGACGAAATGTCACGAATCCATGACGGCGGCGGACAAGCCGTAACGGACAGCCGGACCAGGCGATAAGCGGATGCGCCCGGGGACGTCCCAGGCCCGTCCGAACGGAAATCGCATGATTCGCCCGGTCTCGCACCGTCTCCTCCTGCGCTACGGCATCCTGGCGGCCGCCGCCGCGCTCGTCTGCACCGCCTGTTCCGGCTCGGGCGGAAACACGGCCCAGCCGCTCGCCGGCGCGGCCGCCTCGGCCAGTCCGGCCGCGAGTTCGTCGGCGGCGCCGTCCGCCGACCCGCTCGACCCCTCGGCCATCAAGGCCGCGATGAAGAAGGCGACCGCGGTCCACGTCAAAGGCAGCGACGGCGGCACGACGTTCGACATGCAAATCAACAGGGACAGCGTGAGCGGCTCGATCACGAAGGACGGCGCTGAGGTGCCGCTGGTCCGCGTCGGCGACAAGGTCTGGATCAAGTTCACCCGCGGGATGGCCAAGATCTCCGGGCGTCCCGCCGGGGCCCGCTCGCCGCTGGACGGCAAGTGGGTGTCGATGGACTCCCCGATGGCTCAGGGATTCGGCGAGGGGCTCAAGCTCTTCCTGGACTTCGACGTCTTCGTCAGCGGCATGGCCAGTGAAACCGACCAGCCCGGCTTCGGGACGGGTCACCCCGCCGACGCGGCAGGCACCTTGGCGCTGCGGTACGAGAACGACAGCACCACGATCTTCATCGAGGCCGTCGAACCGCACCGCTTGCTGCGGCTGGAGTCCCCGAAGCAAGGCACGATGGAGTTCAGCGGCTGGGACCAGCCCGTTCCGGCCAAGGCCCCGCCCGCCGACGAGATCTACTCCGGCCCCGGCTCCTGAAGTTCTGCCGGGCGGGCGAACGAGTGCGACACTGCCCGAGATGATCGGTCTGCTGTATCCCACCCGCGATTGCGCCGAAGACGACTTCACCGCCCTGGCCGGATGTCTCGATGCCCGGCCGGGCGTGGAGTTCGCCTACGTGCCCTGGGCTCGGCGCGTGGTCGAGCGCGAGAACGTCCGGACCGCCGTGCGCGAGCTGAGCGAGCCGGACCGGCTGGTCGCGACGGCGGCGAAGTTCAGGACGTCCCCGCGCGTGGTCAGCTGGGCGTGCACGAGCTGCAGTTTCATCGACGGCGTCGCCGTGGCCAAGACGCAGACCGACGCCTTGACGGACGCGCTGGGTGTCCCAGCGAGCAGCACGTCGCTGGCGTTCCTCGCCGCCGCGCACCGGCTCGGTCTCAAACGGATCTCGCTCGCTTCGGTGTACGCGCCGGAGATCACCGACGCGTTCTCGGCGTTCCTCGCCGAGGAAGACATCGCGACCGTGCACGCCGTGTCGGCCGACGCCGGTTCGGATCGCGACCTGGCGACGTGGGACAACGCCCGCATCCGCGATCTGGTCGATTCCGCGGCCTCCTCGGACGCCCAAGCCGTCCTGCTTCCGGAGACCGCCCTGCACACCGCGCCGCTGCTCGCGGAGCTCGAAAACCGCGCGGGCAAACCCGTGCTGACCGCGACGCAGGTGACGCTCTGGCACTGCCTCACCCTGCTCGGCCGACCGGCCGCCGGACCCGGTCTCGGCACGCTGCTCGCCCACCCGCATTGATTGTCCACTATGGACACATAAGATCCCGGGCATAACCGCGGCCGATCGCGGGTAACTCCCGATCATGAGCAGCCATCTGATCGCCGTCACCGTCGACTGCCGAGACGCCGACGCGCTCGCCGAATTCTGGCGGGAAGCGCTGGGCTACCCGAGGGCCGAACGGTGGCCGGACAGCCATGGACTCGTCTACGTCGAACTGAAAGCGCCGGACCGGCCGTCGCTGCTGTTCCAGCCGGTGCCCGAGGGGAAGACAAGCAAGAACCGGCTGCACCTGGACATCGCGCCGGACACGGTGGAACAGCGCGACGAGGTGGCCCGTCTCGTCACCCTCGGCGCGAAAGTCGTGGAGGATCCGGAAAACGACCACTGGATCGTGCTGAAAGACCCCGAAGACAACGAATTCTGCGTGCTCCCCCGGCGGTCCTGACCTCGCGCTACGATCTCCGCCGTGCCCGACTCCCGAACGCCCGCGCACCCCGACCTCGGCATGCTCGCCGGGCGGCTGCTGTTCGCGGTGCAGCGGGAGCTGTTCACCGCGCTGGCCGCCGAGGGTTTCGCCGACCTGAGCCCGCGGCACGGCGCGGTGCTGGCCTACCTCGGCCCGGACGGCGCCCGCGCGACCGAGCTGTCCCGGCTGTCCGGACGGCGCAAGCAGGTCATCGGCACGATGGTCGACGAACTCGCGACGCTCGGCTACGTCGAACGCCGCCCCGACCCGGCCGACCGGCGCGCGAAACTCGTCTGCCCGACCGAACGCGGGAAGGCCATGATCGCCGCCTCGGCCCGCGTTCTCGCCGGAATCGAGGACCGGCACGCCCAGCGGCTCGGCCGGGGCGAGTACGCGGAGTTCAAACGCGTGCTAGCCGAGGTCACCGACGAACAGCGGCGCTTCGCCGGGCAGTGATCACTGGCCCGGCCAGTTCTGCTGCGGCGGGCCGGAGGCAGGCCACTGTCCCGGCATCGGCTGTCCCGGCATCGGCTGCTGCGGATACGGCGGTTGCTGCGGGTACTGCTGCGGCATTCCCGAGGCGCCGTACTGCTGCGGATACTGCGGCGGGACCGGACCCGGCTGCGGATACTGCTGCCCCGGATACTGCTGTCCCATCGGATACTGCGGCGTCCCCGGAACCGGTGCCCCGTAAGGCATTCCATATCCCATGGGCGGAGGAGTCTTCGCCGACACCGCGGGCAGCCACAGCACCACCGCCAGGATCGTGATCACGCCGAACGTGACGCTCTCGTCCCAGGAATGGACATCCACGAGCGAGACGAGCGCGCACAGCAGCTGCACCGGCGCGGCCCAGAGCAACGTCCGCCCGACCGGTTGCCGCCGCGCGAAAATCATCCCCACGCCGACCAGCACCACAATCGCCAGCAAGCCGTACAGCGCCGACGCGTAAGTGGCGACACCGGCGTGTTTTCCGCCGCTCCCGAGATAGATGATCGACCACAATCCCCCGCGTGCCGCGAGAATCTCCAGCAGCACGAGGAACACCGCCACCGCGATGCCGATCCCCGTCACCTTCGGCCGCGCCACCGGCTGAGTCATCCCAGTCCCCCTCCGTCACCCTCCGGAGGGAACACTCTACCAAGCGCATCCACCGTCCACAGTGGAACAACCGCCCCGGCCCCGGCGACCGGCCCGGACGCCGTCTACGATCGGCCCGTGACCGCCTACGACGACGTCTTCGACCACCTCGACGCTTCGGCCCTGCCCGAGCGGCAGCAGCGCATCCTCGCCACCATCCGGGACTGGGTGGGCAGGCACGGATACTCGCCGAGCACGCGCGAGATCGGCGAAGCGGTCGGGCTGCGGTCGACGTCCTCGGTGTCGAAGCATCTCGCCGCGCTGGAGGACAAGGGTTTCCTGCGCCGCAGTCCCACGATCTCCCGCCCGATCGACGTGCGCGCTTTCCTCGGCGACCTTCCCTCGCGCGAAAGCGGCGACTCGGTGCCGGTGCCGGTCGTCGGCGACATCGCGGCGGGCACGCCGATCTCCGCGCAGGAGCACGTGGACGACGTCATGCAGCTGCCGCGCGGGCTCACCGGCCGCGGCACCGTTTTCGGGCTGCGCGTGCGCGGCGATTCGATGGTCGACGCGGCGATCTGCGACGGCGACATCGTCGTGGTGAAGCAGCAGTCCGAGGCGCATTCGGGCCAGATCGTCGCCGCGATGATCGACGAGGAGGCGACGGTGAAGGTCTACCGCCGCCGCGACGGGCACGTCTACCTCGAGCCCCGCAACCCGGCCTACGACGTGATCGACGGCGACCGGGCCACGGTGCTCGGCGTGGTCGTGTCGGTGCTCCGCAGCATGTGAGCCGTCGTGAGCGGCAATGCCGGTGAGAACCGGCACCGCCACTCACGAGGGCCCCCGCTTTAGTCGACCGTCACCGGCACCCGGGTGTCGGCCAGCACCTCCGGCTCGGCCTCCCGGCCCTGCCACGGCCGCGCGACCAGCCACAGCACCAGCCCGGACACCACCAGTCCGCCGAACATCACCGTGGCCATCGCGACCGCGTTGTTGCCCAGCAGGCCGACCACCGGCGAGACCGCCGCGCCGACGCCGAACTGCACCGCGCCCAGCAGTGACGCCGCCGTCCCGGCGTTGTCGCCGTGCGCGTCGAGCGCGACCGCGGGCGCGTTCGGCAGGATCAGCCCGGCGAAGAACAGCACCACCCACACCGGCACCGCGACGCCGAACATGCCGCCGAAGCCGGTCAGCGCGGTCACCAGCAGCACCGCCGCCGAGGCCGCCGCCGCGACGCTCGCGAAAAGCAGCACCTGGTGCGGTTCGAACCGGTTCATCAGCCGGGCGTTGACCTGCGTCGCGGCGATCAGCCACACCGCGCTCGCCCCGAACATCAGGCCGAACTGCTGCTGGTCGAGCCCGTACTGCTGCTGGAACACGAACGACCCGCCGCTGACGAACGCGAACAGCCCGGCCATCGCGAACCCGGCCACCAGCACCAGCCCGACGAACGAGCGGTCGGTGAACAGGTTCCGGTAGGACCGCACGGTCGCCCGGACCTTGAACGGCTGCCGCCGCGCGGGCGGCAGGGTCTCCGGCAGCGCGAGCGCCGCCGCCACGCCGCTGGCCAGCCCGATCGCGGCGAGCGCCACGAACACCCCGCGCCAGTGCGTCCACGCCAGCAGCGCGCTGCCGAGCGTCGGGGCGAGCACCGGGGACACGCCCATCACCAGGATGAGCTTGGACAGCAGTTTCGCCGCGGCGCGATCGGTGTAGAGGTCGCGCACCACAGCCAGCGCCAGCACCGCGCCCGCCGAGGCGCCCAGCCCCTGCAGTACGCGCGCCGCGCTCAGCAATTCGACCGTCGGCGCCACCAGGCACAGCAGCGACGCGAGCACGTGGATCAAACTTCCCGCGACGAGCGGGACGCGCCGCCCCATCGCGTCCGAGAGCGGGCCGGCGATCAGCTGGCCCAGCCCGAGCCCCAGCACCGTTCCGGTGAGGGTCAGCTGGATCGTCGACTCCGTCGTCAACAGTTCGCGGGTGATGTCCGGCAGCGCCGGAAGATACATGTCGATGGACAGCGGCCCCAGTGCCACCAGAACGCCCAGCACGAGCACCAGCTTCAGCTGGCTCCCGGCTTTCGGCGCTTCGCGTGTTTCGTTCACGCCACTCCCCTTCGTCGTGAGCACGCCAGTCACTTACGACGAAGAGGGCCGAGAAATTCCGGAACCCGCGAACAGATCACACCTTGGGAATCCCGGTTGACAAACTCACCCGAGGCCGAGAGCGAAAACGTGGAGGTCCGGATCGGCCGGGAGCGTCACCGTCGCGATCTTCTTGCCCGCCGGGATTTCCAGCGGCGACGTCGCGTAAACCGAGGCGCCGATTCCCTGGCCGCCGGGCTGATTCCGGTGCGCGGTGCGGGCCACGAGCGTATTGCCGAACACTGGTTCGGCATTTCCTCCCGGCAACGCCCAGTCACCGAACGAAAGATCGGCGGTCGCCGTCGTGCCGTCGGTGAACGCGACGGTCGCGCTCCCGCGATGGTCTCCGTTCGTCGCCGAACCCACGAAAAGCAGGCGGCTCGCTGAAGTTCCACCTAGATCGAGCTTCTGCCCGGACGGCACCGCGTTGTCCGGGCGGCCGGACGGCGCGGCGGGCCAGACGAACGTCGTGCCCGCTGCGTGTCCGGTCGAACCCGGAGCGAGACCGGCGTCCGCCAGCGCATTCCGCGAATAGCTGTTCCCGGCGCCGTCGAAATTCGCCGAACCGCCGTCGCCGTCGTCGGAAATCCCGGCATTGCCGAACGCGCCGACCAGGCTTCCCTTAGGCGCGACCACCACAATCGCCGAGGAAGAAACCGAATGTCCGGCTCCGCGCAATGTCACCGGCACTTCGTAGTAACCCGCGGGAGTCCCCGGTGCCGCGGTCACGGTCAGTTCTGTTTTCCCGCCGCCGGTTTGGTTGTCGAGCCACACCGAGCGCGGGCCGGAGACGGTGATCCCGGCCGGGGCCGACGTCGAGATGTTCAGCGAGCGCAGGTGCCCGCCGAGCCGCTGGCCGTTCACCGCGACCGTGCCGGAGCCGCCCGGTTCGACGGTCGCCTGGTTGGCCACCGAGCCGACGAACGGCTCCTCACCGTCGCGATAGGACGGCGGCTGCGTGCTCGCCGCCCAGTTCCGGTCCGGCTGTGCGGACAGCGCGAAGTCGAGCCGTCCGCCGCTCCGCGCGAGATCCTGCGGCAGCGACGTCCGGTCCCACCGGTGCCCGTTCAGGGCCAGGCCGTGGACGTACTGCGTGGTCGTCGAGGCTCCCGGCGCACGGATGTCCAGCGTGCGGCCGCCGGGCAGCGTCAGCACCGCGCGTTCGAACAGCGGGCTGTGCACGGTGAGATCCGGTGTGCCCGGGGTCGACGGATAGAGCCCCAGCGCGGCCCAGACGTACCAGGACGATTGCGCGCCGAGGTCGTCGTTGCCGGGTTCGCCGTCCGGCGTCGCGCTGAACAGCGTGGTCGCGATCCGGCGCACCACCTCTTGGGTCTTCCACGGCTGGCCGACGTGGTTGTACATCCAGGGCACGCCGAAATCGGGCTCGTTGCCCGCCCACATGTACGGCTCGTTCGGGCCGACGTTGAGCTTCTGGAAGAAGGTGTCGAGCCGCGCGGACACCGCGGCCGGGCCGCCCATCGCGGTCACCAGCCCGGCCGTGTCCTGCGGCACGAGCCAGGTGTACTGCGCGGCGTTGCCCTCGTCGAAACCGTCCTGGCCGAAGGTGCCGGGCGCGGGCGGCTGGTACGCCGGACCGTCCGGGAACCGGCCGTCCTGGCCGCGCGGCTGGAGGTAGCCGGTGGCCGGGTTGAACAGGTGCTGCCAGTTCTGGCCGCGTTTCGCGAAGTCCCGCGCGACGCCGCGGTCGCCGATCGCGCCCGCGAACTGCGCGATGGCGAAGTCGTCGATCGCCCATTCCAGCGTGATGGAGGCGCCGACGCGCGCGTGGTCGCCGCGGGAGGCGTCGTTGTTGGGCAGGTAGCCGCGGGCGACGTAGTCCGCGATCCCCCGGCGTTCCTGGTACGCGCCCGGCGTTTCGTCCACCGACGTCGCACCCTTGACCAGGTACTTCAGCGCCGTCTTGACGTCGAAGTCGCGCGCGCCGAAGGCGTACAGGCTGGACAGCAGCGCGACCGAACTGTCGCCGGTCATCTGCCCGGTGTAGCCGTTGGCCATCGGCCAGCGCGGCCACCAGCCGCCCTGGACCGCGTCGTTGGTCAGCGACTGCGCCATGTCGCTGGCTTCCTTCGGGAACAGCATGCCGTGCAAGGGCGCGAGCGAGCGGTAGGTATCCCAGTCGGAGAAGTTGGCATATTGCGAATGCCCCGGCGGGAGCGTGCGGACCTGATTGTCGAAGCCGAGGTAGCGGCCGTCTGCGTCGTTGAACGTGTTGGGGTGCATCAGGCCGTGGTAGAGCGCGGTGTAGAACGTCTTGAGCTGCGCGGAGTCCTTGCCCGCCACGCGGACCCGGCCGAGTGCGTCGCGCCAGGCGTTCTTAGTGCTCTCGCGCATCCCGGCGAAGTCCCAGCCGGGCGTCATGTTCTTCTTCGCCCCTTGAACGTCCACATAGGACATCGAGACCTTCGCGTGGACCACGCCGGCGTCGCCGAAGGTCAGGTACGCCCCGGCTTTCGGCGCGTCGACCTGGTCGCTGCCCGGTTGGACGGTTTTGCCGTCCCAGGTGCCGTGCGCGGTGAACGGGCGGTCGAAGGCGATGTCGTAGTAGACGGTGTACTTGTTCGGCTTCCCGCAGAAGTGGCCGGTCGTCGCCTGACCGCTGACCTCGCGGTCGCCGGTGATCCGCAGGCCGGCCGCGGAGTTGCCCGCCAGGCTCGCGCCGCCCTTCACGAGCACCTGCGCGTTCTGCCCCGCCGGGAAGGTGAACGCCGCCAGCCCCGTACGCGTGGTCGCCGTCAGCTCGGTGCGCACGCCCGAGTCGGGGAACGTGACGGCGTAATAGCCGGGTTCAGCCTGCTCGCCGTCGTGCGTGAAGCGCTCGACGCGATCCCACGGTTTCGCGCCGACGTCGCCGGCGACCGGCAGGATCGGGACGTCGCCGAACGCGTTGCAGCCGACCGACGCGTGGTCGAGGCTGAAGCCGCGGATCTTGTCGCTGTGGTACTGGTAGCCGGCGTAGGACCTGTCGGTGTCCGGCGAGAACTGCATCATCCCGAACGGTGCGGCCGGTCCCGGAAAGTTGTTGATCTCGCCGACCGAAGTGCCGCCGCGACCCGTCCCGATGAGCGGATCCACGTACGCCGCCGGATCGCTTGCGAGCGGAGCCTGCGGCGCGGCCGCCGCGACGGTCCCCGCTCCGACGACCGCCGCCGTCGCCAGCGCTGCCACGACTGAGTACCGCACGGCACCTCCCAGACCTCGTGTTGTCCGACCTTTCCGGCTCGCGGGCGGCGAGGTCAACCGGATGACAGAGATCTGGCCGGTTTCGACCGGACAGACATCCGACCGGCGGCACCCTCGATACGCTCTCCCTGCCGGTGCTCGCGGCCCAGACCGCCAGCACGCAGTGCTGCGCAGCTGGGCAGCCTCCGGTCTGCCCCGCCTGGACACCCGCGAACCGTGCTCTGGCGGGCCCGGGCAGGCAGCACGATCTCCGGAAACCGCGAGAAGCGGGCTAACCTCGACGGACATGACAGAACCCGCCACCCGGGACGTCGAGGGCTGCGAGGTCGGCTCCAGCGTCTCCGTCATCCGCGAATACGAAACCGTGCCCGGCAGCGGACCGCGGCTGCACCGGCATCCATACCGCGAAACCTTCGTCGTCCAGCGCGGGCGCGCGTTGTTCACCATCGGCGACGAACAGCGCGAAGGCACCGCCGGGGAGGTGCTCGTCGCGCCTGCGAACACGCCGCACAAGTTCGTCTCCCTCGGTCCCGAACCGTACGAGGCGGTGCACATCCACGAGAACGACCGGTTCGTCACCGAGTGGCTGGAGTGAGGTCGAGCCGCATTTGTACGTCCCGTGTATCCCGCTCGGCGATGCTCGGCCCGGACCGACCAGGACCGGGAGGACACGGATGCTCAGGAAACTCGCAGTGCTCACCGCCGGGGCCGCGGCGGCGGCCACGGTCGCCGTCGCCGTTCCGGGCGTAGCCGCGGCGCTGCCGGCGGCGAACATGGAGGCCGTGCTGCTCGCGGCCCAGATCGACCCGCAGCGCGCCGACAGCACGCAGACCCCGGGCGCGCACGACAGCGTCCTGCTGGTCGAGAAGGCGCTGCAGGCCAAGGGGCTGCTGGACGCCAAGTACGTCGACGGCTACTTCGGCACCACCACGATCGACGCCTACTCGAAGTACCAGAAGTCTCTCGGCTACACCGGAATCGACGCGTCCGGCCTGCCCGGGAAGACGTCGCTGGAGAAGCTCGGCTCCGGCCAGTACACGGTGTCGAACGTCGTGTCCGCGGGCAGCCACGTGACCTATCACGGCGTCACGCTGAACACGCGCACCAAGGCGATGCTTCAAGCAGCCGAAAAGCTGTTCGGCAAGGACGTCGGCCTCACCCAGGGCTCGTACAACCCGGGCGGTGTCGGCGCGTCGGCCGGAACGCACGACGGCGGAGGCGCATTCGACGTTTCGGTCGCGAACATGTCTTCGGCGACCCGCACCGAATTCGCCAAGGACCTCCGGAAAGTCGGGTTCGCGGCCTGGGTGCGCACGCCGTCCCAGGGCGACTGGGGCTACCACATCCACGCGATCGCGGTGAACGATCCCGATCTGTCCTCGGGCGCGCAGCATCAGGTCGGCGCCTACTACCTCGGGCAGAACGGCCTCGCCAACCACGGCAAGGACGACGGCCCCGCGGTCAACCCGAAGCTGACCTGGGAGCAGTACCAGCGCGGCTGACTCACCCGGCTGCCGCATTTGCTGGCGCGAGTGCGGCAGCCGTGGTTTTCTGGTGCCATGGCGGGAAAAACATTCCGGTTCGGGGTCGTCGCGGCAGCACAGGAGGGCGGCGCGAAATGGCGCGAGACCGCCCGCCGCGCGGAGGATCTCGGCTATTCGACCCTGCTGTCGCCGGACAATCTCCATCTCCCGACCCCGACCGCGGCGCTGGCCGTCGCGGCGGCGGTGACCACCGAACTGCGGGTCGGGACCTTCGTCTTCGCCAGCCCGCTGCGCACGCCGCGCGCGGCCGCGTGGGAGGCGCACAGCCTCAGCGTGCTCACCGACCGCCGGTTCGAGATGGGAATCGGCACCGGGATCCCGCCGATGCGCGAGGCCGCCGCCGAACTGGGGCTGCCGTACGGCACCGGTCCGGAGCGGCTGGCCCAGGTGTCGGACACGATCTCGCACCTGCGCCGTCTCGACGGCGACGCGCACACGCCGGTGATGGTCGCCGCGGGCGGCCCGAAAGCCCGCCGGCTGGCCGGTGAACGGGCGGACATCGTCACGCTCGCCGGCAGCGTCCTCGCGACCCGTGCCGAGACCGCGGAGTACGCCGCCGAGATCCGCGCCGCGGCGGGCGGCCGGGACGTCGAACTGGCGATGAACATTTTCGTCGTCGGGGAAGAGATCCCGCCCTGGATCCGCGGTTTCATCGGGCACGACATCGAAACCCTCATCGAGCACGACTCCCTCACCCTCCTGCGCGGCGGACCGGCCGCGATGGCCGAGGAACTGCAGCGGCGGCGCGAGGAACTCGGGGTCTCGTACTACAGCGTGAACGGCGCCTTCCTCGAGGACTTCGCACCGGTGATCGCGCGACTCGCCGGACGCTGACCCACTCGCAGGGAACAGCCGCGCCTGCCGGCCGGGACGTCGAACTGGCGATGAGCATTTTCGTCGGCGAGGAGACTCCGTCACGCAGCGACGGGCTCGAGAGCGCCCCAATGAGGTTTTCTCAGCAGCGCCTCGCGGGTGCCTGGCGAGGCGCGGGTGAACCCGTCCCCGGCCGATGCCCGCCGGTCCGGCCGGTGAGCACCGTACGTGAGGGCCGCCCTGAGGGAATCAGAGTCAATGAGGGTTCCCCTCACGTACTTCGGCGGAGCCGGGCGCGAGACGGAGCCGAGCGTTGCGCGTTGCCGCAGCTACTGAGAAAACCTCAATGCGGCATTGGGTGCGTCCGATGCACCCAATGCCGCATTCGGGCAGTCCCCGGCACAAGCGGCACCAGCCCGGCGGACGCTGATCCGCGGCGGCGGGAATAGCCGCGCCCGCCGGTGAATTGCATCGAGGGTGAAAGCTGTGACCTACCGCCAGTTCGGCGGCCCGGAAGTGCTGACGTTGTCCGAACTCGCCGTGCCGGAACCGGGGCCGGGCGAGGTGCGCGTGCGGATCGTCGTGTCCGCGGTGAACCCGACCGACTGGAAGGCGCGCTCCGGCTCCCGCTTCGGCGCCGAGGCCGAGTTGTCCGTGCCCAACCAGGACGGGGCGGGCGTCGTGGACGCGGTCGGCGCCGGAGCGGACGGGTTCTCGGTGGGCGACCGGGTGTGGCTGCTGCTGGCCGCCGCGCATTCGCCGACGTCCGGGACCGCTCAGGAGTACACCGTGCTTCCGGCCGACCGGCTCGTCCCGCTGCCCGATGAGTCCGGCTTCGACGAGGGCGCCGCGTTCGCGATCCCGGCGCTCACCGCCCACCGCGCGCTCACCGTCGCGGAGGACGGGCCGCAGCGGCTCGCCCCGAACGCGTTGGCGGGCAAGACGATTCTGGTCAGCGGCGGCGCGGGCGCGGTCGGCAACGCCGCGATCCAGCTGGCCCGCTGGGCCGGAGCGACTGTGATCGCCACGGTCAGCACGGAGGACAAGGCCGCACTCGCGCGCGCCGCCGGTGCGCAGCATGTCGTGCGGTACACCGAAGGAGACGCCGCCGCGGCGATCCGGGAAATCGCGCCGGACGGGGTCGACGTGATCGTGGAGGTCGCCGCCGGCGTGAACGCTCCCCTGCACGCCGCGGTGCTCCGCCCGCGCGGGGTGGTCGCGGTCTACGGCGACGACCGCGGCAACGGAACCGTGACTGTCGACTTCGGACAGAACGTCTTCCTCAACAGCCGCTACCAGTTCCTGGTGCTCTACACCGTCGGATGGGACCGCCTGCGCGCCGGTGCGGAAGACCTGAACGCCGCCCTGCGCGACGGCGGGCTCCGGCTCGGCCCCGAGCACGGGCTCCCCGTGCACCGATTCCCGCTGGCGGAAACCGCACGCGCACACGAGGCGTCGGAGAAGGGCGTCACCGGAAAGGTGCTGATCGACGTCAGCTGAACACCGGCTCGACCCCGGTCAGCTCCACGCTCGCCGCCCACACCCGGGCGGCAGCCTCGGCGTCCGCGTACGGCCCGCGCACCGGCTCCGGCCGGGGCTTTCCCTTGAGGCCGAACACGCGCGGACCCCAGATCTGACCACTGTGGACATCCGGACCGGCCGCCGCCCGCACCGCCGGCCGCGCGCCGTCGTCCTTGCCCTGCAAGGCAATGCGCGCGAGGCTCAGCTTCGTGCTCCGCACGTGCAGCGGCGGCCGGTCCGGAGTCAGGCTGTCCAACGCCCCGCCAGGATGAGCGACGACGCTCAGCCTGCTGCTGCCGACGGCCCGCAGCCGCCGATCCAGCTCCAGTGCGAAAAGCGTTTGCGCGAGCTTCGACCGCTCGTACGCGGTTTTCGGCTGATAGGCACGCTCGCTCTGCAGGTCGTCGAAGTCGAGCTTCGCTGATTTCGCCGCGAAGCTGCCCATCGTGACGATCCTCGCCCCCGGCTTCAACCGGTCCTGAAGCGCCGCGGTCAGCGCGAAATGCCCGAGATGGTTGACCCCGAACGTCATCTCGTGGCCGTCCTTGGTTTCCCGCCGCTCCGGCCCTTCGAGATACACCCCCGCGTTCAGCACGACCGCGTCGAGCTCCCCCACCTCGATCCCTTTCACCGACGCCAGGTCGGCAAGGTCGAGCCGCGCCCACGACGCGCGCGCCCCCGGCACCCGCTCGCGGAGGACCTGCAACGCGACCTCCGCCTTCGCCGCGTCCCGGCTGCCGAGCACCACCTCCGCCCCTGCTTCGGCCACCTGCTCCGCGACGAAGTAGCCGATCCCCGCGTTGCCCCCGGTCACCAGCACTGTCATGACACCCTCCTAAACCTGAAGTGATTCTAACTTTAAACCCACTTCAGGTTTGGGGTAGTGTGGGGTCGTGGTCAACACCGGACGACGCGAACGCCGCAAACTCGAAACTCGCCGCAGGCTGGACGAGGTCGCCCTGCGGCTGTTCCTGGAGCACGGCTACGACGGGGTGACCGTCGCGCAGATCGCCGAAGAGGCCGACATCTCGGTGGCGACCCTCTTCGCCCATGTCCCGGACGGCAAAGACGCCCTGATCTTCGACGACGGCTCGGAACGCCGGGCCGGGATCGTCGCCGCGGTGCGGAACCGAGCCTCCACCGAACCGATCCTCGCGGCCTTGCACGAATTCTTCGCCGCCCGCGGCCCGTACTCGACGGACATCCCGCCGGAACACGCCCCGAAACGGGACCTGATCGTGCAGACGCCCGCCTTGCGCGAGTACGCGCGCCGCCTGTGGCATTCCTGCGAACCCGACCTGACCGCGGCCCTTGCCGAGGAAAGCGGCCTGCCCTCGGACGACCCAGCCGTGCGGGCGTTGGCGCGGTTCGTGCTGGAAATCCCGGATCTCACCGGCACCGCACCGGATCCCGCTGCCGCTTTGGCATCAGTGTTCGCACTGCTGGAATCCGGGTGGCCGCCGCGGTCCTGACCGCGACCCCACCCCCGCCCTCTCCTGGGGGGCTGCCCACGCCCAGTCTACCGGCCTCGCCCGACGAAACCGGCCTTCGAGAGGCGAACCGGCTGAATGCTCCACAACTCGAGCGAAGTGTGGACAACGGCGCGAAGGGCAGCCGCGAGAGTCAATGAGCGGCGCTGACCGCCCCGCAGTTCGGCGAGCGCTTCCCTTGCCAGGGGACCGAAATCCTCGCCGATCACCCCGATCCACTCGTCGTGCGCGGTCTCCCAGAGCAAGCGCGGCCCGACCGGCGACGCCGGGGCCTCAAGCGCCTCGATCATCGAACCGACAAGACCGATCCCTTTCCGTACTTCACCTCTCCCGGAATTCCGGATCGGCGCCAACGCAGCCTGGCACCGCCGAGGACCTCCCAAACACGGGGGAACGCGAACAACGGCGCGAACGGCAACCCCTAAGCATCAACGGGCGGCGCTAACCGCCCGAACCTCCGCAAGCACCCCCCGCACCAACGAACCGAAATCCTCCCCGCCCGTCCCGATCCACTCGTCGTACGCGACCTCCCACGCAAGCGCACCCACCTTCGCCGCCACCCGCGCAGTCCGGCCGGAAACCCCCCGCCGTTCCAGCGCCCCGATCATCGAATCGACCAGCCCCAGCCGTTTCCGCGCCTCGCGCTCCCGCAACTCCGGATTAGCGTCCAGCACAGCCTGCCGCCGAGCGCTGAACTCACGCCGCTCGCCGGTGAAAACCTCCCGCCCAAGCACCTCCAGCGCGTTCGCCACCACCTCAAGCGGCCCAGCCGAGGACGGCGCCGCGGCGATCGCCTCGGCGAGGAGGCCGGTCATCGCGCTTTCCCCGAACAGCACCTCGCGCTTGTCCGGGAAGTGCCGGAAGAACGTGCTCTTCGTGAGCCCCGCGCGCTCCGCGATCTCGATCACGGTCGTGTTCTCGTAGCCGCGTTCCTCGAACAGCTCGAGGGCCGCGGCGGCGAGCCGTCCTGGTGCGTTGGGTTGCCAGCGAGCCATGGGACCAGTCTACGGGACTTGGTCTCATCACTCGGGTACGGTTGATGAGACCAAGTCCCGTCACTGAAGGAGAAGAGATGAGCAAAGCTGTCCGTTACCGGCGATTCGGCGGACTCGACGTCCTCGAACTGGAGGAGGTGCCGGAGCCGCACCCCGGAAAGGACGAGGTTCGCGTCCGGGTCACGGCCGCCGGGCTGAATCCGATGGACTGGCAGATCGCCGCCCAGCCCGAGATGGCGGCGCGATTCGGCATCACCCTGCCCGCCGGGTTCGGCAGCGATTTCGCCGGAGTGGTCGACGAAGCGGGAGCCGAAGCTTCCGGATTCACTGTGGGCGACCGGGTTTACGGCGGCGCGATCGGACGGTCCGTCGCGGATTTCGTCCTGGTCAAGACTCCCGCCACGACCCTGTGGCACACCCCGGACGGCATCAGCGGCGAGGTGGCGAGCACACTCCCGGTAGCCGGCCTGACCGCCTCGGCCGCGCTCGCCGCGATCGGAGTCCAAGCCGGAGACACAGTCCTGATCGGCGGAGCGGCGGGCGGCGTGGGCATTTTCGCCGTACAGCTGGCGAAGCTGACGGGCGCCCGGGTGCTCGGCACCGCCTCCGAGCGCACCTTCGAATTCCTGCGCGAACTCGGTGCCGAACCCGTGGCATACGGTCCCGGCCTTCCGGATCGCGTGCGGGCCTTGGCACCCGAAGGGATCACCGCGGCGACCGACCTGTTCGGCAGGGAGACGGCCGGGACCGCGCTCGAACTCGGCGTCGCTCCCGAGCGGATCTCCACCGTCGCCGACGGTCCCGCCCTCCCGGGCGTGCGGGCGACAGGTGCGTTCGACGCGAAACCAGGAGCCCTCGAACGGATCACCGACGCGATCCGTTCCGGCGAGCTCACCGTGCCGATCGCGGCGACGTACCCGGTCGAGCAGATCCGCGAGGCGGTGGCCATGCAGGCCGGACGCCACGTGCACGGCAAGATCGTGGTCGCGCTGTGAACCGCTGACGCAGCGCCGAAAACCCAGTCCGGACCCGGCTTTCGGGCCGCCGCCCGCAGCGGAACGCGGAACGGGCGCCGCGGAATCCTCCGTCGCGGCCTGACCGTCCGGCGCAATCCTCTCCAGCAGACGCCGGAAACCCCGTTCCCCCCAACGGACCCGCCCCTTCCCCGAATCGGACGCCGCCCCCTTCACCAGCCGTTACCACATCCGGCGATTCGCGCGGAACCTGACTTTCGCAGGTATCGCCGAGACTCACGTCACCGGTATACCTTGACACCGGTCCAGGAAAGGTCTGGACCACTCCTGCGGACCGGTACTGGTGTCCGACCGGACGTCGTCCCCGTCCGCCCGAGTCGTCCCATGTGGAGGCATCATGCACCGGCTGGACGCGGCACAGGATTACGCGCTCGGTTTGTTCCGCATCGTCGTCGGGTTCCTCTTCGCCTGCCACGGCGTGAAATCGCTGTTCGGAGTGCTCGGCGCGCACGGCGCGGCGCAGGTGGGCGCCTGGCCGGGCTGGTGGGCCGCGCTCATCCAGCTCGTCGCGGGCGGGCTCGTCCTGCTCGGCGTCGCGACCCGCGTCGCGGCGCTGATCGGATCGGGGTCGATGGCGTACGCCTACTTCTCCGTCCATGTGTCACAAGGGCTTTTCCCCATCGAGAACGGCGGCGAAGCGGCCGCGATGTTCTGCTGGGCGCTGCTGCTGCTCGCGTTCACCGGCCCCGGCCGGCTCGCGCTCAGCGGGGCGCTTTCGGCTCTGCGGCCGCGTGACTCGCGGGTCGGAGCGGTCCCGCACGCCTAGCTAGCCCACCGCCTGCCTCCGGGTCGACCCGCGCACTATCAGTTCGTACTCCGCCGGCCCGGGGACAGGCGGTTCAATCCCTTCGACCCGATCCGCGAGCACCGCGACCGCGGTGCGAGCCAGGTGCACCGGCCGCAGATCGACCGCGGTGATCGGCGGAACGCCCGACCGCGTGTGCTCGGAATCGGAATCCGCGCCGCAGGCGATGCGCACGTCGCCGGGCACCGCCAACCCCCGCGCGAGCGCGGCGGCCAGCACCCCGGCCGCGTGCCTCCCGGTCTGGCAGTACACCGCGTCCGGCGGCGAAGCCAGCGCGAACAATTCCTCTCCCGCCTCGCGGCCGCCCGCCTCCCCCGCGACCTCCGCGCGGCGCACCGCCAGCGGCTGCTGCCCGCGAGCGCGAACCCAGTCCAGGTAAGCCTTTTCGGCGTCCAGGTTCCACTCGTTGCGATCGGTGCCGAGCACGGCCGCGACCCGCGTCCCGCCCGCCGCGGCCAGGTGGTCGAGCACCTCGGCGACGATCCGCCCGGTGCCGAGGTCGAGGTAGTCCGGCGACGCGGGCCGCGCCGGATCCCGTCCGACGCCGAGGAACGGCACGCATTCGCGCTCCAGCATGGTGATCAGCGGATCGTTCTCGACCGGTTCGGTGATCAGGAATCCGTCGCAGGCGAGTCCCACCGCGGGCGCGTCGGCGCGCGTCGGATCCGGCACCAGCATCAGTCCGTACCCGCGTTCCACCGCGGCGAGCGCGGCCGACCCGGCGAACCGGAGGAAGTAGTCGACGCCCTCCAGGAACGCGGTGTCCGACGGGTCGAGCGGCCGCACCACGAGCCCGAGCACCCCGAGCCTGCTGGACCGCAGCCCGCGCGCGACCGTGTCCGGCCGGTAGCCCAGCTCGCGCGCCGCCTCCCGCACCCGCTCCGCGGTCTCCGCCGCGACCGTCCCGTTCCCGCTGAAGGCATGCGACACCGTCGTCGGCGAAACCCCGGCGCGGCGGGCGACGTCCTTGATGGTCGCCCGCGTCCTTTTCCCGGCCATGACGCAGCAGCCTAACCTCGCCCAAATCGTTTTGGAAACCGCTGCGGGAAGAGCATTGCCCAAATCGATTTGGGTCCTTACCGTGGCCCGAGTCGATTCCCCGGTCCGGAGGTTCGCCATGACCGCTCCCGCCACCCCGCCCGTGTCGCCCGGCACGTCCGCGCCGCCCCCGGCCCGATCCGGGCGCGGCCCCCGCGTCGAAGCCCACGGCATCGACGTCATCGGCGACGACGAACGGCACGGCCGGGCCCGGGACCTGTTCGGGGTGTGGGCCGCGCCCAACGTCAGCTATCTCAGCCTGGTCGTCGGCGGCGCGCTGGTGCTCAGCGGATTGAGCCTGCTGCAGGCGCTCGCGGTGATCGTCGTGGGCAACCTGTGCTGGGTGCTGGTCGGCCTCGTCTCGGTCAGCGGCCCGGCGGCGGGCGCGCCGAGCGAGGTCATCATGCGCGCGATGTTCGGCACCCGCGGCAATCGCTTCGTGATCGGACTGAACGGCTGGCTCGTTTCGGTCTGCTATGTGGCTTTGAGCTGGTCCGCGGCATCGGTGACCGCGTTCAGCCTGTGCGCGCGGCTCGGCGTCGAACTCAACACCTTGGGCAAAGTCCTCGTGATCGTCGCGATCGCCGCCGCGACGCTGGCGATCAGCGTCTACGGCCACGCCGTGATCGTGCGCCTCTACCTGCCGCTCGCCATCGTGACGACCGCGGTTTTCCTGGTGCTGGGCGGATTCCTGATCCGGCACACCGCGTGGAGCTACCAGCCCCCGGCGCCGCTGCACGGCGTCGCGCTGTGGGCGGCGCTGGCCGGCGGCGTAGCGCTGGTCGCGTCGGCTTCCTTGTCGTACAACAACAGTGCGGACTTCGCGCGGTATCTGCCGCGCGACACCAAACCGTTCGCCGTCGCCGCCTGGACCGCCGCCGGAGCCTTCCTGCCGAGCATCGTGTTCACCGCGCTCGGCGCGTTCGCGGCGACCACTTTGGACATGAGCGATCCGCAGGCCGCGCTGGAATCCGTGCTGCCGCCGTGGTTCACGCCGGTCTTCCTGATCGCGGTGATCCTCGGCGCGATCGCCAACAACGCGATGACCGTGTACAGCTCCGGCCTCGCGCTGCAGGCGATCGGCGTCCGGCTGCGCCGCTCCCGCAGCGTTCTGCTGGACGGCACCGCCGGCGTGCTGCTGACCCTGTACGCCTTGCTCGTGTCCGATTTCCTCAAGGCAGTCAACGACCTGATGCAGCTGATGGTCGTCGTGCTCGGCCCGATGATGGCGATCTACGTGACCGACCTTCTGCTGCGCCGCAATCGCTACGACGGCCACGCGCTCGCCGACGAACGCCGCGGCGGCCCGTTCTGGTACGTCGGCGGCGTGCACTGGCCCGGAATCGCCGCGCTCGTCCTCGGCGCGGCCGCCTCGGCGTCCTGCCTGGCCGTTCCCGGGATGTACACCGGGTTCATCGCCGGCGCGGCCGGCGGAATTGACTTCTCGCTGCCGGCGGGAATGCTGATCGCTGCCGGTGTCTACCTGCTCGCCGGCCGCCCCCGCGCCAGCGCCTGACCTCGATCGCAAGGACCACGATGCACCTGCTCGTCAACGACCCGGACCCGCGCGCCCGCGGAGTTTCCCGCGGCGCCCAGCTGCGCGAGGGCCTGACCGATGCGCTGGAGCTGTACCTGCGCTGGTTCGACACTCTCGGCCGCACCGAACAGCAAGTCCGGACCGACGCGCTCCGGCTGCTGGACAACGTCGCCGCGTGGCGGAGCCGCTACGCCGACGAGATCGCGGGCGTCGCCGCGGGCGCCGGGATCGAACTGTGGCAGGCGGCAGCTCTCAACGGACGCACCGAGCTCATCGCCGCCGCACCGAGCACCCAGCCGGAATGCTCGACCCTCGTGCGCGTTCCCGATTCCGGCGCGCCTTACGGCATTCAGACCTGGGACTGGCACATCGAGCTCGCGGACTGCTGGCACACCCAGGAAGTACGCGGCACGCGGTACGCCTTCGCCGGGATCACCGAACACGGCATCCTCGGCAAGATCGGCGTCAACAGCGCCGGTCTCGGCCTGTTCTTCAACATCCTCGGCCACCAAGACGACTCCGCCGCGGGCATCCCGGTCCACGTGCTGGCCGCGGCCGTCCTCGGCGAAGCAGGCAGCGCCGCCGAAGCGCTCGACCTGCTGCGAACCGCCCCGATCCGCACGTCCGGAGCCTTCACGCTGCTCGACCCCGGCACGGCAGTCTGCGCCGAGCTGAGCCCGACCGGAGCAACGACCCTCGAACCCGAAGCAGGTTTCCTGGTGCACACCAACCACTTTCTCGACCCCGACGCCGCCGCTCGCGAGAAACGCGGCCTCTTCGAACCGGATTCCCAGTTGAGGCACGCCATGATGACCGCCCGGGTGCGGGACTGCCCGACGCCCGCGCACGCCGTCGACCTCGTCGCCTTCCTCCGTTCCGAACCCGGCGAACCGAAGCTCTGCTGCGTCCCGGACGCGGACGCTTCGTTCGGCGACCGGTGGGCCACGCTGGCCACGGTCCTGCTCGAACCAGCCGCCCGAACCGTGCGGATCCACGCGGGCAGCCCGAACACGTTGACCGGCTGGCGCACGTTCGTCGCGGCGGAGACGGTGGTGGCCCGATGATGCCAGTGCACTACCGCGGCGGCCGGATCTTCACCGCGAGCCCGTCCGGCTGGGCGGAATCCATGGTCGTCCGCGGCGAAACCATCGAATACGTCGGCAGCACCGCGGAGGCCGACCAGAGTGAAGCGCGGGTGGTCGAACTCGACGGAGCCTTCGTGCTGCCCGGTTTCGTCGACGCGCACACCCACCTGGTCTCGATGGGCGAAGCACTGGAGCAGGTCGACCTGTTCCCCGCCACCTCCCCCGAAGACCTCCAGCACCGGCTCGCCCACGCCGCCGCAACCGATCCGTCCGCGTCCCGGATCCTGGGCCGCAGCTGGCTTTTCGACGCACTCGGCGGCCAAGCACCGCACCGGCGGCTGATCGACGCGGTGATCCCGGACCGTCCGGTGTACCTCGCCGCGAACGACCTCCATTCCGCGTGGGTCAACAGCGCCGCGCTGCGCGAACTGGGCATCGACCGCCACACGCCCGATCCGCTCGACGGCCGCATCGGCCGCGACGCCTCCGGCGAACCGGACGGGATGCTTTACGAAACCGCTGCGCTGCAACTGATGCGGCACTTCCTCGACGACCAGACCAGCGACGCCGACCGCGACCGCGCACTGGCATCGGCGTTCAAGCACTACCTCGCGGACGGCGTCACGACCGCTGTCGACATGGCACTCGCTGAGACCGAACTCGCCGCGCTGGAACGGGCTCTCGACAACGGCCGGCTCCCCCTGCGTGTCGCCGGACACTGGCTGATCGAGCGCACCGGCAACACCGAGGACGACCTCCGCCAGGTCGAGCGCGCGGCGGAACTGAGCGCGCGGTTGTCCGGGCCGTGGCTGCGGGTGGCCGGGATCAAGGTGATGGTCGACGGAGTCATCGATACCTGCACCGCGGCGATGAAAAAGCCCTTCGCGGACGGGAGTCACCCCGGGCCGTTGTGGCCGCTGGAAGCGCTGGCCCCCGTCGTCGCGGCGGCGGACGCGGCGGGCTTGCAGGTCGCGATGCACGCCATCGGCGACGAAGCGTCGGACATCGCGCTGTCGGCGCTGGAGCACGCGATCGAGGTCAACGGCCCGCGCGACCGGCGGCATCGCCTCGAACACCTGGAGACCGTGGCCCCGGAAAACGTCAAGCGACTGGCGAAACTCGGTGCGGTCGCGTCGATGCAGCCAGTGCACGCGGACCCGGCGATCCAGGACAACTGGCGTGCGATGCTGGGCGACGACCGCGTCGAGCGCGGCTACCCGTGGCCGGAAATGACCGCCGCGGGCGCCGTCCTCGCGTTCGGCTCCGACGCTCCGACCGCGCCCCATCCCCCGTTGCCGAACATGTACATCGCGACGACCCGCCGCTCCGCGCTGAACCCCGGTCTGGAACCCAACCTGCCGAAGTACGCCCTGCCGTTGGCCGAAGCCCTCGCACACGGCACCCGCGACGCCGCGTACGCGTGCCGATGGGACGGTCTGACCGGACAGCTCGCGCCGGGTTTGGCCGCGGATTTCGTGGTGCTGGACGTCGATCCGTTCGCCGAAGCGCCGGACGCACTGCTGCGAGCCCGGGTGCGGCAGACGTTCGTGGCAGGCAAATCCGTTTGACGTGCCCGCCGGGGCTGGGCAGGGTGGTGATCATGCGGTTTTCGGTCTGCATCCCCAACTTCGGCGATTTCGCCGACCCGCGCGCGGTGGCCAAGGTCGCCTCGGCGGCGGAAGAGGCGGGCTGGGACGGCCTGTTCGTCTGGGACCACGTGGTGCTGGACAAACGTCCCGGCCGCCCTTTCGGCGATCCGTGGATCCTGCTCGCCGCCGCGGCTCTGGCCACCAGCCGGGTCCGGCTCGGCCCGATGGTCACCCCCGTCGCGCGGCGCCGCCCGCAGCAGCTCGCCCGTCTGGTGTCCACTTTGGACCAGCTCACCGGCGGCCGGGTCGTGTTCGGCGTCGGCCTGGGCGCGCCGCTGGACGCGGAGTACGCCGATTTCGGCGAATCCGCCGACCCGAAGGTGATCGCCGAGAAGCTGGACGAGGGCGTCGACCTGATCTCCCGCTTCTGGACCGGCGAACCGGTCACGTTCTCCGGCAAGCACTTCACCGCCCGCGACATCACACTGCTGCCGCCGCCGGTGCAGCGCCCGCGCCCGCCGGTCTGGGTGGCGGGCCGGTGGCCCAACCGCCGGCCGATGCGCCGCGCGGCCCGCTGGGACGGGGTGGTGCCGATCTTCGAATCCGCCGGTCCCGCGGGACTGCCGGAGATCGCCGAGGTGCGGGACCTGATCGCCTACGTCCGGAGCGAGCGGCAGACCGACGCCCCGTTCGACGTGGTGGTCGGCGGAATGAGCCCGAACGACCCGGCCCAGGCGCGAGGCGTCGTCGAACCGCTGGCCGAGGCCGGGGTGACGTGGTGGGAGGAAAGCCTGCCGTTCGGGAGTGCGGAGGAGGACAAGCTGGAGCCGGTGTTGCGCCGGGTGGAGGCCGGGCCGCCTGCGCTGTAGGCCCGGGTGCCGATGCGGGCGGCACTGCGCTCGTGCCCGGTATTCGACGCCGCGCCATTGCTCGACGGCGGAAACCGGGTTTGGCTGAGCCCCGCCGGTTCAGCGCGATCGGATGGCGAGCTGGACGAGGTGGCCGCCGCACCGCCGACTCGGTGGCCCTGCTCGGCGAGGACAGTCCCGGCGATCCCGGCTCGTCGCGCATGCGTCCGGCGTGCCGCCGCTTGCCGAGCCGCGCCCGCACGATGCCCGGCCGCCGCCGCACCATCGCCCGACCGCCCCGAAGCGGAGCGACCCGCCGAGCGGAAACCCCGCCGGCTCAGTGCGGCTGCCCCGACTCCGCCAACGCGTCGATCGCCCCCACCAGCTCGTTCAACGCGGGCACCGCCGCCGCGATCAGATGCCGCCACGCCGGATGCACCCCGTCCAGCGCCGCGGCCAGAATCGCGGCGTTGTGCCCCTGCCACCGCTCCACCGCGGCGCGCCCGGTGTCGGTGAGTTCGAGCGCGACCGTCCGCCGGTCGTCCCCGCCGCTGGTGCGGGTGACGAGGTCGCGCGAACGCAGCCCGGTCACCATCGTCGTCACCGAATTCGGCGCGAGCTTCAGCAATTGCGCGATCCGGCTCGGCCGCGCACCGGGGTTTTCGAACAGGCAAGACAGCAATTCCAGCTGCGCGACCGACAGCGTGTTGTCCGGATCGGCGGTGCGCGCGGCCCGTCGCATGGCGCGCCGGAGCCGGGCGACGACGTCGGCGAGGGCGGGTTCGGGCGCGGTCACCGGGCCCGCTCCGGGCGTGCCGCCAGCCCGGTCGCCGCGGCCAGGACGCCCGCCCCGGCCAGCACCGCGAGCGCGGCCGGTTCGCCGCCGGTGTGCAGGCACAGTGTCACCAGCGCCACGCCGAGCGCCGTCCCCAGTCCGCGCGCCATGTTCACCAGTCCTCCTCCGGTGGCCGACATCCGCGCCGGGATCGCGCTCATGACAGCCGAGTTGTTGGCCGGAATGAACACTCCCAGACCGAGCCCGGCCACCACCAGCGACACGCCCACCTCCCAAGGAGCGGACGCCGGTCCCAGCGCCGCGCATCCGGCCGCCGCGACGAGCGCGCCCAGCACGGTGCGCCCGCGGGACCCGAGCCGAGCGGGCAGCACCCGGTCGGCCAGCACCGCCGCCACCGCGAACCCGGCGGGCAGACACGTCAGCACCGCACCGGTTCCGCCCGCCGTGCCGAGGACCTGCGGCAGCAACGTCAGCGGCCCGAACAGCACGAGGTATCCGCACAGCGCCCCGGCCAGCCCCAGCGAAACCACCGGCGGCCGCAGCACCGACAACTGCAGGATCGGGCTGCTCGCCGCCTTTTCCCGCAGCACGAACCCGATCGCCGCACAGACCGTCGCCGCGGCCAGCGCGATGAGCAGCCAACCCGGCATCTCCAGCCCGGACACCCCGGAAATCACCAGCAGCAACGCCGTCGACGCGGTCGCCAGCAATCCGACACCTGCCCCGTCGAAGCGGCCCAGCGGCGTGCGCTCGCGAGTGCGCGGCAGCAGGTAGCGCCCGGCGATCAGCCCGGCCAGCCCGACCGGCGCGTTGACGAGGAACACCCACCGCCAGCCGACGGTGTCGACCAGCAGACCGCCCACCGCGGGCCCGAGCGCGAGCCCCAGCGCCTGCGCCGCCGCCTGCACCCCGAGCGCGGCGCGCGCCCGGTCCTCGCGCACGCTGCGCACCACCAGCGCGACGCTGTTGGCCTGCAACATCGCCGCCCCGATCGCCTGGACGACCCGGAACGCGACCAGCCAGCCGAGCGTCGGTGCGAGCCCGCACGCCACCGACGCGACGGTGAAGACGCCGAACCCCTGCACATAGGTGAGCTTCCGCCCGACCGCGTCGGCTACTCGCCCGACCGCGGCCAGCAACCCCACCAGCGCGAGCAGGTACGCCAGCGACACCCACTGGACGGCCGCCAGCGGAGCCCCGTACTCGTGCTGCAGTGCGGGAAAGGTGAGCGTGACGATGCTGGCGTCGAGCTGCCCCATGAACGCCCCGAAACACACCGCGCCGACCGCGAACCACCCAGCCTTCGGATGATCCCGCACGACCGCCGGCCGAGCCCGCTCCAGCCCGATCGTCACTGCCGCCTCCCGCTCGATTAGTTCTGCTACAGAACTACTGTACGGGATGTACGTACATATGGCAGCCCCGGGATGGTGGCATTTACCTGAGCGGCGGGGTGAGATAGGTCGCCCAACGAGTTAACTGGAGGTGACGGGCCATCACAGGACGAGGCGCTCGTCGTAGTCCTCGTCGCTGAAGGCTCGCGCGAGGCGCAGCAGCCGGTCCAGGAAATCCGCGAGGTCCTTCGCGATCTCGCCCGGCCCGATCGAGTCGATCGAGCCGGCGTAGACCTGGTTCGCCACGGCGCCGACAGGAAGCCGGAAGACGGTTCCGCTGGTGTACCCGACCGCGAACAGGCGTCCGCCGCCGTCCGAGGCGAAGACGGCCAACCGCTCATCGGTGGCTTCGGGCGCCCATGCGGGAATGTCGGAGCGGTGCAGGCTGTCCAAGATCCAGGCAAGGGAGTGAATGAAGTAAGCGTTGCAGAGGTGCTCGAAGCTGGCTTCCCGGATGGACGCGTACAGCTCAAGCAGCGACCGCGGCAACGGCGGATCGGCTTCCTCGGCTTTCCGCAGCGCAGCCGGATCGCCCTCGTCTGTCACCGTGTCCGGCTCAAGCTGGCGGAAACGGGCGAAGACGGCCTGAATACGGGGCAGATAGCCGTCGATCACTTGGCGCATGTCGTCGCGCCACCGCAGGTAGTCCACTCCGGACACGCTACGGTGCACCCAGGCGTGCTGCGCCTGGGTGCACCGTGCTCAACCGTGCCTCACTGCTGGTACGGAGCGGCCGCCGACTGCGCCGCCGTGATCAGCGCACCCTTGTTCTTCGGCCAGAACGTGCTGTCCACGCACGAGTACCGCGGCAGGAACCCGCCGCAACTGCCGCTCTGCCCGCCCATCTCGAACGTGAAGCTCGCGACCCCGAGCGCGCCGTAAGTGAAGTCGTCCGTCGTGCCGCTGGTCGAATAGCCCACGGTTTCGGTGTTGGTCCCCACCAGATACCCGTTCGACTCGCTGAACTTCGCGCCGAGCTTGCGCAACGCGGCGTCGTTCGGCGCGGGGTCGGAGGTGAAGCCCCACGGGACGATGATGTCGTTTCCGTAGCTGTGCAACGTGATCATCGTGCCCCGCGCGGTGTCGGGAGCCGGGTCGTTGTCGCCGCTGCCGCGTTGTTCGGGGTAGATCGAGCGGAAGAGCTTTTCCAGCGCCTGGACTTCGGGTTCCGACCCGGCCTCGGGGCCCTGGTAGGTCTCCGCGCACGGCGAGTTCGAGTCCGCACCCCAGCGGAAGGTCGAGTTGCGGTTCAGGTCGATGCCGTTGTTCGTGCCGCCGCAGGTGCCGTTGCCGGTGTCCGCGTTCTTGCGCTGCAGTTTCGGCGAATTGCCGCCGGAGGCGACGATGTCGACGCCGTCCGGGTTCGCGATCGGCACCACCCACACCTCGGTGCTGTCCAAAATGGACGTCGCGGTGGCATCGCTGCCGTACCCGTCGGCGAGGTAGTCGATCCAGCGCCAGGCCACTTCGCCGGTCGAGATCTCCCTGGCGTGGATCTGCGCCATCAGCACGAATTTCGGCTTCGGCGATTTCGTGGACAGCGTGCAGTCGCCGTCCTGTTTCTTGGTCAGGCAGATCGCGTTGATGTCGTGGCCGCCCCTGCCCTGGGTCTTGAGCCACGACTCGCCGATCGCGTACTCCGTCGCCAGATCCGGATGCGCCGCCGCGACTTTCGCGAGATGCGCTTCCTGCGCCGGAACCGTGCGGTAGCCGCCGTAGAACGTGTCGGCCGCGGCGCGCTGCGGCACTCCTTTGTAGACGGTGTCGAAAAATTCCGGCGCATAGCCGCGGTTCCGCAATTGCCCGGCGACCGCCTGGTTCCCGATCACGTAAACCACGCCTGGGCTGGTTCCCGCGACGTCGAACCCGGCGCGCGCCAAGGAAGCAGCCTCGGCGGGCGTAGCGGGTACGCGCCACGAAACCGGATCGTCCGGCGCGGCGGCGGCCGCGACGGTCGTGGTGCCGCCGAGTGCGACCAGCACTCCGACGACGCTGAGAGTGAGCCGGATCGAGAACTTGCCCGCCATCGGAGCTCCTCACGCAGCGAAGAAAAGGTCACCCCGTGCGGACGGTGACCACTCGGCAGCGCACAGTGTGCTCTTCGGGACGAATCCGGCCCACCTCCGAAAGTCGGGTGTCAGCAGGTGACCGAAACCTTCGCGCCGCGCTCGAACGAAACGTGGACGTGGTCGTAATGGTTCGCGGTTTCGCCGCCGCGGTCCTCCATCGCCGACCAGCCGCTGCCGTCGTTGTAGCGCTGCTGCCAGATCACGTACTTCGCGCCGAGTTCGTCCTGATGCTCGAGAACATATGCGGCCAAAGCGTTTCCGGTCTTCGGATCGACCATGAAGTCGAGCGCGAGACCGGCCGGATGGTCGCTCGCGCCGGACCGTCCGGCCCGGCCGCCGACCGAATCCACCGAAAACTTCTCCTTGAGGAAATTGCCCGCCTGGGCCACCGCGGGCTGCGTGCCGGCCAAAGTGGACGAACACGCTTTCGCCGCCGGGGTCGCCGAAGCGCTCGCAGTCTTCTTGCTCGTCGGCGAAGACGAGGACGTCGTCGTCGGGGCAGCGCTGGAAGACGTCGCGGGCGGGGTCGAGGCGGCGGACGGAACGCTGCTCGACGGCCGCGGCGCACTGAACGCGTGCATCTCCGCCGCAGCGGCCGGGAACCGCTCCGGCTCGACCGAGCTCGCAGCCAGCCACACCGGCACCGCCAGCGCGCCGACGGCCAGCGCGCCCGCCGCGGTCGGCAACCGCCACGACTTCGATCCGTCCCGATGTCTACCGGACACCTCGCACCACCATCTCCTCGTTCGGGTCGCCAAGCCGCCACGACATTACGAATAGGACACGGCAATGTCACCGACAAGTGACAGCGAGCACAGCACGAACGAGATCACCGCAGGTCAGCGCGCGATTACCAGGAGAACGCCGGGCCTGTTCAGGACAGCGGAATTTCCGCCGAATCGGTGAGCCGCAGCTTGCGCCGGGCGCGCTGGTAGAACGTCGTCATGCCGAGCCGGACCACGCGGGCCGCGTTCGGCCGGGCGTGCAGGTCGATCGTTTCGCCGGGCCCGACGTACCCCGCCACCTGGCCGTCGACCTCCACCGCGAGCCGCCCGCTCGATGGCAGCACCTCCAGCGTCACGGTGTCGTGCACCGACAGCACGACTCCGCGGCTGTACGCCGAATGCGGCGCGGCGGGCGTGACCAGCAGCGCTTCCACCGCCGGGCTCGTGATCGGCCCGCCGGCGGAGAAGCTGTACGCGGTGGAGCCGGTCGGCGTCGCGACCACGACCGCGTCGGCGGCGTAACTCACGAACTGCTCGCCGTTCACCAGCACCGCTACCACCGCGCTCCCGTCGCCGGGCACGCGCACCACCGCGACGTCGTTGAACGCGGTCTCGATCCGTCCGCCGAACCGCGCGTCCACCGCCAGCCGCGGCTCGACGGTGAACTCCTCGCGGTCGATCGCGGACAGCGCGAGCGGCAGGTCCGGCACGTCGACCTCGGCGAGGAAGCCGAGCTTCCCGAGGTTGACGCCGAGCACCGGCGCGTGCTGCCCGTCGGCGAGCCGCATCGCGCGCAGCATGGTGCCGTCGCCGCCGAGACTGACCACCAGATCCGAGCGTTTGCCCAGTTCAGCGGGCTGGACGGCGGTCGCCGAACAGTCCACCCTGGCGATCTCGTCCGCGATGCCGAGGATCTCGATCCCGCGTCCGGCCGCCCAGCCCAGCACCGCGTCGACCGCGGCTTTCGAATCGCGGCGCGGGTGCAGGACGAGTCCAGCGGAATGCATACGGGGTCTCCTCGGTCGGCCTGTCCCCAGTCTGCCGCGCCCGGGCCGGTTAGGCTCGGCGCTCGTGATCGAAAACTGGGCTGGCAATCTCACTTACCGCGCACGCGAGGTCGTCGCCCCGCGCACCCTGGCCGAAGCGCAAGAGCTCGTCGCCGGCGCGACCCGGATCAAGGCCCTCGGCAGCCGGCACAGCTTCACCACAGTCGCCGACAGCCCGGACGGCCTCCAACTCGACCTTTCCGCCGTCGACATCGCGCCCGAGATCAACGTCGCGACGCTCACCATCGGCGGCGCGACCCGCTACGGCGACGTGGTCGCGCAAGTGCACGAGGCCGGGTACGCGCTGGCCAACCTGGCGTCGCTCCCCCACATCACCGTCGCCGGCAGCGTCGCGACCGGCACCCACGGCTCCGGACAACGCCTGCCCGGCCTCGCCTCGGCAGTGTCCGCAGTCGAACTCCTCACCGCCGACGGCTCGCTCCGCACCTTCTCGCGCACCGACGCCGAGTTCCGCGGAGCAGTGGTGAACGTCGGCGCGCTCGGCGTCCTCACCCGGCTCACTCTCGACTTGGAGCCGGCATTCTCGGTCCGCCAAGACGTTTTCGACGCTCTCCCGTGGTCCGCCGCCCTGGAGCACTTCGACGAAATCCAAGCCGCGGGCTACAGCGTCAGCCTGTTCACGAACTGGGCGCGCGACGTCGTCGATCAGGTCCTGCTCAAGAACCGCGTCCCGGCGGAGATCCCCGGCTCGCTGTTCGGCGCGCTCCCCGCCGACGGCCCGCGCCACCCCGCCCACGCAGCGGGTATTTCGGCGGAAAACACCACCGTGCAAGGCGGAGTACCCGGACCGTGGTACGACCGGCTGCCGCATTTCCGGCTGGAATTCGCACCGAGCGTCGGTGCGGAATTGCAGAGCGAGTACTTCGTGCCGCGTGCGCACGCGGCCGCGGCGTTCGAGGCGTTGCGCGGCCTCGGCGACCGGATCGCGCCGCTGCTGGTGGTATCGGAAATTCGCACCGTCGCCGGTGATGGGCATTGGCTGAGCCCGGCGTACGACGGCGACCGGGTGGCGGTGCATTTCACCTGGCAACAGCGTCAGCCGGAGGTGGAAGCGGTGCTGCCGCTGATCGAGGAGAAGCTGGCTCCCTTCGGCGTTCGCGCCCATTGGGGAAAGCTGTTCCACGGCGCGGCGTTGGATCTCGATCACCGAGGGATGCGGCAGTTCCGGGAGCTGGCGGCCGGACTGGACCCGGCCGGGAAGTTCCGGAACCCGTTCCTGGACCGGCACCTGCTTCGTTAGTCCATAGAGGACAGTCAGTAACAAAGCCGGTACAAAACCTTCTTCCGCACCACCGCGCTCACCATGTGGGAGTCCCAAGAGGACACTCGACAGCCGGGAACCCAGCGGGTCACAGTGGCGATCGCCCTCTCCGCGATCCCCAGGAGCCACTGTGAGTTCTCCTCCGACGCTGCGTGCCGTGCCGGTGCCGTCCGCAGGTCCCGAGCCGCCCGGCGAAGCACGGTTGCGCGAGCTGGCCGCGAAGAAAGTCGCGCCGTTGCGCCGTCCCGGCCGCTGGGCGGCTGCTGCGGTCGTCCTAGTGCTGCTGGCCCAATTGGCACACGCGCTGATCACCAATCCGGTCTTCCAATGGGATGTTTTCGCCTATTGGTTCTTCCGGCCGGTGATCCTCGACGGGCTGCTGCTCACCCTCGAACTCACCGGTCTCGCCGCGGTGTTCGGACTCGTCGGCGGCATCGTGCTCGCGCTGCTGCGGCTGTCGAAAAACCCGCTGCTCCAAGCGGTTTCCTGGGCGTACGTGTGGATCTTCCGCTCGATTCCGCTGATCGTCCTGTTGCTGTTCCTGGCCAACGTGACCGCGCTGTACAGCACGCTCAGCCTCGGCATTCCGTTCGGCCCGTCGTTTCTCAGCTTCAGCGCCACCGACGTGCTGAGCTTCTTCGTCGTCGCGGTGCTCGGCCTGAGCCTGAACGAAGCCGCGTACGCCGCGGAAATCGTGCGCGCCGGGGTGCTGTCGGTGGACCAAGGACAGCTCGAAGCGGCGGCCGCGCTGGGGCTTCCGCGCTCCCGGCAATACCGGCGGATCATCCTGCCGCAGGCCACCCGCGCGATCGTGCCCGCCTACGCGAACCAGCTGATCGGCCTGCTCAAGGGCACTTCGGTCGTCTACATCACCTCGCTGCTGGAACTGTTCGGCGTGGTCGAAACCCAGGCCAGCACCAACAGCGGGCAGATCATTCCGCTGCTGCTCGTCGGCACGGTCTGGTACATCATCCTCACCAGCGTCCTGTCGGTGATCCAGTACTACGTCGAACGCTTCTTCTCCCGCGGCGCACTGCGCACCGTTCCGCCGACGCCGTTCCAGCGGTTCCGCGCCCGGCTGCGCACGCTGGGGGTCGCCCGATGAGCGCTGAAGTCCGCGTTCGCAGCGCAGTCAAGTCATACGACGGAATCCGCGTCCTCGACGGCATCGACCTCACCGCGCCTAGCGGGCAGGTGACCGTGGTGCTGGGGCCGTCCGGTTCCGGCAAATCGACTTTGTTACGCACCGTCAACCATCTGGAACGCCTTGACAGCGGCTACGTCAGCATCGACGGCGAACTCGTCGGCGTGCGCGTGCACGGCGACCGTTTCAAGGAACTGAGCGAGCGCGCCATCCTGCGGCAGCGGTCCCGGATCGGTTTCGTATTCCAGAATTTCAACCTCTTCTCGCATCTCACGATCCTCGACAACGTCGTGGAAGCCCCGGTCGTCACGCAACGGCTAGCGCGTGCCGAGGCGGAAACGCGGGCGAAGGAATTGCTCGCCCGCGTCGGTCTCGAAGACAAGGCTCGCGCGTACCCGCGGCAACTGTCCGGAGGTCAGCAGCAGCGGGTCGCCATCGCCCGTGCGCTCGCACTCGAACCGCGGCTGATCCTGCTCGACGAGCCGACCTCCGCGCTCGACCCGGAGCTGGTCGGCGAAGTGCTGGCGGTGATCCGGGAACTGGCACGCTCCGGCACGACGATGATCGTGGTGACGCACGAGATCGGCTTCGCCCGCGAGATCGCCGACCATGTCGTGTTCCTCGACGAAGGCCGCGTCATCGAAGAAGGACCGCCGTCCGCCGTCCTCGACCGCCCCCGCCACGACCGCACCCGAGCCTTCCTCGGCAAGGTCACCCGCCTCGAAACCCCGGAGAACGCATGAAAACCCGCACAATCCTGCCCCTGCTCGCCGCGGTCGCACTCCTCGCCGGCGCATGCGGCGGCAACACCCAGGCGTCGACCGCTGTGAACGGCTCACAGACCATTTCCGTCGCCGCGAACACCGCGGACGCGCACCCGGTTTCGCTGACCGTGCCGGTCGTCGCCGAGATCCGCGCGCAACTGCCGAAGAAGTTCCTCGACCGAGGCAAACTGACGATCGGCGTCGGCGCGCTGCCGTCGGGATTCCCGCCGCTCGCCTACGTCGGCACCGACCAGCGCACCCTCACCGGAGCCGAACCCGACCTCGGCCGTCTCGTCGCCGCGGTGCTGGGCCTCGAACCGGACGTGCAGAACGCTTCCTGGCAGAACCTGTTCGTCCGTCTGCAAAGCGGCCAGTTCGACGCCGGATTCTCGAACATCACGGTGACCGAGCAGCGCAAGCAGCAGGGCTTCGACTTCGCCGCCTACCGCGAGGACAACCTCGGCTTCGAGACGAGCCGCGCGAGCACGTGGAACTTCGCCGGGGATTACCAGGTGCTGGCGGGCAAAACGGTCGCCGTCGACAGCGGGACCAACCAGGAGAAAATCCTCCGCGAATGGCAGCGGAAGCTGACCGCCGAGGGCAAGAAACTCGACGTGCGCAATTTCGCCGACAAGAACAGCACCTATCTGGCGCTGGCGTCCGGCCGGATCGACGCGTACTTCTCACCGAACCCGAGCATCGCGTACCACGTTGCACAGACGGCGAAAACCCCGAACCCGACCCGCAGCGCGGGCACGTACTCCGGAGCTGGGGCCAAGTTGCAGGGGCTGATCGCGGCTACGACCAAGAAGGACAACGGCCTGGTGAAGCCGGTCGCCGCGGCGATCGACTATCTGATTCAGCACGGGCAGTATGCGAAATGGCTTGCCGCGTACGGGTTGGCGAATGAAGCGGTGAAGAAGGCGGAGGTCAACCCGCCGGGCCTTCCGTTGAGCGATTCCTGACCGCCCGGCAGGCCCCCGGCCCGCCGGGGACCTGCCCGAGCGGGCAGATGCCCGGACAACGGCTCGCCCTCGGCGTCGATTGCCCGGAACCGACGCAGCTGGTGTCGTGCTGCGAGCACCAGGCCCAGGGCGGCGGGGTGCCGATCGCCGCAGCGTCCGGCGGCGAACCGCGCAGCGGTTTCCGGCAGGTCTCCGATCGTCATCCGCCCTAGCAAGGCAAGCACCGCCGAATCAGCTGACTCAAGCCGCGGCCCGCCAGTCCTCCGGAATGCGCACCCGGCCGGACACCGTCCGCCTCCGCAACCGGAACCCCATCCCCTCGTACCGCCGGATAGCGTTCGCATTCGTCGCCACCGCGTGCATGAACGGCGTCTCGCCCCGATCGCGGATCCCCGCGGCCACCGCACGCACCAATCGCCCCGCAAGACCCCGGTCGCGGTAAGCCGGGTCCGTGCACACCGCGCTGATCTCCGTCCACCCCGGCGGGTGCAACCGCTCCCCCGCCATCGCGATCAGCGCGCCCTGGTGCCGAATGCCGAGATACGTCCCGAGCAGCACCGTCCGCGGCAAAAACGGGCCAGGCTTCGTCCGGGCGACCAGGTCCAGCATCTCCGGCACATCAGCCACCGTCAGCCGGACCGCCTCCGGGTCGGACACGGCGTCGACCCCGGCGTCCACCAGCTGGACCCCGGCCATCTCCTCCAGCAGCTCCCAATCCGGAGGCGGCGGCCCGGCCTGCGCAAAGGCCGGCACCACCGCCCCCGGACCGGCGAGTGCGGCGACGTCGTCCCACACGCCGGCAGCCGGCTCGTCGGGCACGGCCGAGAAGACCGAAACATCGGCGGGGTAGCGCACGGCCTGTCCGGCCCGCTCGGCGAACCCGGCATGCGGGCCGGTCAGCGAAGCCCAGGCCGCATTGTCCAAAACAGACATCAAGGCCGCCGGGCGGCCCGGGCGATCATCCGGGCCAGATCCGCCACCAAAGCCGGATCATCCGGCAGTTGCCCGGTCGCCACGCGGATGTGCGGCGTCCCCGGATTGCCCGCACGCGTGCCCGACCCGGCGGAAACCCCGTTGGCCGCCAGCGTCATCAACGTCCGCGACTCCTCCGGAACCGGCACCCACAACGTCAACCCGTCCCGAGCGCGCACCGAGATCCCGTGCTCCCGCAACGCTTCTGTCAAAGCCGCCCGCCGATGGGCATACCGGTGCCGCGCCCGGTTCAGCAATTCGGCGCTGCCGGGATCGGTCAGCAGAAACGCCTGCGCGTCCTGAAGAATCCGGCTCGACCACACCGACCCCGGTCCGCGCTGCTGCCGCACCCGCTCCACCAGCACCGCCGAACCGCCGATCACGCAGCTGCGCAGTTCCAGCCCGAAAGCAGTGCAATACGACCGCACCAGCAACACCCGGCCGGGCAAGCGGGTGCCGAGGCTCAACGCGGGAGCCGAAGCCAACGGCCCGAAGTCGTCGTCCTCGATCACCGCCACGTCCTCTTCGGACAGTACCGCGGCGAGTTCCGCGAGCCGGTCCGCCGGAACCGAATGCCCGAGCGGCGACTGGGCACGCGGCTGGTAGACGAAGGCGACCGGCCGATGTTCCAACGCCGCCGCCAGCGACGACGGCAACGGCCCGTTTTCGTCGCACCGCACCGGCACCACGTGGATTCGCGACCGGCGCAGCAATTCACGCAGCCACGGCGCCGTCGGCGCTTCCAGCACGATCACGTCGCCCGGCCGCGCGACCGCCTGGCAGGCCAGCAGCATCCCGTCCTGCCCGCCTGCCGCGACGGTCCACGATTCGGCGGCGAACGGCCACGTCGGCTTCACCGCGGCGCGCAATTGCGGGGTGATCGAGTTCTTGACCGGCCCGCCGAACCGTTCCGTGTGGACGCCCGCGGCGACGGCGTCCTCCAGCGGCGGCAGCAGTCCAGGATCCGGGAGGCCGTGTTCCAGGTCGACCGTCTGCCAGCCGGAAAACGCGCGTTCCGGCGGCGGGCTCGACGGCGGTTCCAGCACTATCGTGCCGCGCCGCCGTCCCGTGCCGATCAACCCGGCCGCGCGCAGCTGCGACCACGCCTCGGCGATCGTCGTGGGGCTGACCGAAAGCTCCGCGGCCAGCGCCCGCACGGTGGGCAGCCGCGTGCCCGGCGGCACCTCCCCGTCGCGGATCAGGCCGGACACCGTCCCGGCCACGCCCCGCGCCGTGCGCTCGCCGATGCGGGACCCGAGCCAGCCTGCCCCGACCGGCAGCGTCGTCGTCGCGAGTTCGCCCGTGGCCACGCACCGGCTCCCCTCGTCACCCGGAAATCCGAAAACCTCTGACCCGATCAGAAGCTAGAGCGGCAACGGCACGCGGCAAAGGCGTTTCACATCCTGGCGGGCCCGCCCGGTACAAAACGCCCGTGACGTCCGACACCGCCGCGGTGTCCGGTTTCGGAATATCACTCGATCAGGTTAGGCTAACCTTCATGAGTCACTCCTGGCCGGAAGCACCGGCGCTCGCCGGCACCGGGCTCGCTCTCGGCTACGGCGCGAAGCCGGTGGTCCAGGACGCGGAGATCGTCCTGCGCGCGGGCGCGGTCACCGTACTGGTGGGCCCCAACGGGTCCGGCAAGTCGACGCTGCTGCGCTCGCTCGCCCGGCTGCATCCGCTGACCGCGGGCGACGTCACGCTGGCCGGGCAGGACGCGCTCGCCTTGTCCCCCAAGGAGTTCGCCCGCCACGTCACGCTGCTGACCCAGTCGCGCCCCACGCCCGGCGGCGTGCGCGTGCGCGACGTCGTGTCCTACGGCCGCCATCCCTACCGCGGCCGCTTCGGCTCCGGCGATCCCGAGGGACCGGAATTGGTCGAGCGGGCCATGCGGCACACCGGCGTCGACGGCATGGCCGAGCGCCCGGTGGACGAACTGTCCGGCGGCGAACTGCAGCGCGTCTGGCTGGCCACCTGCTTCGCCCAGGACACCGGCGTCGTCCTGCTCGACGAGCCGACCACGTTCCTCGACCTGCGCTACCAGATCGAAACGCTGGACCTCGTCCGCGATCTCGCCGACGAGCACGACGTCGCGGTCGGCGTCGTGCTGCACGACCTCGACCAGGCCGCCGCTGTCGCCGACGAGGTGGTGCTGCTGTGCCGCGGCGCCGTCCGCGCCGCCGGCCGCCCGGCCGACGTGCTGACCGCCGATTTGCTCAGCGACGTCTACGGCCTGCGCATCGACGTCCACGTCGACGACGAGGGGCACGTCCGCACGCGCCCGGTCGGACGGCACACCTCCCGGCCGCGGCCGGTCCGCTCAGCCTGACCCATCCCTCTAGTTCGAAGGAAAACCCCGTGTCCAGTGTGTTCTCTCGTCCTGCCCGCAGGACGGTTTTGACGACCGCGGCGGCAATGCTCGCGGCCTTCGCACTCGCCGCGTGCGGCACCACCGAAGCCCCCGCCGCCGGGGACCAGGCCGCCGCCGCGAAACCGGCCGGCCCGGTCCGCCTGACCGACGAGCGCGGCAAGGTCGACCTCCCCGCGCCGGCCGCGAAGATCGTATCGCTGGAATGGGGCCTCACCGAGAACCTGCTGGCGCTGGGCGTGAAGCCGATCGGCGCGGCGGACGTCAAGGGCTACAACACTTACGACAAGGTCATGCCGCTCGCCGCGTCCACTCCGGACGTCGGCACCCGCGGCGAGCCGAGCCTCGACGCGATCGCCGCGCTGCACCCGGATCTCGTCGTCACCACCACCGACCTGCCGGAGAACGTGATCGCGCAGCTCTCGAAGCAGACGAAGGTGCTGACGCTGCGCGGCTCCGATTCGGCCGATCCGATCGGCTACCTGCGCAAGACCGTGACCACGCTGTCCGAGGCGACCGGAACGCAGGAGCAGGGCCGCAAACTGCTCGCCGCATTCGACGCCAAGGTCGCCGAGGGCAAGAAGAAGCTGGCCGGCGCGGGCAAGTCCGGGGCCAAGTTCGTCATGGCCGACGGCTATTCGACCTCCGGCACGGTCACCGTCCGGATGTACACGAAGGGCTCGTTCCTCGGCAGCATCGCCGAGCAGCTCGGCGCCGCCAACCAGTGGACCGGCGAGGGCGACAAGGTCTACGGCCTCTCCCCCACCGACGTCGAAGGCCTGACCAAGATCACCGACCCGGCCACCTCCTTCGTCTACGCCGCCAACGACGCCGAATCCGACGTCTTCACCCAGGACCTCGCGGGCAACGCGGTGTGGAAGCAGCTGCCGTTCGTCAAGGCCGCGAAGCTGCACCGGATCCCGGACGGCATCTGGATGTTCGGCGGCCCGAAGTCCGCGATCGCGTACGTGGACGCGCTCACCGGCGCTCTGACGCGCTGATCCGATGACCGCACCAGCCCCCGCGCCCGCCCGGCCGCTCTCCGCGCGCAAGCCGCGGCTCACGGCGTCCGTCGTCTTCCTGACCGGGCTCGTCGCGCTGCTCGTCCTGTCCGCCGTGCACCTGCTGCAAGGCACGTCGCACGTCGGGCTCGGCGAACTCCTGCGCGCCGTTTTCCCCGGCACGGACGACGACGCACGCGGCCAGGCGGTGGCGGTGCTCGTGGCCAGCCGGCTCCCCCGGCTGGCAGCGGCGCTGCTCGTGGGGCTGGCGCTCGGGTTCGCGGGCTGCGTGCTGCAGTCGGTGGCACGGAACCCGCTCACCTCGCCGGACACGCTCGCGGTCAACGCCGGTGCGTACGTCTCGGTGGTCGGCGTCGCGGCGTTCGGGATCTCGCTTCCCTTTTACGTCAACGGGATCGTCGCGTTCATCGGCGGTCTCGCGGCGGCCGGACTGGTGTTGCTCGTCGCTCGCAGCAGCAGCGGCGGGGCGGCTCGGCTGGTGCTCGCCGGGTCCGCGATCGCGCTGGCGCTGACCGCGCTCACGTCGGTGCTGCTGATGTTGTTCCAGGAACGGACCGCGGGCCTGTACGGCTGGGGCAGCGGCACGACTGTCCAATCCGGACTTCGGCAGGTTTCCCTTGCCGCACCGGTGATCGCGGTCGGCATCGCGGCTACCCTCCTGCTCGCGCACCGCCTCGACGTCCTCGGTCTCGGCGACGACCACGCGCGCGTGCTGGGCATCGACGTCCGCCGTACCCGCACTTTCGCAGTCGTCGTGGCGGTGCTGCTTTCGGCGGTCGCGGTGACCGTCGCCGGGCCGATCGGGTTCGTCGGCCTGTGCGCACCGGTGATCGCGCGACTGCTGGCCAGCCGCGTCCCCGGGCTCGGCAAACATCCGTTGCTGCTGCCGCTCTCCGGGCTGACCGGGGCGCTGGTCGTCGTGGCCGCCGACGTCCTGCTGCGCGCTCTCGTCCCGGCGGACAAAGCGGTTTCGGTGCCGACCGGCGTCGTGACGACCCTCGCCGGCGCGACCGTGCTGGTCTGGCTGGCGCGACGGCAGCCGTCCGGTACGCCGTCCGCGCGCGGCACGCACGGCACCGTCCGGTCCCGCCGCTGGGTGGCCGGGACCGGCGTCGTGCTAGCGGTCGCGCTCGTCGCCGCGGTGATCGCCGCGCTCCTGCTGGGCGACCGGATCGTGCTGCTCGGCGACGTCCTGAACTGGCTGCGCGGGGTCTCCGGCACCGAGGTTTCGTTCGCGCTCGACCTCCGCTGGCCGCGAATGCTCGCCGCGCTGCTCGGCGGGGCGGCGCTGGCCGTCGCGGGCGCGCTGGTGCAGGCGATCTGCCGCAATCCGCTCGCCGAACCGAGCCTGCTCGGCGTGACGCCCGGTGCGAGCGTCGGCGCGATCAGCGTCGTGCTTTTGGTTCCTGGCATCGGAATCTGGCCGATGATGGGCGCGGCGACCGTCGCAGCGTTCGCGACGTTCGCCCTCGTGCACTGGCTTGCCACCGGCCGCGGTTCGAGCGGCCGCGGACTGTCCTCGGACCGGCTGGTGCTGGTCGGCATCGGCGTCAGTGCGGGCGCACAGGCGATCACGACGCTGGTCGTGGTGGTGACCTCGCCGTGGAACGCGCATCTCGCGCTCACCTGGCTCGCCGGATCGACCTACGGCCGGGAGTTCAACCAGGTCCTGCCGGTGCTGTTGTGCCTGGTCATCGCCCTGCCGATCGCCCTGTCCAGCGCGCGTACGCTCGACCTGGTCTCGCTGGACGAGGACGTGCCGAGGGTGCTCGGCGTTTCGCTGGACCGCTCTCGGCTCGCCTTCGCCGCGCTCGCCGCGGTGCTCACCGCTGCTGCTGCGTGTGCGGTGGGGGCGCTGGGATTCGTCGGGCTCGTGGCCCCGCACGCCGCGCGCGCTTTGGCGGGTTCCCGCCACTCGCGCTCGCTGCCGGTGGCTGCCGCGCTGGGAGCGGTGCTGGTGTGCGTCGCGGACACGCTGGGACGCACCGTCCTCGCACCGACCCAGATCGCGGCAGGCCTGGTGACCGCGCTGATCGGGGCGCCGTACTTCGGCTGGCTGCTGTGGCGGAGCCGCGCGAGCGCCTAGCCGAACCAGGTGTCGAGCGCGCCCTTCAGCTCGGCTTCCCCGCCGGTCCACGCGATGACTCCGTCCGGGCGCAGCAGGAACGATTCGGTATTGGTCACTGGCACCACTTCGACCCGTTTTGGTGCCAACGCCGCGAGATCACGGCTCTCCGGATCGAGCACGAGCACGCCGCGTCCAGTGCGAGTATGGTCTGACAACCGGGTGATCCTGCCGTCATCGTCCACAAGGGACTTCTCTGGACTGTGCAGCCCGACCGGTTCCTCGGCGGGGTAGGGGAATTCGTACCGTTCCCGCACCCCGGACAGCAGATCCGAGAAGTACCGGTTCGCCTGCGGAAGGTCCATCAGCTCCCCGACAATCTCGCGCAGCGCGTCGACGTGCGGCCCCGGCGCGAGCAACGCCGATTGCGCCCGCGTATTGCGCAGCACCGCCGCACCGGCCGGACCGCGTTCGCGGAAGTAGCTGTCCAGCAACGTTTCCGGCATCTCCCCGCGCACGACCGCGGCAAGCTTCCAGCCGAGGTTCGCCGCGTCCAGGAGGCCGAGGTTGAGCCCTTGCCCGCCGCTCGGCGAGTGCACGTGGGCCGCGTCGCCCGCGAGCAGGACGCGTCCGCGCCGGTAGTCGTCGGCCTGGCGTGCTTGGTCGGCGAACCGACGGGAATCGCGCACCTGCGCCACGACAACGTCCTCGCCGGTCACCCGCCGGATCGCCGCCGCCAGCTCCGCCGGAGTGACCGGGCCGCCGGGCTCGCCGTCGCGGGCTGATTCGGTGACGCCGGCCATGCTGCCGCCATGCAGGAACGTCCCGCCGGGGTAGCGTCCGGCGGGCGGCACCGGCCCTTCGAAACGGACCTGGCCCGCGATCGTCCGCAGCAAGGGCGGCGTGCCAGGGAAACCGAACCCGGCGAGGCTCCGCACCTTCCCCCGGCCGCCGTCACACCCCACCAGGTAAGCCGCACTGAACCGCTGTTCTCCTTGCGGGGTGTCGACAATCGCCGTCACTCCGTCCACCTCAGACTCGATCGCGCTCACCCGATGCGCCCGGTGCACCGGGACGCCGACCGCGTGGTCGGCCAGCAGGCGTTCCAGCTCCGGCTGCCAGATGTGCGTGCGCGGACGGTCTTCGTCCGGGAGGATCTTGTGGATGTTCGCGAAGTGCCCGAGCGAACTGCCGTGATCGCGAGCGAAGTCGCGCATTCCCTCCTCGTGCGCGGCGGCCAGCTGCGGCCCGAGACCGCGGCGGGTCAGCGCCTCCGTCGCGAGCACGCCGATACCGCGCGCCTTCCGTTCCGCCGCGGGCTGCTCGAGCCGCTCCACCACCACGGGCCGGATGCCGCCGAGCCGGAGTTCGGCCGCGAGGAACAACCCGACCGGCCCCGCTCCGACGACCACCACATCTGCGTCCATGACTCTCCTTAACTTGTTAAAGACTAGACTGCCTTGAACTAGTTAAGGAGGCAACCGCCTTGCCGATCGAGATCCCCGCCGCGGTCCGGACCGCGCTCGCCTTGGTCGACGCCGACGGCCTCGACAAACTGACCGTGCGCCGCCTCGCCGCCGAACTCGGCGTCAAAGCACCCGCGCTGTACTGGCATTTCAGCAGCAAACGGGCCTTGCTCGACCACCTCGCCGACGCCCTCGTCGCCCCGGCCCTGGACGACCTCCCGCCTCTCGACACCCCCTGGCTGTCGTGGCTGGAACAAGCAGGCACCGCCTTGCACGCCGCCCTCCTCGGCCACCGGGACGGCGCGCGCGTGGCACTCGGCGCAGACCTCCGGACCGCCCGCTCGCTGGGCGAATTCGCCGAGCGAGCAGTCGACGTGCTGCACCGCGCCGGGTTCCCGCTCGCCGACGCGACCCGGTGCGCCGGGGTGTACGTGCACTTCGTTCTCGGGCGCGCCGTCGAGGACCAGACCTGGCCGGACGACCTGGAAGCGACCATCGAAAGCATCCCGTTTCCCTTGATGGCGCGGGGAATGCGGGAACGGCAGGCAGCCGGGAGCACGGTCGAGGACAGCTTCGGCTACGCACTCGGCATCGTGCTCGCCGGACTGGAGGCGAAGCGTCCAGCCAAGGTGCAATGACTCACTAAGTTGCACTGTTGCACTTTTTGTATGGTTCCACTTATGCTCGGAGCAGACCGCACCGGCAGGAGAGGGGAAGACCATGAACGAGACACCGCGCATCGCCATCGTCGGCGGCGGCCCGGGCGGGCTGCTCGCCGCGCACGTCCTGCACGGCCACGGCATCGCCGCGACCGTGTACGACGCCGACACCGCCGTGGACGCCCGAGATCCCGGCGGCACGCTCGACCTGCACGCCGACAGCGGCCAGATCGCCCTGGAAGACGCCGGGCTGCTGGCCGCCTTCCACGCACTGGCCCGCGCCGAAGGCCAAGCCATGACCAGACGCGACCACCACGGCACCCTGCTGAAGGAATTCGCCCCCGCCGACGACGACACCGCCGCCCCGGAAATCGACCGCGGCCAGCTGCGCATCATGCTGCACGAACGGCTCGCACCCGGCACCGTCCGCTGGGGACACAAACTCACCGACCTGACGACCGAAAACGACGTCCACCGCTTGCACTTCGCCAACGGATCCACAGTGGACGCCGAGGTCGTGATCGGCGCGGACGGCACCTGGTCGAAGGTGCGCCGCCGGCTCACCGAGGCGATGCCGGAGTACCTCGGGGTGTCCTTTTTGGACGTCCGATTCGACGACGTCGACACCCGGCATCCGGAGATCGCGGCCTTGGTCGGCAACGGACAGTTGTTCACCACTGACGGCAACGGCCGCGCGGTGATCGTGCAGCGCAACAGCAACGGCGTGATCCGCGGCTACGTGGCTTTCCGCGCCGAAGAGGACTGGGCCGCGCGGAAAGGCGTCGACCTGACCGACCGCAGCTCGGTGCGGGAATTCCTGCTGCGCGAGTTCCGCGGCTGGAGCGAGACAATGCGTCCGCTGTTGACCGACAACGACGGCGACTACGTGGCGCGCGCGTTCACCGCGCTGCCCGCTCCCCTGACCTGGGAACGCGTCCCCGGCATCACCGTACTCGGCGACGCCGCGCACGCGATGGCCCCGTTCGGCGGGCACGGCGCGAACCTGGCTCTGCTCGACGGTGCGGAATTGGCGCACGCGCTGCACGAGGAGCCGAGCGTCGAAGCCGCGTTGACCCGCTACGAGACAGCGATGTTCGCCCGCACCGGCCACCTCGCCGCCGACGCGAACGCCGCGCTGCGCGGTTTCTTCGCCGACCAGCCGGACGGTGTCCCGCACGAGGTTCCGGACCGGGAGGAAGAACTCCGCGCCTACGAGGCCCGGGCTGCCGAGTACCGCGCCGCACGCACGCCCGCCGCCCGCTAGCCGCGGCGAGGTCCGCGAGGGCCGCCACCTTCACGGACTCAGAGTCCTCAGGGTTCCCCTCACGAACTTCGCCGCCAATGCCGGGACCTTAAGCCGGGCGGCCTCAGCCTGCCGACCATCCATAAAGGACACTCGCGTCAGCGAAATGCCCGATTGATGCCAGGATGATCGCTTCTTCAAGTCCGTGAGGGGCTCCTTCCGGGAATCTGGTTCCCGGAAGGAGCCCTTCACGGCTTTCGTCAGGAGCGCTTGCGGCGCACCGCCACTGCCGCCACCAGCGCACCGCCGACGAGCAGCAACGCGCCGCCGCCGATCAGGTAGCCGCGGATGTCCGCGCCGGTCGACGCGAGCGGGCCTTGGTCAGACGGGCCGGTTCCGGGGGCCACGCCGCCGGAGTTGTCGCTCGTCGTCGTGATCGGGGCCGGGGCCTGCGAAGAGGACGAACTGGACGTCGTCGGGCTCGTGGTGCTGGCCGAGGACGTCGGCTGCGAACTCGAGGACGTCGCGCTGGACGAGGTCTCCGAGGACGACGTCGGCGCGGTCGAGCCGGAGGTCTCCGACGGACCGCTCGGTGTCGTGGAGCTTGTCGAGGACGTCGTCGAACTCGTGGCCGAGGTGGCGCTCGACGAGGTCGTGGCGGACGATGTCGTGCTCGTCGGCCCAGTCGTCGTGGTCGACGTCGCGGAAGAACTCGACGTGGTCGAACTCGTCGGCTCCGTGCTCGACGTCGTGGTGCTGGTCGAACTCGTCGGCTCGGTCGGCGTCGTGGTGCTGGAGCTGGCCGAGGTGGACGTCGTGCTGGTCGGCGCCGTGGACGTCGTCGTCGGGACCGTGCAGTCCGGCAGGTCCCCGGTGAACGGATAGGCGTGGAACTCCTGCCCGCCCGCCGCGCCCTCGGACGTGTGCAGCAGGTTGCCCGCGGTGAAGAACCGGCCGTTCGTCCCGGACGCGGTGACCGTCGTGTCGCTGGCCGGGTTGCCGACCAGCACGCTGCCCTGGAACTGCGCCTGCCCGGCGATCTTCACCTTCGACGCGTCCGGGAAGTTCCACAGCAGCTTCTCGCGCAGATGGTTGATCGGGTCCTGGTCGGCGAGGTCGCCGGTGTAGGTGTTGATCACCCGGTTGCCGCCGACGAGGTTCACCAGGACGGTCGCGCCCGCCGGGATGCCGGCGAACTCCAGGCCCTGCATGCCGCCGCCGGGGCCGGTGAGGTCGAAATCGACGTTGAACACCTGCAGCGCGGACTTCCCGTCGCCGGTGAACAGCGTGCGGTAGCCCTCGTTCTTCGCCGTCCCGGTGGCCGCGGACTTGCCGTAGCAGGTGCTGGCTTCCTGCAGCTGCGGCCGGAGCTGCCGGTACGGGTCCGCCGCGTTCGGGTCCTGCTTCAGCGTGCCGGTCACGGACCCGGTGACGGTGCCGCCGTAGCGCACGACGCCGCCGTCCGCGAGCAGCCGCTGGTTCGGCGCGACGGTGACGTTCTTGCCGGTGGTGAGGAAATCGGCGCCGTCCGGCGGGGGCACGCGCGAGCCGACGCCCGCGATGCCGACGTTGTAGACCGCGGACGCCCCGGCCCGCTTCGCCATGTCGAACCCGCCGAGCACGACGACGCGTCCCTCGGCCTCGGCCGCGCCCTCGCGCACGAGGAAATCGCCGCCCGCGAAGACGTTGATGCCGTTGTCCCGTCCCGCGAACGGCCCGTTGTTGACCGGCGGGTACTTGCCCGGGCAGGCGTCGCCGACGCACGGGCCCAGACCCCCGGGCAACGGAGCGGCGCTCGCGCCCGGACCGGCCACGAACGCCACCGCACACACCGCCGCGGCGATCGCTCCGCCCACGACGGCCATTTTCCTGGCACGCATGCGGCCGATCCTCACCCGGACCGCCCGGAATACCGCAGTCGAAACACCGTAACCCACCCGAACGGGTCAGAAATTCGCGTACTCCTCAGACAAGTAGACTAGTGACGCTCCACACTCGACGCCCCGCCGGAAGAATGTTTCGCAGTAGCCTCGCTCCCGCACTTCCCCGACCGGAAAGCCCTCCGATGCCCCCTCTCGTGCACCGGCACCCGCTCGCCGCGCAGGCCGCCGAAGTCCTTTTGGCGCGCATTCGCTCCGGCGAATGGGCGCTGGGTCACAAATTGCCCGGGGAAACGACTTTGGCCGCGCAACTGGGCGTCGGCCGTTCGACGCTGCGCGAGGCGATCCGCGAATTGGCGGGCAAAGGCGTGCTGGATTCCCGTCAGGGTTCCGGGGTTTTCGTGACCGCGCTCGACGTCGCCGAGGATTGGGACGCGGTGCTGCGCCGCGCCACCATCGGCGCGGTGATCGAGGCGCGCATCGCCATCGAAGCGGAGGCCGCCGCACTCGCCGCGCACCGGCGCACGCCGACCGACCTGCGCGCGATCCGCCGCGCGCTCGCCGCCCGCGCGATCGGCGACCCGGACGTCGAATTCCTGGTGGACACCGACACCGCGTTCCACCGCACAGTGCTCGTCGCCGCGCACAACGACGTGCTGATCGAACTGTTCGACAGTTTCGTCCCGCGGGTCCACCGCGCGATGACGGACCTGCTGCGCGCCCGGCCGATCACCTCCCCCGAGGAAGACCAAGCCGCGCATCTGGCGCTCGTCGACGCGATCGCGGACAAGGACGCGTCCGCCGCCGCGGAACTGAGCCGGGGCCACCTGACCGCCTTGAAGGAGGCACTTTCGTGAGCGAGGTCGTACTGCAGCTGACCGACGTCGTGTTCCGCAGGCAGGGCAAGGAGATCCTGCACGGCGTGACCCTGACCGTGCGGGCGGGCGAACACTGGGCGCTGCTCGGCCCGAACGGAGCCGGGAAAAGCACGATCCTCGGTTTCTGCGGCGCGGTCACGCACCCGACCGCCGGTACCGTGGACGTCCTCGGCGGGCGGCTCGGCCGGGTCGAACTGCAGGCGCTGCGCCGCAGCATCGGACACGTCGACCCGCGGCATCCGCTGCGTTCGCCGCTCACCATCCGGGAGGTCGTGCTGACCGGCGTCACCGGGAGCATCGACACGCCGCCGCGCTGGCGGCCCACCGCCGCGCAGGTCGCCCAGGCCGACGAACTGGTCGCTCTCCTCGGCCTGAACGGCAAGGCCGAGGAACGCTGGCCGACGCTGTCCCAAGGCGAACGCGGCCGCGCCCTGATCGCTCGCGCCCTGATCAGCGACCCCCGGCTGCTGCTGCTCGACGAACCGTCCACCGGCCTGGACGTCGCGGCTCGCGAGCAGTTGCTCGAAACCATCGACCTGCTGACCCGGACCCATCCCCGGCTCGCCTCCATCGTGGTCACCCACCACCTGGAGGAACTGCCCGAAACGACCACGCACGCGTTGCTCGTCGCGGACGGTTCGGTGGTGTCGTCGGGGCCGATCGACCAGGCGGTGACGACGGCCAGCATCAGCCGGGCATTCGGCCACCCGATCCGCGTGGACCGCCACGACGGACGATGGAGCGCCCGCGCCGCCCGGACCCGATCCACCGAGGTCGCCTGACGAGGGCCGCCACCACCCGCTGTCCGTGAAGGCGGCCATGGACCGGCACCGCCCGAGCTCACGCGGTCCGCAGCACCCGCCAGGCCGAGAACCCCAGCAGCACCAGCTCCGCCGCCGAGAAGCCGACCAGCGCGAGCGGGCTCGGCACCCACAGCAGCGTCATCCCGACCAGCAGCACCGGCACCACCAGCCCGGCATAGGCCGCGAGGAAGATCCCAGCCAGCACCTCGCCGCGGGACAGCGGATCGGCCAGCGCGGCGACCGTCCCGACCGCGGCGCGGAAGCCGAGGCCCATCCCGCTCCCGGCGATCACCGAACCCGCCAGGAACAGCGCCAGCGAGGGCAACAACGCGGCCGCCGAAAGCACCGCCAGCCCGATCGGCATCAGCACGAACCCCAGCCGCAGCTGCGACCGTGACGCCATCGAAGCGAAGACCACCTGCGCCACCGCCGCCGCGCCCAGCATCGAGCCCGCGGTGACCCCGGCGAGCATCCGGCTGTGCTCGTGCAGGCCTTCGGCGAGCAGGGTCGGCGCGAGCGACATGAACAGCCCGGTGATCGCGAACGCGGCGAACACCCCGATCGCCGCGCCCACGAACGCCGGCCGTGCCCCGGCGGGCAGCGACACCCGCTGCGGCCGGTAAGCCGGACGTTCCTCACGGCGTTCGACGGTCTCCGGCACCAGGCACACCGCGAACGCCGCCACCAGCAACACCACCAGGAACACGACGAACGTACTGGTCAGCGGGCTGCCGATGTACTGCGCGAAGACGCCGCCGACCACCGGGCCGAGCCCGAGGCCGCCCATGTTCACCACGGTGGCGATCAAGCCGGAGCGGCCGAGATCCTGGTCCGGCCGGGTCACGGCCCGCAGTTCCGACAGGTGCGCGGTGGCGGTGGCGGTCAGCGCGCCGATGCCCGCGCCGCACACGAACCGCGCGATCAGCAGGCCGGGAACCTCCGGCCAGAGCAGGAACAACACCGCCGACAGGGCCTCGGCGAGCGTCGAAGCGAGGATCACGCGGCGGCGGCCCAGCCAGTCGCTGACGTGCCCGGCGAGGTAGAGGCTGGCCATCACACCGACCGCGTACGCCGCGAAGATGACAGTGACCAGGAACGTCGGAAACCCGTCCCGCTGCTGGTAAATCGCGTACAGCGGGGTGGGCACGGTGGAGAAGGCGAGGCACGCGGCGAACGCGAAAGCGATGACCCGGAATCCCCAGCCGTGGCTGACGCGCCATCCGGCCGGGGCGGTGAGAGCGGGCGGAGCTGTGGTGACCATGTCGACCTTCCAAGCGGGAACCTACCCCTGAAACGATCCCCCGCTCCACTCATCAAGTCCAACGAAAAGTGTTGGTCACAGTTATCGGGATCCGCGATAATCAGAGCATGGAGACGCGGCAGCTGGAGTACTTCGTGGCGGTCGCCGAGGAGCTGAGCTTCACGCGGGCGGCCCAGCGGCTGTTCGCCACGCAGTCCACGGTCTCGGCGACGATCCGCGCGCTGGAGACCGACCTCGGCGCGACACTGTTCGACCGGTCTACCCGCCGGGTCGCACTGTCCACCGCGGGCGCGCTCTTCCTGCCCGAGGCGAAGGCGGCGCTGGACTCGGTGGAGCGGGCCCGCGACGTAGTGCAGCAGGCGTCCGCCGGTCTGCGCGGGAGCCTCCGGATCGGCACGCTGACCAGCATGAACGCGTTCGATCTGCCGGTGCTGCTCGGCGCGTTCCACCGCAGGCACCCGCTGGTCGACCTGCATCTGACGGTGTCCCTCACCGGTTCGTCCGGTCTCGCCGACGACGTCCGCCACGGCAGGCTCGACGTCGCACTGCTCGGCCTTTCCCGGGCAGAGCTGGGCGGCCTCGACGCGACGCAGCTGGCCAGCGTGCCGTACTACGCCGTGCTGCCGGACAGCCATCCGCTCGCCGCCCGCGAGTCGGTCCGGCTGCCGGAACTGGACGGCGAGCTGTTCGTCGACTGTCCGCGCGGCTTCGGGAACCGGCTGGCCGTCGACCGGGAGTTCGCCTCGCTCGGGCTTTCGCGCCGGGTGGCCGCCGAGGTCGCCGACCTGCGGACGGTGCCGCGCTACGTTTCCGCCGGGCTCGGCGTCGCGGTCCTGCCCGGCACCGCCCGGCTGGACCTCCCGGACGTCGTGTCGATCCCGCTCGCCGACACTTCGCTGACCTGGCCGCTCACCGTCGTCGTCTCCGCGAAGCGCCCGCCGTCGCAGGCTCTGCGCACGCTGCTGGAGCTGTTCGTCTCGGCCGCGGCGGAGGGAGATATTACGGAGTTCTGACCGGGCCCCCGGCGACCGGAATAGCGACCGCCGCCGCGGCGTCATCCTGTACACGGATTCCCCGATGGGAGAGAAGGAAATGACGGAAAAAGCGATCTTGGCCGGCGGGTGTTTCTGGGGCATGGAGGAGCTGTTCCGCCACCAGCCCGGCGTGACCGCGACCCGCGTCGGCTACAGCGGCGGCGACGTTCCCCACGCCACCTACCGCAACCACGGCACCCACGCCGAAACCATCGAGGTCACCTACGACCCGGAACAAACCGACTTCCGCACCCTCCTGGAGTTCTTCTTCCAGGTCCACGACCCCAGCACCAAAAACCGCCAAGGCAACGACATCGGCACCAGCTACCGCTCCGCCATCTTCTACACCACCGACGAGCAGAAGCAGATCGCCGAAGACACCATCGCCGACGTCGACGCCTCCGGCCTCTGGCCCGGCAAGGTCGTCACCGACGTCACCGCGGCGGGCGACTTCTGGGAGGCGGAGCCGGAGCACCAGGACTACCTCCAGCGCTACCCGCACGGCTACACCTGCCACTTCCCGCGCCCCGGCTGGAAACTCCCGAAGCGCGGCTGACCGATGACCGATTATCCAGCGGCAGCAGTCGAAACCGGACACGTCGAACCGGTCCCCCGGCGAGTGCGCGGAGTGCTCGCCGGGAAGACCATCGTGGACAGCACCCGGGCCAAATACGTCTGGGAACGGCCCTATTACCCGCAGTTCTACTTCCCGCTCGACGACGTTCTCCCCGGCACGCTGCTCACGGCAGACGACGGGCGCCTCTCGCTGCGCGTCGGCGAGGTCGAAAAGCCTGCTGCCGCTTGGGTAAACGACTCTGTCCTGCCTGGACATGTCCGGTTCGAATGGGAAGCGCTGGACGCCTGGTTCGAGGAAGACGAACAGATTTTCGTCCACCCGCGCAACCCGTACACGCGGGTGGACGCTGCGCGCTCCACACGACACGTCCGAGTGCAGTTGAACGGCGCGACGCTGGCGGAGTCGTCGTCACCGGTGCTGCTGTTCGAAACCGGCCTCCCGACGCGGTATTACTTCAACCGCACCGAAGTCGACTTCACGCACCTCGTCGCCGAACCCGGCATGGTCACCGCCTGCCCGTACAAGGGCGAGACGTCCGGCTACTGGTCCGTCCGCGTCGGCGACGTCCGGCACGAACACCTCGCCTGGACGTACGCCTACCCGGCCGCGGCGGTCCAGCCCATCGCCGGCCTCGTGGCGTTCTACAACGAGATGGTGGACATCGAAGTAGACGGCGAACTTCTCCCCCGCCCCCGGACGCACTTCTCGCGGTAATCACACCCGCCCGAACGCCTCCACGACCGCGGCCGCCAGCCGGTCCCCGCGCTCCTCTTGCCCGGCGGGCACGGTGATGCAGACGGTGAACCGGTCCGCCCACGTCATGATGCCGACCGCGACCGGGACGCCGGGAGCCAGCGACAAGACGGGGTACACCGTGCGGACGAGGGCCCCGTTGAGCACCACCGGCGACCGCGCGCCGGGAAGCACCGAGGCGATGACGCTGAACCACGTGCCGCGGTAGACGAGCTTGGCCGCCCGGCGGTGCAGCGCCGGAGGCAGAACCCCGAGCACGCGCACGACAGCGTTGCCCGCCCGGGGCGCGCCGCGGCCGACTTGGGCGGACAGCATCCGGTCCGTCGCCCGTACCCGCTCCGACAGCGACATCGCGCCCGTCGGCAGATCCACCGAAGCCGCGCCGGTGTGGTTGCCGAGCTGACGGAAGGTCCCGGTGTCGCGGACCGACATCGGGATCAACACCCGAAGCTGCTCCGGCGCGGCCCCGCCGAGTTCGCGATGCAACGCCTCGGCGACGAGCGCGAGGACGAGGTTGGTCGTCGGCACCCCGGTTCGCCGCGCGGCCTTCCGGACTTCGGGGGCGGAGAGGTGGGCCCGGGCGAAGTGCCGCCGTGGGCTGTCGATCCGCTTGTCCCAGCCGACCCGGGGTGCGGCACCGGCTCGGGCGAGAGTCCAGACCCCGCGCGCCAACTCGGCGGCTTGATGGTGCGAGGCGGCCTTCGAACGCGCGGGCTCGGGCCGGGAGCCGCCGGGCGATCCCGCCGGTCGCTCGAGTCCGTGCCACACCGGCCCCGCCGCGCGCGCGAGCACCCCGCGGACCGGTGCCGTCAGGGCGGCAAGCCCGGCCCGCACCGCACCCCGCTCGGGGTGAGACTCGCTGCGCCCCAATGTGGCATTGGGTGCATCCGACGCACCCAAAGTGGCGTTCGGTGCGCCAGACGCACCCGATGTGGCATTGGGGCGGCCCCGCCGCCGAGGCACCGCCACCGGCGCCAACGGCTCCTTCCCGCGCGCCTGCCCCACCAGCGCGCTGATCACCGCGATCCCGTCGCTGGCCGCGTGGTGCAGCGCGATCAGCAACGCCCCCTGCTCCCCCTCGATCCCGGTCACCAGCCGCGCCCGCACCGGATGTTCCGGCGACACCGGCTCCGAGAAGAACGCGTCCATCTCCCGCGTCAACGCCTCGTCCAACGGCGCGTCCGGGCCGACCCGCACGGAAGTCAGCACATCCGCCGACGTCCGCCCCGGATCCTCCTGCCATCGCGCGCGCCACAACCCGCTGCCCGGCAGCAATCGCGTCCGCAAGCCCGGCGTCGCGGAAAGCAGATGCTCAGCGTCCGCGCGGGTGACCGGCGTGCCGTCCGCCTTGGGATTGAACAGCAACACCGCCCCGACCTGCTGCGGCACCTCCGGCGTGGCCACGTGCACGAACAGCGCGTCCTCCGGCCGCAGCCGCTGCGTCGGCGGGTTCAACGGCGCGGAGACGAGCGATTCCAGCGCCTCCACCAGCGGAGCAGCGGTTTCGCAATGCCGCGCGACCGCTTCCGCCATCTCCTTGAGCCGTTCCGGTTCCGCCAGCAGGCCCCGCACCGTCTCGGCCAGCTCGCCGTCCTTTGCGGACACGAGGGCGAGCCCGGCCGCGGCCATCAACCGGGCATTCGCCTTGCCGTGCGCGGCGATCGGGTGATGCATCAGCACCGGACGCCCGCACGCCAGCGCCTCCAGCGAGGTCGCCCCGCCGGCGTTCGTCACGACGACGTCGGCCGCCAGCGTGTACCGCTCCGGCTGGTCCGTCCACCCGACCACGTGCAACCGCGGTTCGCCCAGCGCGCGCAGCCGGGCGGCCGCCGCGTCGTTGCGGCCGCAGATCGCGATCGGCGCCACCGACGGATCGGCCGCCAGCAGCTCCCGCACCGTCGTTTCGATCTCGCCGAAACCCAACGAGCCGCACGAAACCAGCGGGACGAACGCGTCGGGCGGCAAGCCCAGTTCCTGCCGCGCCGCCGTCTGGTCGCCAGGGCGGAACACCGCGCGCACCGGCGGCGCGGACACCCCGACGTGCGCCGACGGCGACGAGCGCAGCGCGGGCGCGACCGCGACGTCGTGCATCACCATGGTGAGATCCGCCGCGCCGTAAACCCAGAACGGATGCGGCGCGAAGTCCGAAACCCACGCACCGATCGGCACGGGCAGTTTTCCCTTGCGGCGCAGCCAGGCCAGTCCCGCGGTACCCATCGGATACGTCGACAGCACCAGGTCCGGCGCGAATTCGGCGACCGGTTTCGCGAGCCGCCTGCCGCACCACGACGCGGTGAACCAGCGCGACGCGGCGGCGAACCACGGAATCCGCCAGATCGCGGCGTAAAAGAACTCGTAAAGCCACGGTACGCTTTCCACGTTGGCGACGTAAATCCGCTGGAAAAGCCCTTCGAAACCGGGACCGAGCCGTTCCAGCGCGTTGACCCACCGCACGGTCGCGTCCGGCCAGCGCTGCCGGATCGCGTCCTCGAGCGCGCGTCCCGTGGCGTTGTGCCCCTGCCCCATGTTCGCGGACACGATCAGCACGCGCTCCAACGCTGCCCCCTTTTCGGCTAACAGGCGGTCCCGGCGAGGCCGTACCCGTCGTCCGGGTCCGAATCAGGCCGTTCGCCGGGTTCTTGCTCTTCCGGTGATTCAGCGGACGGCGTTTCCGATTCCGCCGACAAATGCGACGCGCGGGTGGACATCAGCGCGATCCCGACCACGATCACCAGCCCGGCCAGCGCCTCGCCGAACAGCGCGAGCGGCCGCCCGTCGGCCGATTCGCCCATCCACGACAGCCCGATCGCGACGCCGACCAGCGGGTCCAGCGCGGTGATGACGGCGAGCGCGGGCGTCAGGAACCGGCCCTGCTGGAACGTGTTCTGGCTCAACAGGAACCCCAGCGGCCCCACGACGCACACCAGATACAGCGTCCAGTGCCGGAACGGCTCGTCGATCCCGACGCGGAACTGGCCCGCGACCACCTTCATCAGTCCGGCGGTGAGGCCGTACAGCACGCCCGTCGCGACGGCCAGCCCGAGCACCCGCCACGACCCCGAATTCGTTGACGCGGCAACAACAAGCGAGACCAGGGTCAGCGCGGCGAGCGCGATGCCGAGCGGCAGCAGGTCGCCGCCGCTGACGAGCGTCTCGCCGTTGCCGCTCGGCCGCGCGATGACGAGGAACGCGGCGAGCCCGGCCACGCACAGCAAGCCGCCGGCACTCATCGTGCGGTCCGGGCGGCGGCGCTCCAGCCGCGCGGACGCGAGGCCCGCGAACATGAGCGACGTCACGAGCAGCGGCTGGACCAGCAGCAACGGCCCGAACGCGAGCGCGACGAGCTGCAGGACGAGACCCAGGATGGTCGCGGCGATCCCGATGAGCCACAATGGGCGTCCGACGAGCCGCTTGAAGAGCGTCAGGTCGAGCGGTTTGCCGGTTTCCACCTCTTTGGTCGCCCTGGCCTGCGCTGCGCTCGCGAGTCCCATGCACGCCGCGCCGGCGACGGCGGCGGGGACAGCCACGACCAGCGACATCCCCGTAACTGTCACGGACTCTTCACCTCACACCGTCCCCATCCGCCGTGCTTATGCTCAAGCCTTGTCCGAGGCCGAGTCGCCCGGTTGGCACCGGAGGCAGCAGAACCCGCATGCGACACCCCCACACGATCGACCTCCCCTCGTTCCGCCGTCTCGTCGTGGACGGGGGCCGGCACCTGCTGGAGTCGACGCTGGTCCCGGCCGGCCTGTTCTATCTCCTGCTGACCCTGGTGAGCTTCGACAGCGGGGTCATCGCCGCGCTGTGCTGGTCGGTCGCCGTGGTGGGCGCCCGGCTGGCGCTGCGCAAGAAGATCCCCGCCGTGCTGCTGCTGACCACGGCTCTGCTGGTCGCGCGCACTGTGCTGGGCCTGGCCACCGGCAGCGCTTTCCTGTACTTCCTGCAGCCGACTCTACAGAATTTCCTCGTCGCCAGCCTGTTCCTGATCTCCGCGCCGTTCAACAAACCGCTGCTCGCGCGGCTGGCGGGCGATTTCTGCGCATTCCCCGAAACGCTCTCCGGACACCCCGGAATGCGCCGGTTCTTCCAGCGCGTGTCGGTGCTGTGGGGACTCGTCTTCGCGGTGAACGGCGGCGTGACGCTGCTGATGCTCGCGCGGGAAACGGTCGGCAACTTCCTCATGGTGAGCACCGCGGGCTCGTATTCGATCATCGGGCTGGCCATCGCCGGTTCGCTGTGGTGGTTCCGGCGCTCGCTGCGCTCGGCGGGCATCACGCTGCGCATGGGCCACCGCCCGGCCGCGCTGCCCGCCGCCTGATGGCCCGCACCGCGCTGGTCACCGGCGCGTCCTCCGGCATCGGAGCCGCCACCGCGCGGCAGCTCGCCCGCTCCGGCGTCCACGTGCTGCTGCACGGCCGGAACGAGGACCGGCTCGCCGCGCTCGCCACGGAAACCGGCGGCACCGCGCTCGCCGCCGACCTCGCGGACCCCGGGTCCGCGGCGGATCTCGCCGACCGCGCGCTGGCGATCACCGGATCGGTGGATCTGCTGGTCAACAACGCCGGTCTCGGCTGGGCCGGCCCCCTGCCCGAGCTGTCCGGGGAACGGCTGCGGCACCTCGTCGCGGTGAACCTGACCGCGCCGCTCGACCTGACTCGCGCACTCCTGCCCGCGATGCTGGAACGCGACCGCGGGCAGATCGTTTTCGTGTCGTCGATCGCCGGACGCACCGGCGTCGCCGGGGAAGCGGTGTACGCCGCGGCAAAGTCCGGTGTAGACGCTTTCGCCGACAGCCTTCGATTCGAGTTGCACAGCACTGGAGTAACCGTCGGAACCGTAGTTCCCGGCGTGGTGCGCACGGAATTCTTCGAGCGTCGCGGCCGTCCGTACACCCGCAGCACGCCCCGTCCGGTGAGCGCCGAACGCGTGGCCGCCGCCGTGGTGCGCGCCGCCGCGCGGCCGGGCGACTACTACGTGCCGCGCTGGCTGCGAATCCCCGTCGCGCTGCGCGGCGCGGCACCCGGCCTTTACCGCGCGCTCGCGGCGCGGTTCGGCGCCGAAAGCTGACGGGTCCACGCACACCTCCTCCCCCGGGACGCCCCCGCTTCCGCGAGCCAAGCACGTCCACTGTGCTGCCGCATCAGGGAAATTCCCCGATCAGGCGATTTCGTCCGCTTCCCCGGGCGGCCCCCAAGCGAGCGCCAGCACGAGCGTCGCGCGCACGGCCGGGTCGTCCAGCGACGGCCCGAACAGGTCGTGCAGGCGGCCGAGCCGGTAGGACACCGTCTGCGGATGGATGTGCAGGTCCTCCGCGACCGCCTTGCGGTCCCCCAGATGCAGCAGCCACGACGTGAGCGTGGTGGAGAGCCGTTCCCGCGCGGATTCGTTCAGCTCGTCAAGCGGGGCAAGGGCTTGTCTTCGCAGCACGTCGAGCAGCCGGTCGTCGCGGTGCACGATGATCGCGTCGAGATGCTCGTCGGCGAACACCGGATCGTCGCTGAGCAGGTGGTCCCGCCGCAGCCGGGCGGTCACCTCGGCGATGCGCAGGCTGGCCGGGAGCCGGTCGAGCGGCACCGTCGCGCCGACCACCGCGCCGCCGCCGCGCAGCGCACGGGCCAGCCACGCGCGCCTGCCGGGACCGCCCGGGTCCGGCACGATCGCCACGACCACGCCGGGCCTGCGCAGCCGCAGGCAGCTGTCTTCGAGGCGGAACACCAATTCCCGGCCCAGCTCGTTGTCGTCCTCCACCAGCACGACCGCGGCGTGCTTCGGCAACCGCCAGTCCGCGCGCGCCGCCGCGGCGCGCACCGCGGCCTTGTCCGCGCGGTCGGACAGCAGCAGCGCGGTCAGTTCGTCGCGCAGCCGTTCCCGCGCGCGCACCGCGTCCGACTGCTCCTGCAAGTAACCGCGCAGCGACGATTCCGAAAGCTGGTCCACCAGAGCGAACACGGTGGTGGCGAGCGAGGCGAACAGTTCGGCGGGCACCTCGAGATCGAGCGCCGCTTCCGAAACGTGCCGCCACGCCACGCGCGCGCCGACCCGGTAAGCCGACAGCAGGCTCGTGACGCGCCTGCCCTGCTGGTATTGCGCCCGCCCGATTTCCTCGAACACCGTCTGCTCGACGCCGGACCCCAGTTCCGGCAGCCGCTCGTCGGGTTCGGCCGCCATGTCGATCAGCCGCCGGACGAATCCCGCGCTGGCGGCGACGAGGTCGGCGAGTTCTTCGGTCAGGAACTCCGCGTAGTCGGGATGTTCGTCCGCGAGCTGGTCGCGGACCTCGTTGAGCATGGCGGGCAGCCGGCGGGCCACCACCGTCTCCAGTTCGTCAAGCCGGGTCACCTGATCTGGTCCCATGTGTCCGGGAGTCCTTCCGTCGCAGGCAGCGGTCTCGGGTCGCCTCGGGACATCCTGTCCCCACTTTGGCCTCTCGTGCCAAGTCGAAGCCACCGAAATTCGCTTTCCGGCGGCAGAAGCCGCCCGTCCGGGGGCGCGACACTGGCGGGGATGAGATCCACAGCGGGTGTCCGGCACGCCCCGGACGCGTCGGGGCTGCGAGAGAAACGGCGCGCGGAAAACTTCCCGGTGGCCCTGCGGGTGCTGCCGGAACAGGTGCGCGCCGACCTCGTCGCGGTCTATTCCGTCGCGCGCACTGTGGACGATCTGGGCGACGAGGCCGAGGGCGACCGGATCGCGCAGCTCGAGGCGTTCTCGGCGGACCTGTCCGCGGCGTTCGGCAACGGGGAACCGGAAGATCCCGCTGTCCGTGGACTTCTCCCCGCGATCCGCGCCGGACGGCTGACCGAGGAACCGTTCCAGCGGCTCGTCCAGGCGAACATCCAGGACCAGCGGGTGCACCGTTATCCGGTCTTCGCGGACCTGCTGGCGTACTGCCGGCTTTCCGCGGACCCGGTCGGGCGGATCGTGCTCGACCTGCTCGGCGTCCGCGATCCGCGCGCGGCGGAGCTGTCCGACCGGATCTGCACCGGGCTGCAGCTCGTGGAGCACTGGCAGGACGTCGGCGAGGACTACCGCAACGGGCGGGTGTACCTCCCGCAGGAGGATCTCGCCGAGTTCGGCGTCGCCGAGGAGGAATTGGGCGCCGCGCACGCGTCGCCGGAGATGAAAGCGCTGATGCGGTGGGAAACCGACCGCGCCGCCGCCCTCCTTGGCGGCGGCGCGGATCTGCTGGGGCGCCTGTCGGGCTGGGGGCGGTTCGCGGTGAGCGGCTTCCTCGCCGGCGGGCTCGCGACGGTCGACGCGCTGCGCGCGAGCGGCGGCGACGTGCTGTCCGCACCGGTCCGGCCGAGCCGGGCCGGGCTGCTGAGTTGGCTGGGGTGGCTGCAAGTCGGCACGAGGAGGCGGTCCGGATGACGGCACTGGGCACAGTGGACGAGGCCTACGCGCACTGCGCGGAAGTCACCAGGAAACAAGCTCGTAACTTCTACTACGGAATCCGGTTGCTGCCGCCGGACAAACGCGCGGCGCTGTGCGCGGTGTACGCGCTGGCCCGGATCATCGACGACATCGGCGACGACACCGAAGCCTCCGCCGAGGCGAAGCTGCAGGGGCTCGCCGGGGTCCGGAAATCGCTCGGCGACCTGTCCGCGACCGCCGATCCGGTGTACGTCGCGGTCGCCGACGCGGCGCGCCGGTACCCGATTCCGCTCGGCGCGTTCGAGGAATTGCTCGACGGCGTCGAGATGGACGTGACCGGCCGCGAGTACGTGCGGTTCGAGGAACTGGTCGAGTACTGCCGGTGCGTGGCGGGTTCGGTCGGGCGGCTGTGCCTCGGCGTGTTCGGCAGCCGTCCGGAGCCGAACGCGCCGGTGTACGCCGACGAGCTGGGGATTGCCTTGCAGCAGACCAATATTCTGCGCGACATCCGCGAGGACCTGCTGGGCGGCCGGGTGTATCTGCCCAAAGAGGACCTCGACCGGTTCGGCGTCGAACTGTCCGTCGGCCCCGACGGGAAGCTCGCCGATCCCGAAGGCGGGCTCACCGCGCTGATCCACGACAGCGCCGCGCGGGCCCGCGACTGGTACTCCCGCGGTCTCCGCCTGGTGCCCTCTTTGGACGGTCGCAGCGCCGCGTGCTGCACCGCGATGTCGGGCATCTACCGCACCCTGCTGGACCGGATCGACGAACAGCCCGCGCGCGTGTTCGACCGGCGGCTTTCGTTGTCCGGCCGGGAAAAGGCGGTGGTCGCGTTCCGGGCGCTGACCGGGATCGGGCGATGACCGCCCCGGTCGCGGTGGTCGGCGGCGGGCTCGCGGGCATCGCCGCCGCGCTCGCCTGCGCCGACGCCGGACGTGCGGTGACGCTCTTCGAGGCGCGGCCGTATCTGGGCGGGCTCACGCATTCGTTCACTCGCGGCGAGCTGCGGGTCGACAATGGACAGCACGTGTTTCTCCGCTGCTGCACCGCTTATCGCGCGCTGCTCGACCGGCTCGGCGTCGCCGATCGGGTGACTTTGCAGCCGCGGCTGGAAATCCCGATCCGTCTGCCGGGCGCGACGGAGCCGACCTGGCTGCGCCGCGACGACCTCCCCGCGCCGCTGCACCTGGCCACCTCGTTGCTGCGTTACGACCCGCTGCGCCCGCTCGACCGGGCCCGGTTCGCACTCGCCGCGCTCGCGTTGCGCCGGGTGGATCCGAAGGCCGACCGCACGGATCGTCAGTCCTTCGGGGAATGGCTGCGGCGGCACGGACAGAGCGCGGCGGCGATCGAAGCGTTGTGGGATTTGGTCGGCGTGGCAACGCTGAACGCGACGGCCGACGACGCGTCGCTCAGTCTCGCCGCGACGGTGTTTCAGGAGGGCCTGCTCACCGATCCGGCCGCCGCCGACATCGGATGGTCGCTGGTGCCGTTGCGGGAACTGCACGGCGACCCGGCGCGCGAACGGCTGCTCGAGGCCGGCGCGGACGTCCGGGCCGGCACGAAGGTGCGCGCGATCAGCGAAGGCTGGCGGGTCGTCACCGATCGCGGCGAGGAGGAGTTCAGCCAGGTCGTCCTCGCCACTCCCCCGCCGGTGACCGAACAGCTCGCGCCGCCCGGGGCGATCGGGCTGCCGCCGGGCTGGTCCGGCGGCCTCGGCAGCTCGCCGATCGTGAACGTGCACGTGGTGCTCGACCGGAAGGTCCTCGACGAACCGTTCGTCGCCGGCGTGCGCACGCCGGTGCAGTGGGTGTTCGACCGGACGCGGCAGTCCGGGTTGGACTCCGGGCAGTACCTCGCGATGTCGCTGTCCGCCGCGGACGCGCAAATCGACCTGCCCACCGCGAAACTCCGCGAACAGCTGCTGCCCGAACTGCTGGCGCTGCTGCCCGAAGCACGCGGCGCGCGGGTGCTCGACTTTTTCGTCACCCGCGAGCGGCACGCGACGTTCCGGCCCGGCCCCGGCACCGCCTCGCTGCGCCCGCCCGCGCGCACCGCGCTGCCCGGGCTGTACCTGGCGGGTGCGTGGACCGCGACCGGATGGCCCGCGACGATGGAGGGCGCCGCGCGCAGCGGCGCGGCCGCGGCCGTCGCCCTCCTTCAGCACAACGGTAAGAGGGAGGGAGTCGGAGCATGACCGCCAATCTGTTTTCTGCCGAAAAGACGCGTTCAGCGGTGCCGCCGGTGCTCGGCAGCGCCCGGGACGCCGTGCAGCCGGCGTTGCGCGCCGCCGTCGACCGGCTGGACGACAGCAGCCGCGCGATCAGCGCCTACCACCTCGGCTGGACCGACCCGAACGGCGTGCCGGTGCGGGGCAACGGCGGCAAGGCCGTGCGGTCGGCGCTCGCCGTGGTGTCCGCGCAGGCCGCGGGCGCGCCGGTCGAGGTCGGCGTTCCCGGTGCGGTCGCGGTGGAACTGGTGCACAACTTCTCGCTCGTCCACGACGATCTGATGGACGGCGACACCGAACGCAGGCACCGGCCGACGGTGTGGGCGCTGTGGGGGTCCGCGAGCGCGATCCTGACCGGGGACGCGATGCTCGCGCTCGCCCAGGAAGTGGTGCTGGACAGCGGTTCCCCGCACGCGGTCGCGGCCGGGCGGCTGATCGCCCAGACCACGCGGCGGCTCATCCACGGCCAGTTCCTGGACGTCGCGTTCGAGCAGCGCGACGACGTCGTGCTCGCCGAATGCGTGACGATGGCCGCCGGGAAAACCGGTGCGCTGCTGTCCGCCAGCGCCGCGATCGGCGCGGTGCTGGCCGGTGCGCCCGCCGAGGTGGTCGACGCGCTGGCGGTGTTCGGCGAGGAGATCGGCCTCGCGTTCCAGCTCGTCGACGACGTGCTCGGCATCTGGGGCGATCCGGCGGTCACCGGGAAATCGGTGTACTCCGACCTGCGGGCGCGCAAGAAGTCGCTGCCGATCACCTACGCGATCACTCACGGCGGCGCGGCGGGCCGGCGGCTCGCGGAATGGCTCGCCGGAGACGACGACACGGACCTCGCGCGGATCGCCGCGCTGGTGGACGACGCGGGCGGCCGCGAGTGGGCCACCACGGAAGCGGCGCGGCACGTCGCCACCGCGGAACAAGCGCTGGCCGCCATCCCGCCGGGCCCGCGCGACGACCTCGTTTCGATCGCCCGATTCATCGCCGGAAGGGAAGCGTGATGACCCAGACCGTCCCCCGGACCTCCGCCTCCGCGCCCGCCGCCCGCACCGCTGCCGAGACTGTCGGCGCGGCCGTCGAGTTCCTGCGCCGCGAGCAGGACCGCGCCGGATGGTGGAAGGGCGAACTCGCCACCAACGTCACGATGGACGCCGAAGACCTGCTGCTGCGGCACTTCCTCGGCATCCTCACCCCGCAGATCGCCGAGGAGTCCGCGCGCTGGATCCGCTCGCAGCAGCGCTCCGACGGCACCTGGGCGAACTTCCCGGACGGCCCGGCGGACCTGTCCACGACGGTCGAGGCGTGGGTCGCGCTCCGGCTGGCCGGCGATCCGGCGGACGCCCCGTGGCTGGCCACGGCCGCCGACTGGATCCGCGAGCACGGCGGGATCGAGGCGACGCGCGTGTTCACCCGGATCTGGCTCGCGATGGTCGGCCAGTGGTCCTGGGACGACCTGCCGAGCCTGCCGCCCGAGCTGATCTTCCTGCCGTCGTGGTTCCCGCTCAACGTCTACGACTTCGCCTGCTGGGCGCGGCAGACCATCGTGCCGCTCACCATCGTCGGCACCCTGCGCCCGGTGCGGAAGCTCCCGTTCGATGTCTCCGAACTGCGCACCGGCAAGCGTCCGCCGAAGACGCGCGCGCCGTGGACGTGGGACGGCGTGTTCCAGAACCTCGACACCGCGCTGCACGCGTACGCGAAACTGCCGCTCAACCCGGTGCGGAAGCTCGCTGTCAAGCAGGCCGCGGAATGGATCCTCGCGCGGCAGGAGGCCGACGGTTCATGGGGCGGGATCCAGCCGCCGTGGGTGTACTCGATCCTCGCGCTGCACTTGCTCGGCTACTCGCTCGACCATCCCGCGCTCAAGGCCGGGATCGCCGGGCTCGACGGGTTCACCATCCGGGAGAAGACCGACCAGGGCTGGGTGCGCCGGCTCGAAGCGTGCCAGTCGCCGGTGTGGGACACCGCGCTGGCGATGACCGCGCTGCTCGACGCTGGTGTCTCCCCCGGCGACGAAACCCTGGTCCGCGCCGCGGATTGGATGCTCGGCGAGGAAATCCGGGTGCCCGGCGACTGGGCGGTGCGGCGGCCTTCGCTGCAACCGGGCGGGTTCGCGTTCGAGTTCGCCAACGACGGCTACCCGGACACCGACGACACCGCCGAGGTGGTGCTCGCGCTGCGGCGGATGGGCAAACCGGATCACCTGCGGATCCGGGAGGCGGTCGACCGGAGCGTCGCGTGGCTGGAGGGAATGCAGTCCAGCGACGGCGGATGGGGCGCGTTCGACGCGGACAACACGCAGGTGCTGACCACTCGCCTGCCGTTCTGCGATTTCGGCGCGGTGATCGATCCGCCGTCGGCGGACGTGACCGCGCACGTGGTCGAAATGCTGGCCGCCGAAGGGAAATCCGGCACTCGCGAATGCCGTCGCGGGATTCGGTGGCTGTGGGACAACCAGGAGGAGGACGGCTCGTGGTTCGGCCGCTGGGGCGCGAACTACGTGTACGGGACGGGCGCGGTGGTGCCCGCGCTGGTCGCGGCCGGGGTCCCCGGGAGCGACCCGCGGATCCGGCGTGCGGTGAAGTGGCTGGCCGAGCACCAGAACGACGACGGCGGGTGGGGCGAGGATCTGCGGTCCTACGACGACCGGGCGTGGGCCGGACGCGGCGATTCGACGCCGTCGCAGACCGCTTGGGCGTTGCTGGCACTGCTCGCCGCCGGGGAACGGGAGTCCACTGCGGTCACCCGGGGCGTCGAGTGGCTGGTCGAACGGCAGCGGCCGGACGGCGGCTGGGACGAGGACAAGCACACCGGAACCGGTTTCCCGGGCGACTTTTACCTGTCGTACCACCTGTATCGCGTGGTGTTCCCGCTGTCCGCGCTCGGCCGGTATGCACGGGGCGGGTCATGACCCCGATCGTCTGCACCCCGTTGCGGATCGAGCAGGCCGCGCTGCGCGGCCCCGGTCCGCGGACGGTCCACACCGGACTCGGGCCTCGCCGGGCCGCCGCCGCTGCGGCCCGGCTCCCGTCCGGACCGCGGATCGTCGCGGGGGTCGGCGGCGGGCTCACCCCTGCCGTACGGCCGGGAGACGTGGTGGTCGCCACTGAGGTGCGCGGTCCTTCCGGCGTGGTGCCGGTGCCGTCCGCTCCGTTGCTGGCGGGTGCGTTGCGCGGGCTTGGCCTCACTGTCCATCTCGGGCCCGTGGCCGGCAGTTCGCACGTGGTGCGGGAACGGGAACGGGCTTCGCTGGCCGCCAGTGGTGCGCTGGCGGTCGACATGGAGTCTGCCTGGCTGGCGGCCGACGGTGAACCGTTCGCTGTGGTTCGAGCCATTGTGGACACTGCCGGAGCGCCGCTGTTCCATCCTTCGACGGTCGCTAATGGCCTCACCGGGTTGCGGAGTCTGCGCCGGGCCGCTCCCGCGATCACTGCGTGGGCTGAAGCCATAGGACCGCGAAAGGTGCTGCTGGCCAGTCCGCGATCGTTCTGCGCTGGAGTGGAGCGGGCGATCGAGATCGTCGAACGCGCGCTCGAGAAGCACGGCGCGCCGGTGTACGTGCGTCGGCAGATCGTGCACAACACCCACGTCGTGCGCCAGTTGCAGGGGCGCGGCGCGGTGTTCGTGGACGAGGTGGAGGAAGTTCCGGAAGGCGCGACGCTCGTCTTCGCAGCCCACGGCGTCTCCCCGGCGGTTCGGCGAGCCGCAGCGGACCGCGGACTGTCCGTAGTGGACGCGACGTGTCCGTTGGTTACCAAGGTGCACAACGAAGTCCGCCGTTACACCGGTCGCGGCGAGACAGTGTTCCTCATTGGGCATGCCGAGCACGAGGAAGTGGAAGGCACCGTCGGAGAAGCGCCCGACAATGTGGTGGTCGTCGGCGATGTCGCGGCCGCTCGGACGGTCACCGTGCGCGACCCCTCGCGGACCGCCTACACCATGCAGACCACGCTGGCACTCGACGAGGCTGAAGAGATCGCTTCCGTGCTGCGCGAACGATTCCCCGGGCTTTCCGCGCCGCGCAAGGACGACATCTGTTACGCCACCACCAATCGGCAGCAGGCTTTGCGCGCGATCGCCCGCGAAGTGGATCTGGTGCTGGTCGTGGGTTCCGGGAATTCGTCCAACTCGCGGCGGCTGGTGGAGGTCTCCGAACGCGAGGGAACCCCGGCGGTTCTGGTGGACGGCTGCGGCGACGTCGACCTGCGCCGGCTCGCCGGGATCGGCCGGATCGGGCTCACCGCGGGAGCTTCGGCTCCGCCGCGCCTGGTGTCCGAAACAGTCGGGGCCCTGCGCGGATTGGGGCCAGTCAGCGTCGCGGAAAACACGCTGACGGAGGAAGAAATGACGTTCACCCTACCTCGGGAGGTGCTCTGAGCGATGGCCATGCCGTTGCGCCAGTCTCTTCGGCTGGGCGGTTATCTGATGAAGCAGAAGCTGCTGCGCAAGGAGAAGTTCCCGCTCCTGGTCGAGCTGGAACCGCTCTTCGCGTGCAATCTCAAATGCGGCGGATGCGGCAAGATCGCGCAGCCGCACACCCTGCTGAAACAGCGGATGCCGGTGGAGCAGGCGGTCGGGGCGATCGAGGAGAGCGGCGCGCCGATGGTGTCGATCGCGGGCGGCGAACCGCTGATGCACCCGCAGATCGACGAGATCACCCGGCAGCTGCTCGCCCGCAACAAGATCATTTTTCTCTGCACCAACGCGCTGCTGCTGCCCAAGCACATCCACAAGTTCAAGCCGCACCGCAATTTCGCGTGGATGGTGCACATCGACGGCCTCGAAGAACGGCACGACGCGTCGGTGCGCAAGGAGGGCGGTTTCCAGGCGGCGGTCGACGCGATCAAGCTCGCCAAGGAAAAGGGCTTCCGCGTCATGACGAACACGACGTTCTTCACCGGGGACACCCCGCAGGACGTCATCGACGTGCTCGACTACCTCAACGACCTCGGCGTCGACAACATGCAGATCTCGCCGGGATACGCGTACGAGAAGGCGCCGGACCAGGACCACTGGCTCGGCGTGCAGCAGACCCGCGAACTGTTCGCCAAGGCCTTCGGCGGCGGCAACCGGAAACGCTGGCGGCTCAACCATTCGCCGGTGTTCCTCGATTTCCTCGAGGGCAAACGCGACCTGGAATGCACGCCGTGGGGCATCCCGTCGTATTCGCTGCTCGGCTGGCAGCGCCCGTGCTACCTGCTGGACGACGGCTACGCGAAGACCTACCGGGAGCTCATCGAAACCACCGAATGGGAGAACTTCGGCCGCGGCAAGGACCCGCGCTGCTCGAACTGCATGGCGCACTGCGGCTACGAACCCACCGCGGTGATCGCCACTCTCGGCTCGCTCAAGGAGTCCGTCCGGGCCGCCGTCGGCCACTGACCCGCCTGCCGTGCGGGGAACCCTGCGGGACTCTGATTCCCTGAGGGTTCCCCGCACGTCCGCACAACGGGTTTGCTCAGCGCGAGCGGGGCGTGCCATGATGGGCGCATGCGTGCGCAGCGATTTCTTCGCCCCCGGGGAGTGCCCGGGGGCTGCGCGTGCGCGCCGGGTTCCGCCCGCTGACGTCCGCGTGTTCCCGCACTGCCCGGGGGTGAAGTCCAGCACTTCACGACCCGAAGCGAGGAACCCGTGGACCCTCTCGAACCCGCCTCGGCGCTGCGCCGGATCGCCGCGCTGACCGAGGCCGCACTCGCCGATCTCGCCCAGGCCAGCACGCCCGCCGCTGTCGCTGACGTGCGCCGTTCCGTGCTCGGCAAGTCCAGCCCGCTCGCCGCCGTCCGCCGCGACCTCGGCCGCTGCGACCCGGCCTGCCGAAAACAGCTCGGCCTCGCGCTTTCCAAGGCACACCAGCGCATTACCGCCGCGCTGGAGGAAAAACGCGCCGCGGAAACCGCACTGGACCGCCCGCTCGACCCGACCGTGCCCGGCCTTCCGCCGCCGACCGCCGGACTGCACCCGGTCACCCAGCTGAGATACGACCTCGACGACGCCTTCCGCGCGCTCAACTTCGCGGTCGTCGAGAGCCCGGAAATCAGCTCCGCGGAAATGGAATTCGACCGGCTGAACTTCCCGGCCGACCATCCGGCGCGGACGAGCATGGACACCTACTGGCTGGCCGACGGCCGCTGCCTGCGTCCGCACCTGACCGGCACGAGCGTCCGGTACCTGAGCACGCACGAACCACCGATCCGGATCGCCTACCCGGGACGCGTTTACCGCAACGAAAGCACCGACGCCCGGCACGAACGCGCGTTCTTCCAGTACGAGGTGCTGGTGGTCGACGAGAACATCCCGCTCGCCAGCGCCCGGTTCCTCGTCGACACCATCCTCGGCACGGTGTTCGGCGAACCGGTGCGAACGCGGATGCGCGCCGGGTACTTCCCCTTCGTAGAACCAGGTTTCGAGATCGACATGGTCTGCCAGGTGTGCTCGGGCCGCGGCTGCCGCATCTGCGGACGGACCGGCTGGCTCGAGGTGATGCCCGGCGGCAGCCCGCATCCGCACGTGCTGAGCGCCGCCGGACTCGACCCGGCGCGATGGTCCGGCTGCTACCTGAACGCCGGCCTGGACCGGCTGGCGATGATGCGCTACGGCATCGACGACGTCCGGCTGATGCACAGCGCCGACCTGCGCTTCCTCTCCCAATTCTCCTGAAAGGCCCGCTGCCGTGAAGATTTCCCGGGACTGGCTCGCCGACTACGTGCCCCTGCCCCGCTGTCCGCCGGACCAGCTGGCGCACGAGCTGACCTTGAAGACCGTCGAAGTCGAGGGGTACGACCTCGTCGACGACGACGTTGTCTTCGAGGTCGACAACAAATCGCTCACCAATCGCCCCGATCTGTGGGGACACTACGGAATCGCGCGCGAGCTGTCCGTCCTCTATGGACTCCCGCTGGCTCCGCTTCCCCGTATCGCGCGGCCGCCGGGCACTACCGGCCTCGCACTGGCCGACCCCGCTCGGCATCAGCGGATGCTGGCTCTGCAGTGCACAGTGGACAGTTCCGTGCCGGCACCGGCCTTCATCCGCGACCGGCTCCGGCGAATCGGCCAACCGGTCCAGGACTTGTGCGCCGACCTGAGCGCTTACGTGATGTTCGCCGTCGGACAACCAAGCGACGTCCGTGCCTCGGGCGACTCGCTCGTGCTGGAGATACCGACGCTGATCCCCAGCCACGCCCGGCGCAGCGCCCGGACCGAAGCTTCAGTGCGCCAAGAAAAAGGCTTGGACACTCAACGCGCCGACGAAGCCGCCGGCCTGTTCCTCCGCCTCCTGACCGAGGCGGATCCCTCAGCCGCGGCGCTCGGAGCGGAAGACATCGTCCTCGCCGCCACCCAACGCGCCGAGATCGAGATCACCCTCGGGGAAATCGAACGCCGGATCGGCCTCCCGCTGCCCCCGGACGAAATCCTGCGCATCCTCCGCGCCCTCGGCTGCACCGCCGAGGTCGTCGGAGAGCTGCTGCGGGTCGTCGCTCCGTCGTGGCGTTCCACCGGTGATCTCTCGCTGCCCGTGGACATCGTCGAGGAGCTGGCCCGCATCCACGGCTTCGACGCACTGCCCGCGCCGCGGCCCGTCGTGCGACTGGCCCCGCCCCCTCGGCTCCCCTTGAGCCGCCAGGTCCGGGAGGTGCTGGCGGCGCGCGGCGGGGCAACGGAAGTGCTGACCTACCCGTGGTCCGCCGACCATCTGCTCGCCGCGTGCGGCCTCGACCCCGCTCTCGCCATCGCCCGTCCGCCGGCCCCGGATCGCGCCCGGCTGCGCCCGTCGCTGATCCCGAACCTGCTCGAAGCCGCGGCCGCCAACCTGCGCTGCCACGACGAGTTCAGCCTCTTCGAGGTCGGCACCGTCTTCGCCGCGGGCGAGCGGACGTCCGCCGGGATCCTGCTCGCCGGACCGGACGGGGCCGGCCTGTTCCGCCGGGCCAAGGGGCTGGTCGACGTGCTCCGCCGGTACTGCCGTCTCACCGCACTGGACCTGTCCGGTGTCCCCGGCCTGGCCTGGACCGACCCGTCGGCCCGGCTCGCGATCCGCCCGGCCGGGGCACTGGCGCTGGTCCGGCCGCCGGTGCTCCGGGCGGCGGGCATCGAGCGGGGCGCGATCGCCTGCGTCGAACTGGACCTCGACGCGCTGCGGACGCACCCGTCCCGCCAGAACCGCTACACCCCCGTCGGCGACCTGCCCGAATCGGACTTCGACCTGTCCGTCCTCGCGGCCGACACCGTGCCGTGGTCGCTGGTCGCCGACACCGCGACCCAGGCCCACGCCTTGGTGCAGCGGGTGGCGTACGTCGGCGAGTACCGCGGTTCGAGAATTCCGCCAGGCCACCGTTCGCTCACCTTGCGAGTCACCCTCCGCCCGAGGTCCGCGACGCTGACCGCGGGCGAAATCGCCACAGCCCGCTCCGAAGTGCTGACTGCGCTAGAGCGGGCGGGGGCGCGGTTGCGGTGAGGCTCAGCCGAGACCAGATTGGGCGATGACGTGCGCGATGCTGATCCGCACCGCGGCGAATCCGCCGTGGACGAACGATTCCGCGAGGTCCGCTGCGGACTGACCGGGGTAGTAACGATCGGCGATCCCCGCCGCGACCCTCCTGATCTGGTCCGGCTCGGCGGAAATCCGGGCCCGTCCTTCGACGGTCACGAAGCTGTACGGCTGCCGCTCGTCACTGATGCAAACCGCGACACGTCCGTCCCGGGCAAGGCTTTTGCCTTTGACGCTTCGCGGCGACAGCGCGAAGGCAAGTTCATCACCGTCGAGAACGAAACAGATCGGCGTGACGTGCGGACGCCCGTCGGCGCGAGTGAGAGCCAAGTGGGCAAGCCTCGTTCCCTCGGCAAGGAAAGCGCGCCATTCGTTGTTGGTCATGGTGGTCATTGGTTGATCCCCTTCTCGGTGTATTGGCCGTCCTGCCGCTCACGAAGACGTCCAGCGACGGCTTGCTGTGCAAGGAAAAGCAGAATTCCTGCGGCGAAAGCCACTAGGCCAAGCCAAGTTCGGCCAGCGCGCTCCAGCAACGCCGTACCGAGCACCGGGCCGAGGACCGCGCCGAGACTCCACGCACTCGACGCCACGCCCAGGTACCCGCTGCGCAGATCAGGCGGCGCGAGAGCAGCGAACGTCGCACCGAACTGGACCGCCAACCCGATCTGTCCGAGGCTGAGAACGAGAACCGCGACGGCATAACCGACAATGCCCTGTGACACGGCGGCGAGACCGCCGCCAACGCCAGCCAGCAACATCGAGGCAGCAAGCACCGTCGCCCGGTCGCGATTCGCCAACACTGCGACAGCCAACGGTTGCAGGACAACGATGGCGAACCCGTTGAGCGCAAGCACGCCACCGTACGTTGCGGAACTGAACTGCTGCGCAGTCATCAACAACGGCAGCGTGGCGAACGCCTGCATCAGCAACGTGAAGCAACCGGCGTGGATCAGCGTCATAGTGCGCATCAAACGATCTGCTCGCAACGCTGGCAGCAGCGCGCGTCGCTGGCGGCTCGTTCCTGGATGGGTCTCCGGCACCGCGGCCACCACGATCAACGCCGCGAGCAGCATCGCGACCGCGTTCAACCAGAACAGCAGCCCGTAGCCGCGACTTGCCAACACTCCGGAAACCGTTGCCGCAACGGCATATCCGAGATTCGCCGCCCAATAGAGCAGGCTGTACGCCCGCACTCGCTCGTCCGGCGGAAGATCCGCCACCGCCGCCGATCCCGCCGGCCGGAAGAGCCCCGCAGCGAGACCGTAACCCACTGCCGTTGCCCAGATGACCGGCGTCACCGCAGCGGATCCCAACGCGGCCAACGCGATCGCCGTCCCAAGGAACCCGAGCAGCATCGTCTTCCGCCGCCCGATCCGGTCCCCGAACCAGCCTCCGAGCAGTTGCGACCCGAAGTCGCCGATGCCCACCGCCGCCACCACTGCCCCCGCCGCCGTCGGGTACATCTGTTGTTCCTGCGTCAGGTACAGCACCAGCATCGGCTGCACGAACGCGCCGCCGCGAGCGACGAGGTGACATGCCCCGAGCGCCCACGGCAGCCTGCGAGCGGGAGTTCTCCCGGCGGTGATCGTCGCGACTGTCATGGCAATGACGCTAAGAGCGCCGCGAGATTAAGAAAAGCGATTGTTTACGATCGAATCCATCGCGATCAGTAATATACTGCGCTCATGGCCGACCTCGACCTGCGGCAGCTGACGACGATGCTCGCGATCGCCGAAGAAGGAACGTTCTCCCGGGCAGCGACGAGGCTGGGCTACACGCAATCGAGCGTGAGCCAGCACATCGCGGCCTTGGAACGCTCCGTCGGCGGCGCGGTCTTCGACCGGCCGGGCGGCCCGCGCCCCGTGCGGATCACTCCCCTCGGTGCCGTCGTGCTCGAACACGGCCGGGAGGTACTGGCGAAAGCCGAAGCGCTGGGCCAGGCAGTCGACCGGTTCAAAGCCGGTGAAGGCCGCATCGACGTCGGCACCCTGCAAAGCGTCTCGCACGCGATCCTGCCGACCGTGCTGCGTCTGCTCCGCGAGGAACACCCCCGCTGCGAGATCCGGCTCTCCGAACCCGACGAGCCTCGGCTGGGCGAACTCGACCTGCTGTTCCACGACGGCCTGATCAGCGACGACACGGAGCATGTCCGGCTGATGCAAGACCCCTACCTGGCCGTCGCCCCGCCCGGCGCCCTGCCGGCGGGCCCGGTGCCCGCCCGCGAACTGGACGGCAAGGCGATGGTGGCCTGGCCGTCAACCTTCGACCAGCCCCGCCTCGAACAATCCCTCGCGGACGCCGGAGCCCGCCCGCGCATCGTGTTCCGCTCCGCGGGCAGCGAAACGATCCTGTCGATGGTGCGCGCCGGAATGGGCCTCGCGGTCCTGCCCTGGCTGGCGATCCACCAGGTCGTCTGCCGCGACTGCGGCGCGATCCACGGACCGGAGGGATGGCCGGATCTGCAGGTCCACGACCTCGACCCGGCCCCGGCGCGCTCGATCTGCCTCCACTGGCCGCGCGGCCGGGCCGCCGAGTCCCCTCTCGTGGCGCGGACCGTCGAGGTGGCTGTCGAAGTGGCGCGGGAACTGGCGCAGCAGGCCCCGCCCGCTCTGCCCTGACCAGCGCACCAGCCGCCCGCCGACCCGGCCGTGGCCCGCGGCGGCGGGCAGCACCGAAATCCCGCGCGATCCTGCCGGGTCGAGGGCACCCATCACCCCCTCGACCACCCGATCGGATCAGGCGACCGTCGCGTCCACCGTGACCTCGATGCTCCCGCCGAGCGCCTTCGAATACGGGCAGGTCTGGTGCGCGGCCGCGGCCAGGGCGTCCGCGGTCTCCTGATCGATCCCCGTCAACTCCAGGTGCAGCGCGGCGCTGAGCCAGAAGTTCGCCTCGTCGTGGTGCAGCGTCACATCCGCGACCACCGCCAGGTCGGCCAGTTTCACCTTCCGCTGCGCCGCCGCGATCCGCACCGCGCCCATGAAACACGACGACCACCCGGCCGCGAGCAACTGCTCCGGGTTCGTCGCCCCGCCGTTGCCGCCCAGTTCCTTCGGGATGGCGAAGTTCAGGTCGAGCGCACCGTCGGACGAAACCGCGCGTCCCCCGTTGCGGCCTTCGCCGGTAGTGGTGACGACGGCGGTGTAAGTGGTTTCAGACATGACTTTCCTTTCCGGAAATTTTCAGAATCCGCTGAGGACGGTGCCGGTCAGCGCCGCCAGTGCGCCGAGAACATCGCGGAACACCATCGTGATCGCGTCCATGGGACTTGGCCTTTCGGCAGGCGACCGGGCCGCTGTCCTCCGGTCTCGGCGACGAGAGAACCTTCGCACGCACATTCGTCACCGGTCAAGGGGGTTACGTATTTATGTGACCCGCTACTCATAACCTGCTAGGCCGGTTAGAGTTCCTTGCGTTGTGATTCATCACCTGTCAGACTGGTGCGCATGGAGCACGCCTTCCCTTGCGGAAACCCGGCGCTGGACTTCGTCGGCACGCTGCGGGCCCGCCGCAACGACGAGCCGGCCGAGATGCTGGGGTCGCCGCGCAGCCTGGACGCCTGGTTCCGCGAGTCGGGGGTCACCGGCGCCGATCCGGCGAGCACGGCAGCGGACCTGGCGGGGGCGATCGCGGTCCGGGAGGCGATCTACGCCCTGGTCGCGGCCCGGCTCGTCGGCCACGAGTACGACCCGGAGGCATTGACGCTGCTCAACGAGGCAGCCGCGCAGCCGGACGCGGTCCCGCAGCTGACCCGCACCGGACGGCAAGTCCGGGCGACCGCGGCACAGGCGTTGTCCACCGTGGCCCGGGCCGCGATCACGATCCTGGGCGGACCGGACGCCGATCTGCTGAAGGAATGCGGACGGCCGGAATGCACGCAGGTTTACCTGGACCATTCGCGAGGATCACGACGCGAATGGTGCGCGATGGCCACCTGCGGAAACAAAATGAAGGCAGCGGCTTACCGGGCACGACGGCGAGGAAATCCGCCGCTGACCCCTTCCCGGCAATCCTGAGCGTTCAGCGAGCGAACAAGCGGTTCAGCGCCGTCCGGCTGTCGTCGGCGGCGGCAACTTCGCGGACACCGCGCCGGCCTGCGCCGACGGCACCGCCGAGCGTCTGCTCGGCAAGGTCGCCCGCCCCGCCGCGAAAGCCTTGTCCTGGCGTCGAAATACACAAACCTGCGCCGCCCCGGCGACCCGAACTCCGGCGGGCCGCACCGCGAAAGGCTGTTCGCCTCGGCGGACGCCAGCCTGCGGGCCGCTGAACACGGACTATCTCGACCTGCGCGTCTGGGATTTCACGACGCCGGTCGAGGAGATCCCGCGCGGGATGGACAACCTCGTCCGGCAGGGCGAAATCCACTACGTCGCGATGTCCAGCGCCCCGGCCTGGCAGATCTCGTGCATGCAAGCCATCGCCGACCTGTGCGGATGGGCGCCGCTGACCGCGTTGCAGGCCGAGCACGACCTCGTCGAGTGCACCGGCGAACGCGATCCGCCCCCGATCGGCCGCGAGATGGGCCTCGGCATGGTCCCCCCGCTCTCCGCTGACTGGCGGCGTCCTGACCGGCAAGTACACCCGAGCCGACCTGACCGCGGCCGGGCCCGCCCCCGGCAAGAGCGCCCGCAAGTGCTTCAACCTCGCCCTCGGCGCGGTCACCGAACGCAATCCCGGCATCGCCGAGATTCTGGCCGACGTCGCCAGGGAAATCGGCTGCACTCCTGCCCAGGCCGGGCTCGCCCGGGCGCCGCGAAACCCCGCCGATCGTCGGGGCCCGCACGCCGGAGCAACTGGAAGACGATCTGGCCGCGCTGAGCGTCGAGTTCGCCGAGCCGCACCTGGCCCGGCTCGCCGCGGCCAGCACGATCCAGCTCGGCGTCCCGCACGACCTGCTCGCCAGCGACCGCATCCGCACGGCGGCCCGGGGCGATCCAGCCATCGAGGACCGCCGCTGACCGTCCGGCCGCTGCCGGCTGCGCGAAATAGCGCGGCCGGCACTGCGAAAGCGCGAACACCCGAACCGTCCAGTTCAGCATTTCCGATCGAATCCGTTCAACCCTCCGGAAGTCGGGGATTTCGGAGACCGGGCAGAATCGCTGCACCAGACCACCCGGACCGGCCGCATTCCGTGCGCCCGCGCAGCTTCTCACCGTCCACTATAGACAGTCCAGAGCAGACGAAATCACGCTGGGCGATCATGATCCGCGCCGGACCACCCGTCCGGCGCAATCCAAGGAAGCTGTCCGGCAAGCACCACAAGCGACAGTGGTCTTGTGTGACAACGTTGACGGATAACCCCGCCCCCGCCTTTCTTTGCCAGCTGTTGACCTTTCCCGAATCTCGGGCGTATGGTCTAGACCAAGAAGCCCACCCCCTTCGCTCACCCCCCGTGCGGGCCGGCTCCCGGAAAGCCGGTGCGTCGCTTTGTCGTACCCGCACCGGGAAACGAGCATTCCCCGAAGGAGCTGTCCATGAAAGCGAACCGGAAACTCGTCGCGGCCGCGGTCGGCACGGCGATCGCCCCGGTGCTCGTGCTGATCAGCCCGGCAGGCATCGCCAGCGCGCACGGGTACGTCAACGCGCCGGCGAGCCGGCAGGCCCAATGCGCGCAGGGAGTCGTTCCCTGCGGGCAGATCAAGTGGGAACCGCAGAGCGTCGAAGGACCGAAGGGGCTGCACAGCTGCAGCGGCGGCAACGCCCAGTTCGCCGAGCTGAACGACAACAACAAGGGCTGGAAGGCGACCTCGGTCGGCTCTTCGGTGGCCTTCACCTGGAAGTTCACCGCCCGGCACCGCACGTCCAACTACGAGTACTGGATCGGCAACGACAAGATCGCCACCGTGGACGGCGGCGGCCAGCAGCCCCCGGCGACGGTCACCCACAACGTGAACCTCAAGGGGCACACCGGAAGGCAGACGGTGCTCGCCGTCTGGAACATCGCGGACACCGCGAACGCCTTCTACGCCTGCATCGACCTGCAAGTGAGCTGACCCGGGAAGTCCGCACCAGACACTGAGGCACGGGCCGTGGCGGCGGCCCGTGCCTCAGCGCGCGTCCAGGGCATCAGCCGGAAATGACAAAACCAGCCAATTTCCCCCGCATTCGTTGACCCGCTTTCCCGGCCGTGACTAGCGTGCCGGTCACCGGAAAAGGGCACGACTCCAGGAGGCGGTTTTCCTTGATTTCCCGGCGGGCATTCCTCGGCGCATCCGCGGCAGCCGCGACATTTCCACTCTGGAACTCCGCGTTCGCCTCCGCGACCACCCCCGATACCGCGAAGGTCGCTTTCGACGACAAGTCCGGGGCAGGCCAGACCTACGCGTACATCACCGGAACGACGCTGGACAACCGGCTCGTCATCCTGAAAGCCGACGGCACGCCTTACTATCCGCCGTCCCCCGGCAGCGACCACACGCCGCTCGGCGAGGACTGCGCGATCCCGCTGAAGTCGCTTTCCCAGGTCACCGTCCCGAAAATGTACGCGGCCCGGATCTATGTCGCGCTCGACAGCAAACTGGACTTTTTCGTCAACAAGGGCCCGGCGCTGGTGCACCCGAGCTTCCTCGCCGCCGACGACCCGAACTACAACCGGAACTGGTCGTTCTGCGAATTCACCTTCAACAACGACGTGCTCTTCGCCAACATCAGCTACGTCGACTTCGTCGCGATCCCGATCGGCCTGCACCTCACCACGACCGGCTCCGGCGACCAGACCGTGCCAGGACTGCCCGCGCGCTCGCTGGACCCGATCTGCGACGCCCTCAACGCCCAGGGCGGCAAATGGGGCACGCTCATCGAAACCGGGGGCGACGGAAAGCCGCTGCGCGCACTGTCCGCGCATTACCGCGCCGACCAATTCGGCGGATACCTCGACGGCTACATCGACGAGGTGTGGAAGAAATACGCCGGCGAGACACTCACCGTCGACACCCAGGTGCCCGGCCTCGGCGCGTTCACCGGCCAGGTCGGCGCGGACGGCGTGCTCGCCTTCAACAACGGCGAACGCTTCGGCAAGCCCGCCACACCGGACGTATGGAGCTGCGACAGCGGACCGTTCGCCATCAAACAAGGCGACAGCGACGCCCGCAAGGCGATCATCCCCCGGCTGGCAGCGGCATTGAACCGCACCACCCTGCGCGACAATCCGAAACAGCCGACCGGCGAGGACCCGGCGAAGTTCTACCAGAACCCGGAAACCAACCACTACGCGCGAATCGTGCACAGCAAACTGCCGGACAACCGCGGATACGCCTTCCCGTACGACGACGTCTCCCCCGGCCCCGATTTCAGCGGCGCGGTCCAGGCAGGCGACCCGGACACGCTCACCATCACGGTAAACGCCTTGCGCTGAGCCAACGACGTGCCGCGGTCCATTTCGGACCGCGGCACTGTCATGCGGTGAGATCGCCTTCCCGTTCGTTCTTCGCCGCCTAGAAAGCCAGCTTCTCCTCGTCCGCTTCCACCCCAAGTCCCGGCCCGGCCGGCACCGACGACGCGGCATTGGGATCGACCCGCAACCCGACCTTCGGCAACGCGCTCCCCAGCTCCCGCGCGATCTTCATGCCCGCGGCCGCAACGCCGCCGAAACAACCAGCCGAATCGGTTCCAGGTCAACGTTTTCCACCACCGCGTCAGCCCCCGGCATTTCCTCGATCGCCGGTTCAGCGTTCAGCAACACCCGAAACACCCGCGGCAACACCGTCCGCCCGACGAGATCCTCCGCGAGCGCAGCCGCCTCCGAATTGTCCATTGTGTACTGCGCGGCCAGATACCCGGCGAGCCGCGTGTACATCACCGCGAACATCGCGTCGTAGTACGCCTTCGCGCTGTCCGGCAACCGTTCGGCAGCCGAGATGCAGAGCCGGCACGTCCGCGCCTGCGACTCCCAGGTCAGCAACTGCTGGAACCGCCCGCAGTACAGCGCGACCGCCTCGACCGGGTCGTCCGCGTACGCGTCCGGGGTCATCAGCTTGCCGAGGTACAGCTCGCGGACCAGGTCGAGCACCGCGAGGAACAGCTTGTCCTTGCTCTCGAAGTGCGCGTACAGCGACCGCTTGGACGTCCCCGCGCTGGCCGCGACCGCATCCATCGACGCCCGCTCGAAGCCGGTTTCGAGGAACACGTTCTTCGCCGCCAGCAGGATGTGGTTGCGCAGCTCCGCACCCCTCAGCTGCGAACCGCCTTCACGCGCCATCCTTGCCTCCGCCAAAAGTAAACGGTACGGTGGAGTTTACTTCCTGCTCCACCTCTGCGACAGTCTCCTGGAGTGCCCGCATGATCGTCGTCACCGCCCCCACCGGGAACATCGGCAGCCGCGTCCTCGCCGAGATCTCCGACGGTGCGCGCCCCGTCCGCGCGATCGTCCGCGACCCCGCGAAAATACCCGCTGACCTGCGTGAACGCATCGACATCCACGTTGGTTCACACAGCGATCCCGAAGTACTAGCCCGCGCCTTCGACGGCGCCGACACCGTCTTCTGGCTAGTCCCGCCCGACCGGCGAGCCGCGAGCGTCGACGAGGCCTACTCCGGTTTCGCCCGCCCCGCCGTCGACGCAATCCGCACCCACGGCGTCCGCCGGGTGGTGTCAGTCAGCGCCCTCGGCCGCGGCACCGCGTCCGCGGAACGAGCCGGACACGTGACCGCCACCCTGGCGATGGACGACCTCATCGCCGACACCGGCGTCGCCTTCCGCGCACTGGCGAATCCGACCTTTATGGACAATCTGCTGCGCCAAACCTCGGCGATCAAAGAACAAGGCACTTTCTACGACGTCCTGCCCCCCGATTACGCCGCCCCGACCGCCTGCACGCGCGACATCGCCGCGGTCGCTTCCCGGCTGCTGCTCGATCCATTGTGGACCGGCCGGGAGGAGGTCCCCGTGCTCGGACCGGAAGATCTGTCGCCCGACCAGGAAGCTGAGATGCTGAGCGAGGTGCTGGGGATTTCGGTCAAGTATCAGCAAATCCCGGTCTCCGCACTCGGCGAACAGGTGCTCGCACACGGCCACTCCGAGGCGATGGCACAGTCCATGATGGACATGGCGACCGCGAAGCTGAACCATCTGGACGAGGGCGTGGTCCGCACTCCGCAGAATGCCGTGGAAACGCCGACGACTTTCCGGCAGTGGTGCGAAGAAGTCCTCAAGCCCGCGGTGGACAAGGCCTGATTCTCCTATCGCTCGCTGCGCGCCAGCCCGGCCAGGACGCGGTCCCAGCCCAGATCGGGGTCAGCACGCCCCCGTGCGATGCTTCGTCGACCGTGGTCGGCAACGCAGGCGCAGTACGGCGATTTGATCATCGACAGCGGCGGCCATCCGCATCTGAGCGCCGGTGCGAGCCTGACTCGAATCGCGCCACTGGCGGTCGGCAACGCGCCTCCCCCGCGCCCGCCGCACTTCACCTTCAATGGCACTCAGTGCACTTCACTTGCCGACCGGCAAGCATCTCACCGGGGATCGGCGTCGCGCAGCGCGGCGCCGATCCGGGTCACCACCTCGTGCAACGGTGTCGCGGTGCTGAGCACCGCCACCACCGTGCCCGGCTCCGCTTCGGCGGGGGACTTCCCGCCGGACGTCCGGAAAGCGTCCGCGACCAGGGTGAACGCCTCCGTCGCCGCAGCCTCGATGTCGTCCCGGCCGCCGCTGCGCAGCCAGCGCCGCAGGACATGGTTGTTGGCCGCCGCGATCGCCGCCGCGGCCACCGCGGCCCGGAGCGTCGCGGACTCGTCCCCAGCGGCGGCGAAGCGGTCCTGGAGGTAGCGGGCGAGGACGCGCTGGTAACGGTCGACCGTCGCGACTTCCTTGTCCCGCAACGACGGCACCGTGCGAGTGAGGGTGAACCGCTTGAGCGAGACGTCCAGCTCCGCGGCATAGGACTCCAGCACGAGCGACACCGCCGCGGTCGCCACCTCGATCGGGTCGCGCGCCGGGTCGGCGGTCTCGAAGACCTGCTCCATCTCGGCGACGATCTCGTCGTGATTGGCGAAGAGGACGTCGTCCTTGCTGTCGAAATACCGGAAGAACGTGCGCCGCCCGACGCCCGCCGCCGCGGCGATGTCGTCGATGGTCGTCGCCTCGTACCCGTTGGCGGCGAAGAGATCCACGGCCGCCGTGGCGAGCGCGCGACGCAACTGCCGCCGCCCGGCCGGCGTGGCCCCGACCCGGGTGCGCGGCGTCTCCGTCATTCCCGAACGGTAGCAGCCCGGGTTGCTAGTGGCACTGAGTGCCGTTAGCATCGGCGGGCACCCCATGCGAGCGGAAGGCGTCGACGATGACTCTCGACCAGCAACTGCGGCCCGACCACCACACCGGCCCAGACCCGGCAGACGCGTATTACGGCGGGGTGTTCGGCTGGTCAGTCCGGCGGCAGGGCGCGCGCCTGTTCCTGGCCTTGGAAAACGGCCTGTGCGCAGTCACCCTGCCGAAACTCACCTCAGGCCCGGTGCGCAACCACCTGTCCGCCCTGGGCTGCGAAGGCCCGTCCCTGATCCTCCCCACCCAACACGGTCCGCGCCTGGCCATTCTCGCCGAGACCGACGGCGAACTGCTCCTGCGAGGCAGCCTGCCGGCAGACGTGACCGTCCTGGACAGCGGCGCGCTTCTCCCCCTGCCGACCGGTCAGCAAGCACCCGGCATGGGCCCGGAATGGCTGACCGCGCCGGACCCTAGGCACCGCTGGCTGCCCAGTGTGAGCGCGGTGCTGGCCGGAGTGCGCCAACGCCCCTGACCCGTCCCCGCTCGCATGGATTCTCGTGAGCCACAGAGTCCCCGCCCGTGACGCCTTCCGACACCGATTCCGCGAGGCAGCTGCGCCCCCGGCTGGAGTCCGTGAGGGTTCCCCGCACGGACCCTGACTCCCACACGCCCCGTCCCGCCGCCGCGCTGCGTTGGGTGCGCGGGGTGCAACCAATACCGCATTGGGTGCGTTGCGGCGGTCTGTGAAGGGCTCCTTGAGGGAATCTAAGTCCGTGAAGGGCCCTTCACGGCGTGCGAGAGGGCGTGAGGGATTCCTCAAAGGTGGCCCTCGCGGACGTCGGCGTCGCGCGCCGGGCCTTTCGGCAGAGGCGAGACTCCCGCGCACTGCTAAGAAAGCCCAATGCCACATTGGGCGCATGCGACGCACCCAATGTGGCGTTCGGTGCATCTGACGCACCCAATGCCACATTGGGGCGCTAAACCGCCACCCGCGAACCCCACAGCAACCGGCCACCCAAGCCGCGCCCCACCAACCAAACCGCAGCCGACGCCCCCAACCCCTCAAGGCACCCACACCTCCCCCACCCCCGATACGAAGCCAAAAACACGGCGCGGGGGTGCTTGCCAAGGCATCCTTCCCGCCTTGACAAGCACCCCCGCGCCGTAGTCACACTAAAAAATCGGGGTGCCCGCGAACCCACTCACGAAGCAATGCCGCCGCCAGGCGACGAGCCGACCGCGGCCAAGCGATCAAACACAGACCCCGCCCAGCACGCCCGAAGCCGCCACGACCATCCCGTCCACCTCGCCCGCCAACCGCTCAATCTCGCCCCACCGCCGCAGATCCCGCCCCGGATCCGGAATCAGCGAAGTCCCCACCAGCAGCAGCAACGTATCCACCTCGTAAGCCCGATCCGCCAGCCGCAACAACGGCACCGGATCCCCGCTCGCATCCCCGGCCGCGAACCGGCAAGCCGCATGCCCGAGCTCCCGGCACACCGTCCGCAGCCGCTCCCGCACCGCGTCCGCCCGCGGATCCGCCCGAGGACCGCCGGTCCGGATATTCCACGCCACCGAAAGCAGACAGCGCCCGGCATCGTCCATCGCCGTGTTCATCACCGGGCGAGTCTGGAAGCACCCTCCCCGCCGCGGGTGACCCGACACGCGCAGCTCACCGCATCGAGTGAAGCAACCGCACAGTCGCGTCAAGCGGCAGCCGGTCGTCCGCCGCACGTGCGAGGAAATCCTTGATCCGCTGCCCGTCCGGCGTCAGCGAATCCACGTCGTTGACTTCCGCGCTCGCCGCTTCCAACGTCCCGAGCCCGGCATTGTGGTGCGCGTCGCGAACCGCGTTTCGCAGCACCGCCAATTCCGCCGCCGACGGCCCCCGCTTCTCCGCCCGCAACCGCTCGACAATCCGGAGCACCTGCGGCGAATGCGCGGCCAACGACTGCCGTCCAGCGAACGAAGCCACCATTCGCGGCGTTGCGCCCGCCGAGGCCGGCGGCGGCGGCACCTCGACCGCCTCGCCGACCACCCGCAGGCTCTCCAACGCCGCCGCACGCCGACGTTCGCTCTCGCGCACGCGCGCGAGCGGATCCTTCCGCCGGGACGCCGCGATCGTGCGGGCCTCGGCCCGGGCCCGCTCCCCCGCGTCGGTCAGCCGCGAACGCCGTTGATACGTGCCCTCGTCAGCCGCCTGCTTGCGCCGGTTCGCGAGCCAAGCCTCGAAGGTCTGCCCGCGCCGAGGCGGTTCGCGCACCTCGGTCAGGTCTGCGGCGGCGGACTCGTCGACGAACCAGCCCTTCATCCGCGACCGCAGGAAGTCGCCCGGCTTTTCGCTGGCGCGGCGCGGCCGCTGGCGCGTCCCGTCCGGCAGCGCGCTCATCGCGATCAGCAGCGCGTCCGGGCAGTATCCGTTGGAGTACCAGAATTCCAGCTGCCGCTCGACGTCGTCGCGTTCCTCCCGGGTCAGCCGCTCGGACACCCAGCCCATGCGGCGGACCAGCACGCCCGTCGACTGGGCGCGTTCGCGCGCGTCGGCGGGCACGACCGTCGACGGCCACTCCTGATCAGCGATCCGCACCATGCCACACCTCCCTTGCCGACGACGCCTACGTTATCCCGCCGCACCGACAATTACCCGGCCCGCCGCAGCACCGCCACCGTGTTCGCCGCCACGATGACCCCGATCGCCGCCCACGCGACCGCGTCGAGCCGCTGGTCCAGCAGCACAAGTCCGACCAGCGCGGCCATCACCGGGTTGACGCTCATGAACGCGCCGAAGAACTGCGTCGGCACCCGGCGCAACGCCACCAGATCGACGAGGAACGGCAGCGCCGACGAAAGCAGTCCGGCGGTGAGCGCCGCCGCGAGAGCGCCCGAAGTCGGCGGGTGGTGCAGCATCGCGAACAGCCCGATCGGCACGTACAGCAGACCGGACACCCCGGCGGCGGCAGCCGAGCCCGCAGCCCCGGGCAGGCGACGGCCTACGGTCCGGTTCAGCAGGATGTAGCAGGCCCAGCACGACGCGGCGACCAGCGCGAGCCCCATCCCGAGATAGTCGGTGCTCGGCCGCGGCCGCATCAGCGCGCCGACCGCGACCGCGGCGGCCACCGCGCACGCGAGGTCCGTCCGGCGCCGGGAGCCGGCGAGAGCGATCGACAGCGGGCCGAGGAATTCCAGCGTCACGGCCAGTCCGAGACCGATCCGGTCGACCGCGGTGTAGAGCGAGAGGTTCATCGTCGCGAACACCGCGGCCAGAGCGAGTACCGGCCACCACTGCCGTGCGGTGAAGGTCCGCAGCCGCGGGCGTCCGACCGCCAGCAGCACCACCGCCGCCACCCATTGGCGGACCGCCACCACGCCCGGCGGGCCGAGCACCGGGAACGCGAGCGCCGCGGTCGCCCCGCCGACCTGGTTCGACAGCGCGCTTCCGAGCAGCATCGCGGCACCGGCCGCCCGTGCGTCGCCACGTGTTCGCGGAGCGAGTTCCGTAGTCGCCATGCGGTCGAGCATGCAGTCGGCCGATCCATGCGCAAAATGCATTGACCGCATCAGCGATACGCTGGACGCATGGATCTGGAGCTGCGTCAGCTGCGCTGCCTCGTGACGATCGTGGACGCGGGCACCTTCACCGACGCCGCGGCCGAACTCGGCGTCTCGCAGGCGGCGGTATCCCGGAATCTGGCCTCGCTGGAACGGGTTCTGGGCGTGCAGCTGCTGCATCGCACCAGCCGGAGCCTCGAGCCGACGACCGCGGGCGTCCAGGTGCTCGCCCGCGCCCGGCATCTGCTCGCCGAGGCCGACGAGCTCGTGCGCGAGGCGACCACCGGGCACACGCGGCTGCGCATCGGCCACGCGTGGTCGGCGATGGGCAGGCACACCGCGGAGTTCCAGCGTCGCTGGGCAGCGCGGTACCCGGACGTCGAACTGCTGCTCGTGCGCGCCAACACCGCGACCGCCGGGCTGGCGGAAGGGCTCGCCGATCTCGCCGTGGTGCGCCATCAGGTGCCGCCGGGCAAGTACGCGCACGCGACGGTCGGCCGCGAGGACCGCTACTGCGCCATGGCCGCCGACGACCCGCTCGCCGGACGCCGCACCGTCACGCTCGCCGATCTCGCGTCGCGGCTGCTGGTGATCGATCCGCGCACCGGCACCACTTCCGCCGAGTTGTGGCCGCCGGAATCGCGCCCGCGGATCGAGTACACGCACGACGTCGACGACTGGCTCGCCGCCATCACCACCGGGCGCTGCGTCGGCGTCACCCCGCATTCCACGATGACGCAGTATCGCCGCGACGGCATTGTGTACCGGCGGGTCCGCGACGCCCCGCAGGTGCCGGTCCGGCTCGCCTGGCGCGCCCGCGATCCGCATCCGGCCACGCACGCCGCGGTGGCGTTGCTGGGCGAGTTGTACCGGACGCCGCCGAAAACCGCTTCCGCGCGCACGCGATAGTCCACTGTGGATCTTGAAGCGGGGGCGATCATTTTCCGTTGACGCGGCGGCGCGGGGCGGCAATGATGAAGTCGTCCACAGCCACGAAAGGATCCACGGAATGCCGCGTCGCGACGAACGCATGCACCTGTCGGGCATTCCCGGCTCCGCGCCATGACGTGGCCTGCCACGCCGTGAGCGAGGAGCCGCCCGCCGGAACGCCGGCCGGGCGGCTTTTGCGTTCGCGGCCCGTTCAGCCCCGGAAAGGAGGTGCCCGTCGCCATGGGAGTCCTGGTTCTCAACGCCGGCTACGAGCCCCTGCACACCGTCTCGCTCCCCCATGCCATCCGGATGCTGGTCCGCCAGGTCGCGGTCGTCCACGAAAGCGACGGGCCCGACCTCGGCGTCTTCCCGCGGCCGAAGGTGGTGCGGCTGCTGCGCTACGTCGTCATGAAATGGCGTTATTCCGGGCCGCCGCGCTGGTCGCGTTCCGGCGTGCTGCGACGCGATCGGCACACGTGCGCCTACTGCGGGCGCCGGGCCACCACGGTCGACCACATCACGCCGGTTTCGCGCGGCGGTGCGCGCACGAGCTGGCTCAACACCGTCGCGGCTTGCGGCGGGTCGGCGCGCAGCTGCAACGCGCGCAAGGCCGACCGCACGCCCGCGGAAGCCGGGCTGACGCTGCGCTTCCCGCCGCGCGTCCCGCGGTGGGAGGAACTGCACCCGCTGGCCGGACTGTCCACATGAGACTCGCGCTAGGCTGGCACTCGTGAAGGGCTTGCTGCTGCGGTTGTCCGCGGTCGATTCCGGCGCGGAAACGGCGGTGCGCGTCATCGCGTATTTCGACGAGCTGATCGCCCGCCGGGCGACGCTGCCGGATTTGCTGCGCGCGACGGCTTTTCTTGCGGAATGCGTCGCCGGGATTCGCTGTGCCGACGGAACCGTGCTCCGGTACCGGCCGACCGGCGAACCCGGCGGCGACGGCCCGGCGCCGCCCGGCGCGGTCGTCGCGGACCTCGAGGGCGCCGGGCGCGTCTGGCTGGAACGGGCGGGCGAGCCGGGTCCGCTCGACGACCTGGTGCTCGAACGGCTCGCGATCTCGGCGAAGGTGCTCAACCCGGTCGAACCGCCGCCCGCCGCGCCGCATCTCGCCGACCCGGCGCTGGTCGAGCTGGTGCTGGGCGAGCAGGCGGCGGACGAGGACCGGGCGCGGGCGCTGACCCTGCTCGGCCTGGACACCGCGCGCCCGCTGCGAGTGGTGGCGGTCGCTTCGGGCGCCGGTCGCGATGCCGGCGCGGACGCGGTCGCGCTCGTCGCCCGCGGCAAACCGCTCGGTGCGCGGGTGGCCGTGGTCGGCGGGGTCGCCGCGGTGCTGTTGCAGCCGCGCGAGGGCCCGGATTCGGTCGTGCCGGCGCTGAATGAGACGTTGGCCTTGCGGGCCAAGGACCGTACGCTCCCGGATTCCGTCCGGGTAGGGGTCGGCGACGCGGTCGACGGCCTCGAAGCACGGCGCTCGTGGCTGCAAGCCCGCCTGGCCCAACGATTCGCGGCGACGGCGCGGCCGCTGATCGTGCACGAGGATCTCGGCGCGGTGACGCTGCTGGCGGAGATCCCGGTCGAGCAGTTGCGCGCGCAGCCGGACGTGCGGGCGTTGAACGCGCTCGCCGGGAGCGGCGATCTGGAAACCCTGGAAGCCTTCTGCCGCACGGGTTCCCTCCGCCAGGCCGCGATCGCGCTGCACCGGCACCACAGTTCGGTGGCGGCGCGGCTGGCGCATGTGGAGGACGCGCTGGGATGGTCGCTGGACGACCCGGCGGGGCGGTTCCGGGCGCGGCTCGCGTTGGTGGCGCGGAGGCTGGCGGAGTCTGCGTGAGGGGCGCGGGGGCACCCCCGGTTTCCACTCTATCGTCCTCCACCGGCAAACCCCGCCGCCTTCGGCCGAACTGTCCACAGCGGACGCGAGTTGTGGAAGCGCGCCGGAATCGGCCCAGCACAAGCGATTCCGGCCGCCCCGGCAAGCCGCGACGACCCGACCGCCCAGCCTCAGTCCGCCTCGACCCCGAGCACCCGGGACAGCACAGCCCGTCGTTCCACGGCTTCCCGGCGGCTCACCGTCGCGTGCTGGATCACCCCGGAACCGTGGAAAGTGCCAGGGAACAAGTGCAGTTCCGCAGGCACCCCCGCCGCCAAAAGTCCTTGTGCGTAGGCGATTCCCTCGTCGCGCAGCGGATCGAACTCCATCACCGACACATAAGCCGGCGGCAGTCCCGAGAGGTCGGTCGCCCGGGCCGGCGCCGCATAGACCGGGACGTCCGCGCCGCCGCGCTTGCCCGCGCCGCCGAGGTAGTAGTCCCAGCTCAACTCGGCCGCACCCCGGTGCCAGATCGGCGTGTCCGAGAACTGGCGCATGCTGCCGCTCTCGAGGCGGTCGTCCAGTTCGGGCACGGCGAGGAACTGGAACGCGACCGCGGGGCCGCCCCGGTCGCGGGCCAGCAGGGCGAGCGCCGCGGCCAGCCCGCCGCCCGCGCTCACTCCGTACAGCACCACCTTTTCCGGATCGACGCCCAGTTCGTCCGCGTGCTTGACCGACCATTCGAGCGCCGCGTAGCAGTCCTCCAGCCCGGCGGGATACGGATTCTCCGGCGCGAGCCGGTACTCGACCGACACGATCACGACGCCGAGATCGCGGGCCAGTTCGACGTTGGACGCGTGGTCGACCTCCAGGTCGCCCAGCGCGAAACCGCCCCCGTGGATGTCGAACACCAAGGCATTCGTCGCGACGCGATCGGGCGTGTAAATACGGACCGGGACGTCCGGCGCGCCTTCGGGACCGGGCACGGACTCGTCGCGCGTGCTGACGCCGTTGTCGTCGAAGTCTCCTCGCATCGAGGCGATCAGTTCGGCCATGCCCGCCCGCGCGGCCGCGACGTCGACGAGGTCGACCTCGGGCAGCATCGGGACCGCGGCGGCGATTTCGGGATCGAACGGATAACTCATCGACGGCCTCCGTGTTCCAGGGGAAGACTCCATCGTGCCGAAATCCCGGCCCCGGCAGGCACCGCCACATGGCGCGTACCGCGCGCGGTTGTCCCGCCGACCGGCGCGGCGTCCCCGCGCCCGTGCCCGGAAGGCGCCCGGCGCTGCCTCCCGACCCCTCAGCGCCCCACTTTCTTCCAGATCACCACGATCCCGACGACCGCCACCAGCACCGCCCCCAGCACGATCAGCCCCTTCACGAAGAGATCGTGCGCGAGGTGCTGCAGCATCTCGTCCCCGTCGGCCAGCACCGCGTTCACCGGCCGGACCGCTTCCGGCCCGGGTCCTCGTCCAGCCACCGCGCGGCCTGGCGCACGACCTCGCCGCCGACCCGCCCGCGCACGCCCCGCGCGCCGCGCCGGTCCATCGCCCTTGCCGCGGATTTCGCCAGCACCGCCGCGCCTTCCCGCACGCGCTCCCCCTTGCCGCGCCGCCGCAGCGAAACGATCAGCGCGAACGCGCCCAGCCCGACGACCACCACGATCCCGGCGATGATGCCGAACCGGATCAGCAGGATGTTCAGCACCGTCTCCACAGCGCACCCCTTTCTGTCACACCTGTGATACAAACTGTTTCTATCACGTCTGTGATATAAAAGTCCAGTGCCTAGAGTGGTGGACGGGGAAGAGCGGCGCGCGCACATCGCGGACGCGGTGCTGCGGCTGGCCGCGAAGGACGGGCTGCACGCGGTCTCGCTGCGCGCGGTGGCCGCGGAATCGGGCCTGAACATCGGCTCGGTGCGGCATTACTTCGACAGCCAGCACGCGCTGATGCGGTTCGCGATGCGCACCACCATCGACCGGACGACCGCGCGGCTCGTCGAACGCCGCGAGAAGATCGGTTCGCTGTCGGAACTGCCGCCGGACGAGGCCGTAGACCAGCTCGCCGAGTTCCTGTGCGAACTGCTGCCGCTGGACGAGCGCCGGCGCACCGAGGTGACCGTGCTGGTCGAATTCCTGATGGCCGCGCGCGCCGACCCGGGTCTGGACGACCTGGCCCGCGAGGCGGTTCAGGGCACCGTGACACTGGCCCGCCGCATCCTCGACGCCCAGGCCCGCAGCGGCCGGTTCGAGCCGAAGGACCCCGAGGTCGAAGCGCCCCGGCTGGCCGCGCTGCTGGACGGGATCGCTTTCCGGGCCGTGCTGCAGCCGGAACTCACCTCGCCGGAGGAGTGCGTCGCCGTCCTCCGGGCGCATCTCGCCGAACTCGTCCGACCGGCGGGTGACACCCAGGTGTGAGCCGCGCGGAGACCGGGTAACCGGCGGAACTGGAGCGGTTCCAGATCCCGGGGAGGACTCCGATGCCGGACTCGGCGGCGACGCTGCGAGCGGCGGGCCTGCGCGTCACCAAGCCGCGGCAAGCCGTGCTCGGCTGGCTCGGCGAGCACCCGCACGCCACTGTCGAGGCGATCGCCGCGGGCGTGCGCGAAAGCCTGGGCAGCGTGTCGATCCAAGCGGTCTACGACGTGCTCGCCGCGTGCGGCGACGCGGGTCTCGTCCGCCGGATCGAGCTGTCCGGGCATCCGGCACGGTTCGAACGGCGGACCGGCGACAACCACCATCACGTGGTGTGCCGGCGCTGCGGCAGGGCCGAGGACGTCGACTGCGTCCGCGGCGAGGCCCCCTGCCTCACGCCGCACGACCGGCACGGGTTCGCCGTCGACGAGGCCGAGATCGTCTTCTGGGGTCTGTGCCCCGGCTGCTCCGGCGTTTCCGAACACCACGAGGAGCTCGCGAGATGACCGAAGAACCGAAACCCCCGGCGACCACCACGGACTCCGGGATCCCGGCCGAGAGCGACGAGCATTCGCTCACCCTCGGCCCGGACGGCCCGATCCTGCTGCAGGACCACTACCTGATCGAGCAGATGGCGCAGTTCAACCGGGAACGGGTGCCGGAGCGGCAGCCGCACGCCAAGGGCAGCGGCGCGTTCGGGCGCTTCGAAGTGACGAACGACGTCAGCCGCTTCACCAAGGCGGCGGTGTTCCAGCCCGGCGCGAAAACCGAGATGGCCGCCCGGTTCTCCACGGTGGCCGGGGAACGCGGCAGCCCGGACACCTGGCGCGACCCGCGCGGGTTCGCGCTGAAGTTCTACACCACCGAGGGCAACTACGACCTCGTCGGCAACAACACCCCGGTGTTCTTCATCAAGGACCCGCTGAAGTTCCAGCACTTCATCCGGTCGCAGAAGCGCCGCGCGGACAGCAACCTGCGCGACCACGACATGCAGTGGGACTTCTGGACGCTGTCCCCGGAGTCCGCGCACCAGGTCACCTGGCTGATGGGCGACCGGGGGATCCCGCGCACGTGGCGGCACATGAACGGCTACAGCTCGCACACCTACATGTGGGTCAACGCCGCGGGCGAGAAGTTCTGGGTCAAGTACCACTTCAAGACCGACCAGGGCATCGAGTTCTTCACCCAGCACGAGGCCGACCAGATGGCGTCGGCGGACACCGACTACCACACCCGCGACCTGTTCGAGGCCATCGCGCGCGGCGACCACCCGAGCTGGACCCTGCACGTCCAGGTGATGCCGTTCGAGGACGCGAAGACCTACCGGTTCAACCCGTTCGACCTGACGAAGGTGTGGCCGCACGGCGACTACCCGCTGATCGAGGTCGGGAAGATGACGCTGGACCGCAACCCGACCGACCACCACGCCGAGATCGAGCAGGCCGCGTTCGAGCCGAACAACCTGGTGCCCGGCATCGGCCCGAGCCCGGACCGGATGCTGCTGGGCAGGATCTTCGCCTACGCCGACGCACACCGGTACCGGATCGGCGCGAACTACAAGCAGCTGCCGGTGAACGCGCCGGTCGCGCCGGTGCACAGCTACAGCAAGGACGGCGCGATGCGCTACGCCAAGGTCTCCGACCCGGTGTACGCGCCGAACTCCAAGGGCGGCCCGCGCGCGGACACCGAACGCTACGGCACGCCCGCGGGCTGGCACGCCGACGGCGAGATGGTCCGCTCGGCCTACGTCGACCACGCCGAGGACGACGACTGGGGCCAGGCGGGCACCATGGTGCGCGAGGTGCTGGACGACGCCGCGCGCGAACGGCTGGTCGACAACATCGTCGGCCACCTGCTGAACGGCGTGACCGAACCGGTGCTGAAGCGGGCGTTCGAGTACTGGCACAACGTGGACAAGGACCTCGGCGACCGCGTCGAGTCCGGTGTGCGCGCGAAGCAGAACGAGAAGGACCCGAAGGCGGGCGAGCAGGCCAACCCGGCACGGGAGAGCATGCAGCGGAAGGCATAAGGCGATCCGCACGAGCGGCGGCGCCGGCGCAGACCGGCGCCGCCGCTTCGTGTCCTCTGTGGACAGCCGAAAAACCGTGCGGCGATTCGCGGCTGCCTGGGTAGAGTGCGCGGGCATGGGGCATTTGGAGGCCGCGCATCTGCGCTACGTGCTGCCCGACGGGCGTCCGCTGCTCGGCGACGTCTCGTTCCGGGTCGGCGAGGGCGCGGTCGTCGCACTGGTCGGCCCTAACGGCGCGGGCAAGAGCACGCTGCTGCGGATGCTGTCGGGAGAGCTGAAGCCGGACGAGGGCTCGGTCACCGTCTCCGGCGGGCTGGGCGCGATGGCGCAGTTCGTCGGATCGGTGCGCGACGAGCGCACGGTGCGCGATCTGCTGGTTTCGGTTGCCCCACAACGGGTTCGCGACGCCGCACTGGCGGTGGACGCGGCCGAGGAACGGCTGCTTGAGGTCGACGACGAGGCCGCGCAAATGCAGTACGCGCAGGCACTCAGCGACTGGGCCGAGGCGCGCGGATACGAGTTCGAGACGACGTGGGACATGTGCACGACCGAGGCCCTCGGCGTGCCGTTCGACCGCGCGCGCCGGCGGCTCGTGCGCACGCTCAGCGGCGGCGAGCAGAAACGGCTCGTGCTGGAAGCGTTGCTGCGCGGGCCGGACGAGGTCCTGCTGCTGGACGAGCCGGACAACTACCTCGACGTCCCCGGCAAACGCTGGCTCGAAGCCCGGCTGAAGGAAACCCGCAAAACCGTCCTGTTCGTCTCGCACGACCGCGAATTGCTCGCGCGCGCGGCGGACAAGATCGTGAGCGTCGAGCCCGGCGGCGACGGCGCGGACGCCTGGGTGCACGGCGGCGGTTTCGCCACGTATCACGCAGCGCGCCAGGAACGGTTCGCCCGCTACGACGAACTGCGCCGCCGCTGGGACGAGAAGCACGCCCAGCTCAAACGCCTGGTCCGGGACATGCAGCAGTACGCCGCGCGCAGCGACGAGATGGCGTCGCGGTACAAGGCGGCGCAGACCCGGCTGCGGAAGTTCGAGGAGGCCGGTCCCCCGCCGGAACCGCCGCGTCCCCAGGACATCCGGATGCGGCTGCGCGGCGGCCGCACCGGCGTGCGCGCGGTGACCTGCAAGAACCTGGAACTGACCGGGTTGATGAAGCCGTTCTCGCTGGAGATCTTCTTCGGCGAGCGCGTCGCGGTGCTCGGTTCGAACGGCTCCGGGAAGTCGCATTTCCTGCGGCTGCTCGCGGGCGGCGACGTCGCGCACACCGGCGAGTGGAAGACCGGCGCACGCGTCGTGCCCGGCCATTTCGCGCAGACGCACGCGCGCCCGGAACTGACCGGCCGCACGCTGGTCGACGTGCTGTGGACGGAGCACGCGGCCGATCGCGGCGCGGCGATGGCCGCGCTGCGCCGATACGAGCTGCATCGCCAGGGCGAGCAGGCATTCGACCGGTTGTCCGGCGGACAGCAGGCGCGGTTCCAGATCTTGTTGCTGGAACTGGCCGGAACCACCGCGCTGCTGCTCGACGAGCCGACCGACAACCTCGACCTGGAATCGGCCGAGGCGCTGCAGGACGGGCTGGAGTCGTACGAGGGCACGGTGCTCGCGGTCACCCACGACCGCTGGTTCGCGCGCTCGTTCGACCGCTACCTGGTCTTCGGCTCGGACGGCGCGGTCCGCGAAACCCCGGAACCGGTCTGGGACGAGCGGCGGGTGGAACGGGTTCGCTAACCCTTGCGCAGCAAGGCATCCAGCTCGCGCACCCACTCCCCCGCCCGGCCCCGGCCGCCCGGAGCCGCCGGATACCGCGACAGCACCCGGACCACCACCGGATCAGCCGCCGGGTGCTGAACCGTCAATCCGGCCAACTCGAACGCATACGCCGCGTGCCCGGCCGGACCGAGGATGTGCCACACCTGAGTCGCCTTCGCGAGCGGATGCAGAAACGCCGCGCCAGCAGCGGCGACAGCGGCCCGCGCGGCCTCGCTCGCCGCGGCCTGACCGGCATCGCGCGTTTCCTGATACGCCCGCTGCGCCGCCCACGCGCCGTCGCGAATCGCCTTGCTGCGCTTGGCTCCCTGAGCAAACGCCCGGGCCGACTCGATCGCGTCGTGCGGACGGCGGTCGCCTGGACGGGCTTGTTCGAAGATCGGCAGCGCGGGCTCCGCACAAGCCACCGCGTAGGCCGTGACGGCGCGAAGCTCGGACAGGTCGAGTTCGATCTTCTCGGTCATGTGCTTGAACTGTATCGTTGAACCGCCGGTTGGCAGTTCAACGCGACTTCCGGCAGGAACCTCCAGTGAAACCTTCAACCGGGGAAGGACGGCGGTGGACGAGCGGACGGAATGGTCCGAGGCCGACAAGGCGGCCTACCGCCGGTTCGTGCGCACCCATCACCCGGACGTCGGCGGCGACCCGGACGAGTTCGCCGCCGGGCTCCGCGAGTTCCGGCGCGGACGGCGCGACGAAAACGCCGCGGGGACCGAACCGGCCCCACGCGGCGAATCCTTGGTGTTCGTGCGCCGGAGCCGAGGAGTGCCCCGGCTGCTGGCGGCTTTTGCCGAGCGCAGGCGGCGGAAACGGAATCCGCGCGTGCGCTAGCGCGTCACATCCCGCCGGTCAGCGCCTGCAGCCCGAGACTCGACGCGGCGACCGCGACCCACAGGATGGCCCCCATCAGCAGCGGCTTGTGCCCTGCCTTGCGCAGGTCGGACGGCTTGAGCGCGAGACCGATCCCGGCGAGCGCCATCGTGATCAGGAAGGTGCCGAGCGTCGACAGCGGCGCGTGCCACGACTGCGGGATCCAGCCCGCGCTTTCCACCGTGGCGGCGGCGAGGAAGCCGATCAGGAACGGCGGGACCAGCCGGTGCCAAGGCATGGCGCGCAAGGAAACCCGGCCGCCGGACTGCTTGCGTGCGACGAGCACGGCGAGGAAGAGCACGATCGGGATCAGCGTGAGCGTGCGGGTGAGCTTCACGACGAGGCCGTACGAGCCGGCGTCGCCGCCGTACGCGTAGGAAGCCGCGACGACGGAAGACGTGTCGTTCACCGCGGTTCCGGCCCACAGGCCGAACGCGTGCGGCGACATCCCGAGCGCGTGTCCGAGCGGCGGGAACAGGAGGACGGCGGCGACGTTGAAGGTGAAGATCGTGCCGAGCGCGTAAGCGATATTGGCTTCCTTCGGCTTCAGCACCGCACTGGTCGCCGCGATCGCGGACGCACCGCAGATGCCGGTGCCGACGCCGATCAGCGTCTGCGTGTCCCCGCGGACGCCGAGCAGCCTGCCGAGCACCCAGGCGCCGCCGAGCGCGACCGCGAGCGTGCCGAGCATCACCGGCAGCGACTGCCCGCCGACGTGCACCACCTGCTGGATCGAGAGCCCCGTGCCCAGCACGACGATCGACAGCTGGAGCACCGGCCGCGACGCGATCGCGTAGCCCGGGCTGAACCGCCAGCCGCGCAGCCCCGGCACGACCGCGCCGGCGACCGCGCCGAGCAGGATCGCGAGCACCGGCCCGCCGACCACCGGAACGAGCTTGCCGCCCGCCGTCGCCACCGCCGCGACCAGCAGCGCGACCGCGAGCCCCGGCACCGGACGGGCGAGCTTCGCCCGCCACTGCACCGTCGCGCGCGCCGCTCCCAGCGTCGCGCCGGTCACCGGTTCACTCCTGTGCGCACTCTGGCCTCCTCGGTAATGTACGTACATTTAATCTAAGAGCTGTCCGTACATTTGGCAAGCGGTAGTGTTCCCGGCATGGGCGAGGCAGAGCTGGTCCGCACCGGCGGGCAGCCCCTGTGGCGGCAGTTGCAGCAGCGGCTGCTGGTGCGCATCCGCGCCGGGGAATTCGACAGCGCGTTCCCCGGGGAGCTCGCGCTCGCCGACGAATACAGCGTCAGCAGGCAGACCGTCCGGCAGGCGCTGCGGGAACTGCGCGCGGACGGCACGCTCATCGCCGAACGCGGCCGCCAGCCCCGCGTCGCGGCGGCCGCGGAGATCCAGCAGCCGCTCGGCGCGCTCTACAGCCTCTTCGCCGCGGTCGAGGAGGCCGGTCTCGACCAGCACAGCGTCGTGCGCAGGCTCGACATCCGCGCGGACGCGGTGGTCGCCGAACGCTTGTCGCTGGAGGGCTCCACTCCCCTGCTGTACCTCGAACGCGTGCGGCTGGCCGGGAACGACCCGCTGGCCGTCGACCGGGTGTGGCTGCCCGCCGAACTCGCCCGGCCGCTGCTGGACGCGGATTTCCAGCACACCAGCCTGTACGGCGAACTCCATCGCCGCACCGGCGTCCGGCTCGACCACGGCGAGGAGCAGATCCGCGCCGTCGTGCCGACCCGCGCCGAGCGCACCCTGCTGGGCTGCGGCGAAACGGTCGGCGCGTTCTCCATCGGACGCCTCGGCACCAGCGCGGGCAAACGCATCGAATGGCGGCACACGCTGGTGCGCGGCGACCGGTTCGCGCTGACGGCCGAGTTTTCCGGGCGCACCGGGTACCGGTTGGTCACGACGGGGGCACTTGCCGGAACCCGCTGACCCGGCGGGCATTGGGTCGCTACGCTCCGCGCATGTCGATCTTCGCGCGGATTCTGCAGGTCTTCTTCATGGTCCTTGGGCTGGCCAGCATCGGGGTTGGGCTGATCATGGTGCTGATCGCCAAGCCGCACTGGTACTGCGAGGTTTCGCGGAACGGGGAGGCGACCACGTGGTGCTACGAGCACGACCTCGAGGCGCTGACCAGCTACCACCTGTTCTGGTTCGTGCTCGGCCTCGCGCTCGAGATCATGGCTGTCGCGGTCGTCGCGGGCGCGCGCCGCAGGACCGTCGAAAACCTGCTGATGTCGATGAACTCGCCAGCGGCCGCGCCGACGTTCTCCGGCTCGCTGCCGCCCGCCCCGTACCCCGGCTACCCGCAGCAGCAGCCGCCGTACCCGGGGCAGTAGCTCAGGAACTCAGCCGATCCGGATCCCGGCCAGCTGCGTGCCCTGCGCGACCAGCGTCCCGGCGCTGTCCCACACGTGGCAGGACTCGTCGACCCGCCCGTCGCCGATCAGGTGGGCGCGGTGCAGCACGCGCACCGGGCCGGGAGCCGGATGCGCCCGCACGTAGGCGGTCAGTTCGAGCGTCGGGACCCAGCCGGACGGCGCGACGTCGAGGGTCGCCGGCGGCAGGGCGTCGACCGCGAACAGCAGGCTGACCGGGTCGAACGGCTCGTCGCCGGGCAGCGCGAGCAGGGCGCGCAGTTCGCCGCGGCCGCTGGGCCCGTCGGCGAGCGGACGGTCGAAGTACACGTCGATCTCGTCGCGGATCGTGATCGGGATGCCGGACGTCAGCACGGCCGGGCCCCACGGCTCCTCCGGGAACGGGCCGAATTCCGGCCGCGGCACGCCGTCCTGCCAGAACGGTTCGGCCTCGCCGAGCACGCCCAGCGTCAGCAGAGCCTCGACCTGCGGCACGCCGTCCTTGAGCAGCCGTCCGCGCAGCTGGGTCGCAGTCCGGCCGGTGCGCAGCACCTCGACCTCGATCTCCGCCGGGCCCGGTTCGGGCGAGCGCAGGTAGTGCGCGCTGGCCGCGAGCACGTCCGGATGCCCCGAAACGACAGTCGCCGCGCGGGCGATCGTGGCCAGCAGGTAGCCGCCGTTCGGGCGGCCGCCGATGGTCCACGCCGGGCTGAGGTCGACGCTGAACCCGGTGTCCGAATGCTGCTTGACCGCGGACACCGCGGCGAAGGTCGTCGTGCTCACGGTTCCCTCCAGGTGAGTTGCTTCCCGCAACCTACCTGCTAGGCCATTCGGACGTCCCGGGCACTGAGACCCACGCCACCTGTTCCGCCCCGCGCTCGCCGATATTCCCGGCAAGATGTCCGCGATGCGTGTCGAGGACGGTGCGCGGGTTCCGTTCCCTTGGTGAGCCCGCCCGGAAGCGGCGAGCCGGACACTGGAGGAAACGCTATGCCGAAGTACATGCTGCTGCAGACCTACGCCCAGGGCGAGGACTGCGACGTGCCGCTGCCGGAATGGGCCCCCGAGGACATTCGCGCGCACATCCAGTTCCAGCACGTGCTCAACGCCGAACTGACCGAGGCCGGGGAACTCGTCGAAGCGGAGGGCCTGGCCGGGCCGGAGGCGGCGAAGACCGTGGTGGCGGACGGCAAGGGCGGCGCGGTCGTCACCGACGGGCCGTTCCCGGAGGGCAAGGAACTGCTGGCCGGATACCGGGTGGTGGACGTCGAATCGGAGGCGCGGGCGCTGGAGATCGCCACCCGGGTCTCGGCCGCGCCCGGGCCCGAAGGCGCGCCGCTGCGGGTGCCGATCGAGGTGCGCCAGGTGATGAGCGCGCCGGAGGTGTGATGTCGCAGCCCGAGGTCGAGGACCTGGTGCGCGCGCTCGCGCCCCAGGTCCTCGCCGTCCTCGCGCGCCGGTCCGGCGATTTCGGCGCGGCCGAGGACGCGACGCAGGAGGCTCTCCTCGCCGCGGTGCAGCACTGGCCCGCCGAGGGGATCCCGGAGAATCCCCGCGGCTGGCTGCTGCAGACCGCCAGCCGCCGGGTCATCGACAGCTTCCGCAGCGACCAGGCCCGGCGGCGGCGCGAGGACACCGTCGCCGCCGAGCCGCCGGGCGCCGAGGTGCCGGATCGCGACGACACGCTGACGCTGTTGTTCCTGTGCGCGCATCCGTCGCTGACGTCGGCGTCGGCGATCGCACTGACGTTGCGAGCGGTCGGCGGCCTGACGACCGCGGAGATCGCCAGCGCGTTCCTCGTGCCGGAAACCACGATGGCGCAACGGATCAGCCGGGCGAAGGCGAAAATCAAGAAGTCCGGCCTGCCGTTCCGGATGCCCGCCGCGGACGAGCGGCAGGCGCGGCTGCGGTCCGTGCTGCACGTGCTGTACCTCGTGTTCAACGAGGGCTACACCAGCAGCGGCGGCCGCCGTCTGCACCGGACCGAACTGTCCGCGGAGGCGATCCGGCTGGCGCGGCTGCTGCACGCCGCGCTGCCGGACGACGGCGAAGCGGCGGGGTTGCTCGCACTGATGCTGCTCACCGACGCCCGCCGTCCGGCTCGCACCGGACCGGACGGCGACCTCATTCCGCTCGCCGAGCAGGACCGGGCGAGATGGGACCGTTCGCTGATCCGGGAAGGCGTCGCGCTCATCACCGCCGCGCTGGCCCGCGACGGCATCGGCGAATACCGCTTGCAAGCCGCGATCGCCGCGACGCACGACATCGCGTTGCGGGCCGAGGACACCGATTGGCCGCGCGTGCTCACGCTGTACACGCGGCTCGAAGCCCTGACCGGCAACCCGGTCGTAACGCTCAACCGCGCGATCGCGACTGCGATGGTGCACGGGCCGGACGCCGGGCTCACGATGCTCGCCGAACTCGACGACCGGCTTCCCGACCACCACCGCCTCGCCGCCGCCCGGGCGCACCTGCTGGAGCTGGCCGGCGAACGAGAGGAAGCCATCCGCCACTACACCGCGGCCGCCGCCCGCACCGGAAACACCGCCGAACAGCGCTATCTGACGCTGCGCGCGGCCCGGCTGCGCGCCAGCCATTCCACAAGTCGCTCGCCGATCGGCACCGAGTAGTATCAGGACACTTCACGAGCGGAGCGCACCATGGCGAGCATCGAAGACGCCCGTCGCCGGACCGGGTACGACGTCACCGAGGCGACTGTCGACGACGTGCTCTCCGCCCTGCGCTCCGCCGAACCGCCCACGCCGGACGCCGGGATCGTCTGGTGGCTGTACGCGGGCCGGAAGCCGCGGACGCCGTACCTGGTCGCCGGTTTGCGCGGTGCGCGCGGAAGCCTGACGTGGCACGAAAACGGCGAGACTTTCCTGCCCGCGAACGGCGTCGGCGAGGAACCGGTCGACTACTGCAGCCTTCAGGGAGCGCACTTCCCGCAGCCCTCCGGGAGCGAGGTTTCCGCCGAGGAAGTGCTGCGCGCGGTGCGGGAATTGTGCGAATCCCAGACGCGACCCGCGTGCGTTTCCTGGAAGACCGCGTAGCCACTGTCCACAGTGGACTTTCTATGGGCGCTGGGCGAAATCGTCCTTGTGCGCCCGCGCCCACTCGCGGAATGACGTCGCTCGTCCCGCGAACCGCTCCACCGTGTTGTTCACCGGCGCGAGGCGGCCCACTGCTGCCTCCTCCACGTCCATCAGGTGCTCCAGGACCGCCGCGGGCATCCACTCCGGACGCCGTTCCAGCGCTTCGCTGCGAGTTTCGGTCACCACTTCGATCGAGCGACCCAATTCCTCCGCCAGGGTCTCGACGATCGCACGCTGCGTCATCGACTCCGGCCCGGTCACCGTGAGCATTCGCCCCGGATAGCTACGCTCCGCAAGCAACCTCGCGGCTACCGCGGCCACGTCCGCCTCGGCCGTCGGCGTGAACTGCGACTCCGGAGAGAAGAGCCGCACTGGCTCACCGGCCCGGATCGCCGCACCCCAGTCGCGCCGGGTATTGCCCATCAGCCAGCCGGGGTACAGCACCGTGAACGGCAGTCCGGACTCCGCCACCGCCGCCTCCGCGGGCAGATGCCCCCGCCGGATCGGATTGTCCGCCGACCCCTCGTAGACGTCCGGCGAGGACAGCAGCACAACGTACGAAACCCCGGCTTTCTTCGCTGCGGCAAGGAAATCCGCCGCACCGTTCGGCCGAGCCGGATACAGGAAGATCGCGTCTGCGCCGCACAGCGCGTCCTCGAACCCGCCCTCCGCGGCGAGATCCACCGACACCGCGTCCGGCAGGTTGAGCGCGGTCGCGTCACGCGCCGACCCACGCACCTCGTGTCCGCCCTCGCGGAGCACCCGGACGACCTCGCTCCCGACATTCCCGCGCGCCCCTGTCACCAGGATGGTCATCCCATACTTCCTTTGCTCTTAAATTAACTTTGTTTGCAAAGCTATAGCTCATTACTCCCCGCTGTCAACCTCCCGCGTCCGGTACACGACCGGGCGAGATCGTTGTATGGATCGTGTACGGATCCCTCCGACACTCCGGCAGTTCGATTCGGACGAGTGAAGGGAGATCCGTCGTGGTCGGGAATGTGACGGTCCGGCGCACGGTCGCCGCACTGCTCGCCGCGGGGGCGGTCGCCGCAGTCGCGACGCCCGCGAGCGCTGCCGAGGCGTCGGGAACCTGGCGAGCCGATCTGTCCTCGGTGGACAGCGACGACGTCAACGTCGCCGCGGCCAGCGGCACGCTCACGCTGCGAGACGCCGCGTGGAGACCCGCCGACCGGGCCGCGGGCAGCGAGGGCTACCTGCTCTCCGCCGAACGGCGCCTGCCCGCGCCGGTGAACCGGGTAGCCGCCGAGATCTCCGCCGACGCGCCGCAGGGCACCTCGGTCGACGTCGACGTCCGCGGCCGATCCGGCGCCGGCGACTGGACCGAATGGACCCCTGCCGGCACCGCGCTCCCGCGTGCGGTGAGCATCGTGCAGACCAGGATCACGCTGTCCGGCACGACCGCCGCCCGCCCCACCGTGCGCGACGTCGAACTGACCGGCTCCCTGTCCCCGCAGGCGAACGCCATCACCGCGGCCACCCCGCTGACCTACACCGTCTACGCCACCCGCGAAGGCCTCGCCGGCCACACCACCGCGAACGGCCACGTCATCGCGAGCAACGACCACTTCGTCGCGCTGCCGTCCGGAAAAGCCTTGTCGCCCAAGGGAACCGGCAACTACACCGTGCGAGTGTGCAAGACGGACAACAGCCGCTGCGAATACGCGCCGGTCTGGGACGTCGGCCCGTGGAACACCAAGGACGACTACTGGAACCCGCCCTCGGTGCGCGCCGAGTACAAAGACCTGCCGCAAGGCCAGCCCGAGGCGTACGCCGCCTACCACAACGGCTACAACGGCGGCCGCGACGATCTCGGGTACAAGGTGGGCAACCCGGCGGGCATCGACCTGGCCGACGGCACCTTCAGCTCGGGTGTCGGCCTCGGGGACAACGGAAACGTGAAGGTCGCCTACCTGTGGACCGGCTCCGCCGCGGCGACCGGCCTCGTCCAAACGGCAGGCGACCCGGTGAACGTCCGGTCGGGCGCGCACACGTCCTCGTCGGTGAAGGGCCTGGCGGCCAACTACGCCAAGGTGAACATCGAGTGCTACGTCAACGGGGACACGGTGACCGGGAAGTTCGGGACGAGCAAGATCTGGGACCGGATCGGGCCCGGCCACTACATCTCGGACACGTACGTGAAGACCGGCTCGGACGGGCCGGTGGCTCCGCTCTGCTGAAGTGCCCGGGGGTTGCCGGTGCGAGGCCTGGGGCCGGCTTCGCACCGGTGGCCCCCGTTCGGTCTGCCGAGTTGATCGCGGCTTTCCGGCACTCGGTCCTCGGGCCGGCTCCCCTCGCCTTGTCCGCCGAAGCGAACGGACCCGACACTGAGTTCGGGATGGTTCCGCACCGCTGTTTCTCAACGCGCTCCCGCTGAAGCAGCCAGGTCTCGGAGCAGTGCTTGCGGCCGACTCCGCGCCGGCGGCTCCGGCCAGGCCGCCGTTCGAGTATTCGACTGCTGGGCAGTTCCTTGCCGACGACGCCGCCGTCGCCAGGTTTCACTCCGAGAACCTCGCTTCCCTGCCACTGCCCTCGCTTCCCCCGCGTTCCCGAAACCCGTTTCCTCAGCCGTTCTTCGCCCTGGCCCCATCGGTCAGCCTCCTTCACCGCAAGCCTTCCCCCGCACTCTGCCCGCGATTCCTTTGCCCGAGCCGAATTTCGCAAGCGATCCCGCCTCACCCGCCGCGGGAGCCCGGATCCGGGCTCCCGCGGTTTCCACCCGGTTCAGCGACGGTTTTCCGCTCAACCGCCGGTTAAAGTGGTTCTCGTGCGCTGCCGCAGCCGAGGGGGTCCGCTATGCCACGCCGATTGGCTTTCATCGTCGCCGTCGTCTTGTCCGTCATCAGCCTGAGCCTGTCCGCCGCAAGTGCCGCTCCGACCGTCATCGGCGGAGAAAAGGCTTCACTGACACAACATCCGTACGCTGTGTACTTAGTGGACAGTCACGGAACCCAGTTCTGCGGTGGCGTCATCGTCAGCCGCACCGCGGTCGCGACCGCCGCGCACTGCGCCGCCACCGTCCCGATCGGCGAACTCAGCGTAGTAGCCGGAAGAGAAGACAAACGCAGCCAGGACGGCGTCGTCCGCGCCGTGTCCGCCGCGTGGCAACACCCGGATTTCCAGACGCCGCAACAAGGTGCGGATGTCGCAGTCCTGACCGTCCGCGGCTCGCTCCCCTACCGCCCCGCCGGCCTGGCCCGCGATCCGAGCCGCTACCCCGCCGGAACCAATGCCACCGTCCTGGGCTGGGGCCGGCTCGCCGACGGCGGCGACCGGTCGGACTACCTGCGCCAAGCCACCGTCCCCATAGCCGGCGACTCCGCCTGCCGCACCGGATACCCGGAGTACTCCGCGGCGAGCATGCTGTGCGCCGGCTACCCGAACGGCGGTATCGACGCCTGCAAAGGAGATTCCGGAGGCCCGCTGGTAGTCGGCGACACGGTGGTCGGCATCGTCTCGTACGGCGACGGATGCGGAAAGCCCGGCAAACCCGGGATGTACACCAGGGTGACATCGTTCGCCGACGATATCGCCGCCCACGCCGGACTCAACTGAACCCGCGAGACCAACCGGTGCCGCGCTGTCCGGATCGGCGCTCCTCGTTCGCCCCGCACGGGATCCGAACGCGAACTCCGGCTGTCGACGACGGCCGCGCCCCGGCGACCCCACGATGCGCGGCCTGGCCGGATTTCCGTTCCCCACGGGAGGAACAGGGGAATGCGCGCGACTCCCTGAGCACGGCAAGGTAAAGTCCAGGGCATGACGTCGCCGGAGGCCAGCAGACGGTAGCCGCCCAGCCGCAACCTGGGCGGCGGAGTGACGGGTGCCGGGGTTCATTCCCGCGCCGGGCTGACCGGCGGAAGTTTCACCGCGGATACCCTGCGGTTGAGCTGTGCTCTGAACAGGTTCTCGTGCGTGGTGTATGCCGGTTCTCACCGGCGTGACCACGCACGGCGGCCAGGCATAGCGCCGGGCCGCCGTGTGCGAACGAATCGCGCCGACGGCAAGGTTGGCCAGCCAGCGCCAAGACTGCGCACGGTGGCCACTTCGCGGTGAAGTCTGACGCCACGGGCAAAGCTTGCCGTTCGATATGTGTGCTGGCGAAGCCTGCGCACAGAGAGCCACCGGCAGAGCGTGCTTGGCACCACGGCATCGCGGGCAAATCATGCTCGGCGCTACAGCACCGCAGGCAAAGCCGGTGCACGCAAGGCAACCGGCAAAGCATGCTCAGCACCGCTGGCGAAAGCAGCGCTCGGCACCGCGTACCGCAGGCAAGGCGCCCTCGGCACTACAGCACTGCGGGCAAAGCCGGTGCACGCAAGGCAACCGGCAAAGCGCGCTCAGCACCGCTGGCGAAGCATGCCCCGCGTTACAGCACCGCGGGCACAGCATGCTTAGCACCGCTGGCAAAGCCTGCACACGGCGGAGCCTCCGGCAGCGCATGCTCGGCAGCACAGCAGACCTGGCAACCCATTCCCGGCACCGCAGTATCCGGACGAGGCCTGCTCGCGGCCATCACGCCGCGGCAAAGCTCCGACCGGCCCAACTGCGGCCTGGACCCAGGCCAACGGCCTGCCGCACGCGAACCCGAGCCACCCCACTCCGCAAGCGAACCGTCCACAGCCCCCAGGCGTCCCCGGACGCCGACAGCTCATCGGAGTCGATTCCCTTGCCACCCCTCATCTTCCTGCTAGCCGCCGCGGTCTTCGCCCAAGGCACGTCCGAGTTCGTCCTCTCCGGGCTTCTCCCCCAGATCGCCGCGGGCACCGGTGTCTCCATCGGTACCGCCGGGCTGCTCACGTCGCTCTTCGCGGCGGGAATGGTCGTCGGCGCACCAGTTCTCGCGATGCTCGGCAGCAAACTGCCGCGCAAAATGGCGCTCCTCACCTTCCTCGGCCTCTTCTCCGCAGTGCACATCGTCGGTGCCCTCACCACCGACTTCCCGCTCCTCCTCGCCACCCGCGCCCTCGCGGCGTTCGCCAACGCGGGGTTTCTCGCGGTGGCGCTCGCGGCGCTGCCAGCGCTCGTCCCGGAGGACGCCGTCGGGCGGGCGGCTTCCGTGCTGTTGTCCGGTGTCACGCTCGCGTGCATCGTCGGCGTTCCGGCCGGGACACTGCTCGGTCAGCACGCCGGATGGCAGGCCGCGTTCTGGGCTATCGCGGCGATCACGGCAGCGGCCGCCATCGCGCTGACAACAGCAAAGTTCGACAATCCGCCGGCCACAAGCCCGGTGTATCGCGAGTGGCGGGTCCTGACGCGACCGCGCGTCAGGGCGACCGTGGTCAAGGGCGTGCTGGTCAACGGCGGGACGTTCGCGGCGTTCACCTACCTCGGCACGATGACCGCCCCGCCGGGATGGGTTCCGGTCGTGCTGGCGGTGTTCGGAGTGGGATCGTTCGTCGGCGTCACCGTCGCGGGCAAGGCAGGGCCGAGGATCGTCAAAGCGGGCACGGCAGTGCTGACCGCCGTGTGGGTGGCGGCGTTCTTCGCGGCGCAGAGTCTTCCGGGGCTCGTCGCATCAGCGTTGGTCACCGGGGCGATGGCGTTCGGGGCCGGGTCCGCGTTGATCGCTGCGATTGTCACGTCTGCCAGCGAGGATGCGCCGCGGGTGGCCGGGGCGATCGCGACTACGGCGTTCAATCTCGGGGCGGTGGCCGGGCCTGCGGTGGCGGGGGCCGTCGTCCTTGATGCGGCGCACGCGCGTGCGGCGTTCTGGGTCAGCGCGGCCTTCACCGCGGCGGCGATGTTCCTGCGGGTGAAGAAATAGAAAGTGGCGGCCCGGGCGGGAAACCCGGGCCGCCGCACAATCAGCGCAGGGTGTCCCAGCCCGCGTAGCGAGCCTCGGTGCCCAGCTCTTCCTCGATGCGGATCAGCTGGTTGTACTTCGCCGTGCGGTCCGACCGCGACAGGGAACCCGTCTTGATCTGGCCGCAGCCGGTCGCCACCGCGAGGTCGGCGATGGTGGTGTCCTCGGTCTCGCCCGAACGGTGCGACATGACCGCCGAGTAGCCCGCCTTGTGCGCGGTGTCGACGGCGGACAGGGTCTCGGTCAGGGTGCCGATCTGGTTGACCTTGACGAGGATCGAGTTGGCGATGCCGCGCTTGATGCCGTCGCGCAGGATCTCGACGTTCGTGCAGAACAGGTCGTCGCCGACGAGCTGCACGCGGTCGCCGATGCCGTCGGTCAGCTGCTTCCAGCCCGCGTAGTCGTCCTGGGCCAGGCCGTCCTCGATCGAGACGATCGGGAAGCGCTCGGTCAGCTCGGTCAGGTACGCGACGTGCTCCTCGACGCTGCGCTTGCGGCCCTCGCCGGTGTAGTCGTAGACGCCGTCGCGGTAGAACTCCGAGGCCGCCGGGTCCAGCAGCAGCGCGATGTCCTTGCCCGGCTCGTACCCGGTCTGCTCGATCGCGCGGACCACGAACTCGAGCGCCTCGTCGGCCGACCCCAGCTGCGGCGCGAACCCGCCCTCGTCGCCGACATTCGTGTTGTGTCCCGCGTCGTGCAGCGATTTCCGCAGCGTGTGGAACACCTCCGAGCCCATCCGCACGGCCTCGGCGAACGTCTCCGCGCCGACCGGGCCGATCATGAACTCCTGGAAGTCGATCGGGTTGTCCGCGTGCGCGCCGCCGTTGATGATGTTCATCATCGGCATCGGCAGCAGATGCGCGTACACCCCGCCGACGTAGCGGTACAGCGGCAGCGTGTTCGCCGCGGCGGCCGCCTTCGCCACCGCCAGCGAGACCCCGAGCGTCGCGTTCGCGCCCAGGCGGGCCTTGTTCTCGGTGCCGTCGAGGGCGATCAGCGCGCGGTCGACGTCGGCCTGCGCCTCCGCCTCCATGCCGACCACGGCGTCGGCGATCTCGCTGTTCACCGCGTCGACCGCCTTGCGCACGCCCTTGCCGTGGAACCGCTTCGCGTCGCCGTCCCGCAGCTCCACGGCCTCGCGCGTGCCGGTGGAGGCCCCGGACGGCACCGCCGCGCGGCCCGCCGACCCGTCCGCCAGCACCACGTCGACCTCGACCGTCGGGTTGCCCCGGCTGTCGAGCACCTCACGGCCCCGGACCCGGACGATGCCTGTCATAACGCTCCTCGGAGGTTCGAGCCGAAGCACTCAGCGCACGCTCCGTGGAGCGCCCCGGCGGCAACGCGGCACCACGGCGAGCCGCACGTCACCCCGGAGGCTAGCAGAACCGTTCTGAATCGATCCGGCACCGCCCGGACCCTCCACTTCGGACAGTCTGGAAACCGTTTCCCGGCAAAGGGAACGAACCGGAACCCGCCCGGACGACACTTCACGCGCCGGACAGCAGGCGTTCATCGGCGGGCCGCGCGGCCAGCATAACTTCGCTTTCGCCTGGGAGCCGGAGGAGGCCGCCATGTCCAACGCCGTCAGCCGTCGAGGAGCATTAGGCCTAATGGGCGCAAGCGCTGCCGTACCACTGCTCGGAACTGGTACGGCCGCCGCCGCTCCGCTCGCGCCGGCACCGGGCGGCGGCGCGACGCCAGTGCAGGGTTTGCACCTCACGTTCGGCCGCGATCCCGCCCGGCAGATGGTGGTTTCGTGGCTCACCGACGGCCCGGTCCGCCGCCCCCGCGTCCTCTACGGCACGCTCGACGACGGCTTCGGCTCGTACGCGCCCGCGGTCACCCGCACCTACCTCGACGGCGCCTCCAACCGCACGGTCTGGGTGCACCACGCCGAGATCAACCGCCTCTGCCCGGACACCGAGTACCTCTACGTCGCCCAGCACGACGGCGCGACGCCCGACGCCGGCACGTTCCGCACCGCGCCCGGCGGCCGGTCCGCGTTCACCTTCACCAGCTTCGGCGACCAGTCCGCGCCGCAGGTCACCTGGGACCTCAAGGGCGCGCCCGCGCTCGACTTCTTCTCCACCCCGGCGACGAAGGACATCGTCACCGGCATCGAGACCGTCGCGCCGCTGTTCCACCTGCTCAACGGCGACCTCTGCTACGCCAACCTCGACGTCGACCGCGTGCGCACCTGGAACAACTTCTTCACCAACAACACCCGCTCGGCGCGGTACCGGCCGTGGATGCCCGCCGCGGGCAACCACGAGATCGAGAAGCAGAACGGCGCGCTCGGGATGGACGCCTACCAGGCGTATTTCCAGCTGCCGTCCACCGAAACCGACCCCGAACTGGCCGGGCTCTGGTACGGCTTCACCGTCGGCTCGGTCCGGGTGATCGTGCTGCAGAACGACGACAACTGCCTGCAAGACGGCGGCGACCTCTACGTCAGCGGCTACTCCGGCGGGCGGCAGCTCGCCTGGCTGGAGAAAGAACTCGCCGCGGCACGGGCGTCGCGGGACGTGGACTGGATCGTCGTCGCGATGCACCAGGTCATGATCAGCACGTCCGACGCGAACGGCGCCGACCTCGGCCTGCGCGAGAAGTACGGCCCGCTGTTCGACCGCTACGGCGTAGACCTGGTGCTTTGCGGGCACGAGCACGACTACGAACGCTCCCTGGCCGTGCACGGCGTCGTCGCGGAAAGCGAAACGCTCACGCCGAACCCGGTGTCCGACGCGACCGACAACATCGACGCGACGCACGGCACTGTGCACATGATTCTCGGCGGAGGAGGCGTCTCCGGCACCACCAACGGCAGTTTCTTCAAGGACGGCACCGGAAAAGTGCTGACTGCCGTCGCGGACAAGCGGGATCCGGCCACGGGCAAGCGGAAGCCGACCTATGTGCGCGAAAAAGCGGTGTGGAGCGCGGTGCGCGACCTCGACCACCCCTACGGCTTCGCCGCGTTCACCGTGGATCCCGGGCGCCGTCCGGGCGGCACGACGACCATGCACGTGACCTACTACAACGTCACCAAGCCGACCGGCGAACTGTCGGTGTTCGAGCGGTTCTCGCTGCACCGCAAGCGCGCCGACGGCTGACGTCAACCCCTTCTCCGGCCTGGTCCGGACCACCCCTCAAGCCGGACAGAGCGATCCTTAGCCGCGCTACGCTTGTCGCGGACCCGGTGGCCGCAACGGACACCTCCCCCATCGTCAGTCCATTGTGGACCATCGGGCCGCGAGGAGCGCCCATGGACCACGCCGTCACCCCCTTCGTGCTGGACCCGGCCGCGCCGGACGTGCACGGCGAGGGCGCCCGGCTTCGCGCCCGCGGACCGCTGACCGTGGTCGAACTGCCGGGCGGCGTGCTCGCCTGGTCGGTCACCAGCCTGCCGCTGCTGCGCGCCCTGCTCGCCGACCCGCGGGTGTCGAAGGACGCCCGGCGGCACTGGCCCGCCTACCGGGACGGCAGGATCTCCTCCGACTGGTCGCTGCACATCTGGGTTTCGGTGCAGAACATGTTCACCGCCTACGGTGACGAGCACCGGCGGCTGCGGTCGCTGGTGTCCAAGGCTTTCGCGCCCGGCCGGATCGCCGCGCTGCGCCCGGCGGTCGCCGAAATCGTCGACGGCCTGCTCGCCGAACTCGACGCCGGGCCATCCGAAACCGACCTGCGCGAACAGTACTGCTACCGGTTGCCGATCGAGGTGATCTGCCGGCTGGTGGGAGTCCCCGAACAGACGCGGCCGGGCCTGCGCACCGCGGTGGCCGGGATCTTCGCGACGTCGGCGACCGCGGAGGAAGCGACCGCGAACGTCGAGCTGCTGTACGGAATTCTCGCCGGCCTCGTCTCCCAGCGGCGCTCCGAGCCCGGCGACGACCTCGCCACCGCCCTCATCAGCGCCCGCGACTCCGACGGCTCCCGGCTGAGCGAAGCGGAACTGGTCGACACGCTGATCCTGGTGATCACCGCGGGTCACGAGACGACGGTCAACCTGCTCGACCAGGCCGTGACCGCGCTGCTGACCCATCCCGGCCAGCTGCGGCAGGTGCTCGGCGGAAAGCGCACCTGGTCGGACGTCGTGGACGAGACTTTGCGCTGGCAGGCCCCGCTTTCGCACCTGCCGTTGCGGTTCGCGCGAGAGGACATCGAGGTCGAGGGCACGGTCATCCACGCGGGCGACCCGATTCTCCCGTCCTTCGGTCCCGCCGGACGCGACGAGAGCCACCACGGCCCGGACGCGCACGAGTTCGACTTGACCCGCAAGGACAAATCAGCGCTCGCGTTCGGCCACGGCGTGCACTATTGCCTCGGCGCGCAGCTCGCCCGGATGGAGGCGGAGCTGGGGTTGCCGGCGTTGTTCGAGCGGTTCCCGGATCTGGCGCTGGCGGTGGCCGAGGAGGAGCTGGAGCCGGTGCCGTCGTTCATCACCAACGGCCACGTGACGTTGCCGGTGCGGTTGCGGTCCTCGTGAGTGCTGCTGCCGGTTAGAACCGGCGCCAACACTCACGAGCGCCCAGCCGCGTGCTCATGCCTTCCAGTCGGCGAGGACGTCCTCGGTGTCCGCGCCCGGCACTGGCGGCGGCGACGGCAAATCCGTTGTGCTGCGCGAAAACCGCGGCGCCGGAGCGGGCTGGACGATCCCGTCGAGCGTGACCAGGCCGGACCGCGCGGCGATGTGCGGATGCCGGGGAGCCTCGTCGGGCGAGAGGACCGGCGTGACGCACGCGTCGGTGCCGTCGAAGACCTCGGCCCATTCGTCGCGGGTGCGGCTGAGGAAGGCCCGGGTGAAGGTGGCGCGGAGCGCGGGCCAGCCGTCGCGGTCCAGTTGCGGCGGGAGGTCTTCCGCGGCGAGGCCGAGGCCGTCCAGGAGAGCCGCGTAGAACTGCGGTTCGAGAGAACCGACTGCGACGTACCGGCCGTCCGCGCACACGTACGTGTCGTAGAACGGCGCGCCGCCGTCGAGGAGGTTCGTGCCGCGTTCGTCGGACCAGGAACCCAGGCCGCGCAACGCCCACATCATCTGGGACAGCACGTTCGCGCCGTCGACCATCGCCGCGTCCACGACCTGGCCGCGTCCGGTCCGGCCGCATTCCCACAACGCCGCGAGCACGCCCGCGATCAGGAACATCGATCCGCCGCCGAAGTCGCCGACCAGGTTGAGCGGCGGCACCGGACGCTCGCCCGCGCGGCCGATCGCGTGCAGCACGCCGGTGAGGCCGAGGTAGTTGATGTCGTGCCCGGCGCGCTGGGCGAGCGGCCCGTCCTGGCCCCAGCCGGTCATCCGGCCGTAAACCAGGCGGGGATTGCCTGCGAAGCAGTCGTCCGGGCCGACGCCGAGCCGTTCGGCGACGCCCGGGCGCAGGCCTTCGACCAGCACGTCCGCTTTCGCGGCGAGCCGCAGGACGAGCTCGCGGCCCTCGGGAGTCTTGAGGTTCGCGGCGACCGAGCGGCGCCCGCGCAGCAGCGGGTCCGGCTTGCCGCCGCTGAGGTCGAGCGATCCGGAAGGCCGTTCCACCCGGACGACGTCCGCGCCCAGGTCGGCGAGCACCATGCACGCGTGCGGCCCCGGCCCGATCCCGGCCAGCTCGACGACCTTCAGCCCGCTCAACGGTCCCGCCACACGTCCTCCTCGGCTCCGGCGCCCCTGCCGCGGCGACCCTACCGGCCCGCCGCGGCCGGACCCGGGCGTGTGGGGTAACCCACCCGTGGCCCGACCCGGGCAGAACCGGCGCCGGGCCTCACCCGAACCGGGGACTGGCGTCTCGCGGCCGCGCCCTTCGGGTACCCGGCTGGTATCCATGGGTCACGAATAGATCAAGGAGGATTTCAATGAGCTTTTTCGACCAGGCCAAGGACAAGATCCAGGAATTCGCGGGCAACAACCAGGACAAGGTCGGCGAGGGCATCGACAAGGCCGCCGAATTCGCCGACGAGAAAACCGGCGGCAAGCACGGCGACCAGATCCGCCAGGGCGCGGACAAACTGAAGGAGAACTTCGGCGGCGGCCAGCAAGGCGGCGGCCAGGAACAGGGCGGCGGACAGCAGCAGGGCGGTTTCGACCAGGGCGGACAGCAGGGTCAGCAGGGCGGTTTCGGCCAGGGCGACCAAGGCGGCCAGGGCGGTTTCGACCAAGGCGGCCAGGGCGGCTTCCAGCAGGGCGGCCAGCAGCAGGGCTTCGAGCAGGGCGGCGAACGAGGCGGTTACGAGCAAGGCGGCCAGCAGGGCGGCTACGACCAGGGCGGCCAGCAGGGCGAGCAGCAGTGGGGCAACCAGTAGCAGCGAGCCTGTTCCGGCCTGAGTTCCCGTGCCGATCGCTTCCGCGATCGGCCTCGCTCATCGCCCGCGGTATGCGGAGCAAACCGTTGGCGGCAAAAGAACTTCGCGAGTCAGGAGACTCAGGAGACAGCCACCGCAAGCGATCCTGCCGCAGGAAGTCCTCCACTCGTCTGCGGTGAGCCAAACGCGAGCCGACTGCCGCAGGAAGTCCGCGGGTCGGCTGCGGCGGGCGAACCGAGCGAATCAACTGCCGCAGGTCGAGCGCGGCGAGCGAACCGCGCACGTCAGGAGCCTCGGCAACCAGCCGCGGCGAGCGAGCGAGCGTGTCGGCGGTCGCAGCCGGCTGCGGGATTCGGGTGCGGCGGGCAGGCTCAGCGGAGAACGAGCAGCGCAAGCCAGGAGCCGCGGCCAGCCGATGTGCGCGAGCGGGCACAAAACGAATCGGCTGCGGTGAGCGGTCAGTGGCGAGGCGGCAGCAAACCTCGCGAACCGGTCGCCGTGAGCGAACCGCGGTGATCCGGCAATCACCCGGTCTCGGCGGGGATTCATTCGATCGGCCGGAAAACCGGCCGCGACGAGCGGGCGGGGCGGCGTTTCCGCGCAGTTTCCGGCGTGTTCACCCGGCAGCGCGGAAATGCCGCCCCGCTTTCCCGCAGCACTGAATTTGTTTCACCATTTCGTGCTTTCCGGAGCCGCTCAGCCGGGTTTGCGGGCCGAGATCAGCAGGTGCTCCTCCGGCTCCGCCCCGGGCTTGTCCGGCGCGAAGGTCTCCGCCCGGGTCCCGGTCACTTCCAGCCCGGCCGCGCGCACCCGCTCGACCAGCGCGTCCGCCGGGAAGCTCGTGACCCGGATCGAGTGGCCGAGGAAGTCGACCGGGACGTTCTCGACGTCGGAGGGCACCGTGATCAGCGCGAACCTTCCTCCCGGGACCAGCCAGCCGGCGATCCGGCCGAGCGCGCGCTCCGTTTCGGCCCGCGCCAGCTGCAGGAACGGGAAGAACGCGCACACCGCGTCCCAAGACTCCGGTTCCGACTCCCATTCCCGCACGTCGGCCTGCACGAACTCGGCCCCGGGCACCTGCTCGCGGGCGATCCGCACCATCTCCGCGGACACGTCGATCCCGGTCACCCGATGCCCGGCGGCGACGAGATCCGCCGCCACGGGGCGGCCGGTCCCGCTGCCGACGTCGAGCACCCGCGCCGAGGGCGGCAGCACCGCGAGCAACTCCCGCACCGCCGCGTCCACCACCGGCGGGCGGCCGAACGCCTCCTCGTACCCGGCTCCGATCGCGTCGAACAGTTCCGCCGCGGTAGTCAGTTCCTCGGACATCCCAGATTCCCCTCGCCGTCGAAGGAACCCAGGCTATCCGCCGCGGGAAGGCAGTTCGACGACGCCGAACCCGGCCAGCGCGGCGAAAGCCGCGAGTGCCCCGAGGATCGCCCAGCTGATCGGGTTGCCGAGGTTGAGCGTCCAGGAGACGCCCGAGCGCCGGTGCACGAGAAGGGCCGGGTCGCCGCGGTTGACGTAGACCATGCCTGCGAGGCGCCAGTACCGGTCGTCGTCGCGCTGCACGCGGCCGGAGTCTTCTTCGTCCGCGGGCAGCCGGTGCCCCGCGTCGCCGGCCCGGAACGCGAACGCCACCCACGCGATTGCCGCGGCGGCAAGAGGCAGGTAGCTGACGACGGTCGCGCCTGTCGTGGCCGGGACGATCTCCCACACCTCCAGCGACGCCACCAGCAAGCTCGCGGCCGCACATCCGGCGGTGCCGAACAGCAGCCGCAGCACCCCGGCGAGGTAGCCGCGGTATCGGGCGGCCGAGGCGGCAGGCTGTGCCGCGTCGAGTTCCGGCCGGGCACGAGGGAGGGCGAAGCCCAGCAGACCGACGAGGACGATGATCAGCAGCTGCGCGGTGACGGTCGCGAAGGCGTGGCCGACTGTCGTCTCGCTGCGCCGAGCGGGGTCGACGATCATTCCGTTCGGCGTCGGCAGTGTCGCGGGCAGAGCGCCGTAGCGCCAGGCCCCGATCGCCGCGGTGATCGCGAACAGCGCTGCCGCCGGAGCCAGAAGAATCCACTGTGGACGGACGGGGTCGGTGCGCAGGGAGGTGTCGGCCGCGACTGCCTGACGGGTGCCGGAATACCAGTCGCCGTCCCGTTTCGCGGCGGCTACTCTGCGGTGCTCCCGGTAGCCGAGCCCGCAGCAAGCGGCCGCGAGAACCGGTGCGACGAACGCGGCCGCCGATTCCCAGCGCAGTCCGGCTGAAGCGAAAGCGACCAAGACGAACGCGAGAGTGCCGACCACCAGCACTCCGCGCGCGTACCGATGGTGCGCGCGGATGATCTCCGGTTCGGCCATGCGCGCGGCCGGGACGCGGACACCGAACGGAAGCGTCGGCCGGGCCAGCGCGGGAGCCGCCCAGAACGCGGCGGCCAGCAGCGCGACCAGCGCGAGATCCAGGCAGACCGACGACGTCACGACGGAGCCTTGGCGCGGAAGGATTCGAGCACCGTGCCGCAGCGGGCGGTCACCTCGCCGGCGTCCAGCCCGAGCGCGACGGCCTCGGCCAGGAGCGTGCGGAGGCGTTCCTGCCATTCGTCGGCGAATCCGGGTTCGGCGGGACCGGACCGGGCGTCGCGGCGGATCACCGCGCCGCTCTTGCGGTTGATGCGGATCAGACCCTGCGCGCGGAGCAGGTCGTAGGCCTTGTTCACGGTGTGGAAGTTGATGCCGAGGTCGGCGCCGAGCTGCCGGGTGGAGGGCAGCGCGTCGCCCTCGGCGAGGTCGCCGTCGGCGATCGCCTCCACGATCCGGTCCCGGATCTGCAGGTAGATCGGCGTCTCGCGGTCGAGATCCAAAGTCAGCAGCACCCGTCCAGGATATCTGCTATACATCTAATAGAACAGATAACGCAGGAGGTGGTGGCGATGGCGACGGCCGAGATCGTCGGCGACGAACTCCGGGTGCGGTTCGCCCGCTGGGAGCGGTTCGCGGTGCGGCGCGAAGAAATCACGGTTCCGCTGGCCAGGATCCGGACGGCCGAACAGATCGGGAACCCGTTGGCCCGCACCCGCGGCGGCCGGATCGGCATGCTGGTCAGCGGGGTGTTCAAGGTCGGGGTCTGGGGGCTGGGCACCGGGACGCGCCAGCTGGTGTCGGTGCGCCGGTCCGGGCCTGCGCTGCGCATCGTCCTCGACGACGCGGAGTTCGCTGAACTGCTGCTCAGCCTGCCCGATGCGGCCGAGCTGGCCGACGCGCTCAAGGCTCGCGCATGAGCATCGCCGTCCAAGATCTGACCAAACGATTCGGCGCGACGCCCGCGGTCGCCGAGCTGACGTTTTCCGCGAGCCCTGGGGAGATCACCGGGTTCCTCGGGCCGAACGGCTCCGGGAAGACGACCACGATGCGGATGCTTCTCGGCCTGGTCCGGCCGGACTCCGGGACCGCGACGATCGACGGTCTCCGGTACGCCGAGTTGCCGCATCCGGTCCGCGCCGTCGGTGCTGTGCTCGACGGGGCCGAGCCGCATCCGGCGTGTTCTGCGCGTGAGCATCTGCGCGTCTGCGCCGCGATGGCGCGGCTGCCTCGGCGGCGCGTCGACGAGGTGCTGGAGCAACTGGAGATGACCGGCTTCGCGGGGCGGCCCTCGCGCGGCTATTCCACTGGCATGCGGCGGCGGCTCAGTCTCGCGACAGCGTTGCTCGGCGATCCGCCGGTGCTGGTGCTCGACGAACCGGGCAACGGGCTGGACCCGCGGGGCATGGCGTGGTTGCGCGACCTGCTCACCGGGTTCGCCGCGGGCGGGCGCACGGTGCTGGTTTCCAGTCATGTGCTCAGCGAACTGGAGCAGATCGCCGGGCAGGTCGTGGTCATCCGCGACGGTCGCCTCGTCGCCACCGGGACCGTAGCGGACCTGTCCGCCTCGACCGCGTCCGTCGCGCTTGTCCGTTCCCCTGACGCCGACGAACTCGCTCGGGCGCTGGGCGGAACTGCCGAGCGGATCGCGCCGGATCTCCTTCGGGTCCGCGGGATCGGCACCGCCGAGATCGCGGACCGGGCGGCCGCGGCGGGACTCCGGATTCACGAGCTGACACCGGAAAAACCCGGCCTGGAACAGGTTTTCCTCGCCCTCACCGCGGGCGAGCGGCGATGATCGCCGCGGAACTCCGCCGGTTGTGCTCCACCCGGCTGTGGCTGTGGGCGCTCGTCACGGCCGCGGCGTGCGGCGGCGGACTGGTCGGGCTGATCGGCGTGATCGGCCCGCAGCACGTCCAGCCGCCGATGCCGGGTCTCGACACCGCCGCCGGGGTGCGGAATGTCCTCGGCATGGCGACCGTGACAGTCCTGTTCCCGGCCGTCTTCGGCACTGTCGCGATGACGTCGGAATACCGGCACCGCACGATTTCCGTCACGTTCCTCTTCGCACCGCGCCGCTGGCGGATCCTCGTCGCGAAACTCGCGGCGTTCGCCATCGGCGGGCTCTGCTACGGCGTCGTCACTGCGGCCGCCGCCGGGCTCGCGCTCTACGGAAGCGCCGCCGTCCACGGAGTGACTGTCGGCCTCGCGCCGGGAACAGTCCTCGAACTTCTGCTCCGGATCGCCGCCGCGATGACGATCTACACCGTGCTGGGCGTGGGAATCGGTGCGCTGCTGCGGAACCAAGTCGCCGCGCTGGCGGTCGTGATCGGATATCTGTACCTGGTGGAGATCGCGCTGCTCGCCATTCCGGGCGTGAACGCGATCTATCCCTTCCTTCCCGGCGGAGCCACCGCGGCGCTCACCGAATTCGGTTACCTCGCCGACGCGCTGGCCCAGCAGACCGGCCACGCGGGCGGACAGCTGCTGCCCACCGCGGGCGGCGCGCTCGTTCTCCTCGGCTACGCACTGGTCGCGGCCGGACTGGCGGTCGCGTTCCCGCTTCGCCGGGATGTCACTTGACCGCTTCGTAGACGGCCGCCGCGACCGCCAGATCCTCCCAAGCCATTCCGACGCTCTTGAACAGCCGAGGACCCGGCGGCACCGCAGCACCCTGGGCCAGCGCGGCGAGCGAGACAAGGTCGTCCGCGGCAAGGGCGCCGGATTCCATTGCCATTACGACATCCCCGGCCTCGCGGGTAGCCGCGCCGATGCCTTCGACGACCACTGTGGATCGTCCGATGAGGACATCGTCGACCTCGCGAGCGTCGGGTTCGTGCGAGCCGACGGCTACCACGGTGGCGTGCTCGGGGACCTTCGCTCCGTCGAACACGGGGGTGCGCGACGAGGTGCAGCAGGCGATCAGATCAGCTGCGGACACGTCGTCGGGAGTGCCCGCGCGGGCGAACGGGTACTGCGCGGCGAAAGCTTGCGCACGCTCCGCATTGCGGCCGACGACCACTACGTCCCGCACCGGTCGCACGGCACGGAAAGCTTCGATGTGGCTTTGCGCTTGCGGACCGGTCCCGAACACCACCAGGCGTTCCGCGTCCGGCACTGCCAGCAGGTCCACGGCCACCGCGGAAACAGCCGCCGTGCGCACCGACGTGAGCGCGACGCCGTCGAGGAGGGCCATGGGGGTGAGCGTCGGGCCGTCCATCAGCAGGTAGTGGCCTTGGATCCGCGGCAGGCCTCGCGCCGGGTTGTCCGGGGCGACGGAAGCGACCTTGACCCCGGCATAGCGGTCCCAGAACGCGGGCATCAGCAGAAACTGCCCGGTGGGCACGGGTACGACGGACCGCGGCGGGTCCTGGTCCGGGTCCAGGCCGCCGGTCAAGGCGGCGCGGATGGCGTCGACGGCTTGGTTCACGGTCGGTCGGGCGTCGAGCAGCAGCACCCGAGGAGCATCGCACACGCCCCCGACAAACCAGCTGAGCCGCAGGTCACAACGGCTTAGATACAAGCTGGGATGCATGTTAGCGTCGCACCTGTGAACGCGTCGAAACCCGCCGCCGACCGCGCGTACGAGCTCACGAAGGAACTCGTGCTCACCGGCGAACTGCCCGGCGGCCACCTGTTCAGCGAGGGCGAGATCGCCGAGCGGCTCGGGGTGAGCCGGACGCCGGTCCGCGAGGCGTTCCTGCGGCTGCAGGTCGAGGGGCTGCTCAACCTGATCCCGAAGCGCGGCGCGATCGTCGTGCCGATCACCCCGGGCGAGGCCGAGGACGTGCTCGAAGCCCGCGAGGCGGTCGAAAGCGCGGCAGTACAACGGCTGGGCCGTCGTCCGGAGCTGATCCCGGCGGCGCTCGAGCAACTGCGTGCGGTGCTGGACGTCCAGCGGCAGCACGCGGACGCGGGCGACGTGCCCGCGTTCGCGGAAGCCGACGCCCTGTTCCACCGCACGATCGTCGAGGCGGGCGGCAACGCATTGCTGCTCGCCTTCTACACGACGCTCGCCGACCGGCAGCGCCGGATGAACGTCCACGCGCTCGCGCCGATCCCGGCACGCCTGCCGCGGGTCGTCGGCGAGCACGAAGACCTCCTGAACATCATCGCGGAGGCCGGGACGAAGGCCGACACCTTCGCCCCGGCCCTGCGCGCACACTTGGATTCGGTGCACCGTCGATGACCACTACTGCTGACCCCCTGCCCGACACACCCGAAACGACCACTCGCCCGGCCTGGTTTCCGGCCGCCGCGGCGGTGTTCGCGGCCGGATGGGGCGGCAACCAGTTCACCCCGCTGCTCGTGATGTACCACGCCGCGGGCTACTCCGCGTTCACCGTCGACGCCCTGCTCGGCGCGTACGTCGTCGGCCTCGTGCCGGGGCTGCTGCTGTCCGGCGGACTGTCCAATCGGTACGGTCGCCGCCCGGTGATGTTCGCCGGCACCGTGTTGTCGCTGCTGGCGAGCGTGCTGCTGGCGCTCGGCCCGGCCGGCGCCGGGTGGATCGCCGCGGGCCGGTTCCTCTCCGGGATCGCGGTCGCGGTCGCGATGGCCGTCGGCTCCACCTGGATCAAGGAGCTCGCCGACGCCGACCCGTACAGCGCGGCCGACACGGGCACCCGCCGCGCGGCACTGTGCCTGACACTCGGGCTCGGCATCGGGCCGGGCGTCGCCGGAGCGCTCGCGCAATGGGGTCCGTGGCCGATGGTCCTCCCCTACCTGGTCCACATCGGACTCGCGCTGGTCTCGCTGCTCGCGGTCACGCGCAGTCCGGAAACGCTCGCTGTCCGGACCGGCTCGGTCCGCGCCGCATTGCCCGCCACCGCGCGGCATCCGCGGTTCCGCCGGGTGATCCTGCCCGCCGCGCCGTGGATCTTCGGCTCGTGCGGCGTGGCGTACGCGATCCTGCCGCAGCTCGTCGAGCACCAGACCGGGTCGTGGGCGCTGGCCTACTCCACCTTGCTCACCGTCTGCGCGATCGGCGCGGGCGTGGGGATTCAGCCGATCGCCAAGCGGGTCGACCGCGCCACCAGCGCCCGCGCCGTGCTCACCGGGATGGCGGTGCTCTGCGTCGGACTCGTCCTGAGCGTCTTCGCGGCAGCGGAGGAATCGCCGTGGATCGCGCTCGGCGCGGCGGTCGTGCTGGGCGCCGCTTACGGCATCGTCGTGGTGTCCGGACTGCTGGAATTGCAACGTCTCGCCCGGCCGGACGAAATCGCGGAACTCACCGGCGTGTACTACGCGCTGGCGTATGTCGGATTCCTCTTGCCGTCACTTCTGGCGGCACTGAACGCAGTAGCGGGCTACCCGGTGCTGCTCGCCTGCGTCGCACTGGTCGCCATCGCGGGAACCCTTGTGGTGACGCGACACTCGCGCCGGCACCTCCCCCAGGACTGACCCCGATTCCGGCAAACGGGACCGAATGCGCGACCGCGCGGAAATTCGGTCCCGTTTGCCGGATTTGTTTCCCACTATTGTCGCTTGTGGATCGTGCGGGAGTCGGAAAGAGTTCTGCTACTGGGAAATCGAGCGCGGCACGAGTGCGCCCGATTTCGTCGGGGCCGGTAACTCACGAACCCTTCTAGCAGGAAGTGGGAACTGCACATGGGGCGTTCCTCGCGATCCGTTCGCGCCCTGGTCATGGCTGCGACCGGCAGCCTGGTGCTGGCCGGGGCGACCCAGCCGGCGCAGGCTGCCGCACCGGCCGCCGCGGCGGACACCGCGCCGCAATCGGTGATCGTCGTCCTCGCGGACCAGTTGCCCAGCGCGCCGCCCACCAAGGCGGCCTCGGACACTCGCCGCGCCAAAGCGACCCAAGAACAGGACTCGGTGCTCGCCAAGCTCGCCGGCGCGGCACCGGCCAAAGTCAAGCACTTCGCGCTGGGCAACGCGTTTTCCGCCACCGTCACGCCCGCGCAGGCCGCGCAGCTCGCGCACGACCCGGCGGTCGCGCAGGTGCTGCCGGACAGCAAGGTGACGCTGCCGGACGCCAAACCGGGCGCACCGGCCGCCGCGCCGAAGGCAGGCGGACCTTCCGCACCGGCTTCGCCGAACGCGACCTGCCCGGCCGATCCGGCGAAACCGTTGCTGGAGCCCGAAGCGCTGACGTCGATCCGCGCGTACAGCACCACCGGCGGCAAGAGCGCGTCCGATCTGGCCAATGGCGCCGGCGTGAAGGTCGCGTTCCTCGCCGACAACATGGACCCGAACTACGCGGACTTCATCCGTCCCGACGGCAGCCATGTGTTCTCGGACTACCAGGACTTCTCCGGCGACGGCCCGAACACGACCGACGCCGGCGCCGAGGCATTCGGCGACGCTTCGTCGATCGCCGCGCAGGGCGTCGTGGTGCACGACCTGTCGAAGTTCGTGAACGAAAAGCACCCGCTCCCGGCAGGCTGCAACATCGTCGTCAAGGGCGTCGCGCCGGGCGCGAGCCTGGTGGGGCTGAACGTCTTCGGCAAGACCGCCACGAACTCCGCGGTGCTGCAGGCGATCGACTACGCGGTGACCGTCGACCACGTCGACGTGATCAACGAATCGCTCGGCCTCAACCAGTACCCGGATTCCAGCTCCCGCAACCTGTTCCAGGTCTTCAACGACCAGGCCGTGGCCGCGGGCGTCACGGTGACCGCCTCCAGCGGCGACGCGGGCACCACGTCCACGATCGGCAGCCCGGCCACCGACCCGCTGGTCATCTCCACCGGCGCGACCACCGACAACCGGCTGTACGCGCAGACCGGCTACGCGGCTTTCCCGTTCTCCAACGGGAAATGGGTCAGCGACAACATCTCCGCTCTGTCGTCGTCGGGCATCACGCAGAACGGCCGCACCATCGACCTCGTCGCGCCCGGCGAGGGCAACTGGGCCGACTGCTCCCCGGCGTACTCGGAATGCCGCAACTTCAACACCGTCCCCCAGCCGACCGACCTCGAATCCTTCGGCGGCACCAGTGAATCCGCCCCGCTGACCGCGGGCGTCGCCGCACTGGTGATCCAGAGCTACCGCAATTCCCACCACGGCGCGTCGCCGACGCCCGCGCAGGTGAAGCAGATCATCACCAGCACCGCGCGCGACCTCAACCTCCCGGCCGACGAGCAGGGCGCCGGCCTTCTCGACGCGCGCGCGGCGGTCGAAGCGGCGCTCACCGCTCCGGGCTCGACCGGCGCGCCGGCGGGCGTTTCGTCGAACATCTCGCTGTCGGCCGACCAGCTGACGCTGGAAGGCGCGCCGGGCAGCACGCAGCAGGCGTCGGTCAACGTCACCAACTCGGGTACCAAGCCGCTGACGGTCAGCACCGGCACGCGGACGTTCTCCCCGATGGGCACGCAGGCGCAGACCACGGCGTTCGACTCGACGAAGCTGCCGACCTTCCCGTACTTCAACGGCACCAACTGGGCGTACAAGAAGGTCACGTTCTCCGTGCCGAACGGCGCGCAGCGGCTGCTGGCGCGGATGGCGTGGCAGGGCAGCCCGAAGTCGGTCAACGGCCAGTCGGTCACCCCGGTGGTGCGGCTGACGCTGCTCGCGCCGGACGGCACTTTCGTCGCCAACAGCCGTCCGCAGGGCGGGGCCGCGACGGCGAACTACGCCAATGTGGACGTCACGCGCCCGGCCGCGGGCACGTGGACCGCGGTGCTCTACTCGGCGTCCGGGCAGGCCGGTTACACCGGTGACGTCCAGCTGGCGACCACCGCGCAGCGGGCTGTCCCGTACGGCCAGGTCTCGCCGCAGATCCTGCAGCTCAACCCGGGGCAGACGAAGCCGGTGCACGTCGCGCTGCAGACCCCGGCCAGCGGCGGCGACGCGGACTACTCGATCACCTTCGGCAGCTCCGACGGCCACCAGACCACCGTGTCGGCCGTGCTGCGCGCACTGATCCCGACGAAGAACGGACCGGGCGCCTTCAGCGGCACGATCACCGGCGGCAACGCCCGTGCGGTGTCGCCCGCGCAGACCTTCTCCTACGAATTCGACGTTCCGCGCGGCAAGCGGGACCTCGACGTCGCGGTGAAACTCCAGGATCCGGGCACTCTGCTCGACGGCGTCCTGGTCGACCCGAACGGCGAACTCGCCGACGTGAACAGCAACGCCTCCCTCGATTCGGCCACCACGCTGAAGCAGGGCACCGGATTGCAGCTCGTCGACGCGAACCCGCTGCCGGGCCGCTGGCACCTGGTGCTCGTCGTGCAGAACCCGGTGACCGGCAAGCAGATCGACCAGCCGTTCACCGGAACCGTCGGCTTCGACCAGGTCTCGGCCAGCGCGCCCGCGCTGCCGCAGTCCGCGTCGCTCGCCGCGGGCAAGGCGGTGACCGTGCCGGTGACGGTGCGCAACACCGGCGTCGAACCGCTCGCCATCGGCGTCGACGCGCGCACGAACACCAGGCAAACGCTGCAGCCGCAGCCGATCCAGGGGTCGACCGAGGTCAACCTGCCGGAGCTGAACTCGGACGCTCCGGTCTACTCGATTCCGCCCGAGACGAGCAAGTTCACCGTCGCGACCTCCTCGACCGTGCCCGCGCAGGCGGAGATCCAGGGTTCGGCGGCGGGCATCGACGTGCTCGGCGACCTGAAGTCCGCGCAGAACGGCAGCACGGTGTCGGTCGCGACGATCGGCGAGAAGACCGGGTACGTCACCAAGGGCGTCTGGTTCGCCGACGTGCAGGAGATCGGCCCGTTCGGTCCGGAAGGCGCGCCTGCCGGGCATTCGAGCTACACGGCGTCGATCCAGACGGCGGGCTTCGACGGTTCGGTGACGTCGTCGACCGGCGACCCGTACGGCCAGTCGGTGGACCCGAACGGCACCGGCGGCACGCCGCAGCTGGTGAAGCCGGGCGAGACCGCGACGATTCTGGTGACGATCACGCCGTCGGGCGACCGCGGGCAGAAGGTGGCCGGGCACCTGAACATCGTGACCGTGCCTTCGCTGCCGACCGGCGTGACCGGTCTGCCGCAGGTCGGAACCGGCGAGGTGCTGGCGACTCTGCCGTACAGCTACCGCATCGGCTGATCTCTGATGTCCGTGAAGGACTCCTTGCGGGAATCTGATTCCCGCAAGGAGTCCTTCACGGACGGCAACTGACCAGTGCGCGGAGGGATTCGGCGTGCGCGCGCGTCATCGCGGCACGGACGCGCGGGACGCAACCGGCAAACGGGCTGTCCTCAGCCCAGGCGAGCACGAGAGTCGAATTCGTGGCCGCACAATGCAGTGGCCGGTATGAGGTGTCCGGCATCGGTCTCGTCGGCGGCGCTGTCACGGTCAGGATCCCGGCCCCGTAACCGACACACAGCACCGCCCATTCGCTGTCGGCGTAGCAAAGCCGCGGATCAGCGCCAGCGTCGGCGAAGGCCGCGAGCAGTGCGTGCGTCCGAGGCTGCACGGCCTGGTCGAGCAGCACGCAGCGCCGGCCGGACAGCGCGGCCGGCGTGAGCGAGTCCGGAACGCCGAGCGGATGTCCGGGCGGAATGCCGACCACGAGCGGCTCCGTGGCTATCGAAACCCATTCGAGGGGGCGTTCCCGGACGGCGTCCTGACGCAGCAGGCCGAGGTCCAGTTCCTCACGAAGCAGTGCTTCGGCCAGCTCCGCGGCCGATTCGCCGGTCCGGACCGCGAGTCCGGCGCCGGGGTTGCGCAGCCCCACCTCGCGGATCAGCCGCGGCAGCACGGGCGTCGGCACCGAGCCGATCCGGATCTGCGCGACGGGGCGCTCCAGTCCGGCGCGAGCGGCGGTCAGCATCCGGTCGAACTGCGGCACCACCGCCGAGGCGTGTTCGAGCAGGACCTCGCCGGTTTCGGTGAACAGCTTCCCTGCCGGTTCCGCGGCCAGCAGCGCGGCGCCGATCATCCGTTCCAGCCGCCGGATCCGCAGCGTGAGCTTGGCCGGAGTGGTGCCCAGCGCGGCCGCGGCAGCCGCCACGCTGCCTGCCTCGGCGACCGCGACCAGCAGCTTCAGCTGCCGCAGCTCGAGGTCCGTGCCGGTGCGGATCAGCTGGTCCGGGCGGTCAGCCACGGCAGTTCCCCCGGAATCGCGCGCGGGCCGTCGTAGCCGCCCCTTTCGTCGTGGTAGGCGTCGAGGATCAGCCCGGCCAGCAGGCCGGCCCGCGCGGCGACCGGACTGTCCTCGCGGTACAGCAGGAAATGGCGGGTCCGCTCGCGCAGGCCGGGGACCGGCCGGTGCACCACTCCCGGGGCGAGCGGGCGGGAGGCCTGGACGAGCGTGACGTCGCCTTGGTAGCGGACGATCTCGTCGCGCGGGCCGGAGACCGGCACGTAGTGGGCGATCACCGGGGCGAAGCCGTACGGGCCGCACACCCTGGCGAGGAACTCGCGGCAGCGGTCCGGCCCGGTCGAGGAGATCCACCGCTCGTGCTCCAGTTCGGCGAGGTCCACCTCGCGGCGGGCGGCGAGCGGATGCCAGTCCGGGAGCATCATCAGCAGCGGGTCCTCGGCGAGGTCGATCCGGCCGGTGTTCGCGGGGAGCGGCACCTCGCACTGTTCGGACAGGACGGCGAGGTCGAGTTCGCCGCGGCCGAACCAGACGAGCATCTCCGCGGTCGACTCGGCGGTCCGGATCTCCGCCCGGTCGCCGAGCCCGGTCGTCTCCAGCGCACGGAGCAACGGACCGGAGAGGACGGTCTCCGACCAGCCGACCCGCAACGCACTGTCGCGCTGGGCGCGGTGCTGCGCGAGGGCGGGCCCGATCCGGGCGGTGCGCGCCAGGATCCCGTCCGCGTAGTCGAGGATCAGCTGCCCGAACGGCGTGGGCCGCACCCCGGCGCGGGCGCGTTCGAACAGCGGCCTGCCGAGCAGTTCCTCGATCCGGCGCAGTTCGCGGCTGAGGGCGGGCTGCGGCAGCACCAGTTCGGTGGCCGCGCGGTTGAGGCTGCCCGCTTGGGCGATCGCCTGGAGGTGGCGCAAATGCTTGAGTTCCAACTCCACGAAAGTTCACGATATGACGCCCGCCGGTGCGAGTGCACCGGCGAAAGTGTGGCAATCGCCCGACCAAAGTAGGAAATCCTCTTTCCGAACCGCGGCCATGGCCGCACTCCCGCGGAAGTCCGCGAGGGGAACCCTGAAGGAATCTGATTCCGCGCGGGTTCCTCTCGCGAACCTCCGCATCGCACAGTCGCCGCCGTCCCGCGGCGGCATAACCGGCAGGCATTACCCGCGCCGCCCGGATCCCGGCACAGTGAGCCGCACCAAGTCCCGCCCCGCCGGGAGAAACGCGGAATCGAGACGAGAAAAGGTGGAATTTTCAATGTTCGACGCGACTCCGCTGTCTTCCGGCTGCGCCCGCCTGTATCCGGACGTCCGGCACGCCTGCGTCGGAGTGAGCCCGTTCAACGGCTACTTCACCGCGGAACGGCTGGCCCGGCTCGCCGCGTGGACCGCGGACCGCTTCGCCGAGTTCTGCTTTTTCGTCCCGGACGAGGTCACCGCCTACACGCTCGAAGCGCTCGGATACCCGCCCGCCAGGGCGAAACAGAAGGCGCACCGGCAGTCCTGCCACGTGCACAACAAGATCGCCGCCGCGCTGCGCGCGCTGGACGTGCCCGACCCGGAGAGCCGGATCCTCGGCATGGCCCGGCTGCGCGAACTGCCGTCCTATCGGGAACTGCTGGCCTCGGCGGAAACCCACTTCGAAACCGACAGCGCATTCCGTTCCGCCTGCTACAGCGCTTCCACCTGGGTGCTGCAGGGCCGGACCGGAAACGTGCCGGACGAGCAGGCGCTCCGGCTCGCCGTGCGTTACTTCCTCGCCGAACTCCCGTTGTTCGCCGGTTCCGGGCTGATCACCGGAAATCCGCGGTCGATGTTCGTCTACCACCAGCGGGTGCCGTTTCTCGAGAAGTTCTTCGACCGGGAATTCGCCTTCCGGCCCGAGCCGGGACAGGGTTTCCTCGTCGTCGCCGAAGCCGCACTGGAAGCGACCGGGCGATGAACGACCGGCACGACGACTATTCGCTGACCCGCGTCCCGGACGCCGCCCGCCGGTCCTGGCCGTCGGTCGCGGTGCAGCGGTTCGGGCAGGTGTCCTCGTTCCAGCAGTTCATCGTCGGCGCGCTGCTGGGCTACGGCATGACGTTCTGGAACGCGGTGCTGGCCATCACGATCGGTTCGGTGCTGCTGGAGGTCATCACCGTGCTGCTCGGCATCGCCGGGGTGCGCGAGGGACTGTCCACCTCGGTGCTCGCCCGCTGGGCCGGATTCGGCCGGAAGGGTTCCGCACTGGTCGGCCTGCTCGTGGCGATCAGCCTCGCGGGCTGGTTCGGCGTGCAGAACGGGGTGTTCGCGCACGGGATGCACGCCCTCGGCGGTGCGCTGCCGGAATGGGGCTGGGCGCTGGTCGGCGGAGCGGCGATCACCGTGATCACCGTCTACGGCTTCCGCCTGATGGCCTGGACCGCCTACCTGACCGTGCCCGCTTTCCTGGTGCTGGCGGGGTATTCGGTCCTCGACGCGCTGCACACGCACTCGCTGGCGGACCTGGTCGCCGCTCCCCCGCCGGGACCGCCGCTGTCGCTCGGCGCGGCGACCACGCTGGTGTCCGGAGCCTTCATCCTCGGCGCGCTGATGACCCCGGACATGACGCGGTTCAACCGCACCCGCGCCGACGTGGTCAAGCAGACCGTGATCAGCGTGACGCTCGGCGAGTACCTGATCGGGCTGATCGGCGTGCTGCTCGCGCACGCCGCCGCCACCTCGGACGTCGTCGGCATCGTCACCTCCTCCTCGGGGCTGCTCGGCACCCTCGTGCTGGCCACCGCGATCCTCAAGATCAACGACTGGAACCTGTACTCCTCCTCGCTCGGCCTGGTCAACGTCGTGGACGTGCTGTTCGACCGGAAGGTCAGCCGGGTGCACGTGGTCCTGGTGCTCGGCGTGTTCGGCACGGCGGCGTCGGCGCTCGGGATCGCCGACGACTTCGCCGGATTCCTGACCGCGGTCGGCGTGCTCGCCCCGCCGGTCGCCGGGGTGCTCATCGCGGAGTACTTCGTGCTTCGCCGGTGCCGTCCGGTTTTCGCCGCCCTGCGCCGCGGGCAAGCCGTCGCCGGTCGCGACTGGGAGCTCGCCGCGCTGGTCAGCTGGGCGCTCGGAACGGCCTTCGCGGTCGTCTTCGACTTCGGGATTCCCACGATCAACTCGGTGGTCGTGGCGTTCGTCAGTCACCTCGCGGCGGGCCTGCTTGCCCGCCGCCGGAACCCGGGAGGAACCGGCATGCTGCCGCTGATCGGCCGCGAAGAGCTGAAAACCGCGATGGACGAGGGCACGGTGATCGTCGTCGACACCATGCCGCCCGACTACTACGCCCGCGAACACCTTCCCGGCGCCCGCAACATCCCGGGCTTCCCCTACGAGCAGGCCGCGCGGTTCACCGACGAGCACGCCCCTCGGGTCGTCCCGGACAAAACCGCGGCGATCGTCGTCTACTGCGCCAACACCCCTTGCCGCAACAGCGAATTCGTCGGCGCCCGGCTGCTCGAACTCGGGTACGCCGACGTCCGCAAGTACCGGGAAGGAATCGAAGACTGGGTCGGCGCCGGGCACCCCACCGAAACCGGCCCCGCCCCCGAAACCCCGGCGCGTCCGGCGCCGGTGCCGGTCACCCACCCCGAATAGAGGAGAGCACATGGGAACGAGAATCCGGATGTTCGCGGCCGTCGCGGCGATGACGGCGGGAGTCCTCGGCGGTGCCGCGGCGACGCCGGCGAGCGCCGCGCAGACCCCGGCGTCCTACGCTTCGCTGGCGCCGCAGGACGAGACCGTCGTCGACGTCACCTCGGCCAACTACGACCAGGTGATGGAGATGTCCAAGACCAAGCCGGTCGTGCTGGACTTCTACGCCAGCTGGTGCGGCCCCTGTCAGAAGATGGCCCCCTACCTGGAGAAATACCACGCGGCCGACGGCGGCAAGTGGATCTGGGCGAAGGTGGACCTGAGCGAGCAGGGCCAGAACAAGGACATCGCCGACAAGTACGGGATCGAGTACATCCCGACGCTGATCGACATCTCCGCCGGTCAGGAGAAGGGCAGCCGGGTGGTCGGATTCGACGAGGGCAGCGGCCCGGACGACCTGCGCACCTGGCTGAACAATCTCTGACCGCGCCCGCCTCCGCCGGGATTCCCCGGGATCGCGGCGGAGGCTCCCCGAAGGGACGACCATGAAACGCACCCCGAAAGCCGTCGTGCTGGCGGCCCTGCTCTCGCTCGCGGCCGGCATCGCGGCGCCCGCGGCGGTCGCGGACGACACCGCGGTGTACATCGTGCGGCTCAAGCCGATGGACAAAGACAAGGACAAGGTCACCGCCGCGGCGAACGCGCTGATCGCCAAGTACGGCGGCACGCTGCGCCGGGTCTACTACTCGGTCTCGCAGGCGTTTTCCCTTTCGGCGACCCGGGAACAGCACGACAAGTACCTCACCGACGCCGCGGTCACCACGGTCGGGGCCAACCAGGTCTACACCGCCGCCGGAACCCAGGAAGACCCGCCTTCGTGGGGACAGGACCGGATCGACCAGACAGACCTCCCGCTCGACGGCAGCTACACCTATCCGAACACCGCGGCCAACGTGCACGTCTATGTGCTCGACACCGGGGTGCGCACCAGCCACCACGACTTCGGCGGACGCGCGCACGCCGCGTACGACGCGGTCGATCCCGACGACGACCAGAGCGGAACGGACTGCAACGGCCACGGCACCCAGGTCGCGGCCGCCATCGCGGGCAGCCGCTACGGCGTCGCGAAAGAGGCCTCGGTCGAGTCGGTGCGCACTCTCGGCTGCGACGGCACGGGCACGTCCGAGGAGATTCTGTCCGCTTTGGACTGGGTGAACCTCAACGCGCAGCGCCCGGCCCTGCTGAACCTCAGCTTCGCCGGTCCCAGCGGCACGGTCCTCGACATCCAGCTCTACAAGATGACCCAGAACGGCCTCTCCTACACCGTCGCCGCGGGCAACGGCGACGGCAGCACCGGGGTGAACGCCTGCGACATCACGCCCGCCCGGCAGACCACCGGGATCACCGTGGGCGCCACCGATCAGGCCGACCACCGGGCGCCGTCGTCGAACTTCGGCAGCTGCGTGGACCTTTACGCGCCAGGCAAGGACATCCCGACGGCGGACAACACGGGAGACTGCGCGTCCGCCGTGGTTTCCGGGACGTCGATCGCTTCGGCGGAAGCGGCCGGGGTGGCCGCGATGTTCCTGTCCGCGCATCCGGACGCGACGCCGGACCAGGTGCTCAAGGGCATGACCGACGCGGCCGCGAAGGACAAGGTCGTCGATCCCGGCGAGGGCTCGCACAACCTGCTGCTGCACACCACGTAACCGCGCGCGGCCGGGCCGGTCGCCACGACGTCAGGGCCCCCCACCACGGACGTCACGGCGCCGCCCGGCCGCTCCTCCCCGCCCGGCCGCGCGACGGCATGACCGACGCGGCCGCCAAATCACCGACCGGCGACGCATCACCCACCCCGCACGGCCGCACTTCCCCCGCCCGGCCGTGCTCCGCGACGGCATGACCGACGCGGCCACAACACCGAACCCGACGACGAATCACCCGCCCCCGCCTGACCGACGCGGCCGACCGCCACGACCCCAAGGACCCCGCCATGGACGTCACCGCGCCGCCCGGCCGCACCGCTCTGCCCCTCCCCGCCCTGCTGGCCTTGGCCGCCTCGGTGTTCCTCGGCTGCCTGACCGAGATCGTCCCGGCCGGAATCCTGCTCCCGGCCGCGGCCGACCTCGGCGTGTCCCCGGCCGCCGCGGGACAGCTGGTGACGGTCTACGCGATCACCACCGCCCTCACCGCGCTGCCGCTGACCGCGGCGTCGGCCCGGATGCCGCGCCGGAAACTCCTGCTCCTGCTGGTCGCCGGGTTCGTGGCGGCCAATCTGGCGATCGCGCTGTCCCCGTGGTTCGCGCTGGTGCTCGCGGCGCGGGTGGCCTCCGGGGCGCTCACCGGGATTCTGTGGTCCCTCGTGGCGAACTACGCCATGCGCCTCGTGCCCGCGGAGCGGTCCGGCCGCGCGCTCGCCGTCGCGATGGCGGGCACCCCGGTGGGTTTCGCGCTCGGCGTCCCGGCCGGTGCCGCCCTCGGCGAACTCGTCGGCTGGCGCTGGGTGTTCGCCGGGATGGCTCTCGTCGCCGCGCCGCTGCTGTGGTGGATCGTGGCGGTGGTTCCGCCGCTGTCCGGCGAGGAACCGGGGGCTCGGACGAGTCTCCGCGCCGTGCTGCGCACGCCGGGGCTGCGTCCGCTGTTGCTGCTGGTGGTAGCGTTTTCCTTGGCGCACAACATGTTCTACACCTATCTCGGGCCGTTCTACGCCGCTCACGGGCATCTCGTGCTGTTGAGCGCCGGGCTGCTGCTCTTCGGCACCGCCACGGTGGCCGGGCTGTGGCTGGTCGGGCTCGCCCTCGACCGGCATCCCCGTGCCGTGCTCACGTGCTGCGCCGCCGTCACCGCCGGCTGTTTCGGGATACTCGTCTTCGGCGGCCGCGAACCGGTGCTGCTGCTCGCCGCGTGTGCGTTGTGGGGCTTGGCTTTCGGTGGTGCGCCGACGTCGTTCCAAGCGGTCACCGCGGTGCTGGCCGGACGCCGTGCCGACATCGCGCAGTCGCTGACCATCGCCAGCTGGAACGGCGCCGTCGCCGGTGGCGCGCTGATCGGCGGAGTCCTGCTCGGCACAGCTCCCGGCGCGCTGCCCTGGACAGCCATCGCGTTGACGGTCGTGCCGGTTCTCCTTTCCCGTTTCGTCCTCCCAGCGCGGTGAATTGACCCGCCACTCTGTGGAAAACTGTTTCACCCCACTACCTCTGAGCAGGGGAAACGCCCTGGTTCAGAATTACGGTTGAACGTCGTCGAACGTTCAGCGAGCACGATTCGGCGGCCCCCGCCGCGGCTAGCCTTGGCCGGCTGTTTCTTCTCCGCTTCGCTTTGGAGGAATCGTGCTCCCTCGTTCCCTGTGGGCGAGACCGGCCGCCGCGGCAGCCGGTCTCGTCCTGACAGCCGCTCTGGCGATACCGGGTTCGGCTGCCGCCCAAGAGCCGCGGACGCCGTTGGCGCCCACCGGTTCCGCCCCGGCGGGCGCGCAGCGTCTCGGCGCCACCGATCCCGGCCGGGAAATCCCGATCGCGCTCTCGCTGCGTCCCCACGACGAAGCCGGGCTCGCCCAGTTCGTCGCCTCGGTCAGCGATCCGCGTTCGCCGGACTACCGGCATTTCCTGTCCAGCGCGGACTACACGGCCCGCTTCGCACCGCGCGAGTCCGATGTGGACGCTGCGAAGGCATACCTGGAGAAACAGGGCCTGCGGGTCACCGACGTCTCAGCCAACCGCCAGGTGGTCGACGCGGCCGGGACCGTCGAGCAGGTGGAGGCGGCGTTTGGCACGCGGCTCGGCGACTACGCCGACTCAGCCGGAAAGCACTTTTACGCCAGGGAATCCGCGCCGAGCGTGCCGTCGTCGGTCGCGAAGATCGTGCGCACGGTGACCGGCCTGACGAACCGGCCGATCGCGCACCGCGCGTCGTCCCCGGCGGGTCCCGGCGGCCCGGGCGGCGGCTACACCCCCGCCCAGTTCCGCACCGCCTACAGCATGAAGCAGCTTTCCGGTTCCTACGACGGATCCGGGCAGACGGTCGGGCTGATCGAGTTCGACTCGTTCAAGCAGTCCGACATCGACGCATGGACGAACTACTTCAAGCAGCCCGCGGTCAAGCCCAAGGCGGTCCCGGTGGACGGCGGGGTTTCCCAGCCGGGCAGCGGGCAGTTGGAGGTGACGCTGGACATCCAGGCGGTCGCGGCCACCGCGCCCGGAGCGAGCCAGATCGTCTACGAGGCGCCGAACAGCGACAAAGCCTGGGTCGACGAGATGGCGAAAATCGCGAGCGACAACGAGATCACGATCCTGTCCGGCTCGTGGCTGCTCGGCGAGAAGTGCGAATCCGACCCGATCGCCGCGTCGCACGACTCCTACTCCCAGATGGTCGCCCAGGGCGTCACTCTGCTGTCGGCCTCCGGAGACTGGGGAGCCACCGGCTGCGGCTACAACGGCGACAACTCCACCGTGCAGGCCGACTACCCGGCCAGCGACCCGCTGTTCACCGGCGTCGGCGGCACGCAGCTGCGGACGAGCGACAGCGCGGGCACTTACCAGTCGGAGTCGTGCTGGAACCAGGGCGGCACCGGCAACACCCGCTCCGGCGGCGGGTATTCGGCGGTCTACGGCAAGCCGGACTGGCAGCCGGGCAGCAGCAAGTACCGTTCGGTGCCCGACGTCGCGCTCGACGCCGACTACGGGGCGGGCGCGCTTTCGGTGTACATGAACGGCGGCTGGCAGGACGTCGGCGGGACGAGCCTGTCCTCCCCGCTGTGGGCCGGCTATCTCGCGATGGTGAACCAGAAGGCGAAGAGCTCGGGCAAGAGCAATCTCGGCGCCATCAACCCGACGGTGTACTCGATCGCCCAGTCCGCGCAGTACTCCTCGGCCTTCCACGACGTCATCTCCGGCAACAACGGCACCTACGACGCGGGCACCGGCTACGACCTGTGCACCGGCTGGGGCTCCATGCAGGGCGACAACCTGGCGGACCCGCTGATCAACGGCACGACGCCGCCCGCGGCCAACGACTTCTCCCTCGCCGCGGACCCGGCCTCGGTCAGCGTCGACCCGGGCAAGTCGGCGACCACGAAGATCACCACCAAGGTCGTCAAGGGCAGCGCGCAGAGCGTCGCGCTGTCGGCGAGCGGGCTTCCAGCCGGCGTCACGGCGACGTTCGACCCGCCCTCGGTGACCGCGGGCGGCACGTCCACCCTCACACTCGCGGCGTCGTCCTCAGCCTCACCAGGGCAGAACACCGTTACAGTGACGGGAAAAGCCACTGATGCCACGCACACGACGCCGGTCGCTTTGACGGTCAACGGTTCCGGCCAAGGCGATTTCTCCCTCAGCGTCGACCCGACGTCGGCGTCGGTCAACGCCGGGCAATCCGCCACGACCACCGTCTCGACGACCGCGGTGAACGGCGCCGCGCCCTCGGCGAGCCCGAGCGTGATCAACGGGCAGCCGACCACCGTCGCCAAGTACCCGTTCATCATTTCCGAGCACCGCACCGGCGGGGTGCGCCCGCAGGAGCAGTCCTGCACCGGCAGCGTGGTCGCCAAACGGGCGGTGCTGATCGCCGCGCACTGCAAGTTCGCCGACGGCGACCCGAAGTACCTGATCTACGGACGGGACGACCTGAACGACACGAGCAAGGGCACCCGGATCGAGATCGCGGAGTTCCGGATCCACCCGGACTACAGCCCGCAGAGCGACCAGGGCTGGCGCAACGGAAACGACGTCGCGATCATCTTCACGAAGACCGACATCCCCGTTCCGGCGGGCATGACCTACCCGAAGATCGCGTCCTCGGCCGACGACCTGCCGCTGGGCACCCAGGGCACGGCCATCGGCTACGGCAAGACCGACGCCAATGACGCCGGCAAGAACACCCAGCTGCGCGAGGTCGTGCTGCCCACAGTGGACGGTTCGAACTGCAGCACCATCGACTCGTCGGTGTTCAAGCCGCAGTACATGTTCTGCGACGGCTACGGCGACGGCAGCAAGGGCCTGTGCCAAGGCGACTCCGGCGGACCGTACTACTACAACGGCAAGATCTACGGGGTCTTCTCCTGGCTGCGCACCGACTGTGCGTCCTACAACGCGCACGGCAAGCTGTGGGGTTCGATGGGCGACTGGGCCAACCAGCAGATCGGCGCCACGCCTCCGTCCGGCGGCGACATCGCGTTGTCAGCGAGCGGATTGCCCGCCGGGGCGAGCGCGACGTTCGATCCGGCGTCGGTCAACGCGGGCGGTTCCGCGAAGCTGACGATCGCCACGAGCGCCTCCACGCCGCAGGGGACGTACAAGGTGACGATCACCGGCAAGAACGCCACGGCGAGCCACGACACCACGTTCACCCTCACCGTGCAGGGCGGTTCGTCCGGTCCGGTCACCGTGGCCGACCCGGGCTTCCAGGCGGTGCCGCACGGTTCGCCGGTGCACCTGGCGATGCGCGCCTCCGGCGGCACCGGCAGCTACTCCTGGAGCGCCACCGGACTGCCCTCGGGGCTGTCCATCGACCGCGCCACCGGCGTGATCTCCGGGAACCCGCAGACCACCTCGGGTCTGCTGAGCTCGACGATCACCGCGACCGACACCTCCGGCACGGCGGGGAAGGCGCAGGTCTCCTGGTTCGTCTACTGACCGGGTGCGGAGGGGCTGGCCGGCGGTTTCCCGGGACCGCCGGTCAAGCCCATTCCCAGGCCAGGCCCGCGATGCCCGGCCGGACGTCGGTCAGCACCAGATGCGCGGTCCGCGAGGCCCCTATCCACAGCGGAGGCCCGGGGCGCCGCGGCGCCTGCACGCTGTTCTGGCGGAACGGCACGCAGGTGGCGGGCGGGGCGCCGGCGAACTCCGCCTGCAGCAGGTATTGCCGCACCGGGCGGGTGAAGCGGTGGTGGTAGAAGGTCAGTTCCGGGCCGGGCGGGTAGACCGCGGTGTACTCGAGCACGCTGCGCTCGCCCGTCGCGAGCCGCTGGTCCAGCAGCAGTTCGCAGACCGTCGCCCCGGCTTCCGGATCGACCCGGACCCGGCCGGGACGGCAGTACCGGACCTCGGCGGGCAGCGCCGGGGCGGACCGCTCGGCCCACAGGAACACCACGCACCGGTCGACCCGGTCGGCGGTGGCCTCCACCACGAGCCGGGTGTGCACCTTGGTCAGCCGCCGGTGCTCGTCGACCCGCAGGTGCTCGTGCACGTCGAGACGCCGCACCAGATTGTCCGGCGGCAGGTTCAGCTCCGCCAGCAACGGCCGGTGGCCCGGCCACAGCCGTTTGCGGTCGATGGCCTCCGGTTCCGCCGCCGCTCCCCTTCCCCGCGGCCGGGGCGGGCCGAGCAGCGCGACCAGCGATTCCGGCGGCAGGCCGAGCACCGCCTCCAGGGCCCGCACCGCACGCAGCGATTCGGCCCGTTCCGGACGGCTGCGGCCGTGGCGCCAGTAGCTCAGCGCCGCCCGGCTGACCCGCACTCCCCGCCCGGCGAGCCGCTGCCGGACCTGTTCGAGGCTCAGCCCCCGGACGTTCAGCGCGTGGTCGAGGACCTGCGCGAACGTGCCGTGCCGCAGCAGGCCGCGCAACTGCCGGTCCAGCGGAGCGATCTCGGCCATCGCCGCTCCTTTCGGCCGATCTTCGCTCCACTATCTGCCGCGGCGGCTGCCCTGTCCACCGACGTCGGAAGGGTTTAGGCGGCCCGGCAGCGGATTCCGCCGATTCATCCGGCGGGCACGGCGCCCGTCGCGGCGGCGTGGCAGGCGCCGAAGCCCTCCGCCCGCAGCAGAATGTGTCCATTGTGGACGCGGATAGCGGTCTCGGTCGCGTCGCTGACCGCCGAAACCCCGGCCGCGGCGGCCACCGCGCCGGTCTCGTCGACGATCACCCGCACGTCCGGCCACGCCGATTCCGGGCACGACCGCTTCAGCAGACCACGCAGATCCGCCAGCACCAGATTGGTCAACGGCACCAGCTCCCCCGGCTGACCCGTCACCACGACGAGCGTGACCTCTTCGGCCGCGCGCAAGGCTTCTTCCACCGCGGACAGCCGGTGCAGCCCGATCACCGCGACCACCCCGTCCCCGTCGATCCGCGCCGGACGCTCCCGCAGTGCGTCGAAAACCTCTGGCGGAGACCAGATTTCCCCGGCTGCTTTCGCCTGCGGCACGATCGGCGGCTCCGGCCAGGCGTCCGCGAGTCCCAGCGCGGGCAACGCCTCGCACGCGCGCACGACGTTGAACGGCTCCCCGAAACCGGGTGCCGCGGCGGCGAGCTGACTCGCCCCGTGCAGCATCGTCAGCGCCGCTTCCGCCACCCGCACCGACCGTCCGGACGACGGCGAAAGCCGCTCCAGCACCAGGCCGAGGACGATCGCGTCGAAGCGCAGCAACTGCGCGTACGGGCGGTGGGTGAGTTCGTCGGCGAGGATTTCCGGCAGCAGGTCGACGCCGAGCCGCGCGTCCGGATCGGTGGCCAGCGGCAGCCGGGCGACCCAGGCGCGGGCGAACGCGCCGAGCGCCTCGGCGGGCGTCAGGCCCGGGTCCGGTTCTGGCGGCTGGGCGGCGAACCGTTCCGCTTCGGCGGCGAGCACGGCGAAGTAGAGCGCGCGTTTGCCGGGGAAGTTGGAGTAGACCGCGCCGCGGGTCAGCTCGGCGCGCTCGGCGATCACGTCGATCTTGGCGTCGCGGAAGCCGCGTTCGGTGAACTCCTCGCGGGCGGCGGCCAGCACTTTCGCCCGGTTGCGCTCCTGCGTCTGCGCCCTGGTGAGCCGCGCCATCGTGAGTCCTCCCGGTCCGCTTCCTTGCCAAGATACCGCCACCATTCATATGATGAGATCATCTGAATTGAACATCTGGAGGTCTTCCTTGTCCCCCGTGCTCCCCGTTCCCGACCTCGACCTGACCGATCCCGCGGTCACGAGCGACCCGTTCACCGCCTACGGAGCCGCCCGCGAGCAGGGACCGCTGGCCAGACTGACCGGTCCCGGATTCCCGCCGATGTGGGTGCTGACCCGGCACGCCGAAGCCCGCGCGATGCTCACTGACCAGCGGTTCGCCTTGAGCGAGGCCAGCTATCAGCGTCCGGACGTCCCCGAGCACTGCCGCCCTTACCTGCGGACCATGCAGGAAATGGAAGGGGCGGAACACACCCGGCTGCGCCGGCTCGCCACGCCCGCGTTCGCCGCCCGCCGCGCGCTGGACTTCCGCCCCGAGATCGAGAAGATCGTCGCCCGGTACCTGGACGCGCTGCCCGCGGAAGGCCCGGTCGACCTGCTGGCGGAGTTCGCCCGGCCGCTGCCGATGGAGGTCATCTGCGCCCTGGTCGGCGTGCCGGACGCCGAACGGCCGCGCTGGCACGAATACGGCGCGGCGGTCGTGCAGGTGTCCGGAGACGAGTTCGCCGCCGCCGTGCCCGGGATCATCGACAGCTCGCGGACGCTGGTCGCGCATCCGGACAGCGCGATGCTGGCGCATCTGACGAGCGCGGGCCTGACCGAGACGGAAGCCGTCGCGCTGGTCTGGCAGCTCGTGCTGGCCGGGCAGACTCCGGCGAATTTCATCGCCAATTCCGTGGAAACCCTGCTGGCGCACCCGGATCAGCTCGAAGCGCTGCGCACGGAACCGGAGCTGTGGCCGGGCGCGATCGAGGAATTGATGCGCTGGTGCGGTTCGCAGCTGCTGACCATTCCCCGGCGGGCGACCGAAGACCTGGAATTGCACGGCGTGCGGATCCGCCAAGGCGAACCGGTCACCGCTTCGATCGCCGCGGCGAACCGGGACCCGCGCGTCTTCGCCGATCCGGACCGCTTCGACGTCCGCCGCTCGGCAGGCGCGCACCTCGGTTTCGCGCACGGGCCGCATTTCTGCCTCGGCGCGTCGTTCGCGAGGGTGCAGGCGGAGGCGGCGCTGACCGCGTTGCTGGACCGGTTCGCCGGATTGCGTGTCCTTGAGGCGAAGCGGGTACCCGACCCGGGAACGTGGCGGCTCGCCGGGCTGACGGTCGACTGGTAACGCCCTCGATCGGGTGAGGTCCCGGCGACGGCGCCCCGGTCCGGCTACCGTTTCGCCAGGTCAGCACGACACCCCCGGGAGGCACCCGATGTCCACGCCCATTCCGCCCGTCCTCGGCTTCGCGGTGCTCGATCCGCGGCGCGCGTGGCCGCTCGTGCTCACGCGCGGGATCCTGGGCGTCCTGTTCGGCGTGCTGGCGCTCGTGTGGCCGGGCATCACCGTGCTGGCGCTGGCTTTCCTGTTCGGGATCTACGTGCTGATCGACGCCGCCGGGGCGATCATGCAGGCATTCCGGCCGGGAGACGGCACACACCGGATCGCGTACGCGCTGCTCGGCGTGCTGGGCCTGGTCGCCGGGATCATGACGCTGGTGTGGCCCGGGGTGACCGTGCTGGTGCTGGCGACGCTCGTCGGCGCGTGGGCGGTGGTCACCGGGATCATGGAAATCGTCGCCGCGATCCGGTTGCGCAAGCAGATCACCGGCGAGGCGTTCCTGATCGTGGCGGGCGCGCTTTCGGTGATCGCCGGGGTGCTCGTGCTGTTCCACCCGATCGCGGGCGCGTTCGGCGTCGCGCTGCTGATCGGGATTTACGCGGTCATTTACGGGGTAACCCTCGTGGTCCTGTCATTCCGGTTGCGTTCGCTGGCGAAATCCGCAGACCCGGCGAACCAGCCGAACTAGCGGGACAATCGGCAGCGACCGGTTTTGCGACGGAGGGACCGCTGATGGCGCAGCACTACCCCGGCGACTACGGGGAGGACACCCGGCCAGGCATCGACGCGGCGAGGCTGTGGGCGGGCGGCGTGGCCACCGCGGTGGTCGCGGCGCTCGTGGCGGTAGTGGGCCTGCTGATCGCGCGAGGGATTTTCGACGTGCCCGTGCTCGCCCCGAAAGGCGATGGCCTGTGGGGCAAAGCGAGCACGCCGACATACGCGATCTCCGCCGCCGCTGTCGCGCTGCTGGCGACCGGGCTGATGCACCTGCTGAGCGTGGCGACACCTGCGCCGGGCCAGTTCTTCGGGTGGATCATGGTGCTGGTCACGGCGATCGCGGTGGTCCTGCCGCTTACTTTGACGGTGGGCATGGAGGCGAAGATCGCCACCGCGGCGATCAACCTGGTGATCGGCTTGGTGATCGCTTCGCTGGTGAGCAGCATGGCGGCCAGTGCGCGGACGTTGCACCGGCGGAAGCGGAGCAGCCGGGCGGAGCAGCAGCCGCCTCCTCCGCCTACCCGGCAGTGGCCGGAGGGTCCGACCACGTACTACGACCGCTGAGCTAACGCTGCCGAGGCGGCCGCAACGCCTCTTCGATCGCGTCGGACACCCGCGCCGCCAAATCCGGATCCGACAGTTCCGGCAGCAGCCGGTCCACCGGTGCCAGCGTCGTCAACGCGTGCGCGCACGCCCGGTGCACGTCCAGCTGATACAGCGGATCGTTCACCGGCCGCGCGACCAGCCCTCGCCGCGACGCCGCGAACAGTCCGGGCAGCGGCAGCAGTCCCGCGCTTCGGTCCGGCGCCACCAGCAGCGACCCGCCGAGGTCTCCCGCCGCGTCGACCACCACGGTCGCGTTTCGCGCGACCTCGGCCAGCGGGTACCCGGCCGCGTCGGAACGCCGCCAGGCCACGACGTCCCCCACCCCGGACGCGACCAGCAGCGGCACCAGCAGCGGCATCGCGTCCGCGCCGGCCACCACCACCTTCGCGGCGAACGGCGCGACGTGCAGCCTGCGCGACCGGATCAGCACGGCGGCGGCCAGCACGATGCCCGACGTTTCCTCCTCGGTGATCACCGGAATCCCGCCGCCCGCGGCGATGTCCCGTTGCGCCGCACGGGCTTTCGCCGGGTCCGCCCCGGTCAGGTACACCGCTTCGACCTCGCTCGGCAACGACCGCAGCGCGGCCGACAGTTCGCCCGCGTTCCGCGAGCGCACCGCGAACGCCGACGCCGGTGTGCCGGTGTGCTCCCGGATCGCCCGCGCGTCGGCGCGCAGCAGCGCCAGCGAGGGTTCCGGCTCGTCCGGCGCGCTGTCCCCGACCACCGCCAGCCCGGCCCGCAGCCCGTTCACCGGCCGGTCTCGCCCGCGTCCGGGCCGTCGAGGTCGACTCCGTTGTGCCGCGCGATTTCCCGCAGCTCCGCGAGCCGTGCGCGGTGGCTGTCCGACTCTTCCTCGCCCGCGGTCTCCAGCGCCTGGCGCGCCGCCGCGACGCCCCGCTTCAGTTCCCGCACGAATTCACTCGGCATACTGCCTCCGGTCGATGGGTTCACAGGTCGTTGCCCGCGTACGAGAGGTTGAAACTCTTGTTGACGAGCGGGAAATCCGGGACGATCGTGTCCACGAGCGCCACCGGCAGCGCGGGCCAGTTGAAGAAGCTCGGGTCGACGGCTTTGACGCGGCTCAGCACCCCGCCGGAGAGTTCGACCCGGTGCACGATCGTGCCGCGCCAGCCCTCGGCCACCCCGGCCCCGGACCCCGAACCGGCGGGATCCGCCGTCTCCGACCGGCTGCCCAGCGACCCGGTGAGCCGTTCCACGAGCGCCGCCGAGTGGGCGATTTCCTCGGCCCGCACCAGGAACCGGGACAGGACGTCGCCGTCGGTCCGCGCGTGCCGCACCGGTTCGCCCAGATCGAGGAACGGGTGCTCGTACCGCGCGTCGCGGCGGAGGCCGCTGGCCCGCGCGACGTATCCGAGCGTCCCCAGGTCCGCCGCCTGCCGCGGCGAAAGCACCGCCGTGCCCGCGAATCGGTCGCGGACCACGGAATGGTCGAGCGCCAGCTGCGCGATCTCCCCGGCTTCGGCGGCCAGCGCCCGCACTTTCGCCGTGTCCGGCAGCCGGGCGAGCCGGGCCCCGCCGAGCCGGACGCCGCCGCGCAGGAGCCGGTGCCCGGTGACTTCCTCGTTGTGCCGCAACAGTTTCTCCCGCACTGTCTGCGCGTGCGAGTTCAGCACCGAGTGCCCGACGTCGTTGCACAGCGCGCCGAGATCGGCCACGTGGTTGTGGATCCGTTCCAGTTCCAGCAGAACAGCCCTGACCCGCGCGGCGTCCGCGGACACCTCCCGGCCCTGCGCGTCTTCCACGGCGAGGCAATAGGCCAGCGCGTGCCCGACCGCGGTGTCGCCGCTGATCCGTTCGGCCAGCTCGATCCCGGCGCCGGGCTCCCGGCCGGAGAACAGCGCCTCCAGTCCCTTGTGGACGAACCACAGCCGGGCCTTGAGGTTCAGGATCGTCTCGCCCGACACGGAGAACCGGAAGTGTCCCGGCTCGATCATCCCGGCGTGCACCGGGCCGACCGGGATCTCCGACACCCCGGCCCCTTCCACCGCGCGGAACGGATACGGCCCGTCGGCCTCGCCGAACTCCGGCGGCGCACCGGCTCCGGACCGCATCGGATACCAGCCGCGCGGCCAGTGGAAATGCCGGACCAGCCTGCGCGGCAACGGATGGCCGTCGGGCACGATGCCGAACAGGTCCCGCATCTCGCGCTCGAACCGGCCCGCCGGGAACGACAGCCGGGCCAAGCTCGGCAGCCTCGGGCCGGCTGCCGGGAGCGGCACGTGCACTTCGGCCCGGCGGTCCCCTTCGGCCAGGAACAGATACACCGCGCGCAGCCGGTCGCCGTCGTCGTGCCCGGACACGAGCGCGACCCGGAACCCCTCCGTCAGCAACGATTCCGCCGCCGCGGGCAGCTCCGCGGGAGTCGCTTCCCGTACGTTCACGAGGCCCCTCCCCCGGCCGACGCCGCCGCGTGCAGCAACGAGGACAGCGGACCGGTCCAGAACCCGAGCACCGCCCCGGCCACGAGCGGCACCGCCAGTGCGACCCGGGTCGCACGCGGCACCGTCACCGGAGCACGCGCCGCACCGGGGCCGCCGGGCGGGTCGCCCAGCAGCATCCGCGTCGTGTGCCCGGCCAGCGCCGCCGCGACCACCAGCACCAGGACCAGGACGATCGCCGTCGCCCAGCCGAGACCGCCGGCGAAACCGGCGCGGGCAAGCCCCAGTTCGCTCGCGAACAGGCTGAACGGCGGCATCCCGGCCAGCGCCAGCACTCCGGCGCCGAGACAGCCCGCGAGCACCGGCCCGCGCGCGGCCAGCCCGCGCACCCGGTCGATCCGGCTCGTGCCGGTCCCCTGCGCGACCCGGCCCGCGCCCAGGAACAGCACCGCCTTGACCAGGCCGTGGCCGAGCACGTGCACCAGCACCGCCGCCGTCGCGACCGGACCGCCGACCGCCGCGCCGAACGACACCAGCCCGAGGTGCTCGATGCTGGAATAGGCCAGCATCCGCTTGTAATCGCGTTGCGCCAGCAGCAAAGTCGCGGCCACGAGGAGCGACGCGAGCGCCATCACGGTCAGCAGGCCGCGGGCGAACCCGGCGCCGAGCGCGGCGTCGGAGACCACCTTCACCCGGAGCACGGCGTAGAACGCGACGGCGAGCAGCACCCCGGACATCAGCGCCGACACCGGTGCGGGCGCTTGCGAATGCGCGTCCGGCAGCCAGGCGTGCAGCGGGGCCAGCCCCGCCTTCGCCCCGAATCCGAGCACCAGCAGCGTGACCGCGATCCGCGTGACGCCGCTGTCGAGGCCGCTCGCCCCGGCCGCCAGCCCGGCCAGATCGAGGCCGCCCCCGGCGTGTCCGGACGCGTATCCGAGCAGCAGCGTGCCCAGCAGCGCCAGTGCGAGCCCGGCCGAGCAGATCACCACGTACTTCCACGCCGCCTCGACCGCGGTCCGGGTGCGGCTCTGTCCGACGAGGAACGCGGTCACGACCGTCGTCGCTTCGATCGACACCCACAGCAGGCCGAGGTTGGCGGCGAGGACGGCGAGCGTCATCGCGGCGAGGAACAGGTGGACCAGCAGGCCGTGCCTCGCCGCCGTGCGCTCGGTCGCGCGGCCCGCCGCTGTTTCGGCCGCGAAATGCCCCGGCGTCGCCAGCGTCGCCGGAACCGCGACCGCGCTGATCACCACCAGCAGGAACGCCGACAACGCGTCGGCCCGAAGCAGCCCGCCCAGCGCGCTGACCGGACCGGTCCGCACCACTGTCGTGGCCAGCGCGATCGCCGCGGCGAGGCTCACGAGCGCACTCGCCGCGGCCGCCCACAGCATGCCGCGCCGCCACGCGGGCACCAGGAAGCCCAGCGCCGTCACCGCGGGCACCGCCAAGACCAGGATCGCCATCAGTCGCGCAACTCCCGCAGCTCGCCGAGGTCCGTGCCGCCGAACAGCTGCCGCATCCGGCCGGACAGGATCTGCAGCACGAGGACCGCCAGCAGCACGTCCAGCGACACCCCGATTTCCACGAGCAGCCCCGGATCGGCGCCGAGCAGCAGGCCGGTCGCGGTGATCCCGTTGTCCAGCACGAGGAATCCGACGAGCTGGGACACCGCCCGCCGCCGGGTCACCAGCACGAAGAACCCGATCAGGACCACGGTCAGGCCGACCGGCGCGGCCGCCGACGCCGGAGAAGGATCGAGTTCCACGAGCGGCCGCGACACGGCGTACGCGACGAGTGCCAGCAAAGCGGCCGACAGCAAGGAAGCCGTCACGTTCACGACCGGACGCGTCTCGCGTCGGTCCGGCCCCTGGCGCGCGGTCATCCGCCGCACCAGCCACGGGAGGACACCGGCGCGCAGGATCAGCAGCCCTGCCGCGGTCAGCGCCGCCTCGACCGAGCCCGCGAGCACCGCGGCCACCCCCGCCAGCGCGCAGCCCTGCACCGCGAGCACCCGCACGAGAACCGGAAGCTCGCGCCTCCACAGCACCAGCACCGCGGTCAGCAGGAACACCCCGCAGACCAGGTAGAGCAGTTCGGTCACGAAACCCCTCCCGGCAGGACGAAGGACGCCGCCACCGCCAGCAACGCGAGCAGGAACGAGCCCGCGAGCAGCTCCGGAACCCGGAACAGCCGCAGCTTCGCGAAAAACACCTCGGCCGCCGCGAGCGCCGCACCCAGCAGTCCGACCTTCGCCGCGAACGCCGCGGCCCCGGCGAGCAGCGCGGGCAGCGACGCCGACGTCGCGATCCCCCACGGCACGAACAGATTGGCCAGCAGGCCGAGGAACACTGTCAGCCGCATCGAGGACGCGAGTTCGACCAGCGCGAGGTCCGGTCCGGCGTACTCCAGCACCATCGCCTCGTGCACCATCGTCAGCTCGAGGTGCGTGGCCGGGTTGTCGACCGGCAGCCGCCCGGTCTCCGCGACCGTCACGATCGCCAGCGCGACCGCGGCCAGCAGGCTCACCGGCGAACCGACCCGCGCCGGATCGTCCACTGTGGACGAGACGATCGCGGCGAGGTCGGTGCTGCCCGCCCGCGCGGACAGCGCCAGGATCGCGACCAGGAGCGTCGGCTCGACCAGCGCGATGACGGTGATCTCCCGGCTCGCGCCCATCCCGCCGAACGCGGTGCCGGTGTCGAGCGCGGCGAGCGCGAGCGCGACCGTGCCGAGGGCAAGCAGCGCGACCACCGCGAAGAGGTCGGCCACCGGCGGCAGCGCCGACGCCGTGGTGACGAACGGGGCCGCGAACGCGACCAGCAGCGTCGTCGCCGTCAGCAGGACCGGCGCGGTCCGGAAAACCTGGCCGGTGCCCCGCGGCGTCAGCGATTCCTTGCGCCGCACCAGTTTCCGGAGGTCGCGCCACGGCTGGCCCGCCCCGGCTCCGGCCCGCCCCTCCAGCCGGGCCCGGACCTGCCGCATCAGGCCGGTCAGCACCGGCGCTCCGGTGACCACGAGCACTGTCTGCACGACCGCTCCGGCGGCGGCGAACCCGGTCATCGCGTCACCGCCAGCACGATCAGTGCGAGAACCACCGCGGAGAAGCCGTAGCCGAGGTACCGGTGCACGCTGCCGGTGGCCAGCCTCCGCCCGGCGCGGCCCCACGTCGCGAATGCGGCGAGGACCGGCCGGTACAGCACTCGTTCGATCCGGTCCGGCACCTCCCGGCGGTAGGCGACCTGGCGCACGAGGTAACGGGCTTCGTCGTAGTGGCCGACGTCCACGTCGGTCTCCGGGCGCACCACGTTGTCGAAAACCCGTTGCAGCGGTTCGGCGAACGACGTCGCGGTGTACTCCGCCCTGGCCGTCGCGGGACCGCCGCCGCAGTCCCAGAGCCGCGCTTCCCGGCGCGCCCGGCTCGACGCGAGCATCCGCACCGTCGCGACCACGAGCAGCGCGCCGCCGAGCAGGCCGCCGGTGATCAGCAACGGCGAAACCGTGCCCGCGGCACCGTTCAGCCGCACGGTGAGCAGGTCGCGCGCGGCCGGATCGCCGAAGCCCGCCGCCGCGCCGACCGCGGGCAACACCAGCGTGGGAAACAACGCGGGCACCACGCACGCCACCGCCGCGATACCCATGCCGACGAGCATCGCCGCCGGGCTTTCGTGCGCCCGCTCCGCTCCGGCGCCGCGCGGTTTCGCGAGGAACCCGATGCCGAACGCCTTGACGAACGTCGCCACCGCAAGGCCGGCGGTGAGCGCGACAGCGGCCATCGTGAGCGGCATCGCGACCGCGGTGACCACTCCCGCTGCCGGGAGACCGTGCACCAAAGCCTGCAGCAGCAACCATTCCGACACGAAAGCCGTGCCGGGCGGCAACGCCGAGGCGGCCAGCGCGCCGAGTCCGAACAGGCCGGTGGTCCACGGCATCCGGGTGCGCAGGCCGCCGAGCGCGTCGAGGTCGCCGGTGCCGGTCGCGTGGACCACCGATCCGGCGGCGAGGAACAGCAGGGTCTTGAACGCGGCGTGCCCCACGATGTGCAGCAACGCGGCGGCCAGCGCCAGCCCCGCCGCGACCCGGTCGCCAGCGGACGCGAGCAGCCCGGCCGCGCCGATCCCGGCGAAGACCAGCCCGAGGTTCTCCGTGGTCGAATACCCCAGCAGCCGCTTGAGATCCGACGCCATGACCGCCTGGAGGATCCCGTACCCCGCCGAGCCCGCGCCCAGCGCGAGCACGACGACCCACCACCAGCGCGGCCCGCCGCCGAGGAGGTCGAACCCGACGCGGAGCACGCCGTACGCGCCGAGATTGACCATCGCCGCCGACATCAGCGCGGACACGTGGCTCGGCGCCTCCGGATGCGCGCGCGGCAGCCAGGCGTGCAGCGGCACGATCCCGGCCTTCGAACCGAACCCGGCCAGCACGAGCAGGAAGATCGCACTCGCCGCGGCCGGCGGCGGGGAAGCGGCGCGCAATGCCGCGAAACTGTCGCCGCCGGCGAGCGCGGCGAACCAGAGCAGTCCGATGAGGACAGTCACGAACCCGAGGTGCGTCATGACCGCGTACCACCGGCCCGCCGACGCGACCGCGGGCCGCAGCCGGTGCTCGGCCAGCAGCAGCACCAGCGACGTGACCGCCATCAGCTCCCAGCACACCAGGAAGGTCCCGACCGAGGCCGCCGCGGGCACGAGCAGCATCGCCACCACGAACAGCGGCTGCACCGCCTGCACCGTGCGGGCGCGCAGCCCGTTTCGCGCGTAACCGATCCCGTACAGTCCCGCCGCGATCGCCGCTCCGCCGGCGACTGCCGTGAACAGCCCGCCCGTCCGGTCCAGCTCGAGCCAAAACCCGGACAACGGAAGCAGCCACGGGAACCCGGCGTGCGCGGTCTGCCCGGCGAGAGCCGCCGCACCCGCCGCGACCCCGGCCGCACCCGCGAGCATCGTGCCGATTCCGGACACGAGCGTCCGGGCCTTGGCAGGCGTCACGAGGCACACCAGCGCTGCCGCCGCGCCGCTCCCCACCGCCGTCCCGAGCCCTGCCGCCGCGAGGTTCACCGGCCGGTCAGCTTTCGCACCGCCTCGACGATCGCCTCGGGCCGAGGCGGGCAGCCAGGCACTTCGAGGTCGACCGGCACGACGTCGCGCACCGGGCCAGTCACGCCGTAAGCACCGGCGAACACGCCGCAGTTCCGCGCGCAGTCCCCGATCGCCACGACCGTCCGCGGCCGCGGCACGGCCTCGTACGTGCGCTTCAACGGCTCCGTCATGTTGCGCGTGACCGGTCCGGTGACCAGCAGCCCGTCCGCGTGCCGCGGTGACGCGACCAGCCGCGCGCCGTATCGCTCCGCGTCGTAGACCGCGCCGAACGCCGCACCGATCTCGATCTCGCAGCCGTTGCAGGATCCCGCGTCCACGTGCCGCAACTGGACCGAACCGCCGAGTTCACGCGCTCGCGGCAGCGGCTCCGGCCGCGGCGGCGCGGGTTCGGCGGTCCGTCCCGTCCGGCGGATCGCACGCCACAGCCTCAACACCGCGCACCACCGGCGCGCCAGGCCCCGCGCACGTCAATGCTCCGCGGGGCGCGTGCTGCCGGCCTGCGCGGTACGCAGGTCGTCGAGCAGCTCGACCTGCCCGGACAGCACACCGGTCAGGATTTCGCGCGCCACCGCCATCAGCTCCGCGACCTGCGGGCTGATCAGCGAGTAGTAGACGCTCGACCCTTCCTTGCGCGTGGTGACCAGCCCCATCCGGCGCAGGACCGCCAGCTGCTGCGACAGGTTCGCCGGTTCGATGCCGACCTCGGGCAGCATCTCCGCGACGGCGTGCTCGCGCTGGGACAGCAGTTCCAGCACCCGGATCCGGGCCGGATGGCCGAGCGTCTTGAAGAACTCGGCTTTCAGCTGGTAGAGCGGCTTGCTCACCGCGCCTCCTTCGGTCCGGGCCCGCCCGCGGACGGGCTGGAAGGGTTCAGCAATTGCGAATATTAGCAATTGCTGAACCCATGCCGCGACGGGGTGCGACAGCGGCTCCGGACCGGTCCGCCCCTCGTGCGACCGTGTGCCGGGCGAGCGTCCGCGCGATCCCGCCCCCTGCCTCACCGCTCCGCAGGAGCGAACTCGGCCGCGTGATCGGCCACCCACTGGGCGAAAGTCCGTGCCGGAACCCCCGTGACGTCTTCCACCGTCGTCGTCGGCCGATCGGGTTCGCGACCGGCCAAGCGGGCGAACGCGTCGAGCATGGCGTCCGCGTACTTCGCCGGAATCCGCCGGAGGAGAAGCTCGCGCGCGACCTCCCGCGGCACCTCCTCCCAGCGAGTCTCCCGGCCGATCACCTCGCCGATCACCCGAACCTGCTCGACCTGCGTGAGCGCCGCGGCACCGGTGAGGTCGTACTTCGCGCCGGCATGCCCCTCGGAAGTCAGCGCGGTCACCGCGACCGCCGCCATGTCGGCTTCGTGGATGAGCGTGGAGTAAACCGAACCGTAAGCCCCGCGAACGACGCCGTCCTCGCGAATCTGCGATGCCCAGCCAAGGGTGTTGGTCGCGAATCCGTGCGGCTGAAGGAACGTCCACTCCAGACTGGTGCGCTCGATCGCCTCCTCCACCGCACGATGGACCTGGCTGATCGCGTCGTGCGAATCCCCGCGCGCCGCGGCCGACGAGAGCAGAACCAGCCGACGAGCGCCGGCAGCGACAGTGTCCGCGATCGCCTCGGCCGGATCGCCGGAAATCAACGGCCACATCAAGAAAACCGAGTCCACCCCCCGCAACGCGGCGCGCAGGCTGTCCAGATCGGACAGATCACCGGGAACGACTTCGATGCCGCTGGGCAAATCGGCTTTCTCCGGCCGCCGCGCCAACGCGCGTACCGGAAGCCCGCGCCCGGCCAACTGAACAGCCACCTGACGGCCGACGTTGCCGGTAGCTCCGATCACCAAACTGGTCACGGGAATACCTCCTTGTGTCGCAGTGAAGCTCACCGTAGGTTCTGGGCTAACTTCTGGTAAGTACGCACCCTGGGGTAAGCTCCGGACATGGGAGTAGGCACCGAGGCAGGACGCCGCGCCGCCGCGGACCCGGGTGACGCGTTCAACAGCGACTGCCCCGGCCGGACGGTGCTCGACCACGTGTGCAGCCGCTGGGGCACGCTGATCCTGCTCTCCTTGCGCGATCGACCGGCGCGCTTCCACGAACTGCGCGACACGATCGGCGGGATCAGCGAGAAGATGCTGTCGCAGAACCTGCGCACTCTGACGCGTGACGGCTTGCTCCATCGCGAGGTGGAGCCTGCGACGCCGCCCAAGGTGACGTACTCGCTCACGGAGCTTGGGCAGGAGCTGGCTACGCCGTTGGCGGGTCTGCTGGATTGGGTCCGGGCGCGGGCGGTGGATGTGGTCAAGGCGCAGCGGCGGCATGATCGGCAGCACAAGCCAGCGTCGTGATCCACGGCGGCAGAAAGCCCAGGCCGGTTACCGAAGCGGTAGCGCGACATTGGGGTTTCTCAGCAGCGGTGGCGGGTGGCTTCGCTGCGGCGATGTGCGGCACCGGCCGAGTTGCGGGGCACCGGTGAAGCACGTGAGGGGAACCCTGAGGGAATCCGATTCCCTGGGGTTCCCCTCACGTACTTGCCGCTCCCTGCAGATCACCGCGCCGCTCAAGAACGCGAAACCAAAGCCCGAAGGACCTCAGCCCTTCAGCAACTGCCGAGCCATCACCAGGCGCTGGATCTGGTTCGTGCCCTCGTAAATCTGGGTGATCTTCGCGTCCCGCATCATGCGCTCCAGCGGGAAGTCGCGCGTGTACCCGTACCCGCCCAGCAGCTGGACCGCATCCGTGGTCACGCTCATCGCCACATCCGACGCGTGGCACTTGGCCGCCGCGCCGAAGAACGACAGGTCGTCATCGCCGCGTTCGGACTTCGCGGCAGCGGTGTACACCATCTGGCGCGCCGTCTCGACTGCCATCGCCATGTCCGCCAGCATGAACTGGATCCCCTGGAAATCCGCGATGTGCTTGCCGAACTGCTTGCGCTCCTTGACATACCCCAGCGCGTGGTCCAGCGCGCCCTGCGCGATGCCGACGGCCTGCGCGGCGATCGTCACCCGGGTGTGGTCGAGCGTCTTCAGCGCGATTTTCAGGCCCTGGCCCGGCTCGCCGACCATGCGGTCGCCCGGGATGCGGACCTGGTCGAACAGCAGTTCACGCGTCGGCGAGCCCTTGATGCCCAGCTTCTTTTCCTTGGCACCGAAAGAAAAGCCCGGGTCGGACTTCTCGACGACGAAGGCGCTCACGTTGGCTCCGCGGCGACCGTCGGGGTCGGTTACCGCCAGAACCGTGTAGTACTCGGAGAAGCCTGCGTTGGTGATCCAGGACTTCTGTCCATTCAGGATCCAGTCATCGCCGGAAGGGGTGGCGCGGCACCGCATCGAGGCGGTGTCCGATCCTGCGTCGCGTTCGGACAGTCCATACGAGAATCCTGCTTCGCCCGACGCCAGCGGGGGCAGGTACTTCGCCTTGACGTCCTCGTTCGCGGCCAGGATCAGCGGCATGCTGCCGAGTTTGTTCACCGCGGGGATGAGCGAGGACGAAGCGCACACGCGCGCCACTTCCTCGATCACGATGCAGGTGGCCAGCGCGTCGGCACCGGCGCCGCCGTACTGCTCCGGGACGTGCGGGGCGTGGAAGTCCGAGGCGACCAATGCGTCGTAGGACGCCTTGGGGAATTCTTCGCGCTCGTCGGCCTCCGCGGCGTGCGGGGCGATCTGCTCTTCGGCGACCGCGCGCACGGCCTCGCGGATCGCTTCGTGGTCTTCGTTGATCTTGAACAGGTCGAAGCTCATCGGATTCTCCTCGCCGGAACTCAGTAGGTGTAGAAGCCGCGGCCGGTTTTGCGGCCCAGCAGGCCGGCGTCGACCATGCGGGCCAGCAGCGGCGGCGGCGCGTACAGCGGCTCCTTGAACTCCTCGTACAGCGATTCCGCGACCGCCTTCGTGGTGTCCAGGCCGATCAGGTCGGCCAGCGCGAGCGGGCCCTGCGGGTGCGCGGCACCGCGCACGAGCCCCTCGTCGATGGCTTCCTTCGTCGCGAAACCCGACTCCAGCATGCGCACCGCGGCGAGAATGAACGGGATCAGCAGCGCGTTCACCACGAATCCGGCGCGGTCCTGGCACAGGATGGCGTGCTTGCCGAGAGTCTCCTCGGCGAACTTGCGCGCGCGGTCGGTGGTCTCGTCGCCGGTGAGCAGGCTCGGCACCAGTTCGACCAGCGGCAGCACCGGCACCGGGTTGAAGAAGTGGATGCCGAGGACCTGCGCGGGACGCTCGGTCGCGGTGCCGAGCTTCATGATCGGGATCGACGACGTGTTGGACGCGAGCACCGCGTCCGGCGCGGCGACGATCTTGTCCAGCTTCGCGAACAGCTCCGCCTTGACCGCCTCGTTCTCGACGATCGCCTCGACGACGAGCGTGCGGTCGGCAAGGTCGTCGAGGTTCTCGGTGATCCGGATCCGCTCCAGCACGCCGGCCGCGGACGCGATCTTGCCCTTGCGCTCGGCCCGCCCCAGCGACGCCTCCAGCCGCGCCCGGCCCGCGTCGGCGGCCGCCCGGCTCGATTCGATCGCCACGACGTCCAGGCCGGCCCGGGCGCACACCTCGGCGATCCCCGCCCCCATCTGGCCGCAGCCGACCACGCCGACGAGCTCCACGTGCCTCACCCATCCCTCCGGTACTTGGTTTCATGATAACGGTACTCAGTACCGGCGAGTAGGCGAGAGCGGGGTGGCCCACCTCACCCTGCTCCCGGGGAGCCGCGGCCGATTAGGCTGGCCGCAGCGTGCGTGCGAAAGGTGGCCCGATGCCCGCGAAACCGGCAAAGCAGCGGCTGACCGAGGCCGCGTTCGCGCTGTTCGAGGAGCGCGGCTACGACCAGACGACGGTGGACGACATCACCGACCGGGCAGGCGTCGGGCGCAGCACGTTCTTCCGCGCGTTCCGGTCCAAAGAGGACGTGATCTTCCCGGACCACGAGGTCCTGCTGAGCGCGATCGAGGCCCGGCTGGCCGGATCCGACCCGCGCACCGCGACCGTCGCGGTCACCGAAGCCGCGCGCCTCGTGCTGCGGCATTACGTCGCGGAGGGCGAGCTGGCGCTGGCGCGCTACCGGCTCACCCGCAGCGTGCCCGCACTACGAGCGCGGGAAATCGCGGGCACGCGGCAGTATCAGCGGCTGTTCCAGGAATTCGTGCACCGCTGGATGGGCGGCGGCGAGGAAACCGCGCTGCGCGCCGAACTCATGGCGGCCGCGGTGGTGACAGCGCACAACCACGTCCTGCGGCGATGGCTGCGCGGACAGGCGACGGACCCGGAGGCGGCCTTCGACGCCGCGATGGCGGACACGGTTGCGTTGTTCGGCAACACCGGAGAGGCGGAGACGACGGTGGTCGCTTTCCGTACTGGGAAGGACCTTTCCGCCGTGCTGCCCGGGTTGCGCAAGCTGCTCGGCGACGAAGGCACGCTCGGCTGAGCGGCTACCACGCCTCATCGAAGCGCACGCCAGCTCCGTAGCCCACCGGACACTCCGGCACCCCCGGAGCATCAGCCGACACCGCCGCACTGCCCGCCCCGCACAAACCGCCCGGCGACGAAAACACCCTCGCCCGAACGGCTACCACGCCTCATCGAACCGGACGCCAGCCTCGTACCAGTCTTCGTCGCTCACCGGGCGCTCCGGTTCCGCAGGAAGTTCGGGGTCGGCGGTGCGGTTGCGGAGGTAGTCGCCCTCGCCCTGCACGACGGATCCGGCCGCGGTTTGCCGAGGTGCCGCAGGCTTTTCCGGTGCAGCAACGGGTTTCGGCTGGCTAGGCGCAGCAGGCGGTACCGTCTCAGCGGGCGGAGCGGGTCGCCGAGGGGCCGGAGTCGCGGGGGCGAGGTCAGGCTCGAATCCGGCCCGCCACTTCAAGCGGTCCATCACGAAGCCGCGGGTGCCGAGCGGAGCCAGCAGCGCCGCAGTGCGGTTCGCTGATTCCCGTTGCGCTTCGGCGTACGTGCGCAGGACTAGCGCGGCGAGCTCGTCCGGCGGCAGATTCCGTACTGTGCCGGACAGTTTCAGTCCAGTGAGGACACCGTCGGTGTTGACCGTGGCGGTGACCGCGTTGCCGGGCGAGGACGCCTCGACCGACAACGCGGACAGAGCTTGGATCAGTTCTTCCGGACCGGCCACGTCAGTCCATCGCGGACGGCGACATCGGCTGCGACACCGAACCGTCCGGTGCGATGTCGACGTTGCGGTCCCGGACCCGCTTTTCGGTGCCCTTCGGGGTGTTCGAGGTCTCGAAGTTGCCCGGGTCGAACGAATCGCCGGGGCTCACGTCGGGCGGGTTCGGCACCGGGGGCAGGTTGACCGACTTCTCGTGGATCTTGTCCGCCAGCCGGCTCGCCGACTCCCGCATGTGCGAGCGGATCTTGTCCGCACCGCTGAGGAAGCTCTCGAAGATGTCGTCCGCGTTGTCGCCTTCGACCTTCGCCGAGGCCTGCGCGGTCACCTCGGTGAGCCCGGCTCCCGCGCCGGCGACCGCGGCCTGTGCTCCGACCGCGCTCATCGACAGCCCGCCCGCCGCGGCGGCGGCCCCTCCCGGGGTGGCGACCACGGCGAGCATCCCGATCAGCGCGCCGGTGAAGGCCACCGTCGCCACCTTCGACCAGGAGATTTCGCCCTCCTTGGCTTTCGCCTTCTGGTACTTCTCCGCGGTTTCCCGGAACGTCAGCGCGAGCGAGCTGAGGTCCTCCCGCGCGGCCCACACGCCGTCGCGGGCGGCGACGATGTCGCTTTCCACGACGGTGATCTCGGCGGCGAGCGCCTCGTAGGTCTCCGACAGCCGGTCGAGGTAGGTCTTGACGTCCTCGGCCGCGTTGCCGCGCCACGAGCCCAGCAGTTCCTTCGCCCGGCGCAGTTCGGTGATCGACCCGCGGCTGAGGTTCTTCCACACCGGCTCGTACGAGTTGATCATCGACTGCAGGCCGCCGCCGGTGTCCTTGAGGTCGGCCTCGGAGAACTCCCGGAAGACCTCGGTGATCTTGTCCTGGTACGCCTCGTACAGCTCGTTCGCCATGGAGAACTTGAAGAACTCCGCGTAGCGCAGGAATTCCATCCCGTCGAGCGCGTCGTTGGCGCCCTTGTGCAGATCCTCGCTGATGCCTTCGAGCAGTTCCGAACGCGGACGGCCGTCCGAGCCGCCGCTGAGCCCGAAGTAGTCTTCCTGCTCGCTCACGTCAGCGCACCTCTCCGCCCGCGCGCCGCACCGCGGACTGCGACTCGGCGTCCGACGCCTCGTACAGCTCCGCCACGCGCTTGAGCGCTTCGCTCGCCTGATGCGTCGTGAAGGCCAGCTTCGCGAGCGCTTCCTCCACCTTCGCGCGGTGGTTCTCGTACGCCGCCGCGACCTTGGGCATGCCGAGCGATCCGCCGAACGCGGTGGTCGGGCCGCCGCCGAACAGGTCGATCGAACCGATGATGGCGGCCGGGCCGACCGCGTCGGGCAGGTCCAGCCTGCGCACGCCGCCGCGCGCGGTCTCCGCCGCGTCCCCGGCGGCCGCGACGAACCCGCTCGCCTTGCGCAGGTCGTCGAGGTCGGTTTCGAAACCGATCATGAAACTACCCCCAGTCGTGTGAACCGTGACCCTACCGGGCGAACGGTATCCCTTCCGACTCATCGGACACCGGGGAGGTTCACGGCATTGACGTGAGGACGGTCACATAACGGGCAGCGCTCAGTCCGAAGTGGACCCCACGGCGCTTCCGCGGCGGTCGGCCCGGCGCGGGAACCACGGCACGATCGGCGAAACTCGCCGCTGGTAGTCGGCGTACTCCGGGTAGCGGCCGAGCGTGATGCTCTCGGTGAAGATCGTCGAACCGGCGAACAGCGCCGTCAGCAGGACCGCGCCGGCGATCGTCCAGGTGACCGCGCCGGCCGCGGAGACTCCGATCAGGAACACCAGCCACCACTGCGCTTGCTCGAAGAAGAAGTTGGGGTGGCGGGAAAACCGGAAGAGCCCGGTCTGCGCGAACCGCGGTTCGGGGATGCGCCCGGCGGCCGTCTCGCGCTTCTTCCACTGGTGGAAGTTCCACTGCTGCTGGTCCGCGATCGTCTCGCCGGCCAGGCAGGCCACGAACGCGACGGCCAGCACGATGTCGGCGGCGCCCAGCGGGGTCCGATGGTCCAGCGCGGTCCACGCGGGAAGCGTGATGAGCAGCAGGATCACGTTCTGGTAGAGCGTGATGAAGAAGAGGTTGAACAGCTGGAACTGCCACGGAGCCATCCGGCCGCGCAGCACCGCCCAGCGGTAGTCCTCGCCGCCGGGGGCGTAGCCGCCCTTGCGGCCGTAGTTGAACGTCAGCCGCGCGCCCCACAGGAACACGAGTGCGAACAGCAGGTCCAGCCTGGCGTCCGCGAACCCCGCGTGCCCGGCGAAGATCCCGGTGTAGGCCACGGGGACGACCGACCAGATCCGGTCCACCCAGGAGTACTCCCTGGTGAGCACCGACAGCAGCCAGCAGCCGGCGCACACGCCCGCGAACACCCAGAGGCACACCTGGAACGCGTTCATGACCGCGACTGTACTGCCGAAATCGCCGGTGCGACGCCCTACAATCCGCCGATGGGCACCACGACGGCGAACCTGCCCCTGCGCGAGCGCAAGATCGACCTGTTCTTCGCGGTGATCTTCTCGGCGTTCACGGTGACGTCCCTGATTAGCGACCTGCTGCCGACGATCGGCGTCGACTTCTCGCGGCCGACCGGCAACTTCTTCGTCGACTCCAACTACTGGTACGCCCACGACGCCGACCCGCTGTTCATGCACCCGCCGGACTGGATGCGGATCGTCACCGGGCTCTCGGCGTTCGTCTACCTCCCGTTCTACGTCGTGCTCGTCTGGTGCCTCGTCGCGGGCCGCAACGGGATCCAGCTGTTCGCGGTGGTCTACGCGACGATGATCGTCACGCTCACCGGGATCGTCGTGTTCGGCGTCGAGTTCTTCGGCGACCCGGCGACCCGCACCGGCAACCCGGGCAAGTTCCTCGCGTTCAACCTCCCCTACGTGCTGATTCCGTTGCTGCTGCTGGTGCGGATGCGCCGCCCGCTGCCGTTCGCCCGGCGGTTCTGACCACTGTGGACAGAGGTGGGCGGGGTCTGGCGATCACCCCGCTCCGGCCTTGCGCAGCACCCGTTGCCGACGGCTCGTGTAAGCCGCGACCGAACCGCACAACAGGGCCAGCATCGCGACCGACCACAGCACCTCGGACACTGACGTCACCAGCAGCGAAAGCACCAACGGCCCAGCCAGCCCGCCCAACCGGTTGAAAAACGACACCGAACCCGCGGCCCGCCCGCGCGACCGGTCGTCGGCCACATCAGCGGCGACTGGCAGGAACACCGCGGCCATGGTGTTGACGCCCAGCAAGGCGACCGTCAGCACCGCGGCCGACAGCCATGGTGCGGCGACCGCCCATCCGGACACCGCGAGTGCCAGCAGCAGCACCGCGGTGCAGAGGGCGAGCCGCACGGTGACGCCGGTTGGGCCGAAGCGGCGGTAGCCGAGGACCAGCAGTCCCGCGCACAGCACCATCGCCACCGCCGAGCCCGTCAGGAGGGCGTTCGCCGTGGTCAGCGAGAGACCGCCGACGCGGGACAGGGTCGGTACCCAGGTCGTCAGGCCGAACGTGGTCAAGCCGATCGAGAAGGCGAACCCCCATTGCAGCCGGGTCGTGAGAGTGTTCCGGGCCAGCCAGTCGTCCGCCGGCCCAGCAGGCGCCCGGGTGCTTCGTCGGTCCGGGATGACGGCAGCGGCGGCGGCCAGCAGCAGGCCGGTCGGTGCGCCGATGAGCCACAGCACCCGCCAGCCGAACACGGGCTCCAGCCACAGCGCGGAACCGGACGCGATCAGGTAACCGATCGCGGTCGCGACGATCGACAGGCCGGTCACCGCCGCTCCCCTGCCCGGACCGGGGAAAAGGTCGCTGAGCACGGTGATCAGCATCGGAGCCAGCCCGCCTACGGCGATGCCCATCAGGAAGCACATCACCACGTTGCCGCGGAAATCCGGCATGGTGCCGCACATGCTGGTGGCGGTGAACCCGAGTGTGGCGAGCAGGTAACAGGCCCGGCGGCCGATGCGTTCGGCGAGCCTGCTGCACAGCAACGCGCCCAGCGCGGTGCCGGACAGCCCGCTCACCGCCAGCAGCGACGCGGTCGAAGCGTCGATGCCGTATTCCGTGCGCAGGCCGGGGATGACGAACCCCAGCGTCGACGTCTTGCTGATGTCGATCGTCAGCGCGGCGGTGGCGACCATCGCGGTCGTCCGCCTTCCCAGGACCGTCGGCTGCGGCACGACAACCGGGGCAACCGGCACACCCGGGGCACCGCTGTGCCGCGTCCGGCCGAGGACCAGCGCGGCTCCGAGCGCGAGGAGCAAGGCCGCGCCGGCGACGAACATTTCCGGCATGTCGGCAAGCGCCATGCCGTGCAATCGCCGGTCAGCCGTCGAACCCGTCGGACCCGGTGAAACCATCGAATCCATCGGGCCCGTCGCATCCATTCCGGGCAGCTGGAAAGCCCGGAAGAATCCCACGGCCGAAGCGGCCACGACGATCGCCGCCGCCAGCGCGAGCACTCCCCGCCAGCTCGTGCGAGCCGGCCCCGAAACTGGTGTCATGCCTCCAACTTCTCATCCGGGCGCACGCTCCGGCATCTTCAGTTTTGCGGTCCCGTCCTCAGTTTTCCTGGAGGACCGAAAGAATATTCCCCGCTGGATCGCGGAACCACGCGATCAGCGGACCGCCGAGCCGGAAGACGCCCTTTTCGTCGACGCCGTCGAACGGTTCGAAGGAAACCCCGGCCGCGCCGAGGTCCGCGACCGCCTGGTCGATGTCGTCCACCGGGAAGTTGAGAACGGTGTACTCGGCCGGAACGTGCTTGTCGCCCTTCGGGTAGACGAGCACTTCGCGTCCTTCGGCGAGACGCAGCCGCAGCATCCCCCAGCTTTCGGCGACCTCGATGCCGAGCGTCTCGGCGTAGAACGTCCGCGCGGCCGGGATGTCGTCCACGGAGAAACCGCTGAATGCCTTGCTGGTGTCGAACATTTTTCCTCCTGGAGGTCTCAGAGAATCGCCGGCCGGTAAGTGACGGAGAGGACGCCGTTGCCGAACGTCCGGGAAGCGACGAGTTCGAGGTCGGCACGGGAAGAAGCCTCCGGGAACAGCCGCGCGCCCGAGCCGAGCACGATCGGGTGGATCAGCAGGTTCAGCTCGTCGAGCAAACCCGCCGGCAGCAGCGACCGCACCAGCCGGGGGCTGCCGGGAATGTGGATGTTCTTGCCCGGCTTGCTTTTCAACGAGTTCAGCTCAGCCGCCAGATCAGGGCCGAGCAGCGTCGAACCGCGCCAGCCCACTTCGGTGAGCGTGCTCGAGACGACGTACTTCGGGGTGTTGTTCAGGAACGCGGCCATCGGTGACGAGTCGCCCAGGCCCGGCCACATCCGGGCGAAGTCCGCGTAGGTGTTCCGGCCGAGCAGGACGGCGTCCGATTCGGCGATGCCGGCGCGGATCACCTCGTCCGCCTCGTGGTTCAGCGTCATCCAGTCCGGCGGCGACTCGGTCACCCCGTCCAGCGAAACCGACAGTCCGGCCACGATCTTCCGCACGGCTATGCTCCTTCTTCAGCTGACATGTGCACGGGGGACGTCGGAGCCGGAATCCGCGAGGCGACACCGGCGGCGAAAAATTTCGAAGGGGGCCGTCGTGCGGTACTTGATCATGATCCACAGCAATCCGCGGTTCCGGGCGCTCTGGGAGGAGATGCCGGACGAGAAGAAGGCCGAGTTCGGCCGTAGCCATCTCGCGCTCGCCCGGGCGCTCGAGGAGTCCGGCGAACTCGTGCTCAGCGACGGGCTCGCCGATCCCGCCGAGGCCAAGTGCGTCACCGTGCAGGACGGCAAGGCGGTGCCGAGCGACGGTCCGTTCGCCGAGGTCAAGGAGCATCTGGTCGGCTTCTACCTGGTCGAATGCGAGAGCATGGAACGGGCGCTGGAACACGCCGCGCGGGTGCCGGACGCGGTGTACGGCAAGGTCGAGGTCCGGCCGCTTCGCAACGTGAAAGAGCTGGATCTCTGACTCCCCCGCCCGGCTTCGAGCAGCTCCTGCGCGACCTCGCGCCGCAGGTGCTCACCGCCGTCTGCCGCCGGTTCGGCGACTTCGCGCTTTGCGAGGACGCGGTGCAGGAAGCGCTGCTGTCCGCCGCGGTGAAATGGCCGGAACAGGGCCTGCCGGACAACCCCAGAAGCTGGCTGATCACCGCGGCCGCGCGCCGGCGCATCGACATCGAGCGCAGCGAGTCCGCTCGTCGGCAGCGGGAGCACACGGCCGCCGGGCTGGCGGTGCCGCAGCCGGAATTCGCTCCGGCCGAGGACGACACGCTGACCCTGCTGATGCTGTGCTGTCATCCCGAACTCGGCAAGCCGTCTCAGCTCGCGTTGACGCTGCGCGCGGTCGGCGGCCTCACCACCGCGGAGATCGGCCGGGCGCTGCTGGTTCCGGAGAAGACCGTGAGCCAGCGGATCAACCGGGCGAAGAAACGGCTCAGCGGGGCCCGGTTCCGGATGCCGCCGCCGGGCGAACGGGCCGAGCGGATGACCGCGGTGCTGCAGGTGCTGTACCTGATCTTCACCGAGGGGCACACCGCCAGCTCCGGAACCGCGGTCAACCGGGTCGAGCTGACCGCCGAGGCGATCCGGCTGACCCGGCAGCTGCACACGCAGGTTCCCGACGACGGCGAGGTCGCCGGGCTGCTGGCGCTCATGCTGCTCAGCGACGCCCGGCGGCCCGCGCGGACCCGGCCGGACGGCGCCGCCGTGCCGCTGGCCGAACAGGACCGCACGCTGTGGGACGCCGCCGTGATCGCCGAAGGGCTCGACCTGATCGGGAAAACCCTGGTCACCGCCCAGCTCGGGCCGTATCAGCTCGAGGCCGCGATCGCCGCGGTGCACGACGAGGCAGCCCGCGCCGAGGACACCGACTGGCCGCAGATCCTCGCCCTCTACGACCTGCTGCTCGCCCTCGCGCCGAGTCCGGTCGCGGCGCTGAACCGGATCGTCCCGGTCGCGATGGTCCACGGCGCCCGCGAGGGGTTGCGGCAGCTCGACGAGATCGCCGGGCTGGACGAGCATCATCGCGTCGACGTGGTGCGCGCGCACCTGCTCGACCTGGCGGGCGAGCCCGGGCAAGCCCGGGTCTATTACCGTTCAGCGGCACGGAAAACTCTCAGCGTTCCCGAACGACGGTACCTGGAATCCCGTGCCGCAAAAAGGAAATCACCCTAACTGGCCGCTCGGGCCATCGACGGCGGGCGCGACGCGTCCGGGTTCGGCAACCGCATCGGCACGGTGTCCGCGTGGTACTCGAAATGCCACCATTCGTTGTCGTAGCGGCGATACAGCCGGTACTCCGCCCCGTGCCGCTCCAGCCACGCCGCGCCCTCGCTCGGGCGCACGTCGAGCGCCGTGCCGCGGACGTGGGCCGATTCGTGCGGCGGCAGCACTCGACGCCGGGCCGCGGCGACGGAGCCGGTGCGGTGCACCTCTTCGGCGAACAGCCGGTGCTGATGGGCGGCGTCGCGGTGGCCGGAGGTGAGTCCGATGAGCTGGCGATCCCGCCAGAACGCCTCGGCGCGCGCCGCGGTGAACGCCGCGCGGGCCGATTCGCTGAGGCCCGCGAGGTCCTCGGCCGGATAGCGCGTCGCGAGCGCCCACTGGCAGGCCAGGTAACGGCCGCGGCCGGGCGAACGCAGGAACGCCGCCGGGAGCAGCGCCACCGCCAGGAGACGGGTGACGGTCGCGAGGACCCGGGGCCGGCGAAGCGACTCGATCATGGGGTCCACTTTCGGGCCCCAGTGTGCGCGCACTGCGCCCGGAGTTTGACAGCTCTGTAACAGTTCGCCGCGGCGGTGCTGTTACCGAACGATGACACGGCACGCACCGGGCGGCGATCCGGGCCGGGCAGGCTGGGCCCGGCCGTCCGCTGTGGACTGTCCGGGCGGCCGGACGGGCGGACTGCGATAGTGGGAGACATGCCGAGGGTGCTGCTGATCGAAGACGACCAGGCCGTGCGCGACGGCCTGCGGCTGGCCCTGACGTATCAGGGCCACACGGTCGACGCGGTGGAGACCGGCGAGGAAGGCCTCGCCCGGCTCGCCGGCGACTCCGCCGACGTCGTGGTCCTCGACCTCATGCTGCCCGGGATGGACGGCTTCGAGGTCTGCCGCCGCATCCGCGCGGCAGGCGATCTCCCGATCATCATGCTCACCGCGCGCAACGACGACATCGACGTGGTGGCCGGGCTCGAAGCGGGAGCCGACGACTACGTCGTGAAGCCCGCGCAGGCCCGCGTGCTGGAGGCGCGCATCCGCGCGGTGCTGCGCCGGACCGGCGGCGAACCGCGCAACCCGGACGCGAAACCGGGCCCGGAACGGCACGGCGACCTGACGATCGACCGCGAAGGCCTCGTGGTCAGCAAGCACGGCACGGTGATCGGGCTCGCGCCGACCGAACTGCGGCTGCTGCTGGAGCTGTCCTCCTCCCCCGGTCGCGTGCTCAGCCGTCAGCAGCTGCTCGAATCCGTATGGGACCAGGGCTATCTCGGCGATTCGCGGCTCGTCGACGCGTGCGTGCAGCGGCTGCGCGCCAAGATCGAGGACGACCCCGCGAAACCGGTGTACGTCCAGACCCTGCGCGGTTTCGGCTATCGCTTCGGGCCGCTGTGACCGGCTGGCGGCTGCGCGGGCTGCGCACCCGGTTGCTGGTGGCGTTCGCGCTGCTGAGCGTGTTCACCGCGCTCGCCGTCGCCGGGATCGGCTACGTGCAGGCCCGGAACGGGATCCTGCAGCGCACCCAGGACAACGCCGCCACGGAGATGACCACCCAGCTCAAGCAGCTGTATCCGCTCCCCCGGCAGCCTGTGGACACGAGTGCGCTGCAGTCGGCCGCCGAGCGGCTCAACGGCCGGAAGACCTCCGCACTGGTGACGAGCGGCGGCCACAGCGCGGGCGACATGCCCGCCTCGGTGATCACGCCGGAGCTGCGCGCGGTCGTGCAATCCGGCCGGGTCGCGTGGCAGCGCGTGGATGTCGGCGGAGTGACGCAGCTGGTGCTGGGCGCGCAGTTGCTGATCGCGACCGGCGACCGGCGGAATCCGACGATCCCGTCCGGGATCGAGGTCTACGAACTGCGCGATCTCAACCCGGAAATCGACGCGGTGAACCGGCTCGCCAGGGACGCGTGGCTCGCGGGCGGCGCCGCGCTGGTGGTGGCCTTGATACTCGCCGTGCTGGCCGCCGGCAGCGTGTTGCGGCCGGTCGGCGAGCTGCAACGCGCGGCTCGCAGGCTCGGCGCGGGCGACCTTGACGCCCGGATCGCCGTCCGCGGCAGCGACGAACTGGCCAGCGTCGCCCAGACGTTCAACTCGACCGCCGACTCGCTGCAACGGCACGTCGGCGAACTGCGCCGGATGGAAGCCGACGCACGGCGATTCGTCGCCGACGTGTCCCACGAACTGCGCACTCCGCTCGCCGCGATGACCGCGGTCACCGACATGCTCGACGCCGAAGCGAAGCGGCTGCCGGACGCGGCGGGCGAGGCGGTGCGGCTGGTCAGCCAGGAAACCCACAACCTCGCCCGGCTGGTCAACGACCTGATCGAGGTCACCCGGTTCGACTCCGGTACCGCCTCGCTCGAGGTGGACGACGTCGATGTCGCCGAGGCGGTTCGGGCGACCCTGCGAGCACGAGGCTTCGCAGTGGAGACGGACCTGCCGGAAGGGATCCGGGCGCGGGTCGATCCGCGTCGGCTCGACGTGATCGTGGCCAATCTCGTGGGCAACGCGCTGCGGCACGGCGCGGAGCCGGTGACCGTGCGGTTGCGGGGCGGCCAGGCGGGGATCACGCTCGCCGTCGAGGACTCCGGCCCTGGTCTGGACGAGAAGGTGCTTCCACACGTGTTTTCCCGGTTCTACAAGGCGGACACCGCTCGCAGCCGTTCGGAAGGGAGCGGGCTCGGGCTCGCCATCGCCTGGGAGAACGCGCGCTTGCACCGCGGGGAACTGGTCGCCGGGAACCGGCCCGAAGGCGGTGCGGTGTTCACGTTGTGGCTGCCCCGGGAGGTGCGATGACGAAGCGGTTGCTGGCGCTGGTCGCGGTCTTGGTGCTGGCGAGCGGCTGCGGGGTGCGGCCCAGCGGCGTGATCCCCGGCGAGAACGCGCCCAGCGGGCCGCCGAACGGGAACATCGGGCACACCGCGACGGTGTATTTCGTGGTGAACGGGACCGTCGTGCCGGTGGTGCGCAACGGCGTCGGCGACGTTGCCGCGGACCGGGTGCGGGCACTGGAACAAGGGCCGGACGAGGACGAACGAGCGGGCGGTTACACGACGGAGCTTCCGCCGTCGTTCGAGCCGATCGCCATCGGGGTGAACGAGGCGGCGATCGGCGTCAACGTCCGGGAATTGTCGCCGAACGCGGTCGCGCAGATCGTCTGCACGATCCTCGCGGCGGGCGGCGGCGGAGCGTCCGGGACGATCGTTCTTTCCGGCGGAGGCCAGAAACTGCAGCCCCGGGCCTGCACCCGCTGACTCAGCCGCGCGGCTTCATCGCGGGCGCGAACACCACCGCCACCACGCACAATGCCAGGGGCAGCAGGAACGCGACGTTCAGCGGCACCCAGTGCGCCAGCCCGCCGATGATCGCCGGACCGGCCAGCAGCCCGACGTACCCGACTCCGACCACCCGCGCCATCAACGCCCCCGACGCGCGTTTGTCCAGGTTGCCCGCCGCGGTGAACAACTGCGGGACGCCCCCGGACAGCCCGAGCCCGAACAACGCCCAGCCGCACAACGACAACGGCACCCACGGCGCGAGCGACGCGATCGCCAGCCCCAGCGCGGCGAGCCCGCTCCCGTAGCGCACCACCGCGACCGGTCCGGCCAGCGCGGCGACCCGGTCGGTCGCGAACCGGCCGGCCGTCATCGCCACCGCGAACGAGCCGTAAGCCAGGGCGGCGGTGCTTTCCGACGTCCCCAGCCCGTCGCGGAGATACAGCGCCGCCCAGTCGTTCGCGACGCCCTCGGACAGCATCAGCGCGAAGGCCAACAGACCCAGCAGCCACACCACGCGCGCGGGCGTACGCGTCGGTTCGGCTTCCTCAGCGGTTTCCTCCGCAGCCTCCTCCGACGAGTCGAGCAAGTACCGGCGGACCACCAGCGAAACCACGATGCACAGGACTCCGGTACCGCCGAGCGACACCAGCGCCGGCACGCCCGCGCCCAGCACTGCCGCGCCGACGACGGCCGCGATCGCACCGCCGATCGACCACATCGCGTGGAAGGCGGCCATGATCGGCCGCGGATAAGCGCGTTCTACGACCACTGCGTGCGCGTTCATCGCGACGTCCAGCGAACCGTTGAAGAACCCGAACGCCGCGAGCGCGAGCCCGAGCGTCCACCAGTTCGCCGCGAACCCCGGCAGCACCACCGCGACCCCGACGAGCACCCCCGCGACGGACACGACGCGCGGATGCCCGAACCGGTCCGCGAGCGGCCCGGTGACCTGCATCCCGACCAGCGCCGATCCGCCGAGCACGAGCAGCAGCGCCCCGAGCGCGGTGTGCGAGACGCCGGTCGCGCGCTCGATCACCGGGATGTGCACCACCCACATGCCGACCGCGAACCCGCACAGCGCGAACACGGTCCAGGTGGCGACGCGCGCCGCGCGGGGCAGCACCGGGGGCGGGGAAAGCTCGGTCATCGGGCTCGGCTCCTCTTCGGGGGTCGGGTCCAGTCAGGAACACGGATGCGAATGGGGCTGGGGCATGATGGGCGGGTGGAAGCCGACCTGACCGCCGCCCCGTGAGCGAGGGCTACCTGAAGGGCAGAATCCGCCGGGACGACATCGTTTCGGCGGCCGCCGTCGTGTACGGCGAAGCCGGCTACCACGCGTCGTCGCTGCGGGAAATAGCCAAGCGAGCAGGCATCACCCACGCCGGCTTGCTGTACCACTTCCCGACGAAGGAAGCGCTGCTCGCGGCGGTCCTGGAACGCCGGGACGCCGAGGACGCCGTCCGAGAGCAACTGTCCGCCCCGCCCGGCTTGGAAGTCCTGCGCCGCTTCATCGCATTGGCCGAACACAACGTCCGCCACCGAGGCATCGTCGAGCTGTACTCGCGCCTCGCCGCCGAAGCGATCTCCGAGGACCACCCCGCACACGCCTACTTCGCCCGCCATTACCGCGAAGCCCGCGACAGCATCGCCCAGTCGTTCCACGCGCTCGCCGAAACAGGCGAACTCCGCCCCGGCGCAGACCCGGACTTGGCGGCACTCACCTTCATCGCACTGATGGACGGCCTCCAGGTCCAGTGGCTCACCACCCCCACGCAAGTAGATACAGTCGGTTCCCTCCGCCTCTTTCTGCAAACTCTCCTGACCGTCCCCCTGTTCCCAAACTAGGCGGATTCAGGAAAAGCACCCCCGGATGGCCGCCGATCCCGCCATGAGGGTTCCCCTCACGCTCCTCAACCGGTCCGTGAGGGGCCCCGCACGGACGCAGATTCCCTCAACGGGCCCTTCACAGCCCACCCGCCCCGCCGACCTGCCGGGATGCGTCGGCCACTCGCGGACCGCAGCCGACGCACCCACCCATCGAGGTATCCCCACACCGCCCCAACCCCGATCCGAAGCCACCCTGCGGTTCGGGGGTGGGGGCCCAACCCCCAGCGCAATGTCGCCCGCCAGGGCGACGAGCCGCCTCACAACGTCCGCACAAACGGATCCCACTCAACGGGCAACAGCTCCGAAACCTCCACCCGGCTGCCCACCTCAACCCCCACCCCAAGCTCCATGGACTCCTCAACAGCCACCATCACATCCAAGACGTGATAAGCCATCTCCCCCGAAGCCCTCTCGGCCACCCCAGCCCGAACCGCCCGGGCCAAATCAAGCACCCCGGTACCCCGGGCAGCCGAATGCCCCACCGCAGCCAGCTCCTCCGCCTCCCCACCCGAATGCACCACGGCAGAACCGCCAAACCCATTAGGATCCGGCAAAACCGCAGTCCCCAGCGAACCGGAAACCTCAACCACCCCGGTACGCCGCAACGCAGAATCAAACGTCAGCAAAACCTGCGCGGTCCCCCCGCGCGCAAACTCGATCAACGCACTAACCGTGGTAGGCACCGTAACCGGAAACTCAGTCCCAGCCCGCGGCCCAGCCCCGATCACCCGAGTCTCCCTCACCCGCCCGCCAACCCCGGTGACCTTCCGCACCGCCCCGAACACCTGAACCAGCTGCGTCAAGTAATAAGGCCCGATATCCAGCAGCGGCCCGCCTCCAGCCTGGAACAAAAACTCCGGCGCAGGATGCCACCCCTCCGGCCCAGGCGTCTGAAACAACGCCAACGCAGCAAATGGCGCACCGATTCGCCCGCCCGCAAGCGCACGCAACGCAGTCTGATGCCCAGCACCGAGAAGCGTGTCCGGCGCCCCGGCCACCCGCACCCCGACGTCTCGCGCCCGATCAAGGAGCTTCCGCACAGTCCGCCGATCCACCCCGATCGGTTTCTCCGTCCAAACGTGCTTGCCCGCCTCGACCGCCGCGAGACTGACCTCGACATGCACCGCGGGCACAGTCAAATTCACGACAATCTCACCATCCGGCAACGCAAGCAGATCCGCTACCGAACCCGCCCAGGGAATACCGTATCGAGCCGCCTGCGCCCGAGCACGGTCCAGATCGAGATCAGCAATTCCCACCACCCGAAGATCCGGGAACGCCGTCAGATTCTCCAAATAGGCGTCACTGATGAACCCAGCCCCGACGATCCCGACCCCGACAGTCACTCCCCCACCTCAGCGAGATAAGCGAAACTCTCCGCGATCCCCCCGAATACATCCTCGTGCTGATCGAACTCCACCACCCGCAACGCACCCGGAGCAGCCGCAAGCACCTCCCGCAGCGGCACCCGCCCCTGCCCCGCAGGCACCTGCCCGGTGGCATCGACAGCCAACGACCCGTCCTTCACGTGAATCGCGCACACCCGCTCCCCCAGCCGCCGCAGCAACGCAGGCGCATCCTCCCCGCCCGCAGCAGCCCAATAAGCGTCCACCTCCACCACGATCTCCGGAGCAAGCAGATCCGCGAAAACCTCCAACGCACTGCGCCCGGAAATCCGCGATTCGAGCTCCCACCAATGATTGTGGTACCCCACCCGAACGCCATGCCGCGCGGCAACCTCAGCCGCCGCATTAAGCGCAGCCGCCGTATCCGAAATATCGGCGAGACTCCCCCATCGCTCAGCCGGAACCAACGGCTCGATCACGACCCCGATCCCCAGCTCCCGAGCCGCCCGGAACACCGCCTCCTGGTCTTTCCCGACCAACGCGGCATGCGCCGTCGGAGCATTCAGCCCATGCGCGGCCAACCCCGCCCGGAGCGCCTCGACGTTCTCCACCACCCCATACGGCTCGACCCGCTCGAACCCGATCGCCGCCAGCCGCCGCAACGTCTCGTCCGGATCCGCCGCGAACGCGTCGCGCACCGAGTACAGCTGCACCGAAGGTCCACCCATGCCAACTCCCAGAGGTAGAGGGGCTTTCGCCAATTTCTACCACCTGGTCAGAATTGACACCAGGACAAAACCGGACGGAAATCCCGGGCCACGATCAGCCGAGTTCCTTGTGCCAGATCAGAAAATCGCACGGAGTGGCCAGCAGCGGCGCCAGCTCCGGATGCGGCCCGTCGATCGTCGACTTCTCCACCACCCGATACCCCAAGCGGCTGTACCACTGCGAGAGAAACTCCTTGGACGGATGCGCCCACTCCCGCGGCACCAGCAGCTCAAGCTGCATCCGCGCGCACCCGAGCTCCCGGCAGTGCCGCTCCGCGAACCGGACCAGCTCCCGCCCGATCCCGGCGCCGCGCACCTCCGGCGAGGCAGCGAGCAGGCCGAACTCCCCCAGATCGTCCGCCAGCCGCTGGATCCGGACCGAACCCACCACGGCCCCGCCGATCCGCGCGACCGCGATCTCCCCCGTGCGAACCAGCCCGGCCATCTCCCCGGCATTGGTCCGATCGGCCGAACCGGCCCACAATCCCGCCTCGGCCTTCGCGTAGACGGTGTTCACCAGATCGGTCAGCAGGGCCACCAGCGCAGCGTCCTCGGCGGCGGACGGCGGCAGGAAGGCGATCTCCGGAGTCGTCACCTCTCCAGGCTAACCGCAATCAGCTGGCGGCCGAGCCGGAAACCGCGGGCCGCGCCTCCCCGAAGCCGCCGTAGCGACCGGCTTTCGCGCGTTTGCGCACCTCGTCGAAATGCCGGTGCACCGCGTGCGCGGCCGCTTCCGCGTCGCCGCTCACGAGCGCGTCCACGATCGCCTGGTGCCGTTTCGCGGTGGCCGGAGCGGACGAAACCGGCCCGCCCATTTCGCCTTCCGCGGCCCGGTAGACGTCCCAGAACAAGCCGGTGAGCTCGCGCGCCAGGTCGAAACCCGCCTCGGCGCAGATGAGGTCGTGGAATTCGCGGTCGGCCACCGCCGCGTCCGGTCCCTTGCGGCGCATCCGCGCCACGCACGCCTGCAGTTCCCCGATCAGCTCCGGCCGGTGGTCGCGGGCGACCCGGCTGGTCAGCTCCGTTTCGATCATCTCGCGGACCTCGAGCAGATCGCGCAGCCGCCCGGCGTCGGTGCTGCCGCGGCTGCGCGTGCGGAACAGCAGCCACGTCTGCAGCGCCTCCGACCCGGCCGAGCCGACGAACGTCCCGTAGCCGTGCCGGACCTCGACGATGCCGAGCGCCTGCAGCGCCTTGACCGCCTCCCGGATCGAATTCCGGCTGACCCCGAGGTCTTCGGCGAGGCTCAGTTCGGTCGGCATCGGCGCGCCGGTCGGCAGCTGCCGGTCGACGATCAAGTCGATGATCTGCTTCGTGATCTCTTCACTGCGTTGCGGGCGCGCCACACGTTTCTCCCGGATGTCTTTCTTGCACTGGCACGTCGCCATCGCAGGACATCCTACGTCATGATCGGCTTCCCCCGCCGCACCCGCGCGGGTGGGAACCAGCCTCTTGACCGGGGCGGGAACGGGACTTAGGGTTCCGGCAAGTCATAGGACGTCCCACGTCCTACTTCTGGATGCTTTCTGGGTGGAACACCGCATCAAGTCAGGAGACGCCATGTCCCGAACCGCCATGGGGACTCAGTTCAACCGGCGCGCACTGCTGCGCTACGCCGGCCTCGCCGGTGCTGCCGCAGCGGTTTCGTCGACGCTCGCCGCCTGCGGCGGTCCCGCGTCGACCAACAAGACCGGCAGTTCGTCCGGTTCCGTCACCGCGGTGATCGGGTACGGCAACAATCAGACCTGGGACCCGCTGCAGACGGCGTCGGCGTTCGCGATGGCGGCCATCCTGCACAGCTACGAATCGCTCGTCGAGGGCGATCCGGTCACCCGGGAACCGTTCCCCGGCTTGGCCAAAGCGCTGCCGGCCGATCTCAAGAGCACCACGATGCGCTTCGAGCTGCGCGACGGCGCGAAGTGGCACGACGGACAGCCGGTGACCGCCGACGACGTCGTCTTCACCTACGCCCGCGTGCTCGACCCGAAAGAAAACGTTCTCATCCACAGCTTCTTCTCGCAGTGGCTGGAGTCCGTCACCAAGGTCGACGCGAAGACGGTGGAGTTCAAGCTGAAATTCGCGTTCCCGTACGCGCTGCAGCGGATCCAGATCTGCAAGATCGTGCCGAAGCACGTGTTCGAGAACAACTGGAAGGCCGCCGCGGCGGGCAAGGTCGTCGGCTCCGGGCCGTACAAGGTCACCGAACAGGCCCCGCTGTCGCACACCTCGTTCGAGAAGTTCGCGGACTACAACGGCCCGCGCCCGGCCGCGTACGACAAGATGCTCTGGAAGTCCATTGTGGATTCCGCGCCGAGGGTCGCGGCGATCTCCGGGGCCAAGCCGGACGCGCAGATCGCGGAGAACATCCCGCCCGCCAACGCAGAGCAGCTGCGCAAGGCTGGCCGCACGGTCGAATTCGCCGACGGCGGCAACAACCTGTTCCTCCTCTTCAACACCAAGCACACGCCGTTCGCCGACAAGCGGGTCCGCCAGGCGCTGCATTACGCGATCGACAAGAAGAAGATGATCGAGATCGGCTTGCGCGGCACCGGAACCGCGGGCACGTCGTTCATCAACCCGAAGCTGCCCGGTTCGCAGCCCGCGGCGCAGGACTTCAACTTCAACCCGGAGAAGGCGAAGCAGTTGCTCGCCGAAGCGGGCGTCAGCGGGTTGAAGATCTCGCTGTCCACAACGAACACTTCGCTCGTGCTCGACTGCGTCAAGGTGATCAAAGAGGGTTGGGACGCGATCGGCGTGCAGACCACTTTGGACTCCCAGGACACGAAGGCGCTGTTCTCCAAACTGGACAACGGCGACGACTTCCAGGTCGTGGCCACCACGAACAACCCGCTGCAGTTCGGCAACGACCCGGACCTGCTCATCCGCTACTACTACGACGCGCAATCGGTGCTCATGACGAGGTACGCGCGCTGGGGCGGCCCGGACACCGACGCGTTGCTGGCGTTGCAGGACAAGGCCGCCGCGGAAACCGACGAGTCCAAGCGCGGCGGGCTGTACAAGCAGCTGCTCGACCAGATTTCCGAGCAGGCGGTGATCTACCCGATCGTCTTCACGCAGATGGGCACCGCCTGGGACCCGAAGGCGATCAGCGGCGTGCGCGCCCAGGGCTACCCGGGCATCTACCTCAACCAGGCCAAACCGGTCTGACGGGAGGCCCGCGAAGTGACAGTCGTCGTGCGGATGCTGGCCGGCCGCATCCTCGCCCTGATCCCGCTGCTGCTCGGCGTGATCCTGTTCGTGTTCATCGTCATGCGGTTCTCGCCGGTCGACCCGGCGATGGCCGCGTTCAACGGAGCCAACGCCACCGCCGACCAGCTCCAGCAGTTCCGTGAGCAGAACGGCCTGCTCGACCCGTTGCCGCTGCAATACGTGCACTTCGTGTGGCATCTGCTGCAAGGCGACTTCGGCACGAGCGTGATCACTAAGGAGCCGGTGGGCCAGACCATCGCCACGGCGCTCCCGCTCACCGTGCAACTGACCCTGCTCGGCCTGGCGCTCGCGCTCGTCGTCTCGGTCGTGCTCGGCGTGACCTCGGCGCTGTTCCGCGGCCGCTGGCCGGACCACCTGATCCGGTTCGTGACGCTCGCCGGCGTCGCCGCGCCGGCGTTCTGGATCGCGCTGCTGCTGGTGCAGTGGCTCGCGGTCGGCAAGGGCCTGTTCCCCACCAGCGGCTACGTCAGCCCGGCGGATTCCTTCTCCGGCTGGCTGAACTCGCTGACGCTGCCCGCGATCGCGCTGTCCGCGCCGGTCGCCGCGCAGCTGACCCGGGTGATCCGCACGTCGATGGTCGAGGAACTCGACAAGGACTACGTGCGCACCGCGCGCGGCGGCGGGCTGCCGCCGGTCGTGGTGGTCGGGCGGAACGTGCTGCGCAACGCGCTGGTCAATCCGCTGACCGTGCTCGGCCTGCGGGTCGGTTACCTGCTCGGCGGCGCGGTGGTGATCGAGACGATGTTCGCGCTGCCCGGAATGGGCCAGAACATGATCCAGGCCGTGCAGGACGGCGACACCGCCAAGGTGCAGGGCTTCGTGATCACCATCGCCGCCGGGTTCGTGCTGGTGAACCTGATCGTCGACGTGCTCTACCTCGTCGCCAACCCCCGTCTGCGGAGCCGCTCGTGATGCACCCGAACCTTCTCGCCGACGTGCTCTGCCTCGTCGCCGACCCCCGTCTGCGGAGCCGCTCGTGATGCGCCCGGTCCTCCGCCCGAACCTGACCGCCCGGCTGTCGCGGCCCGGCGTCCGGTTCCGGCGGCTTCCCCTGTCCTCGTGGATCGCGCTGGGCGTGCTGATCGTGCTCGGGCTCGTCGCGATCCTCGGCACCGTCGTGGCCACCCACAACCCGGACCTGCTCAGCACCGACGCCGGCGGGCCCAGCGCGGCGCACTGGTTCGGCACCGACCAGTCCGGCCGCGACATCTTCTCCCGGCTGGTCGCGGGCACCCGCTGGTCGCTCGCGATCGGCCTCGGCGCGACGCTGCTCGCGCTGGTCGCGGGCATCATCGTCGGATCGTTCGCGGCGACGTCCGGCCGCCGGGTCGACGGGCTGGTCATGCGGGTCCTCGACGTCCTGATGGCCTTCCCCGGCATCGCGCTCGCCGCGGTGCTGGTGGCGGTGTTCGGCCGCGGCATCCTCGTGCTGATCCTCGCCATCGGCTTCCTCAACATGGCTCCGGTGGCGCGGGTGGTGCGGGCGAACGTGCTCGCGCAGTACGGCGAGGACTACGTCGCGGCCGAGCGGGTGATCGGCGCGAAACGGCTGTTCATCCTCGCCCGGCACGTCGCGGTCAACTGCGCCGCGCCGATCCTCGTGTACTGCACGGTGACGGTGGCGGACGCGATCGTGTTCGAGGCGTCGCTTTCGTTCATCGGCGCGGGCATCCAGCCGCCCGATCCGTCGTGGGGTTCGGTGCTGTCGGACGGCAAGGACCTCGTGCTGACCGGCGGCTGGTGGGCGACGCTGTTCCCCGGTCTGCTGATCCTGGCCACGGTGCTGGCGTTGAACATTCTCTCCGAGGGAATCTCCGACGCTTGGGCCGCGCCGTCGGCTCGCACCGCGAAGGCGGCCGAGGCGGCACAGCAGATCGAGCTGGCCCCGGAGACCACCGCTCCGGTGCTGCCGCTGCGCGGTCTGCGTGAAGCCGGGCAACGGCTGGCGGCGAAGGCGAGGGATCTGTCCGGCCGGGAAACCGTGCTGGCAGTGGAGAATCTCGCGATCTCGTTCCCGGACCGGCACAACGGCGTGAACGTGGTCGACGGCGTGTCCTTTTCGGTCCGCTCCGGCGAGGTGCTGGGGCTGATCGGCGAATCGGGCTGCGGGAAATCGCTGACCGCGCTGTCGATCATGGGCCTGCAGCCGGATGCCGCGCGGCTCAGCGGCGCGATCCGGTTCGCGGGCGACGACCTGCTCACCATGAAGCCGAGCGTCCGCCGCCGGCACCTCGGGCACGACCTGGCGATGGTGTACCAGGACGCGCTCAGCTCGCTGAACCCGGCGATGACGATCCGCGCGCAGCTCAAGCAGTTCACCCGGCGCGGCGGCACGCGCACGCCGGAAGAGCTGCTGGAACTGGTCAACCTCGATCCGGGCCGGACGCTGCGGGCGTATCCGCACGAGCTTTCCGGCGGGCAGCGGCAGCGGGTCCTGATCGCGATGGCGCTGTCCCGCGGCCCGAAGCTGATCGTGGCCGACGAGCCGACGACGGCGCTCGACGTGACCGTGCAGGCGCAGATCATGGCGCTTCTGCTGCGGCTGCAAGAGGAACTGGGCTTCGCGCTGGTGCTGGTATCTCACGACCTCGCGCTGGTGTCCGACATCGCCGACCGGGTTGTCGTGATGTACGGCGGGCAGGTCGCCGAGACCGGCGCGACCGCGGCCGTCGTCGGCGCGCCGCAGCACCACTACACGCGCGGCCTGCTCAGCGCGGTGCTGTCGCTGGAGGAGAACGAAGCGACGCTCACCCAGATCAAGGGCGTCGTGCCCGCGCCGGCCGACTTCCCGCCCGGCTGCCGGTTCGCGAGCCGCTGCCCCTCCGCGCGCGGGCACTGCTTCGAAGTCGCGCCGGAGCCGGAGGGCAACGGGCATCTCGTGGCCTGCCACTACCCCGCTGAGAACCCAGTCGCGGCGATGGCGGAAGGAGCTCAGGCATGAGCCTCGTCGAGGTCGACAGCGTGCACGTGGTGCACAAGATCCGCGGTTCGAGCCTGTTCGGGCACGACAAGGTGTACGCGCTCACTGACGCCACATTGGCCATCGCGAAGGGCGAAACCGTGGGCGTGGTCGGGGAATCCGGCTGCGGAAAGTCCACTTTGGCCAAAGTGCTGGTCGGGCTTCAGAAGCCCACCTCCGGCACAGTGCGGTACGCGGGCCAGCCACTGACCGCGTTGCGCCCGGCCGAACTGGGCCGCACGGTCGGCATGATCTTCCAGGACCCGTCGACCGCGCTGAACCGGCGGCTGCCCGTTTCGAAGATCCTGCGCGATCCACTGGACGTGCACCAGATCGGCACCGCCGAGGAACGCGCCGAACGGGTCCGGGAGCTGATGAACCTCGTCGGGCTGCCGTCCAGCGTAGCCGACGCGCTGCCCTCGCAACTGTCCGGCGGACAGCGGCAGCGCGTAGCGATCGCCCGCGCGCTCGCCCTGCGGCCGGCGTTGCTGGTGGCCGACGAGCCGACGTCCGCTTTGGACGTTTCGGTGCGCGCGCAGATCCTGAACCTGTTGCTGGAACTGCGTGAACAGCTCGAACTGGCGATGGTGTTCGTGTCGCACGACATCCAGACCGTGCGCCGGATGAGCGACCGCATCGTGACGATGTACCTCGGCCGGATCGTCGAACAGGCCCCGGCCGTCGACCTGCCGCACCGCGCGCACCACCCCTACACGCGGGCGCTGTTCTCGGCGACGCCGAGCCTGCTGCACCCGGTGGAACCGATCGTCCTCAGCGGACCCGTGCCCTCGGCGACCGCGCCGCCGCCGGGCTGCCCGTTCCACACCCGTTGCCCGAAAGCCACCGACGAATGCTCCCTGGCCTTGCCACCGCAGTCCGGGCCGGACGAGCACACCTACCGCTGCATCCACCCAGAAATCGGAGTGACTGCCTCATGACTGCGCCCAAGTTCGCCGGCATCATCCCGCCGCTGTGCACGCCGTTCCACGACGACTTCACCGTGGACACCGCGTCGCTGCGGCGGCACATCGAATTCCAGCTCGACGCCGGCGTGCACGGGATCTTCGTGCTCGGCTCGTCCAGCGAGGTCGCCTTCCTTCCCGACGACCAGCGCCGGATCACCGTCGAAACCGCGGTCGACCAGGTCGCCGGGCGGGTCCCGGTGCTCGCCGGCTGTATCGACATGACGACCCTGCGCGTCGCGGAGCACGTGAAGACCGCCGAAGCGGCCGGCGCGGACGCCATCGTGGTGACCGCGCCGTACTACACGCGCACGCACGTCGCGGAGATCGACCGGCACTTCCGGCTCCTGTACGAGCGGACGTCGCTGCCGATCTTCGCCTACGACATCCCGATGGCCGTGCACACCAAGCTCGACCGCGACCTGGTGCTGAACCTGGCCGCGGACGGCGTTCTGGCCGGGCTCAAGGATTCCAGCGGCGACGAGGCCGGGTTCCGGATGGTGCTGCAGCAGCGGCGCGAACGCGGGCTGGAGCACTTCGCCGTGTTCACCGGTTCCGAACTGCTCGTGGACGCCGCGCTCGCGCAGGGCGCGGACGGCGCGGTGCCCGGGCTCGGAAACGTCGACCCGGTCGGCTATGTGCTGATCTACGACCACTTCCGCGGCGGCAACCCACAGGCCGCGCGGCGCGAGCAGGAACGGCTGCTGACACTGTTCAGCATCACCGACGTGGCGCCGCCGAACCGGATGGGCCGCGGCTCGGCCGCGCTCGGCGCGTTCAAGGCGTCGATGAAGATGCGCGGATTTATCGACAACGCGGTGATGGCGCCGCCGCAACTCCCCCTCAACGACGACGAACTGCTGCAGATCAAGGGAAAGCTAGCGGAAGCGGGTCTCCTCTGATGGATCGGCTGTACTACGGCGGGGACTACAACCCCGAGCATTGGTCGCCCGACGTGTGGGCGGAAGATCTGAAATTGATGGCCGAGGCCTCGGTTTCGATGGTGACGGTCGGCATTTTCTCCTGGGCGCAGGTGGAACCCCGGCCGGGCGAATTCGATTTCGGCTGGTTCGACACGGTGCTGGACAACCTCGCCGCCGGCGGCGTCCGGGCTTGCCTGGCCACCATGACGGCCTCGCCGCCGCCGTGGCTTTCGCACCGGCATCCGGAAATCCTTCCGGTGCGCGCGGACGGCACCCGGCTGTCCGCCGGGGCGCGGCAGCAGTTCTGCCCGTCCAGCCCGGTGTTCCGCGAGCACGCCGCCCGGCTGGTCGAACAGGTCGCCACCCGGTACGCCGGGCATCCGGCGCTGGAAATGTGGCATATCGGCAATGAATTCGGCTGCCATATCCGCGCCTGCTATTGCGATACGTCCGCCGAAGACTTCCGGTGCTGGCTCGCCGAACGCTACGGCACCATCGAGGCGTTGAACGAAGCCTGGAGCACGACTTTCTGGTCGCAGCGGTACTCCGAGTTCGACGAGATCCAGCCGCCGCGCGTCGCGCCGACGTTCCCGAACCCGGCGCACCGGCTGGACTACCACCGGTTCTCCTCCGACGCTTCGCTCGGCTGCTACCTCAACGAGCGCGAGGTGCTGGCCCGGGTCACGCCGGACGTCCCGGTGACCACGAACTTCGTCGGCCTCGTCCAGAAATCGCTCGACTGGAACAAATGGGTGCCGCACGAGGACATCGTGAGCCTCGACTCCTACCCCGACCCGTACGATCCGCGCGGGCACCTGGAAGCGGCCTTCGCCTACGATCTGGTCCGGTCTGTCAAGGACGGTCAGCCGTGGCTGCTGCTGGAGCAGGCACCGAGCGCGGTGAACTGGCGCACCCGCAACAGCCCCAAGCCGCCGGGAACGATGCGGCTGGGCAGCTGGCAGGCGGTCGCCCGCGGCGCGGACGCGGTGTTGTTCTTCCAGTGGCGGCAAACCCCGGGCGGGGCCGAGAAGTTCCACTCCGCGATGGTGCCGCACGGCGGTCCGGACACCCGGACGTTCCGCGAGGTCCGCGACCTCGGCCAGGAACTGGCGTCGCTGCCGCAGCTGGCGGACAGCCGGGTGAAGGCCGACGTCGCGATCCTGCACGACTGGAACAGCTGGTGGGCGCTGGAGCTGAACTCGCATCCGTCGGACGACCTCAGCCAGCTCGACGCGCACCTCGCGCACTACGCGCCGCTCTTCGACGCGAACGTCACCTGCGACGTCCTGCACCCGTCCCGCGACCTGTCCGGCTACCGGCTCGTCGTGGTGCCCAATCTGTACCTGATGGACAGTGCGGTCGCGGCCAATCTCCGCTCCTATGTGGAGGGTGGCGGGCATCTGGCGGTGTCGTTCTTCTCCGGCATCGCCGACGAGAACGACCGGGTGTACACCGGCGGCTATCCCGCGCCCCTGCGAGACATTCTCGGCCTGCGGGTCGACGAATTCTGGCCGCTGCCCGAAGGCGGTTCCACGACGCTCGACCTCGACGGTGCGACCGCCGGCGCCACGATCTGGTCCGAATGGATCGAAGCCGAGGGCGCGGACGTCGTCGCCACCTTCGCCGAAGGCCCGCTGGCCGGGCGTCCCGCGGTCACGCGGCACGAGTTCGGCTCGGGGGTCGCGTGGTACCTCGGCACCCGGCCGGACGCGGACGTCATGCGCACGCTCTTCGACCGGATCACCGCCGAGGCCGGAGTTTCGCCGGTGCTGACCGGGTTGCCGGACGGTGTCCAGGCGATTGTGCGGCACGGTTCCGCCGATTATCTGTTCCTGCTCAACCACAACGCTGAAGCCGTCACGGTTTCCCTGCCTTCACCCGGTACCGATTTGCTCACCGATCCCGCCCAGCCATCGTCCGAAGTGGAACTGGCCGCGCACGGCGTGGCCGTCCTTTCCGGACAGTTCGGAACGGAGACCAGATGAGAACCGCCCTTCGCGTGGTGCTGGCGCTCGTGCTGCTGGCTTTCCTCGCCCCCGCCGGTTCGGCTCAGGCCGCGCCGCAATTCGATCAGAAAGCGCTCTTCGACCCGCATCAGGAAACCGGGTACGCGTGCTTCCGCATCCCGGCGATCGTCCGCAGCACGCACGGCACGCTGCTGGCCTTCGCCGAGGGCCGCAAGGACAACTGCGGCGACACCGGCGACATCGACCTGGTGCTGAAGCGGTCCACCGACGGCGGCACCACCTGGTCGCCGCTGCGGGTGGTCAACCGCGGCGGCGGGGACACCCACGGCAACCCGGTGCCCATCGTGGACGCCAAGAGCGGCCGGATCGTCCTGATCACCACGTACAACAAGGGCCGCACCGACGACAAGGGCTGCTCCGTGCCGTGCCCGCGCACGCCGCACTCGCAGTACAGCACCGACGACGGCCGCACCTGGTCGACGCCGGTCGACATCAGCGCGCAGGCGAAGCTGCCCGCGTGGGATTCCTGGTACGCCTCGGGTCCGGTGCACGGCATCCAGCTCCAGCACGGCAGGCACGCGGGCCGTCTCGTCTTCGGCGTGAACGCCGAACGCAGTGACGGCACCAATTCCGTCGAGAACTACGCCGGGCTCGTCTACAGCGACGACGGCGGTTCCTCCTGGCACGTCGGCGCTGTCGACAACTACCTGCATCCGGTGGGCGGCACCTTCACGCAGAAGCCGTCGGAAGTCAGCGTGGTGGAACTGCCGGACGGCACGATTTACGCCGGGGGCCGCGAACAAAGCGGCACCGACATCGGCAACCGCGACTACGCGTTGAGCCGGGACGGCGGCGAGACTTTCTCCCAGCGCTTCACCACGATCCCCGACCTCGTGACGCCCATGGTGCAAGGTTCGCTGCTGCGCCTGGACCGTCCCGGCGGCAAGCGGATCCTGTTCGCCTCCCCCGCCGACACCGACCGGCGGCGCTGGATGACCATCCGTTCGTCCTATGACGACGGTCGCACCTGGGAGAACGCCGACCAGGGCACGCGGGTCACGACGGACTGGTCGGGCTACTCCGACCTGGTCCAGCTCAGCGGCCCGCAGGACCGGAACGCGAAGATCGGCCTGATGTACGAGGGCGGCGCGGTGGACGCCCGCGACGAGATCCGGTTCGCCCGCTTCGACGAGAACTACCTCGGCTGGAAGCGTTCGCCGGGAGTGTCCACTCCGGACGTCGCAAGCGGACAGCCCGCTCGCATCCTCGGCGACGCCGGTCTGGTTCCCGGCAAGTTCGGCAAGGCGGTCGAGCTGAAGAACGGCTTCGTCCGCGTCCCGTACTCGCCGGCGCAACTGGTCGGCTCAGCCGATTTCACCTTCTCGACCTGGGTCAAGTACGGCGCTTCGAAAGACCCGCAGCCGCTCCTGTGGCTGGGCGGAATGGGCTCCACCGCGCCGCAGCTGTGGCTCCGCGCCGAACCCGCGTCGCATCGCCTGATCGCGATGACGACCACCGCGGCCGGAAGCAAGTCGGTCACCACGCAATCGGCGTACGACGATCAGAAGTGGCACCACGTGGCACTTGAGCGATCGGGCGGCCAGCTCCGCATCCTGGTCGACGGCGCGGTAGCCGCGTCCGGTCCGGACTCGCCCGGTTCGGTCACCCAGACCGTCTCGTTCCAGCTGTGGCTGGGCGAACGGCTGGACGGCGCCCAGCACCTGTCCGGCGCGCTTGACGACAGCCGCCTCTTCCGGCGGGCACTGTCCACTGCGGACCTGACCGCGGTCCGCGCCGGGAAACCGGTCTCGGGTGCGGTCATGGAGCTTCGCTTCGACCGATGACGCACTGGCTGAAGCCGGGTGGCCGCCACCCGGCTTCAGCCGTGCAACGCGAGATACGGCGCGATCCCGACCAGCACCGCGATGAGAGCGGCTTTGAGCGTCTTGGTCGGCAACGCGTGCGCGATCCGCCAGCCGATCAAGACTCCCGCCAGCTCCGGGATCCCGACGATCGCCGCCAACCGCCAGTCGACCGTTCCGTGCAGGACATACCCGAGCGTCCCGACGCCGGCGATCACCACCGACTGCGCTTGCGCCGCGGCGAGCGCCCCGAGCACCGGCATCCCGGCGACGACCAGCAACGGCACCGCCAGCATCGGGCCGCCGACCCCGACCAGGCCCGCCACCACGGCGACGCCCGCCCCGATCGCCCCCGCGACCGGCAGCCCGACCGCCCGCTCGCGCCCCTTCAACCCGACGAACACCGCCACGACCAGCGCGAACCCGCCGAGCACGATCCCGAACGCCTTGGTGGACACCCACGAGTTCAGCAGCACGCCCAGCGGAGTCCCGACTACGGCGGCCGCGGCGAGAACTCCCGCTACGCGCCGGGTCTCGGGTTCCCGCAACTGTCCGGAATGGACGAATGCGGCACTGCCGAGGATGCCGGTGGCTACGTGTGTGACGATTGCCGTGCCTGCTACCTGCGCCGGGGTGAGCGAGGTGAAGACGAACAGCCCGACCGTCGCGAGCACGCCGCCCGGTCCGACGGCGGTGATGCCGATCCCGGCGAGCAGTCCGGTGATGATCAGCGCGGCGATCACCTGTGCCACCGCCAGAAGTCGTTCTCTCGGCGGCGTTCCGCTGCGAGGTCACCCGCACGGAGAGCCTGCCCGCGCTCAGTCCGCCACCGGAAACCGCGGCGCGCCCATCGATTTACTCCTGCCGGGGCGTCGTGCGCGTTCATGCCGCCCCGCGCTGCAAGGTCGCACGCAGCGTGAGCCGGTCCGCGCGGATGTGCAGCCACTCCGCGTCGACCGGGCGCCCGTCCGGCAGCCGGGTCAACCGGTCCAGCGCGAAGACCGCGGTCCCGGGCGCGACGTCCAGCAGCGCGGCCGTGTCCGGCCCGGCGGACACGGCGTGCACCTCGACCTCCGCCCGTCCCAGCCGGATGCCGTTCGTCTCCTCCAGCAACGCGAACAGGTCCCGGTGCGCCAGATCCTTCCCCAGCAACGGAATCCCCAGATCCGCGACCAGATAGGTCGAGTCGAGCGACAACGGCGCCCCGCCCAGCCGCCGGACGCGCTCGAGGTGCACGACCTCCTCCCCCGCCGTCAGGCCGAGGCGTTCGGCCACCGACGGCGGCGCGGCGACCGTCTCGGCGGTGCGCACCTCGTTCACGACCTCGCCGTGTCCTTCGAGCGCCTCCGCCAGCCCGGTCAGCCGGTCGAGCCCGTGCCCGTATTTCGGGCGCACGACCAGCGTCCCGACGCCCTGCCTGCGTTCGACGAGCCCTTCGTCCCGCAGCAAGCCGAGCGCTTCCCGCACGACGTTCCGCGACGCACCGAACCATTCGCCCAGCGCCCGCTCGCCCGGCAGCAGGTCGCCGACCTCGCCCGCGACGATCCGCTGCCGCAGGCCGTCGGCCACCTGCCGGGCCCGTTCCGCCCTCCGCTGCGTAGTCACCACGTCGGCGACGCTACCGGGATTTTGATTACGCCGAGGTTACGCCACCCGCATTGACCTGCGAAAACGCCGTGAGCAGCAGCGATGATCGGTCGCGCTGCCGGTTCCGCCACCGCATTGCGGCCGGGAACGCGATCCCGCGCGCTGAACCGGTCAGCAAATGCTTCCCAGGCTCGACGTCCAGCCCCACCACATCCCGTACTCGGCGAGGTTGCCCGCGTCGTTCAGGTGCACGTTGTCCGCCAGCCAAGGACTCGGGTTCGGCAGATTCGCCGAGCCCGCGGGCGGGATGTACTGCCGCAGATCGACGAGCGCCGTCCCCTTGGCGACCGCCGTCTGGTAGATCGACGTCGCGTACTGCGACCAGAAGTACTTCTGCGTCTGCCCGCCCCACGGGTTGGGCGTCCACTTCAGCTCGGCGTAGATCGAGAGCAGGATGTCTACCCCGGGCCGCGCGGCGCGGATGTTGTCGATGAGCTTCCCGAGGTTCGCCTTGAACACCGCCGGGTCCACCTGCGCGATCAGCTCGTTGCCGCCGAGGTCGACGAGCACCAGGTCGGGCTGGCGCTGCGTGAGGTCGGCGAGCGCGCCGGTCGTGTCGGGCCAGCGGCCGCCGGGGAAATAGTCGGTGGCCATCGCGCCGTTGTGCGCGTAGTTCTTCGTGGTGGTGTTCCACTCGGCGTGGAGATCGTTGGCGATTTTCGTGGTCCAGCCGTACGTGGTCGGCGCGTACGTGTCCGTAGCGGACTGGTAGCCCGTGGTCCCGTAGCCGGTGTCGGCCGACGTGCCGAGGATCGCGACCTGCTCCTTCTTGGTGCACCAGGTGCTGGTCTGACCGGCGTCCGCGGCGACCGCGGGGGACATCGCGATGCCGAAGCCGACCAGGGTGAGCAATGCCGCGATACGGGCTCTTCGCATGGGGACCGGGCCTTTCCGGGAGAGATGATCTGCGGATGTGTCGCCGCGACCGGCCCGCGCGTTACCGGTGTGCGGAAAGAGAAACCGGGATGCGGGGAGCGTCACGGTTCTGGCAGTCTCGGACGCGTGAAGATCCTGTTCGCGTCCGCGCCCGGCTACGGGCTCACCCTCCCGCTGATCCCGGTCGTCTGGGCCGCCCGTGCCGCGGGCCACGAGGTCCTGCTGGCCACCACCGCCGAGATCGCCGAGGTGTCCGCGCGCGCCGGCCTTCCGGTCGCCGACGTCTTCCCCGGCCGCGACATCTGGACCGACCTGCTGGCGACCGTCAAGGACGGTTCCGCCCCGGACCCGGACGAACCCGAGGAATACCGCGTCGCGCGGCAGCATCGGGGTCCGTTCGGGCTCTTCACCGCCGCCATGACCGCGGGCACCGTCGAAACCGGCCGGGCGTTCGGCGCGGACCTGGTCGTCTACCCGTCCGACCACGCGGCGGGCGCACTCGCCGCGGTCGCGCTCGGCGTGCCCGCGCTCGAGGTCGGCAACCGGATCTCCTGGTCGGCAAGGGACCTGTCGTGGCGCACCGAGCACGACGACTTCCTGAGCGGCGAACTCGTCGCCCTGATGCGCGAGAAGCTCGGCCTCGGCGACGCGCCGCCGAACGTCATCGCCCGGATCGACCCGCGCGCGCCGAGCATGGGCGGGCTGCGCGCGGACGAGGAGCACGTCGACGAACGCGACGGCGTGCCTTGGTGGCCGATGCAGTTCGTGCCGTACAACGGCGGGGCGGTGCTGCCGGAATGGGCGCTGCGGAGGCCGGACCGGACTCGGGTGGCTGTCACGCTGGGCACCGTAGTCCCGGCGATGACCGGGGTCAGCAGTCTGAAGGTCGTGCTGGACGCGCTCGGCGGAATGGACGTCGAGGTCATTCTCGCGGCGGGCACTGCCGATTTGAGCGAACTGGGCGAGCTCCCGGGAAATGTCCGGTCGGTGGGGTATCTGCCGTTGTCGGTGTTCCTGCCGGGGTGTTCGGCGATTGTTCACCACGGCGGGTCCGGGACTACTGCCGCGCCGTTGTTTTACGGGCTGCCGCAATTGGTTCTGCCCAGTTTCGCGGACAATCCGATGTCGGCTGAGCGCGTCGTCGATCGGGGCGTGGGATTGAGCCACGATCCGGCCGCGGTGGATGTTCCCACGGTCGCGAAGCTGGTTTCGCAGTTGCTCGAGGACGAGGCGTTCCGGATCGCGGCCGCGGAGGTCCGGGCGGAGATGAGCGAGCAGCCCAGCCCGGCCGACGTCGTCGCGCGTGCGGTCGCCGCTCTCCGCTGAAATGCGCGCAAGGCCGCGGCGGGCTAGATGGCCGTTTCCCCCTTGCCCAGCACCACAATCCCGAAGTCGCTCACGTGGTAGTGGCCGCGATCCCGAGCCAGATCGACCCCGATGTGCGCGCCGGGCGGAACCACGACGTTCTTGTCCAGGATCGCGCGCCGCACCACCGCGCCGCGCCCGACCCTGGCGCCGTCCAGCAGCACCGAGCCCTGCACGACAGCGCCGTTCTCCACGAAAACATCCGGTGACAGCACCGAATCCACCACCTGCGCGCCGGAGATGATGCAGCCGTTGCTGACGATCGACTGGGTCGCGGTGCCGCCTTCCACGAACTTCGCCGCCGCGCGCTGGCCGGGGTGGGCCAGGATCGGCCATTTCCGGTTGTACAGGTTGAAAATCGGCTGCGTCGAGATCAGGTCCGTGTGCGCGTCGTAATAGCTGTCGATCGTTCCGACGTCGCGCCAGTAGCCATGGTCCCGGCCCGTTTCCCCGGGCACCACATTGCCGTTGAAGTCGTAGACCGCCGCCTCGGATTTCTCCACCAGCGCCGGGATGATGTCGCGGCCCATGTCGTGTTTGGACGCCGGGTTCTTGGCGTCCGCGTGCAGCGCGTCGAGCATCACCTGCGTCGTGAAGACGTAATTGCCCATCGACACATACGATTCGTCCGGCGAATCCGGCAGGCCCGGCGGATCCTCGGGCTTTTCCAGGAACGCGTCGATCTTGGTGCCGTCCTCGGTGCTGATCACGCCGAACGAACGGGCTTCCGCGCGCGGCACGCGGATTCCGGCGACCGTCACGCCCGCGCCGGACGCGATGTGCGCGTCGATCATCTGGCGCGGGTCCATCCGGTAGATGTTGTCCGCGCCGAACACCGCGATGTACGCGGGCGATTCGTCGTGCACGAGGTTGAGGCTCTGGTGGATCGCGTCCGCGCTGCCCTGGAACCAGCGCGGGCCCAGCCGCTGCTGGGCGGGCACCGGCGTGACGTACTCGCCGGTCAGCGACGACAGCCGCCAGGTCGTCGAGATATGCCGGTCCAGCGAATGCGATTTGTACTGCGTCAGCACGCAAATCCGGCGGATCCCGCCGTGCACCAGGTTGGAGAGCACGAAGTCGATCAGCCGGTGCACGCCGCCGAACGGGACCGCGGGTTTCGCGCGGTCGGTGGTCAGCGGCATCAGCCGTTTGCCCTCGCCGCCGGCGAGGACGATCCCCAGCACATCGGATCCGTCGATCACGAAACCCTCCCGCACGCCTCGTAAACCCCGACCGTCGCGGCGGCGATCGCTGCCCAGCCGAACTCTCCCACCGCGCGGTCCCGTCCGGCGAGGCCCAGCCGGGTGGCGCGGTCGCGGTCCGCGGCCAGGTCGTTGATCCCGCGCGCGAGCCCGGCCTCGAAAGCGCCGGGCTCGTTCTCGTCGTAATGCACCAGCACGCCGGTCTCGCCGTCCGCGACCACCTCCGGGATGCCGCCGACGTCGCTGGCCACCACCGCGGTGCCGCACGCCATCGCTTCCAGGTTCACGATGCCGAGCGGCTCGTACACCGACGGGCACACGAACACCAGCGCGTGTGTCAGCAACTGGACGACCTCCGTGCGCGGCAGCATTTCCGGGATCCAGTGCACCCCGGACCGTTTCTTCTGCAGTTCCGCGACAAGCCCGCGGAACTCGGCGTCCAGCTCCGGCGTGTCCGCACCGCCCGCGCACAGGATCAGCTGCACGTCCTCGTCCAGAGCAGCCCCGGCGCGCACGAGATGCGGCACGCCTTTCTGCCGCGTGATCCGCCCGACGAACAACGCGTACGGCCGGTTCGGGTCGATGCCGTGTTTCTCCAGCACGTCGGTGCCCGGATCGGGTTGGTACAGCTCGGTGTCGATGCCGTTGCGCACCACATGCACCCGCGCCGGGTCGACGTTCGGGTACGCGGCAAGGACGTCGCGCCGCATGCCGGAGCTGACCGCGATGATCGCGTCCGCCGCCTCGTACGCATCGCGCTCGATCCACGACGACACGCGGTAGCCGCCGCCGAGTTGCTCGGCCTTCCACGGCCGCAGCGGTTCGAGCGAATGCGCGGTGATCACGTGCGGGATGCCGTGCGCGAGCTTCGCGAGATGGCCGCCGAGGTTCGCGTACCAGGTATGGCTGTGCGCGAGATCGTGCCCGGCAAGCGCGTCGGCCATCGAGACCGCGATGTCCATGGTGGCGAACGCGGGCTGGGCGTACCCGTGCGCGTCGCGGTGCCCGTGCGCGCCGTCCGGGCGATCGGGGCCCCAGCAGTGCACGTCCAGGTCGACCAGCGACCGCAGTTCCCGTGCCAGGAACTCGACGTGCACCCCCGCTCCCCCGTACACGTCCGGCGGGTACTCCCGGGTGAGCAGGCCGACCTTCATGCGTTGACCCTAGACGTCCCCACCGGACGCACGCAGTACGGAAAGCGGGCGAATCCGGTTCGCCGCTCAGTGTTCGCGCCGTCCTACCACGACTGTCGCGCCGAGTTCGTCATCTTCTTCCACCGCCGCGACCAGCCCTGCCCGGCGCAGTTCGGCCGTCGCCGCGGCCGCTTGGCGTTCGCTGGCCTCGAAAAGCACGTGCCCGCCGGGCGCGAGCCACGACGGCGCCTCGGCGACGACGCGACGGAGCACGTCGAGACCGTCGGCTCCCCCGTCGAGCGCGACGCGGGGTTCGTGATCGCGCGCCTCGGGCGGCATGAGCGCGACGTCGTCAGTCGGGACGTACGGGACGTTCGCGATCAGGACGTCGACCCGGCCGCGCAGCCGCTGCGGAAGCGGGGCGTAGAGGTCGCCTTCGTAGACCTCACCAGGCACGTTCTGCCGCGCGCAGTCCACCGCGGCGGGTTCGACGTCCGCCGCGTGCAGTTCGATTCCGGGCGCCTCGGCCGCGACCGCTGCGCCCAGCGCCCCGGATCCGCAGCACAGATCGAGCACCACTGACTGCTCGTGCGCGAACCCGATGGCCAGCCGCACGAGCAACTCCGTGCGGTGCCGGGGCACGAAGACGCCCGGCGCGACGGCGAACCGGCGGCCGGCGAACTCCGCCCAGCCGAGGATGTACTCCAGCGGTTCCCCGGCGACCCTCCGCTCGACCATCCCGGCCACGTCGCCCGATTGGCCCAGCAGAAGGCGGGCCTCGTCCTCAGCGAAGACACACCCCGCGCCCCGCAAGCGCGCGACGACCTCGACGAACTCCACTGCGCCTCCACCCCTGCCGAGCCTCGTGAGTGCTGCTGCCGGTTAACCGGCGTTGCCGCTCACGAGGCCCTACGGCACCACGACGACCGGCCAGGTCGCGGCGCGCACCAGCCGGTTGCCGACCGAGCCGACGAGCCGGTGCCCGCCCTGTTCGGAGGCGCCGACCACGACCATGTCCGCGTTGACCTCCTGCGCGGCCTGCCGCAGTTCGGGGAACGTCTCGCCGCGCCGGACCACGAACGTGACCGGCACCTGCAAGTCGGCCGCCCGGTCGCGCAGTTCCGCGCGCAGTTGCTCGATCTCTTCCTCGAAGGTCTGCTGCTGCACGTCGACGACCGCGGCCGCGGCGAGGCCGGTCCACACCGTCGGCGCTGCCACGTACACCACGACCAGCCGCGCGCGCTGCCTCCGGGCGAGGCCGCCGCCGTAGGCCGTCGCCCGCAGCCCGGTCGGCGAAGTGTCCGCGCCGACCAGGATCACGCGCGGTCCGTCGGTGCCCCGTTCGTACGGGCCCGGGTCCCAGCTGGGTCCGTATTCCTCGACCAGTTGCTCCACCCGGCCCATTATGTCCGGGACGCCGGGACCCGCCGGGTCGCGTCCGTCACCGGCGGGGAAGGCCTGGAAAGAAAATTCCCATCCAGTTGGATTGCCCTCCGTTCGGAGTACCCCGGGCGCGCTTCGGCTGGTAGCGTCCCCGCAACCTGAACACACGCGTCCGGGAAGGACCGGGGAGCCCACACGCGTGCGGCGGCGAGGCGGATCGCGATGCGAGACGATGTAGTCGAGGCGAGTGCGGTGGTCGGGCACTCGCCCGAACAGGTGTGGCAGATCGTCGGCAGTCCCGAGCTGTACCCGAGGTTCGTCCCGGCGATCAGCTGGTGCGAGGTGACCGTGCCCGCGGTGCGCGGCCGAGGGCCGCACTGCCTGATCCGGCTGGCCCCGGACCGGCACACCATGGTCGAGGGCACGATTCACGCGGCGGTGTACCGCCCTGGCGAGCACGTCGTCTGGTGCGGGCTGCCGGACGAGCGGACCTGGGTGTCGGTCGAGCTGCGGCCGGTCCCGCGCGGCGGCACCGAGATCGTGCTGCGGATGATGCTCCCCTCGCTGCCCCAGGAGCACACCGACCTCCTCGCCCGCGGCACGGTGAAAGGCCTGCTCAAGCAGCTGGCGAAGCGGATCGGGCAGCAGCTGTCCGGGCTTCCGGGCGACCCGCCGGAGCAGGAGCCCGCCACCGCCCTGCGCACGGCGAACACGCTGGTCCGCGCGGGAGTGCTGGCCGCGGGACGGCCGGACAGGATGGTCAAGCAGCTCAGCTCGTTCGCCCGCTGGGGCGCGACCCTGGCCGGCGGATACCTCGCCGCGACCGCGCGCGGGGCCGACGACGTCGCGGTCCACGACGAGCGCAACACACGCACGTTCGGCGAGATCGACGAGCGCAGCAACCAGCTGGCCAACGCGCTGGCCGCGCTCGACGTGGAGGCCGGTTCGCGGGTCGCGCTGATGTGCCGCAACCACGCAGCGATGATCGAGGCGTTCGTCGGCTGCAGCAAGCTCGGCGCCGACGTCGTCCTGCTCAACACCGGGCTCTCCCCCGCCGCCGTCGAGGAGGTGCTCACGCAGCACCCGCCCGCCGCGGTGCTGGCCGACGACGAGTTCGCGCCGATCATCGCGTCGGTGCCCGGCGAATTCCCGCGCGTGAGCACCTGGGACGACGCCGAACAGGGCTACCGCACGCTCGACGAACTGCTCCAGGACGCCCCGACGACCCGGCCGAAGCCGAGCGAACGCGAGGGCCGGATCGTCGTGCTGACGTCGGGCACCACCGGGGCCCCGAAGGGCGCGCGCCGTCCGACGCCGAAGGGCGTGAGCACGTCGGCGACCGTTTTGTCGCGAATCCCGTTGCGGGCCAGGGACAAGATCGCGGTGGCCGCCCCGCTGTTCCACAGCTGGGGGCTGGCCGCGATGCAGCTCGGCATGGCGCTGCGCGCGGAACTGTCGCTGATCCGCCGGTTCGACGCGGAGCAGACGCTGCGCACGATCGCCGAGCACCGCTGCGACGCGCTGTTCGCGGTCCCGATCATGCTGCAGCGGATCCTCGACCTGCCCGAACGCGTGCGCAACCGGTACGACCTGTCGTCGCTGCGGATCGTGGCGAGCAGCGGGTCGGCGATGCCGGGCGCGTTCGTGACGTCGTTCATGGACACCTTCGGCGACGTCCTCTACAACTTCTACGGCTCCACCGAGGTGTCCTGGGCGAGCATCGCCGACCCGGCCGACCTGCGCGCCGCGCCGACGTCCGCGGGCCGCTGCCCGCCCGGCACCCAGGTCGCGATCCTGGACGACGAGCGCCGCCCGGTCCCGCCCGGCGACGAAGGCCAGATCTTCGTCGGCAACGACATGCTGTTCGACGGCTACACCAACGGTTCCAGCGTCCCCCGCGCCCACGACCTGATGGCCACCGGCGACGTCGGCTACCAGGACGCGTCCGGACGCCTGTTCGTCACCGGCCGGGCCGACGAGATGATCGTCTCCGGCGGCGAGAACGTGTTCCCGCGCCCGGTCGAGGAAGCCTTGGCCGCACTGCCGGGCGTGTCGGACGCGGCCGTGGTCGGCGTCCCGGACGACGAGTTCGGCCAGCGGCTGGCCGCGTACGTCGTGCTCCGCCGCGGCGCCCGCATGCACGCCGAGGACGTCCGGCACTACATCCACCAGCGGCTCGCGCGGTTCGCTGTGCCGCGCGATGTGTACTTCGTGCCGGAGCTTCCGCGGAACGCGACCGGGAAGATCGTGAAGCGGCTTCTCAACGACGATCTTTGGCCGATCGCGCAAGGCTGAGCCTCGTGAGTGGCGATGCCGGTGCTAACCGGCATCGCCACTCACGAGCCCAACGCGCGCCCGGCCGCCCTCGCCACCGCCTCCGCCACCGCGGCCAGCGACGGCGAGTCCAGCTTCCACTGCTGCCAGTACAACGCGACGTCCACCGCCCGGTCCGGCACGAGATCCACCAGTTCTCTCCCGGACAGCTGCAGTTCCGGCACCATCCCCCAGCCCAGTCCGGCTTCCACCGCGTCCACGAAGGACACCGACGCCGGGATGTAGTGCCGGACCCGGCTCGGCTGCTCGCGCCGGGTCAGGCGGCGCAGGAACTGGTCCTGCAGATCGTCTTTCCGGTCGAACACCACCACCGGCGCGGCGGGCAGTCGCTCCGCGGGCGAGCCGCCGTCCAGCCAGCGGCGCACGAACTCCGCCGACGCCACCGCCCGGTACCGCATCGTGCCGAGGCGGCTGACGGTGCAGCCCTGCACCGGCTGCGGCGTCGCGGTGATCGCGGCCATCACCAATCCTTCGCGCAGCAGGGCGGCCGTGTGGTCCTGGTCGTCGCTGCGCAGGTCGAACGAGACCGGCGGTTCGGCGGGGACCTCCTCGAGCGCGGACAGGAACCAGGTGGCCAGCGAGTCCGCGTTGACCGCGATCGGCAGCGTCGTCGGCTGGCCGGGCCCGCCGAGGCCCAGTTCCGCGCGGGTGTCGGATTCGAGCCGGGTCAGCTGCCGCGCGAACCGCACCAGCACCTCGCCGGATTCGGTGAGCCGCACGGGTTTCGAGCGCAGCACGAGCACCCGGCCGATCCGCTGCTCAAGCGCCTTCACCCGCTGGCTCACCGCGGGCGGCGTCACGTGCAGGACCGCGGCGGCCCGGTCGAACGACTGCTCGTCCACCACCGCGAGCAAGGTGCGGACCTGGTCGAGCGGAAGATCGGACATCACGAACGCTTATCTTAGTTCAGAATCTTTACCTGGAATAATCCGTGCGCCCGCTTCTACCGTCGGCGGGGTGATCGCAGCACTCAGCGCCGGGTTCGGCACCGGCATGTCCCTCATCGTCGCCATCGGCGCGCAGAACGCTTTCGTGCTCCGCCAAGGATTGCGCGGCGGTCTCGTCGGGCCGGTGATCCTCGTCTGCACGCTGTCCGACGCGGTCCTCATCGCCGCCGGGGTGAGCGGGATCGGGGCGGTGCTGCAGCGATGGCCGTCGGCGGTCGAGGCGATCGCGATCGTCGGCGGGCTCTTCCTTGTGGGGTACGGGATCCTCGCCGCGCGCCGCGCTTTCCGGCCGGGCACGCTGACCGTCTCCCCCGCGGACCTGTCCTCGCCGAAGCGCGTCCTCCTCACCTGCCTCGCGCTGACCTGGCTCAACCCGCACGTCTATCTCGACACGGTTCTCCTCCTCGGCTCCGTCGCGGCCGGACACGGCGACAGCCGCTGGCTGTTCGGCATCGGCGCGGCAGTCGCGAGCGCGGTCTGGTTCAGCACGCTCGGGCTCGGCGCGCGAAGGCTGTCCGACGTGTTCGCGCGCCCCGCGGCCTGGCGGATCCTGGACGGCGTGATCGCCGCGACCATGATCGCGCTCGGCATCGCACTGCTTCTCCACCGGGGATAACTCAGCAGGCTTCCGGCGAACGCGACATTTAGCGTTGCTAATAGCTCTGAGTTAGAGCTAACTTCGAAGCATGCCGTCACCCCGGATCGATCTCGCCGAACGCGTTCTCGCCGCAGTGCTGGGCGTACGCCGCGTCGTGCGCCGCCGGGTGCGGGCCGAACTGCCCGGACCGCACCTGCCGGGTTCGCAGGTGGAACTGCTGCGCGTCGTGCACCGGAACCCGGGCATCGGCGTCGCGGCGGCGGCCCGGGAACTCAGCCTGGCCGGGAATTCGGTGAGCACGCTCGTGAACGTGCTCACCGAGGCGGGCCTGCTGCGGCGCGAGGTCGATCCGGCCGACCGCCGGGCCGCGCGGCTGCAGCTCACCGACGCGGCCCGGGACCGGATGGCGGCCTGGCGGCGCACCCGCATCGGGCTGGTTTCCGCCGCGCTCACTCAACTGTCCGATGAGGACACTTCGGCGATCGTCGCCGCGTTGCCCGCACTCGAACGGCTCACCGAAGCGCTCAAGGAGGACACGGCATGAGCGAACCGGCGATCCGCTGCACCAATGTGCGGCACTCCTTCGGCGACACCGTCGCGGTCGACGGCGTGGATCTCGCCATCGAGCCCGGCGAGGTCTTCGGTCTGCTCGGCCCGAACGGAGCCGGGAAAACCACCACGATCCGGATGATCACGACGCTTCTGCCGGTCGCGCCGGACCGCATCGCCGTCTTCGGGCTCGACGTCGCCCGCCGCCGGATGGCCGTCCGCAGGCTGATCGGCTATGTCCCCCAACAGCTTTCCGCCGACGGCGCGCTCACCGGCCGCGAGAACGTGTCGCTGTTCGCCCGGCTCTTCGACGTACCGCGAGCCCAGCGCGCCGCCCAGGTGCGCGAGGCGCTGGGACTGGTCGGACTGGAGAACGACGCGGACCGCCCGGCGGGCCGCTACTCCGGCGGCATGATCCGCCGGCTGGAACTGGCGCAGGCGCTGGTCAGCTCGCCGCGGCTGCTGATCCTCGACGAGCCGACCATCGGCCTCGACCCGGTGGCGCGTTCGGCGGTCTGGGAGCGGATTTCCGGGATCCGCGCCAAAACCGGGATGACCGTGCTCGTCACGACCCATTACATGGACGAGGCCGAGCAGTACTGCGACCGCGTCGCGCTGATGCACACCGGCAAGATCCGCGCGCTCGGCACCCCGGCCGACCTCGAAGCCGGGCTCGGCCCGGAGTCCACATTGGACGACGTGTTCCGGACCGTCACCGGGAACGCGCTCGACGCAGGAGGGATCCGCGATGTCCGTGCCGCTCGCCGCACCGCCCGCCGTCTCGGCTGACCCCGGCCCGCTGGGGCAGTTGCGCGTGCTGTTCTCCCGGATCGGCGCGATGTGCCTGGTGGAACTGCAGAAACTCCGCCGGGACCAGACCGAACTGCTCACCCGGGCGATCCAGCCCGCGCTGTGGCTGCTCATCTTCGGCGAAACGTTCACCCGGCTGCGCGCGATCCCCACCGGTTCGGTGCCCTACCTCGATTATCTCGCGCCCGGCATTCTGGCCCAGTCCGCGTTGTTCATCTCCATCTTCTACGGCATCCAGATCATCTGGGAGCGCGACGCGGGCGTCCTCGCGAAGCTGCTCGTCACGCCCACCCCGCGCGCCGCGCTGGTGGCGGGCAAGGCTTTCGCAGCCGGGGTACGCGCCCTCGTGCAGGCGTTCATCGTGGTGATCCTCGCCGCGCTGCTCGGCGTGGGCCTGACCGCGAACCCGTTGCGGCTGCTGGGCGCCGCGGTGGCCGTTGTGCTCGGTTCGGCCTTTTTCTGCTGTCTTTCCATCGTTATCGCCGGTTTGGTGCTTTCCCGCGAACGGCTGATGGGCATCGGCCAGGCGATCACCATGCCGCTGTTTTTCGGGTCCAACGCGCTCTATCCGGTGAATCTGATGCCGTCCTGGCTCAAGGCGCTGAGCCATGCGAACCCGCTCAGTTATCAAGTCGATGCCTTGCGGGGATTATTGATCGGCACCCCGGAGAACCTGTGGGCCGACTTCGGCGTCTTAGTGGGTGCGACCGCGCTGGCGATCGCGGTCGCTTCGGCTCTGCTGGGAAGGTTGGCTCGATGAAACACCCTCGTCCGCACACCGGTTTCTCACCGGCACAGGCATAGGTTGGGAACCGTGTCTCGTCGCAGGGGGATAGCCCCGTTCCTCGGATTGTGCGTGCTGGCCGGGATTCTCGTCGCGGGCACGCTCGCCCCGGTCGCGATCGGCGCGGGCGTGCTGTCCAACCAGGTCAGCGATTCGGTCGACGCCATCTCCGCCGATCTGGTGCACGCGGAGCCGCCGCTCGTCACCACGGTGACCGACCGGTTCGGCGGAACGATCGCGACTTTGTACTCGCAGTACCGCATTCCGGTCACCGCGGCGCAGATCTCCCCGGCGATGAAAGCCGCGATCGTCGACATCGAAGACCGCCGGTTCTACAGCGAGGGCGGCGTCGACCCGCAGGGCATGCTGCGCGCCGCGGTGCACAACAGTTCCGGCGGGAACCTGCAAGGCGCGTCCACGCTCACCCAGCAATACGTGAAGAACTACCTCGTGAACGTCGTGGACCGCAACGACAAGGCAGCGCAGCAACGGGATCAGGAGGATTCGCTGGCGCGCAAGCTGCGCGAGGCGAAGATGGCCGTGCAGCTGAGCCAGACCGTGTCCAAGGACGACATCCTCGCCGACTACCTGAACGTGGTCGAATACACCGGCACGGTGTACGGGGTCGGCGCCGCCGCACAGGCGTATTTCGGGACGACCGCGGACAAACTGACCGTGCCGCAGGCCGCACTGCTCGCCGGAATGGTGAACAACCCCAACATCTACAACCCGTACACGCATCCGGACAAGGCGCTCCAACGGCGCAATCTGGTGATCGATTCGATGGTGTCCGCGCGCTCGATCCCGGCGTCCTACGGGGCGACCGCGAAGGCGACCCCGCTGGGCCTCAGCGGACCGCGGCCGCAAGCACCGTCGAGCACGTGCCTCGGCGCGGCTCCCGACGCCGGGTTCTTCTGCGCGTACGCGGTGCGCTACCTGGTGCAGTCCGGCCTCACCGCCGACCAGATCGACACCGGCGGATACACCGTGAAGACCACCATGGACCCGCACGTGAGCCAGGTGACGAAGGACGCGGTGAACGCGAACGTGCCGACCACGCAGGACGGCGTCGCCAACACGTTCGCGGTCGTGCAGCCCGGCGGCGACGGGCACCAGGTGCTCGCGATGGTCTCGAACCGCAACTACGGCACCGATCCCGACCAGGGCGAGACGTCCACGAACATCGTGGCCGACGCGAGCAACAAGTTCGGCGCGGGCTCGTCGTTCAAGATCTTCACCTCGGCCGCGGCGATGGTCGCCGGGAAGGCCGGCCTGAACACGCCGCTGCCGAACCCGTTCAGCGATTGCTTCAACCCGCCCAACATGAACCGGTACACGCACTGCTATCCGGTGAGCAACGACGGCACGAGCTACCCGAACCCGATCTCGCTGGCCGCCGGGCTGGCGACGTCGCCGAACGTCGCGTTCGTCGGCCTTGAGGCGCAAGTGGGCATGCCCGCGGTGCTGGACATGGCGCGGAAACTGGGCCTGCGCAACACCATGGCGACCAACGACGCGGGCAGCAAGCCGATCACCGACCCGTCCGACCCGCGGTCGAAGAACCCGCAGTACAACGAACCGCAGTCGCAGTACTTCCAGAACCTGCTGTCCTTCACGCTGGGCAACAGCCCGGTGAGCCCGCTGGAGATGGCGAACGTCTCGGCCACCCTGATGAGCGGCGGGATGTGGTGCCCGCCCGACCCGATCCTGTCCGTCACCGACCGCCACGGCCAGCCGGTCGCACTGCACCAGCAGGCCTGCGAACAGGTGATCCCGCCCGGCGTCGCGAACACGCTGGAAGCGGGCTTGAGCCAGGACACCACGATCGGCACGTCCGCCCGCGCGGCCCAGTCGGCGGGCTGGACCCACCCGGACATCGGGAAGACCGGGACCACGCAGCAAAGCGAATCCGTCGCGTTCGTCGGCGGAGTCGACCACTACGCCGTGTCCTCCATGGTCTTCGCCGACGGCCCCCACCCGCAGGAAATCTGCCCCGGCACCCCCGTCCACCTGGGCGACTGCGGCCACGGAGCGTTCGGCGGAACGGTCGCCGCGCCGCCGTACTTCGCCGCGATGAACCAGTTGCTGGCGGGGCAGCCGGATGTGCCGATTCCTCCGCCGGACCCGGCATATCTGGACGCTCACGCCTGAGCGGCGTTGTGCGCGCGCTGCGAGGGAAACCTCGCCGCCGCGAACCGGCGAGTGATCGCGGGGCGACTAACTGACCTTTGGGTCTGCATTCCCAGGAATCTCTTCAGCGCGATGCGTTCCCCCAGCGGGGCGCACCTCGTCAGCACGAGCACGGAGCATTCTTGCCAGCGACGCGCGAGCCTGCAATGTCCTTGGGTCGTCAGGGCCTAGAACACGCACCATGTCGGCAAGCAACGCCTCCCAATCGGCGATCTTCTGCGCGACATTGCCTGAAGTCCCGGATTCCGACTGGATCCTTTGCTGGGCCAGCGCCAGTCTCGCCTCCTCCGAAGGTTGCAGTGCCTCCACAAGCAGCGACGCCAAGCGACCTGCCTGGTGGGTCTCCGACGAGATGACATCCAGAAGCCGCTGCGCCTCCGCAGCTACGGCCGGGTTGTCGGAACTGGGAATGCTGCTCGCGCTCTCGGGTGCCCGTATTGCGGTTCGGTCGTCCGCGCCGGGAAGCTCAAGGACGTCGCCAACAACCATCTGCGCTATAGCTGTCACGACAGCAGGCGAGGTCCGGCGGAGATTTCTGTCCGTGACGAGGCGCAGCTGGGCCGCCGCGATCTCTTCTTCGGTCACATGGTGCAGTCGGCTCATAGCTCCTCGCCTCCTTCCACATCACGAATCAGTCTATCGAGCGCGTGGTGGTGGAACACGTCAAGCAGCTGGTTGTCGTCGTGGGTGGCCAGGCCGGATCTCCCCAGCTTCGCCAGCAGCTTGAGACCGGCCGCTCGCTTCCGGACCGAGTCGTCCAGCGCGAGTTCCGCGGCCCAAGTGAAGCGCCGCCACCACTCCTCGCGCCGCGCCGCGTCTTCACGCTGCTTCGTGGCCCGGTCGTTCGCGCGGGCTCCCATCCGCGCACCGGCAAAGGCTCCGGTGACGGTGAGCAGCCCAAGGGCAATGGTCACCACCAGCTGCGACCCTGACATCGCCCTCCCTCGAGGCTGGGTCTACCGAGCGCCCGAGCCTACTCAGTGGTGAGCCGTTCCGTTCGCGTCGATTCGTCAAGACCAGACGAGCGAGTGATTCGCTTCGCGACTGCGGGAGCGGTATTCGGAGCCTCCAGGCTGCCCCGGCAACCCCTCCCCGGCTGCGCTCCGTGCCCCCGCGAGCGCCGTCCGATGTTGCGTCTTCCTGACGGTCGTAAAACGTATTACAGTAGCTGGACGCGTGAATGGCCGTCGTCTGAATTGGGGGCACGTGGTGCAGCTCCAGCCGAGTGCGCATGTCGACACGTTCTGCCGGGACCACCTCCCGCCGTTCGAGCAGTGGCCGCGGTTGTGGTTCGACCTCCCCGAACTGCGCTACCCCGACCGGCTCAACGCGGCCACTCGCCTGCTCGACGACACGATCGCGCGCTGGGGAACCGACCGTCCCGCGCTGCTCTCGCCGACCGAATCCTGGTCCTACGGCGACCTGCTGGCCCGCGCCAACCAGATCGCCCACGAGCTCACCGCGCAGGGCGTCGTGCCCGGGAACCGCGTGCTGCTTCGCGGGCCGAACACCCCGTGGCTCGCCGCGTGCTGGCTGGGCGTGCTGAAGGCGGGCGCGGTGGCCGTCGCCACCATGCCGATGCTGCGGGCGCACGAGCTGTCGAAGATCATCGAGGCGAGCACGCCCGTCATCGCACTCTGCGACCACCGGTATCCCGAGGAACTGCAGTCTTTCGACCTCCCCCTCGTGCCCTACGGCGGCGACAGTCCGGACGACCTCGCCGTCCGCTGCGCTGCCCGTCCCGAGACCTTCGAGGACGTCGACACCGCCGCGGACGACGTCGCTCTCCTCGCCTTCACCTCCGGCACCACCGGCCGCCCCAAGGCGACCATGCACTTCCACCGCGACCTCCTCGCCATCGCCGACACGTTCTCCCGGCACCTGGTCAAATCCCAGGAAACCGATCTGTTCTGCGGCACTCCCCCGCTGGCGTTCACGTTCGGCCTCGGCGGCCTGCTGGTCTTCCCGCTGCACGCCGGCGCCGCGACGCTGCTCATCGAACGCGCCACCCCGGCCGAACTCGCCGACCTCGTGGCCGAGCATCACGTGACCGTCCTGTTCACCGCGCCCACCGCGTACCGCGCGATCCTGGCGTCCGACCGCCGCCGGTTGCTGTCCGGCTTGCGCCGCGCGGTGTCCGCGGGCGAAGCGCTGCCCGCATCCGTCGCGACCGACTTCCACGAGGCCACCGGCCACTGGCTCATCGACGGCATCGGCAGCACCGAAATGCTGCACGTCTTCATCTCCGCCGCCGACGAGGACGCCCGCCCGGGCGCGACCGGACGCGTCGTCCCCGGCTACCGCGCACAGATCGTCGACGACGACGGCCACCCGGTCCCCGACGGCACCCCCGGCCGCCTGGCCGTCCAAGGCCCGACCGGCTGCCGCTACCTCGCCGACGACCGGCAGACCGTCTTCGTCGAGGACGGCTGGAACCTCACCGGCGACACCTACGTCCGCGACTCCGACGGCTACTTCCACTATCGCGCCCGCAGCGACGACATGATCGTCTCGTCCGGTTACAACATCGCCGGGCCCGAGGTGGAAGAGGTGCTGCTGCGCCACCCGGATGTGCTGGAATGCGCGGTCGTCGCCGCCCCGGACGACGCGCGCGGCTCGATCGTCGCCGCTTACGTCGTCCTCAACGAGGGCGTCCCCGGCGACGAGGCGAAGGTCAAGGAACTGCAGGACTTCGCGAAATCCCTTGCCGCGCCGTACAAATACCCGCGGCGGGTGGAGTTCATCCCGGACCTGCCGCGCAATCCGAACGGGAAGGTCCAGCGGTACCTGCTGCGCCGCCGCGCCGCCGAACCGGTGAGCTGACCCGAACTTCCCGGCAGCCAGCCGCTGCGTCGCCGGCGCCGACAGCACTCCAAACCGGACTGTCGCGCCTCAGCCCGTCAGAGCTTCCAGCCCAGCGTGACCACCGTGCCGTCCGCGCCGGTCCGCACGTCCGCCCGGTCCGCCGTGGCCTGCACCAGCAGCAATCCGCGTCCGCGCACCGAAACCGGGTCGTCCTCGGCCTCGTCCGGCGGACGCCACTCGCCGTGGTCGGCGATCACGACCTCGACGCTGTCCGGCCGGCACACCGCGTCGAGGTCCACCAGCCCCGGTTCCCCCGGGTACGCGTGATCCGCGACGTTCGCCAGCGCCTCGTACCCGGCCAGCACGATGTCGTGCGCGCGATCGTCCGGGATGCCGGACTCCAGCGCCCAAGCCAGCAGCCGGTGCCGCAGCGCGCGCAGCGCCCCCGGCTCCGCCACGATCCCGTGACAGCTCAGTGCGCGGGTGTCCTCCTGCACGTCCATCGTCAGCCGCCCGCTCCGGCGACCCCGGCCAGCGCCTGGTCGACCGAGGGGAACAGCGCGATCCACTCGTCGAGGCCGGTGGTCGTGAACGGCCGCGAGGTGATCGAGGAGGTGCTCACGACCCGCAGCGCGCCCGCGTCGAGCTTGCGATGCGCGCCCGCCAGCACCTGCAGCCCGGACGAGCTGAGGAAATCGACCGCGCGCAGGTCGACCACCAGCACGCCGGGCTCGCGTTCGAGCACCCCGCCCACGAACTCGCCCAGTTCCGGCGCGGTGACCAGATCGATCTCGCCGCCCACGGTCACCACCGCGGCCGGTCCCCGCCACCGGACGGACACCTCGAGGTCGCCCGCGTCCTGCCCGTCTCCCGAAGCCACGATCACCGATCGTGCCCGATCGGACGGCGAATCGCCAGTGGACCACCGGACGGCGGCACCGCGCGCCCTCCGCCCGGCCGCGCGCCCGCTCCGCCATCGGCGGGTCCAGCGAGGGCCAGTCGCGGAGAACGGCACGTCAGACCGCGGCGCTACGGAACTCGCCGCCCGATGCCGAGGTCCGTGAAGGACTCCTTGAGGGAATCAGATTCCGCCAAGGGGCCCTTCACGGACAGCCGCCGAAGCGAAGCACCCGTTCAAGCGAACCGATCCGGATCAGCCGCCGCCCATTCCTCCGCCCACTCGCGAGGCGGCTCCGCCAGCAACTGACCGGGCTCCAGCCAGTCGTACCACTCCGCGTACGACAGCACCGTCCGCGCGTCCACCCGGCGGCGCAGCAACCGCGGCGACAACTCCGCCGGGTCCGAGACCCCCATCGCCGCCATGATGCGCATCGCCGAAGCGATTGTCGCCTCCTGATACCGGCGCACCCGCTCGGTCTTGTCCCCCACGTCCAGCGCCCGGCCCCGGCGCGGATCCTGCGTCGCCACCCCGACCGGGCACTTGTTCGTGTGGCACCGCTGCGACTGGATGCATCCCACCGCGAACATCATCGCCCGCGCGGCGTTCGTGTAGTCCGCGCCCTGGATCAGCCGCTTCACCACGTCCGCGCCGGTCGCGACTTTCCCGCTCGCCCCGAGCCGGATCCGGTCCCGCAGCCCGGTCCCGACGAGTGCGTTGTGGACAGTGTGCAAACCCTCGGTGAGCGGCGTGCCAAGGTGATCCGCGAACTCCAGCGGGGCGGCGCCGGTGCCGCCTTCCGCGCCGTCGACCACGATGAAGTCCGGTGTGACCCCTTCGGCCAGCATCGCCTTGCACACCGCCAGCACCTGCACCCGCGAACCGACGCACAGTTTGAATCCGGTCGGCTTCCCGCCGGCCAGCTCGCGCATCCGGGCGATGAACCGAACCAGTTCGCGGGGAGTCGAGAACACTCGGTGATACGGCGGCGAAACCACCGTTTCTCCCCTGGGAACCTCGCGCACCCGGGCGATTTCCGCGTTCACCTTCGTGCCCGGCAGCACTCCGCCCATCCCGGGCTTGGCACCTTGCGAAAGTTTCAACGAAACGCATTTCACCGCGTCGTGCGCGGCTTTGCCGGCGAAGGTCGAAGGATCGAAATCCCCCTCCGGGGTTCGGCAGCCGAAGTAGCCGGTGCCGATTTCCCAGATCAGGTCGCCGCCGCCCCGTAAGTGGTATTCCGAGAGCCCGCCCTCGCCGGTGTCGTGCGCGAACCCGCCGCGAGCGGCACCGTGGTTCAGCGCGAGGATCGCGTTGCTGGACAAGGACCCAAAGCTCATCGCCGACACGTTCAGCAACGCCATCTCGTACGGCTTCGCACAGTCCGGCCCGCCGACCCGGACTCGCGGCGCGTGGTCCGGAACCGGCACCGGCGCGAGTGACGGGACGAGGAATTCGTATCCCTCGGCGTACACGTCGCGCTCGGTGCCGAATGGTTCTTCCGCGGCCGTGCCTTTGGCCCGCTGGTAGACAATGGACCTGATGTCCCGGTCGTACGGACGGCCGTCGAAGTTGCGTTCCACAAAGTACTGCTGCATTTCCGGCCGGAGGCTTTCGAGCAAGAACCGCAGATGTCCGAGCACCGGGTAGTTCCGCAGTACCGAATGCCGCCGCTGAGTCACGTCGTACACCCCAGTCGCCGCGAGCACCAGCAGCGGCGCCGCCAGGAACCACCACCACGGCGAAGCCGCGCTGAGCACTGCCGCCCCGGCCGCGAGCACGACCAGCCCGGCGACGAGTCCGAATCGGACCACACTGAGTCTCGCCACGGCGTCGAAACTAAACCCAGCGGCCAGGACGTGCAGGTCGGCTAGACAAGCGCGGGCTCCTCGACAGCCGCGGCCAGCCGCTTCGAACGAACAGCGAGGACGATCAGCACCGCCGGGAACAGCAGGTCGCAGACCAGGACGCCGCCGGTGTTGCCCGGCGCGTGGTCGCCGTTGGCGAACCACTGGCACACGTGGCCGATCAGCGCGCCCCACAGGAACATCCCGGCGCCGAGTCCGACAGTGATGCGCTCACGGGCGGTGGCCGACGCCGAGGCGGCGCGGAAGCCCATCACCGCGAGCCCGAGGTTGGCGAACGCGATCTCGAACTGGAACGGCGAGCGGGTGAAGCCGATCACGTCGGCCATCACGCCCGGCGCGCCGAGGAAGGCGAAGACCATCCACAGGCTGCCGCAGCCGAGCGCGGCGACCGCCCACCACCGCTGCCAGATTTCGAGCCTGGCCTGCGGCCAAGGGCTCTCCCGGGTGCGGATCAGCGCACCGGCGACCGCGATCAGCGGCCAGATGAGGGGGAACAGGGTCTGAGCGGCGTAAGGGATCTCCATGCCGATGAGTCTTGCATAGTTAATATTAACCCGTCAACACTCCTGGTAGGCTCGCTCCCGTGGACGACGGACTTGCCGAAGCGCTTCATCGAGTGGTGTTCCTGCTGGGCGAAGCCGCGCGGAAACGCGCGGACGATTCAGCCGGGCTGACCTACAGCCAGCTCCGCCTGCTGGGCACAGTGGAAGACATCGAACCCGCGACACAGCATCAGCTCGCGCAGGCGATGTCGGTGTCCGACCCGGCGATCAGCCGCGCGCTGCGCCCGCTGGAAACAGCCGGGTTCGTCCAGGTGCGCCAGGACCCCGACCACGCGCGACGACGGCTGGTCACGCTCACCGACGCGGGCCGGAGAGCCTTCCACGACACCGGGAAACCGCTCCGGGACGAACTGCGCGAGGCGTTGCTGAAGTCGGGTTTCCCGTACGAGCAGTACCTGCGCGACACCGAGCGGCTCGCCGAACTGCTGTCCTGAACCGGTTCCCCCAGCCGCCATCCAGCCGGCCGCCGCTTTCGTTGTCCCGGCGTCGCACGAGAACCGGCTCAGTAAGCCAGATTGGGCCGCAGCCAACGCTCCACTTCGGACAGTTCCTCGCCGCGCCGGGCCGCGTAGTCCTCCATCTGGTCGCGGCCGAGGCGGCCGACCGTGAAGTACCGCGATTCCGGATGCGCGAAGATCAGCCCGCTCACCGCGGCGGCCGGGGTCATCGCGTACGACTCGGTCAGCCCGATCCCCAGTTCCTCGGCGCCCAGCAGCGTGAACAGGTCCTTCTTCTCGCTGTGGTCCGGGCTCGCCGGGTAGCCGAGCGCCGGGCGGATGCCGCGGAAGCGTTCGGCGTGCAGGTCCGCCAGGTCCGGCTGGACGTCCGGCTCGAACCAGCGGCGGCGGGCCTCCAGGTGCAGGTACTCGGCGAACGCCTCGGCGAGCCGGTCGGCCAGCGCCTTCACCATGATCGCCCGGTAGTCGTCGTGTTCGGCCTCGTAGCGGGCGGCGAGGTCTTCCGCGCCGTGGATCCCGACGGCGAATCCGCCCAGGTGGTCGCCGAACCCGGCGGGGGCGATGTAGTCGGCGAGGCACCGGTTCGCGCGGCCGTCCGGCTTCTGCGTCTGCTGGCGCAGCATCGGGAACTTCCAGTCCGAGTACTCGCCGTCGAGCAGGATGTCGTCGCCCTCGGAGTGCGCGGGCCAGAACGCGTACGCGCCGCGCGCGGTGAACGAGCCGTTCTCGATGATCTCGTCCAGCAGCTGGTTCGCGTCGTCGAACAGCTCGCGCGCGACCGGCTGGTCGAGGATCGCCGGGTACTTGCCCTTGAGTTCCCAGGCCAGGAACAGGAACTGCCAGTCGATCATCTCGCGCAGTTCGGGAATCGACGGCTCGACCACCCGCACCCCGGTGAACTCCGGCGTCGGGATCTCGTCGAACGACACCTTCTCGGCGTTCGCCCGGGCCTGTTCGACGGTGAGCATCGGCGTCGCGTGCCGGTTCTCGTGCTGGACGCGCAGCCGCTGCTGCTCCGCGCGGTTGGCAGTGTCCAGCGCGTCCGCGCGGTCGGTGTCGAGCAGGTCGGACACCACGCCGACCACCCGCGACGCGTCGAGCACGTGCACCGTCGTGTGGTCGTACGCCGGGGCGATCTTGACCGCGGTGTGCTGCTTCGACGTGGTCGCGCCGCCGATCAGCAGCGGCAGCTTGAGCCCGCGCCGCTGCATTTCCTGCGCGACCGACACCATCTCGTCCAGCGACGGCGTGATCAGCCCGGACAGCCCGACGACGTCCGCGTGCTCGGCCACCGCGGTGTCGAGGATCTGCGCCGCGGGCACCATCACGCCGAGGTCGATCACCTCGTAGTTGTTGCAGCCCAGCACGACGCCGACGATGTTCTTGCCGATGTCGTGCACGTCGCCCTTCACCGTGGCGAGCACGACCTTGCCCTGGCCGCGGGTGGTCTCGAAGCGGCCCTCGGCCTGCATTTTGGCCTTCTCCGCCTCCATGTACGGCTCGAGGTAGGCCACCGAACGCTTCATCACCCGCGCGCTCTTCACGACCTGCGGCAGGAACATCTTCCCCGAGCCGAACAGGTCGCCGACGATCTTCATGCCGTCCATCAGCGGGCCCTCGATGACCTCGAGCGGCCGGTCGAACTCCTGCCGGGCCTCCTCGGTGTCGTCCTCGATGAAGTCCACGATGCCGTGCACCAGCGCGTGCGAAAGCCGTTCCGCCACCGGGTTTTCCCGCCAGGACAGGTCGACGACGCGCTTGGTGCCGCTGCCCTTGACCGTCTCGGCGAACTCCACGAGCCGGTCGGTGGCGTCCGCGCGGCGGTCGAACAGGACGTCCTCGACCAGCTCCAGCAGGTCCTTCGGGATGTCCTCGTAGACCGCGAGCTGGCCGGCGTTGACGATGCCCATGTCGAGCCCGGCGCGCACGGCGTGGAACAGGAACGCCGAGTGCATCGCCTCGCGCACGACGTTGTTGCCGCGGAAGGAGAACGACAGGTTCGAGATGCCGCCGGAGGTGTGCGCGCCCGGACAGCGCTCCTTGATCAGCGGCAGCGCCTCGATGAACGCCTTCGCGTAGCCGTTGTGCTCGCTGATGCCGGTGGCGACGGCGAGCACGTTCGGGTCGAAAATGATGTCCTCGCCCGCGAAACCGGCCTCGCGGGTGAGCAGATCGTAGGCGCGGGAACAGATTTCGACCTTGCGCTCGACCGTGTCGGCCTGGCCCTTCTCGTCGAAGGCCATCACCACGACGCCGGCGCCGTAGTCGTGGATGCGCCGGGCCTGCTCCAGGAACGGGCCCTCGCCCTCCTTGAGGCTGATCGAGTTGACCACGCCCTTGCCCTGCACGCAGCGGAGCCCGGCCTCCAGCACGCTCCAGCGCGAACTGTCGATCATCACCGGGATGCGCGCGACCTCGGGCTCGGTGGCGATCAGGTTGAGGAAGGTCGTCATCTCCTGCTCGGATTCGAGCAGGTCGGCGTCGAAGTTGACGTCGAGCAGGTTCGCGCCGCCGCGGACCTGCTCCAGCGCGACGTCCACCGCAGCCTGGTGGTCGCCCGCCTCGATGAGCCGGCGGAACTTCGCCGAGCCGGTGACGTTGGTGCGCTCGCCGATCATCACGAACCCGGTGTCCGCGCCGATCTTGAACGGTTCGAGGCCGGAGAACCGCGTGCTCGCCTCGGGTGCGGGCACCGGCCGCGGCGGGAGGCCCTTGACGGCCTCGGCGATCTTGGCGATGTGCGCGGGCGAGGTGCCGCAGCAGCCGCCCACGATGTTGACCATCCCGGCCCCGGCGAACTCGCCGAGCATGCCGCCGGTCTCCTCGGGCGTCTGGTCGTAGCCGCCGAACGCGTTGGGCAGGCCCGCGTTCGGGTGGCAGGCGGTGTAGGTGTCGGCGAGTTTCGCCAGTTCCTCCACGTGCGGGCGCATTTCGGCGGCGCCGAGCGAGCAGTTGACGCCGACGACCATCGGGCGCGCGTGCGCGACGGAGGTCCAGAACGCCTCGACGGTCTGGCCGGACAGGGTGCGCCCGGACAGGTCGACGATGGTCACCGAAATCCACAGCGGAAGGTGCGGCGCGACCTCGCGGGCCGCGGTGATCGCGGCCTTGCAGTTGAGGGTGTCGAAGATCGTCTCGATCAGCAGCAGGTCGACGCCGCCGTCGGCGAGCGCCTTGATCTGCTCGGCGTACGAGGCTTTGACCTCTTCGTAGGTGACCGCGCGGAACGCCGGGTCCTCGACGCGCGGCGACAGCGACAGCGTGACGTTGAGCGGGCCGATCGACCCGGCCACGTACCGGTCGCCGAACTCGTCCGCGGCCTGGCGCGCGAGTTCGGCGGCGCGCAGGTTCATCTCGCGCACGCGGTCCTGGAGGCCGTAGTCGGCCTGGCCGATGCTGGTGGCGGTGAACGTGTTGGTGGTGGTGATGTCCGCGCCCGCGGCGAGGTACTGGCGGTGCACGTCGAGCACGACGTCCGGCCGCGTGAGATTCAGCAGGTCCGGGTCGCCGGTGACGTCCTTCTCGTGGCCCTCGAGCCAGTCCGCCCGGTAGTCCTCGGGAGCGAGACCGGCCCCCTGCAGCATCGTGCCCCAGGCCCCGTCGAGCACGACGACGCGCTGGTCGAGCAGGTTCCGCAGGTTCTGGGTCATCGCCACCTCCGCATGAGTCCACGGAGGCGCCCTTGGATGGTGGTACCGGCCGAGCGTGGCGGACCACCGGTCCGTTGCAGCGCCTCTCGACCTGGTGGTCAAGACTACCGGATGTGACCACCCCGCGGGCAGGCGTGTTCACTCCTCGGGAATCGAGCCGTCCTCGAGCGGGCTGCCCCGCCACTTCCAGCCGGTCCGCCGGGACCGTCCGGGCAGGTCGATCCGCCCGGCGCACCAGCGCAGCGCGTCCCAAGCGTCGGGAATCGGCTCCTGCTCGGGGAAAAGCCGCGCGACGACGCGGGCGCAGGTGTCGCGCGGCGGGTCGATGGCGGTGCCCAGGCCCTGCGCGATGTCGTCGCCGTGCAGCAGCAGTTCCACGCAGCCCATCGCGGCGAAACCGGCGGGATCCGAACGGCCGGTCGGGTGGTAGGCGCGTTCGCCGGGGCGGCTGCTCCGGACCGCGGCGGCGAGCAAACGCCCGCCGGTGAGGGCGAATTCGAGCAGTTCGGCCGGGGACGCGTCGGCGTCGGTTTTGGCGAGGAAGCGCACGTAGCGGTCGGCCGGGCGGCTCACGACCTGCGCGGCGTAGGACAGGAGCGTGTCGCCGAGGTGTTCCGCGGTGTAACGGCAATCCCACTCGAGATCGCCCGCCGGACGCGTCCAGTCGCCGCCCGTGACGGGCTCGAGGGCGGCGGATACGCAGGCGATGGCTTCGTCAAGATCTTCGGCGCGCACGATCATCCGGTCAGCGTAGAGAAGCCCAGAACCCGCAGTGGTGATCTTGGGCGAATCCGGTCAACGGCTGCGCGCCGCCCGGCCGGTACGCGACCGCCTGCCCGGTGGGGCCGCCGCGGACGAACGCCGTCCAGTCGTCCGCCATCCGGTCGGCGAGCCGCTGCTGCGCCGGGGTGAATGTCGTTGGCTGCTCGGCGAAATCGAACAGGTAGGGCAGTTCCGCGGTGTGCGTGGCCCCGAGCGGGAACGGCGCCCGCAGCGCGGCCGCCGCCGGGGAGGTCGGGTCGTTGAACTCGTACCTCGACACGGACGGGAGCGAACTGCCCAGCTTCGCGGCCGGGCAGGCGAACGCCCAGTCCGTGACAGCCGCCGCGTAAGCAAGGGAAGCGTTGCCGCTGAACGCGTCCACCGGGTATTCGCGCGCGACCGCGTCGGCGTGGGGGAAGACGTTCGCAAGCGCTTGCGGGTAGCCGTGCCGCGTGACTTCGCGACCGGCCGCGGCCTGCTCGGCGAGGAAATACGTGAACTCGTCGTGCGTCGTGCCCAGCATGACCGGCACCGGGGTCGCGGGAACCTTGCCGGGCAGCACCGAACCGCCGGTGACCGGGCCCGGCATCTCGATGCCCGCGATCGAGCCGTACGCCGGGGCGGTCAGGAGTTTCTTGACCGGCAACGCCCGCAAGCATTCCGCGGCGGTCCGGCGATCGGTGCAGCCGCGCGCGGCGGCGTACTCGACGCTCTTGTGTTCGGCGGCCGACAGCGTCGCCTGCGCCTGGCACGGTCCACTTTGGATGATCGCGGCGCGGAACAGCCCGCGCGAGCCGGGGGCGACGAGGTGGTCGCACACCGACATCCCGCCCGCGGACTCCCCCGCGATCGTCACCTGGTCCGGGTCGCCGCCGAAGGACGCGATGTTGTCGCGCACCCACAGCAGCGCCTGCTGCTGGTCGAGGAAGCCGTAGTTGCCCGGTTCCGGGCCCAGCGACGGGTCGGCGAGGAAGCCGAGCGCGCCGAGCCGGTAGTTGAGCGTGACGACCACCGTGTCGCCGCGGTCGACCAGCCGGGCGGCGCCGTAGCGGTCGCCGCCGCCGCTCAGGAACGCGCCGCCGTGCAGCCACACCAGGACCGGCCGTCCGGTCTCGCCGACCGGCGGCGTCCAGACATTCAGGTAAAGACAGTCTTCGCTGGTCAGGGCTCCGTCGGCGGCCTGCGGACAGCGGGGCCCTGGTTTCGTGGCGTCGCGTTCCCCCGGCCAGGGCTCGACCGGGGCGGGCGGCTGCCAGCGCCGCTCGCCGACGGGTGCGGCCGCGTACGGGATGCCTTGGAATACCCGGTGATCGGGAGCGACGCTGCCGCGGACGGCGCCGGCCGCGGTGTGCACGACGTCGCCTGCCTTGCTGATCGCCGCGACCGAAGAAGCGCAGGCCGACGCGGCCAGAACGGGGACGACGGCCAGCGCCGCGAGCCACCGTCGCCGAATCCCCCGAAAAGCCGCCGCCACCGGCCGGACGATACCGGCCTGCCGTCCGGGCCCGGCCGCCGGATCATCCGGCGGAGCGCGAGAACCGCCCCGCCGGGCAGCGTCGAGACCAGACCGAGCACGCCGTAGCCGACCGCGACCGTCACGCCCTGCTCCGCGCCCAGTCCGGCAGCGGCGAACGAAACCGCCGCGGCGCCCTCGCGCGGGCCGAATCCGCCGACGTTCAGCGGCATCCCCATCGCCAGCAACGCGAGCACCAGCAGCGGCAGCAGGGCGCTCAACGGCGCGGTCGCGCCAGCCGCGCGGGCGGCGACCACGAACAACGTCAGATGCCCGGCCACCGCCAGCAGGGACCAGCCAGTGACGCCGGGCCACGCTTCGAGCACGCCGGTCCGGATGTCGGCCGCCCACACGTGCCTGAGCCGTTGCCGCATCGCCACCGCGACCACGGCCAGCGCCACGATCACGATCCCCAGGCAGATCAGCACCTGCCGCGGCAGCAGCTCCGGCCGGAAGACCACTACGGCCAGCCCGGCGACCACCACCACGGTCTGACCGGCGGCGCGTTCGAGCACGACCGCTCGAACGCCGCGGCCGACGTCGCCGGATCGTCGGCCGTGCTGGACTGCTCGGTGGACGTCGCCGAGCACGCCGGCGGGGAGGACGCCGTTGAGGAATTGCGCGCCGTAGTAGTCGCCGACAGCTTCACGGAACGGCAGGCGCAGGCCGAGCCGAGCGGCGACCAGCCGCCAGCGCGCGGCGCTCGCGAGCGTGGTCACGACGCCGATGACCAGGGCTGTCGCGATCGGTCCCGGGCCCAGCGCGCGCAGGCCGCCGGCGAACGCGCCGGTGCCGAGCCGCCACCACAGCGCGGCGATGAGCGCGGCCCCGGCCAGCAGTCGCAGCCACCGCATCAACCCACCGCCAAGATTCCGCTCAACCGGGCCGCCGCGTCGGCCCATCCCTCCAGTGTGCGCGCTCGCCCGACAGCCGCAGCACGGAGTCGTTTCCGCAGCTCAGGACTGTCACGCCAGCTTCGGAGCGCTGTTGCCAAGGCTGCTTCGTCGCCGGGCGGGACGAGGAGGCCGGGCCGCTCGCCGTCCGGCGCACGGCCGAGAGCGCCGGGCACGCCGCCGACGTCCGAGGCGAGCACCGGAATGCCGCGAGCGAGCGCCTCGGTGACGACCATGCCGTACGTCTCGGCGTGCGAGGGCAGGACCAGCAGGTCGGCTCGGTGGTAGGCGGCTTCCAGGTCTGCTCCGCCGAGCGGGCCGGTGAAGCGGGCACGCGGGTGGGTCAAGCTGCCGGCGTAGGCCGGGTTTCGAGTGCGAGAGCCGACCAGGTCCACCTTCAGTCCGTCCACTTCGGACAGTGCGTTCAGGAGGATGTCCTGTCCCTTGCGCGGCGTCACCGCGGCGACACAGATCAGCTGGGACACCCCGTCGGTCCCGGCGGCCCGCGGCGCCGGATCGGTCCCGGGCGGTGCGATGCGGACGGTGGCGAGGCCGTGCCGCTGCTCGACGGCGCGTGCGGCGGCCGGGCTGGTGACGACGACCTGGTCCGCCAGCTGGAGCGTCTTCCGTTCGCGGGCGTCGAGGTCAGCCGCGCGCTGCGGGTCGAGGCCGGTCTCGTCAGCCAGCGGGAGGTGCACGAGGACGACCAGGCCGAGCCGGTCCGCGTGCGGGGCCAGAACGTCTGGCACTCCGCAGGCGACCAGGCCGTCGAGCAGCACTTTCGCACCATCGGGGAGCTCGCCGAGAACCTGGTCGAGCCGGCTTTTCGCGCCCTCGTCCGGGTCCGGCCAGGTGCCGGCTGCCGGCCGCAGTGCGGCCGGCAGGTGCTCGGCCATGCGGCGGTCGTAAGTGTTGCCGCCGCTGGGCACGCTGCGGTCGTCGACGTCGCCGGGCACCACGAAACAGGACAGTCGCACGCTGCCTCCCTTCTCACCGGAGACAACGGGCGACTGGGCGATCTGGTTCAGCCTTCGAAGGTGTCCGGGTCGAAGCCGGTCCGGCGGCCCTCGTCGAGGCCGCTGAGGACGTCGAGGTCGCTGTCGCTGAGGGAGAAGTCGAAGATGTCGATGTTCTCCCGCATCCGCTTCGGAGACGACGACTTCGGGAACACGACGTTGCCGAGCTGCACGTGCCAGCGCAGCACGATCTGCGCCGGGGTCTTGCCGTGTTTCTCGGCGAGTTCGGCCAGCAGCGGGTCTTCGAGAACCTCGCCCTGGGCCAGCGGGCTCCACGCCTCGGTCACGATGCCGTGCGCCTCGTGGTAGGCGCGCAATTCCGGTTGCTGCAACGCGGGATGCAGCTCGATCTGGTTGACCGCGGGCACCGTCGCCGATTCGGCGGCCAGGCGTTCCAGATGCGGGATCTGGAAGTTGGACACCCCGATCGCGCGGGCCTTGCCCGCGCGCTGCAGTTCCTCGAAACCGTGCCAGGTGGCGACGTACTTGTCCTGCTTCGGCAGGGGCCAGTGGATCAGGTAGAGGTCGACGTAGTCCAATTCGAGCCGCTGCAGGCTGCCCTCCATCGCGTTGATCGCGTTGTCGTGGCCCTGCGCGTCGTTCGCCAGCTTGGTGGTGACGAAGATTTCTTCACGCGGTACGCCCGAATCGCGGATGCCCGCGCCGACGCCTTCTTCGTTGCGGTACATCTGCGCGGTGTCGAGGTGCCGGTATCCGGCCTCCAGCGCTTCGCGCACCGCCGCGGCCGTTTCCTCCGGCGGGATCTGGAAGACGCCCAGGCCGAACTGCGGGATCCGGACGCCGTTGTTGAGTTCGAGCTGCGGAACGCGGTTCGTCTCGATCGTCATGTCGGCGGCCTACCCGTGCGCGGCAGCCGTGAAACTCGCTCGATCAGGCAGCGACCGCCTCGCGGACACACAGAATCTCGTCCGCACCGGTCACCGAAAGACACCGCCGCACGGCGTGCCCCTGCCCGGCCACGACAGTGAACTGGGCGATCCGCTCATGCGCGTCGAGCAGGGCGCGAACGCCCGCACAGCTCAGAAACGCGACACCGGACAGGTCGACCACCACCGGCCCGGTCAACGGCGCGAGAGCCGATTCGAAAACGTGCGCGGTAGCCGCGTCGAGGTCCCCGACCGGGGCGAGGTGGATCGCGTCCGCCTGCCTCGCCGCGCGAACTGTCAATTCCACCGGCGCGGTGACGCCGGGAAGATGAAGAGTCATGGGCTTGCGCTCCTTCCGCAGAGACCTGCTTGGGGCGCTGACCGCAGTATGGTTCCGGACAACAGCCAACACTGGAGACCGTACGCGTTCTGCCGGTGCGGTCAACCCGGATGACCATGAGGTTCACTCACGCGGCGGCTGAGTCCGCCTGTTCGTGGGGCTTGTTCCGGCGGCGCGGTGACGGGTTGCGCTGCAGCGGAGTCTTGTTGGCGGGCTGCCGGTTTCTGGGCGACGGCGGGGATTCGTTCATCGGCCGTTCATGCTCGGGCACCTGGCCGGGGGATGCTCGAACCCGAGCCCCGGTTCGCCGTTCGCGCCGTGGGCGGCGGTTCCGGCGGTGCGACTTCGCCGGGCCGGAACTGGCCGACGAGGCGATCCGCGCGCGAGGCCGAATCCTCGACGCGCCAGGCGTTCGCGGTGCGACCGAACCCCGCCCGCTCCCGCAGCAGGTCGACTCTCCTGCCCGGGAGCCACCCGACGTCCACTATGGACGGTCAATCGCGCAGGGCGAGCTTCGCTAGTTCCTCGTCGAAGTCGAAGCAACGGTCTTCGGAGCCGACCGGGACCTCGTCGTAGGTGCGGTCGAGGAAGTCGGCGAGTTCGTTCGCCGCCGCCTCCAGCACCGCGGAACCGTCGGGCGCGTTCAGCTCCACCAGCACCCGGCTGTCGTCCGCGGCGGGGCGCACCTGGACGTCGCCGTCGCCCGCCGGGGCGAGCAGGCCGTCGGCGAGCAAATCCCGCCCGAACAGCCAGCGCACGACACCGCCGCCGGCGTGGTAGCCGACCGACACCGCGAACGGATCCGCCGGGTCGTATTCCAGATCGGCGCGCACCGGCAGCGGGACGGACCCGAACGTGCGCAGCCCGAAGATGATCGTCGCGCGGACGACCTGCGGTTCGGTTTCCACGACGGCGCCTCCTTCGTTACCCGGTCGCGAACCTGTCCGGACCGAAGTGAATGTTTCTCAATAAGTAACGCGCCGTAAGAGCCTAAGCTGCCCGACCGAGCAGATTTCACCCCAACGGTGGAGATCTACGTCTCAGTTGGCTACGCAAGGGCAGCATTGACAGCAGGAACGGGCAGCGCGAATACCGATGCCCGCGCAGCACGGGAGCGGCTTCGACCTGCGGAAACGGATCGCCACGATCGTGGAGCCGGAAGGCCCGGGACCGCCCGGAAAGGCCGCCGCCCGCCGCCCGGCAATGGCAGCGATCATCGGGAACGAAACGATTCAAGGCCGAGCGGCGGCTCGGTTGCCTCTCGCGGCGGAGGCGGCGGCAGGGACCAGCACCGGGCGGGAAGCGAATCCTCAATGGAGGCAGCCACTCCCACACTGAGGTTTTCTCAGCAGCTGTGGTGTGCGGCCTCGCTGCGGCAACGCTCGGCTCCGGCTCCGCCGACGTACGCGAGGGGAATCCTCAGTGACTCTGATTCCCGCAGGGTGGCCCTCACGTACGGGCTCACCGGCTGGACCGGCGGGCATCGGCCGGGAGCGGCTTCACCCGCGCCTGGCCAGGCACCCGCAAGGTGCCACTGGGAAAACCTCAGTGCGGCATCAACGGGTCGGCAGCGGCGGTTCTTCCGAGGCGAGGCCGGGCTTCCGGAAGGTCAGCGCGTCTGCTCCAGAAAGGCCTCGACCGCGTCAACGACCTCGCCGGGCGCTTCTTCCGGAACGTAATGGCCGCCGGGAACGGCATGACCGGTGACCGCGGCGGGATCGGCGTGCTGGTCCTGCCAGACGCGCACCACGTCGCGCCCGCCGAGGCCGCCCCCGGCGCCCCACAGGAGCAGCAGCGGGGCGCGCACCCGCAGCCCGCTCGCGTGATCCGCCTCGTCGCGTTCGAGATCGGCCGAGAAGCCGGTCCGGTAGTCCTCAAAGGACGCTCGCAGTCGTGCCGGGTCGCTGAACGCCTCGACGTAGTGCCGGAAGGTTTCCTCGTCGACGGCACCGGATTCGCGCACTCTGGCGAAGAAATGACCGAGATACGCCTCGACGTTCCCGCCGACCAGCTGCGCGGCCAGGTCCGTGTTCCGGTGGAAGAACCAGTGCCACATCGCGCTCGCCGACTCGCGGCCGAACGAGTTCATGACCACCCTCGTGGGCAGAATGTCCAGCAGCGCCAGCGCTTTGACCTCCGACGGGCGATCGAGCGCCCAGCGATGCGCGACCCTGGCTCCGCGGTCGTGCCCGATCACCGCCGCCGACTCGAATCCCAGATGGCGGATCAGGCCGCTCAGGTCCGCGGCGGCAGCCCGTTTGCCGTAGTCCCCGGACCGGGCGAGGCCTGAGGCGCCGTACCCGCGCAGGTCCGGGGCGACGACGGTGCGGCCCTTGCCGAGCGGTTCGATCACGTTGCGCCAGCACGCGTTCGTCTGCGGCCATCCGTGCACCAGGACGACCAGTTCCGGCCCGTCCCCTTCCACGCGGTAAGCCAGTTCGACGTCGTCGAGGCGCACCGACTCAAGCGTGTCCCGAGGCATGGTTCTCCCTTGCGGTCGTTGAATGTTCCCGTCGCCACAGCCGACGGTCAGGAGACGTCGAGCGCCGGCTGCCGCTCGGAGACTGCCGGGTGCCGGGCGAGCAGGTCGTCGAGCCGGGAGCCGACCTCCGCGCAGTTTTGCCGCACCACGGAAAGGAAAGCCGCGAGAACCGGCGAGGAATCGGCGGCCTGGAACGACATGTGCAGATCCGGCAGCCGGAAGCGGGGTTCGACGTCGCAGAACCGGATGTCGTCGCGAGCGATCAGGCGCATCCGGTCCGGGCCGAGCCCGACCCCCGCGCCGCACGCGGCGAGCCCGGCGATCGTGTGGACGTCGCGCGCCAGCGCGGCGCCGTCGAGCGCGGCGGGAGCGTCTTGGAACACCCGCCGCAGATATGAACCGGCGGCGTCCGCGCTGACCACGAGCGGCTCGCGGGCCAGCTGCCCGACCTCGACCGACCGCTGCCCGGCGAACGGGTGCGCCGTCGAGACCACAGCCACCAGGCGATCCGCACCGATGGGCACCGTCACCAAGTCTTCCGCCCCGGCGCCGCGAGGGCTGCCGCGCCCCACCGCGACGTCCAGTTCACCGGCGAGCAGGGCCGCGGACGCGGTCGGCGTGTCCAGTTCCTGGAGGACCATCCGGACGTCCGGCCGGGCCCGCCGGAACCGGCCGAGCACGCCCGGCAGCGGGTCGAGCAGCGCGGACCCGATGAACCCGATCCGCAGCCGCCCGGTCTCCCCGCGCGCGGCGCGGCCCGCGTCGACCGTCGCGAGGCTCATCTCGGCGAGCGCGCTGCTCGCCCTGGCGAGGAAGGCATTGCCCGCGGCGGTGGGGAAAACGCCGCGCGGGGTGCGGTCGAACAGCCGCTCGCCGACCTCGCGTTCGAGTGCGGCGATCTGGGTCGAGAGCGGCGGCTGGGCGATGCCGAGCGACGCCGCGGCGCGGCCGAAATGCTGGTGCTCGGCGAGCGCCAGAGCGTAGCGAAGATGACGGGCTTCCACGCGGTCACGATACGCGGAAAGTATGACGAAGGCGTTCGTCAGAGATGAGAGTGGATAACGGGGCGGAGCCGCGGTGACCTGGCGAGGTCCGTGATCAACGCTTTCGAAGGGCACTGGAATGACCCGTCCGTCCTCGTCCGAGACCGTCCTGCTGCTCGTGCACGGCGCCTGGCACGGCGCCGTGCACTGGAGTTCGACCCAGCGTGCGCTCGGCCGCAACGGCCTTGCGAGCATTGCCGTCGACCTGCCCGGCAGCGGGCTCGGCGCACCCGTCCCGAGCGGGTACTTCCAGCCAGGCCAGCCGGGGCTCGCCGCCGAGAAGTCGGCGCTGCGCGACCTCACCCTGCAAGACAGCACCGACGTCGTCCTCGACGCCCTGGCCGGCGTCCGCACCCGCTATCGGAATGTGGTGCTGGTCGCCCACAGCGCCGCGGGTTCCGCGGTCTCGGCCGCCGCGGAACAGGCGCCCGAACTGGTCGACCGCCTCGTGTACCTGTCCTCGTTCGTGCCCGCGGGCCGGCCGCGGTTCGCCGACTACATCGAAGCCGAGGAAAACGCCGGCGCCATTCAGATCCCGCCGATCGGCGACCCGGCCGAACTCGGCGCGATCCGGATCAACCCGCTTTCGCCCGACCCGGCGGTCACCGAGGTCATCCGCCGGGCGTTCCTGAACGACCTCCCCGCGGACGCCTCGGACTCGTGGCGGCAGTTCCTGCACCCGGACCACCCGTTCTCGCACTTCGTCACGCCGGTTCCGCTCTCGGCGCGGCGCTGGGGACGGCTCCCGCGCTCCTACATCCGGTTGACCGGCGACCTGGCCCTGCCGCCGGCGACCCAGGACCTGATCATCTCCGAGGCCGACCAGGCGACGCCGGACAACCCGTTCCAGGTGTTTTCCCTGCCGGGCGGCCATTCGCCGTTCGTGATCCGGCCCGCGGAGCTGGCGACGATGTTCGCCGCCATCGCCGTGCAGCGGTCCTCCCGATGACCGCGGTGCGTTCTCCGGCTCAGCGGCTTCTCCTGCCGATCATCCTGTCCGGCACGTTCGTCCAGCTGTTCAGCGTCACGGTCATGCAGGTGGGCGTAGTCGACGTCCAACGGGATCTCGGCGCGGGAGCAGGCGAGAGCCAGCTGGTTCTCGCCGCCTACACCCTCTCCTACGCCTGCTCGCTGATCGTTTCCGCGCGGCTGGGCGGCAAATACGGCTGCCGGAAGATGTTCGTCGCCGGGATGGCAGTATTCACCCTCGCCTCGATCGGGGCGGCGGCCGCGCCCGCGGCCTGGGTGCTGATTGCCGGGCGTCTGCTGCAGGGTTTCGGCAGCGGGATGATGGCGCCGCAGATTCTGTCGATCATCCAATCCGCGGTGCCCCCGGACCGCCGTGCCGCCGCGTTGAGTGCGTTCGGCGCGACCATGGCGGCCGCTTCGCTCGCGGGCCCGGTGCTCGGCGGGGTGCTCATCCAGCTCGACCCGCTCGGCCTTGGCTGGCGGGCGGCGATGCTGCTGACCGTTCCCGTCGGCATCGCCGCCCTCGCGCTCTCCCCCGCACTGCCGCCGGATCGCGGTGAACGCACGACGGAACGCGTCGACCGGACCGGGGCGGCGCTGAGCCTGCTCGGTTTGGCCCTGCTGGTCTTTCCCCTGACCACGGGGAGGGACGCCGGGTGGCCGTGGTGGACGTGGCTGAGCCTGGCGCTGGCCGCGGCGCTGCTGGCCGGCTTCGCGATTTCCCAGCGCAGGGCAGCGGATCCGCTCGTCCATCCGTCCGCGGTGGCCGAACCGGCGACGCGCTGGGGGCTGGGCATCGTCCTGGTGTTCAATGCCGGAGTCCCGTCCTTCACGCTGCTGCTGTCGATGCATCTGCAGGGCGTGCGAGGCTGGAGTCCGCTTCAGACCGGGCTCGGCATCACCCCGTACGCCATCGGGGCGCTGGCCGGGAGCGGGATCGCGAACAGACTGGGCCGGCGCTTCGGCCCATGGGCTCTGGCGGTCTCCTCCCTGGCCATGGGATCGGTGTCGCTTCTCGTCCCGGTGACCATCAGCGACCCCGGCCCGCGGTGGGTCTACTGGCTCGCGCTGTGCCTCGGCGGCATCGGGTTCGGCGTGTTCACCGCTTCGGCGTTCACCCAGATCATCGCCAGAGTCCGCCCCGAAGCCGCGACCTCGGTCTCGGGTCTGCTCCCGACGGCACAGCAACTGGGCGGGACACTCGGCGTCACGTTCGCGGGCATCGCCTACGCGACGTCCGCCGGGAACCCCGGCCAGGCGTTGTGGCACGCGATGACCTACGAGGCCGCGGTGTTCGCGCTGGCCGCTGGCTTCGCTGTCGGGCTGGCGGGCAGCTCGGCTCGAAAAGCACCGGCGATCTGCTGAACGAGCCTCTGCCTCATAGCTGCGACGGCGCAACGCTGTAGGTGGGATCGGCCTGGTATTCCCGTGCGGTTTCCCGCAGGCAGCGCAGGAGCAGGTCGCCGTATTTCAGGTCCGTGCCTGCCCAAGCGGCCCACGTGCGCATCCAGTGTTCGGGCCGGTGCTCGCTGAGCGGGACCCAGGTCCAGCCAGGGAACCATTTGCGCGCCGAGGCGTTGCCGATGAGGATCGCGTCCACCCGGGAGCTGGTGGCGATCAGTTCGCTGTGCTCGGAGAAGGCGCGAAAGAGCCAGTCGACTTCGGTTCGGGTGGTCGCGGCGGCGGTGCGGAGGCTGATTTCCTCGCCTTTCGAGGAATGCGCCATGACGCGCAGTCCGGCGAGGTCCGTGACGTCGATCTCGGCTTGGCCGGCCGGGAGCGCGTCTTCCCGGAAAACGCAGCCGAGCCGTTGCCGGAACAGCAATTCCGCGTGGAGTTCGGGCGGTTCGGTGTGCATCAGGCTCAGGTCGAGCAGGCCGTTGTTGAGCATCCGCCGCTGTTCCTCGCTGGTGGCCTCGACGATGGCGAACCGGATCTCCGGAGCCTCGGCGGCGACCGCCGCCAGGTAATCCTCGATCCAGCCGCGCGGAACGCCCGAGGGCACTCCGAGATGCACGAGATGCCCGCCCGCCGACGCGGTTTGGAGGACTTCCGGGACCCGGTCGACGAGTTCGAAGATCGACAGCAGATGCGCGCGCAGGGCTTCTCCGACCACGGTCAGTTTGGTGCCGCCGGGCGTGCGCCGCAGCAACTGGTACCCGAGGTTCTTCTCCAGCTGGGCGATCTGCCTGCTCAGCGTGGGCTGGGTGAGGTGCAGGGCGGCCGCGGCACGCGAGATCGATCCGTATTCGGCCACCGCGCGGAAGTAGTCGAGCTGACGCAACTCAAGCATGGGCACATGTTATGCCTCGCGAGCATGGGGTTGGCCGATAATAGGCATTTGATAAATAACCGCAGGCCGCTGACGATCTGAGGAGCCACCACACTCCCAGGAGGGCCCCGTGAGCACAGAGATCGTCGAACTGGCCTTCGATCGGTTTTCCGGTGGTGCCGCGCCGTTCTCCTTCGTGCTCGTGCACGGCTGGGCTCGCTCCCGTTCGGACTGGGCTCCGATCGTCGACGGTCTCCGCGGCCTCGCTCCGGTCGTGGCCGTGGACCTGCGCGGGCACGGCGAGTCCCGGGCGGGCGAGAGCATGCGGCTTCCCGATGTCGCGGCCGACGTCCACGCCGTGCTCAAGCGTCTCGGACTCGCTCGCGTCGTGCTGGTCGGACACTCCGCGGGCAGCGAGGCGGCCGCTTTCCTCGCTCGGCGGGAGCCGGAGCTCGTCGCCGGCCTGGTGGTCGTCGATCCGGCGTTCGGGCTTCCCGACGCCGACCGTGCCCGGATCGAGGCGCTGGCCGGGCGGCTCCGGCAGGAGGATCCGGTCGCCGTCGCGGCCGAGCACTTCCTGAAGTCCGGGCCCAGCCCGGTGCCGGATGCCGACGGGCCGGTCTCGGCCGCGCCGGAGGCGATCCGCGATCTCTTCGCCGACTTCGCCTTCGCGCCGGAGGCCCTGCATTTCCAGACCCAGACCGCGGAGTTCTTCGCCGGTTTCCCCGTGCCGGTGCTGGCGTTCTACCGGAACGAGGAACGTGCCGCTCTCGCGCGCGAAATCCTTCCCGCCGCCCGGATTCAGGTGCTGCCGGGCGGCCATTGGACCCACCACGAGCATCCCGCCGAGGTCGTGGCCGCGATCGCGGACTGGATCCGCTGACCGATTTCGTTTCCCGAAAGGAAGAAGAGAATGACCGAGCCCCGACGCGTCGCCATCGTCACCGGCGGCGCCGGAAAACTGGGGAGCGCCATCGCGGCGCGGCTCCTCGAGGACGGCGTCGCCGTCGTAGTGGCGGACGTGAACGAGGACGCGGCGGCCGCGGCCGTCGCGGGGTTCCGGGCGCGGTTCGCCGCTCCCTGCCTCGGCATCGCCACCGACCTCGGATCGCTCGAGGCGATCGAGTCGCTGGTGGACGAGACGGGCAGCCGGTTCGGCCGGATCGACGTCGTCGTCAACAACGCCGCGGTGAACCGCCGCTCGACCCTGTCCGAACTCGCCCCGGACGACTGGGACCTGATGAGCGACGTGAACCTGCGCGCGCCAGCGATCCTGGTGAGCCGCGCGCTCGGTTTCTTCAAGGCGCAAAACAGCGGCACCGTCGTCAACATCGCCTCGCGGAACTGGGTTTCCGGCGGTCCGGTGGCCTACACGACGATGAAGGCCGGCCTCGTCGGCATGACCCGCTCGTTCGCGACTGAACTGGCGAAGTACAACGTCACCGCCAACGCCGTGGCGCCCAGCTTCATCGAATCGGACTTCACCAGCTACGACCGCGACGAGGAGCAGATGCGGCGCCTGCTGGAGCAGTACCAGGCGATCACCCCGCTCCCGCGCATGGCCGAATCCCGCGACGTCGCGAACGCCGTCGCGTTCCTCGCCTCGCCCGCCGCGTCCTTCATCACCGGCGAAGTCCTGCACGTCTGCGGCGGCGCTCAGCTCGCCCCGCTGCCGCGGACGCCGCTCGCCGTCGAGCGTCCGGCACCGCGATGAGGTTCAGCGTCGCGACGATCTCGTTGCCCGCACTGGACATCAGCGAATCGATCGCGGACATCGCCGCGGCCGGATTCGGCGGCGTCGAATGGCGCGTCGAGCCCCGGCCCGGCAGCATCCCCGATCCCCAGCCGGCGCACCCGTTCCTCGTGGACCACCGGTCCACCCTTCCGCTCGACGTGGCGGCGGCCGAGAGCGTCGCGGAGAAAACTCGCGCGGCCGGGCTCGAAGTGGTCGGCCTGGCCCCCTACATCGAAGTCGGCGACACCTCGACGCTGCGCCTGGCCTGCGAGATGGCCGTCGCCGCCGGCACCGGACAGATCCGCTTGCAGGCGCCGCGGATCTCCCGCACGAACAAACCGTATTCCGTGCTCTACGAGGAAACGGTCGCGTTCTTCGCCGACGTCGCGGCCACGGCGAAGGAAACCGGAGTCCGGGCGTTGCTGGAGATCCACCACAACACCATCTGCTCCAGCGCGGCTCTGGCGCACCGGGTGGTCGCCCGGTTCGACCCGGCGCACGTCGGCGTCATCTACGACGTCGGAAATCTCGTCTTCGAAGGTTACGAGGCCCACGAAATCGCGCTCGACCTGCTCGGCGACCACCTCGGCCACGTGCACCTGAAGAACGCCGCGCACTTCCGGTCGCCGGGCGGCTCATGGCGACCGGGATGGACGCCGCTCGAAGACGGCGAGGTCGACGTGCCTCGCGTTCTCGGGCTCCTTCGCGAGCACGGCTACCGCGGCTGGGTGTCCGTGGAAGACATGAGCCTCGACCGCACGCCCCGCGCCGCCTTGCGCCACAACGCGGCACAGCTCCGCGAGTGGGGCTTGCTGCGCTGACACCTCACCGTCCAGGACAAGGAGGTCCTCACATGGACACCACGGAGGCATCCGCAGGCACAGCCCTGCCCGGACATCCGGCCGTTTCCCGCTACCGCTGGGTGATATTGGCCAGCTGCTGGCTTGCTTTCACCCTCATCTACATCAACCGCACCGCGTGGTCGGTGGTCGCCGTCGACGCTTCGCATTCCCTCGGGCTTTCCGTGGCCCAGCTCGGGATCTTCGCCACGGCGCTGTCCATCGGCTACGTCGTCACCAACATCCCCGGCGGGGTCGTCGCCGACCTGATCGGCGGCCGCATGGCGGCCGGAATCTCCTTGGTGGCGGCGGGAATCCTGACCTTCGCGTTCGGCTCAGTCAAGAACGTCGGCGTGGGAATCGCGATCCAGATCCTCATCGGGCTGGTCAGCGGCGCCGACGTCGCGTCCTTCACGAAGCTGATCAGCCGCTGGTTCCCGCCCCGCGAGCGCGGTACCGCGTTCGGCCTGTACATCACGTCGACCGCGCTGGGCGGGGTGATCGCGAACGCCTCCATCCCGGAGTTGCTGACGGTGCTGCACTGGAACGGCGTCTACTACCTGCTCGGCGCGCTGACCGTTGCTGTCGGCGTGGCGTGCTGGGCGTTCCTGCGAAACGATCCGCCGACCCCGGTCGAACCCGTCGGCGAACCCCCGGCACCAGGCGGCGGCCGTCTCGGCCTGCGCGCGATGTTCGGCAATCGCAACCTCGTCTCGCTCGCGGCGGCCGGTCTCGGCATGCAATGGGCCACCCTCGGTTTCCTGGCCTGGGGCAACTCGCTGATGGTCAAGGCACTCGGCCTGTCCGCCGGGAAGGCCGCGCTGGTGATGGTCATCGTCAGCACGACAGCCATCGTGGTCAAACCGCTGGTCGGCTTCCTGTCCGACCGTGTCCGCGGCACACGCAAGGCGCATCTGATGGTGCTCAGCGGATACTTCACGCTCATCCTGGCCGTGTTCGGGCTGGTCCGGAATTACTCGATGCTGCTCGTGCTCGCACCGCTCCTAGGACTCGGCGTCTACGGCTATACGGTGCTCACGAACTCGACCGTGCCCCAATATTCGGATCCGCGGTTCGTGGGCGGGGCCTTCGGATTCGCCAACACCGCCTGGCAGCTCGGCGGCGTTTTCGCACCGGTCGCGGTGGGCGCGGTGTTCAGCGCCACCGGTTCGCTGTTCCTCGCCCTCGCGGTGCTGGCGGCCGGTCCATTGCTGGGGGTATTCCTGCTCCTGCCGATCCGCGAACAAGCCAAGACCGCGGTCTCCGACGAAGGGAGTTCTCTTGTCCACAGCCGACGCTGACCGCCTCGAAATCCGCGCACTGGTGGAAAACTGGGCCCTGTGGCGAGACGCGGGCGACTGGGAGCGGTTCGCCACGGTCTGGCATCCCGGCGCGAACTGGATGAGCGCGACCTGGTTCCAGGGTCCGGCGACCGAGTTCATCGCCGCCAGCCGCACGGGATTCGAGAACGGGGTGAGCATCCTGCACTTCCTGGGCGGGCACACCGCCGATCTCGCCGGTGATCGCGCGGTCGCCCAGACGAAGATGACCATCAACCAGCGCGCCGACGTCGACGGCGTGACCGTGGACGTCGTGTGCACCGGCCGGTTCTACGACTTCCTCGCGGTGCACGAGCGGCAATGGAAGATCGTGCGCCGCCAGCCGATCTACGAAAAGGACCGGCTCGATGTCGTCGACCCGGCGGCTTCGCTGTCCCTCGATCCAGCGTTGCTCGGCCGCTTCCCGATCGGCTACCGGCACCTCGGCTACGTCCAGACGAAGGCCGGGTTCGCCGTGCGGAACGGCCTTCCCGGCCTGACCGGCGACGCCGTCGAGACGCTGTACCGGCAAGGAGCCGACTGGCTGGCGGGTGCGGACACACCCGGGATCCCGCTCCGCTGAAGTCACCCAGCGGATTGTCTGTGACGGCTCCTTGAGGTAATCAGAGTCAATGGGGGTTCCCCTCGCGTACGTCGGCGGAGCCGGAGCGTGCGCGAGGCGGAGCTGGACGTTGCCGCAGCGAGTAACCTCACCTGGCCGTCGAGCATCCGGTCAGCGACTCCACTCCTCCACCCGCACCCCCATCAACCGAGCCGCCGCGCGCAGTTCCCTCCGCCGGTCCCCCGGCACCGCATGCACGTGGTTCGCCCCGAAGCGCGACAGGAACGTCTCCGAAGCCACCTCCAGCCGCGCGAACGCGTGCGGCCACTCCCGCGTCGACCGCGACACCAGCTCCTCCGTAGTCCGCTCGTCGTAGTTCTCGAACTCCCCCAGCACCAGTTGCAGCCGATACTCCCCGTCCAACCGGCTCAATCGCGCCAGTGTCATCCGGCCCGGGGCGGCGATGTGCTGCACCGAAGCCCCGCCCGCGGGGAAGAAGAACACTTCCGGGTACAGGTGCACCTTCGACAGGTTCTCCGCCGGATCCTCGCTTCGCGCGGCGAACCACGTCGCGTGCTGGCCGGAGTTGCACAGATCCCAGACATCCCGGTCCGGGTGGTAGTGCCGGACGTCCGCGAAAAGCACTGGCGTACCGGTGATCCGGTGCATCAGCTGCATGGTCAGCGCGCCGTCCATGTCCGCTTCGGTGGCCGTGACATGCACCGCCTTGGGACCGTTCCAGTCGTAAGGATCGTTGAGCAAAGCCTCGGCGACATCAGCGGTCGCGAAGTGCTCGGTCAGCTCCGGTTGTGCTTTGATGCCGGAGAAATTCAGGTGCCGTTCAGCGGCGACATCGCGCACAGCAAGGTAAAGGCGCAGTTGGCGTTCCAATAATTCCGGCGTGAGCCGATCTCCGTCGTAGTGCACGGTGGCATGTTCTTCCAGCCATTTCCGCCCGCTGACGGCTTCCGCCGAAGGGCCTTCAGCGCGGCGGACCAGTTCGTACTGGTCGATTTCTTCGACGTCCACCCCGAATTGGCGCATCCACTGGTCGGTATTGGCGACCGCGGTGTTCATGCCCATCGGCCGTCCGCCGAAGCGGCCGAAGGTCGAACCGCGCAGGGAACCGACGGCAGCGGCGGCGCTCGCGTGTGCGCTGACTTCGGCGATCAGCTCCGGGTCGGCAGGCGCGCCCCACAAGCGGGTGTGCGCGCGGCCGATCTGGTCGAGCGCTCCCCCCGCGGCGAGCATCCCGACCAGGCCGGGCTCGGTCGGGTCGGTGCTCGCGACCAGCAGCAGCGGGCCGGGGGTCGCGTCCGCGGCCAGCATGGTGAAGTGCGGGAACGCCCACACCGCGTAGTACAGCACCGTCACGTCCACCGAACTCGCGGCGACCGAGCGCGCGGCCGCGGTCGCGGTGGTGTTCGTGGCGACCAGCCCTCCGGTGACGACGTCGTGGCCCGCCGCGGTCAGCGCGGCGGTGAACTCGTCCGCTTTGGACCGGATGAAGCCGGTGTTCCGCCGGTGCACGTGGTCGCGCCCGTCGGAGACGGCGAGGACACCGATTCGCGCCATAGGTCAGCTCCGGTTCAGTTCGGCGTACACCTGGGCCGCGTTGTCGCGCGTCACCAGGCGGGTGGGCAGGGTCTGCGTCTTGGGCACCGTCTGGCAGTCGACGAGCAGTTTCTTCGCCGCCGCGACGGCTTCCTTGCCGCCGGTGGGATAGATGAACGTGGCCGACAACCGGCCCGCCTCGACCGCTTTGATGCCGCCTTCGGGCACCGGCAGGCCGTCGATGCCGACGATCGGCAGGTCCGCGCGGCCCGCGTTCTGCGCGGCGATGCGCGCGCCCTCGGCCATCGGGTCGTTCTCGGAGAACATCGCCTGCGCGTCCGGATGCGCCTTCAGCAACGCGTCCGCCTGCTGCTGTCCCTTGTCCCGCAACCAATCCGCGTCCGCGCTGCCCACGACGGTGATATTGCGGTCGGTGATGCCCTGGGTGAATCCGTCGCTGCGCTCCTTGGCGGGCGTCGACCCGGCGAGGCCCTTCAGCTCGACGACTTTCCCGCCCCGCGGCAGCAATTTCTCGGCGAAGAACTTGCCCGCCTGACGGCCGATGTCCACATTGTCCGCACCGATGAAGGACGTGTACCCGTCGCCGTCGACCTTCCGGTCCAGCACCAGCACCGGTATCCCCTGGTCGTAAGCCTTCTTCACCACACCGGTCAACGGCGTCGCCTCGTTCGGGCTGATGATCAGCAGGTCGATCCCCTGAGTCAGGAAAGTATTGACCTGCTCGACTTGCTTGGCGTTGTCCTGCGCGGCATCCGCGTAGCTGACACTGAACTGCGGCACTCCGGCCGCCGCCTTGCGGATGTCGTCGTCCATCCGGACGCGATACGGTTCGGCGAGATTCGCCTGGCTCATCCCGATTTTGTATTTCCCGCTCGGGCCGTGGCATTGTTTCGCCGCGGGCGCGGTGCCGGACGACGCGCCCGGCGCGTTCTCGTGGGTGGTGCCGCAGGCGGCGACGAGGGCCAGCCCCGCCAGGACCGCACCGCCGCGGATGATGCCGGACATCTGCTCCCCTTTTCCCGAACGCCTACGCCGCGGCCGGGCGCAGCCGCTGCAGGCCCGCGGCCAGCACGATCACCACGCCGACCACGATCAGCTGGACGTTCGAATCGATGTCGTTGAGCTGGAGGATGTTGTCGAGCACGCCGACCAGCAGGGCGCCCGCGACGGTGCCGGACACCGACCCGCGCCCGCCGGACAGGCTGGTCCCGCCGATCACGACGGCCGCGATCGCGTTGAGCTCGTAGCCGGTGCCGTCGTTGGGCCCGCCGAAGTTGTACTGTCCCGCGTGGACGATCCCGGCCAGCGCGGCCAGCAGCCCGCACAGGCCGAAGACCAGCACTTTCACCCGGATCACCGGCACCCCGGACAGCACCGCGGCCTTCTCGTTGCCGCCGATCGCGTACACGTGCCGCGAGAACGCGCTCGCCCGCAGCACGAGCACCGCGAGCGCGGCGACGACCACGAAGAACAGCGCCGGGATCGGCACCACGCCGCCGAACGTCCGCTCGCCCAGCAGCGAGAACGGCACCGGGGCCTGGCCGGGACCGGACCCGTAGGCGATCGAAACTCCCTCGCCGCCGGACCACATCCGCGCGATCCCGCGGGCGATCTGCATCCCGGCGAGCGTCACGATGAACGACTGGATCCGGAACCGCGCGCTCGCGATCCCTTGCAGCAGACCGAAACCGAAGCCGAGCGCGAGAATCGTCAGCACGCCCGGCACGAGTCCCCAGCCGCCGCTGGTGAGCAGCAGCGCGACGCCGACGCTGGCCAGCCCCATCACCGAGCCCACCGACAGATCGATGCCGCCGACGAGGATCACCAGCGTCATGCCGACCGCGATGATGCCGATCTCGGAAATCGCGCGGACGACGTTGAACAAGTTGCCGCTGCCGAGAAACACCAGTTCCCCGTCCCGGTGCGGCGAGAAGACGATCGCGGCGGCGAACACCAGCACGAGCCCGAAGACGCTCTGGAAGCGGAACACCGCGGCCAGCACGGCGCGCCCGTTCACCGGACGTCTCCCATCGACGCGGCGAGCAGTTCCGCCTCGCCGGCCCGCGCCGTGTCCAGTTCGTGCACGCTCCGTCCGCCGCGCAGCACCACCACGCGGTCGCACACGCCGACCAGCTCCGCCGGTTCCGACGACGCCAGCAGCACCCCGACGCCGCTCCGCGCGGCCTCGCCGAGCAGCCGGTAGATCTCCGCCTTCGCCCCGACGTCCACGCCGCGCGTCGGCTCGTCCAGCAGCAGCAACGCCGGTTCGGTGAGCAAAGCCCGGCCCAGCACCACTTTCTGCTGATTCCCGCCGGACAGCGAACCCACCGGATCGGCGAGCGACCCCAGTTTCACCCCGAGCCGCCCCGCTTCCTCCCCGGCGACCGTCCGCTCGCGCCGGCCGGGAACGATCCCGAACCGCGCCAGCCGGTCCACAATGGACAGCACGGTGTTCGCCACGACGGAATGCTCCAGCGCCAGCCCCGCGATCCGCCGGTCCTCGGGCACGAACGCGATCCCCGACCGCAGCGACCGGCGCGGCGAACGCGGCCGGAACTCCTTGCCGCGCAGAAAGATCCGGCCGCTCGAAAGCTTTCCCCCGGAAGCGCCGTACAGCGCCTCCAGCAGCTCGGTCCGTCCCGCGCCGAGCAATCCGGCGATACCGACGATCTCGCCGGCCCGCACGGTGAGACTGATCCCGTCCGGCTCCCGCCGCCCGGCGCGCGGCCGCATCACGAGATCCTCGACGCCCAGCACGTCGTCCTGATGCGGCGAGGGCACGCTGTCCGCGCGGAACATCAAGTGCACCGGACGGCCCGCCATCGCCTCCGCGGCCCGTTCGGCGGTCAGCTCCGCCGCGCTGAACTCCGCGACGACCTCGCCGTTGCGCAACACCGTCGCCCGGTCCGCGACCCGCCCGATCTCGTCCATCCGGTGCGACACGTAGACGATCGCCGCCCCGTCCGCGCGCAACTGGTCGATGACCGTGAACAGGCGCTCCACCTCGCGCGGCGACAGCGCCGACGTCGGTTCGTCCATCAGCAGGATCCGGGCGTCCAGCGACAGCGCCTTCGCGATGGTGACGAGCTGCTGTTCGCCGGTGCGCAGCCGTTCTACCGGCGTGCGCGGGTCGAGGTCGACGCCGGAGCGCTCCAGCACCTCGCGCGTGGCCGCGACCATCCGCCGCCGGTCGACCGTGCCGCCGCGGGTGTGCGGTTCGCGGCCGAGAAAAACGTTCTCCGCCACGGAAAGCGCGGGGACGAGGTCCAGTTCCTGATGGATCATCGCGACCCCGGCGCGGCGCGCGTCGGCCGGGCGGGCGAACCGGACCGCCTCCCCCGCGATCCGGATCGCCCCCTCCCCCGCGGCGATCTCCCCCGACAAGATCTTCAGCAGCGTGGACTTGCCTGCCCCGTTCTCGCCGAGCAGCGCGTGCACCTCCCCCTTCGCCGCGGTGAAGTCCACCGCGCCCAGGGCACGCACCCCGCCGTAGGTCTTGCTGACGCCGGCCAGTTCGGCCAGCGCGCCGCCTTCGCCCATGCCCCGCCTCTCGGCCCGCCCCGTGTCGAGAAATCGATTACCCGCGACGGTAGGGGTGGCCCGCCGGAGTGTCAAGTGTCACATTTTCCCCGCTCAGGGGAGCCTCAGCTCCGATTTCGTCCGGCACGCTCCGCGCCGCCGCCTGAACTGCGGGTGACCCCTGTCCGACCCCCTGGAAACGCCTGGCCGTCCAGCTGCCTCCGCCCCTGGTCAGCCGGGCGTGATTTGTGGCATACCTCGCGATAAACGAGGCCGGAACGACGTGACACGAGCCGTTTTTGGCGGGTTTCTACAAACCGGCAGGCGCGGCATGCGTCATCCGCGACATTGGTGTACCCGGCGGTAAGGGAGCAATGTGTACGACGAAGACAGGCGACGTTCCGGCGGGTCCGGCGTCGCCTGCTGTGCGTGGTGCAGTCAGGTTCACTGGGAGGCTTTGTCCGTGTTCAATCGCGTCGCCATCGTCAACCGCGGAGAGGCCGCGATGCGGTTGATCCACGCCGTCCGGGACTTGTCCGCCGAGACCGGGCGACGGATCGAGACGGTCGCGCTCTACACGGACGCGGACGCCACCGCGACTTTCGTCCGCGAAGCCGACGTCGCCTATTCGCTCGGCCCCGCCTCCGCGCGGCCCTACCTCGACCTCGCCAAACTGGAGAAGGCGCTGGTCGAGACCAAGGCCGACGCCGCGTGGGTCGGCTGGGGCTTCGTCGCCGAGGACCCGGCGTTCGCCGAGCTGTGCGAGAAGATCGGGGTCGCCTTCGTCGGTCCCAGCGCGGACGCGATGCGCAAGCTCGGCGACAAGATCGGCGCGAAGCTGATCGCCGAGGAGGTCGGCGTCCCGGTCGCTCTGTGGAGCGGCGGCGAGGTCGCGACCCTCGAGGAAGCTCTCGCGGCGGGCGACAAGATCGGCTACCCGCTGATGCTCAAGGCCACCGCGGGCGGCGGCGGGCGCGGCATCCGCAAGGTCGAGTCGGCGGGCGACCTCACCGAGGCGTACGAGCGCACCAGCCAGGAAGCGCTGCGCGCGTTCGGCAGCGGCGTCGTGTTCCTGGAGCGCCTGGTCACCGGCGCGCGGCACGTCGAGGTCCAGGTGATCTCCGACGGCGAGACCGCGTGGGCGCTGGGCGTCCGCGACTGCTCGGTGCAGCGGCGCAACCAGAAGATCATCGAGGAGTCGGCGTCGCCGGTGCTCGGCGCGGAGCAGACCGCCGAGCTCAAGGCGTCGGCCGAGCGGCTCGCGGTCGCGGTCGGCTACCGCGGCGCGTGCACCGTCGAATTCCTTTACCACCCCGGCGACCGGATGTTCGCCTTCCTCGAGGTCAACACCCGCCTCCAGGTGGAACACCCGATCACCGAGATCACCACCGGCACCGACCTGGTGCGGCTGCAGCTGCACGTCGCGTCCGGCGGCAAACTCGAAGGCGCGCAGCCGGAGGAGTCCGGGCACGCCGTCGAGGCGCGGCTCAACGCCGAGGACCCGGACCGCGACTTCGCGCCGTCCCCCGGCCGCATCGCGCGGCTGCTGCTGCCCGCCGGCCCGGGCATCCGGGTCGACACCGGCGTCAGCGAGGGCGACACGATCCCCGCCGACTTCGACTCGATGATCGCCAAGATCATCGCCTACGGCCGCGACCGCGACCAGGCGCTCGCGCGGCTGCGCCGGGCGATGTCCGAGACGTCCGTGCTGATCGAGGGCGGCGCCACCAACAAGAGCTTCGTGCTCGACCTGCTCGACCAGCCCGAGGTGATCGACGCCAGCGCGGACACCGGCTGGATCGACCGCGTCCGCGCCGAAGGCCGTCTCGTCACCACGCGGCATTCCGCGGTCGCGCTCGCCGCGGCGGCGATCGAGGCCTACGAGGACGACGAGGAGGTCAGCCGCCAGCGCCTGCTGTCCACCGCGTTCGGCGGCCGTCCGCAGGTGCGCCACGAAATCCGTCCGCTGGACCTGAAACTGCGCGGCGCGTCCTACCGGGTCACCGTGGCGCGCACCGGGCCGAAGCGGTTCCGGGTCGGCGTCAGCGGCGGCGGCGAGGTGCATCCGGCCGATGTCGAACTCGAACGGTTCGACGAGTACAGCGGCCAGATCACCGTCAACGGCACCCGGTTCCGGCTCGTCACCGGCACGCACGGGCCGACCCACCTGGTCGAGGTCGACGGCATCACCCACCGGATCAGCCGCGACGAGGGCGGCGTCGTCCGCTCCCCCGCGCCCGCGCTGGTGGTCGCCACGCCGGTCGCGGTGGACGACGAGGTCGAGTCCGGTGCGCCGGTGCTCGTGCTGGAAAGCATGAAGATGGAGACGGTGCTGCGCGCGCCGTTCCGGGCCAGGGTCAAGGAACTCCCGGTGTCGATCGGCAGCCAGGTGGAGACCGGTGCTCCGCTGCTGCGCCTCGAACCGCTGGCCGACGAAGCCGAGGACGAGGCCGCCGCGCAGGCCGAGACCGCCGAGATCGACCTGCCCGCCGAGCAGGACGGCACGAGCGCGGCCGACCGGGTCGAGCGCGGCAGGCAGGACCTGCGCAGCCTGCTGCTCGGGTTCGACGTCGACCCGCACGACCAGGGCCGGGTGCTCAGCGGCTATCTGTCGGCGCGTGCCGACCTGCCTGCCCGGCCGCTGGAGGGCGAACTCGAACTGCTCGGCGTGTTCGCCGACCTGTCCGAGCTGAGCCGGAACAAGCCCGCCGCGGACGACCTCAGCGCGTCGAGCCCGGTGCACAGCGCCCGCGAGTACTTCCACACCTACCTGCAGAGCCTCGACGTCGAGCGCGCCGGGCTGCCGGAGAAATTCCAGGGCAGGCTGCGCCGCGTGCTCGGCCACTACGGCGTCGGCGACCTCGAGCGCACGCCGGAGCTGGAAGAGGCAGTATTCCGGATTTTCCTTGCCCAGCAACGGGCTTCGAGCGACAGCGCGATCGTGTCCGCGCTGCTGCGGCAATGGCTCACCGAGGCCCCGCCGTCGGCCGAGCTGCGGGAGACGGCCGGGCTCGCGCTGGAGCACCTGGTCGCCGCCACCCAGCTGCGGTTCCCGGCGGTCAGCGACCTCGCCCGCGGCGTGGTGTTCCGCTGGTTCGCGCAGCCGCTGCTGCGCCGGGCGCGCGCCGAGGTGTACGCGGAGATCCGCGGCCATTTGCGCTACCTCGACCGCAACCCGGACGCGGCCGACCGCGCCGAGCGGATCTCCGGCATGGTGTCGAGCAACGAGCCGCTGGTGCGGCTGCTCGGCCAGCGGATCGGGCGGCCGGGCGCGGACCCGGCCCCGATGCTGGAGGTGCTGACCCGGCGCTACTACGGCAACAAGGCGCTCACCGACGTGCGCGTGCGCGAGGTCGCGGGCTGCTCGTTCGTCACCGCTGAGCACCCCGAACCGGCGCGCGTGGTCACCACCGCGGTCGACTTCCCGCGACTGCCGGACGCGATGCGCGCGGTGGCCGAGCTGTCCGCCGACGCCGGGGTTCCGGTCGCCGCGGACGTCTATCTCAAGTGGACCGACCAGCCCGACAGCGACGCGATGGCCGGGAAGCTGGGCGAAATCGTCGCGGCGCAACCGCTTCCGGCCGACGTCGACCGGGTCGTCACCACGGTCGCCGGTGGCGGCGGCGCGGTGATGCACCACCACTTCACCTTCCGCCGCACCGAATCCGGCTTCGCCGAGGACCGGGTGATCCGCGGGCTGCACCCGCGCGTCGCCGAGCGGCTCCAGCTGGAGCGGCTGCAGGAATTCGACCTCACGCGGCTGCCGTCGGCGGACGAAGAGGTGTACCTGTTCACCGGCACCGCGAAGACCAACCCGGCCGACGAGCGGCTGATCGCGATGGCGCAGGTCCGCGACCTCACGCCGCTGCGCGAGGCGGACGGCAGGCTCGTGTCGCTGCCCTCGGCCGAGGACACGCTCGCCGCGTGCCTCGACGCGGTCCGCAACGCGCAGGCTCGGCGTCCGGCGAAGAACCGGTTCGACACCAACCGGATCGTCATCTACGTGTGGCCGCCGAGCGACCTGACGATGGACGAGCTGAACCTGCTCGCCCGCCGCGTCCTGCCGACGACCGCGGGCGCGGGCCTGGAGGAGATCCAGTTCCTCGCCCGGCAGCGGAACGCGGAAACCGGCGAGCTGACCGACATCGCGGTGACGGTCCGCAACGAGGTCGGCGCGGGCGTGCGGCTGTCGGTCGAGGCCCCGAGCACCGAACCGGTGCAGCCGCTGGACGACTACCGGCAGAAGGTGCTGCGCGCGGCTCGCCGCGACACGGTGTACCCGTACGAGCTCACCGAACTGCTGGCGGGCGGCGGGTCCTTCGAGGAGCACGATCTCGACGACACCGGCGCGCTGGTGCCGGTCGACCGGCCGCGCGGGCAGAACAAGGCGGGGCTCGTGGCAGGCGTGGTCAGCACGCCGACCGAGCGGGTGCCCGAGGGCGTCAAGCGCGTGGTGCTGCTGGGCGACCCGACGAAGTCGCTCGGCGCGCTGGCCGAACCGGAGTGCACGCGGGTGATCGCGGCGCTGAACCTGGCCCAGGAGCTGCGGGTTCCGGTCGAATGGTTCGCGCTGTCGTCCGGCGCGCGGATCTCGATGGAGTCCGGCACCGAGAACATGGACTGGGTCGCGGCCGCGTTGAAGCGGATCGTGGAGTTCACCCAGGACGGCGGCGAGATCAACATCGTGGTCGCCGGGATCACCGTGGGCGCGCAGCCGTACTGGAACGCCGAGGCCACGATGCTCATGCACACCAAGGGCATCCTGGTGATGACGCCGGATTCGGCGATGGTGCTCACCGGCAAGCAGTCGCTGGACTTCTCCGGCGGCGTGTCGGCCGAGGACAACTTCGGCATCGGCGGCTACGACCGCGTGATGGGCCCGAACGGGCAGGCGCAGTACTGGGCGCCGAACCTCGCCGGGGCGCGCGACGTGCTGATGGCGCACTACGCGCACACCTACGTGGTGCCGGGCGAAGCGGGCCCGCGCCAGGCGGTCACCACCGACCCGGCAGGCCGCGACGTGTCGGACTACCCGCACGCCGTCGTCGGCAGCGACTTCGCCACCGTGGGCCAGATCTTCTCCGCCGAGCACAACCCGGACCGCAAGAAGCCGTTCGACATCCGCACGGTGATGCGCGCGCTGTCCGACCAGGACCACCCGGTGCTGGAGCGCTGGGCGGGCATGGCGGACGCGGACACCGCCGCGGTGCAGGACGTGCACATCGGCGGCCACCCGGTGTGCCTGCTGGGCATCGAATCGCGTTCGGTGCCCCGTCGCGGTTTCCCGCCCACCGACGGCCCGGACACGTTCACCGCGGGCACGCTGTTCCCGAAGTCGTCGAAGAAGGCGGCCCGCGCGATCAACGCGGCGAGCGGCAACCGTCCGCTGGTGGTGCTGGCGAACCTGTCCGGCTTCGACGGCTCGCCGGAGTCGATGAAGAAGCTCCAGCTGGAGTACGGGGCCGAGATCGGCCGCGCGATCGTGAACTTCGAAGGCCCGATCGTGTTCACGGTGATCTCGCGCTACCACGGCGGGGCGTTCGTGGTGTTCTCGAAGGCGCTGAACCCGAACATGACGGTGCTGGCGCTGGAGGGCTCGTTCGCCTCGGTGCTCGGCGGCGCTCCGGCGGCCGCGGTGGTGTTCGCCGGCGAGGTGAAGACCCGGACGGCGAACGACCCTCGGGTCGCTGAGCTGCAGAAGCGGCTGGGCGAGCTGAGCGGGGCCGAGCGGGCTGCCTGCGCGGCCGAGCTGGCCGAGGTCACGTCGTCGGTGCGGGCTGAGAAGCTCGGCGAGGTGGCGTCGGAGTTCGACCGGGTGCACAGCATCCAGCGCGCGGTCGAGGTCGGGTCGGTGGACGCGATCGTGAGCACGGCGCAGCTGCGGCCGCGGATCATCGAGGCGATCGAGCACGGGCTCAAGCGCTGAGGCGGTCGTGAGTGGCAATCCCGGTTAGAACCGGGATTGCCACTCACGAGGCCACGGTGATCCCCCGGATGGTTTTCACCTCGCCCAGCAGCGCCGGGGTCACCTTGACCGAGTACCCGTCCAGGGCGTACCGCTGCTCCCCCACGTGCAGGTGCACCGGCGTATTCCCCTGGTGCGCCAGCAAAGTCTGCTTGAGTTCCAGCACCACCGGCAGCGTCACCTTCTCCGCCCGCGTGTGCAGCACCAGCGGCGTTTCCCCGAGTTCCGTGAGGTCCAGCGGCGCCAGGTCCGCCCCGAAGACCGACATTCTGTCCTCCCGCCAGTTCACTCGGCCCTTCACCAGCACCGCGTTGTCCTCCACCAGATCCGCCGCGCACAACGCGTACGACTTGGCGAAGAACAACACCTCAAGAGACGCGTCCAAATCCTCGACCGTGCAGATCGCCCAGGGTTCGCCCTTTTTGTTCACCCGGCGCTCCAGCGAAGTGATCAACCCGGCGACGACGAGTTCCCCCTCCTTGGGTGGATTGTCGATGATCGCCGCGATCGGGCGGGGTGCGTGTTTGCGGAGGACGCCCTCGGCGCCGTCCAAGGGGTGGGCTGAAACGTAGAGGCCGAGCATGTCCCGTTCATGTGCCAGCAACTGTTTGCGCGGCCACTCTTCGGCAGTGAATTTCACGTGCGACAACGGAGAAGACGCCGGTTCCTTGTTTTCTCCGCCGAAGAGGTCGAAT
>NZ_JACGZW010000050.1 GCF_014145675.1 Amycolatopsis dendrobii
AGTCCGGTCCCGGAACACCGCACCCGGCACCGTCCCCTCCACCGGCATCCGCAACCCCGTCAGATCGCCGGCATCGCCGCCCGCGCACACGGTCACGGTCAGCTCGACCGGATCGCTGTCCCAGTCCTCGCCCGCATCAAGCGCGCCCGTGCCCGGCAACGCGAGCATCGTCACATCCGACCCCGTCAACTCCAGCGCCCGGCCCGCGATCAGCTCCAGCGCGTCCACCGGATCCGTCCCGCCCAGCAGCTCCGTGGTCACCTCGCTGGTCGCGCCCAGCCACCGCTGCCGCAACCGGGTCTGCTCGTACAGGTGCGCGTTCTCGATCGCGATCCCCGCCGCCGCCGCCAGCGCCTGCACGATCACCTCGTCGTCGTCGGTGAACTCCGCCCCGTCCTTCTTCTCGGTGAGGTACAGATTCCCGAACACCTCGTCGCGGACCCGCACCGGAACCCCGAGGAACGAATGCATCGGCGGATGGTTCGCCGGAAAACCCACCGACGCCGGATGCGCCGAAATCTCCGACAGCCGCAACGGCTTCGCGTCGTCGATCACCAGCCCCAGCAGCCCGTGGCCCTCCGGAAGATGCCCGATCCGCTGCCGGGTCTCGGCGTCGATGCCCAGGTACACGAACTCGGCCAGCGCGCCGTCGTCGCCCAGCACCCCCAGCGCACCGTAGTGGGCCTCGCCG
>NZ_JACGZW010000051.1 GCF_014145675.1 Amycolatopsis dendrobii
CGGGCGGGTGGGGTCAGGCGGTGAGGCGGCGGAGTTCGCGGGCCGCGGCAGCGGGGTCGGGCGCGTTGTAGATCCCGCCCCCGACCACCGCCACGGCCGCGCCCGCGTCCTTCACCAGCCCGATCGTCGCGGCCTTCACCCCGCCCGCGATCGAGAACGCCACCCCCGCCTCGCGCCCGTCGGCCAGCAGCGTGTCGATCGAATACCCCGGACGCGCCTGCTCGTCCAGACCGGCATGGATCTCCACGAACGACACCCCCAGCTTCGCCACCTCCCGGATCCGCGCCACCCGGCCCTCGGTCACCGAGATCATGTCCGCCACCACCTCCTTGCCGTACTTCCTGCCCGCCGCCACCGCGCCCCGCACCGTGTCGTCGTCCGCCGCCCCCATCACCGTCACCAGATCCGCACCCGCCTCGAACGCCAGCGTCGCCTCCAGCTCCCCCGCGTCCGCCGTCTTCAAATCCGCGAACACCAGCTTGTCCGGATGCGCCGCCTTCACCGCCGTCACCGCCGAAATCCCCGCCGACTTCACCAACGGCGTCCCCAGCTCAAGAATGTCCACCTCCCCCGCCACCTGACGCGCCAACGCCAACGCCGAACCCACATCCAGCACATCCAACGCAACCTGCAACCGCACAACAAACTCCT
>NZ_JACGZW010000052.1 GCF_014145675.1 Amycolatopsis dendrobii
TGGGCGGGCACCGCGTCGAGCGGACCCGCCATGCTGACCGCCGGATGCAGCGGCGCGTCGTCGGTCAGCTCCGCGATCGCGTCGTGCAACCGGTTCCGCAACCGCACCCCGCCCGCCGCGCCGCCGTGCAGATCGAAAATCGCCGTCCGGATCTCCCGCACGATCTCGTGCATCTGATCGATGCTCTCCTGCAACCGCCGCCGCAGCTCCGGCGTCTTCGCCCGCCGCTGCGTGCTCTGCATCGACAACCCCACCGCGAACAACCGCTGGATCACGTGATCGTGCAGATCCCGCGCGATCCGGTCCCGATCCGACAACACGTCCCGCTCCCGCGCCGCCCGCTGCTGCGCCGCCAGCTGCAACGCCAGCGCCGCCTGATCCGCGAACGACGCCAGCACCGGCAACTGCGCCGTCTCGAACAACGCCGACCCCGGATCCCGCACCGCGATCAACACCCCCGACGTGTGATCACCCGCCCGCAACGGCACCACCAGCGCCGGACCGCAGCTGCGGTCCTCGGACAAGATCAGCTCGGCGACACGGCGCGG
>NZ_JACGZW010000053.1 GCF_014145675.1 Amycolatopsis dendrobii
GGACCGTTCACCGCCGCGACAGAAACTCGCAGACCGAGCCGCTCCCGCACCTTCTCCACCGGCTCGGCAACCGAAACCATCCCGCCCTTGCCGGACAAAACCGTCAACGCCTTGCTCCGCAACGCCACCACCCGGGCACCGTCCTGCAACGACAACCCACCAGCCACGACCGCAGCCGCGATCTCGCCCTGACTGTGGCCAACGACCGCAGCCGGACGCACACCATTCGCCCGCCACACCTCAGCCAGCGACACCATCACAGCCCACAACACCGGCTGCACCACGTCGAGCTGCCCCAACGCAGACTCGTCCCGCAACACGTCCAGCAACGACCAGTCCACAAAAGACTCCAACGCCGCCGCACACTCCGCGAGACGCGCCGCGAACACCGGACTCGACTCCAGCAACCCCAGAGCCATCCCCGCCCACTGCGAACCCTGACCCGGGAACAC
>NZ_JACGZW010000054.1 GCF_014145675.1 Amycolatopsis dendrobii
GGAGGCCCGGGACTGGCCGGAGACGGACCGTCCGCGCCGGGCGGGAGTGTCGTCGTTCGGCATCAGCGGGACCAACGCACACGTTGTCCTGGAACATGTTCCGGGCGATTCCGCGGCGGTCGAGCCGGAGCGGGAACTGAGTGTCGTGCCCTGGGTCTTCTCCGGGGCGACGCCGGATGCGGTGCGGGAACAGGCCCGGAAGCTGGCCGCACGCGTCCGGGCCGATGACGACGTTTCGCCGGTCGACGTGGCGTTCTCGCTGGCCACGACGCGGTCGGCGTTGGCATGCCGGATCTCGGTGGCGGGACGTGACCGGGACGAACTGCTGCGCGGAGCGGACGCGGTCGCCGACGGGGAGCTTCCGGTGGCGGCCTCCGCTGGCTCAGGCGATGTGGTGTTCGTTTTCCCT
>NZ_JACGZW010000055.1 GCF_014145675.1 Amycolatopsis dendrobii
CGAGTCCAGGGAATGGCCGGAATCGGGCCGGCCGCGGCGCGCTGGGGTGTCGTCGTTCGGGATCAGCGGAACCAATGCGCACGTGATCCTTGAACAGTCCAGTGTGGAGCCTGCTGCTGAGGGGCCCGGGCTGGACGTGGTGCCGTGGGTCTTGTCGGGCAGGAGCGAAGCGGCAGTGCGGGATCAGGCTCGGCGGCTGGCTCAGCTGGCGGATATGCCGAATCCGACCGACGTGGCCTTCTCCTTGGCCACGGCCCGGGCCGCGCTGGATCGCCGGGTCGCGGTCGTGGGTCGTGGCCGGAATGAGTTGCTTCGGGGCTTGAATGCCGTCGCGGCAGGAGAGGTGCCCGCCGAGCTGGCTGCGGAGTCGGGGGATGTTGTTTTTGTGTTCCCG
>NZ_JACGZW010000056.1 GCF_014145675.1 Amycolatopsis dendrobii
TGACGGCGCCGAATGGTCCTTCGCAGCAGCGGGTGATCCGGGCTGCGTTGGCGAATGCCGGATTGACAACGTCTGATGTGGACGCTGTGGAGGCGCACGGCACGGGCACGAAACTCGGCGACCCGATTGAGGCGCAAGCGCTGCTGGCGACTTACGGCCAGAACCGGGAACAACCGTTGTGGCTGGGCTCGATCAAATCGAACATCGGACACACTCAGGCCGCGGCTGGAGTGGCCGGGGTGCTGAAGATGGTGCTGGCGATGCGGCACGGGGTTCTGCCGCGGAGCTTGCACCTTGACGAGCCGTCGTCCCAAGTGGACTGGTCGGCGGGTGCGGTCGAGTTGCTGGC
>NZ_JACGZW010000057.1 GCF_014145675.1 Amycolatopsis dendrobii
CGGCTGGGGATCAAGGTGCTGCCGCCGGACGTGAACGAGTCGGCTTTGCGGTTCGCGGCCGTCGGGAACGACATCCGCTTCGGTCTGGGCGCGGTGCGCAACGTGGGCGCGAACGTGGTGGAGTCGATCATCAAGATGCGCGAGGAGAAGGGCAAGTACTCCTCGTTCACCGAGTTCCTGGACAAATCGGAGCTGGTGGCCTGCAACAAGCGAGTGATCGAATCGCTGATCAAGGCGGGTGCCTTCGACTCGATGGGGCACACCCGGCTGTCGATGATCCAGGTGCACGAGGACGCGGTGGAAGCCGTCGTCCCGCTCAAGCGCCAGGAAGCGATGGGCCA
>NZ_JACGZW010000058.1 GCF_014145675.1 Amycolatopsis dendrobii
TCGACTCGCCGGTGCGGGATGCGGTGGGTGATCCGGCTCGGGTGGACGAGACCGGGGTGGCGCAGCCGGGGTTGTTCGCGTTTGAGGTGGCGTTGTTTCGGTTGTTGGAGTCGTGGGGTGTGTGCCCGGATTTTGTGGGTGGGCATTCGATTGGTGAGTTGGCTGCGGCGCATGTTGCTGGTGTGTTGTCGTTGGCGGATGCGGCGCGGTTGGTGGTGGCGCGGGGTCGGTTGATGCAGGCGTTGCCGTCTGGTGGCGTGATGTTGGCGGTGCAGGTTTCCGAGGACGAGGTTGAGCCTGGTCCTGGTGTGGCTGTTGCGGCGGTGAATGGTCCG
>NZ_JACGZW010000059.1 GCF_014145675.1 Amycolatopsis dendrobii
ATCAAGAAACCGTGGATCAGCCCGCCGCCGGACGGCATCGGCAACCCCGACGCACACGGCGACACACCACCGCTCCACTCGGCCAAGTGGGCTCCGCCCCCCGGAGCGAGCGGCGGAACCGGTGACAGTGTCGGCGGCCCCGGCGTCAATGGCCTCGGCGACGGCGTCGGCGGTCCGGGCGGCGGAGAGCCAGTCGGTCCTGGGGTGAAG
>NZ_JACGZW010000006.1 GCF_014145675.1 Amycolatopsis dendrobii
GATCCACGACGGCTTCTTCTCAATCGGCGTCTCACTGTTGCGCACCTCAAGCCGCAACAACTTCCGGCCTTCGGGCTGCGCGCTCATCGGCTCAGGTCCGCGTACAGCGGGTGCTTCTTGGCCAGCAGCTCCACGCGACCCCGCAGCGCCTGCTGGGCGGCCTCGTCGAAGTCCGGCTTCAGCGTCTCGGCGATGATGTCGGCGACCTCGGTGAAGTCGTCGGCGCCGAAACCGCGGGTGGCCAGCGCCGGGGTGCCGATCCGCAGACCAGAGGTGACCATCGGCGGACGCGGGTCGAACGGCACCGCGTTGCGGTTGACGGTGATCCCGACCGAGTGCAGCCGGTCCTCCGCCTCCTGGCCGTTGAGCTGGGAGTTCACCAGGTCGACAAGCACCAGGTGCACGTCGGTGCCGCCGGTGAGGACGCGGACGCCCGCCTCCGCGCAGTCGGTGCGCGACAGCCGGTCGGCGAGGATCTTCGCGCCTTCCAGGGTGCGCTCCTGGCGCTCGCGGAACCCGTCCGTCGCGGCGATCTTGAGCGCCACGGCCTTGGCCGCGATCACGTGCTCCAGCGGCCCGCCCTGCTGGCCGGGGAACACCGCCGAGTTGATCTTCTTCGCCAGCTCCTGGCGGGAGAGGATCAGGCCGCCGCGCGGGCCGCCGAGGGTCTTGTGCGTGGTGGTCGTGACGATGTCCGCGTGCGGCACCGGCGACGGGTGCAGCCCGGCGGCCACGAGGCCGGCGAAGTGCGCCATGTCGACCATCAGCTTGGCGTCGACCAGGTCGGCGATCCGGCGGAACTCGGCGAAGTCGAGCTGGCGCGGGTAGGCCGACCAGCCGGCGACGATCAGCTTCGGCTTGTGCTCGACCGCCAGCCGCTCGATCTCGGCGACGTCGACGATCCCGGTCTCCTTGTCGACGTGGTAGGCGACCACGTTGTACAGCTTGCCCGAGAAGTTGATTTTCATCCCGTGCGTGAGGTGGCCGCCGTGCGCGAGGTCGAGGCCGAGGATCGTGTCGCCCGGCTTCAGCACCGCGAACATCGCCGCCGCGTTGGCCTGCGCGCCCGAGTGCGGCTGGACGTTCGCGTGCTCCGCGCCGAACAGCGCCTTGGCCCGGTCGATCGCGAGCTGCTCGACGACGTCGACGTGCTCGCAGCCGCCGTAGTAGCGGCGGCCCGGGTAGCCCTCGGCGTACTTGTTGGTCAGCACCGAGCCCTGCGCCTCGAGCACGCCGACCGGCGCGAAGTTCTCCGAGGCGATCATCTCGAGCGTCGACTGCTGGCGGTCCAGCTCCGCGGCCACCGCGGCGGCGACCTCGGGGTCGGCCTCGGACAGGCGGGCGTCGAACGGGACGGTCATCAGTTCTCCTGGGTCAGCTCGGCGTACGCGGACGCGTCGAGCAGCTCCGGGACGTCGCCCGAGAGCCGCACCTGCAGCAGCCATCCTTCGGTGTAGGGGTCGGAGTTGATGACCTCGGGGGTGTCCGATGTGGCCTCGTTCACCGCCACCACCTCGCCGCTCACCGGCGAGTACAGCTCGCTGACCGACTTCGTCGACTCGACCTCGCCGAACACCTCGCCCGCCGTGACGGTGTCGCCGACGCCGGGCAACTGCACGAACACGATGTCGCCGAGCGAGCTCGCCGCGAACGCGGTGATGCCCACCGTCGCGACGCCGTCGGAGACCGACAGCCACTCGTGTTCCTTCGTGTAGGACAGGTTCTGGGGGATGCTCATTGCTCGGAGGGCCTTTCAGGCTCGGGAGTAGAAGGGCAGGGCGACGACCTCGACCGGCTCGACGCGGCCCCGGATGTCGACGGACAGCGCGGTGCCGGGCTCGGCGTGCTCCCGGTCTACATACGCCATGGCGATCGGGTAGCCCAGCGTCGGCGACAGCGCGCCGCTGGTGATCTCCCCGATAGTGGCATCCCCGGACAGCACGGCGTACCCGTGCCGCGGGGCGCGGCGGCCGGTGCCGCGCAGGCCGACCCGCACGCGCGGGACGTCGGCCTTCTTCAGCTCCTCCAAGGCCGCGCGGCCCACGAAGTCGCCCGGCTTCTCGAACTTCACGACCCGGCCGAGTCCGGCGGCGAACGGGTTCAGCTCGCGGCTGAGTTCATTGCCGTACAACGGCATTCCGGCTTCCAGCCGCAACGTGTCGCGGCAGGCGAGCCCGCACGGGACCAGACCGTGCTCCTGACCGGCCTCGGTCAGCAGCTGCCACAACGCCGGCGCCTGCGCTGCGGGCACGAACAGCTCGAAGCCGTCCTCGCCGGTGTAACCCGTGCGGGCCAGCAGCACGTCGATGCCCTTCACGACGGCGGGCACGCTCGCGTAGTACTTCAGCGAGGCGAGGTCGGCGTCGGTCACCGCGGCGAGCACGTCGACCGCCTTCGGGCCCTGCACCGCGATCAGCGCGGTGTCCGCGGACCGGTTTTCCACCACCGCGTCGAATCCGGCGACCCGCTCGGCCAGCGCGTCCGCGACCACGGTCGCGTTGCCCGCGTTGGCCACGACGAGGTACTCCTCGTCGGCGAGCCGGTAGACGACCAGGTCGTCCAGTACGCCGCCGTCGGCGTCGCAGATCATCGTGTAGCGGGCGCGGCCCGGCTTCACTCCGGTCAGGTTGCCGACCAGCGCGTAGTCGAGCACGTCGGCCGCCTGCGCGCCGCGGACGTGGATCTCGGCCATGTGCGACAGGTCGAACAGCCCGGCCGCCTCGCGCACGGCCTTGTGCTCGGCCAGTTCGCTGGCATAGCGCACCGGCATCGACCAGCCGGCGAAATCGGTGAACAGCGCACCGAGATCCTGGTGGACCTGGTGCAGGGGGGTTTCCGTCACAGGAAGCCTTTCGTTGTCGCGAGCGGAGGACACGCTCACGCGTCGTACGCGTCGAGGGGCGGGCAGGAGCAGACGAGGTTGCGGTCGCCGCGCGCGCCGTCGATCCGCCGCACCGGCGGCCAGTACTTCGTCTTGCGCGCCACGCCGACCGGGTACACCGCCAGCTCGCGGTCGTAGTCCGCGGTCCACTCGCCGACGATCGACGACGCGGTGTGCGGCGCTCCGCGCAGCGGGCTCGTCTCGGCGGTCCAGCGACCGGCCGCGACCTCGTCGATCTCGTGCCGGATGGCGATCATCGCCTCGCAGAACCGGTCGATCTCGGCCAGGTCCTCGCTCTCGGTCGGCTCGACCATGAGCGTGCCCGCGACCGGGAACGACATGGTCGGCGCGTGGAAGCCGTAGTCGATGAGCCGCTTCGCGACGTCGTCCACGGTCACGCCGGTTTCCTTGGTGATGCCGCGCAGGTCGAGGATGCACTCGTGCGCGACCAGGCCGTCCTGCCCGGTGTAGAGCACCGGGTAGTGCGGCGCGAGGCGGGCGGCGATGTAGTTGGCCGCGAGCACCGCGACCTTGGTGGCCTCGGTGAGCCCGGGCGCGCCCATCATCCGCACGTACGCCCAGGAAATCGGCAGGATCGACGCCGAACCGTAGGGCGCGCCGCTGATCGGGCCGACACCGGTTTCCGGTCCGGCCTGCGCGAGCAGCGGGTGGTTCGGCAGGTACGGCGCGAGGTGCTCGCGCGCCGCGACCGGGCCGACGCCGGGACCGCCGCCGCCGTGCGGGATGCAGAACGTCTTGTGCAGGTTCAGGTGCGAGACGTCGCCGCCGAACTCGCCCGGCTTCGCAAGGCCCAGCAGGGCGTTGAGGTTCGCGCCGTCGACGTACACCTGTCCGCCGCCGTCGTGCACGATCTTGGCGAGCCGCTCGATGCCGTGCTCGTAGACGCCGTGCGTGGACGGGTAGGTGACCATGATCGCGGCGAGATCGGAGCTGTGCTGGTCCACTTTGGACTGCAGGTCTTCGAGGTCGACGTTGCCCTCGTCGGTGCACTTGACCACGACCACGCGCATCCCGGCGAGCACCGCGGACGCGGCGTTGGTGCCGTGCGCGGACGACGGGATCAGGCAGACGTCGCGCTCGGGCTGGCCGTTCGCCTGGTGGTAGGCGCGGATCGCCAGCAGCCCGGCGAGTTCGCCCTGGCTGCCCGCGTTCGGCTGCAGCGAGACCTGGTCGTAGCCGGTGACCTCGGCGAGCCAGCCGGAAAGCTGGCGGACCAGCTCGTGGTAGCCCTCGGCGTCCTCGGCGGGCGCGAACGGGTGGATGCCCGCGAACTCGCGCCAGCTGATCGGCTCCATTTCGGTGGTGGCGTTGAGCTTCATCGTGCACGAGCCGAGCGGGATCATCCCGCGGTCGAGCGCGAAGTCCTGGTCGGCGAGGCGACGCAGGTAGCGCAGCATCGACGTCTCGGACCGGTGCGTGCTGAACACCTCGTGCGTCAGGTAACCGCTCTCGCGGGCGAGACCGTTCGGGAGCGCCTGTGCGGCTTCCCACGCACTGTCGATACCGAAGGCGCGAAGCACCTTCGCGAGCGTGTCGGGACGCGTGACCTCGTCGCAGGCGATACGGACGTGGTCGGCGTCGACGTGACCGAGGTTGATCCCCGCCTCGCGCGCAGCCGCGTGCACCTCCGCAGCACGGCCAGGCACCTTCGCGACCACAGTGTCAAAGAAGGCCTCGTGCGCGACTTCGACGCCACCGTCGCGCAGCGCGTTCGCGAGACCGGCGGCGAGCTCGTGAACCCGCGTCGCGATCGCCTTCAGCCCCTCGGGACCGTGGTAGACCGCGTACATCGCGGCGAGCACCGCAGGCAGCACCTGCGCGGTGCAGATGTTGGAGGTCGCCTTCTCGCGACGGATGTGCTGCTCGCGCGTCTGCAGCGCGAGGCGGTACGCGGTGTTCCCGTCCGCGTCCACGGACACGCCCACCAGACGGCCAGGCAGCGACCGCTCCAGGCCTGCGCGCACCGCCATGTACCCGGCGTGCGGACCGCCGTAGCCCAGCGGCACGCCGAAGCGCTGCGTGGAACCGACGGCGACATCCGCGCCGAACTCGCCGGGCGCGGCGATCAAGGTGAGCGCGAGCAGGTCGGCAGCGACCGTGTACAGCGCGCCCGCGGCCTTCGCCGCTTCGGAAACCGCGTGGTAGAAACCGCGGCCACGAAGCACGCCGGACGCGCCGGGGTACTGCACGATGACGCCGAAGAACTCCTCGGGCAGCCCAGTGAGCAGGTCGCGCACTTGCACGTCGATGCCCAGGCCGGCGGCGCGCGTCCGCACGACCTCGATGGTCTGTGGAAGGACTTCGGAGTCGAGAACGACCACATTGGACTTCGACTTCGACGCCCGGCGCATCAGCGTCATCGCCTCGGCGGCCGCGGTGGACTCGTCGAGCATCGAGGCGTTGGCGATCGCCAGCCCGGTCAGGTCGGACACCGCGGTCTGGAAGTTCAGCAGCGCTTCGAGCCGGCCCTGCGAGATCTCCGGCTGATACGGCGTGTACGCGGTGTACCAGGCCGGGTTCTCCAGCACGTTGCGGCGGATCACGCCCGGCGTGACGGTGTCGGAGTAGCCGAGGCCGATCATCTGCGTCATCGGCCGGTTGCGCGCGGCGAGCGCACGCAGCTCGGCGGTGGCCTCTTCCTCGGAGGCGGGCGCGGGAAGCGCCAGGTCACCGGCCGTGCGGATGGCGGACGGCACCGCCGCTTCCACGAGGGCGTCCAGGCTTCCGTAACCGCATTCGGCGAGCATCTTCGCCCGCTCGGCCTCGCCGGGACCGATATGGCGGGTGTCGAAGGGGGTGGAGGTGATGGGAGCTCCTCGGGACGGGCACCGGGCGCGGCGGTGCACTGGGAACTCCCCCTCTGTCATGGGCACCTGAGAGTTTCACCGCGCGCTCGGCACGGCTTTCACCTTGGGTGAGGCGCGGGTGCGCCTGCTTTCCAGAGTGGCCTCGCCAAAAGCGGTAGCGGTTACCTGAGAGATTCCGGGGAGTTTGCTCCTTCGGTGTCCCACTGATCGCATGGGACTCTCCCGCTCCGGCTCGAACGGCCCTATGTTCAGTTGTGGGTGCTGCCGGTGGAACGCACCCTACCTGGTGGTTCAGTCGCCAGTCTACCGCTCCCGGCCTACGCCACACCCACTGCCAACGGTCCGTGAAGGGCTCCTTGAGGGAATCAGATCCCCTCAAGGAGCCCTTCACAGACAGTCACAGCGGCGTTACGTAGGCGCCGGAGATGCCGCCGTCGACGAGGAACTGCGCGGCGGTGATGAAGCTGGCGTCGTCGCTCGCCAGGAAGGCCACGGCAGCGGCGATTTCCTCCGGCTCGGCGAAGCGGCCGACCGGAACATGCACCAGCCGCCGGGCCGCGCGCTCCGGGTCTTTGGCGAACAGTTCCTTCAGCAGCGGCGTGTTGACCGGCCCCGGGCACAGCGCGTTGACCCGAATGTTCTCGCGCGCGAACTGCACGCCCAGCTCGCGCGTCATGGCGAGCACGCCGCCTTTCGAGGCGGTGTAAGAAATCTGCGACGTCGCGGCTCCCATCACGGCCACGAACGACGCGGTGTTCACGATCGAACCGCGGCCCTGGCGCTGCATGTGCGGCAGGACGGCCTTGCAGCACAGGTACACCGAGGTCAGGTTGACCCGCTGCACCTTCTCCCACGCTTCGATGCCGGTGGTGAGGATCGAATCGTCCTCGGGCGGCGAGATGCCCGCGTTGTTGAACGCGACGTCGACCGCGCCGAACTCGTCGACCGTCGTCTGGAAGAGGGCCTCGACCTGGTCCGCGTCAGTCACGTCGACCTGGACGAAGGCCCCGCCCACCGCGTCGGCGGCCGCCTTGCCCTGCTCCGGCGTGACGTCGCCGATCACGACCTTCGCGCCCTCGCTCGCCAGCCGCTTGGCGGTGGCGAGGCCGATGCCGCTCGCGCCGCCGGTGATCACCGCGACGCGGCCGTCAAAACGCTGCACCATTTATTCCTCCGTGCTCAGGAAAACGTTCTTCGTCTCGGCGAAGGCGGCCGCGGCGTCCGGGCCCAGTTCGCGGCCGAGACCGGACTGCTTGAAGCCGCCGAAGGGCGTCCAGTACCGGACCGAGGAGTGCGAATTCACCGACAGGTTCCCGGATTCGACGCCGCGCGCGACCCGGAAAGCGCGGCCGACGTCGCGAGTCCAGATCGAACCGGACAGGCCGTATTCGGTGTCGTTCGCCATCCGCACCGCCTCGGCCTCGTCGCGGAACCGGACCACCGCGACGACCGGGCCGAAGATCTCGTCGCGGGCCAGCGGATCGGCCAATCCCGGCGGGAGCACGACGGTCGGCGCGAACCAGTAGCCCGGGCCGGACGGAGCGCTGCCGCGGAAGGCGACCGGCGTCCGCTCGGTGACGTAGGAGGAGACTTTGGCGTGGTGGTCCGCGGAAATCAGCGGGCCCATCTCGGTCGCCTCGTCGCCCGGATCGCCGACGACCACCCCCTGGACCGCGGGTTCCAGCAGTTCGAGGAACCGGTCGTAAACGGTGTCCTGCACCAGGATCAGCGACCGCGCGCAGCAGTCCTGCCCGGCGTTGTCGAACACCCCGTACGGCGCGGTCGCGGCGGCCTTCTCCAGGTCCGCGTCGGCGAACACGATGTTGGCGTTCTTGCCGCCCAGCTCCAGCGTCACCCGTTTCACCTGCGCCGCACAGCCCGCCATGACCTGCTTGCCGACCTCGGTGGAGCCGGTGAACACGACCTTGCGCACCGCGGGATGCGTGACGAACCGTTGTCCGACAACCGATCCCTTGCCTGGCAGAACCTGGAAGACGTCCTCGGGGATTCCCGCCTCGCGGGCGAGTTCGGCCAGCCGCAGCGCGGTGAGCGGGGTCAGCTCGGCCGGTTTGAGCACGACGGTGTTGCCCGCCGCGAGCGCCGGCGCGAAGCCCCAGCCCGCGATCGGCATCGGGAAATTCCACGGCACGATCACGCCGACCACGCCCAGCGGCTCGTGGAAGGTCACGTTGACGCCGCCGTCGACCGGGATCTGCTTGCCCAGCAACCGTTCCGGCGCTCCGGAAGAGTACTCCAGCAGGTCGCGCACGTTGCCCGCTTCCCAGCGGGCGTTGCCGATGGTGTGCCCGGAGTTCTCGACCTCCAGCCGGGCGAGGTGCTCGACGTCGGCGTCGACCGCGTCCGCGAACCGGCGCAGCAGCCTCGCCCGATCGCCGGGGGCGACCGCCCGCCAGGCCGGGAACGCGGCGTGCGCGCGGGCGATCGCGGCGTCGGTCTCCGCCTCGGTGGTCAGCTCGACCTCGCGCACCACTTCCGCGGTCGCCGGGTTGCGCACCTCGAACGTCGTCATTTCCCCTCCTGCGCGGCGTTCACCAGCGCGGCGAACAGCCGGACGTCGTCGCCGTCCTGCTCCGGATGCCACTGCACGCCGAGCACGAACTCCCCCGGCATCTCGGCGGCCTCGACCGTGCCGTCCGCCGCGTGGCCGGACGGGACCAGTCCGGAGCCGAGCCGGTCGATCGCCTGATGGTGGTAGCACTGGACTTTCGTTTCCCGGCCCAGAATCGCGGCCGCCCGCGTGCCGTCGACCAGGGTGACCGTGCTGGTGCCGAACGTCGCCGGAGCAGGCTGATGCGTTGCGTCGCCCAGGGTTTCCGGCAGATGCTGCGAAAGCGTGCCGCCGAGCGCGACGCTAATGACCTGCAACCCGCGGCACACGCCGAGCACCGGCTTCCCGGCGGCGCGCGCCGCCGCGAACAGGCCGAACTCGAACGCGTCCCGCTCCGGGCGGATGTACGTCGCCGGATGCGGCTCTTGGTCGTACCGGCTGGGGTCGACGTCCGCACCACCGGTGAGGACGAGACCGTCGATGCGTCCCACGAGCGCGTCGTACTTCGTGCTTACTGGCGGCAGCAGCACCGGAATCCCGCCCGCCTTGACCACACAGTCCGCGTACACCCGGTGCAGCAGCGTCGCTTCGGTGTCCCAGGCCAGGAACTTCGCCTGTTCCGAATAGGTGCTGAGCCCGATGACGGGCGGGTCAGAGTCGTTCGAAACCACGGATGCGCTCCCAATCGGTCACAGCTCGCTCGTACGCTTCTCGCTCGATCCTCGCGGCGTTGAGGTAATGGTCGACTACATCGGCACCGAAGGCATCTCGCGCGATACGGCTGCCTTCGAGGACTTCAGCGGCTTCAGCAAGCGTGACCGGCACAGTGGGCTTGTCGGACGCGTACGCGTTGCCGACGAACTCAGGCTCCAACGGCAGTTCGTTCTCGATGCCGTGCAGCCCCGCAGCGACCATGGCGGCGACAGCAAGGTACGGGTTGACGTCTCCACCGGGTACGCGGTTCTCGACGCGCAGGCCATCACCGTGCCCGACAACGCGCAACGCGCACGTACGGTTGTCCGTGCCCCACGCGATCGCTGTCGGCGCGAAGCTGCCAGGGACGTAACGCTTGTAGGAGTTGATGTTCGGGGCGAAGAAGTACGTCAGCTCGCGCAACGCATCCAGCTGTCCGGCGAGGAAGTGCTGCATCAGCTTCGAGAAGCCGTGATCGCCGTCGCCGGGAAGCACCGCTTCGCCGGACTTGCTGCGAAGGCTCAGATGGATGTGGCAGGAGTTGCCTTCGCGTTCGTTGTACTTCGCCATGAACGTGAGGCTCTTGCCCTCTTGCGCGGCGATCTCCTTCGCACCATTCTTGTAGATGCCGTGGTTGTCGCAGGTCGCGAGCGCTTCGGCGTAACGGAAGGCGATCTCGTGCTGACCCGGGTTGCACTCGCCCTTCGCCGACTCCGGGTACAGGCCCGCGCCCGCCATCCCGTTGCGGATCCGGCGCAGCAGCGGCTCGATGCGCGCGGTGCCGAGCATGGAGTAGTCGACGTTGTACTGGTTGGACGGCTTGAGGTCGTGGTAGCGCTTGTCCCACGCGGACTCGTAGGAGTCGTCGAACACGATGAACTCGAGTTCGGTGCCCACGTACGCCTTGAGGTCGTGCTCGGCGAGCCGGTCGAGCTGACGGCGCAGCACCTGGCGCGGCGAAACGGAAACCGGGCCGCCCTGCACGCGCTCGACGTCCGCGAGCACCAGCGCGGTGCCCTCCTGCCACGGGATCTCCCGCAGCGTCGCGAAGTCCGGCCGGAGCACGAAATCGCCGTAGCCGCTCTGCCAGGACGAGATGTCGTAGCCGTCGACGGTGTTCATGTCGACGTCCACCGCGAGCAGGTAGTTGCACGCCTCGGTCGCGTGGCCGACGACCTCTTCGAGGAAGTACTCCGCCGAACAGCGCTTGCCCTGGAGCCGCCCCTGCATGTCGGTGAGCGCGACGAGCACCGTGTCGATCGTGCCCGCCGTCACCCGTTCGCGGAGTTCTTCGAGCGTGAGCATTCCTCGCCTGGCCGCCATCGCATCGCCCCAAAGGTTCGGATCAGGTCCTTTGCGGCTTCTTCCTACCGGGCCGCCGGGTCCCGGTCAATCCGCTGAAAGGTATTTTGTTAGACCTTTAAACGCGCGCTTCGCCGGCCTCACCCGCACGGCGCCTGCTATGTCCGGGTTGCCCGGCTGAGAAGATACTGTGAATCGGGTGCGTCCGGGACCAAATCCGCCGCCTCGCGCGTTGGACCGGGCAAGAGAGGTGAGAGGGATGACTGAAGCATTCACGCAGACCACGTTAAGCCAGCAGCAGGCGCGGCCGCAGCTCCCGACGCTGCCCACCGGGTGGCCGATCGGGTCGTACGAGTCCTACGAACAGGCCCAGCAGGCCGTCGACCACCTCGCGCACGCTGATTTCCCGGTCACCGACGTCACGATCGTCGGGGTCCAGCCGATGCTGGTGGAGCGCATCGCGGGCAAGATGAGCTGGAGCCGGATGCTCAGCAGCGCGGCCATGTCCGGCGCGGTGTTCGGCCTGTTCCTGGGCCTGGTGCTGAGCATGCTCAACCCGGCCGCCGGGCTGCTGTCGATCGTGCTGGGCCTCGCCGCGGGTGTCGTGTTCAACGTCGCCTTCGGCGCACTGGGCTACGCGGCGAACCGCAACAAGCGCGGGTTCATCTCGCAGAGCCAGCTGGTCGCGCAGCGCTACGACGTGCTGTCGCAGCCGCGCAACGCCGAGAAGGGCCGCCAGTTGCTGGCGGATCTGGCCGCGCGGTCGGCGTTCAACCACTGAGTTCCGGCGACTCGCCTCCCGGGCGCCCGGGCCGTTCGCGGCCTGGGCGCCCGGTTTCGTGTTCGGCGGCTTCGCCGGGAGACACCGCCGGGACCTCACCACCAAGCGCGGCGCAGGCTCGGCGAGACCGGGCTGAGCGAAACCCGGCTCCGGCACCGGTTCGCGGTGACTGGGTCTCATGAGTGGCTGTGCCGGTTCTCAGCGGCACAGCCACTCATGACCCCGCACGCCTACCTCGTCGGCTGAGCGGGCTTCGTCGGCGGAGCTGGGGTACCGGACGTCGCCGGAGCCTTCGGGATCACCGCCGCGAACGGCACCCCGGCGTCTTCCCGGCAGTAACCGCGATAACCGTTGTAGCCGTTGACGTTCCCGTGGTCGTCCTGCACTCCTTCGACGACCTTCGGGCGCGGGAACTGGTTGTCCTGTCCCGTCATCTGGCTCGTTCCGGTGTCCTTCTCGCAGCCGTAGCGCGTGATCGTGAGCGGACGGCCGCGGTCGTCGTAGAGGTAGACGTTCTCCAGCGGTTTGCCGTTCGCGTCGAAAACGTACAGATTGGTCAGTTCGTGCTGGCCGTAGCGCAGCGACTCGTTGCCGTGGGAGTCCTGGTACATCGACGAGGCGTACGACGGCGTGGAATTCGACGAGTACGAACGGTCGCGGACAAGTTTGACCGCCGCGCCGAGGCCGCCGAACGCGCTGCCCACCACGAACGCCGACACCGGCACCGCGATCCACAGCATCCGCCCGTCGGCCTTGATCCGCGGGCCCGCCCACATCACCAGGCCCGCGGCGACCAGCAGCACCGGCAGCAGCAGGACCGCGTGCAGGTCGCGGATCATCATCAGCAGCCCGAACGCCAGCAGCGCGAACGCGCACACCAGCCACCACGCCGGCTTCAGCGAGTTCAGGTAGGCGAACGCGCGTTCGGCCGACCGGTCCTCCCGCATCGACTGCACCATCGCCCGTGCGCGGACGACCTCCGGCAACTCCCGCAACGCGCCGGTCCCGCGCAGCAGCAGGAACGCCACGCTCACCGCGAACACCGGGGCGAGCACGAGCATCCCGACCAGTACCTCGACGTCGAAGCGCACCGCGGCGGAGAACGCGACCAGCGCCGTCCCCAACGCACAGAACAGCAAGCCCCACAAGGCAAACCGCGGCCCGGCCCGGCCCTGCTTCGCCGTCGGGAGCGCCTCGGTCGCCGCTTCCGGAACCGCCGGAGCGGGCGGGTATCCGCCGGACGCCCGCAGTTCGGCCGCATAGCTCTCCGGGGTGCCGAGCCGCGCGACGAGGTCCTCGACCCGCGCCGCCGCCCCGAGTTCCGTCTCCATCTCGGCCAGCTGCGGCCGGACGTCCTCGAGCAGTTCCTCGATCTCGTTCGCGGGCAGATCCGCGAGCGCGGTGCGCACCCTCGCCAGGTACGCCCGCGCGGCCGTCGGCTTGTCCGTGCTCATGCTGCCTCTCCCCGATTCGTGCCGCGTTCCGCCTGTCCGCGCGGTCAGGCCCGCTCTTTCACCAAACTGTCCATAGTGGACGCGAAACTGTGCCACGTGCGCACCGATTCGGCGAGCCGTGCCCGGCCCCGCTCGTTCAAGCTGTAGTACTTGCGGTGCGGGCCTTCTTCGCTCGGAACCACGTAGGACGTCAGCAACCCCGCCTTGTACAGCCGCCGCAGCGTGCCGTACACCGATGCGTCCCCGACCTCGTCCAGGCCGGCGACGCGAAGTCTTCGCAGCACGTCGTAGCCGTAGCCGTCGTCGTCCCGCAGCACCGCGAGGACCGCCAGGTCCAGCACTCCCTTGAGCAGCTGACTGATCTCCACGGCGTTCCTTCCCCGGTCTTGCGCGAGAGACGGTACCACGCATAGCGCAGTAGTGTGCACGGCGAGCGGCCGAAGGGCGGTACCGCTGCCCGTTCTTCCGGTGCAGAGAGAGACCAACGGTGAGGTATACAACGTAGACATCGAGGTATACGGTGTAGACATGCCTGAGATTCCGACTGCTGAACGGCTGGTGGCGGCGGCGCGCGAGATCGTCGCCGCCGAGGGGGCCGCCGCGGTGACCATGCGCCGGGTCGCCGAAGCCGCCGGAGTCACCGCGATGGCGATCTACCGGCATTACGCGAACCGCGAGGTCCTGCTGCGCGCGGTCGCCGACGCCACCGGGCGGGAACTGGGCGCGGCGTGGAAGGACCCGATGTCCGAGGGCGAGTGGACCGACCGGTACGACGCGCTGCTGGACGGGTTCCTGGATTTCGCGCTCGGTCAGCCGCACCTGTACCGCTTCCTGATGACCGACAGCTGGGCGCGCGCCCGGCTGTACCCGGACGGTTTCCGCGAACCCGGCTCGCCGCCGTTCACCGCATTGGTCCGGCTGATCGAAGACGGCATGCGCGAGGGCGTGCTGCGCGCCGACGACCCGCTGGAAGCCGCGTTGACCGTCAGCAGCCAGATGCAAGGCATGGTGCTGCACTACCTCGCCGGCCGGATGGGGACGACGGAACCCGAGTTCCGCGAGCTGTGCCGGCGTACTTCCCGGAGGGTTTTCTGTGGACTCAAAGCGTAATGCCCGCTGGCAGATCCCGGCCGCGTTGCTGTCTTCGGCAGCGCTCTTCTACTTCGGCACCGGACTCGCCCCGATCGCCGCGTTGACCTGGCTCGCGCCGTTTCCGGTGCTGCTGCTGGCAACCCGCGCCGGCGGCTGGACGGCCGCGGGCACCGCGTTCGGCGCGTTCCTGCTCGGCACCGCGAATATGTGGGCCTACCAAGCACATTCCGGCGACGAACCGTTGTGGCCGTTCGGGGCCGCCATCGACGTCGGGATGTCGCTGGTGTTCACGTTCGCGGTGTGGCTTTTCTGGGCTTTGACGCGCCGCCGCCGGACACTGCTGGCCAGCCTCGCCGCCCCGGCGGCGTGGACCGCCCTCCTGTACCTTGCCGCCGTCTCGAACCCGATGGGAATGATGGGTTCCCTCGCCAACGATCAAGGCGACGCACCGCTCGTGCTGCAAACCGCTTCGTGGGCGGGAATGTGGGGCGTCGAGTTTTTGGTGCTGCTGCCCGCCTGCGCGATCGCCGCGATGTGCGCGCCCGGAGCTTCTCGGCTGCGCACCGGTGTCGTCGCCGCACTCATCGTGGCGCTGTCCCTTGGCGGCGGCGCACTCAGGCTTTCCGGCACGAGCGGCCCGGCGGTACGGATGGCCGCGATCACGCAAAACGCCGGCTATCACTGGGGTCCTGAACTCGGCACCGCTCGCGGCCGCGCCCTGGTGCGGGACTACATCGACCAGATCTCCGCCATGCCCGACGGCGTGCGGCTCATCGTATTGCCTGAAGCCGCTTTCAGTGCCGAAGAAGAATGGCCCGCCGCTCTGGTCGAGCCGATGCGACAGGCGGCCAAGACCCGTGGCGCCGCGATCGTGGCCGGCTTCGAGTACTACGACCGCCCCGCCACGCACAACTACGACTACGCACTGGCCTTCCCCGCCGACGGCTCAGCGCCCGCTCGCTATCTGAAGCACCACGACCTGGTGAGCCCGCCCGGCCGGGACCTCGTGTTCATTCCCGGCGCGGCCGTCTCGACCGGCTTGGTGATCTGCGGCGACACGACGTTCGCCTCCCCCAGCCGCGACTACGCCGCCGCCGGTTCGCGGATCCTCGCCATCCCGGCGGAACTGGCGGTCCCGCCGGGCAGCAACGACGAGGGCGGCTGGCAGCACACCCGCAACGCGCTGCTGCGTGGTGTCGAAAGCGGACAGTCGATAGCCCTCTCCGACGCGAACGGCAGCCTGATGCTGTCCGACGGCTACGGCCGCGTCCTCGGCGAAGCCCGCACCGGCGGCCCGTCCCCGTTCACAGCAGTCACCGCGGATGTCCCGGCTGGCCCCGGCGCGACGTTCCACACGCGCTTCGGCGACTGGTTCGCTTGGCTTTCGCTGGCGATTACCGTTGCCGGCTTGGTCTTCACTCGATCGCGGGCGGCTACGCGGCCCGCGCCCGCCGCTGACACCTCGGACACGAAAACGACGACCGGTTCATGAACGGCTCCCGCCGGATCGGCGACCCGCACCGACGGCACGGCATCCCTTCCTGGCCGTACGCATCGAGCGAGCGCTCGAAATACCCCGACTGTCCGTTCACATTCACATAAAGCGCGTCAAACGACGTCCCGCCCACCAGCAGTGCCGCGGACATCACGTCACTGGCCGCGGACAGCAGCGTTCGCCCCTGCGCGGCAGTGAGTTTCTCGGTCGGCCGAGACCAATGCAGCTTGGACCGCCACAACGCCTCGTCGGCATAGATGTTGCCCACTCCGGACACCAGCGTCTGGTCCAGCAGCGCACGCTTCACCTCGGTCCGCCGCGACCGCAGCGCGCGCACCGCCGCTTCCGGGTCGAACTTCGGGTCCATCGGGTCCCGCGCGATGTGCGCGATCGTGCCGGGCAAGCTGTCGCCGTCGACCTCGACCAGTTCGTCCAGCGCCAGCCCGCCGAACGTCCGCTGGTCGACGAACCGCAGTTCCGGTCCGTCGTCGGCGAACCGGACCCGGACGCGCAGATGTTTCTCGTCCGGCGTGTCCTCGGGCTGCACCAGCATCTGGCCGCTCATGCCGAGATGCGCCAGCACCGCCTCGCCGTCGGACAGTTCCAGCCACAGGTATTTGCCGCGCCGCCGGGCCGCTTCGATCGTGACTCCGGCGAGCCGTCCGGTGAAGTCGGCGGCTCCTTGGGCATGCCGCCGGATGGCGCGGTCGTGCAACACCTCGACGGCCCGGACGGTACGACCGGCGACGTGCGCTTCGAGACCGGCGCGGACGGTCTCGACCTCGGGTAGTTCGGGCATGCGCTCATTCTGCCTGCCGTCACCGACAATTCCGGACCGGTGCCGCCGCGGAACCGCGAAGGCCGGTTCTCCGGCCCGGAAACCGGGGCCGCGAGAACCAGCGGGACACAGCCGGAGCCGGTCGCGCCACCGACGAAAACGGGGCCGGTCGACCTGAGTCGACCGGCCCCGGGAAGAGTGAAAACGCGTCAGCTCGCGTCGTCGCCCGTGCCGAGTTCCTCCGACAGGGCCCGCCAAGCGGTCTCCGCGGCCTTCTGCTCGGCTTCCTTCTTCGTGGTGCCGTTGCCTTCGCCCAGTGCGCGGCCCGCCACCAGCACGGTGGCGGTGAATTCCTTGCGGTGGTCGGGACCGCTGTCCTCGACGCGGTACTCGGGCACGCCGAGTCCCCCGGAGGCGGTCAGCTCCTGCAGACTGGTCTTCCAGTCGAGGCCTGCCCCGCGCAGCGGAGCCTCGGCCAGCAACCCGTCGAAGAGGTGGTGCACGAGCTTGCGCGCGACCTCGATGCCGTGCGCGAGGTACGTGGCGCCGATGACGGCTTCGAGACCGTCGGCGAGGATGCTCGCCTTGTCCCGGCCGCCGGTGAGCTCTTCGCCCTTGCCCAGCAGCAGATGCGCCCCGAGCCCGCCCTCGCCGAGCCCGCGCGCGACGCCGGCCAGCGCGTGCATGTTGACGACGCTGGCGCGCAGCTTCGCGAGCTGCCCCTCGGGCAGGTCGGGGTGGGTGGTGTAGAGGTGGTCGGTGACGACGAGGCCGAGCACCGCGTCTCCGAGGAACTCCAGTCGCTCGTTCGGCGGCAGGCCGCCGTGCTCGTACGCGTACGAGCGGTGGGTGAGCGAAAGACGGAGCAGCTCGGGGTCGAGAACGACCCCGAGCGCCTCGAGCAACGATGCGGGATCGGCCGCGGGTCCTCCGACGGGCTTACCCCCCATGGTCGGCTGCCCGCTCAGGCGGGCTCGACGACCTGGCGGCCGTTGTGCTGGCCGCAAGCCGGGCAAGCGACGTGCTGGATTTTCGGCTGGCGGCAGGCGCGGTTGGAGCAGGGCACCAGCTGAACCGGAGCCGCCTTCCACTGGCTGCGGCGGGAGCGCGTGTTGGATCGCGACATCTTCCGCTTCGGGACGGCCACGAGTAGATCTCCTTCAAACGGTCTGCTCGCGGATGCGAGCGAACTTACTTCTCCCGGATCGAGCTGGACGCTCGTCAGGCTTGCTCTCCGGAGCCGTGCGCAGGCTTTTCGCCCGCGTTCTCGTCGAATCGCTCGACCAGCGCGGCCCACCGAGGGTCTATCTTCTCATGCCCGTGTCCGGGCTCGAGATCGGCCCACTTGACGCCGCATTCGATGCACAGTCCCGGGCAGTCCTCGCGGCACAGCGGGGCGAGCGGAAGCGCCAGCACCACGGCGTCGCGGACGGTCGGCTCGAGGTCGATCCGGTCGTCGACCAGGCGAGGGATCTCGTCCTCGTCGGTGGTCTCCTCGGTGGCCGAGCCCGGGTAGGCGAACAGCTCGGTGAGGTCGACCTCGACGTTCTCGGTGACCGGGTCGAGGCAGCGCGAGCACTCGCCGGTGGCGACCGCCGCGGCGGTGCCGGTGACGAGGACGCCCTCGACGACGGACTCGAGCATCAGGTCGAGCTCGACCGGCTCGCCTTCGCGGATTTCGAGCACGCCGGGCACGCCGAGCGAGGTCGGCACGGGCGCGCTGCGGCGCAGCTCCCGGCTGAGTCCCGCGCGGCGGCCGAGCTCACGGGTGTCGACCACCCACGGGCTGCGGTCGTCGAGTTGCGCGGGGCGGGGGTTCTGGGCAGGGTTTTCGGACATCGCCTACCAGCGTACGCAGCCCTCGCAACCGCGTTGGAGGTGGCCGGACCTGGCGAGTGCCGACGCGGCCGGAACCGTGACCGGCACCCGCGGGGCCACAGTGCCGGGCGGTACCGGATGCGCGGCGCGTGCGCGGCGGGTCATGCGCCCCAATGTGGCATTGGGTGCATCTGACGCACCCAATGCCACATTGGGGTTTTCTCAGTAGCTGTGGTGTGCGGCCTCGCGCCCGGCTGCGAGGCGGGAACTCAGACCTGGTAGTCGTACAGCGTCGAGCGGCCGCCGCCGTGCCCGGTCGAGGGCGAGCGCAGGTGGTTGCGGCCCGAGTCGACAGTGCGCAGCGTGGTGGCCAGCAGCTCGGAGAACTCGGCCAGTTTTCCGTCCACGTACGCGTCGCAGTCGGCGCGCTGGCGGTCGGCTTCGGCGTGCGCCTCGTCGACGATCCGCGCGGATTCGGCGTGCGCGGCCTGCACGACCTCGGTCTGCGAGACGAGCCGGGCCTGTTCGGCGCGGGCGTCCTCGATCGCGCGGTCGTAGGCGTCGCGGCCGGCCTGGATCATCCGCTCGGATTCGGCGCGGGACCGTTCGGTGAGGTTCTGGTACTCGGCCTGCCCGCCCGCGACCATGCGCTCGGCCTCGTTGTGCGCGTCGCCCAGCATCTGCTCCGCGCGGGCGCGCGCGTCGGCGAGGATGCGCTCGGCCTCGGACGTGGCGTCCGACACCGTCCGCTCGGCTTCCTCGTTCGCGCTCGCGACGGTCTCCCCCGCCTCTTTGCGCGCGGCGAGCAGCAGGTCGTCGCGCTTGTCGAGCACGTCCTGCGCGTCGTCCACTTCGCCGGGAAGCGCGTCGCGGACGTCGTCGAGCAGCTCGAGGACGTCGCCGCGGGGCACCACGCAGCTGGACGTCATGGGAACCCCACGGGCCTCTTCGACGATCGTGACGAGCTCGTCGAGTGCCTCGAAAACCCGGTACACGGCCACTCCCTCAAGCAGTTTCCCCGATCACTGGCTTCCAGTCTGCCCGCTTCGCAGCCTGAACCGGTGAACGAGCACCCGACCGGGCGTGTCCTGATGTGTGCCGGAAGGGGCGGTCTCACCCGCCGGTGGGACCGCCCCGGCGAACCGTGCTCAGCCGTTCAGATCGATCTTCTGGAAGGTGGCGTAGTGGTCCGGCGTGTAGACGAGCTCGCCGCCCTTGCCGGAGATCACGCGGTCTTCCGAGCCGACGTCGTAGAGCGTGTAGTAGCCGGCGTCGCACGCGGGCAGGACGCCCTCGCGGTTCTCGTACGTCGTGCCGTCGTTGAGGGTGCCGGCGCGCACGCCGTCGACGACCTGCTTGGCGTCGTCGGACAGCGTCGAGTAGCCGACCGGGCTCAGCTTCGACAGGTCGCCGCACTTCGTCGGCGTGCTGCCGCCGTCGATGTCGATGACCTGGAAGGACTCGTAGTGGTCGCCGGTGTAGAAGTACTCGCCGCCCTGGCCGGTCACGATCCGGCGGGTGCCGCGGTTGCTCGAACCGGGCGTGGGCACGGTGTACTCGTGGTAGTAGCTCGACGAGCAGGAGGGCAGGATCCCCTCGCGGTTGGTGAAGACGACGCCGTCGTTCTTCGGGTACGGGAACGGCCCGTTCGTCTGGATGAGCTTGTAGGTGTCAGTCGCCTGCGCGGGCAGCGCCGACAGCTTGACGTGCGTGAAACCGGACAGATCCCCACAGGAGTTCTGCTTCGGCTGCACGGACGCCGGAGCCGCCGGGGACAGCGGGACGGCCTCCGCGGCCGTGCCGAACCCCAGGAAACCGACCAGCAGTGCGAAAAGGACACCGACTATGCGGCTGCGGTTGTTGGTCATTTTCGGACGGTAACCCGGACGGGTGGTCTGCAGAATGACGCGAGGTGAACAGCTTCGGGCCGCGGCCGAAGTCCCGACGAAGGCAGTAATCCGTTCAGGCTAAATCGGCCGCTGGACTGGCCTTCCGGCCGGACGCGGTGCTCAGTCCTGTTTGGCGTAGACCGCGACGAGGCGTTCGTACACCACCGGCGGCACCAGGTTCTCGATGTCGCCGCCGAGCGCCGCGATCTCCTTGACCAGCGAGCTCGACACGAAGCCGTAGGCCGGGTTGTTGGCCATCAGCAGCGTTTCGAGCCCGGTGAGCTCGCGGTTCATCTGGGCCATCTGCAGTTCGTAGTCGAAGTCGCTGACCGAACGCAGGCCCTTCGCGACCGCGGCGATGTCGTTATCGCGGCAGTAGTCCACGAGCAGGCCCTGCCACGAATCGACGCGCACGTTCGGCAGTTTCGCGGTGATCTCGCGCAGGATCTCCATGCGTTCCTCGACGCTGAAGAGGCCCTTCTTGCTCTTGTTCACCCCCACCGCGACGACAACCTCGTCGAAGAGCACCGAAGCCCGCTCGATGATGTCGAGATGTCCGTTGGTGGCCGGATCGTAAGAACCGGGACAGACCGCACGCCGCATGGCGCGGACGCTATCAAGCCGCGCCGTCGCGCGCGCTCTCGTGACGACTGCGTCACACCTCAGATGAGCTGTCGTACTCAGCCCAGTACAGCGCCGTGTCGCCGTAACGCTTGTCGCGAAGCGGCTTGAAAGTCGACGGCCAGTCCGGAGCACCGTCGCGCGCGGCACGTTCGATCACGGCCAACGCGCCTTCGGCGAGCCAGCCACCACTGTGTAGCGAAGCAAGCACAGTGCCCAGGGAAGCAGCGTCGACTGCGTACGGCGGATCTGCGAGCACCACGTCGAACTGCGCCGTCGCAGGCGCAGCGACCACTGTCTCCACTTGCCCGGCTCGCACCGTGCCGCCTAGCCGTAAATCGGCGACGTTGCCGCGAAGCACGTCTGCCGCCCGGCGGTCGGCCTCCACGAACCACGCGTCCGCGGCACCGCGCGAAAGCGCTTCGAGACCGAGCGCACCCGAGCCGGCGTAGAGGTCGAGCACGCGGGCACCGTCCAGCTCACCGGCCACTTCGAGGGCGTTGAACAGTGCTTCCCGCACCCGCTCCGACGTCGGGCGGGTGCCTTTGGGCGGCACCTTCAGCCGCCGTCCGCCCGCCTTCCCCGCCACGATCCTCGTCACCCGGCCATCTTCGCCCAAGGTCGCGATGTGGCGTTGGGCAGGACTTGCCGAACCCGCGCGCGCGGGCGCGTAGAGTCGTCCTTCGCCCTCCAGAGGCGCGTTGATGGAGTTCAAGGGAGCGTTGCGTGTCGGAACCCCGGGTGAGACGGGCTGAGATCGCCGTCGAGCAGGCACACGTCGACCGGGTCTACACGCGGCTCGCCGAGCTGCGGACCCAGGCCGAGGCGATGCGGGCCAAGGGCTACGAGCTGGGCCAAGGCGCACAGCGCGAAGCGATCTTCGAGCAGGCGTCGATGCTGTTCGAGCGCGACATGATGGTCTACCACGCGAACCAGACCCTGCAGACGCTCGACGCCGAGTACGAGGGCCTGGTCTTCGGCAGGCTCGACCACCTCGACCGCGAGCACATCTACGTCGGCCGTCTCGGCATCCGCGACACCGAGTTCGACAACCTGGTCACCGACTGGCGCGCGCCCGCGGCCGCCGCCTTCTACCAGGCCACCGCCGAAGAGCCGATGGACGTCGTGCGCCGCCGGGTGATCCGCTGCTCCGGGCAGACGGTGCTGGACGTGGACGACGACGTGCTGATCGCCGACGCCGTGCCCGAGGACATGCAGATCGTCGGCGAGGGCGCGCTGATGGCCGCGCTCGGCCGTTCGCGCGGCGAGAAGATGCGCGACATCGTGGCCACGATCCAGAAGGAACAGGACGAGGTCATCCGCGCGCCGTGGCGCGGCGTCACCGAAATCACCGGCGGTCCGGGCACCGGCAAGACGGCCGTCGCGCTGCACCGTGCCGCGTACCTGCTGTACCGGCACCGCCGTCAGCTCGGCGGCGCGGGCGTTCTCGTGATCGGTCCTTCGGGCGTCTTCACCACGTACATCTCGCGCGTGCTGCCGTCGATGGGCGAAACGAACGTAGAGCTGCGCGCGCTCGGCGAAGTGCTCGACGGTCTCGAAGCGACGCGACAGGACACAGCCGCACTGGCTGCGATCAAGGGTTCGCTGCGGATGCGAAAGGTGCTTCTGCGCGCGTTGCGCGACACCCCGCCCGAAGCGCCGACGGAGCTGAAGATCGTTTATCGCGGCGAAGTCCTGAAGCTGACCGCGCGCGAGTTGGACAAGGTACGGCGCAAGGCGCACACGCAGGGCGCGCCGCCGAACCGGTCGCGCGTACGCGTGGCAGAGCTGCTTCTGGCCGCGCTCGCGGACAAGGCCGAGGAGTACGCGAAGGCGGACGGCAAGGAGATCGACCGCGCGGAGCTGATCAACGATCTCGGCGAGCGCATCGACTTCCACCGCTTCCTCGTGGTGTGGTGGCCGGTGCTGTATCCGGCACAGGTGCTCAAGTGGCTGGGCACCGAGAAGCGGATGGCCGCCGCGTCCAAGGGCATCCTGAACCGGAACGAGATCAGCCTGCTGTCGGCCGATTTCGCGGACCGTTCGCGCGGCTGGTCGGTCGCCGACGTCGCGTTGCTGGACGAGTTGCGCGTGCTGGTCGGTCCGGAGCCGAAGCGCCGCCGCCGGCAGACCGTGGTCGAGGTGGCTCCGGAGCGCGGCAGTTCCGGCGGCGCGCCGCATCGTCCGGAGCACTACGACGAGTACTCGCACGTGGTCGTCGACGAATCGCAGGACCTTTCGCCGATGCAGTGGCGGATGATCGGCCGTCGCGGCAAGTACGCGAGCTGGACGGTCGTGGGCGACCCGGTGCAGAGTTCGTGGCCGGATCCCGACGAGGCGGCGCAGGCGCGCGACCAGGCGTTCGGCGTGAAGACCACGCGGCGGCGCTTCACGCTCCGGACGAACTACCGGAACTCGGCGGAGATCTTCGACCTGGCGGCGAAGGTCGTGGCGGGCCACGCGCAGGCCGACGAACTGCCCAAGGCCGTGCGCACTACCGGAATCGAGCCGGAGGTGCGGCCGGTCGACCAGGCGGCGCTGGCGACGGCGACGCAGAGCGCGGCGAAGGAACTGCTCGGCGCGGTCGAGGGCACGGTCGGGGTGATCACCGCCATGGACCGCGTCGAAGAGGTCGAGGGCTGGCTCTCCGGGCAGGCCGACGAGCGGCTGAAGGTCGTCGGGTCCCTCGATTCGAAGGGCCTCGAATACGACGCGGTGGTGCTGGTCGAGCCGATGGACCTGGTCACCGAGTCCTCGACCGGGCGGCGCGTGCTGTACGTCGCGCTCACCCGGGCGACCCAGCAGCTGATCGTGCTCGCCTCGGACCCGGACTGGCTGCCTGCCTCGTGAGTGGCGATCGCGGTTAGAACCGTGATCGCCACTCACGAGACAGTGACCGGGAAGGGAACCGCCGCCCCGTGCGTTACGCCCTTACGTGACCTCCCTGCCTGACGTACCGCTGTCCGTGCTCGACCTCTCCCCCGTTTCCGAAGGGAAGGGGGTCGGCGAGGCGCTGCGCAATACGCTCGATCTCGCCCGCAATGCCGAACGGCTGGGCTATCACCGGTACTGGCTCGCCGAGCACCACAACATGCCGGGCATCGCCAGCTCGGCCACGGCGGTGCTGATCGGGCACGTCGCGGACGCCACCGAGAGCATCCGCGTCGGCTCCGGCGGGATCATGCTGCCGAACCACGCGCCGCTCGTGGTGGCCGAGCAGTTCGGCACGCTGGAGGCGTTCCACCCGGGCCGGATCGACCTGGGCATCGGCCGCGCGCCGGGCACCGACCAGCGCACCGCGCTCGCGCTGCGCGGGCCGGGCGGGCTGTCCGCGGAGAACTTCCCCGAGCACCTGATGGAGCTCATCAGTTACTTCGAGCCGGACGCGGCGCGCGGCGTCAACGCGGTCACCGCCGAGGGCAACAAGCCGCCCGTGTGGCTGCTGGGCTCGTCCGGCTTCAGCGCGCAACTGGCCGGACGGCTGGGGCTGCCGTTCTCCTTCGCGCACCACTTCGCCGCCGAGAACACGCTGCCCGCGGTGCGGCTGTACCGCGAGAACTTCCGTCCGTCCGAAGTGCTTTCCGAGCCCTACGTGATGCTGGGCGTGCAGGTGATCGCCGCCGAGACCGACGAGCGCGCGGAGTACCTGGCCGGGCCGAGCGGGCTGACCTTCCTGAGCCTGCGCCGCGGCCGCCCGATCGCGCTGCCGACGCCGGAGGATGCCGCCGAGTACCCGTACACCGAAATGGACCGCGCGTTCCTCGCCGAGCGGTTCGGGTCGAGCATCGTCGGCGGGCCGGAGAGTGTCCGGAAGGGACTGGACCAGCTGCTGGCCGACACCGATGCCAACGAGCTGATGATCACCACAATGGTGCACGGCCACGAGGACCGCGTGCGCTCGTACGAGATCGTCGCGGACCTGAAGCGCTGATGGAGGTCTTCGACTGGCACGGGCAGCAGGTGCGGTGGTCCCGGCAGGGTTCGGGGCCGCCGCTCGTGTTCTGCCACGGCACGCCGTGGTCGTCGAAGCTGTGGGAGCCGATCGCGTCGACGTTCACGCCGGACTTCACCGTGTACCTGTGGGACATGCCGGGCTACGGCAGTTCCACGATGGCCGAAGGCCAGGACGTTTCACTGGCCGCGCAGGGCGAGACGTTCGCCGCGCTGCTGGACCATTGGGGCCTCGAAGAGCCGGACGTGGTGGCGCACGACTACGGCGGCGCGGTCAGCTTGCGCGCGTTTCTGTTGCACGGCGCGGCTTACCGGTCGCTCGCGCTGGTGGACGTCGTCGCGTTGGCCCCGTGGGGTTCGGAGTTCTTCCGTCTGGTGGCGGAGAACGCGGCCGTGTTCGCGCAACTGCCGCCGAATCTGCACGAAGCGCTGGTGCGGGAGTACATCGCGGGTGCCGCGCATCGTCCGTTGTCCGCCGAAGCGCACGACATGCTCGTCGCGCCTTGGCTCGGTGCGACTGGGCAGGCCGCCTTTTACCGGCAGATCGCGCAGGCCGATCAGCGGTACACCGACGAAATCGAGCCGCGCTACCGCGACGTCAGCGTGCCCACGCTCGTGGTGTGGGGCACCGAGGACGCCTGGATCCCGGTCGACCGCGCCCACCGGCTCGCCGGGACGATCCCGGGCGCCGGACTGGAATTGGTCCGTTCGGCCGGACACCTGATCCAGCTCGACGCACCCGAGGCGCTGACCGCTTCGCTGCACCGCTGGCTCGCTCGCTGAAATATCCGGAAACCGCCGCACCGGTATTTATTTTCCCGCATTGACAACCGCATTCCGCACAGTTGTCACAACCGCACAAGAATTCGGCGGTTACGCCGCCGTGACCCCGCGGGACGGGGCAAGTTCTTGTCTGCGGGCAGGGCCCTCGTTAGCGTACTGACCAGTAACGAAACCGCACGGTAATCCCGCGCACGTCAGGGTTCCGGCTCGGTCCGCCAAACGGATCAGCACCGGAACGGACGTTCGGCGGGCATTCCGCCGTGCCCGGAAATTGCTGGGAGGTCGGGCGATGGCGTTTCCCGGCGCCGCGGCACTGCACCAGACCGGCCGGCTTTACGCACTGGGGCTCGACGTCGTCCGGCTGACGTTCCGCCGCCCGTTCCAGTTCCGTGAACTCGTCCAGCAGTTCTGGTTCATCGCGAGCGTGTCGATCCTGCCGACCGCGCTGGTGTCGATCCCGTTCGGCGCGGTGATCGCGCTGCACATCGGGTCGCTGACCACGCAGATCGGCGCGCAGTCGTTCACCGGCGCGGCGAGCGTGCTCGCGATCATCCAGCAGGCCAGCCCGATCGTGACCGCGCTGCTGATCGCGGGCGCGGGCGGCAGCGCGATGTGCGCCGACCTCGGTTCGCGCACCATCCGCGAGGAAATCGACGCGATGGAGGTGCTGGGGGTTTCGCCGATCCAGCGGCTGATCGTGCCGCGGGTGCTGGCCGCGATGGGTGTCGCGGTGTTCCTCAACGGCATGGTCAGCGTGGTCGGGGTCCTCGGCGGCTACTTCTTCAACGTGATCATGCAGGGCGGCACTCCTGGTGCGTACCTGGCGAGTTTCTCCGCGCTCGCGCAACTGCCGGACCTGTGGATCAGCGAGATCAAGGCACTGCTGTTCGGGTTTGTCGCCGCGGTCGTCGCGTCGTATCGAGGCCTGAACCCGCGCGGCGGGCCGAAGGGCGTCGGCGACGCGGTGAACCAGTCCGTCGTGATCACGTTCCTGCTGCTGTTCGTGCTGAACCTGATCCTCACCACGGTGTACCTCCAGCTCGTGCCGCCGAAGGGAAGCTGATGGCCACCCCGACTCCGACGCGCGTGCTCGAAGCCATCGACCGCAGGCTGAGCTTCCTCGACACTCTCGGCGACCAGATCCTGTTTTTCCTGCGCGCGCTCGGCTGGGTGCCGCGCGCGGTGCGCCGGTACCTGCGCGAGATCGTCCGGCTGCTGGCCGAGGTGAGCTTCGGCAGCGGCGCGCTGGCGGTGATCGGCGGGACCATCGGCGTGATGGTCGGGATGACCGTCGCGACCGGGACTGTCGTGGGGCTGCAAGGATATTCGGCGCTGAACCAGGTGGGCACGTCGGCGTTCGCCGGGTTCATTTCGGCGTACTTCAACACGCGCGAGATCGCGCCGCTGGTGGCCGGGCTGGCGTTGTCCGCGACGGTCGGCTGCGGGTTCACCGCGCAACTGGGCGCGATGCGGATCTCGGAGGAGATCGACGCGCTCGAAGTGATGGGCATCCCGAGCGTGCCGTATCTGGTGACCACGCGGGTGATCGCCGGCTTCATCGCGGTGATTCCGCTGTACGCGGTGGGGCTGTTGTCGTCGTATCTCGCGTCGCGGCAGGTCACGGTGTGGGGGTTCGGGCAATCCGCGGGCACCTACGACCATTACTTCCTGTTGTTCCTGCCGCCTGGCGACGTGCTGTGGTCGTTCGGGAAAGTGCTGATCTTCAGCGTCGTCGTGGTGCTCGCGCATTGCTACTACGGCTTCCGCGCGAGCGGCGGGCCAGCTGGTGTCGGTGTCGCGGTGGGTCGGGCAGTGCGGACGGCGATCGTCGCGATCAGCGTGCTGGACTTCTTCCTCAGCCTCGCGATTTGGGGCGCGACCACGACCGTGCAGGTGGCCGGATGAACCGGCGCTGGCACAAGACCGGAGTCCGCACCGCCGGGGTGCTGTTCCTGGCGGTGCTGTCGGCGTTCGTGCTGCTCACAGTGAAGATCTACAACAAGGACTTCACCACCACGGTCCCGGTGACGCTGCGGGCCGACCGCGTCGGCAACCAGCTGCGCGCGGGCGGGCAGGTGAAGGCGCGCGGCGTCGTGGTCGGCGACATCCGGGGCGTGCACGCGATCCGCGGCGGCGCGGAGATCTCGCTGGCGCTGGACCCGGAGCAGGTGAAATGGCTGCCGGTCAACGTCTCCGCGTTGCTGGTGCCGAAGACCCTCTTCGGCGAACGGTACGTCCAACTGTCCATTCCGGACACTGGACGGAAGCGCCCCTTGCAGGCCGGAGACGTGATCTCGCAGGACCGGTCGGCGAACGCGATCGAACTGGAGCGCGTCTTCGACAACCTGCTCCCGGTGCTGAAGGCCGTGCAGCCGCAGAAACTGGCGACCACGCTGACCGCGGTTTCCACCGCACTGCAAGGCCGCGGCGCACAGCTGGGCCAGACGCTGGCTACCGCGTCGGACTACCTCCGGCGGTTCAACCCGAACCTGCCGCAGCTGGACCGAAACGTGCGCGACCTCGCCACCGTCACCCGGATGTACGGCGACATCGCACCAGATCTGCTCGACGCGCTCACCGATTCGTCGGTCACCCTCGGCACGATCAGCGCGAAACGAACCGACCTCGGCTCGCTGTATCAGCAGGTCACCACGTCGTCGCGGGACCTCACGACGTTCCTGCGGCAGAACCGGAACAACATCATCGCGTTGTCCGCGGACAGCCGCCGTCCGCTCGAAATCGGTGCCAAGTACTCCCCCAGCTTCCCTTGCACTCTACAGGCGCTCACCGACTTGAAACCGTCGATGGACCGGGTCCTCGGCGCGGGAACGAAGGAACCCGGGCTGCACGTCGAGGTCACCGTGTCCAAGTCGCGCGGCAAATACGTGCCGGGCAAGGACGATCCGGCTTACACCGAGAAGACCGGCCCGCGCTGCTACCCGAGCGGCGTGACGCCGACCGCCGGCACTCCGGCGACCGTGCCGTCGACCGGAGACCTCGGTATCGCGAATTCCCCGCAGGAGCAGCAGTTCCTGGCCCCGCTGATCGCGCCTTCGCTGGGCGTTTCGACCGCTGACGTGCCGATGTGGAGCAGTGTGCTCGTCGGCCCGCTTTATCGCGGAACGGAGGTGACGGCGAAGTGAGAAACCTTGCCGCTCCCCTGGTCAAAAGCCTGATCTTCATCCTGGTCACCGTGCTCGCGACGGTCATTCTCGCGTTGTCGATCACCGGCGGTTCGGTCGGCGAGAGCCAGCGCTACGGCGCCACTTTCGTCGACGCCACCGCGTTGAATGTCGGCGACGACGTGCGGATCTCCGGGGTGAAGGTCGGGCAGATCGAGGGCCTCGACGTCGTCGGCCAGAACCGCGCGCACGTCAGCTTCTCGCTGGAGAACGGCCGCACAGTGCCCGCCAACGTCACCGCTGTGATCAAGTACCGCAACATGGTCGGCCAGCGCTATCTCGCGCTGGAGCGCCCCCGCGACCCGGCCGGGGTGCTGCCGTCCGGCGGCGAAATCCCGCTGGACCGCACGACTCCGGCACTCGACCTGACCGACCTGTTCAACGGCTTCAAACCGCTCTTCCAGGCGCTCTCGCCCAAGGACGTCAACGACCTGTCCGGCGAGATCGTCCAAGTGCTGCAAGGAGAAGGCGGCACGGTGACCGAACTGCTGCAGCACACCGGATCGCTCACGAGCACGCTCGCCGGCCGCGACCAGGTCATCGGCAAGGTGATCGGCAACCTGAACTCGGTGCTGAAAACCGTGAACGGCAAGGGTGATTCGCTCGCGACGCTCGTGTCGACGCTGCGCCAGCTCGTGTCCGGGCTCGCCGAGGACCGCACCGCGATCGGTGACGCCGTCTCCGGCCTTGCCGAGCTGACGCAGTCCACCAGCGGGCTGCTCACCGAGATCCGGCCCGGGCTCAAGGACAGCATCTCCGGTCTCGACGCGCTGACCCGGAACCTGAACAAGGGGGAGGCCGACGTGGACAAGGCACTGACCACGCTGCCCAAGAAGATGGACCGCATCGGCACGCTCGGGTCGTACGGCTCGTGGATGAACTTCTACCTGTGCAAAGCCGTCCTGGAAACCTCGCCGCCGCGCGGGGTGGCGCCGACCGCGGCGAGGTGTGGCGCGTGAAGTCGTTCCGGGAGCGCAATCCGCTCGTGCTGGGGGTCGTCGGCAGCCTCGCGCTGGCCGCGGTGCTCACCGGCACGCTGAACTACAACCGTCTGCCGTTCCTCGGCGGCACCACCTACCAGGCCGAATTCACCGAGGCGGCCGGACTGCAGGCGGACGACGAGGTGCGGATCGCCGGGATCAAGGTCGGCGAAGTGTCCCGAGTGGACCTGGACGACGACCACGTGCTGGTCAGCTTCCGCGTCAAGAACGCCTGGATCGGCAACCGGACGTCGGCGCAGATCAAGATCAAAACGTTGCTGGGCCGGAAGTTCCTTGCCCTGGACCCGGCCGGACGGGCGGAACAGAACCCGGACCAGCCGATCCCCCGCGACCGCACGGTGACCCCGTACGACGTGACCGACGCGTTCAACGGCCTCGCCGACACCGCGGGCGCGATCGACACCAAGCAGCTCGCGACCAGCTTCTCCACGATCAGCGACACTTTCCGCAACTCGCCACAGCACGTCCGCACCGCGCTGGACGGGCTCAGCGCGCTGTCGAAAACGGTCTCCTCGCGGGACAACGAGATCGCCGAGCTGCTGGCCAACGCGCGCAAACTGACCACCACGATCGCCAACTCGAACGACGACTTCGAGAAACTCGTCAAGGACGGCGACCTGCTGCTCACCGAACTGGACCACCGCCGTGACGCGATCCACCAGCTGCTCGTCGGCACCCAGCAGCTCGCGAAGCAGCTGTCCGGGCTCGTTTCGGACAACACCGCGCAGCTCGCTCCGGCGTTGCAGCAGCTCAACCAGGTGACTGACCTGCTGCAACGCCAAGACGCGAACCTCGCGCAAAGCCTGAAGCTCGCCGGGCCGTACTTCCGCGTGCTGACCAACACCGCCGGCAACGGCCGCTGGATCGACAGCTACCTGTGCGGCCTTCTCCCGGAGAACCGCGATCCGTGCACCCCGCCGAAGGGAGGCGCGAAATGACCACGCGCGCATACCGTTTCGTCGTCTTCTTGCTGGTGATGACCCTCGTGATCTGCGGCGTCCTGTGGTGGGTGTTCTCCGGATCCGGCCGCTACCGCGTCACGGCGTACTTTTCCCGGGCCGTCGGTGTCTACAGCGGATCCGACGTCCGGGTGCTCGGGGTGAAGGTCGGCGAGGTCACCGCGGTTCTCCCGCAGGGCAGCCAGGTTCGTGTCGACTTATCGGTAGATCCGCACATCCCCGTCGCCGCGGACACGACCGCGCTGGTCATCGCCCCGAGCGTGGTCGCCGACCGCTATGTCCAGCTGGGCAAACTCGCCCGCGGCGGCCCGCGCTTAGCCGACGGCGCGGTCATCGGCACCGCCCGCACGGGCACGCCGGTGGAGCTGGACCAGCTGTATTCGAGCCTGGACACGCTGAGCAAAGCACTCGGCCCGAACGGCGCGAACTCCCACGGCGCGCTGTCCGATCTCCTCCGCACCGGCGCGGCGAACCTGGACGGCAACGGCAAGGCGTTCAACACCTCCGTCCGCGACTTCGCCCGCCTCGCCCGCACGCTGGCGGGCAACTCGGAGGACCTGTTCGGGACGGTCGACGAGTTGCAGAAGTTCACCACCATGCTCGCCACGAACGACCGCCAGGTCGCGGACGTGAACCAGCAATTGGCCAAGGTGTCGGCCACCCTCGCCGAGAACCGCGGCGAACTGTCCGGCGCCTTGCGCTCGCTCGGCAGCGCGCTGGCGTCTGTCCAGGGCTTCATCCGGGACAACCGGGCCGCGATCAAGTCCAATGTAGACAAACTCGCCAAGACGACGCAGACGCTGGTCGACCAACGCGCGTCGCTGGCCGAAACTTTGGACGTCGCCCCGCTGGCCGCACAAAACGTGCTGAACGCTATCGATCCGGAAACCGGACGTCTGCAGGGCCGTGCCGACCTGCTGGATTACCTGCCGCTCCCGGCAACGGACGCGACCGTGACCGGAGGCGGCCGATGAAGGCACGACGGCTTATCCTCGCGCTGGCGGTCAGCACGCTGGCCGGCTGCGCCGCACCCGGCGGCTTCCGAGGCGTCTACGACCTCCCATTGCCCGGCGGTGCGGACCTCGGCCCGCATCCGTACGAGGTCACCGTCCAGTTCGCCGACGTCCTGGACCTGGTCCCGCAGGCCGCGGTGAAGGTCGACGACGTCCCGGTCGGCCGCGTCCAGTCGATCCGCCTTGGCGCCGACGGCTGGACCGCCGAAACCGTCCTGGCGGTAAACGGCGACGTCCACCTGCCCGCCAATGCCGTCGCCCGGCTGCGGCAATCGTCGCTGCTGGGCGAGAAGTTCGTGGAGCTGGCCGCGCCGGTCGCGTCGCCCTCCGGGCAGCTAGCAGACAAGGCGGTCATCCCGGTGTCGCGAACCAACCGCAACCCGGAGTTCGAGGAGATCTTCGGCGCGCTGTCGCTGCTGCTCAACGGCGGCGGCATCGGTCAGCTGCAGACGATCAACCGCGAACTGACGAAAGCCATGGACGGCAACGAGGAGGAGATCCGCAGCTTCCTCTCCGGCGTCAACCAGCTCATGACGAATCTCGACGCCCACCGCCACGACATCACCGCCGCACTGGACGGCCTCAATCACCTGTCGGCGTCGCTGGCCGACCGAAACCAGCAGATCGCCGACGCCCTCACCGACCTGACCCCGGGCCTGAAAACCCTCACCGACCAGCGACCGCAACTGGTGACGATGCTGCAATCGCTGGACCAGCTGTCCACAGTGGCCACTGACGTCACGAACAAGAGCCGCGACGACCTGGCCGCCGACCTGCGCGCACTCGCCCCCATCCTGCGCCGCCTGGCCGATGCGGGTCAGAACCTGCCCAAGGCGCTGGAAATCCTGCCCTCGTTCCCCTTCACCGACCCCGTACTGGACGCGATCAAGGGCGACTACCTGAACGTCTACGCCACGGTCACCCCCGGTGCCGGTGTCCCGCTGCCGCCGCCGGGCCAAGGTGTCCCGCCAGGCCTCCCGACGCTGCCTCCCCCTTCCGGAGGCAACTGATGCTCACCAGACGGATCCGGATCCAGGTCATCGCCTTCGTGGTAGTCGCACTGGCCGCGACCTCGTTCGTCGGCGCGAAATACGCCGGGATCAAGCGCCTTTTCGGTGCCGGGAGCTACACCGTGCACCTGGAGCTTTCCGAAGGCGGCGGCATCTTCACCAACGGCGAAGTCACCTACCGAGGCGTGGCCGTCGGCCGGATCGGCCCGCTGCGCCTGACCGAGCGCGGGATGGAAGCGGACCTGTTGCTGGACACCGCCGCCCCGCAGATCCCTTCGAACGCCCGCGCGATCGTCGCGAACCGCTCCGCCGTCGGCGAGCAGTACGTCGACCTGCAACCGACCACCGACCAAGGCCCTTATTTGGAGGACGGCAGCGTAATCCCCCGCAGTGCCACCGCCCTGCCCCTCCCCATGCAAACCTTCCTGTCCGATGTGGACTCGCTGACCTCATCGGTACCGACCGAAGACCTGCGCACCGTGGTCGACGAACTGGACAACGCTTTGCAGGGCAGCGGCCCAGACCTGCAACTGCTGATGGACACCGCGAGGTCCTTCACCGATTCCGCCTCCACCCACCTCCCGCAAACAACAAAACTCATCGACGACGGCTCGACAGTCCTGAAAACACAAGCCGCATCCTCGACCGCGTGGCGTGACTTCAGCCGAAACGCCCGTCTGTTCGCCTCGCAACTGGCTTCGTCGGACGGTGACCTGCGCCAGCTGATCGCCACCGCCCCACCAGCCGCTTCCCAGGTAACGGGCTTGCTGCGTGACACCAGCCCCGGCCTGCCCATCCTGATGGCAAACCTCTTGACGACAGCGGACGTCTTCAGCGCCCGAACCGACGGCCTGGAACAACTGCTGGTCACCTTGCCGAGAACCGTAGCCGCGACGTCCTCGGCCATCACCCCCGACAGCGGACGGCTGTCACTGGCCTTGACGTTCTTCGACCCGCCGCCGTGCCGGAAGGGGTACGAGAGCACGAAGATCCGCAGCAGCGCCGAACTGCCGGTTCTCCCGTTCAACACCGCCGCAGCCTGCACCCTGCCCGCCGGAGACCCGTCCTCGGTCCGCGGCGCGCAAAACGCACCCCACCCCGGAGTCCCGGAGCCAGCCCGGCCAGGCGGCTTCCCCGAGGCAGTCGCGGGGCTTCCGACGTCGACCGATCTGGAGGAGATGCTGTGGCTACGCCGGGGAAACTGAGGGACTTGCCGGATGAGGCTCCCTCCGGTGACGACACGCTGCAGCCTGACCCGGCGTCCTCACGTGCCGACGACGACTCCGCGACCGACACAACTGCCTCCCCCACAGCCAAATCTCCCCGCCGCACCCTGACGCGGGCCGCCGGAATCGCCCTCACCGCAGCCACCGCTTTCGCCGCCTGGTCAGCCTGGTCATGGCATGCCGCCGCGACCGCCCCCACCTCAACCGGAGGCACGACCAGAGACGAAGCCGTCGCCGCCGGCCGCACCCTGATCACGACAGTCACCACCTTCGACCCCCAACACCGAGACCAAGCCCTAGCCCACTGGAGATCCGCGACGACCGGCTCCCTCCAGTCGGCCTTGCCCAGCGACGTCCCGTCCGACGGCTCCGCCACCGCAGGCCACGTCCTCGACGCCGGACTCTCCGACCTGGACACCGAAGCAGGCACCGCGAAACTCCTGGCCTCCGTGGAAATCACGGTCACCAAGGACGGCACCGCACAGCCGATCCGCCGCACCCGCCTGGCAGCGACGATGACCCGCACCGCCTCCGGCTGGAAACTCAGCTCACTGGAGCAACTGGGGGTGGCGGGGTCATGAAGCTCTCTCTGCACCGGTCGAAGCCACGCACCGAGCCCGTCGATTCCGCTGCGATCGTCGACCCTCCGCATCCGGGCAGCGCGTCCGCCGACCCTGCGCATCCGGGCACTGCGGCAGCCGGAGCCGACCAGCCGCGCGCAGCCAGCGGTAGCCGGGCACCCGCCACAGCCGAAGCCGCCCAACCACGAGTCTCCGGCAAGGGAACCGGCCAGACACCTTCCGAACCCGGAGCCACCGCAGCCGCACCCGCCGCTATCGCAACCGAATCCGCTCAGCCACCCATCGCCCCAGCACAAACCTCCGCCACCGACCAGCACACCACCGCGGAAACCGAAACCGCTCAGCCAGCAAGCACCACCGCTCAACCACCCTCCACCGCGGCAACCACCTCCTCCCGCACCGGCTCAACTCCCCACCGCGCCACGACAACTTCCGATCCAGACCTGCCAGCCTCCGACACCGAACCCGCCCGACCTCCCGTCTCCGACTCCACCGCCACCCCGACCGCTGTTCCCGACCGACCTCTCGTCCCCGACACCAACGCCAGCCCGGCCTCCGTCGCCGACCGACCTCCCGCCCCCGCCACCAACGCCACTCCGACCTCCATCCCCAACAGACCTCCCGCCCCCGACACCAACGCCGTCCAGACCGCCGTCCCCGACCACGACGGCACCGAGCCGACCTCCACGCCCCGCAACACCCGCCGCCTCCCCGCACTCCTGCTGTCCTTGACCGTCCTCCTCACCGCCGCCGGCGTCTGGTGCACCGTCGAAGCCCACTCCACCAGCGCGTCCGCCGCTTCCTCGAACCACGCGCTGACCGATCAGCCCGCCACCGCCGAAGTCACCTCCGCCGTCAGCCTCACCCTCAACAAGATCTTCTCCTACACCTACGACAAAACCGACGTCACCGAGAACGCCGCCGCCACCCTGCTCCGCGGCCACGCCCGCGATTCCTACGAAAAGCTCTTCGCCCAAGTCCGCACGATGGCTCCGAGCCAACGCCTGACCCTCACCTCGCGCGTCTCCGCCACCTCCGTCCAGTACCTCACGAACGACCACGCACAGTTGCTCGTTTTCCTCGACCAATCGGCCACGAGGGGGGATTCCGCCACTCCGGAGTCAGCCGCGGCACAACTGGCCGTCACCGCTGAGCGAATTGGCGGGAACTGGTTTGTCACCGATCTCGCGCCACGATGAAATTCTGTTTCCTCACCGCCGAAGGAGTACCGTCATGCCCATTTCCCGGCTCGCCAGAATCGGCGTGCTCGCAGCGGCCGCCGCGACCGCGGTCAGCCTCGCCTCCGCAGTTCCCGCATCAGCGACCGAAATCCCCATTCCGATCTCCTACTCGGTCACCGGCAGCACGGTCGTGAAGAAGACCGGCAGCACTCTCGACCTCGGCCCCGGAAGTCTCGCCGGAAATCTCCTGGTCGACGATCAAACCGGAGCCGTCGGCCTCAACGCCAATCTGCAATTGCCGCCGGCTACGGCGAACATTTCCCTGCTCGCGGGCGGATTCAGGATCAAGGCGAAGGTGACCGTCACCCCGACCGCGCCCGCCACCGGCACGCTCGCGAACGGCACCCTCACCACCCACGAAACCGCGAACATGGAGATCAGCGACATCTGGGCAGGCCCGATCGTGCCCGTCTTCCCGGTGCCGACCGTGCCCGGCAGCTGCACGACCGTCAAGCCGATCGACCTGACCCTTGCCGCGGCGAACGTCGACATCACCAAGCCGATCACGCTCACCGGCAATTACACCATTCCGGACTTCAAGAACTGCTTCATCGCCGACCTCGCACTCGGCGCACTGGTGTCCGGGCCGGACAACACGATCTCGCTGACCCTGACCTCCAAGAACTGATCAACCACCCGAAAACGGAGTGCCGGAAACTGTTCCGGCACTCCGTTTTCGCATATCTGATCTTCGCGAAATTGTCACGCTCACACGAAACGGCGATACGGTTTACGCGGCCGATGACAAAAGAATCGGTCCAGTCGCCGACTCGCGGACAAGGCACCGACCAGGGTTGTTGCCGACTGAACTCACGGGTAACCTTGGGCTCGCGGCCGGTATTGCTCACCGAGCCGATCCCCGTTCCCGAAAACCTGGTCCGGAACGGAATCCGCGGAAACCTCCGTCCCCACTGCGCAGGGTCGCCGCGAAACTGCAGTCCGATCTAAGGAGAATGGTATGCCCCGGCTCAGCAAACTGTCCACGGGCGTGGTGACCGGCGTCGCGGCAGGCGCGATCGCGGTCCTCACCGCAGGCACGGCCTCGGCCGCCACCGCGACCTACCAGGCCGGCCCCGCGAACTACAGCTGCACGTTCCCGGCCATCCCGCCGCAGACCGTGGCGGTCACGGCGCAGTTCGACGGCCCGGACACGATTCCCGTCAACGGCACCACGACCCCGACCAACGTTTCCGGCACCGCGACCATCACCGCGCTGGTCCACGCGCTGCTCACCGCCGCGGGATACGACGGAATCCGCGGCACCGCCGATGTCCCGATCACCGTCGACAACGGTTCGCTCTCCCCGTCGGACGCCTCCGGCCTGCAGATCCCGGAGCAGATCTACCCGGCGGGCGGCGCGATCACGGTGAACATCGCCCAGACGTCGACGTCGTCGATCCCGACCTACACCGCGCCGAGCAGCCCCGGCACGGTGACGTTCGGCCTCGACACGACGCTCTCCGCCCAGCTCGAATTCCACAAGCCTTCGGACGACAGCTGGACCCCGTGGACCATGACGTGCACCGCGCCGTCGGGCACCAGCTTCAGCCCGTCGGGCACCATTTCCTGACCCTGGCTGACGGAGGGGCGGCTGATTGCCGCCCCTCCGTTGTTGTTTCCGGCAGCACACCCGGCGTCGGAGAACCAGCTAGCACCCGAACTTCACGACATGAGAACCCGCGACCGTCGCTCCGCGCAGCAGGAACTGGGAACCGACGTCGAGCGACGAAGCATTCCATCCACTCCACCACGAAACAAAGGTCCTTACCAGCAAAGGGTTCTGCTGCCGCCCCTGCGATGGGACGCGCACCCGAACCGGCACCGGAGACCACTTTTCAACGCGGCAGAAGCCCCTCGACGCTAGGGAGAGCCCGCTCGACGTGCACCCCGGCGACCGCCCTTCCCAGCGCACCAGGAACCGGATTCAGGCCAGGATCCGGGCAGCCAGCCTCGCCAGGCTTCCGGTCGCCGCTTCAGTGCCGGCAGGGCACCGACCGGTCCGTGATCACCAGGCCGAACTCGTACCCCGCCGACGCACCGGTCACCGGCCCGCACACCGGCGGCTTCGGCACCGTCGCCTGGCTGTAGGAGTTGTTGCCCCAGGCGACCAGCGATCCGTCCGCCTTGATCGCCAGGTTGTGGTTCCACCCGGCGTCGATGGCGACAACCCCGGTCTTGGCCGCGGCGGGCACGTCGGTCTGGCCGTAGTTGTCGTGCCCCCAGGCGATCACTCCGCCGTCCTTCAGCGCGAGACTGTGCTCGTACCCGGCAGAAATGGCCGTCACCCCGGACTGCGCCGCAGCGGGAACCGTCGTCTGGCCGAACGTGTTGCTGCCCCAGGCAAGCACCGCTCCGGCCTTCAGCACGAGGTTGTGGTCACCTCCCGCCGAGATCGCGTCGACGCCGGACTCCGCGAAGCCCGGCACGTCCGTCCGGCTGCCCCAGCTCACCACCTGGCCGTTGCGCAGCAACGCGAGGCTGTGCACGGCACTGGAGGAAATCGCGGTCACCCCGCTGGCCACCGATGCCGGAAGCTCCGTCTGGCCGTACCAGTCGTTGCCCCACGCATACACTTTGCCGTTCTTGAGACCGAGACCGTGCAGCCAGCCGGCGGCGATCTGGGCCGTGCCGGACGACAGGTCCGCCGGCACCTCGCTTTCCCCGAAGTTGTTGTCGCCCCAGGCGAGCACAGCACCGCTTTTGAGCGCCAGACCGAACAAGCCGCCTGCCGAAACCGCGGAAAGACCCGAGGTAGTGGCCGCGGGCAGTCCCTGCATGCCCCGAGTCCCCCACTGGTAAATGCCCCCAGCCGCGGTCAGTTGCGGCACGTTCGCCGCGCCTGCAGCGCTGCCCGTTGCCTGCGCCTGCGCCGTGACCACGGTGTTCGCCGACTTCGACGGTGGTGCGTTCAGCACGACAGCGGGACCGCTCGACGCCGCCCCCGCACCAACCACGGCGACCGCGGCGACTGCTGCCGCGCCCTTGCCCCATCGCCGGTATCCGGCCGCCATCGCAGCTCCTTCCGCCGAACGTCTGGCAGGGATGATTCCAGCCTCGTGGCCTCTGCGGCGAATGTGGCGATTCTTTGTCAGAATCGAATGAAAGCCCGCCCCCGAACTGTCTCATGAACCTAAGAAAAGCCCTGGCGGGCAAGGGAAATCCCCCGTCGCCCGGCTACGCTTGCGAACCGGCGAAACTCACCGGTAACTTCGCTCGAAAGCCATTCTCCGGACCGCCGGGAGAGGAGGCGCACCATGCCAGAATCACGCGGGCGCCCGGTCCGCCGCCGGACTGCCTCCGTCGCCCTCGCAGTCCTCGGGGTCCTGTCGATCGGCACTGGAGCGCTCACCGGCGTCAGCTCCGCCTCGACCGAGACGCCCATGCCTGCCGCCCCGCCCCCGTCATCAGCCGGTGAGCAGCAGGTCAGCAAAGACATCACCTTCGACTGCCCGTTCGCCGCTCCCGCGGGCTCACAGCAGATCACCCTCACCGTCTCCGCCGCAGTACCCGCAACGGTGCAGGTCGGGTCCGGGCTGAAGTTCCGTTCTCTTGCCGCGTCTTTCCTGCTCCCGCATGCCGTCGCCGCCCAGCTGGCGCCGACCGCGGCGGACGGCGTCCGCGGCGGGCTCACTCTTGACTTGACCGCACATCAAGGCGACAAGCACTCCGCGATCCCCACGCCATTCACCGTCGCCGCGACCCCGTTGCCGGAAACCGGCGACGTCAAGCTCACCGCGACCGCGGACCTGCCAGAGCAAGCGATCACTGTCCCCGGCAAAGTCAGCTTCGACATCGGTGCCCCGACCATCGCCTTGAAACCCGCTGCCGACGCCGCCGCCGAAGCGACCCCCGTCGCCTGCACTCTCCTCCCGGACCAGACGACCACCCTGGCGTCGGTCCTCGCCACTCAGCCACCTGCGAACACCCCCGGCCCGTCGAAGCCGGATCCCTCACCGCCACCAGCGCCGCCCGCGGCCGAGCCCAACGCGGTCTCGCCCCAAGACGACGGCTTCCCGCTCGTCACCCCGCTCAACTACGTCCAGGTCACGGCGACTTCGTCGATCTATCGGCTGGGCGCCACCGTGGCCAGCAGCCGGACCGCGATCCTCAACGGATCCTGGACCCTCATCCTCGACCCGCCCGACTACATCCCGCGCGACCCGAGCACGATCTCCGGCGTCGTCGGCTTCCGCCCGGTCACCGCGACCTTCCTCGGTTTCGGATTCGTGCCGGTGAGCGCCACGGTCGAGTTCCTGCCGGTCGACTACCGCAATTCCAAACTGATCGACCTCACCGGCCAGCTCTGGGGCGGCGTCCGCCTGACCACCCATGTCCAGGTGATGGCGCGGATGAGCAATGCCGAAGTCAACGGCGTGCCACTGGATCTCGGCCCGGACTGCGTCACCGCCAAACCGGTATCCCTCAACCTGTCCGGCAAATACAACGCCACGACAGGCGGCATCATCAGCACCGACCCGAATTCGCCCGACCCCGACTACCGCGGTTTCGCCCTGCCGCCGTTCGTCCACTGCGGCACCGCGGAACCGCTCGGCCCGCTGCTCACCGGGATGGCCTCGACCACGACGAACGTCAACCAGGCCAAGGTGGTCAACGTCAACTTCTCTGAATGCGCTTCGAACAAATTCCCAGATCACACCAAGTGCAAGCCGATTCCCGACACACCGCCTCCCAGCTGAAAGCGAACGCCGCCCCGGGCTGCCGAGATCTCAGTACACTTCACCGGCCCGGCGTCGGTCGGACGAGGAGGCGTCGCCGCGCTGACCGAGTTCAGCGGCACGCTTACTCCGACCGGCAACTATCACGCACTATTGCGAGCCGCGGGAATGGACGGGCTTCGAGGGACTGCGAGCGGAGACGTCGTGAATCTTCCCTTGTGTGCCTCCTCAGGCTTCTTGTCGAGTCCTTCCGTATCGGTTTTCACGATTCCAGAAACGAGCAAAATGGCCCGTGTCGGTCGGCGTCGGCAACCCCACAGCACGAACACCCGCCGACGTTCGTCCGCGCATCAGTTCAACCTCTGCGCGGACCACTGAACCAAGCCGCTCAGCGGCGGCTTCGCGAGTCCTCGTAAGAAGTCGGCCGACGACTGGCTGGCACCATGGTCGCCGCGTCGAGAGGCGGCGGCCAAGACAGTCCCGAACGTGGCCGGTCGTCCGCGGCCGCGCGCAAGACCAGTTCCATTTCGAACCGCGCGGCCGGATCGCGCAGCAGTTCGCCGAAGGTCGCCTGCAATTGGCGCATGCGGTAGCGCACCGTCTGCGGGTGGACTTGCAGGCGCTCGGCGATCTCGACCACGTTCCCCTGACTGTCGAGCCAGGCGCGCAACGTTTCGAGAAGCCGATCCTGCTGCTTGTCGGTCATGTCCGCCAAGGGGGCGAAAAGCCGGGTGCGGAGGAGTTCGGTGAGCACGCCGTCCGAATGCACCAGCAAGGCAGCGAGATGCTCCTCCGCGCGAAGCACCCGCTCACCAGGGATTCGCCCCCGATCGGCGAGAACCAGTGTGCGGCGTGCCCAGCGCAGAGAGTCGGCGAGGCTGGCCAATGGCACGCACGGCCCGACCGACAGCCGGCAATTCGGCAGTGCGGCCTGAAGAGTCGCCAGCCGGGCACCATTGACCGCGCCGGGCACGACGATGCACGGCTCGGCGGAGTCCAGGTCCGCCAGGACATCCGAGTCCAACGTCGCGTGCCGGCGGGCCCTGCCGTTGAGCGGCGATTGGACAGCAATCGGCGACGCCTGCTCCGGCACTGCCCAACCGGTCAGCTGAGCCAACTCCGCGATCGCCTTCGGCGGGGCGGCCGGGACCTCCAGCAGGACGCCGAGCAGCCGTCGCCGCCAAGTGTCCAATGCGCCGGCGGTGCGAGCTTTCGCCTCTAAATAGCCATCCAGTGCGACCGACGCCAATTCGTCCATGAACGCCAACATCGCATCAGCCAGCTGCGACATGACCGCCGAGGAAAGGCCGGCCCGCCGTCCGACCCGCATGATCCGGCGCCACGACACGCGCGCGCCGACCCGATACGCCGATTGCAGAGTGTCGAGGCTCCGCCCTTCCCGCATCTCGTTCTGCCCGAGCCGATGGTGCACCTCGTGCGATTGTTCCTTCGACGCCCGCGGGTCGGCGATCTGCGCGACGAACAGCGTGATCGCATACTCGACGCCCGCGCGGATCGATCTCCCGTACGGACCGTCGAGCGGACGCGCGTAGGCGGGAATCGTCGCGCGGATTTCGTCGACGATCTCGGCGGACAGGCTCGCCAGTTCGGGCCGCAGGATCTCGGCGAGTTTGCGTGGCAGCGCAGCCGACGGCACAGCGTGATCGAGTCCCCGCTCCACCGACATCGCAGCTCCTTCGCTCCGCCCCGGTTCCCCGACCGCGCCGCAGCGCTGCCGGGAGCCCCCGCATCCATTGAGGGGTGACACCCGACACATCGAAAAACCAACGCCAAACGTGTCACCGCTCCGCGAAGAAACCGATTTCTTGTCACGTTTGTGACAAGTTCACGAGGTCAGAGGGGCACATCGCGACAACACACCACCAGGCGCGCTACGCCGTGCGTACAAACGGACGCACCAGGGCGCCTGCCTTCAGCGGCGACCCGGCGGGCAGCGAAAACGACCACAGAGCGTCACCCGGCAGAGTCCTCCTCCCTCTTGTAGCATGTGCTTGATACAAGAGGGAGGGGTTCATGATGCAACTCGACACGGCGCTCGCCGTCGCGGGCATCACCGGCCTGTTCGGGCTGATCATCCTGATCGTGTTGTGGCCAGGCGAGAAACAAGGCGTGCGGCTGCTGGCGAAATGGGGCGTGCGGAACCCGACCGCCGACCAGGTGCCGGTGGCCGTGCGCTATCTGCGCCGTCGTCGATTCTGGTATCCGTGGCTGTTCCTCGGCCTGCCCCTCATCCCGGGCACGACGAATCTCGTCGGCGAACGGAACGCGAACTCGCTGGTGTTCGTGGTGCTGCTCGGCGGGCTCGCCGCCGAAATCCTCGCTCAGCGCCCCTCGCGGGAACCCCGCAGGGAAGCCGTGCTCGCACCGCGCGGCGTGCTCGATTTCGCTCCGCTGTGGACGATCATCGTCTCCGGGCTGGCCACCCTCGCCGCCGTCGTGCATCTCGCCGTTTTGCGGCAATGGGGCCCGCTGGCGGTGACAGTCGGCGCGGCCGCGGTGTCGTGGATCATCGTGCTCCTCGCGGTGCGTCGTCCGGCCGCCGGCGACCCGGAAGTCGACCAGGCACTGCGCGTGCGCAGCGCGCGCGTCGCCCTCGGGCTCGGCACCGGAACGGCTGCCACGCTCGGCTGGACGGTCGGCGACCTCACCTCGTTCCTCGCGTTCGTCGCCACCGTCGCCGCGTTCCTCGCGATCGTCGGCCCGCCGCCGAAGCAGCGCGCGACAACCACGGCAGCACGGTAAATGCCGCTGCGAGTAGTGGTCGACGCCGAAAGCGGAGTTCCGCCCTGGCGTCAGGTGCACGACCAGATAGTCCGCGCGATCACGACCGGCTCCCTCGCCCGGGACGCCCGCCTGCCGCCGATCCGTCAGCTTTCGAGGGACCTCGGGCTCGCCTCCGGCACCGTCGCCCGCGTGTACCGCGAGCTCGAGTCCGCCGGCTGGGTCACCACCGCACGAGCACGCGGAACCGTCGTGACCGGCCCGGCCGAGCGACCGGATCCGGGCGCACTGCTTCGCAACGCGGCCGTCGAATACGCCCGGCACAGCCGGGAACTCGGGGTCGCGCCGGACGAAGCCGTCGACGCCGTGCGCGCGGCATTGGCGAGCCTGGACACGCCGTCGCAGTGAATCCGGTCGATCGTCCGGCCGGCGCGGTGTTCGCCGTTCTGTGAACCGTCTTCCGCACGGTCTCGGGCACACCTCCTTCTTGCCCGTGCGTTCCCGTGGTCCACTCACCGGACGAGGCGCGGTCTCACCGCCTCGGCGCGGAGGTTCAGCCCTCCATCAGCACCCTCCCCACCGCGGCCAGCACGGGTTCCAGCGCGGCGACTTCCGTGCCGACGCATTCCGTGATGCCCGCACCGACGACCTCCATTCCGGAAAGCCCGTCGATTGCTTCGGCCAATTCAGCGATCGTGAGCCCGCCGGGCTCCGGATAATTCACTCCGGGGAACTCTTCGGGATCAAGAATGTCCAAATCCACATGCAGATAAACGCGGTCCGCTCCCGCGGCGTTCAGCGCTCCGGCGACGTCGTCGGAGCGCACGGCGAGGCCGCCGGCAATGGCTTCCTCTTCCGCGGAATCGAGCGAGCGGGTGCCGAACAGCACTGCTTGGCCGCGTTCGATCGCCGGACTCGCGGCGAAATCCTTGTCGCCCTCGCCGAGCAACGACCGCAGCACCATGCCGTGATAGGCCCCCGAGGGCGAGGAATCCGCCGTGTTCAAGTCCGCGTGCGCGTCGAACCACGCGACGCCAAGCGTTGCGCCGTAACGGAAACGCGCGACACCGACCGGGACCAGCTCGACGCCGCAGTCGCCGCCGATCGTGAGCACCGGGCCTTCCGGCGCTTCGAGCGCAGCGAGCTGCAACTGCCGGTTCGTGCCCGTGAGCACGGACCGGTTGGCTATTCCGGCGACGACGTCGGACGTCGCTGCGTCCTGGCGTACGTGGTGCACCGGCTTGCCGAGCACGTGCCCGGCCAGTTCGGAAAGTGCGCGGCAGCCCTCGACCAGCCCCTTGGCTCGGGGACTGATCGCGCCCTGCCATTGCGGCACCGCGTTGATCAGCATGCTTCGACGCTAGCGCGAACCCCCCGGAAAAAGCGAGCCGTAAATGGTGCGAGGGGTCCCTTCGCTCCGTTTTGGAGCGAAGGGACCCCTCGCACGAGAAAAAGTGGCGCGGGAGCGGGCTATTCGAGCACGATGAGAAGGTCTCCGCCCTCGACCTGCTGAACGGAGGTGATTGCCAGCCGACCGACTTTGCCCGCCGCCGAAGCGGTGATCGACGCTTCCATCTTCATGGCCTCGATCGTCGCCACGGTCGCCCCTGCCGCCACCTGGTCGCCCTCGGCCACCTGCAGCGTCACCACGCCCGCGAACGGCGCGGCGATCTGCTTCGGGTTGCCCTTCTCGGCCTTTTCGGTGGCCGGGATGTCCGAGGCGATGGAGCGGTCCCGGATCTGGATCGGCCGGAGCTGGCCGTTGAGCGTGGACATGACGGTCCGCATGCCGCGTTCGTCGGCCTCGCCGATGGCTTCCAGTTCGATGAGCAGCCGGACGCCGGGCTCAAGGTCCACCGAGTACTCCTCGCCCGGGCGCAGACCGTAGAAGAAGTCCTTGCTCGGAAGCACGCTGGTGTCGCCGTAGGCGTCGCGGTGTGCGAGGAATTCCTTGGTGGGCCCGGGGAACAGCAGCCGGTTCAGCGCGCCGCGGCGGTTGTCGGCGAGTTCCTTGTGGTCCTCTTCGGACAGTTCGACGACCGGTTTCGCCGCCGAACGGCCTTCGAGCGCCTTGGTGCGGAACGGTTCCGGCCAGCCGCCGGGCGGGTCGCCCAGCTCGCCGCGCAGGAAGCCGATCACCGAGTCCGGGATGTCGAACTTGTTCGGCTCCGCCTCGAAGTCCGCCGGGGAAACGCCGGCGCCGACGAGGTGCAGCGCGAGGTCGCCGACCACTTTGGACGAAGGCGTGACCTTCACGAGGTGGCCGAGGATCTTGTCCGCCGCGGCGTACATGGCCTCGATGTCCTCGAACCGGTCGCCGAGGCCCAGCGCGATCGCCTGCGTGCGCAGGTTGGAGAGCTGACCGCCGGGGATCTCGTGGTCGTAGACGCGCCCGGTGGGCGACGCGAGACCAGCCTCGAACGGGGCGTAGATCTTGCGGACGCTCTCCCAGTACGGCTCCAGGTCGCCGATCGCGTGCAGGTCGAGGCCGGTGCTGCGATCGGAGTGGTCGGTGGCCGCGACGATCGAGCCGAGCGACGGCTGCGACGTGGTGCCCGCCATCGACGACACGGCGCCGTCCACTGCGTCGGCGCCTGCCTGGATGGCGGCCAGGTAGGTGGCGAGCTGACCGCCGGCGGTGTCGTGCGTGTGGATGTGCACCGGAAGGTCGAATTCCTTGCGCAGCGCGGTCACCAGCCGGGCCGCGGCGGGCGCGCGGAGCAGGCCTGCCATGTCCTTGATGGCCAGGACGTGCGCGCCGGCTCCGACGATCTGCTCGGCGAGCTTGAGGTAGTAGTCGAGTGTGTAGAGCTTTTCGTTCGGGTCCGACAGATCGGAGGTGTAGCAGAGCGCGACCTCGGCGACCGCGGTGCCGGTGGCACGGACGGCTTCGATGGCGGGCCGCATCTGCTCGACGTCGTTGAGGGCGTCGAAGATGCGGAAGATGTCGATGCCGGTCGCGGTGGCCTCCTCGACGAAGGCCGTGGTGACCTCGGTCGGGTAAGGCGTGTATCCCACGGTGTTGCGGCCGCGCAGAAGCATCTGCAGACAGATGTTCGGCACTGCCTTGCGCAGTTGCTCCAGCCGCTCCCACGGGTCCTCGGCGAGGAACCGCAGCGCGACATCGTAGGTCGCGCCGCCCCAGCACTCCAGGGACAGCAGCTGCGGCACCGTCGCGGCGACGACCGGGGCGACGGCGAGCAGGTCCTTGGTCCGGACGCGTGTCGCGAGCAGCGACTGGTGCGCGTCGCGGAAGGTGGTGTCGGTGACGCCGAGCTGCGGGGTTTCCCGCAGCCAGCGCGCGAATCCCTCCGGCCCGAGTTCGGTCAGCTTCTGCTTGGAGCCGTCCGCAGGAGTGAGATCCGCGGGCAGCTTCGGCAGCTTCGTCACGGCCTCGGGCGTGCGCGGACGCTCGCCGTTCGGCCGGTTCACCGTCTGATCGGCGAGATAGGTCAGCAGACGCGTGCCGCGGTCGGCGGAGTGCCGGGCGGTCAGCAGGTGCGGCCGTTCCTCGATGAACGACGTGGTGACGTTGCCCGCGCGGAAGTCCGGGTCGTCCAGCACCGCCTGGAGGAACGGGATGTTCGTCGCCACGCCGCGGATCCGGAACTCGGCGACCGCGCGGCGGGCGCGGCCGACCGCGGTGCGGAAATCGCGGCCGCGGCAGGTGAGTTTCACCAGCAGCGAATCGAAGTGGGCGCTGATCTCGGTGCCGGAGAACGCGGTTCCGCCGTCGAGCCGGATGCCCGAACCGCCCGGCGAGCGGTAGGCGCTGATCATGCCGATGTCCGGCCGGAAACCGTTGGCCGGGTCCTCGGTCGTGATGCGGCACTGGAGCGCGGCGCCGCGCAGGTAGATCTTGTCCTGCGACAGGCCGAGGTCGGCGAGGGTTTCCCCGGAAGCGATCCGCAGCTGGGACTGCACGAGGTCGACGTCGGTGACCTCTTCGGTGACCGTGTGCTCGACCTGGATGCGCGGGTTCATCTCGATGAACACGTGCTTGCCCTCGCGGTCCAGCAGGAATTCGACGGTGCCCGCGTTGCGGTAGCCGATCTGCCTGGCGAATTTCACGGCGTCGGCGCAGATGCGGTCGCGCAGTTCGGGGTCGAGGTTCGGCGCGGGGGCCAGCTCGACGACCTTCTGGTGGCGGCGCTGCACGGAACAGTCGCGCTCGAAGAGGTGGATCACGTTGCCCTCGCCGTCGGCGAGGATCTGGACCTCGATGTGCCGCGGCTCGACCACGGCCTTCTCCAGGAACACGGTCGGATCGCCGAACGCGGACTCGGCCTCGCGCGCGGCGGCCTCGATCGACTCGCGCAGCAAAGCCGGGTCCTCGACGCGGCGCATGCCTCGGCCACCGCCGCCTGCGACCGCCTTGACGAACACCGGGAAGCCGAGTTCGTCGGCCGCCGCGACCAGTTCGTCGACGTTGCTGGACGGCTCCGACGAACCGAGCACCGGGACCCCGGCCTCGCGCGCCGCCTTGACCGCGCGCGCCTTGTTCCCGGTCAGTTCGAGGATTTCGGCGCTCGGGCCGACGAAGGTGATCCCCGCTTCTTCGCAGGCCATGGCCAGGTCGGGGTTCTCCGACAGGAAGCCATAACCCGGATAGACCGCGTCCGCGCCCGCCTTCTTGGCGGCCTTGACGATCTCCTCGACCGACAGATAGGCGCGGACCGGATGGCCCGGTTCGCCGATCTCGTAGGCCTCGTCGGCCTTCAGCCGGTGCAGCGAGTTGCGGTCTTCGTGCGGAAACACGGCGACTGTGCCCGCGCCCAGTTCGTAACCTGCGCGGAACGCCCGGATCGCGATTTCGCCGCGATTGGCCACCAGCACTTTGCGGAACATGCCCGGTCCTTCCCTTTTCGGATCGGTATCGAAGGCACGTTACCCGGTTCGTCCCGCGGTGCGGGAGCCGTAGTCCAAGTGATGGACATCATGCACGCCGACCTGCATGCATGATGCTGGCCGAGCCGCCGCGCCGCAACCGTCAGGGCGTTCCCGCAGGCAGTGTGCACAGGAGCCGATTCGCGGTTCCGGAGGGCGCATTCTTGACCACGTTCTGCGTTGCGTCCTGCACAATTGCTTCCCCGACCGCATTGGGCGCGGCGTCGGGACGGGCGGACCGGTAGAGGGTCACCGCGCCCGCGGTCACCGCGGCGGCCATCGAGGTGCCGGACAGCGTCCCGACATCGGCTGTTCCGGCGATCGGCGCGGGGATGTCGACGCCCGGTGCGTACAGATCGAGCGGCGTGCCGAAGTTCGAGAACGGCGCGACCTGGTCCTGGACGTCGGTCGCACCCACGGTGAGGGCTTCCGGAACTCGGGCAGGCGAGCTCTGGCCGGCGTCGGCGCTGCCCTCACCTGCCGGAACCACGATCGGCATCACCGCCGCGACTCCCTTGACCGCGTTGTCGAGCTGCTCGTTCGGCACGCCGCCGATGCCCAGGACCGCGACCGCAGGCTGGTGTGCGTTCCGGGCGACCCAGTTCAGCCCGGCGATGATCGTGTCGGTGGCGCCGCCGCCTGCTTTGTCGAGCACTCGGACCGGGAAGATCTGCGCGCCTTTGGCGACGCCGTAGCTGTGTCCCGCAACGATTCCCGCGACGCGGGTGCCATGGCCGTTGGTGTCCGACGTGTCCGGGCCGGTGGTGAGGAAATCCTTGCCAGGCATGACCCGGCCCTGCAGATCCGGGTGTTTGGCATCGACGCCGCTGTCGATCACGTAGACGGTGACGCCGGAGCCGTCCGAGTCGTAGTGGTACTTCTGATCGAGGCCGGTTCGCTGGTCGATCCGGTCGAGCGCCCAGCTCGGCGGGTTGGCCTGCGTCCCGCTCGCCGCTAACGCGGCCGGTTGCACCCCGGCGACCAGCAGAAATGTCAGAGTTGCCGAAAAAAGGCCACGCGCCGCTCGGTTCCGCATGCCTGCGGTCGTATCCCGGTGGCCCTTCAGCGGCAACTCGACGTCACACGATGGGCTGGTCCCGGTCCAGCGTCCGCCCGCCCCGACGCACTGACAAGCGAAGGACAGGGGGACGATGAACGGCATCTATCGATCTTTCGCCGCTACGGGGCGAACGGCAGTCCGACCTACGCGTCTCGCCGCTGCGTGGCCAATGGTTGACCGGTCGAGAGCTTTTGCCGCTCACTGGCCAACCGTTGGCAGACTGACAGTTACTTCGCCGGCGGGACGTGCGCGCTCACCGACATCGTCGGCAAGTAGACCAGCGCGTCGAAGGCTTGCACGACGTCGACCTTCGTGAACATGTGCGCGTGCCGCATGCTCGACGGTCCGGTCAGGCCCCGCGCCCGGTCTTGCCGCAAATCGACCACGCACGGATCCTCGCCGGCCATTGCCGCTTCGACACTGCCCTCGGCGGGCGGCTCCAACTCCTGTTCGAAGACCCGGAAGCCGAGACGCTCGCTCTCGTCCGGTTCGAGACCGGTGGTCGCACCAGTGCCCGCGGTGAGGCCAAGGGCGAAGTAATCGTCGCCGAACTCCTCGGCGAGGTGTGTGCCCGCGGAAGGGAACGCCATGGTCGGCAAAGCGGCGAACGGCACTCGCTGCAGGTGTCCGTTGTGGACCATCACCACGATCTTCTCGCCTTCGCCGTACAGCTTGCGAAGCAGCTTCACAGTTGCGGCCATGTACGTGTCGCGAGACGACCCCTGGAGCGACGGCGCCGTCCCCGCCATCATCGCGCTCAACTCGCGCAAGTACGCGTCGACGCGAAGCGCGCCGACCGCGTGGTGCTCGGCGATCGCATATCGGGCCGGCTCGCTCCGTTGCCGATAAACTGGCGACAGAGAACGAAGGTGCGCTACGAGAGTCGTCAACGCAGCCGTGGCCGCGTCTCGTTCCGTGACGGCCATTGCCGCATAACGGCCAGGCGCGACCGCGCTGCTGACCGCCGAATACGGCTCGGACGCGGCGATCGCGGCGTCGACCAGCGGAAGCACCTCCGGATCGACCTCCGCCACGAAGCCGCGGACAATCCGCAACGCCGGCTGCGGTGAACCGCTCGAACTGGGCAGGTCGAGTCCGGAGAAGCGGATGCCGCCGTGGCTGCGCATCCACGTCAGCATTTCGTGCGCCTCGACCGACTCGCCGAGAGAGAAGGTGAATCCTTCTCGCCCGACCTCGGCGACCGTGCCGGGACCGCCGTTCAGCCACTGCTGCACCAGGTCGCCCTCGGCGAATCCCGATTCGAAACCGAGCACCGTGAACCCGTGGTCCTCGACGAGACGGCGAAGCAACCGGGCGCGAAGTTCGCCGAACTCGCGGATGTGGTGGTTGTTCTCGCCGATCGCGACGATGCGCGCGTCGCCGATCAGGCCGGTGATCGAGGCGACGTCGCCGTCCAGCGGCGAACGGGTGCTCAGCGGTGTCATACTGAGGACACTAATGCAACAGGGGTAGCGATTGGCAACTGAGTTACCGGGGACCAGCAGACCGGGCGGACGAACGGAACGCACGCGCGTCGCCGTTTTGCGCGCGACGCTCGATCTGCTGGCGGAGGTCGGGTTCACCGAGCTGACGGTCGAGGCCGTCGCCGAACGGTCGGGCGTGCACAAGACGACGGTTTACCGGCGGTGGGAGTCACGCGAAGGACTGGTCGCGGCCGCGCTGCGGTTCGGCGCCGGCGAACCGTGGAGCCCTGCGGACACCGGTTCGCTTGTCGCCGATTTGCGGCGAATGGCGTTGGACGTGGTGCACGCGTTGACCACGCCGGGGCAACGCGAGCTGCCGACCGCCGCGGTGCTGGCGGCCTTCCACTCGGCACAGGCGGCCGAGGCGTTGCGGGATTTCTATCGGGATCGGCATGCCCGAGCCGCGGTGATCGTGGAGCGGGCGGCGGCGCGCGGGGAGGTGCCGGCCGACACCGATCCGGACGAGGTGACGCGGACGGTGTGCGGGCCGGTGTTCTACCGGTTGTTCGTGTCGCGGGAGCCGGTGTCGGAGGAGACGGCTGAGGTCGCTGCGGAGGCTGGGGCTGCGGCTGCCCGGGCGGGGGTGTTGAGGAGGCGGTCGCCGGGGGATGGCGACGGGGGTTGAGTCCGAGGTGGGGGCTTGTTGCCGGAAACGGCGACGGGTGGAGGCGGGCTGGCTTTCGCCGCAAACGGCGAAAGCAGGCTGCGGCTGAACGATGGGCTGGCCAGACGCTCGCAGCAAAGCAGTGGCCAGCCAGGCGAAGCCAGACGCCGGGCACCGGGCACCGGGCGCCGGGCACCAGACGCCGGGCACCAGACGCCGGGCACCAGACGCCGGGCACCAGACGCCGGGCACCAGACGCCGGGCACCAGACGCCGGGCACCAGACGCCGGGCACCAGACGCCGGGCACCAGACGCCGGGCACCAGACGCCGGGCACCGGGCACCGGGCACCGGGCACCGGGCACCGGGCACCGGGCACCGGGCACCGGGCACCGGGCGATCGTCGCCGACGAGCGGTATCCGGAGCGACGTTGGCGGGCGAGACGCGCGGAGGGTCGCCGTCAAAGCGGCAACACGCGACGCGGACTTGTGGACCAAGCGGACCAGACAGTCGCCGCCTAACGGCAACAGACCTAGCAAGCTGGCCAGCAACCTCCTAGACAAATCGCCGCCCAGCGCCGACGAGTCCGGACACACGAGGCGGGCGAAATCAAGCAGCCGCCACAAGACGGCCGTCGGCAAAGCCCAAGAAAGACGCCTACCCCAACGCCAACCGGTACCGGACCTCCTCCAAGGTCACCGCACCGTCGGAGATCGTCTCTGCCTTGGCCTTTCCGTCAGTGACCCACCCGGCCCGTTCGTAGAACTTCCGGGCCCTCGTGTTCGTGGACAGCACCCACAGCGTCGCCGCATCGAACTGGGCCGACAGGCCGCGCACGCACTCCTCGTGCAGTGCTCGGCCCATTCCCCGGCTCCATTCGGACGGGAGGAGGTAGATCGACGACAGTTCGCCGGTCTTCGAGGCGGCATCGTCGTCCCGGCTGGGGCCGAAGACTGCGAAGCCGGTGATCTTCTCGCCGGTGCCTGCCACCAGGACGGTGTGCGGGCGGGAAGTGTCCGCCAGGCTCGATGCCCAGCCCTTTTCCCGCGTCTCGACCGAAAGGCCGGAGAGGAACTCGTCCGGCAGCAAACCCGCGTAGGCCGCTTGCCAGGAACCGACGTGAACGGCTGCGATGGCTGCCGCGTCTTCCGGGGTCGCGGGGCGGATCACGAGGTCGGGCACCATTCCTCCAGAGGCTCGGCAGGCGACGATCGGCTACGGGCAGTTCAGCACAAAAGCCCACGTGCCCGCATGCGGTTTAGCCAAGCGACCACAAAGGACAGTCAGCGCCGCGAAGTCGGGCAAAGGCGCCGAAAGCCACCGGGGAGTGTGTTCGGGCAAGGGTTCCGGGAGTTCAGGCATCGCCGCCCCGCCCGGAAGGCTCCTTGGCCGCCCGGCCGATAGCCTCGTCGGATTGGCGGGTCAGCTCCGCTCGTTCGTCATGCCCGTGCGCACCAGGAAATGGGACACTCGATGACCAACCCGTTGATCGCGCCGGTGAAGGATTCCACGACCGCGATGTCCGGGATTCCTTTGCTGGAGGACGCGACCGGCCTCAAGACCGCGATCGAGAGCAAGAACTGGGCGGCCGTCGCGATCGGGGCGGTGGGCACGGCGCTCGACGTGCTCACCGCGGTGATGGATCCGTTCGGCGCGATCTTCGCCGCGGGGGTCGGGTGGCTGATGGAGCATGTCGGGCCGCTCAAGGAGGCGCTGGACGCGCTCACGGGGAAGGCCGACGAGATCAAGTCCCAGGCGGAGACCTGGACGAATGTCGCCAAGGAGCTCGAGACCGTTTCGGTTGAGCTGACCGAGCTGGTCAAGAAGGATCTGCAGGACTGGAACGGCGAAGCGGCCGACACCTACCGCAAGAAGGCGGAAGACACCTCCGCGCTGATCGCCAGCGCGCAGAAGGGCAGCGAGGGCGCGGCGAGCGGCGTCAAGACCGCGGGCGAGATCGTCGCGGCGGTCCGGTCGCTGGTGCGGGACACGATCGCCGATCTCGTCGGGCACCTGATCTCGTGGGCGTTGCAGGTCGTGTTCACGCTCGGGATCGGGATGGCCTGGGTCGTGCCGCAGGTGATTTCCGCGGTGGCGAAGACGGCGTCGAAGATCGGCCAGGTCACCACGAAGCTGGTGCAGGCGCTCAAGGCGTTGATCCCGCTGCTGAAGAAGGCCGGGACGTTGTTCGGCGACGCCGGCAAAGCGTTGAAGGGGCTCAAGAGCGGCAAGGGCGCGCCGACGCACGCGCCCAAGGACATCAACGTCAAGTCCGGGAAACCTAAGTCCAGCGCCAAAGACGAAAGCACCGCGGCGTCCGGCGATCACAGCGGGAACACCGGTCAGCACGGCGGCGGCCACCACCAGTCGGACAAGCCCGAGGCGGGACCCGACGGGCCGAGCGGGGTCCGGGGCGGGCTGGACGGGCACACGTCGGCGTCCGGGGCACGCGGCGGGCAGGGCGGTGCGCGGTCGCTGGACGAGCAGGGCGAGAACTCGCGGTCGCTGGAAAAGATCTGCACCACCGGCGACCCGATCGACGTCGCGAGCGGGCAGATGGTGCTGACCGAGACCGACGCCGCGTTCCGCAGTGCGCTGCCGATGGTCTTCGAGCGCGCGCACTTCTCGGCCTTCCGCGCGGGCGGCTGGCTGGGCGGGGCTTGGGTGTCCACTTTGGACGAGCGGGTCGAGGTGCACGACGACCAGGTGTGGTTCGCCGCCTCGGACGGGACCGTTCAGGTCTTCCCGCGGCCACGCGGCGACGAATGGGTGGCGGCCGAGCACGGGCCCGCGCGGTTCCTCGCCCAGGAACCCGGCGGCGGGTTCGTCATCGAGGACCGGGAACGGCAACGGGTTCTCACCTTCGAGCGCGGCACCAGGCAGATCCGGCCGATCCGCTCGATCGCCGACCGCAACGACGAGCACATCTACTTCGAGCGCGACCCGCGCGGCACGCCGATCGCGATGCGGCACAGCGGCGGCTACCGGATCGAGATCGCGACCGAGGGCGGGCTCGTCACCGGGCTGTCGACGGTCAGCGGCGACGGCGCCGAGGTGCACTTGGTCCGCTACGGCTACGTCAACGGCAACCTCACCGAGGTCACGAACGAATCCGGCCTCCCGTTCCGGTACGCCTACGACCGTTCGGGCCGGATCGAGGCCTGGACCGACCGCAACGGCGAGTGGTACCGCTTCCACTACGACCCCTCCGGTCGGGTCGTGCGCACCGAGGGCTCCGGCGGCTGCCTCACCGTCACCATGGAATACGACCTGGTCAACCTGGTCACCCACGTCGTCGATTCGCTGGGGCACCGCAGTGCCTTCCACCTGAACGAATCGGGCCAGCTCGTCCGCGAGGTCAACGCGCTCGGCGCCTCGCGCAGCTACGAATGGGACGCCCGCGACCGGCTGCTCAGCGAGACCGACGAGCTCGGCCGCACGCAGCGCTACCGCTACGACGAGCTGAACAACCTGATCGGCGCGCGCCGGCCGGACGGCACGGAATGGTCCGTCGAACGCAACGAATTCGGCCAGCCGGTGCACCTGATCGAGGCGCCTGGCATCGAAACCCGGTGGGAGTACGACCAGCGCGGCAACGTGACCCGCCTCGTCGAACCCGGCGGCGGCGTCACGGTCTACACCTACGACGAGTGGGGTCACCTCGCGTCGGTGACCGATCCGGCGGGTGTGAAGCTGACCGTGGTGTCCGACGACGCGGGCAATCCGATCACGGTGACCGATCCGCACGGCGCGACGACCGCCTATCGCTACGACTGTTTCGGCAGGCTCTCCTCGACGGTCGACCCGACCGGCGCGGTCGAGGAATTCGGCTACACCGTCGACGGTTCGCTCGCCTGGCACCGCCGCGCGGACGGGTCCATGGAGGAATGGCATTACGACGGCGAGGGCAACAACCGCCTGCACGCCGACGCGTCGTCCGCGATCACCCAGCAGGAAGTGACCCACTTCGACCTGGTCTCCGCCGAGATCCGGCCGGACGGCACCCGGCTCGGATACTCCTACGACACCGAACTGCGGCTGACCGGCGTCACCAACGAACACGGCCAGGTCTGGCGCTACGAGTACGACCCGGCCGGAAACCTCGTCCGCGAAACCGATTTCGGCGGGGCGTCCTCGACCTACCGCTACAACGCCGCCGGCGAGCTGACCGAGATCCGCAGCCAGTCCGGCGACGTCGTGACCATGCGGCGCGATCTGCGCGGCAACCTCGTCGAGGAGGTCGTCGAAGGGCCGTCCGGGACCGTGCGCACCCGGTTCGAGCACGACGTCCTCGGGCAGCTCGCCGCCGTCGACGACGGGACCACGCGCGTCGAGTACACCCGGGACGCGGCCGGTCGCGTGATCGCCGAGACGGTCAACGGGCGCACTCTCCGTTCCGAGTACGACAGCGCGGGCAACCTGGTCCGGCGGCAGACGCCGTCCGGAGCGGAAAGCGCTTGGGAGTACAGCGAAGCCGGCGAACTCGCCGCGCTGCACGCCGCGGGCCGGACGACCCGGTTCGAGTACGACCCGGCAGGCCGCGAGGTCCGCCGCACGTTCGGCCAGGGCGCGGCGGTCCTGCGCGCCTGGGACCCGGCCGGGCAGCTTTCCGGGCAGGCCGTGCGCGCCGCGTCCGGCGAACTGGGCCGGGACCGGCGCTACCACTACCGGCCCGACGGCCTTCCCGCCCGGATCGACGACCAGACGTCCGGTTCGCGCTGGTTCACCCTCGACGTCCGGGGGCGGGTCACCTCGGTCCGCGCCGACGGCTGGAGCGAGCAGTACGCCTACGACGCGACCGGACGGCTCGTCGACGCCGCCTGGCCCGCGCCGGAAGAGGAGGACCGGCTCGGCAGGCGCGCGGGCCCGGCTTCGGTGATCACCGAGGCGGGCGCGGTCCGCTACACCTACGACGACGCCGGACGGATGCTCACCCGCCGGCACGAGGACGGGCGGACCTGGGAGTACGCCTGGGGTCCGCTGGAACGCCTCGCCTCGGTCCGGGTCCCGGACGGCACCTCCTGGCGCTACTCCTACGACCCGCTCGGCCGCCGGATCCGCAAGGAGCACTTCGCCGCCGACGGGAAGACCTCGCTCGAACGCGTCGACTTCGCCTGGGACGGCGACACTCTGGTCGAGGAAACCCGTACCGCCGACGGCACGGCCGAAACGACCGTGTGGGACTACGAACCGGATACCTTCCGGCCGCTGCTGCAACGCCGCCGTCCCGTTCCGGCGGACTCGCAGGACCGGATCGACGAGCAGTTCTTCGCCATCGTGGCCGAACCGTCCGGAACGCCGACCGAATTGCTCGACGACAACGGCGAAATCGTCTGGCACGCGCGCACCAGCCTGTTCGGCCTCGTGGTCGACGCGGCGGGGGAAACCGGGACGCCGCTGCGCTTCCAGGGCCAGTACTTCGACGCGGAAACCGGTCTGCATTACAACCTGCATCGCTACTACGACCCGGCGCTCGCCCGCTACGTCAGCCCCGACCCGATCGGGCTGGCCGGCGGGCCGGACCCGCACGCCTACGTCAGCAACCCGCACGTCCTGGTCGACCCGCTCGGCCTCGCGGGCAGCAACTGCTCGAAGCGCAGTCCCAGTCCCGACCCGTACGACCGCGGTCCCAGCCTCACGCCGGACCCCGCCGGCCGCTCCCGGAAGCAGTCCCCCGGCGGGACTGTGTACGTGGAGCACAAGAAATCCGGCCCGAAAGACCGGCGCACCCACTACGGGTACGCCAACCTCTCCCACAGCAGCAAGGCGATGCGGCCGATCTTCGAACGCAACGCGGTGTCCCCGCCGCCTTCCTTCAAGAAGCGCGGCGAGGACACCAAGTGGTACATGGACCCGAACCGGCGCTACCACACCCGCGACTACCAGGGAAACCCGACTGGGATCGTCAAGGGCCACAGCAATCTCGTCATGGGGCACAACCCCTCGGCCAGCACGCATTTCAACAAAGAGGGCTACAAGAACGACCGCCCGGCGAACAAGGCGCACAACGCCGACCCCAACTCGTTCGGCTGGCTCGAGAAGCGCGCCAACTCCAACGCCAGCGGCGGCAAGGAACCGCGCTACCGGGACACGACCCCGAGCAATGGCGCGAACGAGGTGTGGTGGAAGAAGGGCACCCCCGGCTACCGCGGAAACCCGGTCGCGGACTGGGTTCCCGAGGTCAAGACCGTGAAGCCGAGCAGCAGCAGCTACGGCGGCAGCAGCCACTCCGGCGGCTACGGCGGCGGCGGGTACTCCGGCGGCAGCGGGCACCACAGCTACAGCGGCGGGCACGCCGGGTCGTCCTCGAGTTCGGCGCCTTACATCCGAACCGTTCAGCCGCCGAGCAGCAGCCACTACAGCAGCAGCTACCACCCGAGCGGCGGCTATCCCGGCGGCAGCAGCAGTTACTACCCGAGCAGCAGCAGCCATTCCAGCAGTAGCTACTACCCGAGCGGCAGCGGTCGCAACGGCACCCAATACGTCTACGGGCCCAGCACCAGCAGCCACTACGGCAGCAGCTACGGAGGCGGACACAGCAGCAGCCACGGCGGCACCGGCACTTACGGGAGCAGCAGCTACGGAGGCGGTTACGGCGGCAGCTCCAGCAAGCGGAAGTACGACTCGGACGACGACCTCTACGGAGCCGACTGACCACGACAAGCGAAGCGGCGGGGCCGGAATTCCCGGCCCCGCCGCCGCGAAAGGGGTCAGCTCTTCTCCAGGTACTCCGCCCGCTCCAGGTCGACCACGTCCGCCACCATCTGCGCCAGGCCCGGCAGCGACTTCAGCTCCGGATCGCCCGTCACGATCTCCTGAGCCTGCTCCCGCGCCTCAGTGATCACATCCTCGTCCCGCAGCAACGACAGCAGCTTCAGCCCAGACCGCTTGCCCGACTGCGCCGCGCCGAGAATGTCGCCTTCCCGGCGCAATTCCAGGTCCAATCGGGACAGTTCGAAACCGTCCGTTGTGGACTCGACCGCGGCCAGCCGTTCGCGCGTGGAAGTACCGTCCAGGGTTTCCGTCACCAGCAAGCACAATCCGGGCACACTCCCCCGGCCGACCCGGCCGCGCAGCTGATGCAGCTGGCTCACGCCGAAGCGGTCGGCGTCGAGGATGACCATCGCCGTCGCGTTGGGGACGTTCACGCCGACCTCGACCACGGTCGTCGCGACCAGCACCTCGACCTTCCCGGCGCCGAACGCCTGCATGACGGCGTCCTTCTCGTCCGTCGGCATCCGGCCGTGCAGGGCGGCGATCTTCAAGCCCTTCAACGCGCCGTTGGCGAGGTCCGGCGCGACGTCCAGCACCGCGAGCGGCGGCCGCTTGTCGCTCTTGTCCGACGGCGGTTCGTCGCCGATCCGCGGGCACACGACGTAGGCCTGGTGCCCCTTGCCGACTTCCTCGCTGACCCGCTGCCACACCCGGTCGAACCACGCGGGCTTCTCCGCGACCGGCACGACCGTCGTCTTGATCGGCGAACGGCCGACCGGCATTTCGCGCAGCGCGGAGATTTCCAAGTCGCCGTAGACCGTCATGGCGACCGTGCGCGGGATCGGCGTCGCCGTCATGACCAGCACGTGCGGGCTCGTCGAATCGGCTCCGCGCGAACGCAACGCGTCCCGTTGCTCGACGCCGAACCGGTGCTGTTCGTCCACGACCACGAGCCCGAGGTCGGCGAACTGCACGGTGTCCTGGATCAGCGCGTGCGTGCCGACGACGATGCCCGCCTCGCCGCTTACCGTCTCCAGCAACGCTTTCTTGCGTTCCTTCGCGCCCATCGACCCGGTGAGCAGCGTGATCCGGGTCGAGTTCTCGGCCGCGCCGAGTTCGCCCGCCATGCCGATGTCGCCGAGCATTTCGCGCAGCGAGCGCGCGTGCTGCGCGGCGAGTACCTCGGTGGGCGCGAGCATCGCCGCCTGGCGCCCGGAGTCGACGACCTGGAGCATCGCCCGCAGCGCGACCACGGTCTTGCCGGAACCGACCTCGCCCTGCAGCAGCCGGTTCATCGGATGCTCGGTCGACAGGTCGGCCGCGATCTCGTCGCCGATCGCGCGCTGGCCCGCGGTGAGGTCGAACGGCAGCCGCTTGTCGAACGCGTCCAGCAGGCCGCCGTCGACGTGCGGGCTCGCCTTCGCCGGACGCGACACCGCGGAATGCCGTCGCTGCGCGAAAATCAGCTGCACGGCCATCGCTTCGTCCCACTTGAGCCGATGCCGCGACGTCTCCAGGTGCGCCCAGTCCTCCGGGCGGTGGATGCCGCGCAGCGCGCGCTCGAGGCCGGGCAGTCCGTGCCGTTTGCGCAGCTCCTCGGGCATCGGGTCCTCGCCGACCTCCAGCACGTCCAGCACCTGCCGCACGCATTTGGCGATCGACCAGGTCGGCATGCCTTGCGCCGCCGGGTAAACCGGGATGATCTCGGCGAGGAAGTTGTCGACCGCCTCGGCCTCGCGTTCGGCGTCGAGCAGTTCGTACTCCGGGTTGGCCAGCTGCAGCGTGTCCCGGAACGCGGTGACCTTGCCCGCGAACAGCCCGGTCTTGCCGGGGGCCAGCTCCTTCTCGCGCCACGCCTGGTTGAAGAACGCGCACGCGAGCCGCCGCTTGCCGTCGGTGATCACCATGTCGAGGATGGTGCCGTTGCGGGATTTCATCCGCCGCTTGCTGATCTTCTCGATCCGCGCCAGCACGGTCGCGTGCTCGCCGAGCTCCAGCCCGGCGATGTCGGTCAGCTCGCCGCGTTCGGCGTAGCGGCGCGGATAGTGGCGCAGCAGATCCGAAACCGTCTCGATGTCGAGCGCGCTCGAGAGCGCCTTCGCCGTTTTCGCGCCCAGCAGCAGCGGGAGCTTGTCGCGAAGCCCGGCCATGATTATTCGACCCCCATCAGCAGCACAGCGTCGCTTTGACCGCCGGCGTAACTCGTCAACTCCACCTCGGGGTGCTCCAGCCGCAGTTGTTCGGCGAGCTCGGCGGCCACCCTCGGCGGAGCGTCCGCCCCGCTCAGGACGGTGACCAGCTCGCCGCCGAGCGCCAGCATCCGGTTCAGCACGCTGACCGCGGCCGCGACGAGATTCGTCGCCGACGCCGGGGCGGGCTCGATCAGCACCACCTCGTCGTCGACAAGGCCGATCACGTCGCCGGACTGGGCCCGGCCCACCCAGGTTAGCGACTCCTCGTGCGCGATCCGCAGCTCGCCACGCCTCGTCGCGCCCGCCGCCTCGGCCATCGCGACCACGTCGTCGTTGACCCGGCGTTCGCTGTCGTGCACCGCGAGCGCGGCCAGCACCTGCACCGGCGACACGCACGGGATCACCACGACATCGCGCTCGCCCGCCATCGGATGCCCGGCAGCGGCGTCGGCGGCCGCGGTGAGATCCGGTCCGCCCGGCAGCACGCTCAGGTGCTGTCCGGCCGCCTCGTTGAACAGCCCGATCATGTCCTCGACGCTGGGAGTCTCGCCCTCGGGCACCGCCAGCACCGCGACGCCCTCGGCCCGCAGCAGTTCGGCGAGCCCGCCGCCGCGCACCACCGCGACCACGGACCGGTCGATGCCGCCACCCGGTTCGATCGGCGTCGGCGTGATCAGCGGTTCGACCCGGATCTTTCGCGGCCTGCCCAGCTGCAGCCCGGCTTCGATGGCCGCGCCGATGTCCGCGCAATGGACGTGCACCGCGTGGCTGCCCGAACCGTCGCCCGCCACGGTCACGCTGTCGCCGAACCCGCTCAGTTCCTTCCGCAACGCCGGCAGCCGGGCCTCGTCGACCTCGTCCAGCAGGTACATGACCTCCCACGCGTACGGCACCTGCTCCGGCAGCGAAGCGACCGCCTTCAGGTCATGCCCGGGCTCCTCGGTTTCGCCGGTGATCACGCCCGCCAGCGCGTCGAGCACCGCGACCAGCCCGCGGCCCCCGGCGTCGACGACTCCCGCCTTGGCCAGCGCGGGCAGCTGCTTGGGCGTCTCCTCCAAGGCCGCTGCGGCCACGGTGACGACCTCGCGCGCGACCTCGGGCAACGTCCGTGCCGTGCCTCGAACAGCAGCGGCCACGGCGTGCAGCACGGTCAGCATCGTCCCGGCGACCGGCCTGCTGACCGCGCCCGTGGCGACCTGGTCCGCGTGCCCGAGTGCCGCGGCGAGACCCGATCCGTCGAGCTCGCCGCCGGTGGCCGCCCAGTCGGCCATCCCCCGCACGACCTGGGACAGGATCACGCCCGAGTTGCCCCGCGCGTGCGCCACCGCCCCGCGCGCCAGTACCGCCAGCGCCTCCGCCGCGCCGGCCGGTTCCGCGCCGTCGAGCGCCTCGTGCGCGCCGGTCATCGTGTACAGCAGGTTGGAGCCGGTGTCGGAGTCCGCGACCGGGTAGACGTTGATGCCGTCGATGGCCGTGCGCAGCCTGTCCAAGCTGCGCACAGAGGCCGCCGCCCAGCCCGACACCGCCGCCGCGTCCAGCACCCGCACCCCGTAACCTCCTAGCCGGTCCCCGCGAGGGTAACGACCCCGCGGCAAGGCCCCCGAGACCACTCGTTACTATGGTCGAGTTGCCCGGCACGTTCGGGCGCGCATTCTTTGTCCCATATCCAGAGGAGTTCGACGTGGCTGCCGTGTGCGACGTCTGTGGCAAGGGACCCGGCTTCGGCAAGTCGGTCTCGCACTCCCACCGGCGTACCAACCGCCGGTGGAACCCGAACATCCAGGTTGTGCACGCGAAGGTCGGCGTGTCCCAGCGCAAGCGCCTGAACGCCTGCACCTCGTGCATCAAGGCCGGCAAGGTCGTCCGAGGCTGAACGCAGTTGTGAAGGTGGCGAGTGCTCGCGGAGAGCGCTCGCCATTTTTCTGCGTTCAGGTGTCTTCCGGGGGTCGAACCCCCGGGCCCCCGCCAGGGGGCAAGCCCCCTGGACCCCCCGCGTGAGTCACCTTGGGATTGAAGGGGCGAGTGCTTCGGCACCCGCCCCTTTTTCGTCACCTCAGGAAGCCGGTCAGCACCTCCCGCAGGGATTCCGGCGCGTTCAGCACCCCGTGGTCCTGCCCCGGGATCTCCTCGTACCGCCCGTGCGCGACCGCGGCCGCGACGGCCTTGGCGGACGACGTCATCCACGCCTCCCCCGCGCCGCCGGACAGCGACAGCACCGGCACTGTGATCGCGGCCAGCCGGTCCGTCGGCAGGTGGTTGCCGCGGCCGCAGACGGTCAGGTCGTAGGGCAGCGTGTGCGCCAGGCCGACGAACCAGCCCCACACCGGCGCGGCCTTCATCGAGTCCACGATCTCCGAAGGGGTCCCGGTGCCCTCCACCAGGAACAGTTCGACCGCGCCGTCCCGGTCGCCGTCGGCGAGGCGGGCGCTGACCCGGTCCACCAGATCTTCCGCTGGACGCGGCCGGTCGTCGCCGATGAACGGCGGTTCGTACACCGCGACCTTCGTGATCGGCAGGCCGCGCGCCGCCGCTTCCAAGGACAGGATCGCGCCGGAGGAGTGGCCGAACACCGCGGCCGAGCCGCCGACGGCCTCGATCAGCACTTCCAGGTCGTCGATCTCGCGCTCGACCGCGTAGACCGGCGCGTCTCCGCTGTCGCCGCGGCCTCTCCGGTCGTAGGCGATCGCGGTGAAACCGGCGTCGGCCAGCACCGCGGCGAGCCTGGCGACGGTCGTGCGGTCGTTCACCGCGCCGCCGGCCAGCAGCACCGGCGAACCCGAGCCGTAGGTGTCGAAGGCGATCGGGGTGCCGTCGGCGGACGTGACGGTGGCGGTCATGGCTTTCCTCCAGGGTTTCAGTCGCTGCTTACCCTGGTGGTCGGCGCCGATCGCCGGAACCGGACACGCCGCGTCAGGGAAGTTTCCAGTCGAGCGGTTCCGCGCCCTGCTGGACCAGCAGCTGGTTCGCGCGGCTGAACGGGCGCGATCCGAAGAAACCGTTGCGCGCCGACAGCGGGCTCGGATGCGCCGATTCGATGCACGGCACGTCGCCGAGCATCGGCCGCAGGTTCCGCGCGTTGCGGCCCCACAGGATCGCCACCAGCGGTCCGCCGCGCGCGGCGAGCGCCTTGATCGCCTGCTCGGTGACCTGTTCCCAGCCCTTGCCCTGATGCGAGTTCGACTTGTGCGGCTGCACGGTGAGCGACCGGTTCAGCAGCAGCACGCCCTGCTCCGCCCACGGGGTCAGGTCGCCGTTGGACGGCGTCGGATGGCCGAGATCCTCGCAGTACTCCTGGTAGATGTTGATCAGGCTCTTCGGGATCGGCCGCACGTCCGGGGCCACCGAAAAGCTCAGGCCGACCGCGTGCCCCGGCGTCGGGTACGGGTCCTGGCCCACGATCAGCACGCGGACGTCGTCGAACGGCTGCTTGAACGCGCGCAGCACGTGCTCGCCCGCGGGAAGATAGGTGCGGCCCGCGGCGATCTCGGCGCGGAGGAACTCCCCCATCGCGGCGACCTGCGGGGCCACTGGTTCAAGGGCTTTCGCCCAGCCGGCTTCGACGATTTCGTCCAGCGGTCGTCCAGTCACGGCCCGCGAGCCTAGCGCCACGTGCGCGGCGTCACTGTGGCGGGTCCAGCCTGCGCAACTCGGCCCGGAACCGGGCGCCGCGGCGGACGTAGGAATCCACGACCGCGGCGATCTGGTCTTCGGAAAACGACTTGTTCGGCCGCGTTTTCGCCGGAACTCCCAGCGCGATCTCGCCGGTGCCGACCGTCGATTCGTACGACAGCACCGCGCCCGCGCCGACCATGCCGCCGTCCTCGATCACGCTTCCGTTCAGCACCACCGAACCCGACGCGATCAGGCAGCCGGTGCCGATCGTCGCGCCCTCGATGTGCACCGCGTGCCCGACCGCCGAGGACGGGCCCACGATCGTCGGATGCCGCGCGGTGCAGTGGACGACGCAGCCGTCCTGCACGTTCGAGCGTTCGCCGATCTCGATGTACCCGTGGTCGCCGCGCAGCACCGTCTGCGGCCAGACCGAGGCGCGCGCGCCGATCCGGACGTCGCCGATCACGGTGGCGTCGGGATGGACGTAGGCGTCCGGGTGGATGGTCGGGACCAGGTCGCCGAGCGCGTAGATGGCCAAAGCCGCCTCCGGGTCGAAGTCGTCAGAGTGGTCGGTCGAGATCCTTGCCGTAATACCGGCTTTCGGGCATATCGCCGTAATAGCCGAAAGCCGGGACCTCGGCGTAGCCCGACGAACGGTAGAGGGCGATCGCTTCCGGCTGTTCGGTGCCCGTCTCCAGCACGACGCGGCGGCGTCCGGCGGCGACCGCGGTGCGCTCCAGTTCGGCGAGCATCGCGCGGGCGAAACCGCGGCCCCGCGCGGATTCGATCACGTACATCCGTTTCAGCTCGACGTCGCCGGGCCGGAACGTCGGCTCGGGACCGTCGTGCGCGCGCCACGCGCCGGACGCCACCGGCACGTTGTCCAGGTATCCGACCAGGAACAGGCCCCGAGGCGGCGCGAACTCCGCGGGGTCCATCGGGGTCACGTCCTCGGAGCCGTAGCGGCGCACGTATTCCAGCTGCACCTCGGCCATCAGCTTGGCGGCGTCGGGATGGTCGAAGGCCACGACACGGATGTCCACGGCGCCAGCCTAATGAAGGATCACTGCTGCCAGTGCTCCCAGCCGCCCTGCTGGTCGTACTCGCGTCCGTCCACTGTGACCCCGGAGCCGGGCATGGTGACCACGCCGATCTTGCGCCAGCCCTCGGGAAGGTCGTCGAACGGCGGGAACGTCGCGACCAGCGCGTGGTCCTCGCCGCCGGTCAGCACCCACTGCAACGGGTCCGCGCCGAGCGCGCTGCCGACCTCCTTCAGCCGCGTCGACACCTCGAGCTGCGCGGTCTGCACGTCGAGCCCGACCTCGGACGCCGCGGCCAAGTGCGCGAGGTCGGCCAAGAGCCCGTCGGAGATGTCCATCATCGCCGTCGCGCCGGCGAGCGCGGCCTGCGGACCGGCCGCGTAGGGCGGTTCCGGGCAGCGCTGCGCGTTCACCACGCCGACCGGCGACCGGAATCCGCGGCGCAGCACCGCGAGCCCGGCCGCGGCCCAGCCGAGCCGCCCGCACACCGCGAGCACGTCGCCGGGGCGCGCACCGGACCGGGTCACCGGTTCGCGGTCTTCGAGGTCGCCCAATGCGGTGACGCTGATCACGAGCTGGTCCGCGCTCACCAGATCGCCGCCGGACACCCCGATCCCTGCCGCGCCCGCCTCGGTCCACATGCCGTCCATGATCTCGGTCACGACCTGCGCGGGAGTGTCCGCCGGGCACGCGATCCCGACGACCACCGACGTCGGCTTCGCTCCCATCGCCGCGACGTCGGACAGATTCACCGCGACCGCTTTGCGCCCGACCTGCTCCGGGCTCGACCAGTCGAGCCGGAAATGCACGCCGTGGACCAGCACGTCGGTCGTCACGACCACGCGGCCGTCCGGCGCGGCGAGAACCGCCGCGTCGTCGCCCGGGCCCAGCAGTGTCGAAGGCGGCTGCGCGCGTCCTTCGGTGACCCGCCGGATCAGGCCGAACTCGCCTGTCGCGGCCACCGAGTGCTCGTCCGGTGACACCGGTCACCTCCTGTTTCCCTCGCCTGTGTCGGATCGGCCACCGACTATCGGATCCCCTAGGTTTTTCCCAGGGCTGGCGCTACGTTTCCTACACCGTCTACACCGTTCCTACCTCGACTCACTCGCAACCGACGAAAGGGCACGCCGTGGTCCACGCATACATCCTCATCCAGACCGAGGTCGGCAAGGCGGCCGCGGTGGCTGCGGAGATCGCCGGGGTCCCGGGCGTGACCAGCTCCGAGGACGTCACCGGCCCGTACGACGTGATCGTGCGCGCCGCCGCGGACACAGTGGACCAGCTCGGCCAGCTCGTCGTCGCCCGCGTGCAGAACGTGGAAGGGATCACGCGCACGCTGACCTGCCCGGTCGTGCATCTCTGAGCCGTGGTCCACTGAGGCGGTGGCAGACACCGACACCGGGGCTCCGCCGAAGGTCGTCCTCGTCACCGCGTCGTTGCTCGTGGCCGCGCTGGCGGTCGCGGTCGCGGTCGTCGCGCTGACGAAGAGCTCCTCCGGACAGCCCGATCCGAACCAGCCGCTCGCGCTCGTGTCCGTTCCCGCGCCGCAGGCCGGGTCGCCCGACTGCGCGAAGCTGATCGCCGGGGTCCCGGCCACGCTCACGTCGAACGGCAAGGAACTGTCGCCGCGCACGCTCGCCGAGCCCGCGCCGAAGGCCACCGTCGCGTGGGGCGAACCGGACCCGGTCGTGCTGCGCTGCGGCCTCGAACGTCCGCCCGAGCTCACCCCGACCGCGCAACTGCGCGTGGTCAACAAGGTGCAGTGGCTGCAGATCGAGCAGGGCGGTTCGGCCACCTGGTACGCGGTCGACCGGCCGGTCTACCTCGCGCTGACCGTCCCGGAGAGCGCGGGAACGGGTCCGCTTCAGGCGGTTTCGGACGCGATCGCGGCGAAGCTGCCGGTCAAGCCCTTGAAGTTCTAGCCGCGATCGTTTCCAGCGATTCGCCGGTGGTGCGCGGGCCGAGCACGGCGACGTCGATCATCAGCAGCACCATCGCGCCCGCGACCACGGCGAACATCGTCGTCGCGCCCGCCGAATGCAGGATCGGCAGCAGTACGAACGGCATCGCGGCCGTCGCCAGCCGGGACAGCGCGTAGGCCGATCCGGCGGCGGTGCCGCGCAGCGACGTCGGGAACAGCTCGCCCTGGTAGGTGTGGAAGGCGTTGGAGAAGACGTTGCTGACGGCGGTGTAGCAGAACCCGAATACCGCGATCAGCACTCCGGAAGTGGCGTAGCCGAAGGCAAGCCCGAACACCGCCATCGCCGCCGCGCTCGCGACGATCAGCCATTTGCGTTCCAGCCGTTCGATGACCGGGATGGACAGCGCGGAGCCGATCGGATAGCCGAGGAAGGTGAGCGCGCTGAAGGTCAGCGAGGTGACGAGGCCGAAACCCTTGGCCGCCAGCACAATCGGCACCAGCGAGCCGAAACCGTAGTAGCCGAATGATTGCAGCAACTGGAAGACGTACAGCATCGCGGTGCGCCGGAACCACGGCGGACGCAGCAACGCCGACGCGCGAACTGGTTCGGGCGCGGGCGGTTCCGGTTCCGGCTCGGGCAACGGCCGCGGCGCGCTCGCTTCGAGCTTGCGCACGATCTCGTCCGCTTCGCCGATTCTTCCTTGTGCCGCAAGCCAACGCGGTGATTCGGGCAGCGTGAACCGCAGCGCCCACACGACCGCCGCACCGAGCGCGCCGATCACGAACAGCCAGCGCCAGCCGTCGATGCCGAGCGGCGCGTGGCCGACGAGCGCGCGGGCGAGGAATCCGGCAGCGGGGACGCCGCAGAAGCCGATGGTGTAAGCCCAGGCTGTCGCGCGGCCGCGCGCTCGGGCGGGCAGCAGGTCGGCGAGGTAGGCGTCAGCGACCGGCAGTTCCGCGCCGATGCCGATCCCGGCGATGAAACGGCAGATCACCAGCATCCACACGTCCGTGCTGAACGCGCCGAGCAGCGTGAACACCGAGTACAGGCCCAGGGTGAGCAGGAACGCGCGCCGCCTGCCGAGCCGGTCGGCCAGCCTGCCGAGGAACACCGCGCCCACGAAGGCGCCGACGAACGCCGACGCCAGGACGTACTTCAGCGTCGTCGGGGTGACGCCGAACTCCTTGGTGAGGACGGTGCTGATGGTCGCGGCGAGGAACAGGTCGTAGAGGTCGAAGAAGGTCGCGATGCCGACCACTGCCACGAAGTACCGGTGCCGCCGGGTGACCGGGAGCCGGTCGAGGCGGGATGCGATCTGCACGCGCTGTTTTCCTTACCGGGCTGGGGATGTGCGGGGATCATCGTAAATCCCCGCGACCGAGTTCGCGGCGCGGTTTCTGAGAGGCTGGAAGGCGTGACGGTTGAGGAGTTCGAGCGGCACCGTTCGAAACTGTTCGGACTGGCGTACCGGATGCTGGGTTCCGCAGAGGAGGCCGAAGACGTCGTCCAGGACGCTTTCCTGCGCTGGCATCGGGCCGAGGCGGTCGCGTCGCCGTGGGCGTGGCTGGCCAAAGTCGCCACCAATCTGTGTGTGAACAGGCTGACGTCGGCACGGGCGCGCCGGGAGAACTACGTCGGCTTCTGGCTGCCGGAGCCTGTCCTCACCGAGAACGGCGCGCTGGGCCCGCTCGACCGCGCCGAGCAGCGGGAGATCGTCTCGCTGGCCTTCCTGGTGCTGCTGGAAAACCTCAACCCCGTGGAACGCGCGGTGTTCGTCCTGCGCGAAGCCTTCGGCTACAGCCATCGGGAGACGGCCGAGGTCATCAATGCCACCGAGGCGAACTCCCGGCAGCTGTACGCCCGAGCCCGCCGGCGCCTGACCGAGGCCCGCGCGGGTTCCGCTTGCCGGACGTCCCCTCGCCGCGACTTGGTGGAAAGGTTCCTGGCCGCGGCGGAACAGGGTGACGTGCCGGGACTGGAGAAGGTGCTGGCCGAGGACGTGACGGTGTGGGTGGACGGCGGCGGCAAGGTCGGCGCCGCCCGGCGGCCTATCTCCGGCATCGGCAAGGTGGCGCGCTACCTGGCGGGATCGTTCCGCCTCGCCGGTACGGAGACGACCTTGTCGGCCGCGGAAGTGAACGGCTCGCCGGGCTTGCTGGCCCGTGCGGGCGGGACGCTGGTGGGAGTGCTGGTGCCGGAGACGTCGGACAGCCGGGTCACCGGCATTCGCATCGTCGCCAACCCGGACAAACTCCGGGCGTTGTCACGTTCGGGAGCCCTGCCCGGTTCTTAACGGGGAAACTCGCTCTCTCTCCCGGAGGAATTCACCCGTGACGAACCTGATCCTGGTGACAGGCGGCACCGGCCGGCTCGGCCGCGCTCGTTCCGCGTCTCGCTGCGGACGGTCACGCCGTCCGCGTCCTGAGCCGCAGACCCCCGGCAAACGAGCACACCCGCCGCGGCGACCTGCGCACCGGCGAGGGCCTCGACGACGCGCTCGACGGCGTCGAGGCGATCGTCCACTGCGCGACCGGAAACGGCCGTTCGGACATCGACGGCACCCGCAATCTCGTCCAAGCGGCGGCGCGAGCCGGGCGGCCGCATCTGCTGTACGTGTCGATCGTCGGCGTCGACCGGGTGGAATTGCCCTACTACCGCGCGAAACTGGCTTGCGAGCAGCTCGTGGAACGCTCCGGTCTGCCGTGGACGATCCAGCGGGCGACGCAGTTCCACGAACTCGTCGTCTGGATGTGCACGAGCCAGCGATGGCTGCCGATGATCTTGATGCCCCGCGGAGTCAGCTTCCAGCCCGTCGACACCGGAGACGTGGCCGCCCGCCTGGCCGCGCTGATCGGTGCGCCTGCCGGACGAGCACCCGATCTAGGCGGACCCGAGGTGCGCCCCGCCGCCGACCTGGCCCGCGCGTACGCTCGCTCGCGCGCCCTCCGGCGACCGGTGCTGTCGGTGCCGTTGCCCGGGACGGCCGTCCGCGGCTACCGCGAAGGGGGACATCTGACCCCCGGCCACGCCGACGGCCGGATCACCTTCGACCAGTTCCTCGCCGCATGAGCGCCCGCATCTGGCTGCGCACGGGCTTGGCGTTCCTTGCCACAGTGCAGTTCGCCGTGGGGAACTGGGCGCTGTGGTCACCGCGCTCGTTCTTCGACATTCCGTGGGTGGGCATGCGCATGCCCTACAACGCGCATTTGATGATGGACTACGGCGCGATGAGCCTGGCCACCTCGGTGGTGCTGGGCGTGAGCTTCTTCGCCGCACGCCGGAACCTGGCCCGGACCGCGCTCGCGGTGTACCTGACGTTCGCCGCGCCGCACCTGGTGATCCATCTGCGGCTGCTGCACCATCTCACGCCCGGCGAACGCATGCCGTTGGTGATCGCGCTCGCCGCGGCCGTCGTGCTCCCGCTGGTGCTGCTTCCGCTCACCGGGCGGCTGGAGAAAACGTAGCCCGCTCCTCAGCGCAGGCCGGTGCCCCGGGCAAGCGCGGTGTCGATCAGCGTCGACAGCAGTGTCGGGTAATCCACCCCGGTCACCTCCCACATCTTCGGGTAGGCGGACTTCGTGGTGAAGCCGGGCATCGTGTTGACCTCGTTGATCACCAGGTCGCCGTCCTCGGTCACGAAGAAGTCGACGCGGGCGAGGCCCTGGCAGTCGAGCGCGCGGAACGCCTCGACGGCCATCGCGCGCAGCCGGTCGGTGAGCGCGTCGTCCAGTTTGGCCGGGATGTCCAGTTCGGCGTCCTCGCCGAGGTACTTGGTTTCGAAGTCGTACCAGGCGTCCTCCTCCTCGGCGAGCACCCGGATCTCCGCCGGGAGCGACGCCTCGACGCGGCCGTCCGGGAATTCCAGCACGCCGCATTCGACCTCGCGCCCGCGCACCGCGGCCTCGACGAGCACCTTCGGGTCGGTGCGCCGGGCCAGTTCGATCGCGGCGTCCAGATCCGCCCAGTCGGCGACCCGGGAGATCCCGACCGACGAACCGGCGCGCGAGGGCTTCACGAACACCGGCAGGCCAAGGCGTTCGCGGTCCGGTTCGGCCAAAGTGGACTGTCCGCGGCGCAGCGCGGCGTAGGTGCCGACCGGCAAGCCCTCCGCGGCGAGCAGCTTCTTCGCGTATTCCTTGTCCATCGCCGCCGCGCTGGACAAGACGCCGGGGCCGACGTACGGGATGTCGGCGAGTTCGAGCAGGCCCTGGATGGTGCCGTCCTCGCCGAAGGCGCCGTGCAGCACCGGGAAGACGACGTCGACGGTGCCGAGCACCTCGGTGGCCTGGCCCGGGTCGACCGTGCGCAGTTCGCGGCTGGTCGGGTCGCCGGCGAGCACGAGCGCGCGGCCGGACTCGACCGACGGCAGCTCGCGGCCCTGGATGCTGAGCTGCTTCGGGTCGCCGGTGCCGAGCACCCAGCCGCCGCTCGGCGTGACGCCGACCGGGAGCACCTCGAAGCGGTCCGGATCCAGGTTCGAGATCACACTGCCCGCGGACAGGCACGAGATGGTGTGCTCGCTGCTGCGGCCACCGAACACGACCGCGACCCGGATCTTTTCAGCGCTCATAGCCGGTCACCGTACCGGGTGAGCCTCGCCGACAGCGCGCGCCGGGGGTGTCTGCGCAGGTGAACGCGCTTCCGGAGGCCGGACCGCCCCCATGCCGCGCCGGGTGCGTGCGACGCACCGGTGGGCCCGGCGCGCTGCGAAGGTTCGCGAGACCGGCGGGCAGTGCGTCAGCGAAGCAGATCGACCAGCGTCGGCACCGCGGCCATCAACGCTTCCCGCGAGCAGCCCGCGTATCCCAGCGCGATGCCGTGCACCGTCGGCGTTCCGGCGAAATGCCGCGCCAGCCCGTCGAGCCGGATCGAATGCCGTTCCGCGGCGGCGATCAGCTCGGCCTCGGCCTCCGCGCTTTCCGTCCGCACCACCAGATGCGCACCGGCGTCGTCGCCGACGAACGGGATTCCGGCGTTCGACAGCGCGGTCACCAGCACAGTCCGGCGTTCGGCCATTTCCCGGCGCAGTTTCCGCAGGTGCCGCCCCAGATCGCCGGTCCGGGCGAGTTCGACCAGCACCCGCTGCCCCGCGGGCGAGGGACGGGTGCCGGTGAGATCCCGGTACGCCAGAACGGAATCGGCCACCGCGGCGGGCGCGACGAGCCAGCCCGCGCCGAGGGTCGGGGTGAGGATTTTGCTGGTGGTCCCGAGGTGCACGACGACATCCGGGGCGAGCGCGGCCAGCATCGGCAGCGGGGCGACGTCGAAGCGCAGCTCGCCGTCGTAGTCGTCCTCGATGACCAGCATGCCTTCCGCGCGAGCGCGTTCGACGAGCTGCACGCGCCGGGCCGCGCTCATCCGGCTGCCCATCGGATACTGGTGCGCGGGCGAGCAGTAAACCGCGCGCGCCCCAGCGGGAATCGCGTCCGGACGCAGGCCTTCCTCGTCCACTGGCACGCCGACGACGGTGAGCCCGGCCTGCCGGAACGCTTGCACCGCACGCTGATAACCCGGTTCCTCGAAGGCGACGACGGCGCCTCGGCGCAGCACCGCCGAGGCGAGTTCAACGACAGCCGCGGTAGTACCGCCGGTCGCGAGCACCGAGCCCGCAGCCAGACCACGGTGGCGCAGCAGGTGTTCCGACACCGTCGCGCGGTATTCCGGCAGCCCGGCGCGGTGCGCGCGCGTGAGCGGCTCGGGATCGGCGGCCGCGCGCCACGCTCGCCGCCAGGCCGCGCGGTCGAGGCCGCCAGCCCACGGCGTACCCGGCGCGAGGTCCAGCAACGGGGCTGGTTCGGCCTCGGCGAGCAGCGAACCGGGCACCGTGACGGACGCGGCGGCACGGGTCGGCGGAGTGGTCACGTAGGTGCCGGAGCCGTGGCGGCCAGCGATCCAGCCTTCCGCGTGAAGTTGCTCGTACGCAGCGGAAGTGACCGTGCGCGAGACGCCGAGCCGTTCCGCCAGCGCACGGGTGGACGGCAGCCGGTCGCCGCCGCGGAGATGTCCGCCAGCCGCGGCTTCGCGCAGCGCGTCGGCCAGCTGCACGGCCAGCGGGGTGGCCGCTTCGCGGTCGAGACTGACCGGCAGGGCGGTGTCGGCGTAGGACACGGCGGACCTCCGTTGCAGCGAAGTGGACTTCTCAAGTGTAGAAGAAGTGGACATTCAACGTAGCCACTTGCCCGCCGCACACTGAACGCATGAGCAGCCTTTCGCCCACCGAACGCACCACGCTCGGCCGCAAACGCCACCGCGCCGCCAGCGAGCGCGCGGCGCTGCACGCCGTGCTCGACGAGGCGCTGATCTGCCACCTCGGCGTGGTCCGCGACGGCGTCCCGCTGGTGCTGCCCACCGGATACGGCCGCGACGGCGAAACCCTGTACCTGCATGGTTCCACGGGCGCGGCCAGTCTGCGAGCCGCGACCGGGGAAACCGACGTCTGCGTGACGGTCACTCTGCTCGACGGCATCGTCTACTGCCGCTCAGTGAACAACCACTCGGTCAACTACCGCAGCGCGGTGATCCTCGGCAAGGCCCGGCTGGTCACCGACCCGGACGAGAAGATGCGCGGCTTGCACGTGCTCACCGACCACCTCTCCCCTGGTTCGTGGGAACACGCCCGCGCGGTGAACAAGAAGGAATTCGCCGCGGTATCGGTCATCGCGCTCGACCTCGCCGAAGCGTCCGTGAAGCTCCGCGCCGAAGGACCCGACGACGAACCCGAAGACGTCACCGCGAACGCCGCTTGGGCCGGAGTGCTGCCGGTGCACACGGTCTTCGGCGAACCGGAACCCTCCGCCGACCTGCCGCCCGGCTGGACCGTGCCCGAACACGTCACCGCACGCGTCACGAAGGCAGCGGCAACCGCACGGTGAACACCGTCCGCCCGGGGCGGCTCTCCAGCGAGACCGTCCCGCTGTGTTCCACCACGAGCGAATGCACCACCGCCAGCCCCAGCCCGGTGCCGCCCGCGGCCCGGGTCCGGGAGTTGTCGACGCGATAGAACCGGTCGAAAATCCGCTGCTGATCTTCGGCGGAAATCCCCGGCCCGGCATCGGTGACGGCGGCGACGGCCATCCCGCCGGTCACCGTCACCGCCAGCTCCACCGGCGTTCCCTCCGCGGTGTGCACGGCGGCGTTGGCGAGCAGGTTGTCCAGGACTTGCCGCAGCCGCGCCGGATCCGCGTGCAGCAGCACCGGATCCTCCGGAATCGAGACCGTCAGCGGATGTCCTGGCCGACCGGCCCGGAACGCGTCCGCGGCAGCCGCGGCGATCTCCGTGAAGTCCATCTGCTGCGGGCGCACCGGCGGTTCCGCATCGCGCGCGTCCAGCCGCGCGAGCAGCAGCAAATCGTCGACCAGCACGCTCATCCGCGCGGTTTCGGCTCGGATCTTCTCCAGGTGCGCCTCGCGTTCCTCGGGTTCATTCGCGGCGGCGTAACGGAAAAGGTCGGCATAGCCGCGGATCGACGTCAACGGCGTCCGCAGCTCATGCGAAGCATCAGCGACGAACCGGCGCAGCCGATCGTTCGCCTCGGTGCGCGCGGCGAGCGAGGATTCGATGTGGCTCAACATCACATTGAACGCCGTCCGCAACTCCTCGACCTCCGCGCCGCCGCCCGTGCCGGACGCGCGCACCGGCAAGTCCGCAGTGGCAGTGAGATCGTGCGAGGCGATGTCGTGCGCCGTGCCAGCCATGTCCGACAACGGCCGCAACCCTCGCCGCAGCACCACCCGGCCAGCGACGACGAGAATCGCCAGCGCGATCAGGAACGCGATCACTTCGATCAACATCAGCTGCTGCACGGTGTTGTCGAGATCGGCCTGCGGCGCGGCGCTCAACAACACGGTGCCGCTCCCGTTCTGCGACGTCTCCACCGGACACGCCCGGACGCGGTAAGAACCCTGACCGGGCAGGGCGATCGTGCGAAACAGATCGCCGCTGGTCGCTTCTTCGGCGACCCTCGCCAACGGCCGCACATCGTTCGGCAATGTGCTGCCCGGCTGCGGGACGGCGTGCCCCTCCCGCACGTCGAAAACCGCGGAATACCAGGAGTAGACGACTTCCGGATTGTCCTTCGATTCGCGCAGATGCGGCACCTGCGCGACCTGGCTGGTCTTGAGCTGCTCGTCGAGCCGGCGGTTGAGGTAGTCGTGCATCAGCTCGACGGTCAGCGCGCCGACGATCGCGAACACCACCAGCGACAGCGCGCCCAACCCGAACGCCAGCCGCGTGCCGAGCCGGGAGGCACGCCAAGCCCGGTACCACCGGCGAGCCCAGCGCCCGATCCGGTTCACCGGCCCGCCTGCCGCACGGAATACCCGACGCCGCGCACGGTGTGGATCAGCGGTTCGGCCTCGGTGTCGAGTTTGCGCCGCAGCCGCGAGACCGCGAGTTCGACCACATTGGACCGTCCGCCGAAGTCGTACTCCCACACGTGGTCGAGGATCTGCGCCTTCGTGAGCACCGCGGGCGAACGCCGCATCAGGTAACGCAGCAGCTCGTACTCGGTGGGCGTCAGCTCGGCGAGCTGACCGCCGCGGCGGACTTCGTGCGTCTCCTCGTCCAGAGTGAGATCGCCCACCTGCAACACCACCGTGCGGGCGTCCGGCTTCTCGGACGTCCGCCGCAGCACCGCACGCAGCCGCGCCATCAGCTCCTCGACGGAGAACGGCTTGACAAGGTAATCGTCACCCCCGCGGGTGAGACCGGCGATGCGGTCGGCGGTCGCGTCCTTTGCGGTCAGGAAAACCACCGGCACCGCGTCGTGCTTCTCGCGCAGCTTGTCGAGCACGGTGAACCCGTCGAAATCGGGCAGCATGAGGTCGAGGACGACGATGTCGGGAGCGAACTCCGCGGCGCGCGCGAGCGCGTCCGCACCGCAGCCTGCCGTCACGGCCTGCCAGCCCTCGTAACGGGCGACGGTCGCGACCAGGTCGGCGATATGCGGCTCGTCGTCCACGACGAGCAGCCGCACCGGGCTCGGGTTCTCCACCCCGCCATCCTCCGCGACGTCCGCTCGGGCGCGCGAGCCGAACCCCCGGCTGACAGCGAGTCGACAGGAAACCCGTCGCGCGCATCGGGCATTCCGGGCAGACTCCGGACCGACAGCGACCCTGGCCCGAGGAGCCCGATGACTGCTTACGTGGACAACATCACCGTCGACTGCGCCGATCCGTGGGAACTGGCCCAGTTCTGGACCAAGGTGACCGGCCGCCCGGTCGGCGAGGACGACAAACCGGGCGAGGAGGAGATCGGCATCACCCTCGACTCCGGCGTCACCCTCCTGTTCATCGCCGTTCCCGAACCCAAGACGATCAAGAACCGGGTGCACGTCTGCCTGAAACCGGACGACGGGACCCGCGACGAGGAGGTGAAACGGCTGCTCGAACTGGGCGCGACACTGCATTCCGACCACCGCCGCGAGAACGGCAGCGGCTGGGTCGTGCTGCTGGATCCGGAAGGCAACGAGTTCTGCGTGCAGCGCGGCACGGCGGAGACGGCGTGACCGATTCGTTCGAGATCAACCGCGCCAACTGGGACGACCGGGCGCCGATCCACGCGCGCTCGGCGTACTACGAGTTCGACAAGTTCAAGGCCGATCCCGCGCACCTGAGCCAGATCGTGCGCTTCGACCAGCCGCGGCTCGGCGACATTTCCGGGCTGCGCGCCGTGCACCTGCAATGCCACATCGGCACGGACACGCTGTCGCTGCACCGGCTCGGGGCCAAGATCTCTGGTCTGGACCTTTCCCCGGCGTCGCTCGCCGAGGCGCGCAAGCTCGCCGAGGCCACCGGCGCGGACATCGACTACCACGAGGCGAACGTCTACGCCGCGGTGGAAGTCTTCGGCGAAAACGCGTTCGACCTGGTGTACACCGGGATCGGCGCGCTGTGCTGGCTGCCGAAGATCGCGCGGTGGGCCGAAGTCGTCGCGCGGCTGCTGCGCCCCGGCGGACGGCTGTTCCTGCGCGAAGGCCATCCGATGCTGTGGACGCTCGACGACGAATCCGAGCGCGCGTGGCCGAAGTACGACTACTTCGAGCACGACGAACCGCTCGTGTTCAGCGACGACACCACCTACGTCGACACCGACGAACCGGTGCGCACGACGACCACGCACAGCTGGAACCATTCGCTCGGCGAGATCGTGACCGCATTGCTCGACCAGGGCCTGATCCTGACCGGGCTGACCGAGCACGACACCGCCGCGTGGAACGCGTTGCCGCACGAGATGGAAGAGGCCGGGGGCGGCGAATGGCGACTGCGGGACAACCCGCGCCGGATCGCCGCGAGCTACACCCTCCAGGCGCGCCGCCCCGCATAGAGTGCGGGCATGACTCGCATCGCCGTCGCCGCGCTGGGCGGCACCATCTCGATGGCTCCCGGACGTTCGATCGAAGACGGCGTCGTGCCGCGGCTGAGCGCCGAGGACCTGCTGGGAGAACTGGGTTCCCGGCTGCCGATGGAGATCACCGCGGCGACGCTCGCCGGGCTGTCGAGTTCGTCGATGGACTACGCGACGCTCGCGCGCACCCGGCAGTGGGGCGTCGAGCAGATCGAGGCGGGCGCGGACGGTCTCGTGGTGGTGCAGGGCACGGACACGCTGGAGGAAACGGCGTACCTGTTCGATCTCACGTGGCCGTCCGACGCGCCGGTCGTGATCACCGGCGCGATGCGGAACCCGAGCCTGCCCAGTCCGGACGGGCAGGCGAACATCCTCGCCGCGCTCGCCGTCGCCGCCGATCCGCGCAGCCGCGGCCGGGGCGCGCTGGTGGCGTTCAACGACGACGTGCACGCGGCTCGGTGGGTCCGGAAGACGCATTCCAGCCACGTCGAAACCTTCTCGTCGCGGCCGGCGGGCCCGCTCGGCATGGTCGCCGAGGGAGCGGTGCACTACTTCCACCCGTCGCCGCCGCGGCTGCCGGTGCTGCCGGGAGCCGAAACCGTCGATCTCGTTCCGCTGCTGGAATCGGGCCTCGAGGATTCAGGCGAATTGCTGTCGCTGGTCCTCAAGGGCGGCGCACGCGGCGTGGTGGTGGCCGCCAACGGCGTCGGCCACGTGTCGACCGGGACGGCGGACGTGATCGCGGCCGCACAGGTGCCGGTCGTCGTCGCGTCCCGGACCGGCGCGGGCCCGACTTTCCGCGGCGCCTACGGTTTTCACGGTTCCGAATCGAGCCTGATCCGGATGGGCGCGACGATGGCCGGCTGGCTGTGCCCGCGCAAATCGCGGATCCTGCTGCAGGTCCTGCTCGCGGCGGGCGCCGGCCGGGAGGAGATCGAACGGCAGTTCAGGCTGCGCGGCGACCTCGACCGCTGATCACGCCCGGAACGGCCCGTCGACCGGATTCGCCTGGTACGACCGCATCTGCCGGCCGCCCTGGCGGTAGACGTGCACGCTGATCGCCGGGTCCGGGCCGTCGTTGCGCACCTCGTGCACGTAGCCGGGCCCGAACACGCGCGACTGCCCGGCGGACAGCCCGTGCACCTCGGTCACCGCGCGTCCGCCGGGGGCGCGCCGCGCGACGGTTTCGGTCAGCCGCCCGGACACGACGGTGAACGCGCCGGTCGAGAAGGCGTGGTCGTGCAGGTCGGTGTGCTGGCCGGGAAGCCAGCTGAGCAGCCAGATCTCCTGGTCCTCGGTGCGCTCGACAAGGGCGGAGAACCGCTCGTCGGGGTCGTAGCGCAGCAGGCCGCCCCAGCGTTCCCGGTCGGCGGCCACGTCGACGGCGACGCGGACCGGGTGGCGCAGGGCGGGGTTCTCGGGACGCAGCAGGGTGTTGTCCGGAACGGCGAACATGAAGAGAAGTCCTCACGGGAAGAAGATGGGTGTCGAACTGGGCCGGGCTGGGTTCACCGACAACAGCGACACGACATGCCCATGACGGGGCGGAGGTCAGCAGACCCCGGCCGCATCGTCATCTCGCACGTCAGCATGCCGCACAGAGAACCAGCCCCGGACCGCCCGGTCAACCCGTCTCACCCCCTGGACCACGCTGGTGAGGGCGGGTTCACACGCCCGGACCCGCCGCGCCGCTCGTGAGTGGCAATCCCGGTTCTAACCGGGATCGCCACGCACGACGCTCCCCATGCGCGACAGCAGGCAGCAGCACGGGCGGCGAGGCGGTGCCGGGCCGCCGCGCGACCTCGTGAGTGTTTATGCCGGTTCTAACCGGGATCGCCACTCACGACGCTCCCCACTGCTCAGCCGCCGCTCACGACGGGCTCAGCGCCACTCCGGCTTCCGCGACCGGCCGAGCAGCTCCGCGCCCGCCTGCCGCGGGTCGACGCCCTCGTGGCACACCCGGTACATCGCGTCCGTGATCGGCATGTCGGCCCCGTGCCGCTGCGCCAGTTCGCGGATCGACGAGCACGACGCGACGCCCTCCGCGACCTGGCCGCCGGTCGCCGCCTGTGCCTCGGCCAGCGTTTCGCCGCGGCCGAGCCGTTCGCCGAAGGTGCGGTTGCGCGACAACGGCGACGAGCACGTCGCCACCAGGTCGCCGAGCCCGGCGAGCCCGGCGAAGGTCAGCGGGTCCGCACCGAGTTTCGCGCCGAGCCGCGCCATTTCGGCGAGACCGCGCGTGATGAGCGTCGCCATCGTGTTCGCGCCCAAGCCCATCCCGGCGGCCATCCCGCAGCTGAGCGCGATCACGTTCTTGCACGCGCCGCCCAGCTCGCAGCCGACCACGTCGGTGTTGGTGTAGGGCCGGAAATACTGGTTCGAAGTCGCCTGCTGCACCGCTTTCGCCCGCTCGTGATCGGCGCACGCGAGCACCGCGGCGGCGGGCTGCCCGTCGGCGATCTCGCGGGCCAGGTTCGGCCCGGACACCACCACGATCTCGCCCGGATCGACGTCGGCCAGTTCGGCGATCACCTCGCTCATCCGCTTGAGCGTGCCCAGTTCCACGCCCTTGGCCAGGCTGACCAGGATCGCCTCGGACGGCAGCAGCGGCCGCCAGCCGGAGAGGTTCGCGCGCAGGCTCTGGCTCGGCACCCCGAGCACGACAGCCTGCGCGCCGTCCAGCGCCTCGGCCGCGTCGGCCGTCGCGGTGATCCGGTCCGGCAGCGTCGTTCCCGGCAGGTACGACTCGTTGGTGTGCCGCTCCCGGATCTCTTCGGCGACGCTTTCCCGGCGTGCCCACATCGTCACGTCCCGGCCCGCGTCGCCGAGCACCTTCGCGAACGCGGTGCCCCACGAACCCGCGCCGAGCACGGTGACCCGCTGCACGTCGGCGGCGAAACCCGCCATCAGGCACCGTCCTCCGGCTGCTCGGCCGCCTCGGTCTCAGTCTTGGCCTCTGCCTTGGTCTCTGCCGCCGCGTCGGTTTCCGGCTTCTTCACCGGCGGTTCCTCCTGCCGGATCTCGGCCAGCAGCCGGGTCACCTCGTCCATCAGCACCGCGGTGACCTCGCGCAGCATCGAGGCGCTGCGCGGATTCCCGCCCCGGTACGCGGACAGGTCGATCGGGTCGCCGACCAGGTGCGTCACCGTCTTGCGCGGGAACGGGGTGAACTTCTTGGTGTAGCCGTTGAAGATCTGGTTCGTGCCCCAGCGCGCGATCGGGATCACCGGCACGTCGTTCTGCAGCGCCAGCCGCGCCGCGCCGCTGTAGGCCTCCTTCGGCCAGCCCAGCGGGTCCTTCGTGATGGTGCCCTCCGGGTAGATCACGATGACCTTGCCCTCTTCGAGCGCCTGGTGCGCGGCCTTGAGGCTGTCGCCCGCGGCGCTCGACCCGCGCGCCACCGGGATCTGCCCGGACCCGGTCACGATCCGGCCGAAGATCGGCACGTCTTTCAGGCTCGCCTTGAGGAAGAACCGAGGCACCCGCTTCTGCCGGTGCACGAACACCGCGTCGACCGCCGGGTCGAGGTGCGAGATGTGGTTCATCACCAGCACCGCGGGCCCTTGCCGGGGGATTTTCTCCGCGCCGAGGTACACCCGCTTGCCGATCGCGGTCAGCGGGTAGAACGCGGCGGCGGCCAGCCCCACCCAGAATCCGCCCTTCTCACGCCGTGCCACAGTTCTCCTCCTCGGGTCGCCTCTGCTCCGGGTGATCCTGCCGCGCGCCGGTTCGCGCAGTCCAGGGAGGGTGCGCTCACGCACGCGCGCGAGCGGTTTCGGGTAAAGATGGACAGGTGGACGCAGACCTGGTCATGCCGCTGAAACCGCCGGGCGCGGGCAAGTCCCGGCTGCGCGGCGCGGTCGCCGCGCACCGGCACGCCGAACTGGTGCTGGCGCTGGCCTGCGACACGCTGGCCGCGGTCACGTCGGTCGCCAGGGTCCGGCGCGTGCTCGTCGTCACCTCCGATCCGGCCGCGCTGTCCGAATTGGCCGGTCTCGGCGTCGAACTGGTCGCCGAGCCGGCGGGCGGCGGGCTCAACGAAGCGCTGCGGCACGGCGCGGAGCTGCTGCGCGCGGACGCGCCGGACGGAGTAGTCGGCGCGCTCCAAGCGGATCTCCCGGCATTGCGCGCGGTGGATCTCGAGCAGGCGCTCACCGAAGCCGCCGGCCGCCGCGCGGTGGTGTTCGACCGGCAGGGCACCGGGACCACGCTGCTGCTGTCCGCGCCCGGGAAACCGCTCGACCCGCGCTTCGGCGCCGGTTCCGCGGAACTGCATCGGGCGTCGGGTGCGATTCCGCTCACCCAGGCATTGCCGTCGCTGCGCAGCGACGTGGACACCGAAGATGATCTCCGCCACGCCGCGAAACTCGGTCTCGGCAAGCGCACCGCGGCATTGCTCCCGGCCGAACGGGCGCAATTGCGCTGACGTGTTCACTCGACCTTCATCGCGGCCTGCGCAAACCGCGGCTTCGTAGTGAACAATGGGCAGCGTGAGCACAGAAGACGGCAGCACTCCGGCCCGGCGGCGCGTGAAGAGCGGCAGCAGCGCGACCCCCTCGTCCCCGGCTCCGCGCACCGCGGGCAGGAAGGCGACCTCGCGCGGGAACGCCGACTCCGCGGCGGCCCGTCGGGCGAAACCCAAGGCGGCTCCGGCGGAAGACAACGCCAAACCGGCCAAGCGCAAAACCGCCGCTTCGAGCGCGCTGCGCACCACGGCGAAGAAACCCGCCGCACCGCCCGCCGTCTCCAAGGCCGCCGTTCGGCCGCGCCGGACCACGACCGAGAGCGGCGAGGAATTCCGCTCCGTTCCCTCGGCCCCGCCCGCCGTCACGTCCGCGCCCACCGCCGTCGAGTCGCTTCCCGACGACCGTTATTTCAACCGGGAGCTGTCCTGGCTGGACTTCAACGCCCGCGTGCTCGCGCTGGCCGAGGACGAATCGCAGCCGCTGCTCGAACGAGCCAAGTTCCTCGCCATTTTCGCGTCCAATTTGGACGAGTTCTACATGGTCCGGGTCGCCGGGCTGAAACGGCGCGACGGCACCGGCCTCTCGGTGCGCAGCGCGGACGGGCTCACGCCGCGCGAACAGCTGGACTACATCGCCAAGCGCAACCAGGACCTGGTCGAACGGCACACCGCCGCGTTCAAGGAGCACCTGCGCCCGCAACTGGCCGAGCAGGACATCCGGATCGTCGGCTGGGCCGACCTGTCCGGGGCCGACCAGCTCCGGCTGTCGAGCTACTTCTCCGAGCAGATCTTCCCGGTGCTCACGCCGCTCGCGGTCGACCCGGCGCACCCGTTCCCGTACATCTCGGGGCTGTCGCTCAACCTCGCGGTGACGGTGCGGGACCCGCAGGGCGGGCTCGAACGGTTCGCGCGCGTGAAGGTGCCGAGCAACGTGCCGCGGCTGATGCGCGTGGAAACCGAACGCGGCAACCGGTCCGCGACCTTCCTTCCGCTCGAGGAACTGATCTCCGCGCACCTGAGCGATCTGTTCACCGGCATGGAGGTCACCGAGCACCACGTCTTCCGCGTCACCCGCAACGCCGACTTCGAGGTCGAGGAAGACCGCGACGAGGACCTGTTGCAGGCATTGGAACGCGAGCTGGCGCAGCGCCGGTTCGGCCCTCCGGTGCGGCTCGAGGTCGCGCAGGACATGAGCGAGCACATGCTCGAACTGCTGCTGCGCGAGCTGGAAGTCGATCCCGAGGACGTCGTCGAGGTGCCCGGGCTGCTCGACCTCACCTGCCTGTTCCAGCTGTCCGCGGTCGACCGCAAGGAGCTGAAGGACCGGCCGTTCGTGCCCGCGACGCATCCGGCGTTCGGCGAACGCGAGACGCCCAAGAGCGTGTTCGCGACGCTGCGCGAGGGCGACGTCCTGGTGCACCACCCGTACGACTCGTTCTCCACGAGCGTGCAGCGCTTCATCGAACAGGCCGCGGCCGACTCGAAAGTGCTGGCGATCAAGCAGACGCTGTACCGGACGTCCGGCGATTCGCCGATCGTGGACGCGCTGATCGACGCCGCCGAGGCGGGCAAGCAGGTCGTGGCGCTGGTGGAGATCAAGGCGCGGTTCGACGAGCAGGCCAACATCACCTGGGCGCGCACGCTGGAACGCGCGGGCGTGCACGTCGTGTACGGCTTGGTGGGCCTCAAAACGCACTGCAAGGTGTCGATGGTGGTGCGGCAGGAGGGTTCGACCATCCGCCGCTACTGCCACATCGGGACCGGCAACTACAACCCGAAGACCGCGCGGCTGTACGAAGACCTCGGCCTGCTCACCGCGGACCCGAGCATCGGCGCGGACATCACCGACCTGTTCAACGTCCTCACCGGCTACTCGCGCCAGGACACCTACCGCACGATCCTCACGTCGCCGCACGGCATCCGCCGCGGCATCGTGCGCGCGATCGGCGAGGAGATCGAACTCGCGCGCGCCGGGCTCGACGCGGGCATCCGGATCAAGTGCAACTCGCTCGTGGACGAGCAGGTGATCGACGCGCTGTACCACGCTTCGCAGGCGGGCGTTCCGGTCGACGTGGTGGTGCGCGGGATCTGCTCGCTGAAGCCGGGCGTCGAAGGCTTGAGCGAGAACATCCGCGTCCGCTCGATCCTCGGCCGGTTCCTGGAGCATTCGCGGGTGTTCAACTTCCGGGCGGGCGGCACGCACTGGATCGGCAGCGCGGACATGATGCACCGCAACCTCGACCGCCGGATCGAGGCGCTGGTGCGGGTCAAGGACCCGAGGCTGACGCGGCAGCTGGACGAGGTGTTCGATTCGGCGCTCGATCCGCACACGCGCTGCTGGGTGCTCAGTTCCTCGGGCGAATGGCAGCCGTTCCCTGCCGCCGGTTCGCAGGTGCGCGACCACCAGCTCGAACTCGCGAAGCTGCACGGGGCCGTCGGATGAGCGTGGACGTCCGGGCCGCGGGCGCGGTGCTCTGGCGCCGCGCCGGGGCGGGCATCGAGGTCGCCCTCGTGCACCGGCCCCGCTACGACGATTGGTCGCTGCCGAAGGGAAAGGTCGACCCGGGCGAGACGATCGCGGCCACCGCGGTGCGCGAGATCGCCGAGGAGACCGGGTTCCGCGCTGTGCTGGGCCGCTATGTCGCGCAGACGAGGTACGAGGTGCCCGCGAAGAACAACGGGCGGCTGCTGCGCAAGAGCGTCGACTACTTCAGCGGCGAAGCCGTCGAGGGAGCCTTCGAGCCCAACGAAGAAGTCGACGAACTCCGCTGGCTGGACCCGATCGCGGCCGAGCAGCTGCTCACCCGGCCGGCGGATGTCCGGGTGCTGCGCGAGTTCTGCGCCCTCCCGCCCGCGCCGACGACGGTATTGCTGGTGCGGCACGCCAAGGCGGGCAAACGCGAAGACTGGACCGGCGACGACGACCTCCGCCCGTTGTCGGAAGCCGGCCAACGCCAAGCCGCCGCACTGCGAGACCTGCTGCCGCTCTTCGGCCCTGACCGGGTCTTCTCCGCGCCGCGGCTGCGGTGCGTGCAGACCGTCGGCGGCGTCGCGGACGCACTCGGAGTCGAGGTGCAGCACGAGCCGTTGCTGTCGGAAGAGGGCTACTGGCCCGACCCGCTGCTGGGAATCCGCCGCCTGCTGGAGATCGCGGCCGACGGGGGCACGCCGCTGATCAGCAGCCAGGGCGGGGTGATCCCGGACCTGGTGAGCGCACTGGCGGACCGGGACGGCCTGGAACTGCCCGCCGCCCGCGACGGTGTCGTGCCGAGCAAAAAGGGCTCGCTGTGGGTCCTGTCGTTCTGCCCCGGCGACGACGGACCGGTTCTGGCGGGCGCGGATTACTATCCGAGCCCGCTCCCCGCTCCGGTGCCTTCGGCGGGCTGATCTTTTGCACGGGGCCCGGCGTCCGCGCCGGGCCCCTTCTCTTATGCGCTCTTCCGCCATTCGGCTGGCTTCGGATTCTATAGAGACCGATAGTGCTCAGCGGCGCTAAGCAGTTATCGCGGGCCCCGGCATAAGGGACGTCCGAGACAGTGCCGCGGGGTTTATTTACCCCCCGGCGGGGATTTATCTCCGGGCGTCGGATTAGCCCTCCGGGACCCGCCGGGAAGCCCTCCTCGGGGAATCCGATTGCCTTCCCGGACGGCTCCGGATCTGTTGTCTTATCAGCAATCCGGCGGCTTCTTCCGGAGTCCGAACAGCCCGCCTACCTCGGGAAACGCTGTCGTCCCGCTGCGCTGGCACCCTCTGGTCCAGTGCTCCGGCAACCCCGATGGGGCAGGGAATTCGCGACCTCCGGAGCGGCTCCCCACACCGACTCGCCAGCCCCCGTTGTCTCGGCTCACGCGGAAACCCTGCGATCGCAACGGGGTCGGCCGCTCAGCCGTCCGAGCCATGCTGCTGCCTCGCCTCGCCAGCCCCGGCCGACGTCCCCGCTCACCCGGCCTCGAAACCCGCCCGCCACAACAGCTCGACCGTCGCCGCTCAGCAGGTCGACGCCGCAATCGCCGCGCAGCACCAGCCCGGAAACCCAGCCTGTCCGCTGATCCGGGCGCCCCTCAGCCACCCGGAACCCACCGCGCCCCTACGACGGCCGGCGCTCCGGCTCACCGACCCGAGCGCCCCGTCAACCCGAAACCCGAGCCCGCACAACGCCTCGCCCCGCAACCCGCTTCTCACCGCACTGACTCCGGAATATTCATCCGCTCAACCCCGGAAACGCGGCAGGGCCCCGACCTCGCCCGAGGTCGGGGCCCTGCCGCGAAGCAACGAATACCGGGGCTACTTCTTCTTGGCCGCCGAGGTGCGCTTCGCCGGGGCCTTCTTGGCCGCGGCCGTGGTCTTCTTCGCTGCCGCAGTGGTCTTGGCGGCAGGCTTGGCGGCGGCCTTCGCCCGCGTGGTGGTGGCCTTCGGGGCCGCCTTGGCGCGGGTGGTGGTCGACTTCGCGGCCGTCGCGCGCGTCGTCGTCTTGGCGGCGGTGGCCTTGGCGGGAGCCTTGGCCGCGGTGGCGCGAGTGCGCGTGGCAGCGGGCTTCGCCGCCGTGGCACGGGTGCTGCGGGTGGCGGTCGTCGAGGCGGCGCGGGTGGTCGTGGCGCGCGCGGTGGTGCCGGTGGCCCGCTTCGCCGCCGTGGCCTTCGGCAGCTTCTTCGAACCGGAAATCACGTCCTTGAACGTGGTGCCCGCGCGGAACGCCGGAACGTTGGTCTTCTTGACCCGCACGGCTTCGCCGGTGCGCGGGTTGCGCGCGGTGCGGGCGGCACGAGCGCGCTTCTCGAACACCCCGAAGCCGGTGATGTTCACCTTTTCGCCCTTGTTGACCGTCCGGATGATGATGTCGACGAGACCGTCGACGGCCTCCGAAGCAACCTTTTTGTCGCCCAGACGCTCCGACAGCGCCTCGATCAGCTGGGCCTTGTTGGCCATTCCAGTCCCTCCAAGAAGAACTCTTCGTCCACGGCCAGGTCGGCCGGCTAACGCACACGGTATTACCAAGACAGCACAAATTCCAAACGGCACGCGAAATTTTCCCTTGCGGCGGGAACGGTTCCGCCCTCCCGAAGGACCCGTTTCCGGGTCCGGGAGGCTCCGTTTGGCGTGGGCGTGCGGGGGGCCGGCCGGGGCCGGATTCCCTTTCCGAGCAGGGAATCCGGACCCGGCGACGCAGGTCAGGAGGTCGCGGCGGGCAGCGTCGCGGGCTTCCAGGAAGGGCGCTGGGACTCGAACGCGTCGATGTCCCCCGCGTGGCGCAGAGTCAGCGCGATGTCGTCGAGTCCTTCGAGCAGCCGCCAGCGGACGTAGTCGTCGATCTGGAAGGGCGCGGTGAAGTCCTTGGCCCGCACGGTCTTGGCTTCGAGGTCCACCGACACCTCCGTGCCGGGCTCGTTCTCCAGCAGCTTCCAGAGCAGTTCGACATCCGACTGCTCGCACTGCGCGGCGACGAGGCCGCCCTTGCCGGAGTTGCCGCGGAAGATGTCCGCGAAACGGGACGAGATGACGACCTTGAAGCCGTAGTCCATCAAGGCCCACACGGCGTGCTCGCGCGACGAACCGGTGCCGAAGTCGGGTCCGGCGACGAGCACCGAGCCATTCTTGAACGGTTCCTGATTGAGGATGAAGTCCTCCTGCGCGCGCCAGGCGGCGAACAGCCCGTCCTCGAATCCGGTGCGGGTCACGCGCTTGAGGTAGACGGCCGGGATGATCTGGTCAGTGTCCACGTTGGACCTGCGCAGCGGGACCCCGATCCCGGTGTGCTGGGTGAACGGTTCCATGGTGGGAGCTCCTCTCGGGGCGGTCAGGCGGGCAGGTCGGCGGGCGAGGACAGCGTCCCGCGCACGGCGGTGGCGGCGGCCACGAGCGGCGAGACGAGGTGCGTGCGGCCGCCCTTGCCCTGCCGTCCCTCGAAGTTGCGGTTGGAGGTGGACGCGCTCCGCTCGCCGGGGGCGAGCTGGTCCGGGTTCATCCCGAGACACATGGAGCAACCGGCCTGCCGCCATTCGGCTCCCGCCTCGGCGAAGATCTTGTCCAGGCCTTCCTCTTCGGCGGTCTTGCGCACCCGCATCGAACCGGGCACCACGAGCATCCGGACCGAATCGGCCACCTTGCGCCCGCGCAGCACCTCGGCCGCGGCGCGCAGGTCCTCGATCCGGCCGTTGGTGCAGGAGCCGAGGAACACGGTGTCCACCGCGATCTCGCGCAGCGGGGTGCCCGGCTTCAGATCCATATAGGACAGCGCCTTCTCGGCGGCGAAGCGCGCGTTCTCGTCCGGGATCGCGGCCGGATCCGGCACCGAATCGCCCAGCGGCAGACCCTGTCCGGGGTTGGTGCCCCACGTCACGAACGGCGTCAGCTGGTCCGCGTCGAGGTGGACTTCGGCGTCGAATTCCGCGCCCTCGTCGGTGCGCAGCTCGCGCCAGGCGGCGACGGCGGCGTCCCACTCCTCGCCCTTCGGAGCGTGCGGACGGCCCTTGAGGTAGGCGAAGGTCGTCTCGTCCGGCGCGATCATGCCGGCGCGCGCGCCCGCCTCGATCGACATGTTGCAGATGGTCATCCGGGCTTCCATCGACAGGTCTTCGATGGCCTTGCCGCGGTACTCGAGGACGTAGCCCTGCCCGCCGCCGGTGCCGATCTGGGCGATCACCGCGAGGATCACGTCCTTCGCGGTGACGCCCGGCTGCAGCGTGCCGTCGACGTTGATCGCCATCGTCTTGAACGGCCGCAGCGGCAGCGTCTGGGTGGCGAGCACGTGCTCGACCTCGGAAGTGCCGATGCCGAAGGCCATCGCGCCGAACGCGCCGTGCGTCGAGGTGTGACTGTCGCCGCACACCACGGTGGTGCCCGGCTGGGTCAGCCCGAGCTGCGGTCCGATCACGTGCACGATGCCCTGTTCGGCGTCGCCCATCGGGTGCAGCCGGACGCCGAACTCCTTGCAGTTGCGGCGAAGCGTGTCGACCTGGGTGCGGGACACCGGGTCGGCGATCGGGAGGTCGATGTCCACCGTGGGGACGTTGTGGTCCTCGGTGGCGATGGTGAGGTCGGGGCGGCGCACCTGCCGCCCGGCCAGCCGCAGTCCGTCGAACGCCTGCGGGCTGGTCACTTCGTGCACCAGGTGGAGGTCGATGTAGAGCAGATCCGGTTCGGCGCCTTCGCCTCGGCGCACGAGGTGGCTGTCCCACACCTTCTCCGCCAGCGTACGAGCCTTGCCGGTGGGGCTGGTCATCTCCGGCTCCTTCCACGGGATCGGCCGGGAGCACGGAACCCGGACAGAGCCGGTGAGGAGGGGCGAGCCGCGGCTGGCCGCGGGCCCGGGTTTCGTTTTTCCCAGATTCTGGACTTCCCACACTTCGGGAAGATAGTATCGCGTCGTGGGACAGCATAGCGGTATCGGAGTACTGGACAAAGCCGTGGCCGTGCTGCAGGCCGTCGCCGAGGACCCGTGCGGGCTGGCGGAACTGTGCACGCGCACCGGGCTTCCTCGTGCGACGGCGCACCGGCTCGCGGTCGGGCTCGAAGTGCATCGCCTGTTGCGGCGAGGGCCGGACGGGCGCTGGCGGCCGGGCACCGCGCTCGCCGAACTCGCGGGCGGTTCGACCGACCCGTTGCTCGACGCGGCGAGTTCGGTGCTGCCGAAGCTTCGGGACATCACCGGCGAAAGCGTTCAGCTTTACCGGCGCGACGGCGTGCAGCGCGTGTGCGTTTCGACCGCGGAACCGCCGAGCGGTTTGCGCGACACGGTTCCGATCGGTTCGCGCCTGCCGATGACGGCGGGCTCGGGCGCGAAGGTCCTTGCCGCGTGGTCGGATCCGCACACGCAGCGGACGATCCTCGCCGACGCGGTTTACGGCGAACGCACTCTGCTCGAGGTGCGCCGCCGCGGCTGGGCGCAAAGCGTCGCCGAACGCGAGCCCGGCGTCGCGAGCGTTTCGGCCCCGGTGCGCGATTCCTCCGGCACGGTCGTCGCCGCGGTGTCGGTCTCCGGCCCGATCGAACGCATAGGGCGCAAGCCCGGCGCCCGGTGGGCGGCGGATCTCCTCGCCGCCGCCGACGCGCTCCAGGAACGCCTCTGACGCCCGGCTCCCACCACGCGCCAACCCCAGGCCGCCTCTCCGCCACCCCGGCGGGAGGCGGCCTTTTCTCGCCCTTGAGACGAACGTCCTCTCCGCAACGCATTGCCGCGACTGCCCTCAGCCGCCTCGTCGCCCCTCCGCCGGGAGGCGGCCTTTCGCACCGACGCCTCTCGCCCTGACGCGAACGCACTCTCCTCAACGCACGCCGCAACTGGCTCCAGTTGCCTCGTCACCACACCGGCATGAGACAGCCTTTTCGCACCGGCACCCCTCCCTCGACACGAACGCACTCCCCTCAACGCACGCCGCAGCCGGCTCCAGCCGCCCCTGCGCGAGGCCGCCTTTCGCACAAACGATCCCCACCGATGCGGCCCATCGAGAACCCGCCGCTCAACGCACCCCGCGATCGAACCCAAAGCACCGCCGAACGCGAACCCGGCACCGCGAACGTCTTCGCCCGGCGCGCGATTCCTCCGGCACAGCCATCACCGCGGCAGCGACCCGGCCGAACGCACCGCCCCGCAAGCCCGCCCGACAGAGCTCCCCGCCGCCGGCGACCCGCCCCCGGGAACGCCTCCGCCGCCCGGCCCGCCGCTCCGCCACGCCCGTGCGAGGCAGTCTTTTTCGCGCGGTTTTCGATCGTCCTCAGTAGACCGTCCGGCCCCTTCGGAGGTCGTCCGAGCGGCCGCGCGGCAGCCGGCCGCGAACCCGCAAGAAAAGGCAAAACCGCAGGACAGCGGGTGTCTACATGCGACTTTGCCGGTGCCGCAAGCACTCTGGCGGGTCTTCCGGCCAGTGAAAGAATCCGGTGCTTCGAGCCTCCCGCCCGCCGTCCGGTTACCCGACACGGCAACGAAAAAGGCAGGTCCCGATTGGACTTGCGAAGTCTATGGGTGATAATGACTGCGTTCGGCCTGTATGGCCGTATAAAACAAGTTCTGGTTGGAGGAACTGGAATGGCCAACAAGGCCCAGCTGATCGAAGCTCTGTCGGAGCGCATCGGCGACAAGAAGGCAGCCGCGGAAGCCGTCGACGGTCTCGTCGACATCATCATCCGCACCGTCCACAAGGGCGAAAAGGTCACCATCACCGGCTTCGGTGTCTTCGAAAAGCGCGCTCGTGCCGCCCGCACCGCGCGCAACCCGCGCACCGGCGAAGCCGTGCGGGTCAAGAAGACCAACGTTCCGGCGTTCCGCGCGGGCACCACGTTCAAGGACGTCATCTCCGGCTCCAAGAAGCTGCCGAAGGCGACTGCCGTGAAGCGTGCGACCGCCAGCACCGCGAAGGCGACCGCCACCCGCGCCACGGCGACGACCACCACTCGCGCCAAGGCCGCCGCTGCCAAGCCGGCCGCCACCCGCACCCGCGCCACCGCGGCCAAGGCTCCCGCCAAGGCCACCGCCGCGAAGGCCACCACCACCCGCGCCAAGGCGACCGCCACCAAGGCCACCGCGGCCAAGGCGGCTCCGAAGGCCACCACCACGCGGGCGAAGGCCGCCGCCAAGCCGGCCGCCAAGAAGACCACGGCGACCGCGAAGAAGGCTCCGGCCAAGCGCACCTCGGCCGCGAAGAAGAAGTAACTCCGGTTCCCCGGAACCTGACCGCAAGCCCCGCCCGGCTTCTCCCCGGGCGGGGCTTGCCGCATCTCTGCCCTTTTTTCCGCCCTGCGCGCACTGTCCGGCATTCGGAGCAAACCGCGCAGCCCGCGCCGATTCCGAAGCGGCGGCAGAGCGCCGCCAAGATCCGTTGGCGCGCTTGCCCGTCCGGATCTCGCGGACCGCGAAGCGACAGCCGGTACGACAACCGGGTCCGGACGGCGGGCATTGTCCCCGCCGGACCACATCCGCGCAGCGCGAAGGAAATCGACGAAACGGCTCGCCGTTTTCCCGATCACATCGGCCATCTCGCGGCCGTCTTCAGTCGATCACCTGTTCCCCCAAGCAACTGCGAACGCCCGCGCGAAGCGGTCGCCGGGGTTTCCTTGCTGTGCCCGGTTCGCCACCAAGCGTGGCCGTCGGGTGTCCGCGATCACCCAGGCCACGCAAGGTCCACAACAGACTTTCGGGTTGTTATGCGAACGTGACAACCACACACCGTGGCCGCAGGTAATCCAGTCGGGCGAACAGGCGAATCCGGACTGGTTTCGCCAGCGCACACCGTCTTTTCCCCGCTGCCGCACCGGTGTCTCGCGAGCGCGCGCACCGCGCCGGCGAAAGTGGGTGCCGGGCCACGAAAACCGGCCGTCATCGGTGAACCGGTCGCGCGATCGGCTCCGATCAGTGTTGGTCTATGCAATCATGTCGCCCGGCAAGGACCCCGAATGCGAGAACATGAGACGACTGTGCCGATAGTTCGTGTGGAGAAGCTGTACAAAGTGTTCGGCCGCCGGGCGGAAGAAGCGGTCGGCAAGCTGGAGAACGGCGCCGACCGCGCCGAATTGGAGCTGCCCGGCGTGACCGCGGCGGTGATCGACGCCTCCTTCACCGTGGAGCGCGGCGAAATTTTCGTGGTGATGGGACTGTCCGGTTCGGGCAAGTCGACCCTGCTGCGCACGCTGAACGGATTGCTCCCGGCCACTTCCGGCCGGGTGCTGGTCGACGACATCGACCTGACCGACAAGTCCGCGGGACAGGTGCGCGAGCTGCGCCAGCGGCGGATGAGCATGGTGTTCCAGCACTTCGCGCTGTTCCCGCACCGCACGGTCGCGGAGAACGTCGCCTACGGGCTGAGCGTGCAGAACGCTCCGCGCGAGCGGCAGCGCGAACGCACCGCCGAAGCGCTGGAGATGGTCGGGCTCACCGGATGGGAGGACCGGTTGCCCGGTCAGCTTTCCGGCGGGATGCGCCAGCGCGTCGGCCTCGCCCGCGCGCTGGCCGCGGACACCGAGATCCTGCTGATGGACGAGGCGTTCAGCGCGCTGGACCCGTTGATCCGCAAGGAGATGCAGGACCAGCTCCTGACGCTGCAGCGGCAGCTGGGCAAAACGATCGTGTTCATCACGCACGACCTCAACGAGGCCATGCGCCTCGGCGACCGGATCGCGATGATGCGCGACGGCCGGATCGTGCAGGTCGCGACCGCGCAGGAGATGCTCACCGAACCGGCCGACGAATACGTCGCGAAGTTCGTCCGCGATGTCGACCGTTCCCGGGTGCTCACCGCGTCCGCCGTGATGGCGCCCGCGGACATCTCGTTCACCCCGGCCACGACCGTCGCCGAAGCGCTGGAAACGATGCGCCGGAACGAACTCTCGGGCGTGCTGGTGACCGAGGACGGCAAGTTCGCCGGCGCGGTCGACCGGCGCGCGGTGAGCGAAGCCGCCGACCGCGGCACGGAAACCATCGCCGGGCTCGTCGACCGTTCCGCCGCGCGCACCGCCCCGGAAACCCAGATGGCCGACCTGTTCGGCCACGCCGCTTCCGCGCCCGCGCCGCTCGCGGTGGTCGACGACGGCGGCGTGCTGCTCGGCGCGGTGACCCGCGAGGCGCTGCTGAACGCGCTGAGCTCAGGAGAAAACGACGAACAGGAGGTGAACGCCCGTGTCTGACAGCGTCCTCTTCGGCGATCTGCCGCAGATTCCCGTCGGCACCTGGTTCAAGGCGATCATCGACTGGCTGCAGGGCAACATCGGCCCGTTCTTCGATTTCGTCGAAACCGTCGTCAGCGGCGCGATCAACGGACTTTCCTCGGCCCTGACCTGGGTGCCGTGGCCCGTGCTGCTCGTGATTTTCGCGGCGCTCGGCTGGTGGCTGCGCGGCTGGAAGTTCGGCCTCGGCTCGGCGATCGGGTTCGCGCTCATCGACAGCCTCCGCGAATTCCCGTCCGCGATGCAGACCCTGTCGCAGGTGCTGATTTCCGGCGTGGTCGCGGTGGTGATCGCGGTGCCGGTCGGGATCGCGGCCGCGCGCAACGAAACAGTGAGCCGGATCGTGAAGCCGGTGCTGGACTTCATGCAGACGCTGCCCGCGTTCGTGTACCTGATCCCGGTCATCTTCTTCTTCTCGATCGGCGCGGTGCCGGGCGTGGTGGCGACTGTCGTGTTCTCGCTGCCGCCGGGCGTGCGGCTGACCGAACTCGGCATCCGCCAGGTCGACCCGGAAATGGTCGAGGCGGGCGAGGCGTTCGGCTCGCCGCCGCGGCGGATCCTGCGGGAGATCCAGATCCCGCTCGCGATGCCGTCGATCATGGCCGGGATCAACCAGATCATCATGCTGTCGCTGTCGATGGTCGTGATCTCCGGCATGGTCGGCGCGCCGGGACTCGGCGCCGAGGTGTACGCCGCGGTCACGAGCCTCAAGCTGGACCTGGGTTTCCAAGCCGGTCTCAGCGTCGTCGTGCTGGCGATCTACCTCGACCGGCTCACCTCCTCGCTCGGGGCGCGCTCGGCGGTGGGCCGCGCCCTCCGCCGGGCCGACGCGGCCTGATCCACCTCCACCGCAACGAGAAAGGACGAACGAGTGCGCACATCGAAACGCTTCGGCCGGATCATCGCCATCGGCGCCGCCGTGACGGCCCTGGTCGGCCTCACCGCGGCGTGCGGCGGCCGGGAGTCCCAGTCGGGCAACAGCCAGGAAGCCAAGAGCGTCACCATCGGCTACATCAACTGGGACGAGGACGTCGCCCTCACCAACCTGTACCAGGCGGTGCTGGAGGAGAAGGGCTACCAGGTCAAGACGCAGATGCTCGACGTCGGCCCGATCTACGCGGGTCTCGCGAAGGGCGACGTCGACCTGTTCCTCGACTCGTGGCTGCCCGCGACGCACAAGCAGTACTGGGACCAGTACCACAACCAGCTCGAAGACCTGGGCGTCTGGTACGACAAGGCGACGCTGAACCTCGCCGTGCCGAACTACGTGAGCGACGTCAACAGCATCGCCGACCTCAAGGACAAGGCGAGCATGTTCGGCGGCAAGATCACCGGCATCGAGGCGAGCGCGGGCGAGACGGGCATCGTGCAGAAGGACGCGATCCCGCAGTACGGCCTCGACGGCGCGATGACCCTGCAGAACTCGTCGACCACCGCGATGCTGGCCGCGCTCGACAGCTCGATCAAGGCGAAGAAGCCGATCGTCGTGACGCTGTGGCACCCGCACTGGGCGTACTCGCGCTACCAGCTCAAGGATCTCAAGGACCCGAAGGGCGCGATGGGCAAGGGCGAGCAGATCCACGCGCTGGGCCGCAAGGGCTTCGAGAAGGACTTCCCGGCGCTCGCCGGCGTGGCCAAGAAGCTGAAGATGTCCGACGCGGACCTCGGTTCGCTCGAGGACGCGATCCAGAAGGCCCCGAAGGGCCAGGAGAAGACCGCCGCCAAGCAGTGGGCGGATCAGCACAAGCAGTTCGTGGACCAGGCTTTCGCCGGTCTCTGAACCAGCGCCGGACGACCCCGCCTCCCGTTCGCCGGGACGGCGGGGTCGTTTCTTTTTCAACCTGCGGGGCAGTTGAAGTGGCCCGATTCCCCCTGATTCGTTGCCCAGCACCGTTATCGAGCGGAATCCGCCGCGCGATGCGGCACACTGGGCACATGTCTCGCGCGCCGATTTCTGCCCGCACCGACGTACCCGACGACGTCGACGCGGTCACCGAAGCCGTGCTCACCGCTTCCCGGCTGCTCGTCGCGGTGTCCGCGCGGTCCATCGCCTCCGTCGGCGACCTCGTCACGGTGCCGCAATTCCGGCTGCTGGTGGTGCTGCACTCCCGCGGCCCGCTGAAACAGGCCACGCTCGCCGAACATCTCGGCGTCACGCCGTCCACCGCGAGCCGGATGATCGACCGCCTGGTCGCCGTCGCGCTGGTCGCCCGGCTGGGCAATCCGTCGTCCCGGCGCGAGGTCGTCATCGAACTCACCCGGGAAGGCGACCGAATCGTGCGCGCCGTCACGCAGCGACGGCGTCGCGAAATCGCCGCCATCGTGGCGAAAATGCCCGAATCGGCCCGCCGCGGCCTGGTCGACGCGCTGACCGCGTTCGCCGAAGCCGGCGGCGAACCGCCCGCCGGAAATCCGGCCGACGCCGTCTGGGTCTAAATTTCCGCCGCCACCGCGCGAATTCCGTCGGTCACTTCTTTCGCCGACGGAGCTTCCTCCGGATCGAGCAGCCACTGCACCATCAGCCCGATCACCAACGCGCTCTGCACCGCTCCGCCGACCCCGGCGCGCGCCTCCCGCAGCCCCTGCACGAGATGCCCGCGCACGTCCGGTGACCGCTCGGCCTGCACGAGCGCTTCAAGCTGCGCGACCCACAACGCGCGGTGCTCGCCGAAGCTGTCGATCAGCCGTTGCAGTCCCTGCTCGGAAAGATCGAACGACGAATCCGCGACCTGCCCGCCCAGTTCGTCGACCGCCGCCACCAGCGCCTGCGTCAGCAACGCGTCCCGCGACCCGAAGTGGTAGCCGATCGCCGCGTGACTGACCCCCGCCGCGGCCGCGATGTCGCGCACCGTCGTGTTGCCCCAGCCCCGCTCGATCAAGCAGCGCTTCGCCCCGGCCAGCAGATCCTCGCGATTGCCCATGGCGCACAGCCTAGCCGAATTCTTGCCCAGATGGTTTATCCAGATGGTTTGACCAAATGGTCAAGCACCGGCTACGGTCTCTCCCATGGCCTCCTCGAACGTCCTGATCTCCGGTGCCGGCGTGGCCGGCGCCACCCTCGCCGAACTCCTCACCCGCTCCGGCCACCGCGTGACGATCGTCGAACGCGCCCCCGCCCTCCGGCGCACCGGTTACGCCGTGGATTTCCGCGGTGCCGCCTTCGATGTCCTGTCCGAACTGGGCATCCTCGACGACGTCCGCCAGCACGACACGAAAATGACCGGCACCGCCATCGTCGACCGCGACGGCACCCAGGTGGACCTGCTGCCCGCCGAAGCTTTCGCGGGCGAACTGGAGGTGCCGAAGCACGTCCTGAACGAGCTGCTGTACGACCTGACTGTCGATCATGTCGAGTACCGCTTCGGCACCTCGATCACGGCGCTGACGCAAACTGAGGCCGCCGTGACCGCGGAACTGACCGACGGCTCCACGGAGACCTACGACCTCGTTTTCGGCGCGGACGGCGTGTACTCGAAGGTCCGCCAGCTGGCCTTCGCCCCGCACTCAGCGGTGTTGCAGCACCTTGGCCTCTCCGGCGCGGGCTTCACCATGCCGAACTTCCTGGACTTGGACCACAGCGGCCTCCTCCGCACCGCCGACGGCACCGCGGTCTACCTGTTCAGCTCAGCAGATCCAGACCGTCTCACCGTGAGCCTGTCCTTCGGAACGACCTCGGGAGCCCTCGACCGCCTCCCCCGCTCCGAGCAGGAAGCAGCGACACGCGCCGCCTTCGCCGGTGACGCTTGGCACACGCCTCGCCTGCTCGAGGCGATGTCGGAGGCTTCGGATTTCTACTTCAGCTCGAGCACCCAGGTGCACCTGGACCACTGGTCGACCGGCCGCATCGCCCTGGTGGGAGACGCCGGATACTGCGCCGCGCCCACGGCGGGCATGGGCACCTCGCAAGCCCTGCTCGGCGCCCGTTCACTGGCCCGGCACCTGACGGCCGCGGCATACCCGGAGGCCTTCGCTCGGTACGAGGCCGAACTCCGGCCGTATGTGACCGAAAACCAGGCGAATGGCCGCTCAGCGGCCGCGATGTTCGGCGGCGCACCGGATTGATCTTTGCTTTCCCCGATCCCGGCACAGACAACAAAGCCCGGTTGATCTGTACTGATCAACCGGGCTGACTGTACCCCCGATGGGATTCGAACCCACGCTACCGGCGTGAGAGGCCGGCGTCCTAGGCCGCTAGACGACGGGGGCTTAGGAACTTCCCCGTTTCCGGGGCTTTTCTTGCGAGAGAGAACTTACCAGAAGCGATTTCGCACTTCCGAGAGGGGGTCCTCTCTTGCAGCTGGGGTACCAGGACTCGAACCTAGACTAACTGGACCAGAACCAGTCGTGCTGCCAATTACACCATACCCCAGTGAGGTACTTTCCCGGTTGCCCAGGTCAGTGCCGCACGAGAAGAAATACTAGAACATCCCGCCGCGGACCGTCGCAGCGGGGGTCCCCGCCGCCCGCGGGGCGGGCACGCCGACCGTCGCGTACTCCGAAACCAGCAGCTCAGGAAGCTCGTCGAGCCCGCTCACGGTGTGCACCCCCTCCGGAGCCCGCTCGCCGGTGCGACTGGTCCCGTCGCGATCGAGCCAGACCGCGCCGAGTCCCGCGCCGAACGCGCCGATCGCGTCGGTGTCGAGCTTGTCCCCGACGTGCACCGTGCGCTCCGGCGGGCAGTCCAGCGCCAGGCAGACCGAACCGAACATCACCGGATCGGGTTTCGCGACCCCGACCTCGCCCGCGATCGCGACATGGTCGAAAAACGGCGCCAGCCCCAGTTCCGCGATTTTCTGCCGCTGATGAACCCCTGAGGCGTTCGTCACGGCGGCCAGTTGAAGCCCCGCGGCCCGCAGCCATTCAAGACAAGGAAGAACGTCGTCGAATAACCGCCAGGACCGCGCCAAAATCTCCCTCCGGCGCGCCTCGAACGCGCTCACTTGCGCGGAGTCGCCGAAGATCCCCAACTCGGCGAGGAAACATTCAGTACGCCGGTGATGCATGACGTCGTAACCGAGTTTCCCCGCGACAACGAGCGCGACGTGCTCCTCGGTGATCAAATCCCACAGCGGCCAAAGATCGTCGCGCCCCGTGAGCGCGTGCAGCGTGCGCCGGATCGCGGCGGTGCAGTCGATCAACGTGTCATCGATGTCGAGGCAAACCAGGCTCAACTCAGGAGGCGCCCACGGTTCGCGACCGGCAGCGGCCGGCGGGGCAGTACGAGCGCGCGACAGAGCGGCCGGGGCGAAATCCACCCCGTGAGGCTAGGGCACTCGCCGCGTTCGCAACGCGGCCAAAAAGGTGATTACCCCAGAGCTGTTGCCGCTGACCGGCTCTACCCCCGGTGCGCAAAGTGTCCGCCCGGTGACGTTCACCACCACCCCAGAGGGCCGAGCGAGTGAAAGACGCTTACTCCACGCTCCCCTCGAAAACTTACCAATTCCGAACGCTCTCCCCCGCGGTCGCCACCACAGCCCCTCGCGTCCGCGCCGAGAAACCCTGTAGCCATAACCCTTTCGCCGCCCCGGAGTCGGCACCCCTCAGCCTTGACCGTCCTCAAAGCAACAACAACCACGCATAAGTTCCGCGACCGAACCAACCACCCGAAATTCTTTCCGGAAATATCCCCGCCCCGCTCATTCCGACCAGATGGCGGCGTCCCCATCCCGCCGGAGATCCACATACGTGAACCACAGGCCATTACGCAAACTCCCCACATTCTGGCCCCCTGCGGAGTACATCAACTGCACTGTCGGCACCAGCCAGTGGCGCTTCCCGCCCCGTCCTCTTGCCTCCCCTCTTCCCCCGCCTCCCGCGTCTTCCCCTCGCTTCCCGCCAGTTCCCGTCGCGCCCCTCGCTTCCCGCCTCCTCCCCTCGCCTCCCTCACTTCCCGAGGGCACCACAACAGCCGATCCTCACCACGATCCCCGGTGGGCAAACATGCCCACGGTCCCGCCTTCGCTGCCCGTCTCCTATGAAGCAATCCCCACCCGCTTGAAGCCCCTCAATCCCGCCCGCAGCCATCCGCCGCCTGCTCCTTCCTCCGTTGCTTCCCGATTCCCTGCTTCCTTCGCTTCTCCCCGCTCCCTTCGCCTCTCCCCGCTCCCTTCGCCTCTCCCCGCCCCCTTCGCCTCTCCCTGCCTGCCTCGCCTTGGCTCCGCCCTCCTGACCCCGCCTCGCCTTCGCTCCACCCTCCTTGCCTCGCCTTGCTTCACCTGCCCGCCCCCCCCGGTCCACCTAGCCTTGCCCCCTTCCTGTCCGCCCCCTTCCTGTCCGCCCCCTTCCCGCACCTCACCCCTCTCGCATCGCCCTCCCCTCGACTGCCACTCCCCAACTCCCCGCCAGCACCCGGCCCACCCCATCGGCCGACTTGACGCACCCTCCGCCCAAGGTGCATCCTCAACTTATTCAACAGATGATGAATAAGAGGGGAGCTGGGGACGATGACTGAGCACACGGGCTGCGTCATAGTCGGCGGCGGACCGGCGGGCATGGTGGCGGGATTGCTCCTGGCCCGAGCAGGCGTAGCGGTAACCGTGCTGGAAAAGCACGCGGACTTCCTCCGCGATTTCCGCGGCGACACCGTCCACCCGTCGACGCTCAGGCTCCTGGACGAACTGGGCCTGGGCGAGAAATTCGAAGCGCTGCCGCACACCAAGGTGACCGCGGTCGGACTCCCCACTCCCGACGGCGGCGCCCTGACCATCGCCGACATGTCGCTGCTGAACGTCCCCCGCCCCTACGTAGCGATGGTCCCCCAATGGGATTTCCTGGACCTGCTCGCCGAGACAGCGCAAAAAGAGCCGACCTTCACCCTGCGGCTCGAAACCGAAATGACCGGCCTGCTCCGCTCGGGCCGCCGAGTCACCGGCGTCCGCTACCGCACCGCCGACGGCACCGAAGGCGAACTGAAAGCCAACCTGGTCATCGCCGCCGACGGACGCTGGTCACTGGCCCGCCGCTCAGCCAGCCTCACCCCGCGCGAGTACTACACCCCGTTCGACGCCTGGTGGTTCCGTCTCTCCCGGAAGGCCGAAGAACAGGAAGCCGCGCTGGTGCCGAGGATGCGCAACCACCGCTTCGCGGTGCCGTTGCCGCGCAAGGGCTACTACCAGATCGCCTACCTCACGCCGAAGGGCAAAGACCTGAAGGCCGCCGGCATCGAAAGCTTCCGCCGCGACGTCACCGAGGTCTGCCCGGAATTCGCCGACCGCGTGCACGAACTCAAGTCCATGGACGACGTCAAGTTCCTCAACGTCCGCCTCAACCGCCTGCGCCGCTGGCACGTCGACGGCCTGCTCTGCATAGGAGACGCCGCCCATGCGATGTCGCCAGTCGGCGGTGTCGGAATCAACCTGGCAGTCCAAGACGCCGTCGCCACCGCGAGGCTGCTGGCCGACCCGCTCCTCCGAGGCAAGCCAACCGAAAAGGACCTCACCGCCGTCCGCCGCCGTCGCCTCCTGCCGACCGTTGCCGTTCAAGGACTGCAGCGCCTGCTCCACCGCCGCGTGATGGGTCCCGTCATGACCGGCCACGCCGACGGTCCCCCGCCCCAGTTGATCGCCCTGCTCAAGCGCTTTCCGAAACTCTCTCGAGTTCCGGCGTACCTCATCGGCGTAGGCATCCGCCGCGAATCCGCCCCAGCCTTCGCCCGCCGTCCAGCAGAACCAGCCAGCCGCTAACCCGCGACCGGGTTCGCCACCAACTGGCAACGCCGAGCACCTCTCGCCTGCGCCGACGCACCCGCCCACCGGCAGCACCCGCCGGTGGGCCAGGGCCAGACGACGGCAACGCACTTTCGCCGCCCAGCGGCAACAGCGCCGCAGACTCGCCACCCGACCATCAGCCGCGCTCTCGCCACCTACCGGCAACAACGCCGACCACTAGGCAGCTCAAGCACCGACCGTCTTTCGCCGCTCCGAGGCAACAGCGCCGACTGCTCACCAAGCGAAGCGCCAACCACCATGTCGCCACTCATCGGCAACAGCCCCCGCCGCTCCCCTTTCCGAGCAGCGATCGCCTCTCGCCGCCGTGCGGCAACAACGCCTACCACTCACCAAGTGAGGCACCAGCCGCCATTCGCCGCTCAATGGCAACAGCACCCGCCGCCCACCGCTCAAGCAACGATCGCCTGTCGCCGCTCAACGGCAACGGCTGCCACCACCCCTGGCACGAGCCACCCGCTCGCCACCGAGCGGCAACAGCCCAAGCCACCGCAGCCTCACCCCGACGGCCAAAACCGACCCCGACCAGGGATTCGCCACTAAACGGCAACGCCCGAACCCACTCCACCGAGCCGCTGTCGCTGCTGGGCGGCAACGTCCGAGCCCGCCCCTCCAAACCACTGTCGCCACAAAACGACGACAGCCAGTTCAGAGGTCCTGAACCGGGTTCGTCAGAGTCCCGATGCCGTCGATCGTGATGGACACCGACTGCCCGTTGACGATCGGACCGACCCCCTCCGGCGTGCCGGTCAGGATCACGTCGCCGGGAAGAAGCGTCATCACCCGCGACACGAACTCGACCAGTTCGGGCACCTTGTGCACGAGGTCCGAAGTCCGGCCGTCCTGCTTCAGCTCGCCGTCGACCTCGCTGCGGAGCGCCAGGTCGGACGGGTCGATCGACGTGTCGATCCACGGACCGAGCGGGCAGAACGTGTCGAACCCCTTCGCCCGGCCCCACTGGCCGTCCGACTTCTGCAGGTCGCGCGCGCTCACGTCGTTCGCAACCGTGTAGCCGAGGATCGCACTGGCCGCGCGGGCCGCGGGCACGTTCTTGACCGGCTGTCCGATGACGACCGCGAGTTCGCCCTCGAAGTCGACGCGTCCGACGTCCGACGGACGGCGGATCGGAGCGTTCGGCCCCACCACCGTCGTGGACGGCTTGATGAACAGCATCGGCTCGGACGGCAACTCGTTGCCGAACTCCGCCGCGTGCTTCGCGTAGTTCCTGCCGACCGCGATCACCTTCGACGGCAGGATCGGCGCGAGCAGCCGGACGTCGGCCAGCGGCCAGCGCTTGCCGGTGAAGTTCGGCTGGCCGAACGGATGTTCCGCGATCTCCAGGACCTGAGCATCGTCGCCGTCCCCCTCGATCGAAGCGAACGCGACACCACTGGGATGAGCAATACGAGCTAGACGCACGGCACCAGTCTACGTACCCCCACCGACTGTCGCGCACCCCGAGCGCGCGACAGGTCCCCTCGCTCCATTCCGCACGACCGGACCCCTCGCACCAGCTGACCCACCGTGACGAAACTGGCGCGAAAAGACCCTCCGCACCCGCCAGAAACGACCACCCGAACAACCAGCCTCAGCACCAACGCGAACGGCCACCAGCGACTTCGACTGTGAGCCGCAATACGCACCACACGAAGGCCGGACACGAAAGCATCAACGCGCCCAGCAAACCGGTATCACCCGCCCACAGCAGCCACCCCCAGCTCAGGCGCCGACTGCACCGACGCGACCGCCAGGCTCTTGTGGACCAACGCGTCGCACAACGCCAGCCAGCTCGCCTCGACGATGTTGCCGTGCACGCCCACCGTCGTCCATTCGTGTTCGCCGTCACTCGTTTCGAGAAGCACCCGCGTGACGGCGTCCGTACCTGGATTCGACGGCAGAATCCGTACCTTGTAGTCAGCCAGCTCAATGCTGTCCAACCAGGACAGATACGGCGTCAACGCCTGGCGCAACGCGGCGTCGAGGGCGTGCACCGGGCCGTTCCCCTCCGCGGTCGCGATGACTCGCTCGCCCGCGACATGCACCTTCACTGTCGCCTCGGAAACGACTTCGCCGTCCGGGCGGTGGTCCAGCACCACCCGGTACGACTCGAGATCGAACGGCGGCGGATCCGACTTTTCGCCGGAAACCTCCTCGACCTCGCGACGCAGCAACAGCCCCAGCGACGCGTCGGCCGCTTCGAACGACCAGCCTTCCGATTCGAGTTCCTTCACCTTCCGCACCGCGTTCGTCAATGCGTCGGGCCGGCCGGCAAGGTCGACCCCGAGTTCACGTCCCTTGAGCTCGAGACTGGCCCTGCCGGCCATCTCAGTGACCAGTACTCGCATGCCGTTGCCGACGGAAGACGGATCGATGTGGTTGTACAACAACGGATCCACCTTGATCGCGCTCGCGTGCAGCCCCGCCTTGTGGGCGAAAGCGGACGACCCGACGTAAGCCTGGTGGGTGTCGGGTGCGAGGTTGGCGATTTCGGCCAAAGCATGGGAGACGCGAGTGAGCTCGGCGGCCCCTCCGGTCGGGAGGACCTCCATTCCGAGCTTGGTCACGAGGTTTCCCGCCACGGCGAACAGGTCGGCGTTGCCCGCCCGTTCCCCGTAGCCGTTCGCGGTGCACTGCACGTGCGTCGCGCCGGCCTGCACCGCAGCGACAGAATTCGCTACGGCACAGGAAGTGTCATCCTGGCAATGGATTCCGAGCCGGAATCCGGTCTTTTCCTTGATCCCGCCTACGGTTTCGGCAAGTCCTAGCGGCAACTGCCCACCGTTGGTATCGCACAGCACGAGAACGTCCGCACCAGCGTGCGCCGCCGCGTCGAGCACTCGCAGCGAGGTTTCGGGAGAGAAGGCATATCCGTCGAAAAAGTGTTCTGCGTCAAGGAAAACGCGACGCCCTTCACCGACGAGGAACGCGACCGTGTCCCGCACCATCGCGCACGCCTCGTCGACGTCGACCCGCAGGGCCCGCTCGATGTGCCGAAGGTCCGATTTGGCCACCAGGGTGATGACCGGAGCCGCCGAGTCCAAAAGCGCGCGGACCTGCGGATCCTTGTCCGCCGCGGTTCCCGCCTTGCGCGTGGAACCGAACGCTACGAGCGCGGCGTGCTTGAGCGGCAATTCCCCCTGTGCCGCGCGGGAAAAGAACTCCGTGTCCTTCGGCAACGCACCCGGCCAGCCGCCCTCGATGAACCCGACACCCAACTCGTCCAACAGCCGCGCGACGGCCAGCTTGTCCGTGACGGAGTAGGTGATCCCTTCGCGCTGAGCACCGTCGCGCAAAGTCGTGTCGTAGAGGTGGAAGGCATCGCCGAGCGGCGTGCCGGCGGGTTCCGTGCGGGTCACGGTGTTCTCCTTGTGGCGGGGCAGAACCTGGTCCAGGCAACAAAAAAACCTCCCGCATGGGTGCGAGAGGTTGCGCGCCGGTAGCTCTTGTGGAGCTTCTATCCGGCGCGCAAGGCAATAATGACGGAGATGGCGGTCATGTCGGCCATCATGCCACAGCTTCGCCCGGCTTCCAAGCTCCGGGCGAAGCATCCCACCTTCTGAGAGCCGTCAGCCGGGCAGATTCGCCAGGTAGCGGCCGAATTCCTCGACCGCGGCCGCATTTCGCGGCCCCTCCACCAAAGCCGCATACGGCAGCGCGAAGAAGCGTCCTTTCTTCACCGCCGGGATGTCCCGCAGGCCAGGACGTGAACGAAGGAAGTTCTCCTTGTCGGCCACACTGCCGACTTCGCCGCTGTAGTCGTTGATGAGGATGACGTCCGGCGCGCGCTGGATCACGGCTTCCCAGCTGACGCTGGTCCAGCTGTCGTTGAGGTCCGCGAAGATGTTGGCACCACCCGATTTGGTGATGATTTCGTCCGGACCCGCGTTGCGTCCGGAGGTGAATGGCTGGTCACGGCCGTCGTCGTAGAGGAACACCTGGGGTTTCGGCCGTCCGGTCTGCACCGCGTTCGTGACAGCCGCGACCCGTGCGCGGTACTCTTCGATCAAACGTTCTGCACGATCACTGATCCCAAAGATTTTCCCCAGATTGCGCACATCTGTGTACAGCGCGTCGAGCGGTCGCATAATGCCCCGTTGCTTGCCATTGCCGTTGCGGCACGCCTCGGTGAGCAAGTAGCTGGAGATGCCCAGCTTCGCGAGGGAGTCCGGGGTGAACCCGGTTGCTTCGGAGAAGCCGTAGTTCCAGCCCGCGAACACGAGGTCCGCTCCTGCCCCCTGCACCACCTCACGGTTGATCTTCTCCGCGAGCTTGGGCACCTTGGCGAAATCGGCTTTCCACGGCGACGAGGCCACGCCGCCGGACTGTCCTTTGTCGACCACGTAACCGGCCATCCGGTCGCCCAGGCCGAGCGCGAACATCAGCTCGGTGATGCCGATGTCATTCGTCACGACCCGCGAAGGAGGTTTGGACACGGTCAACGACGAACCGCAGTTGGTCACCGTCACGGGAAACCCGGCCGGGGCGGCTCCACCGTCCCCTTCGGACACCTGAGCGCCACATCCAGTGGCGACGAGGGCGACCGTCACGATCAACGCGACTGCCTTACGCATGACTGTCCTCCGGAGACTCGAGCAGGTCGAACAACAACTGCGGACGGCCCGTGGCGGGGTGCGGCACCACATGCCCGCGCACCCCGAACACATCGGCGAGCAGAGCAGGCGTGAGCACCTCGGCCGGGGTTCCGCTCGCGACGAGGCGGCCGTGGTCGAGCACATGCACCATGTCGCACACGGCGGCAGCCAGGTTCAAGTCGTGCAGCGCGGCCAGCACCGTCGGTCCGCTGGTGCGAGCGAGCGCGAGGACTTCGAGCTGGTGCCGGATGTCGAGGTGGTTGGTCGGCTCGTCGAGCACCAGGATCCGGGGCTGCTGCGCGAGTGCGCGCGCGATCAGCACACGCTGCCGTTCGCCGCCGGACAAAGTGAGCACGCCTCGCTCGGCCAGGTGCGCCAGGCCCACTTGAGCCAGCGCGCCGGCGCACACCCGGCGGTCGGCCGCGCTCATGCGGTCGAGCAGGCCGTGATGCGGCATCCGGCCCATCGCCACCACTTCGGCGACGGTGAAGTCGAACTCCGCGTGCGATTCCTGCGCGACCGCGGCGATCGCGCGCGCCCGCTTTCGCGGTGCCATGCCGTCCACCGGCTGGCCGTCGGCCAGAACAGCCCCGGCGGACGGCTTGAGCACTTGGTACACAGCGCGCAAAGTCGTCGACTTTCCGCTGCCGTTCGGGCCGAGCAGTCCGACGAACTGGCCTTGCCGAGCTTCGAGGGTCACGTCGTCGACCAGCTTGCGACCGGCCGCGGTCACGCTGACGCCATTGAGCGAGAGGTCCATTCACGCACCCCCGAATACGTAGGCGCGACGACGCATCAAGAGCAGGAAGGCCGGCACCCCGACCGCCGCGGTCAGCACCCCGATCGGCAGCTCCTCGGGTGCGGCGAGCACCCGCGCCGCGACGTCCACCCACACCAGGAAAACCGCGCCGGCAAGCGGTGCCACGGCCAGCACCCGGCGATGATCGGCACCGACGACCAGCCGCACCAGATGGGGAAGGATCAGCCCGACGAATCCGATCGCCCCGCTCACCGCGACCAGGACCCCGGTCATGGCAGCGCAAACGACGAAGAGAAGGACCCGCAGTTTCCCGACGTCGACGCCGAGAGTCGTCGCCGCCTCGTCGCCCATGGCGAGCGCGTTGAGCCGCCCGGACAGCGCCAGCAACAACAAGACCCCGCCGACCACCACGATCGCGGCGATCGGCAGCGTGCCCCAGTTCGCCCCGGCGAGACTGCCGAGAAGCCAAAACAGCGCCGACCGCGCGGCCTCGCCGTTCGGCGCTTGGAAAACGATGACCGTGGTGATCGCGAAGAACCCATACGACAACGTCGTTCCGGTGAGCACCAGACGCAGTGGTGTAAGTCCTTGCCGCGTACGGGCGACGAGATAAACGATCAAAGTCGCGGCGAGCGCGGCCGCGAACGCTCCGACCGACAACGCGTAGATCCCGAGCGATGCGAAGACGCCGAACAACGTCACCGCTGTCGCGCCAACGGACGCGCCCGAAGAAATGCCCAGCACGTACGGCTCGGCGAGCGCGTTGCGAACCATCGCTTGAATCGCGACGCCGACAGTCGACAACCCAGCACCGACGACCACTGCCAGCAGGACGCGGGGAAGCCGAAGGTCCCAGATGATCCGGTACTCCCCGACCTCGTCCGCGCTGATCGTCCCGCCGAACAGCCCTGCGCGGAGAAAGGCCCACGTGTGAGTGACCGGAACCGCCACCGTCCCGATCCCGACCGCGACGACGATCGACCCGAGCAACGCCACTGCAAGCCCCAGCAGCACCGGCGTCAGAGACCGTCGCCGCTGAACGGCAACGGCCCCGACCTGGGGTTCGCCACTCAACGGCGACGCAACCTGCTGGCTTCGAGGTGCGCCGACCCGCGACGACGCAACCCACTCGCCCGGGGATTCGCCGATTCGCGGCGAAACAGCCCGCAGACTCTGCGATTCGCCAATCGACGACGATACAGCCCGCTGGCTCTCGGGCTCGCCGATCCGCAGCGACACAACTCGCTCGTTCGCGGATTCGCCGCTCAACGGCGACGCGGGCCACTGGCCCTGCGATTCGCCAATCGGCGACGACACAACCTGCTGGCTCTGGGATTCGCCAATCCGCGGCGAAACCTGCCCCTCACCCGCCGGATCATCCAACGGCGAGACAACACGAGCACCGGAGCCAGTCAAATCACGGCTAACCGAGTCGTCGGCCTGCAACTCGTCGGCCGGCGGCTCGCCGCGATGCCCCGAGTTGCCGCGAAGCGGCGAATCCGCCGCCGCAGCAGAACCACCGTGGAGGCTCGAGCCTCGGGTCCCGCCATCGCTGTCGGATGGCGAAACACCAGAACCACTATCGCCAGAAACCGGCGAACCCCCGCCCCCGCCCACGGGTCCGGGAAATACAGAACGTCCTTCAGAAGGAGGCGAAGACGAAGACACCGGCGACGACCCAATCGAGACATTGGGCCCGCAAAAGACGGCAGCCGCCGACGGCGGGAGTGTCGTCTCCCGCAGACCACGACGGGAGGGGACGAGGTTCGAGGAACCTCCGCCGGTATCGGGCTCGCCTTCGGCTCCCGAGAGAGGGAGCCGAAGGCCTACCGTTGCGGGTCAGCGCCGGATTTCGACCGGCTTCCGCGGCGGGGGTCCGAAAAACTCAGGACGGGGTCAGCCGGCCTGACGCGCGTTGGACGAGACGAGCGCCGCGAGGCGGTCGCCGATCGCCTGGGTCGCGCCGGGGGACGACTGGTCGCGCGTGGCGAGGTCGAACGCCACCGAGGCCTCGATCCGCCGCGCCGCTTCCTTCTGGCCGAGGTGGTCCAGCAGGAGCGACACCGACAGCACCGCGGCGGTCGGGTCCGCGAGGCCCTGGCCGGCGATGTCCGGCGCACTGCCGTGCACCGGCTCGAACATGCTCGGGTTGCGGCGCGTGATGTCGAGGTTCCCGCTGGCCGCGAGGCCGATGCCGCCGGTCACCGCGGCCGCGAGGTCGGTGATGATGTCGCCGAAGAGGTTGTCGGTGACGATCACGTCGAACCGCGACGGGTCGGTGACCAGGTGGATCGTGGCGGCGTCCACGTGCGAGTACGCGACGGTGACGTCCGGGTGCTCCAGCGAAACCTCTTCGACGATCCGCGACCACAGCGAACCGGCGTGCTCCAGCACGTTGGTCTTGTGCACGAGAGTGAGGTGCTTGCGCGGCCGCTCTTCGGCACGGTTGAACGCGTCCGCGACCACGCGCCGCACGCCGAAGGCCGTGTTGACGCTGACCTCGGTGGCGATCTCGTGCTCGGTGTCCTTGCGCAGCAGGCCGCCGTTGCCCGCGTACGGGCCTTCGGTTCCTTCGCGCACCACGACCATGTCGACGTCCCCGGCGTCGGCCAGCGGGCCGCGCACTCCGGGGTACAGCCGCGCCGGGCGCAGGTTCACGTGGTGGTCCAGTTCGAACCGCAGCCGCAGCAGCAGGCCGCGCTCGAGGATGCCGCTGGGCACCGTCGGGTCGCCGACCGCGCCGAGCAGGATCGCGTCGTGCTGGCGCAGTTCGCCGAGCACCGACTCCGGGAGCAGCTCCCCGGTGGCGTGCCACCGCGAGGCGCCGAGGTCGTAGTTCGTGATCTCCGCCGCCGGTGCTACCTCACCGAGCACCTTGAGCGCCTCGGAGACCACCTCGGGCCCGATCCCGTCCCCTGGGATCACCGCGAGCCGCATCCACACACCTCCGTAGCCCAGGCCACCGGGCGCACCGATGGCCCATTCGCACAAAAACGCCAGCAGCGGAAGGTTACCGGCCGTAGACAAGGTGCCGTAGCCGCACCACCCTTATGCCGCATCCTCCCACAGGGTGAGACACCCGTTCGGGCGAACGGAAACGGGGGCTTGCCCAGGCCGGACAGCCTTGGCAAGCCCCCGCGTCTCGCTATGCGGCCGCTTCCGCGGCATCCCTCAAGTTCCCCTCAAAGGGTGAACCAGGGTCAGCCGCGCGGAACCTCCGATTCGATCCGCACGACCGAGGCGCGCTGCCCGGTCGCGTTGTGGTGCTCAATCGCCAGCAGGCCCTTCGCCTTGTCCCCGGCGACGGCGGCCTTGTTGCGGTTGACCACCAGAGCCGTGCCCGGCTTGGCGACGTAGCCCAGCGCCGCGTCGCCGCCGCCCTGCGCCGAGAACGCCGGTGCGAGCACGTCGAACGACAGCGGAGTGCTGACCTGGTCGATCAACCCGTTCGAGGTACCCGGCGCGACGTAGTACCCGGCGGTGCCCACCGTGTAGCTGATCCGGTGCGACGCCTCCTTCGGGTCGATGCCGAGCGCGGCGATGCTGACCGGCAGCACCATCACGTTCGAGTCGAACACGTTGGTGTCGACGTCGCCGAGCTGCCCGTTGATCGCTTGCAGGTCGACCGACGGGTTGCCCGGCTTGGTCAGCGACACCGTGTTGACGAGCAGCACGTCCGACCCCGTCGCCTTCGTCACGAAGGTTTCGAAGTCCGGCTTTCCGTCACCGTTGGTGTCGATGTCCACGAACGGCACCGTGTTGCTGCCGAGGTTCGCGAAATCGCTCCAGGTCGTGATGCCGAACGCCAGCGTCGCGTTCTCCGGCTCTCCCTGCGCCTTGGCGAGCGGGGCTGTCGACGCCGCGCCGATGTAGCGCAGGTCGCCGCCCTTCGCGGTGCGGTTGAGGGTGCAGTCGGACGTGACGTGCGAGTCGCATTCCGGCAGCTGCGGCGATTCGGCCTGCAGTTCGAGGACGCTGATCAGCGAGCGGTACCGCTGGGAACCGCTGCCCTGGTCGATGCCCTTGCCGCCGAGGTTCAGCACGGCCTGGTCGGCGTTCGCGCCGAAGCGCACGCCGCCCGGGGTGGTGATCGCCGAAACCGGCTTCGGCGCCGAGTACACGGCCACCCGCAGCGGAACGGTCGCACCGTTCTTCGGGGTGAACGCGACGCGGCCCGAGGCGTCGGCCACGAACTGCCGGGCGAGCCCGGCCTGCGAAGCCGCCATGGTCGGGTCAAGCACCTTGCGCAGCGCCTTCGGGTCGGCGATCTTCAGCGTCACCTTCACCGTCGCGACCCCGCGCGGGTTCAGCTTCACCGAGCTCTTGTCCACTGTGTACTCGACGCCGGGCAGGCTGTTGACCGCCTCGTAGCCCACCGAGTACTCAGCCGCCTTGACGCCCTTGTTGACCACCTTGATCGTCTTGCTCAAGGTGACCGGCCCAGCCGCCTCGACGGTGCCGAACGTGACGCTCACCGCGCCAGGGTCGTCCTGCACATACGCGAGAACCTGGTTGTCCAGCGCGGCTTTCGCGTCGATCCGGCCTGCCCCGACCCGCTGCGGGCCGTAGGTGTGGCCGGCCCCGTCGGTGATGTCGTGCACCGCGGTGCCCACGACGTCGGCCTTGACCTCTTCGACGCTCCAGTCCGGGTGTGCCTGGCGGACCAGCGCCGTGATGCCCGACGTGTGCGGCGCGGCCATCGACGTGCCCGAGATGACCAGCCGTTCGTTGCCGCTGCCGCGGAACGCCGACGTGATCGTGTCGCCAGGAGCGGCGATGTCCGGTTTCACCGACGGACCGCGTCCGCCGCGCGAGGTGAACGAGCTGGGAGTGTCCACGATGGACTGGTCATACGTCTGCAGCGTGGTCCGGCCCGCTCCGTAGAGCCGCACGGTCAGCGTGCCCGCGGTCAGGCCCGCCCGCACAGCCTGGGTGGCCTTGCCGGTGAGCTGGAACATCGGAACGGCCGCGTTGCCCGCGATGCCCGCGCCGAAATGCTCCACAGTGGACGAAAGCAGCACGCCCTTGGCACCCGCGGCCTGCGCGTTGTTGGCCCGCGCCGCCGAACCGCATGGACGGGTGGCGTCGTTGTCGTCCCACTCCAGCCACGCGATCTTGCCCGCGACCTTTGCCTTGTCCTCAGCGGAATAGGCGGCGCAACCGGCGTTGTTGCCCGCCGAAATCGGCACCACCGGAGCGGTGAGGTCGAGGGTGTCGTAGCCGGTGTACTCCTGGCTGTACTGACCAGGCTGCTGCCCGGCGGTCGGGGCCTTGACCTCGATCGCGTCCCGCAGTTCGCCCGCGTCGCGGCTGCTGGCCACGGTGAGCGCTTCCGGGGTGTTGCCCGGCGAACCGGCGATGTCGTTGATGTCGCCGCCGTTGCCCGCCGAGATCACCGGCAGCACGTTGTTCTGCGCGAGCTTGCGCACGAACAGCGAGTCCGGGTCGTCCGGCGCGCCGAAGTCGCTGCCCAGCGAGAGGTTCACGACGTCGAGGTGGTCGGTGAAGTCGCCGTCGCCGTCCGGGTCGAGCGCCCAGTCCAGCGCCTGCGAGGTGACGTTCGTGGACCCCTTGCAGCCGAACACCTTGATCGCGTAGAGCAGCGCCTTCGGCGCGGTGCCCGGCCCGATCCGCATGGCGTCGAGCGTCTTTTTGTTCAGCTTCTTGTAATCGCCGGTGAACGTGCTGCCGTCGGCGTTGACGCCGAAGCCGCCGATCGTGCCCGCGACGTGCGTGCCGTGCTCGCCGCACGCGATCGGGTTGGGGTCCGGTTTCGGCGTCGGCGAACCGGTCTTGCCCGCCGAGTCGTAGTCGTCGCCGACGAGGTCGGTGCCGCCGACCACCTTGGCGCTCGGGAACAGCGGCGACGGCTTGGCGCGGTCGACCGCCTTGTACGCCTCGGGCGTGCCCGGGCCGCCGAAGTCGGCGTGGGTGTAGTCGATGCCGTCGTCGATCACGCCGACGCGGATGTTGTCGCCGAACTTGCCGGTTTTCTGCCAGCTGGCAAGCGTGTTGGTGAGCTGTTCGGCGCTGGCGTTCGTGCGGTTCTTCGGCACGACCGTGCGCACCGAGACGACGTCCGGCCGTTCCGCGAGCTGGCGGATCTTGGCCGCGTCCGCGGTGACGACCGCGCCGGGAACCGCGTTGGCCGTCTGAGTGACCAGCTGCGTGCCCGCGTCCGCGGACCGCAGCTGTCCCACGACGGAGCTGACCGCCGCGGCGACGTCGGCCTTGGCCGCCTTCGCCGCCTGCTTGGCCTTCTCCTTGCCCTTGCCCTGCTCCTCCTTGAACGCGTCCACCGCGGGTTTCTTGGCCAGCTCGACGAACGCGGTGATCTGCCCCTGCGCCGCGCTCAGCCGGGGCGAAAGCTTGCCCTGGACCTTGCTCGCGTCGACCTTCGCCGGAGCGACCGGCTCGGCCAGCGGCGCGCCCTGCGCGGACGCCGCGGGCACGGCGACGGCCGCCGCCAGCACCACCGCGGAACCCACGACCACCGAGCGGGCAGCCCACCCGGGCAACCGGGTTCTGCTCATGAGTAACCCCTTCTCGAGGCCCGGATCACGAACCTGCCCGCGCTCCCATTCGCACCCCCGACGGTGAGCACCGGCGCCGCACCGTGCTCTCACGGCGCGTGGTTCAGCCTCGCGGCAAGAACCTAGCTGTCCGAAACCCCTACTTTCGTGCGGAAAAAGCTCCGTTACCCGAATGTTGCCGGTGCGGGTGAACGACAGAACGGCCCCTTCCCCGGGAGTCCGGGAAAGGGGCCGTTCGGCGAAATCGGGACTAGCTGAAGTCGACCGCGCGGATGGTGTGCGCGCCGACGGTGGCTCCGATCGGCTCGAGCACGTTGGCGTCCACGTGCCGGTCGACGCGCAGCAGCATGATCGAGTCGGAACCGTCCGTGCTCTGGCTGATCTGCGCGGCCTCGATGTTGATGCCCGCCTCGCCGAGCAACGTGCCGACGCGGCCCATGACGCCCGGGCGGTCCGGGTACTCGATCACGAGCACGTCGCCCTCGGCGCGGAGGTCGAAGTGCCTTCCCTTGACCTCGACGATCTTCTCGACCTCGTCCTTGCCGGTGACCGAACCGGACACGGTGAGCGTCGCGCCGTCTCCGTGCACTGCGCGGAGGGTGACCAGGCTGCGGAACTTCGGGCTCTCCGACTCGGAAACCAGCTCCGCCTGCACGCCGAGCTCCTCGGCCAGCCGCGGCGCGTTGACGAAGGTGACCTGGTCCTCGACCACGCCCGAGAACAGCCCGCGCAGCGCCGCCAGCTTCAGCACCGCGGTGTCTTCGCTGGAGATCTCGCCCTTGACCTCGACGGTCAGCGACGTCGGGGCCTTCGGGTTCAGCGCGGTCAGCACCTGGCCGAGCTTCTGGGTGAGCGACAGGTACGGCCGCACGTGCTCGCCGACCGCGCCGCCGCCGGACACGTTCACCGCGTCCGGCACGAAGTCGCCGCGCAGCGCCAGCAGCACCGAACGCGCCACGTCCGTGCCCGCGCGGTCCTGCGCTTCGGCGGTGGACGCGCCGAGGTGCGGCGTGACGACGACGTTCGGCAGGTTGAACAGCGGGCTCTCGGTGGTCGGCTCGGTGACGAACACGTCGATGCCCGCGCCGCCCACGTGCCCGCTGCGCACCGCGTCGGCCAGCGCTTCCTCGACGATCAGGCCGCCGCGCGCGGCATTGACGATGATCACGCCGGGCTTGGTCTTCTTGAGGGCCTCGGCGTCGATGAGACCCTTGGTCTCCGGCGTCTTCGGCAGGTGGATGGAGATCGCGTCGGCGCGTTCCAGCAGTTCGTCGAGGGTGACCAGCTCGATGCCCAGCTGGCCGGCGCGCGCGGCCGAGACGTAGGGGTCGTACGCGATGAGCTTGGCCCCGAAGGCGGCGAGCCGCTGGGCGAACAGCTGGCCGATCTTGCCGAGCCCGACGACGCCGACCGTCTTGCCGTTGATCTCGACGCCGGAGAACGAACTGCGCTTCCACTCGCCGCCGCGCAGGCTCTGGTCGGCGGCGGGAACGCGGCGGGCGACCGCGAGCAGCAGCGCGACCGCGTGCTCGGCGGCGGAGACGATGTTCGAAGTCGGCGCGTTCACCACGAGCACGCCGCGCTCGGTGGCCGCCGGGACCTCGACGTTGTCCAGGCCGACACCCGCGCGGGCGACGACCTTCAGCTGCGTAGTCGCCCCGAGCACCTCGGCGTCGACCTTGGTGGCGGATCGGACCAAGAGCGCGTCGGCGCTCTTCACCGCCTCGAGCAGAGCGGGACGGTCGGTGCCGTCCACGTGCCGGACCTCTACCTCTTCACCGAACACACTCAGCACGGAGGGCGCGAGCTTCTCCGCGATGAGGACTACGGGTTTGCTGGGCTTGGTCACGATGCGGCTCCCACTATCTGGTCACGAAATCGAGGACGCTCTCTCGCGGCGCACGTCGTTGTGCCCGGACTCGCGGGAGTTTAACGCGGGGCACTGACAGCCCGCTGCCCCCGCTGTTCACTTGTTCGTAATCCGGTGAAGACAAGCCCCATCAGGCGCTCTGTACCGCCTTCTCCCGGAAGGTGGGATCCGGCCCAGGAAGCGCCGTGCAGCAACAAAAGCAGCTCTCGGACCGTCACGTCGGCGCGGAAAACGCCAGCCGCTTGCGCCCTGTCCACTAGATGGGACGCGGCTTCCCGCATCGCCTCACAGGACGCGTGCAGCCGCGATTCCGGATCGTCGAACGCGTCGGCCAGCATTTCGGCAAGCCCGCGGTAAACGCCGGAGGTCTCGCCGAAGCCGATCAGCCAGGTGTACAGCCCGTCGAGCGGGTCGTCGGCGAGCAGCAGCTCGCGCGCCTTTTCCGCCTGGGAGTCGAACCGGTCCCGCAGGAGCGTCTCGATCAGATCTTCCCTGGTCGGAAAGTGGCGATAGAGGGTGCCGATCCCGACACCGGCACTGCGGGCGACGTCTTCGAGCGAGGCGTCGACGCCGCGTTCGGCGAAGGCGCGCCTCGCTTCGGCGAGCAGGCGCTCGTAGTTGCGGCGGGCGTCCGCTCGCATCGGCTTGGCGTCGGTCATGTCGGGTCCGAGTTTATCCCGTGACAAATCGGAGGGCCCCTCCGTATAGTAACCGGAGGCAGCCTCTGGTTCTGGGTGCGTCCGCGGAGGACGTATCGGCCTTGGCTGCGCCGGAATCACTGCCGCGCTCCTGCGGCCGGGGAACTTCTTGGAGTCTGTTGTGAATCTGTTCGCGAACCTTGCCGCCTCCGCGGAAGGCGGGACACGATGACGATCGGAATCTGGACATTTGCCTTTGACGGCAGGGAAATCGGCGAAGTACGCACGGCCGCCCGAGAGGTCGAGTCGCTGGGTTTCACCGCGCTGTGGTTCGGCGAGTATCGCGGCCGGGAGGCGCTCACACAGGCCGCACTGCTGCTCGAGGCGACCACGACGTTGACTGTGGCGACTGGGATCGCACGATTTTCCGAACGGTCAGCGGCAGCCGCTGAAGCAGCTGGACGCACACTGGCCGAGGCATACCCGGGGCGGTTCACGCTGGGCTTGGGCGGACATCGGCCGGGCGGCGGAGGCAGTGCGATGCAGGACTACCTCGACGCCATGGATGCGGCCGAACTGGACTTCGCCGCCGGCTCTCGACCACGTCGGCTCCTAGCCGCACTCGGCCCAAGAATGCTGAAGCTCGCGGCGACCCAGGCCGACGGTGCGCACACGTACTTCGTTCCGCCAGAGCACACCGCGTTCGCCCGCGAAACGATGGGACCCGACGCGTACCTCGCCGCCGAACAAGCCGTCGTCCTCGACGCAGATCCGGTGCGAGCGCGGCAGATCGCTCGCGAACACGTCGCCGGCTACGCACGACTGGCTCCACACCAACGAGCGAATCTGCGCCGCCTCGGCTACACCGAGGAAGACCTGGCCGACGGCGGCAGCGACCGTCTCGTCGACGCGATCGTCGCCTATCGCAGCGAGCAGGAAGTCGCCGACCGAATCCGCGCACACATCGACGCCGGTGCGGACCACGTCTGCGTACAGGTTCTCGTCGACGGACCGGAGATTCCGGTGGACGGCTGGCGTCGCCTGGCCGCGCTGGTCCCCTGATTCATCGGCGGGGCTTTCGAAGCTTCCCGCGAAAGCCCCGCCCCCGGCTCGCTTCCCGTGCCCCCGCCGAGTCCGGGCCATCGGGCCGCCCCGCACTCGCCTAAGTCGCCCCAGACGCCGGAATCCCCCGCTCACCAGGGATTCGCCACTAAACGGCGAAAACGTTCATCCCCTGCAGACGAGCACTTTTCCGTTCATCACCGACATTCCCACGCCTCCGCGTCCTCGCAGCGATTCCGGCGAACACTTCCCCTGAACGGGCGACTCCGGCGGGACCGTTTCGCCGTCCAGCGGCCACACGGGCTTGTTATCTTCGCGAGACGCCTCGCCCGCGTTCGCCCCGGGCGCCGCCGGTGTTCACGAAACTCGCCATCGCCGCGTCCCGGACGGTCGAACTGATCCTGCTCGCGCCGGGGATCGCCACCTTCGTCCAAGACGACAATGTCCTCGCCCTTCCCTTCTGGGATCTGCTCGCGCTGAGCTACCTCGGCATCCGGGTCGCGCGTGTCCCGTAGCCGAAAATCGACCACACCGACGCCCGGTGGCTGAAAGGCGTGCTAGGCCGTCGGCTCGGGCTGCTGTCGCCCTCCTGACCAGCCTCGTCGGCGTCTCCCGCGGTCTTGTTGGCCTGGGTGATCCTGCACTTCGGTTATGCGGAACGCTACGCCCAGAAGCACTTTCGCGTTCACCATCGGACGAGCTTCCCGGTCTCGGACGTCGAAACGCGGACGACGTCGATCCGTTCCCTCGTCCTCGCGGTCAGCGTCATCACCGGCGGACGGTGACCCTTCTGAGTTACAGTTGCCCTAGCGCGGCAGGGGCCGCGTCCTGTCCGCGGAAAGGGCTGAGCCCACCCCCGTACCACGAGTTGCCGAGCTTTCCTTCTTCCCTGCCCGGTGCCGGCGGACCACGGGGCGCGCAAGGGAAGGAAGGACTCCCCCTGATGACGGCCTTGCCCGCCAACCCCGACCTCGGCCAACTCCGCAAACAGGCGAAAGAACTCGCCCGCGCCGACTCGGTCGCGCTCTCGGAAGCGCAGTTTCGGCTTGCTCGCCGCTACGGATTCCCCAGCTGGCCACAGCTTCAGGCTTACGTCCGCCGAATCGCCGAGCACGGACCGGACGTCCAGCACGCCTACCACCAGGACGTCGAGTACTACCGCGGGCGCGCAGCCGGCCTCCTCGCCTCAGCCGAAGACGGCACTTCCGACGCCCGCGCCGCCTTCGACCGGCACGAACAACCTCTGACCCGCACCGGCGCTCTAACCGTCATCGCCCGCGAGCACGGCTTCCCGACGTGGCAGGCATTGAAAGCTCACGTCGAGGATTTGCCGAAAACCGGCGAACCGTTCGCCCGGGCCTATCAACTGGTAGAAGCCCGAGATTTGGACGGCCTGACCGCCCTGCTCACCGAAGCCCCGCACCTGACCCGCGCCCGAGGCACCAACGGAAACGACCTCCTCGGCATGGCCTCCGCGACCCATGACGAACGCCTTGTCCGCGTACTGCTCGCCCACGGTGCCGATCCCGCACGAGCCAACGCACACGGCTGGACTGCCCTGCATCAAGCCGCCTACAGCAATTTACCACTGATCGCCGACCTCTTGATCAACGCTGGCGCACCCCTGGCCTGTTCAGGCCGCGGTGACGGCGGAACCCCGCTGATTGTGGCCCTATTTTGGGGAAATCGCGCCGTTGCCGAAAAACTGGCAACGCACGAACGGTCCCCTCACAACCTGCGTGTCGCAGCAGGTCTCGGCGACGACGCGCTACTGGATGAACTCGTCAGTCCAAAGAGGACTCTTTCTCCAGCAGCCGGCGCACACCGTGATTTTTACCGTCCACACAGCGGTTTTCCCTTCTGGCAGCCGGCAAACGACCCTACGGAGATCCTCGACGAATCCCTATCCTGGGCCGCCCGCAACGACCAAACAGCCGCGCTCCGCACCCTGGCCGCACGCGGCGCGAGCCTGAACGCCGACATCTACCGCGGCACCGCCCTCACCTGGGCAGCGACGTGTGGCCACTCAGCGGCGACAGAGACTCTGCTGTCACTCGGCGCGAACGTCAACCACGTCGGCACCTTCGGCGGCCCACGCCACGGCGTCGGCGTCACGGCGCTGCACCTGGCCGCCCAAAACAACCAACTGGACGTCATCGAACTCCTCGTAAACGCCGGTGCCGACCTCACCGCCCGCGACGCCCTTTGGGACAGCACCCCCGAGGGCTGGGCAGAAGCCTGCGACAGTCCCGCAGCCCAAGAATTGCTGCATCGCCTCAGTCGCCACTAATCGGCAACTCGCGACCGGTAGACAACCGGAGTCGGTAGTCCGTATCGTAACGGACTGCCGACTCCGGTTAACCGACCCGCGGAGACCCTCATGACCACCGCACGCGACCTGTTCGACCAGCTCTCCACAGGAATCGCCGACGGCCGCTTCGCCGACCTCGCAAACCTCTACTCCGAAGACACCGTCGTGGAGCACCCCACCGCAATCCCGAGGCCTGGCCGCATGGAAGGTCGCGCCGCAGTACACGACCGCTTCGTCAGCGGCCTGGGTCAAACCCTTCGTCTCAAGCGCCACGACGTGACCGTCCACGAAACCGCCGACCCCGAGGTCATCGTGGCCGAATACCACTACACCGCCGAATCGCGAATAACCGGCCGGACAACCGAGACGGCCAACATCCAAGTCCTCCGCTCCCGCGACGGACTCCTCACCCACACCCGCGACTATCACGACTACCTGCGCCTGGCCGCGATCCAGAACGCGACCGCCGGCCTTGTCCAGGCATACGCCCAAGCGCCCGCTTACGAACCTCGCCCTATCGCTCCGCGCCCGGCTGAACTCTTCTCCCCGAAAAGCCGCGAGGGCGTATTCCAACGAGTCGTCTTCGGCGTCGCCGACGGACGCTGGTCCGAACTCCCCGACCTCTATGCGGCGAAAACCGATGTCCGTCACCCGTTCCTGCCCGGAGCCCCCGTCCTCCGCACCCGAGACGACCTGCGAGCCCACTTCGACGCCGGTGCCGCAGCAGCCTTCCGCATCGAGGTGACCGACCTAGTACTCCACCTGAGCACCGACCCAGAAGTCATCATCGGCGAATCGACCTACGTAGGCGAAACCAGCTCCGGGACCCCGTTCCAGGTAAGCAACATCTTCGTAATGCGCATCAAAGACGGAGAGATAGTCGAATCCCGCGACTATGGTGACCACCTCGCCCTGGCCGCAGCCACCGGCCGCCTACCGGAGCTCGTCGCCCGCCTCGCCGAATAACGGCAACTCCGCCACGCTTTCGGCGCCAAACGGCAACGCCCACACCACGCTGCACACCGCCACCACGGCGGCCCGCCACAAGATTCGCCGCTCAACGGCTAATCAGCACCGCGCCGCATGACGGCAGCCAATCAACCGCTGAACCCGTCGTTGCCAGTCAGCGGCGAACGTCCATGACCGAAGACCTCGCCGCTCGGTGACAGCAACTGCCACCGCGGCCGCTCGCCATTCAGCAACATCCGCTGCGCGGCCGTTCACTACTCATCGGCATCTGCCCCTGCCCTCGCCGCTCATCGGCGAACACTGCCGTCACCCTCGCCACCAACGCCCTGACGCTCTTCAACAACCTTCACCAAAGCCGAAGCCACCAACGCCACAGCCCGATCCTCATCCCCCGCCAACTGCTGCAACGCCTCGTGCGCAAGCGTCCCCGGCATCTCCGCGAGCGCCTGCGTCAACCGGATCCGCACCGCAGAATCCGCAGCATTCGCCGCCGACGCATCGACCAACGCGCCGACAATTCCGTTCGCGCCTTCATCCGCCAGCGCGCCCAAAACCTCAGCCGCCTCGACGTCGTTTCGCCCCTCGACGACCATTTCGATAAGCGTCGGCACCGCCGCCTCCTCCGCACCGCGCGCACCCAGAGCAAGTGCCGCATGCCGACGGACCACCGAGTCGGAACCGGCGAGCGCGTCCTTCAACACCGCGGTCGCCTCGTCGCCGGGCAACTCGATGAGTGCCAGGATCGCGCGTCGGCGGACGTCGGCGTTCTCCGAACGGAGACCGGACGCCACATTCGCCACCCCGTCGCCGTCGGTCCGGGCGAGGGCCCATCGGAGCGCGCCGGCGACGTTCGGGTCGGATTCGGCGAGAATCGCTCTGGCCAGCACCTCGGCGGGAACCGGCACATCGTCGGCAGGGGCCAGGACGGCCTGCTGACGACGCGCGGCACCCGGCGAACTGAGCCCGCGCAGCAGTTCGACGATGCGCAAGGCACCCTCCCATCCGGAGGGTGCCGAGGCATCGACCGCACGGAGCCGGTCGAGCAGTTCCTGTTCCCGTTTCAGCCGGTCTTCGGTTCGCCGGATGAGGTCGCCGACCAGCTCCGACGGCACGAAAGCGGGATCTTCCAGCGCCCGGCCGATCTGCCGCAGCGACATCCCGAGCGACCGGAGGCTCTCCACGTGGAAGATCCGGCGGATGTCGTCGGCGGAGTATTCGCGATAGCCGCCCACGGTGCGACCGGTCGGCCGCACCAGCCCGAGGGCGTCGTAGTGCCGGAGCATCCGGGTGCTCACCCCCGAGCGGCGGGCGACCTCGCCGATCAGCACGCGGTTTCCTGAGCCCGCTCCGGACCGAGCGCGACGATCCGTTTCGCCTCGTCCACGGCCTGGTCGAAACCGGTGTCCGGGTCACGGAGCAGCCGCTCTGTGGCCACTGCGTGCGTCCGGACAGCGGGGTCGGTGCTCGTCACCGCGGCCTCCAGTACCGGCTCGATCAAGGGACCGAGCGCGACCAGCGCCCGGCTGAGGCTGAGCTGCAGGGTCCGGTCGCCGCGACCGAACTGTGTCGCCAGTTCAGCCGCCAGTCCGGCCTTGTCCCCGTCCGGCACGAGGACGACAGCCGCCCGCCATGCGCTTCTCGCGACCTCGTCGTCGGCGTCGCGCAGCAACGATCGGGTGATCGCCGGCCACACGTTCCGGTCGCCGATTTTGGACAGCGTGTGCAGCGACTGGCTCCGGGCCTGCGGCACCGAGGACCGCAGCTCCGCGAGAAGCCGCGGCACCGTGTCCCCTGCCGGGAACCGGGTCAACGCCCAGGTGAGCATGTCGCGCACGTAAAAGTCCGGCTCGATCGCGCACCGTGCGATGAGCGCCTCGACGAGACCAGGGCCGTCCGGGTGCGTTCCGATCGCCAGGGCGGCCTGCAGCCGCGTCGACGAGTCCCCGGAGCCCAACGCCTCGATCAGCCGCGTGAGCTGGGAATTCATCTGTGTCGAGTTCATCGGGATCACCTCCGCCGACCAGTGAAGACCTTGTCACGATGTCAATGTCAAACCCGGCGGGCAAAAGGAACCGTCGCCGCTCAGTGGCGAATCCGGCCTACGCCCGATCCGCACCGACAGCGACGCCGACGATCGTGCACGGTTCGACGCCGTGGTTTCGCCAGGCGTGCCGCGTGCCGTTCTGGACGACGACATCGCCTGCCCGCAAGACCGTCTGGTCCCCGTCGTCCAGCTCCAACGTGATCTCGCCCGAGACGACCAGGACGTAATCGAGGCTGTCGGTGGTGTGCATGCCCGGCGCGCCGGGCTCCATTGCGGCGGCCGCACCCGGTGCCTGTCGCTCCAGTTGTTCCCAGGCTGCCGCCACGTCGAGGTCCGGCAACGGAGCCAGCTCGCCAGGCGCGATCGTGTTGATCATGAACCGCGAGCCGTCCCGCGGCGGGTAATACGCCTCGGCCCGGCCCGGCGAACCGTTGTCGGGAAATACCGGTCGCTCGTCCCGGCCCCACAGCCGGTAGATCGCGCAGCCGGGCATCAATCCGGAGGTGATCGGTTCGACGGCGGCATCGGCGACCACTCGGGCCTTGCCGTCGGAGTCGTGCCCGGTGACTACTCGGCGAACCTTCGCGTGCGTCATGTCATCGCCTCTCGGTACGGCATCGTATGGATACGGATGCGTATGGATACGCCACCGTATCCAGCGCGAGCGGGACCGTCAATACGGTGGCGTATCCTCCGCGCATGGTGAACGATTCGCCCCGGCTGTCCGCCCAGGACTGGACGCGGGCCGCGCTGAAGGCGATCGCGGACGGCGGGCTGGCCGCGGTCGGAGTCGAACCGCTCGCGAGAACGCTCGGCGTGACCAAGGGCAGCTTCTACGCGCACTTCCGCAACCGGGACGAGCTGATCACCGCGGCTCTCGCCGATTGGGGGCGAAGCCACGGCGAAGCGGGGCTCGCCGAGTACGCGGCAATTGCCGATCCGCGGCGACGGCTGCGCGAACTGCTCACCGCCGTTGTGCGCGCCGTCCAGCCGTTGGCCCCGTCGGTGCACCTCAGCTTGCTCGGCGACCGCAACGACCCGCGGGTCAAAGACGCGGTCAGCCGCGTCAACCAAGCCCGACTTAACCTGCTGACCAGCACGTATCTCGAACTCGGCTGCACGCCGGATGAGGCGGCGCACCGGGCGCGGGTCGCTTACGCGGCTATTCTCGGGCTGCTGCACCTGGCCCAAACCGAGGCGGATTCGCCGAGCCCCGATGCACTTGCCGACGCAGCGGCCGCGATCTTCCTGCCTTCTTGAACCAGCCCGCGCATCGTCATCGGCGTCCTAGCGGCGAATCTGACGCGACACGATCTGGCCCAGCGAAGTCGAAGTAGCCGCGAATCGGCGAAACCCACGATCGACCGAGCGTCCACGCACCCGAGAACGCCGCAGCCGCGTAGGCGATCGATCGCCGCCCACGCACGGAATCGCTCGATAGGGTGACAGTCCTGACCATGAATCGCCAAGAAGGGCGTGATGGAGATGCGGGTGCTCGTCTCGGTCGACATGGAGGGAATCGCCGGAGTCGTGCACGGCGACGACGTCATTCCCGGGCACAGCGAATACGAGCGCAACCGCAAGCTGCTCACCGCCGAGGCCAACGCCGCCGTCCGCGGCGTATTCGCGTATGACGCAGCCGCAGAGGTCCAGGTCACCGAGGCGCACGCTAGCTTCCGGAATCTCCTGCCCGAACTGCTGGACCGACGTGCCGAACTGCTCCGCGGCTCGCCCAAGCCCGGCGGGATGATGGCGGGATTGGCCGAGAACACGGACGCGGTGCTGTTCATCGGCTACCACGGCAAGGCCGGCACGCCCCGCTCGGTCATGGCGCACACGATCTCCGGCGGGACGGTCGCGGACGTGCGTTGCAATGGCCGTTCTTTGGGCGAACTCGGTCTGAACACCGCGCTCGCGGCGCACTACGGCGTACCGCCGGTGCTGGCAAGTGGCGACGACACCGTGGCCGCTGAGGCGGCCGAAGTCGCACCTGGCATCCGCTCCGTGGTGGTCAAACGTGCGCTAGGTGCTCGCGCGGCCGCGATGCTGCATCCCGACGAGGCATGCAGCCAAATCGAGCACGCGGTACCCGAAGCTCTGGCCAGCCGGGAGGACGTTTGTCCGCTGCGCTTCGACGGCCCGGTCGAACTGGAAGTCCAGGTGCATCGGCCTCGGATGACCGAACACGCACTGCTGGTGCCGGGAATGGAACTCGCCGACGGGTGCACTCTCCGCTATCAAGCGCCGGACTTCCCGACCGCCTACCAGGTCACCGAACTCATCGCGACGCTCGGAGCCTTCTGATCCGGACAGCCGGACCCAGCCGCGAAGCCCCGCACGAAGACGCGCCCGAGCCTCTGACCTGGGCAATCGCGCCGCAACGTCAGATTCGCCATTAAACGGCAACAGCCGTCCACCAGCAGTCCGGCCGGATTCCCGGCCAGAAACGGCCCCCAAAAACGAAGCCCTACGACTCGGGCAACTCGAACTCGCCGTCCCGGACCCCGCGCGTGAACGCGTCCCATTCCGAAGGCGTGAACACCAGCACCGCCCCGTCCGGATCAGTCGGCTGCCGGATGGCCACGTAGGTCACCCCGTCCGAATGCGGGACGAACGCGTACTCCGCGCAATGCTCCAGGGTCACGCCCGCCGGTTCGGCGCGGATCCAAGTCGCGCCGGTGAGGTCGAGTTCGTGCCGGATGTGCGCCTTGTCGTCGGTCGGGCGGCTCATCGCCACAGCGTATCCGCCATTCAGCGGCAACGCCTTGAAACGAAAAGAGGCCCTGCCGTCCGGCAAACGGACAGCAGGGCCTCCTCAAGGGAAACGGGTCAGGCGGTCTCGGTGATCGGCCGGTCCACCCACGACATCAGGTCGCGGAGCTTCTTGCCGGTCTTCTCGATCGGGTGCTGGTTGCCCTGCTCCTCGAGCTTCGTGAAGTTCGGCCGGCCCGCCTCGTCCTCGGCGACCCACTCGCGGGCGAAGGTGCCGTCCTGGATCTCGCCCAGGATCTTCTTCATCTCCTCCTTGACGGCGGGCGAGATGACGCGCGGGCCGCGGGTGAGGTCGCCGTACTCGGCGGTGTCGGAGATGGAGTAGCGCTGGCGCGCGATGCCGCCCTCATACATGAGGTCGACGATCAGCTTCAGCTCGTGCAGCACCTCGAAGTACGCGATCTCCGGGGCGTAGCCCGCCTCGGTGAGCACCTCGAAACCGGTCTGCACCAGCGCGGACGCGCCGCCGCACAGCACGGCCTGCTCGCCGAAGAGGTCGGTCTCGGTCTCCTCGGTGAAGGTCGTCTTGATGACGCCGGCCCGCGCGCCGCCGATCGCCGCGGCGTAGGAGAGCGCGAGCGCCTGGGCGTTGCCCGAAGCGTCCTGCTCGACCGCGATCAGGCAGGGCACGCCCTTGCCGTCCACGAACTGGCGGCGGACCAGGTGGCCCGGGCCCTTCGGGGCGACCATCGCGACGTCGACGTTCGCCGGCGGCTTGATCAGGTCGTACCGGATGTTGAAGCCGTGGCCGAAGAAGAGCGCGTCGCCGTCCTTGAGGTGCGGCGCGATGTGCTCTTCGTAGATGAAGCGCTGCTTCGTGTCCGGCGCGAGGATCATGATCACGTCGGCCTCGGCGGCCGCCTCGGCGACCGACAGCACGCGCAGGCCCTGCTCCTCGGCCTTCGCCCGGGACTTGGACCCCTCTTGCAGGCCGATCCGGACGTCGACGCCCGAGTCGCGCAGGCTGAGCGAGTGCGCGTGGCCCTGGCTGCCGTAGCCGATCACGGCGACCTTGCGACCCTGGATGATCGACAGGTCGGCGTCGTCGTCGTAGAAGATTTCCACTGCCATGGGGGGTACTACTTCCTTCCGTACTTACACGAAATCTGAGGTTCAGCGGGGAGAAGCGGCGGTGATCGAGCGGGCCCCGCGGCCCACCGCGACCATGCCGGACTGGACGAGTTCGCGGATGCCGTACGGCTCCAGCATCCGCAGCAGCGCGCCGATCTTGTCCGACGTCCCGGTCGCCTCGACGGTGAGCGCCTCCGGCGAGACGTCCACCACCTTGGCGCGGAAGAGCTGGACGGTCTCGAGGACCTGGCTGCGCACGGTGGCGTCGGCCCTGACCTTCACGAGCAGCAGTTCGCGCTGCACCGCGCTGCCAGCCTCCAGCTCGACGATCTTGATCACGTTCACCAGCTTGTTGAGCTGTTTGGTCACCTGTTCGAGCGGTAGCTCCTCAACGGCGACCACGATCGTCATCCGGGACACCTCGGGGTTCTCCGTGGGCCCGACAGCAAGGGACTCGATGTTGAAGCCGCGGCGGGAGAACAGTCCGGAGACCCGGGCGAGCACACCGGGCTTGTTCTCGACCAGCACGCTCAGCGTGTGGACAGTCATGCTTGCTCTCCCTCCGCGGCGGCGGCCTCGGCAGCGGCTTCCTGCGAAACCTCGTCGTCGTCGAACAGCGGCCGGATGCCGCGGACGGCCATGATCTCGTCGTTCCCGGTGCCCGCGGCGACCATCGGCCACACCTGGGCATCCTTCCCCACGACGAAATCGATCACGACGGGGCGGTCGTTGATCTCCATCGCGCGCCGGATCGTCGCGTCGACGTCCTCCTTGGCCTCGCAGCGCAGGCCGGCGCAGCCGAGCGCCTCGGCCAGCAGCGTGAAGTCCGGGATGCGGTGCTTGTGCGTGCCGAGGTCGGTGTTCGAGTACCGCTCGGAGTAGAACAGGTTCTGCCATTGCCGGACCATGCCGAGGTTGCCGTTGTTGATCACGGCGACCTTGATCGGCGCGCCCTCGATGGCGCACGTGGCGAGTTCCTGGTTGGTCATCTGGAAGCAGCCGTCGCCGTCGATCGCCCACACCTGCGTGTCCGGGAGGCCGAACTGCGCGCCCATCGCGGCCGGGACGGCGAAGCCCATGGTGCCGAGGCCGCCGGAGTTGATCCAGGTGCGCGGTTTCTCGTACTTCACGAACTGCGCGGCCCACATCTGGTGCTGCCCGACGCCCGCGGCGTACACCGCGTCCGGGCCGACCAGCTCGCCGATCCGCTCGATGACGTACTGCGGCGACAGCGACCCGTCGTCGGGCCATTCGTAGCCCGCCGGGTAGTCCTCGCGCCACGAGTCGACCTGCGTCCACCAGTCGCTCAGGTCGGGACGGGCGCGCTCGAACTCGGTCTTCACCGCGTCGATCAGCTCGCCGATGATCTCTTTGCAGTCGCCGACGATCGGCACGTCCGCCTTGCGGTTCTTGGAGATCTCGGCGGGGTCGATGTCCGCGTGGACGATCTTCGCGTCCGGCGCGAACGAGGACAGCTGGCCGGTGACCCGGTCGTCGAACCGGGCGCCGAGCGCGACCAGCAGGTCAGCACGCTGCATCGAGGCGACCGCGGCGACGGACCCGTGCATGCCGGGCATGCCGACGTGCTGGCGGTGCGAATCGGGGAACGCGCCGCGCGCCATCAACGTGGTGGCGACCGGGATGCCGGTCAGTTCGGCGAGTTCGCGCAACTGCTCGGACGCCTCGGCTTTGATCACGCCGCCGCCGACGTACAGCACCGGCCGCTGGGCCTGCGCGATCAGCTTCGCGGCCTCGCGGACCTGTTTGCCGTGCGGCCGCAGCGTCGGGCGGTAGCCGGGCAGTCGCAGTTCAGGCGGCCAGGAGAACGAGGTCATCTCCTGCAGCACGTCCTTGGGGATGTCCACCAGCACCGGGCCCGGGCGGCCGGTCGCGGCCAGGTGGAACGCCTCGGCGATGGCCCGCGGGATCTCCGCCGGGTCGGTGACGAGGAAGTTGTGCTTGGTGATCGGCATGGTGATGCCGCAGATGTCGGCTTCCTGGAACGCGTCGGTGCCGATCAGGCCGCGCGACTGCTGCCCGGTGATGGCGACGACCGGGACCGAGTCCATGTTGGCGTCGGCCAGCGGGGTGACGAGGTTCGTGGCTCCCGGACCCGAGGTGGCCATGCAGACGCCGACCTTGCCGGTCGCCTGCGCGTAACCGGTGGCGGCGTGCCCGGCGCCCTGCTCGTGGCGGACGAGGACGTGCCGGACCTTCGTGGAGTCGAGCAACGGGTCGTAGGCGGGAAGGATGGTGCCACCCGGAATGCCGAACACGACCTCCGCGCCGACCGCCTCGAGCGAGCGGACAAGCGACTGCGCGCCGGTGACGCGCACCGGCGTACCCGCCGGCGGGGCGGGCTTCGGACGTGCTCCTGGGACACCGGGCGCGGTCGGCCCGGGCTTCGCGTCGCTGCGCGACGTGGCACTGGTCATCGGTTCTGCCTCGTGGGTTCTCGGTGTCACTCGTTCGGGTTGTCTGGGCCGTACTTCCGGTCGGGGAACCGGTTTCACGCAACAAAAAACCCCCGCCGACCGTAAGGTCGCACGAGGGTCGCGCGTCGACGCAGAGGACTCTTCCTAAGCGTCGGCGCGCTGGGGAAGTACGAGACCGGTCTGCGTAATCACGGCCCCGACGTTAGTCGCGCGCCCGGGCGAGTGTCAACTCTACGGGACGGCGGTTCCGCATCGTGGACGGCCAGTACTGCCCGCGCGCGACCCGGACGCAGGTCACTCCCGGCGTCGGTGCACCATTCCTGCGTGGCCAAGAAACAGCAGGACCAGCGTGCGGACGAGGGCCGGAAGGCCGTGTTCCGGATCCCGACCACGGCGTATCTCGCGATCGGTCTGCTGACCGTCTGTGTGACACCGATCGCACTGGGCGAGATCGGCGGATTCCAGTGGTTGTACGTCTTCCCGCTCGCGCTGCTCGTGTTCGTCGCGCGCACGCGCACCGTCGCGACCCGCGAGGGGCTGCACGTCCGGACCGTCTTCGGCAAGCGCGACCTGCCGTGGTCGTCGCTCAAGGGCCTGGCGATCACGAACAAGGCCCGCGTGCGAGCGGTCCTCGGCGACGACACTCAGGTCAGCCTTCCCACGGTGCGGACGCGGCACCTTCCGGTACTGGCACTGGTGAGCGAAGGCAAGATCAAGGACCCGTCGGGCGTGCTGAGCGACGAGGAGCTCAGCGGGCGGAAACCGGCCGCCGCCGAGACCGCGCCGGACGCCGCTCAGGAATCCGCCACGGAACCCGCTTCGGAGCCTTCTCCCGAGCCCGCTGAGCCGGAGCCTTCCGCCGACGCGGAGCGGACCGGCGGCGGCAACGGCAAACCAGCCGAGTAGAATTGGTAGGACCAGTTTGCGGAGCCGTAGTTCCCCTCCGCCTGGTTCAGCCTTCTGACCTGGGAGAATGCCGTGCCGCACCTCCGTTCCCGGACCACCACCCACGGTCGCAACGCGGCGGGCGCACGCTCGCTCTGGCGTGCGACCGGAATGACCGACAGCGATTTCGGCAAGCCGATCGTCGCGATCGCCAACTCCTACACCCAGTTCGTGCCCGGCCACGTGCACCTCAAGGACCTCGGCGAGATCGTCGCCGAGGCGGTCGCCGAAGCAGGCGGCATCGCGCGCGAGTTCCACACGATCGCGGTCGACGACGGCATCGCGATGGGCCACTCGGGCATGCTCTACTCGCTGCCCTCGCGCGAGATCATCGCGGACTCGGTGGAGTACATGGTCAACGCGCACCAGGCCGACGCGCTGGTGTGCATCTCCAACTGCGACAAGATCACGCCGGGCATGCTCAACGCCGCGATGCGGCTCAACATCCCGACCGTGTTCGTCTCCGGCGGTCCGATGGAAGCCGGCAAGGCGGTGGTCGTAGAAGGCGTCGCGCACGCCCCGACCGACCTGATCACCACCATCGCGGCGTCCGCGAACTCGGCGATCGACGAGGCCGGTCTCTCCGAGGTCGAGCGCTCCGCCTGCCCGACCTGCGGTTCGTGCTCCGGCATGTTCACCGCGAACTCGATGAACTGCCTCACCGAAGCGCTGGGTTTGTCGTTGCCGGGCAACGGTTCCACGCTCGCGACGCACGCGGCCCGGCGCGAGCTGTTCTCCAACGCCGGACGCACGGTGGTCGAGCTGTGCAAGCGCTGGTACGGCTCCGACGACGAGTCCGCGTTGCCGCGTTCGATCGCCACGAAGGAGGCGTTCGAGAACGCGATGGCGCTCGACATGGCCATGGGCGGGTCGACGAACACCGTGCTGCACATCCTCGCCGCCGCGCAGGAGGGCGAGGTCGACTTCACGATCAGCGACATCGACGCCATCGGGCGGCGGGTGCCGTGCCTGTCGAAGGTCGCCCCGAACTCCGACTACCACATGGAAGACGTCCACAGGGCCGGCGGAATCCCCGCCATCCTGGGCGAGCTGTACCGCGGCGGCCTGCTGAACACCGGCGTGCACGCGGTCCACGCGCCAGACATCGCCACGTGGCTGAACGAGTGGGACATCCGCGCCGAGTCTCCGTCGGAGAAGGCGCTGGAGCTGTTCCACGCCGCACCGGGCGGGGTCCGGACCACGCAGGCGTTCTCGACGGAAAACCGCTGGTCGTCGCTGGACACCGACGCTGCCGGCGGCTGCATCCGCGACGTCGAACACGCCTACACGAAGGACGGCGGCCTCGCGATCCTGCGCGGCAACCTGGCCGAGAACGGCGCCGTGATCAAGTCCGCGGGCATCGACGAGGACCTCTGGCACTTCCAGGGCCCGGCGCGGGTGTTGGAAAGCCAGGAGGAAGCCGTGTCGGCGATCCTCAAGAAGGAGATCCAGCCAGGCGAGGTGCTGGTCATCCGCTACGAGGGCCCGGCAGGCGGCCCCGGCATGCAGGAAATGCTGCACCCGACGGCGTTCCTCAAGGGATCCGGCCTCGGCAAGAAATGCGCCCTGATCACCGACGGCCGCTTCTCCGGCGGCTCCTCGGGCATCTCGGTCGGCCACATCTCGCCGGAAGCCGCCGCGGGCGGTCTGATCGGCCTGGTGGAGAACGGCGACCAGATCGTCCTGGACGTCCACGAACGCCGGCTCGAGCTGCTGGTCGAACCGGAGATCCTGGCCGAACGGCGGGCGAAGATGGAAGCTTCGGAACGTCCGTGGCAGCCGAAGGACCGGCAACGCCCGATCACCGCGGCGCTGCGGGCCTACGCCCGGATGGCCACGTCGGCCGACACCGGCGCGGTCCGGGACCCGAACCGCTGATCCTGCTGTTCGCTTCTGCCGGAAGGGGCCCGCGCATGGTGCGCGGGCCCCTTTTCCGTGTCTCGCCTAGCTGGCTCCCGCCGCTGAAATCTCGAATTGCGCTGTCGCCCGGTTCCGGTCGACACGATTCTCCGCGCAACGGACAACGGTCGCCGCGGCCAGCCAGAGTCCCCGGGTCCGCAGCATTCGCCACTAAGCGGCGAACGCTCCCCCAGCGGGCCCAAGGACCTCGATCAAGGCGAACCGCCACTCAACGTCGGATAGTCGCTCCGTCCAGCCCGAAGTGCCCGGCCCGCACCATTCGCCGCCAAACGGCGAACGCTCCCTTTCGCCAGCCCAGGACCCCGCTCGACACGAGTCGCCGCCCCATGGCCACGGCCCGCCCGCCCACGCCGATCCTCGAACTCCAGCCGCCGAATCCACGTCGGACGTCGCCGCTCACGAACCAATCCCGCCAGCCCCGAGCCCCGGATTGCGGCCCCGACCAGGCATTCGCCACTAAACGGCAACACCGGAACGACCCGCTCAACGACCGGCACCCCGTCAACCTCGCCGTCGCCTCCGACCGGCTCCGCGCAGTCAGCGACACAGGCTCGGACCAGGTCAGCGAGTCAGAACGATGACGACCACAGACGCAGCCGCAGCCAGCAGCAACGAGATGAGCCCCAGCGGCAACGGCCGCTTCCGCCACGGCGTGTTCCGCTCCAGCGAGATGGTGCCCGCGCCGGTGAAGATCAGCGTCAGCGCACACAGGCCCAGCAGCAGCTCGTACTCCCAGCCCTGGCCGGTGCCCTGGAAGAAACCGCCGTGGAACTTCGCGTAGACGATGTTCGCGGCCACGCCCAGCAGCCCCGCCGCAGCGAGCGGCGTGAACAGGCCGACGATCACCAGCGCACTGCCCGCGACCTCAGTGATGCCGGTGATCCACGACAGCAGCGTCGTCTGTTTGTGGTACCCGAACATCTCGAGCACGTGCGCGAACCCGCCGACGCCCGGTCCGCCGAAAGCGCCGAACAGATGCTGCAGGCCGTGCGCACCCATGATCACGCCGAGCCCCAGGCGCAAGACGAGCAGGCCGAAGCCGAGACCGCCCTGCCGCGGTTCGTCGTAGTCGTTGCCGGCAGAGTCCTCGACACCGGACAGCACGCTGGTCTGGTAGTCGTCCCCTTGAGTGGTCACGCGGCGAAGATTAGGGGATTCAGCCGTGACCCGCGAGCGAGCACGCCGAGGTCAGGGGCTCTTTCAGGGTTCACCCTGAGTGCCGGGCAGACATCCGGGAGATGATCAGTATTCGCCGCGCACGAGATTGCCGGGTAGCTCTCCGCCAGCGTACCGGGCGATTTCCGCCGCAGCCACCAAATAAGCGCGCCGCCGGACGCCCCGCACCGCTCCGGCCACATGCGGCGTCAGCACGAAACCGGGCGCTGTCCACAGCGGATGGCCGTCCGGCAACGGCTCGGGATCGGTCACGTCGAGCGCGGCTCGAAGCCTTCCGGCCGTCAGCTCCGCCGCCAGCGCGTCAGTAACCACGACAGGCCCTTGGGCAGCATTGACCAGTACCGCGTCATCACGCATCGCCGCAAGAAAATCAGCGTCGACCATGCCCCGCGTCCGCGACGTGAGGGGGACCATCATGACCACCACATCGTGGTGCGGCAGCAGCTCCGGTAACTCATCGACACCGTGCACGCCCTCACGCGCCGACATCCCGACCATCGTGCAGCGAACGTCGAACGGCTCCAACCGCCGCCGCAACTGCCGCCCGACGTCCCCGGCCCCGACGATCAGCACGCGCTGGCCCTGCAACGTGTCGGACGGCAGCTGCTCCCAGCGTCCCGCTCGTTGTGCCGCCGCGTAGACGTCCAGATTCCGGTACATCGACAGCAGCACGCCGACGACCCACTCCGCCATGCTGCCGCTGTGCGCACCGCGACAGGTGGACAGCAGAACGCCGTCCGGGACGCGGCCGACCCAGTCCTCCGCGCCCGCGGTCAGGAGCTGCACCAGCTTGAGGTTCGGCAGATCACTCCAGATGTCGTCGCCCGCGGAATCCATGGCCGGGACGAGCACCTCGGCTTTCGCGGCCTCTGGCGGCAACGGACGGCCCCATTCGTAACGCACCGCGTGCACGAGGGGGATTTCGGACAGCACGGCGACGCCCTCGTCGTCCGGGACCAGCACGGTGACTGTCATGATCACCACGGTAACCACTTACGAGTGGCTCACGCCGCCCCACCTAGGCTGGGGCATCATGCGTACCCGGTACCGGTGGTCGGCGCCGCTGGCCCTCCTCGCCTGCGGCGGCCTCGTGCTTTCCGGCTGCGCCCGGTTCGACGACACCGCCGCCGGCCAGACGTTCACCCCCGCGCCGGTGCCGAGCCCGGAATCGCCGCCGCAGGTCCAGGAGCACGGCGACGGCCCCGGCAGCGGTCCCCGCAATGGCCCCGCGCAAGCGCCGCCCTCGCCGGTTCCGCCTCCGCAGGGCTGCAAGGACTTCGACAAGGCCGTCATCGCCACCTGCCTGGACACAGTCGCCGCCGTCGCCGGACTTCCCGGCGAAGGATCCGCGCCCGCCGCTCTCGCCGGTGAACGGAAAACCGGCCGGGTGATGCTGGCCGGCTCGGGCCATGACGCGACGTCGTTCGCGCAACTGGACGTCCAGGCCGACGGCGACGGAGGTCTCACTAGCCTGGCGCTGTCGCCGAGCTATGTCGAGGATCAACTGGTCTTCGCGTACATCACCACGGCGTCGGACAACCGAGTCGTGCGGTTCGCGAAGGGCCAGGCTCCGAAGCCGGTGCTGACCGGAATCCCGAAGGGCCCGACCGGCAACCGCGGTGCGCTGGCCAGCGACGGAAGCGGCGCACTGCTCGTCGCGACAGGCGACGCAGGCAATCCTGCCGCGGCCGCGGACCCGAATTCCCTGGCAGGCAAGGTCCTGCGCATCGACGTCTCCGGGAAGCCAGCGACCGGCAATCCCACGTCCGGGTCCGCCGTCTATGCCGCAGGCTTGCACTCCCCCGGCGGCATCTGCCGTTCGTCCGACGGGAAGCGCACGTGGGTGACCGATCACCCAGCCAGCGGCCCGGACGCCGTGTACCGCCTCCAGCCCGGACAGCCGCTCAGCACACCCGCGTGGACCTGGCAGGACAAGCCGTCCCTAGGCGGCTGCGTCGATTTCGTCGACGCGAACGGCATCCTCGGCATCGCGTCGTCCACCGGCATGCAGAACGTGCCGGTCAACAAGGACGGCGCGGTCACCGGCAAGCCGACGGTCACCCTCGACGGCAAAAGCAAGGCCGCCACGACGTACGGCCGGCTCTCCGCCATGAGCATGATCAACCCTCAACTGGCCGTCGCCGGAACCGTCAACAAGGACGGCGGCAAACCGGTCTCCAGTGACGACCGCGTGGTCCTGATCGTGGTGAGCGACACGGGCGGCGGTCCGGGCAAGGACTGACGTCGGACACACCGAGCCGAGCCTTTCCCAGGCTCAATTGACCGGCTGACCTGCGGTTAGCCACTTGGCGGCGACAGCCTGACCCCGGCCACACGACATTCTGCTTCCACTCGAACCGCACCCTTGCCGTGCCCAGCGCTCCCGACCGACATGACGGCCCAGCCAGCGTCGCCGCTAAATGGCGAATCCACCAGGCCGGGTCCCCACTGGGCATGAGTCGCCGCTCAACGCCCAATCCGACAAGGGCCAACTCTCGATCCGAGGGGCCTGTAGCCAGCTAGCAGCGAACCCGCCGAAGCCAGTCGACGAGAGGCCCCGTCGCCACTGAGCGGCAGATCTGGCAGAAGCCCAGCCAGGACCGACCCGCGTCGCCGTTCAGCGGCGACGACGGGGAGCCCGGCTCTCCGCCCGAGCCGCCCGGATGTCCACTATCGCCACCACGACCGAGCCGACCGCGAATGCCATCCCCAGATACCGCCCGAGCCCACCCGAGATCGACACCCCAGCAGCGTCCAGGAACGCCCGTTGATCGCTGTCGAAAACCCAGTCCAGCGTCGTCCAGCCGATCACCATCAGCAACACCGTCGCCAGGCCGCCCACCAGCCACAACTGCGGCAACCCGCTCACCCGTGCCTTGGTGACCTGCCCGAACAGCACCACCGCAAGACCGACCACGGCCAGCAGCAGCGGCGGACCCCACGAGAAGAGATCCGAATTCCATGCCGTGCGCACGACGTCGCTGTGCGGCAACGTCCCGAATGCTTCGCGGACGTCGGACGTCGCGGTGTCCGCCGACAACACGGTCCAGGGCAAGGCTGTCGACCCGACCGCGAGCAGCCCGGCCGCCAGGCCGAGCCACTCGCGCCAGGTGACGCGTCGAAGCGAAAAAGCCACTCAGGAACCGACGCGCTCGATGATCAGCTCGCGCACCCGCTTGGCGTCGGCCTGACCCTTGGTCGCCTTCATGACCGCGCCGACGATCGCGCCCGCCGCGGCGACCTTGCCGCCGCGGATCTTGTCAGCGATGTCCGGCTGCGCGGCCAGGGCTTCGTCGACAGCGGTGAGCAGCGCCGAATCGTCAGAGACGACCTTCAGGCCGCGCTTCTCGACGACCTCGCGCGGCGAACCTTCGCCCGCGAGAACGCCCTGCACGACCTCCTTGGCGAGCTTGTTCGTCAGCTCCCCGGAGGACACGAGCCCGATCACCTCGGCGACCTGCGCCGGCGTGATCGCCAGCTCGGTCAGCTCGACCTCGCGCGTGTTCGCTTCCTGCGCCAGCGTGTTGACCCACCAGCCGCGCGCCTCGTCCGGCGTCGCGCCAGCCTCGACCGTCGCAGCGACGAGGTCGACGGCACCGACGTTCAGCAGGTCGCGCAGCGCTTCGTCGGAGAGCTTCCACTCTTCCTGGATCCGCTTGCGCCGCTCCCACGGCATCTCCGGCAGCGTCGCGCGCAGCTCCTCGACCCACTCGCGCGACGGCGCGATCGGCACGAGGTCGGGCTCCGGGAAGTACCGGTAGTCCTCCGCGGTTTCCTTGGCACGACCAGACGACGTGGTGCCGTCGGCCTCCTGGAAGTGCCGCGTCTCCTGCCGGATCGACCCGCCTTCGGCGAGAATCGCCGCCTGGCGCGTCATCTCGTACCGCACCGCGCGCTCGACGCTGCGCAGCGAGTTGACGTTCTTCGTCTCGGTGCGCGTGCCGAATTCCGTCGCGTCCTTGGCCATCAGCGACACGTTCGCGTCGCAGCGCAGCGAGCCCTGGTCCATGCGGACGTCGGACACGTCGAGCGCCCGCAGCAGGTCGCGCAGTGCGGTGACGTACGCGCGCGCCACCTCGGGCGCCCGCTCGCCGGTGCCGGTGATCGGCTTGGTCACGATCTCGATCAGCGGCACGCCGGCGCGGTTGTAGTCGAGCAGCGAGTGCTCGGCGCCGTGGATTCGCCCGGTCGCGCCGCCGATGTGCAGCGACTTGCCGGTGTCCTCCTCCATGTGCGCGCGCTCGATCTCGACGCGCACGACCTCACCGTCGTCCAGTGTCACGTCGAGGTAGCCGTCGAACGCGATCGGCTCGTCGTACTGCGACGTCTGGAAGTTCTTCGGCATGTCCGGGTAGAAGTAGTTCTTCCGGGCGAACCGGCACCACTCCGCGATCTCGCAGTTGAGCGCGAGACCGATCCGGATCGCGCCCTCGACCGCCTTGCCGTTCACGGCCGGCAGCGAACCGGGCAGCCCAAGGCAGGTCGGGCACGTCTTGGTGTTCGGCTCGCCGCCGAACTCGTTGACGCAGCCGCAGAACATCTTCGTGTTCGTGCTGAGCTCCACGTGGACCTCGAGCCCGAGCACGGGGTCGAACCGCTCGATGACCTCGGCGTAGTCCATCAACTCGGCCACGGCAGTCACTTCGTTCCTCCCAGCTCCGGAGCCTGGTGCACGAGCGAGCCGCCGGCAGCGGCGTCGCGCGCGGCCTCGTACGCGGCGCCGACGCGGTACAGCCGGTCGTCGGCGAGCGCCGGGGCCATGATCTGCAGGCCGACCGGCAGTCCGTCCTCGTCGGACAGTCCGCTCGGGACGCTCATGGCGGCGTTGCCCGCGAGGTTCGACGGGATGGTGCACAGGTCGGCGAGGTACATCGCCATCGGGTCGTCCACGCGCTCGCCGAGCTTGAACGCCGTGGTCGGCGTCGTCGGCGACACGAGCACGTCGACCTTCTCGAAGGCCTGCGTGAAGTCGCGAGTGATGAGCGTGCGCACCTTCTGCGCGGAGCCGTAATACGCGTCGTAGTAGCCCGACGAAAGCGCGTACGTGCCGAGCATGATGCGACGCTTCACTTCAGCGCCGAAGCCCTTCTCGCGGGTCAGCGACATCACTTCTTCGGCGCTGTGCTCGCCGTCGTCCGAGACGCGCAGGCCATACCGCATCGCGTCGAAGCGCGCGAGGTTCGACGACGCTTCGCTCGGCGCGATCAGGTAGTACGCGGGCAGCGCGTACGTGAAGTGCGGGCACGACACCTCGACCACTTCGGCGCCGAGAGCGCGAAGCTGCTCCACGGCAGCCTCGAACGACCGCAGCACGCCTGCCTGGTAACCGTCGCCGCCGAACTCCTTCACGACGCCGACGCGTACGCCGGACAGATCGCCCTTAGCGCCTTCGCGCGCCGCGGCCACAACCGGGGGCACCGGCGCGTTGATGGATGTCGAGTCCATCGGGTCGTAGCCAGCGATCGCTTCGTGCAGCAGTGCGGCGTCAAGCACCGTACGCGCGCACGGCCCGGCCTGATCGAGCGAAGACGAGAACGCCACGAGCCCGTAGCGCGACACACCGCCGTACGTCGGCTTCACGCCCACTGTGCCGGTGACAGCACCGGGCTGGCGGATCGAGCCGCCAGTGTCCGTGCCGATCGCGAGAGCCGCTTCGAACGCCGAAATCGCCGCGGACGAGCCACCGCCCGAACCGCCCGGGATGCGCGCGTGGTCCCACGGGTTGTGCGTCGGGCCGTACGCCGAGTTCTCCGTGGAGGAGCCCATCGCGAACTCGTCCATGTTCGTCTTGCCGAGGATCACGACGCCCGCTTCGCGCAACTTGCGCGTGACGGTCGCGTCGTACGGCGGCAGCCATCCTTCGAGCGTGCGGGACCCGCAGGTCGTCGGGATGCCCTTCGTGGTCAGCACGTCCTTCAGCGCCAGCGGGACGCCCGCCAGCGGCGACGCGGGCTGCTCTCCCGCGGCCAGTTGCTCGTCGACAGCCTTGGCCGCGCCGAGCGCGCCTTCAGTGTCGACGTGCAGGAATGCGTGCACGTGGTCGTCCACCGCGGAAATCCGGTCCAGGTGCGCCTGCGCGACCTCGACGGCGGACACCTCGCGCGAGTGGATCTTCGCCGCCAGTTCGGCGGCGGTCAGCTTGACGAGTTCGCTCACTGTTCTTCTCCCAGGATCCGCGGCACCCGGAACCGGCCGTCCTCGGCGGCCGGCGCGGCGGCCAGCGCGTCCTGCTGCTCGAGACTGGGCCGGACGGTGTCCTCGCGGAAGACGTTCGTCAGCGGCACGGCGTGCGAGGTCGGCGGGACGTCCTCCTCGGCGACTTCGCTGACCTTCGCGACCGAGTCCAGGATCTGGTCGAGCTGGCCGGCGAAAACGTCCAGCTCGTCGTCGGTCACGGCCAGCCTGGCCAGCCTGGCGAGGTGTGCGACCTCGTCTCGGGAAATGTTGGGCACGCGGGTGACTCCCGGGGTGTGCTGTGCGGGTGCTCTCGGAAGCTGCAAGTCTATGGTGACGGCGTCGGACGGTTCGACCGGGTTATCGGGCCGCGGGCGCCGGGCAGGGCGTCCCGCTTGCCGGACAGCGGGCCCCCGCGGGTACCCGGTCTGTCACAATCGGCGCCCGGCAAGCGCGTCCCACGACAGGGCTGGGACGCCTGAGGCGAGAGGGGCGCGTGGTGTCGTTCCTGATCCGGGTCCAGCTACCGGACTCCCCCGGCACCCTCGGCGCGGTCGCGACCGCGCTCGGCACGGTCGGGGCCGACATCCTGAGCGTGGACGTGGTGGAACGCGGCGGCGGGCTCGCGATCGACGACCTGGTGGTCGAACTCCCGTCGGGCCGGCTCCCGGACGCGCTGATCACCGCGGCCGAGAGCGTGGAAGGCGTCGAGGTCGACGCGGTGCGGCCGTACGCGGGCATCCTCGACACCCATCGCGAACTCGAACTTGTCGAGGAGATCGCCGCGCAGCCGAAGGCCGGGCTGGATTTGCTCGCCGAAGGTGTGCCGAAGATCATCCGCGCCGGGTGGGCGGTGATCGTCGAACATTCGGAATCGGGACCTCGCCGCTTGGCTTCGTCGAGCGCGGCGCCGGAGAACCCGTTCACGGACTTGCCATGGCTGCCGCTGGAGCGCGCGACGGTCTTGGACGGCGAGGATTCGTGGGTTCCGGAGACGTGGAAGGAACTCGGCACCGAACTAGCCGCTACTCCGCTGGGCAAACCGGGGAAGGCGATGCTCGTCGCCCGGCCGGGCGGGCCCAACTTCCGTGCCGCGGAAGTCGCTCGGCTGGCGCACTTCGCCGGGATCGTCGCGGTGGTTCTGGACGGGTGACCCAAGGCTTGGGTCAGCTGTCCTGAAGCTTTGAAGGCGATCGAGTTAAGCATTTGGCCGATCTCGGTTGCCGATAATCCGCCGGTCGAACGCCGCGGCCAGCATCGATTCAAGGCTGACTCGGCCGTTCTTTGCACTTGAGTTCAGTCGCCTTCGACTGTCCTCAAGCGCAGACAATCTCCCTCAAGAAGCTGGCATTGCCCGCTAACGGCTACCGATTCCCCTGGGTGCGCCGAGCGATCAGCACTTGTCGGCAAAGAGGGTGACGACTGTGTCAGCAGAAACCACGGTTCCAGGCTTGGGATCCTGCCCGGTCTGACACCAGCTCCGATCGATGATCATCATCCGCTTCTTCCCGGACGAATCGACCTCTCGCAGGTTGTACAGCCCAGCCGCCTGCATGGCGTCCTGCGCGTCCTGATGGTTCATGCCGGACACGTCAGGGACTTTGATCGTCGCCGAGTGCGCAGCGCTGGCCGGCGCGCTCACGGTCGCTGTCGCTGACGGGGCTGCCGTCGCAGTCACGGTCTCGATCGTGACTGTCGTTGAGGTGCCACCAGGCTGCGGTGCCGTGTTGCACGCAACAGCAAGAAACGCGGCAACGCCAACGACCGGTACTGCGGATTGAACGAACTTCGCCATGATCACGCTTCCTCGGTACGAGTCGGTACTTCACGCGTGACAGCTTGAGTCGAAGTCAGACATCTAGTCGTTACAGCCCGTACCCCGTCGAATCTCGCCAAACAGACGCGCGCGCAACCGTCCGCAAGCGACGTCCCTGACCGCTCCCGCCCTACACACGCTCACCGCCAGCACCGCCAAAGCGCCCACCAGTACCTGACGAAAGCCGGCGCGGGTTCGCCAAACCGTCGCCACTCAACGGCGAAAACCGGCGGCAACCCCCGTCCCACGCTTTCGCCAAAAACCGGCAAAAGTCTTTGACCTGCAGTAACGAGAGGTCAGAAGCCGTACTCGTAGGCGATCAGGTTGACCCCCGGATGCGGATGCCAGTCCCGCCCCGGCAAGCGCCGGAACCCGATCCGCTCGTAGAGCCGGTGCGCCTTCCGCATCACGTCGAGGCTGCTCAGCACGACCCGGTCGACGCCGAGTTCCCGGCCCCGAGTCAGCACCGCCTGGGTGAGCGCCTCCCCGACCCCTCGCCCGCGCGCCGCCTCCGCGACCGCGAGCATGCGGAACTCCAACTCCCCCGGCCGGGAAATCTCGGACAGTTCGCTCCCCGGCTGAACGATCGCGACCGAGCCAAGGACCTGTCCGTCCGGACCGACCGCGACCAGCAACTCAGCGTGCTCAGCACGTCCCGACACGTCACGAAGTTTCGCCTCGTATGCCGCGTCCGTGTCGAAGAAACCCTCGATCCGGTAAGCCTCGACAGTCACCTCGCCGAGCGCCTCGAACTCATCCGGCCGCGCCGGACGGATCTCCACCTCACTCATCGCCGCCCTCAGCTTCCTCGTCCGCACCGGTGTCGAGCGCCAATTCCGCGGCCGCTTCCGGGCCGCGCTCCAGCAACGCACGGAACCCGTTCTCGTCCAGCACTGGCACCTTCAACTGCACAGCCTTGTCGTACTTCGACCCGGGAGCATCGCCCACTACGACGAACGCCGTCTTCTTCGACACAGACCCCGCGGCCTTGCCGCCCCGCGCCATGATGACTTCCTTCGCTTCGTCACGGGAAAACCCGTCCAGCGAACCGGTCACCACGATCGACAAGCCCTCGAGATTCCGCGGGATGGACTCGTCGCGCTCTTCCTCCATCCGAACCCCGGACCGTCGCCATTTTTCGACGATTTCCCGGTGCCAGTCGACCTCGAACCATTCCTGCACGGCGTGCGCGATGGTCGGGCCGACGCCGTCGACGTCCGCGAGCTCCTCCTCGCTCGCGTCCTCGATCCGTTGCAACGAGCCGAATTCGCGCGCGAGCGCCTGTGCCGCAGTCGGCCCGACATGCCGGATCGACAGCGCGACGATCACCTTCCACAGCGGACGGTCTTTCGCCGAATCGAGGTTCGTCAGAAGCTTCCGCGCGTTCGCCGACAGGTCGCCGGCCTTGGTGCGGAACAACTCCACCTCGGCGAGCGCCTCCTCGGTGAGGTCGAAGACGTCGCCCTCGTCGGCGACCACCCTGGCGTCGAGCAGTGCGACCGCCGCCTCATACCCGAGCACCTCGATGTCGAACGCACCGCGGCCAGCGAGGTGGAACAGCCGTTCCCGCAGCTGCGCAGGACAGAACCGGGTGTTCGGGCACCGGATGTCCTTGTCGCCTTCCTTTTGATAAGCGAGTTCCGTGCCGCATTCCGGGCATTCGGTGGGCATCACGAATTCGCGCTCGTCACCGGTCCGCGCGTCGACGACGGGGCCGAGCACCTCGGGAATCACGTCGCCGGCCTTGCGGATCACGATCCGATCGCCGATCAGCACGCCCTTGCGCTTGACCTCCTCTTGGTTGTGCAGCGTCGCGCGCGCGACCGTCGAGCCCGCGACCTTGACTGGCTCGGTGACAGCGAACGGCGTGACCCGTCCTGTGCGTCCGACGCCGACCTGGATGTCGAGCAGCGTCGTGATCGCCTCTTCCGGCGCGTATTTGTACGCGATCGCCCACCGTGGCGCACGCGACGTGGTGCCGAGCCGGCGCTGCAAAGCGACCTGATCGACCTTGATCACCACACCGTCGATCTCGTGCTCGGCGTCGTGCCGATGTTCACCCCAATAGGCGATGTGATCGGTGAGCTCCTTGCCCGTCCGCAGCACTCGCGTGTGCGGCGACACCGGCAATCCCCAAGCCGCCAACGCGTCATAGGCGTGCGACTGCGTAACCGGCTCGAAACCGTCGCGCTTGCCGAGGCCGTGGCAGATCAGCCGCAGCCGGCGCTCCCTGGTGATTTTCGGGTCCTTCTGCCGCAGCGACCCGGCAGCCGTGTTCCGCGGGTTCGCGTACGGCGGCTTGCCCGCCTCGACCATCTTCGCGTTCAGCTCAAGAAAGTCCTCGACGCGGAAGTAGACCTCGCCGCGCACCTCGACGAGCTTCGGCACCGGGAACTCGTCGGTGCCGGTGAGCTGGTCCGGCACCTGATCGAGGGTGCGGATGTTGAGCGTGACGTCCTCGCCCGTACGCCCGTCGCCGCGGGTAAGCCCCCTGGTGAGCTTGCCGTTTTCGTAGAGCAGGTTGATGGCCAGGCCGTCGATCTTCAGCTCGGCCAGGTACTCCGTGGACCCGATTTCCTTCTCGACCCGTTCGACCCAGGCGAGGAACTCGTCGGTGTCGAAGACGTTGTCCAGGCTCAGCATGCGCTCGAGGTGGTCGTGCGCGGTGAACTCGGTGGAGAACGTGCCGCCGACGTTCTGGGTCGGCGAATCCGGCGTGACCAGCGCCGGATATTCGTCTTCGATCTCCTGGAGGTCGCCGAGGAGCGCGTCGAACTGACCGTCGGAGACGATCGGCGAATCCAGCACGTAGTACCGGAACTGATGGCCGCGGATCTCCTCGGCAAGCGCGCCGTGCCGCTCGCGCACGTCGGCCGGTACGTCGGTCACGTCCTGGGCGGCCTCCACGGCCACCTGGTCTTGGGGAAGGTCGGTGCTGCTCACAGGTGGTGAGCCTAGCCGGAGGCACCGACACTTTCGTCCGGTTGCTCCGTCAGCCCGCGGACCAGTTCCCGGAACTCCAGCAGATCGATCGTGCCCTCCGGCACCGCCTCAGCGGTCTCGACCCGGCGAAGCCGCTCGGCGGCCAGACGCTCGCCCAACGTCGCGTCGAGCGGCAGGAATGTCATCGTGGTGCGGGAAGCATCGTCCAGCTCCGCAAAAGCCGGATGATGGACCGCGACGTCAACCACGCCGTCGTCCACCTGTGCGACAACCCGGACGTCGGCGAGCGAGATCCGATGCTCGCCCAGGTTCACCGTCACCTCGGTCGGGTCCGGGACCGGAGGCACCGAATCGTGGTACTCCCAGATCGCGTCGTCCGGCGGTCCAGCCGCTTTCCACGCGTCGGTGTACGGGCGCAGCTCCGGGTCTTCCTGTCCGCTGACGACCAATGCGTAAATGGCGGTCCGGCCGCGTTCGAGCGAGAAGTGCAGCCGCGGATGCAACGTCTCGACCAGCACACACAGGTCATGCTCGACCCGATGCGGCTCGCCTTCGCCCAGCGCGGCACTGACCTCGGGCAGAAGGTCGTACCACCCTTCCCAGAACGCGGCTGCCGCAGCGGCGGCGTCGGACGGCACCTGCTGTTCAGGCCATGGCGTACGGGGATCTGGCGGCGCGGCCTCGGTGTCGGCTTCCGAGCGGCGACGACGGAACAAACGCATGATTCGGAATTCCCCCGGTTGTTTCTCTTCGCCAGCCACGGTACGCGCCACGACAGCGGCACGTCCGCGAAATCACCAGTTCTCGGGCGGCTCCACGAACCCTTTGCCCAGGTCGCGACTAAGAGCGAGAGCCCGGCGCATCCACTCGTTAGTGGCACCGGCCAGACCGCATGCAGGCGTCGGAACAGCACGCTCGGCCAGGATTGAACGGTTGAACCCCAGCCGGTCCACGAGCTTGAGCGCGGGCGACGCTAAGTCCTTCAGGCTCGGTGCCGTCACCGGGTCCGTGGCTGGTACAAGCCCTAGGAAGAACGAGATACCGCTGTCCCAAGCCTCGCCGATCTCGTCCAGAAGCTCGGCGGACGCACCGGCGAGCATGCTGACGTCGAACGCAATGGCCCCAGCATCCGCAGCACGGAAGAGCGCGATCGGCGGGCGCGGAGCGCAGCAGTGGACGATCACCGGCTGCCCAGTCAGCGCGCCGATCCGTTCGATCGTCGTCGCGAGCAGCTCCCGAACCTCAGGCTCAGGTACCGCCGGCACGTTGCCGTATCCCGATGGAGTCGGCAGTTTTCCAGCGAGAACAGCAGGCAACGACGGCTCGTCGAGCTGCACGACCACCGGCGCGCCAGTCCTCGCAGTCAGCTCCGCGACGTGCTGGGCGAGCCCGTCGAGCAGCGACGCGGTGAAGTCCCGCAACGCCCCGCGGTCGGTGAGCACCCGATGTCCGCGGGCAAGCTCGATCCCAGCGCCGAGCGTCCAGGGCCCGGCGATCTGGGTCTTGAGAACGGCCGGCGCACCAGTGTTCTCGCGGGCGGCCTGGACGGCGTCGAGATCCCACTGGAGCAGGTCACGCCCACGACGATGGTCGTGACCGGGCCGCCCGGCGACGCGGTAGCCGCTGGGCACAACCTCGACCGCGAGATCCACGAGCAACGCCGCGGTCCGGCCGACCAGGTCGGCACCGACGCCGCGAGCCGGCAATTCGGGCACATACGGGAAGCCGGGAAGCTCTCCGAACACCACGGCGGCGGCCTCGACGGGATCGGTCCCCGGCATTGACCCGATTCCCGTCGCCGCGCCCGCGGGCCAAGGTCGTTCACTCACAGGCCGGATTGTCGCGGAACGTACGGGCGGCGTCAGCACCGCCCCTGTGGACAAGCTTCACCCAGCCGCGCGGCAATAGCCGGACATTCGCCGCATATCCCTTTGCCTGCACCGAATTCGCGGTCACCGCGTTAGTCTGGATCGTCATGACCAGCTCCGCCCCGCCACCGCCCGGCAAAACACCCGGTGACGCCACCGCCCGGGAGCCGCATCGGGGCAGCATGCCCGGAACACCGGGCCGCCGGGCTTCAAGCCGCTCCTTTGAGCGGACTCTCTTCACAGAGCCGGTCCTTTACGTCAGCCGAGAGGCGCGGCCGACCGCCGCCGGCCAGGAGTACGGCGTGTTCGACCGCCACGGCTTCCACATTGGCGGCGTAGCCGTCACGACGCCCAGCTTTCTGCACAGGGTCATTCAGCATCTGTGGAAATCCGACCAGCACGTCAGCCGCAGGTTCGAGGTCCGCGACGCGAACCAGAGCACTGTCCTCAAGGTCGAGAAACCTTCGAAGGACCCGCTGGCCCGCTTCGTGGTCACCCGCGCGGACGGGACACCGATCGGCGAGATCGTCCCGACCGCCGCAGGCCGCGTCCGTTTCACCCTTCGAGCCGAAGGCAAGACGATCGCCACCGTCATCGCCAGTGGCCGGCAACGCTGGGAAGTCACAGTCGAAGACCCAGCCGGCACCGAGGTCGCCCAAGTCGGAGTTCCGTCGCCGGAGCTTTCGCCGATCAGCGGCAACGCCTGCCTCGCAGAGATCCCGCGGCAGGTCCCCGAGCCGCTGGCCAGCATGCTCGTCGCGACAACGTTGACTATGGACCTCGCGCTCACCGCGCGACCCGGCTGATCACGTGACCGGTGTCTCAGCCCCGCCAGGTGGACAGCGACCGAAATACGGCCCAATGTAAGGAAAGTCCGGGACGCCGAGGTCCCGCCTGGACGGAGGTCGCCGTGGAGCCGTTGCCCGAAGGCAGTAACTCGAACTGGGCCGATCCCGGGGTCTACGAAGTGGCTGCGGGCGTCTACCGGATCCCCTTGCCTCTCCCGAACGACGCCCTGCGCGCGGTCAACGTCTACGCCATCACCGACGGCACGAACCTCGTGCTCGTCGACTCGGGGTGGGCCCTCACCGAATCTCGCCAGCTGCTGGCCGACGCGCTCAAGGCGATCGACGCCGAGCTCGGAGATGTCCGCGAGTTCCTCATCACCCATGTCCACCGTGACCACTACACACAGGCAGTCGCGCTTCGGCGCGAATTCGGCAACCGGATCGCCCTCGGCAAGCTCGAGCAGCCTTCACTCGACGCGAGCGCCAACCCGAACCAGTTCCCCATGCAAGCCCAACTCGACCTCCTTCGCCTAAGCGACGGGCACGAGGTCATCACCGCGCTCAGCAAGCTGTTCGGTTCGGAACCTCGCCACACCGAGGCGAATCTTTGGGAAGAGCCGGACGAATGGCTGACGCCCGGCCGGCGGGCGGTGCTGCCCGACCGCGAGTTCGACGTAGTCCACACCCCAGGACACACCAACGGACATGTGGTTTTCGTCGACGGCGCAGCCAACCTGTTGTTCTCCGGCGACCACGTGCTCCCGCACATCACTCCGTCGATCGGCTTCCAGCCGGTTCCGGCTGAGTTGCCGCTGAACGACTATCTCGACTCCCTCCGCCTGGTTCGGGGCATGCCGGACCGGCGCATGTTGCCGGCTCACGGCCCAGTCACCGGCAGCGTGCATGCCCGCATCGACGAACTTCTCGAACACCACCGGCAACGTCTCGAAACGATGACGGCTCAGATCGAAGCCGGAGCAAGCACTGCTTTCGAAGCTGCGAGCCGCCTCGGCTGGACCCGCCGCGGCCGCAAGCTGTCCGAAATGGACGCCTTCAATCAGATGCTCGCCGTCCTGGAGACCGGCGCACACCTGGACCTGCTGGTTTCACAGAACAAGCTCGCGGCTGAAAACGTCGACGGCATTCGCCGCTACAAGACCACGTAGCGACCGACCGCACAGCACTCGCTCAATGGAATACTGATTCGCCGTGCCTCCTATCACTGTGAGACGAGCGCGAGCCGACGATGTCGAAGCGATCGTCCAGATGCTTGCGGACGACCAACTGGGAGCAACCCGCGACTCGCCAGCTGATCTGGAGCCCTACCTGCAAGCGTTCAAAACCATTGCTGCAGACCCAAATCAGCTGCTGGTCGTCGCAACGTCAAACGACCGGCCGGTAGCCACACTTCAGCTGACGATCATCCCCGGCCTCGCACGGCGCGGAGCGCTTCGCGGGCAAATCGAAGCTGTCCGCGTCCACCGCGATCACCGCGGCTCAGGCATGGGCGCACAACTCGTGCAGTGGGCCATCGACGAATCACGACGACGGGGTTGCAACCTGGTCCAGCTCACTTCGGACACCACGAGGACGGCAGCGCACCGCTTCTACGAACGGTTGGGCTTCGTCGCGAGTCACACGGGTTTCAAGCTGCATCTCTGATCACTCCCCTCCAGCAGCTGCTACCGTCCGCACGCTCGATGACCCCGCTTTCACCGTGCCAGAGTTGCCACGCAGAAGCCAAGCTATTGCACGATGGGTCCCTTCGTGCAATTTAGCTGACTGTGCTCGAATCAATGCGTATCGTGACGATCATGAGCCAGTCGACCACACCGGCAGAGCATGCCGACCAGACCAACAACAACACCCCCGAAACCGCAGACCTCGCCTTCCTGCTTCGCACCATGCACGCGAACCTCAGCCTCTTTGATCGTCTGCAGCCAGACCAGCTGATGGCGGCGGTAAAGGACGCGAACCGGCAGATCGCGCGCTTGCAGGCGTTGCAGTTGCATTGCATGGCTGGCATACGAAGACGAAGATCAGACCCGCACGAACTGGCGTGCGAGCTCGCGATTGCCTTGCATGTCACCGATACCCGAGCCGGAGCGATGATCGCTGCCGCTGAGGCCCTGGCCCAGCGTCTGCCTCGAACCTTCCGGCTGATGGATCAGGGCAAGTTCGACCTCTATCGCGCGATGAAAGTCACCGACGGCACCAGCCACCTGTCCGATCGCCATGCCCGGATGGTCGACTATCTGCTCGAACACCGACTGGAGGACAAGAACCCGACCCAAGTCCGCAAGGCGACCGCCTACGCCGCAACGAAAATCGACCCGGATGGCGCGATGAACCGGCTGGCTCAGCGGAAAGCTGAGCGTCGCGTCATCCTGCAACACCAGAGCGAAGGCATCTCGCGGTTCTCCGTCGACAACGCCTCGACTGACAAAGCTGCAGCGGCCTACCTCCGCGTCGACAAAATCGCGCGGTCGCTCAAGACAGGCGACGAGAAGCGCACTCTCGACCAGCTACGCGCTGACGTCGCGATCGATCTGCTGCTCAGCGGCAAGGGCGGCGTTCCAGAGCGAACCGAGGTGTACCTCTATGTCGATCTGAAGACATACCTAAATCTCAACGACAATCCTGCTGAGCTGGCTGGCCACGGTCATATCCCCGCCGAACTCGCGCGCCACATCGCGACGGGTCCCGACACGATCGTCCGCCGGGTCATCACTGATCCGCTGACCGGGCAAGTGATCGAGGTCGGCAAGTTCCGGTACCGGCCGAACATCGATGTCGACGAGTTCGTGCGGGTCCGCGACCGTGAATGCCGCCAGCCTGGCTGCCCGCGGCCCGCACAGAACTGCCTCACGGAACCGACCGGGACTGACTCCGCACACGCAGACTCGAGGTTGAGTTACTGCCTACGCCACCGCCGTCTCAAGAATCGAGCCGACTGGAGCTACGAGGTCATGCAGGACGGGAAGCTGATCGTCACGACGCCGACAGGCGAGACGGCTGAGAGCGCGCCTCCGCCACTGCACGACCCACAGTCCACGCCGGAACAACCTGGCGAGGAAAGGCTAGGCGCATAGGGAATCAGCGCGTGCCAGAGATCTTGGCGCTCCCGAGCACAAGGTCACCAGCCTGGTCGTCTTGCCGATAAAGGACAACGACCTGGCCAGGTGCCACACCTCGCAGCGGCTCTCGCAGCTGGATGGAGACCCGCCCGTCTTCCTCCGCTTCGGCGACGGCATCGGCAATGCCTCCGTGCGCGCGAACCTGGACAGTGCATTCGGTCGGGCCGTCCAATGCTCGCCCGCTCGGCCAGATCGCCCGGTCCGCGTCGATGGCCTGGACACCGAGGTCTGCTGACGACCCGACCTTCACCGTGCCCGAAACAGGTTCAAGCGAAAGGACATACCGCGGTCGCCCGTCAGCTGCCGGTGCATCGATGCCGAGACCCTTCCGCTGGCCCACGGTGAATCCGTGCACTCCAGTGTGGTGCCCAAGCACCGCGCCCGTCTCTGCATCGACGAGTTCACCGGGACGTTCGCCGAGCCGCTTCTCCAAGAACTTCTTGGTGTCGCCATCAGGGATGAAGCAGATGTCGTGGCTGTCCGGCTTCCGCGCAACGGAAAGCCCGCGCTGCTCCGCCTCGGCACGCACATCCGACTTCCAGGAGTCGCCCAGCGGAAACATCGCATGACGCAGCTGCTCTGGCTGCAGTGAAGCCAGTACGTACGACTGGTCCTTGCCTTCGTCCGCGCTGCGGCGAAGTTCCAACTCGCCGTCAACGGTCGCCAGGCGCGCATAGTGACCGGTCGCAACAGCGTCGAAGCCGAGAGCGAGTGCCTTCTCAAGAAGCGCCTCGAACTTGATCTTCTCGTTGCAAGTCACGCAAGGGTTGGGCGTGCGGCCGGCGGCGTACTCGCCGACAAACGTCTCAACGACCTCTTCGGTGAAACGCTCCGCGAAATCCCAGATGTAGAACGGGATACCGAGGATGTCCGCAGCCCTGCGGGCGTCGTGCGAATCTTCGATGGTGCAGCAGCCGCGGGAACCTGTCCGCAGCGTGCCAGGTTGCGCTGAAAGCGCCAGGTGCACTCCCACGACGTCGTGGCCGGCGTCCACTGCACGCGCGGCGGCGACGGCCGAGTCGACTCCTCCGCTCATTGCGGCCAATACCCGCATTGCTTTACACCTCTTGCTTCTGCGTCTGCTTGCGCATGCCGGCGAGGCCGGCCTGTCGGGCACGGGTGACGACGCCACCGATCTCGCGAGCCAGCGTGTGCACGTCGTCCAGCGTCGACGTGTGGCCAAGCGAGAATCGAAGCGAACCGCGAGCCGCGGCTGCGTCCGCCCCCATTGCCAGGAGGACGTGACTTGGCTGCGCGACACCAGCGGTGCATGCCGAGCCGGTGGAGCACTCGATGCCCTTCGCGTCCAAGAGCATCAGCAGGCTGTCGCCCGCGCAGCCGGGGAAAGTGAAGTGAGCGTGGCTCGGCAAACGCTCGCCGTCGCGACCATTAAGAATCGCGTCCGGGACTTCCCGCAGGACCGCAGCAACGAGCTCATCGCGCAGCTTCTCAACTCGGTCCGCGTACTCCGCTCGACCGCTGATCGTCGCTTGCACGGCAGCGGCGAACCCAGCGATCGCCGGGACGTCGAGAGTGCCCGAGCGAACACTACGTTCCTGGCCACCACCGTGGAGAACAGGGACGCATGAGGTATCCCTGTCGAGAAGAAGCGCACCGACGCCATACGGCCCGCCAAGCTTGTGGCCGGTCAGCGTGAGTGCTGCGGCACCGGAAGCAGTGAAGTCGACGGGAACTGCTCCGACCGCCTGGACGGCGTCGGTGTGCAGAGGGATCCCGTACTCGTTGCAGACCTCGGCGAGAGCAGCGACCGGATTGACAGTGCCGACCTCGTTGTTCGCCCACATCACCGTCGCCAGGGCAACAGTCTCCGGTGCCGATTCAATCGCCGCGCGCAGCGTTTCCGGCGAGACACGGCCCTGGTCGTCGACTTCGAGCCAGGTGATCTCGGCGTCCGAGTGCTGCTCCAGCCACTCGACAGTGTCGAGGACCGCGTGATGCTCGACCGTGCTGCAAAGGACGCGACGTCGGGCCGAGTCTTCGCCGTGGCGAGCCCAGAAGATGCCCTTGACAGCGAGGTTGTCACTCTCCGTACCGCCGCTGGTGAAGATAATCTCCGACGGCCGCGCCCCCAGAGCGGCGGCGATCACTTCGCGCGCTTCCTCGACGGCCCGCCGAGCTCGACGGCCCGAAGAATGCAGCGCAGAGGCGTTGCCCACGGTGGACAAAGCCTCAGTCATCGCCGCAATGGCTTCGGGCAGCATCGGAGTCGTTGCCGCATGGTCGAGATAGGTCATCGCTCTATCAGGGTAGACCGATGCGGCCTGTGACGAAGCTCGCCCCGGGCCCCGGAGTGGCACGTCACACCTGTTTCGGCCACCTGCTCGTGAGTTGGACGCCGAGCAACGCCAGCAGGACGAGCGCGATGCTGAGCAATCCCATCGCGGCAGAAGGCTGGGCGGCGGACGCGACCGCGGCCAGGAGCACCCCGCCGAGCCCGATGAGCAGCGCTGATCCGACCCAGTCGGCGAGTTGCATCGCGGAGGTGTTGAATCCTCGCTCCCCCTCCGGGGAGTAGCGCAGCAGGAGGACCGAGATAGCCGGCATCGCGATTCCCATCCCGGCCCCGCCGACCGCGCAAACGGCGAAGGCCACCCAGGCCGGGAACCACGATTGGGCGACAAAGCCGAAGCCGACCAAGCCAATCGCGACGAGTGCGAAGCCAGTACGCAGCGAGGCCTCGCGGGACCAGTCGAGGAACCGGCCTTGCAGGGCAGATGCGGCAGACCAGCCGAGAGCGGTGATGGTCAGCGGCAGGCCAGCGAGCGCGGGGCTGTAGCCGTGAACGGCGGTCATGGTCAGCGGGAGGTACGCCTCCATGCCTGCGTATGCGCCGGCGATCAGAGCTCGGGAGGCAACCACCGTGGGCAATCCAGGACGAGAGGTCATCGTTCCGGCAGGCAGGAGCTTGCGCAGTGCGACGGCTAGCGCGACCAGACCCAAGCCTCCGTATGCGATCGCGGCAGGCGATGGGTGTTGCGCAGCCCAGCTCAGGGCAGCGACGCCAAGTGCAGCGACAACAGCGGCGATGACGCCCGCGCGGCGCCCGGCCGACAGCGGCACATGGGCGGGCAAGCGGCGAGTGATCTTGTAGAGAAGAGCGATTCCGATCCCGACCAGCGGAAGCAGTCCGAGGAAGACCCATCGCCAGCCCACGGTCACGGTCACCACGCCAGCGACGGATGGGCCGATGACCGCGGGAAGGACCCAGGCGGCCGCGTTCGCCGCGTAGATGACGGGGCGTTCGCGGTCGGTGAATGTCAGGGCAATCAGCAGCGAGACGGACACCAGCAGAAATCCCGAGCCGAAGCCCTGCAGCGCTCGGCCGACCAGGAGCGTCGGCATCGTCGTGGCGACGCCTGCGACAGCTAGCCCTGCGGCGAACAGAGCCGGCCCCACCAGGAGCGCCGGAGCTGGGCCTCGACGGTCGCCCAGCCGGCCGGACAAGACGGTAGCGACGACGCTTGCCACGAGGAACGTCGTGAACGGCCACGAGTAGAGCGCAAGACCGTGAAGTTCGGCGACCAGCGTCGGCATCGCGGTGGCAACGCCCATGTTTTCAAAGGCCACCAGCGTGACCACAAGCAACAGCCCGACGGTGACAAGGCGGTGTTCGCGGTTCCAGAGGACGCTCTTTCGAGGCTGCGCTTCGACGGTCTGGCTCATGATCGCGAGCTTGCAACCTCCAGCGCTCTGGAGGTCAAGCGGATCTTTGGGGGTTAACAGAGGGGCGCGTCGCATCGGAGGAGTATCCGAGGCCTCAAGTTTGACGTTCCGCAGCTCACGCGGGATCGGGCGAAGCCCGTGGACGCAACGGCAGGGCAAGCGAGGGCGGTCGACGCGAGGAAGTCGATGACGCCGGGTAGCTGGCGACGTCATGCAGGTCGCCTAGACCGATGGATTGGGCTCACTTGCAGCTGTAAAGAACCACTGTCTGTGTCTCTACGCCGGGCCAGAGCTGAGTGGTCGAGCGCAGCAGGGCTGGGGTTTTGCCGTTGGCTGGCGAATCGCGCGTGCGGTTCGGAATGCGCCGGATGCTGGTTGGCTTTAAGTAGGACGTACGGCGACCGAAGGAGAGTGCGAACCGAGATGCGAGCCATCACTTTCGCCGAGTACGGCGGGTCCGAAGTGCTGCAACTGAAAGAGGTTCCGGCACCGGAGCCTGGCCCGGGGCAGGTCCGGGTCGCGGTCCGGCGCGCGGGGATCAACCCGATCGACTGGAAGATCCGTTCGGGGGCGATGGCTGGCGGCGCGGGCCTCAAAGCTCCGCAGATTCCGGGGCTGGAGATCGCCGGAGTGGTCGACGCGGTGGGCGACGGCGCTGAATTCGGCGTCGGAGATGAGGTGTTCGGCTGGTCCGCGACCGGCGGGTATGCCGACTTCGCGATCGGCGGTGCGATCGTTCGCAAGCCTGCCGACCTCTCCTGGGATGACGCGGCGGCGTTGCCGGTTGCCGGCGAAACTGCGTTGCGAGTGTTGCGGCTGCTCGACATCAAAGCTGGCGAACTGCTGGTTGTCCACGGAGCGAGCGGCGCTGTCGGTCGTTTCGCGACGCAAATCGCGGTCGCCTTGGGCGCGACGGTGATCGGAACGGCTGGACAGCACAATCTCGATGAGGTGAAAGCGCTGGGCGCGATTCCCGTGCGTTACGGCGACGGGTGGCTGGAGCGGGTCCGCGAGGTGGCGGACCGACCGGTCGATGCGGTCTTCGACGCGTCTGGCCATGGCGTTTTGCCGGAATCGGTCGAGTTGCGAGGGTCGAAGGATCGCATCGTGACCATCGCCGACGGTGCGGCTTTCGAACTCGGACTGCCGTTTTCGTCCGGCGGCCAGGACGGGCAGACACAAGAGGTCCTCAACGAGATTCTCGGGTATGTACGCAATGGATTGCGGATTGCTCAGGGGAAGACATTCCCCTTGGAGGAAGCAGCAGCTGCGCAGGAGGAGAGCCAGAACGGGCACCCAGGCGGGAAGCTGACTCTTGCCGTTTCCTGACCACGAGCGTCGGCTAGGCTTGAGGACGAAACGGCTCGGCAGGTTGGCGTTGCCGGTCTGCGGCAAGCAGGCCGTTGCCGCTCAGTGGCGAAAAGGCTGAGCAGCGCGGGTAGACGCGCCGAGGGTAAGCGACTGTCGCCACTCAGCGGCGACAAACCTGGAGTGCGGAAGCTAGGCGCGTCGGCGCAAGTGATTCGTCGCCGTGAGGCAGATGACGGGGGCGGCGGTTACCTGCGACGAGCCGGGGAGCCGTAGCCATCCGGCGGCGAGGCGGGTCGGGCGGCTGTCGCCGTTGAGTGGCGAATGGGCCGGCTGCGGTCAGCCGAACGGCCAACGGGCTAGGTCGGAGAGCTGCGGAGAAGTGTCGCCAAAAAACGGCAACTCCCCTCCGCAGCCCTGTGACCAGGGTGTTCGTCAGTGCACAGCCGGCTCGGCCGACGAGGGACGGCCGACCAGAACCCGGCGGCGGCGCTGCGGCGGGATGCGGACTGTGCCGAGCGCCGAATGGATTGAGGCTTCGGCGAGAGCGGCCAGCGAACGACGGTCGTCGGCGCGGCCTGGGGCGATCTCCGGGCACACGTGCACTTCCAGGACCAGACCGCGCAGCGCGGCGACCCGGCGCAAGGACGCGATGAGCGATTCCGGCCCGATGAACGCCGGCTGGCTGGTCTCGCGGCCGTCGGCGAGTCGGTAGCGGAGGGCGATCGGCCGGACCGGAACGCCTCCGTCGATCGCGGCTTGGAAGGTGGCCGTCGTGAAGTGTCCGGAGGCTAGGCCGCACCAGGTGGTGCCCTCGGGAGTGACGTTGACGAGCGCGCCGGCGCGGAGGCTGTCGGCAAGTTCGGACATGGTGTCCGGCAGAGCGCGCAAACGGTTGCGGTCCAGGAAGATGCTCCCGCCGCGACGGACGAGCGTCCCCAGGATTGGCCAGGAGGCGATCTCGATCTTCGCGAGCGCGCGCATCGGGCGCAGTGCGTTGACGGCGATGATGTCCAGCCACGAGATGTGGTTGTTCACCACGAGCGCACCGCGGCCCGCCGGGGCTGCGAGGAAGTCCGCACCGCCCACCACGGACATCCGCACGCCGAACGCCCTCAGCACTGCCCGGAAGATCCGGCGCACCAAGCGCTCCCGGCCCCGGCCGCGAATCACCAGCAACGCCGGCGCGATCAGCAGCGCCGCGAAGACCACGGAACCCGCTGCGGTGAAACGCAAAATCCGTCGGGGCAAGCCGACCGTCGGCGCGCCTTCAGTGAGGCAACCGTCACCGCAGGGCGACGTCGGCATCCATGCGTGACTCATCCTTGCGCCCCGAGGAAGAACTTCAGGTACCGCTCGTCGACCTGCTGCAGATCAAGAAGGACGAAGAAGTCCGCGACCCCGAAGTCGGCGTCGAGGGCCGGCGGGCCGCACACTTTGGCGCCAAGCCGCACGTAACCCTTGATCAGCGGCGGAAGCATGGCCCGGTCAGGTCGCGCGATCGCGCCCGGATCCCAGGGGTTCAACGGCGAGACGCGCAACGAGTCGTCGGCGTGATGCTTGGTGCGCAAGACATCCCAGACGCTGGCGGCGTAGCTGCCGCCGTCGTTGATCGGGACCGAGGCGCAACCCGCGAGATAACGATGTCCGGAAAGGAGCATGTAGCGCGCGATCCCGGCCCACACCAGGCTCACGACGGCACCGCTGCGGTGGTCGGGGTGGACGCAGGACCGTCCGGTCTCGACCAAGGACGGCCGCAGCGCGGCGAGCGTCGTCAGGTCGAATTCGCTGTCGGAATAAAGCTTTCCGGCCTGCGCGGCGCGCTCCGGCGGGAGCATGCGGTAGCAGCCGACGATCTCGCCGGTGTTGTCGTCGCGGACCACGAGGTGGTCGCAGAATTCGTCGAAGTAGTCGACGTCCCGGCCGGGCTCCGGGGAATGCAGTTCCGCCCCCATCTCCTCGGCGAAAACCCGGTATCGCAGTTTCTGTGCGGCGAGCACTTCATCGTTCCCGTTGGCGACCAGAAGCGAATACCGCGGAGCGCCTGCGGGAAGGTCGGCACCCGCCTGATCAGTACTGACGAGGAGCTGTGACGACGTCATGGTCAAGGTGTACCTGCCGGTAAGCGGCCTCGGAGAGTGCCAATCGATGACCGGTCAGTGCACGTTGAGTTAATTGCGGGTTCTCAGGTTCCTCTCAGGCAGCCGAGAAAGCCCGGAGAACGCGGAAGGCCGCCGCGTGGCGTGCACGCGACGGCCTTCCGGGCGAAAGAAAACGTCAGCCCTTGCGCTTGTCGACAGCGTCGGTCAGCTGCGGCGCGACGTTGAACAGGTCGCCCACCACGCCGAAGTCGGCGATCTCGAAGATCGGGGCCTCGGCGTCCTTGTTGACCGCGATGATCGTCTTCGACGTCTGCATGCCGGCACGGTGCTGGATCGCGCCGGAGATGCCGAGCGCGATGTACAGCTGCGGCGACACCGTCTTGCCGGTCTGGCCGACCTGGAACTGCGCCGGGTAGTAGCCGGAGTCGACAGCGGCACGGGACGCGCCGACAGCCGCGCCGAGCGAGTCGGCCAGCTTCTCGACGACGTCGAACTTCTCCGCCGAACCGACACCGCGGCCACCGGAAACGACGATCGACGCCTCGGTCAGCTCCGGACGGTCGCCGCCGACGACCGGCTCGATGCCGGTGATCTTGGCGGACTTCGCCGGGTCCTGCGCAGGGATCTCGACGGTCTCCTCGGCGGCCGCGCCATCGGCAGCCTCCGCCTCGACCGCGCCCGGACGCACCGACACGACCGGCGCACCCTTGGCAGCCTTGGCCTTGACGGAGAATGCGCCACCGAAGATGGACTGGTCAACGGTGCCGTCGGCGTTCACACCGACCGCGTCGTAGAGCAGACCGGAGCCCAGCCGCAGCGCGACCCGCGCAGCCACCTCCTTGCCCTCGGCGCTGGCGGCGACGAGCACCGCGGCAGGCGAGACCTGCTCGGCGAGCTTCGCGAGCACGTCGACCTTCGGCGTCACCAAGTAACCGGCGGCGTCGTCGCCCTCGGCGACGTACACCTTCGCCGCGCCGTGGCCGGCGAGCGCTTCCTTGGCCTTCGCCGCGGTGCCGGTCGGGCCCACCACGACGGCGGAGGGCTCGCCGAGGGCGCGCGCAGCGGTCAGCAGCTCGAGCGTGACCTTCTTGACATCACCGTCGACGTGGTCGACGAGGACGAGTACTTCAGCCATTTTCCGGAATCCTCCTCGAAACCGTGTCTCAGATGAGCTTCTGCGCGACCAGGTACTCAGCGACCTTCGAGCCGCCGTCGCCCTCGTCCTCGACCTTCTCGCCCGCGGTGCGCGGCGGCTTCGGCGAGGCCTCGACGACCGTCGACCACGCGTTGGCGAGGCCGACCTCGCCCGCGTCGATGCCCAGGTCGGCGATGGTCAGCGTCTCGACCGGCTTCTTCTTCGCGGCCATGATGCCCTTGAACGACGGGTAGCGCGGCTCGTTGATCTTCTCGCTCACGCTCACCAGCGCCGGCAGGTTCGCCTCGAGGTGGGTGATGCCGTCCTCGGTCTCGCGGTCGGCCTTCACGGCGGAGCCTTCGACGGTCAGCTGACGCACGTAGGTCAGCTGCGGCACGCCGAGCAGTTCGGCGAGGATCGCGGGCACGGCGGCGCCGCGGCCGTCGGACGCCTCGTTGCCGGCCAGGATCAGGTCGAAGCCCTCGACCTTGCCGACGGCGGCGGCGATGACCTTCGCGGTGGCGATCGCGTCGGAGCCGTGCAGCGCCTCGTCGGACACGTGGATGGCTTTGTCGGCGCCCATGGAGAGCGCCTTGCGGATCGCGTCGGTCGCGCGGTCCGGGCCGACCGAGATCACGGTGACCTCGCCCTCGCCGGCTTCCTTGATCTTGAGGGCCTCTTCGACGGCCTTCTCGTTGATCTCGTCGAGCACGGCGTCGGCGGATTCGCGGTCAAGGGTGTTGTCGGAACCGGAGAGCTTCCGCTCCGAGTAGGTGTCCGGTACCTGCTTGACCAGGACAACGATGTTCGTCATGGGTCTTCTTCGACCTCCCGGTTGGGGCCGGCTCTCGGCCGCGGGACAGTGCTCTACTGAGCGGTAGATTAGGGGCAATTCCGCGGCCGGACCCCCCGAGGTGACGGCATTCACCTGGATGAGCAATCTAATGGGACCATCGTCCTAGTAGTTGACCGGTTAGCCCGTCCAGCGTGCCGCTCGCCCGATCGGAGCAACGGTCACTTACTCGCAGTAGGCCGTTAGGGGTTACGCTCCGGCACCATGTCCGCGCACATCGCCGTAGTCACCGACTCGACCTCGTGCCTGCCCGAGCAGCTCGCCGCCCAGTGGCGAATCAGTGTCGTCCAGGTCCAGCTGCATGTCGGCGACCAGACGGACGACGAGCACCGCTTCGACCGGAGCGAGCTCATCCAGACGATGAAGTCCGGCGCGGCCGTCACGACTTCGCCGCCCGATCCGGGCGCGTTTTTCTGGAGCTACCAGGACGCGGCCTCCGCCGGCGCATCCGCCATCGTGAGCCTGCACATCTCCGGACGGCTTTCGCAGACCGTCGAAGCCGCCCGCGAAGCCGCCCAGCAGGTCCGGATTCCCGTGCACATTCTCGACAGCGGGACAGCGAGCATGAGTCTCGGCTACGCAGCGGTGTCCGCCGCCCGCGTCGCCGGAGCCGGCGGACAGCTCGAGCGAGTCCTGGACGCCGCGGAACGGCGAGTCCGCAGCTCAACCGAACTGATCTATGTCGACACGCTCGAGTACTTGCGGCGATCAGGACGGATCGGCGCCGCCCAGTCGATGCTCGGAAGTGCGTTCGCGATCAAGCCGCTGCTCACCGTCCGCAATGGAGAAGTGGGTCCGCTCGCCCGCGTTCCCGGCACTAAACGAGCGATGAACCGGCTCGTCGACCTGGCCGTGCAAGCGGCTGGCGACCAGCCGGTGGACCTCGCGGTGACCCGATTCGGCTCCGATGAAAGCGAGGTCGTCCGGCGGCTGCGGGAGCGCGTGCCAGGCGCGGGCGAGATCGTGGTGGGCGACGCGAGCACCGTGATCGGCGCTCACGTCGGCCCGGGCGCGCTCAGCATCACGGTGTCGCCGTCGAACTGACCTCGATTCGCCGCCCAGGGACCAAAAGCACCACGAGCGGCAGCAGGACCGTCACCGCGAGCCCGCCGATGATGAGCACCTGGTCGAGCTGCGGATAGTGCCCGACGTGACCCACGTGGTAGACGAGGTGCGGGACGGCGAACAGCAACGCCGCGATCGCCACCAGCCTCGCGATAGCTGTGGTGCCCATCACGGCAGCGCCCACCAGCATGGCGCCGAGCGCCAGGCTGAGGCCGCCGAAATCGATGATGAAGTGCTCGTTGTAGGGCCCGTCCATGGAGACCCAGCCGTGCCGGAACCCTGGAAAGTCCTGGTAAAACCCCATCGGGTCGAGCAGCGGCCAAAGCCCCTGCACCAGGGTGTAGAGACCGAGCAGGATCAGGAGGATGCGCGTGATCGTCCGTTGCATACCGCTGGAACGAGACGGCTGCGCGAAACGTGACAGGCGCTAGGGTCGCGCAGGTGACCAACGCAGCCACCCGGGCCGAGGCACTGCACCTCACCGGCGAACGAACCGTCCCCGGCATCCCCGAGGAGAATTATTGGTTCCGCCGCCATGAAGCCGCATACCTCGCCCTTCTCCCCCACTGCGCCGACGCGACCGTGCTCGAAGCCGGCTGCGGCGAGGGCTACGGTGCCGGGCTTATCGCCCAGCACGCCCGGCAAGTGCTGGCGCTGGACTACGACGTGCCGACCACCGAACACGTCACACGTCGCTATCCGGATGTCGCCGTCGCGCGGGCAAACCTGGCGTACCTCCCGCTAAGGGACGGCGCGGTCGACGTGGTGGCGAACTTCCAGGTGATCGAACACCTCTGGGACCAGGACGGTTTCCTCGCCGAATGCTTCCGCGTCCTGCGTCCGGGAGGAAAACTGCTGGTCACGACCCCGAACCGGCTCACCTTCACGCCGGACAGCGACACCCCGCTCAACCCGTTCCATACGCGCGAACTGGCACCATCCGAAATGGACGAGTTGCTGCGCACAGCCGGGTTCACCGTGGCGGCGTTGAACGGGCTGCACCACGCCGAATCCCTGCGCAGCGTGGAAACCCGCTACGGCGGCTCGATCATCGACGCTCAACTGGACGTCGTCATGGGCTCGCTTCCCGGACAAGCCACCTGGCCCGCCGACCTCCTCGCGGACGTCGCAGCGATCCGGGCCGACGACTTCGCGATCCACAGCGACGACTTGGACGCAAGCCTCGACCTGGCGGCCGTGGCGGTGCGCCCGTGAGCGCCCGGAATCCCACACCCGAAGGCACGTTCTGCCTCGTCCTGCACAGCCACCTGCCGTGGCTGCCGCACCATGGCAGCTGGCCGGTCGGCGAGGAGTGGCTGTATCAGGCGTGGACGCATTCGTATCTGCCGGTCGTCGACCTGCTGCGCCGTTTCGCCGCTGAGGGGCGACGCGACGTCCTGACACTCGGCATGACGCCAGTCCTCGCCGCGCAGCTCGACGATCCGTACGCCATCCGCGCGTGCCACGACTGGATCGGCCACTGGCAGCTGCGCACACAGCACGCATCGACGCTCTGGCATGGCGATCCATTGCTGCGCGACCTAGCCGCTGCGGAGCACCAGGTCGCGATGCACGCCACCGAGGAGCTGGAAACGCGCTGGCGGCACGGCTTCTCGCCGATTCTTCGGTCGCTTGTGGACAGTGACACGATCGAACTGCTCGGCGGACCGCTGGCACATCCGTTCCAGCCACTGCTGGACCAGCGAGTGCGACGGTTCGCCCTCCAAGCGGGGCTGGAGGACACCGCACTGCGCATTGGCCGCGCGCAAGAAGGTATTTGGGCACCTGAATGTGGCTATGCACCGGGAATGGAACGAGATTACCACGATGCCGGTGTGCGCCGCTTCCTAGTCGACGGCCCTTCACTCCATGGTGACACTTCCGCCGCACATCCGGTCGGCGACTCCGACGTCGTCTGCTTTGGCCGCGATCTTGAAGTCACCTACCGGGTTTGGTCGCCGAAAGCCGGCTATCCGGGCCATGCGGCGTATCGGGATTTCCACACCTGGGCACACGAAGTCGGACTGAAAGCGTCGCGCGTCACCGGAAAAACCGTTGAACCACAAGACAAATCTCCGTACGACCCCGCGCTCGCCGCGGAGGTTTTGGGTTCGCACGTCAAGGATTTCGTCGAAACAGTCGTCGCACGGCTGAGGTCTCTCCGTGAGCAACACGACCGCGAGTCACTTGTGGTCGCGGCATACGACACGGAACTCTTCGGACACTGGTGGCACGAAGGCCCCGCGTGGCTCGAAGGAATCCTGCGCGCACTGCCCGAGGCCGGCGTCCGGGTGACCACATTGCGCGGCGCGCTCGAGGCTGGCCACCTAGGCGAACCGGTCCAGCTGCCGTCATCCTCATGGGGCTCCGGCAAGGACTGGCGAGTATGGGACGGCGAGCAGGTCGCGGACATGGTGCAGGACAACACCGCGCTACAGGCCCGCCTGCTCGACCTGGTCGATAAGCAGGACGGGACCACTCGCGACGCCGTTGCCGATCAGGCCGTCGCCGAGGCGATGATGGCGCTGTCCAGCGACTGGGCGTTCATGGTCACCAAAGACTCCGCCGCTGACTACGCCCGCCGGCGCGCCCGTGTGCACACCGAACGATTCGATGCCCTGGCGGGGTTGCTGCGCAGTGGGGATCGCGCTCGCGCGCTCGCCTTGGCCGAGGAATACCGCCGGGCCGACGGCCCGTTCGGACATCTGGACGCACGCGCCCTGCGGCGTCCTCGCGCATGACGATCGGAAGGAACTCCATGGGAATCCGCGACCTGCCCCTCAAGACCCTGGCCGGCGAAGACGCCACCCTCGGCGGACCGCTGGCAGGCAAGACGCTGCTCGTGGTGAACGTCGCGTCGAAGTGCGGGCTGACGCCGCAGTACACCGGTCTGGAACGCCTGCAAGAACGCTACGGCGACAAAGGCTTCTCGGTCGTCGGGTTCCCCTGCAACCAGTTCGCCGGTCAGGAGCCAGGCACGGCGGAGGAGATCCAGACGTTCTGCTCCACGACGTACGGCGTGTCGTTTCCGCTGTTCGAGAAGATCGACGTCAACGGCGAAGGGCGGCACCCGCTCTACGCGAGCATCACGGAAACTCCCGACGCGGACGGCGAAGCCGGTGACGTGCAGTGGAACTTCGAGAAGTTCCTGATCAGCCCGGACGGCAAGGTACTCGGCCGTTTCCGGCCGCGCACGGAGCCTGAAGACGAGACGATCGTCGCGGCGATCGAGGCAGCACTGCCTGCTTGAGCTACGGGTCCTGCTCTCCGGCCAGCGTTTATCGTGGTCGGAGAGCATTTGCCGTTTTTCGGCAACTGCCAGCGAACGCGGAGACGGCTGGCTTCCCAAGGAGACAGCCCGAGCCGTTGGTTGCCGCTCTTGCCGTTCAGTGGCGAAAGGCCCGTCGTTCATCGGCCTCTGATCGACCGCGGCGTCACCTCTTATCGGCGACTGGCGACCAATGGCGCGTTGCCCTGAGCGGACGTCGTCGCACACCACAACGGCACCACAACGTCAGCCGTCGGCCACGGCCGAGGATGCCGTCGCCGTCCAAAGGCTAGTTCGACGCCAAGGTCGACACAGCAACGTAGACGTTGACGCACCGGGTCCGGGCTGGGCGATATTTCGCCAGCTTCGAGACACCGTTGCCCAGTTCGTCGCCAGTGAGCGGCGAAACGCGAGTCGGCTTGGGCCGCCCCCAAAGCCGCAGTCCAGTGCAGGACTGCATGTCTTGCGTTGCCGTTCAATGGCGAATCGCAGGTCAACGGCTGTCCGAAGCCTCGCCAGCCAGCTCGGCAGCGGTCTTCACCTCGGGGTGCGAACCCCGCGCGATCACCGCTCGGTTGTGGTTCGCGGCGTCGTCGAAGTCGAGCTTCTGCACTCGACGGTCGTAGGTGAGGAGGCCGTTCACTTCGTTTTCGACATCCGTGGTCTGAGTATAGATCGCGCCGGACAATCCCAGATCGGAAACCAGCCGTTCGAGGCGTTCGCTCACCTCCGCGTACCTGCGAGTGAGGTGCGCGGAATCAGACGCCATTTCATAGGCATTGGGCGGACCTGACCAAACGTGGTCTTCGAGAACCAAGCCCAGGCCGCCGTATTCGCCGTCCACCAATGCGCGATGGTCCCCCTCGTGCGGCTCTCCCGGCCCGACGTACGTGTGATCGTCGTAGATGTCGCCAGCACCGGTGTCCGCGCGAGAGAAGCAGCAGTTCACGCCGCTGTTGGCGATCACCAGCCGCGTCGGGTCGAGTTCCTTCACGAGCGCCGCGATCCGGGCCGTGTCGAATTCTCCCCAGCCTTCGTTGAACGGCACCCAGGCGACGATCGACGTGACGTTGCTCAGCTGCGCAACCATTTCCCGCAACTCGGCCTCGAAACGGCGTTGACCTTCGGGCAACGGATCCGGCGCGTGACCGGGCGGTCCGGCGAACGAGACGGCCAATGACGGCATGTCCTGCCAGACCGCCAAACCCAGCCGGTCCGCCCAGTAGTACCAGCGCGCGGGTTCGACCTTGACGTGCTTGCGGACCAGGTTGAACCCGAGCTCCTTCGTCTTCTCCAGATCGAACCGGAGTGCCTCGTCTGTCGGCGCGGTGTAGCCGCCGTCCGGCCAGTAGCCCTGGTCGAGTGGTCCGTGCAGGAAAGTGGTCCGGCCGTTCACCGCGATCCGTGGCTGTCCGTCGGCATCCGGGACGATTTCTACCGTTCGCAGGCCGCAATAACTGGCGACTTCGTCCAATACATCACCGTGCGCATCGAGGAGACGGACGGTGATGTCGTACAGAAACGGATCATCAGGGGACCACAGATGCGGTTCAGGAAGATCGGCCCGCAGCCGCGCGCCAGCGGTGCCCCGAACGCGCACTGCCTCGTCGCCGTTTGGCGGCGAAACGATCAGCTCCACTTGAGCACCGCCGGTGACCTGCGGGAACACATATACGCCGGACAGGTCCGAGGTCATTTCGACGGAGGAAATGCGCTCGTTCGGCACCGGCTCGACCCAGACGGTCTGCCAGATTCCCGACGTCGGGGTGTAGCAGATACCGCCAGGGTCGTTGCGCTGCTTGCCGATCGGGTAGAGCTCGATGTCCGTACGGTCCTCTGCGCGAACGGTAATTTCCTGCGGCCCCGATGCACGGAGCGCATCTGTGATGTCCGCCGAGAACGACGTGTAGCCGCCCTCATGGGTGACCACCGTCTGGTTGTTGACCCGCACCTCGGCTTTTTGGTCGACTGCACCGAAATGCAGCAACACCCGCCGCCCGATCCAGCTTTCCGGGACCTCGAACAACCGCCGGTACCACAGCACTTCGTCGCGTCGGCCGATTCCGGAGAGCACCGATTCCGGCGCGAAGGGAACCAGGATGCGCTCGCTGTACCCGACAGGTCGCGGCTCCGCGGGCGAAGCAGGCCATCCCGCGTACTCCCAGATGCCGTTGAGGCTCAGCCATTCCGGCCGGCGGAGCTGGGGGCGCGGGTACTCGGGCAGCACCGCGGCCGGGTCGACTCGGTCGGTCCACGGGGTGGTCAGTGGCGAATCCGCTCGCTGCCATTCGGGCTCTGTTGGAGTCATCAGTGGTCATGGTGGCAGAGAACCGCGGTCCGCGGCATGGCTTGAGGGCTGCTCGGACAGCCGGTGCCCGGGTCCTGCTCGACGACTACGCCGGCTGTCTGTGGCCGCTGGCTGGCAACTGATCCTCGATGGAGGCTCCTCGGGTTGGGCAGTGGGCTGCCGTCGACGACCTCCTCGCCGCTTAGCGGTTAATCGCTGGTCAGCGTGCTTCAGCCCGGGTACTGCGGCGCGTGCGAGTGGCGCATGGCGGCCGGTGGCCCTAGCCGGAGCTGGCGCTTCAGCCGGGTGGTCGCTTCTGCTCGAGGCGGGGAGCTGAGCTGCGGAGATGCAGGCGTCGCGAGCTGGCACAACGGCCAGACGGAGCTGTTGCCGTTTTTTGGCGAAACGCTCTGACCAGCGGAGTCTTCCCGGCTTAGCCACTTTTTCGCCGGGTGACGACGAGTCATTCCGGCGGTCGTTCGGGCGGCCGCCCCGGGGTAAGCGACTGGCGAGTAACCTCGGGCCATGCGCGTGCTGATGTTGTCCTGGGAGTACCCGCCGGTGGTCATCGGCGGGCTGGCCCGGCACGTTCACGCGCTGGCGAGGCACCTCGCGCAGCAAGGCCACGACGTCGTCGTCCTCTGCCGGCACACCGCGGGCACCGACGCCTCGACGCATCCGCGCAGCGATCGGGTCATCGAGGGGGTCCGCGTCGTCCGTGTGGCCGAGGATCCGATGCACCTGACTTTCGAGCGGGATCTCGTCGCGTGGACGCTCGCCATGGGCCACGCCATGATCCGGGCGGCGCAGGATTTGCTCCGCACGTGGCAACCCGATGTCGTCCATGCCCACGACTGGCTGGTCACGCACCCGGCGATCGCGGTCGCCGAGGCTGCCCGGGTGCCGCTCGTCGGGACGATCCACGCGACCGAAGCGGGCCGCCATTCGGGGTGGCTGTCGCATCCGCTCAACCAGCAGGTGCATTCGGTCGAATGGTGGCTGGCCAACCGCGCCGACGCGGTGATCACCTGTTCGCAGGCCATGCGCAAGGAGGTCGCGCACCTCTTCGAAATCGACTCGGCCGACGTCGCGGTGATCCACAACGGCATCGAGGGGCGCAGCTGGCGCGTGTCGTCCGGCGAGGTCGCGAGGATGCGAGAGCAGCACAGTCCGGACGGGGCTCCGTTCCTGCTGTTCTTCGGCCGGTTGGAGTGGGAAAAGGGCGTGCAGGACCTGCTGGCCGCGCTGCCCAGGATCCGCCGCCAGTTCCCGGGCACTCGGGTGGTCGTCGCCGGAAAAGGGCGACATCACGACGAACTCGTCGCGCAGGCTCGCAAGCTGCGGATTCGCCGGGCGGTGGACTTCGTCGGCCATCTTTCCGACCGTGACCTGCGAGCTCTCCTCGCTGCTACCGATGCAGTCGTGCTGCCGAGCCGGTACGAGCCGTTCGGGATCGTCGCGCTGGAGGCTGCTGCCGCGAAAGCACCGCTGGTGGCGTCGACCGCGGGCGGGCTCGGCGAGGTTGTCATCGACGGCGAGACCGGCTTGGCCTTCGCGCCGGGTGACGTCGCTGGCCTCGCCTCGTCCGTGACGACGGTCTTGAGCGACGTTCCGGCCGCGACCCGGCGTGCGCGTGCGGCGCAGGCCCGGCTTGGCGCGGACTTCGATTGGGGACGGATCGCGGAGGCGACCGTCGAGGTTTACCGGCGGGCTCGAGTCGGCGAACCGGTAGAGTTGGGGCGGCCGAAGATCGCTACTGGCAATGCGTTCGAAGTGTAAGGTAAGCGCTGGTCAACAGCGGTTGGCGAGATTCGCCGTTCAGTGGCGAATGCCTGGTCAGGGCGCTTTCAGCGGGGGTCGACGGCGGCGATGAGGTCGCGGTAGTCAGGGTCTGCTGCCACGCGGTCGAAAGCGTTCGCCAGGGCGGCTTCATAGACCGGGACGGCTTTGCGCAACGTGACTCGTCCGGCGTCGGTGATTCCGGTGTAGACGCCGCGGCGGTCGTATTCGCAGAGACGTCGTTCGGTCAGACCGGTCCGCTCGAGCCGGCCCACCAGACGGGTCGCGGAGCTCTGGTTGAGTGACGTCGCGTCCGCGAGCTCCTGCATGCGGAGTTCGCCGTCGGGGCGATCGGCCAGCGACATCAAGGCGACGAATTCCGAGAAGCCCAGGTGCAGCTGCCGTTGCAAGGCCTGCTCGACCTCGTGGTCGATACGGCTGCGAAGCGCCACCATGCGGGGCCACATCGCACCGAGGGTGGTGAGTTTCGCCCCCGCCTGCTTGCGACCAGGGGAAGGTGTGGTGGTCACGCGAACGACCTCTCCGGCAAAGCCTTGTCCGGCGTCGAGAAGTGACGCCGAGACCTCTTGTATAGCACATGTGCGTGCATGCAATTGAGCGTTCGGCGAGCCTCTCGTTGTCCGGAGGTCGCGGGCGACCTGCATGGCATTGAGCGGTGGGAGAACTCAGCGTTTCTGGCTGTGCAAGAGTCTCGAACGCTCGGCGGAACCGCTCAGGGCAACGTCTGCAGGAACTGCTGCAGCAACGGGTTGACCCGCTCCGGATGAGTCAGGGTTGGGGTGTGCGCCGCGCCGTGGATTACGTGCACGTTGCCGGCGTTCAGGAGGCGTTCGCTCAGCAGGTTCATGCGGTCACGCGGAAGGGAGACGTCTTGCTCGCCCCACATCAGCAACGCCGGGCAGGTGATTTCGTTCAGGCGTCCCGAGATGTCGTCTCGCTCCAGCAGGCAGTGCGCGGCCGGGCCCAGCGGCAGTGCGAGTGCGGCACGCCATCGTGCGCGTAACTCGTCACGCAGGTCTGATTCTCCGAGCAATTGTGTCGACAGCGGTATGGTGAGGTCATCAATTGGGCCGTATTCGCGCAGTGCGGCGAACATGTCGCCATAGGCGGCTTTGTCGGCTGGGTCACACGGTGTTGCTTCGGTGTCCCATAGCACCAGGCCTGCGACCCGTTCGGGTGCCAGCAATGCAATTCGTAGCGCTGTGAAGCCGCCTTGGGACAGTCCGCCTGCGACAGCGCGTTCGATACCCAGGCGGTCAAGCAGGCCGAGCGCGTCCCGGGCTTGGTCCCAGTAGGTGTATGACGTGCCGGGGTCGTCGTCTGGGGTTTGTCCGTGGCCGCGGGCGTCCCAACTGATCAGGCGCCACTCCGGCGCGAGCACCGCTGCTTGTGGCGAGAACGTCGAGTGGTCCAGGAAGTAGCCATGTCCCAGGAGCAAGACCGGTCCGTCTCCCCCGGTGTCGGCGAAGAAGATCGGGCGGTCGTTGACGGTCGCCATGGGCATTGGCTGGCCTCCAGGTTCGTCGCAAACATTGGTGCCGCGCCGGTGCAGCGTAGTGACGAAAACGCGATCACGGGGCCTGCGGCCAGAACCTCGCGGGTTCGCTGCCAGCTGGTGAAAGTCGCGGGCCTCGGGCTGGATACGGTCAGTCGCCAGCCTTCGCCGAATCGGTTGAACCGCCGGCGAGCTTGAGGCAGATGACCCCGGCGATGATCACTGCCAGGAACAGGATGCGCAGCGGTCCCAGACTTTCGCCGAAGATGATCGCGCCGAAGATCGCGGCGCCGCTCGCGCCGATACCGGTCCAGACCGCGTAGCCGACGCCGACGTCGATGGTGCGCAAGGCCAGGCTGAGCGTGAAAATCGTTGCGGCGGCCGTAATCACCGTGGCGATCGACCACGGCAGGTTGGTGAAACCTCGGCTGCCGTCCGTGCTAACGGCGAAGGCGATTTCGCAGACTCCGGCGAAGAGAAGAATGCCCCATGCGCGGCGAGTGGTCTGCGTCCTCTCCGGTGCGATGGCCGGTGCTGCTTCGGGCTGAACGGACACGGCGGAAATCCTTTCGGGAGCGGGAAAGAGGGTCAGGCACCGGTCAGCTGGAGACCGATGATCCCGCAGATCACCAGGCCGAAACCGATGAGCTTGCGCCAGTTGAGCTTCTCTTTGAAGATCAGCGCGCCCAGCAGCACGATGCCCACCGAGCCGAGACCGGTCCAGATCGCGTAGCCGACGCCGACATCCAGGGTCAGCAGGGCCCGGCTGAGGAAGAAAATGCCGCCAGCCGCCATGACCAGCGTGAACACCGACGGCCACAGCTTGGTGAACCCGTCCGTAGCGTTGGCACCGAGCGCGAAGGCGATCTCGAAGAACACAGCGATGCCGAGGTAAAGCCAGTGCATGGTTTCTCCGGGTGCGAGTGAGGTTGGAAGCTGCTCGGCACCCTCGCCGGCGACGCTCCCCCAGGTAGTTACTTGTGCAATATATGTATGTCGAATCAAATAAGCAAGGGGTGTTCGACAGGTGGGCGGAGCAGTGCCGGGTGCCAGTTGAGGAAGGGAGCCGCGGTGGCCGGAAGCGCGGTCGAGCACGCTTGAAAGTGGGCGTTGACCAGGTATTCGCCACTGAGCGGCAACGGCGGTTCGGCCGGGCGAGATCGGAGTCGGAAACTTCGGCGCAAGCTCGTTCGCATCACCGGCCAGACTGGGCGAGAAGCCGGGATCTTGGCGGGATAGTCCGTTAAGAGAACGCGACCACGGTCTGGAGACCGGTCGGGTGGAGCGGGCGAGATCCATCGGGACGGACGTGTCACAGACTCGGCCGCACCTGGCGTCTGACGCTGGGGCCCGTGTCCGAACTGGGGAACGCAGTCGAACCGGCAGCGATGCTCAGTCAGATCCGAGCGGGAGGCAGGATCAAGCGAGCCTTAACGTCGCACGGGGATTCGCCGCTGAGCGGCCACGGCACGGCCGCCCCGGACGGCACCCCGGGTTTTCCGGAGTTCGGGGCAGCGTCCGAGCGGAAGTGCAGCAGAACCCCAAGCCAAAGATTGAAGGATCGAACCCCGAGAAGCCGAAAACCCGCGCCCCTCGCCTCTCGGCGGCGAAGGAGCGCGGGTCCGGAAAGACCCGGGCCCGGTGGCGGGGAGCCTCCGCCACCGGACCCGTCCCCTGCACCATCCCAAAATGTGGTGCGGGGTAACCGGTCGCCGGTGGTCAGGTCACTGGCGACCGGAGCCTGTCACCGCTCAGTCAGGTAGCGGGCGTAGGCGACAGTCGTGAGGAAGCTCGGCAGCTTCTCGCCAAGAGCGGTCTCGGTGAAGATCGCGCGGGCGTCGTCGAGGCGGGCCGACGCGCCGAGGTCGGTGCGGACCTTCGCCAGTTCGTCGTCCAGGAACTCGACGGCCAGCTCGTGGGTCAGCGCCGTGCCGTCCTCGAGCTTCGTGCCGTTGCGGATCCACTGCCACACCTGGCATCGCGCGATCTCCGCCGTCGCGGCGTCCTCCATGAGGTTGTGGATCGCCGCGGCACCGGTGCCGCGCAGCCAGGAGTCGATGTAGCGCAGGGCGACATTGATGTTCGCCCGCACGCCCGCTTCGGTGACCTCGCCGCCGGCGCTCGCGACGTCGAGCAGGTCCGAAGCGTCGACAGCCACGTCTTCACGCAGCTTGCCGAGCTGGTTCGGCCAGCCGCCGAGCACCTGGTCGAATACCTCGCGACACACCGGGACCAGGCCGGGGTGCGCGACCCAGGAGCCGTCGAAGCCGTCGCCGGCCTCGCGTTCCTTGTCCTGGCGGACCTTCTCCAGCGCGTTCTCGTTGGTGACCGGGTCCTTGCTCGGGATGAACGCGGCCATCCCGCCGATCGCGTGCGCTCCGCGGCGGTGACAGGTGCTGACGAGCAGTTCGGTGTAGGCACGCATGAAGGGGACCGTCATCGTCACCTGGGCACGGTCCGGCAGCACGAAGTCGGCACCGTGCGCGGAGAAGTTCTTGATGACGCTGAAGATGTAGTCCCAACGCCCAGCGTTCAGGCCGGCCGCGTGCTCGCGGAGTTCGTAGAGGATCTCGTCCATCTCGAAGGCCGCGGTGATCGTCTCGATCAGCACGGTCGCGCGGATGGTTCCGCGCGGGATGCCGAGTTCCTTCTGCGCCAGCAGGAACACGTCGTTCCACAAGCGCGCTTCCTGGTGGCTTTCCAGCTTCGGCAGGTAGAAGTACGGGCCGCTGCCGCGGGCCAGGAGCTGCCGGGCGTTGTGGAAGAAGTACAGGCCGAAGTCCACGAGGCTCGCCGAAACCGGGCGGCCGTCGATGCGGATGTGCTTCTCGACCAGGTGCCAGCCGCGGGGGCGGGCGACGATCGTCGCCGGGTCGTCGCCGATCGTGTAGCGCTTGCCGGCCTCGGTGGTGAAGTCGATGTTGCGGCGGATCGCGTCGAACAGGTTGAGCTGGCCGTCGACGACGTTGTGCCAGGTCGGCGAGGTCGCGTCCTCGAAGTCCGCCAGCCAGACCTTCGCGCCGGAGTTGAGCGCGTTGACCGTCATCTTCCGGTCGGTCGGGCCGGTGATCTCGACGCGCCGGTCCTCCAGACCGGGCGCGACGGGGGCGATGTGCCAGCTCTCGTCCGACCGGATCGACCGCGTTTCGGGCAGGAAGTCCAGGTGCTCCTCCCCCGACTGCAGCCGCTCGCGACGGCGGCGGCGCTCGTCGAGGAGTTCGCGGCGGCGTCCGGCGAAGGTGTTGTCGAGTTTGGCTACGAAGTCCAGTGCTGCCGGAGTGAGGATCTCGGCGAAGCGGCCATCGGCGGGCCCGGTGACCTCGATGCGGGTGTTCAACGTGTCAGCCATCTCGTACCTCCGCGAAGGGGGAAAGGGAAGGGGCGGGCCGGCGACCGGAATCGCCGGCCCGCGGGGTGCGTCAGTGGAACTGGTCTTCTTCGGTCGAACCCTTGAGCGCGGTGGTCGAGCTCTCCGGGTTCAGCGCGGTGGACACCAGGTCGAACCAGCCGGTGCCGACCTCGCGCTGGTGCTTCGTCGCGGTGTAGCCGCGCTCCTCCGAAGCGAACTCGCGCTCCTGCAGGTCGACGTAGGCGCTCATGCCGTTGCGGGCGTAGCCGTGCGCCAGGTCGAACATCGAGTAGTTCAGCGCGTGGAAGCCGGCCAGCGTGATGAACTGGAACTTGTAGCCCATGGCGCCGAGCTCGCGCTGGAACCGCGCGATGGTGTCGTCGTCGAGGTGCTTCTTCCAGTTGAACGACGGCGAGCAGTTGTAGGCCAGCATCTGGTCCGGGTACTGCGCCTTGATCGCCTCGGCGTACTTGCGGGCGACCTCGAGGTCCGGCGTGGAGGTCTCCATCCACAGCAGGTCGGCGTACTGCGCGTAGGCCAGACCGCGGTCGATGCACGGCTCGATGCCGTTGTTGACCTCGTAGAAGCCCTCGGAGGTGCGGCCGCCGGTGAGGTACTTGCGGTCGCGCTCGTCGACGTCGCTGGTCAGCAGGGTCGCGGCCTGCGCGTCGGTGCGGGCGACGACCAGGGACGGCACGTTCAGCACGTCGGCGGCGAGACGGGCGGCGTTCAGGGTGCGCTCGTGCTGCTTGGTCGGGATGAGGACCTTGCCGCCGAGGTGGCCGCACTTCTTCTCGGACGCGAGCTGGTCTTCCCAGTGCACGCCCGCGGCACCGGCCGCGATCATGCCCTTCATCAGCTCGAACGCGTTCAGCGGGCCGCCGAAGCCTGCTTCCGCGTCAGCGACGATCGGGGCGAACCAGTCGATGTCGCCGTTGCCCTCGGCCCAGTTGATCTGGTCGGCGCGACCCAGCGCGTTGTTGATGCGGCGGACGACGGCCGGAACCGAGTTGGCCGGGTAGAGGCTCTGGTCCGGGTAGGTCTGGCCGGCGAGGTTGGCGTCCGCGGCGACCTGCCAGCCGGACAGGTAGATGGCCTTCAAGCCAGCACGCACCTGCTGCACGGCCTGGTTGCCGGTGAGGGCGCCCAGCGCGTGGACGTAGTCCTCGCTGTGCAGCAGCTCCCACAGCTTCTCGGCGCCGCGGCGGGCGAGGGTGTGCTCTTCGACGACAGAACCGCGAAGCTTCACCACGTCGGCGGCGGAGTAGGTCCGCTGGACACCCGCCCAGCGGGGGTCGGTCTTCCACTGCTCGGCCAGCTCGGCCGCCGCCTGCTCGAGCTGATTGGCCTGCTCGGTCATCGGACTCTCCCGTGTTGCGAAGTTTGCGATTGCTCGCCTTGCCTGGTCACGACCCTGACACGAGCGGGAAAACTCGGTCTACTGCTCCAATTTGCCAATTTCTGCGAAGATTGCCTAGCATGCTGCAAAGGTTGCGAATCATCGGTTCGCAACCCCAGCGAAAATTCGCGGGCTTGATCGTTCACGTAATCGTTCAGGCCCGGAAACCTTCCGGCCGGACGGAGCACCCATGGACAAAACTTTCGCCGGCGCGCGGCTGCGGCATCTGCGCGAAAGCCGGTCGATGAGCCAGGCGGATCTCGCTCGTGTGCTCGAGATCTCACCCAGTTATCTCAATCAGATCGAGCACAACTCGCGCCCGCTGACCGTGCCGGTGCTGCTGAGGATCACGCAGGCGTTCGGCGTCGACACCGAGTTCTTCGCCAACAACGACACCTCGCGGCTCGTCGCCGACGTCAAGGAAGCTCTGCTCGACGAGGCTGTGGGCATCGAAGCGACGACAAGCGAACTGAACGACCTGGCCAGCAACTTGCCGTCCATCGCCCAGGCGCTGGTGAAACTGCATCGCAGCTACCGCAACGCGGTCGAGAGCACAGCCGCTCTGACCACGGAAAACGGGCTCGGCCTGCATGGAAGCGCCGCCGCGCCGCTGCCGCACGAGGAGGTCCGCGACTTCTTCTACGAGCGGGAGAACTACGTCGCCGAGCTGGACGAGCGGGCCGAGCGGATGGCCGCGCAGATCCCGCTGCGGCGCGGCTCGGTGCTCGGGTCGCTCAAGGAACGGCTGTGGCAGCGCTACGGCGTCGACGTGACGAACGAGGGCATCAACGAATCCGCTGGTGAACAGCATCGATACGAGCCGGCGACGCGGGTGTTGCGGCTGGCCCCGAGCCTCCGGGTCGGTCAGCAGGCGTTCCGGATGGCGTCCCAGATCGCGCTGCTGGAATACGACGACTTGATCACCGAACTCGCCGATTCGTGGGCTTTTTCCGGCCCGGCCGCGCGGACGCTCGCGCGCGTCGGCCTGGCGAACTACTTCGCAGGCGCGCTGATCCTGCCGTACAGCCCGTTCCTGGCCGCGGCAGAGGAGTTCCGGTACGACATCGAGCGCCTTTGCGACCACTTCGGAGTCGGATTCGAGACGACGTGCCACCGGCTGTCGACTCTTCAACGCCCGAAACAGCGCGGGGTGCCGTTCTCGTTCGTGCGCGTCGACCGAGCCGGGAACATGTCGAAACGCCAGTCAGCGGCGGGTTTCCACTTCTCGCGCGTCGGCGGCGCTTGCCCGTTGTGGAACATCTACGAGGCCTTCACCTCGCCGGGCAAGATCCTCACGCAGATCGCGGCGCTGCCGGACGGCAAGCGGTACTTCTGGGTCGCGCGGACGGTGTCGCGCAACATCGGCGGGTACGGCAGCCCGGGCAAGACGTTCACCGTCGGTCTCGGCTGCGAACTGCGGCACGCCGGCCGGCTGATCTACTCGACCGGCCTTGACCTGGACGAACCCGCCGCCGCGACGCCGATCGGCATGGGGTGCAAGGTGTGCGACCGGCCCGCTTGTTCGCAACGCGCGTTTCCGGCGATCGGCAAACCGCTCACGGTGGACGAAAACACCAGCACGTTCGTCCCGTACCCGGCGGTGCCGAAGACGTGAACGCGGCCAGTGACGTGAGTGCCCCGGACGTGTTCACCGGGTGCGAAGTACATTCACCCGAGTGCACGACATCGACACGGTGAATGCAGAACTGGTCGAGCAGGCCGCCGAACGGCTCGCGGGCGTGGTCACACGCACGCCCTTGGAGCCCAACGCGCGTCTCTCGTCCCGCGTAGACGCGCGCGTCTGGCTTAAGCGCGAAGACCAGCAGACGGTCCGCTCGTACAAGATCCGCGGTGCGTACAACTTCATCGTGCAGCTCAACGCCGAGACGCGGGCGCGCGGTGTCGTCTGCGCGAGCGCTGGCAACCACGCGCAAGGCGTCGCATACGCGTGTCGCCGCTTAGGGGCGAACGGTCGCGTGTACGTGCCGGGCACGACGCCTCGGCAGAAGCGTCAACGCATCGCGGCTCTCGGCGGCGCGCACATCGAAGTCATCGTCGTCGGCGAGACGTACGAAGACGCCTTCGCCGCGGCTAAAGATGACGCCCACCGCACTGGTGCGACGCTCGTTCCGGCGTTCGACGACGTACGCACTGTCGCCGGCCAGGGCACTGTCGCGCTTGAAGTGGTTTCGCAGCTCGGCTTCGTGCCGGATGTCCTGGTGGTGCCTGTTGGCGGCGGTGGGTTGCTGGCCGGGATCGCGACATGGGTCCGCGAGCGGCATCCGGACATCCGGGTCGTCGGCGTCGAACCGGCAGGGGCGATGTGCATGGCGGCAGCCCTCGAAGCGGGCGAACCAGTGCGGATCGATGCGGTGGACCCGTTCGTGGACGGCGCCGCAGTGCGCGAGGCCGGTCAGGTGACGTTCCCGTTGATCCGCGACAGCGGCGCGGAGCTGACGTCCGTCGCCGAGGGCGCGGTGTGCACGGAAATGCTGTCGATGTACCAGTCGGACGGCATCATCGCCGAACCTGCGGGCGCGCTCGCGGCAGCTTCTCTCGGGACCAGCGTGCAGGTCGAGCCCGGGCAGACGGTCGTGTGCATCGTTTCCGGCGGCAACAACGACGTCAGCCGGTACAGCGAAATCCTCGAACGCTCGCTGATGCACGAGGGGCTGAAGCACTACTTCCTCGTCAGCTTCCCGCAGGAGCCTGGCGCGCTCCGGCGGTTCCTGGACGAAATCCTCGGCCCGGAGGACGACATCACGCGGTTCGAGTACGTGAAGCGCAACAACCGGGAGATCGGTCCCGCGCTGATCGGGGTCGAGATCCCGCGGCGCGCGGACCTGCCCGGACTGCTGGCTCGGCTGGAGAAGAGCCCGCTGCAGGTGGAGCGGGTCGAGCCGGGGAGTCCGTTGTTCCACTTCCTGCTCTGAGGTGTCGCTGGTCTGCCCGCACGACGATTGGGCGTCTGAGGTTTGCGGCATTTGCTCGCCTCAGCGCCAGTATCAATGGGCGGACTCGCGCGAACGCGGCGAGCACGTGCACTCCGTTGTCGCCAGTTTTCAGGCGATCGGGTACTGGCACGAAGACGCTCTCGGCATTTCCGCTCCAGAAGCCTTCAACGGGAAACTCGGTCGGATGCTCGCGTTCCGGTGCCTCCGCGCACCGCACAGACCGCCGCGACGCCGAAGCGTTCGATCGCCCATCGCTCCCTCACTGACTGCGGCATCGGCACCTCAGCGAAGGCTGCTTTCATCGACGACGCAGCGGCGAAGGCGCTGTCGGAGCCGTCCGACGGCAGCGCCTGAGCGCGGGCCTTCGGCGTCCCGATCCCTGCTGCCGACCGGTCAATCGAGCTCCACCAAGGATCGTTTCTGCAGGTCAGCGCGATTCGCCAAAAAACGGCAACACCGCTCAGTCGAGTTCGGCGCTGCCCTCTCGGTAGATCTTCGCCGACTTGATGCGGTCTCCGGACAGCCGATAGAAGCCAGCGATGGCGAAAACGTGCTCCTCGCCGTTGTGGGTGAGCCGCTCGGTCAATTGGGCGGCGACCTGGTCACCGTCCGCGAGAACGTTCTCGACCGTCAACGTCGGAAGAAGCTGCTCCATGGCACTGCTGAACAGTTCGGTGAGCTCGTCGCGTCCGCGCACGACGCTGCTGCCGGTGATCCAAACCGCGTCCTCGGTGAAGCCGTCGAGGAGGGCTTGCAGGTCACGGTTGTTGAAGGCGGCGACATGCCGACGCAGGGCTTCGCTCATAAGGCGAGGTTATCGGCGCTGTCAGGTGATTTTCGCCGCGCTGAATCGACGCGCAGCTCGCTGGCGTCAGCTGTCGCCGAGCGTTTTCTGCAGCGCCTTGTTCGCCTTGCGCGCCATGTCGGCGACGGCCTCGCGTCGGGCCGCATCCGCGGCGTAGTCGTCCTCGCGGTTCCGGACCACCCGGGCCGGTGAACCGACCGCGATCGAGTAGTCCGGGATGTCACCGCGCACTACCGCGTGCGCGCCGAGCACGCTGCCGCGGCCGACGCGCGTGCCTTTCAGGACGCTGACCTTGGTGCCGAGCCACGTGTCCGGGCCGATCCGGACCGGCGATTTGACGATGCCCTGGTCCTTGATCGGCACGTGGATGTCCGCGGTCACGTGGTCGAAGTCGCAGATGTACACCCAGTCGGCGACGAGCGTGGCGGCGCCGAGCTCGATGTCGAGATAGCAGTTGATCACGTTCTGCCGTCCGAACACCGACTTGTCGCCGATGCGAAGGGACCCCTCGTGACAGCGGATGGCGTTGCCGTCGCCGATGTGCACCCAGCGGCCGATTTCCATCCGGCCGTATCCGGGGCGGCAGTGGATCTCGACGTTCTTGCCGAGGAACAGCATGCCGCGCAGGATGATGTGCGGGTTCGCGATGCGGAATTTGAGCAGCCGGTAGTAGCGCACGAGGTACCACGGCGTGTAGGCGCGATTGCGCAGGATCCAGCGCAGCGAGTCGGCCGTCAGGAACTTCGCCTGGTGCGGGTCCCGCCGGGCCCGCCGCCAGGCGCGCACGCGCGACAACGCGGGCGCACCCCACATCGACGTCATGCCCTTGACCGTAACCTGTGGACGACGGCCGGCCACACGCAAGGGGAGCAGGATGGGGACCAAGCTGATCATCGACACCGACCCCGGCGTCGATGATGCTTTCGCGATCGCGCTGGCCGCGAGGTCGGCGGACGTCGACCTGCTGGGCGTGACGACTGTCTTCGGCAACGTACCGCTGGCCACGACGACCTCGAACGCACGCCGTCTGCTGCAGCTGTGCGACCGGCCGGACGTGCCGGTCGCCGCAGGTGCCTCGCGGCCTCTCCTCTACCGCGAACTGCACCGGTCAAGCACCGTGCACGGCTCCGACGGACTTTCCGGGCACGCCGCTTCGCTGCCCGATGCCACCCGCCCGCTTGAGGATTCCGACGCGGTCAGCCTGATGGTTTCGCTGCTCGAAGCCTCGGACGAACCGGTGACCATCGCGCCGATCGGCCCGCTCACCAACATCGCCGCCTTGCTCGCGGCCCACCCCGGAGTGCGTTCGAAGATCGCTCGCATCGTCCTGATGGGCGGCGCAATCACCCTCGGCAACTCGACCGCAGTCTCCGAATTCAACATTTGGGCCGACCCAGACGCAGCACGGCGTGTGATCGCCGAGGACGACGTTCCGTGCGTGATGGTCCCCCTCGACCTCACCCACCGGTGCGCGGTCGACAGCACGTGGCTGGCAAAACTCGCGGCTTCCGGACCAGTCGGGCAGGCGCTGAACTCGTTCACTCCCGACTACCTGGCGCACTACCGGCAGGTGCTCGGCTATGAAGGCATCGTCCTGCACGACGCGGTGGCCGTCGCCGAGGCGATCCGTCCGGGCATCCTGCGCGCGGAGACCTACCCGGTCGACATCGACTCCGGCCTCGGCCCGACCCGCGGCATGACGATCGTCGACCGGCGGGCGGTCCCGAACCGGCCGACCGGGCGGCCGGTCGAGGTGGCGGTGGATACGGAACTGGACGTGCTGCGCGAGTTCGTGCTGTCGAGACTCGCCGGGGGCCGGTGATGGACGGGGCCGGGAGATCGCCGCTGGATGGCGAATCGCAGGTCACGCCTGGTGCGGCGGCGGGTGCGGGCAGCGGGGAGCCTGGGGGTGCGGGTTCGTTGCCGGTTCGTGGCGAATCGGTTGGTGCGGGTGATCGGTCTGCGGCTGGGGCGGTGCCGGTGGGCGGCGGATCTGTCGGCTCCGGTCGTTCGCCCGCGGGCGAGGCGTCGCCAGCGGGCGGCGAATCAGTTAGCTCCGGTCGTTCGTCGGGCGGTGAATCGTCGCCAGCGGTTGGCGAAAATCCTCCGTCGACCAGTGAATCGCCGCTGAGTGGCGAATCGGTTGGCACGGGTGATTCGTCCGCGGGCGAGGCGTCGCCGGTCGGTAGTGAATCAGCCAGCGCCGGTCGTTCGCCCGCGGGCGAGGCGTCGCCAGCGGGCGGCGAATCAGTTAGCTCCGGTCGTTCGTCGGGCGGTGAATCGTCGCCAGCGGATGGCGAAAATCCTCCGTCGACCAGCGTGTCGCCGCTCGGTGGCGAAACCTTCGAGCTGGCTGGTGAGTCATCGTTCGGAAGCGACTCGCCTGAGCTGGCCAGCGCGTCGCCGTTAAATGGCGACGGGGTCCGTGCCTCGGCGGGCGAAGGGGTCGCGCGTTCGGCGAGGCAGGGTTTTCTCGCGCGGAATCGGCGGGCCGTGGTGACGTTGGCGGCGGTTGTGGTGGTCGTTGCGGCGTTGGTCGTCGCGGTGCAGATTTTGCCGGGCGGCACCGGTGACGCGAATTCCGGGAACGTCGCGGCGACCTCGTCCTTGGTGCCGAATAGCTCGAAGACGGCTCCGGTCTCGACTGTGCCTACGTCGGTGGTGCCGACCCAGCCTGGGGTGCCGCGGGCTGGGGAGTTCGGGGTGTGGGCGTCGCGGACCAGTCAGTGGCTCGACATTCCGTTGCGGGCGATGAACGGGTACGCACAGGCGACCGTCACGCTCAGCAAGGAACAGCCCGACTGTCACCTGTCCTGGATCACTCTCGCCGCGATCGGGAAGATCACCAGCGATCACGGACGGGCGCAGGGTAATCGAGTCGGAGAGAACGGGACTCTCGCGAAACCGCTTGGCACGGTGGAAGTTCTCGACTTCTATCACCGGCCGGTTTCGACGCCGGGAGCCGCGGGGCCGTTGCAGCTCTCCCCCGCGGTGTGGAGCAAGTGGCAGCGCAGTGCGTCCGGCGGCAAGCCTGACATTCAGAACATCGACGACTCGGCACTCACGGCTGGGCGCGCGCTCTGTGCGAATGGCCGCGATCTGGCGACAGATTGGTGGAACGGAGTCGCCACGTTGGAGCCGGCTCCGGTCGTTTTGCATCGGACGCTCGCGACGACCAACGTCTACGGCACGGTCGGCCAGAGCGATCAGCCGCCTAATCCCGCGGTGCTCACTGCGGTCGATTTCGCGATTGACCAGATTGGGCTGCCGTATGTCTGGGGCGGCAACGGCACTCGCGACGCCGACCCGGGATTCGACTGTTCCGGCCTGACGACCGCGGCTTACGCGAGCGCTGATGTCAAGCTGATGCGGACGGCGGACACGCAATTCCGCAGCGTTGCCCATGTGAGCGAACCCCAATTGGGCGATTTGATCTTCTACGGTGCGCCCGCTACGAAGATCCATCATGTGGGGCTGTACATCGGGAATCAGCAGATGATCGACGCGCCGCAGACTGGGCAGGCGGTGCAGGTTCATCCGTATCGGAAGCCCGGTGACGACTACGCGGGTGCAGGGCGTCCGACTGCCTGACCCGCGGCTCAACCTGTCGTGTGCGCAGCGGAAGCCTGCGAACGCGAGAAATGCCCTTGTGGCAACCCAACTACGCGCATTCGCAGACCGTGTTGGGTCCGTCAGCGTTGACGGACCAGGTCCAGGGAGACCTCCCATAGCTGCTGCGCGGACGCGGCGTCGCGGGCCCAGCGTTTTACTGCATGACTGTTGCCTGCCAGGTCGACATGGTCTGGAACTGTCACGGCTTCGTTGCCGTCGTCCAGGTAATGGCCACCGTTATGGGCGAATTCTGGAGCGGTCGCGGCGACGAGAGTGGTGGCCGCGCCTTGTTCGATGGTCTTGTAGGCGAAGACTCCGGCGGCTTCGAGCCGGTCTAGATGGTCCTTCATGTCTTGGGTGAAATCTCGTTGCAGGCCAGTGGAAACTCCGCCGGGGTTGACCGCGTTGGCGACGATTCCGTCGGCTGCCCACCGGCGAGTCGCTTCGACGGCGAACAACGAGTTGGCCGTTTTCGACTGCCCGTAAGCCAATTGGGGATCGTAGGCGCGGTGGGTAAAGTGGATGTCATCGAAGACAACGGGTGAGTACATGTGCGCGCCGGAGGTCACCGCGACGATCCGGGCCGTTCCTTGCTGATTCGCGCCTGCGGCCAGGGCGTCGTGCAGGCCCAGTGCCAGCGCGAAGTGGCCGAGGTGATTGGTCGCGAACTGCAGTTCCCAACCCTGCGGAGTGCGGCCCAGGGCCGGACGCATGACGCCGGCATTGTTGATCAGCAGGTGCAGCGGGCCGTCCCAAGTGTCGGTGAAGCGGGTCACGGTGGCGAGGTCGGCCAGGTCGAGGTGTGCGACGCGGACGGTGCGGGTTCCGGTGGAGGCGGCGATGTCCTCGGCGACGCTCGTACCGAGAGCGGTGTTTCGTACGGCCAGGGTGACGTCCGCGCCGACGGAGGCGAGCGCGCGGGCTGTTTCGCGGCCAAGGCCGGACGTGGCACCGGTGACGATCGCGCGGACGCCGGTGAGGTTCTGGCCTGTGACGACGTCGGCGGCGGTGCTGGTGGCGTCGAAGGCTGTGCGGATCAGGGAGGTTTGAGACACACTTCGGACTATACGCATTGGACTTTGTTTGTATAGTGTGTCCATGGGCAGTGATCGACGCACGCACGTACTGGACTCGGCGTTGGAGGTGTTCGCGCGCTACGGCTATCGCAAGGCGTCCATGGATGACGTCGCGAAGGCTGCGAACATCTCGCGTCCTGGCTTGTACTTCTACTTCTCGTCCAAGCCGGAGCTGTTCCGCGCCACTGTGCAGCATTCGCTCGACGGCAGCATCGAGGCAGCCCGGCTCGCTCTCGCCGATTCGCGGCAACCGCTGCGCGAGCGGCTGGTCGAGGCGTTCGACCACTGGGCCGGTCGCTACGTCGGGCCGATGGCCGCGGAGATCGGCGTTCTGATCGACTCGAATCCCGACCTGCTCGGCACCATGCCAACCGAGTACCCGAAACGGTTCCGCACACTGGTCGTCGAGACGATCGGGGGACGCTCCGCCGCCGATGCGGCCGGAACACTGATCAGCACCGCGATCGGGATCAAGCACGACGCGGAGACCCGCGACGAGTTCCGCGCTCGAATGACCATCGCGGTCAACCTTTACTGCAAACGCTGAAACTCAGGCAGGCGGCCAGTTGCACAGGGCCGCGTCGGCGACTTCCTGCAGTTCTTCACGGGTTGCGCCGCTTGCCGCTTCGACGGCGATTCCGAACGCGACAGTCATGACGTAGCGGGCCAGTCGTGCCGCGTCGGCGTTCGGCGGCAAATCGTGTTCGTCGATGGCGCGCTGGAATCGCTTCTCAAGGGCGCGACGTGCCGCGTTTCGCCACTCAACGAGCAATTCGCGTGCGGGGCGGCCTAGTTCGCCGGCCGCCAATGAGCCTTGGACGCCCAGGCATCCGGGCGGACAGTCGGGGTCGGTCGTCGCTCGGACGGCACCGTTGAGCATCGCGGCGGCCACCTTGGCGGCAGTCGGCTCGGCCCACGCTTGCGGGCCATAGGAAGCCGGGCCTTCGTCGTAGAGCGCCAAAGCCTTGCCGAACAACTGCTCTTTGTTGCCGAAAGCCGCGTACATGCTGGTTTTCGTGATGCCCATCGCCCCGGTCAGGTCGGCCAAGCTGGCCCCTTCGTAGCCCTGCTCCCAGAACACCAGCATGGCGCGTCGCAGCGCCTCGTCGGCATCGAATCCGCGCGGGCGGCCGATGTGCGCCTTGTCCTGACCGGTCACCTCGCCAGCATACCTCTTCGGTACCGATCGGTTCAGAAGTGCTACGGTCACTTTAAGTACCGATCGGTACCGAATAATTCGGAGGTCAGCAATGGGACAGCTCGAGGGCAAGACAGCGGTCGTCACCGGCGGGAGCAGCGGGATCGGCCTGGCCGCGGCCGAGCGGCTCGCCGCCGAGGGGGCGCACGTCTTCATCACCGGCCGGAACCAGGACGCGCTGGATGTTGCCGTGAAGAGCATCGGCTCAGCCACCGCGGTAGCGGGTGACATCGCCGATCTGGCGGACCTCGATCGGCTTTACGACGCGGTTCGCACCCGCGGCAAGGGGCTCGACGTCGTTTTCGCCAATGCGGCGGCGGGATCTTTCGCAAGCCTGGAGGAGACCACCGCGGAGCACTTCGATCAAGTCTTCGCCACCAACGTTCGCGGCACGCTCTTCACCGTGCAGAAAGCGTTGCCGCTGCTCAACAAGGGCGCGTCGGTGATCCTGAACTCGTCGGTGCGCGCGGATGACGGCCTCGCTTCGTTCGGGACGTATGCGGCGTCCAAAGCCGCCCTCCGTTCCTATGCCCGGACTTGGGCCAACGAACTGAAGGACCGTGAGATCCGGGTCAACGTGGTGTCGCCCGGAACCATCGACACGCCGGTGCTCGAGAAGGCGGTCGGCGCGGACAAGGTCGATGAGGCTCGGGCGAGCTTCGCGGCGAGGGTTCCGCTCGGGCGGATGGGAACGCCGCGCGAGGTCGCCGATGCCGTGCTGTTCCTCGCCTCTGACCAGAGCAGCTTCATCCTGGGCGCGAACATCTACGTCGACGGCGGCGAAAAGCAGTTCTGACCAGCGTCAGCGCGGGGACAACGACGTTCCCGCCGTTTCGCGCTGACACGTGGACTATACAATCGTGTAGTCTACTATTCATGCGTATAGCGATGATGTCATGACCGACTCCGATGACCTGACCGCGCGTGCCCGTATCCGCGACGCGGCGATGCGACACTTCGGCGAGTACGGCTTCGAGCGCGCCACGATCCGGGGCATCGCGGTGGAAGCCGGGGTGTCCTTGGGATTGGTGCGGCATCACTTCGGGTCCAAACAGGCACTCCGCGAGGCGTGCGACGCCCACCTGATCAAGCTCCTCCGACAGCTCAACGACCAGGTGCCGGAGGATCTGGCCACCAGCGTCACCGCGAATCCTGTCGCGGCGGCCCGGATCGCTGTCGGGCCCTACCGGGACTATCTCGTCCGGGCGCTGGTCGAAGGCGGCGTCGCGCCGTTGTTCGACGAGATGGTCGACCTCGGCACGAGCCGGCTTGTCGCCGCTGATCGGCAACGGACGGATCCGCCGACGGTCGACCCCAAGGTCCGCGCCGCGATCGGTGCCGCGATGGCGCTGTCCATCACTGTGCTGCACCAGCACATTTCCCGTGCGGCAGGCATCGACATCCTCAGCCCAGCGGGCGACAACATGCTCGCCCGCGCGCTGATCGACATCTACTCGCATCCGCAACTGAGCCTCGACGAAGCGCAGGCGGCGCTCGACCGCCTGCCCGCGGAAGGAAACTGACATGCCGCACGCGACGATTCCCCGCATCCCGCCGCTCGAACTCGACGAGATGGAGCCCGACCAGCAAAAACTGGCGAAACTCGGCGCGGACACCGTGATCCAGGTTCTCGCCCGCGCACCGGAAGTGATGCAGGCGTCCGGCGCGTTAGGCGCTTACCTGCTGAGCCAAGGGAAACTGCATCCACGGATCCGCGAGCTGGCGATTCTTCGCGTCGCGCTCCGGTGCGACGCTCCGTACGAGTGGGCCAACCATGCGCCCGCCGCGCTCGGCGGCGGCGCGACGGAAGCGGAGATCGCGGCTCTCTCCGATCCAGACGCCAACTGGCCGCCCGAGGACGACGCGGTGCTGCGTGCCGCCGACGAGCTGTGCGCGGATGTCTTCGTGTCCGAAGAAACCTGGGCAGCTCTCGCCGCGACCCGCGACCATGCAGAGATCATCGAGGTCCTGTTCCTTGTCGGCTACTACCGGATGATGGCGGGGTTCCTGAATTCCGCGGGCGTCCCGGTGAAGCCTGGGCAACCCGCGCTCGGCGAACCTCCGGCGCCAGTGGCTGCCGCTTCTCAGCAGGTTCGGCCGGCCAGCGGCGAAACCGGCCCGGACGGCAACTGGAAGGTCACGTTCACGCATCCGGCAGGAAGCAAAGACCTGCTGCTCGAACTCGCGACCGACGGCACCAGGGTGTCCGGTTCCATTTTTGACACTCAGCTGAAGGTCACGGTCCCCATCGTGTCGGGGACGGTCGACGGCCAGGAGGTCGCCTTCAGCGCGCTGGTGACTGATCCGGCGCGCTTCGAGGTGAGCGTCACCGGCACCGTCGACGGGGACGTGTTCACCGGCTCCGTCACGATTTCCGGCGGCGGCACCTTCCCGCTGTCTGGAGTGCGGGAGGTCAGTCCCAGTAATTGAACAAAGCTTCGCCGACTGTCGCCGGTTTCCAATACGCGATGTCGGAACGGGTGAGGTGCGGCCAGTCTTCGGCGTTGAAGGAACGTTCGAGGTCAGCCGGCGTGAGCACCTGGAACCGCTCCGTCTCCGCCAGGACAGCGGCCAGTTCCGGTTCGTCGACGAACTCCAACGGCCCGGATTCCCGCGCTGGTGCGAAGTCGAGCGAGCGAGGGCGGGCGAGCGCGATCACCGGCACGTCGTTGGCCGCGACGACCGAGACTGTGCGGCCGGGGTACTCGATGACGGCTTGCCAGAAGTTCGGGGTGACGGCCGGGACACGGAAGTCGGTCAAGGTCCCGCCGGTACGACGGGCGAAGCCGTAACAGAGACGGCGAACTTCGCGGACCTCGACCACCGTCGCATTCTACGCGGCCGTTCCCCCGGCGGTGGGCGCGGAATTGCGGCGGACGAGGACGGGTGGTCTTCTTGGCTGAAGATCGAAAGGTGAGCCGCCATGCCGTACGCGTACACATTCGACCAGATCCGCGACCGGCCGGTCACCGTGTTCGGTGCCGGGACGCTGGGCAGGCGCATCGCGCTGATGTTCGCCTCGCGCGGCGGGACCGTGCGGATCAGCGACCCGAGCGCCGACCAGGTCGCCGCGGCGGCGGAATACGTGGCGGAGGCGTTGCCTGTCCTGATTGAAAAACGCGGCAGCGGCGAGGTCGGCCAGGTCGAGGACGCAGCGTCGATTGAGGACGCGCTGCGCGACGCGTGGCTCGTTGTGGAGGCGGTGCCAGAGCGGCTGGACATCAAAATCCCGCTGTGGGGCCAAATCGACGAAGCCTCGCCCGCCGACACCATCTTCGCCACGAACTCGTCGTCGTATCCGTCGCGGATGATGGCCGAGAAGGTGCGCGACAAATCGCGGATGTGCAACATCCACTTCTACATGCCGCCGACGGCGAACGCGGTCGACCTCATGTCCGACGGCGAAACCGGCCGGACCGTGCTCGACACGCTGCTCGGAGTGCTGCCGGAGTTCGGCATTCATCCGTTCGAGGCGCGCAAGGAAAGCGTCGGCTTCATTTTCAACCGCGTGTGGGCGGCGATCAAACGGGAATCGCTGGCCGTCGTCGCGGAGGGCGTCGCCCGGCCGGAGGACGTGGACGGGATGTTCAAGATCAACTGGCACCTGTCGTACGGGCCGTTCCAGATGATGGACCAGGTCGGCCTTGACGTCGTGCTGGACATCGAAAACCATTACGCGGACGAGAATCCGCACCTTCCCGCCGGGCCGAGGGAGCTGCTGCGCAGCTACGTCGAGGCGGGGAAGCTCGGGATCAAGACCGGCGAGGGGTTCTACTCGTACGGCTGAATCACGGCAGCACGACGTCGACCTGCAGCCCGCCGTCCGCCACCGCGACCGCGGACACCCGGCCGCGGTGTGCGGTGGCTACCGAGTTCACGATCGACAATCCGAGGCCGGCTCCGTCGCGATGGTTCAGGCGTTCGGCAGTCAGCCTGCGGAACGGCTGGAACAGCGAATCGACCGCCTCGGCAGGCACTCGGTCGCCGGAGTTGCGGACGCTCAGCGCCGGCTCGCCGCCGACGTTCACCTCGACCCATCCGCCGGGACGGTTGTACTTGATCGCGTTGTGCACGAGGTTGGCGATCATCCTTTCCAGCAGGAGGGGATCGCCGGATACCGTGCGCTCGGCCGACTGACGGCGCAGGGTCAGTTCGTGCTCGGTCAGCTGATCGCCGTACCGCGCGACGACGGCGTCCACCAGCTCGTCAAGCCGGACCGGGATGGCGCCGGGCAGGCCGCGGTCAGCTTCGGCCAGCACCAGCAGGCCTTCGATCAGCTGCTCATTGCGTTCGTTGACGACCAGCAGCTGCGCCGCGAGCCGCTGCACGTCCTCTCCCCCGCCGGTGACGATCGCGACCTCAGCGAGCGTCCGCTGCACCGCTAGCGGCGTGCGCAGCTCATGTGACGCGTTCGCGGCGAATCGGCGCTGGCCTTCGAAGCCGACAGCGACCCGGTCGAGCATTCCGTTGACCGCCGTGGAGAGGACGCGCAATTCGTGCTCGGTCTGGTGCGACGGCATGCGCTGCCCCAGGTTCCGCGGGCCGAGTTCGTCGATCGTGGACGAAAGATCCAGCAGCGGCCGCACGACCCAGGACACCAGCGGACGCCACGCGCGAATCGCCAGCACGACGACAGCGACCAGCGGCAGGAACCACCAGATCGTGCCCAGCGGGTCACGGCAGCCGGTGCCGCGCGGGCAGAACGATTGGTCCGCATAGGTCCCGAGCACCATGGCCAGGCCCTTCCCGACGGGGTACGCCAGCACCAGCGCGACCAGCAGCCCGCCGAGGAACACCAGCTCGATGCGACCGCGGAGCGAGCCTCGGGCCCGTTTCAGGTAGCCAAACGGTAGCCAGCTCCGGGAACGGTGTGGACTATCGGCGGCGGGCCGAGCTTCTTCCGCAGCGTCATGACCGTCATCCGCACTGTGTTCGTGAACGGATCGGCGTGTTCGTCCCATGCCTTCTCCAGCAGCTCTTCCGGGCTGACAACCCGCTCCTCGGCTCGCAGCAGCACCTCCAGCACGGCGAACTCCTTGGGAGACAAGGACAATGGCCGACCGTCCCGCGACGCGAACCGCTTCGCCGGGTCCAGCTCGACACCCGCCCCGTGCAGCACCGGCGGCAACGAGGGCCGGGCCCGCCTCGCCAGCGCGTGCACCCTGGCGACGAGTTCGGCGAACGCGAACGGCTTCGTCAGATAATCGTCCGCGCCGAGACCGAGCCCCTCGACCCGGTCGCGAATACCCGCCGCGGCGGTCAGCATCAGCACCCGGGTCTCGCCACCGTCGCCGGCGATTCTGCGGCAGATCTCGTCGCCGTGCACCCGCGGCAGGTCACGGTCGAGCAGCACCACGTCATACCGATGGACGGCGACGCGTTCGAGCGCGGCATCGCCGTCGTAGCAGACGTCGACTGCCATGCCCAGATGCCGCAAGCCTTCCGTGACGGAGTCGGCCAGCATCCGCTCGTCTTCGGCCACGAGCACTCGCATTCAGCTTCTCCTCACGAGCGCCAGTACAACGCCGGGCGGATAAAGACCGGATAAACGCCGATCTTAACTGCCCGGGATCATCCGCTGACTAGACCTGCGGAATGATCTTCGCCGGGAAACGCGCGTCTCATGCACGGTTCGCTGCGGCGGGCGGCTCTGTCACGAGAATTTGGCCTGCCGCGCGGTTCCAGCGCGGCGCACGGCCCGGGTCGAGTGCGCGAGTTCAGCCTCGTGCACTGCTCAAGCCGGACGGATCCGCCTCGCAGATCACGCCAGTCAGCCGGGTCGCGGTCGCCACGTCCGGTCCATCGTCCAGGCCGCCCGCAGTGGCCGGGAGCGCTGGACGGCTCACATCGGCTGCTCAGTCCGGCCCCTCGGCGCGACCTGGGTCCCTTGCGCTGCCCGGATTCGTCGCATGGCTCGGGCTGATCGCACGGGTCTGGCCCGTCACACGAGTCGCCGGGAAACGCGCGTCCGTCCCGAAGCTCGCTGGAAGACACACGCCGACCTCAGCGCGTGCGGGAATGCGTGGCTTCGCAGCGAGATCTTTCGGAGCGAACGCGTCTGTCACCGTGCCCGCCGGGATGCGCGGGTCCGCACCAGCGCTCGCCGGAGGAGACGCGTCCGCCTCGGCGCGCTCCAGGAAACGCGCCTTGACGGCCCGGTTTCCCCGATGGGAAGCGTCTGCCGTTGGGCTCGCCGGGTCGATACTGGTTTCGCTCGGCGCGTTCGGCGCGGGCGCGACGTTGCGGCATGATCCCGTGCTGTCGGGAACCGTGTTCAGCATCGTGCGCTTCGGCCATGGCCGCCTGCTGGCGACCGTTGTTGTCTATCTCGGCATTTTCCTCCTGGTGTCAGCTTGGGTCCGATTAGGACATTCCGCGCGCGCGGGCCAGGCGAACGCGCGGAAGATCGTGCGGACCACCTGGATGTGGTGCGTACCGCTGCTCTGTGCGCCGCCGTTGTTCAGCACGGACCTGTACACGTATCTCGCACAGGGCGTGGTGGCGCACGCCGGATTCGATCCCTACACCCGCGTTGCGGCTGATTTTCCGGGACCGATCACCGACAACGCGGCGGGCGGCTGGCTTCGTGTTCCGTCGCCCTATGGTCCGTTGCATATCTTGATCGTGAAAAGCGTCCTCTCGGTGACTGGTGACAACGTGATTCTCGGGGCGCTGCTGACCCGCCTTGCCATGACGGCGGGTCTGGCGCTGATGTGCGTCGCTGTGCCGATCTTGTGCCGGCAGCTGGGCTCGCGGCCGGAATGTGCGCTGTGGATGGCAGTCGCGAACCCGTTGACGGTGCTGTGCGTGGTTTCAGGAGGGCACAACGATTTACTGATGATCGGGCTCTTGAGTGCGGGCGCTGCGCTGGTGATCACCACTGTACCAGGATTGGGGTTCGTCTTGGTAGCACTTGCCGCAGCAGTGAAGGCTCCGGCGGCAGTGGCGTTGCCGTTTCTCTTGTGGGAGTGGGCCCGCCGTCGCTCTGGCGGGCGGACTTCTGTTCGAGGCTATGGATTCACGCTCGTCGCCACAGTGTCCATTGTGGTCAGTACGATGGGCCTGTGCAGCGTCGCCGCAGGGGTCAGCCTCGGGTGGATAGGTGCGTTGAGCGGAAATTCAGTGCTCGAACCATGGCTCTCGGCCTCGACTTCGGCCGGGAAAATCGTGGGCCTTCTGACAGGCGATCCCGCGGCAGCCGTTGCGGTGAGCCGGATTGCGGGCTGCGTCGTACTCGTGGCTGTGGTCGCCTGGCTGTGGTGGCGTTCGCGAGCCGGCGGCGCGGACGCGGTGCGCGGAGCTGCTGCGGCTTTATTCGTGACCGTTGTGCTGGCCCCGGTGGCTCTTCCCTGGTATTTCACGTGGCCGTTGGTTCTGGGAAGCGCTGCTGCGTGGCCTGTTTCCCGGGTCGCCGTTGCGGCTGCTGCGTCCACGTGGCTGGTGGTCAGCACTCATCCTGACGGGAAAAGCCTGCTGCCGCCATGGGGATTCGCGGTGCTGGCGGTGGCGTCGGTCGTCGTGGGCATGCTGACCATGCGCGGGAAGTTCGCACTCCTGGGTGACGTTGGCGCTGGTAGAGTGGTGGCATCAACCTTCGAAGGTTCTTCTTTACCCATCAATGGATTTCTTGCCATTCGCGCGAAACTGCATGCCGGTTTGAGCGTGGCGCTCAAGAGTCGCGGCTGTGTCGCTGTTGCTGCGCCGCGATCCGCCCAAGTGGAGAGGTACAGCTGCCGCGAGGAACAACGCGGGTGCTTGGCTGAGCCGGGCGTGGCACGACCGTCGTGTGGGCGCGGGTGCGGGCGCACCCGCACGACGGGGCCAGCCACGCCTGACTGAGCGGGCGTCGCTGCCGAGCTGACCCGGGTCGCCGGGGCGGCACCGGGCCCGCGGGGATCGGAATAGCTCCACGCGCAGCCAGTCATGGGAATGACAGGGCCACGCTCCATCAGCACGGCCACAGCACGACCAAAACCCATCAAGCATGGCCGGGACACGACCGAACTCCATCAGGCACGGCCGGAACACGAGCAAACTCCGCCAGACACGACCGGAACAGGACCAAACCCCATCAGGCACAGGCAGACCACCGCCAAGCTCCAGAGAGGAGAGCGCAGAGGCAACTACGAGAGAGCTCAATCCAGCGAAACCGCGACTTCTTCCAGCGCGTCCATCGACTCCTGCATGCCACCCTCCATACCGGACTCCAGGATGGCGTCGCGGAGTTCCTTGGTGTGCGTTTCGGTCAGGATGGTCACGGTGGTGCGGTCGCCCGATTCGGCGAAGGTCACGGTGACCACGGGGGCGTCGACGTCCAAGGCTCCTGGGGTTTCGTAGACCTCGGTATGGACCAGGCGTTCGTTGGGGACTATCTCTCGATATTCGCCGTGAAAGGCGACCTCGAAATTGCCGTTCGCGAGCATCACGTAGCGCCATTGGCCACCGACGCGCAGATCGATGTCCACGGACGTCACGGTGCCCCGTTTGCCTGCCCACCAGCGTTTCACCAGGTCGGGCGTGGTCCAGGCGCGGTAGACGTGCTGTCGCGGGGCGGCGAAGTCGCGGGTGATCAGGATCTGGTCGTCAGCGGGCAGCGTCACCTTCGCCGTGCCGGTCGTCGTGTCAGTCATGGGCTTCCTCCTCGGTCGGGTCCATTTCTTCCAGCACGGCGTCCAGCGATGCGAACCGTTCCTCCCAGGAGCGTTCGTAGCGGCGGACCCAGTCGTGAATGGGCTTGAGGGCGCGGCCGTTCAGGCGGTAGAGGCGTTGCCTGCCCTCGTCCCGCACCTCGACCGCGCCTACCTCGCGCAGGACTCGCAGGTGTTTCGACACTTGCGGCTGGCCTAAGCCCAGCGCGCGGACCAGGTCGTTCACTGGGCGTTCGCCCTCGGCGAGGACGTCCAGGATTTCCCGGCGCCGTGGTTCGGCGACGGCGTTGAAGACGTCCGCGGTGGTTGCTGCCCGTGCCATGCGGCAATCATATGCCGATATGGGTATGCGTCAAGAGGCTGGGCGGGCGCGGACGTGGAAGCGTTCTCCTTGCGGACCGAACAGGGCCAGGACCTCACAGACCTCGTCCCCCGCGTTGCCGAACCAGTGCGGGACGTGGGTGTCGAACTCGGCGACCTCGCCTGGACGGAGGACCACGTCGTGTTCGCCGAGCATCAGGCGCAGTTGTCCGGATAGGACGTACATCCACTCGTACCCCTCGTGGACCCGCTGGTCCGGGGGTTCTGCGGAGCGCTCCGGCGGGAGGATCATCTTGTACGCGCGCAGACCGCCTGGGCGGCGGGTGAGCGGCAGGTAGGTGCGGCCGTGCCGGACGAATGGTTTCGGGTGCAGGCGCGGGTCGCCGGTCGGGGGTGCGCCGACCAGTTCGTCCAGCGGGACCTGGTAGGCGCGGGCCAGAGCGAGCAGCAGTTCCAGGGTCGGTTTGCGCTGGCCGGCCTCGAGCCGGGACAGGGTGCTCACCGAGATGCCGGTCGTTTCCGAGAGGCCGGTCAGCGTCGCGTTGCGTTGTTTGCGCAGGGCGCGCAGCCTCGGGCCGACCGCGTGCAGGACCTCGCCGAGGCCCTGGTCGTCTTCGCTCATGCCGGTCAATTTGCCACTTCGGCAAAGAACTTTGTCAAGTCGGCGCGTTCTCCGGATAGTCCGGTGGCACGGGGACCGACAGGAGGACGCAGTGGACGAGAAGTACGACGTGGTGGTGGTCGGCGGCGGGGCGGCCGGGCTCAGCGGGGCGGTGGCGCTCGCTCGGTCGCGGCGGTCGGTGCTGGTCGTGGATTCCGGCGAACCGCGCAACGCGCCTGCCGGGCACGTGCACAACTACCTTGGCCGCGAAAGCACGCCGCCCGCCGAGTTGCTCTCGCTCGGGCGCGCGGAACTGGCCGGGTACGGCGGCGAGGTGGTCGCGCAGACGGTGACGTCGATTGCCAAGGGGGACAACGGGTTCGAGATCTCCCTGGCCGACGGGCGGCGCACGCACGCACGGCGGGTGCTGGTCGCGACCGGTCTCGTCGACGAGCTTCCCGAGGTCGCCGGGCTGGCGGCGCGGTGGGGGCGCGACGTGCTGCATTGCCCGTACTGCCACGGCTGGGAGGTGCGCGACCGGGCGGTCGGCGTGCTCTCGACCGGTCCGATGACCGTGCACCAGGCGTTGATGTGGCGGCAGCTTACCGACGACGTGGTCGTTTTCCGGCACACGCAGAGGGATTTCGACGAGGCTCCGCTGCTGGCTCGCGGGATCCGGATCGTGGACGGGGTGGTCGCGGCGGTCGAGGCCGAAAGCGACCAGCTGACCGGGGTGCGGCTCGAGTCAGGTGAGGTCGTGGCGCGCGAGGCATTGGCGGTCGCGGCGCCGGCCAGGACCCGGGCGGACTTTCTCGCGCCGCTCGGGATCGAGCCGGAGCCGGTGGAGTTCAACGGGTTCGTGATCGGCACGCGGGTTCCCGCGGACACCGCCGGGCGGACGTCCGTGCCCGGTTTGTGGGTGGCGGGGAACGTCACGGACATGCGGGCGCAGGTCGTCGTTTCGGCCGCGGCGGGGTTGATGGCCGGGGCGGCGATCAACGGCGAACTGGTCGAGGAGGAAGCCGCGGAAGCTGTGCGGCTGCGGGAAAGGCCGTTCTCGCACGAGATGGAGCGGGAGGTCGCGCGGGCCAACGAGCACCACGCGGAGCCGCCGCCGTTCGACCGGGCTTCCTGGGAGGAGCGGTATCGCTCGCGGGACGAGATGTGGAGCGGGCGGCCGAACGATCAGCTCGTGACCGAGGCTCGCGGCCTCGAACCGGGCCACGCGCTGGACGCCGGCTGCGGCGAGGGCGGCGACGCGCTGTGGCTCGCGCAGCAGGGCTGGCGCGTGACGGCGGTCGACTTCTCCACGACGGCCATCGAACGCGGACGCGCGCAGGCGGCGAAACTCGGGGTGGCGGACCGGATCACGTGGGTCGCCGCGGACGTGGGCGAGTGGGCGCCGGAGTCGAAGTTCGACCTGGTGACGTCGCATTTCCTGCACATTCCGTCGGCGGCCCGGACGGTGGCGTTCGCGCGGCTCGCGGAGGCGGTGGCTCCGGGCGGGACGCTGCTGGTGGTGGGGCACGACCCCGCGGATCACCACGCCGGCCGGCCGCACATGGCGGACATGATGTTCACGGCTGAGGAAGTGGCGGAGACGTTGGATCAGTCGTGGGCTTCGGTGGCTGCGGACGTTCGCGAAAGGCCCGCGGTTGGGGCGGAGATGGTGGTCCGGGACACGGTGCTGGTGGCTCGGAAGAGGTGACGGCTCCCCCGGTCTGGCTGGAACGCGGTCAGACCGGGGTCGGTCGCATCAAGTTGCCGAGGAACGGCGCGAAACAACCGCCGTCGACCTGGGGCGAACGACGTCGCCCGACGGCCGCGGGTCTTCGTGAGCAGTCCGCGGTCGTCGCGGAACCGGCGTTGCCGCGTGGGAAGAACGCCGCCGGTCCAGGTCGGCCGCACGCGGGCGGTCGGTGACGTTGCGGCTCACCGCGCTGGCAGAACGGTGACCGGGTGGTATGCCTCCGACGCCGGGACGCGGGCTCGTCAGGAGACGGACGCTCGCACTGGCCGGGTACCGCCGATACCCCGGAAGCTCCGGAGCGCGGACAGATACAGCGCGGCGGTGATGCTCGGCGAAGCGGAGACGGACGTCTCCCGGAGTGACCGTCCCGATGGTCGCCTGAACCGGAGGAATCAGGCGTGGTGCACGGATTCCACGGTGCACAGGTGCGGGTCGCTCTCGGCCAAGGACAGGGCGGCGGACAGGTGTTCGCGGCATTCCGGGGCGACGAGCATGGCCTGGAAGTCCTCGGCGCTCGCCCACTGGGCGTAGTTCACCACGCGCGTGCCGTCGATGCTCGCGTGGATGTTCGCGGACACGAAGCCGGGCTGGTGGCGGATGACTTCCTCCGTCGCCGTCGTCAGGACATCGACTAGGGCCCGCTGCTTCTCCGGGGCGACGGTGAAGACGTTCACCAGGGTGGCGAGGTCGGCGTCGGTGCTGATGGTTGTCATGACGCTTCCTTACGGCAGGTTCTTGTCTCGAGTCAACAGACGACGCAGCGGGTGGCCGAGGAGCGGATGCATTTGACCCGGCCGCCCCGGCAACCCTCGGTGACCGATGAGTTTTCGTCGTTCCGCCGGTCTACCTCGTATCAAGCACACGAGGAGGACCCATGGGCAAGGTATTGTGGCACGTCGCGATGTCGCTGGACGGGTTCGTCGCCGCGGACGGGCATGCGATGGATTGGATGTCGGGCGTGCGCGTCACGCCGGGGGTGCACGAGGAATCCGTCGCGCGGGTCGGGGCGATTCTGGGCGGGCGGCGCGGGTTTGACGCGCTAGCCGCCCGGGCGCCGGGGGAGGTCGCCAGGCAGCCGTATGGCGGAGCGTGGCGCGGGCCGGTTTTCGTGCTTACCCATCATCCGGAGGACGCGCCGGCCGAGGACGGGGTCGCGTTTCTCGACTGCGACGTCCGGGAGGCGGTCGAGATCGGGCTCGCGGCGGCCGGCGGGAAGGATCTGGAACTGCACAGCCAGGACATCGCGCGGCAGTGCGTTGAGCTGGGGATTCTCGATGAGTTCCTGGTGCATCTCATGCCGGTGATGCTGGGGTCCGGGGTGCGGCTGTTCGACAATCCGGGCGGGAAACCGGTTCGGTGGGATCGGGTGCACGACGGGGATCCGGCGCTCGCGGTCGACCTGCGGTATCGGCTCGCCTCCGGACGCTGAATCCCGGTCAGCGGGACGAAGCGGCCTACTAATGGCGTATGGCACCGACGCGGTTATTGGTCTATACCATTTGGACAGGGGTTTACCGCCCCTCGGTCCTCACCGTGGAGGTTCCACCTATGCGTCTCCCCTCCCCCCGGAAACTGGCGGCTGCGCTCGGCGGGTTGCTGGCCGTAGCCGGACTCGCGGCGCCGCAGGGCGCCGCGGCTGCGGCGAGCGACTCGTCGATCGCGCTCGCGCCCTATGTGGACATGGGCGCGTGGCCGTCGCCTGTGTTGTCTTCGATGGCCGAGCAAAGCGGCATCAAGAGTTTTACTCTCGGCTTCGTCACCGGAGCTGCGTGCAAGGCCAGCTGGTTCGCTGCCTACGATCCCCGGCAAGGTTGGCAGTCCGACGAAATCGCGAAGATCCGCGCGGCAGGCGGAGACGTCAAAGTCTCCTTCGGCGGCGCGTCCGGCGTCGAGCTCGCGCAGGCGTGCGGTGACGTCAATTCGCTGGTCGCCGAGTACGAGGCGGTGATCAAAGCCTACGACCTCAAGTACATCGACATCGACATCGAGGGCGCGGCGGTCGCCGACCCCGGGTCGATCAAGCTTCGGTCGCAGGCGCTGAAAAAAGTGCAGGACGACAATCCCGGGCTCAAGATTTCCCTGACGCTGCCGGTCCTTCCGACCGGGCTCACCTCGGACGGGCTGAACGTCGTGACCTCGGCCCGGGACGCGGGCGTCAATCTCGACCTGGTGAACGTCATGGCGATGGACTACTACCAGGGCCCCGGCGACCAAGGCGCCAAAGCGATCCAGGCGGCGCAATCCACGCAGGCGCAACTGAAATCGGCGCTCGGACTGTCCGATGCGGACGCTTGGCAGAAGGTGGGACTCACGCCGATGCTGGGCGCCAACGATTCGCAGAACGAGATCTTCTACCAGAAGGACGCCAGCGCGGTCGTGAGCTACGCGCAAAGTGTCCACATGGGAATGCTGTCGTTCTGGGAACTCGGCCGAGACGCGAACGCGTGCAGCGGACCGCTGTACCGGTGCACCAACATTTCGCAGCAGCCGTACGAGTTCTCGAAGATCTTCGCCGGGTACTCCGGCTGAGGGAAAGACGGAGCAGCCCGGGCCCGGCGCGGGACCCGGGCTGACTCCGGAACAGCTTTCGAAAACCGGGATCAGGGCAGGTAGTACATCGGGTTCGGCAGCTTCACCGGGTGATCCGCGTAGCCGCCTTCGAGGTCGCTGAACTGGTCGCCCAGGTTGAGCACGATGTGCGCGCCGGTCGACTGGATGTGCGCGCGGGTGCCCGACTTGTATTGCACGGTGTTGCAGTTCAGGCCGCACGGCAGGTAGTCCGGCGGGGTGGTCTTCGGCTTGAAGTACGCACCGGCCGGGGTCGGGTAGCCCTCGTTGGCGAGGTTCTTGAGCGACTGCGGGCCCTGTTTGTCGTTGCGGCCGGTCAGGAAGTAGATCTGCACGCCTCGTTCGGCGGCCCACTTCGTCAGCTCCAGCACCGGTTTGTTGGCCTCGAAGGTGCCGTCGTCGATGGCTTTCTGCTGCTTCGCCGGGTCGAAGCCGAAGTCGTTGTCGGCTTCCCAGCCATAGGTGATCTCGGACGTGTCGTCCACGTCGAGCACGATCGCCGGGTTCTTCACCTTCCCCAGCTTCTGCTGCAGGTACCGCTTCGCGTCGGCGAGCACGCGCTTGGTGTCGGTGACGAACCGGCTGGTCTCGGAGTAGTGGTGCTTGCCGGACGCGTCGAGCCAGTCGCCGTAGTACGCCTTGACGTCGTTCTTCACCTGGCCGATGTTGGCCGGTTCGCGGCCGTGCGCGGCGGTGACGGCGTCCGAACCGGCGAGTGCGGTCGCGCCGCCTGCGACGGTGGCGCCGACGGCCGCGGCGGCGGCCAATTTGACGAGAGCGGGAAAACGAGACACAGCGACCCTCCAGTGATGATTCGTCAACCCGCAGAACTTACGCCGCGTTCCTCGGCTTGAAAACCCTCCGTTGGGATGCGTTCGGCCCGGCACACGAACGCCACCGGCGACCGGCCGATCCGCGTCAGCACCACAGTGGACTCTTCGCTGCCGCGCGGTTTCAGCTTGCGACGCAAAGCGTCCGGGTCCACGTCGAGGCCGCGGACGAGGATTTCCAGCCGCCCGACGTCGAGCTTCTTCAACGCCTGCCCGAGCGTCTTTTCCCGATACGGCAATTGTTCCAGCACCCGGAAGGCCCGCACGCCGGGCGGTGGCGTGTCACCGGTGAGGTAGGCGATGCGTTCGTCCAGCTGCCACAAGCCGTGCCGAGCTGCGTAATGGCGCACGAGTCCAGCGCGCACGACCGCGCCGTCCGGGTCGACCAGCCACTCCCCCGCTGCTTGCACGGGAATGTCGTCTGGCTCCGCGTCGGTGAGAGTCCACTGTGAACCGTCCGAACGCAACACTGTCGCTCGGCGGGCAACACCGGACGAGAGCCCTCGCCACAGGCAGGCTTCGCGGACTTGGCCGTCGAGCGACACGAGTTCGACCTCGTCCGCCCACGGGGCGATGGAGAAATCCATGCCGGGCGCGCATTTCACCGACAGGACCCGGCCGGGATAGGCGGCCACGAGTTCGTCGAGCGGCGGCAGGAAGTCGGCCGGACGCCACACCCGGCGGCCAGCGGAGTCGCGGCGAGCAGGATCGGCGACTACCGCGGTGTCGCGGGAAACCGGGCGCAAGGCGTCGGAGCGGGCGATGAGCGGCGAGACTCCGGCGACGGAAGCGTTGTGCTGAGCCATTTTCAGCCGCACCGGATCCACATCGGACCCGATCGCGGCTGAAGCGACCCGGGACAGTTCAATCAGGTCCGCGCCGACTGAGCAGGTAACGTCGTGCACGGCGTGACCAGCCAGTCGCGAAGCCCGATGCCGTGCCACCGGCGTAGCGCTCGCCTGTTGCAAGGCGTCACCGGTGAAGAGCCACTCGCCGGACGAAGTCAGCTTCAGAACCGATTTACGCCGCAGCGCAACGGTTTCCAGCACCGGGGAAGCGTGTTCTCCGGCTACGCGACGAGCTGCCGTGACGTCCGCGATCCGCGATCCGTCCAAAGTGGAGCACTCGGCGAGCGCCGCCCGTCCCGCGGCGGAGCGCAGGAAGGCGACGTCGTCGAGCGTGAAACTGTAGGGCAATTCAGGACGGCCGCTTGGTCCCGGTGATCATCACGTTGTAGAACAGCTCGCGCGGCAGCACCTTCGACAGCAGCTTCTTGTCCAAAGCGGACAGCCGCAGCCACAGGTGGTAGGCGAACAGCCGCCAGCGCACGGTGAGCTTCTCCTGCGGCACCGCGGCCTCGAAGGTGCGGATCGGCCATCCGGCCAGCGCCGCGGAGAACTCCTCGGTGACCGCGCGGACGTCCTGGGCACCGGCGCCGCGCGCCATCGCTTCCAGCTCCGACGGGTCGAAGGTGTGGATGTCGACCACCGCCTCCAGCGCCGCCGCGCGCGAGGACTCGTCCAATTCGGACTGCGGACGCCGCCAGCCGCTCAGCGCGGGCAGCTTGGTGATGTTCGTGGTGAGGTACCAGGTGAGCTGGCCGAGCCTGCGCGCGTAGCGGTCGCCGATCTTCGTCGGCTCGCCCGCGAACACGAACCGCCCGCCCGGCTTGAGCACGCGCAGCACCTCGCCGAACGCCTGGCGCACGTCCGGGATGTGGTGCAGCACCGCGTGCCCGACCACGAGGTCGAACGTGTTGTCGTCGTAGGGGATCCGCTCCGCGTCGGCGACCCGGCCGTCGACGTCGAGACCGAGGCCCTCGGCGTTGCGCAACGCGACCTGCACCATGCCCGGCGACAGGTCGGTGACCGAACCCTTCTTCGCGACGCCGCCCTGCATCAGGTTCAGCAGGAAGAAACCGGTGCCGCTGCCCAGTTCCATCGCGTGCTGGTAAGGCTGGCCGTCGTCGCCCGCCACCGCGTTGAACACGTCAGTGGCGTAGGAGATGCAGCGCTCGTCGTAGGAAATGGACCACTTCTCGTCGTACGTCCCGGCTTCCCAGTCGTGGTAGAGGACGTTCGCGAGCTTCGGGTCGGCGTAGGCCGCCTTGACCTCGTCTTCGGTCGCGTGCGGGTTCGGCGCCGGGTCGGACACTCCTGAGTCGGACACGGAAGTCACTTCCCCTCGAAACTGGCTTTGCCGGGGCCGTTGTCGATGAACGACTGCATGCCGTTGCGCTGGTCCTCAGTCGCCCACAGCGCGGTGAACAGCTGCGTTTCGATCTTCAGGCCGGTGGCCAGGTCGACGTCGAGGCCGGAGTCGATCGCCGTCTTGGCCGCGCGCAGCGCCACCGCCGGGCCGTTCGCGAACTGCGACGCCCACTTGTGCGCGGCCGCGTACACGTCGTCCGGGGCGACGACCTCGTCGACGATGCCGAGCTTCAGCGCCTCCTCGGCCTTGACGAACCGGCCGGTGAAGATCAGGTCCTTGGCCTTGCTCGGGCCGATCAGCCGGGTCAGCCGCTGCGTGCCGCCCGCGCCGGGGATGATGCCGAGCTGGATCTCCGGCTGGCCGACCTTGACGTTGTCGCCGGCGATCCGCCAGTCCGCGGTCAGCGCCAGTTCGAGGCCGCCGCCGAGGGCGTAGCCGGTGATCGCGCAGACGACCGGCTTCGGGATGTTCGCGACCCGGGCGAGCGACGCGGTCAGCTCGGCGCCGAACTTCGCGATCTCCGGGTAGGTGCGGGAGGCCATCTCCTTGATGTCCGCGCCGCCGGCGAAGGTCTTCTCGCCGCCGTAGAGGATCACCGCGCGCACGTCGTCGCGGTCGGACGCCTCGCGCGCGGCCTCGGCGAGCTCGGCCTGCACCTGGTTGTTCAGCGCGTTGACCGGCGGCCGGTCCAGCCGGATCGTGCCGACCCCGCCCTCGACCTCCAGGGTTACGAACTCTCCCACGCGAACTCCTCCTCGTTAACGGCGTTGACGCAGCGCCAGCAGGCTACCGGCCGGTAAGGCCAACCTAGCCGACCTACCTGCGGCGGGCGAAGAACCGCTCGCCCGAGCGCTCCAGCACCAGGTCCTGGTCGAAGGTCTTGGACAGGTTCTCGCCGGTGATCACGTCGTCCACCAGCCCGGAGACGACCGCGCGGCCCTCGCGCAGCAGCAGCGCGTGGGTGAAGCCGGGCGGGATCTCCTCGACGTGGTGGGTGACCAGCACCATCGCCGGCGCGTCCGGGTCCATCGCGAGCGCCGACAGCCGGGCCACGAGGTCCTCGCGGCCGCCGAGGTCGAGCCCGGCGGCGGGCTCGTCGAGCAGCAGCAGCTCCGGGTCGGTCATCAGCGACCGGGCGATCAGCACGCGTTTGCGCTCGCCCTCGCTCAGCGTGCCGAAGGTGCGCTCGGCCAGGTGCGCGATGCCGAGCGTGCCGAGCAGTTCGGTCGCCCGGTCGAGGTCCATCCGGTCGTACTGCTCGCGCCAGCGGCCCACCACCGCGTACCCGGCGCTGACCACGACGTCGGCGACGCGCTCGTCGCCGGGCACGCGCTGGGCGATCGCGGCGGAGGTGAAGCCGATGCGCGGGCGCAGGTCGAAGATGTTCACCTTGCCGATGCGGTCGCCGAGCAAGTCGACTTCGCCGGAGGTGGGGTGCAGTTCGGCGGCGGCCAGGCGCAGCAGGGTGGTCTTGCCCGCGCCGTTCGGGCCGAGCACCACCCATCGCTCGTCCAGCTCGACCGCCCAGTCGAGGGCCGCGAGGAGGTCGTTTCCGGTACGGCGGACGCCGACACCGGACATCCGCACGACGAGGTCGTCAGGATCGCTGGGCAGGATCGGCTCGCTCACGAGCCCATTGTGGCGGTCGCCCGGGCACGGGCGCGCACCCGCCCGGGGCTAGCAACTCGCTCGTGAGTGTTTGTGCCGGTTGGAACCGGCACAAACACTCACGAGGCCCGGATGCGTGCCGGGTGTCCAGCCGCTGGGACGAGCGGCCGTGCTCGCGGCGCTGTGGCAGCATCCACGGCATGTCCAGGTCCGCGCGCCCCGTGTTGTGGCGCCGTCGCGCGATCGACCTGCTCCTGGTCGCTTCCAGCGGATGTAGCCGGGCGCGGCACGCACGCTGATCCTCGTCGGCGTGCCGCGTCGCCTCGTGCCCGGCATCTTCCGACTCATACCAGGAGCACCCGCGTTGACCACGTCCATCGTCCGTCCGGAAGTCGAAATCCACCCCCAGCTGACCGACCCGCTGCTGCCCGAGCTGCTGCACCCGGCGCGGCTGCTGTGGACGCCGCGCGAGCTGGCCGACCTGACCCGCACGGTCACCACCGAGCTGACCACCAGCCTGCGCGACGTCCTGCGCTTCGACGAAGACCAGCGCTGGTGGGCGCGCCTGGCGCTGACCGACGGCGTCGAACTGTGGCTGCTGTCGTGGTTGCCCGGCCAGCACACGAAACCGCACGACCACGGCGGCGCGTCGGGTTCGTTCACCGTGCTGCAAGGCGAACTCGGCGAGGAGTACCGCTACCCCGGCGGCCCGGTGCGCCGCCGCACGCACACCGCAGGGCAGGGCATCGGCTTCGGCGCCGGGCGCGCGCACCAGGTGCTCGGCGTCGGCAGCGAACCGGCGGCCAGCGTGCACGCCTACTCGCCGCCGCTGGTGCCGACCCGCGAGTACCCGAGCCTCGCCGACGTGCCGAACGAGATCCCGCCGCTTCCTGCCATCGTGCGGTCATGACCGCACTTGATGGTTTCCTCGCCGACGCCCGGTCCGCCTTGGACCGGGCGGACCCGGCGCGCGCCGCCGCCTTGCAGGCCGAGGGCGCGCTGATCGTCGACATCCGGCCGTACGCCAACCGGCTCGCCGAGGGCGAGATTCCCGGGTCGGTGGTGGTCGAGCGGATCCACCTGGAGTGGCGGCTGGCCCCGGAAAGCGAGTGGCGGCTGCCTGGGGTTTCGGCGGAGACCGTCGCGGTGGTGGTGTGCAACGAGGGGTACGCGTCGAGCCTGGCGGCGGCGGATTTGCAGCGGCTGGGACTGGCCAAGGCGACGGATCTCGTGGGCGGGTTCCGGGCTTGGGCGGCGGCTGGGCTGCCGGTACGGGAAGGCGGAACCCCGGCGGTCGATTGAGCTGGGGCGCGAGCGCCCCAATGTGGCATTGGGTGCGTCCCGCGCACCGAACGCCACATTGGGTGCGTCAGATGCACCCAATGTGGCATTGGGGCGCGAACTTGCTCAGGCGAGGACGACGCGGGCCAGTTCCGCCGGGCTCGCCAGCAGCGGGTGTTTCGGCAGCACCCGCACCGTGTAGCCGACCGAGCCCGCGCGCGGCAGGCGCAGGGTCGCGGCGAACGCGCCGATTCCGTCCGGCGTCATCGGGACCTGCACCGCGTCCGCGAGTTCGTCCCCGTCGCCGACCTGGCCCACCACGGCTTGGATGTCCACTTCGGACGGTTCGAGACCGGCGAGGTCGATCCGGGCGCGGATGGTGACCTCGGTGCCCACCACGAGCCGTTCGGTGTGGTCGTACTGGAGTTCGGCGTCGAAGATCCGCACGCGCGGCCACGCGACTTCCAGTTTGGTGCGGTAGTCGGCCAGCGAAAGCGCGCCCTGGTGGCCGTTGTCGGTGGCGGCGGTGACCATCCTCGACGCGGGCAGGTAGCCGGAATCCACGTACTCGCGGACCATGCGCGACGCCTGCACTCGCGGGCCCAGCGTTTCGAGCGTGTGCCAGACCATCGCGAGCCAGCCGGTCGGCACGCCGTCCGCGCCGGTGTCGTAGTAGAGCGGCGCGATCTGCTGGCCGAGCAGGTCGTACAGCGCCGCGGCTTCGAGGTCGTCGCGGCGGAGCGGGTCGGTGACGCCGTCCGCCGTAGGAATCGCCCAGCCGTTCGAGCCGTCGTAGCACTCGTCCCACCAACCGTCCTTGATGGACAGGTTCAGGCCGCCGTTGAGCGCAGACTTCATGCCCGACGTGCCGCACGCCTCCAGTGTCCGCACGGGGTTGTTCAGCCACACGTCGCAGCCGCGGTAGAGGTAGCGGGCCATCGACATGTCGTAGTCCGGCAGGAAGACGATGCGGTGGCGCACCGCGGGGTCGTCGACGAACCGCACGATCTGCTGGATCAGCTGCTTGCCGTTCTCGTCGGCGGGATGCGATTTGCCGCCGATCACGATCTGGATCGGCCGTTTTTCGTCCAGCAGCAGCGCGCGCAGCCGGTCCGGGTCGCGCAGCATCAGCGTGAGCCGCTTGTACGTCGGCACGCGGCGGGCGAAGCCGACGGTCAGCACGTCCGGGTCGAAAACGCGGTCGGTCCAGCCCAGTTCCAGTGCTGAGGCGCCACGCTGCATCCACGCCGCCCGCACCCGCCGCCGGACCTCGCCGACCAGCTTCTCGCGCAGTTCCCGGCGCAGTTCCCACAGCTGCTGGTCGCTGACGCCGTCGCGCAGCGAACTGTCCGGCGTGCGGCCCTCGTGGCCGAACTCCTCGTGGTTGCCGCCGAGCAGCGCGCTCAGCTCGCGCGCCACCCACGTCGGCCCGTGCACGCCGTTGGTGATCGACGCGATCGGCACCTCGGCGTCGTCGAAACCGGGCCACAGGCGGGAAAACATCCGGCGCGTGACGCGGCCGTGCAGCTCGGAGACACCGTTTGCACGCTGTGCCAGACGCAGCCCCATGTGCGCCATGTTGAACAGGCCGGGGTTGTCCTCCGCGCCGAGTTGCAGCACGCGGCGGACGTCGACGTCCGGGACGAGCCTGCCGTCGGAGAAGTAGCGCTGCACGAGGTCGACCGGGAAGCGGTCGATGCCCGCGCTGACCGGTGTGTGCGTGGTGAACACGGTGCCGGCGCGGACCGCGGGCAGCGCCTCGTCGAAGGCGAGCCCGTCGGACTGGATGATCTCGCGGGCGCGCTCCAGCCCGAGGAATCCGGCGTGCCCCTCGTTGGTGTGGAACACCTTCGGCTGCGGATGCCCGGTCAGCTCGCAGAACTTCCGCACCGCGCGGAACCCGCCGATGCCGGCCAGGATCTCCTGCCGGATCCGGTGGTCGGCGTCGCCGCCGTACAGCCGGTCGGTGACCGAGCGGAGGTCCTCGTCGTTGGCCTCGATGTCGGTGTCGAGCAGCAGCAGCGGGATCCGGCCGACGCGGGCCCGCCACATCTGCGCGCGCAGGTCGCGCCCGCCTGGCATGGCGACCTCGACCAGCACCGGGCGGCCGTCCTCGGTGACCAGTTCCAGCGGGAACGCGTTCGGGTCGATCACCGGGTAGTGCTCGACCTGCCAGCCGTCGAGCGACAGGCCCTGGCGGAAGTAGCCGGACCGGTACAGCAGGCCCACACCGACCATCGGGACGCCGAGGTCCGAGGCCGCCTTGAGGTGGTCGCCGGCGAGCACGCCGAGGCCGCCGGAGTAGTTCGGCAGCGCCTCGGTGACCCCGAATTCCATCGAGAAGTACGCGACCGCCCGCGGCAGGCCGTCATCGGTGCGCCGCTGGTACCAGCGCGGTTCGGTGAGGTAGCGCTCCAGCCCGGCCGCGGCCTCGCGGGTGCGGTTCAGGAAGTCCTCGTCCTTCGCCAGTTCTTCGAGCCGTTCCGGCGGCAGCGCGGTGAGCATGCGCAGCGGGTCGCGGATCTTGTTGAAGAGTTCGGCGTCCATCGAGGCGAACAGGTCGCGCGTCGGCGGATGCCAGGTCCAGCGAAGGTTGGTCGCGAGTGCGCCGAGCCCGGCGAGCGGCTCGGGCAGGCTGGCGCGGACGGTGAACCGGCGGACTGCACGCATGGTCAGCGACGATATCCGGCTCGCTTCGCGCGCGCTCGCACCCCACTTCGGGGATTGTCCGCGCGTTGCGCCATCCGGGTCAGTAATGTCCGGGTTCGTTGTCGGGACGCGGATGGGAACGAGGGAACATGAGCCGAGGGGGACGCCGGTACGCGCTGGTCGCGCTGGTCGCCGCGACCGTGCTGGGGACGGCCGCGTGCGGGGACAAGGCTCCTCCGGCGACACCGGGCGCCGGGAACGTCGCCGGGCTGCCGGTCACGCACTTCGAGAGCGGGCTGCGGACCGACGCGCCGCGGCCGGATCTGCGGGTCAAGAACGCCAGCGGCGGCGAGGACGACCAGCTCGCCACCGCCGCGATCGCGGACGTGCAGGCGTACTGGACCGAGGCGCTGCCCGCGGAGTTCGGCGGCAAGCGGTTCGAGCCGGTCAAATCGCTGCTGTCCTACGACTCGAAGCGCGACACCGAGGACACCGCGTGCGGCAGCGTCAAGCAGCTGGTGAACGCCTTCTACTGCGCGGGCGACGATTCGGTGGCGTGGGACCGCGGCGTGCTGCTGCCGATGCTGCGCAAGCGGTTCGGGCCGATGTCGGTGGTGACCGTGCTGGCGCACGAGTTCGGCCACGCGATCCAGTACCGGCTCGGGGCGACGGCGGGGATTTCGAAGTCGACGCCCACCGTCGTGAAGGAACAGCAGGCGGACTGCTTCGCCGGCGGGTACTTCCGGTGGGTCGCCGAGGACAAGAGCAAGTTCTACCGGGTGTCGACCGCGGAGGGGCTGGACCAGATCCTGGCCGCGATGTTCTTCATCCGCGACCAGGCCGGGACCAGCGCGACGGACCGGCAGGCGCACGGCACGGCGTTCGACCGGACGTACGCGTTCCAGGCCGGGTTCGAGAAGGGGCCGAAGGAATGCGCGGGGATGAACGCGCAGAACGTGCAGAAGCGGTTGACTGAGCGGCCGTTCGACTCGGGCGACAAGGGCAAGGGCGACACCCGGTTCGGCGAGCAGACGGTGACGGATCTGAAGGCCAGCCTTGACGAGGCGTTCAAGGGCGCGGGCGTGCAGGGGCCGCAGTTCCGGGCCGGGCCGGGGAGCTGCCCTGGCGGGCCGAGCACGCCGCCCGCGTCTTATTGCCCCAACGACAACACGGTGACCTTCGATCAGCGGGCGCTGGAGAAGCTGGCCGAGCCGGTGGACCAGGAAGCCGAGATGGCCGGCCGGGCCGGCGGCGGGCTGGGCGACTTCGCCGCCTTCGCCGAGTTGGCGTCGCGGTACGCGATCGGGGTCCAGAAGGGCGTGGGGGCGTCGATCGATACGCCTAACGCCGGCTTGCGGACCGCGTGCCTGGTGGGGGCTTGGGCGGCGTTCTCGAATCATCCGACGGGCGGGGTGAAGCTGAAGTTGTCGTCCGGAGACCTGGACGAGGCGATCGCGGATCTGCTCCGGCCGGACGGGCTGGTGTCGGCGAACGTGAACGGGGAGCGGCCGGACAGCGGGTTCGACCGGGTCGAGGCGCTGCGCCGCGGCTACCTCGAGGGGTCGTCTTCCTGCTCGAAGCAGTACCCCTGACAGCGGAAAGGGCCGCACCGTTCCGGTGCGGCCCTTTTTCGTCGGCTCAGAACAACGCGCTCGCCAGGTCGCGGCGGGCCTTCCCGACGCGCTCGTCCGACGGGTCGAAGAGCTCGAACAGCGCGACCAGGTGTTCGCGGACGCGGTTGCGATCGTCCCCGGCAGTGCGGCGGACGACGTCGACCAGGCGGCGGAACGCGCCTTCGACGTCCTGCTCGGCGATGTCCAGGTCAGCGGCCGCGAGCTGGGCGTCGATGTCCTTCGGGTCGGCTTCGGCCTTCTCGCGGGCGCTGGGGTCGGCGGCTTCGGCGCGGGCGGTGAACTTGACCTGGGCCAGCGCGTTCTTCGCCAGCTCGTTGGCCGGTTCGGCGTCCAGGATGCGCTCGTACGCGGCCTGCGCGGCGGCGTAGTCGCCTCGCTCGAAGGCGTCCTCGGCCTCGGTGAAGCGCGGGTCCTCCGGCTCTTCGACCGGACCGCGGGCTTCCTCGGCGGCGCGGATGCCGGGCAGGCGGTCGCGCAGGGCGTCGAGCAGCGAGCCCAGCCACTTGCGGATCTCCGGCTCCGGCAGCGCGCCGGAGAAGGCGTCCACGGGCTGGCCGCCGGCGATCGCGACCACGGTCGGGACCGATTGCGCGCCGAACGCCTGCGCGATGCGCGGGTTCGCCTCGACGTCGACCTTCGCGAGCACCCAGGCGCCGCCGCTCTCGCCCGCGAGCCGCTCCAGCACGGCGGTCAGCTGCTGGCACTGTTCGGAGAACCCGGCCCACAGGTCGACGACCACGAGCTGGTTGAGGGAAAGTTCGACGACGGACTGGAAGGTCGCCTCGGTGACCTCGAGCACCGTGTCCGACGACGGGGCCGGAGTGCCGCCCGGCTGTCCTGCCCCCGCCGTCGACGGCGGCTGGTTCCGGGACGCCTCCGCCCTGGCTTTGAGCGCGGACAGGTCGACCGCGCCGGACAACGCGGCGGACATGGCCGCTGAGTTCGCTGCAGATCCGCGTGGGTGTGTCACGCCCTCCATCCTGGCACGCCTCGCCGCGAGAGTTCAGCGGCAGCCCCGAGGTTCGCTTTTGGCATGAGCAGTCCGCTGAGGCATGCTCTGCGCGAGGACAACGAGGAGGCCGCAGGATGCTCAGCCGGCGCAACGTCACGGTGGCCGTCGCCGTCGTGGTCGCGGTGGCGTGGATCGCCAGCATCACGGCATCCGTCGCGCACCAGGACCCGCCCGGCGCGGCGTCCCCGCCGGAACTGCGCACGGAGCTGACCGCCGCGCTGAGCGGACGGGACGCGGACGCGCTCGCCGGGCTCTTCGACGTCCCCGGATCCGGCGGGGACGACCTTGCCAAGGACTACGTCGGCGTCCTCAAGGACGGGAACGCGCGCGACATCTCGGTGCAGCTCGCGCCGGACGAGCGCGCGCCGACCACGGTTATTGTGCGCGGGAAGACCGGCGCGGGCGAGCAGTTCAGCTATCGGCTCGCCGTGACCAGCGCCAAAGGACGCTGGACCGTCGCCTTCACCCCGCCGATTCCCTAGCTCAGCCCTCGCGCAGATGCGCTTCCACCCGCTCGACCTTCGCGGTGAGCTGGCCCGAGTCGTAGCCGGGGCGGATGTCGGCCTTCAGCACCAGCCCGACGCGCGCCGAGCCCTCGCCCGCGGCTTCCACCGCCTTCTTCACCACTGCCATCACGGAGTCCCAGTCGCCTTCGATCTCCGTGAACATGGAGCTGGTCGAGTTCGGCAGCCCCGATTCGCGCACCACCTTCACCGCGCGCGAGACGGCCTCGCTCACTCCGCCGTCCGGTTCTCCCGCCGAGGGGCTCACGCTGAACGCGACGATCATGCGGCTTTCCTTTCCCTGTTCCCGCAGGGCGACCCCCACGACCGGGGTACCCGCTGGTAGCTTCGGTTGCCATGAACCGTCCGCTGCCGTTCGATCCGATCGCCCGTGCCGCGCAGCTGTGGGAAGACCGGATCGGCCCGGCCGGAACCATGGCCGCGGTCACCGGTGTGATGCGGGTGCAGCAGATCATCCAGTCGGCGGTCGACGGCGCTCTCAAGCCGCACGGCCTCACCTTCGCCCGCTACGAGGCGCTAGTGCTGCTCACCTTCTCCCGCAACGCGCGGCTGCCGATGCGGGTGATGGGCGAACGGCTGCAGCTGCATCCCACCAGCGTCACCAACATAGTGGACCGGCTCGAGCGCGACGGGCTCGTGAAGCGCGTGCCGCATCCGACCGACCGGCGCACGACGCTCGTCGAGATCACCGACGAGGGGCGCGCGCTGCGGGAGACCGCCACCGCCGCGGTCACCGGCATCGACTTCGGGCTCACCGGGCTCACCGAGCGGCAGGTGGAGCAGCTGACCGAACTGCTCACCAAGGTGCGCAAGTCGGCGGGCGATTTCACCTCGTGACGCGCGAAGGGCCCGCGCGGTTCGCACGGGCCCTTCGGGAAAAGCGGAAGATCAGACGCCGACCGGCTCCTGCGCGCGGACGAAGAGTCCGACGCCGCCGTGGGTCAGCCGCTGCGGGCCGTCGAGCTTGCCGTTGCGCAGGGCCCACTTCTCGAACAGCCAGGTGAACAGCGGCGGGATGCTCGCGAGCAGCGCCAGCACCAGGGTCTTGCCCCGCCAGCCCAGCGGCTTGGCCACGGACAGGGAGACGATCACGTACAGGGCGAAGACGACGCCGTGCACCATGCCGAGGACGGGCACGCCGCCCTCGTTAGACGCGTCGACGACGTACTTGAGAAACATCCCGATCAGCAAGCCGAGCCAGGACAGAGCCTCGGCGACTGCGGCCACGCGGAACACGAGAGCGGCCTTGCTGGACACGACATCCTCCTGTGCGTCACCCGGTGCGTGCTGACTGCACACACAAAAAACACGTCCGACGCGACTGTCCAAGGCGGACGGAAACCGCCTGGCGTCAACAGCGCTGTCGAACGAGTATGAGACCAGTGTGAGGCGTGACCGGCCTCACCGGAACACCGGGGCCCGTGACTCTGGTCACGAGCGATCAGGGCAAAGGTCTGCACCAATTCCGGACAGGGGGCGGAAACGGGCGGGAAATGCCCGGTTAACGGGAAAGACCGCCTCCCGATCCCAGGATCCGGGAGGCGGTCTTCACCGACTGTCCTGCCGCGATCACTAACCGGCACAAGGAGAAGCCGGTGCGGAGAAGCGTGACGTTCCCCACGTGGCCTTCGATGCGTCGCCGGTCAGCGAGAAGTCCAGAGTGGACCCGCGGCGCAGTTGTTCGAGGCTGACGAACGTTTTGTCCGACGCCGTGCCGTTGACGCGCAGCCCGGAGACGTACTGCAATTGCGCCCCGCTCGCGCCGCGCGCGTTGATGGTGAAGTCGCGGCCGTTCGGCAGGTGCAGCACGGACTTGGCGAACCGCGGCGCGTTGAGCACGAAGTTGCCGGTGCCCGGGACAGCCGGGTAGAGGCCGAGGGCGCTGAAGACGTACCAGGCGGACATGGTGCCGAGGTCGTCGTTCCCGGTGACGCCGTTGGGGGCGTTCGTGAACAGCGTGTGCGCGGCCCGCACCACCGCGGAGGTCTTCCACGGCTGTCCGGTGAGCGTGTACATCCACGGCGAGTGCAGATCGGGCTCGTTGTTGGGGTTGTAGCGGAACTGCTTGTAGTAGTCGTACGGGCCGACGACCCACTTCTCGTGCGCGGTCTTCGCCGGATCCTTGACCAGGTCGTCGTAGGCGAAGAAGTCGTCGAGCCGTTTGCCCGCGTTGGCCGCACCGCCCATCTTCGCGACCAGGCCGGGCACGTCCTGCTGCACCAGCCACTGGTACTGCCACGCGGTGCCTTCGTGGAAGCCGTCCTGGCCTTGCGGGCTGTACGGGCCGTCGGCCGGGGTGTACCAGCTGCCGCCGGTCACCTTCGGGCGGAAGTAGCCGGTGAAGCCGCGGTCGGTCACCGACGGATCCCAGAGCGTCGCGTACGTCCGGCCCTTGGCGGCCAGCTGCTTCGCGTCTTGCTTACGGCCGAGCGCGGAGGCCATCACCGAGAGGGAGCAGTCGGCGAGGGCGTATTCGAGGGTCGCGGACGCGCCGTGTGCCGGGTCGGTGTCCTGGCCCTTTTTCGGGAAGTTCGGGTCGTATTGGACGAATCCGCCGGCCTGGTAGCTCGCGTTGCCGGAGCGGCCTTGGAACGGCGACGACGCGGGCGGGATTTCGCGGGAGTTCTGCAGCAGCGCTTGGTAGGCGTGCATTTCGTCGCCGCTCAGCGCGCCGAACCGCCACAGGTCGACCAGGAACGGCGTGACTGGGTCTCCGGTCATGGTGTTGGTTTCCTGGCTCGCGTACGCCCAGCGCGGGAGCCAGCCGCCTTGGTCGTGGATGGCGAGGATGCTCTTCGCGACGTCGCGGGCCCGGTCCGGTTTCAGCAGGGCCAGCAACTGGTTCTGCGAGCGATAAGTGTCCCAGAGGGAGAAGAAGTCGTAGTACGTCCAGCCGATCGCTCGGTGGATCTTCTTGTCGAAGCCGTAGTACCGGCCGTCGGCGTCGTTGGCGGTCAGCGGTTGCAGGAAGGCGTGGTAGAGCGAGGTGTAGAAGACCGTGCGGTCGTCCGGGGCGCCGCCGGTGATGTCCACACTGGACAGCTCACGGCGCCAGTCACGCTGGACGTCGTTCTTCACCGCCTCGAACGGACGGACGCGCGAGGCGGCGAGGTTCGTGTCCGCGCCGCGCGCGTCCACTTGGGAAATCGACGTGGTGGCAGTGACCTGGCCGCCCTTCGGGAAGGTCAGCCACGCGCCGCGCAGGCCCGCGCCCCCTTGTGCCGAACGGCTTCCAGGTGTGCCGCCGTCCGGCGACCACGTGCCGTAGGAAGAGAACGGCTGGTCGAATTTCGTGGTGAAGTAAGTGGTGTAGGGCTTGCCACCGCAGAAGGCCTGCGATTCGACGGTGCCCGCGATGGTGTGGTCGTCGATGATCCGGACACTGCTGCCGCTGACCGGCTCCTTCGCGTTGGCCTGTCCGACGTTCACGAAAACGTTGGCTGGGCCGGATTTGTCGAAGGAATACCGTTCGACGCCGCTGCGCGTGCTGGCGGTGGTTTCGACGTCGATGCCGCCGTATCCGGTCAGGTGCACCTTGTAGTAGCCGGGTTTGCCGACTTCACCCTCGTGCGTATACGGCGCGGCGTACTTGGCTTGGTCGAACGTCGCGGGCTTGCTGGTGTCGAACGCCGCGCCCGGGCCGATGTCTCCAGTGGTGGGCAGCATGGACACCAGACCGCCCTGTTCCCAGCAGCCCGCTCCGGACAGGAAGAAGTGGCCGAAGCCGCGAATCGCCGTGTCGGTGTAGAGATATCCGGCGTAATGCGTGGTGATGGGGCTGGATTGGACCATGCCGAACGGCGCGGACGCACCGGGGAAAGTGTTGCCCTCGTCCTGTGTGCCGATGAACGTGTTCACCGCGTCCAGCGGATCGGCCGGACGCGCTTGTGCCGCGACCGGCGTGAGCGCCGCCGCGGTGACAGCGAGCGCCATCGCGCCCGCCAGAACCCTGCTCCTCATGTGACTCCTCTGGGAAAAGTACGTGAGGGGAACCCTGAAGGACTTGAGTCCTTCAGGGTTCCCCTCACGGAAGGTCAGCCCGCGGCGATGGCGAACACGTGCATCGAGCCGCCGCTGACGCCGCTCGGCAATGTCACGCTCGCGACGGTTTTGCCCGCGTCCAGCGTGATCGGCGCGGTGGCGAACACCATCGTGCGGATCTGCTGCGGGTCGCCGCCCGCGGAGTTGCGGTACGGCGTGGACAGGACGATCCGGTTGCCGAACGCCGGCTGCGCTCCGCCGCCGCCGAGGGTCCAGTCGGAGAATCCGACGGTGGCGGTGGACTTGCTGCCGTCGGTGTAGGTGACGGTGAGCGTGCCCTGGGCGTTGCCGTTGCTGGCGGAGCCGAGCAGCGCGAGCCGTCCCGAACCGGACAGAGTGATCGTCTGGCCCGAGGCCACGACGTTGTCCGGGTCGCCGGCCGGGTACGACGGCCAGGTGAAGTTCAGCCCGTCGCTCGACACCGTGCTGCCCGGCTTGGCGCCGGCCTTGGCCAGCGCGTCCGCGGAGTAGCTCCAGCCGCCGCCGTCGAAGTTCCCGGCCGCCGAGTTCGCGTCCGGCGACAGACCGGTGTTGTTCACCGTGGCCGGCCAACTGTTCGGCTTCGCCACCAGGACGGTCAGCACCGCCTGGACGTCCGCGAGACCCGGCGAGGAGAACGTGACCGGGATCCGGCGCGGACCGTCGGAGGTGCCCGCCGGAACGCTCACCGTCACGTCAGCGTGACCCTTGCCCGCCGCCGGGACCTGGACGGAGCCGGTCGCGGGGGTCAGCGTGATGCCGTCCGCGCTGCCCGCGGAATAAGTCCAGGTCCTCGCGGCGCCGGACAGATCCTGCACGCCCACCGAGGCGGTCGAGGTCGTGCCGGCGGGCACCACCGCGCGCGCCGGGTCCACAAAGGACAGGCTCGGCTTCTCCTGCTCGCGGAACGACGGCGGCGCGTCAGCCGGAGCGGAGCCCCACGCGGTCGCGGTCGTCGAGCGAGTGAAGTCCAGCTTGCCGCCCTGAGATATCAACCCTTCCGACAGCCATGCCTTGCCGGCCGCACTGCCGTTCACCTGCAGGGCGCTGGTGTACTCACCGGTGCCGGGAGCGTTGACAGTGATCTTCTTGCCCGCCCCGGTGGTCACCTCGGCGTGCGCGAAGCGCGGCGTGGTCAGCACGGTTTCGGCGCGGCCCGGGATCTCCGGGTAGACGCCGAGCGCGGACCAGACGTACCAGGACGACATCTGCCCGAGGTCGTCGTTGCCGATCAAGCCTTCCGGACGCGGGTTGTACAGCTCGTCCATCGCCCGGCGCACGATGTTCTGCGTCTTCGCCGGAGCGCCGGCGAACGAGTACACGTACGGCGCGTTCGAGTTCGGCTCGTTGCCCAGGAACGCGTACGGCTCATGGGTTCCGGCGTTCAGCTTGGTGAAGAACGTGTCCAAACGCGACTGCGTGGCAGTGTTGCCGCCGAAGGCGGTCACGAGACCGGCGAGGTCGTACGGAACCATCCAGTCGTACTGCGCGCCGTTGCCCTCGACCCAGCCCTGCGAGCTCGCCGGGTCGTAGTTCCCGGAGAAGGAACCGTCCGCGTTGCGCGGCTGAAGATGTCCGCTGCCCGGGTTGTAGAGGTTCTGCCAGTACTGCGCGCGCTTCATGAACGTGGTGTACGTGGCGCTGTCGCCGAGCCGCTTCGCGAACTGGGCGATGGCGAAGTCCGCGCTCGTGTACTCCAGGGTGTCCGCCGCCGCGCCGGGCACGTAGCCGAGCCGCTGGTAGTCCTGCAGACCCGGGCGTTCGGTGTAGCCCTGCGTCGGCTGCGTCGCACCCTTGATCATGAGCAGCAACGCTTTCTGCGCGTCGAAATCGCGCGCACCGAACGCGTAAGCGCTGGAAACGATGATGTGGTACGGATCCCCGTTCATCACGCCGGTGTAGTCGTTCGCCACCGTCCAGCGGTCCCACGAACCGCCTTGTTCGGCGAAGGCCATCATCGAGCGCACGAGGTCCGAGGTCTGTTTCGGCGCGATCGTGGCCAGCAAGGGGACTTCTGAGCGGTAGATGTCCCAGCCGGAGATGTTGGTGTACATCGCGTGCCCGCGCTCGGCCTGGTGGATCCGGCCGTCGAAACCGGGGTAGCGACCGTCCACATCGGAGAACACATTCGGCTGGATCAGCGAGTGGTACAGCGAGGTGTAGAACGTCGTGGTGTCGGCGTCGCTGCCGCCGCTGACCTGGATCTTGCCGAGCTGGTCGTTCCACGCCTTCCGCGCGGACGCCGCCACCGCGTCGAACGACTGCTTGCCGTTGTTCTCCTCCTTCAGGTTCGCCTTCGCCCCGTCGACGGACACAAAGGACAGTCCGACCTGGACGTTGACCTGCGCGCCGTTGAGATTCGGGAACGTCACGTACCCGCCGCTGCCCGGTCCGCTGACCGTGGTGTCCTGCGGTTTCGCCGCCGCCGGGCGCGCCATCGACGAGCCGATCCCGTTGGGCTGCGCGACCTTCGCCTTGGCCCCGCCGGTCTCCGCGGTCTTGCCCGGCGTCACCGCGCCGTTCTTCCACGTCCCGACGGACTCGAACGGGGTGTCGAACTTCGCCGAGAAATAGACCCGGTATGTGTTCTTCGCGCCGCAGAACCGGCCGCTGGTCGCCCAGCCGCTGATGGTGTCCTTGCCGATGCTGATCGACGCGTCGTCGGTGCCGTTGACCGAACCGGAGGTGTTGACCAGCAACGTCGACGCCGCGCCCGCCGGGTAGGTGAAGCGGCCGGAACCGGTGCGCTGCGTCGCGCTCAGCTCGACCTTCGCGCCGTTGTCCAGGGCGACGTCGTACGCGCCAGCGGTCGCGTGCTCGTTCTGATGCGAGAAGGTCGAGGTGTAGTGGCCCGGGTCGGTCGCGGGCGACGTGCTGATCTCGCCGACGTATGGCATGAACGGCAGGTCCTGATAAGTGGTGCAGCCCGCGCCGGAAAGGTGCGTGAGGCTGAATCCGGTGATCGTGTTGTCGTCGTAGAAATAGCCGCCCGGCTGGGATTTCTTCGTGTCCGGGCTCCACTGCACCATCCCGAACGGCGCGACCGCGCCGGGGAAGGTGTTGCCCGCGCCGCCGCCGGTTCCGTGGTCCGCGCCGCCGGGCCGGGTGCCGACGAACGGGTTCACCCACTTCGCCGGGTCGGCGGTCTTCGCGGCGCTCGCCGCGGGATCGGCCAGTGCCGGGGCGGCCGGGGCCACCGCCGCCACGACCGCGGATGTCAGGAAGATCAGTCCGGCTCTCCAGCGCGCTCGCGCCATCGCCATCGCCTCTCCAGTTGTTCCGGCGCGAATCCGCCGTCACCAGCCGTCGAGGCATCGATGACAACCTTGTCGCGCACCGTCGATGCGGGCTACCTTCGGCAATGGCTCACCGGATCGTCAAGACCGAGGTGAGAGCCTGTCCGATTCGAGACAACGATGTCCACCATCCGCACCAGCGCATTCGGCGAAGCGGGCAGCGTGCGCCCGCGGCCATTGACAGCGCGGGCGCGGATGGTGTCCAATCCCCCGCATTATGACAACGTTGTCTCACTCGGGCCGGGACGCGGACGGGCTTCCCCGCCCCGCCAGCAGGCGGGCCACGATGAGCGATGTGGCCCGGCTGGCCGGCGTCAGCATCAAAACGGTGTCGCGGGTCGTCAACGACGAGCCCGCGGTGCATCCGGACACCGCCGAGCGCGTGGTGGCCGCGATCGAACAGCTGGGGTTCCGCCGGAACCTCGGCGCCCGCAACCTGCGCCGCGGTTCGACCACCGGCACCATCGGCCTGGTCGTCGAGGACGTCGGCAACCCCTTCTACTCCGAGCTGAACCGCGCGGTGGAACGGATCGCGACGTCGTTCGGCAGACATGTGCTGACCGGATCGTCCGGCGAGAACTCCGACCGCGAGCGCGAACTGTCGCTGGAGTTCTGCGCGCGGCGCGTGGACGGGCTGCTGATCGTGCCCGCCGGGCTGCAGCACGGGTATCTCGTGCCGGAGATGCGCGCGGGCACGCCGGTGGTGTTCCTCGACCGCCCGGCCGGCGACATCGTGGCGGACACCGTGCTCGTCGACAACCTCGGCGGCACCATCGAAGCGGTCGGCCACCTCGTGCGGCACGGCCACCGGCGGATCGCGTTCCTCGGCGACAGCCCGGACATCTTCACCGCCGCCGAACGCCTGCGCGGGTTCCGGGAAGGCTGTGTGCGCAACGGGATCTCCTACGACGAGAGCCTCGTGGCGATGCAGACGCCGACGCCGGAAACCGTCGGCCACGCGGTGCGCAAGCTGGTCGGCGGGCCGAATCCGGCCACCGCCGTGATCGCGGGCAACAACCGGGTCGCGGTGCACCTGCTGCGCACGCTCGCGCACGCCGAGCACCGGCCCGCGCTGGTGAGCTTCGACGATTTCGAACTGGCGGATCTGCTCGACCCGCCGGTCACCGTGATCGCCCACGACGTCAGCGCCCTCGGGCACGCAGCGGCCGAGCTGCTGTTCGCCCGGATCCAGGGAGATCAGTCCGCCCCGAGAAAGGTAGTTCTGCCCGTGCACCTAGTCGCCCGCGGTTCCGGTGAGGCCGCCCTGTGACCAAGCACCTCGAGCCGGTCGCGCTCCCGGCCAACCAGCCGCCGCAGTTCTACCGGGGCGGCGACGCGATCGCCGCCCTGCGCGGCGCCAGCGGCACCGACTCGAAGTTCGGGCCGGAGGACTGGGTCGGTTCCGTCACCACCATGTTCGGCCAGGAGACCAACGGTCTCACCAAGCTGCCCAGCGGGATCTGGCTGCGCGACGCGGTCGGCGGCGACCCGGACGCGTGGCTGGGCGCGGCGCACGTCGCCAAACTCGGCGACTCGACCGGCCTGCTGGTCAAGCTGCTCGACGCCGGACAGCGGCTTCCGGTGCACTTCCACCCGACGGATTCGTTCGCCCGCAAGCACTTCGACTCGCACTTCGGCAAGACCGAGGCGTGGATCGTGGTCGGCACCTACGGCGACGACCCGCGCGTGTACCCCGGTTTCCGGGAGACGCTGAGCAAGGAAACCGTCGCCGAATGGACCCGCGAACAGGACGCGCCGAGCATGCTGGGCGCGCTCAACAGCATCCCGGTGCAGGCGGGCGACACGGTCTACATCCCGGCCGGGCTGCCGCACGCGATCGGCGAGGGCGTGTTCGTGGTCGAACTCCAGCAGCCGACAGACTTCTCGCTGACCCTGGAGTGGCGTGATTTCCTCGCCTCGCCGGAAAAGGGCCACCTCGGCATCGGCTTCGACACCGCGATCGAAACGCTCGACACCTCGGGCTGGGACGAAGACCGGCTCAAGACGATCGTGAAGCACACCTCCGGCGACGAAGCGACCACAGTGGACTTGCTCGCGCCGGCCTCGGCGGAGTTCTTCCGCGCCGACCGCATTCAGTTGTCCGGCAACGCTTTCTCGCTCGACCCGTCGTTCAGCGTGCTCGTCGCGCTCGACGGCGAGGGCGCCTTGCGCACCGAGCGCGGCGGCGAGTTCCCGGTGGCGAAGGGCGACACCTACGCGGTGCCGTTCTCCGCGGGCCAGACCGAGTTGTCCGGCTCGCTCACCGTCGTCCGCTGCCGTCCGCCCGCCCCGGAAAGGAGTTAGCGCCGATGAGCGAGATCCTGCTCGAAGCGGTGGACCTGACCAAGCACTACGGATCGGTGGAAGCCTTGGGCGGCGCGTCTTTCCAGGCGCGCGCGGGCGAGGTGACCGCACTGATCGGCGACAACGGCGCGGGCAAGTCCACGCTCGTGAAGTGCCTGTCCGGGGCTGAACAACCGACGTCGGGCCGGATCTTGCTCGAGGGCGAGGAAGTCCATTTCGATTCGCCGGTGGCCGCGCGCCGGGCAGGCATCGAGACGGTGTATCAGGATCTCGCCGTTGCCCCGGACCTCGACCCGGCGGCGAATCTCTTCCTCGGCCGGGAAATCCCGCGCAAGGGCATCCTCGGCAAGCTCGGCATGCTCGACAAGGCGGAGATGCGCCGCCAAGCGGTCGCCGAGTTCGAAAAGCTCGGCGTCGAACTGCAGAGCACCGAGGTGTCGATCGGCTCGTTGTCCGGCGGGCAGCGGCAAAGCGTCGCGGTGGCGCGGTCGGTGGCGTGGGCGTCGAAGGTCGTGTTCATGGACGAACCGACCGCGGCGCTCGGCGTGCGGCAGCGCGAACGCGTGCTGGACGTGATCAAGAAGGTCCGCGACAAGGGCATCGCGGTGGTGCTGATCAGCCACAACATGCCCGAGGTGCTTTCGGTGGCGGACCGGGTCGAGGTGCTGATGCGGGGCAAGCGCGTCGCCCGGTTCGCCGGTGCGGACACGAAACTCGAGGATCTGGTCGCGGCGATGACCGGCGCGCTGGTCCAGGAGGAGGCGGTATGAGCACACAATCGCGCCAGCCTGCTCTTGCCGCCGACTGGGTGCGGGTATCCCGCAAGACACAGGAGGCGGCATGAGCGCACCGGTCAAGGACATCCAGACCGCGGTGGACGGCGAGTTCGTCAAGCCTCCGCTGGGAAAACGGCTCGTCGGGGCCAACACCTTCTGGATCGCACTGGTGCTGATCGCGCTGATCGCGGTCTTCACCGCCATCGCGCCCGCCGAGTTCGCGACGCTGTTCACCTTCCAGACGCTGCTGATCGAAACGTCCGTGCTGCTGGTGCTTTCGGTCGGCATGACGTTCGTGATCATCACCTCCGGCATCGACCTCTCGGTCGGGTCGGTGCTGATCTTCGCCGGGATGGTCGCGGGCAAGACCATGGAATCCCTCAGCGGCGGCGACGCCTCGCACGCCGGCTGGGGCGTCATCACGGTCGGGCTCGTCGCGGCGGTGCTCGCGGGGACGATCTGGGGCCTGATCAACGGGTTCCTCATCGCGGTGGCGGGCATCCCGCCGCTGATCGTCACGCTCGGCACCATGGGCGCCGCGCTCGGCGTGTCGTACCTGCTCAACGGCGGGTCGGACGTGCGCAGCGTGCCCACTGAATTGAACAAGACCCTCGGTTACGGCACGTCGTTCGGCGGGGTCCCGAACCTCGTGCTGGTGGCCGTGGTGATCACGCTGATCGGCGCGTGGCTGCTGCACACCACACGGTTCGGCCGGTACACGTTCGCCGTCGGCTCGAACGCCGAGGCGGCGCGGCGGTCGGGCATCGGCGTGACCGCGCACCTGCTGAAGGTGTACCTGCTCACCGGTTTCCTGGCCGGGATCGCGGGTTTCATGTCGCTGGCGTACTACGCGTCGACCACGATCTCGGCGCACACCAACGACAATCTCAACGCCATCTCCGCGACGGTGATGGGCGGCACGAGCCTGTTCGGCGGCGTCGGCTCGATGCTGGGCACGGTGATCGGGGTGTTCATCCCGGCCGTGCTGAAGAAGGGCTTCAACATCACGCACGTGCAGGACTTCTGGCAGATGATCGCGGTCGGCGCGGTCCTGATCGCGGCGGTCTGGTTCGACCAGCGCCGCCGCCGCAAGCGCAACTCCCGCTGAATCGGTCCCCGAGTACAAAGAGGTGCTTACGATGAAATTCAGCAAGACCGTCCTCGCCGCGGGGACGCTCGCGTCCGCGGCGATGCTGGTGGCCGCGTGCGGGTCCGGGCAGGTGGGACAGAGCGGGTCCGGGGACAAGCCCGGCGGCGACTCCGCGAACAGCAAGAAACTCGCGCTGGTGCCGGGCGTGCAGGCGGAGCCGTTCTACATCTCGATGCAGTGCGGTGCGCAGGAAGAAGCGAAGAAGCTCGGCTACGAGCTGACCACGCAGGCGCCGCAGAAGTTCGACGCGGCCATGCAGACGTCGATCGTCAACGCGATGGGCTCCAACCCGCCCGCCGCGCTGCTCATCGCGCCGACTGACGACCAGGCGATGCTCGCGCCGATCCAGCAGGTGCACAATCGCGGCACGAAGATCGTCGAGGTCGACACTTCGCTCAAGGACAAGAGCGTCGCGGTGTCGTCGGTTTCCTCGGACAACGCCGAGGGCGGCAAGCTCGCCGCGCAGACGATGGCGAAGCTCGTCGGCGACAAGCCGGGTTCGGTGCTGGTCCTCGACACCATCGCGGGCACCTCCACCACCGCGGCCCGTGCGAAGGGGTTCGAGGACGAGCTGAAGAACCATCCGAACCTCAAGTCGGTGGGCATCCAGTTCACCCAGAACGAACCGGATCAGGCCGCGTCGAAGGTGACCGCGGCGCTGGCCTCGACACCGGACCTCGTCGGCATCTTCGCCACCAACCTCAACACCGGCGAGGGCGCGGCGACCGGCCTGCGCAACGCGGGCAAGATCGGCAAGGTCAACCTCGTCGGCTTCGACGCCAGCCCGTCCGAAGTGGACGGTCTGAAGAAGGGCGAGTACCAGGCGCTGATCGCGCAGGACCCGGCGCAGATCGGCACCAAGGGCGTCGATCAGGCGGTGGCCGCGCTCGAGGGCAAGCCGACCGAACGGGACCTGACCGCGCAACTGCACTCGATCACCAAGGACGACCTGGACGCCAATTCGAAGTACTTCTACAAGCAGAGCTGCTAATCTCAGGCTCGACGCGAAGGGGACTTTCCGCACGGAAAGTCCCCTTCGCCGTGTTCGGCGCTAGTATCTACTCCCCCAGGTACCCGAGGGGAGGCTCGTCGATGACCGAGAGTGCCCGGCTGCCGTGGCGCTCCCGCCCGGACGCCGTCGGCGTGCTCGGCGCGGCGCGGAAAGTCGCCGACGACCTGAAAGACGGCCTTTCCGGCGTCCGCGCCCGACGCGCCGCACACGGTCTGCGACGGCTGTTCGACGTCGCCGGGCTGGGGCTGTCCGATCTGTCCGGCACCCTGATGTGGTCTGGCCGCCCCGGCGCCGACGACGCCGTGTCCCAAATCCTGGACGACGTGCTGCACCAGGAAGAGCCGATCACCGTGCGTGGCGTGACAGCGGTTCCGTTGCACGTCCACGACGAACTGGCGGGCGCGTTGCTGCTGGTCGGCGAGGTCCCCGGCGCGGTGACACGGCAGGCGGCGGACCTGGTCGTCCAGTCTTTGGAACGGGGCCGGCTCGAAGCTTCGGCGGACCAAGCCGCGCAAGCCGAACTCCGGGCGCTCCGTGCGGAGATGTCCCCGCACTTCGTCTACAACGCACTCACCGTCATCGCGTCGTTCGTCCGCTCGGAACCGGACCGGGCCCGCGATCTGATGCTCGATTTCGCCGACTACACCCGCTACAGCCTGTCGAGGCACGGCGAGTACACCGTCGTCGCCGAGGAGTTCCGCGCGGTGGAAACGTATCTCGCGCTGCAGCGCGCGGTGCTGGGCGAACGGCTCAAGGTGCAGGTGCGGGTCGCACCGGAGGTGCTTGCGGTGGCGGTGCCGTACCTGGTACTCGAACCCCTCGTGGAAAACGCGATCCGGCACGGCATCGAGCCGCGGTCGGGCACCGGGCTCGTCCAGGTGCACGGACAGGCGGAAGGGAACGACTGCGTGATCAGCGTCGAGGACGACGGGGTCGGCATGGAGCCCGAGCGCGCCGCGGCCATCCTCGCGGGCAGCGGCGACGGCACCGGGCTCGGACTGGCCAATGTGGACAGACGATTGCGCACGGTCTACGGGGCCTGGTACGGGCTGACCGTGGAGACGGCGGTCGGCGAAGGCACCCGCGTCGTATTGCGCGTGCCGCGGTTCCAGCCGGGGGTGCTGCCGTGAGCGGGCTGCGGGTGCTGGCGGTCGACGATCTCGCGCCGGCATTGGACGAACTGTGCCGGATGCTGCGTGAGGCGCCGGAGGTCGGCGAGGTCGTCGGCGCGAGCGACGCACTGAAGGCATTGAAACTGTTGCAGGCAGACCATTTCGACGCGGTCTTCCTCGACATTTCCATGCCCGGCTTGGACGGGCTGGAACTCGCGTCGCTGCTGGCGAAACTGTCCGAACCGCCGGTGATCGTGTTCGTCACCGCACACGACGGGCACGCGGTGACCGCGTACGGCATCGGAGCGGTCGACTATCTGCTCAAGCCGGTGCGCACGGAACGGCTTTCCGCCGCGCTGGCGAAGGTGACTCGCTTGGTGCCGAGCGGCCGTCGACAGTCCTCTCCGGACGCGATGGCCGCGCTGCCGGTCGATTCCGGCGGCCGCACCCGGTATGTCCGCCGCGACGACGTGCTGTTCGCCGAAGCCAACGGCGACTACGTCCGGCTGCACACTCGCGGTGGCGTGCATCCGGTACGAATGCCGATCTCGCGGCTCGAAGAATATTGGGAAGGCACTGGATTTACCCGCGTGCACCGCGGATTCCTGCTTGCGGTGAGTGCGGTGCTGGAACTGCGAAGCGATACGACGGGCGGATTGCTGGCGCACACCGAGGCTGGTGACGTGCCGGTGAGCCGACGGCACGCACGCGATCTCCGGGACCGTTTGCTGGAAGCGGCGCAGCGCGGGCAACTCGGGAGCACCCGGTGAGCCGCCTGTGCTGCGCGGCTCGTGAGTGGCAATGCCGGTTAGAACCGGCGCCAGCACTCACGAGCGTTGCGCGGGAGGTCCGGTGAGCCGCACCAAACGCGTCGCCGTTACCAGTCCGCAGACGAGGCTCGCCCGGTCGCGGCGCCTCGAACGCGGCCGGTGGCGGATGCCCCGCCTGCGCGCGCCGGAAGCCGAACGCGCGGCGGTGCTGTACCGGATCCAGCGCCGTCGCGGAATCCCCGCGCTGGTCGCGATGTTCGTGCTGGTGCTGGGTTTGCCGGTGCTGTTCTCGCTCGCCCCGTCGCTGGACAGCGTGCGGTTGTGGGGAATTCCGCTGTCCTGGCTGCTGATCGCGGTCTTGCCGTACCCGGTGCTGGCCGGGCTCTCGTGGTGGCAGCTGCGGCGAGCGGAGAAGATCGAGGACGATCGGTGAGCGGCCCAGCGCTTGCGCCCCAATGCCACATTGGGTGCGCAACCGGAGCGGGCCGGAGGGGCGGGGCCGGATAGATGGACATCGCGCTCGCGGTAGCGCCGGTCGTCCTCGTCACGCTGCTCATCGGCGTGCGCGGGGTCGCCGCCATGCGCACCACGTCCGACTTCCTGGTGGCGTCCCGGCGAATCTCGCCCTTCGTCAACTCCGCCGCCGTCTCCGGGGAATACCTCTCCGCCGCATCATTCCTCGGCGTCGCCGGGCTCATGGTGAAGGACGGCGTCGGCGCGCTCTGGTACCCCGTCGGCTTCACCGCGGGATACGTCGCGATGCTGGTCCTCGTCGCCGCGCCCATGCGCAGATCCGGCGCGCTGACCGTCCCCGACTTCGCCGAAGCGCGCCTCGCCTCCCCCGCGCTACGCCGTCTCGCCGCGGTTGTCGTGCTGGTGATCGGAACCATCTACGTAGTCCCGCAATTCCGTACCGCCGGGCTGGTGCTCACCGCGGTCGGCGGGACGCCGTACTGGGTCGGCGTGGTCATCGCGGGCACCGCGGTCAGCGTCACGCTCGCGCTCGGCGGGATGCGCGCGGCGACCTACGTCCAGGCGTTCCAGTTCTTCCTGAAACTCGTGCTTTTCCTCGTTCCCGCGCTGTGGCTGGTGCTCCAGATCGGCGCCGAAACCCGCGACGCGAGCCTCCACCCGGTCGAGTTCACCCGCTTCTCGCACGCCACCCCGGTGCAGTTCGACCACGACGTCACCCTGACCTTCCGCGAACCCACCGCGATCGAGGACCGCGGCACAGTTCCGCCCGGACAACTGGTGGTGCACAAGGGAGAACAGCTCACCTTCGCCGCCGGTGCACAAGTCCCCGGCGTCAGCGGAGAGGTCGCGCTCGGCGGGCCGGACTGGCAGCGTCCGCTGCTGGAAATCGACAAGGGATACCCGCTGCTCGGCACCTGGGCGGTCCTCATCGCGACCGTCCTCGGCACGATGGGTCTCCCCCACGTCCTGATGCGCTTCCACACCAGTCCGGACGGTCGCGCCGCGCGCCGCACCGCCGCGATCACCGTGGCGCTGCTCGGGGTCTTCTACCTTTTCCCCGGCATCTACGGTGTCCTCGGCCGGGTGCTCGTGCCGCAGTTGTATTTGTCCGGCAACACCGACACCGTGGTCGTCGCGCTCCCCTCGCAAGTCGACCACAGCTGGGCAGGGCAGTTGTTCACCGCTTTGCTCACCGCGGGCGCGTTCGCGGCGTTTCTGGCGACGTCGCTCGGGTTGCTGCTGGTGATGTCCGGCGCGCTCGCCTACGACCTGATGCCCGGTGGCCTGCGCCGGCTGCGGGTGACGGTCGTGTTCGCCGCGATCGCGATGGTGCTGCTCGCGCTGCCGTCCGCGCGGCTCGACGCCGGAGTGCTGGTGACCTGGGGGTTCACCGTCGCCGCGTCTACGTTCTGCCCGCTGCTCGTGCTCGGCATCTGGTGGCAGCGGCTCACCGCGGCGGGCGCGATCGCCGGAGTGCTGACGGGGCTGGCCGCCTCGTCCGGGTCAATCCTGTTCGCGCTGGCCGGCCCCTCGATGCAAGGTTGGGTGGCGATCTTGGTCTCGCAACCGGCACCCTGGTCGGTACCGCTCGCCTTCGGCGTGATGATCACGGTGTCACTGCGCGGGCGCCCACCGTCCTGGGCCGGGGCCGCGATGCTGCGGCTGCACCTCGACGAACGCCCTTCGTCCGCTTCCGGTGACCGTTCGTCAACCGTTCGTCGCGCGGCGAGGCGTTTGAGCCGCTGACGGTTTCCCTGGCTCGGAGTCCTCCCTACTGTGTCGCGGACCACATCCGCAGCGTCGCACAAGGGAGATCCCATGAGCGCAGGCGACCCGTCCGGCGCCCCGCCGGACTCGACCTGGGAGCAGGTGCACGACAGCGCCGAGTTCCGCCAACTCCGCGGCAGGCTCCGCCGGTTCGTGTTCCCGATGGCCGGACTGTTCCTCGCCTGGTACCTGCTCTACGTCCTGCTCGCCGACTACGCGCACGGCTTCATGAGCACGAAGATCGCGGGCAACTTCACCGTCGGCCTCCTCTTCGGGCTGCTGCAGTTCGTGTCCACGTTCCTCATCACGTGGCTGTACGTGCGCTACGCCAACAAGAACCTCGACCCGCTCGCCGAGCGGATCAAGGACGACATCGAGAACCCGGCGAAGGAGGGCGCATGAGCACGCTCGCCGCGAGCGTCGAGGGCAGCAACCCGACTCTCAACATCACGATCTTCGCGCTGTTCGTGGTCATCACCCTGGTGATCGTGTTCCGCGCGAGCCGCAACACGAAGACCGCGTCGGACTACTACGCGGCGGGCCGCGCGTTCACCGGGCCGCAGAACGGCATCGCGATCTCCGGCGACTACCTGTCGGCGGCGTCGTTCCTCGGCATCGCCGGCGCCATCGCGGTGTACGGCTACGACGGGTTCCTGTACTCGATCGGCTTCCTGGTGGCGTGGCTGGTCGCGCTGCTGCTGGTGGCGGAACTGCTGCGCAACACCGGCAAGTTCACCATGGGCGACGTGCTGGCGTTCCGGATGAAACAGCGTCCGGTGCGCGCGGCGGCAGCGATTTCGACGCTCGTGGTGTCGTTCTTCTACCTGCTGGCGCAGATGGCGGGCGCGGGCGGGCTGGTCGCGCTGCTGCTGGGCATCGACGGCAAGGCCGCACAGTCGCTGGTGATCGCGGTGGTCGGCGTGATCATGATCGCCTACGTCCTGATCGGCGGCATGAAGGGCACCACCTGGGTCCAGATCATCAAAGCGGCGCTGCTGATCGTCGGCGCGCTCGCCATGACGCTGTGGGTGCTCGGCAAGTACGGCTTCAACTTCTCCTCGCTGCTGCAAGGCGCGGTCGACAAAGCAGGCCAGGCCGGCGAAGCGCTGCTCGGACCGGGCAAGCAGTACGGCAAGGACGGCACGACGAAGCTGGACTTCTTCTCCCTCGGCATCGCGTTGGTGCTGGGCACCGCGGGCCTGCCGCACGTGCTGATGCGCTTCTACACGGTGCCGACCGCGCGCGAGGCGCGTCGTTCGGTGGTGTGGGCGATCGTCCTGATCGGCGTGTTCTACCTGTTCACTCTGGTGCTCGGCTACGGCGCGGGCGCGCTGGTCGGGCCGGACGCGATCAAGAAGGCGCCCGGCGGCGTGAACTCCGCGGCTCCGTTGCTGGCGCTGAACCTCGGCGGCCCGGTCCTGCTCGGGCTGATCTCGGCGATCGCGTTCGCCACGATCCTCGCCGTGGTCGCGGGATTGACGATCACCGCGTCCGCCTCGTTCGCGCACGACGTCTACGCGAACGTGCTGAAGAAGGGCAAGGCCAACACCGGTTCGGAGGTCCGCGTCGCGCGGATCACCGCCGTGGTGATCGGCATCGTCGCGATTCTCGGCGGCATTCTGGCGAACGGGCAGAACGTCGCGTTCCTGGTGGCGCTGGCCTTCGCGGTGGCGGCTTCGGCGAACCTGCCGACGATTCTGTACTCGCTGTTCTGGAAGCGGTTCAACACCCAGGGCGCGCTGTGGAGCATTTACGGCGGGCTGATCGTGACGATCGTGCTCATCGTGTTCTCGCCCGCCGTTTCCGGGAAGCCGGTCGACCCGAAGACGGGCAAGAGCGCGTCGATGCTGCAGGGCGTGGACTTCCACTGGTTCCCGCTCGACAACCCGGGTCTGGTCTCGATCCCGATCGCGTTCATCCTCGGCTGGCTGGGCACGATCCTGTCGAAGGAACACGACAAGGCGAAGTTCGCCGAAATGGAAGTACGGGCGCTGACCGGCGCTGGCGCGGAAAAGGCCGTGCAGCACTGAGTTTTGCCCCGCCGAAAACCGCTGGGCGCCGCTTTCGCCGCGGCGCCCAGCGGTTTTCACGACGGCAGCTTCCCCTGCGCGATCCCTTCGAGCGCGCCTTCCAGCACCCGGCGGAGATACCGCCACAACCCGGCCCCCAGCGAAATCCGGGCTACCCCCAGTTCGGCAAGCCCGGCCAGCCCCGGACCGCCGGGAAGCGCCGAAGCATTGACCGGACCGCCCACCTGACGGACGAATTCGGCCAGCACTTCAGGCGAACGCACGAGAATCGGGTAGACGCAGTCGGCCCCGGCTTCGAGATACGCGCGCCCGCGAGCCACGGCGTCGGCGAGCACGGCTTGTTCGTCCGTTGCCCCGAGGAACGAATCCACGCGCGCGTTGACCACCAGCCCGTCACCAGCCGCCCGGCGCAGCTCGGCGAGCCACTCCGCTTGCTCCGCCGCCGGTCGCAGCGCGCCCTTGCCATGGTCGGTGTCCTCGACGTTGCAGCCGACCGCACCGATTTCCTTCAGCCGGGCAGCGAGGTCCGCCGGAGCCAAGCCGTAACCGGCCTCGGCGTCCACGGTCACCGGCACCGCCACCGCGTCCGCGATCCGCTTGGCCGCGGCGAGCATCTCGTCCGCCGACGCGCCTTCGTGGTCCGCTTTCCCGAGCGCCGCCGCGACCGCCGCGGAACTCGTTGCCACCACCGGGAATCCGGCGGTTTCCACTGCCTTCGCGGTATCCGCGTCCCAAGCGTTCGGCAGGATCAACGGTTTCCCGGGCACATGCAGCGCCCGCAGCAGCTCAGCGCTCACTCCGCACGCTCCGGCAACTCGGCGTGGCTCGCGACCATGAGCCGGTTCCAGGTGTTGATGGCGACGACGCACCACGCGAGCGCGCGGTACTGGTCCTCGGTGAACACGCGGACCGCCTCGGCGTAGACGTCTTCGGGAACGTCCTTGTGGTCCGAGATGAGGGTCATCGCCTCGGTGTACGCGAGCGCGGCGCGTTCCTGCTCGGTGAACAGTTCGGTCTCGCGCCATCCCTCAAGCACGAAAAGCCGTCGCGGCGATTCCCCGGCTTCGACGGCCATCGCCGCGTGCATGTCGAGGCAGTAAGCGCATCCGTTGATCTGCGACGCGCGCATTTTGACCAGCTCGATGAGCTTCACGTCGAGCCCCGCGTTCGCGCTGGCCTTCTTCACCTCGCCTTGCAGGTGGGACATCGCTTGATACAACCCGCCGGTGGCGAGCGCGATTCGCTTCGTCATGCCGATTACGCTAATCGGGATTGGCCTAGGCGGGTGGTCCAGTTCGAGGTGGGTCCCGTGGGCCAGTCAGCGCGCTTCGGTCAAGGGAGAACGCTGCGGGACAAGACCAGTTCGGGTCGCGCGCCTGATCGACCGGCCGCGCGCGACCCCGTCCCGGTCAGCGGCCGCAGAACAGGCACAGCGGCAGAACCAGCTCCAGATCCGTCTTCCGCACCGGCTTCCCGTCCACCGGCGTCTTCCCCGGCGGGGTGTCCGCGGACGGCTGGATGCCGCCCGCCGCGACGCGGTCCAGGGTGCGCAAACCAGCCGAGCCGACCGTGCCGAAGACCGTGTAGTTCGGCAGCAGGCTGGAATCCCCGTACACCACGAAGAACTGCGATCCGTTCGTGTCCGGGCCGGCGTTCGCCATGGCCAGCAGGCCGCGCGCGTACGTGCGGCGCTTGCCGGTCGGGTCGGACGGGGCGGGCGGGAGCGTCGTCGGGAGTTCGTCGCGGAACTTGTAGCCCGGGCCGCCCTCGCCGGTGCCGGACGGGTCGCCGCACTGCAGGACCTTCAGCGTCGGGTACGCGGTGAGCCGGTGGCAAGTCGTCTGGTTGTAGAAGCCGTGCGCGGCCAGGTGCAAGAAGCTCTGCACGGTGCACGGAGCCTGCGCGCGGTCGAGCCGCAGCGGGAGCAGGCCCTGGTTGGAGAAGACGGCGACGTCGACGCTGCCGTGGTCCGGCGTGTGCTTCGGGTCGCGCGGCAGGGAAACCGGGCGCACCGCGGGGTCGTCCGGAGTCGGGGTGTACTGGCACGGCCCCGAGGCGACCTTCGGCGGCGCCTCAGCCGCCGAAGCCGGTACAGCCACGGCGACCAGCGACAACGCGGTCAGCACGGACACGAGCAGTCTTTTCATTCCGGTTCCCTCCCAGTGCACGGAGGATCGCAGTATAGGGACGGGAAACTGCCTGCGCTTCCGGCGAAAGTCGCAACCTGACCGGCTGTCAGCGGGGTCGTGAGTGTCTACGCCGGTTAGCACCGGCATTGCCGCTCACGAGGTTTTCAGCTCCGCGATCAGCCGGTCCGCCGCCGCGAACGGGTCCAGTTCCCGGGCCACCACTCGCGCCGCCAAGTCGCTCAGCCGATCGCCGTCCCGGAGGTCCGCCAGTTCCGCGTGCAGCCTCCGCAACGCGATCGCGGCGACCTCCTCCCGGGCGCGAGCGGCGCGGCGGCGGTCCAATTCCCCGTGTGCCACAAGCCATTCATGATGCGTCCGCAACGCCGACACCACTTCGTCGACGCCCTCGCCCTTCGCCGCCACCGTGCGGACGATCGGCTGCCGCCAGCTCGGCCCGCGCAGTTCGCGGCGGGCCAGGGTGATCATCTGCTTGAGGTCGTGCACCGTCGCGTCGGCGCCGTCGCGGTCGGCTTTGTTGACCACGAACACGTCCGCGATCTCCAGCACCCCGGCTTTCGCCGCCTGGATGCCGTCGCCCATTCCCGGAGCCAGCAAAACCACGGTGGTGTCGGCCAGTTTCACAACGTCCACTTCGGACTGTCCAACCCCGACAGTCTCGATCAGCACGACATCGAAACCGGCCGCGTCCAGCACCCGCACCGCCTGCGGGGTCGCCCACGAAAGCCCGCCGAGGTGTCCCCGGGTCGCCATCGAGCGGATGAACACGCCGGGATCGGTGGCGTGCTCGGTCATCCGGATCCGGTCGCCGAGCAACGCACCGCCGGAGAACGGCGACGACGGGTCGATCGCCAGCACCCCGACGCGCAAACCCTCGCCGCGCAAAGCGGTGAGCAGCGCGGACGTCGAGGTTGACTTGCCGACCCCGGGCGGGCCGGTGAGCCCGACGACGCGGGCGCGCCCGGTACAGGGCGTCAAAGCGCGGGCGATGTCCGCGACTTGCGGCGACGAAGCAGTGTCCGACTCGATAAGCGAAATGAGCCGGGCGACCGCGCGCGGTTGTCCTTCCCGCGCGCGGCCGACCAGCTCGTCGAGGTCCGGGCCGGCCAACTTACGCCGACGGGACGCGGATCAGCAGCGCGTCGCCCTGTCCGCCGCCACCGCACAGTGCGGCCGCACCGAGGCCGCCGCCGCGCCGGCGCAGCTCGTGCACCAGGTGCACGGCCAGCCGCGCGCCGGAAGCGCCGATCGGGTGGCCCAGCGCGATCGCGCCGCCGTTGACGTTCACCTTCGACTCGTCCAGCCCGAGCTTCTCGCTCGACACCAGGCCGACCGCGGCGAACGCCTCGTTGATCTCCACCAGGTCCAGGTCGCCGACGTCCAGCTTCGCCTTCTTCAGCGCGGCGCGGATCGCGTTCGACGGCTGCTCGTGCAGGCTCGCGTCCGGACCGGCGACGACGCCGTGCGCGCCGATCTCGGCCAGCGGCGTGATGCCCAGCTCGGCCGCCTTCTCCGGGCTGGCCACGATCACCGCGGCCGCACCGTCGGAGATCTGCGACGCCGAACCGGCGGTGATGGTGCCGTCCGGGGCGAACGCCGGACGCAGCTTCGCGAGGCTCTCGCCGGTGGTGTCGGCCCGCACGCCCTCGTCGGTGGAGAACACGACCGGGTCGCCCTTGCGCTGCGGGATCGACACCGGCGCGATCTCCTCGCGGAAGAACCCGGCCTCGATCGCCGCCGCGGCCCGCTGGTGCGAACGCGCGGAGAACGCGTCCTGCTGCTCGCGGGTGACGCTGTAGCGGCCGTTGTGCTTCTCTGTCGAAACACCCATCGCGACCTGGTCGAACGCGCAGAACAGGCCGTCGTAGGCCATGTGGTCGACCAGCGTGGTGTCGCCGTACTTGAACCCGGAGCGCGACTTCGGCAGCAGGTGCGGGGCCTGCGTCATCGACTCCTGGCCGCCCGCGACGACGAGGTCGAACTCGCCCGCGCGGATCAGCTGGTCGGCGAGCGCGATCGCGTCGAGGCCGGACAGGCAGACCTTGTTGATGGTCAGCGCCGGGACGTCCATCGGAATGCCCGCGGCGACCGCGGCTTGGCGCGCCGGGATCTGGCCCGCGCCGGCGGTGAGCACCTGGCCCATGATCGTGTACTGGACCTGGTCCGGGGAGACGCCGGCCCGTTCGAGCGCGGCCTTGATCGCGATCCCGCCCAGCTGGGCTCCCGAGAAGTCCTTCAACGAGCCGAGCAGTCGCCCGATCGGGGTACGGGCAGCGCCCAGGATCACGGAACCGGACACGACGTCCTCCAAAGCATCGGTGCACTGGCAGTGTTCCCACGATACGGCCTGCGCGGGGTTCCCGGCGCGTCTTGATGGAGCCAGTGTGAGGGGGCGCACGCGGGGTTCCGCGAGGCCCGGCGGGGCTTATCCTCCCCGGTATGGACACCGAGCCCAGCGCATCCGTGCTCAAGCCGTTCGTGACCGCGATCGACCACGTCGGCATCGCCGTGCCCGACCTCGACGCGGCCATCGCCTTCCACCGCGACCACTTCGGCCTGGAGGTCGCGCACGAGGAGGTGAACGACGAGCAGGGCGTGCGCGAGGCGATGCTGCGCGCGCCGGGTACCGCGGGCACCGAGACGATGATCCAGCTGCTGGCCCCGTCCCGGGACGATTCGACGATCGCCAAGTTCATCGGCCGCAACGGTCCCGGCCTGCAGCAGCTCGCGCTGCGAGTGTCCGATGTGGACGCCGCGGCGGCGGCGCTTCGCGCGCAGGGGCTGCGGTTGCTGTACGACGCGGCCAAGCGCGGGACCTCGAACAGCCGGGTCAACTTCGTGCATCCGAAGGACGCGGGCGGGGTTCTGGTCGAACTGGTGGAGCCCGCGCGCTGAACCGCGCCCCAATGTGGCATTGGGTGCATCTGACGCACCGAACGCCACATTGGGTGCATCGCATGCACCCAATGCCACATTGGGGAAGCTTCGGGCGCGAAGGGCGCGGTGCGGTTCTCACACCGCCGAAGCAGGCGGGTTGCCCTTGGCCGCCCGCGCCGACAGCGCGTTCGCCACGAAGGTCAGCTCGCCGTCGAACTCCGCGGGCCGGTCGTCGCCGGTGTGCCGGGCTGTCGCGTGCCGGTGGGTGACCGCGCGGGCCAAAAGCCCGGACGCGTTGTCGATGTCCGCTCCGGCGAGCCGTCCGCCGGCGGCGGCCACGATCACCGACCGCATCAGCCGGACCAGTTGCTGGAACCGTTCGGACAGCGCGTCGCGGACCACGTGATGGGTGTCGGCCTCGCGCCACAGCAGGTGCGACAGGCCCAGCGAGCCGGTGAACCGGCGGTCGAGTTCGCCGACCAGCCTGCGCAGGGAACCCGCCAGGTCGCCGGGGACGACGACCGCGGCGGGTTCGATGCGTTCGTCCGGCAGCCGGTCGACCAGAGCGGCCAGCAGGTCGGACTTGCGGCGGAAGTAATAGTGGACCAGGCCCTTCGGGACCCCGGCGCGCTCCGCGATGCGGGACGTCGGGGTCGCTTCGAAGCCGGACTCGGCGAACAGCTCCTCCGCCGCGCACAGGATCCGTTCCTTCGCCGAGTCGTCGGTCATCTCACCTTTCCCAACCAGGGCGTCGCTGCCCCGTCAGTGCTGGCCCGCCATCCGGTGGGCGGCGTTGGCCTCCGGCATCGCGGCCGCGCCGGCGATGATCGTCAGCGCACCGCCGACCCAGGACGTCCACGACGCCCCGTTGAATTCCGTATACCCCATCACCCACGGCGCGATGAACAGCAACGCGCCGAGGACGATCTGCACGCCCTCGCCGTAAACCATGCTCGGCGCCGCGAGCGACACCAGGCCGTCGATCGCGATCAGCGCACCGAGGACCACCATCGTCCACACCATCGTGGTGTTCGTGCTCAGCCAAAGGGGTGAAAGAGCGGCGACAACACCGATGACGACCTCGGCCCAGTCGTAGGGCCGCGTCCAGGCGCGCGTCGAGACTTCACTCATTCGTGCTCACCTCCGCCGGAAAAGAGCCGTTCAGGGAGATTTCCCACTGCCGACTATGCGCCTTGACTGGCCAGGCGGTCAAGATTCGTTGGTCACACTTCGACTCGTCCATAAGGCCTCTGTCTCGTACAGTGAGGCACCCGGTTACCGACGAGTAATTTCGTCCAGTCGCGCCGCGACCGACCCCTGGAGGTTCCCGATGACGCACCTCGACGAGATCCAGCAGGCGATCCTCGACGGCCGCCTCGACGCGATCGCCGAGCTGCCCGTGCCCGAGAGCTACCGGGGCGTCACCGTGCACGCAGACGAGGTCGACATGTTCGAGGGCCTCGAAAGCCGGGACAAGGACCCGCGCCGCTCGCTGCACGTCGACGAGGTCCCGACGCCGGAGCTCGGCCCCGGCGAGGCGCTGGTCGCGGTGATGGCCAGCGCGATCAACTACAACACTGTCTGGACGTCGATCTTCGAGCCGATCCCGACGTTCAAGTTCCTGCGCAAGTACGGGAAGCTCTCGCCGCTGGCCAAGCGGCACGACCTGCCGTATCACGTGGTCGGCTCGGACCTGTCCGGCGTCGTGCTGCGCACCGGCGCGGGCGTGCACAACTGGAAGCCCGGCGACGAGGTCGTCGCGCACTGCCTGAACGTCGAGCTGGAAGGCCCGGACGGGCACAACGACACGATGCTCGACACCGAGCAGCGGATCTGGGGCTTCGAGACCAACTTCGGCGGGCTCGCCGAGGTCGCGCTGGTCAAGGCGAACCAGCTCATGCCGAAGCCGGCGCACCTGACCTGGGAGGAATCCGCCTCCCCGGGGCTGGTGAACTCGACCGCGTACCGGCAGTTGGTGTCGCGCAACGGCGCGGACATGAAGCAGGGCGACGTCGTGCTGATCTGGGGCGCGTCGGGCGGCCTCGGTTCGTACGCGACGCAGTACGCGCTCAACGGCGGAGCGATCCCGGTGTGTGTCGTGTCCAGCCCGGAGAAAGCGGAGATCTGCCGGAAGCTCGGCGCGGAGCTGATCATCGACCGCACCGCGGAGGGCTACCAGTTCTGGAAGAACGAGAACGAGCAGGACCCGAAGGAATGGCAGCGGTTCGGCGCGAAGATCCGCGAGCTGACCGGCGGCGAGGACCCGGACATCGTGTTCGAGCACCCGGGCCGCGAGACCTTCGGCGCGTCCGTTTACGCCGCGCGCAAGGGCGGCACCATCGTCACCTGCGCGTCCACCTCGGGCTACATGCACCAGTACGACAACCGGTACCTGTGGATGAACCTCAAGCGGATCATCGGCTCGCACTTCGCGAACTACCGCGAATCGTGGGAGGCCAATCGGCTGATCGCGAAGGGCCTCATCCACCCGACGCTGTCGAAGACGTACTCGCTCGAGGAGACCGGCCAGGCCGCCCTTGACGTGCACCGCAACGCGCACCAGGGCAAGGTCGGCGTGCTCGCGCTCGCCCCGGAAGAAGGACTCGGCGTGCGCGACGAGGAGCTGCGCGCGAAGCACCTCGACGGCATCAACGCCTTCCGCGGTGCGTGAAGGCAGACCACCTGCCCGATCGGTCCGGCCGCTCGGCGCACGAGCGGCCGGACCCCGTGGGTGCTCACCCGTCCGTGACCGCGGAGCGACTACGGTGGTGTCATGAGTCTTGGCGATGAACGCGAACTCGTGCCGCTGGGAGCCGGCTTCGACGTAGCGAAGCGGGGGTACAGCCGGGCCCAGGTCGACGAGCACCTGGAACGGCTCGACGGCGACCTGAAGATGCTCACCGCCGACCGCGACGCCGCCATCGCCCAAGCCGGCGATCTGGCCCGGCAGCTGGAGGTCGCGCGCGGCGAGATCGCCGATCTGCGCGGTCAGGTCGACCGGCTCGCGCAGCCGCCGACGAGCGTCGAGGGCCTGTCCGAACGCCTCCAGCGGATGCTGCGGCTGGCCCAAGACGAGGCCGCCGACACGCGCGCCCGCGCCGAGGCCGAGGCGGGTCACATCCGGGCCAAGGCGGAGACCGACGCCAGCGCCATGCGCGCCCGGTACGAGCAGTTGCTCACCGAGCTCGACCTGCGCCGCAAGGAAATGGAAGCCGAGCACCGCAAGGTGCTCGAGGACGCGCGCGCCGAGGCCAAGCGGATCACCGACGAGGCCGAGGCCGAGCGCAAGAAGCTCGACGCGGAGTCCGAGGCCCGCCGCACGCAGGTCGAGGAAGACTTCGAGATCGCGATGGCGACCCGCCGCGCGGAGGCGATGCGCGTGCTGGCCGAGCAGGAGGCGGCCAGCAAGGCGGAAGCCGAGCGCCGGGTCCGCGAGGCCGCCGAGGACGCGGCCGCGATCCGGGCGAAGGTGCTGGAAGAGGAGACCGCCGCCAAGGCCGACATCGACCGCCGCCAGCGCGAATCGGTCGCCGACGCGAACAAGCGCCGCCAGGACTCGATCACCGAGGCCAACGCGCGGCTCGCGGAAGCGGCCGACGAGGCCCGCCGCCGCGTCCGCACGGCCACCGACGAGTCCAACCGCCGGATCACCCAGGCGAACGAGCGGGTCGAGGCCCTGCGCAGCGTGCGGGCGAGCCTGGCCGAACAGGTCCGCTCGGCGCGCACGGTGCTGGCCGAGGCACAGCACGTGCTCGGCGAGATGGACGGCGAGGTGCCCGCGGACATCAAGGCCGAGACCGCCAACGGGTCCGGTCCGAAGTCCGGCACGAACGGATCTCCGGCCGGCTCGAAGGCCGGCGGTACCGCTTCGGGTGCGCAAAACAGCAAGACCAGCACTCCGGCCGGGCAGAACTCCGCTGGTCAGGGGGGCAAGAACGCCCCGGCGAACAGCGGAAAGCCCGCGGCGAGCGGCGATGTCGAGCAGACCGTCCGGCTGCGCACGTCCGACGTGCCCAAGCCGCAGCCGCAACCGCGCCCGGCGGGAAAACCGACTGGCGAGTAACCTTCCCCCGCGAAGGGGCCGCGCCGCCCCGCTGACCGATTCGCCGGGAGGTAGTGGATGGCTGTCTATCGGACTGTGGTGGTGGGCACGGACGGGTCCGACTCGTCCTTCGCCGCGGTGGACAAGGCGGCCGGGGTGGCCGCCGACGCGGGGGCGACGCTCGTCGTCGTCTGCGCGTACCACCCGGCCAGCCGCCAAGACGTGGAACGCGCGCAGGACGAACTGGGCGACGAGGCCTACCAGGTAGTCGGCTCCGCGCCCGCTGAGGACACGCTGCAGTCCGCACGGGACCGCGCGGCGAAGGCCGGCGCCACGAACATCGAAACGGTCGCGCTGGAGGGTCAGCCGGTCGACATGCTGCGCAAGGTCGTGAAGGACCGCTCGGCTGATCTCCTGGTGGTCGGCAACCGCGGGCTCAACACCCTGACCGGGCGAATCCTGGGCTCGGTGCCGTCGGAGGTGGCCCGGAAGTCGGGCGTCGACGTGCTGATCGTGCACACCACCTGAGGCCGTGGCCGATTCTTCCCGGGACCTGCAGCAGCGGCTGGAACGCGCCCTGCTGGGCGGCCCCCGCCGCTACACCCGGCTCGAGGTAGCCAAACGAGCCGGAGTACCCGAAGAACGCTCGCGCCGGCTGTGGCGGGCGCTGGGTTTCGCCACCGTCGAAGACGACGAGATGGTGTTCACCGACGCCGACGTCGAAGCCATGCGCATCGCCGACGGTCTGGTGAGTTCCGGGTTGGTCGCGCCCGGAATGGAAGTCGCGGTGACCCGTGCCCTCGGCCAGCATCTTTCCCGGCTGGCCGAGTGGCAGGTCCACATGCTGTGGTCGCTGATCACCGAAAACCCGGAACTGGCCCGCAGCGACCGCCAGGTCACCCGCCTGGTCGAGCGCCTGCTCCCCGAACTGGAGCAAGTGCAAAACTACGTCTGGCGCCGCCACCTGGCCGCTTTCGCGGGCCGCGCCTTCGCCAGCCCCGACGAGGACCTGGAAACGCGCGCCCTGGTCGTCGGCTTCGTGGACATGGTCGGCTACACCAGATTCACCAGGGAAGCCGACGAAGAAGAACTGACCCAGGTCCTGGACGGCTTCGAATCCCTGGCCACTGAAGTCATCGCGGAACACCACGGCCGAGTCGTGAAAATGATCGGCGACGAAGTCCTCTTCGTCACCGACACTCCCGCCGACGGCGCCGAAATCGCCCTGACGCTAGCCGAACGCACCGGCGAAGACGGCGGCCTCCCAGCAGTCCGGGCCGGAATGGCGTCCGGGAGGGTCCTTTCCCGCTTCGGCGACGTCTACGGCTCCGTGGTGAACCTGGCTGCCCGGCTCACTTCAGCCGCGCGCCCCGGGACCGTGCTGGTCGATCGCGAACTGGCCGGGGAACTGGAATCGCTGCCACAGTTCGATCTCCGCACCCGCCGCCCGATCGCGGTGCGCGGCTACAACCGCCTCCGCCCGTCAGCCCTCCGCAGGGCCAAGGACAAACCCACCGGCCGCTTCGCGTCGTCCCAGCAACTGGCCGCGGAAATGCTAGGCCTAGGCGACCCCGCCCCGCCCGAAACCCCAGAACCAGACGACTTCCCCACCCCCGCCGCGCCACGCAAACGCCGCCGGCGCCGCTAACCCCGTTCCGCACGACCCGCCGCCGGTCGTGAGGGACCCCTTCCCGGACTTAGCTTCCCTCAAGGAGCCCTCCACAGCCCGCCGCCCACCCCGCGCCGGATGCCGCCCCAATGCGGCATTGGGTGCGTCAGATGCACCGAACGCCACATTGGGTGCGTCCCACGCACCCAACGCCACATTGGGGCGCAAGCCCCACCACCTACGACACCGCAGCCGATGCACCCGGCTATCGAGGCACCCAGCCCCTCCCCCGCACCCCGATACGAAGCCTCCCTGCGGTCTGGGGGTGCTTGTCAAGGCATCTTTCCCGCCTTGACAAGCACCCCCAGACCGTCAGCACAATCAAGCTTCGGGGTGCCCCACGCAACCACCAGCGATGTCGCCGCCAGGCGACGAGCATTCAAGCGTCAAAATCCACAGTAACCCGCTCAGAAACCGGATGAGACTGGCAGGTCAGCACAAACCCAGCCTCCACCTCAGCCTTCTCCAACGCGAAATTCCGCCGCATGTCAACGGAACCCTCAGTCACCTTCGCCCGGCAGGTCCCGCAAACCCCGCCCTTGCAAGCAAATGGCAAGTCCGGCCGAAACCGCTGAGCCCCATCCAACACCGAAGACTCGCGGGGCAAATTCATCGTCGTAGACCGACCGTCCAGCACCAACGTCACCTCAGCCGAAGCACCGGCAACAGCGGGATCAACATGCTTGACCGGCTCCGGCGGCACATCGTCCACATAGAACAGTTCCTGATGAATCCGTTCCCCGGGAACCCCCAACACGCCAAGAAGATCCTGCGCGGAAGTGACCATCCCAAACGGCCCGCAAAGCCAGAAATGGTCAACATCCTCAACCGGCACGATCGACTCGAACAACGCACGCAGCTTGTCCGCATCCAACCGCCCAGTGAACAACTCGGCCTCGCGCGGCTCCCGGGACAGCACGTGCACCAGCTCAAGCCGCGCCGGATGCCGATCCTTCAAATCAGCCAGATCATCAGCGAACATCACCGTGTCGGTACGCCGATTCCCATACAGCACAGTCACCGAAGCATCCGGCGTCGCCAGCAGAGAGGCCGCAATAGACAACACCGGCGTAATCCCAGATCCAGCAGCGATCAGCACATGGTGACCGCCAGCAGCAAGATCCGGAGTAAACGAGCCGGTCGGCGCGGAGACCTCAACTGTGTCCCCAGGCCGAACCTCATTGACCAGCCAAGACGAGAACACCCCGTCCGGCACGAGACGCACGCCGACGCGCGGGCGCTCCCCGGCGGGGGCGCAGATGGAGTACGAGCGGCGCTCGTCGCGCCCGTCCACCACCCGGCGCAGGGTGAGCGACTGCCCAGGCGCGAAGGCATAAGTCTCGGCAAGCTCGGAAGGCACGTCGAAGGTGACGGCCACGGCGTCGTCGCAGAGCCGCTCAACCTCAGCCACCCGCAACGAATGGAATCCGGCACGGCGGGAAACGGTGGCAGTCACTCAAATCTCCTTGACGTGTTCGAACGGCTCCCAGCAGGACCGGCAGCGCCGCAAGGCTTTGCAGGCAGTCGCACTGAACCGGGACTGCTCCTCGGTATCCGAAGACCCGCAATGCGGACAGGCCACCCGCCGCACGGAAGGCCCGAGCGTCAACGGAATCGGCCCGGCAACCCGCTTAGGCGCGGCCCCCGGCGGCGCGATCCCAGCCTCGGCGAGCTTCCGCCGCCCGTCCGCACTGATCCAATCCGACGTCCAAGCCGGTTCCAGCACAGTGCGAATATCGATCTCGGTATACCCAGCACCCCGAAGGGCATGCTCCAGGTCGTCCCGCATGGTGTCCATCGCCGGGCAACCGGTGTAGGTCGGCGTAATGGAAACCGTAACCCGGCCGTCCTCTTCGGACACCTCGCGCAGCACGCCCAGATCCGCGAGCGTCAGCATCGGCAGCTCGGGATCAGTGACCGTGGCAGCCACCGCGACCGCGGTGTTGGGCGCCGCCTCCGCGGGAAAGAGCACGTCGGCGGTCACCACGACGCCCCAGGCATCGCCCGAGCCACACTCTGCATCTCGGCCAGCAGGAACCCCATCTGCTCGGTATGCACGCCGTCACGCCCCATCCGGCCGGAAACCCCAGCGACAGCCCCGATCTCCGGCCGCTCCAACGTAGCCGCCGCCAACGCCTGATCCAGAACAGCGTCGAACTCCGGCCGCACCGAAACCGCATCGACCAGCTCAGCGGGATGGCTCGCGAACAACTCCTCGACATACGGCCACACCGCGGCCAGCCCTTCGGCCATCCGCTCGTGCGACAACGACGTCCCGTCGCCCAGCCGCACCAGCCACTGCGCGGCATAGTCCCGGTGATAGGCCAATTCCTTCACCCCCTTGGCTGCGATAGCCGCCAGCACCGGGTCCACACTGGACTCCAGCTGCTGGAACAGCGCGAGCCGCCAGGTCGAGAACACGAACAGCTGCGCGATCAGCTGCCCGAAGTGCCCGCCGCCCAGCTCAGCCAGCCGAACGTTCCGGAACTCGTTTTCCGCCCGCAGGAACGCGAAGGTGTCCTCAGACCGATCGGTGCCGTCCGCTTTACCGGATCGAGCCAGCAACAGGCGAGCCTGGCCGAGCAAGTCGAGTGCGATGTTCGCGAGAGCGACCTCGTCCTCCAGCTCGGGCGCATTGCTGACCCACTCCTGCAACCGGTGCGAGAAGATCAACGCGTCATCGCCCAGCATCAGGCAGTACGCGGCGAGCTGCGCACCGTCCACTCCGGACGGAACCGAAGTGTCCACGCCGGACAAAGGATCGGCGAACCCGGTACCGAAAGCCCACCGGGCGTCGTTGTCCTCGGTGATGGCTTCGTAGACGTTGTCAAAGGACATCCCAGACCTCACATGTGGGGAACGTTGTCGGGAATGTCGTAGAACGTCGGGTGCCGGTACACCTTGTCCCCGCTTGGCGCGAAGAACGGGTCCTTCTCGTCCGGCGACGACGCGGTGATGTCCGAGGCGCGAACGACCCAGATCGACACTCCTTCGTTGCGGCGCGTGTAGAGATCGCGTGCGTGGTGCAGCGCCATCTCGTCGTCCGCCGCGTGCAGCGAACCCACGTGGACGTGGTTCAGTCCCCGCTTCCCGCGGACGAAAACCTCGTACAGCGGCCAGTCGTGCTTCATGCCGAAACCTCTTTCTTGGCCGCGTGCGCCGCCGCGGCTTCCCTGACCCAGGCGCCTTCGTCGTGCGCGCGGCGGCGGTGCGCGATCCGCTCCGCGTTGCACGGGCCGTTGCCCTTGAGCACGTTCTTGAACTCGTCCCAGTCGACCGCGCCGAAGTCGTAGTGCTCGCGCGAGGCGTTCCACTTCAGCTCCGGGTCGGGGAACGTCACGCCGAGCGCCTCGGCCTGCGGCACGGACATGTCGACAAAGCGCTGCCGCAGCTCGTCGTTGGTGTGCCGCTTGATCTTCCACGCCATCGACTGCGCGGTGTTCGGCGAATCCGCGTCCGGCGGGCCGAACATCATCAGCGACGGCCACCACCAGCGGTTCACCGCCTCCTGCACCATGTCCCGCTGCTGCTGCGTGCCCCTCATCATGGTCATCAGCAGCTCGTAGCCCTGCCGCTGGTGGAAGGACTCCTCCTTGCAGATCCGGATCATCGCCCGCGCGTAGGGCCCGTACGACGACCGGCACAGCGGCACCTGGTTGCAGATCGCCGCGCCGTCCACCAGCCAGCCGATCACGCCGACGTCGGCGAAGGTCAGCGTCGGGTAGTTGAAGATCGACGAGTACTTCTGCCTGCCGGTGATGAGCTTGTCGGTGAGGTCCGCGCGGTCGGCGCCTAGCGTCGCCGCGGCGGAGTACAGGTATAGCCCATGGCCGGCCTCATCCTGCACCTTCGCGAGCAGGATCGCCTTGCGGCGCAACGAAGGCGCGCGGGTGATCCAGTTGCCCTCCGGCTGCATGCCGATGATCTCCGAATGCGCGTGCTGCGCGATCTGGCGGATCATCGTCTTGCGGTAGCCCTCGGGGATCCAGTCGCGCGGTTCGATGCGCTGGTCCCGTTCGATGGTGTGCTCGAAGAGGGCTTCGAGTTCGGGCTCTGCCACAGCGGTCACGGCTGCTCCTTCGAGACGAGGGTGAGCACGTCGTACTTCGCGACCGAGTCGCCGTCCTGGTTGGTGACGTCGGCGTCCCAGCGGACTTCGCCGTACTCCTGGTCGATCCGCGGCGTGATCTGCTTGGCCGTCAAGGTGACTGTCAGCGCGTCGTCGACCTTCACCGGCGTGAGGAAGCGCAGGTTCTCCAGGCCGTAGTTGGCCAGCACCGGCCCCGGCTCGGGCGACACGAACAGGCCCGCCGCGAACGAGACGACCAGGTAGCCGTGCGCCACGATGCCGCCGAACAGCGGGTTCGCCGCGGCGGCCGCTTCGTCGGTGTGCGCGTAGAAGGTGTCGCCGGTGAACTCGGCGAAGTGGTCGATGTCGGCGCGGGTGACGGTGCGCGGACCGGCCACCACGGTGTCGCCGATGCTCAGCTCCGCCAGCGACTTCCGGAACGGGTGCTCGCCTTCGACGCGCGGACCGCCCTCGACCCACCGGCCGGTGACGGCGCCGAGCACCCTCGGGCTGCCCTGCACGGCCGTGCGCTGCATGTGGTGCAGCACGCCGCGGATACCGCCCATCTCCTCGCCGCCGCCCGCGCGACCGGGGCCGCCGTGCACCAGCTGCGGCATCGGCGAACCGTGCCCGGTGGATTCCTTCGCGTCTTCGCTGTCGAGCACGAGCAGCCGGCCGTGATACGGCGCGACGCCGAGCACGATTTCGCGGGCGAACACCGGGTCGCCGGTCACGACCGACCCGGCCAGGCTGCCGCCGCCGCGTGCCGCGAACTCGATGACCTGCTTGACCGACGTGTACGGCATCAGCGTGGACACCGGGCCGAACGCCTCGACCTCGTGCGGTTCGGCGCGCTCCGGGTCGGCCTTGAGCAGGATCGGCGAGATGAACGCGCCGGTCGCCTCGTCGCCGTCCACGACATCGACGTGCTCCGGGTCGCCGAAGACGATGCTGCCCGCGTCGAGCAGCGCCTTCAACGACCGACGCACCTCCTCGCGCTGCTCCAGGCTGGCCAGCGCGCCCATGCGGACGCCCTCGGCGTTCGGGTTGCCGACCGTCACCTTGGCGAGCCGGGCACTGACCGCTTCGGCGACGTCGTCCAGCATCTCGGCCGGGACGAACGCGCGGCGGATGGCGGTGCACTTCTGCCCCGCCTTCACCGTCATCTCGGTAGTCAGCTGCTTGACGAACAGATCGAACTCCGGCGTGGACGGCCGGGCGTCCGGGGCGAGGATCGAGCAGTTCAGCGAGTCGGCCTCGGCGTTGAACCGCACCGAGTTCCGCACGATCGCCGGATGCGCGCGCAGCTTCTGCGCGGTGGACGCGGAACCGGTGAACGACACCAGGTCCTGCGCGGTGACGTGGTCGAGCAGATCGCCGACGCTGCCCGCGACGAACTGCACCGTGCCCTCGGGCAGGATGCCGGATTCGACGATCAGCTCCACGAGCCGCGCGGTCAGGTATGCGGTCTGGCTGGCCGGCTTGATCAGGCTCGGCACGCCGGCGAGGAACGCGGGCGCGAACTTCTCCAGCGGGCCCCACACCGGGAAGTTGAAGGCGTTGATCTGGATCGCGACACCCTGCAGCGGGGTCGCGATGTGCTGCGCGACGAACGTGCCGCCGCGGCTCAGCGGCTCGACCGCGCCCTCGACGTACACGGTGTCGTTCGGCAGCTCGCGCTTGCCCTTCGAGCCGTAGCTGAACAGGACGCCGATGCCGCCGTCGATGTCGAACTTCGAGTCACCCAGCGTCGCACCCGTGCGCGCCGACAGCGCGTACAGCTCTTCGCGGTGCTCGCGCAGGTGCGAAGCGAGCGACTTCAGCAGCGCGGCTCGCTGATGGAACGTCAGCTTCCGCAACGCCGGACCGCCGACGCTGCGGCCGTACTCGAGCGCCGCGGCGAAGTCGATCCCCTCCGACGAAATCCGGGCCACTTCCTCCCCGGTCGCCGCGTCGTGCAGCGGGGCGCCCTCGCCCGGCGCCGTGTGCCATCCCCCGGAGACGTAGCTGCGGAGCAGAACCATGCCGACCCTCTCGCCGAATTACCAACCGGACGTTCAGTAATTCGCAGGATAGCCGTTCTCCTCGCCGACCGGAACCCCCGCATCGCTTGACACCGCACCAGGCGCGGCCTTTACTGGGCCCCAGCCGGGATTACCGGCCATTCGGTCAGTAAGTCACCATCCCGGAGGGCTACCTCGTGACCCGCAACGCCGCGCACGCCATGTTCGACACCGACGAGGCGTCCCGCTCCCTCGGCATCGAACTCGTCGAGGCGGCCGACGGCCGGGCGGTGGCCACGATGAAGGTCACCGAGACGATGGTCAACGGGCACGACATCGCCCACGGCGGTTACGTGTTCCTGCTGGCCGACACCGCTTTCGCCCTCGCCTGCAACACGCACGGGCCGGTCACCGTCGCCGCGGGCGCGGAGATCTCGTTCGTCGCCGCCGGAAAACTGGGCGACCACCTCGTCGCGACGGCCGCCGAGCGCACCCGCTACGGCCGCAACGGCATCTACGACGTCACGGTGCACCGGGAGACCCCCGAAGGGCCCGAGGTCGTCGCCGAATTCCGCGGCCGCAGCCGCGTCATCGAGAAGACCCGGGAAGCACAGTGACCCCCACGACCGCAGACCTCGCCGAAACCGTCAGCGCCGACGAACTGGCCGCGCTCCAGCTGGAACGGCTGCAGTGGACCCTGCGGCACGCGTACGAGAACGTCCCGCTGTACCGCAAGAAGTTCGCCGAAGCGGGCGTGCACCCGGACGACTGCCGCGAACTGGGTGACCTGGCGAAATTCCCCTTCACCACCAAGGCCGACCTGCGCGAGAGCTACCCGTTCGGGATGTTCGCCGTGCCGCAGGACCAGATCCGCAGGCTGCACGCGTCGAGCGGCACCACCGGGAAACCGACCGTCGTCGGCTACACCGAGGACGACCTCGACACCTGGGCCACCGTGATGGCGCGCTCGATCCACGCCGCGGGCGGACGGCCGGGGCACAAGGTGCACGTGGCGTACGGATACGGCCTGTTCACCGGCGGGCTCGGCGCGCACTACGGCGCGGAAAAGCTCGGCTGCACGGTGATTCCGGCGTCCGGCGGCATGACCGCGCGGCAGGTCCAGCTGATCACGGACTTCAAACCGGAAATCATCATGATCACGCCGTCCTACATGCTGACGCTGCTCGACGAATTCGAGCGCCAGGGCGTGGATCCGCGGGCCAGTTCGCTGAAGGTGGGCATTTTCGGCGCGGAGCCGTGGACCGAGCAGATGCGGTCCGAGATCGAAGAACGGTTCGCCCTCGACGCGGTCGACATCTACGGCCTGTCCGAGGTGATGGGCCCCGGCGTCGCGCAGGAATGCGCGGAAACCAAGGACGGCCTGCACATCTGGGAGGACCACTTCTTCCCCGAGGTGATCGACCCGTTCACCGAGCAGGTGCTGCCCGAGGGCGAACGCGGCGAACTGCTGTTCACGTCGCTGACCAAACAGGCGCTGCCGATCATCCGCTACCGCACCCGCGACCTGACCCGCCTGCTGCCCGGCACCGCGCGCCCGGCCTTCCGCCGGATGGAGAAGGTCACCGGCCGCAGCGACGACCTGATCATCCTGCGCGGCGTCAACGTTTTCCCCACGCAGATCGAGGAAATCGTGCTGCGCACCGAGGGATTGAGCCCGCACTTCCAGCTGGTCCGCTCGACCCGCGGCCGCCTGGACCACCTCACCGTGCGCGTCGAAGCCCGCGCCGGCACCACCGCCGACGCCCGCACCGCCGCGGCTGCCGCGGTGGCCGCCGGGGTGAAGGACGGCGTCGGCGTGAGCGTTTCGGTGGAGGTCGTGGACCCGGACACGCTGGAGCGCTCGCTCGGTAAAATGCGCCGCGTGCTGGACGAACGCTCGTGACTGCCCCCGCTCGCCGCGGCCGGCCCGGCTACGACCTGGAGTCGCTGCTCCAGGTCGCGGTCAAGCTTTTCAACGACCGCGGCTACGACGGGACCAGCATGGAGGACCTGTCGCGCAAGCTCGGCATCACGAAATCCGCGATCTACCACCACGTGCCGAGCAAGGAGGAACTGCTGCGGCTGGCGGTGGGCCGGGCGCTGGACGGGCTGTTCGAGGTCGCGGAGTCCACCGAGGCACTGGACGGGCGTGCGATCGACCGCTTGGAGCATCTGGTGCGCGGAAGTGTGCTGGTGCTGGCGGATCGGCTGCCGTTCGTGACGTTGCTGCTGCGGGTGCGGGGCAATACGAAAGCCGAGCGGGCGGCGTTGGCGCGGCGGCGCGAGTTCGATCATCTGGTGACGGATCTGGTCAAGCAGGCCGAAGCCGAGGGGGATGTCCGTCCGGACATCGACCCGGCGATCGCGGCGCGACTGCTGTTCGGCACGGTGAACTCGCTGATCGAGTGGTACCGGCCGCGCCGTGGATCGTCTCCGGAGGAACTGGCGGACGCGGTGTGCAAGATGGCGTTCGACGGGTTGCGCGCCTAGCGGTTATCCCCAGGCCGCTTCGAAATCGGCGTCCGGTATCGACTGCAGAAAGTCGGCGGCCGCGAATGCCTCGCCCGGTGCCAGCGCGCCCGAGCCGCGGTACCGGCCGTCGAGAAGGCGGGCAGTGGCCTCGACCAGAATCGGTGCGGTGCTGGCGTAGATGTCGCGCCCGGTCGCGGTGCCGCGGCGAATCTGCGTCCCGGAGCCGACGGTGACTTCGACGGCGAACCGTTGCGCCGAGCGTCCGTGCGGGGCCTGGGTTTCCGGGTCGTGCAGGTCGTCGAGCGGGGCGGTGTTCAGCCAGGAACGCAGGGTTCCCACCGCGAGATGCCGATTGATGGTGACAACCTCGGAGAACGGCAGCTCCACGGTGGACTGTGCGCCGATCGGCTCCGGGAAGTCCCATTCCCCGGTCGCTGCCGGATCGGAGATCGGGACGAGGGCGCCGTCGCGGATCACCAGCCGGGTCGCGGTGTTGCGGGCGCCGGTGACCCGGGTTCCCTCCGTGGGCCACCACCGGTCGAGTCCGATGGCGATTTCGACCTCGTCTGCGGACTTCTCGGGACCGAGCACGGCGGTGAGGAGCAAATCGGCCAGCCCGCCGTAGAACGCCATCGCGGGCATTACGACGGTCTTTGCCGAGCGGGCGGCTGCGTCGAGTTCGCGGTAGAGCTGCTGGACGGCTGGCTGCTCCGCGGTGACGTCCAGGTAGTGAGTGCCGGTCTCGACGGCTGCCTTCGCGAGCGGGAGCGCGGTGTCCAGGAACGGGCCAGCACAGTTGATCACCACCGCGACGTCGTTGAGGAGCGCCCGCAGACCAGGCCCGTCATTGATGCTCGCCGCACGCCGCTCCGGGTCCGTGAACTGCGCGAGCCGCGAGAGACTGCGCCCCGCGACGATCGGCTGAAGGCCGCGCCGCCGCAGCTCGTCGACCACGAACTTTCCGGTATGGCCGCTTGCGCCGTAGACCAGGACACGCTGGGAATCTGTCATGCCGTCGATTCTGGATACTCCCGCGAGCCACTGGTGAGTGTCTGAAAGGACGCTTTGCGTACAGTATCGGACATGCCCCGACTGGTGCTCGTCCTGCATGAGCACGCGATGCTGTACGAGGTCGCGATCGCGGCCGAGGTCTTCGGCGTCGACCGTTCGGACCTTTCCCCCACCGGCGACTGGTACGAGGTCGTCGTGGCCTGCCCGGAACGGTCGCCGCGGCACTGGCTGCCGCAGCTGCCCGCGATCGACGTCTCGGAGATCGGCGACGCCGACCTGATCGTGGTCCCCTCCACGGATTCCCCCGGCGACGAGATCGATCCGGCGCTCGCGACCGCCCTCCGGGAAGCGCACGCGAGCGGGGCCCGGATCGCGGCCCTGTGCACCGGCTCGTTCGTCCTGGCCGAGGCGGGCCTGCTGGACGATCGGGTCGCGACCACCCACTGGATGCACGCCGACGACCTGGCCCGCCGCTATCCGCGGGTGAAAGTGCGCGCCGACGTGCTCTACGTCGACGAGGGCGACATCCTCACCTCCGCGGGCAAAACGGCCGCCCTGGACCTGTGCCTGCACCTGGTCCGCCGAGACCTGGGAGCGGCGGTCGCCAATGACCTCGGGCGCAGGCTGGTCGTCCCGCCGCATCGGCACGGCGGCCGGGCGCAATTCGTGTCCCCGCCGCCGTCCCCCGGCGGTTCGGGCTTGGCCCGCACCGCGGAGTGGGCGCGAGCCCGGCTGGATCAACCGCTCACGGTCGTCGACCTCGCCCGCCACGCGGGCCTCAGCTCCCGGCAACTCGCCCGCCGGATGCACGCCGAATTCGGTGCGGCACCGCTGACCTGGCTGCACCAGCAACGCCTCGCCCGCGCACAGGAACTGCTCGAACGCACCGGCTCCTCAATCGACCAGATCGCCGCCAGCTGCGGAATGGGCAGCGCCGCCACCCTCCGCCGCCGCTTCCGCGACGCGCTCGGCGTCACCCCTTCCGAATACCGCGCGACATTCCGGCTCGGCTAAGGCGCTTCCTCCCGCGCCGGGGCAGGCATCGTCACCACGAACCCCGTGCTGCGCCCCAAATCGTCCAGCAGCCAGCCCATCCGCTTGACCGTCCGCAAGATCAGCGCCGAATCCACCACCGACAGCGGCGCGAGGTCCTGTTCCAGATGTTCCTGCATCCGCATCGATTCCTCGATCGACCGCATCCATGTGGTCACCAGAAGATTCGCCGGCCCCGGCAAACTCGCCATCTGCCGCACCGTCGGGTTGGCGCGCAATCGGTCCACGCACGTTGACACGTGCGCCACCGGGACTTGGCACCACCAGTTCACGACAATCGGCGACGGCGTCAGCCCCTGCGCGATCTCGCAGCGGAACGTCAAAGCATCGGCGTTCAGCAGATGCCCGAGCTGGCGGCGCACGGTCGACACCGGACGTCCGGTGATCCGCGCCAAGTCCGCCGCGCTGCGACGACCGTCCTCGCCCAGCGCGACCGTCAGCGGGGCGTAAGGCTCTTCCCACGGCTGCAGTTTCGCCATCCGCCCGCCGCCGATGGCCGGCAGTTGCGACAGAGCCCGCACCCGCCGCCGGTCCAGCGCGCCCACTCGCCACGAACTGCCCTCGACATGCAGTCGCGACGCCAGGTGCGAGCGCGTGTTGAGCACGCCGGGCAAGCTGGGGATCGCGTCCAGCAGCAAGGCGGACAGGTCGCGCAGGCCGAGGCCGAAAACGGTCAGCACCAGGCTGTACTCACGCGAAGCTTCCTCGATGCTGGCCACCGATGGCCACGTCGACAGCTCGCGGATCAGCTCGCGCACCTGGCCGCTCGCGCAGCGGATTTCCACGTACGCGGCCTGCACCTGATACAGCCCGGGCACGTGCGGATACGCCGTCACCCACGCCGCTCCCCCGTCGCGCAGCCGCTCCCAGCGCCGGGCCAGCGTCACCGGAGAGGAGTCGAGCGCCGCGGCCAGCTGCGTCCAGGTGGCGCGGGGGCGCAGTTGCAGTGCGTGGATGAGCGAAAAGTCTTCCTCCTCCAGCGATTCGATCACTTTTTCTTCTCCAAGGAGCCAGGTCGCGAGCGATTCCGGCAACTCTAACCCGATATCGGGCGGCAGTTCGCACACTCGACCACCAAGACGCCGTTCCCCGACGAAGAGGAGCCGAGCCGGTGGACCTCCACGAAGACGCCCGCAGCCAGCAGGACGACCTGGCGCGGCTGCGCCAGGAACTGCACCGCGAGCCTGAAATCGGCCTCGACCTGCCGCGCACCCAGGAACGAGTCCTGCGCGAACTCGACGGGCTCGGGCTGGAGATCTCCACCGGGACCGATACGACGTCGGTGACCGCGGTGCTGCGCGGCGAGGGCTCCGCTCGCGATTCGGCTCAGCCGCGCACGGTCCTGTTGCGCGCCGACATGGACGCGCTCCCGGTCCAGGAAGCGACCGGACTCGATTTCGCCGCCACCAACGGCGCGATGCACGCGTGCGGCCACGATCTGCACACCACGTCGCTGGTCGGCGCGGCTCGGCTGCTGCACACGCACCGCGACCGGATCAACGGCGACGTCGTCCTGATGTTCCAGCCCGGCGAAGAAGGCTGGGACGGCGCGGGCGTGATGCTGAAGGAAGGCGTGCTCGACGCCGCCGGCCGACGCGCTGACGCCGCGTACGGGCTCCACGTCTTCTCCTCGATGCTGCCCAGCGGCCAGTTCGCCAGTCGTCCCGGGACGCTGATGTCGGCCTCGCACAAGCTGCTCGTGACCGTGCACGGCGAGGGCGGCCACGGGTCGATGCCGCACCGCGCCAAGGACCCGATCTCCGCCGCCGCAGCGATGATCACCGCGCTGCAGACGATGATCACGCGCCGCCTGGACATCTTCGACCCGGCGGTGCTCACCGTCGGCGTCATCCGCGGCGGCACGAAGCGCAACGTCATCCCCGCGACCGCCGAGTTCGAAGCCACCGTGCGCTGCTTCTCCGATGACACCGCGGCTCTGCTCGACACCACCATCCGCGAGACGATCGACGGTGTCGCGCGGGCGAACGGCGTCACCGCGGACGTCGTGTTCGAAAACGAATATCCAGTGACCGTAACGGATGTCGACGAAACGGCGTTCGGTGCCGAGGTCGTCCGCGAGACGATCGGCGAGCAGTACTACACCGACCTGCCCAACCCGGTCGCCGGTTCCGAGGACTTCTCCCGCGTGCTCGCCGCGGTGCCGGGCACGTTCCTCGGCCTCGGCGCGCTGATGCCGGGCCTCGAACCGCACACCGCGCCCAACAACCACAGCCCGTACGCCGATTTCGACCCGTCCGTGCTGTCCCGCGCGGCCACCGTCTACGCCGAACTCGCCGTCCGCCGTCTCGACCGATTCGCCGAAGGAGCATCGCGATGACTTCTGTGGTCCCAGACCGTCGCCGCACCCTGTTCGGGCTCGGTGCCGGCAACGCGATGGAATGGTTCGACTGGAACGTCTACGCCACGTTCGCGTCGTTCTTCGCCGCGCAGTTCTTCAATGCCCACAGCGCGGTTTCGGCCCTGCTGAGCACGCTCGCGGTGTTCGCGGTCGGCTTCGCCGCGCGGCCGATCGGCGGCTGGGTGTTCGGCTGGATCGCCGACCGCAAGGGCCGTCAGCTCGCGATGGCGCTGACCGTCGCGATCGCCGCCGCGGGCAGCCTGGTCATCGGCCTTTCCCCGACCTACGGCCAAATCGGCGTGTGGGCGTCGGTGATCCTCGTGGTCGCGCGGCTGGCCCAGGGCCTCGCGCACGGCGGCGAGCTGCCGTCCGCGCAGACCTACATCGCCGAGGTCGCCCCGCCGGCCCGCCGCGGGCTGTGGTCGAGCCTCATCTACTTCTCCGGCACCTGCGGCGTGCTCGTCGGCACGCTGCTCGGCGCGGTCCTCTCCGGCGTGCTGACCCACGAGCAGATGCTCTCCTTCGGCTGGCGGATCCCGTTCATCCTCGGCGGCGTCTTCGGGATCTACTCGCTCTATGTGCGGCTCCGCATGCGCGAGACCGAGGTCTTCCAGGCGGCGAAGAAGAACGCGGCGAAGGAGAAGGGCCAGATCTGGCAGACGATCAAGCAGAACCCGAAGCTGCTCGCCCAGGTCGTGGGGCTGACGGTCGGCGCGACGGTCATCTACTACATGTGGGCCGTCGCCGCGCCGTCGTACGCGATCACCGTGCGCGGCGTCCCTCCGACCGGTGCGCTGTGGGCGGGCGTGTTCGCGAACGTGGTCTTCCTGATCGCCTTGCCGTTGTGGGGAATCCTGTCCGACCGCATCGGCCGCAAGCCGGTGCTGTTCATCGCGATCGCGGGCCTGCTCCTGCTGAGCTTCCCGCTGAACGCGATGGTCGGGCACGAACCGTGGCAGCTGTTCGTCGCGATGTCGATCGCGCTGCTGTTCATGGCCGGATTCTCCTCGATCGGCCCGGCGGTCTACGCGGAAATCTTCCCGACCCGCATCCGCGCGGTCGGCGTCGGAGTGCCGTACTCGATCGCGGTCGCGGCCTTCGGCGGGACCGCGCCGTACTTGCAGACGCTGTTCGCCGGGAACGGGCATCCGTCGCTGTTCATCATTTACGGGATCGTGCTGATGGTGATCAGCGCGCTGGTCGTGTTCACGCTGCCGGAGACCCGGGGCGTGGACCTGCGGGAGAAGACCGAGACGGCGGACCGGACGGTCGCTGGGTCAGAGGCGTAAGGCTGGGTAGGGCTTCAGCGTGATGGCGTTCGCCGAGCGTTGAAGCCCGCCCAGCATCCGTTGCCTGCCCGGCAGATGCGGTAACGCGCGCATGACCGCGTTACGCAGCCGGATGCCGTTCCGGGTCCGCGGGGCGAACCCGCTGGCCCGGCCGGGCGGGCGTTTTCGGTTCGCTGCCACGTAATCCCGCATCTCGTCGGTGTAGCGGGCGAAAGCCGCTCGCGGGTCATCCATAGTGGATAGTTCACCGGCGAGGACATACGCGCCGACGATCGCCAGGCTGGTTCCCATGCCGAGCGAACCGCCGAAGGCTGAATCGCCGAGCAGGGCCGTGCGGCCGCGGTGCCATTCCGTCAGGCGGACCTCCCCGGCGCGGGAGAAGTACAGGTCGTCCGTGAGTTGGTCCAGGAGAGCGGGAATCTCCCAGCCAGCACCGGCGAACGCCTCGGTTATCACCGCGGCTGGGTTTGCTCGCGGCGAAATCGGTTCTGGTGAGGTGAAACCGATCAGGACCCGGCAGTCGCCGGAAGCGCCCAGCGGGTACAGCATGACGATCCGGCCGCCGACGCCGTTGCCCGCGGGCAGGTTGTAGACGACCTCCCAGCCGTCGAGAGCGAGCCGCGTCCGGGCCGGGAAGTACCCGAGGTGGTAGCCCAGATCGCGGACGGATTCCGGGCCGAACACCAGCGACCGCACGCCCGATCTGATGCCGTCCGCGCCGACCACGACGTCGAACTTCCGCGCGGGGCCGTGAGTGAAGGTCGCGCGGATTCCGTCGGATTCCTCGGTCAGCCCGGTGATTTCGGTTCCGTATTCGATGTCGGCGGCTGCGGCGTGGTGCAGGATCCGAACGAGGTCGTTGCGGAGGATTTCGAGATCCGCGATCACGCCGCCGGAATCGCCGAACGCGTCTGCCGTCATCTCCGCCACGCGACGGCCGCGTTCATTGAGCCACGCGATGCCGCGGGCGCCGGTGTGCGCGGCGCGGACTTCGTCCAGCAGGCCCATGCGAGCGACGACCTCCCGGGCCGCGCCGCGGATGTCGACCGCTTGGCCGCTTGACCGAAACGCGGGAGCGCGTTCGATCAGCGTCGGGTGAAAACCGTACTGCCGCAGCCAGTACGCGAGGGAAAGTCCGGCGACGCCCGCGCCGGAGATCAGAACAGTGCGCATGTGTACACCGTACGAGAACTTCCCCAGCGGGTACCTTTGTTCTAGTGCAGTTCTTCTGCTGCACCATAAGAGCAGTGGAGCGCACTAGTGCACTGGAGGCATCAATGGACTCTGCGCCCTACCAGCGAATCGTGACCGAGATCCGCGAGCGCATCACGAGCGGGCGGCTCCTAGCGGGCGACCGCGCGCCGTCGACCCGGCAGATCACCCGGGAATGGGGCGTCGCGATGGCCACCGCGACGAAGGTGATCGCCGAACTGCGCGACCAGGGACTGGTCGACACCAAACCGGGTGCGGGCACCGTCGTGCGTTCAGTGCAGCGGAAGCGGGAACCGGAGCTGAGCCGGGACCGGATCGTGCGCGTCGCCATCGAAATCGCCGACGCGGACGGGCTGTCGGCGGTGTCCATGCGCCGGATCGCCACCGAGCTCGGTGCGGCGACGATGTCGCTGTACCGGCACGTCGGCGACAAAGACGAACTGATCCACCTGATGGCCGACGTCGTTGCGGGCGAAGCGATCCGCCGCGAGCCGCCAGTACCGTGGCGAGCCTGCCTGGAATACACTCTCCGTCTCTTGTGGACGGTCTGCCGGCGTCATTCGTGGGTTGCCGAGGCGTTGTCCATGACGCGGCCCCGGCCTATGCCGAACCTGATGCGGTACTCCGAGTGGGTGCTGGCCGCGCTGCTCCGGACCAGGCTGCCTGCCGAAGAGCTGCTTCTTGTGCACCTCAATCTGTTCGGCCACGTCCGCAGCCTCGCGCTCACCTGGCAGTCGGAAGCGTGGGCGCGTCAGGACACCGGCCTGGCCAACGACGAGTGGCTCGACGGCCACGAGGCCGAGTTCCGCCGCATCGTCGAGACCGGCCGCTACCCCGCACTCGACCACTTGACCACCCAGCAGACCCAGCACACCATCGACCAGACCTTCGACTACGGCCTGTGCCTGCTCCTCGACGGCCTCGAACGGCGACTGAACCTTCCGTGAGGACTTCTCCGCATGTGCTCAGGTGTCCGGCTGGGTTTCGCCCAGTTGCCACCACAGCGCCGCGCGCAGTTGTTCGATCAGGGCCTCGTCGTCCTCCTCGCTCGGGTCCGCGCCCAGCGGAACCCAGCGCTCCTCCACCAGTTCGCCGTCGTCGTAGCTGCTGATCAGTATCCCCGGATACGAAACCGTCAGTTCGTCCTCCGGGCAGCCGGTCGCGCACGGCCGGTCGTCCATCCGCACATGCCGGTAGTGCAACCGCACCCCGACCCATCGGCCGGGCGGCCGCGGCTGCTGGTCCGTGCCGTCCATCGCCCGCTCCCGCTCGCCCCATGTCCCCCGGCTGAAGGTCGCGGCCGGGGCGGCCGGAGTTACCAGCCGGTTGTTCCGGTTGGGTAACGGCATCCGGTGACAGCACCGCGACACGGTCCGCAACGTGTTGACAACGACCTCGCCCGGCGGCGAGGCTGGCGCGGTGAGCAGCGGACCCCGGCGGCGGCTGGATCCCGCGCAGCGCCGGGCCGAGATCCTCGCCGCGGCCCGGCGGTGCTTCGGCGCGGGCAGCTACTCCTCGGTGTCCACTTCGGACATCGCGGCCGCGGCGGGAGTCGCCCGGCCGCTGATCAACCACTATTTCGGCGGCAAACGCGAGCTGTACCTCGAAGTGGTGCGGCAGATGACGATCGTGCCCGCCCCGGTCGTCGACGCGCTGCCGGACGGCCCGCCCCGGCTGCGCCTCGAGGTCGGCATCGACCGCTGGATCGACGTCGTGGAACGCAACCGCGACGCCTGGCTCACCGTGATCGACGCGGCACACGACCCGGAGGTCGAGCGGATCATGCGCGAGGCGGACGAGATCGCCGCCGACCGCGTGCTCGCCGCGGCCCAATTGCCCGAGAACGGGCATCCGCAGCTGCGGGCGATGATCCGCGCGTACGGCGGGATGTTGCGCGCCGCGTCCCGGGAATGGCTGGTCCGCGGCACGCTGGAGCGGGCCGAACTGCGTGCGTTCCTGGTGGAATCGCTGGTGCAGCTGCTGGAAACGACCTATCCGGCCGTGCTGGCGCAGCAGACCTCCGCCACCGGCTGAGCAGCACGCCCGCCGAACGCGGGCAGGATGGTCAGCACCGCGCCCACCGCCATCGCCGCACCGAGGACGATCGGCGCGCGCAGGCCGTACGGCTCGATCAGGCTGGCCCCGACGGACGAGCCGAGCATGACCCCGAGTGTGATGAACGACGAATGCACCGTGTTGACCAGCGGGCTGGTGTTCCCGGCCCGCTGCACCCGCACCGCCATCGCGGGGTTCATCGTCACGCCGACCAGACCGATCGCGAGCAGGAACGCCAGCGCGGCCGCGGGCAGGTCGGTGAACAGCGCGAACCCGGTGAGGAACACCGCGTTCAGGAGCGTGCCGGCCACGAGTGCCGACAAGGTGTGCCGGTCAGCGAGGCGGCCGACGATGCTGTTGCCGACGACGGTGGCCGCGCCGTAGCCGAGCAGCAGCACCGGGACCGTGTCCGGCGAGAACCCGCTGACCTCGGTCAGGATCGGGGTGAAGAAGCTGAACGCGGAAAACGTCGCGCCGATGATCAGTGTGCTGGAGACGAGCGCGAGAAGCAGCTTCGGGCGGCGGAAAACGCTGAAGTCCGCGGCTTCCCGGCGATCGGTCTGTCCGACGTCCCGGACCTGGAACTGGGTCAGCAGCGCGGCGAGCACGGTCAGCAGGGTGATCGTCCAGAACGCCGCCCGCCAGCCGTAATGTCCGCCCGCGAAGGTCGCCAGCGGCAGCCCGAGCAGCGTGCCCAGCATCAGGCCGTTCATCGCGACGCCGATCGCCCGCCCGCGCACGCGTTCGCCGACCAGCTGCCCGCACAGCGAAATCGCGATTCCGAAGAAGGCTTGCGACGCGACGCCGCTGATCACGCGGGCAGCCACCATCACCGAGTACGTCGTCGCGAGCGCGGCCAGCACGTTGCCGGCCAGGAACACCGCGAAGATGACCATCAGCGCCGCTTTGGGCCGAACGCGCAGCAATGCCAGCGTCAGCACCGGACCGCCGAGCGCCATCGCGACGGCGAACACCGTGATGAGGTAGCCGACTTGTGCGACGTCGACGCCGAGTCCGGCAGCAAGCTGCGGCATCAGCCCGGCGACCGCGAACTCGCTGGTGACCATGGCGAAGATGCCAGCAGCCAGTACGTAGACCGCGGACGGCACTTGAGGCGACGACATGGGAGACCCTTTCTTGTAACGATCGTTTCAAAACCTGGCCGTCGTTAAGCCGGGACGGGCAGGGCTGATTACGGACGAAGTGCCCGAGCGGATACCTGGACGATGTCGGCAAGCCGAGCCAGCGGCGCACCGCCTTGGGCCGAGATCCGCAGCCCGGCGACGCTGGCGTTCACATACGCGGCCAGCCCTTCCGCGGGAACCTCGGCGGTGACTTCGCCGGCCGCCTGACCGGCCCGCAACAGGTCGGTCAGCAGGCGCAACCGGGCATCGGTATCGCGAGCGATCTGCTCCAGGAACTCCGCGTTCCCGGTGTCGCCGGCCAACTCGGCGACGGAATTGACCGCGAGACATCCGCTCGGCGCACCGGTGCTCGACCGCTCGGCTTCTTCGAGTACCACCTTCGTCAGGTAAGCCTCGATTCGCGCTACCGCGTCGCCCTTCTTCGCGATCACGTCGGCCGTGGCGCGCGCTGTCGTGTCGAGATAGCGAGCGAGGCATTCCGCGAACAGCGCGCCTTTGCTGCCGAAGGCGTTGTACAGGCTGCTGCGGCCGAGACCGGTTGCCTGGCACAGTTCTTCGGCGCTGGCCGCGTGAAAGCCCCGCCGCCAGAACAGCTCAGTGGCGGCGGTGAGCACTTGCTCGCGGTCGAAGGTGCGCGGTCGAGCCATGCGGGCAGCCTACGGCATTATGTAACGAAGTGTCCATAACGGCTAGCGATTGCGCCGGGCGTACGCGGCGGGCGTCGTGCCGGTCCAGCGTTTGAAGGCGTAAATGAAGCTCGACGCTTCGGCGTAGCCCAGGCGCAGGGCGACGTCGTCGACGGACAGCACGCCGGTGTCGAGCATTTCTTCCGCGAGCGTCTGGCGGACTTCGTCCAGCAGCTGGCGGTAGCCGGTGCCCGCCTCGGTCAACCGCCGCCGCAGGGTTCGCGAGCTGAGGGTGAGCTGGCGGGCGATCTCGTCCATCCCGGCGTCCGCGCCGCCGAGCCGCACCAGCCGTTCCCGCACCAGCTGCGGGACTCCCGAGCGCGTGCGGCGGCGGGCGACGAGGGCGTCGCACTGCGCGGCGCACAACGCGACGGTTTGCTCGTTGGCCTGCGGCAAAGGAAGGTTGAGCAACTCCGGGTCGAGGGCGACCTGATGCTCGGCCGCGCCGAAAACCGGGACGACGCCGAAGGCAGTCCGGTATGCGTCCACAAAGGACGAGGACGGAAAGCGGAACTTCAGACTTTCCAGGGAAATCTCGGGCAGCAGGTCCCGCATGACGGTGCAGATCGCGGAAAGGTCGCGCAGCGCGAGGAACCGGGCGACGTCGCCTGGCACCCGCGAATCGTCCAGCACCAGGCGGAGTCCGGCGGCGTCCAGCTCGACGTGCGGAATGCAGAAGGTGAAGGACAAATCCAGGTAGCGCAAGGCGAACACCATCGCGTCGCGCATCGTCGGGCTGCTGATGCAGGCGAACCCGAAGATGCCGAACGTCGTCACGCGGTACCGGCAGCCGAGGCTGAGCGCGACGTCGTCGCCCGAGCCGACCGTCGACAGCAACGCCCGCACGACGGCCAGCTCCTGCCGCGCGTCGAGCTGCCGGTCCGGCGCGCGCAGTTCCTCGACCGGCACCCCGGGCAACGAGACTCCGCGTTCCTCGGCGAATCGGTGCATGAGCAGCACACTCGCCGTGCCGCGCGGGTAGTCCCAGTCGCGGATGGCGGGTGCGGCTAGCTCGGCCATGGCCGGAATTATGGATCAACCCGCCGTCCGCGTGCCGTTCGAGGGCCAAAACTGTCCGGGTTGCTCGTTAAGCTCCCGCCGTGCGCCTTTCCCACCGCGTCCTCAACCGCGCGACCCTCGACCGGCAACTGCTCCTCAAGCCCGCCAAGATGCCGGTTCTCGACGCCGTCACCCACCTCGCCGGGCTGCAAGCGCAAGCGCCGTTCCCGCCGTACTACGCGCTGTGGTGCCGGTTGCAGGGCTTCCAGCCGGACGATCTCGCTAGTCTGCTGCTCGACCGCAGCGTGGTGCGGATGGTGCTGATGCGCGGCACCGTGCACCTCGTCCCCGCCGCAGACGCGCTGGCGTGGCGTCCGCTGGTGCAGATCGTCATGGACCGCGCCCTGACCGCGGCCAACCAGCATCGCGAACCGCTGTCGAAACTCGACCACGACGCGGTGGCGAAGACGACCAGCGAACTCCTGCGCGAACGGCCGTATTCGAGCGATCAACTCGGCAAAGCGCTGGTCGAGCACTATCCGGAGACGCCGGCCGGGTCGCTGATGTTCCTGGTCCGCGCCGTCCTGCCGCTCGTGCAGATCCCGCCGCGCGGCGTGTGGGGCAAGGCCGGGCAGCCGACCTACCAGGTCGCGGACCACTGGCTCGACGGCGTCGCCGCGCCCGAACCGTCCGCCGCCGAACTGGTCCGCCGCTATCTCGCCGCGTTCGGTCCGGCGACGGTCGCCGACGTGCAGGCCTGGGCCGGTGTCACGAAGCTTGGCGAGGTGGTCGAGGAGATGGACCTGCGCACGTACCTCGATCCCGAGGGCCGCACGCTCTACGACCTGCCGGACGCCACGCTGCCCGACGAGGACACGCCCGCGCCGACGAGGCTGCTCGGCCCGTTCGACCAGACGCTGCTGTCCTACGCCGACCGCACCCGGATGATCAGCGACGAGCACCGCAAACGCGTGATCACCGTCAACGGCCTGGTCAAAGGCACCCTGCTGGTCGACGGCCGGGTCCGCGGGAGCTGGGAGACCACGACCGCCCGCGGGTCGGCGACGATGGTCCTCACCCCGTTCGAACGGCTGGCGAAACGCGACATCGCCGCGTTGGAGAGCAACGGGCGGAAGCTGCTCGCGTGGGCCGAGCCAGGCAAGACGCACGAGGTCGAGGTCGTGCCCGGGTAGCCTCGTCCGCTGGCCGGAATTCTCGATCGGGTGGCCGTTCGTGCCCTTCCGCCGAGCTGGGCGCCTGCGTAGCTTCAGCCTATGGACGACACCCCGTCGGTGCTGATCGTCGGCACCGGGTTCGGCGGAATCGGCGCCGCGATCGAGCTGAAGCGCGCCGGTTTCCCGAACGTCACGATCCTCGAGCGGGCGGCCGAACCGGGCGGTGTGTGGCGCGAGAACACCTACCCCGGCGCGGCCTGCGACATCCCGTCGCCGCTGTACTCGTTCTCCTTCGAGCCCAATCCGGACTGGCCGAAGCGGTACGCGATGCAGCCGGACATCCACGCCTATCTCAAGCGCGTGATCGCGAAATACGGCATCGAACCGCACATCCGGTACGGCCGCGAGGTCACGTCCGCGACCTACGACAACGGCCGCTGGCACGTCGAGACCGCACAGGGCGAAACCTTCGAGGCAGACGTCTTCGTGCCCGCCGTCGGCCAGCTTTCCCGGCCCGCTTGGCCGTCGATCCCCGGCCGTGAGACCTTCGCCGGCGCGGCTTTCCACTCCGCTGAGTGGAACCACGAAATCCCGTTGGCGGGCAAGCGCGTCGCGGTGGTCGGCACCGGCGCGAGCGCGATCCAGTTCGTGCCGGAGATCCGCAAGGAAGCCGCGCACGTCACCGTCTTCCAGCGCACGCCGCCGTACATCATGGCCAAGAACGACGGCCGCTACAAAGCCTGGCAGAAGCGGCTTTTCCGCCGCCTGCCGAAGACGCAGCTGTTCGGCCGCGCGCGGATCTTCCTGCTCGCCGAATACGCGACCTACGGCATGACCCGGCACCCGGTGCTGACCAAGATCTTCGAGCTGCGGACCGCTCAGCTGCGCCGCCGCCATCTCAAGGACCGCACGCTGCGCCGCAAGGTCAAGCCGGACTATCCGCTGGGCTGCAAGCGGATCTTGTTCACCAACGACTACCTGCCCGCGCTCGCCCAGCCGAACGTCTCCGTCGAAACCTCGTCGATCAAGGAAATCACCCCGCGCGGCGTGCGCACCGAGGACGGCGTGGAGCACGAGGCGGACGTGCTGATCTACGGCACCGGGTTCAAGGCGACGGAATTCCTCGGCCCGATGAAGGTGTTCGGCCGCGACGGCCGGTCGCTGGCCGAGGCGTGGAGCGGCGGCGCGCGGGCATATCTCGGCATGACGGTGCCGGGATTCCCGAACCTGTTCTGCGTCTACGGCCCCAACACCAACCTCGGCGCGGGCTCGATCATCTACATGATCGAACGGCAAGCCCGCTACCTCCGCCAGGCCGTCGAGCACCTCGCCCGGCCGGACGTGGCGTCGCTGGAGGTGCGCGCCGAGGTCGAGGAGCGCTACGACCGCGAGGTGCAAGCACGGCTTTCGCACAGCGTCTGGAGCGGGTGCACCAGCTGGTACCGGCAGGAAAACGGCCGGGTGAGCACCAACTGGCCCGGGCTGGTCACCGAATACGACCGCCGGACCAGGGCACTCGACCCGGCCGACTACCTGGTGCGTTCGATCAGGGCAGGTTCTTCAGGCCCGCGCTGACCGTGTTGGCGAAGGAGTAGCCGTTCGACGCGTCCCAGTTGATGGACCAGGTCATCGCGCCGCGGAACTCCGGATACGTCGTCGACGGCTTGAAGGAGGCGCAGCCGGTGGCCTTGGCCATGCAGTTCATCGCCGATACGACGTTGGACGGCGACTGGTACCCGCCGCCCGCCGCCGAGCCCGAGGACGGCAGCCCGAACGCCACCTGGTCGGCCCGCAGGCCGCCCTGCAGCTGGATGCACGAGAGCGCGGTGAGGAAGTCGACGGTGCCCTGGGAGTAGACGTTCCCGTTGCAGCCGTTCATCGCGCCCGAGTTGTAGTACTGCATGTTGACGACGGTGAGGATGTCCTTGACGTTCAGTGCCAGCTGGAAGTAGCCGCCCTGGGTGGACTGCATGTCGATCGTCTGCGGCGCCATGGTGATCACCGAGCCGCCGCCGTCGTGGATGCTGCGCAGCGCCTGTCCCATGTAGGTGGCGTTGATGCCGTTCTCCAGGTCGATGTCGACGCCGTCGAAACCGTAGGTCGAGATCAGCTGCTTCACCGAGTTGGCGAAGTTGCTCGCCGAGGAGCTGTCGCCGACGCTGATCGTGCCCTTCTCGCCGCCGACCGAGATGATCACCTTCTGGCCGCGTGCCTGCACAGTCTTGACGTCCTCGCGGAACTGCGCGTCGGTGTAGCCGCCGAGCTTCGACGACAACGCCGGGTCGAGCGTGAAGCTCACCGCGCCGGGCGTCGTGGTGGCGTCGGCGAAGGCGATCGCGATGACGTTGTACGTCGTGGGCACGTCAGCGAGCCGGAGCGTCTTCGCGCCGTTGTCGAAGTTCTGCCAGTAGCCGGTGAGGATGTGCTTCGGCAGGTCGCCGTTGTGCGGCGGGGTGCTGGTCGTGGTGGTCGTCGTCGGCGAGGTCGGGGTCGTCGGCGTCGTGGACGTCGTGGACGTCGTGGGGCTCGTGGGGCTCGTGGACGTCGTGGGCGGGGTGCCCGGGCCGTCGAGGTTCACGTCGTCGGCGAGGTACGCGGGCTGGCCGTACCAGCCGTGCAGGTACACCGTGAGGCTCGTGGACGAGCCGGTGGTGAAGCTCAGGCTGAGCTGCTGCCAGCCGTTCGCTCCGGGCGTCCAGGTGTTCTGCGTGGCCGAGCCGGAGACACCGAGGTAGACGTAGCTGCCCTGAACCCACGCGGAGAGCTTGTACGCGGTGTTGGGCTGCACGGTGACCTGCTGGGAGCACTGCCCGGTGTCGGAGCCGGATGGCGCCGCGCTCAGCGAGTGGCTGCCGTCGTGCGCCTGGGTCGAGACGACCGACGCGGTGGCGGTGCAGGTCCAGCCGGAGAGCGAGCCGCTCTCGAAGCCGGGGTTGGCGAGGATGTTCGCGGCCGACGCGCTGCTGGTGCCGAGGGCGAGCGTGACGCCGAGCGCGAGCGCGACCGAGGCCAGCAGGGACACCAGGGCAGGCATCCGCCGGGGGGACGGGTGTGGGGACACGGGCAGACCTCCGCACGACAGTGAGCCAGGTCACCTCAAAATGGACTAGACCAATACGGATGTCAAGGAACTTCCGGAGGTGCTTCGGCGGGCCATGCGCGGCGGGCGGGGCGGGCAGCGGCACAATGCAGGCTCGGAGCAACCCGAGACGAAGCAGGAGCCTGGTTTTGAGCGTGCAGTCGGTCGAGCAGCGGATCGCCGAAGAGCTGGGGGTGCGCGAAGGGCAGGTCAAGGCCGCCGTCACCCTCCTCGACGAGGGGTCCACGGTGCCGTTCATCGCCCGGTACCGCAAGGAAGTCACCGGAGAGCTGGACGACGCGCAGCTGCGCACGCTCGAGGAGCGGCTGCGCTACCTGCGCGAGCTCGACGAGCGCCGCGCCGCGGTGCTGGAGTCCATCCGGAGCCAGGGCAAGCTGGACGAGGCGCTCGAGGCGCAGATCCTCGCCGCGGACACGAAGTCGCGGCTGGAGGACATCTACCTGCCCTACAAGCCGAAGCGGCGGACCAAGGCGCAGATCGCCCGCGAGGCCGGTCTCGAGCCGCTGGCCGACGGCCTGCTGAGCGACCCGTCGACCGATCCGCAGGCGGCCGCCGCGGTGTTCGTCGACGCGGACAAGGGCGTCGCGGACGCGCAGGCCGCCCTCGACGGCGCGCGCGCCATCCTGGTCGAGCGCTTCGCCGAGGACGCCGACCTCATCGGCGAGCTGCGCGAGAAGATGTGGACCGAGGGCCACCTGGCCTCGAAGGTCCGCGCGGGCAAGGAGACCGACGGGGCCAAGTTCTCCGACTACTTCGACTTCTCCGAGCCCTACACCAAGCTCCCCTCGCACCGGATCCTCGCGATGCTGCGCGGCGAGAAGGAAGAGATCCTCGACCTGTCGATGGAGCCTTCCGAGCCGGTAGCCGAGGACGCCCCGGTCCGGGTCGGCCCGACCGAGTACGAGCAGCGCATCGCCGCCCGGTTCGGCATCAGCCAGCAGGACCGTCCCGCGGACAAGTGGCTCGGCGACACCGTGCGCTGGGCCTGGCGCACGAAGATCCTCCTGCACCTGGGCATCGACCTGCGGATGCGGCTGCGCCAATCGGCCGAGGACGACGCCGTGCGCGTGTTCGCGGCCAACCTGCGCGACCTGCTGCTGGCCGCCCCGGCGGGCACCCGCGCGACGATGGGCCTCGACCCGGGCTTCCGCACCGGCGTCAAGGTGGCCGTGGTCGACGCGACCGGCAAGGTCGTCGACACCCACGTCATCTACCCGCACCAGCCCGCGAACAAGTGGGACCAGTCGATCGCCGAACTGGCCGTGCTGGCCGGGAAGCACAACGTCGACCTGATCTCGATCGGCAACGGCACCGCCTCGCGCGAGACCGACAAGCTGGCGATCGAGCTGATCAAGAAGCACCCGGAGCTGAAGCTCACCAAGGCCGTGGTGTCCGAGGCGGGCGCCTCGGTGTACTCGGCCTCGGCGTTCGCTTCGCAGGAACTGCCGGGCATGGACGTCTCGCTGCGCGGCGCGGTCTCGATCGCGCGCCGGCTGCAGGACCCGCTGGCCGAACTCGTGAAGATCGACCCGAAGTCGATCGGCGTCGGCCAGTACCAGCACGACCTGTCCGAGGTGTCGCTGTCGCGTTCGCTGGACGCGGTGGTCGAGGACTGCGTGAACGCGGTCGGCGTGGACGTGAACACCGCGTCCGCCCCGCTGCTGACCCGGGTTTCGGGCATCACGACGTCGCTCGCGGAGAACATCGTGGCGCACCGCGACTCCAACGGCCCGTTCCGCTCGCGGACCGCGCTCAAGGACGTCGCGCGGCTCGGCCCGAAGGCGTTCGAGCAGTGCGCGGGCTTCCTGCGCATCCCCGACGGCGACGACCCGCTCGACGCGTCCTCGGTGCACCCGGAGGCGTACCCGGTGGTCCGGCGGATCCTCGACCGCACCGGCACCGGCATCCGCGAGCTGATCGGCAACGCCCGGACCTTGCAGGCGCTGAAGCCCGCCGAGTTCGTCGACGACACCTTCGGGCTCCCGACGGTCACCGACATCCTGTCCGAACTGGAGAAGCCGGGCCGCGACCCGCGTCCGGCGTTCAAGACCGCGACCTTCGCCGAGGGCGTCGAGAAGATCGCCGACCTCAAACCGGGCATGCGCCTGGAGGGCGTCGTGACGAACGTGGCCGCGTTCGGCGCGTTCATCGACGTCGGCGTGCACCAGGACGGTCTCGCGCACGTTTCGGCGCTGTCGAAGAACTTCGTGAAGGACCCGCGCGACGTCGTGAAGCCGGGCGACATCGTGAAGGTGAAGGTGCTGGACGTCGACGTGCCGCGCAAGCGGATCTCGCTGACGCTGCGCCTGGACGACGAACCCGGCGCGGGCAACAACCGCGGCGGCGGTGGCGGCGGACGGGACCGCGGCCAGGGCGGCGGCGGTCAGCGCCGGAACCAGCCGCAGCAGCGGGGCGGCGGCCGGGACCGTCGCGACTCCGGAGGCGGCGGCGCGATGGCGGACGCGCTGCGGCGCGCCGGATTCGGCAAGTAGCTTCATCACGGAAAACGGCCTCTTCAGCTGTTCGGAGAGGCCGTTTTCCGGCGCGGGGATCGCACCAAGATCCGAATTCGTAACAGCGTGCATGCCTATACCGACCTATCTTCGTCGTCTTCTCGCGGCCGAAGGGTTGGTGGCTACCGTGCAATCGCTGTACGCGGTCTATTTCGACATCGACTCCGCGGAGGAAACACCAGCGCACTCCGCAGACCAGGCCTTCGAGCACGGCATGGAGTGCATCGGGCGTTGGCTCAGCCACCTCTCGCCCGAGTCGTTCGACGCATCTCGGTTCCGCACCGGCAACACTCTCAAACTCAGGGAACGCACAAAGGGGCTTCCTCGAAGCGCAACTTGGGAGTTCATCGAGGCAGCTGATATCCGAGTACTGCGGGTAGAGGTCACTGATCGCGACGAAGAGTCAGGCGGCGTGTTCCTGACGCGCAGCACGCTGAGCGAGGAAGGTGGCCGGACGAGCCTGCGTGTATCGATGTCCCGCGACGTGCCAACTGCTTGGCTTTCGCCCATTCCTCCTGCTGATCTGAGGCAGCCCGGTGTCATCCGTGCCTTCGTCGATGACGAGCGGATCACTCTTCGCATCGAGCAACAAAAGCAAGATGGTCAGTACATCCAGATCCGCTCTGACGCCGAGGTAGCCACGCTGGCACAGGTGCTCGACGACACGACCAGGCTCCCGATCCTGCTCATTCACACCAGAACCCGGCAGGCACAGGCAACCGCACGAACCACGGCCACAAAGCTGATCGGCCTGGTCAGAACGGTCACCCTCAATTACGCGGCATTGTCGAAGCTCGACCAGCTCGTTCCCGCAAGCGCGCCACCTTACGCAGGAGCACGACTGCTCTGGAGCGACCGGAAAATGCATGCGCTGACCTTTGGCGCGTCAGACGTAAACACTGCGGACACAGACCTTCTGAGACGCCTTCTCATGCAGCGAATAGCGCCGATCACAGCACTGACCCGCGGAACCGACCATGCTTACCGGCGCGCTCGCCAAGCGCAGGCGAATGCGCGCCATGAGGCGGCCGACGCGCGCCTCAACGACGCAAAGACCCACGGCGACATCGCCGACCAGGCCGCAGAGTTGCGGTCTGCAGTCCAGGAGCTTCGACAAGAAAACGAGTACCTGTTGTCTTTAGCCACGGACTTCGAAAGCAGAGCGGACAGCGTCCCCGCACTTCAAGCACAAATAGAACAGCTGAAGATCGCGCTGGCCACCTATCAGCAAGAACCCCTGTCGCACCCGAGTGAGAATCCCTGGGAAAGCTTGCCCACGCTCGAGACGGGATCCAGACCAAGCGCCAAAGCCTTATTCAAGGAACTTGAAAGGCTGACCTCAGAGCGCCTGGTCTTCACGGAGCGGGCAGAAGTTTCCTGGAAGAGGGCAAAATACCCGTACCCCGATGAAATGCGCACCGCTCTTATAAAGTTGGCCAACATGGCAATCAAGCTCTACGACGGCTCACCAGAATCCATGACCCATCTCGACCTCTGGATTCACGAGAATTTCGGACTCAAAGTCGCAATGCAGGACGACACGATCCAAAAGAACAAGATCTTGCGCCAGTTCCACTTCGAGAGGCAGGACTACGACAGAACCCCGCACGTGAAGGTCCGAGATGCCGCACCCAGACAAGAAGTAGGGAGGATCCACTTCGCCCTCGACTCCGCGGAAGGACGCATCATCGTCGACCATGTCGGCGTGAAGCTGTACTAACCAAGGACACGCATCACGATAGAGCTCTAGCGCGCCAGGAGCTGTTGCCCATCAGTCCGAGCAGCGGCCTCTATTGCGGAACGACAAGCCGCCGAGTCGCAAGCGGCAATCGTCCATTAGCTGATCAGGCGGCGCACTCCGGGGAGCGCGAAGATCACCGCGCCGGTGCTGCGAATCGCTTCGGCGATATCGCAGACACCGGCGCTGGTGCGGCACAGCGCCGCCCGCCGTCCCGACCCTAGCGACTCGGCAGCTCCTCTACGGATTCATCTCGTACGCGCCGGAAAGCTCGCGCACCTTCTCCCACACGCGGCCGAACCGTTCGTGGTCCACCACCGGCTTCCGCAACCCGGCCAGTGCCAGTTCCTGCTGCTTCTCCGTGGAGCTCGGCTTGCCGTGCAGATCGACCGCGGCGACGCTGAAGTCCTGCACCAGCACCGCGAACAGCTGGTCTAGCACATCGTCTGACACGCCGGTCAGCTCAGCCTGCTCCAGGATCAGCTGCCCGTACACGACGAGCGTGAACAGCTCGGTCAGCGCGAGGCCGAAGTCCAGGTCCTTCTGCTGCGCCTCGTCCGGGGTCGCCTCGGAAAGCAGGCGCACCAGCACGTCGGCCTGTTCGGTGAACCGGGCGACGTTCGGCAGGTGCTTCGCGTTCTCGTACGCGGGTTTCCAGTCGTGGAACCGGATCTTGGACAGCCCGCGCGCCGGGCCCTGGCGGAACAGGAAGTCGTCGTCGGAGGCGTCGTCGCGGGTCGGCACCGCCGGGTATTCCTGCGGCGCGAACAGGTAGGCGGGCATGAACTTCGCGATCAGCGCGAGGTTCACCGCGACCGTGCCCTCCAGTTTGGGCAGGCCGTCGATGTCGTTCTTGGCCATCGCGAGGTACGTGTCGGCCTCGAAACCCTTGGCCGCCACGACATCCGCGACCAGTCCGATCACCTTCTGCGCCTCGGTGGTGACCTTCATCTTGGTGATCGGGTTGTACAGCAGGTAGCGGCGGTCCTGCTGGTTCGCCGAGCGGAAGTAGTCGATCGCACGGTCGGAGAACAGCTTCATCCCGGTCAGCCGCGCGTAGGCCTCGACGAATTCGCGGCGCACGTGCGGGAAATCGGTGACCGGGTTGCCGTACAGGATGCGGTTCTGCGCGTGCGTGATCGCCTCGTACAGCGAATGCGTCGCCATCCCGATGCCGCCGAAGCACAGGTTGAACTTGCCGATGTTGACCGTGTTCAGCGCGGCGCTGAAGGCTTCGGCCCCGGTGTGGAGGATGTCCTCGGCGCGCACCGGGTAGTCCTCGAGCCGGAACTCCGCGACGTACATCTGCGACGGCACGATGTTCTTCACGACGTGGTAGTTCGGGTGCTCGGAATCGGCGTAGAAGAACACGTACTGCCCGGGTCCTTCGACGCCGTCGATCCGGCCGAACACCGAAACCGTGCGTGCGCAGTTTCCGTTGCCGATGTAGTACTTCGACCCGTTCGCGCGGTAGCCGCCCTCGCCGTCCGGGGTGAGCACGAGGTCGGACGAGTAGATGTCCGCGCCGTGCTCCTTTTCCGACAGTCCGAACGCGCCGACGCCGCCCTCGGCCAGCGCTTCCGCGGCCCGCTTGCGGGCGGCCGCGTTTCCGCTCTGCCACACCGGGCCGAGGCCGAGGACGGTGACCTGGAACGGGTACCAGTAGTTGAGGCCGTAGAAGCCGAGGATTTCCGCCAGCGCGGCGATCCGGCTGGTGTCCCAGCGCTTCTCCGGGTTCCCCGCCGAATCCGCGGCCGGCGTGAGGAACGTGGCGAACAGGCCTTCCTTGCCCGCGAACTCCAGGAAGTCGGCGTAGAACTCGCGGTCGTGATACGCCTGCGCGAGACGGCGTTTGCCGCGCGCTTCGAACCAGTCGATCGTCGCCCGCAGCAGCCGCTGGGTCTCCGGGTCGAACCTCCGGGCGTCGTAATCGCGCGGGTTCAGCAGCGCTGTCGCCGTTTCGCTCATCGCATCTCCAGGTCAGCCGATATTACTGCCCGGTAACTTTAGCGCGGTGCGGCCGCCGAACTCCACCGCGTCCACCCGGCCGTGGCCGTCGCGCCGGAAACGCGCGCTCGGCCTGCGGGTGTCCGAGGCGCGAGCGAGCACGTCCTCGGCGACGAAGACGACCTCGAACGGCGGAGCGGAGAGGATGTCCGGATCGTCGGTGTCGAGGATCATCTGCGCCCAGAGCGAGCCGTCCCGTTCGGCGACCTCGAAGATGAGCGAGCCGGTCCGATAGCGTCCAGGGCAGTCGCCCGGGTCGACTGCCCTGGACGGACGACTGTCCAGTTTCGGCAGGTCAGCCAGGTTGTCCAGGCACCAGTCGACGATCCGCGGACCGAGCGCGCCGCCGCCCGCGCTGTTGGTGAGCACGGTGACCGCGAGGTTCTCGCTCGGCACCATGACGAACTCCGACAACTGCAGGTTGCTGACGTTCCCGCCGTGCCGCACCAACTGCGCGTCGCCGTGGCTCAGCCGCAGCCAGGACAGCCCGACCTCCTCGAACGGCAGCGCGCCCTTGCGCTGTGCGGCGTGCATCAGCCGACGGGTTTCGTCGCTCAGCACCTCCGCGCCATTCAGCTGGAATCGGGCCCATTTCAGCTGGTCACGGGCAGTCGACCAGAGACCGCCGGCCGGCGCGTCCGCCCGAGCGAGGCCGACAGTGTGCGCGACCGCCGGACCGTCCTCGCGCAGCGCGTGCCCGACCGCGTGCCGCCGGGTCAGCACCTCCCAGGGCTGGAAGAACGAATCGGTCATGCCGAGCGGCTCCAGCAGCCGGGTGCGGACCAGCTCCTCGTAGGCGGTCCCGGACACCGCCTCGGCGACCCGGCCGGCCAGCAGGAATCCGGCGTTGCAGTAGGAGAACACCTCGCCGACCGGGAACACCTGCGGCAACTCGTCGAACCGCTGCACCGCGCGGGCGAGCGCGTCGTCGCCCCAGCCGGTGTCGACCTCGATGTCGCCGAGGAAGCCGGAGGAGTGCGTGAGGAGGTGGCGCAGCGTCACGGTCTTGCGGGCGAGCGGGTCGGCCAGGCGCAGATCCGGGAGGTACTCGACCACCGGCTGGTCCAGTTCGAGTACGCCGTCCTCGACGAGCACGAGCGCCGCGGCGGCGGCGAACGTCTTGCTCGTGGAGCCGATCATGAACAGCGTGTCGTCGTCCACCGGCGTTCCGGTGTCCACACTGGACACCCCCGCGGTCAGCAGGGTTTCCTTGCCCTCGTGGAAAATCCCGGCTGAGACGCCGGGAACTCGCGCCTCTCGCGCCCATTCGCCCAGCAGTCCCCGGAGTTCGTCTGCGCTCATGCGGCCAGCCTCGCACCCGCGTGCGCGGCGTCGATGGTGGAAACGAACGAACATCGCGCGTCCGCTTCGTCGGTTCGCGCGTGGCGGCCTGCGGGCGATATCACGTAGCCCGCCGGATCTTGGGACGGTATAGTGGACGATGCGGTCCGCTCAGTTCTGCCTCGGACCGCGTTTCACTGTTGTCGACGACCACGCGCCGCAGCCATCCGAGGCCGCGCCGGGCAGGACAACCGCGCTACGTACGGAGATACGGGACGCTTTCGCGTCCGCACCAACCATGACGACTTTCACCGAACTCGGCCTGCCCAAGCCTCTTGTCGACGCGCTCGCCGCACAGGGCGTCACCGAGCCCTTCCCGATCCAGGCCGCCACGCTCCCGCACACCCTCGCGGGCCGCGACGTGCTCGGCCGCGGCCGCACCGGCTCCGGCAAGACCTACGGCTTCGTGCTGCCCGTGCTGGCCCGCCTGGCCGCGGGCCCGACGCGGCGCCGCCCCGGCCGTCCGCGGGCGCTGATCCTCGCCCCGACGCGCGAACTGGCCACCCAGATCGAGGCCGCGATCGTGCCGCTGGCGCGCCCGCTTGGCCTCAAGGCGACCACGATTTTCGGCGGCGTGAGCGCGAACCCGCAGATCACCCGCCTTCGCGACGGCGTCGACATCGTCGTCGCCTGCCCCGGACGGCTCGCCGACCACATGCGCTCCGGCGAAGCGAAGCTGGACAAGATCGAGATCACCGTCCTCGACGAGGCCGACCACATGGCCGATCTGGGCTTCCTGCCCGAGGTCCGCCGCATCATGGCGGCGACCCCCGAGCGCGGCCAGCGGCTGCTGTTCTCCGCGACGCTCGACAACGGCATCGACGTGCTCGCGAAGCGCTTCATGAACGACCCGATGCTGCACAGCGTCGACTCGGCGCAGTCCCCCGTCTCGACCATGACGCACCACGTGCTGCACCTCGAGGAAACCCACCGCCTGCCCGTCCTGGTCGACCTCACCGCGGCTCCCGGCCGCACCCTGGTCTTCACCCGCACGAAGCACCGCGCGAAGGCCCTCACCCGCAAACTCGTCGCAAGCGGCGTCCCCGCGGTGGAGTTGCACGGCAACCTCGGCCAGAACGCGCGCACGCGCAACCTGGAAGCCTTCTCGTCGGGCACCGCGAAAACCCTGGTGGCCACCGACATCGCCGCCCGGGGCATCCACGTGGACGACGTCACGCTGGTCATCCACGCCGACCCGCCGGTCGAGCACAAGGCGTACCTGCACCGCTCCGGCCGCACCGCTCGCGCGGGCGCGTCCGGCACCGTGGTGACCCTGATGACCGACGAGCAGGTCGCGGACGTCCGCGCACTGACCCGGAAGGCAGGCATCTCGCCGACCACCACGCGGATCTCGCCGACGCACCCGCTGCTGGCCGAACTGGCCCCCGGGGACCGCTCGTTCACCGCTTCGCCGCGCCGCCCCGTGGTGGACAACCGCCCGAAGACGGTGACCGCCTCCGGCGCCGCACCAGGCACCGGCCGACGCCGCGGCGCCCCCTCGGAGAACCGAGGCGGGCTCGGCGCTCGGACTGGCGCGCAGTCCCGGCGTTCCGGCGGCCGCGGCGGACCTCGGCAGGGCGAGGCTCGTTCCGCGGAGCGGCAGCCAGGTCAGGCCCGGCGGGAAGACCAGCGCCGCGGCGGATCAGGTGCCGGTCGCCGAGGGGCGGAGGGCGCTGGACGTCGCGCTGCCGGTGCCGACCGTCGCGGATCGGGCCAGCCGCCACGCAATCGCCGCAACGGCTCGAGCGGTCGGCGGCAGTCAGAGTCCTGAGTTGTGCACGGGGCGGGTCGGGGATTTCGGTCCCCGACCCGCTTTTCCGTGCGGGGGTCAGCCCGCTTCCTCGTCGGCGAACCAGTCGCCGATGTGCTTCTATGGGAAAGCTGCTGTCCAGCAGCCGTCGGCGGCAAGCCATCCGACGATGGCGGCGACGACCTTGCCCTGCGGGAAAGTCAGCGTTTGTCGCGAAGCCACACCTGAATGAAGACGTTCTCCGGGTTGCGGTTGCTGGAGATGACCGCATTCCCCGCCACGCAACATCGATTCGAGAATCGCGACGATATTCGCCTCCGCAGCGTTTCCGAGGGCGACGCCGTTCGAGGCCCGCACCGTGGCCTTCAGGCCGCGGCACCGACAGCGCAGCGGCTCGTCACGAACGCCGAGCCTCCCGCCAAAACGACTTGAACTCCTCAGTCACCCCGTAGAAGCTTCCTTTTGCTGCCAAATCACGCGAATCCGGTGAACCGGCGAAGGACAATTTGCGAGCTTCCTCCCGGGACAACTCGGGAAGCTTCCGCCTCCTGGCCCTGGCAAGTTTCCTCGGATGCCCGTCGTGTACAAAGACCGCGGCGATCGACGAGGCCGCCACAGGAGTGAACCCCGGGCCGGGCAGACATCCCAACGGATCCGCCATGAGCCATTCCGCGACGCCGCACACCCGGTGGAAGTCGTCGTCGCCGCATCCGGAAACCCACTCGGCCACGGCCTCCTCCCCGTACTCGACCAGCCCTCTCGACACCAAGGCCCGACTCGTCGAAAACATGCTGCCCACCTTGCCCGCACCCGTGGGAGGCGACCGGCCTCGCCGGCTCAGCCGCCAAATTTCCGCAACTCGACGTCAACGATAGCAAAGCCGGTCGAATTCCCGATGCCGACCGCGACGTTCCCGGACATGACCCAATTGTCGAACCGGTTCTGCGCAGTCGTCTTTCTCGCGTTTCCGCTCTTGATTTCCAGTCCGCGGTACCGGCCGTTCCCGAGATCGACCGCACCGTCGTAGACCCGGATTTGGTCGCCGTTCCCCTTGGTGTAAATCCGGCCGCGGACGACCTTGAACCCATCCGCCTCGAGCGCGTCCCATACCGCCTTCTCCGCGTCCGCCCCGACGTTCGTCCCGTCGGTCCCCGCGAACTTGCCGTCCGACGTCCGGATCGAGCCGTCGTCATAGCGGAAGATTCCCGGCTCCACCTCTTCGATGCACTTGGCCCCGTTGTGCACCAGAATCGGCGTCTCGCCGGCCAGCACGTAGAACGTGTGCGTGGTGTTGATCGCCAGGTTGTACGTCCGGCTGTTCGCCGTGTACCGGCGGCTGTCGATCAGCCGCGCATGCCCGTTTCCGGGCGTGTCTAGCTGATCGCCAGGGCGCAAGTCGGCCGCAGCGGTCCACGCGTGGGCACCGGTGTTCCAGATCAGATGGTGCGCGGTCGACGTGATCGTCCGCGGCCCGGCCGGGGTGTCGATGCGCAGGTCGACGAAATCGGTGTCCGTGTCGGTGACGCTGATGTGCGCCACCGTGTGCTGCTGCCGCGTCGCGTCGTCGGGGCGGGCGTTGGTGATCGCGTCCCCGACGCGGATGTCCTTGATCGGCTTCGCCGACCCGTCGGCCATCAAGACCCGCGTCTCGGGTGTGAAGCTGTTCAGCCCGCACAGCAACGGGTTTTCCGACAGTTCTTGCGCCACCCTGGCCATTTGCGCCGCTTCCGCGACCGCCTCGGCGGCGAGGTCGCCTGCCTCGCCGGCCGCGGCGATGGCCCGCGAGGTCACCGTGTCCAGCGCGCTGCCCATGGCCGCGTCGAGCAGGTCCCCGGCGAAGATCTCGCCGAGCCCGACCCCGTCGGCCAGGTCGGCGACCGCCCCGCCCAGGAGTTCGACCAGGTCGCACTCCGGGCAGGCCAGTGCGACCAAGCCCATCAGGACGAAACCGCCGTACTCGGAGAGTTCCTGGCCGGAACCGTCGAACGGCCGGGCCACGAAGTTGGAGCTCAGCAGGTTGTGCGGGTCGAGGCAGCGCGCGGTGTCTGCGCTGCCTGCCGGGTTCATGTTCCGGCAGACCTCTTGCAGGTGCGCGAGAATCCGCTCCTGGTCGGCCTTGCTGCCGGAGAACAGCAGGTTGCAGTCCTGGTTGTTCAGGTAGAGCAGCGAGTCGTGCGACCGGTACTGGTCTCGGCAGGACGCTTGCCGGTCCTGGATCGCTTGCTGTTTCTCCGCCTTCGCCTTGGTGGCGACGGCCTCCCAGGCCTGCTGCGCGGCGACCGCGGCATCGTGGGCGTCCTTGCCCGCGTCGACCGCCATCCGATGCGCGGTCGCGGCTGAATCCGCTGCCTCGCGGGCATAGTTCGCGGCTACCTGCGCGGAATGCTGCGCCCAGGCCGCCGAACGGCCGGCCGCGTCCGCGGAAGCGACCGCGGAGGCCGCTGCCCGAGCGGCGGCGTTCGCGGAATCCTGCGCCTGCTTAGCGGACGCGGCTGCGCGGTCGGCGGCCGTCTGCGCGGTCTTCGCGTAGTCCGCGGCTTGAGCGGCGGCCGCGTTGGCCTCTTGTGCGTACCGGTTCGCGTCATCCGCCGCGTTGCGGGCGCGGGCGGCCGCAGCCTGCGCTTCATTGGCGTCGTGAGTCGCGTTCGCGGCCGCGCGGGACGCTTGGGCCAGCAAGGAATCGATCGCAGCGTTGTGCGCGGCAGTGTTCTGGTCCCGCCGCGCCGCACTGTACTGCCCGACGACCAAGAACTCGTGGGCCAGCGTCGGCGGTCCGTCCAGCGCGGCCTGCGCTCCGGCGGCCACCTCGCGCTGCCCGGCGTTACGGGCGCCGGACAGCACCTGGTTGACCTTGACCTGGTCGTCGATTCCGAGCGCGGTGTACTGGCCGGCATCGAGGAAGTCGCGCAGAGCCTGATCGGTGTTGGCGTCCAGCGCCTTCTGCGCGTACTGGACGACGATCGTGCGCCCGGCCGTGCGAGCGCCCGACATGATCTGGTTGACCTGCAGCGCGTCGTCCTGCTCCCGGCCCGGGTAATCCCGGCTGCGCAAAAAGTCGCGCACCTGAGCGTCGCTGCCGGCGAGCGCGGTGTTCGCCGCGGTCTGGAAACCGGTCGTCGCGGTTTCGCACAGCTGCCGGAGGATCGACCGGTCGTCCTGCCCCGCGGCGGCTTGCACGCCGGTGGTGACGAAGTCGATCGCCTCGTCGTCGGTCGCTGCGAGCGCTGCCTGCGCGGCCGCCTTCGTCCACTGTCCTCCGGTGTCGGCCAGCGTCAGCGCGACCTTGCGCGCGTCGGCGAGCACTGTGGCCCGCGGAGCGCCTGCCGCCGTCGCTTCGGCGATCAACCGGGTGGTTTCCGCGTCCCAGGTACTGACTTGGTCGACGTCCCACCGCTTCGGCTTCGGCTGTGCGGCGTAAGCGGCCAACGCGGATTTGGCGGCATCGTCCGCTGTTTGGCTGGCCTGTGCGATCCGGTCGTCGTCCGCCTTGCGCGCGGCTTGCGCGATCTGGATGGCCTGATTGGCGGCAGTGACCGCGGCGTTCGCGGCGGCTGTCGCGGCGTTCGCGTGCTCGGTGGCTTTCTTCGCCGCGTCCGCTGCCTCGCCGGCATGTGCTGCCGCGTCGTCGGCCGCTTGCGCAGCGGCGTTCGCATCGAGGGCAGCCGCGTGCGCTGCGTTCGCAGACTGATCAGCGGCATCGCTCGCCTGGTGTGCCCACGACTGGCTCGCGTTCGCCGCCGAGACGGCGCGAGCCGCCTGCGCGCGAGCCGTCGCGGCCGCGGCTTGCGCCTGACGTGCGTCCGCGCCTGCGGCAGCAGCGTTGTTAGCGGCATCCGTAGCGGCAGCGGCAGCGTTGCTTGACTGCAGTGCAGCATCGTGTGCGGCGGCACCCGCGTTCTCCGCCTGCTGCGACGCCGTCCGCGCCGCGCGGGCAGCACCAGCTGCTTTCTCCGCACCTACTGCGGCATCGCGCGCGGTCTGCGCGGCATTCCGCGCGACGTCCGCGTGCTCCTTATCGAGCGATGCCTGCGCAGCCGCGTCGTACGCGTTCGACGCAGCCTGTCCCGCACGGGAAGCCGCCGCAGCAGCACGAGACGCCGCAGCGGCCGCGGTGTGTGCGGCGCGCGAAGCAGCGTTCGCGGCCCCGATCGCCTCTCGAGCGGTGATCGCGGCCTGGTTCGCGGCGTACGCAGCCTGCGAAGCAGCTTCGGTCGCCTGACCGGCATGTCCCTGCGCGGCCGCAGCAGCGTCCTTGGCGGCTTGCGCGGCCTTCGCCGCTGCAGCAGCTTCGGCGACTGCGCGGTCGGATTCCTGTTTTGCCAGCTCAGTTTGGGTCGCTGCCTGCGCCGAAGCCGAGTTGGCGGTGGCGACGAGGTCGGCGATGGTCGCTGTTTCAGCGTCGCGAGCTTGCGCGACCGGAAGATCGATGGCCAGGAACTGGGTGAGGGCGTCGTCTGTGTTGGCGTCCAGCGCCTGCTGCGCGGCCTTCTTCACCTCCGGTCCGCCTGCGGCCATTTCCTGGTTGACCTTGACCGCCTGGTCGGTCCCGAACGGAACCTTCCAGCCGGTGGCGAGGAAGGTCCGCAACGCTTCTTCGGTGTTGGCGTCCAAGGCTTTCTGAGCGGCCTGCTTCAGCTGCGGCCCGCCCGCGGCCATCATCTGGTTGACGCGCAGCGCGAGGTCGTTCTCGTGCGCGCCTTCCCAGCCGGTGTCGAGGAAGGCTTCGAGTGCGTCGTCGCTGTTGGCGTCCAGCGCCTTCTGCGCGGCCGTCCGGGTCGCGACACCGCCGGAGGACATCAGCTGGTTGACGTGGATGCTCCGGTCGATGGACGCGTCGACGTCTTTCTGCGAGGTGAGGAATCGCGTGACATCCGCGTCGGAACCGACCAGCGCGACCGCGGCGTCCCGTTTGGTCGCCGGGCCGCCGAACTGCCACAACCGCCAGGTCTTGGCCCGATCGGTATCCGTGCTGCCCGCCGGCGCGGCGGAAGCCGCTGCTCGCGGCGCCTCGGCCGCGACGGCCGGGGCCTGCACCGTTCCGGCGGCCAAGGAGGCGGTCAAGAACGTCATCAGAGCAGCACGAAAGCGGGCTTTCGCCGTACGCATCGATTCCCCCTGTGAAATGCCACGCGATCCCCGGTGACCGTCCGATCACCACGCGTCTCCGGTCGAGACTAGCCAGTCGCCGCCACCCGGAAGCGATTTCGAATTCATAAAGTTACCAAGGGAAACCGAGTCAAGAACTGTTTACTTTTTCTTTTATTGAAGAATAGAAAGTGAACCGCGTCACATTAGTGCTAACACTCGCACTGGGTTCAGCGAAAAACGCCCGCCAGGATCGTCCGCGCACGCAGGCCGAGCCGGGTTCATTGCTCGCTTTGCCATGATTCGCTAGTCCGCAAGGGGGAATTTTGAGCTTGTCGACCCGAACGAAATCCGCCGCCGCGGCCGCGGCCGCGGCCTGCACCGCGGCAGCGGCGGCGCTGACACTGAGCACCGGAGCCGCCGCCACCGCGGAGGACCAGCAGCCCTCCGTCGTCGAGGACTACCACTACCCCGGCGCGGCGCAGATTCTCGCCGACTATCACGTCGAACTGCTCTCCGGCGACGGGCACATCCTGTTCGCCGCCTGCCCGTCCGGCCCGGACACCGTCGGCCTGATCCAGGTCCGGACCAGCGAACCGGTCGGGCAGGGCAGCGACGGCCGCGTGTGCTTCCACGTCATCGCGCCGACCGGTCATCTCACGATGAAAATCCCGGCCGTCTATTCCATCCGGGGCGACGGGATCAATTCCGGGACAGGGCACAAGGTGCGGGCGGAACTGACCACCGACAGCGGGCAGCACAGCACCGTCGACGTGAATCCGAGCGGAACGACTCAGGTCGGAGTCGGGACCAACCCGCCCGGCGCGCCGACCACCCTGCTCCAATTGGACGCATCCTCGTGATTTCGGAGCGGCTGGCGGAAACTGTTTCGCCGGCCGTTTCCGCGCGTCTGTACCGACGGCCGGGAATACCGCTCCCGCTCACCGGCACTCGCGGTAATACCGCGCCCGCACCCCCGATAACGTTGCCGTGACTACTCCCCCACGCCTGAGGCTGGCCGTCGCTGTCTCGGCCGCCCTCGCGGCAGGCCTGCTGATCGTTCCGGCCGCGGACGCCATCAGCGGCGGAACCCCCGTCCCCGACAAGGCATTCGACTTCGTCGTTCGCGTCGCCGCCGACGGGCACGGCTGCAGCGGCGTTCTTCTCGGACCGCAGTGGATCGTCACCGCCAGCGGGTGCGTTCCGGCTGGCTCCGGAGCGCCGAGCAGTCCGGTCACCGTCACCGCGGGCGGAACCACCGCGAAGGTCGCCACGCTGGTCCCGCGGCCGGACCGGGATCTGGTGCTGGCCAAGCTCGCCACTCCGATCGTCAACGTCACCCCGATCGCTCTAGGACGGACCGCGCCGGCGGTGGGCGAAGCGCTTACCGTCGCCGGATTTGGCCGCACCTCCGACACTTGGGTTCCGGACAAGGCCACGACCTCGCCCTTCATCACCGCGTCGGTCGCGGCCACCACCTTCAGCCTTGCCAACGCCAACGGGCACGACACCTGCCTCGGCGACGCGGGCGGCCCCGCGATCCGCACCGCGGCGAACAACACTCCCGAACTCGTCGGGATCAACTCGCGGTCGTGGCAGCACGGCTGCCTCGCCGTCGCCGAAACTCGCCAGGGCAGCGTCGAAACCCGCACCGACGACCTCGTCGACTGGATCCGCGCGCAGGCGCCCGAGTTGACAATCCAGTGCCAGGCAACGGTTCCGCTCTTCGCTGTCACCAGCGACCTGCAGCTCTACCAGCACCCGAATCCGGCTGACGGCGGGCCGATGGCGCCCCAGCAGTCCACGATCGGCACCGGCGGCTGGAACGGCTACGTCCGCCTCCTCGCCGGACCGGACGGGCTGGTCTACGGCATCCGCGCGAACGGCGACGTCTACCGCTACCAATGGAACGGCACCGATTGGACGGCCGACTCGCGCACCGTCGTCGCCACCGGCTGGACCGGGTTCGACGACGCGGCCAACCACAACCGCATCACCATCGACAGCCGCGGCGACATCTACGTCGTCAACGCGGACGGCTCGCTCTCCCGCCGCCGCTACGACAACGCCGCCAAGACCTGGTCGGCCGAAACCCTCGGCACCGGCTGGAATTCCTACGACCTCATCACCGGCGGCGGCGACGGCGTGCTCTACGCCCGCAGCACCGGCGGCTTCCTGTACCGCTACGTCTGGGACGAGGCCGGACACAAGTGGGCGCAGGAAAAGAAGCTAGTCGGCAACGGCGGCTGGAACGCGTTCACCCGCATCACCTCCGCGGGCGCGGACGTCCTCTACACCGTCACCGGCAAGGGCGAACTGCGCTGGTACCGCTACCTGCCCTACAGCGACACCTGGTCCCCCGGCCCGACCGTGATCGGCGACGGCGGGTGGCAGCAGTTCTCCGACGTGGAGGCGCAGCGCAACTCCTGCACCTTGGTTCGCTAGAAACCGGATCGCCGTGCCGCGTTCCGGAGTGCGGCACGGCGATCCGGCCCGATCAGCTGATCAGGAACAGCAAAAACGGCCCCACGCCCAAAACCAGCAACGCGGCCGCGTTCGTCTTCCGGTACTCCAGCAGCAACGCCACGAACTCCCGCAAGAACGCGCTCGGCACGAAGTACGACGCCGTCCTCGCCCCGATCACGTTGAGCCGCAACCCCAACTGCCGAGCCAGCACCGCGGTCCGGAACACGTGGTAGTTGTTCGTCACCGCCAGAATCGGCCCGGAAAACCCCCGCTGCGCAAGCAAAGCGACGCTGAACCGCAGGTTCTCGCTCGTGGTCGTCGCCCGGTCTTCCAGCACGATCTGCTCCGCCGGAACCCCAGCGTCCATGAGGTACCGCGCCATCGCGTCCGCTTCCGACGTCAGTTCGTCCGCGCCCTGCCCGCCGGACACCACCAGCAACGCCCCCGGCGACCGCTGCTGCACCTGCACCGCGCGGTCGAGCCTGCTCGCCAGCAGCGGCGGCACCCGGTCGCCCTGCAGGCCGGAGCCGAGGACGACCACCGCTCCGGCACGAGCGCGGCGGGTGACCCGGCTGTAGAGGATCGAGTACAGCAACAGCGCCGTGAACAGGAACGCCAGGTACCCGGTCACGAACAGCACCGCCATCGCGGCCACGCGCAGCACCGGCTGATCGTCGAAGACCAGCGAGCTGACCGCGAGAGCGAACACCGCGAGCAGACCGAGCCCGGCCAGCAATGACAGCAGGTTCGCGAGCCGCCGTCCTTCGCGGCGCAGCATCACAACGCCGTTCGCGATCAGTGCCCACGGCAACGCCAACGCGCCGAGCCCGCCGACGAGCGCCACCAGCGCGATGATCGCGATCTGGGCCCATTCGACGTGGTTGAAGAACGACAGCAGCCACAACCCGGTGAACCCGAGCGCGACCAGGAACCACACCGCGTTGCCGACCCGCCGCGGCTCGCGCGCGAACCGTACGGCGAATACGAGCGCGGAAGCCAGCGCGAACAGCCCGGAAGTCATGGTCCAGCATTCTGTCTGGCACCCGTGAGCGGCGCTCGGGCAGGTACTCAGAGTGACGTCGTCAAGCCCCGCGCGCGCAGCACCGACCGCTCCAGCGGACGGAACACGATCAGCTCGATCGCCACCCCGACGAACAGAATCAGGAAAATCGCCGCGATCACCATGGGCATCGAGTTGTACGACGACCCGTCGTTCAAATACGTCCCCAGCCCGACGCCGAGGCTCGGCGAACGCGCGATCAGTTCCGCGGCCATCAGCGAGCGCCACGAGAACGCCCAGCCCTGTTTGAGCCCGGCCAGGAACCCGGGCAGCGCGGCGGGCAGCAGGATGTGGCGAGCCGCGGCGAACCGGCCTGCCCCCATCACCTTGCCGACGCGCGGCAGGATCGGCGGGATCTGGTCGATGCCCGCCACGAGGCCGTTCGCGATCGACGGGACCGAACCGAGCAGCACGACGAAGTAGATCGCCGCGTCGTTGATGCCGAACCAGATCACCGCGGCGGGCACCCAGGCCACCGACGGCAGGCTCTGCAATCCGCTCAGCAGCGGGCCGATCGCCGCGCGCACTATGCGGACCTTCGCCACCAGGATGCCCAGCGGCGTACCGATGATCACCCCGGCGGCGAAACCCAAAGCGGCACGGTGCACCGAGGTCCAGATGAAACCGAACACCGAACCGTCGGTGACGGTGTGCCAGAACTCGGCCCAGACGTCCAGCGGCGCGGGCAGCGTCGTTTCCGGCCAGAACGCGGCGGCCCACAGGACCTGCCAGATGGCGATCAGCAGCACGAGCGCGCCGACCGGCGGCAGGAAACCGCGCACGAACCGGCGGCGCAGCGAAGCCGGCCGCGCGCCGGTGGGGGTGTCGAGCCGGTCCAGTCCGGCGCCGACGGCTTCGTCCAGCTCCGGGGCCGCCTGGTCAGGCTGCGGCATGGGTGCTGATCACCTTTCGCAGATCGGCCGTGATCTCCTCGGCCAGCAGTTCAGCATCGGCGGACGGCACGTCGTGCCATTCGCGGACCACTCGGCCCGGACGCGACGACAGCAGCACCACGCGCTGTCCGAGCCGGACGGCCTCGCGCACGTCGTGGGTCACGAACAGCACCGACGTACCGGTGCTGCGCCACACCCGCAGCAGTTCGCTCTGCAGCACGTCGCGGGTGATCGCGTCGAGCGCCGCGAACGGTTCGTCCATGAGCAGCAACGCGTTGCCGTCGTCGCCGCCGACGCGGTGGGTCGCGGCCAGCGCGCGGGCCAGCGCGACCCGCTGCCGCATCCCGCCGGACAGCTCGTGCGGACGCTTGCGTGCCGCGTCGCTCAGCCGCACCAGATCCAGCAGCTCAGCGGCCTTCTCGCGACGCTCGGAGCGGCCGAAACCGGCGAGCCGCAGCGGCAGTTCCACGTTCCGGGACGCGGTCAGCCACGGCATCAGCGCGGCCTCCTGGAACATCACCGCGGGCCGCGAGGTGGTGAGAGTGATCTCACCGGCCGACGGCTGGTCGAGACCGGCGACGAGGTTCAGCAGCGTGCTCTTGCCGCAGCCGGACGCGCCGAGCAGGCAGACGAACTCGCCCGGTTCGACGGTGAGGTCGACCCCGTCGAGCGCGGTCACGGCGCTGCCCGCGGAGCCGAACACCTTGCCGACGCGGTCGAGGTGGACGGCGGCGGTCACGGGCCGGGCCAGGGTGGTGGTCATCGCGGATCGCCTTCCGGTCGGGACGTCACTTCGCCAGTTCGGGCGCGTTGACGGCGGGCAGCTGCTGTGCCTTGAGGACCTCGTTGAGCGGGCCGAAGTCGGCGAACCCCTTGAGGTCCACCACCTGGTCGACCACGCCCGCGGTCACCGAGTCCTTGGCCAGCTGCGGGAACTGCGCGGGCACCGGGTCGGTGGTCAGTTCGATGTTCGCGAACGCGCGGTCGAGCACGGCCGGGCTGAGCGAGCTGCCGGAAAGCTCCTTGAGCGCGCCGTTGACGACGGTCTTCGCCTCGGCCGGGTTCTTCTTCGCCCAGTCGATCGCCTGCAGTTCGCCCTTCAGCAGCGCGCGCACGGTGTCCGGGTGCTGCTTGAGGAATTCGCTGCGCACGATCGCGACGGTGGTCGGGAACCGGCCTTCCGGCCACAACGACTTCTCGTCGACCAGCACCTTCGCGCCCGCGTCGGTGACCAGCCGCGACGACCACGGCTCGGGCAGCCAGCCGCCGTCGACCTCGCCCTTGCGGAACGCGTCGAGCGTCTTCGGGTTGTCCAGGTTGGTCACGTTGACCTGGCCGGTCAGGTGCTTCTCGGCGAGGAACTTCTTGAGCGCGACGTCCTGGGTGTTGGCCAGCTGCGGCGTCGCGATCGTCTTGCCCTTGAGCTGGTCGACCGAGGTGATCCCGGGCTTGACCACCAGCTGCGCGCCGCCGGTGACCGCGCCGGCCACGAGCTGGATCGCGCCCTTGGACTTGGTGAAGGCGTTGATCGCCGGCCCGGAGCCGATGAACGCGACGTCGAGCGAACCGCCGAGCAGCGCGTTCACTTCGGACGGACCGGCGTTGAACGTCTGTGTCGTGAGCTTGGCGCCGCCGAGGTTCTGCGCGAAGAAGTTCTTCTTGACCCCGATCAGCGCGGGCGTGTGCGTCACGTTCGGGAAGAAGCCGACGCGCATCTCCCCGGCGGCGCCCTGGTTGGTCGCGGCCTCGGTGCGGTCCGCGCGGGAACACCCGGCGAGCGCCCCGAGCACCGTCAGCGCGGCGAGTGCGGAAGCGAGCAATCGGGTTCGCGGAAATGTACGCACAAATGGCCCTTTCGCGGTCAGCGGAACGGGGCGAGAATGACACGGTCACCCGCGAGACTGCATATGCATCCGCATCCCGGGAAATTGTGTGGGATTACTTGACAGGCCCGGGCCTCACCTGCTTGTCAGGAGCGAGACGTCGCCGAACTCGTGCCACAGATACTCCCGCCGCACTGCCGCGTCGTAAGCCCGCTGCACCAGCTCCGGACCCACGACCGCTTCGAGAAGCAGCAGGTGGGATGCCTCCGGGGCATGCAATCCGGTGATCAATCCGTCGACCGCGCGGGCAGGCCGGTCGGGACCGAGCACGAGTTCGGTCCAGCCCGCCGCCGCGGTGACGAGTCCGCCGGGATTCGCGGCCGATTCGATCGCGCGCACCGCAGTTGTCCCTACTGCGATAACGCGTCCACCCTGGTCGCGCACCCAATTGACCAACGCGGCAGTCGTCGCCGGAACGCGAAATCGCTCACCGTAAGGCGGTTCCCCCGCTTCCGGCGACGAGACGCCGGTGTGCAACAAGATCGGCGCGAACAGCACCCCGCGCGAGACGAGTTGAGCGACCAGCTCCGCAGTGAACGGCCGGGCCGCGCTCGGCATCTCCGCCGAACCCGGATCGAGCGCGAACACGGTCTGGTAATTCGGCAAGGGCCAGGCGCGCGGGACATAGCCGTAGCGGATCGGCCGCCCGACCTTCGCGAGATACCGCGGGATCTCGCCTTCCACTTCGATCTTCGCGCGCCACAACCGTTGCGCACCGGCGACGTGCGGCTCGCGCAGTGTGACGACGGCGCCGGCGGGCAGGCTGAGCCGCTCCCCAGCGCGCCCGTCGAGAAGAGGGCCTCCTGGGGCGCGGAGTTCGACCACCCAGGTGCCGTCGTCGAGTTCGGTGGAGAAGTGGATGGCGATGACGTGGTCGTCCCGGACGGCGTCGACCGCAGCGGGCAAGGTTCCGGAAGTGTTGACTATCAACAGGTCGCCAGGATTCAAGAACGCCGCCAGGTCGCGGAAAGCGGCGTGGTGCACACCCTCGGGACCGGCCGCGAGCAGCCGCACCTCGTCCCGGGCGAGACCTCGTGCTTCCGGCGGCACGGACGCGCTGCGGTCCTCGGCCAGGTCGAACCGGGTACGCGGTGCGGTCATGACTGCACCTGCAGATCTGCCGCGCGGAACCGGCCACTCGCCGGGCGTTCCTCCAGCAGCCGCAGGAAAGCCGGTACCGCGGTCTCCGGCAGCGGCCGGTCCGAAATGTCCTCACCGGGGAAGGCGGCCTGGTGCATGGCGGTGCGCAGATCCCCGGGATCGACGGCGTACACCGCGATATCCGGGTTTTCCACGCCGAGCACCGCGCTCACGTGGTCCAGCGCGGCCTTCGCCGAACCGTAGCCGCCCCAACCCTCATACGCCTCCACGGCGGCGTCGGAGCTGATGTTCACCAGCACTCCCTTTGCCGCGGCGAGCGCGGGCAACAGCAGGCGGGCGAGTGCGAGCGGCGCGAAAACGTTGGTGCGGAAGACAGTTTCCAGCTCGTCCGGCGGATACTCGGCCAGCGGCGGCAGCGGGCTGACGCCGAGCGTGCTGGCGTTGTTGACGAGCAGGTCGAGCCGGGGTCCGGCGGCTTCGGCGAGCTGGCTGCGGTGTGCGGGGTCGGTGACGTCGCCGGGCACCGGGGTGAACCCGGCCTCCGCCGCGGCGGCGCGCAGCGTGCCCGGGTCGCGCCCGGTGCCCAGCACTGTCCATTCGCGACGGACGAGAGCCGAGGCGAGCGCCCGGCCCAGACCGGCGGAAGCGCCGGTGACAACAGCTACTGGCATGGTCCCTCCAGAAGTAGGCACCTGCCAGCGTGCGACCTCTACCTTACTGGAGGTCAACCGGACGGCGGCCGCGCAGCACCGTGTACGCCACCAGCGAAACCACGAACCCGGCGTAGTAGGCCAGATCCGCACCGTGCAGCGCCGCGGCAACCGGTCCGGTGTAGACAGTCGTGTTCATGAACGGCACCGCCGCCGCGAAGCCCACCACGAACGCCACCAGCGCTGCCCAGCTGTGCACCGGACGTCGCAGCTCAGCCAGCACGTCGACCTCGCGGCCGCGACGCGTGCGCCGCAGCCAGTCCGGCACGACGACGCCGAGGAACGGCGGGATCCAGTAACTCACCACCAGCAGCACGTTCTGGAATTTCGCCGCCAGGTCGCCGGTGTGCATCCAGAGAATCAGCGCGAACGCCAGCACCGTCACGACCACCGCCGAAACCGGACGACGCACCCGTACGCCGACGGTCTGCAACGCGAGCGAGCCGCTGTAGTCGTTCATCGCGTTGGACGAGACCGCCGCCAGCGCGATCACCAGCAACGCCACCGCACCCAGCACACCGCCGCCGAGCAGCGTCGACACCCCGGCGGCGGTCTGGTCGCCCAGCGCGGTGCCGAGTGCGAGACCAATGCCCTCGCCGAGCGCGTACGACGCGGTCAGTCCGAGCAGGGTGAACCAAAAGACGCCGCTCGGCCGAGTCGAAGCGGGCAAGTAACGGCTGAAATCCGACGCATAAGGAGCCCACGAAATAGCCAGGCTGAGCGTAATGGTGGAAAACAGCACGACGGCGCCGGCGAAATCGCCACCCGTGGCGGAATCGGCGAATGTGATCGGGTGGTCAAGCACCACCTTTACCGCAAGCGCGACAAATGCGACAACCAGCACCACGCTCATCACGGCCTGGACCCGGTGGATCACCGCGTAACCGAATACGCCGAGCGTGCACTGCAGCACCAGCACGACGAGCACCGCCGCCCAGAACGGCAGCCCGGTGAGCTGCGCCAGCGCTTCGCCGCCGAACAGCCCGACCAGCGCGTCCCACGCGATCGAGCCGAGCCATTGCACCAGGCCGGGCAGCACGACGCCGCGGCCGAACGGGAGCCGCGCGAGCGGCAGCTGGCCGGTGCCGGTGCGCGGACCCCAGGTGGACAGCCACGCGACCGGCAGCGAACCGATCACCGTGCCGATCAGCGCGATGACGAACCCGGTGGTGAAGCCGAGCCCGAGCGTCGCGCCGAGGGTGCCGGTGAAGACGGCGGTCATGGTGAGGTTCGGCGCGAACCACACGCCCGCGAGCCGCCACGGCCGCCCGAACCGGTTCGCGGGCGGGATCGGGGTGATTCCGTGCGTTTCGATCGCGAAATCCCCTGCTCCAGATGGCATTCGGCCGCCGAAGACCTCGGCGTCGATCCCGCTCATGCGCTGCCCTTTCTCCCGGCTGACCCGTGAGTCTGAACCGGAGTGCCCGGCCGCGCCAATACTCTGTGGCGTTCCCGACCCGTTCTCGGCAAGATCGCCGCAATGGGGGAAGGACCGCGCAGTCCGCTGCGCCATCGCGCGTTCGCCGTTTTCTACGCCGGGCGGCTGGTCTCGCTGCTGGGCAGCGCCATGACCCCGGTCGCGCTGGCGTTCGCGGTGCTGGGCAGCAGCCGCAGCCCGACCGACCTCGGCGTGGTGCTCGCCGCCGGGATCGTGCCGCTGCTGGCGTTCCTGCTCGTCGGCGGCGCGGTCGGCGACCGGTTCCCGCGCAACCGCGTGCTGCGGCTGTCGAACCTCGGCGCGGGCGCGGCGCAACTGGTCGCCGCGACCATCCTGCTCACCGGCAACTACTCGCTGGCCGCCCTCGCCGTCACCGAGTTCCTCGGCGGCGTCTGCACCGCGTTCACCACGCCGGTGCTGCGCGGGATCGTGCCGCAGATCGTCCCGGCCGAATCGCTGCGGCAGGCGAACTCGCTGCTGGCCACCGGACGGAACATCACCAAGGTGGCCGGTCCGGCCGTCGCCGGGGTCCTGGTCGGCACGGTCGGCGGCGGCTGGGCGATCGCCGCCGACGGGGTGTCGTTCGTGCTCGCCGCCCTGCTCTACCAGGCGATCACGCTGCCCCCGGCGGAGCACACTGTGCAAGACAGCGTCTTGCACAGTGTGCGAACCGGCTGGCGGCAGTTCTGGCGCATCCCGTGGCTGTGGCGGGTGGTCACCGCGTTCACCGTCTACAACATCGTGTTCACCGGCGGCTGGCTGGTGCTAGGGCCGGGCATCGCGCAGGACACGATCGGCGCGGCCGGATGGGGCGTGGTGCTGAGCGTGCGCGCGGTGGGCGCGCTGCTGTCCGGGCTGGTGATGTACCGGCTCGCACCGCGACGGCTGCTGCCGATGGGACTGGTGAGCGCCGCGCTGACCGTGCTGCCGCTGATCGCGCTCGGCCTGCACGCGGGTTTCGCGGTGCTGGCGGGCTCGACGTTCGTCGCCGGATTCTGCGCGGGGGTCATGAGCGTCGCCTGGGACACGACGATGCAGGAGAACATCCCCGGGCATCTGCTGTCGCGGATGGCCGCGTTCGACGATTTCGGTTCCTACGCGGGCATTCCCCTGGGCGAACTGCTGGCCGGGCCGCTCGGGGCGGCGTTCGGCGCGCCGCAGGTGGTGCTGGTCGGCGGGATCGCCATCGCCGTCGCCGCGCTCTGCCCGCTGCGCTCGCCCGCCGTCCGCGCGCTGCGGCACCCGCCGGTCCGCGTGCCGTGAACGCAAGGAAGGGCCTGCCGGGGATTCCGGCAGGCCCTTCCTTCACCCCTCGGTCACACCAGCAACAGGAACGCCACGCCGTTGGGCGAGCCGAGGCCCGTCACGTCGTCGTAGCCCTTGGTCGTGTGGATCGTCAGGTTCGGGTAGTCGAGCACCCGGGCGGAGGTCTTGAGCCCCGCCGAGGCGTCGACCCCGTTGGCGAAGTCCACGCGCTGCACCGCGCCGTCGACGTGCTGCACGTCGTTGATCGCCGACGTGCGCGACGTCAGCTGGTACAGCACCGGGTTGATGAACCCGTGGTGGAAGTGGTCGAGGCTGTCGGCCACCGCCATCACGCCCGCGAACACCGGCGACGCGAGGCTCGTGCCGCCGATCCGGTACTGGTCGTAGTAGACGCCGTCCGGGAAGGTCTGCGTCTGGCCGACCAGGAAGCCGGTGTTGGGGTCGGCGATCGCGGAGATGTCCGGGACCACGCGCCCCTTCGCGCCGCCGGTCTGGTTCTTCGTGGACAACGCGTCCGGCACGATTCCCTTCTGGTAGAAGGGCTGGCCGAACAGCCGGCTCGTGCCGCCGCCCGCGCCGCCGTTGAACGCGCCCGGGAACGCCGGGGCGTAGGCGCCGTCGGTCAGCGTCGACTTGCCGGTCTCCCACCCGGTTTCGAAGATCCGCTTGCCGTCCTTGCCGACCGCCAGCGACGTGCCGCCGACCGCGGTCACCCACGGAGCCGAGGCGGAGAAGTCCGGCGACGGCGTGCCGAGGCGCGCGACCTCGTCCCCGTTGTCGCCGGAGGAGAAGTACACGCCGATGCCCTCGAGCACCGCCTGCAGCGAAATGTGGTTGAACACCTTGACCTCGGCGGCCGGGATGTCCTCGCCGGTGTCGCCGTAGGAGTTGGAGATGATGTCGGCCTTGTGGCCCGCGACGACGTAGTTCAGCGCGGTGTCCAGCGACAGGTCTTCGCAGTCCTGCCCGCCGACGTACAGGATGTTCGCGCCCGGCGCGAGCCCGTGCGCGGCCTCGACGTCCAGGGTTTCCTCGCCGTACCAGCCGGAAGCGTCGCACTGGTCCGGCCCTTCGAGCACCGGGTTCGGCGGGAAGATGTGCTGTTTGAACTGCTGCTGGGTCAGCGGGTGCGCCGGGTCGTTGCGCTTGGCGTACTCCGAGGCGTCGGCGTAGATCGTCGGCGACGCGAACGCGTCCACAATGGCGATCGTGGTGCCGCGCCCGTCCGCGCCGAACTTCGCGACCTGGTCCAGCCCGTACGCCGAACGCAACTGCGCGGGCGTGTAGCCGCACGGCGCGTACGGAAGCTGCTTGCCGTTGTACGCCGGGTCAGTCGTGTCGGTCTTCTCGCCGTAGTAAGCGCTGCACGGCCCCGAATTGCGGAACCCGTTGCTCGGCGGCGCGGTCGACGGGCTGCCCTGCACGCGAGACTGCTTCTTCGCGGTCGGGTCCGCCCCGTCGGTGTGGTCCGGTTTGAACAGGTTCGTCGCCTGGTCGACGCCGACGACGCCGAGCACGTCGTTCGCCAGCGCGGCCGGGACGGACAGGTCCTTGTCCGCCGCCCGCAACGTCTGCCCCTTGACCTGGTACTTGCCCAAGGTCACGGCGAACGCGCGCTGCACCTGATCGGCGGTACCGGTCGCCTCGACGTAGGCCCGGTTGGACGGCACCTCGCCGATGCCGAATCCGCTTGCGGACAGCCAATTCTTCACTGCCGAAACGGTCTGGTCGGTGGCCGCGAACCGGTCCCGCACCTGGTCCGGCGAAAGATAGTGCCGGTAGTCGCGACTGTTCGGATCGGACACCGACTGCGCGGCGGCCTCGGCCGCGCCCTGGTCCTTGAGGTTCAAGTAAACCCGAAAGTCCATAGTGGACGACCCGGCCGTGTCGGCCACCTTGGACTGCGGATTGGCCCAAACCGGATGCGATTGCGGAATGTCCGCCCGCCCCTGAGCCGACGCCACGGCAGGCGAAGCGGCTAAACCGCCCACCACCGCCAGCGAAAGAAACATGGTGACGCTTCTACGCACAGCAACTCCCTCGTGTTGCGCGGCCTCGACCCCGCCTGCCGCCGGAACGAGATTAGGACTGCCCCCGCCCGCCAGGGAAGCGTCCGGCTTCCCGGTGCGGAACCGTTATCTGCTCCCCTCATCGCGACACAAGGGACAGCTGCGGCCAAAGTCCGTTTCATCCGCACTGTCCACAGCGGAATGTCCAGAAATCAGAAGAACGCCCGTTTTCCCACGCTCCCTTCGCAGCACTGAGCGACCCGAGACACCACCTACGAAGGTCGCACAATCTCGATCACCGGCACCAGAAACTCACCCGGCTGCCCGGATCGCCCACGTCCGCACAGCCCGCCAGCACCCACCGCAGCCGACGCACCCACCGATCGCGCCGCCCTGCCCGACCCCCGCACCCCGATACGAAGCCTCCCTGCGGTCCGGGGGTGCTTGCCCGGGCATCTTTCCCGCCTGGACAAGCACCCCCGGACCGTCAGCACAATCAAGCTTCGGGGTGGCGGTGCGCCAACCGGGCGCAATGTCGCCCCCAGGCGACGAGCCGCCCGCAAGTCGCGCACATGAAAACGATTCACCCCACCCCAGCCGAACACTCCGTGACATCCACCCCGATATCACCCCATATGGGGTATTCCTCCCCCAGTGGATCTAGCTAACCGACCCAAACGCTCCTAGCATGCCGACCATGGGGACCTTGCCGCCAAGGCGGGTAAATTGATTTCGCTGACCTTCCGGATCCTGGGGCCGCTGGAGGTCATCGCCGAGGGCAGGGCCGTACCGCTGGGCGGCCCGAAGCCCCGGCTGCTGCTGGCCGCACTGGCCCTCCAGCCGAACATCGTGGTCTCCACCGAAGCCCTGGTCGAAGTCCTCTGGCCGACCACCGCCCCGCGCTCCGCCGCCGCCAACATCCGCACCTACGTCCACTCCCTCCGCCGACGCCTGGCGGAAACCTCCCCCGACCTGGCCGACCGCATCACCAGCCGCGCCTCGGGCTATCTCCTCACCGTCCCGGAAGACGAACTGGACCACCTGGTCTTCACCCGCCTGGCCACCCAAGCCTGGGAATCCCAAGACAACCCGGAAACCGCCCTGACCCTGCTGGACCAAGCCCACTCCCTCTGGCGCGGCGAAGTACTGGAAGGCCTCCCGCATGACCCCACCTGGGGCCCCGCCGTCGCCCGCCTGGACGAATTACGCCTGGCAGTACAAGAACAGCGCCTGCGCGCCCGCCTGGATCTGGGCCGCCACAACGAAGTCATCGCCGAACTCCGCGCCCTCGTCACCGAACACCCGCTCCGCGAAGAACTCTGGCACCACCTGATCACCGCGCTACGCGACGCAGGCCGCACCACCGAAGCCGCGGAAGCGTACGAGCTGGTCGAACAAACCCTCGCCGACGAATTGTCCGCGAGCCCTGGCGCAGCGCTCCGCGAACTCCGCACGACCCTCGAAGTCCCCTGCGCCACAATCCCGCCGATCTGCCAGCTCCCCTTGGATCTGCCCGATTTCACCGGCCGCAGCGAGGTAATCGAGCACCTGGTCGCGAAACTCCGCCACCACGCCGAAGCCGAACGCCCCACGATCGTCGTCCTCTCCGGCGCACCAGGCGTCGGAAAGTCCTCAATCGCCGTACGGGTAGCGCATGCCGTCCGCACCGTTTTCCCGGACGGACAGTTGCATGTGGACCTGGCCGGAACCTCGTCGTCGCCACGCTCGCCCATGAGCGTCCTGGCCGAACTCCTGCGCGCCCTGGGCATCCCCGATTCCGGCCTCCCCCGGGACCTGCCAGAACGCTCCGCGCTCCTGCGTTCCCAGCTCGCCGGGCGCCGGATGTGCATCGTCCTGGACGACGCGGGCAGCGCCGCCCAGGTGCGCCCGCTGCTCCCCGGCGCGGGCGCGTCCGCCGTACTGGTCACCAGCCGAATCCGCCTGCCCGATCTCGCCGGCGCGATGCCGGTCGACGTCGACCTCCTGCCCGAACCGGAAGCCGCGCGTCTGCTGGAAGGCATCGTCGGCCACGAACGAGTAGCCGCCGAACCCGAAGACGCCGCGGCGATCCTGCGCCAATGCGGCCATTTGCCGCTCGCGATCCGGGTAGCCGGAGCCAAGCTCACCCACCGGCCGACCTGGTCGTTGCGCATCCTCGCCGACCGTCTCCACGACGAGCACCGCCGCCTGGACGAGCTGCGCGTCGGCGACCTGGCCGTCCGGGCGAGCGTGACCCTGAGCTACGACCTCCTGCCGATGTCCGCCGCCGCGGCCTTCCGCCGCTTAGGCGCGCTGGGCCCGGTGCACTTCCCCGCCTGGGCAGTCGCCGCGGTACTGGGCCGCCCGTCCGCCGACGACGTCCTCGACGTGCTCGTCGACGCGCACTTGGTGGAACTGGTCGCCACCGACGTCGCGGGACAGCCGCGCTACCGCCTGCACGACCTCCTGCGCGTCTACGCCGCGGAACTGGCCGAGCCCGCCGAAACCCGCACCGCGATCGGCCGCGTGCTGGAGGGATATCTGGCGCTGGCAGTAGAAGCCGCCGAACGCATGCCGATCCACTTCTTCGGCCAGTACCACGACGACACCGACCTGACCCTGCCGCCGGAAGCCGACCGGCTCCTGACCGATCCCGCCGCCTGGTTCGCCGCCGAACGCGCCACCTGCGTCGCCGCCGTCGGGCTCGCCGCCGAACGCGGTTTCGACGACCTGACCTGGCGGCTCACCGCGGCCCTCACCCCGTACTTCGACCTCCGCGGCCACCAGGACGACTGGCACGCCACCCACCTGATCGCTCTGGAAGCAGCGCGCCGGGCAGGCGCGATCCGCGGCGAGGCGGTCGTCCAGCGCAACCTCGGCCAAGTCCTGCTGTACCAAGACAACGACGCGGACGCGATGGTCGCCTTCGAGGCGGCACGCGAGCTGTACCAACGGATCGGCGACCAGCAAGGGCTCGGCGAGGCCTACGCCGGCCTCGGCACCGTGCTGCGCATGCAAGGCCAACCCGACCGCGCGCTCGAACCCTGTCACGAAGCGCTCCGGCTGTTCGGCGAAGCGGGCGATCCGCACGGCGAAGCGGTGATCCGGATCGCGATCGGTTCGATCTGGGTCGCGCGCAAGTGCTACGCGACCGCGCGCCGCTGGTACACCGACGCACTGGAGCTGTCCTGCGAAATCGGCGACCGGCACCGGGAAGCCCATGCGCTGCAACGACTCGGGCTCCTGCACCAGCGCGAGGGCAACCTCGCCGAAGCCCGCGAACACGTCACGCGCGCCATCGCCGTGTTCACCGATCTCGGCGACGACCACTGCGTCGGCTACGCGAACCAGAACCTGGGCGAACTGTGCCTGTACAGCGGCGATCTCGCGCACGCGCAGCTGCTGCTGGTGAACTCGCTGAGCGTGCACCGCCGCAACGGAGACCGCCGCTCCGAAGCCCACGCGTCCCAGCTCCTCGGCGAGCTCCACTCCGCGCTCAGCCAGCCGGAACGGTCCCGCAGCTACGCCGAACGCGCGCGGGCCATCCGCCGCGAGCTGTCCGCCGACACCCCGGTCGACGACCGGCCGCGCAAGACCGGGCCGCACCGGATCGTGTCCGCCTGACGCGCGGGCCCGGTTGCGCGGCCAAACCCGTGCGCCGGGCCACGATGCGCTGATGAACACCAGAAAAGCGGCTGGTCACGTCCTTCTTGCGGTGACAGTTATCGCTTTGTCGACTCCAGCTCCGGCCTCGGCCAAACCGAAGCACGGCCGGAGAGTGCTGGAAAGACCACTGACCTACCGCCTCTACGCGACCCGCGAAGGACTCGTCGGCGGCACCACCTCGAGCGGGCACCGGATCACCGAACGAGACCACTTCGTCGCGCTCCCGTCCACGAAAACGGTGTCCTCCAAGGGAAGAGGGACCTTCACCGTCCGGGTGTGCCGCACCGACGGCACGCGCTGCGAGTACGCGCCGGTGTGGGATGTCGGGCCATGGAACGAACACGACGATTACTGGAACCCCGCCGGCCGGCGCGCGGCATTCGGTTCGTTGCCGCAAGGCGTACCGGAAGCACAAGCGGCGTACCAAGACGGTTTCAACGGCGGCAAGGACGAACACGGCCGCACCGTGCGCAATCCGGCCGGTCTCGACCTGGCCGACGGCACGTTCTGGGACGGACTCGGGCTCAACGGCAGCAGCTATGTGGACGTCACTTTCCTGTGGACCGGCAGCGCTCCGGCCACCGGCGTGGTGACCGGCGGCGCCCCGCTGGTCGTGCGCACGTCCGCGAGCAACGACGCGCCATCGGCCGGATTGGCCGCCGACTCCGCTCAGGTGCCGATCGAGTGTTCCGTGCAAGACGGCACGGCACGCTGGAGCCGGATAGGCCCCGGGCATTACGTGCCTGGGGCCTATCTCCGAGCCGACGCGGCCGTGCCCTCCTGCTGAACCATCAGTGATGGTGGTGGGCATGCACGACGGCGTGCCCACGACCGCGGCCGATCATCCACTTGTTGACCGGAACCGTGACCACGAAGGCGATCGCGAGCGACAACGCCAGCGACAGCCAGAACAGGCCGCTCGACAATCCCGCGTCCATCGCGCCCGGGATCGCCACGACGACGGTGTTGTCGATGACCTCCATGACCGCGATCGACACCGTGTCGGCGGCGAGCGCGACTTTGAAGGCGGCACCGAGCGCGAGACCCGACTTGAGCACCCCGCGCATGGTGAGGGCGTAGCCGAAGACGAACGCCAGCACGATAGACAGCACCACAGTGGCCGCGTTGTGCAGGCCGAGCGCGGTACCGAGGACCATGCCGAGCACTTCGCCGATGGCACAACCGGTGAGGCAGTGCAGCGTCGCTTGAGCGGCAGTGGACCAAGACGCTCCGTGCCGGTGTTCGTTCATGCCTGCGACTATACCCCTTAGGGGTATCAATGCCGCAAGGTCGCCCGATGTGATGACTGTCGCCCGGCCGCTCCGGCGAATCGGTATAACCGGAAGTGTGGTGATCAACTCGACGCCTGCGAGTGCCGCTCGACTACGCGAAACCGGACGGGAAGCAGATCACCCTCACCGTGTCCGGCATGGGCAGTCTCAGCGCGCCGCATTTCCTGCTGGTGAACCCTGGCGGACCGGGCGCGTCCGGGCTGGGCACCGAGAAACTCGTGTTCAGTCAACTGCCGCGGGACGTCGCACAGCAGTACGCGGCGTTCAGCTTCGATCCGCGCGGAATCGGGGCGAGCACACCGGTTGCCTGTGGCGACACCTCGAAACTCGCGCCGCATCCGGCCTCGCCGTACCAACCAGCCGATCTCCCGCAGGAGCGGAAACGCGAGGGCTTCGCCAAGCAGATCGCGGCGCGATGCGCGGCGAACGGGAAAGACCTGCTGCCGCAGGTCACCACCGAGAACGCGGCGCGCGACATGGATCGGATCCGCCAAGCGCTCGGCAAGGACAAGATCGACTACCTCGGCTATTCCTACGGCACCAAGCTCGGTGCCACGTACGCGACCCTGTTTCCGGCGCACACCGGGCGGATGATCCTGGACAGCGTCGTCGATCCGACGGCCACCACGTATCAAACGCAGTTCCAGCAAAACGCCGCACTGCAAGCGCGGGCCGAGCAACTGTTCGCCTGGACCGCGGAGCGCGACAGCACGTACCACCTCGGCGCCACCGCGTCCGCGGTCAAGACCGCGTGGAACGAACTGCGCGAGAAACTCGCGGCACGACCGGCGGACGGCAAAACCGGAGTGTCCGAATTGGACGATCTGCTGGCGTCCGCGATGTACGGCGACTGGGCCTGGCCGTCGCTGATGCAGGCGATCGCGAGCCACCGCGGCGGGGATTCCGCCGGGCTGAACGTCGCCGCCGGACAGGCGCGGTACGCGGTCGACCCCGGCCAGCTCGCCTACAACTGCGCCGACACGGGCTGGCCGCGCGACTGGGCGACCTGGCACGCGGACACCGCGAAGTCGGCGATGTCCGCGCCGCTGTTCGCCTGGCTCAACAGCTGGTACAGCGCGCCGTGCGCGTTCTGGCAGGTCCCGGCGTCGCCGGAGGTCCGGATCGGCTCTGCTCCGGTGCCGCCGATCCTGTTGCTGCAAGGGAAAGACGACCCGGCGACACCGCTGGCCGGCGCACAGCGGATGCGTCGGGTGCTGCACGGGTCGAGACTGCTCGTCGACGGCGGCGGCAACCACGCCGCCTACCTCAACGAGCGCAACCCGTGCGTCGACGACAAAGCCGCGCACTACCTGCTGACCGGTGAACTCCCCCAGGACGGGACGTGTCCGGCGGGCGGAGAGAAGGCTGCGCCTTCCGGCGGTTGAACTCGCTTGCGTAACCGTTTGGTCGCGTTCGGTTGACCCCCTGCCGCCGCTGGCCCTACCTTCGGCTGCCAGGTCACATAGCCGGGGAACGGTGGGGGATGCGAGGGCGGACCAAAACGCTCGTGCTGGGCGCGGCGCTGGTGGCGACCGCGGCGGCGCTGGCGGGCAGTTGCTCGCCGGTCCTGTCCGGCTCGGCCCCCGAGCAGGCGAAAATCGCCTTCGTGCCGAAAATCGGCGGCATCCCGTACTTCGACGCGATGAACGCCGGCGGCATGCTGGCCGCCAAACGGCTCGGCGCGAAGTGGTTCCTCCGCGCGCCGGCGTCGGTCGACCCGGCCGCGCAAACCGCGATCCTGCGCCAGCTCATCGCCGAACGCGTGGACGTCATCGCGGTCGCCCCGAACGATCCGGCGGAGCTGGCCCCGACGATCGCGGAGGCGCGGGCGAAGGGCATCCACGTGCTCACCACCGACACCGACGCCGCCGATTCCCAGCGCGAGGTCTTCGTGAACCAGACGACGGCCGAGGGCATCGGCTCGGCGCTGGTCGACTCGCTGATGAAGAAGACCGGCGGGACCGGCGAGTACGCGATCGTCTCGTGCGGGCGCGCGGCAGCGAACCTCAACTCCTGGATCGAAGCCGAGAAAACGTATGCGGCACAACGCTATCCGCAGGCGAAGCTAGTCGAGACGGTGTACGCCGACGAGGACACCACCACCGCCACGAAGCTGGCGAAGGAGATCCTCAACCGGCATCCGAAACTCACCGGCATGATCGGGCAGTGCACCACGGCGACGCCCGGCATCGCACGAGCGGTGCGTGATCAGCAGAAGATCGGCCAGGTCTTCACCGTCGGCACCGGCACGCCGCAGACGATGAAGCCGTACCTGGTCGACGGTTCCTGCTCCATGACGGTGCTGTGGAACGTCGAATCCCTCGGCTACCTCACCGCCTGGACCGCCGAGCAGCTCGCGACCGACGCCCCGCTCAAGCCCAGGAACAACGTGAGCCCGGAGCTCCCCGCGGTGCGCTACGACGCGGCCACCCGGACGGTCCTGCTCGGCGATCCCCTGCTGATCACGCAGAACAACGTGGATCAGTTCAAGTACTGAGGGTCCTCAGCGCACGTCGACGGTCACCGTCAGAGTGCGCGTCCGGGCCGGCAGCTTCGCCATGTCCACCTTCAGGTACTCGCCGTCGTCCTGACGGCCATTCGGCTGCGCCTTGGCGTGCAGGGTGTACGGAGCCGTCGAGTTCGCAACCCCGTCGATGCCGAAGTCGCTGTCGTTGCTGATCACCACGGTGCGGCCGCCGTCGGTCGTCGCGACGCCTTCCACCTTGTCGTGGCCGAAGAAGCCGCCGCTCGGGTCGAGCCCGGTCACCAAGCCGCCGACGTCGAGGAACAGCTTCTTCGCCGCGGGTGTCACACCGACCTTCGCCAGCGCGTCAGCGGCCTCCGCGGTGGTGGCCTTGCCGACGTACGCCTCGATGCTCTTGCCGCCGTCGACGAGCAGCCCGCCCTTGACCGCGTCGTAGGTCGCGCCTGGCACCTTCGCCGCCGGTCCGAGGTCGGTCGCCTTGCTCAGGTCGATCTCGAACAGCTTCTTGTACGCGCCCGGCTCGGCCTTGCCGTCGCGCTCGTCCACCAGGAAGCGGGTCGCGGACAACGCGGTGATCTCGGAGACCGCGGTGCTGGTCTCGTCCGGGTTGTCGAGCAGGTAGGCGTACTCGTGCGTGGCGCGGGTCTTCAGGTCGACCGTCACGATCCGCAGCGCGGGTACCTTGCTGGGCTTCTTCGTGAGATCCGGCTGCTGCAGCGCGGACTGCATGATGCCGACGAGCGTCCGGCCGTCCGGCGTGAGCGCGAGGCCCTCCATGCCCTTGTTCGGCACGCGGTTCTTCAGTTCCTTCGGCAGCGAACCGTCGAAGGGCGAGAGCCGCTCGATCGCCCGGCCGTCCGCACGGAAATGCGTGATGAACGGGCCGTACTCGTCCGACACCCAGAATGTCCCGTCGCGTTGCGCGACGAGCCCTTCGGAGTCGTAGCCGTTCGGCGACGCGGGCAGTTTCGCGCCGTTGAGGTCCACGATGGTCTCGCCGGTGTTCGCCAGGGTGTTGACCTGGCCGTTGTACGGCGAACCGTCGGCCGCGCGCAGCGGAATATTCCGCTCCAGCACGGCTTTTCCGCCCTTGAGCCGGAACTTGCCGACGGCGGGCGTGAACGACGGCAGCGGCTCCACTTTGGACCCGTCCGGCGCGTCGACGTTCGGCCCGCGGTCGGTGAGCCCGTAGAACTCGTCGCGCGAACCCGGCACCGGAGTCAGCGCGGACCCGTACCCGCCGCCGGTGATCTTGACGCCGCCGACGGTGCCGAGCGGCGGCAAGTCCGTCGGGTACAGCCGGACCGCGTCGCTCACGGTGTAGGTGAACGTGTCGCGTCCGGTGAACCCGGCGGCGGGCGTGTAGCGGAACGATCCGTCCGGGCCGATGGCCAGCGCGCCGTGGCCGGGATCGGTGTGCCGCACCACCGCACCGTCGCGCTGCGCGTCGCCGCGCACCTGCAGCGTGTGCCCGGCCCGCACCCGGTAATGGTCGTCCGGACGGCCCTTGGCCTCGGCCGGGCCCGCGGCGGCCAGCGGCAGCACCAGCGCCCCGGCGACCAGCCCGATCTTCACGCGTTTCATCGGCTTTCTCCTCCTCTGGCGTCGTTTCGACGCCGGAGGGAGTCTTGACGGCCGAGTTGGACAACGTCCGTCATCGAGACGACCGCCGCGTTAACGAGCGCGCCGTGCTCGAGCCGCTACCGCACCTCCTCCGACGATCAGCAGGACCGCGGCGACACCCCAGCGTCGCTGCTTCTTGACGTTGTCGCGTGCTTTCGCCGTGCGCTTCTCGGGCGGTTTCGGGATGCCCTTCACCGGGGCTGCGCGCGACGGTGCCGGGGGCTGGGGCATCGGGATCGGCTGGATGATCGCGTCCGGTGGTTGCGGGGTAGGGGTAGGCGTGACCGGACTCGGCGTCGTGGGTGGCGGGAAGGACGGTGGTGACGATGGGTGCGGCGGGGGCACCGGGGTGGACGACGGCGTGGGGCTCGCCGAGCTCGACGGGGTCGGGGTCGGGGACGGCGAGGACGGCGTCGTGGTCGGTGAGGACGAGGTCGTCGGCGGGGTCGAGGACGACGGAGGCGGTGGTGGCGGAGGCGGTGGCGGCGGGGGTTCCGCCAAACACCCGGCGCCATCGGACATCACCAACGGCGGCCCTGTGCTCACCTCGACCGCGGAACCGCCGTCCATCCGGTACGTGACGCTCCGCCCGTCGATCCAGTTCGCGGTCGCGTAGAGCTTGTGGTCCGGCCCGAACACGACGGCACCGTAAGTCGCCGCCGGAAACTGCTCCCCCGGCACCTTCGCGACCGTTCCGCTCACCGGGTTCACCGTGACCACCGCGCCCTCGGCAGCGGACGAAACCCCGTACAGCAGACCGTCTTCCGGGTTGTATGCGAAATCGTCGACGCCGGACGCGAGCCACCACGGATGCAGCAACACCGGCCCGGTCGCAGTGAGGTAACCGGAGCTGTGCGGGTCAACGTCCACTGTGTACAGGCTGGTCGCCCGCTTCACGTACCAAGAGCTACCGGACATCGCCCCGGCCGTCGCGCCAGTGACCCAGCTCCACACGCCATGGTGCGTTTCTCGCCCAACCGCGCCGAGATCGGTCAACTCACCTCCGGAGTCGATCCGCACCGCGTGCCAGCCGTCGTGGAAACGACCGTCGGCCACGCCGTAGGTCACGTCCTGCGCGGCCGAATACGCGATGGCATTCAGCGCGAACGGACTGTGGTGCAACAGATGTCGCGCGCCGGAGGGCAAGGTCAACCGCACGATGTCGGACGACTGCCCGTCACGGCTTTCGACCTGCAGCACCCGGCAGGACGTCGCGGCCGCGCGCTGGCGAGCCGGAGCCAGCCATCCGGACGCGACGAGCAGCCCGGCGACCGCGGCCGCGGCGGCCACCACAGTCAGGTACCGGGAACCTCGCACCGGTCAGCCGAGCCGCGAGATCGCCGAGGTGAACGCGTCCGGATGCACGTTCGCGCCGCCGGCATAAGGGTTCTGCAGCTGGTAAATCGCATAGAGCAGCAGGACGATCGTGCCGGCGAGCGTCGACACGATCACCAGGTGCGCGGCCATCCGCGTGCCGCCGAAGAGGTTGGGCAGCAGGATCGAGATGACGCTGCCGAGGATGAGCGCGAACCACATGACCGAGCCGACGCCGTCGGTTTCCGCGCCGGTGAGCCGGGTCTGGCGGGCTTGGTAGACCTGCCAAAGCTGGGCGGCGGCGTCCTTCTTCCGGTCGTTCGTCCAGTCGTCGCTGGCCTGCGCGCTGGCGACGACGCGGCGCATCTGGTCGAGCTGCGTCCAGCCGGTGTCCGGGACCGGCCCGTCGTCGACGAGCCGGGGCCATTCCTGCTTCGACACCGTCGTCGCGTACGCGATGGCCAGGCGCCGCACCTGCTCGCCGGTGTCGCCGGGCAGTGCCTGAGCCGACCAGGTGGCGGCGACCAGGCCCTCCGCCTCGGTGTAGGAACCCTCGCGCGTGGCCGTGACGGCGTCGAAGAGCGAGATCAGCACGAAGGCGACCAGCACCGCGTGCAGCCCGCCGACGATGGTGAACACCTGGCCCGCGGCGTCGTTGTTGTCGCGGCGGCCCTCGTCCCAGCCGAAGCGCCGGACGAGATAGCCGATCACCGCGGCCGCGATCGCCGCGCCGACGACCCAGAACACCCCGGTCACGTAGACGTTCATCCGGTTCCTTTCGCGCGGGGAAATACGCTGGCCGACGCTATCCAGCCGATTCCGGAACGGACAACGGCGAAACCCGCGATTCAGCCGGGTGGCCGTCCACCGCCCGCGCGGTTCGCCGGATCGGAGCAGCGTCCCGGCCACGCGTACCCCCGATTGCCCTTGCTCAGCAAGGGAAAATTGCTCGGATACCGGTGGTGCGCACTCGACCGGGTTACGGCAGCGGACCCACGGTGACGCGCCTCTCGTTGTCGACCGGACAACAGCACCGGCAATGCCCGAAAAGGAGCTTCGGCAAACAGGTGAATCGGACGCGGTTACCCGATCGAGTGATTGTCGAGATCATCCGCCTTGCTATGTTGATGCGCGGCGCCGCTTACGATTTCGCATTCCTCTCCCGGAAAACACCGCTCCGCCGGGTTCCGGCGTTTTCGACGTTAGGTGGTTTCGCAGTGATCGTCCCGAGCCCCTCCGCACTGTCCACTGTGGCCGCCGTGCTGCGCCCGGAAGCGGAAGAACGATGACGACGGTGGACGCGCGCACCGGGGCCCGCTCCGTGGCCGAGGTGCTGGACTGGAGCCGGAGCCGCTGGGAACCCGCGATGCGCGCGGCGGTCGACCGGCTGCCCGTGTCGATGCGCCGGATCGCCGGCTACCACCTCGACTGGTGGGACGAAACCGGAACCGCCACCAGCGCCGCCGGAGGCAAAGCCCTGCGCCCGGCCCTGGTGCTGCTGTGCGCGGAGGCCTGCGGCGGAGACCCGGAAGACGCGATCCCCGCGGCGGTGGCCGTCGAACTGGCCCACAACTTCTCCCTGCTGCACGACGACGTCATGGACGGCGACCGCACCCGGCGCCATCGCCCCACCGCGTGGACCGTCTTCGGCACCGGGCAAGCGGTGCTGGCCGGAGACTCCCTGCTGGCACTGGCCTTCGACGTCCTGTCCCCCGACGGCCCAGCCGCCGCCCGCCTGCTGAGCACCGCGGTACTGGACCTGCTGCACGGCCAGCACGAGGACCTGGCGTTCGAACAGCGAACGAACGTCGAAGTAGCGGAATGCGTCCGCATGGCCCAAGGCAAAACGGCGGCCCTGCTGAGCGCGGCATGCACGCTCGGCGTACTGGTCGTCGGAGGCCGCGGCGAGCACGTCGAACGCTTCGGCCGCTTCGGCCGATCGCTAGGCCTTGCCTTCCAACACGTCGACGACCTGCTCGGCATCTGGGGCGACCCAGCAGTCACCGGCAAGCCGGTCTACTCGGACCTGCGCAGCCGCAAGAAATCCCTCCCCGTGGTCGCGGCGCTCACCTCGGGCACGTCAGCCGGACAGGAACTGGCAATGCTGTACCGACAGCCACTCCCGGACGACCGCCTCGCCAAAGCCGCGGCTTTGGTCGACGAAGCCGGGGGCCGCTCTTGGAGCCACGCCCAAGCAGACGAACTGCTCACCGACGCGCTGGCCGCCCTGACCGCCGCCAACCCAGCCCCCCGGCCAACGGCCGAACTGACCGCGATCGCCCAGCTCATCACCCGCCGAGACCACTGACTCGGGCGATCGTCCGCCCCAGACAACAACTTGAACCTGGCGAACGCCCAACGAAGACAGCCGCCCAACCCGATCGTCCGCCCAGGACGATCGCCCTGGGCACACCGCAAGGCTCACCCCACAGCGACGACAAGCGCATCGAACCCATCGCCCGCCACAACATCGAGCGCACAACAGCGCAGCGCCCAGCAACCCCCACTGCCCTAGGCCGCCACCGACCCGGAAACCGTCACCGCCCCAGTCGGCTCAACCCGTCATCCCCAGCGCCCCGGGAAAGCACCACCTCGTCGGTATTCGCGAGCGCTTCCTTCCCTCGCTCGCTCGGCGGCGCAGTCGTCAGGTCGCGCAACCGAATCGGCGGCCCGAGGTCGATCAGCGTCGGCACGTACTCGGCCTTGTCCACCGTCCACTTCCCGCCGGCGCGGCTGAACCGGAACCGGGCCGCGACCCCTTCCTCCGTGGACCCGCGAGGTTCGTCGTGCCGCGCGACCTCATTGCCCAGCCCGAACGCCACCCACTTGCCGCCGACCTTCTGGAACGGCTGCACCACATGCGCGTGGTGCCCGACGATCAGGTCGAGATCCGGCGACGCCGTCAGCTTCTGCGCCAACTGCTTCTGCTCAGCAGTCACGTCATGCTGATACTCGACGCCCCAGTGGAGGCTCGCGATCACGACCTCCGCCCCGGCCGCCTTCGCCTCGCGCGCCGCGGCGAGGATCTCGTCGGGGTCGATTTCGTTGGCCAGCCAAGGTTTCCCGGCAGGCCGCTTGATCCCGTTGAACCCGAACGAGTAAGACAACTGCGCGACCTTCACCCCGTGCACGTCCAGGATCAGCGGCTTCCCTGCCTCCTCAGCCGAACGCGCGGACCCGGTGTGTTTCAACCCGGTCTGGTCGAGCTTGTCCAACGTCCGCTGCACACCCGCCGCGCCCTGGTCGAGCGTGTGGTTCGACGCGGTGGAGCACGTGTCGTATCCGGTGTCCTTCAACGCGTCCGCAATCTCCGGCGGCGCGCTGAACGACGGATACCCGCTGTACGGCCCGCCTTCTGGCGCGAGCGGCGTTTCGAGGTGGCAGATCCCCAGATCCGCACCGGACACCAGCGGTTTGACCCCGGCGAACAGCTGCCGGTAGTCGATCTTCCCGCCGCCGTCCGCCTCGGCCTGCTCGGTGAGCCGAGGGTGGATCAGCACGTCCCCGGTCGCCACGACGGTGAACGAATCCGGCGAAGCGGCCGCCGACGACGATGCCGGTCCGGCCGAGGACCGTTGCGGGGCGGCTTCGCTCCCACACGCCGTCAGCATCAGCGCGACCCCGGCGAGGGCGGCGGCGCGGCGCGTGTTCGTCATGATCATCCCCTTTGCCCGGCTGCCCGGCACATCCTTCCTCATCACTCTTGTGGGTTAACACCCCGGTCGTGACCAGGGGAAACGCTCAGGCTAGGCAGTCGGCGGGCTGTCCGCGAGCCAGCGCCGGGTCGGTCTGGTCGAACGTGCGCGCGACGCCTGGACCGGACGTGCGCGTCTCGAACCGGACCGTCACCCGGCCGTGCCCCGCGCCCTGCACCCACCCTGTGCCGAACTCGGCATGCACCACGTCGTCGCCCGGGCGCCATCCCGACGACGACACTGGCGCGCTCCCGCCCGGCGACGGCGCCGAAGTGACCACCGGCTCCTCCGTCGCGGCGGGCACGGTCAAGCTGAACAACGCGTCCTGATGCGGCACTGAAAGCCCGCTGAACGCGACGCCCGCCAACCGCACTCCGCCGAACTCCTGCGGGTCGAGCAACAGCCGTTCCGCAGTAGCGGCAAGCTGTTCGAGGTCATCGGTGGGCGACGCGGTGGTCTCGGAGCGGGTCACCGTGCTCATGTCGGTATGCCGCAGCTTGATCACCACCGTGCGCGCGACGCGCCCCGCCTTCACCAGCCGGGAGTGCGCACCAGCCGCGATTTTCCTTACCTCGGCGCGCAATCGGACGAGATCGACCACGTCGACGTCGAAGGTCGTCTCCGCGCTCACCTGTTTGGCTTCGCCCCGTTCCGCGACCGGACGGTCGTCGAATCCGCTCGCCAGCCGCCGCAAATCGCGGCCGACCACGCCACCGAGCGTCGACACCGCGTCCGGCTCGGGCAACGCCGCCAACTCGCCCAAGGTGAGGACACCGATCGTGCGCAGTTTGGCTTCCGCGACCGGTCCGATCCCCCACAACGCGCGCACCGGCAGCGGAGCCAGAAACTCGCGTTCGGTCCCGGGAGGCACGACCAGCAAACCGTCTGGCTTCGCGCGATCCGAGCCGATTTTCGCGACCTGCTTGCCAGTCCCCGCCCCGATCGACGCAGTGAGCCCAGTCCGCTCCCGGACCCGCGCCCGCAGTTCCTCGGCCCACCCGGTCACCTGCTCGACCGACGCACCAGCCAGCGCGGGCGGTTCGGCGAACGCCTCGTCGAGGGAAATCCGTTCCAGCACCGGCGCGACCTCGCCGACGACATCGAAAACCTGCTTGCTCAAGATTTCGTACAACCGGAACCGCGGCGGCAGCACCACGCCGCCGGCCGGGAGCAGCCGCCGAGCCTGGGACATCGGCATCGCCGACCGCACGCCGTACTCGCGGGATTCGTAGCTCGCCCCGGCGACGACACCGCGGTGTCCGGTACCGCCGACCACCACCGCGCGTCCGCGCAGCGTCGGCCGGGTGAGCTGTTCGGCGGAGGCGTAGAACGCGTCGAGGTCCAAGTGCACGACCCAGCGAGACATGTCAGGTTCCAGCGTCCAGGAGCCGTTGCAACGCCTTGGTGTAACTCTCGAACGCGGCGCGGCCCTTGCTCGTGAGCCGCACGAGCGTGACCGGCGTGCGGTGCTCGTAAGCTTTGGTGATCTCGACGTACTCGGCGTCCTCGAGCTTGCGCAGATGCGTCGAGAGATTGCCCGCGGTCATCTCCAGCAGCTGCTGCAGCCGGGGAAAGGTGATCTGGTCGGCCGGACGGAGCCCGGCGAGCGCGACCGTGACGCGCAGCCGCGCCTGGGCGTGGATGACGGGGTCGAGCTCCGGCAGCTCAGTCACGGGGCCGCACCACATAGACCAGCGCCGCGACCGCGAATCCGCCGCCGCCCGCGAGCGAAAGGACGAGGAAGTTGCCTGGCACACCGACCAAGACGCTCGCCCCACTGCACACGATGATCCAGCCCCCGAGGAAGTACTGCCGCATGTCCTGCCACAGCGTCCCGCCGGCCAGGTAGAGCGCACCGGTCAGCAGCAGCGAGGTGCCGGACCACAGCAGGGGAACGAGATCCGAGCCCTCGGGGAGGAGTTTCGTGATCCGGATGTCGATCAGGCTCATCCCGGCGAACGAGATCATCCACGCCCAGCCGTACATCGCGCCGATCCGCTGCGACGGCCCGCGAATCCCGCGGCCGCCTTTGCTGCCGTGCCAGGCGGAGTAACCGATCGCGCCCACCATGAGCACCGCGACGACGATCCCCGCGACCCAGCCGGGCATGAGCGCCGCCGATCGCCCGTCGGAGAGGTAGACGAGCCCCCAGCCGACCAGCCAGGCGAAGGCCCAGACGGCGAACAGACGCGCCGGGCTGACTCGCAGCTCCCGGCGCGTCCGTTCGTTCTGCCGGGCGATGAGCTCGAGCGACTCCGCCACGGACAGCGACTCGCCTTCGTCCTCGACGGGGTCCCCCGCGTCGTCGTTCACCCCGGACCGCCCTTCCCCCGTACTGACCCCTCATGCAGCACGGAAGCTAACACGTCACGCGACCTTCACCGGGCCCAGCCGGAACCGCCGCACCACCACGAGCGCGGGCACGACCAGCCACGCTGCCAGCACGCCGACCGCGAGACCGAGCCCGCCCGCGTGATCCACCGGGAGCGTGCCGACGCGGCCGAGCCAGTACGTAGGGAAGAAATGCGCGAGCGCCGACATCCATTCCGGCAAGATCGACAGCGGCATCCACAACCCGCCGAACACGCCGAGCGGCAGCATCAACGCGCCGGTCATCGCGCCGACTGTGTCGCCCTTGCCGAACAACCCGAGCAGAAGCCCGAGCACCGCGAACGGCAGCGCGCCCAGCCACAACGAGAGCCCGCTGAGCAGCCACTGCGCCGGCGTCAACTGCACTCCGCGCAACGCACCAGCCACGAAGATCACCAGAACCACGGGCAACGCCATCGCCATCGAGGACGCGATCTTCACCGCGAGATAGCCGGGCCCGCGCATCGGCGTGAGCCGCAGTTGCCGCTGCCAGCCGTCCGTTCGCTCGGTCGCGACGCGGGTGCCGGTGAACAACGCGCCGCTCATCGCGCCGTACGCGCCCATGTTGATCATCGTGGTGACGCTCGCCTTGATGCCGTCCGGCCCGACCTGATCGCCGAACAACCCGCCGAACAGGAGAAACATGCCAAGCGGAACCACGATGGTGAACAACGCGAACTGCGGGCTGCGGACGATGCGCAGGATCTCCAGCCGGAGGTAGACGAGGTTCATCGGAGCGCTCCCTGCGGCTCGTCGGAGGTGAGGGCGAGGAAGGCTTCCTCCAGCCCCGCGGAGGTGATCTCGATCGAGCTGGCCTGCGGAAACGCCGCGAGCAACGCCCGGATCGCCAGGTCGGAGTCCGTGCAGCCCAGTTCCGTACGATCGCCCTGTACGCGTGCACTGGCGACCCCGTCGAGCGCGGCCAAGGCTTCCGGACGGGCGCCCTGTACGACTGCCCTGATCACTCGCCCGGACACATTCGCGCGCACCTCGTCGACTGCGCCGTCCGCGACGACCTTCCCGTGCCGCATCAGTACGACGCGGTCCGCGTAGTCCTCCGCCTCGGCGAGGTAGTGCGTCGCGAACAGAACGGTCCTCCCAGCCGCCGTGAACTCGTGCATCGACGCCCAGAATTCGCGCCGCGCGTCGACGTCCAACGCCGCCGTCGGCTCGTCGAGGATCAGCAGCTCCGGGTCGCCGGTGAGCGCGAGCGCGTACCGGACCCGCTGGAGCTGCCCGCCGGACAACTTCCCGCACCGCCGCTTGGCGAACTCCCCGATCCCGGCCCGCGCGTAAACCTCCTTGGCAGGCAGCGGATTCTCGAACATCGACCGATGCAACTCGACCAGCTCGGCCGGTGTGACGTCCCGCAGCAGGAACCCGTTCTGCACCATCGCCGCGAGCCGCCCGGAGTCGAGCGCCGCCCGGGGCGCACCGCCGAACACCCGCACGCTCCCCTCGTCCGGCGAGGCGAGCCCCAGCAGCATGTCGATCGTGGTCGACTTGCCCGCGCCGTTCGGCCCCAGCAGCGCGACGACCTCGCCCCGCCGCACCGTCATCGACACGCCGTCGACCGCGCGGACCTGCTTGAACTGCTTCACCAGGCCGGTCAGCCTGAACGCTTCCGTCATCTCGTCCCCCAGTGCTTCGCTGTCCTGAACTTTGTAACACAAAGTTGGTTGTGTTGAAAAGTAGTGGGCGATGCCGAGTCGTTCACGGTGGCAAGTGCCTGGCGGCTATGCCCGGCTAATCCGGTTGCTCCCCGCGACCAGCCGCACTACCGTCCGGATTCATGACGATCTTCGCCCGCCGCCGCCTGTCCTGATCCCGGCACGACTTTCCGGGCCGCCCGCCATCGGGCGGCTCCCGTTCCGCGTGCCGGACCGCATCTCGTCCGGAAAGGACACTTTCGCCTCATGGGCAAGCACATCGTCGTGGTCGGCTGTTCCGCGCCGAGCCACATCTACCCGTCGCTGGGGATCGTCCGCGAACTGGTGCGACGCGGGCACCGGGTCAGCTACGTCGTCGGCGAACCGCTCGCCGAACTGGTCGGAGCGACCGGCGCGGACGTCGTCGCGCATCCCACGATCTTCCCGCTCGGTCCGGACGCGGAATGGCCGGAAGACCCGGCCGAAGCGATGCGCGTCTTCCTCGACGAGGCCATCGCGATCCACCCGCGGCTGATCGAAACCTTCGACCAGGACCGGCCGGACCTGCTGCTCTACGACATCGGCGGCCTTGGCGCCCCGCTGCTCGGCCTCCGCTACGACGTGCCCGCGGTGCAGCTCTCCCCCGCCTACGTCGCCTGGGACGGCTACGAGGAAGAACTCGCCGACGTCCTCGACCCGATCCGCACCTCACCGTCCGGAGTGGACTACGACCGGGCATTCACCGAGTGGCTGGCGGAAAACGGAGTCACCGAAGACGCCTGGACGTGGCTCGCGCGACCGGTGCCGATCCTGTCGCTGATCCCGCGCGCGATGCAGCCGAACGCCGACCGCGTGCCGGAGGACCGCGTCCAGTTCGTCGGCCCGTGCCTTGACCCGGCGCGCGCTGCGGAGCACTGGACACCGCCGTCCGACGGGAAACCCGTGCTGCTCGTGTCGTTCGGCACCGCGTACAACGACCAGCTGGACGTCTACCGGCACTGCATCACCGAATTCGAGGACTGGCACGTCGTGCTCTCGATCGGCAAGCACGTCTCGAAGGACGATCTCGGCCCGCTGCCGAAGTCGGTCGAGGTGCACGAAACGGTGCCGCAACTGGCGATTCTCGACGTCGCGTCCGCCTTCATCACGCACGCCGGCATGGGCGGCTGCACGGAATCCCTGTGGTACGGCGTCCCGACGGTCGCCATTCCGCAAGCCGTCGACCAGTTCGGCAACGCCGCGCAGCTGGAAGCGTTGGGAGTCGGCAAGCATCTGCCCGCGGACCAGGTGACCGCCAAGTCCCTGCGCGAAGCCGTCGATGAAGTCAGCAGTTCATCGGACGTTGCCGCGAGGTTGGCTGAGCTGCGCTCGGAAATCCGTGCCAACGGCGGGATTACCGCGGCCGCGGACGCGGTGGAGAAGTTCCTGAAATAAGTGCGAGGAGCACGTCGCGGTCGAACCATGCGCCGCCAGTGTGTTCCTGGTGCAGATAAGCACTGACCGCCCGGGCCTGGCAGCAACGCGCTGCCAGGCCCGGATCTGTCTGTGCGGCCCGGGAAAACCGGGTGATCAACGCGGTCAGGTCATCTGCCCGTCTTCTTCTCGCGACAACGGTGAACGCGTCGAACGCAGCCGTCCCGCGCCACCCGATCGGGTCGATCGCCAGCCACGGTTCCCGTCGCGCCCGCAGCACGTTACCGAAATGCAGATCACCGTGCAGCATCGTGCCGGTCCGGTCATCGGCGAGGAACGCGATCAGTTCCCGCGCCCGATCAACCTCGCGCTTCGGCAGCAAACCTGGCATCGCCTGCTGATCCAGCTGCGCGAGCCACGGCCCGGTTGTCGAGGAGAGCGCCCGAGTCCCGGCCGGGGCGGGCACCGCCAGCCGACGGGCCAACTCGCCCGCGATCTCGGTCGCTTCCTCCACTCGTACTGTCTCCAGTGTCGCGGGACCGACGCGTTCGAGCAAAAGCGTGTTGCTGTCAGCAGAAGCCTCCAGCAGCCGAACCACCCCGGCACCGTCGAAGTGCTTCAACGCCGCCGCTTCCGCCGCACAATGCTGATGAGGAAACGAAATCTTGAGCGCGGCCGCCTGCCCGGCGCATTCGACGGGCAGCACCAACGCCGTCTCCCCGTGCAGCGGAGAGCCCGCGATCTGACAGTCCCACCTCACGCAGGCATCCTCGACCAACCCCGGCAGTTCCCGTAGCCAAGCCTCAGCCGCGGCACCCTCGCGCCGCCGCACCGCCTTCGCCAACCTGGCCGGTACGACGACGCTCATCAGGCCCGGATCTCGTTGAGGTAGTTGTAAATCGTGTACCGCGTCACCTCGAGCTGCGCGGCCAGGTGGTCCACCGCGTCCTTGATCAGGAAATACCCGGCCTCGTCCAGCTCCCGGACCACCGCCGACTTGTGGCGCTTCTTCATCAGCTCCACCGGAATCCCGGACTTCCCGATCGCGCGTCCGACGAGGAACCGTTGCAGGCTGTCGACGTCCGGCAGGAACGTCTCCTCCCGCCGTTCCTCCGACGTCTGCGCCGCCGCGGGCAGTTCGCTGTTCACGCACAGGCACCCGATCGCCGTACCCTCGGCGTCACGCAAAAACAACGTGGACGAACGGATCTCGCGACCATCCGGACTGTGCGTGCGGTAGTTGGTCAGGTCCTGCGTCGTGCCGCGCCGGACGAGCCCGAGCAGCAGATCCGTCATCGGCCCGCCGACCGAACGACCGGTGAGCTTCCCCGCGATCGCGACGATCGAATCCGGCAGCCGCGACAGGTCGTGCAGCAGCACCTCGTTGCCCGGCCCGAGCATCGCCGCCAGCCCGTCCACCGCCGGAATCAGCGCGGTGAGCAGCTCATGCGTCGCGGTGCCCGCAGCCGACGCGACCGGCACGACCCGGCGCGGCCGCAGCAGCGTTTCCAGCGCGTCCCGCACCTGTTCGGCAGCCGCGGCCGGGGTCGACGCGTGCGGCGACAACCGGACGTGTTCCGGACGCACCGTCGCCGCGATCCCCGCCGCCGTCAACGCCGCCCCGACCTGCTCGGCGGGCTTGTCCGGCAACGAAAACGCAAGAATCCCGGCCCGCCGTTCGGTCGCCGACACGATCTCCGCGCCGAACGAGCGCAGCACCTCCTCGAGTTCGCCGACGCGTTCGTCGATCCGGCCCGCGATCGCCGCGACGCCGGTTTCCTCGACCAGTTCGAGCGCCGCCGCGAACGCGCCGGACGTGACCGGGCTGAGGTTGGAGATCGACCAGCTCGCCGCGGTCGGGTCGGCCGGGTGGATCTCGTTGTCGAACAAGCCAGGGTCGCGCGCGCCGGTCCAGCCGGACAGGATCGGGTCCATCCGCGCCAGCGCCCGGTCCGACAGCACCGCGAACCCGGTGCCCCAGCCCGCTCGCAGCCACTTCTGCCCGCCGACCACGAGCACGTCGGCGACCTCCCACGGCGCGTCGACGACCCCGAAGCCCTGGATCCCGTCGACCACCAGCAGCCGATCGCCGGCCACCTCGCGCAATGCGGCGAGGTCAGCCCGGTAACCAGTGCGGAAATCGACCGCGCTCACCGAAACGACAGCGGTTTCCGGCGTGAGCGCTTCCGCGAGACGGTCGGCGGTGACGTAACCGCCTTCTAGCCTCCTCATCCGTACGCGTCCGGCCTGCTCGGCGCGCGCCCACGGGTACGTGTTGGCCGGGAACTCCGCGGCCGACACGAGTACTTCGCCGTGGCTGTTGAACGCAGCCTGGAACAGGCCGAGGCTGGTGTGCGGGAGCAGCACGGTGTGGTCGGTGTCGCTGCCGCAAAGCCGTGCTGCCGCCGCCTTCGCCCGGATTTCCTGCCGCATCAGCTCGTCCACAGTGGACGGACCGGCCTTGGTCGTCGCCTCCAGCAGCCGCGCGGTGGTGTCTAAGACGGCGTGCGACGGCGGCCCGAACCGCGCGAAGTCCAGGTAGCCCGCGGGCTCGTCGAACTGGAGCAGGTACCGGGGCGGAATGCGGGTCACGAGAGGACCCGCGCGAGGAACTGCCGCGTCCGCTCGTGTTCCGGGGACTTCAGCACCCGCTCCGGCGGCCCGGTTTCGACCACCGCGCCGTCAGCGAGGAACACCACCTCGTCGGCGGCCTCCGCGGCGAAAGCCATTTCGTGCGTCACGACCACCATCGTCATCCCCTCCCGAGCCAACGTACCCATCACCGCGAGCACTTCCCCGACCAGCTCCGGGTCCAGCGCGGACGTCGGCTCGTCGAACAGCATGAGCTTCGGCTTCATCGCCAGCGACCGTGCGATCGCGACGCGCTGCTGCTGCCCGCCGGACAGTTGCCCTGGGTAAGCGCCCGCTCGGTCCGCGAGCCCGACCCGGTCGAGCAGGTCCAGCGCCTCTTTCCGGGCCTGCGCCGGGTCGGCGCCGAGCACCCGCACCGGTCCCTCGACCACGTTCTCCAGCGCCGTCCGGTGCCCGAACAGGTTGAACCGCTGGAAAACCATGCCGATGTCCCTGCGCTGCCGCGCGACGTCCTTCTCCCGCAGCTCGTACAGCTTGCCGCCGCGCAGTTTGAACCCGATCGGCTCGCCGTCCACCCAGACCTGGCCGCCGTCGATCGTCTCGAGATGGTTGAGGCAGCGGAGAAACGTGCTCTTCCCCGCTCCCGACGGCCCGAGCAGGCACACCACCTGTCCTTTGCGGACCTCCAGGTCGATGCCCTTGAGCACCTCGGTGTGCCCGTAGTTCTTGCGGACCCCGACAGCTTTCAGCAGCGGTTCAGACACGCGCACCCCTCACCAGCGGCATCCCCTTGAACGCCTTCCCGACCCGCGCGACGGGACTTCGGTCAGCTGCCCCGAACGATCGTTCAAGGTAATGCTGGCCGACACCGGCCACAGTCACCACGACCATGTACCAGATCGCCGCCGCGATCAGCGTTTCCATCACCAGCAGGTTGTTCGACGAGATGTTGTTGGCCGCGTGGATCAACTCGGTCACGCCGATCACCGAAGCCATCGACGTGCCCTTGAGCATGTTGATGAAGTCGTTGCCGGTCGGCGGGATGATCACGCGCATCGCCTGTGGCAGCACGACCCGGCGCAGTGTCGCGCCAGGCGTCATGCCGATGGATTTCGCCGCCTCGGTCTGCCCGGCGTCGACGCTGGTCAGCCCGGCGCGGACGATCTCCGCCATGTACGCGCTCTCGTTCAGCGCCAGCCCGAGCAGCGCCGCGGTGAACGCGCTGATCAGCACGTTCGTCGGCTCGTGGACGAGGTAGCCGCCGAACGGCAGCGGGATCGAGACGGTCGGGAAGATCAGCGCCAGGTTGTACCAAATCAGGATCTGCAACAGCACCGGAAGCCCGCGGAACAGCCAGATGTAGGCCGCCGCGAACCATTTCGCGACCGGATTGGCGCTGAGCCGCAGCAACGCGATCAGGATGCCGAGCACGATCGCGATCGCCTGCGCGATCACCGCCAGCACGACCGTGTTGAGCAGGCCGAGCGCCATCACGCGGTAGAACACGAAGTCGGGTACCGAACCCCACTCGATCTGCGCCTGCGCGAGCGCGAAACCCAGCAGCACCAGCAGTGCGACGATCACCGCCGCGCTGACCCAGCGACCCCAGTGCCGCAGCCGGACGATCGGCAGCGGTTCAGCTTCCGCCATTGACGGCCGCCTCCTTGATCGCGCCCTGCTCGACGCCCCAGGACTGCAGGATCTTGCCGTACGTGCCATCGGCGACGAGCGACTGCAACGCCTGCTTGACGGCGTCGCGCAGCTTCGAGTTGTTCTTCGCGAAGCCCATCCCGTACGGCCCGCCTTCGATCGGCTGGCCGGGCACGACCTCGAAGAACTTGCCGTCGCCCGCGGTGCGCGAGATGTAGACCGCGCTCGGCAGGTCGTTGAGAATCGCCGCGACGCGACCGGTGCGCAGCTGGTTCTGGTTCTGGTTGTCGCTGTCAGTCGCGGTGACCGTGATGGCAGGCTTGCCCGCCTGCGTGCACTTCGCGCTCTGCGCCGTGGCGAACTTCTGGTGACTGGTGCCCTGTACGACTGCCACGTTCTTGCCGCACAACGTGTCCGGCCCGGTGATGCCGTCCGGGTTGCCCTTGCGGATCATGATCGTGATGCCGGACGAGAAGTAGTCGACGAAATCGATCTGCTGCTGGCGTTCCTTGGTGTCGTTCATCGCGGCCATGGTCAGATCGACGCGGCCGGACTGCAGGCTCGTGATCAGCGAACCGAACGCCAGGTCCTGGTACGCGACAGTCACCCCGAGCTTCGCCCCGACCGCCTTGGCCAGATCGACCTCGTAGCCGATCGGCGTCTTGCCGTCAGCCGCGTAGAAGTTGTTCGGCGCGGACTGGATATTGGACGCCAGCCGCAACGTCTTGGCCTGCGCAACAGCCGGCGGCAGCCCTCCGGCGAGCTGCGGGTCGGCCTTGATCGCCCCGAGCAACGCAGTGTTGTCCGGAACAGCGCTCGGCTTTTGCTGCTGCCCGCCGCCGGCCCCGTCGGGACCTCCTCCGCAGGCGGCAGCGAACACGAGCAGACCGCCCAGCAGCGCGGCCTGCCAGGCACGGGAACGAAGCGACGACATGCGGATCCTCCAGGACGTCGTTGGTTCCGCGGGACGCTACAACTGGTTGTTAAAGAGGTCAACAAGCAGTTGAAATTCTGTCTCGTCTAGCGTGCGGACATGACCCTCGACGAGAGCTTCCGCCAGTTCTGGACCGAACGGCGGCTCGCGTCGCTCACGACAGTGCGCCCCAACGGAACACCGCACGTAGTAGCGGTCGGCGTGACGGTCGACTTCGAACAAGGCATCGCCCGCGTGATCGCCTCCGGGACCTCGTACAAGGCCCGCCTCATCCGCGCCGCCGGCGACTCGGGCTTGGCCGCCGCGGTGTGCCAGTTCGAGGGCCGGACCTGGTCCACGCTGGAAGGCCGAATCCGCCTCCTCGACGACGCTGCTTCCGTCCGCGACGCCGAAGAACGCTACGCCCAGCGGTACCGGACGCCGCGGGAAAACCCGCAGCGAGTGGTCCTGGAGCTCACCATCGGACGCGTGCTGGGCAACGCCTGAGATTCCGAGCTCCAGGCGATCGCCCCGGTCGGTCGCCCTGGTCAACCGCCCCGGCCGGTCGCCCTGATCAGTCGCCCTGGCCGGTCGCCCTGGCCGGTCGCCCGGCCTGATCACTCTGGTCAGGCACCCTAGTTAGTCGCCCCGACCTGTGGCCCCCAGCCGGTCAGCCGGTGGGTTTGAGTCAGTCGTTCAGGTCGACCGTCCTGGTTGTCCGCCCGGGTCAGTCGCCCCGGTCAATCGCCTAGGTCGAACGTCCCAGGCATCGACCCGGTCGGCTGCCGCAGGAGACTGCCCCAGTCATCCACGCCGAGCCAGTCGCCCCAGGCAACCGTCCCAGTCATACATCCCGGTCAGTCACCTCGGTCAGTCGCCTCGGTCAGTCGTCCCGGGCGGTCGCCCTGGTCGCCAAACCCGGCTAGTTGCCCCCGCCAGTCATCTCAGTCAACCGCCCCGCTCAGCCACGCTGGTCGGCAACGTCGGTCAAGCGCCCCGTCAACCGTCTCAGCCAACCGTCCTGGGCGATCGCCCCGGACGACTGCCCCAGTCACACGAACTGCGCCAGCAACCCTTCCGCACTGCGCACCACAACCTGCGCCGCAGCCCGCTCCGCCAACGCCCGGTCCGGCCGCTCCGCCTCATGCCGCCACCGCATCACCGCGTCAAGACCGGCCTCGTACATCTCGCGCGGATCCGTACCCGCCTCAAGCCCCAGCCTCTCCTCGGACGCCGTCCCCTCCGCGCCCAGCAACCGCACAGCTTCTTCCGCCGACTCCCCCGCCAAAGCCGTACGCCCGCCACGAATGTCGGCGATCAGCCACAACTCGCGGAAGTCATGTGCGCTAGCCGAAAACCGCTCAACCCGCGCCGCAAGCCGATCACTGTGCGGTCGGGGCTCCGCGTTCAACACAGTCTCCAGCCGAATCAACGCAGTCCGCGCACGCAACGCGTCCGCACGCGCTGCGAAACAACCCGCGATAGTGTCGCGTAGCTCGCCAAGACCGCTGCGCCGCACCAGTTCCGTCGACAGCTTCACCCGGTCATCACAGCCGGTACGGATCAACGTCAGTGCAAGCTTCACCCCGAACAGCCCGAAGCGCACCACCAACGACCGTCGCGTCTCGACCGCCACCGGCCCCGGAAACGCCGGATCAGTAAATGAATCCACTGAGAGCAGATACCGCTCCAACTCCTCACGAGGCACGGCCGCGAAGGCCGCGAGAAGCTCGAACTCGTCGTCAGTGAACGCGCGCGCGCCGTACGCAAGCTGCGCCGCCACAGCGATCACGCCTTGAAACCCACTACACAGCGGGTCTTCGCGCCACGCGCGCCGCGCAATCTGCTTCGCAGTAAGCAGTGCGTCGATCCGCCCTGCGCCGGTTTCGTCCGCGCGCGCAAGCACAAGGATCGTGTCAACGGCCGTCTGCCGCGCGAACGCTGAAGGCGTTGTCGGGCGCAGCGTCGCCAACTGTTCGGGCTCAAGGTGGCGTAGCAGCCGTACGGATGCGTCAGTGAGCGTCGACGGAGGCGGCGCATCGAGAAACTCCAGATCGCGCAACGCCCGCGTCGGCCAATCCCCCAACGCCGCAGCCAACGTGGACTTCCCCGTCCCCGCAGCCCCTCCGATGCTCACCCGAAGCGGCTCGTCGAGATGATCTAGCGCTTCCCCCAGCAACGCCGAAGCCCTCGGACTGTCGCGGTAGTACGCACAAGCATCCACCAGAAGCGCCCGAACGTCCTCAACCACGCGCGACACCACTCCTCGCTCGACTCACCCGGCACAGCCCCGAACATCCTCGACTACCCGGCAACGTCCCGCTCACCGAGGCCCAAGCCCACCTTCACCAGCCCAGCCGTTATCTCCCGAAACACCCTCAACCGCCCAAGAACGGCGCTTTCCCGACGACTGAACCTTCCGCCAAGCAGCCGCATCTCCCGCGATTGGAGCGATGCAACCCAGCCGGAGCATGCCGTCACTAACCGATCGCACCCACACCCGACTTGCTCCAGCCCTATTGCAGCAAACGCCTCAACCGCGCCAAAGACCAACTCACTCCCACAATGCGGAAGTCCGCGCAGGGCTAAGGATGAGGCCGCCAGCGCTCAGAAACCGTGTCTCCTCCGACCAGCACCATCAGCCCGCGGAAAGCCGCCAGCACCGCCAAAAGCGCACCATGCGCGGCCCGCCAAGTCGAAGCCACGCAGACAACTCCTCCGCAGCTGGTCGGCCACCACCACTGCTCCCGCTAGCCGCGAACGCCCGCCAGAACCAAGCCCACGGCGCGGAGGTCACGCAGGCAACTCCTTGGGCGCCCGATTAGCCAGCATCCCCAACTCCCCGGCCCGCTTGTGCAAGCCCGCGAGCCGGTCGATCTCGCGCCGCAGCGCCGCGCTGCGCCGTTCCCGTTCGGCCGAACCGGCGATGATCATCTCGCGTTCTCGTGTCAGCTCGTCGGCGAGACTGTCGGCAAGCTCGGTGAAATGGTCCCGCAACCGTCGCTGCACGTGGCGGATCGCGTCGCGGCATTCCTTGCTGAACCGCAGGAACACGTCGTCGACGTGCCGCTGCGCGGTCATCTTGGCCACCGCCTGCCGACGTTGCAGCCGCATGCCGCCCTCGTCGCTGATCGTCTTCGCGGCGAACGCGACGCCGGCGCCGATCGACACCGGGTTGATCAACGGCAGCCCCGCGAGCCCGGTCACCAGGCCGAACATCAGCACGCCGCCGTACGAACCGCGCAGGCCGGTGAACGCCTTCTGCCCGATCTTGAACCGCTCGATCCGCGGCTGCCGCACCTCGGCGATCCGGTCCGCGCCGGAGTCGGTCAAGGCCAGTTCCGGCAGGTCGTATTGCGCGCCGAAGCTCACCGCCACCGCTTGTGCGATCCACTCCGCGCGTTCGGCCGCGAACGTGTAGGTCGTCTCGACCGCTTCCGCGAGCGTGCTGTCCAGCCACGGCCCGAACTCGTCCCACACCTTCACCGGGTCCCCGCGGTCGAAGGTCTCGTCGATGGTCTCGACGATCTTTCGAGTACGTTCGCGCAGGTCGTATTCGGCGTCGGACTGCAGGTCGGCGATTTCGTCCGCCAGCAAGTTCTGCCAGCGGCTGTTGCGTCGGCGCAGCTCGTCGGCGCGACGTTGCGAACGTTGCAGCAACGTCGTCTGGTCAACGCCTGCTTCCTGCCCCGCTGCCTCGGCGCGCGCCCGCAACGTCTCGACCAGTTCGGCCGCCGCTGCGCGCACACTCACCGCCGCGAGCAACGCGGCCGTGCTCTCCGCCGGTCGCGAAACCTGCGTCGCGATCCAGGAAAGCAGCTCCGGGAACCCAGACCGCACGTTGAGGTCCTGATCGCCGCCCTTGGCCGCCGCGAAACGAACCGTCGCCGACACCGGCAGCACCGGCGAATCGATCCCCGCAGCGGACAGCGCGGTCCGGTTCTGTTCGGCGACCGTCCGCCATCCGGCGCTGACGTCGATCTTGGTCAGCGCGATGACCACGTGCGGACACCACGTCCGGATGTGATGGGCCAACGCCAGCTCGGCCTGATCCAGCGGAGCGGCTGCGTCTGAGACAAGAATGACCGCGTCGGCGTCCGCGAGAACGTCAAGAGCGGCAGCTGTGCGCGGCGACCTCGGATCGCCGATCGCCGGGGTGTCGATGAGCACCAAGCCCGCGGACAGCAGATCGCGCGGAACCCCGACCTCGACCTTCCGCAGCGACCCGGCCGGCCGGGCGCCCACCTCGCCGGTCAGCTTCTCGATCTCGACCGGGACGCGTTCGTCGGCGCGTCCGACGAGCGTCGCGCCGGGTTCGGCCGCGTACCCGACTTCGATCGGCACCGCGGGGGTCGCCGCGTCGCCGACCGGGCAGACCGGCGCGTTGAGCACCGCGTTGACCAGGTAGCCCTTGCCTTGCTTGGGAAATCCGAGCACAGCGACCCGCGTGCCCCCCGGCGGCCGGTCCTGACGCCGGCGAAGGCGTTGCGCCAGGTCTTCGCGGCCGTGCGTCCGGCAGGCATCCGAGGTCTCGGCGAGCACTTCGAGCCAAGCTGGAGCCGTCACGGCGAACCAGTGTCCCCCGTGTACGGGGAGTATCCGAACCGGGTGGTGGCTCCGCGGTCGCACCCAGACCGCGGAGCCACCCCCGAATTACCCTTGCTCAGAGGGAAAGGTGCAGCTCACCGCCGCCGTGCGAGGTCTCCGCACCGGCGTGCAGGTCAAGGCCGAGGCCCTGGTGCCCGAGGTCGGAGACCGTCGAGACGGTGTCGTGCACCATGCCGACGCCCGCGTCGGTCCCGGTGTGCGTCTCGGTCGCGGCGTCGGAACGCTCGGACTCGCCGTGCGAGATGAGCGAGTGCGCCTGCTGGGTCACACCGTTCACCGCGTGGTTCAGCCCGTCGGCGCTGAGCGTGTTGCTCAGGCTGCCGACGTTCTCGGTGACGGTCCCGACAGCGTCGCTGACGTGCCCGGCGATCCCGCCGCCCGCCTCGGTCGCGTGGTCGGCGACCTGCGCGGCGGAGTTCGCGACCGGCAGATCGCTGACGTTCACCGGGGAAGCCGCCGCGAGCTCGCCGCCGACGTGCTGCACCTGCGAGATGGCGCCGTCAGCCGCGGTGGCCGCCTGCCCGCTCGCCTGCGCGACCGCGCTGGAGTCCAGGCCGCTGGCCAGGTCGTTGCCCAGGGCGAGTGCACTGGTCGGGTTCTGCACCAGCGCGGTGACGGACGCGGCAGCGTTCTGCACGTCGCCCAGACCCGGTGCCGCGGGCAGCCCCGGAACGGCCGGGACGCCCGGCACAGCCGGAACCGACGGCAGCTCGCCGGCCACCGGCAGCGCCGGAACGGCCGGAACCGCGCTGGCGACGTCGCCGACACCAGGAAGCGCACCGACACCAGGAAGCGCACCGACGCCCGGAAGAGCACCGGCACCCGGCAGCTCGCCGAGACCCGGCAGCTGGCCGACGCCCGGGAGTTCGCCGAGGCCCGGCACTGCCGGAAGCTCGCCAAGGCCCGGAAGCTCACCGGCGGCGGGCAGCGCCGAAGCGCCGGCCACGTCGCTCACGACGGGCAGCTCGCCAAGACCGGGGAGGTCGCCGACAGCAGGCAGCGCGCCCGCGCCCGGCAGCTCGCCGAGACCGGGCAGCTCGCCCACACCCGGCACCGCCGGCAGTTCGCCGAGGCCCGGCGTACCCGCGGACGCCGCGGCGCCGCCAGCCGAGACGCCGAGCGAAGCGGTGAGTGCCTGCAGCTGCTCGATCGCGCCCTGCGGGCCCTCGCCGAGCTCAGTGGTCAGGTCGCCCGCCTGGGGCAGATGTCCGAGCGAGGCCAGGTGGTCCACCGGCACGTAGTCGAGTACCAGCGGCGCGACCTCGTTCACGTCGGCGGCGCTGATGTCGCCCAGCCCAGCGGCGGCCAGCGCGGCCTGCGGGTCCTGGCCGAAAGCGGCGAGCGCGGACGGGTCTTGGAGCAAGGTGAGCGTGAAGTCGTGCAGAGTCTGCACCGAATCCATGGGGGGATCTCCACTTGTAGTGATTACGGGGAATGCCCGGCCCTCCCCGGCCGGGCGTGGCGCCCAAGGTAGGGACGGGGCACCCCCGCTCACATCGGGGTTTACACCCAGTCGCGCCTCGCTCAGCCGTTAGGGGGTCGATATGAGATCGTTAGGGAGTTAGGGGATCGGACACGCTGAACCCGGTTGGGTTAAATCCCACCCCACTCTTGCCCGTCTGACCCGAACGGGTGAGGATGCGTATCCGTTCAGTGAGTTACGCCCCTTGGCCGAACCCTGACTGCGACGAAGGGAGGAAGCGGCGGTGCCCTACGTGCTCGGCATCGACCTCGGCGCTGCCCGGACCCACGCCGCGCTCCGTCGCAGGCAAGGTGACCGGTGGGAGGATCCCGAGCCGTTGTGGCTGGGCGAGACGTCGCCGGCGACCGCGACCGCGCTCTTCCTCGACGACGAGGGTTACCTGCTCACCGGCGACGCGGCCACGCAAGCCGGTGCCGCCATTCCTTCCCGCCTGATCACCGGTTTCCACCGCCGCATCGGCGACGACGTGCCGGTCTTCATCGGCAGCGAACCGTTCACCCCGGAGTCCCTGACCACCGTCTTCATCGAGGGCATCGCCGACGTCGCGGCCGGCCAGACCGGCGGACCGCCGCGCCAACTCGTCGTCACCCACCCCGGTGACTGGGGCGGTTACCGACGCGAACTCCTGCGCCAGTCGCTTGCAGAGTCCGGTTTCGCCGCTGTCACGCTCGTTCCCAGCGCGGTCGCCGCGCTCTACGCCCATCTCCCGGAGCCCGGTGCGGGCGACCGGACAGCGGCGGTGTGCGAGTTCGGCCCGGACGGCGTCACCGTCACCTTGGCAACCGCCTCAGGAGCCAGCGGTTGGATCGCCCGGAACAGCACCGAGGGCGTCGCGCCGGGTGCCGCGGTCAAGACCGCGTTCGGTCTCGCGCAGGCGGCCAACGTCGCCCCCGAGTCGCTGGCCGGCCTGGTGTTCTGCGGCGAACCCGGCCCGGGCACTCGCCCTGGACGTCTGCCCTGTCCGTTCTTCACCGGCCCGCAACCTGCGGATACGGCTGCCATCGGCGCCGGGATCCTCGCCAGCCAACGGACGAGGCCTCTCGCGCGACGGGAAGCCCCTGCTCCCGAAACCACCCTGCTGCCGCGAGTCGACCGCGAACCCGAACTTCCGGAAAGACCCGAGCGGCCGCCGGTGGAGATCACGCCATTCACGCTGCCGGAGCCCGAGGGGGCTGCCAAACTGTTGCGTCGATGGCGACCGCTCGCCGCCGCGGCGGCAGTGCTGGCGATCAGCTCCTCGATCCTGATCGCGGTCCTCACGTCCCACGAAGCGACCGCCGACAAGGAACCCGTTTCTCCCCGTCCCCCTGTCCTGAGCTCGTGCGCCCACCCAGCCGCAGCTCCCTCCGGTGAAGGTCACTGTTGAACGCACTGCTGGCGAAAACCGGCAACGACGCCGTCCACCCCGCAGCCCGCCGCCTCCTCGAACAACTCGCCGACGCCCCCGCGGCCCCAGTCCGGCTCGTGGTCGTCGCACCCGGCGGCTACGGCAAGACCGCCTTGTTGGGCGCGCTCGATCGCAGCTACCGCGAAGCAGGTGTCGAGGCCACGGTCGTCGACGACGCAGACCAGCTCGACGACGAAGACTTGACCAGGCTCACCATGCTCGCGGCCGCCAAAGAGGGACCGCTCGTCGTGGCACACCGTCCGAACCCCCGCGCGCAAGCGTTGCGGTCTCTCGGTGAAACGCTGCTGCTGCCGCCGTTGACTGTCGACGAAGTCGGGAAGCTCGCGAAACAACTCACCGGCCGCACAGCGGACGCCCCCGCCCTGCACGCCAGCACCGGTGGTGTCCCCCGTCTCGTGGAGCGGGTAGTAACCGCCCGTCTCGCTGACTTCCGCGCCGAACTGGCAGCGCTCGACGACGACGTCCTCCGCTACCTCATCGCCGCCGAAGCCGGCGCGGCCCGCAACCTCGACCTGCTGTGTTCGTTGCTGGAGCGCACACCAGACGAACTGTCCGAAGTCGTCGACGGCGCCCGCGCGACCGGCCTCCTCGACGCCGAAGACATTCTCTTGCCTGCCGCCGCCGAAGCAGTACGCGCTTACGGACCACCCGCTCGACGTCTAGCGGTGTTGCAGCAACTGGTGGAAGCACAGCTGACTCGGGGCCTGCCCGTACTTGACCTCGCGACGTCTCTGCTCGACGCCGGCAGTTCCGGTGCCTCCGCAGCAACCGCATTCGCAACGGCCGCGAGCGAAGCACTCCCCACCGACCCAAAGCACGCCGCACGGCTCTTCGAAGCCGCAGCCGACGCTGGGGCCCGCGACGCCGCGACCACTACGGGCTGGGCCCGCGCCGCCGCACTGTCCGGAGATCTGGACACTGCCCTCCGCCTAGGCGACGGCATGCTGTCCGGCGAAGACCCCGAAGCACGAGCCGCCGGTGCCGAGATCGCCGCGACAGTCCTCGCCCACCGCGGCGAACTGGCCCGAACTGCGGAGCTGTACCGCTGGGCCGCAGCCACGGACAGCTGGTCTCGCCACCACGCGACCGCTCCGGCAGCCAACTCCGGCGGCCATGACTCCACCCGGCCAGACAACGAAAGTCCGGCCGACGCGGCGACGATCCACCAAGCGGCAACCCAGCGGCCATCAGCCAACTCGACAGATTCCCAAGCCTTCGCGCTCCCCCACCGCGCAGACGCTGCCGCCGACCCCGCTTCCGCGACACCGACCGCTTACGCCCCCAACAGCAATACCTCGTTCCCTACGCCGTCCCAACCGAATGGCGAAAGCTATCGCTGGGCAGGCCCCGGTGCGGTGGACGCGTTCGCCACGATCGCACTCGTCGGAACCGGCCAGGCGACCGACGGTCAAGCTGTCGCCAACGTCCCGATGCCGGGTGCCGCGCCGACGTTGTTCACCGGTGCCGCTGCACGAACAGCAAGCGGGATCGTGGAATCGGTGTTAGGTTGCGGAACGGAGGCGTTGCCGACGCTCGTAGGTGCCGCAGCGATGCTCGAACCGGCAGTTGGCGGCGCACCGCTTCCGGACAGCCCCGCGGCACTCGCCGCGCTCGCGGGCCTGCACTCAGGCGAACTGGCGCTCGCAGAGTCGGTGCTTGAACGAGCACTAGCCAGCAACGTCGGCGGCGATTTGCTCGCCACCCGGCACCGGCTGCTACTCGGCTGGGTCGCGATGACCGGCGGCCATCTCGCCGCCGCGACGGAACACCGCGACGCCGTCGCTGGCACCAAACTTGAGGCTCGCGACGAATTGTTCTTCGCGACGCTGGAACTCGGCCTCGCCCGGCGAGCGAGCGACCTGGTCGGATTGCAACAGTCGTGGGAGCGGGCGTATCAGGCGTCCATGCGTCAGCAAGTGGACTTGTTCACGTTGCTGCCGTTGGGAGAACTGGCAATCGCAGCCGCTCGGACTGGTGCACACGCCAAGCTTTCCCGTCGGTTAGAACGCGCGCACGCGATGCTCGACCGCCTCGGTAATCCTCCTTTGTGGACGGTCTCGCTGTGCTGGCATGAATTGCACGCCGCGATCACCACAGAAGACCGCACCACCGCGGAACAGCAACTGGCCGCACTGAACCGCTTCGCCGACTGCGGCCGCTACCCAGCCGCGCTCGCCCGCGCCGCTGGGTGCTGGCTTGCGGTGCTCAGCGGCACGTTCGATCCAGGAGAAATCTCCGCAGCCGCCGCGGAACTTCATGAACTGGACCTGTGCTGGGACGCGGCCCGGCTGGCCGGCCAAGCCGCGATCCGCACCTCTGACCGCAAGGCGATGGTCCAACTGCTCGAAGCGGCTCGGCAGTTCCAGGGCACGACCGGACGTCTTGAGTCCGCCGCTCCGGCACCAGGCGTGGCGACCGGCTTGAGCGCACTCAGCGAACGCGAGCTTGAGGTCGCCCGTCTGGTAGTCGACGGCCTGACTTACAAACAAGCCGGTAGCAAACTCTTCATTTCCGGCAAGACTGTCGAACACCACATGGCCCGCATTCGCGGCAAGCTCGGTGCCTCAGACCGTCGCGAACTGCTCGCGACCCTGCGCGAACTCCTCGCCAACCCGACCGTGCACTGAATCGTGGACGGCCTCAGTCCCGGCTGGGGCCGAAACGCTCGGTCCGAATCGACTGCGGCGAATGTCCCAGCGCGAGCATGATGTCCGCGGCGGTCTCTACGAACCCGGTCGGCCCGCAAATGTACGTGGTCGCACCGAAGTCAGCGGGCCACGCAGCGGTGTTCAATGTCGCGACGTCGATGCGCCGCGGAATGCCGGATCGCCCTTCCGGGAGCTCCCGCGTGTAGACGTAAGTGATGTCCAAGCCTGCATAGGGTCGGCGGAGTTCCTCGGCGTAGTACAGCTCCGCCGGGGTGCGCAGCGAATAGACCAGCCGGAACAAGGCTTTGCTGCCAGCTTTGCGACGAGCCCGGACCATCGACATCAGCGGGACGATGCCCGCACCACCGGCGACGAGCAGCACCGGTGCCGAGTCGGCGGGACGCCACACGAACCAGCCGCCGATCGGGCCGCGAATTTCGACCGGGTCACCGATCGCGTAAGGGCCGGTGAGGTGTTCGGACACTTCACCGTCGGCTACCCGTTGCACGGTTAGTTCGATCCGGTCTCCGTTTGCCGGTGCAGCGAGCGAGTAACTGCGTTGTGCCGTATAGCCGTCAGCTGCGGTAAGGCGAACGTCAACGTGCTGTCCCGCGAGATGACCGGGCCACCCTGGGATGTCGAAGACCAGGGTGCGCGCCGTCGGTGTCTCCTGCCGGATCTCGGCGAGCCGGGCGACGCGCCACGCTAGTCGCCCTGATACCGCTGTTCTCGCCATGGATCTCCGTAGTCGTGATAGCCGGCCGCTTCCCAGAAGCCCGGATCGTCCTTCGTTGCGAGTCGCAGCTCGCGCACCCACTTCGCGGACTTCCAGAGGTACAGATGCGGCACCAACAGCCGAGCCGGGCCTCCGTGTTCCGGAGTGAGTGGCTTGCCGCCGTATTCGTAGGCGATCCAGGCTTGTCCGCCGAGGAGATCCGCGAGCGGCAGGTTTGTGGTGTAGCCGCCATAGGAGTGCGCCATAACGTAATCAGCGGCGGTATCGAGATCTCCGACGAGCGCTTCCACTGGGACGCCGCGCCAATGAGTGTCCAGTTTGGACCATTGGGTGACGCAATGGATGTCGACCGTGATCTTCTCGCTCGGCAGCGCCATCAGTTCCGGCCACGACCATGAGCGACGTTCGCCGCGCTCGGTCACTACCGCGAACTCCCACCGCTCGGTGCTCACTCGAGGGGTGGGCCCGGCCGAGAGAACCGGGAAGTCTTCGGCGAGATACTGCCCCGGCGGCAGCCGCGGGTTGGCACCGCGGGCGCGTCCGGTGAAGCCTGGTGTGACGACTCCCATCGCGCTCCCTCCGGACATACCCGACGGTTCGGTTCCCCAGACGCGAGACTACCCGCGTACCTGCAGCCCGAGCGACGTGACGAGTACCGCCGCCTGTTCCGGGGACACGATCGCGCCGGTCAGCAACGCCCGAGTCAGGTCAAGGGATGACAGATCGCTTCCCCGGAGTTCGGCGCGCACGAGGTCGATGTCCTGCAGTTCTGCGCCAGACAGATCCACGTCGGTGAGCACTGCTCCCGAACACTTCGCCTTGGTGAGGTCCGCTTCGCGCATCCGCACCTGTTGGAACGTGACTCCACGCAGGTCAGCACCGTTCAAGCCGACGAAAGACCAGTCTCCGCCGGTCACGCGCAACGGCCGCAGGTCGCAGTCTTGGAATCGACTGCCGACCAGCTTGCATCCGGTGAACTCGGCATCGAACAGGTTACACCCTTTGAACACGCAGCCGGTGAACGCAGAGTCGGTGTGCCGGGAAGCGTTGAACTGGACGTTTCCGAACACACAGTCCAGGAAGGAGACACCGCGCGTGACTGCTTCGGTGAGATCGACCTGGTGGAACTCACAGCGCACGAACTGACGTGCGGTGAACTCCTCCGCGTACCAGTCTTCGCGCCGGTAGACGCGGTCTTCGACCGTCTCGATGTCGGACGGTTCGTGGTCGTGTTCAGACATTCGTCGAGCCTAGTTCGCCGCCCTGCCGATCGGGTGCCGGACGCGACCTCAAGCGGCTCGGTGCTTCGGAGTTCCGGCTGGTGGCGAGCAGGATCACCGAGACCGCAGCATCTGCCGGGCCGATGGCTGCTCGGGCGGCTCGGGTGATCGACCCCTTCCTGTCCGTTACGCGGCCCGTGCCACAGCGAGGAGCGGTCTCCTCAGGACAGCCATACGATGGCCTGATGAGCGAAGGCCGATGGTTCGATGCCTGGATGCCCTGGCCCGAACTGTCGGGCCTGGCCGCCGCGGGCCGGGCACTGCTGCCCGCAGTGCCCGCGACCCCGGCCGCGCTCGCCCGGACCGTCACCGAGCAACTAGTGGGCCGTCGCCTTACGACCACGGTGCAAGGCCACGAAGTCGGCCTGACGCTCACCGAACTCGACTATCCGGCGGACTCGCTTCGGCTGGCCACTGGTCGAGTCGGAGACGTTCGCATTGTCGCGGAAGACGTCGACTGGCCCGTTCCGGACAGTTCGGCGGCCCCCGTTGAGCACGGCGCTGGCAGCCTGGCCCGCACTGCCCGCTCGTCTCGAACCGCAGCGGCCGGAGCAGCGTCGAACGCGCGTGGCGAAACGACGGACCCGACCACCGCGGACGCGCTCGGCATGCCTGCTGCGACGGGCACTCGGTCCCCCGCCGGCGAAACAAACAAGACAGACGGCCCGCCGGACGCGGCCGGGCTTGCGGCTGGTCGGATCGCGCAGTCCGCCGACGACCGAATTGACGCACGCCCATCCGGTCCACGAGAGAACACGGCATCGTCGGCTTCCGTTCAGGCGCAAGGCAATCGCCGAAGCGCGGAAGCCACACCTGGTGCCGCAGCATCGAACCCCATCTCGGGATCTGACGCAACGAAGGCCGGACCGCACGAATCAGAACGACCGACTTCTCGACGCGGGTCCGGAAGGGCGTCCACCGGTCGCGAAGCTGGCCCGGCAACTCCGCCGAGTGTCGGATCGCCTGCGCAGCCAGACGTAGAACGCATTCCGTTGCGACGCGTGACCGTGCTCGCCAAAGACGTGCGGCTTCGAGGATTGCCTTCGCCAGCGGCGATTCCCGGATCTGTCGAACTCGAGATAGAAGTGAGCGGGACCGTGGTGCGGGATCGGGTCGCGGCGGCACGTCCGGACCTGATCGCGACGCCGCATCCGGAAGGGTTCCGGGTGCGCTGGCGGAAGCATCCGCACTGGGGATGCTTGACTCTCGTCGCGGGCATCGAAGACGACGCGATAGTGCTGACCCCGACCGCACTCCGCCTCGGACGATGGACGAGGCGTCCGCCGAAGCGGATCCGGCCGATCGTGCTTCCCCTCCCGGATCTGCCGAAAGGCTTGCGCCTGAACGGAATCCGGCCTGCTGAAGACGAGCTCGCGCTGACGATCGCAGCCGACGAATGGCCTGGACGGCTCGCCCGGATTCCGCTGCCGGACTTGCTGACCTGGCTGACGACAGCGGCAATGACACTGACACTTCCCGGATTCGGATCACGGTCCCTCCCCTGAACCGGCGGCGGCGCCCACCGGACCCCTTCTGGGCCCGAGCAATGGACGCGGCACTGCCGTGTTCCAGAGTGCTCGAACACGCGTTCGCAATCATCACCCGATCAGGGAAAAATCGAAAACCGTTGGGGCACAAGGGAAACTCGAAAACAGCCCGAAATCTTGTCGGTGCGCTCGGCTAACCTCGGAATCGAGCCGTCAGTTCGCTCCGAGGGGAGACCACCGATGACAACCACCGCAGAACTGCTCCGAAGAACCCGAAGATCCCGGCGCCGTGCCGGACATCCACGGGCAAGCGCGCGTTCAGAGCGACGCTTGCTCCTCCACCGGAAGGCAGACCTCGAACCGCGTGTCACCCGGTTCCGACGTCACTTTGATGTCGCCCGAGTGCCGTTCCACGACGATCCGCCACGAGATGTCCAGCCCGAGACCAGTTCCTTCGCCGACGCCTTTGGTCGTGAAGAACGGTTCGAAGATGCGCTGGCGCACCTCTTCCGGGATCCCCGGCCCGGTGTCGCCGATCTCGACCCGCACCTGCTTGCCGACCTGCCACGTGCGCAGGGTCAGCGTTCCCTCGCCGCCCATGGCGCCGACGGCGTTGTCGATGATGTTGGTCCACACCTGGTTCAGTTCGGCTGCGTAGGCGGGAACCCGGTCGATCGAGCAGTCGTATTCCTTGACCACGCGGATGCCCTCGCCGAGCTTGCCCGACATCATCACCAGCGTGGAGTTGAGTCCTTCATGGACGTCGATGAACTGGTGCGGGGCGCGATCCATTTGCGAGTACTGCTTCGCCGCGCCCACGAGCGTGGAAACCCGGCTGGTCGAGTCTTCGATCTCGCCCATCAGCATCTCGGTTTCGAGCGCGTACGCGAGCCAGCGGATCGCGCCGTCGAGCAGTCCTTCGCCCACCGACTCCAGCACATGGTCGAGATTCGTCGGGGTGAGCCCGGCGGCGACGAAGATGCTGGCGAGGTCCCAGCCCTGGTCGATGCCGTGGTCGTCGAACCAGTCGCCGATCTCGTCCTCGCGGTCGGCTTGCTGCATCGCGGAGAGCTTGGGCGCGTCGCCGACCTGCTTTACCAAGCGTTCCTGCACGTCGAGGAGCAGTTCGAGCAGGTCCGGGTCGATGTCTTTCTTCGCCAGGATCGCCAGCTTGTGCCGCATGCCGGCGACTCGCTCGCGCAGCGCGGCAGTGGCTCGTACCGCAGCTGCGGCCGGGTTGTTGAGTTCGTGCATGAGCCCCGCGGACAACTCGCCGAGAGCGACGAGCCTGCGGCGCGACGACACCAGCGCGTCGGTGTTGCGCCAGCCGAGGTACATCCCCTCCAGCAGGTGCGCCGCCATCGGGAACCATTGCCGGAATTCGACGGCGAACTCCGCGGCGGGGAGCGTGAGGAAGGTCAGGTCGCTGACGGCGTAGATCGTCGCGCCGTAGGTGGCTTCGCTGTCCTGGTAGGCCAGGAATTGCGTTGCACCGCAGTAGGAACCGCGCTGATCGGACCTCTTCATCTCGACCTCGGCGCCGGCCACCACACGGGTCATCCGCAGCGCGCCGTTGAGCAGAACGTAGAAGCACGTGGCCGGGTCGCCCTCGCGGATCACCACGGAGTCAGCTTTGAACTCCTCGCGCACCGCGTTCTGCTCGATCCAGTCGAGCTGCGCGTCGGAGAGGTGTTCGAACAAGAACAGGCCGCGGAGTTCCTCGCGCGGCAAGGCGGGCTGAGTCACTGTTCCTCCAAGTAACGGTGGACCAGGGTCACGGCCATCGCACCCTCGCCGACGGCGGACGCCACGCGTTTCACCGACTGCGAGCGCACGTCTCCGGCCACGAACACGCCGGGCACTGACGACTCCAGGTAATGCGGATCGCGGTCAAGGGTCCATCCCGGCGGCCTGCGTCCGTCCTCCACGAGGTCTGGGCCGGTCCGGACGAATCCGTGGGCGTCCCTGAGGACGCTCTTTCCCAGCCACTCCGTGCGCGGAGCGGCTCCGATGAAGATGAAGAGGTGTTCCGTGTCCAGTTTCTCGGTCACGCCGTCTTTGCAGACCGTGATGGACTCGAGGTGATCGTCCCCGTGCGCTTTGATCACCGTCGTGTGCGTGCGGACGTGCACGTTCTCGATGGCAGCGATCTGCTCGATGAGGTAGTGCGACATCGACGACTCCAGCGACGCGCCGCGCACCAGCAGCGTCACGTCGGTGGCGTGCTGGGCGAAGAACACCGCCGCCTGGCCCGCGGAATTCGCACCGCCGACGATGTACACGTGGTCGTTCGAGCACTCAGGTGCTTCCGTCGCGGCAGAGCCGTAGTAGACACCTCGGCCGGTCAGCTCCGCGATTCCCTCGGCTTCCAGCGCTCGGTAGTTAACGCCGCTGGAAAGGATCACGGAGTGCGCGGCGATCTCGGATCCGTCGCCGAAGGTCACGACCCGGCTCGACCCGCGCGCTTCCAGACCCACGACATCGCGGGCCGTAAGCACTTCGGCGCCGAACTTTTGCGCCTGGCGGCGGGCTCGATCCGTGAGCTGCGCGCCGGACACTCCGTCCGGGAAGCCAAGGTAGTTCTCGATCCTGGAGCTGGTTCCGGCCTGGCCGCCGGTGGCCTTGCGCTCGACCAGCACGGTCCGCAGTCCCTCGGAAGCGCCGTACACCGCGGCACCGAGTCCGGCCGGACCGCCGCCGATCACCACCAGGTCGTAAAAGTCCTGCGCGGGCTGCGTGGAAAGGCCCACCGCATCGGCGATCTCGCTTCCCGATGGCTGTTTCAGCACCGTGCCGTCCGGCGTCACCACGACCGGGATGTCGGTCTCGCACGCGCCGGCGGCTTGGAGAATACGGCCGGCTTCCTCGTCGTCGACCGAGTACCAGCGATACGGGACGGCGTTGCGAGCCAGGAAGTCGCGCATCCGGAACGACGGCGCCGAGTACCGGTGCCCGATCAGCTTCGTCTCTTCCACCGGCCGATCGCCGACCGCCAGCCAGGTCTCGACGAGCGAGTCGATGACCGGGTACAGCTTCTCCTCGGGCGGGTCCCAGGGCTTGAGCAGGTAGTGGTCGACGTCGACCAGGTTGATCGCCTGGATCGCGGCGTCTGTGTCGGCGTAGGCCGTCAGCAGCGCGCGCCGGGCGTTCGGGAAGAGGTCCATCGCCTTCTCCAGGAAGACGATGCCGTCCATGTGCGGCATGCGGTAGTCGGCGAGGATCGCCGCGACGGCGTCGCCGCGCAGCTTGATCTCGCGAAGTGCGTCGAGGGCGTCGGCACCCGAATCGGCGCGGATGACGCGGTAGTCCTTGCCGTAGCGGCGACGCAGGTCGCGCGCCACCGACCGCGAAACGGCGGGGTCGTCGTCGACGGTCATCAGGATCGGCTGGCTCACACGGCACAGCCTACGGTGTCCCGTCGGCTGTCGCGGCAAACAACAGAATCAGGGACCGGTGCCCGTCGCGGCCGCCACCGCGGCGGGCACCGGTTGCTCAGGTGGCGGCTACGGATAGCGCACCAAGTTGACCGGCTTCGTCCCCGCCTGGGTGGTCGCGCCGACGTCGTTGATCACATGGGCGATCGTTCCCTGGTGGTTGAGCGACACCGTCACCATGCCGTGGAACCGCACGTCGGGAGCGTCCGGAGCGGCGAAAGCGTGCGAGCAGGACACCGACGGGTTCGTGTTGAAGAAGCAGTAGCTGCCAAGGCCCCAGGCTTCGTGGCTGGTCACGTCCGGGGCGACCTGGTACGCGGCGTAGCCCGCACTCCCGCCGTTCATCCAGGCTGCCTGGTCAGGGACGTCGTAGGGCATCTCGTTCTGGAAGAAGTAGGTGCGCCCGCCGTTTCCGTTCCAGGTCACCTGCGTCTTCTGGAAGTGCTCGACGAACAGCCCGTAGACGGTCACGTCGTCGCCGTTCACCACCAGGCCGGTGTCGGCGGTGTTGAAACTCCAGCCAACGTGACTGTCGTCGGCGCCGTGGTCGGCTCGCCAGAGCCACAGGTGGTCGCCGATCACCTGGTTGCTGTTGACGACGAGACTGGTGTGCGCTTTGCCCGCGGCGGCACCGCCGACGCGGAAGAACACGTCGTGCAGCGAGGTCGGGTTCGCCGAATGGTCGGCGTCCGACCCGGGATCGCCGACCTGCATGAGCGTGGCCGACGAGGTCGTTCCGGCGTCGATCAGCAGGCCGGCGATCTTTACGCCGTCCACGTCGTCGACGTTGATCGCAGTGATCCCGCCGTCTGGGATCAAGGTCGCGATGCCAAGGCCGAGGACGACGGTGTCCGGGCGAGTCACCTGGAGCGGCTGATCAAGGTGGTACACGCCTGGGGTGATCAGCAGGTTCTGGCCCGCCCGCAGAGCTTCGTTCATCTCGGACGCGGTAGTGCCTGGCTTCGCGATGAAAAACTGGTCGATGGGCAACGCGACACCTGGTGCGCTGTCGTGTTCCCAAGTGACCCCGGAGGTGTTGCTTCGCAGGGCGGGCACGAACACCCGGTAGTGACCGGACTCGTCGATCTGGAGGCACGGCTTCTCGCGGACGACCGGGGCCTGGTCGATCGTCGTGTACGGCGGGTCCGGGAAGGTGCCGGCGGGAGCGCCGTTCACTCCGACGAACACCATGTTCCAAGTGGACCCGGTCCAGCCGCCGAAGTGCGAATCGCGCGAGATCCATTGCTGCTGCGATCCGGAACGGACCTGGCCGTCGATCTTCGTGTCCGAGATCCAGCCCCCGCTCGACCAGCCGCCGCCGTCGTCGAGCCGAAGGTCGCCGCGGACGTGCATGCGCCGGTACGGGCTCGCCTGCGAGACGGCCCATTGATCCGCGCCCCCGACCGGGTTCACGGACAGGTTCTCCGCGCCGCGCCAGAAGTTCTGGGTCGCGTTGTTCGGGGGAAACCAGTCAGCCTCTACGTGCACCGCGCCGTTGATCGTCACGGCGTCGGGGGTGCTGCCCAGTCCGAGAATTTGGGTGTAGAAGCCGACGTTCACGTCGTTGGAATACGCACCGGGCTTGAACAGCACCGCGTAGCGCTGACTGCCGAACTGGTTCTTCTCCTGCTCCGCGAAGATCGCGTCCAGCTTGCGCTGGATGCTCTCGCTCGGCATCGACGGTTCGAAAACGACGACGTTCGGCCCCAGGTCCACTTGTCCCGGCGGCGGAGAAGTAGTGCCACCCACGGAGATCAGTGTGAACGACTCGTTGGCGGCGTCATGATGGCCGTGCTGCTGCGGCTTCTCGCGGTCGGCAGCCAACCCGGCCGGACGGGGTTCGCGGTCTCGGCCGGGGGCAAGATCGACAACCGCAGCGGTCGGATGTGCTGGCCATTGCGGGTCAAGCTCGGTGGACGGCAGTCGCGGCGGGACTGCGGCACAGCTGGTTTCCGAGGCGTTCTTGTCCTTCGACGACGCAGGGCGCGGGGGCCGGGTGGTCGTCTCTGCATCGCCCTTGCGGGTGAGGTGGAAGTGCCAATCGTGCGCGTTTGTTCCGGTGCCGGTGTACGGGCGGGCCAGCGGGGCGGGCGTGACGAGCAGCCGAGTAGCGGCTCGTTGGGCGTTCGCGGTCTCGGTTTGGGCGGGCCATGCGTCAGTGTGGGCATCGAGGGGCTGCCGAGGCGGCGTTCCGCTGTTCCGGCCGGGGAGGTAGGCGGTCGAACTCGGAGGTGTCAGCGGCGGAGCGGCCACTCTCCGTGATTCGGGATTCATCGTCACCTCCTTGCCGAGACAGGCGGCCGAGCGACCTTGGCCGGGGGTGCGGTTCGCCTCGTGGCGGGAGTCGGCTCGAAGGTCGCGACTGCGGAGGAATGTAATCGCGGACACACTGACACTCAACGCAAACCTGAAGAAAAGTCAGGAAGGGCAGTCGACCTGCACTAATGCGCCCAGGGTGGGCAGTGGAGATGCAGGTTCGGCCAGCTTGGCGCGCCGTTCTGGCGTGGCCGCGACGCCTAACCGACCCCCTGACGAAGGAGCCGAAGGCGGGGTGTACTGTATGTCCATACGAGATGCGGAGTTCACCTCTGCTTCGGGGCTATGGCGCAGCTGGTAGCGCACCTCACTGGCAGTGAGGGGGTCAGGGGTTCGAGTCCCCTTAGCTCCACAAGTTGCATAGGAACCCTTCGGCCACGCAGTTCAGGTTGGCCGGAGGGTTTTTTGCATTCGTGGGCATGAATTGATGCGGCCGGGTCCGCTAGACGGTCGATTGCCCGGGGCTGGTGCTGCTGGACTGCGGGTTGGCGTCGGAAGCTCGGCGATCGGGCTGGGAAGTTCGTTGACGGCGGTTGCTGCTTGCCGGGCATGGTCGCGGTCGGGTGACCAGTGTTGGTGCGGCGGCGTCGAGGGCGATGATCTCGTCCAACGGCATTGTGCTGAAGCAGGTGGTCGCGATGTCTGGAGACGCCTCTTCAGACAGGCTGCGGGCGATAAGTCGCATTAGTTGCCGCGGCGGCTAGCGGGTTCATTACGGCTAAGGCGCGTGGGGTTGCCGCGCCGCGGGCAGATGGCCGCTTCTTCTCGCAAGACGGAGGCTCGTCCAAGGGCGACTGCGGCGTCCGGGCGGGAACCCGATGGCGGTCTCGATGGGAGACGTCGGCTGATGGGCACGGCAGGACTGTCGGGCGGGAGCGCGCCCTCAGGCCGGAGGGGGCGTCTTGGGCGAGGTGGCGGCACGTGGGAGGCATTGGTTGCTGGCCGGTTCATGGGCTTGACCGCGGTCGTCGAGGAAGCGCGGTTGGGAGAGCGCATTCTCGGGGTGCCGATTCAGGCGGGTTGGCGGCTAACGCGGGTGTTGGGCGCGGTGCATCGCCGGCTGGGTGCGATCCGGACGTGACGGCGTGGGGCTGGTCGGCGGTGTTCGTAGTGAGGTCGCGTTTCGCGGAGACCCGATTTCGGATGGTCTCAGACGGGATGCGCGCGACAGTCCGCGCTGAGGGCAAGTAGGAGACGATTACGGCGTTGGTGATCTCGTTCCGGCTCGTTCGCACCTGGCGCGGCCGCGACCGGGGAAGCGACAAGATTGGTTCAGTGGTTCGCGATCTCGTCGGAGCCCGGGTTCGGGCAGGGGCGGGACCCGGCGGTGGAAGAGGGCGGGGATCGGCCGCGCGCGGAGGTGGCCGGGACTGCGTCGAAAGGGCGGAAGTTCGCAAAATTTCCCTGTTACGACCCGACCGGTCGATGTCGCGGATTGCACACTGGCGCAATAGAAGGATTCTGTCCCAGTAGTCGAGAGGGCGAGCGGCGGCGTTCATGATGTCGAATGCCTTGGCGCAACCCTGGGGAACAACAGAAACACCCTGCGTCGCCAGGCCGCTAATAAATAACCATTCGCCGACTCGGCAGCAACGGGCAGAAATGTTGCCCGGAACTGCAAATAGAACTCACCGCATGCCGGAAAATGCGGCTCCGCCCAGCCGCGTTAATTGATTCAACACCGTACCGGCGAGTACGACAAGGTATTCGCCGCAGAAGGGGGTTCTGGTGGAGGTAACACCACTGTCGCACCTGGTGCCAGCACCACCATCGGGAGGTCGAGGGCAACAAATGGGGAACGGCCTTCCTATTGCCGCCGGGAAACTGTCGCGCATGACGCCAACTCATTACCCCAATCGGAGGTAGACCGACTTTTCAATGTCTGACATGCTCGGCTCGGCCGACAGCTCGGTGCGTGGGGTCACTTGAGACGGGCTATTTTTCCTCAGGGGTAGATATGGAAATTGAGCTATTGGGATCGGTGACGCTCAGGCAAGCCGGCCGCAGACACGGAGTCGCGTCGCGAAAGGTGCGGACTGTGCTGGCGTTGCTGGCTTTGTCGCCGGGAGTTCCGTTGTCCCTGGACACGCTCGCGGACGAGCTGTGGGCTGACAAACCCGTGTCCAACGTGCGCAATGCTTTGCAGGCCAACATCGCGCGGTTGCGGAAGCTCGTGTTCAACGTGACCGGCGAGCGCGAGGTGGTGCGCACGGTCAGCAGCGGGTATCTGATGACCGTGCCTGCCGAGGCTGTCGACGCGCATCGGTTTTCCGCTTTGGCGCAGCGTGGCACCGCGTTGCTCGGGCAGGATCCGCGTGGTGCCATCACGGTCTTCGAGCAAGCTTTGCGGCTCTGGCGCGGGCCGGCGCTGCTCGACGTCGCCGATTGCACTCGCTGCCGGATGGCTGCCGAGCAGCTCAACGAGCATCGGCTTACCGTGCAGGAGGACTTGATCTCCGCGCGGCTTCAGGTTGGGGAGCACCACGGGCTTTCCCACGACTTGAAACAACTCGTCGCGGAGAACCCGGCGCGCGAGCGGCTCAGCGAGTACCTGATGATCTCGCTTTACCGCGACGGCAGGCAGGGCGAGGCGGTCTCCGTCTTCCACAGCACCCGCAAGTGGCTGGGCGCCGAACTCGGGCTGGAGCCCGGGCCGGGGCTGCGCCGGCTGTACCAGTCCATCCTGATGCAGGACCAGGTTCTCGACTGACCCGTCGTTTTCTCTTCCACGGCGTCAGCATGGCAGTCCCCGATGACCGCCTGCTGACACCGCGCCTACGGGGCTACTCGCGTCAGGGCGCTGTCAGAAGGGTGTCACTGCTCGCCGCTAGTTTTCGGGCCGATCCCTTGTAACGGTCCCTGACGATCGGGAGTGACCCCCATGACGACAGCCGTCTCCGAACGCATGCAGCAGATCCGCGAGATCGTCTGCACGCACCTCGAACTCGACGACGCGGAGCTCACCGAAACCAGCGATTTCGCCGACGACCACGAGGCCGATTCGCTGTCGCTGATGGACGTGCTGGCCGCGCTGGAGAAGAAGTTCGGCGTCACGATCGACCAGGCCCAGTTCGCCCGGATGACCAACCTGCGCGCGGTGTACGAGGTCGTCTCGGAATCCGCGAGCTGGTAGAGACCATGTCGACGAGCATCGGACGACGGGTGGTCATCACCGGATGCGGTGTCGTGTCGAGCATCGGCATCGGGGTCCGGGAGTTCACCTCGGCACTGCGCGCCGGGCGCAGCAACGTCCGGCCGATCTCGGTGTTCGACACCACCGGGTTCGCCCACGACAACGGCTGCGAGGTCGCCGACTTCGAGCCCGCGCGGTGGATCCGCACGCTCGACCCGGGCGATCTCGGCCGGGCGAGCCGTTTCTCCACCGCGGCCGCCCGGCTCGCCGTCGAGGATTCGGGGCTGCCGCTGGAAACCTTGCGCGCCGCGCGCACGCTCGTCTCGGTGGGCAGCACCGACGGCGAGGCGCACGAACTCGACGGCCTGGTGGCGCGGGAACTCTCCGCGGGGCTGGCCGGTCTCGACCCGAAGCTGGTGCGGCGCACCTCCGCGGGACGGCTGGCCACGTCGATCGCGCGCGAACTCGAACTGGCCGATGTCGAGACCGGGACCATCGCGACGGCGTGTTCGGCGGGGAACTACGCCATCGGCAACTCGCTCGACGCGATCCGGTGCGGGGACGCCGAGTTCGCCCTCTGCGGCGGCGCCGACGCGCTGTGCCGCAAGACGTTCACCTCGTTCTACCGGTTGCGCAGCATCGCTCCGGACTGCTGCCGTCCGTTCGACCGCAACCGGATGGGCATCCTCACCGGCGAGGGCGCGGGCATTCTTCTGCTGGAGAGCCTTGACTCCGCGCTCGCTCGCGGTGCGCGGATCTACGCGGAAGTGCTGGGCTACGGCATGTCCTGCGACGCGCATCATCCGGTGGCGCCGCATCAGGCCGGGATCGCCCGTTGCATGGAGCTCGCGCTGGCCGACGCCGGGGTCAAACCCGCCGAGATCGACCTGATCTCCGCGCACGGCACCGGGACCAAAGCCAACGACATGACCGAATCCGCGGCGATCCGCGACCTGTTCGGGCCGAAGCCGCCGCGCACCGTGTCGATGAAATCCATGCTGGGGCATTCGATGGGCGCGGCGAGCGCGCTGGCCGCGATCGGGTGTTCGATCGCGCTCACCGAGCAGTTCATCCCGCCGACCATCAACCATCGCGACACCGACCCGGACTGCCCGGTGGACTGCGTGCCCAACGAATCCGTCGACGCCGACCTCGACATCGTGCAGAACAACGGCTGGGCCTTCGGCGGCAACAACGCCGTGGTCCTGCTCGGCAGGTACGAACGGCAACCCCGAGAGAAGGACCTGCGATGACCGCATCTGCTCGGCACCGTCCGGTCATCTCGGCCTGGACCGCCATCTCTCCCTTCGGCTACGGCCGGGAAGCGTTCGCCGACGGCGTTCGCTCCCGGCGCGAGCCGGTCCTCGAACCCGGCGGGCCGGGTGATCCCGCGGCCGTCGTGCCCAGTTTCGACGTGCGCGAGAGGTTCGGCCGCAAGAAGACCCGGGCGATGAACCGGGTCAGCGGGCTGACCGTCGCGGCCGCGCAGCAGCTGCTCGCCGACATGGAGCTGGTTCCGGACGGGGACCGCGAGCACATCGGGTTCGTGCTCGGCACCACGACCGGCAGCGCGCAGAGCATGATGGACTTCACCCGCGCGTCGGTCACCGCCGAGCAGCCCGACCACGTCGAGCCCGCGGCCGTTCCCGGCACGGTGATGAACTGCGCGGCTGGGCAGGCCGCGATCTGGCACGGGCTCAAGGGGCCCAACGCGACGATCGCCGCGGGGCGCACCACTGGGTTGCAGGCCTTGAACTACGCGCGCCGGCTGCTGATGACCGAGCGCGCGGCTCAGGTGTTGTGCGGTGCGGCCGAGGAGCATTCCGACGCCCGGTCCTGGCTTGAACACCACCGGCGCGGCGGGGCGGCGACGCTCGGCGAAGGCTGTGCGATGTTCCTGCTCGAACCGGCGGACTCGGCCGATCCGCGCAGCGTGCTGGCGACGCTCACCGGCATCGACTCGCGGATCTGCCTTGACGGCGACCTCTCCGGAACGTTGCACGCCACCGTGTCCTCGCTGCTGAAACGGTGTGGCGTCGACGCGGGCCGCGTGTGGGCGGCAGTCGGGAGCGGTTTCCCCGCAGGGGCAGACCGTCCCGAGGACGCGACTCTGCGGCAGTTGTTCGGCGACGAAGTGACGGATCGCGTGCCGCCGGTGGATCTCATCGGCGACACCTCCGCGGCGACCGCGTTGTTCGGACTGGCGTCGGTGCTCAGCATCGCCGACGGAGCCGATCACGGCGAGCAGGACCACATCGTCGTGACCGCTTGCGACGACGACGGTTCGGTGGCCGCCGCGCTGCTGCAGCTCGGCGGTGCGCGATGAGCAAAACCGCGCTCGTGACCGGCGGCTCCCGCGGGATCGGCCGGGCCGTCGTGCTCCGCCTGGCGCAGGACGGGTTCGACGTCGCTTTCTGCTACCACAGCAACCGAACCGCGGCGGACGTTCTCGTCAAAGAAGTCCTTGATCTGGGTGTCCGGGTCGAGGCCAGCCAGGTCGATGTGGCCGACGGCGAGGCGGTCACGGCGTGGGTGGAGCGCACGGCTGACGAGTTCGGCGCGCCGGACGCGCTGGTCACGTCGGCGGGGATCACCCGGGACGGTTCGCTCGCGCTGATGTCCGAGCCGGACTGGTCGAGTGTCCTGCGCACGAACCTCGACGGCGTCTTCCACGCGTGCCGCCCGGCGGTGTTCCGGATGATCAAACGCCGCGCCGGAAGCGTCGTGACGCTGTCCTCGGTGTCCGGCGTGCACGGCAATCCGACGCAGACCAACTACTCCGCGGCCAAGAGCGGCGTGCTCGGCTTCACCAAGGCGCTGGCCAAGGAAGTCGGCCGGTACGGGGTGCGGGTCAACTCCGTCGCGCCGGGCCTGATCGAGACCGACATGCTCGGCAAGCTCAGCGAAGCGACCCGCGAGAAGATGCTGCGGGCTGTCCCGCTGCGCCGGTTCGGCAGGCCCGAAGAAGTCGCGGACCTGGTGTCTTTCCTGGTTTCCGAGCGCGCTTCCTACATCACCGGCAGCGTCTTCGAGGTCGACGGCGGCTTCGTCGTCTAGCTGATCTCCCCCTCGCGGCAGCGCTGGCAGCGCGTGCCGCGTCCTATCCGTGCGCTGGCGAAAGGACGTCATGAGCGCCGACAACGGTTTCATCCCGCGGCTCAAGACCGCGGTTCTGGGCACGGCCGACCGCCCGTTGGTGTTCGTCGGCAACTTCGAGGTCGAAGAACAGTGGGCTCGCGACGAGCAGGGGCTGCCCCGGGTGTCCGCCCCAGGCGGCATGGCGGTCGTCAACAGCATGGACGAGTTCGCGTTGCTGCTGGGCGGGAAGCGGGACCACGTGGTGCTCAAGCACGCGCCGGACCCCGGTTACCGCAGCTATCTGGAAGGGCTCGGTCTGGATCTGCCGCAGATCCACGTGATCGCGGATCCGGACCCGGCGCGCACGGTCAGCCAGGACGCGCTGCACGATCCGTGGCTGATCGCCGCGTTGTCCGCGCTGCGCACCGGCGAAGCGCATCTGCTCGCGCACGGTGTCTCCGCGGTGGAGGAAGAACTGTCTACCGCGACGGGGTTGCCGCTGGCCGCTCCGGATGCGGCGAGGTGCAAGGCGGTGAACAGCAAGATCTACAGCCGCCGCGTCGCGACGAAGCTCGGGTTGCGGCAGCCGAACGGCTGGGCGTGCGACACGCTCGAACTGCTCGACGAGGCCGTCACCGCGGCGGGGGCCGTGCTCGCCACCGGGCGAAAGGTCGTCGTCAAGGAGGCGTTCGGGGTTTCCGGCAAGGGCATCTCGGTGGTCTCCGACGAACGCAGGCTCGACCGGTTGCGCCGGATGATCTCCGCGACCGCCCGCCGCAACGGCCGGGACCGGATCGCGTTCGTGGTCGAGGAGTGGGTCGACAAGCGCGCCGACCTCAACTACCAGTTCACCGTGAGCCGCGACGGTTCGGTGCACTTCGACTTCGTCAAGGAGCTGATCACCGAGAACGGCGTCCACAAAGGACACCGGATTCCGCCGAGGCTGGACGAGGCCCAGCTGGAGATCATCCGGTCCGCGGCGCGGGCGCTCGGCGGGCAGCTCGCCGCCGACGGCTACTACGGCGTCGTCGGGGTGGACGCGATCGTCGAACCGGACGGCGGCATCTTCCCGGTGCTGGAAATCAACGCCCGCAACAACATGTCCACCTATCAGGTGCCGCTCCAGGAACGCTTCGTCACCGCGGGCGAGACCGCGATGGCCCGGCACTACTCGCTGCGGCTCGGCGCCAGCGTCGGCTTCGACCGGGTCCGCGACGTGCTCGGCGACCTGCTTTTCGACGGCACGGGCAGCGGCCTGCTGGTGAACAACTTCGCCACCGTCAACGCCGGGGCGCAGACCGCGGACGGGGCTCCGTTCGCCGGCCGCCTCTACGGCGTGCTCATCGGGGATTCGGCCGCCGAGGTCGACCGGATCGACGCGCGGGTCGAGCGCGCTCTTGCCGTCCTGCAGCAGGACTGAGCTCCAGTTTCCGCCCAGCCGAAGAATAAGGAAGTTCTGTGACCGAAACCGCTACCGTTCCGGAGTTCGCCGTCGTGTCCGGAGCACAGGTGCACCAGGTGCTCGACGGCGCCGAGAAGCAGCTGACCGAACTGATCGAGGCGGCCTACCGGCTGCACGGGCAGCAGGCGACCGTCAACCCGCCCTCCTATTTCCTCCGGTTCCCGGACCGGCCGTCCGCGCGGATCATCGCGCTGCCCGCCTCGGTCGGCGGGGAGGTCGCGGTGGACGGGGTCAAGTGGATCTCCAGTTTCCCGGAGAACGTCCGCACCGGCCTGCCGCGCGCCTCGGCCGTGCTGATCCTCAACGACCAGGCGACCGGCTACCCGCTGGCCTGCATGGAAAGCTCGATCATCAGCGCCAGCCGGACCGCGGCGTCGGCGGCGCTGGCGGCCGACTGGCTCAGCAGGCGGGGCGAACGGCCGCGGCGGCTCGGGTTCGTCGGCACCGGGCTCATCGCGCGTTACGTGCACCGGTTCCTGCTCGGCACCGGCTGGGACTTCGACGAGACCGCGGTGTTCGACCTCTCCGCCGAGCACGCCGCGGGCTTCCAGGGCTATCTGGAGAGCACCGGCACGAGCGGGATCGCGGTGCGCGAGAGCGCCGAGGAGCTGATCCGCGGCAGCGACCTGATCGTGTTCGCCACCGTCGCCGGGGAGCCGCACGTGCACGATCCGGCCTGGTTCGCGCACAACCCGCTCGTGCTGAACGTTTCGCTGCGCGACCTGTCCACCGAGGTCGTCCTGGCGTCGGCCAACGTGGTCGACGACGTCGAGCACTGCCTCAAGGCCAGCACCTCGGTGCACCTGGCCGAACAGGCCACCGGCAACCGCGACTTCCTCGACGGCACCCTCTTCGAGGTCATGACCGGGGCGCTCGCCCTGGACGCTGACCGGCCGCTGGTGTTCTCGCCGTTCGGCCTCGGCGTGCTGGACCTCGCGGTCGGCAAGCACGTCCTCGACGAACTGCGCCGCCGCGGCGAACTGCACGAGGTCGGCGACTTCTTCTTCGAACTCGACCGCTACGGCAAGCGCTGATGCCCATCATCACCAGTCCGCACGAGTTCAACGTCGACGACCTGTTCGTCGACCTGAACGGGTGTACAGGGCGATCGCTCTACCTCAAATGCGAGGGCTTCAACTTCGCCGGTTCGATCAAGATCAAGGCCGCGACCGAGATGATCGACGCGGCCGAGCTGGACGGCACGCTGAGGCCGGGCGCGACCCTCGTGGAGAGTTCGTCCGGCAACCTCGGGGTGGCGCTGAGCCTCGTCGCCGCCAGCCGGGGTTACCGGTTCGTCTGCGTCACCGATTCACGCTGTACCCTCGGCGCCCGGCAGCTGATGCAGACGCTGGGCGCCGAGGTGCACGTAATCACCGAACCGCATCCGGAAGACGGACTGCTCGGCACCCGGATCGCGCACGTGCGCCGGTTGTGCGCCGAGGGCGGCGACCGGGTGTGGCTCAACCAGTACGCGAACGCGGGGAACTGGCAGGCGCACTACCGCACCACCGGACCGCAGATCGCGAACTCGTTCCCGGGCGCCGACGTGGCGTTCATCGGAGCGGGCACGACCGGCACCCTGATGGGCTGCGCGCGCTACCTGCGCGAGCACTGCCCCGGAATGCGCGTGGTGGCCATCGACACCGTGGGTTCGGTGACTTTCGGGACCCCGGCCGCCCCGCGGATGATCCCCGGTCTCGGCACCGGAGTCCGGCCCGCGCTGCTCGACGAGTCCTATGTGGACGATGTGGTGCACGTGCCGGAGCTCGCCACCGTGCGGATGTGCCGCAGGCTCGTCCGGGCGGGGTTCCTGTTCGGCGGCTCGACCGGCACCGTCGTGGCCGGGGCGCTGCACTGGCTCGACCGGCACGAGCGCGGCGAAAGCCTTACCGCGGTGGCGGTCTCCCCCGATCTCGGCGACCGCTACCTGGACACGGTCTACCACGACCAGTGGGTGGCCGATCTCTACGGAGACGCGGCGCTCGCCCCGCCCGCCGCGCTCGGGAGCTAGTACCACTCGAAATCGAGGTGCCACGCCCAGTGTGCGCACGATCACGAGGAGCCATCCTTAGACCGTCCGGCTTGCCGCCTGCGCGGCGGGAGGCCTGAAGCGGCCCAAGGAGTGCGGCATTGCGAACGCTACCTCTGCTCCGTCTCGCGCGCTGGTGTGCCGGACGCCCCGGCCCGGTCCTGTGCGCGTGGCTGCTGTTCCTGGTCGTGGCGGCGAGCGAGGATTTCGCCGCCGCGATCGGCGGCTCCGCGAAGACCGGATTCCCGCCGGCCGGTTCCGTGCTCGCGGTCGGGTGCCTGCTCACCGCGCTGTTGCTGCTGCTGGTGCTGGGTTCGCTGCGGCTGGCCGCGATCGCGTTCGGATATCTCGCGACCGTCGGGGCCGGCGCGCTCGGAGTGCTGCTGACGGCGGCCGAAGGAGCGGGCTCGCTCGGCAGCTGGAACCTCGTTCTCCTGCCCGGCATCACGAGCGCGGCCAACCATCTGCTGTTCGCGGTCCGCAGGCAGCAGGAGATGCCGCCGGGCAAGCACGACGCGTCCGATACCGCGCAGATCGTCGCTTCGACCGCCGGACGGACCGCACTCGTCACCGGACTCGCGATGCTTTCCGCGATGACCGGGCTGTATCTCACTGGCGAGCCGCAAGTCATGCGGTTGGCGGCCGCCGTGGTCCTCGTAGTGGTGGTGGAAGCCGCCGCGGCGCTGACGTTGCTCCCGGTGCTGCTGACCCGGATCGCGCTTCCGGTGAAGAGGTCGTTCCAGTGGCACTGGCTGCCCCGGTTCGTCGCCCGCCTGCCCGCGACCTGGCGCTACCGCAACGCAGCGGGACTCATCGGCGCGCTGGTCTGCACTGCCGCGGCGCTCGGCTACGTCGTCTACCGCTACCTCGAATCGCCGACGCTGCCGCCGTTGCCGTTGGCGCTGCTGATCGGGCTGACGTCGTTGGCTGTGATCACGGCTTTCCGGCCAGTGGTGGTCGCACTGACGACCGCGGTGCTTTCAGTACTGTCCGCGCTCTTCGCGCTGACCATGCTCACCTGCATGGCCCCGCCGACTCCGACGTGGCTGCCAGTGGCGCTGGTGGCCGTGCTCGCCGCGCCCACGACTGACATGCATGTCTGCCTGCTGCACCACTTCCGCGTCGAGGCGCTGACCGGGATGTCGCCGCAGCACGTCCTCGCGGAGGGACTGCGTCGCGGCACCGTGGCGATCTCCAGTGCGAGCGTGGTGTCGATCGGGATCTTCAGCGCTCTCGGGATCGCCGGGCCCGGCGAGCTGAGCGAGTTCGGCTGGGCGGCCGCCGCGGCGCTGGCGATGGACGTGCTGGTGATCCGGTTGGTGCTGCTGCCCTTGCTGCTCTCGCTGGCCGGCCCGGTCCGCTGGTGGCGGCGGACCGGGCCGGGGGCTGCGCGTAAGTGAGCCGGGAGATCACCCGGTGGTCGGGTGTCCGGTGAGGTCGAGGAAGGCTTCGTCGAGGGTGGGCCTGCGAAGCGCGAAGTCCGCCAGCGCGACGCCGCGTTCGTGCAACGCGTTCGCCGCCGCGGCGATCCCGCCGCTCTCGTCGAGCAGTTCGAGCGAGATGCTGCACCGGCGTTCGTCGACGACCGGGACGCCTACCGCGACCGGCGTCAGCGCCGCCACCGCGTCCGCGAGACCTTCGGGGTGGGCGACTGCGACTTCCAGCCGTTCCCGGCCGACCTTGCGCTTGAGTTCGTCCGCGGTTCCTTCCGCGACGCTCCGGCCCTTGTCGATGACCACGATCCGGTCGGCGAGGTAGTCGGCTTCCTCGAGGTACTGCGTGGTGAGCAGGACCGTCACGCCCTCGCTGACCAACTCGCGGACCATCGTCCACAAGCCCATCCGGCTCGCCGGGTCGAGGCCCGTGGTCGGTTCGTCCAGGAAGAGCACCGAAGGACGCGCCACGAGACAGGTCGCGAGGTCCAGGCGGCGACGCATCCCGCCGGAGTACGTCCCGACCGCGCGGTCGGCCGCCTCGGCGAGGTTGAACCGCTCCAGCAGTTCGCCCGCGCGGGCGCGTGCGCCTCGGCGGCCGAGGTGCAGAAGACGGCCCAGCAGCACCAGGTTCTGGCGGCCGGTCAACAGTTCGTCGACGGCGGCGTACTGGCCCGCGAGCGCGATGTGCCGCTGGACCTGTTTGCGTTCCCGCACGATGTCGTGTCCGGCGACCAACGCGCGGCCGCCGTCCGGCGGGAGCAAGGTGGCGAGCATCCGGACGGTGGTGGTTTTGCCCGCGCCGTTCGGGCCGAGCAAGCCCAGCACCGTGCCGGGCGGAACGGCCAGGTCGACGCCGGCGAGCGCTTCGTGGTCGCCGTAGCGTTTGCGGAGCCCTTCGGCTTCGATCGCGAGTTCTCCGTGCGCTGTCATGTCAGCCTGCTTCCCGGATGTTCTCGGGCGACAGATCGGTCCAGTGGCCCGAAATGTGCGCGAGGGCTTCTTCGCGGCTGCTCTCGCCGAGCGAAACCCGCCAGCCGGACGGGATTTCCGCGAAGGACGGCCAAAGACTGTACTGCTGGGCGTCGTTGACCAGAACGAGGAAAGCGCCGTTCTGGTCGTCAAACGGGTTTGTCATCGCATACTCCGGATCGGTTAGGCGAGGCGGTAACGGCGGAAGCTCAGCAGGGTCGCCGCGGTGAAGAGCACGACCAGCGTCACCGCGACGACGACGCCGGGATGCTGGGCGGGGAACGAATCGTCCGCGGGCACCGGCACGCCCCACAGCTGGCGGCACAGCGTGGTGACGGAGCTGACCGGATTCCATTCGGCGATCGGCCGGACCCACGCCGGCAGCTGGCTGACCGCCATGAACGCGTTGGACAGGAAGGAAAGCCCGAGCGTCAGCACCGCGCCGACGCCGTCGATGGATTCGGGATTGCCCATGGTCAGCCCGAGCAGCACGCCGACCCAGATCATCACGTAGAGGAAGAGCGCGAGAACGGCCAATCCGGCGAGCAGCGCGGGGAATCCGGCGTGCACGCGGCCGCCGACCGCCAGCCCGATCCCGGCGACGATCGCCAGCGCGACGAACCCGACCAGCGCGTCGCCGATGGTGTGGCCGAACAGCACGGCGGGACGGGAGATCGGCAGGGAGCGGAACCGGTCGGTCAGGCCGCCTTTGAGGTCCATCGCCACCGCGATCGCGGTCGGCGCGACACCGGCGAGGCCCACCTGCATCAGCGCGGCCGGGAAGAGGAACTCCGGGTAGCTGCCGCCGCCTTCGACGCTCACCGCGCCTTTGAAGACATAGCCGATGGCCAGCATGGTGATCAGCGAGTTCAGCGTGATCGCGAGCAGTCGGCCCGGCACCTTGCGCAGGTGGGTCAATCGACGACCCGCCAGTGCGAAGGTCTCGACGAACGCCGCTGCCCGCGGAGAGCTCGGGGTGGTCATTGCGGTCACTGCGACTCCTCGTTGCTCGCCAGCGTTCCGGCCACCGCGGCACCGATCTCCGCCTGCGGCCGCGGGTCCATCAGATATTCGTGACCGCACTCGATCCGGTGCGCCCGCACTGGACCGGACACGTGCGGCACCCAGCGGCCTGCTCGCTCCGCCACTTCCGTGTCGGTCAGCCCCTCGGCGGCGACGAACAGTTCGACCGCGCCGGTGAATCGCGCCGGGCGGTACCGGTGGGCCAGCGCGGCGTTGTTGTCCATCACGGCGAGGACGCGCGTCATGCGTTCCTCTCCGATGTCGGCCAGCCGGCTGTCGCCCTGGCGCAGCACGGCTATGACGTCGGCTGGCGTCAGCTCGACACCGGCGTCGGTGTCGTGGAAGCCGATGTGCTCCAGGAAGTCGACAAGCAGTTCGTGCCGGGACGGTGCTGCTTCGGCACCGTCCTGCGGGTAGCTGTCCAAGATGGACAGTGAGCCGACCGTTTCGCCTTCGGACTCCAGGCGTACTGCCAGTTCGAAGGCCAGCAGACCGCCGTAGGACCAGCCGAGCAGGTGGTACGGGCCGTGCGGCTGGATGCGGCGGAGGTGTTTCAGGTAGTCCTCGGCGACCTGCTCGACCGAGTCCGGGAACTGTTCGGCGCCGCTGATTCCGGGCGATTGCAGGCCGTAGACGGGACGGTCTGGCAGGTGGGCGGCCAGGCCGAGGTAGGGCAGGCTCAGGCCGAGTCCGGCGTGCAGGCAGAACAGCGGCGGGTTCGACCCGGTCGGGCGGATCGGCAGCACTGGCGCGAACGGGTCCGGCAGGTCCGCGAGCTCCGGTTCGGCTCGTTCGGCGAGCGCGGCCAGGCGTTCGACGCTGCCGTGGGTCAGGATGTCGGCGACCGTCAACCGGAGTCCGGCTCGCCGGGCCAGCGCGACCAGCCGGACGGACTGGAGGCTGTTGCCGCCCAGTTCGAAGAAGCCGGTCTGGACGTCGAGGTCAGCGATGCCGAGGGTTTCGGCGAACGCGGTGCGCAGCAGTTCGACGGTTTCGCTGGTGTCCTGGCTGGTTTGCGCGGTCGGAGCGGGCAACGCAGAACGGTCCAGCGTGCCGTCCGGGGCGACGGGGATGGTGTCCAGTTCCGCGAAGGCGGTCGGGATCAGGTAGTCGGGGAGTTCGGCGGCCAGTGCTTCGCGCAGGGCTAGCGGGTCGACGCCGCGTTCCCATTGCGGGACGACATAGGCGACCAAGTCGTCCTCGGCGACGACGGCAGCTGCGGCGACCGAGGGCTGGCGGTGCAGGGCCGCTTCGATCTGCCCGAGCGGAATAGCGAAGCCGCGTACCTGGGCCTCGCGAAGCACTTCGACGGTTCCGTCCAAGCGGATTCGGGCGGGGAGACCCGTGGGTGCGCCAGCCAAGTACAGCTCTCCTCGGCCACCGCGCGGCACCGGCTGCAGACTCTGATCGAGGACGTCGGCGTGGCTGTGCGCGAACGGGCGTCCGTTGACCAGCGAGAGCCAGCCGGACTCGGCGGTGCCCTCGCAGTTGAGTGCTCCGTCGAGGAATTCTTCGCCGAAGTTCAGCACCCGGGTGCCCGGACGCAGCGTCAGCATCTTCGCGATGCTCGGGGTCACGACCACGACACTCGGGTCCACCGACGAGGCGAGTTCCGCGATCTCGGCGGCGGGCGCGACAGTCACCACCGCGCCGACGTGCAACGCGGCCAGCACGACCGGCAGCGCGAACTCGGTGTCTGGTGCCAGGACGCGGTCGCTGGCTGTGAGCGGCAACTCGGCCAGCAGGGCGGCGATCGTCGCGGCCAGCGCGTCTCGGCTGAAGACCGCTTCTCCGCGATAGGCCAGCTCCGTCCCGGACAGCGCCACCTCGAGGTCGGTGTCGGCGAATCCGGACCCGTCCGCGGGGACTGTGTAGCGAGACGGTCCGCTCGGCGTCCAGGCTGCGCCAATGGCGAGGACGGCGAAGATCGCTGCCCAACGGTCGCGGCCCGGCGGCAGGTCGACGGTCACCGTCTCCCCTGGACCCGCGCCCTGTGCGTGCAAGGCCCGGGCCAGCCGGTTGGCTTCCTCGCGCAGACCGATGTCGCCCGGCACCAGCAGGCCGTCCGGAACCTCGGGAGCCGGCCCGGCTGCGGTGGCCCGCTCGCCGGAAGTGCGCAGGTCGATCCGGCTCAGCGGCTGCTCCGGGTCTTCCGCGGCGGCCGTCAGGAGAAGCGTCAAACGGTCGACGAGCAGTTGTGCGGTTTCCGCGGTGAACGCGTCGGCGTTGTATTCGAGCGTGCCTTCCAGACCGCGCTCGCCCTTGTGCTGGCCCAACTGGAAGGTCAGGTCGAACTTGAACTTCTTGTGCGTCGGGGCGAGCATTTCGGGTCGCGCGGTCAGACTGCCGAGGCTGACTTCGGACGGCGGAACGTCGTAGAAGGACAGCAGCACTCCGAACAACGGCTGCCGCGACATCGACCTTGCCGGCTGTGTCGCCTCCAGCAGCCGTTCGAAGGGCAGCTCCTGGTGGGCGTACGCGGCGAGATCGGCGTCGCGGACTCGCCCGACCAGTTCGGCGAAGCGCGGATCGCCGCTGGTGTCGGTGCGCAGGACGAGCGTGTTGACGAAGAAGCCGACGAGGTCGTGCACCGCTTCGTCCGGGCGTCCGGCGACCAGGCTGCCGAGCGGGATGTCGGTGCCCGCGCCCAGCCGGGTGAGCAGCGTGGCCAGCGCGGCCTGGACGACCATGAACAGGCTCGCCCCTTGTTCGTGCGCGAGCCGCGCGAGCGCCCGATGCACGGTGGCGGACAGCTCGAACTCGATGGTTCCGCCGTGGTAGCCGGCGGAGGCGCGGCGCGGCAGGTCGACCGGCAACGCCAGTTCGCCGGGGATTCCGTCGAGCGCTTCCCGCCAGTGCTTCAGCAGGCGAGCGGATTCGCCGTCCTTGGGGTCGTCCAGCAGGGAGTGCTGCCAGACCGAGTAGTCCGCGTACTGGGCGGGCAGCTCGGTCCACTGTGGACTATTTCCGGACAGCCGCGCTTCGTAGGCGGTGGCGAGGTCGCGGGCGAGCACGTCGACGGACCAGGCGTCTCCGGCGATGTGGTGCAGGACCAGCAAGAGGACGTGATCGCCGTTCCGATCGGGACCGAACAGTTTGCTGCGCAACGGGAGGTCGACGGCCAGGTCGAAGCCGCGGGCGACTTCCTCGGCCAGCGCGGCGGCGAGGTCCTTGGGCATCGGAGCGGCGCGCAGCGACTCCCCCGCGTCGAGGACCCGCTGGAACGGGACGCCGTCGGTGTCGGGGAAGACCGTGCGCAGGATTTCGTGGCGGGCGGTCAGATCGTCGACGGCGGCGGCGAGCGCCGAGCGGTCCAGCTCTCCGGAAAGCCGCACGGCGAGGGGGATGGTGTATCCGCCGTGTTCGCCTTCGAGCCGGTTCAGGAACCACATGCGTTGTTGCGCGTAAGACAACGGCAACGGATCGGGACGGTCCAGTTTGCGGAACGCCGCGCGGGCCTGGCCTGCCGACGCGAGCCGTCCGGCCAGCGCGGCGACGGTGCGCGCCTCGAACAGGTCCCGCAGCGGAAGTTCGACGTTCAGTTCCGACCGGATCCGGCTGACCAGCGCGGTGGCCAGGAGGGAATGGCCGCCGAGTTCGAAGAAGTCGTCGTCGATACCGGCTTCGGGCAACCCCAGCACCTCGGCGTACAGCCGGGTCAGCTGTTCCTCGACCGGGGTGCGTGGGCCCCGTTTCTCTTGACTCGTCAGGTTCTCCGGTGCGGGCAGGGCTTTGCGGTCGACCTTGCCGTGCGCGGTGAGCGGGAGCCGGTCGAGTGCGACGATCGCGCTGGGCACCAGGTACGCGGGCAGCAGTTCGGCCAGCTGGGCTTGCAGGTCCTCGGGACGGGCGGTTCCCGCGACGTAGCCGACCAGGTGCCGGTTGGCCGCGTCGGAGCCCTGCACGACGACTACCGCGTCGGTGACGGATTCCTGCGCCAGCAGACCCGCCTCGATTTCGCCGAGTTCGATGCGGTGACCGCGGATCTTGACCTGGAAGTCGCGGCGTTCCACGAATTCCAGCGCGCCATCGGCCCGGCAGACCACGCGGTCGCCGGTGCGGTACATCCGGGTGCCTGGCTCGCCGAACGGGTCCGCGACGAACACGGAGCCCGTCTTGGCCGGATCGCCCACGTAACCGCGTCCGACCACGAGGCCGCCGACGTACAGCTCTCCGGCAGCACCGGGCGGGACCGGACGCAGCTCGTCGCCCAGCACGTACAGCCGGGTGTTCCGCACCGGGAGACCGATCGGCACGCGCAAGCCCTGCGCATCGTCCACACTGGACAGGACGGCGTGCGTGACGTCGTCCGAGCACTCGGTCGGGCCGTAGGCGTTCACCATCGGGATGTCCGGGAAGTACCCGAACCAGCGCACGCACAGGTCCGGCGGCAATGCTTCGCCGGTCACGACCAGCCACCGCAAACCAGTCAGGCCCGGTGGGCCGCCCGCGTCCCAGAAGTCCAATGCCGCCCGCAGCAACGACGGCACGACTTCCAGCACCGACATGCCCAAGCCGAACAACGCGTCCGGATCCGCCGCCGTCTCGCGGCTGACTGCTCGGACTTGAGCGCCGACCATCAGCGGGGCGAGCATCTGCCACACCGACACGTCGAACGTCAGCGGCGCGTTCTGCACCAGCACATCCGACGGCTTCAACGCCAGGTCTTCCACTTTGGCCAGCAAGTGGTTGACCATCCCGCGGCGAGACACCATCGCGCCCTTGGGACGGCCGGTGGAGCCGGAGGTGAAGATCAGGTACGCGACGTCGTCGTCAGCACCGACCACCGGCGCTAGATCAACGTCTGAGACGCTGTCCAACTCGACGATGTCCGCCGGCAGGCTCGCCGCGATCTCCCGGAACTCCGGGGCCGCGATCACGCACGCCGCGCCGCTGTCCTCCACCAAGCCTTTCAGGCGGGCGAGCGGCGCCGTCGGGTCCAGCGGCACATAAGCACCGCCTGCGCCCAGGACGCCGAGAACCGCGGAGACGAAGCCGATCCCGGGACCGGCGAGCACGCCCGCTACCCGTCCCCGAGGCAACCGCCGAGAGAGAGCCGAAGCCAAACCGACCAGTTCCGCGTAGGTCACCGAACCGGAGTCGTCGACCACGGCGACCGCGTCCGGGGCCTGCGCGCGCACTCGCTCGACCACGCCCGCACCGACCGGGCCGGTCGCGCCGAGCAGGAAGGTCTGCGCCGGTTCGGCCACCACGTCGATCCGGCCCAGCAGACGGTCCGGGTCGCCGAGCACCGTGTCGAGCAGCGACCGGAATTGCTGCGCCAGTTCGCGGACGCGGTCGTCTCCGAATGCTTCGCGGAGGTAGTCGAAGCGGAAGACGAGGGCGGCATGCGGTTCCACCACGAGGCTGAGCGGGTAGTGCCGTGAGTCGAGCGTGACCGCATCGACTACGCGGACGTCCTCGCCGAGTTTCACCACTGGGCCGCCGTCGCCGGCGGGGACGTTCTCGAACACCACTGCGGTGTCGAAGAGTTCGCCGCTGTCGGGGATGGCTCCGCTCAATTGCGCTTGGCCGATGTGCTGGTAGGACACCATCGATGCTTGCTGACGGCCCAGTTCGGCGAGCAGTTCGCGGACCGGACGGGCCGGGTCGAGGCGGGCCCGGACCGGCACGGTGTTCACGAACATGCCGACCATCGTTTCGACACCCGGCAGTTCCGCGGGACGTCCGGAGGCCACGGCGCCGAAGACCACGTCCTGCTGCCCGGCCAAGCGGCCGACCAGGATCGCCCAGCAGGCTTGCACGATCGTGCTGACGGTCACCTCGTGTTCCCGTGCCCAGGCGTAAAGGTGCGCAGTGTCGCTTTCGGACAGCGCTGACTCGACAGTCGCGGGCAGGCTCGCGGCGGCGGGCAGGCCGGGTGCGACGCGGGTCGGGCCGGGCAGGCCGTCGAGCAGGTCCTGCCAGGCTTTTCGTCCGGCTTCCTCGTCTTGGCGGGACAGCCAGGCGAGGTAGTCGCGCATCTGCGGCACCTCGGGCAACGACGTTGTCGCGCCGCCTGCGTAGAGCTGTGCCAGTTCGTCGATGAGGATGGGGACCGACCAGCCGTCGGTGGCGATGTGGTGTGCGCTCCACAGGAACCGATAGCGCTCGGCGGCGACGCGGATCAGCGTGAAGCGGACCAACGGCGGGTGGGCCAAGTCGAAGCGGCGCAACCGGTCCTGTTCGACCAGTCGCCGCAGTTCCGCCTCGCGGTCCTCTTCTGGCAACACGGTCAGGTCGATTTCGGTCCACGGCAGCTCGACCGATTCGGCGACTAGCTGCACCGGTTCCCCGTTGCGCCGGCGCCGGAAGTAGCCGCGCAGGGCGGTGTGCCGGGTGAGCAGCGTGGCGCAGGCGTCTCGGACGGCAGCGGTGTCCAGCGGTCCTTCGAGGTCCGCGATTGCTTGCACGGCGTAGAAATCGACGCCCTCGGCATCCAGCTCGGCGTGGAAGAGCATGCCCTGCTGCAACGGCGCGAGCGGAAGCACTTCCTCGACCGGCCCGGCCCGCAGTTCGCCGAGTTCGCCGGGTTCGAGTTCGACCAGCGCGGCGCCGGGTTCCGGAGCGACGTCGTCCCCGATCGGGACCGCGTTTTCCGCGATCGCCGCCGGGGTGCGGGCTTCCAGCAGATCGCGCGGGGTGATGATCAATCCGGCCTTGCGCGCGCGGCTGACCACCTGGATCGAGCTGACGCTGTCGCCGCCGAGCGCGAAGAAGTTGTCGTCGATGTAGACCTTCGGCACCGTCAGCACCTCGGCCAGCACGTCGCACAGGATCGTCTCGACGGCGTTGCGCGGGGCCCGGCCGACCGCTTCGGCGGCGAAATCGGGCTCGGGCAGCGCATCCCGGTCGACCTTGCCGTGGACGGTCAGCGGCATCGCGTCGAGCACGACCATCGCGGGCGGCACCAGGTAATCCGGCAGCCGCTGCTGCAGTTCGCTGCGCACGGACGGGACGTCGACCGGCTCCGTGCCGACCAGATACGCGGCGAGCCGTTTGGTCCCGGAATCATCGCGCACCACCACGACCGCGTCGGCGATCTCCGGCAGCTCGCGCAGGGTCGCTTCGATCTCGCCGAGTTCGATGCGGTGACCGCGGATCTTGACCTGGAAGTCGCGGCGCTCGATGAACTCCAACGCCCCGTCGGCGCGGCGCACCACGCGGTCGCCGGTCCGGTACATCCGGGTTCCCGGCTCGCCGAACGGGTCCGCGACGAACACTGAACCCGTCTTGCCCGGGTCACCCACGTAACCGCGGCCGACCACCAGACCGCCGACATACAGTTCGCCTGCCGCGCCTGCCGGGACCGGTCGCAGCTCGTCGCTCAGGACGTACAGCCGGGTGTTCCGCACCGGAAGACCGATCGGCGTCCGCAGCCCGCGTACGTCGTCCACAGTGGACAGAACCGCGTGCGTCACGTCGTCCGAGCACTCTGTTGGGCCGTAGGCGTTCACCAGCGGGATCTCGGGGAAGTACCCGAACCACCGGACGCACAGGTCCGGCGGCAACGCCTCGCCGGTCACCACCAGCCATCGAAGACCTGCCAGCTCCGGCGGACCGCCCGCGTCCCAGAAGTCCAACGCCGCCCGCAACAACGACGGCACGACTTCCAGCACGGACATGCCCAACCCGAACAGCGCCTCCGGATCCGCCGCGACCCGTCGGTCCACCACGCGGACCTGACCGCCGACCACCAGCGGCGCGAGCATCTGCCACACCGACACGTCGAACGTCAGCGGCGCGTTCTGCACCACCGCATCGGCCGCACTGAGCCCGAGGTCTTCCACCTTCGCCAGCAGGTGGTTCATCATCCCGAGCCGCGAAACCATCGCGCCCTTCGGCCGACCGGTCGAACCCGACGTGAAGATCACGTACGCCACGTCGTCGCCCGCGCCGACCACCGGTGCCAGCTCAGTGTCTAAGACACCGTCCAACTCAACGACGTCCACCGGCAGCTCTGCGGCGACATCCCGGAACTCCGGTGCCGCGAGCACACAGGCCGCGCCGCTGTCCGCCACCAGATCGCGCAACCGCGCCAACGGCAACGTCGGATCCAACGGCACGTACGCACCACCGGCACCGAGCACGCCGAGGACCGCCGAGATGAAACCACTCCCCGGACCAGCGAGCACCCCGACCACACGCCCGGCAGGCAACCGCCGCGACAACGCCGAGGCCATCCCCACCAGGTCCGCGTAACTCACCGATCCGGCAGCATCGACCACCGCCACCGCGTCCGGAGCCTGCGCGCGCACCCGCTCCACCACACCCGCGCCCACCGGGCCGGCAGCGCCCGACCCGGCGGTGAGCAGTTCCTCGCGCTCCTGTGCATCGGCGACATCGATGCGGGCGAGCGGCGCTTCCGGGTCGGCGCGCGCGAAGCGGTCCAGGAATCCGGCGAACCGGTGCAGGTGAGTGTCCACTCCGGACTCGTCGTAGAGATCCGGGTTGCCGTTGAGGTGCAGTTCGATCCCGCCGCCGGGCTCGTCGAGGACGGTGATCGACAGGTCGTTGGTGATCCCGGTGGACAGGTTCCGCACCCGGGTCACGCAGTCGCCCAGCCGCAGCCCGGGGTCCGCGGGCAGCACGTTGACGAAGGGCCCGCCGAACGGACGCCGCTCGTCGCTGCGCACGCCGATGTCGCGGCGGATCTGGTTGACGTGGTACCGCTGGTGCTTGAGCGTGCGGGCGAGCTCCCGCGAGGCTTGCTTCAGCAGCACCTCCGGGGTCATCGCGGGCGTGACCTGCATTTTCAACGGCAGGTAGTTCGCCATCATCCCCGGAATCGTCCGCGTCCGGACCCCCGCGCGGGCGGCGACCGGGACGGTCAGCATCAGGTCCTGGATCCCGGAAAGACGCTCGGTGTAGGCGGCCATCGCGGCCAGCAGGAAGGTCGGCAGAGTCACTCCGGCCTGCGCGACAGCCTTCCGCGCCGCGGCGGCCGCGTCGGCGGGCAGGGCGAGCGTGCGGCGAAGGAATCCGCGCGCCGGTGCGGGTTCCTTGCCGGACAGGCTGATCAGGTCCGGAACCGTGCTGAAGTGGCTGCTCCAGAACTCGCGGTCGCGGCCCAGATGCGTCGAGGTCTGGTAGGCGAGTTCGGATTCCAGCAGGTCCCGGAACGGCGGAAGCGGACGGCCCTCGGGCTCGTTGCCGGTCAGCACGGCGGTGTACAGCTCGCCCATCCGGCGGTGGCAGATCGCGGCGCTGAACCCGTCGCCCACCAGGTGGTGGGTGGTGAGATACCAGAACCGCCGGCGCGGGCCGAGCGTGAGCAGCGCGGCGCGGAACAGCGGGAAATCGGTGACAGAGAACGGCCGGGCCAGGTCCTCGTGCATCCACGCGAGCGCGGCCGCCTCGGGGTCCGGTTCGCCGGAGAGGTCGAGGAAGCTGACCGGCAGCTCGGTGAGCGGTTCGACTACCTGCCGCGGTTCGCCGTCGACCTCGAAGAACCGCGCGCGGAAGCATTCGGCCTCGTCGGTGAGCAGGCGGAACGCCTCGACGAACACGGTCACGTCCAGGTCGCCGGAGATGTCCAGGTAGTCGGCCATCGCGTAGGCGAGGCCGCCTCCGGACAGCTGCTCGTCGAACCAGACGTCGGTCTGGGCCGTGGACAGGGGCAGGCTGGTCTCGACAGCGGTCATCGCGGCACCTCGGAAAGTCGGTCGGTGGTCTGCCCGGGCACGCGGCCGAGCGCGTCGGCGGCCCAGTGGTCCCGGTAGACCGTGTCCAGGTAGTGGTCGCCCAGGTCCGGCGAGATGGCCACGGCGGTCAGGTCGCGGTCCTCGCGGGCGAGCCAGGAGAGCGCTCCGGCGACGACGGTGCCGGTCGAGCCGCCGAACAGGAACCCGTGCCGCACCAGCGTCCGGCACATCTCCACGGTTTCGGTTTCCTCGACGTGCACCACGTCGTCCACCAAGGACTCGTCGAGCAGCGCCGGGCGGATCGCGGAGCCGAGCCCGGGAATCTGCCGCGGCCCGGGCGGTCCGCCGAAGCTCACCGAGCCGACGCTGTCCACCGCGACCACGCGGATCGACCGGCGCGCCTCGCGCAGGTACCGGGCGCAGCCCATCAGCGTCCCGGCCGTGCCGGTGCCGACGAAGAGCACGTCGAGGCCGGGGAACATGCGCAGGATCTCCGGGCCGGTGGTCCGGTAGTGCGCGGTCCAGTTGCCCGGGTTGGTGTGCTGGTCGAGCCAGACGTAGTCCTCGTGCTCCGCGCAGAGGCTCTCCACCAGCCGCTGCCGCGCGCCGACCAGCCCGTCGACCGGATGCGGTTCGGTCAGCACGCGGACCTCGGCGCCGTAGTTCTGCATTAACTGCCGGGCGGACAGCGTGCAGTGGTCGTCGGTGACGCAGATGAACCGGTATCCCCGGCTGGCCGCGACCATCGCGAGCGCGACGCCGATGTTGCCGGACGAACTCTCGACGATCGTCTGCCCGGGACGCAGCGTGCCGTCGCGTTCGGCGCGCTCGACGATCTCCAGCGCGGCCTTGAGCTTGATCGACCCGGCGAAGTTGAACCCCTCGCACTTGACGAACAGGTCGCGGCCGACGAACCGGCGCAGGTCGACATAGAGATCCGGGACGGTGAACTCCTGAGGGGCGGATATCACCCGCACGGCAAACCTCCGGTGCCCGAGAGGGCGTTCAGCGCCGGGAACGACTCGCCCTGGCCGACTTTGCCGGCGAGCAGCCCGGTGAAGACGATGAGTTTCTGGATGTTCGCGGCGCCTTCCATGAACTCGACGCCGCGGGCGTCGCGAACCAGCTTGTCCAGCAAGGGATGCGTCCAGCGCGCGCTCGGCCCGAAGAACCGGCAGGCCGCCCTGGTCGCGTCCTCGGCGAGCCTGCTCGCCTCGGCTTTGGCGGACGAGGCGAGGTGCCCGCCGCGGCTGCCGTCCGCGTCCACCTCCATCGCCGCGAGGTGCACCAGGTTCCGGACACTCTCGATCCGGTAGCCCAGCTGATCCCATTCGGCCGCCGCGCCGCCGGTGAGCAGGCCGCCTTCCGCCCGGACGTACTCGTGCGCCGCTCGCGCGATGCCGATCGCGATCGCCGCGACGCCGGGACGAAGCCGGTTGAACGTCAAGGTGGCGGCCCACATTCCGCGCCGGGCCGGGGAAAGATGGCGGCCCAGCACCCGGTTCGCGGGGATGCGCAGGTTGTCGAACTCGAGGGCGCAGAACCGTGCGCCGCGCAGTCCGAGCATGCCGAGCGGTTCGGCGTGGAAGCCGGGGGAAGCGGTGTCTACGAGGACCGCGCGTACGCCGAGCGGGCCGGGTGCGGTGCGGGCGAAGACGACGCCCATGCCTGCGCGGGAAGCGTTGCCGACATACCGTTTCCGGCCGTTCAGCACGAAATCGCCGTCTGGACCCGGAGTCAGGCTCGTGGTGAGCGCGTTCGCGTCGGAACCGGCGTCGGGTTCGGTGAGGGCGAAGAATGTCCACGTTGGACGGTCAACGAGCCTGCCGTAGAACCAGGCTTTCTGCTCGTCGTCGCCGAGCACGTCGAGCAGGACGCCGGACATGGACGCGCCCGGTGCGGCGAGCGTCGCGCCCGCGTCGCCCCGGGCGAACTCCTCCAGCAGCACTGTCCGTTCGAGCGCGGTCATCCCGTGGAACCGGCGCCCGGCGACGTTGATGCCCTCCGAGCCGTACTCCCCCGGGACCAGCAGCTGCGCCATGCAGCGCACCGCGGGCAGGTCGGCGAACTGGGCGACGGCCTCGGGATCGCGGTCGAGCACCGCACCGGCGACACGGAGGCCGGTCGCCCACTCGGCGGCGAGATCCCGCAGCGCCAGCAAGGGTTCGGTCAGCACCGTGCCCGTCACGTCGTCCCCATTTCGTGCACGCTCGCAAGCAGTTCAGAGACGTCGGCGACCTCACCCGGCCCGCCGGCGAGGAAACCCTTCGCCCCCAGCAACCCGAGCAGCTTCCGGTCCACATCGGACAGCAGCTGATGCAGATACCGCACCCGCGCCGCAGCCATGCTCCCGTCCGCCAGCAGATCCGCTTCCACCGCCAGTTGCCCGTTCAACGCAGTCGCGAGGCAGTCTTGGATCATCTGCTTGCGCAGCAACGACTCCTCCCCCGAACGCCGCTCGCCCAAGTACCGGAGGCACTCGTCGAGCAGCCCTTGGGAAAGCCCCAGCCGCATCCACACCAGGTCCAGACCCGCGGGCGCGCCCGGCAGGCCCCGGGCGAACGCGACCGCGCCGCCGGGAAGATCCGCTTCCCGCAGGAGCTCCGTCCCGGCGGGCAGGTCTCCCGCCGGCACCGCCCCGATCGCGTTGTTCCGGCGCGTCGTCCGCAGCAGCTTGAGCGCGGGCGCGACGCCCTGCTCGCGGGCGACGCGCCGGCACTGCTGCCCCGGCACCGGGTCAGGCACGGATTTCCGCGATGACGAACGCGGCGAGCGAACGCACCGATTCGAAGTGCTGCATCTCCAGGTTCTCGGTGTCGAACTCGATGCCGAACGTGTCCTCGAGCTGCATCAGCAGCTCCAGCACACCGGTCGAATCGAGGCCGGCGTCGGACAGCCGGGTGTCCTCGGACAGGTCGGCGACGTCCCGTTCGAGCACCGCGCCCAGTGCGCCGGTGATGCCTTCGACGACGCGGTCCTCGGTCAGGGTCTGCGCGGTCTCGGTGGTCTGGACTGTCTCAGTCATGGCTCTCCTTCTCCTTACACGGGGTTCAGCGCGCCGTCGGAGCGAATCCGCGGGCGTCGCGGCGGGCCTGGCCGCGGGAAATCCGCAGCGGATCCCAGTCGTGGCCGCGTTCGGGCAGCAGGGCGCGGTCGGCGAAGACCGCGCCGTCGTACGCTTCGGCCAGGACCGGCCGGTCGAGAATCGCTTCGGCGCACTGCGCACCGCCGACCGCGGCGCCGACGACTCCCCCGCCGTGGACGTCCTGTCCGGCGACGAACAGTCCTTCGACCGCGGTCCGCACGTCCGGTCGCCGGCCGTGCGGGCCCCAGGACTGGAGTCCGTACGCGGCGCCGCCGGTGGCCAGCGTGTAGCGCTCCTGCGTGAGCGGGGTGGCCGATTCGAGGTAGACGATGCGGTCCCGGAACGGGCCGAGCACCTCTTCGGCGCGGTCGAGCAAGCAGGCGGCGAGTTTCTCTTTGGCCGCACGGTATTCGGCCACGCGCCGGTAGCGGAGCCCGGATGCAGGTCCGTCGGGCACGCCCCACGGTGCGTAGCCGGGCGGGCATGCGGTCATGATCTGGAGGTTCGTGTGTCCGGGCGGACAGACCGCCGTGTTGCCGGGGTCTTTGTGCGACGCGGACGAGATGAACACGAATGGCAGCTCGTCGAACTGACCCGCTTCCGTTCGGGCGTAAGCACTTTCGACGTCGCCGCTCGGCCAGTACCAGATGTTGGCCTCGGACGCTTCGGGCAGTTCCGCTGCCACGACCGCATAACTGGTGACCAGCGGCAGCCGCATGACCGCGTCTTCGGTGCGCCGGACAACGCCTTCGGGGAAGTTTTCCCGGCCGCCACACAGCTCCAGCACGGTGCGTCGGTAGTCCGCATTGGACACCACGAGCGGCGCGCGCAGCACCTCGCCGTCGGTCAGCTCGACACCGGCCGCGCGACCGTGCTCGATCAGGATCCGTGCGGCGCGCGATTTGGTGCGCAGCTGGCCGCCGTGCGTTTCGAGCTGTTCAACCAGCGCGGCGGCCAGCATCTGACCGCCGCCCTCGGGGTAGTACGCGCCGCCGGTCAGGTAGTCGTCGAGCATGCGAATGTGCGCCGCGACAACGGTGTTCGCGGGCGACGAAGCATAGTTGCCCGACTGCGCGGCCAACACCGTGCGAGCGGCCGCGGACAGTCCACAATGGTCAAAAAGACGGCTCAGGCCGCGGCGGCTCCAGCGCACCACCGCGGGCGAACCGCCCAAGACCGGCCGGGCGCTCGCCGAATACCGGGCCGACGCGGCGATCTCGCCGCAGATCGACAGGTACTCCTGAAGTCCCGCGGCTTCGGCCGGAAAGGTTTCGAGCAGCCGATCCCCGTATCGGGACCAGCCTTCGGGCACGTCGAAGCGCACGCCCGGCAGCACGATCCGGTCGAAACCGTCCGGGTCGAGGCGGCGGAACCGCACCCGGTCGCCGACGCCCAGCCCGGCCAGCAGCGACGGAAGCAGCCCGCCGGGCCCGCAGTCGCCGAGGTAGTGCACGCCGATGTCGAACTCGTACGCGCGCCGCCGCCGGAACATGTGGCAGTTGCCGCCCGCCACGTCGTGCTGTTCGAGCACCAGGACCCGGCGGCCGAAGGCGGCGAGGTAGCCGGCGCAGACGAGGCCGCCGATCCCGGACCCGATCACGATCGCGTCCCAGGAGGAGCTTCCCGCCTCGTTCGGACTCATGCCGGTGACGCTACGGCGGGGCGGTGACCCCGGGCTGACCGCGCGCTGACAGCTGGGGGCAGTCAGCGGCGGGCGGCCGCCCAGGGGTCACCTATTCAGGAGAGAGCATGGCGATCGAGGTCTTCCCCCGGACCGCGAGCCACGTCGGGAAGAGCGTGGCGACCATGCTTACCACGACCGCGAGCAAGACCACCACCGCATAAATCCACAATGGACCATACGGCAGCCAGCTGTCGGACACGGCCTGGCTGAACGGGACCAGCATCGCGAGCGACACGGCGGTGCCCAGCACGACGCCGATGATCGCGACGACCATCCCCTCCACGGCCATCACGCCGAGCACCTGGCTCCGGCTCGACCCGGCCAGCCGTTGCAGGCCGAACTCGCGCCGCCGGTGCGCGGTCGAGAGCACGAGCGTGTTCACCACCGAGATCGCCGCGTAGAGCAGGATCATGCCGACCACGAGGTAATTGACCCAGGCGTTCGCTTCCTGTTCCTGCACGAACTTGGCGGTGAGCGTGTCCCGGTTCGCGACCTGCACCCCTGGCGAAGCCTGCGCCATCCCGTCGAGCGTGCTCATCAGCTCCGAGACGCTCGTGCCCGCCGCCGCGGTGACGAGCACCTGCGAAGCGATCCCGTCGGTTGTGTGCGGAGCAAGCGTGCCCGCAGGCATCAACGCCGTCGCGAAGGACGGAGCGGACCGCAGGGTCGCCACTACCCGCAACCGCACCTGCGCACCGTCGCCGAGCCGCAGTCCGATCTCGTCGCCGACCTTCGCGTGCAGCCGAGTCGCGTTGTCGACCGGAAGCGCGATGGTGTTGCCCTGCAAAGCGTCCAGCGAGCCGGTCGCGACCTCGGACGCCCTGGTCTTCGCGACCGCGTCACCGGTGACCCCGGTCAGCGCGAGCCCGTCCTCGTCCTGGCTCGAGTCCGACGGCTTCTCGTTGTAGCCCTTGCTGGTCACGTACGCCGACGCGGTCCCGACCCCGGGCAGCGACCGGACCTTGCCGAGCAACCCGGTGCTGACGTCGCCGGTCGACGACGTGACCACCGCGTCCGCCGAGAGGTTCGACGCGTACTTCTGCTTCGCCGATTCCACCTGCGTGGTCTGGAAATAGAGCATGAACACGGCCAGCGTCGTGGCGAGCATGACCGGCACGACCGCACCGGACATCGGCAGCCAGCGCACCCGGGCGTTGGCCATCGCGAGATAGCCGGACAGCCCGCTCACCGCCCGTACCGGAATCCGCAGCACCGCGACCATCGCCCGGGTGATCCCCGGCGCGAAGAGCGCGACCGCCGCCGCGACGAGCGTGACCGCCGGTCCGGCCGTGCTGGCCGCGAGCGGCCCGTCCATCACGGTGATCGTCAGGTACGCCAGCGCCACGCCGCCGACCAGGCTGCCGATGCCCCACCAGAGCCGGAACGACGTCAGCCAGCGCTTCGGCGAGACCAGTTCCTGCATCGCCTCCACCGGACGCGTCCGCCCGGCGTACCGCGCCGCGACGAAACCCGCGCCCCACGCGGACAGCAGGCCGACGAGAACGCCCGCCGCGGTCGGAATCCAGTCCTGGTGATACGCCAGCACCGGTTCGAAGACGCCGAATCCGGACAGCCGGTCGAACAGCCAATTCCCCAGCAATTCACCCGGGAAGGCCGCCAAAACCGTCGCAAGCACGCCGATCACCATCGATTCCGCGGTGATCATGCGGCTGACCTGCTTCGGCGTGGCACCCACCGCACGCAGCAGTGCGACCTCGCGCCGGCGTTGCTGCACCGACAGGCCCAGCGTGCTGGCCACCACGAACAACGCGACCTGCACGGCCAGCCCGCCGAACACCGCGGCCAGGATCACCAGGATTTCGCCGCCGTCGCTCGCCTGCGCGAACTCGGCCGTCCCGCGTGCCACGCCGGTCAGCGCGACCGCGTGCTGGTCCCGCACCGCGTTCCCGATCTGAGTGCTCAACGCGGCCGGGTCCGTGCCCGCGGCGGGAAGCACGCCGAACGTGTCGACCTGCCCGTTCGCGGGCGTCAGCGCGAGAGCGTCTTCGTGGGAGAAGAACACCGCGTCAGACGCCATTTTCCCGCTCGCGACCGCGATTCCGACCACGTGGAAGGACCGAACGCCGCCGCGCACGGCAATCTGCACCGAACCACCCGAGGCGACTCCGGTGGCGGAGGCCGTCGACTGGTCGAGCACGACTTCGCCGCTGTGCTGCGGAGCCCGCCCGTCGGTGAGCGAATACGGGGCCAGCTCGGCGGTCGCCCAGTCGTGACCCAACGCGGTGCCGCGCACCAGCTTCACGTCGGGATCCGCGGGCAGCGTCGCCGGGATCGACACGTCGGGAATGACCTTCGCGACGCCGGGAACGGCCGCGATCTTGGCCCCGAGCGACGCGTCAAGACGCACCCGTTCGGGCAAGGTCGCGGACTCGTGGTCCTCGTCCTCGGTGCCCGGGTTCGTCGGCGGCAGGTTGTAGTGCTGGTCGCCCGCGACCACCACCGGGGCCTCGGCCAGCCGCTGCGGCGGCACCCGCGGCGAGATCCCGGTCTGCATGAGCCCGCCGCACGCCATCACGATCGCGGTGCCGACGAGCAGCGCGACGAACGTCGCGGTGAATCCGGCCTTGCGGAACCGGAGCGTGCTCAGGGCAAGGCGCAGCATCAGCGCACCGTCCCGACGGTGTTCCGGCCGTCGCGGCCGAGCCGCGTCGTGCGTGAGCTCAACGCGGTCAGCCCGCGCGCGACCTCGTCCACGGTCGGTTCGTGCAACTCGCCGGCGAACTGCCCGTCGGCGAGGAACAGCACCCGGTCGGCGTAGGACGCGGCGACCGGATCGTGCGTCACCATCACGATGGTCTGCCCCTCGGCCCGTACCGCGGTGCGCAGCAGATCCAGGATCTCGCTCGCCGACGTCGTGTCCAGCGCACCGGTCGGCTCGTCGGCGAAGGTCACATGCGGACGGCTGACCAGCGCGCGGGCGATCGCCACGCGCTGCTGTTGGCCGCCGGACAACTCACCGGGGCGGTGCCCGCGCCGTCCGCCGAGCCCGACCTGCTCGATGATCCGGTTCACCAGCGCCGGATCGGCCCGTTTGCCGGCCAGCCGCAGCGGAAGCGTGACGTTGTCGACTACGTCGAGCGACGGCAGCAGGTTGAACTGCTGGAAAATGAACCCGATGTGGTCGCGGCGCATCCGGGTCAGCTGCGCCTCGTCGAGCCGGCCGAGGTCCTGGCCGGCCAGCACGACCGTGCCCGAATCCGGCTGGTCGAGCCCCGCCGCGCAGTGCAGCAGCGTGCTCTTGCCCGAACCGGACGGTCCCATCACCGCGGTGAAACTCCCGCGCGCGAACGAAACCGAGATCCCGTCGAGTGCGACGACGCGGGCCCGGTTCCCTCCGTAGAACTTGGTGACGGAGCGGAGCGTCACCGCATCCGTGCTTGACTGTCCGGACTGGTACATCGGTCACTCTCCCAGGCGCGTCGGGCTATGGAAGAAAGCTACGAGCGCCGGCGCCGGATTCCGATGGTGCTAACTCTTCGATCCGGACGGGTCCTAGCACCCCTGCCGGGAAAGCCCGGAACAGCACATAATCGGGACATGCCCTCCACCGATGCCCGCGAGCCGGCGGCGCCGAAGCCCTGGTTCGCGCGGGGCGGCCGCGCCGTGCTGCACAGCACCGCGCTGGGCCTGCTCGCACCGGTCGAGGTGGTGCTTTTCGCGCTGCTGGCCTGCGCCGCTTCCCTGCTGGGCGTCGGCGTCGGGGTGTTCCTGATCCCGCCGGTGGTCTACGCCGTCCGCGCGGTCGCCAATCTGCAGCGGAAACTGCACGGCGCCTGGACCGGACGGGAGGTGCCGGAACCGTACCTCCCGCTGCCCGAGGGAACCCGGTTCTTTCAGGTGTTCGCGCGGTTGCTCGCCGACCGTGCCACCTGGCGGGACACGGCCTGGCTGCTGGTGGACTGCACGATCGGCTGCCTGCTCACGCTGGCCCCGCTCGCCCTCGTGGCCGACGGCGTGCGCGGCCTGCTGATGCCGTTGCTCTACCCGGTTCTGGACGATTTGTGGCTCGGCGATTGGTATGTGGCGCTGCCGGTGGACAACCCGGCCGTCGCCTGGATCGCGGTCGTGCTGGGCCTGCTGCATTTCCCGCTCGTCCTGTGGGCCGCCCCGCACCTGCTGAAACTGCACGCGGCGCTGGCGGCCAAATTCCTTTCCCCGTCCGAAAGCACGGTCCTCGCCCAGCGCGTCCAGCACCTCACCACCACGCGCGACGACGCGGTCGGCCACCAGGCGCTCGAACTGCGCCGGATCGAACGCAATCTGCACGACGGCGCGCAAGCCCGCCTCGTCGCGATGGGGATGACGCTCGACGCGGCGGCCAAACTCGCCGAACGGCAGCCGGAAGCCGCGAAGAGCCTGCTGGAAGAGGCCAAGGCGAGTTCGGTGAAAGCACTGCAGGAACTGCGTGATCTGGTGCGCGGGATCCAGCCGCCGGTACTGGTCGACCGCGGTCTCGCCGACGCGGTCCGCGAACTCGGGATGGAGTCGGCGCTCGAGATGGAGACCACCGTCGACCTTCCCGGCCGATTCGCGCCCGCCGTCGAGACGGCCGCGTATTTCACCGTTTCCGAGGTGCTCAACAACGCGATGAAGCATTCCGGCGCGGATTCCGGGAAAATCGACGTGCACCATTCCGGCGGACGGCTGTCCATCACGGTCACCGACTACGGCAAGGGCGGCGCGGACCCGGCCAAGGGCACCGGCCTGCGGGAACTCGAACGCAGGCTCGCGCCGCTGGACGGATTCCTCACCGTGCTCAGCCCCCTCGGCGGGCCGACCTCGGTGGTCATCGAAATCCCCTGCCGCCCGGTCGGCTGAACGCGTCCGCCCGGATTCCCCGGGCTTGCCGGTGCGTGAAAGCACCCCTGCGGCCGGCAGGCTGAGTGCTCAGTGGCGCAGGTAGGCGAGCACCGCCTGCACCCGGCGGTTGCTGTCCTCCGACACCGGCAGCTGCAGTTTGGCCAGGATGTTGTTGATGTGCTTGGACACCGCCTTCTCGGTGACGAACAGCTCGGCGGCGATGTTGCTGTTGGACCGTCCCTCGGCGATCAGCCGGAGCACGTCGTTTTCCCGCGGGGTGAGGCTTTCCAGCGCACGGTCGCGCGTGTTGTGCGTGAACAGCCGCGACACCACCTCGGGATCCATCATGGTGTTGCCCGCCGCGACCCCGCGCAGCACATCGACGAAATGGTCGCCGTCGAGCACCCGGTCCTTGAGCTGGTAGCCGACCGCGCCCGCGCCGTCGGCCAGCAATTCGTTGACGTACAAGCGTTCGACGTACTGCGACAGCACCAGCACCGGCAGCCCGGGCACCTGGCGGCGCGCCTCGATCGCCGCGCGCAGGCCCTCGTCGGTGAACGACGGCGGAAGCCGGATGTCGACCACACCGACGTCCGGCTTCTCCGTGACCAGCGCGTTCAGCAGATCCGGCCCGTTGTCGAGCGCCGCGACGATCGTCATCCCGTGCGCTTCGAGCAGCCGGACCAGCCCGTCGCGGAGCAGGAACTGGTCTTCGCCGATGACCACGCGCACAGAGCTTCACCTTTTCTTCGCCGCGGCAGTTCCGCTCCTGATTATAGGGGCGCGGACGGCTCGCTTTCCCGGGCGAAGGCGCAAATTCCCAGAGTTCCGCGAATCGGGTCGTAATCGGCGAGCACCGCGGGCGGTCCGGCCCACAGGGCGGTGGCGGAGCGTCCTTCGGTGACCGGTCCGCCGGTCAAACCTGGTCCGTAACGGTCGGCTGGCGCGAGCCGATCGGCCTCGGCCCGGGCGGCGGCCGGGTCGATTCCGGGCAGCACCGCGACGCGAGTGGAACCGGTCCCGGACTCGAACAGCAGCGCGGTCGCCGCGTCCGCTGGCGGGCGTACTCCGGCGTACGGCATTCCTCGCTGCTCCATGACGAGGATCAGCACGCGGTGCATCGGCTTCCGGCGCACGTAGCCGGCGGCCACCCGCAGGGCGAGGAATCCGGCGAGCGGCCCTTGTCCGGAAACCGAGTACGTCATCGGGCCGCCCGGCAGCACCGCGGTCAGATTGACCGGAGCGGACAGCCGCGGGTCGAAATCGGGGCCGTCGTGGGCGACGACGACCAGGTCGATCGGCTCGCGCACCTGGCCGTGCAGCAATTCCCGGGCCAGGGAAATGAACGTGTTGCCCTGCGCCTGAGCGACCAGGTCCGGCGAGTAGCCGACGTCGTGTCCGGCGGCCAGATCGGTGAAGTACCGCGTCATGATCGGGCCGTCGAGCCGGTCGGCGCCGGACTCGAATCGCCGGTGCAGCACGGTTTTCAGCCCCATCGGCAACACGGCGAACGGCGAGGTGCGCGTGGCCGCCACAGGAGCGCCGGCACTGAACATCAGCCCTCCACCGCGGGAACCGGAAGCCGGTGCAGGTGCTGGCGGCGCAACAGGTCCTCCGGCTGGTCCCGTTCACTGATCACATAGGACTGTCCATCGTGGATCAACACTTCGGCGGGATAGCCGTGGCTGAGGAACAGCACCGGCGACGCGCTCGGACCGTAGGCGCCGGAGCGTTCCACGCCGATCAGGTCGCCCGGCCGGACGGGCGGCAGCGGGACTTTCTTGCCCAGCACGTCGTTCGGGGTGCACAGCGGGCCGGTGATCTGCCAGGTTTCGGTGGCCGGTTCGTCGATCCGGTTGAGCAGCCGCATCGGGAAATCACGCTTGACGTAGGAGCCGATGCCGACCGCGGCCATGTGGTGGTTGGTGCCGCCGTCGGCGACCGCGAAATTCTGTCCCAGCGAGGTTTTGACGTAGCGGACGCGCACGACGTAAGTGCCGCTCATCGCGGTGAGGTAGCGGCCCAGCTCCATCACGAGCCGCGTGTCCGGATGCCGCGTGGCGAACTCGTCGATCACCGGGTTCAGCCGCGAGGTCAGCAGATCGAGGTCGAGGTCGCGTTCCCCGTCGAAGTACGCCACGCCCAGCCCGCCGCCGACGTCGACGAGGTCGAGCCCGAAGCCCAGCCGTGCGGACAGCTGCTCGGCCAGTGCGAAGATGCGCGTGGTGTTCTCCACCACCGATTCCTCGCTGAGGATGCGCGTGCCCATGTAGACCTGGACGCCCATGATCTTCACGTTCGCGTGCCGGGAAACCAGGTCCTCGGCGGCGAACAGCTGTTCCTCGTCAATGCCGAACTGGCGCGGCTTCCCGCCCATCGTCAGCCCGGAGCCCTTGACCGCGAAGCTCGGATTGACCCGCAACGCCACCCGCGCCCGCACTCCGCGCGCCGCAGCGAGCTGGTCGATCAACGCCAGTTCCCCGAAGGATTCGCAGACGATCGCCGCGATGTCCTCGTCCAGGCAGGCTTCGAGTTCCGCCTTGCTCTTGCCCGGGCCCAGGAAGATGATGTCGCGCGGCTCGACTCCGGCACGGCGCGCGGTGCGCAGTTCGGCGAGGCTCGACACTTCTGCGCGGGCCCCATTGTCGTGCAGCACAGCCAGAATCGACACGTTCGGGTTCGACTTCAGCGAGAAGAAGACTTCCATGCTGTCGTGCAGTTCGCGGCGCAGCCGGGACATCCGGCCGGCCAGCTCGCCGCCGTCGTACACGAACAGCGGGGTGCCGTAACGGTCCGCCAGCTCGGTGATCCCGACGCCCTCGATCTCGAGTTCCGTACTCATCAGGTTCTGCTCCTAGTGTTCGAAGACCATCGCGGAAAACGTCGAGCCGAGGCCGACCGAAACCATCAGGTAGCGCTCGCCCGGGTTCAGCAGGCCGAGCCGGGACGCGGTGTGGTAGTTGAGAAACGGGTCCGCGCAGAAGCAATGGCCGGTGCGCGGGACGTTGCCGAGGAAGATCCGTTTCCGCGGCACGTCCATCGCCTCCGCCGCGCGGATCCACGAAACCTTGTTGACGTTGTGCGGAAGGACGAGCGCGAGATCGCTCGCCGCGCACCCGGCGGCTTCGAGCGCGGCGCGGGTGACGTCGCCCAGCGCGTCCGGATAAATCTGCCGGAAGACCTTGTTCTGCTCTTCGTTCGTGATGACCTCGCCGCCCGGGCCGCCGAGCGTCGTCGTCGCGTAGCCGAGCAGCCGATCCCGTTGCCCGCCAGGGGCGACCAGCACCGCAGCGGTCCCCTCGCCCATCACCGCGACGTCCGGGATGATCTGCGCGGCCGGGGTGAACGCCTTCTCCCCTGCGAGAATCAACGCCAGCGCGTCCGGGTCGCCGTCCTGTTCGAGCAGCGCGCCGGCGAGGTCGAGGGCCAGCAGCCCGGACGCGCACGCGTGATCAGCAACCGTGAAAGCCAGTGCGTTCCGGAGTCCCAGCCGCTGCTGCACCTCGGCCAGCGGATCGAACGGAAACGGCGAGGCCGCGGGCACCGTTTTCGGCCGCAGCACATAGCGGACGCGTTCCTCGACTCCGGCGAACCCGTCGAGCTTCGCGACCGCGCCGAGCAGCATCTCGGCCTCGGACTCGGGCGACCGGCAAACCTCGGACAACCCGTAGATGCGATGCAGCCTGCGCAACTGGGCGTCGGTGAGGCCGAGCGCGTCCTGCAGCGTCGCGATCGGCACCGCGGCGGGCAGGTAACTGGACACAGACATCAGGCACGTCACCCCGACAGCGTCCCAACCGGCACTGACGTGACGCTGACGCGCGGCTTTCAGCCCGCTTCGCTCAGCACAGCACGACAGCGGTGAGCACATGCACTGCGCCCACCACGGAACTTCCCGCGATCATGCCCCGTTCCCGCCGGGTCACCCCGATTGCGACGTCGCCTGCCTGCGCGACCGCGGCCGCGATCAGGACCACCGCGCAGACTGGTCCAGACCAGATCAGCGGCACGACCGCGGCCGCACAGCCCAGCGGCACGGCTCTGACCGCGTACATCCATCCGTAGAACTTCTCGCCGTCCGTCGGCACCTCGCTGTGGCTCAACGCCGCCGGTCGCACTGCCGCCACCACCGCGAAAACAACGCTGACCGCCGCGAGCACGGCATTGGCCACCGCCAAGACGATCATCATTACCTCACTCATAAACTATTTACAGTTTGAACTGTTCACGGATGATAGAGTACCGGCGTGGCGACCGACAGCTCTTTGCCCGAGACCTCGGCCTTCCGGCTCATGGTGCTCGGCACCGACCTGGCCAACGACTTCGCCGAGCACCTGCGCGAAAGCGGGCTGACGCCCAAGCATCTCGGGACGCTCGCCATGGTCGACCAGGGCTTCGCCCGGACCCAGGACGACATCGCCCGGCTCATGCGGGTGAGCCCCAGCCTGGTCGTCCGGCTGGCCGACCAGCTGGAGCAGCGCGACCTCATCGAGCGGCAGCGGGACCCGGCCAACCGGCGCAAGCACATCCTCACCGTCACCGAGGCGGGGAAATCCCTGCTGGCCGAGACGGGTTCGCGCGCGGCGGCCGTCGACGCCGAACTGGCCGCTCGGCTCGGCGCTCGGCTCGGCGGCCAGCTGGACGAGGCGCTCGCGCGGCTGATGGAAGGGCTCATGACGGACCGGCAGCGCCCCGGGCCGCGGTGATCAGCGGAATTCCGCTCTCCCGGCTACCGTCGCAAGCATGCGCGTACTGGTCGCCGGGGCCTCGGGGTTCGTCGGCAAACGGTTGTGCCCGGCGCTGAAAGACGCCGGGCACGACGTGCTCGCCATGACCCGCCGTCCCGAGCAGTACCGCGGCGCCGGGGAGCCGGTCTACGGCGATGTCGCCGACATCGGTTCCTTGCGGGACGCGCTCAAGAACGTCGAAGCCGCCTACTACCTGGTGCATTCCCTGGACAGCACCGATTTCCAGAAGCGCGACGCCAACGCGGCCCGCGCGTTCGCCCGCGCCGCGGCGGAAGCGGGAGTGCGCCGGATCGTCTACCTCGGCGGTCTGGGCGACGACGCCGACTCGCTGTCCGCGCATCTGGCCAGCCGGCGCGAGGTCGAACGGCTGCTCGCGGAGACCGGGGTGCCGGTGACCGTGCTGCGCGCGGGGATCGTCATCGGGCACGGCGGGACGTCGTGGGAGCTGACCCGCCAGCTCGTCGAACGCCTGCCCGCGATGATCACCCCGCGCTGGGTCAGCACGCGCACGCAGCCGATCGCGCTCGCCGACGTCGTCCGCTACCTGGCCGGCGTGCTGGAGCATCCCGAGACCGAGGGCCGGACGTTCGACATCGGCGGCCCCGAAGTGCTGACCTACCGGGACATGCTCCAGCGTGTCGCGGTGATCGAGGGCAGGATGCTGGCGATCGTGCCGGTCCCGCTGCTCACGCCCCGGCTGTCGTCCTACTGGCTTTCGCTGGTCACCGACATCGACGCCACGACCGGCCGCGCGCTGATCGACTCGATGGGCAACGAGGTCGTCGTCCGCGACGACGCGATCCGCCGCATCGTCGAATTCGAGCCGACGAGCTACAACGACGCCGTGCTGCAAGCACTGGGCGAACGAGCGCGGCAACGGCGGACCAGGTGAAGGCGTTCCTGACGGCGGTGACCGCGGCGGGTTCCGGGCTGCTCGGCGCGTCCTTGGCGAGCAAGCCGGGGTCGCGCCGGTTTCACGCGCTGACCGCGTCGGTCGCGGCGACCTGGTTCGCCGGAGCGCGCGCGGCCGGGCCGGTGCCACGGGGTCGCACCGGCGTCGTGCAGCCGGTATTGGCGGGCGCGGGCGCGTTCGGGGTGTTTTACGGCTGCGCGCTGGTCGCTCGCCGGATTCCGTTGCTGCGCCGGGCAATCACCGGCGTGCTCGGCCACGCCCATCACGGTTCGACGCCGACGGTCGTGACAACCGCGCTCGTAACCGGCGCCGCCGAAGAGGTTTTCTTCCGCGGCGCGCTTTACGACGCGTTCGGGGCGCGAGAATCGACCGCGCTGTACGTGCTCTCGACGACGGCAACGCGGAATCCGGCATTGGTGCTGGCGTCAGCGACCATGGGAACGCTCTTCACGCTGCAGCGCCGTCGGGGCGGCGGCGTGCAAGCACCATTGCTGACGCACGTGACCTGGTCCGCGTTGATGATCGGCTTCCTGCCCCGGCTTTTCCCGCCTCAGGATTCCAGCACGGGCGCAGCAGGTCCGTAGGCGTTGGCCCGGGCGGCGCGGGCGCGGGCGCCCGGGATGCCGGTGAGCAGGCGCAGCAACCGATACGGAGGAGCGGCCGGACGACCGCGCTCCCTCGCGCGAGCGGCCCGTTGTTCCAGCCGGACCTGCTGTGCCTGCACCTGCCGGATCGCGGGTTCGCGTTCGGCTTGAATCCGCGCGAGGGCGGCGTCGGACAAATCCCGCACGAGGTGATTGGCCGCGGTGACGGCGTCCTGGACCGCCATGAGGATTCCGTTGCCGCCGACCGGCGAGATCACGTGCGCGGCGTCGCCGATGAGCAGCAGACCCGGCCGCCACCAGCGCTCCACCCGGGAGATGTCGACCGACAGCAGGGTCGTCTGGCCGAAATCGGTCAGCAACTCGGCCCGGTCGGCCAGCCACGGCACCTGCTCGGCGAGGAATGTCCGGATCGGGCCGACGCCCTGTTCGCGGGCTTCGGCGTAGCCGCCCTTGGGCAGGCTGTATCCCACCTGCCAGCCGCTGGTCCCGGCGAGCAGGCCGACGTAGTGGTGCCGTCCGAAGAAGAGGTCGACGTCGGCGTCCGGCGGGTCATCGGGACGGTGCGGCAGCCGGAACCACAGCAGGTCGGTGGTCGCGCCGAGGGAGCGGGCGGGAGCGTCCGCCAGGCGGCGGATCCGGGAAAAACGGCCGTCCGCGCCGACCACGAGCGCGGCGGGCTGGTCGTGGGTTCCGGTGTCGTCGCGGTAGCGGACACCGGTGATCCGGCCGTCGTCGTCGCGGTTCAGGTCGACGACTTTGGCTCCGGTGCGCACGCTCGCGCTCGGCAGGGCGGCGGTTTCGGCGGCGAGGAAGCCAAGGAAGTGCGCCTGCGGCATCAGGGCGACGTAGTTGTACGGCGAGGAGAGCTTGCCGTAGTCGGCGGTGGTGATCGACCCGGCCGGAGTGTGGAAGCGGAAGAACCGCGCTTTGTGGTGCGGAAGGGCGAGCAGCCGGTCGGCCAGGCCGAGGCGGTCGAGCAGTTCGAGGGTGTAGGGGTGCAGCGAATCGCCGCGGAAGTCGCGGTCGAAGTCCTGGTGCGCCTCCAGCAGCGTGACCGGGATTCCGGCGCGGCCGAGCAGGTAGGCGAGCATCATCCCGCCGGGCCCGCCGCCCACGACGACCACGTCCGTCATTTCGCCCCCGGTTCGAGCCGGAACACCGCGAGCGAATCCAGCCGCGCCGCGATTTCGGCCGCGGACGCGGCGGGACCGACGGGGAACGCGGCGAGCGCCCATGGCGCCCGCACCGCGTTCAGGTAAGCCGAGATCACCGACACCGCGTCGGCGCCGTCGACCGGCTGTGCGCAAACGTTTTCGTCGACCCCGCCCGCCCGAACGCGGCACTGCGGAGTCGCGACGAGGTTGCGCACCCAGTCGCGGTTCGCATCCGGCGAAACCAGGTAGCGGGTGCCGCCGAGCAGGAGCACCCCGAGCGGCGTCTGCCGGGCCTCGCCGCTGCGGCGTCCGGTCGTTTCGAGCACGCGAAGCCCGTAACCGCCCTCCGGGACCGGATCCGGCTCGGCGGCGAGCAGCTTCCGCGCCATCCCGGCGTTGACCTGGGCCAATTCGCTAGATTTTCTAGCCATATGCCCTAGTGTAGCCCACGACTAGAATTTCTAGCTAATATTCGGCCGTGGCGGACAAGGAGGCGGCGCGGGAGATCTCCCTGGCGGTGCGGCGGCTGTTGCAGGCTGGCCGGGGCATGCAGGCGGCGCTGGCGCGCAAGCTGTCGCTTCGGGTCACCGACGTGCAGGCCCTCGACCAGGTCGTCTCCAGTCCGGAGCCGCTCGGGCCCGGCGAACTGGGCAACCGGCTCGGCATCACCTCGGCGTCCGCGACCGTGCTGGTCGACCGGCTCGCCGCCGCCGGGCACCTGGCCCGCCACGCCGATCCGGCCGACCGGCGCCGGGTTCACCTCGAAGCCACCGGCCACGCCCGCGAGGACGTCCGGAACGCGCTGGGTCCGCTGCTCGGCGAAATCGAAACCATCACCGACCGGCTCGAGCCCGAACACGTCCCGGTCGTCCTGTCCTTCCTCGACGACGTCGCGGCGGCGATGCGCAACTACGACGGACGCTGAACCGCCTGCTCGCCCCGCCGCCGGGTCAGCAGCGTCCACCCGATCAACCCCGCGAACGCGACGACCATCAACGCCTGCGAACAAGCCGCCGCCGTGTCGAACGGCAGCGTGTAGACGCCCACGATGCGAAGCACGGAATCGGCGGTCAACCCGACGCCCCACACCAACGAGACCTGATACCACCGCCGCCGCAATGTCGCGTCGCCCGCGGCGGCCTCGAATTCGCGCTGCTGCTCGCCGCCGGCCTGCTGCGCGAAGCGTCGTGCCGCGTAGTACGCGAGCGGCCGGTTGAGCACGCAGCTGCCGATCAGAGCCACGCCCGCGCAGAAGGTGGTCACCGATTCCTTCGCCAACAGCATTCGCGGGTCGCCGGTGAGGAAGCTCAGCCCGAGGCCGAGGCCGAAAAGCAGCATGAGGAATGACGAAAAGAGGTCGAGCCGCCGCTGCGCCACCGCGACCCAGACCGTCCGCACTCCGGCGACGATCGTGCCGATCAGCAGCGACACGTACGCGCTCGCACCGAGCAGGTTGGCGGCGAAGTAGGCGACGACGGACAGGCCGACGTCCAGGAACAGCGTGGTGATCATCGTGCGGGCGTGCGTGGTCATGCCGTACTCCCCGATTTGGCTTGGTTGCTGGGATTCGCACGGAAAACGCTACGGTCGCCGCCCGCCGCCGTCTTGCGGCCGAGGGCGTATCCCGGGTGGAGAAATCCAGGGCCGGGTGGAGGGATTTCTCCACCCGCGGATACGCCGCGCACCTCACGACTCCGCCGCCGTTCCGCCGTAGTTTTCTCGGCATCGGAACGAACTCGAAAGGCAGGAACAACCCATGAGCGGTCCCGTGGAAATCGTCCTGATCGTGGCGGCGGTCGGCTACCTGATGGTGCGGCGGCTGATCGGCGAACCCGCGCAGGCCAAGCAGATGCTCATCCTGCCCGCGATCCTGTCCGTCGTCGGCCTCAGCACGGTGTCCGGCGAGGTGAAGACCGCTGCCTCGCTGGTCTTCCTCGTCGGGACCGCGGCGATCAGCGTCGTACTCGGCGTCCTGCGCGGGGTCAGCGTCCGGATTTCCCGGCGCGACGGCACCGCCTTCGTCCGCTACACGCCGGTCACCGTCGGGCTGTGGGTGGCGAACATCGTGGTCAAGATCGGCGTGAACCTCGCGCTCGACGCGTTCGACCCGCAGGACGCGGGCGGCGTCTCCAACAGCATGCTGCTCACCATCGGAGCCGGCATCCTCGCCGAGGGGCTGGTCGTGCTCTACCGCGCACTGCGCGCCGGGCACCAGGTCATGTGGACCCAGGGCAGCGACGGCGCGCCGGGCAAGACCTCGCCGATGCTGGACAACATCCAGCGCAACCTCACCGGCCGCCCCGCCGAGTGGAACACTCAGTCCGCGCACGACGCCGGCCAGACGAGGAGGAACCTGGTCCCATGAGCACGCCGGACCAGCGGTCGCTGTCCCGTCTCGGGCAGCACCGGGACGACCTGATCCAGCCCCTCCTCGTCCTCACCGCGATCGCCTGCACCGCGGTTCAATGGCCGGACGCGACCATCGCGTACCGGCCATTGGCCTTGGCGCTGTTCGTCCTCGTGTCGGTCGCCGGGATCGTCTCGCTGCTGCCCTGGGCCCGGATCGCCGAGAACCGGCAGATCACCGTGATGGGCGCGTACATGCTGTTCGGCGCGCTGCTCCTGCCGCTGGCGCACGGAACGTTCGCCGCGATGTTCCCGTTCGTCGCCGCGTCCGCCTCGGGAATCAAGCTCGCGTCCCGCCGGGCCGCGGTGACCATCGCGGTCGCCGGAGCGGTCATCGCGGTCGCCGCGACCTGGACGGTCGGAGAGCTGTCGCCGGGCTTCCCGGTGTGGCCGGTGTGGGTACCGCTGACCGTGGGCCTGCCGGTCGCGGTCGGCATCTCGCACCACGACCGTCTCGACGCCATCCGCAACGCCCAGCTCGCCGCCGAATCAGCGCAGCGCGCCCGCGAGTCCGAAGCCCGCGAGGCAGCACTCGTCGAACGCGGCCGCATCGCGCGCGAGATTCACGACGTCCTCGGTCATTCGCTCTCCGGGATCGCCCTGCAATTGGACATGGCCGACGCACTGCGCGACAGCGGCCGCGACGACGAGGCAGCCGCCGCGGTGCGCAAGGCCCGCGCCATCGCCGTCGACTCGATCAGCGAGACCCGCCGCGCGGTGCACGCGCTGCGCGAAGACACCTTGCCGCTGTCTGAGACGTTGTGCCAACTCGCCGACCACGCGTCGGCCGAGTTCGTGGTCGAGGGCGAAGCCGGCGCGGTCGGCCCGGAGACCACGCACACGATGGTCCGGGCGGCGCAGGAGGCGATGACCAACGCGGCCAAGTACGCGCCGGGCGCGGCTCGCAGCCTCCGGCTGGCCTTCGCGGCCGATCATGTCAGGCTGACCGTGCACAACGGGCCCGCGACCGAACCGCTGCGCGCCGAACTGGCCGGCGGGTCCGGGGTCGGGCTCGTCGGGATGCGCGAACGGGCCGCCCTGCTCGGCGGCACCCTGCGAGCAGGCCCGGCCGGCGACGGCTGGACCGTGGAACTGGAGCTGCCTCGATGACCGACCGCCCGATCACCCTCGTCGTCGCCGACGACCAGGCGACTGTCCGCGAAGCGCTCGCGGTCATGCTCGACCTCGCCGAGGACGTCAACGTCGTCGCGACCGCGACCAACGGCGCGGAAGCGGTGAAGTCGGCGCAGGAACACCGTCCGGACGTCGTGCTGATGGACCTCAACATGCCGGTCCTGGACGGGGTAGGCGCGACCGCCAAGATCCGCGAAACCCAGCCGGACACCACCGTTCTCGTGCTCACCACGTTCGACGACGACGAATCGATCCTGGCCGCGCTGCAGGCGGGCGCGAGCGGGTACCTGACCAAAGAAGCGGACCGCACCACGATCCTGCACGCCGTGCGCACCGCGGCGCAGGGCCAGACCGTGCTCGCGCCCGAGGTGCAGCGGCGGCTGCTCGCGCTGGCCGCCAAACCGGCCCGGCCCGCGGAACCGGATCTGGCGCTGACCGCACGTGAACGGGAGATCCTCGGCCTGATCGGCGACGGCCTGCGCAATCCGGAAATCGCGGCCGCGTTGGTCATCAGCGAGGCCACGGTGAAAACCCACATCAACAACCTTTTCGCCAAAGCCGGTTTCCACTCTCGTGCCGACGCGGTCCGCTACGCACTCAACTATCAGAACGGCCAGCGTCAGCGATAACTCAGGCACGGCAAGGATTCTTCGCGCTTTCCGCGATGACGCATCGGTGCCGCATCCGCGACGCCGCGACCGGACAGCATGGTGCGCGAGGCGCACCGTCCGAGGTGCCGCCCAGGCGCGAAGGAATATTCACCATGCTCCGATTCACTGGTCCGGATTCCCTTTCCCGAAGAGCGGCCAAGCCGTTCATCGCCATCGCACTGACAATCGCCGCCTTGTTCGCGGGCGCGAGCGTCGCCACCGCGGCCCCGGCGGACAGCACGCAGACCGGAACCCTCAGCTCAGCGGCCGCGCTCGCCGCTCCGAACACCACACCGCCGGTGTTCAACTGCAACTATTTCTCGCGTGCTCCGTTCCACGACGTCGCGGTCAGCTGTTCGGTCCGGGTCGGGGTGATGCGGGTTTACCTCATCTGCTCGAACAATGCCCGGATCAACGGCCCGGTCATGTTCGCGGGCAACACTTACCGTTTCGTTCTTTCGTGCCCGGGCGTCCCGTTGCGGACCATTAACTGGGAAGCCTTGGCTTAGCGCGGAAAACGTCCGGGGGCGGCCATCCGGCGGGCCGCCCCCGGACGTGTTTCCGGTCCGCTTGGCCGAAACTGCTCGGCCGTAGTGCCGCAGATCCGCCCCGGCCGTTGCCCGGCCCCGGCGAAGGCCGCTAGACACAGCATGTCCTGGTCCGGCGACCGGCTCACGGGTGATCACGATGACGGTACGGTTCCGTCTGCTCGGCCCAGTTGGCGTGACGGTGGACGACCGCGCGATCGAACTGGGCCATCCGCAATTGCGCTGCATGGCGGCGGTGCTGCTGATCGAGGCCAACCAGACGGTCGCGATGGACGAGCTCATCGACCGCGTCTGGCCCGACGGCGCGCTCCCCCGGCAGCCGCGCCGGGCGGTGCAGCACAACATTCCGTTGCTGCGCAGGGCGCTCGCTCCGGTTCCGGAGGTCGCGCTCACCCGCGACGGCTGCGGTTACCGGCTTTCCGTGGAACCGGACGCGATCGACCTGCACCGCTTCCACGCGCTGCTGGCCCAAGCCCGCGCCGCGCAGCACCACAATCCGGACGAGGCGGATACCCGTGCCGCGGCCGCACTGGAACAGGCGCTGTCGTTGTGGCAGGGCAAACCTTTCTCGGACCTCGCCGCCGCGGCCGACATCCCGTGGCTGTGCGCGCTGCGTGCCGCGCTCACCGCCCGCCAGCGAACCGCCCGGCTGGATCTGACCGACATCCGGCTGCGCCAAGGCAAACACGCCGAACTGCTCGCCGAACTCGCCGCCGGCACCGCGAGCCACCCGTTCGACGAACGCCTCGCCGGACAGTACCTGCTGGCCCTCTACCGAAGCCGCCGCCAAGCCGAGGCGTTGCAGCATTACCACCGCCTGCAACGGGTTCTTGCCGACGAACTCGGCACCGACCCCAGCCGTCCGCTGCGCCGGCTGCACGAGCAGATCCTCGCCGCCGACCCCGCATTGGCCGCGCCCGCACCGGAACCCGCGACGCGGCCGCCAGTCCCCCGGCAACTGCCGTGCCCGCCCCGGCTGTTCGCAGGCCGCAGCGCCGAACTCGTCCACCTGGACCGGCACATGGACCTGGCGGGAACCGTCGCGATCGGCGGCACCGGCGGAATCGGCAAAACCTGGCTGGCGCTGCACTGGGCACACCAGCGGCTCGGCCGCTTCCCCGACGGGCAACTGCACGTCGACCTGCACGGTTTCGATCCTGCCGGACAGCCGATGTCCGCCGCCGAGGCGATCCGCGGCTTCCTGGACGCCCTCGGCGTCGCCTCCTGCGCGATCCCCGCCGACCTCGAAGCGCAGATCGGGTTGTACCGCAGCCTGCTCGCCGGGAAGCGGATGCTGCTCCTGCTGGACAACGCCCGCGACATCGACCAGGTCACGCCCCTGCTGCCGGGCACTCCGACCTGCGCGGTCCTGATCACCAGCCGCCGCCACCTGGTCGGCCTCGCCGCGCTGTACGGCGTGCACCTGCTCAACCTGGACGTACTCCCCGACCCCGACGCTCGCGAACTGCTCGCCGGGCACCTCGGCCCAGACCGCTTGGCCGCCGAACCCGACACGGTCGCCGACCTGCTCACGATGTGCACGGGTTTGCCGCTGGCCGTGCGCATCGTGGCCGCGCGCGCCCAGCACCACCCGACGTTCCCGCTGGCCGTGCTCGCCGAAGAACTTCGCGACGCCTCGGCCCGCCTGGACGGCTTGAACGCCGGTGGCCTGCGCGTGAATCTGCGCGCGGTGCTGTCGTGGTCAGTGCGTGCCCTCAGCCCGCAGGCGACGCGCCTGTTCAGCTTGCTGGGCGTCGCGCCCGGTCCCGACATCAGCCTCGCCGCCGCCGAAGCTCTGGCGGCGTTCCCGGCCGCCCAGTTGCGCACGGTGTTGCGCGAACTGGAGATCGCTTCCCTGGTGCAGCAACACGTTCCGGGCCGATACCGGATGCACGACCTGGTGCGCCTCTACGCCGGCGACACCGCCCAGCACACCCTCACCGAAGACACCCGCGACGCGGCGCTGCAGCGAATCCTGTACTTCTACACGCACACCGCCCACGCCGCCGACCGGCTCCTGAACCCGCGGCAGGACTCAGTCCCGCTCGACCCGCCCGCGCCGGACGTCCTCCCCCATCCCCTGCCCGACGCGCTGGCGGCGCTGGCTTGGTGCAACACCGAACACGCCTGTCTGCTCGCCGCCCAGCACACCGCGACGACGCTCAACCCGGCTGGCTGGAAGCTGGCCTGGGCGTTGGAGACCTTCCACGCCCGGCTGTCGCGCCTCTACGACCGTCTCGCGCGGTGGCAGGCCCCGGCTGATCTCGCTACGACTCCTCGCCGAGGTAGCGCGTCTGGTCCTTCTGCCGGTTGACCTCTGTCGCGTAGTACTCCTCCGCCAACTGATGCGCCCGACGCTCGATCAGACCCAGCTGCGTCGCCAACTCCTGCCCTGCCTCCGACCGATGCGTCGCGAACCACTTCGGAAGATTGAGATACGTCTGCACCGACAGCGGCAAATCCGTCCGCGCCAGCAACAACACCCGATGCTGCACCTCCGGGCTCGCCGCCAACCGGACAGGATCCGCCAGCAGATCCGACAGCATCTCCGCCACCCGCCGCACGGAGTCCACAGTGGACTCCGGGAGACGTCCGGAGGCCGTCCGCACCAGCTCAGCCAGCGACGAGCGAACCTCGGCCGCCTCCACCGACGGGTCCACGACGAGCCGCACCTTCTCCGGCGGGCCGAGCAGCGCGCCCGCCGCGTACAGCACGGCCAGCACCACGAACATCAGCCACAACGGGCCGATCACGCCGAGCACGTACAGCAGCAGCCCGACCAGCGCGCCGACGCAGCCGAAGATGTTCTTGGTGGAGGAGAACCAGCGCCTCATTGGTACCCGCGAATCTCCTGGAACACGCTGGCCAGCTGCACGTTCCTGGCGTCGAAGACCTTCCCGCCGGTCAGCGCGGCGACCTGGCCGAGTTCGTCGCCGCTGCCCTCGCCGAACAGGACCGTGAAGACCGGGATCTGCCGCATCGCGGGCGGCAGCGAGCCGAACGCCGCCTTGAACGCGGCGAGGTCCGAGCCGCTCTCGTTCTGGCCGTCGGTCATCAGCACGATCGAGTTGAAGCGGTCCGGGTCCTTCGCCACCAGCGGCTCCAGCACCTGATAGCCGTGCTGGAGAGTGTCGTAGATGGCCGTGCCGCCGTTCGCGGTCAGGCCGCTTACGTAGTCCTTGATCTTCGCCAGTTCGGGCTGCGGATACTGCGCGGGGACGGTGAACGTCGCCGGGGTCCCGGGCTGCGTGCTGAACGGCAGCATGGTGACTTCTTCCCGGCTGCGGAACTGCCGATAACGGCCGACCAGCGAACTGTCCGCACCAGTGAGTCCGGTCAACGCCGAACGCAGCGCCTCGATCCGGCCGTCCCGCATCGACCCCGACGTGTCCAGCAGGTACAGCGTGCGCGAAGGGCGGCGGATCTTGCTGAAGTAGGCCGAAAGCAACGCGTCGACGGCTTGCTGCGTGGCGGGGAACGGCAGCTCCACCAGGTCGTGCGAAGCGAACTGCTGCCCGAGTTGCACGCCGGGGACGGCCGGACGACGTTGCGTGGTGGTCATGATCTTGCGTTGCGCATCGGGCGTCCGGAGGTAGTCCGAGAGCTTCTGGTGTGCCGCACGGGCAGTGTCGCTCGCACCGTTGAGCAGGGTGAGCGGGTAGTCGGCGGTGACGACGCCGTCCGTCGGGTAGATCAGCGTCAGCGGCTGGGGCAGCTTGCCCGAGGCGTTCAATGACAGCAGCACGGACTCGTAGTTGACCAGCCCGTCGACCTTCTGCCCCGGATCCTGGCCGCTCGCGCGCCGCTGGAACGCGTCGGACAGCCAGCCCGACGAGCCCGCCGACATTTGCTGCGCGCTGAAGAATTGTGTGAGCTGCGGCGTTACGGCCTCGACCTGCTTCGCGTCGACAGCCGCGCCCGCACCGGCGAGCGCCGAAGCGACCCCGACGAGCGCGGAGAAACCCGAGTTCGACGCCGACGGGTCGGTCATCCCGTAGCTGAACTCCTTCTTTCCCGCCGCCACGGCGATGTCGCCCCAGGTGGGTGCCTTCTTGTCCCACCCGAGCCGCTGCGCGACCGGTGCCGAGAGCCCCAGCACGACCGGCGAACGCATGATCTTCGCCTGGTTGCCGAGCCGCTTGTTCGCTTCGGGAATTCCTGCGGGATAACGGTTCGAGGAGAACCACACCGCGTCGTATTTGCCGTCGACACTGCCCTTCGCGAGCGCGTCCGCGCCCTCCAGCGTGCCGGTGAAAGTGAATTTGACCCGTACCCCGGTCGCCTTCGCGGCTTCGTCGAGCACCGGTTGCAAATCGGCCAGCTCGCTGCCCGCGAACACCCGCAAGGTGTCCGCCGAGGGCTGGCCCGGGTCAGTCGATCCGGCCGACGAACAGCCAGCCAGCAGCACCGCGGCCAGCGCCAGTACGCCGAGTTTCCTCACAGCTCCCCCTCGTGCGACCGGCGCAGCCGATCTTCCGCGCGGCGCAACTCCCCGGACAGAGAATCCACAGTGGACGCCATATGCGACACCGCTTCGGCCTTGAACCCGTCGATCGCGTCGAACGCCGCGTAAATCCGGTCGAACGACTCGCGCAGCGTGTCCGCCGCGACCGCCGGATCACTCGAAGCCTTGCGGATCTCCTCGCTCTGCGACCGCAACAGCTCCGCGTTCGCCCGAAGCAGCCCGTTCGTGGTCGCCTGCAACGCGTTGACCTCATCGAGTACGTCCCGCTGGTTCGCCAACGCGGCACTCACCAACATCGCGACGCGCAGCGCGGAAACCGTCGTGGTCGCTGCCCGCTCGACGCCGCGAATCAGCTCGTCATTGGTCCGCCGCACCAGATCCAGCGCGAGATATCCCTGCGCGCTCACCGCCAGCTGCGTGAGCACATCCTGGTGCCGCTGACGAATCGGATACAGCAAATCGGCCCGCAAAGCGTTGGCGTGCGCGGGATCCGTGAGGTCGAAGACGCCCGCCTGCCGATCGATCGCCCCGTCGACCGCCTCCGCGAACGCGGCCGCTTCAGCCAGCTTGCCGAGCGTCGCCCAAAGCCGCTCACGCTCGCCTTTGATCGCCGCGTTGTCGCGTCGCAGCACGTCCTGCCGCACGCGCAACTCGCGGACCAGCGCGTTCACCGGCTCATTCGCCGCCCGGTACCGGTCGAGCGCCCGCTTCGCACTGGCTGCGGCGGGGAAGATCCCGAGCAGTTTACGGCCGGTGACCGGCAGCTTCGCCGGATCGAGTCCCGCGACCGTAGCGCGCAACTCGGTCAAGCTCGCCGTCACTTCCTGGTGCGGTGAACGAGCGGCGTCGAGCGCCTTGGCCGAGCGGTCGAGCATCGTCCCCGCGACCGTCGCCGCCGTGCGCATGTCCGCCTCGCCGACCGCGAGGATTTCGTCCAGCAACGCCGTGAATTCGGGAGACTTGACGTCCAGCGCTTCGAGCCGCGCGGCGAATTCGTCCGCCCGCTCGGAGATCTGCGCTCTCGTATCGTCGCCGAGCACGATAAGCCCCGCAGCACGTTCCGCGGGGACCGCCGCCACCGGCTCCGGCGGGGTGAGGGTGAATTCGTCCATCAGTACTGTTTCTGGATCGCGTCGAGCATCCGCTCCAGCGTCTCGAAACTCGGCGGCTCGACGGCGTCGACGAGGTCGCCCGGCACCTTGGCCTGCGCGGCAACCTCGCGGAACACCTGCGGATTCGTCGTGCGGAACCCGAACGCGGCGGCGAGTTTGCCGAGTTCCGGATCCGTCGACAGCAGCTGGCCGACCTTGTTTCCGTTGGCGGAGAACGGAACCAGGGTATGCTTGGAATACACCGTCGGCGCCGGGTAAAGCATCCGCATGTCCGGACGGATCGAACCGTCCCTCCGCAGCACCCGGTCGACGTACTGCGATTCGTAGATCAACGCGAGCGGCGTCTTGCCCATGCCCGCGGACAGGTAGTCCTCGAACGGTCCCTCGGTGCTGTTCTGCGTGTACCCCTGGTCCAGGAACAACTTCGCGACCTGCGGCAGGGCCTTCGCCTCCTGGTCCGGGCCGGAGACGACGTTGTTGCCGTTGGCCACGAACGAAACGATGGACAGGTACATCGCCGCGGAATTCGACTCGCGCGGATCGGTTGTGGTCACGAGGACGTTCTTGCGCACCGGATAGGCCGTGTTGTTCGGCAACTGGTCCCAGCGGGTGCCCGCGAGCTGGAGGTACTTCGCGATGTCGAGCACCTGGTAGTCGCCCGCGCCCTTGTGCACCACGCCGTTGCCGCTCAGCAGCTGCACGATCGGTTCGAACGTCGCGACCGCCATCGGCGACTGGAACGGCGTGTAAACCGTCGTGACCTTCTTGTCGCGCTGGATCTTCTGCGCGGCCGGCGAGGACGACGGGAACGCGAACTCGTACTTCGCGAGGTCGACGGTCGTGGCGATCTGGCGCGACCCCGCGGTGTCGACCTCGACCTTCAGCCCCTGCTTGGCGAACGCGTCCACCACGCGCTGATCAGTGAAGAAGGCCTGCTTCTCCGACCCGATCACCCCGCGCACGACGGTCAGCCCGCCGCCGCCCGCCTGGTCGCCGCCGGAACGCCCCCAGACGACCACTCCCGCCACGGCGAGCACCAAAACCACAGCCAGCCCGATCGACAACCGGCGCTTCACGAACCCTCCCCCACGTCACCTCGAATCCTTCATCTTTTGACGCGCCGCACGGGAGTTTCGGCGTGAACGGTCGATGAACACCCGGGGTTCCGGTGGCGCGGTGACGGGATGGCCGCGGCGGCGGGGATTTTCTTACGCGGGAAGGTCTTCGAGACTGAGCCGGTACCAGTCGTGCCGGGTCACGATGTGCAAGTCCGCGCCCCGCCCGAAAACCCGGGCCTCGCGCGGGACTTCCCCGCCGTCCGGCAGGACGAGCCGGTACTCCCCGGTCACGCGGAACTCATTGTCGCCCAGAACCCCGGCGACCAGCCGATCCCGGACGGGCTCGTAACCGCCGTACAACGCCAGCCGGGAACCACGCACTGCCAAGGCGGCGGCACCGCGGATTTCGTTGTGCCAGCCGGTCACACTGCCGTCGTGGATCCGGACGATGGGCCATTCGGTGTAGAAGCACGCCCACGCGGTCTCGCCGTCGACGTTGAGGGCGTAGCAGTCCAAGATGCGGCCCCACACCAGCCGCGCGGAATCGGGGTAACGCCATTGCTCGGTCAAGTCGGCGGAGAACCGGACCAGCCCGCTCCGGCCGACGGGAGGCGCGGCGCCATCGACTCCCCAGCCGTGCGAGCCGAGGACGCCTTCATCGAAGTAGCCGACCCAGATCTCGCCGTTCCGGGTGGCTTGCACGTGGTCGATGCCGTCACCGAAAGTCTGCTCGGCTACTGCCTCGCCGTCGCAGTCGTAGACGACCGCATTGCGGTCCGGCCCTTCGGACCGCCAGGCGCACCGCGCGTCGACCAGCAGCACACGGCCCTCCGGCAGCGGCTGCACCGACGGATGCGCCAGCCGGAGATCAGCAATCCGCGCGGCGACCGCCATCTCCGGCACGTGCACAGTCACCCGCACCGGACGCACCTCCGAAAACCTCGCCGTGCGATCCGCCGGAGCCGACCACACCGCCATCAACTCACCGAACGGCCCGATCGACTCCGAAATCCGCACGTCCCCCTGCCGCGGCGGCACGATTCGCGAGTGATGCCAGGCCTGGACGGCCGGCAGAGCCAAGACCGCCGCCCGCCGCGCCGCGTTCTTCCGCTCTCGCTCGTTCACCGCGGTATCCGACCATCCCGACGTCCGCTCGCTCCACCGCGTTTCCCGCGAGCCGCCGCTCCCGCCGACGTCTCCGCGCGAACCCGCCGGTCCGGCCGGAGAAATCAAGCGGCGTCCTCTTCCAGCTCGTACACCGTCACGAGGACCAGCGTGGCTGCTCAGCTCGGGTTGAGGTCGAGGCGGAGAAAGTCCCGGACCGGCTCCGCTTCCGACGAGCCGATGCGCTCGAAGATCTCCAGCGCGGCACGCAAACACTCTCGCGCGCCGTCCTGATCGCCTCGCGAAACCGCGCACCGGCCGAGCCCCGCCAGCGCCTGGGCCTCTTCCAGCGGGCTGTTCACCTCACGGGCCAACGGCAGCGCACTCCGATACCGCGCGCCCGCCTCCCCCACCTGCCCGGTCGCCAGCAGCAGCGCGCCCATGTGGTTGAGCGTCTCGGCCTTGCCGAGCTGGTTGCCCAGCTCGGTGAAGATGTCCAGCGCCTCGGCATGGCACTGGTCCGCGGCCTCGAGCTCCCCGACCAGACGCAGGGCCGCACCGAGTTCGTTGAGCCCGAATCCTTCGCCCAGCCGGTCGCCCAGCGAGCGGGAGATGGCCAGCGCCTCGTGGTGCGCGTCGACCGCTTTCCGCGGTTCGCCGATCATCCGCCAGGCGACGGCGAGGCTGTTCAGCGCGAACGATTCGTGGAAGCCGTCGCCGAGCCTGCGGAAGCCCCCGACCGCGCGGGTGTTCGCGTCGACCGCACCGGGGAGATCGCCGATCGCCCGCCGTGCGACGCCCAGCTCGTTCCAGGCGTCCGCCTGCCCTAAGAGGTCGTCCAGTTCCTCGTAAATGCTGAGCGCGTGCTCGTGCGAGCCGACCGCGGCCCGGTAGTCGCCGCTGACCAGATACAGGATGCCGAGTTCGTTGCGGGCGTGGGCTTCCCCGCTGCGGTCACCGAGCTTCAGCAGCATGGCGAGCGCACGCTGGAAAGCTTCGGCCGCACCGGGGTAGTCGTCGAGACAGCGCCGGACCGCGCCGAGTTGACCGAGCGCGGCGGCCTGCCCCGCCTCGTCTCTCAGTGCGGTGTAACTCTCCAGGGCTGCCGCGTGCGAGGTCGCCGCGGAGGTGTAATCGCCGATGCGTCGTTGCACACCTCCCAAATGGTTCAACGCATGCGCCCGAGCTGCCTCGTCGCCGTTGTGTTCCGCCGCGCGCACCGCGGACTGGTGCAGCCGCAACGCCCGGTCCCATGGCCCGGCGACGTAGAGAAACTTGGCCAGGCACGCCGACAGGTCAACGACGTGGTGATGCCAGCCATGCCGGATCGCGTGGTCCGCGCAGGCCAGCAGGTTCACCGCCTCGACGCGCATCCATCGCCAAGCCTCGATGCTGCTGCCCACCCGGGTGCCGCGCGCCGTCCGTCGCCGGGGTGAGCGGGCTTCGCGGAGGCCGTCGGTGGTGACGTCCTTGGCGATGTGCGCGGCCGCGTCGGCAGCCGTGTCGCAGTAGTAGTCGAACAGCCTGCAGACGGCCCGTTCGGTCTCCTGCGGGTCGTCGGCGTTGCTGAGGTTCCGGGAGTACTCGCGGATCAGGTCGTGCATCCGGTAGCGGTCGAAGGCGGGCTCTTCGAGCATGTGGTCGTCGTAGAGGGCCCCGAGGTGCGCGCCGGCCTCGGCCACCGGGAGGTCGGCCATCGCCGCGGTCGCGTGCGCGTCCAGTTCCGGGCCGGGGTGCAGCCCGATGCGGCGGAAGAACCGCTGCTGGCCGGGGCCGAGTTCGCGGTAGGACAGGTCGAAGGCCGCGGCTACCTCGATGTCCTCGGCCCGCAGCCTGCCCAGCCGGTCGTGCGTCGAATCCAGTTCGTCGGCCAGGTCCTTGACAGTCCACTGTGGACGGCTGCGCAGCCGTCCCGCCAACAGGGTCACCGCCAACGGCAGCCAACCGCACAGGCGCACCACCCGTTCGACGGCTTCGCTCTCCTCGGGCCGGACGGACCGGCCGGACAATCGCACGAACAACGCGGACGCTTCCTCGGCGGGCAGGACGTCCAGCGCGACCGAAACCGCCCCGTCGAGGGCAGTGAGCCTGCGGCGGCTGGTGATGATCACCAGTGCTCCGGCAGCCGCGGGCAGCAACGGTTCGACCTGCTGGTGGCTCAGCGCGTCGTCCAGGATCAGCAACACCTGTTTGTCCGCCAGCCGATCCCGCCACAGCGCCGCCCTGGCGTCGAGCCCGGCGGGCATCTGCCGCACAGTCACGCCGATCATGGTCAGCAGCGACGCGAGCGCGTCCGCCGGTCCCACGGGCCGTTCGCCGGGGGTGTGCCCGTGCAGCCGCAGGAACAGCTGACCGTCCGGAAACCGTTCCGCGAGAAGGTGTCCGGCGTGCACGGCGAGCGCGGTTTTCCCGACCCCGGCCATCCCGTCGATCGCGTGGATGGCGACCATGCAGCCGGGATGGACCGCGTCGGTGATCTCCTTGAGCACGTTCTCCAGCTCCGCGGTCCGGCCGGTGAACGCGGGAGCGTCGCGGGGAAGCGTCCGTTTCGCCAGCTGAACGCATCCGTCTTCCCGGTCGGCTCGCGGCGACGAGTGCGGGACCGGCTGGTCAGCGGGCTCGGCGACGGCCGGCGGCTCCCCGGCCGGCCACGGGTCGCCGGGCAGGCTCGTCCAGCCGGTCGTCTCGCTTCCCTTGAGCGACACCGGAAAGGGCCGCCAGGTCTCCGCACGGCTGCCTTGGCTGTGCCGCACGACCTCGTCGAAGAACCACGGCGAAACCATCATCGCGAGAACACTCGAGGACCCGGCCAGCACGGACTTCAACGCCGCCGACTCGACCAGCCGGAACGCGAGCACGACCGCGTTCGAGGTCACGCCGTGCTGGTCATAGTGGACCTCGCCGCCGTGCACCGCGAGCCGCAACCGGATCTCTTCCCCCGCGTCGGCGACCCGGTTGTGCACTTCCAGCGTCTCGACGATCGCGCTGGGAAGCGCTTCGGCGAAGGCCGCTTTCGGCACCTCCGGCGGGGCGAGCACGAGCACCCCGTCGCCGCGGTCCTCGTGGTAGCACGCCTCCCAGGGGATGCCGGCTTTCCGGAACGCCCGGCGCAGGGTCTGGTACATCGTGTCCCGGACGGACAGCTGGTTCCGGTTGGTCCGGCTCCGGTCGCTGAACCCTTCGACGTCGGCGACGAGGATCGTCCGGTGCACCGCCGCCGGCGGCGCCTGGCCGTTCCCTCGGCCGGGCAGGAGACCGAGGACGAACCGCTTGACCTGCCCGTAGACGAGCGAAGCGCGGTCCGCGGGCTTGCAGATGCCGACGTGGTCCGCGTCCACCGGAATCGGCCGGACCCTCGGCAGGCCCGGATTGGCCGACGCCTCGTCCACCACCCGGACCCGCCGCGTCAGGCGCGTTTCGAAGAACACCAGATTGGCGATCCCGGTCTCGTCCGCCCAATCCCGGTACCGGTCGTTGAGCTGCCGCAGGTACGCGCTGTTGCGGCGCAGGTCTTCGACCGCGGGCGTGCCCCGGTACAGCACGCCCAGCGCGTCCACCGCCCGGGTCAGCCCGGATCCGGTGTGCGGCGTGCCCAGGAAGACGACGCCCCTCGCCGCGGCGGCGAAGCACGCGAAATCGGTCCGGCTCTCCGCCGCGTGCAGCAGGATCTCCTTGACCAGCAGGCCGCCCATGCTGTGCGTGACAAAGCACAACGGACGCTCGCCGAGGCCCGCGTTCTGCAACTGCGCCATCAGGTTGACCGCACGGTCTGGCACCGGCATCGACTGGCCGCGCCATCCGCTGGACCAGGCGTCGTACCCCAGGGTCCAGACAGCGACGCCCGCGAGGTCGGCGGCGAGCCACCGCGGCCAGAACGTGCCGTCGCCGCCGCAGCGCCACGACGCGCGGGCATCGCCGTCCAGCCCATGGACGAACACGACGTCCAGAACCGCCCGGCGCGGGACATGCACTGCCACGACCGCCGTCACTGCCGATCTCCCCTGCGCGTCCGCCCTTCTCGCCCCCAGAGCCGCCACCGGCCCGCCACCACGGGCGACCGGCACAGTCCGGGCAGATCGCTCCGTCCGCTCAACGGTCGCACGGCTCGTTGCCGATGTACAAGAGTTCCCCGCCATCGCACCCGAGCGCCAGGAAGGCCGCGTCGGAGCCCCTGCGATGCGAAAACAGTGGTGCAGCTCCCGGATTTCTCGCCATCACGCCGAGAACCACCGTCTCCAGTGCGGTTTTCCCTCGCCCCGGTGCCGCATATCGTCCGTGTATCGGAAACCGCATACGTGCTGGCAACATGCCGCTGCCTTGACTGGCAGCCATGACCTACCGCGAACCGGCACGCGCCGCGGGCCCTCGGGTCCGATCGCTGGTTCCGGCGGCCGGGATCACGATCTACGGCTGCGGGCCCGACGAAGCCGCCCTGGTCGAGGAGGCGGTGTCCCGGTTGGGGGTGACACCGACTGTCACCTCGGCGGCGTTGTCCGAAGCCACGGTCGAACTCGCCGCCGGGAATCGATGTGTCAGCATCAGTCACAAAACGCGCATCACCAATGACACCTTGCACGCGCTCAGCGAGATCGGCGTCCAGTATCTCTCCACGCGGAGCATCGGCTGCAATCATCTCGACGTCGCGTACGCCGAGAAGCTCGGGATCTCGGTGGGAAACGTCGCGTACTCGCCCGACAGCGTCGCCGATTACACGCTCATGTTGATGCTGATGGCGATCCGCAACGCGAAATCCCTCATCCGCCGGACGGACGCGCACGATTACCGATTGAGCCCTACGCCAGGCAAAGAACTGCGCGACCTCACCGTGGGCGTCATCGGAACCGGCCGGATCGGCGCGGCGGTCATCGACCGGCTGTGGGGTTTCGGCGGGCAGAAGCTGGCTTACGATCTCCGCCCCCGGACGTCGGCCGATTACGTTCCCCTCGACGATTTGCTGCGGCAGAGCGACATCGTCACGCTGCACACCCCGCTCACCCCCGAAACCCGCCGTCTCCTGGACCAGCGCCGGATCGAGCAGATGAAACCCGGCGCGATCGTCGTCAACACCGGCCGCGGCGGGCTGATCGACACCGAAGCCCTGCTGTCGGCGCTGGAAAGCGGCAGGCTGGGCGGCGCGGCATTGGACGTCCTCGAAGGGGAGGAAGGGATGTTCTACGCCGACTGCCGCCGCGAACCCCTCGAGAACACGAATCTGGCGCGGCTGCAGAAGCTGCCGAACGTCCTGATCAGCCCGCACACCGCGTACCACACCGACCACGCGTTGCGCGACGCGGTGGAAAACAGTCTCCTCAACTGCCTGAATTTCGAAAGCTGGACAAACCATGGCTAAACTCAAGGTCGGCGTCGTCTTCGGCGGAATCTCCGAGGAACACCCCGTCTCGGTCAAATCCGCGCGAGAGGTCGCGAAAAACCTCGACCCGGAAAAATACGAACCGTACTGGGTCGGGATCACCAAGGACGGCGCGTGGAAGCTGTGCGACGGCCCCGGCGAAGCATGGGAAGACAGCGGTCGCCCGGCGATGCTGTCGCCGGACCGGAGCGTCCGCGGGTTGCTTGTCGAGGAGCAGGGCGAGTACGAGCCGGTCCGGCTGGACGTGGTGCTGCCGGTGCTGCACGGCAAGCTCGGCGAGGACGGCGCGATGCAGGGTCTGCTCGAACTGTCCGGAATCCCGTACGCGGGCTGTGACGTGCAAAGTTCCGCGCTGTGCATGGACAAATCCCTCGCGTACCTGGTCGTCGGCAGCGCGGGTGTCGCGACGCCGAATTTCTGGGCCGGCACCGCGGACGAGGACGTCGACGCGAGCAAGTTCTCCTACCCCGTCTTCGTGAAACCGGCCCGGTCCGGTTCGTCGTTCGGCGTCACCAAGGTCTCGCGCGAGGAAGATCTGCCGGGTGCGATCGCGGAGGCGGCGCGGTTCGACTCCAAATTGCTGATCGAGGAAGCGGTCGAGGGCAGCGAGGTCGGATGTGCGGTCTTGGGCAACGGCGCGGACCTGATCGTCGGCGAGCCCGACCAGATCCGGCTGTCGCACGGGTTCTTCAAGATCCACCAGGAGGAGAACCCGGAAAGCGGCTCCGAGAACTCGACCATCCTCGTCCCCGCGGACATCCCGGCGGAATCGCGCGCCCGTGTCCAGGCGACCGCGCGGACCGTCTACCGCGCGCTCGGCTGCCAGGGACTCGCCCGCGTCGACCTGTTCCTGCTCGAAGACGGCACCGCCATGCTCAACGAGGTCAACACTTTCCCCGGCTTGACCTCCTACAGCCGGTACCCGCGGATGATGGCGGCGGCCGGGCTCTCGTTCTCCGAAATGCTCGACCGGATGGTGTCGCTCGCGCTGGCCGGGACGCCCCGATGAAGCCCGGTTTCGCCTTCCTGGACGAGGCCGTGCCCGGGATCCGCTGGGACGCCAAGTACGCCACCTGGGACAACTTCACCGGCAAACCGGTGGACGGCTACCTGGCGAACCGGATCGTCGGCACCCACGCCTTGTGCGACGCGCTGCGAAGTGCGCGGGAGAAAGCCGCGACACTGGGTTTCGGCCTGCTGATCTGGGACGGCTACCGGCCGCAGCGCGCCGTGAACTGCTTCTTGCGCTGGGCGAAACAGCCGGAAGACGGCCGGAAGAAGCGCCAGCACTACCCGCACCTCGACCGTGCGGAGATGTTCGAAAACGGTTACGTGGCAACCAAATCCGGCCACACCCGAGGCAGCACAGCGGATTTGACCCTGTACCGCCTGGACACCGGCGAACTCGTCCCCATGGGCGGCGGCTTCGACCTGATGGACGCCGTCTCGCACCACGGCGCGCCAGGCATTACCGCAGCCGAGACGGCGAACCGGCAGCACCTGCGTTCCATCATGGAGGACTGCGGTTTCGCCGCCTACGAGTCCGAGTGGTGGCACTACACGCTGAAGGACGAGCCTTATCCGGACACGTACTTCGACTTCCTTGTCGCCTGATGGACATCAGAGCACCACGCGTGGTCGTCGCCGGAGGCCATTCGGCCGGGCACATCGAACCGGCGATGAACTTCGCCGACGCGCTACGGCGGTTGGAGCCTGCCGCGGAGATCACCGCGCTCGGCACCGTCCGCGGTCTGGACACGGTGCTGATCCCCGCTCGCGGCTACCCGCTGGAACTCATCCCGCCAGTCCCGTTGCCGCGCAAGGCGACCCGCGCCCTTCTGCACATCCCGTCCCGGCTGCGCGAGTCGATCCGGACCGCCGGGACGATCCTCGACCAGGTGCGGGCAGACGTCGTCGTGGGCTTCGGCGGCTACGTCGCCGCCCCGGCCTGCTTGGCCGCCCGCCAGCGACGGCTGCCGATCGTCATCCACGAGGCGAACATCCGCCCGGGAGCAGCCAACCGAATGGCCGCGCTTTTGACGCCGCACGTGTACACCGCCTCCCCGGACGTCCGGCTGAAACACGGCACCGCGATCGGCATCCCGCTGCGCCCGGCGATCACCGGACTCGACCGTCCCGCAACCCGCGAAGCAGCCCGACGCCGGTTCGGCCTCAACCCCGACGACCCGGTCCTGCTGGTCACCGGCGGTTCGCAAGGCGCCACCACGATCAACGCCGCCGCCTCCGGCGCAGCAGCCGCACTACGCGCGGCCGGGGTGCAAGTCCTGCACATCACCGGCCCGCGGCACACCGTCGAAGCGGAAGACCCGTCGTATGTCGTCCTGCCATTCGTCGACGAAATGCAGCACGCCTACGCCGCCGCCGACTTCGCGATCTGCCGTTCCGGCGCGATGACCTGCGCCGAACTGGCCGCAGTCGGCCTCCCCGCCGCGTTCGTCCCGCTGCCCGACCGCGGCGGCGAGCAACGGCTGAACGCCGGACCGATCGTCGCGGCAGGCGGCGCACTGCTCGTCAACGACGCCGACCTCACCCCGACCTGGATCGAAACCACCCTCCTCCCGATCCTCACCGACCCGGTCCGCCTAGCTGCGATGTCCGCCCGCGCCTCCGCGACCGGTGCGCCCAACGCGGACACCGTCCTAGCGCGGCACGTCCTGACGATCGCCGAACGACGTCGACCCGCCAGGTAGCCGCACCGTCACCCGAAGCCCGCCCGCGGCACCCGGCGCGAGAGAAAGCGTCCCGTCATGCGCCCGCGCGAGACTCTTCACGATCGCCAGCCCCAGCCCGACCCCAGCATGATCGCGGCGGATCCGCTCGGTGCCGCGCTGGAACGGCTCGGTGAACGTCCAGATCCGCTCCGGGCTGACTTCCTCCCCGGTGTTTTCCACCGTGAGCGTGCTCGACGTCGCGGAGGCGGTGGTGCGGAGCCGCACGGTCCCGCCTTCCGGCAGGTTGTGGACGATGGCGTTGTGCAGCAGATTCGTCGTCAGTTGCAGCAGCAGTGCCCGAGACCCGTGCACGGCAGTGACATCACCGGAGGTCTCAATGGTCACGCCGTGCTTCTCGGCAAGGGGAAGCAACGTCTCGGCGGCTTCTTCCGCCAGCAGCGACAGGTCGACGGGCTCCCGGGTGAACGAACGCTGATCCGCGCGGCTGAGCAGCAGCAAGGCTTCGGTGAGTTCGATCGCCCGTGTGTTCACGACGCGCAGACGCTCATGAAGCTCGTCGATATCGCATTCCGGGTCGTCGCGGGCGACTTCGAGCAGGCTCTGCGTGATCGCCAGCGGGGTGCGCAGTTCGTGCGAGGCGTTGGCGGCGAATCTCCGCTGTTCGGCGACGTGCGCGTCGAGGCGGGCGAGCATGGCGTCGAAGCTGTCGGCGAGTTCGCGGAACTCGTCGTCGCGGCCTTCCAATTCGATCCGGTGGGCGAGCGAGCCGGTCGCGGCCTGCCGGGTCGCGGCGGTGATCCGGTTCAGCGGGGCGAGCATGCGCCCGGCGAGGATCCAGCCGCCCAGCAGGCCGAACATCAGCAGGAGCAGCATCACGACGGCCGCGTCCGGCGCGAAATCCTTGATCAGGTCGCGGCCGGACGGGGCCATCACCACCGGCATGACCTCCAGCGCCCGGTCCTGGTAGTCCAGCAGGAAGAAGCCCACCGCGCCGAGCAGCAGCGTCCCGGCCAGCATGAGGAATCCGGCGTAGCTGAGGGTCAGTTTGAGCCGGACGCTCATCCCCGGCTCGCGGATCATCCGCGTTCCGCCCCGTCGTCGATCCGGTAGCCGACCCCGGGGACGGTCGCGACCAGCCACGGTTCGCCGAGCCGTTTGCGCAGCGCCGAAACCGTGATGCGGACGGCGTTGGTGAACGGGTCCGCGTTCTCGTCCCAGGCCCGTTCGAGCAGTTCCTCGGCGCTGACCACCCCGCCCTCGGCCGCGACGAGCACCTCGAGGACGGCGAACTGTTTCCGGGTCAGCGCGACGTACCGGCCGTCCCGGTAGACCTCGCGGCGGAACGGGTCGAGCTTCAGTCCCGCGATTTCGCGCACCGGCGGCCGGTTGTGCGCGCGCCTGCGGTCGAGCGCGCGCAGCCGGAGCACGAGTTCCCGCAGCTCGAACGGTTTGGTGAGGTAGTCGTCGGCGCCGAGTTCGAAACCGGAGACCTTGTCGTCGAGCCGGTCGGCGGCGGTGAGCATCAGGATCGGCATGCCGCTGCCGGACGCGACGACGCGTTTCGCGATCTCGTCGCCTGAGGGCCCGGGAATGTCCCGGTCGAGCACCGCCATGTCGTACGCGTTGACGCTCAGCATTTCCAGCGCGGTGTCCCCGTCCCCGGCGAGGTCGGCGGCGATCGCCTCCAGGCGCAGCCCGTCCCGGATGGCCTCGGCCAGGTAGGGCTCGTCCTCGACGATCAGCACACGCATGATCTCGATGCTACGAGCAGGCGCGTATCGCTGGCATATCCGAAACCGCGTACGCGCCGGCAACACCGGTTCGCCTTGGCTGAACGCCATGACCCGCAGCGAATCAGCACGAAGTCCCTTCCGGCGAACCGTCCGCCGCGTGCTTCGCCGTCGTGGCGCGCTCAGCGAGGCCGACGGAGCCGTCCCGTCCGGCACGACAGTGTTCGCCGAGATTCCCGCCGTGGCCAATCTCGACCCGGTGTTCCTGGAGGCGCTGCGCCGGGCGGCGAAGGACGCCGCGAACGACGGCGTCGAGTTCCGCGTCAACAGCGGCTGGCGTTCCCCGGCGTACCAGAATCAGCTTCGGCACAAGGCGATCGCCAAGTACGGCTCGGAACAGGAAGCCGCCCGCTGGGTAGCCACCGCCGACCGGTCCGCGCACGTCCTGGGGAACGCGATCGACCTCGGCCCCTCCGAAGCGACGGCGTGGCTGTCGGAACACGGTGCCGCGTATGGACTGTGCCAGATCTACCGCAACGAACCGTGGCACTACGAACTGCGTCCGGAGGCCATCGACCAGGGCTGCCCGCCGATGTACGCCGACCCTTCGCAGGACCCGAGATTGCAGCGTTAAGCCGGATCCGCCGCTAGCCGTTCCTGCAACCGCGCGTGCCGGAACTGGTACACCTCACCGACCTGACGCAGCACACCACGACGATGCGCGTCGTCGAGGAAACCCATCAGATCCAACGGGATCCGCTTCCGCGAGGCCAGCCACAACCGGCTGAACGTGTAGGCGCCCCAAGCCCGCGCGATCCACACACTCAGCCCCACGGCCAACCCGAACACCACACCGGCCGCCACCGCCTGCGCCGTGCTCGACGCCCGCGAGAAGACCTGGCCGCCGATGAGCACGCCAGCGAGGCCGTAAGCGAGGCTTCCCGGACTCCGCACCAAAAACCGGCCCAGCAACGCCGACGCCAGCCCGCCGGCGAAGGCCAGCGCCAGGTCGTAATGGTCGTTGAAGACGCCGAGGAACCGCGTTTCCTTCGTGAAGGCGAACGCCATCCCGTAGAACAAGCCCAGCGAAACGATGAAGGACAAGGTGAACGACAGCGTCGCGGCACGGTCGTTGCGCAGCACGCTCGCCGGACTCGACACCCGGCTCGCCTCGAGCGGCGTGTCCAGCCAGACGTGCACCCCGATCGCCAGTCCGAACACCACCGCGAGCAGGGCGATCACCCCGGCCGACAGCGACCACGCCAGTCCGAGGCACACCCCGATCAGCACCCCGACCGCGAACCGGCGCAGGAAACGGCCCGCGGTCCCGCGGAACCGCGCCTCCACCCGCAACGGGCCCGGCCGGCTGCCGACCGTATGCGTTACGCAACCGGCCACCGCGAACGACAGCCCGTAGATCGCCCCGATCACCGGACCCGCGGCGATCCAGCCGGTCAGCGCGAACAGCAACGCAGGCGGCAAGCCGAGGCAGAGCCCCAGGACCAGCCTCGGCACCGCACGATCCAACTGCCACCACGCGAGGTCGCGGCTCTGGTCGCGTTCCAGCTGCCGGGCGAAGAAGCTCAGCCAGCGTTGCGCCTGCTCCGCCGGGTAATCGCGCGGGCGGGTCGGCCGGTCGAGCCGGGCGGGCGGGGCCGGCCGCGAGGTGTAGACCACGGGCAGGTACTCGTCGAGCAGATGTCCCTCGATCGCCGCGCGGTCGGGAAACCTTGTCGGGTCGCAGAGTTCGCCGGGATCAGTCGAGGGATGCGCGTACGCCGTCCTGGCCAGATCGACCATCAGCGGCGTGCGAAGAGCCTGCGCCAGCGGGCTTTCCGGCTGCCGCCGCAACTGCCGGACGACCGGATCCCAGCGGGTTTCGCCGAAGCGCTGCCGTGCGGTGAGGAAGTCGATCGCGTCCTCGGTCTCGACCGGTTCGATCTCCACCACCGCCGCGCGCGACAGAAAGGTCCCGGACTGCTCGACCGCGGCCTCGTACTCGGTGCTGCGGCAGGTCACCACGAGCGGACGGCCTCCGGAGACGGCTTGGTCCAGCGCGTCGATCGCGGCGGTGTGCAGTCCGGGAGCCAGCTCGTCGAGACCGTCGAGCACCGGGATGATCCGGCCTTCGAGCACCAGCCGCAGCGCCGCGCCCTTTCCGTACGCGCCGGTGTTGGCCAGGCCCGGATACTCCTCGGCCAGCCGCCGGGCCAGCCAGCCGTGCAGGTGTTCCTCGCGCGGATTCCACGACGACAGCGGCAGCAGCACCGGCACCGGTTCGCCCGGCGGCGGGTCGGCCAGCAGCCCGAGCGTGAGCAGGATGGCCAGCACCGACTTCCCCGCGCCCGGTTCGCCGAGCACGACCAGTTGCCGCGCCGGGACCTGCCGGAACTTCGCGACGACGTCGGTGAGATCGCCGCTGAACGTCAGCCGGTCCGGATCGCCGGGCCGGCCGAGCACCGCGGGCGCGGCCGCGGCCACCGGACGTTCGGTGCTCGTCCAGGTCAGCGGCACCGGTTCCGGACGGTGCAGCGAACGGATCTCGGTCTCCGCGGTCCACTGGCGGACGATCGCCGCCGCGAGTTCCTCGGCCGCCCGATCGAGCTGGCTCGACGGCCGCTCCGCCCGAACCGGCTCCGCGACCGCCGGCTGTTCCGTCTCGCCGCGCAGGATCTGCTCGTGCAACCGGCGCACCTCAGCGCCGGGATCGACCCCGAGTTCCTCGGCGAGCTGGGTCCGCAACCGCTGAAACACCGCGAGCGCGTCCGCCTGCCGACCACTGCGATCCAGGGCGAGCATCAGCTGCGCGTACGGCCGTTCCCGCAGCGGATGCTCCTCGACGATCGCCCCCAGCTCGTCCACGACCTCGCGGTGCTGCCCGAGTTTCAGCTGCCAGTCGATGCACAGCTCCACCGCGTCGAGCCGCTGTTCCTCCAGCCGCGCCGCACGCCCGGCGAGCGCCGCGGCGTCCAGCCCGTCCAGCACCGGACCGCGCCACAGCCGCAACGCCGACCGGACTTTCTCGACCCCCTCGGCCAGCGCTCCGGCCTCCGCCGACTGGCGGGCGGCGGCAACGGCGTCGGCAAACCGAAGCCAGTCGACTTGCCGATGATCGACCGCGATCCGGTAGCCCGAGCCGTCGGTGACGATGAGCTGTTGTTTGGCATCGCCGAGCCGCTCTCGGAGCACCGAGACACAGTTCTGGATCTGCTTCGTGGCCGTCGCGGGCGGCTCGCCGTCCCACGTCGCCTCGATCAGCTTCGGCAGCGGGACGACCGAGTTCGGCGACAGCAGCAAACAGGCCAGCACGCGGCGGTGGCGCGCGCCGGGCACCGTCACCCGATCGGCTCCGGTCTGGATTTCCAGCGCTCCGAGCACGCGAAAATCCATTCCGCGATTCCCCTCCTCCGCTCCGGGGTCCGAGCATACCCGCGCAGGTCACCGGCACCGGGGATGCCGAAAGGACAGACCGGGGACAGCTTGGGGACGGCTCCGGGCAGGGTGGGAACCACGTCCGGCCCCCGAGGTGGGGACCTGGTCGCCGGCCTGCGGGCCGACGCGGTGGGGCCGGGCGGACATCCTCTGGGGAGGGGTGGGTGCTGGGGGTACTCGCCGCCGTTCGCCGGAAAAAACCGGGCGACGCGAGTGATCGTCTTCGTGACAATCGCGGCCATGGAGGAAGTCGAAATCATCGTCGCCCACCACGAACGCGCGACCCTGCGCGTCGGCGACGTGTTCCTGAAGGTCGACACCGATCAGGCGCGCGCCGACGCCGAGGTCGCGGCGATGGCGCTGGCCCCGGTCCCGACGCCGGAGATCCGGTGGCGGAAACCGCCCGTGCTGGCGCTCGCCGCCCTGCGCGGACGCGAACTCGGCCGCCCCGGCACACCGTCGGCCGCGTCCTCGGAAGCCTGGGCCGCCGCGGGAGCCGCCGCCCGGAAACTGCACGAGGCGCCGCTGCCGCCGTCCCCCGGCTGGAACCCCGACGAACTCGCCGCCGACCTCGACCGCGAATGCGCGTGGCTGATCGCGAACGACGCCCTCCCCGCCGGCCTGGTCACCCGCAACCACCAGATCGCCAAGGCGGCGCTGCGGCCGTGGACCCCGGTGTTCACCCATGGCGATCTGCAGGTGGCCCACGTCTTCGTCGAAGGCGACGAGGTCACCGGCATCCTCGACTGGTCCGAGGCCGCCCAGGGCGACGCCCTCTTCGACCTCGCCGCCCTGACGCTCGCCCACCAGGAACACCTCTCCGACGTCCTGGCCGGCTATGGCACAGACGTCGACCTCGACGCACTCCGCGCGTGGTGGTCGCTGCGCAGCCTCCGGGTGGTCCATTGGCTGATCGGCCACGGCTTCGACCCGGCTCCGGAGGTCGCGGTCTTGGAGGCACAGCTATTCCAGTACTAGAATAGCTGGCGTGCCTGCCCTCACCGACGCCGAACTGACCGTCCTCGGCCTGCTCGTCGAGCAGCCCCGGCACGGCTACGAACTGGAGCGGGTGATCGAGGAACGCGGCATCCGCGCCTGGACCGCGCTCGGTTTCTCCTCGATCTATTACGTCCTCGACAAACTGGCCAAACGCGGCCTGATCGAAGCCACCGGCGGCCCGCGCTCCGGGAAATCGCGCGCGACCTTCCAAGCCACGCCGTCCGGCGTCGAACTTTGCGCGGACGCCACCCGTGAAGCGCTCACCACCCTCACGCCGGTCCACGCGCGCGTCCTCATCGCCATGGCCAACAGCCCAGGCCTGCCGGACGCAGACGTGCATTCCGGACTGACCGCGCGGCTCACCGCGGTACGCGAACAACTCGCCGAGGTGCGGGCGACGCGCACCCGCCAAGAACCCCTGCCCGACGCCGCGGCGGCGATCTTCGACTACAGCGAAGCGATGCTCACGGCCGACCTCACCTGGACCGAGAGCGTCCTCAGCAAGGAGACCGCGATGGAGAAGTACGACGTCAAGAAGGCCCACCGCACGTTGTACGCGCCGCCTTCAAAGGACTTCACCGTCGTGGACGTACCCGCGCTTCAGTATCTCGCCGTCGACGGCCACGGCGACCCGAACACGGCGCCGGAGTACACGCACGCGGTCGAAGCGCTGTACGGAATCGCGTACTCGGTGAAGTTCGCCAGCAAGAAAACCCTCGGCCGGGACTTCGTCGTCGGACCGCTCGAAGGGCTGTGGCGCGCCGACGACCCCACCGTCTTCCTCACGCGGGAAAAGGCGAAGTGGGACTGGACGATGATGATCAATCAGCCGGATTGGGTCACCGAGGAGATGGTCCGCGAAGCCGCCGAAAGCGTCGCGAAGAAGAAGGACAACCCCGCGCTCGCCCGAGTTCAGCTGCGCACGCTGACCGAGGGCACGAGCGTCCAGATCCTGCACCTCGGCTCGTACGACGACGAAACGCCCACCCTGCACCGGCTCCACGACGAATACCTGCCCGAGCACGACCTGACCTTCAACGGCGACCACCACGAGGTCTACCTGAGCGACCCGCGCCGCACCGCGCCCGAGAAGCTGAAGACCGTTCTGCGGCAGCCGGTCAAGCCTCTTCGAACACGATCCGCTCCGGCGGAGTCGTGAGCTTCAGCGTCTGCCGCCGGACGGACAGGAGCGTGTGGAGTTCCGTCGCGTGCCCGTCGGGGATGGTGAAAAGCCGATCGTTGCGGGTGTCGACGTAGTCCGCGAACCCGGCGAGCGAGACCCCGTCGGTTTCGTCGAGGCTCAGGTAATCGACCAAACGGCGGAACAGTTTCGGCAACAGCACCACGTCGTCGCGCAATTGGGCGCGACTGGTCAGCCGGAACCCGCTGTTGGTGACGTCGTGCTCCCACACGCCGTTGCCCGCGGTGCGCGCCGCGACCGCCGCGTCGGCCATGGCCTGCCGGAGATCCGGATAAAGCTTGGAGTAGAACGTCGGATACGCCAGCCCGGTTTCGAGAAGACGGAAATTCGCCGACGCCTTCAGCGCTTTCGGATCAAGGTGCACGGACCCGCCGTCCGTGGAACGACCCGCGCGCTGCCCGGGAAACGCGAACGCGACCGCGCGGCCGTACTTGTCGGCGAACCGGGTCAGGATGTGCCCGCTCGTCTCCCCCGGCGTACTGGCGGAAACGCGGCCGCCTTCGTCGCGCTCGACCTTCGTGAAACCGAGGTACCGCAACAGTTCCGCGCCGGCGGCGTCCGCCAGCTCCTTGGGCTGGCGCCACAATTCCGCCCCGGCGACCCTCGGCCGGTAATGCGTCTCGAGCGCGTCGATCCCGTCGAGGCGCAACTGCACCCCGCCGCGGGAATTGGTCCGCACCTTGAGGTGGGCGGCGGAAAACGCGTCGGCGCGGTCGGGATAGAACCGGACCGAATCCCCGTCCGGGGAGGCCCCGACGACCCGGAACTGACCTTTGATCAATGTCAACGGCACGAGAATGACGGTAACTGCCGGAAGCGCCGGCAGTTACCGTGTTTCCCGAGCCGTCACCGACCGGTCACTCGTGTTGTTACCACTTGTCACGCCCCGTGCGTGCGCTATTACTGACAGGCTTCGCAATCCGGGTCGTCGATGCGGCAAGCGGCACCGTCGACGAGCGGAAAGTCGAAGTCGTCCAGAACGGGAACGACCGAGGCGGACTCTTCAGGCGTGGTGGGAGCAGACATATCCGTTGTAGCGCTCAAGATCGCCGAACATTCCGTGACGCCCGCCACAGCCTCAGGCCACCCAGTCCGGAAGAATCTTGTCCCCGTCCGCCGTCGCGCACGCCGGCACCACGCCCATCCGATACACCCGCGTACTCCCCGGCGCGCACGCGATCGCCACCAGGCCGCTTCGCGCGTCCGCCCGCACTTGCCGCTCCGCGTCAGCAGGCAGCACCACCGTCTCCCCTTCTCTTACGGCTTCAACGACACCGCCCACCGCGATCTCCGCCGCGCCGCCGAGAATCGTCCACACCTGCTCCGCATCGAACGCATGCACCGGCCCGACCGCGCCGGGCGCCATTTCGACTCTCCACACCGACTGTTGGCTGCCGCCCTGCGTCGGCGAAGCCAACGTCGTCATCACCGCGTTGGGCGTCTCCGTCCGACGGCTCTCCCGGATCACTGTCATGCGCCGCTCTCCCCTAAGATAGACAATCAGGTTGTCCATATAGTCAACGAGGTTGTCTACCTATGTCAAGCGATCCGCCCGGATACGAGCTGCCGCTGCGCCTGCTGTTCGCCTTCCGCAGCCTGATCGACGACCTGCACGCCGAACTGGCGCGGCAAGGCCACCCCGGCCTGCGCCCGATGCACGGTTTCGTCTTCCAAGCGATCGGCCCGTCCGGCACCACCGCCGTCGAACTGGGCCGCACGCTCGGGGTCACCAAACAGGCCGCCGGAAAGACGATCGACGCCCTGGAACGCCTCGGCTACGTCCACCGGGAACGCGACCCCGGCGACGGCCGCCGCATGCTGGTGCGGCTGACAAACCGAGGTCTCGACTGCCTGGCCAAGTCCGCGCAGATCTTCGACCGGCTGCGGGCGGAGTGGGCTGAGACCTTGGGCGCCGGGCGGCTGCGGGCGATGGAGGAGGATCTGCGGAAGGTCGCTTCGCCGGAGTCCGCGCGACTGGATCTGCCGGGATGGTTCTCCGGGCACTGATCACGCGTCGCGGGTGTCGAGCACCAACTGCTCCAGCTTCGAAACGAAGATCCCGTGCTCAGCGAGGGCAGCCTGATCCGGTGGCGCCCCGGCGAGTTCTCCGAGCCCGAGGCTGGTGAGCCGCCGCTGGATCGACGGGTTCGCCCGCTCCGCGACCAGGCGACGTTCACCGCTGGTCCGGCAGACGGCGATCCGGTCCCGCTCGTCGTCCAGCGCGGCCTGGAGTCCCTCATCGCCCGGCGCGAACTGCTGCCCGATCCGCCGCCGGATGCGATTCACCGCGACCGGGCCGGAAATCGCCTCCCAGCCGTGCGTCGCCGGAAGACTGGCACGCAATGCCGCGGCCCCGCGCAGCACACCGGACATCGCCTCGGCGCGGTACCGCTCGGCAGCCTCCTGCCCGACCAGAATCGACAGTTCGCGCGCCGCGTTGCCCGGGTCGTCCGGGGAATGCAGGAGATTGAGGATGACGTTCTCCCCGAGGTACCGCACCGTCCCCGGCTGTGCGGCGTCCGGCCGGGTCGCACCCTTGCAGCGCGTCAAGGTCGCACAAGCCTCCCCGGCGGCGCGATGCAGCAGGAGCAGACACGCCGCTCCCGAACCGTAAAGCCGCGCGAACGGATCGTTCTCCGGATCAACCGTTTCCGACGCCCGGTACACCCGCATCATCGTCGGCAGATCCAGCTGAAGCACCCGGCCGGTCACCACTGCAAAACCGTTGCGCTGCAGCAGCTCCACGATGGAATCGAACGCCTCACCGACCACTCCGTCCGGAGTGATCAGCGCGAACGTCCACCTGTCGGTCACCGGCGAAGACTGATCGGCGGAACCGTCGCCCCGCGCAACGTCAGAGCGTCAACCGACACCGGCCGGTACGGCAGGGCCGCCAACCGCTCCACCATGGTCTCCACCGGCACTTCCCCGTCCGCCCCGAAGAAAAACGCCCACTCGTGCTCCGGCGACCCGAAGTAAACCGGCGTCGGGAAAACCTCCTCGAAGCGGCGCCAGCATTTCACCAACGTCGAGTTCCGCCACAACGTCGGACACCCGCCCTGATACGCCACCACCCCGCCAGGGGCCAGCAGCGACCGGCACTGCGTCAGGAATTCCCTACCGTACAACCGATTGTGCTGAGCATCGGTGTCGTCCTGCTCATCCGGCAGATCGACCAAGACCACGTCGTACTTCTCCGCACAGGCGTGGACGTACTCCCACCCATCGACGTAATGCACCCGAACCGGCCCCTCGCCACGCTCCGCCCGAGCCAGCTCAGCCGACGTGTACCCGTACGGAAGATGCTCCGCGCAAAGCCGAACCGCCTCCGCGTCGATGTCCACGTGGTCGACCGAAGCACCTGCCTCGGCCGCGATCTGGCACACCACGCCTTCGCTGGACCCGACGACCAAGACACGATCCACAGTGGACGCCAGCAGCAACGCCGGAACCAGCAACGCCTCGTGATACACCAGCTGGCTGAACTCAGTGCTCTGCCGCTCGTCGTCGCAGAACAGCGAAATCCCTTGCGCCGTCTTGCCGATTACCAGGTGCTGGTAGGAAGTCCGCGTGTCGACCAGCACGTCCGAGACATGCCACCGCCGGGTCAGTCCAGCGCCGACTGGTTCCTCAATGTTCAACTGTCTTCCTGTCCTCTGTGGATAGTGGTCACCCGTGAAACACTCGCGCCGAGCAAGTCCCGCAACAACTGAACCGCCAGTTCCGGATCCGCCTTGTGCCCGCAGGTGAACACATCCACGAACGCCGACCCGCGCTCCGGGTAGGTGTGGATCGAAGCGTGCGACTCCGACAGCAACGCCATCGCCGTCACCCCGTGCGGTTCGAACTGCTTGTACGTCAGCTCGCACACCGTCGCGCCAGCCTTGTCCAGCACGCGTTCCAAGCTCTCGCACAGAAACACCGGGTCGTCGAGCAGCTCCGCGGCCACCCCGGAAAACTCCGCGAGCACATGCCGCCCAGCGAATTCCCCCACTCCACCGGCCTCCCCGCCGACGAAGTACGACCGCAGCGGCGGAAACCCGTTGAACGACACCGAAGAATAACTTTGCGTGTACGCCCCAGCGTCCGGAATATCGACGTAATCCCCAGCCCGCAACGCCAACGGCAACCGATACGGCGTGCGCTGATAAAGCACGTCGTCCCCGTCGCACGTCGGCCCAGCGACCACAACGGGCCCGTCCGGACCGCCATCGTGCGCAGTGACCAATCGGTACGCGATCGCCTCGTTCTCCGTCTCGGCAAGCCCGCCGTACCGGCCGATGTCGAGGTACACCCAACGCTTCTCGTCCGCCGCGGACTTGCGCGACACCAGCACGACCTCGCTGCGAATCACCCCGGCCGACGCCACCACCGCCCGCCCCGGCTCGAACGACAGCTCAGGCACCACCGCGAAATGCCGCCCCACCGCGTCGCGAACAACGGCCGCGTACTCCGTCAACGGCGGCGGCTCGCTCAGATAGCCAACCGGAAACCCGCCGCCGATATTCAAGCCTCGCAAGGAAACCCCGCGCTCCGCCACCGCACGAGTCACCTCGCCCGCGGCAGCGATCCCGGCTTCCCAGGCCCGCGGATCACCATGCTGCGACCCAACGTGAAACGCGACCCCTTCCGGGTCCAGCCCCAGCTCCGCCGCCCGCGCCAGCAGGTCGACCGCCATCTCCGCGGAACAGCCGAACTTGCGCCCGAACGGCGTCTGCGATCCAGGACTGTCCACGAGAATCCGGCACGAGACAGTCGATCCCGGCGCGAACTCCGCGAGCTTTTCCAAGTCTTCCAGGCTGTCGAAGGTAAACCGCCGCACCCCCACGCGGTGCGCGAACTCGATGTCCCGCGCCTTCTTCACCGGGTTGCCATAGGACAGCGAATCGGGCCGCACCCCTTGCGCGAGACACAGCTCGATCTCCTCGCGCCCCGCGACGTCGAATCCCGCTCCCGCTTGCCGAAGAACCCGCACGACCTCCGGCGCCGGATTAGCCTTGACCGCGTAGTACATCCGCGCTTCCGGCAGCGCCCGGCGAAGCCGCTCGCAGTTCCCGCGCACCACGTCAAGGTCCACGACCAGACACGGCGTCGGCGGCTGCCGCTCCTCCAGGAACGCCCGGCAACGTTCCAGAACCTGCGAGAACCCTTCAGTCACAACGCCCGAGTATAGGTGCCGGCTTCACCGAAGCAGCTCCGCGAGCCTCCGCCGAGCGAACCCTACGAACGGTACACAGTCCATTACTTGGCAGTCCGCCGCTCCGATCTTCCCCCGCCGCACGCCGCCCGTCTCCCCGAATTCCGCCCCGACCTGAGGAAAGAAGCGCCCGTTGTCGTCCCCGACGTCGTCGGTCCGCACCCACACCCGCTCCCCGTCCACAAGGTACGGAAACCGCCGGACCTTCCGCCGATGATGCGGGACGAGAGACTCGGCGTAATGCAGGAACGAGTTCCGGTCATGCCCTACCCCGAGCAGCAGGATCCGCGCCCGCTCCCGATACAGCCACTCGAACGGCGACCCCCGCCCCACCGCATACGCCAGCGGCTGCCGTCCAGTCACCTCCGCTGCCCGCTCCCCCACCGCAGCCACTGACGCCTGCGGATGCCGGCTGCGACAGCTGCCCTCCCACCCCAGCACCGCGTTGGGAATCGCTCCCATCGGCGTCGCCAGCCCCTCGTGAAACAACGGAACCCGCGCCCGCGCCTCATCCGCCTCGGCGTCCCCCGCATGCTCCGGAAACGGATCCGCCACCTGCGGCGTGAACGCGGGCGCCACCACCGTCCCCGCGGCTTGCAACAGCCCCCGAACCACCGCCTCCGCCCCGCCGTCCACCTCCCCGAACGCGGACAACGACGAATGCACGATCACCGCACCGCCGCTGACCCCCAGCTCCCGAAGCCCCGCACACACCGCGTCCGCGTCGACCACAACCGCCACGTTCTCCCCTGACCGGCCGATCGGCTCTGGCTCGGCACTCCGAAGAGCACCGAGCCAGAGCCGGACAATCAACTGCGAGGGAGCCGCCTCGACCTCACCAAGCGACGGGCAACCGCAAAACCCCGTAAATATTCTGCACCTCAGGCCGCAACGAAACTTCCCCCGCCACCCGCAACCCGGGAAACCTCCGGGCCAGCGCGGGCAACGCCACCGTCATCTCCACCCGAGCCAGCTGCTGCCCCAAACACTGATGAATCCCATGCCCGAACCCGACCTGCCCCGCCGCGACCCGCCGGACATCCAGCTCGTCCGGCCGCTCGAACTTCTCCGGATCCCGATTGGCCGCCTGCACCGACAGCACCACCGTCTCCCCCGCCCGGATGACCTGCCCGCCGACCTCGACATCCTCCAGCGCGGCCCGCACCCCGGTATGCGCGATGGACAGGTACCGCATCAACTCCTCGACCGCACCGCCGGCGGCGTCCGGTTCATCCCGCACCACCGCCCACTGCGCCGGATTGCGCAGCAACGCATACGTCCCCAGCGCCAGCATGTTCGCCGTTGTGTCCAGCCCAGCCGCGAGCAGGAACGTCCCCAGCCCCGCCAGTTCCTCGTCAGTCAGATCGCTGCCGGTCAGGTCGCTGAACAGATCGTCCGTGGGCGCGGCCCGCTTAGCCGGTACCAGCGAAGCCACATACTCCTGCAACTGGCCATAAGCAGTCATCCTTTCCTCTTCGGAAAGAGCAACGTCGCTGATCGCCGCGGCATACCCCAGAAAAGAAGCCCGATCCGAATAAGGCACCCCGAGCAATTCGCAAATCATCACCGCGGGCACCGGATGCGCGTAAGCCTCGAGCAGATCGACCCCCGGTCCGGCCTTTTCCATCGCGTCCAGGTACTCGTCGGCGACCTCGGCGACCCGATCGCCGAGCAACCGCATCCGCCGCACGGTGAACTTCCCCGTCAGCAGCTTCCGGAACCTCGTGTGCTCCGGCGCGTCGATTCCGGTCATGTCTCCCACCGGAGCGGACGGCAATTCCGGGAACTGCTCCATCCCGGGAAACGGATAGTGCCACAATTCGTACCGATTGCTGAACCGCTGGTCCGCCAGAATCGCCCGGACCTCCGCGTGCCCGGTGGCCAGCCAGCCCACGTGCCCGTCCGGGAACGCCATCCGCGTCAGCGGAGCCCGCTCCCGCACCGCGGTCAGCGAAGGCGGAGGATCGAACGGGCATCCCTCCGCCCGCCCCATCGGAACCCCTTGCACGATCTCCTCGCCAGTCATCCCCCATGCCCCCTTCAGTGTGCGTATTCGCGATTGAAAAGCTTCTTGGACCAGAGATAGCCGCCGATGCCCATCACGGCGCACCAGCCGAGCGCGAACCACAGGTGGTTGCCGAGCGGCTTGTCGAGCAGCAGCGCACGCAGGGTCTCGATGATCGGCGTGAACGGCTGGTATTCGGCGAACCACCGCAGCGCGCCCGGCATCGAGTCGGCCGGCACGAACCCGCTGCCAAGGAAAGGCAGCAGCAGCAACGGCATCGGCGTGTTGCTGGCCGATTCGACACTCTTGCTCACCTGTCCGAGCGCGACGCACAGCCACACCAGCGCGAGTGCCACCACCACCAGGAAGCCGACCGCGGCGAACCACGAACCGACCCCGGCGGCGGGCCGGAACCCGACCAGCAGCGCGACCCCGGTGACCACCACGAGCCCGAACAACGCTTGCAGCACACTGCCGAGCACGTGCCCGGTCAGCACCGAAACCCGCGCGATGTGCATGGTCCGGAACCGGGCGATGACCCCCTCGGTCAGGTCCATCGCCACCGAAATCGCCGTGCCCTGCACGGTGGCGGTGATGGTCATCAGCAGGATCGTCGGCGCGACGAAGTTGGCGTACTCGGCTCTGCCGCCGCCCGCCCCGCCTAACCCGGCGCCTAGCGTGCCGCCGAAAACGTAGACGAACAGCAGCAGGAACACGACCGGCATTCCGACCAGCATGATCGTCAGCGACGGATACCGGAGCATGTGCTTGAGGTTCCGGCGCAGCATGGTCAGCGAATCGCGCACCGGGTGGAACCGCAGATCCGGTCCGGCGAGAGCGGGAGCAGTCATCGGGAAGTCACCTTTTCGTCAGTGGGGTTGCCAGTCAGGGCAAGGAAAACGTCGTCGAGATCGGGGGTGTGCACGGACAGTTCGCCGACCTTCACCGACAACGCGTCGAGCCGGTCGATCACCGTCTTGAGCGACTGCAGGCTGCCGTCGCTGGGCACGCGCAGCACCAGCGCGTCGTTCTGCCGCGAAGCCTCGCTCAGCGCCCGCTGGGCGCGCCCGAGGTCGGCCTCGTCTTCGAAGCGCAACTGGACGTGGCCGCCGGGGATCTGGCGCTTGAGCTCTTCCGCGGTGCCTTCGGCGACGATCCGCCCGCGGTCGAGCACCGCGATCCGGTCGGCGAGTTCGTCGGCCTCTTCGAGGTATTGCGTGGTAAGGAAAATCGTGACCCCGCCGGCCACCAGCTTGCGCACGATCTCCCACATCGCGCGGCGGCTGCGCGGGTCGAGGCCGGTGGTCGGCTCGTCGAGGAAGATCACCTGCGGGCTGCCGACCAACGTCAGCGCCAGGTCGAGCCGCCGCCGCATGCCGCCGGAGTACGTCGACACCGGCTTCTTCGCCGCTTCGACGAGATCGAACTGTTCGAGCAGCTCCGCCGTGCGCTGCCGCCGGGCGGTCCGGTCGAGGTGGTGCAGATCCGCCATCAGCAGCAGGTTTTCCTCGCCGGTCAGCAGATTGTCGACGGCGGAGAACTGCCCGGTGACCCCGATCGAGGCGCGCACCCCGTCCGCTTCCGCGGCGAGGTCGTACCCGGCGACCCGCGCCGCACCGGCGTCGGCATTGATCAAAGTGGACAGAATCTTCACCGTGGTGGTCTTGCCCGCGCCGTTCGCGCCGAGCAGCGAGAAGACCGTGCCGCGGGCGACCGTGAGGTCGATGCCGTCGAGCACGACGTGGTCGCCGAAGGATTTGCGGAGTCCGGTCGCGGCGATCGCCGGCCGGGAATGGTTGCTGGACATAGGTTTCTCCCCAAGCTGTGATCAGGAACGGTGGATGACGATCTCGCCGAACGCCGTGTGCCCGCGGACCTCGACGGTCTCCTTGGACTCGCCCGCGCCGCTCGAGGTCTCCAGCTGGTTGCGCACGTGGCCGAAGTTGGTCTTCACGTCGAGCCAGGCCGCGGTGCCCTCCGCGATACCGATCCGCAGGTCGCCGATCGCGCTCTCCAGCAGGACCGAACCGCGCACGACCTCGCCGAGCCGGATGGCCCCGTTGGACGTCTTCGCGTCGACCCCGGCGCCGGCGTGCTCGACCGTGATGTCGCCGTTGGCCGCACGCACCCGGACCTCGTCGCCCGCGGACTCGATCGTGGTGTCTCCGTTGGAGTTCTTGACGACCACGGTCCCGTCGACCGGGCCGAGCCGGACCTTCCCGGACGACGTGGAGACCTCGGCGTCGCCGGCGACCTCCTCGACCGTCACATGGCCGACCGAGGTGTCGACGCGCAGCGGGCCGGTGCGGTCGAGGCTGACGTTCCCCGCCGCGGTCTTGAACCGCGACTGCCCGAGCTGCCCGGTGCTCTGGAACGCACCCGCCTGCACCTCGGCGGCGATCCGCGAGCCTGCGGGCAGTTCGACCGTCACGTCGACCGAGCGGGTCTTGCGGGAGAAGTCGAACGCCCGCATCTTCGGGCCGGTGACGTGCAGCATGCCGTTGCTGTAGTCGACGCGGATCTGCTTCGCGGTCTTGACGTCGGACGAGTCCGTCTCGTCGGTCGGACGGACTTCCACGACCGTGTCGGCGCGGTCGCTCGCGGCGAACCGGACGTGGCCGACGCCGAGGTCGAGGGTGACGGAAATCGGGTCGGGCGTGTCGAATTTAGGCATGGTTGTCCCCACGTTTCGGATAGGTGTGCCGTCTCCGCAGGTCAGAGACGGGTGAAGGAGTCAGCGAAGAAGGGAGCTACCGGACCCAGCCGGTGAAGCTCTGCTTGGAAAACGTGCCGCCGGGCGATTCGAACCGCTGTTCGCGTTCGGGCCGCTGCTGCAGCGCCGCGGTGGCCGCCCGGACGAGCCAGGCGTTGACCGACCGGCCCTCCTTGGCGGCGGCCTCCTCGACCGCGGCCTTGAGCTGTTCGGGCAGCCGCACGTTGATCCGCGCGGACGGCCCGTCCTCGGAGAACAGCGGTTCGGCTTCCGGAGCCGGTTCGGCCGCGGGAGCCGCGGCCGGTGCGGGTTCGGCGGGCGGCGCGGTCACGACGAAGTTCGGGTCGCGGCCGCGCAGACGCAGTTCGACCGAGCCGGGCGCGAGGTCCCGGGTGATCTCGTCGACGGCGCCGGACAGGGTGTCCAGGAGGGTCATCCGGATCGCCGATTCGAGCGATCCGGTGAGCCGCTCGACCAGCGCGCGTCCCTCTTCGCCGCCGGCCTCGGCCAGCGTCGCGAATTCCCGCCCGAGGTTGCTTACGTACGTGGTCAAGTCCATGGCACCACTATGGCACACACTTGGCACCAACACAAGCCACCTTGGCTCAGATTGGCACCACTATGGCACCCAAGTCAGCAAAACAGCAGCTCAAGCACTGGCACCACCCCGAAAATCCGGCACCACGATGGCACCTCCCCCCGTCCCCCAGCCAGACACCCCCGCGCCCCGGCCCCGCTCCGCACCGCCCCAATGTGGCATTGGGTGCATGCGACGCACCCAATGTGGCGTTCGGTGCGCATAACGCACCCAATGCCACATTGGGGCTTCCTCAGCAGCGTGCTGTGCGGCGCACCGGCCGCCGAGACGCGCCGGGCAAGGACATACGTGCTCCGGCCCGGCCGGCTACCTGACCGCCTTGGCGACCGGCAGCTCGACTCCGGCCCGGAACCCAGGGCACTCGTCCAGCGCGCCCTCGTGCCGACAGGTCATGAGATGCTGCAGATAAGCCTGCGCGTCGAGCAGCCGGGCTGCCTGCTCCTGAATCGCCTCGATCCGGGACGCGACCGTGCTCCGCCAGTCACCGGACCGGCCGCGGACTCCGAGCAGCACGGCGATGTCGTCGAGGCTCAGGTGACCGGTCTCCCGCCAGGTGCGGATCAGTGCGATCCGGTAGAGCTGGTCCCGATCGTAGAACCGCCAGCCGGAGCGGCGGTGCGGTTCGATCAGGCCGCAGCTCTCCCAGTAGTGCAGCGTCGAGGGCGGCACGTCGAAGCACGCCGACACCTCGCCGATCGAGTACAGGTCCATACCTCATTGCACCGCACCTCGACCGCTAGAAGCAAGGTTAGCCTAACCAAATAGACCGCTGGCATACCAGTCGGCCTGGTCGCGGACGCCCGGCAGCACGAAGAAGTAGCCGCCGCCGAACGGCTGGACGTAGTCCACGAGCGGTTCCCCGGCCAGCCGCTGCTGCACCGTCTCGAACTGCCGCCGCACGTCCTCCTGATAGCAGACGAACACGTGCCCGGCCTGGAGTTCCCCGTTCGCGTCCACACCTAGGTCGTAGTTGTAGGAGCGGCGGACCAGGCGCTGGTTGTCGGTGGCGGGCGTGCGCGGGTTGGCCTTGCGGATGTGCGCGGTCAGCGGGATCACCGCGCCCTTCGGGTCGGCGGCGTAGTTCGGGTTGTCGGTCTCGGCGTTGCCGTCCAGCGGGGCACCCGAATCGCGGCGGCGGCCGAACATCTTCTCCTGTTCGTTGATCGACACCCGGTCCCAGAACTCGACCAGCATCCGGATCAGCCGCACCACCTGGTAGCTGCCGCCGCGCGCCCACGCGGGCTCGGCCGGATCGTCGACCCACACCAGCCCGCCCGCCTCGCCACCGACCGGATTCGCCGTGCCGTCCTTGAACCCCAGCAGGTTCCGGCCCGCGCCGGACGGCCGCGGCGGCGGGTTGTAGCCGTGCATCTTCCACCGCAGCTGCATCGCGCCGCGGGTGTGCCGGGTGAGGTCGCGGAGCGCGTGGTGCACGGTGTCCGGATTGTTGGCACACAGCTGGATCAGCAGGTCCCCGTGCATCCAAGCGGCTTCCGGCGCGTCGTCGGGGAAGATCTTCATCGGGGTCAGCTTTTTCGGTTTCCGCGCCGCGAGGCCGACGCGGTCGAAGAGGCTCGCGCCGAACGAAACCGTGACGGTGAGGCCGTCGGCAGGGACGGACGGGCCGAGCACCTCGCTGTCCGACGGCGGCCTTCCGACACCCAGATTCGGAGGCGTTCCGCCGGCGGTGAGGAACCGGGCTCGGTCGGTGAGCGTGTGCAGGAGCGCGATCAGGTCCGTCTTCGAGCCGCTGAGCAGGTCGAAGGCCACGAAGGCGGCGGAAGCCTGTTTTTCGGCCGGAGCCGGGGTGAGCACGCCGGACTGGTTGGCGCCGTGGAACGGGTACTCCGTCGCCGGGGTCGGAGCCGCGCCGGCGGAGCGTTCGTCGGCCTGGGCACCGCCGATCAGCACGCCTCCGGTGAGCGCGGTGCCTGCCGCGCCGGCGGCCGCGCCTTTCAGGAAGTTGCGGCGATTGACGTTCGTCACTTCGGGATTCACCAGCCGATCAGTGGCTCGGGGGAACTTCGAGCAGAGTGGGCACCGCGGACAGCGTCTCGACGACAGCGCCGGCCGCGCCGTTCACCGCCTGCCGCTGGGCGAGGGTGGTGGGTGCGTGGTTGACCAGCGCTTCGTGCAACGTGGTGAGCTGCTTCGCCGCTGTCTTGACCAGATTGGGGGCGCGCTCGTTGAGCAGCGGAGTCAGCTCGGCCAGGACGATGCGAGTGACGTCGAGGTCAGCATCCGTTGCGGCGTAAGCAGTCCCGCTGCCTTGGTTGTCCATTCCGGACAGATGGTCGCGGATCGCGTCTTCCAGGATTTCGTGTGCGCGGATCGGCAGCTTCGTGGGATCGCCCGCGACGTCGTCGGTGGCGAGTTTTCCGCGCAGGCTCGCGAGATCCTGGGCCAGCTGGTCGGCGACCGGGACCAGTGACGCCGGAGCCTGGCCGTGCCACAGGCCGTACTCCAAGCGGTGCAACCCGGTGAATCCGGGATCAGCTGTGTTCGCGGGCAATCCGTTGGGCAGCCCGTCGACGGCGGTACCCGTGTCGCCGAAGCTGTTGTAGGACGCGCCGACGCGTTCCCACGCGAGTTGCGCCGTCAGCCAGTCCTTCTTCGCCGCTTCAGTGTTGTTTGCGGCCAAATCCGCGCGGACCGTGCCCACCGCGGCCGACACCGTGCCGAGCTGCTGGGCCGCGTAGGCGAGATATTTCTGATTCGGTCCGGTGAGATCTTCGGTGGTGACCGGTTTGACCGGAGCCGGGGCGTCGTTCGCCGCGCCGCCGCTGACCTGCACCGGAGCCGACGCGGTGGTCGACTGCCCGGACATCAGGCAGTGGAAGGTGTAGGAACCGTCGGCCAGCGTCGCGGACATCGTGGCGCTCGTGGCCGGGCCGATCGTCTCGATCTCCGCGACGATCCCGCCGCTGCTGTCATCGAGCCGGATCTCGCCCGCCTTCGCGGTTTTGTTGGTCACCGTGATGCTCTGCGTCCCGGCCGGTGCGGACTTCCATTCCGGCGCGCAGTCGTGATCGGTCACCGAGATCGCAGAACCCGTTGCGGACTGGGGAAGCGCGGCGATCACCAGCGCAGCCACCGCGACCGGCACCAGCACCAGCGCGCCCGCGACGATCGCGGTGTGCTTGCCCGCCAGCCGTTCCCACTTCCCCGCTGGCTCCGGTTCGCTTACCTGCTTTCGCTCGACCGGCTGTCGACCGGCTTTGACGAACAGCGGGATCACGACGGCGAGGTAGACGAGCCAGGCCGTCACCTGCAGCACGGTCATCCGGGGCGTCAGCTCGGTGACACCGCTGATCAGCGAAACCCACCACGAGTTCGGGTCGAGCGTGCCGGCGAGGTCGAAGGCGACCCAGCTCTGACCGGGCAGCACTCCCCCGTCCTGGAGATCACCGAGACCGTAGGACAGCACGCCCGCCGCGATGACGATCAGCACGAATGCCGTGCGGCTGAAGAAAACGCCGAGGTTGAGCTTTACCGCGCGGCGGTAGAGCAGCCAGCACAGCAGGATCGCGAGGCCGAGCCCGAGCGCCGCTCCGGTCAGCGGCGCGACCGTCGTGCCGGACGCTTTCACCGCCGTCCAGAGGAACAGCGTGGTCTCCAGGCCCTCGCGGCCGACGGCCAGGAACGCGGTGAGCGTAAGCGCGCCCGCGCCGATCGCCACCGCGCGTTCGACCTCGCCGCGCAATTGCGCGGAAAGCCCCATCGCGGTCCGCCGCATCCAAAACACCATGCCGGTGACGAGGAATACCGCGAGCACGCTCAACGAGCCGCCGACGATCTGCTGCGCCCGGGAAGAAAGGACATCGGTGGAAAAGGTGAGAATTGTGGCGAAACTGCCCGCCACGGTCACCGCGCCCAGCACGCCCAGCCATACCGGAGCAGTGGAAACCGTGCCCGTCGTGCCGTCTTCCGGCCGCCGGATCTTGCGCAGCACGGCCAGCAGGATGCTCACCACGAGGCCTGCTTCCAGCCCTTCGCGCAAGCCGATCATCAGGTTCGGAACCGCGTCTGCCCACTGCACGCAGATTACGATAGGCAAACCTAAATTGACGGTCGAGAGCGGGCCGGGAAACGGTTCTTTTTCTCCCGGATAGTCCCTATTCGGGGCCGATGATCCGTTCGACCGCCTCGCTGATCAAGTGTTCCCGTTCCGCTTCGGAGAAAACGTCCGGCAAGGTCAGCTGTTCGACGATCAGCCAGTTCAACGCGAGAATCAGCAGCTTGACCGCCGTGGCGTCGCCGGGCAGCCCGGACGCCACGTGGTACGCGACGTTCCCCTCGACGTCGGCCCGGACCCGCTCCGTCAGCACCTTCCGCAACTCCGGCCGTCGAGTGGCCTCGAGCCGAAGCTCCAGCAACGCGAGATACCCGGTGCGAAACGCCGCGATCCGGCTGACCAGCTCGCGCATCAACTGGGCATACGACTCGCGGTCCCCGAGCCCGGGCGGGAGCGAATCGTCTTCCGGCTGCAACCGCTCGTACACCCGGGCCCCAGCCTGCGTGAAGAGCTCGTCGCGGTTGGCGAAGTAGTTCGACGCGGTGCCCGCGGGAACGCCGGCCTCCCCGTCGACCGCCCGGAACGTCAGCCCGCGCGCCCCCTCGCGCGCCAGAACCTCGATCGCCGCGTCGACGAGCGCAGCCCGCCGCTGGTCGTTCCTCCGCACCATTTGACACCACTCCAGTTGTAGTTGTACGGTTCAAACCACTTCAACCATAGTACTACAGACGGAGTTACCAGATGCGCAAGCTCGTGTACTACATCGCTGTCACCCTCGACGGCCGCATCGCCGGCCCCGCGGGCGAGTTCGACTTCTTCCCGCAGGGCGACGCTCAGCAGACCGCCGCCTACATGGGATTCATGAACACGCTGTACCCCGAAACCATCCCGACCGCCTTCCGCGCCGCCGCCGGGGTCGAGGACGCCCCGAACCGCCGGTTCGACACCGTCCTGATGGGCCGCGCGACCCATCAGCTCGATCCGAGCGTCCCCAGTCCCTATGCGCACCTTCGCCAGTACGTCGTCTCGAGCACCCTGAAACCGGACATCGACCCGGCGGTGACCGTCGTGCCCGGGGACCCAGTCAGCCTGGTCAGAGACCTGAAGAAGGAGGAAACCGGAAAAGACATCTGGCTGTGCGGCGGCGGCACGCTGGCCGGGGCACTGCTGCCGGAGATCGACGAGATCGTGCTGAAGAGCTACCCGGTAGTGGCCGGCGCCGGGATCCCGATGGTGGAGGGCGGGTTCGATCCGACGGTGTTTTCGGTGGCGGAGCGGACCGCTTTCCCGAACGGGGTCACGGCCACCCGGCTTGTGCGGAACTAGGCGGACAGGCCGTGCCGGAGCTGTTTCGGGCGCCGAGCGGGCCACCCGACGCCCGCAGCCGTCCGTGAAGGGCTCCTTGAGGGAATCAGATTCCCTCAAGGAGCCCTTCACGGACCTCGGCTGGAAGAAGCCCGCGGCGATCCGTCAGTTGAACTGATCCGGGTCCGGCCCGGTGCGCAAGCCGCGGTCAGCGGCAGCGATCGCGGCGAGGTCGCCGTCGGTCAGCTCGAAGTCGAAGACGTCGAGGTTCTGCCGGATCCGGGCGGGCGTCACGGACTTCGGGATCACGATGTTGCCCAGCTGCAGGTGCCAGCGCAGCACCACCTGCGCGGCGGATTTCCCGGTGCGCGCAGCGATTTCGGTGATCGCCGGGTCGGTCAGGACCGCACCCTGGGCGAGCGGGCTCCACGCTTCGGTCGCGATGCCGTGCTCCGCGTGGAAGGCGCGGAGTTCGGCCTGCTGCAGGCCGGGGTGCAGCTCGATCTGGTTGACCGCGGGCACGAGGCCGCTGTTGTCGAGCAGGCGGCGCAGGTGGGCGGGCTGGAAGTTGGACACGCCCGCGGCGCGGATGCGGCCGTCCTTGGCCAGGTGTTCCAGGGCGCGCCAGGTGTCGAGGTAACGGTCGCGGGCGGGCGTCGGCCAGTGGATCAGGTAGAGGTCGACGTAGTCGAGGCCGAGTTTCGCGAGGCTGGCGTCGAAGGCGCGCAGGGTGGAGTCGTAGCCCTGGTCTTCGTTCCACAGCTTGGTGGTGACGAAGAGTTCGTCGCGCGAGATCCCGGACTCGGCGATGGCCCGGCCGACGCCTGCTTCGTTGCCGTAGATCGCGGCGGTGTCGATGCTGCGGTAACCGGCCTGGAGAGCGCTGGTCACCGCGGCGGCGGTCTCGTCGTCCGGGACCTGGAAGACGCCGAAGCCGAGTTGCGGGATTTCGACGCCGTTGTTGAGGCGGATCTTCATGGGCAGTGCCTTTCTCAGTGCTGGACAAGGGGTTCGGCCACGGCGACGCGCGGACGGCGTTCGAGAGCGGCCGAAAGGAAGGCGAGGCCGAGCGCGGAACCGGCGAGCGCGGCCCCGACCCAGTTCGGTGCGGTGTAACCGAATCCGGCGGAAATCACGACGCCGCCGAGCCACGCGGACAGCGCGTTGCCGAGGTTGAACGCGCCGATGTTGACGACGGACGCGAGCGTCGGAGCGCCGTGCGCCTGGTCGAGAACGCGCTTCTGCAGCGGCGGTACGGTGGCGAAGCCGAGCGCGCCGATCAGCAGAATCGTTGCCGCGGCGAGGATTTTGCTGTGCGCGGTCACCGTGAACAGCGCCAGGACGATCGCGAGCCCGCCGAGGCTGACGTAGAGCATCGGCATGAGCTTGCGGTCGGCGAACCGGCCGCCGGTCAGGTTGCCGAGGAACATGCCGATGCCGAACAGCACCAGCAGCCACGTCACCGCACCCGCGGAGTACCCGGCGATCTCGGTCATCATCGGGGCGATGTAGGTGATCGCGGCGAAGACCCCGCCGAAGCCGAGGACCGTCATGGCCATCGCGAGCACCACCTGGACGTTCCGGAACGCGGCCAGTTCCTTGCGCAAGTGCGCCCCTTCGGGCCGGGGCAGGTCCGGCACCAGCTTCGCAACCCCGGCGAGCCCGACGACGCCGAGCGCCGCGACGATCCCGAAGGTGACCCGCCACCCGACCGCCTGCCCGACGAACGTGCCGAGCGGCACGCCGACGATGTTGGCGACCGTGAGCCCGGTGAACATGATCGCGATCGCCCCGGCCCGCTTGTCCGGCGCGACGAGCTCCGCCGCGACGACCGAGCCGATCCCGAAGAACGCCCCGTGCGCAAGCGACGCGACAATCCGCCCGGCAAGCATGACCCCGAACGCGGGCGCGACCGCCGACAGCAGGTTCCCGGCGATGAACAGGCCCATGAGCAGCATGAGCATGGTCTTCCGGTTGATCTTCGTGCCGAGAATGGTCATTACCGGCGCCCCGGCGACGACCCCGAGCGCGTAGCCGGTCACCAGAAGCCCGGCGGACGGGATCGACACTCCGAAGTCGGCGGCGATCTCGGGGAGAAGGCCCATGATCACGAATTCGGTGGTGCCGATCCCGAACGCTCCGATGGCCAGCGCTACCAGTGCTAGTGGCATGAGCCCGCGTCTCCTTGATCTGCGTGTTGATGCCTCTTGTCGGCAGTTGCAATAGTTGCATACGCGGTATGTTGTTGGCGCTTGTTGTTGATGAGGGTCACAGTTGACGGGTCGTTCTAGGGCGGACGACTTGGGGCGGGGTGCGGGCCAGGACTTCGCGACCGAGGCAGCCCGGACTTAGCGGCGCTCATCGCCCTTAGCCGCGAAAGCCGCCGCAGAGACGGAAGCCGCAGAGGGGGCGACCACGCCAGCGCGAGGACAGCCGAGCGTTTCGCGGATTCCCCGAAGACAAGTCGACGGTATGCAATCGCCCGGGATACCTACGGCAGGTCGACAAGTGGGCAGGATTCGATCGACCGGGACACTGCTGCCTACATCCACGTGGACTGTATGCAATCGACCGGCATACCTTTGGAAAGTCGACTAGCGGACGAAATTCCGACGACGCTCCGCAGTGCAGCACCGCGCGGCCTCGATCTGCTTGCGCTGCAGCGGTTCCCTGCCGCAATTCAGCTAGATGTCGCGATGAGCGGACCCAAGTTGGCAGCCGACGGCTGGCAGACGACGACTGGCGGCCCGACGGCTCGCAGCTGGCGACTCGCGGCTGGCGGCTGGCGGCTGGCGGCTGGCGGCAGTGGACCGAATCCAACCGACTGTCGCCACGTCGGCGGAATGTCGTCGATTGCATACAGTCCGCCGGATGTCGCTGACGGATTCAGTCAGTTGGCGACCGCCTGGGCGGGTATCGGCGCGGCAGATCCGCCGGACGGGTGCCGGGCCCCGGACGCCGAGCCTCGGGCGCCCCGCCTCGGGCGTCCGGCGTCCGGCGTCCGGCGTCCGGCGTCCGGCGTCCGGCGTCCGGCGTCCGGCGTCCGGCGTCCGGCGTCGGGCCCCGGGCCCCGGGCCCCGGGCGGATGATGATCGACTGTCTTCGCGTCGGCGGTCTGCGGTATGCAATCGATAGGTCTCTGGCTAGGATAGAAAGCGCTTACTATCCCCGGAGGGTTATCCATGAAGCAGCGGCCCCGCGCGGTGTTGGCGATGGCGTCTCGCTATGTGGCCGGTCTGTTTCCCGCGCCGGTGCTCGATCGGCTGCGCGCCAGCGCGGACCTCGATCCCGAGGTGGTGATTGAGGACTTCGGGGAGGCTGAGCTCGCGGACGTCGACGTGCTGATCACGGGGTGGGGGTGTCCCCCGATCACGGCGGAGGTGTTGGAGCGGGCACCGAGGTTGCGGGCGGCGTTTCATGCGGCCGGCGGAGTGAAGGCGCACGTCACCGACGCGTGCTGGGAGCGTGGGTTGCGCATCACGTCCGCTGCGGAGATGAATGCGTTGCCGGTGGCTGAGTTCGCGTTGGCGGCGATTCTGCTTGCCGGCAAGGACGCGTTCGGTGCGCGCGAGAGCTACCGGGAGCATCGAGAACCCGGGGATCCGGCGGAGGGCGGGGAGCCGGGCAACTTCGGGGCGCGGGTCGGGGTCATCGGGGCGTCGCGTACTGGGCGGCGGCTTATTGAGCTGTTGTGGCCGTTTGATCTCCAGGTCGCGGTGAGTGATCCGTTCCTCTCGCCGGAAGAAGCACAAGCATTAGGGGTCGAGTTGCTGGAGTTGCCCGAGTTGTTGGCAACTAGCGACATTGTCACTGTGCAGGCACCGGATCTGCCGGAGACTCGGAATATGCTGGATGCCGCCGAGCTGGCTCTCTTGCGGGACGGGGCGACGCTCGTCAACACGGCACGGGGTGCGCTGGTTAATACTGCGGCGCTTACCCGGGAGCTCGTGGCTGGGCGGATTAACGCAGTGCTGGACGTGACGGAGCCAGAGGTTCTGCCTGTTGAGTCTCCACTGTGGACGCTGCCGAATGTGTTTCTCACGCCGCATCTGGCTGGGTCGCGAGGGAATGAACTGGCCCGGCTCGGGGCGTGTGCGGTCCGAGAGCTGGAATTGTTCGCGGCGGGGAAACCTGCCGCGTATCCGGTGTATCGGGACGAACTGGCGCGGCTTGCTTAGAGCGGGGCGACGGAAGTTCGGACTACTACCGAGGTTTCCAGTACCGAATGTTCCCGGCCGGAAAGGGCCAGGCGGACGGCGGCGCGGCCCATATCCTCATAGGGGACTCGGACGGTGGTCAAGCCCAGCTCTTCGGCAAGCTCCAGATCGTCGTAGCCGACCAGGGAAACGTCTTCTGGTACGCGCAGGCCGTGTGCGTGCAGGGCGGCACGGGCGCCGGCCGCGACCAGGTCTGTTGCGGCGAAAACGGCGGTGAAGTCTTCGGGCAGTCTTGCGCAGAGTTGCTGGTAGCCGGATTCTCGGGTGAAGTCGGCGGGTTGCACCCAGCCGGGGTGGCCGAGGGCGCGGCGGTAACCGGCTAGGCGGTCGGCGACGGTGGTGGTCGCGGGGCCGGAGGAGGGGCCGCCTAGGAAGAGGATTCTTCGGTGACCCGAGGAAATCAGGTGTTGGGTTATGGAGTAAGCACCGGATTCGTTGGCGTATTCGATGGCGGGGATGTCACCGGCCGGTGGGCGTCCACACAGGACTAGGCGGGAATCGGCGGTGGCGAGTCCGCGCGAGAGGTCAGTGATGTTGGCACGGTATTCGGCATCGTCGACTACGCCGCCGATCAGGATTACTGCGCTGGCTCGTTGCTCGCGGAGCATCTGGAATACGGCGTGTTCCCGTTCCGGGTCGCCTTGAGTTGTGCAGATGAGACAGAGCGCGCCGTGTTCTGCGGCGGCTTCTTCGACGCCTTGGGCGGCATGAGCAAAGGCTTGTGCGCGGATGTCCGGCAGCACGAACGCGACTGTCCGCGGGGCGACGCCGGCCAGTGCGCGGGCGTGTACGTTCGCCACGTAGTCGAGCGCCTGGATCGACTGTTCGACGCGGTGCCGAGTTTCCGCCGCGACGGGGTAGTTTCCGGCCAGTACTCGGGAAACGGTCGCTACGGACACCTGTGCGTGGTCGGCGACTTCACGCAGCGTCACGCGGTTTCCGCCTTGTCTGCCCGGCATGCCGGAACAGTACTCGGCTCAGGCGGGCAGCAGTTCCGGCGGTACAAAACCTTCGGCGGCGAGCTGTTCCCACAACTCTCCTGGTATCGGGTGCCGGAAGGAAGCCGCGTTGCGGGTGACTTCGGCGGCGGATCGGCAGCCGACTACGACCGACCGGACTGCGGGATGCAGGAAAGGGAACTGGATTGCCGCGGCGGTGAGGGGGACGTCGAATCCGGTGCACAGTTCCGCGCAGCGTCGGGCGCGGGCCAGGGGTTCGGCGGCGACGGGGCGGTAGTTGAACATCGACGCGGCGTTCGGGTCGGCCAGCAGGCCGGTGTTGAATACGCCGCCGATGACCACCTCGGTGCCGCGTTCGGCGCACAGCGGCAGGAGGGTTCGCAGTGCATCGTGGTCCAGCAGCGAGAATCGGCCTGCGATGAGGATCACGTCCACTTCGTACTCGGCGACGTACGCGGCCAGTTTGCCGGCGTGGTTCATGCCGAAGCCGATGGCGCGGACTAGGCCCTCGTCGCGGAGTTTTCGTACGGCCGGGTATGCCGAAGTTCGGACCTCGTCGGGGAAATCGTCCGGGTCGTGCAGGTAGAGAATGTCCACTGAGGAACGGCGGAGCCGGGTGAGGCTGGATTCCAGCGACTCTCGGATGCCGCGCTCGGTCCACACGGGTTCCACTTTGGACCCGGGGCGCAGCAGCCAACCGGTTTTGGTGGACAGGATTGGCTCGAAGTCAGAAGGCAGCAGGCGGCCAAGACGTTCTTCTGCTTGGCCGTGACCATAGCGTGGCGCGGTGTCGAAGTAAGTGATTCCGGCATCGGCGGCGGCGTGGACGGTGGCGGCGGCCTCCTCTTCGGACACTTCCTCGAAGAGTCCGCCCAATGGTGCGGTGCCGATGCCGAGGCGGGGCAGGTCGACGTTCATCGTTCGTTCTCCCAGGGCGCGCGCATGGTCGGCTTCTCGGCTCGCAACGTCATCGACAGGGTCAGTCGCACCGCGCTCGACGGAGGCAGTTCCACTCGCAGGTATCGGCCATTCACCGGGGTCGCCGGGCCGTTGTCAACCTGTACGGATTCCAGGCGGTGTTCGGCGAAGGTGCCGGACTGCAGGATGAGATTCCGGTTAGCAGCACCGAGATTTACCAGGTCGACTACGGTGTGGCCGGTCGCGATGCCGGATACCAAGGCGGCGACGTCCTGAGGCAGGCCAGCGCGGCGGAGGTCCGCGTCGAAGTAGCGCAGGTGCAGTTGTGCGAGGCCGCCGTTGTACAGGATCTGTGGCGACCCAGTGGTCAACTGCAGCAAAGCCTCGGTGACGACGGGGTTGTGGTCCTGCCAGTGGTGGATGTCCAGGGCGCTGGGGACGGGCGCCGGATCCTGCTCGATCGCGGCCAGTTTGGCGGCGCTGCTGTCCAACGCGCTGCGCAGCATTCGTTCCGGGAACTCGGGATTGCGGCCGTGCAGATATTCGAACCACGGTTCTTCGTGGCCGGCTTCGTCTTTGAGCCGTTGCGTGTGGACGGTCGTCCAGTCCCAAGTAGACTCCGCGCGCAGGCGTTCGATCCGGTCGAAGTCCGCGTCGTGCCGGCTGAACTGCCACAGCGAAACGGGGAGCTGTGTCGGCATGATGTTGTAGTCGAACCAGCCGGAGCCGTCGTGTCGCTGCGGGACCATCAGGGTCGGGGTGCCGTTCAGCTCGCGCAGGTGGGGTTGCCAGCGTTTCTTCAGGGTGCCCATTTCCGGCCCGGTACGCGGTGCTGCTTGCTTCAGCACCGCGTCCTGCGGGTTGCGGGCCAGGTCTAAAAAGGACTCGTCGCCGGTCAGGAGGACGGCGTTCATGGCGGCGACGAGCGTCGCGGCGCCTACTGAGTTCAGGCCGTGCGGCCACGCCCAGCCGTAGTGGCCGCCGTACCAGCGGCCGTCCAGGTGTTCGCCGACTTCGCCGTGCAGTCCTGCGTTGTCCGGCAGTACCGCACGCCCTTCCAGCCGAGAGAGCCAGGCGCCGACGTACTCCGCGACCCAATCCGCGTAACGTTGTTCGCCGGTCAGCAGGAACGCGGTGGTCACGAGGCTGGTCACGGCCAGGTTCACGACCACGTCGCCGCGGCCCATCCGTTCCCACATCTCGTGGCCGTACGCGCGAGCCTTCGCCGGATCCTTGAGGTCGTCGAACTCCGTGATGCCCAGCCAGTCCAGCGGCAGGCCGTACGGGCGCAGCGCTTCGCTCCAAGGGAAGTACTCCTCGTGGTCGCTGAAACCCCACCGCGGACCGGCGGCACCGGTGTGCGGGGCGCGGATCACGCGGTGTTCGGCGGAGTAGTTCGGGCCGCCGGGCAGGTACAGGTCGGCGAACCGGACGGCGAGGTCGTGCAGTTCGGCGTCGTCCGGGCGGGCGAGGCAGAGCGCGTAATAGAGCAGCAGTCCTTCGCCCTGATGGAACCAGTCGTAGCCGCGTTCGATGCCGTCGACGACCATGCCCATTTCGGTCAGCTGAGCGGTCACGCCGCGCCAATGGCGATGTGCGGCGTCGAGAATCTCCGTGCTGCCGCCGAGCAGGTACAGCGTCGGCCAGTTGAAGAATGGCTCGTAGAAGTCGTCGACGCCGTCGCGGTCGTCGTGCCCCTCGCCGAGCTTGTCGCGGAAGACCAACCGGCCGTCGCCTTCGGTGTAGCGGGCGGAAAACACCGGCCACGCCCGGTCCAGCGCGGCGAACAGCTCTCGCTCCAGCCGCGCCCATTCCGGCACCGCCGCCAGCTCGCGGCCGGCTCGCACCCCAGGCACGTCCTGCATCGCCGCCACCCGCTCTCTATTGCTGATCGATAACCGATGGCTATCATCGAGACCGGGATTCCCCGTGTCAATACTCCCGGAGGCCGCGAGATGTTCGACTGCCACGCGCATCTGTGGGACCCGGCCGCCGGGTTTCCCTGGCTCAAGGCCGGTTCGCCGCACTTGCGCGCGTACCGGGCCAAGGACCTCGAAACCGCGGGCACCGGTCTGGGCATCACCGGAACAGTGCTGGTCGAAGCGTCGCGCGGGGACGCCGGCGAGACGCTCGCGTTGCGGGAGCTGCGCCGGCGGCATCCGGAACTGATCGCGGGATACGTCGGGAATCTGCACGTCTGCGAGGCCGCGGCATTGCGCATGCTGCTGACAGAACCGGACGCACCGAACGGGATGCGGATCGGCGGCGCGGACTGGTCCGCTACTCCGCCGGAAGCTCGCGCGCTCGTCCCGATGCTCGCTGACGCGGGACGAGTCCTCGAACTCAACCTCCACCGGCACGCACTGCGGACCGCCGCGGAAGTGGCAATCGAACATCCCAGTCTGACCGTCGTGGCCGACCATCTCGGCAACCCGTCTGACCTCGATGAATGGCAGCGAGAACTGCGGGACGCGGCGACGGTTCCGAACGTGGTCGTGAAGCTGTCCGGCCTGCTGACTCAGCCGCATGGCAACTCCAAGACGGCCAGACAGGCGCTCGACGCGGTCGGCGCGGACCGGTGCGTCGTGGGCTCCGACTGGCCGATCTGCCTCCCCCGCGGCTCGCGCGCGGACTCGCTGGCCGCCTCGGTCGAGGCCGTTTCCCTGTCGGAACGGGACCAAATCCTGCTCAGCACGCCTCGCCGGGTCTACCGGCTGGCTGGTTGACAACGCTCCCGCGCGCCTGGTTCGATTCAATGATCGATAGGCGATGGTTAACGTCGCCCTGGGAGTCCTGGAGATCCGACGCATGGCCTTCTTCGACCTGCCCCTCGACGAGCTCGAGCGCTACCTGCCGACGCTCCCCGAACCGGCCGATTTCGACGAGTTCTGGGCGAAGACGCTCGCCGAGCAGCGGGCCGTCGACGTCGAAGCGACTTTCGAACCGACGCCGAACGGCCTCGCCACGATCGACACCTTCGACGTCACCTTCCGCGGCTACGGCGGCGCTCCGATCCGCGGCTGGCTCCAACTGCCGGTCACCCGGACCGGACCGCTGCCCGCGGTCGTGGAATACCTGGGATACGGCAGCGGCCGCGGCGTGCCGCACGAGAAGACGTTGTGGGCCAGCGCCGGGTACGCGCACTTCATCATGGACACCCGCGGCCAGGGCGCGGAGACGCCCGACCCCGACCCGTCGACCGGCGACATCGCCGCACCGGGCTTCCTCACCCGCGGCATCCTCGACCCGCATCGCCACTTCTACCGTCGCGTCTACACCGACGCCGTGCGCGCGATCGACGCGGTGCGAACGCATCCGGAGGTCGATCCGGCGCGCGTCGTGGTCACCGGCACCAGCCAGGGCGGCGGGATCGCGCTGGCCGCCGCCGGGCTCGTGCCCGACCTCGTCGCGGCGATGCCCGACGTGCCGTTCCTGTGCCATTTTCCGCGGGCCACCACGATCACCGACAAACCTCCGTACGTCGAGGTGCAGCAGTTCGTGAAGCTGCGCCGGCAGCACGCGGAAACGGTGAACCGCACGCTCGCTTATCTCGACGGCGCGAGCCACGCCCGGCGGGCGAACGCGCCCGCGCTGTTTTCCACCGCGCTCATGGACCACATTTGCCCGCCTTCGACGGTGTTCGCCGCGTTCAATCACTACGGTGCGCTGAACGGGCTCGCGCCGGAGCACAAGAGCATCCGCAGCTATCCGTTCAACGACCACGAGGGCGGCGCGGCCCCGCACGAAACGGTGAAACTGGCCTGGCTGGCCGGACTGCTCGGGAACTGACCCCGGTCCATCGATACCTGTTAGGCGATCCCGCCTATCATGGCAGGACGGTTCCGGCAGCGCACGATGGGAATCTCATGGCAACGACACGGCAAACCGACGACGCACCAGCGGGTTTCGCCTCCACGCTGGCCACGAACAAGGACCAGTTCCGCAATCCGCTGATCTCCGACCGGGTGTACGCACTGCTGCGCCAGGCGATCGTGGACGGCGAACTCGAACCGAACGAACGCGTCGTCGAATCGGAAATCGCGCGCAGGCTCGGCGTGAGCCAGGCCCCGGTCCGCGAGGCGGTCAAACAGCTGGCCCGCGAAGGCCTGCTGACGCACATCCCGCGCCGCGGCAATTTCGTCGTCGAAATCTCCGAACAGGACGCCGAACACGCCCGGCAGGTGCGCGAACCGCTGGAACGGCTCGCCGCGCAACTGGCCGCCGAGCACATCACCGACGAGCATCTCGCCGCGCTGGACGAACTGGTCGAGGACATGCACCGCGCGGTGGCGCTCAACGACGTCGGCAAGTTCCGCGACGCCGACATCGCGTTCCACACGCTGGTCAGCCAGATCCCGGGGAACCCGTTCCTCACCCGGATGTGGGAGGTGCTGGAGCCGAGCCTGCGTGCGCTGCGGGCGATCGCGGACCCGCTGTTCGACGGCGACTGGCACGCGATGGCGGACGAGCACAGCCGATTGGTGTCGCTGCTGCGCGAGCGCGACGGGGAGGCCGCGGCGGAGGCGTTCGCGGCACACGCGGCGGGACGGTCGCCAGTGCCGGATCCTCGGGCGCAGAAGAAGAGGGCTGCCCGTGGGAGCGCCGGCCGGAGGAAGTGAGGCCGGCGAGCGGGAGGCTGCCGAAGGGGCGGGCGAGTTGTCGTGAGTGTTCGCGCCGGTTAGAACCGGCATAGACACTCACGACGATCTCGGCGCGAGCCTGCGGCCCAGTCGACGCCCGTGGCGCTTCCCGTTCGCGGGCTCAGCCGGCCTCGTGATCAGCCAGCACTCGCCCCAGCAGCCGCACCAGCGTCGCCCGTTCCTCCGCTGACAACTTACCCAGCAGCTGGTCCTGCACGCCGTCGAGCAGCTTGTCCATCCGACGCAGCTGGCGGCTCCCGGCCTTGGTGAGGTGCACGATGTTGCGCCGTCCGTGGTCCGGGTCCGGGGTGCGTTCCGCGTAGCCCAGCTCGGCCAGCTGGTTGACCGCGGCCACGACGTCGCTGCGGTCCACCCGGCAGCGGCGGCCCAGGTCGGCCTGGCTGGCCGGGCCGAACTCGTCCAGTGCGGCCAGGATCCGGTAGTGGTAGCCGCGCGCGCCCGCCTCGGCGAACCTCTCGGAGACCAGCCGGCGCGCGTGCACGGTCAGCTGGGTGAGCAGCCAGCTCGGCTTTTCCGTCAGGCGGCGCGGGATCTCGTCCATGCGCCCATGCTAGCAGTGTTGGCGCGACCAACAACTTTCCACTAGTGTTGGTCCCACCAACATTGAAGGAGCCCGCATGCCGATCACCGACCGTCTCGATGTCGCCGAACTGTTCGCTCGTCTCGCGCGGATGCTGGACGAGCGCCGGCATGACGAGATCGACCGCGTTTACCACCCCGGCATCGCCGTGCATTCCCCGCGCGGCGAACTGCACGGGCTGGCCGAGGTGACCGAGTTCCTCACCCAGCAGCGCGACGAACTCGCCCAGCACGTGCACAGCGACATCCTCGTCGACCTCGACGGTGAGCGTGCTACGGCGACTGCCAACCAACTCGTCTACTTCTACCGGGAAGGCGAGCCGCCGCATCGACGCAGCGGCGTGCGGCTGACCACTGCGATGGCCAAGACCGCGGAAGGCTGGCGGTTTACCGATATGGGCATCAGTCCGGCGTGGATCAAGGAGAACTGAAAACAAACAGCGCCCGGACCGTTTCGCACGGTCCGGGCGCCGCGAGCATTTACCGTGTCGCTCCGGCAGTCCACTTGGGAGCGCCGTACTGATACGCGCCGAGGCTCGGGGCCGGGTCGGTCGAGCCGTCATTGATGCCTGGCAACGGGATCGCGGCGTTGCGCGCTGGGGAGTCCGCGCTCAACCGGTAGTCGTGATTCGCCGCGTCGAGGAACTTCGGATCGGTGTCCGCCGGGAGGTTGTTCGAGATCAGCATTCCGCCGTCCGTCGCCCCGGCCAGTCCGACGATCTCGCCGATGTTGTTGTAGAGCTTCGTTCCGGTCGACTGATCCGGTCCCTTGACGTAGAACAACGTCGCGCCGCCGGTGTTGTTGTAGACGAGGTTGTTGCGCGAACCGGAGCCGAGGCCGTTCAGCATCACGGTTTTCTCGAGGTTGTTCCATCCGACGTTGTTCGCGATGGTCAGGTTGCTCTGGCCGTTGTCGGCGTAAATCCCGGCTACGGCGAACGGGTTTACGCCGGGCGTGGGCGTGCCGTCGTGCAGGATGTTGTGGTCGATTGACGTTTGCAGCATGTCGGAGGCGCAGCAGGTATAGATCGCTGCGGTGTCCAGGCTGAGCCGGGCGTACTGGTAAATGTCGTTGTACGCGATACGGTCCGGTCCGGGTGTCGTGCCTGTCGCGACGTCCCATTGCAGGTTGATTCCGCTGCGGCCGACGCGGTAGATCGTGTTGTGCTGCACGGTTTGGCTGTTGCCCGCCACCGCGATGCCTGCCGCGTAGGTGCCGAGGTAGTCGGCATCGTGGATGACGTTGTTGTTCGCGGTGTTGTGCTGACCGCGCAACGCAATCGCATTTCCTGCGCTGTACGCGAGATTGCTGTTGACGACCTGGTTGTTCGTGCCGTTGATGACCAATCCGGTGTCGGCGACGCCCCGGGTCACCGTGGAACCGCAGTCCGTCGCGCCTTGGGTGATGTCGGTGTAGTGCGAAAGATAGTGGGCATTGATCTTGTCCAGCACCACATTCGTACTGGACGCGCCGGTCTGCACCGAGGCGCCGAACAAGGTCAGCCCGGTCAGGTTGGTGTAGCTGCTGTTCGTGAGGTCGAAGGCGAGTTTGCGCCGCTTCGCCTCGACGCTGTGCGCCGCCGGGTTGTCCGTGCTGTACACGTAAAGCTGTTTGGCGGCGGTGTCGTAGAACCACTCCCCCGGATTCGCCAGTTCGCCGATCTTGCCGAAAAGCGAGTACCGCGTGTCCTTCGGCACGACCTTGTGTACGCACGGCGGAGCCGCGGCCAGCGTCACCGAACCCGCCGCGGAACTGGTCACTGTGGACGTTGCCGACACATACCAGTACCCGGTCAGCGCGCGAGCGCCGTTCCAGTATCCGGCCGGACGGGTCATTCCCGGATCGACGATGGTGGCGTCCGCGCTGCCCGCGCCCGCGTACGCCAGCTTCGGCGTCACCAGGTCCAGGCCCGGATACGGCCACTGTGCCTCGACGCCCATGGTCCCGTCGGTGAACACCTGCACGGTGGACACATCACTGCCGAGATCCACCGAGGTGCGGTAGACATTCCCGGCGGATACCGCCTGGCTGAACGGAGAGTTCGCCGCGAACGGATCCGTCTTGGCGATGGCGGCGACGTCGGCCGCGGACACCTTGGCCCAGCCGCGAACCGGTTCCGCGCCGCTCAGCGTCACCTTCTCGCCGGGCGCGGCGCGATAGGTGATGGGCTTTCCGGCGGTACCGGAATTGGCCGGTTTCACCGTTTCCCGGTAAGTGCCGCCGGCGATTACGCAGGTGTCGCCGGCCACCATGACGTCGGCGCAGCGTTGGACATGCTGGAACGCCGCGGCCGGGGCTTGCCCGTTCGCAGTGTCGTGACCGTTGGCGGCCACGTAAAACGTGCGCCCGGCGGCCGAAGCGGCGGGGGCGACGGCGAGCGTCGTGACGAATGCGGCCGCCAGGACCGCGACCTTCCTCAGCACTGCATTGTCCTTACTCCTCATGAGAGAGACTCAGCCCTTCACGGCCCCGACGGTGAGGCCGCTGATGATGTACCGTTGCATGTAGATGAAGAAAATGATCACCGGCGCGATGGCCAGCAGGAGGTTCGGGAACACCTTCGTCAGGTCGGTCGAATACTGGCTGATCCCGGCGTAGATCGCGGTGGTCACGGTGTAGTGGCCGGAGCCGGGGCTCAGCAGGATCTGCGGGCTGACGAAGTCGTTCCAGATGCCGATCGAGTTGAGGATCAGCACGGTGACCACGGCCGGGCGCATGAGCGGGAAAATGATCATCCAGAACGTCCGGTACCGGCCCGCGCCGTCGATCGTCGCCGCGTTGTCGATGTCGACCGGAATCGTGCGGATGAAGCCGACGAACAGGAAAATGCTCACCGGAAGCGTCGAGGCCACGTCGTGCGCGATCAGGCCGGTCACGGTGTTCGCGAGGCCGACCGAACGCAGTACGTAGATCACCGGGATCACCAGTGCCGCACCCGGAATGAATGTGCCGGCCAGGAAGTACAGCAACAACAGCTGCGTGCGTTTCTTCAGGCTGCGCGCGATCACGTACGCCGCGGGTCCGGCGAGCGCGATGCAGAAGATGTCCACCGTCACGACGAGGAACAGGGTGAACCCGTATCCCTGCAATACGTTGAAGTCCGGGCTCGTCGCCGCGGCTTTGATGAAATCGAAGGTGAAGTTCCCGACCGGAAGCCCGAACGGGTTGTTGACGATGTCGTCCTGCGGTTTGAAACTGTTGACCAGCAACAGGTAAACCGGCACCACCATCACCACGAGGAGCCCGGCGAGCAGCACGAACCGGACGACGCCGCCCTCGCGTTCCGCGCCTCGCTTCGGCCGCCGCGCCGCAACAGCCCGCGGCTCCGCCTGTACCACCACTGCTTGCCCCCTTATCCGGCCGCGGCTTGGTCTTGCCGGTTGCGCAACGCCGTGACCAGCAGGGCGAGCGCGGCCGAGACCACCATCAGGAACACGGCCTGCGCGGTCGCGTAGCCGATCTTGGTGCCCTCGAACGATTTGGCGAGGATGAGATATCCGTACGTCTGGGTCGAACCGGCCGGACCGCCGCCGGTGAGGCTCACGACCAGGTCGTACGCGCGGATCAGGCCGACCAGGTTCAGCACGGTCGCGACGGTGACCACGGGAGCGATCATCGGGACGACGATCCGACGGTTGATCTGCCCCTTCGACGCGCCGTCGATCGCCGCCGCTTCGAGCAGTTCCGCCGGGACGGTCTGCAGCGCGGCGACGAACAGCACCACGTTGAAGCCGAACCCGGCCCACACGATGACCCAGATCAACGCGATCAGCGCGAGCTTCTCGTCGAACAGGAACCCGATCGGACCGATCCCGAATTTCTGCAGCGTGCTGTTGATCGCGCCGTTGGTGCCGAGGATCGCCGCCCACAGATAGCCCAGGATCAGCGCGCTGATCACGTGCGGATAGTAGGCCAGCGCGCGGAAGAACGAGTTCCATTTGGACCGTCCGCGCAACGCCAGCGCGTACACCAGCCCGCCGCCGACCATCAGCACGGTGCCCGCCACCGAGATGATGCCGGTGACATACCAGGCGCGGCCCGATGCCGGGTCAGAGAACAGCTTCGCGTAGTTCTTCCCCCCGACGAACACGGCCTTGGCGAAGCCATTCCAGTCGGTGAAACTGAGATATATCGCTACGCCGACTGGTACGACAGTGAGCACGGTGTAGAGCAGCACCGCCGGTCCGCTCATCCCCAGCGAGACCGCGACCGCACGAAGCCGCACCCCGCGTGGCCGGGTGTTGCGCCGGGGCGGCGTGGGCGGTGCCGCGACCGGCTTCGTCAGCTCTGCGAGTTCCACCACTTGTCCAAACCCTCCGCGACTTGCTGCGCCGACGAGCCGGTGTACAGGGACTGCACCTGGGTGTTGAGCTCAGTGGTGTATCCGTCGATCGGCTGGCGTTCGCCCGCCTTCACGAGCACCGACGGCGCGGCTTCGAGAATCTGCTGCACCTGCTTGCCCAGGCTCGACATGTCGTAGCTGAATCCCTTGCGCAGGTTGCCGTCCGCGGCGAGCTGGCTGCGCACGGCCTCCTTGTCGGTGACCAGCCAGCGCACCAGCTCGGTCGCTTCCTTCGGATGCGGCGAAGCCGCGGCGACCACGTACGGGTCCGCGACGTTGCCGAACTGGCCGGACGGGTACGCGCCGTCGGTCGGCATGCTGAACACGCCGATCTCGTCGCTCTTCTTCGCCTTGTCCGCGGAGGGAACGAAGTACGAGCCCATCACGTACATCGCCGATTTGCCGGCCAGGAACGCTGCCTGGCCGTCGGTGTAGGTGAGGCCGAGCGCGCTCTTCTGGAGGTATCCCTGCTGGATCCAGCTCTGGTAGCGCTGCAGGTACTTCACGTAGCCGCTGTCGGCGAAGCTGACCTTCTTGCCCGTGCGCTTCACTGTCCACTCCGGATCGGCGGTGAGCACGCCCGCGTCGGCCATCATGGAGAACTGCGCGCCCGGAACCCATTGCCCCGCAGTCTGCAGCGGCTGGAAGCCCGCCGCCTTGAGCTTGCCCATCGCCTCGGTGAACTGGTCGAGAGTCTTGATCGCCGCCGGGTTCACCCCGGCCTTCGCGAACGCGGCCTTGTTGTAGAACACCAGCGACTGGATCTGCTCGCCGACGCCGACCAGGTACCGCTTGCCCTCGATCTCGTGCTGCTGCGCGAGCGGGGTGTCCTTGGTCCACTCCTGGTCGCTGAGGTCCGCGAACAGCTGCGCGTTCTCCTTGGTCGGGATGATCTGCTGGGCGATGTCCGGCGGATCGCCCGCGGCGAGGTCCTGGTTGAGCTTCGCGCCCGCCGAGATCGTGCCGGTCAGCTCCAGCTTGACGTGCACGCCCGGATGCTTCTGCTCGTACTGGGCGAACAGGCCCTTCCAGTACTCCTGGGTGAGGTTCGGGGTGATGTTGACGATCACCCGCAGGGTCGTCTCCCCGGACGCGTCCGACGAACCGCCCGCGCACGCCGCGGTCGAGCCGAGCACGATCGTCGCCGCGATGGCAGCGGTGCCTCGGCGCCAGTGTTTTCTCATGTCAGCCACACGCTCCATTGCGTAATCGCGAGTAATCGATAGTCGAGATGAAACCATGCACCCCGAGCGCGGTCAATAACGAATCGGAGGCGAAACGCCTGTGCCGCAACGGAAATCGCCTCACCAAGGGCGCGCGGGGACGCACTTCGGCGACACGGGCGCACCGACCCCGCTGCCGGTTCAGATCAGGAAAACGATCAATCTCGCTTCATCGTCTATCGATAACTGATCGTAAACCTCGCCCCCGGCCTGTCAAGACCGGATTTTCACCGGCTCCAGCGCACCGTTACCCGGCGCGCGGCGGGATCGGTGACCCGCAAGGTCAGCCGGGTGAGGACGTTTCCCCAGCTCAGCCGCAGGAGCGGATCGTCGATCGGCTGCTCGCGCGGCACCGCGACCGCCGCCCCGGCGTCCCAGGCCAGCCGCAGCGTCCGGCCCTCGGCGGCGACGCTGGCCCAACCGGCTCCGCACTCGACCGAACCGGCGAGGAGATGGTGCACCAGAACGGGTTCTGGATCTCCGTCCCACTCGTCCTCGACCACGACTTCGCGTCCGGCACGGCACAGCCGGACGGTTCGTTGCCACCTCGGCACGGCGCCGTCCGGGTACGCGCCGCTGAGTTCCGCACGCAGGCTCGGTTCGCTGAGATCGACCATGACCGCGCGCGCCCCGAACCCAGCGCCGGGTACCTGTTCCGCACCGGGTTCCGGGACGTTGTGCCAGGCGCTGCGGAACGGCCACGCGGCGTACCGGTCCGGCCCGAACGTCGCGGCGGTGTAGGTCGGCCGACCGGCGTCGACGACCATCGGACGGCCGTCGAGCGCTACCCAGTACGTCCCGACGTCGAGGTGGTTGTGGTGCTCCCCGTTGTGCCCGGCTTTCGCCGCCACGGCAAGCCCGTCGACCCGGCCGGTTTCCTCACGTGCCACCAAGATCTGGACGCGCGAGAACCACGATTCACGCGCCAGCCACGGCGTCTCCTGGCTGCCTTCGAGCGCGGCCCGGCACCAGTGCGGGTCCCGCAGCGCGGCGAGCGCGCGGCCCAGTCCGGCTACCGGATGCACGGCGCGACCGGACAACCGAGCGCCTTCCGCGGCGTGCGCGGCCGTTTCGGGTTGACCGAGCAACCGGCCCCATTGATACGGCACATGCCACGGTTGAGACAGCAGCAAACGCGCGGAGGCGTCGCCGACGTTGACATACCAATCCTCGCCGAGGTGCATCCGCTGCGGATACCGCAGCAGCTCGGCGAAGGGCTCGCGGACGTCCGGCATGCCGAGCTCCGACAGCAGGTCCAGCGCCTCCAGCAACCGGCACGGACCCTGCCACCAGTACGCGATGCCCTCGTCGATGGCGCCGTCGTCAGGCAGCGCGGCGAGGTAGTGGTCGAGTCCTTCGCAGACGAGCCGCACCAGCCGAGTCCGGCGCGGCTGGTCGTCGCACAGGAACGCCGCGGCGGCGAGGACCGCACCGTGGATCCACGGATTCCAGTTGTTCGCGGTGCCGTCCGCGCCGATCCACGCCCAGTCCCGGATCCGCTCGAACGGGCCGAGCACGCGCCGGTCCGCCTCGCGGCGAAGACGGCGGCGCAGACCGGGCGCGCGCAGGTCCAGATGCGGGCCGAGCACCTGGTCGGCCCAGGCGAAGAGGGACACCACGTCGGCCGCGCCGAGGTCGAGGAACGGTTCGTCCGGGTCCGGGAGGACGTCGCCGCGGGCCGCGGCGAACCGGTCGTGCGGGGCCCAGCACCAGGTGGTCGCCTCGGCGAGCGCGACCAGGCCGTCGATCGCCGCGTCGAGGTTCGGGCACTCCCCCGGCGGCGCGGTGGCCGGCGCGACTTCGCCGGTCAGGACCGCGGCCAGGACCAGCACCGTGACGCGTTCCTTCAGCTGCCGGACCTTCGTTTCGTACGCACTGCGGTTGCCGTCGCGGAGCGGGCGGGCCCAGTCTCCGGCCAGCAACTGCGGCACCGGGCGGTCGAGTTCGATCGCCGCGGCGACCAGAATGTCCTGCCGCGTCGAGGATTCTGTCGCGTCCCAGACCGTCCGGGCGGTGACATCCGGCAGGTTCGGCTCTTTCGGTTCCAGTGGGTTAAGCATCGGCTTCGAGGAACAGTTCGAGCACCGGGAGCAGCACGTCCGGCGCGATGATGGGCAGGGTCAGCGTGAGGGTGCCCGCGTCCTGGCTCGGCGGCGCGAGGTTGTTGTGCTCGTGGTTTTCCCCGTCGAGCTGGTGGAACCGCACCTCCGAGCCGTCATGCAGCAGCTGTGCGTACCGGACGCGGCCGGCCAGCCCTGGCAGGTGGAGGTGTTTGAGCGGCCACGACAGGAGATGCACGTACAGCCGGTCGCCGGCCTGTGTGTACAGCACGTTCGACGGCGGCGTGCACTTTGCCGGTCCGGCGTTGTGCACCGAGCGTTCGTGGAGGTGCATCCACCCGGCGATGGCGGCGAGTGTTTCCCGGGCACGCGGATCGAGCGCGCCGCGGCCGGTCGGACCGACGTTGAGCAGCAGGTTTCCGCCGCACGACACGGATTGGACCAGCATCCGCACCAGCAGCGCGGGGTCTTTGTACTCGTGGTTGTCGCGGTCGTAGCCCCAGGATCCGTTGAGCGTGTGGCAGGCCTCCCAGCGCACCGGCACGCCGTCGCGTTCCAGCGGACGGTCGGGCTGGTACTGCTCGGGCGTCACGTAATCGCCGGGGATGCCGAGGCGGTCGTTGACCAGGATTCCGGGGCGCAGTTCGCGGACGAGGGCCAGCAGTTCCTCCGCGCCCCAGTCCTCCGGGCCCTTCGCCGGGTAGGTGAAGTCGAAGAACAGCAGGTCGATGTCGCCGTACTCGGTGAGCAGCTCGGTGACCTGGCCGCGCAGGAATTCGCGGTAGCGGGCCATGTCGCGGGGTTTGCCGAGCGCGGCGGTGTCGGCGTGCAGCGGGTGGTAGCGGTCGATCTCGAAGTCCGGGTGATGCCAGTCGAGCAGCGAGTAGTACAGCCCGACGCGGATTCCTTCGGCGCGCATCGCGTCGGCGAACTCGGCGACCAGGTCGCGTCCGGTGACGCGGACCGAGTGGTAGTCGGTCAGCTTCGAGCCGAAGAGGCAGAAGCCGTCGTGGTGCTTGGCGGTGAGAACGGCGTAGCGCATCCCGGCCGCGCGGGCAGCTTTGGCCAGTGCCGGGGCGTCGAACTGGTCGGGGTCGAATCGTTCGAGGTAGCGGTCGTACTCGGCGTCCGGGATCGCCTCGCGGCTGCGGACCCATTCGTGCCGCGCGGCGAGGCTGTAGAGGCCGAAGTGGACGAACAAGCCGAACCGGGCCGGCTCGAACCAATCCGGGGATGCGGGCACAGCGGTCTCCCTTCAGCGGGACCTGCGGGGGTCCTCGGGGGTGTCCGAGGTTGACAGCGCTCGGCCGTCGGCGGTTACATCTACCATCGATAGACGATAATGTCACCGTCACTCGGACGGCGACGCGCGGAGAGGCACGCCATGGACGCGAACGGCCGGCAGGCTGTCCCAGCAGGGGAAACCGACATCTACGACTCGAAGCTGGCGCCGGTGCAGACCGCGACCTTCACCCGGCCGACCACGCGGATGATCGAGGCACTGGACGACGTCAGCGCCGCGACGGCGTGCGCGAAGCTGCACCAGATGGGCATCACACGGACCTTCATCGACGGTCCCGTCCCGCTGCACCGGACCCCGGACGTCAAGGTCGTCGGCGGCGCGGTGACGCTGCAGTTCCTGCCGCAGCGCGAGGACGTTTTCTCCGGCACCGCGCAGGAGGACGCCGAGCGCAAGACGGCGTTGTGGCAGGTGCTGGAGTCGATCAAACCGGGTGATGTGCTGGTGGTTTCGGCGTTCGGCAGCCACTTCACCGGCTGCCTCGGCGACATGCTGGTGCGCTACTTCAAACTGCGCGGCGGCGCGGGAATCGTGGTGGACGGCCGGGTCCGCGACGCCGCGCGGATCCGCGCGCTTGGCGTGCCGGTGTGGTGCACGGGGGTGACGCCGCATTACGCGTCGCAGACGGAACTGTTCCCGGCCGCGTTCAACGTTCCGGTCGGCGCCGGGGGCGCGCTGGTGACGCCGGGGGATGTGATCGTGGCCGACGAGGACGGGGCGGTCGTGGTGCCGCAGTCGAAAGCCTTGACTATTGCCGAGGATTCCCTTGCTCACCAAGACAAAGAAGCATTCGCACGGAGACGGCTCGACGAGGGCGGGCGGTTGTCCGACTACTATCCGCTGACCGGACGCGGACTTGAGGAATACGTGGCACAAACCTCCGCGGGCTGATCAACCGCGCCAGCGCGCCAGCCAATCCGCCGCCGCGCGCAGCGGGACGTCGACCGGCGCGATCTCCGGATGCCAGGCGCGTTCCCATTCCAGGGAAATCCAGCCGGACCACGATCGCAGCAGGCGCCCGCATTCCCCGAGCGGGACCATTCCCTCGCCCGGCGGGACCGGGGTCAGCCCGGCGGTCGCGTCCTTCAACTGGAAGTACCCGAGGTACTCCCCCAGGAGCGCCCGGGTCCGCGCCGGAGCTTCGCCTGCCCGCCACGGGTGCAGCGCGTCCCACAGGACCGCTACCCGTGCCGGGTCGGCGAACGGTTTCACGAGGCGGAGCACGGATTCCGCGGTGAGATGGGAATCGTGGGTCTCGACGAGCAACTGGACGCCGGACGCGGTCAGGTCGGGGAGCACCTCGGCGATCTGGTCTACCGCGCGGCCGTCTTCGCCGGTGCCGCCGGGAAAGACTCGGATCGCGGGGGCGTTCAGTCGCGCGGCAAGGTCGATCAGCGCGCGGAGTTCGCCGGCTATGCCGGGTGCGCAGACCTGGACGTAGCCGGCCAGTGCGGAAATCTCCAGCCCTGCTTCGTAGATCTGGTCGAGAACGGACCCGGCATCTTTCAGTCCTAAGTGGACTTCCTCGTCCGCGTGCACCCGCAGTTCCAGCCCGGCACATCCGTGCGCGGCGGCGATGGCGGCCGATTCCCGCACCGGAATGCCGGGCATCCCCAGCGTGCTCACGGCGAATTTCCAGTCTGCGCAAGTATTCCGGCCGTCTGTCACAGCAGGGATCTTACGCGTTCGCCGTCCCGCCGGTAGCCGGAGTCCGGCCGTGCCGCATCAGAAAAGTCAGCAAGAGCGCGAGGACGCCGACGCCGAGCAGTACGAAGTACGCCGCCTGGTATCCGGTGTCGTTCGTAATGGAAACACCCGTGCCGAGCCGGACCTGATGGGCGGCGGTGATCGAACCGACGATCGCCGTGCCGAGCGTGTTCATCACGCCGAGTGCGGTGTACAGCAACGAAGTCGTGACGCCCTGCGCCTCCGCGGGCACGGCCTCGATGACGAGATTGTTGGCTCCGGCGTAGAGAAATCCCAGTCCGATGCCCATGAGTGCGGCGATCACTACGATCAGGACCGGCCCGTTCAACTGTCCGAAAAGGATCAGCACTACCCCGCCGAGGGTGCCGGCAATCGAGGTGAGCAAAGCAGTTCTCGGCGCGAATCTCCGGCACACCCACCCGGCGGCATAGCCGGCGGCCGCGCCGACCAGGCCGAACGGCAGGCCGTAGCTCACCCCGTATTCCAACGCGTTCATGCCGAGACCGCGTTCCGCCACGCCGGGCACATGCGGAGTCCTGAGCAGTTGCGGGATGAGCACGGAACTGTTGGCGGTGGTGACGAAAATGGCGGTGCCCGAAGCGAGCAAGGTCAGCCATACCTTGGGTTGAGACGCCAGCGCGAGATCGATCAACGGTTCGGCGCGGCGGCGCTCGACTAGCACGAAAAGCACCAGCAGCACCACCGAAAGCGCCACGGCGTAACCGAGATACTCCTTCTCGACCAGGCCGAGCACGAGCACCGCCATCCCGCCGCCGAGCAGCAAGCCACCGGCGACGTCGATACGGCGTTTGATCCGCACCCGGGTTTCGGGGACGACGAGCAGCACGAGCGTCGAGACGACAACGTCGTAGCCGAGCGTGAACCAGAAGGCGCTGCGGAACCCATAGGCATCAACCAGATACCCGCCGAGCAGCGGACCGCCGAACGCGGCGACGCCGGTGCCGACCCCGAGCGCGCCGACCCCGAGCGGCACCAGCCGCGGCGGGAAGAGGTCGCGGATGAGGCCGTAACCCGCGACGTACGCGACGACGAAAGCGGACTGGAGCACGCGTCCGGCGAGGAAAAGCCAGTACACCGGGGCCAGTGCGCAGATCAGCGATCCGGCGCCGAACATGACGGCCGCGGCCAGAAGGACTTTCTTCTTGCCGTGCGTGTCGGCGAGTTTCCCGGCGATCGGGAGGAACACGAGCGACGCGACGAAGACGACGGTCATCACCAGCGCCACCTGGCCGGTCCCGAAGGCGGCGGCGATGTCGGGCAGGCCCACCCCGACGAGGGTGAACTCGAAGTTGGCGTTCTCGGTCAGGAGCGCGATCGCCACGACGATCGCGACGTAATACCCTCTCGACCGCTCTGCGGTGCGCGGTTCCACAGCCATGCGCACCGATGTAACCGGCGGTCCGCCCGGATTGAGCGGGTCAGTCCCGCTGTCCGGGACTCAGTCCGCCAACCGGTCGAGCGCTTGCTTGAGCTGCGGGATCCAGGCCTCGTGCTCGGGCTTCATCAACACCGACCGGAGGATGGTGACGGTCTCGGCGTCGCGTTCGACGTCCGGGTGCAGTGCGGCGAACGCGTCCGCGTCAACCCGCAAAGTGGACAGGTACAGCGGATTGTCCTTGTCTGCCATGCCCTTCTGGAGGATGGTGTTGGCGGCTTCGGTGATCTCGCTCATCCGGGTCCGTCGCGGCCAGTAGGCGACAATGTCCAAAGTGGGCTCAAGGTGCAGCGCGAACCGGTCGGATTCCTTGAGCAGTCCGGCAAAGTCGTTCGCCGCTCGACGGCACGCGGCCAGCAACCGGCCGAGGCCGCGGTCGCGTTCCAGCGGGAAGGCTTGCAGAGTAAGCCAAAGCGCTCCGGCGGCAGCACCCGCGCGAGAGCATTCCAGGGAGATCTCCCCGAGGTGCAACTCGTCGGAAGTGAAGTAGGTATAGGGAGAATCGTGTTGGTAGAACCGGCCGACCGCCGGGTCGGCGAACAACACCGCACCACAGCCGTACGGCTGAAGCCCGTGCTTATGCGGGTCCACGACAACGGAATCGCACGAGCCGATCGCACGGTAGGCCTCGTACTCGCCCAGCAAAGTGTAGAACCCGCCGTACGCGCCGTCGACATGCAGGCGGACTCCGTACTGTTCTTTCAGCGCGAGGGCCTGCTGGATGTCGTCGACCGCCCCGAGCCCGGTCGTTCCCGGGGTCAGCACCACCGTGCCGACCCCGCCGCCGCGGACCTCGGCTTCGACGGCGGACAGGTCAACGCGTCCGTCGGGAAGTGCCCGCACCGCACGGGATTCCACGCCGAGCACCTGGCACATGCGGCCGTGCGTGTAGTGCGCGTCCCGCGAATGGACGACCGCTTTGCCCGGAGCCAGTTCGCGGGCGACCCAGAGGGCTTCGAGGTTCGCGATCGTCCCGCTGGAGGTGAGGTGGCCGAGCGACGGCTGCGCGAACCCGAACATCCGCGCCAGGTCGGCGACGACCTCGACCTCCATCGGCGAGGTGGCCTGCGAGGCGTCGAGCGCGTGGTTGTTCGGGTTGACCACCATCGCGGCTAGATAGGCGGCCACCGCGACCGGATGCGGCGGTTTGAGCATCTGCCCTGCGTAGCGGGGGTGGAAGAAGGGGAAGGACGCGTCCATCCTCGCGGCGTAGTCTTCGAGCAGCGCGGGGAGATCGACGTCCGGTTCGCTCGCCGGGGACGGGGTGAACGGACCCCATTTGCGTTCCCACGCCTCGACGCCGCGGAGAGCCTGGTCGATCAGTTCGCGCCGGTCCATGCGTCACCTCGTCGGTCGCTGGTTGCTGCCTCGGGCACCCTACCGACTTGCTCGAAACGGATGAGCCTTCTCGCACCCGCGTTCTAAGGTGTGACGACGTTTCTTTCGCGCGGTGAGGAGCTTTCCGATGACTGACGAACCCCGTCCGCAGGGAATGCCGCCGGCCGGGCCCCCGCCGCAGTGGACCGGGCAGCCGCAGCCATGGCCGGTCCAGCCGAATGCCCAGCAGTACCCCGGCTACTCCCCCTATCCGCCCGCCCTGCCCGCTCCGGCGAACGGCGTATGGCTGGGGGTGTTGTCGCTGGTGCTGGGCGTGCTCGGCTGTGTGGTTCCGTTGCTGCCGATCGACCTGAGCGGCGTCCGGGCGTACCTCGCGCTCCCGTTCGGACTGGCCGGCCTGGCCTGCGGACTCGTCGGCGTCATCGGACGGCGCACGGGCAAGCCGGTGTCGGGGGTGGGCATCGGGGTGTCGGCGATCGCGCTGGTGCTCGGCGTGATCATGCTCGGCAACCAAGTCGCGGGCTGACGTTCTGCCCTGAGCGGAACCGCTGTCGCCGGAGGCCCCGCGGATGCCAGGCTGGGCCCATGGCGGACATCCTTCCTTTCCACCAGCGCCGCGCCCCCGCCCGGGACGACGAGGCGGAACCCCTGTGGCGCGAGGTGCTCGGCCGCAGTCTCCGCGCCGCCCGGGAAACCCAGGGCGAGCGGCTCGTCGACGTCGCCGAGCGGGCCGGGATCTCGCCGCAGTACCTGTCCGAGATCGAACGCGGCCGGAAGGAACCGTCGAGCGAGATGATCGCCGCGGTGACCGGTGCGCTCGGGGTGAACCTGGCCGGTCTGCTGAGCGGGATCGCCGGGGACATGCGGCGGATCAGCGTGGTCGGACCGCGGCCCGCGCGGCGTCCGGCCGGCCCGGTGCTGATGGCGGCTTGAGCCGCTGAGCGGGATCGCCGGGAACAACGCGCTCGAACCGCGGCCCGCGCATCGCCCGCCGGACGCGTGCTGAAGACGCGCTGAGCCAAGGCAAGCCGGACCCGCGCTCACCACAGCCTCGCGCACGGCAGCCTGAGCGCGAAACCCAGGCCAGTACTCACCGCAGCTCAAGCGAAGCCGCAGGCCGGAACCCCAGACCGGCCTGCGTCCCCGCCTCACGGACGGGCCGCGATCACCTGGTCCGCGAGCCCGTACTCCACCGCCCCAGCCGCGTCGAAGACCCGGTCGCGGTCCGTGTCGTGCCGGAGTTCCGCCACGTCGTGGCCGGTGTGCCGGGACGTGATCTCCTCCAGTTGCGTGCGGACCCGGATCACCTCGTCCGCTTGCAGGATCAGGTCGGGGATCGTCCCGCGGCCCTGTGCGGCGGGCTGGTGCAGCACCACCCGCGCGTGCGGCAGCACCGATCGGCGGCCGGCCGCGCCTGCGGCCAGCAGCACCGCGCCCGTCGCCACTGCCTGGCCGACGCAGGTCGTCGCCACCGGGGCCTTGATGAAGCGCATCGTGTCGTACAGCGCCAGCATCGCGGCCGGGTCGCCGCCCTCGGAGTTGATGTACAGGTTGATTTCCTGCTCCGGGTTGTCCGACTCCAGGAACAGCAACTGCGCGATCAGCGCGTTCGCGACGCCCGAGTCGATCGCCGTGCCCAGGTACACGATCCGTTCGGACAGCAGGTGCGAGTAGACGTCCATGATCCGCTCGCCGCCGGGGCTGCGAGTGATGACGTTCGGGATGGTGTAGGTGCTCATGCGCGTACCCCCAGGCCCATCGCGTGCGTGCGCACCGGCACGACCTGCTCCAGGCGGTCGACGATCTGGTCGATGAAGCCGTAGTCCCGCGCCTCGGCGGCGGTGTACCACCGGTCGTGCAGGGAATCGGCGAAAATCCGGTCGAACGGCTGCCCGGTGTCCTGTGCGGTGAGGCCCAGCACGGTGTCCCGGGTGTAGCGCAGGTCGTCGGCCTGCACCTCGACCTCCACGGCCGAGCCGCCGATGCCGGCCGATCCCTGGTGCATCAGGATTCGCGCGTGCGGCAGGGCGAATCGCTTCCCGGGAGTGCCCGCGGACAGCAGGAACTGCCCGGCGCTGCACGCCAATCCGAGTGCGAGCGTGGAAACGTCGCACGGCACCAGGCGCATCACGTCGCGGATCGCGAGCATCGACGGGACCGAACCGCCGGGCGAGTGGATCCACAGCGCGATGTCCTTGACCGGGTCTTCGCCCGCCAGGGACAGCATCTGGGTCGCGAGGACCGTCCCGTTGTCGTCGTCGAGCACGCCGTCCAGCACGAGGACCCGCTGGCTCAGGAACCGTTCCCGGAGCCGCTGGTCGAACATCGGCGGAGTCGATTCGTTGGTCATGCCTCGACCTTGCCGCCGCGGGCCCGGCCGCCGCCGCTTTCTCTGCCGACGGCAGATCTGCTGTGAGCAGCGCGGAACGTCAGGCGGTTTTGCGCACCAGGTTCGTGTACCCGGCCAGCGCGAGCGTCGCCAGTCCCCACACCGCGACCTGCACGCCCCAGATCGCCGCGGTGAACACCTGCCCGGACACACTCGCGGTATCGAGGTCGCACCGGCTCCGCAACCCGGTCGGCGCGATCGGCAAGCCCCGGTCGAGCCCCAGGCCGATCAGTTCGACCGGGGAACACGCCGTCCCGGTCGCGACCCGTTGCGCCGCGTGGTGCCCGGGCTGGGTTTCCGTTGCCCCGGCGCACAATCCGAGTACTCCGGCCGCGACGAGCGCGAGCAGCAACGCCGCCGCCGTGCGCCGGGCGCGGTAGCCGTATCCGGCCAGCGTGCCCCAGATCCAGTGGAACAGCCGCGACATCCGCCCGCCGAGTGCTTCCGGCGAACGGCGGCGCAGGTCGTCCTGTTGCGCGATCAGGATCGTGCGCGCGTTGCCGTCGTGGCCCGCGGTCCGTTCGACTGCCGCCAGCTTCTGGTAACCGGTGGCGTCGTAGTACTCGGTGTGACACCGAAGCAGATGCAGCCACCGCCGCCAGCCGAACGCCGGATCGATGGCGGTGCAGGTGAATCCGTCCAGCCAGGCCAGTTCGGAATGATCGCACTCGGCGCTCGTGCTGCCTTCGGGACACACGAGGTCGCCCGGCATGAACACTGTGGTGGCTTTCGCGTCGGAGAGCCCGAGCAGCCGTCCTTCCGGCGACGTGATCCGTGTGGTCGCGGAGAACTCGAGCTGCCCGCCGATCTGCGCGCCCTGCAACCGCACCGCGCCGATCTCGCCCTTGCCGCTCAGCTCCGAATCCCGGATCAGCATGCTGCGCGCGACCGTCAGGGTGTCCGCCTCGATGGCCGGTCCGAGGTCGTTGGAAACCTTGATGCTTTGGCATTCCAGCGGACCGCCGACGCTCGCGCCGTTGAGGTGGATCGCGCCGTCCGCCGACGAGCCGGTGATCCGGGTTCCCCGGTGCAGGTACAGCCCGCTGCCCAGTTCCGCCGAACTCGCCTCCAATGCGAGCCCGGCCGGATTGACGATGTCCGCGTCCCGGCAGAGCAGGCTCCCGCCGAGGTGCGCGCCGATCAGCCGGATCGCCCCGTCCGGGCTGTCTCCGGTGATCCGCACGCCGTCGGACAGGTGCAGGTCTCCCTCGATCCGCACCCGCGACGCGTGCAGGCCCGGCATCCGCCCGCCGATCAAGTACAGGTGCGGCAGCCTCGCCTGGCGCGCGAGCACCGGCTGGTCGAAGACGCAGGTGAGCAGCATGAGTCCGGCGGTCGCGGAGACGCCGTCGAGGTTCAGTTCGCCGGTGATGCGCGCCCGCGCCAGCATGATCCCGCGCGGATCGAGGTCGCCGTGCCTGCCGAGCAGCAGGTCGCGCAGGACCGCCGCCCGCACGAGGTGGGCCGGGCTTTCGGTTTCGGCCAGGTCGTCGACGTCGATCTGGTCGGCCCCGAGCAGTTCGCCTTCGCGGGCCGACTCGACCAGACGGCGTTCGAAGTCGCTGAGATCGGTCGTCCTGGGCGCGGTCACGCCGAGATCATGCCTGGTCCGGGGTTCAGTCGCGACCGTTTTCGAGCTGATCAGCGAGGTCCGCGAGCCTGTCGGCGTGGAGGTCGAACCGATCGGCGGGGCCCGGCGGATCGCCGACCGGGCGGCTGACGTACGCGGTCCGGAACCCAGCTTCTTGCGCGCCTCGCAGATCCCAGGCGTGCGCGGCGACCATCAGCAGCCGCTCCGGTGCGCGGCCCGCGACGTCGATAGCGAGCTGATAAACGTCCGGAGCGGGCTTGTAGGTGCGAGCGTTCTCGGCGGAGAGCACGGTGTGCCACCGCAGTCCGGCGTTCGCGCACAGGTCGAGCAACGCGGTCCGGCTCGCGTTGGACAGTCCGACCAGCGGGAACCGTTCGGCGAGGCGAGCGAGGCCGTCCACAGTGTCCGGCCACGGCGGCAGTTGCCGGGCCGCGAGCGCCAATTCGACGGCGTCGCCAGCACCGACCGCGTCGGCGACGGCTTGCGCGGCTTCCCGGTCGATGACGTCGCTCGCGACGTACGGTCGCTCCCCGGCGACGATGCGGCCCTGCTCCTGCTCGACGTGCTTCTGCCACACCGAAAGCAGCTCTTCGACCTCCGGGTCAGCGAGCGACGGCGCGAATTTCCGGATTCCCGCACGGATTCCGGCCGGTTCGTCGACGAGCGTGCCCAGCACGTCGAACACGAGCACCTCGATGTCCATGATCGCAACCTATCCGGACGTCCTGCCCAGGGCAACCAGCGCCGTTCGCAGCCAGCGCCCGTATTCCGCCGCGGCCCAGCCGTGCACGCGACGCAGATGCACCATCGTGTCCGCGCACAGCAAGGCATCCGTGGTGCTCGCGAGTTGCTCGATGTCCACAGTGGACTCAAGAAGACCGTCATGCGCCGCGCGGGACCAGAACTCCCGACACAGTCGTGCTGTCTCGCGTCGCCCGGACTGCGCCGCCTCGGCGATTTCCGGCTCCGCGCCTTCGGCCTGTGCTGCCACTTCGAGCAACGCTCCGGCGCGGTCCGCGATTCCAACCGTGACGTCGGCCAGCGCGTTCAACCGTTCGGCCAAGGTTCTGGCGGTCATCGCGTCCTGCGCTCGCGGCCGGTGCGCGACGTCGATCGGCTCCGCGTCCCCGACGAGCGCTTCGTCGATCACCCGCCGGAACAACGCCGCCTTGGTGCCGAAGCGAACGTACACAGTCCTCGGCGCGACCCCGGCCTGGCGCGCGACCTGCGTCAGCGCGGTGGCCGCATAGCCGTGCTCCAGAAACAGCTCCCGCGCCGCGGCGACGACGAGCGCCTCGGTCCGGGCGATCCGGGCGGCCCCGAACTCGGCCCTGGCATCGGCCTTGACCTGGTCTTTCACCAGATGCATCATAACTGCATTGCAGTTGAACTGCATCAGTGGAGGCCGACGATGATCCCCACCCTCGACGGAGTGCATCACCTGAAGCTGCCGGTGGCCGACCTCGACCGGTCGGCAGCCTGGTACGCCGACCGGCTCGGCTACGCGATCGCCCTCGAATTCCGCCGGCACGGCCGCCGGACCGGCGTCACCATGACGCATCCGCGCGGCGGACCGGATCTCGGACTCGTGCTCAACCCGGACCTCGCCCGCGCGGCGGCCGGGTTCGACTACTTCTCCATCGGCGTCCCCGACCGGGCCGGCCTCACCGAACTAGCCGACGATCTCACCCGCCGCGGCGAACAGCACGCGGGCGTCCACTTCGCGACCCTCGGCTGGATCCTGCCCGGCCTGCACGACCCGGACGGGCACGAGGTGCGCTTCTACACCACCGAATCGCACACCACGCTCGACCCGGCGAAGCCGCTGGTGGTCGACGACGCGATCGCGTCCGCGCGAGCCGCTGAACAGGTCTGGCTCAGCCAGCGTTAGTCCACTGCGGACGCTTTCCGCAGCGCGAAGAACGCCGCGACCACCACCGCGAGCCCGATCACGTATGCGAGCACCAGCAACCCGACGCGTCCGCTGAAGTTGCCGCCCACCGGCGGAAGCACCACGGAGAACACCGCGACGAGCGTGATCACCACGGACCGCACGCGGCCGGCGGGCAGCGACGCGGCCAGCGGAATCACCGCCCACAGCAGATACCACGGCTGGACGACCGGCCCGAAGACCACGACCGCGCTCAGCATCAGCCCGAGCGAGCGGACCGCGTCGATCCGGCCGGTCCACTGGCGTTGCAGCACCACGACGATCCCGGCGGCGGTGAGCACGTACCCGATGATCTTGCCGACACCGATCATCGTCTGCGTGAGGTGCGCGCCGAACAGCGAACCGATGCCGCCGACGAGGAAGCCGAACCAGTTCGTCGGCGCCATCCAGCTGTTGACCTCCCCCGAGGTCGTCAGCGCCGAGACCCAGCTGAACCCGATCCCCGACGCGAGCGAAACCGTCGCGGACACCGCCGCGAAGACGAGGACCATCGCCGCGCCCGCGAGCAGGAATTCGCCGATCCGCCCGCGCCGGCGGGCAATCGCCGTGCCGACCGCGGCCAGCGCGACCAGCGCGGGCACCTTCACCTCAGCACCGAGCGCGATGAGCAGCACCCCGCCCGCGAGCGGCCACCAGCGGATCCGGTCGCCCACCGCTTCCAGCGCGATCGCCACCCCCGCGAGCATCAGGCCCAGCATCAGCGAGTCGTTGTGCATCCCGGCGACCACGTGCCACAGAACGAGCGGGTTCAGCACGCCCAGCCACAACGCGACCCGCGGCGACGCTCCCGCCGCGGCCGCCAGCCGAGGCACTGCCCACGCGATCAGCACCAGCCCGGCCACCTCGATCAGCCGATGCAGTGCGACGCCGACGATCGGATTCCCGCCGGACACCTGCGCGATGACCCGCTCGACCGCGCCGAACAACGGCCCGTACGGCGACGGCGTCTCGCGCCAGTAAACGCTGACCCGGCCGACGATGTCCGACGCCGAACCCAGTGCCTGCCGCGGCCCGACGACGTTGAGGTCGAACCCGTGCGCGGCCACCGCACCCTGCGCGAGGTAGCTGAAGACGTCCCCGCTGAACAGCGGCGGCACGACGAGCAACGGCCCGCACCACAACGCGAGCGTCCGCTTCAGCCAGCCCGCGTCGGGGAGGTCCGCGGCGAGGATGCGGCCGCCGAGCAGCGCCCATGCGAGCACCACCAGCCCGGCACCGGCGATCCCGCCCGCGAACGGCAGGACCCCGGGCATCCCGGCGGCCCCGGCGTACACCGCGACGGCGAGCAGCAGCACCCCGCCGAAGCCGGTCCAGCGAAGACTCGCCGCGGACGCGAAACTGAAGAACCGCACGGGCCGCGAGAGCGTGACCGGCTGACTAGACATGCACCGATCGTAGTAGCCGCCGCCTCCGCGACCCCGGCTACCGGTCCGTGCGGGACTCCTTGCGGGAATCTGATTCCCGCAAGGAGTCCTGCACGGACCACGATGAGTCTACAAAGGACTGAGTCAGTTCTGGTCGCGGGTGAGCACGCCGCACGCGAACCGGGAGCCGGCGTCGCCGGTCGCCTTGGTTTTTTCATCCGGCACCGGTGCGCCGGGGTCGCCCCGGACGCTGTAGCGATCGGCGGGAATGTTCGCGAAGTTGTCGGACTTCGAGTGCACGATGATCGCGGTGCCGTCAGGACCGAAAAGCTGGTCCAGAGTAAAGGTGTCCAGCACGAACTTGAGATACCCACGACCGTTCGACCGGACCTGCACCGGCGGCAGCTGCCCGATCGGCAGTCCGGTGTGGTGGTCCATCGGCATCAAGTGGCCGCCCGCCGCGGTGAACGGGTTCTTCGGATCGCCGACGGTGCAGTTTCCCTTTTCGTGGACGTGCATGCCGTGGAAACCGGGCGTGAAATGACCGGTGAGGTACACCTCGACCCAGACGGCGTGCGAGCGGTTGTCGGCGGTGAACCACGCGGAGCCGACCTCGTCGCCCTTGGCGTCCTTCAGCGTGGCGGAGGCGGAGTCGCCGTCGCGATAGGCCGAACCGGCGGGTTGCCGGGCGGTGTCCGGCGACTGCTGGCCGATCTGGCTGCTCGCCGCTGGCGCCACACCCATGACCAGTGCGCAGGCACCCAACGCGCCTGCCACCAACTTAGTTCTGCGCACGGTATCTCCCTGAGGGCACTGGTGATCTATGACCGATACAGAATCGGGCCTCCCCTTCTCGGTGACCAGGGGCCAGATGGAACTAAAAGAATCCGGCACGCGGCGGAATGTCCATCTTTCGCGGGACTGCCGTTCAGGAAGAATGTTCGGCGATCAGCCGCTTCATCGTCTCGTACACCGGTTTCGGGGAATAATCGTCCCGCAGCAATCCGAACCGATTCTCTCGCGGACCGCTCGACAATCCGTCCCGCAGCCCGAAAATCTCGTAGGTGTCCACCCCGGCCTCAGCAGCCAGCCCGAACACCGTGCGCGCGACGGATTCCATCACGCGCACCTGTTGTTCCTCCGAATTCTCCGGTCCCGTCGGCCAACCGGTCTCGGTGATGTGCATCGGCACAGTCGCTGGGATACCAATCGCCGACGCGGATTCGCGAAACGACCGCACGACGTGGGTCACCGCGCCGGCCAACGCGTCGGCAGGCACCGGACGGAATACGTCCGGAAAGAAGTCCAAGCCGAGGAAGTCAATGCGATTCAGTACTTCCGGGTCTACCGCCGAGCGCACCGCGTCCCAGAACGGATCGCCGGACAGCGCGACCGCGGCGTTGAACCCGATCATCACGTCGACCCCCAGCCGCGCCCGCTCGTCCAGCGCCGCCGCGAGCCCGGCCCCGAGCGCTTCGTAGCAACCAGGACTGCCGCCGTCCAGCGGCGCGGCCACATTGACCTCCTCGCAGACCTGCAGTTTCCCGCCGCCCAACTCGGCGACCTCGCGAACCGCGGCCCGCACCGCGTCCGCGAACCCGTCCGGATCGACCTCCGGACTGCCGTAACCGAGCACGTAGTCGACCACCCGTCCGTCGCCGAGGTACGGCACGGGGTCAGGCGGCGTCGGTTCGTGCGGGCCCCGATAGCTGCGATAGCACCGCACGTAGAACCGTTCCGTGCCCTTCGCGAGGTCCCGCAACGCTTCCGCAGTCCGTTCGACGTCCTCCGGCGGCGCGTCGATGAAGGTTTCCAGCCGCACGAGATCCGTGCTGACCACGCCGGGCCACACGCCAAAGGCGATCATGAGCGTCTCCTCCAGTAGTCGTATACGAGCAATGTACTCGTATACGACTATCGTGCGCTACCCTGGTCCGGTGCCGACGAACGCTCTCGACAACCCGCTCGTGCTGCCGATGCTGGGCCTGCTCGTGGAAACCCCGCGCCACCAGTACGCGCTCCTGCGCGAGCTGCGCACGCGCTATCCGTTCCTGAACCCGAAAACGTCGACCGTGTACACACTGGTCGGCACGCTGACCCGGAACGGGCTCGTCGAACCGGACGGCGAGGGCGACCCGCGACCGGTGCGGCTGACCGAGACGGGCCTCGCCGATTTCCGCGGACGGATCGAACGGCAACTGCGCGACGCCGACCCGAACCTCGATTCCCGGTTCCTGATCGCGCTGGCCTACCTCGGCGCGCTGCCGCCCGCCCGCGCGGTGACGCTGCTGCGCGACCGGGCGGAACGGGTCAGCGGGCAGCAGCGAGAACTGTCCGCGACGCTCGATAACGCCGATTTGCCGGAAATGCAGATGATCGAGGTGCATTTCCTGGTTTCCCGCCTCGCCCACGACGCCGCGTGGCTCGCCCGCACCGCGGCCCGGATCGAGAGCGGAGACCTCGTCCCGCCCCGGTGATCACAGCTTTCATCGTGATTTCATCGCCGCCCTTTACCGTGCGCGAGTGCCTGGCGACAGCCTGCCGGGCAGAGGCGAAGGTGGGGGTATGACCGGCGAATCCGGATCAGTGGCCGACGCGGCGTCGGCCGGGGTGGAGAATCTGGCGGACTCGGCGCTCGCGGGACTCGACAAGGCGGGGCCGGTCGGCGACCTGGCCAAACCGGTCGTGTCCGCGCTGCGCAACGTGTGGGAGGGCTACTTCGGGGCCCCGATCCCGCCCGGCAGCACCAACTGGAACGCCTACACGCACCAGCAGCTGTACCAGATGCTGTGGGAGAAGGCCGACGTCGGCGACGTCAGCACGGTCGCGGCGGAATGGCAGCGGCACGGTTCGGAAATGCGCTCGCACGCCGATTCGCTCAAATCGCAGCAGGGGACGCTGCACGAGAACTGGAGCGGACAGGCCGCCGAACGCGCTTCCGGACGGCTGGGCTCGCTCGGCGAGCGCGCGTCCGGAATCGGCGACCGCGCCGGGACCGTCGGCGGCGCGGCCCAGAACGCGGGCGATTCGCTCGCCGTCGCGCGCAACACCATGCCGAAGCCGCCGGGCGACCCGACTGGGGGCGCAGTCGCCGCCGCGGCGGCCGGAGCGGGTGCGGGCGCGGTCATCGGCGGGATCCTCGGCGCCGGTGCCGGCGGGATCGGCGCCGGTCCGGGTGCGCTGATGGGCGCGGCGATCGGCGCGGTCGCGGGCGGCGGGGCCAGCCTGTTCGCCGCGAACGTCGCGGCCGCCGAACAGAAAGCCGAAGCGGTGCACGTGATGCAGCGCTACGAAGCCAGCCTGCACAAGAGCTCGCGCGCCATCAATCCGCCGCCCGCCGGGTCGACGACCGCGGATTCCTACGGCGCGGACGAGTCGACCAGTGCGTCGAGCTACGTCGGTCCGCTCGGCGGAGCCGGGACCGGCGCGGGCGGCGGCATGCCGTGGGGCGCGCTGACCACCGCGGCGCCGGTCGAATCCGGGATGGCCGCGGGGATTCGCTCCGCGCTCGGCATGGAGGGCGCGCTGCTCGCCCGCAACGCCGCGATGGCGGAGATGGCCGCCGCCCGCGCGGCCAACGGCAACGGCATGATGCCCGGCCGCGGCGCGGGAGCCGCCCAAGAGGAGGAAGAGGAGCACAAGAACAAGATGCCGGTCCTCGACCAGCCGCTCCTGCACCCCGAAGACAAGACCATCAGCCCGGTGATCGGGCTGTGACACCCCGGAAAGACAGGAGTTTCCGATGACCGGCCACGAGGTCGCCCCGAACGCGCTGGACCGGCAGGTCGCCGCGCTCGGCAGACTCGGCGAGCAGACCGGGGAACTCGTCGGTTCGGCGGGACGGCTCGCCGACCGGCTCCCGCAGCTCGGCACCGCGCCGCCCGCACTGCACCTGGCGCAGCGGCTGCGCGAGGCCGCCGGGCACGCCGGGCTGACCGGCGAACTGGGCGCGGCGGACACCGAGCTGACCGGGTTCCACGAGGCGCTGCGGGCCGGTATCCGGCGCTATCAAGAGCACGAATCCGGGGTACAGGAAGCGTTCCAGCGGCTCGAACGGCAAGCCGAATGACCGCCGTGCTGCCGCGTACCGGCGACGAGACCGTCCACATCGGACTCGTCGAGGCGAACCTGCTGGCCGCGCACGCCGGGGCGAGCTGGCCGTATCCCTTGCAGGTGCCGTCTTACGGCCGGATCGAGGGCGAACGCGAGATCCTGTTCGCCACCGCCGGACAGGCGCTGCAAGCACGTGGTCTCGCGGACGAATCCGGGCCGGACGGTCTCGCCGCGGAAGCCGTGACCGCGCTGCGCGAACGCCGCGGCATCGTCGATCTGGTGGTGGCGGACGCCGAGGGGGCGACCGCCGTCACCGCACTCGTCTACCGGTCCTCCGCGCTGATCTGCCGTCAGCGGCTCGAGGCGGACACGCTGTCGGTGCGCCGGGTGGACGAGACCGCGCTGGTGGACGCCGTCCTCGCGGAAATCCCGCAGGTCGAGGCGGCCCGCACGATGCCGGTCACACTGCCCGCGCACGCGGTCAAGGAGGCGATGGCGCTCACCGACGACGAGGACGACACCTCCCGCGCACACCGGCTGCGCGACCTCGTCCGCGACAGCGGCGGAGACCCGGCGGCGCTGGACAGTCTCGTCGGCCTGGTCGTCCCGCTGACCGGGCGGGGCCAGCTCGGCGCGACCCGCGACGGGCGCACCAGGGCGGGCCGCGAACTGTCCTGGATGGACGGACCGCGCGGCCGCGTCCGGATCAACCCCGCGCGCGACGGCTGGCTCAGCGTGAACTCGCTGCGCCAGGCCGATCTGCGCTTCGCCCTCGGCGAGCTGGCCACCGCCGCGCGGCGGCCGTGATGACCGCACCGAAAACGACCGGAGGATCTTCCGTGCCGATCCAAGATTCGGCGGCCTGGCTCGCCGACTACCAGAAAAACCTCTCCCGGATGCAGGCGAACGCCGAGGCCGCGAGCGCGAGCCTCAGCCGCGTCGGCGGCCGGGCCGCGTCCCCGCGCGGCGAGGTCGAGGTCGAAGTGGGCCCGAGCGGCGCGCTGACCGACCTTCGGCTGAGCCCCGCCGCCCGCGCGCTGGAAGCCGACGCGCTCGCCCGGCTCATCCTCGCGACCGTGCACGACGCGCACCGCCAGGCCGGCGCGCAGGTCGTGGACATCATGACCGACTACGTCGGCGACGGCCCCGCGCTCCAGCTCGTCCGCGACAACCTGCCGGTCGAGGCCGCTCCCGCCGCGCCGCGCCAGGAGGACGACTACTTCGCGAACCCGGGGATCATCTCGTGACCGCCGGCTTCGAGGTCGACCCCGCGCAACTGCGCCGGCACGCGGCCACCGTCGGCGATCTGGCCGACCGGCTCGGCGATGTCGCCCGCAGCGCCCCGTCCGGACTCGGTGACCAGGCGCTCGGCGTCTTCGTGCAGTTCCTCACCGCGGGCCTGCAATCGGCGGTCGGCAAGACCAACGACGCCGTCTCGCACGCTTCGTCCACTGTGGACAAAGTGAGCGCGAACCTCACGCAGGCCGCGGAAAGCTACGAGCGCCGAGACCAGGGCAACGCGGCCTCGCTGCCCGGGAAGGACCTACCGTGACGAGCACCGACTCCGGCCAGCTGCTGGCACACCTGAAGAGCACCGCGCAGGCGGTCGAAAACCACGACTGGGTGTCCGCCGGACTCGGCGGCGCGACCACCGCGCTCGACCTGCTCGGCGCGTCGCAGGACCCGCTCGCCGCGTTGACGTCCGCCGGGTTCGGGATGATCACCGAACTGGTGCGGTTCCTGGAAGAACCGCTGAAACAGTTGCAGGGCAACCCGGATTCGGTGTCGTCGCACTCGCAGGGCATGGAGGGCGGCGGCCAGCAGGTGTCCTCGGTCGCGGACGACTACCGCCAGTCGGCGGGTCCGGAAACGTCGGGGTGGAGCGGTTCTTCGGCTTCGAGCTACCGCGACAACAGCTCGCAGCACGCGGACTGCGTCGAGGCCGTCGGCCAGGCCGGTATCGCGATGGCCAAGGCGGCGACCGGGGCGGGGAAGGTCGTCGCGAAGGCGCAGCAGGAGGTCGGCGGGCTCATTTCGGAGGCTGTCGGGCAGATCATCCAGCTGATGACCCAGGCGTTCGCCGCCGCGCAGGCGACGTTCGGCGCGAGCATCGCGGCGGCGATCCCGCAGGCGGTGGCGATCGCTACGCAGTACGGCGGGCAGATCGCGCAGAAGCTCGGAGTTCTGCTGTCGGACTCGGACAATTTGCTGCAGCTCATCACCTCGGTGACCCAGGGGCTGGAAGCCGCCACGCAGCTGATGACGAAGCTCAGCGAGGCTTCGAAGAGCAGCTCTGGGGAGGAGCCGGGCACTGGTTCTTCTTCGGATTCGCGGTATCCGGCGCAGTACGCGAGTTCGTCGGAGTCGCAGTATCCGGCTTCGGAATACTCGGACTCGGACTCGGACGCCGATTCGGATTCGTCGGATTCCCAGTACCCGGGTCAGCACCGCCCGCGCACTCCGGTCAGCACTGCGCGGCAGAGCTGACGAGTTCGACCTCGAAGCCGTCGTCGTTCTGCAGGTACGCGGCATAGTGCTCCGCGCCGCCCGCATGGGGATGTTTCTCCGGAAACATCAGCTGCCACCCGTGCCGGGCGGCGCCGGCGGCCAGCCGCTCGACCGTCGCCGCGTCCTTGACGTGAAACGCCAGGTGATTCAGCCCCGGCCGACAGCGGTCGTGCCGGTCCGCGGTCAGTGCCGGGGATTGCTCTACCACGAGGTACGTCGGCCCGAACCGCCAGCTGCGTCCGGCGGCCCAGTCCTGGAACTGCTGGTATCCCAGTTCTTCCAGCAGCCATCCCAGCGACGCGATCGCGCGGCCGAGGTCCGGCACCCACAACTCGACATGGTGCAGGGTCCCGTGCGTGCTCAAGAGGGACCCCGATCCGAGCTGAGCACCACCCGCAACTCCCGGTTCAGCTCCGCCCCCGGCTCGACATCCAAGTCCGCCCGCAGCCGTTCCCGCATCCGCCGGTGCACCGCCAACGCGTCCGCCCGGCGGCCACCGCTGTGGAGCGCGCGCATCAGCAGCACCGCCAGCGGTTCCCGATGCGGATGCACCGCCAGCAACGCCGACAGCTCGTGCACCACGTCGTCGGTCCGCCCCAGCTTCAGCTGCAGCACCGCCTTCTCCTGCACCAACGTCAGCCGCCGCTCGGTCAGGCGTACGCGTTCTCCCTCGACGAACGGACCGGGCAGTCCGGCCAGCGGCTCGCCGTGGAAGAGGGCCAGTGCACCGTCGTACGCGTCGACCGCAGCTGCCGGGTCGTCGCCGCGGGTGGCGGTGGTGGCTTCCGAGATCCGGTCGGTCAGCTCGGTGACGTCCAGCCGCGCTCGCTCCCCGGCGAAGCGGTATCCGCCGCGATCGCTGCCGATGACCGAGTCTTCCGTCCGTTCACCAGCGCCGCGCAGGCATTTCCGCAGTCGGTGCACGTAGACCGGGACCACCCGGCCGCCGGTGCCGGGCGGCTCCAGGCCCCACACGCCGTCGAGCAACTCTCCTGGACTGACCGTCTCGCCGGGGCGCAGGACCAGCGCCGCGAGCAGCGCCTGTTGCCGTACTGGGCCCAGGTCCAGCAGGTTCGGTCCCCGCCAAGCCTGCAACGGGCCGAGCACGCTGAACCGCAACGAGTCCGGGTCGGCCGGAGCGGGAGCCGCGCCGGGGATGACCAGGCCGTGGTCGAAGGCGTAGACGATGGCCGCCGCCCGGTCGCGGAGGCGGAGTTTCGCACACACCCGCTCGAAGTGCGCCTCGACCGTACTCGCGGAAATCCCCAGCGTTCCGGCGATTTCCGCGTCCGTCAAACCCCGTGCCACCGCCGTCAGCACGGCCATCTCGCGCGGCGTCAGCAATCCAGGCGGCAGCACCGGACGATCGCCAGCCGCCTCGCGGTAGGTCGTGAGCACGCGTCCGGTGACCGCCGGGTCGAGCCACGCCTCACCCATCGCGACCGCTCGCACCGCGCGGATCAGGTCCTCCGCGGGCGAATCCTTCAGCACGTATCCGACCGCACCCGCACGCAGCACTCCGGCGAGCAGCTCGTCGTCATCGAACGTGGTCAGCGCGAGCACCGGCGGACGCGGGCCGGACGCACGCAGCCGTCGCGTCGCCTCGATGCCGTCGACCCGCTTCATCCGCAGGTCCATCACCACGACGTCGACCCCGCCGGCCGCTTCGAGCGCGGCCGGGACCTCGTCGCCGTCCGAGCACTCCCCCACCACCACGAACCCGTCGCGGCGCCGCAGGATCAACCGCAATCCGGACCGCACCAGCTCCTGATCATCGACGAGCAAGACCCGCATTTCGCCCGACGCTGCGGTCACGACGCGGCCTCGCGCGCCAACGGCACCGTCACGTCGACGACCCACTCGCCGCCCTCGGGTCCGGCAGTCAGCCGCGCACCGAGCTGATCCGCCCGCGCCGTCATGCCCGCCAGCCCCGAGCCGCCCTCGTTGCGCGCCGCGCCGCTATGTCCATTGCGGACAGTCAACCGCGCGTCCGCCGCATCGATCTCCAGCCGTACCAACGCCTTCTCCCCCGGTGCGTGTTTGACCACGTTCGCCAGCGACTCCTGGACGATCCGGTAGAGCCCCAGCCCCACCGTGCTATCGACCGCCGACACGTCGCCCTCCAGTTCCCAGTCCGCGACCAGCCCGGCCGCGCACGTTTCGGCCACCAGGTCCGCGATGTCGCCCGCGCCGGGCAACGGCCGCGTCCCCGCCGACTCCTGCGCGAGCAATCCAACCGTGCGGCGGATATCGGCCATCGCCGCCCGCCCGATCCGCTCCGCCTCGGTGAGCGCCGCGACGGCCTCGTCGATGTCGCGATCCGTGCGCAACCCGTGCCGCGCGCCCGTGACGTGCAACAACGTGATGCTCAGCGAATGCGCGACGACGTCGTGCACTTCGCGGGCGATCCGCTGCCGCTCGCCGAGCATCGCCTGTTCGCGCACGGCCGCCTGCTTGCCGCGCTCGGCGTCGAGGGCGCGCACGTACCAGCGGAGCATGAACCCGGCGGCCATCCCCACCACCACCGCGAGCATGTACACCGGGAACCCGACCAGCCCGACGGTCAGCGCGGCCGCCCCGAGCACCGCGATCGCCCCGCCGGTCGCCGCGAACGCGACCCGCGCCGAAGCGATGGACCCCAGTTCGCCGGCGAGCACGATCAACGGCATCGGCGCGAAGTCCGGCACCACCGGATACGTCAGCAGCAGCCCGATCCCGGCGAGCATCCCGAGCGCCTTCACCCACGACGGCGCGAGCCGCCCGGTGCACACCCACAGCAGCGTCGAGGCCGTTACCAGCAGAAACCCGGCGATCGCGACCGGCAGCGCGGGCCCGATCCGCTGTCCGACCGCGACGACCAGCCCGATCACCGTGAAGGCGGTCGTCCCCATCGGAACCCACCAGGGCAGCGTGAGCCCGGACTGGGCCAAGCCGTCGGCCAGCCTGCTCCGCAAGCGGTCCCTCGCTGTCTCCCACACGAGGTCCAGCCTAGAAAACCGCGTCGGCGCCCGCCCGGTGTATCGGCGATACCATGCCGCGTGCGCTTCGCCCGTCTCCTCCTCCTGACACTGCTGCCCCTCACCGCGTGCGCGACCGGGAAGAACGCGGTCAGCCGGCCGGACACCTTCGAATTCGTCTCGCCGGGCGGGCAGACGACCATCCACTATCCGGTGCCGCAACGCAAAAAGGTGGCGAACCTCAAGGGCCAGAGCCTGCGCGAGCCCGGCAAGGACCTCTCGCTGGCCGATTACTCCGGCAACGTCGTCCTGCTCAACCTCTGGGGAGCCTGGTGCGGGCCGTGCCGTGCCGAAGCGCGCACACTGCAGGACATCGCCGACTCCGGCCGCGACCGGGGGATCCGGGTGCTCGGCATCAACGTCCGCGACAACCCGAAGTACGCCGCGGACTTCGTCAAGGACCTCGGGCTCGGCTACGAGTCGATCTTCGATCCGTCCGGCCGGGTCGCCCTGCGCCTGCGCGGCCTCCCGCTGAGCGCGGTGCCGATCTCGCTGATCGTGGACAAGCAGCAGCGGGTCGCCGCGGTCTACCTCGGCGCGATCCTGCGGACCGACGTCCAGCCCACGCTGGACAGCGTGCTCGCCGAGTAGCCCGGCCAAGGTCCAGACCGTTCGGCCGGCGTGCGCATACCATGGGCGGATGACCGCGAGTGGCTACAACCGCCGGGAACGTCCCGCCAAGCCCGCGCTGAGCCGCGAGGGCATCGTCGCGGCCGCTCTCGACGTCGTGCGCCGCGAAGGGGCCGAACGCGTCACCATGCGGCGGCTCGCGAAGGAACTGGACACCGGCCCGGCTTCGCTCTACGTCTACGTCCGCGACACCGACGAACTCCACGCCGCGGTGCTCGACGAACTCCTCGGCGAAGTCCCCACCACCGCGAGCACCGCCGAAGACGACTGGCGCAGTCGCTTGTGGACAGTCCTGTCCACCTACCGCGACGTCCTGTACGCCCACCCCGGACTCGCCCGCGTCGCGCTCGTGACCCCGCTGAACGGGCCGAACTACCTCGCCGTCGTCGACACCGTGCTCGGCCTGCTCGCCGAGGCCGGGGTTCCGTCCGGCCCGGCCGCGTGGACAGTCGACCTGCTGCTGCTCGTCGCCACCGCCAGCGCGGTCGAGCACAGCACCCGCAAGAACCGCCCGGAAGCCGAACGCCAGCACGACGCGCTCGCCGAAACCGTCCGCGGCCTCTCGCCCGAAACGCATCCGAACATCGCCGCGGCGAGCGAGAACCTGTTCTCCGGCAACGCGGACACGCGTTCCCAGTGGGCGATCGACGCCCTTCTCAACGGCGCGCGCACCACCCCGCTGCCCGACTGAGGTTCCGCCGGCGCGGAGGCCCGTGCGAACGACCCCTGCGCTGCTGGAGAAACCTCGCCGAATGGTTCAAACCATTGTGAGCACGACGGTTTCCTGCGAGTCCATAATGGACCAGTACGCCGGAATAGCGGCGATAACGGGCGTAATGTCCGCTTGATCGATCCGCTCCAATTCGACAGTTGATGCACTCCCGCCTTTCGTAGGTTCCCGGAAAATTTCCGCCGATCTACCTTTGTCGTGGTCGGATCCACCTCCCCACCCTTTCCGATTTCTTTTTCTGCATGTCCACAAGGAGTACCAGAATGCAGATCAGAAAAACGTCCGCACTCGTTTCCCTGCTCGCCGCGGCCGGCCTGGCCGCGGCGATGGGCGCGACCCCTGCCACCGCGGCCGCCGCCCAGCACCACCCGCAGCACCTCAAGCACGGCCTCGGACTGAACGTCGCCGGACTGAAGGCCGCGCAGTCCAGGATGCACGCCCACGCGAACTCCGCGCTCCCGGTGCACCCGCGCACCACGGCCGAACTGCCGTCCAGCGGCGACCTCACCCAGTACGCCAACGCGCCCGGCGACCAGGGCCAGGTCGGCTCGTGCGTCACCTGGGCCACCGGCTACACCGGCTACGGCGTGCTGATGAACGAGCAGGGCATCAGCGGCGGCCCGATGGCCCCGATGTTCATTTACTCCCAGATCGCCAAGGGCAACGACCAGGGCACCTGGGCGAGCGTCGCGCTGCCGATGGAACAGCAGCAGGGCATCGACACCAAATCCGACTACTGGCAGGGCGATTTCGACTACACGACTCAGCCCGACCAGAACGAGAAAGCGAATGCCGCGCACTACAAGCTGTCCGGCTACACGCAATTGTCGACGAGCGGGGACGCGGCGCGCAACGACATCGAGAACGCCATTTCCCAGGGCGAACCGGTCGCGATCGGGTTCACCGTGCACCAGAGCTTCATGAACCTGGACTCGTCGACCGCGAGCGACTACTCGTACCTGCCCGGCGACTCGAACAGCGACCCGGTCGTCGGCGGGCACGAGGTGACCATCGTGGCCTACAACGACCAGGGCGTGAAGATCGAGAACAGCTGGGGATCCGGCTGGGGCGACAGCGGTTTCGTGACCGTGCCGTGGTCGTTCTTCAGCACCGGCGACGTCGACGAGGTCAACGCGATGGGCAAGCTCGTCCAGTCCTGACCCCCGCACCCGCCGAAAAGCCGTGAAGGGCCCCTTGAGGGAATCTGATTCCCTCAAGGGGCCCTTCACGGACCTAGGCTTTCAGGCGGAACTCAGACCAGGTCGTACCGGTCGTTGTTCATCACCTTGTGCCACGCGGCGACGAAGTCGCGGACGAACTTCTCCTTGGCGTCGTCGCTGCCGTAGACCTCGGCGACGGCGCGCAGTTCGGAGTTCGACCCGAACACCAGGTCGTTGCGGGTGCCGGTCCACTTGACCTCGCCGGTGGCGAGATCGCGGCCCTCGAAGGACTCCGCGTTCGGGCCCTCGCCGTCGGCAGGCTTCCACTCGGTGCCCATGTCGAGCAGGTTGACGAAGAAGTCGTTCGTCAGGGTGCCCGGCCGGTCGGTCAGCACGCCCGCGGCCGAGTTCTGGTAGTTCGCACCCAGCACGCGCAGGCCGCCGACCAGCACGGTCATCTCCGGCGCGCTCAGGTTGAGCAGGTTCGCCTTGTCCACCAGCAGGTACTCCGACGGCAGCGGGTTGGCCTTGCCGCGGTAGTTGCGGAACCCGTCGGCCTTCGGCTCGAGCGGCGCGAACGACTCGACGTCGGTCTGCTCCTGCGAAGCGTCGGTGCGGCCCGGCGTGAACGGGACGGTGAGGTCGACGCCGCCGTCCTTCGCCGCCTTCTCCACGCCCGCCGCGCCGGCCAGCACGATCAGGTCGGCGAGCGAGATCTTCTTGCCGCCGGTCTGCGCGCTGTTGAACGCTTCCTGGACGCCCTCGAGCGTGCGCAGCACCTGCGCCAGCTCGTCCGGCTCGTTGACCTCCCAGCCGCGCTGCGGCTCGAGGCGGATGCGGGCGCCGTTCGCGCCGCCGCGCTTGTCGCTGTGCCGGTAGGTCGAGGCCGATGCCCAGGCGGTGGACACCAGCTGCGACACCGAAAGGCCGGACTCGAGGATCTTCTTCTTGAGGTCCGCGACGTCCGCGTCGTCGACCAGCTCGTGGTCGACGGCCGGGACCGGGTCCTGCCAGATGAGCTCTTCCTGCGGCACCAGCGGGCCGAGGTAGCGCTGGATCGGGCCCATGTCGCGGTGGGTGAGCTTGTACCAGGCGCGAGCGAAGGCGTCCGCGAACTCGTCCGGGTTCTCGTAGAACCGGCGCGAGATCGGCTCGTAGATCGGGTCGAAGCGCAGCGCCAGGTCGGTGGTCAGCATGCTCGGCGCCCGGTTGAGGTCACCGGTCTCCGGGTCCGGCACGGTGTTCGCCGCGGCGTTGTTCTTCGGCTTCCACTGGTGCGCGCCCGCCGGGCTCTTGGTCAGCTCCCACTCGTAAGTGAAGAGGTTGTGGAAGAACCAGTTGCTCCACTTCGTGGGGGTGGGGGTCCAGGTGACCTCCAGCCCGCTCGTGATCGCGTCCCGGCCCTTGCCGCTGCCGAAGCTGTTCTTCCAGCCGAGGCCCATCTGCTCGATCGAGGCGCCTTCCGGCTCAGCGCCCACGTGCACGTCCGCGTCGGCCGCGCCGTGCGTCTTGCCGAAGGTGTGCCCGCCCGCGATCAGCGCGACGGTCTCCTCGTCGTTCATCGCCATCCGGCCGAACGTCTCGCGGATGTCGCGCGCGGCGGCGATCGGGTCCGGGTTGCCGTTCGGGCCTTCCGGGTTCACGTAGATGAGCCCCATCTGGACCGCGGCCAGCGGGTTCTCCAGCTCGCGGTCGCCCTTGTACCGCTCGTCGCCGAGCCAGGTGCGCTCCGGGCCCCAGTACACGTCCTCGTCCGGCTCCCACACGTCGGCGCGGCCGCCGGCGAAGCCGAAGGTCTTGAAGCCCATCGTCTCGAGCGCGCGGTTGCCTGCGAAGATCATCAGGTCGGCCCACGAGATCTTCTTGCCGTACTTCTTCTTGACCGGCCACAGCAGGCGGCGCGCCTTGTCGAGGTTCCCGTTGTCCGGCCAGCTGTTCAGCGGCGCGAACCGCTGCTGCCCGGCGCCGGCCCCGCCGCGGCCGTCGTCGATCCGGTAGGTGCCCGCGCTGTGCCAGGCCATCCGGATGAACAGCGGGCCGTAGTTGCCGAAGTCGGCGGGCCACCACTCCTTGGAGTCGGTGAGCACCGCGTCGACGTCGCGGGCGACCTCGTCGAGGTCGAGGCTCTGGAATTCCTTGGCGTAGTCGAAGCCGTCGTCCATCGGGTCCGCCACCGCGGGATGCTTCCGGAGGATCTTCAGGTTGAGCTGGTTCGGCCACCAGTCGCGGCTGCTGCCGCCCTCGGTCGGGTGCGCGAAGCGACCCGTGTGGACCGGGCACCCGCCAGCGGTCTCCTCGTTCATCTCGCCGACTTCGGCGTTCGGGGTGTCAGACACGGGAATCCTTCCGGAAATGAGAATCAGTTTGCTGCCGTCGAACAGGCGGGGCATCGGCCCCAGTAGACGACCTCGGCCTCGTCGATGACGAAACCGTGTGCTTCGGACGCGGTCAGGCAAGGCGCTTCCCCGACCGCGCAGTCGACATCCTCGATGGCACCGCACGAGCGGCACACGACGTGGTGGTGGTTGTCCCCTACCCGGGCCTCGTACCGCGCGACCGAACCGGGCGGCTGGATGCGCCGCAGCAGCCCCGCCTCGGTCAGCGCGCGCAGCACGTCGTAAACGGCCTGGTGGGAAACCTCGCCGAGATCCGCGCGCACCATGCCGATGACGGATTCGGTGTCCGCGTGCGCGTTGGCGTGCACGGCGGAGAGCACGGCCACCCGAGGGCGCGTGATCCGCAACTGCACTCCGCGCAGCAGCTGCTCGAAGTCCGCGGTCGTCGGCATGCCCCGGAGTCTGCCGGATTTTCTGGAATGAATCAAGAATCTGTCACCCACTCCGGTTGTCCTCCTCCTGGCGGTCGCTTGACAGCCCGGAAGGTCTACGGTGAGTAGACCAAAGAGACGTCCGACACATCCGAGGTGACGCCAGAAATGACCGAGGCCGTCGAATCGCCCAGTTCGCACCCGGTCGGGGTCGATATCACGCGAGCGAGCATTGCCCGGGTGTACGACGCCGCGCTGAACGGCACGAACAACTACGAGATCGACCGCAGGGTGCTCGACCAGGTGCGGACCGTGGCCCCGGAGGTCAACGACCTCGCCTGGGCCAACCGCAACTTCCTGATCCGCGCCTGCCGCTTCCTCGCCACCCAGGGCAGGGTCACCCAGTACCTCGACTGCGGTTCCGGCCTGCCCACCGCGGAAAACACGCACCAGGTCGTGCAGCGGATCATCCCCGAAGCCCGGGTGCTGTACGTGGACAACGACCCGGTGGTCCTCGCGCACGGGCGCGCGCTGCTCGAAGAGAACGACAACACCCGGTTCATCGAAGCCGACATCTTCAAGCCCGACCAGATCCTGCAGAACGAGACCGCGCGCGAGTTCCTCGACTGGACGAAGCCGATCGCGTTGCTGCACAACGGAACCCTGCACCACTACCTCGGCGACGACTACGAGGAGATGATGCGGACCTACGTCGACGCGCTGCCGTCCGGCTCGTTCGTCGTGGTCGCGCACTTCCTCGACCCGCAGACGCCCGAGCACAGCGAGATCGCCCGGCGGATGGAGGACAAGTTCACGCACAGCCCGATGGGCAGCGGCCTCTTCCGCACGTGGGACGAGATCGGCCGCATGTTCGGCGGCACCGAACTGGTCGACCCGGGCCTGGTGCTGTGCGAGGACTGGTGGCCGGACGGCCCGCGGTACCAGCCGCTGAACCAGGTCCAGGAATGCATCGCGGGAGGGGTCGGGCGGAAGGCCTGACACTCCCTCGGTTCGAGACCTCCCCGCGGCGTTCCGCGGGGAGGTTTTCTTTTGTCAGTCCAGGACCTGGTAGTCCAGGTCGGTCAGCGGCGAGTCCGGGTTGAGGGCGACGCCGACCGTGCGCAGGGTGTCGTCGAGAATCGACCAGACCCACCGCGCGAGCAGCTGCCGCAGATCGTCCCGGTCGATCCCACGCGGCGCGTCCAGCCAATGCGCCGTGCTGGACTCGACCAGCCCCACCAGCCCGTACGCGATCGTCTCGCCGACCCGCTGGTCCGCGCCGAACAGGCCGAGGTAGTACTCGAACAGCACCGTCAGCTGCCGGGCGATCGCGGTTTTCACGTCCGCGACGACGTCGCGCGGGCCGGTCACCGACTGGCGCATCAGGTACTGGTACAGCGCGCGGTGTTCGGAAAGCCATTCGATATGCGCGCCGATCGTCGCGTGCACCATTTCGCGCGGCGTGCCGGAAACTCCCCACAGCGGAGCGAATTGCGCCCCGATCATTTCCGCCGCGCGCAACGCGATAGCGCGCTGCAGATCCGCGGTGTCGGCGAAATGCTTGTAAATGCGCGTGCGAGCGACGCCGGCCTCGTCGGCGATCTGCTCGGTGGACACCTCCGGCCCGAACCGGGCGATCGCACGCATTCCGGCTTCCACGAACTCCCGGCGCCGGCGTTCGCGCTGCCCTGCCCACCGGGTGGCCCGCCCGTCGGGCGGAGTACCTGAGGACGTCATCCGCGCGAGTGTATCGCCGGGTCACATATCGGATACGGCGCTGTACCTGTTACTTTGGGTATAGAGGGATGACTGTCAGTGGTCGAGGTTGCCTCGATGTAGCAGTCGCGTTCACCGCGGCCGTTGCGTTGGTGTGACCCAGATCATGGACCGGGAGTGCGTCATCGGCACGCGGGGAGCGAGTCGCGTCGATGAAGCGAGCGTCGCCCACAAGGGTGGCGTGCAGGGAGGAACACATGGACGGCGAACAGCACCGGCCCGAACTGTCCACCGGTCACCGGGTCACCTACCTGGTCGGCCAGCGCACCGGCAGGCGCCAGCTGTGCCGGCGCGGGGTGGTCACCGGAGCCCCGGTCACCGACGACGCCACCGCGGTCACCTGGGTCCCGGTCCAGGTCGACGGCCAGGCGAGAGACGCGGATCCGCAGTGGATCGCGGCCGACGCGATCATCGACGTGGTGAGCGCGTCGTGAGCGCCGAACAGGCCGTGGCCACCCCGATTTTCGACGGCGTGGTCGCCGAGGCCGGGCTCGACTGGTCCGAAGAGGACGTTCCCAAGGGCGCGGCGGACGAGAAGCCCGGCTCGGGCAAGTAGCGCTCGCCCGGCGGGAGAACACAGCACCGGTCAGCTCCGGTGCGGTCTTCGCGCGCCCGCGCCAGGGCGGCTTAGGCCGATTCGGGGTCACCGGGTTGTGCGGTGAATACTGCACTCGTCCGGGTGAACTGCGCGCGGCCGAACGCCGGTGAACGCTGCCCATTTCGTCCTCGCCAGAAGACCCGCCGCATCACACCGGTCAGTTCGCCCGGTGCCGTATCCGCCTGCCTCGGACCGCGTATCGCCAACTCTCCACCGATTCGTCCGGAAGAACGAAAAGGATCAACGGCGCGCTTCTTCCAAATAACGCAGCACCGCGGTAACCCGCCGATCCGCGCGGTCGTCCGGCGCTAAATCCAGTTTCGCGAAAATGCTGCGAATATGTTTGTGCACCGCACCGTCGGTCACCACGAGCCGTTCGGCAATGGCGCCATTCCCCAATCCCTCCGCCATCAGCGCCAGCACATCCCGTTCGCGCGGACTGAGCCGTTCCAGGCCGGAATCCGCACGCGTCCGGGTCAGCAACTGCGCCACCACTTCCGGATCGATCGCCGTCCCGCCTTCGGCCACCCGGTTCAGCGCCTCCATGAACTCAGTGACCCGCCCGACGCGTTCTTTCAGCAGGTACCCGAGCCGCGCGCTGCCGCCGCCCAGCAGGTCAGTCGCGAAAGCCTGCTCGACATACGCCGACAGCACCAGCACCGCCAGCTCCGGACGCCGCCGCCGGGCTTCGACTGCTGCGACGATGCCTTCGTCAGTGTGTGTCGGTGGCATCCGGACGTCCACGACCGCGGTATCCGGTTCGTGTTTGTCTACGGCAGCAAGGAAATCCGTCGGGTTGTCAGTGGTCGCGACGACGTCGAGGCCCTCGGCGCGCAACAGCAGCGCGAGTCCTTCGCGCAGCAACGGGTCGTCCTCGGCGATCACAATCCGCATGGCAGGCTCACAGTCAGAATGGTCGGTCCGCCGGCGGGGCTCGCCAGCGCGAAGGTTCCGTCGAGCGCCTCGATCCGGCGGCGCATCCCGCCGAGCCCCGAGCCGCCGGTTTCCGCCGCACCGCCGCGACCGTCGTCGGTGATGCGCAGGTGGAGCACCTCGTTCTCCCGGCGCAAAACCACCTCGACACTGTTGGCACCGCTGTGCTTGGCGACGTTCGTGAGCGCCTCGGCGACCACGAAATACATCGACGCCTCCACCGAAACGGCGTACCGGCCGGGGAGATCGGCGTCGATGGTGCACGGCACCGGACAGTCCGCGGCAAGCGCGGTCAACGCGTCGGCGAGGCTCCGGTCGGCCAGCACGGGCGGCAGGATACTGCGCACCACCGCACGCAATTCGGCGAGCGCGGTCTCGGTTGCGTCCTGTGCACGGCCGAGGATTTCGTCGACGTCCGCCGAACCTCGGGCGGCTGCCCGGCGGGCCGCGCCGACCAGGACGTTCACCGCGACCAGCCGGTTTTGCGTGCCGTCGTGCAGCGCCCGCTCGATGCGACGCAGTTCGGTGGAATGCGCGTCGAGCGCGGCGGCGCGGGTGGCGGTGAGGTGGGCGATCCGGAGCGTGACGTCGGCGTCCGATCCCGCGGGCAGCAGCCGTCGGCCGGGCAACGCTTGCAGCCGAGCCATCGCGGGCAGCAGCGCGACCGAGAGAAACGCCCACGCGACGCCGAGCAGCGACACCGGGAGCGCCTCCGCCAGGCTGTGCACCGGCCAGCCGAGTGACGCCGTCGCGTCGTCCGGCGGCAGCAGGTACCAATAAAGCGGAAAAAGCCCGTCGCGCGCGGTGTTGAGCACGATCGTCAGCGCGATGAAACCGAGCAGGAAACCCGCCATGCCGTGCACCGCGACCCACAGCAGTTCGCGTTGCACCGTCCGGTCGCGCAGGGCCGCACCGAGCCGTTCGGGGCCGGGGCCGGGGCTGATGACGTCCGGTTTCATCGCGGTGAGCCGGATCCGTTCCCGGTCCGCGACCGCGTGCAGGACGTGCAGCATCGGCCGCGCCAGCAGCAGACCGACGCCCACCAGGCTCAGCACCGCGACCACTGCCACGCCGAGCAGCACCAGCAGCGCCAGCACCGACGTGCCGATCCCGCCGACGAGATGTTCCAGCGCGTCGAGAGCAGCCCGGACGCGCACGGTCCACGGACGCGGCGTCGGTTCGCCTGCGGTTGCCATCGCACCTCCTACGCAGCCGAACCCTAGCCCAGAAATCCGCCGCGGCACCGCCGCGGAGCGAAGGAGTACAGCCTGCTGTACCTAGATCCTCCCGCGCACGGGATCGTCCTGGCGAGCCCCGGTTCGTAGCGTTCCCGGCATGACGAAATCACCTCCCCGGGACACCACCCGGCCGCTGCTGTGGGGCGTGCTGGTGCTCAGCGCCGCAGCCAACGCCGTCACCTCGGCCCTCGGCGTCAACCTGGTGCTGAGCACCGTTTTCGGCGTCGTCACCCTCGCCGCCGGTATCGCACTCATCGCGAACTACCGCACCCGTCGCTGATTAGTCCACAAAGGACCACCATGAACGCCCCGCACACTCTCCGCGCCTTCGTCGCACGCCGCCCGATCGCCACCTTTTTCTCGCTCGCCATCGCACTGAGCTGGCTCGCGTGGCTCCCTTACGTACTCTCGGACAACGGCCTCGGCATCGTCCACTTCGGATTCCCGCCGGTACTCGGCACCACGCAGATCCTCGGCATGCTCCCCGGCGCATACCTCGGCCCGATCTTCTCCGCGTTCCTCGTCACCGCACTCGCCGAGGGCCGCCCCGGACTGCGCGCGTGGGTCGGCCGATTGCTGCGATGGCGGGTGAACTGGCGCTGGTACGCACTCGCGCTCTTCGCTGTCCCCGTCGTGCTGACGCTCTCCAGCCTGCCGTTCGCCGGCGCGTTCCGGGCCCCTGCCGCGTCACTGATCCTGGTGTGGGTCTTGGGTTTCGTGCTCCAGGTGATCACCACCGGCCTCGCCGAAGAACCTGGCTGGCGTGATTTCGCCCTGCCGCATTTGCAGCCGAAGTACGGCCCGTTGCGCGGCACGCTGATCCTCGGTCCATTGTGGGGCGTCTGGCATTTGCCGTTGTTCTTCACCGAATGGGGCCATTGGCCGGACGTGACGGTCTGGTCGGTGCTGGAGTTCGTCGGGACCGCCATCGCGATCAGCTTCGTGATGACCTGGGTGTTCAACCGCAGTGGAGAAAGCCTGCCGATCGCACTGCTGCTGCACGCCGGGATCAACAACTACCTGTCGGTCGCGTGGGCCGAACTGTTCCCCAATACGGACCCGAAACTCGCCGAGCACCTGCTGTTCGCCGCGTTCACTGCGGCCGCGCTGATCGTGGCCGCCGCGACCAAGGGCCGTCTGGGCTATCCCAGCCGAGCGCGCGAGCTGCAGGCCGTTCAGTAGTAAATCTGCCCGGGAACGCCACCGCCGGCCGCGATGGCGTCTCCGTTGATCGCCACGCTGCGCGGGGACGCCAGGAACGCCACCACGTCCGCTACCTCGGCCGCCGTCACCAACCGCCCGATGCTCACTCCCGCCGCGATGCTGTTTTCCAGCTCCGCCACGGAAATTCCCCGCGCCGCGGCGATCTCGGCGAACTTCTCCGGCGTCCGCTCGGTCACGGTGTACCCCGGATGCACGACCGTCACGGCGATTCCCTGCGGCCCCAGTTCGTCGGCGAGATTCTTGGTCATCGCCGCGACCGCGACGTTGCGAATCGACCCGAACGTCGAACTGGCCAGCCGCGCGTTGAGCCCGCTGACGTTCACGATCCGGCCCCAGCCGCGCTCCCGCATCCCCGGCGCGAGCGCCCGGGCGCACCGGAGGTAGCCGAGCACTTTGGTCTCGATCTCGAGGCGCAGGTCTTCGTCGCGCAGTTCGTCGAGCGGCGTCCGAACCCCGCTGGACGCCGGTGCCGCGCAGTTGACCAGCACGTCCGCCGCCCCGAACTCCGCCTTGACCCGCTCCGCCATCGCCGCGACCGCTGCGTCGTCGGTAGTGTCCGTCGGAACCGCGACGACCTTCGTGCCATGCCTGCCGAGGCTTTCCGCCGCGGCAGCAAGCGCTTCGACGTCCCGGGCGACGAGCGCGAGGGCCGCCCCCTCCGCCGCGAGCACCTCCGCAACCGCCAGCCCGATCCCGCGGTTGGCCCCCGTGACGACCGCGCACTTGCCTTTCAACCCGAGATCCACGGCAACTCCCTGAACGTCAACGACGACGGCGAGGCTTACCGCGCCCGCCAGACTTGGGCACGCTCCGGCGACGGTCCGGTTCGCGCTGCTTCTTCTTCGCCGGCGCCGCCTTGCCCGTCTTCGCCTGCGTTTCCTGCTGTCCGCGAGTGCTGTTCACCGTGCGCCCGCGAACGATCCCGATGAACTGCTCCACGAGATCGCTGGTCTCGCCTTCCGGCCAGGACAACGCGACGCGCGACTGCGGTGCGTCCTCGACCGGCCGATAGGTGAGGTCACGCCGATGGTGCAACCGGGCAAGCGACTGCGGCACCATCAGCACACCGACGCCCGCCGCCACCAGCTCGATCGCGTCGCCAGTCGTCGCCGGCCGCTCCAGCGCAGGCTTGCCCGGCAGTTGCTCCCAGCCGAGCGCGTCGTCGAGCGGATGCAGCACGAGTTCGTCCGCGAGGTCCGCAATGGACACTTCGTCGGCCGCCGCGACCAGGTGATCCTTGGGCACGACGACCACCGTGGTCTCGGTGTAGAGCGGGATCGCGTGCAACCCGTCGCGGTTCTCGGACAGCCGCAGCAGAGCCGCGTCCACCCCACCCTCGCGAACGACGTCGGCGGCCTCGGCGGCCTCGACCGCGACCAGGTCAAGCGGCACTTCGGGATTGCGTTCGCCCCAGATCCGGACCCACTTCGCGGGGGTCGCACCCGGAACGTAGGCGAGCCGGAACGCCGAGGCCTGGTCGGCTCCTGTCACGTGGCAAGGCTACCGGCGCGGGGTCGCCGGTTACGCTGGTGGGCATGACGGCGCAGAAGACCCCCCAGACCATGAAGCCGGCGACGGCAGCGAAGAAGCTGGGCGTCTACCTCGAAGCGACCCCCGCAGAGTTCCGCGCGGGCGCCGTCTCGCGCGACGAGCTGAACGCCCTGCAGACCGACCCGCCGGAATGGCTCCGCGACCTGCGCCGCAACGGCCCGCACCCGCGTCCCGTGGTGGCGGCGAAACTGGGAGTCTCCATCGGCGGCCTGGCCAGGGGCGGTGTCACCGAAGCCCTGACGACGGACCAGATCGAGGCCCTGAAAGCAGACAACCCCGCCTGGCTGCAACGCGAACGCGAAACCCAAGCCGAAGTCCGCCGCGAAGCCGCCCGCTTGAACGCGGAAAAGAACGACTAGCCCGTCCACTTCGGACCTCGCCGCTTTTCGACGCCGTGAGGGAACCCCGAGGAACTCTGATTCCCTCGGGGTTCCCCTCATGCCCCTCCACCAGCCGTGAGGGGCCCCTTCACGGCCCTCGATTCCCTCAAGGTGCCCTTCACAGACCGCCGCCCAACACCCGCCCGGTTGCGCCCCAATGTGGCATTGGGTGCGCCACACGCACCGAACGCCACATTGGGTGCATCCCACGCACCCAATGCCACATTGGGGCGCTAACCGCACCCCGCCTCACCTCACGCACCCACACACCCAAGCCGCGCAACAAACCGCAGCCACTGCACCCACCCATCGAGGCACCCAGCCCTCCCCCAACCCCGATACAAAGCCGCCCTGCGGTTCGGGGGTGCTTGTCAAGGCATCTTTCCCGCCTTGACAAGCACCCCCGAACCGTCAGCACAATGAGCTAACGGGGTGCCCCACGCCACCAAAGGCCCGATGTCGCCCGCCAGGGCGACGAGCAGTCACAACCACCCCCGCTCCTCAGCAACCCGAACCGCCCCCATCCGGTTCCGGGCCCCGGTCTTCGCAATAGCCCCGGACAAATAATTCCGAACCGTCCCCTCGGACAAATACAGACTCCCGGCGATCTCCGCCACCGATCCCCCGCCCCGAGCCGCGATCAACACATCCCGCTCCCGCGCGGTCAACGGCGATTCCCCAGCAGCCAAAGTAGCCACCGCCAAGGCCGGATCCACCACTCGCTCCCCCGTCATCACCCGCCGAATAGCATCCCCCAACGCCTCAGCAGGCGCGTCCTTAACCACAAACCCGACCGCCCCAGCCTCCATAGCCCGCCGCAAATACCCAGCCCGCCCGAACGTCGTCAAAACAACCACCCGGCACCCAGGCACCTGCTCCGCCAAAACCGCGGCCGCAGCCAACCCGTCCAACCCGGGCATCTCGATATCCAGCAACGCAACATCCGGCCGATGCTCAAGCGCCGCCGCCACCACTTCGTCCCCCCGCCCCACCTGCGCGACCACCTCGAAGTCGTCCTCAAGATCAAGCAAGGTCCCCAACGCCTGCCGCACCAACGCCTGATCATCCGCGAGCAACAACCGAATAGTCACGCCACACTCACCCGCAACCGCCACCCCCGAGGCCGAACCGGCCCCGCCTCCATTGCCCCACCAGCCGCAGCGACCCGGTCGCGCAGCCCGGACAGCCCATTCCCCGTACCAATCGCAGAACCGACCCCGTCGTCCCGGATTTCCACGGAAGAACCGGAAACAATCACCACGCAAGCACTGGCCCGAGAGTGCCGAACCACATTAGTCAACCCCTCCCGAACCACCCACCCGAACAATTCCTGATACGGCCCATCCACCGCAGAGGGAAAATCCGCCCTGATCCCCGCGGCCCGCAACAATTCCCGGCCCCGCGCAAGCTCCCCGGCGAGCGTCACGTCCCGATACCCGGAAACCGCCGCCCGCACATCCGCCAACGCCTGCCGGGACAACTGTTCAACCTCACCGATCTCCTCGGCGACCCGCTCATCCCCCTTGTCCGCGAGCCGCCGGGCGAGATTGCTCTTCACCGTGATCGCAGTAAGCGAGTGCCCCAAGAGATCGTGCAAATCCCGCGAAATCCGCGACCTTTCAGCGTCGGCAGCCAACCGCTGCACCTCCGCCCGCGCCTGCACCAGCGCCCGGTTCGCCCGCAACGCCTCCGCGAAAGCGACAACCACCAGCACGGTGAACACCAACGCCGCAGCCTGCGCCCAGCCCGGGTCCGCACCCCACACCGCCCACGGCATCACCACCGTCGCCGCCGCGGCGACCGGCACGATGACCGCACCCCAGCGCGGCAACCGCGGAACCGCGAGCGAAACCACCACGGCCAGCAGGTAAAACGCGTTCGCCCGAGCGATCGGCAGCACGACGGCGAACAGCACCGTCAACGCCCCAGTCAGGATCCAGAAACGCCTGCTCCGGAACTGGTAAGCGGCGACGGCCGCGCCGATGTAGCACGCGCAGAACGCCAGCAGCGCCACCACCGCCGCGGACTGGCCCGCTACCTGGACGAGGACGATCAGCGGGTACACCAGGAGGCCGGCGTCCAGCACGAGCCGGCGCCAGCCCAGTACCCAGCGTTGCGCGTCGGAATCGGGGCCGCGGTCCACGTCCGGCACGCTACTCGGAGAACAGCGAACGCACGTGCCGTCCGTTGACCAGGACGACCACCGCCAGCAGCAGTGCCCCGCAGACGCCCTGCTCAAGCCGGACCCACAGCGGCAGAAAGCCCGGAATCGACACGATGACGATGATCGCAACCGTCATCACCGCCGAAACGATCCGGAGCCGCAGCAGCCCTCGTTTCGACCCGCGAGCCGCGCTTCTCGCGAACAGGAACGTGAGCAGCGCGCTGGCCGCCACGATCGTGGCCCGGACCCAGACGACGTCGGTGACCATCGACGGGTCGTCGCGGAGCAGGAAGATGGCGCCGAGGGTGAGCACGCTCAGCGCCAGGTAAGCCCCGGTGAGGACGCGGACTGTCTTGATCCGGGGGTGTTCGGAAACCGTTGCGGAACGGGAGTCCATGACTGTCCTTTCCAGACCGTGAATCGGCCCGGAGGATCCGGCGCCGCTTGCCCGTCCCATGGTGGTGCGGACGGGCAAGCGAGCCGTAGTGTCACCGCGCACCGGTGCGCGATGACATTTGTCAGAACCCGGTCATCCGCGCCGTCAGCGGGCAGCCGTGAGCTTCGGCCCGATCGCCGCGCCCGCGACCACGAGCACGGCGCCGAGGATGAGCAGATACGCGCCGAGGCCGATCTTCGACAGGTCCTCGTAGAACATCGCGACGATGCCCGCGATGTGGAAGAGCAGCATGACGGTGGCCCGGCCCGCGAAGACGGTGCGGTACCACCAGAAGTTCGGCGGGGTGAGTTCCTTGCGGCGAATCCCGCTGAACCAGTACGCGGACTTCTTCGTGCGCAGCGCGCCGAGCGTCCACGGGAGGGTCGACAGCAATGTCGCGGCGATCAAGAGGAAGGCGAGGAACCGTACGTACATCGCGGCGAAGCTGTCCATGCCGGACGTCATCTTGCTGAAGGCGTCGATGAAGGTGACCGAGGCGGTTTGGGAGCCAAGGGTGAAGGTGACCCAGGGGACGAAGAGGGCGACGACCTCGAGGATGCCGCCGAGAGCTACCGGAATCGCGCCGAGCCCCGCGGTGGTGAGCGGCTGGTTCTGGGGCAGGAAGCCCTGGCCGGGCTGGGGTGCGGCGTAACCGGCTCCCGGCTGCTGGGGCGGGTAGCCCGGTTGTTGTGCTGGATAACCCGATTGGCCCGGGTAGGCGGCCTGGCCCGGGTACTGCTGGCCTGGGTAGGACTGGCCCGGCTGGAACTGACCGGATTGCGGTTGCCCCGGGTACTGCGCCTGTCCAGGCTGCCCGGGGTACTGCCCCGGCTGCGGCTGCCCGGCTTGCCCCGGATACGAACCCGGCGCGGGCTGGCCCGGGTACTGCTGCCCGTACTGCGGAGACTGCCCCGGCTGCTGCGGATAGCCCGGCTGAGCTGCGGGCTGCTGCGGATACCCGGACCCGGCGCCCGGCGGAGGCGCCTGCCATCCCGGCGGGACCGCACCCGGCTCCTGCGGCGTGCCCGGCTGCTCCTGTGGACCCCCTGAGGTACTCATGGCCGCCGATGGTAACTGCCGCACCGACGCGGTGAACGGCGAAATTCCGGCTCGGCCATGACAAGTCCGCACAACGGGACCGATCGGCGCCCCGAGCACCGCACAACAGACCCGCTGACCAGGCCGATCACGGAAGTCGCGCCCGGAAACCGGGACCGCCGAGCTGTCGCGTGACCCGACCGCACCGAGCCCGCCGCCGGAGGAGAACACCTCCACCCGGCGGTCCCGCGCCATTCCGCGGATCGCGCGGCGCACCCAGCCACACACCCTGCCCGCGCCACGCACCCAGGCGCAGCGCGGACCGGACTCACCTCGGCACAGTCACCGTGCAGCGCGCAGGATCAGGTTCGCCACCGCCTCCGGCTGCGAAACCAGTACCGCGTGCGAAGCGCCCTCCACCTCGACGGCCTCCGCATTCGCGCGTTCCGCCATGAAGCGCTGCGCCGCGGCGGGAATGTTCTTGTCCGCGGTCGGGATCAGGCTGTACACCGGCAAGTCCTTCCACGCCGGTGCGGGCGAGGCCTCGTCAAGGGCCGCCGCGGCGATCGGGCGTTGGCCTGCTGCCATCTGGCTGGCCTGCGCGGCCGGGACGTCCGCCGCGAACTGCTGGTGGAACAGGTCTTGCCGGACGTAGAGGTCGACGCCGTTCGGCAGGGCGACCTGCTCCAATGTCTCGCCCAGGGTCCCGCCGGGGAACTTGCCGGCCAGTTCGCCCGCGCTTTCGCCCTCGTCCGGGAGGAAGCCGGCGATGTAGACCAGCGCCTGCACCCGGCGGTGCCCCTTCGCGGCGGCCGAGATCACCGAGCCGCCGTAGGAGTGGCCGGCCAGGACGATCGGGCCCTCGATGCTGTCCAGCAGAGACCGCACGTAGGCGGCGTCCTCGGCGACACCGCGCAGCGGGTTCGCCGCGGCGATCACCCGGTGCCCGGCGGCTCGCAACCGCTCGATCTCCCCGTTCCAGCTGGACGAATCCGCGAACGCACCGTGCACCAGAACGACAGTGGCAGTCATGAGGTCCTCCTCAGAGAAAGTTCCGAACGGGACCAACAGTACAACTAAGTTGTACGCAATCAAGTTGCGCGTGATGAGATCTGGGTCACGGCTCTCGGTACGCCCGCGGCGGGGCGCCGAGCAGGCGGCTGAACATCGTGGTGAAGGCGGCGGGGCTTTCGTATCCGAGGGTGACCGCGACGTCGGCGACCGGGAGATCCGCGGCGAGCAGCGGGAGAGCGCGCAGCACACAGGCTCGCTCCCGCCAGCGCGCGAAGCTCAGGCCCGTTTCGGCGCGGAACAGCCGGTGCAGCGTGCGTTCGCTGACGTGCAACTCCTCCGCCCAGCGAGACGGCGGATCGTGTACATCGGGAGCGTCCGAAAAGGACTGACACAGTGCTCGCAAGCCCTCGTGCCTCGGCCACGGGAGTTCGAGCGGCAACGGCACGCAGCGAGAGATTTCGTGCAGCAGAAGGGAAATCAGCGTGGCGTCGCGGCCGCGGCGAGGGTATTCCGGGGCGACGTCCACGGCTTCCCGGAGCAATTCCCGCAGCAGGGGCGAGACGTCGACGGTCTGGCAGCGGCGCGGGAACCACGGCACAGCGGACGGTTCCAGATACAGACTGCGCGTGGTCACGTTCATCATCACGACGCTGTGATCGGTCTCCGGCGGGATCAGCACCGCGCGCCGCGTCGGGACGGTCCAAGTTCCGTCGGCCGTTCCGACCCGCATAGCACCGGTGGCTCCGTAGAGGAACTGCGCGCGGCGGTGGCGATGCGGCGGCAGGAAGTGGTCCGGCGGGTAGTCCGTGCTGATCGCGAGCACGGCCCTCGGCAGGGCGTCGACCTCGGACAACGGAACGTTGCGCATGGCTACAGAGTAGGTGTCCGAAGCTCGAAAGAAGCTGGCGAATCTTCGGATGCGCGCCGCACCCGTCACGACCTACCTTGAAACCAGTGTTGACCTCGATCCTGATTCTTCTGCTCTTCGGCTGCCTCAGCGGCGTCACGACCGTGCTGTTCGGTTTCGGCGGCGGATTCGTCACTGTGCCAGTGGTCGCGGCGGTCACGAGCCGCGGCGACGCGATGCATGTCGCCGTCGCAACGTCCACTGCGGTGATGGTGGTGAACGCGGTCAGCGCGACCGTCGTGCAAGCCAGGGCCGGACGTCTCCGTCGCGACTACATCTGGCCGCTCGTCGCGTTCGTCGCGGTCGGTGCCGTCATAGGTTCGGTAGCGGCGACTTACGCGGGGGACGGACTGTTGCGCGTCCTGTTCATCGCCTACCTGGCAGTGACCATTGTGGACAGCCTGGCGCGCGGCGGATTCCTTAAGCCGCAAGGGGAACCCAAGCCGTTGAGCACGTTCACGACTACCGCGGGCGGGGTCGGAATCGGTGCGGTGGCGAGTTTTCTCGGGGTGGGCGGCAGCGTGATGACGGTGCCGTTGCTGCGCCGCAAGGGGCTTCCGATGGCGGACGCGGCCGCGATGGCGAACCCGCTCAGCGTGCCGGTCGCGGTAGTGGCGACGGCGGTCTACGCGACAGCGGGCGGCGGGCCGTCAGGGTATCTCGACCCGATCGCGGGCGCGGCACTGCTGGCCGGTTCACTGCCGACGATCGCGCTCGTCCGGCGGGTCGCCGACCGGTTGCCGGACAAGGTGCATGCCGTCGCGTACGTGGTGCTGCTGGCGGCGGCGCTGATCGCGGTCGCGGTCAGCTGAGCACCGACCGGACGGTGTTCTCGTCGCGGGCGACGACCGCGGTGCCGTCGTCGGCGGTGATGATCGGACGCTGGATCAGCTCCGGGTGCTCGGCGAGCGCGGCGATCCACCGTGGACGGTCTTCCGGGGCCCGGCCCCAGGATTTCAGCTCGAGTTCACCGGCGATTTTCTCGCCGGTGCGGGTGATGTCCCACGGGTCGAGGCCGAGCCGGTCGAGCACCGCGACGAGTTCCGCCTCGGTCGGCGGATCCTCCAGATAGCGGCGCACGGTGTACTCCGCGCCCGCCTCGTCGAGCAGCGACACCGCCGAACGGCACTTGGAACAACGCGGGTTCACCCAGATCTCCACCCGCGCAGTTTACCCCGCGCGGACGGAGTTCCCGGCGGGGCAAGAGTTCTTCGGTGCGTCCTGGATCACTTGCCCCGACCGGGTGGAACGGGCGTACCGTTCGTACATGACCCTGCCGCTGACCACCGACCGTCTCGTGATCCGGGACTGGACGGCTGACGACGCCGAAGCCGCGTATCAGATCTACGGCTCTTCCGATGTGACTCATTGGCTGACTCCCGCGATGGACCGGGTCGCCGACGAAGCCGCGATGCGGTCGGTGTTGCAGGCCTGGCAGGAGGCGCAGCCCAATCTGATTCCGCCTCGGGGCCGGTGGGCGGTGGAGCTGCGGTCTGACGGGCGGGTCGTTGGCGGACTGGGGATTCGGTTGCTGCCTCCCTACCGGGAGGATTTGGAGTTGAGCTGGCAGTTGCGGCCTGAGGAGTGGGGGCACGGGTACGCGACCGAGGCCGCGCGGGCGCTGGTGGAGTGGGCGTTTTCCCAGGACGGGACCGATGAGTTGTTCGCGGTCGCCCGGCCCAGTAATTCGCGGGCTATCGCGACCGCGGAGCGGATTGGGATGTCGTGGGTGGGGGAGACTACTAAGTATTACGAGTTGAGGTTGCAGGTTTATCGGATTCGGCGGGGGGATGTTGTTTGACCGCTGGGGCTCGTCGCCTGGCGGCGGCATTGGCCCGGGCGTGCGTGGGGCACCCCGAAGCTTGATTGCGATGACGGTCTGAGGGTGGTTGTCAAGGCTGGAAAGATGCCTTGACAACCACCCTCAGACCGCATTTTGGCTTCGTATCGGGGAACCCTGGGTTCCTCAGGGTTCCCCTCACGTAATGCTGCCGCCTCCGGAAGGTTCGTGAAGGCCTTGGCTGTCAGCGGGTGGCGGTGGCGGGGGTCCAGAGGGCGTCGATTTCTCGTTCCGCGGCGGCAAGGCTTTCTTCGGCGTGCGAGCGGAATTCCGCCAGTGCCGGGTTGACGCCTGCCATGGTGAATTCCGCGGTGATGAAGCGCGGTTCCAGGCCGGTCAAGGAAAGGCCGTGGGGCAGCCAGCCTTCCGCATGGTCCCAGCCGTGGCGAGGAGTGCCTTCGCCGTAGCCGCCGCCTCGGCTTGCCAGGACCAGGAGTTCTCGGCCGCCGCCCAGGACGGACGGGTCGTCGCCGGCGGCTGCGATCAGGCGGTCCACCCAGGCCTTCACCGAACTCGGGGCACCGTAGTTGTAGAGCGGCAGGCCCAGCAGCACGGTGTCCGCGGCCAGTACTTCCGCCGCCAGCTCTTCGCCGATTCGGGCGGCTTCGCGGTGGTCCGCGGTGTGTTCGGACGCGGGGGTGATGCGGGCTTCCCAGGCCAGCGGGTCCAGGTGCGGGATGGGGTTCGCGCCCAGATCTCGGTAGGTCACCGTCCCGTCTGGATGGGCTGCGCGCCAAGCCCGAGCAGCCCTCGCGCTGAGTTTTCGGCTCACCGAGCGGTCGCCGTTGATGCTGGAGTCGAGGTGCAGCAGGTGTGCCATGTCGATGACCGTCCGTAGATAGTTTGTGTAAGACAAACCATTTATAGCACGGCAGCTACCCGGACTGTCTCGTAGACTGGACACATGGTTCCGCTGCCGCTCGTCGCCCAGGCTCCGCGCAGGTCTGGTGCGTTGCTCGAGCACTTCGCGCGCCGGATCCGGCTGCGCGCGGAGAGCGTGCTCGCTCCGTTCGGGCTGCGGCCTCGGCATTTGATCGCCCTGACCGTCCTCCAGACCCGCGGTTCCAGCACCCAGCAGTCCCTCGCGCAGATCCTCGAGATGGACAGCACCAACGTCGTCGGCCTGCTCAACGACCTCGAAAGCGACCAGCTGATCGAGCGGCGCCGGTCGCCGGAGGACCGCAGGCGGCACGTCGTCGTGCTGACCGAGCGGGGTGCGAAAGAGCTGGCCCGGGCCGAGGCGGCGCTCGCGGCGGTGGAGGACGAGGTCTTCGCGGCGCTCGATCCGGACCAGCGCGAGCAGCTCTACAACTTGCTGTTGCAAGCGGCTTCCGGAACGGTCGACAGCAGCTCTTGTACCGAGGAGCCTCCGCCGACCTGCTGACGGGAGGGGCAGCGAATGGACGGTGCCGCCGAGCGGCTGGCGAAGTACCGCGCCATGCGCAACTTCGCGAAGACCGACGAGCCAGCCGGTGCGAATGCCCCGAAGGAACCTGGCTACCGGTTCGTCGTGCAGCGGCATCGGGCGCGGCGGAAGCATTACGATTTCCGGCTTGAGCTGGGTGGCGTGCTGGTCAGCTGGGCGGTGCCGAAGGGGCCGACGCTCGATCCGAAGGCGCGGCGGATGGCCGTGCACGTCGAGGACCATCCGCTGGAGTACGCCGATTTCGAAGGCGTCATCCCGCGCGGCGAGTACGGCGGCGGCGACGTCATCGTCTGGGATCGCGGACGCTGGGAACCGGTCGACACCGACGATCCCGAGCAGGCGCTCGCGGACGGGAACCTGCACTTCGACCTGTACGGCGAGAAGCTGGCCGGGCGCTTCGTGCTGATCCGTCCCAAGAAGGACGACGACGGGAAGCAATGGTTTCTGCTGCACAAGCAGGACGACCACGCCACCGCCGGCTGGGACGCGGAGGAGCATCCGAAGTCGGTGAAAAGCGGGCTCACCAATGACGAGATCGCGGCCGCTCCCCCGGCGTTGTGGCGCGGCGATCTGCCTGCGACCGAGGCGGAAGTGCCGTTGCATCCAGTGTTCGAGCCGGCGTCGGAGGACGAGCTCGAAGCACTGAGCGAACTGGGCAAGCAGGGCACGTGGACGGTCGCCGGGCGGCAGGTGAAGGTCACCAATCTCGACAAGACGCTGATCCCCGGCCGCGACGGCGAAGCGCCGATCACCAAACGGGAACTGATCGAGTACTACACCCGGATCGCGCCGACGATGCTTCCCTACCTCGCCGGCCGCGCGCTCAACACCAACCGGTTCCCGGGCGGCGTCGGCAAACCCGGGTTCTGGCACAAGGAAGTCCCCGACCACGCGCCGGAGTGGCTGCACCGCTGGCATTACGAAGGAGCCGACCCCGGCGACGTGCAGCAGTACCTCGTGCCCTCCGGCGTGGCGGATCTGGCTTGGCTGGCCAATTTCGCCGCGTTGGAACTGCACGCGTGGACGTCGCGCACGTCCGATGTCGAGCACCCGACCTGGTTGCTGTTCGACATCGACCCCGGTTCGGAAACCTCGTTCGACGACGTGCTCGCGCTCGCCCGGTTGCACCGCACCGCACTCGATCACTTCGGGCTCATCGGGCGGCCGAAGACGACCGGGCAGCGCGGGATCCAGATTTGGGTGCCGGTTGAGCCGCGGTACACGTACGCGCAGACCCGGGCGTGGGCGGAAACCGTGTCGAAGTCGATCGGCAAGATCGTGCCGGACCTGGTGAGCTGGGCGTGGCAGAAGGATCGCCGCGGCGGGCTGGCACGGCTCGACTACACGCAGAACGTGCTGAACAAAACCCTCGTCGCGCCGTACAGCGTGCGGCCGAAGCCGGGGGCGCCGGTGTCTGTCCCGCTGGAGTGGGACGAACTCGACGACCCCGACCTCACTCCGGATCGATGGACGATCCGGACGGTGCTCGATCGTGTGGCGAAGGCGGGAGATCCGTTCGCGCAACTGCTGGACGTGCACCAACGCCTGCCGCAGCTGTCGTGAAAACCCCCGCCGCGGCCACGACGGCGAAGCCGATCAGCAGGTAGCGCGCGGACGTCACCATCGACGGTGCGCCCAAGTTCACCAACAGCCCGGCTATCGAGGCACCGAACGCAGTCGCCATCGTGAGCACTGTCGCGATTGCGGCAGCCGCTTGCTGACCGCTGGCCATCGCGGCTACCGACAGGTGCGGCATGGCGATGCCGATCCCGGTACCACCGGCGAGAAGGACCGCCAGCCACGCCAGTACCGAGGCGTTTTCCCTCTGCAGCAAGGCAAGTACGACGAAGGCAGCAGCCAGCAGAGTCGGTCCGGCCAGGCAGAGCAGCCGGACGCGACGGGCGGACGAGCTGACGATCTGCCCGGCGGACCAGCCGAAGGACAGTGCGGCGGAGAAGAAACCCGCTGCCGCAGGCGGTAATCCGCCGAGATGCTGACTGAACAGCGGCAGGAACGCCTCGACCGAGACTCCGGCGGCGAGGCACATGATGGTCAGGTAGATCCAGCGCAGCGGCGAGCCGGACTCGTAGGCTTCAGCGGGCAGGACTCGGACCGCGGCACGCTTCTCAACGAGCAGAAACGCCACGACGAAACCGAATCCCAGCACGATGAACGCTGCCATCGCTAGGATGCTGGTCAAGATCCCGGCGATGCTCACCGCCCCGACCGCACCCACCACGGCTGCCAACGCGAAGGACGGAACGGGAGCGGAGGGGCTTCGCTCGCTGCGCGGAAGCGCCCGCGGCACCTGCGCCGCGATCACGACCGCTGCACCAGCCAGCACGACGAACGCCGCCCGCCACGAACCGAATTGCGCGAACAACCCGCCGAGCGCCGGGCCGACGAGGTTGCCGACGCCGAACATCGCCGAGATCAACGCGCTCCCCCGTGCCCACAACTGCCGCGGCAGCGCCGAATGAATCACCGCGAAACCCAGCCCGGTGAGCAATCCCGCGCCCAAGCCCTGCACTCCGCGGCCGGCCAGCAGCACCGGCATCGCCGGGCTCACCGCGCACACCACCGAGCCCGTCGCGAAAACGCCGAATCCGAGGTAGTACGCCGTCGCGTTGCCGAGGCGGGCGAGCGCCCGGCTGACGAACATCGTCGCGACGACCTGCGCGACCAGGAACGCCGTCATGTTCCACGCGTAGAGCCGCTCCCCGCCGATGCCGGCGACCGCGGTCGGCAAAAGGCTGGCCGCCACATAGATGTTGACCGCGCCGACGAGCACACCGCCGGCCAGCACGACCGCGGTGCTGAAATGCGCTCCCAATTCGCGCCACGAACCCACTTTGCTTCTCCTCCCGGATGCTGTGCGGTCGCATCATGTCCGGGCGGGAGGCCCCGGTAATCAGACAAATCAGGCGTGAACTGAGTCACACCTTGGTGAGCACCACCAGATAACGGCACGGCTGGTTTCCAGGGTTCTCGTACGCGCAGTCGACCGGGCGGCCCAGCTGAAGACAGTCGCCCTCGGCGAGTTCGTGCACGACTTCGCCTTCGTGGAACCGCAATTGGCCGGACAGCACCCAGACCTGATGGTCGGCGAAGGCGTAGGAACTGGCCGGGAATCCGGCTTTCGCACCGGGCGGCAGGTCGACTTCGACCAGCTCAGTAGCCCCGTGCCCGGGAGGCGAAACAGCGCGGCGCACATAGCCGGTGACCGGGTCCTGCCAGGTCGGCTGGTCTTCACGACGCGCGAGGCGGCGGTCGTCGCCCTCCGCGCGGGCGATGAGTTCGGACAGCGTGAGCCCGAGCGCGGTGGCGAGCCGGCTCAACAGCACGGCCGTCGGCTGCGCTTCACCGCGCTCGATTTTCCCGATCATGGCGCGGGAAACTCCGGAACGTTCAGCGAGCACGCCCGCGGACAGCGCACGGTCCTGCCGGGCTTCACGCACCGCCGCGGCGAGCGAAGCGGAGAGGGGATCGGTCACAGTGGTCGACTATAGCAGCGGATCGTGTCTACTATCGGGGACATGTTGATCCGACCTGCCGAAGAACGGGACGCCGAGGCGTGCGCGGCGATCTACGCGCCGTACGTCCGGGACACCACGATCAGCTTTGAGACCGAACCGCCGACGCCGACGGAAATGGCCGCCCGGATCGCGAAGGCGACGAAGTCGCACGCGTGGCTGGTGCTGGAAATCGACGGCTCAGTGGCGGGATACGCGTACGGCAGCCCGTACAAGGAGCGTGCGGCTTATCGTTGGTCGTGCGAGGTCAGCGTCTACCTGGCGCAGGATCGTCGACGCGCGGGCGGCGGAAAAGCCTTGTACGAAGCCCTTTTCGCCCGGCTCGCCGAACGCGGCTTCCGCATGGCCGTCGCCGGGATGACGCAGCCGAACGAACCCAGCGTCGGACTGCACAAGGCGATGGGCTTCGAACTCATCGGGACTTGGCGGCGGATCGGCTGGAAACACGGAGCCTGGCGCGACGTCACCTGGATGCAGCGAGAACTCGTCCCCGCATCAGACGACACACCGGAAGAACCCCGTTAATCCACCCCGAGGTCGAGTTCCTCGATGTCGTGCTCCAGCCGGGCCCGCCAGGACCACTTCGGTTCGGTCCAGTCGGTGTCCGACGGCGGCGGCTCCCCCAGCGGCAGCGCGGGATCGACCACGCCGTGCGTCACCCGGTAGGCAAGCGCGGACGTCGCTGCCCGGATCCATTTGTCGCCTGCCGCACCGGACGGCGGCGCGACTCCGAACGCGTGCGTGAACCACACCGGCAGCAACGCGCTCGACCCGATCGCGTCGGTGATCCGCTCGCGCAGCCGGGAATGCAGTTCTTCCCAATCCCGTTCGCACTTCTCGATTTGCGGCAGGACCCGGGTCCGCGTCACCTCGTCCGCGGCCAGAACCTGTTGCGCCGCTTCGGCATCCTGCTGCGCGGCGGGCAACTGACGATCCAGCACGCCCCGCCGCCGAGCGACCACTTCGGACAGTCGCGACTCCGCGTCGTCCCGTTCCGGCGTGCCACGCTCGGCTTTCGCCAGCACCTCCAGCACGGCGATCAACGCTTCTTCGCTCTGCCCCAACGCCTCGCGCGCCTGCGGCAGCCGTGCGACGTCCTCTTCGTACGGTCGGCGCTGGGTCGGCGTGAGCAACTGTGCGGCCAGACTGTGCCGCCGCTCTGCCTCCGCGGCCAGCTGCCGCAGCCGCGGGCCGACATTGTCCAGGTCGACCACCGGGACCTTCTCCGACACCCGGACCGCGCGTTCGAGCACCAGCAGCCGCTGCCGGAGCCGTTCGAGCTGCCGGGCCGTGTGGTCCAAGCGGGTTTCGTGCCGGGAATGGGTTTCGGTGAACGACTCGACCGTCTCGCGCAGTTCGGAAAGCTCGCGGACGGTGCGGTTTTCCAGATCGTCGACGGTTTCCCGCATGCCGCCGACGGTGTCGGTGAGGGCGAGCAGTTCCGGATCGGACTCTGGCTCCTCCTCGGCCGGGTAGTACTCGGTGTCGCGGTAGTACTCGGAGTAGGTCACCGCGCCTCCTGCACCAGGAACGCCAGGGTCGCCACCGTGGTGAGCGCGGCCAGGACGACCATGATCGGCTGGGCGGTCGGCCCGGCCCCGATGAGCGCGACCGCGGTGAAGATCGCCGCCAGGGCCCCGATGTACGCGGCCCGCTGCCGCCGGTTGACCATCAGCGGCGTCGGCCCGAGCGGCCCGAACGCGATCCGCAGTCCCGCGCCCAGCAGCGGCAACGCGAGCAGCAGCCAGACCGCGTTGAGCGCGCCGAACAGCATCATCGCCCCGCTCACCATCCCGACCGCGACCGGCGCGACCGCCAGGTACAGCGTCGTCCGCTGCACCTTCCCGCGCTTCGCCTCCAGCCGGGCGAGCCGCACCTGTTCGACCGCGGCGTCGACCTCCTTCTCGGTGCTCAGCAGCGCCTCCGCCCGCTCGACCAGGGCGTCGAGCGTCTGCGTGCGTTCGTCTTCCGCCTGGTCCGGCAGCTGCGCCAGACCCGCGCGAAGCTCACGGCGGAGCGCGGACGCGCGCGCCATCACGTGGTCGCGCTGGTCCTCGGCAGGCGTAGTCACCTGGCCACTGTAGGTACGAAGCGCGCGGAACCCGGGGAACGACGCGACTTCGGGCGGAACCAGTCAGAGGCGCAGCAGGTCCTTCCCGACGACCACCTCGCCGTCGAACCCGGCAGCGGCGTGCTCACGCCAGACCTCGTCGGCGATGTCCGCGTCGGTCGGAACGAAATGCGACAGCACGAGAGTCCCCACCCCGGCTTCCTTGGCCAACGCACCGACCCGCTCGACACTCGTGTGGCTCGCCAGCAGATGGTCCCGCAACGTCGTGCCGTTGTACCGGCTCACCATGGCATCGACCGCGGGCACGTACATGACCTCGTGCACCAGCACATCCGCACCAGCAGCGAGCCGCACCAGGTTCTCGCACGGCGCGGTGTCGCCGGAAATCACGATGGACCGGTCCGCGGTGTCCACGCGGTAAGCGAAGGCGTCCGCGATCGGCGGATGGTCTACGCGGGCCGCGGTGATTCGGACGTTCTCGTCCTCGAAGACCACGCCGTCCGCCGTGACCTCGTGCGGATCGAGCAGTTCGTCCAGCGGACGCAGACCCTCGTCGCCGACCCGCGTGTCGATGTCGAATCGGTTCATCGCCAGGAAATGCCGGGTCATGTCCGCCAGCGGCGGCGGCCCGAACGCGGGGACCTGCCGTTCCAGGTTGGCGGCCCAGGCCAGCAGGTAGAGGTTGCCGTAGTCGGCGTTGTGGTCGGAATGGTGATGCGTGATGCCGACCGCGCGCAGCGAGTCGAGCGGGATGCCCGCGTGCACCAGCTGCCGGGCCACGCCGTTGCCGCAGTCGATCAGGTAAGTGGCTCCGTTGACGACGATCGCCTGCGCCGGAGCGCTCCGGGTGCGTTTCGGTGCGGGACCGCCCGCGGTGCCGAGGAGGATGAGCTGCGTGGTCATGCGTACTCGCTTTCGAGGTTGAGGGAAGCAGAACGGCGCGTCAGCCACACGACGAGACCCAGCCCGCTCCAGGCTGCCAGCGCGAGCAACGCCGGCAGCGTGATCTGTTTGAGCAGCAACCAAGTCTGCACCGCGAGGATCGCGACGCCGAGCACGGACAACACGGCGTGCGAAGTCCGGCGCATCCGGAACGGGGCCGCGGCGTGCAGTTCCGGACGCTGCCGGCGCACCCGCCACGACGCGATGATCAGCAGGGTGAGCAACGGCCCGGTGACGATCGACGTCATGGCCGCGATGTTCGCGACGCTGAAGCCGGCGAGCACCGGGACCACGCCGATCAGGTAAAGGATCGCCAGCAGCCAGTGCGGGGTGCCGAACCGGCGGTTCACCGCGCCGAGCCCGGCGGGCAGCCAGCCGTCGCCGGTCGCGGCCAGCACGGGTTTCGTCGCGGCCAGCAGGAGCGAATTGATGTGGCCGATCACCGACGCCATCGCGCCGCCGAGGATGAAGAACGCGAAACCGCCTGGCGAAAGGATGTGGCGGGCGACGTCCGACATCGGCTTGCCCGCGGACGCCGCCGCCCCGAGCACGCCTACCGACGGGATCGCCACGACCACGTAAATCACCGCCGCGACGAGAGTGCCGCCGACGACGGACAGCGGGATGTCGCGTCCCGGCCGCTTCATCTCGCCGCCGATGTCGGCGATGAGGAAGGCACCGGTGGTGGCGAACGTGAGCATGGCCGCCGCGTTGAGCAAACCGCCGATGCCGTGCGGGGTCAGGTTCCCGAATTCGCTCCATCGCACTTGCCCGGCGCCCGCGATCCCGTACAGCAGGAAGGCGGCGAGCATGACGACGGCGAGCACGATGCCGACCCGGCTGGAGAACGTCGCGCCCGCCAGGTTCGTCAGGAAGAACACCGTGATCAGGGCGATCGCCAGCGGCCGCACCGGAACTCCCGGCACGAGCGCGCTGACGTAGTTCGCCCCGGCCAGCGCCATCAGGCTGAGCTGGATGACCGACACGGCCGAAAGCCACATCGACGCGAACCCGGCAGCGGGCGAGATCAGCCGCGCGGCGTAGGTGTAGCGGCCGCCGGTGACCGGCATCGCGCTGCCGAGCGACGCGATCGGCAGCGAGTAAACGATCACCGCGAGTGCCGCGACGGCGAAGGCGATCGGCGCGCCTGCCCCGGTCAGCGCGATGGCGGTGCCCATCAACGCGACGACCCCGCCGCCGACTACCTGGTGGAACGAGACTCCGACGGCTTGGAAAAGGGAGATGCTTCGCTTGAGGTTCGCGTCTGCTTCGGTCGGCATCGTGATCACTGCCTTCTGCTGGCCGTTGTCGATCGGCACAGCGTGACCCAATCCGCGACGCTTCGGAAATACCGAATACCCGCCCTGGCATAGCCGTTCGGGAATACCGCCGGGATAGCCAGGCGGGCATGGGAACGAGCGAATCAAGCATTGGACGGGCATGGCGTCCGGCAAGAACGATGAGGAGCCCACGCTTCCGACTTTGTGGAGTTCTCATGACCGTGGCCCTCGCCGAAGCGGCCGCCCGCGATCTCGACGCCCAGGACCCGTTGCCGACGTTGCGCGCGCAGTTCCACGTCCCGCCCGCGACCGGCGGCGGCTACGCCGAGACGGCCTACTTCGCCGGGAACTCCCTCGGCCTGCAACCGGCCGCGACCCGCGCCGCGCTGGACGCGGAACTCGCCGACTGGGCCCGGCTGGGCGTCGAAGGCCACGTCGAAGCAGCGCGTCCGTGGGTTTCCTACCACCAGCAGCTACGCGATCCAGCCTCGCGGCTCGTCGGCGCGCGACCGGCCGAGGTCGTGATGATGAACTCGCTGACGGTCAATCTGCACCTGATGATGGTCAGCTTCTACCGGCCGACCGCGGACCGGCACGCGATCGTCATCGAGGACACCGCGTTCCCGTCCGACAGCTACGCGGTGCGCAGCCAGGTCGCGTTCCACGGCTACGACCCGGACGAAGCCGTCGTCCGGCTTTCGCCGCGTCCCGGGGAATCGACGTTGCGCAGCGAGGACGTCGTCGGCTGGCTTGCCGAGCACGGGCATCGGGTCGCGCTCGTCCTGCTGGGCGGGGTCAACTACTACAGCGGGGAACTGCTCGACATCCCGGCGATCACCCGCGCCGGGCACGCCGCCGGAGCGATCGTGGGCTGGGATCTCGCGCACGCGGCGGGCAACGTGCCGCTGCGGCTGCACGACTGGAACGTCGACTGGGCTGCTTGGTGCACCTACAAATATCTCAACAGCGGACCGGGCGCGATCGCCGGCGCGTTCGTGCACGAGCGGCATCTCGCGGATCGTTCGCTGCCGAAACTGGCGGGCTGGTGGAGCACCGACCCGGACGTGCGGTTCCGCATGCAGCCGACCGTCACTGCGGTCGACACCGCCGACTCGTGGCAGCTGTCGAACCCGCCGATCCTCGCGATGGCCCCGGTGCGAGCCTCGCTGGCGATGTTCGACGCGGTGGGCATGGCTGCCTTGCGCGCCAAGAGCATTCGGCTGACCGGGTACCTGGAAACGCTGCTCGGCGAGGTCTGCGCGGGACGTCCGCTGGAGGTGCTCACGCCCCGGGACCCGGACCGTCGGGGTGCGCAGCTTTCCGTTCGCCTGCACGGTTTGGACGCCGACACGGTCAGCGCCGCGTTGCGGACCCAGCACGGTGTTGTCGCCGACGCCCGCCGCCCCGACGTCATCCGCCTAGCGCCAGTGCCGATGTACTCCACCTTCCACGACTGCTGGCGCGCGGCGACCGCACTGGCGGAGGTCGCTAGCGGTTCTTGCGCCGGATCTTGATCGTCCGCAGGTCGGTGACCGCGTAGTTCAGGTCCCGGTACGGCAGGCCATGCGCGGCCAATGCGGCGGCCGCGCCGTCTTTGGCCGCGCGTTCGTCGTCGTCCGGACCGGCCGGGACCTGGCAGCGGAAGGTGAACGCCGTCGCGTTGACGTCGTGCGTGAAGGTGCCTTCTTCGGTAAAGGCGACGTCGGTCTTGGTCTCCAGCAACGCGCGAGCGCTCTCGTCGAGAGCGGCGAATTTGCCGCGGATGATCACGCGGAACGCGTCCATGTCAGGTGTCCTTCCGGATCGCATAAGTCAGTACTTGCTCGCTGAGCAGGCCTTCCACCGCGTCGAGGAGCGTCAGCGCCGCCTCCGCGATGTCGTCGGACGCCTCGCCGCCGACGGTGCGTTTGCCGATCTCGCCGTACAGCAGGCTGTGCACCCAGCCGATCTGCGCGGCGACCAGTCCGGGCACCGGATCTCCCTGCGCCGCACCGGTTTCCGCGATCAGCAGGTCGGCGAGTTCGGCGACCATCTGCTGACCGAGGTCCTGCAGCCGGGCGGCGAGCGTGGGCGCGGCCAGCATCATCGGCAACACCCGGCCGAACCCAGGGCTGAGCCCGATCGAGCGCGAGCGCTGCCGGATCTCGCCGCGCAGGTGGTCCAGCACCGCGTGCGCCGCGGACACTCCCGTCCCGCGCGCCCGCACGATCCCGGCCAGCCGTCCCGCCGAGGCCTCCGACGGCGGCAGCACCAGGTCTTCCTTGACCCGGAAATGGTTGTAGACCGTGTTGACCGCGACGTCGGCGGCCTCGGCCACCTCGGCGATGGTCACCGCCTCGAATCCGCGGTCGACGAACATCCGCAGCGCGGTATCCGCGATGCGCCGCACCGTCTCCTGCCTCTTCCGCTCTCGAAGTCCCACGCCGAAAAGTGAAGCAGACTGCAAACTTGGTGTCGACTGCATTATTCTGGCCCCGTCTCCTGGATATCGGGGAGATCCCGGAGGACGGGACGGCCGCCGGCACGGCATCATCGACCAGGTGCGGATCGGCTTGCTGGGCCCGCTGGAGGTCCGGAACGACGACGGTGCCGCGGTCGAGATCACCGGAGCCCGATTGCGGACGCTGCTGAGCGCCCTCGCGCTCGAGCCCGGCCGGGTCGTCTCGGCCGGGCAGCTGGTCGACGCCGTCTGGGGGACGCGTCCGCCGGCCACGGCCAACGCGTTGCAGGCGCTCGTCTCGCGGCTGCGCCGGATCGGCACGCGGCTCGACTCCACCCCGTCCGGCTACCGGCTGCCCGAGGCGACCGTCGATGCGGCCCGGTTCGAGGAGCTGGTCACCGCCGCGCGGACAGCATCTGACGAGAAGCGTGTCGTGCTGCTTCGCGAGGCACTCAATCTGTGGCGCGGCCCGGCGCTCGGTGACGTCTCAGACGCGCAGTTCTTCCAAGGCCACATAGCGCGGCTGAACGAGCTACGGCTTTCGGCCACCGAGGAGTACGCCGAAGCCGCGATCCGGCTGGGGCACGGCGCGGATCTCACCGAAGAACTGTCGAAGCTGCTGTCCGAACATCCGCTGCGGGAACGGCTGGCCGCGTCGTTGATGCTCTCGCTGCAAGCCGCCGGACGACCGGCCGAAGCGCTTCAGGTGTTCACGCGGATCCGGATGGCACTGGCGGACGAACTCGGCGCCGACCCGGCCGCCGAACTGTCCGCCGCACACACCAAAATCCTCCGCGAGACGGTCTCCGACGAGGATGTCGCGCGCACGAACCTACGGGCCGGGTTGACGAGTTTCGTCGGCCGGAACACTGAGGTCACGCGCGTAGCCAAGCTGGTCGGCGAGTACCGGCTCACCACGCTGACCGGGCCCGGCGGGGCCGGAAAGACGCGGCTGGCCACGGAGACCGGACGGCATCTGCTGACCGGACGCGGCGGCGTGTGGTTCGCCGAACTGGCCTCGGTCACCAACGGCGCGGACGTTCCGCAGGCCGTGCTCGACGCCTTGGGCCTGCGCGAGCAGATGTACACCGGATCCCGCGCCAGCGGCACCCCGCGCGAGCGGGCGACCAGAGCGTTGCGCAATCGGGACGCGGTGCTGGTGCTCGACAATTGCGAGCACGTCATCGAAGCCGCCGCGGAACTGGCCGACCACCTGCTCGGCGAATGCCCGCGACTGCGCATTCTCGCGACCAGCCGGGAGCCGTTGGCGCTGACCGGCGAGGCGCTTTGGCCAGTCGAACCGCTGACGCTGCCCGCGGAGGGCGCGACGTCCGTCGAAGCGATGTCGTGTGCTTCGGTCCGGCTGCTGGCCGATCGTGCCGCGGCGGTGCGGCCGGGGTTCACCGTTGACGAGTCCACTGTGGACGAAGTGGTGCGGATCTGCCGGGCGCTCGACGGAATGCCGCTCGCGGTCGAACTCGCCGCGGCGCGGTTGCGGTCGATGAGCGTGTCGCAATTGGCCGCCCGGCTCGACGATCGGTTCCGCCTGCTCACTGCGGGCAGCCGGACCGCGCTGCCGCGGCACCGCACGCTGCGCGCGGTCGTCGACTGGAGCTGGGATCTGCTGGAACCGGAAGAACGGCGGCTGCTGCGCCGGTTGTCGGTGTTCTCCGGCGGCGCGACCGCGGATGCCGCCGAAGCGGTCTGCGGTGGTACGCCCGAGCTGCTCAGCGCATTAGTCGACAAATCGCTACTGGCCGTCTCCGAGGACGCCGAGCCGCGCTACCGGATGCTCGAGACGATCAAGGCGTACGGGCTGGAACAGCTCACCGTGGCCGACGAGCGCGAGGAACTGCGCCAAGCGCACGCCGAGTGGTTCGCCTCCTTCGCCGAGACCGGCGACAAATACCTGCGCCGCGCCGAGCAGATCGAGTGGCTGGCGCGTTTCGCCGCCGAGCACGGCAATCTGATGTCCGCCGTGCGCGGTGCCATCGCCGCGGGCGAAGCCACGACGGCACTGCGGCTGGCGACGTCGTGCGCGTGGTTCTGGATGCTGACCGGGCACAAAACCGAGGCACAGGAAGTAATCGAGGCGGCGCTCGCGTTGCCCGGCGAGGTGGATCGCGAACTGCGCGCGATGGGGTACGCGATGGCCGCGTTGTTGCTGACCATCGGAATGTCCTCCGAAACCTCCGCCGACGAACTCGGCCGCAAAGCGCTCGAACTCAGCCGCGACAGCCAGAATTCCTTGCTGCGCTCCATCATCCCGGTGTTCACGCAAAGCGGGGACACCAGCGCCATGAAGTCCACATTGGACAAGTTGCTGTCCGATGAGGACCCGTGGCTGCGCGCCCATGCCCGGCTGCACCGCGCGCGGGCACAGCTGAACCTCCGGCACGACTCGGCCGCGCAGGAAGCCGACACCCGCGAGGCCGTCCGGCTGTTCCGGCAGAGCGGGGAACGCTGGGGCCTGTCGCTGGCGCTGAACAGCCTCGCCGAGGTCGTCAGCCGTCGCGGCGAACTGGAGGAAGCCGTTTCGTGCTATGAGGAATCCATCCAGGTCGTCTCGGAAATCGGTTCGGCCGAAGACGTTCTCTTCGCGCGAGGACGGCAAGCGCACCTGTTCTGGCAACTCGGCGACACGGCAGCCGCGAAGGCCGCGGCAGCCGCCGCCGAACGTGACGCGCGGACCGTGCCGTTCCCGGATTCGCTCGCGTTTCTGGCCCACACCAAAGCGGATCTGGCCCGCTGGCGCGGAGATCTGGCGGAAGCCCGCGTGGAACTGAACCGTGCCGAAGCGTTGCTGAGCGAATCCGAGCCGCATCCGTTGTTCCGCGCGATGATCCACCATTCGCACGCCTACCTGGACGCGCAGCTCGGCGACCTGCCCACGGCCCGGGACCGCCGCCGTGAAGCACTGGCCTTGGCCGATGCGTCCGGCGAGGTGCTGTATCTGTCGATCGTCCTCGTGGGCATCGCCGACCACGCTGTGCGTCTGGACCGCCCGGTCGCCGCCGCCGACCTGCTGGCCGCCGCCGACCACGTCCGCGGTGGCCCGCACCTGGCCCTTCCCGACGCGACCGCCGCCGCAGCCGCCGTACAGGCCCAGCCGTCAGGCACGGTCGACGACCCGGTCGCTCTCGCTTACGACGTCCTCAGCTGACGAATCCCTCGGGAGCCATCGCAGCGCGAGCACTCCCAGCCCCGCGCAGAGCACCGCCGCAATACTCATCGCGACGTGCAGTCCGGTCACTTGAGCTTCCTTCGCCGTCTCGAAGGCACTCCACTCGGCGAGTGCCCATGCCGCTTGGTGTGCGACGCCGCTCCACAATCCGTAGAAGTCAGCACCGGCCGTTCCGAAGACGGCTCTGACGACGTTCGTGTGGCTGAAAGCCTCCAGATCACCGTCTTGGCCGACTTTGATTCGCCATCGGTCCTTGTCGTTGACCTGCAGCCCAGCCTCGACAGCGGCGGCCTTCCAGTCGGCGAATGTCCGCGCCGGCGGCAGCAGTTCACGCCGGTCCTGTCTTGCGGACCACAGTGCCGATGGACCTGCGCCATCCGACGCTGGGCCGCGTGGATGTCGACTATCAGGTTTGGCTCCAGCCGGACAGCCCTGATCATCGACTGGAGGCTTGCACCCCCCGCGACGCGGCTTCCCGGGATGCGCTGCGGCTGCTCGCTTCGCGCTAACCGGTGCCGAAACCGCCCTGTCCGAAGCCCCGCGTATGGCATCATCCGCCGGTGACCGGCGAGCGGAGCGACCCACACTCCATCGAGGCGGAAGACCTCGAAGATTTCGATTCGTGGACCGCGCAGGCCGCGCTGGCCTCCCTCATCGACGAGACCCTCAGCTCGCCCGAAGTCACCCGCCTGCTCGCCCGCGAATCGCTGCGCACCGAAGTCGTGCGCGAGGAGCTTTTCGCGAACGAAACACTGCTCGCGAAGATCCGGACGCTGCAGGACCAGGTCATGGCCGAGGGCGACCGCGGTTTCCGTCCGCGCAACCGGGCGGTGTCGCCGCGCGAGGTGGTCTGGCTGTTCGTCGCGGTGCTGCTCGGGCTCGCCTACCTCAGCCTGATGAGCGCCGCGTGGAGTCAGCTTCCGCTGTTCTTCCGGATTTTCGCCGGGATGATGATGCCGTGCGTCCTGTTCGCCACCGGCGCGCTCGCGGTCCGCAAGGTCACTTCGTTGCGCGAGTGGATGAACCCGGACGCCATGCAGTTCCACGAGGAGCAATTCGGCCTCGGCCCGCGACGTTCGTTCGCCGCGCGCGAGATCGTGCTGCCCGAGGTCCGCGACGTCATCTCCGCGCACCGGCGGCTGCACTTCGGCACGACGCTCGTTTTCGACCAGCAGCACGACCTCGGCGAGGAGGACAGCAGCCGGATCGTGCCGACCGCGGCGGCGAAACGGATCCGGCGCGTGCTCGAACGCGCGGGTTCCGGCGCGGTCGCGCTCGGCGGGCAACGCGGGTCCGGCAAAACCACCGCGATCCGTTCCATGCAGCGAGGTCTGCTGCACGGCAGCGAGAATCCCGCGCCGCTGGTCGTGGTCGCCTCCGCCCCGGCCACCTACGACGCCCGTGATTTCGTGCTGCACCTGCACAAACTGCTGTGCCAGGCCGTCCTCGCGCGGGTCCGGCAGACGCTGGGTCCAGACCTCGGCTGGCGCTGGTGGGCCCGCCGGTTCTGGCGCGGATCGGCCGACCTCGCCGTCTCCGCCGCGCTCGGCTGGGCGATCGGCGGACTGCTGTGGAACGGAAAGTTCACGCAGTTTCCTGTCGAACTGTGGCAGGCCATCAACCAGGTGCGATTCCCGGACTTGCTGGGTCCGCTGTGGACTAACCAGCCCGTGAGCAACCGGATCGCGTTGGCCGTGGTCACCGCTCTCGCGCTCCGCTGGGTGTGGAAAATCCTCGCGTCCGCGACCGGCGCGGTACTGCTCGTCTTCCGCCGCAAATCGTCCGCCGGACCGCGCGCGCTCGAAGCCGAAGCACGGCGGCAGTTGCACCGGATCCAGTACCTCCTGACCTACACCACCGGCTGGTCCGGCAAGCTCGCCGTCCCGGCGGGCGGCGAACTGGGCCGCACGCGCACCACGCAACGGGCCGAACAGCAGCTGACGCATCCGGAAGTCGTCGACGAGTTCCGCGCGTTCGCGCAGCTGACCGCCGAATCCTTGCGCGAGGAGGGAATCACCGACCGGGTCGTGGTCGCCATCGACGAACTCGACAAGATCGGCGAGCAGGACAAGGCCCAGCAACTGGTGAACGACATCAAGGGCATCTTCGGCGTGCCCGGCTGCCTGTACTTCGTGGCGGTGTCCGACGACGCGGTGCTCAGCTTCGAGCAACGCGGACTGGCCGTCCGCGACGCGTTCGACAGCGCGTTTTCCGAAGTGGTGCGCCTGGAATCGTTCACACTGGACGAAAGCAGGCTGTGGATCGCGCAACGGCTGCCTGGTGTCCCGGAGCAGTTCTGCTACCTCGGCCACTGCCTATCCGGCGGCCTGCCCCGCGACCTGCGCCGCACCACGATCGACATGGTGGACGTGACGATCGAGCACTACGAACCGTCGCTGTCGATGGTCACCGGCATCCTGGTCCGCGCCGACCTAACCGCCAAAGCCAGCGGCTTCACCGGACAAGCTCGCGGGCTCGCGCAGACGCCGGAGCTGACCGAACTGTGGCCCAAACTGCTTCGCATCCCCGACACCCGCGAAGCGGTGGAACTCGCCGAACTCGCCGCCGAACTGCACGAAGGCGCGACCCCCGACCTCGCCGACGCGGTCAACCGGCTGCGCCTGCACAGCAGCGCGTTCGTCCTCTTCTGCGCCACCGTCCTGGACATATTCACCGACGCGCTAACCCAGGCCCGGCTCACCCCGAGCCTGCACGAACTGGCCGTCGCCCGTCGGCGGCTCGCGCTGGACCCGCACCTCGCGTGGGCCGCTCTGAACGACTTCCGCAAGGCACACGACCTGCCGCTCCCCGCCCGGGCATAACCAACGCTTCTGGAGTACGAAACAACTAGCTCTTGGACTTATCGCCGCGCTGCTTCTAGCGTTGCGTCCATGACCACCTACGTCCTCGTCCCCGGTGCCTGCCACGGCGGCTGGTGCTTCGACCGGCTGACCGGCCAACTGCGCGACCGCGGCCACGGCGTGCTCCCGCTGACGCTCACCGGGCTCAGCGAGCGGCAGCACCTGCTGCACTCCGGGGTCAACCTCGACACCCACATCGAGGACCTCGTCCGCGCGCTGCGGGCCGAACAGGTCGAACACGCCGTGCTGGTCGGCCACAGCTACGGCGGGATGGTCATCACCGGTGCCGCCGACCGGGTCCCGGAACTGGTCGACGCGCTGGTGTACCTCGACGCTTTCGTCCCGGAAAACGGCGACTCCTGCTGGAGCCTGACCGACGACCGGCAGCGCGAGTGGTACCTGAGCGTCGGCGAGACCGGATACGCCGTCCCGCCGCTGCCGTTCTTCGACCCGCGCGCGTCGGCGCACCCGCTGGCGACCCTGCTGCAGTCGATCCGGCTGGACGGAGACTTGAGCCGGTTCCGCCGCCGGGACTACGTGTACGCGACGATGTGGGACGGCGGGTCGCCATTCGAGCCGACTTACCGGCGGCTCGTCGACGATCCGCAGTGGAATGTCCACGCGCTGGACAGCAAGCACGACCTGATGCGGGACGCGCCGGACGAACTGCTGCGGATCCTTCTGGACGCCGGCGAGGATTAGACGCAACCCGATCGTTCAGCCGCCGATGCGGCCAATACCGAACACCCGCACCCCCGATGAAAAAGTGATTACTTCCGAGCAGTTCACATTGGGCCAAATTCCACATTCATTCCTGACACCCAAATCAAAACACCCACGACCGCAGTGCAAAAAACTACAATAATCAAGATCCTAATCGTCGCCCCCAGCTGCCGATGATGCACATCAAGAAGTGAACAAGGTCACGGTTTCTTATTTCCCTGTTCTCGCCGCTGAGTTCTTTCGACAGTTTTCCCTTTGACGGAATCAGGTGCGGGACGGAATCAAACTGATAATCTCATCTCCGCAGAAACCAGTTCATCTGATGCAGCATGCGAGGCACCCCTCACGCCGTCACCTTCCCAGCTCAGGCACCCGCTCCCCCGCCGGCGGCGGCCCAGGCGGCGTCCCGTCCCCGAACGGACGCCCGCCCAGCTCCTCCCGCCCGTGCGGCGTCAGCCACCCGGCCAGCTCCGGCCCCAGCGGCACGATCCCGGTCGGATTCACGTTCCGGTGCACCACGTAGTAATGCTCCTTGATCTGCCCGAAATCGATCGTGTCCCCGAAACCGGGCGTCTGGAACAGATCCCGCGCATACGCCCACAGCACCGGCATCTCCGTCAGCTTCTGCCGGTTGCACTTGAAATGCCCGTGGTACACCGCGTCGAAGCGGACCAGCGTGGTGAACAGCCGAACGTCTGCCTCGGTGATCGTGTCGCCTACCAGGTACCGCTGGCCTGCCAGCCGCTCGGACAGCCAGTCCAGCCGGGAGAACAACGCGCGGTACGCCTCCTCGTAAGCCTCCTGCGAAGTGGCGAAACCCGCCTTGTACACGCCGTTGTTCACGTCCCGGAAGACCTTCTCCGCGACGTCCTCGATCTCGTCGCGCAGCCGTTCCGGATACAGCTCGGGCGCGCCGTCGCGGTGATAGGCGCCCCATTCCAGCGACAGGTCGACGGTGATCTGCTTGAAGTCGTTGGTCACCACCTGTCCACTCGGGACATCCACAATGGAGGGAACGGTAATCCCGCGCGGATAGTCCGGGTACCGCGCGAAAAACGCCTCCTGCAACCGTTCGATGCCGAGCACCGGGTCGCGGCCGCCGGGGTCGAGGTCGAAGGTCCAGCTGCGTTCGTCGTGCGTGGGGCCGCACAGGCCCATCGACAGCGCCTCTTCGAGGCCGAGCAGCCTGCGCACGATCGACGCGCGGTTCGCCCACGGGCACGCGCGCGCGATCACCAGGCGGTAGCGGCCCGGCTCCACCGGCCAGCCGTCGCGGCCGTCGGCGGTGATGCGGTCGAAGATGTAGTTCGTGTCGCGTTTGAACTCACCCTGGTCGGGCATCGGAAGCCTTTCGTCGGGAGTCAGGTCTGGTCGTCCGGGCAGCCCGGACCGTCCGGCGGCTCCAGCGCGGCGGCCAGCCGGGCGAGGATCGGGCCCGCGGCGCGGACCTCCTCGGGCGAGAGGTGGTCGAACAGGAACGTGCGCACCCGTTCGAGATGCCCGGGATACGCGGCGGCTAACTTCGCCCGACCCAATTCGGTGAGCGTCGCGTGCGCGGCCCGCCGGTCCTGCGGGCATTTCACCTTCTTGACCAGGCCGCGGCGCACCATCGCCTCCACGACCCGGCTGATCCGGCTCAGCGACAGCGCCGTGGACTCCGCCAGATCGGTGAGCCGCAGCCTGCCTTCGGGCGCTTCCGAGAGCGACACGAGCACGGTGTAATCCGTCAGCGAGACACCGTTGTCGTGCGCGAACTGGTCGTCGAGAGCCCGCGGCAGGACTGTGACGACCCGCATCAGCGGACGCCACACTGCCTCTTCTTCACTGGTCAGCGGGGTTCTGTTCACCACAGAGGGGGAGTATATCCGACACTTGCTCGCGCAATCAGTTATTGTGGGCTACAGTGCTAGTTGAACACTCAACCAAGGACCCGAAGGAACGGAACTCATGACCAGCGCGACCACCTACGCCCACCTGACCGGCACCTACACGATCGACGGTTCGCACAGCCGGATCGGCTTCGTCGCCCGCCACGCCATGGTCACCAAGGTCCGCGGCTCCTTCAACGAGTTCGAGGGCTCGTTCACCCTGGACGGCGAGAACCCGGCCAACTCGAGCGCGAACGTCACCATCCAGACCAAGAGCGTCGACACCCGCAACGCCGACCGCGACGGCCACCTGCGCACCAACGACTTCCTGTCCGTCGAGCAGTTCCCGACCATCACCTTCACCTCCACCGGGATCAAGCAGACCGGCGAGGACACCTTCGACGTGACCGGCGACCTGACCGTCAAGGACGTCACCAAGCAGGTCACCATCCCGTTCGAGTTCGGCGGCGCCGCGAAGGACCCGTTCGGCAACGACCGCGTCGGCTTCGAGGGCTCGACCACGATCAACCGCAGCGACTACGGCGTCACCTTCAACGCCGCGCTCGAAACCGGCGGCGTGCTGGTCTCGGACAAGATCACCCTCGAGTTCGAGATCTCCGCGATCAAGAACGCCTGAACCACCCCGGCTGTCCGCGAAGGGAACCCTGAGGGAGTCTGATTCCGTCAGGGTTCCCCTCGCGTGCTTTCGCTAGGCCGCGCGCAGACCGGCGATACCCACCTCTAGCGCAGCTTCGAGGTGTTGCGGTTCGCCGGTCGTCAACAGCATCAACACCCCGCCTTGCACCCCGGCCAGCAGTGCGGACGCGGCCTGCTTCGGATCCAATCCGGGCCGGATCTCCCCGGCCGCCCGCAGGTTCTCGATCCCCGCGGTCAACTCGCACAGCCACCGCTGCATCAGCTGCGCCACCACCGCCTGCGCGCCCGGCGTGTTGCGGCCGATCTGCGACATCACCACGTTCAGCGGGCAATGCCTGCCCTGCTCGGTGTAGTGCCCGAGCACCACCTGCTGCCAGGTCCGGAAGTCGTCCCAGGTGCGCAGCGCGCCGAGCGACGGCTGCTGCACCTCCAGCACCCGGTCCGCCTCCCAGCGCGCGACGGCCAGCAGCAGTTCTTCCTTGCCGTCCGGGAAATAGTGGAACAGCTGGCTTTTGCTGGTCCCGGTCTGCGCACGGACGTCGTCCAGCGTCGTCGCGAGCACGCCGCGCTCGCGGATCACCTCGGCCGCGCCCTCCACGATCCGCTGTCGCGTGGCCTCGCCCTTGCGCGTGAGCGTCATCGCCTGCCTCCCGATTGGACCTGCGAGTCCACTCTACCCGCGGGCGATCAGAACGCGGTCCCTCCGTCCGACCAGGACGTCTGGCCGAAATCCTCGTCGTCCACCGGCGCGCGGCGCGGTCGAGGACGCTCGGGCTCCGGGGCTTCCGCGACCTCCTCCTCCACGACGGCCTCGGGCTCAGCCTCAGGAGTGCCTTTCGGCCAGATGCACGGCGAAGTCGCACCCAGATAGAGCTTTCCGAGTTCGTTGGCCTGCAACGACATGTCGAAGCCGTCCCGCTCGTTGCGCGCGAAGACGTACTGGTCGGTGGGCCGCCGGTCGGTCAGCACCGTGAAACCGTGCCCCTGCCACCACTTCACGACGGCCTCGAACTGCGCCGTGAAGGTGCCCGGTTCGAGGCCGGTCACCTCGTAGGTGGCGGAGATTTCGTACCGTCCGGCCGGACCGTTGTCGGTCGGATCGGTGCATTCGGAACGGTTGCGGGAGAAAAGTTCCCGTCCGGCGGGCGCGGGCAGCGCGGAAAACGCGCCGCGCACGTAGTCCTCGACCTGGTCGCGGGCTTCGGTTTCGGTGATCGTGGGGGTCATGGCTCCACCTCCTGGGGAGCAGGCTACGAGGGGAAGGGCGGCGAGGCAGGCCAGCGCGGTGCGGCGCGCCGTCACGCCGGCAGCCCGGCGATGATCCGGCCGAAGCTGCGCAGCGACGGGTTGTTGTCCTCCCAGTATTGGCTGTGCGCGGCCCCGGACAGGCCGCCCTCGTACCACGGGCCCTTGTCGCCCGGCGCGGATTCGAAGACCTGGCCGCCGAATCCGTCGCCCGCCGGGCTCGGGCCGAGCGGGTCGTGGCCGCCGACGCCGATGTTGGTGATCTTGATGAGGTCGTGTTCGGCGACCGTCGAGTGCACGTGCTGGGCGACCTGATCCTGCGGGACGCCGTCGAGGTGCAACTGGTTCGCGTGCTCGACGCCGACGCCCGGGCTGCCGGCGAAGATCAGGTCGTCGGCATTGAGCCCGCCGTCGCGAGCCGCGTGGCCGATCACCGTCGTGCCGTAGCTGTGGCCGAGCACGGTGTTGTGCGACGGCGTGCCTTCGTGCGAAGCCCGCAGGCCGTCCTCGAATTTCGACAACGCCTCTTTGCCGCCGTCGGCGTATTTCTCGCTGGCAGCGTTGACGAGTTCATCTGGCGCGTCGTAGCCGACCCAGGTGATCACCGACGTCGACGGCGAGCCCGCCATCGTCGCCGACTGCCACATCTTGTCCGACCGGCCGAGGTCGCCGCCGATCTTGGCCAGCTCGCTGCCGGTGCCGGGCACGTAGGTCGCGACGTTCGCCGCGGTGTCCGGGTTTCCGGCCGCGACCACCGCGGTGCCGTCGCCGCTGACGTCGAGCGAGATCAGGAAGGCGGGCGGTTTGCCGTCTCCGGTGGCCGCGAGCCGGTCGCGGATCGCGGTGAGGCCGCGCAGTTGCGCGTCGTCGCCCTTGCGCTTGTCGATTTCCTGTTGCAGCACAACGCGATTCGCCGCGTCGCGATCGACCACCGGGATGCCGTCGAGGTTGCGGATCAGGTCCGGGTTGTCGCGCAGGATCGAGGATTGCGCGGAATCGGACAGACTGTCCCACCACGCCCGGTTCTCCGCCGGAGTGCCGTTCGGTTTCGGCTGGCTGCTGGTCGCCATCGCCAGCGCGACGACGCCCGTCCCACCGCTTTCGCCCTGCACCGCGCGATCGAGCACGACAGTGAGGTCAGCGTCGGCTTCGGTGGCGTCACGGAGAATCTGGCCGACGCGGTCGGCGACTTCGGCCTGCCGCTCGGGCTCCCCGCTGACCCCGCCGCCGTCGTCGATCCGCATTCCGTTGCGCGAGGCGAAATCGTCGACGTCGCGCACCGCCGCACTGATCCGCTCGACCGCCAGCTGCGCGTCGTGCACCCCGCGCCGGACCGCCGATACGTCAGTGGTCAGCTGCCGCAATTCCGTTGTGAGCGCGGTGCCTTTGGCGGTCGCGGCGTCCGCCGCGTCGCCTTGCCAGGCACCGAACTTCGTCATGGCGTCGGCGTCGTCGTTCGCCGCGGTGAGCCGGGCGGCCCGGATGCCGAGCGCGTCGACCGCCGCGGCGAGGCCTGCGGGATTCCAGCGCCGGACGTCTCCCCAGGTGATCATCGGCCCGCCGCCGCGATCTCGCCGGTCGCGTTCCGGTCGGAGCCGCGATAGCCGGCCGCGGCCTGGTCGAGGTTGCCCGCGTAGGCCTCGGTGCCGGCTGTCCACTTCGGAACGGCGCGGCCCCAGGCGCCGGACAGGCGATCCGCCGCGGCCACGCTCGTGCCGCCGGACAGCCCGACCCCGGCGAGCGCGCCCGCGAGGTCGACCGTCCGCACGGTCGCCGCCGCCTCGTGCGCCCGTCCGGCCGCGGTCGCGACCTCCCCCGGAGCGACCTCGAAACCCGTTCCCATGCGCATCTCCCCCCACCGCGGCGTCCGGACGACCCGTACGACGGACGTCCGCGGCAGCCGGTTCCCGACAGTTCGACCTTCGCGGAAACTCTTGGCAAGATCTCGTCGGCAAGGCTTTGACCTGCACAAACGCCCGCCTACCCTGTCCACATATGTGAACGCTAGTCACGTGACTGAATAGTTATCAGCCCGCGTCTTGCCCGCCGGTGACCAGCGTGTGACTGTGTACGGCGAAGTTCGAACCGGAGCGGGCGGGGCCGGCGCACGGCGAGGAAAGGCGCCGGCGCGACGGCGGGTTCGGCCGTTCCCCAGTGCTGGACCAGTCCGGCAGTCCTTGTCCCCTCGACCCCCATTCGTCCGGCCAGGACGGCGCTGACCTCGCGGGCAGCGGACCAGGACCGGCCGGCCATCCCGGAAAGAGACGGCTCGGCAATGACACAGACAGCCGCGGCGCGGCGGCCCATCGGCAGAACGACGCTGTATTTCTTCGGTGCCCTCGGCGGCATCCTGTTCGGTTACGACCTCGGCGTCATTTCCGGGGTGTTGCCGTTCATCGGGAAACTCTGGGGCCTGTCCGGCTGGGACAAAGGCGTCATCACCGCGAGCATTTCGATCGGTGCGATCGTCGGCGCCAGTTTTTCCTCCCGGCTCAACGAAAGGCTCGGCCGCCGCCGGACGATCATGGCGGCCGCGGTCGTCGTCATCATCGGCACGCTCGCGGCCACCTTTTCGCCGACGTTCGCGTTGCTGATCATTTCCCGGCTGGTGATCGGCATCGGAATCGGGCTGTCGTCCTCGACAGTCCCGACGTACCTGTCGGAACTCGCCCCGGCCCGGCTGCGCGGGGCGATGGGCGCGCTGAACCAGATCTTCATCGTGCTCGGCATCCTGATCGCGTTCCTGGTCAGCTACGGCCTCGGCACCTCGGGCAACTGGCGGCTGATGTTCGCCGGCGCGATCGTGCCCGCGGTGATCCTGCTGGCGGGACTGGTGTTCCTGCCCGAAACGCCGCGCTGGCTCGTCGCGAACGGCCAGGAGGAGCAGGCCCGCGCGGTCCTGCTCAGTTCGCACGGCGGCGGCGTGAACGTCGACGAGGAGATCGGCACGATCCGCGAGGTGATCCGGCTCGACTCGGAATCGGCGAAGACCCGCTTCCGTGACCTGCTGACGCCGACCGTGCGCCCGATGCTCGTGGTGGCCCTGCTGCTCGCGATCGGCCAGCAGTTCAGCGGCGTGAACGCGGTGAACGCGTACTTCCCGACGATGCTGATCGGCCTCGGCTTCGCGACCCAGGCGGCGCTGCTGTCCGGCGTGCTGCTCGGCGTGACCAAGTTCCTGTTCACCGTGTGGGTCGTGTTCGTGGTCGACCGGTGGGGCCGCAAGCCGCTGCTGCTGATCGGCAACGTGCTGATGGTGATCACCCTGGTGGCGGCCGGGTTCATCGTGCTGGAGGTCCACGACACCGCGACCAAGGGCATTCTGATGCTCGTCGCGATGGTGCTGTACCTGGTCGGCTACGAACTGGGCTGGGGCGCGGTCGTGTGGGTCATGATGGCCGAGGTGTTCCCGCTGAAGGTCCGCGCCGCGGGCATGGGCGTGAGCAGCGTCGTGCTGTGGGCCGCGACCGGCATCATCAGCGCCGTGTTCCCGATCATCTCCGATCCCGGCGCACTCGGCCTCGGCGGCTCGATGTTCCTGTTCGCGGGCATCAACGTGGTCCTGTTCTTCCTCACGAAGTGGCTCGTCCCGGAAACCAAGGGCCGGACGCTGGAGGAAATCGAACTCGACCTGCGCGGGCGGACGCATGCGAAGGCACGTGCCTGAATTTCCTCTCGGGGTGCGGCCGGGCGGCAGGGGATTTCCCTTGCCGCCCGGCTGTTTTTTACCGTCCCAGCAAGCGGTACCGCCGGGTGGCGAGCGGCAGGAAGACCGCGGTCAGCACCGCGGGCCAGCCCAGCGCGAGCAGCACGGAATGCTCCGCCGCCCAGCCGTTCGCCGCCCACGCCGGATTGCCCGCCAGCTCGCGCACCGCGGAAGCCGTTGCGGTGAGCGGATTCCAGGTCGCGACCGCGCTCAGCCAGGCAGGCATGGTGTCGGGGGAAACGAAAACGCCGGACAGGAAGCCGACCGGCCACACCAGCACCTGCACCGAAACCGCCGATTCCGGGGTCTTCAGCAGCAGTCCGAGCCAGATCCCGATCCAGACAAAGGCGAACCGCAGCCACAGCAGCAACCCGACCGCGCCCAGCACGGACGCCTGCTGCGGACGCCATCCCAGCGCCAGCCCCGCTCCCATCATCACGACCAGCCCGGCGACCGCGCTGATCAAGTCGGCGAGACAGCGTCCGGTCAACACGGCCAGCCCGCCGACCGGCATCGCGCGGATCCGCTCGGTGACGCCCTTCGCGGCGTCGGAAGTCACTGCGAGGACAGTGGATTCCAGCCCGAACAACATGGTCATCGCGAGCATGCCGGGGATGAGGAAATCGATGTAGGCACCGTCCCGGATGGCCATCGCGCCGCCGAAAAGCTGACCGAACATCACCACGATCAGGACCGGGAACAGCAGCGTGACTGCGATCGAGACCGGACGTTGCTTCCAGTGCATCAGGATCCGCCGGGCCAGGACAGCCGTGTGCACCAGCCAGGACACGTTTCCGGATGCTGCGGCAGGGACGGTCATCGAGCCTCCCCCGCCGCCGCGGTCGCGTGCCCGGTCAGGTGCAGGAAGACCTCGTCGAGCGTCGGCTTCCGGACGACCGTCTCGACCCGGTCCGGCCCGACCTTCGCCTTCAGCTCGTCCGGCGTGCCCGCGGCGACGACCCGGCCCGCGTCGAGGACCGCGATCCGGTCGGCGAGCTGATCCGCCTCCTCCAGGTACTGCGTGGTCAGCAGCACCGTGGTCCCGGTGCCGGCCAGCGCGCGGACGTCCGCCCAGACGTCGATGCGCGCGGCCGGGTCGAGTCCGGTCGTCGGCTCGTCGAGGAACAGCACCGCCGGGTTCAGCAGCAGCCCGGCGGCCAGGTCAAGCTTGCGCCGCATGCCGCCGGAGTAACCGGAGACGGACCGGCCCGCGGCTTCGGCGAGCCCGAACCGTTCCAGCAGTTCCGCCGCTCGGGCCCGGGCCGCCCGCGAGGGCAATCCGCCGAGCCTGCCGAACAGTTCGAGGTTCTGCCTGCCGGTCAGGATCTCGTCGACCGAGGCGTTCTGCCCGACCAGCCCGATCCGCCGCCGCACCTCGTCCGGCTCGGCGACCGCGTCGAAACCGGCCACCCGCACCTCGCCCGCGTCCGGACGCAGCAACGTGGTCAGGATCCGCACCGCGGTCGTCTTTCCCGCGCCGTTAGGCCCCAGCAGGCCGCACACCGTCCCCGGCTCCACCCGCAGGTCGAAGCCGTCCAGCGCGGCCCGTGCGCCGTACCGCTTCCGCACTCCGCGGGCCAGGAGGCCATCTACTCCGTATGCCATACGAAGAAGACTAGCATAAGACTCCGTATTGCCTACGGAGTTAAGTTCCTATGCTGGTCACGTGACGACTGACGGCAACCCCGGCGACCCCGCCGCGACGATCGCGCTGCTGTGGGGCACCCGCCAGCTGCCGCGGCGCGGCCCGAAGCACGGGCTGACCCCGGCCCGGATCGTCGACGCGGCGGTCGAGGTCGCGGACACCGAACAGGACCTGGCGACGCTGTCGATGCGCCGGGTCGCCGAATCGCTGGGCGTCGGGACGATGTCGCTCTACACCTACGTTTCGTCGCGCGCGGAACTGGTCGAAGCGATGGTCGACGCGGTGTACGGCGAGGCAGTAGCCGAACTGTCCGAAATAGACGCCGACGACTGGCGCGACGGCCTCCGCCGCGTCGCCGCCGTCAACTGGGCGATGCACCTGCGGCATCCATGGCTGCTGCAAGTCTTCACCGGCCGTCCGACGCTTGGCCCGAACGCGATCGCGAAGTACGACCTGGAACTGGCGGTCATCGACGGCATCGGCCTGTCCGACGTCGAAATGGACTCGACGATCACCCTGGTGACCACCCACGTCGAAGGCCTGGCGCGGCGCAAGGTCGAGGCCGCGCGCGTCGTGCGGCAAACCGGGATGACCGACCAGCAATGGTGGGCCGCGACCGCACCCGCACTGGCGGAGGTCTACGAACCGCGACGCTTCCCGGTCGCGGATCGAGTCGGCGCGGCCGCCGGGCAAACGCACCAGGCTCCGTACAGCCTCGACCACGAGTACGCGTTCGGGCTGGACCGCCTGATCGAAGGCATCGCCGCACTCGTCAACCGCTCCGCTGAGTAGCGTCCTTCCGCCCCAACACCGCCCCGGCGCTCGCGAGGCCCACACACGCCAGCGCCACCCACTGCAGCGCGCGCAAATGCTCGCCGAGGACCAGCACCCCGGCCAGCCCCGCACTCGCTGGCTCAAGGCTGGCCAGCACCCCGACCGTCCGGGCAGGCAGCCGTCGCAAAGCCGCCAGCTCCAAGGAATACGGCACCACCGCCGACAACGCGGCCACCACTACGCCGGCCAGCAACACCCGAGGCGTCGCCAGCCGGGTGCCCTGGTCGATGACGCCCAGGGGCACCGAAAGCACGGCAGCCCAAGCCAACGCCAGCGCAAGCGGGCCTCCTCCCGCGCTCTTGGCACCGGCGCGTTTGCTGAGCAGGAAGTAACCGGCCATGCAAGCGCCGGACGCTAATGCGAGAGCCACGCCGCCGAGCGGAAAGCTGACGTCGCGCGGGGCGTAGAACAGCCACACCCCGCCTCCGGCCAAGACAGCACAGGCCACGTCGCGGAGACGGTGCGAACTGAACAACGCCAACGAAATCGGCCCCAGCAGCTGCAATGCACTCGCCAGCCCCAACGGCAGGAAGGTCAACGCGGGATAGATCAAATTCATCCCCGCGATGGCGGCGCCGAAGCCGAGGACCACCCTTCTTTCCGCCCAGCTGCGCGGAACCGCGGGCCGGTACAGCACCAGCAGGACCGCGGCAGCCAGGCCGAGCCGCAACGCCACCACGCCGGACGCGCCGACGTCCTCGGAAAGCTGTTTCCCGAACGCCTGCCCGAATTGGACGCTCAGCACGCTCCCCACCATCAGCGCGGGCGCAGGCAGATCCCTCATGTCTCCAGGTTCGCCGCTGAAAGCGTGCACGTCTAACGAATCTTTCCGCACGAAACCGTTTAGCCTGGACTACATGATTGACCACCGGTTGCACGTCCTGCGAACCCTCGCCGAGTACGGCACGGTGACCGCGACCGCCGCCGCGCTGCACCTGACCCCCTCCGCCGTTTCGCAGCAATTACGTTTGCTGGCGCGGGATTTGGAGGTGGAACTGCTCGCGCCGCAAGGCCGTCGAGTGCAGTTGACTCCCGCCGCACGCATCGTGCTCCGACACGCCGACGCGCTGCGGCTGCAATGGGAAGCGGCCCGCGCGGAACTCGCCGCAGAGGGCGCTGAGCTCCGCGGAACGCTGCGCCTGTGCGGCGTCTCCTCCGCGCTAGCGACTCTCGCCGCCCCCGCTGTCGCCAGCCTGCGCGAGACGCATCCGTTGGCAGAAATACAAATCACCGAAGAGGAAAGTGCCGACTGCTACCGTCTTCTGCTCGCCGACGAGGCCGACATCGCCCTCGTGCTGCCCGGCCCAGAGGCACCGCCAGTCACCGATTCCCGCTTCGAACAGGCTTCGTTGACGACCGACCGCCAAGACCTGCTTGTCGCCGCAACCCACCCCTTGGCCCGCCACAAGGGAATCGAACTCGCCGAGGCGGCCGATCAACCGTGGATCGTCAAGAAACACAACAACGACACCTATCCATTGGTGACCGCAGCATGCGCCGCCGCCGGGTTCACGCCGCGGATCGGGCACGAAGTCAAGGAATGGTACGCAGTCTCAGCGCTCGTCGCGGAAGGCCTCGGCGTGTGCCTGGTGCCGAGGATCGTGCCGCTGCCCGAGCACGCGGTTATGCGGATTCCGTTGCTGGGAAAGTCTATTCCTACTCGCCAATTGCTGACCGCCGTGCGCCGGGGCAGCAGCGGACACCCTCTGATCAGTGCAGGTCTTGCCGCACTCCGCGACAAAGCCAGCGCTATCAGCGGCTGACCCCGGGTATCAGCGCCTCGATCTGCGCGAGGTGGCCGGCGAGGATTTCTTCGAACGCAGCGCGTCGATCCGCTCCGAGCGGACGGACGTCGCGGGCGAAGAAAGCCAAGGCAGGAAAGCGTTCCGGATCGGCCCCGAGCACCGCGACGCGGAACTGCTCCAGTCCCTGCTCGTACTCCTCGGCGGTGATGCTGCTGATGCCCGCCTCGGCGGCGATCAGCGCGGCGACGAGGAGCACGATGCGGTGGTAGCGCACCGGAATTTGCTCGTCCGGCAGACCGGACGCGCGCAGCGCCTGCAGCAATTCCTCCATGACCAAACGAGATCCGGTGCCGCCGGACGCGTAGCGCCCCCACACCGTGGCGAGCTGGGGCTGCTCGCCGAAGGCCTCGTGCAGGCGCAGGGCCAACGCGGTGATGCGCTGCTTCCAGGCGCCTTCCGGACGGTAACCGTCCATGGCGGCCAGCAGGATCCGGTCGGCGACGGCACGCAGCAGTTCGGTCTTGTTGCGGAAGTGCCGGTAAAGGCTGGACGGGTCGGTCCCGAGCGCCGCGGCGAGCTTGCGCACGCTGAACGACTCGGCGTCGCTCGTGCGCAGCAGGTCTTCCGCCGTGTCCAGGATTTCGTCGGTCGACCATCGCCTGCGACCAGTCATCGCACCCCTTCCGTCCGGACCAGCATAACTTATGCACTTGGCAATGCACACAGTGTGTGCATAATGAGGACAAGTTACTGGGGAAAGAAGGAACCATGAGCGAACCCGCTGCTCCGACGAGGCCGCCGGAGCCGGACTTCTCGACGATCACGCCCGCCGGACTGCTCGCCTACCGCGAGGCGGAGAACCGTTTCCGGGCCTCCAGCGCGGCGTACCCGATCATCGGAGAGCCGACCCCTGACGCCGTGCTCGAATGGCGAGAGATCACGCTGCCCAGCCGCGAGCTCCCAGTCCGGGTCTACCGGCCGAGGTCGGAAGCCGTGCTGCCGTTGGTGATCCATGTCCACGGAGGCGGCTTCGTAGGCACAGCAGCGCAGTGCGATTGGACCAACAGCCACCTCGCCGCACGGCTGCCAGCCGTCGTCGTCTCCGTCGAACACCGCCTCCTCGCCCCCGACAGCGCCCTAGCGAACGCCGCTGCCGACGGCTGGGACGTGCTCGAAAACGTGGTGCGGCAAGCCTCGGCGTGGGGCATCGACCCGACGCGCGTGGCCATCTTCGGCGAAAGCTGCGGTGCGCTGATCAGCGCACTGACCGCCGTCCGCGCCAAGAAGACTGGCCTGAAGCTCAGGGCACAAGTGCTGGTCAACCCAGTCGCCGACGTAACCGAGACGATGTTCGAATACCCGTCCATCACCGAATACGCCTACAGCCCGTCCCGAGCACTGCCTCTGCTGCAACTCTTCCAACGGCTCGCCGTCCCACCGGGAGCCGATGCCAGGTCCGTCTCGCCGCTGCACGCCACCAACCTGCATGGCCTCGCCCCCGCACTAGTGGTGGTACCCACTCAGGACGCCGTCGCCGACCACGGCCGCCGCTACGCCGAACGGCTGCGCGAGGGCGGAACCTCCGTGCAGCTCACCGAATACCCGGGCGCGAAGCACGCATTCCTCACCCTGCCCGGCTTGGAGCCGCAGGCCAAAGCCGCCCAGGCGGAAATCCTCGCGTTCCTCCACGCGGCTCTGGCGAAATGACGGAGGAATCCGTGTCGGAACCGGATTTGTCCGGCAGGCATTCTCGCGGTCGCTTTACCGTGGACAGCAACCCGCGTAACCCATGGAGGACAACACAATGCAGCACATCGGCATCATCGGCGTAGGCGAAATCGGCAAAGCCCTGGTCGAAGGCCTACGCCTCGATGGCAGTGCGTCGCCAGAAATCTTCCTCTCCCCGCGGGGAGCCCACGTCGCCGCCGAACTGTCCGAACGCTTCGAGGGCGTCCACGTGTGCGCCGACAACCAGGAGGTCGTGGACCGGGCAGACTTGGTGATCATCGCCGTACGCCGCCAAGACCACCACGATGCACTCGACGGCCTAACGGTGGCCGACGACAAGACCGTGCTCAGCTTGATGGCCGGCGTCGCCATCGACGCCTTGCGCCGCACCCTCGACACCAACGCCCCGATCGTCCGCGCCATCCCACTGCCCGCCGTACGCGAGCGGCGCTCCGTCACCGTGACCGCACCTCCGCACCCAGCGGTGGACGCGCTCTTCGACCAACTGGGCGGCTCGTTGCCGGTCGCCGACGAGGACGCCTTCAACGTCTTCTCCGCACTGACCGGGACCCTCACCGCTCACTACGCCTACCTCGCGACGCTTACCTCATGGGCCGCCAACCACGGCATCACCACCGACGTCGCCGAACGGTACGTCCGCGGCCTCTTCCAGAACGTCGGCCGCGCACTGAATGACGAAAGCCGCTCCCTGGATCAGCTTGCCGCCGACCACGAAACCCCGAAGGGAAACAATGAACGAATCCGCACCACGTGGTTCGATCCCGCCAATGCCGCCGCACTCACGCAAGCCCTGGACGGTCTGCTCGCCGATCTGAAGTAGCAAGGGAGGATCTGCCAGTACCGGTATCACCAGGGTCTCCCTGAGGTCCAGGAAGCCTGTCAACCTTGTTCGAGTCGGCTCCCAGCCGCGTACGGCTTCCACGACAAAAGGACCGAAGACCAATGGCGAACACTCACTCAGACCTTTTCGACCTGAGCGGGAAATACGCACTTGTCACTGGCGGCACCAGAGGCATTGGAATGATGATCGCGCGCGGCCTTTTGCAGGCGGGTGCCCGCGTGATTGTCAGCTCACGCAAGCCAGACGCGTGCGCGGAGGCAGAACGTCTCCTGTCCGAATTCGGCGACGTTCAAGCGGTCCCCGCCGACCTGTCCAGGTACGACGAATGCCAACGGCTAGCCGATCTGGTCAAGGCCGGCTCGAACCGCTTGGACATCCTCGTCAACAACGCCGGGGCGATGTGGCGCGAACCGCTGGAGACGTTCCCGGCCGAGGGCTGGGACGCCGTGCTCGACCTCAATCTCAAGTCACCCTTCTGGCTGACCCAAGCGCTTCTCCCCGCACTGCGCGAAGCAAGCACCGCCGACGACCCCGCACGCATCATCAACATCGGCAGCATCGCCGCCATCCACGTCGCCGAGGCACCCAACTACTCGTACGCCAGCAGCAAAGCGGCACTCCATCAACTCACCAGGGTGCTCGCCAGGGAACTGGGCCCACAGCACATCACGGTGAACGCGGTAGCCCCAGGAGTGTTCCCGTCGCAGATGATGGCAGCCACGATCGATGCCATCGGCGACCAGATCGCAGCGAAAGCCCCTCTCCGCCGACTCGGCCGCGACGACGACATGGCAGGCGTCGCAGTATTCCTCGCCAGCCGAGCCGGGTCATACCTGACCGGCGCCGTCATCCCGGTCGACGGCGGCACCGCCACGACCGCGTCAGGCACCTAGACCCTTTTCCCTGCCACATCGGGGCACTAGCAGTACCTCCCTCCGCCCGCGCACAACAGCTACGGTGACGAGGTGGCCATGACCGATCTGCGCACCGAGATCAAGGAGTTCCTGAGCTCCCGCCGTGCCCGGATCACGCCCGAACAAGCCGGTCTCCCCGCCTACGGCGGCAACCGCCGGGTCAAAGGCCTGCGCCGCGAAGAAGTAGCCCTGCTGGCGGGAGTCTCGGTCGACTACTACGTGCGCATGGAACGCGGCAGCCTCACCGGCGCCTCCGACGGCGTACTCAACGCGGTGGCCACCGCCCTGCACCTCGACGAAGCCGAACGGGATCACCTGTTCCAACTCGCCCGGCAATCGAGGACCCCCGGCAGCCCACGCCGCCGACGCCCCACCGCGACGGTGCGCCCGGCGCTTCAGCAGGTGCTCGCCGCCATCACCGACGCCCCAGCGTGGATCTGCAACGGCCACTACGACGTACTGGCCACGAACCACCTCGCCCGCGCACTGTATTCCCCCATGCTCGCCAACCCGCGCCGTCCAACGAACACCGCACGGTTCGTGTACCTGGAACCCGAAGCAGCCCAAACGTTCTTCGTCGACTACGACCGGGTCGCCTCCGACGTGGCCGCGAAACTGCGCATGGAAGCAGGCCGCGATCCGCACGACGAGGAACTGATCGCGCTCGTCGGCGAACTATCGACACGCAGCGACCTTTTCCGGCAGCGATGGGCATCCCAGGACGTGCGGCTTCACCGCTCCGGACGCAAACGCTTGCACCATCCCGTCGTGGGCCGCCTCGACCTGGACGTCGAGTCAATGGACCTGCCCACCGACCCCGGTCTGATCCTGAACGTCTACACCGCCCCGGCCGGCACCACGACCGCGGACGGTCTGGCCCTCTTGGCGTCGTGGGCGGCCAGTCAGGAGAAGCCAGCGACTGAGACTCGCGCACTCGGCTGAGCTCCCGGCGTTTCCGCCCGCCTGGGCCGGCGCTTCCCGGCGAGAGCGTCGGCTCCGGTTTCAACGAGGAAGCAAGCCGCCGCGATCTCCACCGGCCGCTGCTGCGCGCGGTGCGAGGGTCACGAGCCTTGGGCCAGAGCCGCACCAGGGAGACGGAACCCGCAGCGTCCCACCTCGGCCCGGGCTGGCCGGACTTCCGCGCAGCACCCAACCCGCCGGACTCACCCGACCCGCCTCGGGAGCAGCCCTCGCGCAACACCGCACCCAAACGGCCCGGCACCCTCAGCACCCGCCCGGATCACCCAACCCAGCCCGGGAGCCAGCCCGCACGGACCACCGCACCCAATCGGCACCGCCTCGCGGATGCCCAACGCACCAGGATCAGCCCGCCGACTCGAACAGCGGCCGCACGGAACCACCGCACCCGACCGGTCCGGCACCACCAGCCCGGCCCACCGGCACCACCAGCCCAACCCACCGGGATCACCAGCCCGGCCCACCGGGATCACCCACCCGGCCCGGGAACCAGCCCTCACGGAACCACCACACCCGACCGGCCCGGCACCACCAGCCCAACCCACCAGGATCACCCACCCGGCCCAGGAACCAGCCCTCGCGAAACCACCACACCCGACCGGCCCGGCACCACCAGCATCTCGTTCCCTGATGCTGGCCAACGACTTCCCGCACTTACGCGCAAAGTCGTCCGAACCGCAGTGAAGCGCCCGCGGGACCACCGCATCCGATCAATCCGGCAGCATAGGCATCTCCATCCCCGCCTCATGACTCAGCAAAGCCGCCCGAGTCAGCGCGGCCGCGCCGAAGCGGTTGCGCAGGGCGTCGACTGCTGAGTCCAGCGCAGTCGCCTCCGCGGACATCGCCGGGCTGGACGGTTGGTCCAGTGGCAGTGCCAACTGCACCGCGCCATGGCTGTCGAGGTTTGAGAACGACAGGCCCAGCAACGTCAAACCCCGGTCGTACACCAGCGGTTGCGCCGCGGACAGCAGACCGCGGGCGGTGCACAGCAGGGTTTCCGTGTGGTCGGTGCTGTCGGCGAGCGTGTGCGACCTCGTGACGCGGGTGAAGTCCGCGAAGCGCATGCGCAGCACCACCGTCCGGCAGACCCGCGACGCGCCGCGCAACCGGCGCGCCAGCCGGTCCACAATGGACACCACGATCTCGTCCAGCTCGGCGGGAGAGCGAGAGCGGCGGCCAAGGGCGCGTTGCGAGCCGATCGAGCGGCGGCGTTTCCCTGGTTGCACCGTGCGTGGGTCGCGGCCGTGCGCCAGGGCGTGCAGGTGGCGTCCGGAACCTGGGCCCAGCATGGAGATCAGCGCGGCCTCGGGCAGTTCGGCGACTTGGCGCACGGTGCGGACGCCGCGTTCCCGCAGCTTCGCCGACGTCACCTTTCCCACTCCCCACAACCGCTCCACCGGCAGCGGGTGCAGGAATTCCAGCTCTCGCTCCGGCGGCACCACCAGCAGACCGTCCGGTTTCGCGACGCCGCTCGCCACCTTCGCGAGGAACTTCGTGCGCGCCACCCCTACCGTGATCGGCAGCCCGACCTGCGCCAGCACCTCCGCGCGCAGGCCCGCCGCGATCTCCGACGGACGTCCGGCGATTCGCCGCAGACCGCCGACGTCCAAAAAAGCTTCGTCGATAGACACTCCTTCCACCGCCGGCGTCGTCCGCCGGAACACCTCGAACACCGCCTTGCTCGCCGCGCTGTAGACCGACATCCGCGGCGGCACCACCACGGCATGCGGGCACAACCGCCTGGCCTGCGCCCCGCCCATCGCGGTGCGCACGCCCAACGCCTTGGCCTCGTAGCTCGCGGCCAGCACCACGCCACCGCCCACAATCACCGGCCTGCCGCGCAGCCGGGGATCGTCGCGCTGCTCGACCGAGGCGTAGAACGCGTCGAGGTCGGCGTGGAGGATCGGTCCTTCGCTCGTCACGAACATATGTTCGCATCGAACACCGACAAAAACCGCGATCTGTTCACTCGAACGGAGTAGAAAAATCTCCCGGAGCCCGGACGGAACACGCTAATCTCTCCCCGTGCGGCTCGCCCTGTTCGACCTCGACACCGCGCTCGTCGATCGCGCGGAGGGATTCCGCCGCTGGGTGTGGGAGTTCTGCGCGGAGCACCGGCTCGCCGACGCGGACGCCGCGTGGCTCATCGCCGCCGACGACCGCGGGCGCGCCGACCGGGCAGCTTTCTTCAAGAACCTCCGCGAGCGCTTCGACCTGCAAGAACCCGAGCTCGAAGACGCCTACCGCGAACGCCATCCCGCACTCGTCCCGGCCGCGCCCGGCGTGCTGTCCGGGTTGCCCCGGCTGCGCGCGGCGGGCTGGCGGATCGGCGTCCTCGGCGAGGGCGAACCGCAGCTGTCCACGCTGCTGTGCACCGGAATCGCCGGGCTCGTGGACGGCTGGGTGCTCGCCGGGCCGGACGGACTGTCCACATCGGACCCGAAGCTGTTCGCGCTCGCCGCCGAACGCTGCGAAACCACCCTGGACGACGCCTGGCTCGTCGGCGAGGACGTCGAACCCGCACGGTCCGCCGGATTGCGCACCGTGCGAGTCGGCCCGGACCGCGACACCGCCGCCGCGATCGCGCTGCTGCTCGAGAGCTAGCTCTCCACGTCGATCTGCCAGGTGCCGTTGCGCTGCGACATTGTGTAGCGGTGCGTCTCGGTCGTCGGGCTGCCGCCGGCGCGGTGATAGGTGATCACCGCGGTGAGCGTGTTCTCGCCGGTGACCTTCACATCGTTCGCGGTCACCGAACTGAACCGGCTCCACCACGCCTTGTACTCGTCGAAAGTCTGATTTTTGTGCGCGGCGCGGAACTTGTCGCTGATCATCGCCCAGCCGGCTTCCAGATTGCCCGGCAGGTACGAGAAGTAAGCGCGCAGCGCGGAAGCCATCGCCTCCGGAGAGTTCGCCGCGGAACTGGAAGACGGAGGAGCACTCGACGAAGACGGAGCGGACGGCTGCGTCGACGGCGAAGGCTGCGACGCGGATGAAGTCGCCGGAGCGCTGGAAGGTGCGGAAGTTCCAGAAGCAGGCGGCGGGTTCGCGGCCGGGTTTTCCTCCCCGTGGTTGCGGGTGAGGACGACGGTGACGATCACGGCGATCACGACGAGCAGCGCGCCCGCCCCGGCGAAGATCATCCCGCGGCGTCTTCGGTCCGAGCCCGCGGGCGGCGCGGCGGGGGCACCCGCGGCCGGAACCGCGACCGTCGTGGGCACGACCGGCGGTTTGGCTTCCGGCAGCGTCGGCGGTTCCGGGACGGTCGCGACCGGGGTGACGCCGCCGTCGAGTTCGCGCAGTTCCGTGACGACCTCGGCCATCGACGGCCGGTCCTCCGGTTTGAGCTCCAGCAGCTTCAGCAGCAGCGGCTCCAGCTTCCCGGCCTGCTTCGGCGGGTTGATCGAACCGCTGGAAACCCGGTACAGCAAGGCGATCGCGTTGTCCGCGGTACCGAACGGCGGATCGCCCTCCACCGCCATGTACAGCGTCGCGCCGAGGGCGAACACGTCGGAGGCGAACGTCGCCTCCTCGCCGCGGGCGACCTCGGGCGCGAGGAACGCGGGCGTGCCGGAGATTTCGCCGGTCGCGGTGAGCGTGACGTCGCCGACCGCGCGCGAAATGCCGAAGTCGGTCACCTTGACCGTGCTGCCGTCGTCGCCGAGCAGGACGTTGCCCGGTTTGACGTCGCGGTGCACGATGCCCGCCCGGTGCGCGGCGGCGAGCACGCCGGCCAGCTGCACCGCGAACGGGATCGCCTCGTCGACGGTCAGCGGGCCGTCCTCGCGCAGTTTCACCGCGAGGCTGCGCGAGGGCAGGTACTCCATGATCAGCCATGGCCGGTCCTCGTGCTCGACCACGTTGAACACCGAGATGGCGTTCGGATGCTGCAGCCGGGCGGCGATGCGGGCCTCGCGCATGGCGCGGTTGCGGGCTTCCTCGACCTTGTCCTCGCCCTGGTTCACGGGCATGAGGAGTTCCTTCACCGCGACGACGCGGCCGAGGATCTTGTCCTCCCCGCGCCAGACCATCCCCATCGCGCCGCTGCCGATCAGTTCGACGAGCTCGTAGCGACCGGCGACCTGCCGGCTCTCCTCGGTCAACGGAAAACCCTTCGGTGCGACATCATCCACGGACGGCGATCACCCAGTTTTCCACGGACGGCCGGAGCCGGATCCGCGACCCACCCGCGCCAGGCCCGGGTTGCTCCGGGTGGCCGAGTCACGACAGGGTGAGCACATGACCACGACAGCGCCGTCTTTCCGGAGCATGTTCCGGATAGGCGAATTTCGTGCGCTTTGGCTCGCGCACGTGCTGTCGGTGGCAGGTGACCAACTAGCACGAGTCGCGCTGACTGTGTTGGTGTTCAACCGAACGGCCTCCGCGGGCTGGGCCGCTGGGACGTATGCGCTCACCTATTTGCCGGACCTGCTCGGTGGTGCACTCGGCGGGCTCGCCGACCGGTTCCCGCGCCGCACCGTGCTCGTGGTCGCCGATGTCGTGCGCGCACTGCTGGTCGCGTTGATGGCGATTCCCGGCATGCCTTGGCCGGTCGCCGCGGGACTGCTCGTGATCGTGCAACTCGCGGCAGGCCCGTTTCAGGCGGCTCGGCAAGCGGTCCTTCCGGACATGCTGGGCGAGGAGAAACTGGCGACCGGACAAGCGATTCTCTCCTCGACGTACCAGGCGGCGCTGGTGATCGGCTTCGGCGCGGGTGCCGCGGTGGTCGCGTGGCTCGGGGTTTCGGGCGCGCTGTGGGCGGACGCGGTGACGTTCGCGGTGTCGGCAGCCGCGCTGCGCTGGGGTTTGCGGCCGTACCCGGTCTCGAAGGCGACCGAACACGCGCCGCAGTGGGCGTCGTTGAAGGCCGGGTGCCGATTGGTCGCGCGGGACCGGAAACTGCGGTCGCTGCTGGCGATCGCGTGCTGCTGCGGGTTTTACGTCGTGCCGGAGGGTTTGGCGGTGCCAGTGGCCGCGCAACTCGGCGGCACGGGCGTGCTCGGCTGGCTGCTGGTGGCGAACCCGGTCGGGACGCTGCTCGGCGCGTTGCTGATCAGCCGGTTGCCGCGGGCGCGGCAGGTGCGGTGGCTGGGTCCGCTCGCGGTGGCGAGCAGCCTCGTGCTGCTGCCGACCGGCTGGACGCCCGCGTTGCCGGTGGTCGTCGTGGTCTGGACAGTGTCCGGGATGTTCTCCGCGCACGACTTGATCACCCAGGTGCAGTACAGCCTCGCCGCGCCGCCGGAACAACGCGGCCAGGTGATCGGGGTCGCGATCGCGGCGTTGCGAGCGGCGCAGGGCCTGACGATCGCGGCCGCGGGCGCGCTGGCGCTGGCCTTCGCGCCGACGACGGTGGTCGCGATCGCCGCCGTAGCCGGGGCAGGGTGCGCCGCGGTGGCCGGGACCGCATGGGCGCGGGCGGTGCGAGCCGACCGCGAGGTGCGGCCCCGCCGAACTCCCCTCGACGGGGCCACCCCACCTCCCGCGCCGTAATCCGCGGGACGGGTGCGCCGCGGGACTGGCTTCGGTCACGTCCAGTTGTTGTCACGCATGCCCTCTCACCTCCTCGTGGGGCGGGCTGGGGGTCGGTCAGCGGGTCCAGTTGTTGTCACGCATGGCGGGGCTCCCTTCATGGCTCGGTGGGTGATGGACGGCGGGGCTCAGCGAGCCCAGTTGTTGTCACGCATGGCGGCGTTCCCTTCGCGGCTTGATGTGCGGTGGTTGGCGGGGCTCAGCGGGTCCAGTTGTTGTCACGCATCGCGGCAGCTCCTTTCACGGCTCGACGGGCGGTGATCGGCGGGACTCAGCGAGCCCAGTTGTTGTCACGCATCGCGGCAGCGGCTCCCTTCACGAGTTGGCGGGCGGTGGTCAGCGGGCTCAGCGGGTCCAGTTGTTGTCGCGCACGGGACGGTTCCTTTCGTGGCTCGACGGGCGGTGGTTGCCGGGGTTCAGTGGGTCCAGTTGTTGTCGCGCATCGCGGCGACTCCCTTCATGGCTCGGCGGTCGGCGATCGGCGAGGCTCAGCGAGCCCAGTTGTTGTCGCGCACTGCAACGACTCCTTTCGCGATGTCGGCGGTCAGTGATCGCGGGGCTCAGCGGGTCCAGTTGTTGTCGCGCATCGCGGCGACTCCCTTCGCAGCTCGACGGCCAGTAATCAGCGGAACTCACCGAGTCCAGTTGTTGTCACGCACAGCGCTCTCCTTCCTCCTCAGCGATCAGCCAGCGGGCTTCAGCGGTTCCAGTTGTTGTCGCGCACGACGGCAGCTCCTTCCCGAATCGACGGTCGGCGATCAGCAGGTTCAGCGAGTCCAGTTGTTGTCGCGCATGGCAGTTGTTCACCTCCTCCGACTGCATTTCGTTCCGTGGTTTCAGCCGTTTCAGCGGGCCCAGTTGTTGTCACGCACCGCGGCCACCTCCTTTTCGAACGACTCCGATCGGCCGACGGTCCTCAGCGGGTCCAGTTGTTGTCGCGCATCTCGCCGCCTCCTTTCCGCATCCCGGATTCCCTGCTCGGCGCCATTCACCAGTTGTTGTCCCGCACTGTGGGCACCTCCTCTCATCTGCGAAGACCGAAGTCTCGACCTCGAGTCGAGACCGTGAGGGAGACCGAGGTCACCGAAGAGCCGTCCAGTTGTTGTCGCGCACTGTCGTCACCTCCGTTTCAGAGTCGCGCCTTCGGCGGTTTTCGCACGTCATCGCCGGTAGGCTGGTCACCGAAAGTGGCCATGGGGGTCCAAAAGGGACCCTCGTGGATCCCCTGGTCCGGCCCGGATTCGGAGCAGTCGGCCGCTACTCACAGTGGCCACCTCCCCTCGCCGGCCGTCTGGCGCTGGGCTGTCCGGGCGAAATCGCCCCGGTGCTTCCCAGAGTCCGGACGACAGGCAGCACACAACGCGCCTCGTCGTTTACCGTAGAAGCCAATCGGGTGAGGTGAAGAGTGCGCGGACGAGTTGCCGGGTGGTTCACAGGCTGGCGCCTATGGCGGTTGCCCTCTCACGTCCGCATGTACGTGCTGCTGGTGAACGTCGTGGCAGTGGGCACCACCCTCGCCACCGCGTGGCTCGCGCCAGTGCGTCAGATCGACCTGATCCGCTTTGGGGTTCTCGCCGTGTGCGCGGCGCTGGCGATCGAGGCGACCCGGCACATCGAACGGCAGCGCGAGTACAGCCGCGCGCCCACAGTCGCGTACGTCGACACCAAGGCCGTGTGGAGCATCGCCGCCGTGGTGGCGTTGCCCGCGATCCTCGCCTCGGCGATGGTCGTGCTCACCTACGCCGTCGCGTGGTGGCGGATCTGGCCGCGTGAACGGCCGGTTCTGCCGCACCGCTGGATCTTCTCCTGCGCGTCCGTCCTGTGCGGAACGCAAGCCGCCGTCGCGGTACTCGCGCTCGGGATGCACGAATACCCCGGGGTGCTCGCCGACGGCTTCGGGCCCGGCCTGGTCGACCTGATCGTCTTCGTGCTCGCCGCCGGACTGCGCTGGGCGATCAACACCGCGCTCGTCATGGTCGCGATCGCGCTGTCGAGCCCGCCGCGGTCGTTCGCCGACCTGTTCTCCGGCTTCGGCGACCAGCTTCTCGAAGCGGGCGCGATCGGCCTCGGCCTGGTCACCGCGGCGCTCCTGCTGCTCGCCAACCCGCTGATCCTGGCGGGCGTCGTGATCGCGCTCGTGGCACTGCACCGCGGGCTGCTGCTCACCCAGTTCCAGCGCGACGCGCGCACCGACGTCACCACCGGGCTGGCCACCAAACGCTGGTGGCGCACGGTCGCCGAGCGCTACCTCGAACGCGCGCGGGCGAACCAGGACAGCGTCGGCGTGCTGCTGCTCGACCTCGACCATTTCAAGGCGATCAACGACACCTACGGCCACCCCACCGGCGACCTGGTGCTGCGCGAGATCGCGCTGTCGCTGCGCGACGAAGTCCGCGAGCAGGACGTGTGCGGCCGCTGGGGCGGCGAGGAGTTCGCGATCGCGCTGCCGGACATCCCGAGCGCCGAGCACCTCGGCCACATCGCCGACCGCATCCGGCGGCGGATCCCGCAGGTGGTCGTCGCGCTGCCGGATCAGGATTCGGTGATCAGCGACCTGACCGTCTCGATCGGCTGCGCGCTGTACCCGGCGAAGCACCTCTCCAGCGTCGACGACGTGCTGGTGGCCGCCGACGCCGCGCTCTACCGGGCCAAGCAGGCAGGCCGGAACCGGGTGGAGCTGGCGAGCGCTTGACCGCCTGCTCGGGCCCCCGCTAGAACTCGTCTCATGGACTGGACTCTCGAGGTCGTCGTCGTCCCGGTCACCGATGTGGACCGGGCGAAAGCGTTCTACGTGGACCAGGTCGGCTTCCACCTCGACCACGACATCAACCCGGGACCGGGCCAGCGCCTCGTGCAGCTGACGCCGCCGGGATCGGGCTGTTCGATCGTCCTGGGCAAGGGCATGGTCCCGGACATGCCGCCGGGGTCGCTGAAGGGTCTGCAACTGGTCGTCGCCGATGTGCGGAAGGCCCGCGAGGAACTGGTCGAACGCGGCGTCGACGTCGGCGAGCTCCAGGTCTACGGCTCGGATCCGGGCACCGGGGCGCTGGAAGACCTCGACAACATCGGGTTCATCCACTTCGCCGATCCCGACGGCAACAGCTGGTCAGTCCAGCAGATCTCCGCCCGCGCCAAGAGGTAGCCCGGAGTCGCCGCGCTGCGGCAACTGGTTCTCGTACCGCAGTAGCTCGTGGTTCGTGGCGCGGCGACAGGGGCGGGCGCCTGGATGCTGTTCAAGACCGAGCCTTCGCATTCGGCCGAATCCGCAGCACCCGCCCTCCCGGGCCGAGGTCCGGCGTCTCCGTCTGTCGCGTTTGTACTCGTCCGCCTAGTCCACCAGCGCGCCACAGCTGACGTTCACCGTCGCGGCGGTCATCGTGCGGGCTCGGTCGGACGCGACAAACGCCGCTACCGCACCGACATCGGCCAGCGTCGCGGTGCGGCCGAGCATGGTCGGCTCGGCGAGTTCCGCGGTGAGTTCCTCGGCTCCGGGGAAATCCGCGGGGAGCGTTTCCGGGACACCGCCGGTCCGGAGGGTCACGGTGCGCACGCCGTACCGGCCGAGTTCGGCGGCGAGTTGCCTGCGCATCGCTTCCAGCGCGGAGAAGCCCACTTGCAGGCCGCCGACCGCGTGGTTGCGCACCGGGTCGCCGTCGCCGCCGAAGAGGAGGACGACGCCGTTGCCTTGGCGTTTCATGTGCCGGCCCGCTGCACGCATGGTGAGGAATGTGGTGCGCACGCCGTTGACCACCGGTTGTTCGTAGTCGGCCAACGACATCTCGACCATGGGGGTCCCCTGGACGTCGCCGTGGCTGATCACGTTCACCGAGATGTCGAGACTGCCCGCGGCTTCGACGACCGCGTCGGCATGGGCGTCGACGGACTTCTCGTCGAGCGCGTCGACTACGGCGACGTCGGCGGTGCCGCCAGCAGCGCGGATGTCGTCGGCGACTCGGTCCAGCTTCTCGCGGGTGCGTCCGGTGAGGAAGACTCGCGCGCCTTCCTCGGCGAACGCTCGAGCGAACGCGCCGCCGATTCCTCCGCCGGCGCCGTACACGACCGCGTTTTTGCCTTCGAGCAGCATCTTCCGGGCTCCCTTCTCGTGCCTGTCACCAGTGCGTCGAGCGGGGAACCGGGGAATCGACATCGTGCTCAGGGACGTTTCGCGCCCATCGGATTGGGGATGGGAACACCTCCCCTGTCGATGATCCGCCGGCTGAGCGGGACTGCCAGTTCCAGCACCCGGTCGACGCCTGCCGGGCCCAGTGCGTCGAGCGGGGCGGCGGCCAGCCGGTCGGTGGTTTCTTCGATGGTGCGGCGGACTTCCGCGCCTGCTGGGGTCAATCCGCCAGCGTCGAGCAGGCCGTGCTCGACCAGTTTTTCCGTTGCCTCAGACCATTCTTCGTCAGTCCACCCTCGGGTGCGCTGGACTTGCTCGCGACCGGTGGCTCCGGTGGCGATGTGCGTGAGGGTGGTTTCCAGCCCGCTCAGCCCGGAGGCGACGGCGGCCAGGACGTGGCCGTCACCGCGATGTTCGCGCAGGACAGCAGTCGCCAGCCACAACCGGGCCAGCGGCCGGTCGGGACGAGGCACCGCGGACCAGGCCGCGGCGAGCGGACGGGCGTCGAATCGGCAGGCTGCGACGGCTTGTTCCAGCAGCGTCACCAGTTCGTCCACAGTGTCCGGACCGAGCAGCCGCGTCAGTGCCGCTTCGACCGCTTCCACTCGGGTGCGCAGCACGTCGGCGGGAGAAGCGAACGTCCACGCGTCCGGCAGCGCTCGCTCGACCATCCGCGGCGCGAACCCGAAGAACATCGACGTGACCGGTTCCGGTCCGATCGGGCCGAGTGGCGCCGCCCGGCCCGCGAAGTAGCCCATCCACCAGCCGCGCAGGCCGACGTCCTTCGCCGCCGCGGCGGGTTCCGGGGCGAAGTAGACGACTGCGTGGAGGGGTTCTATGGCTGTCCAGAGGTCTCGGGCCGGGTTCGGCTTCATGCGGGGAACTCTAAGCCCCGGGTACGACAAAACCGCCGCGCGAAGAAGCCCGCCGCCCCGAAAGCGGGACGGCGGGCCGTGGAGCTGAAAGCCTCAGGCGAGCTCGAGGCCGTAGGACTGCAGTTCCAGGGTCAGCGGGTAGAAGTAGCTGGTCTGGGTGTCACCGCCGGAGAGGGTGCCGAGGCCCTTCTCGCCGTCGTACGCCGGGCCGCCCGAGTCGCCGTGGTCGGTGTGGGCGGTGGTGCCGAACTCGTGGTTCAGGACGCCGACGTCGAAGTTGACCGACTCGTCCACCGAGGTGACCTCGCCGCTGCCGCCGCCGGTCGTCTGGCCCATCTTCTGGATCTGCTCGCCGACGGTCGGAGTGCCCGCGCTGCTGATCTTCTGGCCGGTGTTGATCGCGCCGTCACCGGTGCCGTTCGGGCGGGTCAGCAGGCCGGAGTCGGCTCCGGGGCAGTCGCTTTCGACGACCTGGGCTCCGGAAACGTCGCCGCCGGACCAGGTGCCGCCCTCGTTGGTGCAGTGGCCCGCGGTCAGCATGTACGGCTGGCCGCCCTTGGTCACGTTGAAGCCGAGCGAGCAGGTGAACTGGCCGTTGTTGATCGAGTCGCCGTCCGCGATATAGGTGGACAGCTTGCCGGAGCGGTGCTCGACGCGCGCCGCGTCGCCCAGCTTCGCCGCGGCCGCCGCGACCTTGTCCTTCGTGGCCTGGGACGCCGAGTCGTAGATCTTCACCACGACCTGGTTGGTCTTGGTGTCGATGCCCCACGACGTCTGCGGCACGTTCTTGACTGTGTCCATCTGGTTCTTCGCGCCGGTGAGCGCGGTGAAGCTGTGCTTGACGAGCTTCGTCGCGAAGCCCGCGGCCTCGGCCTTCTCCTGCGCCGCGGCGTCGGTGACGTTCAGCACCGCCTTGCCGCGTTCGAGGTAGATGCCGCCGTTTCCGGCGCCGAGCGTGTCGGCGACCTGCGTCGCCTGGGTGATCGCCTGTGCCTGCATCTGGGCGAACGCCATCGGGCTTGCCGAGGCGGCGTTCACGCACATGCCCGCGGTCAAGGCCGCGGCCGACAGTGCGGTGAATCCCGCGACGAGCGTCTTCCGGGAAGTCATGGATCTTCCTCCAGGTGGGCTGAAACCGACCGGTGGGACGCCCCACACTTTTGTTGCCCGGCAACCAACGCGAAACCGACGAAGGTTGGTTAATAACCAAAAAATGCGGACCAATCGGACACCGCTGCGCCGTTCGGGCCACCTGGAATACCCCGAACGGCGCTGCTGACCTGCGTCAGTGCTCTCCTGGCCAGCGGACGTGCCCGGCGTAGCCCTCATTCTTGCGCAGGTACCCGGCGATGAACGGGCACACCGGAACGATCACGCCGCCCCGCGCGACGACGTCGTCCAGCGCGGCCTTCGCCAGCACCTTGCCGAGCCCGCGACCGCCGAACTCGTCGCCGATTTCCGTGTGCGTGAAAACGGTTTCAGTGTCCTTCGGCGTGAACTCGGCGAAGCCGGCGAGTTTGCCGTCCGCATACACTTCGTAGCGGTTTTCGCTGTCGTTGCGGGAGACCCGGGGCTCTTCCTCGCTCATCTTCGGCTCCTCGTTGGTCGGCGCCTCGATCTCCACCATCGAGCGACGCGGATGTACTCAGCGCCCATCAAAACAGCCCTCGCCCTCGGCCGCATGAGCGATGCGCCACGACCGCGGGAGTGGCGTGCCCGCGCGGGCCTTCCGCCGCGCCGGTGCGGTCTGTTTGCCTCGTGGTGTCGGTACCCGCGACCGCGAGGGGAGCCCGCGTGCAGCCGTTCGTCCTGCCCGAGTTCTATCTGTCGTACCCGGCCCGGCTGAATCCGCACCTGGACGGCGCGCGGAAGCACAGCAAGGCGTGGGCGTACACGATGGACATGGTCGACGTGCCCCAGCACGGCACCGTCATCTGGAACGAGCACGACCTCGACTCCCACGATTACGCCCTGTTGTGCTCCTACACCCATCCCGACGCCGCCCCGCGGGAACTCGACCTCGTCACGGACTGGTACGTCTGGGTATTCTACTTCGACGACCACTTCCTGGAACTGTTCAAACGCACCGGCGACATCGAACACGCACGCGATTACCTCGACCGGATCGCGCGTTTCATGCCCGCCGAAGGCGAAATCACCGAAACCCCGGAAAACCCCGTCGAACGCGGCCTGACCGACCTGTGGAACCGCACCGTCCCGCACCGGTCAGCGGCCTGGCGGCGACGCTTCCGCGAAAGCACCCGCAACCTCCTCGACGAATCTCTCTGGGAACTGGCCAACATCAACGAAAACCGCGTCGCGAACCCCATCGAATACGTCGCCATGCGCCGCAAGGTCGGCGGCGCACCCTGGTCCGCGAACCTGATCGAACACTCCCTGAACGCCGAGGTGCCCGACGAAATCGCGGCGAAACGCCCCATGGAAGTCCTCCGCGACTGCTTCGCCGACGCCGTGCACCTCCGCAACGACCTCTTCTCCTACCAGCGCGAAGTCGAGGACGAAGGCGAACTGTCCAATAGTGTTCTGGTCTTCGAAAAGTTCCTGGGCTGCACCACCCAAGAGGCCGCGGACGCGGTAAACGACTTGCTGACGTCGCGCCTGCATCAATTCGAACACACTGCCCTGACCGAAGTTCCCGCCCTATTCGACGAACACGGCGTGCAACTACCCGGACGAGCCGAAACCTTCGCCTACGTCAAAGGCCTGCAAGACTGGCAATCCGGCGGACACGAATGGCACCTGCGCTCCAGCCGCTACATGAACAAAGGCGCCCTGGACGCCCGCGGCGGCCCGGAATTGCTCGGCGGCCCGTCCGGCCTCGGCACCTCCGCCGCCCGGATCTTCCGCTCCATCGCCACTACCGCCCCGCAACGCACACGGGCTTTCACGCACCAACCGCACGAACAGCTTGGCCCAGTCACTCTGCCCTCTCTGCCCTTGCCTTTCGCCTTGCGACTCAGCCCGCAGCTAGCCGCGGAACGCAAGAAAATCGCCGATTGGCCTCGCCGGATGGGCATCCTGTCCGAGGGAATCTGGGACATCGTCCGCCTGCGCGCGTCCGACGTGCCGCTGGCCACCGCGGGCCTCTGCCCCGACGCGCCTGCGGAGCAGGTGTCCCTTACCAACGACTGGCTCACCTGGGGCACCTACGCCGACGACTACTACGCGGAGGTCCTCGCCCACGACCTGCCCGCCGCCAGGCTGACCACCGAACGCCTCAAACTCTTCATGCCCACCGACGGAGAACCTCCGCCCCCACCGCAAACCGCGCTGGAAACCGGCTTGGCGGACCTGTGGCAACGCACCACCGGCCCGCTGAGCCCCGCCGAACGCGAAGCCTTCCGCGCGACGGTCGAGTCGATGATCGACGCCTGGGTGTGGGAAGTGGCCGGCCAGGTCCAAAACCGCATACCCGACCCCATCGATTACGTCGAAATGCGCCGCCGCACCTTCGGCTCCGACCTGGTGACCAGCATCAGCAGGCTGACCAACAGCCGCACCGTGCCTAAGGAAATCCACCGGAACCGAGTCATCGAAGCACTGGAAGACTCCGCCGCCGACTACGCTTGGCTGATCAACGATTTGTTCTCCTACCGCAAGGAAATCGAGTACGAAGGCGGCCTGCACAACGCAGTGCTGGTGGTGCGGTCCTTCCTGGACGTCGGGCAAGACCGAGCCATCCGCATCGTCGCCGACCTGGCAGAAGCACGACTCGCCGAGTTCCGCCACGCAGCAGACGTAGGCCTGCCCGGCCTCTTCGCCGACTACGGCCTGGACGCGGAAGCACGCGACACGCTCACCGGCTACGCGGACCTGCTGAAGAACCTGATGACCGGCATCGCGAACTGGCACCACGAAAGCGCCCGGTACACGGACGAGGAACTAGACCGAGTCCGCGACGTACCGGTCACCGCCGAACCGAGCGAGCCGACAAAACCCCCGGCCGCCAAAGCCATGGAACACCCAGGCTGCACCGGCACCCCATACGTCCCGATCGACGCGAAACCCCGCCTCCGCCTGACCGCAACCGGCCTCGGCACCAAATCCCTGCACATCCCGGCCCCAGCCAACTCCACCCCGCACTGACGAATGCCGTGAGGGGCCCCTGAGGAACGCTGACTCCCTGGGGTGCCCCTCACGACCAGCCACCGGTCGTGAGGGGCCCCTTCCCGGACTTGGATTCCCTCAAGGACCCCTTCACAGACCGCCGCCCAACACCCGCCCGGATGCGCCCCAATGTGGCATTGGGTGCGCCACACGCACCGAACGCCACATTGGGTGCGTCCCACGCACCCAATGCCACATTGGGGCGCTAACCGCACCCCGCCCCCCTCACGCACCCACACACCCAAGCCGCGCAACAAACCGCAGCCACTGCACCCACCCATCGAGACACCCAGCCCTCCCCCAACCCCGATACAAAGCCGCCCTGCGGTTCGGGGGTGCTTGTCAAGGCATCTTTCCCGCCTTGACAAGCACCCCCGAACCGTCAGCACAATCAACCTTCGGGGTGCCCCACGCCACCAAGGGCCCGATGTCGCCGCCAGGCGACGAGCAGCCCCAAAGGGTGCCCCCCACCACTCCACCGAGCATCCCACCGCACATCCAGCAATACTCGAACCCGTGACCAGCCCGAACCTTCACTTCCTGGGCCACGCGACCACCCGCGTGGAACTAGCCGGCCAGGTCGCCATCACCGACCCAGTCCTCACCCGCTGGGTCGGCCCCCTGACCCGAGTAGCACCGAAGCCGGACATCTCCGCCTGGACCGCCGTGGACATCGTCCTCATCTCCCACCTCCACGGCGACCACCTCCACCTCCCCTCCCTGAACCTCCTCGGCAAAGCCACGAGGATCGTCGTCCCGCGAGGCGCGGGCTCCTGGCTGACCAAACGAGGCTTCACCGAGGTGGAGGAACTCTCCCCAGGCCAAACCATCACCTCCGGCGACCTCCGCATCACCGCCACCGAAGCAGTCCATTCCGGCCATCGCTGGGGCCCGCGCCTCACCCACGGTCCCCAGAGCCCCGCCCTAGGCCACCTCCTGGAGGGAAACAACCACCGGCTCTACTCGGCAGGCGACACCGACCTCTTCCCCGGCATGGCCGACCTGGGCCCGGTAGACGTAGCCCTCCTCCCCGTCTGGGGCTGGGGCCCGAACCTCGGCCCAGGCCACCTCACCCCGGAGCGAGCCGCCGAGGCCGCCGCCCTGCTCCAGGCCCGCACGGCGGTCCCGGTCCACTGGGGCACCCTCGCCGTTCCCGGCATCCATCGCACCGCCAAGATGCGCCAGCTCCTCGTGGAACCCCCGCGCACCTTCGCGCACCACGTCCGTTGCAAAGGCCTGGACACCGAGGTGCTGCACACCCGCCCTGGTTCCGACGTCCTGCTCCCCACTCGCGAGGAGCGCGGGTGAATTGGACTGACCCGTCAGCGATCGGCTACCCGGCGCTGTTCGGCGGAGTACTGCTCGGCTCCGTCATCCCGATCGTCCCGACCGGCGCGGTCGTCGGGGCAGCCGCCGCGGTCGCGATGACCACCGACCACCTCTCGCTCCCGCTGGTGATCCTGCTGGCGGTAGCGGGCGCGTACCTGGGCGACGTGATCACCTTCGCCGTCCCGCGCTTCGGCAGTGAACCTCTCCTGCGTTTCGTGGAACGCCGCCAGCAGGCCGAACGCCTCGCGAAAGGCCGCGAGCAGTTCGCGAGACGCGGCTGGCAGCTCGTGGTGATCGGCCGTCTGGTGCCCGCCGGGCGCATCCCGGTGCTGCTCGCCGCGGGCACGCTCGGCTATCCCTGGCGCAAGTTCCTGCCGTCCGGCCTGCTGGCGTGTGTGCTGTGGGCGGTGGCGTACTCGTTGCTGGGCATCCTCAGCGGCGGGATCTTCGACTCGCCGTTGATCGCGACGCTGCTCGCCACTGTCCTGGTGCTGCTGGTGACCGTGGTGACGACGTTGATCTCCAAGAAACGGGCGGCCCACCAGGCGGGAGGACACCGATGAGCACACCTGCTCCGGCGAAGGGCCGGTTGTTGCGCGGCGGCCGGGTCGTCGCGCGGGTCCTGCTGGTCTGGGTGGCGGTCACCGGCGCGTTGCGGCTGCTCGACGCGTGGCTCGACGGCTTCACGATGCAGTCGTGGTGGCAGCCGACGGTGTGCGCGCTGATCCTCGGCCTGCTCGTCTCGGTGGTGTGGCCGCTCGTGGTGCGGGTGGCGTGGCCGATCGCGTACTTCACCCTCGGCGTCGGCACGTACATCCTGCTCAGCGCCGCGGCGTTGGCGATTCTCCAGGCCGTACCCGGCGTTGAGCTGCACGGCTTTTCGACGGCGGTCGTCATCACCGTCGCGATGTCCGCGGTAGGCGCGGTGATCTCCAGCGTGCTGGCCGTCGACGAGGACGAGATCTTCTTCCGGCGCGCCGCTCGCCGTCGCCGGAAAGCGAAGCACCGCACCGATTTCGCCGATCAACCGCCCGGTGTGGTCTTCCTGCAGATCGACGGGCTCGGTTACGACACCGTCCGCCGCGCCGTGCGGGACGGGGACATGCCGACCTTCGCCAAGTGGCTGTCCGAGGGCACGCATTCGCTCACCCGCTGGCACACCGACTGGAGTTCGCAGACCGGGGCGAGCGTCTGCGGGATCCTGCACGGCTCGAACCACGACATCCTCGGTTTCCGCTGGTACGAAAAGGATCGCGACCACGTCATGGCGTGCGCGCATCCGTCCGACGCGGCCGAGATCGAACGGCGGCACAGCGACGGCCGCGGCCTGCTGTCGATCGGCGGCGCGAGCCACGGCAACCTGTTCTCCGGCGACGCCGCGCACGTCAGCCTGACCATGAGTTCGGTGCCGGTGCTCACGCCGCGCAAGCGCCGGGGCCGGGTCGGCGCTGGGTATCGCGCCTACTTCGCCAACCCGGTCAACGTGTTGCGCACGTTCGGTGTCGCGCTCGCCGACGTCGTCCGCGAACTGTCCGCGGCGGCCAAACAGCGGCGCGCCGGTGTGCTGCCGCGGATCCCGCGCGGCGGCGTCTACCCGCTCGCCCGGCCGGGCACGACGGTGATCGCGCGCGACGTCGTGGTGTCCGCGATCATCGGCGACATGCTCGCCGGACGACCGGTGGTGTACGCCGATTTCCTCGGCTACGACGAGGTCGCGCACCACTCCGGCATCGAACGGTTCGACACGCTGGAGGTGCTGCGGTCGATCGACCAGCAGTTCGCCCGGCTGCTGCGGGCCGGTCGGCTCTCGCCGCGGAAGTACCACATCGTCGGGCTGTCCGACCACGGGCAAACCCAGGGTCAGGCGTTCGTCGACCGGTTCGGCGAGACCGTCGAGGCGCTCGTCGGCCGGCTCTGCGGCGGCGAACCCGTTGCCGAGCAAGGAAAGCGTCGGCAGGCGGAAAGCTGGCAGGTCAACGCGGCACTCGCCGAGGCGACCGCGACCGGCGGCCTGATCGCGCGACGGTTGCGGGCCAGGGTCGAAGGCGCGGAAGGAGCCGAGAACCGGCCGCGCACCGCGACTGGCTCTCCGGGGCAGGTCACGCGGGTGGCTCCCGGGGTGGTCGCCGTCGTGTCCGGGCATCTGGCGATGGTGTCGTTCACCGAACACGAGGGCCGGGTCGAGCTGGAGACGATCGAACGCGAGTACCCGGACCTGCTGCCGACGCTGGTCGACCACGACGGCGTCGGGTTCCTGCTGGTCCGCAGCCGCGAGTTCGGCCCGGTAGTGCTGGGCCGCGACGGATTGAAGCGGCTGGCCACCGGGGTCGTGATCGGCGAAGACCCGCTGGCCGGCTACGGTCCGTACGCCGCCGAGCTCGTCCAGCGCGTCGACAGTTTCCCGCATTGCGCGGACATCATGATCAACAGCCGGTACGACGCGGATTCCGACCAGTCCTCGCCGTTCGAACGGCACGTCGGCTCGCACGGCGGGCTCGGCGGACCGCAGCAGCGCGGCTTCCTGCTGCATCCGCGAGAGTTCCCGGCACCCGGCGAGCCCGTCGGCGCGGAATCCGTGCACCGCGTGTTCCGCGACTGGCTCACCTTCCTCGGCCATCCGGAACCCGGTGCCGCCGAAGGCAAACCCGCTGTCGTCCCCTCGGAGGTAGTGTCATGAGCAACCCGATCGTCTACGGCGCGAGCTGGTGCCCGGACGTCAAACGCAGCCGCGCGCTGCTCGACGCGAAGGGCGTCGAGTACGACTACGTGGACGTCGAGGCCGACCCGGCCGCCGAAGCTCGCGTACGCGAGCTGCAGGACGGCGCTCGCCGGATCCCGACCATCGTCTTCGCGGACGGCAGCCACCTCGTGGAACCGAGCGACGACGAGCTGAACGCGCACCTCGCGAAGTGACTCCGCTGACGGAACTCCCACTGGGCACGCGGGTGGTCGTGCGATACCGGATCGAGGGCGGGTTCACCGACGCCCTCGGTCCCTTGCGTGCCCGCGACGCCGACACGTGCACCGTCGAGACCAAACGCGGTCTGGTCGTCGTCCCGTTGGCCGCGGTGGTCGCCGCCAAACCCGTGCCGCCGGCGCCGCAGCGGAAATCGAGTGGCCCGCCCGCGCCGAATTTGTGACGATCACCGGATGCGCACCTTCGACGAACTGGTGGACGAGGCAGCGTCGGTGTCGGTGGACGGCTGGGATTTCTCCTGGCTGGACGGCCGGGCCAGCGAGCAGCGGCCGTCCTGGGGATATCAGCGGCTGCTCGGCGAACGGCTGCGGGACGTCCAGTCCGTTGTGGACATCCAAACCGGCGGCGGCGAAGTGCTGGCGGGCGTGCCGGTACTGCCGCCGTTGACGGTCGCCACCGAATCGTGGCCGCCGAACCTCGAGAAGGCCGCCGCGTTGCTGGAACCGCGGGGCGCGACCGTCGTCGCGGACACGGACGAGCCGCCGCTTCCGTTTCAGGACAACACGTTCGAGATGGTCGTCAGCAGGCATCCGGTCACGGTGTGGTGGGACGAGATCGTCCGCGTCCTCAAGCCCGGCGGCAGCTATCTGTCGCAGCAGGTCGGGCCGTGGAGTGTGTTCGAGCTGGTCGAGTACTTCCTCGGGCCGCAGACGCCGGAAGTGCGCGACAGCCGGCATCCGGACCGGGCGAAGGCCGAAGCGGAGCAGGCTGGGCTTGAAGTGGTGGACCTGCGCTTCGAGGAACTGCGCACCGAGTTCCACGACATCGGAGCGGTGATCTACTTCCTGCGCAAGGTGATCTGGATGGTGCCAGGGTTCACTGTGAAGGAGTATCTGCCGCGGTTGCGCGAACTGCACGAGGAACTGCGGGAGGGGCCGTTCGTGGCGACGACTACTCGATACCTGATCGAGGCGCGCAAGTCCTCGTGAGCGGCAATGCCGGTTCTAACCGGCATAAACACTCACGACCCCCTGCAGACCGCCGCCTCGATGCCGTCCGCCAGCACCGCCACCCCGGCATCGAAGCTCAGCCGCGCCTCATGCTCCAAATAGGACACTCCGGCAGGCGGTGGCGCGCTCTCTTCGCCCAGCCGTGCGACATTCGGGTACCGCTCCGCCAGATCCGGAGCCAGCTCGCCGAGCGCGGACGTCCGCGCGCGCCACCAGTCCTCATCGGACAGTCCGGTTTCCTTGAGCGCCAACCGCGATTCGGCGGCGATCTGCACCGCGCCGCGCACGACGTTGAGCAGCGCGCCCACCAGCCGCCGCACCTGACCGGCGGGCAGACCGGTCGCGAAGAGCACCCGCAGCACCGTTTCCTGCATCCGGAACTCCCCCGGCCCCAGCACCGGACGCGCGTAGGACACCTGCAGCAGCCACGGGTGGCGCAGATGGAATTCCCACAGGTCGCCGGCCAGTTCGAGCAACGCGGGACGCCAGCCGCCGGACAGGTCGTGGTCGTCGCGCAGATCTCCGAACGCCTGGTCGCACATCAAGTCGATCAGCTCGGTCTTGCTCGGCACGTACGTGTACAGCGCCATCGCCGTGCGCCCGAGCCGCTCGCCGACCGCGCGCATCGACAGTGCGGACATGCCCTCGGCGTCCGCGAGCTCGATCGCGGCGGCCACGATGAGATCCACGCTGAGCGCGGGTTTCGGCCCCGGCGCGCTGCGCGGTTCGCTGCCCGTGCGCCACAGCAGCTCCAGCGAACGGCGGGCGTCGCCCTGCCCCGCGAACACGACCACCGGCGACCCCTTTCCCCTTACAGGATAAAGGACCGCCGGGGCCGCTGGCTCAGCCGTCCACCTCGATCGCGAGCGCCGGGCAGAGCTGCGCCGCCTCCTTCGCCCGCGCGTGCAGTTCCTCCGGCGGGTTTTCCCGCAGCAGCACCACGATCCCGTCCTCGTCGCGCTGGTCGAACACCTCGGGCGCGACGAGTACGCACTGTCCGGCCCCGACGCAGCGGGACTGGTCGACGACCACCTTCATTTCGCGACTCCTTTCACCAGGTCACGGGAAGTTCGTGCACCCCGTAGACGACCATGTCGTGCTTGAACTTCAGCTCGTCCAGCGGTGCGGCCAGCCGCAGCGTCGGAATCCGCCGGTAGAGCGTCCGGTAGACCACCTGCAGTTCGACCCGCGCGAGCGGCTGGCCGAGGCATTGGTGCACGCCGTAGCCGAACGCGACGTGGTGGCGTGCCTTGCGGGTGACGTCGAGCTTGTCCGGCTCGGGGAACTGCGTCTCATCGCGGTTGGCGACGTCCGTGGCTGCGATCAGCCCCTCGCCCTCGCGCACGGTCTGCCCGCCGATCTCCAGGTCTTCGAGCGCGACGCGGCGGCGTCCGGAGTGGACGATCGTCAGGTAGCGCAGCAGCTCTTCGACCGCGTTGGCCAGCAAGGCGTCGTCGCCGTCGCGGACCGCGGCGAGCTGGTCCGGGTTCTCCAGCAGCGCGACAGTGCCGAGCGCGATCATGTTCGCCGTGGTCTCGTGCCCGGCGACAAGCAGCAGCTGGCCCATCGAAGCCGCTTCCTCGACGGTCATCGCGCCGGTGGCGACCTGACCGGTCGCGAGGCGGCTGAACACATCGTCGGCCGGGTCGTCGATTTTCTTCTCCACCAGCCGCGCGAGGTAGTCGAGCAGTTCCTCGGTCGCGGCGAGCGCCTGTTCGGCGGTCGCTTCCCGCGAGACCAGGATCTTGCTGCAGCGGTGGAAGAACTCGCGATCGCCGTACGGCACGCCGAGCAGCTCGCAGATCACCAGCGAAGGCACCGGCAGCGCGAACGCCTGCACGAGGTCGGCGGGTTTCGGGCCGGCCAGCATCTCGTCGAGCAGTTCGTCGACGATCTGCTGGATCCGCGGCCGCATCCGCTGGACCTTCTTCACCATGAAATCGCCGGTGAGCAGCCGGCGCTGGGCGGCGTGCTCCGGGTCGTCCATGCCGATGAACGACCGGAACCGGCTGCGCCGCGCCTTGACCCCGGGCGTCTGCGACGGATAGCCGGCGCGGGTGGGATCGGCGCTCACCCGCGGGTCGGTGAGCATCGCGCGGACGTCTTCGTAGCGGGTGATCAGCCACGGTTCGCTGCCGTCCCAGATCCGTACGCGCGACACCGGGTCGTCGCGCAGCTTGCGGTCGAGGTCGGGCGGCGGGTCGAACGGGCAGCGCCCGCGCGACATCGGGAACTGCTCTACGGGCCGGGCGTCGGCCATCACAGCCTCCTGGAGAAGTCACCAAACGAGTGTTCGGATACTTACCGAACACATGTTAGGCGATTTGGTGAACGATTGCCCAGACCCGGGTCCAAAGATCACCGGGATGGCCGTGGACGAGGATGGCAAACGGGAGAAAACGCCCGTGGCTCAAGCGAAAATGAGCGACAGCAGCTCGTCGGCGAAGTTCACCACGGCGTCCTCGCCCGGCTGCCTTCCAGACGAATGGAACAGCGCGACGCGGCCGTGCGCGCCGACGAACGCGATCACCCCGGCCCGTTCGGCGGGCACCCGGAGCTCCGCCCCGGACTCGGCGCAGCGGGCGAACGCGGCGGAGATCCGGTCGACGAAATCGATCGTCGGACCCTCCGGCCGGACGTCCGGCGACGTGCGGCTCGACCCGTTCGCGGTCATCAGCCGGTAATGGCCGGGGTTGTCCATCGCGAACCGGCAGTACGCGTGCAGCAGCGCACGCAGCCTGCCCACCGCGTCGTCGGCGGGAACCCGGGATTCGGCGGCTTCCATCGCGAGCCGCAACCGGCCGAACTCGTGCTCGGCGAGCCCGGTGACGAGCGCGGCCCGGTCGCTGAAGTGCTGGTAGATGCTGGCCGGGGCGATGCCGACGGCACGCGCGACCCCGCGGATGGTGAGCGCGTCCTCGCCGTCGAGTTCCGACAGGAGCCTGCTGGCCGCGGCGAGGATTTCCCCGCGCAGCCGCTCGCCCTCGCCCCAGCGGTTGCGCGTGCGGGCCTGGACTTCTTCGGACACTTGCCCATTGTTACCGCTCGCGTTGCCCCGCACCGCTCCGGCCCGCCGCGGATGTCGATCGTTTCGTAGCCCGTCAGCCATCCGAGGTTCACCAGCTGGGCGAGGGCGGTCGATAGCGTTCGCCGGTGGACGATCAGGGGTGGCTGGACGACTTCCAGCGGCGGATTGACGAAATGCAGGCGAAAAGCGCTGCCCTGCAAGAGACATTGAGCACCGCGGAGGGCCGCGCCAAATCGGGCGACGGGTTGGTGTCGGTTTCGGTCGCCCCGAACGGCGCGCTCAAGAACCTCGAGATCGACGACCGCGCCCTGCGGCACGGCGGCGCCCGGCTGACCGCGTCGATCATGGACGCCTACGGGAAGGCGCAGCGCCAGGTGTCGCGCGACGTCATCGACGCGTTCGAGCCGATCGCGGGCGACAGCGAGATGATGAACGTGGTCAAGTCGTATCTGCCGGAGCCCGAGGAAGAGCCGGAACCCGCCCCGGAGCCGCCGCGGTCCGAACCCCCCGCCCGCTACGCGGGACCTCCGCCGGGCAGCACCACGCCGCCGGGAAGCGCGGCCTACGGACGCCCGATGCCCCCGCCGGGCGGCGCGACGCACAGCCGTCCGCCGATGCCGCCTCCCGGCACCACCCCGCCGCCCCCTGCGCCGGCTCCCGAACCGCCGCGGCCGACGTCCGGTCCGCACCGCAGGCGCGCCGCGGGCGAGGACGACGACGAAATGCAGCCGTGGTGACCGGGTTGTCAACCCGTCGTTAGTGCTGGGAAATCACCATTTGCCGGACCGTACGAATGGGGGGTCACATAACGGGAGCTTCTGCCTACTTTGGGTTGAGCGCGCGCAAACCCGGCAAACTCCCCCCATCCCCCCAGGAGCTTTCTTATGTCCAGGAAGTTCGTGCTGTCCGGCGCGGTCGCGCTCGCGCTGGCCGCCGCCCCGCTCTCGGGCGCCGTAGCGGTCGCCGCTCCGGCTCCGTCCGCCGTCGCGTCCGCCACGGTCTATTACTCGACGTCCGGCGCACCGTCGTTCCGGGCCGCGATCAACGCGGGCGCGGCGAACTGGAACCGCGCGGTGACCAACGTGAAGCTGGTCGAGCGTTCGTCCGGAGCCACGCTGCGGTACGTCGAGGGCAACGACCCGCGCGGCTCGTACGCGCAGACCGACGGGCACGGCCACGGCACCATCTTCATCGACTACACCCAGGCCCGCCAGTACGACAACACGCGGATCACCGCGCACGAGACCGGCCACGCGCTCGGCTTGCCGGACCACTACTCGGGCCCGTGCTCCGAACTGATGTCGGGCGGCGGCCCCGGCCCGTCCTGCCACAACGCCAACCCGAACTCGCAGGAAGCGTCCCGGGTGCAGCGGCTGTGGGCCAACGGGCTCAGCGCGGTCTCCGGACCGCAGCAGCGGATTTACGACCACTCGCCGGTCGGCTGACGCACAGCTGAGCGGGCGGCGGCCGGGTGCGTCCCGGCCGCCGCTTCGCCGGTCAAGGCTTCGTTGTCAGATAGCGCCGTTCGGGCCCTGGTCGCGGTCGGAATCCTCCTCTTTTCGCGGGGACGGGGAATCCCCGGGCACCGCCGGTGGTTGGCTTGCCTTCAGACGAAGGGGAGGCATTCATGGCGGAGATCGTTCTGGTTCACGGCGCTTGGGGCGACGGGTCGGTGTGGCTGGGGGTGATCCCAGCGCTGCATCGGCAAGGACATCGGGTCCGTGCGGCGAACCTGCCGATGACCTCGCTCGCGGACGACATCGCCGAGGTTCGCCGGGAGATCGCGGCTTTCGACGGCCCGGTCGTGCTGGCTGGCCATTCCTATGGCGGCGCGGTGATTTCCGGTGCGGCGAAGGACAATCCGCAGGTCAGCGCGCTGGCTTACTTCGCGGCGTATGTCCCGGACGAAGGCGAGAACGTGCCTTCGCTGAACGGCAAGTTCCCCGCCTCGCCCGGCAACGACGCGATGGTGTTCCGCGAGGACGGCTGGTCGTCGATCGACCCGGACCGCTTCCACTACGCCTTCGCCGCCGATGTGGCTCCCGAACGGGCCGCCGCGCTGGCCTCGGTGCAACGCCGCGCTCGCGCCGAATGCTTCGCCGTACCCGCGGGTCCTGGAGCCTGGCGCGACCTGCCGACTGCTTACGCAGTGTCCACAGAGGACCGAATTCTCCACCCGGACCTGCAGCGCTGGCTCGCGGAGCGGGCTGGGGCGGACTGCGTCGAACTGACGGCCAGCCACTATCCGCTGCTGTCCCAGCCGGAGGCGGTGGCCGCGGTGATCGACAAGGTGGCGGCGCGCGGCAAGTAGCGGCTACTTCCCCGCTGCGGCCGCGAGCACCGCGAAATCGGCTGCCCGCCCCGGTCGCGCGTGCGCGGGACGCGGAGTGTTCGGCTCCCTGACCACGGTGACCGGCACCGTGGTCAGGCCGAGCCGCAGTGCGACGGCGATCCGGTGATTGCCCTCGATCGTGCCGAACTCCTCGCAGAACCCGAGCCGCAACGGCGTCCGGATTCCGTGCCGCGCGATGTCCTCGGCGAGGGCGTCGAGGTGGCGCGGAGTGTCCACCAGCGCGGATCCCGCCGTTTCCCGGTCCGCCGCCCGGTACCGGACCACAAACGAGACAGGCAGTTCAACCGGCGTCCGCCCATCCTGGCACGGCGGAAATCCAGTTGCCCAGTCCTGGCCGGACAGCCGAGTATTCCGGCCATGACCACCGAACCCGCCCGCCACCGCCCGTCCGACTGTCTCGCCGCGCGCGGCAAGCAGCAGACGGCGCAGAAAGGGACCGCCCAGGCCGTGCGATGAGCGCCGCGCTGGTCGCGGGGCTCGTCGCCGGGTACGGGATCGCCATGCCGGTCGGTGCGATCGGCGTCTACCTGGTCGAACTCACCGCCCGCACGTCGTGGCGGGTCGGGGCGGCCGCGGCGATGGGGGTGGCCACCGCGGACGGTGTCTACGCCGTTCTCGCCACCACCGGCGGCGCCGCGCTGGCCCCGTTGCTCGCCCCGATCACCACGCCGCTCCGGCTGACCTCGGCCGCCGCGCTGTTCCTGCTCGCCGCGTGGACCGCGATCCGGGCGATCCGGCGTTATCGAGCCCCGGAAACGCCTTTGCCGGCAACGCAACCGCACCCGCTGCGGGCATACGCGACCCTGCTCGGCCTGACCCTGCTCAACCCGTCCACCATCATCTACTTCACCGCGCTCGTCCTCGGCGACCGACCGGCCAACGGCACCGTCTTCACGGCCGCCGCGTTCGCCGCTTCGGCCAGTTGGCAACTGCTGCTTGCCGTCGGCGGAGCGTTGCTCGGACGCGGCCTCACCGGTCCGCGCGGACGGCTCGGCACCGCTCTGCTGTCCAGCGTGGTGATCCTCGTGCTGGCGGTGCGGCTGCTCTGATCAATCAGACGGCCGCCACGACCGCAAAGGCCGGAGCAGCGCGGTCTTCTTGTAGTGGTGGTCGGCCATCCGCCGGAGGATGTCGTCGAGGGTGAGCACCGCGGCCACGATGTGCGGTCCTTTGTTGAGCATCACGCATTCGGCGCGGACGCCCATGGCCGCGTCGGTGATTTCGGCGCGGGAAGGGCGGCCGGTGCGGGCCAGCTGATCGAGGACCTGGGTGGCCCAGATGACCGGCAGGTGCGCGGCTTCGCACAGCCAGAGGATTTCCTCCTGCAACTCGGCGAGCCGTTCGTAACCGCATTCGACCGCGAGGTCGCCGCGGGCGATCATCACGCCGGTGCGCGGGCGGCGCATCGCGGTCAGCAAAAGCTCGGGCAGGTTCTCGAAGGCCTGCCTGGTCTCGATTTTGAGGACCACCCCCAGTTCGTCCTGCCCGCCGAGTTCGGCGAGCAGGTCCTCGACATCGCCCGCGGTCCGGACGAACGACAACTGCACCAGGTCGGCATGCGTGCGCACGAACGGCAGACAGGCTCGATCGGCCTCGGTCAGCGCGGGCACCGGCAACGCGGTCTCCGGCAAGTTGATGCCCTTGCCCGCGCGCAACCGGGAACCGCCGTCGCGCGCGCTGGTGATCCGGACGGTGAGGGCGTCTTCACCGGTCTTGACGACAGTGCCGCCGATCCGGCCGTCGTCGAACAGGACTGGGTCGCCTGGCACTGCCGCGGCGAAGACAGCGGGAAGGGTGCAACCGATTCGGGGCGGCCGCTGGATTTCCACCGGGGTGCAGTCGCGAGTCAGGGTGAGCAGGTCGCCCTCGTACAAGGTGAGGAACTGCTCGACCGGAGGCAGTGCACCGACTTCGGCCTCGGTGCCGTCCTGCGCGCGCAGCACGGTTCCGGTGGCGAGATAGGCGGTGCGGCGAGCAGAGGCCAGCACACCGGCCGGGCTCGCGGACGCCACCACGAGGCGACGGCGGGAGCCCCGGGTGTCTCGGAAGCTCAGGTTCTGGCCGGGGCGCAGCGCGCCGAGTCCCGTGGCGTGGACTGGAATCAGCTTGGCATCCGGCCGCGGCGGCGGGGTCGCGGTGCTGGTGAGCCAGCACCAGGCCCGCGCGGTCGGACGGCCCAGTTCGTCGCGGCGCGGCCGGAGTTTGACGACACGCGGACCGTCGGCCAGCGGACCGGTGCGCAGTTTCGGGCCGCCGAGATCCATGGCGATCAGGCAGCGCCGCCCGGCGTCCTCGGCAGCGGCGCGGACGTGGGCTGCCATGGCCGCCCATTCCGAAGGTCCGTCGTGGGCGCAGTTGATCCGGGCGAGGTCCATGCCCGCGCGGACGAGTGCGCGGGTCAGCGTGGGGTCGTGTGCGGCTTCGGTGGGCAAGGTGACCATGATGCGCGTGCGTCGCCGCGCGGGTTCGGGACCGAGCAAGGCCGTGCAGTTGCTGTTGAGACTGCGCGGGCCGGTGGCGAAATCTTGGCGAGACAGACGTTCGCGAGTATCGGTGCCGGCCAGGGCAGCGGCGGCCGAAGCGATGGCTTCCAGGCTGGCGCGTACGTGCGGTTCGCTGCGCCCCAGGGAGGACAGGCCCTGCTCGGCCAGGCGAGCTTGGAGGTCACGCAGGTCCAACTGGCGCACGGCCCAGTAGTGGGCGAGGTTGCGTGCGCCGTCGGCATGGGCGGGGGCGACTTCGCTGACTCGTTCCGCCCAGTAGGACTCGGCGTCGGCGAGCACGGCGAACAGGTGCTGGATTTCTTCGGTGACCGTGGAGGGTCCGTTGCCGGGTGGTGCCTTCGTCACGCGCTCAGAATCCCGGATCCGTTCGCGCCGGAACCAGGGCGCCGGAGGGCCGATCGAGAAGCCTTTCGCCCTTGGCGGCTGACGACGAAAGTCTCTGCCGCCGGGGCACAAGCCCACGTTCCCCGAGGTAGACAGTGTCTACGATTGAGGGTGAGGCCACTGCCCGCACCGAAGGAGCCCGGATCATGCCCGCCCGCAGTTCTCCCCGTGAACGCCTCGAAATCCGGCTGGTCGTTCAGCGGCTGACCGCGAAGTTCTCCGCCGTCCATCCGGCCGGGCACATCGCCGACGTGGTCGGCGACAGCTATCGCACCTTCGACGACGCCCGTGTCCGCGACTTCGTCCCGCTGCTCACCGAACGGCGGGCGTACCGCGAACTCGTGAAAGCCGAAGGCTGAGCCGGCTAAGAAACGACCGTGCTTTCCCTTACCTCCAAGGAAAACGGCGGCTGCACCGAACGCGGCGCAGCGCTCTCGGTACCGGCGAGGCGGCGGTGGATGAGGTCGATCGCGGCCTCGGCGATAGCCGCTTTGTCCGGCGAGATCGTGGTGAGCGCGGGCAGGCTGAACGCGCTCTCCTCGGTGTTGTCGAAACCGACGATCGCGACGTCGCCGGGCACCCGGAGCCCGTGTTCCGCCGCCGAACGCAACGCGCCGACAGCCAGCAGGTCGTTGAAGCAGAACACCGCGTCCGGCGGTTCTTCCTGTGCCAGCAAGCGTTTCATCGCCGCCGCACCCTCGGCGCGGTGGTACTTCGCCACCGGCTCCACCAAAGAATCCGCTGACGGCAGACCAGCGTCCGCCAACGCGGCCCGATAACCGGCGAGCCGCAGCGACGACGTCCCGCGCTTGGGGTTCGCGCCGATCGCCGCGATCCGGCGACGGCCGAGCGACACCAGATGCGACACCGCGACGTGCGCGGCCCGCACGTTGTCGATCGCCACCCGGTCCAGTGCGACGTCCACCGCGTGTTCGCCCAGCAGCACCAGCGGGATTTTCCCTTCCGCGTCAGGGAAATCGTCCGCTTCGAGCGCTTCGGGATGCACCAGGGCGCCGTCGACCAGATGCGGGCCCAGCGAGTCCACCGTGGCCCGCTCCCGGTCGCGAGTGCCTTGGGTCTGCTCGATCAGCACGCTCCAGCCGCGGCGCTGCGCGGCGGTGATCACCAGGCCGGCCATTTCGCCGAAGTACGGAATGCTCAGCTCCGGCACCATCAACGCCAGGAACCCGGTCCGCCCGCGCCGCAGGTTGCGCGCGCCGACGTTCGGCCGGTACCCGGTCGCGGCCAGTGCCTCTTCGACGCGCCGCCGGTTCTCGGGCTTCACGAACGCGTAGCCGTTCACCACGTTCGACACGGTTTTCACCGAAACGCCCGCCAGCGTCGCGACGTCCTTCAGGGTCACGGCCACGCCGACTCCTCATCTCGTCCGCCCAGAGCCCATCACGAGCCCGCGAGGCTCTCGGCACCAGCCCCGACGACCACGTAGTGTAGCGACGTTTTGCCTGTTTACAACGTTGTTCCAACGATGTAAAAATAGCCGGAGCTCAGCGGGGTGACGGTCGTCACTCCGCCGAGCGGGTTGCCCCAGTCGTCGGCTGCGAGGAGTCCGCCGTGTCCCCGTCCGTCCCTGCCCGCTTCGCTCTGGTCGCCGGCGCCGCCACGGCACTCGTGCTCGCCGGGTGCACCAGCCGCGAGGAAACCCCTGCCGCGCAAAGCAATGGCTCCGGTCCGGCCGCCTCGGCCGCGTCCGCCGCGCCGAGCGCCGACGGCTGCACCATCGGCAAGACCGGCTACCCGAAACTCGACCCGAAGACCGCGATCGTCGGCTTCTCCCAGTCGGAGAAGGAGGCGAATCCGTTCCGGATCGCCGAGACGCAGTCCATCCGCACCGAGGCGGGCAAGCTCGGCATCCCGGCCGACCACCTGCTCACCACGAACGCGCAGAGTGACCTCAACAAGCAGATCTCGGACATCAAATCGCTGCTGGACCGGGGTGCGCAGCTGCTCATCGTGGCCCCGCTGAACTCCGACGGCCTGCAGCCCGCGCTCGACGCGGCGAAGGCGAAGAAGGTCCCGGTCGTCACCATCGACCGGCAGGTGACGTCGAAGCCGTGCACCGATTACCTCACCTTCATCGGGTCGAACTTCATCGAACAGGGCCACCGCGCGGCCGCCGCGCTGGCCAAGTCCACCGGCGGAAACGGCAAGGTCGCGATCCTGCTCGGCTCCTCGGGCAACAACGTGACCACCGACCGCACCAAGGGGTTCAAGGACGAACTCGCGAAGACGCCCGGCCTCACCGTGGTCGCCGAGCAGACCGGCGAGTTCGACCGGTCCAAGGGCCAGTCGGTGATGGAGCAGCTGATCCAGAGCCATCCGGACCTCACCGCGGTGTACGCGGAGAACGACGAGATGGGCATCGGCGCGGTCAACGCGCTCAAGACCGCGGGCAAGAACCCCGGCAAGGACGTGAAGGTCGTGTCGGTCGACGGCACCCGCAACGCGGTGCAGCTGATCGTCGACGGCAGCTACAACGCGGTCGTCGAGTCCAACCCGCGGTTCGGGCAGCTGGCCTTCCAGACGCTGCAGCAGTTCGAGGACGGCAAGCCGATCCCGCCGAGCATCGTCATCACCGACGACTCCTACGACGAATCGAACGCGGCCCAGAAGGTCGGGAACGCGTACTGATGACGAGCACGGCCGACACCCAGGTGGCGACCATGACCGCACCGGTGCTCGAGGTGACCGGGGTGACCAAACGGTTCCCCGGCACCGTGGCCCTCGACGACGTCTCCTTCAGCCTGCGGCGCGGCGAAGTCCATGCGCTGGTCGGGGAAAACGGCGCGGGCAAGTCCACTTTGATCAAGGTCCTCACCGGCGTGTACCGGCCGGACGAGGGCCAGGTGCGCCACCTCGGCGAACCGGTCGAGTTCCGCAGGCCGATCGACGCGCAGCGCGCCGGGATCTCCACCATCTACCAGGAGGTGAACCTCGTCCCGCTGATGAGCGTGGCGAGCAACGTCTTCCTCGGCCGGGAACCGCGCACCCGCACCGGATTGATCGACTGGTCCGCGATGAACGAGCAGGCGCGCGAACTGCTCAGCGGGTACGGAATCGACACCGACGTACGGCGTCCGCTGCACACGCTCGCGGTCGGTGCGCAGCAGATGGTCGCGCTGGCCCGCGCGGTGTCGGCGAAGGCTGGCGTGGTCGTGATGGACGAGCCGACGTCGTCGCTCGAACCGCGCGAAGTGGACACCCTGTTCGAGGTGCTGGCCCGGCTGCACGCCGACGACATCGCGGTGCTCTATGTGAGCCACCGGATGGACGAGCTGTACCGGGTGTGCGACAGCGTCACGGTGTTGCGCGACGGCCGCCTTGTCCACAGTGGACCGCTGAAGCCATTGCCGCGCATCGAACTGGTGTCGATGATGCTCGGCCGGGAGATCCGGCAGATCCGCGCTGAGGGCGTCACCGCGTTCGGCGAGGAGCATCACGCGGAGAAGGAACCGTTGCTGCAGGCCTCGAATCTGTCCGGCGGGAACAAGCTGCACGACGTTTCGGTGAGCGTGCGGCCGGGCGAGGTCGTCGGGCTGGCCGGGCTGCTCGGGTCCGGCCGGAGCGAGACCGCGCGGGCTGTGGTCGGAGCGTTCCCGCTCGACGGCGGTACTGTCCTGCTGGCCGGAAAGCCGTTGAAGCGCGGGAAGATCTCCGCCGCGATGCGGGCCGGGATCGCTCTGCTGGCCGAGGATCGCAAGGCGGACGGGATCATTCCCAATCTGTCCGTGCGGGAGAACATCGTGCTCGCCGCACTGCCGAGACTGTCCACTTTCGGCTTTGTCAGCCGGGCCAAACAGGACCGGGTGGTGAAGACGTTCATGGAACGGTTGCGGATCAAGGCGTCCAGTCCGGAGCAGAAGGTGTCCGAGCTGTCCGGCGGCAACCAGCAGAAGGTCTTGCTGGCGCGTTGGCTCGCCACCGGGCCGAAAGTGCTGCTGCTGGACGAGCCAACCCGCGGCATCGACGTCGGGGCCAAAGCCGAGGTGCAGGCGCTCATCGACGAACTGGCGCAGGACGGGCTCGGCGTGCTGCTGATTTCGTCCGAGCTGGAAGAGATTCTCGACGGCGCGGACCGGGTGGTCGTCCTGCGCGACGGCAGCGTCGCCACCGAACTGGCCGGCGACGCGGTGACCGAAGACAACGTGCTGGCGGCGATAGCCGCAGGGGGTGACAACGATGTCGACCGCGACACTGACGAGACCTGACCGAGCTCGCGTCACGAGCTGGCTGCAGAACTACGGCGTGTACCTGGCCGTGGTCGTGCTGCTGCTGTTCAACATCGCGTTCACGCAGAACTTCCTGTCCGCAGCCAACTTCCGCACGCAGCTGGTGCAGGCCGCGCCGGTGTGCATCGTCGCGCTCGGCATGGCGCTGGTGATCGGCACCGAGGGCATCGACCTGTCGGTGGGCTCAGTGATGTCGGTCGCCGCGGCGCTCGTCCCGCTGTATCTCGGTGCCGGGCCGGTGATGGTGATCGTGGTCGCGCTGATCGCCGGGGTCGCTTCCGGGCTGTTCAGCGGATTCCTGGTGGCTCAACTCGGTATTCAGCCGATCATCGCGACACTGGCCTTGCTCGTCGGCGGTCGCGGGCTGGCGCTCGTGATCGCGCACGGACAACTGGTTCAGCTGCACAACCCGGACTTCCTCGCGCTCGGCACCGGCGACGTGCTCGGCGTGCCGATCATGGTCCTGGTAGCCGCTGTTCTCTCGGTGCTGGCCGGATTGCTGGTGCGGCGCACCACCTTCGGCCGGCACTTGGTCGCGGTCGGCGGCAACCGTCCCGCTGCGACGCTCGCCGGACTGCCGGTGAAACGCGTCCTGATCGGCGTGTACGCCATGTCCGGCGCGCTGGCGGCCATCGCTGGCGTGCTGTCCACCGCACGGCTCGCCGCGAGCGATCCCAACGATCTCGGCCTGCTGATGGAACTTTCGGCGATCACAGCGGTGGTAGTCGGCGGCACTCCGCTCACCGGCGGCCGCGTGCGCGTGCTCGGCACGGTGTTCGGCGCGCTGCTCATGCAACTGGTGCACGCCACGCTGATCAAGCACAACCTGCCCGATTCCGCCGCGCAAATGGTGCAGGCCGCCATCATCGTCGCCGCGGTGTACGTCGCCCGGGAACGGAGCACGCGATGATCGCGACCACCGCCGCCCCGCCGTCGGAACGCGGCGCGGCGTTCGCGGCAGTCCTGCAACGCCAAGGCGCGGCCGTAGTGCTCGTGCTCGGCGTGGCCGCCGCGTGGTTCGCCTTCCCGCGCTTCGGATCCGCGGACAACCTGCGCGATCTCGCCTTGCAAAGTTCTTTTCTGGCCGTGATCGCGCTGGGCATGACGTTCGTGATCATTTCCGGCGGGATCGATCTGTCCGTCGGCTCGGTGTACGCGCTCGGCGGCGTGCTGGCCGCGTACGGTTCCCGGTACGGCCTGGTCGTCGCGATCCTGCTGCCATTGGTCGTTTGCGGGCTGATCGGATTCGTCAACGGGCTCCTCATCGCCCGTACGAAGATGGCGCCGTTCATCGTCACGCTCGCCTCGCTGCTGTTCGCTCGCGGGCTCTTGCTGGCCTTGACCAACGAGGGCGCGACAACGTACAAAGTGGAGCCAGGTTCGGCGTTGCTCTGGCTGGGGCAAGGCAAGATCTTCGGCATCGGCGTACCGGTGTATCTCGCTTTGGTCCTTTTCGGACTCGGCGGAGTGCTGCTGCGCCGGACCCGGTTCGGCCAGTCGGTATTCGCGCTCGGCGGCTCGGAACAGTCCGCGTTGCTGATGGGTCTTCCGGTGGCCCGCACCAAAATCGCCCTCTACGCGCTCAGCGGCACGCTCGCCGGATTCGCCGGCGTGCTCACCGCGGCGTACCTGCAATCGGGCGTCACCGTGCTCGGCGTCGGCACGGAACTGGACGCGATTTCCGTCGTGGTCATCGGCGGAACGCTGCTCACCGGCGGCGCGGGAACCGTCATCGGCACGCTCGTCGGCGTGCTGCTGAAGACGCTGATCCAGAACGTCATCAACCAGGTCGGCACTCTCGATTCCAACTACCAGACGGTGGTCAGCGGCGCGTTCCTGCTGGTCGTCGTCGTGATCCAGCGACTGCTGGCCCGTTCCCGCCGATCCTGACCCGCGCAGTTCCCCCTTCGTACTGATCCACCTGTCACTAGGAGGTTCGACGATGGTCCGTCCTGCCCGCAGACCCGGCCGTTTGGCCACGGTGGCCGCCGCGCTCGCTGTGGCCGTGTCCGGGTTGTCGAGTGTCCCCGCCGCCGCGGCCGATCCGCCGCAGTGGCATCGCCTCACCCCTCCCCTGACCACCCCGTGGACCAACCAGGTTTCGCCGGACAACGCCCTTCCCGAATACCCGCGGCCGCAGCTGACCCGCGACAACTGGCAAAACCTCAACGGCGTCTGGGAATTCTCCGCCGCCAAACCCGGTGATTCCCCGCCGATCAACCGCAGTCTCGACGAACGCGTCCTCGTGCCGTACCCGGTCGAATCGGCGTTGTCCGGAATCATGCGGCACGAAACGTCGATGTGGTACCGGCGGACGTTCCAGGTGCCGAAGAACTGGCACGTCGGCGGCCGGGACCAGCGGCTGATCCTGCACTTCCAGGCGGTCGACTACGACACCACGGTGTGGGTCAACGGCCATCAGGTCGCCCGCCACACCGGCGGCTACGACGCGTTTTCCGCGGACGTCACCAACGCGCTGACCACCGGGAAAGACCAGGAAGTCGTCGTCGGCGTCACGGATCCCAATGACGCGGGCGGGCAACCGCTCGGCAAACAACGCAAACCCGGCGACGGAATCTTCTACACCCCGACGTCCGGCATCTGGCAAACCGTCTGGATGGAACCGGTGACCCCGGCCTACATCTCGCGAGTGGACACCACTCCCGATGTCGCCAGCGGATCGGTCACCGTCAACGCCGTGGTGGGCGGGCCGGCGAAACAACGCGTGCAAGCCGTCGCCTACGACCACGGCCGCGTCGTCGGCTTCGCGTCCGGGCCGGCGAACACCCCGTTGAAGCTCAAGGTGAACAAGCCGCACCTGTGGACGCCGGACGATCCGTTCCTGTACGACCTGCGCGTGTCACTGACGTCCGGGGACAGCGTCAGTTCGTACTTCGGCCTGCGTTCGGTTTCCATCGGCAAGACCGCCGACGGCAAGCAGCGGATGCTGCTCAACGGCAAGTTCGTGATGCAACTCGGCCCGCTGGACCAGGGTTTCTGGCCGGACGGCATCTACACCGCGCCCACCGACGCGGCGCTGAAGTTCGACCTGGAACAGGAAAAGGCGCTCGGATTCAACATGGTGCGCAAGCACATCAAGGTCGAACCGGACCGCTGGTACTACTACGCGGACAAACTCGGCCTGCTGGTGTGGCAGGACATGCCCGCGATGAAGGACGACATCGAGGCGACACCCGCGTCCCAGGCGAATTTCGAATCCGAACTGCACCGGATGATCGACCAGCACCGCAGCTTCCCGTCGATCGTCACCTGGGTCCCGTTCAACGAAGGCTGGGGCGACTACGCCGTCGGCCGGATCGCCGACCAGGTCAAGGCCTGGGACCCGACCCGGCTCGTGGACGCGGAATCCGGCGTCAACTGCTGTCGCTCCGAACCGGACAGCGGCCGCGGCGATCTCTACGACGACCACACCTACACCGGTCCCGGAACCCCCGTGCCGGACGGGAACCGCGCCGCGGTCGACGGCGAATACGGCGGCCTGGGCCTGAAGGTCGACGGACACCAGTTCGACCCGGCAGGCAGCTTCGCCTACGAGATGGAACCAGACAGCGCCACGCTCACCCGCCGCTACGCCGAACTCCAGCAACGCCTCTTGCTCGCCGGACGGCAATGCGGCGTGTCGGCAGGCGTGTACACGCAGACCACCGACGTGGAGAAGGAGGTCAACGGGTTCTTCACCTACGACCGTCAGGTGAAGAAGATGGACTTCGCCGCCGTCCGGGCCGCGAATCTGTCGGTGATCAACGGCGTCGACGGCTCGCCACAACAGGGTCCGGTGATCCCGCCAGGCACCCCGGGCATCGACGGAATCGCCGCCTACCCGTTCGACGAGAACGGCGGCACCACCGCGGCGGACACCGTGGGCCACCACGACGCCACCCTCGTCGGCGGCGCTTCCTGGACCGCTGGCCACAGCGGTTCGGCCCTTGCGGTGAACGGCTCCGGCCAGTATGCGGACGCCGGTGCACCGCTGGTGAAGACCGACCTCAGCTACAGCGTCGCCGCCTGGGTCAAGTTCAACGCGGTCGGCGACGGTTTCCAGACCGTGGTGAGCCAGGACGGGAACGACCACAGCGCGTTCTTCCTGCAGTATTCCGGCGCGGACCACAAGCTGGCGTTCAGCTTCGTGGGTACGCGGGCGCTCGCGCCGATCACTCCGGAAGCAGGACGCTGGTACCACCTGGTCGGGGTTCGGGATGCCGCTACTGGGCAGCTGGCGCTATACGTGGACGGTCAGCTGGCGGCGTCGAAGAGCGTCTGTCTCGGCGAGGCGTCCACTGGCCACACCGTGATCGGCCGCGGGAAGTACGGCGGGAACCCGGTCGACTTCCTGAACGGGGCAGTGGACCAAGTGCATCTGTACGACCGGGCGCTGTCCGCTGCTGAGGTGGCAAAGCTCTACGCGTCCTGACCTCCGTGAAGGACTCCTTGAGGGAATTAGATTCCCTCGAGGAGTCCTTCACGGCTCTTCCCGCTTCGCCCGCACCCGCCGATAACTCCAGATCAGCAACGCGAACAAGATCAAGCTGGACAAGATCAAACTGGTCCCAGTGCTCCACCCGCTCAACGGCAACGACCGCACCGTCCCCCACACGATCCCCGCGGCCAGCAGCGCCAGCCCGGCCAGCACCGAGCCGGCGATGCGCAGCGGCGAGGACACGCTTTCCTCCGCGGCTCGCATCGCCCGCGTCCGCACCGGGTCGACAAATCGCTGCAGCGCCGGGAACTCCGACGCCAGCACCAGCAGCCCGGCGAGCACCAGCAGCAACCCCGGCCCCGGCAGCACGAGGAGCACGACTCCGACGATCACCAGCGCCCCGCCGACGACCGAAAGGAGCACCCGGCGCACTGGCTTGCCCAATCCCATCGGGCCAGTGTGCCGCCGGGCTCGCGGTACTGCCAGCCGGACTGTCCATACTGGACCCCGGCAGCGGAGCGGGACGTTTTTGTCGGTGCCGGGTGGTTAGCTGCTCAGCGTGGTCGAATCACTGCCTGACCTCATCCGCCGCTGGCAGGCGGGATGGGGCACGTCCCGAGGATTCCGGCCCGCCGGAGAAACGCGCGGCGGGCTGCACGTCCTGCTCGAACAACCGGATCGGCACCGCGAGGTCATCGCGTTGTCCGCCGAACCCGACATCCTGCGCGGTCTTGCCGAAGAGGTCGCCGCAGCAGAACGCCCGACCTGGCTGACCGTGCCCACGAACCGGCCGGAGGAAGTCGCGGCGATCGTGCGCGAGGCTGGGCTGAAGCTGCGGGACGCACGCGAAGCGCTCATGACCATTCCCCTGCGCCGACATCCACCGCGTCCAGCCCCGCCGCCCTACACAGGGGCGACCACCATGAACGGGGCGGTGTGCGAAACCGTGCTGCGACATCCCGGCTCGGGCGTCGCGGCACGAGGGACCATGGCCGTGGTCGGCGCCGACGCGATCGCGGACCGAATCGAAACCGTCCCCGAGCATCGCCGCCGCGGTCTCGGCAGCGTGGTGATGAGTTCGCTCGCGGAAAACGTCATGGCACACGGCGCGACCACCGGCATCCTCATCGCCACAGCGGACGGGCGCCAGCTGTATTCGGCGCTGGGCTGGAGCACGCGCGCCACCGTCCTCATCGCCCAGAGTCCGGCGGGCTGACATGGAATGGCTCACCGACACCCGAACGTCCTACGACGCAGTGGCGGAGGACTACGCCACGTTCGTCCGCGACGCGCTCGGCAAGCAGCCGTATCTGCTTGCCGCACTGCGGTTATTCGCCGAACAAGTCGACGACGGCCCAGTCGCCGACGTCGGTTGCGGGCCCGGCCAGGTGACCGCCCACCTCAACGACCTCGGCGTAGCCGCGTACGGCGTCGACCTCTCCCCCGGCATGATCGAGGTCGCCCGGCGCGACTATCCGGCTCTGCGGTTCGAGGTCGGGTCGATGACCGATCCGCTGCCTGCCGCGGCGCTGGCCGGGATCGTGGCGTGGCAGTCGGTCATCCACCTGCCCGACGACCTGCTCCCGGCCGTCCTCGCGAACTTCCGCCAGGCACTGCGTCCGAACGGATTGCTTCAGTTGCTCTTCCACGTCGGCGACGAGACCCGGCTCAAAACCGAGGGCTACGGCGGCCACCCGATGAAGGTCCAGGTGCACCGCCGCCCACGAGAACGCATGACGACATGGCTGCGAGACGCCGGGTTCACCGTCGAGGCCGAACTGCTCCTCAACCCGGAAACCCCGGCGCCGCAGGCACTCTTGACCGCTAGGAGCCGCCGTTAGTGACCAGCCAGCAACTGCTCGAACGACACCGACGCGTATTCGTCGTCCGGCTTCGCCTCAGGCGCCGCCGCGACCAGCTGCGCCAGCTCGCGACCAGCCCGCTCCACGCGCTGCTGCAACGCACCTGTCGCCTCGGCGCTGCCCCAGTCCGACGACGCCGCGTACACGCCTGTCGCAACCACGGTCGCGCGAAGGTAGGCGAAGAGCGGCCGCAGCGCGAAGTCGAGCGCGAGCGAATGCCGTTCCGTACCGCCCGTCGCGGCGAGCAGCACCGGCTTGCCGTCGAGCGCTTCCTTGTCCAGCACGTCGAAGAACGATTTGAACAGCCCGCTATAGGAAGCGGTGAACACCGGCGTCACGGCGATCAGGCCGTCCGCGCGCGTCACGGTGTCGATCACTTCCCGCAGCTGCGGGCTGGGAAACCCGGTGAGCATGTTGTTGGTGACGTCCACCGCGATGTCGCGGAGTTCGAACACCTTCACCGTCACGTCCTCGTCGACCAGTGCGGCGCGGGTGGCCTCGGCCAGCCGGTCGGCCAGCAGCCGCGTCGACGACGGCTGGCTCAAACCCGCGGTGACCACGGCGATAGTGCGTGCAGTCATGACCTCTCCACTAAGTCCGGCGAAACCCAGGTCAAGCGGTGACGGCCTGCGCTTCGCGAGCGGCCTTGAGCGATTCGTGCGTCGGGGCGTCCGGCACGTGCGCCGGCCGCTTCGCGTCCAGTTCCTTGCGCAGCACCGGCACGACCTCCTCGCCGAGCAGGTCGAGCTGCTCCAGCACGGTCTTCAGCGGCAGGCCCGCGTGGTCCATCAGGAACAGCTGGCGCTGGTAGTCGCCGAAGTGCTCGCGGAAGGTCAGCGTCTTGTCGATGACCTCCTGCGGGCTGCCGACAGTCAGCGGCGTCTGCTCGGTGAAGTCCTCCAGCGACGGGCCGTGCCCGTACACCGGCGCGTTGTCGAAGTAGGGCCGGAACTCGTTCCACGCGTCCTGCGACTTCGGCCGGATGAACGCCTGCCCGCCGAGCCCGACGATGGCCTGGTCGGCCTTGCCGTGCCCGTAGTGCTCGAAGCGCTGCCGGTAGAACGCGATCAACTGCTGGAAGTGCGAGGTCGGCCAGAAGATGTGGTTCGCGAAGAACCCGTCGCCGTAGTAGGCGGCCTGTTCGGCGATCTCCGGGCTGCGGATCGAGCCGTGCCACACGAACGGCGGCACGCCGTCGAGCGGGCGCGGCGTCGAGGTGAAGCCCTGCAGCGGGGTGCGGAACTTGCCCTGCCAGTCGACGACCTCCTCGCGCCAGAGCTGGTGCAGCAGCGCGTAGTTCTCGACGGCCAGCGGGATGCCCTCGCGGATGTCCTTGCCGAACCACGGGTAGACCGGGCCGGTGTTGCCGCGGCCCATCATCAGGTCGAGCCGCCCGTCGGCCAGGTGCTGCAGCATGGCGTAGTCCTCGGCCAGGCGCACCGGGTCGTTGGTGGTGATGAGGGTGGTCGACGTCGAGAGGACGATCTTCTCCGTCCGCGCCGCGATGTTCGAAAGCAGCACCGTGGGGTTCGCCGGCGCGGCGAACGGCGGGTTGTGGTGCTCTCCGACGGCGAAGACGTCGAGACCGACCTCTTCGGCCTTGAGCGCGATCTTGACCATCGCCTTGATGCGCTCGTGCTCCGAGGGCGTAACGCCCGTGGTGGGGTCGGTCGTGACGTCGCCCACCGAGAAGATTCCGAACTGCATGACCGCTCCCTAGCCGGTTGCTTCCTACCTTGCTTGTCGGCACAACTACTCGCGTGGAAGATGTATTCCTACGGGACTATACCGGTGACCTGGGACACGCTGCCGGACACCGTCCGGGGCGCAGCGGCCAGTTCCTGTCAGGGGGTGCGGATATCCTGCAGTACGGTGACGGCCCGGGGCCCCTGCTCCGGCCGCCTGTTTGCCCACCGAACAGCACGCCTCGATCCGGGAGAACGACCTCGTGACCGCTGAGACTCTGTACGGGGCCGACGACCTGACCCACCTCGAAGGACTCGAGGCGGTCCGCAAGCGCCCCGGGATGTACATCGGCTCCACCGACAGCCGAGGCATCAACCACCTCTTCTCCGAGGTCGTCGACAACTCCACCGACGAGGGCGTGGCGGGCCACGCCTCGCGCATCGTCGTCACACTGCACGCCGACGGCAGCGTCCAGGTGGACGACGACGGCCGCGGCATCCCCACCGGCGTCCACGCCAAATCCGGCCTTTCCGGCGTCGAACTGGTGCTGACCCGGCTGCACGCCGGCGGCAAGTTCGGCGGTTCCGGGTACAAGACGTCCGGCGGCCTGCACGGCGTCGGCGCCTCGGCGGTGAACGCGCTGTCGCACCGCTTCGACGTCACGGTGAAGCAGGACGGCAAGGTGCACCAGATGTCGTTCGCGCACGGCGTGCCCGGCGTGTTCGACGGCCCCGGCCCGAAGGCGAAGTTCACTCGCCGCTCCGGGCTCAACCTCGTCGGCAAGATGAAGCGCGGCGAGCGCAGCGGCACGTCGATCCGCTACTGGTACGACGCGCGGTACTTCGAAACCGGCGCGGCGCTGGACGTCGAGGGCGTGCGCACGAAGCTGCGCAACACCGCGTTCCTCGTGCCGGGCGTCACGTACGTGCTGCGCACCACGTTCGAGGACACCATCAACGAGGAGACCTTCCACTTCCCGAACGGGCTGGCGGACATGGTCGACTTCCTCGCCCCGGACAGCGAAAAACCCGTCTGCGGCACGCTGATGATCACCGGCGAGGGCACGTACAAGGAGAACGCGGCGGACGCCAACGGCGTCATGCAGTCCAATGTGGAGCGACACGCCGAGGTCGAGGTCGCGCTGCGCTGGGGCACCGGCTACGAGCGCACCGTGGAGTGCTTCACCAACACGATCCGCAACGTGCACGGCGGCACGCACCGGCGCGGCTTCGACCGCGCGGTCACCCGTGCGCTGCAGGACGTGATCGGCAAGACGCGCGGGCTGCTCAAGGCAAAGGAGGACCCGCCGACCACCGAGGACGTGCTGGAGGGCATGACCGCGGTGATCCACGTCCGGCTGCCGGAACCGCAGTTCACCTCGCAGACCAAGGACGAACTGTCGACGGCGGGCATCACGCGCGTCCTCCAGGGCATCGTCGACAAGCAGGTGCGCGCCTGGACCGAGGACCGGAAAACCAAGTCCGAGGCCAAGATCGTGCTGCAGAAGGTGGTCGACGCGGCGCGCGTGCGGCTCACCCAGAAACAGCAGAAGGACGCCGCCCGGCGCAAAACCGCGCTCGAGGGCGCGGCGATGCCGCCGAAGCTGGTCGACTGCCGCACCACCGGCGTCTCGCGCAGCGAACTGTTCCTGGTGGAGGGCGACAGCGCGCTCGGCTCGGCGCGCATGGCGCGAGTGTCGGAGTACCAGGCGCTGCTGCCGTTGCGCGGCAAGATCCTCAACGTGCAGAAGGCGTCTCTCGGCGACACGCTGAAGAACGCCGAGATCGCCTCGATCGTGCAGGTGCTCGGCGCGGGCACCGGCCGCACATTCGACCTCTCGACGATGCGCTACGGCCGCGTGATCCTGATGGCGGACGCGGATGTCGACGGTTCGCACATCCGCACGCTGCTGATCACGCTGTTCGCGAAGTACATGCGCCCGGTGATCGAGGACGGCAGGCTGTACGCGGCCATGCCGCCGCTGCACAAGATCACCACGAAGGGCCGCGGTTCGGAGACCATCTTCACCTTCACCCAGCGCGAGATGGAGCAAAAGGTCGCCGAACTCGAAGCGGCGGGCAAGACGGTCGTCACGCCAGTGCCGCGGTTCAAGGGCCTCGGCGAGATGGACGCCGACGAGCTGTGGGAAACCACGATGAACCCGGCGACGCGCTCGGTCCGGCGGATCACGCTCCAGGACGTCGAGGCCGCGGAGCTGGCGCTGGAACTGCTGATGGGCGAAAAGGTCGAGCCACGGCGCAACTGGCTGGTCGAATCGTCCGACCGCGTCGACCGCGACGCCATCGACGTCTGAGTTTTCCGTTCGTTCCCAAGGAGTTGTGAGCCATGGCTCGCCGTAGCAAGAGCCCGGTGACCCGGGTCGACCCGAGCGCGTTCGACTCGCCGGGCGCGCAGGTCTTCGACAACCCGCTGAAGACGGAGATCGAAGACTCGTACCTGGAATACGCGTACTCGGTGATCCACTCGCGCGCCCTCCCGGACGCGCGGGACGGCCTGAAGCCGGTGCACCGCCGGATCCTGTTCTCGATGAACGAGAACGGCTACCGCCCGACGCACGCGTACGTGAAGTCGTCGCGCGTGGTCGGGGACTGTTTCGTGCGCGGCGCGCTGGTGTCGACCCCGGGCGGTCTCCGGCCGATCGAATCCATCGAGATCGGCGACCAGGTGCTCGACAGCCACGGCAACGCCGTGCCCGTCGCCGAGGTCTACGAGAACCCGCCGGACGAACTCGTCCGCGTCACCTGGTCGAACGGCCACACCATGACTGTCACCCCGGGGCAGCGGTTCCGCACGGTGGCCGAAGACTCGACCCTGGACTGGACGCCCGCCCGCGATCTCACCGGGCGGCTGACCGTCGCCTACGGGAGCGGCCGCCGGGAAAGCCTGCCGCAAGGCGGTGACCGGTACAGCTATCTGCTCGGCTTGATCACGGCCGAAGGATTCGCCGTCGACCGGAATCGCCCCGCGGACGGACGCGTCCGGATCCACATGTGCGACATCGAACCCCTCGACGCCGTGCACGAGTGGGCGACGGCCAACGGCGTGCGGGTGTCGCGCGGGACTCGCGTCGCGGCCAAACCGGAATGGCGCGACCAGCACATCCTGACCTTCGCCCGGCATGACGGACTGCTCGCGGCAGGCGAGCCGCTCAGCGACGCGAAGCACGTCCCAGCGGAAGTCCTCTCGGACCGGGCCTCGTGGGCCCCGTACCTCGCCGGTCTTTTCGACGGCGACGGCTACATCCGGAAGAACCACCGGGAGATCGTCTACGTCAGCACGAGCGAAAAACTCGTGCGGCAGGTCTACTCGATGCTCGCGGATCTCGGCATCCACGGCCACCACTGGAGCAACCCCAAGGAAAACGGTCACAAGACGCTTTTGGGCTTGTCCGTCAGCGGATCCGATGCCGCGGTGCTGGCCCGCGTCATGCTGCCGTGGACCACCATCGGTTACAAGAAGAGCAGTCTCGAAAAGCTCACCGAGATCGCTTACGAGTACGGCGGAAAGCAAGGGAACGACCGGCTGCCCAATAAGGGGATCATGGCCGAGTTCTCCGCCGCGCATCGCGGCGGAGGCTGGTTCCGCGACACCGCCGGATCCGCGTTCCGGGCATCACTGTCGGCGGAGACCGGTGCCGCCGTCCGCTACGGAAAGGATCGGCACGGCACCGCGCTGGCCGACCGCTCGTTCCGGCTTTCCCGGGCGCGTCAGGACGGCTGGATCGAGAAGCTGCGCCGGATAGGATCCCCGCTCGCGGACCGGCTCGACGCACTGAACGGGTTCTCGTTCCTCGAAGTCGTTTCCGTCGAACGGGTCGAGCCCGAGGTCACCTACGACATCCAGGTGGGCACCGAGGACCACGAATTCGCCGCCGAGGGTTTCGTCGTCCACAACTGCATGGGCAAGTACCACCCGCACGGCGACGTCGCGATTTACGATTCGATGGTCCGGCTGGCGCAGGACTTCTCGATGAACGCCCCGCTGATCGACGGGCACGGAAACTTCGGCAGTCCAGACGATGGACCGGCCGCTTCGCGTTATACGGAAGCCCGGATGTCGAACGAGGCGATGCTGCTCGTCGGCGAACTCGGCGAGGACACCGTCGACTTCCGGCCGAACTACGACGGTTCGCTTGAGGAACCTTCGGTGCTGCCGGCCGCGTACCCGAATCTGCTGGTCAACGGCACGTCCGGGATCGCGGTCGGCATGGCGACCAACATGATCCCGCACAACCTCGGCGAGGTGATCGGCGCCGCGCGGTGGCTGATCAACCATCCGAACGCCACGCTCGACAAGCTGATGGAGTACGTCCCGGGCCCGGATCTGCCCACCGGCGGCAGCCTGCTGGGCCTGGACGAGGTCCGCAAGGCCTACGAAACCGGCCGCGGCGTGGTCCGCATGCGCGCGAACGTCGAGACCGGCCCGCTGGAAGGCAGCCGCGGCAGGCAGGCCATCACGGTCACCGAGCTGCCGTACGGCGTCGGCCCGGAAAAGGTGATCGAGAAGATCACCGACGAGGTCAACAAGTCCAAGCGGCTCACCGGAATCGCGGACGTCAAGGACCTCACCGACCGCGAGAACGGCACCCGGCTCGTCATCGAGTGCAAGGTGGGCGTCAATCCGCAGGCGCTGCTTGCGGATCTTTATCGCCTTACGCCGCTGGAGCAGTCGTTCGGCATCAACAACCTGGTGCTGGTCGACGGACAGCCGCAAACGCTCGGCCTGAAGGCGCTGCTGGAAGTCTTCCTGCGGCACCGCTACGAGGTCGTCACGCGGCGCACGCGCTACCGGCGCCGCAAGCGCGAGGAACGCCTGCACCTGGTCGACGGTCTGCTGATCGCGCTGCTGAACATCGACAAGGTCATCCGGCTGATCCGCGAAAGCGAAAACGCGGCCGCCGCGAAGGACGGCCTGATGACGAAGTTCAAGCTGTCCGAGATCCAGGCGACGTACATCCTGGACACCCCGCTGCGCCGCCTCACGAAGTACGACCGCCTGGAACTGGAAAACGAGCAGGACAAGCTGCGCGCGGAAATCGCCGAGCTGACCACGATCCTCGAGGACGAGTCGGTCCTGAAGAAGCTCGTGTCGACGGAACTGGCGAAGATCGCCAAGGACTTCCCGACCGAACGCCGCACCCGCCTCATCGACGGCGACCTGAAGGAAGTCCTGGCCGCGTCGAAGCCGTCCGGCCCGCTGGAAGTAGCGGACGACCCGTGCCAGGTGATCCTGTCGGCGACCGGCCTGGTCGCCCGCACCGCAGCGGAATCCGAAGAAGCGTCGGAAGTCCGCCGCCGAAACGGCCGGGTAAAACACGATGCCGTGTCAGCCGTCGTGCACACCACCGCACGCGGCCAGGTGCTGCTGGTGACCAGCCGGGGCCGCGCGTTCAAGACAGACGTGCTGCCCCTGCCCGTGCTGCCGGAACAAGCAGGCACTGTCTCCTTGCGCGGCGGCATGGCAGCGAAAGAGCTGGTACCGCTGGAAAAGGGTGAACGCGTCGTAGGCATCGCCCCGCTGGGCGAACAAGCAGGCAACTCGCCAGGCTTGGCCATCGGCACCCGCGGCGGCGTAGTGAAGGTGTGCGCTCCCGACTGGCCAGTGCGCTCGGACGAATTCGAAGTCATCAGCCTCAAGCCCGGCGACGAGGTCGTCGGCGCGACTTGGCTGACCGACGGAAACGAAACCCTGGCGTTCATCTCGTCCGACTCGTCCCTGCTCCGCTTCGCCGCGAGCCTGATCCGCCCGCAAGGCACCAAGAGCGGCGGCATGGCAGGCGTGAAACTGTCCGCGAACGCCAAGGCTGTCTTCTTCGGAGCCATCCGCACCGACGACGAAGAACACGGCGAACCGATGGTCGTGACGGCAACGGGTCAGAGCGTCAAGGTCACGCCCTTCAGCGAATACCCCGCCAAGGGCCGCGCCACCGGCGGCGTGCGAACCCACCGCTTCCTCAAGGGAGAAACCGAAGTCCAGGTCGCCTGGGTGGGCCCCCGCCCAGCAGGCGCGAGCCGCACCGGCGACCCAGTGGAACTCCCGGAAATCGACCTCCGGCGAGACGGCTCGGGCCACGCCCACCCAGGCCCAGAAGTAGTAGGCCACCTCATCGAACGCGGCTAGCACCAGCCGTACGGGGAACCCTGAGGAACTCTGCTTCCCACAGGGTTCCCCGCACGCACATCCAGCCACGAATCCGGCCCGCCCACCGGGGTTTTCTCAGCATCGCGCGAGTACCCGACGCTCGCGATGCCAAGGCCCGCACGGGAGCGAAGCCGCGCACCCCCGAGCACGCGGAGTGCCCACGCGCGATCCCAAGCCCGCAAGGGAGAGAACCGCGCCCCCTTCCAACCTGCCGACTCTCAACACCGCCTCAGCGAATCCACTGCAAACCGCCCAGTGGAGCGCTAGCCCCACCGCAAACCGCACCGAAGCACCCACCCCTCGAAGCACCCACACCTCCCCCGCCCCCGAT
>NZ_JACGZW010000007.1 GCF_014145675.1 Amycolatopsis dendrobii
CCGGACTGGCCAGGCCGAGCTGAACTGGCCGGACTGGCCAGGCCGAGCTGAACTGGCCGGACTGAGCCGAACTGACAGGGTCGGGCGGACACAACCGGGATTGAGCGACGCCATGCTCAGCTGCGCCATGCCGGGCCAAGCCAAGTCGCGCGTGGTTGTGCCGAGTTGGGCCGGACGCCGCCCCGGGCCGGAGCATGTCGCTGTCGGTTGGCGGCCAGACCTTCTGGCTCGGGCTGCCCCGCGCGGAAGTGCGCGGTGACGGGGCAAGCCACTGCCGCCCCGCCCGCAGCGCCACCCGGGCCTGTGCGAGGGGTGCCTGAGCGATCCAGGTGTGCCGGGCCGGTACGGCGCGCACCCGCTGCACGCCGGGCGGAAACCCAGGGCCGAGCTCAGCGCGCCCAGAACAACCTCAGGCAGCCGTCTCCGCGGCCACTGCGGCCTTGACCTCGTCGAAAGTGGGGTTCACCAGCGCAGTCGATCCCACGATCACCGTAGGCACCGTCTCGTTGCCGTTCGCTACCTCGCGGACTCGTTCGGCCGCGCCCGGTTCCTCCCAGATGTTGATTTCCCGGACCGGCAGGCCGCTTTCCAGCAGGGGACGGCGCAGGGCTGAGCAGAAGCCGCAGCCTGGGCGCCAGTAGAACTCGACTTCGACGTTGCTCATTGTCCGTCCTCCGAAGACGACCGTAGGTACTCCAGTTGTGCGCGCACGCTCGCCTCGGCCGGTGCCCACAGCGCGCGGTCGACGTCGGCGTAAACCACCTCGACCACTTGCCGCGGCGTTGCGTCTTCGCCGAGCGTGCCCAAGGCGGAACGCACCTGATCCAGGCGCTGTTCCCGGTGGGCCAAATACTCCCGTGCGGTGGCGGGGAGATCCGGCAGCTCCGGGCCGTGGCCGGGCAGGCCTGGGGTGCCGTCCGGGAGTGCGATGAGTTTGCGCAGCGAGCGCAGGTAGTCGCCCAGGTCGTGCAGGACCGTCGTGCCTCGGCCGAGGATGGTGTCTCCGGTCAGGATTTGACCCCCGGCCAGCAGCGACACCGAATCGTCGGTGTGGCCGGGGGTGTGCAGGACGGTGAAGTCCAGGCCGCCCGCCGTAATGACGTCACCATCGGCGAAAGGGGGTGCGTCGATGCAGAGCGAAGGGGCGAAAGCCCGGACGGGCGCGCCCGTTTTCGAGGCGAACCAGGGTGCGCCTTCGGCGTGATCCGGATGGTGGTGGGTCAGCAGGATCAGCTCGACCGGACCGACGGCGGCGAGTTTTTCCAGGTGCTCCAGATCGTGGTAGCCGGGGTCGACGACCACCGCGGCAGCGGCGTCGCCGCCGCGCAGCACCCAGGTGTTGGTGCCTTCCAGCGTCATCGTCGAAGGATTGTTCTCCAGCAGCACCGACGCGGTTTCGGAAACACGGCGCAGGACGCCATAGGCAGGAGCGGTCACTCAGGACTCCGAAGTATCGAGGACAACGCGGATGTTCTCGCCGTCCCGGACAAGGGTCGGCACGGTCTTCACGATCTCGCGCGGCTCAGCGAGCACCGCGTCCGCCTTGGCGAACTCGGCGAGTTCGACGAGGGTCAGCCAGGTCGGCGGCATCAGCGTGCGACGGCCTTCGCGCGCGTCCGCGACTGCCTCGGCGGGCGGTTGCCAACCGGCGGCTGCGGCTTCTGAGGTCGCGCCGTCCGCACGCTGGCCTTCAGGCAGCTTCGCGACGAAGAAGCGAGTGTCGTATCGACGCTGTTCCTGCGGCGGCGTGACCCAGTGCGCATACGGGTGGAGCAGGTCCGCGCGCAACGTGAGACCGGCGTCGGCGAGGAAGCCGGCGAGCGAGATTTCCCGTGATTCCAAGGCTTTCCGCGCTTCGTGGTACGGCGCGACGTCGGCGACCACCGAGTCCTCGGTCCCGGCCAGCAGAACACCGGACTCCTCGAACGTCTCCCGGACCGCTGCACAAACGAGCGCTCGGGCGAGGCTTTCGTCGCAGGTGAACTGCTCAGCCCACCACGACGGCGGCGGCCCGGCCCACGCCACGGAGGCGTCGGCGTCCCGCGGATCAACCCCGCCGCCAGGGAACACAGTCATCCCGCCGGCAAACGCCATGCCCATGACGCGATGCTGGAGGAAGACCTCCACACCGTCGGACACGTCCCGCAGCAGGATCACCGTGGCGGCGTCCTTCGGGGTCGCCGGCGGGCCATCCGCGTTGTCCCGGATCGCGATGCCGGGACGGGCGGGGATATCGAAAACGAATTCACGCGGCCGTTCCACCCGGGCAACATACCTCGCAATCCGTACGCGTCGCGGATTACTTGTGTCACCTCGCGACAATCCGAATCAGCCCGGCCCGCGTCCGGTCGCCCGAAAGCCGTGAAGGGCTTCTTGAGGGAATCTGATTCCCTCAAGGAGCCCTTCACGGAACAACAGTGGCGTCAGGACCAGTGCTGGTCCCCGCCGGAACGGGACGCGCCGTTGAGCCGCAACCGGGCGGCCTCGGCACGCTCGCGCTCAGCCAGTTCCTCGTGCAGCTCGCGCAGCAGCGCGCGGTCGCGTTCGGACAGGCTCGGATCGTCCAGATCCAGCGCGGGCAGCTCGACCACCTCGTGCATGCTCGGCTTGCCCGCGGCGATCTCGCGACCCTTCTCCGGGTCCTCGGCCAGCGCGCGCCGCAGCTGAGCCACCTCGGACGGAGTCAGGTCCGACGTGCGCTCGGCACGCGTCTCCGATCCGGCCGTCCGCGGCCGCTCCGAAGAGGCGGCGGGTTCGGCCGCCGGCTCCGGCATCGAGACCGGCTGTGCGGGCACGGCCTGCACGATCGGCACCACGGGCGCGACCGGCACCACCGGCTCTGCGGCGGCGACCGGTTCCGGCTCGGGCTGACGGTGCCCGTGCCGGCTCGGCGCTTCCGAGACAGGTTCGGGGACCGGGGCCGAAGCGGGCGCCGGGGCGCTGCGCTGCGGCGTCGGTTCCGGCCGGTAGTCCGGGGCCGAATGCGTGCTGCCGGTGACCCACACCGGGCTCGCGACGGCACCCGCGGCCTGGTGGTAATCCGACTGCGGGATCCCCGGGCCGCTCACCTCGACGACCGAGCGGATGCCCGCCCGGCGCAACGCGGTGTCGACGCGGAACGCGACCGCGGGCGGGTTGCCCTCGGGACCGAGCTCGACCAGCACGACCCGCTGCGGCAGCGCGCCCGGCACACTGCCCGCCGGGGTGTTGCGCCACACCGCGTGCACGGAACGCACGTCGGGCAGCACCTGCAAGGTCCGGTCGAGCGCCTCGGCGAGACCGAACTCGGGCTGGTTGTCGCCCGTGAACCGGTGCGTGTGCATCGGCTCGTGGTCGGTGACCAGCAGGTCGTTCGCGAGCGTCGCGTCCGACCGGCTCATCTCGAGCACCAGCGCCAGCTCGCGCTGTTCGGCCTCGCTCACCCCGATCCGGCCCGCGATCAGCGTGCCGGTGGTGAGTTCCACCGCCTCGTCGATGTGGGCCCGGGCGATCAGTTCCCGCGCTTCGGTGAGCGCGCTGTCGTCGATGCGGCCCGCCAGGGCCAGCAACAAGTTATGCAGGCGCAGGGGCACCGAGAACCCGTCCATCGGGCCGTCGTGAACCTCCACCATGGCTCTGCTCCTCCCAGCTCGCCTGGCGGCAACGAGCGTTAAGCGGCGACAAGTCGATGACCGGCGCCCGCGGCGCCTACGCAGACCAGCTCGGACTCGGCGAGCGCGGCCCGGTGGTACCCGGGAAGGTCGAAGCGCGGCGGGATGACCTCGACGCTGGGCTCCTCGTCCCCCATGACCCGCAGCACCCGCTGCAGTTCACCGGTGAGCCGGGGCTGTCCCGCGGTCGCCGTCACCAGCAGGACTCGCTTCGCCCCGCCCTCGCCGGAAGCGCCGAGGCGCCGCCAGCTCTGCCGTACTTCCCCCACATCCGCGCGTCCACGCAACGTCGCGTGGAGCAAGACGGACACAGAGTCGACGGAGTTCACCCATTCGGGCGCACTCTGCGTGAATGTGTACCTGGTCTCGGTGACGTCGTCTACCCCCAGGGTGGAACTCACCTGGTGCCAGTCGGCGCCGTGCGGGATCAGACCGGCCACGAGCAGGCGGTACTCCGCCTGGTCCAAATCGATCCTGTGCTTGAGCAAAGACCTCGGGAGGGTCCGCGCGAGCGTCCCCATCGCGCCTTCGCCGAGCCAGTCGCGGAATCGCCACAACAACTGGTCCGGCGTGCGGCCGGCGAGCCGCAGCAGCAGTTCGTGCAGGGACTGTTCGATGTCGGGGTCCATCACTCCACCTCCACGATCAGTTCGACTTCCACCGGCGACGCGATCGGAAGCTCCGCGACGCCGACGGCCGACCGGGCGTGCACCCCGGCGTCGCCGAAGATCTCGCCGAGCAGCTCGGACGCCCCGTTCACGACCGCGGGCTGGCCGGTGAAGCCCTCCGCGGAGGCGACGAAACCGACCACCTTGACAATCCGGACAACAGAGTCAATGCCGACGAGGGCGTGCACCGCGGCGAGCGCGTTCAGCGTCGCCGTGCGGGCGTGGCCCTTGGCTTCCTCCGGGCTGACCTCGCCGCCGACCTTCCCGGTCGCGGCGAGCGCGCCGTCGACGAAGGGCAGCTGGCCGGAGGTGTAGACGTGCGAGCCGGTGCGCACGGCCGGCACGTACGCGGCCAGCGGTGCGGCGACTCCGGGCAGTTCGATGCCGAGCTCGGCGAGCCGGTCGCTCCAGGTCAACGCCGCCCCCTCAGCTCTTCGGCCGCTTCAGGTACGCGACGTGCTGTTCGCCGCTCGGGTTGGGCAGCACGGTCACCAGCTCCCAGCCGTCCTCGCCCCACTGGTCGAGAATCTGCTTCGTAGCGTGGATCAGCAGCGGGACGGTGGCGTACTCCCATTTGGTCGCACTCATGACTCGGGAGCGTAACCAAGCGGGCAAGGCCCCTCCGGACCGCCGCCGCCGAAAGCCCGTCACCCGTCCAGGGGAGCGCCGGGCTAGGCCGGGTGAGTGTGGGTCAGTTCACATCCGATCGTCGCTCTCGTGAGTGGCGATCACGGCAAGAACCGCGATCGCCGCTCACGAGGTCGCTAGCGTGGGCACGTGGAGACCTGGCGGATCGTCGCGACCGTGCTGCTCGCCGTGGCCGGGGTGCCGCTCGCGCTGGCCGTGATGGCCAAGACGCGGGACCGGGTGAACGATTCGGGCCAGGTGGCGATCGCGGGCGCGGTCACCCTCACCGGGCTGATCGTGGTGGCAGTGCTCACGCTGACCGTGCTGCCCGGCCTGGTGACCTGGATCGTCGTCGCGGTGGTCGCCGCTGCGGTCAGCGTCATGATGCTGGCCAGCTGAGCACCGGTTTAGTGTTGAGGATGTGACCACACCCTCCGCCGGCTGGACCGACGAGCTCGCCAGGGCCCGGCTGCATTTCGTCACCGGCAAGGGCGGAACCGGCAAGACCACGCTCGCCGCGGCGCTGGGTCTCGCGCTCGCCCGCAATGGCCGCCGGGTGCTCTTGATCGAGGTCGAGGGACGGCAGGGCATCGCACAGCTCTTCGACACCGAACCGCTGCCGTACGCGGAACAGCGGATCGCGTCGGTCCCCGGCGGCGGCGAACTGCGCGCGCTGCACATCGACGTCGAAGCGGCGCTGCTCGAATACTTCGAGATGTTCTACAACCTCGGTTTCGCCGGGCGGACGCTGCGCCGGATGGGGGCGATCGAGTTCGCCACCACGCTCGCGCCGGGCCTTCGCGACGTGCTGCTCACCGGGAAGATCAAGGAATGCGTCGGGCGCACGGAATCCGACGGCCGCCACACCTACGACGCGGTCGTGGTCGACGCGCCGCCGACCGGGCGCGTGGTGAAGTTCCTCGACGTCACCAAGGCTCTCACCGACCTCGCCAAGACCGGTCCGATCCGCGGCCAGGCCGACGGCGTCGTCCGGCTGCTGCATTCCGGCGAAACCGCCGTGCACCTCACCACGCTGCTGGAGGAGATGCCGGTGCGCGAGACCGTCGAAGCGGTGGCCGAACTGGACGGAGCCGACCTGCGGCCGGGCGCCGTGCTGGTCAACCGGGTCCGTCCGCCGCGGCTGCCCGCGCGTTCGGTGACCGCGGCCGCCGACGGCCGGGTGGACGCCGACCGGGTGCGCTCCGGCCTCGCCTCAGCCGGGCTGAACCTGCCGGAGGCGACGCTCGACGCGCTCGTGGAGGAAACCGTGGAGCACGCCGTCCGCGTCGCCGCCGAACAGCGGGCCCGCGAACAGCTCGCCGAGGCCGATCTGCCGACGCTGGAGCTGCCGGACCTCACCGACGGCGTCGACGTCGCCGCGCTCTACGAACTCGCCGAAACGCTGCAGGAACAGGGGGTGCGCTGATGGCTGCCGACCCGGCGCTCGACGTCGACGCCCTCCTCGACGACCCGGCCAGCCGCGTGATCGTGTGCTGCGGTTCCGGCGGCGTCGGCAAGACCACCACCGCCGCGGCGCTCGCGCTGCGGGCAGCCGAACGCGGCAGGCAGACCGTGGTGCTCACGATCGACCCGGCACGCAGGCTCGCGCAGGCGCTCGGGCTGCGCGAACTGGGCAATCACCCGAAGCAGGTGCGGGTCGAAGGCTTCGAGCCCAAGGGCGAACTGTGGGCGATGATGCTCGACATGCGCCGCACGTTCGACGACATGGTGCGCGTGCACGCCGGGCCCGAGCGGGCCGAGCAGCTGCTGCAGAACCCCTTCTACCAAACCATTTCCACGTCGTTCTCCGGCACGCAGGAGTACATGGCGATGGAAAAGCTCGGCCAGCTCGCGGCGACCGACGAATGGGATCTGATCATCGTCGACACGCCGCCGAGCCGGTCCGCGCTCGACTTCCTCGACGCGCCGACGCGGCTGTCCACCGCGCTCGACGGCCGGATGATCCGGCTGCTCACCGGCCCGGCGAAGGCGGGCGGCTGGGGTCTGCGCAAGGTGGTCAGCGCCGGGTTCTCGATGTTCGCGAAGGCCGTGTCGACGATCATCGGCGGCCAGTTGCTCGCCGACGCGTCGGCGTTCATGCAGGCCTTCGACAGCATGTTCGGCGGATTCCGCGAACGCGCGCGCAAGACCGCCGAGCTGTTGCGGTCGTCGGGCACCTCGTTCCTCGTGGTGGCCGCGCCGGAGCCGGACGCGCTGCGCGAGGCGTCCTACTTCGTCGAGCGGCTCGCCGGCGAATCGATGCCGCTGGCCGGTCTGGTCGCCAACCGCACGCATCCAGTGCTCGCTCCGCTGTCCGCGACCGAAGCGCTCACCGCCGCGGAGTCGGTGCAGAACGCGCCGCTCGCCGAGGCCGTGCTGCGGCTGCACGCCGACCGCGTCGCACTGGCCGAGCGCGAGAACCGGCTGCTGGCGCGCTTCACCCGCGCGCATCCGGAAGTGCCGCTGACCCGGGTGCCCGCGCTCGCCGGTGACGTGCACGACCTCGAAGGCCTGCGCGACATCGGAGTAAAGCTGACGTCGTGAGTGGCTACGCCGGTTCTCACCGGCGTAGCCACTCACGAGCAGGTTCAGCCCGCCGCGGCGGCCAGCGCGTCCCGCTTGGCCGCTTCGAGCAGGTCGGTCCAGCTGGTCACGTCCGGACGACGGCGCAGCAAAGCGCGCCGCTCCCGTTCCGTCATCCCGCCCCAGACCCCGAAATTGATCCGGCCGTCGAGCGCCTCGGCGAGGCATTCGGTGCGGACCGGGCACCCCATGCACACGGCTTTCGCCCTGTTCTGTTCGGCGCCTCGCACGAACAACCCGTCGGGATCAGCGTCCCGGCACGAGGCATCGACCCGCCAGCCAACCTGATTGGTTTGCATACCCCCAGCTCCCTCATCTGGTGTATGGCACCAGCGAAGGCGAAGCTCCCGCTCCCACCCCCGCGAGCGTTTCCCACTGCGCCGCACGTCGGTGACGGCACCTCCCCGGTGCCGCTGCCGCCGTCCGGACCAGCCAGGCTCCCACCCGGGCTGCTCCGTCTGTCGGCATCTACGTGAGACGTTGACGGACTGTAGGGTCCCTCGGTTCCCTCCGTCGAGACCTAGCATGCATTCCGTTACCAAAGGTCACGACACGGGGTCCCGTTAACGATCGCGGGCAGGGGCGCGCGGGCCCTTAGGTCACGAGGGCGACACGGGCCTTCAGTACCCTGGCTTTCGTGCGCAAAACGGATGGTCTTTTCAAGCTCCTCGGCCTGTGCCTGCTGGCAGGGGTGCTGGTCGCCGGGATCATGTTCCCGGTGGTGGGCGCCGCGGGGGTCGTGTCCAACCAGGCGAGCGAAACGGTCGACAAGACGTCGTCCGACCTCGCCGACATCCCGCCGCCGCTGGTGACGACTATCACCGACTCCGGCGGCAAGCCGATCGCGACGCTGTACAAGCAGTACCGGATCCCGGTCCGCCCGGACCAGATCAACCCGGCGCTGAAGTGGGCGCTGCTGTCGGCCGAGGACAAGGCGTTCTACGAGCACCACGGCGTGAACTGGGGACGGACGCTGCGCGCCGCCGTCTCCAACACCGCGGGCGGGGACACCCAGGGCGCCTCGACGATCACGCAGCAGTACGTGAAGAACTACCTGATCAACGTCGTCTACCGGGACGACAAGAACGGGCAGGCCAAGGCGCAGGAGCAGTCGCTCTCGCGCAAGCTCAAGGAAGCCCGGATCGCGATCAACCTCGAGACCAAGCTCTCGAAGGACCAGATCCTCGCGGGCTACCTCAACATCGTCGAGTTTTCCCGGCAGATCTACGGAATCGGAGCGGCCGCGCACGCCTACTTCAACACCACGCCGGAGAACCTGACCGTCCCGCAGGCCGCGCTGCTCGCGGGCATCGTGAACAACCCGATCGTCCTCGACCCGTGGAACCACCCGGACAAGGCGACGAAGCGGCGCAACCTGGTGCTCGACCGGATGGTCAGCAATCAGAAACTGGCGAAGGCGGACGCGGACAAGTTCAAGGCGGAACCGCTCGGCGTGGTGCCGGACACCCCGCAGAAGCCCGCGTCGAACTGCACCGGGGCCGGGACCGAGAACGGCTTTTTCTGCCAGTACGTCCAGGATTATCTGCTTAAGGCCGGAATGTCCGAGGACCAGCTGTACACCGGCGGCTACACGATCAAGACCACGCTGGACGAAAAGGCCAACCACGAGGCGAAGGTCTCGGCTGAGACACAGGTGAGCAAAACCCAGAAGAACGTCGCGAACACGCTTTCGCTGATCCGGCCGGGCAAGGACCGGCACGAAGTGGTGGCGCTCGCGGCGAACCGGGACTACGGCATCGACGCGGATCAAGGGCAGACGACGTATGCGTTGCCGTCCGGAGTGTTCAACACCGGCGGCGCGGGGTCGAGCTACAAGATCTTCACCACCGCTGCGGTGCTGAACCAGCACATAGCCGGGATCTACAGCAACATCCCGATCGGCAGCAGCTATGTCTCACATGTGTTCACCGGCAGTCAGCCGCACTGCCCGCCGACCGGCGCGCCGAACACGCGCTGGTACTGCGTGGGCAACGCCGGCAACGGCTACCCCGATTCGGGTTCGTTGCAGCAAGCACTGGCGACCTCGCCGAACACCGCGTTCGTGGCGCTGGAGGACAAGCTCGGCAGCACTGGGCCCGCCATCGACATGGCGACGAAGCTGGGCATGCGCGAGACGATGGCGAGCAACCAGGGCGGCGGAAAGGTCGACCCGAAGTCGACCGACCCGGGCAAGAACCAGACTCAGGCGCAGGCCTACGGCCCCAAGGGCAGCTACCCGGGCACGGGTGCGTTCACGCTCGGCTTCAGCCCGACGAGCGGGCTGGAACTGGCGAACGTCGCCGCGACCATCCTGAGCGGCGGCAAATGGTGCCCGCCGACTCCGCTGGCATCGGTGACCGACCGCGACGGCAAACCGGTGCCGATCAAGGAAGCGGCGTGCGAGCAGGTCGTGCCGGAGGGCCTGGCGAACACGATGGCGGTCGGCATGAGCAAGGACGACCAGGAGCCCGGCGGTACGTCCGCCAAGGCCGCGCAGGCAGTCGGCTGGAACCGGCCATTGGTCGGCAAGACGGGGACGACCCAGAACAACGGCTCGGCGACCTTCGTGGCGGGCACGCCGCAGATGGCCGGTGCGGCCATGGTGTTCCGTCCGGAAGGCGGAAACGGCGGTCTTTGCTACAACGGCGTCGGCAACGTGACCACCTGCGGCGGCGGAAACATGTTCGGTGGCAAGACACCCGCGCAGACGTGGTTCGGTGCGATGAAGAACATCATGGAGGGCCAGCCGGTCGTGCCGCTGCCGCCGGAGGATCCGGCGTACACCAACTGAATCCGGTGAGAACGGGGCGGGAGAGGCGATCTCCCGCCCCGTTTCGCTTGTCCGGGCTCAGCGTCATCCTTTGAGCGCTATCCGGAAAAGCCGCACGATCGCGATCAGAAAGCCGGGTCCCAGCGCGATCAGCCACACCTGCGGCGCCCAGTGGCTGGGCATGCCGCCGTCCCAGTACTCGTAAGCAGGCCACCCCAGCGAAAACAGCACAACCGCGCTCAGCGCCCAGGGTTCCGCCCTCCGACGCCACGGGAACGACGCCAGCACCACCAGCAAAACGAGCACCGCGAGCAAGAAGAGAATCGCCGCTCCCATAGCCAGGCTCCGCATCGCTGCCGGACTGGTCCAATCCACTTCGATCGAGCGACGCCCGGCGCTGGATGTCGAGAGAATGCCACTGAGACCTTCGCCCTACGCCATCCGGCACCGGCCACAGCGGACGACCCGATCGAACACGTATCCTCGACCCTGTGAGCACGCTCGGTAACGCCAATCCGCCCGGGGGCACCGCGAAGCGGTTGGCCGCGGGGACCATCGCCCTCGGGGCCGCCACCCTCGGTTACGCCGTCGGCATCGAACGCCGCCGCTACACCCTGCGGACCGCCGAGTTGCCCGTCCTCGCGCCCGGCACGCCGCCGTTCACCATCCTGCACGTCTCTGACCTGCACATGCTTCCCGGTCACCAAGCCAAGCAACGCTGGGTCGCCGCGCTCGACGAACTCGACCCCGACCTCGTCGTCAACACCGGCGACAACCTCTCGCACCGCACCGCTGTCCCCTCCGTGCTTCGCGCGCTCGGACCGCTGCTCGACCGGCCGGGGCTGTTCGTCTTCGGCAGCAACGACTACTACGCGCCCAAACCCAAAAACCCGGCGCGCTACCTCATGCCCCGCGGCAAGAAGAAGCGCATCCACGGCACCCAGCTGCCCTGGCGCGACCTCCGCGCCGCCTTCGTCGAACACGGCTGGGTCGACCTGACCCACGTCCGCCGCACGGTCGACGTCGGCGGCCGGGCCGTCTTCGCCGCCGGAGTCGACGACCCGCACCTCCACCGCGACCGCTACTCCGACATCGCCGGACCCGCCGACACCACCGCGGCCGTCCGCCTCGGCGTCACGCACTCCCCGGAACCACGCGTCCTCGACACCTTCGCCACCGACGGCTACGACCTCGTCCTCGCCGGCCACACCCACGGCGGACAACTCCGCATCCCTGGCTACGGCGCGATCATCACCAACTGCGAACTCGACCGCAGCCGCGCCCGAGGCGCCTCCCGCTGGGGAGCCCGCATGTGGCTCCACGTCTCCGCCGGACTCGGCACCTCCCCCTACGCCCCCGCCCGCTTCGCCTGCCCGCCGGAAGCGAGCCTGTTGACGCTGGTCCCGCGCGGATCCGGGGCCTCCGACCCCCGCAAACCAGCCCCGCGTAAAGCCGCGAAACCCGTCCGCTAGACTTACTCCCGACCCGCTGAGAAGTACCTCGGGGTGTGGCGCAGCTTGGTAGCGTGCCTCGTTCGGGTCGAGGAGGTCGTGGGTTCAAATCCCGCCACCCCGACTGGTGAGTGAGGGCCTGTGTCTGCGGAAAGCGCAGATACAGGTCCTCACTTCGTTGTGTCTTCTGGGGGTCGGACCCCCAGGCCCCCGCCAGGGGGCTTCGCCCCCTGGACCCCCGAAAGTGCATGGGCGCGAGAGTGCATTGGTGCGGTTGGGTGGCGGGTGGTTGCGCGTTACGGCGCACGAGGGTTGTGGTTAGCGGGTGGCGGTTAGTTCTTGCCAGCATTGGTGGAAGTCGCCGATGGCGGGGGACTTTGTCCAGGACCAGGCGGAGCGGGCTGCTGAGGTCAGCTGGTCGTGGTCCTTCGTCAGGGGTCGTGCCAAGGCTGCGGCTAGGCGGGTTTCTATGTAGGTGGCTAGGGCTCGGTAGGTCAGGTCTTCGCGGTAGCGAGTGCGTTCGGTGATGTTCGTGAAGCCTGCGGTCGCTAGTTTTGTGGCGATCGTGCGGCCGGAGAAGGGGTCTCCGCCGTTTTGGCGGCGCAAGAGGTAGTGCCCGCGCAGGGCGGCGTCTACGTTTGCGGTTCTGGGGCGGATTTTTGCTCTGCTCCAGTCTGAGGTGGAGATTGCCAAGTGGCCGCCTGGGCGTAAGACGCGGCGGATTTCCGTTAGGGCTGCTGCGGGGTTTGTCAGGTGTTCGAAGAGGGCGTGGGAGAAAACGACGTCTAGCGAAGCGGTGGCGAACGGGAGGGCGTAAACGGTGGCGGTGACGTAGTCCACTGTGGACCCTGTGGGGAGCAGGGGGTGGTGGATGTCTACGCCGATTACGTGACAGGCGGGTGCCAGAGTCTTGGTGATGGAGCCTTGACCGCAGCCTAGGTCCAGGACTCTTGCGCCCGGGGTGAAGAGTTGTTGGGCGAACGCGGCGCGGTCACTCGCTGTGCGCGTGTTCATCATCGACAGCGCGTCTTGGGCATAGCCCGGCGCGTAACCCTCCAGCACCCCGCACAGAGTACGGGTGGAAGGTGGCAGGATCGAGGGGTGAGCACGCAGTCAGGCAACCAAAATCCGCCCGCGGTGGTCCCGGACCGCCTGTTCGACGACCCCGAAGCCGAAAAGCGCTGGCTGGCGCGGTTCCACGCGCCGCGCATCTCGGTGCCCGAGTGGGCCCGCGACGCACCCGAGGCCAACGTGTACGTCTCCAACGCCAGCGGCGTATGGGAGGTCTACGCGTGGGACCGGGCCACCGACAGTCACCGGCGCGTCACCAACCGGCCCAACGGCACCCTGCACGCCACGCCCTCCCCCGACGGAACAGCCATCTGGTGGTTCGACGACACCGACGGCGACGAGTTCGGGTCCTGGCGCAGCCAGCCGTTCGACGGCGACAGCTCCGCGGCCGTCAAAGCACTGCCCGATATTCACGACGGATACCCCGCCGGTCTGGAAATCGGCCAGCGAGTAATCGCGGCCGGTGTTTCGACCGACGACGGCAGCGAACTGTTCGCGAAAATCGACGGCGTAACCGAGCGCTTTTACCAGCACGCGGACGACGCCGGGATCGCGTCGATGTCGCGCGACGAAAGCCTGCTCGCTATTTCCCATTCCGAGCACGGGGATTCCCGGCACCCGGCGCTGCGGGTGCTGTCCACCGACGGGTTCACGACCGTCGCGGAGAAGTGGGACGGCGAAGGAAAAGGCTTGCAGGCATTGGAGTTCTCGCCGCTGCCGGGCGACCAGCGCGTGCTGGTCCTGCACGAACGCCGCGGCCGCGAGGAACTGCTGGTGTGGGACGTGCAGGCGGACACCGAAACCGAACTGCTGATCGATTTGCCCGGCGAGGTCGTCGCGGACTGGTATCCGGACGCGCGCGCGTTGCTCGTCGTGCACTTCCACGAGGCGCGCAGTTCGTTGTACCGCTACGACCTTGACACCGGCGAACTGTCCGCTGTGGACACTCCGGCCGGCCGGATCGGCGGCGCGGGCGTGCGACCGGACGGGACCATCGAGTACTCGTGGTCCAGCGCCGCCGAACCCGCCGCGGTCCGTGCCCGCGCGGCCGACGGCACCGATTCGGTTCTGCTGACGCCGCCGGGCGAGCGCGCACCGCGTTCGTCGCCGGTCACCGACGCGTTCGTCGAGGGCGTCGGCGGCCGGATCCACGCGCTGGTTTCCCGGCCCGCAGATGCCCCCGACGGCCCGCTGCCGACGGTGTTTTCGCTGCACGGCGGCCCGCACGCGGCCGACGAGGACCGGTTCTCCGCCTATCGCGCGACCTGGCTGGACGCCGGATTCGCCGTGGTCGAGGTGAACTACCGCGGCTCCACCGGCTACGGCTCGGCGTGGCGCGACGCCATCGAAGGCCGCCCGGGCCTGACCGAACTGGAAGACGTCGCGGCGGTCCACGACTGGGCCGTCGAAAGTGGACTGTCCGATAAGGACAAGTGTGTCGTGAACGGCGCTTCGTGGGGCGGATACCTGACCCTGCTGGCGCTGGGCACCCAGCCGACCCGGTGGGCCGCGGGCGTCGCAGGCGTTCCGGTAGCCGACTATGTCGCGGCTTACGAGGACGAGATGGAACAGCTCCGCTCGTTCGACCGCGCGCTGTTCGGCGGCTCCCCGGAGGACGTGCCCGCGGTGTACCGCGAGTGCTCGCCGCTGACGTACGTGGACGCGGTCGCCGCCCCGGTCCTGATCCTGGCCGGCGACAACGACCCGCGGTGCCCGATCCGGCAGATCGAGAACTACCTGGACCGCCTCGCCAAGCGCGACGCACCCCACGAGTTCTACCGCTACGACGCCGGACACGGCTCGCTGGTGATCGCCGAGACGATCAAACAGACGTCCATCGAGGTGTACTTCGCCTTGCGGGCGCTGGGAATGCGCTGAGAAGTTCGGGCCGTCCAGGGGTCCCCTGGACGGCCCGGCTCACAGCCCGCGCTTAGCGCCCTTCAACTGCGCTACCGCGGCATCGTCACCCTCATAAGTCACCTGCACCGCATCGCGCCCGAAGACGAACAGCAGCAGTTCCACCGGCTCGCCCACCACCGTGACCACCGGCGCGCCTGACTTCACCGAAGCCGACTGGCCGCCCGGGGTCCGCAGCACCACCCCGACCGGGGATTTGCGCAGATTCAGCTTCGCCGTCCGCGTCGCCAGCTTCCAGGCCGCCGCGTCTCGCGAAGGGTCTGCCGGACGCGGGGTCCACTCCGGCTGTGCCCGGCGGACATCCTCGTGGTGCACCAGGAACTCAGCGCTGTTCGTCGCCTCGTCCACCGGGCCGATGGACGTCGGCCAGAACCGGGACGGGCCGCGGCGGACCTGGGCGACCAGGTCGTCCCACGGGCGCGCCGCGACGCCGTCCTGCACCTTCTGCGTGTGACCGGCCAGCGCGGGCACCACGATTCCGGGCATCGCGTCCGGTCGATGCTCTCGCACGACCAGATGCGCGGCCAGATCCCGCGTCTGCCAGCCCTCGCACAGGGTCGGGGCGTCCGGGCCGAGCTGCTCGAAGAGGTCGCTCAGCGCTTGGCGTTCATCCTTGGCAAGGCCCATACCAGCCAGGTTACTCGCTGGTAGCGGTCAGTGGTGGAATCCCGTCGACGTGGCTGGGTCGTGCTGCGGGGACGGCTGGCGGCTCAGCTCCGGCAGCACGCGCTTCAGGTCGGCGAGCAGCAGGTCGGCCAGGTCGTGGGTGAAGCCGTTGCGGACGACGACGCGCAGCACGGCCAGGTCGGTGCGGTTGTCCGGGAAGGTGTACGCGGGCACGAGCCAGCCGCGTTCGCGGAGGCGGCGGGAAACGTCGAAGACGTCGAACGCGGTGACGTCCGAGCGAGTGGTGAAGGCGAATACCGGCAGCTGGTCGCCACGCGTGAGCAGTTCGAATGGCTCCAGTTTGGAGATCTCGCCGGCCAGGTAGGTCGCCACGTCGCGCGAAGCTTGTTGTACCGCACGGAAACCTTCGCGACCCAGCCGGACGAAGGTGTAGTACTGCGCGGCGACTTCCGAGCCAGGGCGGGAGAAGTTGAGCGCGAAGGTCGGCATGTCGCCGCCGAGGTAATTGACGTTGAACACCAGTTCCTCGGGCAGCGCCTCCTTGTCGCGCCACACCACCCAGCCGACGCCGGGGTAGACGAGGCCGTATTTGTGCCCGGAAGTGTTGATCGACGCGACGCGCGGCAGCCGGAAGTCCCATTCCAGATCCTCGTCGAGGAACGGGGCGATCATCGCGCCGGACGCGCCGTCGACGTGCACCGGAATGTCCCAGCCGGTTCGCTCCTGCAGTGCGTCGAGGGCGGCCGCGACCTCGGCGACCGGCTCGTAGCTGCCGTCGAAGGTCGAGCCGAGGATCGCGACGACTCCGATAGTGTTCTCGTCGCAGAGCTTCACCGCTTCTTCCGCGGACAGGTGGTACCGGTCGCCCTCCATCGGCACCAGGCGCGGCTCGACTTCCCAGTACTCGCAGAACTTTTCCCAGCACACCTGGACATTGATGCCCATCACGAGATTCGGCTTCCCGGTGCGGCCCAGCTTCGACCAGCGCCGCTTCAACGCCATTCCGGCGAGCATGCAGGCTTCGGACGACCCCGTGGTCGAGCAGCCCATGATGTTGGTGGGATCTGGCGCGTGCCACAGATCGGCGAGGATGTTGACGCAACGCCGCTCGAGTTCCGCGGTCTGCGGGTACTCGTCCTTGTCGATCATGTTCTTGTCGACGCATTCGGCCATCAGCTCGCGCGCCTGCGGCTCCATCCACGTCGTGACGAACGTGGCGAGGTTGAGCCGCGCGTTGCCGTCGAGCATCAGCTCGTCGCGCACCAGCTGCAGCGCCGTGTCCGGCGGCAGCGAATCGTCCCGCAGCCGGTCGCGCGGCATCGCGAAGTCCGCGGCGAGCGCCGGATTGCTCCCGGCGTACAACGGATTCGTGCCGGTCTTCCGGTCTGCCCGATCTTGTTTCCCCTGATGCAGCACCATGTCAGCGAACCTACTGCCGGGCGCCCGCGACGACCACCGGATGCGGAAAGCCGCCCGCGACAAGGGCGGGCGGCTTTCGGTCAGGCGGCGTGGGTCAGGCTTGCTGCGCCTGCCACATCCAGTGGGCCTCTTCCAGCGCCCGGGTGATCTCGATGAGCAGATCCTGCGTGACGAGGTCGCTCTTGTCGGTCTCGTCGATACGCTTGCGGAGCCGGTCGATCAGCGCCGCGAGGGTGTCGACGATCGCGGCGATGGTGGACTCGACGGACTGCCAGTTGTCCGGGTACTCCGGCGCACCGGAGGTCGCCACGACGGTTTTCGCCTTGCCGTTGGGCGAAACCCCGATCGCGGCGGCGCGCTCGGCCACCTCGTCGACGTACTGCCGTGCGGTCGACACCAGCTCGTCGAGCTGCAGATGCGCGCTGCGGAAGTTCTGGCCCACGACGTTCCAGTGCGCCTGCTTCGCGATCAGCGAGAGGTCGATCAGGTCGGCGAGCGTGGCCTGCAGCGCGTTGCCGGTGATCTCCTTGTCGGAGTCGGAAAGCGGGCTCTTGATCGGGGAAGTGGTCATCTCGGGTGTCCCTCCTCTGTCTTAAGGTTCAGACGGTGCCTATTCAGACACTGGTGGTCAGCTCCACCTCGATGTTGCCGCGGGTCGCGTTGGAATACGGGCAGACCTGGTGTGCCTGCTCGACCAGCTGGTCGGCGTCGGCCTTCGCCAAACCGGGCAGCGAAACGTCGAGCCGCACGCCGAGCTGGAATCCGACGTCTTTCTTGAACACGCTCACCGAACCGGTCACCGTCGCGGCGGGCAGCGCGACCTTCGCCTGCCGGGCCACGGCCTGCAGCGCGCTCAGGAAGCACGCGGAGTACCCTGCGGCGAACAGCTGCTCCGGATTGGTTTTGTCCCCGCCGGGACCGCCCATCTCCTTGGGGATCGCCAGCGACTCGTCCAGCACGCCGTCCGAGGACGTCACGTCGCCGTTGCGGCCTTCTCCTCGCGCGGTCGCGACGGCGGTGTAGATCGGCTCGGCCATGCGTGTTACCTCCTCATCGGGACGCCTCCGGAGTCAGCGTCTCAATGAGTCCAACGTCCCGCATCCGCGGAACCGTGCCCCGGCATGGCAGTCATCACCCCGGGAATAACCGGGATTCGAGGAGGCGAAACCTCAGTGTGCGCGAAGCAACGCGTGCTCCGCGACCTGCTCCCCGATGAGACGCAACGTGCGGACGCTCTTCTCGTCCGACGCGCCGCCGCCCTCGTCGAACTTCGTCTCGGCGGAGTTGATCGAACCACCCAACGGGGTGGACCAGCCGCGCAGCGCGTGCGTGATCGTGCGGAGCTGTTCGAGCGTGGTGACCGCGGCCTGCCAGCCGTACGCGACGGCGGCGAGCCCCACCGCGCGGCCGTCGAGGTAGGGGCGGGCGTCCTCTCGGAGGTCTTCGATGTAGTCCAGGGCGTTCTTGACCAGCCCGGACAGCCCGCCGTGGTAGCCGGGCGAGACGACGATGAGCCCGTCCGCCTGGCGCACGCCTTCGATGAGCTTCCGCGCGCGTTCGTCCCGCTCCGGAATCGCGGTGTCGTAGAACGGGAGGACCAGCTCGGGGCCCGGGATCAGCTCGGTCACGACGCCGCGTTCCTCGGCGGCGGCGAGCGCGATGCGCAACGCGCGCTCGGATTGCGAGCCCTCTCGCAGCGAGCCGCCAATGCCCAGCACCTTGACCTTTTTCGCTGAAGTCACTTCCGACCTTCCTCCCCACCACCGCTCTCAATGGAGTGGCTGCGCCACGCTGGCTCGTTTTGAGGCTAACCCCTCTACCTAAGTAGAGGACCAGGATCTGAGACGGAGGCTTGGGTCACACGCCGACTGGACCAACGTACCTACTGGCAAGTAGCCTCGGCTCATCCGGCGTTCGAGGAGGAACGATGGCCATTCCGCCGCAGATCCGTGCCCAGGCTGCCGCCGCGCAGTTGTTGTTCTGGCTGCCCCGCCCGGTGCGCAGGCTGATCGCCGGAGCGCCGCTCCGGCTGGACGGCCAGGAACTCGCCCTCGACGCCCAGTTGCTGCTGAAGCTGCAGAAGCTCTCCGGCGCTTCGCTGGTCAACGGGTCGGTCGAGCGGTCGCGCGCGCTGCTGGAAGCGAGCCAGCACCTGGTCAACGGCAAGCGGATCGACCCGGTCGCGACGCGCGACGTCGCCATTCCGTCCGGCGACGGGTCTCTCGACGCCACCCTCTACACCCCGGCCGGCCTGCCGGAACCGTCGCCGCTGCTGGTGTTCTTCCACGGCGGCGGATGGGTCATCGGCAGCCGGGCCACGCACGACAACGCCGCGCGCTACCTCGCGAAGCACGCCGGGGTCCGGGTGCTGTCGGTCGAGTACCGGCTCGCGCCGGAAACCCCGTTCCCCGGACCAGTAGACGACGCGCTGGCCGCGTTCGACTACGCGCACGCCAAGGCGGCCGACCTCGGCGCGGACCCGGACCGGATCGCGGTGGGCGGCGACAGCGCGGGCGGCAACCTCTCCGCCGTCGTCGCGCTGGAGGCGACCCGGCGCGGTGGCCCGGCCCCCGCGTTCCAGCTGTTGATCTACCCGGCGGTCGACTTCACCACGCGACGCCGGTCTCGCGAGATCTTCGGCGAAGACCTCTTCCTCACCGACGAGGCGATGGTGTGGTTCGAGGGGCATTACGCGCCCGAGGGCGTCGACAAGGCCGACCCGCGGCTGTCGCCGCTGCTCGCGTCTGACCACAGTGGACTCCCGCCCGCTTACATCGTGACCGCGGGCTTCGACCCGCTGCGCGACGAAGGCGAGGCGTACGCGGAGAAACTGCGTGCGGCCGGCGTTCCGGTGGCGGTCAGCAGGCAGGCCGACCTGATCCACGGATTCCTCAACTTCGCCGGAGTCGGGACACGGTTCCGCGAGGCGATCGCGGAGATGGCCGGCGCGCTGCGCGTGGGGCTCGCGAAGTCGTCGTGAGTGGCAATGCCGGTTAGAACCGGCGTGCGCGCTCACGACCCCGGACATGGAACGGAGCCTGGCGCGGCGAACCGCACCAGGCTCCGGGCCTTTCCCCCTCCTGTTCAGCCCGTTCAGGTCCCAGGCACTGGCACCGGGGCGGGCACCGGCGGTGCCGGCAGCGGCGGCGTCGGTACCGGAAGCGGCGGCACCGGCACTCCGCCGAGCAGCCCGCCCAGCAGGCTGGTGACCGCGGCGAGCAGGCCCTTGACCAGGTCGCTCACCGCCTTGAGCGGTCCGGGCAGGTCCGGCAGCGGCGGGATCGGCAACGGCGGGATCTGCCGCGGCGTCGCGGTCGGGTCGGCCAGGAGCCGGTTGGACTCGTCCGCGCGGACCTTCGCCGCCGACGAGAGCTGCTGGGTTTCGGATTGGACCTGGTAGCGCTTGCCCGCCGCGATGTCGGCGAGCACCGGGCTGAGCCGGGTGAGGTCCGCCCTCGTCTTGGCGACATCGCCCGCGTACGCCACCTTGGTCAGGTCGTCCCGCATCTGCAGTACCTGCGCGGCGACGGCTTGAGTGGCCGAGGACCCCTTGCCGCCCGCCGGGCTCGCGGAGGCCATCCCCGAGGTGCCGACGGCCAGCAGACTGCCCGCGGCGACCACAGCGATGATCCGCCCGATCTTGCCTTTCATTCTTTACCTCCCTGGCCTCTGGGACCTGCCGGGTAAATCGATACCCGCCGTGTCGGCCCAACACCAGCCGATCACCGGATAGGGAGTTTTTCTAACCCTTACGTGCCGAATCCAAGAATCGGGAACCGGCCCGCAATTGATTAACGTGGACGGCTTGCGCGTCCCCCGACGATCACGGACCGCGGATCTGAATCTGACTCATAGTAGCCGGATTGCCCGAACGGCGGCATCGCTCACTCACACAGGCGTAGTTCGTGATCGATTACCTTCATCACCCTGTCGGGACGCGCGATCTCGCTCGTCCGACCGTGGAGGGTCCCCCACGCACGCACCGCCGCCCGCATTCGAGCCCGCTCCCCTTTTTCCGGGGATCCCCACCGCCGCGACCGGAAAACTCCAAGGTCGGCGCGGAAATATGAAAAACTGTTCGCGAATCGGCGGCGAGAATGCTTTTCGGCGTTGCCGATGAAGTTATCACCCAGGTCGCGCTCGCATTTTCCGGGTCCGCCGAACGCCTGCGCGACACCCGGACGGGTGCCCGGGCGCCGCTCAGCGGGTGTGACGAAAAGAAGTTGCACGCTCGTACCAACTCTTGCTCTCATGGGGTACGTGCCTTTTCAGCCGTATCGCCGCGTCCTGAGCGTCCCCGGGGTCCGCCCGTCGATGGCGCTGATGTTCTTCGCACGCGTGCCCATGACGATGACCGGCGTGACGCTGACGCTGTACGTCGTGAGCGGTCTCGGCCGCGGCTACGGCGCGGCCGGTGTCGTCGGCGCGGCGGTCACGCTGGGCATGGCGCTCGGCGCGCCGGTGATCGGGCGCACGATCGACCGGTACGGCCTGCGCCCGGTGGTCGCGGTGTGCGGGTTGTCGTCCACCGCTTTCTGGTTCGCGGCCCCGCATCTTTCGTACGGGGCACTGGTGGCGTGCGCGCTTCCGGCCGGCGTGCTGTCGGTGCCCGCGGGCTCGCTCGCGCGGCAGATCCTGGCCGCGCTCGTGCCCGCCGAACAGCGGCGCGCGGCGTACTCGCTGGACACGATCCTGGTCGAGGCCTCGTTCATGATCGGCCCGGCGGCCGGGATCGCGGCGATCTCGCAACTGTCGGCGACACTGACCTTGAGCGGCATCGGCACCATCTTCGGCGTCACCGCGCTGCTGATCTTCCTGCTCAACCCGCCGATCCGGAACGAGGACGAACTAGCCCCGACCGGCACCGTGCGGCCACCGCTGCGGTCCTGGCTGACCGGACGGCTGCTGGCGACCCTGCTGATCGCCGCCGGGACGCTGTTCTGCCTGGTCGGCACGGAGGTCGCGACGCTGGCCGCGCTGCGCTCGCACGGCGACGTCGGCTGGACCGGCCTGGTCATCGCGGTGATGTGCGCGGCGTCGATGATCGGCGGCATCGTGCACGGCGCGGTGCGGAAGTCGCTGCCGCAGGGCCTGCTGATGCTGCTGCTGGCGCTGCTGGTGATCCCGGTCGGGCTGGTGACGCAGCCGTGGTGGCTGCTGATGCTGCTGCTCATCCCGACGAACCTGGTCTGCGCCCCGACGCTCGCCGCCACCACGGAGGCGGTCAGCGAACTCGCGCCGCCCGCCGTCCGCGGCGAGGCGATGGGCCTGCAAGACGCGTCGACCCGGCTCGGACTGGCCGCGGGGAGCCCGGTGGTCGGCTTCGCGATCGACCATTCGAGCCCGGCGTGGGGTTTCGCGGCGGCCGGATTCGGCGGGCTGGCGCTGGCCGCGCTGGGGCTGGTGTGGTCGCTGCGCCGGAGCTCGGTGCGGACCCCTTCGCTGGCGGCTGCTGTTCGGGCTCGCCGCTGAGCTGATGCCGCGTTCGGGTGCGGCTCTGGCAATGGCTGCAGCTCGACGACGTGAGGTACGTGGGTTCCCCTCACGGACCTCTGCGGGAGGAGCGAGCCGGGCGGCGGTCAGGTGCAGGCTTTGCGCAGCCCGTCGAGCTTTTCCAGGTTCCGTTTGGTCCACCGGGCGATCACCCCGGCGTCCTCGAGGTGTTCCTTCTGCACCTGGACGTACGAATCGGCCATGCCGAGCAGGGCGTTCTTGACGTCTTCTTCCTTGACGTCGGCCGCCAGCTCGCGCAGCCGCCGTTCCTTGTCCTGCGCACGGGCCTTGAGCTTTTCGCCGTCCACCAACGGATTCAGGTCCGCCAAACCGAGCGCCTCGGTGCACGTGGAGACTTTGTCCACCGCTGAATTCGTCTGATTGACCGCCGAATCGACCTGGTCGCATCCGGCCAGCAGCGTTCCGGCCGCCACCAAGGCGACCGCCACCCCCCAGCTCTTCATGCCCTCAGGGTAGCGGGTCCCGCGGGCGCACCAGCGCGATTCGCCCGCGGGACTTCCTCATCCCTTCACGCACACGACCTGCTTGAGGTGGGCGACCACCTCGACCAGGTCGGTCTGTGCCTTGATCACCGTCTCGATGTCCTTGTACGCGGCCGGGATCTCGTCGACGACCCCGGTGTCCTTCCGGCATTCCACGCCCGAGGTCTGCGCGGCGAGGTCGGCGGCGGTGAAGGTCTTTCGGGCCTTCGTCCGCGACATCCGCCGCCCGGCGCCGTGGGACGCGGATTCGAACGACGCGGTGTTGCCCAGTCCGCGCACGATGTACGAACCCGTTCCCATGCTGCCCGGGATGATCCCGAGGTCTCCGGAGCCGGCCCGGATCGCGCCCTTGCGGGTGACGAGCAGGTCGACGCCGTCGTAGGTTTCCTCGGCGACATAGTTGTGATGACACGATATGGCGTCGTCGAACGTCGTTCCCGGAATTACCTCCGCGACCGCGAGCTTCACCAGCGCGACCATCGTCGCCCGGTTCCGCGCCGCGTAATCCTGTGCCCAGAAAAGGTCGCGCCGGTACGCCTGCATTTCCGGCGTGTCCGCGACGAACACCGACAGGTCGGGATCCGGCAGATCCCGGTTGTGCGGGAGCTTCCGCGCGATCGCCATGTGCCGCTCAGCGAGTTCCTTGCCGATGTTGCGCGAACCCGAATGCAGCATCAGCCACACGCGGCCCTCGTCGGCTCCGCCCTGTTCGAGGCAGACCTCGATGAAGTGGTTGCCGCCGCCGAGGCTGCCGATCTGCAAGTGCGCCCGCTTGCGCAGGTCCTGGACGCCTTCATGCAGGTCGCCGAACGACTTCCAGAACGTATCCCAGCCGCCGACGCCGTGCACCTTCGCGGTGTTGACCGGCGTCTTGTGCAGGCCGAACCCGACCGGCACCGCCGATTCGATCCGCTTGCGCAGCTTGCCGAGGTCGTCGGGAAGGTCGCTCGCGGTGAGCGAGGTCCGCACCGCGCTCATCCCGCAGCCGATGTCGACGCCGACCGCGGCCGGGGAGACCGCGTCGCGCATCGCGATGACGCTGCCGACCGTGGCGCCCTTGCCGTAGTGGACGTCCGGCATCACCGCGACGCCGTGGACCCAAGGCAGGTTGGCGACGTTGCGCAGTTGCCGCATCGCTTGGTCTTCGACCGACGCGGGATCTGCCCACATCCGGATCGGAACCCGCGCGCCGTCCACTGCCGTGTACATGACTTTCCTTTCCCAGAACGAAGTTTGCCCGCTCAGCATCCGGCACTCGGGCGCTCGCGACAACGGGTTTTACCGGCGCCGGTGCATCGATGAAACGAAATCGGCGCTTTCGTCGATAACGGGCTCGGACGACCGGTTCGCCCAGGGTGCCGGTCTTGGGGAGGATTCCGTTTTTCGATGAAGAGCTCGTCGCGGGCGTTGCTCGCTGTCTTGTTGCTGGCCGGTTTCCCGGTGCTGATGCTCGCCGTCGCCGGGGCGCTGATCTGGCTGGAGATCGCCGCGTTCCAGCGTAGCCCGGTTTCCGCGGGGCGGCTCGCGTTCTTCGTGGTTCCGGTGCTGTATGTGCTGTTCAGCGCCCTGCTGACGTTCGAGCGGACCTGCGACGACGCGGAGGGAGTGCCTGTCACGCCCGCGGAACAGCCCGAACTGTGGGCGGCCGTCCGCGAACTCGCCAAGGAAGTCGGCACCCGGCCACCGGATGAGATCTGCCTGGTTCCCCAGGCCAACGCAGCGGTGCACGAGGAGACGCACTGGGCGGGGTTGCGCGTGCGGCGCCAGATGTTCATCGGCGCGCAGCTTTTCGCCGGGACGCGGGTCTGCCAGCTCCGCGCCGTTCTCGGGCATGAACTGGCGCACTACAGCAATCGCCATACCCGGTTCGCCGGCGCGACCTATCGCGGACGGCAGACGATCGGGCGAGTCGTGGATGGACTCCACCGGTCGGCCTGGTTGCTGCGGCCGGTCTTCAGCGCGTATGCCGCGCTGTACTTCCGGGTCTCGATGCGGGTAAGCCGGGAACAGGAACTCGCCGCTGACCTCGATTCCGCGCGAGTCGCGGGCACCACGGCAGCGACAACCGCGTTGCGCGAGGCCGAAGTGCTCGACACTGCGTGGTGGCTCTTCCTGAACGACTACGCGACGATCGCCTGGTCCTCCGGGTATCTCCCGGAGCGGATGGCCGAGGGCTACCAACTGCTGCTCGCCGATGGAAAACGCGCGAAGGAATTTGCTTCCCTGCGGGAGAATCCGCCGTCGCGGCCTGCCTCGAAGTACGACAGCCACCCGCCGACTTCAGAACGGATCGCACTGCTGGAAGCCGCGCCGGACGTCCCCGTTCCGCCCGGCGGCGAACGGCCGGCGACGGATCTTCTCCGCAACGGAATGGCGCTACTCGACGCGGTGCTGGCGACCGGCTTCACGGAGAGCGCGGCCTCGAAGAAGAAGCTCGACTGGGCCAGCCTGGTCGCCATCGGGGTGCGCGATTCGAATCAGGCCGAAGCGCTGCGAATTCTCCGCAGCCGCAGCATCGACGACCTGCTCGATCTGCTCGACGCCGGACACCTTGAGGACATCGCCGATCCCACGGCTCCGCCGGAGGCTCGGACGCGGGCCAAGCGCGAGCTCTATCGAGATCAAGTCCACTGCCGACTGTCCATTGTGCTGCACGCACAGCTCGCCGAAGCCGGTGCGGCGCACTGGGAACTGTCCTGGTCCGGACCGGCGAAGCTGGTGCTGGCCGAACCGTATGCCACCGAACTGGATCCCGCCGTCGGCGCGGCGGTCGACGGGGACACCGCTGCGCTTCGCGCGTTGCTCGCCCCGACTCATTCCTGAGAGGAAACCCCGTTGCTGGGACTGATCAAGCTCTACACCGTTCCGCGATACCGCCGGATGATGAAGGGAATCGCGAAAGACGCCAAGAAGCGCGGCTTGACCACTTCCGACTACATGCGCACGCTCGGCAGCAGCGACCTGGCCCGCTATCTCGTCCCGCCGATCAAGCCGATGGACGTCGAACGGTTCGGCCTGCCGCCGGATGCCAAGATCACCACGAAGCCGCTGCTGCCGAAGCCGGTTCGGGACGCCAAAGTCGCGCACGCCGCCGGGAATTGGCAGCCGGGCGCTGACCTGCTCGCCGGAATCGGGAAGGACTGGGACCGGCGCAGTTCGGTCGTGAGTCTTCTCGGCGAGGTCGCGGCCGACGACGACACCGCCCTGAAGGCTTGGCGGGCGGCCCGCCCCGACGACGCGGACGCCGCCGCGGTCCACGCCGACGCACTCACGAATGTGGCGTGGCAAATCCGCAGCGCCCGGCAGGCGAAGTACGTCAGTGCGGAGCAATTCAGGGGATTCCAGCGCGTGCTCGACGAGGCCGACGAAGCGAGCCAGACCGCCGCCGAACTCGCTCCCGACGACCCGACGCCGTGGGCGACACGGTGCATGATCGCGATGGGCCGGCAGTACGGTCACGACGAATTCCGCACGGTGTGGGACGGCGTCCTGGCGCGCGATCCATTGCACGTCCACGCGCACGCGCGTGCCCTGCAGTACTGGTGCGACAAGTGGTTCGGCACCAATGATCTGATGTGGACATTCGCCGAAGAGGGCGCGGCGAAGCATCCGAAACTGGCGTGGCTGCCGCTTGCCGCGGCGTTCGAAGCGTCTTTCGCCGGCGTCAAGGACGCGTGGCGGGACAAGCGCGTCGAAGCCGCGCTCGACCGGCTGCTGCCGTGGCTCGACGGCGAGGGCCGGGATGCGCCGGACACCCCGAACAGCCGTGCCTTCGCCGCCCGTGCGCTCGTCGAACTCCGGCGCGGTACCGAGGCGGTGGAGCAGTTCCGCCACCTCGGCCGGAGCGCGTCCGGACGGGTGTGGTCGTACAGCGGTTACGGAGCGAGCCACGAATTCCGGACTCACCGGAACCGGGCCTGCCGGCTCGCCAAGTAGCGGGGACCGGTCCCGGACGACCAGTGGTCTCCTGGCCCGGTTCCCGAATCTGAGGTGGTGTCCGAGGTGTTCCCGACCAGCCCTTACCAGCCGATGCCCGCGTCGGGCGCGAACGCGGAGCAGGAGGTGCGGCGAGGAATCCGGTCGATGCGGTGGGCGATCGGCGGCCAGGCCGTGCTTTACCTGGCGCTCGCGGCCTTTGTCGGTTACCTGCTCGGGCTTGGCGGCACGTCGAGCGCGGTGGCCTTGCCGGTGACGATCCTGGTGATCAACTCGGCGCTGACCAGCGCGCTCGTGGTGTGCGCTGTCCTGCTGGGCAGGCGGCAGCGCGCGGTCATGCTCGCGCTCATCTGGCTGGAGTGCGGGTTCATGGCGATGCTGCTGCTCGGCGCGATCCTGACGTTCGCCACGAGTTCGGCATCCGCGGGCGCGCCGGTCGGGCTGATCCTGTGGGGTTTCTTGATGCAGGCTGTGCTGCGCCCCTTGCAGAAGCCGGAGATCCGGGTCGCGTTCGGGCTGAAACCGATCAAGCCGCGGCAGCGGAAGAAGGGAAAACTGCCCGGCCCCTGAAACCAGGGGCCGGGCAGTTTCCGCGGAGCTCGCTCAGCGGTTCTGCGCCACCAGCTCGGCGATCTGCACGGTGTTCAGCGCCGCCCCCTTGCGGAGGTTGTCGGCGGAGACGAACAACGCGAGGCCGCGGCCGTCCGGGACGCCCGGGTCGGTGCGGATGCGCCCGACCAGGCTCGGGTCGATTCCCGCGGCCTGTAGCGGCGTCGGCACGTCCGCCAGTTGCACGCCCGGCGCGTTCGACAGCAGTTCGGTCGCCCGCTCGACCGACAGCGGCCGTTCGAATTCGACGTTGATCGACAGAGAGTGCCCGGTGAACACCGGCACCCGGACGCACGTGCCGGACACCAGCAGCTCCGGGATGCCCAGGATCTTCCGGCTTTCGTTGCGCAGCTTCTGTTCCTCGTCCGTCTCGAACGTGCCGTCGTCCACAATGGACCCGGCCATCGGCAGGACGTTGAACGCGATCGGCGCGACGTACTTGGCCGGGGCCGGGAATTCGACCGCCGAACCGTCGTGCGTCAGCGAGGCCGCGCGCGAGGCGACAGCGTTCACCTGCGCGGCGAGCTCGTCGACGCCGGCGAGACCGCTGCCGGACACCGCCTGGTAGGTGCTCGCGATGATCCGCACCAGACCGGCTTCGTCGTGCAGCGGCTTGAGAACCGGCATCGCGGCCATGGTGGTGCAGTTGGGGTTCGCGATGATCCCCTTCCGCACGTCCTTGATCGCCTCCGGGTTGACCTCGCTGACGATCAGCGGCACGTCCGGGTCGCGGCGGAACGCCGACGAGTTGTCGACCACGATCGCGCCCGCCTCGGCGAACCGCGGCGCCTGCTCGCGCGAGGTCGCGCCGCCAGCGGAGAACAGCGCGATGTCCAAACCGGACAGATCAGCGGTCGCGGTGTCCTCGACGGTGATTTCCTCGTCGCGCCACGGCAACGTGCGCCCCGCCGAACGGGCCGACGCGAAGTACCGGATCTGCTCGACCGGGAAATTCCGCTCGTCGAGCAGCTTCCGCATCACAGCGCCGACCTGGCCGGTAGCCCCGACCACCCCGACGCGAAGACCCTGCGCCATCAGCGACCACTCCCCGCGTAGACGACGGCTTCCTCGTCGCCGCCCAGTTCGAACGCCTCGTGGATCGCGCGCACGGCCTCGTCGAGCTGCGCGTCGCGGATCAGCACCGAAATGCGGATCTCCGAGGTGTTGATGATTTCGATGTTCACGCCCGCGTTGGCCAGCGCCTCGCAGAAGGTCGCGGTGACGCCAGGGTGCGAACGCATCCCGGCGCCGACGAGCGACACCTTGCCGACATGGTCGTCGTACAGCACGGACTCGAAGCCGATCTCCGCCTTGATCTTCTCGAGTTCCTTGACCGCCTTGGCCCCGTTGGCCTTCGACAGCGTGAAGGTGATGTCGGTGCGGCCCGAGGACGTGCTGGACACGTTCTGCAGCACCATGTCGATGTCGATCTCGGCGTCGGCGACGACCCGGAAGATCTTGCCCGCGGCGCCGGCGTGGTCCGGCACGCCGGTCACGGTGATCTTCGCTTCCGAGCGGTCGTGTGCCACACCGGTGATCAGCGCTTGTTCCACGGGGATCTCCTCGATCGATCCGGCCACCGTGGTGCCCGGCTTGTCGCTGTAAGAAGAACGGACTCGGATCGGCACGCCGTAGCGGCGCGCGTACTCGACCGAACGCAGGTGCAGGATCTTCGATCCGCTCGCCGCGAGCTCCAGCATCTCCTCGTACGGGATGGTGTCGAGCTTTTTGGCGTCCGGCACGATCCGGGGGTCGGCCGAATACACACCGTCCACATCGGAATAGATCTCGCAGACGTCCGCGTTCAGCGCGGCGGCGAGCGCGACCGCGGTCGTGTCGGAACCGCCTCGGCCGAGCGTCGTGATGTCCTTGGTGTCCTGTGCCACGCCTTGGAAACCGGCCACCAGCGCGACGTAACCCTGTTCGAGCGCCTCGGTGACGCGGCTCGGAGTGACGTCGATGATGCGCGCGTTGCCGTGCACCGATGTGGTGACCACGCCCGCTTGCGAACCGGTGAACGACCAGGCTTGCGCGCCCTGCGCGGAAATGGCCATCGCGACCAGCGAATTCGAGATGCGCTCACCGGCGGTGAGCAGCATGTCCATTTCCCGCTCCGGCGGTGCCGGGTTCACTTGCTGCGCCAGATCGAGCAGCTCATCAGTGGTGTCGCCCATCGCCGAGCACACGACGACCACGTCGTTGCCCGCCTTCTTGGTCGCGACGATCCGTTCTGCCACGCGCTTGATCCGGTCGGCACTTTCCAGCGACGATCCGCCGTACTTCTGGACCACGAGGGCCACGCCCGAACCTCCTTGACGGGCCGGGGCGTACTCCTTGGAGGGCACCGAGGAGCGCCCACGGCCCTTCATTTGGAGAAGAGCCTACCGGCGCGAACGGCGCTCGCCACCCCATCGAGTGGTCCGCCACGGCCCGTCAGGAGGGTTTGGAAGTAAATTTTCCTTAACGCCAGGGGAAAGCTCGAAGCCCTTCCTCCGGAGTGACGGAGAGCACTCCCCGGCCGTACTACCTTCGCCGCATGCGCAAACCAGCCGAGACGAGCGTCCCCGTCGCGCCGGCCATCGCCGAGCGCTGGAGCCCGCGGGCCTACGACGAGACCGCCGTGATCACCGACGCCCAGCTGACCGCATTGCTCGAAGCCGCCAGGTGGGCGCCGTCTTTCGGCAACACCCAGCCGGCGCGCTACCTCGTCGGCCGACGGGGCGATCCGGTGTTCCCCCGCATCCTCGCGACGCTGAACTCGGGGAACCAGGCGTGGGCGTTCCGGGCGAGCGCGTTGCTGATCGGCGTGATGGTCACCACGAACGAGAAGGGCGAGGTGCCCTACGCCGACTACGGACTGGGTTTGGCGACCGAGAACCTCGTCCTCCAGGCGGTCGAACTCGGCCTGATCGCACACCAGATGGCGGGCTTCTCGCCGGAGCAGGTGCATGAGGAATTCGGCCTGCCCGAGGACGCGGTGGCCCGGGTGGCGATCGCCGTCGGGTCCCCCGGCGACCCGTCCGTACTGGACGACCCGCGCCGGATCGAACGGGAACTGGCCCCTCGGCGACGGCTGCCGCTCGCGGAGTTCGCCTTCGGCGACCAATGGGGCTCGCCGGCACTGTGACCGTTTTGTGAGCAATCTGGGGAACCGGCGTCGCGCCATTGAGGTCAGATGGACACCAAACCGGTCAGGCAGCTGAATCGGTGGGATTCTTCTCAAGGAGTGACGAAATGCGTACAGCGATGCCGGTTGCACTGGCGGTTTCCGCGACGGCGATGGCGTTCGCGCTGTCCGGGTGCTCTTCCGAGGACACCCCCGCCCCGCCGATCGCCCCTCCGCCCGCTTCGTCCGCCGCGGCCGCGCCCTCCTCCTCGGCCGCCGCTCCCGCCGGTGAATCCGCCTCCGCCGAATACACCAAGCAGGGCACGAAGCTGAAGATCGGCGAGAAGGCCGTGGTGCCGTTCAAGTCGAAGAACAACACCGGCGCGGTCGGGGTGACGGTGACCGGGATCGACAAGGGCGTCGAGGCCGACCTGGCCCCGCTCAAGCTGGGCGACCGGGCCAAGGGGATGACGCCGTACTACATCCAGGTCAAGGTCACGAACGAGACCGGCACGGACTTCGCGTACGCCTCGCTGGGCCTGATGAACGGCCTGCTTGCGGACGGCACGAAGGGTCCGCACGTGACGGTGATCGGCAAGTTCGAGAAGTGCGACAGCGAGAACGCGGACAAGACGTTCACCACGAAGGGGGCGTCGTTCACCAGCTGCGTGCTGGCACTGGCCCCGGCGGGCGCGGAGGTGAAGGGCGCCAGCTACAGCGCGAGCACGTATCGGGACCTGGCTCCGGAGACCGACTACGGCAAGGAAGCGGTGACCTGGCAGTCCTGACGGACTGGACACCGGTCAGCGGGCGAATTCAAGGAAGCGGCTGTCTCCTTGAATTCGCTCGCACCGCAGTTCAAGGACCTTGAAAAGCGCCGGTCAGGCGCCCGCGCCCCCGACCCGGCGGATGATCTTCGCCAGGATCCCCGACACGATCAGCCAGAACACCGCCGCGATGCCGTAGTTCACCAGCACTCGCAGCTTCGCGTCGCTCGGCGTGAACAGGTCCTTGAAGCCGAGCGACAGGCCGTCGGCCCAGCTGCGGACGAACGAGACGATGCCGTTGCCCTGGTTGGCCTCGCCGATGACGAAAATCACGTGCAGCACCAAGACCGCGGCGAAGAGCAGCCCGACCCAGCGCACGAGTGCCGCGAGGAAGGACACCCCGCGCTCACGAGTGCGCCGCCAGTCCACCGGGGTGCGCTGGGGACGCGCCTTCGCCTCGGTTTCCTGCGCTTGTTCCGCGTGCTCGCCCATGCCGGGCAGTCTGGCACGTCGTTTCGCGGGCCGCTACCCGCTAGTAACAGGTATCAGCCACCCGACGTAACAGTTCGATCGCGACGGGCGGCTTTCCTTTCGCGGCGCCGGGTGGTTACAGTGACCCCGTGGCGCGTGAACTCCTGCTTCGCTGCCGCGACGGGGCCTGATCTGACCGGCTCCTCGTCGCGGGGCTTTGTGGTGCCGGTCGTCCGCACCGATCCCGTCAGGAGATTTTCCCGCGATGAGCACCGACCCTCGTACCACTAACTCCCGTCTGCGCACGCCCTCTCGTCCCGCGCCCGCCGGACAGCCCTCGTGGAACCCGCAGCGCGGCACGTCCATGCCGGTCCACCGTTACCGCCCCTGGTACGACGTCGTCGAGAACATCGACGTACCCGACCGCACCTGGCCGGACAAGCGCATCGAGCGCGCGCCGCTGTGGTGCGCGGTCGACCTGCGCGACGGAAACCAGGCGCTGATCGACCCGATGTCGCCTGCCCGCAAGCGCAAGTTCTTCGACCTGCTGGTCCGCATGGGCTACAAGGAGATCGAGGTCGGTTTCCCGGCCGCGTCGCAGACCGACTTCGACTTCGTGCGCGAGATCATCGACGAGGGTGCGATCCCGGACGACGTGCACATCCAGGTGCTGACCCAGTGCCGCCCCGAGCTGATCGAGCGCACCTTCCAGGCGCTCGAGGGTGCGCCGCGGGCGATCGTCCACATTTACAACTCGACGTCGATCCTGCAGCGCCGTGTGGTGTTCCGCGAGGAGCGCGAGGGCATCAAGAAGATCGCGACGCAGGCCGCTGAAATGGTCGTCGAGCTGGCGGCGAAGCAGCCGGACACCGACTTCCGCTTCCAGTACTCGCCCGAGTCCTACACCGGAACCGAGCTGTCCTACGCGCTCGAGGTGTGCAACGCGGTCACCGAGATCTGGCAGCCGACGCCGGAGAAGCCGGTGATCCTGAACCTGCCGGCGACCGTCGAGATGGCCACCCCGAACGTGTACGCGGACTCGATCGAGTGGATGTCGCGCAACCTGGAGCGCCGCGATTCGGTGATCCTGTCGCTGCACCCGCACAACGACCGCGGCACCGGCATCGCCGCCGCCGAACTGGGCTACCAGGCCGGCGCGGACCGGATCGAGGGCTGCCTGTTCGGCAATGGCGAGCGCACCGGCAACGTCGACCTGGTCGCGCTGGGCATGAACCTCTACAGCCAGGGCATCGACCCGCAGATCGACTTCTCCGACATGGACGAGATCAAGCGGACCGTCGAGTACTGCAACCAGCTGCCGGTCCCGGAACGCTCCCCGTGGGGCGGCGACCTGGTGTTCACCGCCTTCTCCGGCAGCCACCAGGACGCGATCAACAAGGGCCTCGACGCGATGAAGGACGCCGCGGACAAGAAGGGCGTCCCGGTCGACGAGCACCCGTGGGAGGTCCCGTACCTGCCGATCGACCCGAAGGACGTCGGCCGCACCTACGAGGCCGTGATCCGGGTGAACTCGCAGTCCGGCAAGGGCGGCGTCGCCTACATCATGAAGGCCGAGCACCAGCTGGACCTGCCGCGCCGGCTGCAGATGGAGTTCTCGAAGGTCATCCAGGCCTACACCGACACCGAGGGCGGCGAGGTCGACCCGGCCACGATGTGGCGCGCGTTCTCCGCCGAGTACCTGGAGTCGAAGACCCCGCTGGAGCTGATCAAGCAGCGGGTCACCGACAACGGCGGCGGCGAGTACGACCTCGAGGCCACGGTGAAGGTCGAGGGCGACGAGCACGAGATCACCGGCCGCGGCAACGGGCCGATCGCCGCGTTCTTCGACGCACTGTCCACTGTGGGCTACGACCTGCGGCTCCTGGACTACAGCGAGCACACGCTGAGCCCCGGCGACGACTCGCGTGCCGCGTCCTACATCGAATGCGCGATCTCGGACCGCGTGTTCTGGGGCATCGGCGTCGACCCGTCGATCGTCACCGCTTCGCTGCGGGCCGTGGTGAGCGCGGTCAACCGGGCGAACCGCTGATCCGAGCCTGACAGCGCCCCAATGCCACATTGGGTGCGTCACACGCACCCAATGTGGCGTTCGGTGCGTCGCATGCACCCAATGCCACATTGGGGTGGGCGGGGCGGGAGGTAGGTGTGCGGGCTGAGCGGCTGGTCGCGTTGCTGTTCACGCTGCACCGCAAACGCGCGGGCACCGTCGGGGAGCTGGCCGACGAGCTCGGCGTGACCGAACGGACGATGCGGCGGGATCTCGCCGCGTTGCGCGAAGCCGGCGTGCCGCTTTGGAGCGAACCAGGGCGGCACGGCGGCATCCGGCTCGTGGACGGCTGGCGTTCGCGGCTCGACGGCCTCACTTCCCGGGAGGCCGTCGCGCTGCTGGCCCTCGACGTGCCAGACGCACTTGCTGGGCTCGGCCTCGGCACCGCGGTGGCCGCGGCGCACGCGAAGGTGTCCGCGAGCATGCCCGCTCAGCTGCAGGAACAGGCCAGGACGGTCGCCGAGCGGTTTCATCTCGACGCCTCGGCCTGGTTCACCTCGCCGGACGACGCCGCCGCACTGCCCGCGGTCGCGAAGGCGGTGTGGACTCAGCAACGGCTCGACGTGCGCTACCGGCGCCGTGACAAGGTCACCCGGCGGACGCTCGATCCGTTGGGTCTCGTGCTGAAAGCCGGGGTTTGGTACCTGGTGGCGCGCGTCGAAGAAGGCCTGCGGACGTATCGCGTCTCGCGGTTGACGGCGGTCGCCGAAACCGGTGAAACCTTTGCCCGGCCGGAAGAATTCTCGCTCGCGGATTGGTGGCGCGCGTCGTCGGCGGAGTTCGAGAAGATGCCGCTGCCGTTGAAGGTGACGGCTCGGCTCGACCGTTCCGCGGCGGGTGCGTTGCGGCGGGTTTTCGGCCCGGAGCACGTGAACGAGGTGCTGGTGTCGCTCGGCCCGAGGGACGACGACGGGTGGGCCGAGGCCGAGTTCGCCATGGAAGGCAAGGAAGTCGCCGTCGGACAGCTGGTTTCCCTCGGCCCCGGCGTCGAGGTGCTGACCCCGCCGGAGATCCGCGCCGCGGTCGCGGAATTCGGTCAAGCGCTGGCTGATCGCAACAAGGATCAGCGGTAGCCGCTGGCGTCGGCGGGCTTTCCGGGTTCCTGGACCTCCTCGATGTAGCGCCACGCGTCCGGACGGCTGCCGTCCACGTCGTCGATCTCGTAGACCTTCGCCAGCTGTCCGCTGGAAACGGTCTGGCCGGTCCAGCGGTGCCGGTCCGCGTCAGCGGCGAGGGCGACGACCGTGCGGCCGGAGAAGGTCGGCGATTCCGAGATCACGAAGTGCGGCTCGCGGACGGTCGCGTCGCGCCAGTTTTCCTCGGTGACCTCGAAAATCTCCAGCATCGCTTCCGAACGCAGCCAACCCGGTGTGAACGCGATCGCGGTGCAATCGTGCGCCTTCAGTTCGGCCGCCTCGCCGACCGCCAAGACGTTGATCGCCGCCTTGGCGAGGTAGTACGGCAGCGACGTGCCCTCGCGGTACTTCTGGTTGTACTCGGCGGTGCCGTCGGTCAGCTCGATCACGAGCCCGCCCGGACGGCGGATCACCAGCGGGAACAGGTGGTGGCTGGTGATCAGGTGGGCGTCGAGGGACAGCCGCATCATCCGCAGGCTGGCGTCCAGCGAATGCTCCCAGACCGGTTTGCCCCACTCCAGGTAACGGTCGCCGCCCCAGATGCCGTCGACCAGGATGTCGAGCCCGCCGTGCTCGGCGTCGATCCGCTTGGCGAGCGCGGCGACCTCGTCGCTCACCAGGTGGTCGACCCGCAGCGCGGTTCCTTTGCCGCCCACGGCTTCGATCCGCTCCAGGGTGTCCTCAATGGTCTCCGGACGGTCCACTTCGGACCTTCCGGCCCGCGTCGTTCGACCGGTGACGTACACGTACGCCCCGGCCCGGCCCAGCTCGACCGCGATCGCCCGGCTCGCCCCGCGCGTGCCGCCCGCCACGAGCGCGACCTTGCCCGCCAGTTCCCCGCTCATTCCGTTCGTCCCCTTTTCTCTCGGTGAACCACCAGCGTGCGGCCGAACCCTGACATCCTCTGTCCGGGTTCTGGAAATCTGTGTCCCGGCTGTGCCTTGCTGTGAAGAGCCGGTGATCGGGACTCATCTGGGCTGCGGTGACGGTTAATGGAGATATGGACGCTACGACGGCTGGGCTGGTGGTGCTATTCGTCGTCTCGCTGGTGCCGGTGCTGCCCACCGAGGTGACACTGCTCGGCATGGGCGTGGCCGCCGCGCAGCACGGGACCTCGCTGGCCGTCGTGATCGCGGTCGCGAGCTTCGGCTGCCTGCTGTCTGACCAGGCGTTGTACGCGCTCGGGCGGTTCGGCGGGGCTCGGGTGCTGGCCCGGCTGAGCCGTCGGCGCAAGCTGGCCGCCGGGCTGAACTGGCTCGACGGACGTTTGCAACGGCATCCGCGGCCGGTCCTGGTGGTCGCGCGCTGGCTGCCTTCCGGCGGGACGGTCGGCGCACTGCTGGCCGGCTCGTTGCGGTGGCGGTTCACTGAGTTTCTGACCGCATCCGCGATCGGGGTGCTGCTGTGGACGTCGTATGCCGCGTTCCTCGGCTACGCCGGCGGGCAACTGGTCGCCGAGCCCGGGCTGAGCCTCGCGTTGTCGCTGACCATCGCGGTGGTGCTGGGCACGGCGATCACTCTCGGGATCCGACGGCACGCAGCGCCGAGTACAGCGCCTTGATCAGCGGTTCGTTCTCCGGAGCGGCCGCGGCGGGGAACGGGATCCGGCGGCGGGTGTAGCCGTACGCGATGCCGTTGCGCGGGTCGGCGAACGCCTGCTGGCCGCCCGCGCCGCTGTGCCCGAAGCTGCCCTGGCCCAACTCCGGGCAGTACTCGCCGGTGGCGTGGAATCCGACGCCGAACGCCTTGTGCTGATGCAACACCACGTCGTGGCCGACGGACTGGATCTGCGCGAACTCGGCGACGGTTTCCGCCTTCAGCAGCGGCGGTTCTCCGTCCAGCGGACTGATCGCCGCGGCGTACATCCGGGCCAACCCGCGAGCTGACGCGACGCCGCCGAACGAGGCCGGGCCGAGCCGCCGGACCTCCGGGAGATTCGGCAGTTCCCAGACTTCCGGGCCGTCCGGACGGTGCCGGTTGAACGCGATCCCGTTCAGGCTGTTCGCGGCGGGCGGGGCGATCTGCCGCTCGGGGGTCAGGATCATCGGCTGCGCGCTGACGAATCGCGGCTCCAGTTCGGCGGGGAGGCCGAGATAAAAGTCCACTGTGTACGGATCGCGGACCCGTTCGGCGAAGTGTTCCTGGATGGTGCGGCCGGTCGCCCGCAGCACGACCTCGCCGCTGAGCGCGCCGATGACCAGCGCGTGGTAGCCGAACGCGCTCCCCGGCCGCCAGAACGGACGCTGACGAGCAAGCCGTTCCGCGACGATCCGGTCGTCCGCGAGTTCCGCACGGCTGAATCCTTCGTCGGCCCCGACCAGTCCGGCTCGGTGCGCCAGGAGTTCTCGCAGGGTGACGTCGGCCGAGAACTCCGGCCAGTAGTGGCGCACCCGCTGGTCGAGGTCGAGCACTCCGTCCTGGACCAGCAGCGCGACGACCAGGTGAGCCGCGCCTTTCGTCGCGGAGTAGGCACCAAGCAGGGCGTCCCCGTCGACGCCGGTCCACAAGTCGACTATCCGCTCGCCGCGGTGGTACGCCACCAGTTGAGCGGCTCCGTCGGCGACTGCCGCGAACGTGTCCCGCACCTGTTCGAAACCGGGCTGCACGATGCCCTCGATGGTTGCCATGCCACGACCGTACACCTATTAATAACCATTGGTCACTAACTCTGTCTCGGTAGAGTCCCGAGCTATGACTCGACCGCGGCCAGGCCGCCCCGCGCAGCTCGACCGCGAGCGGATCGTCGACGCGGCGTTGTCCGCGGGGAACCTCGACACGCTGACCATGCGCGAACTGGCCGCGCGGCTGGGCGTGACGCATGGCGCGCTCTACCGCTGGGTCGCCAATCGGGACGCACTGTTCGATCTGATCAGCGAGGTGGTGCTGGAGCGGGTGCTTCCGGCGGAAGGCCCGCCACGCCGGTCTTGGCGGCCATGGCTCGCCCAGGTCGCGTGGGCGATGCACGACCAATTCCTCGCGGTCCCCGGTTACGCGACCCGGTTGTCCAGGCCGCACCGGCACAACGCGGATTCGTTCGGCAGGCTGCGCTCTCAGGTGGTCACCGCGTTCACCAACGCCGGTGTTCCGCCGGAGCTGGCCGAGCAGAGCTGGTACATCTTCATCACGTGCACGGTCAGCTGGCTCGCAGTGCGGGAAAACCCGCTCGACCTCGGGCCGGACGCGCCGCGGTTTGAGCTGTTTCTCGATACCTTGCTGCGAGGGCTTCCCGCCCGGGAACCCGGTTAAGTCGTCAGCGCAGCCACTTCGGCACGCAACTCGTCGATCACAGTCGCGACCGCCGGACGATTCGCCGCACCCGTACGGCACACCACTTCCACCAACCGCGCTGCCCGGATCCCGGCCAACGGACGACCGACCAAACCACTGCCCCGCCGAGTGTCCATTGTGTACCGAGGCATCAACGCGATCCCGTGCCCCGCCGCGACAAGCCGTTCGGTGATGCGGAAATCGTTGATGCGCTGGACGATCTGCGGCCGCACCCCGGTGCGCACGGTCAGCGAGCGCAGAACGTCGTCGACCGGGAACCCGTGGTCGACCGAGATCCAGCGTTCGTCGGCGAGGTCGGCCAGTCCGACTCGGCGGTTGCGGGCGAGGCGGTGTCCGACGGGCAGGGCGACGTCCAGTGGTTCGCGCAGCAGCGGGACGACGTCGAGGCGTTCGGTGTCGAATTCGGGAGCGTGCTCGTCTCGGTGGGCGACAACGACGTCGTAGTCGGCGACCAGGCCGGGCACCTGCGGCGGGACCATGTCGACGTCGCGGACGTCGACCTCGAGGTTGTCGTACTGCTCGATCCGGCGCAGCAGGCCGGGCAGGAGCATCAGGCCCGCGGATTGGAAGATCGCGATCCGGACGCGTCCGCGCGGGGCGCTGCGATAGGTGGCCAGTTCCGCTTCGGCCCGGTCCAGTGCGGCCAGGACGTCGTCGGCGCGGGCGACCAGTGCGCGGCCCGCGTCGGTGAGGCGCAGGCCGCGGCCTGCTGGTTCGGTGAGTGCGATGCCGACCTCCGCCTGCAACGCGCGCAACTGCTGGGAGATCGCCGACGGCGTGCAGTGCAGCGCCCGAGCGGCGGCGGTGACGCTGCCCCGATCGGCGAATTCGCGCAGCGTGCGGAGCCTGCCCAAGTCCATCCGCGCAGTGTATGTGAAGCACAGCTACACAGTCGGTGCAGTTTTTCTCGCTGGTGCTTCAAGGTTTGCCTAGGCAGAGTGGCGGGCATGGCCATCCGGGACCGTCTGCTCGCTGTGTTCGTCGCCGTCTTGTGGGGCCTCAATTTCATTGCGATCCACGCCACACTCGGCCAATTCCCGCCGATGTTCGCGGGTGCGCTGCGGTTTCTGCTGATCGCGATTCCGACGGTCTTCCTCGTGCCGCGGCCGCGCGTGAAGCTGCGGTACCTCCTCGGCTACGGGCTCGGGTTCGGCACCGGGCAGTTCGCGTTCCTGTTCGTCGCGATGCACCTGGGCATGCCGACCGGGCTCGCATCGCTGGTGTTGCAGGCGTCCGCGCCGTTCACCGTGCTGCTGGGCGCGGTGCTGCTGCGGGAACGCGTCTCCGGACGGCAGCTGGCCGGGATCCTGCTCGCGGTGGCGGGCATGACCGCGATCGCCTGGCAGCAGTCCGCCCACGCCGCGCTGGTGCCGGTGCTGCTGACCTTGCTGGCCGCGCTGAGCTGGGCGATCGGCAACCTGAGCATGCGCCGCGCGGAGCCGGACAACCCGTTGCACCTGACGCTGTGGATGTCGGTGGTGCCGCCGCTGCCGATGCTGGCGCTGTCGAGCATCTTCGAAGGCCCCGGCGCGGCTTGGCATTCGCTGGCGACGCTCGGCACCAAGACCGGCCTGATCGGCATCGCGGGCCTGGCGTACGTCGTCGTCTTCGGGACGGTCGTGGGCTCCGGCATCTGGACCACGCTGATGCGCCGCAACCCGGCGGGCGTGGTCGCGCCGTTCTCGCTGCTCGTGCCGGTGGTGGGATTGACGGCGTCGTTCTTCATCCTCGGCGAGGAGCCGACGGTCCTGACCCTGGTCGCGGCGGCGGTGGTGATCGGCGGGGTGCTGCTGGGCTCGCTGCGGAGGAAGCCCGCGGTCACGCCGGAGGAGCTGCTGCCGGTGTGAGGGTCACCGGCCGGGACGCTGCCGCAGCAGCTCCGGCACCCGGTCGTATGCCTTCAGCTCGCCTGCCAGCTCCGGGACCAGGTAGCCGAGCACCCGCAGAATCGTCTCGTGGTCCTTCCACAGATGCCGGTGATGAATCGGCTCGTGATGCATGATCCGGTTGCGGAACAGCAGCACGGTGCGCAAATCCGTGTGCAGATCACGCCGTTTGCCGCGGTAGAAGGCGAACGTGCGATGCAGGTGCGGGACCCACAGCGTCCGGTCGTAGGCACTGCTGAGCGTGGACACCCAGAACCCGAGCGACAGGTTGGCCACGAGGTCGTCCGGGGTCCGCGGCCGTCCGCGCACAGTCAGCTTGCGCCGGGCCTCGGCCAGCTTGCCGACGCCGTCGGGGCGCAGCGGGGCGACCCGCCACCAGTCTTCCCGGCCGAACGCCGTCGCCAGCGTGCGGTGCAGGCCGTTCCGCAGCGCCAGCTCCAGGCAATGCAGCGCCGGGTAGAACGCCGCGGAAACCTCCACGTTCCACCAATAGAGCGCACTTGCCCTGGCGAGATCGCCTTCCGCCTTCGCGAGATACGGAGCGAACCTCGGGGTCGACAGACCTTCCTCGATCCACCCCGGCTCCTCCGGCATCAGCCGTCCCTCCCCCTTTTTTTGCCCCCTCCGGGCTGGAGGGGATGTGCTAGTATGGCGCAGTACGCCCCGGGTCGCCTCTGCTTTCGCATGCCGCCCGGGGCATCGCTTATTTCCGGGCCCAGGAACAGAAAACCCCCGGCACGTCCGAAGACCCGCCGGGGGAATCCCGTCAGCTAGTTCAGGCGACCGCGTCGTTCTTCTCCTCCGCCTGCGAGGACGCCTCCGCGTGCCGGGCCATGCGCTTCTTCAGCACCAGCGTCACCACCACGCCGATCACCAGCGCCGCTCCGAGGCCTGCCCACTGGAAGCCCTTCAGCCACTTGTCGGCGACCACGCCGAGGTAGTAGATGAGCGCCGTCGTCCCGCCTGCCCAGACGATGCCGCCCAGGGCGTTCGCGACAAGGAAGCGCGGGTAGTGCATGTTCAGCGACCCGGCGAGCGGGCCGGCCAGGATGCGCAGCACCGCGACGAACCGGCCGAAGAACACAGCCCACATACCGCGTTTGTGGAACATCTTTTCGGCGCTCGCGATGTGGTCGGGGCCGAAATGCTTGGGAAACTTCCGGCCGGCCCAGGCGAACAGCCGTTTGCCGCCCTTCTTGCCGATCAGGTACCCGATGCTGTCGCCGATGATCGCGCCCGCCGAAGCCAGCACGCCGATCCACAGCGGGTTCAGGCCGCTGTGCGACGACGCCAGCAGCGCCGCGCTCACCAGCACGATCTCCCCCGGCAACGGAATGCCCAGGCTTTCGACCATCACCACCAAGCCCACCAACAGGTAGACCGACAGCGGAGGGATCGCCTCCAGCACGTGGTCGATGTTCACTGCCAACCCCCTTGTGATTCGTGCCTGGTCTCCGCAGGGTACCCAGGTCGAAAGCTTTCCCGCGTCCACCTGGAGTCGGGGGTGGGGTCCGCCTTCCGGCAGGGTTTTTTCAGGGTTTTTCCGACATAACACGCAAAGCGCGCGATTCGAAGTACTCCCGTTCCGGGAGGCTCAAGGTGCGCTGGGCGGCGCGGACGTAGCAGTCGTGGGCACCTCGCGGATCACCGGACAGTTCGAGGAGATGGGCGCGGACCACGTCGGCCCGGTAGTGGTCCAGGTGCTCGGTCGCGTCCAATTCGGCCAGCGCGACCGCCGGGCCTTCGACGCGGGCAAGCGCGACCAAGCGGTTGAGGGTGACCATCGGACCGGGCGCGATCTGCCGCAGGAGGTCGTACAGCAGCAGGATCTGCGGCCAGTCGGTGTCGTCAGCGGTCGGGGCTTCGTCGTGCACGGCGGCGATCGCGGCTTGCAGCTGGTACGGGCCGACCGGGGTGTTCGCCAGCGCGTGTTCGATGAGGGCGCTGCCTTCGGCGATCGCGGCCGCGTCCCAGAGCGAACGGTCTTGGTCGACCAGCGGCACGGGGATGCCGTCCTGGCCGGTGCGGGCGGGGCGGCGGGCGTCGGTGAGCAGCATGAGAGCGAGCAGCCCGGCGACCTCGCCGTCGTCAGGGAGCAAGGCGTGCAGTTGCCGGGCGAGCCGGATGGCCTCCGCGGTCAGTTCGACGCGGTTCACCTCGCTGCCGGAGCTGGCGGTGTGGCCTTCGGTGAACACCAGATACAGCACCTGCAATACCGCGGCGACGCGTTCCGGCAGCTCGTCCTGGGGCGGCAGGGCGAAATCCGCACCGCGCAGCTTCTGCTTCGCGCGGCTGATTCGCTGGCCGATCGTCGGCTCCGGGACCAGGTACGCCCGCGCGATCTCGGCGGTGGTCAGGCCGCCGACGGCACGCAACGTGAGAGCCACCTGCGACGGGCGGGTCAACGCGGGATGGCAGCAGAGCAACAGCAGGGTGAGGGTGTCGTCTTGCTGCGGCACGAGTTCGAAGGACGGCGGTTTCAGTGCGGCCACCGTCTCCTCGCGGCGGATCCGCGCGGCCTCGTTGCGCCACATCTCGATCCGCCGCCGCGAAGCGGTCGTGATGAGCCAGGCCTTCGGATTGTCCGGGACCCCGTCCTTCGGCCACTGCACGGCGGCGGCGAGCAGGGCCTCCTGCACGGCGTCCTCGCATTTGCCGAAATCGCCGTAGCGGCGCACGAGCGCGGTCAGCACCTGCGGGATGAGGTCGCGCAGGAGGCCGTCGATCACAGCTCGAAGTCCACGTCGCCGGTCAGCCCCATCACGGGCCGCACCTCGATCGTCGCGTACGGGGCCTCCGGGATCCGCGCGGCGATCTCCAGCGCGCGGGCCTCCGAATCGCATTCCAGCAGGTAGAACCCGGCGAGCTGTTCCTTGATCTCGGCGAATGGCCCGTCGGTGGTGCTCACGCCGTCCGCGCTCACCCGGACCTGCTTCGTCAGCTCCGGCGCGGCCAGCCGCTCGGACACGATCCGCTCGCCGGTGCCCGCCAGCTCCTCGTGGAACCGCTGGTAAGCCCGCAGACCCTCGGCCTTCTGCTCGTCGGTCATCCCCGCCCACGCCGCGCGCGACGCCGGGTTGCCGTAGATCAGGACCAGATACTTCATCGGGAGCCTCCTCGAAAAGTTTTTCCACCCCAGATGTCGAAGCAGGGCGGACGGCTTCGACGTCCCGGACGAACACCGAGTCCGGGAAAAGGAGACCACAGAATGTCCGAAAACGAGATCCGCGACCTGCTGGCCGAGCGCACCGCCGCGATGCACGCGAAGGACCCGCAGCGGGTCGTCGCGAGCTACACCGAGAAGGCGGTCAAATTCGATCTCGCCCCGCCGCTGCGCACGACCGGCGCTTCCGCGGAGCACGTCGCGCAGTGGATGAGCACCTTCGACGGGCCGATTTCCTATACGTACCACGACGAGGAGATCACCGTGTCCGGCGATCTCGCGGTGGTGGCGGCGCTGGCGAAACTGACCGCGACGCCGCAGGGCCAGAGCGAATCGTTCACGCTCTGGTTCCGCGCCACGCTTGCCTTGCGGCGCACCGGAAACGACTGGCTGATCGCGCACGAGCACAACTCGACGCCGTTCCACATGGACGGTTCGTTCCGCGCCGCTGTCGACCTTCAGCCCTGAAAACGCGGTGAAGGGCTCCTCGAATTGCTTCGGGGAGCCCTTCACCGGCGGTCAGAGGATTTCGGCGGCCGAACCGACGTCCGGCGGGCCGAGGTCCGGGTTCAGCGCCCCGGCGTCGACCAGTTCCACCTCGACCTTGTGCGGCTGGATCCGGCCGTCGCGGATGTCCTCCGCGTAGTGGCAGGCCACCCGGTGCCCGTCGCCGATCTCGCGCAGCTGCGGGCGATCGGTGCCGCACAGGCTTTCCTGCTTCCACGGGCACCGCGTGTGAAACCGGCAGCCCGACGGCGGATTGGCGGGCGAAGGCAGGTCGCCGGCCAGCAGGATCTGCTCGCGGCTGTCCTCCACCACCGGGTCCGGCACCGGGATCGCCGAGAGCAGCGCGCGCGTGTAGGGGTGCAGCGGATTCTGATACAGCTCCTCCGACGTCGTTTCCTCGACCAGCGCGCCGAGGTACATCACGCCGATCCGGTCGGAGATGTGCCGGACCACCGCGAGGTCGTGCGCGATCACCACGTAGGTGAGACCGAGCTTGTCCTGCAGATCCTCCAGCAGGTTCACCACCTGCGCCTGCACCGAAACGTCGAGCGCGGACACCGGTTCGTCGGCGACGATCAGGTCCGGCTCCACCGCGAGCGCCCGCGCGATGCCGATGCGCTGGCGCTGGCCGCCGGAGAACTCGTGCGGGTACTTCCGCAGCGCGGTCTCCGGAAGGCCGACCGCGCTCAGCAGTTCGCGCAGCCGTTTCGCGGTGGACTCCTTGTCCTTGTCCAGCCCGTGCGCGCGCATGCCCTCGACGAGGATCGACTCGACCGACTGACGCGGGTCCAGGCTCGACATCGGGTCCTGGAACACCATCTGCATCCGCCGGCGCGCCTTGCGCAACTGCTCGCCCTTGAGCTGTGCGACATCGGTGCCGTCGAACACGACCTTGCCGCCGGTCGGCTCGTTGAGCCGCAGGATCGCGCGGCCGAGCGTCGACTTGCCGCAGCCGGATTCGCCGACCAGGCCGTAGGTTTCGCCGCGGCGGATCGACAGGTCGACCCCGTCGACCGCGAACACGTGCCCCACCGTGCGGTCCACGATGATGCCGCGCTTGATCGGGAAGTGCACCTTGAGGTCGGTGACCTCGAGCAGCACCTCGTCGGTGTTCGCCACCGTCATCGGGTTCCTCCTCCTGCCGCCACGGCGGGTTGCACCGGGTTGTGGCAGCGCAGCAAGCCGTTCCGGTCGGGAACGAGCTCCGGCGAATGCTCCAGGCAGGCCTGGATCGCGTTCGGGCAGCGCGGCGCGAACGCGCAGCCGCCGTCCCACGGGATGTTGTCGGCCACCGAACCGCGGATCGGCACGAGCTTCTCGCCGCGGCCCTCGTCGAGCCGCGGGATCGAGGACAGCAGGCCGTGCGTATACGGATGGCGCGGCTGCGCGAACAGCGAATGCCGTTCCTGGCGCTCCACGATCCGGCCGCCGTAGAGCACGTTGACCTCGTCGCAGAGCCCGGCGACGACGCCGAGATCGTGCGTGATCATCACCAGCGCGGTCCCGGTGTCCTGCACCAGTTCCCGCAGCAGCGCGAGGATCTGCGCCTGGATCGTCACGTCGAGCGCGGTGGTCGGCTCGTCGGCGATGAGCAGCCGCGGACGGCAGGCCAGCGCGATCGCGATCAGCGCACGCTGGCGCATCCCGCCGGAAAGCTGGTGCGGGTACTCGGAAAGCCGCCGCGTCGGGTCGGGGATGCCGACCTTGTCGAGCAGTTCCGCCGCTTCGATCCGCGCCTTCTTGCGCGGCATGTCGCGGTGGCGCTCCAGCACCTCGGTGATCTGCAGCCCGATCGGGATGACCGGGTTCAGCGAGGACAGCGGATCCTGGAACACCATGCCGAGATCGCGGCCGCGCCGGTCGCGCATTTCGCGGTCGGACAGGGTCAGCAGGTCGGTGCCCTCGAAGCGCACCGAACCGCTGACGGTGTTGCCGCGCTTGGCGAGCAGCCGCATGATCGCGAGCGACGTCACCGACTTGCCGCAGCCGGACTCGCCGACCAGACCGACCGTCTGGCCGGGTTCGACGTCGAAACTCACGCCGTCGACCGCGGTGAACGGACGCTCGCCGCGGCGCTGGAACACGACCTTCAGGTCGCGGACTTCGAGAAGTGCCACGGGGTCACCGCCGGTTCTTCGGGTCGAGGGCTTCGCGGAGGGACTCGCCGAGCAGCGTGAACCCGAGCGCCACGATGATGATCGCGATCGCCGGGTAGTAGGCCAGCTCGGGCCGGATGTCGAGGAAGTGCTGGGAAGCGTTGCCCAGCATCAAACCCCACTCCGCGCGGGTCGGGTCCGGGTCGCCGAGACCGAGGAACGACAGCGCCGCGGCCTCCAGGATCGCGGTCGCCAGGGTCAGCGTCGCCTGCACGATCACCGGGCCGAGCGAGTTCGGCAGCATGTGCCGGAACACGACCGTCGTCCGCTTCACGCCGAGCGACGTCGCCGCGAGCACGTGGTCCGCCTCGCGCTGGGCGAGCATCGAACCGCGCAGCAGCCGGGCGAAAATCGGCACGCCGATGATCGACACCGCAATGATCACCGTCCACTGGCTCGGCTTCGCGAACAGCGAGGCGATCGATATCGCCAGCAGCAGCGAGGGAAACGCCAGCAGCACGTCGACCACTCGCATGAGGACCGTGTCGACCCAACCGCCGAAGGCACCCGCGAGACCGCCGATAAGCGCACCGATGAGCACGCCGATCACCGTGGCGAGCACGCCGACCAGCAGGGTCTGCTGTGCGCCGATCAGCAGCCGGGACAGGAAGTCGCGGCCGAAATCGTCGACGCCGAGCGGGAAACCGGGCTGTGCGCCGGGAATGATGCCGCGGCCGAGGATGACCTTGTCCTGCAAATACCGGACCTGTGGATCCTTCGGCGCGAGCAGCGGCGCGAAAATCGCCAGCAGCAGGAACAGCAGGATGATCACGCCGCCGACGATGGCCACCGGACTGCGCAGCATCCGGCGCAATGCCTCGGCGCCGAGGCTGCGCCCGCCCGCCGACGCCGCGGCGAGCTTGTCGATCGGCTCTTTCTTCTTGTTCAGCAGAGTGTTCACCGCACACGCACCCTCGGGTCGATGAGCCCGTAGGAAATATCCACGAGCATGTTCACGAGCACGTAGACCAGTGCCCCGAGAAGCAGCAGCGCCTGCAGCCGCGGGTAGTCCCGCTTGTCGATCCCTTCGGCGAGAAGGAATCCGAGGCCGCGGAAGTTGAACACTCGCTCGGTCAGCACGGCGCCGCCGAGCAGCGCGCCGGTCTGCAGGCCGATCGTGGTGATCACCGGCAGCAAGGCGTTGCGCAGCACGTGCCGCTGGCGGACCACGGGCTGCGTGAGGCCCTTCGAGTTCGCGGTGCGGATGAAGTCCTCGTTGAACACGTCGAGCACCGAAGCGCGGGTGATCCGGGTGATCACCGCGAGCGGAATGGTGGCGAGCGCGAGCGCGGGAAGAATGAGGTGCTTGATCGCGTCCCACACCGCGTCCCATTCGCCGGTCATCATTCCGTCGAGAATGGCGAAATGCGTGACGACGGTGGCGTCGATACCCGGAGCCTGCCTGCCCTGCGACGGCAAGCCGAGCGGCGTGGAAAGCAGGTCCTGCATCATGTAGCCGAGGAAGAAGATCGGCACCGCGACGCCGACCAGGGTCAGCACGATGATGACGTTGTCGACGATCTGCCCGCGGAACCGCGCGGCGAGATAGCCGAACGAGATCCCGAGCGCCACGGCGATGATCATCGCGGTGATGCCCAGTTCAATGGTGGCCGGAAGGAACGTGCCGATCTCCGACATCACCGGCCGCGACGACACGAGCGAATTGCCGAAATCGCCGGTGACCGCGCGGCCGAGGAATTTGAAGTACTGCACGAAAATCGGCTGGTCGAGGCCGAGCACGTGGTTCAGGTTCGCGAGTTTTTCCGGAGTCGCCTTGTCCCCGAGCAGAGCGGACGCGGGCCCGCCGGGGAGTGAGCGCAACCAGGCGAACACCAGGATGGACAGGATGAGCAGCGTCGGGATCGCTTGTAGCAGCCGACGCACGAGAAAACGGAGCACGAGTAGTCCTTTGTGTACAGCCCGGGAACGAGGCCAAGGGCAGGCGCGGTAGCACCTGCCCTTGGCCTGGCTGCTCAGTGGAGCACGTCAGCCGATCGTGACGTTGTTGAAGCGTTCGTCAGTGAGCGGGCTGGCCACCACGCCCTTGATCTTCGGGCCGACCACGATCGCCGGCGTCGGGTAGGCGATCGGAATGGCGGGCAGGGCGTCCATGATCTTCTTGTTGGCGTCCTGGTAGGCCTTGGTGTGCGCGTCGCCTGCCGGCGAGGCGTCCGCGGCGGCGAGCGTGTTGAAGATGTCGGTGTCCTCGAGGCCGAATTCCGGCTTCGGGCGGCCGAAGAAGGTGCCGACGAAGTTGCCCGCGTCGTTGTAGTCACCGGTCCAGCCGAGCAGGTGGATGTCCTGCTTGCCGTTCTGCTGCACGTCGTCCTTGTACCCGCCGTTCCAGGACTCGGCGACCGGCTGCACGTTGATGCCGATGGCCTTCAGGTCCTCGGAGATCGCGGTGTAGGTGTCGGCCGGGTTCGGCATGTAGGGCCGGGTGACCTCGGTCGGGTAGTAGAACTTCAGCGTCATGCCCTCGGCGCCGGCGTCCTTCAGCAGCTGCTTGGCCTTGGCCGGGTCGTACGGGTACTTGGTGACGTCGTCGGTGTAGCCGGAGATCGCCTTCGGCACGAACTCGGTCGCGACCTCGGAACCCTCGGCCAGCTTGGAGCGCACGAACTGCTCGCGGTTGATGCCGTAGGCCAGCGCCTTGCGGACCTCGGGCTTCTTGAGCAGCGGGTTGCCCTTTTGGTTGATGCCGAGGTAGAGCACGTTGAACGACGGGCGGATCAGCACCTGCTCGCCGTCGTTGCGCAGCAGGCCGTAGTCGGCGGGGGCCGGGAAGTCGTACCCGTTGATGTCGCCCGCCTTGAGCGCCTGCTTGCGGGCGTTCTCGTCCGGGATCACCTTGAACACGAGCTTGTCCAGCTTCGCCGGTGCGGGCATCGTGCTGGTTTCGTTGCGCACCAAGGTGATCTGGCCGTTGCCCTGGTCCCAGCTCTCGAACTTGAACGGGCCGGTGCCGGTCGGGTGCTTGTAGGCGTACTCGGAGTACGTGATCGAGGTGCCGGAGCCGGTGACCTTGTCCGCGTTGTACTTCTTCAGCGCGGTCGGGCTCTGGATCGCGAACGACGGCAGGGTGAACGCGGCCGGGAAGGCGCCCTTCGCGCGGGTCAGGTTCAGAACCGCGGTGTGGTCGTCCTTCGCTTCGCAGCTCTTGTAGAGCGGATCGCCCTTGGTGATGCCTTCGTTGTGCGCGAAGCCGCCCCAGACGTCGCCGTAGTAGATCATCTGGCTCTGGGCGGTGGCGCCCTTCATGTTGTACCAGCGGTCGAAGTTGAAGCAGACCGCCTTGGCGTCGAACGGGGTGCCGTCGCTGAACTTGACGCCCTGCTTGAGGTCGAAGGTCCAGGTCTTGCCTTCGTTGCTCGACGTCCACTTCTCGGCGAGCGACGGGGCCAGGTCCGCGGTGCCCGGCTTGTTCTGGATCAGTGTGTCCAGCATCTGCCGGGTGATCCGGAGCGTCTCGCCCTCGTCGGCGAAGATCGGGTCGAACACCTTCGGGTTGCCGGTGTTGCCGAAGACCATGGTGCCCCCGGACCCACCGCCTCCGGCCTCGTCCCGCTTCGATTCCGCGCACGCGGACAGCGAGACCGCGAGCACGCCCGCGAGCCCGATCAGAGCTGCCCGGCATGTTCGGGTCAGCCGCAATTGCTGCATCTGGCACCCCTTGGGAATGTTCGGTGTATCGAAATGCACCGTCGGCGGTCAGTTCGGGAAGACCAGTGCGATCGGTGTGTTCGGTGACACTAGCGGGAACTCGGCCGCCGCTTAAGCACGTGAGGTTACGATCGCGCTACGTAAGGCCCAAATTGAGTGCAATGTGTCGGCAATTATGCGCGCAGCGTAGCGAAAACCGCCGGTTTGGTACGTTGAGTGGCGGTTTGCTCACCCGGTTGGCCTAGCGGTCCGGGTTGTCCGTTCCGGGTGCCGTGGATGTTCCGGAACCCCGCCGGAGGGCCTTTGGCGTTGCCCGCGAAGGACCCGGAAAGCGCCCGAATGTACTCGAGTCGCCAGTGCTCGCGCATTCCGCGCAATAGCCGTTTCGCCTGCCGCAAACCGATGTCGAGCCGAGATTCCGGTTGTTCAGACCAGCTGGTCGGCGGCCTCCCGGGTGCCGTCCACCGCGAACCAGCCGCGCTCGAACAACTGCCAGCGGCGGAGTTCGGCCCGAGCCGTCTCGCCGTCCCGGGCGACTGCCCTGGACAACCGTTCAGTCTCGGTGCCGCCCTCGATCCAGCACAGCCACGATAGCCGGGACCGCAGTGCGCGGCGTCCGCTCGACACGCCTTCCAGCACCAGCACCTCGGGAACTTCGACGCGCACCAGCTCGCCGGGACGCGGAGCGCCGGAGGTCCAGTCCATCCGCCGATACTCGCCGGGCAGGCCCTGTGCCAGCGGCGTCAGCACGCCGTCCTCCAACTGCGGCCACCACGCGACAGGATCGTCCCAGGTAGCGAAGGCATCCGTGCTGACCAGCGCGGCACGCGAACCGAGAGCTTCGACCGTCTCGGCGGCGAGAGTGGATTTCCCGGCTCCGGACGGACCGTCGACGGCGAGCACCCGGACGCCGCCGAGCCGGGGCGGAGCGGCGAGCAGTGCGGAGATCAGGGAACGCGTGCCGGCCTCGCTTCGGGCAGGCCGTCCACAGTGTCCGGCGCGGTCGTGCGCTTCTCCAGTTCGGCGATGCGTGCTTCGAGGGCGCGCTGGGTGTCTTCCAGTTCGCAGCGCAGCAACGCGGTCTCCTCGACCGAGGTCCGCACCTCTTCCTCCAGGTGCCCGACCTCGGTCGAAAGCTGCAGCGAAACCATCGCGAGGACCACTCCGGACAGGAAGAAGACGAAGTTCGACGGGGTCTCCACGCCCGTCAGGTGCGCCACGAAGTTCGCCACCGCCGGCACCACCGCGAGGATCACGACGCCGATGGCCACCACGAGCCAGATGCCAGCGTACTTCTCGCGCAGCTTGCGCCGCCGCATCATCTCGATGACGACGAACAGCACGAGACAAGCGATGACGATGCTCAGTACGCGCCAGCCTGCCATGGTGGCCTCCTTACGCGGCGTCGGAAGAATCGACGGACGGACGGCGGCGGACCAGCGCCAGCAGCAGCGCCAGCCCCGCGCGACCCAGGTACACGGCGGATTTCACCGGCGATTGGCTCGGTGTGCCGCCCGCCCGCTCCCGCATCAGGACCGGGGTTTCCGCGATCGTGAGCTTCGCCCGGATCGCCAGCACGAGCGCCTCGATCGTGTCGCCGAGGTATTCGGCCGGATAGCTGGCGGCGAACAGCCGGATCGCGCGCGGCCCCATCGCCTTGAACCCGGACGTGACGTCGCTGAGCCTGGTCCCGGCCAGCTTGCTGAACACCAGCGACAGGACGGCCATCGCGCACTTGCGCGGACCGACCGCCCGGTACGAGCCCTTGCCCGCGAACCGGGAGCCGATCGCGAGGTCGGCCCCCTCGTCGAGCAGTCGCAGCAGCGCGCCGACCTCAGCCGGATCGTGCTGTCCGTCGGCGTCGACCTGGACCACCGCGTCGTAGCCGCGCGAGACGGCGTAACGGAACCCGGTGCGCATCGCGCCGCCCACGCCGAGGTTCACCGACAGCCGGACCACCCTGGCTCCCGCCTCGCGGGCGAGTTCGGCGGTGCGGTCGAGCGAACCGTCGTCGACGACCAGCACGTCCATGCCCGGCAGCGACCGCTTGATCTGGGCGAGCACTGCCGAGACGCTGTCCTGCTCGTTGAAGGCCGGGATCACGATGAGCACGCGGCGGGTGTTCACGAGCGTGCCGGACAAGTCAGCCATGAGCGCTCACTCCCCGTGCGAAGTGCTCGGCGCGGGTGCGGCGGCGACGCCGGACTGTCCCGCGATCTCGTAAATCGTCGCGTCGGAATTGCGGAAGACGACGTGGAACATCGGGCCCTCGGCGATCCGGGCGACGCCCGCCGACTGGATCGCGGTGACGGTGGCCAGTCCCTTGCCCTGGATGACATAGCGCACGTGCAGGTCGGTGAGGTCCCTGCGGACTCGCGGCGACGTGCCGACCTGGTCTACTTGGTCGCTGAGGTACGCGGCCGTCGTGCCCGGACCGGCTCCGTAGAAGCTCCACTCGACCGGCGTCACGCCGGACAGCGCGTACATCCACGCCGAACCGTCGGCCTTGTTGTTCATCACGCGTTCGCCGGGCACTGTGTGCTGCGCGAGCCAGTCGTACGCGGCTTCCTCCGCTGTGGACACCGTGGGCCCGTCCTGGTACCTGGCTGCCAACCGCACCGCGTTGCGTCCGATGTAGCCGCCTCCGCTCAGCCCACCGAGCACCACAGCCAGCAGCAGCACGGCAACGCCGGTGAGCACGACCGGCTTGAGCTTCACCCGCGGCTGCGCCTTGCGCACCAGCCAGGCGACGAAAGTGTTCGTGAACTCGCCGAAGGCCACCGCGCCGGCGAGCGGCACGAGCGCGGCGATCCGCCAGTGGTCGTTGTAGAAGACGCTCGTGACCGCCCGCACGAGGTTCGAATCGAGCGACACGGTGACCATGAACAGGCCGCCGAACACGACGTACGCGCCGACCAGCCACAGCATCCGCCGGTGCCGCACCATCAACACGATGCCGATGAACGCGGGAACGCCGACCCACCACTGCGGGAACTCCGACATCGGGGAGAAGGTCAGCGTCTCGCCGAGGCCCCCGGCGACGGTCGCCTCCGACGGCCAGTGTGCGCTCGTCACGCCACTGGCGTTGTACAGCGACGGCAGCACGAGAGGCACGCCGAGCACGATCGCCAGCCCGACGGTCGCGATCAGCGAAGGCGCGCTGCGCCGCCATTCGATCTTCTCGTAGCGCAGCAGCACCGCGAGCAGGATGAGCAGGAAGTACACGCCGAGCACGAATACGAGACTGGTGTGCAGGCCGCACAGTCCGGCGACGCCGACTCCGAGCGCGACCGGGCCCGCCACGCCGTCCGGCTTCAGCAGGTACCGCGCGAGCACGAGCATCGCCGGGATCAGCGCGGCGCCCGCGACGTACGGCCACAGCGGACCACGCCACAGCGAGTCGTACGGGAACGCGCTGAACCACGTGGTGACCGCGGCGGCCGCGGCGGCGCCCAGCGCGGGCATCCCCCACACCCGGCACAGTGCCGCGACGCCGACCGGCACGGTGAAGATCACCGCCAGCGCGGCCAGATTCAGCGTGGGCATCATGGTGAGCCCGGCCTTGCCGAACACCAGCGAGAGCAGCGCGTGGTAGGTGTCCGGGTAGAAGTAGTCGGTCTGGTTGGGCAGGTTCGCGATCGTGCCCACGGTGGACGGCCGGGCGTCGCCGTGTTCGGCGATCCAGCGGATGAGGTTGCCGTGGAATGGCGCGTCCCAGCCCTGCTGGACGGAGTTGATCCCGTTGGTGCCACGCAGGAAAGCGACCGCGCCCACGGCGAGGCCCGCGGCGACGCCCGCCGCCATCACGACGTGGTCGCGCAGCGGGAGCTTCGGAAGCTCCTCGACCGTCCAGTCCGGATGGCGGCGTGCGCGAAGGCGGCGCACGGCGAACGCCAGCCCGAAGCCGGCGATCGCGAGCACCAGCGTCCAGAGCGCGACGGCGAGCATCGTCCAGCGGATGCCGAGCCCGCCGAGCACCGGGACGCCGAGCGCGACGACTCCGAAGGTGAGCAGAGGCGCGGTGGCGGCGAGCGTCCATCCGCGCAGCCGGACGGCAGCCCCGAAGACGAGCCCGGGCACCCAGAATGCGAGCAGCACCAGAAGAACGTTCATCGGATTCGCGTTCCAACCGTGAGCACCATTTTGCCTTCGCCGCACACCGATGCCGGAGGCTGCCAAGTCACACTACTGCGGCGCTATTCCGCCGTTTCATCGGAGTCGCGCATTGCCCTCGCCGACGAATTGACGAGAACGAATGCGAGCACAACCGCGAGGCCGGTCATTGGCGCGGCGGCGAGTGCGACGACTGCACGAAACACGGTGTCTCCGGGCACGGCCAACAGCAGCACCGAAGCCGTGGCCGCGACCACCGTCCAGGTGATCAACACGCGCCTGGCCTGGGCGCGCGCGACGAGCACGGCGGTGAGCAACTGCATGGGCACCAGCAGCACCGAGGACCAGACGAGCCCGGCTACCGCCCAGCCGTCCACCTGGTAGCCGGCGCCGTAGACGAACCCCACTGCCCACGGGCCGAGCAGCAGGCCGACCAGCGCGCCGAACGCGGCCAGCGCGAGCGAGGCGGAGGTGCCGAGCAGCAGCACGCGCCGCAGCCGGTGCCGTCCGGCCTCGCTCGCGGAAAGCCGTACGACGAACGGCACCGCAAGCGATTGCACCGGCCCTACCAGCGTCAACGGCAACCGCGCGATGACCAGCGCGGCGAAGACCGCACCGAGCCGGTCGCGGTCGCCGCCCGGGGCGAGCAGGCCGACCAGCGCGGGATATCCGGTGATGACGCTCGCGGTGAGCGCGGCGCCGAGCAGCAGCATCAGCATCCGGCGGACAGTCACCGGCCAGCCGTCGCCCTCGGCGCGGACGTCGAGCAGCCGCCAGCCCTGGCGGACGAACAGCAGCCAGGCGAACGAACCCGCCGCGACTGCCAGCGCCAACGGCACCAGCTGGTAGGCCGTCGCGATGACCAGCAGGCCCAGGACCAGGGCACGAACCGCCGGTTCGGCCACCACCAGCCAGGCGAAATGCTTCACCTGGTGCTGTCCGATCAGCAATCCGCGGATGCCGAACTGGCAGGCGAACGCGACGCCGCCGGCCAGCACGACCAGGGCGAGTTCCCCGGATCCAGGGAAAAGCCGGTCGTTGACCGGCGGGACGAACAGCGCTAACCCGAACACGGCGGCCACCGCGGCGGCGGTGGCCACGGCCCGGAGCGCACCCCGGCCGGCGAGGCCGCCGGTGAGCGCCGCGACCGCGGACTGCCGGGAAAGTTCCTGCTCAAGCGGGGAAAGAGCGCTGCCGAGGCCCATCAGCAGGCCCCAGAAAGTGACGAACGTGGCGTACTGGTCGGGTGGGAGAAGCCGCGCACAAGCGACGGTGAGGACGTAGCCGAGGACGATCGACGCGATCAGCGAACCGCCGAGTTTTCCTGCGGTGCGGTGGGTGTCGCGGACGACTCCGGTCACGCTCATCGACGCCGCAGCCGTGCGCGTAACGCGAGGTAGAGCCCGCGAAACACCCCCGAGCCGAAGCCGACCGCGAAGACCGGCAGCAGGGTGCCGACCGCGCGCGCCTCGGCGTTGGTGGCCCCGCACTTCTTCACCACAGCGGCGGCCGCGACGCTTCCAGCCACGCCGAGCGCGGCCGTTGTCTTCGGCTTTTTCACCGCCAGTCCGGCACCCATCGCGCCTACAGCGAGCGAACAAAATAACGCGTTTCTCGCTGGACCGGGTGAATTTAGGTAGGAATCAACATAGGTTGTCCCCCGAAAGAATGACTGAGCGTAGAACTTTGTGAAGGAATCACGCCCGTGGTAGATCGCGGAGAACTGCGGGGCCAGAAAAATCCGCGATCGTTCGGCGATCCAGCGCAGCATCCGGGTGTCGTCGCTGGCGAGCCGGACGTCGTCGAACAGCGAGGCGAACGCGGCCGCCGAGCCCTCCAGCAGGTCGCGGCGCGCGCAGAAGAACGTGGTGCCCTTGGGGTAGCCGTCGAACTCCTCGATGCCGAACGACGTCAGCTTCGGGTCCGCGAAGTACCGCCGCCAGCCGATGGCGACGAGGCCGGACATGAAGCCCGCGTAGGGGTTGTGCTCGGAGGCGACGTGGATGTGGCCGTTCCAGACCGCGCGCTCCGGGTGTTCGACGAGTTGCTCGCGCAGGAACGCGAGGCTGCCCGGGTCGACGATGACCCGGCTGTCGAGCAGCAGCAGCCAGTCGCCGGAGGCCTTCGCCATCCCGGCCCGGCGAGCCTCGAACCGGCCGCCGTTGGGCTGGGTCAGCACCGTGATGCCGTGCTTCTCCTGCAGCCGGGCGAGCCGTTCGGGCGTGCCGTCGGTGCTCCCGTCGTCCACGACGAGCACCTCGACCGGCCACCGGGCCGCCGCCGCGGAGGCGATCAGCGCGCCCACGCTGCGTTCGATCCAGTCCTGTTCGTTGCAGACCGGGATCACGACGCTGAGCGACGGAACGAGCGGGTGAGCACTCACGCGGCGAGGCTACCCTGCGCCTGACCGGCGCGAATGCCCAGTATCCTTGCCGCCGTCGCTAACCCTCTGTTGATTGGGCGTCCTCGGTGATCTCCTTCGTCGCCGGCACCACCGCGGAACTGATCAAGATCGCGCCGGTCTTCCACCGCATCGCCGAGCGCGGAGCGACACCGAAGCTCTGGTTCACCGCACAGCACGTGGACGAGGTCGCCGACGTCCTGTCCGATCTGCGACTGCCGGAACCCGACTTGTGGTTCGTGCCTCGCGCACAGGCGCGCGACCTCGAATCCCCGGCGCAAGTGCCCGGCTGGGCCGCGCAGGTCATGCGCACGGCGTGGAGCCGCCGCGCCGAACTCCGCGCCCAACTGACCGCGGACGGCCGCCCGCCGCTCGTGCTCGTGCACGGCGACACGTTCACCACGCCGTACGGGGCGTTGATCGGCAAGAAGATCCTGAAGGCCCGCGTCGGGCACATCGAGGCGGGCACGCGGTCGGGCAGCATCCTGTCGCCGCTGCCGGAGGAGCTGAACCGCAAGATCGCCGGGAAGTTCGTGGACATCCACTTCTCGCCGAGCGAGCGCGAAGTGCACAACCTGCGGGGCGCCCGCGGTGTCGTGGTGAACACCGAAGCGAACACGGCGATCGACTCGATGCGCCAGGTCGTCGATCAGCCGCTCGACGTGCCGAACCTGCCGGAGAAGTTCGGCCTGGCGACGCTGCACCGGTTCGAACTGGTGTCGCGGGCGGACAAGTACCGCGAGGCACTGGAAATCCTGCGTGCGCAAAGCCGCACGATGCCGGTGCTCTACCTGGCCGGCGCGCCGGAGCGGGAGAAGATCCGCGCGCTGGGCTTGGACAGCCTGTTCGACGGCAAGTTCATCGCACAGCCGAAGATGCGGTACCTGAAGTTCCTGCCGCTGGTCGCGCGAGCCGAGTACGTTGTCACGGATTCCGGTGGGCTGCAGGAGGAATGCGGCTACCTGGGCGTGCCGTGCGCGGTCCACCGGGCCCGCACCGAACGGCACGTGGGAATCGGCGAGAACGTCGTCCTGACCGAGATGCGCGGCGACCGGCTGCGGGAGTTCCTTGCCACGTACCAGAATCGCCGCGGGGTGTCCTGGACGGACAAGTACCATCCGTCGGACATCGTGGTGAACTCGCTGGCGCAGCTGGGTTATTGCTGACCGGGCTGCCAAGGCTCCCGCACTGGGCTGAACGCGCTAACCAGCACGCGTTTTCCTACGCCTTGCCCACTTTTCGTGGACGGGGTTTCCCGCACCATGGTAGGCATATTCCGCACTTTTGGGATAAACCATGGGGAGTACCTCGATGCAGACACTGAGAAGATCCTTCGCCGTCACCGCAGTCGCCGCACTTGCCTTGACCGGAACCGGTACCGCCGCGTTCGCCGACGACGGACCGCCGCCCATCGTCGAATACTACGACTACCCGGGCGCAGACCAGATTTTTGCGGAGCATGGAATTCGCCTGCTCAAGGGCGACGGACACATTTTGTTCACCGACTGCGCGGCGCCCGGAAGCCGAGTCGAGATCTGGAGCCGCACCAGCACAAAGTCATTCTGTTTCCGGATCACCGCGGACAAGGGATACCTGAGCCTCGACCTGGCCAAGGTTTACCTGATCTGGGGCGACAACCACGCGATGACCGCGACGATGACGACCAACGGCCAGACCAAGCAGGTCAAGATCGAGAAGAATCAATGGAATTCGGTCGGCGAGCCGACCGATCCGGACAAGAACCCGTCCTCACTGGTGGAGCTGAATTCCGGACCGGCCTGATTCCGGGTTCCGGCGGCGCACCGATGTCGATGCGCCGCCGGAACGCAGCGTTCACTCCCCAGTCAGTTTTCGCATCTCCGCGCCAAAACCCCGCGCCGTCAGCTCGGTCATCTTTTCGTAGAACTCCACCCCGCCCGCGACGAGCGCCGACAGCAGTTCTTTCTCTCCTGCCACCGAAGTGCGCTTCCAATCTTTGCCGCTCACCGTGATTCGCAGCAGACCTCGCGGCACCGGCTCGAGCGCGATGTCCACCGGTTGATCCGGAAAGGAAGACTCCGCGCGCCCGTTCTTCCGATAGCCGTCGACCAGATTGCCGACGGAACCCCACAGCGATTCGATGTCCGTGACCAAATCCTCGTCGATCACGGGCACCTGCGACACCGTCAGCATGATCACGCCGCTGAGGTCGTCCGCATACCGCACGCGCGGAAGTTCCGTGCACTCCCGGATGTCCACGAACACCGGTTCCACCCAGAGAACCGTCCGGACCCGCTCTACCCCGTTCATTCCGACGATCCTACTTCGGGAAGAACTGGACGACCCGGCCGCCGCGGACCGCACCCTTGTAGGTCACGCCGTTGACGATCCCCTCGATTTCCGTATTCGCCATGGTGCCGCCGTTCTGGATGATCTTGGCCTGGTTCTGGTTGATCACCTGGCGAAGGGCGTCCTCGATGTCCTGGATCGTCGTCCGTGCGTCGAAGAACGATTGGTCCTTCGCGAAACTGCCGTCCCAGTACTTTGGGTGGTGCCGTTCGAGGATGTGCGCCATCCGTTCCCTCGTCAGCAGCGCGCTGTCCCCGCCGATATTGATCGTCTTGCTCGTCCAGTTGGTCAGGATGCCCGCGGATCTTCCGGGAAGAAGCTTGAGCTTGTTCGCGACCTCCCCGGCCGCCTTGAGCTTGAGCATCCGCTGCAGCATCTTCGAGAATGGCTTCCCGATGCCCATTTCCTGCGGGATCATCAGGTAGCCCTCGAGGGACTTCAACTGCTCGCGCAGTGCGGCGCTGCACTCCCCGCCCTTGTCGCAGTACTCGCGAAGCAGCAGGTCGGCCAGGTCGCCACCCGCGGCCGAAGCGTTTCCGTACTCGTCGGCGTGTTCGGTGAGCCACCGGTCGAAGTTGCGGCCGACTGCTTCGCACGCGGAGAGGCCGTAGTCCTTGAACGGCAGGACGTACCCGTTGACCAGGCAGGTCCCGTCGGTGAACAGGACCATCACGCCGTTCTCGAACTGCGCGGCACGGTACCTCTGGGGTTCGCCGTTCGTCTGCTCGTTGTTGTGCGTACGCAGAAACGCCTCAGCAGCCTCGGCGGCCGCGTCCGCTGCTTCCCGGGCGCTCTTTCCGGCGTCCGCGGCTGCTTGCCGAGCCTTTGCCGCCGCGTCAGCGGCACGTGCTGCCATGGCCCGCGCCACAGCAGCGGAATGCGCGGCTTTGGCCGCGGACGCCGCCGCGCTGGCTGCGGCTTGCTGCGCTGTCGCAGCCGCGTCGCGTGCCTGTTTAGCCGACTGCGCGGCCCGCTCCGCTGAAGCCTGCGCGTCCTCCGCCGACTTCTTGGCCTGCGCCGCGTACGTCTTCGCATCATCAGCTGACTTGCGCGCGGCTGCGGCGTATCCGGCTGCCGCGTCGGATGCCTTCCGTGCGTTGGCTGCGGCCTCTCCGGCCTTCGCGGCGGCTTCCTGTGCCGATGCGGCAGAAGCCGCAGCCTCGGACACATACCGCTGGACCACCGAAACGTGCGTCGCGGTGTCCTGATCACGGCGCTGTGCCTGCGCCTGGCCGACCTGCATGAACTCGCGCAATGCCTCGTCCGGGCCGGACAGCGCGATCTGCGCCGCCGCCTTGACCTCAGGGCTGCCGTTCGCCAGCGCCTGCGCGACGGCGATGCGATCGTCCTTTACCGCAGCGGCGAACTGGCCAGTACGAAGGAAATCGCGTCGGTCAGCCGCGGTCCCGTTGAGCGCGGCCTGCGCGGCTTCGCGCGTGGCCGAACCACCGGTCGTGAGCAGTTGCGCGATAGCGACGCGCTCGTCGTGTTCCCGGCCTTCGTAAGGCTGGTAGCGCAGAAATTCCGTTACCTGGGCACCGGTTCCGTTCAACGCAGCTGTCGCGGCCTGTGCCAGTGCGGTGTTCTCGTTCTTGGTCAGGTACCCGACACGGGCTCGGTCGTCCTGCTCGGCCGCGGCGGTGAGGCCACCGGCCACATAGGCGACGACGTCGTCGTCAGTGCCGCCGAGCACTGATTCAGCGCGCGACCGGGTGATCGGCCCCGCGGCGGTGAGCTGCTTGACGGCGATCTTCCGGCCGTCCGCGACTACGGTCTCATGCGGCGCACCGGGTGCGGACGCTTCGGCCAGCAGTCGTTTGGCCTCGGCATCCATCCGGTCGATTTCCGGGATGTCCCAAGGGGTTTCCGCCGGAACTGCTTCGGCCGCGGCACGCAGCGCCTGCGCGAGTTCGACCGCTTCCTCGGTTTCCGTCGCCAGCCGCTCGGCTTCCGCCTGCCGTGCCTTTTCCTGCGTCCGGCTCGCCTGTGCGGCTGCCGCGGACGCCGCGTCCGCGGCCAGCTTCGCGGCCTTGGCGTGGGCTTCGGATTCGGTTGCCGCCTTGTCGGCTTCGCCCGCGTGCAAGGCCGCTTCGTCAGCTGCCGACGCCGCGGCGTCGGCATGCTGGGCAGCGCTGTTCGCGGAGGCCTGTGCTTCCTGCGCGGCAGAGGCGGCCTCGGCGGCCAAGGCACCAGCCGCATTGGCCGCACGAGTCGCACGGCCCGCCGCGCGCTTCGCGTCGGCGGCAGCTCGTTTCGCGCGCTCAGCCTGCACACCGGCCGCGGCGGACTGGCCGGCGGCAGCCGCTGCCGCGTCGCCTGCCTTTTGCGCGTTCGACGCGGCGGAACTCGCTGCCGACACTGCGGCACCGGCGGCTCGCGCCGCGTCGCCGACTGCCCGCGCGGCGTCGGCGGCTAGCCGAGCGCTGACCGCTGCCTGCCGGGCCCCGATAGCCGCTTTGCGGGCGTCGTCCGCGTGGCCCGCGTCGATCCGCGCATCGGCCGCCGCACGCTGCGCGGTACCAGCCGCTTGTCCGGCGAGAACCGCTGCGACAGCTGCTCGTTGCGCTGCCGCGGCGGCTACCCGGGCAGCCCTCGTCGCTTCATTGGCCGCTCCGATCGCTTCCCGGGCCGCCGCCGCGGCTCGCGTCGCTGCATCGGCCGCTCGGCCGGCCGCGGAAGCGGCTTTCGCGGAGTCGTCTTTCGCCGCCTCGGTTTCCGCGGCCGCGGTCTCGGCGGCCTTACGTGCTAGTTCGGCAGCCTGGACAGCGCGATCCGAGGCTTCCTTCGCCAGCTTCGTTTCCATCGCGGCGCGATCGCCCGCTTCCTTCGCCGCCGCGGCGAGGCTGGCTACGGTCGCGACCTCGTTGTCCCGTTCGCGAGCGGCGAACTGGCCCGTCTCCAGGAAGTCTTTCTTCTCTTCCCGCGTACCGGACAGCGCGATTTGAGCCGCGTGCTTGACCGCCGGCCCGCCCGTCGCAAGCAGGTGCGCGACCTCGACTCGCTCGTCCTGCTCCTGCGCGATGTCCCGGCCGGTCAACACAAACCGGGCGAGGTCCGCGACAGTACCGCTCAACGCGGCCTGCGCGGCTTCCTTCACCCCGGGGCCACCGACAGCGAGCGCCTCCGCGACGCGCACGCGAGTGTCCTGCTCCCACGGTGCTTGCACCCCGGTGGAAAGGAATTCCCGCATCTTCTCCGGCGGTCCGGACAAGGCCGCCTGCGCCGCTGTCTTCACCGCCGGGCCCGCGGTGGCCAGCAACTGGGCCACCTGTACCCGGTCATCCTGCACGCGGTAGTCGGCGAAACCTTGGTCGAGGAACTGCCGGACCGCGGCATCGGTGCCGGTGAGCGCGGCCTCGGCCGCCTCTCGCACCCCAGGACCGCCGTTACGCCAGGCTTCGACGACCTTGTTCCGGTCAGTGAGAACCGGAGTCGGGTCTCCTTCGTCGGCCGTCGCCGGCTCGGCAACCGCAGGAGTGGTCAGCAATCCAGCCAGAACACAAAAAAGGAACGCGACGATCGTCGCGTTCCTCAAATGTGTTGTCGTGCGTCTGAACACAGCTCTGAGCTTCATCGCGGGCTTCCCCCCTGAGTGGCGCGCGTAGACAAACCAGACAGTAAAGGGATGGTGATCAACAGGTCAATGACCTGTCACCCGATGCGACGCAGCCGGATGCCGCAACCGCCCTCAGAGCGCGCGCCGCCCGGACAACGCACGTCCCAAGGTCAGCTCGTCCGCGAACTCCAGGTCCCCGCCCATCGGCAACCCCGACGCCAGCCGTGTCACCGACAGCCCCGGGAAGTCGCGCAGCATGCGCACCAGGTACGTGGCCGTCGCCTCGCCCTCGGTGTTCGGGTCTGTCGCGATGATGATCTCCCGGACGTCCGCCTCGCCGATGCGCTTCAGCAGTTCCCGCATCCGCAACTGTTCCGGGCCGATGCCGGACAGCGGGTCCAGTGCGCCGCCGAGGACGTGGTAGCGGCCCTTGAACTCGCGGGTCCGCTCGACCGCCAGCACGTCCTTCGGCTCCTCGACCACGCAGATCACCGTGAGGTCGCGGCGTTCGTCGCGGCAGATCCGGCACGTTTGCTGTTCCGAGACGTTGCCGCAGATCTCGCAGAACTGCACGCCTTCCTTGACCTTGCCCAGCACGTCCTGCAGCCGCGCGATGTCCGCGGGGTCGGCGGCCAGCAGGTGGAACGCGATGCGCTGGGCACTCTTCGGACCGACGCCGGGCAAGCGGCCCAGTTCGTCGATCAGGTCTTGGACGACACCTTCGTACAAGTGTCAGCCGCCGAAGCCGAGGCTGCCGAGGTCCGGCATGCCGCCGCCGAGGCCGCCGGCCAGCGGGCCCAGTTTCTGCTCGGTGAGCTTCTGCGCGCTCGCCGACGCGTCGCGCACCGCGGCGACTACCAGGTCGGCCAGGGTTTCGACGTCGTCGGGGTCGACCACCTTCGGGTCGATGACGAGGCTCTTCAGCTGGCTGTCGCCGGACACCGTCGCGGTGACCAGTCCGCCGCCCGCGGTGCCGGTGACCTCGGTGTTGGCGAGTTCCTCCTGGGCCTCCACCAGCTTCTGCTGCATCTGCTGGGCCTGCTGCATGATCTGCGACAGGTCGAAGCCGCCGCCGCCGGGTTGCACCATGATCGCACTCGGTCCTTCCGCGTTTGGGTGTTCCTCCCCAGCCTAGCCGCGCGCCCGGCGCGTCCGTCCCTGCGGCACGCGTGTGCTGTGGCACCGTTGTCGCGTGCGAGCGAAGACACTCCCGCTGCTGACCGGCTTGCTGCTGCTCACAGCGTGTTCCGGCGGCGGCGAGACGCCTCCCTCACCGGCCGCTGCGCCGACGTCGCCGCCGAGCTCAGCGGCCCCGAGCCCGTCGTCTTCGAGCCCGCCGCCGGCGCCGTCCTCGTCTTCGAGTCCGCCCTCGACGTCCGCGGTGCCGCCGGTCGGCTCGGGCAAGGTCGTGGTGCTCGATCCCGGCCACAACGGCGGCAACGCCTCGCACCCCGGCGAGATCAACCGGAAGGTGCCCGCCGGACGCGGGCAGACGAAGCCGTGCAACACCACCGGCACGTCGACCAACGCCGGGTACCCGGAGCACGCCTTCACCTTCGCGGTCGCGCAGGAGGTCGGGAATGCGTTGGCGGCCAAGGGAATCAAGGTCGTCTACACCCGGCAGAACGACTCCGGCGTCGGCCCGTGCGTCGACGAGCGCGCGAAGATCGGCAACGACGCGAACGCTGACGCAGTGGTCTCGATCCACGCCGACGGCTCTACTTCGCCGACCGCGCACGGCTTCCACGTCGCGTACTCCGCACCGCCGTTGAACGCGGCGCAGGGCGAACCGTCTCTGAAGCTGGCACGCACGATGCGCGACGGAATCCGCGACGACGGCTTCGCCACCTCTACTTACATCGGCTCGGCGGGTCTTTCGCCGCGGAATGATCTGGGCGGCCTCAACTTGTCGACCCGGCCCGCGGTGCTCGTCGAGTGCGGCAACATGCGCAACGCCGACGAGGCTGGGCAGATGTCGTCCGCCTCGGGCCGGGCGCACTACGCGCAGGCCATCGCGAAGGCGATCGAGGCGTACCTGGCCGGTGCCTGACGCAGGGAGCCGAAAGGGCTACTGAACGGACAGAACACCGGACACCGTCTTCTCTCTTGATCGGTCCCGACCTACCGTCGCTGGGAACCTGTCGAGGAGGCGCCGGTGGCAACTTCACTCCGAGGACGACTGGCACGGCTTTTCGCCGTGACAGCCATGGCGGGCACGCTCGTGTCGACGGGAGTCGCCGAGGCCGCTCCGCAATCGGTGACCGCCGGGCCAGCGCGGTTCGAAGTCCTGTCGCCGACGCTCATCCGCACCGAATACGCGGGTGACGCCAAGTTCGTCGACGCGGGCACGTTCAACGCGGTCGGCCGCGACAGTTTCCCAAGAACCCCCTACACCGCAACCAAACGCGACGGATGGCTGACCATCCGGACCAGTGCCGTCCAGTTGCGCTACAAGCTCGGCTCGGGCGCGTTTTCCGACGACAACCTCACCGTCCAGCTGCGAACCGGCGGCCAGGACGTCACCGCACGGCCATGGGCGGGCAAGCTGACTCCGGTCTGCGCGTTCAACACCCTCTGCGAGGCCGAACAACTGCAGCTCAATGGGCCAGGCGCGGCCAGTGACCACCGCGGCTACACCGGTGACGGTTTCGCGGCGGGCTTCGCCAACTCCGGCGACAACCTCGCCTTCCGCAGCACCGCTTCCGGTGAGCACCAGCTGGATCTGCGCTACGCCAACGGAACCGGCGGCGACGGGCAGCACACGACCCGCACGCTCAGCGTCCTCGTGGACGGCGCCAACGCACGCACCATCACGCTGCCAGCCACCGCTGACTGGGACACCTGGGCGCTCGCGACCGTGCCGATCACGCTCCCCGCGGGAGAGCACCAGGTGACCGTCAAGCGCGGCCCCACCGACTCGGGCAACGTCAACATCGACAGCCTTGCCCTGGTCAACACCGGTGCCGAGTACCCGCAACCCGTGCCGCCCGCGCCGACGCCGTGCGCGTTCGGTGTCCTTTGCGAGGCCGAGCAAGGCGCGCTGTCCGGCGGCGCGCGCCCGGCCAGCGACCACGACGGTCACTCCGGCAAAGCTTTCCTGGCAGGTATGGAGCGACCCGGCGCGTCGGACGCGCTGACGATCACCGGCGTCCCCGCCGACGGTGCCTACGACCTCCAGCTCCGCTACGCGGACGCGACCGCCGCTTCCGGCCAAACCCAGCCAACTTCGTTGACCCTCCAAGCCGGCGGCACCTCCACCAACCTGACTCTTGCGTCGACCAGCAGCTGGAATTCGTGGCGCACCAAGGCAATCCCGGTCAACCTCAAGGCCGGCACCAACACCGTCACACTGTCCTGTCCGGACTCGAACTGCCACGTCAACCTCGACACCGTCGCCGTCACGGCCGCGCATTCGGTGTTGCTCGCCCCGCACGCACCGCTCGGCGGTTACCGACGCGGACTCGACGGTGTCGACGGAAGTGCAGTCTCCGCACCCGGAATCCTTTACCAGGACGGCTGGTCGCTCCTCGACGACACCGCATCGGCGCTGTACGACCCTCGCACCAAGAGCGTCACCCAGCGGTCCAGCAGCGAGAACTACCAGGACGGCTACGTCTTCGCTTACGGCCAGAACTACGACCAAGCGCTGCGGGAGCTGTCGCAGCTGACCGGACCGTCGCTCTTGCTGCCCCGCTGGGCTTACGGCGTCTGGTACTCCGAGTACTACGACCGCACAGCTGCCGACTTCGAGCAGACGATCGTGCCGAAGTTCCGCGCACAGCACGTGCCGCTCGACATGCTCGTCGTCGACACCGACTTCAAGTCGCCGGACCGGTGGAACGGCTGGGAAATCGACCCGACCCGCTTCCCCGACCCGAAGGCGTTCTTCCAGTGGGCCCACGACCAGGGCCTGCACACGTCGCTGAACATCCACCCGAGCATCCGCGGCGACGACCCGCAGTTCCCGGCCGCACAGGCGACCGCGAAGGGCAAACTCCAGTCCAGCTGCGGAAAAGACTGCTACGTCTTCGATTTCGGCGACCCCGACCAGCTGCGGGCCTACTTCGACCTGCACCGGCCGATGGAACAGCAGGGCAACGACGTCTGGTGGCTCGACTGGTGTTGCGACGCCTCGAAATCCAGCCTCGCCGGCGTCACCCCGGATGCGTGGATCAACCAGCAGTACGCAGAGCACGGCGGCTTCGCTTTCTCCCGCGCGTACGGCTCGCTGCAAGCCGGCGGATACAGCTCGCCGACCGCCGTGCCGACCGGCCCGTGGGCGGACAAACGCACCACTCTGCACTTCACCGGCGACACCATTTCCGACTGGGCGACGCTGGCCTTCGAGGTCGGCTACACTCCCGGCGAATCCGCCGCGACCGGCCTGGCTTCAGTGAGCCACGACATCGGCGGCCACACCGGCGGATTGCAGCAGCCGGGCACGGAACCAGGCAGCACGAAACTGCCGGACGATCTGTACGCGCGCTGGGTGCAACTCGGGACGTTCCAGCCGATCGACCGGCTGCACTCCAACCACAGCGACCGGCTGCCCTGGCAGTACGGAGCCGCCGCGGACGCGTCAGCGACGAAATTCCTTAACCTGCGCGAAAATCTCGTGCCGTACACGTACACGCTCGCGCAGCAGGCGACCGCGACGGGAATGCCGATCGTCCGGCCGCTGTACCTGCAATATCCGGACCAGCAGGAGGCGTACGCCCAGGCTGGCGGCGAATACCTGTACGGCCCGGACGTCCTCGTGGCTCCGGCGACCAGCCCGGGTGCCACGGCGACCACGAGCGTCTGGTTCCCGCCGGGCAACGACTGGACGGACTACTTCACCGGCAAGACCTACCGCGGCGGCACCACCGCGCAGATCACCACGGGCTGGGACACGATGCCGGTGTTCGTGCGCTCGGGCGGAATCATGGTCGCCCGTAGCGGAAACGTCGCTGGCGACGCGCACGATCCGCTTACCGCCGCGACCGTCACGGTGGCTGGCGGCCACAACGGCGCGTTCACTCTCCAGGAAGAACGGTCGGCGACTGCGTTGCGCTACACCGAAAATGCGCACTCGGCAACGCTGACCATCGGTGCCTCGCAACGCGCTTGGACCGTCCGGTTCACCAACGCTGCGGCACCGTCGGCGGTGTATGTGGACGGTCGGCGCAGCGGAGCCTGGAGCTGGGACGCCGCTACCCGGACGGTGACCGTGCAAGCGCCGCCAGCGCAGCATCCGCACATGGTCCGCCTGGTGTCGTGACACCAGCGGACGGCGGGCCGGAGCTGCGGCGGGCCTGCTGCCGCGGCACCGCCACTCACGAGGCGGCTAGTCCAGTGGACGCGCGCCGAGGTGGTCCGAGAGCAGTTTCCGCGCGATCTGCTCCGGGTCCTCCTCCGCGGGCGGCGGCGGAGGCGGCGGGACCGGGCTGGAGTCCTCGGAGTAGATGTCGTCGTCCTCGTCCGCAGGCTCGGGCGGGAGCGGGATGTCCGGTTCGCTCGTGGTGACGCGCGGTCGGCTCGGCGCTTCCGCCGCGGGCTTCGGCGGGGCCGCCGGAGCGGCGGCCGCCGGGGCCTGGGCCGCCGCGGACGGACGCGTGAACGACCGTTCCGGAGCCGGTGCCGCCGGTTGCTGCCGGGGAGCCTGCCTCGCCGGGGCGGCGGCCGCGGCCGCGCCGTGCACGCAGCGGACCTGCCATTCGCCGCCGAGCACCTCGCTCAGCCCGGCCGCGATCTTGCTCGCGTTGCCCTGGTCGCTCAGCCGCCGGGCGAGCGGTTCGGACTTGTGCGTCAGCGTGACCGCCGAACCGTCGACCTCGGCGACCGTCGCCTGCGTGAGCATGGCTTCGAGCGCGCGGCCGCCGGTGAACTTCCGCAGCGACGCCAGCAGTTGCGGCCATTTCTCGCGCACCTTGGCCGCGTCGATTCCGCCCGCGACCGGGGCTTCCTCCGCTACCGGCGCAGCAGCGGGCGCTTCCGAAACAGGGGCAGGCTGTTGCGCGGGGGCAGGCGGTTCCGCGGGTGCCGGACGGCTGACCTCCGGCCGGGCCGGACGCGCCGGTTCCTCCGCGGCCGGACGGGCCGGTGCGGCGGGAGCTTCCTGCGCCGGACGCTGCGAAGGCCGCTGGAACGACCGCGCCGGAGCCTCCGCGGGAGCAGCGGCGGCAACCGGAGCAGGCCCGGCGGCCGGAGCGGGAGGAGGACCGGGCGCGACGGCGGGACCAGCCGCAGCGGGCGCGCCGGCGGGCCGCCGCTCGAGCCGCTCGATCCGCGCCAGCAAGGCTTTCTCCGCCTCGGTAACCGACGGCAGCAGCATGCGCGCGCAGAGCAGTTCGAGCACGAGCCGCGGCGACGTCGCGCCGCGCATCTCGAGAAGTCCACTGTGGACGATGTCGGCGTAGCGGGACAGCGTGGCCGGGCCGAGCTTCTCGGCCTGCTCGGTCATCCGCTTCAGCTCGTCGTCCGGCGCGGCGACCAGGCCGCGTTCGCCCGCTTCCGGGACCGCGCGCATCAGCAGCAGGTCGCGCAGCCGGTCGAGCAGGTCGGTGGCGAACCGGCGCGGGTCGTGTCCGGCGTCGGCCAGTTTCTCGACGGTGCCGAACACTTCCGCCGGGTTGTCGTTCGCGAGCCCGTCGATCACCGCGTCGATCAGCGCGGTGTCCGTGACGCCGAGCAGCGACACCGCCCGCGGGTACGTGACGCCTTCCGGACCGGCCCCGGCGAGCAGCTGGTCCAGCACCGACTGCGTATCGCGAGCCGAACCGCCGCCTGCCCGGATCACCAGCGGGTACACCGCCGGTTCGACCGTCGCGCCCTCGGCGGCGACGTTGCGCTCCAGCAACTCTCGCATCGAACTCGGCGGGATCAGCCGGAACGGGTAGTGGTGCGTGCGCGAGCGGATGGTGGTGAGCACCTTGTCCGGCTCGGTGGTCGCGAAGATGAAGATCAGGTGCTCAGGCGGTTCTTCGACGATCTTCAGCAGGGCGTTGAAGCCCTGCGTGGTGACCATGTGCGCCTCGTCGATGATGAACACGCGATAGCGCGATTCGGCGGGCGCGTAGAACGCCTTGTCCCGCAGTTCGCGGGCGTCGTCCACACCGCCGTGGCTGGCCGCGTCGAGTTCGGTGACGTCGACGCTGCCAGGGCCTTCCGGCGCGAGCGCGCGGCACGAGTTGCACTCGCCGCACGGATCCGGGGTCGGGCCTTTGGCGCAGTTGAGCGAGCGCGCCATGATCCGCGCACTCGACGTCTTGCCGCAGCCGCGCGGCCCGGAGAACAGGTACGCGTGGTTGATGCGCCCGGCGGCCAGTGCCGTGCGCAGCGGTTCGGTCACATGCTCCTGGCCGACGACCTCGGCGAAGGTCGCCGGACGGTACTTCCGGTACAGCGCGAGAGCCACGAGCCCGAGACTACAGTGAGCACGGTGAGCCCCTCCCGTTCCGGTCGCGGCCGTGCGCCGAGCGGCCCGCGACCGGGCACGTACCCGGTGCGGTTCGGGACCGCCGAGCTGCTGCGCGACGCCGATCGGCCCAACGCGTGGATGCTTTCGGTGGACGGGGTGGCGCAGTCCTACGTCGATCTGGACGACCCGACGAACCTGGAGTTCGACTACGTGCGCCGGCTCGGCGATCTGGTCGACTTCCTTCCGCCCGGCCCGCTCGAAGCACTGCACGTCGGCGGCGCGGGCTGCTCCCTGCCGCGTTATGTCGCCGCGACGCGACCGGGTTCGCGCCAGCTGGTCTTCGACGCCGACGAGCCGCTGATCGACCTGGTCCGCGAACAGCTCGACCTGCGCAGCGTCCCGAAGCTGCGGGTACGGATCGAGGACGGCCGCGCGGGCGTGCGCAGCAGGCACGACGCGACAGCGGACTTGATCGTGATCGACGCCTTCGAACGCGCGACGCTGGCCGGCGGTTTGGCGACCGTGGAGTTCGTGACGGATGTGGCCCGCGTGCTGCGGCCGGGCGCGACGATGCTGGCGAACATCTCCGACGGCCCTGGGCTGCCGTTCGCCCGCCGGTTCGTCGCGACGCTGGCGGAGGTGTTTCCGCACGTCGTCCTGCTGGCCGAGCCCAGCGTGCTGCGCGGCCGCCGATTCGGGAATCTCGTGCTGGCCGCCTCCCGGCTCGACCTGCCGACCGCGGAGCTGACCCGGCGCGCGGCGTCCTCGCCGTATCCGGCGCGAGTGGTGCACGGGGCTGAGCTGCGGCAGCTGCGAGGGAAGGCCGCACCGGTCTTCGACGCGGAATCGCTGCCCTCGCCGACGCCGCCGGACGACGTGCTGGGGCTGTTCTAACCGCATAAAAAAGCGGGTTCCCCCCGTACCCGCCAGAGCCCGCTTATCCTTGCTGCCTTCCGGCCCTGGGGAAGTTCACAGGGTGGACGCCACGGGGGGTCCCCGCAGACGACTATAGCGGACTCGGTTGCCGCGCCCGCGCCCCCTCGGTCACCCCCGCCGCGACCAGGTCGAGCACCTCCCGCACGGACGCCGGGTCGCGGGCGTCGAACGGGTGCACCGGAATGCCGTCGCGCACGGTCAACGCCCAGCGCACGTCGTGCAGCGGTCGAGTGAGCAGCCCGTCGAAGCAGTTCACCCCGACCACGAACGGCAGCCGCAGCCCTTCAACCGCGTCGAGCACCGGATAGGCGTCCGCGATCCGCCGCGGGTCGACCACGACGAGTGCGGCGTCCGCGCCTCGCACGAGGTCGGGCCAGCGGAACCAGAACCGGGCCTGTCCCGGCGCGCCGAACAGGTACCGCCGCCGCTCGCCCTCGCCGAGTCTGCCGAAGTCGAGCGCCGCGGTGGTGTCGCCGGCGTCGGTGCGCACCGGCGCGATCTCCGAAACGGCGTGCACCGCCGTCGTTTTCCCGGCTCCGGCCGGGCCAAGCACGAGAATCTTCACGGGTCAGGCGAACGCGGTGTTCTTCAACTCCTCGACCAGCGCGGGGGTAAGGACTTCGGAGGCGCGGTTGGCGAACATCGCCATCTCGTAGGCGATCGTGCCGAGGCTGGCCTGCTTGTTGGCCAGCACGCCGAGCGAGCAGCCGATGCTGATGGTGCAGACCACGAGGTAGCCGCGTTCCAGCTCGACCACGACCTTGTCCGGATCGCCGAGCGGATGGCTTTCGGACACGCTCTGCGCCAGCGCGAGCATCGCCGAGCAGGTCGCCGCGAGCCGGTCGGCGTCCGCGCGGTCGAGGTCCTGCGACGCGGCGATCAGCAGCCCGTCCGCGGACACGGCGAGCGCGGCGATCGCGCCGGCGGTGTGCAGCGCGAAGCGGTTGACCAGCCAGTTGAAGTTCTGCGCGGCGGCGGGAACGGTCATGATCCTCCTTGATCGGCCTGCTGAGCGGTGACTTGCTGTGCTTTGGCGACGCCGTCGGAAAACGAGTCGAAGGTGGCCCGTTCGGCGGCCGGATCGCGCAATTCGCGACGCGGCAACGGGGTGCGGACGATCTGCGGCAGTTTGAGCCCCGGGGCCAGCTGCGCGCCGGGGACGCGGCGGAACACGCCGTCGCGGGATTCCGGTTGCACCACGGTGAACTGGTGCGTCGGCGACGGGTCCGCGGTGTCCTGTGCGTCCGGAACGTCCTCTGTGGACTCTTCGGTTTCCTCGGGGAGTTCCAGTGTTCCGGCGAGGGAGGCGAATTCCGGCTCGGCTTCCGGCCACTTCGGAGCTTCTTCCGGGTTCGCTTCGCCGGCTTCTGGCTCCGGCGGGTCGGTGAACCAGCGGAACCCGGCCGGGGTCGGCGTGGACAGCGCGGCGATCGCAGGCGCGGGGAGCAGCACCGGTCGCGGGTCGGGCACCTGACCCGGCTCGAAAAGCCCAGGCCCGCGGCGGAAATCGACGTCGCGGGTGAACAGCGCCTGCGGCACCGAGACCGTTGCCGTCACCCCACCGTCCGGAGTGGACTCCAGTTCGACGCGCAGCGAATGCCGCTGCGCGAGCCGTCCGACCACAGCCAGGCCGAGTTGCTGCCCGGACGCCGCGTCGACCGGTTCGGCGAGCCTGCGGTTCTCCTGCGCCAGCCGGTCCGCGGACAGCCCGACGCCGTGGTCGGCAATGCTCACCAGCAGATCGCCGGACGGCTGGAACTCCGTCGAAATCTCCACCGCCGACTCCGGCGGCGAGAACGCGGCGGCGTTTTCCAGCAGTTCGGCGAACAGCAGCACCAGGTCGATCCCCAGCGACGGCGCGAGCAGTGCCTCCGCCGGTTCGCCGAGCCGGATCCGGGATTCGTCGTCGATTTCCGCGGCCGCCGAACGCAGCGCGGTGGCCAGTTCGATCGGACCGCCGACCCGGGTCTCGTCGCGGTTTCCGGTCACCACAAGCAGATCGTCCGCGGTGCGCCGCAGCCGGAGCGCGGCGTGCCCCACGCGGTGCAGTCCGGCGAGCAACACCGGATCGTCGGCGCTGCGCGTCAATTCCTCGAGCACCGTGCGCTGGCCCGCGACCAGGTTCTGCGTGCGCTTGGCCGCTCCGACCAGCAGCTGCACCCCCGCTCGCCGCGAGTTCGCCTGTTCGGTCACCGCTTCCGCCCCGGCGCCGCGGAGCCGGTTGAACGCATCCGCCAGCTCGGCCAGTTCGCCGCCGGTGTCCGCCTCGATCGCGGGCAGCAACGGTTGCGGCGGACCCGATTCCGGCTCGGCGACCTGAACCAATTCAGGGGCGGCCAGATCGGCGGTCGAGCGGGCTTGGCTCGCCAACCGCCGCAACGGCCGGGCGACGGATCGCGCGGCCAGCACCGACAATGCGGCAACCAGTCCGAAAAGGACAATCGCGGCACCGCCGACGATGAAGGCCGTCCGGGTGGCGCTGGACGCTTTCGCGGAAGCAGCATCGGCGATCGCCCCGGCGATCCGGGTCTCCGCCGCGTCGCGCTGATCGGCGAGCTGAGTACCCGCAGTGACCACATCGGACACAAACTGCCGGTCTTGCCGCGGCGCCGCGGCGAGCCGGTCGAGTTGCTGGGCCGTCGCTCCGGTCTCGACCGCGACGAGCTGCGCGGCGTCCTGCTTCCCGGCCAGCCGGGCGAACTGTTCTCCGTAGACGGCAGCGCGCTGACCTGCTCGATCAGCTCCAGTGGACGCGATCAGCGCGGTCGCCCGGGCCGCTCGCTGTTCGTCGGCGCGCAGCAGGGCGTCGAGCGTCCTGGCATCGGAGCTGTCCGAAGTGGCCAGCCCCAGCGTGTCGATCAGGCTTGCGGACATGGAATCGTAGCCAGAGGCGATATCAACTGCGGAAATCTGACGATTGAGCGTGTTCTGCCGCAGTTTCGACAGTGCGCCACCGGGGCTGACCAGGCTGTCCGCGACGCCGTGCGCAGCCCTGTCCACTGCCTGCTGCTGCCGGACGAGCGCCGAATTGGTGGCCGACGGGTCAGCGACAAAAGCGGCCGCGAGCAGGCTTTCCCGCTGCAACTGGCCAACCAGGCCGCCCACCCGCTGCCCCCGGGCCGCGGTGTCCGAAGTGGTCGCGGCCGCCGACGCGGCGGCGACCTGGGTGACGACGAGCGGAACCGCCGCCGCCACGACCAGGACCAGCGGAGCCACGACCAGCACGGTCACTCGCGCCTGCACGGTGCGGATCCCGAGGCGGTCAAGCAGCCGCGCAGCGGATTCCCGCGACCGGGCCGAGCCGTCGCGCATCCACGTCACCTTCCGTTCCCGAGGAGTCCCGACGAGACCGAGGCGTGAAGTGCACCGAACGGGGACACCCGCAGGACGCTACTACTCTCGGTAGTACTCGTCGCGGTACGCACATGGTCGGACACCCCACGTCTGCGCAGAGCTTAGCGAGATCCGCAAGATCTAGACAATGCCCTCTTGTCCCGTGTCGCGCCCTGACACGCTGGGGTTTTCCCGGCGAGCGGCACCCGAGCGAGGATGCCGGGAGGAGAATGGCCGATATGCGCACCGCACCTGTCGCCGCCGACGTCGCCGCTGCCCATCTCCGCCTCCGACCACACGTCCGGTGGACGCCGCTGTTACGCACCGAAATCGACGGTCGTCCCCTCGTGCTCAAGCTGGAGCAGCTCCAGCGGTCTGGTTCGTTCAAGCTCCGCGGCGCGGCAAACGCCCTGCTCACCGGGCCGAAACCGAAGCGCGTGGTCACGGCGTCCGGTGGCAATCACGGCCTCGGCGTCGCCACCGCCGCGCAGGCGCTGGGCGTCCCCGCAGTCGTCTACGTGCCGGAGTCCGTGCCCGAGGCGAAGGCCGCCGGCATCGAAGCGGCCGGCGCGAAGCTCATCCGGCACGGCGCGACGTACGGCGAGGCCGCGGCAGCCGCGCTGACCGTCGCAGAAGAACCCGGCACCCGCTACCTGCACGCGTACGACGACGCCGACGTGATCGCCGGACAAGGAACCGCGACCGCGGAGATCGTGGCCGACGCACCGGACGTCGACGCCATTGCCGTCGCAGTGGGCGGCGGCGGGCTGGCGTCCGGCGCGACACTGGCCGCAGACGGCCGTCAGGTGTTCGCGGTGGAGCCGGAGCACTGCCAGGCCTTGCACGCCGCCCTCGCCGCGGGCGAGCCAGTGGACGTCACCATCGACTCGGTCGCCGCCTCCGCACTTGGCGCGACCCGCGTCGGCGAGCTGGCGTTCGGCGTCCTCAGCTCGCCAGGCGTCACGTCCGTGCTGGTGTCCGACGCCGAGATCCTCGCCGCGCGCGACCTGCTGTGGCGCGACTTCCGGCTCGTCGTCGAACCGGCCGCCGCAGCTCCGCTGGCCGCCTGGCTGGCCGGACGCGTACCGGCCGAATTGCCGTGTTTCGTCTTGTGCGGAGCCAATACCTCGGTCACTTTTGCATGAGGTCGTAGACCTTCGCGCCGCCGACTGCGGCGGGATGGAAATGCTGCTCGACCCAGGCAGCGATCTTCCCGGAGGTGCCGCGGCTGCCGTTCGGGCCGCCGCGGCCGTTTCGCGCGCCGACGACGAAGTAGTGGATGTCCCCGCTCGCCACGTACTGCTGGAATTGCGCGAGTGTCGGAGCTGGATCGCCGCCGCTGAACCCGCCGACCGCGAGCACCGGTTTGCCGCTGCCCAGCGCGAGCCCAGCAGCCTGCATCGCACCGGTTTCCGCGGCAGCCCACTTCGTCGTCGTGGTCTCGAGCAGCCGGTTCAACTCCACATTGGACTGCTGTGGCCCGCCGAAGCTGGTGCGTCCCTTGTGCGGCGGCCCGGACGCCGGACTTCCTCCGGTATGCGCCGTCGCCGCGGTCGCCACGGTGAAGGACGCCATCCCCAGCAGAGCGGCCACCAGCGCCAGCAGCGCGACAGCACGGCGGGCGGCCCCGAGCGCCAGCGCGACCACGCCCAAGACACCGAGCACCAGCACGGTGTACCGCACCCACGGCTGCCAGTTCGGCGTCCGATCCAGCAGCACGAAACTCCACGCGACGGTCGCCGCCAACATCGTCGCGAGCACCGCGCGTGGGGCGAAATAGGCACGTCCGCGCCATAGTTCCGTCGTGGAAATCGCTACAGTGGCGGCGATTCCCGGGGCGAGTGCGACTGTGTAGTACGGGTGGATGATCCCGCTCATGTAGCTGAACACGAGGGCGCTGATCACCGTCCACGCACCCCACAGCAGCAACGCCGCGCGAGTCCGGTCAGTGCGCGGCGCACGCCGGGTAAACCACAACCCGGCCGCCAGCCCGATCAACGCGGCGGGCAGCAGCCACGACGCCTCGCCGCCGAACTGCTGAGTGAACAGGCGCGTCAAGCCCGCCTGGCCGCCGAAGCCATGTCCGGCACCGGAAAAATCCGGCATTTTCGGTCGTGCGTCGCCGCCGTGCGACTGTCCGAAAATCCGGCCGAGCCCGTTGTACCCGAATGCCAATTCCAGCACGCTGTTGTTCGTCGATCCGCTGATGTACGGCCGATCCGCAACGGGCCACAACGCCACCGCGAGCACCCACCAGCCCGCGGAAACCACCACCGCACCGGCGGCGGCGAGCAATTGCCGCACCCGCCGTCCCCACGAAGTCGGCGCGGCAACCGCGTAGGCGAGCACGAAGGCAGGCAACACCAGGAATGCCTGCAACATCTTGTCGAGGAACCCGAAGCCGATCGCGACGCCCGCCAGCAGCAGCCATTTCGTACTCGCGTTTTCCAGCGCCCGCACCAGGAAATACGCACCCGCGACGAGCAGCAGGACCAGGAACGCATCGGGGTTGTTGAACCGGAACATCAACGCGGCCACCGGGGTGAACGCGAGCAACGCTCCGGCGAGCAATCCGGCGACCGGGCCGGAAAGCCGCCGCACCGCCAGGTACAGCAGGCCGACCGAACCCACGCCCGCCAACGCGTCCGGCGCCAGCATGCTCCAGCTGGAGAATCCGAAGACCCGCCCGGACAATCCCATCATCCACAGGGAAAGCGGCGGTTTGTCGACGGTGACCACATTGCCCGGGTCGAGCGAACCGAAGAACCATGCTTTCCAGTCCCAGGCGCCCGCTTGCACGGCCATCGCGTAGAAATCGTTTCCCCAGCCGGAAATCGCGACATTCGTGAGATACAACGCGGCGGTGCCCAGCAGCAGCACCGCGACGGCGGGGCGCACCCAGCGTGGCGCGACGACAGTCGTCATGCCCGTCATTCTCACGGTCCGTGCTGTGCGCGGGCTGTGAATCGCTCACGAAGAAGTGTTGCCACCGTCACGCAATTGCGGGAACGAAGCCACGAATTCGGTGCGCCCTGGACCGCTGTTGACCATCACACGTCCGGAATGCGCGGCCACGACCGCGGCGACAATCGCCAGCCCCAGCCCCGTGCTCCCGGCAGCGCGCGAACGCGAATTGTCGCCGCGGGCGAACCGCTCGAATACCTCGGGCAGGATTTCCGGCGGAATTCCCGGCCCATCGTCCACAACGGACAAAGTAACCCAGCCGTCTCGTGTGGACAGTGCGGTGGTCACCGTGGTGCCCGCGGGCGTGTGCGTGCGGGCGTTGCCGAGCAGGTTCAGCACCACCTGGTGCAGTTGCCCGGAATCGCCGAGCACCGCGATCGGCTCGCCGGGAAGTTCCAGCAGCCACTTGTGTTCCGGACCGGCGACGTGCGAATCGGCGACCGCGTCCGCGACCAGCCGGGACAAATCGACCGGCTCGTGCACGACCGCACGTCCGGAGTCGAGCCGGGCGAGCAGCAGCAGGTCTTCCACGAGCGTCGTCATCCGGGCCGATTCGGATTCCACCCGGCTCATCGCGAACGCGATGTCCGGCGGCACCTGTTCGCTGCCGCGCCGGGTCAGCTCGGCATATCCGCGAATCGCGGCGAGCGGCGTACGCAATTCATGGCTCGCGTCCGCGACGAACTGCCGGACGCGGCTTTCGCTGGCGTGCCGGGCGGCGAACGCTTCGGCGATGTGCCCCAGCATCCGGTTGATCGCCGAACCGACCTTGCCGACCTCGGTGCGCGGGTCGGTGTCCACCTCGGGCACTCGCTCGGACAACGCGACCTCGCCGCGATCCAGCGGCAGCTCGGACACCCGGGAAGCGGTGGCGGCGAGCCGATCCAGCGGGGCCATCGTGCGCCGGATCGTCACCGCGCCGGCGAACCCGGCGACGAGAATCCCGCCGAGCGCGACACCGCCGAAGATGAAACCCAGCCGCCACAACGTTTCCGAAACCCGGCTCATCGGCAGCCCGATCACGGTGAACTCGCCGCGCGGCGAATACGTCGCGATCACGCGATATTTCTTGAGACTCCCGGGAAGCTCGACCGTGCGGCTCTGACCGTTCGGCGCGAGCACGAGCAGAACCCGGTCCTGCTCCGGCGTCAGCGGGACGAGGCCGAACGGACCGATCACCTGCCCGTTGACCTGTCCGTCGCGCACGACCAGGCTGAGCGTCCCCTCGGGCTGGCCGAGCACGCGCAGCGGATCGGGCGGCAGTTTGCCGGAGCCGTTGATGGGCGGACGCGGCACGCCATGCCGGAACCCGCGGTCGCTCGCCGCCGACAGCTGCTGGTCGAGCTGCCCGACGAGAAAGCCGTTCAACGCGAATTCGGTGACCACGCCGACCACCACGCAGACCAGCGCGAGCAGCGCCGCCAGCTGAACGATCAGCCTGCGGCGCAACGACCACGGACGGCGGCGCTCAGCCCGCGGCGGGTTTGAGGACATACCCGGCGCCGCGCATGGTGTGGATCATCGGTTCCCGATCGGCGTCGATTTTCTTGCGGAGGTAGGAAATGTACAGCTCGACGATATTCGCCTGGCCGCCGAAATCGTAGCTCCACACGCGGTCGAGGATCTGCGCCTTCGACAGCACCCGGCGCGGATTGCGCATCAGGTAGCGGAGCAATTCGAACTCGGTCGCGGTCAGCGGCACCAGATCGCCGCCGCGGTGCACCTCGCGGCTGTCCTCGTCCAAGGTCAGATCGCCGACCACCAGCTGCGACCCGGTCGCGCCGGAAACACCGCCCGCCCTGCGCAGCAGCGCGCGCAGCCGCAGCGCCACTTCTTCCAGGCTGAACGGTTTGGTCACGTAATCGTCGCCGCCCGCGGTGAGCCCGGCGATCCGGTCTTCCACCGCGTCTTTCGCGGTCAGGAAAAGAACCGGCAGATACGGCGTTTCGGCGCGCATCCGGCGCAACACCTCGAGCCCGTCGAAATCGGGCAGCATCACGTCGAGCACCACGGCGTCCGGCCGGAAATCGCGGCCGATGCGCACCGCCTCGGCACCGGTGCCCGCGCTGCGCACCTCCCAGCCCTCCATCCGCAGGGCCATGGACACGAGTTCGGCCAGCGTCGACTCGTCGTCGACGACCAGCACGCGGACCGGGCTGCCGTCCGCGCGGCGCAGTTCGGCCTTGCCCCGGCCGGCAGACGCGGCGTTCACACTGCTCATGGTGCCATCTTCGGGCCCTGTCTTCAGGTCGAGCTGTGCCCCGGCTGTGTGTTTCCTGTGCGACGTTCCCCCGCTGAGGTGCACAGGTGTCCCCCACGTCCGGCACAGCTTCCGCACAGCGGCTGCCCCGACGCTCGGGAAGAACCAGCTCGAACGTTCCGGAGGAGACCATGACGACCGATCCAGCAGAGGGCGCGACCTGGGGAGAGCAGCCCGCTCCCGCTTCCGGCGGCAGCGGCCAGGGGAGGGCGTGGTCGGGCCGGAAAACCGCGATCGCGGCGGGCGTCGCGGTCGTGATCGCGGTCGGCGGCGGGCTGGCGATCTGGGCGGGCACCAGCGGCAACAACGCGACCGCGCAGCAAGGTCCCGGCGGATTCGGCGGTCCAGGCGGGCCCGGTGGGCAAGGCGGCTTCGCCGGCCGCGGCGGCATGGGCGGGATGGCCGCGCTGCGAGACGCGCTGCACGGCGATTTCGTGGTGACGGATCCGGCAGGCGGGTACGTGACCGAACGACTGCAGACCGGGACGATCACCGAACTCAGCGCCACCTCGGTGACCCTGACCAGCAAGGACGGCTACAAGCAGACCTACACGCTGGATTCGGCCACGCAGAAGACCGGTTCGCCGAAGTCCGGCGACAGCGTCACCGTGGTCGCGAAGGTCCAGGGCACCACCGCCACCGCGACCTCGCTCGGCGAGGCACAGCAGTTCGGCAACGGACAGCCGCGCCGCCGCGGGTAACCCGTTCGGAAGGGAACCTTGAGACACTTCCCCGAGGTTCCCTTCCCGAGCGAGGAGATGGTCGTGAAGCGGTGGATCACGCTGGCGTGCGGTGTGGTGCTGGTGCTCGTCGGCGCGGTGTGGGTGCTGCAGGGCGTTGGCGTGCTGACCGGCAGTTTCATGACCGGCCAGAAGCTCTGGTTCCTCATCGGACTGGTCGCGTTCCTGGTCGGCGTGGTCCTCGTCGCGGCCACCGCGTTCCGCAAACGCGCTCGCTGACTCATCGGGTGAAGACCTCGAACACCGGGTAGCCCGGCGCGATCTCGAGCAGCTTCTCCTCCGGTGCCTTCGCGTCCACGCCTTCGAAGAACGTGCCGACCTCGAACGCCCAGCGCTTGAGGTACGAGCGCAGGATGGCGGGCTTCTCCTCGTCGGACAACTCGCGGTAACCGAACGTCTCAGTGCGGCGTCCGACGGTCAGCTGGCCCTCGCCCGCGGCGCGCAGGTTCCGCACCCACTGGGTTTCGCCGCGCGCGGCCACCAGGTACTGCTTCCCCTCGAATGGCAGCAAGTTGACCGGCACCTCGCGCAGTTCGCCGGACTTGCGGCCGCGGACGCCCAGCACCCGGCTGCCCCACACGCTGAAGCCCCGTTTGGTGAGCCAGCGGACGCAGCCGTTGAACGCCGCCGACGCCTTGCCCGGTTCGAGGTAACGAGTGCTGCTGGTCATGGGGTCCTCCTCGGTTTTGAGAGCGGTGCTCTCTGTTGTGAACAGTGAACACCTGCGCGCTTGCCGCTGTCAAGAGCAGTGCTCTCGGTTTTGCGCAGCGCTCTCATTCGAGGCACACTGATCGCATGACTGCCGCACCCCGGACCGCCCGCGAACGGGTCCGCGCCGAGCTGACCCGCGAGATCAAGGACGAGGCCCGCCGTCAGCTGGCCGAGGTCGGCGCGCACGGACTTTCCCTGCGCGCGGTCTCCCGTGCGCTGGGGATGGTCTCGTCGGCGCTGTACCGGTACTTCCCGAGCCGGGATCACCTGCTCACCGCACTGATCGTCGACGCGTACAACGCGGTCGGCGAGGCCGCCGAACAGGCCGATCCGCACACCGGCGACCCGCGCGAACGCTGGCGAGCCATCTGGCGCGCGACCCGCGACTGGGCCCGCGCGAACCCGCACGAATACGCGCTCATCTACGGCTCGCCGATCCCTGGCTACCAAGCTCCGCAGGACACCGTCGGCCCCGCCGGGCGAGTGGCGTTCGCGCTGGTCGCGGTGCTGCGCGACGCACATCCGCACGAGCCGGCGGTCACCGCGCCGATGTCGGAAGAGCTGCGCGCGCAGGCCGACCAGCTCACCCGGATCCTGGACCTCGACGCGCCCGCGGAGGTCGTCATGCGCGCCATCGCCGCCTGGACCCAGCTGTTCGGCGCGCTCAACTTCGAGCTGTTCGGCCAGTACGTCGGCAGCGTCGCCCCGGCGGACGCGTACTTCGAGCACCTCGTCGGGCAGATGGCGGACTTCGTCGGCCTGTAGTCCGGGGTAAGTTCGCCGTGGCGCCAAAGCGAAAGGCAGGTTCGACGTGACGGGATGGGCCGGACGGGTCGGCAGGATCCGGGTGATCGGCACCGGGGTGATGGGACGCGGCATCGTCCAGCTCGCCGCGACCGGCGGGGTCACCGTGGAACTCGCGGATGTACAGCCGGAAGCGGTCGCGGCGGCGATCGACCACGTCGGCGCGATGGTCGACCGGCTGGTCGCCAAGGAGAAGCTGACCGAGGAGAACGGCCGCGCGGCGAAGGAACGCCTTGTTCCGGTCGACGGCCCGCTCGCTCCCGCCGACGGCGTCGACCTGGTGCTGGAAGCCGTCCGCGAAGACCTCGAAACGAAGCAGACACTCTTCGCGGGTCTCGAGAAAATCTGCGGCCCTGACACGATCTTCGCGACCAACACCAGCTCGCTGTCGGTCACCGAAATCGCCGCCGGAATCTCTGACCCGACGCGAATGATCGGTCTGCACTTCTTCAACCCCGTCCCGCTGATGCGCCTGGTCGAGGTCATCCCCGGCGCGCGCACCGCCGACTGGCTGCCCGGCGAAGCCCTCGAACTCGTCCGCGGCTGGGGCCACGAACCGGTGCTGGCGAAGGACGCTCCCGGCTTCCTCGTCAACCACGCGGGCCGCGGCCTGAACACCGAGGCGCTGCAGATTCTTTCCGAATCCCTCGCCGCTCCCGCCGAGATCGACCGGATCGCGCGCAACGTCCTCGGCCTCAAGCTCGGCCCGTTCGAACTGCTGGACCTCACCGGTTTGGACGTCTCGCACGCGGTGCTGGAAAGCATCTGGAGCGGATTCCACGCCGAACCGCGCCTGCGCCCGTCGTGGCTCACCCGCCCGCGCGTCGCCGCCGGGCTCTTCGGCCGCAAAACCGGCGAAGGTTTCTACCGCTATGTCGACGGGAAACAAGAAATCCCTCCGGAGCCCACGGCCCCGCCCGCTCCCGCCATGCCGGTCTACGCCGCCGACGAACGCCTAGGCCGCCTTCTGTCGGCAGCAGGCGTCGACGTCGTCCCGGACGCCTACCCCGACACCGTTCTCCTGGTGACCCTGCGCGGGGAGTCCACTGTGGAGGCTGCGCGGCAGTTGGAACTGCCCGCCGCGCGCGTCGTCGGAATCGACGCCCTTGGCTACGAATCTCGCTTCACCATGTCTGTCCACCCTGGACTGGACCCGCACTACGGCCGCGCCGCCTGGGGCGCTTTGGCCGCAACCGGAACCCCCGTAACCGTCGTCCGCGACGGTGCCGCCCCCATCGCCCAACGCCTGCTTGCCTCGATCATCAACACGGCTTGTTACATCGCCGACCAAGGTCTCGCGGCCCCCGCCGACATCGACACCGCGGTGCGCCTGGGACTCGGCTATCCCCGCGGCCCCCTGGAATGGGGCGACCTGGTCGGCCCGGAAAAGGTCCTGCGGATCCTGAACGGTCTCCTCCGCGCTACTGGGGACCCGCGCTACCGCCCGAGCAACTGGCTGACCGAACGGGTGGCGCTGGGCCTGCCGCTCGCCTCCACGGGCACCCGTCCGGCTGATCTGGCCTGAGTTTTTGTCGGTGGTGGGCAGTAGCTTTTCTGGCATGACTGTCACCTTCGACCTGACCCTGGACTGCACCGACGCACAACTTCTCGCGGCCTTTTGGAAGACGGCACTGGGTTATGTCGACGAACCTCCGCCGCCGCCGTTCAGAACCCGCGGGGAATGGCTCGCGCAATTCGACCTGCCCGAGTCCGCTGGGGATGGCGCCTGGCTGTGCCATCCCCAGCGGGCTGGGCCTCGGCTGGCGATCCTGAAGGTGCCGGAACCGAAGACGGTGAAGAACCGGCTGCATATCGACATCCGGGTGCCTCGGGATGGGGATCCGGCTGCGCAGTGGGCACGGGCTGAACGTTTGGCGGGGGCGGGAGGGGCGATCCTGGTGGAGGCAGAGGGACATCATGTGGTGCTGGGGGATCCGGAGGGGAACGAGTTCTGCGTCGCGGCCGCATCGGCTTAGGTCCGGCCTGATGCGGACGCCATGCGGCGACGGGCTCCGGAGCAAGACCAGTTCCGCATCGCCGCCGCCTCGGCACAGGTCGCCGGACTGCTGCATAGACCAGGCGGCGGCAGGTCTGGTTTGGGGCGAGCCCTGGGCCCGGCTGCCTCGGCACAGGTGCCGGACTGCTGCATAAACCAGGTGGCGGCAGGTCTGGTTTGGGGCGAGTCCTGGGGCCCGGCTGCCTCGGTGCGGGTCGTTGGGTCGCTGCGGACACCGTGCCGTGATGGCGCTTCCCGAGCGGAACGAACTCTGTGTCGCCGCTGCCTCAGTGTAGGTCGCTGGACTAGGTTGCGGCGCAACGAAGTCACAGCGAAGGGACCCTTCACAACCCAAGATTCCTTAGCAGAATTCCTTCAGCCGCCGCGAAAACCGTCCCAGCCCTTCCGCCGCCCCAGCGAAACCGGGTCAGGATTCCGCCCCGATCCAGCGGCGGTAGGAAGCTGCGTCGACATTGCTCCCGCAAACGACAGTGACCACATGCCGTCCAGCAAACCGGTCAGGGTCTTCGAGAATCGCCGCGACGCCGAGCGCGGCCGACGGCTCGACGATGAGTCCGGCGCGCTCGAACAGCATCCGCATACCAGCGATGATCGACGCCTCTTGGACCAGGACAGCGTCGTCGGCAACGAGAAGGAGGTCGTTCAAGACAGCCGGGATGGGGAACCGGCCGGCGACGCCGTCGGCGATGGTGTCGGTCGAGTCGGTTGAGATGACGCGTCGTTGGTGCCAGGAGCGCGTCATCGCCGGTGCGCCCAGTGGCTGGACGCAGATCACCTCGACCCCTGGCGCGCACTCCTTGAGCACGTGCCCCACCCCGGTGGCCAGCGCGCCTCCGCCCAGAGCGATCAGTACGGCATCGAACGCGGGGACCGCATCCACCAGTTCGAGGCCGATGGTTGCCGCGCCCTCGCAGGTCTCGAGGTCCAGGCTGTCTTCGACCAGCCGGATGCCGTCGTGCCGCGCGATGGCGGCGGCTCGGTCGCGCGCCGTCTCGATGTCGCCGTCCACCAGTTCCAGCCGGGCGTCCAGTGCGCGGATGCGATCGAGCTTGGCGGCGGGTGCGAAGCGGGAGGCCACCACGGTGACGTCGAGTCCCCGGCCGCGCCCGGACCAGGCGAGGGCCTGGCCAAGGTTTCCCGCGCTCGCGCACACGACAGCGGAGGCACGGCTGTCGGCGAGCGCGCTCGCGACGACTTCGGTACCGCGCGCCTTGAAGCTGCGGACGGGGTTCGCCGTTTCGAGTTTGATGCTCACCGCGCAACCGAGGTCGCGCTCCAGCGCCTCACAGCGGTACAGCGGAGTGTCGAGGAAAGCAGGGTCGATCCGCTGGCGAGCAACTCGGATCCGAGCGGTGTCGAGGCGCGTCATCGGCTGGCTCCTGCGTACTGGTTCAAAGCAGTGAGGACGGTGAGCGCGTCCCGAAGCGCCGCGACGTCGTGAGTCCGGATGAAATCGACGCTGTGACTGGCGGCGTACAGCTCAGCGGCCAGGCTGGCCGGTCCGATCTCCGCGAGCTCGCGCCCGGTGATCGCGCGGAGAAACGACTTCCGGGACGGCGAGACCATGATCGGGACGCCGAACCGGGTCCTGATCGCGCGAAGCGCCGCCAGCACTGCCAGCGACGGTTCCGGCGTGGCACCGAGAAAGTATCCGAGCCCGGGATCGATGATCAGCCGTTCGCGGTCGATGCCCGCCGCTTGGAGCGCGGCCAGCCGCTGATCGAAGAAACGCTCCAGAGCCGTCAGCACCGTCTGCGGATCGGTGCGCACTTTGGTCGCGGGGCCCCGCCGCTGCACCGAGTGCATGACGACGAGGCGGCATCCGGTATCGGCCAGCTCCGCATACCGGGCAGGGTCCGGAAATCCCTGGATGTCGTTGAGAAACGCGGCACCACGAGCGGCGGCGAACCGGTGGGTCCGCGGCTGGAACGAGTCGACCGACACGGGGATGCCTTCGGCGACCAGGCGGTCCAGGACCAGATCCAGCCGCCGCACTTCCTCGTCGGCGGTCACCGGCTCCGAGCCCGGATGACTGGCCGCGGGGCCGAGTTCGACGACGTCCGCGCCGGCCGCCAGCAATCGGCGCGCATGGGCGAGCGCGTTCGCCGGGGCAAGGAATCTGCCGCCGTCGGAGAACGAGTCCGCGCTGACGTTCACGATTCCCACCAGCCGCGGCCGGTGCCAAGACTCTTCCGAAAAGGCCAGAGGTTCAACCATCGCCGTGTCTCCCGGATCTCGATCCCACAAGAGCCCAGGCGTACGGCACGACGTCACGAGGACGAGGCCGCTCCCCGATGGTGATCCATCTTCACACGCCAGTCACGGCCTAACGACACAGTAACAAGAAATCCCGCTGCGGAGCCAGCGGCAGCCGTCGGCGATGGTGCGCCGACGGCCGCCCCGAGAATGGCTTACCACCGGTAATTCGTGGTTACCCCATACCGGAAAATCACGTATCCGCCCTGGAAATCGCTTCGGGCACCTCCGCTGATCGGATACTCATCCGAGGTCGGCAATCCCAAATACCCCCGTTCCCATCCCAGCGCGGCCCACCGCTTCCGAATCTCTCCCTGCACCATGTGCGCCCCGGTACGCGGGCTCCAGTAGATCGACCCGCCTCCGTTGAAGTGGTTGTAGCGCGCGATCCCGTTCGGAGTACCGGTTTCGTCGGTAGTGGGATAGCCGAGACCGCGCTCCCAGCCGAGCGCAGCCCACTTATCCCGGATAGCCCCGCCGATTTGGTGCGCACCGGTAGACGGCGTCCAATAGATCGACCCGCCGATCGTGAAGTGGTTGTACCGCCCGACCCTGTCCGGCGTCACGGACTCATCCGTGGTCGGGTAACCAAGACCCCGCTCCCAACCCAGCGAAGCCCACTTATCCCGGATAGCGCCGCCAATCTGATGCGCTCCGCCGGTAGGCGTCCAATAAATCGACCCGCCGGTGAAGTGGTTGTACCGCCCGATCCCGTCGGGAGTCCCGGACTCGTCGGTGGTCGGATACCCCACCCCGCGTTCCCAGCCGAGCGCGGCCCACTTAACCCGGATCTGCCCCTGGACCGAATGCGCTCCCGTAGAAGGCGACCAGAAAATAGACGTGGCCTGGCTGCCCGGCGTGCCGATCAAATGGTTGTACCGGCCCACCCCGTCCGCCGTGCGGGTCTCATCGGTCGTCGGCGGCCCGTACACCTGATGCCCGCCGATCGCGAGATACCGGGCCAGGATCGCCCCGCCGATCTCGCGCACCCCGGTAGCCGCGGACCAGTACAACCGCCCGTTCGCATACGGCCGATACCGCACCGGCCCGTCGACAACCTCAGGACCCGTCGGCGCGCCAAGCGAACTCCGCAACTCCGGCTCAGCCGCATACCGCTGGTCGATCGCCGTCAGATAGTCGGCAGTCAGCGTCAGGTCACCAGCGCCGACGGTGATCGACCACGAAGGCGTAGCCGGACCGCCCTGCCAACCGGTGAACTTGGAAACCCCATCGGTGCCAACCAACGCGGCAGTCACGTCAAACGTCGCACCCTCAGTGACCATGGCACTGCTGACGCCGCCCTCGCTAGGGATGCTCAACGCGGCGGGCTGCGTGCCCACCAACGTCAACCGATGCTGGCGCGGATAAGCGACATATGTCTTGCTCGCCTGCACCCCGGCGCTATCGGTGACCGTCGCGGTGAATTCCATCCGGGAATCCGTGTGATCGGTAAACGGAACCGTCAACGTCGGCCCCGTCGCACCATCGCCGGGATGCACGTGGCAGGCACCGAGATCCGGACAGTGCCGAATCAACGACGTCCACGTAACGGGAAGCCCGCCATCCTCGGCATCAGTCGCCTTGGCGGACAACGAAACCTGCTCACCCACCGCGAAAGTCTTGTCCGGCGCGGTCAGAGTCAGCACCGGCGAGTGATTGCCCGGCGCGACAGCGATCTTCGCCGTCCCGACACCGCCAAGCGGATCCGAAACGGTCAACGTCGCGGTGAACGAAGCACCGTCCCCGTACTGATGGCTGGCCTGAACCCCGGTGCCGGTGCTGCCGTCGCCGAAGTCCCAGGAATAGGCAAGACGATCGCCGTCAGCGTCAGTAGAACCACTGGCGTCAAAGGAAACCGTGCGAGTATCCGGATCCGTCGAGGAAGTGGCCTTTGCCACCGGTGGAGCGTTGTTGGTCGAGTAGCTCAACCGGCGCAGCACCCCAGAGTTGAGATCAGTGAAGACGATGTCCCCGTTGGGCGCGGCGGAAATCCGGGTAACTCCGCCGACGTTCTGGAATGGCGCGGGGCTCGTGGGCGCTTGCGTGAGCTTGCCCTGCGCGTCATACCGCAGCGTCCAGATCTTCTGCCCCGCGTAGTCCCCGAAGAAGTACGCACCCTGGTAAGCGGCCGGATAGGTCGTGCCGCCATACACAATCCCGCCAGTGACGCTGTTGCCCTGCGCAGGACCGGTGCCGTGCTGGTAGTCCCACAACGGCGGAGTGTTCACCGCCAACGCACAACGCGCGTCAGCCGAATAGCCCGGCGTGAGATGATTCCCCTCGTAGCAGGGCCAAGCGAGATTCGCGCCCGGCTGCACGACATCCAGCTCTTCCCACGTGTACCAGCCGACGTCGCCGACCACCGGCAGCCCGCTCTTCGGGTCGAGGCTGAACCGGAACGGGTTGCGGAATCCGCTCGCGAACACCTTGCTGCGAGCGGAATCCGGCGCGGCGGCGTTGTAGTACGGATTGCTCGGCACCCCCTTGCCGTCCGCGGTGAGGTGCAGGATCTTGCCGAACGGCGAATCGAGGTCCTGTGCGACGAAGGCGACCGGATTGGTCTTGCCCGCGTCGCCGTTGTCGCCGACGGAGTACCAGAGGGTGCCGTCCGGCGCGGGGTAAACCGTGTCGAGGCCGTGGATGTAGTACGGACTGCCGGGCAGGTCGAAAATCACCTTCTCGCCGGTCAGCCCGGACGGATGCCCCGCGCCGTCGAGCTGAACGGTGAACTTGGCGGCGCGCAGCGTGTACTGGCCGTTGCCGAGCGACACCGAACGGTTCAGGTAGATCTGGTGCGAGGTGGCGTAGTCCGGCGCGAGCGCGATGCTCGTGAGCCCCATGTCGCCCTGCGTCTCGACCGGGAAGGTCGCGATCCGCTCCGGCGCGCCGCCGCCCGCGGCCGGGACCCAGTTGACGACGCCGGACTTGCCCAGCGCCAGCACGCTGTCGTCGGGCAGCCAGGCGAAGTCGGTGAACTCGTACTGCCCGAGTCCGGTGGGCAGGTCCCGCAAGACGAACCCCGGCGGCAGCGCCGGAGTGTCGGCTGCTGCCGCCGGGGCGACGGCGGTGACCAGGGTGGGGACGGCGAGGGCCGTGAGTGCGGCCACCAGCAGGGAACGGAGCTTGCGCCAGGCCATTCAGGCCCCCTTTCTCAGCGACCGGTAATCGCTCAGAAGGGGGAGGAAGTTGCCTCTATCGGGTGATATTTATTCGACCGTGACGCTCTCGGTCAGGGCACGACCTGGACCACGTCGCCGATGTGCAGGGTGTTGAAGAACCGCAGCGACGACGTCGCCGACAGGTGGATGCAGCCGTGCGAGTACACCTTCAGGCTGCCGGTGTGGAACGCGTCGCCCGGGTAGAAGAAGACCGAGTTCGGCATCGGCGCGTTGTCGAACTGCTTGCTCAGGTGCAGCTTTTCCTTCGACAGCACGTGGAACGTGCCGGTCGGGGTCGCGTGCCCCTTGCGTCCGGGCAGCATCGAGACAGGCCCGTAGATCACCTTGCCGTCCTGCAGCAGCCAGGCGCGGTGCGCGGAGATGTCCACGCAGGCGCTGGTGCCCGAAGCGGCGGCGGCCGCCGCGCACGGGACGTCGGCGGTGCTCGGCTCCGGGTCGGCCTTCGGCTTGGGCGCGGGCTTCGGCGTCGGTTTCGGGGTCGGCTTCGCGCTGGTGCTCTCCGGGCTGCTGCTGGTCGCCGGGGCAGAACTGCTGGTCGGCGCGCTGGACGACGACGAGGTGGGCACGCTCGCCGCCGCGGGCACCGCGCCGCCGCCGGAAGCCGACCCGGCCGTGCCACCGGAGCACGCCACGAGCCCGAAAGCCGCGGCCAGCGCCGCCATCCCCACCAAAACCCTTTTCACGATCCGGTACCCCCGCGTTCGGTCGGGTCGCATTCGGCAGGACCCGTATCACCCGAATAGACGACCATCACCCCTTCGTGGTTGCTCGGCAATGGTCACGATCCGGCGTCTCCACCTCCGGGTTGAGCCGCGGATCCACCCGATGCCAGCCCGTACGCCGACGAAAACCGCACCGGTCCCGGCGAGGCTGGAAGCACGCCGGGCAGCCTCCCGGCACCCGCCGCCGGCCGGGCGAAGCCGACCAACTCCGCGAAGGAGCACCGTGAACCTCGGCCCGCTCACCATCGTTCTCTACGCCGCGATCGCCGCACTCGTCCTCTACCGGGTCGTCTACCGGCAGTGGCGCGGCACGCTGCTCAGCCGCAAGCGGTTGCTGACGCTCCCGTTCATCCTGACCGCGATCGGCGTGTTCTCCGCCGCCACCGCGTTGCAAAGCGCGACCGCGACGGAGTACGCGCTGCTGGCTGGCGACGTCGTGATCCTCGGACTGCTGGGCGTCCTGCGCAGCTCCACTTCGGTCCTCAGTGCTCGCGAAGGCACGACGTTCGTGAAGGGCACTCCGCTCACGCTGGTGCTGTGGTTCGCCACCATCGGCGTGCGGGTCGGATTCTCCTTCCTCGGAGCAGCGCTCGGTGTCAGCAACACCGTGACGTCCTCGACGATCATGCTCACGATCGGCGTCAGCATCGGCGTACAGAACGCCTTCACCTACTACCGCATTCAGAAGCGCGGTCTGCCGCTGTCGGAGCAGACGCCCGTGAGCATCAGCCGCTAAGCCCCACCATGCGCGCGTACATCCGCGAAGGACTCAGCACCGTTGCCGGGTGCAGGAATCCCGGCAACGGCGGCAAGTCCCGCGCGAAGGGCACGAGATGCGCGTACAGCACTTCCGCCCCAGACGGTCGCGCTGAAGGATCCTTCGCGAGCGTCGCGGCGAGAAGCGTGTTCAGCTCGCGAGGTACGCCGGGAACGACTGGAGCTGGCTCCTTCACCTGCTTGTCGAAGACCGCGTACGCCGTCGGCCCGGTGAAGACCGGACGGCCAGTGAGCATCTCGTGCAGTACGCAACCGAGCGCGTACAGGTCGCTTCGCGGCTCCGCGTGCCCACGCTGGATCTGCTCCGGAGCCATGTACGACGGCGTGCCCAGCAACTGTCCCGCACGCGTGAAGCGAGCAGTGTCGGCTTCGCGCAACACGGCGAGCCCGAAGTCCATCACCTTCACACTGCCGTCCGGACAGAGCATGAGGTTGGCCGGTTTGAGGTCACGGTGGCAGACCGCGCGAGCGTGCGCCGCTGACAGCACCGCAGCCGCTTGCGCCGCGATCGCTGCCGCCCAGGACACCGGCAGCGGACCGTGTTCGGCAAGCAGATCGTCCAGCGTCACGCCTTCGACGAACTGCATGACCTGGAACAACCGGTCGTCATGGGCACCGAAGTCGTACAGCGTGGGCGCGCCGGGATGGTCGAGCGTGGCAAGGATCCGCGCTTCGCGGGCGAAGCGTTCCTCCAGCTCTTCGTCGCCGCCGGGAAGCCGAAGCAGCTTGATCGCGACTTGCCTGCCGAGCCGCCGGTCGAGCCCGCGGTGCACTGAACCCATGCCGCCCCGGCCGAGCGGCAGATCGTCGACCTCGTAGCGGTCCGCGATCAGCATGGGCCCCCTCACAGCGCTCACCCGCCACCGGGCTTCAGCCGTCCTTCGGCGAGTGCGGCAAAGCCTAGCCGCACCAGGTCGCGGCCGATTTCCGCGGTTTGCCGCAATGCCCGGTCGAAGTCCGCGAGCGCGCGGAAAGCGACGCCGTACGCACGCTGCGTTTCGAGCGGATGCCGCGGCACCTTGAGCCGGCGCGCGTCGATCCGGGTCGACGCACTGTGCACCGGGAAGTCCGCGGCGCGCAGACATCCGGCGAGGAATTGCGCATCGAGCAGCTGCGGATCCACGCGATAACGGGAAAGCGCGGGCCCGAGCCGCACCGGAGCTCCACTGTGGACGATCACCGCGCCGGTGACCGACGCGACCACGTCGCCTTCCTGGGCGAACACCGCCGCCGGATCCGGCGCGGCGTGCCCGGTCGGCGGGCCGCCGATCAGGACGTCGTCGGTGGTCAGCACGGGTTCGTCACCGTCGGCGGTGCGCGGCGGCGCGTGCGTGATCCGCAGCGCGCCCGCCTTCACCAGCTCGCCGACAGTCGTGTACGCCGTCTCGCCGGACGCCGGTTCCAGCGCGGGCAGCTCGATCCCGATTTGCCCGAAGAGCCGTTGAGCGGCAAGGAAAGCCTCGCCGGAATCCGTCTCGCCAGGACGGCCGGACGGGGTCAGGTCGACGTCGTCGTCGAGCACGTCGATGATGCGTTCTCCGGTGTCCGGATCGGCCAGGAAGTCCTGCCACACCTGTTCGACCTCGTCCGCGGTGGTGTCGGCGATCAGCACCGTCGCCGGCGCGCGCTGTTCCGGTTCCGGTCGCGTGAGCAGCCAGAGATCGGTGCCCGGCGCGAGCGTGCACACCGCGCGCAGCGCGCCCGCCCGAAGCAAGTTCGCCCGGATGCGTTTCCCGCTCCGCCGTCCGGCCGCGGCTCCCGGCATCAACACCGCCACCGCGCCACCGGGTTTCACGTGCGCGAGGCAATGCTGCACCCACGCCAGCTCCGACTCGCCGCGCGGCGGCAGCCCGTACTCCCACCGTGCGTCGCCGACGAGTTCCTCGTGCCCCCAGCCGCGCTCGTTGAACGGCGGATCGCACAGCACGACGTCGGCCAGCCGGTCGGCGAAAGCGTCCGCGCGCAACGCGTCCGCGGCGTGCACCTCGGTGTCCGCGCCGTGCAACCGCAGCCGGATGCCCGCGATCCGCGCGGTGTCCGGGTCGACGTCCTGCCCTCGCGCCCGGGTCGCCGCGGCGGCCAGCAACAGCGACCCGAACCCGCACGCCGGGTCGAGCACCGTAGCCCCCTTCGCGCCGGTCAGCCGCACCATCAGGTCGGCGTACGCGGTCGGCGTCGTGGAGAGCCGACGAGCGTGCGCCTCGAAGAACCGGTCGCAGAGCTGCTCGAACGTCTCCGCCGCGCCTTCGTTCGAGGCCAGCTGGGAGATCAGCGCCAGCAGCTCCGGATCGCCGGGCCCCTCAGCGTCGTCCGCGAGGTACTCGCCGACCGCCGCCAGCCGCGCACCGAGGTCAAGATCGTCGCCGAGCGCGCGCAGCCGTTGCCACGCTTCGTCGATCGGCGACAGCTCGAACGGCCGACCGCGCCCACGCAGCCACGCCTGCACCTCCGGAAGCGAAAACAACGGGCTGGACGCCGTGCCGCCCACCGGTTTGGGAAAATCGTCATGGCGGCGCCGCCAGTTGCTCACCGCCGCCCGGCGCACGCCCGCCAGGCGCGCGATGTCGGCCGCACTCACCGCCGCGTCGTCTGCCATGTCGAGCACGATAGCCGACGACAGCGGTTTCCATCGTTTTGCTTGTTAACTCAGTCAACCAATGGTTTTATGGGGGCATGGCCACCGAGCAGACCCGGTTCACCCTGCGCTACTCCGCGGGCTCAGACCAAGGGCGACGACGCACCAACAACGAGGACTCCGTCTACGCCAGCGGGCGGATGCTCGTGGTGGCCGACGGGATCGGCGGCCAGCCGCACGGCGAAGTCGCCAGCTCGACCGCGGTCAGCGTGCTGGCCTCGCTGGACGCGGAACTGCGCACGCTCGACCTCACCGCGCACAACCTGTCGAACCTGCTCTCCGACGGCGTCCGCCGGATCGCCGAAGAGCTCGCCCAGGTGGCCGAGGAAACCCCAGCCACGCAAGGCATGGGCACCACCCTCACCACGCTGCTGTTCGACGGCACCCACTTCGCCGCGGCGCACGTCGGCGACTCCCGCGGCTACCTCCTGCGCGACGGCGAACTGCAGCGCATCACACGCGACCACACCCTGGCCCAGGCCCTGGTCGAAGACGGCACCATCAGCGCCGCCGACGCCGACCACCACCCGCGCGGCTCCATGCTGATGAAGGCGCTCCTGAGCACCGGCTCGGCCGAACCGGACGTCTGGGAGTTCACGCCGCAAGCAGGCGACCGCTATCTGCTCTGCTCCGACGGCCTCACCGCGGGCGCCAGCGAACCGGCCATCCTGGACGTCCTCTCCGATGGCGCCCCCGAGGAAATCGTCCCGCGGCTCATCGCACTGGCCAACGAGGGCGGCGGCCCGGACAACATCACCATCGTGGTCGCCGACGTCGTACCGGCCTGAGCCCAACCCCGCAGGTCGGACCACCTGCGAAAGGCCGGAGGACCATCCGGTATTCTTCCCCACGGAGGATTGGCCGAGCGGCCTAAGGCGCACGCTTGGAAAGCGTGTTGGGTTCACGCCCTCGCAGGTTCGAATCCTGTATCCTCCGCCGCAGTAACCAGCGGAAACGCCGGTCGACCCAGCTTCGGGCCGACCGGCGTTTCCCGTCTTAGCCTCATTTCCAGTCTCAGTTGACCCTGGCTAGGCCACCTTCAGCTCTTCGCGGAAGTCGATGCCACGCCAGTCGGGTCATCGCGCGCGCTTCCGCGGAGCCCGGCTTCAGTAGGCGAGACTGGACAGCGTGAACTTGATCAGGAGTGTCAGCCGCGGGTGGCGTCGGCGTGGCGGGACGTGGTGGTGGAACATCCTCGTGATCGTCGTGCCGGTCGCGGTCATCGCCGCGACCGCAGTGACAGTGCTGCTGTTGTTCGTCGGCGGCTCCACCCCTTCGGACCGGATCGAGCTGATCAAGACCGGTCTCACAGTCGGCGCGGGCACCGGCGGGATGGTCGCGCTGGTCCTCAACGGGCGGCGGCAGACGACTACCGAGCACGATGCCAGCGAACGCAGGCTCACCGACCTCTACCTCAAGGCGGTCGAGCAACTGGGGTCCGACAAGGCCGCCATACGGCACGGCGGCTGTTTCGCGCTCGAACGCGTCGCACAAGACAACCCCGGTCAGCGGCAGACCGTCGTCAACGTGCTTTGTGCGTACCTGCGTACGCCCTACACAGAACCGGCACCCACGAAGACAGGGGTACGGCGGCCGCTCGTGGCCAACCGCCGGCTTGGCCTGCGATTGCCTCCTCCAGGGGTGGACAGGCTGGCCGGCGAAGTGCGACAGGAACGGGGGGTCCGGCTCACCGTCCAGCGGATCCTTACCCAACACCTCAACCCAGGCACGGACCCAAGGCATCCGGACATCACGTTCTGGCCTGGCATCGACCTAGACTTAACCGGTGCCACCCTCGTCGAGTTCAGCCTTCTCGGCTGTCGCGTCCGCGAAGCAATCTTCGCCGGTGCCACTTTCCTCGACGACGCCTGGTTCGACTTCACGACCTTCACCGACGTCGCCACGTTCGAAGGCGCAACGTTCACCTCTGACGCCAGGTTTAACCACGCGGTGTTCGGCAGCGCCGCGTGGTTCCTCGACACCACCTTCGCCGCTAACGCTGGGTTCAACGGGACGGAGTTCCTCGGAGGCACGATGTTCACCCGAAGCATGTTCGCCAAAAACGCCGCTTTTGACGGAGCGATCTTCGCCGAGGACCGCGAGATCGACGGTGCCAGTTTCGCTCGATCGCCGACCTTCGAAGATGCTGAGTTTCGCGGGCGCTAGAGCGGAGGAATCACGACGTCTGAGTGTGCTGCGCCTTCGGCGTTGACGTCCAGGTTCCCACACTCGACTACCAGCGCGCGACTAAGAAGAACTCTTTCGCTCCCCAGACGTCGGAGCCGAACCCGGGTCTGGCCTGGTCGCATTCCCCCCGGGTCGCCCCGGTTCCCCGACCACTCCATAGGGCGCTGACCTGGGCATCCGCAACCCGAGTCCCCCGGTGAACACCCGTGAGCAGACTTGGAAAGCGTGGTGGGTTCACGCCCTCGCAGGTTCGAATCCGGCATCCTCCGCCGCAACGCCGAAGGTGTTTTTGCGTAAATCCCTTGCCTGGCAACGATATTCCGCTGGCAGAATCCATTCATGGACCACAGTGCAGCTCAAGAGTTCGCCGCGCATTGGGCACAGGCTTGGAACGCCCACGATCTCGACGCCCTGATGACCCACTTCGCCGACGACGTGACCTTCCGGTCACCGGTCGCGGTCCAGGTAGTCGGCGGCGACGGCGTCATCCGGGGCAAAGCCGCGCTGCGCGCGTACTGGGCCGAGGGGCTGCGCCGGATCCCCGATCTCCGCTTCGAGGTCGTCGGCGTCTACGTCGGGCTCGGCGCGCTGGTCATCAACTACCGCAACCAGAAGGGCGGATTGGTCAACGAGGTCCTGGTCTTCGACGGCCCACTCGTCGTCGAGGGCTACGGGACTTACCTCGGCGACGACCCGAATCCGGCGGGCGCTCGCTGAAGCCCGTCGCTGTCCGCAACCGCGGCAGGGGCTGGGATCGGCCGAACGGTCCTACCCGCTAGGCTTCGCCGCAGACTTGATCGCAGCTGTCCGGAGAGGTTCGCCGGTGTCACGAATACCGTTTTGACCTGGGCGTTGGCCGTCGCGCACGCACCACGAACCCGCAGGTCAGAAGGCTGACACGCGGGTTTCGGGCCCCGCGTGCGCACCCATGGATCCAACGCCCGACTGGCCCCGGACTGCCGACCGCGTCCGGGGCTTTGTCGATTCTCCCGCCCTCACTTACTTACCGAAAACACTTGATCACGCTAAGTTTGTACGTGGTCGTTCCAGCCCCTGACGTACCGAGGAGCCCGCCCCCATGGCCGGAGTGGAAGAGATCCGCGCTGGTATCGCGCTCGCGAACGAGAAGGCGTCCGCGAGCATCGCCGCGCTGCAGCAGGCAGCGCAGGCACTCGAAGAAGCACAGCTGTCGCTGTCCCAAGCCACCCAGGGCAGCAGCCAGCACGAGGTGAACCAGGCGCACGGCCTGCTCGCCGAAGCGCTGCAAGGGATCACCGGCATGCAGAGCACCATCCAGGCCGGCATCTCGTCGGCCGATTCCTACTCGGCGCGGCTTTAACGCCGATGTCGGGGCTCGCCGAAATCCACCAGTTGCTCACCGCCGCGCGAGCGGGGGTCGGCGACGGACGGGCGCACGCCGAGCGGGCGAGGACCCTGCTCGGCGACGCCCGGCGCGCACTCGTCGACGCGCAAGCCAAGGCAGATCCGTGGCTGCCGGGGCAATTGGCGCAGGCCGACGAGGCGCTCGAGCACCTCCTCACCCGTTTAGCCGCCGCCGACGATTTAGTGGGCGGCTACCAGTCACGCCTGTAGGGATGAGATGGCCAGCAAGGCAGCCGAGCAACGCAATCGTGTGCAAACCGCCCTCGACCGGGTCCGGCACCAGATCGGGCTCGTGCTCGGGGCCGCGGCGGGCGCGCGCGAAATGGCCGAGGCCGAGGTGGCGCGGCTGACGCTGGAACAGGAGATCGTCCGGGTCGGCATGGACCACGCCGATCCGGCGCAGCAGACGGAGTGGGCCCGGCATCCGGCGGCGCACGAGGTGTTCGCCGCGCTCGGCGGCGCCCGCACTGCCTTCTACACCGACTGGAGCGCCGGTCCCGGCGAACTGCGCGACCTCGTCGCCGCGCACGCGCCGGGCCCGGCCGGACGGCCGCCGAGCGAATGGCTCGGCCGCGTCGGCACGAATCCCGGCGTCGCCGCGCCCGCGCTGTGGCGGGTCGGTTCGGCCACCGCGGCCGGACGCGACATCTCGCGCACGTTCGACGTCGCCGTGCCGTTGCTGGACGAATCGCACCTGGCCATCACGTCCGCGCCGAAAACGCGGCCGGTGGTGGACGGGATCGTGCAGGGCCTGCTGATGCGCGTGCTGTCGGCGTTCGAGCCCGGTGCGGTGAAAATCCACCTGTGGGACGTCGGGCAGCTCACCGCGATCCTGCCGGACCTGTACCCGCTCAGCCGCACGAGCGCGCTGTCGCTGTACGACCCGACACGGCTGGAGGATCTGCTCGACGAACTCGCCGGGCACATCCGCCGGATCCACGCCACCGGCATGCAGGCGGGCCACACCTCGTTGCGGGAGCTGCGAAAAGCCACCAACCAGCGCCTGGAGCCGTACCGGATCGCGGTACTGTACGGCAACGGCGAAACCCTCGACGCGGAACGCGCACGCGACCTCAAACGCGTGGCCAGCGGCGCGCTCGCGGCCGGGATCTGCCTGATCCTCGTCGATGTGCCCACCGCGGTGAGCGCGTCGATCGAAACGCTCAGCCTGCTGGACGAACGGCGCGCGGTCAGCAGCATGACCGGCAGCGACCTGGTCGTGGACCTTGATCCGCCGATGCCGTCCGGGCAGGTCATCCGCGCGGCCAATCGCATCGCCGAAGCGCTGATCGCTCGCCAGGGCGGCCCGCGGTCGTTCGCCGACCTGATGCCCGCCGAGATCGGCCAGGAAAGCTCCGCGCGGGAGCTGCGCGCGCCGATCGGGTTCCACGAGGGCGAAGCCGTCGAAGTGGTGATCGGCGACGCGAGCCCGCACGCGCTCATCGGCGGCCCGAGCGGTTCCGGGAAAACGAACTTCCTGTACGCCTTGCTGGGCAGCCTCGCCGCGCGCTACACGCCGGACGAGCTGGCGTTGTACCTGCTGGACTTCAAGGAAGGCGTGTCGTTCGCCGGTCTCGCACCCGGCCGCAAGGACTCCAGCTGGCTGCCGCACGCGAAGCTGGTCGGGGTCAACGTCAACACCGACCGCGAATTCGGGTTGGCGCTGCTGCGTTTCCTCGCCGACGAATTGCGCCGCCGGTCTGCCGCGGCCAAGGAACACGAGGTCACGAATCTCGCTGACCTGCGGGAACAGGATCCGGGCGGACACTGGCCGCGGATCGTCGCGGTGATCGACGAATTCCAGTACCTCTTCGCCGGACGCGACCAGGTCACCGCGCAGGCCACGCAATTGCTCGAAGACATCGCGCGGCGCGGGCGTTCGCAAGGCATCCACCTGGTGCTGGCCAGCCAGGACGTCGCCGGGATCGAGGCGTTCTGGGGCAAACCCGCGGTCTTCGAACAGTGCACGCTGCGCATCGCGATGCCGAAGGCGCGCCGGGTGCTCGCGGAAACGAACAACGCGGCCGTGTCCGCACCCAAGTGGCACGCGGTGATCAACCACGATTCCGGCGTCGCGCACGGTAATCAGCTCGCGCACGTCCCGGATGCGAGCACTCGCAACGTTTTCGTGAACCTGCAGCAAAAACTGTGGGAACTCTACGCTGGCCGCTTCACCCGGCCGCGACTGTTCGACGGTGCGCATTCGCCCGTGCTGGAACAGTTCCCGGCCTATCTGGAGCTCAAGCCGAGCCCCCAGCCGCGGGCGATTCTCGGCCAGTCGATCGACGTCACCGAGGCTGCTTGCGGCGTCGAACTTCCTCGGGTCCCCGGCCGGAACGTCGCCGTGCTTGGCGGCGCGACGGCGGAGGCATTGTCCATTATGGACTCCGCGGCTCGCTCGCTTTCCAAACAGCTCAAGGAAGGCGAGGTCGAGTTCCTGCTTCACTGTCCGATCGAAGCGAGCTCTTCGGCGGTCTTGGACCTCAAGGACCGGCTAGTCGCCGAAGGACATCTCGCGACGCTGACCGACAACCTGTCGGCCGAACTGGAGACGATCGTCGAATCGCTCTCCACGACGACGCCGCGCATCCTGCTGCTGTACGGAGTGGACGCCGCGCTGCCCGCTTTGGAAGCCAAGGCTGTCGGCCAGCTGAAGAGCGGTCTGGACCACCTTCGCACGCTGCTGAAGAACGGGCCCTCGCACGGCGTCCACACCATCGGCTGGTGGCGCAGCACCGCACGGCTCAAGGACACCCTCGGCTTCGGCGGCACAGACGACATCGGCACTTGGGCCGCGCTGGACGTTCAGGGCAATGATCTGTCGCCGTTCGCCGCGGGTCAGGTCGTGCACTGGTCGCCGCGACCGGGCCGGGCTTTGTTCTTCGACCGCACCACGCACGGGGCGCCGGAAGTCATCATCCCGTTCCAGCGCCCAGAAACCGAGCCGACCGCGGGAGGCACGCCGTGACCGAAGGAACCACCAGCCCCGCCATGCGGTACAAGGAAATCGTGGGCTTGGCCCGCGGTTCGGCGGACAGCCTGCGCGCGTGGGAACTGGCCCGAGCGGACGAAATCGAACGCCAACTGGCGGACGCGCACGCCGCGGTTGCTGCCGCGCAGGATCGGGAGGAAAAGACCCGGGAGCGCGCCAATCGGTGGTGGAAGATGGCGCTGCATAACGTTTCGCGGCTGAGTTTCGTGGAGGCGCTGGACGATCCGCAGCCGGTGACTACTGCTCGGCCACAGTATTTGGACCGGTATTTGGAAGAGGTCAAGCCGAGTTATCAGGAGCTGGTACAGGCGGTGCTGGGGCTTGGCTGGCGGGCAAAGCGCTAAAGCCGCGAGGGGAATCCTGAGGGAATCTGATTCCCGCAGGGTTCCCCTCACGGACAACTAGCTACGCCGTCCGGTGAAAGAACCGGTCCAGCTGATCAAGCAGGTCGTTGGCGAAGTCCGCGAACGCATTCCCCGCCGAAGGACGGAACCGCACCACCTGCGGGTCATGATCGCTGGCCTGGTCAGCGAACTCGGCATTGACATGCACCACGTCGTAATCCACGCCACGCGGAGCAGCCGAGGCCAAAATGTGGTCCAGCACCTGCGACTGCCCCTCGAACACATAGCTGTACCGCTCAGCCGGAGGCAACGTCGAGATCAGGTCCTTCAACAACCCACCCGACGTCAGCTTCGCCAGCGCGGGCGAGAACTGGTAGTCGTTCAAGTCACCGGCCACCACGACGTTCGCCCGCGGGTCCGCGCCCAGCAGCTGTGCCACGAAACCCTGCAGCACAGTCGCCTGCTTCTGCCGCTGCACCTCGGAGCTGCGCGTCGGCGGCTGGTAGCGGCCGTGTGTCGGCTGGTCGCCGCCCTTCGAGTTGAAGTGGTTGGCCAGCACGAAAACGGTGCGGCCGCGGAACACGAACTCCCCGGCCAGCGGTTTGCGGCTGTCCTCCCACGCTTCGTTGCCCGGGTCGACCCGGCCCGGCGACTGCGTCAGGTGCGCCTTGCCGTGGTCGGAGACCACGCCCACCGAGGCCGTCGGGCTGCCGCCCGGTCGATCCACAAAGGACACTCGGGCGGGATTGAACAGGAAGCCGACGCGGATGTTGCCGCCCGGCTGTCCGCCGTCCTCGTCGTTCACCGGGTTGATCTGCCGCCACTGGTACCGCGGGCCGCCGGCGGCGACGATCGCGTCGGTGAACTTCTTCAGCGTCGCGTCGGCGTCGACCGTTCCGTCGTCGGTCGCGCCGCTGTTGTCCTGGATTTCTTCCAGGGTAACGATGTCCGGCGTCGCGAGGTTGTCGACGATGCCGTGCGCGAGCTGCGCGTACTTGGTGTCCGAATCGGACGGTGCGAGGTTCTCGACGTTGTACGTCGCCACCGAAAGCTCGCCAGGACGCTGCTTGCGCGTGGTTTCCTTCTGCAGCTTGTTGTCCTTGGCCGCACCCAGCTTAGACGCGAACAGCGTGTACCCGCCGAAGTTGCTGTACTCCACCGGACCGGAGGTGACGCCGGTGAGCACGTCGCCGGTGTTGACCTTCGGAGCCGCCTGCTGCGCGGAAGGAATGATCGACTGAACCTTCAGCACGCCGGTGTTGATCTTGTCGTAGCCGAGGTAAACCGTGCCACCGCGCGGAGTCGGGTTCTGCTGCGGCTTTGTGGTCACGTAAAGCTCGCCGTACTTGTTGCTCGGACCGACCACGCGCGCGTCGGAAACCTGGACGATCTCGCTTTCGTGCGCTTCCCAGAAGTCCAGTGCGTACTTCGACGGCTCGAGCGGCAACGGCTCGATGTTGCCGTCCGCCTTGGGAGCCAGCACATCCGGCACCTGGTCCGGTGTCAGCACGGTCGGGGCGGGCAGCGGGTTGCCCGAAGAATCGACCGTCCACTGTGCACTCGTCAGCTCGGTGAGCGACTGATAGTTCGAGGTCGCGGGTGCGTCCGGGTAGTACTCCTTGACCTTGCCCTGCGCGGTGACCGCGTCGCCGACCGCCACCGCCGGGGTCGTCGATCCGGTGAACACGAACAGGCCCTCGCTGGTGCGCGGGTCGCTGTCGGGATGCGGGTCGGTGATCCAGAACCCGCGTGCCGAACCGAAGCTCCGCACCGCGGTGACGATGCCGGTGACGTCCTCGACCTGCTTGTCCTTGAACGGCGAAATCCGCGTCGTGCCCTGGATGTCGTGGATCTTCGCCGGAACGCCGGGTTCGCCGGGCTGGGTGCCGGTGGTTTCGCCCTTGGTGTTGGTGGGCGTCGGGTCGCCGACCGCGAAATCCGCACTGTTGTCGTCGGTGTCGGCGAGCGTCGCCGCCCGCGCGACCGAAGTCGTGTTCGACGGCGCGGCGGCCGGATTCCCCTCGCGGACAACGGCATCACCGAAACCGACGAGGTCCTTTACGCGGCTGTCGGCCGCGCAGTCGGCGGCGCTCTTGCAGGTCAGCGGCGCGCTGTCGGACACGAGCGCGACGGTGCCCGCGGTAGCGGACATCGCGATGCCCCCGGTCGCGTCCGGCGTCGGCAGCGCGACCGTGCCGCCGTTCCCCTTCCCCTCCGCGACGAGGTAGCGGCCCTTCGGCGCGACGGACCCGGCGAGCGGCGTGACCTGCCACTTGCTCGACGCGCTCGCCGAAGCGGGCAGGTACTGGACGCTGTAACCGTCGAGCGCGACCGGCGCGCCGCCGTGGTTGGCCAGCTCGATGAAGTCGTTGGTCAGCGTGGCGCCGGAATTGCCGCCCCCGCCGTAGACCTCGGCGATCAGGGCGTCCGCGCTCGGCGCCGCCGAAGCGGGCACGGTCAGTCCGCCGAGCGCGAGAGCAGCGGCGGAGGCGGCAACCGCGCCTCTGGTCAGTCTTGCCCCACCGGCGCTGCGGCCCCCGGCGGGACGACGGGATATGGTCACCCTGAGTCCCCTCTGCATGTCAACGGTCGAGGCATCGTCCCCCGAACAAGCGAAGCAGAGGAAGACGAAAGGGCAACGATTCGTAACGAGCTGGAGGGATTTCCTCCTTTGGACGGGTTGACGCAATGATCACGCTCGTACTCGGCGGAGACGTCAACCTGCAGGGCCGCGCGAACCCGGAAACGGCGTTCCACCCGTTGACCTCGCTGCTCACCGGCGCCGACGTGCGGTTCGTGAATCTCGAAGGACCGCTGTCCGGCTCGACCGGGTCGGACATCCCGCACAAGCCGAACTGGCGGCACTCGCCGCCGGAGATGGTCACCGCGCTGACTGCCGCCGAGATCGACGTCGTATCCGTCGCCAACAACGTCACCTACCCGCCGGCCGCGGCGATGGCGAGCCTCGCCGTGCTGGATCGCGCCGGAATCGCGCATTGCGGCGCGGGCGCGAACCTCGCCGAGGCGCACGCGCCGGCGATCCTCGAACGGCCCGGCGGCCGGATCGCGTTCCTCGCCTACACCTCGCTGTGCTGGCCCGTCGGACAGGAAGCGACGGAAGACTCGCCGGGTGTCGCCGCGGCGGGCGCTTACACGTCGTACCAACCGGATCCGCGCGTCCTGGACGTCCCCGGCCGCCCGCCGATCGTGCACACCACGCCGGTCCGCCGCGACCTGGAGCTGCTGCTGGCCGACATCCGTCGCGCCCGCACCGAGGCCGACCACGTCGTGGTGTCGATGCATTGGGGCATCCCCGGCGAAGAACTGACCGAGTACCAGGTGACCTACGCGCACGCGATCATCGACGCCGGCGCAGACCTGGTCGTCGGGCACGGACCGCACACCGTGCAGCCGGTCGAGGTGTATCGCGGCCGCCCGATCCTCTACAGCCTGGGCAATCTCGTCTTCGACTGGCCCGCCATGCGCGACCGGCACCGCGACGGCCTGCTCGCCGGCTGCGTCGTCGGCGAGCAGATGCGGGTCGAATTAGTGCCGATCCGCCGCGACGAAGACAACGAATGCGTACCGTTGACGGGGGACGACGCCGATGAAGCACTGCAGCGGTTCGTGGAGCTGTCCGCGCGCCGCGGCACGAGCGTGACGGTCAGTGACGGCTTCGCGACCGTTGAAGGACTTCGCGGCTAGACCGCCGGTCCCGCCTTCACCCGGACGGCGCATCTGCCTTAAATGCAGCTCAAGCCCGGGGTCGACTGGTACCGGGCGGGAGTACCTTACCGATGAGCACGGAAACTGTGGCCCAGACCACTTTTGGGCCGCACCGGCGCTCACGGGTAGCACCTCGCGGGGGAGGCGACACGGTCACGTGGGGGTTGACCGTCGTCGAGTGCGCAGGTGCCACCACCGGAGGAAAACAGCCGCGGGCGCGGGACTTTCCGCTTCGCCCGCGACCGCGGCTCCACGGATTTGCCCCGGGGAAGCCTCGCGAGTGGCGAGGCGCCGCCTTGACCGCGCGGGGGAGCGCGGGAGGGGGAGGAAGGCGGCCCGCCTCGCCACTCGTGAGCATTAATCGCTGAGCAAAGCCGTCGCCCCGGCAACCGCTCGCGCGCAGATCTCGCCGTGGGTGAGCGGCAGGTAGTGACCGGCGCCCGGCACGATCTGCAGCGCGCCGTCCTGGCAGGCAGCCAAAAATCGGCGTTCGCCGAGGCGGAAGTGATCGCGGCGGCCGTTGAGCAGCAGTACCCGCCCTGGGTACCGCGCGAGGTCGGCGAGCGGATCCATCCCGGCCGCCATCACGTCGGGGATGACTTCGGAAGCGATTCCCGCCGCGATGACCGGCTCGGCGACTTCCGCGGGGAGAACCCGGCGGAGCAGCCACGCGCTGAACGAAGCGCCGTCGTCAGCGGTCGTCGCCAGGCCCCGGCGCGCGAACCGGAATCCGCCGCGCAGCACCGAACTGGGCACCAGCGAACATCCAGCTCCCACCAGGGAAATGACCCGCTCCGGATGACGGGCCGCAGTCGCGATCGAGACATAGCCGCCGAGCGAATGCCCCACCAGAACCGCCCGTCCGCCCACCTCGTCGATGGCCTCGGCGACCGCGTCAACCGCACCGTCGAGCGTGAACCGTTCCCCGCGCCGGGCCCCGTGTCCCGGCAGGTCCGGCGTCGCGACCCGACCGCGTGCCAGGCGTTTCTGCTGCTGCCAGCACGCTCCCGACAGCCGGATGCCGTGCACGAAAACCACCGGCAGTACTTCGCTCATGTCTCCACCTTCGCCCAGTTTGCAACGGAGCGTTGCATGCCACCGGTCTACCGAATGCAACGCACCGTTGCAAACCGGGCTAGGATCAGGCCATGGACCGGACCGCCTCCCGCCCGCGCAAGGCGGACGCCATCTTCTCCGCGACCCTCGCGCTGCTGGCCGAACGCGGTTACGACGCACTGACGGTCGAAGCGGTCGCAGCGCAGGCCGGAGTGCACAAAACGACGATCTACCGCACCTGGGCGACCAAGGACGAGGTCCTCGCCGATGCCCTCGTGCAGGCCCCGGAACTCGCCTTCGCGATCCCCGACACCGGTTCCCTGCGCGGCGATCTGCTCGAACTGGCGAAGCAGATCCACCGTCTGCTGTCCGATCCGGCGACCCGGCGCGTCATCACCGCCGTCGTCTCCGCACTGCCGGACCGGCCCGCCACCGCCGAGGCCGCCGGACGGTTCTTCGCCGACCGCCTCGGCCGCGAGCAGGCCGTCTTCGACCGTGCCCACGACCGAGGCGAACTCGCCGACGCCGCGGATTCAGAGATGATCATGGATCTGCTGGGCGGAAACCTCTGGTTCCACACCCTGATCCGGGCGAAATCCGCCGACGACGCCTATCTCGAACGACTTGTCGACACCGTCCTCACCGGAGTCTCGTGAGGTCAGTACGGCCGGTCCCCGACGATCGCGACGCGCTCGGCGATCCGGACGTGCGGGTGGTAGTCGTTGACCGCGTAGTGCTGGGTCGCGCGGTTGTCCCAGAACGCCACCGAATCCGGCTCCCAGCGGAACCGCACCTGGAACTCCGGCGTGTGCGCCTGGAGGAACAAATACCGCAGCAGCCGGTCGCTTTCGGCGCGGTCGAGGCCGACGATGTGCGTGGTGAACGCCTGGTTCACGAACAACGTCCGCCGCCCGGTCTCCGGATGGGTCCGCACCACCGGGTGCTCGACCGGCGGGTACGCGTCCTGCCACTGGGCCAGCAGGTCCGGGTCGGTGAACCGGTCGAAACCGGGGACGAAATCGTGCACCGCGGTGAGTCCGTCGATCCGCTCGCGGACGTCGGCGGGCAGGTTGTCGTAGGCGGCGGCCATGTCGGCCCACATCGTGTCGCCGCCGATCGGCGGGACCTCGACCAGCCGCAGCACCGAACCGAGCGCCGGATTCGGCCGCCAGGTGACGTCGGTGTGCCAGATGTTCTCGTACCCGGGCATCCCGGCGGTGCGGGTGAACCGCACGACCTGATCGGAATCTCCGCGCGGGATGAACGGGTTGGTTTCCAGCTCGCCCCAGTTCGCGGCGAACGCGCGCTGCTGCTCAGAGGTGATGTGCTGGTCGCGGAAGAACAGCACCTTCCACTCCAGCAACGCGCGGTTCAACTCGGCGCGCAGCCGCGGCGACACCGGCGCGCCGAGGTCCACTCCGGAGATTTCCGCGCCGATCACCCGGCCGAGCGGACGCAGGGTGAAAAGCTCGTAGGGACGTTCTTCAACGCCGTCCGGAAGGCGGCGCAGCACGCGCGGTCCTTCGAGGATCCCGTCGTCCGGGGTGACGGACGAGCGCAGGCGGGCAGGCAGGTCTACAGACATGGCGGTACTCCCGGAAGAATAGGTGAATTCGGCTGCAGCAGCGGAAAAACGCCTACGCGGGAGGAGAGCCGAGACGACCGCGACGCCTCAGGAGAGCGGCTACGCCCTCGCCGTCCGACCGCGCCGGGGCACGGCCGGCTTGCGGCACTACCCGGTTCTCTGGCATGACTCCAATTCTGGCCGGGTACGGATCCGCCGGTCAAGGATCCCCACGATGTGGAATCGTCGCACGCCCGGCCGAGTGACCCGGGCGGCCTCGATGGGGTTAGATCTCTCCAGAGGGTGGCGGGCCGCGGTTCGCGCTCTCCCGGCAGCGGAGGTCCCCATGGCAGGTTCGACGAGCGAGCGGCTCAACGCCGCCGCGGACGCGCTCGATCGAGCAGCTGCCGACGCGGACCGTGCGGCGGGCCGGTTCGCCGAAGCCCGTCTCGAATCGACGCCGTGGGGCATTTCCGCGCCCGCGCGGGAAATCGCCGCCCGATGGGAGGCCGCGCTCGCCGCACGGGACGTCGACGCGCGCATCCTCGGCGACGCGACGTCCGACCTCGCCGGCCAGCTGCGGATGGCCGCCCAAGGCCACCACCACCGTCCGACGATCGCGACGGCGCTGCTGAGTTGATGCCGTTCCTCCACCCGGCGCTGGACAACGCGGCCGCCGGGCTTGCTGCATTGGGTGCCGCGGCCGCCGCGATCGGTGCCCCGGACCCGATCGCCGCGTTGCGCCAGATCGACTGTTCCCCGCAGACGATCCGCGAATCCGCGCGCACGTTGTCGGGCGGCCGCGACGTGTTGGTGATGGCACGGCTGGAGTTCGAACGCGGGGCGCACAGCGCGGAACGCAAATGGGGCGGCGAACCGGCCGCGCAATTCCGGGGCAGCGCGGACGAACTCGACGCGCACTACCGCCAGGCCGCCGAAGCCGCCGCGCGGACCGCGTCGGTCGGCCTCGATCTGGCGGATTTGCTTGACCGGCTGGCAGATCAGACCGCGGCGCGCGTCATGCTGATCGCCGAAGGAGTGTCCCCGGCGGCCGTCGCGCTGCTGGCGGGCGACCGATCCGCCGAGCCAGCGGTGCGGGAGGCGTGCGAGACCATCGCGGAAGCAGTCACTCGCGGCGTCGCAACCATAGGAGAGGCAACGACTTTCCTCGACGCTTTCGGCACACCGGTGTTGCAGGAAGAGAATTAGCGGGTCGCGATCACGAATCCGCCGCGCGTGTGGTCCAGTGGCTCGCGTCCGTAACGGACGGAAAGTTCAGCCACCGTAACAGTTTCCGGCCGCCAGCCGCGCTCGGTAAGCCACTCCGGAGCGTCTCCCGCGAGACCACCGCGCCAGAGCGCCGTGACCTCGCCGCCGTATTTGCGCGCCCGCTCCAGCAATCCGTCCTGATCGCCGTCCGGCCGGTGTTCGAACGAAACCCGGCTGCCCGGCGCGGACAACTCGGTGACGGCCGTGAGCATCCGTTCCGCCTCGTCGCGGCTGAGGTAGACGAGCAGCCCCTCGGCGAGCCAGACGGTCGGCTGGTCCGGGTCGAATCCCTCGTTTTTCAACGCAGCGACCCAGTCGTCGCGCAGATCCACCGGAACCGTCGTGCGCTCGCAGCGAGGCCGCGCGCCTTTTTCGGACAGCACGGATTCCTTGAAGGCGAGCACATCCGGCAGGTCGACCTCGAACACGCGCGCACCGTCGGGCCAGTCGAGCCGGAACGCACGAGCGTCGAGACCGGCCGCGAGAAGCACCGTCTGGGTCCCGCCGGAGACGAAGTCGTCGAAGAACCGGGTGCGGATCGCGACCTGGTGCGCGAACACCATCCCGAGCTGGTGATGGCGTTCCTGGCCCGCGAAGAGCGCGCGCCCGGCCTGGAAGAACGCGCCCGCGTAGGGATCCTCGAACAGCCGATCCGGCCGCCCGCTCTCCAACGCCCGAAGCCCAGCCACCCCAACCGCGGTCTTGCCGACCGGCGGAAGCTCTTCGCTCATGCGGCCAGCCTACGGAAGAAGCTACTTCGGCATCGCCGCCTTGATGGCCTCGACCAGCTGCCGCACCTTCTTCCGGTCGGACGAGCTGTAGTAAAACGTGCACATATCGGCTTTGTCTCCGCCCGAGGCCGGGTTCTCGATGACCGCCGTCGACGCCCCGGTCACCTTGAACTTGAGACACCCCGGGCTGAACGCGCGGGGTTCGGTGTTGCTGACGTCGCTGATCCGGCTGACCGTGAAGGTGTGTCTCTTGTCCGCTCCGAACAGGCCGTCCTTGACCGCGGCCTTGATCGTGACCTGCTTGCCGCTGAACGTGAGCGAACGACGCCGGGCATAGATGTACAAAGCGCCACCTCCGGTACCAGGGACCAGCTACCGAAGCACTAAACGAACGCCCCCCACCCAAAGTGCCCGCCAGCTACGCCCGCTAAGCCCAGCGTGCGTCCCAAGACCAAGGCGACCCACCACCTCCGGGGGTCCGGGGGGCGAAGCCCCTCCGGGCGGGGCCTGGGGGTTGCACCCCCAGAAACGAGGCGAGCGGGCCATGCCGACGCTTCCTGTCGGCATAGCCCGCCCACCCGCGAGCGGTGGCGGTGGGATTTGAACCCACGGACGGGATTAACCGTCACACGATTTCGAGTCGTGCTCCTTCGGCCGCTCGGACACGCCACCGCCGAGAACAATACCGGACCCCCTCCGCGGCTTGCGGCGGGGGCTACTCGGCCCCTAGCCGCCGGTCCGCGAAGTACGCCTCGAGCAGGGCGGCGCAGTCGCTTTCGAGCACTCCGCCGTGGACTTCCGGCCGGTGGTTGAGGCGGCGGTCGCGCACGACGTCCCACAGTGACGCCACTGCGCCGGTCTTGGGCTCCCATGCCCCGAACACCAGCCGCGCGACGCGGGCGAGCACGAGCGCGCCGGCGCACATCGTGCAGGGCTCCAGGGTGACCGCGAGCGTGCAGCCCTCCAGCCGCCAGCCGTCGCCGAACTCGCGGGCCGCCGCGCGCAGCGCGAGGATCTCCGCGTGCGCGGTGGGGTCGGCCAGTTCGACGCGCGCGTTGCGAGCCGCTGCCAAGTGGCGCCCGTCGGGGTCGAAGACGACCGCGCCGATGGGCACGTCGGCACCAGGGGCGCGGGCCGCGTCCAGCGCGGCCCGCACGGCCTCGGTGTCGTCCGGCCGTCTCAGAGCTGGTCCAGCAGTTTCGAGAACTCGGCCTCGAACCCGCACCGCTGGGCGATCATCTGCAGCTGTTCGTCCGGGTAGAGGTCGACCTCCCCGACGATCACCTCCAGTTCGCCGCCGGGCAGGCCGAGGTCGGCCAGGATTTCGAGGTCGCCCTCGGGCCAAACGGCGTCGTCGTCCTCGTCCGGAGGGTCTACGCGCAGGACGTCGAGGACGTCGGCCGCGATGTCGTAGTCGAGCGCCGCGGCGGCGTCCGACAGCAGCAGCGACGGTCCCCTCGGGCTCGGCCGGACGATCACGAAGAACTCGTCGTCGACGGCCAGCAGGCCGAACGCCGCTCCGGTCGACCGGAGCTTGCCCAGCTCGGTGATCGCCGCATCCAGCTCTGTGAGCGCCGAGGAATCGAGCGCACTGCACCGCCACCGACCGTCTTCACGGACCACAGCTATCGCGAAGCCCGTGACCGGCTCTTGCACCGCCATGCGCACACCGTATTCCGCCTCGCTGGCGAACGCACGCACGGTGCGCCGGAAGCGTGCGAGGTGCCACTATCGAGCCATGACCGGACCCACCGACCTCCCCACCCTGCCCGGCAACCGGCACGCCGGGCTGCTCGACGCCGCGCGGCAGCTGCAGGACCGCACTGTCGAGCTTCGCCGCGCTGTGCACCGGCATCCTGAACAGGGCTTGCAGCTGCCGCGCACCCAGGCGGCGATCCGCGCCGCGCTGGCCGACCTGCCGATCGAACTCACCGACGGCCGTTCCACGACGTCGCTCACCGGCGTCCTGCGCGGTGCCCGTCCCGGCCCGGCCGTGCTGCTGCGGGCGGACATGGACGCGCTGCCGCTGACCGAGGACACCGGCCTGGAGTTCTCGTCCGAGATCGACGGTTCGATGCACGCCTGCGGGCACGACACGCACGTCGCGATGCTCGCCTCCGCGGCGCGGCTGCTGTCCGAGCGGGTCGACGACCTGGCGGGCGCGGTCGTGTTCATGTTCCAGCCGGGCGAGGAGGGCATGCACGGCGCGCGGCACATGATCCACGAGGGAGTGCTGGACGCGGCGGGCACGCGCGTCACGCGAGCCTTCGGCCTGCACACGATCGCCAACAGCCCGAGCGGCGTCCTGCAAGTGCGCGGCGGGCCGATGATGGCGTCGGCCGACACGTTCAGCGTCGAGGTCACCGGCCGCGGCGGCCACGGTTCCGCCCCGCAGGACGCCATCGACCCCGTTCCCGCCGCGGCGGCGATGGTCAGCGCGATCCAGACGATGGTCACGCGCCGGATCAGCGTCTTCGACCCGGCGGTGGTCTCGGTGACCCGCATCCAGGCCGGAACGACGACGAACATCATCCCCGAGACCGCGGTGCTCGAGGGGACCATTCGCACCCTGTCGGAGTCGACGCGGTCCTTCGTCCGCGAGGAACTGCCGAAAGTGTGCGAGGCAGTCGGAGCGGCACACGGCTGCCGCGTGTCGGCGGGCGTCGACCCGGGCTACCCGACGACGGTCAACGATCCGGCGGTGGCGGCCGAGGTGTTGTCGCTGGGCACCGAGGTGCTGGGGGCGGACAACGTCGAGGAGCTGAGCACGCCGATCATGGGCGCCGAAGATTTCTCGTATGTCCTGCAACGAGTTCCGGGCGCGTTCGCGTTCATCGGAGCCCGCGAGCCGGGAGCCGATCCGGCGACCACCGAGGACAACCACTCGAACCGGGTGAAGTTCCACGAACCGGCGATGGCCGCCGGGGTGGCCATGTACACGGCGTTCGCGTTGGACGCCCTGCGCTGAGGATTCGGCACGTCCCCTTCGCCGGGGGCGTGCCGACTCACTCGGCCTTGGCGAGGAAGACGAACTCGCGGTCCGGGCGGTCGGAGCCTTGCCGGACGTCCAGGACCCGATAGCCCTCGACGCGCCTCGACCTCGCCCTGACTGCGGAATCGGAGGGTCGAGTCCGAGGTGAGGACGCTGCCGTCGGCCAGGAATGCGCACTTGGTGCGGAACGAGGCGAGCGGCAGCCGGACTTCGGTGACCTCGACCCGCTGCTCCACCGCCCCGATCCCCGGCACTTCGCGGGTGTGCGGCGGCACGTCCCAGGTCTCCCACGCGCGGTAATCCGGCCGGCGGGTCTCGGACACCAGGTATCCGCCGGGCCGCAAGACGGCCAGGCAGCCGGCCCCACAGCCGGTCGGGCCGCCCTTCGGCATTGACCTGGGACGCATATCCCAAAGATCAGGACGATTGTCCTGCCCGCTCGTGTTACCCTCCGACGGTCGAGACATCATATATCAGATCGGATCTGCTCGTGGCGTTCGAGAAACAGCGACAGCGGCTCGCCGGCGTGGTGGCGATCCCGGTGACCCCCTTCACCGCGGCCGGGGACGTGGACGCCGAGACGTACGAGCGGCTAGTCGAACGGCTCGTGCTGAGCGGCGTCGAGGTCGTCACGCCGAACGGCAACACCGGCGAGTTCTACGCGCTCGAAGAGCAAGAAACGCGACAGTGTCTCGAAGTCACCGCGAAGGCTGCGCGGGAGGCGAGCGTCCTCGCAGGCGTCGGCCACGACGTGCGCACAGCCGTGAAGGCCGCGAAGCACGCGCGCGCTTCCGGAGCGGACATGGTGATGATCCATCAGCCCGTGCACCCGTACGTATCGCGCGCGGGCTGGATCGACTACCACCGCGCTATCGCGAACGAAGTGCCCGAACTCGGGGTTGTCCTGTACGTGCGCAACCCCGCCATCGAGGGTGAAGATTTGGCGCAGCTCGCCGACGTCGCGCCGAACGTGCTTGGCGTGAAGTACGCGGTGCCGGACCCGGTGCGCTTCCGCACCGTCGCACGCGACGCGGGGTACGAGCGCTTCGTGTGGATCGCCGGCCTCGCCGAGCTGTCCGCCCCTGGGTACTTCGCAGTCGGCGCGACGGGCTTCACCTCCGGCCTGGTGAACGTCGCGCCGCAGATCTCGCTCGACCTGTTCCGCCGTCTCCGCAACCGCGACTTCGACGGAGTGATGGAGATCTGGGACCGCATCCGCCCGTTCGAAGAGATGCGCGCCGCGCACGGGAACGCCAACAACGTCAGCGTGGTCAAGGACGCCCTCTCGCAACTCGGCCTGTGCCGCCCCGACGTGCGGCCGCCGAGCAGGCTGCTGACCACCGCAGAGCGGGACCAGCTCTTCGGAATCCTGTCCTCGTGGGGGCTTTCGTAACGCGTCAGGCGAGCTCGGGCGGGAGGTCGAAGGCCGGGAACACTTCCGGACCGAACGTGGTCACCTCCGCGACACGGCCGCCGTCCAGCCGCAGCGTCACCAGCCCGAAGGCCCGGAACTCACCGACTGTGCGCGCGTACGTGGCGAGCGCGGGCAAACAGTTCGCGCGGGTCTCAACAACGCGGAACTCGGCAGCGTCGCCGCCATGGAATGCCGGGGCCCAGCCTTCGAGCACTGTGTCCCGCCCCGCGTACCAAGTCGGCTCAGACCCCATATGCCCGCCAGCGCCGGGAGCGTGACTGCAACGCACGTCTTCGCGCAACAGTTCAGCGAAGGCCGCTTCGTCGTGCTCTACGAGCGCCTTCACGTACTTCGCGACGACAGCGCGTTCCTCCTCGCTCGCGGACGCAGACGCCCACTCCGTACGTCGCGTAGGCAAGTGCTCCTGCAACTCGGCCCGCGCGCGCAACACATTGCTGTTAACCGACGCAGGCGTCGTACCGAGCGCTGAAGCTGTTTCACGCGCAGACCAGCCGAGTACGTCGCGAAGCACCAACGCAGCACGCTGTCGCGGCGAAAGATGCTGAATGGCGGCGAGGAATGCCAACTCCACCGTCTCGAGCGCGACGACGACACCGTCCGGTTGAAGCGCGCTGTCGGGTGCAGGCTGCAACCACGGCACCGCGACATCGGGGCGCGGTGCGAGGTCGGAGTCGTGCGCAACCGGCAGATCGAGCACCGGCAACTCCCGCGGGTGTGCTTCGAGGTGATCGAGACACGCGTTGGTCGCGATCCGGTACAGCCACGCCCGCAGGCTCGCGCGGCCCGCGTACGTCGAACGGCCGCGCCACGCGCGCAGCAGAGTCTCCTGGACCAGGTCTTCCGCATCGTCGAACGAGCCCAGCATCCGGTAGCAGTGCACCCGCAGCTCGTGCCGGTACGGCTCGGTCTCGCTCGCGAAGTCCGTCATCTGTTCAACCATGGCCGATAAGACGGCCGAACTCCGGAAAACTCAGCAAAGCCCAGCTCAACCAGGGTGTGGCGGAAGTTACTCGCGCGTTAAGAACGCGTCAGCACGACCGCCGGGGCCGTCAGAGGCCCGTTTCCGGGACGTTCCGGTCCGGGGTCAGCGCAGTGTGCTGGCGATGTTCGCCGCGATCGACATCGACCGGAGGTAACCGTGACGCTCAGCGAGCTGCTCCCGAGTCTCGGCTGCGAGGCCGCCGACCATCTAGAACCGGGACTCTGGCCGCAAGGCACCAAGCTCGGCGAAGGTGGCGAGTTGCTCTTCGCTGGCGCGCCGGTCAGCCACCTGGCGGCGCGCTTCGGTACGCCCGCGTACCTCCTCGACGAAGAACAAGTGCGCGAAACAGCCCGCGCGTACCGCCGTGCGCTGCCGGAGGCCGACGTCGCCTTCGCGAGCAAGGCACTCTGCACGCGAGCAGTGTTGCGCTGGGTCGCTGAAGAAGGACTGTCGCTCGACACGTGCTCCGCTGGAGAGATCGCTGTCGCACGCGCTGTTGGCTTTCCCGCGGAGCGCATCCTATTGCACGGCAACGCGAAGACCCCCGAAGATCTGAAAGCCGCACTGCAGTACGGCGTCGGCCGCATCGTCCTCGACTCTCTCGACGAAGTCGAACAACTCGGCGCGCTCGCACACGGCGCACAACGCGTCCTTATCCGCGTCACGCCCGGCGTCAGCGGCGACACGCACGCTGCGATCACCACCGGCACCGAAGGACAGAAGTTCGGCTTCTCGCTACGCCCCGACGTACGCGACAACGTCGACCGCGCTGTCGCCGCAGTGCTTTCGCAGCCAAGTCTGCAACTGACCGGGCTGCATTGCCACATCGGCTCGCAAGTGTCCCGTGTGGACCGTTACGAGGAAGCCGCACGACGGATGGTCGAAGTGCTCGTCCGCATTCGCGACCAATACGGAATCACGTTGCGCGACTTGGATCTCGGCGGCGGACACGCGGTTCCGTACGCCGACCGTGAAGCGTCCTTCGACCTCGACGGGTACGCGCGCCGCCTCCGCGTCGCACTGAGCTACGAATGCTCGTCCCACGAATTTCCCTTGCCACGACTAACAATCGAGCCCGGCCGCGCGATCGTCGGACCGGCTGGGATCACCGTTTACCGCGTGTGCGCTGTGAAACGCGGCGCGCGCACCTTCGTCGCTGTCGACGGCGGCATGAGCGACAACCCGCGCCCCGCGCTGTACGGCGCGCGCTACACCGCGCGTCTCGTCGGCCGTCGTACGAAGGCCGCGCGTACGCCGATGACGGTGGTCGGACGACACTGCGAGTCCGGCGACGTACTGGCGGACGTCTGCCTGCCCGACGACATCCACGTTGGCGACCTGTTGGCCGTACCGTGCACCGGCGCGTACCACCACTCGCTGGCGTCGAACTACAACCTCGTCGGCCGCCCACCGCTTGTCGGCGTACGCGACGGGCACGCGACGCTCCTCGTGCGCCGCGAAACCGAAGAAGACCTGCTTCGCCGCTGCTAGCTTTCGATGGTCTGACCGCCGCGGGCAACGGCGCCGCGCGTCAGACTTCGCCCGGCGAAGAAGTCACGGCAGGCGCGTTGCACGGCGAACATCAACGGAAAGCCCACAAGGATCGCCACGACACCAATCACCGCGACACCGCCGATGCCGAACACAGTGGTCTCTCCGGAGTCAGGCTTCGCGTACGCGATCGCTGCGAGCACCAGTACCGCCAGGAAGAACACGCCGCCCACGAAGGGCAGTAAGCCGCGAAGCAGGAAATTGCGCACGCTCGACAACAGTGTCCGGCGAAACACCCATACGCACGCAACCGCCGTCACCGTGAACTCGATCGCGATCGTGAGCCCGACCGCGTCGACCGAATCCGCCAGCACGTCCCGGCTCCACAACGCCAGCAGCACGTACAAGGCGAGCGACACCAGCCCGAACGCCCAGGTGGTCACCGACGGCGTCTGATACTTCGGGTGCACGCGGCCGAACACCTTGGGCAGTGCGCCGTGGCTGGCCATCGACAACGTGGTGCGCGCGGCGGGCATGATCGTGGCCTGGCTCGTGGCCGCGCCGCTGGTCAGCACGGACACGATCAGCAGCAACCCCATGACCTTGCCGAACCCGGACGTCCCGAACACCGCGCCGCCCAGCCCGGCGAGCACGTCCTCGGCGTTCGCCTCGTTGGCCAGCCCGATCCCGTGCTCGCCCACGCCCGCGAAGGCCAGCGACGCGACGGTCACCAGCAGGTAGTTGAGCACCAGCAGCACGGTCGACAGGATCGCCGCCCGGCCCGGCGCGTGCCGCGGATCAGCCGATTCCTCGTTCACCGAAAGCGAACTCTCCCAGCCCCAGTAGATGAAGACCGCGAGCAGCACCGCCGACACCGCCGCCCCGACACTCACTCCGCTCGGCCACAGCCAGTCCCACCGCGGCGTGGTCGCTTGCGGGCCCGCAGTGCCGCTGTAGACGCGCGTGAGCGCTACGACGGAAAAGATCACCAGGACGGCGAGTTCGATGCCGAGGAGGATCCACTGCGCCCGCGCGGACACCTCGATGCCGCGGTAGCAGAGCCAGCAGAGCGCGAGCAGCCACGCGCATCCGATCGCGGTCGTCACCGCACGGTTGTTCGCGAGGTCGTCTAGACCAAACAGCAGCAGCGTGTACCGGCCGGTCAGCGCGGATTGACTGCTCATCACCAGCAGCTGCTCCACCAGGACGACCCACCCGGTCATCCAGCCGACGCGGCTGCCGAACGCGCGGGTGGCCCAGGTGAAGTTGGTGCCGCAATCGGGTTCGGCGGCATTCAGTTCCCGGAAGGCACACGCGACGAACAGCACCGGGACGAACGACAAGAGCACGAACGCGGCGGCTTTGAACCCCGTTCCGGCGAGCACGATGAACCCGAGCGTCGCGGCGATCGAATACGCCGGGGCGGTCGACGACATCCCGATCACCGTCGAGGACACCATGCCCAGCGCGTTCGAACGGAGTCCCTTGGCCGGCACCACAGGCGCGGCGACGGCTTCGGTCATTGGAATATTCCTCCTCGGGATCGGCGGTTCGCGACCGTACCCGCTGTTTGCCGGAGCCAGAACGGGGGCGTGCGGGAGCGCACATGTCCGCCATCTGGAGAAGAAAACGGGAAAGGGTCTCCTGCTCTCCGGCTCCTGCCGATACGCTGCGCGTCTGACGAATCACATGCCGAAACACAGGGAGGGACGGCATGGGTGACGAAAACCGTACGAAAATCGAGGAACCGCGTGCTCCGAGAGCGCTAGACGGGACCGACCGGACGCTCATCACGCTGTTACAGGAAGACGGCAGGGCGTCGTTCACCGCACTGGCCAAGGCGGTGGGTCTTTCGGAGGGCGCGGTGCGGCAGCGAGTACAACGGCTGCTGCGAGAGGAAATGGTGCAGATAGTCGCCGTGACCTCGCCGGAACACGTCGACCTGACCCGAAGGGCGATGGTCGGCATCACGGTGGACGGAGACGCCCGCGAAGTGGCCCAGCAACTGGCCAAGGTCGCCGACGTACACCAGGTGGCACTCTGCTCGGGCCGCTTCGACCTGCTGGCGGAACTGCTCTGCCGCGACGACGACCACCTCCTGTCCGTACTCGGCGACGAGGTACGGCCAATCGCGGGCGTCGTCTCGACGGAGCTGTTCGTGTACCTGAAGCTCGCGAAACAGGACTATTCGTGGGGACGGCTCACCGCCTGATCCACGGGTTTCGCGGCCGGGTGCGGGCTAGGTGCACGGTCGGGTTTCGCCGATCGGGTTTCGCGGCAGGGCACAGGGCTGGGTTCACGGGTTGGCGTGCTCAGGCTGAGTTCTCGGTGGGGTTCTCGGTCTGACGTGCTGGCTGAGCTTTCGGCGCGGCGCGGCCGGACTGCTTGCTTGGCGGGGTCCTTGAGCTGGGCTCGTGGTCTCGGTTCGGGGCTGCCGTGCCCGGACTCGGGTCCTCCGGCGAGGCCAACGGGCTCCTGCGGGCCAACGCGGTCGGCCCGACGCTCCGGCTGCGCCGGACTGGTTCAGGCTGGCACCTGGACTGGACCGGCTGGCTCTCGGGCAGAACCAGGTGGTTCCCAAGGCGCGGTCCTCGGACACAGCTCCCGGCTGGTACTCCCAGCCCGGATCGGCTGTTCCTCGGACTGGACCACCTTGGTTCCGCGGCACGCTCCCCGTCCGCGGCGAGTTTCCCCGGCCTCGTTCGGCCGAATCCGGGACTTGCCAAGGCGGGACCGTCCAGGCCAGAGCACCGGCTTCGGAGTTCCGTTCCAGCATCAACGCCGGTCCCGGTTCTGAAAGCCCAGCACGAGCGTCAGTCCCGACAGCTCCGGCCGAGCCGCCAGCCCGGCGCGCTCCACTGCTGGCCCAGCAACGACGCTGGCCAGCACGGGCTTCCACCCGTTCCGGCAACGACGCTGGCGCGGCATCCGGTTCCGGCCGCAGCCAGCAACGACGCTGGCCGCACCTGATCCATCGCTCCGGCAATGACGCTGGCGCACCGCACAGTCCCGGCCGTTGGCTCCAGCAACGATGCTGACTCCACCGGCTCAGCAACGACGCTGCCCGACCGGCGAAGCGGGCCTAGCCGCCAGCTCCGGCAACGCACCCGGTCCCGGCACCAGGCCCGAACACCGGTTCCAGCACCCGTGCTGATCTCGGCAACGAACTCCAACCGCCGGCAGTACCTGGCAACGAGTTCCGACACCAGCGATCAGCATCCACGCCGGACCCGGCAGCGGGCCCAAGCCATCCGCGTCCATGCCCCCCCAGGCACGGACGCGAGCCACCGGCACCCGTGCCGACCAGGCAACCGGGACTCCGACCCAGCACCGACGCTGGCAGGAATCCCGGCAACGGTCCAGCATCGACGCTGGCCCGCCTGAGACCGCACACCGACGTTCCCTGCCCCAGTCCCCGGCACGGGAACGCTCGCCGATCCCAGCACGCCTTCAGCAAGCCCGGTCCCGCTCACCGGCACACCGCCGGCCTAGGCGAATTAACCGGACCGGCACTCGCCCGAACGAATTCACCCCGCTCCGACCCTGCTTCACGATGACTATTACCGCCTTTCCCCGATTAGACCGACTGGCCGAAGCCATCAGTTTCGCTAATACCCCCGAACGGCCGCACTGGTCGAATGTGCCCACCGCGCAATCGGAATAACGTGCCCGGGATTCCGTATGGACGTTCGGTCAACAAGCCCGTTCCGGATCCAATCCCAGGCCCGCGCACCCCGCCTTCCGCAATTGCCGAGCAGCCAATCGGCGCGGCTTATCAGCCCAGCAGAAATTCCCGCGGCGCGAGCGCCCGGTCGACCACGCGGGCTTCGCCGATCTCGCCGTAGAAGCTGCGCTCCACCTTGCCCCGGTACGACGAGGCGCCGACCAGCCAGCTGCCGCCCGGGTTGGCCAGACCGATCGCCGGCGTCTTGGGATTGCGCAGCAGCGGGCAGCCGTCGACGTAGAGCGTGCTGCGCCATCCGTCGTTGACGACCGCGACGTGCCACCACTTCGCCAACGGCAGTTCGTGGCCCCAATTGGTCGAAATCCCGTTCTGGTTCACCGGGAACACCGCCCACTGCAGCTCCGCGCCGTCCGAGACGCTGAACGTCGCGGCGGATTCGTTGGGGTCGTCGCCGGACTTCCCGGCCGCGCCGCCGTTGCCTAGGCGCGCGAAGATGCCGCACCAGCCGTGGGTGCCGTCGCGGAAGTCTTCGGGCAGCCGGATGAACGCTTCGACGGTATAGCCGCGCTGGAAGGTCAGGTTGTTCATCGGCGCGCTGTCGACGGTCTGGAGATACGCGCCGCGGCCAGGGTTGCGCGCGCCGTCGAACCGAAGGCTCGCCCGCGACGGTTGGCGGGGCGAGAAATCCGCCGAGTAAGTCAACGCGTCAGGCCCGCTGCCCGGCACGGTCGCGCGGCGCAGGTCGTTGCCGCGGCCGGTGAGGTCCTTGATCAGCGCGTTGTCCGGAACCGGAGCCCCCGCGCGGCCGCCCTCGAACCGCCAATACGCGACGGTGCCCGGCACGAGCTGCGGCTTCACCGGACGGGCAGGCGGCACCGGCACGGGCGCGAAACCGGCGAACCGCTTGTCGAAGTCGATGTCGATGCTGAAGTAGTCGACGTCGGTGCTGCGCTCCGCTTCGATGCGCTCGAGTTCGGTGAGGTCGCGCCGCCCGTCGAGCCACGGCGAGAAGGTGCGGACGTCGATCACGCCGCGGGCAACGTCGAACTGGTACAGCCGGATCATGCCGCTGCCGCCGTAGTAGCGGTCCTGGTAGTTCGTGAGGTGCAGGTGCACGTCGTGGCCGGCGGCGTTGCGCTTCACCAGACGACTCGGCGGCCAGTAGTGGCCGTTGAGGGTCAGGAAAATCTGGTCGCTTTCGTTGACGAACTCGTCCCAGACCTGTTTGCCGAAGTCCGACAGGAACGCTTTGCCCTGCTCGTCGGAGTTGACCAGCTCGTGGATCGTCAGGATGGCAGGCATCTTAGGGTGCTGCGCGAGAACCTGCTTCGCCCATGCGAATCCGCTCGCCGACGGACGCCAGTCCATCGCGAGCACCAGCCATTCCCGACCGGCGGCCCGGAACACGTGATAGGTGTTGTAGCCGTCCTTCGAGGAACCGCGGAACGTCGGCGAGTTCCGCTGCCGCTGCGGCCCGAACGCGTCGAGGTACGGCGTCCGGCCGCGCTGGTCGTCGGTGGAACCGTCGATGTCGTGGTTGCCCGCGAGCGTGCTGTACGGGAACCGGAACCGGTCGAGCACCTGGAACGACCGGCTGATGCCAGCGAACTCCCGAGCTTGGCCGTTCTGCGTGAGGTCGCCGAGGTGCGCGAGGAAGACAACGTTGTCGTCCTGCGCGTGCCGCAGCAGGTACGACAACGAGGCGTCCACCGGCGTCGAGTCGCCCCGGTCCTCGTCGAACAGGTACTGCGTGTCCGGCATGACCGCGATCGTGAACCGCGGGCTGTCACCGTCCGGCCGCCGAGCGACACCGGGATCAGCCGCGGCGATCCCGTTCAGACCAGGAAACGCGGACACCGCCGCACCGGCACCGAGGATTCCGGCACCGCGCAGGAAGTTCCGCCGTGAAGAGTCAGTCACGAGCAGGAAGCTACGGGCCGGTCCCGACCGCTACGGCAACAATTGCCGACGGCTCGATGAACAGCTCCGCGCCCCCGGCGTTTCTGTCCTGCGCAGGACAAACAGCGGTCCGCACCGACGCCGCTCAGTGACCGTCGCGTCGCCTTTGGTCGCCGACAAGCATGCCCGGCACCGCAAACCACAGCAGCCCGAACAGCAAGATCGCCATCCCGCCGACGAGCCCCATCGCAACCGGTCCGAATGAGACCTTCGCGATCAGCGCGACAGTCACCGTGATCGCCGCGGCAAGACACCCAAACCCAACGAGCACGACCCGGTTGCCGACCCGCAGGATCTGCTCCCGTCGCCCAGTCCGGAACAGCATCCGATGCCACGCCGCAGGAGCGATCAGCAATGCCGTCGCCGCGACGGTGAGCAGCACCGCGAGCAGATGCAGCGTCTTCTCGAACCCGCTGGCGTCATGGAACCGGCCCGTGAAGACCACCGACAGCAGGAACCCGAACAGGATCTGGACGCCCGCCTGCGCGACCCGCAGCTCCTGCAGCAGTTCGCCGACGTTCCGCTGCAACATCTGGTTCCGTGTCTCACCGGTGTGCTCGACGTCGTCGACAACCTCCGCCGGTCCGTCGACGCCCGCCGACCCCTCGACGTCCGCCGACCCAGCGACCTGCGCGGGACCACCGGCCTGCACCGATTCGCCCGCCTCAGCCGACCGAGCGGCCGCTGCCGATCCCGGGGCCTGCACCGACCCACCGACCACAGCCGACCGACTGGCCTCCGCCGATCCCGCGGCCTCCGCCGATCCCGGAGCCTCCGCCGACCCACGGCCCTGCACTGGTCCGCTGTCCTGCGTCGACCCGGTCGCCTGCGCAAGCTCGCTGGGTTGCGTCGACCCGGTCGCCTGCGCAAGCTCGCTGGGTTGCGTCGACCCGGTCGGTTGCCCCAGCCCGGCACTCTCCGCCGCTCCGCTAGCCCGCGCCGACCCGCTCGATCGCGGCGATCCAGGGACCTGCGCAGATTCTCCAGCCCGCGCTCGCCCGCTGGAGTGCGCTGGCCCGCCGCTGCCCGCCGGCCCGCCGCCGCTCGATCCGCCGTCAGCCGACCCGCCACTGCTGGCCTGCCCTCTGGAGTCCGCCGACCGACCGCTCTCCGACGGCCCACCGACCTCGGCCGACCCACTAGTGGCTGCCTGCTCGTGGTCGTCCGCGCGACGGCCGTCAAACCCCATGGCGCTGTTCGGGTCATCAGGCATGTCAGGCTCCACCGGTGCTCGCCAAAGCATCGCCGGGCAAGTCCGACGCTGCCACGCTGCCAAGTACCCAAGGCGGCAAGGCCCGAAAACTCGCCAGGCCAGCCGGGCGACCTGCAAGGCCGCCACAGCCGCCGTTCCGAGCTCCGTCACCTCGCCAGCCGCTCTTGCACGCAGCGCATGCCTCGAACCGCACCAGAGCGCCTCGGAGCCTGTCCGCGACGAGCACGAGCGAGCACCAGCACTGGACTCGCCCTCACGCCCCACATCCGGACAGAGCCCCAGGCCCTGTCTGACCAGGCCCACGTCTGACCTGTCCCTCGTCCGGCCCAGCCAACTTCTGAATCTGGCTGATCCCGACGCTGTCCCGCCCAGCGACCCCACGCACCTCACTCCGGCAGGGAAAGCCATCCCGAGATCCGGGCGACCTCCACACGTTCGAGTGGAGAACATGGCACGGCACGCACCGACTGGTTAGAGAAGTTCCATGCGTTTCCTCCCTAAGTTCCTTTCCGCGGCCTTCGCCGCCGGTCTCTCCGTCACGAGCCTCTCGGCCACTTCCGCCGCAGCCGCTCCGGCCACAGCCTCTCCGCTGCACTTCACCGCCGCCCGCGGCACATTCGAGGCATACGCACCGGGCAGCCATGCCGTCACCTACCGTCCGGATCTCGTGCCCGCCGGTGCCAAGGCGCACGTCTCCGCCCTGTCCGCCAGTCGCGTCGGCACCACCACCGTGCTGGTGATCAGCGGCCTCCTGCCGCAGCACGAATACGGTGCACACGCGCACGTCAACTCCTGCGGCGCCACCGGTGACGCCGCGGGCGGACACTTCCAGCACGTGCCGGACCCGGTGAAACCGTCGGTGGATCCGGCCTACGCCAACCCGCGCAACGAGATCTGGCTCGACTTCACCACCGATCGCTCAGGCATCGGTCATGCAACCTCCATTGTGGACTGGACATTCGACGGACGACGGGCGAAGTCCGTGGTGATCCACGAAACCCACACCCACACCAACCCCGGGCACGCCGGAACCGCGGGTGGACGGCTGGCTTGCCTGGACGTCGGCTTCTAAGGGGCCGCCCTCAGAATCCCCAGGACTTCTCCGGCACGATCCGGATCCGCACGGAGTAGTCGGCGTCGAAGGCCGCTGGATCGGCGAACCCGATACCGGCGTAATGCCGCTGGTACTTCGCCAGGTAGCCGGGCGCTTCGGAGGCCTTGGCCTCGTCGATGTGCGCACGTCCGTTGACGACGATGATGCTCCCGCCGTGTTCGTCGCTGTTCAGGTGGAAACTCACCTCGGGATTGGCGGCGAGGTGCCGGAGTTTGGCGGTGCCTGGCCGGCTGAAGACCACGATGTCCTCGCCGTCGAGCACGAACCAGACCGGCCGCGGCGCGGGGCGGCCGCTGGGAGTCACGGTGGTGAGCCAGGCGACGGATTCGCCCGCGCGTTCAATGAGTTTCGAGTCGTGAGTGTAGGTCATGGTCGGATACCTCCTCGGTAGGTTTCCCAGGTAACCACGAGCCACCGACAGTTCTGCCCCGCCGACCTTCACGCACCATCTAGAACCACCGCCCTGAGACAACTCACTTTTGTTGCCACACAAGGAAAAACCCCGATCCGAGATCAATCTCGATTCCCCGGATCGGGGGACTTCCCGCAAGCTCAGCGCGACGCGACAACCTTCGCGTACCGGGCACCCGCCACAAGCAGGATCACCCCAGCGCCGAGGAACGCGCCCACGCGAGCCAACCCGTCCAGTGCGGCAAGGTCGAACAACACGAGCTTCGCGACAGCAGCGGCCACCAATACCAGCCCGGCGATCCGCAACGCGACCACCTCGATCCCCCGCAGAAGAAGAACGAACGCCACCACGGTCCAGGAAACCGTGACGAGCGTGTGGCCAACCAGGAATCCGACGCGACCAGGGGCTACGAGCATGGACGCGGCGAGCACCAGCCCAGCAGCGCCGTAGAGCGCGCACAATCCCGCAGGCAGCCAAGGCGCAAGACTGGCCGACTTCACCACATCGAGCCGAATTGCCGCCCACGGCAACGCAATCGCCGCAGCGAGGAGAAGCGCGGCCGAGGCCAGCGCGGTCAGGAGAAGGTCTCGCGGATGCCAATGCGGGAGCACCAGCAGCGCCGGGGTCACCTCCGACCCGAGCGCGAACAGTCCACCGATCACGGCGAAGACGAGAGAACCGCCTAGCGCGAAACGGTTTCGAGCGAACTTCGCCGCGAACGCGAGCACTACTGCTTCGCCAAGCAAGACAGCCCCGCCATCGAACTGCGTGACGGTCGCCTGCATCGCGGCGACGAGACCAGCGATTCCCGCGACAGTACCGGAATTCCCTCGAACGAGGATCCAGGTCGCGATGAGCACGGCCGCCGTTCCGCCCGCGAGAAGCACCGATTCCGGCCTGTGCAGAACCAGCGCGGCAACCAGGATCGGCAGCGGGGAAACAGCCAGGACGGACAGCGAGTAGGGCTCATTGTCATTGCGCCGCAACGAGATCAGCGCTGCCGCCGCGCTGGCCACACCAGCGGCGAGCACTGCCCACACCGGCAACGTGCGCAGCCCGATACCGATCATCGCCGCTGTCAAGGGAGGAATGGCCGCAGTAAACGAAAGGGGCCACCACGACCGTCGAAGCTGGACAGGGACGGTCGCGATCTGGATCATGAGAAGGAACGTCACGAGTTCATCGGTGAAGCCCCAAGTGATCAGGGGCGCACACACTCCGCATCCTCCCACCACGGCAGTCGCCAGGAGAGGGGAATCCCATTTGACCGCAAGCACAAGTCCGCCCACCGCGATCGCCAAGCCGACCGCGAGCCCGGCGGGAACCGGCAAGAAATCGAACAAGGAGGTGGCAGCGACAGTGTCAAGGTAGAGCGTCGCGATCCCAGTGGCGACAAGGGCGAATGCTCCCGTGCGCGCCGCCGGCTTGCGGTGCAGCCAAGCACCCGCGCCGACCAGGATCCCGCCGAACGCAGCACCGACCGCGACCCGCGGCAACGGTCCGAGCCAGCCGCGCTGGATGGCCAGGATCAGCAACAGGACGACCCCGAGCAACGTCACCGCGCCGCCGACCCACGCCAGCAGCCGCGAACCGGCACCTTCACGGCCGAGTCGCTCCCGCAGCGTCGGAGGCGGGGTGTAAAGCGGCGGAGCGTAAGGCGGCTGACCGTATGGCGGCTGGCCATACGGTGACTGTTGGAAGGTTGCCTGCGGGTGACCTTGAGCGGACTGGTCGGCGGTCGGCTGCCCGTGGCTCGGTTGGGCGGCGGACTGTCCGGCTGCAACATCGCCAGAGGCGGGTTGCCCAGTCCCGGTTTGTGGCGTCGACGGGTGGGTCGCGCCAGCCATGGGTTGGGCGGAATACGTTGCTGCGTAAGGGTTGTACGCGTAGTAGCCCGGGTGGGGGTGGAAGGCTGCCCCATGCGCGGCTGAGTAGGCCGGGTACAGGTACGGACCCGTGCCCTGCGCAGCTTGGTAGCCCTGGGCGGGCGAGTGACCAGGAGCAGTCGGATAGCTGTGGCCAGGTGCAGGAGGCTGGCCAGGTCCGGCGGGGTGGCCCGGTGCGACGGCATCGCCCGGTTCGGCAGCTGTGCCCGGCTCGGCAGGGCGACCTGACGCGGACGGCTCGCCCAGCGCCGCGGTCTTGCCCGACGCGGACGGCTCGCCCAGCGCCGCGGTCTTGCCCGACGCGGACGGCTCGCCCAGCGCCGCGGTCTTGCCCGACGCGGTCGTCTTGTCCGGCGCGTCGGTCCCGCCCGGCACAGCAGCCTGGTTCGGGCCAGCGGCGGTCCGATCCGGCGCAGGGGCGACTTGGTCCAGCTCAGCGGCAGTCTGATCTGGCAGGGCGGCAGCCTGTTCCGGCGCGACGGAAGGGACTGCCTTGTCGGCAGGCCCCTGCGCAGCCGAGTCGTCGGAGCCGAAGCCTGGCGCGGCCGGGTAGCCGGAGCCGACGGGCTGAGTGCCGCCAAGCGGGTAATCCGCCTGCGACGCCTCCCCGGTCGACGCTGCCGGCTCGGCGTGGCCGCCCGGGTGGCCCGGCGTCGGCCGGGAGCCCGCGGCCGTGTCCAGGACGGATGGCTCGTCGGGCTGGTCGGTGGCCGACTCAGTCTGGGGGCGCACTGCGCGAAGTTCCGCGCCGACGTGGTTCAGGCGGCGGCCGAGGTCGTCCAGTTCGCCGGCCAGGCGGTGGAGCGTTGCAGCTTCCGTGGTCATACCGGACAGCGTGGGTGAAACGGCACGATGATCGGATCCGTAGCACTACTCAAGGCTGGACACGAGATGGTCTCGCGACCGCCGACCTGCCCGGATGCGTGTGCCGTACGTCACGGGCGACAATGGAAGAGTGACTGCCACCTTGAGCGCGCCCACGTTGAAGATCGGCCCCTACCAGGTCGATCCTCCCGTCGTGCTCGCGCCGATGGCGGGGATCACCAACGTGGCGTTCCGGCAGCTCTGCCAGGAGTACGGTGCCGGCATCTACGTGTGCGAGATGATCACCGCCCGCGCGGTCGTCGAGCGGCATCCCGGCACGATGCACATGATGACCTTCGGCGAGCACGAAAAGCCGAGGTCCATGCAGCTTTACGGGGTCGACCCGAAGACGATGGCCGAGGCGGTCCGGATCATCGTCGGCGAGGGGCTCGCCGACCACGTGGACAGCAACTTCGGCTGTCCGGTCGCGAAGGTGACGCGCAAGGGCGGCGGTGCGGCGCTGCCGTTCAAGCGGCGGCTGTTCGCGGACATCGTGCGCGAGTCGGCGAAGGCGGCGGCTGAGGGCGGCGTTCCGTTCACCGTGAAGTTCCGCGTCGGCATCGACGACGACCACCAGACGTTCCTCGACGCCGGGCGCATCGCCGAAGCCGAGGGCGCGGCTGCCGTCAGCTTGCACGCGCGCACGGCCGCTCAGCGCTACTCCGGTCAGGCCGACTGGTCGAAGATCGCAGCACTGAAAGAGGCGGTCACCAGCATCCCGGTGCTGGGCAACGGCGACATCTTCAGCGCGGACGACGCACTCCGCATGGTCGCCGAGACCGGCTGCGACGGTGTGGTCGTCGGGCGCGGCTGCCTCGGTCGGCCGTGGCTGTTCGGCGAGTTGGAAGCCGCCTTCCAAGGTCGCGAGATTCCGGAGGGACCGAACCTCGGCGAAGTCGCGCGTGTCCTGCGGCGGCACACGGAGCTGCTGATCGAGCACGACGGCCCGGACAAGGCCATGCGCGACATCCGCAAGCACATGGCCTGGTACCTGATGGGCTTCCCGGTCGGCTCCGAGCTGCGGCGCGGCTTCGCGATGGTGACGAGTCTGAACCAGCTCGACGACCTGATCGCGCAGCTGGACCACGACGCTCCGTTCCCGAGCGCGGCGACCGGACCGCGCGGGCGGCAGGGCTCGCCGGGCAAGGTGACGCTCCCGCACGGCTGGCTGGACGACCCGGACGACGATTGCGTCCCCGAGGCCGAAGACATGCACTCCGGCGGCTGATCGCGACCTGGTCAGGGCAATCGAACGCGCCCTGACCACGTGGGGACCAGCGCGACCAGGTCAGTCGGCGGCAACAGCAGACACGGCAGTGGTCCGAGGGAAACCTCGCCGCGCGCACCAGCGAAGCTCAACAGGCGACCACGAACTCCCAGCCGCGGCAACCGCATCGCATACCACCGATGTACGCAATTCTCACCGACGCGGCCATCCCGAGACGCTCCCTGCACAAAGCCAGTCTGAGCAGGGGTTTCGTGATGACTTTCGCCGTTCCCACAGTAGCCGTCGCCTGGGCCGCGGTCGCGGTGTCCGCCATCGGCGTCGAGCTGTTCTCCGCCGCGACTTACCTGACCGGCGGCCCGACGCTGAGCCGGATCCCGCTCAACCCGGCGACCCCCTCGCCCTACCTGACGATCGTGCTGCGCGCCGCGCCCGCGCGCCTGGTGCTGCCGATCTGACCGTTCCCGTTCGCGACGAGATTGCGCCAGACAGCCAAAACTGCACCGCGTGCTCGGCCGGATCTACGTGGTGAGCATGATCTTCGCCGCGGTCGCGGCGGCGACGTTCTCAGTCGACGGCATCTCGGCGCAAACCACCTTCTGCCTGCTGTCCGTCGCGTGGCTTTACACGCTCTACCGCAGCTACCCCTCCATCCGGCCGGGCCGGGTCAAACTCCACCGCATCCGGATGATCCGCAACTACGCGCTGGGCTTCGCCGACATCTGCCCGACGAGCGCTTAGGGCTCGATGACGGTGCGCTCGTCGCGGAAGACTTGATCCTCAACCGGACGATCGCTCCTCTGGTGCGCAGGCGGTTGCAAGCCTAGCCGGGTTCACCTGCGCAGATAGCAACTGTCCCCAGGTTATCCACAACCCACTGTGGACAACCTGGGGACAACTTGGGTACAGCGACCTCAGGCGTCGATCTCCTGCGGCGCGCCACCGACGGTGATCTTGCGCGGCTGGGCCTTCTCGGCGACCGGAATGCGCAGCGTCAGCACGCCGTCGACGTAGTCCGCGGCGATGCGCGTGGTGTCGAGCGTGTCACCGAGGAACAGCTGGCGCGAGAACTTGCCACGCGGCCGCTCGGACACCTGGACCTGCGCGTCCTCGACCGCGACAGGCGTGCGCTCGGCGCGGACGGTGAGCACGTTGCGCTCGACGCTCACGTCAATGGAGTCGCGGGCGATCCCCGGGAGGTCGAACTGGATGACGTACTCGTCGCCGGCGCGGTAGGCGTCCATCGGAACGGAGCGCGGCGCGGTGCCCTGACCGCCGAAGAACTGCTGGGTCAGACGGTCGAACTGGGCGAACGGGTCGGTGCGGATCAGCATTGTCGAATCCCCTTTCGGACAACTGCGGCCAGCCGCTGGGGCGCTGACCAAGCCTTGCAAAGTTGCCAACGCACGACTCAACTTATTTGTTCCCTTGTAGCTCACATCACAGCGCAGGCGCGATACCGGCCAAAACTGTCGGCACCAGTCCGTAGAGTGCGTCTCGTGATCGACCAGCTGACCATCCCGACCGACGCGGGATCCTTCGACGCCATCGCCGCCGGACCTGAAGACGGCCGCCCGGTACTGCTGCTGCACGGCTTTCCCCAGGCCGCCGTGGAGTGGGAGCACCAGGTGGCGACGCTCGGTGTGCTCGGCTACCGCGCGGTCGCGCCGGATCAGCGCGGTTATTCGCCGGACGTGCGGCCCGAGCGCCCGGCCGAATACGGCATCGCGACACTGGTGTCCGATGTCGTGGCCATCGCCGACGCTCTCGGCTGGAGCAAGTTCGACCTGGTCGGCCACGACTGGGGCGGCGCGGTCGCTTGGTGGACGGCGGACGAGCACCCGGAGCGCCTGCGCAGCGTCACCGTGGTGTCCACTCCGCACCCGGGCGCGCTCGCCGAGGCGATGCGGACTGACGAAGACCAGCACCTGCGGTCGGCGTACATGACGGAATGGCGCCAGACCCCCGCGACCGAGCGTCGCATGCTGGCCGACAACGCCAAGGCGCTGCGCGACATCTTCGACCGGCGCATCCCGCCGAGCAAGATCGACGAGTACGTGCAGCGACTGTCCGAACCGGGCGCGCTCACCGCCGCGCTGAACTGGTACCGAGCCGGCCGTCCAGGCGGGAAGATCGGCAAGGTCTCGGTGCCCGCGATGTACGTGTGGTCCACAGAGGACGTCGCCTTCGGTTCCACCGCCGCGCTCGACACGGCGAATTGGTGCACCGGGCCGTATCGGTTCGAGATGCTGGAGGAGGTGTCGCACTGGGTAGCGGAGGAAGCGCCGGAGGCATTGACCTCGTTGATCGTCGAGCATCTCGGCAGCCGGTGACACCGGGGCTGGCCTGCGCCATCGTTCGGTTGGGTGTCCGGCGGACTGGGGATTCGAGCGGTGTGTGAAGGTCTGACACTCGAATCGGGCGAAACGGCCACCCGGCTCGCGGTATCGGCCGGTTGGTGCGTGGTGTTCAGTATCCGGAGTGGACACCAGCACTGAAGCCGAAACCGAACGCGTCGTCTTCGTGACCGAGGACGGCGTGCCGACCGGGGAGACCGGGCCGAAGCTCGCCAGTCATCACGCGGAGACGCGACTGCACCTCGCGTTCTCCTGCTACGTCCTGCGCCGTTCGGACAACGCCCTGCTGATCACCCAGCGCGCGCTGCACAAGAAGGTGTGGCCTGGGGTGTGGACCAACAGCGTGTGCGGTCACCCGGCTCCCGCCGAAGCACTGGAGACCGCAGTGCGCCGGCGGGCTTCATACGAGCTCGGGTTGCCCGAACTCGACGACCTCGAGTGCGTGCTGCCCACGTACCGCTACCGCACGCCGCCCTTCCAGGGGATCGTGGAGAACGAGTTCTGTCCGGTGTTCGCCGCCTGGACGGAGGTCGACCCGCGGCCGAATCCCGAAGAAGTGGGCGGCTGGCGATGGATTTCCTGGGCCGATTACACACAGTGGATCACAGATCCGGCGACTGACGCGAGTTACTGGGCGCGTGATCAATTCGCGCAGCTCAAGGACAAAAAGCCCTTCTCCGCGCTCTGAGGCGAAGAACTCCGCTGAGTGACAACAGCGGAAGTCCGTCGTCCACTTGAGCGAAATTCACCTTCGTACGTACCGATCACTCAAGCCACCGCTCCTTTACGACGAAAACGATGGAGTGGCGGAGGTCAGAGTGGCGACGGACGACGAGCTCGGAACGGGGGATACCGCACCAGACTTGCTCACGTTGCACGAGTCCATCGCGGACCTGTTCGCGACGCGCGGCGACTGGCGGCGGGCCTACCGGCACCTGCGCTCCGCGCTCGACATCGCGCGAGCGGGCAGCCTGCGCGATCCGCTCACCTCCAGCTACAACCGCCGGTACCTCGACCAGCGGCTGCCTGAACTGCCCGCCGCGGTGGCCGTCGCACTGGTCGACCTCGACCGGTTCAAGTCCGTGAACGATACGTACGGTCACCTTCTCGGCGACCGCGTTCTCTGCCGGGTCGCTGATCTCCTGCAAGAGGGACTGCCCGCCGATGCGTTCTGCGCACGCTACGGCGGCGAGGAATTCGCTCTCGTCCTGCCGGGAATCGATCACCGGGGCGCCATCCGGGTCGCCGACGCCGCCCGCCTTCGAGTTGCCCGTCATCCCTGGTCAGAACTCCAGGCGGGCCTGCGGGTTACGATCAGCGTCGGCCTCGCGCACGGCACCGAATCCGGACCGCGCCAGCTCCACCGAGCCGACAATCTCCTTTACGCCGCGAAGCGGGCGGGGCGCAACAAGGTCGCTTTCCATGACCGCGAGACCGCTCAGGTAATTACGCACTCTGAGTAACGCACCTCTGCGATTACTCCATTCACTGAACCCGATCTTCACCTGTTCGTCCGCTTCAGTGCGCCTTAGGGCGACGCATGGTGAAGAAATTCGCGGGAGGGTGTCGTCACGAACGGCGGGTATCCGTACGATAACGAAAAGCTCCCCCGGTACGACGAGTCCTGGGAGACCCGGCGAAGCCGTCGGGTGTTCAAAGGTAAGCCGCCCCAGCCTGGCGCCTGACGTGCGAGAGGAGACCGAGTGCCCGACGAGCGCAACACCCCCGGCACCGGTCGCCATTCCGACACCACGGCTCGCCCCCGCGGCGGACGCCGCCGTTCGATGGACACTCACGGCGGCATCAGCGTGTCCGACGTGGTCGCGCGGCACACCGGCGAACGCCCCGCCTTCTCCGACGATCCCGGAACCCGCCATGCGGAACCGGTGAGCCGGCTCGCGCAACCGGGCACCCGCCGGGCTGAGGCTGGTCGTCGCCGAGCGGATGCCGAGCGACCCGAGCCAGGACGACGGCGAGCGGAACCGGACGCCGGTTTCCCGGGGGCGAACGGTCGCGCTGGGTTGCCTGCCGAGCCGGGTCGACGGCGGGCGAATGGGCACGCCAACGGGGCCGGCAGTCGGCACGCTGGAGCCAGCTCGGATCTGGGCGAGCTGGCAAATGGACAGGTAAACGGGGTTGGCGGGCGGCACGGCGAGCCTGCGGAAGGCGACGCTGCGCCAGCCGGTGGACGAGCGAACGGGGTCGGCAACCGCCACCCCGAGGCGGCCGGAGGAGACACCGGCTCGACCGGCAGGCGGGCCAAGCGGCACACCCAGCCTGTGGAAGACGCCCCAGCCGACGGACGCGCGAACGGGCACGTCAACGGAATCGGCGGGCGGCACATTGACCCCGCGGAAGACGCCGCATCAACTGCTGGGCGGGCGAACGGGCATGTCAACGGAGTCGGCAGCCGGTACGCCACGCCGGGAGACAGCTCGGATCTTGACGGACGGCACGGCGAGCCTGCGGAAGACGCCGGATCAGCTGGTGGGCGGACGAACGGGCACGTCGGCGAAGTCGACGGTCGACACGGCGGGGCTGCTGGAAACGACACTGATCCGGCCGGCAGGCGAGCGAACGGGCGCGGCAGCCGACACGGTGACCCGGCAGCAGACGATGCCGGGCCAGCTGGCGGAAGTGGGCCGGTCAATGGCCTCGGCGGTGTCGGCAATCGGCACAGCCGGGAGGTAGCCGACGGTTCCGAGTTCAGCAACGGAGTCAGCAGGCCAGCTGACGATGTACCTGCGCTGGGGACTTCGGCCAACAGGATCGAAGACCGGCGCGGTGGTCCTTCAGGCGGACGTCGGAATCGGCGGGATGGCAGCTCGGACGTCGAGAACGGCAATGGTTCCGGGCCCGCGCGAGTGGGTGGGCGTGCGCTTCTTGGCGGAGCGGTGCCGGACGGCGTCGGCGAACCGGATGCTGTCGCCCGAGACGCGCGGACTCGGAAGACTGGGGCCTACCAGGACGAGTCGGGTGAAGGGCTTGGCGAGACTGGCTCCGCGATGCCAGGTGGCCGGCGGGCTCCGTCTGCCGACGTTCGCGGCGGGACCAGGCATGCCGCGCCGGATTCTGAGCTTGGCGAGTATCCGAGCGGGCCTGGACGTCGCAGCGGTTTGAGCGAGCGGCCCGGCGAAGCGGTCCCCGGCGGACAGGCCGAGAGGGCTGGCCGTCGCGGGGAGCCGAGTGGGGCTCGTGTGCTGGGGCCCGGCGGGCAGTTCGACGGTCCTGACGCTTCTTCGGTGGGGCCGGGCGGGCAGGTTCGGCCTGGTCCTGGTGAAGCCGCTGGGTCGGGGCCGCAGAGTCGGCAGTCCGGGCCTGGGGCGGTGGACGACAGTGCACAGCCGGGGAGCGCCGAGCTTGGTTCTCCGGAGTCGGGGATGCGACCGCGGCGCCGGCGGGCGGATGGTCTTCCGCCTCGGCCTCGGCAAGGTGGCGGGGCCCCGGTTTCGCCGGAGCCGCCCGGGCCGCGGCGTCCGCACGGTGCGGAGAACGCTCCTGGGCAGCGAATGCCCGGTTCGGAAGTGGACGGGCCGCGAGTGTCCGGGCCGGACGCAGGCGGGTTGCCTGGGCCGGAGCTGGACGGGCCGCGGATGGCTGGACCGGATTCCGCTGGGCAGGCGCTGGCCGGGCCCGGTTCGGCGGGGCAGCGGAGGTCCGTCGAGCAAGCGCCGCGGATGCCTGGCGGCCCCGGGCCCGCTGCGGATTCGGCGGCGCCGCCGATGCCGGGAGGGCTCGAACCCGATGGGCAGCGAGCGCCGGGAGCTGACTTCGCTGGGCGGCGGAAGCCCGGACAAGACTCTGGCGGGCACCGGGTGCCTGGGCCGGAATCGGTCGGACAACGGGTTGCTGGGCCGGAAACAGGCGGGCCGCGAATGCCCGGTCCGGCGAGGCGACGGGCGGCTGCGCCCGAGGCCGTCGGACAGCCGATGGCCGGGGCCGAGTCGGCCGGGCTGCCGATCGAGCCTGACGGGCAGCGCGCGGCCGGGCAGGACTCCGGCGGGCACCGAGTGCCGGGGCCGAACGCGCCTCGTCGTCGTCCGGCAGGCCCTGGACCGGCCGGGCGACGCCCCGGTGATCTCGACGGAACGCCTGGCGGAGCGGAATCTGAGGACGAGCTTGAGCGGACGCAGCTGAGCCCGGCGCTCGAGCCGGATCGGTTGCGGGGCAAGCAGGCTGGTCAAGGGCGCAACGGGCAGGCTCCGTCGCCGCGGCGTGGGCGAGTCGGCGCGCCGGACGGAGTCGAGCGCGGTGGGCCGGGTGCGGCTCAGGGGCTTGAGCAGACCCAGCTCAGCCCGGTGCTGGACGGCGGCCGGAGCGCAGGTCCTCAGCTCGAGGGCGGCCGAAACGCGGCCCAAGACCCCGAACGAACCCAGCTCAGCCCCGCGCTCGACGCTGACCTGGACGGCGAACGCCCACAGCGCGCCTCCGCGCCCAAGGACGGACGTCCCCGCCGCAGACCCGCGCCGAACGCCCGGCCGCGGGGCGGTCCGGAAGTCGAGGGCGAACGGACCCAGCTCAGCCCGGTTCTAGACGGAAAGCAGCCCCTCGCAGCGGATCGGACGCAGTTCACCCCGGTCAAGGGGATCGGGCTCGGCACTGCCGAGGACGCCGAGCAGACGCAGTTCAGTCCGGCGGCGAAGCCCGCCTCCGATCCGGAGCGCACTCAGCTGAGCCAGGCCGTCGAGGGGCCGAATGGCAAGCGGCCTCGGCGCACCCCGGCCAGGCCGGCCGCGGCGGTTCGGGCGGAGATGGATCCGCTCACGATGACCGACGAGATGGAGGCGATCGACGAGGCGACTCAGTACCGTCGCAAGATCGATCACAGTCTCGCTCGGTTCTCGGCCGCGCATGATGACGCGGCTGCCGAGGAAGCGAAGCGCCGGGAGCGGCGGGAGCGGCTCACTACCCGGTCGATGGCTTTGTTCGAGCAGACTCGGACTGCGTTGCAGCGGGTCGTATTGCTCGACAAGGAAGAGGAAGAAGAGCAACCCGCCGAGAAGCCGGAGCAGACTCGGCTTCAGGAGAAGAAACAGCGGCATACCGCGCGCAACGTCCGGATCGGGCGGATCGCGCTGATCGTCGTTGTCGTGCTTATTTTTGTCGGCACGGGCGTCGCGTGGGGTGCGGTTACCTGGTTTGACGCCAAATTCGCCCAGGTGTCCGCGCTGGACGAAAACTCCTCGGACATCCAGAACGCCGACGCGCAGGCCAACGACGAGAACTTCCTCATGGTCGGCTCCGATTCACGCGACGGTGCTTCCGCCGAGGAGAATGTCGGGGACGCGTCCAATATTCCGGGCGCGCGGTCGGACACGGTGATGGTGGCGCACGTTCCCGCGGACCGGAAGCGGGTCGTGGTCGTTTCGTTCCCGCGCGACCTTGAGATCGACCGGCCGGATTGCAACCGGTGGGATCCGGCGAAATCCCAGACCACCGACGAGGTCGTGCGCGAGCAGAAGATCGCCAAGCTCAACACGGCCTACGCGGTCGGCGGTCCGCAATGCATGACGAAGGTGATCCAGAAAATCACCGGGCTGCGGATCAACCACTTCGTCGGCATCGATTTCAACGGGTTCAAGGAAATGGTCGACGCGGTGCACGGGGTGACCGTGCACAACGAGAAGCCGATCATCGACACCACGCTCGGCAAGGTGCTGACCGAAACCGGCGACGTGACCATTTCCGGCGACCAGGCGCTGAGTTACGTGCGCGCCCGCCATGTCATCGGCGACAAGACCTCCGACTACGGCCGGATCAAGCGGCAGCAGGGATTCATCGGAGCGCTGCTCAAAAAGGTCATGTCCTCGGATGTCGTGCTGGACCCAGGAAGACTGTCCGGCTTCATCACCGCGTTCGCGCACGCCACGTTCGGCGACAACCTCGGGGTGCAGCAGATGATGACGCTCGCGCAATCGATGCGCGGGCTCGATCCGGCCAACATCAACTTCCTCACCGTGCCCACCGTCGGCCTGCCGAACAAGCGCGGCAACGAAGTCCTGATCCAGGAAAAGACCAAGAGCCTCTTCGACGCGTTGCGCGACAACACTCCGCTGCCGGGCAGCCAGCCCGCCGAAACCGCGGCCAATGCGCCGCCGCCCGCGAACGCGGGCTCGGGCAAAAACACCAACACCGGCTGAGCACTTCGGATTCGTTAGGCGGGGTTCATATGCGGTTCACCCAGCGATGCGGTATTCGGCCAGTCCACGTCGTAGGGTGTGCTCATGCGTGAGGCCTACCATGTCGAACTCGATCAGCTCGCCGAAAACCTGGCCGCGATGTCGGTCCAGGTTGCCGACGCCATGGAGCGGGCCACCAAGGCACTGCTGGAGGTCGACCTCGGCCTCGCCGAGCAGGTGATCAGCGACGACGCGAAGGTCGACGACGCGCGCGCCGAATGCGAGGAGCAGGCGTACGCGCTGCTGGCGCTGCAGGCCCCGGTCGCGACCGATCTGCGCACCGTGCTCGCCGCCATCCACGCGGCGGAAAGCCTGGAGCGCATGGGAGATCTCGCCCTGCACGTCGCCAAGGCCGCCCGCCGCCGCCACCCGGACCCGGTGCTGCCGGACGCCGTCAAGCCCTACTTCGCCGAGATGGGCCGGGCCGCGGTCAAGCTCGCCCGCCAGGTCGAGGCGATCATCAAGACCAAGGACGTGTCCGCGGCCAAGGACCTCGAGACCGAGGACGACCAGGTCGACGACCTGCACCGGCACCTGTTCACCGTGCTGATGGACCGCGAATGGCCGCACGGCGTCGCCTCCGCGGTCGACGTCACGCTGCTCGGCCGCTTCTACGAGCGCTACGCCGACCACGCGGTGTCCGTCGCCAAGCGGATGATTTTCGTGGTCACCGGCCGGATGCCCGGCTACGGCACCGACGACGAAGACCTGACCATCTGACCTACCACGAGAAAACCGCCACCTGAGCCAACAGGTGGCGGTTTTTTAGTACCCAGTAATGAAAACGGCCGCCCTGGCACGGAAACCAGAGCGGCCGTCCACAGTGGAATCAGCCGAAGCGGCCCGAGATGTAGTCCTCGGTGGCCTTCTCGTCCGGGTTGGAGAAGATCTTCTCCGTGTCGTTCAGCTCGATCAGCCGACCGGGCTGGCCGACGCCGGCCAGGTTGAAGAACGCGGTCTGGTCCGAAACCCGCGCCGCCTGCTGCATGTTGTGCGTCACGATGACGATCGTGTAGTCCTTCTTCAGCTCGCCGATCAGGTCCTCGATCGCGAGCGTCGAGATCGGGTCCAGCGCCGAACAAGGCTCGTCCATCAGCAGCACGTCCGGCTGCACCGCGATCGCCCGCGCGATGCAGAGCCGCTGCTGCTGGCCGCCGGAAAGGCCGCCGCCCGGCTTGTTCAGCCGGTCCTTGACCTCGTTCCACAGGTTCGCGCCGCGCAGCGCGCGCTCGGCGACCTCGTCGAGCTGCTTGCGGCTCTTCACCCCGCCGAGCCGGAGCCCGGCCACCACATTGTCCTTAATGGACATCGTGGGGAACGGGTTCGGCCGCTGGAACACCATGCCGATGGTGCGGCGCACCTGCACCGGGTCCACCGCCGAGGCGTAGATGTCCTCCCCGTCGAGCAGCACCTGGCCGTCGACCCTGGCACCCGGAATGACCTCGTGCATCCGGTTCAGCGTGCGCAGCACGGTCGACTTGCCACACCCCGACGGGCCGATGAACGCGGTCACGTTCCGCGGCGGGACGTTCAGCGTGACGCTGTCCACGGCGTGGAACTTGCCGTAGTAGATGTCCAGGTCTTTGACGTCGATTCGCTTGGCCATGACTCACTTCTTCTTCGGGGCGACGATGCGGGAAAGGACCGTGGCGAGCAGGTTGATCACGGCGATGATGAGCACCAGGGTGAGCGCGGCTCCCCAGATCCGGTCGAAGCCGACGCTGCCGGGGTCCATCGAGTTGGTGGCGCGTTCGTTGTTCATCACCAACGGAAGCGACGCCTGCTCCCCGCTGAAGATGTTCCAGTTGACGTAGGACGTGTACCCGACGAGCACCAGCAGCGGCGCGGTTTCGCCCATCACGCGGGCGAGCGCCATCATGATGCCGCCGAGAATGCCCGACAACGCGGTCGGAAGCACGATCTTCATGATCGTCTTCCACTTCGGAACGCCCAGCGCGTAAGAGGCCTCGCGCAGGTCGTCCGGCACGATCCGCAGCATTTCCTCCGCGGAGCGGACGACCACCGGGATCATCAGCAGCACCAAGGCGAGCGACACCGCGAACCCGCTGCGCGGCAGGCCGAGCGTGGTGACCCACAGCGCGTAAATGAACAGAGCGGCCACAATGGAGGGAACACCGGAGAGGATGTCCACCATGAACGTGGTGGCCCTGGCCAGCTTGCCGCGGCCGTACTCGACGAGGTAAATCGCGACCAGCAGGCCGATCGGCACCGAGATGACCGCGCACACCAGACCCTGCAGCAGGGTGCCGATGATCGCGTGCAGCACGCCGCCGCCGACCTCGTCGCCGAGCACCGAACCGAAGTCCTGGCCCCACCAGTTGCTGTACGGGATCCGCTTGATCCCGTTGGCGATCACCGTGTACAGCACCCACACCAGCGGGATCACGGCGATCAGGAACGACAGCCACACCAGCACGGTGGCGACGCCGTTCTTGACCTTGCGGGCCGCGCTCACCTGCTGGAAAGCCGGTGTCGTCGCGGGCCGTTCGAGGGTGGTCGACACGGTCACTCCCCCTTCTTGCCGACGATCGAGCGGGCGGCGAAGTTGACCAGGAACGTCAGCACGAACAGCACCAGTCCGGCCGCGATGTAGGCGCCGGCCGAGGTCGGGTTGTTGAACTCGCTGTAGTTCTGGGCGATCTTCGAGGCGAACGTCGCGCCGCCGTCGAAGAGGCTCCAGTCGAAGTTGCGGCCCTGCGGGATCAGCAGAATCACCGCCAGCGCAATGGTTTCACCGAGCGCGCGGCCGAGACCGAGCATCGACGCACCGACGAAACCGGCCTTGCCGAACGGCAGCACCGTGGTGCGAATGACCTCCCAGCGCGTGGCCCCGAGCGCGAGCGCGCCCTCGACCTGCGCGGTCGGCGTGCGCTCGAAAACCTCGCGGGTCAGCGACGTGATGATCGGCAGGATCATCACCGCCAGCACGATTCCGGCGGTGAAAATGGTGCCGCGCACGTTCGGCGCGATGTTGCCCGGCGCGAAAATCGGAATCCACGAGAAGGTGCTGTTGACCCACTCGGAAAACGGCTCGATCGCGGGCGCGAACACGAGAATGCCCCACAGGCCGAAAATGATCGACGGCACCGCGGCGAGCAGATCCACGACATAGGCGAACGGCCGGGCCAGTTTCGCGGGCGCGTACTGGGTGAGGAAAAGCGCGATGCCCAGCGAAATCGGCATCGCGATGATCAGCGCCACCAGCGAGGTCGCGACGGTGACCTCGGCGAGGTCGGCGATGCCGAACGCCATGTTCGCCGGGTCGTTCGTCGACCACCCGTGGTTGAACAGGAAGTTGACCTTGTCCGCCTTCAGCGCCGGGATCGCCTGGACGACCAGGAAAATCCCGATCAAGGCGATCAGGGCGACGACGAAGATCCCGGCCCCGGTGGTCAGATTCTGGAAGATGCGGTCACCGGCTCGCACCTTCGTCGGCTTCTTCCGCGCGGGCGGCGCTTCCGGCGCCGGCGCGGGTGGCTTGTCCGAAATCGGATCCTCCGGGAACGCTCGGGCGGACGACGAACGCCCACCGGGGTCGCCGGTGGGCGTTCGCGTCGAGGATTGGTCGCTCATCGACAGTCTCTAGTCAGCCTTTGTACCAGTCAGGCGATTCAGGAGATTTCCTTGACGGCCTTCAGCACCTTGTCCTGGAGGCTCTGCGGGATCGGCACGTAGCCCTTGGCCGACAGCGGCTGCTGGCCCTCGGTGGCGGCCACCGTCAGGAACGCCTTGACGGCCTTCGCGACGTCCGGGTTCGAGTACTTCGAGCACACGATCTCGTAGGTCGTCAGCAGCAGCGGGTAGGCGCCCGGCACGTTGCTGGAGTAGATGCCGTTGAGGTCCATCGCCAGGTCGTTGGTGCCCGGGTGGGCGAACTTGGCGGCGTCGAGGGACTTGGCCACGTTCTCCGCGCTCAGCGCGACGCCGCCGGAGCCGCTGTCGATCTTGGCCGGGGTGACGCCGTCCTTGGCGAACGCGCTCTCCACGTAGGTGATCGAGCCGTCCGCGCCCTTGACGGTGCTCGCGACACCGTTCGAGCCCTGCGCACCGTTGCCGACGCCGCCGGCGAACTTCTTGCCCGCACCCTGGGTCCAGACGTCCTTGGCAGCCGCGCCGAGGTACTTCTGGAAGTTGTCGGTGGTGCCGGACTCCTCGGAGCGGGAGACGACCTGGATCGGCTTGTCCGGCAGGTTCAGGCTCTCGTTGCCCTTGACCGCCTTGATGGCCGGGTCGTTCCAGTTCTTGATGCCGCCGTTGAAGATCTTGGCGATGACCTGCGGGGTCAGCGTCAGGTTGTCCACGCCGGACAGGTGGTAGCCGACCGCGATCGGGCCGACGACCAGCGGGATGTTCAGCGCGGGCGAGCCGCAGCGCTTGGTGGCGGCCTCGAGGTCGGCGTCCTTGATCGGCGAGTCCGAACCGCCGAAGTCGACCTGGTTGGCATTGAACTGCTTGACGCCGGCGCCGGAACCGGTGCCGTTGTAGTTCACCTTCTGGCCGGAGCACTTCTTGTTGTAGGCCTGGTTGAACACCTCGATGGCGTTCTTCTGGGCCGTCGAGCCCTCAGCGGAAAGCGGGCTCTTGCCCCCGCAGTCGACCTGGGCGGTTCCGGTGGCGGCGGGAGCGGCGGAGTTCGAGCCCGCGTTGTTCGACGCCGAAGGGTCGGAGCCACAAGCGGCGAGCACGAGCGCGGCGCTCGCCACGATGCCGACGGCACCCAGGGGCCGCATGATCTTCACTGCATTTCCTCCACTCGGAGATGTGCCTTTTTGAATCCGGTCGGGATTGGCGGCGGGTGAGCCGCACCGGAACCGGACACTAGGCAGCCTCGGTGGACGGTCGTCCTTGGTTGCATGAACGGGAGGTGAACAAGTCACCGGTTGTGAGCAGGACTACTACCCCGAACGGGTGCCGTGGCCTGGTCGTGACCTGCTAGTACGCAGAAAGTAACACGGGTCACCAGTCGCGTCGACCGTGATCACTCACCGTACTGGACGTCGGTCTCGAAACGCTGGAACCCCAGCTTGTTGTACACAGCCAAAGCCGCGGCGTTGTCGCCCTCGACGTAGAGGATCACCCTCGGTAGTCCCCGAGAACGCAGGTAACGGAGTCCGGCCAAGGTCAGCGCCTTGCCGAGGCCACTACCCTGAGTAGCAGGATCGACGCCGACCACGTAGACCTCCCCGACCGGGTCGCCGTCGAACCGGCCGGGCACCGGATCGTGCACCTTCGTCCAGTGGAAGCCGGCGACCTCGCCGTTCTCGTTCTCCGCGAGGAAGAAGCCCGCCGGGTCGAACCAGGCCTGAAGTTCCTCGGCGCGCACCTCGGCGGCGGTCAGCGCGCCCTGTTCCGGATGCCAGTCGAACGCGCGCGCGTTGACCGCGACCATCGCGTCCTCGTCCTGGCCGGGCACGAAGGTCCGCAACCGGAAACCGTTGCGCAGCACCGGTTCCGGCCAGTCCGCAGCGGACACGGCGACATGCAGGACCAGCAGTTCGCGCTGCCTGCCGAGGCCGAGTTTCGCCGCGATCGCCGCCGCGCCAGGGTGATCGCCGTGCGCCCACACGCGCAATCCCGCGTCGGCGCGCTCGACTACGGCCTTCGCGAGCGCGGTGCCAACGCCGCGACGCCGGAAATCCGGGTGCACGACAAGCTCCGCGACCTGATGACCGTGGGAATCGCCTTCGGTGTCAAGGTGGACGTATCCCGCGGGCGCGCCGTCGAAGCGGGCGAGGAGATGCAGCCCGCCTTCGAATTCGCGCGGCAGCGGCCCGGTCGCGTCGACCTCGGGACGGCCGTCAGTCGCTTTGACCGCGAGCAGCACTTCGCGCACCGCGTCGTCGGGATCGGTCGTCCAGTCGCCAAGGTCGATAGCCACAAACCGACCTTACCGGCGAACGTCAGCGAGAGGTCAGCTCCGAAGCGTCGGCCGGAACGGCGACAACCGGCTTCGCGCCCTTCGCCGGCCGCTCGAACTTGTAACCGACGTTTCGCACAGTGCCGATCATCTGCTCGTGCTCCGGACCGAGCTTCGCGCGAAGCCGCCGTACGTGGACATCGACCGTGCGCGTGCCGCCGAAGAAGTCGTAACCCCACACTTCCTGCAGCAGCTGCGCGCGAGTGAACACGCGACCGGCGTGCTGAGCGAGGTACTTAAGGAGCTCGAACTCCTTGTACGTCAGCTCAAGCGTGCGACGGCGCAGCTTCGCCGTGTACGTCGCTTCGTCAATGACAAGGTCGCCTACGCGCAGTTCGGCGTCTGCCTGCAGTCCGATGCCGTCACGAGTGGTGGCCAGCCGCAGCCGGGCGTCGACCTCCGCGGGACCAGCAGTGGGCAGCAGGATGTCGTCCGTGCGCCACTCGGCGTTGACCGCGACCAGACCGCCTTCGCCGACGACCGCGATGACCGGCGTGCCCGATTCGTCCTCCGCGCCCTTAAGCAGGCGGCACAGGCTTTTCGCGGACGCGAGGTCGCTGCGCGCGTCGAGCAGGATGACGTCCCGGTGACCCGCGTCGAGCAGGGCCGTCACTTCCGGCTCGCGTACGCGTACGGTGTGCGGCAGCAGGTCCAGCGCGGGTAGTACGGAGGTAGCGTCGAGTTCCCCCGTCAGCACCAGCAGGTCCAAGCTCATGATTCCGCACCGCCTTCAGATTCGTCGCCTCAAACGTGGCGTCGGTCGGTGCTAAGTGAGAATAGCGGGTGAACACGCCGGTACCTAGCTCCTGCTGGATCGATCACACCTGGTCGAACAGTCCCGGCGTGACCCGCACCACGACGAAATCCACCCGAACAGGAGAACCGAGGCGATGGCGAGCAGGCCCGTGACCCGGGACGACCGACCGGCCCAAAACCCCGGCAGCGGCCGCCGCGGCAGGCGCGTGCGGCGGTGGCTCATCGTGCTGGGAGTGCTGGTGCTCCTGCTGGTCGGTGCGGATTTCGGAGCGGCGGCCTTCGCCGAGCACACGATCTCGCAGAAGGCCCGCGCACAGCTCGGGCTGAGCGACGATCCGTCGGTCAATATCCACGGCTTCCCGTTCACCGTGCAGGCGCTCTCCGGTGACTACAGTCACATCACGGTTTCCGCGGACGGCGTCCCGGTCGGCAACGAACTGCGCGACCTGCGCGTGAGCGCCGAACTGGAGGACGTGATCGCGCCGCTGTCGGATCTCACCTCCGGCAACACCAAGGCGGTGAAGATCGGCAAGCTCACCGGTGCGGTGACGATCAAGGCGTCCGACCTCGCCCGGGTCTCGCCGCTGAACAAGATCCAGAACCTGAAGATCGAGCAGTCGACCCAGGCGTACGTGAAGTACGGCGACACCGAACAGGGCAAGCAGCCGGACCCGACGCCGACCAACGCCGACGGCGAACCGGCCGACGGCACCAGCGCGGGCGTGCGGATCTCCGGCGACGTGCAGGTGGCCGGCCAGAAGGTGGAGATCTTCTGCTTCGCGCTGATCCAGCTCAAGGAGAAGACGATCTCGATCGTGCCTTACCGGTTGCAGTTCGGGAATGACCAGAGCACCACGATCGTTCCGGAAGCTGTGCAGAAAGCTCTGCTGCCGAACTTCCGGGCCAGCATTTCGACGACCCGGCTGCCGCTGTCGGTCACCCCGACTGCGGTCCGCGTCGACAGCGGTTCGGTGACCATCAAGGGCGAAGCGCACGACGTCAACTTCGCCGACCTGTCCACCAACCACGGAGGCTGATCCCGGTGACCGGAGTGTGGGTGCTGCTGGCGACGCTGGTCGTCGCGACGGCCGCGGGCCTGGTCCTGCGCGCCCGCAACGGCCGGATCCGCGCGGCCAAACCGGCCGCCGCGACCCGCTCGCTCCCCGCTCCGGTCTCCGAGGCCCTTGATCCGGAATCCGCCGTCACCCTGGTGCAGATCTCCACCACGTTCTGCACCCCGTGCCGGCACACGCGGGCGATTCTCTCGTCGCTCGCGGAGAAGACCGACGGCCTGCACCACGTCGACCTGGACGTCACCGAACGTCCCGAGGTCGCGCAGGCGCTGTCGGTGCTCAGCACGCCGACCACGCTCGCGCTGGACCCGGAGGGCCGGGAACTGCTGCGCGTGGGCGGCGTGCCCAAGGGCCCGGAGCTGCTGGAAGCGCTCCGCCCGCATCTGGCCGCCGCGCCACGCTGACTCTCGCCGCCCGGCTCCAGCTGCCCCTCGCACCCGGCCCCGTCAAAGCTCCCCAATGTGGCATTGGGTGCATCTGACGCACCCAATGTGGCGTTCGGTGCGTCCCGCGCACCCAATGCCACATTGGGGCAGTGCCCAGCCGGGCGTCCGCGGCGGTTGATTCTCAGGATCCGGACCTCGTCCCAAGGAATGAACATGGTTCCGGGAGCGAGCGAGCCTGGGTACCCTCCCCCCTGTGGACGAGCTGCCCATCACCCTTCTGACGCAGCGCCGCGCGGTCGATTTCTGCCGCGTGCGCAGCAGCTTGTGTCTGCCTTTTTCCGGCCGGCGCTGAAGCACGTCTCGCGCCGTTTCGCAGCTCCGCCCGTCTTCGCCGCGTGCTGTCCGCACGCCTTTCCCCTCGCACTGAGCAGGAGGAACCCATGTCCGCCGGACCGGCCGTAGACCCGCGAGGTCCCAGGTTCGCCGCGATCGTGACCACGGTGGTGCTCGCCGTCGTGCTGGTCACGCAGTGGTGGCCGTTGCTCGCACTGCAGACCGTGGTCTTCGCGATCGGTGCGTTCGTCGGGCTCAAGCCAGCGCCGTACTCGGTGCTGTACCGGCTCGCGATCGCGCCGCGGCTCGGGCCGCCGACCGAACGCGAGGACGCCGCCCCGCTGCGGTTCGCGCAGGCGGTCGGGTTCGTGTTCGCGCTCGTCGGCACGATCGGCTTCGCGACCGGCGTGACGCCGCTCGGCGTCGTCGCGACCGCGTTCGCGCTCTTCGCGGCGTTCCTCAACGCGGCGTTCAACTACTGCCTCGGGTGCCAGATGTACCTGCTGATCAAGCGTTTCAGCCCCGCGCGGGCGTCCTCGTAAAACCCTTAACCCAGAAAGAGAGTCAGTCTCCATGAGCCGAGAAGACGTCCTGGTCACCACGCAGTGGGCCGAGGAAAACCTGGACACCCCGGGCGTGGTGTTCGCCGAGGTCGACGAGGACACGACCGCTTACGACAACGGGCACATCCGCGGCGCGGTGAAGCTCGACTGGCGCAAGGACCTCCAGGACGGCGTCCGCCGCGACTTCGTCAACAAGGAGGGCTTCGAGAAGCTCCTGTCGGAGAAGGGCATCTCGAACGACGACCGCGTGATCCTCTACGGCGGCAACAACAACTGGTTCGCCGCCTACGCGTACTGGTACTTCAAGCTCTACGGCCACGAGAACGTGCAGCTGCTCGACGGCGGCCGCAAGAAGTGGGAGCTCGACGGCCGCGAGCTGAACTCCGACGAGGTCAAGCGCGAGGCCACGAACTACCAGGCCAAGGACCAGGACCTGTCGCTGCGTGCGTTCCGCGACGAGGTCGTCCAGTCGATCGGCTCGAAGAACTACATCGACGTGCGCTCGCCGGACGAGTTCTCCGGCAAGCTGCTCGCCCCGGCGCACCTGCCGCAGGAGCAGTCGCAGGTGCCGGGCCACATCCCGGGCGCGCTGAACGTGCCGTGGGCGAAGGTCGCCAACGAGGACGGCACCTTCAAGTCCGAGCAGGAGATCAAGGACCTCTACGCCGAGGCAGGCTACGACGAGGGCAAGCCGACCATCGCGTACTGCCGCATCGGCGAGCGTTCCTCGATCGCCTGGTTCGCCCTGCACGAGCTGCTCGGCCAGTCGGACGTGAAGAACTACGACGGTTCGTGGACGGAATACGGTTCGCTGGTCGGCGTTCCGGTCGAGTTGGGAGCTAAGTGATGGCAGACGGCTGCAGCGCACCGGCACAGGTCGCGACCCCGGCAGACTTCGACACCAACGGCCAGGTCGTCCTGGCAGGCAAGGTCACCGGCGCCGAGGGACCGGTCGGCGGCGCGTTCGTCCGGCTGCTCGACGGCGGCGGCGACTTCGCGGGCGAGGTCGTGTCCTCGGCGGACGGCGACTTCCGTTTCTACGCGGCCGAGGGTTCCTGGACGGTGCGCGCGCTGCACCGCACGGGCAACGGCGAGGCCAACGTCACCGCGGAAGGCCCTGGCCTGCACCAGCTGGCCATTTCGGTTGCCTGACAACGCTTTCGCGCAGAAGGGCCCCTCGGTTTCCGAGGGGCCCTTCTCGTGTCCCGGGGAGACTTGACCTCAAGTCGGCTTGAGGACCCAAGCTCGCGGACGTGTCGCAAACGAAAACCATTGCGCGGAGCCCGCTGCTGGCCACCGCTGTGTTCCTTGGCAGCTTCATGGCGTTGCTCGACGCGAGCGTGGTGAGCGTCGCGCTGCCGACCATCCAGCGCGAGTTGCACGCCGAATTCACTGACCTGCAATGGATTGTGGACGGGTACACCGTCGCGCTCGCCGCGCTGATCCTCACCGGCGGCACGCTCGGCGACCGCTATGGCCGCAAGCGGATCTACCTCGGCGGCCTCGCGGTGTTCACGCTCGCTTCGCTGGGCTGCGGCCTCGCCCCGACGCTCGGACTGCTCATCGCCGCGCGCGCAGGCCAAGGAATCGCGGCCGCGGCGGTCATCCCGGGCGGCATCGCTCTCCTCGCGCACGCGTATCCAGAGCCGCGGGAACGGGCCCGGATGCTGGGGGCGTGGGGCAGCGTGGCCGGATGCGCGCTGGTCATCGGTCCCCTCATCGGCGGACCGATCACCGACGCGCTCGGCTGGCCGACCATCTTCCTGATCAATCTGCCGATCGGCGTTCTCGCGGTACTCGCAGGTCGCCGGGGCCTCGACGAATCGTCCGATCCAGCGCACGGCGCGCTGGACCTGCCCGGGCAGGTGCTCGGCGCGTTGTGGATCGGTTCGTTCACCTACGCCGTGATCGCGTCGGACGCGGTGGCCGCGGCGGTTGGCGCGCTCGGGCTGATCGCGTTCATCGTCGTGGAACTGCGCGCCCCGCATCCGATGCTGCCGATCCGGCTGTTCGGCAAGTTCCGGTTCGCCGCTTCGATCTTCACCTCGTTCGTCATCGGCTTCGCCTGCTACCCGCTGCCGGTGCTGATCGCCGTGTACCTGCAGCAGGCCTGGGGCAGCACCGCCTCGACGACAGGGGTGCAGATGCTGCCGTACGTGGTCGCCAACGCCGTTCTCGCGTTCTTCTCCGGACGGCTGGCCGGCCGGTTCACCGCGGAACGCGTGCTGCCGATCGGTCTCGCCATCACCGCGGCGGGGAGTTCCGCCTTCCTGCTGGTCGACCCGGCGAGCCCGGATTGGCTGCTCAGCGTGCCGCTGACGCTGTCCGGCGTCGGGCTCGGCTTGAGCATCACCCCGACGAACATCGTCGGTCTCGCCGGGCTCCCGGCGCAGCGCACGGGCACCGCGGCGGGCACGGTGAACGCCGCGCGCCAGGTCGGGATGGCGCTCGGCGTGGCCGCGCTCGGAGCGCTTCTCGATCACGGGAGCACGCTGACGACCGGGCTCCAGACCGCGATGGCGGTGGCCGGCGCGGCGCTGCTGGCGGTGACCGTCCTCACCGCCGCGACCCTGCGCAGCGCTAGATGAGCCGGGGCGGACTATTGTCCTCGCTGTGGAGACCTTGTTTACGACCCTGTTGATCATCGCGGGCATCGCCACCGTGTGGTTCGCGGTCTACGTCGTCTACCGGCTGTACGCCGACCAGCGCTGATCAGCATGACGAGTGGCGACGAAGCCATCGCAGCAGCCGAGGAGCGGGCCGCCAGCACGCGCGACCGCAACCTGCCGTTGTGGGACGACCTGCCGATCCCGAACGACACGGCGAACCTGCGCGAGGGCCCGAACCTGAACGACGCGTGCCTCGCCCTGCTGCCGCTCGTCGGCGTCTGGCGCGGCGAGGGCGAGATCGACTACCCAACGATCGACGGGCCGATCAAGTTCGCCCAGCAGCTGACCGTCTCCCACGACGGCCGCCCGTTCCTGTTCCACGAGGCGCGCTCGTGGCTGCTGAACGAGGACGGCAGCGTGCTGCGGCCCGCCGCCCGCGAAACCGGGTTCTGGCGGCCGCAGGAGGACGACACCCTGGAACTGCTGCTCACGCACAGCTCCGGCATCGTCGAGCTGTACTACGGCAAACCGCGCAGCCAGACGGCCTGGGAACTCGGCACCGACGCGGTCATCCGCACCGCGACGGCCAAGGAGGTCACCGGTGCGCAGCGGCTGTACGGCCTGGTGAACGGCGACCTCGGGTACGTCGAGGAACGCGCGATGGTCGGACAGGAAATGCAGCCGCACGCCTCCGCGCTGCTGCGCCGCGTGGTGGGCTGAGGCTCCGGGAGACGCCGTGCGCTGGCGGCGGTACGGCGAACACGCCGCCCTGCTCGACTGCGCCTCGCTCGAGGAGATGAGCGCGGCAAGGGCGACCCTCACCGAAGCCGCGCTCGACGGCGTCACGGAGATCGTTCCCGGGGCCCGCACCCTGCTGGTGGTCGCGTCCACGAGCGCTCTGGAAGCTGCGCGTTCCTTGCTGGCTTCGGCCGATCTGGATCATCCGCCTGCCGGGGATGCCCGCGAAGTCGTTTTGGACGTCCGGTACTCCGGCGAAGACCTTTCCCTGGTCGCTGAGGACGCGGGGCTCAGCGTGGCCGAGGTCGTCGCTCTCCATACTCGTGCGGTCTACACGGTCGCGTTCACTGGTTTCGCGCCCGGTTTCGGTTATCTCGCCGGGCTTCCCGCCGAACTCCAGCAGTCGCGGCTCAGTTCGCCACGCACTCGCGTCCCCGCCGGGTCGGTGGCCATCGCCGACGAGTACACCGGCGTCTATCCGCGGGAATCCCCTGGCGGCTGGCGGTTGATCGGGCACACCGAGGTGACGCTCTTCGAGCCTTCCGCCGCGCAACCGGCGTTGTTCACGCCCGGTCTCCGCGTGCGGTTCCGGAGCGTTTGATGCGCGCGCTGGAGATCGTCTCGCCCGGTTCGCTGGCTTTGGTGCAAGACCTCGGCCGTCCCGGCTACGCACATCTGGGCGTCCCACCGTCGGGTGCTCTTGACGTCGCGGCACTGCGACTCGGCAACCGGCTGGTCGGCAATCCCGAGGACGCCGCCGGGATCGAAACCGTGCTGGGCGGGCTCACCGTCCGGGCCGTGGTTTCGTGCACCGCGGCGGTGACCGGACCGCCGGTCGCGGTGTCCGTGGACGGAAGGGAAACCGGCTCGCACACGCCGATTCCGTTGCGGCCAAGCCAAAAACTGACAATCGGCCGACCCGCCACCGGACTGCGCTGCTACCTGGCGGTGTCCGGCGGCATCGCGGTGCCACCCGTCTTGGGGAGCCGATCGACCGACGTCCTGTCCGGACTCGGCCCCTCGCCGCTGGAAGCTGGCGCGAGCGTCCCCCTCGGCCCCGTCACCGGTGTTCCGTCCGGTGCCGACGTGGTCACCGCCTCGTCCGCGCCGCCCCAGCTGGCAGTGCCGGTTTTGCTCGGCCCTCGCGACGATTGGTTCGCCGACGCGCGGGCCTCGCTCAACGCACAGTGGACAGTCACCGCGGAATCCAACCGAGTGGGGGTCCGCCTTGACGGGCCGCCATTACGTCGAGTGTCCACTTCGGAGTTACCGAGCGAAGGCGTGCTCACTGGCGCGATTCAGGTCCCGCCGAACGGATTGCCGCTGGTCTTCCTCGCTGATCACCCGACCACGGGCGGTTATCCGGTGATCGCGGTCGTGAGACGGGGGTCACTCGGAGCACTCGCTCAAGCACGCCCCGGAACCTTGGTGCGGTTCCACGCGTCCTTCTGAGCGTGGAACGGGTAACGATCACCGGCGGCGCGGGTTTCCTGGAGCTGAACACCGGAGGACGGGCGGAGCTGCCGCAGTCGCTGCGCATCGCGCTCGCGACCGGTCAGCTACGCCTCCCGCTGGCGGAAACCCTGCGCGAGCTGCTGGCGTTGCTCGTCGACGGCCAGTACCGGGTCAGCGGCCCGCAGCGGTTCGAGGCGGTGGATCTGATCCCGGCGAGCGACTGGCCGGACGACGACGATGCCCGGGTCGCGTACTACCGCACGGCGATCCGGTCGGGACACCGGCCGGTGGCGGTGGTTTTGTCCGGTACGCGGCCGTTGCTGGTGGACGGGCACCACAAGATCAGCGCTTACCGGGCGGAAGGGGTCACGCCGTCGGTGGTGCTGATCAGCGGGTCGTGAGTGTTCATGCCGGTGAGAACCGGCACCAACACTCACGAGACGCTCAGTACTCGCTCTCGTAAGCCGCCACCAGCTCCTCGTGCAGCGCCGTCGAATCCGGCAGCTGCGTGCCGTTCAGCGTGTGCACCCGGGTCACCTTCCGGACCGACGACGTAAGAAAAACGCCGTCCCCGTCCAGCAAGTCCACCACCGAAAGCGGCTCCACCTTCACCGACCAGCCCGCCTTCTCCGCGCCGCGGAACAACGCGTACTGAGTCGTTCCTGGCAGGATGCCAACAGTGGCCGGCGGGGTGTAGAGCGTCCGCTCCTTCGCCAGCACGACCGTCGACGTCGGTCCTTCGAGGACCGAATCGTCGGTAGCGGTGAAGATCACATCTTGAGCTCCGCGACGGGTCGCCTCGCGCAGGGCGGCCATGTTCATCGCGTAGGAAACCGTTTTCGCGCCGAGCAAAAGCCACGGGGCGCGCTCGGCGAGTTCGGGGCCGAAACCGCGTTCCAGGGTCACCACGGAAACACCTTCGGTGCGCGCCCGCAGGACCTTCTCGTCGACCTCCAGGCCCATCGCGAACGCCGTCGGCTTGCCTTCCGGATCGCCGTCGACACCCCGCGTGTACACGAGTTTCAAGGCAATCTCCGGGCCGCCCCGCCACGCGTCGACGACTGCCTGCGCGGCTCGGGCGAAGCCGTCGAGGTCCGGGGCGGGCAGGTCCAGCATCGCCGCGGAACGGGCGAGCCGGTCGAGGTGCGGACGCATTTCCCGCGGCTTTTTCACTGCTACGAGGATCGTTTCGAACACCCCGTCTCCGCGCAGCAGGCCGAGGTCGTCCACCCGGAGGTGAGCGGCTTCGGGGTCGGCCAGTGAACCGTCTAGGAAGGCGAGAACGCGCATCCCCTCAAGGTACTCACTTACCCTTAGAGCTATGCCGTACAGCTCGCCGCTGCTCGAAATCCCCCGCGCGGTCGCCGCGCCCGAGGGCCATCCGGAAGCCGGAGTTCCGTGGCACTGGGGCGATCCGTTCGCCGAGCAGCGCACCGCCGCCCGAGGAGTGGTCGTCATCGACCGCTCGCACCGAGAAATCCTCGCCGTCACCGGCGAGGAACGCTTGTCCTGGCTGCATTTGGTGATCTCGCAACACGTCACCGAACTCGCCGCGAACACCGGCACCGAAGCGCTCGTCCTCGACAGCCAAGGCCACGTCGACACCCATTTCGTGCTCGCGCACACCGGCGAGACGGTGTACCTCGACAGCGACCCCGGCCCGCTCGTGACGAGCGCGTTGCCCAAGGGCGGCAAGCAAACCCTGCGCGAGTACCTCGAAGCGATGAAGTTCTGGTCCAAGGTCGAGATTCGCGACGCGACCGAAGAACTGGCCGTTCTTTCGGTGCTCGGCCCGGAGACCGACAGCGTGCTCGGCGTCGAACTCGGCACCGAGCCGTATTCGGTGGCCGCGTTGCCCGAAGGCGGTTTCGCCCGGCGGATGCCGTGGCCGACGCGAGCGGGCGCGGATCTCGTGGTGCCGCGCGCGCAGCTCACTCAATGGTGGCAACGGCTCACCGACGCGGGGGCTCGTCCGGCTGGTTCGTGGACCTTCGACGCGCTGCGCGTGGAATCGCGGCATCCGCGGCTCGGCGTCGACACCGACGAACGGACGATCCCGCACGAGGTCGGCTGGATCGGCTCGGCCGCGCACGTCGCGAAGGGCTGCTACCGCGGCCAGGAAACCGTCTCGAAGGTGCACAACGTCGGCCGCCCGCCGCGGTATCTGGCGCTGCTGCACCTCGACGGTTCGCCGGAGATCACGCCGGAGACCGGCGATCCGGTGAAGCTCGGCGAGCGCGTGGTCGGCCGGATCGGCACGGTCGCGCAGCACCACGAACTCGGGCCGATCGCGCTCGCGCTGGTCAAACGCTCGGTTCCGGGCGGGGCGGAGCTGCTGGCAGGCGACGAGGACCGAGTGGTCCAGGCCACTGTCGATCCGGACTCGGTGCCGGGCGAGCACGCGGCGCCCGGACGGGAAGCGGCGCAGAGACTGCGGGGCTGAAGTGAACTCGACGGTAGCGTCGTCGCCGAATGTGGAGCAGGATGTGCCCGTGATCGAAGTGCGTCCCGGCGGGCGGCGACGGATCGACCGCGTCCTCGGCCCGGGATATCTCACCGGATTAGGCGACTTGCCGCTCCCGGTGCTGCGCGAGCGGCGCGACGAGGCCGCGCAGGAAGAGACAGACCTGTCCTACCTGCGCCGGCTCCTGCACGCCCGCATCGACATCGTGCGCGCCGAACAGGAGCGCCGCTCGTCCGGCGGGGAAAGCAGCATTGTCGACCGGCTCGCGTCCATCCTCGCCGACAACGCGCTCGGCCCGGCCGCCGGTTCCGGCCGCCACCAGCAACTCGAACCGTCCCGCGCGGGCGAGCACCGCAGGCACGCGGAGGCGCTGATCGGCGACACCGGGCTCACCGACGTCGGCTCGCTCACCGACGACAAGCTCGCCGCCGCGCTGGACACATACGCGGCCGAGGAAGCCTCCGTGTCCTCCTTTCGCCGCCAGGTCCAGGGCGTGATGGACACGCTCAACGCCGAGATCGCCGCGCGCTACAGCAGCGGAGCGGCCACTGTGGACCAACTGCTGGACAGCGAACTGGGGCGCGTCGAGGAATGACCGGCCAGCCGATCCTCGTCGAGGTCGTCCGGAATGGGTTCGTCGAGAGCGTCCACCACGGATGTCTTGTCGTCACCGCGCCCGACGGCTCCGTCCAGTTCTCCGCGGGCGACGTGACCAGCCCGTTCTTCCCCCGGTCGGCGAACAAGCCGCTGCAAGGCGTCGGGATGCTCCGGGCCGGGCTCGGCTACGACGGTGCGGACCTGGCGCTGGGCTGTGCCTCGCATTCCGGCGAAACCGGACATGTCGAGCGCGTCGCCGCGATGCTGTCCGGCGCCGGGCTCGACCCGGCCGTGCTGGCCTGCCCGGCCGAACTGCCGATCGGCGAGGACGCCCGACGTGCGGCCGACGAGCCGCGGAAGATCACCATGAACTGCTCGGGCAAGCACGCCGCGATGCTCGCCACGTGCGTCGCGAACGACTGGCCGACCGAGGGCTACCAGCTGCCGGACCACCCGTTGCAGGTCCAGCTGGCGAAGACGGTCGAGGAGCTGACCGGCGAATCCATCGCCGCGGTCGGGGTCGACGGGTGCGGCGCACCGCTGTTCGCGTTCTCGCCGACCGGCCTCGCGCGGTCGTTCGGCAGGCTCGTTCAGGCCGAGCCGGGCACCGACGAGCGCCGGGTGGCCGACGCGATGCGGGCCCACCCCTGGCTGGTCGCGGGCACCGACCGGGAAGACACCCGGCTGATGCAGGGCGTGCCGGGATTGCTGTCGAAGAGCGGCGCGGAAGGTGTCCTGGCGTTCACGCTGGGCGACGGCACCGCGTGCGCGATCAAGATCGCGGACGGCAACAAGCGGGCCTTGGCTCCGCTGGCCATGGCCGTGCTCGCGCACCTGGGCATCGAGACACCGGAAGAGCTGTCCGACCTGGCTCACCCGCCGGTTCTCGGCGGCGGCAAGCCCCAGGGCGAGCTGCGGGTCAGTTGGAGTGTTCCTTAGCCGCGAGGTCGCCCCAGAACTCGCGCAGCTGCGAAAACAGCTCGGCCAGCTCTTCGACGTTCCCGGTGCGCAGTGCGTCGAGGATGTCGTGGACCTCCTCCGCGGTGGAGTCGGCGTCGAGCAGCGAGTCGGCGAACAATTGCACGAGCCCGCCGTAGTCCAGTTCGACGACCGAGTCCGGGTCGAAGCTCTCCAGCCACTGCCGGGTCTGCGAGAGCACCCGGCCGGGACCGGAGTCGCCGAAGGTCGTCTCGATCAGCTCGCCCGCCTCGGACGCCCGCCGGAGCGCGGCTGACATCGGCGTGCGCCAGGACGCCTCCCGCGCGGGGTCGGCCGGGCCGCTGCCGAGCACGAGCTTGCGTTCGTCCGGATCGACCAGCGAGAACCAGGGCAGCGGGACAGTCCAGGTGGTGGTGAGGGTGTGCGCGGCGGTGGCGGTGAGGTCGGTCATCGCGGCCTTGGTCTGCGCGCGGGCCTTGTCCGCGGTGACGCCGCCCGCGTCGAGGACCGCGATCCGCAACGCGGGCTCGGCGTCGGCGAGGAAGGTGCTCAACGCCGCGGCGGAGCGGGCGCGCAGTTCGAGCGGGCACGCGAACGGGCCTTCGGCCGAGTGTCCGGCGGGGACCTCGGCCGGGTCGAGCACGAGCACGTCGGTGACGAGACTCGGCGAGGGCCGTCCGTCGCGCAGCTGCGCGGGCAGCAGCCGCACCGGCGCGGCCGCCTGTGACTTGAGCCACATCTGCTGTTCGCGTTCGCCGATCCCGATCCGGCTGAGCCCGCCCGCGGAAACGGCCTCGACCAGCTGTTGCGCGGGCGGATCGCCCAGCGCGCGCAGAGGTTCGTACACCCGCAGATAGGCCACGAAGGGTCGGAGCACCCGAGCATCGTGGCACGCCGACCAGCGCCGATCGGCATCGACGTGCCGGTAACCGGCGTCCGGCGGACACTGTCGCGACGAGCACACCGTGCCACGTCGCATCCAACCCCCGGGACACGGTACGGTGTCAGCAGGAAAGAACTGTCGAGACGATGCGGGGCCGCCGATTCCCCCGGCCGCCCCGCCCCTGTGCGAGGGGGTCGAGCCATGGGGCGCGGCCGGGCTAAGGCCAAGCAGACGAAGGTGGCGCGCGAGCTCAAATACAGCTCCCACGAAACCGACTTCGATGCTTTGCAGCGCGAGCTGTCGAGTAGTTCCTCGGACAACCACGAGGACGACAAGCGGTACGAGGACCCGTACGACGACGGGTACGACGAGTACCGCCGTTGACGCAGGCACACGACACGCGAGGGCGGAATCGGACCTAGGTCCGAGACGCCCTCGTGCGTTGTGTGCTGCCCGTTTTCTCGGCACTGCCGGTGAGGTGACGAAGGAGTTGGACGGGTGAGCGACATCGCACGAGTAGGTGTGGTCGGGGCCGGGCTGATGGGCTCCGGCATCGCCGAGGTGCACGCCAGGTCCGGGTTGGACGTGCTGGTCACCGAGGTGAACCAGCCCGCCCTCGACGCGGGCAAGGCGCGCATCGAGAAGTCGCTGCAACGCGGCGTCCGCAACGGCAAGCTGGCCGCCGAGGACGCCGAGGCGGCGCTCGGGCGGCTGCGCTTCACCACGGACATCGCCGAGTTCGCTGACCGCGATCTCGTCGTCGAGGCCATCCTGGAACAGGAGCAGGCCAAGGTCGACGTGTTCCGGGCACTGGACAAGATCGTCGAGCGCGAGGACGCGGTGTTCGCGTCCAACACGTCGTCGATCCCGATCATGAAGCTCGGCATGGCCACCGGCCGTCCGCAGCAGGTCGTCGGCATCCACTTCTTCAACCCGGTGCCGGTGCTGCCGCTGGTGGAACTGGTGCCGTCGCTGCTGACCAGCGAGGAGACCGCCCGCCGGGCCGAGGAGCACGCCACCGGCGCGCTGGGCAAGACGGTGATCCGGTCGCAGGACCGGGCCGGGTTCATCGTGAACTCGCTGCTGGTGCCGTATCTGCTGTCGGCGATCCGGATGATCGAATCAGGCTTCGCCTCGGCCGAGGACATCGACCGCGGCATGGAGCTGGGCACGGCGCATCCGATGGGTCCGCTGCGGCTGTCCGACCTGATCGGCCTCGACACCATCAAGGCCATCGCGGATTCGATGTACGCGGAGTTCAAGGAGCCGCTGTACTCGTCGCCGCCGCTGTTGCTGCGCATGGTCGACGCCGGACTGCTCGGCAAGAAGACCGGCCGCGGCTTCTACTCGTACTCCTGACTTTAGTTGCGGGTCTGATCAACTTTCCCCCGCTGTGCGCGGCGAGGCGGATCGCTTGACTGTGCGGCATGACTTCGACGTTCGTCTTCGCCGCCGGCGCCAACGGCGTGTCCGCCGCCCCGCCGGAACTCGTGCTGCGCGGGTATCGCGGGGTGGGAGTGCCGCAGCCGGAGCAGCAGTTCCGCCTGTCGTACCAGGCCCCGCAGGATCTCGACGCGTTCGCCACTGAGCCGTCGGCGTTGGCTGGGGTCACCGTGGCGGATCAGGTCGCGACCACTGTGGACGTCGTCCGCCGGGCCGCCGAGCTCGGTCCGGTCGTGCTGGTCGGGTCGAGCATCGGCGGCGCGCTGGTCACGCTCGTCGCCGAAGAAGTCCCGGAGCTGGTGTCGGCGTTGGTCTACGACGCCGCGTTCTGCTGCGTCGAGCTGCCGACGCCGGAGGAATACCTGGCCACGCCAGAAGCCGCGTCGTCGCAGGTCGGAGCGATGCTCGGGTTCATCGCGGCCGACCCGGCGGTGATCGGCGCGATGCGGTTCAACTGGCGATCTTCGTCGGCGGAGGCGTTGACGGCGGCGAAAGCGGCACTCTGCGCGGACGCTACCGACGGCGAGTTCTACGCCCTGCTCAACGCGATGGCTCCGGACGACATCATCGGCCGCAGCTCGACTGACTCGCGCGGCACGCCGGAGCGGTGGGGGCGCGTCCCGCGGTACTACGTCCGGCATCTCCAAGACCGTCTGGTGCCGCTCGCCCTGCAGGACCGGATGATCGCCGAGGCCGACGCGCGCACGCCCGGCACGCAGTTCGAGGTGCACGACATCGACACCTCGCACTTCCCGAACGCGGCCGCGATGGCCCAGTTCGTCGAGGTGCTGGACAAGGTCGGCCAGTCGGTCAGCTGAATGCCGCTCGTCGTGCGGCCCGGCGCAGCACCGTCAGGATCGCCGGGCCCAGCACGAGGATCGCGACCAGGTTCGTGAGCGCGCGGCCGGTGTCCCAGCCCAAAGTGGACGTCAGCACGGTGAAGACCAGGAACCGGTGCAGGTTCTCGCCGAGCGGGCCGCCCGGGACGAAGTCCAGCGCGGTGTGGCTCGCCAGGAACGGCCAGGTGAACAGGCTCATCGCGAGGCCGTAGAAGTAGGCGGCGACCACTCCGTAGAGCGCCAGCAGCGCGATCTCCCACCGGCCCTTCACCCGGCGCGGCAGCAGCCCGGCGCCAAGGCCGACCAGCGACGAGGCCAGCATCTGGAACGGCAGCCACGGCCCGACGCCGCCGGTGAGCAGCGCGGACGCGAACAGCGACGTCGAGCCGAGAACGAATCCGAAGCCCGGTCCGAAGACCCGTCCGGCCAGCACGAGCAGAAAGAAGACCAGCTCGATCCCGCCGGTGCCCGCGCCGAGCGGACGCAGCGCGGCGTTCACCGCGGACAGCACGCCGAGCAGCGCGAGCGCCTTCGCGTCGAGTCCGCCGCTGGACAGTTCGGCCAGCACGATCAGGATCAGCACCGGCAGCGTCACGAGGAAAACGAACGGCGCGTCGGTGACGTGCGCAGAGGTGCCGACGGTGCTGCGGGCCAGCAGCGGCCAGCAGAACATCGCCAGCCCGACCACGACGGCCGTCGTCAGCACCAGCGCTGTGCGGTGCCGGATGCGGACGGCTGGCCCCAGGAAATCAGTCACGCCAGCGCCTTCGCCACCGCGTCCACGGTCAGCCACGGCTCCGGCGCGAGGATCTTCGCCACCTGCGGCGCGAAGGCGGGCGAGGCCACGACGACGTCCGCGGTCGGGCCGTCGGCGACCACCTCGCCCTCCGCCAGGACCACGACGCGGTGCGCGGCGGAGGCGACGAACTCGACGTCGTGGGTGGCCAGCAGCACCGCGTGCCCGTCGGCGGCCAGGTCGGCGAGGATGGTCGCGAAGTGCCGTTTCGCCGGGTAGTCCAGACCGCGGGTCGGCTCGTCCAACAGCACGACCGGCGGGGCGGCGGCCAACTGCACGGCCAGGACCAAGGCGAGCCGCTGGCCTTCGGAGAGGTCGCGCGGGTTGGTGTCGTCTTTGATGCCGGGCACGAGCCGGTCGAGCAGCTTCCGGGCAGTGCCCGCGGCGACGCCGGATTCGACGTCGGCCTGGCGGCATTCCGCCCCGACCGAATCGAGATACAGCAGGTCAGACGGGGTTTGCGGGACCAGCCCGACGCGCGTGCGGGCGGCCCGCGACCGGAGCGTCTTCGGGTCCGCGCCGAGGACGTCGACTATGCCTTCGGAGCGGGGCCCGCTGCCCTGCAACGCCCACAGCAGCGAGGATTTGCCGGAGCCGTTCCGGCCCATCAGCGCGACGACCTCGCCGCGGTCGAGCCGCAGGTCAACGCCCCGCACCGCGTTCACGCCGCCGTACCGGACCCGCACGCCGCGCGCACTGAGGACCGCTTCGCCAGAGCTTTGCGCTGCTTGAGCGGGTCGTCGCTCGGCGAGGCGTTCTCGGAGCGGACGGGCGAGACGGCGGGCATCGCGGACCGAGAGCGGCAGCGGCGACCAGCCCGCGAGGCGGCCCAACTCCACGATCGGCGGGGCGACATCGGTCTCGGCGAAAACCTCCGAGGGCGGCCCGGAGACGACGGTGCCGTCGCCGGGCAGGTAGAGCAGGCGGTCCGCGTACTGCGCGACGCGTTCCATTCGGTGCTCGGCGACGACGACAGTCGTGCCCAGGTCGTGCACCAGGCGGGTGATCGCGGCCAGGACCTCCTCGGCCGCGGTCGGGTCGAGCGCCGACGTCGGTTCGTCCAGCACCAGCACGTTCGGGTGCGGCGTGAGCACCGCGCCGATCGCGACGCGTTGCTGCTGACCGCCGGAGAGCGTCCGAAGTGGACGGTCGCGAAGTTCGGCGATGCCCAGCAGGTCAAGGGTTTCCTCAACGCGCTTGCGCATCACGTCTGGCGCGACGGCGAGCTGCTCCATCGCGTACGCGAGTTCCTCCTCGACGGTGTCGGTGACGAATCCGGCCAGCGGATCCTGTCCGACCACCCCGACGACCGACGCCAGTTCGCGCGGCGGATGCGTCGCGGTGTCGAGGCCGCCGACCTTGACACGGCCGGCCAGCGTGCCGCCGGTGAAATGCGGGACCAGGCCGTTGATCGCACCGAGCAATGTCGACTTGCCGACACCGGTGCGTCCGGCGACGAGGCAGAGTTCGCCCTCTTCGATCGTGCCGTCGACGTCGCGGAGCACTGGCCGGTCCGCCCCGTCGTAAGTGACGCTGACGTGTGAAAACTCGATCATCGGGCGACCTCCGACACCAGCGCCGGACGCGGCGCGAACCAAGCGGGCAGCACACTGATCAGCACCGCGACGGCCGGCAACGGCGGCAGCTCCGGCCAGGTCAGCGGGCTGGCCGGGGTGGTGAGCGAAACCGGGTCGGCGAGCAGCACGAGCACCGCGGTCGCGACGCCGCACAGCACGACCAACGTCTCCGGCAGCCGCCACGGATCGGGCCGGTAGGTCGTGCGGCGGATCTGCCGTCCGCCCAGCACGAATCCGGCGACGGCCAGCACCAGACCGGCGATGAGCATCGGCACGCCGAGCCACGACGCGGACCCGTCGAGCACGCCGTAAACCCCAACCGCGACGCCGACCAAACCGGCCAGCACGCAGGTCGCGATCAGCATCCGGACGCGCGGCGAGAGGTAGCTGCGCCGTCCGTAGCCGCGGGAATCCATGGCCGCCGCGAGTTGCAGCGACCGGTCCATGGCGTCGGCGAGCACCGGCACGAAAATCCCCTTCACGAAGCGCAGGCCGCGCGTCTTCCCGGAGCGCAGCCGACGCGCGCGACGCACCCGCTGCACGCTCTCGACCAACTGCGGAGCCACGGACAGCGCGACGGTGACTGCCGTCCCCACCTCATACAGCGCCCCGGGTACGGCTTTGAGCAGGCGTTTCGGGTTCGCCAGCGCATTCGCGGCACCAACGCAGAGCACGATCGTCGCCAGCCGGAGCCCGTCATAGAGCCCGCCGAGCAGTTCCTCGGCCGAAGTGGGGCCGAGCAGCTGAATGCCGGCCGCGACGCTCGGGAGCGGGATGGTCGGCAGCGTGAACAGGATGTGGCCGCCGTCCTCGCCGCCGATCAGGATCCGGAACAGCACGCGGGAGGCCAGGATCACCGCGGCGATCCAGGCGTACATCCGGAACGCCAGCGCCCACGGCGCGTCGCCGCGGCGGAGCACCACGACGAACCCGGCCACCGCGATCACCAAGGCGAGCAGAACTGGATTCGTGGTCCGGCTCGCGGCGACGGCGAGCGCGAGCGCCCACACCCACCACGCGCCGGGATGGAGCGCTCGCGGACTACTCCGCAGCACGCCTGCGGCGCACCGCGACGACCGTCCCGGCCACCACGAGCAGCACGACGACCAGGATGCCGATCACCAGGCCCCACGGGAATCCACTGTCCGAAGTGGACTCCGGAGCCGCGGCGGGCGCGCTGGCCTTGCGCACCGGCTCGGTGCGCGGCGGCGGATACTCGGTGTAGGACTTGCCGATCGCGAACGACCAGCCCTCGAACGCCCCGGCGGGCGGCTTCCAGCTCTGCGCGCCGACCTGCGCCGACTCCCATTTGCTGCCGTTGGTGGCGGTCCAGAAGCTCCACGACGCCTTCTCCGGCGGCATCCCGGTGCAGGTCTGGTCGGCAGGCTTGTTCTCGATCTTGCACATCACGGCCAGGCCGTATTTGCCCGCGCCAGTGAGTTCGAACCCAGCGTTTTGCAGGGCGGTGACGCCGTTTTCCTGTTTGCCGGGCGCGCACCGGATGAGGGTTTCACCGCCAAGCCCCTGGAAGTCGACGATCACCGTGACGCCGTTGTCGTCCTGGCAGTAGCCGTCGGTGCCCTTGCCGGGCGTGGTGGCCGAGGCGGAAGAAGCACCGCCGAGGCCGGTAGCGACGAGAAGAGCGCAGCCGGCGAGGACTCGCCCCCAGTGCCGCGCGTGCACGAACCGCATGTCAGATGTACCTCGCATCGATCGGACCACGACGGGCGATCCGGCTCGCGGTCCCTCCGGGGCCGCTCACGGTTGCGGGCCAGCGCCGGATTCTCACCGGCTTCCCCCGTTCGTGGCGAAGAACTTGTCGACGTTAACGCACCGCAGGCCCCGCCGGTAGCGACCGCGGCCACACCTACACTTCCGGGCGTGGGACAGGACCAGCTGCGCGTCGGCCTCGTAGGAACCGGACCGTGGGCCACCACGGTGCACGCTCCCGGCCTCGCGGATCATCCAGGGACCGTGCTCAGTGCTGTGTGGAGCCGACGGCCGGAAGCCGCCACCGCGCTCGCGCAGGCCTACGACGCCGTCCCCACCAGCGACCTGGACGAGCTGTTCGAGCAGGTCGACGCACTCGCGTTCGCCGTGCCGCCGACTGTGCAGGCCGAGCTGGCGACCCGGGCCGCGGAGGCGGGCAAGCACCTGATCCTGGAGAAGCCGATCGCCCCCGACCTCGCCTCGGCGCAGCGTCTCGCCGACGCCGTGACGTCCGCTGGCGTCGCGTCGCTGGTGATGTTGACGCTGCGGTTCGCCCAGCAGACGCGCGACTGGCTGGACGGCGTCACCGCTGCTGGCGGCTGGCGCGGCGGCAGCGTGCAGTGGCTGTCCGGCGCCCTGCTCGCTGGCAAGTACGCGACCTCAGCCTGGCGGCAGGATCCGGCGGGCGGCGCGCTCGCCGACATCGGCCCGCACGCGTTCGACCTGCTCGACGCCGCCCTCGGCCCGATCACCGACGTCCTCGCCGCGCACCGCGGGCCCGAGGACCTGTGGCAACTGCTGCTTGAACACGAAGGCGGCATCACGAGCACTGCGACGCTCAGCCTGCGCCTGCCGGTGCAGCCGACGGTGGTCGAGTACTCGGTCTTCGGCGAACACGGCCTCCGCACCCTCGGCCGCACCGGCACGGCGAACGACGCGTACACCGCGCTGCTGGACGATTTCGCCGCGATGGTGTCGTGCGGAACGACCACGCATCCCTGCGACGTCCGCCGCGGCGTGCACCTGGCCCGGATCGTGGACCAGGCCCGCGCCGCGCTGAGCCGTTAATTCGGTTGCCCGGTCTGAGAGGATGAGCGGGAAGTTCGTTTCGGACGAAGGAATGCCTATGTGCTCCGCCACGGCCCACCCCGGCCGCTTGGCCTGAGCTGTTCGGCCTGCGCGCCCGGCGTGGGGTTGCCGATTTTTGTGCTGCCCTTCCTTCTTCTCGAAAGGCTTCCACCAGAGATGTCCGCCCTTCAGGCATACGTCCGCGCGACCGCACCGATCGGCCGCGACACCGAGCGAATCGGCCCGTTCCTGGCGACTTTCGCCAAGGACAGCGCTCATCCGATGGAGAACTACGCCATCCCCGACGACGGCGCGAAGCCCTCGCCCGCCGAGATCGCTCTCCTGATTTCCGCTTACCGGCAACGAGATCTCCTGCCCCGGCTGGAGTTCTTCACCGACGCCGCCCCTGACGTCGAGGCAGCCCTCGTCGCCGCCGAGTTCACGTTGGAACGACGAGTGCCGGTGATGACCTGCGGCACCGAAGACCTCGTCGATTGTGGTGCGCCAGAACACATTCAGCTGCGCGAACCGTCGTCCGACGACGAATTCCGCCGCCTGAGGTCCGTGCAGAACGTCGCTTTCGGCGAGTCGCCCGATGTGTCGGACGCCGATGTCGAACGCAACCGCAACTACCTGACCGTTCTAGCCGAACACGGCGAAACCATTGTGGGCGGCGGAATCGCGTTGGACATCGTGTCCGGCGCGACGGAAATCGTCGGCATCGCCGTGGCCGCCGAACACCGCGGCCAAGGCATCGCGGCGGCGATCACCGCGCACCTCACGCGCCTCGCCCACGAACGCGGTGCGCGCACGGCGTTCCTCACGCCAGGCGATGTGGGGATCGGAACGGTGTATCGCCGTGCTGGGTACCGCGTTGCCGGCGAGTGCGTGCACCTGTCGCTGAGCTAGTCGTCGTACCGGCCGCCGCGGCCGCGCTTCACGTCGCTGCGGCGTTTCTTCGCTGCCAGACGGCGTTCCTTCGAGCCTCGCGAAGGCTTGGTGGGACGCCGTTTGGCCGGCGGCGGCGCGGAAGCCTTCGCCAATACCTCGGCGAGCCGCTCCCGTGCCGCGTCGCGGTTCATCAGCTGCGAGCGGTATTCGCTGGCCGCGATGGTCAGCACCCCGCCGACCAGCCGGGCGCCGAGGCGAGCCGTGATGCGTTCCTTCAGCGCAGGCGGGATCACGGCGGAGCTCGCGACGTCGAACGACAGCTCGACGCGCGAGTCCGTCGTGTTCACGCCCTGTCCGCCCGGTCCCGAGGATCGGGAGAACCGCTCGCGCAGTTCGGCGCCCGGGATCACGAACCGGGCGCCGACGCGTACGTCCTCCGCCATGTCCTCAGTGTCTCAAGACGAGGCAAGCGGCTTTCAGAACCGCGGGTGGTCGCCGGACAGCACCGCGCGCGGGCCGTCCGGGTCTTCGGCGGGCTGGACGTCGCCGAGGATCCACGCGGGCACGTGCCGCGCGGTGAGCACCGCCAGCGCCCGGTCGACGTCCTCGGCGGACACGATCGCGACCATTCCGACGCCCATGTTGAACGTCTTCTCCAGCTCGGCGCGCTCGACCTTGCCGCGCTGCCCGATCAGCGCGAACACCGGGGCCGGCGTCCACGTGCCGCGTTCGAGCTTGGCGACGAGGCCGCGCGGCATCACGCGCGCGAGGTTGGCCTCGAGGCCGCCGCCGGTGATGTGCGCGAACGTGCGCACCTCGGTCTCGGCGACCAGCGCGAGGCAGTCCTTCGCGTAGATCTTGGTGGGCTCGAGCAGTTCCTCGCCGAGGGTGCGGCCGAACTCTTCGACGTGCCCGTCCAGCGGCATCCGCGCGATGTCCAGCAGCACGTGCCTGGCCAGCGAGTAGCCGTTGGAGTGCAGCCCGGACGAGCCCATCGCGATGACGACGTCGCCGGGACGGACCTTCTCCGGCGACAGCAGCGCGGACGCCTCGACCGCGCCGACGCCGGTGGCTGACAGGTCGTAGTCGTGCTCGCCCATCAGGCCGGGGTGCTCGGCCGTCTCGCCGCCGAGCAGCGCGCAGCCCGCCTGGACACAGCCCTCGGCGATGCCGCCGACCAGCGCCGCGATCTTCTCCGGCACGACCTTGCCGACCGCGATGTAGTCCTGGAGGAACAGCGGCTCGGCCCCGGTGACGACCAGATCGTCGACGACCATCGCGACCAGGTCGATGCCGACCGTGTCGTGCTTGTCGAGCGCCTGCGCGACCGCGATCTTGGTGCCGACGCCGTCGGTCGACGACGCGAGAATCGGCTCTTTCCACTTGTCGAGCTTGAGCGAGAAGAGCCCGGCGAACCCGCCGACCCCGCCGCGCACCTCGGGCCTTGTCGCCCGCTCGGCGTGTGGCTTGAGCAGCTCGACGGCCTGGTCACCGGCGTCGATGCTGACCCCGGCGGCTGCGTACGTGGCGCTCGTGGACTCGCTCACGGAAGCGGACTCCCTACTGGACATGCTTGGTTCACGGACGCCGGACGGCGTCTTCGGCACCGTACCCGGCGGCGCTGACGGGAGTCGCCGCGCCACCTGCGGCGTCCATGCTCTCGAGCAGGTGCTTGCCGATGAGCGCGTCCTCGGGCAGCGGAATCGGGTACTCGCCGGAGAAGCAGGCCGTGCACAGCCGCGACTTCGGCTGTTCGGACGCCGCGACCAGGCCGTCCAGCGAAATGTAGCCGAGCGAATCGGCCCCGATCGAACGGCGGATGCCGTCGAGGTCGACGCCGTTGGCGACGAGTTCGGCGCGCGAGGCGAAGTCGATGCCGTAGAAGCACGGCCACCGCACCGGCGGCGACGCGATCCGCACGTGCACCTCGAGCGCACCGGCCTCGCGCAGCATCCGCACGAGCGCGCGCTGGGTGTTGCCGCGGACGATCGAGTCGTCCACCACGACCAGGCGCTTGCCGCGGATGACGTCGCGCAGCGGGTTCAGCTTCAGCCGGATGCCGAGTTGCCGGATGGTCTGCGACGGCTGGATGAAGGTGCGCCCGACGTAGGCGTTCTTGACCAGGCCGGTGCCGTACGGCAGGCCGGAGCCCTGTGCGTACCCGATCGCGGCCGGGGTGCCGGACTCCGGCACCGGCATCACGAGATCGGCGTCGACCGGGTGCTCGGCGGCCAGCTTGCGGCCGATCTCGACACGCGTGGCGTGCACGCTGCGGCCGGCGATCGACGTGTCCGGACGGGCGAGGTAGACGTATTCGAAGACGCAGCCCTTGGGCTCCGGGTTCGCGAAGCGAGAGGAGCGCAGCCCCTCGGCGTCGATGGCGATCAGCTCGCCCGGCTCGACCTCGCGCACGAACGACGCGCCGCAGATGTCGAGCGCGGCGGTCTCGCTCGCCACGACCCAGCCGCGCTCCAGCCGACCGAGCACCAGCGGGTGCACGCCGTGCGGGTCACGTGCCGCGTAGAGGGTGTTCTCGTCGGCGAAGACCAGGCAGAACGCGCCCTTGAGGGTCGGCAGCAGTTCCAGCGCGGCGGCCTCGATGCCCTTGTCCGCGGCGTTCGCGGCGAGCAGCCCGCAGACCAGGTCGGAGTCGCTGGAGGACCCGGTGAGCCCGGCGTGCGGCTTCAGCCCCGCGGCGACTGTGCGATCGCGCAGTTCGGCGGTGTTGACCAGGTTGCCGTTGTGCGCGAAGGACAGGCCGCTGCCGGTGTCCGTGGTGCGGAAGATCGGCTGGGCGTTCTCCCAGATCGTGGCCCCGGTCGTGGAGTACCGGCAGTGCCCGACGGCGATGTGCCCCTGCAGCGACTGCAGGACCTGCTCGTCGAAGACCTGGCTGACGAGCCCGAGGTCCTTGAACACGACGATCTGCGAGCCGTCCGAGACGGAGATGCCCGCTGCCTCCTGCCCGCGGTGCTGCAGGGCGTAGAGGCCGTAGTAGGTGAGCTTGGCGACCTCTTCCCCGGGAGCCCAGACGCCGAAGACGCCGCACTCCTCACGGGGTTCCGGTTCGGGTTGATCTTCGGGTCGATCAGTACTGGCGGAGGGGTCGGAAACCACCGAGGAGCTCCCAGGAAGACGCGGGCGGGCCGAGTCCAAGTGTAAGGGGTGGATGAGGGGGTGCGGCGGGTTGCGGGGTGGTTCTGACCACTACGGGGGAGTTCTTTGTGAGCGGTGATCTCGGTTTGGAGCGGATGTTCGGCTCGTCGCCTGACGGCGACGTTGCCGCGGGGTTGGCGGGCAGGCACCCCGAAGCCGAGTGCGCTGACGGCCTGAGGGCGGCTTCGTTCCGGGGTGCAGGGCGGGGATGGCCGCATGGATCAGCGGGCGTGCGAGTTGCGGTTGTCGGCGGGGGCGGCGCGCGGGGGCGTCCGCGAACGCAGACAGGGTGGCCGTGAGGGGAACGGCGGGGAAGAGAAATGAGCCAGGCCCCGCACGAAGTGGATTGGGCCACTTCGTACGGGGCCTGAAATCAGGGGCACCGGTGGGGAACAGCGCGGAGCGAGAGGTGAATCAGCGGGCGGCCAGCCACTTCGAGCGGCCGCCTCGGCCTGGGACCCAGCAGCCGTTCGCGGTGGAAACGGCAGTGGAGGCCGGTTGGCGCTCGGGGAGGGCCAGCACTTCGCCCAGTACCTGGCTTGCTTCGCCGCGCGAGCGCCACAGCGTGGACGCGGGGGCGAAGATGTTCTGCTCGCTGCCAGGGAGGCGCGTGGCCTCGACGTCGTCTTCCGCGTTCAAGCGGACGACGTCCACCACGTTGTCGTGGACTCGCACTCCGACCACGGCCTGCACTTCGCCTGCTCCGTTCGTCGGGTGGACGAACTGGTAGCCGCGGGCGATGAGCTGCTGCAAGCCCTGCTCGATGTCGAAGGCAGAGCCTACGACGTCGGTCTCAGCCGAGGACATCGTCGAATTCGCCGTCCTTCGCGCCGGCGAGGAACGCGGCCATTTCCGCACGCGTGTAGACGAGCGCCGGACCCTCCGGGAAACGGGAGTTCCGCATCGCGATCTCGCCCGAGGTCAGCGGGGCCACTTCGACACAGTTGCCTACCGCGCCGCTGTAGCTCGCCTTGCGCCACTGTGCGCCGGTCAGACGGTCGGCCGGAATACCGTTCTCGAACCGCTCAGCCATGATGCCACCTTCCGGGAAGGACGATGAAAAGCTCAGGAATCTGCATGTGCATCTGCCTGTGACTTCGACGCTAGCACGCGCGCATGCAGCGGTAAATGCACGTGCAGAATTTTCTGCAAATTTCTCACTGCGTGACGACACGGTTCAGTAGAAGTTCCCAAATAGGTGATTCGAGCACTACCCTAACGGGCTAATTATTACCTTAAGTCACGATATTGGCGTTCTGATAACGCACCGCGTTCGTGACTCGCCGCCTCCGGGTGCAGCGGGTGAACGAAGAACACTTACCGTGATGGCCGGAGCAACGATAGGAAGGACTGCGACCGGGTCAGTGGAAGCTGGTTTCCGGACTTATGCACGCTCGGTGATGAGAATGCGGTGAGGCGTTCTCTATTCGGCTACCCGACAGCTCGGACGGGCGGAGCGGAATTCCCGGCAGGGAGAATTTCACCGGGGACGGCGCCTCGGTGCGGCAATAAGAAGGAGGGCTTAGATCTCGGCCTTGCGCTTGGCGATGCGGGCCCGGCTGCGTTCGGGGGTCTCCGCGTCGACCGCGAGCAGGTCCAGTGCCCGGCCGTACTTCTCGATCTCGTCGCGCTTGTCCAGGTAGTGCGCGCCGGTGAGGTACTCGACGTAGACGATGTTCGGCAGCTCCGCCTCGGCGAAGCGCAGCAGCGAGAACGCGTGCTCGGCCGACAAGCCGCTTCGGCAGTACGGCAGGATCTGCACCGAAACGTGCGGCAGAGTGGTGACCTCGAGCAGGTACTCCAGCTGCTGCCGGAACACCTTCGGCCCGCCGATCGGCCGGTACAGCACCGATTCGTCGAGCACCGCCCAGATCCGCGGCGCGTCCGGGCGGGCCAGCATCTTCTGCCGTCGCATGCGCAGGGCTACCAGCTGGTCGACGCGCTCGTCGGCCATTTCCGGGCGGCCGTGGCTGAAGATCGCTCGCGCGTAGGGCTCGATCTGCAGCAGGCCCGACACGAACAGCGGCTCCCAGATCTGGATGCGGGACGCCGCTTCCTCAAGGCCGACGAGGTCGGTGAACCAGCCGGGCACCGTCTCCCCGAACTTGCGCCACCAGCCCGCCTCGTTCGACTGCTTGACCATGTCGAGGAACGCTTTGCGCTCGTCCTCGTCGGAGACTCCGTACATGGTGAGCAGGTCGGCGACGTCGCGTTCCTTGAAGCCGACGCGACCGAGTTCCAGCCGGGAGATCTTCGATTCCGAACCGCGGATGTTGTAACCGGCCTGCTGGCGCGTGATCCCGGCTTCCTCGCGCAACCGGCGAAGCTGCGAGCCGAGGATCATCCGGCGCGCTGTCGGGCCGAGGCTCTGCTCGCCGGCGGACACGCCTACCGCGTTCATGACCAGGGCCCTTCCATCGCCGCTCGTTCATCTCGGGAATCGCAATCCGACTACCCAAAGTACACGCAAGGCACTGCCCCGGACAGCGTGGCACAGGCCTCGGCTCAGGGGATTCTACGGAGTGTGTGCCTCAGAAGACACTCCTGAGAGAACAATTGCCCTCGGAAAATCAGATCCGCACGACCGGAAGCCAGTGCGAAAGGTCCGCGCGGCTGCCCGAGGCGGACACCCGGGCGGCGCCGAGCGCGTCGTCCCAGTCCAGGAGGCCGGTGGCCAGTTCGAGCCAGGTCCGCGGGTCGGTCTCGACGACGTTGGGGGGCGTGCCGCGGGTGTGCCGCGGGCCTTCGATGCACTGTACCGCGGCGTACGGCGGCACCCGGACCTCGACCGTGTGCCCTGGCGCGTCCTGTGCGAGCGTCCGCAGCGTCGCGCGCACCGCGGCGGCCAGCTCAGTGCGCGCCGGATCCGGTCCGGCACCACGCAACCAGTCCGAAACGGCCAGCACCGCCGCTCGTAACTGAGCGGGATCGACCGAACGCGAAGAGGCCATGCGACAACAGTAGAGTGGCCGCGGACGGAGTTTCAGGCACCCGGCACCGAGGGACGGCGATGGCGCAGCGGGACGAGGCAGATCGGATGGTTTCCCGGACCCCGGCGGGCAAACGCGCGCGCCGGAACGCTTATCCCCGCCGCGGCCCGCAAGGAAAACCCGAGATCACTCCCGAGATGCGGGCCAACGCGCGGACGAACCCGAACAGCTGGCTGTATGTCATCGACGAGGCCTTCGACGCCCGCGGTCCGGTGCCGTCGTGGGCGGTCGTCGGCGCGTATCCGGTGAACGGGACGGGGGAGGTCGTCGAGGACTTCCACCCCAACGACCGGTACCGGCCCTCGCCGAAGGCGCTCGGTTTTCCCGAACCGCGCAACGAACTCGAGCGGCTGCTGCAAATGGTCCGGACCGAACACCGGCCCGCCGAGGACCTGCCGCGCGTCATCCTCGATTCGACGCTGCTGGTCTACGCCCTGTCCCCGGTGCAGCGCACGGTGATCGGCTTCCACAACGCCGACGGCAGGGTGATGGTGCCGGCGTACACGTCGAAGTCGCTCGTGCCGCGCGAATGGCCGCACGCCCGGGCGGTGCTCGGCCGCGACATCGTCGGGCTGCTCGCCGGGCATCCGCTCGCGATCAACCCGCACGACCTGATCACCGCCGTCGTCCCGGCCGAGCACCTGATGAAGGCGCTAGCCGAAGAACGGCGCTGACCTGGGCAGACCACACTGCCGAGTGATCATGATTCGCCGAAACCCGCGCATCCGGGCATCGTGACGCAGTAGGAGTACACGCGTCCGGTGAGGAGTCCTGGGTGAAGCGTCATCTGCTGCTGCGCTGGAGCGCGGTTCTCTTCGCCGGGATCACCGGCACGTCCCTGTGCGAAACGGCGGAGGCGGCGCCGAGCTACGCCGGGGCCGCCGACAACTACGCCGGTTCGCAAATCGCGAAGCACGAAGGCGTTCTGGGAGCGCCGAACATCTCGTACACCGCGCAAGACCAGTACCTCGGCCACGACGTCAGCGGACACCAGGGCCCGGTCGACTGGCCCGCCGCGGCGGGAGCGGGCGCGAAGTTCGTGTACGTGAAAGCGACCGAGGGCACCGGGTTCGTCAGCGGGCAGTTCGCCCAGCAGTACAACGGTTCCTACCAAGCCGGGATCGTCCGCGGCGCCTACCACTTCGCGCGGCCGGACGTGTCCGACGGCGCCTCGCAGGCCAACTACTTCCTCGCGCACGGCGGCGGATGGTCGGCCGACGGCAAGACGCTTCCGGGCGCACTCGACATGGAATACAACCCCTACGGCGAAACGTGTTACGGCAAGGACGCGAACGGGATGGTCGCGTGGGTCCGCGCGTTCTCCGACACCTATCGCGCCCGCACCGGGCGGCTGCCGACGATCTATACCTCGACCAGTTGGTGGAAACGCTGCACCGGAAACAACCCTTCTTTCGGAGGGAATCCACTCTGGATCGCGCGCTACAACTCCTTCATCGGCGAGCTCCCGGCCGGCTGGGGACAGCACGCCATCTGGCAGTTCTCGAACAGCGGGACCCTGCCCGGCGACCAGAACTGGCTCAACGGAACCCAGACAGCGCTACGCAATCTGGCATTCGGGTGAACATTCGTGACGTTGTCACGAATTAGTCATCACCGCCCGATGAAAATCACCCACTCGCCCATTCATCTTCACGGAACTTGATGACAAACGACGATTCGTCCTCAAGAATCTCCCCCGTGGCGGCTACCTGCACATAGCCGCCCTCCGCGAGGGTATCTGTGAAGGGATCGACGATGTCCACTTCCCGAAGAGGGCGGCGCACCGCGCTGCTTTCCGCTCTGACCGTCCCGGTTGTCGCGCTCCTGCTCGGCGCTTCGACCGAGGCGACGGCCGCCCCGGCGGCTTCCCCGCTTTCGGCGCGGGAGATCAACGCCGTCAACACCGACATCCAGGCGAACAATCACGCCATGGGGTCGCAGATCCGGCGAGTCGAGGGGGATCAGTCCACCCCGGAGACAAAAGCCGCCGCCCAGCAACCGCAACCCGCCGCCGCGCTGCCGAACCAGGTGGCGGCCACCGTCGCGGGCATGGACGTCGCCAGCTACCAGGGCAACGTCAACTGGGGCAACTGGTGGAGCCAGGGCAAGCGATTCGTCTGGACCAAGGCGACCGAGAGCACCAGCTACACGAACCCGTACTTCGCCCAGCAGTACAACGGTTCCTACAACCAGGGCTTCATCCGCGGCGCCTACCACTTCGCCACTCCGAACACCTCCAGCGGCGCGGCGCAGGCGACCTACTTCGTCGCGCACGGCGGCGGATGGTCGGCCGACGGCAAGACGCTGCCCGGCGCACTGGACATGGAGTACAACCCCTACGGCGCGACCTGTTACGGCCTGAGCAAGGCGTCGATGACGGCGTGGATCAAGGACTTCCACGACACCTATCACGCGAAAACGGGCCGCTGGCCGGTGATCTACACGTCGACGAACTGGTGGAACCAGTGCGTCAGCGGCGATTTCTCCAGCACCGCGCCGCTGTGGGTCGCTCGGTACGCGTCCTCGGCCGGGACGCTTCCGTACAACTGGGGCTACTACACCGTGTGGCAGTACACCTCGAGCCCGCTGGACCAGGACACGTTCAACGGCGCCTACGACCGGCTGCAGGCACTCGCCAACGGCTGACCTGACGGCGCGCACGGACGCGGCTCCCGGTTCTCCCCGCCTCCTGCCGGGCGGGGCGGCCGGGAGCCGCTTTTGTGCGAGCTTTACCCGCCTTGCACAATGCAGACCTGGGGCGGAGACGGAACCGCCTGAGCCGGCGGGGCGTCAGACCGCGGCGCGAGTCGGTGCAGCAGGAAGGCGGAACCGGACATGACTTACCCACCGCAGCCCGGACAGGGCGGGGACCCCTACGGCCAGGGCTGGCAGCAGCCCGGCTCAGGCGGGGTGCCGCAGCAGCCGGGGTGGGACCCCAACCAGGCCCAGCAGCCGGGCGGATACCCGAACGCCCAGCAGCAGCCCGCGTGGGATCCGAACGCCCAGCAGCAGCCGCAGCAGGGCTGGGACCCGAACGCCCAGCAGCAGTACCCGGGGTACCAGCAGCAGCCGTACGGCGGCACCCAGCAGTTCCCGCAGCAGGGCTGGGACCAGGGGCAATACCCGGGCGGGCCGGGCGGCGAGCCGCCGAAGAACAACAAGACCGGCCTGTGGATCGGCATCGCCGTCGCGGTCGTCGTGGTGGTCGCGCTGGGCATCACCGGATTCGTCGCGCCGGGGTTCTTCCTGAGCAAGGACGACAAGGGCACCACGCAGGCGCAGCCGCCCGCCCCGGCCCCCTCCCAGTCGTCGGAGGCCCCGCTGCCGAGCGACTCGTCGTCGCCGTCCACGGATTCGAGCGAGGACCCGGGTTCGAGCGGGGCGTCGGGCGAGGCGAAGCAGGTCATCGACGACTTCCTCGCGAAGCTCAACGCCAAGGACGCCGCCGGGGCGACCGCGATGGCCTGCCAGGGCACCGAGAGCATGTCGAAGCGCAGCATCGACGAGACCACCAGCGGCGACCCGCAGCTCACGCTGAGCAAGGTCACCGCGGGCAGCGCCACCACGAGCGCCCGCATCACCGGCAAACTGTCGGGCAAGGACGCCAGCGGCACGATGGTCATCATGAACCGCAGCGGCGGCTACTGCGTGGGGCTTTACCTGATCCTGGCGTTCTGACCCGGTGCGCTCGCCGCTGCTGTGGACGTTGATCGCGTCCGTGGCACTGCTGTGCGGGGTCGGTGGCTGGTTGCTCACCGACCCCGCGACGAGCCGCAGCGAAGCGCTGAAAACCGCCGGCCTCGCCGGTGGCGCGGTCGTGGCGCTGTACGCACTGTGGCTCAACGATCGCCGTCGCCGCGTCGAGGAGGCGCGGCAGGTGATCGAGCAGCAGCGGCACGACGTCGACCGCGAGCGGATCTCCGACGAGCGGTTCGCCAAGGCGGTCGAATTGCTCGGCCACGAGGCCGATCAGGTGCGGGTGGGGGCGTTGCACGCGCTGGCCGGGCTGGCACGGACGCGGCCGGAGTATCGGCAGACCGTGCTGGACGTGCTGTGTTCTTATCTGCGGCGGCCGTTCACGCACGGCCGCTATGCCAAGTCGGAAAAGAGCGGCACTCCGGAAGAGGAACGCGAGCTGCAGGTGCGGCTCACCGCGCAACGGCTCATCCGGGATCTGCTGCCACCGTCCGATGTGGACGGGCCAGGGCCGGATCTCGATCTGACCGGCGCGGTGCTGGAGTATTTCGACCTTTCCCACCGCCGGATCGGCGGACTGCTGCTGCGGCACGCTTCGCTGTACAGCAGCACGAATCTCAGCGGCTGCGTCTTCACCGGGCAGGTCTATTTCACCGCCGCGGGCACCGGGCCCGGCCGTCTGGTGGGCGTTTTCCGTTGCCGCGGAACGACTTTCCTCGACCGGGCCTGGTTCTCCGGCACCGAGTTTTCCGAGCGGGCCGACTTTTCCGGCACCGCCTTCGCCGGGCGGACCACCTTCAAGGGTGCGACTTTCGCGAAGGAAGTCCTGTTCGGCGGGACGACTTTCGCGAACGCGACGGAGGCGCGGCCGCCGGACGGATGGGAACTGAAACCGCAGAATGGCGGCTATGTCGCGGTGCCGATCTGAGTAGCATCAAGAAACCGTGGACGTCTACGAAGCGGTGCGTTCCCGGCGGTCTGTCCGCGGCTTCCTCGGCAAGCCAGTACCCGGCGAAGTCCTGACCCGAGTCCTCACCACGGCGTTGCGCGCCCCTTCCGGGGGAAATCTGCAGCCGTGGCGGATTTACGTCCTGTCCGGCGCGAAGCTGGCCGAGCTGAAATACCTGGTCGGGGAGCGCATCGCGGACGGCGATACCGGCGATCCGCCTCAGGTGCTGCCCTATCCGCCAGCCCTGCCCGAGCAGTACGCGCGGCGGATGGAGGAGCTAGGAGCGCTGCGCTACGGCGCGGTCGGGGTCGCGCGGGAGGACCACGCGGGCCGCGAGCGGGTCCGGGTCCGGAATTGGGACTGCTTCGGCGCTCCGGTCGCGCTGTTCTGCTACCTGAACGAACAGATGCTTCCCCCGCAATGGCTGGACGCGGGGATGTTCCTGCAGACCGTGATGCTGCTGCTCCGCGGGGAAGGGCTCGACAGCTGCGCGCAGATCGCGTGGGGCCGTTACCACCGGAGCGTCACGGCGATCGCGGAGCCGCCGGCCGGATATGTCCTCGGCTGCGGCATGTCGATCGGATATGCCGATCCGGACGAGCCTCGGCCAGCGATTCCGCGGGCAGAGCTGGCGGAGGCGGTCACCTTCCGGTCGTGAGTGCCGGTGCCGGTCAGCACCGGCACTCACGAGGGCTCAGTCGAACAGAGCCGGGAGCGTCTTCTCCCAAGTCTCGCGGAGCTCCTCAAGGGAGAACTCCGTGATGCCCTGGATCTCCAGCGTTCCGGAATCCGGGTCGACGACGCCGGTCTTGCGCCACGGCAGGCCGCGGGCGGTGCACATCTCGGTGAACCGCAGCTCCTCCGTGCGCGGGACCGCCACCAGAACGCGGCCGGACGACTCGGAGAACAGCTGCACGAACGGGTCCTGGTCGCGGTCGAGGAACACCCGGGCCCCGCACTGTCCGATGAGGACAGTCTCGGTGAGGGCCTGTGCCAGACCGCCGTCGGCGAGGTCGTGCGCGGCGGAGATCATGCCGTCGCGCGAACCGGCGACCAGGACGTCGGCCAGCAGCTTCTCGCGGGCCAGGTCGACGCGGGGCGGGACGCCGCCGAGGTGCCCGTGCAGTTCGCGGGCCCAGGCCGAACCGTCCAGCTCGTCGTGGGTGTCGCCGAGCAGCAGCAGGGTCTCGCCCGCTTCCGCGCCGATGCCGGTCGGGATGCGGCGGGTGACGTCGTCGATCACGCCGAGCACCGCGATCACCGGGGTCGGCAGGATCGCCGTGTCGCCGGTCTGGTTGAAGAAGCTGACGTTGCCGCCGGTGACCGGGATGCCCAGCTCGACGCACGCGTCGGCGAGACCGTGCACGGCCTGCTCGAACTGCCACATCACGCCCGGGTCGGTCGGGGCGCCGAAGTTGAGGCAGTCGGAGACCGCGACCGGGGTCGCGCCGCCGGTGGCGACGTTCCGGTACGCCTCGGCGAGCGCGAGCTGCGCGCCGCGGTACGGGTCGAGGTAGACGAACTTCGCGTTGCAGTCGGTGGCCACCGAGACGCCGCGGTTGCTCTCCTCGTCGATCCGGATCATGCCCGAGTCGGACGGCTGGGACAGCACCGAGTTGCCGCGCACGTAGCGGTCGTACTGCGCGGTCACCCATTCCTTCGACGCCTGGTTCGGCGACGCGATGAGCTTCAGGAAGTCCGCGCGCAGTTCCTCCGGCGTCGACGGACGCGGCAGCTTCGCGGACGTGTCGGCGATCAGGCCGTCCTGGAACGCGGGACGCTCGATCGGGCGGTCGTACACCGGACCCTGATGCGCGACGGTGTGCGCGGGCACGTCGACCACGATCTCGTCGTTCCAGGTGATCACGAGGTGCTCGCCGTCGGTGACCTCGCCGATGTCGGTGGCGATGACGTCCCACTTCGCGCAAACGGCCATGAACGCCTCGACGTTCTCCGGCGCGACGACCGCGCACATGCGCTCCTGCGATTCGCTGGAGAGCACCTCGGCGGGCGTCATCCCGGTGGCGCGCAACGGAACCCGGTCGAGGTAGATGTGCATGCCGCCGTCGCCCGCCGCGGCCAGCTCGGACGTCGCGCAGGACAGCCCGGCCCCGCCGAGGTCCTGGATGCCGACGACCAGCTTCTCCCGGAACAGGTCGAGGCAGCACTCGATGAGCACCTTCTCGGTGAACGGGTCGCCGACCTGCACGCTGGGCAGCTTCCGTCGTCCGGACGCGGATTCGTCGCCGGAGAAGGTGTCGCTGGCGAGCACGGACACGCCGCCGATGCCGTCGAGACCGGTACGCGCGCCGAACAGGATGATCTTGTTGCCCGCACCGGATGCGAACGCCAGGTGCAGATCCTCGGCGCGCATCGCACCGACGCACAGCGCGTTGACCAGCGGGTTGCCCGCGTAGGACGGGTCGAAGACCAGCTCGCCGCCGATGTTCGGCAGGCCGAGGCAGTTGCCGTAGCCGCCGACGCCCGCGACTACGCCGGGCAGCACGCGCTTGGTGTCCGGCGCGTTGGCCGGGCCGAAGCGCAGCGCGTCCTGCACCGCGAGCGGCCGCGCGCCCATCGCCATGATGTCGCGCACGATGCCGCCGACGCCGGTGGCCGCGCCCTGGTACGGCTCCACATAGGACGGATGGTTGTGGCTTTCCACTTTGAAGGTGACCGCCCAGCCGTCGCCGATGTCGACGACGCCCGCGTTCTCGCCGATGCCGGCCAGCATTTTGGCCTTCATCTCGTCGGTGGCGGTCTCGCCGAAGTAGCGCAGATGCTTCTTCGAGGACTTGTAGGAGCAGTGCTCGCTCCACATCACCGAGTACATCGCGAGCTCGGCGTCGGTGGGCCGGCGGCCGAGGATTTCCCGGATCCGCGCGTACTCGTCTTCGGCGAGGCCGAGTTCGACGTACGGCTGGCTCGTTTCCGGGGTCGCCGCGGCCACTGCGGTGGTGTCAACTGTGCTGGTCACGGTGTCCGTGTCAGGGTTCGCCACAAGGCCAAGACTACGTGTCGGCCGGGTCACACCCGCAGCCGCCCGGCCTGGTCCGCCGGGGATAAATCAGTCGCGCTGGACACTCCCGGCGGCTTAGCGTCAGTGATCGTGCTTTCCGCCACGTACCGCTTTCCCGACATCCGACTCCCAGAACGTCCGACGCCGGTCCGGTATCTGCTGGCGGTCCTGCGCGCACGGCCGGGGCTCGTCCTCGCCGCGATCGTCACCGGGGCCGGCTGGTCGCTGCCGAGCGCCCTGCTGCCGCTGGTGATCGGCCGGGGCGTCGGGGCGATCGCCGCGGGCGACTCGTCCGCGCTGTGGCGCTGGGCGCTGATCGCGGCCGCGCTCGGCGTGACGCAGGCGCTGCTCGGCACCGGACTGCACTTCGCTTCGTACGGCATGTGGATCCACGGCGCGGGCACCACCCAACGCCTGGTCACCGACCACACGACCCGGATCGGCGCGTCCCTGCGCGACGCCACCACCACCGGCAACGTCGTCGCGGTCACGTCGTCGGACATGAACTGGGTCGGCAACGCGTTCGAGGTCATCGGCCGCACGTTCGGTTCGATCGTGGCGTTCGTGGTCATCGGGATCGCGATGCTCGGCACCTCGCCGGTGCTGGGCACGATCGCGCTGGTCGGCGTCCCGCTCGCGGTGCTCGGCATCGGTCCGCTGCTCGCGCCGCTGCAGAAGCGGAAAACCGCGCAGCGGGAGAATCTGAGCGAGGTGAACGCGCTCGGCGCGGACATCGTGTCCGGGCTGCGGATCCTGCGCGGCGTCGGCGGCGAACGGCGGTTCCTCGCCCGGTTCCGCGACGCCAGCCAGCTGGTGCGGCGCTCCGGGGTCGAGGTCGGGCGCAGTGAATCCTGGCTGGCGGGCGCGGAGGTGCTGCTGCCCGGTCTGGTCACCGTGGCGATCACCTGGCTGGGCGCGCGGCTCGCGCTCGACGGCACGATCAGCGTCGGCGAACTGGTGGCGTTCTACGGGCTTTCGGCGTTCCTGGTGGTGCCGGTCGCCACGGCGACCGAACAGGTCAGCTCGCTCAGTTCGGGGCTGGTCGCGGCGCGCAAGGTGTGCGGGCTGCTGGCTCTGCGGCCGAAGCTCGCCGAGCCGGTGTCGCCGCAGCCGCTGCCGGACGGACCGCTGGAGCTGGTGGACACCGCCAGCGGAATCCGGATCGCGCCGGGCAAGCTGACGGTGGTCGACCTTGGCGCCGAGGCGGAGGCGATCGCCGCGCGGATGAGCCGGTTCGCGGACGCGGACGAGGGCGAACAGGCGCTGATCGGCGGGGTACCCGCGGATCGCGTCGCGATCGCCGAACTGCGCAGGCGGGTGGTGTACGCGCACAACCAGGACCTGTGGTTTTCCGGTGTGCTGCGCGATCAGCTGACCCCGGAGCACCCGCGCGGGGTCGACATCTTCTCGGCGCTGCGCGCAGCGGACGCCGAGGACATCATCGAGGCCCTGCCGCGCGGCGTCGACGAGCTGATCGGCGAACGCGGCCGCGAGGTGTCCGGCGGACAGCGGCAGCGGCTGAGCCTGGCCCGCGCGCTGGCGATGGACTCCGACGTGCTGCTGCTCGACGAGCCGACGTCGGCGGTCGACGCGCACACCGAGGCCCGGATCACCCAGCGCACCAAGGAATTGCGGACCGGAAGGACCACGGTGGTGTTCAGCCAGAGTCCACTGTGGAGGAACGTGGCCGACGAGGTCGTGCACGGAAAGGCAGTGACGGTATGACGACGCGGCTCCCGCTGGCGTCGAAACGCGAAGTGCGGCGCTGGGCGAAACGCGTGGCGGTCGAGCACCGGCGCGAGTTCTCCGTGATGCTCGGGCTGTTCTGCCTGGCCACCGTGGTCGGGCTGGCCGGTCCGCAGTTGCTCGGCAAGCTTGTGGACGGCGTGGTCGAACACGGCACGACGCTGCAGGTGGACCTGCTGGCAGTGGCGTTCGTGGTGGTGCTCGTGCTGCAGGCGTGGGCGAGGAAGGCGGCGCGGCTGCGCGGCCGGATGTTCGGCGAGCGGGTGCTGGCGCAGACCCGCGAACGGTTCGTCACGAACGCGCTCGACCTGCCGCTCGGCACTGTCGAGGCGGCCGGCACCGGCGACCTGCTCAGCCGGGCGACCACCGACATCAACCGGCTGGACGTCGCGGTGCGGTTCGCCGCGCCGGAGATCCTGATCGCCGCGGTAACCCTGCTGTTCACCACCATCGCGATGATCGTGACCTCGCCGCTGCTCGCGCTGGCCCTGCTGGTGGCGGTTCCGATCCTGGTGCCGGTGAACATCTGGTATCAGCGGAAGATCCCGAGCGCGTTCGCGTGGATGCTCGACCGCTGGGGCGATCTGCAGTCGATCACCCACGAGACCGTGGAGGGCGCGCGGACGTCGGAGGCGCTCAGCCTCACCGAACGGCGAGTCCGCGCCGGGCATCACGCGCTCGACCAGGCGACGCTCGGCGAACGCCGGATGCGTGCGCTGCAGATGCGCTGGCTGCCGTCGCTCGAGATCAGCTACGTGCTGCCGATCGCCGCGCTCCTGCTGCTGGGTTTGTTCGCCTACAGCCAGGGCTGGGCCGGGCTCGGCACGATCACCACGATGCTGGCGTACGCGCAGGCGATGACCGCTCCGCTCAGCGAGGCGTTGTTCTGGCTGGAGGACTTGCAGGTCGCGATAGCCGCGACGCGCCGGATCATCGGCGTGCAGCCGGCCGAATCGGCGGACAAAGTCACCGAGGTGCCGCGCGGGCGCGACATCGAGGTGCGCGACGTCCGGTTCGGCTACACCTCCGACCGCGAGGTGCTGCACGGCATCAGTTTGAGCGTGCCGCGAGGAGAACGGCTGGCGATCGTCGGGCCGTCCGGTGCGGGCAAGTCGACGCTGGGCAGGCTGCTGGCCGGGATCTCGGCGCCGACGGCGGGTTCGATCCGCGTCGGCGGCACCGAGGTGTCGACACTCGCGGACGACGTGCTGCGCGGCGAGGTTCTGCTGCTGACGCAGGAGCACCACACGTTTTCCGGCACGCTGCGCGAAAACCTGGCGCTGCCCGCCCGGCGCGACGGCGGGGATTGGACCGACGAGGAACTGATGGCCGCGCTCGCATCCGCCGGTGCCGCGGAGTGGGCGGCCGGGCTGCCGGACGGGCTGGACACGAAGCTCGGCTCAGGCGCGTACGCGGTTCCGGCCGGTCTCGCGCAGCAACTGGCGCTGGCCCGGGTCGTGCTGGCCGACCCGCACACGCTGGTGCTGGACGAGGCGACCTCGCTGCTGGACACCGGTTCGGCGCGCGAGCTGGAACGGTCGCTGAACGCGGTGCTCGAAGGCCGCACAGTGATCGCGATCGCGCACCGGCTGCACACGGCCGCTGCGGCGGACCGGGTCGCGGTGGTCGAGGGCGGCCGGATCACCGAGCTCGGCCCGCATCAGGACCTGATCGCGGCTGGCGGCCCGTACTCGCGGCTGGTTGAGGCGGCGAGCTAAAGCGCGATTCCCGGACGACAAATCTGGCGCGGCGAAAGCTGCCGCGGAACTTTGGTGAGATCAGATTTCCCCAAATACACTACCCGCATCGAAAGGGGGGAGCGGGTAGTGATTGAGAAAATGGGTGGCCGGCGGGCTCTCCTCGCAAGCTCGGCATTTCTGGCCGCCGTGGTGATCGCGGCGATCGCGGTACCGCTCGCACTCAACAGCGGCACGGTGCCCGGCCACGCGATCGCGGTGTCCCAGGCGGGTCCGTGGCAGCTGGGATCGGACCGGGTCCCGCCCTACGAGAACGGCATCGATTCCTGGGTCGTGGGCGACGATCTGGTGCTGGTGAACGACACCTATGCGGTCGCGTACGCACGGAGCGACGGCAAGGAACGCTGGAGGATCCCCTCCCCCTCCGGCCATTTCTGCGGGGCGAGCACCTCTGTCGTCGATAACCACATCGCCGTCGGCTATGGGGATCTCTGCTCGAGCGCGGCCGTGCTGGATGTCAACGCGGGAAAGCTGCTGTGGCAGCGGGCAATGCCCATCACCTCGTCGGGAAGCCCATCGGAGGCGAAACTCGACGAGCACGCAGTGCTGGAGATCGTCGGCGGTTCGGTCGTGGTCGTGCACTACCAACAACTTCTCGGGCTGGACGCGGCCACCGGCGCCGTCCGCTGGTCCGAGGTCACGCCACCGACCGACGAGAAGGTGTACTCGAACTGCATCCCGTCGGACGGGATGCCGCGGAGCACGGACTTCGTGCTGCTGTCCCACTGCAGCGCCAAAGACTCCGGCGACGACTTGTACGTCGCCGTTGCCGTCGATCCCGCGACCGGAAAACCCAAGCAGCACAACGAGTTCGTGAAGAGCAAGTCCTACCTCACGATGGCGTGGGTGAGCGCGTCGCCACTGGTCGCCTACCTCAGCGATGCATCGAAAGGGGTGTACGAAACTCTCGACGACTCGCTCGAACCGGTTTCCACCATCGAGGCCGGAGACGCGTTGAACGGCTTCATGGGCGACGTCGGATTCGGCTACAGCCTGAGCGGGATCTCCAACGGCACGTCACATCGACGTTCGCGAGCACTCGTCACGGGCACCACGATGCTCGCGCTGACAAGCCCGCAGAAGCCCAATCGCCTCGCCGCGTTCGACCTCCGCACCGGTGCCAAACGCTGGGAAGCCCCGGCGCCCGGCGGCGGCATTGTCGCGGCACCGCTCGCGGTGGACCACGGGCAGGTGATCGCCGTGGTCTCCGCTGGCCAGGACAGTCCCGATCAGCGCATCGTCAAGTTCTCACTGGACACCGGAGCTGTGACTCCCGTGCGCACGGTCTCGCTCAGGGGTTCCGGCGATCGCCGCTTGGCACCGTGGTTCTGCCGTTTGTTCTGGGCAGACGGGGTCGTTTTCGGAGTCCGCGGGATCTACAGCGGGCAGTCCGCGGCACTGGTGTTCCGGCTCGGCTGAACACGGTCAGCCCAGCCCAAGTCCGTGAAGGGAACTGTGCGGGACTCAGAGTCCCGGCTGGTTCCCTTCACGGATCTGGACGAGGCGACGTCTCTGCTGGACACCGGTTCGGCGCGAGAGCTGGAACGATCGCTGAACGCGGTGCTCGAAGGCCGCACAGTGATCGAGATCACGGAGCTCGGCCCACATCAGGACTTGATCGCGGCGGGTGGTTCTTGATCAAGCCTGGTCGAGGCGGCCAGCTGAGCAGTGTTATCTGCCGCTGCTTCGCCGAGGCAGCAAGCTGAATCCGGAATGTTCGCCATAAATCCGGCGTTGGCCTCAAGCGGATCCTGATCTTCCTAGCCTGGGGGTGACGCCGGATGGCGGTCATGACGGTGGACGAACGAGAGAAGTTCCTCGCCGAGAAGCGAGTGGGCGTGCTGTCGATCGGCCGGGACGGCGCGGCTCCGCTCGCCGTGCCGGTCTGGTACGACTACGAGCCCGGCGGCGACCTGCTGATCTGGATGGACCGCGGATCGGCGAAGGACCGCGCGATCGAGGCGGCGGGCCGGCTGAGCCTGACGGTGCAGCAGGAAACCCAGCCGTACAAGTACGTCACGGTGTCCGGTCCGGTCGTGGACCGGTCCTCGGCGCCGACCGAGGAACAGGCGCTCGCCATCGCCACGCGGTACGCGCCCGAGGCCGAGGCGCGGAAGTTCGTCGAGGGCTCGCTCACGGAGAATTCGGTGCTGGTGCGGGTGCGCACCGAGCGCTGGCTCTCCAGCGACCACAGCAAGTAAAAGCCGTGAGGGGAACCTCGAGGGAATCCGCTTCCCTCAAGGTTCCCCTCACGGACGTTTGGTTCAGGCTTTCACGAGCGCGTCGACCGCGCTGTAGAACATGCCGAGGCCGTCGTCGGACGGGCCGGTGAGGGCGTCGATCGCGTGCTCCGGGTGCGGCATGAGACCGACCACTCGGCCGTTCTCGCTGGTGACGCCCGCGATGTCGTTGCGGGAGCCGTTCGGGTTGCCCCCGACATAGCGGAACGCCACCCGGCCCTCCGCCTCCAGCATGTCCACAGTGGACTGCTCGGCGACGTAGCAGCCGTCGTTGTTCTTGAGCGGAATCAGGATCTCCGCGCCCGCCTCGTAGCGCGTGGTCCACGCGGTGGCGTTGTTGTCCACGCGCAGCCACTGGTCGCGGCATACGAAGTGCAGGCCGACGTTGCGGATCATCGCGCCGGGAAGCAGACCGGCCTCGCACAGGATCTGGAAGCCGTTGCAGATGCCGAGCACCGGCATGCCCTTGCGCGCGGCGTCGATGACCGAGGACATCACCGGCGCGTAGCGGGCGATCACGCCGGCGCGCAGGTAGTCGCCATAGGAGAAGCCGCCCGGGACGACGACCGCGTCGACGCCCTTCAGGTCGTCGTCGGCGTGCCAGAGCGAAACCGCCCCGGCCTCGGCGTAGCGGACCGCGCGGGCGGCGTCGCCGTCGTCGAGCGTGCCCGGGAAAGTAATGACGCCGATGCGGGCGCTCACGCCTCCACCCGCCGGATCGTCCACTGCTCGATCACCGGGTTGGCGAGGAAGCCCTCGGCCATCTTGGCCAGCGTCTCGTCATCGACGTCGTCGTCGACCTCGAGTTCGAAGTGCCGCCCCTGGCGCACGTCGGCGACCCCGGAGAAGCCCAGCCGCGGCAGCGCGCGCGCCACCGCCTGGCCCTGCGGGTCGAGGATCTCGGGTTTGGGCATGACGTCGACAACGACTCGAGCCACGGCTGGCTGCTCCTTATTTCTGCAGGTCGTGGGTGCACTTGAAGCGTACTTCACTAGCCTGACCGGCAGACAGACCGGTATCGAGGGGGAGACATGAACCACCCGCCGCAGGGCCCATACCCGCAGCAGGGTCCTGTTCCGCCGCGCGGGCCGCGGCCTGGGCAGTTCCAGCAGCAGTACCCGCCGTCTTTCGGGCACTACCCGCAGCCGCCGAAGAAGAAGTCGAAGGCCGGGCTGTGGATCTCGCTCGGCGCGGCGGTCGTGGTGCTCGGCGGCGCGGTCGCGTTCACCGGCTGGGTGACGCCGGGGTTCTTCAAGGAGAAGCTGGACACGACGTCGCGGGGCACGCCGGAGCAGACGGCCCAGTCGGTCGCGAACTCGATCACCGAGCAGACCGGGCTGGATCGGCTGTGGTGCAAGATCCGGTCGAAGCGGACCTACACCGCCGACGAGTTCTTCCGGAACGCGAGGGGCGAGGCGAAGATCAGCAATCCGGTGCATCCGACCGGCCAGCAGGAGCGCGCGGCCACGATCACCGCGGGCGACCTGACCTACGGCATCGCGATCATCCCGGACGGCAACGGGTGGTGCGTGCGCGACGCCAAGTCGGGCGGCGAACCGGCGCCGCTGGCCAGCCTGTCGACCGATCCGAAGCCGCGTCCCCAGGTCAAGGACGGAACGGACGCCGCGACGAAGTTCATCGACGCGGTCAACGCGCGCGACATCCCGGCGGCGTTGTCCGTCATGTGCCGGGACGCGCCGGACACCACCCGCAGCGGCACCCAGCAGTGGATCTACGGCGAAACGAAGCTGACCGTTCGCAAGACGGACGTGCTGCGGACCGCGGGCCGGACCATCGTGCACGTCGACGCCAAGGTCGACGGCACCTCCAGCGAGGGCCGGGTGGAGACCGACGACGACGCGGCGGACGGCGCGTGCGTCACCTCCTTCGACCCCACTTCCGACTGATCGGTTTTCCGGGGACTTGCGCGTAGCGTGACCTGCGCCATGATGTGTCGTTGACAGGGTGTCAACACCACCGGGAGGCAGCGTGCCAGAGCAGGACTCCTTCGACTACGTGATCGTCGGCGCGGGCAGCGCGGGCTGTGTGCTGGCGAACCGGCTGAGCGAGGACCCGTCCGCGCGGGTGCTGCTGCTCGAGGCGGGCGGCGAGGACACCGCGGACGAGGTCCGGATCCCGGCGGCGTTCGCGTCGCTGTTCAAGACGAAGTGGGACTGGAACTACGAGACCGTCGAGCAGAAACACACCGGCAAGAAGGAGTACTGGCCGCGCGGCCGGATGCTCGGCGGCTGCTCGTCGATCAACGCGATGATCTACATCCGCGGCAACCGCGCCGACTACGACGGCTGGCGCGATGCGCACGGAGCCACCGGCTGGGGCTGGGACGACGTGCTGCCGTACTTCAAACGCGCCGAGGGCAACCAGCGCCTCGGCGGCCCGCTGCACGGCACGGACGGCCCGCTGCACGTCGAGGACCGGCGGTTCACCCACGAGCTGTCGCACGCGTGGGTGGACAGCGCCGTCGCGTGGGGGCTCAAGCACACCGACGACTTCAACGGCGAATCGCAGGAGGGGGCCGGGCTCTACCAGGTCACTTGCAAGCGCGGCCGCCGCTGGTCCACGGCGGACGCCTACCTGCGGCCCGCTTTGTCGCGGCCGAACCTGACCGTGCGGACGAACGCGCAGGTCACGCAGGTGGTCTTCGAGGGCACTCGCGCGGTCGGAGTGTCCTACCTGGACAAAGGCGTGCCGACGACGGTCCGGGCGGACGCCGAAGTGCTGCTGTCCGGCGGTGCGATCAACTCGCCGCAGTTGCTGATGCTGTCCGGCGTCGGACCGGCCGAGCATCTGCGCGAGCTAGGCATCGATGTGGTCGCCGCGCTGCCGGGCGTCGGCGACAACCTGCACGATCACCCGGCGGTCGGCGTGATCTGGTCGACGAAGGGCACCACCGACATCGCGGACTCCGCGACGCCTGCCGGACTGGTGCGCTACCAGCTGACCAAACGCGGCCCGCTCGCGTCGAACATCGGCGAGGCAGGCGCGTTCTACTCGACCCGCGACGGACTGGCCGCGCCGGACATGCAGATCCACGTGGCCCCGACGTTGTTCTACGACAACGGAATGCGCGAACCGACGTGTCCCGGCTTCACCTCGGCGGCCACGCTGGTCGACGTCGCGAGCCGCGGCCGGCTGCGGTTGAAGTCGGCGAATCCGTTGTGGAAGCCGGAAATCGACCCGGCTTACTACGCGGAGTCGATCGATCTGGAGTCGGTGAAGTCCGCCTTGCGATCGCTGATCGAGATCGGCCGGTCAGGTCCGTTGGCGAAGTTCCTGGACCGGCCGTTCTTGCCTGCGACGCATGAGCTGTCGGACGAGGCGTTGACCGAGCATGTCCGGGAGAACACGCAGACGCTGTATCACCCGGTCGGCACGTGCGCGATGGGCAGTGGCGAGCACGCGGTCGTCGACCCGGATCTGAAGGTGCGCGGGGTTTCGGGGCTGCGGGTGGTGGACGCTTCGGTGATGCCGGTGGTGCCGCGCGGGAACACGAACGCGCCGACGATCATGGTGGCGGAGAAGGCGGCGGACCTGATCCGGGCTCGATGACCGCTCTGTCAACCTGGCGGGATCTCCTTGCCGCCTGGGCGATTCCGGAAACCGTGCACCCTCCGGAATCGCCTTGGGTCCTCCCGCGTGAGGTGTTCCTGCGGCGTGCCGACCGGCAGATCGCCGCGCCGATCGGGGCGACTCACCAACTGGCTGCCGAGGCGTTGCAGGAGCCGGGCACGGTGCTCGACATCGGCGCGGCGGCCGGGGCGGCGAGTCTGCCCCTGGTCGGCCGGTCGAACGTCACCGCGGTGACAGCGGTGGACACCGACGACGAGTTGCTCGCGGCGTTCGCCGAGCGGGCCGCGGGCGTGGAGCATCGGCTGCTGTCCGGCCGGTGGCCCGATCTCGCCGACGAAGCCGGTGCGGCGGACGTTGTCGTGTGCGGGAACGTGGTTTACAACGTGCCCGACCTGGCCCCGTTCGCCGCGGCGCTCACTGCGGCGGCGCGGCGGCGGGTGGTGGTCGAGACGGCCGCGCGGCATCCGTTGACGGAGCTTAATCCGTTGTGGCAACGGTTTCACGGCATTGAACGACCGGAGGGGCCGACTGCCGCGGACTGTCTCGCGGCGCTCGCGGAAGCGGGGATCGAGCCGGAAGTCGTGGAATGGCGGCGGCCGCCGGAGCCGGAGTACGCGGAATTCGCGACCATGGCGGACGTCGTCCGGCGGCGGTTGTGCTTGCCTGCCGACGCGGCCGCAGACGTCGAGCGGGCGTTGGCGGACCTGGGGGTTGACCCGGAAATGCCGCCCGATCTCGGATCCTCCGGCCGGGATCTGGTGACCCTGACATGGCCCGGTTCCGCTTAACGGACCCGTTCCAGCGCGGGGACACGGGCGAACTGCATTGCGAAGAGCTGCCAGGCAAGGAAACCCAAGCCGAGGAGGACGTAGGCGTCGCCGACGAGGTGCTGCCACGGTTCCCACGCGAGTTCCCTCATCCCGCTGGAGGGCACGAAGGTGTGCGGCGCGGCGATGAAGACCGCCGCGCCCGCCGCCAACGCCGCGCCGGCGCGAAGTGTGCGGACGCGGGCGGCGAGGATGAGCATTGCGGGCACGACCCAGACCCAGTGGTGCGACCAGGAAATCGGGGACAGGACGAGCACCGCCGCCGCGTTGACGACGAAGCCGAGCGAACTGTCGACGCGCCGCATGACCAGTACGGCGGCGACCAGGACGAACGCGGACAACGACAGCCACAGCAGGTCGTGGGCCCGCGGCAGCAGCGCGAGGCGGTTGAGGGCGCCTTGGATGGTCTGGTTGGTCGCGTAGGGCGAGCCGCTGAAGCCGTCGGCGCCGGTGAGTCCGCCGCCGAAGAAGTACTCGACGGACGCGTGCGGGGCGACCAGGAAGCCGAGCAAAGTCGTCCCGGCACCGGTGAGCAGTGCGTTGCGGGCGGCGCGGAAATCCTTGGCGATCAGGAAGAACAACAGGAAACCGGCGGGTGTCACTTTGATCGCGGCGGCCAGGCCGACGAGTATTCCGCGCGGCCAGCGCGGGTTGGGCGCCAGGCAATCCACGCCGACCAGGGCCATCAGGACGAGGTTGATCTGTCCGAAGCCGATAGTCGAGCGCACGGGCTCGAAGGCAAGTGCCGCAACGGTCAACGCGGAGGCAGTGAGCACCGCGGACCGGCGATTCCAGTCGCGCCACAGGCGGCGGACCGTGGTGTACAAGACGATCCAGAGCGACGCGGCGGAGAGGAGGTCGAGCAGAACTGACGCGACCGGCAGCGGCGGGAGCGCCAGGGCGGAGAAGAGCATCGCGGCGAAGGGCGGGTAGATGAACGGCAGCATGGACCCGGCCGTGGTGGTCGGGAGCGGACCGTACAGGTCGCCGCCACGGACGGCGGCATCCGCTCCGAAGCGGTAAACCTGCAAGTCAACCGGGTTGAAGCTGCTGATGACGGCCGCTGCGCCCGCGACGAGGGCTACCGCGCCGAGTGCGGACGACCAGGCGAGGATCCGCCCGGCCTTTCCTTGAAACCACATACGGGCGGCGATTGTAGCTGCCTGCGCAACAAGCGGGCGGACTGTTCCGGATGACCGTTTTCACGGAATTGTCGTACCCCGTCGTTACAGTCGGCCCCATGAGCACCTCCCTCTACTACAACGCGAGCCGGGCATCCGCGCTCACCGCTGCCGAGACCACCGCCATCGAGCGCATCGTCACCGCCCGGCAGGCGTCTTTTCCCTGTCCCGACGAGGAATCCCTCTTCCTGTACGAGGAGGGCGGCGACGAGCCGGACGCGATCGTGGCCGGGTCCACCAAGATGCCGTTCGAAGTCGACCACGTGATGCCGGTGCTCGAACACGTCCTTGGTTCGGTGACCGAGTTGCGCCGTGCCCTCCCGGACGCGCAGTGGCACGTGCACCTGGACGATTTCGACATCCCGTGGGACGAGAGCGAGGGGTATTTCCTGCCCTCGTAAGCGGCTAGCCGACTCTCCGCAGTGCCTCGCGGGTGAGGCCGGCCAGGGTCGGATAGCCGTCGACGGCCATGATCAAGTCAGCTTCGGCGAGCAAGGTACGCAGCACATGGACAACGCCGTCCTCACCAGCCAACGACAATCCCCAGGCGTACGGGCGGCCGACGCCTACCGCGGTCGCGCCCAAGGCCAGCGCCTTGACCACGTCGGCTCCGGAGCGAACGCCGGAGTCGAACAGCACCGGCGTGCCGTCCGCGGCGTCGACCACTTCGGCCAGGCAGTCCAGCGCCGGGAGGCCGCCGTTGGCCTGCCGTCCGCCGTGATTGGAGCAGTAGATCCCGTCGACCCCGCCGTCGATCGCGCGGCGGGCGTCGTCGGGATGCTGGATGCCTTTCACCAGCAGCGGAAGCTTGGTCAGGGACCGCAGCCAGGGCAGGTCTTCCCAGGTCAGCGGGTTGCCGAAAAGCTGAGCCCACAGTCCGACGGCGGCCGCCGGGTCGTCGTCGGGAGCCTTGCCGAGCCGTTTCCGGAACACCGGGTCGGTGAAGTAGTTGGCCAGGCAATGCCCGCGCAACTGCGGGAAGTTCGCCGTCGACAGGTCGCGCGGCCGCCAGCCGGTCACCCAGGTGTCGAGCGTGACCACGATGCCGCGGAAGCCCGCCGCCTCGGCGCGTTGCACGAGCGAGGCGGCGACGTCACGGTCAGTTGGCGTGTACAGCTGGAAAAATCCGGGGGTGTCGCCCAGTTCCGGGACGAGCGTTTCCATCGGGTCGACGCTCAGTGTCGAAGCGACCATCGGCACGCCTGTTCGGGCGCTGGCCCGCGCGGTCGCCAAGTCGCCGTGGCCGTCCTGCGCGCACAGGCCGATAACGCCGACCGGCGCAAGGAACAGCGGCGACGGCAGGTTCATGCCGAACAGGTCCACCGACAGGTCGCGTTCCTGCGCACCCACGAACATCCGCGGGACCAGACCCCAGCGCTCGAATGCCTCGACGTTCCCGCGCTGGGTCCGCTCGTCGCCCGCTCCACCGGCCACATAGGACAGTACAGACGGCGGAAGCGCTTGTGCCGCACGCGCTTCCAGTTCCGCGTATGCCATCGGCAGGTCCGGAACGCGGCCGGACAGCCCGGCGAAGTAGATCTCGTGCTGGAAATCGCCGAAGCCGGGCAACAGTTCTCCTCAGCGCTTGCCGTGCAGGACGGTCACCAGCTTGGCGACCAGTGCGTCCGTGGATTCCTTGCGGGAGAAGGAAGTGAGCGTGAGCGGCGCGGTGAACCGCTGCCGGGCCACTGCCTTCGGGCGGGCGAACTCGCGCAGCCCCTCCGGGCCGTGGATCCGGCCGAACCCGGAGTCGCCGACGCCGCCGAAGGGCAGCGAGGCGATGCCGGCGAACGAAAGCGGCGCGTTCACCGAGGTCATGCCCGCGCGCAGCCGCGAGGCCAGCTCGGCGCCGCGCGCCCGCGAGAACACCGTGGAGCCGAGGCCGTACTTGGTCGCGTTCGCCTTCTCGATCGCTTCGTCCATGTCGCGGACCCTGGCGATGGTGACCGTCGGGCCGAACGTCTCCTCGCGCACCGCCTCGGAGTCCTCCGGGACGTCGACCAGCACGGTCGGCTGGACATAGCGGTCGCCGACGCTCTCCACGCCGCCGACCAGCGCTTTCCCGCCGCGCTTCAGTGCGTCCTCGATGTGGCTGCGGATCACCGAAAGCTGCGAGGGCATGGTGATCGGACCGTACTGCGCGTCCTCGTCGGAGCCGGCGCGCACGTTCTTCGCCTTCTCCACCACCCGCGCGACGAACTCGTCGGCCACGCGTTCGTGCACGTAGACGCGCTCGACGCCGATGCAGGTCTGACCGGAGTTGGAGAACGCGCCCCAGACAGTGGCGTCGGCCGCGGCTTCGAGGTCCGCGTCCGTGTCGACCAGCAGCGCGTCCTTGCCGCCCGCCTCGATCACGACCGGGGTGAGGGTGTTCGCGGCGGCGGCCATGATCTTCTTGCCGGTGGCCGCGGAGCCGGTGAACGCGATCTTGTCCACGCCGGAGCCGACCAGCGCGGCGCCGGTCTCGCCGAAGCCAGTGATCAGCTGCAGCACCGGCTGCTCGGGCACGATCTCGGCGAACGCGTCGACCAGCCATTTTCCGACGCCGGGGGTGTACTCGCTGGGCTTGAAGACGACGGCGTTGCCCGCGGCCAGCGCGTACGCGATGGAGCCGAGCGGGGTGAACACCGGGTAGTTCCAGGGCCCGATCACGCCGACGACGCCGAGCGGGAGGTACTCGACGGTCGCGGCCTGGTTGGCCATGAGGAGACCGGACGAACGGCGGTGCTTGCCGAGCACCTTGCGGGCGTTCTTCGCCGCCCACGCGATGTGCTCGATCGCCAGCACGCTCTCGAGCTGGGCGTCCGCGATCGGCTTGCCGGTTTCGTCGCGCACGACCTGGCACAGCTGCGGGAGCCGCCGGGTGAGCACGCCCTTCCAGCGCTGCAGCCGCTCCGCGCGCCCGGCGAAGCCGAGGCCGTCCCACCAGCGCGCGGCCGCCCTCGCCCGTTCGACAGCGGCGTTGACCTGCTCGGCCGTGTGCACCGGGTAGGTGCCGACGACCTCGTCGGTGGCCGGGCTGAGCGAATCGAACGTCTCGCCGACGGGCGTCGGCTTCGGCTGGACCGCGGTCATCGGCGTCTCCCCGTGTCGGTGAACCCCCAGGCTACGAGGTTGCTGACACTCTGCCAACAGTTGCCCGGGCTTCCCGCCAGCATGGCATCTCAGGAGCTGGCGCGGAAAGTCCTCCGACCGGGAGTCCTCGCTGGACACCCTCGTGGACCAGGCACGGAGCGTAGGGTTGAACCGACCGATCTTGGTAAGGAGAAAACCTGATGCGGATCGTCCATTTCGGACATTCCTGCGTACTGCTCGAGACCGCCGCGGAGCGGATTCTGCTCGACCCTGGCACGTTCTCCACCGGTTTCGAGAACGAGCGCGAACTGTCCGCGGTGCTGATCACCCACCAGCACTTCGACCACCTCGACGTCGAACGGCTGCCCGGCCTGCTCAAGGCCAACCCGGACGCGAAGCTGATCGTCGACCCGGGCTCGGCCGAGGCGATCGAGAAGCTGCACCTGGAGTTCGAGGTCGCACGGCCCGGCGACGCGTTCGAGTTCGGCGGCACGTCGGTGTCGGTCGTCGGCGGCGAGCACGCGGTGATCCACGCCGACATCCCGGTGATCCCGAACATCGGCTACCTCGTCGACCACGGCGCGTTCTACCACCCGGGTGACTCGTTCTTCGTGCCCGAGCAAAAGGTCGACGTGCTCGGCCTGCCCACCGGGGCCCCGTGGCTGAAGGCGGGCGAAGCCGTGGACTTCCTGCGCGCGGTCGCGCCGCGCCGTTCGGTGCCGATCCACGAGGCGGTGCTGGCCAACCCGGCAATGCACTACGGGCTGTTCCAGAACCTCGCTCCCGAGGGCACCGAGGTGAAGGTGCTGGATCGAGGCGTCGCGACGGAACTCTAGGCGGGAGCGGTGTGGCGCAGGGAGCCGTAAGTGCTCCCGAAAGCCCGGTTTTCCAGGGCGACGTCCACCGCGTCCAGCAACGCCTGCCGCAAGCCGGGGCGGCTGAGGTCAGCGGCGTCAATGCCAAGCCGCACCAACCCGCCTCGGCGCGCGGCCCGCGCGGAAGCCAGTACGAGCGCGAAGCAGCGGACAGTCTCCGTACGGTGGGACTGACTCGTGAAGTCCTGCACCCGCGCGCGCCGGACCTCGCCGGTCACCAGGTCCCGTACGGCGTTCTGGTCGGCGCACAGCGTGAAGCCATGCTCCCGCAACGCCTGCACAGTGCCAGGCGACGCCAGCCAACGCGGCGGCGCGAAGCCGTCGACAGTCACGCCGGTCGCATCGAGGGCAGCCTTCGCGGCGATGAGCCGAAGCCGTGCTTCGTGCGCGGGGAGCACGGCGAACTCAGCCTTGCGCCCCAGGTGCACGGCGCGATGCGTCGGCGGAATGCGGTGGTCGTAGCCATTGAGCAACACCGAGTCGCCCGCCGCGGCGCGCGTACGGACCCAGGCCGTGACGGGCCCGTCCTCGGTGCGCGCGACATGCAGGATCGACAGCGGGACGTGCCGACGTTCGAGTTCGGCCGCCAGATGCGCACAACGGTGCAGCGTGCGCGTGGTGACCCCGGACAGCGAGACCAGCAGGCGAGCATCCACACCACCATTGCGCCGCAGCCGTGTGGCGACCGCCTGACCGCTCCGTGAACTGCGAGTGAGACTTACCCGGCGGACAGTCACCGCTGGGTTTTATCCGGCTTTGCGGCAGTGCCAGATGAGCAGCGACGGCACGTCTTTCGCCGCCGCGGCCAACGCGTCCGGCACCAGGCCGTTCAGCGACCACGGCCAGAGATCCCACGGCCCGCCACCAGGCACGTAGCGCGGTTCCGCAGGTGCGGGCCTCGGTTCCTGACAGCTCACCGGCGCGAGGCCCGCAGCGAAGAACGCACGCAAGTAATCACCAACGCGGTGCTGCCTAGTCCGCACCCGAGCCGGGTCACCGCCGTCCGTGCGCACGGACGGGATCGATCCGCGCTGGACCTGCTCAGGATGCACATCCGAGAGAACAAGGTGCCCACCCGGCGCGAGTACCCGGGCAAACTCCGCGACCACCGGCATCAGATCCGGCACGTGCGGCAGTGCGAGGCCGCACAGCACGACGTCCTGCGACCCGTCGTCAACCGGAAGTTCATGCAGGTCAGCGACAAAAGTCGAGTCGGCCTCAGCGTGACTGAGCATCTCCGGCGAACCGTCGACGGCGACGACGCGGTGGCCGCGTTCGACCAGGAGGCGGGTGAGACGTCCGGTGCCGCAAGCAGCGTCGAGCGCACGCCCCGGCGGGATGGCGTCGAGGATCGCCGCGACGTGGGGCTCGTCAGCGAACGCGGCGTTCTCACCGGAGTCATACGCCGCTGCCCAGCGCGCATAACCGTCTCGCGGGGCGAGCTGCGCTACCTCGACCCCCTTGGCCAGGCCTTCGTCCGCCAGCAGCGCACGAATTTCAGCGAGCCGCGCTTCGACGAACTCGCGATCATGCTCGCCGGTGAACGCGCGGAGCAACGCCGCGCCTTCGATGCCGACGAGGTAAGCGAGGGGATGCTCGTAACTCACGCCTGCGGACGCTAACCGGGCAAATGCCGCAGTGCCACCGATTTTCGCGCTAGCCGACTGGGCTCAGCAACTCACGGATTGGCCGGTTTGGCCGCCTCCACCAGTCGCCGCACCGCGACCGCGATCCGCCCCCGCAGGTCGGGATCGATGAGGGCCCCGTTCTCGACGGCTTGGCGGGGAATCGGAATCCGCGCACAAGCGTCGTCGACGATGCGAGTGCCCGCGTAGGTGAGGGTTTTGCGGAGAGATTCGTGCGCGTCCGCACCCCCAGTCGGCGCGGCAACCGAAGACGCGTTGATCCACGCGACGGGTTTGCCGTACATCTCGCCGCCGCCGATCGTCCAGTCGAGCAGATTCTTGAAGGAACCCGGCAGGCCGCCGGCGTACTCCGGGGTGCAGAACAAGACGCCGTCCGCCGCCCCGATCGCCTCCCGCAACGCCGCGACTTCGACCGGCAACGGATCCCGGTCAAAGTCCGGATTGAAGTGCGGCAGCCCAGCGAGCCCACCGTACACAGTGGACGCCGTAAAGCCAGCCGCGGTCGCGATGACAGCCGCGTTGACCGAACCGGCCCGCAGGCTGCCGCTGATGAGCAGAAGCACGAGGCCCAGTGTGCCAGTGCCAGGGCGGCCGCGGGGTCGGCTTTTCGGGGCGCGCCTGACTTTCACCCACTGCAACCGCCCGAACGCAATCACCACCCGATGCCAGCCCTGACGCGCTTCCGGCGCGCGCCGACCTTGGCGGTGAACGCTTGGTGACGAACCGGGTTGCCCAGCGGAGCGCAGACTCCGGAGCAGCCTGAAGCCAACGCGTCCCGCTCCGACGCTGGCAGGGCTCGGCGACAGCCGGCCGGACACGACCTGCGCGCTGGCCTGGAGCCGACAGCGACCAGCCCTCGTCTGAATGCGGTGCCCAGCCCGCCGAGGTCAGCGACCAGCCCTCGCCTGAACGCGGCGCCCAGCCCACCGAGGCCAGCGACCAGCCCTCGCCTGAATGCGGTGCCCAGCCCGCCGAGGTCAGCGACCAGGCTGGTGCCAGGACGAACTCACTCCCACACCACCCCACCCCGTTGTCCCTGTGCCAAACCGGCCGCCGCGGCTGCGGAGCGGGTTTCCGGGTCCAGCGGGTTCGGACCGATCGCCGCGACCGATGCCTCGTCTGGTTCCAAGACCGCGACCTTCGCGCCTGCCGAGCGCAGATCCGCCACCACCTGACCGAACGGTCGCTCCGTCGGGAATGCCTCTGCCGCGCCCATCGGGACGACCACTGTCACCTGGGCGAAACCTGTTGCATAGTCGGCATTCGCGGAGGAGCGGACGCCGCCGTCGACATACCATCCTCCGTTGATCGGCACCGCTGGCCAGACGCCGGGCACTGCGCAGCTTGCCTCCACTGCGGCGACCAGCGAGACACCGGACGAGCGCTCGAACACCGATGGCTCACCGGTTTCCGCTTCTACCGCAACGATTTTCATCGCACGATCGGGCCAATCGTGGGACGGCAGGCGGGATTCGATCACTGCGCGCCGCCGCGGTTCCGGGACGGTTTTCGCGGCCAGGGCGTATTCTCCCATCGCCTGGCGGATTTCCGCCGCGGTGCCGCCGTCGGCCAGCACCGCGGCGAAATCCTCGCCGAACTTTTCCGGGTCGAACTCGGCCGCGATCTCCGCCGCTTGCAAGGACGGGTCGGTTTGCCTCGCGTACAACTGCGGCAGCGGCAGTCCGCTGCCCAGCTGTGCCGCCACCGCCGCACCCGCTGACGTGCCGATCAGCACGTCGGCATCGGTCACGTCCTGGCCCGCTTCCGCCAGCCCGGTCAGCAAACCGGTCGCCCACGCGATCCCGGCGACGCCACCGCCGCCCAACACCAAAGCTCGGCTCATGCCGCTCCTTTCACCGGCACCCACTCTGCCCTACGGCACCGACAACTTCCGAAGCGCCGACTCCAGCAGGGCGTCCGTCTCGGGTTTCGGCAACGACAGCTCCAGCAGCGTTTCCGCTACCTCACGGTATTTCGCGACCCGCGCAGGACTCGAACTGCTGGCACTTTCCCGCAGCAACCGCTCGTGGACGATCGAGGGCAGGTCCGCGAAATCGAAAATCGTGAACGCCCTGCCCAGATCGGGGCGGCGGTCCGCCGGGACCACTCGCACCTCGACCTTGCCTTCCGCCAGCCGCTCGCGCAGATGCCACAGCTGTTCCGCCATCGCTTCCGCGCCACCGATCTTCTTGTGCAGCGCCGTTTCCCCCAGCACCAACACACACCGCGCGCCCGAATCGAGCACCACTCGCCGCGACAGCCTCTCGGCTACGCGCGCATCCACTTCGTCCGCGGCAACGGCCGCAGAACTCGACAGCAGCGCTCGTGCGTACCCGCTCGTCTGCAACAGCTGCGGCACTGCTTCCGGCTCCCAGCCGAACACTGCCTCCGCCGTGCGTTCCCACTCCAGGTACGGCTCTTCTCCGCCGCTGTCTATCCAGTCCTGCTCTCGCGCTCCTCGCGCCATCTCCACTATTCGCCTGCGGTCCGGCCCGATCACCCTGCAGTGCGCCAGGACCGCTCCGATGTCCTCCGGCTTCGGCAGCCGCAGTCCTCGTTCCCAGTTCGTCACGAAACCAGGCGTCATCCCCAGCAACCGGGCCAACTCTCTTACACCCAGTCTTCTTCTCTCCCGCGCCGCGCGTAACTCCAGGCCCAATGCCCTCGCGCGCGGTGTTGCGTACGGTGTGGTCATGGTTGCAGTGTGTCAGGGGGTGCCGACAGTTTTCGGGGTTCTCTCCCCAGGACCCCCTCGGGCTACAGCCAGTCCTCCAGCGACAACCCCGTCATCCTCTCGTACGCCTCCACGTACCTTCCCCTCGTCGCCTCCACCACTTCACTCGGCAACGGCGGCGGCTGTACGTTCGACGCCCTCTCCCAGCCCGACTCCGGGCCCGTCAGCCAATTGCGCACGTACTGCTTGTCGAACGACGGCTGCACCCTTCCCGGCTCGTACCCCTCCGCCGGCCAGTACCGCGACGAATCCGGCGTCAGCACTTCGTCCGCCAGCACCAGCGCGCCCGTCTCGTCCACGCCGAACTCGAACTTCGTGTCCGCCAGCAGGATTCCGCGCTTCGCCGCCACTTCCGCGCCACGGCGGTACACCGCGAGCGTCGCCTCGCGTAGCTCCTCCGCGCGCTTCGCACCGATAGTCGCGACCACTGCGTCGAACGAAACGTTCTCGTCGTGCTCGCCGAACGCCGCCTTCGTCGCGGGCGTGAAGATCGGCGACGGCAGCTTCGATGCCTCCACGAGCCCTTCGGGCAGCTCTACGCCGCACACTGCGCCCGTGCGCTGATAGTCCGAGTAACCGGACCCCGTGAGGTACCCGCGCGCGACAGCTTCGACCGGAAGCATGTCGAGACGGCGGACGAGCAGCGCGCGCCCGCGTACCTCTTCAGGGATGCGCGGGTCGTCGTACGCGACAAGGTGGTTCGGGACCAGGTCCGACAGCTGCTCGAACCAGAACACGCTCATCGCCGTGAGCACGCGGCCCTTGTCGGGGATGGGCGTGTCCAGGATGAAGTCGTAGGCGGAGATGCGGTCCGAGGTGACCAGCAGCAGGTGGTCGTCCCCGACCGCGTACAGGTCCCGGACTTTTCCGGCAGCGATCTTCGGGTAATCGGCGAGCGTCGTCACTGCTGCACCCTAACCCGAGCACCGCTACAGCGAGGATGATGCAGGTCATGGCCTACCGCTGGATTTCGTTCACCTCCGACTACGGGCTGCACGACGGCTTCGTGGCCGCTTGCCACGGGGTCATCGCCGGCATCGCGCCCGACGTACGCGTTCTCGACGTGACTCACCTCGTCCCGCCGCAGCAGGTGCGCTCAGGCGCGGCAGTGCTCGCGCAGACCGTGCCGTCGCTGCCTAAGGCAGTACACCTCGCTGTCGTCGACCCAGGCGTCGGCACTGAGCGCCGCGGCATCGTGGTGGTCGCGACGCACGGCATCCTGGTCGGCCCGGACAACGGCCTGCTCCTACCCGCCGCAGAGGCACTAGGCGGCGTGTACGCGGCGTACGTGATCGACGTGCGCACCCCGACGTCCGCGACCTTTCACGGCCGCGACATCTTCGCGCCGACCGCCGCGCGGATCGCGATGGGCGCACACCCCGGTTCCTTCGGCCCCGCCATCCGCGACCTGGTGCGACTGCCGGAACCGCTGGTCGCGGCGTTCCCGGGCAAGCTCGTGTCGGACGTGCTGACGGTCGACCACTTCGGCAACGTCCAGCTCGCCGCCACCCCCGCCGACCTCGAACTGACCGGGTTGACCGGTGCGGTGACCGTGCACAGCGAGCACGTCGCGGTGCCCGCCACGATCGGCCGGACCTTCGCCGACGTGCCGCGGGGCGCGAACCTCGTCTACACCGACTCGGCGGGCAAGCTGGCCGTCGCGGTCAACGGCGGTTCGGCGGCTTCGGTGCTGCGGATCGGGCCGACCGAGGAATGCACCATCACCTCGTCGCCGACCGCCAGCTGACCGGGCCGGGTCACTGCCGCCTTCATGCCGAAGAGGACGCCGCCCGCCGGGTCGCGGTGGTACGCCGCGAGCGAGCGAATCGGCTCCGGGCCGGACCGCTTGCCGGTTTCCTGATCGACCATCGGCACCGCGCAGCGGACGCACAGCTTCGCGTAGGCGAACTCGGCTCCGCCAGCTTCCATCCGGCGCACCGAATCCTCGGCGTGCGGTTCCGCCCAGCCGCGGATCACGAGATTGGGCCGGAACCGGTCCATGGGCACGGGTTCGCCGCCGCGCTCGGCGATGCGTTCGTTGAGGTGGTCCAAAGAGGACTCGGAGATGACGAGGATCGCGTGGCCATCGGCGAACCGCGCGGTGCCAGCGGTCTCACCGCTCGTGACGCGGTCATGCTCCGGGGTGACGCCGAGCAACACGGACGGCTGGCCGACCACGGTGGAGAACCACTCAGCGGCGTCGGCGCCCTGGTGGACGCCCTCGCCGGTCCAGGTGAAGGTGGACGCGGGGTGGCGTTGGCCGTCCTTCTGGACCTCGATGGTCAGGTCTTCGATGCCGGGCGCGGACAGGGCGAGGCGAGCGCCGCCGTCCAGGAGGCGGGGCCGGATTGCGGCCATGACCGGGAAGCGGCGCTGGCTTCGGAAGTCGCCGTCGGCCGCGGCGACGATGAACTCGCGGTCGTGCGCGAGACCGGCCGGGGTCACGTCGGCGGACTGGACGGTCGTGCCGGCACAGCCTTTGACCGGGTAGTACGTGAGCCGCGAGATCGTCCCCATGGGGTTCACGGTACCTGCTCGTCCGAAGGGGACCGGGCGCCGCAGCCATCCCGCTGGGGCCGCGTTCCCGCGAAAGTCCGTGCGGGGAACCCCGACGGAATCAGATTCCCCCAGGGTTCCCTCGCCGACCTCGGCATCGCACGCCGGGCCGTCGCCGGGCGTTAGGGCGGTCAGCCGATCACAACACCTGTGACAAAAACTGCTGCAACCGAGGGCTAGCCGGTGCCTCGAACACCTGCTCCGGCGTCCCCTGCTCCACGATCCGGCCAGCGTCCATGAACGCGACCTCGTCGGCCACGCTCCGGGCAAACCCCATCTCGTGCGTCACCACGATCAACGTGAGACCCCGCGAAGCCAACCCAGCCATCAGGTCCAGGACGCCCTTGACCAACTCCGGGTCCAGCGCACTCGTGGCCTCGTCGAAGAGCATCACTTCCGGTTCCATCGCCAGCGCACGAGCGATCGCCACCCGCTGCTGCTGGCCGCCGGACAGCGCAGCCGGGCGGTACGGGGCCTTGTCCGCGAGCCCGACTTCCGCCAGGCGCGTCCGGGCGACCTCGGCCGCGTCCTCTTTGGACAGACCGCGCACGCTGCGCAGCGGCAGCACGATGTTGTCCAGCACCGAACGATGCCCGAAAAGGTTGAAGTGCTGGAAAACCATCCCGACCCGCTGGCGCAGCGCGTCCGGATCCGAGGCGATAACGCTCTCCCCGTCCAGCAGCAAATCACCGCTGTCGGGCTCCTGCAAGCGGTTCACACAGCGCAGCAAAGTGGACTTGCCGGAACCGGACGGGCCGATCACGCACGTGGTGCTGCCGCTGGGCACCTTCAGGTTCACCCCGCGCAGCACCTCCAGCGTCCCGAAACGAACGTGGATGTCCTTCAGTTCCACCGAAGAAGAACGAATCGCCGTGCTCATATCGCCGCTCCGCCCGCGAGCATTTCGTTGTTCTCCGCTGTCACCTTGCGGCCGGTTTGCAGCCGCTTGTCGATGTAGTTCACCAGGTGCGTCAGCGGAACCGTGATCACCAGGTAGACGGCACCGGCGGCCACCAGCGGCGACAAGTTGCCCGTGTTGGCCGCGAGGTCCTGGCCAATCCTGAACAGTTCTCGTTGCGAGGTAAGGAAACCGAGGAAGTACACCAGGGTCGAGTCCTTCACCAGCGCGATGAACTGGTTCACCAGCGCGGGCAGCACCCGCCGAACGCCCTGCGGGATCACCACCAGCAGCATCGCCTTGGAGTAGCTCATGCCGAGCGCGCGGCTCGCCTCCAGCTGTCCTTTGTCGACGCTCTGGATGCCCGCCCGGAAGATCTCGCCGATGTACGCGGCGGCGATCAGGCTCAGCGCGGCGATGCCCAGCGGGTACGGGTTGTTGCCCACCACATTGCGGGCGAGCAGGCCGACGCCCTGACCGATCACCAGGATGGTCAGGATCGCGGGCAGCCCACGGAAAATGTCCGTGTACACCCGCGCCGGCCAGCGCAGCCAGCGTTTCGCGGACAGGCCCATCACCGCGAGCACCATGCCGAGCAGGGTCCCGATGACAGCCGCCGCCACCGAAAGGATCAGGGTGTTCAGCAGGCCGGTCTTGAGCAGGTCCGGGAAAACCTCCCAGATGTACTGCCAGTTCAGGAAAGTGTCGAAAAACTGATCCATCAGGCTACTTCGTCTTGAAATCCGCGGGAACCGGAATGCTCGGCTCGAACTGCTGGTGCACCTTCGCCCAGGTGCCGTCCGCGACGGCCTTCTTGATGCCGTCGTTCAGCTTGCCCAGCAGTTCGGTGTTGCCCTTCCGCACCGCGTATCCGTGCGGGATGCTGGTCGTGATCGCCTTCGTGACCTTCAGCTCGGGGTTCTTGGTCGCGTAGTCCTCCGCGGACACCTGGTCGAACACCGCGCCGTCGATCGCCGAGGACTTCAGCGCGCTCAGCGCCGCCGCGTCGTTCGGGAACCGGACCACCTGCGCTTTCGGCGCGTTCGCGGCGAGCCAGGTGTCTGACACCGTGCCCTGCACCACGCCGATCCGCTTGCCGGTCAACGAGTTCTCGTCACTGATGCCCGCGCTCGCCTTCGCTTCGATGCCGAGCGACTGGTAGTTGTACGGATCGCTGAACGCCACCGTCTTCTTGCGCTCGTCGGTCTGCGCGATCGCCGAGCTGCCGATGTCGAACCGGCCGTTCGCGACGCTGCCGAGCAGTGCCGAGAAATCGGTCGCCACGAATTCCAGCTTCAGGCCCTCTTTCGCGGCGATATCCTTCAGCAACGCGTTGTCGAAGCCGGTGAATTCGCCGTTTTCCTGGTACGCGTTGGGCCGGGAATCGCTCAGCGTCCCGACTCGCAGGGTCTCGCCCGCGTCGCCACCGCACGCGGTGAGACCGGCGACCAGTGCCGCCGCGAAGGCGGTGACGATCAGTTTCTTCATGCCACCAGTGTGCCTGGGCATCAGGAGTTCGCCACCGGGAGGCCGGGGCCGCCCTTCTCCAGCTCCTTCGCGACCGGCGCCTCCTTGAAGAACTGCGCGTGCAGCCGGGCCGCGGTGCCGTCGGCGATCGCCTTGGCCAGTCCGTCGTTGATCTTCTTCAGCAGCTCGGGGTTCGACTTGGCGACCGCGAAAGCCGACGGGGTGTCCTTGTCCGCGACGGTGTAGCCGAATTCGAGCGGAATCGTCGGGTTCTGGTCGATGTACTTCTGGCCGATGTCCTTGGGCACGACCCAGCCGTCGAGACCGCCGGTCTTCAGCTGCGCGAAACCGGCGTTGTAGTCCGGGAACCGGACAACCTGCGCACCGGCGAGCTTGCCGGCGAACTCGTCCTGCACCGAACCCTGCACGACGCCGACCCGCTTGCCCGCGAAGGAGTTAGCGGCGGGCAGCGCGGCGCCCTTCTTGCTGACGACGGTCGTGTAGCTGGTGTCGTAGCCGTTGCTGAACGCCACGGTCTTCTTGCGCGCGGCGGTCGCGGAGATCGTTGAGCTGCCGATGTCGAGCTGACCGCCGGCCACCTTCGCGAGCAGGCTGGAGAACTCGGTGCCGACGAAGTCGACCTTGAAGCCCTCGCGCTTGGCGATGTCCCGCAGCAGTTCGTTGTCGTACCCGGTGAACTGGCCGTTTTCGAGGTAGATGCTGGGCGGGGCGTCGGTGAGGGTGCCGACGCGCAGGGTCTCCCCGGAAGCGTCCGAGGATCCGCACGCCGTAAGGCCCGCGGTGGCGGCGACTACGACGGCGAGCGTGCTGAGGATCTTTCTCATGACTTCTTCCTGAATATCCGGCGTGCGCAGACAAGAAGCGCCAGGCCGCGGGGTGGCGGCCTGGCGCTTCCGGGTTCGGCACGAAGACTAAAAGCTTCGCCCGATCGAGTAATGCCGTCTCAGCACGTGGACGACGTGCGCGCACTCACAGAATCGGCTGCGGCGCGTACGCCGCGGCCTCCGGGAATCGCTTGAGCACGTCCTCGACGCGCGCTGCGACCTCTTCGACCTGGCGCGGGGCGACGCCGGTGAACGAGATCCGGTCGGCGAGGAGTTCGTCCAGGTCAGCGCGGTCGAGCGGGAGGCGTTCGTCGGCCGCGAGCCGGTCGAGGAGGTCGTTCTCCGCGCCGCGTTCACGCATCGCGAGGGCGACCCCGACGGCGTTCTCCTTGATGGCCTCGTGAGCCGTCTCACGCCCGACGCCCCGGCGCACCGACGCCATGAGCACCTTCGTGGTCGCGAGGAACGGGAGATAGCGATCAAGCTCACGCTCCACGACGGCCGGGAACGCGCCGAATTCGCCGAGCACGGTGAGGAAGGTTTCGAGCAGGCCGTCGAGCGCGAAGAACGCGTCCGGCAGCGCGACGCGGCGCACCACGGAATCCGAGACGTCGCCCTCGTTCCACTGGTCGCCGGCCAGTTCGCCGATCATCGACAGGTAACCGCGCAACACCACCGCGAGACCGTTCACGCGCTCGCACGAGCGGGTGTTCATCTTGTGCGGCATGGCCGACGAGCCGACCTGGCCCGGTTTGAAGCCCTCGGTGACCAGCTCGTGCCCGGCCATCAGCCGGATCGTCTTGGCGAGGCTGGACGGCGCGGCGGCGAGCTGGACCACAGTGGACAGCACGTCGAAGTCGAGCGAACGCGGGTACACCTGCCCGACGCTGACGAACCGGTTGCCGAAGCCGAGGTGCTCGGCGATCCGGGATTCCAGCTGGTCCAAAGTGGACTCGTCGCCGAGCAGGTCGAGCATGTCCTGCGCGGTGCCGACCGGGCCCTTGATGCCGCGCAGCGGGTAGCGCTCGATCAGGTTGTCCAGCCGCGAGAACGCGACGAGCAGCTCGTCGGCGGCGGTCGCGAAGCGCTTGCCGAGCGTGGTCGCCTGCGCGGCGACGTTGTGCGAGCGGCCGGCCATCACCAGGTCGGAGTGCTCGACGGCGAGCGCGGCCAGCCTCGACAGCACCGCGGCGACGCGGCCACGGACCAGCTCCAGCGAGCGCAGCTGCTGCAACTGCTCGACGTTCTCGGTGAGGTCGCGCGAGGTCATGCCCTTGTGCACGTGCTCGTGCCCGGCGAGGGCGTTGAACTCCTCGATCCGGGCCTTCACGTCGTGCCGGGTGACGCGTTCGCGCGCGGCGATCGAGTCGAGGTCGACCTGCTCGACCACGCGCTCGTAGTCGTCGAGGACGCCGTCGGGCACCTCGACGCCCAGTTCGGCCTGAGCCCGCAGCACGGCGAGCCACAGCCGCCGCTCGAGCACGACCTTGCGTTCGGGCGACCAGAGCGCCACCAGCTCAGGCGAGGCGTAGCGGGCGGCGAGCACGTTCGGAATGCGGGGCTTGTCCGTCACGCGGCCACGATACCTGCGCAGGTCAGCGCTGCGGTCACCACTCCGTGAAGCTGCCGTCGGGCAGCCGCCACACCGGCGACCGCCAGGCGTGCCCGGTCTCGTCGGCGCGGCGGACCGCCGCCTCGTCCACCTCGATGCCGAGGCCGGGCGCGGTCGGACGCGCGGCGTAGCCGTCGGCGAACCGGAACAACGCGTCGTCGGCGAGATAGGCGACCGGTTCGCGGCCGTCGTGGTAGTGCATGCCGAGGCTTTGCTCCTGGATGAGGAAGTTCGGCGTCGCGAACGCCACCTGCAGCGCGGCGGCCAGCGAGATCGGGCCGAGCGGGCAGTGCGGGGCGAGATTCGCGCCGTACACCTCGGCCAGCGCGGCGATCCGGCGCAGCTCCGAGATGCCGCCCGCGTGCGACGGATCCGGCTGCACCACGGCCACACCCGCGTCGAGCACGGGTTTGAACTCCCAGCGCGAGAACAGCCGTTCCCCGAGCGCGATCGGCACCGTCGAGGCCTCGACCACCGATTTGACCACGTCAGCGGGCAGTTCCGGCAGCACCGGCTCCTCGACGAACATCGGCTGTACCTCTTCGAGCATCTTCACCAGCCGGCGCGCCATCGCGGGCGAGACGCGGCCGTGGAAGTCGATCGCCAGGTCCCGGTCGGGTCCGAGCGCTTCCCTCGCCTCCCGGGCGCGGGCCAGCGCCGCACTCGCTTCGGCCGGAGTGGCGATCGGCCCGAGCGGACCGGCGACGTTCATTTTCACGGCGGTGAAACCCCGCTCGACCTGCGCGGACACCGCGTCGAAGATCCCCGACGGACGGTCGCCGCCGACCCACGAATACACCCGCACGCGGTCGCGCACCGGACCGCCGAGCAGCTCGTGCACCGGCGCGTTCCTGGCTTTGCCCGCGATGTCCCACAACGCCTGGTCGAACCCGGCGAGCGCGCTGGAAAGCACCGGACCGCCGCGGTAGAAGCCGCCGCGGCGAAGCACCTGCCAGTGGTCCTCGATACGCAGCGGATCCTTCCCGACCAGCAGCTCGGCCAGCTCGTGCACAGCCGCGCGAACGGTTCCGGCGCGCCCTTCCACGACCGGTTCGCCCCAGCCGGTGATGCCCTCGTCGGTGCTGATTTTGAGGAACAACCAGCGCGGCGCGACGAGAAACGTTTCGATCCCGGTGATCTGCACCTTGTCTCCTAAGCGGAATCTTTCGCGGCCGACCAGCCGCCGTCGACGGTCAGCTCGGCTCCGGTGACGAACGACGCCGCGGGCGAGAGCAGGAACGCGATCACCGCGGCGACCTCCGCCGGGTCGCCGAGCCGTCCGGCGGGTGTCGCGCGAGTGCTGCGTTCGCGATCCTCCACGCTGATCCGGCCCCATGCCTCGGTCTCGACCGGACCGGGAAGCACCGAATTCACCCGCACCTCGGGCGCGTACTCGACGGCCAATTGCCGCGCCAGAGATACCAACGCGCCTTTGCTGGCCGCGTATGCCGGATGTCCGGGCAGCCCGAAACGCGCGTGCACCGAGGAAACCAGCACCACTGAGCCGCGCCGAGACCGCAGCGAAGGCAGGCACGTCCGGACGGCCAGGTACGACGCGGTGAGGTTCACGTCGAGCTGTCGTTGCCATTGCGCGCGATCGGTTTCGTGCAGTGGGCCCAAAGTCGGCAGGTACGCGTTGCTGACCACCGCGTCGACCTCGCCCGCCAGGTCGAGAACTCGTTGCCAGGTCTCGTCATCCGTCACATCGCCCCGTACGCCGCCCGGCACCGGGGCGAGGTCGACGCCGATCACCCGGTAGCCGTCGGCTTCGAGCTGAAGGGCGGTCGCGGCTCCGATCCCGGACGCCGCACCAGTCACCACGGCAGTGCGCATGGTTCGCCAGCATGCCGCACCGCTCCAAGGTCGGCAAGAATAATTAGTAATTTATAATTTGCCTGCTAGGCTGGCCGCCATGGGATACCGGTGGGAGATCACGCGCGAAGCGGTGCGCCAGGGCGTCGTCGGAATCGTGCGGACGGCGGACGCCGCCTCGGCCGTCGCCGCCGCGCGGGCAGTGCTCGACGCCGGGTTGAAGTCGGTCGAAGTCCCGCTCACCAACGCGGGCGCGCTCGTCGCGATCGAGGAACTCGCCGCCGCGTATCCGGACGCGACGATCGGGGCGGGCACGGTGCTCGACGAGTCGTCCGCGACGGCCGCGATCCGGGCAGGGGCCCAGTTTCTCGTGTCCCCGTCGCTGCACACCGAGGTCTTGCGTACCGCTCATCGGTACGGCGTCGCGGCGCTGCCCGGCACCGGTTCGGTCACCGAAATCGTGCGCGCGATGGAGGAAGGTGCTGACGCCGTAAAGGTTTTCCCTGCGTCCGCGCTCGGCCCGCAGTGGATCAAGGACGTGCGCGCCGCGCTTCCGCAAGCCCCGCTCGTGCCGACGGGTGGAATCGCTCCCGAGGACGTGCCACGCTGGCTCGACGCGGGCGCCGTCGCCTGCGGGATCGGGTCGGCGCTGACCCGAGGATCCGCTGAGGACATCCGGGCCCGAGTGGCCGCATTGGTGAGGGAGAGCTCGTGAGCGACGTCGTACTCGTCGGCTGCCGTACCGCCGAAACCGGCGGGAACGGCACAGGAATCGCGGTTTTCCGGCGCTCCGGCGGCGAACTGATCGCGGATTCGACGCTGCCGATGGTGTCGCCGACCTGGCTGACCCAGCATCCCGCGCTGCCGATGGTGTACGCGACCAACGAGACGAGCTACGGCGAGATCACCTCCGTTTCGGTCGCCGACGGCCTGGTCGCGCTCGACGTGGTCGAATCCGGCGGGGCAAGCCCGTGCCACCTCGCGGTGACACCGGACGGCCGGTTTCTGTTGTGCGCCAATTACGGGGGCGGCAGCCTCGCCGTGTTCGCCTTGCGCGAGGACGGCCGGATCGACGGCCGCACGGACCTGGTGCAGCACACCGGAAGCGGGCCGCGCGCCGACCGGCAGGACGGTCCGCACGTCCACATGGCGGTGTCGTCGGCGGACAGTTCGGTGGTGAGCGCCGTCGACCTCGGCACCGACGAAATCCGCAGCTACACCCTGTCGCCGAAAGGAAAGCTGACTCCGCTGGCCGTTTCGTCGCTGCCGCCGGGAACCGGACCGCGGCAGCTCGTGCGCGGCGCGGACGGAATCGCTTACGTCGCCGGGGAATTGTCCGGTGAGCTGATTACCCTGCGGGAGACTTCGCCGGGAGCGTTCGAGTTCGTCGCGGCGGCTCCGGCGACAGCGGCAGGCGGCGAATCCCTGGTGGCGCACCTGGAAGTCCTCGAATCCGGGATCTACCTGTCGAATCGCGGCCCGGAATGCATCACGTCGTTCGCCGGAACCCCGCTGCGCGCGACGGCCGATCAGCCGTGCGGCTCGTACCCGTGGAATTTCGCGGTCGCGGACGGAACCTGCTACACCGCCGCTTTCCGGGACGACGTCATTTCCGTTTTCCCGTTGAAGGACCTGGGGAACGCGGAGGTCCGCAACTACCCGACCGGCTCCCCGACGTGCGTGCTCCCGCTTCGGTGACCGACCATCGCCCGCGCGGCCTGCACGAACAGACCGTGGAAACGCTCGCCGCGCGTATTCTGTCCGGCGAATGGCACGAGGACATGGTGCTGGACCTTCCCGCGTTGCGCGAGGAGCTGGACATCAGCCTCACCGCCCTGCGGGAAGCACTGAAGGTGTTGGCAGCAAAGGGAATGATCGGGGCGCGGCAGAAGCACGGTACTTACGTGCGGCCGCGCGAGAGCTGGCAGCTTCTCGACGCCGACGTCATGCGCTGGCAAACCACCGCCCGTGGAAACGCCGGCCTGCTGGACGAATTGGCCGAAGTCCGCGCCGTCGTCGAACCCGCGGCGGCACGGATGGCTGCGGAACGCGCGACCGCCGAAGACCTCGCCGCACTCGAATCCGCGCTTGACGCGATGGTCGCCGCGCCGGACCTGGAAGCGAGCGTCGAAGCGGATCTCGCGTTTCACCGCGGACTGTTGACCGCCGCGCACAACAACTTCCTGCTCCAGATCGAACGCGTCATCGCGATCGGCTTGGCGGAGCGGGACAAACTCGTCCACAGCGCCGGTCCCACGGACGATCCAGTGCCGAGTCACCGCCGGGTGCTGGAGGCCATCGCCGAACACGACCCGGACGGCGCGGAGAACGCGATGCTGGAACTGCTGGTGAAATCCGCCGCCGACGCGAAGCGGACGGGTCAGGAAGTGAACGCGCGGCGGTAGGCAGTCGGCGTGGTTCCGAGGGTCCGCCGGAAGTGCAGCCGCAGGTTGGCCGGGGTGCCCAATCCGCAGTCTCGCGCGACCCGGTCCACCGAACAGTCCGTGGTCTCCAGCAGTTCGCGTGCTTTGCCGAGACGCGCGTTGAGCAGCCACTGCAACGGCGTCGTCCCGGTTTCCTCGGCGAACCGGCGCAGGAAAGTCCGCTGCGACATCCCCGCGTGCCGGGCGAGCAGGCGGATGCTGAGCGATTCGTCCAGTCGCTGCAACGCCCATTCGCGCGTAGCCGACAGCGAAGCGTCGCCCGCATCCGCGAGCGGCGCGGGCACGTACTGGGCCTGCCCGCCTTCTCGATGCGGAGCAGCGACCAGACCGCGCGCGATCCGATTAGCGACCGCGGCGCCCAGGTCGCGGCGCACGATGTGCAGGCACAGGTCGATGCCGCAGCACACGCCTGCTGAGGTGAGCACGTCGCCCTCGTCGACGTAGAGCACATCCCGGTCGACCTGTACCGAAGGATATTCCCGCTCGAATTCGTCGATATATTCCCAATGCGTCGTGGCGTGCAGACCGTCGAGAATTCCTGCCGCGGCCAGCGCGAACGCACCCGTGCAGATGGACACCACCCGCCGGCCCCGGTCACGGGCTTCGGCCAGGAGCTCGATCGCCGCTTCCGGCGTCTCGCGGATCGGGTCGTACCCCGGCACGATCACCGTGTCCGCCGCGCGCAGCTCCTCGACCCCGCCTTCGGCGGCCAGCTCGAACCCGGCGCTGGTGGGAACCGTCGGACCGAGCGCGCACAGCGACATCTCGTAGCGGGTTTGCGGCCGGGCCTGAAACACCTGCGCCGGTATCGCGAGGTCCAGCGGGAGGACCCCGTCGAGCGCCAGCACCGCGACCCGATGCACCGTCATGGCAAGATTCTATCGAAGTCCGGCAAACTTGCCACTCACCAGGTCAGGGCCTTGCGAGCCACCCTTGAAGGCATGACCGAACTCCTTCCGGACCCGGTGATCGCCCTGCCCGCGACTCCGCTGGCGGACGCCGTTCTCGACGTCGTCCGCCCGCTGGAATCGCAGTCGGTGTTCAACCACAGCGTCCGTAGCTACCTGTTCGCGCGGCTGGTCGCCGATCGGCTGGCCGAGTCCGATTTCGACGACGATCTATTGTTCGCCGCGTGCGTGATGCACGACATCGGCGTCGCGCCGGACGGCCCGCACGTGGAGCGATTCGAGGTCGAAGGCGCCGACCGGGCTGCCGGGTTCCTCGCGAAGCAAGGGATTTCCGCCGCGGACGCCGACGAGGTCTGGCAAGCCATCGCCCTGCACACCTCCGCGGGCATCGCGGAACGCCGCGGCCCGCTGTGCGTGCTCGTGCGCGCCGGGGTCTCCGTCGACTTCGGCGGCCCGGTCGGCGCCGAATACCTCGAAGCCGTCACCGACGAGCAGGGTGCGGCGATCCACGCCGCTTACCCCCGGCTCGAGATGGTCCGCTCGCTCACCGACGCGATCGTCGCGCAGGCCGCGAAAAACCCGAAGAACGCGCCGGTCCCGTCTGTTCCCGCAGATTTCCTGCGGGAGCGTGAGGCCGACGGCGAAACCCGGCTGGAACGCGCCAGCCGTGCGTCCCGCTGGGGCATCTGAGAAAGGGATCCACATGCACTCCGTCACAATCCCCGAGGACTCCGAGGTTTTCGGCCCGTCCGGGGCGTCCGCCTTCTCCCGCTTCGGCTACTCAGCCGCCGTTCGCGCGGGGAATCTCCTGTTCATCGCGGGCACGATCGGCCGCCGCCCGGACGGTGCGATCGCGGAAACGATCGAGGAGCAGACCGAGATCGCGCTCCGCCGGATCGAGGAAATCCTTTGCCTGGAAGGACTCGGCCTCTCCGCGCTGGTCGACATCACGAGCTACCACGTCGACATCCACCAGCACCTGCCCGGTTTCCTGGAAGCCAAGAAGCGCCTCGTGACCGCCCTGCCTTACCCGGCGTGGTCGATGATCGGCGTCAGCGGGCTCGCCAGCCCGGGCTTGCTGATCGAAATCCGCGCCACGGCGGCGTATCCGGAGTAACTGTCCTCAGTGGACGGACTCGGCGAGCGCGGTCCGCAGCATCCGCCCGGCCGCGGCGCGCGGAGCCGGGTCGACCGCGATGAGCGCGTTGACCACGGCCCCGTCGACCAGAGCGACCAGCCGGTCCAGCTCGTCCTTGGCCACCGGCGTCCCGGAACGGGCGAAGATCTCCGTCAGCAGTTCGTTGAGCTGCTGGGACAGCGTCCGCATCAACGGGCGCAGGTACGGCCGTCGTCCGGTCGCGACCAGGCGTTCGTAGCGCAGCAGGACCGCCTCGGCGTCGGCTTCCGGATCGCCGCTCTGCGGGCCGAGCAGCATGTCCAGCACGAGTTCCACGGTCGCCTGCACGCCCCGGTTCCGGGTCGTCAGGTCGTCGAGCTGCCGTCGCCCGTTCTCCAGCTCGGTCTGCCCGTGGTGCTCCACCGCGGCGGTGACGAGCTCTTCCAGCGAGTCGAAGTAATACGTCGTGGACGCCAGCGGCAGACCAGCCCGCTCGGCGACCGCGCGATGCCGGACCGCGTCGAAACCGCCCTCGGCCAGCAGCTCAGCGGCGGCTTCGACGAGCGCCGCCCGTCGTCGCTCGCCCTTGGGGGTGGTGGCTGCTGCCGTCATGTCCGGTCATTCTGCCAGCCGCCCCGATAGCCGCCGATCAGAACCGGGTGGCCAGCGAAGCGGCGAAGCGCGCGAGGTCGGTTGCGTACGGTGCTGGGTGACCGGAAGTCCCTGGCACGCTGACCAGCACGAGAGTCCCGCCACTGCCGGTTTGCTGACGCACGGTGACGGCTCCGGCTGGTTGCGTGGGCACGTTCACCGCGGCACCGCGAGCGAACACCGCCGCGCCGATCATCCCGTCCGGAAGCGGGAACCCGGCACCGCGCGACGACGTCGTACAAACGCTGCCTGGGGAAGCCTGCGCGGCATTCAAGTGGCCTGGGAGCTCGCCAGCGAGGGCAGTGGCGAGCTCCCAGTCCACCCGTCCGCACCCGGAGGTGCCTTCGACCCGAGGGCCGGTCCTCCCGGTTTCGCCGGCTCCCTGCCGAGACGGCTGACCCGGGAAGTCATCCCCATTGCTGAAAGGACGCGCCGCCGACCCGCCGGGTTGCACCGGCGCGGCCACGGAATTCGCGCTGGAATCGGACTTCTCGCTCGAAATCCCCACAATTCCCCAGGTGCCGAACCCGGCGGCCACGACCACGGCCGCCGCGCCGGCAGTGATCCGGTTGCGCCGGCGCAGCGTCTCGCGCTTCGAACGGCGCACCACGTCGTCCACCGAGAACGTCGGCGGCGGCACCTCGCCAGGAACGGCGGAGAACAACGTCTCGGCTTCCCGCTCATCCATTGGTCTCCACCTCCCGTTCCAGCACCTGACGCAGATTCGCCAGCCCGCGCGCCGTCTGGCTCTTCACGTTGCCTTCGCTGCAGCCCAGCACCGTCGCCGCGGCCCCGACGTCCAGTCCGTCGAAGAACCGCAGTACCAGCACCGCCCGCTGCTTCGGCGGCACTTCCTTCAGCGCCGCGAGCAGGTCCTCGCGAGTCGCGACGCGTTCGGCGAGCCCGGGACTGTCGTCGACAGGTTCGGGCAGCACCTCGGTCTGCCGCTCCCGCCGCCACGGACGGCGGGACTCGTCGATGACCGCGCGCACGAGCGTCTTGCGCACGTACGCGTCAGTCGCCGCGCGGTCTCTGATCTTCTTCCACCTCCGGTGCAACGCGACGAACGCCGTCTGCGCGAGGTCGTCGGCTTTGTGCCAATCCCCGCACATCAAATAGGCAGTCCGGCGCACGGCGTCCCTCCTAGCGGCGAAGTACTCCGCGAACTCCTGTTCGTCGCGCTGGTCCACGCGCTTTGCAGCTCCGCTCTGGCCATGTCCGGTGAAGGGACGGATCCGGGGGCGTCCACGGTTGCACGTCCGGCCGGAAACGTTCCACCCCCCGTCGCATTGATGCCGCGCCCACCTGTGTGATGTGATCGGACTGTGACCATGACTGGGCAGCTGATCGACTTCCGTTCCGACACCGTCACCCGCCCGGACGCGATCATGCGCGCGGCCATGGCCGAGGCCGAGGTCGACGACAACGTCATCGGCACCGACCCGACCATCGCCGAACTCGAACGCCGGGCCGCGCAGACGCTCGGGATGCCCGCGGCGCTGTGGACGCCGAGCGGGACGATGGCGAATCTCATCGCGCTGAGCGTCCACCTCCAGCGCGGCGACCGGTTCCTCGCCACCCGCGGCGCACACGTGCTCGTCAACGAACTCGGCTCGGCCGCCTGGCTGGCCGGCGGCATGCCGAACATCCTCGAACACGACGCGGGCCCCGGCCGGTGCCTGCCGGAAACGCTCGAAGCGGCGATCGGCAACCCCGGCCCGTACTTCACGCTCCGCACCACGCTGCTGTGCCTGGAGAACACGCACAACGCGGCCGGCGGCGCGGTCACTCCGCCCGACGAGCACGCGCAACTGCTGTCCGTCGCGAAGCAGGCCGGGCTCACCGTGCACCTCGACGGCGCGCGGATCTGGCACGCGGCCGTCGCGTTGCAGGTGCCGCCCGCCGCGCTGACGGTCGGCGTGGACTCGGTGTCGGCGTGCTTCAGCAAGGGCCTCGGCGCGCCGGTCGGCTCGGTCGTCGCGGGCAGCGTCGAGTTCGTCGAGCAGGCCCGCCGGATGCGGCAGATGCTCGGCGGCGGCGTGCGTCAGGGCGGGGTGCTCGCCGCCGCGTGCCTGGTCGCACTGGACCGCGTCGACGAACTGGCCGAAACGCACGAGTTCGCGAAACGGCTGGCCGGCGGCCTCTCCGAACACGGCTGGGACGTGCGGACGCCGGACACCAATATCGTTCTCGCCGGGGTGCCGGACGTGCCGACCGCGCTGAACTGGCTCGGCTCGCTCGGCATCCAGGCTCTGCCCATGGCGGGCAAGGTCCGGTTCGTGACGCACCGCGACCTGTCGTCCGCTGACATCGACGAAGCACTGCGCCGGATCAAAACCGGTGCCTGAACCCTGGGGGACTTGGGTGACCAACTGGATCGTGTTCGACTACGGCGAGGTACTCAGCGTCCGCACCGCCGCGGTGCCGAAGCTGGCCGCCGCGATGGGCGTCTCGCTCGAGACGTTCGAACCGGTGTACTGGAGCGTGCGCGACCCGTACGACCGCGGCTGTCCTGACCTGGAGTACTGGACGTCGATCGGCGACCGGGTGGGCGCGAAGGTGGACGACGCGCTCTCGGCGGAGCTGACCGCGCTCGACGTCGCGGGCTGGGGACAGCTCGCGCCGGGGTCGCTGGACCTGCTGCAGTCGCTGTCCGACGCCGGAGCCTCGCTCGCGCTGCTCTCGAACGCGCCATCGGCGTTCGGCGTCTGGGTGCGCGAGCAGGAGTGGGCGAAACTGTTCAAGCACACGCTGTTCTCCGGCGACGTGAAGGTCGCGAAGCCGGACGCCGAGATTTTCCAGCTGCTGCTGGACAAACTGGGTGCGAAACCGGACGAGTGCCTGTTCTTCGACGACCGCCAGGTCAACGTCGACGGTGCCCGTGCGGTCGGCATCCGCGCACACCTGTGGGACGGCGCCGAGGCCGCCCGCGCAGCACTGGCCTGAACCGCGAACGGCTCCCGCACTTTCTCGGTGCGGGAGCCGTCGGGTGCCTCAGTATGGTTCGGCGCCGGTCAGCGGGTGATCCGCTTCGACTGCTTCTTCCCGGTGATCGCCCCGTAGGCCGCGGTGCCCAGGAACAGCACCCCGCCGATGATGCCGATCCACAGCACGGCCTTGAACAGGAAGCCGATCACAGACCCGACCACCATGAAGGCGATCCAGGCCACGACGAGCGCTCCGACGATCTTCCAGAACATGGCTCCTCCGATGCCGTTTCCGCGCCACGTCGGCCCGGTGCCCTCCAGCGTGCCATCCGTGCGACGGAAACTCTCTACGCCAGCCCAACGTTCAGGGGGATCTCCGGGTTCCCCCTGAGCCGGCTTTCCTGGTCGTCTCGTCCGGCGGGTCCGGCTCGAGTGCCCGAACCCAGCGCCGTGACCAGTGCCGCCCGCGCGGCGGCAGAGCGACCTGGCCCCCTTGGTCATCGGACCGGCCGGGCACTGGCCGAGATATCACGGAACGCAGTTTTTACGGCTTTCCGGCTGTCCGTTGAAAGGCACCTACTATCGGCCCGTTGTTCACTCGGCGCCCCGGACCAATTATTGATGGTGAATTATTCACCACTGAGTCGGGAGCAAAATCAATGCGCAAGAAATTGATCGCAGGCGGTGCCTTCGCCGTCGCGCTCGCCCTTACCACCGGTGGAACTGCCACCGCGCAGCAGTTCTCCGCCGCCCCCGCGGCCACCGGTGGTCCGACGGTGAAAAACGCCTGTGCGCAGGTGCGCGCGGCAGGCCACATGTCCTGCTTCGCACAGGTGCGCACCGACATCAAGCAGGCCCGGCGCGCTCCCGGCGCCGCCCCCTCCGGCTACGGCCCCGCTGAGCTGCAAGCCGCCTATCAGCTGAAGGCCGACGGCGGCGCGGGCCAGACTATCGCCGTCACCGAGTCCGGCGATTATCCCTCTCTCAAAGCAGATTTGGCCGCCTACCGCAAGCAGTTCGGATTACCCGCGGGCGACGTGCAGATCGTGAATGAAGACGGCCAAGAGAGCCCGCTGCCGGCCGCCGACCCGGACTGGGCCGTCGAGACCGCGCTGGACGTCGACATGATCGCGGCGACCGCGCCGAACGCCAAGATCCTCGTGGTCGAGGCCAATCAGGCCAGCACCGACGACCTGGGCAAAGCGGTGGACACCGCGGTCAAGCTCGGCGCGAAGTTCGTCTCCAACAGCTGGGGCGGCGACGAGTCCGAGGGCGGCGCGGGCGACGCGCACTTCAAGCACCCCGGCGTGGCGATCACCGCGTCCAGCGGTGACAACGGCTACGGCGCGAGCTGGCCGGCGTCCTCCCCGTACGCCGTCGGCGTCGGCGGCACGACCCTGAAGAGCAGCGGCGGCTCGTACACCGAGACGGCATGGAAGGGCGCGGGCTCGGGTTGCTCCAGCTATGCGGCGAAGCCCGCTTTCCAGACCGCCGCGACCGGCTGCGACAAGAAGGCCATCGCGGACGTCTCCGCGGTCGCCGACCCGGCCACCGGTGTCGCGGTGTATGACACCTTCCAGCAGAGCGGTTGGCAGGTCGTCGGCGGCACCAGTGCTTCGTCACCGATCATCGCGAGCGTCTACGCCGACGCCGGCACCCCCGGTGCGCAGGACTGGCCCGCCCAGTACCCGTGGTCGCACACCGACCAGCTGACCGACGTCACCTCGGGCAGCAACGGCAGCTGCGACACCAAGCAGTGGTGCAACGCGGGCACCGGCTGGGACGGCCCGACCGGGCTGGGCACCCCGAAGGGCACCGCCGCCTTCACCAAGTAAGAATCAACAATTTCAGATAGTTCACCTTAATCGGGCATAATAGCGACCAGCGGTCGGGCGGAACAAATACGACGTTCCTCCCGATCGCTCGTCGTTACCTTTGTCTAGCCCCTTTCACTCGATAGGGTTCCGAACGAGGGAAGGTGCCACCGGCACAGGGAGCCGCAGCGGAGGTGACGCGCGTTGACGCTCCACGATTATTCGAACGCGGCGCACAGTCCCGATCAGCAGAACAATTTTGACTCCCTCGGCCTGGCCGGGCCGTCCTTCGCCGAAACGCTGCGCGGCGCGATCGATGCCAGCGGCCTCACCCTGGAACGCATCCGGGCCAGGCTGACCGAGCGCGGGAGCCGGGTCAGCCTGGCGACGCTGAGCAACTGGCAGTCCGGCAGCCGCCAGCCCGAACAGCGCCGGTCGATAGAAGCAGTGCGCCAACTCGAGAACGTCCTCGAACTGCCGATGGGCAGGCTGTCCGGCAGGCTGGGGCCGCCCCGGCCGAGGGGCAGGCAAGTCGCCGCCGAGGAGTCCGCCGCGCCCGACGAGCAGTGGCTGGACTCCAGTGGCCTGTCGGCGCTGATGACCGACGCCGACATCGCACCGCAGAACGGACTGCGCCGGATCAGCTTGCACCTGCGCTGCCACCTCGACTCCGACCGGGCTGTGCACCGGATCAGCTACCGGCACGTCCTGCTGGCCGAACAGGACGGCATCAGCCAGGACCTCAACCTGCTGGAGCTCTCCCCGGGCTCCCGCAGGCGGCCAACGCTCATCCCGACGTACAACTGCAGGCTGGGCCGCCAGTCGGTGAGCGAAGAGAAGCACCTGATGATCAACGAACTGCTCTTCGACAGTGCGCTTCGCCGCGGCGAAACCGTGGTCCTCGAATACGAGATCGAGTTGTACCCCGAGCCTGGACAGCCGTCCGACAACGGCTGGACCGCCAGTTTCCGGCTGCCCATCCAGGAATTCCTGATCGAGGCCCGGTTCGGCCCCGGTGCCGTCCCGGTCCGCTGCCGGGAGGTCCGCCGTCCGTTCAGCGATCCGACCCCGACCGAACGACCTGTGCGCATCGGCGAATCGGCCAACACGCACGCCGTCATGCTCGGACTGCGCGCCGGGCGGTACGGGCTCGAATGGGACTGGCCCGAGCAGCACGGCTGACCGGACCGCTCAAGCCCGCGGGGCGGAACCACGCTGCCTCGACGCACCAGCAGGTCAGCGGCCGATGGCCAGAGATCTCCGGGTTCCCCTGACCGGTTTCACCCCAGCCAGCCGCCCAGCCGACGCAGCCCCTCGGTCACGTCCTCGGTCGCGCCCGCGAAGGAAAACCGCACGTAACGGCCGCCGTCGACCGGGTCGAAGTCGATACCCGGGGTGATCGCGAGGCCGGTGTCGGCGAGCAGCCGCTGGCACCAGCTCAGGCTGTCGGTGGTGTGCTCGGAGACGTCGGCGTAGGCGTAGAACGCGCCGTCGGCCGGGGCGAGCTTGTCGAGGCCGATCTCGCGGAGCCCGGCGAAGAGCAGGTCGCGGTTGCGGCGGTAGTGCTCGACGTGCGCGTCCGCTTCGGCGTAGGACTCCGGCGTGAAGGCCGCGACCGCCGCGTACTGCGAAACAGCGGGCGGGCAGATGGTGAAATTGCCGGTCAGGACGTCGACCGCGCGGTGCAGCCGCTGCGGCACCAGCATCCAGCCGAGCCGCCAGCCGGTCATCGCGAAATACTTCGAGAACGACCCGAGCACCAGCGCTTCCCGGCCGTACTGCCAGGCGCAATCGAGCTGCTTGCCGTACGAGATGCCGTGGTAGATCTCGTCGCTGATCAGCTGCACGCCGTGCGAGGCGCACCAGCCGGAGATCGCCGCCAGCTCGCCCGGCGGCAGCACGGTCCCGGTGGGGTTGCTGGGACTCGCGACGATCAGCCCGTCGATCGGCCCGAGCCGGTCGAGCTGCTCGACGGTCGGCTGGAAATTCGTCTCGGACGTGGTCGCGAACTCGACGACCTCGCAGCCGAGGACGTTCAGCAGATTCCGGTACGCCGGGTAGCCCGGGCGAGCCATCGCGACCCGCGCGCCGGGGTCGAACGCGCTGAGGAACGACAGCAGAAACCCACCGGACGAACCGGTGGTCATGACCACGTCGGAGGCGGACACGTCGATGTCGTACGTGCGCCGGTAATGCCCGGCGACGGCTTCGCGCAGCTCAGGAATGCCGAGCTGCTCGGTGTAGCCGAGGGTGTGCCGGCTCAGTGCTTCCTGCGCCGCTCGCAGCACCGCCGCCGGAGCGGGCACGGACGGCTGCCCGGCGGCCAGCGAAATCAGGTCGCCGTGGCTGCGCTGCCGGGCCTGTGCCGCGGACAGCACGTCCATCACGTGAAAAGGAGGCACGCCTGCCCGCAACGCGGGCCCGCCGAAAGCACCGATGTCGACCATGCGGCCAGGCTAACCGGCGGAACCGCGTGCGGGGTGTGCCGTCAGTAACCGCGGTACGCACCGCCGTGCGCCATCGCCGCGATGCCCGGGACGTTGGACATCGAGCCGTACCGGTCGAGCGAGTACCGCACGCCGGCGATGATGTTGTCGACCGGGTTGTAGATGTTGTCGTGCCCCGGCAGCTTGTGCGCGTTGAACGTCGAGTCGATGCACTGCATCAGGCCCTTGGACGGATGCCCGGCCGCGGCGTTCGAATCCCAGTTGTTGATCGCGTTCGGATTGCCGCCGGACTCGTGCTGGATGATCGCCCAGATGTTCTTGATGTCCGCGTCGGTCACGTTCACGCCCGCGGCCTGCAATGCCTTGATCGCTTCCTGGATCCACTGCTGAACGTTGCCGGGCGGAGGCGAGGAGGGCGGACCGCCGCTCGGGCCGAGACCGCCGCCGCCACCGGACGCACCGCCGCCACCGCCGCCGTGGTGACCGCCTCCGCCGCCACCCCCGCCGCCGTGTCCGGTGTGCAGACCGCCGGTGCTCTGCGGGATGGTGCCGTCGGAGTTGGGCAGCGGGACCTTGGAGTAGCCGCCCTCGATCTGGGTCTTCATCAGATCCTGCGACTTCTTGACCATGTCATCGGCCTGCTTCAGCAGCGGGTCGATGGTCTGCTCGGCCGCGGTCGCGTCCTTCTGGTTCGCCTCGTTCGCGTCGGAGATGATTTTCGCCGACGTCGGGCTGGGCGGCGGGCCCTTCTTGTCCGACTTATCGTTGGCGTACGCCGCCTCGGCCGCCTGCGTCTTCTGCGCTTTGTCCGACTCGGTCTTGATGCGGTTGTCGATGTTCGTCTTGGCGGTGTTGAAGGCCTCGGTGACCTTGCTCTTGATCCCGCCGAGGTCGCTCGACAGCTGGGTGAGGTCCTTGCCGACCTCGTCAAGATGCCCCTGCACCTTGGCACCCGCCGTAGTGATCTGCGTGACGTAGTCAAGGAAGGAGTCCGCCGCCGGGCCTTCCCACACTCCGCCTGCCAACGACTTCGTAGTATTTGTCAACTCTTGGCCGTGGTCGCCCGCACGCTTCGCGGCGTCGCTGAACTGCTGCCCCGCCCGGCTGATCGCGTCCGGGTTGATCTTGTCGACCTTCTTGGCTTTTTCGACAATGCCGTTCCAGTTCGGCGGGTAGTCGATCAGCGCCATGCTCTTGCCCCCTCGTGCCTGCTCAGCGGTCTTCGTGCACAGTCAGATCGGTCTTGTGGACCTGGTCGGTCTCTTGAATCAGCCCGGCGGCCTTTTTAAGGATGAAGCTGGTCGCCTCCATCAGCTTCCCGGCCGCGTCGAACTCGCTGTGCACACCCTGTTTGAACGTGCCGACCGCACCGTGCACGTCCTTGGAGCCACCCATCGTGCCGAACGGACTCTCGTGCTCGTCGTCGACTCCGGTGACATGCTTCTTGGACTTCTCGAACTCGTCCTTCAGCTTCTCCACGTTCCTGGCGGCAATGGCCATGGAATCCGGATCGTAGACAGGCACCGTTCGTCATCCCCTTCGCGACACTCGCTTCCCGACCAGTTCGGACGCTCCGCTCACCAGGTCGGTTCCCTGCTTACTCTAAGACTTCGAGCGCGTGCCGTGTGCAGTTCCGTCCGACTTCCGGCCGCGAACCCCCGGACCGGGTTAGAGCGCGATCGAAAAGGGGTGAAACGGTCACGCCAAGCGTCAAATCGCGGCCTGCAACTCCCGCACCCGCTCCGCCAGCATCGCGTTGTCCGCCGGACTCACCGTCGCCCACGTGTGCCCGTCCGAATCGTCGGTGAGCTGGAACAGATACCGCCCGGAATCGGTGTCGTAAAACGCCGCCACGTGCGGCGACCGGCGCACCGTCCCGTCCCGCAGCACCCGTTCCGCGCAGAACTGTCCCCGGGCGGCCTGTCCCATCAACATGCCCGCCAGTTCCTGCGCTTCCCACAACGCCATGCCTCGGTCTTCCAAGGCCGTGACCAGCGCTTTCGGGTCGCCCGCGGCAGCCGTGTCGGCGGCGACGAGCGTGCTGTGCGGTACCGAGATCGACTGGCCGATGCCTGGGTCGAGCGATCCGGCCACCGACACCACGGCGTCGGCGAGCCCGCTGGCGTCAGCGGGGATCAGCCACACCTCGTCCCGGTCGACCACCGCGAGCACGGCTTGGCTGCCCCGGCTCACCGCGCGGCCGCGGATCTCGCGGTCCGCCCACACCCAGACGTCCACCGCTTCCCGTGGACGCGCCAGCAAATGCAGCTGATCGAGCACTGTCCCGGAAGGACGGCGGCCGCGCGCGAGCCGGCGTTGCGCCAGCGAGTCCCAAACGGACTCGATCAGCTCGGCCCGCTCGGTGTGCGTGCGCCCTGGCGACGGAACCGCGAGCGCGGCCGGACGCCCGCCCAGGTCCAGCGATTCCCACAGCACATCGAATTCAAGGGCGGTCAGTACCAGGTTCACGGCCGGCGCACGTCTCCCGTGCCGTCGCCGAGGACGTCGCGCGTCACCATCCGGCCGTCGGCGAACAGGTCCTTGTCGTCGACGCCGAAGCGGCGCACGTGCTCGTCGTCGCTTTCCTGCGGTGCGGCTTCGGAGAGGTACTTGGCTTCGCCACCGGCCGATTTGGGCGCGATCTGCTCGGCTTTCCGCAGTGCGACGGCTTCTTCCTCGGGAAGCTCGTCCACCGGCAACGGCCGCACCAGGCCCTTCGGCTGACCGTCTTGTGCGCGGCCTTGCCGTTCGCGGTCGCCGGAAAGCGCGCCACCGGCCACTCCCGCGCCCAAAGCCGCGGCGCCTGCTCCGATTTCTCCGGCAGACGCGCCTCCCGCACGCGGGGCCGGAGCGTTGCCGGGGGTTTCGGCGACGGGAGCAGGCGGCGGCTGTTGGACGCTGCCGACCAGACGACCTCGTTGCAGCGCTTGGTTTTCGTGCCCGCTGCCGGAGTAGTTGCCCCCACCCGGGCCGCCGACCGCGGGACGGCTGGAACCGCTTGCGCCGCCAAGACTTTCGGACACAGTTCCCCGGTTGACCGGCGTGCCCTCGGACCCGCTGCTCGTCCCGCGCGGACCAGTCGGCAGGAACGTGCCGGATTCCCCGGGCCGTGCCCCGCTCGGAACCCGCGTCCCGCCTGAGGCGCCTGGGCCGCCCGAAGTGCTTGGCCCGCTGGGGATTCCCGGCCCGTTGGTCGAACCGACCGACCGAGGCGGATTGGCGTGCGGTGCCGGTCCCTTCTCCCATCCTGCGGGCGGCGGCGAGGTCGGCGGCACGTAGCTGGCCGCGACCACCGGCGCGGCTGGCCGAGCAGCCGGTGCCTGCGAGGGGGTGCCGTACGCGGGCGTCGGCGGATCCACCACCGAAGCGGCTGGAGGGGCCGGAGGCGGCGGGGGAACGTATTGCGACTTCACCGACGCCGCGGCGGGCCGCACCTGGCCGTCCGGCGTCACCTCGACCGCCGCGGCCGCGCGGTCGACCGGGCTCGGCCCGCTGCCGGGCTGGACCATGGTGAGCGACTGCGGCTGGCTCAACGGTTCGGTGGACAGCAGGTTTTCGCCGCTCTGCTGGGCGTAGGCGTTCAACGCCTCGACCGCTTGGCCGCGCGCGTTGTCCGCGGCCTGCACCGCGGCCGCGTGATCGGTCTCGAATCCGAGGAAGCTCGCCACCGAATCGACGAGCGTGAGACTCTCCGCGCCTTTGCGGACCGCGGCGGGGTCGGGCAGCTTGTACTTGGTGCGATTGAACGCTTCCCCTTGCGCGAAAAGCATTTCCGCGGTGTGCGCGACCTTCTGCATCGCGTCGTGAGAGAAGCCCGCCTGGTCCGACAGCACCTGCCCGGCCTGTCCGCCCGCCTGGCTCTGCCATTCGACGCCGAGCTTCGCCAACTGGTCGCGCAGCGTGTGGTCGGTGCCCGCGAGCGCGGTCGCGATTTCCCGCAGCGCCTCGACCGCGGTGGCGATGCTGGCGATTCCGTCGCCGGTGCCGAACTTCTCGATCTCGTCGGCGATGGCGGTGTCGGTCCACCCGTCGAAACGGTGGTCGCGGATCCTGCCCGCGAGTTCGGAGATCTCCACGCGCCCTCCCTAGGTCCGGTTCTTCAGGCCCTGCACGGCCAGGCCGGCGGCCTGGGTGGCGATGTCGCACAACTGCGGCTGGCTGAACGCGCCCGCGGTGACCGCGAACTCCTGTGCCGCCATGGTCTGTCCCGCGGCGACGCCGACGAGCACCTCGCAGTCGGCGGGGGTGCCTGCCGCGCGGTAATTCGTGATCGCCGGATAACCCTCGACGCTGGTGGCCGCGGTGGTCATGCTGTTCTTGCGCCGCGATCCGGTGAGCCACTCCTGCACGTCCGCGTTGACGATCCGCAGGTGCAGCGCGTGGAACGGTTCGGCCTTGTCCGAATCGAACACGCAGGTGGGCCCGTCCTTCGGCTCGGCGGCCTTGCGCGGCACGCTCGTGACCTTCAGCAGGTCGAGCTGCGCTTGGCCGAGCAGGGCGCACGGATCGGTCCCGGCGATCGGCAAGTCCGACGGCCGCTGCGGCAGTGCGGCCGCTTTCGTCTGCTGCGCCAGGGAACTCATCGCGGGCTGTACGGGGTACGCGGTGCCCTGCTCACCCGACGAGCAGCCAGCGACCCCGAGCACCGCGACGACGGCGAGAATCGGTTTAGTGGATGCCGTGCGCACCGCGGTCCCCGAAAGCCGCGGCCTTGTCCGCGTCGCTGGCCTCGTACGTCTTCGCTGCTTCGCGCAGCTGTCCGACAAGCTTGTGCAGATTGGCGACGTACGCGCGCACCTGCGCGGCGTACGACTGATCGCCTTCCGCGACCACGGTGTTCCACGCAGCCATCGCGTTCACGCTCACCGTGTCCGACGAAGGAGTGTCGACGCGCAGTTCGCCCAGCCGCGTGAGGAGCTTGTCCTCAAGCGCGCTGACCTGCTCATCGACCACTCGCGCGACCTCGAGCAGCTTCGCCGGCTCGACCACGATGTCCGCCACGCCCGGCGCTGCCGGAACCGACGAAGCCAGGTCGGTGAGCGGTGTGCTTCCCGGCATGCGCTAACCCCTCCCGTGATACGGACGGTGACCGTACGGACCCGTTTCGAGGCTACCAACCGGCGCGTGAACCCGAGGCGAACTTCGTGGAGAAGCTGTTCAGGCGGGAGCGCTTACTTCCCCGTTGGCCGCGCGCAGTGCGATATCGGTGCGATGGTGCGAACCGGCGAGGTGTACGCGCTCGACAGTCTCGTACGCGTGCTTACGCGCCGCCTTAAGCGACTTACCGGTGCCGACAACTGACAGCACACGTCCGCCAGCCGAGATCACCGCACCGTCGTCGCGACGCCGCGTACCTGCGTGAAGCACGCCTTCGATCTCTCCGCCGGTGATGACGTCACCAGTGCGCGGCTTGCCCGGGTACCCGTCCGCAGCGATCACGACGGTGACCGCGGCCCCGCCCGACCACTCCAGCGGCGGCAGCTCGGCCAGCTTCCCGGTAGCCGTCGCGTTGAGCACAGTGGCCAGCGACGTACGCAGCAGCGCGAGCACAACCTGCGTCTCGGGGTCGCCGAAGCGGCAGTTGAACTCGATCACCTGCGGGCCTTCCGAGGTGAGCGCGAGACCGGCGTAGAGCAGGCCGGAGAACGGGCTGCCCCGGTCGGCGAGCTCGTCCACCACCGGCTGCACGACCCGCGCGACGACGTCGTCCACCAGGTCGGCAGGCGCCCACGGCAGCGGTGCGTACGCGCCCATGCCGCCGGTGTTCGGGCCGGTGTCGCCGTCGCCGACGCGCTTGAAGTCCTGCGCGGGCAGCATCGGCACCACAGTGCGGCCGTCGACGAAACAGAAGAGCGAGGCCTCAGGGCCATCCAAAAAGGACTCCAGGAGGACCGGGTGACCGCCGTCGAGCAGCATCAGCGCGTGTTTGCGCGCGACCTCGACGTCCTGGGTCACGACCACGCCCTTGCCTGCGGCGAGACCGTCGTCCTTCACGACCCAGGTGGGCCCGAAGCGCTGAAGCGCGGCGTCGAGGCGCGCGGGAGTGACGACGACCTCACTGCGGGCCGTCGGCACCTTCGCGGCCGCCATGACGTCCTTCGCGAACGCCTTCGACCCCTCGATGCGCGCGGCCGCGGCAGACGGTCCGAAGCAGGCGATGCCGGCGTCGCGCACCGCGTCGGCGACGCCCGCGACAAGCGGCACCTCCGGCCCGATCACGACGAGGTCGGCCTTCCACTCCTTGGCCAGGGCCGCGACAGCCTCCGGCTCGGCGAGCTCGACCCCGAGCTGCTCCGCGACCGCAGTCGTGCCGGCGTTGCCGGGGGCGCAAGCGAGCGCCGTGACCGCGGGGTCGCCTGCCACCGCGAGGACGAGTGCATGCTCCCGGGCGCCGGAGCCGATTACCAGTACGCGCACGCCGGACAGCGTAACGGTGCGTGTCGCGCCGCGGCAGCGCGCCGTCCGCGACCCCGGCCCGGACCAGGTGCGCGACTGGTCCGGTCCCGGTCGCGCGGTGTCCGGATTCGCCTGCCATCCACCGTTTACCCGGTTGTCAACCGCCCGTCCGGCTGGTGCCGCGCGCCCGACGCTTGCGGCGGTGAGGGTGACGCGGTAGTCGTGGCGAGCTGCGGATCGCCCGGTAGAGAAAGGTCCCCCCATGAAGCGCAAACGCCTCGGCGTGCTCGCCCTGTCCGGCCTGGCCCTGCTCGGCGTCGCGGGTCTCGCGATCGGCCCGGCCGCCGCGAGCGAGGAGACGGCCGCGGGTGCGGCCGCGCACGGTCCCCGGCACGATGGCCCGGTGATCGTCGGACACCGGGGCGCGCCCGGCTACCGCCCGGAGCACACGCTCGCGTCGTACGAACTCGCTTACCGGATGGGCGTGGACTACGTCGACGTCGACCTGGTGCCGACCAAGGACGGCCAGCTCGTCGCCCGGCACGAGCCGGAAATCGGCGGCACCACCGACGTCGCGGCCCACCCGGAGTTCGCCTCGCGCAAGACCACCAAGGTCATCGACGGAACCAAGATGACCGGCTGGTTCACCGAGGACTTCACCCTCGCCGAGCTGAAGACGCTCTACGCCAAGGAGCGGATCCCGCAGAACCGGCCGAACAACCAGCTCTACGACGGCCGCTACCGGATCGCCACCTACCAGGAGGTGCTCGACCTGACCCGGCGGCTCGGCCACGAGCTGCACCGGACGCTGGGCACCTACCCGGAGGTCAAGCACTCGACGTACTTCAGCTCGATCGGCAACCCGACCGAACCGAAGCTCGTGTCGATCCTCGACCGCAACGGCCTGAACCGGCCGAACGCGCCGGTGATCATCCAGTCGTTCGAGGTGTCGAACCTCCAGGCGCTGCACAAGCAGGTGCGGGTGCCGCTGCTGCAGCTGACCGAGGCGAAGGGCGCTCCGGCCGACTTCGTCGCGAAGGGCGACAAGCGCACGTACGCCGACCTGGTCACGCCCGCCGGCCTGCGCGAGATCGCGAAGTACGCGAAGTACCTCGGCCCGGAGAAGGGGCAGATCATCCCGCGGGACGCGCAGGACAACCTCGGCAAGCCGACCACGCTGATCGCCGACGCACACCGCGCCGGGCTTGAGGTGCAGCCCTACACCTTCCGCAACGAAAACCCGTTCCTTCCGGCGAACCTGCGCTCCTCGGCCAGCCCGAGCGCGTTCGGCAACGTGTTCGCGGAGGAAGCGGCGTTCCTGAAGGCCGGGGTCGACGGATTCTTCGCCGACCAGCCGGACACCGCGCTGGAATCGGTGCGGGACTTCACCGGTCGCTGACTTTCCCTTCACGGATCTAGCTTTTCTTTCGGCCCGTCGGTGCCAGGTCACCGGCGGGCCGTTTCGCGTCAGCCTCGCGGAGCGAGCAGAACGATCGGGATCACGCGGTCGGTTTTCTGCGCGTACTCGTCGTACAGCGGGAAAACGCGCGCCATCTGCGGCCAAAGCACCTCGCGCTCTTCCGGAGACGCGACGCGAGCGCGAGCGGTCAACCGGCGCGCGCCGACCTGCACACCGACGCTCGGTTCCGCCCCGATGTTCTTGAACCACTCCGGGTCCTCGTCGGCTCCGCCCTTGGAAGCGACGACCACGAATTCGTCGCCGGAGGTGCCGTAGATCAAGCAGGTGCGCCGGGGCACGCCGGTCTTGCGTCCGGTCGTGGCGAGCACGAGCATGCGGAGACCGTCGGATTCGTGGCCCTCCGCGCCGTTCGAGGCCAGGTATGCCCGAGTCTGCTCGGCGACCCAGTCCCACTGGGAGTCAGTAGCGCGGTCAATGTCTTCGGCGACAGCCATGGCGGCGATCCTTTCCGGTGCGGACGGTGAGTCTCTCGCCCCGGGGACGGAGCCGCCGCGTCCTTCTCGACATCATGGCGGCGCCGAACAGAGCACCGTTTCGAGTGATGCGCACTCGAACAATTGTTCGACATACTGGTCCCATGTTGATCACTCAGCCCCGGACCGCCCTGCGCCGTTCGGAGGAGCTTCCGTCCAGCCACCAGCGAAACCTTGACACCCGCGAACGCCGGGGGCTAACTTCTGCGCACTCTCAATGGTCTGTCCGCATACCTTTCAGGTGGGTGCCCGATGGATGTCTCCGACCAGCAGACCGGACAACCCGACGAAGACAGCGCTCGCCTGCACGCGCTCGGCTACGCGCAGGAACTCAAACGCACGATGTCGGCGTTCTCGAACTTCGCCGTGTCGTTCACGATCATCTCGATCCTGTCCGGCTGCCTCACGCTGTACGGCTTCGGCATGAAAACCGGCGGCCCGGCGGCGATGATCTGGGGCTGGCCGCTGGTCGGGCTGTTCGTGGTGCTGGTCGGACTGGGCATGGCAGAGGTGTGCTCGAGCTACCCGACCGCGGGCGGGCTTTACTACTGGGCCGCGAAACTGGCGACCCGCAACGGCCCGGCGTGGTCGTGGTTCACCGGCTGGTTCAACCTGATCGGGCAGATCGCGGTCACCGCGGGCATCGACTTCGGAGCCGCGCTCTTCCTCAACGCGTTCCTCGATCTGCAGTGGGGCTTCAGCGCGACGCCGGGCCACACGATTCTGTTGCTGGCCATCATTCTTGTCGTGCACGGGGTGCTGAACACCTTCGGCGTGCGTGCGGTGGCGGTGCTGAACAGCGTCAGCGTGTGGTGGCATTTGCTTGGCGTGCTGGTGATCGTGGGCGTGCTCGTGTTCGTGCCGGCGAAGCATCAAGAAGCGTCGTTCGTGTTCGGCAGCTTCGTAAACCAGACGGGCTGGGGATCCGCGCCGTACGTGTTCTTGCTGGGTTTGTTGCTGGCGCAGTACACCCTCACCGGCTACGACGCCTCGGCGCACATGACGGAGGAAACCAAGAACGCCGCGAAAGCGGGCCCGCGCGGAATCATCAACTCGATCCTCGTGTCGCTGGTCGCGGGCTGGATCCTGCTGATCGGCCTGACATTCGCGATCCAGGACTACGACGGAGCCGTCAACTCGGCGACCGGCGTGCCGCCAGCCCAGATCTTCATCGACGCGACCGGCGCGGTGACCGGCAAATTCCTCCTCCTGATCTGCATCGGAGCCCAGTTGTTCTGCGGCATGGCCTCGGTGACCGCGAACTCCCGGATGATCTACGCCTTCGCCCGCGACGGCGCGATCCCGGGTTCGAAGATCTGGCACAACATCAACAAACGAACCCAAACCCCAACCAACGCAGTATGGCTAGCAGCGGGCGGCGCGTTGGTGCTAGCGCTGCCGTATCTGTGGAGCGCGACGGCTTACGCAGCAGTCACTTCGATCGCGACAGTAGGCCTATACGTCGCGTACGTGATCCCGGTCTTCCTCCGCGTCCGCCGCGGCGACAGCTTCGAGAAGGGCCCCTGGAACCTGGGCCGCTGGGGCAAACCAATCGGCATCGTCGCGACGGTCTGGGTCGTGGTGATCTTCGTGCTCTTCATGCTGCCCCAAGCAAGTCCCGTCACGGTCGACACGTTCAACTACACGCCGATCGCCTTCCTGGTCGTCCTTGGCGGGGCAGCCCTGTGGTGGGTCTTGTCAGCACGGAAGTGGTTCACCGGCCCGAAGGTGCAGGGTTCGGCGGACGAGTTGGCCGCGGTGGAAAAGGAACTGAAGGAACTCGGCTAGGCCGGAGGGTGCTCGCGACGGACGACCGTTCTCCACCAGGTGTCGCTCCGTTCCGCGTCGCTCCACCCGACGCCGCTCCGTTCCGCAGCACTCCACCCAGCATCGCTCCGTTCCGCGTCGCTCCACCCAGCGGCGTTCCACCCGACACCGCGTCGGAGCTGAGCACCTGACCGGAGTCCGCGAGCAGGACCGGCCTTTGCCGAACCAACGCGGGCCGACCAAGCCTCACGTGCGGCGAGGTGAACCGGTCGTCACTACGCCGCCGCGCCGGTCTGCTCCGCCTCCCGCGGTGTCGCCCGCCCACTCGCGCGGCAGCGACCGGCTATTTCGCCCGTCGCTGCCCGACCGCCACACCGCTGCCCGACCGCCGCCCTGGCGATTCGCCTCCGCGTCAACGTCAAACGGCCGTTCCCTCCGAGCGGGCACGCCGCTGCCCGCCCTCACCGTCCGCCGACCACCAGCCAAACCCGACCCTTGAAGCCCCATGCCCACCCCATTCACCAACGCCCCGCGCGCCCCACCACCGAGCCGTCCGCTTCCCGCAACCGACCCGTCCACCTCGCCCGAAGGGAGTCCCGACACGAACCCACACCATCCGCGTCCGGCCGGATTCATGAGTCAAGATGCGAAGCATGGAGACCTTGACGCTGGTCGGCGTGCTCGCCGGGTCGCTGGGGCTGACCGCGGTCGCTCGGCGGTTCAACCTGTCCGCGCCGCTGCTCATCGTGGTGGTCGCGCTGGGGATCGCGTTGATTCCCGGTGTTCCGCGGGTCGAGCTGGAGCCTGAGCTGATCCTGACCGTCGTGCTGCCGCCGTTGCTGTACTCGACGTCGCTGGAGAGTTCGATCTCCCACTTTCGTGCGAACTTGCGGCCGATCATCACGCTCGGCGTGCTGCTCGTGGTGGCCACCGCGTTCGTGATCGCGTTCGTCGTGCATCTGCTGCTGCCCGATTTGCCGTGGGCGTCGGCGCTGGTGCTCGGGGCGGTCGTGTCTCCGCCGGATGCCGTGACAGCTGTCGCGATCGGGCGGCGGCTGGGGCTGCCGCGCGGGGTGATGACGGTGCTCACCGGCGAGAGTCTGGTCAACGACGCGGCCGCGCTCACGTTGTACAAGGTCGCGCTCGCGGCGGTGGCCGGGACGGCCGGATCGCTCGGGCACGGGTTCGCGGTCTTCGCCGTCGCGACGGTGGTCGGCATTCTCGTCGGGCTGGTCGCGGGCGGGGTCGTCGAGCTGATCCGCACGAGGCTGGACGATCCGCTGCTCGAATCGGCGTTCGGGATCGTGGTGCCGTTCGCGGCGTACGTCACCGCCGAACATTTGCATCCGTTCGGGGCGGAGTTCAGCGGGTCCGGCGTGCTGGCGGTCGTCACGGCGGGGCTGTTCCTGGGGCACCGGTCGTTGCGGGCGTCGCCCGCGACGCGGGTGCAGGACCGGTCTGTCTGGGCATCGATCGACGTCATGCTCGAGGCGCTGGTGTTCGCTTTGATGGCGTTGCAACTGCCGTTCGTGCTCGACGGGGCGCAGCATGCGGCGCGGGACAACGGGACGCTCGCGTTGTCGGCGATCATCGTGTTGCTCGCGACGATGTTCGTGCGGATTCCGGCGGTCTTCCTGTCCAGCTATCTGCCCCGGCCCCTGCAACTTCTCAGACGCACCAAGCACGACCCGCCTGCCTGGCGGTCGCTGGCGGTGATCTCCTGGACCGGTATGCGCGGCGTCGTCACCATCGCCGCCGCGTCCGGTGTGCCCGCGGATACGCCTGGCCGCGCGGAGATTCAGCTGTTCGCGTTCGCCGTCGCGGTCGGGACCGTGCTGATCCAAGGGCTCACGCTGCCGCCGCTGATCCGGTTGCTCAAAGTCCAGGATCCGGACGAGGACGCCCGCGACCAGGCCGAGGAGCTGGCCGCGCGCAAGGTCGCGCAGAAAGCCGCGCACGAACGGTTGCGCGAGCTTGCTCGCGACCAACTATCCACTTTGGACATGGAACCGGAGAAGATGAAGCGGCTCGAACAACGGCTCGAACGCGTGGTGGACACTCGCTACCGGTTCGCGCAGGCCGCGATCACCCTGTCCGGCGAGGAGCGGCGCGACAGTCCGCAGGCGCAGTTCGCCAAGGCGCGGCGGGAACTTCTCATCACCCAGCGCGCGGCGATGATCGAGGAGAACCGCGCCGGCCGCCTTGACGACGACGTCCTGCAAAAAGTCCTGCGTGAACTCGATCTGGAGGAAATGTCCGTAACGACAACCCTTACGAACCGGATGAGTTGAGCTCGCCCGTCAGCCGCCAGGTACGGCGGCGGTCCTCGTCGGTGTGCAGGGCGGTCTGGGTGAGCAACACGTCGGTCGCACCCGCGTCGAAGTAGCGCCGCACCCCGGCGGCGACCGTCTCCTCGTCGCCGATCAGCACCAGTTCCGCCGCGTTTTCGACGCCGCCCTCCTTCAGCACACGCTGGTACGACGGGATCGAGCCGTAGAAACCGAGTTCCCGTGCCGCGATCTCACGGACCGCGTCGACGTCGCTGGTCACCACAGCCGGGACAGCAGCGATCACTCGCTTGCCCGGGCCGATCCCAGGCACGATCAGGTTCGAGAGCGCACGCGGGCTGGCCAGGTACGGCAGTGTGCCGTCGGCCAGTTCGCCGGTGACGCGCAACGCCTGCGGACCCATCGCGGCGACGATCACCGAGATCGGTGCCGCAGGCGCGGGCTCCGACAGATGGGCTTCCACCGTCGAACCGGAGAAGTCGACTTGTTCCCCGGCGAACAACGCACGCAAGACGGTCAAGTACTCCCGAAGGTGCCGCACCGGCGGCGGATACGGCGTGCCGTAAACAGGTTCGAGGAAGTTCTTCGCGCCAAGGCCGATGCCCAACGTGAACCGTCCGCCGGACGCCTCGCTCGCCGTGCGCGCGGCAGCCGCCAGCGCCAGCGGATGCCGCGGGTAAATCGGGACGACGGACGTGCCGATTTCGGCCCGGGAGGTCACCTGTCCGGCCAGCGCGGCCAGCACCAGTGCGTCGTGACCCGAGGGCAGTTGGGAAAACCAGATCGACGCCGCGCCAGCCTCCTCGGCCTCGCGCGCCTGGTCCAGCACTTCGGTCACGGTGATGTTCGCCTGCGGACGGGCAGGCACGGTCAGTCCGACGCTCATACCTTCAAATTATTCAGGCACACCACCGGTTTCTCACCAGCCGAAACAACCGTACGGCTTTGTGCCAGCCGGATTCTCAGCCGACGAGAGCCCCTGCCCGGCACCGCGGCAGACCCGCACCCTGGACGCCCGACGACTCCAGGAGGACCGATGTCACTGACCGACGTCATCGACGGCACCCGGCAAGCCGTGCAGACGGACCGGCACAACGCGGCGGTGTCGTTCAGCGTCGACCACGCGCTGGCCGCGAACACCGCGACGGTGGTGGACGTCCGGGTGCGCGACCACGCGTTCACCGTGGACGAGCCGCCCGCCCTCGGCGGCACCGACCAGGCGGCGAACCCCGTCGAGTACGCGCTGGCCGCGCTCGGGTCCTGCCAGGTGATCACGTACCAGTTCTGGGCCGCCCGCCTCGGCATCCCGCTGGACGGAGTGCGCGTGAAGGTGGACGGAGACCTGGACCTGCACGGCTTCTTCGGCTTCGACGAATCGACCCGGCCCGGCTTCAGCGACGTGCGGGTGACCGTGGAACTCGACGGTCCGGCCGCGCCCGAGGTCTACGAACAACTCCGCCGCGCGGTGGACGAGCACTGCCCGGTGCTCGACCTGTTCCGCAACCAAACCCCAGTCACCACAACGGTTCGCTGAGCACGCCGATCACGACGGATCCAGTTCGCCGCGATAGGTCAGCGTCCCGTCAGCGCCAACACGCCACCGGTCGGGCAGCGTCGGCTCCTCCGCCAGCTGCCCGATCCTGGCACCCCGGAAGTTGAAGCGGGTGCTGGGAAATTCGTCCCACGACCACGTACCGCCGACCTGCTCACCGAGCTTCGGCCGCTCGTCGAACTCGATGAATCGAGCGAACTCCCCGTCGCGGAAATCGCATATTCCGCAAAACTCCGAGGGAGTAAACCAGGCTCCGCCGAGAAATCGCGTGCCTCTCGCCAGGAGATTCCAGCCGAACCGGGCACCCGTGAAGACGGCCCGATCGACAAACTTCGCCCCGGAGAAGCTCGCCAGCCGGTCGAAATCGGACTGATAGAACCAGGTCTCTCCGTGGAAGACGGTGTTGTCGAACCTGGCCACGACCAAGAACAGGGTGCCGCGGAACCGGGCTTTGCCGACAGCGCACCCCTCAAACCGGAAATCGATCAAGACCGCGCGGCTCAGGTCCAGGTCGAGGGCACCCCATTTCTCCGGGGAGCCGTCCGCCTCCCGGAGGTGATCCGCCAGCACTCCCTGCGCGGCGAGCCGTACCGGAAGTTCCTCGCGTTCCCGCCGCTCGGCCTCCGACATGCCGCTTTCCAGCTCGGCCGCTCTCGAGCTTTCGTAGTCCCACGAAGGCTTCGGAAACGGCATCCGGAGATACGCGCAAATGACATTGACGACGGCCTGTCGAAGCGTCGGATTCGCGTTGGCCAGCCGTTCGAGCGCATACAACCCGCCCAGCCGAACCGGTACCTTGTCCGAACCGATCTGTTCGACAGCCTTGGCGTACAGCTCGGTGATCCGCCGCTCGGTCAGGTCGAACTCCGTCGCGAGCTGGACCCGCTCCCGGTGGCGCTGGTCCTCGGCGGTGGCGGCGATCGTCTCTCGGATCTGGATTTCCGTCGACCGCTGCCGTCGCGCGGCGAGCCACAGCGCGAACGCGCCGCCCGTGCCGACCGCGAGGCTCAGTGCCGTGCGGATGGCGTCCAGTTCGGCTCTGGCCGTGTCCGACGTCGGAGCCGTCGCTACCTGGCTCACGAGCAGCCAAGTAGCCGCGGCGATCAGGACCGCGGTCGCCGCGGCGGCAGCGGCTACCCACCACCACCGCAGCTCCGGCAGTTTCTGCACCCGGCCTGGCCGACCGGCAGCGTCGTCCGTCGTCATGCCGCTCTCATCGAACGGCAGACGACAGACGCAACAAACTCAGGCGAACTCGTGCCGCACGATCGTCTGCTCCCGGCCGGGGCCGACGCCGATCGCCGAAACCCGTGCGCCCGACAGTTCCTCGATCCGCTCGACGTAAGCCCGCGCGTTGGCAGGCAGCTCGTCGTACGTGCGGCAGTTCGAGATGTCCTCGAACCAGCCCGGCAGCTCTTCGTAGATCGGGACCGCGTGGTGCACGTCGGTCTGCGTCATCGGCATGTCCGAGGTGCGGAAGCCGTCCACCTCGTAGCCGACGCACACCGGGACCTTCTCCAGGCCGGACAGCACGTCCAGCTTGGTCAGGAAGTAGTCGGTGATTCCGTTGACCCGCACCGCGTACCGGGCGATCACCGCGTCGAACCAGCCGGTGCGCCGGGAGCGGCCGGTGGTGACGCCGAACTCGCCGCCCTGCTTGCGCAGGTACTCGCCGGACTCGTCGTCGAGCTCGGTCGGGAACGGGCCGGAGCCGACGCGGGTCGTGTATGCCTTCAGGATGCCCAGCACGGTCGTGATGCGGCCCGGGCCGATGCCCGAGCCCGAGCCCGCGCCGCCGGACGTCGGGTTCGACGACGTGACGAACGGGTACGTGCCGTGGTCCACGTCGAGCAGCGTGCCCTGCGAGCCCTCCAGCAGCACCGTCTCGCCGCGCTCCAGGGCCTGGTTCAGCTGCAGCCGCGTGTCGGCGATGCGGTGCGCGAACTTCTCGCCGGCGGCGAGCACCTCGTCGGCGACCTGGTCGGCGTCGAGCGCCTTGCGGTTGTAGACCTTGACCAGCACCTGGTTCTTGAATTCCAGTGCCGCCTCGACCTTCTGCCGGAAGATCTTCTCGTCGAGCAGGTCCTGCACGCGGACGCCGACCCGGGCGATCTTGTCCTGGTAGCACGGGCCGATGCCGCGGCCGGTGGTGCCGATCTTGCGGCTGCCGAGGTAGCGCTCGGTGACTTTGTCGATCGCCACGTGGTAGGGCATGATCAAGTGCGCGTCGGCCGAGATCAGCAGCTTGCTGGTGTCGACGTCGCGCTCCTCGAGACCGGCCAGTTCGTCCAGCAGCACGCCGGGGTCGATGACCACGCCGTTGCCGATGACGTTCGTCACGCCCGGCGTCAGGATCCCCGACGGGATGAGGTGCAGCGCGAAGTTCTCGCCGTTCGGCAGCACGACCGTGTGGCCCGCGTTGTTGCCGCCCTGGTAGCGGACGACCCACTGGACGCGGTCGCCGAGCAGGTCGGTGGCCTTGCCCTTGCCCTCGTCCCCCCACTGGGCACCGATCAGCACGATGGCCGGCATGTGACACTCCAGGTGTTCGGCAATAGGAATAGTGACCCCGGACGGGGACACGGGTGGCGCTGGTAAATGCCGGTGCATGACTTTAACGGAGGACGCCGGAGTGCGCGGAATAGTGGTGGCCTGCGGCGCCGCGGCGGATCTCCCCGCGCGGCTCGGCGACGTCCCGCTGGTGCACGCCGGGCCCCGTCCCGGCAAGGCGGAAATCGACCCCTTGCTGGGGGAACACGACCGGCTCGTCGTGCTGGGCTCCGACGCCGACCTCGCCGCCGTGGTGGTGCGTCTCATGCGCCGCGAAGTCCTCCCGGGCGTGTCAGTCGGTTTCGTGGCCACTGAGTCCGCCTCTCGCGTCGCCGCGCACTGGCGGCTGCCTTCGGACCCGGACGAGGCGTTCGCGCTCGCCTGGAAGGGCGAGGACGCCGAGATCTCCCTCGTCCGCGACGACACCGGCGGCGTGCTCCTCGGGCACGCGACCCTGCGCGATGTCAAGGGCCAGGCGTATTGCGACGAACAGGTGGCTTTCGACGGTTCGGTTTCCGGCATCGAGGTCGCACCGGACGGCTCCGGAGTGACCGCTCGAATCACCCGCGGCAAGCTCCTCAAACGGTCCGCGACGTTCCGCGGGCGCGCCTTCCAGCTCGGCTGCGTGCCGACGTCTTCGCTGGTCATCGATGGTGTCGCGCAGGATCGCGAGATTACCCGGCGAACCTGGTACCGGCACACAGTCGATCTTCGAGCGGTTCGCGGCTGACCCGATAGCGCGGACGAGGTTCAAGCAAACTTGGACTCTCGGTGACTTTCCGTTTACAGAAGGTCGGCTTCCTGTCACCTGACGGTGTTGCGCACGCCACTTTCGTGGTCAAAGGTGAATCAGTCCCGCATCTGACCAGGAAGGCAGCAATATGCCGACCACACGTACAGTTCGCAACTCCTTGACCGTCCTGGCCGGCGTCGCGCTGCTCGGCTCGGTCACGGTCGGCGTCGCCGACGCCACCCCGCCGGGCATTCCGTCGGCGGACACCGCGAAGAGCCAGCTCGCCGGTCTCACCGTGAAACCGGACGGCTCGCAGGACGGCTACAGCCGCGACAAGTTCCCGCACTGGATCGACCAGGGCAACAGCTGCAACACGCGCGAGATGGTGCTCAAGCGCGACGGCACGAACGTCCAGGTCGGCTCCGACTGCTATCCGACGTCGGGCAAATGGACCTCGCCGTACGACGGGGCGACCTGGAGCTCTCCGTCCGATGTGGACATCGACCACGTGGTGCCGCTCGCCGACGCGTGGCGCACCGGAGCCTCGTCCTGGACCCAGGACCAGCGCCAGGCCTACGCCAACGACCTCTCCGACCCGCAGCTGATCGCGGTGACTGACAACGTGAACCAGGAAAAGGGCGACAAGTCGCCGGACCAGTGGAAGCCGCCGTCCACCGGTTACTGGTGCACCTACGCCAAGATGTGGGTGACGGTCAAGTACAAGTTCAAGCTCACCGTGAATTCGGCGGAGAAATCTGCGCTGACGGACATGCTGGGCCGCTGCTGAGTCGATCGGCCCTACCGCGGGCACCGCTGCCGTCCTATGGTCCGAAGCCATGCGGAAGATCACGGCGGCGGTGCTGGCGGTGTTCCTGGTGCTCTGCGGGGCAGTCCCGGCGACGGCGGCGACCGGACGCAGAGTCGTTGTCTACTACCAAACGACGCACCAAAACGGGTCGTACATCTCTCCGTTGGGGCTCACCGATCACGACACCGGCGTCACTGACGTGATCGTCGGAGCCGTGCACCTCAACGACGGCGGAACCATGACGCTCAACGACGATCCGCCGTCGGACGCCAAATTCACGCAGATGTGGGCTGATCTCGCCACGATGCGAAGCAAAGGCGTGCACACGCTCGCGTTCGTCGGCGGTGCGGCGAAGGGCAGCTTCCAGCGCCTCGAGCAGGACTTCGACACCTACTACCCGTTGCTGCGCAACCTGATCCGCGACCATTCGCTGTCCGGCATCGACCTCGACGTCGAGGAGCAGATGTCGAACGACGCGCTGAACCGGGTGATCGACGCGCTGCGCAACGACTTCGGCCCGGACTTCCTGATCACCCTCGCGCCGGTCGCGACCGAACTCAGCGGCGGGGGCGGTCTTTCCGGCCTCGACTACGACCGGCTCTACCGCGAACGCGGCGACAAGATCTCCTGGTTCAACGCCCAGTTCTACTGTGGCTGGGGCTCGCTGGCGGACACCTCGGGCTACGATCAGATCATCGGCCACGGCGTCGTTCCGGCGAGCAAGGTCGTGGCCGGAACGGTCACGAATCCGGCTAACTGCAACGGTTACGTCGACATGCCGACGCTGAAGAACACGGTCGGCGGCCTCGTTCAGAAGTACTCGGATTTCGGCGGCATCGACGGCTGGGAGTACTTCAACTCGCTGCCCGGCGACACCGCCGCGCCGTGGGAATGGGCGCAGCAGATCGCACCGGCGGTCAAGGGTTAGCCAGCCGCAGGATTTCCCTTGCCAGCGCGTCGTTCTGCCGAAACGAGATCGCATTCGTGCGCGGCCTCGTGAAGGCTCCTGCCGAGCGGACGCTCGTGTGCGGGCCCACCGCGAACCGCCGCGGATGCGCCGATCCGTCCACAGTGACCAGCCGGAAGTCGTTGAGCGTCGTGGCGATCCGCCCGGACGGCAACGTCGCGCCATCGACGTCCGGCACGGTTTCCTCGGCCAGCGCACCAGTATCCCGCAGATTGCGCAGCAGCGGGTCGGACACTCGCGGAACGCTCGCGTCCGGCAGGCGCGCCTCGATCAACGTACGCGCGGCGACGGTGTCCGGATGACTGGTGCTCGACGCGACGAACGTCCCGGCCGTCTCGTCCGCGGCGATCGAGATGTCCGCGCCGAGGAATGACACGACGCCAGCGTCCGCTAGAGCGAGCAGTTCGTCGAGCCGGCGCGGCGGTGGGCCGCTCGCGTAGTAAGAGAAGAATCCGTGGAACCAACCGTCCATATCGGATACTTGAGACGCGGCGGTCAGCCGCCCGGTCGCGAGCAGCGCGGGCAGTTGACCGATCACGGACAGCAGGGCCATGAACGCGCCGAGGTCCGCGCTGTAGTGCACGTCCGCCCGGCGTGCCAGATCGGACTCGATGTATTTCCGTACCGCTTTCCCGAATTCCTCGCCGGAATCGAACCGGCGGCCCGCGAACGGCCGGTCCAGCCGCTCCAGATCGAGCCGGTCTTCCAGCGCGGGCACCGCAGTCGCGATCAGATCGTCCATTTCGGACGAACACCACGGCAGGTCGGCGAATTTGTCCGCGAAGATCGCGAAATCCGTGCGCACGCGATCCGGATGCCCGGTGAACAGCTCGGTGTAGTACGCCCAGGCGAGTTCCTTCGCGATGAGCGGCCACACGTCCGCGCGGAAGTCGAGCGGACCGGTCAGCCCGTCAATGGCGCGCTTGTCAAAGAATCTGGGCAGCTGCAACGGTTTCCCGCGCAACCGGTAGCCAGTCTTCGCGTGATACGGAACCCCGCGCCGGGAGCCGACGTGCAGCACCGGCTCGGCGCCGCTCGGGTGGTAGCGCAAGCCGCCACACGGCAGTTCCTCGAACCGGCCGCCCCGCCCCTCCGTGAGCAACAGCATCAGATCGACGAACGCGAGGCCAAAACCGCGTACTAGCACCGGTTCTCCGGCGGGCACCGCGGAGTAGTCGACGTCCGCGGTGTAGCCAGCGGGGTAGTAGGACAGCTCGTGCTGCTCGGCGAACGACTCCAACTCGCGTTCGCGAGAGTCGGGGACCGCGTCGAGGTGGCCGACAGTCAGCACCACGGCGTCGGCGGACACGGTCGTGCCGTCGGAAAGCCGCACGGTCTCGTCGTCGTCGATGCTCTCGGCCGTGGCGAGGTGCTCGACCACCGTGATGCCGGGCGGCAATTCGGCCACCACCTCGCGGTAGAACCACTCCAGGTACCGGCTTTGCAGCCGCCGGGTCGGGAAATCCGTAGAGGCGAGGCTGTCGAACTCGGCGCGGACGTCGTCCGGCACCGGATAGGCGAGCTTGCCCGCGCGCACCTGCCGCACCCACTCGATCAGCGACGGACCCGGCCGCACCGGACCGTCGATCCGGACGGTGTCGTCGGTGAACACGGTGACGTCCTCGGGCATCGAGTTCATCCGCAGCAGCGGCGACTGCTCGTACCGCCACACGCGGCCGGGGCCGGGCGGGAACGGGTCGATGAGATGGACTTCGATCCGCCGGTCGCCGAGCAGGCCGGCGGCGTTCGCGGACAGCCGTTCGAGGACGCCGACCCCGCGAGGTCCGGCGCCCACGATGGCGAGCGTGAACGTCGGGAGAGCGGTCACTCGGGCGAAGCTACGCGGCTGGGTGGCCGCGCGGCGGCCGTTCCACTCTGCGGACGGGCCGCTCGAACGGATGTGGCACAAACCACAAAGATCGAACCGGCCCCGGCGGGGAGTGCGGAGCGCTATCGTCTGGACACGTGGCGAACTGACCGTGACCTGTCGGATACCGGCGAAAGAACCTAGAGAATCACCAACAGTCACGAGACACTGAGCTTGACAACTCACTTCGTGTGACCGACCCGTGACCAGGAGGATCTAGGGTCACCCGTTGGTCACAAGTGCGGCACCGTCCGCGCACAGCAGCGGGGAGAACACGCATGACGACAGCACCACACCGGGTCACTTTCCGCGAGGTGTTCGGAGTCGCCGAGTTCCGCGCGATGTGGTTCGGCGAACTGCTGTCTATCGCCGGTGACCAGCTGGCCCGAGTCGCGTTGTCCGTCCTCGTCTACGCCAACACCGGTTCGGCGACGCTGACCGGTCTCACCTACGCGCTCACGTTCTTCCCGTCGCTGCTGGGCGGCATCTTCCTCACCGGACTCGCCGACCGCTTCCCGCGCCGGGCGGTCATGGTCACCGTCGATGCCACACGTGCGGCGCTGATTCTGTGCGTTGCCATTCCCGGATTGCCGTTCTGGGCACTATGCGTGCTCGTCGGCTGTGTTTCACTGCTGAATCCGCCGTTCAAGGCGTCTCAGCTGGCATTGCTGCCACAGGTGCTCGAAGGCGACCGATTCGTGGTCGGCATGGGCATCCGGAGCATGACGGTCCAGTCGGCGCAGCTGCTCGGTTTCGCCGGCGGCGGCGCGCTGCTGCTCGCGATGGACGCCCGCCTCGCCCTGGTGCTCGACGCGGGCACCTTCGTGCTCTCCGCGCTCTTCCTCCGCTTCGGACTGAAGGCCCGCCCCGCGGCGGCCAGCGGCGAAAAACGCAAGCCGTTCTTCTCCTCGCTGAGCGCGGGCGGCCGCGTCGCCTTCGCGACCACGGCGTTGCGTTCCTTGATGGTCTTCACGTGGCTCGCCGGGCTGATGCCGGTGTATGAGGGCATTGCCGCGCCGTACGTCGCTTCCTCGGGCGGCGGGTCCGAGATGATCGGCTTCCTGCTCGCCGCCGACCCGGTGGGCAGCGTGATCTTCACGTTCGTCTACACGCGCTGGGTGCCCGCCGGGATCCGGCCGAAGCTGATCGGCCCGATGACCGCGCTCGCCGCGATCCCGCTGCTGCTCTGCTTCCTGCAGCCGGGCCCGGTCGTCTCGGTGATCCTGTTCGTGATCTCCGGCGGCTTCGGCACGATCGCGCTGCTGCAGGCGACGGCGTCGCTGACGGTCGCGGTCCCGGACGAGAGCCGGGCGCAGACGATGGGGCTGTCGAACACCGGATTGACCACGACGATGGGCGTGACGCCGCTGATCGGCGGGGTCATCGCGGACCACGTGAGCGCGCAGACGACGGTCGGGATCTTCGGATTGGCCGGCCTGCTGATCACGATTCCGCTCGCGATCGCGTGGCAGCGGAGTGTTTCCGGGCAGGCTGAAGACGGGTCAGCGAAGGAAGCCACACGCGCCGAACATGCCTAAGTACCCCGACATGCCCCGCGCGTGAGGCTCTGACCTGCGCGACCTTGCGGTGCTGCTACGCGGTCACTGTTCCTTGCTGCGCATCGCTGGTCACCCTTCATCCGGCGTGTTCGGGAAAAATGTACACACCTAAGGCCCTTGTGGACAGGCGGCAAACGGTCTGAAACTGTGAGTAAGGCGAGTGTCACTGGAGATCCGCGCAAGACCCGGGGGGAAGAATGGTCACATTGGGGGAATTTTCTGGTCTGGGGCTGCGCGATGCGGTTTCCCGGTGGTCGCTCTGGACTCGACCGCGTCAGTGGGTCGCGGTCACGCTGACGAGCATGGCCGTCACGGTGGTGCTCACCGTGGTCAGCACGCTGGTGTTCCCGGTCAGTCTCGGCCAGATCGGCATCCTGTGCATGCTCGTCGGACTGGCGATCGCGCAGACTGAGGTCACCCGGCAGATCGAGCGGCAGCGCCGGATGCTGAGCCAGGGCCCGCACATCACCGTCACCTCGGTGTGGCTGCTTCCGGCGGCACTGCTGGTGCCGCCGCAGCTGGTGGCCGCGCTGGGCGTGATCATCTACGTCTACCTGGCGTTCCGCAGCTGGAACGGCACGCGCCCCGGTGAGGCGCACCGCGTCGCGGCCAACGCGACCACGATGATCCTTTCCGGTTTCGGCGCCGCGCTGGCCGGACACCTCGCGGACGGCCACAGCGTCACCACCGTGGTGGCGGGCGCACTCGGATACTTCCTGGTCAACACCGCGCTGACCGGCCTTGGTCTGTACCTCGGCGACCCGGCGAAGGCGACGGCCGAATCGTGCCTGGGCACGATGGACGACAACCTGCTGGAACTGGCGACCCTGTGCGTCGGCGGGCTGCTCGTGATGGTGCTGAGCCACGAACCGCTGCTGTCGGTGCTGGTGATCCTGCCGCTCTACGTGCTGCAGCGGTCGATGCTGATCAAGCGGCTCGAGGAACTCGCGACCACGGACCAGAAAACGCAGCTGCTCAACGCCACCACCTGGCAGGACGGCGCGCAGCGCGAGATCTCCCGCGCCGAGCGCGAGAACGGCAGCTTCGGCGCGCTGATGATCGACCTCGACCACTTCAAGCGGATCAACGACACGTTCGGCCATCTCGCGGGCGATGACGTGCTCAAAGCCGTTGCCGCCGTGGTGAAACAGGAAACCCGGGCACACGACCTCGTCGGCCGGTTCGGCGGCGAGGAGTTCGTGGCGCTGCTGCCGTCGACGTCGAAGGAAGACGCGATCGTGACAGCGGAACGAATCCGGCAGCGGATCAGCGAGCTGGTGATCCCGACCCAGACGAACGAAGGCGAGGCGGTCTCGATCGAGAACCGGACCGCGTCGATCGGGGTGGCCGCGTTCCCGCTGGACGGGACAAGCATCGAGGAAGTGATGGCCGCGGCCGACGCCGCGGTGTATGCGGCGAAGAACAGCGGCCGAAACCGGGTCGTCGGCTCGGTCACGCCGCCGACCCGGGAACTCGCGGCAGTCGCCTGACGACCTCGGACCCGGCCGGCACCCTCCCCCGGCCGGCCGGGTCCATCCTTCGTCAGCCCCGGAATTCGGAGACACTGTGCCGATGATTGCTAATCCGGCCACCGTCACGGCCTAATGGCTTCGTAGCAACGGTTACGTACCGAAGGGGGGTCGGCCGACTTATGGTCGGATTAGTAAAACCTGTGCCGCTCACCGAGATCCGCCCAGCCCGCGACGACGAACTCCCCGCCGTCGCCGCGTTGCGCTGGCGGTGGGTTGCCGACCAAGGCGGTCCGCTGCACTGTGCTCAGGCCGATTTCGTCCGCGAGTTCGCCGCTTGGGCTCGCGCGCACGCCGAAACGCATCGCTGTCTGGTCGCGGTGCGGGACGAACACGTGCTCGGCATGGCCTTCCTCGCGCTAACCCCCAGAGTGCCGACACCGCACGACTTTTCGCGGGTCTGCGGCGACGTGCAATGCGTGTACGTGGTGCCGGAAGCGCGTGACAGCGGCGTCGGCGGGCTCCTGATCGAGGCGACACTGCGGCTGGCCGCGGAATTCGGGATGGAGCGGGTGACCGTGCATTCCTCGGATCGCGCGATCCCGGCTTACCTGCGGCACGGGTTTTCGGTGTCGAAGAACCTGCTGCAAAGCGAACTGCGGATCGCGGTCGACGTACCGGCTAACCGAGCATATTCCTAGGCCCCTCCGGCTTTTTCCCCTGCGCGATCTCCCTGAACTCCTGCGCGGTGCGCTGCACGAACGCCGCCGACGCGCGGGAATCCAGGGAGACTTCGCGGATCCGGTCCGCGACCTCGCAGTAGGTGTCGGTCCCCTCGTCGAGGAGGAAGGCCCCCGAGTGCTGGTGCTCGAAGTAGACGATCGGGTCGCCGACCTCCACGTAGTACACGCAAAACCGGCCGGCCAGACCGGGATGTCCGCCGTAGCCCGCGGGCACGACGCGGACCGACAGCTTCGCCGACGTCGCCATGAGATCGGCGAGGAAACGCAGCTGCCGGGCCATCGTCGCCGGTCCGCCGACCGGATTGCGCAATGCTGCCTCGCCCAGCAGCACCTCACACGGAATCGCGCCGGGGCCGACCACCAGCGGACGGCGCATCATCCGGATCTCCGCCTGGCGTTCCGCGTCCTTCAGCGGCAATCCGTCGGCGAGGAACAGCGCCCGCGCGTAATCCGGGATCTGCAGCAGTCCCGGCACGAGAAGCGGCTGCCATTCGACGACCGACGTCGCGGCGCGTTCGCACGCGAGCAGCCCGCCGAGATGGTCCGGGTCGGACTGTTTGCCTCGGGCGACCCAGCCCGGTTCGGCGGTGCCGCGCGCCAGTTGCAGGATCCGTTGTTTCTCCGCACCCACGACGCCGAGCGCGCCGAGGATGCCCGCGACGTCCTCGAGCGCGGGAACCCGTTGTCCCAGCTCCCAATTCGACACCAGCGCGGGGTTGGTGCCGACTCGCCGGGCGAGTTCGCGCAGTCCGAAACGGGCGTCGATCCGGGCCTCGCGCAACGCGGTGCCGAGGGTGCGGATCCGGGGGGTGAGCATGGCCGTGCCTCGCATGGCCGCCTTTGTAGGTGTCACCAAATGCGAACACCTCTAGCTGTCACCCGAAGGTGGGCAGGCGGCCCGGTCACGCCCGGGTTTTCGCCGGGGCGCGACCGGCGGCCCGCGTCACTTCAGGCCGGTCGCCTCGGCCGCGGCCGGGTCGGAGTCGGCGAGGAACGTCTTGCAGCGTTCGTACTCCTCGGACTCGCCGATCCGGCCCGCCGCGGTGCCGAGCGCGGCGAGCGCGCGCAGGAAACCCTGGTTCGGCCGGTGTGCCCACGGCACCGGGCCGAAGCCCTTCCAGCCGGCGCGGCGGAGCTGGTCGAGACCGCGGTGGTAGCCGGTGCGGGCGTAGGCGTAGGCGGCGACGGTCTCGCCGTCGGCGAGCGCGCGTTCGGCGAGCGTGGCCCAGGCCTCGCTGTAGTCGGGGTGTTCGGCGGCCACGGCGGACGGGTCCGTCCCGGAGTCGAGCGCGGCCTGCGCGTCGGTGTGCTCGGGCAGCAGCGTGGGCTCGGGGCCCAGCAGGTTGTGCGTCATGCCGCCATTGTGCCCACGATGCTCCCGGCTCAGAGGAACAGGCTGGTCAGCACGCCTCCGCCGGCCAGAACGAGTGCTGCGATCAGCACGGCGGCGACGGCTCGTTTCGGCATCATGGGCCGACACCCTGCCGTGCCGGGCGGCGCGAGGGCAAGTCCGCCACCCGTAGGGGTGAACCCCGGTTTTTGCCCCTTCTCCCGCCGCGTCCTCTTGCGGCAGGGAATGATGGCGCCTATGACGAAGGCGGTTGAAGACGTCGCCTGCCCCGCGGTCCCGCGCGGACCCGTGGGCAAGACCAGGCTTTTCTTCGCGACGCACTGGCACCGCGGCGCGCCGGGAGCACCGACGCCGGCGTGGGTGCTGCGGTTCTGTTACGGCATGTGGCTGACCGCGTTCGCGTTCAAGCTCGTCGGGTCGTCGTGGGACATGTCGTGGCACTTCAAGTGGCTGCGCGACGACCTCGCCCCGCCGCACCTGATCAACACCGTCGGCACGGTGATCATCGTCGTGCTGGTGGCGATCCACAGCTACACCGGCCTCGGCTGCGACCGGCGCTCGCTGCGGCTCATGCAGGCCGGGCTGATCGTGTTCCTGGTCGCCGCGCCGCTCGACGTGATCAACCACCGCGTGAACGGCCTCGACCTGACCGCGTGGAGCCCGTCGCACATGATGCTGTACCTCGGCACCGGCATCATGCAGGCGGGCGTCCTGCTCGGCTGGCTGCGGCTGTCCCCGCCGGGCCGTTTCCGCACCGGGGTGCTGCTCGCGCTGTGGGCGTTCTTCCTGGAGAACACCTTCTTCCCGAACGGGCAGCAGGAGTACGGCATCCTCGGCCTGCGGGCCTGGGAACGCGGTACGCCCGAGGCGGAGCCGACACTGCTTTCCTTCGCCGCCAACCAGATCGGCCACCCGGTCGACCGGGCCGCGGTGGTGCACTTCACGATGCCGATCCCGGAGTGGGTGTACCCGCTGTGGGGCATCGGGGTTTCGGCGCTGATCCTCGTGCTCGCCCGCAAGACCGTCGGACGGCGCTGGGCCGGGCTGACCGTGGCCGGCGCGTATGTCGCGTACCGGTGCGTGATGTGGCCGCTGCTGCTGGCGCTGGGCTTCCCGGTGTCGACGGTGCCGTTCTATCTGCTGGCCGTCGGGATCGCGGTGGACCTGGCCTTCCTTCTGCCGCGACCTGCGCTGACGGGGGCGGTTTTGGTGACCGTGCTCGGGTACGGCGCGTTCTGGGTGCAGTCGCGGATGCGGCCTTGGCTGCTCGGGGAACGGCAGACGGAGTCCGCGCCGCCGGTCGCGTACTGGACGGCTTTGGTCGCTGTGGTGGCGGTGTTCGCGTTGTGGGCCGGGGCTGGCCCGGCGAAGGAGTGGTGGGCTTCGCGGCGTGCGGTCGCGGCGTAACGCGGGGGTTCCGTGGGACTCAGCACGCACGCCCGCAGGCAGGTCCAGCGGCAGGCCACGCGACTGATCGCGGAGCGGTTCCGGGATCCCCTGCGGCGCAACGCGCTGGCCGGGTTGCTGGAGCGGACCGCCGAAGGCTGGCATCTGGCGGTGCGCACCGGAGCCCCGGGGACCGCCGACGCCTTCCTGATCGGCCGCGCCGGGGTGTTCGCAGTTGTTGTCACCGATCCCGCGCCGGACGAGGCGACGATGCGAGAGGTGGCGCGGGACGCGGAAGAACGGTTCGCCGGACTGCCCGGCCCAGGCGGACAGCGCATTGCCCGGAGCGCGGTGACGCTGGTCGCGATCGTCGGCGCGGATTCTTCGCCGGGGCCGCGCAACGCCGGGCCGTTCTGGTCGTTGCCAGCGGCCAAACTGGACCAGCTTTTCCGGCGCGACACGGTGCATCTGACCGCGCGGCAAGCCGCCAAGATCGCCGACGGGCTCGCCGCGCGGTTGCGTGGCTACGAGTGGCTGACGGTCTCGGCTCCGGAGAAGGAAGCCGGGTCGTTCGAGCTGCTCTCGGCCGAGAGCGTCGCGGACGAGCAGTTGATCGCCGCGGTGGAGCGGCCGTTCGAAACGTGGATGACGTTTCTGCATCCCGACCAGGCCGCGCTGGCGGCGCGGAACTACTCCGGTCCGGCGCGGATCAGCGGTCCGGCCGGGACCGGGAAGACCGTGGTCGCGCTGCACCGGATGCGGCACGTCGGCCGCCGGAGCACCGGCCCGCTGCTGTTCACGACGTTCGTGCGCACGCTGCCGCCGGTCAACGAGACCACGTTCCGGCGGCTGGCCCCGGAGCTGGCCGATCGAGCGCAGTTCGTCAGCCTGCACGCGTGGGCGCGAGCGTTCCTCCAGCGGCGGGGCATCGAGCTGAACACCCATTCGCGGCTCACCAAGGACGCGTTCGGGCGCGCGTGGAAGGAGCATCGCGAACCCCTGGAGCGGCTGGGTCCGAACTACGACTACTGGGAGACCGAGGTCCAGCGCATCATCAAGGGCCAGGGCATCCGGACGCTGGAGAAGTACCAGTCCATTCACCGAGCCCGGCGCGGGCTCCGGCTCGACCGCGGCCAGCGCGAGAAGGTCTGGCAGCTGTACACCGCGTACGAGGAAAATCTGGCCGCGAACGGGTTGCACGACTTCCATGACCTGCTGTCCCGGGCGAGCATCGAACTCGAACGACAGCCGCTCGAAGAGCCTTATGCGTCCGTGGTGGTGGACGAGGCGCAGGACATGACGTTGACCGGCCTGCGGCTGTTGCGCACGATCGCCGGCGACGGGCCGAATCAACTGCTGCTCGTCGGCGACGGACAGCAGCAGGTCTATCCCGGTGGCTGGCGGTTGTCCGACGCCGGGATCCCGATCCAGGGCCGCGGCGAGGTGCTCAAGGTCAACTACCGCAACCGTGCGAGCATTCTCGACTTCGCCCGGCGGATCAACGCGGTGGACGATTTGGACGGCGCGGCGGGGGTTGCGCTGCGGGACGCGGATTCGGTCAACGAGGGCGGCGTAGTGCAGTCCTGGACCGGCACCCCGGCCGAACTGCCGGACGCACTGGCTGCGGCTGTCCGTGCGCTGGAGATTCCGCTCGGGGAGACAGCGTTGATCACCTTCAGCAATGCGGATGCCGATCAGTGCCGGCGGCTGCTGGAATCCGCTGGCGTTCCGACGCGTGCTCTCGAACGGTACGTCGGAGCGGCCGAGGACCGGCTGCACGTCGGGACTGTGCACCGGGCGAAGGGGCTCGACTTTCGCGCGGTGCTGGTCGTCCAATTGCCGCGTCCTGCGCCGGAAGACCCTGCGGAGCAAGAGGAACAGCACGAGTTGCGCAGTCGGCAGCGACTGGTCGCGGCTACCCGGGCGCGAGACTTTCTGTGGTGGGGCGCCGTTCAGTCCTAACTGGACAGAAGGCGACGGTAATAGTCGGTGGCCGGTTTGATGCCGTGGTCCGGGTCGGCGTTGTACAGCCCGTCCGGGCCTTTCGGGCCGAAGCTGTACGGCTGGTACAGCGTCGCGCAGGACGGCTCGGCTTTCGCAAGTCGTTGCCAGCGTTGCCATTCCGCGTCGTAGCAGGCGAGGTGGTAGCGCAGCACGGCTTTGTCGTACCCGCCAGCGTAACCGCGCAGCATTACTTCCCAGCCGTGGTGCACGACGCGGTGCCAGGATTGACCGTAGCGCGCGGACACTCGCAAGTAGGTTCGATCAGCGTGATCGCGCAGCGGAAGCGTGCCGGACAGCGCGACGATTTCGTCCCACATCCGGGCCGCGGCGGCTTTCTCGGCGAGCACCGACTCGACCCGCCCCATTGCGATGATTGCATCATAATCGCTGGTCAGATCCTTGTCGGAGCCGCCGAGGAACTGGTCGCGGGTCCACATCAGCCTGCCCATCGGGTGCACCGCACTGTAGTGCCCGCGCAGTACGGCGGCCGCCGACAGCAACGCCAGCCGGCGGAAGCGGCGGACCTGGTCGCCGTGCAGGCCGAGGCGCGTCGTCGCGTATTCGGTGAACGCGCCTTCCTCGCCGAGGCCGGTGTCGCGAGTCCAGCGGGCGATGACCCAGGTGTTGAGGTCGCACCACAGTTCGTTCCGCAGATACGGTCCGCGCCATCCGCCGCCGCGGGACCAGGTCCAGATGCCGGCGATGATGGGATTGTCGGCGACCTCGGCGAGCCCGATCGGACCGGTGCGCGGCTGGGTGCGGAATTCTTCGAAACCGTTGACTACGCCATCGATCACGTAATTCGGGAACGCGCCTTTGCCCTCGTATTCGCGCTGGCATTCCACTTCGATGATCTGCCGGTGGTTGCCGACCCCGATGGTGCGGTTGAACGGGATGGTCCGCCAGAAGTCTTTCGCGGTGTGCTTGATCGAGAAGATCAGGTTTTCGTGCGTTTCGACCTGGTCGGTGACCTGCCGGTAGAAGTCCGGGTCGCTGGTGAGCTTGTCGCCGCCGGTCGACCAGGTGCGGTAGAAGACCCGCTTGCCAGCGCGTACGCACAACTCGTCGCGGAGGATGCCGAGCAGGGTCAGATGACTGGTGGCGCCGTTGGTGATCGGATTGTTTCCAGTGTGGAACGGGACGTTCTGCACGTACGTCTCGCCGGTGCGCACGACAATTCCGTCCAGGCCGGGAAAACGCGCGCAGATCTCGCGCAGCATGCGCCGGTGGATCTGCTGCGTGAGCGGGCGGTCGAAACTGATTCTGCCTTGGCTGTCGAGAATTTGGTCGCCGTACAGCTCGACCAGGCGTTTCGGCAGCACGATGATGTCGGTGAAGAAATACGCCGCGATGCCCGCCGCGTGCGCTCGCGCGATGTGCGCGTCGATCTTCTCCGCGGTGGCATCGACCCACGCGCGACCCGTTGAGCCAGCGGGGAAAATGCGCTCGTCGAACGTCTCGAAGGTGATCGCGGTTTGCGGCGGGGTGAATTCGTTGATCACCTGACCGTCGTAGCCGTACGCCTTCAACGTCGCAGGATCGTTGAAGCGACTGGAAAACAGTGGTTCGCCGGGATTGTTCTGGACCATGTCGAGCAGGAACGGCAACCGTCGCCCCGGCTTCGGATCAGCGAACGCGGTCCCCGCGGTGGCAGCCAGAGCCGCGAGGGCCACCCCGCCGCGCAACGCAGTCCGCCGACTGGTTTCCCACGCTGCACCCATGGCGGCCACCCGTCGATATATCTGATGTATTCACTCGACCATAAGAAAGGCACTCGACCGCGTCAATCGGCCAACCGTCGTGTTCATGCTTGTGAACAACTGTCTTGGCGAGACAGGAGGCTTGCCGGTCGTTCGCCGAGCTGGTACGCCTGAAAGGCCAAGACATCTGATGACCGCCGCCAACGGGAGTGGATGCATGGACCAGGCAGGAATCAGCCGCCGCAGCGTACTCGCCGCCGCGGGCGCCGCCGGTTTGCTCGGACTCACCGCGACACCGGCCCAAGCCGCCGCCACGCCTTGGTACCCCTCCGCCAAATTCGGCGTGTTCATCCACTGGGGCGCTTACTCAGCCGCCGCTTGGGGCGACGCCAAACACGCAGCCGAGTGGTACCTGTACGCCATGAACGTCACGGACCCCGCGCGCGGCACCGGAACCCGGGACCACCACCTGAAAACCTACGGCGCGGATTTCGCCTACGATCAGTTCATCCCGCGCTTCACCGCCCGCCGCTACAACCCGCACTCCTGGGTACGCCTGTTCGAACAAGCCGGAGCCCGGTATTTCGTGCTGACCTCCAAGCACCACGACGGTTTCCAGCTGTTCCGCAACACCGCGTCCGACCGCAATTCCGTCCGCCTTGGCCCAGGCCGCGACCTGGTCGGAGAGCTCTTCTCGGCCGCCGCGGACACCCGGCTCAAACGGGGCCTCTACTACTCCCTAGGCGAGTTCTACAGCCCCGCGCTCGGCACTGCTCCCAGAAACCCTTACACCGGCGCGGAAATCCCCTACACCGGCTACCGCCCAGTCACCGACTACGTGTCTCAATACGAGCACGTACACCTGAAAACCCTGATCGACCACTACGATCCGGATATTCTCTGGGCCGACGGCCAGGGCTACCACGAATTCGGCGGCGGCCCGATCTTCCGGCCGAAGACGTGGGACTGGCGCAGCGACGAAATCCTGGCCTACTACTACCGCAACGCCGCCGGCCGCCCGCACCCGAAGAGCGTCCTGGCCAACGACCGCTTCGAGGCTTCGCACGCGGATTTCGCGACCGTCGAAGGGGATAACAAGAAGTACGTCCTGCGCCCGGATCCGTGGGAAGCCTGCCTGAATATCGGAAAGTCCTGGGGTTACAACGAGAACGAGGATCCAGCGAAGATCAAATCCTCGGTGCAGCTGATCCGCTTGCTCGCCGAGGTGGTGAGCAAGAACGGAAACCTGCTGCTCAACATCGGCCCCCGAGAGGACGGCACGATCGCGGACTGGATGAGTTCGCGCCTGCTGGACATGGGCCGTTGGCTGCGCATCAACGGCCGCGCGATCTATGGGTCGAAGCCTTGGATTCGGGCGATGGACGGGGACCTTTGCTACACGCGGGCGTGCGGCGCGTTCAACCTGATCCCGCTCCATTGGCCGGACGGTCGGCTTCTCGTACCGGGTGACGTGCCGATCAACGATCGCTCGCGAATCCGCTTGCTGGGCGGGCATTCCCGACCGCTGCCGTGGACCCGCACAGCGGACGGGATCGTGATCGACCTGCCCCGGCACCGGACGGATGACTTCACGGAGGAGTTTCCGGCGGTGCTCTCGGCGACGGATTGGTAGGGCGAACCGCCGCGACAGCAGGCTACGTTGATGTCGTGAAGGTGATCACTCAGCGCGAGTTCCGCAACAACTCCGCTGCCGTCATGGACGCCGTCGAAGCGGGCGAGGTCTATTGCGTCACTCGCAACGGCGTCGAGGTGGCCGAGTTGCGGCAGGAAGCTGACGAATTCTTCGGCACTGAGGACCGGCTAGATCCTGACGACGCGTGGGAGTGATCTCATGACTGAACGCCACGAGAAAGGCGTGCTCGACACCAGCACTTGCATCGACCTGGGCTTGTCGCGCTGGTTCTCATGATCGCCGCCATCACATCCTCACGAGAACTGCCGCTCTGCACCCGTAACGTACACGACTCCAAAGGACTGGGCACCATTCACCAGCCGCGTTCGCGCCACTCGGGGAGCTTCGGCCGTTCCGCCCCCAACGTGGAATCGCCGCCATGGCCAGGATAGAACCACGTCTCGTCCGGCAACTCCCCGAAGATTTTCTCCTCCACATCCTTCAGCAACGAAGCGAAGCGAACCGGATCCTGCTCCGTGTTCCCGATCCCGCCCGGGAACAGCGAGTCCCCGGTAAAGAGATGCGGAATCCCCTCCGGATCCCGGTAAACGAGCGCGATACTCCCCGGCGAATGACCGACAAGATGCCGAGCCGTCAACTCGACCTCGCCGACGCGGACAGTGTCGCCGTCGTCCACCGGAACGTCGATGCGAGCCTTGATTCCGTCGACGTCGTCGCGCCCAGCATAGGTACGGGCCCCGGTTGCCTCGGCGACTTCCGCGAGCGCGATCCAGTGGTCCCAGTGCTGATGCGTGGTCACGATCGATGCCAGACCACCGTCGCCGGCCAGGGCGAGCAGCGTTCGCGGGTCGGCGGCCGCGTCGATCAGCAGTTGCTCTCCGGTGGCTCGGCAGCGCAGCAGGTACGCGTTGTTGTCGATCGTGCCGACGGAGACTTTCGAGATGGTCAGCCCGCTGGTTTCCCGCACGTCGGCGGGGCCGCCGGTGGTCACCACTCCGGTGTAGGTCATGGAGTTCCTCCCTCGTCACGGTCCAGCCAACCGATGCCGCGAGCAACCGTCAACAACTGACCACCCCGCGCAAAAAGGGAGGCCGCCCCGACCTAGATCGAGACGGCCTCCCCGAAAACAACGTCAGCCCAGCTTCTTACCAGCCGAGCCCAGTGCCTGCGTAGCCTCGACCACCCGGGTCGCCATGCCCGCTTCGGCGGCCTTCAGGTAGCTGCGCGGGTCGTACACCTTCTTGTTGCCGACCTCGCCGTCGATCTTCAAGACACCGTCGTAGTTCTTGAAGAAGTGGTCCGCGATCGGGCGGGTGAACGCGTACTGCGTGTCGGTGTCCACGTTCATCTTCACCACGCCGTACGAAACCGCCTCGCGGATTTCCTCCGGGAGCGAGCCCGAGCCGCCGTGGAAGACGAGTTCGAAGGGCTTCGAGCCGGCGTCCAGGCCGAGCTTCTTCGCCGCCGCTTCCTGGCCGCCCTTGAGCACGTCCGGGCGCAGCTTCACGTTGCCCGGCTTGTACACGCCGTGCACGTTGCCGAACGTCGCGGCCAGCAGGTAGCGCCCCTTTTCGCCGGCGCCCAGCGCGTCGATCGTCTTCAGGAAGTCGCCCTCGGCGGTGTACAGCTTCTCGTTGATCTCCGCCTCGACGCCGTCTTCCTCGCCGCCGACGACGCCGATCTCAACCTCGAGGATGATCTTCGCCGCCGCGGCCTTGGCCAGCAGTTCCTGCGCGATCTGCAGGTTCTCGTCCAGATCGATGGCCGAACCGTCCCACATGTGGGACTGGAACAGCGGCAGGCCGCCGTTACGCACGCGCTCGGCGGAGATCTCGATCAGCGGGCGGACGAAGCCGTCCAGCTTGTCCTTCGGGCAGTGGTCGGTGTGCAGCGCGACGTTGACGTCGTACTTCGCCGCCACCACCTGAGCGAACTCGGCCAGCGCGGTCGCGCCGACAACCATGTCCTTCACCTTCTGCCCGGACGCGAACTCCGCGCCGCCGGTGGAGAACTGGATGATCCCGTCGCTCTCCGCCTCGGCGAACCCGCGGATCGCGGCGTTCACGGTTTCCGACGAGGTCACGTTGATGGCCGGGTAGGCGAATTCGTCGTTCTTCGCCCGGTCGAGCATCTCCGCGTACACCTCGGGGGTGGCGATGGGCATCGGTTCCTCCTCGAGACGACTGGCTTCTACAGCGGCATCGTACGAGGTGGACCGGCCGGGCCGACCGGTCCTACCTCACACGAGACGAAACCGACTGGAGCGATTCAGAGCAGCTCCGCCGCGATTGCCCGGTAGGCAGGGAACGGATCCTCGTCCAGCGACTGCACGCTGACGTGCTCGGCTCCCGCGTCGAGGTGTGCTTGCAGGCCCGTGGCCAGCGCTTTTCCGTCGCCGTGGACGGCGAGCGCGTCGATCAGCCGGTCGCTGCCCTTCCCCGCGATGTCCTCCTCGGAGAAGCCGTACTTGCGCAGGTTCGCGGTGTAGTTGGACAGGCCGAGATAGAACTGCACGGTCTTGCGGCCGGTCTCGCGCGCCCGCTCCGGATCGGTGTCGAAGACGACCTTCTGCTCGGGGGCGAGCAGCGCGCCAGTGCCGACGATCTCCCGCGCGGCCCGGGTGTGCTCCGGAGTGGTCAGGTACGGGTGCGCGGCCGCGGTGCGGTCGCGAGCGAGTTCGAGGACCTTCGGGCCGAGCGCGGCCAGCGCGCGCGATTCCGCGGGCACCCCGGCGGCGTCGAGTGCGTCGAGGTAGTCGACCAGCGCCGCGTACGGCTTCTTGTACTCCTGCGTGTGCTCGCGGTGGCCCGCGCCGACGCCGAGCAGGAAGCGTCCCGGGTGCTTGCCCTCGATGCGGTGGAAGGCCCGCGCGATGTCCTCGGGTGCGTCGGCCCAGATGTTGACGATGCCGGTGGCGATCTTGATCCCCTCGGTCGCGGCCAGCAGTTCGTCGACGATCGCCAGGTCGCCGCCGGGAGAGCCGCCGAGCCAGATCGTGCCGTAGCCCAGTTTCTCCACCTCGGCGGCGAACGTTCCGTCCACCGCGGCCGACATCCGCCACACGCCTAGCTTGCCCAGTTCGATAGCCATGTCCCGCCCAACGCGCGAGAACCCGGTTTTCCTCCCGCCCCGGCCGGATTAGGTTCGAAAGCATGACGAAGCTCGGCACTACGGAACTGGACATCCACGGCCTCAACCTCGGCTGCAACGTCTTCGGCAACACCGCGGACGAACCCACGTCATTCGCTGTTCTCGACGCGTACACCGCGGCCGGCGGCAATTTCCTGGACACCGCCAACATCTACGGCGGCGGAGGCGGTTCCGAAACGATCATCGGCAACTGGCTCGCCAAGCGCAGCCGCCGCGACGACATCGTCATCGCCACCAAGGTCGGCGGGGGAGACCAGCGACCCGGCCTCTCCGCGAAGAACATCGCCGCGGCGGTCGACGAATCGTTGCAGCGTCTGCGAACCGACCACATCGACCTGTACTACGCACACGTGGACGATCTCGACACCCCGCAGGAAGAAACCCTGGGCGCGTTCGACCAGCTCGTCCGCGACGGCAAGGTCCGCTACATCGCGGCGTCCAACTACGAACCGGACCGGCTCGCGTCCGCGCTGTCCATTTCGGACCAGAACGGGCTCGCCCGATACGTTGCCCTGCAACCGCATTACAACCTGGTCGAGCGGGATTACGAGCGCGAGCTGGCCCCGCTGGTCGCGCGCGAGAACCTGGTGACGCTGCCGTATTTCGGCCTGGCCAAAGGGTTCCTCACCGGCAAGTACCGGTCGAAGGACGAGCCGGGCGACTCGCCGCGCGCTCCGCGCGCACTGGCGTACCTCGACGCCCGGGGCGAACGAGTGCTCGCCGCGCTGGACGAGGTGGCCGCCGCGCACCGCACTTCGGTCGCCAGTGTCGCGCTCGCGTGGCTGCGTCAGCAGCCGACCGTCGCCGCGCCGATCGCCAGCGCGCGGACCCCGGAGCAGCTCGTTGACCTGCTCGCTTCGGTCGAGCTGAACCTGACCGACGCCGAACTCACCGCTTTGGGCGAAGCGTCGAACTGATACTTACCGAAGAGTAGCTTACTGCGGGTAGGTTGTTGTACGGTGCCCTCCGGACAGGCAAAAACCGGCTCAGGAGGGCACCGTGGCTCAGAAGCAGGTCGACGGCAAGGTCGTGCTCATCACCGGAGCCGCTCGCGGGATCGGAGCCGGCCTGGCCGAGCGGCTCGCCGCGCGCGGAGCCAAGGTCGCGCTCGTCGGCCTCGAGGCCAGCGAACAGGAGGCGGTCGCCAAGCGGATCGGACCGAACGCGAAGTCCTGGGAAGCCGACGTGACCAGCTGGGACGACCTCGAGCGCGTCACCGAGGGCGTGGTCGAGCACTTCGGCGGCATCGACATCGTCATCGCCAACGCGGGCATCGCGACCGCCGGATTCGTGCGCTCGGTGGACCGCGCCGCGTTCGAGCGGGTGATCGAGGTCGACCTGCTCGGCGTGTGGCGCACGTTCCGCGTCACGATGCCGCACGTCATCGAACGCCGCGGCTACCTGCTCGGCATTTCCTCGCTCGCCGCGATCACGCACGCGCCCGGCATGGCGAACTACGCCGCCGCGAAGGCCGGCGTCGAGGCGTTCTGCAACAGTCTCCGCGCGGAGGTCGCGCATCTCGGCGTGAAGGTCGGCGTCGCGCACCCGACCTGGATCCGCACCGACCTGGTCGAAAGCGCCGACGCGCACCCGGTGTTCGGCAAACTGCGTTCCGGGATGCCGGGTTTGCTCGGCAAGACCTACCCGCTGGACGTCGCGCTCGACGACCTGGAAGCCGGGATTCTGCGCCGCGCGCGGACGATCCACGTGCCACGCTGGGTCGGCGGCCTGAAGCTGCTGCGCTCGTTCCTGCCGCCGATCGTCGAACTCGGCGCGCGGACCCGGGTGCCGGCGGCGGACCGGGCCGCGCTGAAGGACGTCGAGGAGCGCGGCGCGTTCGAGTCGTCGGTCAACGGCCACGGCGGACGCGCGGCCACCAAGCGCAGCTGAGGAGCGCCATGTCCCGTCGCGACCAGATCCGGATGACTCCGGACGAAGTGCAGGCCTACCTGGCCGAGCAGAAGGTCATCAACGTGGCCTCGGTCGGCCCGAACGGCAGGCCGCACCTCACCGCCCTCTGGTACTACCCGCACGAGGGCGGGGTCGCGACGTGGACCTATGGCACCTCGCAGAAAGCGAAGAACCTGCGCCGGCTGCCCGAGGCGACCGTGCTGATCGAAAGCGGCGATTCGTACGACCAGCTGCGCGGGCTTTCGTTCGAGGCGGACGTCGAGTTCGTCGAGGACACCGAGCAGGTCACGGCGATGGGGATCGCGCTGATGATGCGCTACTCCGGAGCCGAACCGGGCGCACCGGCACCCGACGAACTGCGGACCTTCATCGAACGGCAGGCCCCGAAGCGGGTCGGGCTGATCCTGCGTCCGACGAAGATCGCGAGCTGGGATCACTCGAAACTCGGCGGCGGCTACTAAGGGACGAGAGCCACGAAGCTCAGCCCGGAGGTACGTTCAGCCAGGTCGAGAGCGCTTTCTGGATCGTCCAGGCTGGCCTTCAGCAGTTCGACGGCGGCAAGGTCCAGCGCACCCGAGCGGACAAGGTTCCACACCGTCCGCACCGTCTCGTCGTCGCTCATCCAGGAACCGCGCAGGGTGAGCCTGCGGTGCATGAATTCGCCGTACGGAATGGTCAAATCCTGGCGTACGCCGCCGACGAGCACCAGGGTGCCGCGCACGCGCAGGCTGTCGTAGGCCGCCATCGTCGCGTCCGCCGTCGGGGTGGCACCGAGAGCGTCGAGGGCCACGTCCACCGGGCCGATCGCCGCCGCGTCCGTCGTGCGATCGCCGGTCAACTGGTGGGTACGCACGCGCGGACCGAGCTCGGCCAGCCGGTCGAGTGCCTCCTTGTTGCGGCCCACCGCCGTCACGGTCGCCGCGCCTTCCGCCAGCGCCAGCAACACGGCAGCGCCGCCCATCTGACCGGTCGCGCCGATCACCGCGACGTCGCGTCCGGCCAGCGGACCCGCGGTGTGCAATCCCGCGGCGGCAACGCAGAGCCACGGCAGAAACGCCAGCCGTGCCGGGTCGGGGTAATTCTCGGCACCGGGCAGCTTGACCATCGTTTCCTTGGCACACAACGCTTTTTCCGCGAACGCACCGTCGCGCCAGACCTCGCGCATGCGGTCCGTGCGTTCGGTGCTGCCGGAAGCGCCGAGGCCCACCCAGCCGACCAGGATCTCGTCGCCGTCGCCCGCGTTGAGCAACGCCGTATCCAGCACGATGTCGCCCGGCGCGACATGGAACACGTCCGGCGCGACGTCAGTCACGCGGCCAACGCACGAAGGGCCGAGGATCAGCGGAATCGGCAGGCTACCGCGGCCTCCCGCCACCACCGCCTTCGTGTAGGCCGGGAGGTGCGCGGCGAGCACCTCCACGACTACGCCACCGCCCTGCAGCGTGGGTTCCGGTGCCTCCGAGAGGCGCAGGCCTTGTGCGTCAACAGTCCAAGCTCGCATGAATCCAGCCTCGCGCGCCGTTAAGCTGGTATCCAGAATCGCGTTATTCTGGTACCGGAGGTTCTAGGGTGAGCGCCGAACTGGGCACCTTCCTGCGCAGCCGCCGCGAGCGGATCGCCCCGGCCGACGCGGGCCTGCCGGTCACCGGACGCCGCCGCACCCCCGGATTGCGCCGCGAGGAGCTGGCTCTGCTGGCCGGGATCAGCGCCACCTGGCTCACCTATCTCGAGCAGGGCCGCGACGTCCGCCCGTCCGACCAGGTGCTCGACGCCCTGGCCCGGGCACTGCGGCTGACCAGCGCCGAGCAGGAACACCTGCGTCGCCTCGCCGATGGCGGAGCAACCGCCGAGGACGCGCCCGAGGAAGCCGCGCCCGAGGTCGCGGGCGTCCCGGCGATGCTCGGCGACAACCCCGCGTACGTCACCGGCATCTGCTACGACCTGCTCGCGTACAACGACGCCGCCGCGGAACTGTTCCAGCACATCGAGCCGGGTGCGAACGTCGTCCGCTGGATGTTCACCGAGCCCGCCGCCCGCGAGATCCTCGTCGACTGGGAGCAGGAGGCGCGCAACATCCTGGCCCGGCTGCGCGCGATCGCCGGGCGGCATCCCGGCCACCCGCGCGTGACCCGGCTCGTAGCCGAGCTGACCGAGGCGAGCCCTGAGGTGCGCGAGTGGTGGCCGCACTACGAAATCCAGTTCAGCCACGCAGGTCAGAAGCGCTTTCGGCACCCCCGGCTAGGCGTGGTGACGGCGACGCACGCCGCGTTCCACGTGGCCGAGCGTCCGGAGCAGACGCTGGTGGTCTACCGCCTGCCGAGTGATACTGACGAGTAGGAAGTACTTTCAAGTAACTGTTACCTGAGGTAACATCAACGCTGCCAGACCCCCAGCGCAGCGGAGGCCGACAAGATGACCGAGCGGTTCAAGGTCGTGATCGTGGGCACCGGGTTTTCCGGGCTCGGCCAGGCGATCCAGCTCGAAAAAGCAGGCATCCGGGACTACGTGATCCTGGAGAAGGCCGACGAGGTCGGCGGCACCTGGCGGGACAACTCGTACCCGGGATGCGCGTGCGACGTGCAGTCGCACATGTACTCGTTCTCCTACGCGCAAAACCCGGACTGGAGCCGGTCGTTCTCGCCGCAGCCGGAGATCTTCGACTACCTCAAGGGCGTCGCCGACAAATACCGGCTGCGGGACAAGATCCGGTTCGGCACCGAGATCACCGGTGCGCACTGGGACGAGAGCGAACGCCGCTGGACGGTGGAGACCAAGGGCGGCACCGAGTTTTCCGCGCAGTTCCTCGTCGCAGGCGTCGGCGGACTGCACATCCCGCAGATCCCGAAACTGCCGGGCATCGCCAAGTTCAAGGGCCAGACCTGGCATTCGGCGCAGTGGAACCACGAGTTCGACCTGGCCGGCAAGCGGGTCGCGGTGATCGGCACCGGCGCGAGCGCGGTGCAGTTCGTGCCGAAGATCGCGCCCGAGGTCGGCGAACTGACGCTGTTCCAGCGCACTCCGCCGTGGATCATGCCGAAGCCGGACCACGCGATGCCGGGCTGGGCGAGGCAGTTGTTCAAGCGCGTTCCGGGCACGCAGCGGCTGTATCGCAACGCGTTGTACTGGATGCTCGAATCCCGCGCGATCGGGTTCAACGGGCATCCGAAACTCATGCAGGCCGCCGAGGTCCTCGCGCGCAGGCACATCGCGAAGGGCATCAAAAACCCCGCGCTGCGCCGGAAAGTCACGCCCGACTACACGATGGGCTGCAAACGCGTCCTGCTGTCGAATGACTACTTCCCCGCACTGGACCGGCCGAACGTCGATGTCGTCACCGACGGCGTCGCCGAGGTCCGCGCGCACAGCATCGTCGACACCGCCGGGGTCGAGCACGAGGTCGACGCGATCATCTACGGCACCGGCTTCAAGGTGACCGACGCGCTGGAGTACCTCGACATCACCGGCGTCGGCGGCCGCGATCTCGCGAAAACCTGGGCCACCGAAGGGATCCAGACGCACAAGGGGATCACCGTGTCCGGGTTCCCCAACCTGTTCTTCCTGCTCGGCCCGAACACCGCGCTCGGCCACAACTCCGTGGTGTTCATGATCGAATCGCAGTCCCGCTACGTGGTCGACGCGATCCGGCTGGCCGATTCCCGCGGCGCGGCGGCACTGGACGTGCGCCCGTCGGTGCAGGACGAATTCCAGGAACAGATCCAGGACAAGCTGGTCAAGGGCGTGTGGACGCAGGGCGGCTGCAAGAGCTGGTACCTCGACGCGAAGGGCGTCAACCGGACGATCTGGCCGGGCTTCACCTGGCGGTACTGGCTGGAGACGCGGCGCGTCGAGCCGAGCGACTACGAGCTGAGCGGCCGGTCATGAGTGCCGATCACGAGCAGATCGTGCTCCACGCGCGCGACGTGGAGTTCGACTGGTCGAAGCTGCCGATGCACTGGATTCCCGGGCAGCCGCAGGCCACGCACAGCATCAACGTGCTGCACCTGGCGCTGCCCGAGGGCGAACGCTGGTTCGTCGAGGTGTTCAAGCAGGCTGTCCCGCTGATCCGCGACGAGCGGCTCAAGGAGGACGTGCTCGGCTTCATCGGCCAGGAGGCGATGCACGCCGTGGCGCACGACGGCGCGGCAGAGCACCTGGAGTCCGCCGGGGTTTCCGTGCGGCCCTATATCGCGCAGATGGAGTGGATGTTCCGGCGGCTGCTCGGCGACCGGCCCGGATCGAGCCGGGAATGGCTGATCGAACGGCTCGCGCTGGTCGCGGCGATCGAGCACTACACGGCGTTTCTCGGCCAGTGGATCCTCGACGCGAAGGAACTCGACGCGGCGGGCGCGGACGAAACGATGCTGGATCTCCTTCGCTGGCACGGCGCGGAGGAGGTCGAGCACCGATCGGTGGCCTACGACCTGTTCTGCCACCTCGACGGCCGCTACGGTCGGCGAGTGCGTTCGATGCTCGTAGTGACGCCGGTACTGGCGTGGATTTTCCTTCGTGGCACCCGATTCCTGATGAAGAACGATCCGACTCGACCCGGCCGCACCAGCTGGCGGGCCTACCGGCGCGCCGCCCGGCAAGGCTTGCTGCCCGGACCGCGCGAACTGCTGCGCGAGATCCGGCCGTACTTCCGGAAGTCGTATCACCCCACCGAAACCGGCAACACCGACCAGGCGGTGGCGTACCTGGCGAGTTCGCCCGCGGCCAAGGCCGCCGACGCTCCGCGATGACCGCACCGCAGTTCCCGCCCCGGCTCGACGGCAGCGGCAGGCGCGACCGGCTGATGTCCACATTGGTCGCGGTCGGCGCGGCTTATCGAAGGCTGGCCGAGGTTTCCGGCCGGCGTCGTCCGCCGGTGCGGGAGGTCGACCGTCGCCTTCCGTTGGTGATCGACGCGGTGCGCGCCGAGGCCGTCGGCGTGGTGAGTCTCCGGCTCGTGCGGCCCGATTCAGCACCGTTGCCCGCGTGGCGTCCGGGCGCGCACATCGACTTGATGCTGCCTTCGGGAGAAGTGCGGCAGTACTCGCTGTGCGGCTCGCCTTCGGACCTGTCGCACTACCGGATCGCCGTGCGGCGCATCGGTTCCGCGTCCGCCGAGGTGCACGCGCTCACCGCCGGAACCCGCGTCACTGTGCGCGGCCCACGTAACGCTTTCCCGTTCGTCGCCGCGCCCGCGTATCACTTCGTGGCGGGCGGAATCGGGATCACGCCGATCCTGCCGATGGTGCGTCGCGCCGAAGCGAGCGGCGCGGATTGGCGGCTGGTTTACACCGGCCGAGACCGGGATTCGATGCCGTTCCTCGACGAACTCCCGGCCGAGCGAGTGCGGATCCGGCCGGACACGGAGTTCGGCATCCCGGCGTCCGGTGCGGAACTGCTGGAGGAAATGCCCGCCGGCGCTTCGGTGTACTGCTGCGGCCCGGTGCCGATGATCACCGGCGTCCGCGTCGACCTGGCCCGCGCGGGTGCCGCCGCGGTCTACTTTGAACGGTTCTCGCCGCCGCCCATCGTGGACGGCGAACCGTTCCGCGTGGTCCTGCGGCGCAGCGGCCGCACCCTCGACGTGCCTGCCGACCGCTCCACGCTCGACGTGGTGCGCGAGGTGCTGCCGGACGTGCCGTACTCGTGTCGCCAGGGTTTCTGCGGCACCTGCGAGGTAGCCGCCGAGGACGGCGGGCGCGTGCGGATTTGTGTCGACCGCGGGCCCGCCGTCCTGGAGCTTTAGTTCTGCGGGGGAACCCAGTCGCCGAGCACCGGCTTGAACTCGCGAACCGTGCGCTCGGCCACGACGCCTTCGAGCGCGTACGGGTCGTTGTCGATCAGCTCGGCCAGCGCCGTCTCGTCCTCGGCCTGCCAGAGCACCAGCCCGCCGGAGTTGTCGGCGAGCGGACCGGCCACCGCGACGCGGCCTGCCTCGATGTGCTCTTTCAGGTAGTCCCGGTGCCGCGGCCGGACGTCGGCCAGCTTCTCCTGGACATAGCGGATTTCGACGAGGTACCAGGCCATGCGCTTACTCCCGGGGTGGACACGACGGTGACGCCGCAGACGCTACCGGTGACCGCCGGGCGGACGCACCATGCGAGCGGTGGCAGCGGCAGGCCAACCCGATAGGCTAGGCGCGGGCGGAACCTGTGTGCACGCTGTGCCTATCGCGCACGCGTTGGGGCCTGCGGAGCGGACACGTCGAGGACAGGCGGGGATACATGCTGGAGGGGAACGCGGAACGCAGCGTCGAGGCGACCCTCGGCCACCTGCGGACCATGGACGGGCCGGTCCCGGCGCAGCCGCCGACCGCCCCGTTGAACCTGGAAGACCTCTACCGGCAGCACCGGATGCGGCTCGTGCGCCTCGCCATCCTGCTGGTCGACGAGCCCGCCACGGCCGAGGACGTCGTGCAGGAGGCGTTCACCGGCCTGCACCGCAACTGGGGCAGGCTGCGCGACGCCGCCGCGGCTGTCGGCTACCTGCGCACCGCGGTGGTCAACGGATCGCGCAGCGTGCTGCGCCGGCGCAAGACCGCCCGCGAGTACGTGCCCCCGCACGCGGTGAACGCCCGGTCCGCGGAAAGCCTCGCGATGCTCTCCAGCGAGCACCAGGCCGTGGTCAACGCCCTGTCGAAGCTTCCGCCGCGCCAGCGCGAGGTGCTCGTGCTGCGCTACTACGGCGGGCTGAGCGAAGCGGAGATTTCGGAAGCCGCGGGCATTTCGAAGGGCACCGTGAAGTCAACCGCCAGCCGGGCGCTGGAGGCGTTGCAGAAGGCAATGCAGCCGCCTCAGTGACCTGGGCGGACCAATCTCGCGCTGGTCGGCCCTCCTTGGTCCAGACCAATATATGCTGGACCGCGTGAAGCACCCCGGAGACTTCGTCATCACGGGCGGCCGCGTCGTGGCCCCGGACCGCGTACTCGACGACGGCTGGCTCGCCGTGTCCGGCGGACAGATCGCCGCGGTAGGCACCGGCACGCCCCCGAGCAGCCCGGACGCCGCGACGGTCGACGTCGCCGGAGCGCTGGTCGTGCCCGGTTTCGTGGATACCCACTGCCACGGCGGAGGCGGCGCGTCGTTCTCGACGCTCGACCCGGACGAGATCCGCACCGCGGTCCGCGCGCACCGGCGCCACGGCACCACGACCATGCTCGCGAGCCTGGTCTCCGACCCGATCGACCTGCTCACCGAGCAGATCGCCGCACTGCGCGAACTCGTGCAGGAGGGCGACCTCGCGGGCATCCACCTGGAGGGCCCGTTCATCTCGCGCGCCCGCTGCGGCGCGCACGACCCGGACACTCTGCGTGAACCGGACACCGGGACCGTCGAGAAGCTGCTGCGCGCCGGGCACGGCTCCATCCGGATGGTCACGCTCGCGCCCGAGCTGCACGGCGGCGTCAAGGCCGTCCGGCAGCTCGCCGAGTCCGGCGTGATCGCCGCGATCGGCCACACCGACGGGGTCGCTGACCAGCTGGTTCCGGCCATCGACGCCGGCGCGACGGTCGCCACCCACCTGTTCAACGGCATGCGCCCGCTGCACCACCGCGAGCCGGGCCCGGTCGGCGTGCTGCTCGACGACGAGCGGGTGACGGTCGAGCTGATCTGCGACCTGGTCCACCTGCACCCGACGGTCGTGCGGCTGGCCGCGCAGCACGCGGGCCGCGGCCGGACGGTGCTGATCACCGACGCCATGTCGGCCACCGACGCCGCCGACGGCCGCTACACCCTGGGCAGGCTGGAGGTCGACGTCCACGACGGCGTCGCCACCTTGGACAACGGTTCGCTGGCCGGAAGCACGCTGACCATGGACAACGCCTTCCGCAACCTGGTGAAGGGTGCGAAACTCGACGTACTGGACGCCGTCCGGGCGACGTCGGCGCGACCCGCCGAACTGCTCGGCATCGCCGACCGCACCGGCGCACTGCGCCCCGGCCTCGCCGCGGACGCCGTGATCCTGGACGACGACCTGCGCCCGTCCCGGGTACTGCACCGGGGCGAATGGGTGGCCGAGGCGGGCCGGGCTACCTTGAGTACGTGACGAGCTAGCACTTCGACAGGCGGACGGAGCGGATGAGCGAGCCGAAAGACCCGGAACGGTTACTGGCCGACGCGCTGCGTGCACAAGCCGTCTTCGCTCCGCACGTCGTGGCGAACCCCGCGGAAGAGCAGGCTGGTTCCGAAGCTTCGGGCACTGGCTCGGTCCAGCCCGGCGCTTCCGGAACGGGCTCGTTCAGCGCGGCCGGCGGCCCTGGCATTTCCGGCCCAGGCGCTGGCGGAACCGGCTCGTTCGGCGCCGCGGCCCAGACTGGCGCGCCGTCGCAGACCGGCCCGACCACCGAACTGCCGCCCAACTACGGCCTGCTGTCCGGAGCGGGCGCCGACTCGCTCGCCCGCGAACGCGCCGCCCTCGACGCGGCCGACACGTCGCCCGGAACCACCGGCTCGATCCCGCCGGTCGGCGCCTCCGACGCGACCGTCCGCCGTCCCGCTCAGGCGGCGCAGAACGGCCCGCTGCCCGCGCACTGGGTCCTGCTGCTGGCAGTGCTGCTCGGCCTCGCCGCCGGGTCCGTCATCGGCCTGCTGACGCTGATCTGAGCCGCGCCGCCGCCCGCGCTTGCCCGGACGACCACTCCGGCAAGGCACTCCAGGGCCAAGTTCTTAACCCCGATCCCACACCGGTGACCTGCGATTCCTTGCCCGATGAGGCCACCGTGAGTCACCCTGTACCGTTTTCGGTGTGATTCTCGCCCAGAACACAGTGACCACCATGTCCCTGCTGCCGTCGTGGCTGGACCCGCAGCATCTGCTGAACGGGCTGACGGCCCCCGTGATCGCCGTGCTGTGCTTGATCATCTTCATCGAGAGCAGCATCTTCCCGGTTCTTCCCGGCGACTCGCTGCTGTTCACCGCGGGCCTGTTCATCGCGAACGGCACGCTGAAGGCTCCGCTGTGGCTGGTGTGCGTGCTGGTCACGGTCGCCGCGCTGCTGGGCAACGTCGTCGGGTACTACCTCGGCTACTTCGTCGGGCCGAAGCTGTTCAGCAGGCCAGACTCGAAGTTCTTCAAGCAGGAGTACGTCGACAAGACGCACACGTTCCTGGAGAAGCACGGCCCGAAGGCCGTCGTGCTGGCCCGGTTCGTGCCGTTCGTGCGGACGTTCATCACCTGGATCGCCGGCATCGGCCGGATGGACCCGAAGCGCTACTTCACGTACACGGTCATCGGCGGCATCCTGTGGGCCGCGGGCATCACCGTGCTGGGCTCGCTGCTGGGCAACATCGGCTTCATCCGGGACAACGTCGACGCGATCTTCGTCCTCATCGTGCTGGTGTCGGTCGTGCCGATCGCCATCGAGTACCTGAAGAGCCGCCGCGAGAAGAAGGCCCGTCCGGCCGACGGTTCGGCCGACGTCACGCAGCAGATCCCGCGCGTGCGCGACTGAGGTTTCTTGGCTGATCGAAGCGGCGTCCGGACTTTCCGGACGCCGCTTCGATCGTTTCCGGGGTCAGTCGGTCATCGAGAACATCGAGCCCGGGTTGAAGAGGTTCTCCGGGTCGAGCGCCTGCTTGATCTGCCGGTGCACGCGGATCCCGACCGGGCCGATTTCGCGGGCGAGCCATTCGCGCTTGATCTTGCCGACGCCGTGCTCGCCGGTCACTGTGCCGCCGAGCGACAGGCCGACCTCAAGGATCTCGTCGAACGCCTGCTGGGCGCGCGCGAACTCGTCCTCGGAATCGGGCGCATAAACGATGGTCGGGTGCATGTTGCCGTCCCCGGCGTGGCCGACGACAGCGATCTTGAGCCCGACCTTCTCGCTGATCCGTTCGCAGCCGCGGATCAGCTCGGCGATCCGGGTGCGGGGCACGCTGACGTCGTCGGTGAGCCAGACGCCGTAGGTCTCCAGCGCGGTCAGCACGACGCGGCGGGCCTGCAGCAGCATCTTGCCCTCTTCGAGGTCGTCCGTGGCGTAGACCAGGTCCGCGCCGCAGTCGGTGCAGATCTGTTCGAGGAGCGCCAGTTCGCGGCGGGCCGCCTCGCCGCCGGCGTCGGACTGGCCGAGCAGCAGGGCCTGACAGTCCGAGCCCGCGCCGAGGTCGGTGTTGAGGTAGGTCTCGGACGCCTTGATCGACGCCGCGTCCATGATCTCCAGCAGCGACGGCACCAACCCCTCGCGCACCGCCCGCGCGACCGCCTCGCCGGCCGCCTCGGTGGTATTGAACCCGGCGACAAAGGTGGCCGGGGCCTGCGGAAGCGGCCGCAGCGAGACGGTCGCCTGGGTGATGACGCCGAGCGTGCCCTCGCTGCCGATGAACAGCTTGGTCAGGTCGTAACCCGCGACGCCCTTCACCGTGCGGCGACCGGTCTTCAGCAGCGATCCGTCGGCGAGCACGACCTCAAGGCCGAGCACCGAATCCGTGGTCACGCCGTACTTCACGCAGCACAGGCCGCCCGCGTTGGTGGAGAGGTTGCCGCCGATGGTGCACCAGTCGTAGCTGGACGGGTCGGGCGGATAAAACAGGCCGTGCTTCTCGACCGCGGAGCGGAAGTCGAGGTTGACGACGCCCGGCTGCACGACGGCGAGCCGGTTGCCCGCGTCGACCTCGACGATCTCGTTCAGTTTGGTCAGGGAAAGCACGACACAGCCGTCGATCGCGTTGGCCGCACCGGAAAGCCCGCTGCCCGCCCCGCGCGGCACGATGGGAACTCTCGCTTCGGCACAGGCACGGACAGTCGCCTGCACTCCCGCGGTATCCGCCGGAAGCACTACCGCCAACGGTTTTCCCGAGGGAGCGAGCGGCATCATGTCGCGCGCGTAGGCGTCGGTGACGTCAGCGTCGGTGAGCACCGCGGCCGGGCCGAGGTCGTCCCGAAGCCGCTGGAGGAGGGCGTCGTTGCTCATCTCCGCATGGTAAACCGGGATCTCCGCAGTGCGGAATATTAATTCCGATATTAGCTGGTCCGCAGGGCGCGCAGCACGGTGTCCCGGGTGTGCGCGGTGCCCGGCGGAGCTGGCATGACCCGCGGCCGGCTCTCGTTGACGAGGACAGTCCACTCCTCGCCGAGAGCTTGCGCGATGTCGTCCGGCTGACAGTAATCCGCGTGCTCCTCCGACAGGTCCCGCGGATCGTGACCGGCGAAGAGAAACGTCCCGCCCGGCGCGACGGCGTCGAGCAGTTTCCGCAGCACCCGATCGTCTTTGCGGAGCGGGAAATACTGGACGCTGACCAGGTCGAACGCCCTCGCCGGAAGCGGACTCGCAGCCAGATCCGAACACACCCAGGCGATCCCGGCATGAGCGGCGGCCGCCCGCTGCAACGCGGTGCGCGAGATGTCGAGGGCCGTCACCTGCCACCCGCGCGCCGCCAGCCACCGCGCATCGGCCCCTTCGCCGCACCCGACGTCCAACGCCTGCCCCGGCGGCAGCCCCTCGGCCTCGGTGACGAGCACTCCGTTGGGCTCGCCACTGAACACCTGCGCACGACTGCGGTAAAGGTCTTCCCAGAACTGCGCGGTCTCCCCGGACGGAACCATTTTCGCGACCACCTCCGCCGTTCACGATTCCGCTGACCGCGCTGGACAGCAAGGTTCTTTGCCGGAACCGCAATTCAGGCCCGGATGTTCACCAGGTCCGCCAGCAGGCCGGGGTGTTCCGGTGCCCAGCCGAGCGCTTGCTGGGTGTGCGCACTGGAGGAGGGTTGGTCAGTCGCGAAGAGCGACCCAAGCGGCCCGTAGGTCTCCTCCGGCACCGATTCGACCGGAAGCCCCAGCCGCCGTCCGATGACCGCCGCGGTGTCCACGACCCGAACGCCTTCGTCGGCGACCGCGTGCCAGGCCGTACCAGGCTCCGCCTTCTCCAAAGCGAGCCGGAAAAGCACCGCCGCGTCGAGCGCGTGCACCGCGGGCCACCGCTGCGTCCCGTCGCCCGGATAACCGGACACTCCGGTTTGCCGCGCGATGGTGGTCAGCAGACCGGCAAATCCGCCCTCACCGTTGTTGTGCACCGTGCGCGGCAGGCGTACCGCGGACGTCCGGACCCCACGGTCCGCGAACTCCAACACCTCGGCGACCGTGCGCCCCCTGCCGCCGACGGGCCCGTCAGTCGCAACCGGATCAGCCTCGGTCGACGCGCGACCCGGCGCGTACGGCGTCCCCGAAACCGTGACCAACGGCCGATCGCTTCCGACGAGCACCTCGGCCTGCACCTTGAGCGCAGCTGTTTCCTCAGCGACCGCACTGGCGAGGGCTTCGGCGCTGCTGAACGCATTGGCGAAGGCGAGGTGAATCACCCCGTCTGCTTTGCCCGCGGCCTCGCGGATGACGTCCAGATCAGCCAGCGCACCCCGCACCGGCTCGGCACCAGCCTTCTCGGCCGCCGCGGCGGAAGCTTCCGACCGAGCAAGCGCGACGACCGAGTGGCCATGACCCAGCAGTTCGGCAACGACCGCGGAGCCAATCAACCCGGTCGCTCCGGTGACGAACACGCGCATTGGATTTCTCCCTCACAGTGATGGGACTCTTGTCCCGTCAGACGCTACCAGAGTGACGGGACAAAGGTCTCGTCACATAGGATGGTTTTCATGGCCCGATGGGAACCCGGAGCACGCGAACGGCTGGTCGTAGCGGCCGTCGACCTGTTCGCAGAACAGGGCTACGACGCCACGACGGTCGCGCAGATCGCCGAACGGGCGGGCGTCACGAAGAGCACGTTCTTCCGGCATTTCCCGGACAAGCGGGAGTTGCTGGTAGCGGGACAGGAAACGCTGAGCCGACTGCTCGCGGAGGGAATCGCCGACGCCCCCGCCGACGCCAGCCCGCTGGAAGCCGTCGCGAACGGCCTGCGCCGTGCTGCGACCGCGATGGGCCCGATGAACCGGGAACTCGCCCCGCGATTGAAGGCTGCCGTCGCGGCCAGTACGGAATTGCAGGAACGGGACGCGCTGAAAAGCGTCGGCCTCGCTGCGGCGATGACCGCCGCCCTGACCGCACGGGGGCTGCCCGACGCGACTGCGGCGCTCGCTAGCGAGTTGGGGGTGCTGGCTTTCAAGCGGGGGTATTTCGCGTGGTCGGAGAGCGACCGCGGGGATGACGATCCGGCGGAGTTTTTGGTGGCCGCACTGGAGGAACTTCGCGCGGCGAGTGCTTCGCTGGACTGACCGGCAGAGCCGAGTCGCAGATTGGCCCGGCGCGCGATACCGAGGCCCGTGCGGGGATCCCTGAGGAAATCAGAGTCCCCCAGGGTGCCCCCGCACGGAGTTTCGCAGGAGCGAACGCACCTGACCCCCAAGCAGCGCCAAGGGTTTTCGCTCGCCAAGCGTCGACGGAGCGCAGCCCGACAAGAAGTCTTTTCCTTGTCCGCCAGGCGAAACTGCACAGCCCGGCAGGCAGGCGAGTCTTTGCTCGCGTGCCTGCCGGAACCGAATCACGCCGACATCGCGGCTTCTTCCCGCTGCGCCGCCTGCGGGCGGTTTCGGCGGCGTCCCAACAAGAAGTACGCCTGCAGTGCCGTGTACACGAGGATCGCGGCACCCACCCACGCGCTTGTGTGCAGTGCCGTCACGAAGGATTCTCGGGCGGTGTTCAGCAGTTCCACGCCCTCGGTGGCGGGCAGGGAGTGCGCGGTGGCTACCGCACCGCCCAGCGTGTCGTGGGCTGCGGCGGGGGCGGTGGCTGGCAGGCCTGACTGGTAGACCGCCGTGGCGAGGCTGCCCAGCAGGGCGGTGCCGAGTGCGCCGCCCAGTTCGTAGCCCGTTTCCGAGATCGCCGACGCGGCACCGGCGCGGTTGACCGGGGCGGCGGAGATCACGAGGTCGTTCGTCAGGGTTTCCGACAGGGCCACCCCGCCGCCGACCAGGACGAACGCGATCACGACCGCGGCAAGTCCGGCGTCGGCTCCGATGGTGGTCAGGACCAGGAAGCCGGCCGCGCCGAGCAGCAGGCCCAGGCTGATCAGGACCGGCACCCGGACTCGACGGGCGAGCCAGGCGGCCGCGAGAGCGCCGACGACTCCGGCGACCGTCGCGGGCAGCATCCACAGTGCCGCGACCAGCGGCTTCAGCCCGAGGACCAACTGCAGATACTGCGGCAGCAGGAACAGCAGCCCGACCAGGGCGAACACGCCCAGCAGGTTCGTGATCACCGAGCCGGCGAACTTGCGGTTGGCGAACAGTCGAAGGTCCAGCATCGGCTGGTCGAGCCGCCGCTGCCGGCGGACGAACGCCGCGCCCAGCGCGAGGCCGAGCACCATCGCGGCCCCGGCCAGCCAGGTCAGTCCTTCGGTCGCGGCGATCTTCACGCCGTAGACGACCGGCAGCATCGTGCCGAGCGACAGCAGCGCCGACCACGGGTCGAAGCGGCCCGGGTTCGGGTCGCGGAACTCCGGCAGCAGCAACGGGCCCGCCACGAGCAGCAGCACCATCACCGGCACGTTGATCAGGAAGACCGAACCCCACCAGAAGTGCTCGAGCAGCCATCCGCCGACGACCGGGCCGACCGCCATCCCGCCGGAGAACGCCGCGCTCCAGATCGCGACCGCGGTACGTCGCGTGCGGTCCTCGGTGAAGATGCTGCGGATCAGCGACAGCGTGGACGGCATCAGCGTCGCGCCGCCGACGCCCAGCAGCGCCCGCGCGACGATCAGCATCAGCGGCGACGTGGCGAACGCCGCCAGCACCGAGGCCGCGCCGAACGCCGCACCGCCGATGAGCAGCAGCCGCCGTCTGCCGATCCGGTCGCCCAGCGTGCCCATGAAGACCAGCAATCCGGCCAGGACGAACGAGTAGACGTCGACGATCCACAGCTGTTCCGCACCCGTGGGCGCGAGATCCTCGCTGAGATAGGGGAGGGCGAACCCCAGGACTGTCGTGTCCACGCTGATCAAGAGCACTGGCAGCACCAGCACTGCCAAAGCCCACCACTGGCCTCCGCGCCGCACCATGGCGCACTCTTCCTTCCTTGTACCGTCCAGACGGTACAGTTTCGTTCCTGAGGTAGAAGGTAAACCGTCTGGACGGTATAGTCAAGGCGATGGCTAAACCTTCAGCACGTGAACGCATCCTCGGCTCGTACGAGGTCATCCTCGCCGACCGCGGCCCGGCCGAGATCACGCTCGACGCGGTCGCGGCGCACGCCGGGGTGTCCAAGGGCGGCCTGCTCTACCACTTCGGTTCGAAGGACGCCCTGCGCGACGGCCTGCTCGAACGCCTGGAGCGGCTGACCGACGAGGACCTCGAACGCGCGCGCAACGCACCGGAGGGCGTGGTCCGGCACTACCTGCGTTCGTCGATCACCGACGTCACGAGCGATCTCGCGCTGCACCGCACGACGATGGCCGCGCTCCGACTGGTGCTCAACGACCCGATCGCGGCGGAGGTGTCGCGGCGCTGCACCGAGCGCACCCGCGCGGTGATGCTCGAGCACGTCGAGGACCCGCTGACCGCGGAGCTGGTGATGCTGGTCGGCGAGGGCCTCTACATGCGCGCGGCGCTGGGCGAGGAGGCGACGGACAGCCTCCTGGCGCAGATCGAGGACATCGCCGACCGGATCGAGGCCGGGGCGCCGGTCAAGGCGACGGTCGCGGCGGGACACCGGAAGGGCTGAGCCGCCGGGACGGCAGGGCACGGCGAAAACCGGTGCGACCAGCCTGGTGCCGGGCAGCACGAATGCCGGAGCACCCGCACGAATCGACTGGTCTAAGGCCGAGAGCCAGAACCCCCGGGGCACCAGTCAAAGCGGCAAAAGGCGGCCGGGCTGGCGGCCCCAGCGAGGCAACCCAGGATCGAAGCCAGCCCGAAATCCCCCAGGGCACCGGCTCAAGCGCCCAAAGACGGCCGAGCTCGCACCCCAGCGAAGCGACCCCGAACCGAGGCCAGCGCGAGACCCCCAGGGCACCAGCCCAAGCACCCAAAGACAGCCGGACTGGCGACCCCAGCGAAGCGACCCCGAACCGAGGCCAGCCCGAAACCCCCAAGGGCACCAGCCCAAGCACCCAAAGACAGCCGGGCTCGCACCCCCAGCGAAGCGACCCCGAACCGAGGCCAGCCCGAAACCCCAGGCGCGCAAGCGAAATCCCGCGAAGGACAGCCGTAAACCTCAGCGCGCCAGCCCGTAAACCCGCTCGATCTCCACCGTCAGCACCAGCCGCCGATCCGCCACCATCGCCGCGCGGTACTCCGCCCAGTCCGGATGCTCGCCCGCCACCTTGCGGTACAGCGCGATCAACGCCTCCACCGACTCGTCGTCCGGTGCCGCGGCGACCGGCGACAGCACCGCCCGCCCCTCTGCCACCGCGTACGACCAGCCATTCGACGACGCCACGTGGTAGCTCACCCGCGGATCCCGGCGCATGTTCTTCGTCTTCGCGCGCGTGTCCGTGATCGACACCTGCAACTGGCGAGCGTCGCGGTCGAAGTAATGCGTCACCGTCGACAGCTGCGGGCGGCCGTCCCGTTTCAGGGTCGCCAGCACCCCCTGCTTGCCCGCCGCGATGAGGTCGTAGAGCGCCGTGTCGTCAGTCATACCTCTATGAAACCCGAGCGAGGAGGATCTGTTCCCGCCCCGAAACCCCCAGTGACCAGCGGTGTCCCCATATCGGGTGAAACCGGACGATACCCCTCCGGTTGAAATCTGCTTGCATGCGGCAACTAAAGTGTCTTGTGACACAACCGGGGGTCGGCCGCTTGCGAAATACGCCGTACGGGCACACTCTTGCTTAAGGCAACTAGTTGCAGTCGCCAACCAATGGTTTGCTCCACCCCAAGGAAGACCCACATGGCACCTCAGAACTCCGCCGTCAGGCCAGAGGCCGACCTCGACCTTGCCGACCAGCTCGGACACGAGCTGGTCCGGTTCATGCGCTTGATCACCAAGGCGAAGTCCCAGGTCGCCAAGCACGGACCGGACGGGATCGAGAGGGCCGCGTACGCGATCCTCTTCTGCCTCGTCCACGAAGGCCCGCAACGCACCAGCAAGCTGGCCGAGTTCCTGCACTCGGAGATCTCCACGATCAGCAGGCAGTCCAGCTCGCTCGTGCAGCACGGACTCGTCGAACGGCAGGCCGACCCCGAGGACGGCCGCGCCTGCTTGCTCGCCCCGACCGCCGAAGGCCTTCGCGTCTTCGACGAAAACCGCAAGCACCGCGCCCGGTGGCTGGCCGAAGTACTCGGCGATTGGAGCCAGGAGGAGCGCGAGACGCTCAACGAGCTTCTCGCGCGGCTCAACACAGGTATCGAAAAGAACAATCCGTCGCTGTCCGACACCGCGGCGACGGCACAGGCCAAGGGGGCCTCGAACGCATGACGTCCACCGTTGAAAAACAACCTCAGTCGCGAGGGGGAGCGCCCGCTGAAGACAGCGAGGGCGGTCCGCGGCTGACTCACCGCCAAATCGTCACGATCATCAGCGGCCTGATGTGCGGCATGTTCCTCGCCGCGCTCGACCAGACGATCGTGGGCACCTCGATCGTCCGGATCGCCAACGACCTGCACGGCTTCGATCTGCAGGCGTGGGCGACCACGGCGTACCTGATCACCTCGACGATCGCGACGCCGATCTACGGCAAGCTTTCCGACATCTACGGCCGCAAGCCGTTCTACCTCGCCGCGATCGCGATCTTCGTCGCCGGTTCGGCCGCCGCGTCGTTCTCGACCTCGATGTACGAACTGGCCGCGTTCCGCGCGGTGCAGGGTCTCGGCGCCGGCGGTCTGATGTCGCTGGCCATGACGATCATCGGCGACGTGGTCCCGCCGCGGGAACGCGCTCGCTACCAGGGCTACTTCCTCGCCGTGTTCGGCACTTCGACCGTGCTCGGCCCGGTGCTCGGCGGCTTCTTCGCCGGCTTCGACAGCCTCGGCGGCCTGCACGGCTGGCGCTGGGTCTTCCTGATCAACGTGCCGATCGGCATCATCGCGCTGTTCGTCGTCGCGAAGGTGCTGAACGTTCCGCACAACCGCCACGACCACAAGATCGACTGGTGGGGCGCGCTCACCATGGTCATCGCCGTGGTGCCGTTCCTGATCGTCGCCGAACAAGGCCAGAAGTGGGGCTGGGGCGACCAGAAGTCGATCTGGATGTACATCATCGGCGGCGTCGGCATCGTGCTGTTCATCGTCGTCGAGAAGCTCATGAAGGACGCCGCGCTGATTCCGCTGCGGCTGTTCAAGAACTCGACCTTCACCGTGGCCATCATCGGCGGCGTGATCGTCGGTGTGGCGATGTTCGGCGCGATCACGATGATCCCGCAGTACCTCCAGGTCGTGCAGGGCTACACGCCGACCGAATCCGGCCTGCTGATGCTGCCGCTGATGGTCGGCATCATGTCCAGCTCGATCATCTCCGGCCGGATCACCTCGAAGACCGGGCGCTACAAGATCTTCCCGGTCGTCGGCACGATCCTGATCGCGGCGGGCGCGTTCTTCTTCGCGCTGGTCAAGTACGACACCCCGATCTGGCACCCGCTGGTGGCCGCGCTGATCATCGGTCTCGGCCTCGGCCAGTGCATGCAGACGCTGATCATCGCGGTGCAGAACGCGGGCCCGCGCAAGGACATGGGCGTGTCGACCGCGTCGGCCACGTTCTTCCGCCAGATCGGCGGTACCGCGGGTGTCGCGGTGTTCCTGACGATTCTGTTCAACGTGCTGCCGGGCAACATCACCAAGGCCTTCGGCGGCCACCTGCCTCCGGGCGGGGGCGCCAACCTCGGCGACCTGTCGAGCAACACGAGCGTCATCCAGACGCTGCCGGAAGCGGTGCGCACGCCGATCCTGATCGGCTTCACCGAGTCCATCACCACGGTGTTCTGGGTCGCGGGCGGCGTCGCGCTGCTGGCCACGCTGGTGCTGCTGTTCATGAAGGAGATCCCGCTGGCGGGCATGAACCCGGCCGCGGCGGCCGTCGAAGGCGGCGAAGCGCTGCTGGACCTGGACGAACCCACCCCGGCCCCGGCCGCGGACGACACCGCCGAGATCAAGACCGGTTCGCTGTTCGAAGAAGCCCCGAAGGAGCCGGTGCTCGTCGGAGCGGGCGGGAGGCACGCGTTGACCAACGGGCACGGCGACCCCCAAGCGGTGACTGACGCCCGGCCGATGCCGATCACCAACTCGGTGGCCGACGCCGAATTCGGCACGGCCACCGGCTCGGGCGGCGTCCCGGTCACCGGCCACGTGCGCCGCCAGGACGGCAGCCACGTGAGCGCGGCCGCGCTGACCCTGATCGACCAGCAGGGCCGTCAGGTGGCGCGGGCGACCGGCAACGGCGACGGCAGCTACTCGATCCCGACCCAGGGTCCGGGGACGTACGTGCTGATCGTGTCCGCTCCCGGGCACCAGCCGCAGGCCTCCAGCGTGGTGGTCGGCGGGCACCCGGCGAACCTCGACGTCACGCTCACCGGGTCCGGCGAGCTGACCGGCGTGGTCCGTTCGATCGGCACCGCGACCCCGCTGGCCAACGCGACGGTCACGCTGACCGATTCGCGCGGCGAGGTCAACGGCGCGTTCATCACCGCCGAGGACGGCGTCTACACCTTCAGCGGCGTCGGCGCCGGGCAGTACACGCTGGTCGCGAGCGGCCCGCACTACCGCCCGGTCGCGGTCACGCTGACGGTGCCGGACAGCGGTGTGCTGCGCCACGACGTCGAACTCGCCGGCGCGGTGCTGCTCCAGGGCGTCGCGCGCACCGAGGGCGACCGGATCGTGCCGGACGCGCGGATCACCGTGCTCGACGCGAACGGCAACGTCGCGGCGGTGGCCCGCACCGACAGCGAGGGCCGCTACGTGGTCAGCGACCTGCCGATCGGCTCCTACACGGTCGTGGCGAGCGGGTACCCGCCCGCCACCAGCCAGGTGACGCTGAACGACGGCGAGGCCCAGCACGACGTGCGGCTGAGCTATGACCAGGCGCTCGACGAGCTGGTCGACCGGTCATGAGCGGGGGCCTGCGCGCACAGCTGCGCTCGAACGGCGGATGGCCGGTCGAGAACGCGGTGCTCACGGTCACCGACTTGAACGGACGACAGGTCGCTCGGCAGGTCACGGACGCGAAGGGGGCAGTGGTCACTGACCCGCTGCCCCCGGGCGTCTACACCGCCGTGATCACCGCGCCGGGGTACACGCCGCTGGCCCGTACCGTGCAGATCGGTTCCGACGGGGCCGGGCTGCTCGGCGACATCGCGCTCGTGCCGGTTTCCGGCGCGGTCGAGCTGCCGCCGGAGGGTCCGTGGACGATCGACCCGATGCACTCGTCGGTGGTCGCCACTGCGCGGCACATGGGCATCGCGAGCATCAAGGTGCGGTTCCCGGACGTGGCCGGCCGGATCGAGGTCGCCCGGCCGGTCGAGCGGTCGAGCGTGCACGCCGAGATCAAGGCGGGCAGCATCGAAAGCGGCATCAAGATGCGGGACGACCACCTGCGTTCGGCCGAATTCCTCGACGTCGACGCGTATCCGCTCATCACGTTCGAAAGCACCGGGCTTTCCCAGCTCGGCACGGACAACTGGGCGCTGCGCGGCGTGCTGACGCTGCACGGCGAACGCCGCGACGTCACGCTCGACCTGCGCTACACCGGGCACGGCCCGGACCCGTGGGGCGGCGTGCGCGCCGCGTTCCACGCCGAAACGCAATTGCACCGCAACGATTTCGCGATCAACTACAGCGCGATGGTGCGGGCGGGCGTGGCCGCGATCGGCACGACCGTCAAGGTGGAGCTGGACATCGAGGCGGTGCAGGGCGAGTCCCTGCCGCAGTTCTAGAGAAAACCGCGACGGGCCGCCCGGGAACTGTTCCGGGCGGCCTGTTCGTTGTCCTGGGCGAAAAGGGTGAACAGTCTGGTTATCCCAGGAATACCCAAAGTCACCGTATGCGGAGGATTCGATGGTTGCGTACTGCAGCCGGTCCCAGCCACGTAGGCTCTTCGCGTGAACCTCGACGCCGCTCAGCCCGCGCACGCCGCGGGAATCGGCCTGAGCTGGCTGGACACCGCCGGCCCGGTGCTCGTCTGGGTCATCGTGCTGTCGTTCGTGCTCATCGAGTGCGCGCTCATCATCGGGCTGTTCCTGCCGGGCGATTCCCTGCTGTTCGGCGCGGGCGTGGTGCTCGCGCAGCACGGCTCGGACCTCAACGCGTGGCTGCTTTCCGGAGCCGCACTGGTCACCGCCGTGTTCGGCAACCAGATCGGCTACTACATCGGCCGCGGCGCGGGCACCACGCTGATCGCCCGGCGCGGCGGGCGGATGCTCAACCGGCACAACCTCGAACGCGCGCAAGCCTTCCTGGACCGCAAGGGATTTTTCGCGATCGTCGCGGCCAGGTGGATCCCGTGGATCCGCACGCTGGCCCCGCTCATCGCGGGCGCCGCGCGGATGGATTCGCGGCGGTTCCTGCTCGCCACCACCGTCGGCGGGCTGCTGTGGGTGCCGACGCTGGTGCTGCTCGGCTACTACGGCGCGGGCCTGCTCGACGCCATCCCGTGGGTCAAGACCGCCGCACTGTGGGTGAGCATCGCGTTCTTCGTGTTCGGCACCGCGTACGGCGTGCTGCGCTACCGCCAGGAAATGCGGCGTCCGGTCGACGAACCCGACGACGCGCACGCCTGAGTTTTCAGGACGGGTCGGACCAGACTTCCAGCTGGATACCGTCCGGATCGCGGAACACGATCACCGCGGAGCCTTCGAAGGTCTGCGATTCCGTCGCGGGCAGGTAGGAAACGCCGTACTCCCGCAGGCGGTCCTCCCATTCGGCGACCTCGGCGCGGGACGACACCGAGAACGCGACATGGTCCAGACCAGTTCGTCTTTCGTCGAACGCGGGTCTCTCGGTGTCGGGATGCTGGACCAGCACGACGGAGAATCCGTCTCCCGCCGAACGCAGAACTACTTTGCGCACCCCGGTTTCCGGGTCTTCGCGCCGATGGCTTTCCTCGAGGTCGAGCACCCGGACGTACCAGGGAACACTTCGGTCCACATCGGTCACGGTGAGCGCCAGATGGTGCACAGACGTGAGCTTGGGCATGACTTTCGCGGCCGTCCTTTCAACCCCTCGTTCCAGACTCGCACACCGGGACAACCGCTACGGGCGAGTTGACCGAGTTCCGGGGTCAATCGTGATCTGCCCGTCTCCCGGCGTCTCACTGTCCGAGATGGATCAGCGGCCGCCGCCGACCTCCAGCACCGCGCCCACCGTGAAGGACGCCTCCGGGGAGAGCAGCCACAGCACGGCCGCGGCGATCTCTTCCGGCTGGCCCGCGCGCCGGAGCGGGATCACGGCGCTGAACCGCTCGGGCCGGTCCGGCATCCCCGCGGCGGCGTGCAATCCGGTCTCGACCAGGCCTGGCGACACGGCGTTGACCCGAATCCCCTCGTCGGCGACTTCCTGAGCGAGACCGAAGCTGAGCGTGTTGACCGCGGCCTTGGACGCCGCGTAGTGCACCCATTCGCCTGCCGACCCGGTCCGCGAGGCCGTGGAGGACACGTTCACGATCGCTCCGCCGGACCCGCCGTAGCGCGTCGACATCCGCCGCACCGCCTCCCGGCAGCACAGGAAAACGCCAGTGACGTTGATGTCCAGCACCCGCCGGACGGTCTCGGCGCTCTGCTCGTCGAGCCGGCCGGGGGTGTTGCCGGTGATGCCCGCGTTGTTCACCAAGCCGACAAGCAGCCCCAGCTCGGCCGCCGCCGAAAAAAGGCCGCTGACCTGCTGTTCGTCAGACACATCGGCACGGTGCGCAAGCGCTTGCGCACCGTGGGACCGCACCCGCTCGGCGACCTCCTCGGCCGGTGCCGAGTCGCCGGAGTAGTTCACCACCACGTCGTAACCGCGAGTCGCGGCCAGTTCACAGATCGCCGCGCCGATGCCCCGGCTGCCGCCGGTGACGACCAAAACCCCCACCGCTCACTCCCCGCTTGGCTTGAGCGGCTCGACGAACTGGGCGTCGAGCCAGCGCATCTGCGCCATCCACATCCACCACGTCGCGTCGTCCGGGCAGTGCTGCCCGTCCACCGCCTCGCCCCGCAGCCACGCTCCCAGCAGCGCGGTGATCGCCGTGCACACGTCGAGCAGCGCGCGTCCCCACCACCATTGGTGCGCCGGGGTGTGCAACTCCAGGACGCCGCCATGTTCCGGCAGCACCGACAACGCCCAGTCCAGCCGGGTCCGGACGTCCGCGAGCACCTGCGGCTCGAGCTGCGGTTCGCTGGTGGTCTCCTGCATCCGCTCCACCAGCAGCGCCAGCCGCGGATCCGCGACCGGTCCCGCGGGCTCGGACAACCGCCGGTCGACCAGCGCCCGCAACCCGTTCAGGTGGGTGCGGATGAGCGGGACGTACGGCGGATACAGCACGGCGATCCGGGCTTCGCCGGCCCGGTCCCAGGTGACCGCGCCGGCGTAGGGATCCGTCGTCGCCGGATCGGAGAACATCACCTGCGCTGAGCCTGCTCAGAGGGCGAAATTCGTCAGCGGCAGGTTCTCGAGCACCAGGTCGGCCCGGTCCCGGGTGTTCGCGATCAGGTCCGCGTTGCGCTGGTCGGAACCGAGCGCGCGCTGCCGGGCCTCGACCAGCGAACGGCCGTAGCGCCGGTGCCGGGACACCAGCCGTTCGATCCGCTCCGGCTCGTCCGGGGCAAGGAACCACGCCTCGGTCAGGTACTGCCGCACGCCGCTCCACGGGTCGTCCGGGAGCAGCAGGTAGTTGCCCTCGGTGATGACCAGCTGCACCTCGGGCGCGACCGGGACCGCGCCGGCGATCGGCTCCTCGATCTCGCGGCGGAACTCCGGCGCGTACACCGTCTCGCGGCCCTCGGCGAGCCGGCGGATCAGGTGCACGTAGCCGGCGGCGTCGAAGGTGTCCGGCGCGCCCTTGCGGTCGGTGCGACCGAGCCGCTGCAGTTCGACCTGGGCCAGGTGGAAACCGTCCATCCCCACGACCGCGGCCCGCGAACCGAGCGCGTTGGCGATCGCCCAGGCCAGCGTGGTCTTTCCGGAGGCGGGCGCGCCGATGATGCCGAGCACGTGCCGTTCCCGCGGTTTGGCCAGCTTCTCGGCCCGCGCCAGCAGATCCTCGAACGCCGTCATCGCACTCCCTCTTCTCTGCTCTTCGCCAGTTCCCCGACCGGTCCGGTCCACGAACGCGGACCCACGTGCCGGACCCGTTCCGCTGCCACCGCGTTCGCGTATCCGATCCAGTCGGCGACCGCGCCTTCCCGGGTCGCGACCGCGTACGCGAGCGCACCGTGCCACACGTCTCCGGCCCCCAGGGTGTCCCGCGCTTCGACGAGCGGCACGGGGACCTGCCCAGAGTCTTCCGTAGTGCTCCAGGCGACCGGCTCCGGGCCTGCCGTCGTGATCGTCACTGACACTCCGCGTTCGGCCAAACTCGGTGCGGGAGCACGGAACCGCGCGGAACAGGCTGCCACGTGGACCAGTGGCAGCAACTGGTCCAGTACCGGTTTCCAGCTGCCCGCGTCGAGGATGACCGGCACTTCGCGGGCGCGGGCTTCCTCGGCGACAGCAAGCGCTAGCTCGGGATGGTGGCCGTCGACGAGGACGGCGTCCACGCGGTCGAAAACCGGGGCGAGGTCAGGCAGTTCCAGCGGTTTGTCGGCGGCGGCGTTGCGGGAAACGACGGTGCGTTCGCCGTCGCCGTCCCGCACCACGACCGCGCTGACCGGCGGTGCCTGCGTGCGTTCTGGAGCGAGATCGACCAGGTCGACGCCGCAGGCTTCGAGGTCGGCCCGGGCGAGCGCGGCCAGCGGGTGGGTACCGAGGGCCGTCAGGAGGATCGCTTCGGCTCCGAGCGCCGCGACGGTCACCGCGGCGTTCGTCGCCGGCCCACCGGCCGCGACATCCACCTGCAATGACTGCACTTTCTCGCTCGGCTCCGGGAATTCCGCGACCCGCTGTACGACATCGACGGTGCACAACCCCGCCAGCAGCACTCGCACGTCAGGTCAACCCGGCGTGCGTGGTGGACGCGACCTCGACGACTTCGCCGTTCTCGTCGAGCTTGAGCGCACCGGTGAGCAGGCCGACCACCTGGTTCATGCTGTGTGTCTTCGGCGTCACCACGGCGACGCGCTTGCCGAGCCGGTGCACGTGGATCCGGTCGGCGATTTCGAAGACGTGCGGCATGTTGTGGCTGATCAGCACCACCGGCAGGCCGCGGTCGCGGATCCGGCCGATCAGTTCCAGCACCTTCGCGGACTCCGCGACGCCCAGCGCGGCCGTCGGCTCGTCCATGATCACCGCTTTGGTGCCGAACGCCGCCGCGCGCGCCACCGCGACGCCTTGCCGTTGCCCGCCGGACAGCGTTTCCACCAGCTGGGTAATGGATTTGACCTTGATGCCGAGATCGTCCAGGATCCGCTGCGCCTCGGTGCGCATGGTCGCGGTGTCGAGCTTGCGCAACCCGATGCCGAACGGTCCCTTCAGCCGCTTTTCCCGGCCCAGGAACATGTTCGACGCGATGTCCAGCGCCGGCGCGACCGCCAGATCCTGGTACACCGTCTCGATTCCGTAGTGCCGCGCGTCCAACGGGGACTTGAAGTGGACCGTCTTGCCGTCCACTTTGATCTCGCCGGCATCCGGCACCACCGCGCCGGACAACGCCTTGATGAGACTGGACTTTCCGGCCCCGTTGTCGCCGACCACGGCGAGCACTTCGCCGGGGTAGAGGTCGAAATCGGCGCCGTCGATGGCGGTGACCCGGCCGTAGCGCTTCACCAGGCCGCGTGCGGAAAGAGTCGGCTGCTGCTGCGTAGTAGTCATGACTGCTGCTGCCTCCGTGCGATCCGGTCCACGACCACCGCGGCGATCAGCAACGCGCCGGTCGCCAGGTCCTGGTAGTTGCCGTCCACGCCCATCTGCGTCAGTCCCGACCGCAGCACCGCGACGACCAGCGCGCCGAACAGCGTGCCCAGCACCGAACCGCGTCCGCCGAACAGGCTCGTGCCGCCCAGCACCACCGCGGTGATCGAGTCGAGGTTGCCGAGCTGGAACTGGTTCGGGTCGGCGTTCGGCGTGCGGCCGAGCGCCTGCCACGCGGCGATGCCGAAGCACAGACCGGCGACCAGGTAGACCGACAGCACGGTGCGGTTGACCTTGATCCCGGACAGCCGCGCGGATTCCGGCGCGTTGCCGACGGCGTAAACGTGCTTGCCCCAAGCGGTTTTCGTGAGCGCGTACCAAACGGCGAGGAACATGAGCAGTGCGAGCGTCATGCCGTAGGTGATCGGGATGCCGCCGAAGAGGTACCGCTTCGTGCCGAGCCAGGTGAGCAGCCCGTCGGACACCGGAACCGCCTGGCCGCCCGCGATCAGCTTCGCCACCGCGGTCAGGCCGGTGAACGTGCCGAGCGTGATGATGAAGGCGGGCAACTTGATCCGCGTCGCCAGGGTGCCGATGAACAGGCCGACGAGGACGGTGAGCACGACGCCGGCCAGCAGCGCGAAGAAGACGTTCGTCACTGCCGCCAGTTTCGCCATCACCAGCGTCGCCACGACCATCGACGACGCGTTGGACAGGTCGATGCCCGCGATCAGGATGATCAGCGTCTGGCCGAGCGCGAGCGTGCCGACCACCAGCGATTGCTGGACCACTGTGGACAGATTGTCCAGGTCGAAAAACGTGTCCGTGGCGAAGGAAAACACCACGACCGCCACGACCAGCGCCAGCGCGGGACCGACCGCCGGCGCGCGGAGGAAGAACTCGCCGAGCGTTTCGCGCTCGCGGTTGGTGACCGTCGCGCTCGTCATTTCCCGCCTCCCCAGCAGTTCTGCAGACCCCAGGCGGTGTCCTTGCTCGGCACACCCGGCATCGGGTGGTCGGTGATCGCGGTCGAGCCGGTGTTGACGAACCCGCTCGGCTTCTTCCCGGTCTTCGCGTACTCGACCGCCGCGAGCACGCCCTGTTCGGCCATCTTCCGCGGGAACTGCATCACGGTGACGGCGAACTGGCCGTTCTTGACGTTCTGCACGCCCTCGCAGCCGCCGTCGATGGAGCCGACGGTGAGCTGAGCGTTGAGCCCGCGAGCCTTCAGCGCCGCGTACGCGCCGCGGCCCATCGGCTCGTTCATCGTGTACACGGCGTTGAGGTCGGTGGTGCGCTGGAGGAGGTTCTCCATGCCCTGCTGGGCGAGGCTCTGGTCGCCGTTGGCGTTGGTGTGGCCCTTGATCTCCGGCGCGCCGTCCTTGAGCCCGATGCCCTTGAGGAAGCCGCCGTGCCGCTGGGTGTCGACCGAACTGCCCGCGGTGCCGTCGACCATCAGAAGCTTCGGGTCCGCACCCTTGAGCGCCGCCTTGACGTACGCGCCCTGCTGCTCGCCCGCCGCGAAATTGTCGGTGGCGAAGGTGGCGTCGACCGCGTCCGGCGGTTCGGTGGCGGTGTCGAGGGCGATCACCAGAATGCCTGCGTCGCGGGCGTCCTTGATGGCCTTGAGCACGCCGGTCGACGAGCTCGGCGTGATCAGGATGGTGTTGACGCCCTGCTGCATCAGGTTCTCGATGGCACGCACCTGACCGTCGTTGTCGCCGTCGAACTGGCCGGCGAGCGCGCTGAAGTCAGCGCCGTTGGCCTTGGCCGCGGCGGACGCGGCGTTGCGCAGTTCGACGAAGTACGGGTTGGTGTCGGTCTTCGTGACGAGGCCGACCTTGGCCTTGCCGCTGCCGCCGGTTTTGGAGCTGCCGCCCCAGTGGCGTTCGACGGTGCACCCGGCGGTGGAGACCGCGACAGCGGCCGCCAAGGCGAGTGCGGTGAGACTCCGGTGTCTCATGGAGATGCCCTCCGAATCGAGGTGCGAGCTTGCCGATGGACGGGAAGGTAGACAGACTCTGTGCTAGACGCAAGCGTTTGCGCAAACGCTTGCCAACGCTCCTGGTTTCGCTCTCCCGATGAAGGACAGACATGCCGCGACCTCGCTCGACCCGCCCGACCCAGCGCGACATCGCCGAAATGGCGGGAGTGTCGATCACGACGGTCTCGCACGTCGTCAACGGCACGCGGGCGGTGGCTGAGGAGACGAAAGCCGCGGTGCTGCGGGCGATCGAGACCACCGGGTACACCGGCGACGCGATCGCACGCTCACTGGTCACCGGGGGTACGCGCTCCATCGGGATGGCGATCTCGCTGGTCGCGAACCCGTACTTCGCGGCGCTGATGCACGCGATCGAGCGAGAGGCGTCGGCGAACGGATACACCGTGCTGCTCGCGGACACGCACGACACCGCGGGCACCGAACGGGACGTGGTGCGCGCGCTGCGGTCGCGCCGGGTCGACGGCCTGCTGATCACACCCGCTCCCGGCGACGGGTCGGTGCTGGGCGAACTGGTGTCGCTGGACGTGCCGACCGTGCTGATGGACCGGCTCACCACCCGGACCGACATCGACCAGGTCGGCGCCGAGAACATCCAGGCGACCTCGGCGCTGACCGCGCATCTGGCGTCGCTGGGCCATCGCCGGATCGGCATGATCTCCGGCGCGCCCGGGCTCACGACGAGCGACGAACGCGTGCTGGGCTACCGGCTCGGACTCGGCCGGTCGGGCTTGAGCTGGTCGCCGGATCTGGTGGCGTGCGGACAGTCCTCACGCGACGGTGGCGGCTTGGCGCTGAGCACGCTGCTGGCGCTGCCGGATCCGCCGACCGCGCTGGTGGTGGCGAACGACAGCATGATGGTCGGCGTGCTGCACGAGGCGCGGCGGCGGGGTTTGCGGATCGGCCAGGACCTGCCGGTGGTGGTGTACGACGACGTCGAATGGGCCGATCTCGTGGACCCGCCGCTGACGACCATGGCCCAGCCGATCGACGAAATCGGCCGCCGGGCGGTGCAACTGCTGCTCGCTCGACTGGCGGATCCCGGACGGCCCGCCGAGACTGTGCGGTTGCCGCCGACCTTGCGGCACCGGGCTTCGTGCGGGTGCGCGTCCTGACTGCCCCGCGTAACCAGGCACGCAGCCGTTCACTCACCTCAGTGATTCTCGGGACCCGATCGTCTCGGACCCTCTCTTGTGCGGCACGACAGTGGCTACTGTTGGGTAGGTAACGACGACGAGGGCCATGAGAAATGACCGTTCTGGCGCCGGAGGTCTCCCACTGGGACCTGCCGGTCACCCATCGGTTCGGGGTGGCATTGGGGAGGCACGCCAGCCCGTACCACGACCAGCTGCTGCGTGCCATCCGCGGCGCTGCCGCGCGGGCGGGCTGCGACCTGCTGCTGGCCGACACCAGCGACTGCCCGCGCGAGGAAGCCGAAGTGCTGCGCGCACTTCAGGCGGATCACGTCGATGGCGTCCTTCTGGTGCCCGCTCCCGGTGACGAGGCTGTCGTGAACGGACTCGTGCGCACTGGGGTGCCCACGGTCCTGGTCGACCGGATCGCCGGCCGCAACGACGTCGACCAGGTCGGTTCGGAGAACTTCCAGGCCATGTCCGCGCTGGTCGAACATCTGGCCTCGCGACGGCACCGGCGGATCGCGCTGATCACCGGCACCGAGGGCACCACGGTGAGCGAAGAACGCGCCCTGGGATACCGCCTTGGCCTTGGCCGCGCCGGGCTGCGATACCACCCGGAACTGGTGGCGTCCGGCCAGTCCACCGCAGGCGGCGCGGCGCGCGCTGCCGCCAAACTCCTGGACGGCTGGCCTTCGCCGACCGCCCTGGTGGTCGCTGGCGAGGCGATGCTGATCGGCGTGCAGTGGGAAGCACACCGCCGCGGCATCCGGATCGGATCGGAACTGGCGGTCGTCGGTTACGGCGACATGGACTGGGCGCGCACGGTTTCGCCTGGCGTGACGACGATGGCGCAGCCTATCTCGGAAATCGGCCGCCGGGCGGTGCAGTTGCTGCTGGCGCGCTGCCGCGAGCCGGAGCGCCGGCCGGAGTCCGTCCGCCTCGCGCCGCGGTTCCTGCACCGCGCTTCGTGCGGCTGCTGAGTTTCACAGCGTTGCCGCGGCCTCCAGCAGCATCCACCCTCCAATTTGGACAGACAGATCCCGTTCCGCCTTGCCCGGCGGATTCGGTGCCGACCTATCCCAGTACGCGCTGAACAACGGTCCGGTTTTCTCCTGCGCCGCACCGTTCCAGCACGCTTCCGCCGATTTTTGCACGATCCCCTTCGCCGTTTCGGCTTCCGCCCTGGGCAGGTTTTTCGCCGCGAGCGCCAGGTAGCGGGCGGCGATCGCCGAGAAGAGTCCGCCGTCGCCACCCTCCGAACCGGGGAGGATTCCCTCTGGCGCCATGTGCTTCTCCACCGCCCGGATCGTGCGCGCGGCGTCGTCCCAGCGGGACTGTTCCAGGCATGCGCCGAGGTAAACCCCTTGGCAGTACGAGAAAATATGCTTGACCACTTCGCCGGTGTCCGCCCGGACCCCGTCCCAGACGAGGCCGGTCTCCGGGTCGACCAGGGTCTCGGTGAGCCATTGCGTCATGGCGCCGGCGCGTTGTTGATCACCCTTCCGGGCGTGAAAGATAGCGGCCGGACCGTTGGCGGGGGTATTCTTGAAGGAGTCGCCGCGCCGCCACCAAATTCCCCCGCCAAGGTCTTGTGTCCAGCCTTCGTGCAGCCGTGCGCCGATAGCCTCGATCGGTTCGTCCACTGTGGATAGTTGGAGTTGGCGTACTCGCTGCAGCGCGAGCCCTAGCCAGGCTATGTCGTCGTAGTAGTCGTTGACCCAGGAACCGAAATTGCGCCGGTGCACGGTCGTGATGAAGCGGTTGATCAGCTGTGCGCGTTCTTGGGTGGGCTGGCGGAGCTGGGCGTCGACGAGGCTGTCGAGGAGATGGGCCTGCCACCAGTAGTTCCAGTGCCAGTGCAGCCGTTGGCTCATGGTGGGCGGCCAACCGCTGCGGCCGAGGACGGTGCCGGGGAGGGCCCACAGGCGGCGGAGGTGCCTGGCACAGACTGCCCGCTCAGCGGCGGCAGCACGGTCGACGGCGGCGGCACGGTCAACCGCTTCGGCACGCCCAGCCGCGTCAGCACCGCCAACAGCGACCGCACGCCCAACCGCGTCAGCACGCCCAGCCGCGTCAGCACCGCCAACAGCGACCGCACGCCCAGCCGCGTCAGCACCGCCAACAGCGACCGCACGCCCAACCGCGTCAGCACGCCCAGCCGCGTCAGCACCGCCAACAGCGACCGCACGCCCAGCCGCTTCGGCGCGGTCAACTGGCTGAGCGGTGTTCTTGGCCGGGTTGGCCGGACCCTCAGCCGCCGCTGAAGGTTCAACAGGGTCTGTCGCACCCCCGGCCGCCTTCGCCGCATCCTTGGCCGGATTCGCCGCGCCCTCAACCGCGTTCGCCGCGCGATCGGCAGGGCCGACCGGGCGCGCCATGGCAGGGCGGGCCTGATCGCCGCGGGCAGTGGAGTCGGCTGGCTCGGATGAATCGGCGGTCATGGGTCGATTCTGCCTGTGCTGCGGCGAACTTGCCTCTCCACGCCGATCCCGGACGCCTGCGAGCACGCCGAACCGCGCGGGCGGCAGTGGGGCGGGATTCTCGTGAGTGTTTGTCCCGGTTCTAACCGTTGCAAACACTCACGAGCACGCGGTCGCCGGTCACCAGGCTTGGGACAGGTCCGCGTGCTGGCGGATCCACGCGTGCATCACGATGCCCGCCGCGACGCCCGCGTTAATCGACCTTGTCGTGCCGAACTGGGCGATGGACACCACTTTCGCGGAGTCGGCCTGGGCGGCTTCAGACAAACCCGGGCCTTCCTGGCCGAACAGCAGCAGGCACTTCCGGGGCAACTCGGCGGTTTCCACCGGCTCGGCACCGGGAGTGTTGTCCACCGCTACCACCGTCAAGCCCTCCGCGGTGGCGAATTCCAGCAGGCTCGCGACGTCCTCGTGGTGGCGGAGGTGCTGGTAGCGGTCCGTCACCATGGCGCCCCGGCGGTTCCAGCGGCGGCGGCCGACTATGTGCACTTCCGCGGCGGCGAAGGCGTTCGCGGTGCGGACGACCGTGCCGATGTTGTGGTCGTGCTGGAAGTTCTCGATCGCGACGTGGAACGGGTGCCGTCGAGTGTCCACATCGGACACGATTGCCTCGCGGCGCCAGTAGCGGTAGGCGTCGACCACGTTGCGGCGGTCGCCGTTGGCCAGGAGGTCGGGGTCGTAGCGCGGGTCGTCCGGCCAGCTTCCTGGCCAGGGGCCTACGCCTACCTCCTCGCGGTTCACCCACTCGGTGGGGCCCGCTTCGGGTTGTTCCGTCGTCACGAAGGACGATTCTCGCTCAGCCCAGGCTGACGCCGTGCGCCGGACTGTCGTCGTGACGGTGGCGCCACCTCAAGTAGGCACCCAGGTAGGAGATCACCAGCACCGCCAGCGCCACCACGACCACCACCGGCAGCAGCGAGCGCGGGATCACCGTGCCGTAGAGGTAATACGCGTTGAACCCGCCTGGCAGGTCGCCGAGACCCTGCTGATGCCGGAAGAAATCCTCCAGCGCGGTGAGCGGGCACGGAATCGGCGTGACGTTGACCAGCACGCCCCACACCGCGAAGAAAATGTGCACGAAAATAACCTTCGGCCATCGCCACGCGAGGAAGCCGCCGAAGCCGATGAAGAGCAGGGCCAGTACGTGCACCGCCACGGTGACGTCGGCGAGAACGTGCGCGACCGTCGTGTCCACCTTCGCCCCCTTCCCAGTGCACCTACCAGCGACGTTACTCCGATTACCCGCCCAGAGAGCGGGAAATAGGGGGACCTGATGTGATGTTCGACCCACCGGAGCAACGAGTTCACCCGGCAGGTAACGGAGGGATCACTCCGGGTAGGAGACACTCCGGAACACGTGCACGAGTGGACCCGACGCGCGGTAAATGACTCCGTTCCGTGCACGCGGACGGGGACGCGAATCGCCGGAGAAAGCGGGCGGAAACGCGGTTGACAAACGCGGGAGAGGGAACTCGGCCTGTGCCGTCGACCCCGGACAGAGGATGACTGCGAAGGCGTCGGGCGGGAGGGCATCGCCGTCCGCCCAGCCAGCCTCGGAGTCGGCGTCAAAAGTCGCCTCGAAGGCCACGTCGGCGGGGTGCGCCAACTCGATCGATGCCGAGAACGGCCTCGCCGCCCTAGGAGTTCGCGGGTCGAAGCTGACGTACCGGCAGGGGAGACAGCGTTCAGTCAGCGAACGCCGACCCGTCGATGTCGGTCACTACCAAGCGGATGCGCGCGTCCGCCCACTCCGTCCCGTCGAGCACTTCACGCACTCGAGCCTCGGCGGCCGAGAGCAACGGCGGCAGCGGCAACCGCAAAGCCACCAACCGAACTTCCACCGACTCCGCGGTCAGATCTACCGAGCCACCAGCGGGATCGGTCGGGAGCCAGCTGATCTCCGCGGCCGCGCTCGTCGCGGGGCGGAGGCCGTCGACTGATGCCAGGGCGTCGGCGAGTCGTCCGGCCAGCGAACGCGGATCGGTCACTGCCACCCCACTTCGATGTCCAAAATGGACACTCGCACGGCGTCCACGGAGCGGCCGGTCTGCGCGAGGACTTCCCGGAATACCGCGCGCTGCACGGCGCGGCCCACGGCGGCGGCTTGGTCCGCGCCCGAGATGATCACGTCGACCTCGACCGTCAGGCGGTCCTCGTGGGCGCGGACCCGGACGCCGTCCGCGGGGGCCGGTTCCAGGCCTTTCCAGCGTTGCCGGGCCTCGCGGGCCCAGGCGGTCGCCAAACCGCGCAGGCCGGGTTCCAGGCGCACGACTCCGGCGGTTTCGGCGGCCGCGCGGGCGGCAACGCTCGCGATCACCGGGGCGGCGATCACGTATTCGGCGGTCATTCCCCGTCCTCGTACACGTCTTCCACCAGCAGATCCAGGCTGATCAACGAGATACCCACTCGCGAGGTCGCGGCAGCGGACACCAGTTCTCGTACGCGGGCCAACGTGTCAGCGCCGCTCGTGTTCCCCAGGCGCGTCGCGAGGGTGAGTTCGACCTCGACCTGAGCCGCGCCGGAAGAGTCGACGCCGACCTTGCGCACCCGGACCCGGCGGGCGCGGACGTCGCCGGCGGAGTCGGCCGCATAGCGGAGCACGACCGCGACGGCTTGCTCGCTCACCTCGACCGAACCAGGTTCGGCGGCGGAAAGATCCAGCATCTGGCCGCGGCGCACCTCGGCGCGGACGGCCGACATGATCCGGCCTACCAGGTCCGGCGGGGTCGGGTCGGGCTCGTCGATCAGCTCCTGCGTCGCCGAGCGCAGGGCGAGCAGGCTTTCCCGCGCGGTGCGGCAATGGACGCACTCCGCCTGGTGGTCGTCGGCCTCGTCCAGGTTCTCCCAGAGCGTTTCCAGTTCCCGGCCGCACGGCAATTCGTAGTCCTGGTTCACCTCCACGGCTTCATCACCTCCGCCAGCTGCGCACGGGCCCGGGCGATGCGCCCCCGGACCGCGGTGGGGTTCGCGCCGACGATCTCGCTGATCTCGTCGTACGACCGGCCGTGCACCTCACGCAACAGCCAGCACGCCCGTTGCTGCGGGGTGAGCGTCTGAAGCGCCTCGTCGAGCGCCGCGAGCTGGCCGCTGACCTGCACCGCGTGCTCGGGTTGCGTGTCGCGGCGCGGCGATTCGGCGAGGTCGAGGTCGACATCGGCCTGCGGGCGGCGCGCCCGGATCACGTTGAGGCAGCGGTTGGTCGTTCCGCGGTAGAGCCACCCGACGAACGCGTTGTCGTCGTTCAGCTGCGCCAGCTTCCGCCACGCGCCGAGGAACGCTTCCTGCACTACGTCCTCGGCGTCGCCGCGGTGATGCAGCATTTTCAGGGCAAGCCGGAACATCGGGCCCTGATAACGCTGCACGAGCTGTTCGTACGCGCGCACGTCGCCGTCTCGCGCACGGCCGACGAGGGTGGCGTCGTCGAGCGGGACACTGGTCGTGGTCACGGCACCCCCTTCCGTTAGGGGGACACCGCGTGGCGGGCATTCGTCACGCACGCATTGTGAGTGACTGTGCTCACTCGCGCTCGGCCGAGCACTCAGTCGAGGCCGAGATCGTCCTTGCTCAGCAGGTACCGGTACTCGAGCCCGGCCTTCTCGATGGCTTCCCGCGCGCCGGTGTCGCGGTCGACGACCGTCGCGACGCCGACCACGGTGGCCCCGCCTTCGCGCAGCGCCTCGACCGCGGTGAGCACGCTGCCGCCGGTGGTGGAGGTGTCCTCGACGGCCAGCACCCGCTGCCCGCGCACCTCCACACCCTCGATCCGGCGCTGCATCCCGTGTTCCTTGATCGCCTTGCGGACGACGAACGCGTCGAGCACTACGCCCTCGGCGGCGGCGGAGTGCAGCATCGCCAGCGCCACCGGGTCCGCGCCGAGGGTGAGCCCGCCGGTCGCGACGTAGTCCCAGTCAGCGGTGAGCTGCCGCAGCAGCTTGCCGATGAGCGGGGCGGCCGCGTGTTGCAGCGTCGCCCGCCGGAGATCGACGTAGTAATCGGCTTCCTTGCCCGAGGCCAAGGTGACCTTGCCGTGCACGACGGCCAGTTCGCTGACCAGCCTGGCCAGTTCGAGCTTCGCAGTTTGATCCAACCCGGGGTACGCCACGGCCGAGAGTCTTACACACGGCACCGACAACTTCCGCGCGTCACTCCCCGGTCGCGACGGCCGTCACCGGACGCGTCCGCGTCGCCACCCAAGCGGGCAGGACCGCGGCGGTCAGCGCGAGCACGATCGCGGTCGCGATGATCACCAGGTACACCGACACCGGACCCTCCGGAAGCACCCGGCCGGTCGCGACGAGACAGAACGGCACGATCGCGCCCGCGGACACCACGGTGCCTGCCACGATGCCGATCGCGGCGATCAGACCGCCTTCGCTCGCGGCCATCCGCAGCACCTGGCCGCGGGTGAAGCCGCCGAGCCGTTGCAGGCCGAACTCCCTCCGGCGGCGCGAGGTGGCCATGACCAGGGTGTTCACCACGGAGATCACCGTGTAGCCGACGATCATGCCGACCAGCAGGTAGTTCACCCACGCGCCGGTCTCGTCGTTCTTGGCGTTCGCGGCGGCCAGCGTGCTCCGGTCGCCGACCGACACCGGGAGACCCGCGGTCGCGGCGGTCAGGCTGCGCGTCAGCCGGGCCTGGTCGACCCCGGGCGCGGCACGGACGAGCACCTGCCGGGCGAGACCGGACGTGGTGTGCCCGGCGAGCAGGTCGGCGGGCAGCAGGAGCTGTTCGGCTCCGGCCCGCTGGTGCACGATCGCGACGATGCGCAGGGTCCGGTCGCTCCCGTCGCCGAGACGGAGCGTGACGGATTCGCCGACCGATCGCGACACCTCAGCGGTGTCCGGCAACGCGACCGTGTCGCCGGTGAGGTCGACGAGGTTGCCGCGCACGACCGTGGCGGCATTGGTCGACCCGTCGGTGAGGCCGAGCGCCGGGTAGCCCTTCTTGGTCTGGTTCTCGTCGAACGGCGCGGTGATGAACGCGCGGCTGGCGATGTACGGCGAGACCGCCGCGACGCCTTCCGCGTGCCGGATCCGGTCGATGGCTTCGGGAGAAACCCCGGTCGGGCCCGCGACGACCGCGTCGGCGCGGAGGTCTTCGGCGAAGGCCTGCGCGGAAGCGGCGGTGGTCGTGGTCTGCAGGTAGATGTTGGCGGTCGCGATTCCGACCGCGAGCATGATCGGCGTGACCGCGCCTGCCACCCGGGTGGCCGCGTTGCGCGTGTTGGTGATCGCCAGCCAGCCGGTGACGCCGCTGAACAGCCGCATCGGGCCCTGCAACAGGATCGCGGTCAGCTTCGTGACGCCAGGGCTGATCATCGCGACGCCGACCGCCCACAGCATCACCGCCGGACCCGCCGTGCTCGCCGCGATGGGTCCCGTCATCACCGCGAGCGTGACTATGCCCAGCGCGGTCCCGCCGCCGAAGCACAGCAGCGCGACGATCAGTCGCAGCGGTGTCAGCCAGCCGCGCGGCACGGAGGCTTCGGCGAGCGCCTCGGTCGGCCGGATGCGGCCGACCCGGAATCCGGCCACCAGCGCGGAAATCCCGACGGCGAGCAGCGTCGCGCCCGCCGCGATGATCATCGGGATCCAGCCCTGGTGGAACTGCACGGCGGGGGAGATGAACCCGCCCGAGGTGAACTGCTCGAACAGCCACCGGCCGAACACCGGACCGAGCGCGGCCGCGGCTGCGGTCGCGAGCACGCCGATGACCAGCGCTTCGCCGAGAACCATGCGCCGCAGCTGCCGCGGCGTCGTGCCGATCGCGCGCAGCAAGGCCAATTCACGCTGCCGCTGGCGCACCGACAGCATCAGCGTGCTGGCGATGACGAACACCGCGACTGAAATCGAAAGTCCGCCCGCGACGCCGGACAGCGGGATCAGCCGGCCGCCGCTCGCCTGCGCTTCCGGGAATTCGGCGAGGCCGCGCTCATCCCCAGTCAGCACGGACACCCCCGATCCGAGGTGCAAGGCGGCCGGATTGTCAGTGACGACACCGAAATAGTCGACCTTGCCGGGGTGGCCGGAGAGCTGATCGGCGACATTGTCGGCGAAGAACGCGTCGGGACGGTCACTGATCTGAGCGACGCGGTATTGGCGCATCGACCCCTGCACCGCAATGTCCACAGTAGATCCAACTGACACGCCGCTGGCAGCGGGCAGCACCACTTCGTCGGCTCGCGGCGCAGGACCGGGCAACCGAGCGGACTCCCAGCCGTGCGCGACAAGAGGCTTCTTCCCCAGCGATACCGGGAAACTCACCTCTCCGACCACAGTGGACACACCGGGCGTCGCTCGGATCGTCTCCGCCAGCGACCGGTCCAGCCGGACCCGCTCCGGCAGCGCGACCGACTGCGTCTTGGGCTTCTCGGAATTCTTCCGCAGCTCGAAATCCTGTTGTCCGGCAACGACAGCCGGCGCCCAGGCGAGCCGGTGCGGCGGAGCGGCGGACCGGATCCCGGTCTCCATCAGACCGGCGCAGGCGGACACGATCACCGCGCCGAGGAACGCGGCCACGAACGCGGCGATGAACCCGCCGGTGCGGAAACGCAAGGTACGCAAGGCAAGACTGAACATCAGAAACCGCCCACCGGCATCCGGTCGGCCCAGGCGCCGAGGTGCGTCATGCGTTCGGCGACGGCCGTCGCGGTCGGCCGGTGCAGTTCACCGGCGACGCGGCCGTCCGCGAGGAAGACAACCCGGTCCGCATAGGAGGCCGCGACGGGATCGTGCGTCACCATCACGACGGTCAGGCCGCCGCGCACCGATTCCGAAAGCAGGCCAAGGATTTCGCCGGCGGTACGGGTGTCGAGCGCGCCGGTCGGTTCGTCGGCGAACAGCACCGCCGGACGGCTGACCAGCGCGCGAGCGATCGCGACCCGCTGCTGCTGACCGCCGGACAGCTGACCCGGCAGGTGCTTGCGCCGGTCGCTCAGCCCGACATGCCCGAGCATCTCCGCGACGCGGCGGCGGTCCGGACGACGGCCGGCCAGCCGCAGCGGCAGCACGACGTTCTGCTCGACGGTCAGCGCGGGCAGCAGGTTGAACGCCTGGAAGACGAACCCGACCTTGTCCCGGCGCAGCTTCGTCAGCTGCGTTTCGGAGAGCTTGCCCAGCTCCTGGTCGTCGAGCAGGACCGAACCGCTCGTCGGCCGGTCGAGTCCGGCCGCGCAGTGCAGGAACGTGCTCTTGCCCGAGCCCGACGGGCCCATCACCGCGGTGAACCCGCCGCGCGGAAAGGACAGGCTCACCCCGTCCAGTGCCGTGACCCGGCCGTATTCCTTGCGGACGGATTCGAGCCGCACCGCTTCCCCAGTCGCCATGGGGAAAACGCTATGGCCTGCCGGGGGAAAACACCCTGGGGCGCACACGCCGGGACGGGGTAGGGCTGTCCCTACCTCTCAGGTGCGGCGGCGGTTGCCGAACCCGCCCGCGAGCTTGCGCAGCACCGGACGCGGCAGCAGTCCGCCGATCCCGACCAGGGCCTTGTACTGCAGGCTCGGCACCGAGATCACCTTGCCGCGGCGCAGGTCAGCGAGGGCTTCGTCGACGACCTGGGCCACGTCGAGCCAGAAGGCCTTCGGACCCTCCCGTTGCAGACCGGCGCGCTCGTGGAACTCGGTGTGGGTGAAGCCGGGGCACAGCGCCATCATCCGCACGCCCTTCGGCAGCGACATCGCGATGCCCTCGGTGAACGACGTGACCCAGTTCTTGCTGGCGGTATAAGTCGAGCCGCGGCCGGAGAAGAAGCCGGCGACACTGCTGACATTGATCACGGCACCGCGGCCGCGCTCGACCATGCCCGGCAGCGCCGCCCGGGTCAGCTGCAGCACGGCGGTCACGTTCACGTCGAGCTGACGCTGCAGGTCCTCGGCCGGGATCTCCCAGAACTCGCCGCTCAGCCCGAAGCCGGCGTTGTTGACCAGCAGATCGACCGGCCGGGTTTCGAACAGATCGGCGACCCGGCCCCGGCCGTCCACTTCGGACAGATCGGCGGGCAGCACGGTCACCTCGACGCCGTGCTCCGCGCGCAACTGCCCGGCCAGCGCGTTCAGCCGGCCCTCGTCCCTGGCGACCAGGACGAGGTCGTGCTTCTCGGCGGCGAGCCGGCGCGCGAATTCCGCCCCGATGCCCGCGGTGGCCCCGGTGATCATGGCTGTGGTGGTCATGTGGGTGAAGCTACCCGTTTTTCAGCTGCGTCCGCCCTGGTGGCGCAGTATGGTCCGGCACATGGGCAAGCACACCAAGCGGACGCCCGGATATCTGCCCCGAATGGCCGCCGGTGCGGCGCCCCTCGCTCTGTTGCTCGCCGGCCCGGCCGCGGCGCTGGCGGACACCCCGCGCGGGGGACTGCCGCTCGAGGAGCACCAGCACGGTTCCTTCTCCGACCTCCAGTTCACCCGCGACGAGGCGATCGCGACGCAAGATCTGCCCGCGTCCGCCGCGTCGAACCTGCACCAGGCGCTCGCCCCGGACGCCGCGGGCCAGTCCCAGACCCACGACCTGCGCCTCGGCGAGGCAGGCCGCGCGTTCACCGGCAACGACCTCGCCGCGCACCACACGCAGCCATTCGACGGTGCGCACGTGGCCGGTCTGGACCAGTCGATGCGGCACGGCGTCCGGCTCCCGCAGGGGGTCGAAGCGCTGTCCAGCAGCAAGACCAGCGCCGAGTCCGGGCTCGCCGGCCGGTTCTCCGGCGACCTGCTGAGCGGCACCCGCGTCGAACGCACCTCCGCGGACGCCGTCGACCTCGGCCCGGCGGGCTCGGTCGTCGCGAACTCCGACGAAAGCGTGCTCGGCCAGTTCACCGGCAAGCTCGACGTGACCCGGCTGGAGTCCACCGAGCGGCACAGCGTGTCCGGCGACCTCGGCCCGGTGCACACGCTGGCCGCGGCGAGCCAGTCGACCGCCGAGCGCACGGAGCGGTTCCACGGCGAACTGTCGGCCGCGGACCTCGCGGCGGCGCGCGCGAGCACCGCTTCTACCGTGGGTGTTCCGGTTACCCGGAGCCAGCACGTGGGCGCCGAGGTGCTGGGAAATCCGGTCATCGACAACGGATGGACAGTTTCCGGGCCGCCGTTCACTTTCTCGCCCGGCTGAGTTCATCGCGGTGCCGGGTCCGCTTTCGGCAATCGAGTCCGGACCGTTTCCGGATCGCGAAACGGCCCTCGGCGCGAGCCCTCGTGAGCTGCGGAGCATCACCCGTTCGCCCTAAAGCGGGCCGCGTTTCCTTTACCCACCGTGGCTATTCGGGGAGGGAATCCGGGCTCCACCAGGTGGCGCCGTCCCCTGGAGAGTCCCCAGCGGGAGGCTCGCATCCGCTTGGATAGCCTGCTGGGCGTGGTCGACCTCGAATCCGTTGCCGCCGAATCGGCGTCTCCGACAGCTGTCGGCAAGAGCAAAGCCGGGCGTCGGACGCGGCTGCTCGCCGCGGTTTTCGGAATCGCCGGCGCGATCCTCGCGATCGCGATCCCGTTCCTGCCCGTCACGCTTGAGCAGACGACCCTCGACTGGCCGACCGCCCAGGGCACCAGAGCGGTGTCCGCCCCGCTGACCGCGCAGGCGCCGATCTCGCTCGACGCGAAGGTCCCGTGCGCGACCGCGCGGGCGCTGGACGCGCGCACCGCGGGCAACGCCGTGCTGTTCAGCACCAACCCGCCGAACTCCAGCATCGGCACCGTCACCGGGATGGCCTTGCAGGTCGGCGACGGTCAGCTCACGCTCTCCTCACAGGGCCAGCAGCTCGGCGCGGCCCCGCTCGGCGAGGGCGACTGCACGATCACCGTGCATTCCGACCCGAAGCACACGACCGCGTCCGTAGGCGGCACCCACCTGGCGGACGTCAGCGACGACCGCAGGCCGCAGCTCACCGGTTTCTTCTCCGACCTGACGAACCAGGACGACACGCACGGCCTCTCGGTCTCCGCGCAGGTCGACAACCGCTGGGCCAGCACCGCGACCGGCATCAAGCTGGCCGCCATCGTGCTGTCGGTGCTCTGCTTCATCGGCGCGGTGCTCGCGCTGTACCGCCTCGACCGGCTCTCCGGACGGCGCGCGCCCCGGCTGGCCGCGCGGGGCTGGTGGAAGCTGAAATTCCTCGACATAGCCGTGCTCGGCACGCTCGGCATCTGGTGGCTGATCGGCGCGATGACCGCCGACGACGGCTACTTCACGACCATGGCGCGCGTCCGCGGCGACGCCGGGTACATCGGCGAGTACTACCGGTGGTTCGCCGCGCCGGACGCGCCGATGGCGTGGTTCGTCGACATCTACGCGGCCATGACCAAGATCAGTTCGCTGACGCCGTGGATGCGGCTGCCGTCGCTGTTGATGGGCGTCGCCTGCTGGATGCTGATCAGCCGAGGGGTGCTGCCGCGGCTCGGCAGGCAGGTGCGGATCAGCAGCGCGGCCGGCTGGGCGGCGGGCGCGGTCTTCCTCGCGTTCTGGCTGCCCTACGACAACGGCCTGCGCCCGGAAAACCTGGTCGCGCTGCTGTCGCTGATCACGATCTGCTCGGTCGAACGCGCGGTGGCCACCCGGCGGCTCGGCCCGGCGGCGGTCGGACTGACCGTCGCGGCGCTGTGCGTCTCGGTCAACCCGCACGGGCTGATGGCCGTGCTGCCGTTCGTGGTCGGACTGAAGCCGCTGGCGAAGATCGTGCTCCGGCACGCCCGCCAGTTCGGCTGGGTGCCGGTGCTCGCGCCGGTCGCCGCCGCCGGACTGGTGATCCTCGCGCTCATCTTCTGCGACCAGACGCTCTCCGGCGCGCTCGAATCGGTGCGGCTGCGGTCCTCGCTCGGCCCGACCGGGGCCTGGTACAACGAGCTCGACCGGTACACAATGCTGTTCAGCAACGGTCCGGACGGTTCGATGACGCGCCGGTTCCCGGTGCTGCTGATCTTCCTCTGCCTGGCGACCTGCGCGGTCGTGCTGTTGCGGCGCGGGAACATCCGCGGCGCCGCGCTCGGTCCGAGCCGCAGGCTGCTCGGCATCAGCGCACTGTCCTTTGTGGTCCTCGCGCTCGCCCCGACCAAGCACTCGCACCACTTCGGCATGCTGGTCGCGGTCGGCGGCCCGCTCGCCGCGCTCACCGCGTTGTCGACGAGCACGACGGTGCTGCTGTCGCGCCGCAACCGCGCGGCGTTCTTCGCCGGGCTGATGGTGATCGTCGCGCTGGCGTCGACCGGGCCGAACGCCTGGTGGTACGTCTCGGCGTGGGGCGTGCCGTGGTTCGACCTCCCGCCGCAGGTGTTCGGCATCAAGCTGAGCACGATGGCGCTCGTGGCGGCCGCGGTCGCGCTGGCGATCGCGGCGATCGAGCACATGAAGCACAACGAGCACGAACCGTTCGTCCCGCCCGCGCCGGTGGCGAAGGGCGACCTGGAAAACCGCGGCCGGGCACTGCGGCTCGGGCTCGCACCGCTGTCGACGGTGTGCGCGATCCTCGTGCTGTTCGAGATCGGCAGCATCGCCAAGGGCATCCAGAAGCGCTGGGACACCTACAACATGGGTGCCGACAACATCCGCCAGCTGGCCGGGAAGAGCTGCGGGCTGTCCGACTACATCAAGGTCGAGCGCGACCCGAAGGCCGGGCTGCTGGAAGCCGCGCCGCAACAGCCGCAGAACGCCGCTCCCGGCTGGCAGGTGCCCGCCGGCGCCGACCGCGGAACCACGCCGCAGGAATGGCTGACCAGCACCCAGAAGGGCTTCGTCACCAACGGCGGGCTGCCGACGGACGACAAGTGGAAGCCGCCGCACGACTTCGGCAAGGACGGCGCGCCGATCTGGGGCAGCTACCACGAGTCCGGCGACGGCGCGGGCGACCTGCGCACCCAGTGGTACTCGATCCCGGAACGCGCGCGCGACGGCTCGGTGCCGATCGTGGTCGCGCTCGCGGGCAAGACCGAGGACCCGAACGGGCTGACCGCCGAATTCGGCAAGAACACCCCCGCCGGGTTCGAGGTGCTCAGCCGCGAGAAGCTCGACGCGAAGAAGAAGGACACCGACTGGCGGGACGCGCGGGTCAGCGTGCCCGAAGGCGCCGACCAGGTGCGGATCGTGGCCAAGGGCCGCGGGCTCGGCAGCGAGGGCTGGGTCGCGTTCAGCGCGCCGCGGGCGCCGAAAATCGCGAAGATGACCGACGTGGTCGGGCAGGACCCGGTGTTCCTGGAGTGGGCCGCCGCCGCGCAGCACCCGTGCCTGCGCCCGTCGTCGATCCACAACGGGATCGCCGAGGTGCCGAAGTACCGGATCAGCGCGGGCGACGACCTGCGCACGGTGGGCCGGTACTGGTCCTCTCCGGCGGGCGGCGGGCCGTTCGTGTGGATGAACGCGAGCGTCCAGATGGAGGCGTTGCCGACGTACCTGGAAGGGGACGTCGATCGGGACTGGGGGACGTTGTACGAGGTGTCGCCCGACGTCGCGAACGCGCTTCCGGCTTCGGCGGCGCTGCATCAGCAGTCGGTGACGCATTCCGGATTGTGGTCGCCCGGACCGCTGGCCAAGCCTGCCAACCCGACTGGCGAGACGTAAAACCAGACGTGCTGCGAAGGGCCCCTTGAGTCTCTCAAGGGGCCCTTCTTTCAGCAGCGATACCGGGTGAACTGCTCGTTCATGATCAAGAACGCGCCGAGCCCGTGGAAGTCGTTCGTCAACCGCTTCCGGGCGAAGTAGAACTTCAGGTCTCCGACGTTCGTTCCTTCGCAAATGTCGGCGATGTTCGTCAGCCCGTCCGATCCGATCGACACCTTCTGCAGCACTCCGGCATAGCCGCGCTGCGCGACCGAGGCATAAGAAGCAGGCAGATATCCGCGCTCGATCCCGCGGGAGACGGTGAACGCGTACATCGAGGACGCGGACGTCTCCAGCCAGTTCCCGTCGTCGCCGCCGTGGTCGACGACCTGGTACCACCGGCCGGTCCGCGGATCTTGGAACCGGCGGTACCCCTCGGCGAGGAACTGGACGATCCCGACCAGCTCCGGCCGTCGAGGATGGTCGGCGGGCAGCACCTCGAGGATGTCGATCGCCGCCATCCCGAACCAGCCGACGGCGCGGGCCCAGTGGAAGCTGGAGTGCTTGCCGGGGCCGGTCGCCCACGGCTGGCTGCCGCTTTCGTCGTAGGCGTGGTAGATCAGGCCCTTCGCGGGCTCCTTGAGGTGTCCGAAGTAGACGGACAGGTTCTTGGCGGATTCCTCGTAGCAGTACGTCGGATCGTGGAAAACCTTGCCGTACAACGCGAGGAACGGCTGCGCCATGTACACGCCGTCGCCCCACAGCTGGTGCTGACGGCTGACCGCGTGCCACATCCCGCCGTCGCTCGTGCGCGGGTAGGTCTCGAAGCGTTTGCGCAGCTGGTCGGCGGCCTTGCGGTACTTGGCGTTGCCGGTTTCGTTGTACAGCAAGGGAAGCATCTGGCAGGCGCGCATCGAGTCGAGACTGCTGAAGCTGTTGGAGATGCCGTCGTCGGTGATGAACCGGTCGTACCAGGCGACGACGTAGTCGAGGTACTTGCGTTCCTTGGTCCGCCGGTAGAAGAGGTACTGGCCGTAGAAGTAGAGACCGAGCGGATAGCTCCAGCCGCCGATGGACGCCGGGGTGTAGCGCTGCATGGTGGAGTCGATGACGGCGCGGGACCAGTCGCGCGCGCCCGCTGCCGCCGCGGCCCCGGGCAGCGCGAGCGCGCCGAGTGCCGCCGCGGTCCCGGTCAGTACCGATCTTCTCGAGAGGGACATGCGGGTGTCCTTCCTGCTGTCGGCGGCGGCGGGAAAGGCTGTCGAACGACCTCTACCCGGCTCCGGAGCGATCCGGCAAGGTTCCTGTCCGGGATGTCCGGCGCGATCGCTGGATAGGCGCAGCGGGTCCTCCGGTCAGCGGGAACCCGTCCGCAATGGACACCCGAGCCGGGCGATTAGCCGATTTGTCGACGCGACCTGGACGGTTCCGGCCAAACGGGGCGCGCCGACACGGTGCGGCCGTCCCGGTAGGAGGGCTCGGCAGCGATACCCTGACCGGCGTGGGTATCTCGGCGTGGATCTGGTTCGTCATCGCCGCCGTCGCGCTGGTGGCGGGGCTTGGCCTGCTCTTCGCGGACCGGGCCAGGGAGGGCTCGCGCAACCGTGAACGGCAGCGCTGGGCCCAGTTGCGCGGCTGGCAGTTCGTGGAAGAGGACGAACGGCTGCCCCGGCAGTGGTCGGGAGGCGCGATCGGGTACTTCGGAGCCGACGCGGCGGTGAACGTCGTCGCGGGCTCCACCTTCACCTCCGACGGCCGCCGTCCGGTGTTCATCTTCGACATCGAGTCCCAGGGCCAGGTGCCCGCGGTGGTCGTGGCCGTGCGCTGCAACAAGACGCACCGGGTGCCGGTCGAGATGTGGCTGTCGAGCGTGCCGTTCCAGCGGGAAAACATGCCGGAGATGCTCGGCCCGATCGGCCAGCGCTACGCCTTCGCGGACGACTCCGAGGGCGCCCGCCAGGTCATCACCCAGGACCTGGTCGACGCGGCCGACCAGCTGGGCGGCGACGTCGGCGTGGCGTGGCTGGAGAACGAGTGGGTGCTGGCGAGCGTCGTGCCGGGGGCTGGGCCGTCGCGGCTTGAGCGCTTGCTGCGCGACCTGGGCGAGATCGCCGACATCGTGGACCCGTTCGACGAGGACTACGACTCGAACCGCACGTGGACGCCGTCGGCGGGCACCCCGGCCGCGCCGCCCGCCCCGACGAGCGCCCCCTCCCCGGCGGACACCCAGGCGACGAGGCCGGTCGACACCCGCGCGGTCGAGACGTCGGCACCGTCTCCGGCGGATACGCGGATGACGGAGCGGCAGCCGTCTCCGCCCGCGCCGCGTACTCCGCCTGGTCGGGGTGCGCATCCGGCGGAGTCGGAGCGGGGCGAGGACGCCTGAGAACTTGAGATGGGGAACCGCCCGGTCGCGTTGTCGCGGCCGGGCGGTTTCGCGTTCGGGGGCTGGCATCCTGACGCGGTGCTGCTGAGATGGATCCGCGAGGTCGCGGACGAGCCGTTGCTCATCGATCCGGCCCACCGGGATCTCGAGAGCCGAGAGAACACCTGGTCGCTCTCGCTGGCACCCGAGAAGCACGGTTCCTCGTCGGCACACGAGGTCGTTGCCGCGTTCGAGGAGTGCGCCTCAGTCCTGCGCGAGCGGGTGCGCTCGCTGGAATACGACGGGCCAGTGACGTTCTATGTGTGGCACGACCAGCAGGCTGGGCAGTTGCGCTGCTCGACCGCCTCGTTGCCGGAGGACGAGTTGCCCTTCGGGGCGCGAGTCGAACTTGTTTCGCTGCACTCCATCGCCGAGGAGTTTCTCGATGACGAGGTGCCAGGCCTGGTGCGGCGGGCGGATCTTCGTCCGGCATCCGATGACGAAGCCGAGGAAACGGGACCAGCCGAGTTCGTAGTTCGCGTCTGGACCACGCACCTCGACAAGACGCAGTGAAGGCCTCCCCGCGGTAACTCCGCGAGGAGGCCTTCACAATCCGTCAGACCCGCGACACCTTCAGCGTGTCACCGGTCTCCAGCTCCGGCAGGTCCACCCGCACGGTGTCCCCATCCCGAACCTCACCGGACAGCAGCTGCTTGGCCAGCTGGTCCCCGATCGCCGACTGCACCAGCCGGCGCAGCGGACGGGCGCCGTAGATCGGGTCGAAGCCGTTCAGCGCCAGCCATTCCCGGGCGCCGTCCGTCACCTCGAGGTGGAGGCGGCGCTGGGCGAGCCGCTTGGCCAACCGGGCCACCTGGATGTCCACAATGGACGTCAGCTGCTCGGTGCCGAGCGCGTGGAACACCACGATGTCGTCCAGCCGGTTCAGGAACTCCGGCTTGAACTGCCGTTGCACGACCTCCATCACCGCGTCGCGGCGCTGGCGTTCGTCCAGCGACGGGTCGGCGATGGCTTGCGAGCCGAGGTTCGACGTCAGGATCAGGATGGTGTTGCGGAAGTCCACCGTCCTGCCCTGGCCGTCGGTCAGCCTGCCGTCGTCGAGGACTTGCAGGAGCACGTCGAACACGTCCGGGTGCGCCTTTTCGACCTCGTCCAGCAGCACCACCGTGTACGGGCGGCGCCGGACGGCCTCGGTCAGCTGGCCGCCCTGGTCGTAGCCGACGTACCCCGGAGGCGCACCCACGAGCCTGGCCACCGAGTGCTTCTCGGAGTACTCGCTCATGTCGATGCGCTGCATCGCGCGCTCGTCGTCGAACAGGAACTCCGCCAGCGCCTTCGCCAGCTCGGTCTTGCCGACACCGGTCGGGCCGAGGAACAGGAACGAACCGGTCGGCCGGTCTGGGTCGGCTACGCCCGCCCGGGCCCGGCGCACGGCGTCCGCGACGACCTGGACCGCCTGGTCCTGGCCGATGACGCGGCGGTTCAGCTCCTCTTCCATCCGGAGCAGCTTGCCCGTCTCGCCTTCGAGCAGACGCCCGGCCGGAATACCGGTCCACGCGCTGACCACGTCGGCGACGTCGTCCGCGCCCACCTCTTCCTTCAGCATGACGTTCTGCTTGCTGGCCTCGTTCGCGGCCATCGCGGCCTCGAACTCCTTCTCCAGCGCCGGAATCCGGCCGTACCGCAGCTCGGCGGCCTTGCCGAGGTCGCCGTCGCGTTCGGCGCGTTCCGATTCGCCGCGCAGTTGTTCCAGTTGCTCCTTCAGCTCACGGACGGTCTCGATCGAGCCCTTCTCGTTCTGCCAACGGGCGGTCAGCGCGGTGAGTTCCTCGCGCTTCTCGGCCAGTTCGGCGCGCAGTGCGGTCAGCCGTTCAAGAGAGGCGGCGTCGTCCTCTTTGGACAGTGCCATCTCCTCGATCTCCATGCGCCGCACGGCCCGTTCGACCTCGTCGATCTCCACCGGCCGCGAGTCGATCTCCATGCGGATCTTCGACGCGGCCTCGTCGACCAGGTCGATCGCCTTGTCCGGCAGAAACCGCGCGGTGATGTAGCGGTCCGACAGCGTCGCGGCGGCGACCAGCGCGGCGTCCGTGATGCGGACACCGTGGTGCACCTCGTAGCGCTCCTTCAGCCCGCGCAGGATCGCGATGGTGTCCTCCGGCGACGGCTCGCCGACCAGCACCTGCTGGAAGCGGCGCTCCAGCGCCGGGTCCTTCTCGATGTGCTGGCGGTACTCGTCGAGCGTGGTCGCGCCGACCATGCGCAGCTCGCCACGAGCCAGCATCGGCTTGATCATGTTGCCCGCGTCCATCGCGCCCTCGCCGGTCGCGCCCGCGCCGACGATGGTGTGCAGCTCGTCGATGAACGTGATGACCTCGCCCGCGGAGTCGGTGATCTCCTTGAGCACGGCCTTCAACCGCTCCTCGAACTCGCCGCGGAACTTGGCGCCGGCCACCATCGACCCGAGGTCGAGTGCGACGACTCGCTTGCCGCGCAACGATTCCGGCACGTCGCCCGCGACGATCCGCTGGGCGAGGCCCTCGACGATCGCCGTCTTGCCGACGCCCGGTTCGCCGATCAGCACCGGGTTGTTCTTGGTACGCCGGGAAAGCACCTGCACGACCCGGCGGATCTCGGTGTCGCGGCCGATGACCGGGTCGAGTTCGCCCGATCGGGCCCGCTCGGTGAGGTCGACGCCGTACTTCTCCAGCGCCTTGAACGTGCTTTCGGGATCCGCACTGGTGATCCGGGCCGACCCGCGCACCTTCGCGAACGCCTCGCGCAGCGCGTCCGGCGTGGCGCCGTGCCGCTTGAGCAGGTCCGCGACCTGAGCGCCTTCGGTGGCGAGGCCGACGAGCAGGTGCTCGGTCGACACGTACTCGTCGCCGAGTTCGGTGGCGAGCTTCTGTGCCTGCGAGAGCGACTTGACCGCGGGCGCGTCGAACTGCGGGGTCGACACGGTCGCGCCGGTCGCCGACGGCAGCCCGTTGATGATCGGCTCGAGCTCCTTGTGCACCGTTTCCGGGTCCGCCCCGACCGCGGTCAGCAGCGGTGCGGTGGTCCCGTCACCCTGCGCCAGCAGGGCGCCCAGCAAATGGGCGGCCGACACGTGCGGGTTGCCGGCCACGGTGGCCGCCTGCGCCGCGGACGAGATCGCCTGCTGGGTCTTCGTGGTCGGGTTGAAAGCGTCCATCCCTCACCTCATGCGTTCGTGGAAATACCTGGTGACAGGCCCGACCAAGGCCCGTCGACAGGTATAACGTCAGCAAAGTTGAGTCTGTTCCGCTCAACTCTGAATTGGTGCCACCGCAGCCGCGGGCAGCCTTGGTCCCAGCCTGCCGAGCCCGAGCGCGGCGAGGCAAGCGCAACCCCCGACCAGGACCCAGGGTAACCACGCCGCCACGGAAAACAACGACACGATCGCTGGAGCCAGCACCTGAGCCACAGTGAACGCGTATTGGAACGCGGCGAGGTAACGGCCCTTCGCTTCGGGTGGCGCGGCGGCCTCGGCGAGCGCGCCGGAGCGCGGGCCGAACACCAGGTCACCGGCGGCGAACACGAGCGTCGCGGCCAGCAGGTACGGCACCTGCCAGCTGCGCGGAACCAGCAGCACGCCGACGCTCGTCAGGCACCACGCGGCGAACAGCGCGGACCCGGCGCGCATCGCGTTGATCCGGCTGAGGCCGCGGGTGAGCCGAAGCGCGATCGTGCCGCCGGCACTGGTCAGCACTGTGAGCAGGAACAAGATCGCACCGGGCAGCCAGGTCGGCGCGTGCAGCCGGTCGAGCACGAACACCGGGGTGCCGATGAGGAAGAAGTCGAGCGAGAGCCCGAACAGGCCGCTCAACAGGATCAGAGTCAGGTACGGGCGGTCCCGCCACACGCCGCTTCGCACGCGTGCCACGGGCGCGAACCGGCGGCCGGGAGGGATGAACACCGCGACGAGGCCTGCCGCGGCGAGAAAAGTCAGCACGTCCACGACGAGCGCGACGCTGTAACCGCTGTCGCCGAACCAGGTGAGCAGTGCCGACGACATCAGCCCGCCGAGCCCGAATCCGCCCGCGCGCACCATTCCGACCTCGGCGAACGGCCGGTCCTTCGGCACGTCCCCGGCGACTTCGGAGACGAGCGCGAACAGGCAGCTGTAGAACAATTGTTGCCCGGCACCAAGAAGGATGGCAGCCACCACAACGCCGCTGATGTCGTGTGCGAACAAATACGCGCTGATTCCGGCAGCCTGCAACAGTTGCGCCGCGAGAACTCCGGCTCTCGGCCCGGCGCGATCCACCAGCCGCCCGGCGAGCGGCGGCATGAGAAGCCCCGCTGTGGTCCCCACCGTGACCGCCGTGCCCGCTTCGACGAGCGGGATTCCGATCACCCGCGTCACGTAAAGCAGTGCGAGCGGAAGGAAAAGTCCGGAACCGAAGTTGTCGATTCCCATAGCCAGCAACATCGCGACCCTGCTTCGCGTCACATATTCGACGCTACCTCCGGGGAAGGGGGACGAGGCAGGGCCGGGAGGGCGCATCGCTCGGCGGCAAATGCCACTCCCAGTAGAAAGCTCGTGAGTGTCCGCCGCGGCGTGCACCGCGGCAAACACTCACGAGCCCCTTTAGTCGACGCTGAGTGTTCCTTGGTGCCTAACGAACTCTCGTTCCATGGCTTCGCTCAACTCGACATCATGTTGTGCGGCCGCACCATCGCCGACCGTCATCGGTTCGGCGTGCGGCGTGTATCCGTGTGCCGACACAGTGAGCGTGTACGCGCCCGGCTCGATCCCCGTGAAGCGGTACGCGCCGTCGCCACCCGCGATGTGCGTTGCGGTGACAGTGCCCAAGCGGTCGGTGAGAGTCAGCACCGCGCCTGCGACGGCGGCATGGCGACCGGCCACGCGTACGCGACCCGAGATAGCGCCCTGGCTGTCCAACAGCAAGTCGTGCCAACGCGCGTTGCCGTTAAGCCGCACAGTGGACACCGCGGGCCGCGTCGAACCAGCTGTCGCGAGAAGGACGTGCTCGCCCACAGTGTTCGCCGACAGCTCGTACGCGCCAGTACGTCCCGTACGCCCGACGTCGACCTGACGCCCCGACATGTCGGTGAGCGTAAGCACGGCACCGGACACTGGACGGCCGCCCGCGTCGAGAACCCGCCCGCGCAGCACGGAGGTCATCTCGACCGGAGCTTCGACCACAGACACCGCCTCGACCGAGACAGCAGCCGCGGCCGGTGCGGGCGCGTCCGCGTCGAGCGTCCGGCGCAGCGGCACCTCCTTGATGAACAGCACCGCGAGGAAGGTGACCACCGCGATGCAGCCCGCTACGAAGAACACCGTGCCGGTCGCGTCGCCGAAGGCCCCGCGCACCACCGGCTGCAGCGCCGGCGGGAGCGACGAGATGGCGAACGTGCCGCCACCGCCGGAAACCGCACCACCACTGTGAATACCCATGTGCGACAGCGAGTTCGCGATGTTCGTCGCCACCCGGGCGGCGAGCACCGCACCGAGCGCGGAGACGCCCGCCGCGCCGCCGAGCGATCGGAAGAAGGTGACGACCGAGGACGACGAGCCGATGTCCTTCATCGCGACCGTGTTTTGGACTACCAAAACCAGGTTCTGCATCAGGAAGCCCAGCCCGAGGCCGACCAGCGCGAGGTAACCGCCCATCAGCGTCAGGTTCGTCGCGTGGTCCACCGTCGAGAGCAGGAACAGCCCGGCCAGCAGCGAAATCCCGCCCGCGACCATGAACGGCTTGGTGCGCCCGGTCCGGGAAATGACCTGCCCCGCACCAGTCGAAGCGACGGCCAGCCCCAGCACCATCGGCAGCGTCATCAGGCCGGCGTGCGTCGGCGAGAAACCGCGCGCGATTTGGTAGTACTGCCCGAGGAACACCGAACCGCCGAACATCGCGGTGCCGACCGCCAGCGAGGCGAGCACCGACAGCGTGAAGGTGCGGTTGCGGAAGAGCCGCAGCGGAACCACCGGCTCCGCGACCCGGGATTCGACGAGAACCGCCAGCGCCAGCGCGACGATCGCACCGCCGACGTACGCGGCGCTCGACCACGAAACCCAGCCGAAGCTGCCGCCCGCCAGCGAAACCCAGATCAGCAGCAGCGCGACACCGCCGACCAGCAGGGTCGCGCCCAGCCAGTCGATGCGCACCTTGCGCTTGAGCACCGGCAGCTTCAGCGTCCGGCCGAGCACGATGAACGCGACGACGGCCAGCGGTACGCACACCCAGAAGCACCAGCGCCAGCCGAGCGGCGAGTCGACGATCAGCCCGCCGATCAACGGGCCGGAAACGGTCGCGACGGCGAACACCGCGCCGGTGTAACCGGTGTAGCGGCCGCGGTCGCGCGGCGCGATCATCGCCGCGATGACGACCTGGATCAGCGCCTGCAGCCCGCCGAGCCCGATGCCCTGCAGTGCACGGTAGGCGATGAGTTCGGGCATCGACTGCGCGATCCCGCCCAGTGCCGAACCGACGGTGAAGACGACGATCGCGATTTGGTACAGCAGTTTCTTGCTGAACAGATCGGAGAGTTTGCCCCAGATCGGGGTGGTCGCGGTCGACGTCAGCAGCGTCGCGGTGACAACCCAGGTGTACTCGCTCTGCGAACCGTGCAGGTCGGCGAGGATCGTCGGCAGCGCGTTGGACACGATGGTCGACGACAGCAACGCCACGAGCAGGGCCAGCAAGAGACCGGTGAAGGCCTTGAGGATTTCCCGGTGCGTCATCGGCTGCCCGGATGCGGTGGTTTCCACTATTCGCTACTTCACTTTCCCGACTGCGGCGCGCCGGCGCAGTACCCGGACGGGCCGAGCGTCGCGCGCAGACCTTCGTTCAATTCGGCGAGCTGCGACGTGAGGCCGGAGATCCGGTCCTCGTCCCAGCCGCCCAGTGCTGTCTCGAAGAATTCGAGGTACTGCTTGCGCCACAGTTCGAGCCGGGCGAGACCCTCCTCGGACACGCTGATCAGCGACGCGCGCCCGTCCTCGGGGGCGGGGCGGCGCTCGATCAGCCCGGCGGCCTGCAACTGGGCGATCTGCCTGCTGATCACCGACAGGTCGACAAGCCTGCGCTTGGCGACCTCGGACGGACGGGCCTCGCCGTGCTTGGCGAGGTCGGACAGCAGCATCGCCGAGGCCGGGTGCAGCCCTGGCTCGTTCTGCCACGCCTGCATGATCCACAGGTGCTGGAGCTGGGCGGACGCCTTCAGCTCCCGCAGCAGTTCGAGCCGCACGTCGTCAGCTGGGCTCATCGTTCCTCCCGGGCCTGGTGCCCACTTGCTTGTATTCTACAAGTTTAGCTGCCAAAGGTTGCGTAGGACAACTATCTAATCGGTGAGCTGCCCCACGTCCCGACCGGCCGGTAACCCGACCGGAGCAACGATGCGGGCATTCCGCCTCAGTGCGGCTACTCTGCGGACCAGACGCCCCGCGATGCCGACGCGGCGAGCACGTCGTGGACAACGAGGAGCAGGAGTGGCGAATTCCCCCGCGCGACGGCGCGAGCCGAATCCGACAACCTCGGCCGCCCTGCTCTCGTGACTCCTCCTTCCCAGCCCCCCGGCCTCCGGTCCCGACCCATGAACGACGACAGCCCGATGACAGCCGATTCGATCAGCCCGCTCCCGCGGACCTCAGCCGCGCCCCGGCAGGCGCCCGCTGCCGTCGTCGCGATGGTGCAGCTCATCCGCGACACCTGGGCCAAATCGGAGCCGTACGCGCCGGAGATCTCCCAGTTCTTCTACGGGATGCTCTTCACTCTCGCGCCCGCCACGCGCGATTTCTTCCCGATCAACATGGAAGTGCAGGGCGGGCGCATCATCCGCGCGCTGGCCCGTGTCGTGCAGATGGTGGACCGGCCGGACGACCTGCTGCCGTTCCTGCGCCAGCTCGGCCGCGACCACCGCAAGTTCGGCGTCGCCCCCAAACATTACGAGGCCGTCGGCACCGCGTTGCTGGCCGCGCTGAAAAACCACCTCGGCCCGGAGTGGACGCCGGAGGTCGAGCGCGCGTGGGCGGAGGCGTTCACCATCGTCGCGCGCGCGATGCAGGAGGCCGCGGCGGCGGACGAGAACCCGGCGTCGTGGTCGGCCACCGTGGTCGAGCACCGGCGGCTCACCTGGGATCTCGCGCTGGTGCGGGTGATCCCGGACCAGCCGGTGCCGTATTCGCCGGGCCAGTACATGAGCGTCGAGGTGCCGCAGCGGCCGCGGTTGTGGCGGTATCTGTCGCCGGCGAACGCGCCGCGCGAGGACGGCGGCATCGAGTTCCACGTGCGCGCGGTCGACGGCGGCTGGGTGTCGCGGGCGATCGTGAGCCACACGCAGGCGGGCGACGTCTGGCGGCTCGGCCCGCCGCTGGGCCGGATGACCGTCAACCGCGAACAGTCGCGCGGCGTGCTGATGGTCGCGGGCGGCACCGGGGTCGCACCGCTGCGGGCGATCCTCGACCATCTCGCACTGTGGGGCGAGAACCCGAAGACCAGGCTGTTCTACGGCGGCCCGACTCGCGAAGATCTCTACGACCTCGAAGAACTGCGCGCGCTCGCCGCGACCAACCCGTGGCTCACCATCACCCCGGTCGTCGAACGCGGCGACCATCTGCCCGGGTGCGAACACGGCACGCTCGCCGAGGCGGTCACGCGGTACGGCGCGTGGCCGGACCACGACATCCTGGTGTCCGGGTCGCCCGCGATGATCCGCGCGACGGTGTCGCGGATGCTCGTCGCGGGCAGCGCGCTGGACCAGATCCAATACGACCCGTTCACCGCGGACTGAGGCCATGGACATTCGGATTCCAGCAGCAGACGGAGAAATCGACGGCTACCTGGCGGTGCCGTCCGGCGACGGCCCGTTCCCGGCGGTGGTGCTGATCCACGACGTGTTCGGGCTGAACCAGGACGCGCGCGAGATCACCGACCGGTACGCCGCGGCGGGTTATCTCGCGCTGAGCCCCGATCTGTACTCGCGCGGCGGCATGATCCGGTGCGTGAAGCGGACGTTCCAGGACCTGTTCGCTCGCGAAGGCCGGGCGTTCGCGGACATCGAGGCGGCGCGGGCGCTCGTCGCCGGACGGGACGACGCGACCGGCAAGGTCGGCGTCGTCGGGTTCTGCATGGGCGGCGGATTCGCGTTGGCGGCCGCCTCGCGGGACTTCGACGCTTCCGCACCGTACTACGGGCAACTGCCGAAGGATCTGTCCGCTTTGGACGGTGCGTGCCCGATCGTCGGCAGCTTCGGCGGCAAGGACTTCTCCCTGCGCGGCGCGGCGGCCAAGCTCGAAGCCGCGCTCACCGAACGCGGAATCCCGCACGACGTCAAGGAATACCCGGACGCCGGGCACGGCTTCGCGAATCACTACCGGCCCGCGCCGCTGGCCGCACTCGCGAAGGTCACCGGGATGGGCTATCACGAGCCGTCGGATTCAGACGCCTGGCGACGCGTCATCGCGTTCTTCGAGGAGCACCTTCAGCCCAGCGTGCTCAAGTAACCGAGCGCCCCGACGGCGACCGCGCCAAGGCTAGCGAGGCCGAACGTGCGTCGGCCCGGCCGTTCGGCTTCTTTCAGCAGTTGAAGGCCAGCGGGGATGAGCGCCACGCACAGCCCGGCCGCGGCGACGATCGACCACGCCGTCGTTCCTTTGAGGACACCGAGCGGCATGACCGTCGCCGCGGCGAGCGCTGCTGCGCGCACCCGACCGAGTACCCCGGCGCGGTAGGCCGCGAAAGCCAGCAGCGGCCAGCCGAACATGATCGTGAACGACAAGAAGCTGAACAAGTGCAGGTCGCCGTAGGCGTCCGCGACGAACTCGGTCGCGTAGCCCGCTCCGCGATGCCGGGCGAGATCCGTTGCGGCCTGGTCGAATCCGGCATGGAAGACCCGCTCCACCAGACCGATCAGCACAAGAGCGCCGGACCACGCCGCCCAGCGCGGCTTCTCGATCGCGATCTGGCGGACCACTGTGGACACTGCGAAGAGAAGAACCACCTGACCCGGCGACGAAACAGGTGGCGGCCGCGGTCATCTGGGCCGGATGCCGAACCGAAGCGGCGAGCTGGTGCGGGAAGAAGAACGGATACGGCAGGCGCAGCAGCACGCCGGCGAGCACGAGCACCGGGCCGAGAACGAGCGCCGCTCCGCCGAGGCGAGGGCCGGGAAAGGTCGACATGCCGCTCACCGTGCCCGGCCGGGCGCCCCGCGCACATCGGTCCGGGGCGGACAGTTCCACGCCACGGAACTAAACCAGGGGATGACCCACCACAGCACGATGTGCGCGCCCGCCGCACTGGCTAACGTTGGTGCTATGTCCCCTTTGCGAGTGAGTGACGTCGCGCTGGCGGCGGGCCTGCTCGTCATGGACGTGGGGCTCGCCGGAAACTTGCTGATCGACGAGGAGCCCTGGCGGCTGCCGGTCTCCGCGGTCATCGCGACGCTCATCGCCGCCGCGGTTCTGCTGCGACGGCGGGCTCCGGTGCCGCTATTGATCGGCACCGTGGTGGTTTCCGCGTCCGCCGCGGCTTTCGGGCTGTTGTGGGATCCGTTCGTCGGGGCGGCTCTCGTGCTGTACGTCGTGCGTCCGCCGCGCGCTTTGCCTGCCGCGGCCGGGGTTGCGGCGGTGTCGGCGGCTACCGCGGTCGTGGGGCAGTGGTGGTACGCGTTCGGCGTTCCGCTGGCGTTGCTCACCTGGGGACTGGCCGAAGCGGTGCGGTCCCGGCGCGCGCAAACGGCGCGGCAGGAACGGCAACGCGAGCACCGGATCCTGGTCGACGAGCGCGTCCGGATCGCGCGCGAACTGCACGACGTCGTCACACACGGGATGGGCTTGATCGCGGTGAAGGCGGGCGTCGCCAACCACGTCGCGGACAGCCGCCCGGAGGAAGCGCGCGACGCGTTGCGGGTAATCGAGCAGACCAGCCGCGCGGCGCTCGGCGAGATGCGGCGGTTGCTGCATGTGCTGCGCGACGAGACCGACGAAACCCCGGCCGATCCGCTGGCCGCGTTGCCGCAGCTCGCCGAACGCGCACGGCAGGCCGGGGTCGACGTCGAGTTGTCCGTCCTCGGCACCGCGCGGGTGCCGGAACCGGTCGCGCTGGCCGCATACCGGATCGTGCAGGAAGCGGTGACGAACGTCGTCAAACATGCCGCGCCGGCCCGGTGCCGAGTGGTCGTGGCGGTCGCCGCGGCCGAGATCCGGATCCAGGTCAGCGACGACGGCACCGCTCCGATCGGCGAGTTCCGGCTCGGGCACGGGCTGACCGGTATGCGCGAACGCGTCGCCCTCTACGGCGGCGAACTCGTCGCCGGCCCCGGTCCGGACGGCGGGTTCCGCGTCGCCGCCACGCTCCGGTGTGCCGATGCCTGACCAGATCCGGGTCGTCGTCGCGGACGACCAAGCTCTGCTGCGCGGGAGTTTCCGGCTGCTGCTCGACAGCGAACCGGACTTCACCGTGATCGGCGAGGCCGCGACCGGGGCCGAGGCCGTCGAGCTGGCGGTGGCGGAAAAGCCGGACGTGGTGCTGATGGACGTCCGGATGCCGGTGATGGACGGCATCGAAGCGACCCGGCTGATCGGCGAACGCGCCCCGGACGTGCGGGTACTGGTGCTGACCATGTTCGACCTGGACGAGCACGTCTTCGCCGCACTGCGCGCCGGAGCGACCGGCTTCCTGCTGAAGGACACCCGTCCGGCCGACCTGTGCTCGGCGGTGCGCGTGGTGGCTTCCGGAGACGCGTTGCTCGGCCCGTCCATCACCCGTCGGTTGGTCGCGCAGTTCGCGCGGATCCCGGACGCCCCGCCGCGCGCGGACGTCGCTGCCTTGGCTCCACGCGAACGCGAGGTGCTCACGCTCGTCGCGAGCGGACTGTCCAATGTGGAGATTACAGAGCGGATGCAGCTGTCGATGGCGACGGTGAAGACCTACGTCGGACGGCTGCTCTCGAAACTCGACGCCCGGGACCGCGCACAGCTGGTGATCGTCGCGTACGAATCCGGTTTGGTCCGCGCCCGGAGCTAGCGCCACACCGCCTCGGCGCGATCGCTGGCTTCCTGCGTGAAGTAGTCGCCCGTCTCGAGGTCCTCCAGCAGCGTCGGATGGTTCGGCGTCCAGCCCAGCAGCTGTTGGGTGTGCGCGCTGGACGCAGGCACGTCGAGCGAGAAGAACCTTGCCAGGAAAGGGTTTCCGAGGTGTTCGGCGGCTTCTTCGAGCGTCAGTGCGGCCGTGGGGATGTCGAGCAACTGCGCGATCTTCTCCGCGACGCTCTTGATCGTGACGGTTTCCCCGACCCCGTGCAGCACACCCCCCGCTTTCTCCAGCGCCAGCCGGAAAAGCACCGCCGCGTCGTCGCGATGGACGGCAGGCCACCGGTTGGTGCCGTCGCCAATGTACGCCGAGACACCCGCCCGCCGCGCACCCGCGATGAGCGCCGGGATGAAGCCGTGATCGCGCGGTCCGTGCACGGTCGGCGCGAGCCGCACGACGCTGGCGCGGACACCCCGGTCAGCGAACCCGAGGCAGGTCTGCTCGCCGGGGATGCGGAAATAGGCGACCGAATCGGGATCCGCCGGATCGAGTTCCGTGCTGACCTGGTCAGCTTTCATCACCAGCGTGCCCGACGTGCTGACGAACGGTTTGCCGGTGCCGGCCAGCGCCTGGCCCAGTGTGTCGATGGCCGCGCAGTCGCGGCGGATGAGGTCGTCCGGGTCGGCGTAGCTGCCGCCCTGGGCCATGTGCAGCACGCCGTCGGCGGCTTCAGCACCGCGGCGCAGGCTGTCGAGATCATCGAGATCGCCGGGATGCGGCGTCGCGCCGAGCGATTCCAGCCGCGCGGCGGAGGCGTCCGAACGAGCCAAGCCGGTGACCGTGTGCCCGGCCCGGACCAGCTCAGCGACGACGGCGGGACCGGTCTGACCGGATCCGCCGGTGACGAAGACATGCATGAAAGGCTCCTTAGCGTCAGTCACTGACTCTACGCGTAGCGACAGTGACTGACGCAATGTGGTGTCAGTCACTGGCGCAACCGCCGGGTAGGCTCAGGACGTGCCACGGAGCGGAGCAGAAGCGCGCAGCCGCCTCAAACAGGCGGCGCTGGAGCTGTACCGGGAAAACGGGTTCGACAAGACGACCACCGCGGAGATCGCGGCCCGGGCAGGCGTCACCGAGCGCACGTTCTTCCGGCACTTCCCGGACAAACGCGAGGTGCTCTTCGACGGCGAGGCCGACCTGCGCTCGGACCTGACGAAGTCGGTCGCCGAAGCCCCGGAAGGCCTGGCTCCGCTGGAAATCCTGCTGCGCGCCTTCAAGAAGGCCGGGCGGATCATGGAGCGCAACCTCCCGTTCGCCGAACCCCGGCGCGACCTGATCGCGGCGACGCCGACCCTGCGCGAACGCAACCTGGCCAAAGCCGCGATGCTCGCCGAAGCCCTCGCGGAAGCGTTGCGGGAGCGAGGGGTCGAGGATCGGCTGGCACGGTTGGCCGCTCATGCCGGGTGGGCGACGTTCCATCACGCGACACAGGCGTGGATCAGCGACCCTGGGCGGGGGTTGGATGAGTACCTGGACGAGGCGTTCGCCGATCTGCGGGAGCTGGGGGCGCGGGGAGGGTTGTGAGTGTTTATGCCGGTTAGAACCGGCATGAACACTCACGAGACCCGCGCCCATGCCACCCGGCCGTGCAGACCTGCGGTGGGGATGAATGCGCGGGCCTGGGGCGGGGAGGGCTGGTGTAGAAGGCTTGCCGCGCGGAGCAGCGGAGGGCTGATCGCAGAGGGCTGAACGCGCGGCCAGAATGCGGAGCCGGCGCGGGAGCCAGCGCGAAAGGCTGAGCGCAGAGGGCGGAGCCCCAGCTGCAGCGGGCTGCGGCGGGAAGGGCCCGGGTGCGAAGGCTGGAGGGCGGAGAGGGGCGCGGGGAGGCGAGGCAGGCAGCAAAAAGCCCCTTCCGCGGCGGCGGGAGGGGCGGGTTCTCGTGAGTGGCGATCCCGGTTAGAACCGTGATCGCCACTCACGACACGCTCAGCGGCGCTTGGGTTTCCACACCACCAGGGAGGTGGTCTGCCGCAGCGGCACGAGGTCCTTGCGGTAGGACGCGTGCACCGCGGCGGCGGCCTGTTCAGCGGCCGCGTACGCGGCGGCGAGTTCTTCGGTCAGCTCGTGCACCCGGGACTGCAGTGCGTCGACCTGGTTCTCCAGTTCGATGATGCGCTTGATGCCGGACAGGTTGACCCCGTCCTCCTGCGAAAGGCGCTGGACCTCGCGCAGCAGGGCGATGTCGCGCAGCGAGTAGCGCCGTCCGCCACCGGCGGTGCGGCCTGGCGAGACCAGGCCGTGCCGGTCGTAGGAGCGCAGTGTCTGCGCGTGCAGTCCGGAAAGCTGGGCCGCCACCGAAATCACGAACACCGGGGTGTCCTCGTCCGCGCCGTGCGGGAGTCCCGGATTACCGCCGAACATCACCCTCACCTGCCTTCGAGCAACTCGGTGATCTCAGGCCGCGGGTCGTGGCCCTTCATCGCCTCGGCGTAGGCCTCGAGTGCCGACCGCGCCTTGTCGTCGAGCTTCGCCGGGACCGCCGCTTCCAGGGTGACCAGCAGGTCGCCTTGCGCGCCGTCCCGCTTCTGAATGCCCTTTCCGCGCACTCGCAACACTCGCCCGCTCGCGGTACCCGCGGGCACCTTGAGCGAGACCTTGCCTTCGAGCGTCGGCACCGTGACGGTCGTGCCCAGCGCGAGTTCGGTGAAGTCCACCGGCACGGTGAGCGTGAGGTTGAGGTCCTTGCGGCCGAACAGCTTGTGCGGGGCCACGTGCACGCGCACGTACAGGTCGCCCGCCTGTGCGCCGCCCCGGCCGGGTTCGCCCTGGCCGGCCAGGCGGATCCGCTGGTCGTCCTTCACGCCCGGCGGGATGCGCACGGTGAGCGTGCGGGTGCGGGTGCTCACGCCCTCGCCACCGCACTCCGGGCACGGGTCGTCGATGATCTTGCCCCGGCCGCGGCAGTCCTGGCACGGCTCGGAGAACGCGAACGCGCCCTGGCTGCGGCTGACCAGCCCGGACCCGCTGCAGGTCGGGCAGATCCGCGGCGAGGTGCCCGGCTTCGCGCCGTTGCCGCCGCAGGTGGAACAGGTGGCCGGGCTCGACAGCCGCAACGGCAGCGTCGCGCCCTTGACCGACTCGAGGAAGTCGATCCGCACGTCGGTCTCGACGTCCGCGCCGCGCTGCGGCCGGTTCGCCGTGGCACCGGCGGCTCCGCCCCGGCCGCGGCCGAAAATGCCGCCAAGGATGTCGCCGAGACCGCCGAATCCGCCCTGCTGGCCCTGCGCGCCCGCCTGGTTGAACAGGTCGCTCATGTCGAACCCGCCGGCGCCGCCACCGGGGAAGCCGCCGAATCCGCCCGCGCCGCCGGAGCCGAAGAGCGTGCGCGCCTCGTCATACTCCTTGCGCTTGGCCGGATCGGACAGCACGCCGTACGCCTCGGACACGGCCTTGAACTTGTTCTCGGCAGCGGTGTTGCCCGCGTTGGCGTCCGGGTGGTTTTCCTTGGCCAGCTTGCGGTAGGCCTTCTTGATCTCGTCCGAGGTCGCGTCGGAGGAGACACCCAGCTCTTTGTAGAAGTCCTTGCCGATCCACTCCCGAGCACTCATCGGGTGTCTCCTCCTTTCGCTGCGAACCGATTGTTACTGCTGGCCGGACTCATCGACCGAACCGTCGAGCGGCAGTTCGCCGCCGACCGGCGGATCGACCGGCTGCTCCGCCGGGGCTTCGCCGGGCTCGTGGTCGGTCACGCCGACCAGCGCCGCGCGCAGCACCCGCTCGCCGAAGCGGTAGCCGCGACGCATCACCAGGGTGACCGTCGGGCCCTTCACGTCCGGGGACGTGTTGTGCTGCACGGCCTCGTGGATGCTCGGGTCGAACTCTTCGCCCTCGGCCCCGAACGCTTCCAGGCCGGACCGCTCAAGGCTGGAGACCAGCTTGTCGGCCACCGCCTTGAACGCGCCGGTGAGATCGCCGTGCTGCTCCGCGCGCTGGAGGTCGTCCAGCAACGGCAGCAGATCGCCGACCACGGACGCCTTCGCGCCCTGCACCACGGCCTCGCGGTCGCGGTCGACCCGCTTGCGGTAGTTCGCGTACTCCGCCTGCAACCTCTGCAGGTCCGCAGTGCGCTCGGACAGTTGCTTTTCGACGTCCGAAGACGACACCGTGGCCGGTTCCTCTGCGGAATCGCCCAGCGAGGGGCCCGCGTGCTGCACGGGCTCCTCACCGGCCGGAGTCTCCTCCGCGGCGGGCGGGCGGACCTCGCCGGTCTGCGGGTCCACCCGTCGCCGATCCCGCACGACTACCGGTTCCTCGGGGCCAGGACCCTCGGTCTCGGAGTGGCGGGGGGTCACTTCTTCTCGTCCTCTTCCACGATCTCGGCGTCGACCACGTCGTCCGCCTTCGACTTCGGAGCGTCGCCCGCGGCGCCGGCCGCGCCCTCAGCACCCGGAGCGCCTTCGGCACCCGCCGCGCCCGCGTTCGCGTACAGCGCGCTGCCCATCTCCTGCGAAGCGGTGTTCAGCTTCTCGATGGACTCGCGGATCTTGGCCGAGTCGGTGCCCTTGAGCGCCTCGTTCGCCTCGTCGATCGCGGTCTTGACCTTGCCCTTGAGGTCCTCGGGCAGCTTGTCGTCGTTGTCCTTGACGAACTTCTCGGTCTGGTAGACCAGCGTCTCCGCCTGGTTGCGGGTTTCCGCTTCCTCGCGGCGCTTCTTGTCTTCCTCGGCGTGCGCCTCGGCGTCCTTGACCATGCGCTCGATGTCGTCCTTCGGCAGCGCCGAGCCGCCGGTGATCGTCATCGACTGCTCCTTGTTCGTGCCGAGGTCCTTCGCGGTCACGTGCACGATGCCGTTGGCGTCGATGTCGAAGGTGACCTCGATCTGCGGCACGCCGCGCGGGGCGGGCGGAAGACCGGTCAGCTCGAACATGCCGAGCTTCTTGTTCGCCGCGGCGATTTCGCGCTCGCCCTGGAACACCTGGATCTGCACCGACGGCTGGTTGTCGTCCGCCGTCGAGAAGATCTCGGACCGCTTGGTCGGGATCGTGGTGTTGCGCTCGATCAGCTTGGTGAAGACGCCGCCCTTGGTCTCGATGCCCAGCGACAGCGGGGTCACGTCGAGCAGCAGGACGTCCTTGACCTCGCCCTTGAGCACGCCGGCCTGCAGCGCGGCGCCCACCGCGACGACCTCGTCCGGGTTCACGCCCTTGTTCGGCTCGCGGCCGCCGGTCAGCTCCTTGACCAGTTCGGACACCGCGGGCATGCGGGTGGAACCGCCGACGAGGACCACGTGGTCGATGTCGCCGACCGCGATGCCCGCGTCCCGGATGACGTTGTTGAACGGCTGCCGGGTGCGCTCCAGCAGGTCCGAGGTGATCTTCTGGAACTCGGCGCGCGACAGCGTCTCGTCGAGGAACAGCGGGTTCTTGTCCGCGTCCACCGTGATGTAGGGCAGGTTGATGCTGGCGGAGTTGGAGCTGGACAGCTCGATCTTCGCCTTCTCGGCCGCCTCGCGGATGCGCTGCAGCGCCATCTTGTCCTTGGTCAGGTCAATGCCGTTGGTGGCCTTGAACTTGTCGACCAGCCAGGTGACGATGCGCTCGTCCCAGTCGTCGCCGCCGAGGTGGTTGTCACCGGAGGTGGCGCGCACCTCCACGACGCCCTCGCCGATCTCCAGCAGGGACACGTCGAACGTGCCGCCGCCGAGGTCGAAGACCAGGATGGTCTGTTCCTTCTCGCCCTTGTCCAGGCCGTAGGCCAGCGCGGCCGCCGTCGGCTCGTTCACGATCCGGAGCACGTTCAGGCCCGCGATCTGGCCGGCTTCCTTGGTGGCCTGCCGCTGCGCGTCCTCGAAGTACGCCGGGACGGTGATCACCGCGTCGGTGATCTCCTCGCCGAGGTACGCCTCCGCGTCGCGCTTGAGCTTCATCAGCACACGCGCGCTGATCTCCTGCGGCGTGTAGGCCTTGCCGTCGATCTCGGTCTTCCAGTCGGTGCCGATGTGCCGCTTCACGGACCGGATCGTGCGGTCGACGTTCGTGACGGCCTGGTTCTTCGCCGGCTGGCCCGTCAGCACTTCGCCGTTCTTGGCGAAGGCGACGATGGACGGGGTGGTACGGGAGCCTTCCGAGTTGGCGATGACCGTCGGCTCGCCGCCCTCAAGGACGGCGACGACCGAGTTGGTCGTGCCGAGGTCGATGCCGACCGCTCGCGCCATGGTGCTTCCTCTCGTGTTCTGGACTGGGTTGCTGCTATGTTCGTGACCTGCGGTTTCGAGGCACTCTTGAGTACCTTCTTAGCAGGTTCGGAAGGTCTCGCGCACGGCCTGGTCCACCAGACTTGAGCCGACTGCGCTCAACCTTGCTATCAGGATAACGGCGGACCCCCCGGTCTTGTTCCCGGGTTCACCCGCAGAATTCGCCCCGCGGTGGTGTGACGCCACTCACCAGGTACCGGGCCTCGGCGCTCCGCACGCATTCGGAGTTGAGCAGTCCGGTGTGGCCGTCGGAGAGGTACGTGAGCAGCACCGATCCGTCGATGCTCGCGGCGAGCCCGTGTGCCCATGGCAACGGCGTCGCCGGGTCGTGCGCACCGCCGACGACGAGGATCGGCGGCGCTCCGTGCACCGGATGCGGCTGCGGCGGGTTCAGCGCGGGCAGCGGCCAGCCGGTGCAGCCCGCGCCGATGTCCCAGTACTCGCTGTAGCGCCAACTGTGCGGGGCGACCGCGCGGATCACCCGGGCGGTCGCGCGCAGGTCCGCGAGCCCGGTGAACGGCGACGGGAAGTCCTGGCAGCCGATCGAGCGGTACGCGCCATAGGTGTCACTCGCGAACGACGAGTTGGTCGCGAGCGCGCTCGCGTCCGGGTCCGCCAGCGCGCGGCCCAGTGCCGGCCACTCGGCTGGAAGATAGAGGTGTCCGTACGCGCCGGAGGCCAGCTCCTCGCCGGTCGCCTTGCGGCCCAACACTTTCGCGTACGCGCCGTGGGTGACGAGGTCGTCGTAGCGGGCGAGCGCGTTCTTGCCGTGCAGCGCGCACTCCGGCGAGCGGTCGCACCACGCGGCGAACCGCAGCAAGGCGTCCTCGGTGGCAGCGGCCTCCTCGACCATCGCCTGCCGCGTCGGCCGGGCATGGTCGACCGCGCCGTCGAGCACCATCGTGCGCACCCGGTCCGGATGCTTCGACGCGTAGACCGCGCCCAGTTCGGTGCCGTACGAGACGCCGAGCCAGGAGATCTTCCGCTCGCCGAGCGCGCCGCGGATCGCGTCGATGTCGTCGGCGGCGCTTTGGGTGTCGACGTGCCCGAGCATCGGGCCGGTCTTGGCCAGACAGTCCTCGCCTGCCGCGCGGTTGTGCGCGACGAAGGCGTCGTACTGCTGGCGCGTGCTGGGGAAGAGGCCGATCTTCGGGTCGTACAGCTTCGCCTGGGCACAGCTGATCTTCGGATCGCTGAACCACACGCCACGCGGGTCGAAGCCGATGATGTCGAAGCGGTCGCGCAACGGTTTCCGTGCCGAGCCGATGACCTTGGTGTCGAGTCCGCCGAAGCGCACGAAGCCGACTCCGGATCCGCCCGGCCCGCCCGGATTGACCAGCAGCGAACCGACCCGATGCCGCTGGTCGGCCGCGGGCAGCCGGGTGAGCGCGATGTGCGCCGTGCCGGTTTCCGGATGAGCACGGTCGATCGGCACCTCGATCTGGCTGCACTGCGCGGTCGGTTCCTGGTCGGTCCCGCACGGCGTCCAGGTCAATGCCGGGGTTGGTGCGCTGACCAGCGGAAGCAGGGTCAGCACGGCAGCGGCCAGGTTCATGCCCGGCGCACCTGCGCCGCCCGGTCGTCGGCCGCGGTGCGGAGCACGACCGTCTCCGCGTTCCGGACGACCCCTTGCTGCACCGGGATTTCCACCACCGCGACCGGCGTCGTGGCCTGCGGTTCAGGCGAGTGGCCGATCGCCGCGGTGATCGCGAACGCCCCCACCGCGCCCGCCAGCACCGCGGCCAGCAGCCGCGTTTCGAGTTTTCGCATGATGTGTCTGTTCTCCCCTTCAGACGGCCTTGACGGTGACGCTGCCGCTGTCCGTGTTCAGCTCGAGCGTCTTCGCGTCCGGACCTGAGTTCTGCGGAATGTCGATGCTGCGGCGACCGCTCTCGCTGCTGCCGGTGACCTGGTAGGACCCGGTGCGCGGCACGGACACCTCGACGCGGCCGGAATCGGCCTGCGCCTTGACGTTGCTGGGCTGGGTCAGCGTGAGCTCGATCCGCCCGCTGCCCGCCGAGACGTCGACCGGCCCGCGCAGCCCGTCGCCCTCGATCCGGCCGGACTGGCTGTGCACCTGCACCTCGCCGACGTTGTGCAGTTCCGTCGAGCCGCTGTCCATCCGGAGCTTGACCGGGCCCGCGACGTCCTGCATCCGAGCCTGCCCGGAATCGGCGGTGACGTCGACGCTGCCGACGCCCGCGAAGTCCAGCGTGCCGGAGTCGGAGCTGCCCGTGACCGGAATGCCTGCCGGGACGATCAGTTCCATGTCGGCGGTGCAGTTGCGCCCGCAGTCGACGATGACGAGCTGGTCGCCCTCGACGCGGTAAGCGTCGCCGGGTTCGCCGCTGAAGTGGTAGCGAAGCGTCTGGTGCACGCGAGCCGCGCCGGCTGCCGTGCGGATGCGCACGTCGCCGGAACCGTTCTCCAGCTTCACCCCGCGGATCTCCTGCGTCAGCGTCGCGTCCCGCGAAACCGTGGAACCGAACCCCCACCCGCCGAACCCGATCGCCACCCCAACGCCGATCACCGCGATGCCGGCCACTGCCAGAAGCGGGCGTGCCATGTCAGTTCCCCTCAGTACCACTCTCGGCTGTCTGGAAAGACGTTAGAAGGTGCGGGCCCCCGGGGACATCCGGTAAACCCCCCGAAACATCCCTGAGGCGGCGGCGCTCAACCCGGGGTCTTAACCTGGCGGCCGGAGAGCCCCGTTGATCAGGAGGAACCCATGCCCCAGCCGCCCAATCCCTACGACTACCTGCCGTCGGTTCCCTCGTTCACCCTGCGCAGCACGGACATCGCCGACGGCGAGACCCTGGCCCAGCCGCACCTGTCGGGCATCTTCGGCGCCGGCGGCGAGGACCGCTCGCCGCAGCTGGCGTGGGAAGGCTTCCCGGAGGGCACCCGCAGCTTCGCGATCACGGTGTACGACCCGGACGCCCCGACCGCCAGCGGTTTCTGGCACTGGGCGGTGTTCAACATCCCGGCCTCGGTGACTTCGCTCGAGGGCGGCGCTGGTGACTCCGCGGGGTCGGGACTGCCTTCGGGCGCGGTCTCGCTGAAGGGGGACGGCGGGGTGAAGCAGTACCTTGGCGCCGCACCGCCTCCCGGACACGGGCCGCACCGGTACTTCTTCGTGGTGCACGCGCTGGACGTGGAAACGCTGGAGGTTCCGGAGGACGCTACGCCCGCGTTCCTGGGATTCAACATGTTCGGCCACACGCTCGGGCGGGCCACGTTGGTGCCGGTTTACGAGAACAAGGGCTGAGTTCGGCCATGGCGGAGCCGACGGTGGAGGTTGCGGACGGCGTGGTCTTTCCGCAACCTCTGCCCGACACCGCGGGCGGAGTGGTCCTCGGCGCCGACGGACGCGCGTTCGTGCAGTTCCGCAGCCCGGACCGGCCGCGGTATCCGAGCACGTGGGACGTCGTGAGCGGCCACCTCGAACCGGGCGAGACGACGCTGGACGCGCTCGCCCGCGAGGTCTTCGAGGAAACCGGCTGGCGGCTGCGCCGCGTGGCAGGGAACCTCGGCCGCCACCGCTGGCCGCTCGACGACGGCGAAGAGATCGGCGATTTCTACCTGATCGAGGTCGAGGGCGACCTCGCCCGCCCAGTCCTGGAATGGGACAAGCACCCGCACAGCGCCTGGTTCGGCAAGGAAGACCTGGACCGGCTGCTGGTGAACTGCGCACCCGGCGACACCTTGATCCGGGACGTCGTGGCCGCCGCCCTCTCCGTCCACAATGGATCTACCGGAGAGACTCCCGGTTGACCCCCTCGCGTTCGAGGAACCGGCCCTTCGTGTGCTCCTCGAACCCGAACTGCCGGTACAACCCGTGTGCGTCCGCCGTGTGCAGCATCCACCGGAACTGCGCGCCCGGCCCGTGGTCGATCATCTCGCGCACGAGTTCCTTGCCCAATCCGCTTCCGCGCGCGGACTCGACCACGAACACGTCGCCGAGATACGCCGAGGTCACTCCGTCGGAGAAGGCTCGCGCGAATCCGACCTGCCGTCCGTCCGCGCGCGAGTAGGCCCCGACGACCCGCCACGATCCGGCGATCGCCGCTTCCACCTGTTCCCGCGTCCGCCAACGGCCCCAATAAGCCTCGGTGGAAAGGAATTCCCACAGCACGTCGAGGTCGAGCCGCTCCCGCCGGTCGTCGACCTCGTATTCACCCACGACCCTCATGCCCGGCAAGCTAGCCGACCGGGTCCCGGTAACTCCACCGAATTCAAGCGGGCTTGAGCAGATAGTCCACCACCGGCCGCAACTCCTCCGCGGACGGCGGCTCGTCGTCGATCAGCCCCTGGATCAGCAACCCGTCGATTCCCGCGAGGAACACCCGGAACGCGACCTCGTCGTCGTGCCGGACCATCGAGGTCAACACATCCAGCCAGCGCCGCGCGGCGGGGCGCAGCTCCGGTTTGCGCGCGGCCAGCAGGTACAGCTCGTACTCCGCCATCGTGCGGCCCCGGCGCGGCCCGAGCGCCTCCGCGAGCAGGCCAGCGACCTCTTCCGCACCGCGGCTGCCGCGCGAGCGGGCGCGGTCGATCATCCAGTACACCTCGGTCGCCATGTCGCGCGCGCACGAAATGAGCGTCGCCACGAGCAGGTCGTCCAACGAGGAGAAGTGATAGGTCGTGGACGTCGTCGGCACGCCCGCTTCGGCCGCGACCGTGCGGTGTGTGACCCCGGCGACGCCGTCGCGTTCGATCACCCGCAGGGTCGCTTCGATGATCTCCGTGCGCCGCTTCTCGCCGCGGGCCTTGCGGCCGTCGGTCTGGATTTTCACGACTGGCTCCCGACCTCGATGAGCACCACCCCGCCGATCACGAGCACCAGCCCGGAGATCACCGCGAGGTTGATCGGCTCCTTCAGGAACAGCACGCCGACCAGCGCGACCAGCGCCACGCCCGCCGCCGCCCAGATCGCGTAGGCCACCCCGATCGGCAGCCCGAGCTTGAGCACCCGCGACAGCGCGAAGAACGCCAGCCCGTACCCGAGGACCACCAGGATCGACGGCGTCACCTTGGCGAAGCCCTCGGAGAGTTTGAGCGAGACGGTAGCGGTCACTTCTGCGGCGATGGCCAAAGCGAGGTACAAGTAAGCACCCATAGCTAACTAAATTACCTGAACGATCGTCCCACTTGCTAGCGAGGCGTGCACCACATCGGTGGGACTTGGGGCCGCCACACCGGTTACCCATCAGTAAGAAGCGTTACCCTGCTCGGCACCGGCGCGCTCGCGCGGCGGCACCACCACACCGGACGAAAGGCACCCGACGATGGGCGCTGTACAGCTGACGCTCGGGGGGATCTCCGTCCTCCTGGGCATCGTCGCCTGGGGAATGTTCATCGCGACCATTGCCCGCTTCGTGCGGGTGATCAAGCTCGGCCAGCCGGACGCGACCCGCAACGGCCCGTTCCTGCCGCGCTTGATGACCCTGATCAAGGAGTTCGCGGCACACACCCGCATGGCGAAGTTCCGCCAGGTCGCCCCGTGGCACTGGCTGGTCATGTGGGGCTTCCTGATCGGGTCGCTCGCGCTGTTCGAGGCCTACGGCGAGGTGTTCGTCCCGACCTGGGGCTGGCCGATCCTCGAGGACTGGTCGCTGTGGAGCCTCCTGATGGAGCTGCTCGGCGTCGGCACGGTCGTCGGCGGCGTCGCGCTCGCGATCATCCGGCAGCTGAACCACCCGCGCCGGGCCGACCGGCTGTCGCGGTTCGCGGGCTCGAACTTCAAGTGGGCCTACTTCGTCGAGGCCGTGGTGATCGTCGAGGGCATCGGCATCATCGGCGTGCGCGCGGGCAAGGCCGCGATGCACGTCCACGAGACGCCGACCTGGGCCGCGTTCGTGTCGAACCCGCTCAGCGAGCTGCTGCCCTCGAGCGCGGCGCTGGTGTCGGTGTTCGCCTTCATCAAGCTGATGAGCGCCACGGTCTGGCTGATCGTCGTGGCCCGCACGATGACCATGGGCATCGCCTGGCACCGGTTCAGCGCGTTCTTCAACATCTACTTCAAGCGCGAGGCGGACGGCGGCGTCGCGCTCGGCAAGGTCAAGCCGATGATGAGCAAGGGCAAGGTGCTCGACCTCGAAGAGGCGGACCCGGACGAGGACACCTTCGGCGTCGGCGCGATCGAGGACTTCAGCTGGAAGGGCTGGCTGGACTTCTCCACCTGCACCGAATGCGGCCGTTGCCAGTCGCAGTGCCCGGCGTGGAACACCGGCAAGCCGCTGTCGCCGAAATTGCTCATCACGCAGCTTCGCGACCACGCCTACGCGAAGGCTCCATACCTGCTCGCGGGCGGCAAGCGCGACATGGCCGGCGACGAGGTCGGCTTGTCCGGCGACAACATGTACGCGGGCATCGACGTCCTCGCGATCGCTGAGTCGCAGAAGGCGCTCGTCGGCGACGACGGCGGCGTCATCGACCCGGACGTGCTGTGGTCCTGCACTTCCTGCGGCGCCTGCGTCGAGCAGTGCCCGGTCGACATCGAGCACGTCGACCACATCGTCGACATGCGCCGCTACCAGGTGATGATCGAGTCGTCGTTCCCCACGGAGCTGAACGGCATGTTCAAGAACCTGGAGAACAAGGGCAACCCGTGGGGCCAGAACGCCAAGGACCGGCTGCAGTGGACCGAAGACCTCGACTTCGAGGTCCCGGTCTTCGACGGCGACCTCGGCGACGCGGAGTACCTGTTCTGGGTCGGCTGCGCCGGCGCGTTCGAGGACCGCGCGAAGAAGACCACGCGCGCGGTTGCCGAGCTGCTGCACATCGCGGGCGTCAAGTACACCGTGCTCGGCTCGGAGGAGTCCTGCACCGGTGACCCGGCTCGCCGCGCGGGCAACGAGTTCCTGTTCCAGATGCTGGCGCAGCAGAACGTCGAGGTGCTGAACTCGGTGTTCGAGGGCCGGGAACGCAAGGCGCGCAAGGTGGTCGTCACCTGTGCGCACTGCTTCAACACCCTCGCCAACGAGTACCCGGAGCTGGGCGGCCAGTTCGACGTCGTGCACCACACGCAGCTGCTGAACCGCCTGGTGCGGGAGAAGCACCTGACGCCGGTCGCGCCGGTCGCCGAGGACGTCACCTACCACGACCCCTGCTACCTGGGCCGGCACAACAAGGTCTACGACGCACCGCGCGAGCTCGTCGGCGCGTCCGGTGCGCAGCTGCGCGAAATGCCGCGGCACGGCGACCGCTCGATGTGCTGCGGCGCGGGCGGCGCGCGGATGTGGATGGAAGAGAAGATCGGCAAGCGGATCAACGTCGAGCGCGTGGACGAGGCGCTCGGCACCGCTCCGTCGAAGATCGCCACCGGCTGCCCGTTCTGCCGCGTGATGCTCACCGACGGCGTCACCTCGCGCCAGAGCGACGGCATGGCGAGCGAGAAGGTCGAGGTCGTGGACGTCGCGCAGCTGCTGCTCACCGCGGTGAAGCGCAAGCCGGAACCGGCGTTGGTCGCCTCGGGCGCGCCCTCGCTGGACGAATCGGACGCGGAGCTGTCGGCCAAGCCGGACGTTCCGACCGACGAGAAGCCGACCGGAACGCCGTTGCCCGAGGGCGACGACTGAGGTTCTCCCTGACGACGGCCCCTGGCATCCGCGGATGCCAGGGGCCGTTCTGTTTCACGCGGCCCGGGACATTTGCCAGTGCGGATGATGATGTCCTGCTTGGCGACCAGTCCCTGGGGTCCGCCGGAAACCGGTGCGCGGCAACGGCTGGCTCGGGTTCGCGGTCAGCCTGATGGCAAGCACTGCGTTTCAGCTCGTCATGAAGGCGGATCTGGCTCCATGGCCGACTGTTGCCGTCATGCTGGCATTGGTGTCGTACAGCTGGGTCGGGTTGCCGAAAGCTTCCAACGCGGGTTTCGCCGCGACAGTCGAACAGTCGGTGTTGGTCGCGGGCGTATTAGTCCTCGTCATCGCCGCTTGCAGCAGGCGGCGTACCCGGCAGTGCAGTTAGTCTTTCCCGCGTGAGCGACGAATCGGAAGGCGGCGGCGAAAGCACTCTCACCGTGGTGCTGGCCGGTGGAGTGAACCTGGCGATCGCGATACTGAAGCTTGTCGCGGGCATCATCACCGGATCGGGCGCGATGCTGTCCGAGGCCGCGCATTCGGTCGCCGACACCATCACCGAGGTGCTGCTGCTCACCGCTTTGAAACGGTCCGAGCGGCCGGCCGATCGCCGCCATCCGTTCGGGTACGGCAAGGAACGGTACTTCTGGTCGCTGCTCGCCGCGGTGTCGATCTTCGCTTCCGGTGCGGTCTTCGCGCTGTACGAAGGATTTACCACCGTTTTCGGCGAAGGCGCGGAGCAGACGAAACCGATCGTCGGCTACATCGTGCTGGCGCTGGCTTTCGTGCTCGAATCGGTGTCGTGGGCGCAGGCGGTCCGCCAGGTCCGTCGCGACGCGAAAGCCGAGCAGCGGCCGTTCTTCGCTTACCTGCGGATGATCGACGACCCGGCGCCCAAGACGGTGCTGTTCGAGGACTCCGCGGCACTGGTCGGCCTGCTGCTCGCGTTCGCCGGGATCGGGCTGCACCAGCTGACCGGCTCGGACGTGTGGGACGGCATCGCGTCGATCCTCATCGGCGTGCTGCTCGCGTGCGTCGCGTACCTGCTCGGCAGCACGAACCGCGGTCTGCTGGTCGGCAGGCAAGCGGATCCGCGCCTGGTCCGCGGCATCCGGGATCACCTCGGGGCCGCGCCGGAAATCGACGCCTTGGTGGATCTGCAGACCATGCTGATGGGCACCGATCACGTCCTCGTGTGCGCCCGCGTGGACTTCGACGACGCACTGCGCGCCGCCGACCTGGAATACGCCTGCGTACGGCTGGCGAACGAATTGAGCGAGCGGTTCCCGGACGTCTCGGAGGTGTTCATCGAGCCGGTGCCGCGCACGGACCCGCAACTGCGCGCGACAGTGCTGGCCCGTTACGGCCTTCCGCCGCGGCCGAATCAGTAGCCGAAGTCCTGCGTCCAGTACCAGCCGTCCGTCGTGACGCCGACGCCCAGCTTCTTCAGCGAGCAGTTGAGGATGTTCTTGCGGTGCCCGCTGGAGTTCATCCACATCTGCATCACCTGGTCCGCGCTGGTCGCGCCCTTCGCGATGTTCTCCGCGCCCGGTTTCGGGTATCCCGCGGCGGTGATGCGGTCGGCGAAGCTCTCGCCTTCCGGGGTGTCGTGGGAGAAATAGTCGCGCTCGGACATGTCGTCGCTGTGCCCCTGCGCGGCTTTGTCGAGATGTGCTTCCTCGGTGACCGGATCGCAGCCCGCCTTGCCCCGTTCGTCGTTGACCAGCGCGACGACCTGGCCCGCCAGCGTCGGCGCGCTGCGCGGCTTCGGCGACGGCTTCGCGCTGCTGCTCGTCGGAGTGTCCTCTTTGGACTCCGCAGGCGGCGGCGGAGGCGGCGCGGGCGTGGCCGAGGTCGTCGGCGGCGCTGTGGTCGCGGGCGCGCTGCTGCTGGGTGTCGCCGACGCGGAAGACGCCGGCGACACCGCGAACGGCCGCAACGCACCCGCGGACACCCCGTCGTCACGAGTCTCCGGGACGGCAACGCTCAGTGTGTCGAGGTGCCCAGAGCGCAGCGCGAACGTCCCGCCGGCTGCTCCGAGACCCCCGAAGAGAACACTGAGAGTCACACTCACGACCCGGACGCGCACACTAATGGAGGACACAGCCGCGGAAACTATCACGAACTGATTACGATGGTTACCTCCAAATGGCGCAGTGGCCGGAGACCCACTAGCGAGCACCATCGCCAGAAATCAGACGACACGAGCCCCGGACGGGTTGTCGTCCGCGAGGCAATCAATCGGACATTTCACCGAGGCTGGCGTCGAGAACCTCGACGTACCCGTCCGTCCCGTTGACGCGGATCCGCTGTCCGTCCTTGATCAGCCGAGTGGCGTTCTGCACCCCGACGACCGCGGGCAGGCCGTACTCCCGCGCGATCACCGCGCCGTGCGTCATCTGGCCGCCGACCTCGGTCACCAGGCCGGTGATCGCGACGAACAGCGGTGACCAGCTCGGATCCGTGTATGCCGTGACGAGGATGTCGCCCGGTTCGAGGTCGGCTTCGGCGAGATCCAGGATGACGCGGGCGCGACCCTCGATGGTCCCGGCGGACACCGGCAGCCCGCCCAGCGCGCCTTCGGGCAGGTCATCGCGGCGGTAGCTGCCGGGAACAGCCTCGCCGTCCGACGTGAGCACGCGAGGCGGCGTCAGCGATTCGTAGGTCCGGAACGCTTCCTTGCGCTGCTGGATCAGCTCGCGGTCGGCCTCGTGCGTCCGCACGAGGTCTCGGAATTCCTGCAATCGCAAGAAAAAGAGGTCCTCCGGCTCGTCGAGCACGCCGGCCCGCACCAAGCGCTCGGCCTCGCCCAGCAGAGCTTCCTTGTACACGAAGTAGCGGCTGACCATGCCGTATTTCGGGTACTCGCGGTATCCGGTGAACGTGCGGACGCGCTCGATCATCCGCTCGGTTTCCTCGGCCTTCGCCTCGCCGTCCGGCAAGGCGCGCAGCCGTTCCAGGACCTCCTGCGCCTTGTCCAACGCTTCCCGGCGGCCTTGTTCGAAGCGGCGCTGCCCGGCTCCCGGCTCGAAGTTTTTGATGTTGGACAACAACATCGGCACCAACGCGACCGGCTGTTCGCTCCACCGCGGCCGGGTGATGTCGATCTCGCCGACGCAGCGCATGCCGTACTTGTCGAGGTACCCCTGGATCGCGGCGCGCGCTTCCTCCCCGCCGGCCAGTTCGGGCAACTCGGCCAGGAACCCGTTGTCCTCGACGTCCTGGAGGAACGCGACGACCTCGGGACGGGCCCGGAGCACGTCCGCGACGTCGAGGAGCGCCAGCCCCATCTCCGAGGTGATGTTGTGCGGGACGGACTGGGTAAGCGTGTCGGCGACGTTCTTTTCGCCGAGCCACTCTTGCAGATGATCGTTTAGCCACCAGGACGCCTGCATCGCCGCGGTGAATACCTGATGGCTGCGCGGATCGAAGAGGATCCGGCGCATTTCCTCGATGTCCTCGAAGATGAAGTCGAGCAGTTCGCTGCCGGACTTCGCCGCGATTTCGCGTTGCAGCGTGGCAATGGAAGCCTCGCTGTGCTGGATCAGCTCGGTGACGACGGCCGGATCGGTTTCGATGGTGGCCGGCGCGGCCCCGGGGATCTGCTCGCCGGGTCCGTCGTCGTCTGCCATCTGGATGAAGCCCTCGCGGGAAAGGACGGTCTCCAGCGCGTCGCCCATCAGCGGGTCGGATTTCCCCACCACGGCAAGGAAACTGGTGCGGCTCTTGGGAACGGACAGGAGTGCGGTGGCGTCCGCGAACAGCCGCCCGCCCGCCTCGGCCATCGGGCGCGGCGTCGTCAGCTGCCAGACCGAAAGGCCCAGCGGCTTCATCGCGTCGGTCATCATCTGCTGGTGGCCGACGGAGAGGTAGACGTGGTTTTTCTCGTCGACGGCTTCCGGAATCGGGAACAGCGTGGTGATCGGGCGGCTCTGGACGATCTGGAATTCGCCGTCGGCCAGGCACCATTCGATGTCCTGCGGGCCGCCGAAACGCGCCTCGATCGTGCGGCCGAGTTCCACGAGCCGGAGGACCTGGTCGTCGGTCAGCGCGGCCTGCTCCTGCTGGTCCGCGTCAATCGCTTGCTCTTCGGTGCCGCCGCCCTCGACGGCAAGGATGGCACGCTGCTTGGCGGAGATCGCCTTGTCGACGATCGCGCCGTCGCGCACCTGGTAGTTGTCGGCGTTGACCAGGCCGGAAACCAGTGCCTCGCCGAGGCCGAAGCTGGCCTCCACGACGGCGGTCTTCCGGTTGGACGTCACCGGGTCGGCGGTGAAGAGCACCCCGGCAGCCTGCGGGAAAACCATCTGCTGCACGACCACGGCCATGTGGACTTTCCGGTGGTCGAAGCCGTTGCGCAGCCGATAGGTCACCGCGCGTTCGGTGAACAGCGACGCCCAGCACCGGCTGATGTGCCGCAGGACCGCTTCCGCGCCAAGGACATTGAGGTAGGTGTCCTGCTGACCGGCGAAGGACGCACCCGGAAGGTCCTCCGCGGTCGCGCTCGACCGGACCGCGTAGGCGCGTCCCGCCACCAGCGCGTCGGTGATCTCCGCCGCCAGATCGTCCGGAATGACGATCGCTTCCAGCGCCTGCCGGACCTCCGCGCTGCCCTCGCTGATCGCGTCCCGGTCGTCCGGGTTCAGCTTCGCCAGCCGCTCCAGCGGCCCGGCCAGTTCCGGCGCGTTCTCGATGATCCGCTCGAACGCTTCGGTCGTCACGCAAAAACCGGGCGGCACGCGGACCCCGTCGATCCGCGCGAGTTCGCCCAGATGCGCGCCCTTGCCTCCGACGATCGCGACCTGCTCCCGGTCGATCTGCTGGAGACCGAGCACGTAGCTGCCCATTCGTTCGTTTCCCCCGTCTGTGGTCGTTCCCGGCTTTCGTTCGCCCTCGAGCGGCAGCCTGTTCGGCTGGAGATTCTGCGGGACCACCCGGGTCTTGCGGCAAGCCCCCCAATGCGTTATAAGTTAAATACGGCAGGGAGAGATGTTCTTCGCTGCCTTTTCTTTTGCCTTCCTCAAGGGCTCACCTTCGTCGTCGTGGTGGCTTCCTTGGTGACCGGTCGGCCGGTCTGGTCAGTCCCGGTCGCGGTGGTGGTCGTGGTGGCGTCCGCGCGAGCCGAAAGCGTGCAGGCTCGGGTGACCTGTTCGCCAGGGGCCAGCTGGGTGACGGTGAACGAGCAGGCCGGATCCGCGTCGCGAACGGTCACCTCGTGCAAGAGTGCGTCGCCGGTATTGCGCAGGGTGCTCACGTACGTCACCGGGTCACCCGGCCGGATCGGCTGCTCCAGGTGATCGCGGCGCAGGTCCAACGCCGGATGAAGCACCGCGAAGTCCGGTTTTCCGGTCGCGGTGACCGGCGGGCCCCAAGGGGCGGCCGCGGTCGCGGTTGCCAGGGCGGCGGCCGTCGCGGCGGGAGCGACGCACTGGTAGCGCTGGGTTCCGCCGACCGGCAACTCGGCGAATGCGTGCCCGCAGGCGGGGCCGTCGGCCACCCGGACATCGTGCAGCGGCTGGTCACCGGTGTTGGTCAGCACGACCTCGAACGGCACCGCATCGTCGGTTCGATACGCGCTGCCGGTGGCGTGTTTGGCGACGGCCAACGCGGGCTTCTTCACCCTGAACGACGCCTGAGCGGAAGCGCTCACCGTTCGCTGGGTCGGGTCGGTGCCGGTCACCGTCGCGGTGTTCGTGAACCCGGCCGCTCCTGCGGTGATCGAGCACTGGTACTCGATCTGGGCGTCCGGTGCCAGGCTCGGGATCTGGTGCGCGCAAGCCGGGGTGCGATCGTCCACGACGGACACCGCCGTCAGCGGGACGTCGCCGACGTTGCGGACCAGCAGCGAGAAGGTGACCTTGTCGCCTTGGCGCACCTCGTACGGCTGGGCGTCCTTCATGATCGCGATTTCCGGGTGGATGACGTCGATCTTCGCTGAGCCGGACGCGGTGACCGGGCGGTTCGTCGGGTCGGTGCCGGTCAGGGTGGCGAGGACGGCGAAGTCGTCCGGTTTGGCCTTCACGGTGCACTGGTAGCTCTGCGCGGCACCGGCTTCGAGGCGGTCGAACTTCTTCGGGCAGACAGGATCGGCGCTGGTCACCGCGGTGAGCGGGACGTCGCCGGTGTTGGTGACGGAGACCGTCACGGTGAGGGTGTCGCCGGCCCGCGCGACGGTCGGGTTCGCCGAGGTCATCACGGTGAGCGCGGGATGGATCACGTCGATGTGCGCGTCGGCGGACGCGGTGAGCGGCGGGCCGACCGGCGGGGTGCCGGTCACGTGCGCGGTGCTGACCGCGTCGTCGGCTGGGGCGGGGATGGTGCAGTCGTAGGCTTTGTTCGCTTTCGGGGCGAGTGTGTCGAGGGCTTTCGCGCACGGGCCCTGGTCGGTGACCTTGACGGCGGTCAGCGGGGCGTCGCCGGTGTTGGTCGCGGTGATGGTGAAGGTGACCTGGTCGCCGGCGCGGAAGGGGCCGCCGTGGACGATCTTCGTCAATGACAATCCCGGGTGCACCACGGTGAACGCGGCGTCCGCCGTGGCGGTTACCGTGCCGCCGATCGGGTCTGCGGCGGTCACCTTCGCGGTGTTCGAGTAGCCGTCATGCCCGGCTTTGGCGGTGCAGGTGTAGTGCTGTTCTTCGCCTGCGGCCAGGGTGGGGAAGTCGCGGGCGCAGCCGGGGGTCTTTTCGTCCACAATGGACAATTTGGTCAGCGGGACGTCTCCGCTGTTGCGCACGGTGACGGTGAAGGTGACTTGGTCCCCCTCGCGCACCTGCGTCGGCGTGACAGTCTGGGTGAGCTCGACAGCGGGGTGGATGACGTCGACGTGCGCGCTCGCGCTCGCGGTGACCGGGCGGCCGGACGGGTCGGTGCCGGTGACGGTCGCTTCGCTGGTGAGGTCGTCAGTCGCGGGCCGGGTGCAGGTATAGGTCTGCTTGGCTTGCGGGGCAAGAGTTCCCAGCCGCTTCGCGCATTCCGGGACGGCGGGGTCCGCGACCTGGATGTCGTGGAGTTCGGTGTCCCCGGCGTTGCTGACGGTCAGGGTGAACGTCGCGGGCTCGCCCGGGCGCACGACGGTCGGCGTCACGCTCTGCGCGAGCGTGACGAGCGGGTGGATCACGTCGATCGCCGCCTCGGTCGCCGCCGTCACCGGTGCTCCGACCGGCGCTTTCGCGGTGACCTGCAGTGCTTCGGTCACGTCGGCACCCGGTGCGGTGGTGGTGCAGTCGAACGTCCAGTTGGTTCCAGGAGCGAGCGTGTCGTGTTGCTGTGCGCAGCCTTCGGCGCGAGCCATCGTCGTGACGGCCAGTCCGGTGAGCGGCACGTCGCCGGTGTTCGCCACGATCACGTGCACCGCCACGGCGTCATTTTCGCGGAATGGTCCACCTTGGACAGTCGCGGTCAAGCTGACCGCCGGGTGCTGCACGGTGAACGACGCGCTCGCCTTTGCCGTGACGGGTCGGCCGGTCGGGTCGGTGCCGGTGACGGTCAGATCGTTCGTGAAGCCCTGCGTTCCGGCGACCGTGGTGCAGGTGAAGGTCTGCTTTCCTTGGGCGGCAACAGTTCCGAGAGTTCGCGCGCATTCCGCAATCCGGTCGTCTGCCACGGCGACGTCATGGAACTCGGCGTCGCCGGTGTTGCTTACCGTGACTGTGAAGGTGACTCGGTCCCCCTCACGCACCTGCGCAGGCACCGCTGCGACGGTGGCCTCCAGTGTCGGATGAACCACGTCGACCCGCGCCTCCGCGGTTGCACGCTGTGTCGTGCCGAGCTGATCTTTGCCAGTCACGACAACGGCATTCGTCACGTCGTCCGCCGGGGCTAACTGTTCGCACTTGTACGTCTCGACTGCATTGGGCGCCAATGTGCCGAACTTGCGGACACAACCGGGCACGCTCTCGTCGGCCACCGCGACCTCGTCGAGCGGCACATCACCGGTGTTGCGCACGGTGATGGTGAAGGTGACGCGGTCCCCTTCGCGCACCTGCGCGGGGGAGACGGCAGCGGTGACCGCCAAGGCCGGATGGATCACCGTGACGGTGGCCGAGGACTTGGCCGTGACCGGTCGACCGGTCGCGTCCGTGCCCGTGGCGGTGACGCTGTTTGTGGTGGTGAACGCGGGTTTCGCGGTGCAGGAGTAGCTCTGCTCGGTGCCAGGCGTGAGTACACCGAAAGACCGCGAGCACTCCGGAGTCGCGTCGTCAGTGACGTCGACTGGGTTGAGCGGACTGTCGCCGGTGTTGCGTACGGTCACCTTCCAGGTGATCTGGTCCCCGCCGTGCACCACCGGCGGAACAGCGGCTTTCGAGACGGACAGCGCAGGCGTGATGAGGGGGACTTTCGCGTCCGCGGTCGAGCTGACGACCTTGCCCAGCGGATCGATGCCCTTCACGGTGGCGCGGGCTCCGTCTGGCAGCGGCACGGTTGCCGTGCAGGTGCCCACCACCGATTGTCCCGGCGCGAGGGATCCGATGGGGCGTGCGCACGAGGGGACCGCTGGGTCGGCAATGGTCACGTCGTGCAGCGGGACGTCGCCGGAGTTGGTGGTCTTGAGCGTGAAGGTCGCCTGATCGCCAGCGCGGTAAGCCGGTTTGTCGACCTGTTGACTCAACGTCACGGCCGGACGGAGGACATCGACGTTGCTGCCCGCCGAGGCCGACAGCTTCTCCCCGCCGGAGCCCACGCCCGTCGCCTTGACCGCGGCGACGAATCCCTTCTCCGGCGCGGCGAACGTGCATTGATAACGCGTGCTGGCACCCGGAGCCAAAGTTCCGATCTTCTTGCCGCACTGCGGGTTCCGCTCGTCCACGACGTCCACATCGGACGCCGGGGCAGCAGCCGGGTTCGTCACGCTCACCGTGAACGTCACTTGGTCGCCGGCGTGCACCCGATGCGGTTCGGCGACCGCCGTGACCCGCAGTTCCTGCCCTGGCCCGGCAAGCGCCGCCGGCGCGGCGGGGGTCAGCGGAGTGGCCACCAGGCCGAGGACTAAGAGCAGACGTTTCCCGGCCGAAACCATGCGCGCAAGTTTTCCACCATCCGGTGACGTCGCGGCGATTTCCTACCCGGCAGTGGGATTACCTCACTCCGCTGAGCGATCAGTGAGACGCACGGTTGACTCGTGGGTGATCGCCGCTGCCTGATCGAGGAAGCCGATCACCGTTTGGAGTTGCTCATCGGAGTAGCCGGCCGCGATCGACTTCATCGCCGCGATGATGTAGTCCCACAGCGGAGCGACGCGCTCGACGTTCGCCGGGTCGACGCGGACGAGGACCTTCCGCCGGTCGTCCGGATGCGGCATCCGGTTGACGACACCCTTGCGCTCGAGCCGGTCGACCAGCGCGGTGACGGACGCGGGCGCGAGCCCGGCGTACTCGGCCAGCTCCTTCGGAGTGAGCGGACCGAGCCGGGCGAGGTAGTCGGTGACCTTGCTCTCGACCGGCGAAAGCCCATTCTGCTCGGCGAGCGCGGTGTGGAACATGACCGTCTCGGTCGACAGCACCCGGGAGCGAAGCAGCAGCTCAGCGACCAGATCCTCGCGTTCGCTTGACATGCCCGGGAGTCTAGCGAACTATTTAGTTCGATAGAACGAATTACTTTCCAAGATATTCGAAGGGGTGAACCATGGCACGGATCCTGATCGCGGGCGGGGGTATCGCGGGGGCGATCACCGCGATCGCGCTGCACGAGGTGGGGCACGAACCGGTCCTGTACGAGGCTTACGACCGCAGCGCGGAAGGCGTCGGCGCGTTCCTGACGCTCGCGGTGAACGGCCTCGACGCGCTGACGCCGTTAGGACTGAAACCGCTGGTCAAAGACCTGGGCTTCGACACTCCGCGGATGACGCTCGGGCTCGGCAACGGCCGCAAGCTCAGCGAGTTCCCGCTCGGCGGGGCGCTGCCGGACGGCACCGTGAGCCAGACCGTCCTACGCTCCGATCTCTACGTGGCGCTGCGCGACGAAGCAGTCAGACGCGGCGTGCGCACGGAGTTCGGCAAGCGACTGACGGACGCGAAACAGACGGCGGACGGCGTCACCGCGTCCTTCGCCGACGGCACAAAATCCGAAGGCGACCTGCTGATCGGCGCGGACGGGCTGCGGTCGACAGTCCGCCGGATCCTGGATCCCTCCGCCCCGTCGCCGCGGTACGTGCCGCTGCTCAACACCGGCGGTTTCGCGCGCGGCCTCGACCTCGACGACGAACCGGGCATCATGCACATGGTGTTCGGCCGCAAGGCGTTCTTCGCGCACGTGCTCGCCCCGGACGGCGCGGTCTGGTGGTTCGCGAACGTGCCGCACGCCAGCGAGCCGACCGAATCCGACCTCGCCTCGATGCGCGGCCCCAGTTGGCGCGAACGACTGCTCGACCTGGTCCGCCCGGACCGCACTCCAGCCACCGCGATCATCGAGGCCAGCGAAAACATCTACGAACCATGGGCGACGTACGACTTCCCGACAGTCCCGGTGTGGCATCGCGGCCGGATCGGCCTCATCGGCGACGCCGCGCACGCGACGTCACCGGCGGCCGGTCAGGGCGCGGCGATGGCGATCGAGGACGCGGTGACGCTCGCGATGTGCCTGCGCGACGTCTCCGACCCGGCGGCCGCGTTGACCACCTTCGAGGCGTTGCGCCGCGAACGGGTGGAAGCCGTTGTGGCCCAAGGCAAACGCAACGGCGACGCCAAGGCTCCCGGCCCGGTCGGCCGGGTGCTGCGGGACTTCTTCATCACGCGCGCGATGCGCAAACCGGCCACCGACGACCCGAACCGGTTCATGTGGGAGCACCGGATCGACTGGGCGTCCCCGGTCTCGTGAGTGTTTATCCCGGTTCTAACCGGGATAAACACTCACAAGGGGCTAGCGCCAGGTGTCGACGCGGTGGAAGTTCTTGTACGCGCGGCTCGGTGTCGGCCCGCGCTGCCCCTGGTAGCGGGAGCCGGCCTCGCTGGAGCCGTACGGGAATTCCGCCGAGCTGGACAGCCGGAAAATGCACAGCTGACCGATTTTCATCCCGGGCCACAGCGTGATCGGCAGGTTCGCGACGTTCGACAGCTCGAGCGTGATGTGCCCGGAGAAGCCGGGGTCGATGAAGCCCGCGGTGGAGTGGGTGAGCAGCCCGAGGCGGCCGAGCGAGGATTTGCCCTCGAGCCGTCCGGCGAGGTCGTCGGCGAGCCGGACCTGCTCGAACGTGGACCCGAGCACGAACTCGCCGGGGTGCAGCACGAACGGCTCGTCGCCCTCTTTTTCGACCAGCGAGGTCAGCTCGTCCTGCTGCAGCTGCGGGTCGATGTGGGTGTATTTGCTGTTGTCGAAGACCCGGAAGTAACGGTCGAGCCGGACGTCGATGCTGGACGGCTGGACCATGGCAGGGTCGAAGGGGTCGATGCCGAGGCGGTCGGCGTCGAGCTCTTTGCGGAGGTCACGGTCACTGAGCAGCACGGATGCAGCCTATCGGGCGGGCAGGCGCGGCCGGGGCACCCCTCCGTCCGAACACCGCGTCCATCCGCTTGAGATACCGCCGCCGCCCGAACGCGCCGAGTGCTTCCTGCAGCGCAGTCGCGCCGGGGACGAGCTGCCGGACCGTCTCGGCCGCGTAATTCACCCCCGCCGCGGCGAGCACCGCGGCCTGCGCGACCGGGTTGTCCGGCAGCCCGAGAAAGTCGGCGTTGTCGCGGCCGAGCACGAGTCGGCTGATCGCGGAGTGCACGCCGACGTTCACCTGCGCGAGCACCTTCCCGGCGGCCCCGCGCCCCTCGCCGATCGCGGCGTGCGTGTCGACGAGGGCGCGGGCGAGCCGTTTGGAGTCGTCGTCGGGGATGAACTCGGTGGCGGCGAGCATCCAGAGCAGCCGCCAAGCGTCGTCCTCATCGGCGGGCAGCAGTTCGTCGGCGACGCCCATCAGCCAGCCGACATAGCGCCAAAGATGCAGGATGTCGGCCTTCTCGCGGGCGGTGTAGCGGAGGCCGAGCAGCTGGGTGCCGAAGACGTAGACGAGCGAGAAGAGGAGAAGCGTGCCCGCGGTCTGGACCTGGTTGACCGGCCGGTCCCACCGGTCGTAATCCCAGTCCGGCCGGTTGTTCATCGCACGCCGGACGTGCGCGTGCACGAGCCGGATCCTCAGCGCTGCTTGGTACCCCGTGCCGTGTTTTTGGAGCGCCCCCGGCGTGGTGACGTCAATCCACCAAGCCGCGGTCTCCACCAGCCGCCGCGGTGCCCGATGCTCGATTTCCCCAGTGCCGACCAGCGATTTCGTCGCGCGCGAGGCCAGGTAGCCGCCCATGAGCGACATGTCGCCAAGCGGGAAGAGCCCAAGCAACCCGGCGCGAGTGATCGCCTTCGCGCCGCGGAGGAGCCGTTCCTGGTCGACCCAGTACGGGGTGGCTTCGACCTGCTCGACGAACTGCTTCAGTTCCGGCGGCGCTTGCTCCCCGGCGAGCGCCCGGTCGACTCGGCTTTGATTGTGCGGTTCCCGATGCAGCCACTCGACGACCGCGTCGGCCAGGGCGTCTTCCTGCTGCGCGAAGGTCCGGAGCCGGTTGAGCTGCGCTTCGTCCGCGGTGGCACCTCGGGTCCGGGCTGCCAGGCGGAACCCGCCTTGGCGGAACATCTCGGGAGACATCTCGGGGTCGTCCATCGCGCACCTCCGCACCGTGGGTCGACAACAAGTGTTGTCACTTTGCCGGGTGGGCGTCAAGGCGTGGCCCGCTGGACATGGGGGTGCCGTGGTTGTGTATGCTGGCGGAGCACTGCGGATGTAGTTCAATGGTAGAACATCAGCTTCCCAAGCTGAATACGCGGGTTCGATTCCCGTCATCCGCTCTCATAGAGAAGCCCCAGGTCAGTGGTTGTCCACTTTAGACCTGGGGCTTTTTTTATCCGCGCTTTTCACTTCTCGGGTGCCATTAACTGATCGACGTCCAAGCCTGAGCCCTCGGAGAGGGGGAGCCCGCGGACTAACGTCGACCAAGCGTAGGCAGGCCGCCGCTGACGATCCGGACATACCTGCGCCTGCCCTTGCCGACGCCGTGTCCCTCTGTGTTCCGGGAGGTTTGGCCGTCAGTTCGCAGGCGACCGTCCGCACGGCAACTCGTGTCGCTCATTCGCCCCTCAGCAAAGTCAGGCGTGTGACGCACGGAGCCGCGTCTGCTCTGGGTCGGAGTCGCGATCGGCGACTCATTGAGCTTGGTGCGGCACCGTTCCGCCCGTGTGAGGAGTTCGTCTCGCCGCCACACACGCTCAGGCAGATTTTCGAACGCCTTGATCAGGGTTCCTGCTTCGTGGTGCAACCCCACGCGCCTGCTCTCGGCGACGAGGGGTGACTTGAGTTTGTTCTTCCCCTGAGAGACTTGGTACGTCGCCAAGTGAGCTCTCACCCCACGTTCCAGTAGGTCGAGCCGCCGAAGCAGGCTCCGATACCTCTTGAGAAGCCGCTCGTCTCCTCCCACGAGATAGCGAGCGGCCGCCTTCCGTCCTGCCATGTAGCTGCAATCGCGCGAGCCAAGCTGGACGTTCCGCCGCGCAGATCACAATTCATCCGACACGGTCGTCGCAGCGGCCTTCTCGCGTCGTGCCTCTGCCGGAGGCGCTAGGAAGGCAACAAGGTGAACGAGGAAATATGCCTTGGCTTGACAATCGAGAAATGACGCGTATCGAGGGTAGCCACCCGCGTGATGCCAAGACGCTCGGCCAGCGCGATGACGCACGCATCGGCGGTGCCCAACGGGAGATCAGCGTACTTCTCCACCAGGTCGGCTGCCCGCGCGATATCGGCGAGCATCATGGACTCGACGGTGTAGAGACCATCCGCGACGTCGCGAAGAAAATCGGCTTCCGCTGAGGCGCCAGCACGCGAACCAAGCATGTAGCCAATCTCCACGAGCAGCGGCTCCGGCAGGACCAGTGGCTCCAGAGTCGAAGCCAGAAGTTCGGTACAGCCTTCATGGTCGTCATCGCGCCGGTTGCCCATGGCGACCACGACTCCAGTGTCGACCAGGATCACGCCGACTTGCCCGATCCGCCGCCAAGCTCTCGACGGGCCACTTCCTTGACACGTCGGCCGAGATCATGTTCGCCTTCGAACACACCTACCGTGCGAAACCGGCGACGTGGCGGTTCAGCGCCTGGTGGCACCTCCGCCAGTTGCCGAAGCGCCGCCAACGCAGCGGATACCCGTTCGTCAGGAACCGCCTCGAGGAGGCGGCGAGCCTCTTCACGAGGAGCACCCGGATCCGGGGCTTCGCTAGTCGCCATGCCCCCATCCTAGCTGCAACCACACACAATTCCGACGAACGCGAACTACGCAGTGCTGTCGTGGGCACACTTGGCGTTGCCCCACTGGTTAAGTACGACCTCGCAGCCGGACTTAGTGTTGCCCGTACTACCCGGCCTCAGTCATCGCGTCTTCCTTCGGAGCAGACGGCGTTGCCCTGCGGTGGAACCAAAACAACCCGCACAACACCACCAGCCACACCACTCCGACCACCAGCGCCAGGCGGGTGTCCTCGGCGAACGCCATCACCACGAAGATGAACACCATGAACACCATCGTCAAAACCTGACCCACCGGCCAGAACGGCACCGGGAACGCCAAATCCGCAGCGGACGAACCGCGGCGGGAGCGGTAGTGGGTAAGCAGGATCATGAACCACACCCACACCGTCGCGAACGTGCCCACCGACGCGATCAGCAGGAAAGCGCTGTCCGGCAACAGGTAGTTCAGAACGACAGCGAGGCTCAGGGCCGCGGCGACGACGAGGACGGTCATCCATGGGATGCCGTTACGCGTAACCCGGGCCATGATCGCGGGAGCCTGGCCACGTCGAGCCAGGCCGTAGATCATCCGTCCGGCGCCGAAGATGTCGCTGTTGATCGCGGACAACGCGGCGGTGACCACGACGATGTTCAAAACTGTTGCGGCGGAATGCAATCCCAGGCCGGCGAAGATTTGGACGAAGGGGCTTCCGGAGGTGCTGATCGTGTTCCACGGGTTCAGCATCATGATGATCGCCAGCGTCGCCACGTAGAAAAGCAGCACCCGAACCGGGACCGTATTGACCGCCTTGGGCATGGCGGTGCGCGGGTCTTCGGATTCGGCTGCGGTGAGGCCTAAAATCTCCGTGCCGCCGAAGGCGAACATCACCAACGCGAACGACGCGATGAAACCGCTGATGCCGTTGGGGAACCAGCCGCCGTGGGACCACAGGTTGGTGACACCGCCGGAATTGGCGCCGAGGCCGAAGATCAGGATTGCCGCACCGCCGAGGATCATCGCGACGATGGCGACGACCTTGACCAGAGTGAACCAGAATTCCAGCTCACCGTAGACCCGTACGCTCACCAGGTTCGCGGCGGCGATGACCAGGATCGTCAGCACCACCCAGATCCAGCGTGGCACGTCGGGGAACCAGAATCCCATATACACAGCCAAAGCCGTGACATCGGCGACGCAGACGATCACCATCTCGAACGCATACGTCCAGCCGGTAAGAAACCCAGCCAAGGGACCCAGGTGCTTCCTGGCGTATTCGCCGAAAGAACCGGGCGCGGGATCGTTGACGGCCATCTCGCCCAAAGCGCGCAGCACGAAGAAAATCGCCGCGCCGCCAATGAGATATGCGAGCAACACCGACGGCCCGGCCTTGGCGATCGTGTCCGAGGAGCCGTAGAACAATCCGGTGCCGATCGCCGAGCCCAAGGCGATGAACCGGATGTGCCTGCCGTTCAACCGGCGGCTCAAACCATCCCCGGACTTCGTCGTCATTGACGGTTACCTCCCGAAATCGGCGGCCCGCGGCGCGAGCGGGTCGGCACAGTAGAACTGATCCGGCCTCGGCCGCCCAACCGACGACAACGGGAAAGCGTCTGCGATTTCAGACAGTCCACATAGGACGTCAGCCTTCCACCAATTCCCACGGCGCGCCCGGCTCCGCCCGGTCGAACACCTGGCCCGGCGCGGCGAGCAGGGTCGACGCGACGTCCGGGTACAGCTGCACGACGTGTTCCAGTTCCAGGCCCTCCACCTCGAAATCCTCCGCTTCGGGAACCTCGAAGCCGACGAACAGCCACGTGCCGTCCTGCTCGCGGACCACTTGGCGGACCGCCCGCGCCGGCGCGTCCGCGGTCGTTCCGATTTCGGTCAATCCGGTGCTCAGCTGGACTTCCTCCACCGGCGAACCGGGGTGCGTCCAGGCTGCGATCCGGGCCTCCCGGTGCACGAGATCCTCGTCCAGGTCATCGGAATCCGACACCGAACTGAGCAGCCAGGTACGGCGGTCCGGGTCCCAGTCCGCGGCCATCCCCGGCGGCACGTCGGCCAGCGCGACCAGGTGCGGCAGCAGGGTCACCGCCTCGCGCAGCGCCGTCGCGCCGAACAGCTGGCGGTTGACCTCCATGTCCTCTTCGAACTCGGCGCCGTCGCTGATGAACCAGTCGTCGTCATCGTCAAGGACGACGAAGGCCAGCTTCTCCGGATGATCCACCAGGTCGTGCGCGATGATCACCGGGGATTCCGGGTCCTGTCGCAGCGGCCATTCCTCGGACATGTTCACTCCCCGTCGTCGATTACCTGCAACCACTCGGCATCCGGAGCCTCGCGGAAGAACACCTCGCCCGGTTCCGCGTCCAGCAACTCGACGACGTCCGGGTACAGCTGCGCCACGTGCCCGAGCTCCAGGGTGTCAACCTCGACGTCGGTCTGCTCGTCGGGATCCGGCACCTCGAAGCCGACGAACATCCACGTGCCGTCTTCTTCCCGGCTGACGTAACGCACACTGCGCGCCGGTGCGTCCGCCGCGGTGCCGATCTGCATCAACCCCAGGCTGAGGTTCACCTCTTCCATCGGCGATCCGGCGTGCGGCCAAGCAGCGGCGCGCGCCTCCCGGTACGCGCGGGCCTCGTCGTCATCGCTCGGCACGAGCGGCGAAATCAGCACCCAGGTCCCGTTGCCCGCGTCCCACTCCGCACCCATCCCGGCTGGCAGCTTGGCCAGCGCGGTCAGCTGCGGCAACAGCTCGACGACGTCGTGGAGGCACATCGTGGCGAACTGCTCTTCGTCGAGTTCCGGGTCTTCGCCGAACTCCGTGCCGTCGCTGACGAACCAGCCTTCCTCGTCGTCGAGCAGCACGTGATCCAGCTCCTCGGGCCGCTCGATCAGCCCCCGGGCGACGAGCACCGCCGCGTGCGGTTCCTGCCCCATCGGCCAGTCCTGCGCCATCCCCGCTCCCCACCTCGTGTCCACGTGCGGGCCCATCCCACCAGACCCGCCCGCTCAGGTGCACAGCGCGTCTCCGGCAGGAAATTCCACGCTCGTTGGATTAGGCTCGAGGGCATGGTGCTGCCCGAACGTCTCGCCCGGTTCAACCGCGTGGTCACCAACCGGGTCACGAAACCCTTCGCCGACAAACTGCCCGGATTCGGGGTGGTCGTGCACCGCGGCCGGAAGTCCGGCCGCGAATTCCGCACCCCGCTCAACATCTTCCGCACCGACGACGGATTCGTCGTCGCGCTCACCTACGGACCGGACGCCGACTGGGTCCGCAACGTCCGCGCCGCGGGCGAGGCGGAGGTGATCACGCGCGGCCGTAAATACCGCGTGCGCGATCCGGAACTCGTGCATGATGAGTCGCGCCGGCCGATGCCGCCCGGGGTGCGGCAGTTCCTCGGACTGGTCGGCGTCACGGATTTCCTTGTGCTGAAACGAGAATGAGGGGGAGCGCGGATGCTCACGGGGAAGCTGGTGCGGCTGCGGGCGATCGAACCGTCGGACGCCGAATCGTTTTACCGCTGGATCCACGACCCCGAGGTCGGCCGGTACATGACCGGCGACCATCCCCGTTCGCTCGCTCAGCTGCGCAAATGGGGAGAGGAACGCCCCGTCAACAAGTACGAGAACGTCGCGCTCGGCATCGAATCCCTCGAAACGGGCAAGCTCATCGGTGCCGTCGACCTGCGCGATGCCCGCCCAGAGATCGGTCGCGCCGAACTGGACATCTACATCGGCGAGACCGACCACTGGGACGGCGGATACGGCACCGAGGCGTTGAAACTCATGTGCCGCTACGGGTTCAACGTGATGCGGCTGCACCTGATCGCGCTCTGGGTGGTCGCCGAGAACGAGCGCGCCCGGCACGTCTACCGCAAGGTCGGGTTCGTGGAGGACGGCAGGCACCGCGAATGCCATCGCGGGCCCGACGGCAAGTACCACGACATGTACCTGATGAGCCTGCTCGAGCCGGAGCTGAACGACTGAGCTAGCTCTTGACCTGCCGCTTGCCCCACAGGCTGGCGGCGAGCGTCACGCCGATCGCGGCCAGCACGACCTGGGTGATGATCTCCAGCCAGTCGATGCCCTTGGTGTCGGCGTAGCCGATCCCGCGGGCGATCGCGGTGCCGACGAACGCGGCGACGATGCCGACGATGATCGTCAGCCAGATCGGGATCGCTTGCTTTCCAGGGGCGACCAGCTTGCCGAGCAGGCCGAGGATCAGGCCGATCACGACCGCGCTGATGATGCCGGAAACCGCCATGGCGAAACTCCTTCTGCCGAGAGGATCGGGCCCGACCGGTTTAGCCCGGAACCCGAGGCGCCAAACCCGGCTTACCGCCCGTCCGCCCGCACCGCTACCGGAAGCAGGAAAAATGCCCCGGTCCGGGTGCGGAGCGGGGCATTTTTCCAGCGAGTGCGATCAGAACGCGGCTTCGTCGATCTCCATGAGCGCGTTGTCCGCGGCCTCCACGATGGCGCGGCGCGAGGTCAGCTCCGGCAGCACGCTCTTCGCGAAGAACGACGCCACCGCCAGCTTGCCCTCGTAGAACGGCTTGTCCTTGGCCGACGCGCCGTTGTCGAGCTTGGCCAGCGCGACCTCGGCTCCCTGCAGCAGCTTCCAGCCGACCAGCAGGTCGCCCACCGACATCAGCAGCCGCACGGTGTGCTGGCCGACCTTGTTGATGTTCTGCGGGTCTTCCTGCGACGAGGTCAGGTAGCCGATCAGCGAGCCCAGCATGCCCTGGGTGTCCTCGAGCGCCTGCTTGAGCAGCGCGCGCTCGTTCTTGAGCCGGCCGTTGCCCGCCTCAGACTCGATGAACTTGGTGATCTCGCCCGCGACGAACGCGAGCGCCTGACCCTTGTCGCGGACGATCTTGCGGAAGAAGAAGTCCAGCGACTGGATCGCCGTGGTGCCCTCGTAGAGCGAGTCGATCTTCGCGTCGCGGATGTACTGCTCGATCGGGTAGTCCTGCAGGAAGCCGGAACCGCCGAGGGTCTGCAGCGACTGCACGAGCTGCTCGGTGGCACGCTCGGAGCCGACGCCCTTGACGATCGGCAGCAGCAGGTCGTTGACGCCGTGCGCCAGCTTCAGGGCGGCTTCATCGCCTTCGCCGGTCCACAGCTGGTCCTGGAAGGACGCGGTGTACAGGTAGATCGCGCGCAGGCCCTCGGCGTACGCCTTCTGCAGCATCAGCGAACGACGCACGTCGGGGTGGTGCGTGATCGTGACGCGCGGCGCGGCCTTGTTCAGCATGTTCGGCAGGTCAGCGCCCTGCACGCGCTCCTTGGCGTACTCAAGCGCGTTCAGGTATCCGGTGGACAGCGTGGCGATCGCCTTGGTGCCGACCATCATCCGGGCGTACTCGATGACCTGGAACATCTGCGCGATGCCGTCGTGCACCTCGCCGAGCAGCCAACCCTTGGCCGGGGTGCCGTGCTGGCCGAAGGTCAGCTCGCACGTGGTGGACACCTTGATGCCCATCTTGTGCTCGATGTTGGTGACGTAGGCGCCGTTGCGCTCGCCGAGCTCGCCGGTCTTCGAGTCGAAGTGGAACTTCGGGACCAGGAACAGCGACAGGCCCTTGGTGCCCGGCTTGGTCTCGATGCCGGGACCCTCGGGACGGGCCAGCACCAGGTGCATGATGTTCTCGACCATGTCGTTCTCGGCCGAGGTGATGAACCGCTTCACGCCGTCGATGTGCCAGGAGCCGTCCTCCTGCTTGACCGCCTTGGTGCGGCCCGCGCCGACGTCCGAACCGGCGTCCGGCTCGGTGAGGACCATGGTGGCTCCCCAGCCGCGGTCGATCATCAGCTGAGCCCAGTGCTTCTGCTCTTCGGTGCCGTTCTTGTCCACGATCATGGCGAAGTTCGGACCCGCCAGGTACATGAACAGCGGGGCGTTCGCGCCGAGGATCAGCTCGGCCGCGGCCCATTGCACCGTCGGAGGCAGGCCGAAGCCGCCAAGCTCGTTGGTGAGGCCGAGCCGCCACCATTCGCCGTCGACGAGCGCCTGGTAGCTCTTCTTGAACGAGTCGGGAATCGTCACGCTGAACGTCTTGGGGTCATACACCGGCGGGTTGCGGTCCGCGTCGGCGTAGGACTCGGCGAGCGGGCCGGTGGCGAGGTTGTTCAGCTCCGACAGCACGCCGCGGGCGGTCTCCTCGTCCGATTCGGCGAGTACGCCCTTCCCGAGCCGTTCCTGCACGCCGAGCACCTCGAAGAGGTTGAACTCCAGGTCTCGGACGTTGCTCTTGTAGTGGCCCATGTCGTCACTCCGTGTCGTGTTCGGCTTTCCGGCCGGGCACTGGTTCCCTTACTCGCCGGTAACATCAGGATATTACCTACCAGTAACCAGAGCAAGCGAATCCGCCCTTCCAGGGGTGGATATTCGCTCGGAATGACGGGTCGACCAGGGGGCCGGGCTCACCGGGTGCTGCGCGCCACGGCCTCCTGCACGGCCGCGGGGCCGGCGCTGTCGTCAAGCTGAGGGACCAGGATGCCGCTGCGGAACGCGATGGTCACCGCGTGTGTCCGGTCGCGGGCGGAAAGCTTGCGCAGAATGCTCTTCACGTGGGTCCGCACGGTTTCCACGGACAGGAAGAGCAGCTTCGCGATCCCCGAGTTCTCCAGCCCTTCGGCGACGAGCTGCAAAACCTGGTACTCGCGCCGGGAAAGCGGCATGGCGCCCTTGGGCTGCACGAGGTGACCGTCGACCGGAGCGGCTCTTGGCGACGGCTCGCGCTTGGGCCGCGCGGTGAGCGCGGACAGCGCCGGGTCGATGTAGCGCCGGTCGTGGTGCGCGCGCCGGACCGCCTCGGCGAGCCGCCGCGAATCGACCGCGCGCGGAACGATGGCGTGCGCGCCCGCCCCGATGGCGGCGGCGAGGTACTGCTGGGTGCGGTTCGTGTCGCGCACGAGGGTGACCAGCACGAGTGCCGGATCGCCCGCGTTGAGCAGCTTCGCGAGGTGGCAGTTGGGGTCGAGCGCGGAGTCGAGGATCACGACGTCCGGACGGACCTGCTCGCACAACTGCATCGCCGCGTGGTGGCTCGCCGCCTGGCCGGACCAGTGCAGGCCCAGCGTGCGGTGCACCATCGCCGCGATGCCCTCGCGGAAAATCGGGATCGGGTCGACGACCGCGACTCCCAGGCTTCGACCGCCGGCTGGCTGACCGGCCGACATGGGCGTTCGGTGGGGCTCGATGCCACGCATCTCGGGCCTCCGTCCATCTCGGTCGCTCCCGGTGACCGGCACGCCCCCTCGGCGTGCCCGCCGGTCCCCCCTGCCGGAACCGGCCGGGAACGACACCTTGTCCCTGGTTCGACTCCGCCGAGAGCGGCTTGTGACGCGGTTTCCCCCTCATGGCCGTAACGGGTGGTCGCAGCAAACTGTGAGTAGAAAAGTGGCCGTGAAATGCGGGCGGACGGCGCAGCGAGGGGCCGCCCAGGCGGGTTAGCTCTACTGAGGGTTTAACTGCTCGGGTGAATCTCCGATGACCGCCCGTGCGCGCAGCCGACCGAACTCCTCGGCGAGCGTTTTCGGGGTCCAATGGGCGTTCAATCCGCTCGGATTGGGCAGCAGCCAGACCTTCGTTGTCCCAATTGTCCGATCCTGTGGCCCGACGGCGGCGCGGCGATCGCCGAACGCGACGCGGTAGGCGGTGATTCCCACCACTGCCAGCCAGCGCGGGCGGTACTTCTCGACTTTCTTGGTCAGGATCTGCCCGCCCTCGCGAAGTTCGTCGTCGGTGAGCTCGTCGGCGCGGGCGGTGGTCCTGGCCACGACGTTCGTGATGCCCAGGCCGAGGTCGAGGAGTTCGTCCTGTTCGCTCGGGTCCAGCAGGCGCGGGGTGAAGCCGCTGGCGTGCAGGGCGGGCCAGAAGCGGTTGCCGGGACGGGCGAAGTGCAGGCCGAGCGCGCCGGAGTAGAGGCCGGGGTTGATGCCGCAGAACAGCACGTTCAGATTGGGGGCCAGGACGTCCGGGATGGTGGTCCCGTGCGCGGCGGCTTGTTCGGCCTTGGTGGGTTTGGCGGGCATGGGTCCAGTTTCCCGGCACGCTGGACGGTATGAGCGTGACGCCTGACGGCTGCCCGGTCGACCTTTATCTGCAACTGCCCGCCGCCGGCGAGCCGGAGGTGATCCACGGTGCGATCCCGGCGGGTGCGGCGGTGCTTGAACTCGGCTGCGGATCGGGCCGCGTGACGCATCCGCTGCTCGCGCTCGGACATCCGGTGGTCGCGGTCGACGAATCGGCGGAGATGCTCGCGCACGTCGCCGGCGCGGAGACCGTCTGCGCGCGGATCGACGAGCTTCGGCTGGACCGGCGGTTCCCGGTCGTCGTGCTCGGCAGCCATCTGGTCAACGGGCCGGATCGGCAGGCGCTGCTGGCGGCGGCGCGGCGGCATCTGACCGCGGACGGACAGCTGCTGGTCGAGTGGCATCCGCCCGCCTGGTTCGATCAGGTCGCCGACGGCTCCGGTGGCCGGCTGGGCGAGGTGCGCATCGCGCTGGAAGGCGTCCGGCGGGACGGCGACCGGCTCTGCGCCACCGTCGTCTACGCCCTCGGCGGCCAGACCTGGAAACAGTCCTTCACCTGCGAAAACTTTCCCCTCGGCCCCGCGCTCGACCAAGCCGGGCTGAGGTTCGAGCGCTGGGTCACCGCTGACCGGGACTGGTTCTCCGCACGACCTTCGAACGCGGGGTAGCCAACCCGGCGCCGGGCTCGGTAGCCTGTGTGATCTCTCGCACAACGGCGTCGATGAGGAGAGCACATGCAACTGTGGCTAGTGCTCGGCCTGGTAGCACTGATCATCGCCATAGCCTCGTTGATCGTGATCCTGGAAGACCGCCGCGCGGCGCGCCAAGCCGCGATCGCGAGACGAGCGCGGTTAGCGCGTCTCGGCGAGATCGATCCGCTCGCTCCGGGCAGGCTCCACGCGGAGGGTTGAAGAGATCGGCCGGAGAGCGAGCAGCAGCGCGCCGGCCAGCCAGCCGAGACCGGATCCGAACGTGTTGGTCATGAGGTCGTCGACGTCGAAAATCCGGTAGACGAACGGCGCGGTCCCGAAGTTCGCCGTGAGCTGGGTGATCTCGACGGCCAGTGAGGCCGCGAAGCCGATCGCCAGCGCGCCCACCAGACCACGCCGCCACAGCACCCTGGCGAAGAAGCCGAGCGGGACGAACAACAGCACGTTCATCGCGGCCTGCTGGAAGGTCTGGGTGGTGAACCAGTCCGCCGCCGACAGACCGTGTTTCACCAGTTCGGTGTGGATGTCCGCGATCCACTGGAACGGCTGCAGCTGCACCGTCTGCTCCAGCCGCCTGCTGTGCGGGCCGGGCAGCGGAAGGAAGACGACCGCCAGCGCCATGCACGCGTAGAACACGACCGCCGCCGTGGTCGCCAGGCCGCGCAGTTGCGGGCGGCCGTGGCGCGCGAACTGGAGCACGAGCTGCGGGACCAGAATCGTCGCCCATACGGCGAGGAACCCGATGAACCCGTACTGCAGGGCGGTGACCTGTGCGTTCGTCATACCGAGAACGCTATTGATCTTGCCGGCGCGGCACTTCGGTCGAAGAGCCGGAGCCGTCGCGACCGGGATCGGCCAGATGGCCGAGTGCTCGCCGACCGATCGGTCAGCCCTCGCGCGACGGCGGTTCGTCGTCGCGGTCGACCCGCTCCGAGCGCCAGGCCGCGAAGACGGTGCCGGCGATCAGCAACAGCACCACGGCAAGCGTGAGCACGACGAGCTGCAATTCCATTTCGTCCCCCTCGGCACCCAACGCACAGATCGGCGCGGCGCGGGCGAACGTTACCGAAACTTTCACCCGGCACCGGCCGTTCTGCCCTGGTCAGGACCGTCCGATTTGGGCAGACTGCTTCGCCGGGCGTCCGCATCAGGGGTCAAGCGGGCGCGAACACCGGAGGAAACATGAAGCTCTTCACCCGGCTCGCGGCCACCGCCGCGGCCGCACTGGCCGCCGTGGCCGTCACGAGCGCGCCCGCCGAGGCCGCACAAACCGCCGACGTCCGGATCATCGCGTTCAACGACCTGCACGGGAACCTCGAACCGCCGTCCGGGTCGAGCGGCCGGATCACGCTCCCGGACGGGTCCAAGGTGGACGCGGGCGGCGCGGCCTATCTCTCGACGCACGTCAAGCAGCTCGAGGCGCAGGTGCGCAATTCGATGGTGCTGTCCTCGGGCGACAACATCGGCGCGTCGCCGGTGATCTCGGCGCTGTTCCACGACGAACCGACCATGGACTTCCTCAATGAGCTCGGCGTGAAGGCGTCCGTGGTGGGCAACCACGAGTTCGACGAGGGCTACCAGGAGCTGCTGCGCATGCAGTTCGGCGGCTGCAACAAGACCGACGGCTGCCAGTTCCGCAAGAGCTACGACGGCGCGCGCTTCCCGCTGCTCGGGTCCAATGTGTACTTCGACAACGGGCTGCCCGCGCTGCTGCCGTTCAGCATCCAGTACTCCGGCGGCGTCCCGGTCGGCGTCATCGGCGCGACGCTCAAGGATCTGCCGTCGGTCGTGACGCCGGAAGCCATCAAGGGCCTCAAGTTCGGCGACGAGGTCGAGGCGATCAACCGCACCGCGAACATCCTCGACCGGCTCGGCGTGAAGGCCCAGGTCGTGCTGCTGCACCAGGGCGACGAGGCGCTGCCAGGGGCGGGCCCGAACGACTGCAAGGTCCAGCCGGACGGCGACGCCGCGACCATCGCGAAGAACGTGACGCCGAAGGTCGACGCGATCTTCACCGCGCACAGCCACCAGCAGTACAACTGCGTCGTCAACGACCCGGCGGGCCAGCCGCGTCCGGTGATCCAGGGCGCGTCGTTCGGCCGGCTGCTGTCGGTGGTGGACCTGAAGATCGACCGCCGCACGCGTGACGTGGTCCGGTCGCAGACCAAGGCGCACAACGAGATCGTCACCCGCGACGTCACCCCGGACCCGGCCGTGACGAAGCTCGTCGACGAGGCCAAGACGAAGGCCGCGCCGATCGCGAACAAGCAGGTCGGCACCATCACCGCGGACCTGCCCGCGGCAGGCGGACCGTCCGGCGAATCGCCGCTCGGCGACGTGATCGCCGACGCCCAGCTCGAAGCGACCAAGTCCAACAACGCCGTGATCGCGATGACGAACCCGGGCGGCATCCGCGCCGACCTGACGTACAAGTCGTCGTCGGCGGGCGAAGGCGACGGCGTCGTCACCTACGGCGAAGCGTTCACCGTGCAGCCGTTCTCGAACATCATGCAGACGATCACGCTCACCGGCGCGAACCTGAAGAACGTGCTGGAACAGCAGTGGGGCCAGTCCGGCGGCACCAAGATCCTGCAGATCTCGAAGTCGCTGCACTACACGTATTCGGCGGCCGCTCCGGTCGGCTCGCGAGTCTCGAACATCACGGTCAACGGCACCGCGGTCGACCCGGCGGCCAAGTACCGGGTGTCGGTGAACAACTTCCTCGCCGCCGGCGGGGACGGGTTCACCGAGTTCACCAAGGGCACCGACCTCGCGGGCGGGCCGGTGGACCTGGACGCGTTCATCGCCTACCTCGGCGCGCATCCGGGCATCGCTCCGCCACCCGCGGACCGGATCACCGCGACTCCGTAGTTCCGTCCGGGAAGGACTCCTTGAGGGAATCTGATTCCTTCGAGGAGTCCTTCCCGGCTCTCGTTTCTCCAAGACGTCGGCGGGCAAGTGGGGGCACGATGGTCGACATGACGATGACCTGGGACGACGTGACCGCGTGGGCACGGGAGGAGCTGCCGGAAACCGAGGTGGCCACCTGGTACCGCACGCCCGCGCTGAAGGTGGCGGGCAAGGGTTACGCGCGGCTGCGCACCGAGGCCGAAGGCGGGCTGGTGCTGTTCGTCGGGCTCGACGAGAAGGCCGCGCTGCTCGCGTCGGGCGATCCGGCATTCTTCACCACGCCGCACTACGACGGGCACGGCTCGATCCTCGTGCACCTCGACCACGTCGATCCGCAGCAGCTGCGGGAGCTGCTCACCGAGTCCTGGCGGTCGAAGGCCCCGGCCCGGCTCAGCAAATGACGATCGGCTGCGGCGAGTACGTCGTGCTGCGGCTTTCCTCGCGGACCTCGCCACCGCTGGCGAGGTCGTAGAACACCCTGGTGTCGCTGACGGTGAACCCGGACGCGCCCGGCGAGGCGTGACACTGACCGTCCGGACCAGGCCCCAGCTGCACCGTCGGCGGCACCTGGTTCGACGGCGCGCCGCTGCGACCTTCGACACGGAAGTGCTTGGTGCCCCAGATCTTCACCGTGACCGAGCCGCCGCTGACGCTCGCCTGGATCGCGAATCCGGTCGGATCGTTGTTGGCCAGCTTGAGGTCCACGGCGTTGCCGGAACTGTCCACGGCCACCGCGTCGCGGCCAGCCGGGTAGCGGTCGATGAAGTGGTCGTGTGCCGCGTGGCCGCCGTCGCCGAGACCCGCCAGGTAGGCCGCGTTGTACAAAGTGGACGAAAGCTGCGAAAGCCCGCCGCCGGTGACCGCCGGGCCGGTGCCGTCCTCGTCGACCGGCGCGGACGCGTAGCCGCCGCCGCGATAGTCGTTGAGGCTGAACGACTCTCCCGGTTTCACGACGACGCCGTTGATTCGTCCGGCGAGCGTGGCGACGTTCGCCGCGGCCGGGCCGCTGAGCCCGCCGGTGGTGTACTCGCCGATGACCTCCTTGACGCCCAGCGCGTTCGCGCCGTCGGTGGTCAGGTTCGGGTGCTTCTGGTCGTAGGCGACCGGCAGATCGCGGCCAGCCGGCTTCGCGAGCACCTCGGTGAGGGTCTTGAACGTGTTGGCCCAGTTGATCTTTCGCCCGTCCTCGGACGGGGTGACGGCCGGTACGCCGGAGTCGAGGGTGATCTGTGCGTCCTTGCCGTCCGCCTCGGTGGACGCCAGGTCCGGCTGGACGGCCGCGCGCAGCTTCTCCTGGTCGATCCGCAGTTCGAGGCCGCCGCCTCCGTTGGGCTGGAACTGGAACGAAGACGCGATGGCTGTCGGTTGCAGCGTGGTGTCCTTGCCCTCTCCGTGCAGCACGACCGGCGCGGCGACCGCGGGCGCGACCACGGTGTCCAGCAAGCGGTGGACATCGGAGGAGGTGGTTTTCGCCGGGGTCACGGCCATCTTCACCGTGACCCCGCGGGGTGAAAGCCAGTCCGCAACCACGGATTGCACCGCGGCCTGGACGTCAGTTAGCTCCTGGCCCTGCCGCGGCTCGACCGCATACGCGGCGACCCCGTTGTTTTCCTTCGGCGTGAACCCGATGCTGCCCTCGACCAGCGGATGGTTGAGCTGCTTGCCCGCGAGTTGCTGAACCGCGTCGGTCACCTCGAGCTGGTCGCTGCGCGTCACGACGCCCACCTCGCGGGTGGTGAAGAACGACAGCAGCCGGGTAACCGGGCTCCACGGCTGGTGCCCGGCCTGGGCGAGCGTGCCCGGCCAGTCGAGGCCGAGCCCGGAATCCGCGGGCACGAGCGTCGCGGTCACGTCTCCGGCGTGGACCGGCACCGGACGGGTCAGCCGCGGCTGGAGTTCGCTGTGCAGCTTGGCTTCCGCCTCGGCGTACGACAGGCCGCCGACGTCGATCCCGGCCACCTGCACGCCGCGCGGCACGTCGCCGGCGCTGGTCATCAAGTCGATGGTGTAGAGCAGCACGAAAAGCCCGAGCAGACAGCCGACGATCATGAAACTGCGGCCGACGCGTTTGCGGAAGCGGCGGAAAGGCGTGTCCGGCGGCGGGGGCGCGTCGGCCACCGCGAAGATCTCCGTGGCCAGATCGGATTCGCTGACCAGGGCGGGGTCGTTCAGCAGCTCGTCGCTCAGCAGGTCGTCGGCGAAAGCCGACGAACGGTCTTCTTCACGCAACGCCTGCCTCCCCTGGTACGGGAGCTACAGGTAAAGCCCCGTGCCGTGTTCGGTCCGCTCCGTGGCCACCGCGTGGATGTCGCGCTCGCGCATCACCAGATGGCCCTCGCCCTGGATCTCGACCTCGAGCTGGTCCTCCGGGTTGAACAGCACCCGGTCTCCCTGCTTGACGTTCCGCACGCTGTTGCCGACACCCAGTACATCACCCCACACCAGCCTGCGCGCGACTTGCGCGGTGGCGGGAATCACGATGCCGCCGCTGCTGCGGCGCTCGCCTTCCTCCTGCGACAACCGCACGAGGACGCGGTCGTGCAGCATCTGGATCTCGAGCTTCGGCGTGTCCGGCACGCCAGCCATGCTACTGACCGGTTGCCGCAGCCTTCGGCTCGCCCGCCATCATCAGGCTCAGCGCCTTCCCCCCTCCGTTCTCGAACCGCACCGGAACGCCCCAGTCCTGCCGGGTGATCCGGCATGCCGGGTGCTCGCCGCCGTCGTCGCAGCTCGCGGCCTGCGCCACTACCTGCAAGACACCTTCGGTCGCGCCCTCGGCGAACTTGATCCGCCGAACGAGATCAGTTCCGACCCCGGCCCCGTCGGCGAGCAGTTCCGGCGGCGACGCGGTGATCTCCAGCCGCGTCGAAGGCCCGTACCGCTCGTCGAGCTTCTCGCCCGGTGGCGGGGTGAACACGACGGAAAACTCGATCTCGCCAGGCGCGAGCACGGTCGGCGGACGCTGCACGGCTTGCCGCGTGCCGGCGACGGCGGTCGCTTGGCCATTGCCCCCGAGCGGGGTAACCCGGTTGCCCGCCGACTCCACGACGTACAGCTCGCCATCGTGGCGCACCAGGCCCTGCGGTTCGGCGAACCCGGTCGCGAGCGTCGTGACGTCGCGAGTGAACGGGTCGTAGCGGCGGATCGCGCCGTTGTAGGTGTCGGCGATCGCGACCCGGCCGTCGGGCAGCACGGCGAGGCCGAGCGGATGCTGCAGCAACGCCTGGTCGGACGGGCCGTCGGCGTGGCCGAAGGTGAACAGGTCCGTGCCGACCGCGGTGTGCACGGCGAACGATTCGCCCGCCGGTTCGATCCAGCGCAGGGCCGAGGTTTCCGCGTCGACGAGCCACAGTTTCTGGCCGTCCACGGCGAATCCGGACGTCTGCGCGAAGAACGCCTCGTGCACGTCGCCGTCGCGCAGGCCCTCGACGGTGGTGCCGGCGAACCGGCGGATGGCGCCGGAGACCGGGTCGAACACGCTCAGCGTGTGGTTTCCGGCCATCGCGACCACGACGCCGCCCGCCGGGGCCCACCAGGTGACGTCCCAGGGACTGGTCAGGTCGATGTCCAGCGCTTTGCCGGTGTCGGTGCCGTCGCGCCACTGTTTCCCGGTTCCGGCAACGGTTTTCACCTCGCCGGTGTTGAGGTCGAGGCCGCGCAGGCGATGCCCGGCGGTGTCGGCGACGACCGCGTGATACCCGGCACGCTCAGCGACTTCGTTGGGCAGCAAGGCGATTCCGGCCGGTTCGGCGAACTGGGCCAGGTCGAACGGCCCGTCCTGCGTCCCGCGCACGCCGCTGCCGAAGCGGCGGATGACGGTCTCGCCGTCCGAAGCGAACTCGACGATGGAGTGATGTCCGGTGTCCGCCACCAGAATCCGCCCGCCCGCGGTCACCACGGCCTTGCTGGGGAAACGCAGTTCGGTGCGCTGCTCCTCGACCGGCACGTACGGGCTGCCGCCGCGGCGGAGGGTGCCCTTCGCCTCGTGCTTCGCGACGAGGTCGGCGATCACGCGGCGTAGCGCCTCGCCATGGCCTTCCCCGGCCGCGACGTGCACGACGTAGCCCTCGGGATCGACGACGACCAGCGTCGGCCAGGCCCGAACGGCGTACTGCGACCACAGCTCCATCTTCGGGTCGTTGACCACTGGATGGTGCACCTCGTACCGGCGCACCGCGGCTTCGATCGACGTGCGCTCGCCCTCGCGGCTGAACTTCGGCGAGTGCACCCCGACGGTGACCAGCACGTCGGCGAATTCCTGTTCCAGCGGACGCAGTTCGTCCAGCACGTGCAGGCAGTTGATGCAGCCGCTGGTCCAGAAGTCCAGCAGCACCACGCGTCCGCGCAGTTGCGCCAGAGTCAGCCGGTTGCCGCCGGTGTTGAGCCAGACGTCGCCGGTCAGCTCGGGCGCGCGCACGCGGGCTTGCCGGGCTTGCGGTGAGGAAGTCACGGGAGGAGTGAACTACATCCGGTCACGCAGTGTTCCGTCAACCACGGCTGGAGAGAAGAACCTCACCCCGGCGAGGGAGCTCATTCCGGCGAAAAAGGACGCGCGGACGCGGGGCGGCGCTACGTACGCTTCGGGCATGACACACGTTCAGCCGGCCGAAGCCTTCACCGTGGAGGAGGCCCGCATCCTGCAGCAGAATCTCGGCGAGCCCTTGCGGCCTGGCCTCACGCCCGCCGAACTGAGCGACGTCGAGGACCAGTTCGGCTTCACCTTTTCCGACGACCACCGGGTTTTCCTCACCGCGGGGGTGCCAGTGGGCGACCGCTGGCCCGATTGGCGCCACGGCGACCCGGACCAGCTGCGCAAACGCCTGGACTGGCCGGTCGACGGCGTCCTGTACGACGTGGAAAACAACGACCTGTGGCTGCCCGAATGGGGTGCCCGGCCGAGGTCGATGTGCAACGCGCTCGCGGTCGCGCGCCGGCACCTGGCGACGGTGCCGCAGCTCGTGCCGGTGTGCGGACATCGGTACCTGCCCGCGACGGCCGGGGAATCCGGGTATCCGGTGCTGTCGGTGTACCAGACCGACGTGGTCTATTACGGCTGGGACCTGCGCAGTTACCTGCGGCACGAATTCGGCGGGGAGCCGCTGGGAGAGGAACCCGCGAACGTCCGCGTCGTGGAGTTCTGGTCCCGGTTCGTGGAATGAGCGCTACTCGACCGCGCTCTTCAGCCGCGCGAGCGTCTCCTCGATGTTGAGACGGTTGGTCACCGAACGGTCCTTGACCCCGGTGGCCACCACGGTCAGTGGGGTGAACCAGCCGGGCCGCTGGTCCCACATGCTCTCGGTGACGACGCAGCCGTCGCCCGCGGGCTCGATCACGTACTCCCAGCGGGAGACCGGGATCGGCCCGAGCTTGACGTCGAAGGCGAACCGGCGTCCCGCGTCCGCGGCCGTGATGACGACCGTCGTGGACCACCGGCGCACGCCGCGTCGGTTGCTGCCGCGGAATTTCGCGCCGACCGCCGGGCCGGTCGCGCCGCCGAGCCAGCGGTGCCCGCAGTACTCGGTGGCCGCCCCCGCCAGCGCGCCCGGGTCGCTGACCAGCGCATACACCTTCGCCGGAGCGGCGCTGACCTCGATCTGACCCGTCGCATCAGGACTCACATACCCAGGGTATGGGATCAGGACTCCCGGCGCAGCATCCGGCTCACGCCCGCCGCGACCGTCGTCGCGAGGATCCAGCCGGACGCGGTGAACCCGGCCGCCACCCAGTTGTCCGCGCCGTGCATGTACCAACGCGACTTGTTGCCGAAGTCGACGATCGGCACCAGCAGGTCGGCGGTGTAGATGACCGGGTTCCACTGCAGGCCGGAGTCCTGCTGGTTGACGAGACACCGCGGACCGCTGGTCATGTAGCGGCCGGTGTGGTCGTTGACGCAGTCGTCCTTGCCGAGGCCGAACCACAGACTGCCCAGCACCAGCAGCGTGAACAGCCAGCCGAGCGCGCGCACCGGACGGAAGCCGTAGCCGACCATCGACCGTTGCAGCCAGCTCCACACGCGGACGCCGGGGCCGAAGAACTTGAAGCCCTTGGCGAGCGCTTCGTAACGGAACTGCTGCTTTCGCAGGGCGACCGTCGAGGCATGCTCTTCGTTTCCGGCCGCACGCAGGGTTGCGGCGAGCTGGTCGTACGGCCCTGGTCGATAGCCGCGCATTGCCTTGCGCAGCAGCTCGATCCGATGGTCCAGCGCTTTGTCGTCGTCGAGCGCGATGCCGTGTTTCAGCGCGTCGTAACGGAAATCCTCGAGTTCGAGACCGTCGGTGGCATTCCAGATCTCCTCGTTGTCGGCCAGCGCACCGCAATGCGCTCTGCGCAGCCGGACCGAGCCGGTCGGCGCTTCGGCAGGAGACAGAATGAACTCGTCCGCCGTGACGTCGCTGGCGTCGAGCGCGATATCGTGCGGGGCAAGGGATCCGAGCTTCGCGCCGTTCATGTCGAGCCTTCGCGCGATCTGCGCGCCGTCGAGGTTCACGCCGCCCTCAGCGAGGAACGGGCGGTCTTTGTCCTCGGTCAGCACCAGGTCGCGGCCGATCCGCGCGGTACGGATGTCGAGGGAGAAGCTGCTCGATTTCCGTTGTCCGGGCTCGGTTAACAGCGTGCCGAACATGTTCACGCTGCCGCCGACTTCCGCCCCCTGCAACCTCAGCGTGCCCTGCAGTGTGGCGTCCGTCAGCTGGAAATTCCCGGAGATTTTGGCCCTCCGCGCGGAAAACACGTCCCGTCCCGGGTGCAGGAACATCGAATTCCAGGCGAGGAAGTTGCCGCCGACAGTGACGTCCGCGAGCCGCAACTGCCCGATCGGCACCCGGAGATTGGTCGCCTCGATGTCGCCGCCGATCGTGGACCCGTCGAGGTGCAACGCCCGGTCGTAATACGGCGTGGCACGGCCGCGCACCATGGTGATCTCCGCGCCCGCGAGCCGCAATGAGCCGCCGATGCGCGCGTTCACCATGCGAAGCGTGCCGAACGCCCGGAGCCCATCGGACAACTCGAGGTTGCCGTCCACCTTGAGCCGATCCGCGACCAACGCCGGCCGCGGATCGAGGTACGGATCGCCGGATTTCCAAGCGTCCACGACGATCGGCCCACGCTGGTCGACCTGAAGCCGCGCCTCGCGCATGACGATGTCACTGTCCACAGTGGCGCTTGGGAGGTAAAGGACTCCCTTGGCGGAGAACCGCTTCCGCTCGCTCGCCGGACCGTAGTTGTCGACCTCGCACAGCAAGCTGCCGCCGATGTGCAACCCGTTCCCGTTGAACGCGAAGCCATCCGGGTTGTCGAACGTGGCCCCGGAGAAGTTGACGTTACCGCCGGTCCGCATGCCCGGAAGGCGCACCTCGCCCTTGGCGACCATGCGATAAGCCAGCAGAGCACCGGTAATCACCAGGCGATCGCCCTGAATCGCCTTGCCGTGCGGATGGCTGATCGTGGTCCGCGTGAGCACGACCGACCCGTCGATCACCGCGTCGGTGAGATTGACCGCGGCGTTGGGCATCCCGCGCTCACGATCGTCCCCGCGCTGCACGGTAGTCGTCTCCAGCTCGAATTCGTCCGCCGCGATTTCCACCGTGCTGCGAATGAGCCTGACGTCATTCCGGCTGCGTAAATTGCGCGCCCTCAACCCGGGAAGCCAGCATTTCCGGAAAACGAGCCCGAGCAGCGTCGCCTCGCGCACGTCCGGCGGATGCTCGAACCGGCAGCGTTCGAACTGGAAGAGAAAATTGAGGTCGGCGGCACGAAGATCAAGGGTCCCGGTGATGTAGGCGTCCTCGACCAGCACGATCGGCGCGTTGGTGGCCTGCCGTCTCCAGCGAAGGATGCCGCTGCTGCCAGGTTTCAGCAGGTCCGCGGCCTTCACCTCGTACCGCTTGTCGGGAACCCCGGCAAACGGATCAAGCGGCGGCAAGGTCGTATCGGTCGGCACGAGCCCCTTCTCCCCACGATCGTCAGCCCTCAGGGAATCGGATCAACGGCGGATGGGCAAGGGGCCGGGCGGAGTAGTGCGCGGGGGTCCTTCGCTCGGTTACTGGCCGCTTGCGGATGACTACTGGATTGATCCACTGTCCGAGCGATCTCGCTGGAACCCGCCCTCCTGGGGTGGGCGTGACTGCTATGGTCACTTGCCGAAGCTGATCAAGAACAGAGGGTAGGCCGCCCCCGTGAAGCCGCGGCCCGTGCGGGGAGGCACGACAATGCCAGACGGAACGAACAGCGGACTGCAGGGCGTCCAGAACCAGCTCATCTCGACCGCCCCGACCGCTCCTCCGCCCGGATCCGGGCTCATCGCGGGAGCCAACGCGGCCACGCCACCACCACCTCCGCCGAATTTCGCGGCCCTCGGGTCAGGCCAGGCCAAAGCGGACTTCGCGGCGGCCGCGTCCAACGGCGGCTGGGAATTCAACCCAGAGGCGATGGACAAGGTGATCCAGCAGCTCGAGGACAGCCTCGACAACGAGTACTCGAGGGCCCGGACCATCGCGATTCAGTTCGCGCAACTCGGCCAGCCGGGTTCGGACACCGTCACGACGGCATACTCGAAGGCGGCGGATCGCGCGACCACCGCGTACAACGAATTTCTCCGCGGAACGGTCGACTACCTGGATTCTTATGTCCAAACCCTCAAAGACATCCGAACCGCTTACGTGAAGCAGGACCACGCCGCGATCGACGCGCTGCGCGGAACCCGAAAGGTCGACTGAATGCGAATTCGTCGCGTCTGCCAACTCGTGCTCGCCGGTGGGGGTGCGCTGCTGCTGGCGGCTTGCGGAGGCGGCTCGACCGGAGGACAACCGACCCCAGCGCCAGCCAGTTCCCAACCGGCAGAAGGCATGCTCGCCCCGAAGGTCGCAGTGCCGCTGACCAACACCGCCCCGTACGAAGCCGACCCCTGCTCCGCCCTCCCGACGTCCGAGGTGGAGAAGGCGGGCGGCAAGGTCAAAGGCACCTCTGTCGCTCAGTCGATCGTCGGCAAATCCTGTCAATGGACGTTCGACGGAGGCGGCGGCAACGTCAGTGCCGGCTTCTTCTCCGGGAACAAGCGCGGTCTCAACAGCCTCTACCTGGAGAACCAAGCAGGGAGGCTGACCACTTTCAAGCCGCACGCGCCGATCCTCGGGTATCCGTCGGTCGTCTACAGCAAGGGTGACGAAGGAACCGGCTCGTGCGCGCTGGCGGTAGGGGTGCGCGACGACCTCACCTACACCGTCAATACTCAGCTGCGGTCGGGAAGCCCCGCGGTAGCCGACCCGTGCGGCATGGCGGAGAAGCTGGCTGCCGCCGAGATCACCCGGCTGAAGGCAGGTTGAGGTGGCGGTCACCGGTCATGACATCTACAACCAGCTGCACAGCCCTGGCGACACGACCGGCCTGGACGCGATGGGCGGCGGATGCGGCGACCTCAAATCCATCCATAACGCGGTAGCCGCCAAGCTCACCGAAAGCCAAGCGGCGCTCAACTCCTTCTGGAAAGGGCAGGCCGCCGAGACCGGCAAGGCCGGGCTGGCCCCGTTGATCGCCACGTCGCACATCGCGGCGGAAAAGATGGACTCGATGCAGAAGTCCATCGCGGAGCAGTCGGCAGCGTTCAACTACGTGAAGAACGCTGTTGTACCCGTCGCGGAGACCAGGCCTGACGACCAGAAGCTCTCGGACTACGTTTCGCTCGGAGCGAGCGACGACGAGATCGCCGCCGCGGAGTTCGACGACAAGACCAAGAAGAACGTCGAGGCCTACGGCCAGTACCAGCTGAGCACCGATCCCCGAACCCAGACCATGCCCATGGACTATCCGGCCGCGCACGATCCGGATGTGTCCTCGACGGGCATTACCCCGGATCAGCCGACTCCCGGGACCGCGACCGGGCGGATCGGCTCCGGTATTGGCCACCATTCGTCCGGTGGCGGTTCGTCGCACAACTACGGCGGCGGCTACAGCAGCGGGCCCAGCGCCTACTCCGCTCCTCCCGGGGCGGCTGGCATGCAGGCGCCACCGCCGCCCGGGCATGGCGGGGTCGTGACTCCGCCCGTGTCGCCGCCTAATGACAGCACCAGGGCGGCTTGGGCTGATCCCACGCCGCCTCCGTCAACGCCTCCCACTTGGCAGCCGCCGTCCTCGTCTCCGGTTGGCGGGAATCCTGGGACGGGCGGGGTGAACGGCGGTTTCGGTCCGGTCAGCGGGTTCGGCGGCGGCTTCGGGCCGACCGCCGGCGGGAGTGGCAGTGGCGGGTTCGGCCCCGGCGGGTCCGGTTCCGGTGGCGCGGGCAGCAGTGCCGGACCGCGGGGTGTCGGAGGCGGTACTGGTGCCGGGGCGCTCGGCGAGAGTGCGGGTGCAGCGAGGCCTGGCGCGGGTGGTGCCGGCGCGGCCGGAGCGAAAGGTCAGCCCGGGATGGGCGGCATGGGCGGCGGCGGCAAGGGCGGCAAAGGCCCTGAGGACGAGGAACATCAGCGCAAAATCCTGCTGGCCGAAGAAGACCCGGATTCGATTTTCGGGGGTTACGACGGCAATCGGCCTACGCCGCCGGTTATCGGGGCCTAGCGGAATGGCGAGGGGAGGAAAAGCCGGTGCTGCGCAAGCCCGTTGAGCTGAGCCTGCAAACCTTCGAAGTGCTGCTGGAACGCCTGAACCTCGGCGACATCCATCCGACGCTGGTTCGCGGCGCTCTCTGGTACTCGCCGGAGGAAAGACGGCAACTGGCGGCTGACACCGACCGCGAACTGCATAATGTCGGGCTGATGCAGCGTGGACGGCTCAGCGACGAGTTCGTCGAGACGATGCATTTGCTGCAGCGTCCGGGTGTCGAGTACTACTCATGGGTGAAATCGGATCGTGGCGAGCGGACGGTGCGTGCCGCCGCGAGCGGCCGGGACGCGGCGACTGTCGTTGCGGTGAACCAGAAGTTGTACATCGCGCCGTGTTCGGCGGATACGTTGGTTCGGGAGTTCATCGCGCTGCTGCCGGAGGCTCAGGCTGCGCGGGTTCTTTCGCTTAACTGTTCCGACGAGGACCTCAACCTGGTCAAGAACGGCAGCCAGCCGTCTGGGCGGACGAGTCCGAGTGTTCGGGACGCCAAGCAGGTACTGCAGTGGCTTGACAAGCCGCACACGTACTTCGGGCGGCTGTACGTCGCGGTCCGGGACAGTCGCGGGAAGCGGCGGCGCAACGAGAATCCGCCGGGGTGGGCGGATATGGAGGAGGGGCGGATCCTGTTCGGGGTGGACAAGTCCGGATGGATCAGCTTGGCCGGGGCTGGGCCGCAGGAGATGGCGAAGAAGGTGCAGCAGTTGGAGAACGAGCTGCGTTCTGGACGGTGAGCTGCCCATCACCGCCGTTATCTAGCGCCGGGAATGCTCTGCCATCGCACGGTGCACCAGCCGTGCCTGCGCCCAATCGCCACCACTGCCGAGGTTGAGTCTGGCCCTTGCCGTGCCGTAAGCACGGCACAGGTGGAAGGGTTAGGGACCAAGGTCGTCAACGCCGCGATGGAGGGCGACCAGAGCGGGAAGAGTTGCGTGGACCTACGCCGGCGAGTACGGCACCGCCAACGCTGGCCTTGCTCCCGGCAACAAGGACGGCCTCAGCAGCCGGTACGCCAGCAGCGAAGACGGCACATTAGCTTCGCTCACCCCGCTGTCAGCTACGCGCAGGGAGGGGAGGGAGAAGGCGTCTGCACACTGGCAGCCGGAGTCCGGGACGATCTTCTCTTCACTGTGATTGCCCGGCTGGACACCGGAAATCCGCATTTTTCCAACCCGTCTCGGCCAAGATCGCCAGTTTCGGCATCCAGCACCTGAAATCCACACACCACTCATAAAAAGGGCCGCCCGGAGAATCTCCGGGCGGCCCCACGAACCTCAAGCGTTCGGGTTCAGCACCCGAGCCAAGAACGACTTCGTCCGTTCATGCTTCGGATCCCCGATCACCTCGTCCGGAGAACCAGACTCCACGACAACCCCGCCGTCCATGAAGAAGACCTTGTCGGCCACCTCGCGGGCGAACTGCATTTCGTGGGTTACCACGACCATCGTCATGCCGTCCTTGGCCAGTTGGCGCATGACGCCGAGGACGTCGCCCACCAACTCCGGGTCCAAAGCGGACGTCGGCTCGTCGAAGAGCATCAGCTTCGGTTGCATCGCCAGCGCTCGTGCGATGGCGACCCGTTGCTGCTGGCCGCCCGAAAGCTGGCCGGGGTAGGAACGGGCCTTGTCCGCCAGGCCGACGCGGTCCAGCAGTTCCAGAGCCCGTTCCCGGACCTGGCCCCGAGGCTCCCGGCGGACCTGGACCGGGGCCTCCATGACGTTTTCCAGCGCCGTCATGTGCGGGAACAAATTGAACCGCTGGAACACCATGCCGATGTTCTTGCGCTGCTCAGCGATTTCCTTGTCGCGCAGCTCGTGCAGCCTGCCGCCGCGTTCGCGGTAGCCGACTAGCACTCCGTCGACATACAGCCTGCCCGCGTCGATTTTCTCCAGGTGATTGATACAGCGCAGCAGGGTGGACTTGCCGGAACCGGACGGGCCGATCAGGCAGAGCACCTCTCGGTCGTGCACTTCCAGGTCGATGCCCTTCAGCACGTCGAGCGAGCCGAAGCTCTTGCACACCTTTTGCGCGGAAACGACGGGAGTCACTGCACGCTACCCCCGGATCCGCTGCCGCCACTGCCGAAGCGGAAGCCCAGCATTCGCGCTCCCCACTTGTTCTTCTGTGCGGTCGCCCGTGAGGTGCCGCGGGCGAAATACCGCTCGATGTAAACCTGCACGACCGTCAGCACCGACGTCATGAACAAATACCACGTCGCCGCGACGATCAGCAGCGGCACTGTCTTGTAGTTCTGCGAATAAATCGTCTGCGCCGACACGAACAGCTCGAAGTATCCGATGACGACGACCAGCGACGTGGTCTTCAACATCGAGATGGTCTCGTTGCCGGTGGGCGGGATGATCACCCGCATCGCCTGCGGCAGGATGATCCGGCGCAAGGTCTTGCCCCGGCTCATGCCCAGCGCGGACGACGCCTCCAGCTGACCGCTGTCGACGGACTGGAGGCCGCCGCGGACGATTTCCGCCATGTACGCCGCCTCGTTCAGGCCGAGGCCCAGCAACGAGGCGACGAACTGGTTGATCAGCGTGTTCGTGTCCCAGCTGATGAAGGTCGGCCCGAACGGGATGCCGAGGCCGATTTTCGGGTACGCCAGCGCCAGGAAGTTCCAGATCACCAGCTGAGCGATCAACGGCGTGCCGCGGAACAGCCAGATGTAGATCGACGCTGCGCCCGACATCAGCAGGTTCGGCGACAGGCGCATCACCGCGAGCAGTACGCCGCCGACAATGCCGATGAGCATCGAGAGCACCGTGAGCAGCAACGTGTTCCGCAGGCCGTTGAGAATCCGGTTGTCGAAGAGGTACTCGCCGACGACCGGCCACTGCAACGCGGAATTCGTGACGACGCTGCGGATCACGATGAACGCGACGAACACGATGATCACGCCGGCGATCCAGCGTCCGTAATGCCGGACCGGGACCGCCTTGATCGGGGTGGTGTCGACCTCCTGCCAGGAATCGGCGGGGCCGGGGGGAGTGGACACGAGTAACTAAGTCCTCAGTTTCGTCAGGAAGCGGACGGGTTGATCTCCGACTTGGTGATGGCACCGGAACCCGACAAGCCCCACTTGTCCAGGATCTTCTTGTAGATTCCGCTGTCGATCAGCTTCTGCACGGCGCCCTGCACGGCCTTGCCGAATTCGCCGCTGCCCTTCGGGAGCACGATCCCGTACGGCGCGGTGTCGTACGGCGCGCCCGCGGACTCCAGCTGACCGCTGGTCTGCTTCACCGCGTAGTCGATGACCGGCGAGTCGGCCAGTTCGGCCTGCACGCGCTTCGCGGTCAGCGCCAGGTTCACGTCGGTCTGCGCCTGGAACTGGGTGATGTTGATCGGCTGCTTGCCCGCCTTGGTGCACGCGGTGTTGCGCTTGCCGAGATCGTCGACCTGCGTGGTGCCCTTCTGCACGGCCACGTTCTTGCCGCACAGGTCGTCCACCGAGATTTTGTCCGGATTGCCCTTGAGCACCGCGAGCGAGGTGCCCGCGCTGTAGTACGAAATCATGTCGACGGTCTGCATCCGCTCGGCGTTGATCGTGAACGACGAGATGCCCATTTCGTACTTCTTCGCCGAAATACCGGGAATGATGCCGTCGAACGCCGAGTTCTGGAACTCCGTCTGCACGCCGAGCACCTGGCCGACCGCGGTGGCGAGGTCGACGTCGAAGCCGGTCGCCTTGCCGTTCTCGACGAATTCGTTCGGCGGGTAGGTCTGGTCCTGCCCGATCACGATCTTGCCGTCGGCCTTGATGTCGGCGGGCACCATCGCGGCCAGCGCCGCGTCCTTCTGCGCGGTCGGCGCGCTTTCGGCTCCGCCGGGAGCCTGGCTGGAACCCGCGTCGGTGCCGCCAGATCCGTTGCCGCCCGCGCCGCACGCCATCGTCATGCCGACCAGCGCGAAAGCGGGGAGAAGGGCGAGTGCCTTCATTTGCTGTCCTCGGGCCACTTCGTCACTCCTCGTAGTTCTCAAGGGCTGAGAGCTGGCATATTGCCACTCGGAAGCGGGTATGCACAGCACTGGTGCGTCACGGGGAAGTTTCGCACAGGACTTGCCGGAAGACGGGTGTCACGGCCGCTCGGCGCGGTAAGTCAGGATGTCTCCCATGAACAGCAACCCCGGTCCCCGGCTGCCGCCAGCCGGACGACGTGCGCGAACGGTGAAAGGCCGCCGCGCGGCCCGGCCCGGCGCGCAGTTCGACGGCTACCTCGCCCCGGAGCGGCCGCACGCCGGCGCGTACGACGAGATGTTCGCGCCCGACGGCACGGTTCGCGGCCCGTATCGCGCGCTGTACGGCTCGATCGCCGCGCTCGACGCCAGCGACCTCACCAATCGCTCGCAGGCGCTCGACCGGGCGATGGTGGACCAGGGGATCACGTTCTCGCTGTCCGGCCAGGAACGGCCGTTTCCGCTCGACCTCGTGCCCCGCGTCATCCAGGCGACCGAATGGTCCCGGCTCGAACGCGGCGTGACACAGCGTGTCCGGGCGCTGGAGGCGTTCCTCGCCGACGTCTACGGCGACCGGCAGATCCTGCGCGACGGCGTCCTGCCGCGCAGGCTGATCACCTCGTGCGAGCACTTCCACCGCGAGGCATACGGGATCAAACCGCCCAACGGCGTGCGGATCCACGTCTCCGGCGTCGACCTCGTCCGCGACGAAGAGGGCACGTTTCGCGTCCTGGAGGACAATCTCCGCAACCCGTCCGGCGTGTCCTACGTGATGGAGAACCGGCGCACGATGGCGCGCGTGTTCCCGGACCTGTTCGCGCGACACCGGGTCCGGCCGGTCGGTGACTACGCGTCACATCTGCTTCGCGCACTGCGAGCGGCGGCCGCGCCGAACGTCGCCGACCCGATGGTCGTCGTGCTCACCCCCGGCGTCTACAACTCGGCCTACTTCGAGCATTCGCTGCTCGCCCGGCTGATGGGCGTCGAGCTGGTCGAGGGCCGCGACATGTTCTGCCGCGACAACGTGGTCTACCTGCGCACCACCGAGGGCGAACGCCAGGTCGACGTCATCTACCGGCGGATCGACGACGAGTTCCTCGACCCGGTGCACCACCGGCCGGATTCGGTGCTGGGCGTCGCGGGCATCCTCAACGCGGCTCGCGCGGGCAACGTGGTGGTGGCGAACGCGGTCGGCAACGGCGTCGGCGACGACAAGCTCGTCTACACCTACGTGCCGGAAATGGTGCGCTACTACCTGAACGAGAAACCCATCCTGCCCAATGTGGACACTTTCCGGTGCTGGCTGCCGGACGAGTTCGACCACGTCATGCAGCACGCCGACGAATTGGTGATCAAACCGGTCGAGGGCTCCGGCGGATACGGCATCGTCTTCGGACCGGACGCGTCCAAAAAGGAGCTCGACGCGTTGCGCCGAAAGGTGCGCGCGAACCGGCGCGGCTGGATCGCGCAGCCGGTGGTGCAGCTGTCGACCGTTCCGTCCAAGGTGGACGACCGACTCGCGCCGCGACACGTGGACCTGCGGCCGTTCGCGGTCAACGACGGCAAGGAGATCTTCGTGCTGCCCGGCGGGCTCACCCGGGTCGCACTGCCCGAGGGCAGCCTCGTGGTGAACTCGTCGCAGGGCGGCGGTTCGAAGGACACCTGGGTGCTCGCTTCGCGGTCCTCGACCTCCGAGCAGGAACTCGACCGTCCCGCGCTCGGTGACGTGTCCGTTGTGGACGGTGTCGCCGCGGAACAGGGCCCGGAACTGTCCACGTCGCAGCAGCAACAACAGCAACAGCAGAGCTGAGGGAGGGAAATCCATGATGCTGGCCCGCAACGCGGAGTCGCTGTACTGGATCGGCCGTTACGTCGAACGCGCCGACGACACCTCCCGCATCCTGAACGTTTCGGTGCATCAGCTGCTGGAAGACGCGAGCGTCGATCCGGACCACGTCAGCCGTCAGCTGCTCGCCGTGCTCGGCATCCCGTTCGACGCGGGTGACGCGCTCGACGTGTGGAAGCTGACCGAACTGGTCGCCTACGCGAAGGACAATCCGTCGTCCATCGTCGGTTCGATCAACTCCGCGCGCGAGAACACCCGCGGCGCGCGCGAGGTCGTTTCGACCGAGCTGTGGGAATGCCTGAATGCGACCTGGAACGCGGTGCCCGACCGGCAGCGTTACGCCCGCCGCGCCGGACCGCACGCCTTCTTGTCCTTTGTGGAGGAACGGGCGGCGATGTTCGCCGGGCTCGCCGATTCCACGATGAGCCGCGACGACGGCTGGCTGTTCCTGGTGCTCGGCCGATCGGTTGAACGTGCGGACATGGTGGTGCGGCTGCTGCTTTCGCGGGTTTCCGACCGCGCGTCGTCGCCGGGGTGGATGACCGTGCTTCGCTCAGCGGGTGCGCAGGACACCTATCTGCGCACCAATCGCGGCGCACTCGACGCGGCGCGCGTGGTGCAATTCCTGCTCCGGGACACGTTGTTCCCGCGTTCGGTCTTCCACGCGTTGCGCCAGGCGGAGGATTGTTTACGCCAGCTCGATCCGGGAATCAACGCTCGGGGCAACGAAAAGTCCGAGGCCGTCCGGCTGCTCGGCCGCGCCCGCAGCGAGCTGGAATTCCTCCACCCCGCGGCACTGCTGGACGACCTGCCGCGCCGGCTGCGCGGATTGCAGGAAGCGATCAAGGAAATCGGGGAAGCGGTGTCCATGCAGTACTTCCACACGTCGCCGTGGGTGGCGTGGAGCGGTGCGGAGGTGTCCCTGTGACCTGGCAATTGCGGGTGACGCACCGGACCGGCTACCGGTACGCGACACCGGCCACCCAGTCGTACAACGAAGCCCGGCTCACCCCGCGCTCGGACCGGCGGCAGACCACTTTGGCCACCCGCATCGAAACCTCGCCAGCCACCCGGGCTTATCGCTACACCGATTACTGGGGCACCGACGTCACCTCGTTCGACCTGCACGCGCCGCACACCGAGTTCACCGTGCTCGCGACGTCGGTGGTGGAGACCGCCGACGAAGCCGAACCGGTGCGTTCGGCGACGTGGAAGGACCTGCAGAGCGAGACCGTCCGCGATCAGCGCACGGAGTATTTGACGCCGACGCCGTACACGCCGAACGACCAGGAACTGTCCAAACAGGCCCGAGCGCTGCGCAAGGGATTGGACCCGGCGGACGCGGTGCTCGCGATCTGCGGCTGGGTGAACGAGCAGTTGAAATACCAGCCGGGCACCACCGGCGTGCACAGCACGGCGACCGATTCGTGGCGGGCGCGCGAGGGCGTGTGCCAGGACTTCGCGCACGTCACGCTGGTGATGCTGCGGGCGATCGGCATCCCGGCCCGGTACTGCTCGGGGTACCTGCACACCAAACCGGAGGCCAAGCTCGGCGAGAAGGTGGAGGGCGAGAGCCACGCCTGGGTCGACGTGTGGACCGGCGGCTGGTGGGCGCACGATCCGACGAACGCGATCCCGGTCGGGCCGCGGCACGTGTGGGTCGCGACCGGCCGGGATTACGCGGATGTGGCTCCGCTGAAGGGGATCTTCACCGGGGCCAGCCAGTCCACTTTGGATGTTTCGGTGGAACTGACCCGGATGGCTTGATCACGCGGTCTGGCGGCGCCGGGAAACTGTCAACAGCCACAACAGATACCCGCCGCCCAACGCGGCCGCGACGACGCCCACCGGCAGCAGCGAAGCGTCCAGCACCCGCTGGCCCACGAAGTCCGCCGCCAGCACCAGCACCGCGCCCATCGCCGCGGAGGCGAGCAGGTTCGGGCCTGGTCGACGGGTCAGGCGGCGAGCGAGTTGCGGCGCGGCAAGGGCGACGAACGGGATCGGCCCGGCCGCGGCGGTCGCGGAAGCGGCCAAAGCCACTGCGGCCAACAGCACCACCGCGCGCACTCGTGGCACCGCGACCCCGACGGCGACCGCCGCGTCGTCGCCCATTTCCAGCATTCGCAGCGCGGGCTGGTGCACGAAGATGAACGGCGCGAGCACCACGACGGCCAGGCACAGCGGGATGAAGTAGTTCCAGTCGCGGCCAGCAAGATCACCGGTCAGCCAGCCGACCGCCTGTGCCGCGGCTTCGAGTTTCGCTTGCACCAGCAGATAACCGTTCACCCCGGCCAGCACCGCGCTCACCGCGATGCCCAGCAGCACCAGCCGTGAGCTGAGCAAACCGTGCGGGGCGCACAGCGCGGTGACCAGCAACGCGGTGAGCAGGCCGCCCGCGACCGCGCCGACCGACACCAGGCCGGGGCCCGCGCCGAACAGCAGGATCATCATGATCCCGCCAGTCGCCGAGCCGGTGGTGAAGCCGATGATGTCCGGGCTGCCGAGCGGATTCCGGGTCACCGTCTGGAAAACCGTCCCTGCCAGCGCGAGCGCGACGCCGACGAAGATCGCCACCAACGCGCGCGGCAGGCGACCGGTGACCACCAGGTACTGCGCCTTCGTGCCGGATCCGGCGAGCGTGCGCAGGACTTCGAGCGGCGACATCTCGTAATCGCCGGTGCCCACGGCGAGCACCAGAAGCACCGCCGCCACCAGCGCCAGCAAACCGACGACCAGCCACGTCCTCATCGCCGCACCGCCTTCAGCCGCCGCGCCACGATCACGAAGGCGACGCCGCCGATCACGTCCGTCATCAGGCCCACCTGGATTTCGCCATTCCCGCCGAGCAGCCGCCCGAGCACGTCGCAGCCGAGCAGCAGCACCGGCCCGAGCAGCGCGGACAACGGCAGCACCCACCGTTCGTCCTGGCCGACCAGCGCGCGCACGACGTGCGGGATCATCAGCCCGACGAACGCGATGGGTCCGCACGCCGCGGTCGCCGTCGCGGAGAGCAGGCCGACCGCGATCATGCCGACCGCGCGGGTCAGCGCCGGGTTCGCGCCGAGGCCGCGCGCGCTGTCGTCGCCGAGCGCGACCGCGTTGAGCGGCCGGGCGAGCACTCCCGCGACCACCAGCGCGGCCAGGAAGAACGGCAGCAGTCCCGCCAGACTGCCGAGGTTCCGGTTCACCAGCGAGCCGACGAGCCAGTACCGCATCTGGTCGAGGCTGTGCGTGTTGATCATCTGCATGCCCTGGTTGATCCCGACGAACACGGCCTGGACCGCGACGCCCGCGAGCACCAGCCGCAGCGGGCTCACCGACCCGCCGATCACCGTGACCAGGACCGTTCCGGCCAGCGCGCCGAAAAACGCGAACCACACCAGTTGCTGCGGCGAAGACACCGAGAACACCGCGCCGCCCAGGACGATCGCTACCGCCGCGCCGTGGTTGATGCCGAGCAGGCCGGGGTCGGCGACCGGGTTGCGGGTGATCGCCTGCAGCAGCGCGCCGGCCAGCCCGAGCCCGACGCCGACGGCGAGGCCGAGCAGCGTCCGCGGCAGCCGGTCGTCGCGGATGACGACGTCGGAGAACGTGCCGCTGTAGGAGAACAAGGCGTGCCACACGCTGCCGAGCGGCAACCGGTTGGAGCCGAAGGCGATGGACAGCACCACCACCGCGACGAGTGCGACGAGCGCCGCGACCAGGACTGTCGCGCGGACGCCCCAGCGCCGGGATGTGACGCGCTCCCCAAGCAGGACCATGGCGTTAACCCTAAGGCAAGGCTAACCTCAGGCGGTACCTCACCCGATCCTCCGGAGTTCCGATGACCCTCTCACCGGCGCGGCTGTCCCGCCGCGGCTTTCTCGCAGGCACCGCCGCCGCGGGCACCCTCGGCCTGCTGAGCGCCTGCGGGTACAAAGACGACCAGCCCGCTGCCGGCGACGGCGCGACGTGGTCCTTCACCGACGACCGCGGCCGCAAGCTCGACGGCAAGCGTCCCGAACGGATCGTCGCACAGGTGACCGCGGCGGCCGCGCTGTGGGACTTCGGGGTGAAATCGGTGGGCATCTTCGGCCCGTCGAAGCTCCCGGACGGCAAGACCGATCCGCAGGCGGGCGGCGTCGACCTGAAATCGGTGACCTCGCTGGGCAACGTCTGGAACGAGTTCAACTTCGACAAGTTCGTCTCGCTGAACCCGCAACTGCTGGTCAGCGTGATCTACCTGAAGCAGCAGATGTGGTACGTGCCAGACACCTTGGCGGACAAGGTGGACAAGGCCGCGCCGAGTGTCGGCATCGGACTGCAGGACATCTCGATGCCGCAGGGGATCGCGAAGTTCGAGGCGCTGGCCAAGGCGCTCGGTGCGAACGTCGCGACGCCGGAGATCCAGCAGGCCAAGGAAAAGTACGAGGCTGCGGACGCCAAGTTCGCCGACGCGGTGAAGAAGACGGCCGGGCTGAAGGTCGTGCTGCTGTCCGCGCAGAAGGACACGGTGTACGTGGCCAATCCGGCGAAGTTCGCGACCTCGAAGCACTACCAGGACAAGGGGATGCAGTTCGTCCTGCCGGAGAAGCCCGACGAGAGCCAGGGCGGCTACTACGAACAGGTGAGCTGGGAGAACGTCGGCAAATACTCGGCCGACGTGATCATGTACGACTCGCGCGGCGGTTCGCTGTCGCTCGGCCCGGACGGGCTCGGCGGCGTCCCGACCTGGCAGCAATTGCCCGCGGTGAAGGCGGGCAAGCTGATCCCGTGGAACAACGAGACGCCGTTCTCGTACCAGCGGTTCGCGCCCGAGCAGACCCGCATCGCCGACGCCCTCGCCAAGCTGGCCTAAAGCACCCCAATGTGGCATTGGGTGCATGTGACGCACCCAATGTGGCATTGGGTGCGTGAGATGCACCCAATGCCACATTGGGGCGTTCGCCAGGTCAGCTGCGGGCGTGCGCGTCCAGCACGTGCGCCACCGCTTCGGTGACCTGCTGGGCGTAGTCCAGGTTCAGCCACTCGTCCGGCACATGGATGTTCGAATCCGCCCCGCACGCGCCGGTGACCAGGAACTGCGCCTCCGGGTACTTCTCGCCGAGCATGCCCATGAACGGGATCGTCCCGCCCATGCCCGTGGCGCGGTGCGGACGGCCGAACACCTCGTCGTCGACCCGGCGCAGCGCGTCGGTCAGCCACGCGGCTTCCTCCGGCGCGTTCCAGCCGTTCTCGGCCTGCTGGCCGTCGGCGATGGTGACCTTCGCGCCGTACGGAACGTCCGTGGTGAGCACGCGCTTGATCGCCGCCAGCGCGTCGTCCGCGACCGCGGTCGGCGGCAGGCGGAAGCTGAGCGTGAGCGTGGTGCTCTGCCGCAGCACGTTGCCTGCCTCGGCGGGCTTCGGAAGTCCTTCGCCGCCGATGATCGACAGCGTCGGCCGCCAATAGTTGTTCAGCAGCAGCTCAAGCGCGTCCTCCGACACCGTCTTTCCGCCGCTCACCAACGGGAACGCGGTGCGCAGCGCATCCGGGGCCACCTCCGCGACCGCCTCGATCTCGGCCCGGCGGCTGGCCGGCACCTCGACGTTCAGCTCGGACAGCTTGATCTCGCCGGTTTCCGCGTTCTCGATCCGCTCCAGCAGCTGCCGCAGCACGCGGAACGAGCTGGCGACGACACCGCTGGCCAGCCCGGAGTGCTGTGCGGTGGCGAGCAGTTGGACGTTGACCGTCAGGTGCACCATGCCGCGCAGGCTCGTGGTGAGCCACAGCCGCTCGTAGTCCATGCCGCCCGCGTCGAGGCAGACGACGAGGCCGACTTCGCCGAGCCGTGCGCTCAAGTGCTCCAGGTAGGCGGGCAGGTCCGGACTGCCGGATTCCTCGCCGGTTTCCAGCAGCAGCGCGATTCGCGCGTGCTCGCCGCCTGCGGCGTGCACCGCTTCCAGCGCGGCACTGGCCGCGTACCCGGAGTAGCCGTCGTCGACCGAACCGCGGCCGTACAGCCGCCCGTCGCGGATCACCGGGGTCCACGGGTCGAGGCCCTCGGACCAGCCGCCGACCGGAGGCTGCTTGTCCAAGTGGCCGTACATCAGGACCGTGCCCTTGCCGGTCGCGCCCGGGGTGGCCGGCACGTCGACGTACAGCAGCGGGGAACGGCCTCCCAGCTCGACGACCTCGATCCGCGCGCCCGGCAGGTCGCGCCCTTCGAGGTAGCTCTTGACGTGCTGGACAGCGGCGGCGAGATGCCCGGTCGACGCCCAGTCCGCGTCGAACGCCGGGGACAGCGCGGGGATCGCGACCAGACCGGACAGGCTCGGCGTGACGTCGTTGATCCACGTCGAGACCACGGATTCGCGTACGGATTTTTGTTCCACAGCGCCATCTTGCCACGGTGACCGACGTCACCGGCACGAGTGAACGTCGTGAGTGCGCAGTCCGCTCGGCCGCGCCAGTGCCGCCGGCGAGGGCAGGTAGGACGCGGGATGGCCGCCCGACCATCGCCTCTCCCATACTCGGGCTTCCAAACGTTTCCCCTGTTCAGCGAGGTTTTCTCAGCAACAAATCAGCAACTGCGGCTCTCCATCGGAGCAATTCTCGTGCCAGGATGTGGCCACGAACCGTCAACGCCGACGGTGACCGGGGTGCCTCGGACCCGAGGCGCCGGTCCCCGCCGGTGCAGTCGCTGTGGCCGCCACAAGCGGCCGTCAGAGGCGCCGACACCGAGGAGAACAGCTCATGCCGTCCGAACAGTGGACGCACCCGGAACCTGGAGACGGCCCGGCCGCCGTAGCGGCCCAGCCTTCCCCCGAACAGGTGATCGCCGGTTTGCGAGCGACAAGTGAAGGTGGCGCTGAGCTCACTCAGCTGCTCACCCCCGAGGGCCAGCGGGTCCCGTCCGAGCGGTTCGACCGCTACGTCGAGGACGTGGACGACGAAACGCTGAAGAACCTCTACCGCGACATGGTGCTGGTGCGCCGCGCGGACCGCGAGGCCAACGCGATGCAGCGCCAGGGGCAGCTGGGCATCTGGGTGCCGCTGCTCGGCCAGGAAGCCGCGCAGGTCGGGTCCGGTCGCGCGCTGCAGCCCCGCGACATGGCGTTCCCGAGCTACCGCGAGCACGGCGTCGCGTACACGCGCGGCATCGACATGCGCGACCTGATCGGGATTTTCCGGTGCACTGACCACAGCGGCTGGGACTACCAGGCCCACCGGTTCCACCCGTACACCATCGTGATCGGCAACCAGGTGCTCAACGCGGCCGGTTATGCGATGGGCCAGAAGTTCGAGGGCAAGGTTGGCGACGAGGGTGGCGAGGCCACCATCTGTTACTTCGGTGACGGCGCGACTTCGCAGGGCGACGTCCACGAAGGATTCGTCTGGGCAGCGGTGTACGACGCCCCGCTGGTCTTCTTCTGCCAGAACAACCAGTGGGCGATTTCCGAGCCGACCGAACGCCAGTCGCGGCTGCCGCTGTACCAGCGCGCCCGCGGTTACGGCTTCCCCGGCATCCGCGTGGACGGCAACGACGTCCTCGCCTGTCTCGCGGTCACCCGCTGGGCGCTGGAGGAATGCCGGCACGGCAACGGCCCGGTCCTGATCGAGGCGTTCACCTACCGGATGGACGCGCACACCACGACCGACGACCCCACCCGCTACCGGCTCTCGGACGAGCTGGAGGAGTGGAAGCTCAAGGACCCGATCGAGCGCGTCCGCGCGTTCCTGGCCCGCGGCGGACACGCCGACCAGGCCTTCTTCGACAGCGTCCAGGCCGAGGCGGACCAGTTCGCCGCTGAGCTGCGCGACTACACGTTCAACATGCCGGAGCCGCCGCCGGATCGGGTGTTTTCCCAGGTGTACGCAGAACCTTCGCCGGTGCTGGAAGCGCAGCGCGAGGAGTATCTGTCCTATCTCGACGGTTTCGCGGCGGCAGGTGAGCACTGATGACTGACTTGCAGAAGCTCACCATCGGCAAGGCGCTCAACCTCGGTCTCCGTCGCGCGATGGAGGAGGACCCGAAGGTCCTGATCATGGGGGAGGACGTCGGCAAGCTCGGCGGCGTCTTCCGGATCACCGACGGGCTGCAGAAGGACTTCGGCGAGCAGCGCGTGCTGGACACGCCGCTGGCCGAATCGGGCATCATCGGCACCGCGGTCGGCCTCGCCGTGCGCGGTTTCCGGCCGGTGTGCGAAATCCAGTTCGAAGGCTTCATCTTCCCCGGCTTCGACCAGATTTCCTCGCAGCTGGCGAAACTGCACTACCGCACGCAGGGCAAGGTCAAGATGCCCGTCGTGATCCGGGTGCCCTTCGGCGGCGGGATCGGCGCGGTGGAGCACCACTCGGAATCGCCGGAATCGCTGTTCTCGCACATCGCCGGGCTCAAGGTGGTGTCGATTTCGAACGCGGTGGACGCCTACTGGGGCATCCAGGAGGCGATCCGTTCGGACGACCCGATCCTCTTCTTCGAGCCCAAGAAGCTGTACCACTCGGGCGCGCTGAAGATGGAGGTCGACACCTCGACGGCACCGTCGCGGGTGTTCGCGTCGCAGGTGGTGCGCGCGGGCACGGACGCCACCGTGGTCGCGTACGGCCCGTCGGTGAAGGTGGCACTCGACGCCGCCACTGCCGCCGAGGCCGAGGGCAAGTCGCTGGAAGTCATCGACCTGCGCACGCTCTCGCCGCTCGACCTGGGGCCGGTGTTCGAATCGGTCCGCAAGACCGGACGGCTCATCGCGGTCAGCGAAGCGCCGTCGGAATCCTCGCTGACCTCGGAGATCGCGGCCCGGGTCCAGCAGGAATGCTTCTACTCCCTTGAGTCCCCCGTCCTGCGCGTGACCGGATTCGACACGCCGTACCCGCCTGCGAAGCTCGAGGAGCACTATCTCCCCGACCTCGACCGGGTCCTGCACGCTGTCGACCGATCTCTCGCCTGGTAAGGGGGTTCTGCAAGAAATGCCCGAGTACAAACAGTTCCCCTTGTCGGACACGGCGGAGGGGCTCACCGAGGCCGACATCCTCGCCTGGCGCGTGAAGCCGGGCGACACGGTCACGGTCAACCAGATCGTGGTCGAGGTCGAGACCGCGAAGGCCGCGGTCGAGCTGCCGATCCCGTGGGCCGGTGTGGTCACCGAGCTGCACGTGGAACCGGGACAGACGGTCGAGGTCGGCACGCCGATCCTGACCATGGACGTGGACCCGGACGGGAAAGCCGCGCCCGCTCCTGCCGCTGAGCCCGCTGCCGCGGCTCCGGCTGCTCCGGTTGCTCCGGCCGAGGAGGAGATGAAGCCGCTGGTCGGCTACGGCTCCAAGGCGGCCGGGACTACCCGGCGGGCTCGCAAAAACGCCACCCCGGCACCAGCCGCGGCTCCGGTCGCGGCCGCTCCCGCACCGGTGGCCGAAACCCCGCGCGGCGGTTACGTCCCGCTGGCCAAACCGCCGGTCCGCAAGCTGGCCAAGGACCTCGGCGTCGACCTGCACTCGCTCACCGGCAGTGCGGACGGCGGCGTGATCACCCGCGAGGACGTGCACCGGGCCGCCAACGGTTCCGCCGCGCCCGCGGTGTCCACTGTGGATTCCGGCTATGACCCGGCCACCCGTGAGCGGCGCGTGCCGATCAAGGGTGTCCGCAAGGCGACCGCGGCCGCGATGGTGCAGAGCGCGTACACCGCTCCGCACGTCACGGAGTTCCTCACCATCGACGTCACGCCGATGATGGAGCTGCGCGAGAAGCTCAAGAAGTCGCGCGAGTTCAGCGGGGTCAAGCTCACTCCGCTGGCGTTCGCGGCGAAGGCGGTGTGCCTCGCGGCGAAGCGCACCCCGGACGTCAACGCGGTGTGGGACGAGGCCGCGCAGGAGATCGTCTACAAGGACTACGTGCACCTCGGCATCGCGGCGGCGACTCCGCGCGGTCTCGTGGTGCCGAAGATCCGGGACGCGGATTCCTTGTCGCTCAAGGAACTCGCGGTGGCGCTCACCGAGCTGACCGACGTCGCGCGCGAGGGCAAGACGACGCCGGCGGCGATGCTGGGCGGCACGTTCACGATCACCAACGTCGGCGTGTTCGGCGTCGACACCGGCACGCCCATCATCAACCCGGGCGAGTCGGCGATCCTGGCGGTCGGGGCGATCCGCGACACCCCGTGGGTGGTCGACGGCGAGATCAAGGTGCGCAAGGTGATGCAGTTGTCGCTGAGCTTCGACCACCGGGTGGTCGACGGGCAGCAGGGGTCGGAGTTCCTCGCCGACGTCGGTGCGCTGCTCGCCGATCCGGCGGTCGCGATCACGTACTGAGCCGAAGGGGCCGTGTCCGCCTGGGCGCGGCCCTTCGTTTTATCCCGTTGACGGAGTGAGTGCTCACTCCGTACCGTGGAGAGCATGGAGACGAGAAAACGAGCGCCCGGGATGGCGCCGGACGACCGGCGGCGGATGATCGTCCGCGCGGTGCTTCCGCTGGTCGTCGAGCACGGCCGCGGGGTCACGACCGCGCAGATCGCCCGCGCCGCCGGGATCGGCGAGGGCACCATCTTCCGGGTTTTCCAGGACAAGGACGAACTGTTCGACGCGTGCGTGGAAGCCGCGCTCGATCCGGCGGAGGCACTGGAGATGATCGGGGAGATCCCGGCTGAACTGCCGTTGGAGAAGCGACTGGCGGAGGCCGCCGAAGCGATGAACGCGCACCTCCAGCGCATGGGCGCGGCGATGGCCGCGACGATGAAGGGACGGACGCGCGCCGCCGCGGAAGAGGCGCGCAACCGCAAGTCAGTGACCGGGGACAGCAGGCGCGAGTCGCTCGAGGCGATGCAGCGCGCGGTGCGGGAACTGTTCGTCCCGGACGCCGCCCGGCTGCGGATGCCGGTCGACAAAGCTGCTTCGCTGTTCCTGGCGCTGCTGTTCACGCAATCCCGCCCGATGCCGGGCGCCCCGACTACCGACGAGGTCATCGACGTCTTCCTGCACGGTTCGGTGCTGGCGTGATCCCCGGCGGTGGGGGCGGGATCGAGATGGCCCTCGGCCGCCGCGGTCGCAGGCGGATGGCGCAATCCGTGCCGGACAGCGGACTCACCGGGCCGGTCGACATCCCGGAACCGGAGCAGCCGGAACAGCCGAAAGGCCTGCGGGCGCGGCTGTCGCGGATGCGCACTTCGGTGGCGGGCACCGTCCGCGGCCTGCCGAAGGTCGCGAAGCTGACCTGGCAGGCCAGCCCGACGCTGACGATCGTGCTCGCGGTGATCACGCTGGCGTCCGGCCTGCTGCCGACGGTCACCGCGTACATCGCGAAAGTCCTGCTCGACTCGGTGGTCGCGGCGATCCAGCATCGCGGGTCGACCGCGGACATCGTGCGCATCACGCTGTTCCAGTTCGGCGTGCTGGCGGCGACCGCGATCAGCAGCGCGCTCACCACGATCGCACAATCCCTGTTGCAGGAACGGATGACGCTCACCATCCGGCACCAGGTCATGAAGCACGCGAGCGATCTGCACCTGGCGTACTTCGAGGGTTCGGCGTCGTACGACATGCTGCGCCAGGCCGCGCAGGAAGCGCCGACGCGTCCGTTGTCGATGATGACCTCGGCACTCGGCCTGATCCGGACGATGATCACCTTCGCCAGCATGATCGCGCTGCTGGTGTCGATCAGCCCGCTGCTCGCGCTGGTCGCTTTGCTGGCCCCGATTCCGGCGTTCATCTCGCAGTCGAAGTACGGTTCGCGGGCGTTCTGGCTCACGTTCATGATGTCGCCGATCAAACGGCGGATGGACTATCTGTCCTCTTTGGTCACAACGGATACGTATGCCAAGGAGACCAAGCTGTTCGGGCTCGGCCCGTACTTCGTGGACCGGTTCCGGAAGCTCGGCGTGGTGGCTTACGAACGGCAGCGGAAGCTGACGGTGAAACGGAATGTCAGCTCGACGTCGTGGGGATTGCTGAGCACGCTGGTCGGCTCTGGGATCGCGTTGTACATCGCACTGGAAGCGGTCGGCGGACGGCTCACGCTGGGCGATCTGGCGCTGTACACCGCCGCCGCGACGTCCGTGCAAAGCTCGGTGACCGGGTTGTTCACCGCGTTTTCCGGGATGTACGAGAACAATCTCTACCTGGACACGCTGTACAAATTCCTCGACACCACACCGGAAATCACCGCACCGGCGAAGCCGCGGCCGCTTCCGTCCACTGTGGAAGGACATATCCAGTTCGAATCGGTGAGCTTCAGCTATCCGGGTGCGGACGAACCGGCGCTGCACGGGGTGAGCTTCGAGATCCGTCCCGGCGAAACCGTCGCCGTGGTGGGCCGCAACGGCGCGGGAAAGTCGACGCTGTTCAAGCTGCTGTGCCGGCTTTATGACCCGACAGCGGGTCGGATCCTGCTGGACGGCGTGGACATCCGCGAGTACGACCCGGTCGAATTGCGCACCAAGATCAGCGCGATGTTCCAGGATTACGTGACCTACCAAGGAACCGCGGCGGAGAACATCGGTCTCGGCGACCTGAACCGGCTCACCGATCGCGAGCACATCGAGGACTCCGCCCGCCGCGCCGGAGCCGACGAGCGCATCGCCCGGCTGCCGACGGGGTACGACAGCCCGCTCGGCCGATGGTTCGACCAGGGCGTGTCGCTCTCCGGCGGGGAATGGCAGAAAATCGCGCTGGCCAGGGCTTTCCAGCGCGAGGCCCCGATCCTGATCCTGGACGAGCCGACGTCGGCGCTGGACGCGCAAGCCGAGCACGACCTGTTCGACCGGCTGCACACGTTGTCGCGCGGGCGGACGACGCTGTACATCTCGCACCGGTTCTCGACGGTCCGCCAAGCCGAGCGCATCCTGCTGCTGGACCACGGGAAGGTCGCAGAATACGGCACGCACGAAGCGCTGATGGCGGCCGATGCCGGGTACGCGGAATTGTTCACGTTGCAAGCGGAGGCGTACTTGAAGTGACTATCTTGGGGTGATCAGCCGAGGGGGTTTCGTGCTCATCACCACTCAAGACCTGGGGGTCACCGCGGGCGAGACAGCGCTGTTCAGCGGTCTCGACCTGGCCGTCGACGCCGGCGAATGCCTGGTCGTCCGCGGTGCCAACGGAGCGGGCAAATCGACGTTGCTGCGCTGTCTCTACGGGAATCAGGCTCCGACGTCCGGTTCCGTGTCCGTCTGCGGCGGGCCGCCGGACGAGCGGTCCGCCGCTTTCCGTCGCCGGGTTTCCGTGCTTTTCGACGATTCGGCGCTCTTCGACGAACTCACCCCGCGCCAGCATCTCGACCTGCTGCGCAATTCCTTCGGCGGCGAACTGGCCGAAGGCCCGATCCCGGCTCCCGATGTGCCCGCGGCGGAACTCTCCGCCGGACAACGCCGCCGGCTCCTGCTGCACGCCGCGGTCGCGCGTCCGCACGAGGTGCTGCTGCTGGACGAACCCGAACGCGCCCTGGACGCGGACGGCCGCGCCTGGCTGTCCACCCTGGTCGCCACCAGCACCCAGCGCGGCGCGGCGGTCGTGGTGGCGAGCCATCACCCGCCGCTCGCGGACGAGGTCGCGGATTACGTGGTGGACCTGTGAAACGCCCGGATCTGGTCCTGGCGCTGGTCATCGCGGTCGGTCTGCTGGGATCGCCGTTCTACAACACCGAACTGGTGCGCAGCCAGCTGATCGGCAGCGCACCGGTGGGCGCGCTCGGCAGCGTGCTCGTGCTGTGCACCGGCCTCGCCCTGGCCTGGCGCGCGACGCTGCGACGCGGGTACGTCTGGGCCCATCCGGCCACGCTGACCTGGGACGATTTCGACGGCCAGCGCCCTGCCGTGCTCACCCGACGGCTCGTACTGGACTGGGCCGCCCGGTTCGCGGTGGCGGCTTATTTCTTCGCCGTGTCCGGGATGCTGATCGGCTTCCCCAGCTCGGTTGCCGGCCCGATCGCGCTCCTCGTGGTCATCGCCGCGCTGGCCTTGCTGATGGGCCGCCGCCGCTCGTTCCCCAGCGAATCCCTTCTCCCGCTTACCCTCGCGCTGGTGTTCGTCGTTCCACTGTGGACATATGTGGCCGCGGCCGCCCTCGCGGCGGTCGCCTTGGCCCGGTCTTCTTCCTTGTCGCACACGGCTTCCCGCGACACCCTGATCCGGCACTACACCGAGCGCATGGTGCGCCGGACGTCCGCCGCCTTCCTCGATGTCTGGGCGCTGCTCCCGGCCGGACGTCCGGTGCCGTGGCGGAATGCGCTCGCCAGCCGGTTCGTCGTCACCCGATACGTCGTCACCGGAGTCCTCGCCCGGCGCTCCGCACTCGGCCTGCCGGTCTTCTTGGCCCTCGCCGTCGTCGCCACCCACGCGACCTTCCCGGCGGTCACGTCGGTCTGGCTGATCGGCATCGGCGGCTACCTCAGCCTGCTGCCGTTCACCGCCCCGGTCGCGCAGCTGCATCGGGTACCCGGACTGCGTCGGTGGCTAGCCGCGTCCGACCTGCAGCTACATGCCGTGACCTGCGCTTTTCTCTGTGTCCTTGCCCTGCTCTGGACCGGCGTCGTCCTGCTGCTCGGCATCCCAGCGTCACTCGGCACGATCGCGGCGGCCCTGATCGCGGCGCTGTCCGCCGTCCGCTCGGTGACCCGCGGCCCGCTCGACTTCAGCTCGATGGGAATGGTGCTGTACGAGGGCGTCCTGATCCCCGCGGGCCTGGTGCGGCAACTCGTCCGAGGCCCGGAACTCCTTGTGCTGGGATTAATTGCCGCGAGCTTTGTCCCGGTCTAGCCCTACGCTCCCCACCCATGGGGCGACGCATCATGGTCACCGGATGCTCCGGTGCCGGAAAATCCACCCTGGCCAGGCAGATCGGCGCAACCCTCGACCTCCCGGTCACGCATCTGGACCGGCTCTACTGGCGTCCCGGCTGGATCCCGGCCCCGCCCGAAGAGTTCCGAGCCGCGGTCGCCGAAGCCGCCAGCACGGACAGCTGGGTGATCGACGGCAACTACAGCAAGACCTTTGACCTGCGCCTGCCGTTCGCCGACACCGTCGTGCTGCTGGACGCGTCGCGCTACACCTGCCTGCTCCGCGCCGTGCGGCGGCAGCTGCGCGAATGGGGCCAAGAGACGCAGGCCGCCGGATGCGTGTCGAAGATCGACGCCGAACTGGTCCAGTGGATCTGGAAATGGCCGACCCGCCGTCCGCTGATGCTGCGGCGGATCGCCGCCGAAGCTCCGTCCGCGCGACAGGTGCTGCTGCGGTCGCCGCGCGAGGTGTCGGCGTTCCTGCAGACCCTCTGACCTGCGCAAATCTAAACACTGCCGAAGAAGTGTTTGGCATACATCGTAGAGATGCCGCTGAACTCAGACTTCTTTTAGCAACCCTTCGACCCCGTAGCGGGTGTCCTGCCAGCTCTTCCGGACACACCGATCGAGGAGCTTCACGTCAAGTTCCTTGCCGAGCGCGGCGGCGAGGACGTGCGCAGCCAGCCGAGGAGGGATTGCGTTGCCAACTTGCTGTGCAATGGCACGTCCGGACCAGGGGTAGTCGCGAGGAAACGTCTGCAGTCTGCCTGCCTCGTGATCCGTGAAGCGATCTGGCTTGCCAACGGGCCGATCACGCAGTCGGTTACGAGAGATCTTGCCGGTGACAGTGAAGGAGGGTTCGTTCCAAGTTCGTTCCCCTCGCAGCTTCGGATCTCCACCGGTCCCATAATTGGATACCACAGTGAATCCGGCCGGCCAGCCGAGCGCTTCGCGCATGGTCCTCCACTGGCGCAGGCGCCGGTCGCCCTCCTTACGGGACTGTCCTTTGCGATACCTCCGATGGGTCGGTCTCGGCAGCTCCGCATCAGTACCGAGACGGGCGACAAGTATCGCGCGGCGACGAGTCTGCGGAACGCCGAACTCCTCAGTATGGAGGATTCCGTGCGCAACGCCGTACCCACGCGCCTCAAGGACCTGTCCGAACGCCTTCCATACCGGCAGTACCGCGGGCACCTGTTCGAGAACGATCGCTTCGTAAGGGACGCCTCGATCCGCAGCGTCTACCGCCCATCGCAGAGGCTCGACGACCAGTCCAGTCCGTTCGTCCTTAACCTGGGAAAAGTCCGGATCCTTGCCGCAGGCAACATCGTCGACGAAGGACAACACCTGGTCGAGAGCTTTCCGCCCTTCTCCCCGCCCCGCTACGGTGTAAGTTTGGCAGGGCGGACCTCCAGCCAAGATTCGAGCATCCGGGTAGTCGAGCGGCTTGGAAGAGCGCACATCACCTTGCTTGGTCCGCAACCCAGCTGCTTCGCGAGTGGTACACGCATCGGCATCCCACTCGATCCCGACCGTTGACAGGCCGAGCCAGTGAGAAGCCACGTCGAGACCGCCTGGACCAGCGAACAGATCCACCATCTCGACCTGCTCAGACGAAGATGAGAGTGGTTGTCCGTCGGTCATGAGACCGGAGTGTATAAGGCAGGTCCGACATAAACGCGTACTGGCCAAGTCCGACACGGACTACTAGGCGCTTCTCATGGACACGACCTGGCGTGACATATTCGTGACCATACGGCGTAACACTCTAGGCTGCCTGAGCGACGTGAACGATCACGGAACGCGGCGAGGCGCGAGAAAAAGACTCCAGTAGACGATCGTTCGGCACGAAAACCTGACGAGCATGCGCTTCACGTCCTACGGTGGATCGTGTCGACGAAGATCGTCCGTCGACACGCCAGGACAGGCAGATGGAGGATCGGTGACCGACAAGTCCCACCACCAGCAGCACCAGCACGCGGCCCCCAGGGCGGCGGTGAGGAGCGCGCAGAAGTGGTGACCAGGCCGGAAGCGTGGGGACCCGACCCGACCTTGGTCAACGAGGTCAGGAGTCGACTCGCGACTGCAATTTCCGTGTACACGGCAAATCCCGACCTCATCTCGGAGCATGCCAATCACGAGGAATCGATCCGAGTCGGAGGCTACTCGGACAGAACGTTGCTCGAACTCGTCCAGAACGCTGCCGACGCCCTCTCCGGCGTCGCGAACCCGGAGCGGACCACTGGCAGGGTCGAGATAGTCCTCGATACAGAATCACAAACCCTCTACTGCGCCAACACAGGGCGACCGTTCTCGAAAAACGGGCTCGTCACGATCATGCACGCGCACCTCAGCGACAAGCGCGGCGACGAAATCGGTCGCTTTGGTCTAGGCTTCAAGTCCGTGCTCGCGGTGTCTGATGCGCCGCAAGTCTTCAGCCGGTCCGTTTCCTTCGAGTTCAACTCGCCGCAAGCACGGTCCGCGATCTCGAGTGTCGCCGCGACCGCTAAGCGCTACCCGATCCTCCGCACGGCAACCGCCCTCGACCCGTTGGCAGCTTTCGAATCCGACCCGATACTCGCTGGGATGGCGGAGTGGGCCACCACGATCGTCAAGCTGCCCCGGGCGAGAGGACTCGCACGACTACGCAGTGATATCGAGCGATTCCCTTCGGAGTTCCTGCTGTTTGTCGGGACCGTGCGGGAGATTACGCTGCGTGTGCTGGGTACAGACTCTTTCGAAACCACGCACGTATCACGTGATCTCGGCGACGGTATCCTTAAGATCGAGCGTCCAGATGGCAGTGGCGATGAGTGGATCGTCCAGAATCGGATGCACACACCAACCGCCGAGGCGCGCCGACAGGTCGGCGAAGCCGTCTCACGAGAACAAGTCAAGGTCACCGTCGCTGTTCCGCGACGACAAGCTAGACAACGAATCGGACAGTTCTGGTCATACTTTCCCCTCCAGGATCAAACCTCCGCATCGGCCCTGTTCAACGCCCCGTGGAGTGTTAACGACGACCGGACAACGCTGCTCAGGAACGACTACAACCGAGAGATGGTCAGGACGCTCTCCGGGATGTTCGTCAGCTTGCTCCCACTTGTGAGCACAGCCGAAGACCCTGCTGCGCACCTCGATTACATGCCCGCGCGAGGAAGAGAGCCACTGTCGTTCGGTGATGAACTCCTGTGCGCACATGTCCCGCGTATGTCGGCGAAGGTTCCCTTGGTACCTGATGCCACCGGGACACTGAAGCCCTCGGCCAGCCTTCGACCCCTGGACCTGGGCATTGTCGGCATCAAGGAAAGCGATCACCTTGCGTGGGCCGATTCCCCGAACACTGCCGACGACGTCCCGCATTGGCGCTGTTACGCGTCAACGCAGCGGGCCATGCGCCTGCGTCAGCTGCTCACCGCAGCAGCGTCTCCGGATCTTCTTGACAGCGACCGGGACGCCAAGCGAGCCCTTGACTCCATACCGAAACGCGGGCTGCTCTCCTGGCTCCGAGAATGGGCCGAAGGCGATGACGTCGCGTCCGCGGCCGACGCGATCAAGTTCGTGCTCCTACACCGGAACCTTCCCGACGTCGACCAGGCCAGAGTCGTGCCGACCACCGACGGCATGCGGGCAATGCGCGACAAGAACATCGTTTTCCTCCACCAGGAGGATGGCGTCGAGATCGAGCGTGCGGTGTTCGTCGATCCCGAACTACTGGCCAGGTCGGGTGTCGAGAGCGCACTTCGAGAGTTCGGGTTCCGTGATCTCGACCCGCTCGCCATCCTCAACGCGCGCTTGGCCAAACTCACGACCGATCCACACACTGAGCAACTCACGAAGCTCTGGGAGGCCATCCTCGACGTCCCTGTGACCGTCGCGGCCAAAACCCTGGCCAACCATCGAGCAGTCGTCAAAGTACCGACACAAGATGGCAACTGGGCATGGCCTACACAGGTCTTCGACTTAGACGAACCGTTAGGTGACAACCTGGCAGCCAGGCTGCTGGACCATCAGCGATGCATGCCAGTCGTGGCTCACCAAATCGGGGTGGTGCATAGGCCGGTTGGCAAATACGCCCTAGAAGACGAGCCACTTCTCGATCGGTACCGCGAATGGGTGCTGACCACGATCAACTCGCGCCGAGGTCCCGGCGAACGGCCTGTAGAACGGATCGAACTGTATCCAGGCGACGGGCCCGGCCCTTTCTCTGTGCTGTTCTTCCTGAAAGATGCCAAAGCGTCCAATCGAATCCGAGCTGCCTGGACTGCCAAGCTGCTGCAGGAATCTGACGGTGAATGGATCTGCGAGGACCTAGACACGGGGGCATCCCAACCGGTGATGTCGCCAGTACGCTGGGCGGCCGATCGCGCTGGCTTGTTGGAATCCAACCGAGGGTTCCGCCCGCCCGGCGAGCTCGTTGCTCCGTCCATGCTTAAGTATCGGAACCTCCTTCCCATCTTTCAAGGGCCCCGCCAGGTCGCGGACGCGCTGGAGATGCCCGACGAGCTAAGTTCGGTACCACCTTCGGTGCTCAAGGAAGCCCTTGAAGCTCAAATTTTCCCGTCGTCGCTGGACGATACCGCGCTTGCCGAGTTCATTACCGCCGCACGCCGTATCGCTTACCCCGACAGCCGACCAGAGACAATCCCCGCCAGGGTTCAGCGGGCGATCGAGGCACGCTCGCCCGCTTCAGTTTATCTCGCCACCACAGACGAGCAAGAAGAGTTCCTATCGTCGCGCCAGCGTCCTTACTTGCGAGTCACAGAGGAGCAGGAAGGCGAATTCACAACCTTGATGGGGTGTCGTCGGTTCGAAGAGAGCTTCGCGTTCTCCGTAGTGATCGACGGAGAACAGAAGAGCGAGCGGGTTGTTGACCTCTTCAGCGGGCTTCGCGCACCGCACATCCCGAATATTGTAACGAGCGCCACCGTCACGCGAGCACTCCAAATCGTCAAGCGCGTGACCACCGAAGACGGTGTCGAGCACCAATCGCTCGAGTGGCATCTTGACGGGTCGAGACTGACGGTCAGCGGCGACGCAGACGAGCGTCGGTTGCTGAACATAGTGAACGAAGCTTTCAACCTGCGCCTTACCAACGCAGAGCTCGATGACGTACTACAAGCAGGCATCGACCACCGTCTTGAGAGGCTTCGGCAAGAAGCCAAGGCTGCTTCCACCGACGCGGAGCGACTCGATATCTACTTCGGCCCGGATGACCTACGCGAGGCGCTACCAAAGGGTCTCTGGCACGCACTCGCGTCTCAAGGGCTCGTCGATGACTCGACCTCCGCAGGCGAGCTCATCCTCACCGTGTATGGCTCAGATGCGATCAGCCAACTTGCCGATCAGTTCCAGAATGACGGTTTCACGGACGTTCCAAGATCGTGGGCAGGTGGTGCGGCCACTATCTCTTGGTTGCGAAAGATGGGTTTCGGAGCCAAGTACGCTGGCCGCCACACCCAGCGCCAAGAGGGCGAATTCGTCGTCCCAGGGGCCGTAAAGCTCAGCCCCCTCCACGACTTCCAGGAGAAGATCAGCCAGCAACTCAAGGACGTCCTAACGCTCCGCGAAGCGAACGGACATCATCTCAAGGCGATGGTCGAACTGCCGACCGGCGCGGGCAAAACCCGCGTAGCAGCTGAAACTGTCCTCCGGCTCTTCATCGACGGCGGAATGCGCGGCCCGGTCCTGTGGATAGCGCAATCGCAGGAGCTGTGCGAACAGGCTGTTCAGACGTGGAGCACAGTGTGGCGGGGACTTGGGGACGAACGCCCGCTCACAGTCTGTCGCTTGTGGGACACGAACACCGTTCACGAACCAGACACTGATTTCTCCGTCATCGTCGCAACTGACGCCAAATTGGATGTCATTCTGGACAGTCCGGAATACATGTGGCTGAAGGAGGCTACGGCGGTCATCATCGACGAGGGACACCGAGCTGGAGGCTCGGAGCGCTATACCCGCATCTTGAACTGGCTCGGCGTCGCGGGACGAAGCTGGGAACGTCCGCTAGTCGGTCTATCCGCAACACCTTTCAAAGGAACTTCCGAAGCCGCGACAGCCGCACTCTCCAGTCGATTCGGCGATCGAAAGATCAATATATTCGACACCGTCAGTGCATATCGCGCACTTACCGAACGCCGGGTCTTGGCGCAAGTCGAGCATGAAGTTCTCCCTGGCATCGAGTTCGTACTTGAGCCGGATGAAATTGCCGAAGCAGAGGAAAAGCGCAGGATTCCGTCGCGGGTGATGGGTCGAATTGGGGCCGACCAGGCTCGGATGTCAATTCTAGTTGAGCATATCCTCAGCCTGGATAAGAGCTGGCCCGTACTGGTCTTCACCCCTGATGTTCTTTCCGCCCAGGTACTTGCGGCAACATTGCGGTACCGAGCCGTGGCGGCGAAAGCGGTAAGCGGGCAAACCAGCCGACAAGAGCGTCGGGACATCATTGAGCAGTTTAAAGGGAACGAGATCCGCGTTCTGACGAATTGCGATCTACTCGCCCAAGGATTCGATGCTCCCGGTGTCCGAGCGCTTTACATCGCACGGCCCACATTCAGTCCAAATGCCTACATTCAGATGGCCGGCCGCGGCCTTCGCGGACCCGAAAACGGCGGCAAAGAAAAGTGTTTGATCGTGGACATTGCCGACAATTTCGGAGCTTTTACCGATTGGCTCGGATATCGTGAATACGAACCCCTTTGGCAGGAGCCACGTTCATGATCCTCGTACCAAGCCTATCCGACATCGAGAAGAATGCCACCAGCGATGCAGAGCGACGAATCGCACGCCTGCTCCGAGAAGTCAACGACGATCTGGACGCCGTCGCTTTTCATTCGGTCAAATTGCGCACTCACGCCTACAAGCAACAAGCCGAGGCCGACTTCGTCGTATTGTGGAAGAAGACTGCAATCGTAATCGAAGTCAAGGGCGGCGGAATCAAAAAACACGACGGGGTCTGGTACAGCATCGATAGGCGCGGCGACTGGCACAAACTCGCCACCTCGCCGATGGAGCAAGCGCAGTCCGCGATGTACGCACTACGGAGCATCCTCCGACAAGACGGGGTTGGCTGGTTCGCGCAAGAAGCTGCCGTAATCACACCTGACATCGAAACTCCACCCCGATCAGTTGAATGGCAACCGACTCATTGGCTGGGGCGCGAAGATATGAGTATCGCCGCCTTGACCACGGCTCTCAATAAAATTTCGGAGAACACCCAGGAACCCCCATCCGACCGGAAGATTGCGAAAATCGAAGAACTTCGGATTCGCCTTTTCGGGCAATTCACCCGCATGCCGGTTATCGACGCTCAACGCGGCGCGATTATCGAAGAGCAGAATCGCGCGACGGCGGGACAAGCGCGAGTTATAGCGTCGCTGGCACGAAACCCGCGAATACTGGTCCACGGCGGCGCCGGTACCGGTAAGTCACTAGTTCTTGCGGAAGCAGCCAAGCAGGAATCGGACCAAGGAAAGTCCGTATTAATCACGTTCCGCTCGCCCGCCCTTCGGAACTTCTTCGCGCCTCACGTCACCGGCCATGAGATCGATGTCTCCCCGTTCGAGGATCTGGTTCCAGGAAAGTCCTACGATGTCGTGTTCGTTGACGAAGCGCAGGACCTGATGACTCCTGGCTGCATGGACACGTTCGACCAGGTAATCACCGGTGGGCGCGGAGCTGGGCGATGGCGAATGTTCCTCGACATGAATAATCAGGCACACGTCGACGGGCAGTTCGACCGAGATGTCCTTGAACTCGTCGCCGCAGAGGCCCTTCCTGTTGATCTGAGCCTTAACGTACGCAACACACAGGCGATCGTGCATACAGTGCAGGAGTATCTCGGGGCAGACGTAGGAGATCCAGGAATTGTCCATGGAGCGAAAGTCCGCTGGCGAACGACTGACTCTGCTTCCGATATGGCCGAGGCCGAATCGGTAGCTGCGGATTTGGTCGCATCCGGGGCACATGCGGGCAATATCTGGATCATTCGTGCCAGCTCAACCGCGCCCAAAAAGATAACTGATTCAGGCATTACCGTAACCAGCCCCCGATACGCTAAAGGACTTGAGGCAGAGCACGTAATCGTCTGCGAGCTCCCCAAGTCGTTCGACGACGTCGGAACTGCGGCTTTCTACGTCGCCGTGACCCGGGCGCGGGTTTCACTGGACATTGTCCTTTCTCGAGCAGATAAGCGACGCGTCCAACAGCTGGTCCGACGGCAACTGGAGAAGAAATGACTCTCACCAGGGCCCAGGAGATCGCACTGCGCCACCTCCGTCGGGCCTACGTCGGGCCCGATAGTGGTGATCACGAGGTCGTTTTCAATCTCCCCGATCGCCAGTATGCGGTCGGGATGCTATTCCCTGCAGCAACATCTGCGTCTAGCGAGAACTCTGTCGAAGAAGAGCACATCGATGCGGAAGTCGCCACAGGCGAAGTGGAAGAGATGGGTGCCGGAGTACCGCTGGCCGAAGACTGGCGTCCTTCTTCTGTTGCGATTTCGTTCGTCACCGACCGACCAAGTGTTTCATGCGACTTCTCCGCAGCGACCTACAAACCTGTCGAAGACGACGGTCCTCCGCGCTGGCGACGTGCGCCGTTCCGAACGACCGGACTCGAACTTGTGCGGGACCGTGCTCCGCACGTTCTTACAGTGGGAGAGGTCCTGCTCGAAGTAGGGTCGCGGTGGCGTTCCTACGGTGACGGTCATCTCGTGACAGTGCATGCTCGAGTGTCGACCACGGCGACCGAAGACGACCGACACAACATCGCCCATACGCTTTTCCAGGTGGCGCTCAGCGCCAGCCCCGCACCGGACGGCCAGATCCTGGAGTACGCCCGGTCCAATGCTTTCGACTCGGATCCTGAGGCAGCAGAGCTGCGACTCCGGTATCGAGAGCAAAAGGTCTACGCGGTCGGCCATGGAATGGCAGCCAGCTGGGATCTCGTCAACGGAACCTGCAAACGAGTCTTCATTGACCCGGTGCCCTCTCACGTCGTTCCGTCGATCGAGACGACCGCCTTCGACGCCGGCACTGTCGAGTCCGAGGCTCTCCGCCTCGACATTCTGTCTCTGATCGACAGCGAACCGGATCGCGTCACCTCGGTTCTCGACGCGTTCGTCGACGCATTCTCCCGCTGGGTCTCGGACCAGGTCGACAGCATCGACCAGTTTGGCGTCGATGCGCCAGTAGCAGAGCGCATCACCGATCGTGCCCGGCACGCGCTGCATCGGATGAAAGACGGTGTCGACCTCCTCCGTGCGCCCGACCAGGCCTCGCTGAGGACCGCGTTCGCACTGGGCATGGCCGCGATGCGGCTGCAATTTCACCAGTCCGAGGTCAAAAAGGGTATCGATCCGGATGCCATCAAGCCACCCCAATGGCGACCCTTCCAGCTTGGTTTTCTCCTGGTGTCGTTGGCATCGACGGTCGATGAGCAGCATGATGACCGAGAGCTTGTTGACCTGATCTGGTTTCCGACTGGAGGAGGGAAGACCGAGGCTTATCTCGGTCTCGCGGCCGTGGAGATCTTTCGGCGCCGCATCACTCACGGCATATCAGGCGCGGGAACTGCCGTGTTCACGCGGTACACCCTCCGCCTGCTGACCTCGCAGCAATTTCAGCGGGCGGCATCCCTCGTCTGCGCTATGGAGTTGCTCCGGAACCAAGATCGTCGCGCGCGGGGAATGGCTCCATTCTCCATCGGTTTATGGGTAGGAAATGAAGTAACTCCGCGCACGAGGAGAGACGCCAGAGCGGCGCTGAAGCGTCTCCACCAGGCTGGCCACCCAGCAGAAGCTAACGAATTCCAAATAGAGAGCTGTCCATGGTGCGGCACTGCACTTCTTCCTTCTGACTGGTCAGCCAACCAGAGCTGTTATGGTTTCCTCAGGGCTGGCAATGATGTAATCATTCATTGCACCTGTCAGGATTGCCCTTTTTACACCGAACTCCCGATCACGGTCGTCGATGAGATTCTGTACGAGAACCCACCCACGATTCTTCTGGCTACGGTGGACAAGTTCGCCCGATTGCAGTTCTTGCCAGATGCCGGCAAGCTGCTCGGGATTGGTACTCCGTTTCGCCAACCGTCGTTGATCATCCAGGACGAGCTCCATCTGCTGTCCGGTCCGCTCGGGACGACGGTCGCCGTCTTCGACGCCGTCATACAGGTACTTCTGAAGCTAAGCGGCCCCCCGCCCAAGATTGTGGCTTCTACTGCGACTATCCGAGCCTCGGGTGAGCAGGTCCAAGGCCTATATGGACGAACGGTCGCACTGTACCCGCCAGCAGGCCTGAACGGTGATCGAACGTTCTTCTCCCGACCCGTGAGCAGCGGTGAAGGCCGTCTGTACGTCGGACTGATGCCGCAGTCAATCTCCCAAGTGTCAGCAGTCGTAGCTGCGACTGCGCCCTTGATCGAGGTGCCGGCGGCGCTCGCCGAAGGCGGAAATGTCAGCACAACCGGGGACTCGTATTGGACGTTGGTGATGTATCACAACAGCCTCCGCGAGCTAGGTCGAACTGGAACACTGGTAGTCGACGACGTTAACGGTCGGCTGGAACCGCGATCAGATCGACTTGGTTTGCCTCTTCGACCGGTCCGTGCTGAACGAATTCTGGAACTCACAAGTCGCCGAGGGCCGGATGAACTGCCCAACGACCTCCGTGAGCTGAGCCTGAGCATTGACGAATCGAGTGAGGCGATCGACGTCGTCCTATCCTCGAACATGCTGTCAGTCGGTATTGACATACCTCGTCTGGCCCTGATGTTGATGGTGGGTCAGCCCAAGACGACTGCTGAATACATTCAAGCTACCAGCCGGGTCGGTCGCGGCCGGAACAACGGGATCGTGACCACCTTGTTCCGGTCCAACCGCGCACGTGATCGCTCGCATTTCGAGAGTTTTCGGTCCTACCACGAGGCGCTCTACCGCAACGTCGAGCCAACGAGCGTGACGCCGTGGTCTCTGTCGTCCCGTGCTCGCTCACTGGCTGGTGGCCTGGTCGCGTTGCTGCGACACTCACTACCCCAACTCGCGCCAAATGATGCTGCGGCGAGATTGGATCTCGACGACGATAGGTTGCGGACCAATGTCGATAAGCTTATAGCACAATTCCTTGACTTAGTAGGGTGTGCCGACGATATCGAACTAAATGAAACTACAGCAGAGACGTGGCGCCTCTTGAGGGATTGGGATCACCGCGCGAAGTCCGCTCGAGATAGCGGAACTATCCTGGTTTACGACCGTCTGAACACGGACGATAATTCCCTTCTCAAAAGATTCGGCGAGAAAGGCGAGGGATGGCTCGTGGCTGATTCAATGAGGTCTGTCGAGCCGAACGTTGCTGTCCACGTACGCGAACCGCAAGAAGGTGGCACCAGTGGAACGAATCGTCCATGACCTCCGGCTTTCCGAAACGATCACACCATTCGGCGTGGGGGCGATCGTCGATGTCCTAGGTGAATCACTGATTGCGCCCGACACTTCATGGTGGAACCGAAAGTACACTCCGGAGATCAGCTGCGACCGGCTCTTGAGTCGGCTTGGCCCAGGCGTTCTTCGTCAACCGCCCGCCCATGCCGGGCGCGCAGCCCGGGAAACCGCATACCTTCTCTACTGGCGTTTTCCTGCCTGGCGATTCTGTGAGCAGTGCACAAAACTTTCTCAGATCACAAACCGAAACAAAGGTCGCTGGGTCAACAGGTGCGAGTGCGGTGGGAAGCTCGTTCCAATGCGCTATGTCGCCACATGTGCGAAGGGCAGCCATATCCAGGATATACCCTGGTTTAAATGGGCCCACCGCGGCCATAGTACAGATGTCACAGACAGCGTGCGATTCTGTCGCGCCTATACAGAGCTGAGGTTCACGCGATCTTCACGACATGGTGAAGGTTTGGCCTCTCTGAACATTCATTGCACCGGATGCAAACGGACTCGCCCGCTTTCCGAATTGGCTGGCTCGGAATCACTCCACCGCGACGGAATCCGCTGCAACGGAACTCAGCCTTGGCAGGATCCAACACGTGAAACCGCTTGCGAACATAAATTGACGGCCGTTCAACGAGGCGCGACCGGTAACTATATTTCCGAGCAGTACTCTGCACTTGACATACCCGAGGAAGTTCCAAGATCTGCCGAACTAGCCGACAAGATTCGTAGTCACGTCTACTTCGAAAAGGTAGTCGCCGATAATGGCGGCCCCCAGGCTGAGATAGTGGCCGGGTGGATTGCTGAAGAGGTCGGGACCACTGCTACCGAAGTACTTGCTATGGCAAGTGGCGGCAATCAGGTCGAAGACGACACAGTTCTGGACTTGAAGGATGGCGAGTGGGCCGCATTTCTCAAAAAACTTGAACACGGGCGCGATGACAGTGGTGGCAACTTTGTCGTCGACGGCTGGTCGATCTCCGACGAGTCCACCTGGCCGCGCGCATTAACTCGCGCATTGACCAGTTTTGGACAGGTACGCCGCGTGCGGGAAGTGCGGGCACTCAAAGGTTTTCGGAGGCACGATGGCGACGCCGACCTCATCAAAGCAGACCTCGGCCCAGACGGTAATCGCAGGCCAATATATCCAGCAATCGAAATGTTTGGCGAGGGAATATTCATTCGTTTCAACGAGGAGACCCTTTCCGAGTGGGAAAGAACTCCTGAAGTTGTCGGGCGCGCCGCAATACTAGAAGATCGACGCGCCTCCATCCAATGGGCCAGTCGGTTGCCCAAACCTGAGCCACGGTTCGTCGCGCTGCACACTGTCGCACACTTCCTCATTCGACGCCTCGCCTTCGCGAGCGGCTACTCTTCGGCATCCCTGCAGGAGCGTGTCTACGCACATTCTGATCGCCCCGACCGCACTGCGGGAATCTTGATCTATACAGCAGCGGGAGATGCCCAGGGGACGCTAGGCGGACTCGTCCGTCTCGGCCATCCTGACAAGCTTCTCCCCCTGCTGATGGCTGCGCTCGGGGATGCTGACGTCTGCTCAAACGATCCAGTTTGCATCGAGAGCGACCGTCAAGGCTCTTCTGCACTGAATCTCTCGGCTTGCCATGGCTGCGCACTCATCAGCGAGACCTCATGCGAAACTGGCAACCGACTCCTAGATCGTCAGCTGGTTCTGGGAGGGGGGTCTGTGCCCGGCCTCTTCGACCGTTTGTTGGAGGAAGTTCGCGCGTAGGCATGCTCGCGGAGGGTCCCCGCGCGGCTGGCGACAGTCCTGCGCGCAAGGCACGAGCCAGCCTGCCAGCTGGGCAGCTGCTGCAACCCGGCTCTTCACACTGCTCAAGGCTTTCCTACCCCTCTGACCTGGGACGATGTGATCCCGGGAGCAAAACCCTGCACTCGTTCGTTCACTGAGTATGGCTGTCGTGTTCCTGCTCTACGTCATCGCTGAAGTCGCCGCCATCTGGGCGGTCGGCTCGGTCGTCGGTGTGCTCGGCACGATCGGCCTGCTGATCGCGGGCGCGTTCGTGGGCTCGTGGCTGGCGCGTCGCGAGGGCGGCAAGGCGATGCGCGCGTTCATGGCGACCGCGCAGTCCGGCCGCAATCCGGAGAAAGAGCTGACCGACGGCATGCTCGTCGCGCTCGGCGGCGTGCTGATCATGGTCCCCGGTTTCGTCAGCGACGTGCTGGGCCTGCTCTTCCTGCTGCCGCCGACCCGCTCGATCGCCCGGCGGTTCTGGCTGCGCCGCGCGGAGAAGCGCGCCATCCGGTACGCCAACCAGCGCCGCGGTCCGGTGATGGTGGTGGACAGCGAGGTCGTCGCGGAGGAACCGCGGCAGGCGAAGAACCACCCGGTGATCGAAGGCCGGATCGTCGAAGGCTGAGCCTTTGCCACAATGACTCCCGTGGAGCGGCTGGAAACGACTTCCGCGGTAAGCGCCCGCATGAGCAAACAGAAGTCCCGCAACACCGGGATCGAAATGGCGCTGCGCAAGATCCTGCACGCCGCCGGGTACCGCTACCGAGTGCACCGACGTCCGGTGAAGGGCGTCCGCCGCGAGGCTGACCTGGTCTTCGGCCCCGCCCGGGTAGCGGTTTTCGTGGACGGCTGCTTCTGGCACGGCTGCCCGGAACACGGCACCTGGCCGAAGAACAATGCCGATTATTGGCGGACCAAGATCGAAACCAACCGCCGCCGGGACGCGAATACCGACGCGCTGCTGCTCGAAGCGGGCTGGCTGTCGGTGCGAATCTGGGAACACGAAGCGACCGATGTCGCCGCGTCGCGGGTGATCGAGACCGTGAAGGAACGCCGGCCCCATTAATGTTGGCCCCATGCCTGAACCGGGTCAGCCCACCGCCGCGGAGTTCTTCGCCGGCATCGGTCTCGTGCGCCTAGGCCTCGAACCGGCCGGCTTCGACGTCGCGTGGTCCAACGACATCGAACCGGCGAAGCAGGCGATGTACGAGGCACACTTCAACGACCGTGGCGCGCGCGAGTACGTGCTAGGCGATGTCGCCGCCCTCCGCGGCACCGATCTGCCCGCCGGCCTCAGCCTGGCCTGGGCTTCCTTCCCCTGCACAGACCTTTCGCTGGCCGGCTGGCGCCGCGGCCTGGCGGGCTCGCACTCGTCGACGTTCTGGGAATTCACCCGCATCCTCGACGAACTCGGCCCAGACCGCCCGCCCGTCGTAGCGCTGGAAAACGTCGTAGGCCTAGCGACCAGCCACGGCGGCGACGACCTCCGCGCGGCGATCCGCGAACTCAACCGCCTCGGCTACTCAGCCGACGTCCTCACCCTGGACGCCCGGCGGTTCGTCCCGCAGTCCCGGCCGCGGTTGTTCATCGTCGGAGCGCAAAATCCTCCCTCGGACTCGCCTGCTCCGTCGCCGCTCCGCCCCCCTTGGCTCGCGCTCGACCCTTCCTTGCGGACACATCGCGCCGCCCTACCCGCGCCACCACCGCTGCTGGTCACCGGGCTGTCCGCCGCCGTCGAACGCCTCTCCGCCGATGACGAACGCTGGTGGAACCCGCCCCGCACTTCGGGGTTCATCGGGTCGCTGTCGCCGCTCCAGTTGGAACGGCTTACGCAGCTCCAGGCGGGGAAGAAGCTGGTGTACCGGACGGCGTACCGGCGCACGCGGAACGGGAAACCAGTGTGGGAAGTCCGACCGGACGACATCTCCGGCTGCCTGCGAACCGCGCGCGGCGGGTCGTCCAAACAGGCCGTGGTGCAAGCAGGCCGCGGCTCAGTGCGGGTCCGCTGGATGACGCCCCGCGAGTACGCCCGGCTGATGGGCGCGGGGAAGTACGCACTGGATGGACTACGGAACAACCAGGCGCTGTTCGGCTTCGGGGACGCGGTGTGCGTGCCGGTGGTGCGGTGGCTGTCGGAGAATTACCTGATGCCGTTGGCTCGTGGGGAAATGAGTCTTGAAGCCGCTGGCTAGTCCGCCCCAGTCGGCTTAGGAATGTCGAAGTACCCCGACAACCGCACCGCCGGCGCGTACTCGCCCTTGACCTTCACCTTCCCCGTCACAAACATCGCCGCCACCGCCGCGTTCCCGGTAGCCATCCGGATGAAGTCCTCCACCGCCACCGTGATCGTCGTGTCCGGAGTGCGGGCCAAGTCCGTGCTCGACACGCACAACCCGTCCTCGATCACCGTTTGGTAGCGGTCGAAATCGTCTCCTGCGGGGAAGCGCCAGGAGACCACGATGTCCACGTGCCGGGCCCGTTCTGGGCGGAAGTGTTCCGACATCCGGCGGAAGATCTCGTCCAGGAAGACCGCGCGCAGTTCGTCGTGGTCGGCGATGCCTTTAAGCTGTTCCCGGGTCGCCGCGGCCACGACATCGACCAGGGACTGCGTGGTCAGCGAGGCGATATCGATGCCGGCTCCGGCCGTGCCGAGCATGTGCAGCGTCTCCAGGACCTGCACGAACTGTTCCGGGGTCAGTTTGCCCACCTCGAGAGTGCGGGCGAAACCGTTCACCGCGTGCTCACCTGGTGAGTGCGCGGCACGCATGCGCGAGCGCCAGCGGGACACCGGAGCGGCTCAGGCCGGTCGGGGGAGGTCGAAGTGGCCGACCAACCCGGCTGCGAAGGCCAGGTCGCCCTTGACCTTCAGTTTTCCGGTGACGAACAGGACCGCGGGCGTTGCCTGGTGGGTGATGATGCGGAAGAAGTCCACGGGCGAAAGCGTAATCGTCACGCGAGGTTTCTCGCGCATTTCGCGGGACACCGTGCAGGTTCCGTCGGAAAGCACCGTCTCGTAGCGGTCGTAGCCGCCCTCGCCGGTGCCGCCGGACAGCCGCCAGCGCACCACCGCGCGCAATGACTTCGCCCGGATGTGCGCTCCCATGCGCGCGAAGATCTCGTCCAGCACCCGCTCGCGCAGCGGACGTTCGGCGACCACGGCTTCCAGCTGGGCCCGCGACGCGCGTGCGACGAGCGTGGCGAACTTCGTCGGGTCGACCTTGTCCAGCGAGAACGCCGGCACCTGCTCCGAAAGCCGCATCAGCGCCTTCAGCAGCCGGTTCATGTCGGAGCGGCCCAGTTCGCGAGGGTCGATGGCGTCCGCGACCGCGTTGACGTCGAGCGCGCTCGCGTCGACGGCTTCGGTGCGGTCCAGCGCGTCCAGCAGCGCGACCCCGCGCAGGCCGGCCAGGTCAGAGCTGGTCGCCTCCGGGTTGTCGGCCATCTTCCACCCCTTCCGGAACTTTCCGCCGTAAGGCTACCGGTGAGTAGGTAGTGCGGCAAGCAACGCCGCCGACCTGGGGACGGGTACCGTCCGTGCCAGCGAGAGGGAGGAAACAACCACCGTGTCCGACGAAGATCAGCGCCCACCCGAGCGAGCGAGACGGCTCCCGAGGGCGGTCCGTGAACGCCAGATCCTGGACGCCGCGGTGCAGGTGTTCTCCCAGCACGGCTACCACTCGGCGTCGATGGACGAGATCTCCGAGGTCGCGGGCGTCTCCAAGCCGATGATCTACACCTACCTCGGCTCGAAGGAAGACCTCTTCGGCAAGAGCATCCAGCGCGAGGCGACCCGCCTGCTGGAAGCCATCCAGGCCGGCGTGCAGCCCGATCTGCCGCCGGACATGCAGCTGTGGCACGGCCTGCGGTCCTTTTACCGCTTCGTCGCCGAATACCGCGAGTCCTGGACCGTGCTGCACCGCCAGGCGTTGACGGTCGGCGGCGGGTTCGCGGCGGAGATCACCGCGATGCGCACGCGCGCGATCGAACTGGTCGCGGCGCTCGTGGTCGCCGCGGGCACCCGCAAGGGCCTCGGCGAGCAGACGGAGTTCTCCGGGCCTGGATTGGCCGCGGCGCTGGTCGGCGCGGCGGAATCGCTGGCCGACTGGGCGCTGGACCACCCGGAGATCTCCGACGGCGTGCTCGCGTCCTGGCTGATGAACCTGGTCTGGCTCGGGTTCAACGACCTGGTCGAGGGCCAGGTCTGGAAGCCCTCAGAGGGCTGAGATCACCCCGTCCAGGTGCGGTTTCGGCTTCCGGGCGTGCCACAGCTCGAAGGCCCACCCGTCGTCGGTCTGCCAGGTCGTGAAAGCCGCGCGGCCGGGCAGCAGCACCGGCTGCTTGAACCGCACCGCCACGCGGTACGCGTCCGGCAGCCGGCCTTCGAAGGACGCCAGTGCGTGCGCCTTCGTCCACATGCCGTGCGCGATCGCCTTCGGGAAGCCGAACAAGCGCGCGGTCAACGGGTGCAGGTGGATCGGGTTGCGGTCGCCGGAGACCTCGGCGTAGCGGCGGCCGATGTCGCCGGGGACGTGCCACAGCGCGGACGGTTTCGGGGGCGTCAGCTGGGTGCGCGGCCCCCCGGAACCCGAGCCCGAGCCGGTGCGGCGGAGGTAAGTCGACACCTCGCTCCACACGGTGTCCGCGCCGGAGTGGACCTCGCTCACCATGTCGAACTGGCTGCCTTTTTCGTGCGGGCGCAGGTTTTCCGCGCGCACGCTCACCCGGAACGTCTCGCCCAGCAGCAACGGGCGGTGCTGGGTGATCTGGTTCTCGACGTGCACCAGACCCAGCAGCGGGAACGGGAAACCCGGTTCGGTCATCAACGCCATCTGCAGCCCGAAGACCAGCATGTGCGGATACGTCGCCGGAAGCTCGTCCGAGAAGCGGAATCCGCAGACTTCGTTGTAGGCCGCGACATGTGCCGGGTCGATGACGACCTCGGGGCGCACCAGCTCCGTCGTCGGGAGGGTCGAGCCGCCGCCGCGGCGCAGCAGGGCTTTCGGGTACAGCGTCGCCAGGCTCGGCGCGCTCGTCACTTCACGAACGGCCATCCCTCACGCCCCCAGCAGCGCCTGGCCGCACACGCGGACCAGGTTCCCGTTGACCGCCGCCGACGCCGGGTTGGCATACCAGGCAATGGTTTCCGCGACATCCACCGGCAGTCCGCCCTGTCCGAGACTCGACAGCCGACGCCCGGCCTCGCGGATGAACAGCGGTACCGCGGCGGTCATCTTGGTCTCGATGAACCCGGGCGCGACCGCGTTGATCGTGCCGCCGTACTCCGCGAGCTGCGGCGCGCCGACGTTCACCATCCCGATCACGCCCGCCTTCGACGTCGCGTAGTTCGTCTGGCCGACGTTGCCCGCGATGCCCGCGATCGACGAAACCCCGATGACCCGGCCGTTTTCGCGCAGGATCTTGTCGCCGAGAAGCTTGTCGTTCACCGCGAGCTGCGCGGCGAGGTTCACCGCGATCACCGAATCCCAGCCGCCCTCGGTCATGTTGCCGAGCGTCTTGTCGCGAGTGATGCCGGCGTTGTGCACCACGACATCCACGCCGCCGTGGCGCGAAGTCAGGTACTCGGCGAGCTTGGCGGGCGCGTCCGCGGCCGTGATGTCCAGTTGCAGCGCCGAACCGCCGATCCGGTTGGCCACGGTGGACAGATCGCCGCCCTGTGCGGGGATGTCCAGCGCGACCACGTGCGCGCCGTCGCGGGCGAGGGTTTCGGCGATCGCCTCGCCGATGCCGCGTGACGCACCGGTCACCAGCGCGACCTTGCCGTCCAGCGGCTTTTCCCAGTTCTCCGGCGTGGGCGCGGTCTTGGCGTGCGTGCCGACGCGGACGACCTGGCCGTCCACGAACGCCGACTTCGCCGACAGCAGGAACCGCAGCGTCGACTCGGCCGCGTCCTCCGCCCCTTCGGCGACGTACACCAGCTGCGCCGTCGCGCCGCGCTTGAGTTCCTTGCCGACCGAGCGGACGAACCCTTCCAGCGCGCGCTGCGCGATCCGCTCGCGGCCCTCGGCCAGCTCCGGCGGCGTGCCGAGCACGACCACCCGGCCGGATGAACCGACCTTGCGGATCACCGGGTGGAAGAACCGGTAGACCTCACGCAGCTGTCCAGGGTCCTTCACGCCGGTGGCGTCGAAGACCAGCGCGGCGTGCCGGTCGGCGGGCGCGCTGATCACCTCGATGCCCGCCTCGGTGAGCTGCGCCCGGACGGTCTTCTCCAGCCGTCCGCCCGGCGCGGCCCCGAGAAGTGCGGGACCCTCGAGTGCGGGCTGGCCGGGACGGTACCGGCGCAACGTCGCGGGGTTGGGCAGGCCGAGCTTCGGCACCACGAATTTCCCCAGCGGGGTCTTCGTGAACTGCTGGTACCTGTCCGCCATCACGTGCCTCCCGTGCAGTCTGCGTCACGTCGCAGTCTAACCTACTCGCTAGTAGGTTACAGTGTGAAAGGCACGACTCCAGAGAGGTGGACGGCATGGCGACCAGGAAAACCCCGGCGGTGCGCAAGGTCGCGATCGTCGGCGGGAACCGGATCCCCTTCGCGCGGTCGAACGGCCCGTACTCCCGGGCCTCGAACCAGGACATGTTCACCGCCGCGCTGGACGGTCTGGTCAGCCGGTTTTCGCTGCAGGGCGAGGTGATCGGCGAGGTCGCCGCCGGTGCGGTGCTCAAGCACTCCAAGGACTTCAACCTCGCCCGCGAGAGCGTGCTGGGCAGCAAGCTCTCGCCCGCGACGCCGGCCTCGGACGTCCAGATGGCGTGCGGCACCGGATTGCAGGCAGTCATCAACGTCGCCCACAAGATCGCGCTCGGGGAAATCGATTCGGCGATCGCAGGCGGCGTCGACACGACGAGTGATGCTCCGCTGGCCGTGAACGCCAACCTGCGCCAGATCCTCGTGCAGCTCAACGCGGCGAAGACGCTCGCCGACCGGCTCAAGCTGGTCGCGAAGATCCGCCCGGGCCACATCGTGCCGGAGATCCCGCGCAACGCCGAACCGCGCACCGGGCTCTCGATGGGGGAGCACGCCGCGCTCACCGCGCAGGTCTGGGACATCACCCGCGAGGCGCAGGACGAACTGGCCGCGACCAGCCACCGCAATCTCGCCGCCGCCTACGACCGCGGCTTCTTCGACGACCTGGTCACGCCGTACCTCAAGCTCGCCCGCGACCAGAACCTCCGCCCGGACTCCTCGGTCGAAAAGCTCGCCAAGCTCAAACCGGTCTACGGCGGCCCGGACGGGACCATGACCGCGGGCAACTCGACCCCGCTGACCGACGGCGCGTCGACCGTCCTGCTCGCGACCGAGCAGTGGGCGAAGGCGCACAAGCTGCCGGTGCTGGCGTACCTGACGTTCAGCCAGACCGCCGCCGTCGACTATGTCCACGGTGACGAAGGCCTGCTGATGGCACCCGCGTACGCGGTGCCGCGGATGCTCGAACGTGCCGGATTGACGTTGCAGGACTTCGACTTCTACGAGATCCACGAGGCGTTCGCGTCGCAGGTGCTCGCCACGCTCAAGGCGTGGGAGGACCCGGCGTTCGCCAAGGAGAAGCTCGGCCTCGACGCGCCGCTCGGCTCGATCGACCGCACCAAGCTGAACGTGAACGGGTCCTCGCTGGCGGCTGGACACCCGTTCGCCGCGACCGGCGGCCGGATCGTCGCGACGCTCGCGAAACTGCTGAACGAGAAGGGTTCCGGGCGCGGCCTGATCTCCATTTGCGCGGCGGGCGGCCAGGGCGTCACCGCGATTCTGGAGAAGTAAGCGCACGAGAAAAGGCCGCCCGGGCAGCCGGGCGGCCTTTTCTTATGCGTCAGTCGGTGATCGACTTTTCGGCGCGCTTGGCCAGTTTGTCGGCGCGTTTGCCCGCCTTCTTCGCCGCGCGCCGGGCCCGCCAGCCCAGCGACGGCTTGCCCGCCGTGTCACCCGCGGCCAGCAACAGCCCGCCTGCCAGCGACGCGTTCTTGAAGAACTGGATCTGCTGGGCCTGCTTCTCGCCCGGATCGCTCAGTTGCCAGAACCGGTGCGCCGACAGCGTCGTCGGCACCAGCGAGCCGAGCAGCGCCACCGCCGCCAGCCGCGGAGCCTTGCCGCTCGCCAGCGCGAGTCCGGCCCCGATCTTGACCGCCGCGTCGATCCGCACCAGCGTGGCCGGATCGCGCGGGACCTGGTCCGGAACCAGGCCCTCGACCTTGTCGAAGGTCTCGGTGAGGAACGGTTCCGCCGCCTTCGCGTGGCCCTGGGTGTCACGCAGGGCACCGATGCCGCCCAACACGAAGATCGACGCGAGCAGTGGACGTGCCACCCGGCGCAGTATCACGGTCTCGCCTCTCTGGTCTGGAATCCCTGTAGAAGAACCTACAACCGGGATTGCCCGCCACGCTCCTCGCCGAACCGAGCTAGCGATACCTAGCCAAATATTGCTCTCATTCTAGATTTCCCTAGACAGTTCTAGCGGTCCTCGGGCTTGACCTTGACGCTACGTCAACCTCTACCGTCGAAGCCGTGGTCAGGACGGAATGGTCGATCCAGGACATCGCCCGATCCGCGGGCACGACGAGCCGGACCCTGCGGCATTACGACGCCGTCGGGCTCCTGCCGCCGACGCGGATCGGCAGCAACGGCTACCGCTACTACGACGAGGACTCGCTCGTCCGGTTGCAGCGGATCCTGCTGCTGCGCGAACTGGGACTTGGGCTGCCCGCGATCGCCGAGGTGCTCGACGGCCAACGCGACGGCGTCGCTGCCCTCGAAACGCACCTGGCGCTGCTGGAGCGAGAGCGGCAGCGGATCGGGCGGCAGATCGAGTCCGTGCGGACCACGCTCCAGAAACTGAAGGGAGGTGAACAACTCATGGCAGAGGAAATGTTCGACGGGTTCGACCACACCCAGTTCGAGGAAGAGGTCACCCAGCGCTGGGGCGCTGACGCCTATCGCAAGGGCGACCAGTGGTGGCGGTCGCTGTCCGAGGACGAGAAGAAGGCCCACCAGCAGGAGCAGGTCGACATCGGCTTCGCGTTCGGAGCCGCTCGCGACGCTGGTCACGACGCCGGTTCGACCGAAACACAGGCGGTCACCGCGCGGCTGCACGAGTGGTTGAAGGCCACCGGGATGGAGATCTCGAAGTGCTACTTCGCCGGTCTCGGGCAGATGTATGTCGACGACCCGCGGTACGGCTCGTACGACGAGAAGCACGGCCCCGGCACGGCCGAGTACATCCGCGACGCGATGAAGATCTACGCGGAGCGGAACCTGACGGACTAACGCTCCGTCAGAAGGTGCGCTGGGGGTAAGGATGGACGGGGCTGCAGACCCGCCATCCTTCTAACAACACGCGCTAGGTATCTATGGCCAAATATCGGGCTGTCCCTAGATACCTCGATACGGTGACAGAGTGGACCCCATCCGCAACCCCTTCGCGCCCGGCGCCGGGCAGCGGCCGCCCGAGCTGGCAGGCCGGGAAAGGGAGCTGAAGGCGTTCGAGGTCGTCCTTGAACGCGTCGCTCGCGGACGGCCGGAGCGCAGTCTCGTGCTGACCGGCCTGCGCGGGGTCGGCAAGACGGTGCTGCTGGGGGAGCTTCGGTCGATGGCCGTCCGGCACCGGTGGGGCGCGGGCAAGATCGAAGCGCGGCCGGACGCGGAACTGCGGCGTCCGTTGTCGGCAGCCTTGCACCGGGCGATCCGCGATCTCGCCGTGCGGCATCGCGCACCGGACCGGGTCGAGGAAGTGCTCGGGGTGCTCAAAGCGTTCGCGCTCAAAGCGAACAAGCCGGACGCGAAGCTGCGCGACCGCTGGCAGCCCGGTATCGACGTGCCCGCCGCGCAGGGCCGGGCGGATTCCGGCGACATCGAAATCGATCTGGTCGAGCTGTTCACCGACGTCGCCGAGCTGGCCGCGGACGTCGGCACCGGCGTCGCGCTGCTGATCGACGAGATCCAGGATTTGCAGCCGGACGACGTCTCGGCCCTGTGCGCGGCTTGCCACGAGCTGTCGCAGTCCGGCGCGCCGCTGGTCGTCGTCGGGGCGGGGCTGCCGCATGTGCCCGCGGTGCTGTCGGCCTCGAAGTCGTACTCCGAACGGCTCTTCCGTTATTCGCGCATCGACCGGCTCAGCCGCGAGGACGCCGACTACGCGGTGCTGGCTCCGATCGAGCGCGAGGACGCCGGGATCGAACCGGAGGCGCTCGACGCGCTGTTCGACGCGTCCGGCGGTTATCCGTATTTCATCCAGGCCTACGGCAAGGCCGCTTGGGACGCCGCGCCCGCCGACCCGATCACGGTCAAGGACGTGCAGGTCGCCGCGCCCGAGGCGGAGTCCGAGCTGGCGGTCGGGTTCTTCGGATCGCGCTACGAACGCGCGACGCCCGCCGAACGCGAGTACCTGCTCGCGATGGCCGAGCTGACCCAAGGCCGGGACGAGGCCGCGGGCACCGCCGATGTGGCCGTCTACCTGGGACGCAAGCCGTCGTCGCTGTCGCCGGCACGCGACAGTCTCATGAAGAAAGGCCTGGTCTACTCCGCTGAACGCGGGCAGATCGCCTTCACCGTGCCGCATTTCGGGCACTACCTGCTCGGCCGCGACTGAGCGGATCTTCCCTTCGCTACCGCTCTATGCGGCTGCCTAGGTCTTTCTAGTGATTCTGCTAGATATCCGTAGAGGGCGTTAGCGCGTTAGCGGCTTGTGACCGCCAACACGCGATCTGTCCGGTGATCTTCAGGAGACTGCCGATGATTCTTCGGCAAGTGCCCCATGTCACCGTAGATTCGTTGGCTTCCTTGTGAAAAAAGGTGCATACTAGAGACACAGCCACCGAAGACCTCCGAAGGGGATGCAGAAGACAATGAGCAACATCGCCGCCAAGCTCCGTGCCCGTCGCGCCGAGGCTCGCACTCGCCGGGCACTGAACCGGGCGATCGACACCGCGGCCACCTCCACGGTCCGCCAGGAGCTCATCGCCCTCGCCCAGGCGCGTCAGCCGTTCATGCGCTGACCTGCACAAACAACCTGTTGGTGGGTCACTCACGCGAGTGATCTAGACCACAGCGAACGCTGGGTGTAACGCCGCGGAGAGCCGCGTCGATACCCACTACGACCCCGTGATGCTGGCGGACCCCCGACCTGGCAGCATCACGGGGTTTCCATATGTCTGGACCAATTCCGCCACCGGTCCACCACCGGGGGAATTCCCTTGCCCCGAGCGGGCGACAGGGCGATGCTTGACTCAGTCAACGATCGAGTCAAGGTGGTCCCCGTGCCGGATTCCGTCCTCACCGAACGCGTTGCCACGGTTCGCGCTTTCAACCGGCTCTACACCGGCGTGATCGGCGTCCTCGACGAGGGACCGGCCGACGCCGAATACTCGCTGAGCGAAGCGCGGGTGCTGTTCGAACTCGCCCAACAGGACCAGCTGCAAGTCAGTGATCTGCGCAAACGGCTGTCCCTCGACGGCGGCTACGCGAGCAGGCTGCTCGGCAGGCTGGAAGCCCGCGGTCTCGTCACCCGCGAACGCTGCGCGGACGACGCGCGCCGCCAGCTCGTCACGCTCACCGAGGACGGGCGCGCCGCCTTCGCCGATCTCGACCACCGTTCGGCCAGCCAGATCGGCAGCCTCCTCGACCAGTTCGCGGACGCCGACCAGCGCCGCCTGCTCGGCGCGATGGGGACCATCACCGCGCTAGTCGGCGAATCGGCACCGGAACCGACAGTCACCCTGCGCGCCCCACGTCCGGGCGACCTCGGCTGGGTGGTGCACCGGCACGGCGCGTTGTACGCCGACGAGTACGGGCTCGACGAACGCTTCGAAGCCCTCGTCGCGCGCGTGATCGCCGATTTCGCCGAACACCGCGACGACCCGCGCCAAGCCGGCTGGATCGCCGAACTCGACGGCGAGCGAGTGGGCAGTATTTTCTGCACCCCCGGCGACGAAGACGGCACCGCGAAGCTGCGGCTGCTTCTGCTGGAACCGGCCGCGCGCGGACACGGCGTCGGCAAGCGCCTGGTGCGCGAATGCGTCGAATTCGCCAGCGCACAGGGGTATCGGTCGATGGAGCTGTGGACGCTGTCGCTGCTCGCCGCCGCGCGCGGGATCTATCGCAGCGCGGGTTTCGAGCTCGTCGGCGAGGAAGAAACGGACGCGTTCGGCCCCCTCGTGACCGGCGAAACCTGGCGGCGGGAGTTATAGATGTTCGTCTTGTACTGCGCCGTGTGCGATCGCCGCACGCTGCTGGGCGTCGACGAGGTCGACTGGGTCGAAAACCTGACGCGCGGCGTGATCTCGGTGTCCGGCCACTGCCCGCTGGGCCACGACGCAGTGATCTTGACCGGAGACGCGTTCACCCCGCACGCGGACCCGAGGTATTTCGGGCCCGCGCCGCGAGTGTGGACGAAACCAGTGCACCGCCTGCGCGGCTGGCTGCGCACCCGGTTCGAGATGAGCCGAGACCTGCCCGGCCCGTTCTATCGTTTCTGACGCCCCATCAAGTAAAACTCGGGATTCGGCTTGAGCGCGGTCAGATGCGCGAGCCGGTTGGACATCGCGAACAACGCGGTGATCGCGCCGACGTCCCAGATCTCGTCCTCGGTCAGCCCCGCCTCGCGCGCCAGCGCCAGGTCGCCCTCGCCGAACAACGCGGAATCGCGGGACAACGCCAGCGCGAGATCCACGATCGCCCGGCCGCGCTCGTCGAGTTCGACCTGCCACGGATTCGTCGCGACCTGGTCGGACAGCTCCGGGTCCTTGGCGCGGATCCGCAGGATCGCCCCGTGCGCGACGATGCAGTAGGTGCAATGGTTCGCACCGGAGGTGGCTACGACGACGAGCTCGCGTTCGGCTTTGGTGAGTCCGCCGTCGCGTTCCATGAGCGCGTCGTGATAGTCGAGAAACGCCCGCAGTTCGGCGGGGCGGTGGCCTAGGGCGCGGAAGATGTTCGGCGTGAAGCCGGATTTCTCCGCGATGGCACCGATGCGCTCGCGGAGATCGTCGGGAAGGTCTTCGAGTTCCGTCACGGGGAACCGGCTCACGGGGTTGGTCATGCCGCCCACGCTAACCCGCGCGGTTCGCGCACGGGAGGGGGCGCGGTTGCCCGCACCGAATGACCCCGGATGCTCACCGTTCACCCGGAAGGGGTTTGCTTACCCGGTGAACTGGACCGCGTACGTGGACGGTTACTGCGAGCGCACCGCGCCCGGACTCTGGGGAGAGCCGCTCAACGACCTGGCCAACCTGGCCTTTCTCGGCGCCGCCGGGATGGTCTGGTGGCGGGCCGACGGGCAGCGCACCGGGCGGGTGCTCGCTGCCCTGATCGGGTTGATCTTCGTTGCCAGCAGCGTCTTCCACCTGGTCGCCACGCGATGGGGAGCGGTCGCCGACTCCGCCGCCATCCTGCTCTTCACCTTGTTCTACGCCGCGGCCTTTCCGAGGGTCTTCTTTCAAGCGAAAGCCAAGTGGTCCTGGCTGGGGGCACCAGTATTCCTGGCGATCACCGGCGCATCGGCGGCGCTTGGGGGCGGGCTGTATCTGCCAGCGCTCGTGGGCCTCGCCGGGTTCGCCATCGCGTTGGGGATAAAGCGCGATCCGTACTGGCTGCATTTCGTGATGGCCGCCGCGGTGTTCGCGTTGTCGTTGTCCTTCCGCACCATCGACGGAGTGATCTGCGGAGACTTCCCGGCAGGAACGCATTTCCTCTGGCATTTGCTCAACGCGGTAGTCCTGTACATCGTCGCGAAGGCGATGATCGGCAAGACACCAGAGGCCCCCGCGCCGGAAGACGACGCGGGGGCCTCTGTCTAAAAAGGACTCAGTGCGCGCCGATGGGGCGCAGGTCCTTGTCGTTTTCGTCGGCGTGGTAGTCCTCGGGTGCGGTTTCGTCGTTGCCGGGACTCCACTTCAGGGCCCGTGCGATGACCGAGACCACCGCGGCTACCACGATGTTCGCGATCAAAGCCACGAAACCGGGGTAGATCTGCACCGCGGCGAGACCGGTGCCGCCGAAGGGGTGCCAGCCGAAGATCGACAGGTTGCCCATCGCCAGCGCAGAGCCGCCGAAGTGGTGTTTTCCGTTGGCGGGGTTGGGGATTCCGTACAGCATGATCAAGCCCCAGCCCATCCCGACGATCCAGCCTGCGATGAGACCCGCCTTGTGGAACCAGCGCGTGTACAGGGCGATCGCCACCGCGGGCAGGGTTTGCAGGATCAGCACGCCGCCGATGAGCTGCAGGTCGATCGAGAACTGCGGGTCGATCAGGATGATCACCAGCACCGCACCCAGCTTGACCACCAGCGACGCCAGTTTGGCCTGCTTCGCCTCCTGTTTCGGCGTCGCGTCCTTGCGGATGTACTCCTTGTAGATGTTGCGCGTCCACAGGTTCGCCGCGGCGATCGACATGATCGCGGCGGGCACCAGGGCGCCGATGCCGATCGCGGCGAAGGCGATGCCCGCGAACCAGTTCGTGAACTGCGAGTCGAACAGCAGCGGGACGATCGTGTTGCCGTCCGGCTTTCCCGTGGCGGCGTTCTTCAGCGGCTTGACGCCCGCCGAGATCGCGACGTAGCCCAGCAGCGCGAGCAGGCCCAGCACGAACGAGTAAGCAGGCAGCGCCACCATGTTCCGCTTGATCACGTTGCGTCCGCGCGAGGCGAGCACGCTCGTGAGCGAGTGCGGGTACAGGAACAGGGCGAGCGCCGAACCCAGTGCCAGCGTCGCGTACTGCAACTGGTTGCTCGAGGTCAGCAGGATCGAACCGGCGGGCTTGCCCGTGTTCGGGTTCGGCTTGGCGAGCGTTTCCTTGGCGGTGCTGAAGATGTGGTCCCAGCCGCCGAGCTTCGAGGGCAGATAAATGACGGCCACGATGATCACGATGTAGATCAGGATGTCCTTGACGAACGCGATCAGCGCGGGCGCGCGCAGGCCCGACTGATACGTGTAGAGCGCCAGGATGATGAACGCGACCAGCAGCGGCAGGTGCCCGACGATGCCGGAACCGTTGATGCCCATCGTGCGCAGCACGGCTTCGAGGCCGACCAGCTGCAACGCGATGTACGGCATGGTCGCGACGATGCCGGTGATCGCGACCAGCAGCGCCAGCGTCGGCGAACCGAAGCGGCCGCGGACGAAGTCGGCGGGGGTCACGTAGCCGCGCGAACGGCTGACCGACCACATGCGCAGCGCGGGCAGCAGGACGATCGGATAGACGACGATCGTGTAAGGCAGCGCGTACAGGCCGAGCGCGCCGGCGCTGAACACGAGCGCGGGCACGGCGACGAAGGTGTACGCGGTGTAGAGGTCGCCGCCGAGCAGGAACCAGGTGATCCACGAACCGAACTTGCGGCCGCCGAGGCCCCATTCGTCGAGGTGGTCGAGGCTGCCGCCGGCTTTCCACCGCGAAGCGACGAAGCCGAGCACGGTGACGACGACGAACAGGAACGCGAAGACGATGAGTTCGACCCACTGGATGTTGCTCATCGGGCGTCCCCCTCGTCCAGGTCGTCGACGCTCAGCTCGTCCCGGCCGCCACCCCGCGGCTTGTTTTTGGTGGCCAGGTAGACGATGCCGGTGCACAGCACGCCTGCCACCACGAACGCCAACTGGAACCAATAGAAGAACGGAAGGCCGAACAGCCGCGGCCCGTCGAAGTTGAACAGCGGCGTGACCAGGATCAGCAACGGGATCAGCAACAGCAGGTTCCAGGCACTGAACTGGAACCCGCGCACCCGACCGCCCGGTTTGGCAGTGGACATCGAACCTCACCTAACACTCACGTGACACGCGACCGCCTGACCCTAGACCTCGGTCATCCCGCCGTCATACGACTTCGATATCGATTCGATCAGCACTACGAACACGTTCCAGGGTGTGGACAACCTCGGGGACAACCCGCTCCGGCGCGGCCCCGGCAAGCCGTGCGCTACCCCTATCGGCGGGACCGGGCCGCCTCGAATGCCCCAAGAGCTTGTGCCGGACGGTGGTTGTCCACGGGGTTCGGCAGCTTGTGCACAGAGTTATCCACAGGCAGTGGACAACTCTGTGGCTAAACTGAACGGCATGGTCCGCGTGCCCCTCACCGACGAAGAACGCTCCCGCGGCGAGCGGCTCGGCCTGGTGCTGCGCGCCGCCCGGGCCAGCCGCAGCATGGTCGACGTGGCCGCCGAAGCGGGCATTTCGGTCGAAACCCTGCGCAAGATCGAAACCGGCCGGATTCCGACGCCCGCGTTCTTCACCGTCGCGGCGATCGCCGACGCGGTGGGCATGCCGCTCGACCGGCTGCGCGTCGCATGCGAGGGCGACGCGGCGGCGTTTTCGCAGGCCAGCTGACGTTTCGTGGGCTGATCGGGCAGTGCCGCGAGGCGGTTGAGGCAAAGCGGGTCGATCCGGCCGCCGAGGGCAGCGCCAGCGAGCAGATCGGGCAATCCCCAGCCGCGTGATCCGCCTGTGGACAAGTCCTGGCCAGCGCTCAGCCGACTGGCGACTCCGTGCGCAGCGCGACCGCGGCGCGGACCAGCGCGGCCACCTCGGGGGAGCGGCTGTTCGGCGGCCAGCCGATCACCGTGGTGACGTCCGGGGCGTCGAGCACTGGGACCGCGACGTGTTCCGGCCACTGCCAAGCCCGGCTCGACGCGGGGATCACCAGCAGAGTCCGGCCGAGCGCGACGAGCTGGGCGAGCTTCGACTGGGTGCGCGCCTCCGGACCAGGACCGTCCGGGTAGCTGCCGTCGAGACGGGGCCAGCGGGCGATCGGCAGGTCCGGCACGTCGCTGACCTCGGCCATGGTCAGCGTTTCCCGCGCGGCGAGCGGATGTCCGGCCGGGAGGATCGCGACCTGGCCCTCGACCTGGAGAGCCTCGGTGTCGAAGCCAGCGAGGTCGTCGTACGGATGGTGCATGATCGCGACGTCAGCCGAACCGTCGCGCAGCAGACCGGCTTGTTCGCCGACCTCGCACAGCAGGATCTCGACGGGCGGCGCTGCCGGGGAGTCCAGAAGTCGTTGCAGGAGGTCGTGCGACGCCCCGGCTTTGGTCGCCAGCACCAGCGGATGAGTCCCGGCTCGGCGCGTGTGCCGGGCAGCGGCCGCGACGGCGTCGAGGGCCAGCCGGGATTCGCGGAGCAGTACTCGACCGGGCTCGGTCAGCGCGACGCCACGGCGGTTTCGTTCGAGGAGCTGGACGCCGAGCCGCCTTTCCAGCTGGGCGATCGCGCGCGAGAGGGGCGGCTGTGCGATCCCGAGCCGTTCGGCGGCGCGGCCGAAGTGCAGTTCTTCGGCGACCGCGGCGAAGTAGCGGAGTTCGCGGGTCTCGAGATCGTCCACCAGAGCCAGCGTAATACCTGGCGGGTATCACAGCGGACCTCATCGATCTTGGACGGGAGCCCGCCGCGCGCCAACCATGGACGGAGTGAACGACACGAAAATCGCGCTGGTCACCGGCGCGAACAAGGGAATCGGCCTCGCCATCGCGCACGGCCTCGGCTCGATCGGCTTCACCGTCGCCGTGGGTGCGCGGAACGAAAACAACCGCGAGCAGGCGGTCAAGGAACTGCGCGCCGCGGGCATCGACGCGTTCGGGGTCGCGCTCGACGTCACCTCCCAGGACAGCGTCGCCGCCGCGGCCAAATCCGTCGAACGGCTCGACGTCCTGGTCAACAACGCTGGCATCGGCGGTCAGCTCGACGGCGGCGCCCAGGACCCGACGACGCTCGATCTCGATGTGGTCCGCGCGGTCCTGGACACGAACGTCTTCGGCGTCGTCCGGGTCACGAACGCGATGCTGCCGCTGCTGCGCGAAGCCGAGTCGCCGCGCATCGTCAACATGTCCAGCAACATGGGTTCGCTGAAGCTGCGATCCGGCCCGATCCTCGCCGCTTACGCACCGTCGAAGACGATGCTCAACAGCATCACCGTGCAGTACGCCCGTGCGCTCGCCGACACGAACCTCATCGTCAACGCCGCCTGTCCCGGTTACGTGGCAACGGATTTCAACGGGTACGCCGGCATCCGGACACCCGAGCAGGGCGCGGCGATCGCGGTCAAGCTCGCGACCCTGCCGGACGACGGGCCGCGCGGCGGGTTCTTCGACGACGCCGGGGAAATCCCTTGGTGACGCCTCAGCCGCGCAGGTCGGCGAGGACCCGTTCGCGGTCGTTGAGGTAGCGGCAGTCGCGGACCGGCAGTTCGAACGAGTTCAGCAGCTTTGCGAAATCCGCGTACTCGTCCGGGTTGAGCTGGATGCCGGTCACCTCGAAGTGCGCGGCGAGGGTGTCGGCCAGCTCCTCCCATTCGCCGGACCACTGCAGATCCCGGTAGTGCTCCAGGTCCTCCGGCGGCATCCGGTCGGCGAGCAGGCGCAGGACGCTGTCGACGAAGTAGCTGATCCGGTTGCCCGCGCGGTCGTCGACAGTCGGGTTCGCCGGGTCCCGCGCGGCGTCCGCGTTCCGGACGACGCCGGGGCCCGGCAGCGGGTAGCTGGTGTGCACGAGACCGTCGCCGTTGACCAGGACGACCACGCGCACGCCGTACCGTTCGCCGACGCAGCGCCAGCGGCCGTTGTACTGCTGCCGCCGGGGTTCGCCCGGATCGTTGGCGACGTCCTTGACCACCGCGATGATCTGCTCGTCGCTCCATCCGGGCGGGAACTCGCACGTCGCCCTGCGTCCGATGCCGGAAGCGTGTCCACCGCCCACCTTCGGCTCCTCTCGTCGGCACGGAGCCTAACCCGGGCGCGGCCGTTCAGCCGAGTTGTGCCAGCACCAGGATCCCGAGCGCCAGCAGGTCCGGACCGCGGAACAGTTGCCGCATAAGGTTTGCCGGCATCGGACCGGCGGGGGTGTCGACGAAACCCGCGCTGCTGTAGTCAACCGGCTGCCGCGTGACGGTGCGCAACACCGACAGCACCGCTAGGGCGACGGTCACCCACGAGAGCGGCGAAAACGCGGTACCCAAAGCCAAAAGCGCCACTGAGAGCAGCCCGCACCACACCAGCGCGACCACAGTCAGCGCAACGCCGTGGGCGATCACCAGCTCCTGTGACGACGAGCCCAGCCACCTTCGCCGCCCCGGATTCCGCCACAGCACGCCGAGACCGGCCCCGAAAGGAGTAAGCGCCACGTACGCGCCGATCCCGACGAGCACCGGGCCGGGCAGAGTGGGAACAGCAACATGTCCGACGGCTACCGCGAAAGCCACTAACAGAACCGCGCCCGCGTACCGGGAACGGCCGACGATCCCGACCCACGCGAGCCGGAACGCGGCAGGCGTGCGCAGCGACCACGAACCGGCGGGCGCGGACTCCGGCAGCATCATCATCGGGTCGAGGAACGTCACCGCCATCGCGCGCAGTACCCGCGCGTTCCAGCCGTCGAGCAGCACGGCGCGGCCAGCACCGCTGACCGCCTCGCCGCCAAAAGCCAGCAACAGACCGCATAACGCGAGCGCCGCGCCGACGTACTGCACCGCCATCGCGTCGAGCCTCGCTGCGGCGATGACCACGCCAGCCACCGCGAGGAGCAGCGGTCCGGCGGCTTCGAAAAGGAACGCGGTACGACGCGCGGTGGTGAACGCGAGGATCGTGCCGCCCGCGACGACGGCAGCCGCGGCGCGCCACCAGTCGACCGAACTGCCGCCGACCGCCAGCATCAGCGCGGCGAGATATCCAAGCACCACAACAAATCCGGTGAGCACGCCGGCCAGCCGGGTCGCGACCACGCGGCGGCGGTCCACCTGGGCGAAGTCCATCCAGGTCAGCTCGGCCGGTTCGGCCCAGACGAAACCTCGGCGCAGCAGGCTTCGCCAGCCCACCGCGGCACACAACGCGACCAGGCCGAGCACCGCCGAATAGTCCACTGCGGACAGTCCAAAGAGGACTCGATGCCAGGCGTCGGTGCGGAAAAAGGCGGTGAAGAGGAAGCCGACACCGAAGATCAGCACGAACGTAGGACTGTCACCGCTGAAAATGCCGCCGAACCGCTTGCGGCCGGGCACACGCAACCGGGTCACCACAGTTCGAGCACGCTGTCTGCCGTGTCCAGCAACGGTTGATGGTGCGTGGCAACGACAACTGCCGCACCTGCCGCGGTGGAGCGGCCGATCAGTTCGACCAGCCACTCCTTGCCCGCGGTGTCGAGCGCGCGTTCGGGCTCGTCCAGCAACAGCACGCGATGCGGCCGCGCGGTGACGCCCAGCAGCAGCAACCGGCGACGCTGTCCGGCCGAGAAATGCCCCGCGGTGACGCGGGCTCGTTCGGCGAGACCCGCGTCGGCGAGCAATGCTTCGAAATCTCCCAGATCCTCGCCGAACGAGCCGGAAAGCAGCTCCAGATGCTGCATCGGAGTGAGTTCGGCGAAGAAGTCGGAATCGTCGAAGAGCACGGACACTCTGCGGCGGAAGGAAACGCTGCGTTCGTCCGGTTTGGCGCCATCGATCAGCACCCGGCCTCGCTGCGGTTGCTGCATCCCGTACAGGCACCGCATCAAAGTGGACTTCCCGACGCCGTTCGGCCCGACGAGCACCGCGCATTCGCCCGGGTCGACCGAGAAATCGAGATCCTCCAGCAACCACAGGTCACCGGCCTTCACGCCGAGCCCGCGGGCGTCCACTATCGGCGACACAGCAGCTCCACCACCGGGGCCAGCACTTCGAGGTTCGGCTCCAGGACCGTGAAATAGCTGAAACCGAACCGAGCGCGGTGCGCGACCAGCTGCTCAGCGATTTCCTCGACGGTGCCGACCAGGACCGTGGGCGCTTCGGCCAGTTCGTCCAGCGTAAGCATTTCGCCCACGCGCGCATGGATTTCCCGCAACGCGCCTTCGCGATCATCAGTGATCTGGACGAATTGCACGAGCAGGTTGAATTCGGCGTCGCGGCCCGCGAGCCGCTCGGTGACAAACCTCGTGCGCTCTTCGACTGCATCCGCCGTCGCCAGCATCAGCGGTGAACCGTCACGCACCTTTGCCGTGCCGCTGAAGGCAATCGTCGCCGCGTGCTCGGCGGCGAGCGACAGCAGCCGGTCGCCGCGGCCCCCGATCATCAGCGGGGGACCGCCGGGCTGCACGGGTTTCGGCGCGTATTCCGGATCCGCGTACAGCCGCGCGAGTTCCTTGATCGCGAATTCGAGGTGATCGACCCGCGCGCCCGCGCTGGGAAAGGGCATTCCGGCGGCTTCGAACTCCGCTTTGACATAGCCGGCGCCGAGCCCGAGTTCGAGCCGTCCGGACACGAATTGGTCCGTGCCCGCGACGTCGCGCGCGAGCAGCACCGGATTGTAGAACGGCGCGTTGAGCACGAAAGTGTTGAGCCGCACCCGTTCGGTGACCGCGCCGGCCAGCACGAGCGCGGGAAACGGCGGCGCGATGCCGAGGTGGTCGGCCACGCTCAGCACGTCGTAGCCGAGTTCTTCGACCCGGCGGCACTTCGCGACCCACTCGTCGCGCGAGCCGGGAAGCACCAGGTTCACGCCGAACCGGAAAGCCTTCTCCCCATCAGAGACCATGCGGCCCACGCTACCGTTACCCGAACACGAAGAAGGGGACGTCCGCGCCCGGTGCGAACGTCCCCTTCCTACCGCAGCTGTGGCGTCAGCCCAGACGCTGGGCCAGCGCGTCCAGCTCGTCCCGCAGCGAGGACGGCACCTCGCCGATCTTCGCGAACCACTCCTCGATCAGCGGCAGTTCCTCGCGCCACTCCTCGTTGCGGACCTCCAGCGCGGCCTGGATGTCCTCGACCGGCTCGGAAAGGCCGTCGAGGTCGAGGTCCTCGGCGTTCGGCACGAACCCGATCGGCGTCTCGACCGCGTTGCCCTTGCCCTCGACGCGCTCGAGCACCCACTTGAGCACGCGCGAGTTCTCGCTGAAGCCCGGCCACAGGAAGCGGCCGTCGTCGCCGCGCCGGAACCAGTTGACGTAGAAGATCTTCGGCAGCTTGTTCGCGTCGGCGTTCTTGCCGAGGTCGAGCCAGTGGTTGAAGTAGTCACCGGCGTGGTAGCCGAGGAACGGCAGCATCGCCATCGGGTCGCGGCGCACGTTGCCGACCGCACCGACCGCCGCGGCGGTGGTCTCCGACGACATGGTCGCGCCCATGAACACGCCGTGCTGCCAGTCGCGAGCCTGGTTCACCAGCGGCACCGTCGTCTTGCGCCGGCCGCCGAACAGGATCGCCGAGATCGGCACGCCCTTCGGGTCGTCCCACTCCGGCGCGAGGATCGGGCACTGCGACATCGGCACGCAGTAACGCGAGTTCGGGTGGGCGGCCTTCTCCTCCGAGTCGGGCGTCCAGTCCTGGTGCTTCCACGAGGTGGCGTGCGCGGGCTTGTTCTCCATGCCCTCCCACCACACGTCGCCGTCATCGGTGAGCGCCACGTTCGTGAAGACCGTGTTGCCCTTTTCGATGGTGCGCATGGCGTTCGGGTTCGTGTGGTTGTCGGTGCCCGGCGCGACGCCGAAGAAGCCGAACTCCGGGTTCACCGCGTACAGGCGGCCGTCCTCGCCGAAGCGCATCCACGCGATGTCGTCGCCGAGGGTCTCCGCGCGCCAACCCGGGATGGTCGGCTGCAGCATGGCGAGGTTGGTCTTGCCGCAGGCGCTCGGGAACGCCGCCGCGACGTAGTGGACCTTGTCCTCGGGCGAGATCAGCTTGAGGATCAGCATGTGCTCGGCGAGCCAGCCCTCGTCCCGGGCGATGACCGAGCCGATGCGCAGCGAGTAGCACTTCTTGCCCAGCAACGAGTTGCCGCCGTAGCCAGAGCCGTAGCTCCAGATCAGCCGCTCCTCCGGGAAGTGCGAGATGTACTTGGTCTCGTTGCACGGCCAGGCGACGTCCTTCTCGCCCGGGGCCAGCGGCTTGCCGACCGAGTGCAGCGCGGGCACGAACTCGGCCTCGGTGCCGTCGGCCTTGACGAACTTGTCCAGCGCGGCCTTGCCTGCCCGGGTCATCACGCGCATCGACGCGACGACGTAGGCGAAGTCGGTGATTTCGATGCCCAGCTTGGGGTTTTCGTCGCCGAGCGGACCCATGCAGAACGGGATCACGTACATCGTGCGGCCCGCCATGCAGCCGCGGTACAGCTCGGTCATGGTGGCCTTCATCTCGGCCGGGTCGACCCAGTTGTTCGTCGGGCCCGCGTCCTTCTCCTCCTTCGAGCAGATGAAGGTGCGGTCCTCGACCCGCGCGACGTCGCCGGGGTCCGAGGTGGCCCAGTAGGAGTTCGGCTTCGCGTCCAGCTTCACGAAGGTGCCGGCGTCGACCAGCTCCTGGTTGATCCGGGCGGCTTCCTCGTCAGACCCGTCGACCCACACCACGCGGTCCGGGGTGGTCAGCTCGGCGACCTCCCGGACCCAGGACAGCACGCCACTGTGCGTCGTCGGCGCGTTGTCCAGTCCGGGGATGGCGACTGCGGTCATCTCTACTCCTGACTTCCGACGACAAAAGAGCCCACACCGCGAACGACAGTGTTCTTGGTGCGGGCTTCGTTGCCGGCGACCGAATGGCTTCGCACACCGGCGGAAGACCGGTGTGCGGGTTTTGGGATTCCCCGACTGTAGCCGGATGGACGGCAGGTAACCGAGAGCTGACCTGTCGGTTCTCTCACAAGAACGATAAGGGAATCGATTCAGTTTCACCGGAACGGGCCAGCGCCGAAAATCTTTCCGCGTGGCCCGCGTCGCATTCGTGCCCGATGCCGGGAGCCGGTCTGATCAGTCCTGATCTTGCGGGCACGCTGCCGGGCGCCGGTTCGCCGGACGCGGGCGGATGACGCCAGGACGTGGCGGTGCCGGAAACGACGAAACGGGCCCGGCGCGCGGCCGGGCCCGTTCTCGTGTGACGTCAGTTACCGCGGACTCAGTTGGGGCTGATCCACTGCCCGGTTCCGCTGTCGATCTTCGCGACGCCGCTGAGCAGCTGCGCGCCCTCGCCGCCCCAGGCCGAATCACTGCCCGGGTCGGCCGCCGCGTGGTTCGAGCCGCCGTCGGTCTCGGTCCACTGGCCCTGGCCGGTGTGCTCGAAGGTGTGGGTGGAGCCGTCCGCGCCGACCTGCACCGCGACGTCGGCCTGGCCGTCGCCGTTGGTGTCGGTGAACGCGATCGTGCCGCCGGACTTCGTCTCGACCACGGCGGTGTCGTTGTGCCCGTCGTGATCGGTGTCGATGGTGGCGACCCCGGCGTCGACGTTGCCGTCCGGAAGGTCGGCGTGGATGTGCCCGGTGGTCGAGGTGTCCTGCGAATGCGGGTCGGTGCCGTCGGAGCCGGACTGGCCGTGGCCGGATTCGACCCAGCTGCCGCTCTGCTCGTCGTAAACCGCCTGGTCCACGACGTGCCCGGTCGAATCGAGCACCGCGTAGTGATCGGCGACGCCGTCGTGGTCGGTGTCGGCGAACGCCTGCGCGGTGCCGTCGTCGTGCTCGACGACCGCGGTGTCGGAGACCCCGTCGTGGTCGGTGTCGTAGTTGACCTCGGCCTGGTACTCCTGGCCGTCGACGTGGACGGTCAAGGCCTCCGGGCCAGTCGCGTCGGTGCCGCCGCTCTCGTCGACCCACATGGGTTGGTCCCCCTTTGGTACGCCGGGTCTGCCGTTTCTCGCTCGGTATGACTCACGTTAGGCCGGTTCGGTTCCCGTCCACAAGCCGATCACCGCCTGCTCACGGCGGCAAGTCGGGCGGAAGGCCGTGGCCGGTGACGAAGACGCACCAGGTCCCGGCTTCCTCCCGGTTCAGCTCCAGCCGCGTGGTCGTCGGCGGATGCGCGGCTCGGCTGACCTCGGCCTCGAAGAACGCGCCGGCACCGGGGCCGGTGGTCGGCTTGCCGAGGCTGATCCGGACGTTGTCCCGGATGAATCCCTCGACCGACCGCGTCGCTGGGTACTCGCTGGAGGCGTGGCAGTTGACGTTCTGCAGGCCGATCGGGTCGCGCTTGTTGACCGCGTCGACGTAAGCCTGGACGACGACTTCGGGCCCGCCTGCCGGGCGATGCACCTCGACGCTGTCGTCGGTCGCGACGATGAAGACGGCGAAACCGCCGCCAGCGAGCAGCACTACGGCACCGAGGCAGGTCCCGATGATCAGTCCGGTCCGGCGGCGCTTCTTCGGCGGTTGCGGCGGCTGCCACTGCTGCGGCGGCGGCCCGCCCCACTGCGGAGCGGGCGGCGGTGCTCCCCACTGCGGAGGTTGCGGAGATCCAGGTCCGTACGTCACCCGCTGATCATGCCCGATCGCGGACCGTGCGGATGCGGGAAAGCAGCGTTTCGGCCCGGGTATGGCCTTCGGTCACGTCCTTGAGGCGTTTCGAGACGATCGCGATCTTCTTCGCCCGCTCCTGCGCGCTCATCTTGATCGTCTGGTCCACCTCCTTCAGCTCCGCCTCGATCGCCTCGATGCGGCGGCCCAGTGCCTCGTCGAGGGCGAGCGACAGCTGCTGCTCAGCCTCGATGAGCTGTTCGGCGATCAGCTGGTCGAGCGTCGAGCGGGCGTCGGCGATCGCTTCGACCAGCCATTGCTTCAGATGCTGTTTGTCCGACGCGTGCTTGCGCGTGCGCGCCATCCACCAGCCCGCGCCGAGGCCGATCACGATCGTCGCCGGAAGCACGACCGGGTTGAGGATCGCGACGCCTGCCAACGGCAACGCGGCGATCTTTCCGGCACCGACGCCGCCGGAAATACCCATGAACACCAGCAGTTTGTCTTCGGCGGTCGGCGGTTTCTTGTCCGGCGGGCGCAACACGACCGGCGGGCCGCCGGCGCGGGCGAACTGAGCGCGGATCACGTCGAGTTCTTCGGCGGAGAACAGCTCCGACAACGCTGTGTTCGTCACCTGGTTCAGCCGTTGCGACAGCTGCATCGACACCCGCTGCGACGCGGTCTGCAGTGCGATGTCGACTTCCTGCGGCAGCGCGGCCAGTTCGTCGCGTTTGGCCGCGTCGATCCGCTGGCGGAAATGCGCCTGTGCCTCGCGCATTTCGCGGCTGCTCTCGTGGCCGACCTCGACCCGAGTGCGCTGGATTTCGCCGCGCAACCGCAGTTGCCAGCCGCGGGTGGAGGTGCGGCGCTGGGACTGGAGATCGTCGCGGCGGGCGCGGAGTTGTTCGGCTTCCGCTTCGCCCGCTGACAACGCACGGCTTTCCGCTTGCAGCTTCGCCTTGATCCCGGCCAGCGCGCTCGACAGCGAGCGGAGTGTGTTGGCTTCCTTGAGCATCATCGACCGGCCGACCAGCAGTTCCTGCAGCGCGACCTGCACCGCCGCGATGCCGGACTTCTCCCGCAGCATCGCGGCGACCTGCGCGTTCGGCGCTTTCGCGGCGGTCTCGAACACGCGGGCCGACACCGGGTGGAAGACCGCGTCGGCGAAGCGCGGCGCGTGTTCGGCGAGCAGTTGCCGGTCGGCTTCCAGAATCTCGCGCCAGCCGCGGAAGGCGTCGGTTTTGGCCAGTACGAACACCACTGTCTCGACCCGGTCCGCGACCTCGCGCAGGAACTGCAGCTCGGTGGAGGTGAACGGGGCCGACGCGTCGACCACGAACACCAGCGCGGTCGCGCCAGCGGCGGCTTCCTTCGCGAGTTCGCCGTGCAGCGAATCGAGCCCGCCGACGCCGGGGGTGTCGACCAGGGTCAGCCGTTCCAGCAGCGGGACCGGGCCGGACACCTCGACGTAGCGCGGCGGCAGCTGTCCCGGCGGCAGTTCGTGCGAGGCGGACACCCAGTCGACCAGCTGCGTCAGCTCGAACGGGACCGACGCCAGCTGACCGGGGTAGCAGGCCTGCGCGCCCCACTGCTGCGCGTGCTCGAAAACGAGGTAGGTCGCGGTGGCCACGTCAGCGTCCACAGGGGACAGTCCCGGGGTCGCGAGCAGGGCGTTGACCAGCGAACTCTTCCCGCGGTTCGTCTCGCCGACGACGACCACGGACGGTTTCTCCGAACGGGCCTTGCGCTGGTCCTCGACCCACTTCGCGGCCTGCGGATCCGCCTCGCGGACGACGCCGAGCAGCTGTTCGCGAGCGGCCTGGACCTGCGCGGGAAGCGTCGGTGCGGTCACTGCGCCCGCTTCGCGTAGACGGTGACGATCGGCGCGCGCAGCAGCCGGTCCTGGTCGGCGAAGCCGACGACCTCGGTCTCCGCGACGACGCCTTCCAGCTCCGGATCGTCGGTGGGCACCGCGCCGCCCGCCTCGTGGCGAGCCGGGTCGAAGCGTTCGCCCTCGGCGCGCAACGCGGTGACGCCGATGGCCGCGAGCCCGTGTTCGAGCCGTTCCACGACGCCGCTGCTGCGGGCGCGGTCCAGCGCGTAAAGGCACAGCTGGATGAGCGCCTGCCGGTCGGAAAGCGCGCGTTCGAGGTCACCCGGGGCAGCTACGAGGTCCACATCGGGATCCGACGCATCCGCCGCCGCGGCGGTTCCGTCCGCCTCGGCGATGATCCGCGCGAGAGCCTCCGCGCTGATCTCGCCGGTCGGCGCTTCGGCCGCGTCGGCAGCTTCCTCGTGGCCGAACCACGCCATGGAGACCCTCCCCTGGTCGTCTCGTGATTCCACCAGTTTGCGGTACCGCGGCGCGCGGCGGGGGCGGATCACTCAGACGGGCCGAGAATCCGGGTCAGCAACTGCCGCAGCACCGCCTGCTCGTGCTCGACGTCCAGGCCGGGATCGAGACTCGCGCGGGAAAGCAGCGCGTCGACCAGTGCGACGACCCAGTTTCCCGCGTCGGCCGGGGCCAGCATGGGGGAGAACCGGCCGGTCCGGACGCCGCGTTCGATCAATCCCACGAGGCCGACGCGCATGACGTCGTCGTTGCTGCGGATCAGCTCGTTGAACTCCGGATCGCGGGCGGCCTGCGCGGCCGCTTCGAGGATCAGCCGCACGACGCCGGGCAGGACGATCGCCGACGTCATCCGCGCGACCACCGCGAGCACGCCTTCCCACGGGTCGGCCATTTCCACCGCGGCGGCGAGCAGTTCCTCGTTGTCGGCGGTGTCCGCCTCGAAAATGCCGACGAAGACCGCGCGCTTGCTGGGAAAGTAGTGGAACAGGCTGCCGGAGCTGATCCCGGCGGCGCGGCAAATGTCCGCGGTGGAGGTCTTTTCGAAACCGTCGCGCGCGAAGCACCCGGCTGCCGCGTCGAGAATCGCGCGTCGTTTCGCCGCGTGCTTCTCCGGATCGACCGTCCTCACCACGGGGACATCATCGCTCAGGCGGTGGTTCGTCGAGCCAGGGGCGGCCATGCGCGGTGAACGCTTCGGCCAGTTGCCGCCTGGAGAGGTCTGTCTTCTCCCTGGCGATCTCCCGGTCGTTCTCGCCGAGCAGCACGAGTTTGCCGTCGTCGACGAACACCGCGGCGAGGGGAGTGTCGATGCGCCGGCGGCGTTCGCGCCGTTCGAGGGTGACGCGGGTTGCGGACACCGTGACGATCAGCCGGTCCCACGCCCACATCCAGGCGAACCCCACCCCGAGCAGCACACCGACGACGACCGCGCCGATCAGCCGCCACGGCTGCGGGATCTGGTGCAGCAGCCGGAACGGGCCCTGCACCGGGAACCACGGCAACGACGTGATCCAGTCGGCGAGCGCCTGCACGCCCCAGCCCAGCAGCGCCCCGGCGGCAGGGCAGGCCAGCCAGGACCCGCGGCGCACCCACGCCGGTTCGTCGACCACTGTCTCCATGCCGAGCAATATTAGACCGAGTACTCGGTTTATGAATATCCGGCCTGGTCCGCAGTGAAGTACTCGCCGGGGGAGGTCAGGCGAGTTCGTGGATCAGCGAGCGCATGGCCTGGTCGAGCGCCGGGACGTCCGCAGCCAGCCGGGACGACACCAGCAGCTGGTGCTCCGCCGTTCGCAGCCACACCCGGCCCGCGACCGGGATCTCCAGCACCGACAGCCGGAACGGGCGGGCGCGACGGCCCAGCTCCACCTCGGTCTCGCGGACCAGGCGGCCCAGCCGTTCCCCGGCGAGGATCTGGCGGCGGTGGAAGCCGGACGAGACCGGACGGCGGGCGGCGGCGAAGTGTTCAGCGGCGGCGGGCGCGAAGTGCTGTGCCGCGAGGTCGATCGCCGAACCGTCGCCGGGAGCGGGGCTTTTCCGGCGGGTGCGCGCGGAACCGCGCTCGCGGAGGAAGGTCAGCAGGCCGTTCCACCACGGTTCCCACTGCGCCTGCACCGCCGCGCGGTCGAGAGCGGGCGGGACGTGCACCGGGACCGCGGGTTCCACCGGCGGCAGCAGCTGGCCGTCGGCGATCGAGAGCGCGAGCACGTCCCGGAGGAACAACGCCACGTCGACGTCGTGGTCGCTCCCCCAGTTCACCCGCCACGAGGTGGTGTCCTCCAGCCGCACGACATTCAGCCTACGCGTCGCGGACGAGTTGTTTACTGTTCGCGAATCTGTTGCCAGATCAGGAAATAGGCGCGGTGCACGACGTGGGCCACGCGGCTTTGCGCCGGGGTCGCGCCGAAAGACGCGAAAGACCGCCACCAGCCCGCGCGTTCCAGCGCGTGCGCCGCCAGCTCCGGACGCGGGGCCCCGGGAAGGCCGAGCTGCGCGCCGATGTCGGCGTTGCTGCCGACCCGAAGCACCTCTTCGGCCAGGTCTTCCGGCATCTCGACCGCCCCCGACGCGACGAGCGTCAACGCTTCCAGCAACCGCAGCTGATGCGCTTCCGGACGGGCCAGCAGCACCTCGATCGCGTCGTGCACGCGCTGCCGTTCGCCCGGGTCGCCGGACGCGTGTGCCAGCGCGGTCACCGACGCCAGCGCGGCCGCGGCCTTGATCCCGTCCGCGCGCGCGGCGAAGACGATCGACAGCCGGCGGCGGACCGCGTCGAGTCCGGAGATGTCGAGGAGCTTGCGCCGCAACGCTCCCGCGGTGATCTCCGGTTCCGCGCGGATCTTCTCGACCGCGCAGCGGATTCCGAAGAGATCGAGTTTCTCCAGCAGCCGCAACCGGATTCCGGTCGGGATGTCGCACTCCCAGCTGGTGAAGATGTCGGCCGCGATGAGCATCGTTTCGAGGACGTCGTCGTCGAGCGCGGCGAGCTGGCCGAGCGCTTCGGCATCGGCGGAGGTGAACCCGCCGGACTCGGCCGATTCGGCGATCAGGCCGATCACCGGCAGCACGTCCGCGACGCGCGGCTTCAGCGTCGCGGCCTGCTTCTCGGCGAGCAGTTGCGCGGCCTTCCAGACGTCTCCGCCGGAGCCTTCGACAGTTTCCGCGACGATCGTGTCCGCCTTGTTCAACACGGCGATCGCGTTGACCGGACCCGCGTCCCGGCTCGCGGTCGCGGCGGTGAACGCGGCCAGCGCCTGCTGATCGTCCGCGCGCACGCCCTGGGTCACCACGTACAGCACGGCCTCCGCGCCCGCGACGGCGTTGCGCGAAGTGTCGTCGAGGTCGTCGGAACCCTCGTCCTGCTCGGCCGCGCCCAGCAGCTGCTCGGTCCGCGACACCGAAGCGGCGTCCAGCGAGCCGAGACCGGGGGTGTCGATCACCGTCATGTCCTGCAGGACCGCGTTGGTGAGGTAAGCCTCGAGGTGCGACACCTCGGAGATGTCGACGCCGAGCTCGGCCGGGATCGACCCGTCCGCGGCGAACGGCAGCACCTGCTTGCGACCGTCGAGGAACACCACCTCGACGCGGTCGACGGTGCCGTACTGGAACCGCGTGACCAGCCGCGTGCACTCGCCGACGTCGGTGGGCGCGACCAGCCGCCCGATCAACGCGTTGACCAGCGTCGACTTGCCCGATTTGATCCGCCCGGCGACCGCGACCTGCAGCGGCGCACCGAGCCTGCGCAGCACCTCGGCGAACCCGGCGGCGGTGCGCGGGGACACCTGGGACCGCAGCCGGTGGCACAGCTCCGCCACCGACGCGGACAGTGGGCCGGCGAGCCGTCCCCGTTCCGCCGCTGCCGTCACCGCCCCGGCCCCCCTTCCGGCTCGTTCGCTCACCTGAGCAGGAATCGTCGCATGCCGGTCATCCTTCGGTCGCACCGAAGGTGCTACCCGGGGCCGACGCGGCCGCCCGCGCCGCGACCTACTGTTGAGTCGTGCGACGGCTCAGCCTGTGGATGCGTGGCCACCCGATGGTGGGCGACTCGCTGCTGGCGTTCCTGCTCGCCGCGTTCGACATCCTGATGTTCGCCAGCGGCGGCGTCGACCCCGAACTGCCCGGACCGGAGTGGTTCGTCGCGGTCCCGATCGACCTCGCGGTGGTCGCGCCGCTGGTGTTCCGCCGCAAACGGCCGCTGATCGCCGCGTACGCCGCCTACGTCATCTCCTACGCGCACGGCGCGCTCGACCTCGGGGTTTCCGGGCTGGCCGCGCTCGCGATCAGCCTCTACTCGGTCCAGGTCTACGTCGGCCGGAAACAGGGGCTCATCTACGGCGGCGCGTTCGTCGTGGCCATGGTCGTCACCGCGATCGTCAAACCCGAGCCGTCGATGTTGGCCCAGCTGGTGTTCAGCGCCTTCACCATCGCCTTCTGCTGGCTGCTCGGCGAATTCATGTACGCCCGCCGCGCCTACCAGCGCGAACTGGAGGCCCGGCTGCATCTGCTGGAAACCGAACGCGACCAGGCCGCGCGCATCGCGGTGGCCGAGGAGCGCGGCCGGATCGCCAGGGAACTGCACGACGTGGTGGCGCATTCGGTGAGCGTGATGGTCGTGCAGGCCGACGGCGCGGCGCTCGCCCTGAAATCGAATCCGGAGCTGGCCGGACGCGCGCTCGGGACGATCTCCGAAACCGGCCGCGGCGCGCTCGGCGAACTGCGCAGGCTGCTCGACGTGCTGCGCAACGACCGCGGCGACGACGAACCGCGGGTGCCGCAGCCGGACGCGACCGCGCTGGGCGACCTCGCCGACCGGATGCGCGCCGCGGGCGTCCCAGTCGACCTCGCTCTCGGCGACGGGCTGGACGAACTGCCCGCCGGGGTGTCGCTCGGGATCTACCGGATCGTCCAGGAATCGCTCACCAACACGCTCAAGCACGCCGGGGCCGGGGCGAGCGCCGCGGTCCGGGTGCGGCGGACCGGCGACCAGGTCGAGGTGGTCGTGCGCGACGACGGCGCGGGACGGGCGCGGCGGCTCGAACAGGTCGGCGCGAACGGGGCTGCGGCGACGGCCGGGCCGGCGATCACGGCCCGGCAGCCGGCGCCGCGGCTGTCGGTCGCGGGCGGGAACGGGCTGATCGGGATGCGGGAGCGGGCGCACGTGTACGGCGGGACACTGGAGGTAGGCCCCGCCGCCGGCGGTGGCTGGCAGGTGCGAGCGGTGCTGCCGGTTAGGTTGAACTCGTGATCCGAGTGGTGGTCGTCGACGACCAGGAACTGATGCGCGTCGGGTTCCGGATGGTGCTGGGCGCGCAGGCCGACATCGACGTGGTCGGCGAGGCCGGCGACGGCGCGCAAGCCGTGCGGATGGCCGCCGAACTGCGGCCCGACGTGGTGCTGATGGACGTGCGGATGCCGGTGCTCGACGGCGTCGAGGCGACGAAGCAGATCGTCGCGGCGGGCACCGCGCGGGTGCTCGTGATGACCACCTTCGACCTCGACGAGTACGTCTACGCCGCGTTGCAGGGCGGCGCGTCCGGCTTCCTGCTCAAGGACACCCAGCCGGACTACCTGGTGTCCGCGCTGCGTTCGGTCGCCGACGGCGACGCGGTGATGTCGCCCTCGGTCACGCGCAGGCTGCTCGACCGGTTCGTCGGCGCCGGCGGTTCGGAAATGCGCGATCCGGCCGAACTCGACGTGCTGACCGACCGCGAACGCGAAGTGCTCGTGCTGATCGCGAAAGGCATGTCGAACGTCGAAATCGCCGAGACGTTGTTCCTTTCCGAGGCTACGGTGAAAACACACGTCGGGCGGATCCTGTCGAAGCTCGACCTGCGCGACCGCGTGCAGGCGGTCGTCCTCGCCTACGAGACCGGGCTCGCCCGGCCGGGGATCGGCTGAAGCGTCCAATTCGGACACTGTCCACACCGGACCCCGCTGCGGATTTCGTAGCGGGGTCCGCGCGGATCGGGCAAAGTTCAGGGTCGGCTCAGGGGCATCCCCCATCCCGCTCCACCCTGGGACACGATTGAGTACTACTCAGGTCGGGTAGCCGGTTCGATCCACAGGATGACGCGAAAACGGCCGCGCTGAGACAGGATGAATTCCGTTAGCACCGCCGTAGAGGGAGCAGGGGATGATCGAGGCAACAGGTCTCACCAAGCGTTACGGGAGCACGCTCGCGGTGAACAACCTGTCGTTCAGCGTGGCAGCGGGGAAAGTCACCGGATTCCTCGGCCCGAACGGCGCCGGCAAGTCCACGACCATGCGCATGATCCTCGGCCTGGACAACCCGACCGCGGGCCAGGTCCGGATCGGGGGAAAGCTCTACCACGAACTGAAGGAACCGCTGCGCGCGGTCGGCGCGCTGCTCGACGCGAAATGGGTGCACCCCAACCGCTCGGCGCGAGCGCACCTGCAGTGGATGGCCCGGTCCAACCGGATCCCGGCCGCGCGGGTGGAGGAGGTGCTCGACACCGTCGGGCTCACCAGCGTCGCGGGCAAGCGGGCGGGCGGGTTCTCGCTCGGCATGTCGCAGCGGCTCGGAATCGCCGCGGCGCTGCTCGGCGACCCGGAGGTGCTGCTGTTCGACGAGCCGGTGAACGGCCTCGACCCGGAGGGCATCCTCTGGATCCGCAAGTTCATGCAGCGCCTCGCGGCCGAGGGCCGGACCGTGTTCGTGTCGAGCCACCTGCTTTCGGAGATGGCGCTCACCGCGACCGACCTCGTGGTCATCGGCAAGGGCCAGCTGATCGCGCAGTCCACCACTGAGGAATTCGTGGCGCGGGCCGCGGAAAACACCGTGAAGGTGCGCTCGCCGCAGCTTCCGGCGCTGCGCCAGCAGCTGATCTCCGCCAGCGCACAGGTCACCGACGCCGGCGAGGCGCTCATTGTGTCCGGAATGGACAGTGCGAAGATCGGCGAGATCGCCGCTTCGGCGAACCTCGTGCTGCACGAGCTGAGCCCGCAGACCGGCTCGCTCGAACAAGCCTTCATGCAGATCACCGGCGACTCCGTCGAGTACCACACCGGGCTCGAGGCAGAGGCGCAGCAGGCCGCGGCCATCCGCTGACCACACTCTCGTTGGGAAGAGAAAAATCATGACTTTGCTCGCGGTCGAACGCATCAAGCTCTTCACCACCCGGTCGCCGTGGTGGTGCGCCCTCATCGCCGTCGCGCTCACCGTCGGCTTCGCCGGCCTCATGGCCACCGCGTTGCCGAGCGGGGAAACGATCTCTGTCGCCAACACCCAGGCCGGGCACCAGTTCGGCATCGCGGTGATCATGGTGCTGGCGGCGCTGTCGGTGACCACCGAATACCGCTTCGGCACGATCCGCACCACGTTCCAGGCGGTGCCGCACCGGGGCAGCGTGCTCGTCGCCAAGGCCACCGTCGTCGCGCTGCTGTCGCTCGTGATCGGCGAGATCGCCGCCTTCGGCGCGTGGGCGCTGGGCTACGCGATCCGTCCGTCGGACTCGGTGGCGCTGCAGACCTCCGCGGACTGGATCAACGTCGCGGGAGTCGGCGTGGTGTTCGCCTTCGCCGCGGTGATCGCGGTCGCCGTCGGAACGCTGATCCGGCACAGCGCCGGTGCGCTCTCGCTGCTGCTGATCTACGTGCTGGCAGTGGAAAGCCTCGTGCAGCTGATCCCGACCGTCGGCCCGAAGATCCACCAGTGGATGCCGTTCAACGTCGCGGAGCGCTTCCTCGGCGGTTCGGCTTCCTCGCGGGGCCCCGGCCTGCCGGACGCGGTCCTGTCGCAGTGGGGCTCGCTGGCCTACTTCGCCGGGGTGGCCGTGGTGCTGCTGGCCATCGCGATCGGCGTCGCGAAGAAGCGCGACGCGTAAAGACCCACAGGGGCGTTCGGACGAGTCAGGCGGGGGCCGGGCGGAGCCGAACAAGGGGAAAAAAGGGGAAAAGGGAACAAGATCCGGGTCGCCATTCGGGGGGCGGCCCGGATCTTTCCGTTTCGGTAGAGTTCGGGTCCACGAGAAGGGGGACGGCGTGCTCCAAGCGACTGGACTCACCAAGTCCTATGGCGACACCGTCGCGGTGCGGGACCTGACGTTCACCGCGGAAGCCGGTCGCGTCACCGGGTTCCTCGGTCCGAACGGTGCGGGCAAATCCACCACGATGCGACTGCTGCTCGGGCTCGACGCGCCCACCGCGGGCACCGCGCACATCGAGGGCAAGCCGTACCGGCAGCTGTCCGATCCGCTGCGCACGGTCGGCGCGCTGCTCGACGCGACGTGGCGGCATCCGGGCCGTTCCGCCCGTCAGCATCTGCGGTTCCTGGCCGCGACGAACGGGCTGCCGGACCGGCGCGCCGACGAGGTGCTGGAACTCGTCGGGCTGTCCGCGGTGGCTCGCAAGCGGGCGGGCACGTTCTCGCTCGGCATGCTGCAGCGCCTCGGCATCGCGAGCGCACTGCTCGGCGACCCGCGCGTGCTGCTGTTCGACGAACCGGTCAACGGGCTCGACCCGGAGGGCGTGCACTGGGTGCGCCAGCTGCTGCACGGGCTCGCCGCGGAAGGCCGCACGGTGTTCGTGTCGAGCCATCTGCTGCCGGAAATGGAGCAGACCGCGCAGGATCTCGTCGTGATCGGCCGCGGCCAGCTGATCTACCAGGGCACGATGGCCGATTTCGTGGCCCGCGCCGGATCGCGCGGGGTCCGGGTGCGCACGCCGCACGCCGACGCGCTGCGAAAGGCGCTCACCGAAGCGGGCGCGGTTTTCACCGAGGATTCCGGTGCGTTCCTGGTGTCCGAATTGGACAGTGACGCGATCGGCGAACTCGCCTACGCCGCACACGCGACGCTGCACGAGCTGAGCCCACTGGCCGGTTCCCTCGAACACGCCTACCTCGAATTGACCGGCCAGGCGGCCGAATTCACCAGTGGAGGTGCGCGGTGAATCTGCTGCGGGCGGAACGCATCAAACTTTTCAGCACTCGCGCGCCGTGGTGGTGCGCGCTGATCGCGGTGGCCGCGCCGATCGCGTTCACCGCGTTGTTCCTCGGGCTTTCCGGGGCCGAAATCACCGCGGACGTGAGCAATACTCAGCTCGCCACGAGCACCGGCCGCACGGTCGCGCTGGTGCTCGCGGTGCTCGCCGCGACGGCCGACTTCAGCTGGGGCACGCTGCGGCTCACCTTCCAGGCGGTGCCGACGCGGACGCCCGCGCTGCTCGCCAAGGGCGCCGTGGTGTGCGCGGTCTGCGCGGTGCTCGGCCTGCTCGCCGGCGTCGGCTCGTGGGGGATGGCACACCTCGTGCGCCCGGACGCCGACCTCAGCCTGCACTCCGGGGCGGACTGGCGCATCGTGTTCGGCCAGATCCTGACCTTCGCGCTGACCGGGCTGCTCGGCGTCGGCGTCGGCCTGCTGCTGCGCAGTTCCGCGCTGGCGCTGGCGATCGTGCTCGTGTGGACCCAGCTGGTCGAGGGCCTGGTGCTGCTGATTCCCAAGATCGGCAGCGATCTCTACCAGTGGATGCCGTTCTACGCCGCTTCGCAGTTCGCCGGTGGCGATTTCACCAGGACGACGCTGAAACTGTCGCCGCCTTTCGGACCGTGGGGTTATCTCGCGTATTTCGCGGCGATCAGCGCGGTGTTGTTCGCCGCGGGCGTGGCCACCGCGAATCGGCGGGACGCCTGACCTGCACGTGCACATTCCCGATTGCGCGGCGGGCATTCGGATTAAATTCACGTAAACCGGTGTGGCTTCTCTCACAGGGAGCGGACATACTGTCGGAAAGCCACGGATATTCACAGCAGAGCCCCGTCTCAGCTCTCCGGAGGTGAACCGTGACGGTGGACGTTGATCAACTCGTTTCCCGCGACGCTGCGGTACCAACCCCTCGGCTCGAGCCGATGCTGGACCTCGAATGGTCCCAGGCGATCGAACTGCCGCGATTCGCGCTGCCCGCGACCCGGCCCGCCGAACTGCGCCAGGCGTGGGTGCATCGCGCGCCCGAGGACGCGGTGCTCGGGCTGTACCGGCGGGCGAGCGGAGCCGATGACGCACTGCCCGCGCCGTGGTGGCTGCGCGCGGTCGCGAGCGGACGGCTCGAATCGCGCGAACTCGGCTTCCGCATCGAAGACCGGGTGGCGCAACTGCTCGGCAAGCGGATGGGCTGGGAGTTCGTCCCGTGGGCGGCCGACGGCGAATCCGGGTATTGGGAGTTCATGCCGTCCGAACGCGGCAAGTCCGGCCATTCCATCCCGACGACCGTGCTGAACACCGACCGGCACGACGGCTGGATCGACGTATTGCCCGCGCATTCCGCCCGCGCCCCGGAGCCGGTGGCGGTCGCCGGACTCGCCGGACTGCGCTCCCGGCTCGGGGAGTTCGAAGCGGTCCGCTGACGCGCCCGTATGTTGTCCGGGTGGAAAACGAGGACCAGCCACGGCTGCGCAGCGTGGTCAGCTACGTCAAACGCGGCGGACGGATGACCGTCGGCCAGCAGCGAGCCTGGGAAGAACACTGGCCGCGACTCGGCCGGACGGTGTCGGAACTGCCTTCCGGACCGGTCGACTTCACGGCATGGTTCGGCCGCGAGGCGCCAGTGATGCTGGAGATCGGCTCCGGCATGGGCGAGACGACCTCGCAGCTGGCCGCCGCCGCGCCGGAGCTGAACTACGTGGCCGTCGAGGTGTACGACCCCGGGCTCGGGCAGCTCATGCTGCGCGCGGAGAAGCTCGGAGTGACAAACCTGCGCCTCATGCACGGCGACGCGGTGGTCCTGCTGACGTCGCATGTCTCGCCGGGAACGCTGTCCGGCGTGCGGCTGTTCTTCCCGGACCCGTGGCCGAAGAAACGCCACCACAAGCGGCGGATCGTGCAGCCGGAATTCGTGGCGTTGATCGCGTCGCGGCTGGCTCCCGGCGGGACGTTCCATATGGCCACTGACTGGGAGCATTACGCGGAGCAGATGCTGGAGGTTTGTTCGGCGGAGCCTGCGTTGCGGAACCGGTACGCGGACGAGCCTGGCGGCTGGGCGCCGCGGCCGGAGTGGCGGCCGGTGACGAAGTTCGAACAGCGGGCGGACCGGGAGGGGCGGGTTTCGCACGATTTGATCTTCGAGAAGCGCTGATCTCGGGCTTGCTCTTGGGCCTATCGCGGCCTGGGCTCGGATGAATCTTGCGCTGACGCGCTGGGCCTGACCTCGGCGGGACCATGCGCTGGCTCTGCTCTGAAGTGCCCCAATGCCACATTGGGTGCGTCAGATGCACCCAATGTGGCGTTCGGTGCGTTGAGCGCACCCAATGTGGCATTGGGGCGGGTTGGCGGCGCGCGAGGCTGGGCGGTCGGTGAAGCGAGCGAAGCGACGAAACTGACGAAGGGCCGTCACCGGGTTCCCATCCCCGGCAACGGCCCTTCGCTTCCTTCACCCCCGGTGCCGCCCCTCCCCCGACGAGGGGCGGCGGCCCGTTATTCGTCGGCCAGTGGTTCTGCCTGCACTCGCTTCAGCGCGGGCGTGCAGACCGACGCGCCGAGCAGGGCTACCCCGATCCCCAGCACCACCGGCGCGGCGATCCACGGGCTGAACACGACCGACCCCCGTTCCATCGTCGCCATGAACAACCCGAGTCCGACCGCGACGCCCACCACGCCCGCACCGATGGTCGCCACTAGCGCGGGCAGTGCGGCTTCCATCCGCAACGCCCGGGAAAGCACCCGCACCGGGGTGCCTGCCGCCATCAACGCTCCGAACGTCCGGCGGCGGTCCATGACCGAGCCTGCGGTCGCGACCGCCGCACTGCAGCCAGCGAGGATGCCTGCTGCGACGAGGCCGATCACGGTGACCCGGCGCAGGTCGCTGAGCTGCACCTGCTGTCCGTAGAGGTGCTGCTCGCGGCTGCCGATCTCCGCCCCGACCGCGTTGGGCACCAGTGCGGTCCGCACGATCTCGCGGTTGGTCTCGGCGGTCGGCACGACCAGGGTGACCTGGTTCGCTTTGACCCCGGCCGGCACCGCGGACGGGTCGATCACGTATTCGCCGAAGCTGTTGTGCCGTTCCGGGTGATAGGTCCCCAGGTTGACCGCACCGAGCGGGGTGCCCGTGCTGTCCTCGCCGCCGTACCGCGCGACTCGCAGGTTGTTCGTGTCCAGCTGGTACGGGGCGTACAGCCCGACGCCGGGCTTGCAGTCCTGCTGGGTGATCCCGAGCCGGGTCAGTTTGGCGGCATCGGTGCAGGTCATGACGTACGCGCGCTGCATCGACCGGTAGTTCCCCTCGCCCTGCATCACGTAGACGCTGGCCACCGGGATGACGCGTTCGGACAGTCCGGCCTTCGCGAGCGTGGCGTTGGTCCGCTCGGTCGCTTCGGGGGCCCGGTCCGCGGTGACGTCGACGTACAGCGCCGAGTCCACGTACTGGCGTCCGCCGCCAGCGAGGGATTCGATCGACGGCAGCAGGGTGAGCGCCATCGATCCGGTGAACACGGCGAGCACGATCCCGGCTGAGGCCCGGTAAGAACCCTTCGGGTCGTTGCGCAGCCGACGTCCGGCCAGCAGCGACGACGGCCGCCGCCAGATCCGTACGAACGTGCCGCCGACGGCCGAGGTCACCCACGGTCCGACCACCATCGCCGAGGCGACCACGAGCAGCAGGCCGAACAGCACCAGGTTGCCACTGCCTCCGCTGCGTGCGCCGAAAACGGTGTAGAAGAAGAACAATCCGGCCGCGGGCAGCGCGAGCAGCCGCCACCAGCGCAACGGTTTCACGGCGTGCCCGCCGGTCGCGAACAGCGGCGTGCGCACCACCCGGCGCAGGCCGAGCACCCCGGCGAGCACCACGAGCAGCGGAACCACCAGCACCGCGAGCACGGTCAGTCCCACCGGAAGGGAGAAGTCCGAGGCAAGCCAGGTCCCGCCGTCCCACGGCACGAACGTGGCCAAACCGCGCAACGCGGGGCTGAGCAAGAGCCCGAGCAAGGCGCCGACGCCCGCGGACAATCCGGTTTCGGCGGCGACCATCGCGGTCACCTGGCCAGGGGTCGCACCGGCCAGCCGGATCGCGGCGAGCCGTTGTTCGCGGCGGGCGGCGGTGAGCCGGGCCGACGACGCGACGAGCACCAGGCTCGGCACGAGCAGCACGATGATGCCGACCCAGGACAGCACCGTCAGCAGGCTGTCCGGATGTCCCTGCCCGTTCGGGAAGGCCGCGGCCGGGAAAGCGTCCTGGCCAGGCTGATCCTTGTGCCCGTACGGCCGCATCTCCTGCGGGCTGTGCCCGACGAGCGCGACAAGCTGCTCCGGGTACCGCAGCGCCTCGTCGCCGAACGCGGCGACCGGTTTGCCGAAGCGGTTCCCGAGCTGGTCGGCCGGAGTCGCGTTGAGCAGTTTCCCGAGCGCGGGCGACACGATCGTCTCGCCGGGACCGGGCAGTTGCGGGATGCCCGGCGGCAGGCGCAGCGAGTCGGCCGAGCCGGTGACCGCGATGTCGACGCGGGCGACCTGCTTGCCGTCGAAGTAGTCCTTGGAGGAGTTGACCAGCAGGGCGTTCTGCTGGCCGGCGTCGTAGCGGCCGCTGTTTTGCCACAGCGCCCGCTGCTCGCGCGCCTGCGTGGCGTACGGCAGGGTCGCCAGCAGCAGGACGAGCCCAGTCGCGACGGCGACGCCGACCGCGGTGAGGATCGCCGAGGTGCGGGTCCGCCGGTCGCCGCGCAGCACCCGCAGGGCGAGCTGGAACGGGTTCATGCCGCGAGCCTCGTCGCGATCAGGCCGTCGCGGATCGCCACGGTGCGCGGCATCGATTCGGCGAGTTCCCGGTCGTGGGTCACCACGAGCACCGCGGCGCCGGACGCCTGCGCGGCGGCCAGCAGCGCGTCCATCGTCTCGCGGCCGGTGCGGGTGTCGAGCGCGCCGGTCGGCTCGTCGGCGAAGATCACCTTCGGCCGGTGGGTGAGCGCGCGGGCGATCGCCACGCGCTGCGCCTCGCCGCCGGAAAGCTCGCCAGGACGGCGCGCTTCCTTGCCGGCCAACCCGAGTTTGCCGAGCCATTCCCGTGCCGCGGCAATGGCCTCGCCACGAGTTCCGCCTGCCAGCAGCGAGGGAAGTGCGACATTCTCTTCCGCGGTCAGCTCGGACACGAGCATTCCGGACTGGAAGACGAAACCGAATTCGGTGCGCCGCAGTTCGCTGCGCCGCTTTTCACCGAACTGGTCGATCCGCTGTCCCTGCAACCAGATCTCGCCGCTGTCGGCGCGCAGGATGCCTGCCAGCACGTGCAGCAGCGAGGTTTTGCCGGATCCGGACGGGCCGACGATGGCGATCGCTTCCCCCGGCTGGACGTCGATGTCGATTCCGGCCAGCGCGTGCTGCTGCCCGTAGCGCTTCACCAGCCCGCGCCCCGACAACACCGGTCCGGCGCTCCACTGTGGATTCGTCATCCGCCAGCTCTCTCCCTGTCTCCGTCATTCGTCTTCGACTGCGACGGAAGGCAGCTTCGCGGATTCGAGCGGGTGTCCACTTCGGGCAGACGGCCGGTAACCGCGGAGCCGCCATCGGCCGATCGGCCGATGGCGACGAACCACGTGGCCAAGGTGCGCACGGGCGCGAATCATCTACCGTCACGGTGTGCCGCACTCCCCGCCGTCGAAAACGCTTGCCGCGCGGGCGACCGAACTCGCCCGCCGCCTCGACATGTCCGTGCTCGTGTTGTTCGCCGCGCTGGCGTTCGACCTCGTGTTCGTGACCGACGCGGCACTCGACAACGTCGGCCCGCGATTCGTCGACCTCGGCCTGTTCCCCGGCGTTTTCGCGATGGCGGCGTGCGCGTTCTGGGCGCGCAAACGCGCGGCGGTGGCGGGCGTATTCGGCGCGCTGACGCTGATGTTCTGCACCTTCGTCATCCGCTATCTCGGCATCCCGACGTACTCCAGCGTGCTGGCGAACCTGACCGTCACCGAGTTCGTCGCCGGGATCGAGATGGTCTATTTCCTCGCCCGCCGAGCCCGCCCCGGGGTCGCCTTCGCGGTGATCAGCGCGCTGGTGATGGGCGCGCTCACCGCGGTGTTCGGCCGCGGTTCCTACCGCGACCTGAGCGCCAGCAGCATCGCGCAGACCATGCTCTTCGGGTTCCTGTTCCTCGTCGGGACGGTGATCACCGGCGTGGTCGGCCGTCCGCGCCGCGAACGGGACCCGGTGACGGTGGAACGCCTCCGCACCATGCACCGGTTCACCGAACTGGTGCGCGGACAGTGGCCGTTGATCGGCATGCTCAGCATCGGCGTGCTGATCGAATTCGGCTACACCTACGAAAGCGGCAGCCGCGGTTTCCCGCTGCTGGCCTGCTCGATCGGCGCCGCCGCGGTGACCGCGCTGTCGCCGCGCCGTCCGCGGGATTCGATCCTGGTGGTGGCCGGGCTTCTCCTGCTTTCCGCGCTCGCCACGCCGTTCCTGCATCCCAGCCACAGTTATCAGCTGCTCGGCGGCATCCCGCCGACCCAGATCGTCGCCGCATTCGGCGTGGTCGTGAACGTCGTGCGCGCGGTGCCGCTCGCCCGGGCGTGGCCACGGATCGCGTTGCTGTCCGGCGTGGTCGCGGTCGGCACGATCCTGAACTTCAGCCAGTACCGCACCGGCCGCCTGCTCACCGACCCGATCACGCTCGGGATGCTCGCCACCGTCGCGGTCCTGCTGCTCGGCATCGCCATCGCGATCGGCCTCTACTTGCGTTCCCGCGATTCCGAACGCGCGCAGGTGGTGAAATCGGCGGTCACCGACGCGCAGACGTCCGAGCGGATGGCGCTGGCCAGGGAGCTGCACGACGTCGTCGCGCACCACGTGACCGGCATCGTCGTGCAGGCGCAGGCCGCGCGGATGATGGGGGAGAAGAACCCGGAGCTCGCGCTGGAGGCGATGGGCCGGATCGAGAACGCGGGCGTCGAGGCGCTCGCCGCGATGCGCCGCCTGGTCCGCAGCATGCGGGGCGACGCACCGGCGGGGTCGGGCGAGTTCACTGAGCAGGCGACCACTGACCTGGCCGCTGACCTGCGCAAACTCGTAGACGCGGGCAACCACGGCATCCCGACCCAGCTGCGGCTCGACCTGCCGGCAAACCTGCCGCACGAGGTCGGCCGGTCCGCGCTGCGGCTGATCCAGGAGTCGCTCACCAACGTCGGCAAGCACGCCTCGGACGCCACCGAGGCGCTCGTGCTGGCCGAGGTCGTCGACGGCGAACTGCACTTGCGGGTGACCGACAACGGCAGCGGGCAGACGCATCGTCCGCCGGGCGGGTCGGGCGGATACGGTCTGGTCGGCATGCGCGAACGCGTCGCGCTGCTGCACGGCAGGCTTTCGGCAGGCCGCGAGCCGAACGGCGGCTGGCGGGTCGAGGCGTGGCTGCCGCTCGAGGCGAACGGGGAGACTGACAGGTGATCCGGGTACTGATCGCGGACGACCAGGAAATGGTGCGGATGGGCTTCCGCATGATCCTGGACGCCCAAGACGACATCGAGGTGGTCGCGGACGTGCCGGACGGGGTCTCCGCGGTCGCCAAGGCGCGCGAACTGCGCCCGGACGTCTGCCTGCTGGACATCCGCATGCCGGGCCTCGACGGGCTGGAGGTCACCCGTCAGCTGGCCGGGCCGGACGTCGCCGACCCGCTGAAGGTCGTCGTGGTCACCACCTTCGACCTCGACGAATACGTGCACACCGCACTGCGCAACGGCGCGAGCGGCTTCCTGCTCAAGGACGCCGGACCGGCGCTGCTGATCGAAGCGGTGCGCGCGGCCGATCGCGGCGACGCGCTGGTGTCTCCGCAGATCACCGTGCGGCTGCTGAAGCATTTCGACGGCGGGACCACCGCCAAACGCGAGACTCCCGCACCGTCGGAGCCGCTGACCGCGCGCGAACTGGACGTGGTGAAGGCCGCCGCGCGCGGGCTCACCAACACCGAGATCGGCGCGGAGCTGTTCCTGTCCCTGTCGACCGTCAAGACGCATTTGGCCTCGGTGCAGGGCAAAGTCGGCGCGCGTAACCGAGTGGAAATCGCAGCTTGGGCCTGGCGTAGCGGCGTAGTGGATTAACCGCTACTGGGACGCCCGTACTATCTCGTTATGTCGCGTCGATTCCATGCTCCGGTTGTTCTGCCCGCCGACCCGTCCTGTTCGCTGCTCCGCGACGCCGTCGTCGATGTCGACGACGAGGGCCGGATTTCCTACGTCGGACCGGCTTCGAGCGCGCCGGAGTTCACCGGCGAGGTGACCCGGCTGACCGGAATCCTGTTGCCCGGCTTGGTGAACTCGCACGCGCACAGCCCGATGACGCTGCTGCGCGGCATGGGCGGCGACCTGCCGCTGCTGCGCTGGCTGCGCGAGATCATCTGGCCGACCGAGGCGAAGCTGAAGCCGGCGGACGTGCGCACCGGCATGCTGCTCGGATCGGTCGAAATGCTCCGGCACGGCGTGACGACCAGCGCGGAAATGTATTTCGAAGGCGAGCAGCTCGTCGACGCGGTGCTCGCGACCGGCGGGCGGGTGCTCGTCGCGCCGCCGGTGATCGAACTGCCCGGGCTGGATTGGCGGGAGACGCTGGCCGCGATCGACCGGTGGATCGACGCCGACGGGCTGCGGTTCGGTCCCGGGGAGCGGATCGAGCTGGGTTACGGACCGCATTCGGCGTACATGCTGAACCCGGACGGGCTGCGGGCGACCGCGGAGTCCGCGGCTGCGCGGGGTGCTTTGGTGCAGATTCACATTGCTGAGGCTGCCGCGGAGGATGTGGAGCAGCGCAAGGAGTTCGGGTCGGTTCCGAAGCTGCTGGATTCGCTGGGGATGTTCAACGGGCGGACGCTGGCCGCGCACGCGGTGCATTTGTCGGACGAGGACATCGCGATCTTCGCCGCCCGCGGGGTCGGGATGGCGCATTGCCCTGGGTCGAACGCGAAGCTCGCGTCCGGAATCGCGCGGATCAGGGACCTTCGGGCGGCCGGGGTCGCGATCGGGCTCGGCACGGACGGTCCGGCCTCGAACGACGACATCGACCTGTGGGAAGAGCTTCAGCTGACGGCGATGCTGGCTCGGCTGGCCAACGACGATTCCACCGTGGTGACCGCGAAGGACGTCTTCCTGATGGCCACCCGCGGCGGCGCCGAAGCGCTCGGCCGCCACGACCTCGGCGTGCTGGAGCCGGGGCGCTGGGCCGACCTGGTGCACGTCGACCTCGACGACCCGGCCTTCGCCGCCGGTCTCGACGTGCCGGACGAGCAGCTGCTGGCGAACCTCGTGTGGGCCGCCGGGTCGCGCCGGGTGCGGGACGTGTGGGTCGCGGGCGAGCAGGTTGTCGCCGAGGCCGAGCCGACGCGGGTCGACCGGCGCGAGATCCAGGCGGCGGTGGCCGACACCGCCGCCCGGCTGCGGGCCTGAGAGTCACGAAGCCGTTCGTGAGGGAACCCCTTACGAACGTCAGCGCGGGCGGACCTGGATTTCGGTGAAGTGGGCTTCCGGGGTGGCGGTCACCGCGGTCAGCACGGCCGTCGCCACGGAGTCTGGGCGCAGGTACTTCTCGGCTTCGTACTCGCCGCCTTCCTGGGCGCGGGCTTCGCGTTGCATGTCGGTGTCCGTGCGGCCCGGGAACACCGAAGTCACGCGCAGGTCCGGTTCTTCCGCGCGCAGTGAGTCGGTGAAGGCCCGGACGGCGAATTTGCTTGCCGCATAAGGACCCCAGCCGGGACGAGCGGTGTAACCCGCACCGGAGTTGATCACTACGACGTGGCCGTTCGCGGCGCGGAGGGCGGGGAGCAACAGGCGGGTCAGCTCGGCGACCGCGATCACGTTGACCTCCAGGTTCGTCCGCCAGACCGAGGACGGCGAGTCGGCGACGGTGCCGATTTTGCCGATGCCCGCGGAGTGGACCAGCACGTCGAGGCGGTCGATCTTGCCGGCCGCGGCTTCCAGGGCAGCGGCGTCGGTGAGGTCGACCGGCCACGGCTGCGCGCCGGGCAGTTCCTCGGCCACCTTCGCCAGTGCGTCGGTGTCGCGGCCGCCGAGCAGGAGGCGGTGCGTCGGGGAGAGCTGGTGCGCGATGGCCGCGCCGATGCCCCGCGAGGCACCGGTGATCAGGGCGAGCGGGAGGTCGGTCATACCGGCCACGGTAGGCGTCCGCCGCTGGTTCGCCAGTCCGGGGAGTCGTCGATCACTTCGCCGGGGCGCACCCGACCGCGGCCCACGGGTCGCGCGGGTAGCGGATTTCCGTGCGATGCAGCGAGCCGGTGAAATTGTCGATAAACCGACTCCACGTGAGCGGTTGGCGCGTGGAGGCCAGGACGTCCTGCACGTCGGGGCAGCGCAGTGCGGTGCGGGCGGCGTCGATTTCGGCGGGCTGGAACATCCGGATCTCGCCGTCGGTGGCGTAGTCGCCGTAGCCGGCTTCGGCGATTTCCCACGCCGCGACCAGCCATTTCGAGTGCCCGGGGCGACCATTCGGGATGGACGACGAGTGTGCGGCCAGATCGCTTGCCAGGCCGTAGCCGTCGTGGATGCGCACGTCCAGGGACACGATGTTGCTGATCGCGCCCATGCTGTCGGCCGCCATGGTCACGTACGGCCGGTTGGTCGGGAAGCGGAACCACTGCTTCACGTCGCCGTAGCTGTAGACGAGCACGGCTGGCTGCTTCGTCTCTCGCACCGCGTCGACAGCGTGGCGGATGACGTCCTGGCCCAGGTAATCCGTCGCCAGGATCGGGTGTTCGTGTCCGGTCGCCCAGGCCCAATAGCCGCGTTCGTCGGTGACGCTCACCGCTTGATGGGTGCCTTCGTACGGCACCCGCAGCCAGCCGCCCGCCACGACGGACCACGCGGCGACCCCGGCGACGAACGCGATCGTCTTCTGCGTCAGCGGGATCGCCATGACGGGAAGGAGCAGCACGAACAACGCGGGCAGCAGCATCCGGCCGTGCATGAAATCTCCGCCGACGCGCACGACGTACAGCGCGAGCAGAAGCGCGGCGACCGCTGAAGTCAGCAACAGGATCCGCGACCGACGCACCAGTACCGCAGCAATAAGCAGTAGCAGCAACGGAATCCACAGCAGGTACGGGCTGATCAGGTCAGTCAGGTACGCGAAACCGCGTGGCCAGTCGCTGTTCGCCGCTTCCTTCGCGAGCGCGGTGTTCGGCGCGAGCAGTCCGTAGTAGCCCATCCGAAACACTTGGTATGCCACCGGAATCGCGACCCCGGCGCCGAGCCAGCCAAGCGCGGCAAACCATCGCGGGCGCAGCAGCAGCACCAGGGCGATAAAGCCGACCACACTGAACAACGCCAGATCCGGCCGGACGAGCGGGCCGAGTCCGAGCACGATCGCGGTGGCGATCGGCGTTGTGCCGCGCACCAGCAGCCACCAGCTCAGGCCGAGCCACAGCAGCACCAGACCGGTTTCCAGCCCGGAAGTCGCGAAATCGCGGAACGGCGGGAGTGCGCACACGATCAGCGCACCGGCGGGAGCCACCGGTCCGGCGTAGAGCCGACGGGCGCCGTCCAGACCGAAGAACAGGCCGCCGACAGCGCACAGGAGGCCGGTGATCACCGCGATCCATTCGAGCGGCGGCCCGGGAATCGTGCCGGCTCCGGCGAGCAGCCAGGTCCACAACGGACTCGTGCTCGCCTCGACGCGTTCGCCGACATTGAACACCGGACCGTTCCCGGCGAGGATCTGCCGGACGGTGCGCAGGACGAGCAGTCCGTCGTCGCTCATCCACCGGCGTTGCCAAGCGAGCACCGTGTACAACGCGAGGACCGCCCCGGTGGCGGCCCACGTCCAGGTCATCGGGCGGCGGTACCACGGGAGCGGGTCAGCGGGCAGGCCGGCGGCCGCGGTCATGATTGGTCCAGACCTCCCCCGAGACGTGCAATGCGGTCACAGTCTCGCATCCGCCCAAAGGCGACGCTCGGTGGTTCCGCCTTCAGCGGTCGGACGAGGCGGAGGCGGTCGGCATCGGCGGTCCGCTCGACGCGGGCGGGACGGTCGGCACCGGCGGGGCGAGGCCGATGTCCAGGTCCATCCGCTCGCGCTCCTTGCCGCCGAGAGTGAACGGCGAGGTGCAGCCGGTCGCCGGGTCGACGGCCGAGTCCAGACCCGGTGCGCCGGCGCCGCGCTGGGTGACGGTGAGGCCGTCCGGCAGCTTCGAGATGTCGAAGCACACCTGGTAGGTGCCGTCCTTGCGCTGGTCGAACAGGTAGCCGCCGTCGGCGTTCGTGCGCGTGGTGGCGACGGTGCCGCCCGCACCGTCCTTGAGCGTGACCGGCAACTCCGGGAAGCCGGGTTCGTCGTCGTCCTGCGTGCCGTTGCGGTTCAGGTCTTTCCACGCACGGTCGCCGATCTTGCCGACGGCGGGCTGCGGCGTGACGGTGACCGTCGCGGTCGCCTTCTGCTCGGCGAGCGGCCCGCCCGGCCCGGTGCCGGTGACCTTCGCGGTGTTGACGTGCCCGTTGTCGTCCTCGGTGAGGTTCGGATGGTCGCAGGGCAATTCCCGCGACGCGGCGGCGGCGAGGTCGAACGCGCCGGGAAGACCGGAGCACCACGGGTCCTTCACGAGCAGTCCGGTGAGCGGCTGGGAGCCGGTGTTGGAGACGGAAATGCGGAAGTGCGCGGCATCGCCGGCCGGGATGGCAGCCGACGGGCCCCACGTTCCGTCCGCCGGATTCCGCACCTCCATCTTCACCGCGAACGAGGCGAGAGCCACGTGCACGCAGTCCCACAGCACCCAGTTGTGGTTGGTGCTGGCGAAAAACGAGACCGCCGCGGTGTCGTCCGGCGCGGTGAACGGCGGCAGGTCCTGCCGCGCGAGCCTGCCGTCGGACGCGACGTCGTGCGTCACCGCGAGCGGTTTCTCCACCAGCACTCGACCGGCGCGGTCGGCGAAGCGCAGCCCGGTGGTCGCGCTCGCGTGCGAACCGAGGCCGGACGGCGCCGTACCCGTCCACACCGACAGCGAGTATTGCCCTCCGGGCACCGCTTTCACCTGCTGGGCGGCCGAGCTGACCCGGCCGTCCGGCGTCTGGATCTGGGCGTTGACGTGCCCGTCGACCGCGTGCGCGGTGCTGGTGACGAGCTTCGGCACCCGGTCCGGCGGGGTGCTGCGCGGAACCGGCGCGGCGGGGCTGAACAGGTACCCGCGCGGCGGTCCGCCGGGCGAACCGGCGTCCTCCACGCTCGGGTTGGCCGCGATGCCGCCGCACTCCGGGGCCCCCTCGGCGGGAGCCGATCCGGGAGTGACGACGGCGAGCGCGCCGACCAGCATCGCAGTGCCCGCCGCCGCGCCCGCCGTGCGTCCGATCGCGACTTTCCTTGCCCGCCTCACGCGGTGAAGCTAGACCCAGGAAGCCCGATCGGCGGTAAGAAACACTCCAAAGTGTTACCGGCGCCCGATCCGGCCGGGCAATCCGAAGGCACCCTTCTTCCAGACCGACACGATCGCGGGCCGCGGCTGGGAGCTGCCGCCGTCCGGCCAGTGCGAGGTCGGGTTCGCCGAACTCGGCGCGTCCTCGCCGGGGTGCTGCACCGCGACGAGCACGAGGTTCTCGGTGACGACCGGACCGCACGTCTCGGCGCCGACCGGCACGGACAGGAACTGCTTCACGTGCCCGCGCTCCGGTCCGGTCACCGGGACCGAGAAGAGGCCGTCGTTCGCGCCGAGGGTGTTGCCGTCGGTCGAGATCCACAGGTTGCCGTGCGGATCGAAGGCCACGTTGTCCGGGCACGAGATCGGGCTGACCTGGTCCTTCGGGAAACCGCCGAAGTAGGTGTCGGCCGTGGCCGGGTCGCCGCAGACGAGCAGCAGCCGCCAGGAGAACCGGGTCGCGGCACTGTCGCCGCGGTCCTCGTCCCATTCGAGAATGTGCCCGTTTTTGTTGCGGGTGCGCGGGTTCGCCTCGTCCGGGGCGGCCTTGCCCGCCGCGCCGCGGTCGGAGTTGTTGGTGAGCGCGGCGTAGATCCGGCCGTTGACCGGGTTCGGCTCGATGTCCTCCGGACGGTCCATTTTGGTCGCCCCGGCGCGATCGGCGGCTTGCCGGGTGAACACGTAGACCTCCTCCGCGGTGAATCCGTCCACAAAGGACTTGTCGCCGCTGGCAAGGGGAATCCACTCGCCGGTGCCATCGAATTCGCCATCGGCGGGCAGCTTGCCGGTGCCGTCGATCTCGCCCGGGCTGTTGCCGGAGAACTTCGCGACGTACAGGGTTCCGTCGTCCAGCAGCGCCGAGTTGTGCCGCCGGGCGAGCGCGGAGTGCCCCTTCTTGTACTTGCCCTTCGAGACGAACTTGTAGATGTACTCGAACCGCTCGTCGTCGCCGGAGTACACCGCGACCCGGCCGTCCGCGGTGATCTTGACGTTCGCCGCCTCGTGCTTGAACCGGCCGAGCGCGGTGTGCTTGACCGGGGTGGAATGCGGGTCGTTCGGGTCGATTTCGACGACCCAGCCGAACCGGTTGGGCTCGTTGGGCTCCCGCGACACGTCCCAGCGCTGGTCGAAGCGCTCCCACTTGCGCGTGCTCTCGCCGGTGCCGACCGCGTACCGTTTGAGCCGCGCGGCCTCGGTCGGGTCGGAAACCTTGTCCGCGTGGGCGAAGTACTGGTGGAAGTTCTCCTCGCCGGAGAGCACGGTGCCCCACGGCGTCACGCCGCCGGAGCAGTTGTTCTGCGTGCCGCGCACGCGCTTTCCGGACGGGTCGGCCGACGTCTTGAGGTACTTCGACCCGGCCGCCGGACCGCGCACCTCGAAGATCGTGTCGAGCGTGATCCGCCGGTTCAGCGGGCTCGGAACGGTGCGCAGCGCACCGCCGATCGGGTCGCGCAGCGTCTGCAGCACCGACAATCCGTGTGCCGCCCAGGCGATCTTCACCTGCTCCTCGGTGGGATTGGCCGGGTCGTACTGGTCGGCCGGGAACAGGTGCACCTCGGTGGTGTACTCGTGGTTGACCACCAGCAGATTGCGCAGACCCAGCGGGTCCTGCGGGATCAGGCCGACGAAGTCGTTGTTGTAGCCGAACTGCTTCGCTTGCGCGGCCGCGGTCTGCTTGCGGAAGTCGAACTTCGGCGCGCCGGGGACCACCGGGTCGCCCCAGCGGATCACCACATGCTGGGCGTAACCGTCGGGGATGCTGACGGCGTCGAGTTTGTTCGGCGGCACCGGCGTGAAGTCGGTGCCGGGCACCGCGCGGCCTTTCGCCAACGGCGCCGGAGCCTGGGCCGGGGTGGCTGCCGCGGCGGTGCCGGACAGCGCGGCGAACCCGCCCGCGGCCGCAGCCATCACCGCACCGGCCTTGAACACGCCGCGCCGCGAGACTCCCTTGGCGATGTCGCCGAAGTACTCGTTGCCAGTCGGATTCGGGGCCTCGTGCGCGCACGCGTTGCCGCAGCGGTATTCGCAGGTGATCGGTGACCGGCCGCCGGAATGCGCGGTGAACAAGGGCAGCAGTCGTCCGGGCTCCAGGGACACGGGGCCTCCAGGGTCGCTTCTCGGTGGGAACCCGGCGACCGTATGCGGCGAAAACCCCCTGAAACGGACCAAAAGGTTAACGGCGGATGTATTCGGCGAAAGACGACGATCGCCCCCGAACAGACAGTCCGGGGGCGATCGCCGAGCGTGCTGGAAAGGCTCAGAACTCCTCGTCGCCGACGAGCGCGGCCTCCTTCGGCACGGTGTGCGGGTCGGCCTTCTTCTCCCGCTGCGACAGCAGGACGGCGGCGATCACGCAGAGCACGGCGGCGATCAGGAACGGGCCCTGCTCCCAGCCCATCCACTCGGCGATGTGGCCGACGAGCGTGGCCGCGACCGCGCCGCCGAACCAGCGGCAGAAGTTGTACCCGGCGCTCGCGACCGGCCGCGGCGCGTCGCTGATCGACATCGCGGTCCCGGTGAACAGCGTGTTCAGCAGCCCGGAAACCAGACCGGACACGATGATCCCGACGACCACCACCGGCTTGCTCGGGATGGCCAGCACCAGCATCAGCACGGTGTAGCCGGTCACCGCCAGCGCGGCCGCGTGCCGTTCGCCGAAACGGGCGGCCATCTTCGGCGCGAGCACCACGCCGGCGATCGCCACGCACAGGCCCCAGCCGCAGAAGATCAGGCCGACCGCGATGGCGTTCCAGCCGAGCACGAACGGGGACCAGGCGAGCACCGCGAAGAACGCGGCGGTGTAGAGCGCGGAGGCGATCGACGTGCGCAGCAGGCCAGGGTGCTTGAGCGCGCGGAGCGGGTCGAGCAGCTTGATCGGTTCCCGCTTTTCGGCCGAGTCGCTCTTCAGGAAGATCGAGCACAGCACGAGCGCGGCGATCATCAGCACCGCGGTGCCGAGGAACGGACCGCGCCACGAGATCGTGCCCAGCAGCGCGCCCAGCAGCGGACCGACGGCGAGCCCGACACCCAGCGCGGCCTCGTAAAGCAGGATCGCGCCGGATTGGCCGCCGGTCGCGGCACCGACGATCACCGACAGCGCAGTCGCGATGAAGAAGGCGTTGCCCAGCCCCCACACCGCGCGCAGGCCGACGAGCTGTTCGATCGAACCCGCCGCGGCGCACAGCGCGGTCGCGGCGACGATCAGGGTCAGCCCGACCAGCACGGTCCGCTTCGCCCCGAACCGGGCGGACATCGCGCCGGTGAAGAGCATCGCGATCACCTGCACGCCGAGATACGACGTGAACAGCAGCGTGACCTGGGACGGCGAGGCGTTCAGGCCCTTGGCGATGGACAGCAGGATCGGGTCGACGAGGCCGATGCCCATGAACGCGATGACCGCGGCGAACGCGGTGATCCACACCTGTTTGGGCTGGCCCTTGACCGCGTCCAGCAGGCTCGAGTGGTGCTCAGCGCTCATCGCGGATCAGTTCCTCCTTCAGACAGTACGGCGAGTTCCGCGGCGGGGTCGTCACGGTGGAAGTCGGCGATCAGCTTGGTGAGCGCGGGGAGCGCGGCGTCGATGGCGGCGCGCTCATCCGGGTCGAGACGGTCGAGCCGCGCCCGCAGCTCCGCCTCCCGGCCCGCGATCATCTCGGCGTAGAACCGCTCGCCTTCCGGCGTGGCCTCCACGAGCACGGCGCGCCCGTCGTCGGGATCGGGACGGCGGGTCACCATGCCGAGCCGTTCGAGCCTGCGCACGACGTCGGTCATCGACGGCATCCGCACGCGTTCGAGGCGCGAGAGCCTGCTCATCCGGCTCGGACCCCGGCCGACCAGCTCCGACAGCACCGAACCCTGGGTCAGGGTCAGCAGCTGCGCGGATTCGCGGCGCACCAGGTAGTACAGCCGGAACACCACCGGCCGCAGCCGGTGCGCCAGGTCGCCCTTCGAGGAAGTCACTTAGCTAGGCTAACAAAAATTAGTTAGGGTGGCGAAGTAATTCGGCTCACAAGGTGGTCCAGTCCAGGACCCCTAGGCTGGACCGGTGGATGCGGTGATCTTCGACCTCGACGGCGTACTGGTGGACTCCGAGACGACGTGGGACGAGGTGCGCCGCGCCGTAGTCGCCGAGCACGGCGGGACCTGGCGGCCCGAGGCGACCCGCGCCCAGCAGGGGATGAGCACGCCGGAATGGGCGAACTACCTGGTGGAAACCCTGGGCGCGCGGCTCACCCCGGACGAGATCGCGCGCACGGTGATCGACGAGATGGCCGCCCGCTACGCCGACCGTCCGCCGGTGATCGACGGAGCCGACCAGGTCGTCCGCGAGATCTCCCGGCACTGGCCGGTCGCGATCGCCAGCTCGTCGCCGCCGGTGCTGATCCACTCGTTCCTGACCGCGTGCGACCTGACGTCACTGGTCCCGGTCGCGGTGTCAAGCGAGGAAGTGGCTGCGGGCAAGCCGGCACCGGACGTCTACTTGCGCGCGGCGACGCTGCTCAATGTCGAAGCCTCCCGCTGCGCCGCCGTGGAAGACTCGACCAACGGCCTGCGCGCGGCCTTCGCGGCGGACATGACGGTGTTCGCCGTACCGAACCCGCACTTCCCGCCGGACCCGGCCGTACTGCGGGATGCCACGGTGCTGCCGAACCTCGCCGCCTTGCCGCGATCCTTGAGTGACGCAGCCCACAGCGGCAAATAGCCCCAAAACGGTCGCTGCCGGTATCCGGCCGGTAGCACAGTGCCATCCTGAACGCCTGCCAACAAGATCGGCACAAGGGGTGGAAATGGCTGCACCGGAACAGGATTGGGACATCGTCAGCAGCGTCGGACTGACCGCGCTCGGGGTGGCCGCGGGCCGGGCGATAGCGACCGTGTCCCCGGATCCGCTGATCGAAGACCCGTACGCGGCGGAATTCGTCCGCGCCGCGAATCCGCCGCGGCCGATGCCGACGGAACCGCTCGAAGACCCGCTGTGGATGGCGATGTCCGACTACCTCGCGGTGCGGTCCCGGTTCTTCGACGAGGTGATCACCGGCACGGACGCGCCGCAGGTGGTGATCCTCGCCGCCGGGCTCGACGCCCGCGCCTACCGGCTCGACCTGTCCGGCCGCGACGTCTACGAAGTAGATCAGCCACGGGTGCTCGCGTTCAAACAGGACGTCCTGGACGGTCTCGGCGCGGCCCCGCGCTGCCGCCGCCACGCGATCGGAGCCGACCTGCGCGAGGACTGGCCCGCCGCACTGGAAAACGCCGGATTCGACCGCACCCGCCCGTCGGTGTGGATCGCCGAGGGGCTGCTGCCGTATCTGCCCGCGTCGGCAGAGGAACTGCTGTTCGACCTCGTGCACGCCCGGAGCGTGCCCGGCAGCCGGATCGCAATCGAGCACATCCCGGACCTCGGCAGCACCGACATCCTCGACACCATCCGGTCGTCGGACGCCGGAGCACGGCTCGGCCTCGACGTGAACGACGTGCTCTCGACCGAACCGCGCCGGGATCCGGTCGAATGGCTGGGCCGGCAGGGCTGGCAGACGAGGATCGACCGCGCGGGCGACCTCGCCGCCAGCTACGGCAAGCACCTGTCCGACCCGCTCGGCGACGCCATGACCAAAACCGAACTGGTCACCGCCGACCTGCCCTGACACCGCGAAGGGCCCCTCGCGGAGATCCCGGCAAGGGGCCCTTCACGGACGGTCAGGCTGGGCTCAGCGCTCCACTTCGCCGCGAATGAAGGCGTCGACCGAATCGCGCGCGGTCGAGTCGTCGTACTGCTCCGGCGGCGACTTCATGAAGTAGGACGACGCGGACAGGATCGGGCCGCCGATGCCGCGGTCCTTGGCGATCTTCGCCGCGCGCACCGCGTCGATGATGATGCCCGCCGAGTTGGGGGAGTCCCACACCTCGAGCTTGTACTCCAGGTTCAGCGGCACGTCGCCGAACGCGCGGCCCTCGAGCCGGACGTAGGCCCACTTGCGGTCGTCGAGCCACTGCACGTAGTCCGACGGTCCGATGTGGACATTGCCCTTGCCGAGCTCGCGGTCCACCTGCGACGTGACCGACTGGGTCTTCGAGATCTTCTTCGACTCGAGCCGCTCCAGCTCCTTCATGTTCAGGAAGTCCATGTTCCCGCCCACGTTGAGCTGCATCGTGCGGTCGAGCTGCACGCCGCGGTCCTCGAACAGCTTCGCCAGCACGCGGTGCGTGATGGTGGCGCCGACCTGGGACTTGATGTCGTCACCGACGATCGGGACGCCCGCGTCGGTGAACTTCTTCGCCCACTCCGGGTCGGAGGCGATGAACACCGGCAGCGCGTTGACGAACGCGACGTTCGCGTCGATCGCGGCCTGCGCGTAGAACTTGTCGGCCTCTTCGGACCCGACGGGAAGGTAGGAGACGAGCACGTCGACCCGGGCGTCGCGCAGCGCGGCGACCATGTCGACCGGAGACTCGTCGGACTCCTCGATGGTCTCGCGGTAAAAGCGGCCGAGGCCGTCGTAGGTGTGCCCGCGCTGGACGGTGACGCCGAGCGGCGGCACGTCGGCGATCTTGATCGTGTTGTTCTCGCTGGCGGAAATCGCCTCCGAGAGGTCCCGGCCGACCTTCTTCGCGTCGACGTCGAACGCGGCGACGAACTCGATGTCGCGCACGTGGTAGTCGCCGAACTGGACGTGCATCAAACCGGGGACGCGCGTACCGGGATCCGCGTCGCGGTAGTACTGGACGCCCTGGACCAGCGACGAGGCGCAGTTGCCGACGCCCACGATGGCCACCCGAACGCGGCGGTTCTCGCCCATGCCGGTTTCTCCTTCAATCTCATTCACTTGCATCTGCAGGTCTGCCGCCCCGTTGCGGCCCGCCGCTCAACTCGGTCCCGGCTGCTCCGGGCCGCGCTGCTCGGCTTGTTCGTGCGCGATCAGCTCGTTGAGCCAGCGCACCTCCCGCTCGCTCGACTCCAGCCCCAGCCGGTGCAGCTCGCGGGTGTAGCGGTCGATCTTCTCCTCGGCCCTGGCCAGCGCGTCCCGCAAGCCTTCGCGCCGTTCCTCGACGCGGCGGCGGCGGCCTTCCAGGATGCGCATCCTGACGTCGGCCGGTGTCCGTGAGAAGAACGCCAGGTGGACGCCGAATCCCTCGTCGTCCCACGTCTGCGGTCCCGCGTCGCCGAGCAGTTCGGCGAAGCGTTCCTTGCCCTCGGCGGTGAGCTTGTAGACGCGGCGGCCGCGCCGGGACCACGCCCGGTCGTCCGCCTCGTCGAACTCCTCGACGAGGTAACCGGCCCGCAGCAGCCGGCGCAAGGTCGGATACAGCGAGCCGTACGAGAACGTCCGGAACATCCCGAGCGTCTCGTGCAAACGTTTGCGCAGCACGTACCCGTGCATGGGCGCCTCGTGCAGCAATCCGAGGATCGCGAGTTCGAGCACACCACACCCCATTCCGGGAATACGCCGCGGCCAGCCTCGTTGATCACCCGAGACCGGCTCAGCCAACCTACTCGCCGAGTATATCGCGCCGATACATCGAAGTGGCGGAAGTAACCCGCGACCAGCACCCTCCCGGCGATCCGTGACCAGAGCGTTATCTAAGTTTCGGCGTGTCCGAACGGTCTCCCAGGGTGCGGGAAAGCAGGGGGCACCGCGGACACAGAAAGAGCCCGTACTCTGTCCTCGTGCGAAACCAGCGGCAGGTTGTGGATTACGCCTTGCAGCGCCGTGCGCTGCTGGCCGGCGTCCGCTCCGGACGCGTCGGAGACCACGAGGTCTGCGACGCGAGCCCGTACCTGCTCCGCGCGGCCAAATTCCACGGCAGACCTGAGGACCGGGCCTGTCCGATGTGCCGCCGGGCTCCGCTGCACCTCGTCTCCTGGGTGTACGGCGACGAGCTGAAGCACGTCTCGGGATCGGCACGCACCCCCGCCGAACTGACCCGGATGTCAGGGGTTTTCGGGGAATTCACCGTCTATGACGTAGAGGTGTGCCGGACGTGCCATTGGAACCATCTGGTCCTGTCCTATGTCCTCGGCACGGGAGAGCCCCAGCCGACCCGGCCGCGAAGGACTGCCGGGCAGTGACGAGTACCACAACCGCTGCAGAACGCGGGGCGGCGCCAGTGCAGACAGTGCTGCCTTCGGAGGCCCATTCGTGAACGACGACCGCAACCGCTCCTGGCCGAGCCAGGAGCCAGATGCACCTCGCCGTGCCCGGCGACCGCAGGAGGACCCCGGTCCCGCCTGGCCGTCCGATGACGCCCCCCGGCGCCCCGCACCGCCCCGCCGTCCCCCCGCCGGCGGCCCGCGCCCGCCGCGCGCCCCGCAAGCCGGTCCCGAATGGCCGAGCGGCGACGAAGGCGGTCCGCAGTGGCCCGCCGACGAGCCGCGCCGTCCGCAGCGCCCGCCGCAGAACCGCGCGCCGCAAGGCCGTCCGCCTCAGGGTCCCGGCCCGCAGGACCGCGGCTCGGGCACCCGCGCGTCGCAGATCCTCGACGGACAGGGCGCGCCGCCGCGCCGCCAGCCTCCCGGCGGACGTCCCGGACCGAACGGCGGTCCTAACGGGAACGCCACCCAGGGCTTCCGGCAGCCGCCGCCTGGCGGACGGCCGCCCCAGGGCCGCCGGGTCCCGCCGCCGCCTCCGCCGTCCTATCCGGAGACCGACCGCGAACCGGACCTGATCACGCACGCCGCGCACAACGGTTACGCCCCCTACGACGACCGGTACGACGACGGCTACGACCCGTACGACGAGGAAACCCGCCTCGCCCAGTACTCGGACGACGCGGACTTCGAAGACGACCAGGAAGGCGAGGAGGACGGCAAGAAGAGCAAGGCCGACCTCACGCCGAAGCAGCGCCGCAAACGCCGGTGGAAGATCATCCGGCGTGTGCTGTACGCGATGTTCGGCCTGTTCGTCGTGGTGCCCGCGATCGCGTTCGTGATCACCTACTTCACCGTCGACGTGCCCTCGCCGCAGGAAGTGCTCGCGAAGCAGAGCCAGCCGATCACCTTCTATTACGGCGACAAATCGGTGATGGGCCGAGTGGTCCCGGAGGGCGGCGACCGCGAACTGCTGCAGCCCAACCAGGTGCCCGAGGTCGTCAAGCACGCCGTGTACGCGGCCGAGGACGCGACCTTCGAGACCAACTCCGGCTTCAACGTGATGGCGATCCTGCGGTCGGTCTTCAACCAGGCGACCGGCGGCACCGGCGGCGGCTCGACCATTTCGCAGCAGTACATCAAGCAGGCGACCAAGAACGACGACCCGACGCTGACGCGTAAGTGGACCGAGCTGGCGAAGTCGTTCAAGCTCAACAACGAGACGTCCAAATCGGACATCATCACCGGCTACCTGAACATCGTCTTCTTCGGCCGCGGCTCGAACGGCATCGCCGCCGCGTCGAAGGCGTACTTCGGCAAGGACGTCAGCCAGCTCAACGCTTCCGAGGCGGCGCTGCTCGCCGGGATGATCCAGGGCCCGAGCCGCGACCGCGACACCGCGTACGTCCAGAAGCGGTGGAGCTACGTGATGGACCAGATGGTGGCCAACCACTGGCTCTCGCCCGCCGACCGCAAGGCCGCGCAGCTTCCCACGATGATCCCGCGCGATTCGCAGAAAAAGGAGAACGCGGGCACCCTGGACTACTTCATCCGGCAGCGCATCCTCGACGAGCTGAAAGACAAGGGCTACGACGAGGACAAGCTGTACTCCACCGGCGCGAAGATCTACACGACGATCGACCCGAACGCGCAGAAGATCGCGGCGCAGTCCGTCCAGGACAACATGGAGGGCCAGACCGACGAGAACCTCCGGGGAGCGCTGGTCGCCGTCGACCCGAGAACCGGGGGCGTGCTCGCCTATTACGGCGGGCCGACCACGGTGAAGAACGACGCGGGCAAGGACGTGCTCGCCACGGACTGGGCGAACACCCCGCAGAACCCCGGTTCGTCGATGAAGGCCTACGACCTCACCGCCTGGCTCAAGATGGGCAAGGGGCTCGGCGAGGTGTTCGACGGCACCAACAACCGGGAGCTCGGCGGCCGCGTGGTCCGCAACGCGGGCGAAAGCGCCAGCTGTGGTCCGCAGTGCACGGTCAAGAAGGCCATGGAGGTCTCGGCGAACACCGTGTTCTACGACATGGTGCTGAACTGGACGAAACCAGCCAGGGTCGCGGAAGCCGCGAAGGAGGCGGGCGTGATTCCCGCCCCGAAGGGCAAGGCCAAGCTCGGCACGAGCGACGCCAACATCGCCCTCGGCGGTGGCGCCACCTCGGTCACCCCGGAGGACATGGCCGCCGGCTATTCGTCGTTCGCCTCCGGCGGCCTGCGCCGTGACCAGCACTTCGTCGCGAAGCTCACCAACTCCCAGGACGAGGTCGTCTTCGACGACACCAACGGACAGGGCAAACCCGCGTTCGACGACAACGCGGACAAGAGCAAGCAGATCGCGGGCAACGTGACCGAGGCGCTCGGTCCGGTCATCGCCGAGTCGCACCTGAAGTGCCCGAGCGGCCACGAATGCGCGGGCAAGACCGGTACCCAGCAGTACGACCCGCGAGACAACGACCCGAGTTCGTACAAGGACCGCAACGCCCAGACCTGGATGGTCGGCTACACGCCCTCGGTGTCGACCGCGGTCTGGATCGGCGGTGACGGCAACAAGCCGCTGCACGACAAGAACGGCAAGCCGATCTACGGCAAGACCATCGCGGGTCCGACCTGGCAGGACTTCATGACGAACTACCTGCAGGACAAGCCGGGCGAGAAGTTCGACAAGGTGCAGCCGATCGGCAAGGACGCGGACGAGGTCGTCACGTCGAGCAAGGCGGCCCCGCCGCCGCGCGAAACGTCCAGCGAGCAGGCTCCGCCGCCGTCGACGACGTCCTCGTCGGCACCGCCGACCAGTTCGTCGCATCCGTCGTCCTCGACGGCGACCAGCCCGACCCGGCCGAGCGGCATCTTCGGCGGCGGCACCGAAGGCGGCAACCCCGGCAGCGGAGGCGGGCCCGTGGTGAACGGCGAACCGCCCCGGCGCACCGGCTGACCCGCGCCCGACCACGACTGTGCCGATCGTTACTAATCCGACCACAGCCACGGCCGAATGACTTCGCTGCAACGGTTACGTGCCGCTGCGGGGTCGGCCTACTTTTGGTCGGATTAGTAAAAGAGGCTCCTCTCCACCACGGAGAGGAGCCTCTTTTTGCCGGTACCGCCCGGCTGGGGGTGCGGTAGGTTCACCGACGGTCTCCTCCCCCGCGAAGGGGATCGGCCAGGAGAGTGAACCTCGACCGGGGTTGCCGCGTCTGGTCATCAGAGGGCCTTCTGCGTCCGCAGGCTGCCCGTGTCCGAGAAGAGGATCCGCAGTGAACGACGACCGCAGCCGCTCCTGGCCCGACCGGGATCCCGACCCGCGGCGTCAACCACCTCCGTCCCAGCCCGGTCCGCCGCCGTGGGCCCGCGGCCCGCAGCGTCCCGCCGCTGGTCCGACCGGTCCCGCGGGTTCTCCGCCGCCCGGCCGCCGTCCGCCGCCTCCCGGCCGTCGCCCGGTTCCGCCGCCGCAGCGCGAGCCGGAGCTGATGACCCACCGGATGATCGAGGACGACTACCGCGACCCGGGCTATCGCGACGCCGGCTACCGGGACGCGGAGTACCGCGACGAAGGTCCGCTCGATCCGGACGACGGGTACCCGCCGGAAGACCTGGACAAGAAGGGCCGCACGCCCGCACAGCGCAAAAAGAGACGCTGGAAGATCATCCGGCGCTGTGCGTACGCGTTCGTCGGCATCTTCGTCGTGATCCCGGCGATCGCTTTCGTGATCACCTATTTCATGGTCGACGTGCCCTCGCCGCAGAGCATCGCGCAGGGCCAGAACCAGGCCGTCACCTACCTCTACGCCGACGGCAGCCCGATGGGCAAGGACGTGCCCCCCGGCGGCAACCGGCAGATCCTCACCCCGGCGCAGATCCCGGACGTGGTGAAGCACGCGGTGATCGCGACCGAGGACTCGACGTTCGAGACCAACTCCGGCTTCGACGTCACCGGCCTGCTCCGCGCCGCGTTCAACCAGCTCACCGGCAAGGCGGGCGGCGGGTCCACGATCTCGCAGCAGTACATCAAGAAGGCCACCGACAACGACGCCCCGACGCTCACCCGTAAATGGACCGAGCTGGCGAAGTCCTTCAAGATGAACCAGACGTACGAGAAACAGGACATCATCACCGCGTACCTGAACATCATTTACTTCGGGCGCGGGGCGTACGGCATCGGCGCGGCGTCGCAGGCCTTCTTCCACAAGGACGTTTCGAAGCTGGACTACTCCGAGGCGGCGCTGCTGGCCGGGCTGATCCAGCAGCCGGGTCGTTCGGAGAACCCGAAGGTGGCCCAAGGCCGCTGGAACACCGCGCTCGACCGGATGCTCGAGAACAAGTACATCACCGCGCAGCAGCGGCAAGCGGCGCAGTTCCCGGCCGTGATCCCGCTGGAGGAATCGAAGGACGACGCGAACGCGCCCTACAAGTTCGTCGTCACCCAGGTGAAGGCCGAGCTCCAGCAGCACGGCATCGACGACGACAAGTACTACGCGGGCGGCTACACGATCCAGACCACCATCGACAAGCACGCCCAGGAGGTCGCGACCCAGGCCGCGACCGACGCGCTGAAGGACCAGTCCGACGACCGGCTGCTCGATTCGCTGGTGGCGGTCGATCCGAAGACCGGCGGGGTGCTGGCGTACTACGGCGGACCGGCGACCATCGACGTGAACGGGAAGAAGCAGGGCGCTCGCGACTGGGCGAACACGCCGCAGAACCCCGGTTCGTCGATGAAGGCGTTCGACCTCACCGCGTTCCTCAAGATGGGCAAGGGCATCAACTCGACGTTCGACGGCAGCAACAACCGGGTCTTCGACGGCCGCGTCGTGCGCAACGCGGGTCCCAGCTCCAGCTGTTCCGGGCAGTGCACGGTCGCCGAGGCGATGAAGCGGTCGGCGAACACGGTGTTCTACGACATGGTGCTGAACGAGACGCATCCAGGACCGGTCGGGCAGGCCGCCCAGGAAGCGGGCGTCAAGACCAAGGACAACGGCGGCCAGTCGCTGATCTCCACCGCGGACGCGAACATCGCGCTCGGCGGCGGGAACACCCAGATCACGCCCGCGGACATGGCCAGCGCGTACGCGACCTTCGCCGCCAATGGCATCCAGCGCGATCGGCACTTCGTGCTCAAGGTGACCAACTCGCAGAAGGAAGTCGCCTACGAGGCACAGCCGAGTGCGGGCAAGCCGGCGTTCGACAGCAGCGCGGACAAGGCCAAGCAGATCGCGGGCAACGTGACCATGGCGCTGGGTCCGGTGATCGACTTCTCGCACCTGAAGTGCCCGTCCGGCCACGAATGCGCGGGCAAGACCGGTACCCAGCAGCACACGAAGCGAGCGGGCGAACCGGCGTGGGCGGCGAACGCGAACGCACAGACCTGGATGGTCGGCTACACGCCGTCGGTCTCGGTCGCCGCGTGGGTCGGCGCGGACGGCGACCAGGCACTGCACGGTTCGGGCACGTCGCCGATCTACGGTTCGACGATCGCGGGTCCGCTGTGGCAGAAGTTCCTCGACGGGTACCTGAAGGGCAAGCCCGCCGAGAAGTTCGACCAGGTGCAGCTGATCGGCGCGCAGGCCCCGCCGCCGCAGGGGGACCAGAACGCGGGCGACGAGCAACCGCCGCAGCAGACCACCGGCAACCAACCGGAGGATCCCGGCAACGGGAACGAGCACGGCGGACCGATCACCGGCGGGCCCACTCAGCCGCATTGGCCGAGCGGGTTCCCGCACTGGCCGTCGGGCAAGCCGTCGACGCACAACCCGCCTAGCGGCGGTCCGTCGACCGGCGAGGATCCGCCGCAGGAGTGACGGAAAAAGGCCGTGGCCGCGACGGTGGGGGGAGGCCGTCGCGGCCACGGCCGTTCAGAGGGCGGTCTCAGCCGCCGAGCGTGATCACGCGGCCTTCGGCACCCGAGCGGTGCGCGGCTTCGATCACGCGCAACGCCTCGACCGCGCTCGCGGGGTCCACCGGGAAATCCGCCTCGCCGCGCAGCGCGTCCCGGACCTGGGCGTAAAACGCTTCGTAGCAACCGGTTTCGGTCGGCACCGCTTCGGTGTCGTCGTTCACCCCCAGCAGGCCGGCGTCGCTTTCCGGCTCTACGCCCCAGCCGTCGTCGCCGGGGCGGAGACCGGCCTTGATCTGCGGTTCCTGGACGTCGAGGCCGTACTTCGTGAACGTCGCCTGGTCGCCGAGCACGCGGAAGCGCGGGTTGCGGGTGCCGGCGAGCGCGGACGACCACAGGTGCGATCGCACGCCGTTCACGTGGTGCAGGGCCACGAACACGTCGTCGTCCACCTGCACGCCGGGGCGGCGGCGGTCGACCTCCGCGTACACCTCGCGAACCGGGCCGAACAGTCGCAGCGCCTGGTCGACGATGTGCGCGCCGAGGTCGTAGAGCAGACCGCCCGCCTCGGCCGGGTCGCCGAATTCGCGCCAGTTGTCCTTGATCTTCGGCACCCAGCGGTCGTAGCGGGATTCGAAGCGGAAGACGGTGCCGAGGCGACCGGATTCGAGCACCTTGCCGACGGTCCGGAAATCCGAATCCCAGCGGCGGTTCTGGAAAACCGTGAGGCCGACGCCCTTGGCTTTCGCCGCGTCTACAACCTGCTGCGCTTCGGCCGAGGTCGGCGCGAACGGCTTGTCCACGACCACCGGCAGCCCGGCCTCGATCGCGCGGAGGGCGAGCGGCACGTGCGTGCGGTTCGGGGTGGTCACCACGATCAGGTCGAGGTCACCCGCGCGGGCGAAAAGCGCGTCCGCGTCCGGGACCACCTCGGCGCCGGGATGCTCGGCGCGCGCCTGCGCGGCACGGTCCGGGTTCGCGGTCACGAGCACGGCCGGGACCAGGCCGGGGGTCGCCGCGACCAGCGGCGCGTGGAAGATCCGGCCGCCGATCCCGTACCCGAGGATGCCGACCCGCGCGTCATCAGCCATGACTCCCATTAAACAACACTGTTGCGTAATAGGCCACCCGTCCGAGATGATCGGCCGATGGCGGAAACCGGCGTCAACCTGCGCGGGCTGCGACGCCACAACCGCGCGCTGCTGCTCGGGCACATCCTGCGCGCGGGCGGGCTGAGCCGGGTCGAGCTCGCGCAGCGGTCCGGGCTGACCCAGCAGGCCGTGTCGAAAATCGTGTCCGACCTGCTTCCGGAAGGGCTGCTGGACGTCGAACGCGCACCCGCGGCCGGGGTCGGCAAACCGCGCACGATGCTGCGGCTGCGCGCGGAAGCCCGTTGCGCACTCGGCGCGCAGCTCGACCGCGACGGCTTTCTCGTGCTGCGCACCGGACTGACCGGCGAGGTCGAGGAGATCGTGGAGGGCCCGCTGCCGATCGGCTTCGGCCCGGAAGCCGCGGTGACCGCGATCGCCGACGGCGTGCGCAAACTGCTCGCCGACGTCGATCCGGCGCGCGTGCTCGGCCTCGGCGTGGGGGCGGTAGGTCCGCTCGACCACCACGCGGGCCGCGTCCGCGACGCCACGAACATGCCCGGCTGGCACGACGTCCCGCTGCGCGATCTGCTCGCCGAACGCACCGGTCTGCTGGTCACGCTGGACAAAAACACCAACTCCGCCGCGTTCGCGCACGCTTGGCCGGAGGAAACCTCGGCCGCGACCGCGGTGGTGCTCGTCGGCACCGGAATCGGGGTCGGCCTGCTGATCGACGGACGCGTCTACCGAGGCCCGCGCACCAACGCGGGTGAGTTCGGCCACACCACCATCGCCTACGCCGGACCGCGCTGCGCCTGCGGACGCCGCGGCTGCGTCGAGGTCATGCACCGCGCCGCCGGCACCCCGCACGACGCCGCCCGGCTGCTCGGCATCGGGCTCGCCGACCTGGTGCAGGTGCTCGATCTCGAACGAATCGTCCTGTTCGGACGGACCGTCCGCGGCGCGCCCGAGGTCTACCGCGAAACGGTTTCGCAGCAGCTGCGCGACCTGCTGCCGGTGCCGTACTGGCAGCGCATCGACGTCGAATTGAGCGACCTCGACGAGGAGGCGGTGGCCCTCGGCGCCGCTTTCGAGGTGCTTGCCGGGTTTTACAAGGATCCGAAATGACCGGCACCCCACCCGCGGACCGATAGCATCCCGACGTGTCCCGCGTCTCCCAGCCCGCCGCCGCCGAAGAGCCGGATTCGGCTCCCCGCACGCTCACCCCGGCGGAGCGGATCGCCCCCAGCCGGCACGACCCGCTGGTGGCCGCGGCGACGAGACCCGTCGGAGGTCCGATCGGCACGCACGCGGCGGTCGGCAGGCAGTGGTTCTGGTCGCCGCAGCGCGTCGGGCTCGCCATGGCCGTGCTCGCGCTCGTGGTGTGCTGGTTCGGCAAGGCGTCGTGCATTCAGCAGTACAGCGACTCCAACGGCGTACACCAGCTCGACTGGCGCTCCGGCCGTCCGTTCGTCGCGATGTGCTACTCCGACATCGTCCCGCTCTACAGCTCGGAAAAGCTCGACGACGCGAAGACCTTCCCTTACGTCACGTCGTGGCAGGAGGATTCGCAGACTGCGGAGAACCAGACCCGGTACATGGAGTACCCGGTGGTCACCGGCCTGTTCCAGTGGATCAACGCGAAACTCGCGGCGGGCTGGACCTCGGTCGCGAACGCGGGCTGGCTGCCCGGCGCGCTGCCGGTGGCGATCTACTTCAACATCTCCGCCTTCTGGCTCGCGCTCGCCTGGCTCGTCACCGTGTGGGCGACCGGGCGGACCACGAAACGCAGGCCGTGGGACGCGGTGCTCGTCGCGATCTCGCCGCTGGTACTGGTCCATACCTTTACGAACTTCGACGCGCTCGCCACCGCGGCCACCGCCGCCGGGATCCTGGCGTGGTCGCGAAAACGCCCCGAGGTCGCCGGAGTCCTGTTCGGACTCGGCGTCGCCACCAAACTGTATCCGCTGCTGCTGCTCGGCGTGCTGTTCCTGTTGTGCCTGCGCGCCGGGAAACTGCGCGCGTGGAGCCGGACCGCGGCGTTCACCGTGCTGGCCTGGCTGGTGGTGAACGTCCCGTTCATCGTGGCCGCGCCGCGCGGCTGGTGGGAGTTCTTCCGGCTCAACACGTTGCGCCCGATGGACCCGGATTCGCTCTACAACGTGGTCTCCTACGCCACCGGCTGGGCGGGCTTCGACGGCGTGCTCCAAAAAGGACAGACGCCGACCGTGCTGAACATCGTCGTGGCGGTGCTGTTCCTGGCCTGCTGCGCGGGAATCGCGTACGTCGCACTCACCGCGCCGCGGCGGCCGCGGTTCGGGCAGCTGGCTTTCCTTGTCGTGGCGGCATTCCTGCTGACGAACAAGGTGTGGAGCCCGCAATACTCGCTGTGGCTCGTCCCGCTGGCGGTGCTGGCGATCCCGCGCTGGCGGCTGCTGCTGGGCTGGATGGTCATCGACGCGGCGGTGTGGGCGCCGCGGATGTTCTATTACCTCGGCGTCGACCACAAAGGCCTGCCGGCGGGCTGGTTCCTCGGCGGGGTGGTCATCCGCGACCTCGCGGTGATCGGGCTGTGCGTGCTGGTGCTCCGCGAGATCTACCGGCCGCGCACCGACCTGGTCCGGCTTTCCGGCGACGACGATCCGGCGGGCGGCGTGCTGGAGCGGGCCCGCGACAAGGTCACCTTCGCCGCCTTCCGCCGTTCCCGCACTGACGCTCAGCAGCCCGTCTCGTGATCCGGGAAGGACTCCTTCCGGGAACCTGATTCCCCCAAGGAGTCCTTCCCGGACCTCAAGCGAGCTGTTTGCGCAGGTAGGCGATGTCGGCGGCCTGGCCTTCGCCCGGCGTCTCGACGACCACCGGCGCACCCGCCTGGCGCACGACCTCGGCGAGCAGTTCCGGTTCGATCGTGCCGTCGCCGTCGACCACCGACGCGTGCCGGTCGCGGTTGGAACCGTGCTCGTCGCGCGAGTTGTTGCAGTGCACCAGGTCGATCCGGCCGGTGATGGCCTTGACCTTCTCCACCGCGGTCGCGAGATCCCAGCCCGCCGCGTAGGCGTGGCAGGTGTCGAGGCAGAAGCCCGCGCCGAACTCGCCGACCTTGTCCCACAGCCGGGCGATCACGTCGAGTTCGCGGGTCATCGCGTTGTCGCCGCCCGCGGTGTTCTCGATCAGGATCGGCACCGCGAAGCCGCCCTTTTCCGCCTCGCGCTCGAAAAGCTTGCGCCAGTTGACCAAGCCCTCCTCGACGTCGTCGCCCGCGCCGACGTGCCCGCCGTGCACGATCAGGCCCTTCGCGCCGATCGCGGCGGCCCCGTCGGCGTGCTGGGTGACGTTCTTGCGGGACGGGATGCGGATCCGGTTGTTCTTGGACGCGACGTTGATCAGGTACGGCGCGTGGATGAACACCTCGACCGGGGAGGCCTTGATCTCCTCGCCGTGCGGATGCGGTTTCGGTGCCTTCCACCCCTGCGGGTCGGAGAGGAAGAACTGGACGACGTCGGCTTCTCGCTCGGCGACGGCGGCCAGCGGATCGTCGTCGCGGACATGGGCGCCAATCTGCATGCCCTGACGCTACTACCGGGCGAATCTGCCCCTTCCGCCCGAGTTGGTGACGCTCGTGGAGTACCGTGAGCGCGTTCCGTGATCCATTCGGAGTGAGCAAGTCGGGGGAGGAAGGCATGCGGAAGCGCGCTGGACGGATGACCGCACTCGGGGTCGCGCTCGCGGCGCCGCTGCTGTCCGCGGTTCTGACGTTTCCCGCCACCGCGTCCGCGGACCCGAACCCGACGGTGAGCGGCGACTGCGAATCCACGCTGCAGAACGGCAAGAACGGCACCGGCCTCGCCCTCGACGCGGGCGCTCCGCTCAACGCGCCGAACCGGGTGACTGTTGGTCTCGATTCGAAGGCGAAGCAGGCCGACGGCAACAACACGTTGCTCACGCTCCCGGTCGGCGACACCGTCCGCACGCTGGGCGTCGGCGAGGTCCCGGTGGTCGGCGAAACGGCCGCGAAGGACACCTGCCCGATGGTGCAGGCCGCGGCGAATGGCGTCGGCAACGCGACCCAGGGACTGGTCGGCGGACTGCCGGGAACCCCGCTTCCCACACCGCCGCCGACACCCAAGCCACCGAACCCCACGCCCAACCCGCCGTCCCCGGCTCCCGGCCCCGGCGGCCCGGGCCAGCCCGTCCCCGGCGGCGACACGCTCGGCCCGGTGACCTCTGGCGGCGGACTGTCCGGGCTCGATTCGGTGTCCGGCATCTTCACCGGCGCCGCGATGCTCCCGGCGAGTTTCGTGCAGGCCCCGATCGTCACCCAGGTCGTGCCCGGCCAGCTGCCGCAGGACCAGGTGCCGACGGTCGACGCGAAGAAGTCCGGCACCGCCGAGGCGCTGCCCGCGGCCAACCCGCCCGCCCGGCTGCCGCTGCTGATCGCCGTGCTCGCGCTCGCGATGGTGGCCGCCGCGCTGGTGCGCGCGTGGCTGCGCCGCAAGCCCGCCTGAACTCTCACCCTGAGTAGCGCCCGCTTCCACCCGAATGCCTGACCTCGGAGGGGAGGCGGGCGTTACTCGTCTTCGTTACCGTCGTTGTCCTCAGCAAGGCAGGTACAGCGGGACTCGGCGAAAGGGTCGACGGCCATGCAGCAGCACCGGGCACGGAGGGCCACCGCGGTGGGCGCCGCCGCTTTCGTCCTGGCCGGCTCGGCCGCGCTCGCCGCACCAGGCACCGCGTCGGCGGACACGCTGACCGCGACCTGCGGCTCCACCATCACCGCCAAACCGGGCGACCACGTCCAGGCGACCACGCCGCTGCTCGGCCTCCCCATTGATCTCGGCATCGTCGGCCAGGTCTCGGGCGTGCTCACCGGCACCATCAACACGGTGCTCGGCACGGTCTGCAAGGTCACGGTGAACGTGGTCAACACCGTCGTCTCTCCGGTCCCGGTGGTCGGCGCGCCCGTCGCGAGCGCGGTCAACGGCGCGGTCGCGGGCGGAACCAACGCGGTGCAGCAGGGCGTCGCCGCCGTCGGCCAGGGCTTCACCGGCAGCCAGCCGGGCAAGCAGAACCCGGGTCCGAACCCGCAGCAGCCGCCGTCCGGCGGAAACAACGGCAGCCCGCAGCAGGGCGGCTCGCCGGGCCAGCAGTCTCAGATGCCGGGCTCGACCAGCCCGGTGCTCGGCGATTACGGCGGCGCGGGCGGCGGGGCCGCGCCGTTCTCGGCCTTCCTGCCGAACTTCAGCAATTTGTCGTACGGCTACAACACCGGATACGCGCCGATGCGCGATTACAGCGGCATCCCGATGGCGATGGCCGGGTTGTTCAGCCCGTCGCCCTCGCTGCGCTACGGCAGCCAGATCCCGGGCTACGCGCCGCAATACGGCATTTCGAACCCGGACGGTTCGGCAGGCGGCGACCGCACGATCCAGAACGCCGGTAACGCCGAAGCATTGCCGGGCACCGGCGGTAACCACACGAACGGGTTGGACTGGCCAGTTCTGGTGGCAGTTTTGGCACTCTCCGGAGTCAGCGCGGGCCTGGTCCGCACCTGGGTGCTCCGCCGAATGGCCGCTGCAGGTTAGCCCGCCCCGCCCCGCCACCACCCTCAGTCGAGCGGCTTCGCCGCACTGTTGTCACAGCGCCAGTATCTTTACCGGAGTCCGTTCGTTGTTCCTGACGCGACGAACCATGCCCGCGGACCCCGGAGGATAGTGCTCGTGCGGAACATCCCCACCTGGAAGCGAACCCGTCGAGCACTCACCGTCACCGCTCTCGCCGCCCTCTTCACCGGCGGCGCGTTCCTGGGCACCGGCACCGCGTCCGCGGCGACCACGCTCGCGAACCAGTGCAAGGGCTCGGTCACCGGCGGCATGGGCGATTCGGTCGCCGTGCCCGGCTCGGCGGTCAAGGAGATCGTCCGCCAGTCGGCCAGGGACCAGGTGACGTTCTGGAGCTTGGCCACCGTGTGGCCGGACTCGCTGGCGAACGCCATCGCGAACAAGGGCAACCTGCAGGTCGGCGCGATCCCGAACGCCGCGGGCGGCACGATCAGCGGCGGCGCGATCGGCCAGGTCGTCTCGGACGCGCTGAAGAACGAGTGGGGCCTCGGCGTCCTGCCGGACACCAAGACCAAGGTGCTGAACGGGATTCGCAGCGGCGTCGCGTCCGCGTGCGGGCTCACCACGGTGGCGAACAACTACCAGGCGCCGTCGTCCCCGAGTTCCCCGTCGAACGGCGGAACCCAGCAGAACGGCAGCGCGCCCGCGCAGAACGGCGGCGGCAACCCGCTCGGCAACTACCAGCCGGGCTCGACCGGGATCGCCCCGCCGCGCGACTACGGCAACATCCCGACCGCTACCCCGGGCAACCCCGGCGTGCTGGGCACCGCCATCGCGCCCGGCGCGCGGTACGGCACGCTGCCCGGTTCCGGCGCGCTGCCGCAGCAGCCGTCGGCCGGACAGGACCCGCAGGGCCAGCAGGGCCCGGACATCCGCAACGCGGGCAACGCCGAGGCACTCGCGAGCCAGGGCGGGGCCTCGGACGTCCAGCTGCCGATGCTGCTCGCGGTGATCGTGCTGGCCGGCGTCACCGCCGGGCTCGTCCGCACCTGGGTGCTGCGCCGCGTCAGCTGACCCGCCGCACCGGACTGTCGGACCCGCCGGGTACGCTTACCTGGACAAACCCTCCTGTCACGGAACCGCCGTGACCGCGAGCCCATAGGAGGTGAGTGGTTATGTCACGCCATTACGAGGTAATGGTCATCCTGGACCCGACGCTCGACGAGCGTACGGTCGCGCCCACGCTGGACAACTTCCTCAACGTGATCCGCACTTCGGGCGGAAGCGTCGAGAAGGTCGACGTCTGGGGCCGCCGTCGCTTGGCGTACGAGATCAAGAAGAACGCCGAGGGCATCTACGCGCTGCTGGACCTGAACTCGACGGCCGAGGCCGTCAAGGAACTGGACCGCCAGCTGTCGCTGCAGGAAACCGTGCTGCGCACCAAGGTCATGCGCCGCGAGGTCAAGGCCGCGGCCAAGCCCGCGCCCGCCAAGGCCTGATCCGAGCCCGATCCGAAGGGACGCCATCCGTGGCTGGAGACACCGTCATCACCGTGGTCGGGAACCTGACGTCCGACCCGGAGCTGCGCTTCACCCCGTCCGGTGCGGCGGTCGCGAACTTCACCGTCGCGTCCACCCCGCGCACGCTCGACCGCCAGAGCGGCGAGTGGAAGGACGGCGAGGCGCTGTTCCTGCGCTGCAACATCTGGCGGCAGGCGGCGGAGAACGTCGCCGAGTCGCTCACGCGGGGTGCCCGCGTGGTGGTGCAGGGGCGGCTGAAGCAGCGGTCTTTCGAGACCAAGGAAGGCGAGAAGCGCACCGTCGTAGAGCTCGAGGTCGACGAGATCGGCCCCTCGCTGCGCTACGCGACGGCGAAGGTCAACAAGGTCAGCCGCGGTGGCGGCGGCGGTGGTGACTTCGGCGGCGGAGGCGGCGGCTTCAACGGAGGCGGCGGCAATCGCGGCGGCGGCGGCAACAGCGCGCCCGCCGACGACCCGTGGGGCTCGGCCCCGCCCGCGGGCGGTGGCGGCGGAGGCTTCTCCGACGAACCCCCGTTCTGATCTCATCTCTTTCTAGAATTCCAGGAGTACAACAGTGGCCAAGCCACCCATTCGCAAGCCCAAGAAGAAGGTCTGCGTGTTCTGCAAGGCCGAGAAGAAGGGCCGCCCGGAGACGATCGACTACAAGGACACCAACCTGCTGCGGAAGTACATTTCCGACCGCGGCAAGATCCGTGCCCGTCGCGTCACCGGCAACTGCAGCCAGCACCAGCGCGACATCGCCATCGCGGTGAAGAACTCGCGCGAGATGGCTCTGCTGCCCTACACGTCCACCGCGCGCTGAGGGGAGCACTAGTCATGGCGAAGATCATTCTCACCACCGACGTGGCGAACCTCGGCGGCCCCGGCGACATCGTCGAGGTCAAGGACGGCTACGCCCGCAACTACCTGCTGCCGCGCGGCTACGCGATCGTGGCCAGCAAGGGCGCGGAGAAGAACGTGCGCACGATCCAGCGCGCACAGGAATCCCGCCGCATCCGCGACCTCGACCACGCCAAGGAAATCAAGGCGACCCTCGAGGGCCTCGGCGCGATCCAGCTGACCGGCAAGGCCGCGGCCGGCTCGAAGAAGCTCTTCGGCTCGATCACCGCCGGCGAGATCGTCGACGCGATCAAGGCACAGGGCGGCCCGCTGCTCGACAAGCGCGTCCTCGACCTGCGCGACCACATCAAGACGGTCGGCAAGCACTCGGTCAACGCCCGCCTGCACCCGAACGTGAAGGTGGACCTCCGCCTCGAGGTCAAGGCTGTGGCCGCGAACTGACGGATCCTTTCCGTGAACCGCCCCTGGGAGATTCTCCCGGGGGCGGTTTCGTTTTCACCCTCTTCGGCCACCCGGCTCGAGCGCACCCGCCGACCGCGGAACTACCGCAGGTCCCCAGCTCAGAAGCCCTCCAGCGAACTTGCCAACAGCGAGCGGGAACCAACTCGGGTGCGTTAACATCCAAGATGCTGATCTCGCCGGGGAAGAGCGAGGCATGGGTTATAAGGGGGCTAGCGAGATGCCTGAAGGATCTCCCGCATCCGGTGCGAACTCGGGGGCGCAGGTGCCCCCAGTCCCGCCGATCATGGTGGGCAGCTACGGCAAGGCCGGCGGCTACAAGTTCACCGAGGACGAGGTCGACTCAGTCATCAAGCAGTGGCAGGACCTGCTCACCGACCTGACCAAGGACCGCCAGCACGCCGAGATCATCGCGACGGTGACGCCGCCCGCCGACGAAGTGGCCAGCCATACCTTCGTCGAACGGGGTGCCAACCCTTCGGGGAAGAGCCTGTTGACCGAGCACGAGAACATGGTCACGTACACACAGAACTTCATCGATGCGCTCACCGCGGCGAAGAAGAAGATCAGCATAACCGAGCTGCACAATGCCGAAGAGATGAAGAAGCAGACACAGAGTGGGCTCTGATCAGCACATGCCAAAACACATCACCCGGCTCGCTGCCGGCACTTTCGTAGCCCTCAGCTTGCTGACCGCCTGCAGCGGCGGCACCGGCGGTACTGCTGAGCCCCCCGCGTCCGGCAACCCCAGCTCGTCGAGTCCCGACAACTCGTCAAGCAACGGCGTGCCAAAGGTCCCGGCGCCGCTTCCGACCGAGAAGCTGCTCGCTGATCCGTGCTCGGCCCTCGGCGACGACGCTAATGCCGTCGGCCTCGCCCCGCCCGGGAAGCTCAACGACATCACGCCGCGCGGGTGCGACTGGCAGTCCTCAGACCCGGACCTCAAGGCGAACGGGGTCACTCTCGCGCCGGTCCCTCAAAACAAGAACGGCCTCGCCGACACCTACGCGACGAAATCCCGCCAGGCGTACTTCGAGCCGACCCAGATCAGTGGCTACCCAGCGGTTTTCACGGCTGAGCGCGACTCGCGCAAGAACGGCGTATGTGATCTCGTCATCGGCGTCACCGATCAGCTCACTGTCGTCATCGTCGATTCCCTTACGAAGGGCAAAAACCTCGACAACCCGTGCGAGCCGCTGACCAAGATCGGCACCGCGATGATCAACCACCTCAAGACAGAGTCTTGATCGCTACACGGCTGTAGCAGGCCCGGAAGGAAGATTCTCATTATGGGGAATGAGGACAACAGCACTGGCAGCACGCTGAAGAACACTGCTAAGGGTGCGGTAGTCGGTGCCGCCTACGGTGCCGTGCTCGGGCCGGAAGGGGCAGTGATCGGCGGTGTAGTCGGCGGCTTGGTCGGTGCGGCATCCAGCATCTTCAGCGGCGGGCCGCACGCCGAACATGCCCAAGCGAACGTCGGCGGCGGGTCGATCGACGCGTACACGATTTACGAGAAGATCAGCAAAGGCAACACCAGTTCGCTCGACGGCGGCAGGAGCGCAGCCGACGCGCTTCAGAAGCTGCACTCCGGTCGTTCTCAGCAAATCGAAGCGCTGAACAACAAAATGAACAGTGCTTGGCAGGGCAGCAGCGCAGGCGCGGCCCAGTCGGGCGCGAATGCGCTCAAGATCTGGCACGACGACTCTGCCAAAAATCTGGGCACGAGTCAGACCTTCATGACCAACCAGGTCGACGCGTTCCACGACGTGCACGGCAAGGTCCAGGAACTGCCCAAAGACCCGCCTGAAATGAAGTGGTACGACCACCAGCCGTTCAGCGACAAAGACGACGAGATCGACAAGTACAACCAGAACAGCCAGACGAACGTCCAGGCCTACACCGCGTACTACGGCTCGAGTTCCCAGAACGCCGGCGGGATGCCGCAGTACAACGTCTGGCAGGGCAACAACATCTCGGACGGCAACACCGACCCCGGCAAGTACGGCGGCGGCCCTGGCACCGGTCCCGGTGGCAGCGGCGGATTCAGCGGCGGGCCGGGCGGAGTCGGCGGCGGCGGTTTCACCCCGCCGAAAACGGACCCGCCGAAGTTCACCCCGCCGGGCGGTGGTGGCGGCGGCAACTACAAGCCGCCCAAGTTCACCCCGCCGGGCGGTCCCGGCGGGCCAGGTCAGTTCACCCCGCCTGACGACGGCACGAAGACCTCGGGCTGGACGCCGCCGACCACGAACCCGGCGAAGTTCGACCCGAGCACGTTCGGCCCGACCGGCGGCGGCAGCGGGTACGGCGGTGGAAGCGGCGGCGGCAGCGGTGCCGGTGCTGCCTTCGGACCAGGCGCATTCGGCGGTGCGGGCTTCGGACCCGGCGGCAGCGGTTCCGGTGCGGCGGCAGGCGGTGCCGGTGCCGGTGCAGGCGCTGGTGGCGCAGCGGCGGGCGGCATGCGTGGCGCCGGTGCGGCTGGCAAGGCCGGTGCGGCAGGCATGGGCGGCATGGGCGGCGGAGCCAAGGGCGGAAAGGGCCAGGAGGACGAGGAGCACCAGACCAAGTACCTGTTGGAAGAGGACGGCAACGATATCTTCGGCTCCGACCAGATGACCGTTCCGCCGGTCATCGGTGAATGAGGATCGGCGACGTGATCACTCTCGACCGGCCCGTGACCTTCACCGCCTACACGCTCTGCAACCTGATCCGGCGACGTGGCGCGGAGCCGCACAAGGTTATCGGCGAGACGGCCGCGTTCTACGTGCCAGAGGACCAGCGCAAGCTGGACGAACAGGTCAATGCAGGTCTGCAGCAGGCAGGGTTGATGGGGCCGCGGGGGATCGACCGCGATCTGCTCGCGTTGATCGACTCCATCTCGCGGCCGCATTTGGAGTACTACGGCTGGTTTGACGGCCAGTTCGAAGACGGCAGCCCAGCCAACTTTTCCGCGCTGGTGGGAAGTGGCAACGGCGGCGGCTTCGGACTGGTCAGGGTCGGCCGCCAGCCGACGGTCGCGGTCACCCGGCAACGGCCGGAACTGCTCCTCGAGACCTTCCTGGACATCGTTCCGACCGCTCGAACGCCGCCTGGCCAAGCCCTGCTTGTCGACCGCAAGGAATTCGAGACCGGGCGAGCCAATGACTCCGGCGAGCAGCGGAGTTCGATCATGGTCGGCGACCGTAGCCGGAACCACCAAGCCTCGCCGCTGAAAGAGATCCAGCGGATCATGCAGGCACCGCGGATCGGCAATGGCACGTTGTACGTCGCTGCCAGGACGGCAAGCGGCGCACGCAGGCGAATTCCCAAGCCGATCAACTTCGTGGACATCGACGAAGGGCGCTGGCTGATGGAGGAGCGGCCGGGCCGCGAATCCATCTTGGTGTACACGCCGTGGTCCAGGCAGGCGGTCTCCGAACGGCTCCGCCAGGCGCAAAGCGCCTTGGGCTGAGCGCCCCGAGCGTTACTCCGGGTGGGGTTCCCGGCACGGCACCGTGAGGTGTCCGGCCGGTGAACCTCACCCGGTTTCGCGTTTGCACGCGGTTAACCTGCGCTTTTGCTCGATCGCTCACTGTGCGCAGCCATCGGATAGGCCGCGTGGGGAATTCTCCTTCGTTCAGCCCATCGGGTCGGTGATCTACCGTGCGTAGCAACCATCCACAGGGCGGTGGACCAACCTGGGTGCGACACGCCGAAGAACCAGTTCGACACGACACGCCGGACGAGTTTTCGCGAAGTTCTCCACAGTCTCTGCACAGGGTTTGACCTGCGGGTTCAGTGAAGCCGATCTGCACTGTCCCCACTTTGTCCACAGGCTCACGGATACCTGTGATTCGTTGCCCCCAGTCATCCACAGGTTATCCACAACACGGTCAACACCCGGGTTTGCGCTCGTCCTTCCGGGGGACCTAGCGTGCGTTCGCGCCCAGTACTCCCGGTGGCTCCGCGTGGCGGTCACCGGCGCGGGGAACCGTCCGGTCCATCATCGAAGCGGACCGGTCGGGCGGGTGGGAAAGCCGGGCCGACTCCGGCATACTCGAACAGGTGTTCGCCTGGACTGGCCTCCGCGCGAGGCGGCGGGCGGACGCGGTTCGGCACAGGACAGGCGCACGCGAGACGACGGGGACGGCCGGTTCGACGGCTGGGCGAGGGGAGGTGTCCGGGCAGTGGCGGTGACCGATGACCGCGGTCCGGCGTACGCGGAGTCCGATCCGGGTCCGAGCGACCCCGGCCCTGGCGGGTTCGACCGCCAGCCGCCGCAGGACATCGCGGCGGAGCAGTCAGTGCTCGGCGGCATGCTGCTGTCGAAGGACGCGGTCGCCGACGTCATCGAGGCGCTCGGCCCCGGCGACTTCTACCGGCCCGCGCACCAGGCCGTGTACGACTGCATCCTCGACCTCTACGGCCGAGGCGAACCGGCCGACCCGATCACCGTGGCGGCCGAACTGGAGCGGCGCGGCGAACTCGGCCGCGTCGGCGGCGCGCCGTACCTGCACACCCTCATCGCGACCGTGCCCACCGCGGCCAACGCGGGCTACTACGCCGAGATCGTGTCCGAGAAGGCGGTGCTGCGCCGTCTCGTGGAGGCGGGCACGCGCATCGTGCAGTACGGCTACGGCGCGGCCGCGGCCGACGGCGCGAACATCGACGAGGTCGTCGACCGTGCGCAGGCCGCGATCTACGACGTCACCGAGCGCCGCACGAGCGAGGACTACGTCGCGCTGGAGGACCTGCTCCAGCCGACCATGGACGAGATCGACGCGATCGCCTCGCGCGGCGGCCAGTCCCAGGGCATCCCGACCGGATTCGCCGACTTCGACGAGCTGACCAACGGCCTGCACCCCGGCCAGATGATCATCGTCGCGGCCCGGCCCGGTGTCGGCAAGTCGACTCTCGGCCTGGACTTTGTCCGTTCCGCGTCCATCAAACACGGCCTGACCAGCGTCATCTTCTCGCTGGAAATGAGCCGGACCGAGATCGTGATGCGCATGCTGTCGGCCGAGGCGAAAATCCGCCTCGCCGACATGCGCGGCGGCAAGATGTCCGACGACGACTGGACGCGGCTGGCCCGGCGGATGAGCGAGGTGTCGGAGGCCCCGCTGTTCGTCGACGACTCGCCGAACATGACGATGATGGAGATCCGCGCGAAGGCCCGCCGGCTCAAGCAGCGGCACGACCTCAAGCTCGTGGTCGTCGACTATCTGCAGCTGATGACGTCCGGCAAGCGCGTCGAATCACGGCAGCAAGAAGTCTCGGAGTTCTCCCGTCAGCTCAAGCTGCTGGCGAAGGAGATCGAGGTGCCGGTGATCGCGATCTCCCAGCTGAACCGTGGTCCGGAACAGCGCACCGACAAGAAGCCGATGCTGTCGGACCTGCGTGAATCCGGCTCCCTGGAGCAGGACGCGGACATCGTCATCCTGATCAACCGCCCGGACGCCTGGGAACGTGACGACCCGCGCGCCGGGGAGGCCGACCTGATCCTGGCGAAGCACCGTGCGGGTCCGACGAGCACGATCGTGGTCGCGCACCAGCTGCACTACAGCCGGTTCGCCGACCTGGCCCACGACTGACCCGAGCCCTCGGACCGGCGCTGCTGGCCACCAGTCCGCTGCGGGGTCGCGTGCATGGGTGCAGTGCTGGTCGCTGCGCACGCACAATGGATCACGCCATCGTCGTGACCGCTGTGCTCGCGGGGAGCCGCGCAGGAGCTCGGTCAATTTGGCGGGCTCACGCTGATCAGCACCTCAACGCCCGAGCGGCGGCGCAACTTCGGCCACCCGCGGCCGGTGGAAGCGTCTCGCGGTCAGGTCAGGACCGGCCGCCGGGTGCCCAGTCATGCACCTCGATCGCGGCGTAGTGCTCCGCAGTAAGGAGTCCGCGGGCGGCGTCGGCATCGGCGGCTTGCGCTAAGGCTGCTGTGCCGAGCCACGCGGTGCCGTCGTCGGACCACAGCGGGCCGTAGGCGATCAAGGACGCCGTGTCGGACGGTTCGAGGTCGACGGCGGGGCCGGAACCCAAGCCCAGCACCAAATACAGGTTCGCCGCCTCCGGATCACCGGGGAATTCCCACATGGTGCGGCCGAGAGCGTTGTCCCAGCGGCGGATCAGGACGTCCCGGTAGGCACCGGCCTGATAATTCGGTTCCGCGAAAGCGAATTCGCGGGCCGCGGCGGCGTCCGGGAGGTCGACGATGTGCACGCTGCCGGTCGGCACTTCGCCGTCGAGGGTCGGGCCGCGGGCAATCAACTCGAAACCATCCATATAGGACCAATGCGCCTCGAGCAGCTCGACGCGCAACGCGGCGGAGCCTGGGCGGTCCCGGTGATAGCAGAAGAACTTCACCGGCCGAGTTTGCCGCACCGAGGACACCGCCGAGGACGAATTCGCCAAGTCCGCGAACGAGGCGTACCGTAGTAGTTGAAGTTTCAAACACTTGGAGGCAGTCATGGCGACCCGCACCCCGGTCCTGTACCTGAGCCACGGTGCGCCGCCGCTCGCCGACGACGCGACGTGGACCCGCCAGCTCGCGGAATGGTCCGCTGACCTGGCGAAACCTCGTGCGATCCTGGTCGTTTCGGCGCACTGGGAAGAGGCACCGCTGACGCTCGGGGCAACCACGACGGTCCCGCTCGTCTACGACTTCTGGGGCTTCCCCGAGCGCTACTACGAGGTCAAATACGCCGCACCCGGTGCGCCGGAGCTCGCCGCGCAGGTGCGCAAGCTGCTGCATTCGACCCACACCCCGGTGCACGACGCCCCAGATCGCGGCCTCGACCACGGCGCGTACGTCCCGCTGGTCGAGATGTTCCCCGACGCCGACGTCCCGGTCCTGCAGATTTCCATGCCCTCGCTCGACCCGCGGGCGCTCTACGACCTCGGCCGCAAGCTCGCGCCGCTGCGCGACGAGGGCGTGCTGATCATCGGCAGCGGATTCTTCACCCACAACCTCCGCGCGATGCAGGAAGTCAACGGCACCAACGGAACCCCGCCGGGATGGTCCGCGGAATTCGACCACTGGGGCGACGAGGTGCTGCGCGCCCGCGACCTCGACGCGTTGCTCGACTTCCAGCACAAGGCTCCCGCCGCCGCGATGGCGCACCCGCGGATCGAGCACTTCGCACCGCTGTTCGTGTCGCTCGGCGCCAGCTCGGCCGAAGGCGAGGGCCGCACGGTGATCGACGGTTTCTGGCACGGCCTGGCGAAGCGTTCGCTCGAATTCTCCTGACCCAGCACAAAAAACGGGCCCGGAAGCACGTGGCTTCCGGGCCCGTCCGGGTTATCCCCGGCTCGCTTCAGGCGAAGCGGTTCACTTCTTGAAGATGCCGGTCAGCTTCGCGGCCAGCTTCTGGAACGCACCCAGCGGGGCGGTCGCGTCACCGGCCGCCGGAGTGGTCGGCAGGGTCGTCGGCGCACCCGGGACGGCGGGCAGCGCGGTGACGGCAGGCAGCTGGTTCAGCGTCGGCAGCGAGGTCTTCACCGGCAGCTGAGCGGGAACGGCCGGAACGTCAGCGCGCTCGGCACCCGCACCCGGCAGGGCCGGAACGCCCGGCAGAGCCGGAACGGCCGGGGCCGACGGCAGGTGGATGCCGTTCTGCAGCCCGGACACCGACGGCAGCACCGAAGCACCCTTCAGCTGGTTCAGCTGACCCAGCGCGGACAGGCCGCTGACCTGCGGCACGTCGGCCCGCTCGGCACCCGGCAACGCCGGGGCGGGCAGCGTGGTGGCGGTGGGCAGACCCGACAGGCCCGGCAGCGCCGGGGCCGAGGGCAGCGACGGAGCGGCCGAGGAACCGCCCGGCAGACCCGGCACGGCGGGCAGCGCGGGGAGCTCGTCGGCACCCATCTCGCCGCCGATCGGCACGTCGATGGCAGGCGGCTCTTCGACGTCGGTCGCGTTGGGGGCCTCGGCGGTGGCCACGCCGAGCACCTCCAGCGGAACGCCGAAGACCTGCACCAGCGCACCCAGCGGGTGGTAGTAGTCGAAGCCGGACAGCGCCGAGCCGGTGCCGTCGGTGTGGGTGGCGTCGTCGCCGTCGGTCACGTTGGTGACGTTGTCGCCGACCGCGTGCGCCACGCCGCCCGCGGCGACCCCGTCGCCGAAGACCTGCGCGACGGCCGGGACCGGGAGGTCGAGGATGTCGCCCGAGATCGAGCCCTCGGTGCCCGAGGTGGCGTCTTCGCCGGCGTCGGTCACGACGGTGTTGTTCATGGCGTCGCCCGAGGACACGCCCGCCGCGGAAACCGCGTCGCCGAAGACCTGCGCCACCGGTGCGGCGTCCGCGCCGACGATGTCGCCCGCGACCGCGCCGCCGTCACCGTCGGTGGTGGCGGTGCCGCCCGACGTCGAGGTGACGTCGTTGGTGGCGGTGCCGTGGCCGATCGCGCCCCCGGCGACCCCGTCGCCGAAGATCCCGCCCGCACCGGCGATCGGCGCCTTGACGATGTTGCCGGCGAGCGCGCCGTCCTTGCCGTCGGCGGTGGCGTTGCCGCCCGCCTTCGAGTCGGTCAGGTTGTCCGACATGCCGGTGCCGATGCCGGCCACCGAGCCGCCGACGCCGTGGCCCTGCACCGGCAGCGAGACCGGAGCCTCGACGAGGTTGCCCGCACCCGCGCCGCCGGCGCCGGTCGCGTGCACGTCCTGGCCCGCGGTGGAGGTGGTGTCGTTGCTGGCCTTGCCGTGGCCCTGGCCGACGAACGAGCCGCCGATGCCGAACAGCTGCACCGGGGTCGACACCGGGACGGTGCCGAGGTTCGAGCTGAGGAAGCCGTTGTCGTCAGCGGTGTTGCCGCCGCCGCCCGCCTTCACGACCTTGGTCTCGGAGCCGTCGGCCGAGCCCTGCCCGATGAACGAACCGCCCACGCCGAACACCTCGGCCGGCGCGGCAACCGGGACCTGCACGATGTTGCCCGAGCCGGACGAGTCGTTGCCCTGGGTGCCGTCGTAGTTGCCCGCGGTGACGGTCTTGGTCTCGGTCGAGGTGCCCGAGGCGTTGCCGATGTGGCTGCCGCCGATGCCGTGCACCTCGGGGGCACCCGCGACCTGGGTGTTGACGATGTTGCCGGTCAGCGTCGAGCCGTTGCCGGTGGTGTAGCTGCCGTCGCCGGAGGTGGCGGTGGTGGTGTTGTCGCAGTTGGCGACCGCGCGGCCGATGTAGGTGCCGCCCACGCCGCACGCCTCGACCGGGAGCGCCACTGCCGGGTCGACCACGTTGGCCGAACCGGCGGCGTCGTTGCCGGTGGTCTTCACGAAGCCGCCGGAGGTGGCGGTGGTCTCGTGCGTGGAGGAGGACGCCTGGCGGTCGAGCGCCTGGCCGGTGGTGGCGTTGCCGATCCACGAGCCGGCGACGGACGCGACGTTCGCGACCGGGCTGGCCTGCGCGGCGGCGGCGTTGCCGGACAGGAACGACTGGTCCCCGTCGGTCTCGATGTAGGTCGGGATGCCCTTCAGGCTGCCCGGACGGGTGTCGCCCGCCTTGGCGTCGGCCGAGGAGTTGGACGTGGAGTCCGCGTCCGAGCCCCACACGCCGCCCGCGTTGCCGTTGAACTTGACCGGCAGCGCGATCGGAGCGCCGACCACGTTGCCGCTGCCCGCGGCGCCCTTGCCGTTGGACTTCATCGAACCGCCGGAGGTGGCGGTCGTGTCGGCGTTGTACCCGCCGCTGTAGGCGTTGCCGAGGATCCAGGACGCGGCGTTGCCGGTCACCTGGACCGGGGTCGCGAACTGGCCGCCGACGACGTTGCCGGACAGGCCGGAGCCCTCGCCGGTGGTGTCGATGTTGCCGGTCTCGCTGGTGCTCTGGTGCGCCGAACCGCCGTGCACCGCACCGCTGCCGCCAGCCAGGCCGACGCCGTTGCCCGCGATCTGCACCGGGAGCGCGTAGTCGAGCGCCACGACGTTGCCCGCGATGCCGGAGTACTTGCCGTCGGTCGCGACGTCCTGGTTGTGGCTGTAGGTCTGGTCGTGGTCGCCGCCCTGCACGTGGGCGTCGCCGATGACGCCGACCGCGTTGTCCACGACCTGGATCGGGACGACGACGTCGCCGTTGACCTTGTTGCCCTTGAACGCGTCGTGGGTCGGCGTGATCTGCCGGGGCGCGTCAGCCTTCGGGAGGCTGTCGGTCAGGCTGCCCGCGGAGCCGCCGGGCGTCTTCGCCGAGGCGAGCGCTCCCTTGACGGCGGAGGTGACGGGCTTGGTGCTGATCTCGTTGTGGTGCGCCGGGAGGTCGACCTGCCCGAGCGGGGTGCCGATCGCGTTGTTGGCCTCGTCGATCGGGACGGTGACGTTGAGATCCAGCGGGGAGGCCGGGGTGTCCGGGTTGACGTTCTCGTCGGCCGAGGCGATGCCGGTGCCCAGCATCAGCAACCCACCCGTGACCAACGCGGTCTGGAGTCCGCGCTTTGCCCAGGTCTGCATGGGATTTTTCTCCTTCATATCGGGGTCCCTTGCGGGTTTGTGGCGGTGCGACCTTGTCGTCAGGAATGCACCGGGGAATGCGTGCGCGGAAATTGCGCAGCGCGCGAAAAACCCGCGGGGTATCTGTCGATGACGGCGACGGCACACGAAGGCGGCCGTGGGTACGTCAAAGACCCCGCGGGTGAAGTGGATCAGTCAGGAGTGACGCCGGGCTGCTCGCCCGGGGTGCGCGGCGTGTGCGCGAGGCCGGTGCGGGTCGAACCCGCCACGGCGTTGTCGACGGCGGCGACGACCCAGGAGGGAACGCCGAAGTTCAAGCCGTCGAGGTGTCCGCCGGGCGCGGTGCTGCCACCGGCCGGGGAGTTCGGGATGGAAAGCGGCGCGGCGGGAAGCTGCGCCGGGGAGAACGGAGCGCCGGGCAGACCGCGGTCGCCGCCGTGGTGGCGCTGCGGCAGTTCGGCTCCCTGCACCGGATCCGCGGACTGCGCGGCGTCCATCGCCGGAAAGACCGACTGCAGTGCGTCGGACGTGGTCATCGCTGCGGCACCGAGGTTTTGCTCCGCCTCGGCGGGCTGCTCCGGAACGCCGGGCGCGGGAAGCTGCTCGGAACCGGGAACCGGGGCCGAGGGCAGTTTCGGCAGGTCGACCAGGTTGGAGGGAGCGCTCGGGTCGAGCAGATCCCACAGCTTCCGGCCGAAATCCTGTGCGGCGGGCGGCGGAGTGGTCGCGTCGGCGATCACCTGGCGGGCGTCCTCCGGCTTGCGCGCGATGTGCTCGAGCGAGCCGAGCGTGCGCTCCACCGGCTTGACGACCGCGTGCTGGCCGAGGTCGCTCACCGCGTCGCTGACCTTTCCGGCGGCCTCCTGGCTGCCGGCGAGATCGTCGCGGTGCGCGCCGAACTGGTCGAGCGAGCAGGCGGGCCGCGACGTGCCTGGTTCAGACCACGTGGTGGCTCCCTGGCCGCACGACGAAAGCCCTTGCACCGCACCGGTGACGTCGCCAGCGAACCGGGCCGCGCCGTCGGTGACGTCGCCGATTCCGGCGGCCGTCGCGTCGGTGACCGGCGTGACGCTCGCGTCGACCGGGTCCGCCGAAGCGGCGGAAGAGGAGACGGTCCACGCGGCCGCGGTGGCCGCGAGCGCGCCGCCGACGACGAACAACGCACGCGACGCGAGACGGCCGAAGCGCGTCACGCCTCGCCTCTCGTGCACAGCGTCGTTCGTCACAGGTGATTTCTCCTCAAGGGTAAAAAATGATTTCGGTTTTTGGCGGGAACAGCACAGTTCCGCGGTGGTGCAAAACCGAGACAACCAAATTTGTGGGCCGCCGCGCATCCTTGACACGGCTTGATGCCACCATCGTGTGAACAACACAGAGTGTGGCCGGGTCTCACGATGGGTCATCCCCGGAGAAGACGGCCGGTTACTCCGGAGTCGGTTCGCGCGACCGCGGCGAAGCGGTGATTCGCGCCCTGCCCCGGGCGATCCGCCCGGTTTCGGTCGACGGGGCCGATACGGTTGACCCCGTGAGCCAGCCAGGGCGCGGACAACGCGAACAACCGTCCCTTTCCGAACCAGTCGTCGACGTCACCGGCTTCATCCCGCGCGGCCTGCGCGTATCCGCCGCGCTGTCGTGGCGGTTCATCGTGGTGATCGCCGCGTTGTACGCGGTGGTGTGGCTGCTGGGCTACCTCGCCTCGGTCGTGGTGCCGGTATCGATCGCGCTGCTGCTTTCGGCACTGCTGGCCCCGGCGGTGTCGCGGCTCGTGCAGATCCGTTTCCCACGCGGGCTGGCCACGGCGATCGTGCTCGTGGCCGGGCTCGCGGTGCTCGGCGGCTTGCTGACCTTCGTGATCACCCAGTTCTCCAGCGGGCTTCCGGAACTGCAGCAGCAGCTGACCACGAGCCTCAACCAGATCAAGGACTGGCTGATCAACGGTCCGCTGCACCTGCGCCAGGAGCAGATCCAGGACTTCATCAACCAGGCCATCGGCTTCCTGCAGAACAACCAGGCCTCGATCACCACCACCGCGCTGACCACCGCGGGCACCGTCGGCGAGATCCTCACCGGCTTCGTGCTGACGCTCTTCGTCACGATCTTCTTCCTCGCCGGCGGCGACGGCATCTGGTCGTTCCTGGTGCGCGGCGTGCCGAACCGGGTGCGCAAGCGCGTGGACGTGGCGGGACGGCGCGGTTTCGCGTCGCTGGTCAGCTACATCCGCGCGACCGCCGCGGTGGCCGTGGTCGACGCGGTCGGCATCGGCATCGGGCTGTGGATCGTCGGCGTGCCGCTGGTGATCCCGCTGGCGACGCTGGTGTTCCTCGGCGCGTTCATCCCGATCATCGGCGCGCTGATCACCGGCGGCGTCGCGGTGCTGATCGCGCTCGTGTCGAAGGGCGTCATCGGCGCGGTGGTCGTGCTGGCCATCGTGGTCGGCGTGATGCAGCTGGAAAGCCATGTGCTGCAGCCGCTGCTGCTCGGCCGCGCGGTGCGGCTGCACCCGCTCGCGGTGGTGCTGGCGATCGCCACCGGCCTGGTCGCCGCGGGGATCGCGGGCGCGCTGCTCGCGGTGCCGCTGCTGGCCGTGCTCAACGCCGGGGTCCGGTCGCTGCTGCACGAACACGATCCGGATCCGGCGACCGTCGACGCGCTGCACAGCCAAGCCGCCAACCCGAACAACGATCCGGCAGAGGGCGCGGACGGTGGCTCCGAAGAAGGCACAGAAAGCACAGAAGACGAGAAGTGACCGTTCAGCCCACCCGAGATCCGGCGACGCCGCTGTGGCGCGGTGTCGTGGTGCTGCGCGTCGTCACGTGGTTGTTCGCGCTGGCAGTGGCGATCGCGCACCACACGGGCTTCCAGCGGCCGTGGCTGGGCTGGCTCGTCATCGGAGTGATGGCCGTGTGGTCTGTCGTGTCGAGTTTCGCGTACATGCGCGAGAACGGACGGCACCGCTGGCTGGTGATCTTCGACCTCGTACTCACCACAGCGCTCATGCTCACGTCGCCGTGGATCCTGTCGGACGCGCAGTTCGACAACGCGACGACGCCGTTGATCACCACGGTCTGGGCGGCGGTAGCGCCGATCGCGGTGGCAACGCGCTTCGGCTCGCGCCGCGGCGTACTGGCGGGCCTAGTCGTGGCAGTAGGTACTGGTGTCGCGCGCGCGAACGTCGACATCGACGTCATCCGTGACGGGGTGCTGTTGTGCGCGAGCGGTCTCCTTGTCGGTATGGCGGCGACGCTCGCGCGTAGCTCCGCCGAAAAGCTCGCGCGCGCACTTCGCGCCGAAGCAGCGACGGCCGAACGTGAACGGCTCGCGCGCTCGATACACGACAGCGTGCTTCAGGTACTCGCGCGCGTACGACGTCGCGGTCTCGAAGTAGGCGGCGAAGCAGCGGAGCTGGCGAGGCTCGCGGGAGAGCAGGAGATCGCGTTGCGCGCGTTGGTGAGCAGCGAGCCGACGCGGTCCGGCGACACCGCGGACCTCCGTTCGGCGTTGCAACTGCTGGCGACCACGTCGGTGCAGGTCTCGACGCCGGCCGGCACAGTGGACCTGCCCGCGCACGTCACCGAGGAACTCGTCGCGGTCACCCGCGAAGCACTGGCTAACGTGGAGAAACACGCTGGCCCGGACGCGCATGCCTGGGTGCTGCTGGAAGACCTCGGCGGCGAGGTCGTGGTGAGCATCCGCGACGACGGGCCGGGGATCGAGGGCGGCAGGCTGGAACGAGCGGCCGCCGAGGGCCGTCTCGGGGTAGTGAAGTCGATTCGCGGCCGGGTGGAGGACCTCGGCGGGACCGCGGTGCTGGACAGCGCTCCCGGCAGGGGAACGGAGTGGGAAGTGCGGGTGCCAGCCACGATGAGGGACGGGCGATGACGGAACGGACGATCTCCGTGATGGTGGTCGACGACCACCCGATGTGGCGCGACGGAGTAGCCCGCGACCTCAGCGAGAACGGGTTCGAGGTGGCCGCGACCGCGCCGGACGCCCCGGCGGCGATCCGGATCGCGCGCGCGGTGCGGCCGGACGTGGTGCTGATGGACCTGAACCTCGGCGGCACGTCCGGCGTCGAGGCGACCCGCGAGATCACCACGGCGGCGCCGGACACGCGCGTGCTGGTGCTCTCGGCCAGCGGCGAGCACAGCGATGTGCTGGAAGCGGTGAAGGCGGGAGCGTCGGGCTATCTGCTGAAATCGGCGTCCGCGACGGAACTGGTGGACGCGGTTCGCCGCACGGCCGACGGCGATCCGGTGTTCACCGCCGGGCTGGCCGGCCTGGTGCTCGGCGAGTACCGGCGGATGGCCGACGTTCCGGACGGCGCGCCAGAGCCGCCGCGGCTCACCGACCGGGAGACCGACGTGCTCCGGCTGGTCGCCAAGGGGCTGACCGCACGACAGATCGCGGAGCGGCTGGTGCTGTCGCACCGGACGGTGGAAAACCACGTGCAGTCGACGTTGCGGAAGCTTCAGCTGCACAACCGGGTCGAGCTGGCGCGCTACGCGATCGAGCACGGCCTCGACGAGGACTGAGCTCAGAAGGTCGCGACCCCGGCGGCCTGCTGCGCCGCGGCGAGTTTCGCCTTCCCCAGCCGCCAGGCCGGTTCGCCCGGATGCCACGCCGCGACCGCCCCGTCGTCGATGACCAGGTCGCCCGCTTGCGTCCACTCCAGGCCGGAGCGCTTCAGGTTTTCCGTCGAATACGGCATCGACGGCGCTTGCTGCCAGGTGCCGTCGCGCAGGTTCAACAGCCACAGATCCCGGGTCTGCGTACCGGTTCCGGGGAACGACGGGGTGCCGAAATCGACCGCGGCGACGTCGCCGGCGCGGCTCGGCAGGACATACGGGTTGGGTGCGGGAACCGGTAGAGCCACTGGTTTCCGCGCTCCGCTGCGCAGGTCAAGGATCGTCAGGTCGGTCAACCCGCCGAGGACGAGCCGATCACCGGCCGCGGCGAGAATGCGCGGAGACTGCTGCACGGTGCGTCCGGTGGCCGGGTCGATCAGAACGTCAACGGTTTCGGCGGTGCCGCCGCCGACGGTGATCAACAGCCCGTGCGCCGTCTCCACCCGGACGAGCGTGCGGCACGACGCCACGGTTCCCCGGCCGAACGAAGTGCCGGTGAGCGCGACATGTTCCAACCGGCACAGGTCCGGGCCGTCCTCCCGGATCAGCCACACGCTGCTGCCGTCCTCGCCCGGAGCCGCACTTACCGCTTTGCCGAGCGACCGCGGAGCCGAAAGTCCCAGGTAGACATACACCTCCGCCGGATCGCAGACAGCCTGCGAGCAGCTCGGCGCGGTCAGCACGACCGGGGTGTGGCCGACGCGCAGCACGGACACCACCCGCTGTCCGCCGGGTACGCCGGGCAGGGTTCCGCGCACACCCGAATCGGCGTCGAACACCGTCGGCGGCGACGTGGCCAGCAGCAACTCCACGCCGATGCCGCCGGTGGCGACGAGTCCGTCGAGTCCGGTCGGCGGCGGCGTGGTCGGAGTCGGACGCGCTGAGCTCACCGGAGCGGGCGCGGGAGCCTCGCTCGTGCACGAGGTCAGCAGGCAACAGGCCGCGGCCAGGGCGACCATCGCGCGAGGTACGGGTCCGTTCAGGGTTTTTCCCCGATCTGCCAGCGGAAATCGAGTTCTACCATCGATGTCATGGCCGAGGAAGAGACGACCGCCGCGCAGCCCGCGACCGAGACCAAGCCGTTGACCGCGCGCGACATCCGGGTGTCCGACGACGAACGCGAGCACGTCGTGGGCGTGCTGCAGAAAGCCATCGGACAGGGGATGCTCACCCTCGACGAGTTCACCGAACGCACTGACCAGGCGCTCGCGGCCCGCACCAGGGGCGACCTCAACGCGGTCCTCGCCGACCTGCCCGGGCTCGTGCACCCCGGCGCGGCCCCGCAGTACACTCCGCTGCCCGAACCGCCCGGCTACGGGCCGAACTACGGACTGGGCCAGCGGCTCGAACTCAACGCCAAGTACTCGTCGCTGCAGCGCAGCGGCCCGTGGCAAGTCCCGGCCGCGATGGTGGTGCGCAACAAGTACGGCAGCACCAAACTCGACTTCACCGAGGCCCGCGTCGCCACCCCGGTGGTGCAGATCGAACTCGACTCGAAGTGGGGTTCGGTCGAGCTGATCATCCCGCAGCACGCGGCGGTGGACTACAACTCGATCACCGAGATCAAGTTCGGCTCGCTCGACGACAAGACCGGCAGCAACGGCCGCGCGGGCACCCCGCGCTACGTGCTGACCGGCCGCATCCACGGAGGCTCGCTGGTCATCCGCCACCCTCGGCGGGGCATCTTCGGCTGACCAGCGTCCGGCGCCGGATCCGGTACCCCATCTCTCACCCGGATCCGGCGTCCCCCTGCTACGAAACGGCGTCCGCGACGGCCTTGCGCGCGGCGGCCGGATCTGCGGTGGCCAGCGCCGCCGCCGCGATCTCCCGGGCTTTTTCCCGAGACACGGTCGCCAGGCTCGCGCCGACGGCGCGGATCGCCGGGGCGTTCATCGACAGACTCGTCAGACCGAGCCCGGCCAGCACCAGCGCGAGCCGCGGGTCGGCAGCCGCCTCGCCACAGACGCCCGCCGGTTTGCCGGTCGCCTCCGCCGCGTCGCCGATCAGCTTCAGCAGACGCAGCAAACCGGGCTGCCACGGGTCGTTCAGCTTCGCCACCGCGCCGAGCTGGCGGTCCGCGGCGAAGGTGTACTGGGCCAGATCGTTCGTGCCGACGGACACGAAGTCGACCACCCCGAGAATCTCCCGCGCCAAAACCGCGGCGGCGGGGATCTCGATCATCACGCCCGCCCGCGCGATCCCCGCGGCGCGCACGCGTTCGGCGAACCAGGCGGCTTCCTCGACGGTGCCGACCATGGGGGCCATCACCGAAACCTCCGCGCCGGAATCCTCCGCCGCGCCCGCGATGGCTTCGAGCTGCCGGTCGAGCACCTCGGGCCGGTCGAACGCGATCCGCACGCCACGCACGCCGAGCGCCGGGTTGGGTTCGTCGTCCGGGGACAGGAAGGCGAGCGGCTTGTCCGCGCCCGCGTCGAGCGTGCGCACGATGACCGGCTTGCCGCGGAACGGCGAAAGCACTGCGGCATAAGCTTTTCGCTGCTCTTCGACGGACGGCTCGGCCGGTGCGTCGAGATAGCAGAACTCCGTGCGGAACAGCCCGACGCCCTCGGCGCCCGCGTCCGCGGCGGCCTGCGCGTCGGCCGGGGAACCGACGTTGCCGTACACCTTCACCCGGTGCCCGTCGGACAGTTCGCCGACGCCGTTCCATTCGGCCGGCCCGGAAGCGGCGGCGGTGACGATCGGCGCGGACGGGTCGACCGCCTCGATCACACCGGTGTCGCCGTCGACCGACAGCGCCTTGGCGTCGGAGGCCAGCAGCCCGCGCACCGCGACGACCGCCGGAATCCCCAGCGCCCGCGCGAGAATCGCGGTGTGGCTCGTGGGGCCGCCCTCCTCGGTGACCAGCGCGAGCACCTTCGCCGGGTCGAGCCCCGCGGTGTCGGCCGGGGCGAGGTCGCGGGCGACGAGAACGCTCGGCGAGGTCAGCTCGGGCACTCCGGGCGGGGCGACGCCGAGCAGTTCGGCGACGAGCCGGTCGCGCACGTCCCGGACGTCGCGGACCCGCTCGGCCATGTACCCGCCGGCGGCCGCCAAGGCGTCGGCGAACCCTTCGGCGGCCTGGTAGACGGCGCGGGCCGCGGGTAGGTTCCGCGCCGTCACCAGCTGTTGAGCCTGAGCGGCGAGCGCCGGGTCGGCGGCCATCGCGGCGGTCGTGACGAGGATCGTCGCGGCTTCGCCGGTCGCGGCCTCGGCCTGCGCTTCCAGCCGCGCGGCGACCGCCTGCGCGGCGGGTTCGATCCTCGCCGCCTCCGCCGCCGGATCGTCCGGCGCGGGCGTGCTGGCGGGTTCCCCGAGCGGCTCGGCGACCCGTACGACGGGTCCGCTCGCGCGTCCGGGGCTCACCGCGACCCCGGTCAGCGAGGAACCGGCAGCGGACTCGGCCGGAGCGGCAGCACTCTCAGACATGGTCTAGACCATAGCTCACGTAGACGGCGATCTCCCGGGGCGCCGCACCCGTTTCCCGATTTCGCACCCGTTCGACCACCGGACGAACCTCCTCGTGCCACCACGCGCGGGCCAGTTCCGCGCGGTCGCGCAGCACCCGGCCCCGCAAAGTCTGCCGGAAACCCCATGCCTCCGCCGAGTCCGCGAGCCGGAACCAGTCCGCCGGGTCGTCCAGCCACAGGTCGGTCCGGTCGGTGTCGGCGAGCGGAATCCGCTCCAGGAACATCCGCTCGGCCCGCTTCGACGGCAGGTCCGCCAGCGTCAGGCAGCGCATCGCGAACGCGACCGTGCAGACGGACCGCACCTCGGCGAGGACCCGCTCGGCCCCGCGCGCCCTGGCCAGCGCGATGCGGTGGTGCCCGTCCTCCACGAAGTACATGTCGCCCAACCGCACGAGCCGCACCGGCGGAAGCTCCCCGACGGCGTCGGCGATCGCCCGCCAGCGCTCGCGCAGCGCGCGGTTGCGGGGCCGGAACAACCGGTCGAAATCCTCGGCACGCGCGAGGGAGCCCACTACGCCGTCGACCGGGACCTGGCGGAGCCCCTCGTACGTTTCCGCGGTGCGCCCCAGCGCGGCCAACGTCTCGTCGAGCGGCATCAACGCCAGCGGATCACGCGTCCGCGCGATCCTCCGCAACCGGGTCGCGTACCCCTGCCACCACGCCGAACCGAACGAATCGCCCACGTGACCTGCAACACGGCCTGGACGTGTCTCATTCCAGCTCGGCGGCGGTCGGATACGACGGCTGAGCACCGCGGCGAGTCACGGTCACCGCAGCGACTTTCACCGCCCGCCCGGCGGCTTCGACCAGGTCAGCGCCGTCGGCGAGAGCTGCCGCCAGCGCACCGGCGAACGCGTCGCCCGCGCCCGTGGTGTCGACCGCTTCCACCTTGGGCGACTCGACGGTGGTCGACTTGGCGCCCTCGAGCACCGCCGCACCCTTGGCCCCGAGTGTGACGACGGCCGCGCGCGGACCGAGTTCGAGCAGCTTGCGCGGGTCAGCGTCCGCCGAACCGAGCAGGTAGGCGGCCTCGTGCTCGTTGACCAGCAGAACGTCCAGCGCGGCCAGCGTTTCCGGCGACACCTCGGCCGCTGGGGAGAGGTTCAGCAGCACCCGCACGCCGTTTTCCCGTGCCCGCACCACCGCGCGTTCGACCGTGGGCAGCGGCACTTCCAGCGAGGCGACGAGCACGCGTACGCCGTCCAGCGCCTCATCGGTGATGTCGCCGGGTTCCAGCGCGGAGTTCGCGCCAGGGGAGACGAGGATTGAGTTTTCCCCGTCCGGAGTCACGGTGATGTAGGCGATTCCGGTAGGCCGATCAACAGTGCGAACGAATTGCGTATCGACACCCGCATTCGACAACGAATCCCGCAGCAACTGACCATAGGGATCATCGCCGACCGCACCGAGCAACGCGACGTCCGCACCGAGCTTTCCCGCCGCGACCGCGGTATTCGCACCCTTGCCGCCGGGGGACAACGCGGTGTCGCCGCCCAGTACGGTTTCGCCGCCGCCGGGACGACGGTCGACCGGCACCACCAAATCGGCATTCGCGGACCCGACCACCAGCACCGCAGCACTCATGGCCGCCACTCTGCCATGACCCGTCCTTTCCGCCATCTGTGCCCGAAAGTGAAAGCGTTTGTAACTTTCTTGGCGCTCAGTGCGACAATCAGGCGGAACAGCGGCTGTCCGTCACTCGATCGGGGGATCCGTATCCCCCAGGCGTCACTTCTGCGGCGGGCTTCGCTCTTCTTCGAGCGTCACCGGACTTGAGCCGATGACGTTGCCCCGACCGGAAGCGCACCGGAGAGGGCATCGGGTCGCCGGCGCCGATCACGTAGCCCCCCGAGTGATCGGCGTCGGCGGCGCCCCGGTTCTCGCGCCAAGTGCCGAAAAAGGTGTCCAGACCACCTAGACTGCCCGGATGAGCAGCCCCACACGCAGGGGTCGCGCGCGAGCGGCTACCGAATCCGACATCCGCCGGACCGCGCGGAACCTGCTGGTAGGCCAGGGCCCGGAAGCCGTCACGCTGCGGGCCATCGCCCGGGAGCTGGGGATTACCGCACCGGCTCTGTACCGCTACTACGAATCCCGCGACGACCTGCTGGAAAGCCTCCGCCTCGACGTCTGCACCGACCTCGCCGCCGAAATCGCCGAGGACATCGCGGAGCTGAAGGACGAGGGCCTGCTGCAGCTGTTCCAGATCTGCAAAGGATTCCGCCGCTGGGCACTGACCCACACCAAGGAATTCACGCTGGTGTTCGCGTCGCCGACCGGGGCCACCGGCACCGCGACCGGCAGCGCGCTGCGCAGGCTCGACGAACCGTTCGGCCGGATCTTCCTCGCCGCGGCGGGCCACGTGCTCGCCCAGCACGACCTGGTGATGCCGCCGAACGACGTGGTCCCGCCCGAACTCCGCGACGACCTCACCGCGTTCCAGCAGGATCTGCTGACGGTGCTCAAGGAGTCCGGGCGGGAGATCCCGCCGGAGAAGCTGGACCTCGGGCTCACCTACCTGATGATCACCTTCTGGGCGCGGCTCTACGGCCACGTCACCCTCGAGGTGTTCGGCAACTACCCGATCCCGGTGTCCAAACCGGACGTGCTGTTCGAGGCCATGCTCACCGACCTCGCCCGCGACGTCGGCCTGTACAGCGATTAGGCCGCGTGGCCGCCGTCGACCGAGATGGTCGAGCCGGTCACGTACGCGCTGGCCGGCGAGGCGAGGAACGCCACCGTGTCAGCCACTTCCGAGGGCTTGCCGTACCGGCCCGCCGCGGTCATCGATGCCTGGTCCGCGGCGTACGGCCCGTCGGCCGGGTTCATCTCGGTGTCGGTCGGTCCCGGGTGCACCAGGTTCACCGTCACGCCGTTCGCCGCCAGTTCACGGGCCAGCGCCTTGGTCAGCCCCACCATCGCGGACTTGCTGACCGCGTACAGCACCATCCCCGGCCCCGGCACGCGATCGGTCACGCAGCTGCCGATGGTGATCACGCGGCCGCCTTCGCCGAGGTGCTTGGCCGCTGCCTTGGTCGCGGCCAGCACGCCGCGCACGTTCACCGCGAGCACGCGGTCGACGTCGTCCATCCCGGTCTGCTCCAGCGGGCCGACGAAACCGACGCCCGCGTTGTTGACCAGCACGTCCAGCCGCCCGAACTCGGCGACCGCCGCCTCCACCGCGGCCTCGACCGCCGCCGAATCCGCGTTGTCCGCACCGACCGCGAGCGCCCGCCGCCCGAGCGCCTTGATCCGGTCGACCACGTCCGCGGCCTGCTCGGCGTTCACCGCGTAGGTGAGCACCACGTCCGCCCCAGCCTCGGCGAGCCGCAGTGCCGTCGCCGCACCGATTCCGCGGCTCCCGCCAGTCACCAGCGCCACTTTGCCGTCGAGGTTCATGTCCGTCCTTTCCGTTTGTTTCGCTTTCAACCATCGAAGCGCCGAACAGCGGGCGAGGCTGGCGTCTTTCGGTCGTGGCGGTTCGATTCCGCACCCGGGCGGCCACAGCGTGTGACAGACTCCGGCCAGCGGGAAAACGGGGAGGGGGACGGGTTGCTGCACGTCCAAGAGCTGGTGAAGGTCTACAGCCAGCGCCGCGTGGTCGACACCGTGTCGTTCAGCCTGCGACCGGGCACGGTGACCGCGTTCCTCGGACCGAACGGCGCCGGGAAATCGACCACGCTGCGGATGATCTGCGGCCTGACCACGCCGACGTCCGGCACCGCGACCATCGCCGGCCGCCGTTTCGGCGAGTGGCCCAATCCGGCACACGTCGCGGGGGTGCTGCTCGACGCGTCCGCCGTGCACCCGGGCCGCACCGGGAGACATCATCTGCTCAACGCCGCGAAACTCATGCGGCTGCCCGCCGCCAGGGTGGACCAGGTGCTCGGACAGGTCGGCCTCTCCGACGCGGCGAACCGGCGGATCGGCAAGTACAGCCTCGGCATGCGGCAGCGGCTCGGCATCGCGCAGGCGCTGCTGTGCGATCCGCCGGTGCTGATCCTCGACGAACCGATCAACGGCCTCGACCCGGACGGCATCCGCTCCACCAGGCAGTTGCTGCGCGGGTACGCCCAGCGCGGCGGCACCGTGCTGCTGTCCAGCCACGTGCTGTCCGAAGTGGACCAGACCGCGGACCGCGTGGTGATGATCGGCCAGGGCCGCGTCGTCGCCGACGGTCCGCTGGAGAGCTTCGCCGGACCGGCCCGCACGCTTATCCGCACCGCCGACCTTCCCCGGCTGACCTCGGCGCTGCACAACGCCAGGCTCGAACTGCGCCAAACCAGCGCGGACGGGGTGTCCGTCGCCGCCCCGATGAAACAGGTGTCCGACCTCGCGTTCGCCGCCCGCGTGCAGGTGCTGGAGCTGCGCGAGGAACAGCAGAACCTGGAAGAGCTTTTCTTCCGGCTCACCGGAGGAGCCCGATGATCCCGGCACAGGCGCCCGCCTGGCAGGCCCCGGCGCAGCGGCGCGCGTCGTTCGGCACCGTGGTTGGCGTCGAACTGCGGAAGATGACCGCGACGGTGGCGGACAAGATCCTGGTGCTCTCCGCGCCGATCCTGCTGGTGACGCTGTCGCTGCTGTTCTTGCAGGGCGGACTGCGCGACTACACGCTCGACAAGCAACTGCTGCCGGTGTTCCTCACGATCCGGCTCGGCGCGGTGCTGATGAACGTCGTGCTCGTGAAGCTGATCGCCGCCGAATGGCATTACCGCAGCTCGCAGCCGACCCTGCTCGCCCAGCCGTCGCGGCTGCGCTACGTGCTCGCGCAGGCCACCATCGCGGTCGGGGTCTGGCTGATCACTTCCGGGCTGAACCTGCTGATGACCTTCACCTACTACCGAAGCCAGCTCGAGGGATACGACACGCAGTTCCTGCTCGACGCCCGGCCGGGCGCGATGGTCACGACGATCCTGCTCGGCGGGTTCTGCATGACCCTGCTCGCGGTCACCATCGGCTGGCTGATCCCCAACACCGCCGGATCGATCACCGCCTACGTCCTGCTGTCGCTGCTGTTCGTGTTCCTGCAGAGCGGCATCGACTACGCGGGATGGGTCGATCCGGCCGAACCCGCGCGGCAGCTCGCGGGAATCGCCAAGCACGGACCGGTCGCGCTGGCCACGTCGCTGGTGGTGTGGATCGGCCTCGCCGGGGTCGCGATCTGGCGGGCGGGCACGCGCGAAGCGGCGTGACCGCGGGTCAGCCTGCCAGCGAGCCGCCACCGGGGTCGACCGCGTTCAGGTAGGCCTCGGCGGCCTTCTGCGCGTCCGGACAGAACTGCTGAGCGGTCTGGCGGTCGACGTCGACACTGTCGCCGGGGACCGGACCCTTGCCCGCCTCGGTGCCGACCCGGACCGTGACGACCTGCAGCGAGCCGGTGTTCACCGCGACCACGCAGCCGTATCCCTGGAGCTGGGAAACCGCGTAGTAGCGGTCCAGCACCAGCATCCGGCGGAAGTGGTGGACGCTGTAGTCGTAGACCTTCCACCAGCCGGGCCACGGCTCCGGAATGCGCTGGTCCGGGTCCATCGAGCCGACCTCGACCTGCGTGCCCGCCGACCGCTGCATGACGCAGGCCTTGGCATACGGGTTGAACATCGGCGAACTGCCGCCGAGGGCGCCCAGCAACTGCGGGTTCTTCTCGAACTGCGAACAGTCGCCGGGAAACAGCTTCGGCCTGCTCGTGATGACCGGCAGCGTGTCGTAAGCGATCGAATCCGCCGGCAGCCGCGGCGCGGGTTTCCCCGGCGGCGGAGCGGGCGCGACGGCGCACCCGGGCAGCAAAGCCGCCGCTGCGACAGCGCTCGCGATGATCGCGGTGATCGCTCGGTTACGCACGGAAAGCACAGTACCGGCCCGGGATCGGCTCCCGGGCCGGAACGAGCTTTTTCAGAGCACGATGTTGACCAGACGGCCCGGCACCACGATCACCTTGCGCGGCGTCTTGTCGCCGACCAGCGCGGCGATCTTCTCGTCCGCCAGTGCTGCTGCCTGCACCGCGTCGTTCTTCGCGTCCGCGGCCACGGTGATCCGCGAGCGGACCTTGCCGTTGACCTGGATCGGGTACTCGACCGAGTCCTCGACCAGGTACTTCTCGTCCACGACCGGGAACGGCCCGTGCACCAGCGAATCGGCGTGGCCCATCCGGTGCCACAGCTCCTCGGCCACGTGCGGAGCCAGCGGGGCCAGCAGCAACACCAGCGGTTCGGCCAGTTCGCGCGGGGTCGCCGCGGCCGAGCCGTACGCCTTGGTCAGGTGGTTGTTCAGCTCGATCAGCTTCGCGCCCGCGGTGTTGAACCGCATCTCCGCATAGTCCTCGCGGACCCCGGCGATGGTGCGGTGCAACAGCTTCCGGTCCGCCTCGGTCGCCTCGTCCGCCGAAACCCGCAGTTCGCCGGTCTGCTCGTCGATCAGCAGCCGCCACAGCCGCTGCAGGAACCGGTGCGCGCCGACGACGTCCTTGGTCGCCCACGGACGCGACATGTCCAGCGGACCCATCGACATCTCGTACAGCCGGAAGGTGTCCGCGCCGTAGGTGTCCGACATTTCGTCCGGCGTCACGGCGTTCTTCAGGCTCTTGCCCATCTTGCCGTATTCCTGCTTGACCTCTTCGTCGCCGAAGAAGAACTTGCCGTCGCGCTCGACGACCTCCTCAGCAGGCACATACACGCCGCGCTTGTCGGTGTAAGCGAACGCCTCGATGTAGCCCTGGTTGAACAGGCGGCGGTACGGCTCCTTCGAGGACACGTGGCCCAGGTCGTACAGCACCTTGTGCCAGAACCGCGAGTACAGCAGGTGCAGCACCGCGTGCTCGACGCCGCCGACGTACAGGTCGACGCCGCCCGGGTCGTCCACGCCGTGCTCGGCCGGGCGCGGGCCCAGCCAGTACGCCTCGTTCTCCGGCGCGCAGAACACGTCCTCGCTCGTCGGGTCGACATAGCGCAGCTGGTACCAGCAGGAACCGGCCCACTGCGGCATGACGTTGGTGTCGCGGCGGTACTTCTTCGGCCCGTCGCCCAGGTCCAGGGTGACCTCGACCCAGTCCTTCGCGCGCGACAGCGGCGGCGACGGCTCGGAGTCGGCGTCGTCCGGGTCGAAGGTCTTCGGCGAGTAGTCGTCGACCTCCGGCAGCACGACCGGCAACTGGTCCTCGGGCAGCGCGATCGGCAGGTTGTTCTCGTCGTAGACGATCGGGAACGGCTCGCCCCAGTAGCGCTGGCGGGCGAACAGCCAGTCGCGCAGCTTGTACTGCACCGTGCCCTCGCCCGCGCCGCGGTCCTCCAGCCAGGCGATGATCGTCTTCTTGGCGTCCGCGACGCCCATGCCGTTCAGGTCGACGGTGTCGTTGGCCGAGTTGATCGCCGGGCCGTCGCCGGTGAACGCCTCGCCCTCGAAGCCCTCGCCCGGATCGACCGTGCGGACGATCTCCAGCTCGAACTTCTTCGCGAAGTCGTAGTCGCGCTGGTCCTGCGCGGGCACCGCCATGATCGCGCCGGTGCCGTAACCCATCAGCACGTAGTCGCCGACGAAGACCGGGATTTCCTTGCCGTTGACCGGGTTCACCGCGTAGCTGCCGGTGAAGACGCCGGTCTTCTCCTTGTTCTCCTGCCGGTCCAGATCGGACTTGCGGGAGGCGGCGGCCCGGTAGGCGGCGACGGCCTCGGCCGGCGTCTTCGCGCCGCCGGTCCAGCTTTCCGGGTGCTCGCCCGGCCACTGCGCCGCGGTCAGCTTCTCGACCAGCGGGTGCTCCGGCGCGATCACCATGTAGGTGGCGCCGAACAGCGTGTCCGGACGGGTGGTGAAGACCTCGATCTTCTCGTCTCCCGCGGCGAACGAGACGCGCGCGCCCTGCGAGCGGCCGACCCAGTTGCGCTGCATGGACTTGACCTTCTCCGGCCAGTCCAGCAGGTCCAGGTCGTCGACCAGGCGGTCGGCGTACGCGGTGATCCGCATCATCCACTGGCGCAGGCTCTTGCGGAACACCGGGAAGTTGCCGCGGTCGCTGCGGCCGTCCGCGGTCACCTCCTCGTTCGCGACGACGGTGCCCAGGCCGGGAGCCCAGTTCACCGGAGCCTCGGAGATGTAGACCAGCCGGTGGTCGTCGATGATCTTGCGCTGCTCGACGGAGCTCAGCTCGACCCACGGACGACCGTCCGGCGTCGCGCGCTCACCCGCGGCGTACGCCTTCTCCAACTCCTCGATCGGCCGCGCCTTGCGGGCGTCCTCGTCGTAGTAGGAGTTGAAGATCTGCAGGAAGATCCACTGGGTCCACTTGTAGTAGTCCGGGTCGATCGTCTCGATCGACCGGCGCTCGTCGTGGCCCAGGCCCAGCCGCTTCAGCTGGCGGCGCATGGTGGCGATGTTCTGCTCGGTCGTGGTGCGCGGGTGCGTGCCGGTCTGCACCGCGTACTGCTCGGCGGGCAGGCCGAACGCGTCGTAGCCCAGCGTGTGCAGCACGTTCCGGCCGATCATCCGGTGGTAGCGCGCGTAGACGTCGGTGCCGATGTAGCCCAGCGGGTGCCCGACGTGCAGGCCGGAGCCGGACGGGTACGGGAACATGTCCTGCACGAACAGCTTGTCCGAGGGCACCGGCTCGCCCGCTTCCGCGAGCGGACCGACCGGGTTCGGCGCGTGGTAGGTGCCGTGGTCGGACCAGTGGTCCTGCCAGCGCTGCTCGATCTGCCCGGCCAGCTCCGCGGTGTAGCGGAACGGCGGGGCGTGCTCAGCGTCCGCGGCACTCTTCGCCGCGGCCCCGGTGGCCTCGTCAGACCCTGTCATCGCCGTCTTCCTCCGTGTCGAGCCACTCCCAGAAACAACTCGACCCCCCAAGCCAGAAGGCATGAGGGGTCGCCGCGCCGAGCCGGTCATCGGACCAGGTCAGCGCGGCAGGCCAAGGAGCAGCCGAGCCGTGTTCATGCACTCATCGTAACGCGCTGGTCAAAGCCGTTCCGACGGGACCGCCAAAGCGACGACCTGGGTGACTTGCGACGCGGAGAAGTTGTTGTCGCTCACGAGCACGAGACTGCGCTCCCCGGACGGCAGCGCCGGGCCCCAGGTCATCCCCTCGATGTTGTCCACAGTGGACAGCGGAAGAGCGGAAAGGTCGGCGAGCAGCCGCTTCTTCACCGGCTTGACGTGCTTGGCGGCGGTCAGCGACGGCGTGTTCAGGACGTTCGTCGCGCCCGTAGTGTCGATTTCGAAGATGCGCACCTTGTTGCCGACGCCGGTGACGAAGGACCGCTCCATCATCAGGAATTTCGTCGGATCGGCCTGGTTCACCGCGAGCATCGAGGAGACTCCGGTGTCGGCGAATCCCGTGGCGGGCTTCGGCTCGGCGAAAAGTTTCTCCTGCGGGTACGCGTACTGCGCGAGCACGTGCCCAAACCGGCTCTGCAGGGTGATCCGCGACAACGCACCCGACACCGGCGTCGGCGGCGGCCCGTCCTGCAGCAGCGGGGCCTCGACCTCGCTGGCCAGCAGCGTGCCGAACCCGGTGTAGGCGAGGCCTTCGAGGACGTAATTGCGGCGCGGACCGGCGTCCGGCGTCATCCGCTCGTTGGCGGGCAGCGGCAGGTCGCGGACATAGTGCCCGTCGCGGGTCGCCTCGCGGATCGACGGCTGGATCAGGTGCTGGTCGGCGAGCCGATCGCCTTCCTGCGACCAGGTGTAGTGCCCGGTCCACGGGTCGACGCGCAGTTCCTCGGGGTCGATCGTCTGCTCGTTCTGCGGAGCGGCCGGGTCGTTCTTCGCGAGCGGTGGGTAAGGCGTGCCGCTCGGGCGCAGCAGCGGATGCGTGCCGGTGAAGGTGACCGGACCCACACCGTTCGCGCCGACGTCGAACTTCGCGGTGTAGAAGCGGGCCGGGTTGATCGCGGACCGGTCGTCGCTGATGAAGACATAGCCGCCGGTGCGCGGATCGAAGTCGACCGACGACAACCCGCCGACTGTGGTGCCCTGGAACTGCAAGTTGTGCGGTACGAGCTGCTCACCGAGCAGCCGAACCGGCCGCGGCGCGGCATCGGCGGTTCCTGGGATGAGCAAGGACAGCGTGACGATCCCGGCGGCGGCGAGCAGCCGGTGTCGCGTGGACGAAGACATGGCCCGTAGCACAGCCGACGAGGGTATCCGGGACATTGCCGCGAGGTCACGCTTATCCTCAGAGGGTGTTCGCTATCGCGCTCGTTCCGATCGTCCTGGGTGTCGTCGTCGGCTGGGGTGGATTCCTCGGCGTGCGCGGACGGCTGAGCAGGGCAAGCGGAGCCGGAGTCCGGACCGAAGCCTCGATGCGCAGCGAAGAGGCGTTCAAACTCGCCAACCGGGTCGCCGGAATCCCGACCCTGGCCGGCGGCGCGGCCGCGGTCGTCTGCGGACTCGCCGGTCTCGCGATCCCCGCCACGGCGGGCCTGGTCGCCGCCGCGATCGTCGGCTTGCTCGGCCTGCTGGTGATGGTCGTCGCCGGAGCCCGGATGGGCGCGCGAGCCGCCTTGACCGTGCCCGCCCCGTCGCCGGTTCCCGCTGGCTGCAGCGGCTGCGCGTGCGGCGCTGGCGGCTGCGGAGTCCTGCAGAAGTCCAGCGAGGCCTAGTTCCGCTGCAAATCGCCAGGATGGGTGGCCAGCAACGCGAGCGGCACCCCCTGGCGGCGCAACACCTGACCCCACAGGTCACGGCTGGGCGGCGCGAGAATGTCGCTAGGCAGCGCAGGAACGATCACCCAGTCCTCGCGCTCGATCTCGCCCGCGAGCTGCCCCGAGTCCCACCCGGCATAACCCGCGAACACGCGCACGCCCCGCACCTTGGGCACGAGCACCTCGGGATCGCTGTCCAGATCAACCAGCGCGACCGGCCCCCGCACCGCGACCACCCCCGGAACGCTGGAAGCGGTCTCCCCGGTCCGCAACGCGGCGAGACAAAGCGCGGTCTTCTTGTCGACCGGCCCGCCGACGAACACCGACTGCGGCTCGGCGACATGCGCGCCCCACCCCGGCAGGACGTCATTCACCGGAACATCGGACGGCCGGTTCAAGACCACCCCGAGCGTGCCCTCCGCCCGATGATCGATCACGAACACCACGGTCCGCTTGAAGTTCGGGTCGAACATCGTGGGTGCGGCGACCAGGAGCGTTCCCGGTTCAACCTCGGCGTCCGCTGGCACGCCACCCATGATCCCATCACCCGCCACGGGAAATCCTCCCGGCACGGGAACACCAGCACCACCCGCCCCGTTGAGAACAATGAGCCGGCGCACTCGTGTCCCCCGGGCTCACTGAAGAACCGCCTTTGTGGAATACCGGTCCGGCCGGAGCCACACTGCGCCAAGCCGCCGAGAGGCGAAACGAGTGCGCCGGTGTTCTCTTCTCCTGTTCGGTGCTTCGCACCTTCCCCGTCCCACCGGCGCCGTGTACCCGGGGGGCCGAGCCCCCCGGACCCCCGCGGTGCCTTCGGTTGCGGTTTTCGGGGTGGGCGGGGGCGGAGCCCCCTTTGCTTGGGAGCCGTGGGCGGGTGGGGTTGTTCGGTTCGGTTTCGTTGGGGCTGGGGTGGGTCTTGAACGCTTGAGGCACGCAGATCGCCACCTAAACCTGCCCATCGCCCAGCAATCTGCCGCGGGCCGAATGCGGGTGGATCTTCGTTGCTTCGGGCCTGCGGCTTGCCGCCCACGCCTGCCCACCGCCCAGCAACGTCCCTCGGACCAGCGCGGGTGGGGCTCAGTCTGTTCCGGAGGTCGCTGCTCGCGACCTCAGCGAGCTCGCTGTCCGGCGACCTGTGGATCTTCGTCTTCGGGCTTGTTGCTGGGCTAGCCAGGCCAACTCACCACCTGCCCCGAGCCGAGGCGGGTGGGCCTTTAACGCTTCGGGGTCGCTGCTGATCGCCCAAGCCGCTAACCATCGCAACCTCCCCGCCATCCCGGTGCGTTTGGTCCTGTGTGGGCTGCCGTTCCTAGGGGGCTAGCCCTTCGCGGGTTGCGGGCGTCTGTCGCGGGATGGGTTTTGTTGGCGGGGGCTCGGATTTCGTTGGTTTGTCGGGGTTGGTCGGTAGGGTTGTGTGGTGAGGGTGGGGGAGCGGGGGCAGGTGCGCGGGCTCGTCCGGGATCCGTCGTTTCGGCGGTTGTTGTTCACCCGGTTCGCGGCTCAGTGGGGCGACGGGGTCTTCCGGGCCGGGCTGGCCGGAGCCGTCCTGTTCAATCCCGAGCGGGCGACTGATCCGCTGGCCATCGCGGAGGGGTTCGCGGCTTTGCTGCTGCCGTATTCGCTGGTGGGGCCGTTCGCGGGGGCGTTGCTTGATCGGTGGGATCGGCGGCGGGTGCTGGTGTTCGCCAATCTCGGGCGGGCGGTGGCGATCGTGGCCTCGGTCGTCGCGGTGGGGGCCGGGGTGGGCGGGATCGGGTTGTTCTCGCTCGCGTTGCTCGCCGAGGGGATCAGCCGGTTCATTGGGTCCGGGTTGTCTGCTGCGTTGCCGCACGTAGTCGAGCCGCGAGCGGTGGTTTCGGCTAATGCGGTCGCGGCGACGCTGGGGTCGGCGATCGCGGTCGTTGGCGGTGGGTGCGCGATCGGGTTGCGGGCGGTGTTCGGGTCTGGAGATGTCGGGTCGGCGGAGACTACGGCGTTCGCTGCGGCAGGGGCGTTGGTGTCGGCGCTCCTTGCGCACCGGTTCGCGAAAGGCGTGCTGGGGCCGACTGTTGTTGATGAGCCGACTAATCCGGTGGTCGCCGTTGCGCGGGGGCTCGCTGACGGGGCTCGGCACGCGTGGCGGGCGCCTCGGGTCACGGCTGGGTTCGTGGCGTTGTTCGCGCATCGGGCGGCGTACGGGATTTCGTTGTTGCTCAGCGTGTTGTTGATGCGCAATTACTTCGCTGACGACGGGATCTTCCGCGCGGGACTGCCTGGGCTTGGGCAGCTGGTCGCGTGCGCTGGGGCGGGCATTCTGGTCGCGGGGCTGGTGACGGCTCGGCTGATTCGGTCGCTTGGGCGGACTCAGGCGGTGCTGGGGTCGTTGCTCGTTTCGGCGGTCGCGCAGGCTGCGCTGGGGTTGCCGATGCTGCTGCCGTTGGCGTTGATCGCATCGTTCCTGATCATGGGGACCGGACAGGTCGTGAAGCTGTCCGTCGACTCGTCGGTGCAGCTCGATATCGCGGACGAGGCTCGCGGGCGGGTCTTCGCGCTGTACGACACTCTGTTCAACATCACCCAGGTGGCGGCGGTTTCGCTCGCCGCGCTCTTCGTCAAGGACAACGGGTACTCGCCCGAGCTCATGGTGGTCGCGACCGCGCTCTATCTGCTGGGCGGTGCCGGATATCTGCTGGCCCGCCGACGTCACGGCGATTCGCTGCCGCAAACCGTTGAACCCAAACGGGGGTAGTAACTCACCGTCTGGCATTAGGGTGACTTGTGACCCGGTCGAGTTAATCTCGGCACGCGCAACAGACACGGGGGCCACCGTGAGCACCATCGGCGACGACCGTGCCCGTCTCGACGCCGCTCCAGCTGTCCTGACCTCGCCCGACGGGCTCGTCCGCGCGACCGCCGGGCCGGCCGGCACGCTTGGCAGGCTCGAATTCGCCCCGGACGCCTTCGAGCGGACGACCCCCGCACAGCTCGCGTCGACCGTCCAGACGCTCGTGCAGCACCTGGCCGACGCACCCGAACCGCAGCACAGCTCCTCGATGCCCGCCCCGCGGCCGACCCCGCGCCGCGTCCGTCCGCGCGGAACCGTTCCGCAGAACCGCCGTCGCGGGTCCTGATGTCGTCCGCTCCGGACGAAATGATTCACGTGGAACCAACGGGTACCGGTCAGCAGGCGCTCGTCGAGATCGGCAGGCTGATCAAGGCGCACCGGGCCGATCCGGACGCGGCGGCCGGGATCGGATTCGCCCAGCTCGGCGACCATTTCGAGGTGCAGGCCCGCAACACCGTCGCCAGCACCGAGGTGGTCCAGCGGCTCACCGCGTTGCGTGCCGAGATGTATCGAGAGGGACTCGGCACCTGGGTTCAGGCACGTTACGTGCTCACCCCGGACGGTGCGTTCGACTTCGACTACTTCACCGACGACGAGCCCCCGTGGACGACGCCGCCCGATTCGTCCGCCTACCTCGCCGAACTCGCCACGTTCCCCCGCGACGACGAGCACCTTCCCGACTGGTGGCGGCTGCACGTCGGACTCCCGCTCGGCGTCGAATTCCGGCACGCCACCGCCGGAACCGGCGAACCGCTGCCGGAGGAAGAGATGCCGCTCGTGCTGCGGTATCTCGAACGCGAGGCTGAGGTCGGCGAAACACACCGCACTGACGGCACCTGGATTTGGCCGGTCGAAGTGGCCGAGCAGCTGAGAGAACACGGCACAGCGCCCGAGCCGGAACTGCTCCAGCACATCCGCGACCTGGGCTTTCATCCGCCGTACGTCGAGCCTCTGGTGCGCCGCACGGCGGAAGCCGACCTCACCGGGAAACCCCGGCCACGACCCACTCCGGACGACCTCCAGCGGACCGCGGGCGACGTCGCCGCGGAGCGGGAAACCAACCCGGATCCGGTCCTGTCCGACGCCGAACTCCTGACCTACCTCGGCCACCGGCTCGACTCGTTCGGCGTGTGGCGCGACGTCCGCTGCCTCGGCGGGCGCGAAGCCGGGAAATGGAGCCTCTACCAGGTCAAAGCCGGTTGGACCGTCGTCGCGCCAGACGGGCGTGAACAGATCTTCGGCCGTCTCGAAGACGCCGCCCAGCAGCTGCTCGGCGCACTCCTGATGCATCCCGCGCGCGCGACCGGCGGCCGCGAAACGCCGCTGGAAACGGCGCGAGAGGTCGCCGACTGGCCGGTCCAGCCCGCGCCGGGTGACCCTCCCCTCACGCTGCTGCGGAACAAGAGACTCACTCGGTTGGCGGAAGGTACCGTCGTTCTGCGATTCGGCGAAGAACCCGGCAACCTGGTCCACCACCAGGCGGTACGGTTCGCGACGACGTCCCTGCCACTCGAACGGGAGCGCATGACCAGCACTTTCCGCCTCCGAAGATCACTCCATGTGATCACCGGGGTGACGGTGCCCTGGGCGAACCTCCCCGGAGGCGCGGTGGCGTACGTCTTGCCCAAGCCGATCGCGGAACACGAGTCCGACGGAAGCCTGGAGAGGATCGAGTAGGTGGAAGCGGCGGAAGCGGTGGAGAAGGTCGGGAAGTGGTTGCGCGCCGTGCACGGCCCCGAGGTCTCCGGACCGGGCGGCCTCCGGGTCGACCACGACCGCGTGCTGCGGGTCCCCGAAGGCTGGTCGATCCCCTACAACACTGTCGCGTTCCTCGACGACGGACGCCCGGACAAAGAGCTGTTCCCCGCCCCGTCGGTGCTCGTGCGCGAGCCGGACGGCGAGTTGCGCCAAGCGCATCCGCATCCGGGCGGGCTCAGCACCCCGGTCGCGTACCCGGGCCAGGAGAGCTGGCGCGAGGTCGTCGACCCGGAGTACGCGAAGGCCGGGCTGGGCGAACTCGGCGTGCCGCTGCCCGCGGTCGCGGGCTGGGTGAAGGTCGACAACGACGGCCACCAGACCGGTGACGAACGCGAGAACCCCGAGTACAAGGCCGGGCCGATCCGCCGCGGCTACCCGAAGCCGGAAAACCCGCTGGAAACGCTCCTCGCCTTCGCGAGCGTCGGCTGGCTCTCGCGCGAACAGCTGCTCATCGGCCTGCTGCGCTGCGAAGTCTTCGTGCCGTTCGACCTCAAAACCGGCGCGACCGACCGGTTCTACTTCTCCGAGGAACGCAACGAGCTGCGCGTCTTCAGCTCGACCCGGCATCTGCCCGCCCGCGAGCACGCCTGGTGGCGAGTCGACTTAGCGACACTGGCCGAGTTCGAGCACCCGCCGAACCTGGTGATCAACGGCGGTCCGGCCACCTTCGAGGACGTCGCGGGCGCCGAGCTGACCGCCATCGCGAAGCGGTTTCCCCGGCAGGAACCGCGGGTCGACGAGAACGGCCGCTGCCCGGAAATCGAAGAGGACCTGGAGAAGTTCGCCGTCGAAACCGCCGCGCGGATCGGGCTGGACAAGCCGGTCGACGTGCCGAAGGCGGCCGCGGAACGCGCGCGGCGACACGGTTTCGAGCTGACCGCGGACGAATGCCGCAAGACCGTCCTCGGCCGGTCGTGGCTGCGCCGGTTCGAACAACCGGAGCCGAGCCGCTCCCGGCCGAACGACTTGCGCGCCAACGGTCTCGTGCCGTCCTGGGACAACGACGGCCGGATCGTCCCGAAGCTCGACACGTTCGGCAAATACCCCGAGGTGAGCCTGGAGAACTTCCGGTACGGCTGGCAGCGGGTCGTCGGCGCGTGGGTCGGCTTCGCGCTCGGCGAGGCGCTCGGCTCGGCCGTCGACCGGATGCGGCTGGACGAGATCGTCTCGACCTACGGTCCAGACGGTGTCCGCGACCTGCCGCTCGCGTTCGATCAGCCGGGCCGGATCGGCTCGATGACGCAGCGGCTGCTTTTCCTGACCGAGGCGGTGATCCGCAGCCCGCATCGCGAGCAGCCGGAGTCGCGCGACGTCGAAAAGCTGTTCCCCGGCGTGGTCCGCGGCGCGCTGGGCCGCTGGCTGCACACCCAGGGCGCGGCGATCCAGAACGCCGACGGTTTCCTCGTCAAGGTGCCCGAACTGCATGCCCGCCGCGCGATCGACGACGCCGAGCTCAACGCGTACCACGCGCTCGTCACCGGCGATCCGCAAGCCGCGCCGATGTCGGGCCCGGCCGCGCTGCTCGGCGCGCTGCCCGCGGTGCTGACCGCGGCGGGTCCGGGCACCGGGTTCAGCGGCGGCATCGGCCAGGTCGTGCGCGATCTCGCCGGCGTGACGCATCAGCCGGACGACGTGGCCGCCGCGACCTACCTGGCGTGGGTGTTCGAGAAGGCGCTCACGAAGGACTCGTTCAGCTACCCGGTGTGGAATCTGTCCCGCGAGGTCCTCGACGAGCACGACGGCCCGGAGTGGGGGCCGGTGCGCGACCTGGTGGCCGAGGCGGTGCCGTTCTTCGGCGAGCACGGGCTGCCGGACCTGCGCATGCCGGAGCTGATCGGCGACGGGCACAGCACGCTGTCCGTCCTCGGCCGTTCGTTCGCCGCGCTGTCCGGATTCGAGAATTACCCGGAACAGGCCATGCTGCGCGCGGTGAACCACTCCGGCCGCAGCGCGCTCACCGGCGCGTTGACCGGTGCGCTGCTCGGCGCGCGGGTGGGCGTTCCCGGCCTGCCCCGGAAGTGGGTCGAACAGCTTGAACTGCATCACCTGATCGAACAGGTGGCGACCGACGCGCTGTGGCATTTCGACCGCCATTCGGCGCGCAACGCACTCGGCGACGCCTGGGTGCAGCGCTACCCACGGCACTGATCGGTCACCCGAGCAGGTATTTGTGGGCGCATATTCTCCCGTCTCCGGTGACCGATGGTCGGGTCGTGACACGGTCAGATAAGTTCGTTGCGGCTACACGGGGGACTTCGGGGAGGAACCAGACGTGCGGTACCGGGTGGAATCGGGAGAACGCCCAGACGGCCTGTACGCGACGCTCGACGATCGCACTTTCGCGGCACAACGCTCCACCACCGACGGCACGCTGCTGCTCACCGTCGTCGGCGACGAGGAAGCGCCAGACGGGTTCGACCGCGAGCATGAGGGCAAACCGGCGAGGGTCGTCCTCGCGAACGAGGTGCCCGCGACGTTCGACCTGCGCACCTACGTCGAATACGACGACGAGCTGTTCGAGGTCGCACCGGGCGACCAGGCGAATCTGACCCTGCGCTGGACCCGGCACGATCCGGTGCGCGCCGCGCAGCTCGGGCTCACCGATTTCTCGGTGACCGTTCCGGGCAAGCAGCTCACCGGGCTGTGGCTGACCCGGCACGACTACGGCGAGCCGAAGGCCGAGACCGAGGGCGGCGATCAGACGCGGATCCTGCGGGGGATCGGCCGCACGCTGCGCCAGGTGCCCGGCGGGTGGACGCGGGTCGCGGCGCAGTTCCGGCAGGTCGGCGACTACTCCGAGCTGGAGGTCCGCGCGGTCGGCGACGAGAACGGCCCGGTTTCGGTCGCGCTGCCCGGCACGCCGCAGCTGAGCACGCTGTTCTCCCAGCTGCGCGCCGCGATGTACCAGCCGGAGACCGGCACCTGGTTCCAAGGCACCTTCACGCTCGACGCCGATTCGCAGTTCGATTTCGACTTCGACGCCGACCAGGAGCCGGACTGGCGGCTGCCGCCCAACGACGGCGGCGAGCCCGCCCGCGAGTCCTATCTCGTGGAGCTGACCCGGTTCCCGCGTCCGGACAAGCATTTGCCGGACTGGCTCGGCGCGAAAGCCGGGCTGCCGCTGACGGTCGGCTTCCGGCAGGCGCGACCGGTCGACGCGCACAACGAGGGCGAGCGGCCCGTGGTGAACCGCCCGCCGGTGCCGCCGGACCAGGTCCGCGGCGTGCTCGACTACCTGTTCCGCTCGCCCGTCGTACTGCACCGGCCGGTGCCGCAGCCGGACATCTTCGCGCCCGGAGCGCCGCCGGACGTGCCGCAGGCCTTCCACACCGACGGCACCTGGATCTGGCCCGCCGCGGTGCCGCATTACCTGCGCAAATACGGCGTTCCGCCGGAGCCGGAGCTGGTCGAGCACATCCGCGCCGCCGGGTTCCGGCCGCCGATCGTGCGCGATCTGGTGCGCGCGACCGCCGAGGCCGACGTACTCGGCAAACCGCGTCCGGGACGTACCGAAGCCGACATCCCGGACGACAGCTCGCTCGCCCGGGCGGTCCGCGGCGAGCCGACCCTCGGCCTGCGCGCGGCCGAGACGTTGGCGCTGTTGCAGCAGCGACTCGTCGAACACGGCGTGCCGTCGTCGGCGTACCGGATCGGCGCGAACGAAGTGCCCGCCGAAGGCGTGTGGACGTTGCGCCGCGCGGAAAACAGCTGGGAGGTGTCGCGTCCACCCGCGGTAGAGCCGGTGGCGTTCGCCAGCCTCGCCGACGCGGCCCGGTTCCTCCTCGGCACGCTGCTGATGCTGCCGCCGCAGGCCCCGGACGAATCCGATCAGCCCGCGGACTGGCCGATCCTGCCGATGCGCGGCGAGCCGCCGTTGTCGTTCTTCCGCGGCAAGCGGATCGTCGCGCTGCCCGCCGGCACGACGGTTGTCCGGTTCGGCCCCGAGGCCGGGAACCTGGTGCACCCGAGTTCGGTGCGGTTCCTCGAAACCTCGCTGACGCCGGACCGCGAACGCGACCGGCACGAGTACCGCGTGCAGCGCACGATCCGGGTGCTGACCGGCGTCACCACGCCGTGGGGGCCACAACCCGGCGGGGCCACCGCGTACCTGCTGCCGCGGCCGATCGCGCAGCACCTCGAACAGGGTGCGCTATCCCGGCTGTGAAGCCGTGATCAGCACGGCGGGCGACCACCAGTAGTCCGCCAGCGGTTCCACGGTCACGTCGGCGAACCCGGCGGCCTCGAGCTGCCGGGCCCACTCCGCTACCGGATGCTCCCAGTTCGTCCGCGCCGTCCCGGCGGCGACGCCGAGCAGCACCGGCAGCAGAAATCCTTGTGCCACCAGAGAAGCCTGCTCGCCGTATTCGGCGACGCCGCGTTCGTACCGCTGCGCGAGCGATTCCAGATCGGCGGTGTCCGGCACGTCGAATTCGGCCAGCACCAACCGTTCCGTCCGCGCCCGCAAGGCATTCAGGACCGAGGCACGGACGGAAGGCTCGATCGACTGCAGCGCGAACGTCGACTGCGTGAGGTTCCACGTGGAACCATCGGCGGCGAGAAAGTCCTGCGCGGTCAACGAAAACCTGCGCGCACCAGGGATTTCGACGTCCGCGAGCAATGCCTCCGACGGCTCCACCAGGTCGATCCGCTCCGGCCGGAACGAGGCCCGCGCCAACGCCGGTTCGATCGCCAACCCGTCGCCGCATCCGAGATCCAGCAACGCGTCCGGACGCCAGGAGTCGTACCGCGCGGCCAATTCTTCGCTCAACCGCCGATACAACCCGACGTTCCCGCCACCGCGGATGAACGCCGTGAACGCAGCGGGCTGGTCGTACACCGGACCGCTCGGACCCGCCGCGAGATACGTCGCCAGCTCAGCACCCAACGGCGTCCCGGCCTCGGCGGCAAGCGCACCCGCCCGCTCGGCCTCGCCGTCCCGGTACGCCGCCAGCGCACCGGCCACCCCGCTCACAGCGGCACCCACAACGTCACCCTCGTTCCGCTCCCCGGACTCGATTCGACCAGCGAGGTCCCGCCGACCTCGGACAACCGCGCGGTGATCGACTCGCTGATGCCGAATCCGGCCGGCCGGTCGTGCGGACTGAAGCCGGTGCCGTGATCCCGCGTGATCACCGCGATCCCGCCGTTGCGTTCCTCCACACGGACCACGACCTTGTCCGTCTCCGCGTGCTTCATCGTGTTGCGCATGGCTTCCCGCACCGCGTCGCGGATCGCGATCTGCCGGACCTCGGACAGCGTGTCGTTGTCCAGCTCAGCGATCACCAGCTGCGCGCGCAGCCCGTCGCGCGCCATCTCCGCGGCCAGCGCCGCGAGCTTCTCGCCGAGCGGCCGCGCGCCCTCCTCGGCCCGCTGCGCGGCGGCGGTCTCGATCGTCTGCCGCAGTTCGATCGCCTGCGCGCGAGCCAGCCGCTGCACCTCGACCAGCCGCTGATCCGAATCGCCCGGACCGCCGAGCGCGATCGCTTCCAGCGTCTGCAGCACGGTGTCGTGCAGCATCCGGTGCTGCCGCGCGCGTTCGGCGAGCCGCCCGTTGCGGATCCCGTACGCGAGCGCCAGCCGGATCCCGAGCCCGAGCAGGATCAGCGCGCCGACCGCGGTGAACAGGACGCCGAACAACGTCGGGTACAGCGACGCGGCCTGCGCGAAATCGAAGGTGCCGTGGTTGAGCAGGTCCGACAGCAGCCGCACCGGCAGGCTGAGCGCCGCCAGTCCGATCCCGGACGGGATGCCGACCGCGAGGGTGAGCAGGGCGACGCTGCCGAGCAGGTGTTTGTCCGCGACGCCGACCGCGTCGTGGAACACCGCGGGCGACACCGTCGCGCCGATGAACAGCTCGAACGCGAGCGTGGCCACGAGGTCGATCAACAGCAGCCGTCCCGCGAGATCGCTGCGGAACGGGGCCCGGCGCATCATCCAGAACAGACCGAACGCGCTCAGCCCCACCGAGCACACCGCGACGATCGCGACCGACGCCAGCCCGGCCGACCCGTGCTTGACCGCGTACGAGGCGAATGTCGCGGGCACCATCAGCAGCCGGTAGACGAGCGGGACCAGCACCACGTACCGGGCCGCACGCAGCAGCAGCCCGTCGCGCTGCCGTTCGTCGACCGGGCCGGCCATCCGGGAGATCCGCTGGAACGCGCGCACCGGGGTCGGATCGCCGATCTCGTCGGTCAGCCCGGTCGCCGCCGTGGCCAGTGCGGGCGTGCCGCGCCGCAGCAGCATGACGAGAAAGCTGGCTCCGCGCCGATCCCCGTTCCGCTGCCGCGTCATCGATCCCCCTGTTCGGTTCGAGACAGGGAGTATCTCGGCTGGCCGGGTGATGATCCAGAGCCCAATGGGGGATCGTGGCGAACCCGCGATCCGGAATTCATTTCTTGGGCCTACTCGCCCGAGCCGAGTCCCTCCGCCGCCGCCCACTTCTTCAGCTCGGCGACCGCCTCGTCGTGCTCCAGCGGACCGCGGTCGAGCCGCAGCTCCTTGAGGAACTTCCACGCCTGCCCGACCTGCGGGCCCGGCGGGAGGCCGAGCAGCCGCATGATCTCGTTGCCGTCGAGATCCGGCCGGACCCGGTCGAGGTCCTCCTGCTCCTTGATCCGCGCGATCCGGGCCTCGAGATCGTCGTAGGTCGCCTGCAGCGCGGCCGCTTTGCGCTTGTTGCGCGTGGTCGAATCGGCGCGGACGAGCTTGTGCAGCCGGGTCAGCAGGTCACCGGCGTCGGTGACGTAGCGGCGGACCGCCGAATCGGTCCACTCGCCGCCGCCGTACCCGTGAAACCGCAGGTGGAGGAACACGAGCTGGGAGACCTGCTCGACGATCTCCTTCGAATACTTCAGGGCCCGCAAACGTTTGCGGGCCATCCGCGCACCGACCACCTCGTGGTGGTGGAAGCTCACGCCGCCGCCGGGGGTGAACTCGCGGGTGGCCGGCTTGCCGATGTCGTGCAGCAGCGCGGCCAGCCGCAGCACGAGGTCCGGCTCGCTGGCCGGCTCGTGCGATTTCTCCAGCGCGATCGCCTGCGCGAGCACGGTCAGCGAATGCTGATAGACGTCCTTGTGCTGGTGATGCTCGTCGATCGCCAGCCGCATGCCGGGCAGTTCGGGCAGCACCCGGTCGGCCAGCCCGGTGTCGACCAGCAGCTCGAGGCCCGGCCGAGGGTCGGGGGCCAGCATCAGCTTCGACAGCTCGGTCTGGACCCGCTCGGCGGTGATCCGGTCGATCTCCTCCGACATCGACGTCATCGCCTCGACCACGCGCGGCGCGGCGGTGAAGCCGAGCTGCGCGGAGAACCGGGCGGCGCGCATCATCCGCAGCGGGTCGTCGGCGAACGACTCCTGCGGCAGCGCCGGGGTGTCGAGCACCTTCAGCCGGAGCGCGTCCATGCCGTCGTGCGGGTCGATGAACGTCTTCCCGACCAGGTCGATCGCCATCGCGTTGACGGTGAAGTCGCGGCGGAGCAGGTCGCCCTCGATGGTGTCGCCGAAGGTGACCTCGGGGTTGCGGCCGACGCGGTCGTAGCTGTCCGCGCGGAACGTGGTGATCTCGAGCGTCGTGCCGTTCTTGGTGACGCCGACGGTGCCGAACGCGATGCCGACGTCCCAGACCGCGTCGCCCCATTCGCTCACGATCTGCAGCACCCGGTCCGGGCGCGCGTCGGTGGTGAAGTCGAGGTCGTTCGACAGCCTGCCGAGCAGCGCGTCGCGCACGCTGCCGCCGACCAGGTACAAGCTGTGGCCAGCGCGGGCGAAGCGCTCGGCCAGCTCGTCGGCCAACGGGGACACTCGCATCAGTTCCGTCACCGCGTTCTGCTGGGCGACCAGGTTGTTCACTCGAATCCCACCACGAAAATGGCGCCACCACCGCGGACGCCGCCGGACACGGACACGGAGAGCCAGAGTACCCGGGCGACCGTTTGCTCTAGCATCGCAGCATGTCTGGATCCGCCGGTCGCGCCGGGCCGCCGACGCCGCGCCGGCGGCGACGGCGCCACCGCGGCAGGCGGCTGACCACCGTCGACGAGACCTCGGCCGGCGGACTGGTCGTCGACCCGGAGCGGGAACGCGCGGTGCTCATCGGGCGGCTCGACCGACACGGCAGACTGCTGTGGTCGTTGCCGAAGGGCCACATCGAGGACGGGGAGACGGTGGAGCAGACCGCGGTGCGCGAGGTGAAGGAGGAAACCGGCATCTCCGCGCGCGTGCTGCACCCGCTGGGCACCATCGACTACTGGTTCGTCGCGCAGCAGCGCCGGGTGCACAAGACCGTGCACCATTTCCTGCTCGAAGCCACCGGAGGCGAACTGTCGGACGAGGACGTCGAGGTGACCGAGGTCGCCTGGGTCCCGCTGGCCGAGCTGGAGACCACCCTCGCCTACGCGGACGAGCGCAAGCTGGTTCGCGGGGCAGCAGAACTTTTCGCGCCCGACGAGCGCGGCTGAGAGGGAGCACCCGAGTGAAGCGGCCCGCCGCCTTCTTGCTGTCTTTGCTGATCGTCGCCGCCACCGCGTTGTTCGGTGCGCCGGCGGGCGCGCAGGAGAATCCGTCTCCGGAACCGGCCCGGCTGCGGCTTGACCTCGGCCAGCTGAACCCGCGCGTGATCACCAGCTCGGACCAGGCGATCACGGTGACCGGGACGGTGACCAACACCGGCTCCCGGCGAATCATGAAGCCGATGGCCCGGCTGCAGATCGGCGAACGTCTCGCCAGCCCGCGCGCGATGGATTCGGTGCTCGCCGGGAACCCGGTGCAGGACTCCCCGCTCACCGACTTCACCTCGCTCGCCGAGGAGCTGGAGCCGGGCCAGAGCGCGCGGATGGAGATCACGGTGCCGCTCACCGGGCCGCGCGGCGCGGCGCTCCGGCCGGGCGTGTATCCGCTGCTGGTGAACGTGAACGGCACCCCGGAGTACGGCGGCCCGGCCCGGCTCGCCGCGGTGAGCTTGCTCATGCCGGTGCTGTCGACGCCGGGCCACGCGAGCAACCAGGCGACGCAGCGGCATTCGAAACTGGCCGTGTTGTGGCCGATCACCGACAGCGCCCCGCACGTACAGTCCGCCCCGTTCGGCGTGCCGATGACGCTCACCGACGACGCGCTCGCCGACGAGCTGAGCCCGGGCGGACGGCTGTATTCCCTGGTCTCGGCGGCACGAGCGGCGCAGGAGACGAATCCGAAGATCGGCGGCTCGCTGTGTTTCGCCCTCGATCCGGACCTGCTGCGCACCGTGGACTCGATGCGGAACGGCTACCGGGTCAGCGGCGGGGCGGCGGGCAAGGGCGCGGACGCCGCGTCGAACTGGCTGGCCGCGCTGCGTGCGCTGGTCACCGGCCGATGCGTGATCCCGCTCCCGTTCGCCGACGCAGACCTCACCACGCTGGGCAAGATCCGCGGTGCCGACGGCAACCCCGACGCCGGCCTCATGACCACGGCGCTGAACGGCACCGCGACGATCCGCGAGGTGCTCGGCGTCGAGTCGAAGAGCGGCGTGCTGTGGCCGGGCGGGACGCCGGACGACAAAGCGCTGTCGGCGATTTCGTCGGGCGGCTTCCAGACCGTGCTCACCGACAGCGGCAAGCTGCGGGCAGGCGGTGACGACGAGACCGTGACCGGCGCGGCGACGCTGTCCGACGGCCTGCGCGCGCAGCCGACCAACTCGATGGCCACCGCCGGTCTCGCCGGATTCGCGCCGAGCCCGCAGACGCCGACCACCTACAGCGGAGCGTCGCAGCGCGCGGTCTCCACGCAGAACGGTCTCGCCGCGGTCGCCTTCGAAGCGGGGCTCGGCCGCACCGAAGGAGCCAACGGCGGGCCGCTGCTCGTCGCCCCGCCGCGGCGCTGGGACGCCACCACCGAAGAGCTGAACGCCTTCCTGTCCGGGCTCGGCAAGCTCACCACCGCGGGCGTGACGGCCGGTTCGACGCTCGACGACTTGCTGGGGAGCGCGCCGGAAGGCAGCGCTTCGCTGGCCGCGGACACCCGCTCGGACGGCGGCGCGGCGGTCGCCAGCCAGCTGTCCAGCCTCGACCAGGACTCCACCGGCCTGCTGTCCGCGATGCAGATCGACCCGAGGAACCGGGTCGAGCCGAAGGCGATCGTCGGGCCGGTGCGCGACGCGCTGGTCCGCGGCAGCTCGACCGCGTTCGGCCCATCGGCGGCGGTGGCGTCCGCCTCGGCGAACGCGACCGCGGAGCTCGCCGCGATCCGTGACCAGGTGACCGTCGAACAGCCGAAGCAAACGTTTGCGCTCGCGTCCGGGTCGTCGCCGCTGCCGGTGTACGTGCACAACGACCTGCCGGTCGGCGTCACCGCGCAGATCGTGCTCCGGAACAACATGGGCGTCCGGCCGGAGCAAGCGGACAAGAACCTGCTCTTCCCGGCGAAGGGCGGGCAGACCAGGTACGTGCAGATCGAGGCGCTGCGGGCCGGTCGCCTGTCGGTCGATGTGTCGTTGACCACCCCATCGGGCACTGATCTCGGCGCGACCGCGCGGTTCGAGCTGACTTCCACCGAATACGGCCCGATCACCATCATCGTCACCGTCGTCGCTGGTTGCGCACTGCTCCTGCTGGCGTCGCGGCGGATCTACCGGCGGATCAAGGAAAGCCGCGGCGGCACGCCCTGACAGCCGAAGGGGCCGGGTGCTCGCGCCCGTTCCCGATTACCCTGGGTCGGCGCTGCCACAATGGCAGGGAACCAGGGGACCGCCGAGGATTGGGCACGCGTTGGACAAAGAGCCGGGTCAACCACCCGAGCGTGCGGGGCGTCCTCGGCGGGACGGCGCGGCGCCGAGGAGGAGCGACCAGCCTCGCCGCGCGGTGCGGGACGCCCGTCGCCAGCCGCCCCCTCCGCCGCCGCCCGCCGAGCGCAGGCAGCCGCCCAACGGCACCCGCCGGATGCCGTTGCCCGACGAACGTCCGCCCGCCGACCGAGCCCAGCCGCGCCGGATCGACCCGCGCGGCGGCGACCCCCGGGAACCCCGCGACCCTCGAGACCGCGCGCCGCGCCGAGTCCCGCCGCCTCCTCCGAACGGTCAGCGTCCGGCTCCGACGAGGGCCGCCATGCCGCCGGTGCGCAGGCCGCCCCCACCGAGGCAGTCCGGGCCGCCGTCCGGCCCGCAGCAACTCCCGCCGTCCGGTCCGCAGCCGATCCCGCCGAACCAGCCGCCGAACCGCGGCCAGCTTCCGCAGCCGACGCCGCCGCCCGCGAACGTGCCGGGACCGCAGCCGCCGGTGCACCGCGGCCGAGGCCCGCGTCCCGGCACGCCGATCCGGCCGTGGCAGGAAGAGGCGATGCGGGACCCGGACGCCACCCGGTTCATCCCGCGCACCGCGGGCGTCCCGCTCGCGGCCCCCTCGCGCTGGCCCACCGCCGACCCGGACGTGCTGCGCCCGTACGACGCGCTGGCCACCCAGGTCATGCCGCGGATCAAGGACGCGCCGCTCGCACGTCCGGCCGAGGCTCCCGAGCAGCCGAAGGACGAGGGTCCTTCGGTCGCCAAGGCGTCCGGCCGGATGGCGATCGCGTCGCTGATCAGCCGGATCACCGGGTTCCTGTGGAAGGTGCTGCTGGTCGCGGCGATCGGTTCCGGAGTCGCGACCGACTCGTTCAACGTCGCGAACACGATGCCGAACATCATCTTCGAACTGCTGCTCGGCGGTGTGCTCACCAGTGTGGTGGTGCCGCTGCTGGTGCGTTCGCAGGACGACCCTGACCACGGCCAGGCCTACGCGCAACGGCTGCTGACCACCGGTGTCACCGTGCTGTTCATCGGCACCGTGATCGCCGTGATCGCAGCACCGGCGTTCACCTCGCTGTACATCGATTCGTCCGGGCAGGCGAGCGCCGGCCTGACCACGGCGTTCGCCTACCTGCTACTGCCGGAGATCTTTTTCTACGGCGTGTTCGCGCTGGTCTCGGCGATGCTGAACGCCAAGCACGTGTTCGGGCCGACTGCCTGGGCCCCGGTGATCAACAACCTGGTGGTCATCTTCACCATCCTCGTGGTGTGGCTGATGCCCGGATCGATCGACACCGGCAATCCGTCGATCACCGACCCGAAGGTGCTCACTCTCGGCCTCGGCGTCACCGGCGGCATCGCCGCGCAGGCGCTCATGCTGATCCCGCCGCTGCTGCGCTCAGGCTTCCGCCCGCGCTGGCGGTGGGGCCTGGACAGCCGGATGAAGGAGTTCGGCGGCCTGGCGCTGTGGGTCGTCGGCTACGTCGCGGTCAGCCAGGTCGGTCTCACGATCACCACTCGCGTGCTCACCAAGGGCACCTCGGGCGGCGTCACCGCCTACAACTACGCGTGGCTGCTGTTCCAGCTGCCTTACGGCGTCCTCGGCGTCTCGCTGCTGACCGCGATCATGCCGCGGCTGAGCCGCGCCGCCGCCGACGGCGACGCGAAGAAGCTGGTCAGCGACCTGTCATATGCCTCGCGGATCTCGACGGTGACCCTCGTGCCGATCTCGGCGGTGATGACGATCGTCGGCACCTCGATGGGCGTCGCGCTGTTCGCGATGGGCAAGGGCAGGCTCGAGGACGCGGAGCGGATGGGCCAGGCGCTGGCGATCACGGCGTTCGCGCTGCTGCCGTACGCGCTGGTGATGCTCCAGATGCGGGTGTTCTACGCGATGAAGGACGCCCGCACGCCGACGTTGATCATGATCGTGATGACCGTGGTCAAGGTGCCGCTGCTGTTCCTGTGCCCGGTGCTGCTGAACCCGGAGAACGTCGTGCTCGGCGTGATGATGGTGAACGCGCTGACCTACGTGATCGGCGCGATGCTCGGCCAGGTGTGGCTGTGGGTGACACTCGGCAACCTGCGCAGCAAGCGGGTGATCGGGGTGATCCTGTTCACGGTCGTGGCGAGCGTCCTCGGGGTCGGGGCGGCGTGGGTCGTCGGGCTGATCGTGCCCTCGTCGCTCAGCCCGGTTCCGCACGCCTGGATCAAGCTCATCCTGCAAGGAATCGTCGGGATCGTGGTCTCGTTCGGGGTGCTCATGGCGCTGAAGGTCGAGGAGCTGAAGCCCGTAACATCGAGATTCACCCGATTGATCAAGCGCGGGTAACGATTGATTCACGACTCGCGACGCTTCTACGGCTGATGATCCGGGTACCCTCGGTGCCGGGAGCGAAGCGGGAGAGAGCGTGGACACGAGACGAAGCGAGCAGGCGGGGGACGCCGCGGGCATTCGCGCCCGGGGCGGATCGCTCGCGCCCGGACGCGTCGTAGGGGACGGCCGGTATCGCCTGCTTGCCCAGTTCGGGGTAGACGAGCGGGCCGCCGCGCACCTCTGGCGCGCGCGGGACGGGCAGCTCAAACGGGACGTCGCACTGACACTGCTGGTCGGCGATCCGGCCGATCCGGAAGCGGCGCGGCAGGCGCGGCGCACCCTGGAACGGGCGGCGCACGCGTCGAAGTTCGGGCACGGCGGCGTCGCCCGGGTGCTGGACGTGCTCAGCCTCGGCAGTGGGGTCACCTCCAGCGAGGGGCTGCTCGGCGTCGTGGTGGCGGAGTGGACCAAGGGCAGCGACCTGGTGGACCTGGTCGCGCAGCGCCCGGTGGCCCCCGCCGCCGCCGCGCGGATGGTGCAGGCGCTCGCCGAAGCCGTCGACCACGCCCACCAGAACGGTCTCGTCCTCGGCCTCGACCACCCGCAACGACTGCGGCTCACGCCGGGCGGCGCGCTCAAGCTCGCCTTCCCCGGCCCGCTGCCGGAAGCCACTCTCCGCGACGACGTCAAGGCGCTCGGCGCGGTTTTGTATCTGCTGCTCACCGGACGCTGGGCGCTGCCCGGCGGTCCGCCCGCGATCCCCGCGGCCCCGCTCACGCCGCAGGGGCACGTCGTGCCGCCGCGGTCGCTGGTGCCCGCGGTGCCGCCGGAGCTGTCGTCGCTGGCCGTGCGCACCATCGAGGACGGCGGCAGCGGCGGGATCCGCACCAGTTCGGCCATTCTTCGCGTGCTCGGCCAGGTCGCCGAGCAGGAGGAACGCACCCAGCTGATCAACGCGGTCGGCAAGGACGAGGCGGCCGCGGAGACCGACGGCACGATCTGGACCACGAAGAAGCCGGTGAAGGACGTCGCTCGACGGCGGAAGCTGGCCTTCGGCGTCACCGTGCTGGTGGTCGCCACCGTGGTGATCCTCGCGTGGGGCGGGCTGATGCTGATCAACCTGTTCCAGGGTGACGGCAAACCGACCGGTCCCGCGATCAACGTCGCGGCGCCGCCGAGTTCGGCCCCGGCCAAACCGGGCAACCAGGCCCCGCCGCCGGCGAACCAGCCGCCCGCGGGCCCGAAGGTCGGCGACCCGGTGGCCCCGAAGTCGGCGACGCTCTACAACCCGGAAGGCTCCGGCGACAACGCGGGCCGGGCGAAGAACACGATCGACGGCGATCCGGGCACGGTCTGGAAGACCGACCAGTACCAGCAGCAGCTGCCCGCGCTGAAGCCCGGCGTCGGCATCGCGGTCTCGTTCGACAATCCGGTGAACCTCGCGCAGGTGAAGATCAGCGCGGACAGCCCGGGAACGAAGGTCGAGATCCGGTCGGCGGACAGCAAGAATCCGCAGCTCGACGACACCAAGGTGGTCGGAAGCGGCGACTTGAACGGACCGGACACCACGATCACCCTCCAGCAGCCGACGCAAAGCCAGTACTTCATCGTCTGGATCACCCAGCTGGGCGACAACGGCGGCAACGGCTTCCTGAGCCAGATCGGAGAGCTGAGCTTCCTGCCTGCGGCGTGAGCTGCGAGCACGACTCAGTAGGCTCTGCCGGGTGACGGCTGCAGCTCCCACGGATGCGGATCTGATCGCGGCGCACGCCGCGGGCGATCCGCATGCGTTCAGTGAACTGGTCCGGCGGCATCGAGACCGCATGTGGGCGGTAGCGCTGCGCACGCTGCGCGATCCGGAAGAGGCGGCGGACGCGCTGCAGGAGGCGTTCATCTCGGCCTTCCGCGCGGCGGGCAAGTTCCGCGCGGAGTCGCAGGTCACGACGTGGCTGCACCGGATCGTGGTGAACGCGTGCCTCGACCGGATCCGGCGAAAGCAGGCCCGGCCGACCGTGCCGCTGCCCGAGACCGGCGAGTACAACGAACCGGCCGCGCCCGGCGATTCGATGGCGGAGAAGGAAACCAGCCTGCTGGTCCGCAAGGCGCTCGACGAGCTGCCCGAAGACCAGCGCGCGCCGATCCTGCTCGTCGACGTCGAGGGCTATTCGGTGGCCGAGACCGCGAAGATGCTCGGGATCGCGGAGGGCACGGTCAAGAGCCGGTGCGCGCGCGGGCGGGGAAAACTCGCGAAGGTTCTCGGGCATCTGCGGAACCCGGACGGGGGTGGCGACGTCCCAACTAACGAAAGCAAACGCAAGCACGCCACTTCGGAGGGGTCCCGGAGTGCCGGGCGAGCCCAGCGCTCGCCGGGGAACGGGGAGGGACGATGACGGACGAGAGCCGGGGGGCAGGCGGAACCATCGGACCGCCCTGGTCTGTCGACCTGCTCGCCGACCTCCATGCCGGGGTCCTCGACGACCAGGAGGCGGCCGAACTGTGGCCGCGGGTGAACGCGGATCCGGAGGCGCGCGCGATCATCGAGGCCCTCGAGGCGACCACCGCCGACCTGTCCGCGCTCGCCGCGGAACCGGCCCCGCCGATGCCCGCCGAGTTCGCGGCCAGGCTCGACGCCGCGCTCGCCGCGGAGTCGGCGGCCCGGCAGGAGGCGACGTTTCCGGCGGCCGCACCGGAGGCCGCTGAGCAGCCGGTCGCGCCGGTGGTGGACCTGTCGGCGGCGCGGAAACGGCGGAACCGGCAGCTCGGCTGGGGCGCGGGGATCCTGACCGCCGCCGCGGCCGCCGCGGTAGCGATCACGCTGACTGTTCCCGGTGCGACCAAGACGGACACGTCCGGCGTCGCCGCGCCCGCGCCGTCCGCGGTCGGCGGTCCGACCGTCGGCAGCGACGGCAGCGGTGCGGAAGCGCTGCTGGGCGGGGGTCTCGGCGTGCGGAACTACGGCCCGTTGCAGGACTCGAAACGCTTCGACGCGTGCGTCGCCGCGGCCGGCATGGACCCGGCGGTGCGGCCGGAAGGCGTGCGGCCGGTGACCGTCGAGGGCAAGCCGGGCGTGGTGGCGATTTACACCACCGGCAAGCTCGCGCAGTTCCGGCTGGTCGCGTTCGGCGCGGACTGCGGGCCGGGGAACCCGGACAAGCTGTTCGACAAGGTGGTCGGCAAGAAGTAGCGCCTGGACGTAGCGGGCGTCACCGCCGGGAACACCTCCACCTACGATCGTGTTGAGCCTGGAGCACAGGTCATGACGAGCGGAGGGTTGACGGGTGGCTGCCGAGGAAATCAGGAACCTGATCGTCGTCGGGTCGGGTCCTGCCGGTTACACCGCAGCGGTCTACGCGGCGCGCGCACAGCTCGAACCGCTGGTGTTCGAAGGCACGCAGTTCGGCGGTGCGCTGATGACGACCACCGAGGTCGAGAACTTCCCGGGCTTCCGCGACGGGATCCAGGGCCCGGACCTGATGGAGGAGATGCGCAAGCAGGCCGAGCGCTTCGGCGCGGAGCTGCGCGCGGAGGACGTCGAGTCGCTTGAGCTGACCGGCGACGTGAAGTACGTCGTCGCGAACGGCAAGCGTTACGCCGCGCGTGCCGTCGTGCTGGCCATGGGCGCCGCCGCGCGGTACCTGAAGGTGCCGGGCGAGCAGGAACTGCTCGGCCGCGGCGTGTCCGCCTGCGCGACCTGTGACGGTTTCTTCTTCCGCGACCACGACATCGCGGTCGCGGGCGGCGGCGACTCGGCGATGGAGGAGGCGACCTTCCTGACGAAGTTCGCCAAGTCCGTGACGATCGTGCACCGCCGCGACGAGTTCCGGGCGTCGAAGATCATGCTCGAGCGCGCTCGCGCGAACGAGAAGATCAAGTGGCAGCTGAACTCGCAGATCACCGGGGTCGAGGGCGACGGGACGGTGTCCGGCCTGAAGGTGCGCGACACGCAGTCCGGCGAGGAGAAGACGCTCGACGTGACCGGGTTCTTCGTCGCGATCGGCCACGATCCGCGCAGCGAGCTGGTGCGCGGCCAGGTGGACGTGGACGAGGACGGCTACGTGCTCACCCAGGGCCGCACGTCGTACACGAACCTGCCCGGCGTGTTCGCCGCTGGCGACCTGGTGGACCGCACTTACCGGCAGGCGATCACCGCGGCCGGTTCCGGCTGCAGCGCGGCGATCGACGCGGAACGATGGCTCGCGGAGCACGGCGAGGCCGAGGCGAACGAAGCACCGGAACTGGTCGGCGGCGGCTACGGCGCCGGCGAGCACTGACTTTTCCACCGAGTTGAAGGAGCAAGCGATGTCCGAACCCGTGAAGGTGACCGACAAGTCGTTCGTGGACGACGTCCTGACCAGCGAGAAGCCCGTTCTCGTCGATTTCTGGGCGACCTGGTGCGGGCCGTGCAAGATGGTCGCCCCGGTGCTCGAGGAGATCGCGAAGGAAAACGGCGACAAGATCAAGGTCGCCAAGCTCGACATCGACGAGAACCCGAACACGGCGCGTGACTACCAGGTGATGTCGATTCCGACGCTGATCCTGTTCCAGGGCGGCAAGCCGGTGAAGCAGATCGTGGGCGCGAAGCCGAAGGCCGCGCTGCTGTCCGATCTCGCCGACGTGCTCTGAGCGGTCCACCTGCTGAGAACCCGGGCCAGCGGCGATCGACTCGCCGGTCCGGGTTCTCGCATGTTCGGGAACCACCCGCACGGGGGTGTGCGCGCAGGTGCACTCGGCGTGTCCGCGGCGGGGCGGCGCCCCCGCCGGTGGCGCACCGACCGGGCCTGCGTCCTTACCGAGAGTTCACAGGGCACAATAGGTGCCTGGGTACACCCCTACCCGGGTTTCTGTTTCGCATCGAGCCGGTTTCGGTGCCTGAGGAAGAGCGAGGAGTGCATGCGGGTACTCCGCCGCGGTGACGCCGGTCCCGACGTCGCCGAGATCAGGTCGATCCTTGCCGGGATGGATCTGCTCCCGCCGGTGGCGGGGACCGAGCGGTACAACACGTTCGACGTCGCGGTGGAGCAGGCCGTGCGCGCGTTCCAGCAGCGCCGCGGGCTCATCACCGACGGGGTAGTGGGCCCGGCGACGTATCAGGCGCTCAAGGGCGCCAGCTATCACCTCGGGAGCCGCCCGCTCCAGTACCTTTTGTCGTCGCCGGTGCACGGCGACGACGTTTTCACTCTTCAGGAGCGGCTCACCGAACTGGGCTTCGACGCGGGCCGCCCGGACGGCTATTTCGGTCCGCAGACCGAGCGCGCCCTGCGCACGTTCCAGCGCGACATGCGGCTGACGTCGGACGGCATTTGCGGCCCGGCCACCATCCGCGAACTGCACCGCCTGTCTTCGCCGCGCGCCCGCGGCGGCCGCCCGGTTTTCCTGCGCGAGCAGGAGCAGGTGCGCCAGGCGGGCCCGCGGCTGCGCGGCAAGCGCATCGTGATCGACCCGGGCCACGGCGGCGAAGACCTCGGTGTCGTCGCGGGCGGCCTGCGCGAGGCGGACATCGCCTGGGATCTGGCGCGGCGGCTCGAAGGCCGGATGCAGGCCACCGGCATGGAGGCCCTGATCAGCCGGGGCCCGAACCACAGCCCGACGGATTTCGAACGCGCCCGCTTCGCCAATGACGCCGGCGCGGACCTGTTCCTGTCGCTGCACAGCGACGGCAACCCGTCGCCGCGCGCACAGGGCGTCGCGAGCTTCCACTTCGGCACCGGCAACGGCACGACGTCCACCGTCGGCGAACTGCTGGCCGGCTTTATCCAGCGCGAGGTCGCGGCCCGTACCGGCTTGCTGGACTGCCGCACGCACTACAAGACGTGGGAGATCTTCACTCGCACCCGCTGCCCAGCGGTCCGCGTGGAAATCGGCTACCTGACGAACCCGGACGACGCCGCGCGCCTAGGTGACCCCGCCTTCCGCGACGTCGTGGCCGAAGGCATCCTCATCGCCGTCAAGCGCCTCTACCTCCTCGGCGAAGGCGACCAGCCCACCGGCACCTTCACCTTCGCCGACGTCCTGGCCCACGAACTGGCCAAGGCCGAATAGCTTCCCCCTCTATCCGTCCTCCCGAGCTCCACCCTGATTCGCCCCCCCAGCCCTTTCGCGCGCATACCGCCCCAGGGCCCCACTCAGCGCGCCCCGACGCGCCACCGCTCTCTCAGCCCCGCGTTTACCCGTGCTGACCCGCACTCACCTGCGCCACTCACTACCCACAGTCACAACCGGCCGCCTCCCCCTTCCCCCCGACTCCAGCCCCACCCCCACCTGCCGCCAACCGCTCCCGCAACACCAAACAACCGGAGCAACCACACCGCTTAACCGGCGCCACAAGAACTTGCGCCCCACTGCCACAACACCCACCACACCTGGGGGCAGCCCCCACCCTTCCCGGGGGGCGTCCCCAGATCCATTCTATCCATCCACAGCTTTTCCACGGCCTCTATCTGCAATCTGTGGATAACTTGGGGACTCTTCCACAGTTGTGCACAGGTACCGGGAGTGGGTGTTTTCCGAGCGAATCGGAGGTGGTATGGGGCTCGTCAAGCATCCGCCAAGGACATCCGAGTCGGTGGCGAAGAGGCGCCGGCTGACCTCGGGTGATGCGGTTCGGGCGGCTGCACCCCGAGGCCGACGAGGGCGGATTGCGGAGCGCCCAGAGCAAGCGAGACCTGGTGGCTGCCGCGGCGGTCAGCACGGAGAGTGACCAGGCGACCGGGGAGTGGCAGAGCACGGCGGACTAGCCAGGCGGGTCGTTCAGGGTGGGTGCCAGCAAGGTCATTCTGGCTGACCCGGTGCGCAGGCGGCTGCGGTCAGGCGCGGCCGAGGCTCGGTTCAGCGGTCGTGATCGTCACTTGGCCCAGCAGACGTTCGAGCGCGGCTTCGACGTCTTCCTTCCAGGTGATCGCGGAACGCAGTTCCAGGCGCAGCCGCGGGTACTTCGGGTGCGGACGCACCGTCTTGAAGCCCACGCTCTGCAGGAACGCCGCGGGCAGCACGCACGAGTGCTGGCCCAGCGGGTCCTCGTCGTCCGGACTGGCGTCGCCGAAGGACTCGATCGCGCGGACGCCGCGTTTGGTCAGGTCCTTCGCCACGGCCTGCACCAACATCCGGCCGAGGCCGCCGCCGCGGAATTCCGGCAGCACCTGGAAAGCGGTGAGCAGGACGGCGTCGGCGCTCGGCGGCGACGTCGGGAAAGCGAGCGAGCGGGGCACCGCGTTCGGCGGGGCGTAAAGCACGAACCCGACCGGCAGCGTGTCGCTGTAGACGATGCGGCCGCAGGAACCCCATTCCAGCAGCACGCTGGACACCCAGGCTTCCTTCTCGACCTCGGTGGAGCCGTACTCCTCGGCCTGCGCCTTCAGATGTGGCGCGAGCTCCCAGTACACGCACTGCCGGCAGCTCTTCGGCAGGTGCTCGAGGTTGTCCAGGGTGACGCCCACCACGCGACGTGACACCTGAAACCTCCCTGAACCCCGCAACTCCGGCCTCAGCGCCCGCAAGAGCGCAGGCAGCACCGGAAGAACCACCCCGAGGATAGGCCGATGTGACAAGCGCCGGAAGAGCGGGGAGCCGGAAGAGGCCGCGGTTACACTCGATGGATCTACCAGCAGGTACCACCGAGCCCTCAGGTGTCCGATGACCGAGAACCGCCCCGCCAAGCCGCAGACCGGCCGCCACAATCTCGACCCGCACCTCGACCGGTACGCAGCACGTACCGCCGGGATGACCGCATCCGAGATCCGCGCGCTTTTCGCAGTGGCAAGCCGGCCGGAGGTCGTCTCGCTCGCCGGCGGCATGCCGAACCTCGCCGCGCTGCCGCTCGACACCCTCTCGGCTCAGGTCGGCGAGATCATCGCCGAGGAGGGGCTCGTCGCCCTGCAGTACGGGTCCGCGCACGGGATTCCCGCGCTGCGTGACCAGATCTGCGAAATCATGGCTCTCGAGGGCATCAAGGCGCACCCTGACGACGTCGTGGTCACCGTCGGTTCCCAGATGGGCCTGGACATGGTGACCCGGCTCTTCTGCGACCCGGGTGACGTCGTGATCGCCGAAGGCCCGTCGTACGTCGGCGCGCTCGGCTCGTTCTCCGCCTACCAGGCGAACGTCGTGCACGTCGCGATGGACGAGCATGGCCTCGTGCCCGAAGGGTTGCGAGAAGCCTTGCACCAAGCCGAAAAGGCCGGGCAGCGGGTCAAATTCCTTTACACGATCCCGAATTTCCACAACCCGGCCGGCGTGACGCTGTCGGTGCAGCGGCGTCCGGAGATCGTCGAGATCTGCCGCGAACACGGCGTCCTGATCATCGAGGACAACCCGTACGGCCTGCTCGGTTTCGACGGACAGACCTACCCGGCGTTGCGCTCGCTCGACCCGGACAACGTCGTGTACCTCGGCTCGTTCTCGAAGACGTTCGCCTCCGGGCTGCGCGTCGGCTGGGTGCTCGCGCCGCACGCGGTGCGCGAAAAGCTTGTGCTGGCAGCGGAATCCGCGACGCTGTGCCCGCCGACCTTCAACCAGATGATCGTCTCGCGCTATCTCGCGACGCACGATTGGAAGGGCCAGATCAAGAAGTTCCGGGAGAACTACCGCGAACGCCGCGACGCGATGTTGTCGGCGCTGCAACAGTATCTGCCGCCCGGCTGCTCCTGGACCAACCCCGACGGCGGCTTCTACGTGTGGGTCACCGTGCCGGAAGGCGTTGACACCAAAGCGATGTTGCCGCGCGCGGTCACCGCTCGGGTCGCGTACGCGTCCGGCACCGGTTTCTACGCCGACGGTTTCGGCTCCCGCCAGATGCGGTTGTCGTACTGCTATCCGACGCCGGAACGCATCCGCGAGGGCGTGCGCCGGCTCGCCGCGGTGCTCGAGTCCGAAATGGACCTCAGCCGCACCTTCGGTAGCGTGAAGGCGCGCACCATCCCGGGGCCCGAGACCCCGTCTCCGGACACGGTCTGACCGGCCCAGCAACACTAAGGAGTTCCCACGGTGGTCGACCGTACCGTTGCCGTGCTCGCCGGCGGGCTTTCCCACGAACGCGACGTTTCGCTCCGCTCCGGGCGCAGGCTTTCCGCCGCGCTGCGGGCCGAGGGCCTCACGGTGGAGGAGTGGGATACCGACGCCGGTCTGCTGGAACGGCTGCGCACGCAGCGTCCGGACGCGGTTGTCGTTGCCTTGCACGGCGGCGAGGGCGAGAACGGCTCGGTGCAAACCGTGCTGGAGATGCTCGATGTGCCGTTCGTCGGCACCCACTCGCAGGGCTGCCGCCGTGCTTGGGACAAGCCGACCGCGAAAGCGTTCGTGCAGCAGGCCGGGTTCTCGACGCCGGACTGGATTGTGTTGCCGCACAGCACTTTCCGTGAGCTGGGTGCGCAGTCGGTGCTCGACGCGATGGTCGAGCGGCTCGGCCTGCCGCTGATCCTCAAGCCGGATCAGGGCGGATCGGCGCTCGGCACGCAGGTGGTCCGGGAAGCTGCGGAGCTGCCCGCGGCGATGGTCGGCTGCTTCGCCTATGGCGACACCGTGCTCGCGGAACGGTTCGTGGACGGCGTTGAAGTGGCCGTCACGGTCATCGAAGGGGAGAACGGGGCTGAGGCCCTGCCCGCGGTCGAGATCGTGCCGGAGAGCGGCGTCTACGACTACACCGCGCGCTACACCGCGGGTCTCACCGACTTCTTCACCCCGGCCCGGATTTCCGACGAGGCCGCGAAGGCGGTCAGCGAACTCGCCGTCGGTGCGCACCGGTGGCTCGGGCTGCGCGACATCTCGCGCACCGACGCGGTGATCACGCCGGACGGGGGAGTCCACTTCCTCGAAGTGAACCTCTCGCCGGGTCTCACCGAAACGTCGACGGTGCCGATGGCGGTCGAGGCCGCCGGCACGACGCTCGGTTCAGTTTTCGCGGACCTCGTCGCGCGCGCCGTCGCTCGCGCGAACTAAAACCAGGCGGACGGGGGCGGGCGGCGGACTGCCGCCCTTCCCCGCGCCGGTCGATTTCGGCGGCCACTCCGGGTGACCATGGCCGCCTCGATCCGCAATCATCACCGTGACGAAACGCCCCTGGGTGATCCCTAATCGGTTTCGTCGCTCTGATTCGCCGATTTTTCCCCGGAATTCGCGTCGATGATCCCGACGATCCGCTCAAGATCGTCAACCGACCCGAACTCGAGAACGATGCGCCCCTTGCGCCGTCCCAGGTCGACCTTCACCCGGGTGTCGAACCGATCGGACAGCCGGTTCGCCAGTTCCTGCAATCCGGGTGCCTGAATCGGCTTGCGGGGAGCGGCCTTCGGCTTCGCCGGCTTCTCGCTCTTCTTCAGCGTGACGGCTTCCTCGGTGGCGCGCACCGACATGCCCTCCGCGACGATCCGCGCCGCCAGTTCTTCCTGGCTTTCCGGATCCTCCAACGACAGCAGCGCCCGCGCGTGCCCGGCGGACAGGACACCGGCGGCCACTCGCCGCTGCACGGGGAGGGGCAGTTTGAGCAATCGGATGGTGTTCGTGATGACCGGGCGGCTACGGCCAATGCGCCCGGCGAGCTCCTCGTGCGTCACCGCGAACTCGTCGAGCAGCTGCTGATAAGCCGCCGCCTCTTCGAGCGGGTTCAGCTGCACGCGGTGGATGTTCTCCAGCAGCGCGTCGCGCAGCATCGACTCGTCGGCGGTCTGCCGCACGATCGCAGGGATCGCCTCGAGTTCCGCCTGCTGCGAGGCGCGCAGCCGGCGCTCGCCCATGACGAGTTCGTACTCGTCATCGCCGAGTTCGCGGACGACGATCGGCTGCATGAGCCCGAACTCGCGGATCGAATGCTCGAGTTCGGCGAGTGCTTCCTCGTCGAAAACCTGGCGAGGCTGCTTAGGGTTCGGCTTGACCGAGCTGACCGGGATCTCGCGGTACACCGCGCCGGCGACCTCGCCACCCGCGACCTGCTGGCCCGCCGCGCCGTTCGCCGCGAACCAGCCCTTGTCCTCGCGTACTGCTTTCTCCGCGGGCGTGGCGGTCTCGGTCGCGGCCGGAGGAGGCGTCGCCGGTCCGGTCGGGATCAGGGCCGCCAGTCCGCGGCCGAGCCCTCCTCTGCGCTCAGTCATGTGGTGCTGCTCCTCTCGTTCACACCCCGCTCGGCGATCTCCTTCGCCGCGTCGAGATAGCTCATGGCACCACGTGAACCGGGGTCGTAAGCAAGGACGGTCTGGCCGTAGCCAGGCGCCTCGGACACCTTCACGCTGCGCGGGATGACGGTCTTCAGCACCGTGTCGCCGAAGTGGTTCCGGACCTCGTTGGTCACCTGGTCGGCCAATTTGGTGCGACCGTCGTACATGGTGAGCAGAATCGTCGACACGCTGAGTTCGCGGTTGAGGTGCTGCTGCACGAGTTCGATGTTGCTGAGGAGCTGCCCGAGACCTTCGAGTGCGTAGTACTCGCACTGGATCGGGATGAGCACTTCCTGCGCCGCCACCATCGCGTTGACGGTGAGGAGACCGAGCGACGGCGGGCAGTCGATGAAGACGTAGTCGACACCGATCTCGTCAAGCGCCCCAGACGACAGCGCCTCCTTGAGCCGCGTCTCGCGGTTCGCCATGGAGACGAGTTCGATCTCAGCACCGGCGAGGTCGATCGTCGCGGGCACGCAGTAGAGGTTGGGGGACTGCTCGCTCTGCTGTGCGGCTTCGGCGATCGAGACCTCGCCGATGAGCACCTCGTAGATCGAGGGCGTCCCGGAGCGGTGGTCGATGTCGAGCGCGGTGCTGGCGTTGCCCTGCGGGTCGAGGTCGATCACCAATGTTTTCAGCCCGTGCACGGCGAGCGCCGCAGCCAGGTTGACGGTGCTCGTCGTCTTGCCGACCCCGCCCTTCTGGTTGGCGACGGTGAGCACCCGGCGGCGAGAGGGCCGGGGGAGCACCCCTTCCTTGGGGTGGAGCACGCTCGCGGCACGAACGGCTTCTTCAGCGATCGGCGTCCAGCCCATCTCCTGGCTGGCCTCCGCGGAGTCGGACGGCGGGGGATTCACCGGTCTCGACACCTCCTCCTGGTAGACGATTCGGGGGCGTTCACACCGCGATGTTTCACGTGGAACGGCGCGGCTGTTGTCGTTCGCTAGCTCCGTCTGCCGCGTGGCCGGGTCGGCTTCGGCGGCAGGCGACGGATCAGGACCACCGTGCTGGGGACTTCGAGTACTGCCTTCCCGCATTCCGCGACCTGTGGTTCGGCACCGCCGGCCTTGCGCACCGCGTCGCGGTCACGGGAGATCTCTTCGGCGGCGCTGGCGCCTTTGAGGGCAACCAGTCGGCCTTCGGGACGAACCAGGGGAAGGCACCAGCCCGCGAGCCGAGCAAGAGGGGCGACCGCGCGGGCGGTGACGACGTCTGCGCCACTCAGCTGCTCGCGTACGGACCGCTCCTCGGCGCGTCCACGGACGATGGTGATCGGGAGTTCCAGCTTCTCGGCGACCTCGGCCAACCAGTCAACCCGGCGAGCCATGGGTTCCAAGAGCACGATATCGAGGTCCGGTCGAGCGATCGCCAGCGGTACTCCCGGAAGCCCCGCACCCGACCCGACGTCGACCACGCGCGCCCCAGACGGGATCTGCTCGCCGATCACCGCGGAGTTCAGCACGTGCCGCTCCCACAGTCGCTCGACTTCACGCGGTCCGATCAACCCTCGCTCGACCCCATGAGTCGCCAGCAGCTCCACGTACCCGGCGGCTTGCTCGACGCGCTCCCCGAACACCTCCACCGCTGCGGTCCGGACCGTCCCGGTGGCGCCGTCCAAGCTCACTACTCCCACTCCTCGCTCCGCGCGTTTCACGTGAAACGCGCTCGATTGATTGTCCCTGATGCCGACGCCAAATCGAGCCGACAGACCGCAACTGTGGACAACTCCACTCGAGTCGCCGAGCGATCCACAGGTCGTTTCACGTGAAACGCGCCTGGGCGAGGTGGGGCGGCGAGTTTCACGTGAAACGCCACGCTTGTAATTCGCTCCGCTGGAGTGCGAGGGAGAGACCTCCGGCTGACGACGCGCGTGCCCTTCCGCACGCGACCACGAACGCACACCGGCCCGCGTCGCAGCCACGATCCAGCTGGCGATGATCCGAATCGTCGCCGGCTGCCTCGCCGACGGGTGCTACGACGGGCTGGGCCGCGCAGGAGCCGCAGGGGAGCGGCGAGCTGCGGGCAAGTCGAACGAGCGCGGCTGCTCGGCTCGGCTCGGCTCGGCTCGGCTCGGCTCGGCTCGGCTCGGCTCGGCTCGGCTC
>NZ_JACGZW010000008.1 GCF_014145675.1 Amycolatopsis dendrobii
CAGGCCGTCCCCCTTTCCCCCCCCCGCCCCTCTCCCCCCCGCGCCGTAGTCACACTCAAAAATCGGGGTGCCCGTCTCACCACCCGACGGCAATGTCGCCGCCAGGCGACGAGCCGCGACCGGGAAGACAGACCTCACCCAACCCCGAGATAAGCCTCCTTGATACTGGTATCGGCCAGCAATTCCTGCCCAGTACCAGTCTTGGTGATCTGCCCAGTCTCCAGCACATAAGCCCGATGCGCCCGGGACAACGCCTGCTGCGCGTTCTGCTCGACCAGCAGCACGGTCGTCCCCTGCCGGTTGATCTCCGTGATAATCCGGAAAATCTGCTGAATGAACTGCGGCGCCAACCCCATCGAAGGCTCGTCCAGCAACAACAGCCGAGGCTTGGCCATCAACGCCCGCCCGATGGCAAGCATCTGCTGCTCACCCCCGGACATCGTCCCGCCGACCTGAGTCTTCCGCTCAGCCAGCCGCGGAAACAACTCGAACACCCGGTCGAAGTCAGGCTGCAGATTCTTCCGGTCCTTGCGCGCATAAGCGCCCATGTCCAGATTCTCCAGCACCGTCATGCCGGGGAAAATCCCCCGGCCCTCCGGCGCCTGCGAAATCCCGCGAACCACCCGCAAATCCCCGCGCAGCCGCGAAATGTCCTCGCCGTCAAACCGGATAGCCCCGCCAGAAATGGGCCGGATCCCGGAAATCGCCCGCATCGTGGTCGACTTGCCGGCGCCGTTCGCCCCGATGAGGGTGACGATCTCGCCCTCGTTGACCGTGATCGACAGCCCGGACACTGCCTGGATCCGTCCGTAGTGAACGGAAACGTCGGATAGCTCAAGCAACGTCATCGTCGGGAACTCCCAGGTAAGCGGCGATCACGGCGGGGTTCTCCCGGATTTCGGAAGGCAGCCCGTCGGCGATCTTCTTGCCGAACTCCAGCACCACGATCCGGTCGGTGACGCCCATGACGAGCTTCATGTCGTGTTCGATCAGCAGGACGGTGTAGCCGTCGTCGCGGATCGTCCGGATCAGCCCCATGAGCTCTTCCTTCTCCGCCGGGTTGAACCCGGCGGCAGGCTCGTCGAGGCACAGCAGCTTCGGCTCGGTGGCGAGCGCCCGCGCGATCTCCAGCCGCCGCTGGTAACCGTAGGGCAGGTTCTTCGCGCGGTCCGCGGCCCGGTCGGCGATGCCGACGAATTCCAGCAGCGCCATGGCCTTCTCGATCGCCTGCTTCTCCTCGCGGTGGTGCCGCGGGACTCGCAGGAGCGCGCCGAGCAGGCTCGTCTTGTGCCGCGCGTCGGTGCCGACGACCACGTTCTCCAGCGCGGTCATCTCGGAGAACAGCCGGATGTTCTGGAACGTCCGCGCGATGCCGAGCTGCGTGATCCCGTGCCGCGACGTCTTGCCGAGCGGCTTGTCCTCGAGCAGCACCTGCCCCGACGACGGCCGGTAGACGCCGGTCATCGCGTTGAAGCAGGTCGTCTTGCCCGCGCCGTTCGGCCCGATCAGGCCCAGGATCTCGCCGCGCCGGATCTCGAAGGACACCGAGTCCAGCGCGACCAGCCCGCCGAAGCGGACGGTGACGTCGTCGACCTTGAGCAGCGTCTGCCCGTAGTCGGCCTGGATCTCCCGGTCCGGCGCGACGACCTCGGCGACCTCGGCCTCGTGCTCGGCGAGCTCCTCGGCGGTCATGTTCGCGACCTCGGCCACGAGGCCGCCCTCGGCCGGGACCTCGGGCCCGTTTCCGTTGCCAGGGACCGTCATGCCCTCTCCCCCTGGTTGTCGGTGGCCAGCGAACCGTCGCTGCTGACCTGTTCGCCCTTGCCGAGCAGCCGCTGGTACGCCTGCCTGCCGTAGGCGAGCAGCCGCTGCCGCGCGCCGAGCAGGCCCTGCGGGCGAAAGATCATCAGGACGATCAGCGCCAAGCCGAAGATCAGGTACTTGTACTCCGCGATCGCCTGGAACCGCAGCGGCACGTACGCCACCACGATCGCGCCCAGCAGCACGCCGACCTTGTTGCCCGCGCCGCCGAGAATGACCGCGGCCAGGAACAGCATCGACGTGACCACGTCGAACTTCTGGTTGTTCACGAAGCCCAATTGCCCCGCGTACAGCGCCCCGGAGAGACCGCCGACCGCGGCGCCGCCGACGAACGCCCAGATCTTGAACTTGAACGTCGGCACGCCCATGATCTCGGCCGCGTCCTCGTCGTCGCGGATCGCGACCCACGCGCGGCCGACGCGGCTGCGCTCCAGGTTCCCGACCACGAACAGGATCACGATGATGATCGTGACGCAGAGCCAGTACCACGGGATGCCGTCGGTGTTGTTGAAGAGCGGGCTGCCGTCGGCCTTCGTGCCCGGCGGATGCCCGACGCCCTGGAAACCGCGGTTGCCGCGCAGCGGGTCGATGTTGTCGGCCAGCAGCCGCACGATCTCGCCGAAGCCCAGCGTGACGATCGCCAGGTAGTCGCCGCGCAACCGCAGCGTCGGCGTCCCCAGGATCACCCCGAAGATCATCGTGACCACCATCGCGATCGGCAGCACGACGAGGAACGGCAGCTTCGCCAAGGACGAGTCCGGGCTCGTGAACAGCGCCATCACGTAGGCGCCGATCGCGAAGAACCCGACGTAGCCGAGGTCGAGCAGACCCGCTTGGCCGACCACGATGTTGAGGCCGATGGCGACCAGCGCGTAGCGGGCCACCTCGAACATCGCGATCGGGAAGTCGTACCCGGGCTGGGTGGTGATCAGCGGCGGGTTCAGCACCGGCAGCAGGTAGACCAGCGCCACCAGCGGGATGAGCACCCCCCACTGCTGGACCCGGGAGAGCCGGTTCCACCATTCCGAGAGCGGGCGGCGGCGCGCCTTCGCCGGCGCGGCGGGCGGCGTCGTAGTCGTCGTCATACCCGTGCCTTTCCGAGCGATTCGCCGAGAATGCCGGTCGGGCGGAACATCAGGATCAGCACGAGCAGGACGAACGCGACGACGTCGCGCCATTCCCCGCCGAACAGCGACTGCCCGTAGTTCTCCACGACCCCGAGCAGCAGGCCGCCCAGCAGCGCGCCGCGCAGGTTGCCGATGCCGCCGAGCACCGCGGCGGTGAACGCCTTGATGCCGAGGATGAAGCCGCCCTGGTAGGAGGCGCCCTGCGGGATCTTCATCATGTAGAACAGCGCCGCCGCGCCGGCCAGCAGGCCGCCGATGAGGAACGTCAGGGTGATGACGCGTTCCTTGTTGACGCCCATCAGCGTCGCGGTGTCCGGGTCCTGCGCGACCGCGCGGATGCCGCGGCCGAACTTGGTGCGGTTGACGAACATGTCCGTGCCGACCATCAGCAGGATCGAGGCCACCACGGTGATGATGGTGACGATCGTGACGCTGCCGCCGAAGATCGTGAACACCTCGTCGTTGCGCAGCAGCCGGATGCTGTTCTCCGGGTTGCCGCCGCGCCAGATGAACAGGATCTGCTGCAGCACGAAGGACGCGCCGATCGCGGTGATCAGGAAGACCAGCCGGGGGGCCTTGCGTTTGCGCAGCGGCCGGTAGGCCACGCGTTCCAGCACGACCGCGGTGCCGCCGGACACCGCCATCGACGCGATGAGCGCGAGCAGCAGGAAGCCGATCAGTTCGAAGATCGGCAGGTCGGGGGTCGCGCCGGGGCGGAAACCCAGGCCGTAGAAGGTGAACCACGTCGCGAAGGCGCCGTAGATGAACACCTCGGAGTGGGCGAAGTTGATGAGTTTGAGCACGCCGTAGACGAGGGTGTAGCCCAGCGCCACGAGCGCGTAGATGCTGCCGTAGGAAAGACCGTCGATCGTGTTGTCCCAGAACTGGTTCAGGAACGAATTCACGTCGAAGGTGATCCAGCTGCCGCCGCCCTGCGCGAGGACGAGCGAGCTGAGGTCAGGGGTCATCGACACACTAGTTCTCCATGTGGGTCCGGGGTGCGGGCGAGGCGGGATCGTGCCGCCTGGCCCGCACCCCGGTACTGGAACCGAAAGCGGTGAGCTACTTGATCTCGGTGTTGCGGACGATCTTTCCGTTGTCCACCTTGTAGGTCCACACGGTGGTCGCGGCGAGCTCGCCGTGGTCGTCCCACTTGAAGTGCTTCGTGATGCCCTGGCCGTCGTAGGTCTTCACGAAGTCCAGCAGGCCGGCGCGGTCCTTCTTGCCGGCGTCGATCCCCTTCAGCAGGATCGTCGCGACGTCGTAGGCCTCGGGCGAGTAGGTGCCCGGGTCGACGCCGGTCGCGGCCTTGTAGGCGTCGGTGAACTTGGTGAACTGGTCAGCCGGGACACACGGGCAGGTGAAGTACGCGTTGGCCGCGGCGTCGCCGGCGCCCTTCACGAACAGGTCGTCCTTCACGCCGTCCGGGCCGACGAACTTGGCCTTGACGCCCGCGTCGTTCAGCTGCTGCGCGAACGGAGCGGCTTCCTGGTAGTAGCCCGAGTAGAAGATCGCGTCCGGCTTCTCGCCCTTGATCTTGTTGACCACCGCGGAGAAGTCGGTCTGCTTCGTCTTGACCTTGTCCTGGCAGCTCGCCTTGTCGCCGAGCGCCTTGACGGTCGAGGCGGCGAGACCGGTGCCGTACTCGGAGTCGTCCTCGATCACGCAGACCTTGCTGGCCTTGAGCTCGCCGGTGATGAACTTCGCGGCGGCCGGGCCCTGCGCGTTGTCGTTGCCCAGCGCGCGGAAGAAGGTCTTCCAGCCGTTCTGGGCGAGCGACGGGTTCGTCGCCGACGGGGTCACCGCGACCAGGCCCGCGGAGTTGAAGATGTTGCCCGCGGCCTTCGACTCGCCCGAGAACGGGAGGCCGATGACGCCGATGATGCCCGGGGTGTTGACGATCTGGGTCACGATGCCCGGCGCCTTGTCCGGGGTGCCCTCGGTGTCGAACTCCGCGAGCTTGACCTGGCAGCCCGGGTTGGCCTTGTTGTGCTGGTCGACCGCCAGCTTCGCGCCCTTGAGGATGTTCTGGCCAAGGGCCGCGTTCGCGCCGTTGATCGTGCCGGCGTAGGCGATCGAGGTCGGCGCGCACTGCGCCTTGCCGTCTCCCGCCGGGTCCGCCGCGTTCGCCGCCGCCGACGGGGCCGCGGCCTGCGGCGCGCCGCTGTCGCCACCCGAGTCACCGCCGGTCCGCGCCGAGCAGGCGCCAAGGGAGATGACTCCCGCCGCGGCCAGCACGATGACCTTAGTGAGTCGTGCTCTCTGCACTCGTTCCTCCAAATGCCACCCGCCACGCTCCTGCGGAACGGCGGGTCCCTGCGTGGGACTTCGACTGGGCGCTGAACGTAGCCGCCGGGTGAGGTGTTGCACAGAGTCACAGCGAGTCTTGTATCCACATCGTGACGGTCGTCACGAGAATTAACGGACGATTTACACTCGATCGTCTTATTGCAACGACCGAGTGAATGACTCTTCGTGTCCGAGCACCCCTCGAAAGGACCTTGACCTGACGTCCGATCGATGGGGGCAGTCTAGGAACATCCCCTCCGTCATCGTGACCGACACCACGATCCCCCGGCCTCCAAGGTAGCAACCTTGCCCTTTCGCGCAGGGCAGATCAACCCGCACGGGTGGGTCCGGCTTCGGTGCCGCACAAGGGTTTTCCCTGGTCGGCAGCCAGGTTTCGGCGCGACCCGGCGACGAGGGACAGACGCGGCGAACCGGACGGAGTCCCGCTGGCCGGGAGCGCACTCCGGGGCCAGGCGGTGACTCTCCGACACGATTTCCGGCGTTCCCGAAGTGCCGGGCAACGAAAAAGCGGGCGCGACCCCCTGGTCACGCCCGCTTCCCGGATGCTTGCCGGTTGCTCAGCCGATGCTTTCCACGACCGCCTCGGCGACGGCCTTCATCGTGGTGCGCCGGTCCATCGCGGTGCGCTGGATCCAGCGGAACGCGTCCGGTTCGGTGAGCCCCTGGCGGCTCATCAGCAGGCCCTTCGCCCGGTCGATGACCTTGCGGGTCTCGAGCCGGTCGGTGAGCCCGGCGACCTCGGCCTCGAGGGCCTGCAGCTCGGAGAACCGGCTGACGGCCAGCTCGATGGCGGGCACGAGGTCGCGTTTGGCGAACGGCTTCACCAGATAGGCCATGGTGCCCGCGTCGCGGGCCCGTTCGACGAGGTCGCGCTGGCTGAACGCGGTGAGAATGACGACCGGCGCGATCCGGTCGCCGGTGATCCGCGCGGCCGCCTCGATGCCGTCGAGCTTCGGCATCTTGACGTCGAGGATCACGAGGTCCGGCTTGAGGTCGGTGGCCAGCGCGATGGCCTCCTCGCCGTCGCCGGCCTCGCCGACCACCTCGTAGCCCTCTTCGCGCAGCATTTCCACCAGGTCGAGCCGGATGAGCGCCTCGTCTTCCGCGACGAGCACCCGTCGCTGCGGCACGCCGGCGGCGGCGCCGTTCGACTCGGCAGCCTGTTCGGTCACCGGTGTCCTCCTGAAGGCTCGGCGGGACGTCTTCGACACGCGGTCACCCGCGAGAGCCCAGCGTACCGGGACCGATCCAGATCCCACGATGGCGTTCACCACGAAGTGGCGGGCGACACCCAGCCCCGGCCCCAAGTCGATCACCGTCGATCACCGGACCCGGTCGCCGGCGGGGAGGGCGGGTCCCGTAAAGTTCCCGGCACTGCGCCCCCGTAGCCCAACTGGCAGAGGCAACGGATTCAAAACCCGTCCAGTGTGAGTTCGAATCTCACCGGGGGCACCCAGAATCTCGCTGTTTCCGCTGCTCAGCGGCTTGCCGTCAGTGGCAGCCCAGCCGGCCGATTCCTGTTCCCGCAGGTCGGACGGCCTGAGTTCGAATCCTCAGGGCACCGGCAGGAGTTACCGCCTTCTCGAGCGCTGCCGACGCATTAGGCCCGCTGCTCCCGACGGGAACGCAGCACCCCAACCAGGACGAACAGCTGCTCCTGCATCGCACGCGAGGGCTGGGGCCGCCGAGCAGCACGCACACAACCCGGCACCGGGCGGGAAGGCCGACCGGAGCGGCATCTGACGCGGGGACAAGTGGGGCTGAATCGAGGCGGCGCCCCGACGCGTCCAGTCCGCGCGGTCGCCGCCTCGCCGGCACAGACTGCTCTCCTGCACCGATTTCCCAGCACAATCCTCGTCAAGAATGCACGCAACGTTGCTTGTCGATGTCCCAGTTTCCTCCGCTGTCCAAGCAATCGCTGAACTCGCGCTGACCGTCTACCCACGCCTTGTGCCCCGCGCACACGTCGTATTTCAGCTCGTCGCCGTCCCTGCATTGGTAGCCGTACTGGGGAGGCTTTCGCGGCGGAGTCTTTCGCGTCGGCGCCGCTTTGGCAGCCGATGGGGCTCGCGCGCCCGGCACCCTCGCCGAGGTACTTGCCGGCACCGGAGGCATCGTCGTTGTCGCCGCTGGGCCGGACGACCCCGGAGAGGGCACGACGCTGGTTGCGGCGGGCGGATTCGCCGGTATCGACGAAGAGGGTGCCGCCGGCGCACCACCGCACCCGGCCACCGCCAAGGCTGCGATGAGCAGAATTCCCCAGAACCGCAACCTTGTCATGCTGCGACCCCCGACCGACTCGACGACATAACTGACCTGCAAGTCGTGCCACGGCACAAGCAGTGCAACAGCATCGAGCGCCACGTCACCCGACTGAAATCAAGACGACGGCGTCACGAAATCGACGACCGCCGGGCTCGCGACGATGAAGTTCTCGGCGCGTACTTCGGCCGGTTTGGCGAGGTGCGGGTCGCGCTCAATCCACCGTTTCCTTCCGTGGCTGCCCTGGCCTCATCGGGCAACTCGCCGAGGAAACGCGCCACCTGGTCGCCAACGACATCTTCCTCTCCCGCCCGCCGCAACGAATCCGTCGACCCTGGCCCGATGTGACACCCCGGCATAAACGGCAGGTGCACAAGGCTGGGCAAGAGCTGACACTTGCTCATCAATGACCGCCAGGTGGGGGTCGAGCAGGAATCGCGACAGGTTGTCACTGCCGGCCGATCCGCGTCAGTCCGATCGACCGGTTTCGTCCGGCCATGGATCTCGATCGCGGCGTGGTCGGAGAAGTGTCCCGTCCAGTGACCGGACAGGCACCGGCTGCCCAGTCGAGGACGGAGCCGATCGGACCATCGTCGCGATCGTCAAGGACGTCGAGCCCGGCGGTTCCGAAGACTCGGACAGGCTCCCCTCAGAGCGGTGCCCGGCCCTGGCCAGCCTGCCCGCCGCCCGGCGCGCCGAAGGGGGTGTGCGCGGTGCGTTTGAGGGTGATCGAGCTGACCCGTCCGGCCAGCGTGCCGGGGATTTCCCAGTCGCCGGGGACGCCGGTGAAGCAGGCGTCGTGGGCGTGAGCGGCCCGCAGGATGGCGTCGGTGTCGTCGACGGTGAGCCGGGAGAAGCGGACTCGTGCCTTGCCGGGGCCGTCGAGCGCGACGACGCCGTCGCGCGGGCAGCCGCCGAGGCATTGGACGTGGCGGATGCCGACCTTGTCGCCGCCGAGGTGCTCGGCGATGGCGGCGGTGAGGGCGTGGCTGAATTCGCCGCTGTGCTGGGGGTCGTAGCGGGGGCAGGTGGCGCAGACGAGCAGTGTCACGGATACCTCGGCGCGGGCTGAGTGCGGGGACGGCGCCGGGACGGGCGGGCGTGGCCGCGGGTGGTGGCAGGCCGCCCGTCCCGGAGGACGGGTCATGGCCGGTCGGCGGTTTCCTTGTGGAACTTGCCGTCCTTCATGATGGCGTGGAGTTTCCCTTTGTCTTGCAGGACGGTGATGTCGGCGAGCGGGTCGCCGTCGACGAGCAGCAGGTCGGCGAGGTAGCCGGGCTGGACCTTGCCGAGTTCGTCGGGACGGAGCATGATCTCGCCGCCTTGCGCGGTCGCGGCGAGGATGGCTTCCATCGGGGTGAACTCGAAACGTTCGACGAAGTGCTGCAGGTCGCGGGCGTAGGTGCCGTGCGGGGTCCAGGCGAAGCCGTAGTCGCCGCCGGGCAGCACCCGGATCCCGCGGCGGTGCATCTCGATCATGGCCGCGGTCGCCGTCTCCAGCTCGCGCTTGTAGCCGGCGGCTTCGGCGGCTTCCTGCGGGTAGCCGAAGTCGGCTGCTTCGTAGAGAGTGGCCACGAGCCAGTTCACGCCGGGCGCGACGAAGATCCAGTCCTTCGCGGATTCGAGCAGGTCCATGCCTTCTTCGTCGGTGAAGCTGGCGTGGTAGACGATGTCGACGCCGTGGCGGACGCACATCTTGACGCTTTCGGCGCTGCGGGCGTGCGCGCAGACCCGCTTGCCGCGGCGGTGCGCCTCGGTGACCGCGGCCGCGACTTCCTCGTCGGACATGTAGGTGTCCTCGGCGCGCTGGGTGCCGGTGATCTCTTCGCCGGTCATGGAAAGCTTGATCTGGTCGACCCCGATTTCGATGAGACGGCGCACGGCCTTGCGCATTTCCTCGGGACCGTCGGCGAACCAGGTGATGCCCTTGACCAGTTCGCCGCCCGTGACCGCGATTTCCGGGCCGTTGGCGAGGTAGCGCGGGCCGGGGAACCGGCCGGCGTTGATGACGTCGCGGCAGACGACGTCGAGGCGGTCTTTGGCCGAGGCCGCGCCGAGGCACATCGTGTAGCCGGAATCGAGGTAGGACCGTGCGGACTCGATCGCGAACAGCAGGTGCTCCTCGACCGGAAGCGCGGCCAGACCGTCGAGGTCGCCGCTGTTGTTCCAGGTGAAGTGGGTGTGGGCGTCGCACAGCCCGGACATCAGGGTGCGGCCGCGGCCGTCGATCACGCGGGCGCCGGCGGCCGCGGCGGGGTCGACGGCGCCGACCGCGGCGATGCGGTCGTGGTCGACGAGCACGTCGCCGCGGTAGGGGTCGGCCCCGGTGGAGTCCAGGACGGACACGTCGCGGAACAAAGTCTTGCTGGCGGGAACGGACATGGGAACTCCTCGGCATTGAGGCGCAGAAGCGTTGCGGTTACAGGAACTTCGTGAGCTGATCGGTGGTGTCGGCGGCGGCTTCCAGCGCCGTCCAGTGCCCGACGCCGGGCAGGATCGACACGGTGGCGTCCCCGTGCGCGGCAGCGAGCGCCTGGCTCACCGCGGGCGGGCCGACTTTGTCGTCGGAACCGGTGATCAGCAGCAGCGGCAGATCCGCGGGAACCGCTCCCGGGTCGGTCGCGGCGGCGAGCGCTTCGCAATTGCGGGCGTAGCCTTCAGGGTCCTGGCGCATCACCAGTTCCCGCACGAACGCGGCGACTTCGGGCTTGTCCCGCCGCGTTGTTTCGGACAGTGCGTTGGCCACCACGCCGGGCGCGACGGCAGCGGTGCCTTGGCCGCGCAGGACAGCGGCGCGGTCTCGCTGGGCTTGCCGTCCCGCGTCGGCCGGTTCGGCGACCGCGCCCAGCAGCGCCAGGGCCGTCGCCCGCCGCGGATGCCGGGCCGCGAAGGCGCGGGCGACGAGCGTGCCCATCGAATGCGCGACCACTGCCGCCGCGTCGGCCTCGAAGGCGTCGAGCACTGCCGCGAGGTCGTCGGCGTGGGACTCGATGCTGATCCCGTCGCGCAGTCCGGACCGCCCGGCTCCGGCGGAATCGACCCGGATCACCCGGAACCGTTCGGCCAGCGCTTGCGCCTGCACCTGATAGAAGTTCGAGGTGCCGCCCAAACCGTGCACCATCAGCACGGCCGGTCCCGCGCCCTCGGCTTCGACCGCCAGTTCGGCGCCGTTGATCTTCATGTCCGCGTTCCTTTCGTGCTCAGGCGATCCGGTTGCGCAGCGCGCCCAGACCGGAGACGGACACCTCGACGACGTCCCCGCGGCGCAGGAACTTCGGCGGCTCGAACCCGATCCCGACCCCGGCCGGCGTGCCGGTGGCGATGATGTCGCCCGGCAGCAGCGTGATCCCCGCCGACAGCGTCGCGATCAGCTCCGGGATGTCGAAGATGAGGTCCTTGACCAGCGCCAGCTGCCGGCTCTCCCCGTTGACCGAGGTCTCCAGCTCGAGCGCGGTCACATCCGGGACCTCGTCCGCGGTGACCGCGTACGGGCCCATCGGGCAGTGCGTGTCCAGCGACTTGCCCAGCAGCCACTGCTTGTGGTCCCGCTGCAGATCCCGCGCGGTCACGTCGTTGACGATCGTGTAGCCCCACACGTGCTCGAACGCGTCCGCGCGGGAGATCCCGCGTCCGCCCCGGCCGATGATCACCCCGAGTTCGCCCTCGTAGTCCAGCTCGGCGGTCACCCCGGGGTGGGCGGACACCTCGTCGAACGGACCGGTCACCGACGTGGTGGCCTTGGAGAACAGGATCGGCTTGTCCGGCAGCGCCTCCGACCGGCCCGGGGTGTCGTAGCCGCTGCGGCCGAACTCGGCCACGTGGTCGCGGTAGTTCTTGCCCACGCAGAACACATTGCGGCGCGGCACCGGAATCGGCGCCCGCAACCGCACCGACTCCAGCGGCACCGGCTCCAGCCCGCCCGCCCGCGACGTCAGTACCGGGCCGAGCTCGTCCCACCGCTCGACCAGTTCCAGCACGCCCGTCCCGGCCGGAAGCAGTCCTGTCACGTCCCGCACCGCGGCAGCCTCGACCAGCCCGACCCGGTCACCGGCGCCCGCCGAGAATGTCACCAGCTTCATTGTGAACCAATCATGACCAATTAGCACCAAATCTGACCAAGCTGACCGTACGCGTGCCGCCCCCGGTTGTCGACACCTGCGCGGAAACTGGTCTCGATCGGCCCGATTGGTTCAGATTGGTTTGTCGCCGTGCGGTAGGATGCGACCATGACGGCGACCACGGTGGAGCACTCGCTGCGCGCCTTCGTTGTCGACGGCGCCCGCGACGGCAGCCTCGGCCCCGGCGCGAAACTTCCCACCGAACGCGCCCTCGTCGAACAACTCTCCGCACCCCGCAGCGCCGTGCGCCGCGCCCTGGAAGCCCTGGAACGCGACGGACTGGTCGTCCGCCACGTCGGCCGCGGCACCTTCCTCACCGAAGCGGTTGCCGGCCAGGTCGACGGAGCCCCCGCCGACACCAGCCCCACCGAAATCATGCAAGTGCGGCAACTGCTCGAACCGCAAGTAGCCACTCTCGCCGCGCGCGTGGCCACGCAAGCCGACCTCGACCGCATCGCCCGTTCCCTCGCCGTGGGCGGCGAGGCCGCGGACTTCGAAAGCTTCGAACGCGCCGACGCCACCCTGCACCGCGCCATCGCCACCGCCGCCCACAACGGCCTGCTCATGAACATGTTCGACGTCATGAACACCGCCCGCGCCCTGCCCATCTGGGGCAACCTCAAGCGCCGGACGTCCACCCCCGAACTGCGCGCCTGCTACCACCGCGAGCACACCGACATCGTGACCGCCCTGCGAGACCGCGACCCAGACGGCGCCGGCGCCGCCATGCGCCAGCACCTCCAGCACGTCGCCGACAGCCTTCTCGGCCGACCCTGAACCGGCGGGGAACACCGGCGCGCGCGTTGTGCTCGCCGGCGGGCTGCCGCACCGAGACGCTGCTCCCGCCGGACACCACCGTGTGGCTCGCCTGAGTACCGGCTACTGCTGCGCCCAGGCCATGGTCCGCGCCCACGCCGGTGTCTCCCTCATCCCCGGCCCCGGCTTGGACGCCGTCCTCATCTCCCCACCGCCGCCTCGGCATCGTCGACCCGCCATCACCCAGCCCCGAAGCCGCCGCCCGCCGGACGGCTCTGCCGAAACAGGCACGACCGACCGCCAGCAACTCGAGTTCAAGCCTCGCCACGGTGGCTGCTGTTTGAAATCTTCCCGGCGAAACCCTTGTCCACCAGCAAGATCCGGCCGTTTCGGACTGCCCGACACTTCGACTGGCGCGGCGCAGGCACAGTTCTTCCTCAGCCACGGCGGCGGCTGGGGCACCGGCCGGCGGGACGCTGCGGCTGTCGCGTCCCCCGACGGCGAATCTCACGCACCTCACCGTCATTCTGTGTTGACCCATAACGGATTTCGCGTTCGGCGAGCGCAGTACGGCCGCCGCGGCTCCGGGTGATCGACGGAGCCGCGGCGGCCGTTGTTCCAGGCTCCCGCAAAGGAATGGCCGAAGTCTGGATCCGGTTCTACTTGTTGGCGCCGGGGGTGAGCACCTTGTCGATCACGAACACCGTGGCGTTCTTGGTCGGGATGTTGCCGCACAGGATCTTCGCGCCGTTGACGGTCATGTTGTCGCCGGAGCCTTCGATCTTGATCGGCCCGCCCGCGGTGTTGAGCGAGGTCACGTCGCCGGCGGCGGCGAGGCCCTTCGCGTCGTAGCGCTTGCCCAAGACGTGGTACTGCAGAATCGGGGCCAGCTGGTTCGGGTTCTTGGCCAGTTCGGCGAACTTCGCGTCGCCCAGCGCGGCGAAGGCGGAGTCGGCGGGCGCGAACACGGTGATCGCCTGCTGGCTGTTGAGCGTGTCCACCAGGTTCGTCGCCTTCACCGCGGCGACCAGCTTGGTCAGCAACGGGTTCGTCGAAGCCGCGGAGGCCACCGGCTGCGGCCCCATCGAGTCGAGCGAACCGGGAGCGTTGCCCTGCGGCAGCTTCGAGCACGCCGGGCCGAACACGTCGGCGTTCGTCGTCACGCCGTCGCCGGAGGACGCGCTGCTGGACATCGGCGCGGACATCGAGCTCGACATCGGCGCGGGCGCGCTGGAATTGCCGCTCCCGGACGAGTTGTCGCTGCCGCTGCACGCGGTCAGGGTCAGCGCGGCGGCCGCGGTAAGGCCGACACCCGCGACGCGGAATTTGTTCACGATGATTCACTCCTAGTCGAGCGGCGGTAGCAGTACGTCGGAACTGCCTGATGCCGGTCATTCGGCGCGGCTGCCGGAGCGGATGGGTCGCCCGGACGAAAAACCCGATCGAGCGAACGAAATCCGCGCTCGCCTGGCGCGAAACGCCGATGCCGTCAAGAAAACGCGGGCGACGGCCAATCTCCTGACCGGGTCGGCGCCGAATGACCGGCGGAGGCAAGCAGACGGGCTTGCCCTCGGCAGACGACACGGAGGCAGCCGGCCGTGCACAGCACAGCAAGCGCCGCCTCGGCGGCCAGTCCCCCTGGGCCGCGTCGCCCATCGAGAACAGACGAAAACGGCGGTCCACTGTCATGAACGCACACACGAGCCGCACATCCGCTTCCGCGGCAGCTCCGAGCCGCCTGACGTGGTGGGCAGGTGCTCTTCTGGGCGTCCTCGCACTCGCGGCCGCGCTCGCCGCGGGGCATCTGGTCGCGGGGCTGATCTCGATCAACGCCTCCCCTTACCTCGCCGTCGGCAACGGCGCGATCGACCTGACCCCGGTCGAGCTGAAAGACTTCGCGGTGCGGACCTTCGGCACCTACGACAAGCTGGTGCTGTTGAGCGGCATGGCTGCGGTGCTGGTCCTCGTGGCGGCCGCGGCCGGCGTGGCCTCGCGCCGGACTCCTGTGCCGGGTGCCGTCGTGATCGTCGGGTTCGGACTGGTCGGGGCGTTCGCCGTCTACGAACGCCCCGACCTGACCGCGGTGGCGTTGCTGGCCCCGCTGGCGAGCCTGATCGCCGGGGTCGCCGTGTTCGTCGGCTTGCACCGGCTGGCTCTTCGTTCGCGCCAAGAGAAAAGCGAAGAGCAAGGCACCTCGCGGAGGACCGTGCTGCTGGCAGGCGCCGGAGTGATCGTCGGAGCGGGCGCCGCGGCCACCGCGGGCGAGTTGCTCGCCGGCACCCGCGACGCGAACGCGTCCCGGACCGCGGTCGGGCGGCTCGTCCCAGCCCGGACAGCGCCGCCGATACCCGCGGACGCGGACTTCGCCAAACTGGGCACGCCCGCATTCCTCACGCGCAACCGCGACTTCTACCGCGTCGACACCGCCCTGACGGTTCCTCAGGTCCGCGCGGAGGACTGGAGCCTCCGGCTGCACGGCATGGTCGGGCGCGAGCAGCGATACCGCTACTCCGACATCCGCGACCGGCCGCTCGTCGAACGCACAATCACCATGACGTGCGTCTCCAACGAGGTCGGCGGCACCTATGTGTCCACCGCGAACTTCGTCGGCGTGGACCTCGCCGACCTGCTCGGCGAAGCCGGAATCCGCCCTGGCGCGGAACAATTGTTCTCGACCAGCGTGGACGGCTGGACCTCCGGCAGCCCCGTCGCCGCCGCGCTGGACCGCGACCGCGGCGCGATGCTCGCCATCGGGATGAACGGCGAACCGCTGCCGATCGAACACGGATTCCCGGCCCGGCTGGTGATTCCCGGCCTGTACGGCTATGTCTCGGCGACGAAATGGGTCACCGACCTCGAAGTCACCACCTGGCAGGCGAAACAGGCGTACTGGCTCAACCGGGGCTGGGGCCGCGAAGCGCCGGTCAAAACCGAATCGCGGATCGACTCGCCCAAAGGATTCGACACCGTCCCCGCCGGGAAGGTGCGCGTCGCCGGGATCGCCTGGGCCCAGCACACCGGGATCGAGAAGGTCGAAGTCCGCGCGGACAACGGACCGTGGCAGGAAACGACGCTGTCGGCGGAGGTCAACCGGAACACCTGGCGGATGTGGTGGACCGAACTCGACGTCCGGCCGGGCAGCCGTCAAGTCGTCTGCCGCGCCACGGACAAATCCGGCTACACCCAGACCGACCAGCGCGCCGGAACCGTGCCCGACGGGGCGACCGGATGGCATGCGATCACCTTCATCGCCCAGTGACCCGGGCGCCCGTCCCCGCGGGCCGTTCCCGGCTGCGGCTCCGGCGGCCGCCCGGATGCGCTGATGAGCGGGCTCGCGTTCTCGGGCGGCGCTGCCGGGGAACATGACGACCCGACCGGTCCTTCGTTGCCGCGGAGGGGTGTCCGGGTTGTGCTCGCATTCCGGCATCGTGCGGAACAGGCCGAAGCGCGGACACGCTCCAGTCCACAGTGGACGGGGCAAGGCAGCCGCGTTTCGGCCTGCCCCCAGCAGATTGCCCGATTCGTCGCTTAGATGGCATACCGATCCGGCGCGAACGTCGAAAGCGTGGCAGCACTTCGCTGACGCCCTCGAACGCACCGAGCGATTCATCCGTGACGCCGACGGGGCCGGCCTGGCCTTGTCCCCTGTCGCAGGCAGTGATCCCGGAGTGCACCGGACCCGGTGGCATCGATCGGCCGCGGCCCGCAGAAATCGGAGGTCAGCCCGGCGCGAGCGCCCCGGCCGGGAAGCGGGCGCGCAGCCATGCCCCCATTTCCGCGCCGGCCAGGGTCGCCCCGGAGGTCATCCCTTCCCGCAGCGGAGCGCCGAAGTGGCGGCCTGGTACCCGCACGTGCGCGAGGTCGGCCGCACCGCTGCGGTCGCGGAACCGCTGCGCGTCGGCCGGGAAACACGCCTGGTCGCCGGTCAGTTCCACGAGCAGCGTCGGCACCGTCACTTCGGGCAGGCAGGCGGCCAGGTCCGCGTTGCCGGAAATCGCCGACCAGGTCGACAGCCACGAATCCGGGGTCGTCAGCCTGCCGAAGCCCAGGACTCCGTAGTTGGTGAGGTCCGGGCGGCGGCCGAACAACGACCCGTACGGGCGGTCGTTCGGGTCCAAGGACAGGTCTACCGAGCGCAGGTCGGCGTCGGTGCGGTAGACGGTCAGGACGCCGGTGGCCAGCGCGGTGCGGCGATCGGCGGCGTCCCGGGTTTCGCCGTACCGGTGCCGGGCCGCCGCGGACTGCTCGGCGAGTTCGCGGGCCAGCGCGTCGATCCGGGAGATCCGGTCGTACTGTGCCTTTCGGTAGGCCGCGACGAACTCTTCCGAGTACGCGGACGAGCCGGGCGGTTCGGCGAAGCCGTTGGCCGGCAGGTACGGGTCCAGCTCCGGCGCGGCCGAACGCGGGTCCCGCTCGTCGACGACCGACGGATCGATCAGCCGCAGCAGCAGCGCGCCCTGGCCGGGGTGCGGGGCCATCATCAGGAACCCGTCCGCGACCGGCATTTCGGCCTCCGCCAGCGGAACCGGCTTCCCGCTCGGAGCCCGGCGCAGCCGCTGGGCGGCCGGGCGGGCGGCCTGCTGGAGGTAGAACGCGGCCAGCGCGGCGCCGCCGGAGTGTCCGATGAGGACTACCCGCGAGAATCCCTTGTCCCGCAGGAAAACGTTCCCGGCGGCCAGGTCGAGCAGGGCTTGCTCGTGCAGCAAGGTCAGGTCGTTGCCGACCGTCCGGGTGCCCTGGGTCCACACCGCGTACCCCTGGCTCAGCAGCTCCGGCACCAGCACGTGATGCGAGAAGTCCTGCCGCGGATGCATCAGCACGGCTACGGTGCTCGCGCCCGGGACTGTCCTCAGCAGGCCGTGCACGGTCGCGCCGTCGCTCGTGGCGAGCTGGTGCGCGGTCGTGACCGTCGCTTCGGGCAGCTCCGCCGGAGCGAGATACCGGCCGGCGCCGAGTCCGTTCTCAGCCATCGGCCCGCCTTTCGACCCGCAACGCGTTCTTGTCGTGCTGAGTGATCACCGAACCTTCCAATCCGGCGACCGCGCTGTACCAGACCGCGTGCCGGCAGCCGGTCGAGCGCCGGTCGATCACGATGGTTTCCGGCGCGGTGATCCGGAAATACGGCCCGATCCGGTCGACGGTGGTGTGGTCGTCTTTCCGCGCGACATCGACCACTCCGACGTTTTCGGGCACGTCGAGAACGTAGAACCGGGCCACGTCAGACCAGCTCCTTCCCGGTCGGTTCCCACGACGCCGCCCGCTCGACGATCAGCTCGGCCTTGCGCGTCAGCAGCTGGTCCATCGACGGCGCCTCGCCGGACGCTACGTCGCACAGCGCTCGCAGGGTGAGCTCCGCGTCGAGGTCCTCCTGCGGCGTGACCGGGCGCAGCGCGCGGGTGATCTCGACCATGTAGCCGTTCGGGTCGTGCGTGTAGATGGATTCGATGGTCTCGTGCATGACCTGCATTTCCACCGGCCACTCGGATTCGTCCAAGCGGCGGCGGTACTCCAGCAGGTCTTCCTCGTCCTCGACGTTGATCGCGAGATGCCTGCTGTCGGCGAAGAACTTCGGCGTGCCGTGCGGCAGCCGGGCCCAGGCGTCGCCGGGCGCGGTCTGGTCGCCCGCCGGTTCCCAGCCGAAGTAGTAGAAGAACGCCAGCCGGTCGCCGCCGCCGATGTCGAAGAAGAAGTGGATGAAGTCCGGGTGGCGTTCCGGACCCCAGCCGGCCGCGCAGATCGAGTGGACGATCGGGAACTTGAGCACGTCGCGGTAGAACCGGACGGTGGCGGCCGGGTCGAAGGTCGGGAACGCGGCGTGGTCGACCCCGCGCACCCGGTGCACTGGCTTGTCAGTCATGGAAACTCCTTGTCAGACCTGGACGTTGGCGTCGGCGCGCAGCAGCGAACCCGCGCCGGGAAGATCGACGGGCAGGCCGAGGCCGCGCAGGATCGAGTACGCGCCCGCGGTGGCCGCGGACAGCACGGGCAGCCCGAACTCCTCCTCCGCGGGCTGGACGAGGTCCAGCGACGGCATCTGGACGCAGCACGAGATCACCAGCGCGTCGCTGTCGCTCAAGTCGAGTTCGCGGGCCGCGGCCAGCACGGTCTCGCCGGGGATGCAGCCGACCTCGGTGTTGTCCGCGACGCCGAGCGCGCGCCAGCCGGTGATCGTGAATCCTTCGGCTTCGAGGTATTCGACGACCGTGCGCGCCACCGATTCGGTGTACGGCATGACCAGCGCGACCCGCCTCGCCGCGAGGTCGGTCAGCGCCCGCACCAGCGCTCCGGCGCTGGACAGCACCTTCGTGTCCGAGCCGCCCGTCGCGAGCTGTTCCGCGATCCGCAGTTCGGCGTCGCGGTGTTCGCCGGCGCCCATGGCCATTACCGCGACGAGGCAGGCGTACAGCAGCACGTCCGTCTGCGCGTCGCCGATCTCCAGCACGCACCGCTCGCGCTGCGCGTTCATCGCGCGCAACTGCTCGGGCGTGACGGCGTGCATCCGCATCCGGCTGGCGTGGAACGAAAACTCGACGCCGTCCACGCGCCGCAGCAGCCGCGGCAGCTCGGTCTCGACGGTCACGTTCGAACTCGGCACGATCAGCCCGACGCGCCGGGATGTGGTGGTCACGAATCCTCCTGGGAGACAGTCACGAAATCGGCCCGGCCGGCGCCGACCGAGGTGGCCGCGAAGGCCCGCGCGGACCGCGGCAGATCCACTCCGACAGTGCGCCGGGTCCGCAGCCGGAGCCGCTCGGCGAAGTCGACCCGGGCCCAGAACTCCCCGGGTTTCCCGGTCACCAGCACCGGTCCGGTCCCGGCCGCGAGCCGCGCGACGGTCCGGTCGGCGTCCTCGCCCCACACGTCCGGCTCGGCCCACGCGACCTCCTCGACCGGCTGGCCGAGGTCCGCCCGCGGGACCGCCCGGGCAGGCAGCTGGATCCCGTTGCCGCGCAACGGTTGCGCGAGGACCCACTCGGCCGGGTCGCCGGACGGCGCGGCGCCCAGCCACTCCAGCGCGGTGCGCACGACCCCGGGTTCCGAGGCGGCGTAGTCGGCCATGGTCAGGTTGCCGGAGCGGGTCATGTAGGAAAGGCCCAGCCGCTCGGCCGGCCAGTCCGCCCGCCAGCGGTAGGAATCCCACCACCGCTGGCTGCGGCCCGCGAGCTGTTTGAACCGCTCGACCGCCGGACGGCGGGCCTGTTCGTACGCCGCGAAGGCGGCCGGCACCGAGCTTTCCCCGGCCAGCGCGTCCGCCAAGGCGATCGCGTCTTCCAGCGCCAGCTTGGTGCCCGAGCCCAGCGTGTAGTGCGCGGTGTGCGCGGCGTCGCCGAGCAGCGCGACGTTCCCGGTGTGCCAGCGGTCGAGGCCGAGGTTGACGAACCGGCTCCACCGCGTGCGGTTGGCGAGCAGTTTCCCGCCGCGCAATTGGTCCGAGAGCACGTTTTCGAGCAGCCGCACGCTCTGCTGGTCCGTTTCGCCGGGCGCGGTCGCCGCGTCGAACGCGGCCAGCCCGGCGTCGGTCCAGGTCCTGTCGTCCACTTCGATCAGGAACGTGCTGCGGTCCTCGGCGTACGGGTACGCGTGCGTGACGAACAGCTGCTGCCCGCGCCGGGCCGACGCGAAGAACGCGGACGAGGCGGCGAACGGCGCGCCGCACCAGACGTACCGCGTCCGCCCGAGGCTGGTCCGGACGCCCAGTTCGGCGCTGAGCTTGGCGCGCGTCCCGCTGCCGACGCCGTCCGCCGCGATGACGACGTCGCCGCTCACCGAGCCCAGATCCGCGTGCGATCCGGCCCGGTACTCGACGCCTACCGCGGTCGCCGCTTCGGTCAGGACGCGCAGCAGCGCGGCGCGGCCGACCGCGAGGTTCCGCGCGCCGTGGAGGCAGACGGACCGGTCCTCGGCGGCGAACCGCAGTTCGTGGCCGACGTAGCTGACCTCCCGGACCCGGTCCGCGGTTTCCGGATCGGCCTGTTCGAGATTGCGCATGGTGGCCTCGGTGAGCCCGACGCCGAACCCGAACGTCTCCTGCGCGCCGTCCATCCGCTCGTGGACGACCACCTCCAGGGCCGGGTCGCGCAGTTTCAGCAGCCGCGCGGCGTACAGCCCGCCGGGGCCGCCGCCGAGCACGTTCACCCGCCGGGTCATCGGGCGCTCCCTTCGGCCATTTTCGCCTGGACGTCCTCGCGCAGCCGGTTCTTCGCGACCTTGCCGACGTTCGTCAGCGGCAGCGCGGGCACGACCTCGACGCGCTCGGGCAGTTTGTACTTCGCCAGCCCGCGGGCGAGCAGGTGCGCACCCAGCGTTTCGACTGTCAGCGGCACCGCGCCGTCCTCCAGCACGAGATACGCGCAGGCCCGCTCGCCCAGCACGGGATCGGGCATCGCGACGAGCGCGGCGGTGACCACGTCCGGATGCGCGACGATGATCTCCTCCACCTCCTCGGCGAAGATCTTCTCGACGCCGCGGTTGATCACGTCCTTGATCCGGCCGTCGATCGAGTAGCTGACGCCCGCCGCGGCGACGTGCCGCCGGGCCAGATCGCCGGTGCGGTAAAAGCCGTCGGCCGTGAACGCGGTCCGGTTGTGCTCGTCGGCGCGGTAGTAGCCGCGGATCGTGTACGGCCCGCGCGCGGCGAATTCGCCGACCTCGCCGTCGGGCACCTCGTCCTCGGACACCGGGTCGAGGATCCGGATCTCGTCGGCCGCGGAGATCGGCGCGCCCACCGTGCGGTGGCGCACCGCCTCGTCCGCGCCGGCGGGCGTGACCAGGAACATCCCTTCCGCCATGCCGAACATCTGGCGGATCCGGATGCCCAGCTCGTCGCGCAGCCGCTCGGCGACCTCGACCGGCAGCCGCTGTCCGCCGACGACGAAATCGCGGAGACCGGAGAAGTCGGTCTGCTGGGCGCGCGGCGATTCGAGCAGCCGGACCGCGAGCGCGGGCGGGACGAGCGGCAGCACGTCCGGCTGGTGCTCGGCGACGAGGTCGAGGACCGTGTCGACGTCCGCCGAGGGCGAGAGCACGAGCGTCGCGCCGGTGAAGATCGACGGCTGGAGCGCGAGCGAAATCCCGGCGTTGTGCATGAGCGGCAACGGATACAGCAGGCGGGAGTGTTCGTCCATCGCCATCGCCGCGGCCCAGGCGCGCGCGTTGTAGGCGTATTCCTCGTGCAGCCGCGGCGCGACCTTCGGCAGGCCGGTCGTGCCGCCGGAAAGCTGGAAGACCGCAGGCCGGAGCAGGTCGGATTCGAGATAGGGCAACGGTTCCCGGACCGGCTCGCGCACCAGCCGGTCGTAGCCCGGCGCCGTGCCGATCGGCTCGCCGCGGCACGTCACCACCTCGGCGACCGAGCCCTCGGCGAGAAGCTGTTCGGCCTGGGTGCGCAGCCTCCCGTCGCGGAAGTCGGCCTGCACGAGGAGCGTGCGGGCGCCGACGTGCGCCGCCAGCAGGCCGATCTCGCGCGTGCCGTGCTGCGGCAGCGTGCACACGGGCGGCGCGGCGGCGAACAAGCAGCCCAGGTAGGCGACGACCGTCTCGGCGACGTTCCCCATCTGGAACATCACCGGCTCGCCCGGCCGGGCCGCGCCGGAGCGAAGCAGCCCGGCCGCGAACCGCTGGGCTTCGCCGAACAGCTCGTCGTAGGTCCACGCGCGGCCCTCGGCCAGCAGCGCGATCCGCGTCCCGTGCCGGCGCGCGGAGTCGAGCAGTTCCGCCGGCAGCGACCGCCCCGCCCAGAACCCGGCACGCCGGTAGGCAAGCACGCTGACCTCGTCGTACGGGGTCGTCGGTGGTGCAGGTGGAGGCAACGTCATGCGGATGACGGTAAGCCGGTCCGCGCAAAAGTTCAATAGCTGTGTCGAAAGTTCGACACTGATGTCACAACGCCGGACTGGCCGGGGCACGAAAAAGGCCGTGCGGCGCTGGTGCGCCGCACGGCCGAAGCAGGATCCCGGTCAGCCTTCGAGGCGGTCCAGGAGCGCGCGGATCTGGTCGATGGTCTTCGCGTCCTGCCGTCCGCGCCCGGTGTTGTCGCCGGCGGCGAGCATCGACGTCGCCAGCCCGGTGATCGTCGCGACGACCGCCTCGACGTCCGAGCCGGACCGGAACCACCAGGCGACCCAGTTGCACATGCCCAGCAGCGACAACGCGGCGGTGCGCGCGTCGACCGGGCGGAACTCCCCGGTTTCGATGCCCGCCTCCACGAGTGCGGTGAATTCGCGCAGGACGGTGCGTTTCGCCTCGAGATGCTCGCCCGCGAGCGGTTCCGGCAGGATCGACTCGGAGCGGTCGAGAATGCGGAACTGGTCGGAATGCTCGGCCCGCTGCCGCACGATCAGCCCGACGACGTCGGCGATCTTCTCCGACGGCGCGAGATCGTCGCGCGCCTTGAACTGCGCGAGCACCTCGGCGAAACCGTTCGTGACCTGTTCGACGAGCATCGCGAGCAGGTCTTCCTTCTTGCTCACGTAGTGATACAGCGCGGGCCGCGAGATGTTCAGCGCGTTCGCGATGTCCAGCAGGCTGGTCGCCTCGTAGCCCTTTTCCGCGAACAGCCGGGTCGCGGTGTCGAGCAGTTCCGAAGTCACCAGCGTGCGGCGCAGCTCGCTGCGTTTTCCCTTACCCCGCTCTGCCGTGGACATGATCCGCAGCTTACCCGCGGGCTCACCGCACGCCGTGAATGCCGTGCGCACCCAGCCAGCCGACGATCTCGTTCAGGTAGTCGGCGCCGCCGTAGCCGAGCAGCGTGGCGTGGCCGGTGTTCTGCACGATGTACTTGGTGAACACGCCCGGCCGGTAGTAGCCCGGCTCGTTCGCCGACATCGGATCGGTGTCGCAGTCGTCGGTAGTGCCGCACCAGATCTTGTCGTACTGGCCGGGCGACCACAGGATCGGCGCGTCGATGTTCTTGGTCTGGTCGGTGTAGGTGCGCAGGGTGATGTCCGCGAGCTCGGTCGCCGACATGGTGTCCTTCGTCGCGTCCTCGACCGTCAGCTGCTGTGGATCGAAAGTGGCCGCCGGACCGTAGAAAATGGTGCGACGGCCCGGAATGCTGGTGAGATACGCGGGGTCGACCGCCCACGGCTGCCCGGAGAACTTCGAGTCCAGCAGCGCCGGATAGGCGAAAGTGCCCAGCCGCGCGGTCGAAGCCGGAGTCAGCAGCCCGTGCCCGACGGCGTGCACCATCAGCGCGTCGACGTCGTGGAAGGTGCCCGCCTCGACCTGCGAGGTGAGACCGCCCATCGAGTAGCCGTTCAGCGTGACAGTGCCGAATTGCGGGCCCAGACCGCCTTGGCGCAGGTACTGCACAATTTGATGCGTGGTGTTCGCGGCGACGTCGAAGTTCATGCTCGCGCCGAGCGGATGATCGCTGCGGCCGTACCCGATCCGATCAAGGTTCAGGGTCGTGAAGCCGCGCTGGGTCATGTAGCGGACGTAGTTGTAGCGGTCCGGCTGGTACGGCCAGTCGTAGTAAGTGTGGTCGTAGGTCCCGCCGTGGATCAGGATCTGCACCGGCTGCTTGCCCAGCAGCGCCGGGTCGGAGGTGCACAGCTGGCCGAATTCCTTGAGCACCACGGAACTTCCCGGCTCGGTGACCGGGAAGAAGTAGTTGCGGCACTGCGCCCCGCTCGCCGAGGTCGCGTCCGGCAGGTCGGCCGCCGCCGGAGTGCCGGGCAGCCCGGGCACCGCCTGCGGCGCGAGCGGCCAGCCGTTGTCCGCGCTCGCGACGGCCGCGGCGCCGGACAGCGCCAGCACCGAGGCGGACACCACCGCCGCGATCCGGGAAATACGTCGTTGCACGCTGCGCACGGTGGTCTCCCTTCGACGGACGGGCCTCATTGCCCGTCCTCTTACGCATGTGTCATGTTATCGACGTAAGTGTCGAAGTCAAGTGTTGGCGCAGGTGAAGGCGTTGCGTCCGGGCGCACTACTGGTCGCTGACCGCCGCCGGCGCAGCCGTGCCCTGTCCGCTGCCTGAGCAGAGGCTCAGCGGCCGAACAAAGCCTTCAGCCCTCCAGGAACACGCTCACCCTGGATATCGTTCGCGGCCTCCTCGATGCGTTGCAGGTCGCCGGGCGTCAATTCGACGTCGAGCGCTCCCAGGTTCTCTTCCAGGCGGTGCAGTTTGGTGGTGCCGGGAATCGGCACGAACCAGGGCTTCCGCGCCAGCACCCAGGCGAGAGCGAACTGTGCCGGGGTGGCTCCCTTGTCGCCGGCGATCTGCTTGAGCAAGTCGACCAGTTTCTGGTTGGCCTGCCGTGCTTCCGGGGCGAAGCGCGGCAGCATGCGGCGGAGGTCGTTGCCGGCCAGGGAGGCGCCGGGGTCGATCGTGCCGGTCAGATAGCCTTTGCCCAGCGGGCTGTAGGGCACCAGGCCGATGCCCAGCTTTTCCAAGGTCGGGATGATCTCGGTTTCATGGTCTCGCATCCAGAGCGAGTATTCGCTTTGCAGGGCCGTCACCGGCTGCACGGCGTGGGCGCGGCTGATCGTCGCCGCGCCTGCCTCCGACAGACCGAAGTGCTTGACCTTGCCTTCCGCGATCAATTCCCTGACCGTGCCCGCTACGTCTTCGATGGGCACTTCGGGATCGACGCGGTGCCGGTAAAGCAAGTCGATGCAGTCCGTGCGCAGCCGCTGGAGCGAAGCCTCGGTCACGCGACGGATCTGCTCGGGGCGGCTGTCCGGCCCCGACGCCGGGGCCGGACCGTTTTCTCCGTGCTTGAGGCCGAATTTGGTGGCGATCACCACCTGGTCGCGGACCGGCGCCAGCGCCTTGCCGACCAGCTCTTCATTGGCGAACGGGCCATAAACCTCGGCGGTGTCGAAGAAAGTCACGCCGAGATCGACCGCGGCCCGCAGCAGCTTCGTCATGCCGGCTGGGTCCGGGGCCGCACCGTAGAAGAAGCTCATGCCCATGCAACCGAGTCCCATGGCGGAAACTTCGAGGTGCTGCCCGAGTGTGCGTTTCTGCACGGAAAGCGCTCCTTCGGTCAAGGTCGTCTGGACCATTGCTTCCGCTGCGCGAACGGAAGCGGTGACCGCAGGCCAGGTCCGTACCGGGGGCGGCGGGGAGGACTTGTCGTTGCCGGTACTGCCGGTGCCCCCATGGCCGAGTCCCTCGCCGCCGAACCGGCCCGGACCTTCCGAAGTCCGGGCCCCACTTGACGTTGTCCCCCCGCCGGGCCCCGGATCCTTTGCCTGGCGGCGGTTCCGGCTGGCGCAATGGCCAGGGAATGACGGGTGGACAGCCGGCCAGCGAAGCCGCAGGAGGAGTTCGATGCGTACCGAACAGACCCGGCAAGTGGTGGAGAAGTACTTCTCCAGTCTCGAGAACGGAGACCTCGACTCGGCGCTGGCGCTGCTCGCCCCCGATGTCGAGTTCGATCTGCCGCGCGACGAGTGGAACAGCGTCATCCCCTACCTCGGGCAGCACCGCGGGGTCGACGCCGTGCGGAAGGCCTTCGCCGTTCGCGCGGAGACGACCGAGGTGCTGGACTACGCGCTGCGCGGGTTGCGCGCCGACGGCGACACCGCGTTCGCGACGATTTACACCAGGGCCGCGCACACCAGGACCGGCACCGAGTTCGAGATCCTCGACTCGCACGAGATGGTCGTCGACGACAGCGGCCGGATCGCCAGGTGGAAGGTGTACTTCGACCCCAACGGCGAGATCGCGGCCTTCACCTCGGACGCGGACGAGCGGTTGATCGCGGCGAGCTGGAAAGGCGACCGCGAAACGGTTTCCGAGGTGCTCCGCTTCGGTGCGGACGTCGATCACCGGGACCCGGAGAGCGGGTTGACCGCGCTGATGATCGCTGCGGGACGCGCCGACGCGCCGTTGACGGACCTCCTCGTCGCGCGCGGCGCGGACGTCTTGACCGCGGACAGCGGCGCGGGGGCGACCGCACTGCACAAGGCGTGCCAGGGCGGGAGTCTCGACGTGGTCCGGTCGCTGGTCGAGGCTGGCGCGTTCGTCGACGCGGTCGCGCCGACCACTGGGCACACCCCGCTCATGGACGCGCTTTGGTACAAGTTCCCGGAGGTCGCGAAGTACCTCCTCGACGCGGGCGCCGGGCTCAACCTCAGCACGCACTACGGGTTCTCGCTCAAGGAGCACTTCGCGTACGAGCTGAACGTGAACACCGTGGGCAAGGACCGGCTGCTGCTCGCCGAGAAGTACCTCAACGAGCGCATCGCGTCCGACGATGAGCGGGCGGCAGCGCAATGGCTGATGACGGCGGTCACTGCGGGCGACGTCGGCTCTGTGCGCGAACTGCTCGCGAACGGAGCCGAGGCCGACGAAGTGTTCCCGATCGTCGGCGGATTCAACGACGGGCACACGCCGCTGCTGGTCGCGGCCCGGGACGGGCACACCGAGATCGCCCGCCTGCTGCTGGACGCGGGCGCGGACGTCAACGCCACCGAGCCGACCTTCGGAGCCGTGCCCCTGCACAAGGCCGTCTACAACGGACACGTCGAGCTGACGAGGACGATCGCCGGATGGCCCGGGGTGAACCTCGACTTCCAGGGAGCCACCAACGGATACACCCCGCTGCACGACGCGCTGTGGCACGGCTACGAGGAATGCGCGCGGGCCGTCGTCGACGCGGGCGCGCGGCTCGACCTGGTGGGGCACGACGGAAAGACCCCGCTCGACCTCGCGGCCGAGGTGTTCGGGGACCACCCGCTGACCGCGCTCATCCGCGCGAAGTCCTGACCGAGGAGGGACCGATGCTGTTCTACGTGCAGATGAAATGGCACCACGAGGGCCGGATCACGCTCGACGAACTGTGGGAGATCGAGCGGGAGGAGGCCGAGCACGCGCAGGAGACCGTCGACTCCGGTTTCTGCGTCGGCATCTGGAAAGTGGCCGCGCAGAAACGGGTCGTCGCGATCATCGACTCCCCCGACGCCGAGGAGCTCGACCGCACCGCGCTGGGCAGGCTGCCGATGCGCGAATACCTGGAGTTCGAGCAAGTGTGGCCGCTGCGCGACTACCTCGGGTTCGCCGAGGACGTCAAGAAGCGTTACCAGGTCTGAGGATCCGCCCGAGGAGGACAGGGAGCGACATGATTCACCAGCTCATCTTCGCCGCGCCGAAACCCGGCATGTGCGAGCAGGAGTTCCAGGACTACTGGCTCGACGTGCACGCGGTCGAGTTCGCCAGCAAGATCCCGCAGATCCGCAAGTACCTGATCGACAAGCGGATCCCCTTCCCCGGCGAGGATCCCGACGCCGAGCCGTTGTGGAGCGGGGTCGCGGAAATCTGGCTGGAGAACGAACAGGAGCAGCTGGCCTCGCTGCAGACCGACGAGTTCTTGCAGGGCGCGCGGCTGGACGAGCCCAATTGGGCGGCGTTCTGGCGCACCGTCGTGCTGGACACCGACGCGCACGTGGTGCGCGCGGGCTCCGAGCCCGCCGGGGTCAAGATGATCATGCTGGCGAAACGCCGGGAAGGCTTGCCGCTCACCGAGTTCCGCGAGCACAGCCTCGGCGAGCAGGCCAGCCTGACGGCGGAGGTCCCGGGGCTGCGGCGCTACCTCCAGGGGTTCACCAAGGACGGCTACTACAGCCTCGGCGAGGCCCTGCTCGACGTCGCGTACCAGCTGTACTTCGACGACGTGGCCGCCGTGACCGCGGCTCTCGAATCGCCGGAGTTCGCGCGTGCGACGAAGCACCTGGAATCGATCGCGGAGCCCCGCTACGTCCACCGGCTGCTCTTCACCGAGCACTGGGTCATCGGACCGCAGGCGCGCTGAGATGAGCGCGGTGAGCCGCAACGCCGAGACGGTGGCGACCTTCCTCCGGCTGCTGGAGGAAGGGAACATCGACGACTGGATGGAGCTGTGGGCCGACGAAGGCGCGCAGTACTACCCCTTCGGCACCGAGATGTTCCCCCGGCACCTCGTCGGCAAGGCCGCGATCTACGACAGGTGGAGGGGCATGCCGTCGATGTTCGACAGCCTGAGTTTTCCGATCAGGGAGACCTGGGAGTCCGGCGACACGGTGCTCGCCCGGTTCGACTCGGCCTGCGTGCTCGCCGGCGGGAAGCGCTATCGCAACACCTATCTCGGCATTTTCAAGTTCGACGACGCGGGTCTGCTCCGCGAGTACTGGGAGTACTTCGACCCGATCGTCGCCGGGGTGGAATTCGGCCTCGCCGCCGTGGCGTACGCCCCGCGGCGGACCTGACCGGGGAAGAACCGGATCGGCCCGGGCGGGCGCACCGCCCGGGCCGATCCTCGTCTCAAGGGAGCGAAAGATGAGCGGCAATCCCGCGATCTCGGCGGCACAGGCCCGCCGGGTAATCGACAAGGCGGTCGCCCGCGCCGGGGAACTGGGCGCCGGGGTGTGCGTGGCGGTCGTCGACAGCGGCGGCAATCTCAAGGCGCTGCACCGGATGGACGGCGCGACGTTCGCGACCGTCGACCTCGCCGTCGACAAGGCCGCCACCGCGGCGGGCTACGGCATGTCCACCCACGCCCTCGCGGAATTCGCCTCGGCCGACCCGGCCGTCCTCGCCGGGCTGTCCAACCGGCCCGGTTTTTCTTTGCTGCCCGGCGCTCTCCCCCTCGAACGGGGCGGCGCGATCGCGGGCGCGGTCGGTGTCTCGGGCAGCAGCCGGGGAGAGGACGAACCCATCGCCGCGGCGGGCGTGGACGCGTTCGGCGAGGAGTAGGGCAGGCGCCAAGGAACCGGCCGGAGGGAATTCTCCGGCCGGTTCGCCGCGTGCGGTCGGCGTCTCCGGCAGAAGACGCCGGACACAGCGAACCGGCCGAAGGTGATCCTCCGGCCGGTTTCCCGTGCGCGGTCACACTTCCGTCAGCGACCCCGCGTCGACCAGATAGTTGGCTCCGGTGACCCGCGAAGCCCGGTCCGAGGCCAGGAACACGACCACGTTCGCGACGTCCTCCGGGGTGCTCTCCCCCACCAGCGGCGCGCTTTCCAGTTCCACCAGCATCTTCCGGACCTCGGCCGGGTCCTGGCCGGTGTCGCCCGCGATGGCCCCGACCACGCCGTCGATGCTCGGCGTCTTGGTGAGGCCCGGGGAAACGCTGTTGACGCGGACGCCGCTGGGCGCCGCTTCGGCAGCGAGTCCTTTGGCGTAGTTGGCGAGCGCCGCCTTGGCCGCGGTGTAGTGCAGCAGCGGAGGGATCGGCCTGCGAGCGGAGTTCGACACGATCTCGACGATCGAGCCCGAACCCCGTTCGATCATGCCGGGCAGGACGGCGCGGTCGAGGCGCACCGCGGCGAGGTAGTGCGTCTGCATGACCGAGACCCACAGTTCGTCCGGGATCGACGCGATGCCGTTGATGTAGGGCCGCGCGCCGCTTTCGGTCCCGCCCGCGTTGTTCACCAGCACGTCGATCCCGCCGAGCACCGAAAGCGCCTCGTTCGCGGCATATTGCACGCCCTCGAGGGTGCTGAGATCGGCCCGCACCAGAGTCGCCTCGGACGGCAGGTGGGGCGCGGGGTTCCGGGCCAGGGTCACGACAGTGGCGCCTTCTTCGAGGAACCGCTCGACGATGCCGAGGCCGATCCCCCGCGTCCCGCCCGTGATCAAGGCACGCTTTCCCTTGAGCTCGCCAGACATGGTGCACCTTTCCTTGTTGGTTTGGCGGCGCTGTGCTCAGTCGGCCGCCGGGGCGACTGCCTCGCTGGACCTGGCTTCGGCGTGGGCCGCCGCCGGCGGCGGCTTCAGGAATCCGGTCGCCCACCCGACCGGCACGGTGACAGCGCAGATGATCAGTCCGGTGACGGTGATGGCGGACAGCCCGCCGCCGGTCAGCGCCAGGCCGCCGACGAGCGCGCCGATCGCGATCCCGGCGTTCAGCGCGGAAGCGGGCAGCGACGCGGCGAGGTCGCCGCCGGGCCCGGCCAGGGCTGTCACCCGGTACTGCACCGACGGCACGGCGGCGAAACCGGCGAGACCCCACACCCCCAGCACCACCGCGGCGGGCACCGGCAGGGACCCGACCAAGGCGAGCACGCCGAGCGCGGCCGCCAGGACGAGCCCGCAGACGACCATGGTCAGCGTCGCGTTCCAGTCGGCGAGCTTGCCGCCCAGGAAGGTGCCGAGCGCGTTGGCGATCCCGAACACCAGGAGGAAGACGCTCACCATCCCGCCCGCGATGCCGGTGACCTCCCCGAGGTAGGGCTCCAGGTAGGTGAGCACCGCGAACTGGCCCGCGAACAGCAGCACGGCGAAGCCGAGCACCGCGATCACCCGGGGGTGCAGCGCGTGGCGGACCTGCGAGCTGAACCCCATCGCCCCGGACGAGGCGACCTTCGGCACGAACAGCAGCATCGCGGCCAGCACGAGGACCCCGACGAAGACGATGCCGAAGAACCCGCCCCGCCAGCCGACGAGCTGCCCGACGAGCGTGCCGAGCGGGACGCCGAACGCGGTGGAGACCGCGAACCCGCCGATCACCACCGACATCGCCCGGCCGATCCGCTCGGGCGACACGACGCCGATGCCGATCGTGATGGCGACCGCGACCACCAGGCCCTGCAACGCACCGGTCAGCACGCGGGCGATCAGGAGCACGGTGAAGTCGGAGCTGAGCGCGATCACCGCGGTGATCGCGACGTACGCCGCCATCGCCGACAGCAGCACGAGCCGCCTGCTCGCGCGGACGGTGACCGCGGTGAGGACCGGGCCGCCGATCGCCTGGCCGAGAGCGTAGGCGGTGACCAGGGAGCCGGCGGTGCTGATCGACGCGTGGGTGTCCTGGGCGATCAGGTTCAGCACGCCCACGACGAGAAGTTCGGCGCTGCCCATCGTGAAGGTCCCGAGGAACAGGATCAGCAACACCAGGCTTCCCCGGGATCGAGTCAGGTCCGGCCTCATCGGGGAACTCATTTCCTTTCCGCCTTCTTTCTTGGTCTTTCTCGGGTTCGCGCGCACGGCGCGGGGCGGTTTCGCTGCGTCGAGGAGACCAAGCCGGGGCACGCCGCGACAAGCCGCGCCGGGAATCGCGCCCGTACTCTGGCAACTCGTTTCTTCCGGCCCCGACGTCACTGAGTGCGGACGGCGTTCTGGTCGCGCGGTTCCCGGCCTGCCTACGGTGTACCGCTATGATTCGACAAACCTCGCGGCTCCCGTCGTTGACGGGAATGCGATTCATCGCGGCGGTGCTGGTTTTCCTGACACACGTCGCGGCCGGAAAACTGTTCTCGGACGCCAGCCTCAGCGGCTTCCTCAACGACTACCTGAGCAGGACCGGCTATCTGGGGGTGAGCTTTTTCTTCGTGCTGAGCGGATTCATCCTGACCTGGACGGCGAGACCGGACGACACCGCGGCCCGCTTCTACCGCAGGCGGCTGGTGAAGATCTACCCGAACCATTTCCTCACCTGGCTCGCCGGGCTGCTGCTGATGGTGTGGGCGGGAACCGCCGTCACCACCGGGAACACGCTGCCGAGCATGTTCCTCGTGCAGAGCTGGTCGCCGGACTTCGACGTGCTCATGGGCACCAACGGGCCGAGCTGGTCGCTGGCCTGCGAACTGCTGTTCTACCTGTCCTTCCCGCTGCTGCTGCCGCTGCTGCGCAAGATCCCCGCCGCCCGGCTGTGGGCCGCCGCTGCGGCCGTCGCGGCCGCGGTGTGGCTGGTGCCGCTGATCTCCCAGCTCGGGCCCGATTCGCCGGTGTCGCCGTTCCAGCCGGTTTCGTGGTGGAAGTACTGGTTCACCTACTTCATGCCCGCTTCACGGCTCTTCGAGTTCGTCATGGGCATCGTGATGGCGCTGATCGTCCAAAAGGGACGGTGGATCGGCATGCGCCGGACGACGGCGTTCCTGCTGCTCGGGGTCGCCTACGTGCTGCAGGTCGCGCTCCCGGACTCGTGGGGGCTGGTGGCCCCGGTGGTCCTGCCGCTCGGGCTCGCCGTCGCGGCGGGCGCGGTCGCGGACACGACCGGGCAGCGTTCGGTCTTCGCGACCAAGACGATGGTGTGGCTCGGCGAGGTGTCCTTCGCGTTCTACCTCGTCCACATCCTGGTCTTCGACTACGGGCCGATCGGGCTGGCCACCCATCCCGGCGCCGAGCACGCGCGTGCCACGCCGGTGTCGATCGGGCTGATCGTCCTCACCTTCGGCCTGTCGCTCCTGTTCGGCTGGCTGCTGTACAGCTTCGTCGAACGGCCGATGATGCGCTTCAGCCGTCCGAAGAAGAAACCTCCCGCTCCGGAGGCCGTGCCGGTCGCCGCGGCGCCGGAGGGGACTGGCGAACCGCGCCGCTGACCATCCACAACGGACGCCCGTTGCCCGGGTCGGCAGGTTCGTGAGGGGAACTCTGAGAAAATTCGATTCCCTCAGAGGGTGTTGTGGAACCGGGGTGGTTAGTCGTTGTGGTCTTCTGCTAGGCGGCGTGCTGCTTCGGTTTCGATGGGGCCGTGGGGTTCGATGTGTTCGTCGGCGAGGCGGGCTGCCATGAGCCGGATCATCGCGAACTGGATCATCGCCTCGGCGTGGGCGGTTTTGCGTTCGTAGTCGCGGGTCAAGCGTCTGCACCTCGTGAGCCAGCCGAAGGTTCGTTCCACCACCCACCGGCGGGGCAGCACCTGGAAGCCTTTCACATCGGCGTTGCGGGGCACCGCCACGATCTCGATGTTCTCGTTCTCCTCGGCCCAGCGGACGAGGGTGGCGTCTTTGGAGTTGACGTAGCCGCCGTCCACCCACACCAGCCCGAGCAGCGGAAACCGTGCCCGGATCCCGGCCAGCAGCAGCCGGGCTCCGGGACGGTCCTGCACCGACGCGGACGACACCGCCACGCCCAGCAGCAGACCGAGCGTATCGACCAGGACATGCCGCTTGCGGCCCCGCACCCGTTTCCCCGCGTCGCAACCGATCTCCTCGCCGCCCTCGCTGCTGCGGACCGACTGCGAGTCGAGGATCGCCGCCGAGGGCTGCGGGTCCCGGCCCTCGCGGACGCGGACCCTGTCGCGCAGCACGTCGTGCACGCGCGCCCAGGTGCCGTCCGCGGTCCAGGCCGCGAACACCCGATACGCCGTGGCCCACGGCGCGAGATCACGCGGCGCCAACCGCCACGCGCACCCGCTGACCAGCACATAACTGATCGTGTCGATCACCAGGCGACGCGAATGCACCGGCGGCCGACCGCCCAGGCCCGGATGAGTCCTGGGCAGCAACGGCTCCACCACCGCCCACTGCGCATCAGTCAACGACGAGTCATACCCCGGCTTGCACACACAGACGCACACCCGACCCGATGATCATCATCACCGCACCGCTACCACAGCCGACACACCGAACCGACCACCAGGTTCCACAACACCCTCTCAGAGTTCCCCTCACGGACGAAGCCCGGCCTCGCTCGGGCCGGTCCCGGCGCACGGGCCTCAGCGGGAAGCGGTGCGCCGCATGCCGAACCACGTGAGCACGCCGCCGGCCAGGAACAGGCAGGCGCAGATCAGCATCGAGACGGCGAACCCTCGGTCGAGCGCGGCCGGGTCCGCTGCGAGGACCCGCGGGAGGCCGGCGACCGCGGGCAGTGCGGCCACCACGACGAGACCCGCGACGCGTGCCACGCCGTTGTTCACCGCGCTCGCGATGCCGACTCGCTGTTCGGGCACCGCGCCGAGCACGGCGGTGCTGATCGCGGGCGTGATCATCGCGATGCCGACGCCGATGAGCACGATCGTCGGGAGAACGTCCGCGAGGTACTCCGCGCCGGGGCCGATGCGCAGCGCGAGCAGCAGCGCGGCCACGCAGCACAGCGAGCCCGCCGACACGAGCGTCCGCGAACCGATCTTCGCGGTGAGCGCGCCGGCGCGGGCGGACAGCCCGAGCACCAGCAAGGTGGCCGGAAGCAGCGCGAGTCCGGCGGCGAGCGGGGTGTACCCGACGGTGACCTGCAGCTGGATCGGCAACAGGAAGAACAGTCCGGCCAACGCGCCGTAAACGCAGAACGACGCGAGGTTCGCGGTGGAGAACTCCCGGGACGAGAACAGCTCGAGCGGCAGCATCGGCGCGCGGCGGCGACGCTCGGCTTGGACGAAGGCTGCGAGCGCGATCAGGCCGGCCGCCGCACTCGCGAAGACCGGCCAGCCCGCGCTGGAAGCCTCGGTGAGCGCGTAGGTCGCGCAGCCGAGCCCGGCCGCGGCGAGCAGTCCGCCGGCGAGGTCGAACCCGCGGGCCGGACCCGGGTCGCGGCTTTCCGGCACGTACCGGACCAGCAGCACGGCCACGACCAGCGAGACCGGGACGTTGACCCAGAACGCCGAACGCCAGCTCGCGACGTCGACCAGCCAGCCGCCGACCAGCGGGCCGGCCGCGCCCGCGACGCCGCTCAGCCCGGACCACGCGCCGACGGCCCTGGCCTGGTCGCCGGGCCGGAACGCCTCCTGGACGAGCGCGAGCGACCCCGGGACGAGCAGCGCGCCGCCGAACCCCTGCAACGCCCGTGCGGCGATGAGCCATTCGACGTTCTGCGCGGCGCCGCACAGCAGCGACGCGACAGCGAACCAGGCGAGCCCGACCAGGTAGATCCGCCGCCGTCCGAAGCGGTCGCCCAGTGCGCCGCCGAGCAAGACGAATCCGGAAAGCGTGAGCGTGAAGGCGTTGACCGACCACTGCAGACCGGTCAGCGAGGCGCCCAGGTCCTCCCCGATCGCCGGCAGCGCCACGTTGACCACCGTGGTTTCCAGCAGGACCAGGCCGGCGCCGAGGGCCGTCGCGATCATGACCCACCGCCCGGCGGGCGCGGAAAGCCGGAGTGCGCCGGACGTCGTGACCCTCGCCACAGCAAACCTCCCGGACGTCGAAAATACCGACGCTACCGGGGCTGGCGAAGCCTCGGGAAAGAATGTCCGCACTACGTCAAGTCGGGTCGCGGCTGCTTTGTCAATTCACGGAGTGCCGGCCGCCGTCTTGCCGCCGCCGGCCGCGGCCGAGGACCATTTTCCGGAGAGGACCACGTATCGGGAGGGCCAAGATGTCAGTCGCCACGTCCCTGCTCGCGACGACCGCGGAAATAGCGCGCGAGTTGCGGGCGAAAATGCGCGGATCCGTTCTGACGGAATCGGATCCCGAATATTCCGGCGCCACGGCGATCTGGAACGGCGCGGTGGACCGCAGACCCGCGGTGATCGCCCGCTGCGCCGACGACCGCGACGTCGTCGCCGCGGTCTGCGCCGCCCGGCGGCACGGCCTGCCGCTTTCGGTGCTGGGCGGCGGACACGACTGGGCGGGCCGCGCGCTGCGGGACGGCGGCCTGCTGGTCGACCTGACGCCGATGCGCGAAGTGCGCGTGGACGACCTGTCGTGGACAGCGTTCGTGCAGGGCGCCGCACGAGCGGGCGACGTGCTCGCCGCGGCCCGTCCGTACGGCCTGGCCCCGGTGACCGGCGTGATCAACAAGGTGGGGCTGACCGGGCTGGCGCTCGGCGGCGGCTACGGCGTGCTCGGCGGCCGCTACGGCCTGGCGAGCGACAACCTGATCAGCGCGGACGTGGTGCTCGCCGACGGCAGGAAGGTCACCGCGAACGCGACCGAGCACCCGGACCTGTACTGGGCGCTGCGAGGCGGCGGCGGCAACTTCGGCGTGGTGACCGAGGCGCATTTCCAGTTGCATCCGGTGTCCGCGGTGCAAGCCGGACTGCTCGTCTTCCCGCTGAACCAGGCGGCGCGGGTGCTGCGCGGCTACCAGGACCTGATCAGCGAGGCCCCGCACGACCTGACGGTGATGGCCGGGTTCTTCGGCGGACCGGACGGCGAGCCCGTGCTGTTCCTGCTCCCGGTGTGGTGCGGGGACGAGCGGCGGGCCGAACCGTGGCTGGCGCGGCTGCGGGGCCTCGGCAAGCCGGTGGCGGGCGAACTGACCTCGATGGCCTATCCGGACGTGCTGAGCCTTTTCGACGCGAGCATCGTGGACGGCAGGCACAACGAGATGCGCACCCGCTGGGTCGCCGGCCTGACGGACGAGATCATCGACATCGTCGTCGCGGCGATGTCCAAGGCGACCTCTCCGCTGACCGGCCTGTTCCTGCACAACTTCCACGGCGCGGCGACCGAGGTCGGCCCGGCCGACACCCCCTTCGCACTGCGCAGAGACCACCTGCTGGTGGAGATCTGCGCCTCCTGGGAGTCCACTGTGGACGACGACGGCACCGCGCACCGCCACTGGGCCCGGGACCTGTCCGCCGACCTGGCCCGGCACGCGCTCCCCGGCGGCTATCCGAACCTGCTGGGCACCGACGAACCGGAACGCGTGACGGTCGCTTTCGGACCCAACGCGGCGCGGCTGCTGGAAATCGCCGAACGCTACGACCCGGACGGCGTGTTCAACGCGGTCGCCTCGCTCCGCCCGGATCCCCCGGCGCCCGCTCCCTCGACCACCGTGGAAACCATCCGGTTCAAGCTCCGCGGCGGCGTGTGCGACGCCGACTTCCGCACGCTGAACCGGCAGGTGCAAGACGAGTACCTGGCCCGGCGGCCGGGTTTCCTGTCCAGGCAGACGTCCCGCAACGCCGACGGCGAGTACCTGGTCGTCGTGCACTGGGCGAGCAAGGAGGACGCCCACGCCACGATGGGGTCGTTCTTCACCGCGCCGGAGACGCAAGGGTTCCTCGGCGCGGTGGACAAGAGCACCGTCGCGTCGGGCAGCTACGCACTGGTCCCGGGGCCCCGACGGGCGGGATGAGCCCCACGCGGGAAACCGGCCCTTCTTCTTGTGCACCAAGAAGAAGGGCCGGTCTGCTGGGCAGGAACCGCGGCGGGGAACCGCTTTACCGCGCGGGCACGGGCAAATACCGCAGCCCGGCAAGGGAAACCAGCACCAGCGACCCGACCCCGACGATCAGCACCCCGGTGGCCCCGAGCAGCCCGATCTGCGTGGTGGCGAATCCGGCGGCCACCGTGGGCACCACGGTGCCGAGATAGGCGACGATGTTCGTGGCGGCGACCAGCTCTCCGAGCCGTTCGGGCGGGGCGAGCGCGCTGGCGAGCCGGAAGGACGCCATGTTCGAGCAGCCCCATCCGAACCCGAGCACCACAGTTCCCAGCAGGAACGCCGACCGCGACCCGGCGGCCAGCGAAGTCAGCACCCCCACGAGCCCGGTCAGTTGCGCGGCGGCCCCGGCCGACAGCTGCGGCCGGGCCGGCATCCGATGGCAAGCCACCTGTGCCGCCGCGGCGCTGCCGGCCAGCACCGCGATCACCGTCCCGCCGAGCGCGCGGCTGGAACTGCCCAGCACGACAGCGGCCACCGACGGCCCCAACGCCATGTAAAGCCCGCCTACCGCCCACACGGCGACGATCGTCGACGACAGCACCGTGAACGCGCGCCGGGCCGAGGAGGGCACGTGAATCCGCCGGGGCGCCAGCCGGAACCGGCGGCACAGCGAACCGGACCCGCACGGCGCGGTCTCCGGGACGAGCGCGACGCAGACACCGGAAGCGGCGAGCAGCCCGAGCAGGATCGCATACGGCAGCCGGGTCGGCGAGGGGCCGTACTCCACCAGCAGCCCGGATCCGAGCGCACCGGCGCCGATTCCGATGATCGGCGTCACGCTCCCGCTCAGCACTCCCCGCCACCGCGCCCCGGGCGGCGCCAGCTCGAGCAGCGCGGCCGCGAGCGCCGAAGCCCCGATGCCGCCGCCGAACCCCTGCACCGCGCGGGCGGCGATCAGCCACGGAAGTCCCTGCGCGAAAAGGAACAGCACCGTCGCGGCGGACACCGTGCCGATCGCCAGCAGGATCGCCGGGCGGCGGCCGGTCAGGTCGGACAGCGAGCCGAACAGCAGCATGCTCGCCAGCACCGACACGCAGTACACCCCGAACACCACGGTGACCGTCGAGTCGTCGAACTGCCATTCCCGTTGGTACACCGGGTAGATCGGCGAGGGCACGGTCGACGCCGCGGACAGCAGCACCGCGGCGAACCCGACCAGAACGGACGCCGATCGGCGGGAGGGGACGGGGGCGACGGCGTTCTGCCGACGGCTGGCAATCGTCATGGGAATCCTTTGGGTAGAAAAGGAAAAAGGCGGCCGCGGATCGTTCGCGGCCGCCTCCTCGCCGAGGGTCAGAGACGGAACAGCCCCGGGTCCTCGACCACGACGTCGAGCAGCACCGGGCCGTCGGCGGCGAGGGCCTTCTTCAGCGAGTCGCGCAGCCCGTCCGGCGAGGTGATCCGTTCCGCCGCGCAGCCGAAGCCCTTCGCCAGCTGCGCCATGTCCACATCGGACAGATCCCAGCCGGCCTGCCACGATTCCTGGTCGGCGAGGTAGTACTTCAGCGACAGATAACCGGAGTTGTTCGGGATCACGAAGGTCACCGGCAGGTCGTGCTGCGCCGCGGTCCACAGCGCGTGCAGCGTGTACTGCGCGGACCCCTCCCCCACGACCACCACGGCACGGCGGTCCGGGCGGGCGAGGGCGTACCCCACCGCGCCGGCGAACGGGAACCCGAGCGCGCCGCTCGCGGTCGCGAAGTACCCGTTGGACGGCCCGAGCGGGATCTGCTCGTGGAAATCGGCCCGCGCGATCGGGAGTTCCTCGAAGAGGACCGCGTCCTCCGGCAGTTCCTGCGACAGCAGGTGGAAGAGGTACGCCTGGGTGAGCGGTTCCGTGGCCTCCGGCACCGGATAGGTCTGCTTGGGCGCCGGCGCGGCCAATCCGTCGCGCTGGCGCACCAGCGTGCCGAGCTGCTTGACCACCTGGCCGGGCGGGCACACGTAGACCGCGTCCGCCATCGACCAGGACGCCGCCTCCGGATCGTCGGTGACATGCAGGAACCGGGTCCCCGCCGGCAGTTCGGGCGGGGCGCTGGAATCGAGCTCGGCGTCCTCGGTGGAGAACAGATCGGCCGTCGTGAACAGCGTGAACGCCGGGCTCCCGAGGATGGCGACGACGTCGTGCTGCCCCAGTTTTTCCGAGATCAGCTCCGGAATGGGCGGCAGCACGCCGGCGAACTGCGGGTGGCTCTCCGGGAAGCTGGCGCGCGGCCACACCGGGCTCCCCCACACGGTGGCGCCCAGCTTTTCGGCCAGCCGCACGAGGTCGTAGCGGGCCCCCTGCGCGTCGATCGCGGGACCCGCGACCAAAGCGGGGCGCTCGGCCGCGTTGAGCTCCTCGGCCACCTTCGCGAGCACCGCCGGGTTCGGCACCACTGCCTGCTCCACCGTCGGCACCTTCACCGGCGGACCGGCGGGCCGCACCCAGTCGTCCTCGGGCACCGCGACGAACGTCGGACCCTGCGGGTGCTGCTTGGCGATGTGGTACGCCTTGGCGAGCAACGCGGGAACGTCCTGCGGACGGGCCGGCTCCGCGGCCCATTTGATGTAGGGCTGCGGGAGCTGGGTCGCGTCCTTCGCGTGCAGGAACGGCGCGCCCTGCAGCATCTTCCTCGCCTGCTGCCCGCCCAGGATCACCATCGGCGTGTGCGCGCTTGCCGCGGTGTAGACCGAGCCCATCGCGTTGCCGAGCCCCGGCCCGCCGTTGATCATCACCAGCGACGGCGCGCCGGTCGCCTGCGCGTAGCCGTCCGCCATGCCGACGACCGAGGCCTCCTGCAGCCCCGTCACGAACCGGAAGTCGGACGGCCAGGACTCGAACAGCTTCATCTCGGTATGGCTCGGGTTGCTGAAGATCGTGGTCATCCCGAGTTCGCGGAGAAGGTCCAGTGTCGCGTCCCGAACAGACCTGCCGTTTTTTTCCGTTGCCACGGTGAAAACCCTCCTTCGGGGCGCGGACTTGCGGTTGCTGTCCGAACGCTATCCACGCGGGCAACGGATCGACAGTGCGCGGCCGATGATCCAGCCGACGTCGTTAAGTCGGCTGCGGCAAAGCGCCCGATCCGGTTTTCCGGAGGAATATCCGGCGACTTCTACAAGTGACCGCGAAAAGACAGCTTTCGCTTGCCCCGGAAGAGCATGTCCTGTTTGACTCGGCGTTTCTCCGGCAAATACGAGAGGTGTTCGTCGATGAGTACGATCGAGACCATCCGATTCAAGCTGCGCGACGGGGTCGGCGAGAGCGCGTTCCGCGCGCTCAATCACGAGGTCGAAACCCGGTACATGGCCCGGCGACCGGGTTTCCAGTCGCGGGAGACCGCGGTCTCCGCCGACGGGGAGTGGTTCGTCTCCGTGCACTGGGCGACCGCCGAGGACGCCAAGCGCACGGTGGACGCGTTCTTCTCGGCACCCGAAACCCAGGCTTTCCTGGCCGCGGTGGACGTCTCGACCGTGTCCTCCGGCAGCTACCAATTGCTTCCCGACGAGGACCCGCGGAAACCGCTGCACATCGTGAACAAATCCGACCTTCCGTCGGTGCGGCTCGGCGGCGAGATCATGGCGCGCATTTTCGACGGCGGCGCGCACGGCGACGGCGCGAATGTCTCCGCGTTCATTGTCGACCTGCCTCCTGGCGCGGGCCCGAAACGGCACGTGCATCCGTACGAGGAGGTTTTCATCACCCTCGACGGAAAGGTGGAACTGGAGGCGGGCGGCACGCTGCGGACCACCGGACCGGACGAGGTCTGCGTCGTGCCCGCCGGCGTCCCGCACACGTTCACCAACGTCGGGACCGAACGCGCGGTGATGGTGAACGTCCACGCCGGCCGAAGCGTGGCCACCGAATTCGTGGAGGGCGGCCCGGAGCGGAAGGGCTACGAGTTCAACCACGCGGAAGGATCGTCGGCGCGGTAGCAGAGCCGCTGGCTCATCGCGACGGCGTAGGGGGCGTAGCGGGTGCGCCAGTGCTGGAACACCGGCCACGCCTCCTGTTCGCCGAGTTCCTGCGGCAGGCCCGCGTCCACGGCGACCTTCAGGGTCTGGTCGAAGTCGCGTTCCTCGCGGCCCTCCAGGCTCACCACGGGCCGCGGGAGGCGGACGCCGACCTGCCGCGCCAGCACGGGAAAGCACTCCGCGCCCGCCATGAGCACCGACCGGGTGCTCGGCGGCGCCCAGTCCGGCGCGACCGACTCGGTGAGCGCCGCGGCGTCGAGGACCAGCACCGCCGCGTCCAGCCAGCACGTCCCGGTGGCCGGGCGGTAGACGGTGAGCGCCGGGTAGCCGGTGTGGGTGGCCAGGATGTCGGCCAGCCAGCCGGTCCACTGCGCGAACAGCCGGTCGAGGTGGTCGCGCGAGCCGAGCCGCAGGTGCTCGGCCAGCACCTGCTCGGCCTCGGTGGCCATGGCGGCGCGCATCGACATCCGCGCCACGACCAGTTCGCGCCGGCTGTACGCCGCCGTGACCCGGTGCAGGTGCAGGACGAACGACGCGAGCACCAGCAACGCCGAGACCCACGCGGCGACAGCCAGCAGGTTTCCGTCGCGCAGCACGAGAAATCCGGTCAGGCCGCTCCAGGTCAGCGGCACTCCGGCGAGCACCGGAGCCGTCAGCGCGAAGCCGGCGAGCGTCGCGACGAACCAGCACGCCGCCGCGAGGTACAGCGCGAGCGGCGCGCACAGTTCCAGCACCCGCTCGCCCGCCGCACGCGGCAGCCGGTGCGCCAGGACGGACCCTGCCCGCCAGGTGCCGCCCACGACGGTGCGCATCAGCACCGACGAACGCCAGCGCGGGACGAAAACGGTCCGCAGCACCGACAGCCAGGCGGCGACCGCGAGCGCAGCTCCGAAGACGAATGCGATTGTTTCGGTCACGTGGCCACCGCCCGCGTCGCAGAAAGAGCCTGTCCGACCGCAGCCTGCCAAAGAGCGCGGGCGGCGAACAGAATGAGTTTGTGGTGGTACTCGCGGTTCCAGGACAGCGCGTACCGCGCGAGAGCGCTGTCGAGGGGAAACCGCGGAACCGGCACGGCCTGATTCTCATCACGGGGGCGCCGGGACGGCGAACATTCCGGCCGGATTCCGTGCAGTCAGGGATACCTCGCCACCGAAAGCCGCGAAACATGCACCACCCCGGCCCCCGGATCGTCGCGGTCGACCACCACCTCCGACGGCAGGTCCGCTCCCGAGAACGCGGCCAGGCCCGCGGTCACGCCCCAGGCGCCGAGGTCCGGCACGGCCAGTACGTCGCCGGGCCGGAGCGGGGGCAGCCGGAGCGCGGGCGCCCACACGTCGAACGGGGTCTCCTGCGGGCCGATCAGAACGGTGTCCACCAGATCGCCGGACAGCGGACGGGAGATCAGCTTCGGCGTCAGCGGGCGGCGATGCCGGCCCGCGAACGGGCCGATGTGGTTCGCGCCGGACTCCAGCACCGCTGTCTGCCCTCCGCCGGAGAATCGCACGTCGAGCACTGCGGTGACGAGGGTGGCCGCGGAGCCGACTAGCTCGCGGTCCACTTCGAACGAAACGAACGGCCCGCCAGCGAGCAGGTGCGCGAACCTCGGCGCGAATCCGGTGAAGCCGACCCGTTCTACCGGTCCGCCTTCCCGGGCCAGAACCGAGATCAGCCGTCCGGTCAGGTCGGCGGCGCTGTCCGCGTCGGCGTCCGCGCACACGTGCAGACCGACGACCCGCACGCCGTCGCGCCCCGTGAACCGGGACGGTTCGGCGAATACCGCGTCCGGATCCGCACCGGCGCGGACGGATCCGCACGCGTTCACCCGCAGCAGGCAACGCACCGGGCGCCCCGCGGCGCGACGGGCGAGCTGGTCCAGCGCGACCGGCGAGTCGACGGCGAAGGTCCGCACACCCAAGCCCAGCGCCCACTCGAGATCCGCGTCCCGTCGCGCGGGGCCGGTGTAAAGGACGTCCCGGCCCGGCCAGCCCGCGACGAGCGCGGCATCCAGTTCGCCGGACGACCGCACCGCGGGCAACACGCCGGCTTCGCGGATTTCCCGGAGCAGCTCGGGGTGCGGGTTGGCCGACAGCGCGTAGCGCAGTTCGGCGCGCGCGGGCAGCGCGGCGAGCAGCGACTGCCGGCCGGCCCGGAGGTCGGCGAGGTCGTACACGTAGCAGGGCGTGCCCGCCTCGTCCGCTACAGACAGCAGGTCGGTCACGTTTCGCTCCATCGCCGGACCCGGGCAGCCGAGGACATCGGGGGCAGGGGCTGGGTTTCACTCAACCGGCAGGCAGACCGTGAAACACGTGTCGCCGGGCGCCGAGGTCACGCTGATCGTCCCCCGGTGCCGGGTGGTCACGATGCCGTGGCTCAGGTGCAGGCCGAGCCCGGTGCCCTTGCCGATGTCCTTGGTCGTGAAGAACGGCTGGAACAGCATGCCGATCGCGTCGGCGGGGATTCCCCGTCCGTCGTCCCGGATCTCCACGACGGCGTAGCGGCCCGAACGCCGGGTGCCGATCCGCAGCACGCCGGCGCCGTCCATCGCGTCGACAGCGTTGTCGATCAGGTTGGACCACACCTGGTTGAGCTCGCTCGGGTACGCGGTCACCGGCGGCAGGTCCGGCGCGTAGTCGCGGCGCACCTGGACGTTCCCCAGCCGCGCGGCGTGCATGGACAACGTCGCGTCGAGCCCCTCGGTGAGGTCGACCGCGCGTTCCGGCGCCCGGTCGAGATTGGTGTAGGCCTTGGTGTCCCGCACCAGCATCGAGATCCGTCCGCTCGTCTCCGCGACGTCGGCGACGAGCGCCTCGGCACGCAGCCCCTGCGCCAGCCACTCCACCGCCGCGGGCAGCGCGCTCGTGCGCACCTGATCCGCGAACCGGTCGAGGTCGTCAGGACAGACGCCGCCTTCGACGAGCACGGCCGCGGTCTCGTCCGCGCCCGGAACCCCGTGTGCGGCAAGCACTTCCGCGAGCGCGTCCGTCGTCCGGTCCGTGTCGAAGGGACCGAGCGGCCGCTTCGCGGCCCGGGCCCGTTCCGCCAGCCGGCCGAGGCGGACGTCCTCGTCGTCGGTGGCGAGGCGGCCCCACCGCACGGCCGACCCGGCCAGCTCGCGCACCGACTCGCCGAGTTCCCGCGCCGCCTGGACGAGCGCGGCGGTCGGGTTGTTCAGCTCGTGCGCCAGCCCGGCGGCCAGCGAGCCGAGGCCGTCGAGCAGCGCCCGCCTGCCCGCCTGCAGCTCGTAGGACCGGATCCGCCAGGCCAGCACCGGGAGCAGCACGCGGCACACCCGCGGGCAGCGGACGATCATCTCGAGGAACGTCTCCTGGTCGTAGGCGAGCAGCTCGGTGGCGCCGACCGCGGTGCCGCGCGCGACGTAGCCGCCGCCGGCGAGCATCGGCAGCTCGCCGGTGAACTGGTGCGCCGCGACCGGTTTCTCCGGCTCCGCACCCGGCGTGGCCGCGCTCGGCACCGCCGCGACCGCGTCCGCCGAATGCCGGGCCACCACCTCGGTCCGGCCGCCGATCATCTTGGAGATCAGCAGTTCGCCCGCGAGCAGCACGTAGAAGTGCTCGGCCCGCTGCCCGTCCTCGAACAGGACCTCGCCGTCGGCGAGGGTCACCGGCTTCCCCGCGACGGCCAGCCAGCCGAGCTCCTCCTCGCCGAGGCCGGCGAACAGCTCGATCCGCCGCAGCGCGTCGACCGCCTCGGGGCCCGGCCTAGGCATAGGGCCGCATCGCCAGGTCTTCCCGGCTCTCCCGCAGTTCGCTGCCGAGGCGGTAGGCGTAGGCGAGGGAAGCCAGGGTGACGTGGTGGTGCCAGCCGCGGTACGACCGGCCCTCGAAATGCCGCAGGCCGACGTCGTCCTGCATGCGCCCGAGATGCTCGGCGGCGAGGCTGTCCAGCCCCACCAGGTCGATCAGCTGCGGCAGCCGCGCCACGTTCAGGTTGGTCAGCCAGGTCGCTTTCGGCCGGTTCCGCCCGACCGTCCACTGGGCGAGCAGGTGGCGGGCGGGCTGGTGCCGGCGGGCCACCCGGACGTTGCCGTACCGCGAGGGCTCGGCGTCGCGCGACACCGGCGAGGCGACGAACCGGCTGGCGGACGCCCGCGCCGCGGTGCGGATCTGCCAGTTCAGGGTCCTGGCCGCGGGCCGGACGGCCAGCACCGCCAGCTCGCCCACGGTGCACGCCCGGCCGGAGCTCGCGCGGGCCGGCGGCACCGGGACGTGCCGGCCGACCCGCAGCAGGTAGCCGAGCCCGCGCTCTTCCAGCGCCCACAGCAGCAGCTCGACGTCCTGCTGGTCGGAGACGTCGGCGAGGACCGGGGCCGGGGCCAGCCCCCAGTTCTGCCGCATCTCCTCGACCGCCTCCAGCATCACCTGCCAGCGCGGCCGGTGCCGTTGCGCCGCCGGCACGTGCGCGCGGCCGCGGCGCCGTTCGTCGGCGTCCCAGGAACGCGGCAGGAGCAGCCGCCAGTTCACCGGCACGCCCACGGAGCCGCCCGCCAGCATCACGGCGAGGCCGACCTGGCAGTTGAGGGTGCGGCCCGCGGCGGGCACGTACCGGCTGTCCACGCCGACGGAGTTCGCGCCGTTCTTGGGGAACACGGCGTCGCGCACCACCCACGCCCTCGGCGCGATCGCCTCGGTCACGTGCTCGGCGAGGTTGCGGCGCACCGGTTCCCACTGCCAGGTGCTCTGGTTGACGAACTGCTGCAGGCACTGGTCGACGCGGGTGCCGACCACGGTGTCGCAGATGCGCCGGATGGACTTGCGGCCGGGCACGGTCACCAGGCCGCGCACGTACACCTCGCCCCAGCGTCTCTGATCGGACCGGGCCAGCGGGGAGAGCCGGTCCCGGCAGAACGCGCCGAGGCTCGTGGACTCGTTCAGCACGGATATCTTGTCGACAGCGATGGACATCGTTACCGTTCCCCCAATTCTGGTCGGCGGTGACCGCCGAAAACGTTCCCGGCGTCCATCCCCCGTCATGGAGCCGCGCGGCGGCCTTGGCCGCGTACGGCGCGTGCCTCGTGCTTTCCTGCTGGAAGACCTCGCGGGCCGCTCGTCGTGCGCGTGCTGCCGGAAGACCGGCGAACGGGTCGCCCCCAGGCTCCCGCGATCACCGGGCCGGCAGCCGTGCCCGACGGGCGGGAGCCATGCGATTCCCTCCGCCCGGGTGCTCCGGGTGATGCGGTTTTTCCGTGTGTCCCACCATGGCCCGGGCGGCGGCGATTACCCAGAATGTGGTTATGGGGGTACTCCGGGTACCAGGGTCGCGGTGACGGCGGACTTAGTCAGCTGGCGATTGATCGGACCGCGCCGGGGCACGGATGGTGAGGGTCTGCTCTTTCCATGATGGGAGGTACGGCATGCCCTGGCCTTTCGTTGGCAGGACTGAACTGCTCGACCGGATCCGCGCGGTGTTCGCCGAGCCGGGGCCCGGCCCAGTGTTGCTGGTCGGCCCGCCCGGGATGGGCCGGAGCACGCTGCTCGCCGAAGCGCTGGCCAGGGCGCCGCTGTCGCGGGACGACGCGGTGCTGCGTCTTGAACCGGCCGGGCCCGCGCCGTTCGCCTCGCTGCGCGGCCTGCTGCCCGACGGGTTCGCCTTCACCGGCACGCCGGACCGCGCGGTCGCGTCCGTCACCGGCGAGGTGGCCGCGCGGCTGTCCGGCAGGCGGCCCGTGGTCGCGTTCGACGACGCGCACCTCGCCGACGCGTACAGCGTGCGGGTGCTGCGACAGCTGCGGAACGAGCACGACGCGATCGTGTTCGCGACCGCCGCGGGCGCCGGCGCGCTGCCCTCCGGCCCGGATCCGCTGGACTGCCTGCGCTACGACCTCGGCTCCCGCACGCTCCGGCTGCCGCGGCTGACCGAGGACGAGGTGGCGGGCATCCTCGCCGAAACCCTCGGCGGCCCGGTCCGCCCCGCGAGCGCCGAGGCGCTGCACGCTTCGACCGGCGGCAACCCGGGGCTCTTGCACGACCTGGTCGTCCGCGACGGCCTCGCCGCCGAAATGTCGCTGTCCGGCGGGATGTATCAGCTGTCCCCGATCTTCCCTGGCGGGCAAGGCCGGGCCGCCGGCGAAGCGGTGACCGCCCGGCTGACGGACGCGGTCGCGTGTGCCTGGCAGCGGCTCTCCCTCGACCAGACGGGCGAACTGTGCAGGCTGGCGGCCTGGCACGGGCTGGGCCGTTCGGTCGCGCCGGTCTGGGCCATGGCGCTGTTGCTGCGCGGCGAAACCGCCGCGGCCCGGCGCGTGCTCGACACGCACGCCGACCGGTCGCCGCAAGCGGAGATAGCCAGGGCGATGGTCGTCGGGCTCGGACAACGAAACATCGCCGCCGCGGACGCGGTGCTGGCCGCCGCGGCGAGCTCGGACGTCCGGCACCGCGCCCGGTTCCTGGCGTGCCGCGCTTGGCTGCTCGCCGTCACCGGGACGCCGGCGGTCGTCGAGCTGGTGGACCCTGGCGAAGACCGCGAAGCGGCGCTGTTCTCCCGGGCCGCACACGCGGTCGCCGCCGGACGAGGCGCGTCGGCGGTCTCGCATCTGCGTCGGTCGCTGGCCGCCGCCGAAGGGCTGCGGGCGGAGATGCCGTGGTTTCCGCCGTATCTCACCGCGTGCCTGATCGACGCCCTGCTGCTGGCCGGGCGCATCAACGAGGCCACCGCCGAGGCGGCCGAATTCCATGCCGGGCAGCGCGGATGCGGCTGGAACGTGGCGGTGGCTTTCGATTCGCTGCTCGCCGCGCGGGGTGCGGACGGCGGGAATTCCGGGGAGGCCTGGGACGGCCTCGCCGGGCCGGATTTGTCCCCGGCGGTTCCTCCTCGGCGGCCGCTGCCGTAGCGAGCCGTCGGCATGCGGTTGGCGCCGTGCCCGCCCGGACCGAAGCGGGGCGGGTTTGGCGTCTGCGAGGACGGCACGCCCAGTTCCCGCCGTCCGCGTCGCCCCCGACGCAAGCCAACGGTCCGCCAGCGGCTTCGGCCTGGGCGGACACGCCTCAACCGCACCCGTAACGCCGTCTTGAGTCCCCCGGCATTGGACTCTGATTCCCGCAAGGAGCCCTTCACGGCCCGGGCAATCCGCGGCGGCGCGGCCCGCACGAGAAGCGGCCGCAGCGGCGTTGTCGCCGCTGCGGCCGCAGCACCTTCGCTCAGGAAACCGCCTCGCGAGGCCGGGGTTCCAGCTCCCGCGCCAGATCCTCGATCGACGCCGCGCCCAGCAGGTCCCGACCGCTGACGCGGAGGCCGAGTTCGGTCCGCACCTGGTAGGCGAGCTGCACCGCGAACACCGAGCTCAGGCCGAGCGCGGGCAGCGGGACGGCCGGGTCGACGTCGGGCAGGCCGAGCAGCAGGCCGACCGCCGTCCGCAGGTAGCGGACGCGGCCGGGCACGGTCGCGGCGGACTCGGCGTAGTGCAGCGCGTCGATCGGAGTCGCCCTCGGCGCCGCTCCGGTTCCGCCCGGCCACTCGACCTCGCCCGCGTCGATCCAGAACCGTTCGTGCTGCCACGGGTAGCCCGGCACGTCGACGAACCGGCCGTCGCCGAGGCGGTCGAACGCGACCTCGCCGCCCGCCGCGTACACGGCGCCCAGACCGCCCAGCATGGTCTTGTACTCCGGTTCGTCCCTGCGCAGCGACGCGACCTGCCATGCCCGCGCCGCGGCGTCCTGGATCCCGTCCTCGATCGCGAGACTCAGGATCGGGTGCGGGCTGATCTCGACGAACACCGTCGGCCGCCGGTCCGCCAGCACGGCGCGGACCGCCGATTCGAACCGCACCGGGAGGATCAGGTTGTCCGCCCAGTACCCGGCGTCGAAGCCGGAGCCGTCGACGACGCTGTCCAGCACCGTCGAGCGGACCGGCACCCGGCCCGGCCGCGGGCGCAGGCCCGCCAGCACGTCGTGCAGCAGCGGGCGCAGCGGTTCGACCTGCGGGGCGTGCGAGGCGTAGTCGACCCGCACCTGACGGCAGAACACGCCGTCCGCGCGCAGCCCGGCGACGATCTCGGCCAGCGCGTCCGGGTCTCCGGACAGCACGGTCGCGGCACGGCTGTTGACGACCCCGACGCACACGCGGTCCGCGTACTCGCCGATCGCCCGCTGTGCCGCCTGCTCGCCGAGCTGAACCGCCCACATCGCACCGGGTGTGCGCCGGGCGGCCAGCAGCGCGGAGCGCCTGCAGATCACGGCCGCGCCATCGGAGACGCTGAGCGCCCCCGCGGTGACCGCCGCGGCCACTTCGCCCATGCTGTGCCCGATCACCAGGTCCGGCTCGACGCCGAAATCGCGCCACACCGCGGCGAGCGCCACCTGGACCGACCACAGCACCGGCTGCACGAAGTCCATAGTGGACACTTCAGCGCCGCTCCCGATGACCTCGGCGGGCGACCATCCCGTCTCGTGCCGCACGGCGCGGTCGCATTCGGCGAACCGGCGGGCGAAAACTTCGCTGCTCGCCAGCAGTTCCCGCGCCATTCCCGGCCACTGCGAGCCCTGCCCCGGATAGACGAACACGATCTTCGGCGGTTCGGTGACCGGACTCCCGTCACCGAACACCTGCGCGGATCCCTGCCGCCGACCGGCCGCGGCGAGTGCGGCCACGAGTTCCTCGCGGTCGGAGCCCACCACGGCCATCCGCCGCTCGAAGTGCGTGCGGCGCACCGCGGCGGTGTGGCAGACGTCGGCGAGTGCCGGGGCCGCCGGCGATTCGAGCAGCCCGGCGTACCGTTGCGCGGTCTGCCGCAATGCTTCCGGATGCCGGGCGGACAGCGGAAGCAGGTAGGCGGAGCGCTCCTGCGGGTCGGCCCTCCCGCGCTCGGGGAGTTCCGCGAGCACGACGTGCACGATCGCGCCCGCCAGCCCCAGCGACGTGACCCCGGCGATCGCGGTCTGCCCTTCGGCCGGGAGGACCTGGGTCCGGCGAGGCAGCCGCAGCGGGGTGCCGGGCTGGCGGAACTGCGCGATCGGCTTCGTGACGTGCAGCGTCGCCGGAACGGTGCGATGCCGCAGCACCAGCGCGGTCTTGATCAGCCCGGCGATCCCGGCCACGCCTTCGAGGTGGCCGATGTTGGATTTCACCGAGCCGACGAGGCACGGCCGGTCCTCGGGCCGCCCTTCGCCCAGCACGTCGGCGAGCGCCTGCAGTTCGACCGGGTCGCCCGCCGGAGTGCCCGGTCCGTGCGCCTCGACGTAGCCGACAGCCGCGGGCGGGATGCCCGCGTCCCGGTAAGCGGCTCGCAGCGTGCTCTCCTGCGCGACCTGCGCCGGTGCGGTCAGCGACGGACCGCTCCTGCCGTTGTTCCCGGTCGCGGTGCCCACGATCGCCGCGTAGCCGCGGTCGCGATCGCGCGTCGCGTCCGGCAGCCGCTTGAGGATCACCGCACCGACGCCCTCGCTGCGCACGTAGCCGTCCGCGCTGGCGTCGCCGAACCGGGAACGGCCGGTCGGCGACAGCATTTCCGCTTCCGACACCGCGAAGTGCAGGTCGGGCGACAGCATCAGCTGCGCGCCGCCGACGATGGCGAGGTCGATCTCGCCGTGCCGCAGCGCGCGGACGGCCAGGTGCACCGCCAGCAGCGACGTCGCGCAGTTGGCCGCCACGCCCATGGTCGGACCGCGCAGGTCCAGATGGTGCGCGATGCGCCCGGCGATCATCCCGGGCACCACGGTGCCCATGGCCGCGTGCAGGCCGCTCCGGCCGGCGGCACGCACGAAATCCCAGTACTCGGTGCCGAACGTGCTCAGGTACACGCCGGTGTTGCTGCCCGCCAGGCCTTCCGCGGTCAGGCCCGCGTCCTCGACGGCCTGCCACACGACTTCCATGAGCATCCGCTGCTGCGGATCCATCTGCTCGGCCTCGCCCCGCGTGATGCCGAAGAACCCCGCGTCGAAATTGTCGACGTCATTCAGATAGCCACCCCCAAGACTGCGAATCGTATGCGGTTTCCCGGATTCCGCCGAATAACATTTCTCGGCGTCGAACCGCTCGCGCGGTATTTCCCCGACCGCATCCCCTCCGGATATCAGCAGTTCCCACAACTCGTCCGCGTTCCGCGCTCCGGGAAACCGGCAGGCGACACCGACCATGATCACCGAACGGCCGGCGTCGAACGTCCCCCCAGCGCCTGTCATGACTGTGGACCCAGCACAGCGACTCCTCATTTCCGCGGGATTCGTCCCGACGGGTCGCATCATGTCCATCAGCAAACCCCCAGGTCAACTTTGAACTAACGGAATATCGGCGCGGCGAAAACGCCCGCGAACTCTAGTGCGAATCCAACGGAAGGTGCAGCACTACTCCGACCGGCACAATCTCCGGCGTGTGCACGACCGTTATCCGCAACGCCCGCGCCCCCATTCGGTCGTGCCGGAGCCGCCGGATCCGCGACCGGTGCTCCACCACCCGGTGCTGTCCCCACCAGGCCCGGAACTCCGGGCTGAGCCGGGCGAACTCGGCGACCTGGGCCTGCTGGCGCGGGTCGTTCGGATGCTGGGACATCTCGCTCCGCCACCGGGCGACCGCGTCCCGGGTGTCGGACTCCCAGTCCGTCAAGCGGGTCCGGGCGACCGGCGACACCAGCATCCACCTCAGGATGTTCCGTTCCTCCTTCGGGAGCGCGCCCCAGTCCTCGTACCACTCGCACGCCGCCGGGTTCCACGCCAGGAGGTCGCCGTAATTGTCGCCCGCGTACACCGGATACGGGCTTTCCTCGAACATCGCGACAATTTGCCCGACCAGGACTTCGGCGGGCACTTCGGCGTCCAGCGCGGCCGCGTGGACGACGGCGCCGAGCGAAAGGCGGTGGATGTAGCGGCGTTCGTCTTCGGACAGCCGCAGCACCCTGGCCAGGCTGTCGAGCACCTCGCGGGACGGCTGGATGCCCCGGCCCTGCTCGAGGTAGGTGTACCAGGTGGGGCTGACCCCGGCCAGCACGGCGACCTCTTCCCGCCGCAATCCCGGTATCCGCCTTCGCGTTCCCGGCGGCAGGCCGACTTCGGACGGAGCGATGCGCTCTCGTCTGCTGCGCAGGAACCTGGCAAGCTCCCGTCTGCTGGCGTCCGTCGACAACTGAGCCCCAGGATTTCGAAAACCGGATGACGCGGAAGGTCACCCGCCATACTACGGGCGGCTGCGGATTCCGGCACCCGAGTCACAGCGCACCCCGATGCAGTGCCAGCATCGTGATGTCGTCCGATTGTTCGGCTGCTCCGACATGAGCACGCAAAGCCTTGTCCACCTCCGAAAGAACCTCCTCCGCGGACGTCGCCGGTTCGCTTATCGCAGTGATCAGCCGGTCCATGCCGAAAAGCGATCCGCCCGCCGCGCGCGCCTCCACTACGCCATCGGTGTACAACAGCAGCGTGTCGCCCCGTTCCAGGCGGGCGCAGCCGAGGCCGTAGGAACTGTGCAGCATCATGCCGACGGCCGGGCCGGTCGGGGTGAGCAGCGTGTGGCTGCCGTCGGCGCGCAGCAGGACCGCCGGGTTGTGCCCGCCGTTGATGTAGAGCAGGCCGCCCGACGCGGGATCGAGCACGCCGAAGATGAGCGTGGCGAAGTAACCCTGGCGCAGGTGGTTGCGGGTCAGGTACCGGTTGGTCGCCACCACCGCCTGCACCAGCGGGCCCGCGCCCACCGACAGCATGGGCGGCAGCGGCTCGCCCGCCTCGGCCGCGGGAGCGGGCCCGGGCGCGTCGCCAGGGCGTCCGGCGGTGCCGGTGTGCTCGGCGGTGTGCCGCAGCAGGGTGCGGATCAGCGCCATGAACAGCGCGGCGCCGACGCCCTTGTCGCACACGTCGGCCACCACGAACCCCACCCGGCGCCCGCCGACCAGTTCGAACCCGTCGTAGAAGTCGCCCGCCACCTGCCGGGCGGGCCGGAAGCGGGACGCGACGTCCCAGCCGTGCGGCGCGGGCAGCTTCTCCGGCAGGAAACCGGACTGGATCTCGTGCGCGATGGCGAGGTCCCGCTCGTAGGCGCGCAGGCTGGCCTCGGCGGCCATGTCCTCGACCGCGCCGGCGAGCTGGCCGCGTTCCCAGCAGGAGCTCATCCTGCTGCGCAGCAGGCTCGGCAGGAACGGCGGCAGGACGTAGTCGAAGCCGCCCCGCACGCACGCCTCCAGCGCGTCGAAGTCGTCCTGCGGGAACACGATGGTCGTCGGCGGGTTCGGCAGGTGCGCGAACCGCCTGGCCAGCAGCGCCACCCGCTGCAGGCCCAGCGACGCCGACACCAGCAGCCCGTCCGGCGGGGCGAGGCGCTCGTCGCCGGCGAGCACCTCGTCCTCGGTCGCCGTGCGCACCTCGAACCCGCCGTCGGCCAGCGCGGGTTCGAGCCGCGGCATCCTGGCGGCCGGGTCAGCGACGACCAGTACGCACGATTTCCTCATCGGTCCCTCCCCCGCGCCGGATCTTGAGCAGGTTGCGGTTGCGGCCCCCGGCCCGGACGTGCTCCAGGCTGTCCACACTGGACAGTGCGAGGAACAGCCCGAAACCGCCGAGCGGGGCCCATCCCGGATCCATGGCCAGCCGGGACGCCACGTCGTAGGCGGACGGGTCGAACTCGGGCGCGTCGTCCTCGATCCGCACCCACACCCACGCGTCGTCGTAGCCCGCGTCGATGTCGATCGTCCCGCCGCGGCCGCCGTACCCGTGCGTCACGATGTTGGTGGTGATCTCCTCGGCCGCGAGGCGCATCCGGTAGGCCTGGCTGTGCGTCATCCCGGTCGCGCCCGCGAGCCGGTCGACGATCGCCGGGATCAGGACGCCCAGTTCCTCGATGTCCCTCGCCTTGACCGCGATCACGGCTGCCCGCCCGCCTCGTGCATCACGATGCTGCGGTCGAATCCGGTCAGCCGGATGGTCTCGGCCACGTCCGGCTGCACGCCGACGAGCACGATCTCCACGCCCCGCCCCATTTTCTGGTGCGCGAACACCAGCGAGCGCAGCCCCGCCGAGGACAGGTAGGTCAGCTCCTCGGCGAGCAGCACCAGCCGCTGCGGCATCCGCTTGACCGCGGCGACGATCAGCTCGTTGAGCCGGTGCGCCGAGCGCGAGTCCACCTCGCCGGCGAGCCGGATGGTCGCGACGCCGTTCTCCGCGTGCATTCTTCCGTGAAACCCCATGGTTCATCTCCCTCGACGTTCCCGCGCCACGAGCACGAGCACCGTTCTCGGTCCGATGCGGACCCGTTCCTGGTCGGCGAGCTCCGGCTCGGCGCCGGGCTGCTCGGCAGGAGGTTCGGCGTGGGTGTCCGCGAACCGGTGCCACGCCAGGTGATCCGGCAGCTGCGGCAGTTCCAGCTCGTGCCGCTCCCAGTGCGCGTTGGCCGCCAGGTAGACGCAGTCCGCGGCGCCTTCCTCCTCGGCGTGGAACATGACCGCCAGCAGCCGGTTGTGCGAGGACCAGTCCGGTGTCCACGCGCGCACGCCGTGCCAGCTCACGTCCGGGAACAGCGCGCCGTTCGCGTGGCCGGTGATGTGCCAGCGCCTGCGCAGCACCGGATGCGCGCGCCGGAACGCGATGGCCCGCTTGACGAATAGCAGCAGATCGGCGTTCTCCGCGAGACCGCGCCAGTCGAACCACGAGATTTCGCTGTCGTGGCAGTAGGCGTTGTTGTTTCCCTGTTGCGTGCGGCCGATCTCGTCGCCCGCCAGCAGCATCGGCACCCCGTGGCTCGTCAGCAGCAGCAGAAGCGCGTTGCACGCTTGCCTGCGCCGCAGCGCCAGCACTTCCTGGTCGCCCGCCGGGCCTTCGTGCCCGCAGTTCCACGAGTGGTTGGCGTCGTCCCCGTCGCCGCCGTGCTCGCCGTTGGCGTCGTTGTGCTTGTCGTTGTAGGCGAACAGATCGTGCAGGGTGAACCCGTCGTGCGAAGTGACGAAGTTGACCGAGGCCACTGGGCCGCGTCGCAGGTACAGGTCCGGGGAGCCGATCAGCCGGTCGGCCATCTCGCTGACCGTGCCCGGCTCGCCCTTGAGGAACCGGCGGACCGCGTCGCGGTAGCGGCCGTTCCACTCCGACCACCGGCAGTAGTCCGGGAAACTGCCCACCTGGTAGAGCCCGCCCGCGTCCCACGCCTCGGCGATCAGCTTGGTGTGCGCCAGGACCGGGTCGCTCGCGAGCGTCTCCAGCAGCGGCGGATTGGCGAGCGGCGACCCGTCGGAAGCGCGGCCGAGCACCGCGGCGAGGTCGAACCGGAAACCGTCCACGTGGTACTCCGACACCCAGTACCGCAGGCAGTCCAGCACGAAGCCGAGCACCACCGGGTGGTTGCAGTTCACCGTGTTGCCGGTGCCGCTGAAGTTGTAGTAGCGCCCGTCCGGGGTCAGCATGTAGTAGACCCGGTTGTCCAGGCCCCGGAAGGAAAACGTCGGACCGCGCTCGTCGCCTTCCGCGGTGTGGTTGAACACCACGTCCAGCACGACCTCGATGCCCGCCGCGTGCAGTTGCTTCACGAGGCTCTTCAGCTCGTCGTTCTGGCGGCCGAGCACGCCGGTCGCCGCGTAGGAGGCCTTGGGCGCGAAGAACCCGACGGTGTTGTAGCCCCAGTAGTCGTGCAGCCCGGCCGGATGGTTCTCGTTCTCGTCGAATTCGAGGACCGGCATCAGCTCGACGCAGTTGACGCCGAGTTCGACGAGGTACGGGATCCGCTCGGCGAGCCCGGCGAACGTGCCCGGCCAGCGCACGCCCGACGACGGGTGGCGGGTGAAGCCGCGCACGTGCGTCTCGTAGATCACCAGGTCCTGCATGGGCAGGCCGAGCGGCCGGTCGCCGGCCCAGTCGAAGCCGTCCGGGGCGATCCTCGACCGGTAGCGGTACCGCCGGTCGCCCGGTTCGCCCCAGGTCTCGCGGCCGCCGACCGCGGTCGCGTACGGGTCGGACAGGAGGCACGCGGCGTCGTACCGGTCGCCCCGCTCCGGATCCCACGGGCCGTCGATCCGGTAGCCGTACTCGATCTCTTCGGCGCACAGCCCGAACACCGTCATGGCGTAGACCGAGCCGGTGCGGTAGCACTCGGGGAATTCGAGTTCCGCGAACGGCTCCTCCGCGCCGCGCCAGAACAGCACGAGCGCCACCGAGGCAGCGCCCGTGGAGTAGACGGAGAAGTTGACGCCGCCGGGGACGCGCGTGGCCCCGAACGGGAGCGGCCTGCCCTCCCGCACGTCGAACCCGGCGAGCCGGCCCGCCGGGCACGGAGCGGCGCGCGGCGCGGTCCGCATCGGCTGGAGGCTCATCGGGTCAGCGCCTCCACCCCGGCGTCGACGGTGTCCACGACGGTGAAGAAGTCGATGAACCCGGTGCCGGTCATGACCTCGGCGACGTCCGGGGTGAGCCGGGCGAGCGCCAGCGGCACGCCGGACTCCTGCACCTGCCGGTAGACCAGCAGCAGGACCCGCAGGCCCGCGCTCGACGTGTACGTCATGCCGCCGAGGTCGAGCAGCGCCGCGCCGTCGGACGGGACCAGCTCGCTGATCCGCGTCCGCGCCTCGTCCGCCGTCGCGCTGTCCAGTTCCCCCTCGAGCGCGAGCACGGTCACCCGGCCCCGCATGTACTTCTCCAGCTCCATCGTCCCGCTCCCCAGTCAGTCCACAGTGGACAAATGTGCCCGCACGGTCAGGTCGTGCCCGGTCTCCGGCAGGCGCACGGTCATCTCCTCCGCGTCGAACGCGGAGTACGGGCGGCCGTCGACCTCGACCCACGACAGCCGCACCCGGCCCTTCGGCAGCGCGTCCGGCGCGGTCCGCAGCAGCCGGTCCGCGTCCGGTCGCGGGCGGAACCACAGGGTCATCGGCTCGCCGGACAGCAGGAGGCGCTGGTACACCGTGGCCAGGAAGCACAGCTCGCTGCTGTGGTACATGCTCATCGAGTGGCTGCCCTTGAGCCGCTCGGTGCCGAGCAGGTACGGCGTGCCCGCGGCGAGCACGTTGAAGTACACGCCGCCCTCGTCGTGGTCGAGGAAGAAGCTGTTGTAGAACGCCGCGGCCTCCCGCGCCTGCTCGCGGAACCCGGCGTCGCCGGTCGTCCCGGCCAGGATCAGGTAGGCGAGGATCGCCTGCTCCTGCTGCCACCAGGCCTTGCGGTCGTGCCAGACGAGCCGGTGGGCGTCCTCGCCGTCGGCGAGCTGCCGTTCCACCATGTCGTACCAGCCGCCGCGCCGCCGGTCGCTCCCCACGTCCGGCATCGTCCGGCCCAGCCGTTCGGCGAGCTCGACGTACTTCGGGTCCGGCCGGATCGCGTTCATCCGCAGGAGATTCCAGGCAATCTTGAGGTTGTGCCCGACCACCGCCCGGTCCTGCTGCCAGCCCCAGGTCCGGTCCGGCGTCCAGTCGCCGTGGAACCGTTCCTGCACGAACGGGCTGTCCTCGCGCGGGAAGTGCTCGGCGATCAGGTCGAAGGTCTCGGCCAGCATGTCGGCGTGCCGTTTCTCCCCGGTGGCCAGCCAGAGGTTGATCAGGTAGGCGGGCGCGTGGTCGCCGATCGAGTTCCAGTTCTTGCGCGACCGGTTGTGCCGCAGCGATTCCTGGTGCGGCGACAGCAGCACCGGGTCGATGTGCGAGTAGTACCCGCCGAGGTCGGGGTCGCGGAAGAAGCGGCGGAACAGCCGCAGCGTCGCGTCGATGTCGTCGCGGATCCGCCGGTCGCCGGTGACCCGGAACAGCTGGGTCTGGCCGACCAGCGCGTAGATCTGCTCGTAGGCCGGGATCGCCTCGTAGTCGTCGCCGAACTCGGAGGTGAACAGCTTGCGCTCGCTGCCGCCGCGCACGTCGATGCCGTGGTACCAGTACACGACGTCCTCGTCGCGGTCGACGAACCGCATGTGCTCGCGCAGGTACTCGGTGCCGCGGTCGGCCACGCCGAGGAAGTCCTCGTCGCCGGTGAGCAGGTACGCCGACGCCATCCCGTACACCAGCCGGGAGATCGTGTCCGTCTCCTGGACGTGGTGGTCGCTCTTGTCCCCGCCGAGCCGCAGCACGGTGCGGTAGTCGGCGAAGTCGACCGGCCGCGCGCCGCCGAACTGCGCCCGCCGGTAGAACCGCGCGATCTCGCCCAGCTGCCGGGACCACCAGTGCGGGTCCTCGAAGCAGTAGTCGCCTGCCCGGCGGCCGAGGAAGATCAGCCGCTTCGCCTCGAACCGGCCCGAGGGATAGCGGATCCCGTACGCGTAGAGGAATCTTCCCGGCGCCAGCAGCTCGGCCACCTGCCCGGTCGCGTCGGCGTAGGGCTCGCCCAGGTTGCGCAGGAACTCCGCGGACATGGTGTGCCCGAAGGCGATCCGCTGCCGCCGCCCGCCGGAGGTCTTCAGCTCGAACGACATCCCGTCGGATTCGGTGACGTAGCCCGCGACCAGGTCGGAGAACGAGTAGTCCACGCCGGCGGCGGGCTCCGGGCGGCGGCGGTCGCGAGCGATCAGGTGCGCGGTGAGATCCGAGTGCGCGGTCATGTCGCCCTCGCCATCCTCTCCAAGACGGACCTCCTGGTGCGGTCGGCCCGCGCGGCGATGAGGTCGATGAGCGTGCGGGCGAACAGGTGGCAGTGGTCGGCGCTGCGCGCGGTGACCAGGTCGCCGTCGACCACCACGTCCTGGTCGGCGAAGACCGCGCCCATGTTGCGCACGTCGCCGATCAGGTTGTTGTGGCAGGTGACCCTGCGGCCGCGGACCACCTCGGGAATCGGCGACAGCAGCCACATGCCGTGGCAGATGACTCCTTTGAGGACGGCGGGATCGGCGAACGCGGCACGCGCGAACCGCACCGCCGGGGCGAGCTCGCCGACGCGTTCGGAGTAGCGCAGCCGGTCGGACACCATGCCGGACGGGATGATCAGCGCGTCCAGCGCGGACGCGTCGAGCGTCTCGAGATCGCCGTCGACCGTGATCGGCAGCTGGTGCTCGTGCCCGGTGAACGTGATCGACCGCTGGCCCCACAGCCGGGTGATCAGCCGCAGTGCCACGCCTTCCTCGGCGAAGCGGCGGAGGTAGTACCACAGCTCCGGTTCGACGTAGTCCGTCTCCATCAACACGGCGACGCTGCGCCCGGCCAGCCGGCCGCCTTGGCGGAGGATGGTGTTCACGACTGTCCTTTCAGGACGTGATCAGGTGGACTAGGAACGGTCCCTCGTGGCCGAGCAGGCCGGCGACCGCCCGCTCGACGTCGGCTGCCTTCTCGACCTTGACGCCCGGAACTCCCATGCTCCGCGCGAGTTCCGCGAAGCCGAGCGGCGGCGTGGCGAGGTCGAAGGAATCCGGGTAGGCGTGCGCCTGGATGTCCCGCTCCCGCCAGTACTGCTCGATGTTGTTGTCCAGCAAGCCGTATCTGCCGTTGTCGCAGATGACGAACTTCGCCGCGACGTCGTGTCGCGCGGCCGTCCACAGCGCCTGGATCGTGTACATGCTGCCGCCGTCGCCGGTGAAACCGACCACTGGCGCGTTGGGCCGCGCGAGCTTGATCCCGATGGCGCCGGGGATGCCGACGCCCAGGGAACCGCCTCTGGTGGCGAAATAGCTTCCGGGCACGCGGGGCGGCAGGTGGCGCCGAAGGCCGGGGGACGCCGTCAGCGCCTCGTCGAACACCACGAGGTCCTCGCCCGCCTGGTCGGCGAGCGCCGCCGAGAACCGTTCGATCAATGGAGCGTCCTCCCCGAGGCCCGGTCGCTGCCACTCCGCCCGGTCGGCGCGCCTGCCGGGCAATCTGGCGGCGAGTCCCGCGAGCGTCGCCTTCGGGTCGGCGACCAGGCCGAGATCGACCGGGTGGTTCTTGGCGATCTCGAAGTCGTCCAGGTCGACGTGCACCACCTTGGCATCGCCGAACGGGTTGTCCAGCAAGGGGAACACGTCCGGGAACACGTAGGTGCCGACGATCAGCACCGCGTCCGCGTCCTTGACCGACGCGGCGCTCGTCTCGCCGAACATGTGCCCGGTTTCCCCGCGGTACCAAGGGTTCGTGGTGTCCATGTTCACCTCGGACGTGTCCACGCCCCACACCGGTGCGCCCAGCCGCTCCGCCACCTCGGCGAGTTCGGCCTGCGCCTCCGACACGGCGACGCCGTCGCCGGCGAGGATCACCGGGCGTTCCGCCCCGAGCAGCAGTTCCGCCGCCCGGTCCAGCTCGCCGGGGAGGGGGAACGCCGCGCGGCTCGGCACGCTCGCCGGCATCGCGGGTTCGGCGGTCGGCGCGTCGAGGACGTCCATCGGCAGCTCGACGAAGACCGGGCCGCGCGGCGGGGTCATGGCGATCTTCACCGCGCGGCGCAGCACCCGCAGCAGCGAGGACGGATCGGTGACCCGCGTCGCGTACTTGGTCACCGGCCGCGCCATGGCGACGAGGTCGGCGGCCATCTGCGAGTCCATGGCGTCGTAGCGCACACCCGCACTGCCCGCGATCACCACGAGCGGCGAATGGCCGCGCTTAGCCTGGTACAGCATGCCGATCCCGTTGCCGAGGCCGACCCCGGCGTGCAGCTGCACCAGCGCCGGGGCGGCCGCGGCCCGGCAGTACCCGTCGGCGATGCCCACCGCGACGGTCTCCTGCAGCGCCAGCACGTAAGAGAACGCGGGCAGCTGGTCCACGATGTCCAGCAGCCCCTGTTCGACCGTGCCGGGGTTGCCGAACATCGTGGTCATGCCGTCGGCCGCGAACTGTTCGAAGATCGCGATCTTGCCGGGACGCTCGTGCATGACGGCCTACCAGCCGTACCGGCGCAGGCCGGACTCGAGCACCTCGACCAGCTTGCCGCCGCCGAGGAAAGAGTCCGGAGTGGACCGTGCGGTGACGTACGGGAAGTCGACGATCACCGACGTCTCCTTGCCGACGTTGCCGTGGTAGCGGCCGTCCGGGCCGGTCGCGTCGCGCAGGATGTACTCCAGCGGGTACGGCGGCGGGCCCATGTTGAAGTCGACGCCGAGGAAACCCGTGCCGTCCTTGTAGTCGTACTCCTTGCAGTGCCCGGTGACGTGCTTGCCCCGGAGGATGCTGACGCGGTCCTCCCAGTCGCGGGCGAACGCGAGGGCGGCGACGCCGTAGCAGAGGGCGAGGATCGGCTTGTCCGCCCGGACGAAGGCGAGGATCAGCTCGTGCAGACGGCCGTTGTTGGCCAGGTCCACGATCGGCCCGCTGCCGCCGACGATCACGAGCGCGTCGTACTGCTCGATGTCGGTGTCCAGCTTCGCGAGTTCGCGGTAGTAGTCCTCGGTCTTGCGCAGCGGTTCGGGTTCGCTTTGGTAGGGCCGGTCGGGAATCCACTGCTCCAGGCTGAGCGGATTGTCCAAACGGGACGATTCGTCGAGTTCCCTGGCCGCTACGGCGACTTCCGGCGTGGTGACGGAGCGGCCGAGCGGCGGGTCGATGTAGCCGGGGTCGAGGCTCGGCGGCAGTGCGTGGGCCCGTTTGCCGGTCGGCGTGGCGAAGACGGTCTGGTAGCCGTGTTCGTCGAAGGCCACGAGCGGTCCGAGGAGTTCCTCGCCCCAGTATCCGTATTCCGAGAGGATCGCGAGTATCTTTGTCACGCCGTCGAGTGAACCCGCTTCCCGTGCGGCGCAACAAGAACCGGCTTCGCTACTCCACGAAGTCCGCGCCGGGTTCCGGCTACTTCGTTAGGTGGTCCCGGAAAGCCCGTGCGCCGCCCGACACTGGTCGCCATGACCGCATCCGCGCCGCCCCGCCACCGACCGGCCCTGCTCGCCGTCGACGACGACGCGCACGTGCTGCGCGCTGTCCGCCGGGACCTGCTCAGCGTCTACGCCGACCGCTACCGGGTGCTGTCCACGACCTCGCCCGCCGACGGCCTGCGCATCCTCGACCGGCTCGCCGACCGAGGGGAAGAGCCCGCGCTGCTGCTGGTCGACCAGCGGATGCCGGAGATGACGGGCATGGAGTTCTTCGCCGAGTCGCTGAACCGCTTCCCTTCGGCGCGGCGGGTGCTGCTCACCGGCTACGCCGACACCGCCGTCGCGATCGACGCGATCAACGAGGTCAAGCTGCACCACTATCTGGTCAAGCCGTGGGAGCCGCCCGCGGAACGGCTGTACCCCGTGCTGGACGACCTGCTCGCCGAATGGCAGTCGACCTACGAGCCGCCGTACGAGGGCATCCGCGTCGTGGGGCACCGGTTCTCCCCCGCCACGCACCAGCTGCGCGATTTCCTCACCCGGCTGTTGCAGCCGTTCCGTTTCGTCGACGTCGACGAAACGGGGTCGGACGAGGTTCCCGCGGTCGAACTGCCCGACGGCAGGCGGCTGGTGCGGCCGACGCGCACCGAACTGATGGCCGCGCTCGGCCTGCGCGGCGAGCTGTCCCGGCCGCACTACGACCTGGTGATCGCGGGCGGCGGGCCGACCGGACTGGCCGCCGCGGTGTACGGCGCCTCGGAAGGCCTCGCGACGCTGCTGCTGGACGCGCACGTGCCCGGCGGCCAGGCGGGCACATCCAGCCGGATCGAGAACTACCTCGGTTTCCCGGCCGGGGTGAGCGGAGCCGAACTGACCCGGCGCGCGGTGGCGCAGGCCCGCCGGTTCGGCGCGGAACTGCTCGCCCCGGTCGGCGCGGTGTCGTTGCGCCGCGCGGGCCGCGCGCACCTGATCGGCCTGTCCGACGGCAGGGAGATCGGCGCGGGCAGCGTGCTGCTGGCCACCGGCCTGTCCTACCACCGGCTCGCGGCGGACGGCTGCGACCGGTTCGAAGGAGCCGGGATCTATTACGGCTCAACGAACTCCGAAGCCGCGTTGTGTGCGGGCCAGCACGTGGTGATCGTCGGCGGCGCGAACTCGGCCGGACAGGCGGCGCTGCACTTCGCCAAGCACGCCGAACAGGTCACGATGCTCGTCCGCGCACCGTCGCTGGCGACCCGCATGTCCCGCTACCTGGTGGACGAGATCGACGGGACGCCGAACATCGAGGTCCGCGCGACCACCGAGGTCGAATCCGTGTCCGGAGCCGCGCATCTGGAACGAATCACGTTGTGCGACAACCGGACCGGCACGGTCGACGAGATCGCCGCGGAGTCCATGTTCAGCTTCATCGGCGCCCGCCCCCGCACCGGCTGGCTCGCGGACACGGTGCGGCGCGACACCGGCGGGTACCTGCTCACCGGCTCCGCACTGGCGGGCCTGCTCGACGAGACCTGGGACCTGCCCCGCGAGCCGATGCTGCTCGAAACGAGCGCGCCGGGGGTGTTCGCGGCCGGGGACGTACGCGCCGACTCGGTGAAGCGCATCGCGTCGGCGGTCGGCGAAGGGGCGCTCGCGGTGACGCAGATTCACCAGCATGCGGCGGGGGTTTAGGACAGGCCTTTCAGTCCGCCCTGCTTCCGGCAGAGTGAGCCCATGCGCAACCATCGGCGGGAACACGCACTCGGCCTCATCGTCGACCGTTACGTCACTCCCGGCCCCAGCCGAACGCAGCGCCTTCGCCCGCGCACTCGCCGCCGACGCGCGACAGATCACCGACGACGATCTTCGGGAGCCGTTCGGCTACGAATGGCGGGCACAGCTGACTGCGGCCTGGCTGGCCGGGCTCGACCGTCGCGAGCGCATCGGCGAACTGCTGCTGGCGAGCAAACTGTGTCGCGCGGGCAAGGGATTCTGCTTCGCCTTGACGCGGTCCGGCACCCAGCAGGACGCGCAATTGCCGGTCGACTGCCTCGACCGGTATCTGGCTCGCCCGGACCTGATGTACGACCAGCACTGGGCGATGGCGGCGTTCCTTTGCCTGGACGCGCGTCTCGGCGCCGGCCACGCGAGCCCCTTCCTCGGGCCGAGCGGGGCATGGCAGCGCTGGACCGCAGCGGCAGCGACGCCGGTCACCGATCCCGGATCGCTGCGTCCTCAGATCGGCATGATGTGTTCCTTTGCCGAGCACTGCATGCGATCCGTCGACGAACCTTGATCGTCCTTCGAGTCATCCCGGGAACAGCAGGCTCGCCAGCAGAACATGCACCGCAGTACCGCCGACGATGCTCAGCACCGCGTTGCGGCGCCACAGATGCAGGCCGATCGTCACCGCCAGCGCGATCGTCGGGGCGAAGGCGCTCGAAGACGTCCACGACACGTCGCGCAAGCAGTAGACCAGCAGGATCACCATGACCCCCGCAGGCATGCGGGTGCTCAGGTACTGCACGGTCCGGCTGGCGCGCAGCGGGGCCAGGACTGCGAACGGGAGCGCCCGCAAGCCCCACGTGACCGCGGCGGACACCGCGACCGCGGCCAGCAGGTAGACGGGGTCAGGCATTGCTCACGCTCCGTTCGGCGACGAGGCCGCGGACGACCAAGCCGCCGACGAACAGCACGAACGCCGCCAGCAGCATCTGGCCGGGGAAGACCACGCGGGCCACGACCGCGCTCAAGGCGGCGAGGACGGGCGTAGGCAGGTCTCCCTTGCGGTCGCGGACGGCGTCCAGCGCGAGTACGACGAACAAGGCAGTCATGGCGAAGTCCAGGCCGACGACGCCGCTGGGGATGAGCGAGCCGAGCAGGCCGCCCACCGTTGCTCCGCCGACCCAGAACAGGTGCAGGAACAGTTGCAGCCACAGGATTCGCGCGCCGTTCCACTCGCGGGCGGCGTCCGTTGTGGACAGTGCGTAGGCCTCGTCGGTGAGGGCGAACGTGCTGTACGCGCGCGCTCCGCGACCGCGTACGCGGTGCAGCGGGAAGGACAGCGCGTAGAAGACGTGCCGGACATTGACCAGGAACGCCGAGAGCCCGATCGACGCCAGCGGGGCCGCCGCCGCGGCCAGGCCGATGAGCAGGAACTCGAACGAGCCCGCGTAGATGAACGTGGTGAAGACCGTCGCCCACCACCAGGCGAGGCCCGAATGCGTGAGGAACGCGCCGAACGCGAGTCCGAGCGGGACCAGGCCGATCCCGACGGACCCGCAGTCCTTCAGCGCGGCCAATGCGGGCGGGCGATCACGAACAGCCAGGTCGGACACGGTTTCCACGCTTGGAACACTACGTCAGCTCGTGGCTAATTTGGTGTCCGATCATGGCGCTAGAATGGGCCAGTGAGCAATGTAGTGCGGCTGGATGCGCTGGATCGGGATATTTTGTTTCACCTCCGTCAGGACGGGAGGCTGACCAACGTCGAACTCGCCAAACGGGTCGGGCTCACCCCTCCCCCGTGCCTGCGCCGGGTGAAGCGCCTCGAGGACGCCGGAGTGATCGCCGGGTACCGCGCGGTGATCGACCCGGAAACCGTCGGCCGGGGGCTGGAAACGCTCATCGACCTGGAGGTCTACGCGACCGACCGGGCGACGATCGAGGCGCTCGAGGACACCGTCGCCTCCTACGAGGAGGTCATCGAGTTCCGCCGCCTCTTCGGCCGCCCCGACTACTTCATCCGCGTCGCGGTCGCCGACCACGCCGCGTACGAGGAATTCCAGACGCGGAAGCTCTCCGGACTGCCGGGGGTTTTGCGCGTCACGTCGCACCTGACGATGAAGAAGATCAAGGGCGACGCCTGAGTCCGGGAAGGAAGGCCCCGGCCGGGAAGGGCCTGGCAGCGGGTTCAGCGCCGGATCGTGGGCGGCAGCAGAAACGGATAAGTGCGGCGGCGGACGGTGCGCTGCCAGAACCGGTCGGCTTTGCGCAGCCGCTGGACGATTGCCCACATCCGCGCGTCGCCTGCGTAATAGCGAGCCACTTCCCCGCTGCTCAGCGGAACCTCGAGGCGCTCGTTGGCCTGTTCCAGGAAGACCGGCACCAGGGAATCGAGCCGGTCCTTGTACAGGTTGCCGAGGAAATCGAGGACGATGCCGCGCGTCGAGTAGTACTTGTCCGTGGCTGCCTTGAGCATGACTGCCTTGACCGCGCCGCGCAGGATCCACGGCAGGGACGTGAGCAGCAACCCCACGTCGGCCTGCTCCCGGCCGCGGCCGTCCCGCAGGAACGGGGTGGTGACGTCGACGAACACGAGTTCCCCGTCGAGGTCGAACCAGTTGCTGGCCTGGGCGTCGAGCCCCAGGTCGGGTCGGGCCGCCCGTCCGATCGCGGTCAGGTATCGCGCGAAGAAGGACTTCGCCCAGCCGAGATCCCGGGTGTGCAGCAGCTTCGAGCACAGCTGTGCCGGCGGCAGCGCTTCCTGGACGCAGTAGGCGACGCCGCCGCTTCGTCCCCGCGACAGGTAGCGCAACTCGGTAGGCGCCACCGTGATGCCGTGAGCGCTCAACTGCCCAACATAGCGGGCGAGTGTTTCTTCGTACCGCTGAAACCGATCGTAGTCCGGGAACGGCGGAAGCCGCTTGCAGGCGAACGTTCCCTCGCCGGTGCGGACTTTGAGGACCAGCGTGTCCTCGCCGTGGCCGAGAACGTCGAAGACGCCGTAGTCGCCGGACCGCAAGGCGGCCTGCACTTGGCGCTCCAACGCATCGAGGTCGCGAGGCGCGATGGCTAGGGACACAACGGTTCTCCCTTGTCCGAGGCAGACCGGAAGACCGCGAGCTCCGCGCGGAGGGCGTTCAGCACTCGCGACCGGCCCGCGCCTGCGAGAAAGAAATGCCCGCCGGCGACCTGACGAACCACTAGCGACCCCTGCGTGTAAGAGCGCCATGCCTCGACCTCTACGGCATTGGCCAGCGGATCGTCGCTGCCGCGGAACGCGGTGACCGGGCAGCGCAGGGGTCTGCGCGGCGTCCACGCATAGCTGTCGCAGAGGGCGAGATCGGCCCGCAGCACCGCGCTCTCGGGAACCGCGTGCTGCCCGGCCGCGGACAGCACCTCCGCATCGGACACCTGCGCGGGACCGTAGAGATGCGGTGCCCGGCTTCCGGAAACGAACAGGTGCAGCGGCTCGCCGTGGCCGCGGTCGCGCAACCGGCAGCTGAGTTCGTAGGCCAGCAGCGCGCCCATGCTGTGGCCGAAGAACGCATACCGATCAGCCAATCCGTGCGCGATCAGCGTTTCGGCCAGCTCGTCGGCCAACGGCTCGAGGCCGGCGTGCGGGCGAGCCCGGACGTGGCGGTCGCGTCCCGGCAGCAGGACCGGAACGACCTGGGCGACCCCGGCGAGATGCCGCTGCCAGCCCTGATAGGTCGACGCGGTCCCGCCGGCGTGGTGCAGGCAGACGAGCCGCGGGACAGCGCCCGTCTCGCCGCTGAATCCTGGCAGCCACGGGGTGTCCGGCACCGGCGACCCGGGGTGCTCGCTATCGCTTGACGTGTCGCCGCCCCTCCTCCGACCCTAGCCAGTCGATCGTGCGCCGCATGCCGTCCTCGAATCCCACGTCGCCGTCGAAGGCGAAGTCGTGTCTCGCCCGGTCGATGGGGAACAACTGGTTCCGTTCGAACAGATGCACCGCGTGCCGGGTCAGCATCGGGCGTCCGCGCAAGCGCAGCGCGCCGTAGACAGCTTCGAAGGCCAGCGCGAGCCCGGTCGCGATCGGTGCCGGCAGGTTCAGCTTGGGCTCGCCGACGCCCAGTCCGCGGGCGAGCGCCCGGAGGTACTCGCGCCAGGTGGTCTCCTCGTTGTCCCGCAGGTTGTACACCCCGCCGACCGCGGATTCGGCTGCCGCGGCGGCGATCATGGCGTCGGCCACGTTGTCCACGTACACCAGGCCGGCCGGTGCTCTGCCGCCGCGGACATACATCATTTGCCCTCGCAGCAGCAGATTGGCGACCTCGACGACGAAGTCCTTGCTGCCCGGTCCGTACACCGAGACCGGTCGCACGATCGTCAGCGGCACGCCGCCTTCAGCGGCCGCCCGGCGGACTTCTCGTTCGCCGAGCAGCTTGCTGCGGTTGTAGGGCAGCCCCACGTCTCGCGGCGGGACGTTCTCGGAGCAGGGCCGCGTCGGATAGCCGTAGACATCGGTGGTGCTGACGTGCACGAAACGGCGCACCGTGCCGGCACGGGCGGCGGCCCGGACGAGATTCGCCGCGCCTTCGACGTTGACTTCGCGGAACTCGCTCCACGCACCCCAGTCCGCGGACTTCCCGGCGCAGTTGTAAACGCATCCGGCGCCGTCCGCCGCCTCGTTCAGCGCGTCCGGATCGGACAGTGCGCCGACGTGGAACTCGACGGGCAAGCCCGCCAGGCCCCGGCGATCGCTGTGCGCCCGGACCAGGGCGCGAACGCGATGTCCTCGCTCGGCCAGCCGGCGGACCAGGCGGCCGCCGATGAAGCCGCTCGCGCCGGCCACCAGCACGGTCTCCCCGGTCACGGCCGGACTCCCGCCGCGCGCATGGCCTCGACCAGCCGGTCGAGCGAGTATTCGATGTCGTCCTCGGCATGGTCGGCGTTGACGAAGAACCGCAGCCGGCACTGGTCGCGCTCGACCGCCGGATAGCCGATGGGCATGGCGTTCACGCCCATGGCGAGCAGCGCGTTCGAGACCGCGATCGCAGGCTCCCATTCGCCGATGACGACCGGGATCACCGCCGATGCGCGGGACACCCCGATGTCCAGCCCCCGCGCCCTCGCCGCGGTCCTGAACAGGTCCGCGAGTTCCCGCACCCTGGCGACCCGCTCGGGTTCTTCTTTGACGACCCGGATCGCCTCCAGCGCCGCACCGGCGTTGGCGGGCGAGATCCCGGTGCTGAAAATGTAGAGCGGCGCGGTGTATTCGAGGTATTCGATCACCGGCGCGCGGCCCGCGAGGTACCCGCCGAGGCTGCCGAGAGCTTTGCTCAGCGTTCCCATCCAGAGGTCGACGTCGGCGCGGTCGACGCCGAAGTGCTCGCCGATGCCCGCGCCCGTGGCGCCGAGAACGCCGATCGAGTGCGCTTCGTCGACCATGAGCATCGCGCCGTGCCGCTTGGCGACTTCGACGAACCGCGGCAGGTCGGGGATGTCGCCGTCCTGGCTGTAGGCGCCTTCGAGCACGATCAAGGTCCGGCGGTGCCGGTCGCGCGCCGCGCGGAGCCGCTCGTCGAGGGAAGCCCAGTCGTTGTGCGGGAACGGCTGGCGCTGTGCTCCTGACAAGACGCAGCCGCGCACGATGCTGTCGTGGATCCAGCGGTCGTGCAGGACGAGGTCCGGCGGGCCGAACAGATGCCCGACGGTGGCCACGTTGGCCGAGTGGCCGCCCGCGAAGACCATCGCGTCCTCGGTGCCGAGGAACCCGGCGATTTCCGCCGCGAGTTCCTTGTGCACCGGCGTTTGGCCGCACAGCAGCGGGGTGGCCGACGCCGAGGTTCCGTAGCGGTCGACGGCGGCTTTGGCCGCTTCGCGGACTCGACGGTGGTGGGACAGTGCCAGATAGTTGAACGCCGAGAAGTTGACTGTCCGCTTGCCGTCGATCGTCGCGTGCCCGGAATTGCCGCCGTCGTGGACCCGGTCGTAGGGATTCGCGCCGCCGCGTTCGACCTGGCGCCGGCGTTGCCGCAAGGCGAGGTACTCCGGCCACTGCTCGAATCCGGTCCTTTCCCGGACCTCGGCGGGCTCGAGGGCCTCCGGCTCGCCCTCGCCCGCTTCCAGGAGCTCCGTCAGCTGCGCCACGGTCGGATCCTCCGCGAGTGCTTGCCGCACCCGCTCGGCCTGCCGCTCGGGCAGCGGGCCGAAGTGGCGCCGCAGTTCGGTCACCATCAGCGAGTCGAATCCGAGATCCGCGCCCAGCCGGGCGTGCGAGGGGATCTGGTCCGGGGCGAACCCGGACACCCTCGCCAGGTGGTGCAGAAGTCTTCGCCGGGTCAGAACCGGAATCGCGGTCGCCGGATCGCGTCCGGCCGGGGCCTCCCGGGTCTCCCCCTCCGCGCTGCCCGTCGCCGCCGCGGTGAACCAGCAGGAGCTCGGTTCGCGCACGGAATGCGGGACGTCGACGGGCACGCGGGTCCGGTGCCGGTCGAGCGCCGCCCAGTCCACGCTGCCGTCGGAACAGTGCAGCCGCCCCAGCGAACGCAGCAGTGTCTCCCACTCGCGTCCCGGCCGCAGCGACGGCAGCCAGAGTGCTTCGGCCGGGTCTGCGGTCATTGCCCGGCCCAGCGTGAGCAGTGTCTGGTTCGGACCGATTTCGGCGAAGGCGTCGCACCCGAGCCGCCGCAGCGCGGCGAACCCGTCCGCGAACAACACCGGGCTGAGCACATGGTCCGCCCAGTAGTTCTCGTCGACGCCGCCGACCGGTTCGCCGGTCAGGTCGCTGATCCAGGGCGTCGCCGGCGCGGCGAAATCCACCTCCTTGGCGGCATCGCGCAGAGGCGGCGCGGCTCCGGCCATCATCGGCGAGTGGAACGCGTGCGAGACCCGCAAGGACCGGACGTCGACCGCGCTCGCCTCGAGTTCGCGCCGGGCGGAGGCGATCGGTGCGGGCGGTCCGGCCAGCACCAGGTGATCGGGCGCGTTCACCGCGGCGACCGCGATCCCCGGCTGCCGGAGGGCGACCGCCCGGACGACCTCCGCGTCGCCGACGCAGGCGATCATCTCGCCGCCCGCGCTGTGCTCCTCCATGTACCGCGCGCGCAAGGCGACGAGCGCGAGTACGTCGTCGAACTGGACCGCGCCGGAAATACAGGCGGCGCTGTAGGCCCCGACACTGTGGCCCAGCACTGCCGCCGGCCGAACTCCGAGCGAGATCCACAGCCGGGCGAGGGCGACCTCCAAGGCGACAAGAGCGGGCTGGCAGTAGCGCGTTCGCGTCAGCCAGTCCTCGCTTTGCCCGGCAAGAAGCAGCTCCGGAAGCGGACGGTCGAGCAACGGCCGCAGCACCAGGCCCGCTTGGTCGATGGTGTCCCGGAACGACGGATGCCCCTCGTAAAGTTCGCGCCCCATTCCGGCGTAGTGCGATCCCTGCCCGCTGAACACGAACGCGACTCGCCGGCGCTCGCCCCGGTCGACGTCCCGCGCCACGGCAGCGGACGGGGTGTCCGCGGCGAGGGCGGCCAGCGCGGCGTCGAGTTGTTTCGCGCCGGCGCCGACCGCAGCACCGCGATACCGCAACAGCGCGCGTCCGGTGTTGGCGGCGCGGCACAGGTCGTCCAGTCCGGCCTCCGGGTTCGCGGCGAGGTGCCTGCGGTAGTCGCCGGCCAGCGTGCGCAACGCGGTGGGCGTGTGCCCGGACAGGCAGAGCACGTGCGCGGCTCGTTCCGGCGCCGTGCCGGCGGGTTCTCCCCGCGGGGCTTGCTCGAGGACGACGTGCGCGTTCGCGCCGCCGAATCCGAACGAGCTGACGGCGGCGCGGGCGGCACCGCGTTTGAGCAGTTCGGTGCGCCGGGTGGACACTGTCAGTCCCGAGTCGGCCCAGGCCAGCCGGGTGCTGGGGGTTTCGAGATGCAGTTGCGGCGGCACCTCGCCGTGATGCACGACGAGTGCTGCCTTGATCAGGCCTGCCACGCCCGCGGCGGCCTCCAGGTGGCCGATGTTGGCTTTGACCGAGCCGACCAGGCACGGCTTGTCGTCGGCGCGGCCGGTTCCGTAGACGGCGGCCAGCGTCTCCCACTCGACCAGATCCCCGAGTTTCGTCGCGGTGCCGTGCGCTTCGACGTAGTCGATCTCCTCGGCACAGAGCCCCGCCTTCTCGAGCGCGCGCTGGATCACTTGCCGTTGCGCGATTCCGCTCGGTGCGGTGAGCCCGTTGGCGCGTCCGCCGTGCGCGACGGCGGATCCGCTGATCGTCGCGTAGACGCGGTCGCCCGCCGCGGTCGCGTCCGACAGCAGTTTCAAGCACACGAGCCCGGCGCCCTCGCCGCGGACGTAGCCGTCGGCGGCGTCGTCGAACACCCGGCAACGGCCTTGCGCGGCAAGCATCCGTCCCTGTGCGAAGGCCACCGACGGCAGCGGGGACAGCATGAGGTTGACTCCGCCGGCGAGCGCGAGGCCGCATTCGCGCTCGCGCAGGCTTCGGCAGGCCAGATGCACCGCGACCAGCGACGAGGAGCAGGCGGTGTCGAGGGCGAGGCTGGGGCCGCGCAGGTCGAGCAGATAGGACAGCCGGTTGGCCGCGATCGCGTGCGCGTTTCCCGTCGCGGTGTACAGATCCGGCTCGTCGTGCCCGGCCGAACGCAGCGTCGCGTAGTCGTTGCTGCTGATGCCGACGAACACGCCCGCGTCGCTGCCGGCCAGGCTGGTGGGAGCGATCCCCGCGTCCTCGACGCACTGCCACGCGATCTCGAGCAGCAGGCGCTGCTGGGGGTCCATCTGCTGCGCTTCACGGGCGGAAATGCCGAAGAACTGGGCGTCGAACTGGTCCGCGCCGTCGATGAACCCGCCGAATCCGGGCGCCGGGAACGCGTCCGCGTCCCACCGCCCCGCGGGCACTTCGGTGACCGCGTCCCGGCCGTCCAGCAGCAGCTTCCAGTAAGACCGGGCGTCAACCGCACCCGGCAGCCTGCAGCCGATCCCCACGATCGCGATCGGCTCGCCGGCGCGCGGATCCGCCGCGGGCGAGAGCGGCGGCGCCGGAGCCGGACGGCCGAACCGCTGGGACAGCTCCCGGATCGTCGGATAGTCGAACACCGTTGCGGGGGTCACCTCGCGGCCGAGCCACGAGCCCAACTCGTCGACGAGTGCGACCAGGTGCTGCGAGCCGGCCCCGATCTCGGCCAGCGGCAGCGCGGGGTCGATCGCGGACGGCGGGAGGCCGAGCTGGTCGCCGAGCCGCGCTCGCAGCCAGTGCTGGAGTTCTGCCGGGGTCGGGCTGCCGCGCCGCGGCTGCCGGCGGCACAACGCCACCAGGGTGTCGGCGCGGGGATCGACCAGAAGCGGCCCGATCGGCACGGCGATGCCCCATCGTGCCTCGATCTTCCTGACCAGCTCGACGAGCCGGGGGTACTCGAGGCCCAGTTCGGCGAAACCGCGCCCCTCGACGTCGGTCCGGCCGGAGATGTCCGCGAGCGCCCGGAGCACGGCGGCCGCGGACGGCGGCGCCGCGTCGGCCTTCGGAGCGGAAGCCCGCGTGACGCTCGCCGCCGCGACAGCCAGGCCGAAAGTGCGGAAAGCCCGGCTGCAAGCCTGTCTTCGCAGTTTGCCGCTTGTCGTCTTCGGCAGGGCTCCCGGCCGGAGCACGACGACGGCGTGCGGGGAAACCGCGTGCTCGGCCCCGATGCCCGAGCGGACCTTCGCGAGCAAGCTGTCCGTGTCCTCACCCGGCCTGACCGCTGCTTCGAGGGCCACGACCAGCTGCTCGCTGCCGTCGATTTCGGCGGAGAACGCCGTCACGCTGTTCGCTCTCGGCGCGCCGGCCGCGTTCTCGACGGTCAGCTCGATGTCCTGCGGGTAGTGATTGGTCCCCTGCACGACCATGACGTCCTTGGCCCGGCCGACGACGAACAGCTCGCCGCGATGCTGGAAGCCGAGATCCCCGGTGCGCAGGAAGGAAACCCCCGGCTCGTCCGCGACAGCGGCCCGGAAGGTCCGTTCGCTCTCCTCGTCCTTGCCCCAGTAGCCTCTCGCCACGCTCGGCCCGGCGACCCAGATCTCGCCGACCCGCCCCGAGGGGAGCCGCCTTCCGGTTTCCGGGTCGACGACGGCGACCGCGACCCCGTCCGCGGCGGGACCGCATCCGACGAGCCGGACAGTGCGGCTGGTCCGGCTTGTCGGCGGCGCGGGATTTCCCTCCGCCACCGTGACCGCGTCGAAGGTGCGCTGGACCGGCTTGGCCGCCGAAGCGGTCGCGGTCACCATCAAGGTCGCCTCGGCGAGGCCGTAACACGGAGAGAACGCGCGCCGGTCGAACCCGCACGGCGCGAAAAACTCGGCGAACCGGTCCAGGGTCCCGGATCTGATCGGTTCCGCGCCGTTGACGGCGATCCGCCACCGGGAAAGGTCGAGGGTGTCCCGCTGCTGCTCGGTGATCTTGCGCAAGCAGTGTTCGTAGCCGAAGTTGGGCCCGCCCGAAGTGGTGGCTCCGGTCGCGGACAGCGTTTCCAGCCAGAGCATCGGCCGCCGGGCGAACGCCAGGGGAGACAGGAAATGCAGCGGCACCCCGCCGTACAGAGCGGTCAGGAAGCACCCGATGAGGCCGAGATCGTGGTAGAGCGGGAGCCAGGAGACGATCGCCGAATTCTCGTCGTGCCCGAGCCTGCGATGGATCGATTCCAGGTTGTGCAGCACGTTTTCGTTGCTGACCATCACGCCCTTCGGCGCCGAGGTCGAGCCCGACGTGTACTGCAGGAAAGCGAGCGAATCCCGGCCGGTGCCCGGATCGTCCCAGTGCTCGGCGAGGGCGGCGTCCGTTTCCTCGGCGACCAGCCAGCGCAGCGCACCGGGGCCTGCCGCGCCGGTCCCGGCGTCCCGGTTCCCCTTGCGCGGGAGCACATCCGCCGTGGTCAACGCGTGCGTCGCCGCGCAGTCGGCGGCCATGGCGGCCAGCCGCCGCAGCGCGTGGCCGGACCGGGCGGTGTCCGCCGGATAAGCCGGCACCGCGACGGCCCCCGCGTATTGGCAGCCGAGGAAACCTCCGACGTAGTCCAGCCCCGGCGGGTGCGCCAGCAAGACGGGCTTGCCGTTCAAGCCCTCCCGCCGCAAGCGGACCGCGAGGGCGCGGGCATACCGGTCGAGCCCGCGGTAGGTCCAGGCTCCGCCGTCGTCCGCATCGGTGACGAAGCGGCAGGCGAGTTCGTCCGGCCCCCGCTCGACCCGCTCTCGCAGCACAGCCGCCAGCGTCGCGGGCGAGCCAGGGCGCGCCTCGGTCATCCTCGAATCCCGGCCCATGGCCGCTTCCTCCCCCAAGGCAATCCTGACACGGCGGCGAAAGCGGGCGCACCCGCGGACCGGCCCGCCGCACCGCGGCGTCGGCCCCGGACAAGGCACCTGAACTGATGCCGTTGCGGAAACCGCTAATCCGGACGGTACGCCGCAACGAATTCGGTAATAGTGGTGCCAGCTGTCTCACGAATGCACTCGCGCACGGCAGCCCCCATTGAGTTGACCCGATCCGCGATCCGGCGACAACCGGGCGGACCGCCAGGTCACGCTAAGTCCCGTTCATCTGCCCGACAACCCGAATTTATCGCAGTTCACTCGAACGGTCCAGCTTCGCGGAATTTCCTGGTACGAACAGCCGGAAAGCATTCGCCCGAATGGCGACGAAGCACCCGCTCGGGCGGATCTCCCGGCCATCCGCCGTTCATCCGCGCAATCCCGGGCACCAGCGGGTGAAATGTACACTGTGGACACCGAGCTGCCGGAACCCGGTTAAGACAATGGCGACATAACGCCCGGCAAACCAATCTTCGCCTGCCGAGGACGACGCTCATGTTACCTTCACCCGATGGGCGAATATCATCGCGCGCTGATCACCGGGGCCTCCGCGGGAATCGGCGAGAGTTTCGCGGAGGAGCTCGCGTCACGTGGATGTTCCCTCGTATTAGTGGCTCGCCGCCGCGCGTTGCTCGAAGCGGCGGCCGAGCGCCTTCGGGAACGCCACCGGGTGGAGGCCGAGGTCCTGGTCGCCGACCTGGCCGACCCCCGCCAGCTCGAGGCGGTGGAAAACCGGCTCTCCGACGAGAGCAGCCCGGTCGACCTCCTGGTGAACAACGCGGGCGTCGGCGAGACCGAGCCGTTCGCGGACTGCCCGGTCGACAGCGAGCAGCGGACCGTGCTGGTCAACGCGCTCGCGCCGACCCGGCTGTGCCACGCCGCGCTCGCGTCGATGACCAAGCGCGGCCGGGGCGGAATACTCAACGTCGCCTCGATGGCGGGCCAGCTCCCCGCGTTCCGCAACAGCGCGACCTACGGTGCGACCAAATCGTATCTTTGCTCGCTCAGCGAAAGCATCCGGCTCGAATTGAAGGCCGGGAATTCCCGGATCGCGGTCACCGCGGTGTGCCCCGGATACGTGCCGACCGACCTGACCGCCGGAATCACCTTGCCGAAGATAGCCTGGACGTCCCGGGAAAAGGTCGTCCGGGATTCGCTTCGCGGATTGTCCAAGAACAAGCCGCTGGTGATACCGGGCACCCTCTACAAACTGGCGGCCATCGGCGCCCGGGCGATGCCGAGGGCACTCGTCAGACCCTTCGCCGCGGATTCCCCGAAAGACGACGATGCGTTATCGACGGCGCGCACCCGGTGACTCCCGGCGCGATTGCCGAATGACCCCGGCGCGCCGGCGGTGCGCATTGGTCGCGGTGTCGCTCGTGACGTTCATGGCCTACCTCGACAACAACATCGTCAACGTGGCGCTGCCCTCCATCCAGGAAGACCTCCGGTTTACCGTATCCGGTCTGGAATGGGTGGTCAGCGCGTACATTCTGGTCTTCGGAACATTCCTGCTGTTCGGCGGACGGCTGGGCGACATCCGCGGCTGGCGGCCGCTGTTCCTGTCCGGACTCGGCCTGTTCACGCTGTCCTCGCTCGTGGCGGGCATGGCGACCAGCCCGGCCATGCTCGTGGCAGGCAGAGCCTGCCAGGGCCTGGGAGCCGCCGCGGTCACGCCGACCACCCTGGCGATCATCTCGGCGGTGTACCCGGACGAGCGCCGCCGGGCCAACGCCGTCGGCGTGTGGAACGCCGTCGGGGCGCTGGCCCTCGCGGTCGGCCCCCTGCTCGGCGGGGTGATCAGCCAGCATCTCGCGTGGGGCTGGATATTCTTCGTCAACGTTCCCGTCGGCCTCGCGACGCTCGTTCTCGGAGCGTGGGCGATCCGCCTGCCGAAGCCCGCCGGGGAAAAACAGTCCATGGACATCGCCGGGACTCTCTCTTCCGGCGGCGCGTTGTTCGCCTTGACGTTTTCCCTCATCGAGGGGCACGAATTCGGCTGGGATTCCCCCGTCATCCTCGGCGGATTCGTCGCGGCCGGACTGCTGGCCGCGGTTTTCGCCGTGGCCGAGACCAAGGTCGCGCATCCGATGCTGACCATCAGCCTGCTGTGGGACCGCGTTTTCGGCGGCGGTGTCGCCACGATGTTCATCTGGGCCTTCGGGCTGTTCGGAATCTTCTTTTTCACGTCCCTCTATTTGCAGGACGTGCTGCTGTTCTCGCCCACCGAGGCCGGACTCGCCTTCGTGCCCATGGCAGTGCTCATGATCGCGGGCTCGGTGCTGAGCGGCCCGGCGGCCGCCCGGGTCGGTGCGCACCGCTCGGTGTCGGGCGCGATGGCGCTGATCGCCGCGGGCATCGCGGGCGCCGCGCTGCTCGACGCGAACGCGACCTTCGCCGAAGTGATGCCGCCGTTGCTGGTGATCGGGCTCGGCGGAGGATTCACCACGTCCCTGACCGCGACCGTGCTCGCCGCCATGCCCGGCCGCCAGGCGGGAGTGGCCACCGCGGTCTTCAGCACCGTCCGCCAGATCGGCGGATTGCTGGGCGTGGCCGTCATCGGTGCCGTGCTGACCGCGCAGCAAACGACGGAATCGCACCGGGGAGCCCCCTTTCGCGACGCATTCCTCAGCGGTTACCACAAAGCGTTGATAGTAGCCGCTGTCCTGGTAGCCGTTGGCGCTGCCATCGCCTACTTCGCCTTGCGCGCGAAGCTTCCCGAAACCGATCCGCACCAATCCGGCGCCGAGCATTGAATACGCTGGCTATGCCCGTATCGTCACTCGATCGGACGTATCTGGGAGGAAGGCGGTCGTGTTTACTTGATGCCCGAAGAGGGAGCCGTCGATTGGATCGGCCGATTCCGTCTTCGAGCGCCCCGGCCCGGGCGGTCCCTCTTGTGCACGATTCCTGAAGTTTTTCTGTGCATGATCGTCGAGGGGACAGCAATGGTGAATTCATTCGTCAAGTCCGGGACCCGGCTCGCGGCGATGACCGGGTTCGTCGTCGCGACGGGAGTCGTCGGCGCCGCACCCGCGCTGGCCGCGGACGCACAACTCGTCGTCAGCCCCACCACTGACATCACCGACGGGCAGAGCCTCGCCGTCACCGGCACGGGATTCTCGGCCGGGGCCACCGTATTCGTGGCGGAGTGCGCCGACAACGCCGCCGCCCATTCCTGCGACCTCGCCAGCGGCGACCTGCAAGTGGTCGTCGCGGACGGCAATGGCGCCATCTCCGCGTCGCTGCCCGCGCGCCGCACGTTCGCCGGTGCCGACCCCGCGACCGGCGCTCCCACCGGAACCGTGGACTGCACGATCGCGCCCGGCTGCGCGATCGCCGCTTCGGTCGACCGGTCGACCCCGGCCGCGCCTCCGGTCGTGATCAGTTTCGCCCGAGGAGAGTGAGATCCGGCGCCGGGTTGAGCCCGCTGGCGCTCAACCCGGCGTTCGATGGCGCCCGCCGCCGGTCACTCCATCTGCAATACGACCTTGCCGAGCTTGCCCGGTGAACCCAGCCGCGCGTAAGCCTCACGCGCCTGTTCCAGCGGATGAACACTGTCCACCGGCACCGTGAGCCGACCCGCCGAGAGCGCGCGCAGAAGTCCGTCCCGCACCCGGTTCGCGAGCAGAGCCTTCTCGACCGTGCTGCGAGCCCGGATAGTCGACCCGAGCACCCGGCCGCGGGCGCGCATCAGGTCGAACAGGCGCAGGGACGTCTCCTCCCCGGCACCGACCCCGATGACCAGGATTCGGCCGTACGGGTTGAGCCACCGCACGCGGCGCAGGCAGTCCTTGCCGCCGACCAGTTCTACGACGATGTCGTACGGGCCGTGGGCCTCTTCCTGATCCGGGGTCACGACTGTCGCATCGGAAGCCAGAGCTTGGACGGCGGCATGGGACTCCGCGCGGCGCACGCTCGCGACGACGTCGGCCCCGGCGAGTGCGGCGACCTGGAGCATCGCGGTGCCGACTCCGCCGGCCGCACCGGTGATCAGGACTCGCTCGCCGGGGCGTACGCCGGCTTGGTCGGCCAGGCCGTCCCAGGCGGTGCTGAACGCTTCGGGGAAACCGGCGGCGTGGACGTCGTCGACCGAGTCCGGGATCGGCAGCAGCAGGCTCGCCGGAACCGCGATGCGTTCGGCGTGGGCGCCGCCGCCCACCACGGCCATGACGCGGTCTCCGGCGGACCACCCGGCAGCCGGTTGTTCGATTACCCCGGCGATTTCGAGTCCGGGGATGTCGTCCGGCCAGCCCGGCGGGGCGGGGTAGGCGCCTCGGGCCTGCTGCAGGTCCGCCGCGTTCAATCCGGCCGCGCGGATCCGGACCACGGCCAGGCCGCCGTCCGCGGCCGGGTCGGGGGCTTCGCCCAGTTCGAACTCGCCGTCCTTGATTTTCACCGCGCGCATGCGGGTTCCCCTCGCCTCAGACTTCGTGGACGTGCTCGACCTCGGGCGGAGCGGCGAAGTACTCCCCCACCAGTTCCCGCCACCGCTGGAAATCCGGCGAGCCGCGGAACTTCACCGTGTGGTGCTCCACCGTTTCCCAGCGGACGACGAGACGGTAGCGCGCCGGTTTCTCGGCACTGCGCCACAGGACCGCGCCGTGACAGCCTTCCGCTCGGTCGAAAAGCGGTTTGGCCTTCGCCACCGCCTGCTCGAAATCCGCCTCCGTGCCGGGGCGGACGTCGATCTGCGCGAGTTCGCGGATCATCCGGGTTTCCTTTCGCTGACGGGGTTTTCGGGCGACCGGTCCCGCAGTTCGCGGCGCAGGATCTTCCCGGAGGCGTTTTTCGGGATCTCGTCGAGGAATTCGACGATACGGGGGTACTTGTACGCGGCCATCCGTTCCTTCGCGTACGCGACCAGGTCCGGCGCGGACGCCGACGCGCCGGGGTTGAGCGAGACATACGCCTTGACCGTCTCGCCGCGGTACGGGTCCGGCACTCCGACGACGGCCGTCTCGCGGACGGCGGGGTGGGTGTAGAGCACGTCCTCGACCTCGCGCGGCCAGACCTTGTAACCGGCGGCGTTGATCATGTCCTTCTTGCGGTCCACCACATAGAACCAGCCGTGTTCGTCCATGAACCCGACGTCCCCGGTGCGCAGTTCCCCGCCGGGCAGCGATTCCGCGGTCGCGTCGGGCTTGTTCCAGTAGCCCGGCACCACTTGCGGTCCGGAGGTGGCCAGTTCGCCGATCTGCCCGGCCGGCACCTCCGCTCCGGCCTCGTCGAGGACCCGCACGACGGTGTTGAACACCGGAACGCCGACGGAAAGCGCACCAGAAGCGGGGTCGACCGGCGCTCGCACCCCGCGCGGGACGCAGTGCGACGGCGAACTCGTTTCGGTGAGGCCGTAGGCGTTGTGCACCTGGATGCCGAGTTGGTTCTCGAGCGACTCCGCGACCGCGGGCGCGATGGCGGCGCCGCCGGAGTAGACCGCGGTCAGCGAGGCGAAATCTTCTCGGCTTGCCTCGGGAACGCCCGCCAGCGCGGTGAACGCGGTGATGGCGCCGATGGTGAAGGTCGGCTGATGCTCGCGGATCGCGTCGAGCATCACGGCCGGCTGAAAACGGTGCGACAGCACCAGCGGCGCGGGCAGCAGCAGGGCGAGCATCACGTGCCCGACGAGCCCGGTGATGTGGAACAGCGGGGCGATTCCGAGGATCGTGTCGGTTTCGCCGAGACCGATCCAGTCCCGGTAGGTCTGCGCGTTGAAGACCAGGTTGCGGTGGGTGTTGATCGCGCCCTTGGGGATTCCGGTGGTGCCGGACGTGTAGGTCAGCACCGCCGGATCGGAAGGCTTCGGCGTCGCCGCCATTCGCCTGGTGGGCCGCGCCACCAGGTCGGCGAGATCGCGGACGCCCTCGTCGCGCCGCTCCGCCGAGCCGAACAGGCGCGGATCGTCGCGGTTCTGCCAGTCCAGCGCCGAAGTGGTGACCACCGTCCGCACCGCGGTGCCGCCGTCGGCGATGACGTCGCGGGCGACCTCGGCGTACAGCTCGTCCAGGGCGAGCAGCGCGGTCGCGCCAGAGTCGGCGAGCAGGTAGTTCAGCTCGCGCGCCCGGTTCATCGGGTTGATCGACACCGCTGTGCCGCCGGCCTTCCACGCCGCGATCAGCCCGATGACGTACGCCGGGTTGTTCTGGGTGAACAAGGCCAGCCGGTCGCCCGGGGCGAAACCGTCGTCGGCTAGCGCGGCTGCCAGCGCGTTCGCGGCCTCGTCCGCCTCGCGCACGGTCAGGGCGCCGTCGAAGTAGCGGATCAGCACGGCGTCCGGGGCGCGGCGAACGGACGCGTCGAACAGGGCCAGCGCGGTGTCGTGTTCCGGGCGGATCTCGGCGGGGGTGCCCTCGCGGTAGAGCGCGAGCCAGGGTTTCGCGGCGTAGGCGCTCATTTCACCGCCATCGGGTTGACCGGCGACCCGCTGGCCCGGTGGATCTTCAGCGGGGCCGCGGCGTAGAAGAAGGTGTACTTGCCGTCTTCGGCGCAGTCGGCGGCGAGCTTCTCCAGGTCGCAGATCTCGGTGAACACCACGCCGAGGTTGCGCATCAACGCGTTGTGCAGCACCAGCGCGACCCCGGTGTCCGGGTCGGTGGTGACCTCGTTGGCGATGGTGTCGGTGACCAGGTTCGGGATCTCCCGGCGCTGGAACCACTCGACGAGTTCCGGCGAATACACGAGTCCAGCTTCGCAGAATCCGTCGTAGAAGGCGTCGCCCTGGTCGAAGAACAGCCGCAGGTGGTTGGTGCGGATGAGCAGGATGTCCCGGTCCTCGATCGCCGTGCCCTGCGCCGCCGCGCACGCCTCCAGGTCCTCGTGGGTGAACGTCTCGCCCGCGTCGAGGTGGTCCTTGCCGCGGAACCGCGCGATGTCCAGCAGCACCCCGCGGCCGGCCACGCCGCGTTCGGCGATCGGGGCGACGCTGGCCTTCTCCAGGCCGCCGACGGTGCTCCGCGCGTCGTAGCCGTTCCAGATCCGGCCGTCGTACCAGACGTGCCCCAGCGCGTCGTACTGCGTGGAGCCTTGCAGGAACGCTTCGATCTTGTCGTCGGCGTAGTGCAGGCCGCCGGGGAATTCCGGTCCGTCGCCGCCCTCGTCCCAGGCGGATTCGTCGATGACCTGCTCGCGTTCGGCGGGACGGCGGCCCGGCCACACCGGCTCGCCTCGCGGGTCCCCGATCAGCCGCTGCAGGGTGAACACCTTGCCCGCGCCGATTTCCGCGACGCCGCGCAGCACCTCGGTCTCGGTCAGGTAGTTCAGCGCGCCGACCTCGTCGGCGGAACCCCACTTCCCCCAGTTCGACGGCGCGTTCGCCAGCAGGTCCGTCAGGGCAGGTGCGTCGCTCATCGATCATCCTCCACGTCGAGCCAATCGGTCTCTGAACAAACCCGTACGAGCGTTCGGTCGCGTTCAATGCGATGTCATCGTGAGGTTGGCCGGACGCTTTGTCAATACTGATCCCCGAAGTGATGAAGACATTGGCCGCCGCGTCGGCTAGTGTGTTCAGAATGTCTGAACATCTCGCGGCCGAACCGGAGGCGGGACCGCTCGTCCGGCAGGCCAGGACGCGGGCCCGGGTGTCGCTGCGCGAACTGGCGAGCCGGATCGGGGTCAGCGCCGGGACGCTGAGCGCGATCGAGAACGGGAAGACCGGCCTGACCGTGGAACGGCTGGGCCGGATCGCCGACGCGCTGGGCACCTCGGCGTCCGACCTGCTCGCCGCGCGCACCGCGCCGGAGGAGCGGCCCCCCGCGTCCGACCGGCCCTGGCGCGTCTTCGAACCGCTCGACCTCGACCCGGTGCTGCGGGCCGCGATCGCCACCTTCGTCATCACCGGCTACCACGGCGCGACCATGCGCCTGGTGGCGGCGAACGCCCGGATGAGCGTCCCCGGGGTCTACCACCACTACCCCAGCAAACAGCACCTGCTCGCCGCCATTCTCGACGTCGCGATGACCGAACTGCACTGGCGGATCCCCGCGGCCCGCGCCGACGGCGGCACCTCGGTCGAACGCTTCGCGAACATGGTCGAGGCGCTCGCGTTGTTCCACGCCCAGCGCCGCGACCTCGCCTTCATCGGGGCCAGCGAGATGCGGAGCTTCGAGGAGCCGAACCGGTCGCGGATCGCGGCCAGCCGCACCGAAATCCAGCGGCTGCTCGATGCCGAGGTCGACGCCGCGATCCGGGACGGCGAGTTCGCCACGCGGCATCCGCGCGACGCCGCCAGGGCCGTGGCGACCATGTGCACCTCGCTGCCCCAATGGTTCCGTGCGGACGGGCCCACCTCCCCTGAGCAGATCGCGGCTGAATACGCGCGGTTCGCGGTCGACCTGATGCGCGGAAGCGGGTGAGCACGGTCCGTTGTGGACAGTCGGCGGGCTTCGCTCCCGAGAATCGCACTGCCCGCGAACCTGAAGCAACCAAGACTGCCGGGCGGGCCAACCCGGACTGTCCGCGGGCACAAGAGCCAGGAAGGGGCCGGACATGAGCGGCGATCTCCGCGAACTCGTCAGGCGGGCCGAGGCCGAACTCCCCCGGCTCGTCGACACCCACGTCGCCCGCGTGCGCGACGAGATCGACATCTACCGTGAGGACGGGCTCGTCCCGCCCGAGGATCTGCGCCGTTCGGTCGAGGCGAACATGCGGTTCATGATCGCCGCGCTGCGCGATCCGAAGGGCGGCAACGACTTCTCCGCGCCGCGCGAGACCGGATCCCGGCGGGCGCGGCAAGGTGCGCCGCTGCCCGAGGTGCTGCGGGCCTACCGGCTGGGGTTCGCCGCGCTGTGGGACACGCTCGCCGCGGCGGCGGACTGCCGGCGGCCCGCGTTGATGCGTGCCCTGCTGGCCGCGGGACGCGGTTTGTGGCTGCTCACCGACGAATACGCCATCCAGCTGACCGAGGCGTACCGGGCGACGATGGCCGAACTGACCCTCGCGCGCGAGCGGCGCCGGTCGGCGCTGGCGGAGGCGTTGTTCACCGGCGAACCGGTCGCCGGGACGACGCACTGGGAAATCACCGCGCTGCTCGGCTTCCCGCCGGACGCCGGCCTGGTCGTGGTCATGGCGGAGACCCGCCGCGCCGACGAACCGCTCCCGGGGATCGAGCAGCGGCTCGCGGAGCACGGGATGGTTTCGGTGTGGCGGCTCACGCCCGCGCTGCAGACCGGGATCGTCGCGCTTCCGGACGGCGCCCCGGAGCCGCTCGTCGCGTTGCTGCGGCAGATCGCCAAGGCGAGGGTCGGGATGAGCCAGCCCTACCGCGCGATCGGCGAAACCCCGAGGGCAGTGCGCCTGGCCAGGATCGCGCTGGTGTCCGCCCCGGAAGGCAGCAACCAGGTCAGCACCTTCCGGGCGGGCCGGGTCGCCGGTCTCGTCGCCCACGCCCCCGCCGAAGGCGTCCGCGTCGCGCAGGCGGTGCTCGGCCCGGTCCTCGAACTGCCCGCCGAGGACCGCGAAACCCTGCTGGCCACGATCCGGGCCTGGTTCGACAACGACGGCTCCGCCGAGCAGACCGGCAAGCAACTGCACTGCCACCGCAACACCGTCCGGTACCGCCTGCGGCGGGTGCACGAACTCACCGGGCATTCCTTCGCCAACCCGGCCGACATCGCCGAACTGGCCGTCGCGCTGGAAGCGGTTCCCCAGGACCGCTGATCCTCAATGCCCGGAACTCAAGCGGCGCAGCGAAGCGGGATCGTCGACGCGCCCTCTTGAGTTCCGGGCATCGCCGCTGACCTTTCCGTTGTTCCCCGGCACAACGCGGACAGTTCCCGGAGACAGCATTCTCCGCCGCCGGGATGCCCGGCTCGGCACACCTCGTTCCACCGGGCAGATGCCCGTGACCGAGGCGGGCGTCGGAACCACCGTCCGGCCTGGCGAACACGGCCGGGAAAGGAAGGCATCGTGGCATTGCCGAGGAAGGCCCTCATCGCCATTCCCGCCAAGCACTTCGAGTTCTACGAGGACGGTTCGGAGACCGGCCTGTTCTACACCGAGGCGCTGCATCCGTACTCGGTCTTCGCCGATGCCGGGTTCGAGGTCGACCTGGTCAGCGAAACCGGCAGCTTCGGGCTCGACGCGCGCTCCACCGAAGACCAGTTCCTCACCGAGGAGGACAAAGCGGTCTACGAGAATCCCGAAGCGCCGTTCAGCGTCAGCCTGAACCAGAACCTGAAGAAGGCCGCCGACGTCGACCCCAACGAGTACGGCGTCTTCTTCGCCGCGGCCGGGCACGCGGCCATCTACGACTACCCCGGCGCCATCGCACTGCAGTCGGTCGCCCAGGGCGTTTGGGACAACGGCGGCATCGTTTCCGCCGTCTGCCACGGCCCGGCGATCCTGCCGTACGTGCGCGACAAGGAAACCGGCAAGTCGATCGTCGCCGGCAAACGGATCACCGGCTTCACCACCCAGGGCGAGATCGACCTCGGGCTGATCGACCGGATCAAGACGGACAACGCCCCGCTGATCGAAGACAGCGCGGCCGCGGCGGGGGCCGGGTATGTCGCTCCGGCGCAGCCGTTCGACGACCTTTCGGTTACCGACGGGCGGGTCGTGACCGGGGCGAATCCGGCCAGTGCGCATTCGGCGGCTCGGCGGGTTGTGGAGGCGTTCGACCAGTTGTGACGGGTGTTGGCGGCGCCGCCGAGCGAGCCAGCGCCTGTCCCAGCCACTCGTTGATCGCCCGAGTCGACTCCCGCTCAGGCGAATCGGCCACCGGAACCGGCCGGTGCTCCGGCCAGCCGGCGGCCAGCGTCGCCGGATCCGGTACTGGCCCCAAGGCGGTCAGAAGGTCGGGCAACGTCGGGTAAAAGCGGTCCGGACGGCCGGCTGATCGCAGTGACCAGCCGGCCGGTCCGGTGGCGACCCGGACGCCCCGGCGCAGCGTCGACAGGCGGGCCGCGACGACCGTGCGGGCGTAGCTTCCCGACAGCACGCCGGTGAGCCAGTCCGTTCTCGTGGTCCCGCAACTGCCGCACATCAGGGCATCACGTCTCCGCTGTTCGGGCCGAGCACCTGGCCGACATACAGGTTGCCGCCGGGGTCGGAGGCGAGCAGGACGGCGGTCGGTGCGATTTCGCCGACCGTGCCGAAGCGGCCGAGGGGCAGTTCGGCGGCTTTCGCCGAGCGCCAGTCGTCGCTGATCCCGGCCAGCAGCGGCGTTTCCACCGGGCCGGGGGCGATGGCGTTGACCAGGACGCCCCGGCTCGCTGCTTCCAGGGCGATCGACTTGGTCATCGCGATCACCCCGGCCTTCGCGGCGGCGTAATGCGCGAGACCGACGCCGCCCTTGATGCCCAGTTGCGAGGCGACGTTGACGATCCGCCCGTCGCCGCGTTCGAGCATCGGGCCCAGCACCGCGCGGTTGAGCAGGAAGACACTGGTCAGGTCGATGTCGATGGTCTGCTGCCAGGTCTCGAGCGGCATCGTGTCGGCGGGGGCCTCGGTCAGCAGCCCGTGCGAGGTCACCAGGACGTCGATCCGGCCGAGCAGGCGGGTCGCCTCGGCGACACCGTCCGCGACCGCTTGTTCGTCGGACGCGTCCATCCGCACGGCGCCGGTCGCGCCGAGTTCCGCCGCGCGTTCGGTGACCTGCGGCTGGACATCGGCCAGCACGACGGCCGCTCCGGCCGCGACGAAGTGCTCGGCGATCGCGCGGCCGATGCCGCTCGCCGCGCCGGTGACCAGTGCGGTCCGGCCGGCGAGCGGGCTGGAGTCGGTCATGGGCGGGGTCCTTCCGGTTTCGTTGGTGCGCGAGCGAGCACGGGCTCAATCCCGCATCGCGACAGTGAGGGCGCCGTCCACCGTGATCGCCTGGCCGCTGACATACGAGGCCGCGGCCGAGCTGAGGAACTCGATCACGCCGGCGATCTCCTCCGGCCTGCCGACCCGGCCGCACGGGATCGTCGCGCCTGCCCGCCGGAGTCCTTCAGGGCCAAGCGAATTGGCCGCGTCCAAGGACTGCGGCGTCTCGATCAAGCCGGGGACGATCGCGTTCGCGCGGATTCCGCGCGGGCCGAGTTCGACCGCGAGGCTGCGGATCAAGCCGAGCACGCCCGCCTTCGCGGTGGCGTAGTGCGCGTGCTCCGCCCAGCCGTACACGCCGCCGGCGATCGACGAAATGGCGACGATCGAGCCGCCCTCGCCCAGGTGCGGAGTCGCCGCCCGGGCCAGCCGCATCACGCCGTGGAGGTCGACTTGCAGGACTTCGTCCCACTGGTCGTCCGTCATCCCGTCGAAGGCGGCGCGGCGAAGGATTCCGGCGTTGGCGATCACGTGGTCGACCCGTCCGAACGCCTCCAGTGCCGCGGCGACGAAGGCTTGCGCCGACGCGGTCTCGCTGACGTCCAGTTCGGCGATCAGCCCGGTGCCGCCCGCTTTTTCCACCCCGGCCAGCGTCTCCTCCGGATCGTGCGGGTCTCCGGGGAAACTGCCGATCACGACCTGGTCGCCGCGGGCTGCCAGCCGGACCGCGGCGGCCCGGCCGATGCCGGACGCCGCGCCGCTGATGACCGAAACCGCTGTCATGCCGCTTCCGCCTTCGTCTCGGCCGGGCGCACCGCGGCCCCGGCGTCGGGAGTCACTGTCTTGGCGCCCAGCATGATCAGGCCGGACGCGAACGTGCCGAGCGCGCCGACCAGCAGGGCGGCGGTGGAGAACGACATCGCGTCCGCGACCAGTCCGGTCAGGATCAGGCCGCCGACGATCGCGCCGGGCTGGCTCATCGCGCCGATGAAGGTGCTGCCGGTCGCGCGGCAATCGGTGTCGTAGCACTCGGCCTGGAAGAACATGATCGCGGCGTACGGGCCGAGCAGGAAGAACAGCCCCAGCATGTACGTGACCAGCACGTAGGCCGGGTTCTCCGGGCCCACCAGCATCGCGGCGAAGAAGACGCCCGCCAGCAGCCAGCCGCTCACGATCACCTTCTTGCGGCCGAAGCGGTCGCCCAGCCAGCCGTGCGTGAGGTAGCCGAGCGCGCCCACCAGGTTCGACACCACGACCAGCACCAGCGCGTTGCCCGCCGAGATGTGCTTGCCCGATTCCAGCACCGTGGTGCCGAGCACCGAGAAGGTCTGGATGCCGAACCAGTTCACCAGCCAGGCCAGCGACAGCATGATCGTGTTGCGCAGGTGCTTGCCGGAGAAGATCCGCTTGAACGGAGCCGCGTGCTGCTCTTCGAGCCCTGCTCGCGCGGCGAAGGCCGACGCCTCGTCGCCGCGGCCCTCCTTGCGCAGCCGCCGCAGGGTCTGCTGGGCCACGAACTGCGGGCTTTCCTTCAGCCGCAGGCACAGCAGCGCCACCACGAACGCCGGGACGGTCGCCAGCAGGAACGCGATCCGCCAGCTGCCGGGGCCGAAGACCGCGGTGATCAGGCCGACGAACGCGGCCGCCAGCAGCGCGCCCAGCGGCCAGCCGGTCTGCACGATCGCATAGACGAAACCCTGATGCCGCTTGATCTTGCGGTCCTCGGTCAGTGCGTACAGCTCGTTGAGGTAGGTCGCGTTCACCGACTGCTCGGCGAGCCCGAGACCGCTGATCCCGCGGACGCCGACGAGGCTCGCGGCACCCGCGGTCGCGGCCGTCGCGGCGGAGGACAACGCGGTGCCGCCGACCGAAATGATCATGCCCTTGCGCCTGCCGAGCCGGTCGACCAGCGGGCCGACCGCCAGCACCACGACGAAGGTGCCGACGCTGACCAAAGTGGACACCAGCAGCGCGAAACTCGCGTCCCAGTGGAAACTGTCGGAGATCCGCGGCAGCAGCGTGCCGAACATGATGAAGTCGTAGACCGCTACGGCCCAGGCGAAAAAGGCGATCTTGGTCGCCCGTCTGGTCTCCTTGACCGAGACGGCGGGCAGCCCGCTCCCGGGTGCTGGGGTGGTCATCTGCGTGCTCCTGTCGTGAGCCGGATCAGGCGGTGCGCGGGAAGCGCGCCTGGAAGTCCTGCGCGATCTGGTCGAAAGTCGCCCAGCGGACGCCCTCGTGCCCGTTGATGTGCTCGATCAGGCGCTCCAGCATCAGCAGCACCTGCGGCCGGCCGGACACGTCCGGGTGCACGGTGAAGGTGAAGACGGCGTAGTCGAGTTCGCGGTAGACCCAGTCGAACTGGTCGCGCCAGATCTCTTCGAGGTGGCGCGGGTTGACGAAGCCGTGGCTGTTCGGGCTGGACTTGACGAACATCATCGGCGGCAGGTCGTCGAGATACCAGCTGGCCGGGATCTCGACCAGGTCGGTCTCGGCGCCGCGGACGAGCGGTTTCATCCAGGTCGAGGCGGGCTGGTCGTAGTCGATCTTGCTCCAGGAGTCGCCGACCCGGACGTAGTACGGCGTGAAGTCGCGGTGCATCAGCGAGTGGTCGTAGCGGATCTTCCGTTCGACCAGCAGCTCGTTGGTGACCGGCGAGAACTCCCACCAGGGCGCGACGTACCCGGTGGGCCGCGTGCCGGTGCGCCCCTGGATCAGCTCGAGGCAGTAGTCGAGGATCTCCGACTCCTGCGCGCGAGTCATCGCGATCGGGTTCTCGTGGCTGTAGCCGTGCAGGCCGATCTCGTGGCCCGCGGCGACCACCTGCTCGAACTGCTCCGGGAAGGTTTCGATCGAGTGGCCGGGCCAGAACCAGGTCGCGGGAAGGCCGTAGCGGGCGAGCAGCCGGTTCAGCCGCGGCACGCCGACCTCGCCGGCGAAGATGCCGCGCGAGATGTCGCCCGGCGAGTCCTCGCCGCCGTACGACCCGAGCCAGCCGCCGACGGCGTCCACGTCGATGCCGAAGGCGACGAAAATTTCCTTGGCCATGCTCAGATTCCTTTCTCACGGTTCGCGCGGTGCCGCAGCCGGTCGGCGGCGACGTCGGCGGGAAAACGGGACAGCAGCAGCGCGAGCAGGATCCGCGTCTGCGGGAACGGGAGCGCGGTCGCCGGGACGGCCCCGGCGGCGATCGCGTCGACCGCTCCGCCGCTGCCGTAAATGGCGGCGCCCGGCCCGAACGGGACCCGGCTCGAGAGCGCCACGACGGTGCCGGCGTCGACGGCCGCGCGCAGCGAGCGCAGGTAGCCGCGGTTGAGGTTCCCGGAACCGGTTCCGGCCAGCACGATCCCGGGCGCCCGCTGCGCGACGAGGTGGTCGAGCAGTTCCGGGGTCGCGCCGGGCGACAGGGTCAGCGTTTCGACGCGGAGCGAGCCGAACCCGGGGCCGGGCAACGGAAGCGGTTCGGGACGGGCCGGCCGGGCGGTGAGCAGCGGGCCGTCGTCGAGCACCTGCCCGATCGGCCCGCCGGACTGGGCGGCGAACGGCTGCGGCAGCAGGGTGTGCGCCTTCCGCAGGCCGCGCGCGGCGAAGAGCTGGCCGGCGAACGCGACCAGCACGCCGAGCCCGCGCGCCTCGGGCGCGGCCGCGACGCCGATCGCCTGCCGCAGGTTCCGGGGACCGTCGGAGCCGTCGCGGTCGGGCGCGATCTGCGCGCCGGTCAGCACGACCGGCCGGTCGTCGGCGTGGACCAGGTCCAGCAGGAACGCCGTCTCCTCGATCGTGTCGGTGCCGTGGGTGAGGACGATGCCGTCCACCTCGGGACGGGCCAGCTGGGCCTGGACCGCTTCGGCGATCGAGGCCAGGTCTTCCAGGGTCAGGTTGAACGAGTTCTCCCGCAGCACGTCGACCGGTTCGACCTTGACCGAGGGGTCTGGCCCGGCCGCCTCGAGCAGCGCGCCGGCCCCGTCGGCGGCGACCGAGGCGCCGCCGGGACCCGTGCGGGAGGCGATGGTGCCTCCGGTGGCCAGGACCACGATGTGCGTCATGGGCGTTGAGTGTGAGCTACACAAACGTTTGAGTCAATCGTTTGTGTCAATCGTTTGTGGCGACGTCCGCGCGGGCCGGGCATACTGGGGCCCGACGACAGGAGGCAGATGCCCGCGACCGTGCGGCCCTTCACCCAGCGGATGATCGCCGAGGACGTGGGCGTCAGCGTGACCACGGTGTCCCGGGTGCTCAATCCGGCGGAAGAGCATCCGGAGCGCTGGGCGTCGCCGGAAAAGGTCGCGGCGATCCTCGACTCGGCCGAGCGCAACGGCTACCGCCGCAACCCGCACGCCGCGAGCCTGCGCACCGCCCGGTCGAACGTGATCGGCGTGCTGGTCCCCCGGCTGCAGGATTTCGTGCTCGCGACGATCTACGAGGGCATCGACGAGGCCGCGACCGAGGCCGGGATCTCGACCTACGTCACGAACTCGCTCGACAACCCGGAACTGCAGCGCCAGCGCACCCAGCAGATGCTGGACCGCCGGGTGGACGGGCTGATCTTCGGCGACGCGCACTCCGACGACACGTTCCTCGACGGCCTAGCCGAAACCGGCGTCCCGTTCGTGCTGACCTCGCGCAGGCTGGGCGAGCACGTCTCGATCACCTGCGACGACCCGGCGGGCGGCCGCTTGATCGCCGACCATCTGCTGGAGACCGGCCGCCGGGACGTCGCGATCGTCGCCGGTCTCCCCTTCGCCTCGACCGCGCAGGAACGCACCCAGGGGCTGGTCGACCGCTTCGCCGAGGCCGGGATCGAAATCCCCGCGCACCGCATCGTCTACAACGGATTCGACGCAGCGGCCGGGCGGGCGGCCGCCGATCAGCTGCTGGCGCGCAAGCCCTATCCGGACGCGATCTTCGCGACCAACGACTTCGCCGCGATCGGCGCGATGGGGTCCTTGCGGGACAAGGGACTCCAGATTCCCGAGGACGTCGCCCTGGTCGGCTACAACGACACCCCCCTCGCCGCGTCGATCTCCATTCCGCTGACCACGATCCGGTCGCCGATGCACGAGATGGGGCGCCGGGCGCTGGGCACGTTGCTGCGCAAGCTCGCGGGGCAGGACGTGGAATCGCAGCGGCTTCAGCCGGAGCTGATCGTGCGGGCGTCGACGGTCGGCTGAGTCCCCGCGGAAGTCCGTGAGGACCGTCCGCAGAAGCGGCGAGAGCGGCGAGGCGGCGGGTCAGGGCTGGCGGTCCATGGAGCCCCAGCCGGCAGGGGCTTCCCGGTCCACCAGCCGCAGCGCTTCGTGCAGCACGGCGTCCTCGATCCACGCCAGCGGTTCCGCGTCCACGATCAGCGGCTCGTTGTCCGGCCCCCGCGCGATCTCCCGGCCCCGCAGCAGCCACGGACGCACGCCGGGGCCGCCGCGTTCGCGCAGGTGCTGGTAGTCGTGCAGGCGCCGGGCCAGCCACAGCCGCAGCGATCGCCCGCGCCACCACGGCTGCCGGGCCAGCGAGTTCGCCGACAGCCCCGGCAGCAGCGTCCCGGTGAGCCCGTCGCGGCTTTCCTCGCCGGAACACAGGTCCGCGTCCGGGCCGCGCGACCACCGGACGTACAGGTCGTCTTCGCCGGCCCGGCGGAACGCCGAGACCAGCTCGTCGAGGTCGCGCACGACGGGCAGCCGGTTGTCCCATTCCGTCATGGGCCCGGGATTACCCGCGTCCGCCGGAGCCAATCTCAGCGGGCGACGACCCGCACGCCGCGCACCAGCGGATCCACCGGGTCGGGCAGGAACATGCCCGCGGCCGCTCCGCTTCGCAGGTAGTCGAGCACCGGGCGGGTCAGCACCTCGCCGGGGAACACGGCCGGAACGCCTGGCGGGTACGGGCTCATCGTCTCGGCGACGATCCGTCCGGCGGCCTCCTCGACCGGGACCTGTTCGGCCGGCCCGAAGAACGCGTCGCGCGGCAGCATGGCCTGGTCGGGTTCCAGGTCCTCGGGCGCGGGCAGGTCCACCGTCTTGGCGCGGGGCAGCTCGCCGGCGTGGCCGGACAGTGCTCGCAGCGCCTCGACCAGCCGGGCGGCGGTGCTCTCGTCGTCGCCGACGGTCAACTGGGCGGCGATCCGGCGGTGGTCGGAGAGCCCGACGTCCACCAGCTGGTGTTCCCGCAGCCAGTGGTTGGCGTCGTAGCCCGAGCACCCGAGTGCGGACACGTCGATCAGCATTTTCAGCGGGTCCCGGTCGTCCGCCCGGCCGGGGCCGAGCAGTTCGGCGTCTCCCAGCACGGTGATCCCGGGGATCGCGGCCAGCCGTTCTCGGGTGTCCGCGGCCAGCCGCAGCACGGTGTCGAGCAGGCCCTTTCCGTGCTCGGCCATTTGCCGTCGCCAGCCGTCGAGCCCGGCGTAGACCAGCGACGACGGGCTGGTCGTGTCGAGGAGGTCGGCGCGCATGGCGAGGACGTCGGCGTCGACCAGGTCGCCGCGCAGGTGGTAGACCGAGCCTTGTTCCAGGCCCGCGCCCATTTTGTGCACGCTCGTCACGCACAGGTCGGCTCCCGCGTCCATCGCCCACGCCGGCAGGTCCGGGTGGAACGGGAAGTGCGCACCCCAGGCCTCGTCGACGATCAGCGGCGCCCCGCGCTCGTGGCAGATCCGCGCGACGCCGCGGATGTCCGCGCAGGAACCGTAATCGGTCGGCGTGATGAGCAGCATTCCCTTCGCCGCCGGGTGTTGCGCGAAGGCCGCCTCGGTTTCCTCCGGCCCGGGCGGATGGGCGAAGTGCAAGGACGCGTCCCAGCGCGGGGACACCCACACCGGCCGGATGCCGCTGAGGATGAGCCCGGCCACCACGGATTTGTGCACGTTGCGGGAAATCAGCAGCTCTTCGCCCGGGCCCGCGACCGACAGCATCGCCGATTTGACCGACAGCGAACTGCCGCAGGTCGAGAAGAACGCGCGGTCCGCGTGCACCGCGTCCGCCATCAGGTCTTCGGCCTCGTTCAGCACGCCGCGGTTGAGCGCCCGGTCGTCGAGCCCGTTCATGAGAATGACGTCCGAGGCGAACACGTCGCGGCCGACGATCTCGGTCAGCCGGGGGTCGGCGCCGCGGCCCTGTTTGTGTCCGGGCGGCAGGAAGGACACGTGCCCGGACGCGCGGAACCGGCGGATCGCCTCGAGCACTGGTGCGCGGGAATGATCGGCCACGCGTTCCGCTTACCCGGCCGGGCCGATCTCAAACACGCACCCGTTTCAGGGGCCCCCGAAGGGGTAGTCCTGCCTGGTCTTCACCGGGAGACGGAGGAATCATGACTCAGATGACGGAAGAACCGCAGCAGGCCGGGGTCTCGCTCGCGACGCCGCGCCGCACGTGGATCGGCGACCACGACCCGACGGACCAGAACTGGCAGGAGGTCGGCGACGAGATCCGGCTGGCCGCCCAGCGGGCCGGAAGGGCGTGGCAGCAGCCGGAAACCGATTGACCCGCCCGCGGAACCGGGGACGGCGAAAGGGCTGATCGGGCAGGCGGAGTTGCCTGATCGTCCTCCGGCTTTCGCCGCCGTCGCGTCGCGTGCCCCTCGGCCGCCGTTCTCGGGCGTCGAGTCGTCGCAGGTCAGCACGCCCCGGGTCGGCCGGATGGCCGATGCCCGGACGGGGTTGCCCGCCGACTGGCCTGAATGGACGGACTCTTCGGACGATTCTGTCTTTTCCCCGGTCTCACTACCTTCGGAGCGCTCCCGCTTCCCGCGGAAGCGGACCGTTGCCGAAGGAGTGCGCATCGATGAAGATGCTCGTGGGGCTCGCCGCGCTCGCCGTCGCGGGAGGTTTGACCGCCGCGATCTGCCTGGCCGCCGGTTCCGGTGGCACCGACTGGCAAGCCTCGTGCAGAGCGGCCCCGGCCTCGACGGCGGGCAAGCACTCCGGAGCCGTCGCGGAAGCCCGGAAAGCATTGCTGAGCAACGGAAACGACCCCCGGCTCGAGATCGAGGTCGCCGACCTGGACGCGTGCGCGGTGGAGGTCGGCTGGAAAGCCGATCAGCCGCAGCCGACCGCGTCCGTGGTGAAACTGCTCATCGCGCTCGATCTCCTCGACCAGTCCGGGGTCCCCGAAGACAGCGAGGCCGACGCCGTCCATGCCATGCTCGCGGCCAGCGACGACCGCGTCGCCAGCCGGTTCTGGCAGCGGCTCGGCGGGCCGGCGATCGTCCGGCGGCAGGCCGGGAAGCTGGGGCTGACGCACACTTCTCCGCCTGCCGATCCTGGCCAGTGGGGGTCGACGAAGATGTCGCCGGAGGATGTCGTCGCGGTCTACCGGAACATCACCTCGGGACGGTCTGACGAGGAACGCGACTTCCTGACCGAGGCGCTGGAAAGCGCGCCGCTCAACGCTGCGGACGGATTTGATCAGCATTTCGGGATTCCGCGGGCGTTTCCCGGCACGGTGTGGGCGATCAAGCAGGGCTGGGGCACGTCGGAGGGGCGGCGGGTGCTGAACACGACGGGGCTGGTCCGGACGGAGTCGCGGACGTTCGCGGTGGCGGTGATGAGCACGTGGGACGATGACATTGATGTCGCCACGGCCGCCAAGGCGCTCACTGCTGCTACTGGGGCGTTGAAGGATTCGCTTGCCGGCACCGGCAAACTCGCGTGAGCTGGTCCTTTGTGGACAAAGTTGGGCTTTCGCGCTCCGCAGTCCTCTTCTTCCTCGGGAAACGTCGTTTGCGCGCGGAGCCGTCCGGGTATTCCGATGCCCCCGACCCCAGGAGAACATCGGTGGACGAGCAGACCGGCGACGAGCTGACCTTCGGCATCGAGGAGGAGTTCTTCGTCGTGGACCGCGACGGCCGGCTGGCGCGGGCGGACGACGTGGTCGACCGCGCGGCGAAAACGGGCGGCGGCAACGGCGAGTTGCAGCACGAGCTGATCCAGTCGCAGGCCGAGATCGCCACCGACGTCTGCCGGACCCGGGACGAGGCGTCGCAGCGGCTGCGCGAGTTGCGCGAGGACTTGGCCGCGGCGGCGCGACGGCAGGGCTGCCGGTTGCTGCCCGCGGCCTCGCCGCCGGTGTCGGAAGCCGGCTTGCCGGGCGTCACCCCGAATCCGCGGTACGAGCGGATCGGCGAGCATTTCGGCGCCACCGCGCGGACGTCGCTGACCTGCGGCTGTCACGTGCACGTCGCGATCCCGGACAAGGAGACCGGCATCCAGGCGCTCGGGCGGATCCGGCCGTGGCTGCCCGCGCTGCTGACCGTGACCGCGAATTCCGCGATCGCCGACGGTTACGACACCGGTTACCGCAGCTGGCGCTATCAGCAATGGAGCCGCTGGCCCTCAGCGGGGCCGCCGCCGCGGTTCGCGTCGCTCGACGAGTACGAGAGCGTGGTCGACGCGTGGCTGCGCTCGGGCGCGATCCTCGACCGCGGGATGGTCTACTGGGACGTCCGGCTCTCGGAGAAGCAGCAGACGATCGAGTTCCGCATCGCCGACGTCGCCGCCACGCCGGAGGAAGCGGTCCTGCTCGGCGTGCTCGCGCGAGGCCTGGTGGCCACCGCGCTGGCGGACGACGATCCCCCGCCGGACCTGCCGAACGAGGTGCTGCGCGCCCATCTCTGGCGCGCGTCGCGGGACGGGGTCAGCGGCTGCTGCCCGCACCCGCGCAGCGGCGACTTGGCTCCGGCGAAGGCGGTGCTCGCCGATCTGATCGAGCTGACCTCGTCCGCCTTGGAGTCAGCCGGGGACCTGGAGTTCGCTCAGGACGCGACGGCGCAGTTGTGCGCCGAGGGCAGCGGCGCGGACCGGCAACGGCGACGGTTCGCCGAGCGGGGACGCGGCGAGGACGTCGTGGACCTGCTTGCGGGCAACGCCTGACCGCAGGCGCGTCAACGCCGATGCGCCCAAGCCGCGGCCAGGCAGTAAGCGCCGAACGCGGCGAGGCCGACCGCCACCACCGTCAGCAGAACCGCGCCGAACGGCTGGGCGGCGAGGGTCTTCAGGCTGGCATCCAGGCCGCCCGCCTGTTTCGCGTCGGAGCGGAAACCGGCGTAGCCCAGCAGGAACGCGGTCACCGCGAAAACGACTGCCTTCGCCAGGTACCCGGTGCTGCCCAGCCACCCGACCCAGCGGCGGGTCTTGCCGGGCAAGCCGGCGAGGTCGAGGTCTTCGAGGAAACTCTGCTTCACGCCTTTGACCCCGGCGGCGACGGCGACGCCGAGCACGATCGCGGCGGCGATCACCACGAGTGCCGGGCCGGCGGGCAACTGGAGCAGTTTCGCGGTGAACTCCTGCTGGGTCTGATCGCTCGAACCGCCGCCGCCGTCGCCCGCGGCGAGCCGGAACGCGGTGGCGCCTATCGCGAGCACGACGATTCCTCGCGCCGCGGCGCCGAACCGTTTGCGCGTCCGTTTCCCGCCGCTGGTCCAGGTGTATCCGGTCGCGGCCATCAGGAACTGCCACAGTCCGAACGCGACCAGGCCGGCCGCGAGCACCCACAGCAGGACCTGGCCGAACGCCGTAGACCCGACCTCTTGCAGCGCGCCCTTCTGGTCGGGCTGCCCGCCGCCGCCGAAGGCGACCCGTACGGCGAGGTAGGCGAGGATGAGGTGCACGAGCGCGTAACAGGCCATTCCCGCCCGGCCGAGCAGCTGGGCGGTGTCGGTCTTTTCTCCTCGGGCGACCTTGGCGGCGATCCGGTTCATGCAGTGGGGATACCCGCTGTGGTCCGACCTGCAACTAGGCCAGGTGGTGCAATCCGCCACCTCGGTGAGCTCCGGTTCACGGAGGGTTAGTCCACAGCGGACGCGTTCGCTGGAGCCAGGGCGGCGACGCTGTTCTGCGCCGCGTGCGCGCGTTCAGAACGGCTTCTTCGAGGCAGCCCACGACCGGGAGGTCGAGGCCCAGCAACGCCAGCGGACGCAGCACTGCCCGCTGCTGCGCGACCACCGCGAACCGCACCCCGGAGCCGCGGGCTTCGCTGGCCTGTTCGGCGAGGAATTTCAAGAACCGGGCCGAGCAGAACGGCACGGCGGTCAGGTCCACGAGCAGGGCCGGCGGCCGCAGCCCGAGTTCTCCGGACACGAGCCGGCGGAGCCGGGGTACGTCGGCGGCGTCGAGGTCCCCGGCGAGGGTGACCACGGTCGACTTCGCGGTGCGGGTGAGCGTCGTCGCGGGACGGCCGGCCGGGCACACGACGGTCAGGCTCAACGGCGGGGCGTTGCTGTGCATGGTTTTTCGTTCCCTCCTCGCGCGAAGCGGGGCGGGGACCGGGAACGAGCGGCGCCGGCCGGGCTGTCGGAAATCCCCCTCGGCGGCTGGTCGGATACGGCGAAATGCCTGGCTGACCGGCGATGCCGCCAACATACCTTCGGGGCGCCCGTTTTGCGCAACCCTGCCTCACCCGGGCGGCCGTACGCGCCGAGGACGACGCGCGATCAGGTCGGGGCCAGACCAGGCTCCGGCGGACTCCGGCAGATCCGGATCGTCAGCAACGTCGTGACGACACAGCCGAGACCCATGAACGCGACCATCGTCCGCGTGCCCGCGAGTTCCGCGAGCGGTCCCAGCACGGCGGTGCCGACCGGGATCATCGCCCGGTCCGTGCTCGCGATGCCCATGATCCGGCCGAGGAGATCGCCGGGGGCGGTCGCTTGCAGCGCTGCTCGGTTCGCGGTGCGGTAACACTGCCCGACCAGCCCGACCACCACCATCGTCGCGCCCGCGCCGACCGCGGCGGACTTGCCGCTGAAGCCGCTGGGCACGAGGAGGACCAGCAACGCGCATCCGAGCAGCACCGCGCCGATCGCGGCCAGTCGTGCGGGGTTCGACGGAGGGCGGCGGGACATGGTCGCGGAGGCGGCCAGCGCGCCCGCGGCGCCGCAGGTCAGCAGCAGGGCCGCAGTGCTTCCGTCGCCGTGGAAGAGGTCTTTCGACAGGAGCGGCATCATCGCGGTGTACGGGAAAGCGAACAGCATCGGCCCCATCGCGAGGGCGATCTGACGGCGCATCGCCGGGTTCTGCCGGAGCAGCCGCCGCACGGACTCCGCTGGCGGCGCCGGGCCAGGCGTCGGGACGGGATCGGGCAGGACGGTCAGGCAGCACAGGGCGACGAGCGTGCAGAAAGCGTTGAACCAGAACGCGATCGGGACCGAGCTGATCGCGAGGACGAGCGCGCCTGCCGCGGGGCCGAGGAGCATCGCCGCGTTCAGGCAGGCCGAGTGCATGGCGATCACGGCGGTGAGCGGTCGCTGCCCGCGCAGCAACGGCAGAAGCGTCTGCCTCAGCACAGGTTCCGCGCTGCCCGCTGAGGCTCGTGCGAACACCGTCGCGCACACGAGCCACAGCGGGCCGCCAGCGGTGACGATCCAGGCGAGGCACAGGGTCGAGCCGAAGAGCGCCACGCGCAGACCCGCGAGCAGCCGGCGTTTGTCGTAACGGTCGGCGAGCCATCCGGCCGGCGCGGTGAACAGCAGGATGGGCGCGAGCCGCACCACGTTCACCGTCGCCAGCGCGGTGGCCGAACCGGTCCGCTCGACGACGTACCAGTTGAGCGCGACCAGATCCGCGGTGTCGCCGATCCGGGAGGACAGCGTGCCGGCCAGGAACAGGCGCAGCGGCAGCCGCCCGGCAGTGCCCGCCGTCATCGGACGGTGTCGCCGGCGCCGTGCAGGGGGTTGGCCTGGGGCAGGTAGATGTCGTGGTCGGCGGCCAGCAACCGCATGAGCCCGAACGCTTTCTGCGGAAGATGGGACGTCATCAGGAACGCGACGTCCGCGGACGCCCTGGCGAGCAGGTTCGCGGGCAGCCCGGCCAGCAGGTCGGTCATCTTGGTGCGGACTGTCGTCCAGAGCCGCTCGGCGGGCAGGTCCCAGGTCTCCGCGAACATCGTCACCACGTGCGCGATGTTGGCCTGCAGCAGCGCGTACGACACCTTTCTCCGCACGTGGCCGATGTCGTCGGAGAAGGTGATCGACCCGGGGTGCGGGACGAAATCGAGGCCTGCCTCGCGCATCCGGCCCGAGTGGACGCGGATGCCGCCGAAGTCGCGGACGAGGACCCGGACCGGCAGTCCGTCGCGGACCACCAGCAGCGTGTTCTGCAGATGGGCCTCCAGTCCGATGCCGTACCGCCACAGCAACGGCAGCCCCGCGGCGAGCATCAGCTCGGCGTAGCGGTCGAAGAACCCGAGCGCGACCGCCGAGCGACGTGAGCGTTCGTGGACCAGTTCCGCCAGAACGGTTCCGTCCGGATACGCCGCTCCTCGCAGAGCGCAGGCGGAAAGGACGATCTCGCCGGGGACCGCGTAGTCGGCGGGATCGGCCCGGAGCAGGGCGGAAAGGCCGCGTTCTCGCGAGGGTGCGGGGTTTCCCGGCGGCGGAGCGAAGGCTATGCCGGCCAATTCGGGTACGCAGACGACCCTGCCGCGCGTGCTGGGGTCGTCGGCCAGCAGGCGTTGCAGGAGACAGCTCATTCGCGGGCCGTTGCCGGTGGTGGCCGGCGAGATCGTGCGCCGCCGCGAGGTGAGCTGGACGTCGAGCGAGGTTTTCACGGTCAGCCGCCGTCCGTGCCTGCCCGCGGCGGCGGTGACCAGGGTGCGCACCGAGACGGTCGGCCGGCAGGCCAGTTGCGCTTCGGGGAGCGGGACGATGCCGCCGGTCGCCAGTTCCTCGGGGTACTCGGCGGCCAGCCTGCTCCGCAGCTGCCACGGGTGCACGGGAATCAGCTCGTACTCGGCGGGAGCGTGCCCGCGGGCGGCGAGTCCGTCGATGGCGCGCGCGACGGTCGCGGGGAAATGGTCGGCCACGATCGTTCCCACCGACGCGCCCGACGGATCGGGGGTCGAGAGCACGGAATCCTTGCGCACCGCGACGAAGGAAAGGCCTACGGTGTCGGCGCTTTCCGGGCAATACGCGAGCGAATCCGCTGGGGTGAAGCCGCGGCGGACCCTCGGGGCGAGGTGGATGGTGTGCCCTTCCGCGCACGCGGCGTCGAGGTCGAGGGCGAGGTCGGAAACGGCGCGTTGTCCGGCCGCCGCCGCGATCCGGTGCGGGCGCGCGGGCAGGCGGCGCCGGACGCAGGCACGGGACAGGGCGAGGTTGCGCGCCGAGTCGACGAGATCGTCGCGGAGCGCGCCCCAATCCATCTCCCCGCCGGACGAGGCGACGGCGTCGACCAGATCCTCGGGTCGGTCGAGCACGCGGACTTCGACGCCGTCGCTCAGCACGACCGGGCTCGCCACTTCGTTGGCCCCGAACCCGCCTTCCGGCTCGCACACCGCGGCCAGCCGCCGTCCCGACCGCAAGGTCACGCAGATCAGCCGTCCGGCGCCCGGCCCCAGCAGCGCGAGAACGCTCGGGGCCACCGGCGGCGGTCCGGTGAAGGGAAGGACGATCTCGGTGATTCGCTTGGCGGGCAACGATCTCCGTTCGCGCAGCAGCGCGCCGCAGGCGCCGTTGAGGGTGCTCAATCGCGCGCCGGCGAGTTCGTCCAGCCAGGGCCGCACGAGTTCCGGGCGGCGCTCGCGCAGGCACGCGAGCATTTCCCGTTCCGCCTCGTTGAGGTCCGGCGGTTCCGGCTCCTGCTTCGTCGCGGCGAGCGGATTCGGTCCCCCGACGTACTGCTGGTCGGTGACCAGGTTCTTGAGGCGCATCGTCAGCAACGCCTTGTGCTGCCACGGCTCGTTCAGCAACGCTTCGGCGTCCGCCCCGGCGTCCTCGGCCTCCTCGGGGCAGCAGGCGGACATGGCGAGCCGGTGGAACGCCTGCCGCACGCACTCCCCCGCCACCGGCCACAGGGCGTCCTCCACGCATCCGGACGCGTGCGCCAGCTCGGCGACGAGTTCTCCGAGATGGTGGCCGAAAAGCGGGTAGTACAACTTGGCGCGGAGCGCGGCGGGGTCGCTGGCGAGCAAAGCCGAGCCGGGCAGGAAGTCGCCGGCCAAAGCGCGTCGGGCCAGACGGGATTCCAGCACGCGCGCGGCGCCGAGGTCCCGGAGCAGAACGCGGTGCGGCAACCGGTCTTTCAAGACGAGAACGGTGTTCTGCGGATGGGGTTCGAGCGCGATGCCGTAGCGGACGAGCAGCGTCAGCAACTGCGGGACACAGCGCTCGACGTGCGCGGCCAGCCACTGCCGCGCCACCTCGCTCAGCGCAGCGCCGGTAACCGACGCGGTCTCGGCGAGCAGATCGTGGAGGAGGCTGGCGCCGGTCAACGGAGATTTCGCGAACAGCGCGGCGACCGGCATCGACAATTCGTCCGGGCCGAGCAGGTCTTCGCTGTCTTCCCGGAGGACAGCGGCCAGCGAACGGCGCCGGGCCTGCGCAGCCGCGGGATCGGGCCCGTCCGGCGGCACATACGCGACGCTGGCCAGCTCTCGCAGCACCGCGAACCGCGGCCGCCCGTCCGGCGTGCCGAGCGCCAGGTCCAGGTCTGCCGCGACGATCCGTTCGAGCAGCGCGGACAGGCGCGGCCCGTTGTGCACCGCGGCGGGCGAGACCCCGCGGACGGCGCTGGTGAGCTGCACTTCCAGCGCGGTTTTGACGTGCAGTCCCGCGCTCGCCGCGGTCTCGCGCGCCGACAGGGTCCGGACCGAGATCAGCGGCCGCGCCGGGATCCGGGTGCGCAGCGGCGCCACCGTGCCGTCGGCGATCGCGTCGGCGTGCAGCGCCGGGAGGGCGTGGAAACGCTGGTGCGGATGGACGGGAATCAGCACGCGCTGTTCGGGAATGAGCCCCGCCGCGCGCATCTCCACGGCAGCCGCGGCGACAGTTCGCGGAAAGGCTTCGCTGAGCAATGCTTGCGAAGCATCGAGGCCGTTCGCTCCGGTGGCGGCGTCCCGGGAAACCGCAACCAGCGGCAGATCGAACTCCGCGCCGAATTCCGGGGAATAGCGAATGGTGTCCTCGACCGACATGCCGACTTTCATTTTAGCGACCGGATGCAGCGGATGTCCTTCGACCACCATTCGCTCGAAGGGAATCAGCAGCGATCCCTCTTCGCCCGAATCGCGGAGCGCGGCGACCAGCGACGCGAACGGCCGGTTTCGGTGCCCGTTGCCGGAATTATCCCGATCGCGCAGCTCGGCCGCGAAGACGCTCGCCGCGGCCAGGGACAGCGCATGACCGGCGACGCTGTCGGCGAGCTCGGCACGCAGCCGCTCCCAGGCGTCGGAGTCGCCGGAGCACAACCGCTCCTTCGCCAGGAAATCCCAGAGCCGCAACGGGTCGGCGACCTCCCGGCCGTTGAGCCGGACCGGACCGGCAAGGGTCAGGCGACCGGTCTTCGTCGCCTCGCGCAGCACCAGTTCCAGTCCGCGTTCGCGCGCCGGCCCCGTTCTCAGCAACCCCTCGCGCACCACCGCGGAAAGGAGGCGGGACATAGTCGTCGCGCGGGCTTCCGGAAGGCATTCCGCGTATTTTTCCGCGAGCCCCGGAAGCACTGGTTTCCCGGATCCTTCGAGGCGGACATAAATTGCGCGTTCCTCGGGAGAAAGGGATTCTCCCAGCGGTGCAAGGAAAGCATTCTCACTAGCCTGAGCGGGAGATGACATCGTGCACTATGGTGGCGCTGCCAAGGTTAACCAGACAGGAACGTACAGGTTAACAAAAAATGAACACACCTATCACGACCCGATAAACTCGGACATTCGCGCACTCAATCGCGGCCATTGCGCAGCAGGTTGAGGACTCAACTGGAGCAGTGTCCGATATTTTGGCACGGCAATTAACCCGCGCTCACGGAATTCGCCGGTCGATTTCGCGGATCACGGCGAGACTGCCGTATTCCGCGTTGGACAGCACCGCCACGTCGAGGTTCTCCCCCGGATAGTGGCGTGCGATGCCCCCGGCGCCGGCGTTGCCGCCGTCCTTGTAGTAGTTCCGCACCGAACCGTCGGGCCGCATCGTGAACTCCAGCCCGAACCCGAACCACACGTCGCCGTCTTCGGCACGGTGGTGCAGCACCTGCGGGGTGAGGAACTGCCCGGTGCGCTCGGCCGACAGGAGTTCGCCGCCGCGGACGGCGCGCAGGAACCGCACCAGGTCGGCCACGGTGGCGTGCGCCCCGCCGTCGGGCGCGCCGATCGACGGGCAGCTGAAGATGTTCTGCTGCCACCCGGTGATCCGTCCCTCCGCGCCGACGACCGGATCCCAGCCCTCGGCGACGTCCGCCGCGGCTTCCCGCCGGTCGTAGAAATCCGACGACGTCATGCCCGCCCGCGCGAAAACCGCGCTCCGGATGTGCTCGCGATAGGCGACCCCGGTGATTTCCTCGATCGCCAGACCGACGAGGAGGTATCCGGCATTGCAGTACCGGCATCCCTCCCCCGGCGCGAAATTCGGTGGCTTGGCCGCGAAATTCGGCAGGTGGTCGCGCGTTCGCGTCACCGAGTAGACCGGCCTGTCGACCCACAGCGCCTCGTAGCTTTCACCTGCTTCCTCGTCCGCGTCGTCGGCGATGCCGGAGGTGTGCGTGAGCAGGTGCCGCACGCTCACCCGCGGTGAGATCGCCGTCCCGGCCAAGTCGACGATCTCGGTGATCGGCGCGTCCAGCTCCAGCCGTCCTTCGTCGACCAGTTGCAAGGCGGCCACCGCTGTGAAGAGCTTGGTGACGGACGCCGTGTCGAACCGGAGGCCAAGCCTGTTCGGCACCGCCCATCGGCGGCTGGCCTGCCCGTACGCACCCGAAAACACCACGTGCTCGCCGCGGCGGATCAGCACTGCTCCGGAGAACTTGCCGACCGCGGCTCGGGCACTCAGCCAGGCGTCTAGACCGGAGAAAGGCATTCTCCGAAGGTAGCGATCCCGGTCGCTCTTCGCGACGACCATAAGATCGTCGCGAAGAGCCTCAGCCGGCTGACTCGTCCGGAGACCAGGTCAGGGGCCGTCGCACCATCCGTCGCAGACGTAGAGCCATCCGGTTCCGCAGCCGCCCACCCGGTGGCACTCGTCGCTGTATACACAGCCTTGCCAGCAATAGTCGCTCTCCATGCTGCACTGGCAATCGTCGCTGGCGGCTTCGGGTTCCGACGGGCCGAGGGTCGCGATGATCGACTGGGCCTCCCCGGCGAAGGCAGCGGTCACCACGGCGCGGAGGTCCTCCAGTACCTGGTTCAGGTCGGGCGGCGACGGCCGCGAGTGCAACGACTCGTTCCCGAGGACCTCCGCGGCGCGCTGCAACGCTCGTTCCTGGCTCTCCGACAGGGAATCGTGCGTCGCACCGTACTGGCGGAGGTGCTCCGTCCACAGACGGCTTCTGACCGCGGCCGACGAAGCGGTGAAGATCGCCTTCCGGTAGGGGAGCGAATGCTCCGCGAACTCGGAGTACGCCTGGGGGAGCCGGTCCTTGTTGGACTCCGCCCACGCGACAGGATCTTCGCCCTTGCCCTTGCCCTTGCCTCCCGACGGCCCGAGTTTGACCAGCGCGGCCGCCACTGCGAGGCCACCGACGAGCGACCGGACGCCTAGCTGGTTCCGCTGTGCAGGGCGCCGCGTCCGGCCCATCGCGCCGAGGACTGCCAACGTCGACCGGACGCCCAGATGCCTGGCCAGTTTCACCCCGAGCCGGGGGCCTACCCAAGCTCGGGTGCCGTCGGGCCTCACCCGGATCAGAGTGGGCGCCCACGCCGGGTCGGCGCCGAGCGCCTGCTCACGCCATCTCCGCACATCCGGCTGCGCCAGCGGCAAGACTTCGAGCGTCCCGTCGCAAGCCTCGGCCACGGCGCGGGACATGGCCCGGCAGAACCGGCACGAGCCGTCGAAAGCCAGCACCCATCGGTCAGATGCGTTCGTCATGGAATCCCCCGCCATTCTGTTCGGGCTCTGCGCGATGCGCTGTTCGCCGTGCTGCTATCCGCGGCACGGAAAGTCCTGGATATGCGATCCGTCGACCCAGTTGCCGTACTTGTCGCCGCTCAGTCCGGCCGCCGGCACGTACCCGCGCACATTCTGGTAGCCGTAGACGATCAGCCAGACATTGTTGTACCGCCCGTGGCTGATCTCCACGGGATCGCCCGTCGTCCAGCAATCCCAGCCATAGGTGAAGCCCGCCCAGACCTCGCCGACCTGGCGCGCCGGCAAATGCGGTTGAATCCGGACACCCATGTCGCGGTACGGATGCACCGGCGGCTCTCCTGGCGGGTGTGCCATTGCGCGATGCGTGGGCGGCATCTCAGCCGCAGCCGCCGCGGCGGGCACAATTGCGGTCGCCGCCGCAAGCGCGGCGGCTGCGACAGTTTTCGCTGACATTCTCATCGCATGCTCCCCTCTGAACGGAAACCCGCACGCCCCCGCGTACCGTCCGTTCAAGACTCAGCCGCGCTGCGCGAGCATCCAAGCCTTTGCGCTCTCGCTGAAGGACCTTGACAGTGCAGCATCGCAGGAGTAGCGGAGTGCCGAGAAACGATCGCCGCGACGTGCGTATTTGGTGAGCACCGGGCTGTGTTCGAGCACCGGCCCGTGGAAGAACTCCAGCGGCGTCCCGCCCGGGTCCTTGGCGGAGAACCCGGCCTCGACCTTGCGCCGGTCCGCGAGTTCCTGCGACATCGGCGTGCACACGCCCGAACTGCCACGATCACCGAGGTGCGCAATGCCGCGGCTACGGTGTGGCGAGTCGCCAACGGGGTGCCGACGCTGCGTCCGCGAGCGGTGCCGGACCCGCCCTCCGCGGAGGCCGAACTCCAGCTGGCCAACGGACGGCCCGCTTCCGGCTGACCGTGCCGACCATCCACAAGGGACACCACGCTCGCCTGCCCGCCTCATCCCCCCTGCTCGCGTCCCCCGCACCTGCCGCAACCAGGACAGAGAGATCCGCCGCCCGCCGATCGGCGGGCGGCGGGTCACACGGTCTGGCCGCCGTCGATCACGAAATCCTGTCCCGTGCAGTAACTGCTCGCGTCGCTGGCCAGGAACGCCACCAGCGCAGCGACCTCGCCGGTCGTGCCGGGGCGGCGGATCGGCTGTCCCGCCACCGCGCCGCCGCCCGCGCGGGTCGTTTCGGAGATCATCCGCGTGTCGATCGCGCCCGGGCAGACGCAGTTCACCCGGATGCCGAACTCGCCGAGCTCCTTCGCAGCGGATCTGCTCGCCCCGTGCAGCCCCCATTTCGACGCGCTGTACCCCAGCCCGCCCGCGAAGCCCGTCAACGCCGCGGTCGAGGCGACGTTCACGATCGAACCGCCACGGTCCCGCATCAACGGCAGCACGGCTTGCATCCCGAGGACCGGGCCGATCAGATTGACGCCCAAGGTGTGCGCGAGATGGTCCTCCGCGAAGCTCTCCAACGGTGCCTTGCGGTAGAAACCGGCGTTGTTGACGAGCACGTCGACCCGGCCGAACTCGGCGCGGGCGAGTTCCATGGCGGTGGCCCAGTTTTCCTTGCTGCGCACGTCCAAGCCGACCGCGAGCGTCGCACCGTCGATCTCGTCCGCGACCGCGGCGACGGCGCTTTCGTCCAGGTCCGCCAAGACGACGCGCGCACCCAGCCGCGCGGTCGTCCTCGCGTGCTCGGCGCCCTGCCCTTGCGCGGCACCGGTCACGAACACGATTTTGTCCCGCAGATCCACGAGTTGATCGGCCACGTTCCACTTCCTTCGGCTCGGAGCGCTCAATCGCGCGAAGGTACCTTCGCCGGAAGGGAGAGCGGAGGGCATGCGTCGGCTCAGCGGACACCTGATTTGACCGGCGTCGCACGGGATCGTAGTCTCGCACCAAGCGCTTGCTTCAGAAGGAAGAAGGCTGCCCTTGAAGGATTTCCACGGCAAGCCGGGCATCGCGGTCGTGACCGGCGGAACCGGAGGGCTGGGCACGGCGATCTGCCGCACGCTCGCCGAACGCGGCTCCGCGGTCGCCTTCACCTATCGCAGCGACCACGAAGCAGCGAAGCGGCTAGCCGCCGAACTCGACGCGACAGCCGAGCCCCTGGACCTCACCGACGCCCAGCAGACCAAGGCGTACCTCGACCACGTGGTCGAGCGTTTCGGAACGATCCACACCCTCGTCCACGCCGCCGGACCGCTGGTCCCGCAACAGCATCTGTCCACAGTGGACCCCGCAGACTTCGGCAGGCATCTCGCCGCGGAGGCCGCCGCGTTCTTCAACCTCGTCCGCCCGGCGCTGCCCGCCCTGCGCGCCAGCAAAGGCTCGATCGTCGCGGTCACCACCGCAGCGACCCGGCGCTACCCTGTCCGCGACGGGCTTTCCGCCGGGCCCAAAGGTGCGGTGGAAGCGACCGCACGAGCGCTCGCGGCCGAGGAAGGCCGCTTCGGCGTCCGGGTCAACTGCGTCGGCCCCGGAATGCTGACAGACGGCATGGCAGCGGACCTGGTGGCCAACGGCGACCTCGACGACCGCGCCCTCGACGCCGCCCTCCGCGCCATCCCGTTGCGCACCTTCGGCAACGCACAGGACATCGCGGAAGCCGTGTGCTTCCTCGCCTCGGACCGCGCCGGGTTCATCAGCGGCCAGAAACTCGACGTCGACGGCGGATACGGCGTCTGACGCGCCGGACCCCGAGGCACAGCCGGCCCCGGGGTCCCGAACACCGTCACTTAGCCTTGTTCTTCACCTCTTTCGCCTTCCCCTTCAGCGAACCCATCGCGTTCTGCGTCGGCGAGTACGTCCCGTACAGCGCAGGATCCGGCTTCGGCGCCGTACCGGGGCCACCGAGCGGCTGGGGATCGGCGAGGTACTCGATGCCTTCCCCGCCGAAGCTCCAGCCCGCCTTCGCCCCGTCCGGGCCGTCCGACAGGTGCCACACCGTGTTGTTGTGGTCCTGGTTTTCCTCGTCGAACAACGCGGTCGGCGCGATGTCACTTTCCAGGCCGTCGGCCTTGAGTTCCTCGATCGCGGCCAGCCATTGCTTCTGGTGCACGGTGTCGCGAGCGAGATTGAACTGCAGCATCGCCTTCACGCCGGGGTCGTCGGTCATCCGGTACAGCCGCGCGGTCTGCAGCCTGCCCTGCGCCTCGGCCGCGGCGTTGGCGCGGAAGTCGGCGAGGAGATTGCCGGAGGCGACGATGTACTTGCCGTTCCACGGGGTGCCGTTCGAATCGGCGGGCAGCGCGCCGCCACCGGCCACGATCGCCTGCTGCGGGTCCATCCCGCCGATCACCGCCGCCATCACCGGATCCTTCACCGCTTCCGCGGTCGCGGTGGCCGGCGCGCCCTCCAGCAGCCGCGCGACCATCGTGGCGAGCATTTCGACGTGCCCGATCTCCTCGGTCGCGGTGTCCATGATCAAGTCCTTGTACTTGCCCTCGATGCGGCAGTTCCAGCCCTGGAACAGGTACTGCATGGTCACCGTCATCTCGCCGAACGCGCCCCCGATCAGCTCCTGGAGCCTGTGCGCGTACACCGGGTCCGGCTTCTCGGGCTTCGCCTCGAACTGCAGCAGCTTGGTGTGTCGGAACATCAGCGTCCTCTCCCGGGATCCGAGCCGGGCGCCATACCCGGCAAGTCCGGCTGGAGTGCCCGCGATCGACCGGCCTACACACGGCGATTTCAGGGAGTCCGGCGGGGCAACGGCGCGGTGGCGGGCCCTTCGAGCACAGTGCCGTCGACGTCGAATCGCGAACCGTGGCACGGGCAATCCCAGCTGCGCTCGGCGGCGTTGAACCGCACGAAGCAGCCGAGATGCGTGCACCGCATGGACACCGCGTGCAGGGTGCCTTCTCGGTCTCGGTAAACGCCTTTGCGACCATGTCCGTCCGCCAGCACTTTCGCCTGGTCCACGGCGATGTCGTCGGTGCTCGTCGCGTCGGCTTGGGCGAGCCGGTCGCCGACGAAGTCCTTCGCCACCTTCGCGTTCTGCTGCACCAGTTTCGATGCCGACTTCAGCGAAACCCGTTGCGGAGAAAAGAGGTCCCGACGCGGATTGGCCGATCCGGTGATCCCGTCGGCTACCGCGGCCGCCGCCGCGGTCCCCATCGCCAAGCCCCATTTCGCGAACCCGGTCTCGACCCACAGCTTCCGTGCGCCCGGGAAGTACGGCCCGGCGATCGGGATGCTGTCGTAGGCCTTCGGATCCTGCGCCGACCACCGGTGCGTGACCTCGTCGACGTCGAAGTGGCGCGCCGCGAACTCGCCCAGTTCGGTGTACCGCGCGAAGTCGACCGGGTCGCCCGCCGGATGGCCTTGGCCGCCGAGGATCAGCCGGTCCTCGCAGGAGGCGAACGACCACAGCGGACTCCCGGCGCTGATCGCCAGCTCCCCCGGCGGCTTGCCGGATTTCAGTGTCGCGGCAACGCAATACGACCGTTGCACCTCCAGCCGGGGGAAGAACAGCCCGCGGTCGAGGATCGGGTAATGCGTCGCGATGACCACGTTTTCGGCGTCGAGCGCGCCGTCCTCGGTCCTGACGCGGTACGGCGGCGCCGCGCTGACCTGCCGCACCCGGCTTTCCTCGAATACCCGGCCGCCCTCGGCCTCGACGGCGTCGGCGAGCCCGCGCACGTAGTCGGCCGGATGGAGCGCGAGTTGCTCGGGCAGCCGCACCGCGCCGTGCACCGGGACCGGCAGGTCGAGCGTGTCCGTCCACTCGACCGGCAGACCGGCCTGGGTCGCGGCCTCGTACTCGGCTCGCACGGTGTCCGCCTCGTCGGCGTCCAGCGCGAACGTGGCGGCGGGCAGCCTGCGGAGCCCGCACTTGATGGGTTCGGCCAGCTCCGCCACCAATTCGACCCCGGCCAGCGCCGCCTCGGCGTAGGCCGTCGCGGTGGCCGCGTCGTGCTCGCGAAGGAGCGTCGAGTACACAGTGGACTGCAACGCGGTGACCTTCGCCGTGTTATTGCCGCTGGCTCCCTCCGCGACGCGCCCCGATTCGACGACGGCCACATTCACGCCCCGGCGCGCGAGCAGCAGTGCAGTGGTCATCCCGGCGACGCCACCGCCGACGACGGCGACTTCCGCCCGTTCCCGGCCGCGCAGGGACGACCGGCTGGTCGCCGACGCGGTCGCGAGCCACAGGGACTGGTCTGCGGTGGTGGTCATCAGAAGCTCCTCCGAGTGCCCATCGGGAGGACGCCGAGCACGATCATCACGACGGCCAGGCCGAGGTGCAGCCAGTTGTCGGCGGTGTTGACCGGGATGAAGTCGGCCGAGCTGCCGTGGTCGACGATCAGGCCGTACACCCACAGCGCCAGGTAGATCACCCCGCCGGCGACGAGGAAGTTCTTCGCCCCGGCCGGCGTGCGGGCGAGCGCGAGCCCCGCGACGCCGAAGGCCAGGTGCACGACGTTGTGCAGGATCGACACGCTGAACAGCCCGAGCAGCAGCGCGCCGGAATGGTGCCCGGCACCCGTGAGCTGGTCGTAATGCGTGGTGACGCCCGGGATGAAGCCGAGGATGCCGACGAGCAGGAACACCGCGCCCACACCGGCGGCGACGAGCTGGCGCGGCGTGCGCCGCGCAACGGCAGTAGTCATGACCGGAGCCCTCCCTGAATCGCCCGCACCGGGTCCGGCGCGGAGTTAGCCGGGTAACCGGTGCGGGATCGGGCAAACCTCCGCGCACGTCCCGGCCCCGGCTCGACGCCTGCCGCATCCGGTGGCGGGGCGGCCAACCGGCGTCCGGAATCCGGTTTGAAGCCCGCCGCCGCGGGCAACCGCGAGCATGCGATTGCGGCGGAGCGAGCTGTCCTCGCCAGGCATCAAGCGGCAGCGCCGGGGCCGCGGCTTCCGGTACCTCGCGCCGGACGGCTCCCCGGTGACCGACGCCGAGGTCCTCGAGCGCATCCGCGAGCTGGTGATCCCGCCCGCGTGGCGCCGGGTGTGGATCTGCCCGCATCCGACCGGGCACATCCAGGCCGTCGGGACCGACGACGCGGGCCGCCGCCAGTACCTGTACCACCCCGAGTGGCGGCGAGCGCGCGACGAGGAGAAACACGACCGGGTGCTCGCACTGGCCGGGGAGCTGCCGAACGTCCGCGCCGCCATCCGGGAGGATCTGCGCCGGCGCCGCCTCGACCGCCGCCGGGTCTCCGCCGCCGCGTTGCGGATGATCGACCGAGGCGTCTTCCGCAGCGGCGGCGAGGAGTACGCGGAAGCCAACGGCTCCCACGGCGCGACCACGCTGCTGCGCGAACACGTGAAAATCAGCGGCGACGAGCTGACCTTCTGCTACCCCGCCAAAAGCGGCCTCGTCCGGTCGCTGAGCATGCGCGACGGCGAACTCGCCGCCGTCCTCAAGTCGCTCCGCCGCTGCCGCACCGGCACCTCGCGCCTGTTCGTCTACCGCGCCGACGACGGCTGGCGCGAACTGCGCGCCAGCGACGTCAACGAGCGGTTCAAGGAACTGGCCGGCGAGGAATTCACGGTCAAGGACCTGCGCACCTGGCACGCGACGGTGCTCGCCGCGGTCTCCCTCGCCGCACGGGAGGCGCCGACGTCCCAGCGCGGCCTGGCGAGGGCCGAGACCGCCGCGATGAAGGAGGTCGCGGAGGAACTGGGCAACACGCCCGCCGTCGCCCGGCGTTCGTACGTCGACCCGCGGGTGCTGCGGGAATTCGAGCGGCGCGGCACGATCCACCGCTCGGTGCGCAAAGCCGACGCTGACGGGCTCGCGGAGGAGCAACTGCGGGAGCGGATCGAGAAGGCAGTGATCCGGCTGTTGCGGCGGGCCTCCCAGTAGGTCTGCGGCAGTCGAGGAACTCCTGCTCCCCCGACGCGGCCAGGCGGCGGTCTTCGGCGCACTCGACCGTCCGACGTGAGGATTTGCCTCTTAAATCATACGCACTACTAATGGTATGTTGCGCTCATGACCGCCCTCCTGGCGGCAGGCTGACCACGTTCGCCCACCCGAAAGGACCCGGCCATGACTCTCGCCGGAAAGACCGTCCTGATGTCCGGCGGCAGCCGCGGCATCGGCCTGGCCATCGCGACCCGCGCGGCGCGGGACGGGGCGAACGTCGTCCTGCTGGCGAAGACCGCGGAACCGCATCCGAAGCTGGAAGGCACCGTCTACACCGCCGCGAAGGAGATCGAGACCGCCGGCGGCCAGGCACTGCCGATCGTCGGCGACGTGCGGTCCGAAGACGACGTGCTCGCCGCGGCCGAAGCGGCGGCGGCGCGGTTCGGCGGCATCGACATCGTCGTGAACAACGCCAGCGCGCTCGACCGGTCCGGCACCGAAGAGCTGTCGATGAAGCGCTACGACCTCATGCAGACCATCAACACCCGAGGCACGTTCCTGCTCAGCAAGGCGGCGATCCCGCAGCTGCGCAAGGCAGCGAATCCGCACATCCTGACGCTGTCGCCGCCGCTGAACCTCTCCCCCGCGTGGATCGGCGCGCACCTGGGCTACACGCTCTCCAAATACGGCATGAGCCTGTGCACCGTGGGTCTCGCGGAGGAACTGAAAGCGGACGGAATCGCCGCGAATTCGCTGTGGCCGCGCACCCTCATCGACACCGCGGCAGTGCGCAACATCATCGGCGGCGCGAGCCAGGCGCGCACCCCGGAGATCATCGCCGACGCCGCGCACGCGATCCTCACCCGGCCCTCCCGCGAATGCACCGGGAACCTCTTCATCGACGACGAGGTGCTCGCCGCCGAAGGCGTGACGGACCTCTCCGGTTATCAGCGCGGCGAAGGCGAACTGGCGCTGGACATTTTCGTCGACCCGGCCTGATCCCGCATCCGGTCGAACTCTCCGGGCAGGGTGGCGCCCTCGTTCATCTTGGCCAGCAGTTTGTGCAGGGACTCGTGGGAGCGCTGCGGAAGGTCGCTGAGCACGTGCCGGTCGAGATCGGCCAGCAGTTCGTTCGCCTTGCGCAGCGTTTTCCGCCCCGCGTCGCTGAGGTCGACGACGTAACGCCGCCGGTCTTCGGGGTCGCGGGCGCGCGCGGCGAGCCCGAGGGTCTCAAGGTCGTCCAGGCTGCTGACCATGGTCGCCGGGTCGATCCGCAGGTAGGCGCCCAGCGACAGCTGCGACATCGGGCCGTTGTCGGCCAGCGCCTGGAGGACGCTGTAGTGCCGCACCCGCAGGCCCAGCTCGTGCAGCCGGTCCTCGGCGAGCCGGAACACGACCTGGCCGAGCTTGACCAGGAGACAGCTCGTGTGCTCGCCGATCCCGCCCGGCACCAGCGGACCTGACATCGTTTCCCCTGCCCATCGTTAGCGGACCGTACGAATCCCGATGATACCGGCCGGGGCGGGAGAAGGGCCGCTTGCCGAGAGGCGGCCGCTCCCCCGGATCGGGGTGCACCGCACCGCCGCGGGCCCGGCACGCGTTAACCTGGCCTCAACCGACAGCGCGAGAACACGGAACCCAGGTGAACCAGACCGGAGCACAGCCACCAGCCGGAACCCAGGCCATCCGCCGGGCGCTCGGCATCCTGCGGCTGCTCATGGACGAGGACGGGGAGCTCACGCTGTCCGCGATCGCCCGCAAACTGGACCTCACGCCGGGCACAACGCACCGGGTGGTGCGCGCGCTGAGCGCCGACGGGCTCGTCGCGCACAACCCCCGCACCGACAGCTACCACCTGGGCCCCGGCTCGATCCTGCTCGGCCAGGCCGCCCAGCGCGTGCACGGCCTTCAGCTCGCGCTGCCGGTCATCCAGCGGATCAACGCGGACACCGGGGAATCGGTCAACATCACGATCCGCGAGGGCAACGAGTCGGTCGTCCTGCTGCGCGCGCAGTCGACGCTCCCGTTGCGGTTCGAGCAGCATCCTGGCGCGCGTTTCCCGTTGTACGCCACGGCTTCCGGCAAGGCGATGCTCGCCAATTCCCTTGATGCGGAGTCCTATCTCGCGAGTCTGCCGGAGCAGTTGCCCGCGCTGACGCCGCACACCCTCGCGACCCGCGACGCCCTCGCGGTGGAGCTGGCCGAGACGCGCGATCGCGGGTACAGCATCGACAACGAGGAAAACGTCGCCGGTGTGCGGTGCGTCGGCGCGGGCGTGCTGGACGACCGGGGGCTGGCCCGGGCGGCGGTGGTGATTCAGGTGCCGACCGTGCGACTGCCCGAGGATCGGGTTGCCGAGCTGGGTGCGCTCGCGATCGATGCCGCCAAGGAGATCGCCCCGTTCCTTCCGCCGGACCGGCTCACTCGCTACTGACGTCAAGCCGGACCACACCTCAGCCGCCACTGACTCCCATGGCGCGAGCGGTGAGCGAAGCGAGGTGCGCGGGCTGGTGCTCGGACAGCTGCCGAATCTGCGTCCGGCAGCTGAATCCGTCCGCGTGCACCACCGTCCCCTCCGGCGCCGCGCGCAGGGCGGGCATCAGCTGGTGCTCCGCGACAGCGACGGAAACGTCGTAGTGCCCCCGCTGGAAGCCGAAATTCCCCGCCAGACCGCAGCAGCCCTCGCGCAACACCTGCGAATGCTCAGACAACCGCCCGAGCAGCTGCGAGTCGGCGTCGTAGCCGAGGTCCGCGTGCTGGTGACAATGCACCTGAGTGAGCACCGGAGCCGCGGACTTCGTCAACGCGGGAAGCTCGCTCTCCCCGACATGCTCCGCGAACGTCCGGACATTGCGCTTCAGCAATGCAGTCCGCGAATCCTCCGGCAGCAGCTCCGACCCGTCCTCCCGCAGGGTCGCGGTACAACTCGGCTCCAGCCCGATCACCGGAATTCCCTGCCGCAGCCACGGGTCCAGCGCGTCCAAAGACCGGCGCAGCACCCGGCGCGCCGCGCCTAGCTGGCCGGTGCTGTGCCAGGTCAGTCCACAACAGACAGTCCGCTCGGGGATGACCACCTCGTGGCCAAGGGCTTCCAGCACCGCGACCGCGTCCCGGCCGACCTGGGGGTCGAAGAAGTTCGTGAAGGTGTCCGGCCACAGCACGACCTTCGACGAGGAACTCGCCCGCTCCCGGCGGCGGAACCACGAAGCGAACGTCGGCGACGCGAGCCGCGGCAATTCGCGTTCGGCGGCGATCCCGCCCAGGCGGTTCAGGACCGGCCGGAGCGGACCGCCGGCCGCGGCGTTGATCGCGCGGGCGAAGGGCGCGCCCAGCCGGAGCCAGCGCGGCAGCGCGCCCATCGTGTAGTGCGACATCGGGCGCATCCGCCGCTCGTAATGGCGGCTGAGGAATTCGGTCCGGTAGGAGGCCATGTCGACGCCGACCGGGCAGTCCGATTTGCACGCCTTGCAGCCGAGGCACAGATCCAGCGCGTCGCGGACTTCGGGCGAACGCCAGCCGTCCTCGATGACGTCGCCGGCCAGCATTTCGAACAGCAGGCGAGCCCGGCCGCGGGTCGAGTGTTCCTCCTTGCCGGTCGCGCGGTAGCTCGGGCACATCATCCCGCCGGACGCGGACACGCACTTGCCCACGCCCACGCATCGCCGGGACGCCGCGGCCAGGTCGCCGTCGTCGGCGTGCAGGGCGAGCCGGGCCCGGGTCGGCAGGATCGGCGGGGCGATGACCGTGCGCAGGTCGGCGTCCAGCGGCGCGGGATCGACGACCCGGCCGGGGTTCATGCCGTTCGACGGGTCGAAGGCGGCTTTGAAATCGGCGAAGGCCTGCATGAGCCTCGGCGGGAACATCAGCGGCAGGAGTTCGGCTCGCGCTTGGCCGTCGCCGTGTTCGCCGGACAGCGAGCCGCCGTGGGACACGACGAGTTCCGCGGCCTCGACCATGAACGATCGATACGCTTCCTTCGCTTCCGGCGCGGCCATCGGGAAGTCGATCCGCACGTGGAGACAGCCGTCGCCGAAGTGGCCGTAGACCACGCCTTTCCGGCCGTGCTTGTCCAGCAGCAGGTCGAATTCGCGCAGGTACGCGCCGAGCCGGTCCGGCGGGACCGCGGAGTCTTCCCAGCCGGACCACGCCTCGGAGCCGTCGGCCAGCCGAGTCGCGAGGCCCGCGCCTTCTTCCCGGATCCGCCAGAGTTTCCGCTGGGCGACGGGATCTTGCACGACGAGCGAAGTGGCGCCGACCTGCGGGGCGCGGGCAGCGACTCGTTGGGCGACGGCGAAAGCCTCGGCCGCGTTGTCGCCGCCGGTTTCCAGGTACAGCCACGCCGTTCCGTCCGGCAGCGTGCTGCGGTCGCCGGGTTTCCGGGCGTCGAGAGCGGCGACCAAACCGGCCTCGATGCCTTCCATGGTCAGCACCGGGAGGTCGAGCAGGGCGGGAACCGCGTCGGCGGCGGCGATGCTGTTCTCGAAACCCAGCACGGCGAGGGCGCGCATAGCCGGGATCGGGGCCAGGCTGACGACCGCGCTCAGCATGGTCGCGCAGGTCCCCTCGGAGCCGACCAGGGCCTTGGCGACGTCGAAACCGTTCTCCGGCAACAGGTATTCGAGGTTGTATCCGGAAACCCGCCGCGGCAGTTTCGGGTAGCCGAGGCGGATGTCGGCCAGGTATTCGTCGCGCAGGTCCCGCAGGCGGCGGTACAGCTCGCCGACGGAATCCTCGCGGGCGCAGAACTCCTCCAGCTCAGCCGGTGAAGTCGGGCCGACCTCGAGCCGGGTTCCGTCGAGCAGGGCGATTTCCAGCGCGCGGACGTTGTCGACCGTCTTGCCCCACGCCACGGAATGCGAACCGCAGGCGTTGTTGCCGATCATGCCGCCGATCGTGCAGCGGCTGTGCGTCGAGGGGTCCGGGCCGAAGGTGAGCCCGTGCTCGGCGGCCCGTTCGCGCAGCCGGTCCAGCACGAGGCCGGGTTCGACGCGCGCGGTGCGGGCGGCGGGGTCGATGTCCAGCACGCGGTTGAGATGCCGGGTGAAGTCCAGGATGACCGCGCGGTTCGCGGCCTGCCCGCCGATGCTGGTCGCCGCGCCGCGCGGGAGGACGGGCGCGCCGTGGTCCGCGCACACCTTCAGCGCCGCCACCACGTCGTCCGCGCTGCGCGGCCGCACCACGAGCAGCGGGACGTGCCGGTAGTTCGACGCGTCGGTGGAGTGGGTGGCGAGCGTGGCCGGGTCGCCGGCGACTTCGCCGGACACCGCCCGCGCGAGTGCTTCCTGCAGTGCCGAATGCGAACGGGCTCGGGCCGGCATGGGCGTCTCCTGGGAAATCGGGGGTTCACAGCGCCGCGGTCGCCGGGCTACCGTGAAGGCTCACCACATAGTGGATATAGCTTCCACATGTTGTCAACATCGACGTGAGGAGTGGTCTCCTTGACCGACATGCCCCGCAACGAAAGCGTCTTCACCTGGGCGGCGCCCCCGTTGAAGTTCGGCGCCGGCGCGCTCGACGAACTGGGCGCGGAGGTGGCCGCGCGGCAGGCCAAGTCGTGCCTGATCCTCACCGACCCCGGCGTCCGCGGCACCGGCATCCCGGACCGGGCGCTCGACTCGATCCGCGCGGCCGGGGTGAAGAGCGAGATCTTCGACGGCGTCGGCGTCGAACCGACCGACGCGAGCATCGACGAGGCCGTCGCCTACGCCCGCCAGCAGGAATGGGACTGCTTCGTCGCGATCGGCGGCGGTTCGGCGATCGACACCGCCAAGGCGGTCAACCTGCTGACCACCCACCCCGGCGAACTGCTCGACTTCGTGACTCCGCCGATCGGCGCGGGCAAGGCCCCGTGGCTGCCGCTGAAGCCGCTGATCGCCGTGCCGACCACCGCGGGAACCGGGTCCGAATCGACCACGATCTGCGTCGTCGACCTGCTCGGCCTCCACCTCAAGGCCGGAGTGAGCCACCCGTCGCTGCGCCCGTCGCTGGCGGTCGTCGACCCGCGCACGACGATCAGCCTCCCGTCGGCGGTGACCGCGGCCAGCGGCATGGACGTCCTGTCGCACGCGCTGGAGAGCTACACCAGCGTCGCGTTCGACGCGAAGCCCGCGCCGGAAGACCCGATGAAGCGGCCGGCGTTCTGCGGCTCCAACCCGATCAGCGACGTCTGGTGCGAGATGGCGCTGACGTTGGTGGGCAAGCATTTGCGCGCCGCTGTCCTCAATGGACGCGACCTGACCGCGCGCACCCAGATGGCGCTCGCGTCGACCTACGCCGGGACCGGTTTCGGCAACGCCGGCACGCACCTGCCGCACGCGAACGCGTACCCGATCGCCGGTGCGGTGAAGCAGTACCGCGCCGAGGGCTACCCGGAGATGCCGATGGTCCCGCACGGCCAGGCCGTGTCCGCGACCGCCGCCGAGGTGTTCCGCTGGACCTATCCCGCGGCGCCCGAACGGCATCTGCACGCCGCGCACCTGCTGTCCGGCGGCCAGACCTTCACCGCCGCCGACGGCGCCGACGCGCTCCCCCACGTGCTCACGGAGCTGATGGCCGACATCCAGATGCCGAAGGGGCTGCACGCGTTCGGGTACGGCGACGAGGACATCGACACCCTCGTCGACGGCACCCTCAAGCAGACCCGCCAGCTGGCTGTCGTGCCCCGTCCGGTCACCCGGACCGCGCTCGAAGACATCTTCCGCCGCTCGCTCTGACCACCGGGAGTTATCAATGGCGACAACTCCGGAGAAGAGCACCGACGTCCGCCTGGTCGTCGCGTCCAGCGTGTTCGGCACGACCGTCGAGTGGTACGACTTCTTCCTCTACGGCACCGCCGCAGGCCTCGTCTTCAACAAACTGTATTTCCCCGGCTCCGATCCCCTGGTCGGCACCGTGCTGGCCTTCGCGACCTTCGCGCTCGGCTTCCTCGCCCGCCCGATCGGCGGGTTCGTCTTCGGCCACCTCGGCGACCGGGTGGGGCGCAAGAAGATCCTCGTGGCGACCATGCTCATCATGGGCACCGCGACCTGTCTCATCGGGCTGCTGCCCGACTACCGGATGATCGGCCCGGCCGCCCCGATCATCCTGGTCGTCCTCCGGCTGGCCCAAGGCGTCGCCGTCGGCGGCGAATGGGGCGGCGCGGTGCTGATGGCCACCGAGTACGCCCCGGCCGGGAAACGCGGTCTCTACGGCAGTTTCCCGCAGATCGGGCTGGCCATCGGGCTCACCCTGGGCACCGGCGTGCTGGCGCTGCTGAACGCGGTCACCAGCGACGAGGCGTTCCTGTTGTGGGGCTGGCGGATCGGCTTCCTGCTGTCCGCCGTGCTGGTGGTGGCGGGCCTGCTGATCCGGGTCAAGGTGATGGAAACCCCGGCCTTCCGCACCATGGCGGCCGAGGAGGGCACCGCGACCGTGCCCGCCGTCGAACTGGTCCGCGACCGGCTCTCCCGGCGGCATCTGCTGCTCGGCATGGGCAGCCGGTTCACCGAGGGCGTGGCGTTCAACGCGTGGGCGGTCTTCGTGATCTCCTACGGCAGCGGGACGCTCAAGCTGGACCGGCAGCCGCTGCTGGTCGGCGTGATGATCGCGGCCGCGGTGATGGTGGTGTTCATCCCGGTGTTCGGCAGAGTGTCCGACCGGCTGGGCAGGCGGCGGACCTTCACGACCGGAGCCGTGACGACCCTGGTGCTGGCGATCCCGGCGCTGGCGGCCCTGCACAGCGGCAATCCGGTGCTGATCACGCTCTCGCTGATCGCGGTGCTGGGCATCAGCTACCCGGTGATGTACGGCCCGCAGGCGGCGTTCTACGCCGAGCTGTTCCCGATTTCGCGGCGATGCACCGGGATTTCGGTCGTCTACCAGCTTTCCGGCGTCGTGGCTTCGGGGCTTACCCCGCTGATCCTGGCGTATCTCGCCGGGAAGACCGGGACGACCGGCATCCTGGTCTACCTCGCGGCGACGACCGTGGTGAGCGTGGTCTGCACGCTGGCGATCCGGCAGAGCGACCTGTTCGAGGACGACGAGCGGGTTTCCGCGCCGGCCAAGGAGGTACCCCGGCTCACCTGAGCGGCGGGGGTCGTGAGCGGCGTTGCCGGTTCTGGCCGGCAACGCCGCTCACGACCCGATCGCCTCGATAACCCGCTCCCGATCTTGCGGCCGGAGGTAGAGGTAATGCCCCGCCTCCGCCAGAACCTCCACCTCCGCCTGCGGAACCAACCGCCGGAGATTCGCGGCTGCCGCCACGGGATCGTGGACGACGCTGCGCCCGCCGAACAACGCCAGCACCGGCGTCCGAATCCCGCGGAGGGCGTCGTCAGGCGGACAGTCTTGGAGCGGGATCCGCGCCCGGTAGGCACGGATCCCGGCGACGACCACCTGCGCGGCGGGCTGGTCGAACACGTCCTTTCCTGCGGACCAGGCAACGAAGCGCCGCCAATCGCGGTCGCGGTTCAGCACCAACGCCGCGAGAGCGCGTCGTTGCGTGGCGGCGGAGAACTTGGCGCTGACCGTCGTCGGGTCGAGCAGGCAGATCCCGGCGAGCCGATCCGGGGCGTGAATCGCCTGGTTGACCGCGTGCCAACCACCGGTCGAGCCGCCGACGAGGCGGACCTCGTCCAGTCCGAGCCCGGCCAGGACGTCGTCGAGACCGAGGGCGCGGTCGCGGATGCCGGCGAACGGCCTGGTCTGCACGCTGCGACCGGCCTCGCCGAGGGTGTCGAGGGCGTAGACCGGGCCGTCCAGCCCCGGGATGAGCGGCGCGTAACACACGGCGGTCGCCATCAGGCCCGGCAGGAGCACGAGGGGGCGCGCACCGGCGCCGAAGCGGTAGACGCGAGTGGTCCCGTGGCGGCACGCGACGTCGAGGACCTCATCGGGCTGAGGGCATTCCCGCAACGCCTTCTCGTAGACCGTGAAATAGCGTTGCTGCGCCTCGGGATTCTTGAACCGGCCGATCTTCTTCATGGCCAGGGACGCTATTTCGCGAACGTCCGGCCGGTCTTGGACGAAAGTAAGATGGCGGCATGGCAGAGTGGTCGCTCGTCGTCCCGCGCCGGGACATCACGGCCTCCCGAGGACTGCATGTCTTCGGAAGTCCCCGGGTCCCCGGCGTCCTGGACTACGCGGGCCACGACTTCCCGCCGTCCGCCGAACTGCCTTGGCGAGTAACGCCTTTGGGCGCGATCACCATGATCCTGGACTTCGCGGCGCCTGCTCGGACGCTGCCGTTGTCGCCGGTCTTGGGCTTGCGAGACCGGCCCCTGCTCGTCTCGCAAGCCGGACCCGCGAAAGGGATCACGGTCGCGCTGACTCCGCCCGCCGCGCACGCGTTGTTCGGAGTGCCGCTGCGCCTGCTGGCGAACGCGACCGTGTCCGCCACCGATCTCCTCGGCCGCGACGCCGTCCTGCTCGCCGAGCAACTCGCGTCCGCACCCGACTGGACCGCGCGCTTCGCCCTGCTCGACGGCTTCCTGCTCCCCCGCGTCCGGTCCGGCCCCGCCTTGGCCCGCCCGGTGCACGCCGCGTGGCACCGGCTTGCGTCCGCGCCAGTCCGGGTCGACGCGGTGGCCGCCGAGATCGGCTGGTCACGGCAGCATCTGACGGTCCGCTTCCGCGAACAGATCGGCCTCTCGCCCCGGACCGTCGGCCGGATCGCCCGCCTGCACCGCGCGGTGTCCCGGCTCCCGGCGGCGCGGTCCTGGGCCGAATTGGCACTCAACTGCGGATATGCCGATCAATCCCACCTGAACCGCGATTTTCGCAGCCTTACCGGATGCACACTTACGGAATACGTCAGCGAGTCGCAGTGGCAGCCTCGGTGAGCTGCTCCCGCAAGGTGCTCAGCGTCCGGGCCAGCAGCCGCGAAACCTGCATCTGCGACAGCCCGACCCGACCGGCGATCTGGCTCTGCGTCATGTTCGAGAAGAACCGCATGACGACGATCGCGCGCTCCCGCTCCGGCAGGCTCCGCAGCAGCGGCTTGAGCGTCTCCCGGTCCTCGAGCTTCTCGATTTCCGGGTCCTCGTCGCCGAGGGTGTCGGCCAGCGCGAGCGAGCCGGTCTCGTCGTGGGCCGGGTAGTCGATGGACGCGGCCTGGTAGGCGTTCCCGGCGTGCAGGGCTTCGGTCACCTCGTCCAGGTCGAGGTCGAGATGGTCGGCGAGTTCGCGCGCGGTGGGCGCGCGGCCGATGCGCTGGCCCAGGTCGGTGGCGGCCTGGCCGATCGTCACGTGGAGTTCCTTGAGCCGCCGCGGGACGCGGACCGACCAGGTGTGGTCGCGGAAGTAGCGGCGGACCTCGCCCATCACGGTCGGGACTGCGAAGGCGACGAAATCCGTCTGCCGCGCCGGATCGTAGCGGTCGACGGCGTTGATGAGGCCGATCCGCGCCACCTGCAAGAGGTCCTCGGACGGCTGGCCGCGCCGGGCGAAGCGGCGCGCGATGTGCTCGGCCAGCGGAAGGTGCTCCTCGATGAGGCGGCGGCGCAGCCGCGAGTGCTCGTCGGTGTCCTCGGCGAGGTGGCTGATCTCCTCGAACAGCACCGCGCAGTGGCGGTAGTCGTCGCGCCGGGTGCGGGTCATGGTCGCCGCGGTCATGTAAATCCTCCTGACAGCCGAAGGGAACGTGACTCGTGTAGTGCCATGGAGCGCATCGCGTTGCCGACGCTAATCATCCTTAGTGGACAGTGCCCGGCGTCGCAAGGCGAGCGCGCGGCGGATCCGCGTGCTGGCCGGGGCGACAGGCAGCCGGAGTGTCATGGCCGGGTGGTACCCGCCCGAGGACAGGATCAATCGGCCGGCCACCCGAATGGGGGCTCAAGTCACATCGCGCAGACGCAGCAGAGTGTCGAGTTCGGCGGAACTGCCGACGGAACGCAGGACGGGCGGCGCGAGCTGCCCGATGCGGTGATCGCCGCGCGCAATGCGGTGACGAACCGGAGGAGCTGCGCGGGCGGCGGAACGACGGTGGCGCCGCCGAAATAGCGGAGAACGATGAGATCTTCACCGGAATGCGTTTCGACCGCGGTCGACCATCCGTGGACCTCGTCCCACAGCAACGCGACATCCCGCCCGGGGCAACCCGGCAGATGACCGTCGAGAGCGACGTACGCCGACACCGGCGGGCCTGGGTCGAGAGCGCAGAACTCCGGACCGACCCCGAGCGCCCGCGCGACCTCGGCGAGATAGCCCCGCAGCGGGGCGAGGACGGCGTGCGGATTGCCGGGCGGGACGTGCGGCGTCGCGATCACGGGCGCCTTTCCGGCGGAAGGATCAGCTTCCGGGCCGCCAGCGCCCGCGCACCGAACGGCGGTCGGCGCGGCTGAGCACGCCCGAGGTGTCGCGCGTCCAGTGGCCGCCGCGGGAATCGGTGAAGGACAGGCCGGGCACGGCGGCCGCGGAGTACAGGTCGTCCACCGGCATGGCGTCCTCGCCGAACGGCAGTGCCCGGACGGCAGTGGCGCCGGGCGGGATGATCGCGAACCGCGCACAGTGCGGCTCCTCCTCGTCCGGGCGGCTGACCTCCAGCGAACAGTCGAACACCGGTGCGTCGCCGCTGTTGTGCGCGCAGACGACGTAGTCCTCGTCCCGGTCGTGCCGGGCGCCCTCGTCGAGCCACGCGGAGACCGACTGCGCCTGCTGCTCCTGCCGGACTTCCGCCTGGTCTTTCCGGTTGAGCAGCATGATCCACACATACGAGGCGAACCCCAGCAGCGAGCCCGCGCTCCCGATCGCCGACACCCACGTCGCGGCAAGTTGTGATCCCATTTCCGGCGGGGTTCCCCGATCCGGCCGCGGCCAAACCCGGCCCGGCAGAGGTTTAGACCTCCGCCGGCCGGGGCAGCAATAACCCGCCCCCGGACTTTCGTTGCCGCGGGGACGCCGGCGATGCCGAGACATCGCCGGCTTTTCTGCTGTCCACAGTGGACTTCCGGGGGCTCAGACCTTCAGCCAGGACGGTCGAGCGCCCTTGCGCAGCGTGCGCCACTCGTCGGCGAACCTGCCCTGGAGCATCTTCGCCGCAGCCTCGTCCCGGCCGTAGAGAAGACCGAAGGTGAACGTGTTCTGGTTCTCGCTGAAACCGTCGATCGCGAAATGCCGCAGCGCCGCACGGTCGACGACGCTGTCCTGATGCTTGCCCAGTGTCTGCTGCACCGCCTTCACGTGCTTGCGCCACGCGCGCAGCTTCTTGCCGAACGCTGGCCGGACGGCGTCGGCGGCATAACGTGCGCGCTTGGCCTTCTTCCGGACGTTGTGCAGTGCCTTCTCCAGTTCAACGCCACTGAGCCCTTCCGTCGCCGCAGTGGCCCGGCAGAGTTTGCGCGCGGTCTTGCGCAGGGGTTTGCGCAGCGCTTTCTTGCCTGCCGGACGCATCGTGTCGAGAAGGGCGGCGATCGACCGCAACAGGGCCGCGTATCGGTTGCTGGACAACGCTTCCGTCGCGCGGGCCAATTCAGTGCGGGAGGTGCGGGCGAAGTCGCGGGTCAGGTATTGGCGCAGGGGACCGAAAACCAGCTCCGGCGAGACCTCGTCGAGGCAGGCTTCGAGGCGCGCTTGGCTGACCTCGGCGTCCCGCGCGGGGGCGAGTTCGGCGCCCAGCCACTTCAGCTCCGCCGTGACCGCATCGGCTTTCTTCCGGCCCACCAGAGACGCGAACGTCTGGAGCGCGCTCCGCAGCTTCCGCGCCGCGACCCGGAGCTGGTGCACTGAATCGTCTTCCCCGACGCGGAAACCCAAGTCAGCGCGACGCAATCGCTCGAATTGCGCGCGCAGATACGCAGGCAGCACCTCGTTCGAGCCCCGCTTGTTTTCGGCGGCGTCTCCCATCAGCCGCTGCAGTTTCGACGGCCACCAAGCGTTCTCCGCCCCGCGCTTGCGCAAGGTGCGGTCAAGGCGGTCGAGCAGCTCAGGTCCCGCCTCGACGTCCAGTTCGCGCCACCGGTCCAGCCGCACCGCCGGTCCCCCAAGGAATTCTCCGGTGACGTGGTCGTCCGCGAGCGTCGCCAGCGTTCGGCCGGACGCGTCGGTCAGGCGGTGCGTGAACCGGTCGGTCCGCAGCTGCGCGACGGGGCGCAGCTTGCGGTCCAATGTGTATGCACGGAGCAGCGTTGCGATTTGAGCGGGCGCCTTCGGGCTGTCACCGAGCGGAAATCGCAGCTCCTGGCTGGGCAATTTCAGGGACCACCCGGTGCCGCTGTTTCTTCGCAGCGCGATCCCGGCTCTGGTCAGCCGGAAATCCTTGGTGTCGTAGTAAACGGTCTCGAGCGTCCGCTCGGCCGGAGCTTCCTGTGTGACTCCCTCGCCCGCCAGCCGCGGCACGCGGGCTTTCAAGCTCAGCTCGTACTTGCGGCCGGACTCTGCGCTTCGCATTCCCCGCTCCTTCAGTCGTTTTCGGCGGCGCCGGCGACGCCTTCGGCGATCGCGGGCACCAGGCCCTCGTCGAAGACGCTCGGCACGATGTGTTCTCGGTCGAGGTCGTCGCCGACCGTCGCGGCCAGCGCGTGCGAGGCCGCGAGCAACATCCGTGCGGTCACCCTCGGAGCGCCGGAGTCGAGCAGCCCGCGGAACATCCCCGGGAAGACGAGGACGTTGTTGATCTGGTTGGGCAGGTCGCTGCGTCCGGTCGCGACGATCTCCGCGTGCTCGTGCGCGGCGTCCGGATCGACCTCCGGATCCGGGTTGGCCAGCGCGAACACGATCGCCCGGTCGGCCATCCGCGCCAGGTCGCCGCCCTTGAGCAGACCGCCGACGCTCACGCCGACGAAGACGTCCGCGTCGTGCAAGGCGTCTTGAATACTTCCCTGGACGGCGTCGCCGCGGTTGGTGTTCTCCGCCAGCCACTGCTTCTCGCCGGTCAGGTCGCGCTCGCCGTGCAGAGTGCCTTTGCTGTCGCAGACTACGATCCGCTCCGCGCTGAAGTCGGCCTTCAGCAGCAGCCGGGCGATCGCGGACCCAGCCGCGCCCGCACCGGAGATCACCACCGACGTGGCTGCCGGCGTGCGGTCGGTCAGCTTCAGCGCGTTGTGCAGAGCGGCCAGCACGGCTACCGCGGTGCCGTGCTGGTCGTCGTGAAAGACCGGCACGTCCAGCTCGTCGTGCAGCTGCCGCTCGACGGTGAAGCACCGAGGCGCGGCGATGTCCTCCAGGTTGATCGCGCCGAAGGACGTCGCGAGGTCCTTCGCGGTGCGCACCAGGTCTTCCGGCTCGCGGCTGACCGGGCAGATCGGCCAGGCGTCGACGTCGGCGAACCGCTTCAGCAACGCCGCTTTGCCCTCCATCACCGGCAGCGCGGCGGCCGGGCCCTGGTCGCCGAGCCCGAGCAGCGCGGAACCGTCGGAGACGATCGCGACGGAGTTGCCGCGCACGGTTTCCCGCGCCAGCACCGACGGATCCTCGGCGACGCGCTCGGCCAGCTCGGCGACGCCGGGCGTGTAGTGCTCGGCGAGGTCGTCGGCGTCGTCGAGCCGCACTCGGGTGGTGACTTGGATCTTTCCGCGACTGCTCATGCGAGCCGGATACCCGGCCGCGCCGCGGCGGAATCGTGCTCAGCCGGAGCTCCGCCCGCTGCCCCTCTCCCCTCCGCTGACGGGCAGATGTCCGTGAGGGGAACCCGGAGAACCCCAATGCCACATTGGGTGCGTCGCAGATACGGTCCGGTGAGCATCAACCGAGTGTTTCGGCCAGGTCGGCGTCCTGTGCGGCGGTCAGCCGGGCGACGCGGCTCAAGGTCCCGGCGTGGGGACTCAGAGTCGCTCACGGCTCGCTGCCGCGGTGCCCACACCCGGCGCCGGCGTGCTCAGTCCAGCACGAGCGCCGCGTCCGGTTCGGTCACCCGGAAACTGAAGCTTTCCTCCAGGTACAGCGTGAGCGTCTCGGCGTCGTGGTGGCGGTAGCCGACCGAGAGGTCCTGGCCGAGCTCCAGCACGAAGTCCCCGCCGGACAGGCTCAGCACGACCGCACCGGTCAGCCCCGGCGTGCGCTTCACCCGGCCGCCGCCCAACGCCCGGCGGAGGTGGTCGAGCACGAGAAGACCGCCGTGTTCGGTGCTCTCCACAATGGAGGTGTAGCCGCCGGGGTTGATCGCGAGCGCGTACGGTCCTTCGATTCCGTTGCACCGCAATGTATTCACCGCGTTGGCCACGATATGCGGATAGCGTTCCGGATCGCTGCCGAGGGTCCCGTGGTCGTACGGGCTCGCCTCGGCGATCCCGGTGATCCCGGCGTCCGGCCAGCCGTGGAACACCGCGCGGTTCTCCAGCAGGCCCACCTGGGCGGCGGCCTGGTCGAGGTCGTCGAACTCCAGGTCGTCGGCGCCGCGCTCGGCGTCCTCGAGCTCCTTGCGCTGGACGGTGAACGGCACCCGCACCTCCACCAGCGGCAACACCCGGCGCTGCTGCGCGAGGGTTTCGCGCTCCCGGGCGGCTTCAGGCGGATCGACCCGCCGGGTCCGGCCGAGCGGCGTGGCCGAGTGCGTCCAGCCGTGCGGGCCTTCGACGTCGACCATCTTGCGCGCCGCCAGATGCGTCCCCAGCCGCTCCCGCGCCTCGTCGTCGATCTGCTTCCAGCCCTCGGCCGGGATCGGCGCGAGGTCGCGCATCAGGTGGTTCATCATTCTCCCTTCAGGCTGCCGATCCCCAGCGATCCGTCGCCCGACGAGCTTTTCCCGGCTTTCCGCTCCTGCTCCTCGACGTAACGCTCCGGGTCGACGTCCCCGGTGTCGATGCCCTTCCCGCCCTCGTGCTCGGCCTTGAACTCGAGGAATTTCCGGCCGAGTTCCTCGCGCAGGCCCGGATCGGCGTGCTTGCGGAAGTCGGCGAGCGCGTCGTCCTCCTCCTCGGCCATGTGCTCGCTGTTGGCGGTGCGGGCCTGCCGGACCGCCGCGTGCCAGGCCGCGCTGCCCGCCGGATGCCTGCGGGCTTCGGCGACGGCGTCGCGGATGTCGTTGTGGTCGCCGACCGCGTCGAGCGTCTCGTCCTCGGCGTCCGTGCCGCGCTGGATCAGCTCGGGGTAGAAGACCGCCTCCTCGGCCGCGGCATGCAGGTCCAGCAGGTCCGCGAGCGGTTCCCACGCCCGCGCCAGCTCGTCCGGGCCGTCGAGGTCGTCGAGGTCGGCGAACGCCCGCCGGAACCGCTCGTGATCGTCGAGGATCAAGCTGGTGATGTCCGTCATGGCCCTCGACGTTAGCTCTCCCGGCGGCGGCGCGCTCGTCGTGTTTGCGCGAGGCTGCTTGCGGGTAAAGAGATCCGATGGTCGCGCGTCAGGAACCGGGAGCCGAACCGCCGGACACCGTCAGCCTCGACAAGCTCCGCCGAGCCGCTGGCGATTGCCGCGGCTGCGGGCTTTACCGCGACGCCACGGCGACGGTTTTCGGCGCCGGGGCCGAGCGTGCGGACATCTTCGCTCTCGGAGAGCAGCCCGGCGACCAGGAGGACCGGCGAGGCGAACCGTTCGTCGGCCCGGCCGGGCGCCTGCTCGACAAGGCGCTCGGCGACGCGGGCCTCGACCGCGGTTCCCTCTACCTGACCAACGCGGTCAAGCACTTCAAGTTCAAGCTCCGCGGCAAACGCCGGATCCACGAAAAACCGGCGCGCTCCGAGGTCGTCGCGTGCCGTCCGTGGCTGGTGGCCGAACTTCGGGCGGTACAGCCCCGTCTCGTGCTGTTGCTGGGCGCGACGGCGGCGCAATCGGTGTACGGCAGCAGTTTCCGGCTCACCCGGCATCGCGGCGAACCGCTGGATCCGCCGGAAGAGTTCGCCGGCCTGTTCGCCTCGGCAGTCGCCACCGTGCACCCGTCCGCCGTGCTGCGCGCGCCCGACCGCGACACCGCGTACGACGAGTTCGTCGCCGACCTGCGCGGCCTCTGACGTTTGCCCGTCCCGGCAAGGGGAATCCGGCCGCCATGAAAGCAGTGACCTGGCACGGCAAGCGGGACGTGCGAGTCGAGGCCGTCCCGGACCCGAAAATCGAGGAGCCGACCGACGCGGTCGTGCGGGTGACCTCGACCGGCATTTGCGGTTCCGACCTGCACCTGTACGAGGTCCTTGGCCCGTTCATGACCGAGGGCGACATCCTCGGCCACGAGCCGATGGGGATCGTCGAGGAAGTGGGCAGCGGCGTGAGTTCGCTGAAACCCGGCGACCGGGTGGTGGTGCCGTTCAACATTTCCTGCGGACACTGCTGGATGTGCGAGCGCGGGCTGCAATCGCAGTGCGAGACCACCCAGGTCAAGGACCAGGACAAGGGCGCGGCGCTGTTCGGCTACACGAAGCTCTACGGCCAGGTGCCCGGCGGACAGGCCGAGTACCTCCGGGTCCCGCAGGCGCAGTACGGGCCGATCAAGGTGCCCGACGGCCCGCCGGACGAACGGTTCGTCTACCTGTCCGATGTGGTCCCGACGGCGTGGCAGGCCGTGGAATACGCGGACATCCCCGACGGCGGCTCGGTCGTGGTCTTCGGTCTCGGCCCGATCGGCCAGATGGCGGCCAGGGTCGCGCAGCACCAGGGCGCGGGCGAGGTGATCGGCGTCGACCTCGTGCCGGAACGGCTGGCGCGGGCCCGCGCACACGGCGCGACGACGCTGGACCTGCGCGACCACCGGCAGATCGGCGACGCGATCCGCGACCTCACCGGCGGCCGCGGCGCCGATTCGGTGATCGACGCGGTCGGCATGGAAGCACACGGCGCGCCGATCGGGAAGCTCGCGCACAACCTGGTCGCGCTGCTGCCGCAGCCGCTCGGCGCGAAGATCACCGAGAAGGCCGGAATCGACCGGCTGAGCGTGCTGTACGCGGCCATCGACAGCGTCCGGCGCGGCGGCACGATCTCGCTGTCCGGCGTGTACGGCGGGATGGCCGACCCCATCCCGATGATGGAAGTGTTCGACAAGCAGATCCGGCTGCACACCGGACAGGCGAACGTCCGCCGGTGGATCGACGACGTGCTGCCGGTGCTCACCGCGGACGGGGATCCGCTCGGCGTCGAAGGCTTCGCGACGCACAAGCTTCCGCTGGCCGACGCGCCGCGCGCCTACGAGATGTTCCAGAAGAAACTCGACGGGGTGCAGAAAATCCTGCTCGAGCCGACGGCGTAGCCAGCGGTCCGTGAAGGACTCCTTGAGGGAATCAGCTTCCCTCAAGGGGCCCTTCACGGACCGCTTCGCGTTGCGCGAGCCGTTCCCGCTGCGGAACCACGACGTACTTCGGGTCCTTCGCGGACTCCACTCCGGCCGCATACACGCCGAACCGCGTGCACAATCCGGAGGCGAGATAAGCCGCCCCGGCAGCAACGCCCGCCGCGCGGTTCTTCCTTGCTGCCAACGACAAAGCCGCTCCCGCCGCGGTCAGCGCCTTGGCCGCCTTCAGCAATCGTCCGGCCCGCCCGGTCCGGTAAGGCTCCGAAGCCAGCCCCAGCCCGGTCTCCAGGTGATGCTCGGCAGCCAGCTCCGCCGCGGCACCAGCTAGCCCAGCCCGCACCGCGGGACCGTTTTCCTTCCGCGGCACCGCGAGCAGCGCGATCCCCGCCCCGCTGGTCAGCGCGCTGCCCGCGAACAGCACCGGCAGCGTGCCGTGCGCCTCGTGCCACGACGGCGTCGCCGTGTCGGCCAGCAGCACCGCCGTGTACGTGCACATCGCCGGGCCCAGTACGCCCGCGCCCGCCCCGGCCAACCGGCCCAGCCGCGGGAAACGTCCGGTCAGCGTGGAAAACGCCGCCCCCGCGGCGAGACCGGAGAACGGCGACAGGATCCACGACCCCACCGACAACGGCGAAGTCGGCTTGAGCACGCGCAGCATGTTCAGGAACCGCGCCGGCTTGCCGAGGTCGTGGATCAGCGCGACGACGCTGGCGATCGATCCGCCGGAAGCCGCCAGCCGGCCGGCCTTGGCCAGTTCCGGGCGTCCGGTCGCGTCCGCGAGGGCGGCCAGCGACGCCGACGCGCCGGCCGCGCCGCCGAGGAACAGGTACAGCGGGACGTCCGGCTGCTTCCAGGCGGGCTCTTTGAGGATCGGCCTGCCGTAATAAGACCGGAATTCGGCGGGCTCGACCATCGCCCGTTCGCGGCGGGGGCTCATCGGCGCCGTCCCAGGAACGACACGACCAGCGCCGCGGCCACCCCGGCCGCGGTCGTCGCGGCGCGCTTCCACATCCGCGGCAGGTCGCGGGTCGTCACGACCGGGTCCGGCGGGAAGCCGTAGACCTCGGGTTCGTCCAGCAGCAGGAAGAACGCGCCGTCGCCGCCGACCCCGTCGCCGGGATCGTGCCCGTAGAGCCGCGCCTCCGGCACGCCGTCGTCGTGCAGCGCCGACACGCGCGCGGCGGCGCGTTCGCGGAGTTCGTCCAGCTCGCCGAACTGGATGGAATCGGTCGGGCAAGCCTTGGCACACGCGGGTTCCATCCCCGCGCCGAGCCGGTCGTAACAAAGGGTGCACTTGAACGCACGGCCGTCGCTCTCGCGCTTCTCGATGACCCCGTACGGGCAAGCCGGAACGCAGTAGCCGCAGCCGTTGCAGATGTCCTGCTGCACCACGACCGTGTCGAATTCGGTGCGGAACAGCGCGCCGGTCGGGCAGACGTCGAGGCAGGCGGCGTGCGTGCAGTGCTTGCAGACGTCGCTGGACATCAGCCAGCGCACGCCTGCTTCTTCCGGCTGCTGCTGCTCCGGCGCTCCGACCGTCGGCATCCCCAGGTCGACCGCGGGCTGTTCGATGAACGCCACGTGCCGCCAGGTGTTCGAGCCGAGGTCGCCGGTGTTGTCGTAGGACAGCCCGAGCAGGTCCGGCGCGCTTTCGGCCTCCGGGACGCCGTTCCACTCCTTGCACGCGACCTCGCACGCCTTGCACCCGATGCACACCGACGTGTCGGTGAAAAAGCCCATCCGGGGCTGGGCGCCGTACTCAGCCATTGGCTCGCCTCCGGTACTCCGCCACGAACTCCAGCAGCGCCGGCCCGCGCGGCCGCCGTCCGGGACGGATGTCGCAGGTGGCCGCTTTGGCCTCCTGGATGTGCACGTTCGGGTCCAGCACGATCGACAGCAGGTCGTTGGCCGCGTCGCCGCGGGACAGTCCGTTCGGGCCCCAGTGGTAGGGCAGCCCGACCTGATGGACGGTGCGGCCGCGCACCTTGAGCGGTTTGACGCGGTCGGTGACCAGCACGCGGGCCTCGATCGCCGTCCGCGCCGACACGACAGTGGCCCAGCCGAGGTGCACCAGCCCGCGTTCGGCGGCCAGCGCGGGCGAGATCTCGCAGAAGAACTCCGGCTGCAGTTCGGACAGGTACGGCAGCGTCCGGCTCATCCCGCCCGCCGTGTGGTGCTCGGTGAGCCGGTAGGTGGTGAACACGTACGGGTAGACCTCGCTGCGCGCCGGGTTGTACTGGTTCACCGGGCTGTCCAGCGTCTGCCGCACCGGCGAGGACTGCTGGCCGTAGAGGGCGTTGCCGACCGGGCTTTCGAACGGCTCGTAATGCGTGGGCAGCGGACCGTCGGCCAGCCCGGCGGGGACGTACAGCCAGGCTTTGCCGTCGGTCTGCATGATGAACGGGTCGCGGCCGCTCAGCGCGTCCTGCGCCTTCGCCCCGTCCGGCGGCTGGTAATCGGGTGGCTTGGCGGCCTCGAAGTCCGGCACGTCCGGGCCGGTCCACTTGGACTCCTTCGCGTCCCAGCGGATCAGCTTTTTGCGTTCGCTCCACGGATTCCCGTCCGGGTCCGCCGAGGCGCGGTTGTACAGGATCCGCCGGTTCGCCGGCCATGCCCAGGCCCAGCCGTTCGCGATCCAGTCCTGTTCGGAGCCGGGCTGCCGGTTCGCGGCGTGGTTGTGGCCGTCGGCGCGGACGCCGCAGTAGATCCAGCAGCCGCACGACGTCGAGCCGTCGTCCTTGAGCTGGGTGTAGGACGAGAGCGGACCGCTCGGGCCGTGGCCGTTGATCTCCGCGAGCACGGACTCCGCGCTCGGGTCGTCCGTCGGGCCCTCGGTCGGATAGCTCCAGGCCAGGTCGCGCAGCGGGGCGTCGCGCTCGTCGCTGCCGACGCGCTCCCGGATCAGCCTGCCCAGGTGGTAGTAGAACCACAGGTCGCTGCGGGCGTCGCCGGGCGGTTCGACCGCTTTGTGGTGCCATTGCAGCAGCCGCTGGGTGTTGGTGAAGCTGCCGTCCTTTTCGGTGTGCGCGGCGGCGGGCAGGAAGAAGACCTCGGTGCCGATCTCCTCGGATTTCAGCTCGCCGGTCTCGATCTCCGGGCCGTTCTTCCAGAACGTCGCGCTTTCGATCAGCTGCAGGTCGCGGACCACCAGCCAGTCGAGATTGGCCAGCCCGAGCCGCTGGAACTTGCCGTTCGCCGAGCCGACCGCCGGGTTCTCGCCGACCAGGAAGTACCCCTTGCACTCCCCCGCGATCTGTTTCTGGACCGTCGCGTACGTCCCGTGGTCGCCGGTCAGCCGGGGCAGGTAGTCGAAGCGGAAGTCGTTGTGCGGCTGGGCGGCCTCGCCCCAGTACGCCTTGAGCAGGCTGACCGTGTACGAGCGCATGTTGCCCCAGAACCCGGTCTTGCCGGCGTCGGCCTCGACGAAGCTGTCGAGGTCGAGGTGCTGGTGCGCGTGCGGCATCGGGATGTAGCCGGGCAGCAGGTTGAACAGCGTCGGGATGTCGGTCGAGCCCTGGATGCTGGCGTGCCCGCGCAGCGCGAGAATGCCGCCGCCCGGACGGCCGATGTTGCCCAGCAGCGTCTGGAGGATCGAGGCGGTGCGGATGTACTGCGCGCCGACCGTGTGGTGCGTCCAGCCGACCGAGTACACCCAGGCGGTGGTGCGGTCGCGACCGGAGTTCGCGGTGATCGCCTCGGCGATTTCGGTGAACTGCTCGACCGGCAGGCCGCAGATGTCGGCGACCGCCTCGGGCGTGTAGCGCGAGAAATGCCGTTTGAGGACTTGGTAAACGCAGCGCGGATGCCGCAGCGTCTCGTCCGTCCTCGGCTTGTTTTCGATCGCCGCGCCGCCGCTGCCGTAGGACTCGGCGCGCGCGGAGCTCTGGTGTTTCTCGCCGCCGTGGTGGCCGCCCGGCTGCCCCGGGTCGCGGTGGCCGGCCGCCGGGGCCGCCTCGGCGTCCTCGTACGCCCAGGTCGAGTTGTCGTACTGGCGTTTCTCCGCGTCGAAGCCGGAGAACAGGCCGTCGAGGTCCTCGGTGTCGGCGAACTCCTCGGTCAGGATCGCGGCCGCGTTCGTGTAGGCCACGACGTACTCGCGGAAGTCCAGTTCGTTCTGCAGGACGTAGTTGATCAGCCCGCCGAGGAACGCGATGTCCGAACCCGCCCGCACCGAGGCGTGGACGTGCGCGACCGCGCTCGTGCGGGTGAACCGCGGGTCGACGTGGATGATCTTCGCGCCGCGGGCCTTCGCCTCCATCACCCACTGGAACCCGACCGGATGGCATTCGGCCATGTTCGAGCCCTGGACGACGATGCAGTCGGCGTTGGCGAGGTCTTGCTGGAACGTCGTGGCGCCTCCACGACCGAAGGAGGTCCCCAGACCGGGAACCGTGGCGGAGTGTCAAATACGGGCCTGATTTTCGATCTGTATCGCGCCGAGCGCGGTGTACAGCTTCTTCATCAGGTAGTTCTCTTCGTTGTCCAGCGTCGCGCCGCCGAGGCTCGCGAACCCGAGCGTGCGGTTGAGCCTGCGGCCCTGGTCGTCGGTGTCCTGCCACGTTTCGGCGCGCGTTGCGAGCACGCGGTCGGCGATCATGTCCATCGCCTGGTCGAGGGATAGCTTTTCCCAGTCGGTGCCGTACGGCCGCCGGTAGAGCACTTCGGTGACGCGGCTCGGGCTGGTCACGAGCTGTTTGCTGGCCGAGCCCTTCGGGCACAGCCTGCCGCGGGAGATCGGCGAATCCGGGTCGCCCTCGATCTGGGTGACCGCACCGTCCTTGACGTACACCTTCTGCCCGCAGCCGACCGCGCAATACGGACAGATGGAACGGACTACCTTGTCGGCGTCCTCGGTGCGGGCGTGCCATTTTTCCGAACCGGCGGATTTCGCCGCCGAGGCGCGCGCGGTGCGGTCGGGACCGGCCAGCTGCCGGTACACCGGCCAGCCTTCGATCCACTGCCGCATGCCCACGCTGTCACGGTAATCCGTTCTCCGGGCGCTCGCAGCATGTCCGGCGGGTCCCGTCGCCGAGCGGTTCGGTGAGCCCGGCGGCGTCGAGGTGCTCCAGCAGCGGGATCATCACCCGGCGGGTGCTGTCCAGCGCCTGCCGCGCCCGCGACACGGTGAACGGCTCGCCGAGCGCGGCCAGCGCCTCCGCCGCGCGCTCCGGCGCGTCCGGGGCCAGCACCACTCCGTCGGCGATCGCCCGCAACCGGCCTGCCCGGACGGCGGCGGCCAATTCCCGTTTGCCCAGACCGAGTTTCCGCAGTTCGTCCGCCTCCGGCGCGCGGAACGGGCGCTCGGCGAAGCGCTCTTCGAGGACTTCGACGGCGCTTTGCACTTCGGCGGTCAGCCCGGCGCCCGGTTCGCGGACGACCCCGTCCTTGAGGACCGGCCCGCCGGCGAGGACTGCCGGGACGAGTTCCGCGTCCGGCAGGCCGAGCCGCTGCCGCAGCGCCTCGACCGGGATTCCCGCCGCCAGCGGATGTTCCCGGGCCCACGCGGCGACCACCTCGGCGACCTCCGCTCGCGACTGGCTGAGCCGGCCCGGATCGGCGTGCCAGCCGCCGAGCCGTTCGCCCACCTCCGGCAGCCCCAGGGCCCGGAAGTCCTCGTGGCGTACGAAACCCTCGCGGCGAAGGTAATCCCAGCCTGGCTCCAGGGCGGTCAGCTCTTCGCCTCGAGCTCGCGCGGCGCCGCGGCGGGCGAGTGCCGGCGGGCGGACGTCGACCACGTCGAACCCGGCCGGGATCCGGTGCTCCCCCGGGTCGCGCAGCAGTCCTCGGTCGCCGGTCCGCAGCGGCAGCGGGGTCGCGAGCAGCAGCCGCGCGGTGTCCGGCCCGAGTGGACGGACCCGGGTCGGCACCGCCGCGGATCCGAAGTGCAGCACGAGATTCCGGTGCAGTTCGCCGGACGGCGCGCCGCGCAACCGGACGTCGATTTCGGCCGCCGGACGCCACGCGCCCGGGGTCAGCAGAACGTCGCCCCGGCCGACGGAATCCCTGGGCACGCCGCGCACATTCACCGCCACCCGCGCCACCGCGGACACGCTTTCGCGGGGTTCGCCGAGCGCCTGCAAGCCGCGGATCCGCACCCGGTTCGCGCCGAGCGTCAATTCGTCGCCGACCCGCAGGGTGCCGCCGCCGAGCGTTCCGGTGACGACGGTGCCCGCGCCTTTGATGGTGAACGCGCGGTCGATCCAGAGCCGGACGTCCGCGTCCAGGTCCGGCGGCGGCAACCGGCCGGCGAGCTTGGCAAGCTGCGCGCGCAGTTCTTCAAGACCTTCGCCGGTCGTGCCGCTGACGCTCACCGCGGGCACCTCGCCGAGCGCCGTCGCCGCTGTCTCCTGCAGCGCCGCCGCCGTCGCTCCCGTCGGGTCGGCGCGGTCGGATTTGGTGACCGCCACGAGGCCGTGTTCGACGCCGAACGCGTCCAGCGCCGCCAGGTGTTCCGCGGATTGAGGCATCCAGCCCTCGTCGGCGGCCACGACGAACAGCGCGGCCGGGACGGGACCGACGCCCGCCAGCATGTTCGGGACGAATCGCTGGTGCCCGGGGACGTCCACGAAGGCGATTTCCTCGCCGCCCAGCCGGGTCCAGGCGAAGCCGAGGTCGAGGGTCAGGCCGCGGCGGCGCTCCTCGGCCCAGCGGTCCGGCTCCATGCCGGTGAGCTGCCGGATCAGCGTGGATTTCCCGTGGTCGACGTGTCCGGCGGTGGCGATCACCAGCATCGGCGGACCGCCTCCCGCAGGGTCGCGTCGTCCGCCGGGGGAACCGTCCGGAGGTCGAGCAGGCACCGGTCCCGCACGATCCGGCCGACGACGGCGGGCTCGCCGAGCCGCAGCGCCTCCGCGTACCGGGCGGGCAGCGCGACCGCCGCACTGGGCAGCTCGACTCCCGGCGCACCGCCGCCGCCCACGACCGCGGTCGAGTCCACTGCCTCGGCGGCCACGCCCGCCGCGCGCAACGACTGGGCCAGAGCTTCGGCGCGCGGGTGGAGCCCCTGCGCGAAAAGCGCCGCCCGCACGGGTGGTTCCGGCCCGCGAAGGGTGGCTTCGAGCGCGGCGAGCGTCAACTTGTCGACCCGCAGCGCACGAGCCGCGGGATGCCTCCGGAGCCGTCGCAGCAATTCGGCGTCTCCGAAGAGCAAGCCCGCCTGAGGACCGCCGAGAAGCTTGTCGCCGCTCGCGGTGACGACGTTCGCGCCGCCGGCCAGCGCGGTCGTGACGTCCGGTTCGTCCGGCAGCAGCGGGTGCGGCGCGAGCAGCCCGGATCCCACGTCGGAGACCACCGGCACGCCGAGCCTGGCCAGTTCGGCGACGCTCGCTGCCGAGGTGAACCCGGTGACCTGGTAGTTCGAGGGGTGGATTTTGAGCACGAATCCGGTGTTCGGGCCGACGGCCGCCGCGTAATCCTCCGCCGAAGTCCGGTTGGTGGTGCCGACTTCGCGGAGCCGGGCTCCGGTCGAGGCGAGCAGGTCCGGAATGCGGAAGCCGTCGCCGATCTCGACCAGCTCGCCCCGGCTGACCACGATTTCCTTGCCTGGAGCCAAGGCCAGCGCGCACAGCAGCAGCGCCGCCGCGTTGTTGTTGACCACGTGCACCGCCTCCGCGCGCGGCACCGCTTCCGCCAGCGCGGCCAGAGTGCCGCGGCCGCGTTTCGCCCGCTCCCCCGTTTCGAGCGCGAACTCGACGTCCGTGGCGCCGCCTGCCGCCACGATCGCGTCCAGCGCGGCGGCGGACAGCGGCGCGCGGCCGAGGTTGGTGTGCACGAGGACGCCGGTCGCGTTGAGCACCGGACGCAGCGACGACACCGTCGCGGGCAGCCGCGCCACCACCTCCGCGACGACCTCGCCGGGCTCGATCTCGCCGGCCCGCGCCCGCTGCTGCGCCGCCGCGACCAGCGACTTCACCAGGTCGCGGCCGAGCGTTTCGACAGCTTTCGCGATCCTCGGCTCGCCGAGCACGGCGTCGGTGCGCGGGATCGCCCGGCGCGGGTCACCCATGGCGGAGGCGGACGGGAATCGAACCCGCCAGCGGCAGGACCTGCCGCTCAACGGTGTTGAAGACCGCGCCGGTCACCAGGCCGGATACGCCTCCCTGGGGCATTCCGCCATCCTGCCAAGAGCGCCGCACGCCCGCATCATGAACGGCATGAGCGTCCGGCTGACCCAGTACGCCCACGGCGGCGGCTGCGCGTGCAAAATCCCGCCCGGCGAACTGGAAACGATCGTCCGCGGCCTGTCCGGCGCCGCCCCGGAGAACCCGCCCGGCGAACTCCTGGTCGGCCTCGACGACGGCGACGACGCGGCGGCCGTGCGGATCGCCGGGAACGTCGCGCTGATCGCGACGACGGACTTCTTCACCCCGGTCGTCGACGATCCGTACGACTGGGGCCGGATCGCCGCCGCGAACGCGCTGTCCGACGTCTACGCGATGGGCGGCGTTCCCGTGGTCGCGGTCAATCTCCTCGGCTGGCCGCGCGAGGTGCTGCCGTTCGAACTGGCTGCGGAGGTGCTGCGCGGCGGCTTGGCCGTCTGCGCCGCGGCCGGCTGCCATCTGTCCGGCGGGCACAGCGTCGACGACCCGGAACCCAAGTACGGCCTCGCGGTCACCGGCACTGCCGACCCGGAACGCTTGCTGCGCAACGATTCCGGCAAGCCGGGCACACCGCTGACGCTCACCAAGCCGCTGGGAATCGGCGTGCTGAACTCACGGCACAAGGCCACCGGCGAACGCTCCGAGGAGGCGATCGCCGCGATGACCACGCTCAACCGCGCCGCGTCGGCCGCCGCGCTGGAGGCAGGCGCGGTGTGCGCCACGGACGTCACGGGGTTTGGCTTGCTCGGCCACCTGCACAAACTCGCCCGGGCGAGCGGGGTCACCGCGCGGCTGGACCCGGCGGCTGTCCCGTACCTCGAGGGCGCGCGGGAGGCGTTGCGCGACGGGTATGTCAGCGGCGGGACTCGCCGGAATCTCGACTGGGTCCGGCCGCATGCCGACCTGTCGCGGATCTCCGAGGACGAGGCCTTGTTGCTGGCGGACGCGCAGACTTCCGGCGGCTTGCTCGTGGCGGGCGAGCTTCCCGGCCACCCCGTGATCGGCGAGCTGACTTCGCGCGGCGACCACACGATCGTCGTCGGCTGAGATCCAGGAGTCCTTCACGGGCCTTCGGCGGCGCAGATCGGGCCAGGCAAGCGGCTGCGGATTGGCCGGTCCCCGAAGTGGGTAGCCCCTGCCCGAGGTGAGACATGCGCGCTGCGACCGAGATTCCGCTGTGGTGGCTTGCCCTGACCGGGCTGTGGACCCTCACGCTGTCCACCCCGTCGGCACCGGAACTGATCGCCGGCGCCAGCGCGGCGGCGGTCTGCGCGATCGCCGCCCGTTCCGCACGCCGGGCGATGAACGGGACGTGGCAGTTCAAAGCCGGCTGGCTGGCCTGGCTGACGCCGCTCCCCAAAGCCGCCGTCAGCGAATCCGTCGCCGCCTTGCGCGCGGTCTTCCCACGCCCCTCCGCCGGAAAGTGCGCGAAAGTCCCCGTCCCGGCCGAACCACGCGCGCAGCACGAAGCGCGGCTCGCCGTCGCGACGGTGGTGATCGGCTGTACGCCAGGCACGATGGTCGTCGCGAGCCCGCCAGACGACACGGACATCGTCGTTCACCGCCTGCTCCCGGACTCCCCGGCTCTCGATCGGGTGACGCGATGACCTGGCTGCTCCTCGCCGCTCTGCTCTTGATGGCAGGCGGTCTCGGCACCGCGTTGTGGCTGGCCGCCCGGGGCACCGCGATCGAACGCCTCGCCGGGATGCAATTCGCCGGGACCGTCACCGTCCTGACGCTCCTGCTGCTCGTCCAGGCGTACGGCCCGTCCAGCGCCGTCATCCTCCCCCTGACGCTGACCGTCCTCGCCTTCGCCGGGACGCTCGTCTTCGCGCGGCTGCTGGGGACCCGATGACGATCGCCGCGCAGATTCTCGTGTTCGCCGGGGTGTTCGTCGTCCTCGCTTCCGCCGCGGGTTTGCTGCGCGCGAAAGACTTGCTCACCCGCCTGCATCTGCTCTCCCCGGCGACCACGCTCGGCGCGCCGCTCATCGGTGTCGGGCTCGTCCTGGTCAACGGCGTTCAGCTCGGCTCGGGCGCGATCCTCGCGACGGTCGTCCTGCTGGCGGTCACCGGCCCGATCCTGCAATCCGCCACCGCCCGGCTCGAAGCTCGCCACCGCGGCGAGATCGACGAGGACCTCCCCTCATGAGCGCCGCCGTGCTGCTCGTCGCCCTCGCGCTGGTCGCCGTGGCCGGATTCGCCGTCGTCGCGACGCACGACCCGAAGCGGCAAGCGAGCACGCTTACGGTGTTTTCCCTGTGCCTGACGGTGCTTTTCGTGGTGTTCCAAGCTCCGGACGTCGCGTTGTCCGAACTCGCCGTCGGCGCGGCGATCGTCCCGCTGCTCGTCCTGCTCACGCTGCGGAAGACCGGCAAACGATGAGGACCCGCGACGTCGTCGGAGCCGCCGGGCTGGCCGGGGTCGCGGCGCTGTTCATCGCCGCGTTCACCCGGATGCCCGCCGCCGGAAGCGCCAGCCACGTCTACCGGGACCTGGTGCTGCCCATGGGTTTCCGGGAGGTCACGCCGAACCTGGTGTCCTCCGTGAACTTCGATCTGCGGGCCCTCGACACCCTCGGCGAGGAAACGATCGTCGCCGCCGCGGTCGTCGGCACGCTCGCGTTGCTGCAACCGCCCAAGAAGGAGCCCGAAACGGACGGCACCGGCTACGTCCTGCCCGCCGTGAAGCTCGCCGGATTCCTGCTGCTGCCGGTCTCGGTGCTGCTGGGCATCGACATCGTCGTGCACGGACACCTGACGCCCGGCGGCGGTTTCCAAGGCGGCGTCGTCCTCGCGACCGGCTGGCATCTGCTCTACCTCTCCGGCAGCTACCGCGCGCTGGCCCGGCTGCGCCCGATCGACTGGTGCGAATACGCCGAAGCGGCGGCCACCGGCCTGTACGTCGTGACCGGCCTGCTGGGGCTGGCCAGCGGCGGTTCGTTCCTCGCGAACGTGGTGCCACTCGGCCAATTCGGCTCGCTGCTGTCCTCCGGGACCGTCCTCGTGCTGAGCGTCCTGATCGGCATCGAGGTCGCCGCCGGATTCGTCGTCCTGCTGTCGCGGTTCTTCGTGCACGGGCTGGAGGAACGGTGACCGGCGTGGTGTCGGCGGCCTGCTACGGCGTGGCGGCGTGGCTGTTGCTGCTGGGCTGCGCCGGGATCATGCGCAGCCGGCATCTCGTGCACACCGTGGTCTCGCTGTCGGTCGCGCAATCCGGCACGTATGTCCTGCTGCTCGCGATCGGCTACCAGGACCAGGCGACCGCCCCGATCGTGTCCCAAGGCCAGTCGCAGCCGGTGGTCGACCCGATGGTGCAGGCCATGACGCTCACCGACATCGTCGTCTCGGCGACCATCACCGCGCTCCTGCTCGCCCTGACGCTGCAGATCTCGCGCCGCCACGGCACGGTCGATCCCGACGAACTGCGGGCACTGCGCGGCTGACCATGACGACCCTGCCCGCACTCGCCGTCGCCGTCCCGCTGCTGGCCGCCTGCCTGCTGCTCGGCCTCGGCGGCAAACTCCCCCGCGTCGTCGTCGACGTGACGGCCACGGCGACCGCGGCGGCGGTGTGCGTGCTGTGCGTGGTCCTGCTGACCGCCGCGCACCACGAGCGGGTGGTCAGCTGGCTCGGCAGACAGGGTCCGGAAGGTGCCCGCTCGGTCGGCATCGTGCTCGTCGCGGACGGGCTGAACACGACGTTCGCCGCGCTGGCCGCGTTCCTCACCGTCTGCGCGCTGCTCTACAGCTGGCACTACTTCGAAGCCGTCGAAGCCCGCTACCACGCGATGACGCTGCTCTTCCTGACCGGCATGATCGGTTTTCTCTTCACCGGCGACCTGTTCACGCTGTTCGTGTTCTTCGAGCTGATGAGCGGCGTCGCCTACGCGCTGACCGGGTACCGGATCGAGGAGGCGGACTCGGTGCAGGGCGCGCTGAACTTCGGCGTGGTCAACTCCCTCGGCGCGTACTTCACGCTGATGGGCATCGGCCTGCTCTACGCCCGCGGCGGGCAGCTCGGGCTCGCACAGCTGGGAGTCGCGCTCGACGGCCGTCCGGCGGACGCGCTGGTCATCGCCGCGTTCGTGGCGGTGTGCACCGGATTGCTGGTCAAAGCCGCGACCGTGCCGTTCCATTTCTGGCTCGCCGACGCGCACGCCGTCGCTCCGACACCGGTGTGCGTGCTGTTCTCCGGGGTGATGGTCGAACTCGGCCTCTACGGCGTGCTCCGCGTCCGCACGACCGTGTTCGGCACGGTGCTCGACGACGCCACCGTCAGCCGGGTCTTCCTCACCGCCGGGATCGCCAGCGCCGTCCTCGGCGCCGTGCTTTGCTTCACCCAGCGGCATCTCAAACGATTGCTGGCCTACTCGACCATCGCCCACATCGGACTGTTCCTTTGCGGACTCGCCGCCACCGGCGGCGAAGCGACGGCCGCGTTCGTGCTCTCGGTGCTCGGGCACGCCGGAGCGAAGGGTGCGCTGTTCCTCCTGACCGGAGCGTTGAAGGACCGCTACGGCAGCGTCGACGAAGACGAACTCTTCGGCCGGGCAACACATTCACGAACCGAAGCAGCGCTGTTCCTGGTCGCCGCGGCCGCTCTCGCCGGATTGCCGCCGTTCGGCCTGGCGCTGGGCAAAGACGCCGCCGAACACGCCGGACCAGAGTGGCTGATGATCGTGTTCGCAGTCATTTCCGCACTCACCGCCGCGGCGGTGCTGCGCGCCGGGCTGCGAGTCTACTTCGGACTCGGCAGGCCGCCTGCCGGGGATTCCTCGGACACGACGACCGGCTCCGGCGAGGAACCCGAGACCGGCCGGCCGATCGCACGCACCCCGATCCCGATGCTGGCCGCCATCGTCGTCCTGCTCGCTTTCGCGCTGGCCGCAGGCGTCGTGCCGTGGATCCGCGACGTCGCTGTAGCCGCCGGAGCGCAGGCCGTCGACCGCGCGGGCTACCTCCACGACGTCCTGCCGACGCTGCCGCCGTCCCGCCCCGAAGCCGGATCCGAGCTGACCTGGACCGGCCCCGGCCTGCTGTCCGCCGCGGCAACCGCCGTCCTCGCCCTCGCCGCCACCGCACTCGCGCTGTGGTCGCGACGCCGGGTCCCGAAACCGGTGCACGAAGCACTCACCGTGCTGCATCGCGCGCACTCCGGCCAGGTCGGCGACTACGTGGCGTGGCTGCTCGCGGGCGTCGCCGTCCTCGCCGGGCTGGTCTGGCTCTGACCTCGCCGGGTTTACCCGCCGATCAACCCGGCTACCCGCAGAGCGGCCCGTGACGTCGACCGTGAGGAGTTGCCGTGCCCGCCAGCACCGCCGACGGCCCGAAACTGCTGCCCGAAACCGAAGAACTGGCCACCGGCAAGAACTTCGCCGCGGTCACCACGGTGCTGCCGAGCGGCCGGATGCAGACGCAGATGATCTGGGTGCACGTCGAGAACGGCCGGATCGTGCTCAACACCGAAACCCACCGGGCGAAGTACCGCAACGCCGAGCGCGACGATCGCATCACCGTCCTGATCCGCGACGAGCAGGACCCGTACCGCTACGCGGAGGTCCGCGGCCGCGTGACCGGCGTCGAGACCGGCGAACGGGCCCGGTCGCACGTGGACGAACTCGCGCGCAAGTACACCGGCGGCGACTATCCGCCGGACGCGATCAAGTCCGAACGCGTCATCCTCCAGGTGACCCCGGAGCGGCAGACGTTTATCGACCAGAAGAAGGGCGTCGCCGACTGATGCGCGACGCGCTCCGCCGCTACCGCCGGGCGTGCGACTACCTGGCCGCCGCGATGATCTACCTCAAGGACAACGTCCTGCTCACCGAGCCCTTGCGGCCCGAGCACCTGAAACCGCGCCCGCTCGGTCACTGGGGCACCTGTCCCGGCCTGACCCTCGTCTACAGCGCGCTGAATCGCCTGGTCGCCGAAACTCAGCAGCGCACCCTGCTCGTCACCGGTCCCGGCCATGGCGCCCCGGCGATCCACGCCAATCTCTGGCTCGAAGGCACGCACGCCGAGTACGACCCGCGGCTGTCCCTCGACGGTTCCGGACTCGCCGAACTCGTCCGCCGGTTCTCCTGGCCGGGCGGTTTCCCCAGCCACCTCTCCCCCGAGGTCCCCGGCGTCATCCACGAAGGCGGCGAACTCGGCTACGCCCTCGCCACCGCGTTCGGCGCGGCCTTCGACGATCCCGACCTGCTGGTCGCCTGCGTCATCGGCGACGGCGAGGCCGAAACGGGTCCGACCGCGGCGGCGTGGCACAGCCCGAAGTTCACCAATCCCGGCGATGGCCGGGTGCTGCCGATCCTGCACCTCAACGGGTACAAGATCGCTTCCCCGACCGTCTGCGAAGCCATGTCGGACGACGAACTCACCGCGTACTTCACCGGCTGCGGCTGGAACCCGCTGCTCGTCGACGTCCGCGACACCGACGATCCGGACTCCCCGCTCGCCGAAGCCCTCGCCCGCGCGCATCGCCAGGACAGCGGCCCGCCGCCGATGATCGTCCTGCGCAACACCAAGGGCCTGGGCCTGCCTTCGACGTCCCCGGAGGGCACGCCCCTGGAAGGCACCTTCCACGCCCACCAGGTCCCGCTCGACGCGGATCAGCTGAGCGCAGTGGAACAGTGGCTGCGTTCGTACCGGCCGGAGGAACTTTTCGACGCCGACGGTGTTCCCGCGCCGGATTTGCTCGCCGTGCCACCGGAACCGGAGCTGCGGCTCGGACGGGTTCCGCAGGCGAACGGCGGCCGGCTTCGCCGAGACCTGCCGCTGCCGGATGTCGCCGCATTCGCCGGTACGGAGGAGGAAAGCCCGACTGAGGCCCTCGGCGGCTGGCTCGCGGAACTGGTGCGCCGCGCTCCGGACACCTTCCGCGTCGTCTGCCCGGACGAACTGCAGTCCAACAAGCTCGGCGCGCTGCTGGACGTCACCGACCGGCAGTTCGACCGCGCCGTTCCCGGCCACACCGAACATCTCGCGCGTCGCGGCCGGGTGCTGGAAGTCCTGTCCGAACACCTCTGCCAAGGCTGGCTGCAGGGTTACCTGCTCACCGGACGGCACGGCCTGTTCCCGTGCTACGAGGCATTCGTGTCCATTGTGGACAGCATGGTGAACCAGTACGCCAAGTTCCTCAAAATGTCCGGCGAGGTCGGCTGGCGCGCTCCGGTGGCGAGCCTGAACTACCTGCTCACCAGCGACGGCTGGCGGCAAGAACACAACGGCTACAGCCACCAGGGCCCGGGCTTCATCAACCAGATGCTCACGAAAAAGGCCCACACCACAAGGATCTTCTTTCCGCCGGACGCCAATACGCTGCTGGAAACCATGCACCGCTGCCTGTCCTCGACCGACCTGATCAACGTCGTGGTCGCGGGAAAGCAAAGCAGTCCCGTGTGGTTGTCCCCCGACGATGCCCGCGCCCACTGCCGCGCCGGGACCGCAGTCTGGCCTTGGGCGAGCCACGGGGGTTCGCCGGACGTCGTCCTCGCCTGCGCCGGGACTACCCCGACGGCCGAAACCCTTGCCGCCGTGCAGTTGCTGGCCGCTGCGGCTCCGGAACTGCGGGTCCGAGTGGTGAACGTGGTCGACCTGCTCTCGCTCTGCCCGCCCGGCCGCCACCCGAACGGACTCTCCGACGAAGCGTTCGCCGAGTGCTTCGGCGAGGACGTCCCGGTGATCTTCGCTTTCCACGGCTACCCGTCCGCCGTGCACGAAGTACTGCACGGACGCCCTGCCACGCAACGCTTCCACGTGCACGGCTACTTGGAGGAAGGCACCACGACCACCCCGTTCGACCTGCTGGCCAGCAACCGGATGACCCGCCACGACCTGGCCGCCGACGCCGTCCGCCGCGCCCGCGGCTGGTCCTCCCTCGGCGGCGACCTGGCCCGCGACTTCCAACGGCAGCGCGACGAATTCCTCGCCGCCGCCTACCGCGACGGCGAAGACCCGGCCGAGATCACCGGCTGGCGGTGGAAGCGATGAACGTCCTGACCGTCAACCCGGGCTCCGGCAGCCTGCGCTTGCACCTCGTGCGCGCCGAAGACGAGAAAGTCCTGGATTCCGCCTCGACCGACGACGTCTCGTCCTTCGCGGACCGGCAGCCCACGATCTCCGTTGTCGCACACCGGCTCGTCCACGGCGGCCCAGACCTGGTCCGCCCGGTGGAGGCGACCCCAAGCGTCCGGGCGAAGATCGCGGACGCCCGGTCCCTCGCCCCGGAACACGTACCGAAAACCGAGGCCCTGCTGGACCAGCTCGCCGACCTCCTCCCGGACGCGACGCACATCGTCTGTCCCGACACGGCCTTCCACGAAACGCTTCCGTCCGTCGCCCAGACCTACCCGCTGCCCGCCCGGTGGCGCTTCCCGTGGAACCTGCGCTGCTACGGCTTCCACGGCTGGTCCTTCAGCTGGGCGACCCGCCGCGCCGCCGAACTCCTGCATCGGCCGCCCGGGGAACTGAACCTGCTCATCGCCCATCTGTCCGGCGGCTGTTCGGTCTGCGCGGTATCTCACGGACACAGCGTTGACACGTCAATGGGGTTCACGCCGCTGGAAGGCGCGATGATGACCAAACGGTCCGGCTCCGTGGATCCCGGCATGCTGCTGTGGCTGCTGCGCGAAGGAAAACTGACCGTCAGCGAACTGGAAGACGGCCTTTACCACCACTCCGGTCTGCTGGGGTTGTCCGGCATCTCCGACGACACCCGCGACCTGGTAAGCGACGGTTCCGCCGAGGCCCGCTTCGCCTTGGCCGTCTTCGAACACCGGATCCGAGCCGAACTGGCCGCGACGGCCGCGAGCCTGGACCGGATCGACGCGCTGGTGTTCACCGGCGACATCGGCTGGGACCAGCCCGAAACCGCCGAGGCGGTCGCTGGCGGTCTCGGGGTCCTCGGCATCGCCGGCGGTTTGTCGCGGACCCGGGAACGCGATGCGGTGATCAGCCCGCCCGGGGCGAAAATTCCGGTGCTGGCCTTGCGCTCCCGGGAAGAACTCGAACTCGCCCGCGCCGCCGCCGAGGCGGTCCGCTGACCTCACGAATGCGGGTCGACGTCGTCGCCGAGAAGCCGGTGCACGGCCTCCACGTTCTCGTACCGCTGCTCGGGCAGTTTGCCGAGATGGCCGATCACGTCGTCGCCCGCGCCCTTCGCGGCGGCCCGGCGGAGAAGTTCGTCGCGCTCGCACGGGTACTCGACTTCCGTCAAATACTCCCGGACGTCAGACATGGCGCTCCCTTCCTCGGGTTCTCCCTCCGCATACCCGCCCGGTCCGGGATCAATGCGGGTTACGCTCGACTGGTGAACGACTCCCCGAAGCCGGCCAAGATCGGGAACGTGCTGCATCCCGTCGCCGACGTCAGCTCAGCCGTGCGGTTCTACGCCACGACCTTCGGCCTGCCCGCGAAATTCGTCGACGGAGACCGCTACGCCGCCCTCGACGCGGGCGGAACGACACTCGCCCTCGCCGGCCCGGAAGAGGACGTCACCGACGGCGCCCCCGCCGCTTCGTTCAAGGTGCCCGACGTCTCCGCCGCCCTGACCGCACTGGTCGCCGGCGGCGGAACCGTTGTGCGGCAACCGGAACAAGGCCCCCACGAGGTCCGCGCGGTAGCCCGCGACCCGTGGGGCAACACGATCGTGGTCTACGGACCGCGATAACGGCTGAGTCGCAGCGGGACCACGCCCCGCTGCGACTCACTTACCGCGGCCTCCGCACGTGATCCGCGATCGCCGCGTCGTCGTCCGCGCCGTACATCTGTTCGATCAACCCCGAGAACGACCGCACCACCGCCGCGCGCTTGACCTTCCCGTTCGCCGTCCGCTCGCCCCGCGAAGCCTCCAACGGCCGCGGCAGCACCCGGAAATCCTTCAGCTGCTCCACCCGCGCGAGATCCGCGTTGACCCGCTCCAGCTCGGCCCGCAACCGCCCGGCCAGCCCCGCGTCCGCGGCCGCGCTCGGTTCGATCAGGACGGTCAGGTACTTCCGCCCGTCGCCGACCACGATCGCTTCGTCGATCAGCACACTTTCCTTCAACCGGATCTCGATCGGCTGCGGATCGACCGTCTTGCCGCCCCGGGTGATGAGCACGTCCTTCTTCCGCCCGATCAGCCGGATGTCCCCGTCGGCGGTCCGCTCCATCAGGTCGCCGGTGCGGAACCAGCCGTCGGCGAAGACCGCCGCGGTTTCCGAAGGATTCCGCCAGTACCCGCTGAACAGCAGCGGCGCGCGGATCAGCATCTCCCGGTCGTCGGCGAGTTTCACCTGGTAGCGCGGGTCCGCGAACTCCCGGCCGATCCGCCCCGGACGCGGGAACGGCTGCCCGAACTGCCCGATCGGGCACCCGCCGGTCTCGGTGAGCCCGTAGTTCTCGCGCAGGTCGAGACCCCAGATCTGCCACAGCGCCACGACGCTCTCCGGCATGGCGGCCGAAGCCGTCCACGCGACGCGCAGCCGGTCCATGCCGAGACTCGCCCGCAGCGGAACGAACACCGCCCGGACCGCGGCGGCGTAAGCGATCCGCAGCGGCACCGGCGCACGACGGCCGGACCACCGCCGCTCGGCCATCCGGCGACCGATCCGCATCGCGGCCCGGTACGCGAGGCGGCGGATTCCCGTCCAGGATTCAGCGAGGGCGATCAGCTCGGCGGCGAGCTTCTCGTAGAACCGGGGCGGCCACAGCACCGCCGTCGGGCGTACCGCGCGCAGCACCTCGCCGTAGTCCCCGATGCGGCAGAAGGTCACGACCAAGCGCGTGTGCAGCGGGGTGAAGACGAGCAGCAGCGCGGGAGCGACGTGCGCCAGCGGGAGGAACCCGACGACGTCGTGCCGCGTGGTCCGGCTCTCCGGGTAAAGGCCGATGACGCTCTGGACCGCGTGCTGGAGCGTGCGGTGGGAATGGGTCACGCCCTTGGGCGCCCCGGTGGAGCCGGAGGTGTAGAAGAGGACAGCCGGATCGTCGAGCGCCGTGGCGGCGATCAGCTCGGCCAACGCGTCGGGGTCTCCGGCCGTACGCAGGTCGTCCCAGCTCACGCCGGTGATCCCCGCCGGCAGCTCCGGCGGGGCCGCGTCGATTCCGGCGACGAGCCGCAGGTCCGGGGCGTTCCCGGCGATGTTCGCGACCTTGGCGAGCTCCGTTTCCGTCTCGCCGAGGAACGCGACCGCCTCGCTGTGCACCAGGAGCTGCTCGATCTCGGCAGGCGAGTTGGTCGGGTACACCCCGAGCACGACCCCGCCGACGCTCTGCACCGCCAGCGCGGCGAACACCCATTCCGGACGCGCGCTGCTCATCACCGCGACCCGATCGCCGGGCCGGACCCCCCGCGCGACCAGGCCGAACGCGAGTTCGCGCACCCGGTCCAGGTACGTCCGCCAGGTGATCGCCCGCACCGTCCCGCCGCGCGAATACCGCAGCGCGACGGCGTCCGGCTCTCGGCGAGCGCGGTCGAGCAGCAGACCCGGCAGCGTCCGCTCCGGTTCGAACTCGGTCAGTTCCATGACCCACCCTCTCTTCCCGCCGCGAGCCCGCGTCCGGTGGCGTTCACGCGGCACGCTCGCCGAGGTGGAGGAAGTCACCTCGGTACCACATCACGGGTTTGCCGTCGCCGGCCCGCGCGTCGCGCACGCGCCCGATGAGGATCACGTGATCCCCGCCGGGCACGGCCTGCGCCAGTTCGCAATGGAGAACCGCCGCCGCGTCCGGCAGGAGCGGATGGCCCTGTTCGTCGAACTCGAAGCTCCCGTACGCGAACTTGTTCTCGCCTTTCGTCGCGAACCGCGTCGCCAGCTCGGCGTGCGAAGGGGTCACCACGTTCACGACGAACCGCTCGGCCGCCATGAAAACCGGGAAACACGTCGCGCCCCGGTCGAGGCACACGAGCACCAGCGGCGGATCGAGCGACAGCGACGCGAAGGAACTCGCGGTGAATCCGTGCAGCGTGCCGTCCTCGCCCCGGGTCGTCACGATCGTGACGCCGGACGGGAAACGAGACAGCGCCGACCGGAAAACGGCCGGGTCCAGATCGTGCGATACGTCAGCCATTCCATGCCTCCCGGGCAGCTCGTGCGGCGGGGTCGTCGAAAACTGTTCGCGCGCCGGCGGCCGTGACCCGCAGCTGCTTCTCGTCCGGCCATCCGGCGGTTTCCTGAAGGAGAGCCAGTTTCAAGGCCGCGAACACCGCGGGCGGTTTCGCCGCCGCCGCTCGCGCCTGTGCCGAAGCGGCCTCCAGCAACTCTCCCGGCTCAACCACTTCGTCGACGATGCCCAACGCTTTCGCCTCCGACGCGCCGACCGGTTTTCCGCCCAGCAGCAACCGCCGGGCGCCACGATCGCCCACCGCCTCGCGGACCCGGGCGATCCCTTTGCCCGCAGGCAACATCCCGTGGTCGACCTCGGGGAAAACGAACCGCGCTCGCGAGGACGCGTAAACGAAATCGGAGAACAACGCCATTTCGATCCCGCCGCCGACGCACCAGCCGTTCACCGCGCACACCAGCGGCCGGGGAAATTTCTCCAGTGCGCAGAGCAGCGCGTGAAACGACGTCATCCGCTCGGCCATCGACTCGGCGTCGTAGCCGGCCGCTTCCTTGAGGTCGCCGCCCGCGCAGAAGAACCGGTCGCCCGCACCGGTCAGGACAACCGCGGGACCCTGCGCCAGGTCTTCCAGGGTCGCGGTCAGCCTGCTGATCAGCGAGCCGCTGAGCGCGTTCGCCGGCGGACGGCTCAGGGTCAAGACCACCGCGCCGTCCGTTTCCGCGGACACCTGGACGGCGCCCAGCGCGGCCGTGGTCATGTCGCCGGTACGCCGGAAGCGGAAGGAAAGACCGGCGCACGCTTCTCCCGGAACGCTTGGCGCGCTTCCCGATAGTCCGCTCCGGCGAAGTCGAGAATTTCCAGCGCACTGGACAATTCATGCTGAGGCAACGCATTCGTGAGCCACATGTTGAGCGCGCGTTTCGTGAACCGGAGCGCCTGCTGCGAGCCTCGCGCGAGCTGAGCGGCGACCTCCAACGCACGCGGCAGCACCTGCTCGCGAGGCACGGCCAAGCTGACGAGCCCGATCCGCTCGGCCTCCGCACCGGTCAGCTTTTCCGAGGTCAGCACGTAATACTTCGTCTTGGCCATCCCGACCAGCAGCGGCCAGATCAACGCGGCGTGGTCGCCCGCGGTCACGCCGACCTTGGTGTGGCCTTCGATCAGCACGGCGTCCTCGGCGGCGATGCTGATGTCCGCGAGCAATGCCGTCGACAGACCGTAGCCGACCGCCGGGCCGTTGATCGCGGAAATGACCGGCTTTTCGATCCGCAGCATCGTCGAAATCCGGCGGCGCTCGGATTCCAGCATCGCGAGCGCCGCTTCCGGCGTCGGATCGGGTTCGCGCACGTCCATTCCGGTGCAAAACGCCTTGCCCGCCCCGGTCACCACGACGACCCGGGTCTCGTCGTCGCGCTCCACGTCGGCCCAGATCTCGCTCAGCTCCTCGAACATCGGCATCAGCAGCGAGTTGTACCGCTCGGGCCGGTTGAGGGTGATCAGCAGGACGCCCTCGGCCGGACGCTCGACGAGCACGTTTCCGGTGCCGTGCTGGTAAAGGTCGCTCATCGGACTGCCTCCGCGGTCAGGTTCCCGGACTGGAACCGGCGCAGCGCTTCCTCGTGCGCCGGACGCGCGGCGCGGATGTCGGCCAGCACGTCGCCGGCCGGGCGCACCACGTTGCGCGGGTGCTTGAACCGCGGGATCACGTACTTGCCGAACAGCTCGATCGAACGCATCAGCTGGTCGTGCGGCAGACTGTCCACTCGCAACACCAGCGATTCCACACCCATGTCCGCGTACCGCTGGACGTGCTCGACGCAATGCTCCGGGTCGCCGACGAGGAAGCCCTGCGACCGCTCGAACAGGTATTCCTCGTCGCTGAAATCGACGTCGTCGATCGCGCCCAGGTAGGCGTAGTCCTGGGAAAGCTTGGCCAGCCGCCCGTACGCGTCGGTGGAGAGCTTGGACATCTCGAACAGCGGCCGGGCCTGTTCGCGGGCCAGCGCGGTCGTTTCGGCGCAGTGCATACCGCCGCTGACCAGCACCATCTTGCGCGGCGTGATCGGGTACGGGTGCGTGGCGGCGGCGAGGGTCTCGTCGTAGAGCTTCAGCATGTTCTCCACGAGGTCGTAGCCGAGGTAGAAGCCGCCCATGATCGCGCCGATGCCCATCGCGGCCGCGGTTTCGACCGAACTCGGACTGCCCGCGGCGACCGAGATCGGCGGGTACGGCGCCTGCAGCGGCTTCGGCACCAGGCTGCGCGGCGGGACCTTGTAGTGCTCGCCCACGAAGGAGAACGGATCGTCGAGGAACGCCCGGCGGATCAGCTCGATCCCTTCGCGCCACTGGGATTTGTTCTCCGTCGGGTCCACCTCGAAGGCCCGCAGCGCCAGCGTCGTGTTGCCGCGTCCGGTGCCGAGTTCGATCCGGCCGTTCGAAAGGATGTCCTCGGTCGCGATCCGTTCCGCGACGCGCAGCGCGTGGTTCATCCGCGTCGGCAGCAGCGTGACGAGGTGGATGAAGCGGATCCTGCTCGTGAGCGCCATCAGGTACGGGTAGAGCACCTCCGGCGCCGAGACCGTCGCCGTGCCGATGGCGACGTGCTGTTCGGAACTGCCGAACGCGTCGAAGCCGACCTGCTCGGCGAGCAGCACCTCCTCGACCAGCTCCCGGTAGCGGTGCTCGTGGGTGAGCCCGACCGGGGTGTCCCCCTCCGACATGAGGATGAAGTCCATGATCGCCCCTTCCAGCCGATGTTATTGCTCGATAACATAAGACGGAGCTAACCCGTGGTCAATAGCCCTTCCGGGAGGAAACATGTTACTTACCGCTAACTTTGACTGGCGGAACGCATGAGCGAGTTGCGGATCGAGCACCTGACTTCGCCGGAGATCGCCGACGCGCTGGCGAGCGGCATGCGGACCGCGATCCTGCCGCTGGGGGCTACGGAGCAGCACGGGGCACACCTGCCGTTGTCGGTCGACAGCGACCATGCCGATCGGCTGGGGACGCTCGTGGCGGAACGGCTCGGAGATGCGCTCGTTCTGCCGGCTGTGCGTCTTGGCTGCTCCGCGCATCATCTCGGCTTCTCCGGGACGCTGTCGGTGCGGCCCGAAACGCTGGAAGCTGTCTGCTTCGACTGTTGCGAAAGCCTTGCCCTGCATGGGTTTCGACGGGTCTTGATCTTCTCGGCCCACATCGGGAACTATCCGCTGCTGAGCGAGATCGAGGCGAAGCTCCCCGCAGGCCTGGCTGACGAGCTGGATGTGGTCGCGTTCTGGGACTCCGCCGCGGTGCTCGATGCCTGGCGCACTGCCGTCGCCGGCCTGGCCGGCCAGGTCGGCGGGCACGCCGATGTTGCCGAAAGCTCGATCATGCTCGCACTTCGGCCGGAGGCGGTGCGGCCTGGTCTTGCCGCCGCCGGCCTCGGTGAGCCGATGAACGATGCCCTGCTGGACCGGGTATTAACCGGGGGCGTCAAGGCGGTCGCGCCGAACGGCGTGCTCGGCGATCCGCGCGGAATGTCCTCCGACCTGGGGTTTGCCTGTCTCAGCGCGGTCGCGGACTTGCTGGCCGAGTACGCGACGGCTCGTTATCGGCCTCTCACCTAGAATCGTGCCATGACGAGCCCATCTCGCGCCGCGTCGCCGCGTTCGTCGCGCAGGCAGACGTTGATCAAGGTCGCCGGCGAGTTGTTCCACGAGCGCGCTTTCGACGCGGTCACCACCGAGATGATCGGTGCTCGGGCCGGCGTGACCGGGCCTGCGCTGTACCGGCACTTTCCCAGCAAGCAGGCGTTGCTGATCGCCGTGCTCGAGGATCCGCTGAAAGATTTGCTCGCCAATGCGCGCGAGACCGCGGCGGAGGTGACTGATCCGCGCAAGGCGCTCGAGGCGATGATCGACTACCACGTCACGCGGAGTCTGCAGAATGTGCCGTCCACGTTGGTGTTCTTGAAGAATGAGCACAACGTTCCGGAGGAGGAGCGGCATCGGATGCGGCGGATGATGCGGTTGTATGCCGAGGAGTGGAGTGCGCTGGTGGAGCGGCTTCGCCCTGATTTGTCTGATGCGCAGAACCGGGTGCTTACGCATGCGGTGTTCTCGATGATCAATTCTGTGCCGCAGTTCAATAGCGGGCTGGATGTCGAGAGCGTGGCCTCGACGATCCGCACCGCGGCGGTTAATGCGTTGCTTGTGCCGGCTGGCGGTGTTTGAGGCTTCGGCTGGGGCTGCCTGATCTCGGGCGGCTCGTCGCCATGGCGGGCGACATTGCGCCCGGGGTTGGGCCCCACCCCCGAAGGTTCATTGTGCTGACGGTTCGGGGCCGGGGGCGGTGTGGAGTGCCTCGATGGGTGGGTGCGTCGGCTGCGGTGCGCGAGCGGGCGGGGCTAGCGCGCCAATGCCACATTGGGGCGCATCCCGGCGGAGCCGGTGGTCCGCGAAGGGCCCCTTGAGGGAATCTGAGTCCGTGAAGGCGGCCTTCACGGACGGCGGGCAGGCGAGCACCGGGCGGCGACCCTGGTCACATTCAGATGTCTGACATTCGGTGTTAGGGTCGCCTTATGAACGATCTTCGGGCACCCCGCCGGGTCGCCAGTCTTGCCGCGCAGCTCGTGGACACCTTGCGGGAGCAGATCGCGTCCGGGGAATGGCCGGTCGGGATGCGGATTCCGGCGGAGAACGACCTGGTCAAGCAGCTTGGCGTCGGGCGAACCACAGTGCGGGAGGCGCTCGGCGCGCTGGTGCATCTCGGTCTGCTGGAGGCTCGGCGGGGCGACGGGACGTACGTCCGCGCGTCCAGCGAGATGCAGTCCGTCTTGATGCGGCGGGCGAATTCTTCTCGGCGGAGCGACGTGCTGGAACTGCGGGCCGTGCTGGAGGAGTACGCCTCGGGGCTGGCCGCGGTCCGCCGCAGCGACGACGATCTCGCCAATCTGCGGAATCTGCTCGACGAGGCCGGGCAGCGAGACGACACCGGGACGGCCGCCGAGGCGGATGTCCGTTTTCACCAGGCCGTCGTGAACGCGGGGAGGAATTCGCTGCTCACCGAGGTGTACGACGTCCTCAGCGCCTCCGTTGCCGAGCAGATCGGCGACACACTCTGGCCCGGCGCGACGGCCGACGAGCACACCCGGCTGCACCGGCAGCTGGTCGAGGCGATCGCTGCCCAGGACGAGGTCGGGGCACGTTACTGCGCGGCCGAAATCGTGAAGCTGACCGAGGCCGGGACGGAGCGGGAGAAGTGACGGCCGAAGTTGAGGCGCCGGCCGTCGCGAAGAGAGCGGTCGCCAGACCTGAGCGGTCCGTTGGGTTGTTGCTCGCGATTCTCCTGGTGGCGGCCAATCTGCGGGCGACGCTGACTGGCGTCGGCACGCTGCTGCCCGCCATCGAGCAGGACACCGGGCTGCCCGCGTGGGCCGGCGGCGTGCTGAATACGTTGCCGTTGCTGATGTTCGCGGTGACATCGCCGCTTGTCGGGCGCGTCTCGCATCGGGTCGGTTCTACGCGGTTGCTCGTGCTTTCCCTGGCAATGCTGGCAGTGGGCACAGTGGTTCGGTCGCTGCCGTCGACTGCCTGTTTGTTCGCCGGCACGGTCTTGCTGGCTGCGGCGATCGCGGTCGGGAATGTCTTGCTGCCGACGGTGATTCGCGCTCACGTACCAGCATCGCGGATCCACACTGTCAGCGCGCTTTACGTCACGGTGATGGGTGTCGTCGCGGCGGTGTCGTCCGGGATCTCCGTTCCCTTGGCGGGGATTTTGCCGGGAGGCTGGCATTCCGCGCTGGCTTGGGGTGCGGTCGTCGCGTTGGCCGCACTGGCCGGATGGTTGCCGAGGTTGCGCGGTTCGGGCCCGGACGCCGGTGCGCGGACGGGCGGCTCGCACGCGCCGACGCCGTGGCGGTCGTGGCTGGCATGGCAGGTTTCCCTGTTCATGGGCCTGCAATCACTCGCCTTCTACACCGCGGTCGCGTGGCTGCCCAGCATCCTCAGCGGGCAGGGCATGAGCACCGCGGCGGCCGGCTGGATGCTGTTCTGCTACCAGCTCGTCGCGCTGGCCACCGGCATGGTGCTGCCGCTGCTCACCCGGGGCCGGGCCGATCAGCGTTATCCGGCGGCCGCGGCGTCGGCGGTCATGGCGGCCGGGTTCGCGGTTCTCCTGGTGCTGCCCGGAATCGCGATCGTCGGGTGCACGCTGCTCGGGCTGGGCACTGGGGTCTGTCTCGTGCTGGCGCTCAGTTTTCAGAGCCAGCGCGCGACAGGCCCGAGCGAGACCACTGCCCTGGCGGGGATGGCGCAGTCGATCGGTTACCTGGTCGCGGCGGCCGGGCCGCTGTTGCTCGGCATTCTCCACGACGCCACGGGGAGCTGGTCCGGCGCGCTCGTCGCGCTCACCGCGTTGAGTGTCGCGATGGCTTTCACCGGATATGGCGCCGGACGCGACCGTCACGTTCGCGCTGATGTCTGACCTCGACCTCGCCGACCAGGTGACCCGTCAGCTTCTCGCGCTGACACGGCTGGTCAAGCGAGCGGAAGCAGCGCCGGACGAGCCGGGGTGCTTGCCGCTGCTGGCCATGCTCGCCGAGGACGGGCCGTTCCGGGCCGGGGAAATCGCGGCGGAGCTGGGCGTGAACCCGTCTACGGTCAGCCGCCAGGTCGCCGGGCTGGTCCGGTCGGGGCTGGTCGAACGCCGCGCCGATCCCGAGGACGGGCGGGTCAGTCCGCTGGTCGTCACGGCCGCCGGACGACGGCTCCTCGACCTCGGCAGACAGCGCCGGGCCGTTCAGTTCGGCGACGCTCTCGCCGGATGGTCGCCGGAGGCGCGGGCGCGGTTCGCGGACCTGCTCGGCTGTTTCGTCCGCGATCTCCGGCAGTCGGGTGCGCTTCCCGCCCAATGAACGGCGCCTCTTCCGCCCGATGTTATTGACCGATAACATATGGAGACAGGTAAGACCAGTTCAGCTCACGGCAATGATTATTGGCCAGTAACTATGAGTGGCTTCGGGACTCAGGGAGGTTCGCCATGCTGGATGCCGCGGACAGCGTGCGCGCGGCCGTGTTCGCGCTCGAGGAAGGCCGGATGATCGTGGTCGTCGACGATCACGACCGGGAGAACGAGGCCGATCTCGTGCTCCCGGCCGACAGCGTCACTGCCGGCCAGATGGCCTTTCTCGTCGCGCACACCACCGGAATCGTGTGCGCACCGATGACCGGGGAACGCGCCGACGCACTCGCGCTCCCGCCGATGGTGGCGCAGAACAAGGACGCGCACGGCACCGCGTTCACCGTCTCTGTGGATCACAACGACGCAGGGACCGGAGTGTCCGCGACGGCCCGCACGCTCACTTGCCGCGCGCTAGCCGATCCGGTCACGACGCCTGAGAAGCTTCGCCGTCCAGGTCACATCTTCCCGTTGCGCGCGCGAGAAGGCGGCGTGCTCGTCCGCGCCGGGCACACCGAGGCCGCCGTCGATCTGCTGCAGATGGCTGGTCGCGAACCGGTCGGTGTCATCAGCGAGCTGATCGGCCCGGACGGCGAAATGCTGCGCGACGAGGCCGTGCGGGAGTTCGCCGCGGACCACGAGCTGCCGGTCGTCGCGATCGCCGACCTGGTCCGGTATCGCCGCCGGACCGAGCGGCTGGTCGAACCGGTCGCGACCGCGGCGATGCCGACCGCCTTCGGCGATTTCCGTGCTGTCGCGTACCGGTCGCAAGTGGACGGAGCCGAACACCTCGCCCTCGTCATGGGCGACGTCGCCGCCGCCGGTCGCTCCGAGCGCGGCGCGCTGGCGCGGGTGCACAGCGAATGCCTGACCGGCGACATCCTCGGTTCGTTGCGCTGCGACTGCGGCGCCCAGCTCGAACAAGCGATGCGCGCGGTGGCCGACGAGGGTTGCGGGGTGATCGTTTACCTGCGCGGCCACGAGGGCCGCGGGATCGGGCTGGCGCACAAGATCCAGGCTTATGCGCTCCAGGAATCCGGCCTCGACACGGTCGACGCCAATCTCGCACAGGGTCTTCCCGCGGATTCCCGCTCCTATGATTCCGGGGCGCGGATCCTCGACCGTCTCGGCGTCCGGCGAGTGCGGCTGATCACCAACAACCCGGAGAAATACCGCGGACTCGGCGAATACGGACTCCGGATCGTCGAGCGGGTCGCACTGCGCGCGGCCGAAACTCCGCAGAACCTGCGTTACCTCCGCACGAAACGCGACCGGATGGGCCACCGCTTCGGCGCATTGACCGATCCAGTGCCGGAGCAGAAAACTTCCTGAGCCTTGCCGCTTCCGCGCGGCCGGTCCTCCCCCGCGGCCCGCCGCGCATTGTCTCCGGCGACCAGCCACAGTGGACTCCTGTTATGGTCTGCGGTGACCACGTCCCGTTTCCAGGAGGAGCCGCCGCGATGGCACAGAAAGTCCTCGTCGAGATGATCGACGACCTCGACGGGTCCGAAGCCGGGCAGACCGTCCCCTTCGGACTCGACGGCGTCCAGTACGAAATCGACCTGTCCGACGAAAACGCCGCCGCCCTGCGCGACGAGCTCGCGACGTTCATCGCCGCCGCCCGCCGCACCGGCGGACGCAAGACGACCGTGCGGGCCACGGCCGCGCCGACCGCCGAGGAACGCGAGCGCTCCAAGGCGATCCGCACGTGGGCCCTCGACAACAACTGGGCCATCGCCGAACGCGGCCGCATCCCGCGCGAAGTGATCGCCGCCTACGAGGAAAGCCAGAAGCCGGAGGCGAAACCCCGCAAGCGCACCGCGAAAAAGCGCGCCGGGAAATAAGCGTCCGGCCCCGACGGGTTCCGGATCGATCATTTCGGGAAAAGCCGGACGAGGCGTTCGCTCCCCCGCCGGAGTTCCGGCGCAGGCGTCCGGAACACCGTCCTCCGCGCACGAAGAAAACACCGCCCGGCCGCAGGCGAATGCCTCCGGCCGGGCGGTCTTTTCCGGCTTGCCGGGAGCGGACGAGCAGTTTCCGGCTCCGTCGCTGACCCCTGTCCCGGCACCCGTCCGGCACGCCCGCCAGATCGGCGGTCGCGTCGAACACCTTGCCGGATTCGACGGAGCCGTCGAGGACGCCGGGCGATCCCGCATCGCTCTTCCGCAGTCATCGAGCAGTACGGGCGCAGGTCGCCGGAGCGGACCCGGGTGGCGGTGATCCGCACGGAAGCACCGGCGGGCCGCGCCGAGGGCGAATCGCACCGCCGAGGTCGAACGCGCCGCCAATGCCGCCGCACCAGCTGGCCGGCCACCGAAATCGCCATGAGATCGGGCCGAGAGCGGGAGAAGTCCGATACAGTTGCCGGAAAACTCTCCCAGGGGGCGACGATGGAGTTCCAGGAAGTCGTGCGGCGCAGGCGGATGGTGCGCAAGTTCACCGGCGAACCCGTGGCCGAGGACAGCATCCGCCGGATCATGCGCAACGCGCTGCGCGGGCCGTCCGCCGGATTCTCGCAAGGCCAGGCCTTCCTGGTGCTCCAGGGCGACGACGTGCGACGATTCGCCGACACCCTCCAATCCTGGACGCTGGACGACGACGCCAAAGCCGCGCCGGTGATCGTGATCCCGTTCTCGGTGAAGGACGTTTACCTCGACCGCTACGCCCAGCCGGACAAGGGCTGGACCGACCGCAGCGAGGACCATTGGCCGGTCCCGTTCTGGTACATCGACACCGGGATGGCCGTCCTGCTGATCCTGCAGACCGTGGTCGACGAAGGGCTCGGCGCGGTGTACTTCGGCATCGGCGCGGAGGATTTCGACCGGCTGCGCGCCGAATTCGGCGTGCCCGACACCCACGAACCCATCGGCGCGATCGCCATCGGCCACGACGCCGACGCCAAGATCTCCGCCGGAGCGTCCCCGAGCACCCGCCGCCGGAAGCCGGAATCCGAGACTGTCCACTTCGGACAGTGGTAGATCCCTGCCCGCCGGCGGAGCCCGGAGACCCCAAACGTCCACTTTGGATGCCATTGGGCCGGTGTCGCGCAGCGGCCCACGGTTCGCCTGACCGCACCGGCCTCGGCTGACCAACCGCGGTCGCCGGCCGGGGCGGCCCGCTGACGCACGCCGCCGCCGGTGAGCGCGATTCCTCCGCGTTCACCGGCGGCTTCGTTGTGGAGCCGTCTCACGCGAAGACGGCGGCGCCCGCCACCGCGGCCCGGCGAGATGCCGCCCTCGGCGGCGACCGGGCCGGGGAGCTCCTGTCCGGGCAGCGGAGCGGGCATCGGACCTCGCGGGAATCCCGGGACGAACCGGAGCGGGCGTCCTTGCCTCCCCGCACCCGGGGCGCGATCCGGGAAATCCGGACAACACGAAAATGTTTCAATACCGCTGGAAAGCCGCGCGAAGAGACATAATTCCCGTCACTGGTCCGGCGCTTCGCTTCACCTCCGCGACTGGGCGCGAAAGCCGCCCTCGGCCGTTTTCGCCCGAGAAGGCGTCCGTGCGAGCTTCCTGCGCAACCCGGCAATAACCGACGCACGCACGACAAGAACCGCACCGGAGCAGTACCGATCCGGCCGAACAGCGCAATCACGCCCGCCGTCTGCCGCACGCCTCACCCTGGCGGCAGAAACCCGGGGCACGAAACGGCAATTCCCTCGAAAGTGCCATCAATCCCGTGAGACAGCACTTGCATATTCCGACCTGATGCGCAATGTCCCCGAATTCGAGGACCAAGGAACCTTGACGGCCGCCCCGCGGCCGTCGCGGCGAGGCCGGACACCCCCTGCGCACAGCGACTTCGCGCCACTCGTTGTGCCACGGATTTCACCCCAGCGGAGCAGTTCCACGTGCGCCAACCGGGGAATCCGCACCCCGAAAGAAGGGAAATCCTGGTAACATCGCCCGTGCGGAGGATCGGTTTGCGGTAAACGCACGACGACGATCAGACTTCACCGGAACCCTTCGCCGGACCCTCCCGGATCCGTCGACAGCTGCCACTGGCTGTTGAAAAATAAAGGGTATTCGCGGCCTAAGTCCTCTTTGCCAGATAAATACCCGTTCGCGTGGTCTAGACCTCAATCTTCGGTCGTGCCGTATTTGTCAGCCGCGACGCGCATCGAACAGGTCACGAAATTGTCAACACCGACGTCCGTAGGTTACGTCGGCGTTACATCCACCGATGATTAGGCATATGGATCTCACCGAGTACCCGACCGCCCGCCCCGGTCCGGCACCCGACACCGAAGAAGCATTCGCCCAGGTGATGGCCGATGTCACCGGGCAGGAAAACGTGTCGGCCGACAGCAACTTCTTCGCCGATCTCGGGGCCAACTCGCTCGTGCTGGCACAATTCTGCGCGCGAGTGCGCAAGCGTGCCGATCTTCCCTCCGTCTCCATCAAGGACATTTACCGGAATCCGACCATCGCCAGTCTCGTGTCGGCGCTGGCCGAGCCAGCGGAAGTCCCGGCCGAAGCACCCGCTCCCGCGCCCGCCGAGCCGCCGAAGCGGGCGAGCAGGCTCGAATACTTCGGCTGCGGTTTCCTGCAGTTGGTGATTTTCCTTGCCTATTCCTGGCTCGTGGCCCAGGTGCTCGGTCTGGGAACCGACTGGATCGTGGCCGGGACCGGGCTGCTCGACTACTACCTGCGCGCGGTCGGGTTCGGCGCCATGGTGCTGGTCGTCCTGTGCACCCTTCCGATCGCGCTCAAATGGATCCTCGTCGGCCGCTGGAAGCCGAGGGAGATCCGCGTGTGGTCCCTCGGGTACGTGCGGTTCTGGGTGGTCAAGACGCTCGTCCAGCGGAACCTGCTGGTCCCGCTCTTCGCCGGTTCCCCGCTCTACTCGCTGTACCTGCGCGCGCTCGGCGCGAAGATCGGCAAGGGCGTCACGATTTTCTCCCGCTACGTCCCGGTGTGCACCGATCTGCTCTCCGTCGGGGACGGCACGGTCATCTGCAAGGACACCTACTTCACCACCTACCGCGCGCAGAACGGGCTCATCCAGACCGGGCCGGTCGCGATCGGCGCGCACGCCTACGTCGGCGAGATGGCCGTCATCGACATCGAGACCAGGATCGGCGACAACGCCCAGCTCGGGCACGCCTCGTCGCTGCACGCCGGGCAGGCGATCCCGGAAGGGCAGAGCTGGCACGGCGTGCCCGCCGTCCCCGCCGACGTGCTCTACCGGCGGGTCGAGCCGCGGGCCTGCGGAAGCGTCCGGCGGGCGTTTTTCGCCGTGCGCCAGGCGCTGACCGCGGTCTTCCTGATGGCTCCGCTGGTGCTCGGCCTGCTCGGCTTCGTGCTGAACACGCTGCCGAACCTCAGCCCGGCGATGGGGCTCGGCTCGGCCGTCATGGACTTCACCTACCCGAAGTTCTACTGGAAGGCGCTCGTCGTCTCCTTCATCCTGTACTTCGGCCTGCGGCTGACCGGCTTCCTGATCGTCACCCTGGTCCCGCGGCTGCTGAACCTGGCGCTCAAACCCGGCGAGGTCTACCGCCTCTACACCCTGCGCTACACCGCGCACCGCGCCGTCCGCGCGCTCACGAATCTGCGGTTCTTCAAGACTCTTTTCGGCGACAGTTCGGCCATCGTGCACTTCCTGCGCTTGCTGGGCTGCAAGGTCTCCAAGAAGGAACAGACCGGGTCCAACTTCGGGCTCGAGGAGAAATTCGAGAACCCGTACCTGTTCGAGGCCGGCGCGGGCACGATGGTCGCCGACGGGCTCTCGGTGGTCAACGCCGAGTACACCAACACCTCCTTCCGGCTTTCCCGGGTGCGCGTCGGGGCGCGGAACTTCCTCGGCAACCACGTCGTCTACCCCGCCGGCGCCAAGACCGGGGACAACTGCCTGCTCGCCACGAAGGTCCTGGTGCCGCTCGACGGCCCGGTGCGCGAGGGCGTCGGGCTGCTCGGCTCCCCCAGCTTCGAGATCCCGCGCTCGGTGGAGCGCGACAGCCAGTTCGACCATCCGAAGACCCCGGAGGAATTCCGGCGCAGGCTGGCCGCCAAGACGTTGCACAACGTCGGGGGCATGCTGCTGTACGCCTTGTCCCACTGGCTGTTCTTCTACGGCCTGCTGCTGATGACCTGGGCCTCGGACGTCTACTACGGCGTGATCGGCGCCCCGCTGTTCGCGATCGACACGCTGGCCTTCCTGCTGTACGGCACGGTCTTCTTCGTCGCCCTGGAACGGATCACCGTGCTGATCCGGCCGCTGCGCCCGCTGTCGTGCTCGATCTACGACCGGCGGTTCTGGCGGCAGGAACGGTTCTGGAAAGCCGCGGCGACGAACGCCCACCTGCGCGTGCTCGACGGGACCCCGTTCAAGAGCGTGCTGTGGCGGCTGCTGGGCATCAAGGTCGGCAAGCGCCTGTTCGACGACGGCGCGGGCATCATCGAGAAAACGCTGGTGCGCATAGGAGACGACGTCACGCTCAACGTCGGCTCCGTCGTCCAGTGCCACTCGCAGGAGGACGGCGGTTTCAAGATGGACCGCATCTCCATCGGCAGCGGGTGCACGGTCGGCATCGGCGCGCTGGTGCATTACGGCGTGACGATGGGCGACGGCTCGACGCTCGCCCCCGATTCCTTCCTCATGAAGGGCACTGAGGTCCCGGATCGCGCGCACTGGGGCGGGAACCCCGCGCACGAGATCGGGGCGGGCCGCCGTCAGCTGGCGGCGAGATCGTGACGGATCACCGACAATCACGGGAAGGACGACCCATGAGAACCGGACTGGGAGCGGTTCGCGAGCATTGGCGCGAAGTACTCACCGCCGGCGGCCGCACCAGCGTCCCGCGCTGGACGCTGGCGGCCGGATCCGCGATCGGCGACCACGAAACGCCGGTCCCCCGGGGGCTCGCGGCCGCGCTGCGGCTGCTGGCCGAGCAGCTGCGCGTGCCGCTGAGCTCGGTGCTGCTCGCCGCGCACGCCAAGGTCCTCGCCGCGCTGTCGGGCGAGACCGAGGTGTGCACCGGCTACGTCGCCGAGCCGGGCGGGACGCCGCTGCCCTGCCGGCTCAGCACCGAATCCGGCACCTGGCGCGAGCTGATCGAGCACGCCGCGGCGATCGACGCGCAGACCCTCGCCTTCCGGGACTTCCCGGTCGACGAACTGCGTGCCGAACTCGGCATCATCGCGCCGCCGTTCGAAACGGTCTTCGACCCGACCCGCGCCGACGGGGACCTCGCCGGGGACATCGTGCTGCGGCTGGACGTTTCGCCGGATCTGGAGACGCTCCGGTTGCGCTTCCGCACCGAGGTGCTGGATTCCGAAGCGGCCGAACGCATCCTCGGCTACCACCTGAGCGCGCTCAGCCTGATCCGCACCGACAGCACCGCACCGCACCAGGAAACGACCCTGCTGTCGGCGGCGGAGCTCAAGCTGCAACTGGAAGGGCTCGCCGGGCCGCACGTCGAGGTGCCGGACCTGCGGTGCCACGAACTGTTCCAGCGCAACGCCGCCCGGAATCCGGACGCGATCGCCGCGGTGCACGGCGACCGGCGGTGGACGTACCGGGAGCTCAACGGGCGCGCCAACCGCCTGGCGAGGGCGCTGGTCGCGCGCGGGCTGCGCCGCGAGGGCGTCGTCGCGGTGGTCACCGAACGCAATCTGGACTGGATGGCCGCCGTGCTCGCCGTGTTCAAGGCGGGCGGCGTCTACCTGCCGATCGAGCCGCATTTCCCGGCCGACCGCATCGCGACCACGCTGCGCCGGGCCGACTGCGAACTGGTGCTGACCGAACCCGGCAGCACGACGACCCTGCGCAAGGCGGTCGAATCGCTGCCCGGCGTGCGCACGCTGTTCGTGGACGCCGCGTACGAGGAGGACCATTCCGAAGACGATCTCGGCGTCGCCGTCGAATCCGGCCAGCTCGCCTACATCTACTTCACCTCGGGCTCCACCGGCGAGCCGAAGGGCGCGATGTGCGAGCACGCCGGGATGGTCAACCATCTCTACGCCAAGATCAACGACCTCGGCATCACCGAGGAGTCGGTGGTGGCGCAGGTCGCGCCGCAGTGCTTCGACATCTCCCTGTGGCAGCTGGTCTCCGCGCTGCTGGTCGGCGGGACCACGCTGCTGATCGAACAGGACGTGATCCTGGACGCCGACCGCTTCGTGGACCGGCTCGGCAGCGGCGGGGTTTCGGTGCTGCAGGTCGTGCCGTCCTACCTCGAGGTCGTTCTGTCCGCTGTGGACAAGAACCCGGTCGCGCTGCCGGATCTGCGCTGCGTGTCGGTGACCGGCGAAGCGCTCAAAACCGAGCTGGCACAGCGCTGGTTCGCCACGATGCCGGACATCAAGCTGGTCAACGCCTACGGCCTCACCGAAACCTCGGACGACACCAACCACGAGGTGATGGACCGCGCGCCGGCGCGGGAGCGAGTGCCGCTCGGGCCGCCGGTGCAGAACGTGTGCGTGTACGTGGTCGACGAGCGGCTCGACCCGGTCCCGCTCGGCGCGCCCGGGGAGATCGTGTTCTCCGGGGTGTGCGTCGGCCGCGGGTACGTCAACGACCCGGAGCGCACCGCGCGGGCGTTCACCACCGACCCGCATCGCCCGGACGCCCGGCTCTACCGCAGCGGCGACCACGGCCGCTGGCTGCCCGAGGGCAAGCTGGAATTCCTCGGCAGGCGCGATTCGCAGGTCAAGATCCGCGGTTTCCGGATCGAGATCGGCGAAATCGAGAACACGCTGCTGCGGGTGCCCGGAGTACGCGACGGCGCGGTGGTCGTGGCCGACCGCGGCGGACAGGGCAAACGGCTGGTCGCGTTTTATTCGAGCCGGGAACAGCTCGACCACGAGCAGATGCGCGAGCACCTCGCCGCGGCGCTGCCGGAGTACATGCTGCCCTCGGCATTCCATTGGCGCGAGCGGCTGCCGTTGACCGCCAACGGGAAAATCGACAAGAAGAACCTCGCCGCGCTGGCCGCCGAACTCGACGCCGTCGACGAGGACTACGACGCACCGGTCACCGGCACCGAAGAGCGGCTGGCCGGGGCCTGGGCGGACGTGCTCGGCATCCGGGCGGGCCAGGTCGGCCGCCGGGACCACTTCTTCGACCGGGGCGGCACGTCGCTGTCCGCGGTGAAGCTGGCGATCGCGCTCGACCGCGCGGTCTCGATCAAGGACGTCGCCAAGCACCCCGTGCTCGCCGACCTGGCCGCGCTGATCGACAGCCGGTCCGCTGCCTCCGGAAACTCCTGAACCTCCCGAACCGCGGAAATCGAAGGGATTCCACGATGTCGTTGTCCAAATTCCTGCCGAAGACTTCCCCGCCCGAGCCGGATTTCTGTCCCGGGCTGCCCGCGGTGCTGCGGGCCGAGGCAGGCGGCGACCCGGCCGGATGGGCGAGCACGCACCGGGAGACCGTGCGAAGACTCGTCGCCGAATACGGCGCGGTGCTCGTCCGAGGTCTCGGGCTGGCCGAACAGACCGCGGTCGCGGCCGTGTTCGGGCGGCTGACCGACCTGCTGATGACCGAGCGGGAGGCGTTCGCGCCGCGCACCGCCTACCCCGGCGGGGCGCACTCCTCGACCGAATGGCCGCCGAACCAGCCGATGTGCATGCACCACGAACTCAGCTACACCCTGGAATTCCCGGGACTGATGCTCTTCGCCTGCGTCAGCCCGCCGTCCTCGGGCGGGGTCACCGGGGTCAGCGATTCCACCGCCGTGCTGGCCTCGCTGCCCGCGGACCTGCGCGCGCGGTTCGAACGCGACGGCTGGCTGCTCACCCGCAGCTTCAACGACGAGATCGGGGCCTCGGTCGCCGAAGCGTTCGGCACCGAGGACCGCTCCGCGATCGAGCAGTACTGCCGCGCCAACCGGATCGAGTTCGAATGGCAGCCCGACGGCGGCCTGCGCACCCGGCAGCGCCGCGACGCGATCGTCGGGCATCCGGTCACCGGCCAGCCGTGCTGGTTCAACCAGATCGCCTTCCTCAACGAGTGGACGATGGCCCCCGAGGTGCACGAGTACCTGGTCGACATCTACGGGGCCGACGGCCTTCCGTTCAACACGCGCTTCGGCAACGGCGACCCGATCGGCGAGGACGTCGTGCGATTGCTCAACGAGGTGTACGAGGAACACACCGCCGGAGAACCGTGGCAGGCGGGAGACCTGCTGCTGGTCGACAACGTCCGCACCGCGCACAGCCGGGACGCCTACGAGGGCCCGCGCGAGGTGCTCGTCGGACTGGCCGACCCGGTGCGGCTTTCCGACTGCTCGCTCGCTTCCGAGGGGAAAAACCAGTGACGACGCAATCCTTCACCGCCGAATCCGCTTCGGCGGGCCCGGTCGCCGTGCCGCCGTTCGCGGTGATCTCCGGCGCCCAGGTCCAGCAGGCGCTGTCCGGGCGCGAACGCGAGGTCGTCGACCTCGTCGAGACCGCCTACCGGGTGCACGGCTCCGGCGATTCGGTGAACCCGCCCTCCTATTTCCTGCGCTTCCCCGACCGTCCGGCCGACCGGATCATCGCCCTGCCCGCCTCGCTCGGCGGGAAGACCAACGTCGCGGGCCTGAAGTGGATCTCCAGCTTCCCGGGCAACGTCGCCGCCGGGATCCCGAGGGCCTCTGCGGTGCTGATCCTGAACGATCTCGCGACCGGATATCCGTTCGCCTGCCTGGAAAGCTCCATCATCAGCGCGACCAGGACGGCCGCCTCCGCCGCGCTCGCCGCGGACTGGCTCAGCCGGACCCGGCAGCGTCCCCGGCGCGTCGGGTTCTTCGGCGTCGGCCTGATCGCCCGCTACATCCACACCTTCCTCGCCGGGACCGGCTGGGAGTTCGACGAGATCAACGTGCACGACCTGCACCCGGACAGCGCCGCCGGATTCCGCGGCTACCTGGAGCAGTCCGGCTTCGCAGGCGAGATCAGCGTCCACGACACCGCCGAGGGCCTGATCCGCGGCAGCGACCTGGTGGTCTTCGCGACCATCGCCGGCGAACCGCACGTGCACGATCCCTCGTGGTTCTCGCACAATCCGCTCGTCCTGCACGTGTCCTTGCGCGATCTGGCCCCGGAAGTCCTGCTGGCGTCGGCGAACATCGTCGACGACGTGGACCACTGCCTCAAGGCCAACACGTCGCCGCATCTGGTGGAGCAGCGCACCGGCAGCCGGGACTTCCTGCTCGGCACCCTCGACGACGTGCTGTCCGGCCGGGTCAGCCCGCCGGCCGGCCAGCCGTTGATCTTCTCCCCGTTCGGGCTCGGCGTTCTCGACCTCGCGGTCGGGGCCTTCGTCCACGAGAGAGTGTCCGACGCCGGCGGACTGCACGTCATCGAGGACTTCTTCCACGAACTGCGCCGGTATGGCTGAGCGCCGTCCGCCACTGAGCTTTGCCTGAAGGGGAGAAAACTGTGCGAGTCATCACCGTTCCCGAAGCTTTCAACGAGGAGGCGCTGTACGTCGACCTCCGCTGGAGTTTCGGCTATTCGCTCTACCTCAAGTGCGAGGGGTTCAACTTCGCAGGCTCCATCAAGCTGAAGGCCGCGACCGAAATGGTCGACGCGGCCGAACGCGACGGCCTGCTGCGGCCGGGCTCGATCATCGTCGAATCGTCCTCGGGCAACCTCGGCGTCGCCTTGAGCATGATCGCGGCCAGCCGGGGGTACAAGTTCCTGTGCGTCACCGATTCCCGCTGCAACCTCGCGACGCGCCGCGCGATCGAGGCGCTCGGCAACGAGGTGCACATCATCACCGAACCCAGCCCCGAAGGCGGTTTCCTCGGGGCGCGCATCGACCACGTGCGCATGCTGGTCGCCTCCGACGAGCGCTACGTGTGGCTCAACCAGTACACCAACCCGGACAACTGGGGAGCGCATTTCCAGCGCACCGGACCGGAGATCGCCGCCGCGTTCCCGAATCTCGACGTGCTGTTCGTCGGCGCGGGCACCACGGGCACCCTGATGGGCTGCGCGCGGTTCTTCCGGCAATGGCACCGGCCGGTGCGGATCGTCGCGATCGACAGCGTCGGCTCGGTGACCTTCGGCGGCCCGGCGGGCAGGCGGATGCTGCCCGGGCTGGGCACCAGCGTGCGCCCGGCGATCCTCGACGAGTCCTATGTGGACGACGTGGTCCTCGTCGAGGAACCGGATTCGGTCCGGGCGTGCCATCGGCTGGCGCGCAACGGCTTCCTGTTCGGCGGCTCGACCGGGACGGTCGTCAGCGGAGCCACGAGCTGGCTGTCCGAACACGACGCACACCACCTGACCGCGGTGGCCGTCGCCCCTGACCTCGGCGAGCGGTACCTCGACACGATCTACCAGACCAACTGGCTGCAGGGCATCTACGGAGAGGACGTGCTTTCGCCCCGGCCGCGCCAGTCCGTCTGACCCGCGCGCGGCGCACCGGCGTTCCCCGGTGCGCCGCGCCGCGGCGGGCTCAGTCTTTCTTCTGCCATTCGTCCCAGCTGAAGCGCCAGTCGGTCCAGCCGTCGCCGGGTTTGAGGTCGACGCCGGTGTCGGTCACCGTCACGACGTCCCCGCGATGGGAGTTCTCGTAGAACCACTTCGCGTTCTCGACGCTGACGTTGAGACAGCCGTGCGAGGTGTTGGTGTGCCCCTGCTGCCGGACCGACCACGGCGCGGAGTGCAGGAACTGACCCGAGTTGGTGAGCCGCAGCGCGTACTTGACCGTGGTGCGGTAGCCGCCCGGCGAGTCGGTGGGCACGCCGTACGTGCTGGAGTCCATGGTGTACGGCGACTGCACGGTCATGATCAGCATCGTGCCCGAGACGCTGCGCGCCGACGGCTTGCCGAGGCTGACCGGGGACGTCAGGACGAGCTGGCCGTCCTTGTACGTCCGCATCTGCTTTTCCTTGTCGGACACCTTCGAGATGATCGACGGGCCGGTCTTGAAGCTGATCTTGCGGTCGGCCTTGCCGAACACCCCGTTGCCGAGCGCACGGCCGGCGATTTTGATGTCGAGGGTGATCGTGGAGTACGCGGGCCAGTATTCCTTGGTGCGGTAGTGCACCTCGTCGTCGCCGAACCAGCGCCACGCGCCGGTGGCGGGCTTGTCGGAGGTGACGGTGAGCATCTTCTCGGCAGCGGCCTTGTCCGCGACCGGCGCGGAGAACTTGATCGTGATCGGCATGCCGACGCCGGTGGTCTCGCCGTCGAGCGGGATCACCGACGGGTACGCCTGCGCCTTCGCGGCCGCGGTGGTGAAGGTGCTCGTACGGGTCACCGGGTTGCCGTCCGCGCTGGCGGAGCGTGCGGTGAGCGTGTACTTCGTGCGGTATTCCAGGGGTTTGCTGCTGGTCCAGCGCTGCTTCGCGGCGTCCATCCCGCCGGGAACCGGGGTGCCGTCCGCGGCGGCGAGGGTGACCTCGCTGAGCGTGGACCCGCCCGCCACCGCGGTGACGGGTTCACCCGGTGCGACGTCGTTCGAGCCGTCCTTCGGCCCGAGGTCGAGGGTCGCGGGCGCCGGCGCCGCGCTGGTCTTCTGTTCGGCGCCGGCAGCGGGACCGGGCTCCGGTGCGGACGTGCACGCCGCCGTCAGCGCCAGCCCGGCAACGATCCCCCCGATGATCTGCGTTTTTCGCCCCAGCACCTGATTTGCCCCCGTTCGCCCTTACTACCGGACATAGTAGTCATACCGGTCAGGCGTGGAGCAGAGCGGGAGTCGCCGTCCAGGCCCCGGCGGCGATCAGGGCCACGGCTGTGCTCACGGGGAGTAACGCGGCCGTCGCGAAGGCGAGAACACCGGTAATCGCGGTGTGCCGCCCGCGGGCGAAGTGTTCGAGCCGGAGCTCGTGTCCGCCGAACGCACCGGATGCGTCCGGTCCAACGCCGCGCTGACGGTCGCCGCTCCATGCCGACGTCCAGCCGCGGTGTCCGCGCTCAGCTCGACCGCAGCGGCGACGAACTCCGGCGACCGCCGGGCCGGCGGAACGAACGACAGCGCCGCCGACACCGCGTGCGCGAACCCGGCCAGGCGGTGATGCCGTCCGCGCAGATGGGACCCGTTCGTGGTCGACGACCGCGGCGAGTTCGGTTTCGGAGAGATCCTTCGCGAGCCCTTCGGAGAGCACGACGAGGCCGGTCGTGCAAGCGAAGCTGACGCCGATACAGGCGGATCGACGCCAGCGCGAACGCCGTCGCTACCGCACCTGCTCCGGCCGCGATCATGCCGCCCAGCAACAGAATCCACGCGCCAAAACGCAGCGTCGCCGGCATCCGTGCCCGCAATACGCGACGCAGCAACAACGGTCCGCGGCAACCCGCCATCGCCGCAGTCGCGACGAGCGCCGCGGAGACGATCACGAGCGCTTCCGCAGCCCGCGCCGCAATGCGTCCCGCTCCCCCTCGGACGCCGACCGCGCGAAATGCAGCAGCACCCCTTCGGGATCGCCCACGTCCGCGAGCAGGTTCCGCATCGCGCGCGCCGCGGCTTCCTCTCGCGACAGCGCTGGCGTGTAGCAGTAGGCGCGGCTGCGTTTTTCGCGTTCCACCCAGCCTTTGCTGTGCAAATGATCGAGGACGGTGAGGACCGTCGTGTAGGCGAGATCCCGGTTCAGCGCCTCCAGCACTTCGCGGACGGTGCGCGCTTCGCTCGCGCGCCACAAGACGTCCATCGCCGCCGATTCCAGCTCGCCGAGTCCTTGCACGCCACGCATCCTAGGGCTCGCTCATCCGGCGGTTTCCCCGCTCTCCGGCTCGTTTTCCGGAGGCCGCCGGGCCGAAGCGGCTCGCACGCGGTTCCTTCTGGTGGCGGGATCAGGACCGCCCGGTGAACCGGTACGTCGGCCCGTGCGACCGTTCGCAGTGCTCGGCCCGGTCCTCGTCGGCGTGGTCCACCTGCAATGTCGTGTGGTCGAGCCGGTGCCGCGACCGCATGATCTCCTCGATCCCGGCGCGCACGGCGTGGCAATCGGCGGCGGGCCGCACCAGCACGTGCGCGGACAGCGCGGGCTCGCCCGAGGTGATCTGCCAGATGTGCAGGTCGTGCACCTGCACCACGTCCGGGACGGACGCCACCTGCTCGCCGACCGTCTCCGGGTCGATTCCCGCGGGCGCGGCCTCCAGGAAGATCCGGCCCGACTCGCGGACCAGCCCCCAGCCCGCCTTCGCCATCAGCGCGGCGACGACCAGCGCGGCGATCGCGTCCGCGCGGGCGAATCCCGTCCACCACACGATCGCGCCCGCCACCGCGGTCGCGATGAACGCGTAAAGGTCGTTGAGGATGTGCTGGAACGCGCCCTCGACGTTCAGGCTCGACCGGTTCGCCCGGCTGATGCACCAGCTCGCCGCGACGTTCACGACGATCCCGGCCAGCGCGGTCACGAGCACCAGCGCGCCCTGGACCTCCGGCGGTTCGATCAGCCGGGTCACCGCCTCGTAGCCGAACCACGCGGTCAGCAGCAGCAAGGTGATCCCGTTGGCCTGCGCGGACAGGATTTCCGCGCGCTTGAGCCCGTAGGTGAACCCGCCCTTCGCCGGACGCGCCGCCAGCCGGATCGCGACCAGCGCGAGCACGATCGACGCGGCGTCGGTCAGCATGTGGCCGGCGTCGGTGATCAGCGCGAGCGACCCGGCGATCAGGCCGATGACCAGCTCGACGGCCATGAACCCGACGATCAGCGCCAGCGCCCGCACCAGCCACATGCGGTCCGCGCCCGCGGATACGCCGTGACCATGGCCTTGGTGTTGCTCGCTCACCCGCACCGTCCCTGACATATTGCGAAACGTGCATGTATTGTCGCGCACGCTCCGCCCCGGCGTCCACCCGAGGTCACCCGCCCGGTTCGAGAGCACCGTCCCGGCGAGCGGCGTCCGGACCGGGGTGCCGATGGCGTTCGCGACGCCCAGGCCGTAGTGGGTCGTTCCCCAGCGGATGCCGTAGTTCGAGGCGACCGTGCCGGTCACCGGCGCGCAGGCACGGGGCTTCCCGACTGGCTCGCTCCTCCCGCTCCGGTCGGTCGTCGCGCACCTTGACCGCCGACTTCAGCTCCGCCGTGGGCGGACGTGCGGAAACCGGAAGAACCTCATGCCCCGGCTGCTCGTGCCGCCGCCGCGAACACCCCCCGCCCGCGAACCCGGCCAGGACGAGCCCGCCGCGAGCACCGGCGGACACCCGGTTCGAACGCCGCCCGCGGGCAGCCGCCAAGGTGCTCGTCTCGCCGGATCTCATCTACTATGCCGGATAGTAGATGATGCCGAGGTCAATGCGCGGTGAGCCCGCCGTCCACGACCAGTTCGGTTCCGGTGACGAACGAGGATTCGTCGCCGGCCAGGAACAGCATCGCGTGCGCGACCTCGGCCGGGCTGCCCGCGCGGCGCATCGGCGTGCGGACGATGTCGGGCTGCTGGTCGCCCTGTTCGTCGAGCAGGTCCTGGATCATCGGCGTCGCGATGACGCCCGGGTGCACCGAATTGACCCGGACCCCGCGCGTCGCGTACTCGACCGCGGCCGTCTTGGTCAGCAGCCGCACCGCCCCTTTCGACGCCTGGTACGCGGCAGCCGCGCCGCTGCCGACCAGCCCCAGCACCGAGGAGGTATTGACGACCGACCCGTTGCCGGAGGCGCGCAACAGCGGCATCGCGGCCCTCATCCCGAGCCAGGTCCCGGTCTGGTTGACCGCGATCACCTGGTCCCAGGCGTCCTTCCCGGTTTCCTCGATCCCCGGCCAGTCCACGATTCCCGCGATATTGACCAGCACGTCGAGACGGCCGAACCGTTGCTGGGTCCGTTCGACGGTTTCACGCCAGTTGTCCGCCGAGGACACGTCCAACCGGTCGGCGAGCACGTCAGTCCCGAGCCTCGCCGCGAGTTTCTCCACCGCGCCGTAATCGACATCGGTAATGACCAGACTGGCCCCTTCACGGGCGAACAGCTCAGCAGTAGCCTGTCCAATCCCTCCGGTCGCTCCAGTGAGCAACACAACTTTGCCGCCAAGCCGCATGGGATATTTCCTTTCGCCGGAGGGAAATCAAGCCGCCGTGTAGCCGCCGTCGGCGGCTACGACCGCACCGGTGACGAACGCGGACCGCGGCGAAGCCAGAAACCCGATCACCTCGGCGATTTCTTCAGGCTGCGCGACCCGGCCGAGCGGATGGGCGTCGCCGAAAGACCGCAGATACGCCCGGCTGTCGGCGCGGAAAGTGTCGAGCAGATCTGTCTCGATCACGCCCGGAGCGACCACATTCGCACGAATTCCGTGCGGCGCGCCTTCCAGTGCGAGCACTTTTGTCAATTGTGCCAGCGCTCCTTTCGACGCGCTGTACGCCGCCGCTTCGGCCAACCCCACCGTGCTGGCGAACGAGCCGACCGTGACGATCGCTCCCCCGCCGTTGTCGCGCATCACCCGAAATGCTTCCCGCGCATGCAGAAACGCCCCGCGGGCGTTGACGGACATCACCTCGTCCCAGTCCGCCGCGGTCGTCTCAGTGATCGCTTTGTTCACCGAACGTCCCGCATTGGCGACCAGGATGTCGAGCCCGCCGAACCGCTCGATCGCCGCAGCCGCCGACCGCAACGCGACGTCCTCTTCGGACACATCGCCGACCAGCACCGCCACCCCGTCGCCGGCCAGCTGCTCCGCCTCCGGCCGGATGTCGGTCGCCAGCACTCGTGCCCCACGGGAGCGCAGCCAAGCGACCGTCGCCGCCCCGACCCCCCGCGCGGCACCCGTGACCAGGGCGACCTTTCCCGCCAATTCACTCGTCATGCCGCCCAGTCTCAGCCGCTTCGAGTCTCGCTGACAGGACGTGTCACACCCACCCAGCCGCCGCCTACCCTGGTCCGCATGGGCACGGAACTGGGCGACTTCCTGCGAGCACGCCGCGCACAACGCTCCCCGGAGGACGCCGGCGTGCGCTACTCCGGCAGACGCAAAGTCGCGGGACTGCGCCGCGAGGAAGTCGCCGTGCTCGCCGGAGTGAACGTCGACTACTACGCACGCCTGGAGCAAGGCCGGGAAGCCCGGCCGTCCACCCAGGTGCTCGACGCCCTCAGCCGCGCCCTGGACCTGGACCCCGACGCCCGCGAACACCTGTACCGCCTAGCCGGCGCCGCCCCGCCCGACCTGCCGTCCCCCGTTTCGCAGAGCGTGAGCCCGGAACTGCGGCAACTCATGGACGGCCACCCGCACGCGCCCGCGTTCGTGCTCAACCGCGTCCTGGACATCCTGGCCGCGAACGCCCTCGCCGACGCCCTGTTCTCCCCTTTCGCCGCAGCCGGCAACCTGGCCCGCATGACCTTCCTCGACCCAGCGGGTCGGCAGTTCTACGCCCGCTGGGACTGGACGGCCCAAGCCACCGTGGCGAACCTGCGCGCCGCCGCGGGAGATCCCGCATTGCCTCGCTTAACCGCGGAGCTCAGCGAGGGCAGCGAGCAGTTCCGAGTGCTGTGGGAGACCCATCAAGTGCGCGGGAAAACCCGCGAACCGAAGCAGTTCGTGCATCCGGCGGTTGGGCCGCTGACGTTGACTTATCAAGCCTTCGACGTGCGCGGTGCGACTGGGCAGCAGTTGATTGTCTATCAGGCTGAGCCTGGGAGTCCGAGCGCTGATGCGCTGTCTTTGCTGCGGAGCGTTCCGCTGCGGATTCCGGCTGCCGGGAACGCCACTCACCGTCCGGATGCGGGCGGAAAATCGTAACCGCACGAGTTCTCGTGCGTGACGTGGGCGGCGAATACACCGAACTGGCGCGCCGCGCTGCCACGGGATTCTTCACGGCGATGCATCGCACAGCCCCCATCGGAACACGGCCAGCGCGACAGCAGCGGCCGCATTTCGGCTGCGAGTTCCGAGCGTGTTTCCGACTCTTCTCGCGGAAACACCGGCAAGACAGTCCGCGAACCGGGCGCTCAAGGCAAGGCACGCAGGACAGGCAGGCTCTTCTTCCCGCAGAGCACGCGCACAGGTCCCGCGCACTCGAAAACCTCCGCCAACTCACGATCCGCGCGGCGCCCAAGCGCCCGTTCGCGCACTCGAAAGCCCCACGAGGCAAGGCGTGCGGCGCGAACCGGCCTGTGTTCCCACAATGCAGGCCCGCCCGCCCCGCACGCCGGCCGCCGGGGCGCGCGTTCGGTGCCCGAGCGCACGTGCGCGCGCGTGCACCAGCGGCCTCCGGCCGGGGTCGCGCCGCCCGGGGGAAAGCGGCGCGGGCCCGGCCAGGGCCTCGGCAGGTTACTTCGTGACGATCTTCTGGCCGACCAGGATCAGGTTCGCGTCGGGGATGTACTTCGCGTTCAGCTGCTGCAGGTGCTGCCAGCCGCCCTCGACGTTCAGGTTCTTCGCGATGCCGGAGAGGGTGTCGCCGGCGGCCACGGTGTAGCTGCCGTCCGGGTTCGAGGACGGTGCGGCGTGCTTGGGCGCGGACTTGACCTTCGTCTCGGCCTTGACCTCGACCTTCGGCTTCGCGGCGACGGCCTCGACCTCGGCGGAGCCGCCGGAGGTGTCGCCGCCGAAGTCCGCGTAGCTCGCCGGACCGGAGCCGCCGCGGCACTGCCACGGGGCCGAACCCTGCTTCGCGTAGATCCGGTCCGCGACGATCTGCTGCTGCGCAGGGGTGGCCTTGTCGGCCGTCGGGGCGAACTGGCCGCCGCCGTTCGCGAGCCAGGTCTTCGTGACGATCTGGAACAGGCCGGCGGGGCGGCCCGCGCGCTGGCCCGCGGCGGTGTTGTTGACCGCCTTCGGGTTGCCGCTGCTCTCGCACTTGACGATGCCGGCCTGCCCCGGGAAGGCGTTGGCCGTGCCGGCCCCGGCGAGGCCGATGCCGCCGAGGGTGGCTCCCGCGAGAGCCGCGGTCGCGCCGGTGCGCTGGAGGACTGTCTTCGTCTTGCTGGGTTTGCTGTGCCGTCCCACGGTAGGTGGGCTCCTTCGCTGTCACACCGCACCGCCGTCCTCGTGCCTGAACCAGGCAGCGAGCCGCGACGGCGCGCGGCGGCTTCGGGTCGCTGATCCTCGGGGTAGATCGCAGGTCACCGCAAAAGCTCGAGAAGATTACGAAACGGAAACGGCAGGTGTACAGAGGCAGTGGGATCGGCCACAGATCGCCTCGGCGCGTAGCAGTGGGGCGACAGTCCGTCATGGTCACCGCCGCACATCTGGTTAATAAATCACTGCTCAACCGCAACGGTATCTTGCCCATCACCCGCCCAAAACTGCCCTCCACCAAAGCACCGGAAATTTTCCAACAGAAAGAACTGTGAGTTACTTGCTCTTCAAACGTAGATAACGGTCGAGATAAACGCAGCTTCGCGGACCTCGTTCACCCGCACTGCTCCGCCCGGCCCGGCCGCGCGCGCCCCGCCGGAGCAGGCCCGCTCCCCCGGACGCGCTCGCGCCCGCCGCCGTCCGCGAGCGACCGGAGTCGGCGGACCAGCGGTCCGGACCACCACGATGGTCTGGACCACCCGCCCGACAGCCCCGCCGCTCCCCGCCGCCGAAACCGCGGTCCGCCGCTCCTTCCCGGCGGAAACCGCACCCGCCGCCGGACCCAGACGGCGAAAAGACCAGAAAAACCCCGGAAAGGTCCACATTTCTCCCCGTCGGAATATTCTCGAACGTCGGCCGCGCCACTCGCGGAAACATCTCACCATGCGGCCCTTCCCGCCGATTCACACGCCGGAAACGGATCGTGAATATTCACGCCCCGTTTCGCGGAACCGAGAACGCCGTTGCCGTTTCAGTCGTTCAGCCCAGTACGGCGAACTCCGCGAAATCGCCGCGTTCACTCTCCCGGCGCATTGCCTTGCCTTATCGCGGCCGATTCTTTTCTTTCCGCAGCCGGACGCCACCCGGCCGCCGCCGACCCTCCGTTCGGCCGGAACCGGCTGCGCTACTCTGTGCCCCGCGGCATTCCAGCGAGGTCGGCCGGAGAGGGCCGAGCACCGGCGCGGCCCTCCCCGCTTTCGCTCTCGACACACCGTTTTCCTCACCGCGGACCGTTTTCCTACGGTTGGCGAATCCCTGCGAAAAAGAGGAGGAGTGCATGACGGACTCGGCGCCGGAACCGCGGCGCGACGTCGGCGGAACGCATCCGGGAAACGGACCGTTCTGTCCCGGAGAAGGCAACCCGCTGCCGCGGCGATCGGGAAAACCGCTGCTCTGTTCGTTCCGGGAGAAGCGCGTCCGGCGGGCGGCCGCGAAGTCCGCGCGGGGCCAGTCCGCCCCGAAAGCCCTTCGCGGAGGGAAAACCGGCCGCGCCACCACCACTGTCAGGGGAGAACAGGCCAGATGACCACCCTCGAGCATCCCGCGCCGCTCACCGGCCCCGCCGTCTACTGCGACCTGCCCGGCCCGCGTTCGGCCGAGTACCTCGCCCGGCAGGACCGCCGGGAGCCGAACGCCCGCCGCGGCCCGCGGCGGCTGCCGATCGCGATCACCGAGGGCTCGGGCAGCTTCGTGCGCGACGCCGACGGCAACGTCTTCATCGACTTCCTCGCCGGGGCGGGCGTGCTTTCCCTCGGGCACAACCATCCCGAACTGGTCGCGGCGATGACCGCGCAGCTGAGCAAGCTGACCCACGCGCTCGACTTCGCGACCCCGGTCAAGGACGAGTTCTCCGAGGCCCAGCTCGCGATGCTGCCCGAAGCCCTGCGCTCGCGGATGAAGCTGCACTTCTGCGGACCGGCCGGGACCAACGCGGTCGAGGCCGCGCTCAAGCTGTGCAAGACCGCGACCGGACGCGGCGGAGTCGTGTCGTTCCAGGGCCGGTTCCACGGCAGCGCGCACGCCGCGCTCGGCCTGACCGGGCAGCGGCCCGGCGCGAGCGCTCTCTCCGGCACGCAGTACCCGCCGTACTCCTCCTGCCCCCGCTGCCCGGCCGGCCACGATCCGGACACCTGCGCGGCGACCTGCCCGGACCTGCTCGAACGCTCGCTGCACGATCCCGACGGCGGCCTCCCGCTGCCCGCGGCGGTGGTGCTCGAACTGGTGCAGGGCGAGGGCGGAGTGGTCCCGGCGCGGGCGGATTTCGTGCACCGGGTGCGCGAGCTGACCCGGGAGCTGGGCATCCCGCTGATCGTCGACGAACTGCAAACCGGCTGCGGCCGGACCGGGACCTGGTTCGCCTTCGAGCGCTACGGCATCGAACCCGACGTGATCGTCGCGTCCAAGGCGCTCAGCGGAATCGGCTCGCCGGTCTCGCTGATCATCTACGACGAGCGCCTCGACAACTGGGCTCCCCGCCCGCACGCCGGCGCGTTCCGCGGCAATCAGCTCGCCTTCGCCGCGGGCGCGCGGGCGATCGAGGTCGTCAACCGCGACAGCGTGCTGGACAACGTCGTCGAGCGCGGATACCAGTTCGAGGAACTGCTTTCCCCGCTGGCCAGCCATCCGTGGGTGACGGACGTGCGCGGCGCCGGGCTGATGTGGGGCATCGAACTGGCCGATCCGCGCACCGGCGCGCCCGCGTCGGAACTCGCGCTGGCCGTGCAGAACCACGCGCTGCGGCGCGGGCTCATCGTCGAACTGGGCGGACGCGGCGACAGCGTGGTCCGGTTGCTGCCGCCGCTCAACGTCGCCGCGGAAGTCGTGCGCACGGCCGCCGGGATTCTGCTGGCCGCACTGGACACGGCGACCCGGGAAGCACGCTGACCGCGCGACCGCGCCGCCGCCCGGGGTCTGGCGGCGGCGCGGTCGTCCGTCGTTCCAGAAGTTCTAGAAGCTGAACCACTGCGAGGACACGAGCACCAGCCCGAGCGAGCACACCGCGACCACCACCAGTCCGAGCGCGGCCACGATCAACGGCCGCAGCCCGCTGCGCGCCATCTGGCGAAGGTCGAAGTTCAGGCCCACCCCGGCGAAGCACAGCAGGAACGCCCACTTCGACAGGTTCCCGAGGCTGGCGACCTCCGCCTTGGTGAAGACGTGCGCGGTCGCCAGGGCGGAGACCGCGATGAACCCCAGCACGAACTTCGGGAAGGTGCGCCACACAAAGCCCGCGCGGCCCTTCACCCCGCTGGCGACCGCCTTGCCGCCGCGCGTGGACCAGTATGCCGCGTAGCCGAGGACGACCAGCCCGATCAACGCGTTCCGCGTGCTCTTCACCGCGACGGCGATGTCCTGCGCGTGCGGGGAGTACGCCGCGCCGGTCGCGGTCGTCTCGGCGGTGTTGTCCACCGCGAGTCCCGCCCAGAGGCCGAATTCGGTGTCGGTCAGGTTCAGCGCGTGCCCGATCGCCGGGAAGGTGAACAGCGCGACCGCACCCAGGGCGAGGATCGCGGCGATGGCGTAGCCGGAATCCTCGTCGTCGGCGTCGATGGAGCCGCGGCCCGCGATGATGGCGGACACGCCACAGATCGACGTACCGATAGCCAGCAGCGAGGACAGCTTTCCGCCGAGGCCGAAAGCCTTGCCCACTAACAGGATCACAGTGGTCGCGACGGCCATGTCGACCAGGATCAGGCCCAGGCTGAACCCGCCGAGCTTGGCGAGGTCGCCCAGCACGAACCGGGCGCCGAGCAGGACGATGCCGGTCTTCAGCCAGAACTCGTAGGTCCCGACCCCTGGGCGGAACAGCGCGGGGACGCCGATCGTATTGCGGATGACCAGTCCGAGGACGATCGCCCACAGCACGTACTCGATGTCCGGCAGCGCCGTCCCGGTCGCGTGGCCGAGGCTGCGAATCCCGTTCTGCGCCAGTGTTCCCGCAATGCCCACTGCTGCCAACAGCAGAAGCCCCGGCAGATATCTCACGACCGCGGGCACCGTGCGGCGGCTCTCCAGTGCGGCGGTCATGTGACGAGAAAGGGAATCGCCGGCAGCACGCCGAACGCCGCCAACGCCACCAGAACGGCCGCGACCAGCACCGCGGCCCAGTCGGCGCTGATCCGCGCAGCGCCTCGCGGCTTCGCATCTGAACTCATGACCGCAGGACTGTAGGCGGACCGGCCGCGCTGGTCCGCCTCGTCCACCAGCTGGGAACACCCTGCCGGAACAACATCCCCCAGCCGCCCACATCCTGAGCGGCAGTGCGGGGCACCCCGGATCCGGGCTACCTGTGGCACAACCGAATCGAGGGGGCAGTGCCCGCATGAGTTCATCGAAAACCTTGCACCTCGCGGTCGAACTCGACAGCGACGGAGCACCTCCGGAAACCGGCCCGCACGCGCTGGCGGACGTCGTCGCCGACGCCGAGCGCGCCGGGTACACGTTCGCCACCTTCGACGACGCGCCCGTCCCGCCCGCCGGCGGATTCCGGGTCGACGCCACGGTCCGCGCCGCGTATTCCGCCACCCGGACGTCCCGCATCGGCTTGGCCCCGACGTCGCACGTGCTGACCGCCGAACCGTTCCACCTGGCCGCCCAGCTCGCGAGCCTCGACCACGCCACGCACGGCCGCGCCGCCTGGATCGTCGGTACCGCCGCCACTCCGGAGGCGCTCGCGACGGTCGGCCGCGCCGAACCGGGCGATCTCCGCCAGGAGGTGGCTGACGTCGTCGAAGCGATCCGGCGGCTGTGGGACTCGTGGGAGGACGACGCGGTCATCAAGGACCTCGCCACCGGCCGTTACCTGGACCCGGACAAGGTCCACCACGTGGACTTCGCCGGGGAAACCTTCTCCGTCAAAGGCCCGCTGATCACGCCGCGACCGCCGCAGGGCAGCCTCGTCGTCCTGGCCGCGGAGGAGTTCGCCGACGTCGTCCGGCCGGACATCGTGCTCACCGACGATCTCCAGCGGCGCCGTGAAGCCGGCGCTCCCCTGGTGTTCGGCGAGCTGGAAGTCCGCTTCGATTCCGCGGACCCGACACCGAGCGGACGCACCCGCTACACCGGGTCTCCCGCCGGGCTGGTCGCCTTGCTGGAACAGCTCGACCTCGACGGCGTGCGCCTGCACCCCGGCGCGGCGGACCTGCCGGTGCTGAGCCGGGAAGTGCTCCCGGAACTGCGCCGGCGCGGGGTGCACGCCCCGCCGGAACCGGGCGCGACCCTCCGCACGACGCTGGGCCTCCCGCGTCCCGGGAACCGATTCGCCGTGTCGTCGAAGGGAATCGCATGACCGCGCAGCTGCACCTCGGGGTCTTCTACACCGGTGTCGGACCGCAGTTCCTGTGGGACGACCCGTCGAACGCGGAGCACACCGAGATCGAGACCTACGTGTCGGTGGCCCGCACGATGGAACGCGGGCTGTTCGACGCGTTCTTCCTCGGCGAAGGCCTCCGGGTCCGGGAGAACCGCGGCCGCGTGCACGCCCTCGACGTCGCCGGCCGTCCGGACGCGATCACCCAGCTGAGCGCGCTCGCCGGGGCGACGACGAAAATCGGGCTGGTCGCCACGCAGAACACCACTTACAACTACCCGGCCGACCTGGCCCGCCGGCTGGCCTCGCTCGACTACGTCTCCGGCGGTCGGGCCGGGTGGAACATCGTCACCACCGACAACGCCTGGACCGGAGCCAACTTCCGGCACGGCGGCTGGCTCGCGCACGAGCGCCGCTACGAACGCGCGACCCAGTTCGTGGAAGCCGCGAAAGCGTTGTGGGCCGGACCGGTCGAGGCGGACACCGACCTGGTGCGGCTGCGCGCCGAGCCGACACTCCCGCCTCAGCGGCCGGTTTTGTTCCAGGCCGGCGACTCCCCCGGCGGCCGGGAACTGGCCGCCCAACACGCCGACGTCGTCTTCTCCGCGAACACCGCCTACGACAAGGCCGCGGCCTACGCGGCCGACCTGCGAGCCCGGCTGACCCGCCACGGAAGGCCCGCTGACGCGGTACGCATCCTGCCTGGCGCGTCAGTGGTTCTCGGTGATACGCCAGCCGACGCCGCTGAACGCGCAGAGGACATCCGCCGCCGCCAGATCAACCCGCAGCGCGCCATCGCGTTCCTCGAACAGTATTGGGGCCAGGACCTGTCGGCCTACGACCCGCACGGACCGCTGCCGGACATCGAACCGGCAGAAGGGGAACTGGACCCGTCGCGCGGCACGATTTCGATCGAGCACCGCACCGGGAAGCTCGAGCGCATCCGGCAGTGGCGCGATCTGGCCGAGGCGAAGAACCTTTCGATCCACCAACTGGTGCTGGAGGTCGAACCGCGGCACCACTCGTTCGTCGGGACGCCGGGACAGATCGCCGACGAATGGGCCCGGTATGTCACTGACCGGGTGGTGGACGGGTTCAACCTCAGCCCGCAGCTGGTTCCGGGTTCGATCGACGAGGTGGTCGACCGGCTCGTGCCGGAACTGCAGGAGCGCGGGGTGTACCGCACCGAGTACACCGGGTCGACGCTGCGCGAACATCTGGAGCTGCGGTGAAGTTCCTGCTGATCACCCTCATCACGCACACCCCCGACCCGGTCACCGGCGAACTCGCCGCCCCCGACGCACGGCTGCGCGAGGTGGTCGAAAACGCCGAACTCGCCGAGGAACTGGGCTTCGACGGCTACGGCGTCGGCGAACGGCATGAGCGACCCTTCCTCTCGTCGTCCCCGCCGGTGGTGCTCAGCCACATCGCCGCCCGCACGCGCCGGATCCGGCTGTTCACCGCGGTCACGACGCTCAGCCTGCTCGACCCGGTGCGCGCGTTCGAGGATTATTCGATGCTGGACAACCTTTCCGGCGGCCGGCTCGAACTCATCATCGGCAAGGGCAACGGCTCGGCCCAGCGCGAACTGTTCGACGTCACGCCCGAGGACCAGTGGGACCGCAACGCCGAGGGCTACGAACTGTTCCGCAAGCTGTGGGAGGCGGACCGGGTCACCTGGTCCGGCCGGTTCCGTCCGCCGCTCACCTCGGCGGAGGTGTGGCCGCGCCCCCTGCAGCAGCCGATCCGGATCTGGCACGGCAGCGCCACCAGCCGCGACTCCGTCGAACTGGCCGCGAAACACGGCGATCCACTGTTCTCGGCCAACGTGACCAACCCGATCGAACCGTACGCCGAGCTGATCCGGCACTACCGCGAACGCTGGGCCTTCCACGGCCACGATCCGGGCGCCGCCGTGGTCGGCGCGGGCACGGCCGGATTCCACCTGGCGAGCCGTTCGCAGGACGCCCTCGACGCGTACCGGCCGATTTTCGAGGCCCGGCTGGCGCTCCAGCGCGAACTCGGCCAGAAACCGGTTTTCCCGACGCTGGCGGATTTCGTCGAGCGAAGCTCCGCGCTGATCGGCAGTCCTGCTCAGGTGACCGAGAAGGTGTTGCGGTACCACGAACAGTTCGGCCACCGGGTGACGCATCTGTCCGCCGACCGCGACGGACGGACCCCATCCGAGCACCGGGCCGCGCTGGAGCTGTTCCAAGCCGAGGTGGCACCGGCGTTGCGCCGGGCGATACCGGGGCCGCCCTGGCCGTCGAACGGCTGATATTCGGTGGACAGGGCTTCCGGCGGCGCGCAAGATCGAGAGACGTGACCGACCTCGCCGCCTTGCCGCTCGCTGATGCCCAGCTGTCCGAAGCCCAGCCCTCCGACGCCGCCGAGCTCCTTGTGCTGCAACGGTGCTGCTGGGTCCCGCAGGCGATCGTCAACGACACCTTCGACGTCCCCGCCCTGCACGAGGACCTGGACACCGTGCGCGGCTGGATCGAGACCACTCGTGTGTGGACCGTCCGGATCGGCGGGCGGCTCGTCGCTGCCGTGCGCGCGCACCTCGAGCAGGACCGCTGGGAGATCGGCCGCTTGATGGTGGCCCCCGATCTCGCCGGGCAGGGCGTCGGGCGGTGGCTGCTGAGCTATGCCGAGCAGCAGGCCCCTCCGCGGGCGACCAGCCTGGTGCTCTACACCGGGGCGGGCAGCGAGCGGAATCTGACGATGTACCGGCGCGCGGGGTACCAGGTGGCCGAACCGCCAGCGGACACGCTCGGGAAGCACATCCGCGGGGCGGTTTATCTCACGAAGAGCGTTTAGCGTTTTCCTCTGCGCAGCAACCCGAACGCCCCCGCACCGACCAGGGCCAGCGCGTCCACCCCGATCGCCGCCCGGATGGCGTCCAGTTCGCCGGTCGTGACCGTCGTGAACACCGCGCTCGCCAGCGGGATCCCGATCGCCATGCCGATCTGCTGGCTCTGCGTCGCCATCCCGGTCGCGAGGCCCTGGGCGTCCGCGCCGGCCGCCGACGTGGCGAGCACCAGGAACGACAGCATCGCCAGCATCGAGAAGACCGCGTTCGCGAACTCGGCGGCGATCAGCACCGCCAGCCAGCCGTTCGTCGCGGCCAGCCACAGGCCCGGCAGCATGAACGCGCCCTGGCCGACCAGCGCCACGCCGAGCAGCGTGCGCGGACGGACCTTCGCGAGGATCCTCGGGCCGATGCTGCCGCCGAGGATCTGGCCGGCCCCGATCCCCACCAGCACCATTCCGGCGACCAGCGAGGAATGGCCCAGGACGTTCTGGACGTACAAGCCGGTGAAGAAGATCAGCGCGGTCTCGCCGCCGAAGAGGAACAGGGCGGCCACGTTGCCGTAGGCGACGTCGGGGTGCCGGAGGATGGCTGCGGGGACGAGCGGGTCGGCGGTCCGGCTTTCCACGATTCCGAACGCGATCAGCAAGACGGCCGCCAGTGCGAGCGAGAAGACAGCGGCAGTGTCCAAACCGGACTCGGCGGCCCGGGTGATGCCGTAGACGCCCGCGAACAGCCCGGTGGTGATGAGCACCGCACCGGGCACGTCGGGTTTCCGGCGGGTTTCCGCGCGGCTTTCCGGAACGACCAGCGGCACGACCGCCAGCGCGGCGAGCGCGACCGGCAGGTTGAGGAAGAACGCCCAGCGCCAGGAGAGCAGGTCGGTGAGCAGTCCGCCGAGGATCGAGCCGACGGTGAAGCCCGAGCTCATCATCACCCCGTTGAGCCCCAATGCCTTGGTGCGCAAGGAAGGTTCCGGAAACGCGGCGGTCAGCAGCGCGAGCGCGGCCGGGGTGACCGCGGCGGTGGCCAGGCCCTGCAGCGTCCGGGCCACGAGCAGCACCGCGGGCGAACCGGCGAGGCCGCCGACCGCCGAGGCGGCCGCGAGCACGGCCATCCCGGCGGCGAAGATCCGGCGGCGGCCGAGGTGATCGCCGACGCGGCCGAACATCAGCGTGCAGCCGGCCGCGCACAGCGCGAACGTGGTGGTGATCCATTGCAGATCGCCGGAGAGAAAGCCGAGGTCCGCCCCGACCCGCGGGAGCGCGACGTTCAGCACGGAGAAATCCGCCGCCAGCATGAACTGCGCGGCCAGCAGGACCACGAGCACCATCACGCGGCGGCCGGTCAGGCGGACGTGAGCCGTATCGGTCGTCATGCGGCCAGATTCGCGGCCGGCGCCGGAAACAGCCAGATCCCCGCTGTGACTAGCACTGCCAGTGTCAGGCTGGGATCAGCTGAGATCAGTGGCCAGCAGCTTCACCGCAGCCTCATGCGCCGAGTCCGGCGCGGCGTGATATATCTTCAGAACAGTTCCGTCGCCCAGCTCAGCCGATTGGTACATCAGCTCGAACTCCCCCACCGTCGGATGCCGGAACGTTTTCACCCCGGCCGTGCAATTCCCGACCGTCTGGCCGACCCACAGCTTCGCGAATTCCGGGCTGGCCATCGTCAGCTCGCCGATCAGCTCGGCCAGCCGCGGGTCGTGCCGGTGGTCCGCGGCGATGTACCGCAGGTAGGAGACGTTCTGCTGCGCCTCCAGCGGCCAGTCCGCGTACAGCGCGCGGACGTTGTCGTCGAGGAAGTTCAGTTTGACGACATTCGGCCGGTCCCGGTCCGGCGCGGCGAAATCGAGATGGGCGGCGAACAGTTTGTGGAACAGCGAATTCCACGCCAGGATGTCGCAGCGGAAATTCAGCACCGCGACCGCCGCGGCGCCGAGGGTGTTCACCAGCATGCGGGTGTGCGGGGTCAGTTCGTCGGTCGTGGCCGGGCGCACCGGCGGGGCGGGCGCGGTCGTGCCGATCTTGAGCAGGTGCGCTTCCTCGGCCGCGCTCAGGTCCAGCGCGCGGGCGATCGCGGACAGGACTTCCGGCGACGCGTGCGCGGTCTGCGCCTGTTCGAGCCGGGTGTAGTAGGTCGAACTGACCCCGGCGAGCGCGGCGACCTCCTCCCGCCGGAGTCCGGGCACTCGCCGGGACCCGCGGCTGACCAGGCCGATTTCGGCGGGTTGGAGGCGCTCGCGCATCCGTCGCAGATAGCTTCCGAGGTCGGTGTTCACAGGCTCTGGCACGGTTCCATCCAAGATCTCCCGCGACCGCGGCGTCAAGCGTCCCGCGCGGGGAAGCCGTGCCGTCGGGCAAGCAGGACGACCGCCAGGACCGGCGCCATCAACGCCAGCACAGCCCAGGGGAAGGAGCCGCTGCCAGCCGCGTCGAGCAGCACCCCGCCGACGACGCCGCCGGCGGCCATCGCGGCGTTCCACAGCGTCACGAGCATCGCTTGCACAGTGTCCGCGGACTCGCCGCCTGCCTCGCCGGCCGCGGTTTGCAGGAGCGTCGGCACGCCGCCCCAGCCGAGACCCCACAGCGCGGCGGCCGCGTAGACCAGCGCCGGTTCGGTCGCGAGCAACGCCGCGGCGACGGCGACCAGCAGCGCACTGACGACCGTCAGCAACCGCAGCCGCCGGTGGATCTGCGCGCCGACGATCCAGATGCTCGCGATCGAGGCGAGGCCGAACGTCAGCAGGACCAGGTCGGTGTCGCCGCCCAGGTCCAGGCCGGTGAGGAAGGTGGCGAGGTAGGCGTACAGAACGGTGTGCGCCAGCACGAACACCAGCGTGACGAACAGGACCGCCGCGACTCCGGGGATCCGCAGCGCGGGCAGCATTTTCGGACGCGCTCCCCCGGGCTGGCCGGGGAAGTCCGGCACAGCCACGACGATCCAGGCCAGCAACACCGCCGTGAGCACAGTCATAGCGAGGAACGCGGTGCGCCAGCCGGTCAACTGGCCGACGAAGGTCCCGGCGGGCACGCCCAGGCACAGTGCGACGGGGATACCAGCCATGGCGATGGCAATGGCACGCCCCTGCAGAGCGGGTTCGGCGAGGCGCCGGGCGTACCCGGCCAGCAGCGCCCACGCGAGACCGGCGGCGACGCCCGCGACGAACCGCGCGACCATCGTCACGCCGTACTCCGACGACACGGCGGTGACGGTGTTGGCCACGGCGAATCCGGCCATCGCGGTCAGGAGCAACCGTTTGCGTCGCCAGCCGGCGGTGACAGTGGACAGCGGGATCGCGGTCAGCACAGTGCCCAGCGCGTAGACCGTGACGGTCTGCCCGGTCGCGGATTGGCTGACGCCGAGCGAGCCGCTCATTGCGGGCAGCAGACCGGCCGGCAGCGTCTCGGTGAGGCTGGTGACGAACACCGCGGTGGCGAGGGACAGCAGCGCGAAAAGCGGAAGCCGCTGAGTCGGCGCGACGGCGGCTGAAGTGGGGCTCATGCGCCCACAGTGCGGACCGGGCCTTCGGGAATGCTTACGATCGACTGACGGTGGGGCTGACGGCGCGAACAGGGGGGGCGACGCGTGCGGTTCGGGGTGCTCGGCCCGCTCGCGGTATGGGACGAGACAGGCGCACCAGTCACCGTGCCCGAAGCGAAAGTCCGCGCCCTGCTCGCGACACTCCTGGCCCGCGACGGCGGACCGGTCGCCCCGGACCGGCTGATCCAGGACCTCTGGGGCGATCGCCCGCCTGGCAAACCGGCCGGCGCGTTGCAGGCCAAGGTGTCGCAGCTGCGCCGGATCGTCGGCCGGGAAGGCGTCGAGCGGCAGCCGACGGGCTACCGGCTGCGGATCGACCGCTCCGACGCCGCCCAGTTCCGCGACCTCGTCGCCCGGGCTCGCGCGACGACAGACCCCCGAGCCCGGGCGGCGCGCTTCGCCGAAGCCCTCGGCCTGTGGCGAGGCGAGCCGTTCGCCGACTTCGCCGACGAGGAGTTCGCGAGACCGGCCGCGCACCGGCTGGCCGAGCTACGCCTGGCCGCGGTGGAAGAACGAGCTGCGGCCCAGGTCGAAGCAGGCGACTACTCCCCCGCGGACGATCTGGCGGACGTCATCGCGCGGCACCCGCTGCGGGAAGGCTTGCGAGCAGCGCACATGCGCGCGCTCTACCTGCGCGGACGGCAGAGCGAAGCCCTTGCGTCCTATACCGGTCTCCGCACCCGCCTCGCCGAGGAACTGGGCGTCGACCCGGGGCCGGAGCTGCGCGCGCTGTACGAATCGCTGCTCCGCCAGGACCCCGGACTGGCCGCCGGACCACACGGCAACCTTCCCCGTCCGTTGACGCCGCTGGTCGGCCGGGAAGCGGCCCTGGCCCGGCTGACCGGGTCGCCGGCCAGGCTGGTGACGCTCACCGGGCCGGGCGGGGTCGGCAAGTCCCGGCTGGCGGTGGCCGCGGCGGGTTCTCCCCGAAGCGCCCCGGACGGCGTGTGGCTGGTCGAATTCGCGGGCGTGCGCGGCTCCGCGGCCGATCTCGCCGAGACGGTCGCCGCCGCGCTCGGAATCCGTGACTCGGCCGACGCCGCCTCCCCGGCCCAACGACTCGCCGCCGCCCTGCGCGACCGGCGGATGCTGCTCGTCCTGGACAACTGCGAACACGTCGTCGACGCCGCCGCCGAACTCGTCACAACACTTCTCCGCGCCACCGGCGACCTGCGGATCCTCGTCACCAGCCAGGAACCGCTCGGCCTGCCCGGCGAGACCGTGTTCGCCGTCGAGCCGCTGCCGCCCGCCGATGCCGTGCGGTTGTTCACCGAACGCGCCACCGCCGCCGCCCCGGATTTCACCGGCGACGCCGACACGATCGCCGAAATCTGCCGTCGCCTCGACGGCCTCCCGCTCGCGCTGGAACTCGCGGCCACCCGCGTGCGCGGCCTGGGCGTGCGGGAACTGGCCGCCCGGCTCAACGACCGGTTCGCCGTGCTGACCCGAGGCTCGCGCGGCGCGCCGGCACGGCAGCAGACCTTGCGCGCGGTGCTCGACTGGAGCTGGGAACTGCTCAGCGAACCGGAGCGGACCGTCCTCAGCAGACTGGCCGTCCATCGCGACAGTTTCGATCTCGCCGCCGCCGAAGCGGTCTGCGCGGGAGACGGCGACGTGGTCGATCTCGTGCTCCGGCTGGTAGACCGGTCGCTGGTCTCCGTCGCGAATGGACCGTCCGGGATCCGGTACCGGTTGCTGGAATCCGTTGCCGCGTATGCCGTCGAGCGGTTGGCGGATCCGGCTGCCACGCGCGGCCGGCACCTGCGGCACTACCTCGAAATCGCCGAGAACGCCCGACTGCACGGCACCGGACAACGGATGTGGCTCGCCCGGCTGGACGCCGAAGCGGGCAACCTGCGCGCGGCCCTGGACGAGGCCGTCTGCCGGTCGCCCGCCGAGGCAGTACGGCTCGCGACGGCGCTGTCCTGGTGGTGGCTGCTGCGCGGCAGGCTCGCCGAGGGCCGCCGGATGCTGTCCGCCGTGCTCCAGGTCGCCGGGCCGAATCCGGATCTCACCGTCCTCAATGGATCGTTCGCCCTGCTGACCGGCGAACCAGCCCCGCCCGATTCCCCGGGCAGCGTCCGCGCACTATGGCTGCGCGCCTACAGCCTGTTCAGCGTCGGCGACCTCGCCGCCAGCCGCGAAGTCAACGCGCGTGCACTGGCGGCTGCCGAGGACGACGAATGGGGCACCGCCGCGGCGCTCAGCCTGCGCGCGATGCTCAGCCTGGTCCGCGGCGATCTCGCCGGACTCGGCCGCGACGGTCTGCGCAGCGCCGAGATTTTCCGCCGCCTCGGCGACCGGTGGGGCGAGATGCAGACCATCCCGCCGCTCGCCGCGCTCGCCGAAATCAAGGGCGACTACGCCGAAGCCGCGCGCCGCCAGCACGAAGGGCTCGCCATCGCGCGCGAACTGGACTTGCAGGCGGAAGTGTCCGCGAGACTGTCCGGCCTCGGCCGCCTGGCACTGCTTGAACGCGACTGGCAACGAGCCCGCGACTTGCACGAACAAGCCCTCCGCAGCGCGGCCGCGCACGGCTACGCCTACGGCCGGATCCACGCCGAAATGGGCCTCGCGCTGGGCGCCCGCCGCTCCGGCGATCTTGACGCCGCCGAACGCCACCTGACCCGCATCCGCGACGAATACCGCGGTCTGTCCTCGACGGCGGGCGACCATTTGCTGTACGCGGAACTCGGTTTCGTCGCCGAACTCCGGGGAGATGCGGTGCAGGCGAAGAGATATCACCGGCAAGGTCTGGAATACGCGCGAATGCTCGCCGAGCCGCGGGCTTTCGCGTTGTCGCTGGAGGGATTGGCGGGCACGGCGGTTCCGGAAACCGCGGCGTTGCTGCTCGGTGCCGCCGACGCCGCGCGACGCAGTGTCGGCGCACCGCTCCCGCCCGCCGAGCGCGGCGACGTCGACCGGATCACCGAAGCGGCGCAACGGGTTCTCGGCGCATCCGCCTTCGCCGCGATCTTCGAGCGCGGCACCCGGTTGCCGGTCGAGGACGCCGCCGCGGTCGCTTCTGGACGGTAGTGCCGCCATCACCAGCACAACCGCCGCCTAGCTCCGCGCCCTCCGGCCCCGCACTCTGGCCTGAGAGCCGCACCTCGCGGCCGGACTGGAGCAGCCCCCGTGAAAGCACTGCGCATCACCGCCTTCGGCACCGAAGCCACCCTTGCCGACGTCCCCGCCCCGGCCCCCGGACCGGGCCAGGTCGCAGTCGACGTCGCCGCCGCGGCGGTCAACCCGCTCGACCTCAAAATCGCCTCCGGCGCCATGCACGGCTACTTCCCCGTCACCCTCCCCTACGTCCTGGGCACCGACTTCTCCGGCACGATCGCGACACCGGGCCCCGGCTGGCAGATCGGCGATCCGGTGATCGGCCGCCTGGATCCCGGCGCCGGCGGAGCTTTCGCCGAACAGCTCGTGATCGACGCCGCACAACTGGCGCCCGCACCGGCCGGGATCAGCCTGGAAACCGCGGCAGGGCTCCCGACCGCCGCCGCGACCGCGTGGCAGGCACTGGCCGAAGTCGCGAATGTCCGCTCTGGACAGACAGTTCTCGTGCACGCCGCGGCCGGGGGCGTCGGCAGCTTCGCCGTCCAGATCGCCCGGCGCCTCGGTGCGCGCGTCGTCGCGACCGCGTCCGGTTCGGGGATCGCCATCGCGGAGAAGCTCGGCGCCGACGAGGTCCTCAACTACCGGAAGGTCGCCTTCGACCACCGGCTTCGCGGAATCGACGTCGTGCTCGACACCGTCGGCGGCGAGGTCGGGGCCCGGTCCCGGCAGGTGCTCAAACCAGGCGGACGGCTCGTGACGACTCCCGCCCCGGCCGACGGCGCCGAGTTCGTGTTCCACACCTCGGACGCGGCCCGGCTGGCGAAAGTGGCGGAACTGGACCTCGACGTGCTCGTCGACCGCACCTTCCCGCTCGCCGACGGCGCCCGAGCACTCGCCCGCCTCGCCCAAGGCCGCGCACGAGGCAAAACCCTGCTCCGCATCGCCTGAGTGGTGCTGACGACGCCTGGCTGGGGCAGCGCACGCGGAGGCATAGTGGCGGCATGGACCTGCGCGAACTAGGCGTGTACCTCAAATCGCGGCGCGACCGGATCAGCCCGGCGGACGTCGGCCTTTCCGCCGGTCCGCGCCGCCGGGTGGCCGGGCTGCGCCGCGACGAGGTGGCGACCCTTGCGCGTGCTTCGGTGGACTACTACGTGCAACTGGAGCAGGGCCGCGGCACCCAGCCGTCCGAGCAGATGCTCGCCGCGCTGGCCCGCGCACTGCGGCTGACCAGCGACGAACGCGATCACCTCTACCATCTCGCCGGGCGTCCGCTGCCGCCCGCGTCGAGCGGCAGCGCGCACGTCCAGCCCGCGCTGCTCAACCTCCTCGAACAGCTGACCTCGACGCCGGCGCAGGTGATGACCGACCTCAGCGTCCCGCTCGTGCAGAACCGCCTCGCCGAGGCGCTGCTCGGCCCCGCCGCGCCCGGCGACGGTGTCCGAGCGAGCTTCGTCTGCCAGTGGTTCACCGACCCCGCCGCGCGTGCGCGGTACCACCCGGACGAACACGAGCACCAGTCGCGCGTCTTCGTCGCCGACCTGCGCGCCGCGATCGCCAAACGCGGCCGCGACGCCCTGGCCGAAGAGCTCGTGTCGACGCTGCGCGCGAGCAGCGAGGAATTCGCGCACCTCTGGGAACAACGAGAGGTCGCCGTGCGGCGCACGGACCGCAAGCGGCTCGTCCACCCGGCGCTCGGCGTCCTGGAGCTCGACTGCATGAACCTGCTCAGCGAAGACGGCGGCCAGCGCCTCCTGTGGTTCACCGCCCCGCCGGGCAGCGACCGTCTGGAGTTGCTGGCCGCCGTCGGCACCCAGGACCTCGCTCCGCGCTAAGTCCGCTACGACCGCACAGACAGGGTGAGCTTCCCCATCGCCTTCCGGTTTTCGATGGCCTCCAACGCCTCTTGCACCTCCGCGAGCGGGTAGCTCCCGCCCAGCGGAGGCACGATCTTCCCGGAAGCCAGCTTCGGCAGCAGTTCCGCCCACTGCCCCTGCAAGTACCCCGGCCGCGGCAGCGCGTACGCGCCCCAGCCGACGCCCACGACGTCCAAGTTGTTGAGCAGCAACCGGTTGACCTTCACCTCGGGGATCGACCCGCCGGTGAATCCGATGACCAGCATCCGCCCGTCCGCGGCCAGGCAGCGCAGCGAATCGGTGAACCGGTCGCCGCCGACGACGTCCGCGATCACGTCGACGCCGCGGCCGCCGGTCGACGCTTTCACCGCGTCCTTGAAGCCGTCCGCCAGCACGTACTCGTCGGCCCCGGCGGCGACCGCCGTCTCGCCCTTCTCCGGCGTGGACACCACGCCGAGCACCTTGCCCGCGCCGAACGCCTTCGCGACCTGGATGACCGCCGTCCCGACCCCGCCGGCCGCACCGTGCACCAGCACGGTCTCCCCGGCCGCCATCCGGCCGCGGCGGCACAGCGCGAAATGCGCGGTCAGATAGTTGAACGGAATCGCCGCCGCCTGGTCGAAGCCCAGGTCGTCCGGGATCGGGAACACCGCGTCGGCCGCGCACGCGACCTGCTCGGCGAACCCGCCCAGGAACGGCAGCGCCGCGACCCGGTCGCCGGCCTTGACCGCCGCGCCCTCCGGAGCCTCCGCCACGACCCCGGCGACCTCCGCGCCCGGGATGAACGGCAGCTCCGGCTTCACCTGGTACAGCCCGCGCGTCTGCAGCAGGTCCGGGAACGACACCCCGGCCGCGTGCACGTCGATCAGCACCTGGTCGTCAGCGCGCGCGGGCGCGTCGGCTTCGACTACCGAAACGGTCGACGGGCCTTCGAGGTCCTTGATGTGTACGGCTTTCATGCGTTTCTCCTGGTTCACAGCGCGGCGAGGATGTCGTTGACCCGGTCTTTGGCGTCGCCGAAGAGCATCGCCGAGTTTTCCCGGAAGAACAGCGGGTTCTGCACGCCCGCGTAGCCCGAGGCCATCGACCGCTTGAACACGACGACGTTCTCGGCTTCCCACACCGTCAGCACCGGCATGCCCGCGATCGGGCTGCCCGGGTCCTCGGCCGCGGCCGGGTTGACGGTGTCGTTCGCGCCGATCACCAGCACCACGTCGGTGTCGGCGAAATCGTCGTTGATCTCGTCCAGTTCCAGCACGATGTCATACGGCACCTTCGCCTCGGCCAGCAGCACGTTCATGTGCCCGGGCAGACGTCCGGCGACCGGGTGGATGCCGAACCGGACTTCGATGCCCTTGTCGCGCAGTTTCCGGGTCAGCTCGGCCACGCCGTACTGGGCCTGCGCGACCGCCATCCCGTAGCCCGGCGTGATGATCACCCGCGACGCGGCCGTCAGCAGTTCCGCCGCGCCCTCGGCGTTGATTTCCCGGTGCTCGCCGTAATCCTTGTCCCCGGACGGTCCGGCCTCGATGCCGAATCCGCCCGCGATCACCGAGATGAACGACCGGTTCATCGCCTTGCACATGATGTAGGACAGGTACGCACCCGACGAGCCGACCAACGCGCCGGTGATGATCAGCAGGTCGTTCTCCAGCAGGAAGCCCGACGCCGCCGCGGCCCAGCCCGAATAGCTGTTCAGCATCGACACGACCACCGGCATGTCCCCGCCGCCGATCGAGGCGACCAGGTGCCACCCCAGCGCCAACGCCAGCACGGTGACCACGATCAGCAGCCACAGCGCCGGGCTCGCGACGAACCACGCGGTGAACGCCACGAACAAAACCAGGGCGCCGAGGTTGAGGAAGTTCTTGCCCGGCAGCATCAACGGCGCGGACTTGATCTTCGCCGACAGCTTCAGGTTCGCCACGATCGACCCGGTGAACGTCACCGCGCCGATGAACACCCCGATGAACACCTCGGCGTGGTGAATTCCCAGCGTGCCCAGGGAATCGAGGTGCTGCGCCTCGCCGCCGGCGGGATCGTCTTCGACTTGCAGGTACCCGTTCCAGCCCACCAGCACCGCGGCGAGACCGACGAACGAATGCAGCAGGGCGATCAGCTCGGGCATCCCGGTCATCTCGACCACGGCCGCCCGGCGCAACCCGATCCCCGCGCCGATCACCATCGCGATGATCATCAACGCGATCGAGGTGCCGGTGATCTCCCCGGACACCGCCTGCGCGATCGTCGCGATCAGCGCGACGACCATCCCGGCGATGCCGAAATAGTTCCCGACCCGCGCGGTCTCGTGCCGGGACAGCCCGGCCAGCGCGAGAATGAACAACAGCCCGGCCACGATGTAGGCGGCCTGGCTCGCAGTGTGCACAGTCATCTGAAGAAGGCCTCTCGGGTCAGCTGCGGGAGAACATGGCGAGCATCCGGCGGGTCACCGCGAACCCGCCGAAAATGTTGATCGTCGCCAGCAATGTCGCCACCGCCGCCAGCACGACGACCACCGTGTTGCCGCTGACCAGATTCAGCAGAGCGCCCACGACGATGATCCCGGAAATCGCGTTCGTCACCGACATCAACGGCGTGTGCAGCGCGTGGTGCACGTGCCCGATCACGTAGTAGCCGATCACGATCGCCAGCGCGAACACCGTCAGATGCGGCAGCAGCGCCGCCGGGGCCAGCGCCGCCAGCAGCAGGAACACCGCCGCGATCCCCAGCACCAGCCCGAGCCGACGCCCCGAGGACATCGGCTGCTTCTCCGGTTCCTCCTTCTTCTCCGCCGCCGCCGCGGGTTTCTGCGGTGCCGCGGAGACTTGCACCGGCGGTGGCGGCCATGTCAGCTCGCCGTTCTTCACGACGGTGATCGAGCGGACCACCACGTCGTCGAAGTCCACGACCAAGCGGCCGTCCTTCTCCGGCGTCATCAGCTTCATCAGGTTGACCAAGTTGGTGCCGTACAGCTGCGACGCCTGCGCCGGGAGCCGCCCCGCGAGATCGGTGTACCCGAGGATCGTCACCCCGTTGCCGGTGACGATGCTTTCCCCGGCGACCGAACCCTCGACGTTGCCGCCGTTCGCCGCGGCCATGTCCACGATCACCGAACCCGGCTTCATCGACGCCACCATCTCGCCGGTGATGATCCGCGGCGCCGGACGGCCCGGGATCAACGCCGTCGTGACGATGATGTCGACCTCGCGACACTGCGTCGCGTACAGCTCCTTCTCGCGCGCCTTGTAGTCGTCGCCCATCTCCTTCGCGTACCCGGTGGCGGAAACCTCCGCGTTCGGGTCCTCGATGGACAGATACTCCCCGCCCAGGCTCTTCACCTGATCAGCGACCTCCGGCCGCGGGTCCGTCGCCCGCACGATCGCACCCAGCGACCCCGCCGCGCCGATCGCCGCCAACCCCGCGACCCCGGCGCCCACGACCAGGACCTTCGCCGGGTTCACCTTCCCCGCCGCGGTCACCTGACCGGTGAAGAACCGCCCGAACGTGTGCGCCGCCTCCACCACCGCGCGGTACCCGGCGATGTTCGCCATCGAGGACAGCACGTCCAGCGACTGCGCCCGGCTGATTCGCGGCACCGCGTCCATCGCCAACGCCGTGATCGGCCGCTTCGCCAGATCCTCCACCAGTTCCGGCTTCAACGCCGGCGCCAGCAAGCTCACCACCGTCGCGCCCGGCTTCACCGCATCCAACTGCTCGGAAGAGGGAGCGTTCACCCCGAACACGACGTCCGCCTCGGCGACCGGCCCGACCGCCGCACCCGCGTCCGCATACGCCTCGTCGAAGAACCCCGACGCCAGCCCCGCGCCCGGCTCCACCGCCGCCTCGTAGCCCAGCCCGCGCAGCTTGCCCACCGTTTCCGGGGTCGCCGCGACGCGCGTCTCCCCCGGTTGGGCCTCCTTGAGCACCCCGATCAGCATGCCGTCTCCTTCCCGCTCGTTCGCGGAAGATCCGCCGGCCGGGCCTGACGGCGTTTTGGGTCGCCACCTGGTCCGACTTCGCCCGCTTCAGGTACAGATGCGCTGGATACTCCCATGCCGCCCGGCCTCCGGCAGCCAACCGGAGCCCCTTTTTCCCGGCGAGTGCGACGAGATCACGGTCATAGCCCGGGCCGTCGCGGGCGGCCGGCCCGCGCCCGCCGTCCCGCGGGCCGCGGCGGCGAGCAGGTCAGCCGCCGACTACCCGGTTGAACCGCCTCGCCGGTCCTGGCCCGGGCCGATCCGGCCGTGCTCTCGGACACAGCCGCCGGATCGATCACGACGCCCGCAGTGATGTCCGCCACTTGACAACCGGCCTCCCCGCGCTCAGCCGACCGGGCGGCCCAACCCGCTGCTCCGCTCGGAGCCTGCGGTCGCGTACCGGGTCAGCATGGCCGTCAGCTCGTCCTCGAACGCGGGAAGGTCGAGCGGCTCCGGCCCGGCGATCAGCTTGTGCACGAGCAGTTCCACCGTGTTCACCACGATCCGCGCCGCCATGTCCACATTGGACACGCGCGTTTCCGGCGAGCGTTCCAGCAGCTCGCGCACAGAGGCGACCCGCTCCTCCTCGTACCGGGCCACCTGCTCCAGCAACTCCGCCGAACGCGGGGCCTGGTCGGCCAGCACGCGCAGCAGCTGCGGATCGTCGAGGTGGTTCTGGACCGCCACGTGCACGAGCTCGCGGAGCGCCCCGTAGAGCGTCTCCGGCGGCCCGGCGGTTTCCCGGTGGCGGCGCAGGGTTTCCGCGCCGGCGTCGAGATGCCGGGCCGCCAGCGCGACGAGGATGGCGTCCTTGTTCGGGTAGTACTGGTAGAGCGACCCGATCGACACCCGCGCCCGCTCCGCGATGCGGTTCGTCGTGCCCGCGGCGTAGCCCAGCTCGGCGAAAACCCGTGCGGCCGCCGCCAGGATCCGCTGCCGGGTCAGCTCGCCGCGCACCTGCTGGGGCTCCTTGCGCGGCTGGAGCCGCTTTCCGGACATCGCAAGCCTCCTCGACGGCGGTGAGCTTTTGCTCATAATAAGCCGCTGAACAGCAGGTGTGCGATTCTCCGGCGGGCCTCGGCCCTAGCCGCGGCCGAGGCCAGGCAGCGGACGCGTGCCCTCCGCGCGCACCGCGTCCAGCGCACGCGGGTCCAGGCCCAGCAGCCGCAGGATCGTCGGCGCGATCTGCGTCGTCTCGACGGCCGCCGGGATCCGCTCGCCGTGCCCGCCGCTGACGACCAGCGGAACCGCGCGGTCGTCGGCCGCCGCGCCGCCGTGTTCGGCGATTTTCGAGTGGCCGCCGGTGTACACGACGCCGTGCTGCGCGATGCCGACCAGATCCGGCACCCGAGGGTCGCCTTGGGCGGCGTGGAAGTACCGGGCGGCGTCGGCTCCGGCATACGCCGCCGTCAGACCCGCGTGCGTGAACGGTTTCGGCGCGCCGGTGCTGCCGTTTCCGGTACCGGACTGGGCCAGCAAGTACTGCCGGGCGAAGGCGGCGGCCTCCGGCGAGTGGTCGGTGAACCACAGCAGCATCGCGTCGTCGTCGGTGGACTGGGCGACCAGGTCGGGCGCGCCCGGGTGCGCGGCGCGCCAGGCGGCGTTCAGTCCGGCGAGCAGCGGGGCGTCGTCGATGCGGGTCAGCGCGGCCGGGTCGATCGGCGACTGGCCGTGTTTCGCGGAGAGGACCACGGCCGTCGAACGGTCGAGGTGCTGTTTCCGCAGTTCAGCGATGAACGCGCCGAGTCGCCGGTCGACGAAGTCCAAAGCGGACCGCAGCACCGGGCCCGGCGTGCCGTCCGCCTGGTACCCGCCGGGCCTGCCACCGGAAACCGGCAGCTTCTGCGCCGTCGAGACGGACTGGAAGTTCATGCCGAACACGCCGGGCGTACCGGCGTGCGCGCGTCCGCTGTGGTCGAAGCCGTCGATCTCGTTCAGGACGGCCTTGGCCTTGTAGCTGTCGTATCGCTGGGTCGTGGCGTTGTCCTTGGTCCAATCGCCGGAGCCGGGCGCCTTGCTGTTGATCTCCGGGGCGAAGAGGTCGTCGATTCCCGTCCCGGACGGACCGCTGAGCAGTTCGTACGCCGGATGCTTGTCCGACCACGCGGTGCGCAACCCGGCCTGCCGGGCGACCTCGAACACGGTGTTCACCCGCAGATATTGGTGCGGGTAAACGGGTTCGCACGTCTTCGGATCGACCGGGAGCGCGGCGGGGTCGATCAGCGAACGCGGATCGCCGGTCATCGCGAGCACGCCGTCGGGCAGGTTCGGCAGTCCCTGTCCGGCGTCGATGCGGTCCTTGTCCCGGTCGAGATCCTCGGTGTAGTCCACTGTGGACCCCGGCTTCGCGCCCGCGCACGCCGTCGTGCCAGACGGCAGCAAAGCCCGGTTGTAGGTGGCGTCGTAATAGATCCCGGTGGTCGCCGGGTTGCCACCGGTCACCTGGCCGACCATGCCGGGGAACGAATCCGACGGCACCGGCGTGCTCGCGTGCGTGTACTCGGCGCCGTGCGCGACGAGCGCGGCCAGCGCCGATCCGGGGTGGGTGCGCGTGTACCACTCCAGGTCCGATTGGTGGAGACCGTCGACCGAAAGCAGCAGCACGTGCTCGGCGCGAACCGGCGCGGCCAGTGCGGGCACGGCCGCCGCGACGGCACCGGCCGCGGCCATCGCCACGGCCGCACGCCAACGAATTCTCGACACGGGTGTCCTCCTCGTCTCCGCCGCCGACACAGCGACCGGCGTATTCCAGGCCGCGCACAAAGACGAGGGAAAACCGCGGGAGAAACACAAGATGAACGCTCGCGGCGAAACGGCGGCGCAATTCGCCCGATTCGTTCAACGGCGCGGATACACGTACACGCCGTCGGAGTCCTTGTCGATCACTGCGACGCTCTGGTCGATCGCCGCCGGAGCCGAAGTCCCCTCGGGCAGCGGCTTCGCCTCCCCGGTGGACAGGTCGATCCGCACCGGGGATTCACTGGCCCCGTAGGCAATTCCGTCCGGATCGACCGATTCGACCTTGATGGCCTTGCGTGTCGCGGTTTCGGCGAAACAGTATCCTTTCTTCGCTTCCAGATCGAAAACCGCCCGTCCCGCCACGAGATACCGGCCGCCCGCGTCCAGGAACGGCCCGGCGCGCCTGCTCTCCTTGTCGTCCAGAGTGGACTGCGCGCAACGGACCGAGGCCTGCACCTGTCCGGTCGCCGCGTCGTGGACCGCCCACATCCGTGCAGTCGCGTCGTCCTCGACCGGCCACGCCGCGAGGACGTGCTTGCCGTCCGGCGTGCCGTAGGTCCGCACATCGGCACTGCCGACGTTCGCCGCCGCCCCGGCCGGGACCGCGTCGCCGCTGAACCAGCCGCCCGGCGTCCAGAACGCCCGGAACCCCTGTACCAGCGGCCCTCTCGCGGTCGCGCCGGGGACGCTGAGATTCAGGTTGCAGTCGCCGATCGCGTGCTCGCACGGCTTCGGCGCGTTCAGCGACGGACTGCTCCGGTCGTAGGTCGTGACTTCGCCGGTGGACACGTCCGCGACCGCAGTCGCGCGGTCCGCTTCGACCAGCGCCGTTCCGCCGTCCTGCACGGTGAACCGGCCCGCCGCGACGGGGATGGCGATCTGCCGCACCGCCTTCCCGCCGTTCGCGGTCGCGCCGAGGTCGAACACGTCGAGATGCGTTACTTCCTTCGCTTTGTTGACCGCGTCGCCGCCTTCGAGGCCGGTGCTGGCCAGCACCGCGTAATCCTTGCCGTCCTTGGCCGTCTCGAACAATCGCGTGGCGACGTCGTGGTAACCGCTTTCCTCGCCGGGCAGTTCGACCGGCGCGCTCGTCCACCGGTCCGCGCCGGTCTTCTCGTCCTTCGCGAGGAGCCGGACGGTCTTGCCGTCGGGCGAGGGCACCGCGAACAACACCGCTCCGACCCGCGCCGCGAGCACCGGATCAGCCAGTTTGCCGCCGTCGGCGCCCACCGCCGTCCAGCCCTTGGCCGCGTCGAACGCTTCGGGGATCTTCTGCTGTGCCGCTTCCGGGTCCGCCTTGGGCGAAGGGGGCGGCACCGGGGGCGGCGCGGGGTCCGAACAGCCGGAAAGCACCGTCACAGCAACGAAAGCACCGGTGACGACCACGGAATTCCTCAGCCTCGACATGCCAGGTGCGACGACTCGAACCGAGCACAGGTTCCCCGCGTCCGGCAGATATTCCGAACCCCCGGCGATCGCAAGTGCTTGCACTTTGCCATCACCTGTGCTCTCCTCACAGTGCTTGCACAACGAAATCACCACGGAAGGACTGGTCATGATCCGCCGAGTACTCGCCCAGTGCACCGTCTCCGACCTCGCACGCGCCGAGAAGTGGTACACCGCGTTGTTCGATCGCGGTCCCGACGCGCGGCCGATGCCCGGACTGCTGGAATGGCACCTCGGCGACGCCTTCGGACTGCAGGTGTGGTCCGAACCCGAGCGCGCCGGACGGTCGACGGTCGTCTTCGAAGAGACTGACCTCGACGCGGCCGCCGCACAGGCAACGAAAGCAGGCATCGCGCACGACGGACCGCAGCCCGGCGGCGGCGCGCGCATTCTGCCGCTCGTCGACCCGGACGGGAACCGCGTCGTGTTCAGCGGCCGGTGACCCGGCTTGACCGGCCGGCCCGGACCGGCCTAGGGTCACGACTAGAGAGATCGCTCTAGTCGCGAGACCCGAGGAGGTCCGATGCCGCGCGTGGAGCTGTCCGCCGGGCCGATCGACTACACCGACACCGGCGGCGCCGGACCGGTCCTGGTGTTCGGGCACGGTTTCCCGATGTCCGGCACGCAGTGGCGCAAGGTCGTCCCGCTGCTGGACGGCTGCCGCTGCCTGCTGCCCACGCTGCCGCTCGGCGCGCACCTCGCCCCGATGCGGCCCGACGCGGACCTGACCCAGTTCGGGATCGCGCGGCTGCTCGGCGAATTCCTCGCCGCACTCGACCTCCACGACGCGACAATCGTGCTCAACGACTGGGGCGGCGGCCAATTCCTCGTCGCCGACGGGCTGGCCCCGGCCGAGCACGTCGCCCGGGTCGGCCGGCTCGCGCTCGTCGCGTGCGAGGCGTTCGACAACTTCCCGCCCAAACCCGCTCGACCGGCCGTGAAGCTGCTCCGGCTTCCCGGCGGACCGTGGCTGCACGCCCAAGCCACCAGGACGTCGTTCTACCGCCACGCCAAGGCCGCCTACGGCGGGATGTGCGAAAGCCGGATCCCCGACGACGTTCTCGAAGGCTGGTTCGCGCCGGCCTTGCGGGACAAGGAAATCCGCCGGGACATGGTCAAATTCGCCACCGGGAGCCCGCCGCGGCGAGTGCTGCTCGAATGGACGGAGCGGCTGCGGACCTTCGACCGGCCGGTCCTGGTCGTGTGGGCGGGCAAGGACCGGATGATGCCCGCCGAGCACGGACGACGGCTCGCGGACCTGTTCCCGGACGGCCGTCTCGCCGAGATCCCGGACAGCGGCACGCTGATCCCGGAGGATCAGCCGGAACGACTGGCCAAGGAACTGACGGCGTTTCTTGCCGAGACCGGCGCGAAATAACGCGTCAGGCCGGGACAGTCAGCGGAAACCGCACGCCGGTCAGTTCCTCGGAGACCGTCCACAAGCGACGCGCGGTCTCGAGATCGCGTGCTTTCGCCGACCGGCCGACGAGTTTCGGCGCGCCGCGGTTCTGCAGGAAGCCGCGCGGGCCCGCGTAGCTGTTGCCGGGAATGTCGGCCAGCGCGGCGTAAAGCGTCGGCCGGGCGCCTTGCTCGGGGGTTTGCGCGATCAGGCGAGTGCCGAATTTCGCGATGGAGGAAAGCACCGGCGTCTCGACTTTCAGCAGGTTCGTCGCCGCCACGCCCGGATGCGCGGCGGTCGCGAGCACCGGCGAACCGGCTTCGGCCAGGCGGCGCTGGAGTTCGGCGGTGAACAGCAGGTTCGCGAGTTTCGACTGTCCGTAGGCCGCCGTCGCCCGGTACGGCCTCCGTTCCCAGTTCAGGTCGGCGAAATCGATCGAGCCCACCCGGTGGCCGTTCGACGAAACCGTCACCACGCGGCCGCGGATCTGGCGCAGCAGCAGATTCGTGAGCGCGAAATGGCCGAGATGATTGGTCCCGAACTGGGATTCGAAGCCGTCCGCGGTGCGCGACAGCGGCGGGATCATGATCCCGGCGTTGTTGATCAGCAGGTCGATCGGCTCGGCGAACTCCGCGGCGAACGCGCGGACCGAGGCCAGCTCGGCGAGGTCGAGCTGCCGGACTTCGACGTCGCCGGGCAGTTGGCCGGCGACCTCGCGACCGCTGCGCGGATTCCGCACCGCGAGCACGACCCGTGCGCCCTTGGCGGCCAGCGCCGCCGCCGTCGCCCGGCCCAATCCGCTGTTCGCACCGGTGATCACGGCGGTGCGGCCGGTCTGGTTTTCCGGAAGAAGGTCCATGCCCCCAAAGTAGGCACCGACAACAATGTTGTCAACGGAAACATACTGCTAGACTGGCCGGGTGCCCGACCAGTCCGACGACCGCCCCTACCACCACGGCAGCCTCCGCACCGCCTTGCTCGACGCGGCCGAACGCGGGTTGCGCGCGCACGGGGCCGATCAACTGTCGCTGCGCGACCTGGCCAGAGAGATCGGCGTCAGTCACGCCGCGCCGCGCCGGCACTTCCCGGATCGGCAGGCGTTGCTCGACGCCCTCGCCGAAGCCGGTTTCGCCCGCCTGGACAGCGCGTTGCGCACGGCGTTGAAGACTGCCGACGACTTCCCGGGCCGCGTACGCGCCGCGGCAACCGCGTACACCCGCTTCGCCACCGAGAACTCGGCACTGCTGGAACTGATGTACACCAGCAAGCATCGCCCTGGCGCGTCGCGGATCGTGCAGGCCGCCGAAGCGCCATTCTCGCTGATGAACGACCTGATCGTCGAAGGGCAGCAGCAAGGCGCGTTGCAGGACGGGCCGCCGCAGCGGATCGGGGTCGTGCTGTTCGCGACGCTGCAAGGAATCGCGACGCTCGGCAACGGCGACCTCGTTCCGCCGGAATTGCTCGACGGGCTCGTGGACACCGCCGTCGAACAGTTCCTGCGCGGCGCTCGTCCGTAACGAAACCGGCGGGCCGGGCGAATGCGGCGGACAATTGGATACCGTGGTCGGCATGGCTGACCAACGACCGCTCGGCTTGCGAGAACGCAAGAAGCTCGACACGCGCAAAGCGCTGAGCGACGCCGCCGTGGCGCTGATGTACGAGAGAGGTCCAGACAACGTCGTCCGCGAGGACATCGCGGAACGGGCCGGGGTGTCGCTCCGGACGTTCAGCAACTACTTCGCCACGAAATACGACGCGGTCGCCTACCGGCAGGAGCACCGGATCCGGCTCAGCGCGGAACTGCTGCGGAAACGCCCGGCGGACGAACCGCTCTGGACCGCGCTCGCCGAAGCGCTCATCGAACCGCTGCGCGCCGACGGAGTGCCGTACGGGCAGCCAGCGTCCGACCAGCTCAGCGCGGTGCAGGCGTGGAGCGCGACGCCGGAGATGCGCACCGCGCTGGCCCGCGTGGAGACCGGCGACCTGGTCAAGGCGATCGCCGAACGCACCGGCACGCAGGTCGGCGACCTGTACCCGCAGCTGGTGTCCGACGTGGCGATCGCGGCGATGACCACAGTGCTGAACCGGTTTCTCGACGAGAGCCTGGAGAAAACGGTTCCGGCGACGCTGCGCGACGTGTTCGCGCGGATTTCCCGGGGGTTGCCGCCCCAGTGATCAGCGCCGCGAAGCCGCGGGCAGCGAATTCTCCCTGCCGTGCGCGGCGAACTCGGCCCGCAGCGCCTCCCGATCCTCCTCGGTGAGCAGCCGGTACGGACTGGTCCGGCTCGGCGCGTACCACACCCGGCCGCCTTCCCAGCCCTGTGCGCGCAACGGCGCCTTGTCCACCTTGCCGCTGCCGGTCACCGGGGCCTCGTCGATGATCCGGACGAACGTGGGCCGCCATTTCGTGCCGAGATCCGGTTGCGCGGCAAGGAATCCGGCGAACTCGGCCGGATCGAACGCGGCATCCTCGGCGAGAATCACCGACGCCATGAGCAGGTCCCCGGTCCGCGGATCGGGCACGCCGTAGCAGTGCGCCGCAGCGAACGCCGGGTACCGGCCGAGGATCCGCTCGACCGCGACCGTGCCGAAGTTCTCGCCGTCCACGCGGAGCCAGTCCGCCGCCCGGCCCGCGAAGTACAGGTAGCCGTCGCGGTCGCGGTAGCCCAGGTCGCCGGTCCAGAAGTCTTCGCCGCCGAATTTCAGCCGTTCGGCCATCGCGGCGGGGTTGCGGTAGTAGCCCTCGAACGTTTTCCCCCGGCCGACCGCGACGATCTCGCCGGTCGCTTCCTCGCCGTTCAGCAGCAGGCCGTTCCCGTCGAATTCCGCGAGCGGGCATTCCCGGTTGTCCTGGTCGCGGATCTCCGCGCGCATTCCGGGCGCGGGACGGCCCAGCGCGTTCGGCGGCGCGTCCGGGTCCGCCACGATGCGGATTCCGCCCTCGCTGGACCCGTATCCTTCCCGCACTTCGCAGCCGAACCGGCGGCGGAATTCGGCGGATTCTCCCGGCGCGGCTTCCGATCCGAAGGCCACTTCCAGCCGGTTGTCGGCGTCGGACGGTTGTTCCGGCTGCGCGACGACGTAGCTCAGCACCCGGCCGACGTAGTTGAAGTAGGTCACGCCGTGCGCGCGCAGGTCCGGGACGAACTGCGACGCGGAGAACTTCCGCACCAGCACGATCGTCGCGCCGACCTTCGCCGCCGCGGCGAGGTTCATCATGATGGCGTGCCCGTGGAACATCGGCAGGCACAGGTAGGTGACCGAATCGCGGTGCAGCGAGACGCGTTCGGCCAGCGCGTCGGTCAACCGGCCGAGGCGGCCGTTGCCGCAGATCACCGCCTTGGGCGTGCCGGTCGACCCGGAACTGAACAGCAGCAGGAAGATCGCGGCCGGGTCCGGGAGCCACGCGGGCAGGTCCGCGCCCGCGTGCTCGGCCAGCAAGCTTTGGTACTCCGCCGACTCCACGTCGAGGATCCGGCGGACGGTCGGCAGGTCGAGGCTCGCCGCTTCGTCGCGGTAGAGCGGTTCGGTGAGCAGCACGTCGACGTCGGTGTGGCTGATGTCCGCCGCCAGCTCCGCACCGCGCCGGGTGGAGTTGACGCCGACCAGGACGTCCCCGGTCACCGCTGCGGCCAGGATCCAGAACACGAAGTCCGGCAGGTTCTGCAGCAGCACCCCGACGTGCCGCTGCGTCCGGCCGGGCCCCGGCTCGAAGGTGCGCAGCAACGACGCCCGGACGGCGGCCTCGTCGACGACTTCCGCCCACGTCCAGCCTCGCCCCTCGAACCGCAACCCCTCGTGCGCGTCCCCGCGCCGGGACCGGACGACTTCCGCGAACGTCTCCATCAGCGGTCCGCCGCGAGGACGATCGCCGAGTGCGGCACCGGCGAACCGCCGGTGACGAGCACGTGCTCCAGCGACTTCGCCGGCTGGTTCACCGAGCTGCCGCGAATCAGCCGGACGCCCTCGGCGATTCCGTTGACCCCGTGGAGGTAGCCCTCCCCCAGCTGGCCGCCATGGGTGTTGACCGGCAGCCGCCCGCCGAGTTCGAGCGCGCCGCCGGCGATGAAGTCCTTTGCTTCGCCGCGACCGCAGAACCCGTATTCTTCCAGTTGCAGCAACACCATCGGCGTGAACGCGTCGTACAGAATCGCCGCGTCGATGCCGTCCGGCCCCATCCCCGACTGGGCCCACAACTGCTCGGCGACCAGCTGCACCTCGGGCATCTCGTCGATGTCGGCACGGTAATAGCTGCTCATCGAAATCTGTTGCGGCCCCACGCCTTGCGCTGCCCCGGCGATCACCGCGGGCGGATGCGGCAGGTCGCGAGCCCGCTCCGCGCTCACGATCACCAGCGCCTGTCCCCCGTCGCTTTCCTGGCAGCAATCCAGCAACCGCAACGGATCGGCGATCATCCGCGACGCCTGATGGTCTTCGAGCGTGATCGGCCGTTCGTGGAACCAGGCCTTCGGGTTCACCGCCGCGTGTGTGCGCGAAAGCACCGAAACGCGGCCGAAGTCCTCGCTCGTCGCCCCGTATTTGTGCATGTACCGCCGCGCCAGAAAGGCTTCTTGCTGCGCGGGAGTGAGCAGGCCGTACGGGTTGATCCAGTTCCGGTATTCCTGGTCGGTGTTCGCGGTGTAAGCGAACGGCGGCGGCCCGGCCCCGAACCGGTGGCCAGAACGTTCGTTGAACGCCCGGTACACCACGACGACGTCCGCGACGCCAGAGCTGACCGCGAGCGCCGCCTGCTGCACCGGCGCGCACGCCCCGCCGCCGCCGTGCGGAATACGGCTGAAGAACTTGAGCCGCGGAATCCCCAACGCCCGCGCGACCGCGATCTCCGGGTTGGTTTCCATGGTGAACAATGCGAATCCGTCGACTTCTTCGACCGGAATCCGCGCGTCGGCAAGAGCGGCGAGGACGCATTCGCAGGCGAGCTGCCATTCGCTGCGCCCGGAATTCTTGCTGAACTCAGTCGCGCCGATCCCGGCGATCGCGGCCCGCCGCGCGAACCCGCTCATGCCGCCACCTCTTCACGGAGTCGCACGCCGGCCGACCGGAAGGTGCCGGCATGAACAACCATGATTCGCTTGCGAGCTGCGCTCATGCCGCCACCGTCACTCGAGCCGACACGTGCACGCCGCGTTCGTGGCTTCCGGCGACCTTGATCGTCACCGCGTCCTCGGTCGCTTCGATGACTTCGCCGGCGAAAGTGAGCGTGTCCCCGGGAAACAACGGCAGCCCGAGCCGCAGCGACACCCTGCGGATCCGCGTCGCCGGGCCGCAGACGTCGGTGAGGTAGCGGTCGATGAACCCGTTGGTGGCGTTGATGCTGATGAAAATGTCCGGCATTCCCCGTTCGGCCGCCTTGCCGGGGTCGTGGTGCACGTCCTCGAAATCCTGCGACGCGATCGCGGTGGCGACGATCGCGGTCCGGTCGAACGGGATCGCCAGCTCCGGCAGGCGGTCCCCGAGAGCCAGGGTCATCGGGTGTGCTCCTTCGGGTCGCGCGGCCGCAGCTGCGGGAGGATTTCGCCGTGCGCGTGCTCGCTGAAGCCGACCCGCAGCGGCAGACCGATCTCGAGCCGGTCGTGGTCGATCCCGGCGATGTCCGCGACCAGCCGGACGCCCTCCTCCAGATCGGCCAGGCCGACCGCGAGCGGGTAGTCGAACGCGGGATCCTTCGGGTGATACAGCACCGTCCAGCTGTGCAATACCGCGCGTCCGCTGGCGACGACCGTGTCCCACGCGAAGCTCCGGCACACCGGACACGCCGGGCCGGGCGGATGCCGGAGCGTCTGACAGCCGGTGCAGCGCTGGATTTCCAGGCGTCCTTCGCGAGCGGCGGCGAAGAAGAACTGGTTGTCCTGGGTGATCGTGAGCCGCGGGACCGCGGTGTGCTCGCCCATCACTCGCTCCGTTCGGCCGGGCGGAACCGCAGGATCCGGAAACGTTCGTCGACCAGCAGTTCGCCGGCCTCGTCCACGTAATGCTTGCGCAGCGTCACGAAATGCCCGTAGCCGAGCGCGGTGCGCTTGCACCCCGACACGGCCTCGATGGTGAAATGGCAGGTCACGTGCGTGCCCGGGGTGATCTCGCGGACGTACTCCTGTTCGACGTCGGTGGCCACCACCGAGGTGTAGCCGGCGGCGTCGAGCACGTTCATCAGCCGCGAGTACGCGAAATCCTCCACCGCGCCCTCGCGGCGCAGCTGCTGGATCTCGCGGTAGCGCCGGTACCCGGCCATCACCCAGGTCGAGCACATCGCGGGCGGAGCGACGACGCCGGGGCGGCCGGTCGCCTTCGCCGCGGCGTCGTCGACATACACCGGATTGCGGTCGTCGAGCGCCTCGACCCAGTTGCGGATCATCGCCTCGTTCACCGCGTACCGGGCCACCCGCGGCGGCTCGGCCTGCTGGCCGGTGAACTCGGCGAAGTCCGTCCGGAGACCGGTCATCACCCCTCCTTGAGCAAGCGTTTGGCAGGACGTTAGGAGCGTGCGGGAAAGCGGGCAAGCGACAGTCCCGGTGGGCGGGCGGCTCGTGCGTGTCTATGCCGGTCAGCACCGGCGCCGCCACTCACGAGCCCTTACTCCCACCGCACCAGCCGCCGGACCACCTTCCCGGTCGCGTTGCGCGGCAACGGGTCCCGGGTCAAGAACCAGGCCGTCGGAACCTTGTACCGGGCCAACCTTTCGCCGAGATACTCGCGCAGCTCATCAGCGTCCACTTCAGACTCCGCACGAACCACTATCTTCGCCGCGACGATCTGCCCGTAATCCGGATCCGGCAGACCCGCGACAATGCATTCGGCGACCCCGGGATGTCCGGCGAGCTGTTCCTCCACCTCCGCCGGGTAGATGTTCTCCGCCCCGCGCAGGATCAGGTCGCTGCGCCTGCTCAGCACGAACAGCGCGCCGTCGCGCAGCTGGCCGAGGTCGCCGGTCCGGAACCAGCCGTCGTCGGTGAACGCGGCGGCGGTCGCGGCCGGGTCGTTGAAGTAGCCGAGCATCACCTGCGGGCCGCGGAGGTGGATCTCCCCGTCGGTGCCGTCCGGGACCGGACGGCCTTCGGTGTCGCGGATCTGCACTTCCATGTTCGGCACCGGCCGTCCCGCGGTGTCCGGGTCGGCGAGGAGTTCGGCGGGGGTCGCGAGGGTGGCCGCGGTGGACGATTCGGTCAGACCGTAGTTCGTGCTCAGCGAAGCGGCCGCACCGGGCAGCGCGTCCCGCAGCTGGTCTTTCAGTTCGGCGGTCGACGGCGCGCTGCTGACCGAGACGGTCTTGAGCGTGCTGAGGTCGTAGCCGGAGAGATCGGCTTCGACCAGGCGGGACAGCATCGTCGGGACCGCGCCCCAGTTGGTGATCCGTTCGGCCTGCACGAGGTCCAGCACCCGGTGGATGTCGAATTTCCCCTGGTACAGCACGGCGGTGTCGCCCACCGCGAGCCGCACGACGGCGAGGTTGTGCAGGGCGGCGATGTGGAACAACGGGGTGGCCAGCAGGAATCGGCGGTCCCGCGCCGGACGGCCGAATTCCGCCGCCAACGCGTCGTTGAACAGGTGGAACCAGACCGCGGCGAGCACGTTGCGGTGCGAGTGCGTCGCGCCCTTCGGATGGCCGGAAGTGCCGCTGGTGAAGAGGATGACGGCGGGGTCGTCCTCGTCGACCGGCTCAGGTTTCAGCGCGGTGCCTTCGTGCCGGCCAAGGAGTTCCCGGTACTGCGGGCTGCCTAATTCCAGCACCGGATACTGGTCCGCGACCAGCGGTGTCCGGGACGCGTCGGTCAGCACGACTTTCGGCGTGGTCAGGTCGAGGCCATGCGCGACCTCCGGCGCGGCCCACATCGAGTTCATCCCGACCGCGATCGCGCCGAGCGACACCGCGGCCCAGAATCCGACTATCCACTCCGGACAGTTCGCCGCGCACAACGCGACCCGGTCCCCTCGGCCGACCCCGTATTCGGTCCGCAGCACCGAGGCGAGCGCCGAAACCTGGTCGTAGTGCCGGGCAAAGGTGAGCCGGCTGTGCACAGTGACCAGATACTCGCGGTCGCCGAACTCGCGCGAGGCCTCCAGCAATTCGGTCAGGCGCCGATGCCGCCGCGCGAACACCCTCGCCGGACGGCCCGCGACCGGCTCCGGCCGGATCTCGAACCTCGCGCCCGGCGCGGTCAGCCGCGCGATGATGTCGTCCCGATCGGTCATCGGTCGCCTCCCGTTGTGATCATCGGATCGTCAGCTGCCCGCCGTCGACGTTCCAGCACTGCCCGGTCACCCAGCCCGCCTCGGCGCTGGCCAGGAACACCGCGGCCGCCGCGATGTCGGCCGGCTCGCCAACCCGCCGCAACGGCACTTGCGCGCGAACGTACTCGGCCCACGAAGCCGGATCCACGTCGTCCAGCCTGCTCGTGCCGACCACCCCGGGGCACAGCGCGTTCACCCGGATTCCGTGTTCTCCCAGCTCTTTCGCCGTCGAGGAGGTCAGCGACTGCAGCGCGGCTTTCGACGCGGAATAGGCCGCCGAGCCCGCTCCGGACAGCTTCCCGCCGATCGAGGAGATGTTCACGAAAATCCCGCCGTCGCCCTGCTCGACCATCCTTCGCCCGAACGCGCGCGTCATCAGGAACGGCCCGCGCAGGTTGACCGCAAGGACCCGGTCCCAGGTCTTAACGTCGAGGTCCAGCACCGGCAGGCGATCGGGCCCGCGCGCGGCCGCGGCGTTGTTGACGACGATGTCCACGCGGCCGAACGCGTCGAGAACGGTCGCCAGCAGGCGGTCGACCTGCACCGGGTCAGCGACGTCGCTCACCACCGGCAAGGCCTGGCCGCCGAACTCGCGAATCTCGTCCGCGACGGACTCGATGTCCCGCCAGCCCGCGGCCTGCTCTTCCGGCGGGAATTTCTCGCGCGGGCGGCCGCTGCCGGTCAGCGCGACCGCGCAGCCGGCCTTCGCCAGCTCGACCGCGATCGCCCGGCCGATCGACCGCATCCGGCCCGCCCCGGTCACCACCGCGACTTTGCCGTCGAACCCGCTCAGCGGATACATCTCAGAGCCGCTCGACGATCGCCGCCGTCGCCTGCGCCCCGCCGGCGCAGATCGCCACCAGGCCGAGCGTCTGGTCGCGGCGCTCCAGTTCGTCGACGATCTCTGCGAGCAGCCGGATTCCGGTCGCGCCGACCGGATGCCCGATCGCGATCGCGCCGCCGTTGACGTTGAGCCGGTCCTCGCCGACCCCGAGGGTGCGGGCGAATGACAGCGGCACCGCCGCGAACGCCTCGTTGACCTCGAACAAATCGATGTCCGCGATGGTCATCCCGGCTCGGCCAAGCACGCGTTCGGCCGCGCGGATCGGGCCGTCCAGCAGGTACTTCGGCTCGGCGCCGACGATGGTCTGCGCGACCAGCCTCGCCCGCGGCCGCAGCCCGAAGGTCTGGTCGGCGTCGACCAGCAGCGCGGCCGAGGCGCCGTCGGAAATCTGCGACGCGGTGCCCGCGGTGTGCAGGCCGTCTTCCTTGATCGGGGCGAGTCCGGCGAGGGCTTCGGTGCTGGTGTCGCGCAGTCCTTGGTCGCGGTCGAACTGGCCGCCGTCGAGCGGGACCGGCAGGATCGAACGGCCGAACCGGCCCTCGTCCCAGGCACGGCGCGCGCGTTGCTGCGAGCGGAGCCCGAACGCGTCCAGGTCCGCGCGGGCGAGCCCGCGCCGTGCGGCGATCCGGTCGGCCGCCTCGTACTGCGCGGGGAGGTCGGTCTTCCACGACTCCGGACGCGGGCGGCCCGCGTCGCCGAGGTTGCTCAGCAGCGGCACCCGGCTCATCGACTCGACCCCGCACGCCATTCCGGCGTCCACCAGCCCGGCCGCGATCTGCGCGGCGATCAGGTGCACCGCCTGCTGCGCGGACCCGCATTGCGCGTCGATGGTGGTGGTCGCGGTCTCCTCCGGGAGCCCCGCGTGCAGCCAGGCGAACCGGCCGACGTTGTTCGACTGCTCGCCCGCCTGCGTGACGCATCCCGCCACGACGTCGGTGACCAGCGCCGGATCGAGGCCGGTGCGGTCGAGGATCCCGCGCTGCACGTGACCGAGCAGTTCGACCGCGTGGATGCCGGACAACGCGCCGCGCCGCTTGCCGAACGGGGTGCGGACCGCGTCCACAATGACCGGGGTGCCCATCATGCATCTCCTGGAGTCGTGCGGGCCCAGGCGTCGGCGAGGACCGCCGCGTCGCCGCAGGTCGCTTTCAGCCTCAAGTCACTTTCCTGCTGCCACACGGAAATCCTCAATGTCTGGCCGGGGATTACCGGACCCGCGAAGCGCGCTCCCAGTTCACGGAGGCGTGCGGGGCGGCCGTCGAGGAAGTGGTCCACGACGGCTTTGGCGACCAAGCCGTAGGACGCCAGCCCGTGCAGGATCGGTGCTTCGAAGCCTGCCTTGGCCGCGACCTCCGGATCTGCGTGGAGCGGGTTGCGGTCGCCGTTCAACCGGTACAGCAGCGCCTGGTCCGGCGTGGTGGCGACGTCGAGCACGTGCGTCGGATCGCCGTCCGGCAGCTTCGGTCCGGCTGCGGTGCCTGGGTCTCCGCCGAAACCGCCCTCGCCGCGGGCCCAGATCGACATCTTCGACGTCCACAGCGGACCATCGGCGTCCGCGACCTCGTGGGCCAGCACGATAACCGCGGCTTTGCCCTTGTCCTGGATCTCCGCGATCCGCGTGGTTCGTTCCGCCGAGCCGGACGTCGGCAGCCGGTCGCGGTGGAGTGTGACGACCTGTCCGGCGTGCAGCAGCCGGGTCAGGTCGACGTCCACACCGGGCAGCGTCAACCCTTCCGCGGGGCGGTCTCCGGCGGAAATTCCTTGTCCGGCAACGAGCGCGAAGGTCGGAAGGACTTCCAGGTCCCGTTCGTAGCCGTACCGCAGGTCGGTGCCGGAGCCGAGGGAAAGGTGGTACAGCAGCACGTCCCGGGTGGTCCAGGCGAGCTGCTGGGTGCGCGGCGGGGCGTTGAGCGCTTTGTCGACGTCGATGGGCACGGAATCCTCCTAAGCCGGGGCACCGATCGGGGGTGCGGACGGCAACCGGTCCCCGAGTTCGGCGGCGAGTGCGTCGGCGGCGCCGAGGGTGAAGGCGACCTGGCGGCCCCAGAGGAAGTAGCGGTGGATCGGGTAGTCGACGTCCGCGCCGATGCCGCCGTGCAGGTGCTGGGTCGCGTGCACGACCCGCAGTCCTCCGCGCGAGGCCCACCATTTGGCGACCACCGCGGCGATCTCCGCTTCGTCCTCGCGGCCCTCGTCCAGCAGCCAGGCGGCGCGCTGGGTGCAGACGCGGATTGCCTCGGTGTCGAGGTAGGCGTCCGCGGCCCGTACCGCGACAGCTTGATTCGTCGACAACGGACGTCCGAATTGGACTCGTTCCGAGGTGTACTTCGCGGTGGTCGCCAATGCCTCGGCACACACGCCGACGCTGATCGCGGCCAGTGCGACCCGGAGCCTCCGCAGTGTCCATCGCAGAGCTTTGTCGCCGGAAGCCAGGATGTCCTGCGGGGCGGCTACTGCCCCCGTGAAGCTGATGGATGCGTGGCTTTCGCGGCTGGTGACTTCGACGGGCGTCACGGCGAGGTTGACCGTCGGTACCAGTACCAAGTGGACTTCGTCGGCTTCCTTGACCGGCACCAGCACCAGATCGGCTTGCGCGCCAGCGGGCACTGACCCGACCTCGCCGGCGAGTTCGAGCTCGTCGCCGCGCCGGGTGGCGGTCACCGAAACCGTGTCGTCGAACGCGCCGACCAGCAGCGCCGAACCGTCCAGCACGCGCGGCAGGACCCGGTTCCGCTGATCCTCGGAACCGAACTGCGCGACCGGCAGCAATCCGCCCGCGACGACGTTCCACAATGGAACCGGCGCGACGTGCCGTCCCACTTCCTCCAGCAGCACCGCCAGCCCGGTCATCCCCAGCCCGGCCCCGCCGTCCCGTTCGGACAGGCAGATCCCGAGAAGGTCCGCTTCCGCGAGCACTCGCCAGAGGCCGGCGTCGAAACCGCCCTGCTTCTCGACGGCCGCCACCCGCTCGACGGTCGCGCGGTCGGCGAAGATCTTCGCGGCCAGCTCGCGGACCGCGCCAAGGTCGTCGTTGAGGTCGAAATCCATGTCAGCTCCTGGCCTTTTCCGGACGGCGGCGCGCGGACAGCGTCATGCCGAGGGTTTTCGCGGCGACGATCTCGCGCAGCACCTCGTTGGTGCCGCCGCCGAAGGTGTTGTTCTGCGCACGGCGGGCGAGCGTCTCGACCCGTCCGTTCACCGCCGCTCCGGGCGAATCGGGCCGCAGCAGGCCGCGAGCGCCGAGCACTTCCTGAAGCCTGCTGTACGCGGTCACCACCGCTTCGGTGCCGAACACCTTGGCGGCAGCGGAATCCCCGCCGCCGAGGGTGCCTGCCGCGACATCCGCGACCAGCCGCAGGTTGATCAGGTCCGTGGCGCTGAGCAGCGCGTACACCTCGGCCAGCGTGTGCCGGACCCACGGCAGGTCGTACACCGTGCCCGGGCCGAACGGCTCCTCCTGCGCCCACTTGAGGACCGCGTCGTACATCTGGTTCGCGATGCCGCCGCGTGCGGCGAGGGCGACGCGTTCGTGGTTGAGCTGGCTGGTGATGAGCCGCCAGCCGTCGTTCAGCTCGCCGACCACATTGGACAGTGGAATTCGGACGTCCTCATAGTACGTCGCCGAGGTGCTGATCCCGCCCACCGTGTGGATTTCGGTGGCGGAAAAACCTGGCGTGTCAGTCGGCACGAGCACGACGGAGATGCCCCGGTGCGGCGGCGCGTCCGGATCGGTCCGGACCGCCAGCCAGATCCAGTCGGCGAAGACGCCGGCACTGGTGAAGATCTTGTTGCCGTTGACGACGAGCGAGTCGCCGTCGATCTTCGCCCGCGTCTGCAGCGACGCGAGGTCGGTGCCCGCGCCGGGCTCGGTGTAGCCGATGGCGAACATCAGCTCGCCGCGCAGGATCGGGGGCAGGAAGAACTTCTTCTGTTCCTCGGTGCCGTGGTGCATCAACGCGGGCGCGACCGTGTTCAGGGTGACCAGCGACAGCGGGGCTCCCGCGCGCAATACCTCGTCGTAGAACACGAAAAGCGCTTCCGGGTCCTCGCCGCGGCCGCCGTACTCCTCCGGCCAGCCGAGGCCGAGCCAGCCGTCCGCGCCCATCCGGCGCAGCACCCGGTCGAACACCGGGCCGCCCTCGGTCTGTTCGGCCAGCGCGCGGCGGTCGTCCTCGTCGATGATGCGGGCGAAGTACTCGCGCAGCTGCGCGCGGAGCCTTCGCGAACGCTCCGACAGCTCCGGATGCATGCGGTTTCTCCTCAGGATCGGGTCAGCGGGGCAAGCCGAGGACGCGGTGGGCGATGACGTTGAGCTGGATTTCCACGGTGCCGCCGCCGAACAGCACGGCGGGAAGGCCGAGGTGGTCGACGACGTGCCCGTCCTCCGCGCTCGCGGAGCCGGGGCCGAGCAGGGCGATCACCTCGCGCGAGCCCTCCTGCTGGGCGAGCGCGCTGAACACCTTCTGGACGCTGACCTCGGCGCCCAGGTCGAGTCCGGCGAGCCGGGCCAGGACGCTGCGGAGGCCGAGCGCGGCGAGCGTGAGTTCCCGCGACGCGCACCGGCCGAGCGCGGCCAGTGCGTCGGGATCGTCGGGATGGTCGCGGAGCAGCTGGCGGATCCGGTCGGACGAACCATGCGCGAGAGTCGCGCCCATGTTGTGCCGCTCGTTGGCGAGCGTGGTCGTCGCGAGCTTCCAGCCGCTGTTCGGTTCGCCGACCAGATCGCGGTCCGGGACGAACACGTCGTCCAGGAAGACCTCGTTGAACTCCGAGCGTCCAGTGGCCTGTTTGATCGGCCGGACGGTGACGCCCTCCGTGGCCAGATCGACGAGAAAGTACGAGATTCCGCGGTGCTGCGGCGCTTCCGGGTCGGTGCGGGCGAGGCAGACGCCCCAGTGCGCCTCGTGGGCCAGCGAGGTCCAGACCTTCTGCCCGGAGATCCGCCAGCCGCCGTCCGCTTTGGCCGCGCGAGTGGTGAGCGAGGCGAGGTCGGAACCCGCGCCGGGCTCGCTGAACAGCTGACACCAGCGGATTTCCCCGCGCAGCGTCGGCAGCACGAACCGCTCGCGCTGTTCCGGGGAACCGTGGACGAGCAGAGTCGGCAGGACCCATTCGCCGATCACCGTGGTGGGCTGCGGAATTCCGCGGCGCTCGAACTCCTCCGCGATGACGGCCTGTTCGAGCGGCCCCGCGGCCAGGCCGTAGGGCTTCGGGTAGTGCGGGGCGGCGAGACCTGCGTCGGCGAGCGCGCGGGTGGACGGCTCGGTCTGGTCGAGGACGGCGGCGATCTGGCGGCGCAGTTCGAGGCAGTCTCGGGGGCTGGCGATGGTCAGGTCGCGGGTCGTGGTCCGGGCACGCTCGCCGAGGGTGCGGGCGGCTGATCGGCCGAGGGAACCGGACAGCGCGACGGCGCGACGCCAGTAGAGGTGCGCGTCGTGTTCCCAGGTGAAGCCGATCGCGCCGAGGAGGCGTACGCAGCCGAGGGATGCGTCCACCGCGGCGGGAAGCGCGGCGTGCCTGGCCTGCGCAGCGGAAAGCGCTTGCTGCGCAACGGAATGCTGCTCGGCGCGCGCCGCGTCCCAAGCGGCGGCCGTCGCGATCTCGCGGTGCAGAAGAATGCCCGCCGCTTGATGCTGGACGGCTTGGAACGAACCGATCGGACGGCCGAACTGGACGCGGGTGCGGACGTGGTCGACGGCGCAGTCCAGAGCCCAGCCGCACAACCCCGCCGCCTCCGCGGCCGTCGGGACCGCGAGAGCCAACTCGGCGCGTTCCGGGTGAAGTTCTACGAGGTTGTCCTGAGATACCAGGAAGTTCTCCAGTGTGAGCCGCGCCGCGGATCTGGTCAGATCAACGGCCTCGACGGGGATCAGCTGCCCGGGCTCTGGCCGGAGCACGAACCAGATCTCTTGTGCGCGGACGACCGCGATCTCCGCGTCCGCGAGCCCGAGCGTCGGGCAACTCGTGCCGTTGACATGCCAGCCGTCCGCGGTGCGGGTCGCGGAGAGACCGTCTAGTACGACAGCTCCGGTCGCACCAGCGGCGAACGCGGACAACGCCTCCGTCGGTGCGGCGGCGGCGAGAACGGCACTGGCCATGACGGTCGGCAGGAACGGTCCCGGCACCAGATGGCGGCCGAACTGCTCCGCCACCACGGCGAGTTCGAGCAGCCCAGCGCCTTGGCCGCCAACGGATTCCGGCAGGTGCAGGGAGTGCCAGCCTTGACCGGTCAGGGCTTTCCAAAGGTCCGGCCGCCCGGGTTGGGCGCGGGTCTCGGCGATCGGCGCGTACCGCGCGGCCCACCCGGCGGCGGAGGCGGCCAGGTCGCGGTGTTCCTCGGACAGGGCGATGGGCATGGGTCAGATCCGTTCGACGAGCACGCAGCTGGTGGCGGCCGCGGCGCAGATCGCGATCATCGCGAGGCTGGCGTCGCGGCGTTCGAGTTCCTCGACGGCCGTCGCGAGCAGGCGGATGCCGGTCGCGCCCGCCGGATGGCCGAGCGCGATCGCGCCGCCGAGGACGTTGAGCTTGTCCTCCGGGACGCCGTGCACTTGCGCGAACGACAGCGGAACGGCCGCGAAAGCTTCGTTGACCTCGAACAGATCGATGTCGCCGATGGTGAGCCCGGTGCGGTCGAGCAGTTTCCGCGCCGCGGCGACCGGCCCGTCGAGGAGGTATTCGAGGTCGCCGCCGATGACGCACTGCGCGAGAAGCCGCGCCCTCGGCCGGAGGCCCAGTTCCCCGGCGCGGCCGCGGGACAGGAACAGCGCGGCACTCGCGCCGTCGGAGACCTGGGACGAGGTGCCCGCGGTGTGCAGGCCGTCGGGCACGGTGGTGCGGAGACCGGCGAGCGCTTCCGTCGAGGTCTCGCGGAGGCCCTGGTCGCGAGTGATCCGCCGGCCGTCCGGCACTTCCAGCGGGAGGACTTGCCGGTCGAAAAGCCCAGCGTCCCAAGCCTTCCGCGCGTTGTGCTGGGAACGGAGGCCGAACGCGTCGAGATCCGCCCGGCTCAGCCCGCGCTTCCGGGCGATGCGGTCCGCGGCGGTGTACTGGTCCGGGGTTTCGAGAGACCAATCGGCCGGTCTCGGCGTGCCCGCACCGGTCCCTTGCTTCGGGGTGAGCGGCACGCGCGACATCAACTCGACGCCGCACGCGACGCCCGCGTCGACCGTTCCGTTCGCGATCTGGCCGGTGAGCAGGAAGGACGCCTGCATCGAAGTGCTGCACTGCGCGTCGATCGTGGTGGCTCCGGTCGCCGCCGGGAGCCCGCCGTAAAGCCAGGCGGAGCGGACGACGTGGCCGTACTGCTCGCCCAGCGGCGTGACGCAACCGCCGATCACCTGGTCGACCTCGCCCGGCTCGAGTCCGGCGCGATCGAGGACGCCGCGCTGGACCCGGCTGAGCAACTGGACGGCATGCAGGTCGGAAACCCAGCCGTCGCGCTTGCCGAACGGCGTGCGAACCGCGTCGACGAGTACTGGCGTGGTGTCGTTCAAGCCCGGATCTCCTTGTCGCGGGACAGGCTGGACCGGCCCCGGTAATCGAGCAAGCGTTTGGTTGGAGGTTAGCTCCGGCCCGGCAGGCGGGACAAGCACAGGTACTGGTGAGCGGGAGTGGCCCGGCGCCGCGGCGGGCTCGGCTCGGCCAGCCTCGGCTGCCCGCTGCCGAACGAGCCGCCGCGCCGCCCCGCTGGCGAGCAAGCAAGGCCTGGCAACCTCGCGCCGCACGCTCGCCGAATAACCACCACGCAACCCGGTCGCACCACTCCGCGCGCCGGCGGACACGCTCCGGCCAGCTTGCGATGCCCGCTCCCGAACTGGCCCGGCCCGATCAGCCCACTGCGCAACAAGCACCGCACACACCGCTCCGTCCGCAAAGCCGGCCCGCCCCGCCCCGCCCAGCCTGCGCCGTCGCTCCCCCGCCGCGAGCCGCCGATGCCACTCACCGGGAGCAGCCGCCCGCCGGGGCCCCGCCATCGGCACCATGGCGGCATCCCTTCCCGCATTGGAGGCCCCGTGTCCCACCCCAGCACCGCCCTGTCCGGCCGCACCGCCATCGTCACCGGGGCCGGAGCCGGGCTCGGACGGGCCGAAGCGCTCGCGCTCGCCGCGGCGGGGGCGAACGTCGTCGTCAACGATGTGAGCGAGGCCGGGGACAAGGTTGTCGCCGAGATCGAGGCAGGCGGCGGCCAGGCGCTGGCCGTCCCGGGCGACATCGGCGACTGGCACTACGCCGAAGAGCTCGTCGCCGCGGCGACCGAGGGCTTCGGGTCTCTCGACATCGTCGTCAACAACGCCGGCATCACCCGCGACGCGATGCTGTTCAACCTCGGCGAGCAGGACTGGGACGACGTCATCCGCGTCCACCTCAAAGGCCACGCGGCCCTGTCCCGCGCGGCGGCACGCCATTGGCGGCAGGTCAGCAAAACCGCTGGCGAGCCCGCTTACGGACGGCTGATCAACACGTCGTCGGAGGCGTTCCTCCTCGGCGGCGCGGGGCAGCCGAACTACGCGGCGGCGAAGGCAGGGATCGCGGCGCTGACGTTGTCGTGCGCGCGAGGACTGAGCCGCTACGGCGTGCGCGCGAACGCGATCTGCCCCCGTGCCCGGACGGCGATGACCGACGGGATCTTCGCCGCCGGACGCAGTGCGGGCGGGCTGGACATCCTCGCGCCGGAGCGGGTCGCGGCGTTCGTCGCGTACCTCGGGTCCCCGGCGGCGGAGGCGGTGAACGGGCAGGTGTTCGTCGTGTACGGGGACATGGTCGCGCTGCTCGCCCCGCCGACCGTCGAGCACCGGTTCGTGTCCGCTCGAGGAGCGTTCGACCCGGCGGAGCTCGAGCGGGCAGTCACGCCGTATTTCGCCGGGCGCGACCCGCGGAAAACGTTTGCGGCCAGCGACATCGTGGGGCTCGACGACACCGAGACGTCGTGAGCGGCACTGCCGGTCAGCACCGGCATCGCCGCTCACGAGCTCACCGCACCGCCGCGGCCATCTTCTCCAGCATCGGCCGGACGTCCCGGCGGCGGTAGCCGAGCAGCTCCGTCTCGCGGGCGTCCGGTTCGTAGGAAATCGTCGCGCCGCGGCCGGGGACCAGGACCCGGTCGGGCAGGAACGGGTGCTCCTCGTCGCGTTCTGCCAAGACCCGGCCCGAACCGGAGACGTCGAAGATCAGCTGGAAGTAGTCCCGGAAGCTGAGGTTTTCGTCGCCCACCAGGTACGCCGCACCGGATTCCCCGCGCAGCAGCGCGCCCTCGACCGCTTCGGCCAGGCTCCGCACGGACAGGTAGTTCGTCCCGCCGAGCGGTGCGAAGTCCGGCACCTTTCCGATTAGCTCCCCGCCGGCCCAGGCCAGCATTTTCGCGAACTGCCGCGTCGACCGGCCGGGTGCCATGCCGACGATCGACGGCGGGTTCAGCGTGCACACCGTGAACCCGTCCCCGGCGAGGGCGCGCGCTCCTTCGTCGGCGAGGCGGCGCGCGTCGACGTACGGATTCGTTTCCGCGAGATCCGGCCGGACCTGGTGGTAGTAACTGCCGATCTGGACGAAACTTCCGACGCCGGCCCGTTTCGCGCGCGCCGCGATCGCGGTGACGCCGTCGATTTGGTACGTCCGCCAGAATTCCTCGTCGCCCCAGCCGGTGACGTGCCGGATGTCCTGCCCGGCCGCGAAAACGACGGCGTCGAACGGGGCGAGCGCGGCCTCGTCGAAACCGTCGTGGGCGTAGTCGCCGAGCAGCACCGGCAGGCCCGCCGCCAGCGAATCGGCGTCGGGTTCGTGTCGTCCGGCGACCGTGACGGCGTGCCCGGAGTCGCTCAGGTGCACGGCGGTGTTCGCGCCGATCATGCCGGTGCCGCCGATGACCAAGACCTTCATGCGCATTCCTCTATCCGAAGTGGACTCGCCCGCCGTCGACCACCGGGCCGCGTTCCGACGTGATCCGCAGGCCGCCGTCGGACCAGCCTTCGACTCGCAGTTCCTCGCCGGGGAACACTGGTGCGGCGAACCGGCCTTCCAGCGACGTCAGGTCCGCCGGATGCGCGCCGACCTGCCGGGCCGCGACCAAAGCGCCCGCGCCGAGGGTGGCCAAACCGTGCAGGATCGGGCGCGGCTGGCCGATCCCGGCCGCTGCCGCGGGGTCGACGTGGATGTGATGCCGGTCCCCGAGCAACCGGTACAGCAGGGCTTGATTGTCCGCAGTGGACAACGGGACGGTCCAATCCGGACTGTCCAAAGCGGGCGGGCGGCCGGGGCCGCGCTCGCCGCCGAAACCGCCGATGCCGGGACAGAACAACGACCACGTCGCGACGAAGTAGTCCGATTCGACGGCCACGTCATACACCGCCGCGCTGCCCTTGTCCCATACCTCCGGAACCCGGGCCCGCATGGAAATCTCGCCCGCGGGCGGCAATGGCCGCAGAACCCGCAACCGCTGCGAACCGTGCACCGCGTTGCCGACCTCGAACGCGCCGGCCGAGCCGAGGACGTCCGGGGCCCATTGGGCCAGCGTCAGCGCGAACGGCGGCAGCACCCGAAGCCGGTCCTCGAAGACCAAGTCGAGTTCGTCCGGCCGGGCACCGATGGCGAGGGCGTAGAGGATCGGGTCGCGGTCGGTGTAGGCGACGGTGCGTTCGCCGAGGACACGACCCTTCCAGTCCGCGGGGCTGTTCACTGCGCTCCGTAAACCGGTTCGGGCGCGGGCGCTTCCTTCAGCAGCTCGCGCACGGCCGGGCCGACTTCGTCCGCGGTCCAGCGCCGGTCCAGTTCGCGGGACGGACCGTGACTCCAGCCGTTCTCCACGCAGATCCGGCCGCCCTCGACCTCGATCACGCGGCCGGTGACGTCCGCCGCCTCCTCGCTGGCGAGCCACGCGACGATCGGCGACACGTTGCCCGGGTGCATCGCGTCGAACCCGTCCTCCGGCGCGGCCATCTGCGCCGCGAACGGGCCTTCGGTCATCCGGGTGCGCGCGGCCGGGGCGAGAGCGTTCACCGTGATGCCGTACCGGCCGAGCTCCGCCGCTCCGACCAGCGTCAACGCGGCGATCCCGGCTTTGGCGGCGCTGTAGCTGCCCTGGCCGACGCTGCCCTGGAGACCCGCACCGGAGGTGGTGTTGACGATCCGCGCCGCCCGCGTACGCCCCGCCTTCGCCTCCGCGCGCCAGTAACCCGCGGCGTGGTGCATCAGCGCGAAATGCCCCTTGAGGTGCACCGCGACGACCGCGTCCCACTCCTGCTCGCTGGTGGTCACGATCATCCGGTCGCGCACGAAGCCCGCGTTGTTGACCACGATGTCCAGCCCGCCGAACGCGTCGACCGCCTGCTGGACCAACGCTTCCGTCGCCGCGAAGTCGGCGACATCGGCACCGTTGGCCACCGCTTCGCCGCCCAGCGCGCGGATCGCCTCGACCACTTCGCCCGCCGGACCGTCGGACGCGCCTTCGCCCGCGCCCGACGTGCCGAGGTCGTTGACCACGACGCGTGCGCCCTGCCGGGCCAGCTCCAGCGCGTGCTCGCGGCCGAGCCCGCGGCCTGCCCCGGTCACGATCGCGACCCGGCCCTCCAAAATCCCGCTCACATCATCTCCGTTTCGTCGACCGGCCGGCGAGGCGGTTCCCCGTAAACCAAGCAAGTGTTAGGCTACCAAGCAATCGCTAGGTTAGGAACGCACGTGACGATTTCCACGCAGCTCCACGACAACGGCACCTTCGTGGTCACCATGGACTACCCGCCGGTGAACGCCCTGCCGGTCGCCGGATGGTTCCGCCTCGCCGAAACGGTCCGGCAGGCAGGCGAGGACCCGGCGGTGCACGTCGTCCTGCTCAGGGCCGAGGGACGCGGCTTCAACGCGGGCGTCGACATCAAGGAAATGCAGCGCACCACCGGTTTCGACGCCCTCGTCGGCGCGAACCGCGGCTGCTACCTGGCATTCAAGGCGATCTACGAATGCGCCGTCCCGGTGATCGCCGCGGTGAACGGCTTCTGCCTCGGCGGCGGTGTCGGCCTCGTCGGCAACTGCGACACGATCATCGCCGCCGACGACGCGTACTTCGGCGTCCCCGAGGTAGACCGCGGCGCTTTGGGCGCGGCGACGCACCTCGCCCGCCTGGTCCCCCAGCACCTGATGCGCACGCTGTACTTCACCAGCCGCACCATCGCGGCGAAAGACCTGGTCCAGCACGGCTCGGTACTGGAAACCGTGCCCGCCGCCGACCTGCACGACGCCGCACTCGCGCTGGCCGCCGAGGTAGCGGCGAAGGATCCGCGCGTCATCCGGGCCGCCAAAGCCGCGCTCAACGGCATCGACCCGATCGACGTCAACCGCAGCTACCGTTACGAACAGGGCTACACCTTCGAACTCAACCTCATCGGAGCCGCCGACGAACACCGCGACGCCTTCGTCGCCACCGGCCGCCCGATGAACGACTGACCTCTCGAGGAGACCCGTGCCTCTCCGCACCCCGCTCACCGAGCTCACCGGCGTGACCCACCCGATCGTGCAAACCGGCATGGGCTGGGTCGCCGGCCCGCGCCTGGTCTCCGCGACCGCCAATGCCGGAGCTCTGGGCATCCTCGCCTCCGCGACGATGACCTACGACGAACTCGACCACGCCATCAAAGAAGTCAAGCAGCGCACGGACAAGCCCTTCGGCGTGAACCTCCGCGCCGACGCGGGCGACGCCGCCGAACGCGTCGAACTGCTGATACAGCACGGCGTCAAGGTGGCATCTTTCGCCCTGGCGCCCAAAAAGGACCTGATCGCCCGCCTGAAGGACCACGGCCTGGTCGTCATGCCCTCCGTCGGCGCCGCGCGACATGCCGAAAAAGTCGCCTCATGGGGCGCGGACCTGGTGATGATGCAAGGCGGCGAGGGCGGCGGCCACACCGGTCCGACCGCCACCACCCTGCTGCTGCCGTCCGTACTGGACGCAGTTGACATCCCAGTGGTCGCCGCTGGAGGATTCTTCGACGGCCGCGGCCTAGCCGCCGCACTTGCGTACGGCGCCGCCGGCATCGGGATGGGCACGCGTTTCCTGCTCACCAGCGACAGCGCGGTGCCGGATGAAATCAAACGCACCTACCTGGGCTTCGGCCTGGACGGCACCGTCGTCACCACCAAGGCCGACGGCATGCCGCATCGGCTGTTGCGCACCCCGTTCATCGAGGGCCTCACGAAGGAAGGCTTCGTGCAACGCATGGCGCGGACTCTGCGCCGAACGAAGGATTTCAAGCGCCTGAGCGGCCAATCCTGGCCGTCCTTGGTCGCCGACGGCCTCCGCATGAAACGCGGCAGCGACCGCTCGTGGACGCAGACGATGCTGGCCGCGAACACCCCCATGCTGCTCAAAGCAGGCCTGGTGGAAGGCGACACCAAGGCCGGGATGCTGGCGTCCGGGCAGGTGGTCGGGGTGATCGAGGATCTGCCGAGCTGCGCGGAACTGGTGACCCGGATCGTGGACGCCGCACAGGAGCGGCTGAAAGCCACCAGCGCCCTGCTGGACTGAGTCCAAGCACGTGAGGGAACCCTGCGGGACTCCGATTTCCTCAGGGTTCCCCTCGCGTACTTCACGAGCCCCGCCAAACCGCAGCCACCCCGCCCCGGAACCGCAGGTTAAAGCCGCTCGAGCACAGTCACGTTCGCCTGCCCGCCGCCCTCGCACATGACCTGCAACCCATACCGCCCCCCGCTCCGCTCCAATTCGTGCAGCAAAGTGGTCATCAACCGAGCACCCGTCGCCCCGATTGGGTGCCCCAGCGCGATCCCGCCCCCATTGACATTGACCTTCTCGTGCGGCACGCCGATCTCCTGCATCCAAGCGAGAACCACCGGCGCGAACGCTTCATTGCACTCGAACAAGTCAATGTCGTCCACGGACAGCCCGGTCTTCTCCAACGCCCGCTGAGTGGCCGGAATAGGCGCGGTCAGCATCCACACCGGATCCGCCCCGTACACGCTGATGTGATGCACCCGCGCCCGCGGCGTCAAACCGTGCTCCGACACCGCACGTTCGGACGCGATCAGCATAGCCCCGGCGCCGTCACTGATCTGCGACGCCACCGCGGCAGTAAGCGGACTTCCCTCCTCAAGAGGCTTGAGCCCGGCCATCTTCTCCAAAGTCGTGTCCCGGCGCGGCCCCTCGTCCACAGCGAACGGCCCGACCGGCGCGATTTCCCGGGAGAACCGCCCGGCATCGATGGCCGCCAACGCCCGCCGATGGCTCTCGAACGCGAATTCCTCCAGCACGGCCCGGGAAAGCCCCCACTTCTCGGCGATCATCCGCGCCGACCGGAACTGCGAAACCTCCTGGTCCCCATACCGAGCCACCCACCCGGGCGACTCCGCGAAGGGCGTGCTGAACCCGAACTGCTGCCCCACCGCCATCGCCGAAGAAATCGGAATAGCGGACATGTTCTGCACTCCTCCGGCCACCACAAGATCCGCGGTCCCGGACATCACCCCCTGCGCCGCGAAGTGCACCGCCTGCTGGCTCGACCCGCACTGCCGGTCGATGGTCACCCCAGGCACATGATCCGGCAGTCCGGCCACCAGCCAGCCAGTCCGAGCCACATCCCCAGCCTGCGACCCGATCGTGTCGCAACACCCGAACACGACGTCGTCCACCGCACCGGGATCGATCCCGGTCCGCTCCACCAGCGCACGGATCGCGTGCGCCGCCAAGTCGGCGGAATGCATCGCGGCGAGCGAACCGCCGCGTCGGCCCACCGGAGTGCGAACCGCGTCCACCACATATGCCTCAGGCACGAAATCCTCCAGCGGGATCAGGGATGCTGACTGCTCACCGAGACGACTTCACCAGTGAGATAAGACGAATAAGCACTAGCGAGAAACACCATCACATTGGCGACTTCCCACGGCTCGGCGGCCCGCCCGAACGCCTCGCGCCCCTTGAGTTCGGTCAGCAGTTCGGCAGTAGTGACCTTCTCCAGGAACGGATGCATCGCCAGACTGGGCGACACCGCATTGACCCGGATCCCCGACGAAGCCAGATCCATCGCCGCGGAACGGGTCAACGCCATCACCCCGGCCTTGGCCGCCGCGTAATGCGCCTGGCCCTCCTGCGCTCGCCAGCCGATCACCGAGGCGTTGTTCACGATCACCCCGCGACAACCGCGAGCGATCATCCGCCGGGACGCCGCCCGGACGCACCGGAAAGTCCCGGTCAAAGTCACGTCGAGGACCAGCGACCATTGCTCGTCAGTCATCTCGGTGATCGAAGCGGTGCCCCCGAGACCGGCGTTGTTCACCATGACCTCGACCCCGCCGAACGGGTCGGCCGCGTCCAGCAAGGCGGCGACCTGCTCTTCTTTGGTCACATCGCACACCACTGACGCGACCCGCTCGGCACCGAACTCCGCGCCCAGCTTGGCGGCCGCCTCGGCAAGCCGTCGCTCGTGGGTATCCCCGATCACGACCGCCCGGGCGTCTTCTTCCAGGCACCGCCGGGCAATCGCCGCCCCGATGCCCGCGCCCGCCGCGGCAGTCACGACGACCACGCGCTCGGCGAGCAAGCCATGCCCGGGCACGTAATCAGGCGCGGGCTGTTCCGGTTTAACGCTCACGGTCGCGGCTCCCTAGGCAGGCCGAGCACGCGCTCGGCAATGATGTTGCGCTGGATTTCGTCCGAACCGCCGTAAATCGTGTCGGCCCGGCTGAACAAGAAAAGCGTCTGCTGAGCATCGAGGTCGTAAGAACCGGCGGCGGTCAACGCGGAACCCCCGCGGACCTCCATCGCCAGCTCCCCCAGTTCCCGATGCCACCGGGCCCACAACAGCTTCGACACCGACGCTTCCGGCCCCTGCGACCCAGCCTCGTACGCGCTCAGGGTCCGCAGCGCGTGCACCCGCAGCACCTCGAGGCCGACGGCAGCTCGCGCCAACCGATCCCGCACCACCGGATCGTCATAACGCCCGTTCTCTTGCGCGGCGGCGACCACGCCGGCCAGCTCCCGGGCAAACCCGACCTGCTGCCCGATCGTCGACACCCCGCGTTCGAACCCGAGCGTCGCCATCGCGACCCGCCACCCGTCCCCGGGCGCGCCCACCACGAGGGACTCCGAAGTCCGCGCCCCGTCGAAGAAGACCTCGTTGAACTCGCTGGTCCCGGTCAGCTGCCGGATCGGCCGCACCTCGACCCCGGGCTGGTCCATCGGCACCAGCAAATACGACAGTCCGGCATGCCGCCGGGAACCCCGCTCGGTCCGCACCACCGCGAAACACCACTGCGCGTGCTGCGCGAGCGACGTCCAGATCTTCTGCCCGTCGATCACCCACTCCCCGCCCTCCAGCCGGGCCCGCGTCCGCACCCCGGCAAGGTCCGACCCCGCGCCCGGCTCCGAATAGCCCTGGCACCACAGCTCGGCGACCCCGACGATGCCCGGCAAGAACCGCCGCCGCTGCTCGTCCGTGCCGTGCGCGATCAGGGTGGGCCCGAGCAGTTCCTCGCCAAGGTGGTTGACCCGCGCCGGAGCGTTCGACCGCGCGTACTCCTCGTGGAAGATCACCTGCCGCAGCAGGCTCAGCCCGCGCCCGCCGTACTCGACCGGCCAGCCGAGGCAGGTCCAGCCGTGCGCGGCCAGATGCTGGTTCCACGCCTGCCGCTCCTCCGGCGCCTCGTGCTCGCGCCCGGATCCGCCGAGGCCCTTCAGCGCGGCGAACTCGCCCGCGAGGTGGTCGCCGAGCCACTCGCGCACCTCGGCGCGGAACTGCTCGTCCTCGGGGGTGTAGCGAAGATCCACCCGTCCTCCTGGTCCGCCGGTGCCGGTCCGGTCACGCTACCAAACCAAGCACTTGTTTGGTAGCATCGCCGCCGAACCGAGAAGGAGTGATGCGCGTTGAGCGGAACCGAAGAAAGCACCGACGAGCAGGTCGTGACGTACGAGGTGCGCGGTCCGGTCGCGGTCGTCACGCTGAACCGGCCGCAGTACCGCAACGCCCAGAACTCGAAGATGACCTACGCGCTGGACGCCGCCTTCACCAAGGCCGTGGACGACGCGGACGTCAAGGCGATCGTGCTGGCGGGCAACGGCAAGCACTTCTGCGCCGGGCACGACATCGGCACCCCTGGCCGCGACATCGACCAGAGCTTCGAGCGCAAAGCGGTCATCTGGTGGGACCACACCGACCGGGCGGGCGTCGATTCGCGGTTCGCCCGCGAGTCGGAGGTCTACCTCGGCATGTGCCGCCGGTGGCGGGAGATCCCGAAGCCGGTCATCGCGATGGTGCAGGGCGCCTGCATCGCGGGCGGCCTGATGCTCGCGTGGTCGTGCGACTTCATCGTGGCCTCCGACGACGCGTTCTTCTCCGACCCGGTCGTGCGGATGGGCATCCCGGGCGTCGAGTACTTCGCGCACCCGTGGGTGATGAACCCGCGCGCTGCGAAGGAATTCCTCTACACCGGCGACCGATTCGGGGCGGACCGCGCGCAGGCGCTCGGCATGGTCAACCACGTCGTGCCGCGCGCCGAACTCGAAGAAGCGACGTTCGCGATCGCCGAGCGGATCGCGCAGATGCCGCAACTCGGCCTCGCGCTCACGAAGAAGGCCGTCAACCAGGCTGAAGACCTGATGGGCATGCGGTCCGGAATGGACTCGGTGTTCGGCCTGCACCACGCCGCGCACGCACACAACGCCGAACTGGACACCGACTCGCTCGCCGGGCTCGACGCGCGTTCCATGGCGAAAGCCAACAAGAAGGCCGCGGGAGAGTCATGAGCCCGGAATTCACCGTCGCGGAAGAGGAGTTCCGTGCGGAGGCGCGCGCCTGGCTGGCGGAGAACAGCCCCGGCCCGCTGCCGTCGATGGACACCGAAGACGGCGCCCGCGCGCACCGCGAGTGGGAGGCGAAACTCGCCGAGGGCCGGTGGTCCGTGGTCGCCTGGCCCGCCGAATACGGCGGCCGCGACGCGACACTGACCGAGTGGGTGCTGTTCGAGGAGGAGTACTACCTCAGCGGCGCGCCGACCCGGATCGCGCAGAACGGCATCTCGCTGCTGGCCCCGATCATCTTCGAGCACGGCACCGACGACCAGCGCGCGCGGCACCTGCCCTTGACCGCCAACGGCACCCGGATCTGGGCGCAGGCCTGGTCCGAGCCGGAGGCGGGCAGCGACCTCGCCGGGATCCGCAGCACCGCCGTCCGCGACGACGAACGCGGCGGCTGGGTCCTCAACGGACAGAAGATCTGGAGTTCGCGCGCCCCGTTCGCGGACTGGGGGTTCGGCCTGTTCCGCTCCGACCCGGAAGCCGAGCGGCACCGCGGCCTCACCTACTTCCTGTTCCCGCTCGATGCGGACGGCGTCACCGTCCGGCCGATCGCCCAGCTCGACGGCGACTGCGGCTTCGCCGAAATCTTCTTCGACGACGTCTTCGTGCCCGATCAGGACGTCCTCGGCGGGGTCGGCGACGGCTGGCGCGTCGCGATGAGCACCGCGGGCAACGAACGCGGGCTGTCGCTGCGTTCGCCGGGCCGGTTCCTCGCGGCGGCGGACCGGCTTCTGGACCTCTGGGCCGAGCGCGGAGCCGAGGCGCCGCACCTGCGCGACCGCGTGGCCGACGCCTGGATCAAGGCCGAGGCCTACCGGCTCTACACCTGGGACACCGTCGACCACGTGCAGAACGGCGGCGACGTCGGCGCGGCGGGCAGCGTCAACAAGCTCTTCTGGACCGGCCTCGACCTCGGCATCCACGAAACGGCGCTGGACCTGCTCGGCGCGGGCCAGGAGCTGCGCGGCCGCTGGGCCGAGGACTACCTGTTCGCCCTCGGCGGCCCGATTTACGCCGGCACCAACGAAATCCAGCGCAACATCGTCGCGGAACGGCTGCTCGGCCTCCCCCGCGGCGAGCGCAGGAAGGCACAAGCATGAAGTTCCGGTTGTCCGCCGAACAGCGCGCGTTCGCCGAAGCGCTGGACGCCCTGCTGGGCGCGGCCGACGTCCCCGGCGTCACCCGGTCCTGGGCGGCCAAGCGGCCGGAATCCGGGCTGCTGCTGTGGAAACAGCTCGCCGAACTGGGTGTCACCGCGCTCGGCGTGTCCGAGGAACACGGCGGCGTCGACGGGACTCCGGTCGATCTGATCGTGGCCTTCGAGCGGCTGGGATACCACGGCGTACCGGGGCCGGTGATCGAGTCGATCGCCGCCGCGCCCGCGTTGCTCACCGACGGTTCGTTGCTGTCCGCGCTGGCTTCCGGAAACGCCGTGGTGACGTTCGCGAGCGCGCCGGACACTCCGTACGCGCTGGATGCGGACGTCGCCACGGACGTCTTCGTGATCGGTGATTCGCTGGCACGCGCGGAAATCGGCCGCGAGCTGCAGTCGGTCGATCCTTCCCGGCATCTGTACGAAGTCGCCGCCGGTGCCGGGGTTCAGCCGCTTCCCCCGCAAGCGCGGCAGAAAGCGCTCGATCTCGCCAGCCTCGCCTGCGCCGCGGAGCTGCTGGGCTGTGGCGAACGGATGCTGGCCGACACTGTCGCCTACCTCGGCCAGCGACGCCAGTTCGGCCGCGTGATCGGCGAGTACCAGGCGCTCAAGCACGCCGCCGCGGACGTCCGCGTGGCGCTCGACTTCGCCCGTCCGCTGCTGCTGGGCGCGGCCCGCGAACCCAGCGCTCGTGCGATCTCGGCGGCAAAGGTCGCGACGTCGGACGCGGCCCAGCTCGCCGCGCGCACCGGGCTGCAGTTGCACGGCGCGATCGGTTACACGCTCGAATGCGATCTGAGCCTGTGGCTGCTGCGCGTCCGGGCGCTCGTGGGCTGTTGGGGCACGCCGGCCGTGCACCGCGCGCGGGTGCTGGAGAGCCTGACGAGGGGCCGCTGATGCACTTCGCGCTGACCGACGAGCAGCGGGAACTCGCCGCCGCCGTCCGCGGGCTGGTCCAGCGACGAGCCGCGAAGACCGATCTGCGAGCGGCGATCGACTCGCCGACCGGGTACGACACCGAGCTGTGGTCCGCGTTGTGCGAGCAGATCGGCGTCGCGGCGCTGGCCATTCCCGAGGAGTACGGCGGGGCCGGGTACAGCCTGTTCGAAACGCATGTCGTGCTGGAGGAGCTGGGCGCGAGCCTGACGCCGTCTCCGCTGCTGGGGTCGGGAGTGCTTGCCGCACAAGCGTTGCTGGCCGCAAACGCGCCGGAGTTGCTCCCCGGGATCGCGGCGGGCGAGGTCGTCGCGCTGGCCTGGGCGGATCGGGCCGGACGGCATCGCACCGACGGTTCGGACGTGGTCGCCTCGGGCGGAACCCTGAACGGCACCGCGACTCTGGTGCTGGACGGCGCGCAGGCGTCGCAGCTGCTGGTGGTCGCGATGGCCGACGGGCGGCCCGCGCTGTTCCGGACTGACGCCACCGCCGAAGCGACCCCAGCAGTCGACCAGACCCTCAGGTTCGCCAAGGCCGAGTTCAGCGACACCCCGGCGACGTTGCTCGCGGAAGACTTCGCCGAAGCCCTCCCCCGGCTGCACGCCATCGCCGCGATCGCTTGCACCGCCTTGCAAGTCGGCGGCGCACAGTCCTGTTTGGACCGAACCGTCGCACACCTCAGGGAACGCGAACAGTTCGGCCGCCCGCTCGGTTCGTTCCAGGCGTTGAAACACCGGGTCGCGGACATGCTGGTGCAGGTCGAAACCGCCCGGTCGATTTCGTGGGCAGCCGGATTCGCGGCCAGCAACGGCGAGGATCTCGCCCGGCAGGCGGCGTACGCGAAATCGTGGTGCAGCGAGGCTTTCACCGCGGTCGCGGCCGAAACCGTCCAGTTGCACGGCGGAATCGCGATCACCTGGGAACACGACGCCCAGTTGTACTTCAAACGCGCGCACGCGCTGGGGCAGCTCTTCGGCGACGCCCGTGAACACCGGACGCGGCTATGATCCACCACGTCGGCATCACCGTGACCGATCTCGCCGCGTCGACGGAGTTCTACCGCGATCTGCTCGGCGGCGACGTCGAAGGCCCGTTCGAGCGCAGCGGTCCGCGGATCGACGAGGTCACCGGATATCCGGGCGTGATTGTGCGGCAGAGCTTCGTGTCGGCCGACGACGGCGACACGGTGGTCGAGCTGCTGCAGTACGAAAACGGGTCGCCGGCGCGGCTCGACCCGGACCACGGGCAGGCGGGCGCCGCGCACGTCGCGATCACCGTCGCCGACCTGGACGCGACGCTGGAGCGGCTGCGCGGACGCGGGGTCGCCGCGCTCTCGGAGCCGATCGTCACGAGCCATCCGATGGCGGGCTGCCGCGCGGTGTACGTGCTCGATCCGGACCGGGTGCGCGTCGAATTGGTGCAACTCCCCGCCTGAGCGGAACAACAATGGAGGAACGAATGGGCGGCAAGTCCATGACCCTGGACGGCGTCACCGAGTACGTCCGGTCCGGGATGACCGTCGGGATCGGCGGATGGGGGTCGCGGCGCAAGCCGATGGCGATGGTGCGCGAACTGCTGCGCAGCGACGTCGAGGACCTCACGCTGGTCACCTTCGGCGGGCCCGAGGTCGGGCTGCTGTGCGCGGCGGGCAAGGTGCGCCGGGTGATCTACGGGTTCGTCTCGCTCGACACGATCCCGCTCGACCCGCATTTCCGCGCCGCTCGCGAGGGCGGCCGGGTCGAGACGACCGAGTACGACGAGGGCATGTTCGTCGCCGCACTGCGGGCGGGCGCCAACCGGCTGTCGTTCCTGCCGACGCGGGCCGGGCTGGAAAGCGACGTGCTGCTGATGAATCCGGAGCTGAAGACCGTCGCGTCGCCTTATGACGACGACGTCTACCTCGCCGTGCCCGCGGTGCGCCCGGACGTCTCGCTGCTGCACCTCAACCGCAGCGACACCCTCGGCAACGGCCAGTTCCTCGGCCCGGACCCGTACTTCGACGACCTGTTCGCGATGGCGTCGGGCAAAACGCTGCTGAGCGTCGAGAAGATCGTGGACACCGAGGACCTCACCGCTGCCGAGCGGTCGACGTCGCTGCTGATCAGCCGGATGTTCGTGAACGGCGTGATCGAGGCCCCGAACGGCGCGCACTTCACCTCGTGCGACCCGGATTACGGCCGGGACGAGGCGTTCCAGCGGCATTACGCCCAGTCGGCACAGGACGAGGTCTCGTGGAAGCAGTTCCGCGAAACCTTCCTGACCGGCGACGAGGCCAGCTACCACGAAGCAGTGCGCGCCTTCCACCGCGCGACCGAGAAGGAGTCCGCATGAGTGCCCCCGCAACCCGCGCCGAGGTCTGCATCGCCGCGTGCTCCGACGCGTGGCGCGGCTCCGGCGAGGTGCTGGCCCACGCGGTCGGCACGGTCCCGGCGGTCAGCGCGCGGCTGGCCCGGCTCACCCACTCCCCCGAACTGGTGCTGTCCGACGGCGAATGCCACTTCATGGCCGACCCGCCGCCGCTGGGCAAGACCGCGGCGGCGGGCGGGACCGTCGAAGCCTGGGCGCCGTTCGGCCGGATCTTCGACATCCTCAACACCGGGCGGCGGCATTCGATGATGGGCGCGAGCCAGATCGACCGGTTCGGCAACCAGAACATCTCGCTGATCGGCGACTGGCGGAAGCCGAAACGCCAGCTCATCGGCATGCGCGGCGCGCCGGGCAACACGGTCAACCACCGCACCGACTACTGGGTGAGCCGGCATTCGAGCCGTGTGTTCGTGGACCGGGTGGACGTGGTGTCCGGCGTCGGCAACGACCGGGCCCGCGCGCATCCGTCGACCTCGCTGCGGTTCCACGACCTCGGCGTCGTGGTGACCGACCTGGCGGTGCTCGACTACGACGAGGACGGACGGCTGAAGGTGCGCTCGCTGCACCCGGGCGTCACCGAGGACGAGGTGCGCGCGAACACCGGCTTCGAACTGGACTTCAGCGGCGCGGGCGTGTCGCGGGTGCCGGACGAGCACGAACTGGAGCTGATCCGCACCGTGCTCGACCCCAGGAACGCCCGGGACCGGGAGGTCAAGGAGCCCCGGTCCTGAACCGCTCAGCCGGCGAGCAAACCGCCGTACAGCATCGCGAGGTACTGCTCCGCCACGACGTCGTGGCGGAGCTTTCCGCGCGGGTTGTACCAGCGGACCGACGACCACACGGTGTCCCGGATGAACCGGTACACGAGGCTCACCTCGAGGTCGTCGCGGAACTCGCCGGTCTCCCGGCCCGCGTGGAGCACTCCGAGCCACAGTTTCTCGATCTTCAGCGATGTCTTCCCGACGAATTCGAAATCGGCGAGGCTGCCGACGACGGCCGATTCGTTCTGGTAGAGCGCCACCGCGAACGGCCGCTCGTGAATCGTCGCGAAGGCGGTGTACACCAGCGCGTCGAACTGCTCGCGCGGCGTGCCGTCCTTCCCGGCGATCTCGGTGAACGCGGCCAGCAGGTCGTCCATGAACTCCTTGAGGATCTCGCGGAGCATGTCCTCCTTGGACGCGAAATGGTGGTACAGGCTCCCCGAGAGGATGCCCGCCTCGTCGGCGATGTCGCGGACGGTGGTCTGGGAGTAGCCCCGGGTCGCGAACAACTGCGCGGCGATGCCCAGCAGTTCGCCGCGCCGGGTGCCGCCGTTTTTCGCCGGAGCCCGGCCGGTTCGCGGAGTCATCGCATGGATCCCTTCCTGCCCGCTGCTTTCCCCTATGCTACCGAACAAGCACTTGTTCAGTGAGGAGACCCGCGTGTCGACACCTCGCACGATGCCCGCCCTGCTCGACGAAGCCGCCCGCCGTCACGGCGACGCTCCGGCTGTGGTCGACGGTACGACACAGCTGTCCTGGACGGAGTTGCGGGAGGAGGTGCGGAGGGTTTCCCGCGCGCTGGCCGCCGCCGGCGTCCGGTCCGGCGACCGGGTCGCGGTGTGGTCGCCGAACCGGGCGGAATTCATCCTGACGTTCCTGGGCGCACAATGCCTCGGCGCGGCGCTGGTGCCGATCAACACCCGGTACCGCGGCGAGGAGGCCCGGGTGGTGCTGGAGCGTTCCGGTGCTTCGGTGCTGGTGCTGTGCAACGGATTCCTCGGGAACGACTATCTCGGGATGCTGACCGAGGCGGCTTCCCGGTCTGGTTCCGGTGGTTCTGTTGTGCCTGGGCTTCCGCGGCTGCACACCGTGATCGACCTCGGATCGGACGGCGTCGCGTTGCCGTGGAACGAATTCCTCGCCGGGGCGGAATCGGTGGCCGCTGTCGATGAGTCGGTGGTGACGCCGTCGACGGTGGCGGACATTCTGTACACCTCGGGCACCACCGGCGTCCCCAAGGGCGTCATGAGCACGCATGCCCAGACGATCGGCGTCGCGGACGTCTGGGCGAAGGGCGCGTCGCTCGCCCCGGCCGACAACTACGCGATCGTCAACCCGTTCTTTCACTCCTTCGGTTACAAGGCCGGGGTCGTCGCGGCGATCACCGCGGGCACGACGATCTACCCGGTGCCGACCTTCGACCCGGTCGCGTTGATGGAGCTGGTCCAGCGAGCCGGGATCTCGGTGCTGCCCGGTGCGCCGACCATCTTCACCACGCTGATCAACCACCCGCGCCGCACGGAGTTCGACCTGTCGTCGCTGCGCTTCGCGATCGCGGGTGCGGCGTCGGTGCCGGAGAACCTGTTCTCGGACATGCTGGAAATCCTGGGCTTCGAACAGGTCGCGCAGGCGTACGGGCTCACCGAATGCGTCGTGGCGACCCAGTCGCGGCCGGACGAGGACCCTCGGCACGTCGCGCACACGACCGGTCCGGCAGTGCCCGGCCTGGAAATCCGCGCGGTCGACGGCGAGGGCGAGGACGTGCCGGTCGACGCGGACGGCGAAATCCTCATCCGGGGCGAGTTCGTGATGCTCGGCTACTTCGACGACCCGGACGCGACCGCGGCCGCGATCGACGCCGACGGCTGGCTGCACACCGGCGACGTCGGGCAGCTGGACGAGCACGGCTGCGTCAAGATCACCGGGCGGCTCAAGGACATGTTCACCGTCGGCGGGTTCAACGTGTACCCGGCCGAGGTGGAGAACGTGCTGAGCACCCACCCGGACGTCGTGGAGGCCGCGGTGATCGGCGTGGACGACGACCGGATGGGGTCGGTGGGGCGCGCTTACGTGACGTTGCGGGACGGGGTCGAGCTGGATCCGGAGGCACTGCGCTCGTTTTGCCGGGAGCGGCTGGCGAACTTCAAGGCGCCGCGCGAGTTCGTGGCGATCAGGGAGCTGCCGCGGAACGCCAGCGGGAAGATCGTCAAGCGAGAGCTGTCCTGACGTCGTGAGTGGCTACGCCGGTTAGAACCGGGATAGCCACTCACGACGTACTCAGCGGTGCGGCGCCGAACTTGTCGCGCTCGGTGCGGCCGGGCACCCAGGCGGAGGACTCGGCGCCAGATTGGTCGTCCCGTCGGCGTTCGCGCTGGACAGCAGCACGACGGGAGTGCCGGGGCAGCGCACCGGCGAGGCGATCACGACGGAATCGATGACCGCATCCTGGCGGCGAGACGGTTCGGTGCGCGCCGAACCGTCCCGCGTGCGGCCGTTACGCCAGCCGTTCCAGCACCATCGCCATGCCCTGTCCGCCCGCCGCGCACATCGTTTCCAGGCCGAAGGCCGCGTCTTTCGCCTGGAGGCCGTGCAGCAGCGTCGTCGCCATCCGCGCGCCGGTCGATCCGAACGGGTGTCCCAGGGCGATCGCCCCGCCGTGCACGTTGACGCGGTCGATGTCGAGGCCCAACTGGTCGACGCACGGCAGTACCTGCGCGGCGAAGGCTTCGTTCATCTCGACCAGGCCGATGTCCTCAACGGCCAGTCCGGCCCGCGCCAGCGCCTGCTGGCTCGCCTCGACCGGGCCCAGTCCCATGATCTCCGGGCTCAACGCCGACACCCCGGTGGCGACGATCCTCGCCAGCGGCTGGATGCCCAGTTCGCGGGCCCGCACGTCGCTCATCACCACCAGCGCGGCAGCCCCGTCGTTGAGCGGGCAGCAGTTCGCCGCGGTGACCGTCCCGTCTGGACGGAACACCGGCTTCAGTTGAGATACCTTCTCCAGCGTCACTCCCGCGCGCGGACCGTCGTCCGTGGACACCACGCTGCCGTCTGGCAAGGTCACCGGCGTGATGTCCTTCTGCCAGAACTCCCCCGCCGCCTCGGCGAGATTCTGGCTGCGCACCGCGAAGGCGTCTTGATCCGCACGCGACACTCCACAATGGTCCGCGACGTTCTCCGCGGTCTCGCCCATTGCGATGTAAACGTCCGGCAGCGCACCGTCTTTACGCGGGTCTGTCCATTGCAGACCACCAGCTGCTCGCTTCTCCGTCACCGCCATCGCGTCGGCGTACAACGGGTTCTTCGTGTCCGGCATGCCGTCAGCTTTCCCCTGGGAGAACCGGGAAACGCACTCGACACCTGCCGAGACGAACACGTCGCCCTCGCCGGCGCGGATCGCGTGCATCGCCATTCGCGTGGTCTGCAGCGAGGACGCGCAATAGCGATGCACAGTCGTGCCGGGCACCGCGTCGAGGCCGAGCCGCAGCGCGACCATCCGGCCGAGGTTGTACGCCTGTTCGCCGGCCGGTTGCGCGCAGCCGAGCATCAGGTCGTCGATCCGGTCGATCTGCGGAACCGCGGCCAGCGCGGCTTCGACCGTCTGCGCGGCGAGGTCGTCCGGCCGCAGGTCCTTGAGCGAGCCCTTGTACGCCCGCCCGATCGGCGAGCGGGCGGCGGAGACGATCACGGCTTCGGGCACAGCAGGGTCCTCCTCAGGCGTTCGGGGTGTGCTGGAGGAACGCGGGCCATTCGCCGCCTCCGTCCACATTGAGCACCGCTCCGCTGACATGGCTCGCGAGCGGCGACGCGAGCAGCAAACAGGCTTGGCCGACCTCGGCCGGCGACGCGAACTGCCCGCGCGGGATCGTCCGGGCGACCGCGTCGCGCTGCGCCGGATCGCCGTAGTGGTCCTCGGAACCCGGCGTCTCGACCAAACCGCAACTGACCGCGTTGACCCGCACCCGCGGCGCCCATTCCACGGCCAAACTGGTGGTGAGGCTTTCCAGCGCCGCCTTCGCCGCGCCGTACACCGCGGTGCCGGGGCTGGGCCGCCGCGCCGAGATCGACGTGACGTTCACCGCCGACGCTCCCGGCGTCTCGCGCAGGATCGGATGCGCCGCGTGGAGCACGTACGCGGCGGCCAGGAAGTTGAGATCGTTGATCTTGCGATGAAACCGCGGCGACGCCTCGGCGAACTGCGCGAACGGCGCGCCGCCCGCGTTGTTGACCACGACGTCGAGCCGCCCGTGCCGCTCGCCGATCTCGTCCAGCCATTGCCGGACCTGATCCGCCTCCCGCACGTCGACCCGCGAGAACCGAGGTGCGCGTCCGCCGACCTCGCGCAGCTTCCCGGGTTCCGTGCGCCCGCAGATCTCGACCTCGGCGCCCGCTTCGAGGAACGTCGCCACGATGCCGTCGCCGACTCCGCGCGCTCCGCCGGTGACGAGGACGACGCGATCGGTCAGGTCGAAGCTGACAGGCATGCTGCTCCTTCTCGCCGGGAGCGCTCAGCCTACCAAACAAATGCTAGGTTGAGGACGAGGAGGTTTTCCATGCCACAGGAAGCAATCCGGCGAGTCAGCGTCGTCACCGGCGGGGCACTGGGGATCGGCGGGGCGACCAGCCGCCGCCTCGCCGCGCGCGGGGACCTGGTTGTGCTGAACGACATCGACGCCGCTGCCGCCGCCGTCGCGCGCGCCGAGATCGAGGCGGCCGGTGGCGTGTGCGAAACGGTCGTCGGCGACATCGTGACCGACGAAGTGGTCGAAGCTGTCACCGCTGCTGCCCTGCGCTTGGGCGACGGGCGGATCGACGTCCTGGTCAACAATGTCGGCGATTTCCGCCCTGCTTCCCGGGATTTCCTGCACAGCACACCGGAACAATGGGCGCGGTTGCATGAACTGAACCTGCTGCACGTCTTCAAGCTCACCCACCAGGTGCTGCCGCGCATGATCTCGCAGGGCTCAGGCGTGATCGTGAACAATTCGACCGTGGAAGCGTTTCGCGGCATCCCCGGGCACGCGGTGTATTCCGCTTACAACGCCGGGGTTTCCGCTTTCACGAAGAGCCTGGCCGTCGAGGTGGGACGGCATGGCGTCCGGGTGAACGCGATCGCGCCGGATCTCGCGGACAGCGAGCAGACTCCCGCCGCGGCGATGCTGCGCGACAACGACCCCGCGGCGATCGAAACGTGGGTGCCGCTGGGCCGGTTCGGGCACGTGGACGAATACGCGAAAGTGATCGAATTCCTGACCACGGACGCGGCGTCTTACGTCACCGGCCACACGATCCCGGTGGACGGCGGGACGCTCGCGGCCTCGGGGTGGTACTTGCGGACCAACCGGAAGGGGTTCACGAACTTTCCGCGGGAGACGTAAGGGGTCGTGAGTGTTCATGCCGGTTCTCACCGGCATGAACACTCACGACCCCGGTGCGACGGCCCGCTGAACGCTGTCGCGGAGCAGGTTCCGGCGTTGCTCGTGCAGTTCCGGAGGCTCCTGGTCGCTGGCGGCATAGACGTTGCTGACCGGCGACCACGCCATCGACATCGCGATCACCATGGCCATCAGGTCGAACGGGTCGCCGTCCCGGACGAGGCCCGCGGTTTGCGCGTCGGCGATGGCACGCAGTTTGGCGTCGTCGAGGCGGTCGCTGTCGTCGACGAGGTGCCCGGCCGGACGGCGTTCCAGGCGTTCCCAGGTGGCCAGCCGGATGAGGTCGGGCCGGCGGAGGTACTCGTCGTAGAGGCGGACGGCCCAGTCGGCGAGGTCGGTGGCGTCGATCGGCACGACGGTCATGATCCGCTCCAGGGAAGCGGAGAAAACCGCGTCGAACAGCCCTTCCTTGTTGCCGAAGTAGCCGTAGAGCTGCGCCTTGTTGGTGCGGGCCGCGGCCACGATGCGCTCGACTCGCGCCCCGGCGATCCCGTGCTCGGCGAACTCCCGGGTCGCCGCGTCCAGGATGCGCTGCCTGGTGGCGGTGCCGCGCGAGGTCAGGGGCTTGTCGGCCATGCCGGGCACGATAACAACAGACCAGTCTGTTTGCCGAATCGGCGGGCGGCGGCTAGCGTGGCAATAGACCGAACAGTCTGTTTGCTAAGGGGCGAACATGAGAAGCACTCCGGGCTGGCAAGCCGACGGCGCCGGGTTACGGCAGACCGTCCTGCGACGCCGGGAACTGCGGCCCGACGACGTCGCCGTTCGCGTGGACTACTGCGGCGTCTGCCATACCGATCTCCACGCCGTCCGCACTCACAGCGGCGAAGCGCCTTTGGTGCCCGGCCACGAGTTCACCGGCGTGGTGACCGATCTCGGGCGCGAGGCCACCCGATTCGCCAGCGGCGACCCGGTCGCGGTCGGGAACATCGTCGATTCGTGCGGCGAATGCGCGATGTGCCGGGCAGGACAGGAAAACTTCTGTCACGAGTTCCCGACCTTGACCTACGGCGGCACCGACCGCCACGACGGAACCAGCACGCTCGGAGCGTTCTCCCGCGAGTACGTCGTCCGCGACGAGTTCGCCTACCCGCTCCCCGCCGGACTCGACCCCGCGGCCGCCGCTCCCCTGCTGTGCGCGGGAATCACGGTCTGGGAACCGCTGCGCGCCCTCGGCGCCGGACCCGGCACCCGGGTCGCCGTGGCCGGGCTCGGCGGCCTCGGGCACCTCGCCGTCAAACTCGCTGTCGCGCTCGGGGCCGACACCACGGTCGTCAGCCGATCGGCCGGGAAAGCCGACGACGCCCGGCGGCTCGGCGCCCACGACCTGATCGTCTCCGCGGACCAGCGCCAGATGGCCGCCGCCCGGGACCGGTTCGACGTCGTCATCGACACCATCGCCGTCCCGCACGACGTCTCGCCGTATCTGGGCCTGGTCGCCCTCGACGGAACCCTGAGCCACGTCGGGCACCTCGGCGCGGTCACCGTGCAGGCCACCGATCTGCTGATCGGACGCAAGAAACTCAGCTCCGCGGGCAGCGGCGGCCGTCCCGCGACCGCCGCCATGCTGGAGTTCTGCGCCGAGCACGGGATCACCGCCGACATCGAACTTCTGCCGTCCGCCCGCGTCAACGAGGCTCTCGAACGCTTGGAGCGCAACGACGTCCGCTACCGCTTCGTGCTGGACCTGTCCGATCTGCCGGAGAACCGCTGAGCGCGGTCAGCCCACGTAGCCCGCGGGCTGTCCCCAGTCCGCACCCCGGGTCGTAGTCCGGTCCACCAGCACGCACCGGGTTCCGGTGAAGTTCGTCGGCATGCACTTGTTGCAGTGGATGCACAACGACGGCGTCTCCGGCTCGGCCGCGATGCGGTTCACCAGATCCGGCTCGCGCAGCAACGCCCGGCCCATCGCGACGTACTGGAATCCTTCCCGCATCGCCAGATCCATCGACGCGCGGTCGGTGATCCCGCCGAGCAGCACCATCGGCAGCTTCACCGCGGCCCGGATCTGCCGGGCGTCCTCGAGGAGAAACGCGTCCCGGTAAGGATATTCTCGGATGAATTTCTTCCCCACCGCCTGCACGCCCAGTTTCAGCGGCTGCGGCATCACCGCCGCGAACTCGCGGACCGGCGCGTCCCCCTTGAAGAGGTACATCGGGTTGAGCAGCGACGAACCGGCGGTCATCTCGAGCGCGTCGCAAGTGCCGTCGGCTTCGAGCCACTGCGTCACCGGGATCGCCTCGTCGAGCCAAAAGCCGCCAGGCGCGCCGTCGTCCATGTTCATTTTCACGATCACCGCGATCCGGTCGCCGACCGCGTCGCGCACCGCGCGCATCGTGTCGCGCGCGAGCCGGGCGCGGTTTTCCAGCGAACCGCCGTATTCGTCGGTGCGATGGTTGAGTTTCGGGCTCAGGAAGGAGCTGATCAGATAGTTGTGTCCTAAGTGGACCTCGATCGCGTCGAAGCCGCACTCGATGGCGCGCAGGGCCGCGTCGGCGTGGGCGCGTTTGACGCGTTCGATGCCGGCGTGGTCGATTTCCTGCGCGAAACTGAGCGTCGTCTTGTGGAAGTACCGGCTCGGCGCGAGCGCGGGCAGCCCGTTGCCCTTCGGATTCGCGACCGGCCCGCCGTGCCCGATCTGCGCCGAGATCGCCGCGCCCTCGGCGTGCACCGCGTCGGTGAGCACGCGCAGCCCGGGGAGGGATTCGTCGGCCCAGTAGATCTGATGCCGGTCGGTGCGGCCTTCCTTGGCCACCGCGCAGTAGGCGACCGTCGTCATCCCGACGCCGCCCTTCGCGTACCCGACGTGGAAATCGACCAGATCCCGGGTGACCCGGCCGTGATGGCTGAGGCCCTCGTAGGTCGCCGCCTTGACGACGCGATTGCGCAACTGCACCGGCCCGAGCCTCGCGGGGGCAAGCGGATCGGGCGGGGTGGGGGTCGTGGAAGTCACGGTGTCACGGTAGGAAAGGCAGGGGGTGGGCCGCTCTCGCGATCTCGGTGACCGGGAGGCCTGGGACCGGCGGCGAACCCGCGGATGCGGTAACGCTCCGGCCGGGCCCGGCGACTCCGGTGCATCTATCCGTGCGCCCGAGGAGAAACAGCCGTGGCCGATCCCGAGCCCCGCCCTCGCTATCACGCCGATGCGTTCACCGGTCCCCGAGCAGTCGCCGCGCGGCTCAAAGAAGCGTCAGAAACGGACGGGCCGACGGACTACGCGAACCGGATCAACCTCGAGATCCTCGGCCAGCTCGCGGCTATCCGGCGGCACGCGCTGATCCTGGCCACCATAGTCGTGCTGTGGGCGATCCTGACTTTGATCGGGTTCATCGTGCTCATGGCCAATCTCCTCAGCAGCGGATCGTCCCTCTACCGCTACTAAGGAACCGTCACATTCCCTGCCCTGCCCAAGGAGCCGCCTCCTCCAGCTGCGCCGCCAGCGACAACAGCAGCCCCTCCTGCCCAAGATCCGCCGCGAACTGCACCCCCAGCGGCAGCCCGTCGTCGTCCCGGCCCAGCGGGAGCGAGATCGCAGGCATCCCGGTCACGTTGAAAACGCTGGTCCACGCCGAATACGCGCCCGCGTGCTCGTAGATCGACGCCGGATCGGTCGTGTCCAGCAGGCCCAGCGGCGGGGCCGGGAGCGGCAAGGTCGGCGTGAGCAGCACGTCATACGAGGTGAAGACCTGCCCGACTTCCCAGCCGATCTCCTGTGCCCGGCGCAGTGCGCGGTGGAGCTGGTTCGCGGTCAAGCCGCGGTAGTGGTCGAGCAGCAGCGCGGTGAACGGCTCGACGTCGCCCGGCTCGAGTTCGCGGCCCAGTGCGGCCAGCCGGTCTTCGACGATCACCACCAGGTCCGCGCCCATCAGCACTCCGCCGGTCGTGCGGACGTCCGGGACATCGAACGGGGCCACGGTTTCCTCGACGCGGTGGCCGAGTTCCTCGCACAGTTTCGCGGCCTGCTGCACGGCAGCCACGCAAGCGGGATGCGGGTCGACGCCGGTCCGGGCCTCCGTGGCCACGCCGATGCGGAGGCGGCCGGGGGCGCGGCGGGTCGCGTCCAGGAAGGTGCCGGACGGGGTCGGGGCGGCGAAGGCTTCGCCCGGGAGCGGTCCGGCGATCGCGTCCAGCAGGGCTGCGCTGTCACGGACCGTCGTGGTGACCGCGTGGGCGACCGAGACCGGCGCGGCGAGGGTGCCGGAGTCTGGGGCGCCGGTGGTGCGGCCGCGGCTCGGTTTCAGGCCGACCAGGCCGCACATCGCCGACGGGATGCGGATCGAGCCGCCGCCGTCGGTCGCGTGGGCGGCGGGGACCAGGCCCGCGGCGACGGCGGCTGCCGAACCGCCGCTGGAGCCGCCGGGTGAGCGGGACCGGTCGTGCGGGTTGCGGGTCGGGCCGTGCAGTTGCGGTTCGGTGCTCGCGTTGAGGCCGAATTCGGGAGTGTTGGTGGTGCCCAGGATGACCAGGCCGGCGCGTTTGTAGCGGCGGATCAGTTCGCTGTCCACAGTGGATACAGCAGAGGCGAACAAGCGACTGCCCTGGGTGGCGGGGAGTCCGGCGACCTCGGTGCCGAGATCTTTGACCAGGAACGGGACTCCGGTGAGCGGGCCGTCCGGCAGTCCGGCGTCGATTTCGGCCAGGGCGGCTTCGAAACGGCGGCCGACGACGGCGTTGAGCCGCGGATTCGCCTGCTCGATGCGGGTGATCGCGGCTTCGGCGGCCTCTCGGGCGGACAGGTCGCCGCGGCGGATGGCGGCGGCGGTATCGAGGACAGAAAGCACAGCGAGGTCTCCTCAGAAAAGCTCAGCCGAAGAAGGCTTGGCCGCCGTCGAGCGGCACGGTGGCTCCGGTCAGGTAGCGCAGATCGGAGCCGACCAGCGCGACGACGGCGCGGCCGATGTCCTCCTCGCATTCCCCGATCCGGCCCATCGGAATGGTCGCGACGAATTCGGCGGCCTCTTCCGGATTGTGTTCGGTCCACCATTTCAACCCGGGCGACAACGCGTGCGGCGCGATCGCGTTGACCCGGATCCCGTCGCGCGCCCACTCCACGGCAGCAGTGCGCGACAGCGAGCGCAAGGCTTGTTTCGCTGCGGCGTAAGCACCGTAGGTGGTGGGATCCCAGCGCACCATCGCTGAGGTGACCAGGTTGACGATCGAACCGTCGCCGGTCGCCTTCAAATGCGGGTGGGCGGCTTTCATGAAGGCGAAAGCCGCGAACGGGCCGGTCTCGAAACCGCGCGCGAAATCCTTGTCGCTCATTTCCAGCAACGGACCGAAGGCACCGGAGTATGCGTTGTTGACCAGGATGTCCAGTCGGCCGAACCGCGAACCGACCTCGTCGACGACGCCGGGAATCGACGCGGTATCCGCGACATCGCACTCGAACGGTTCCGCGGAAGCTCCCCGCTCGCGCAGGAGGCGGCAGGTCTCGTCCAGTTTGCCGCGCGTACGCCCGAGGACGGCGACCGACGCCCCCTCCCCCGCCAGCGCCAGCGCGATTCCTTGCCCGACGCCTTGTCCGGCGCCGGTCACCAGGGCCACCCGGCCCGCGAGCGTGTTCATCGGCCTCCTTCGTCCGGGGCAACCGGTCGTGCGACGTGTTTCGCCACGAAAATGCCGTCCGCGGAAACGCAGACCTGGCCGTCGGCGAGAATCTCGCCGGTCGTGTGGATCCGCCGGCCCTCGCTGGATTGCTGCCGCGCACGCACGGTCAGCTCCTCGAACAACGGGGTCGTCCGGTGGTAGCGGACGCTGAGGGTGCCGGTCATCCCGTCCGGTCCCGGCCCCCAACTGTTGGCGACGCCGAGCGCGTGATCCAGCAGCAGCGCGGAAATCCCGCCGTGCACGCAGCCGGGCGGGCCCTGATACGGCAAGCCGAGCGTCACCGTGCCGGTCACCGATCCGTCCGGCAGGCCGTGCAGGCGCAGCGGCGGCGCGAGCGCGTTTTCCGGGCCGGTGACAGGATCGTGCCGAGGCCGCCCGGCCCACATTCCGACGAACCGCTCCTGGCGCTCCGGCGCGTGTTCTTCCAGCTGGGCGGCGATCCGGTTGAGGTCGCGGGCGATGTCGGACATCGGTGCGGCGCTGCCCGCACCAGCGTGCAGGAGCGCGTTGACGACCCGGCGCGCGGCCGCGGCGGCAGCGTCGATGCCGTCGTCATTCGGGACCGGTGACAAGGGAACGTTTTCGGCGTAAGTCGTCATCAGTAGTGCGCCGCCGGGCGGAGGGTCGCCTCGGCGCCGCCGTCGACGTAGACGACCTGGCCGGTGATGTGCGTGGTCGCGGCGTCGGCGAAGTACACCAGCACACGCGCGACGTCCTCCGCGGCCGCGTAACCGTGCAGCGGCATCGGGACCGCTTTGTCCATCACGGCCTTCATCTTCGGGTCGGCGAAAAGCTCGTCGGTCATCGGCGTCCGGACCACGCCGGGCGCGACCACGTTGACCGCGATGCCCGCGTCGGCCCAGCCCGCCGAGACGGACGTCCGGCGCGCCCATTGCGCGATCGCGGACTTCGAGGACGGGTAGAGCTGCAGCGCGCGATTGTCCGCGATCGCCTCGCGGGCAGCGGTCAGCGCGGCTTGCTCGTCGCCGCGCAGGCAGGCCTCGACCACCGCGGGGTCGTTCGGCTGGGTGCCGGAGATCGAGCCGACCAGGACGACCCGCGGCGACTCGGACTTCGCGAGCAGCGGCTGCAGGGCCTCGATGAACTCGGTGCTGCCGAAGTAGTTCACCGTGATCATGGCTTCGCCGGGATTCGACGTTCCGGCGCAGGTGACGACCGCGTCGACGTGCCCGGTGCGCTTGCCGACCTCCTCGGCGGCGGCGGCGCGGCCGTGCGGGGTCGAGAGGTCCGCGTCGACGTCGCTGCCCGCGAGGTCGACGCCGAGGACCTGGTCGCCGCGTTCGGCGAGGAGACCGCTGAGCGCCGCCCCGATCCCCGAACTCGCTCCGGTGACGACGACGGTGCGCGGCATGACGGCCTCCTGAAGTGTGGTTCCGGGAACGGCCGCGACGCTACGGGGACTCCGCGCGCGCACGGCGGGTCGATCCCGGTCACCGGGAGAAGCCGGTCAGCGGCCCAGTCCGGCCAGCAGCAACCGGCACGCCAGCACCGTGTCCGCCTCCGCCTCCTCGGCGGTGATGTGCCCGTTGAGCTGCGAAGTCAGCACGCCGTACCAGGTCTGCTCGATCAACCGGACCAGACGGCGGTCGTGGTCACTGGGCTCGGCCACCCCGGCGACGCGCAGGATCAGATCGGCGAACTCGACCGCCGCGGCCATGTTCGGCGACTCCCCCGCGACGGTCGCGTTGTTCGACTGCAGCATCGCCTGCGCGAGCCGCGGCCGTTCCAGCAGGCGGCGGGCGGCGTCGACCAGCACGCGTGCGACCGCCTCGGCCGGTTCCTGCCCGGGTTCGACCGGGACGCTGTTGCGGTCCAGCTGCTCGACCTGGCTGTGCAGCAGCGCGGTGAACAGGATCGTCTTCGACGGGAAGTACCGGTACAGCGTGGCGATGGCGACGCCGGCGTCGCGGGCGACGTCGAGCATCTGGATCCGGTCGAGGCCGTGCTCGGCACCGTGGTCCGCGGCCGCTCGCAGGATGCGCCGGTAGCGCTCCTGCTGCGCGGGCGAACTCGGCGTGGCCGGCGCCCGGTTCTCGGCGACTCTCGGCACCGCGACTCCTCCGCTCGTGATCAGGCCATTCTCTCCCACGATCCTCCCACCGGGCGCCGCCGCTACCGGTGAGTGGGATGACCGCGCCCGGGCGCGGCGGCGATGCGGTTGGCTCGCCGGGTCGCGACGACTTGGAGGACTCATGGCTTTCGACGACCAGTTCGACGTGGTGGTGGCCGGCTCCGGCGCGGGCGCGCTGACCGGCGCGTACCTCGCCGCCCGGGCCGGGTTGCGCACCGCGGTGGTCGAGGGCGCGGACCTGCTCGGCGGGACTTCCGCCTACTCCGGCGCGGCCTGCTGGCTGCCCGGCACACAGGTGCAGGAGCGGTTCGGCGTCGCGGATTCCACCGCCGCCGCGCGCGAGTACCTGCGCGCGCTGCTCGGCGAGGACCGGACCGGGCGGCAGGAGGCGTTCCTGGCGAAGGCGCCGGAACTGGTCGCGGCGCTGGAGGCGGATCCGGCGCTCGAGTTCGAATGGCGGGCGTTCCCGGACTACTTCGACCGGCCGGGCCGGGTCCCCGGCGGACGCTCGTTCGTGCCGGTCGACCTGCCGCTCTCCGAACTGGGCGACCGGGCCGAACTGGTGCGTCCGCCGGTCGACCGCGACCGCGCCGGCCGCGGGCACCGGGACGCCCCGCTGGACGGCGGCCGCGCGCTGATCGGCCGGCTGCTGCTGGCCTTCGACGCGACCGGCAACGGCACTGTGTTCACCGGAACTCCGGTCGACGAACTGGTGGTCGAGGACGGCCGGGTCGTCGGCGTCGGTGCCGGCTCGAGGCGGATCGGGGCGACCCGCGGCGTGCTCATCGGCGCGGGCGGATTCGAGCGGAACGCGGACCTGCGGGAACAGTCCGGCGTGCCGGGCTCGGCGGCGTGGTCGATGGCACCCGCGGAAACGAACCGCGGCCAGGTCCTGGCGGCGGCGCTCGCACTCGGCGCGGCCGTCGACCTGATGGACGAGGGCTGGTGGTGCCCGGGAATCGCGATGCCGGACGGCGGCGCGTCGTTCACGCTCGGCTTCCGCGGCGGTCTCGTCGTCGACCGCGACGGGCGGCGCTATGCGAACGAGTCGCTGCCATACGACCAGATGGGCCGTGAGATGGCAGCAGACCCGGCGCGGCGGGTTCCCTCGCACCTCGTGTTCGACAGCCGGGAGGGCGGCCGGCTGCCCGCGATCGCGTTGCCGGGCGGACGGCCGGACGACCATCTGGCGGCTGGCACCTGGGTGGAGGCGGACACGCTCGCGGAACTGGCGAAACTGATCGACGCTCCCGAGTTGCCCGAGACGGCGGCCCGGTTCAACTCGTTCGCCGAAGCCGGGCGCGACGAGGATTTCGGGCGGGGCGAAGACGAATACGCGCGGCATTTCGCGAATCCGGTGCTGGTGCCGGTGGATCGCCCGCCGTTTCGCGCTGCCCGGCTGGTGTTGTCGGACCTGGGCACGAAGGGCGGTCTGGTGACCGATCCGGACGCGCGGGTGCTGCGCGAGGACGGCTCGGCGGTGGCAGGTCTTTATGCGGTCGGCAATTCGGCGGCGTCCATGACCGGAAGCTACTACCCGGGTCCGGGAATTCCGTTGGGCACGGCGATGGCTTTCGCGGCGCGGGCCGTCGACGATCTGGTGGCACAGGCCGGAAAATAGCCGGATTGCCGCGCAGCACCGCACCACCGCGGGCCAGGCGCGTCAACCGAGCACCGTGCCCGAGCTTTCCGTGTTGCGAGGGCGTTTGCGGGAGAAGGCCGAGAGGTCGATCTCCAGCCCGGTGTGTTCGCCGAGGTACTGCGCCGGTCGCGTGTCGTGGTCCGTGCCGTTCTCGGTCTGTTCGATGATCGCGGCGAGGAACTTGCCGACGACCGGGGCGTTTTTGAATTGATTGCCGCTGGTGCCCATGGCGACGTAGAACCCGTCGAGCCCGGTGCGGTCGTAGATGGGGGTCCAGTCGTCGGCGACGTCGTAGACCCCTACCACCCCCCGCGCCCGGTTCGGGACCGTCAACTCGGGCAGCCGCCGGGCTGCGCGGGTCACTTGCGCCTCGAACACCGCCATGGTCGGGTGCGTCGCGACCGCGTCCGGGTCGTCCGCCCACTGCAGCGGATCGCACTCCGGTTCCGTGCCGCCGACCAGCAGACCCCCGCCGGGCTCGCCGCGCAGATACGTGCCCAGGTCCATGTCCGCCACCGAAATCCCGACCCCGGCACCGGATTGATACCCCGGCGGCGCCGCCACGTGCGCGACCTCCTGGCGCAACGGCCGGCACGACACCGTGAAATCCGCGCCGACCCCGGCCAGTTCGTTGACGCGCGTCGACCACGGGCCGGCGGCGTTGACCACCACGGCACACGGAATCCGGGTCCCGTCGCCCAGCACTACCGCACTCACGCGGCCATCGGCCCGCTCGACGCCGCACACGGTCGTGCGGAAGCGGAACTGCGCGCCGTGGAACCGCGCGGCGGCGGCCAGGTTCTGCGCGGCCAGCGCCGGATCGGTCACGAATCCCGCGTCGGGCGTGTACACCGCGCCCAATGCGGACTCCGCGTCCGCCCAGAACCGGTTGTCGTCAAGGCGTTTCGGCGGCCAGTAACTGCCGACGTCGATACCCGGTATCCGTTCCCGCAGCTCCGCGCTCGACCACTCCTCGAACGGGACCCCGGCCTCTTTGAACAGCGGCACATACGCCGACCGCGGCGCGGCAGGGACGTCCAGCATCGCCAGCCCGCACCGCTCGAACCGGGCCGGCTGCCCGACGTCGCAACCGAGGTGCTCCGCCCACGCCCGCCAAGCGAAATGCGCCTCCCAGGCCGCGGAGACCCCGGCCAGCGTGGAAAAGTTGAACCGCACCACCGCACTCGAAGCGGCCGTGGAACCGTGGCCTGGAGCCCCGGCCTTGTCGACGACCGTCACGCGCCACCCACGCCTGCCGAGTTCCAGCGCGACCGAAGCACCGACAACGCCCGAACCGATCACCACGACATCGGCGGCCATGGAACCCCACTCCCCTCACGGAAACCCCGTGCGCCACGCCGGGCACGCACGATGACACGGCCATTGTCGGCAGGCGCGCAGTCGCGCGGCATCAAGCATTCGCCGCATCTCCGCGCGCGAAACCGCGACCACTGTCGACCCGCGGTGCCGCCTGTCCCCTGCGTCAGCCGACCTGACCGCGCAGCCTGCACGCGTCATCTGTCGCGCCGGACCGCCACCGCGCACGACAGGTGTCGCTTGTCCTCGAAGGCGTGGTGGGAGACAGTGGACGCTGGCCCGTACCAGCGGAGGTAAGCGCTCATGGCTGATGAGCTGCAGGAGGTCGTGGACACCCTCGCCGAGCGGCTGCAGCGGTCGGTGGCGATCGACGACCCGCAGATCCGGCTGCTCGCGGCGAGCCGCCATTTCGGCGACGAGGACACGACGCGGGTCTTCTCGGTGCTCAACCGCTCGCTCGACCCGCGGTTGTGCGAGCAGATCCTCGCCAAGGGCATCGTGCAGTGGACCAGCCCGGGCCTGGTGGCCGTGCCGAACGAAGGGACGCTGCCGCGGCTGTGCGTACCGATCCGCTGTGCCGGTCTGCTGCTCGGCTACCTGTGGCTCATCGACCCCGATGCCACGCTGACCGAGCACGACAAGGAGAGCGCGCGGGAAGCCGCCGAACGCGCCGGCGTCGTGCTGTACCGGGACCTCATCGTGCACGAACGCACCCGGGCCCGGCACGAGGCGATCCTGTGGGAGCTGGTGGCCACCGACCCGGCCATCCGTTCGCAGGCGGTCGAGGACCTGCGTGCCGAGCAGCTGTTCCCCGCGACGGCCATGCACTTCCAGGTGCTCGGCGTGCAGCACCGGGGAGCCGAATCCCCGCAGACGGTGGCCATGGAGGCGGCGCTCGAGGACGCACAGGACACGATCGCGCAGTACTGCGGGGCGCAGGGCTCCGCGCTCGTCGCCGCGAACAAGTCCCGGGCCTGGTTGGTGATCGCCCAGCCGCGGCCGTTGTCGCGGCGCGAGACGGAGACCGTCTGCGACCGCCTCACCGCACGATTCGACCAGCTCACCCACCACGACGGGCAACTCGTGCTGGGCATCGGCGGTCCCGTCGCCCGGATCGAGGACATCATCGAGTCGTACCGGCAGGCTTTCCTCGCAGTGCGCGCGGCACAGCTCGTCCCCTCCGTCGGACCGATCGCCCGCTGGGACGAACTGGGGCCCTACGCGCTCCTGATGAAAATGCCCGCCGAGGATCTGCTCGCCGCCGCGCAGGTGCCGGCGCTCGCCGTCCTGGAACGCGAGGACGGCCAACGCGGGCTCGTCACGACGCTGGAAGCGTTCCTCGACAACGCGGGCGATGTCGCCCGTACCGCGGGCGAGCTCAAGGTGCACCGGGCCACCCTGTACCACCGGCTCAAACGCATCGAAGCGATCACCGAATGCGACCTGAACCGAGGCGAAGACCGGCTCACCCTCCACTTGGGACTGAAACTGCGCACCCTGGCCGCCGCCTACCGCAACCAGACGGCTCCGGAGACCTCTTCCGCCGCGCTGCGCTCGGTGTCCTGACCCACCAGGAAAGCGCACCCCTCAGCCGCAAGACTGCTGGGCATGACGTTGGCGCCGCCCAAGCGGATTTTCCGCCTGCTCCGCCGGAAACCACCGCACCAAAGCCATCATCTCTCACAGGTTGCCGGCAGCTGGCTTCATCCCGAGATGGTCCATGACGAACGCGAGGATCTCCGCGTGGTGTTCGATGGCCTGCGCCCGCGTCGCCGGCAGGTGGCCGTAGTCCTTCCGGACCCGCAGCAGCGGCTTGTTCGCGGCGCTGGCCGCGCGCAGCCGCGCGGTGAAGACGCGGCCGTGGAACGGCTCGCAGCCGAAGTCGTGCTCCCCGAAAATCTGCAGCACAGCCGGATGCCGCACGCCGACGCGAACGTTGTGGTACGGGGAAAAGGCGGCGAGACGACGGGAGTCCTCGGGGTCCGTGACGTCCCCGTAGTCCTCGAGGAACGCCCCGCGCGCTTCCTTGGCCGCGGGGTTGCCGGGGCTCTGGAACTCCAGCATGTCCAGCAGCGGCACATCGGCCACCACCGCGCCCCAGAGATCCGGCCGGCGCACGAGCGCGACGCCGGCGAGCATGCCGCCGTTGCTCTTGCCGTAGAAGGCGAGCCGTCCGGGTTCGCTGACCCCGGTCGCGATCAGTTCGCCGGCGACGGCGAACAGGTCGTCGAAGGTGTTCTGCTTGTTGGCCAAGCGCCCGGCTTCGTACCACTCCCGGCCGTATTCGGCGCCCCCGCGAAGGTTCGCCTGCACGTACACGCCGCCCGCCGCGAGGAACGGCCCGACATTCCCGAGGTAGTGGGGCATCAGCGCCTGGTTGAACCCGCCGTAGGCTTCGATGAAGGCCGGCTGCGGCTTGCTGCGGTCGAGATCGGGCCGGTGGACGACGAAGTACGGGATCCGGGCGCCGTCCCGGCTCGTGGCGAACGCGCGGTCGACGGTCAGGTCCGGAAAGGCCCGGCCGCTCTCGCTCAGCCGGACGAGTTCGTTCGTCTCGGGCAGGTAGCGGTAGTCCACCGACGCCTGCTGGAAAGTCTCGTGGGTGAACGTCAGCTCGGTGGAACGCTCGAAGCGGCGGGCGGCCATCGCGGTGGGCGAGGAACCGGAACCGGGCATCGGGACGGCCGCCTTCGCCTCGCCGGTCGCGCCGACCACCCGGAACTCGACCGCGATGTCCCGGATCTCGCAGACGACCAGGTCGTCGCCGAGCTTGCGGACGCACCGCAGGACCGCTTCGGACTCCGGCACCAGTTCGCGCCAGGTGCGTTCGTCGGCGGAGGTGGCGACGGGGACGGCGACCACTCTGCCGCGCGGCGCGTCGCCGGTGACCACCGCGACGTAGGTGTCGTCGTCGTACCACACCCCGTGGCACTCGCCGCGGTAGTCCGCGGGGAGGAAGGGCCGCCATTCGCCGGTGGCGCGGTCCAGGAGGCGGCAGGCGATCTGCTCGTGCTGCCCGGCGAGGGCGACGACCCGGGCGCCGTCCGGGGACACCTGCGCGGTCAGCGTGAAGGTGTTGTGCGGCAACTGGTCGCAGGGGAACACGGTGTCGGCCTCGGCGGGGACGCCCGCGGTTACCGGGACGAAGCGCAGCCGGTGCTCGCCGGTGTCCGTCCGGTCGGCCGTGTAGAACCCGGTACCGTCCGGCAGCCAGCCAGGAGTCGCGCCCGCGGCGACGTGGCGCGGCGCCTCGACCGGCAGCATCCGGCCGTCTTCGGTGCGGACGACGTGCAGCGTGCCGATCGTCTGTCCCAGCGGGTAAGCGGCGAACACGACCCGTGCTCCGTCGGGGGCCGGTTCGTACCAGAGCAGCTGCGAGCCCTGGCCGAACGCGGGGTCGCGCGGGTCGACGAGAAGAGTGCGGGGGCCGTCCGCGGTTTCCGAAACCCACAGGCCCAGCGTCGGGTCGTCGGCGGCGACCGCGGCGAGCCGGAACCAGAACCGGCCCATGCGGCGCGGCGTCGTGGTCCCCCAGATCTCCGCGTTCGACGGCTGGTCCGCGACGGTCCGGCCGAGCTGGTCGCGGATCTCGCCGAAGTGCGCCCAGCCGCGGATCGCGGCCGTGGTGGCGGCGTTCTCCCGTTCCTGCCAGGCGAGCGTCTCCGGGGTGTTCTCCCGCAGCCAGCGGTTCTCGTCGGTGAACGTCACCGCCCCGACCGTCACGACCTGCTCGCTGGTATTCCCGTCCGCCGTTTCCGTCGTCACCCGTGCTCCTCGGTTCTGTGTGGGCAAGGAACGCGCTCCGCGCCAATCGTGCGGTTCAGCTTAGGATTCGCCGTCGCTAGCGGCCGCAGACAAGCGTTGCGACTCCGCGCCCGGGGACGCGACAGCTGTCGCCCGCGCCAGATGTCGGACCGCCGCGCCGAACTGCCCGACGTTTGTCCAATTCTCCTCGGCGAGTCCGCATCGCAAGCTGGGTACCGGGTTCGCCGCCTTCGCCCCCGCCTGGAGGTATTCATGTCCGCACGCACGGTCGACCTCGTCACCCGCAACGTCGTCGAGATTCCCGCGGAACCGGCCGCGATCTGGCCGTTGCTGCTCGATCCGGACAGGTGGAAACAGGGGGCGAAACCGGTCCGGGAATCGGGTGAGCCGGGCGCCGTCGGGGAGGTCCGGGTCGCCCGGGAGACGATCGACGGCGTCGAGTACCGCCTGGCCGTCGAGACGGTGGTGCTCGAACCGCCTTTCCGCAAGGTCGTGAAGCTGCTGACCGGAGCCCCGGACGATCCCGGGTGGGCCGCGTGGCAGCTCGTCCCGCTGGCCGGCTCGACGCTGGTGAGCTACGAGGTCTACAGCCGGCACGAAATGGACGGCGCGATGACCGCGGACGATTACCGGGCGGCGAACCGGCTTCGCTTCGACGCCGAACTCGCCACGCTCAAGCGGCTGGTCGAGGAGGAGGTGGCGGGCGATGAAAAATGAAGTGGTGGCGAGCGGCCTGCCGGCGCCGAGGGGCCGAACGCGATCGGTGAGCGCGTTGCTGGTCGGTGCCGTGCTCGTCTACGGCTTGCTCGAAGCCATGATCGTGCCCGCGCTGCCGCTCATTCAAGGCGGAATCGGCGCCACTCAGGCGGAAGCCGGATGGATCATCTCGGCGATGGCGCTCGTCGGCGCGGTCGCGACGCCGGTCGTCAGCAGGCTCGCCGACATCCGCGACCGGCGGCGCGTTTTCCTCGGTGTGCTCGCGGTCGTCTTCGTGGGGATCGCGACCGCGGGGCTGGCCCCGTCGGTGCTGGTGTTCGCGATCGGCCAGGGGCTGCAGGGCGCCGGGGTCGGCCTGGTGCCGCTCGCCGTCGGCATCGTCCGCGACACCGAACCGCCCGAGCGGTTGCGCCGGACGAACGGCCTGTTCGTCGGAGGACTGGCCGTCGCCAACGCGGCCGGGGTGCTGCTGGCCGGGCCGCTGCTCTCCGCGCTCCCGTACCAATGGCTGTACTGGCTGGCGTTGATCGTGCTCGTTCCGCTGCTGGCGTTCGCGGTTGCCGTGATGCCCTCCTATCCGCCTTCGGTACGCGGCAGGGTCGACTCCGCCGGCGCCGCCCTGCTCGGCCTCGGAGTGGTCGCGCTCCTGCTGGCCATCACCTTCGCCGCCTCGACCGGGTGGGCGTCGGCTCCCGTGCTCGGGCTGGGCGCGGCGGCGATCGTCGCGCTGGCGGGGTTCGTCCTCGTCGAGCGACGCGTCGCCGACCCCCTGGTGGATCTGCGGCTGGGCGGCTCCGCGGTGCTGATCGTGCACGTGACCGCGTTCGCCGCGGGAGTGTCCTCGGCGGTGCTGATGATCGCGGTGCCGAGAATCGCGGCGGCGCCGGCGGCGACCGGGTACGGGCTGGGTTCGACCGCGGTCGCCACCGGGCTGATCATGTTCCCGCTCGGGGTGCTCGGCGCGGTCTCCGCCCCGCTGACCGGCCGGCTGGAGCGGCTGGTCGGTTCGCGCATGGTGATGGTGCTTTCCGGGGCGCTGCTGCTCGCGGCGGGACTGATCATGGTGAGCGGCCGGTCCAGCGCTTTCGTCCTCGCCGTCGGCGCCGGACTGGTCGGGGTGGCCATCGGCACCGGGCTCACTCAGGGCGTCAACATCATCGCGCTCACGCTTCCCGCCGACCGCGTCGCGAGCGTGACCGGGCTCGCTTACGTGCTGCGCGCTGTCGGCAACGCGGTCGGCGCCCAATTGGCCGCCACCGTCATGGCCCTCGACCTGCTTCCGGGCACCCAGCTGCCCACCTGGAACGCCATCACCTGGGTCTTCCTCGGCGCGGGCGCGGTAGGGGCGCTCGTGGCAGCGGTGTCTTTCCGGCTCCCCGCGCGGCTCACCGCCGCACGCTGAACCGCGCGCATCCGTCCGACCAAGGAGACGCACATGGCCCCGACCGTCCGAGCCCTCGCCGACCGGGTGTGGGACCACGTCCTGCGGACCGAGCCGCACTACGCGCTGCGCGCCGGCCGTCCCGTCGAGCACCTGCCGAACGGGTCACTCGACGAGGCGGAAGAACGGGCCGCGACGGGCCGGTCCGTGCGTGCGGCACTCGCCGAGACCGACGACGCCGCGCTCGACCGGGACACGGCCGCGCTGCTGCACTTCATCGCCGACCAGTGGGCGTGCGCCGACCAATCGTGGTGGTGGCACTTCCCGGTCGCGCCTTACCAGCTGTTCGAGCTCAGCTTCACCGCGCCGCAAGCCTTCGGCGCGATCACTTTCGCCGACCCGAACGCCGATGTCGAGCTTTTCCTTTCCCTCGCTGGGGATCTCGCTCGGCGGGTACGCGGCGCGGAGGCGAAGCTTCGTGCGCAGGCCGAGCGCGGATGGGGAACGCCGCGAGCGGCGTTGCCAGGATTCGTCTCCGCCGTCGTCGGCCTGCGCGCCGCGACGCAGCGGTGGCTCAGCCTGGACGAGCATCGCATCGAGCCCCTCTCCCCCGCACTGCGCGGCAGGCTCGCCGACGGACTTGGCCGCGCCGTGACCAACGACGTACTGCCCGCGGTCGACTCCCTGCTGCGCTACCTCGACGGTCCGGCACGAGACACCGCGACACCAGGGGTCGGGCTCGGCCAATACCCCGGCGGCGAGCAAGCATACCGGCGACTGGTACGGCAGTACGCCTCCTATGACATCTCACCAGAGCAGGTGCACGACATCGGGCAAACCCAGGTCGCCGAGCTCACCGAGAAGATGGCGAAACTGCGCTCCGAGATCGGGTTCGACGGCGACGAAGCCGCCTACCGGAGCGTCCTCGACGCGGACGAACGATTCCACGCCCGCCACGCCGAGGACGTCGCCGCGACCTACCAGCGCCACCTCGCCGCCGTCGAACCGCTGCTGGGGCATTGGTTCTCGGTGCTGCCCAAGGCACCGCACACAGTCGAACGCCTCGATCCCGAACTCGAAGCCGGACTGTCCTACGGGTACTACGAACAACCAGGACCGGCCAATCCCGCAGGCCGCTACCGCTACAACGGATCCGGGCTCGACAGCCGATCACAGATCAACGCGGCGACCCTGATCTTTCACGAACTCGTTCCCGGGCACCACTTCCACCTCGCGCGCCAGGAAGAAGACACCGCACTGCACCCGATCCGCGGCAAGTTCGCCCCCGAACTGCTCGGCGCCTACACCGAAGGCTGGGCCGAATACGCCGCCTCGCTCGGGACCGAAATGGGCCTCTACGCCGATCCCTGGGACCGGTACGGCCACTACGTGCACCAGCGCCTCACCGCGCAACGACTCGTCGTCGACACCGGGCTCAACGCGTTCGGCTGGTCCTTGGAGAAGGCGGAGGCGTACATGGCGGCCACGACCTTGGAATCGCCGCCTCAAATACACACCGAAACGCTGCGCTACTCCACTGATATGCCCGGCCAAGCGCTTGGCTACCGCCTCGGGTTCCTCAAGTTCTGGGAACTGCGCGAACAAGCCGCGCGGAAACTCGGGGCCGCCTTCGACGTCCGCGCCTTCCACGAGGTCGTCCTCGGTCCCGGTGCGCTCCCGCTCACCGCCGTCAGCGAGAACACGGCAGACTTCGTTGCGGAGCAAACCACCGGATGACACCGTGGTCCGCGCTATCCCTTCGGCGGGGTGAACGCGGCCAACTGCTCCGACCCGGACCAGTCATGCCCCCAGTAGCTGTCCCGGGTGATCTCCTCGGCCGTATAGAACCGCTCGTCCACCAGCATTCCCTCGGTCCCGTACTCCAGATCCCACCCGCCCGGAGCCCGGACGTAGAACGACACCATCTTGTCGTTCGTGTGCCGACCCAGCGTCGACGACACCGAGAACCCGCGTTTGCCGACCTCGTCCAGGGCGCGGCCGACGGCATCGAGGGAGTCGACCTCGACCATCAGGTGCACCAGGCCCGGCGGTTCGCCGTGCGGGGCGGGGCAGATCGCCAGGCTGTGGTGGCGCTGGTTGACGCCCATGAAGCGCACCCGGCGGGGTTTCTGATCGGGAGCCGCGCCGCCCATCGCGACCGCGCCGCGCGGCAGGAAGCCGAGGACCTCGGTGTAGAACGTCTCGACCTCGGCGAAGTTCGTGGTCGGCAGCACGACGTGGCCCATGCCCTGTGCGCCGGTCACGAACTGCTGCGTCCACTTCGTCCGGACCGGGTCGTGATCGAGGACCGGGCCGAAAAACACCTCGACGGGGGTGCCGGACGGATCGTCGAAGGTGAGCGCCGAATCCACGCGGCGTTCGCGGCATTGCTCTTCCGACAACACTTTCACCGCGGTTCCGGACGCCTCCACCGCCCGCCCGACCGCGGCCAGCGCGAACTGGTCGCGCACCTCCCAGCCCACCGCGAGCACCCGGTCGTCCTCGCCGGGCAGCACGATCAGCCGCGCCTCGCGTTCGTCCATCCGGAGGTACAGGCCGTCGGCGACCGGGCCGGACGTTTCGGCGAAGCCGAGCGCCTCCACGGTCAGTTCGCGCCAGCGCGGCAGGTCCCGGCTCTGGACCCGGAGGTATCCGAGCCCTCGGATCTCGGTCATGGCGAAACTCCTTGCGGGATAGGAAGGTTCAGATCATGGAGAGCATCGGGCCGGGTGGCGGCTCGACGTCGAGGTCGGTGAGCGCGGACGCGTGGAACACCGAACCGGGCACGTGGATCGCGTGCGCCAGGCCCATGTGGCCGTCGCGCCAGAACCGCTGGATCGGGTTGTCCATCCGCAGGCCGTTGCCGCCGCTGCGGGCGACCACCTCGTCCATCGCGCGCACCGCCCGCCATGCCGCGGCGACCTGGGTGCGGCGCGACGCGGCACGGTCGGCGAGCGTCACCGGCTCCCCGGCCGCTGCCTTGTCGTAGAACCGGGAAACATTGTCCAGCATGGCGATTCGCGAGGCTTTGATCTCTTCGGCGGCGGCGCTGATCGCGAACAGGACGTACGGGTCGTCCTTCACCCGGGTGCCGGTGATCTGCACGCGAGTGCGTTGATATGCCAGATGCGCGGCCAGCGCGCCCTCCGCGATGCCGATCACCGCGGACGTGATGCCGAGCGGGAAGATCGTGGTGAACGGGACGCCGTACGTCGGGTTCGTGCGGCCGGATTCCCGCAGCGCGCTGCCGTCGGTCATCCGGCTGAACGGGACCGCCCGGTACTCCGGAATGAACGCGTCCTTGACGACGATGTCCTTGCTGCCGGTGCCGCGCAGGCCGACGACATCCCAGGTGTCCTCGACGATTTCGTAATCCGCGCGAGGCAGGATCACGTGGTAATTCCGGGGCGGCTGCACGACATCGCCGTCCGCGTCGCCGAGGAATCCGCCGAGGAAAATCCAGTCGCAATGATCGGTGCCGGACGAGAACTGCCACCGTCCGTTGAAGACATACCCGCCGTCGACCGGCTTCAGCACGCCCATCGGCGCGTACGGCGAAGCGATCCAGGTGTCGTTGTCCGCACCCCAGATTTCTTCCTGGACGCGACGGTCGCAGAGCGCCATTTCCCACGGGTGCACGCCGACGATCCCGGCCACCCAGCCCGTCGAACCGTCGAGCGAAGCCAGCCGCATCACCGTTTCCGCGAATTCGCGCGGATGCGCTTCCGCGCCGCCGTAATCGGCGGGCTGGAGCATTTTGATCGCGCCGGTTTCCCGGAGCACCTTCGCCGCTTCGTCGGCGAGCCGGCCGAGCCGCTCGTTTTCCGGTCCGAGCGCGGCGATCTCCTCGGACCGCTCCTCGACGGCGGCTAGAGCGGGATGGGTCATGGCGCTTCCCTTTCTCCGGTCCGGATACGGTGCGGTCCCGGCTGCCCCGAGCCTCCCAGCGGAGCACCCGAGCGCGCGGGCGCGCTCCCGGTCAACGGGATCAGGGCCGCGGCACCTTGCTCCGCACGACCTTGCCGGTCACGTTGCGCGGCAAGGGATCCGGCCCGATCCGCCACCGCGACGGAACCTTGAAATACGCCAGCCGCTCGGCCGCGAAGGCCCGCAGTTCCTCCGCCTCGATCGGCACCGAGACCACCACGACCGCAGCCACTTCCTGGCCGAGGTCGACATGCGGCACGCCCAGCACAATGCATTCCCGCACCGCCGGATGTTCCGCCAGCACGTTCTCGACCTCGGCCGGATAAACGTTCTCGCCGCCGTGCAGGATCAAATCCGAACGCCGTGCGGCGAGCCGGAGCAGCCCGTCGGAGAGAACGCCGATATCCCCGGTGTGCAGCCATCGCTCGTCGTCGATAGCGGCTGCGGTGGCTTCGGGATCTTCCCAATAGCCGAGCATCGTGAACGGGCTGCGCACGCAGATCTCTCCCGCGCTGCCCTCCGGCATCGCCTCGCCGGACGCGTCCCGGATCTCCAACTCCACCGTCGCGATCGGATGCCCGACAGTGCCGGGGAAAGCCGCCAGGTCACCAGCAGCGGCAACGGCGATCGCCGTGGAGGATTCGGTGAGGCCGTAGCTGTCGACCAATCCCTTCTCCGCCATGGGGAGTTCCGCGCGGAGCCGTTGCTGGAATGCAGGCGAAGAAGGCGCGGCACCGAGAGTGAAAGCGGTCAGCGAGGAAAGGTCGTATCGGGCAAGGTTGCCGTGTTCCAGCAGCCGGTGTGCCATGGTCGGCACGACGCCCCAGTTCGTCACCCGCTCAGCCTCGACCAATCGCAGCACTCGCTCCGCGTCGAAACCTCCCTGGTGCACCACGACCGCGCTGCCGTCCGCCAGCCGCGGCACGACGAGGTTGTGCAGTCCGGCGATGTGAAACAGCGGCACCCCGAGCAAGTACCGCCGCGCGGACGGATCCGTCGGGTCGCCGAGCACACGGGCGACTTCGCTGTTCAGGCGGTGAAACTCGATCACCGACGTCAGGTTCCGGTGCGTGTGCACCGCGCCTTTCGGCCGTCCGGTCGTGCCGCTGGTGTAAAGGATGACCGCCGGATCGTCCTCGGCCACCGCACAGGAAGGCAGCGGTGCGTCCGGCCGGGAGCGGGCGAGCCGGGGAACATCCTCCTCGACAGTCAGCACCGGAACGCCGTCCAGCAGCGCGGCCCGCTTCGAATCGGCGACCACGAGCGACGGTCGGGTGTGGCCGAGCGCGTACGCCAGTTCCGGCCGCGACCACCACGCGTTGTAGCCGACCGCGATCGCGCCCAGCGACACCGTCGCCCAGAACGCGATCACCCACTCCGGACTGTTCGCCGCCGCGATCGCGACCCGGTCGCCCTTGCCGATCCCGTACTCGTCGCGAAGCGCGCAGGCCACCGATGCGACCTGCCGGGCATGGTCAGCGAAGTTGATACGGCGATCGGCCGTCACCAGGTACTCGCGTTCACCGTGTCGTGCCGAGGCCGCCAGCACCTCCCCCAAGGACCGCGCGCGGCGGGCGAACACCGTCATCGGCACGCCCAGCACCTCTTCGGTGCGAAGCTCGCACGGTCCGCCGGGCGCGGTCAGTGCCTGCCGAGGATCAGCGGAGAGGCTCATCAAAGGTCTCCCTCCTCGCGCACCGGTGCGGGCGTGATTGTGCCTGCTCGCCGCAGTGAGCGCCGGGCCGATTCCAGTGACCGGGACCGGCTCAGAGGAACGCTGGTTCGCCGTACGCGCCCTGGCGCAGCAGCCCGGGCGACTCGGCCCGGCCGTCGAGAACCCGGTTGGTACGCCGGGTGACCTTCCATCCTGCATCGGTGCGGGCGAGCGCCCAATGGTTCGCCGTCGCCCGCCGGACAACAAAGCGGTCGTCCTGATATACCACCATCAGCGAATGACATACCGCGATCGCCGTGTCGCCGTCGACGGTCACGTGCGGCGGGCCGACGAAATGCGCGCATCCGCCGGAGATCCAGCCTTGATGGGCGCTCGACCGCACCATCCGGGCCAGCTGCTCCCGGCCTTCGAGGTAGATCTCGTCGACGTCGTACACGCCGTCCTCGGTCCACAGCGCGGCGACGTCCTCGGCCGCGCCGGCGTCGACCAGCGGACCGTACGCGGCGATCAGCCTGCTGATCTCGCGTTCGTCCTCCAGCCGCGCGAGCCGCGCCTCCAACTGGGCGATCCGGTCCACCTCAGACCTCGCTTCCTAGCTCGGCGAGCGTTTCGAGCTGCTCGCGGTAGTGGTCGGCCGAGTTCGCGGCGATCCGCGCGCTGACCGTCGTCGCCCCGGCCTCGACCACCCGGGCCAGCCGGTCCCGGCAGGACGCCGTGCCAGGGTCCAGCGGCCGTCCGGGCGACAGCACGACCTGGAAGCCGTCCGGCAGCTGAACCGTGCCGAGCATCCGGCGCAGCTCTTCCAGCGACAATCCGAACGGGACCCAGCCGTCGGCGAGCTCCGCCGCGCGGCGGAGCGAGCGTTTGGTTCGGCCGCCGATCCACAGCGGGACTTTCGCCTGGACGGCATGCGGTTCGACGATCATCCCGGCGAAGTCGTAGTGCGGACCGTGGTATTCCGGCAGCCGCTGCGACAACGCGGCCCGCAGCGCCCGGAGCGCGTCGTCGGCCCGCTCGCCGCGCTGTTCGAACGGCGCGCCCAGCAGGTCGAACTCCTCCCGCAGCGACCCGACGCCCAGGCCGAGCACGAGCCGCCCGCCGCTGACCGTGTCAAGCGTTCCGTAGCGCTTCGCGATCTCCAGCGGGTGGTGATATCCCAGCACGAGCACCTGCGTGACCAACCGGATCCGGTTGGTACGAGCAGCCAGGAAGCCGAAGGTGGCGAGCGGATCCCAGTACGTCGAGCCGCGCTGCTCCGCCACCGGTACCGGCACCGCGACGTGCTCGCTGCAGGTCAGGTGATGGAAGCCGAGACGGTCCGCGGTCTCGGCGATCCGTGCCAGGTCTTCGATGCCCGCGGCGTCCTCCCAGGCGTTCGGATCCCCCGGCAGCCGGGTCACCACGGGGCTCACGAGGCCGATGTCCATGCGCCATGCCTACCGGCCGCTCGCGCCTGCGCGAGCGGCTTCTCCCGCTGATCGGGAGCCGTGCCGCACTCGTGACCCGCCGCTTGTTGACGCCGTGCCCGGCCGCCGTGTTACCGTCAAAACTAGAAATGATTTCAATTCGTCCGCGAGGAGCACAGCATGACGGTTGTCGCGATCGAAACGGACTCCCTCGGCACGGACGTCGCACAGAACCGCGCCCTGCCGCCGTCGATGGTCGAGAGGATGACGCTGATCCTCGACGCGTTCGACGCGCCGAGCACCCGGCTCACCCTCGAACAGGTCGCACGCACGACCCATCTCCCCCGTTCGACCGCGCACCGCATCCTCGACCAGCTCGTGCGACTGCAGTGGCTGTCGCATTCGTCGTTCGGCTACGCGCTCGGCGCGCGGGCGCTGAATCTCGGCGGCACCGGCGGCAACCACCTCGAACTGCGCGAGGCGACCGCGGCCGTGCTGCACGAACTGCAGTTGCGCACCGGGATGGTCGCGCACCTGGCGATCCTCGACGGCGCCGACGTCCGGTATCTCGACAAGGTCGGCGGCCGGTTCGCCGCGGTGGTCCCGTCGCGCGTCGGCGGCCGCGCGCCCGCGCAGTGCACCGCGCTCGGCAAGGCGATGCTCGCGTGGCTGCCCGCCGAACAGGTCGAGGACCGGGTCATGCCGACACTCGGCCGCCAGACCAGCCGGACGATCTGCGACATGGTGACGCTGCACCGCGAACTCGGGCGGATCCGCGACCGCAACGGCCTCGCCTTCGAGCGCGGCGAATGCTTCGCTGACATCTCCTGTGTCGCCGCTGCCATCCGAGGCCCGGAAGGACCCGAGGCGGCGATCTCTCTGGTCGGCGACGCACACACCGCACTGGAGCGCGTCGCACCGCTCGTCGTGGTCGCCGCACGGCAGGTCACGCAGGAGCTGTACCCGATGGTCCGGTTGCGCACCGCCGAGCCCGCCTGGAATTGAACCGTCCACAAAGGACTTCCGGTCACTGGGATGCCACCGGCCTCGGGACCGCCCGCCGTTCTACGTTCTACCTCGCAGAAGTGGGGCACTGGAAGGAGATCCGACGATGACCACAGTGGAGCCGGCACCGGACGAGGTCCGCGTGATCGAGGCCGGCGCGGCGCCCACGCGGTTCGCCCGTGGGTGGCACTGTCTCGGGCTGGCCGAAAGCTTCGCCGACGGGAAGCCGCATCCCATCACCGCGTTCGGGCAGAAGCTCGTGGTGTTCGCCGGCGAGGACGGCAAGCTCAACGTGCTCGACGCGTACTGCAGGCACATGGGCGGCGACCTGTCGCAGGGCACGGTCAAGGGCAACGAGGTCGCCTGCCCGTTCCACGACTGGCGCTGGGGCGGCGACGGCCGCTGCAAGCAGATCCCCTACAGCCGCCGGGTTCCGCTGCGGGCGCGCACCGCGGCGTGGACGACGATGGTGCAGGACAAGATGCTGTTCGTCTGGAACGACCCGGAGGGCAATCCGCCGCCGGCCGACGTCGTCATCCCGCGCATCGAGGGCGCCACGCGCGACGACTGGACCGACTGGACCTGGTACGAAACGCACGTCGACACGAACTGCCGCGAGGTCGTCGACAACGTCGTCGACATGGCGCACTTCTTCTACGTGCACTTCGCTTTCCCCACGTACTTCAAGAACATCTTCGAGGGACACGTCGCCACCCAGCTGCAGCGCGGCACTTCGCGGGAGGACGTGCGTCCGCCCGCCAAGGACGGGCAGCCGAAGGCGCTCGGCAACACCTCCGTCGCCGCCTACTACGGGCCGTCGTTCATGATCGACGAGCTGACATATCACTACGAGGGCATGGACATCGACGCCGTCCTCATCAACTGCCACTACCCCGTCACGGCGAATTCGTTCAAGCTGCAGTACGGGATCATCGTGAAGCGCACGGACAAGCTCTCCGGCGCGGAGGCCGAGGAAACCGCGCGCAAGATGGGCGATTTCATCCGGATCGGGTTCGAACAGGACGTGCAGATCTGGAAGAACAAGACCCGGATCGAGAACCCGCTGCTGTGCGAGGAGGACGGTCCGGTCTACCAGCTGCGGCGCTGGTACGAACAGTTCTATGTGGACGTCGCGGACGTCACGCCGGAGATGACCGAGCGGTTCGAGTTCGAACTGGACACCGCGAAGCCGAACGCCGCGTGGCGCAAGGAGGTCGAGGAGAACCTCGGCCGCCGGACCGGCGAGCGCGTCTGATGGCGGTCCGGGCCGACAACCGGCTGCTGGACGAGCCGATGCGGCCGGTCCAATGCGGAACCTGCGAGGCGTGGCTGACGGTGCGCAAGAGCAGCTGGCATCAGACAAGCATTCAGTGGGATGCCGACGCTTCCGCGCGATGTGTCGAACGGTCGGCTTGCCCGGAGGATCTGTTCCGCGGCTGTCACGCGTTGCGGGATTCGATCGACCGGGCGGTCGCGGACGGGGGAATTCCGGTGGCCGGCGAATGAGCATGAACGAGAAGTACGGACCCTGGGCGGTGATCGCGGGCGGTTCGGAGGGCGTTGGCGCGGCGTTCGCGCATCAGCTCGCCGAGGCCGGGATCAATCTGGTGCTGATCGCGCGCAAGCCGGAACCGCTGGCAGAGACTGCGGCGGCGGCGCGGGCACGCGGTGTGGAAGTGCTGACCGCGCAGGTGGATCTGCTCGATCCAGTCGCGCTCCCGGCGATCCGGGAAGTGACTGACGGGCGTGAAGTCGGTCTGCTGATCTTCAATGCTGGCGCGAACAGTTACGGGCACGAGTTCGTCACCGGGGATCTCTCGCGGGTGCGTGGGGTCATCGACCTGAACATCACCGCGCAGCTCGCGTTGGCACATCACTTCGGCGCGTTGATGGCAGCACGCGGGCGCGGTGGAATCCTGCTCGTGGGCTCGCTGGCCGGGTATCTCGGGCAGGCGGAGATCAGCGTGTATTCCGCGGTCAAGGCGTTCAGCCGGGTGTTCGCCGAGGGGCTGTGGCTGGAGATGCGGGACCGCGGCGTGGACGTGCTCGAACTGGTGCTGGGCGTCACCCGGACTCCGGCGATGGAGCGGGCCGGGCTGGCGTTCGACCTGCCGGGGCTGAACGTGGCCGAACCGGAGGACGTCGCGCGGGAAGGGCTGGCGCATCTCGCGGACGGGCCGGTGTGGGTGGCGGGTGGCAACCTCGCCGCGGCGGAGAAGCGGAGCGGGTTCCCGCGAGCGGAACTGGCGCTGGCCGCACACGAGGCGACGCGGAAGCTGCTCCCAACGCGGTAGCCAGCGGTCCGTGAAGGGCTCCTTGAGGGAATCTGATTCCCTCAAGGAGCCCTTCACGGACCTGCCAAGAAACCACCGACCGCGGAGTGGAAACCGCTCGGGTCCTCCACCCACGGCAGGTGACCGGCTGGCAGCTGCACGCGCGACACCTCGGGCAGCGCCCGTTCCAGCGAGTCCACCGCCTTGCGGGGCCGGATGTCCGCTGTCCCGTCCACGATCAGGGTCGGCGCCTTCAGCGTCTCGCACTGGCCACGCAGATCCGGCGAACGCTCACGGTTCAGCGCGGCGTTGCACTCGAAATTCACGCCGAACCACGGGTCAGCCATGGCTTCGGCGTGCCGAAGTGCGCGCTCCCGGTCGGCGAAGTCCGCTGACCATTGCAGGACGCAGTACTCCCGGTCTTCCTCCGCGGTGCGGTCCCGGTCCCGCAGCGCCTCCCAGCGCCCCAGGCGCCCACCGAGCGCGACGCGGAGGTTGTGCTCGTACTCCGCGTGCCAGGTCGAGTCGTCGTCGATCCCGGTGCCGGAGACGTAGACCAGCTTCGTTACGCGGTCCGGATGCGCCAGCGTGTAGCGCAACGCCAGCTGCGCGCCCCACGAGTGGCCCAGCAGCGCGACGCTGTCCCAGCCGAAATGAGCCCGGATCGCGTCGAGGTCGGCCACCGTCCGCTCCACGGAGTACGGTCCCCGCCGCTGCGACCGGCCGCATCCTCGCTGGTCCCAGCGACAGATCGTCGCGGCTGCCGAGAGGTCAGCCGCGACGTCCGCCATCATGTCCCACAGCCCCGGGCCGCCGTGACAGAAGACGACCGGTTCGCCGTCGCCTGTCTTCGCCGCCCAAAGCCGGATGCCGTCTTCCGTCCGCACCGCTTGATCCACGCGACGCAGTATGGCGGCGGTCAGGCCTGCGCGACCCGCACCCGGGCAGCCGTGTCGTTCTCCTCGACCAGCCCGCCCTGCGCGGGTTTGCGGCCGTGCTTCATCACCAGGATGATCGCCACCCCGACGATGCCGACGACGCCCGCCCACAGATACGACTGGGTGAACGCGGCGTCGCCGTAGATCACCGCGTGCGATTGGGGCAGCGTCATCCGGACGTGCTCGGCCATGATCGCGCCGGTCACCGTCACCGCGGCCGACGACGCCAGCATCGCGATCACGCCGGCGATGCAGTTGCCCGCGCCGCCGAGCCGCTCGGGCAGGGCGTCCTGCAGCAGGTTCGCGTTGGAGGAATGGAGGAACCCGACCGCGAACCCGGCGACGAAGCTGGTGATCGCGACCTGCCACTGCACGGTGAACATCCGCGAGCCGAGGAACATCACCACGAGGAAGCACAGGCTGGACGCGAGCAGCACCTGCCGCGCGCCGATCCGCTTCGACAGATAGCCGCCGAGCGGGCCGACGACCATGCCCACGACGCCGAGCGGGAACGTCCACAGTGCCAGCTGCAACGCGGAAAGGCCGACGCCGTAAGTGTTTCCGGGGATGTGCGGCGTCTCGAACATGGTCGGGCTGAGGATGCCGTGCGCGTTCATCATGTACGACACCAGCCCGACCGCGACCACCGTCGGCAGGAATTTGCGGCCGACGAGCACCCGCAGGTCGATCAGCGGTTCCCTGGCCTTCAGCTCGCGCAGCACGAACGCGGCCAGCAGCAGCACCCCGATCCCGAACGCGCCGACGGTCTTCGTCGAACCCCAGCCCCACGTGCCGCCCTTGCCGACCGCGACGAGCAGAATGCCGAGGCTCGCGCCGAGCAGAATGGCGCCGAGAATGTCGAACGAAGATTTGACCCGCACTTTGCTTTCCGGCACCAGCCACGCGTGCAGCGGCAGCAGGATGCCGACGTAGATCACCATGAACCAGAACACGCTGCGGAACCCGAAATTGTCGATCAGCACCCCGGCGAGAAACGGGCCGGCGACCGCGCCCATGCCGATTCCGGTGACCACCGAACCGAGGGCGACCGGCACGTACGAGCGCGGGATCACGTCGCGCACGAGTGCGTAGGAAATGTTCACGATGCCGACCAGGCTGCCCTGCAGCAGGCGGCCGATCAGGAGCAGCGCGAACACGTCGGTGGTCGCGCACACGATGCTGCCGAGCAGGAAGATCGCGCCCATCACGAGGATGATCCGCTTCTTGCCGTAGCGGTCGGCGGCCTTGCCCGCGAGCGGCAGCACGACCGCGCCGGCGAGCGTCACCACCGAGGCCGCCTGCGCCACGTCCAGGGTGCGGAAATGCGCGGCCATCCCGGGCAGCGCCGGGTACACCATGAGTATTTCGAACGTGGCGATTTCGGAGAGCAGAATGATCAGCGCGCAGACCGCGATGATCCGCCCGCGGGAAACAGGTCCGTTCGCCGGATTCAGGTCGAGTGCCATGCCGGTCCCTTTCCAGAAGTGATCAGGGGAATCCCCGCCGGAATACGAGGTCCCGCGCTGATGAGGCCGGAATCGACGTGAGCGTAATCACGGCGGCCGGACAGCCCTGGCGCGATCCCGCTCACCGGGAGAGCCGAAACCCCTTCAGATATGCGAGCCGCCGTCGACGCGGATCTCCGCACCGGTCAGGTATCCCGCGTCCGCGGAAGCGGCGAAGGCGATCGTCGCCGCGATCTGGTCCGGTTCCGCCGCGCCCATCGGCGAGCGGATGCGGCTGTAGTACGAGGTGTCGAGACCGGCCAGGACGTGCTCGCCGACCAGCGGCGTCGCGACCGTGCCCGGCGACACGACGACCACGCGCACGCCGCGGCCGACGACCTCCGCCGCGAGGCTCAGCGAGAACCCCAGCACTGCGGCTTTGCTCGCCGAATAGGCGGTCATGTAAGGATTTCCGTGCGTAGCGGAACTGGAGGACACGTTCACGATCACGCCACGGCCGTCGGGCAGCTGCGGCAACGCTTCCCGGCAGCACAGCGCGGTGCCGATCAAGTTCACGTCGTAGAGCCGCCGCAGGTCCTCGACGGTCAACTCGGCGATCGGCGTCGTGCGGTGGATTCCGGCGACATTGACGACCACGTCGATGCCGCCGAGTTCAGCCGCCGCGGCCCGGACCGCGGCCGAGATCGCGGATTCGTCGGAGACATCGGCCTGATGCCGCAGGATTCGTTCTGTTTCCGGAGTCCCGGAGTGGTCGACGTCCACGGAGAAGACGGTCGCGCATTCGGCCGCGAGACGGAGCGCGGTCGCTCGGCCGATCCCCGAGCCGCCACCGGTGAGCAGGACTTTCGCGTTCTCGAATCGGCCCATCGCTGCCTCACTGGGGCGCCGTGAGTGTTTACGCCGGCGAGAACCGGCATCGCCACTCACGACGCCTCGTACGTAACCTTGACCTCGTCCGTCTTCGGGCGGGCCTGACAGGCCAGGATCAACCCGTCCGCGAGGTCCTGGGCATCCAGGACCTCGTTGTGCGCCAGGTCGACTTCACCGCTCACGAGCACGCAAGCACAGGCACTGCACGCGCCTTCCCGGCACGAGAACGGCGCGTCCAGGCCTGCCGCCAGGAGGACGTCGAGCAACGCGTTCTCCCGCGGCCAGCGGAAGGTGCGCGTCTCCCCGTCGAGTTCGACTTCCACTGTGCCCGCCGGGCCGGACTCGTCCACCTCCACTGACTGGAACGGATCACCGGTGAGCGACGTGAACCGTTCCACCGTAATGCTTTCCACGCCGAGTCCGTCAAGGACCGCTGAAGCCAGGTCCATGAACGGCCCGGGTCCGCAAAGGAACGCCTGCCGATCCCGGTACGGCGCGGTCAACGCCCGAAGCCCGGCCTCGGTCGGCAACCCCTGCACCGATTCCAGCCAATGCGACACGGTCAGCCGATCCGGATGCTCCTTCGTCAGCCGCACCAGCTCGTCCCAGAAGATCACCGACTGCTCGTCCCGGTTCGCGTAAACCAGCGTCACCCGTCCGGAACCGGCCCGCAGGCAGGATTTCAGGATCGACATCACCGGCGTGATCCCGCTTCCGGCGGCGAGCAGCAGCACGTCGGCGTCGAGCGAACGCGGCGTGAACGCGCCCGATGGCCGCAGCACCTCCAGCACGGTCCCCTCGACCGCGTTGTCCACCAACCAATTCGACCCGTAGCCGCCCGCGGTGCGCTTCACCGTGATTCTCGCCGGCTCCTCGCAATACGGGGAACTGCACAGCGAATAGCACCGCGCGACACTGTCCTCAGCGGACGGAATCCGCACGGTGAGGAATTGCCCGGGCAGATAGTCGAAACTGCCCTCGATCGGTTCCAGTACCAGCGAATGCGCGTCAGCGGTCTCGCGGACCACCTCGGTCACCCGCACGCGCATCGCGCTCATGCCGAGCGCGCGGCGTGCCGTGCCGCGAGATAGCCGAAGACGATCGACGGCCCGATCGTCGCGCCTGGACCAGCGTATTCGTTGCCCATCACCGCAGCGGTCGTGTTGCCGGTGGCGTACAGACCGTCGATCGCCGAACCGTCGTCCCGCAGGACCCGGCTGTTCTCGTCGCACACCAGGCCGCCCTTGGTGCCGAGGTCGCCGACCTCGATGCGGAACGCGTAATACGGGCCCCGCTCGATCACGTCGAGACACGGGTTCGGCAGGGTCGGATCGCCGTAATACCGGTCGTAAGCGGATTCCCCGCGGCCGAAGTCCGCGTCCACTCCATTGCGAGCGAAGCCGTTGAAGCGCTCGACCGTTCCGGCCAGCGCGTCGGCCGGAACTCCGATTTTCCCGGCCAGCCCGGCGAGAGTGTCCGCCCGGTGCGCGATTCCCGCCGCGTAGTACGGCTCCGGAATCGGCGCGCCCGGCAGGATCTGGGCGAACGGATAGCGCGCCCGGGCCTTGGCGTCCATCACGAACCAAGCGGGCACGTGTCCGCCTTCGAGCTGGGCGTGCACGAAGGTGACATACGGCGCGGATTCGTTGGTGAACCGCGTGCCCTCGGCCGACACGATGACCGAACGCGGGATCGACCGCTCGGACACCAGCGGCACGACCGCGCCGGACGGATGCCGCACCGACGGCATCCACCACGCGTCGTCCATCAGGTCCGTGGCCGCGCCGACGCCCAGCCCGGCCTCGATGCCGTCGCCGACGTTCTCCCGCGCGCCGCCGCTGTAATCGTCCCACGCGGCTTCCGGCAGATAGCGTTTCCGCAGATCAGCGCTGTGCTCGAAACCTCCGGTCGCCAGCAGCACACCACGGCGGGCGCGGATCCGCTGCTGCGCGCCGTCGTGCTCGGCGACGATCCCGGTCACCCGGCCGTCTTCGACGACGAGTTCCGTCATCGGCGACCGCAGCCACAGCGGGACCCCGGCGTCCTTCAACGCCATCCGCAACCGCGCGACCAGCGCACGACCGCCGGTCGCCATGTGCCGGCGCCGCACCACGTTGGACGAGACCCGCCAGGCGGCGATCACCGACGCCCACCGGCCGCGCCAGGTCCGCTTGACCATCGCCAGATCGTGGTAATCCTTCGCGGTGACCCACAGGCCGAGCGGACCCTTCATCGTGTTCGGCCGCTGGTACCGCTCGTCCTCGCCGAGCTGCCGGGTGTCGAACGGCTTCGCCTCGACCGACCGCCCCAGCGGACGACCGCCCTCCAGCTCCGGGTGGTAATCGGCGTACCCCTTCACCCAGAAGAACCGCAGCCACTTGCTGCGCTCCAGCAGCTCCATCGCCGCCGGGCCGTGGTCCACATACGCGTCGAGCCGCTTCGCGGGCACCCGTCCCTCGGTGAGCAGGTCGAGGTAGCGGCGGATCGACGCGCGGCTGTCCTCGTGCCCGGCCGCGCGCAGCGTCGGGTTGTTCGGGATCCAGATGCCGCCGCCGGAGATCCCGGTTGAGCCGCCGTACATCGCGCCCTTCTCGACGACCAGCACGTCCAGCCCGGCCGCCGCGGCGGTCAGCGCCGCGGTCATCCCGCCGCCGCCCGAGCCGACGACGACGAAGTCGTGCTCCGCGTCCCAGGCCATCACTCGCCGTCCTTCCGGAGCAGGAACGCGAGGACGGCGCTTTCCCACGCGTCCTTCTGCTCGATCATCGTCCAGTGGCCGCAATTCGGGAGGATGTGCAGTTCCGCGTGGGGAATCGTGCGCATCGGAATCAACGCCATGTCGAGCGGGCTGACCCGGTCGTCCCGGCCCCAGGTGATGAGCGTGCGAGCGCGGATCTTGCGCAGGGTCGCCCACAGCGGGGTGACGTCGAAGGCCGCGGCCGCCTGCGCCCGCAGCACTCCTTTGCCGTACATTTTCTTGGCGCTGGCCAAGGAATCCGCCGCGGTAGCCAGCTTCCACCGCTCCTCGATCAGCTCTTCGGTGATCAGGCCGCGGTCGAAAACCATGGAGTTCAGCCACTGCACGAGCCGTTCGCGCGTCGGGTCTTCGACGAACTCGGTCAGCAGGTTGATGCCCTCGCCCGGAGCCGGGCTGAAGATGTTCGTGCCCATCCCGCCGACGGTCACCAGCCGGCGGACCCGGTCCGGGTGCGCGATCGCGGTACGGGTGGCGACGAAGCCGCCCATGGAGTTGCCGACGAGGTCGGCGGCGGCGATGCCGAGCCCGTCGAGCAGGTCGAGCACCGCGCGTTCGGCGGCGGGCATCGGCGGCGCGTCGACCGGATCGCTGACGCCGAATCCGGGGAATTCCAGGATCAGGCACCGGAAGTGCGCGGCGAACGACGGCAGATTCGCGCGGAAGTTCTGCCATCCGGTGACGCCGGGGCCGGATCCGTGCAGCAGTACGACCGGCGGCCCGTCGCCTGCTTCGTGGTAGCGCAGCACGCCCCGGTCGGTGCGGAGTTCGCGCAGCGTCGCGTCGTGGCTCAGTTCCGGCATGGCTGACCTCTTGCTCGTGGGTGCGGGATACCGCCGAAGCTAGCCAGCCGCCGGACGCGCGCGGGCCTTCAGTCCCGGTCACCGAGAGAGCCGGGAGCCGCCCGGGCCGGCAGCTTTTACCGTCGAAGCCATGCAAGCCACCGAAGCACCGAGCCCGCTGGAGATGCGCCGCGCGCTGAGCCGGTTCGCCAGCGGGGTCACCGTGGTGACCGGCGTCGACAGCGGCGAGGCGGTGGGGTTCACCTGCCAGTCCTTCACGTCGGTGTCGCTGGAACCGCCGCTGGTGCTGTTCTGCGCCGACCGCGGCGGCCGGGCGTGGCCGCGCATCCGGTCCGCCGGGCGGTTCTGCGTCAACGTGCTGGCCGAACCGCAAGCCGATCTCTGCGGCCGCTTCGGATCCCGCCGCGGGCTTCGCTTCGAAGGACTGGATTGGGAGCTTTCCCGCTGGGGCACGCCGGAATTGCCCGGTGTGCTGCTGCGCGTGCACGCCGAGGTCGAAACCGTGCACCGCGCGGGCGACCATGACGTCGTCCTCGGCCGCGTTCTCGCACTCGACCCCGGAACCGACGACCGGCCGATGATCTTCTACCGCGGCGATTTCGGCGTGGAAGGGAGTCCGGACGAGGTTCCGGGTTATCTCTGGGGCTGGAGCGACCGCTGAGCCGCCGTTGGGCTCGACTCCGACGGGGAACGCGTGACGGTGACGCCGAGATTCCATGCGCTGGTTGCCCATCGGCCAGGAACGGCACTTCCTTCCCGTTCTCCGGCAATCACCGTCAGAGCATCCGCGGCAGCTCCTGACCGCGTGAAGAACGCGGTGCCAGGCGCTCGGCCAGCGACGCCGGAATCCCGACCGTCGCGGCTCGTCGCGACCCGCGCGCAGGCACGGCTTCCCGCGACCCGGCAACCGTTCCGGGCCGCGATCGGGTCGCCGGCCCCATCCGCGGAACGAACCGCGCCGAAAGGGACGCGCACCGGACTCCGGCGGCAAGGCATCCGGCTCCGGCGTTTTCGGCTGAACTTCGCTGCCGCGGCTCCGCCGGGACTCGTCTCTCCGCTCCCAGATTCGCGGCTGCGGTTCCGGGAGAATCATCATTCTGGTCACCACACCATCATGTCGAACACCTGTTCGATATCGCATCACTCGGCCAGGTACAACCCGACCACCCGGTCGAGGTGACCACCGGCGCAGTGGTCACGCGGCGCGACCTCGCCGAGGCGATTCGGTCGCCCCGCGCGTGTCCCGCATCGGCTTGACTGGCCGGCGCGACGGGCGGAAACCGCGGTGAAGCACGCGGGCACCGGGACCCCCCGGGTATCCCGGTGCCCGCGCGCCTGCCCTCGCGAGTCCACCCCGCCGGACACCGGACTCGCGGTCGTCGAGGACAGCGCTTTTCGTTGCGAGCGGGGATTCTCCGCAAAGTTCTTGCTGAATTCCGCGAATCGGTTCGCGTGTTACAGAGAATGGGACTTTCGCGATGATGCGGGAAGAGAACGTCTCGTCATACGAGACGCCGCAGTCGCGAGGCGTCCGGAGGCAGGGGTGCGGGCGTGCACACGCGAAGTCGCTGCGGCGGAGATGCCCAGCAATTCCACACCGAGGGAGCGTCTCTGCGCGATCTCGACAAGAACTGCCTGGACGTCTCGTTCGGCAACATCTGGTGGGGCGCTTCGATCCAGACGCGGCACTGCGACGGCGGCGGCACTCAGTCGTGGCGCATCAGCTGACCCGCGACGAACGCGAGCCGACCTGACTGAAGCGGGACCGCGCTCAGGACAGAAGCGCGCCCCCACGACGAATCCCGCCTCTCACGAACATCAAACCCGCAGAAACCGCAGCACGACGGCACATCCCTCGTCTAACAGCCCCGCCCCAGCGACCCAGCCTCCTGCTCCAGCGCCCGCACCATCGCCACCGCCGCCGGACTTGGCTGCTCCCCCGTCACCGCCCACAGCACGCGCCGCAGCCCGCCGCACTCGTCGCGCACGGGGACCCATCGCACGTCGGCGGGCAACGAGTCCGCCGCGAAACCGGGCACCAGCGAAATTCCCAACCCTGCCGCGACCAGGCCCAACCGCGTCGGCCACGCGCGTACCGCGAAGGCGATCGACGACCCGGCGATTCCCGGCCACGTCCCGGATTCCGGCGAGCCGCCCGCACCGACGATCCATTGCTGTTCGGCCAGTTCGTCCGGTTCGACCCAGCTGCGCCCGGCGAACGGATGCGATTCCGCGACCGCCACTCCGTACCCGGTTCCGCTGCGCAATTCGGTGCGCCGCAAGCCCTCGAAGTCGTATTCCGGCAAGCCGTCGCCGGTGACGGCCACCGCGACGTCGAGGCGGCCGCGGCGCAGGGACTGCAGTTGCGCCGGGGTCGCGGATTCGGCGAGCTGCACCTCCACGCCCGGATGGGCGCGCAGCAGCCGGGAAACCGCGCGGGGCAGCAAAACCGCCGACGCCGCCGGGAATCCGCCGACCGCGATCCGCCCGGCCAGCCGGTCGCGCAGTCCGGCGAGTTCTTTTCCGGCCGCGTTCACGCTGTCCAGCACGCGACCGGCGTGCCGGATCAGCACTTCTCCTGCTGTCGTAGGGCGGATTCCGCGGGCATGCCGTTCGAACAACGCGGTTCCAGTAGCGCGTTCGCTCGCCGCGATCTGCCGGGACACCGCGGATTGCGTGTAGCCGAGCCGATGCGCGGCAGCACTGAACGACCCGGTGCGGGCCACCTCGACCACGACCCGCAGGCCGGTGAGCGTCAGATCAGCCATTCCGCCAACCATATCCGAAACGAACGGCCCCGGACGTCCACAGTAGACGCAACGGCGGCCACCTCCCCTTGCCTGCGACGCGAAATACCGGTTCGGAACGGGATTTCCGCGCCCCGAAGGACACCGAGCGTGCCCCAACTACCCCGCCGCGGGTGCCGCCGAACGCCCGAATCGGGGTTGCGGCGAACAGTCGAACTCGCCCCGAACCCCGGAACCGGCGAAACGTCCGCGCGGGAACGAACGATGTCATCGCCAGGAGTGGCGAAGAGAATCTCCAGGGTGACCGCCTGCCGACGGTCTACTGTGGAATGCCCGCGCCCGCCCGCTGTTCACCGGGTGGCCGTCGCCGCTTAACCGCCGGCGGTAACTTTCCGGCGCCGTGTCCGCGATGTCCTCATCGACTGCGACGGCTTGTCACCGGACGGCCGTCCGAGCCGGACTGAGGTTGCGACACATGAAAAGCGCTCGAAGTCCACGTCGGACTCCCCGGTTCCAGCTGATCGGCGGCCCGGGGAACGCGACGAGGTGGCGGCTCCTCGGCACGAACAACGCGTCGCTGGGGCTGGGCACCGTCGACTACCGCAACGGGGAAGAATGCGTCGCGGCGATCCAGTGGCTGTGCGCGAACCTCCCGCGCACGCGCATGGAACTGACCCACGACCACGGAATCGACTGGCGGTGGGTCCTGCGCGCGGGGAGCGGGACGATCGCTTCGGCGAGCCACGCCTACGGACGCCGCATCGAAGCGCAGCACGGGTACGAGCGATTCGTCGCCGCGATCGCGGACGCGGCGGAATTCGCGGCGGAAGGCCGGATCACCGACTGGCGCACGAAGTACCGGCTGCCCGGCTGAACGCGTTCGTCGGGCATTAACTCCCGCGCCGTCGGGCGGGAACGCGACGTGGCGGGCAGTGTTTGCCAGGCCCCGCGAAGTTGGTCTCGACCACGGAATCCCGTGGTCGAGACCAGACAGAAAGAGTACAAACCGATGCGTGCTCGTACTGCCCGGTTCGCGGGCGTCTCCGCCGCGGTCGCCGCGGGTGCTGCCCTGATTTTCCCGGGGACCGCTGGCGCGGTTCCCGGCCCGAACCAGCTCCCCGAGGTCGTGGCCGCGGTGGGCTCCGACACGATCGCGGACGTCACCGGCGCGGTCTTCGCCGCTGCCAACGGCGCGGCGGCGAACAGCGACCCCGACAACTACGTGAACGTCCCGCCGGTCCTCGCGGGCAGCCAGTCGTTCGCTGTGCCCGGCGACGTCTACGACGGCGGAACCAGCTACACCGTCTCCAACCCGCCCCCCAACGGCTCTTCCGCGGGGAAGACCGCGCTGGCCAACGCCGCCGCGGCCGGCAGCGGGTCGATCGACCTCGCCCGCTCCTCGTCCCCGCGGTCGGCCTCCGACCCGTCGACCTTCCAGTACTACGCCTTCGCCAAGGACGGCGTGTCCTGGGCCGCCTCGTCGACCGGCGCCGGCGCGGGGGTCACCCTGACGCTGGCCCAGCTTCGCGACATCTACAGCGGCGCCATCACCAACTGGAACCAGGTCGGCGGTACCAACACGCCCATCTCCGTCTACCTTCCGCAGGCCGGTTCCGGCACGCTGTCGTTCTTCACCAACACGGTGCTCGGCTTCGACCCGACCACGAAGCCGGTCACCATCAAGCGCTTCCAGGAGAACGAAGGCAACACCATCCCGGCGGGCGACCAGCCGTCGGCGATCGCGCCCTACTCCGTGGCCCAGTGGGTCGCCCAGGGCAACGGTGTCGTCAGCGACAAGCGCGCCGGCTTCTTCGAGGGTGCCCTGACCGGTGCCGGTTCGGACAGCGCCCCGGTTTCGGGCTCCGCGCCGAATTTCGCCCCGGCGTTCGCCGACGGCTTCCTCGGCGCCCGTTTCGTGTACTACGTGCTCGACACCCGCTCGCCGTCGCACGACGCGGCGCTCAACGCGGTCGGCTTCGACTCCTCCGGCCCGAGCCCGCTCTGCAACGGCAGCCTCGCCGGCACGCTGAGCCAGTACGGTTTCAAGCCGCTCGCCCCGGTGAACGGCGTCACCTGCACGCTTTCCTGACCCGCTGACGCATCGGACCGGCCCGGCTGGGGGATTCCCCGGCCGGGCCGGTTCCGTGTGCCCGGCAAGGCAGGCGCCCACCGTGCTCCGGCATGAAACCGGGGCTGGCCCGGAGAGTCTCCGGGCCAGCCCCGGTTTCAGCTGAGGCAGATCAAGCCCAAGCAGGCAGCAACCGCCACACCGCCGATGCCGCCAGCACGGCCAACGCCAGCAGCGCCGGTGTCGTGAGCACATACGTCGACACCGAGCGCCAGCGCCGATACAGCAGCGTCGCCCCCGCGGCCACCACCGCGAACCCGCCGAACGCGAGCACCAGCCGGGCCCAGCCGCCCGGGTCGCCCGTGCGGCCGTCCTGCGCGTCGGCCCGGCCGTTCTGCGGCGTCGGGCGGAACGGCTTGCCGTCGAGAACCGCGGTCACCACCGTCGCGCCCGAAGCCGAGCCGGGCCACCACGAACCGGATGTGACCAGCGTCAGCCGGTCGTTCTCCGTACGGCCGTAGTCGCGGTCTTCGTCCAGGTCACGGTTCGCCGTGCCGGTCACGGTGTACACCGATTTCCCTTGGGTCGTAGCGATCACCAGCTGGTCCCCGGGAGCCAGTTCGCCCAGCCGCGAGAACGGGGCGCCGTACCCGGAATACCGGCCCACCACGGCCGAGTTCCCCGGCTGGCCGGGGCCCGAGGTGCCGGGCACGTGCCCCGGTCCGGACATCGTTTCGCCCGGTTCGACGCCTTCGAGAACCACCTGCTGCACCTGCAGCTTCGGGATCTCCAGCACTGCCACCGGCGCACCGAACTCCGGCGGCTTCGTCACCGGAGCGGCACCGAGCAGCGTGCGGGCCGCGCCCTGCGCCTGCGCCATCCGATCTCGCAGCACCGCCAGCTCCGTCCGCTGGTCGTTGTTCGCGAGCATCGGGCCGAGCGCGTAGGCGACAATGCCGAAGCACACCACCGTCGTGAGCAGCCAGCCGGCTACCGCGACAACCGTCCACTGAGGATTCAAGCGCACCGGGGCGCGCGGCGTCGCCGTCATGCCCGGCGTCGCAATGCGACGACCCGCTCGGCGAGCCGGTTCATCCACGCGGGCAATGGCTTCCCCGCGGTCAGGTAACCGGTCGTCGACGGCAGCAGCACCAACGCGACCAAAGCGAGCAACGGAATCAACGCCCCCAGCACGCCCGCTCCCGGGAACAGCGGGACCTTCACCGCCGCTGCCAGGCTGCGCGCTTCTTGGACACTCGCCTGCGTCGGCGCCTTCATCGCCAGCGCAGCAGCTTCCGCCGCACCAGGGCCATTCGAACCGGAGCGAGCCAGCGGACCTCCGAGGCCACTGCTCGACGGAGACCCGCCCGCGGCGGCACCAGGACCGCCGGTCGCGGCCGAGCCAGGGTTCCGCGCTTCCTTCTGCTCATGGCAGGAATCCGCGGCCGTGCCGGTGCCGACCTTCGCCACGGCCGCCTGAGCAGCGGAAAGCAGATCCGGCGGCAAGGGAACGAGTCCTGGGCCCAAGCTGTTCTGCCCGCCGTTGGCCGCGGCTTTCAAGAAGGTCGCGAGCTGGGCTTGCTTCGCCGCTTCCGGCGCACACGAGGCATCCACCAGCGGGTTCAGCGGCGCGGTGAGAGACTCGATGAACGTGAGCGGGTATGCCTCCGGGTCCTCGCTGGGAACGATGCGCACCGAACCGTCCTTGGCCTGCTCCGTGTGCGCGGCCGCGGCCTGCAGCGATTTCGGCGTCGGCGCCACGTAACCGCCCTTGCCGTTGGGCAGGGCGACTGGGGTCCAGCCGTTCTCGGTCGCGGTGGCCAGGTCGGTGACGACCCAGTTCAGGCACCCTTTCTTGCACTCGTTCCCGGTCCCCAGCGTCACGTTGCTGACCTGTTTGCGGACGTTGACCTGACCGGTCTTCGCATCGACGTTGTGCACCCCGCCGTCGCCGAGGTTGAGCGCGTTCAGATCAGTGACGACGCCGACCGGCCCGTCGCTTCCCTTCAGCTTCTGCTTGTCAAGGTCCACGAAAGTCCCGTACTTCCACGCGGGCATTCCGTTCAGCCTGCTGCTGAGCACCAGCGGCACGGTGCTCGTCCCGATTTCGCCGGTGACCCCGAAGAAATCGGTGGCGAACTGGCCGGCGCGCGTGTTGGGCGAGAGGAGAGCATTCGCGGCCCCGCTGATCGCGGCCAGCGCCGGATTGCGCCGCACCAGCGCGGACCCGTCCGTGAAGATGCCGCCCCGGCCAGTGCTGTCCGGCGACAAACCGCCCTTGCTCAGCAGATCGGCGAGTTCGTCCCAGCCGAACTTCAGGTTGTCGGCCAGACGGGAGTTCAGCGAGCCGCCGTCGTCCCGGCGGTCCGTCGGCGCCCATCCGACCGCGGCGAGCACTGTGGCGTTGAGCGCCGTCGGGATGTAGCTGCGCGCGCGGACCTGCTGCGCGGCCAGCGTTCCGCCGGAGCCGGTGACCTGCACATCCGACTCGCCCTTGTCGAACGACGTCAGCCCGACGTCCTCGCTCTCGTTCACGATGTTGACCGGCTGCACCGTCTTCTTCGGAGCGCAGATCATCTGGTTCCAGCCGACCGCGGTGCGGCCGAACCGCTCCGGCATGCTCCCGGTCAGTGTGCCGGCCCCGACCCCGCCACACCCCTTGATCTTGAGTCCGGGCGCGGACGCGCGGAACGTGATCGAACTGTCGAACACTGTTTGCGCGGGACCGGCCGCGGTCGCCGGGACGACGATCCGCAGCATCATGGTGCACGGATGGTTCTCGTCGCAGGGGAACGAATACTGCTTGTGATCTGGGTTGTTCGGCCACTTCAGCGCCTCGGTCTTCTTGAGAGCCGTGAAGTCCGGGTCGAAGGCGATGGTCGCGGGCGTACGCGCTCCTCGCGGCACATAGGTGTCGAACACGAGGTCGTGCGTGGTCGCGCTCCGCCCGACGTCCTCGGTCGGGGTCTTGAACTCCGTGCCCGACAGCTCGTCGTTGAAGTTCTTGCAGTAGGCGGTGACCCGGGCCGCGACGGACGGATCGTGCGCCCAGGTCCCCGGTTTCACGAGCGAATCCCGCAACGGCAGCGGGCACACCGAGTAGTTCGCCGTGGCCCCCGCGGGCAGCCCCGAGACCGTGATGCGCAGCGGGTCCCCGTCCTGCGCGTTCATCGGATCGGCACCCGTCACCTGCACCTGGTAGTTCAGCGGCTGCGTCTGCGCGGACGCGGCGGGCACGACGGCGACGCCGAGCACCGCGAGCACCCCGGCGGCGAGCACGTGCGCCACGCGTCTGAAGCGGTTCATGAGTTCAACTTCTCCAGCGTCGCGCGCGGCGTCAACAAACGGGATCCGAACGCGGGCACCGGTTCACGAACGCGCCGTCGGGCCTTCGCTGTCCAGCCAACTTTCCCCGCTGCCGGGTCGCGATACTCGCTGCCGTGACCGTCTCGTCCTCAGCTTCCGTCCCCGCGCCTCCGGATCGTCTCGTCCTCGCCGATCTGCCCTCCCGTGCCGATCGGCTCTTCCGCCGCGTCACGAGCGGGGCCGGGCTTTCGGTGCTCGCACTCTTGATCGTGATCGGCTTTTTCCTCGTCTACCGGTCCGTTCCCGCGTTCGAGGCCAGCGGTTTCGGCTTCTTCACCACGATCCAGTTCGACCCGGCGTCCGGGCACTTCGGCGTGCTCGGCCTGCTGTACGGCACGGTGGTGGTCGCGCTGATCGCGGTCGCCGTCGCGGTGCCGTTCTCCGTGCTGGCCGCGTTGTTCATCAGCGACTACGCGAGTCCGCGGGTGCGCGGGTTCCTGACCGGACTGGTCGACCTGCTCGCCGCGATTCCCAGTTTGCTCTACGGGCTCTGGGGATTCAGCTTCCTGCGCCCGTACATCACCCCGTTGTCGCAGTGGCTGACCGGCAATCTCGGCTGGTTCCCGTTGTTCGAGACGAAACCGGGCGCGGTGCTGTTCAATTCGATGTTCGTCGCGGGGCTCGTGGTGTCGCTGATGGTCATCCCGATCACGACGTCGGTCATCCGCGAGGTGTTCACCCAGACCCCGCCTGGCGAAAAGGAAGCGGCGCTCGCGCTGGGCAGCACGCGCTGGGGCATGGTGCGGACCGTCGTGCTGCCGTTCGGCCGCGGCGGGATCGTCGGCGGCTCGATGCTCGGGCTCGGCCGCGCGCTCGGCGAGACGATCGCGGTTTCCCTTCTGCTGCCCCAGGTTCCGGAGTTGACGACGCATCTGCTGGAGTTCGGCGGCGCGACCATCTCCGGGTTCGTCGCCAACAACGCCGGGCAGTCCGGGCCCGCGCTGAGCGGGTTGATGGCGGCCGGGCTGGTGTTGTTCGCGTTCACGCTGGCGACGAACTTCACCGCGTCGGTGATCATTTCCCGCAGCCGTTCCGGAGCGGGGGTCGACGCGTGACCGCCACCGAGATTCGCGTCGAGCAAGCGCGTCCGGCCCCGGTGCGCCGCCGGACGTCCGCGACCACCCCGCAGGACCGGCTCGTGGCGCTCGGCTGTGCGGTGTCGGCGACGCTGCTGACCTGGTTCGTGATGCACCAGCTGCTGGTGTCGCCGGGCTGGCTCGCCGACCTCGTCGTGGCGTATCTGCTGTACCTCGGCATGCTCTACCTCGTCACCCGCGACCGGCTCGGCCGGCTCGCCGCGTTCGACAAACTGGTGTCCGCGGTCGTGGTGAGCGGCGCGGTCGGCCTGCTGATCCCGTTGCTGTTCCTGCTTGGCTACATCGTCGTCAAGGGCGTGCCAAGCCTGCGGCTGGCCTTCTTCGGGCACGACATGTCCGCCGTCGCGCCGACCGATCCGGCGACGGCGACCGGCGGCCTGCACGCGATCGTCGGCACGTTGGAACAGACGGCGCTCGCGCTCGTGTTCGTCGTTCCCCTCGGCGTGCTCACCGCGGTGTTCCTGAACGAAACGCGGTCGCGGTTCCGCCGTCCGGTGCGGATTTTCGTCGACGCCATGAGCGGTTTGCCGTCGGTGGTCGCCGGGCTTTTCGTCTACGCGGCGCTGATTCTGCCGCCCGCGCAGCTCGGTTTCTCGGGGTTCATGGCGACGCTCGCGTTGACGATGATCATGCTGCCCACCGTCACCCGCACCGTCGACGTCGTGCTCCGCCTGGTGCCGGACGGCCTGCGCGAGGCGTCACTCGCCCTTGGCGCCAGCCGCGCCCGCACGGTCTGGTCGGTGGTGCTGCCGACCGCGCGCACCGGGGTGAGCACCGCGATCATCCTCGGCATCGCACGAGTGGTCGGGGAAACCGCGCCGCTGCTGTTCACGTCCTTCGGCACGCTTTCGATGAACTACAACCCGTTCAGCGAGCCGCAGGAAAGCTTGCCCCGCTTCGTTTACCGCTACATCAAGGAACCGCTCGCCTCGGCGCAGGAACGCGGGTACATCGGCGCGCTGGTGCTGATCCTGCTGATCTTCGCGCTGTTCGCCCTGACCCGGCTGATCGGCCGCACACGCTGGTCGGCGCGCCGCACGAAACCCAGGAGTGCCCGGTGACCGAAACTCTCGAAGCCCGCGAACCCGTCCGGGTGCTCGGCGGGCCGCCCCCGGGCGCGGCGACGCTGGAGGCGCGCGGCGTGCACGCCTGGTTCGGCGACCGGCTCGTGCTCGAGGACGTCACCCTCGCGATGCCCGCCAACGAGGTGACCGCGCTGATCGGCCCGTCCGGCTGCGGCAAATCGACGTTCCTGCGCATCCTCAACCGGATGCACGAACTGGTCGCCGCGGCGAGCCTGGCCGGGGAGGTCCTGCTGGACGGCGACGACATCTACGCCGAGGGCACCCGCGCGCAGCACGCCAGGCTGCGGATCGGGATGGTGTTCCAGAAGCCCAACCCGTTCCCGGCGATGTCCATTCGCGACAACGTCCTCGCCGGGCTCAAGCTCGCCGGCGTCAAATGCGCGGACAAGGACGGGCTGGTCGAGCAAAGCCTCGAGCGGGCCGGGCTGTGGCGCGAGGTCCGGGACCGGCTGAACTCCCCCGGCGGCGCGCTGTCCGGCGGGCAGCAGCAGCGGCTGTGCATCGCGCGCTCGCTCGCGGTGCAGCCGAACGTGCTGCTGATGGACGAGCCGTGCTCAGCCCTCGACCCGACGTCCACGCGGCGGATCGAGCAGACGATCGTGGAAATCTCCGACGAGGTGACCGTCGTCATCGTCACGCACAACATGCAGCAGGCGCAACGGGTTTCGCACCATTGTGCGTTCTTCCTCGCCGGAGAGAACGAGCCCGGCCGAGTGGTCGAGCACGGGTCGACTGAGCAGATCTTCGAGAATCCGGAAGACAGCCGCACGCACGATTACGTGCACGGCCGTTTCGGCTGAACTGGGGAGTTTCTTGATGCATCGCACGAGACGGCTCGGCCTCGGCGGCGCGGCGGCGCTGCTGGCTTGCCAGGTTTTGCTCGCTCCCGCCGCGGAGGCGTTCAGCCAGGTCAACGGATCCGGGTCCACCTACGTCGGACTCGCGATGAGCGACTGGCAGAACGGCGCCAATTCGCGCGGCATCCCGGTCAATTACAGCGCACTCGGCTCCCCCGCCGGAGTCAATCAATACGGCGACCACACCGTCGACTTCGCCGGCACCGAAGCCGAAGTCAGCTCGCTGGAGGCGGCCGGGGGCGGCGGTGCGACCGCGAAACAGCGCGGGTACCAATATGTTCCGGACGTCGCGGGCGCGGTGGCGGTGATGTACAACGTCACCGACGCCGGCGGACGCCGGGTCGACACCCTCCATCTGACCCGCGATGTGGTCGCCCGCATCTTCGCGCGGCAGATCACGCGCTGGAGCGATCCGGCGATCAGCGCGACGAACGGCGGCTTCGCCCTGCCGGATCAGCCGATCACCCTGGTGGGCCGCAGCGGACAGTCCGGCACCACAGCGTTGTTCTACGACTTCGTGGCGCACGTCGCGCCCGGACCGTACGGTGCCTTCATCGCCCGGAATGTCGACAAGGGGATCGGCCCGCTGCCGTCCGGGGTCCGGCCGATCCAACTGCCCACCCGCGGTCCGGACGCGGACTTTTACCGGCTGTTCGCCGACTCCGACCAGATCGCGCAGACCCTGGCGAACGGCAGCGTCCCGTTTTCCATCGGGTATGACGAGTTCGGGTATGCGAAGAAGTACAACGCGCCGACCGCGTGGGTGGAAAACCAGGCCGGAAAGTACACGCTGCCGTACGCGGCCAATATCGCGGCAGCACTGACCAAAGCCAACCTGCGACCAGACCTCAGCCAGGAACTGTCCGGGGTCTACGCCAATCCGGATCCGTCCGCTTACCCCATTTCGGCTTACTCGTATCTGATGACGCCATGCGGAGCCGGCCGGGACACCTGCAAGGGCGGGTATCCGGACGGAGCCAAGGCGGACACCATGACCGCGTTCATCGAACATGTCGCTTGCGACGGGCAGATCAACATGGCGCGAATCGGGTATTCACCGCTGCCGCCGAACTTGTCGCAGGAGATGATGAACGCCAATGCCCGGCTCACCGGGCGGCCGGCCAAGCAGCTCAATGCCGGCAACTGCGCCAATCCGACGTTCCGAGGCAGCCTCGGAGCCGGGGCTACCGCACCGCAAGATCCCTTCGCCGCCATGGGCGGAGTGGACGCGCTGACCCACCCCGGGAATGGTGGCGGCCCCAAGGCTGGCGCGAAGGAAGGCCCCAAGTCTTCAGCCGGTGCGCAGGCGTCGAATGGGCCAGGAGCGTCGTCTTCGAACGGGCCGGATGCGTCGGAGGCGAATGGCGGATCGCGGGATTGGCGCAATGCCGAACCCGCCGCATACCAAGGCAGCGGACTCGGCGGATTCGGCGCATGGGCGGCACTGGTGTTGTTCGCGGCGATCTGCGTCCCGTTGGTGGTGCGCGGAATTGTCCGACGGTTTCGGCGGACCGAATAGCGCGGATTCAGGTGCCGGTCCACGGAGGAGCCGAGCCCCAGCCCCAACGGGGCACCGGCTGGTCGGCCGCCGGCCCGGCGTCCGGGGCGGAGAACACCACCGCGAGCCTGCTGCCCCATTCCAAGTATCCCGCGAGCGCGGCGCGGAACTCCGGGTCGGCAGGCAGCCCGACCTCGTCCGCGGTGGCCAGCAGCAGCGAAACCCACCGGCGCCGCTGCGGCTCGGTGATCGCCCGGCCGGCGTGCCTGGAGATCATGTGCGCGTGCCCGCCGTGCCGGTCGGTGTACGCGGCCGGGCCGCCGAATACCTCGCCGAGCCAGATCGCCACGTGCGCGGGGTGCTCGGGGCTCATCCCGGCGAACACCTCGGCGAGCAGGTCGTCCGCGGACACCTTCGCGTAGAACGCCTCGGTCAGCTTGGCGAGCGCCGCCGCTCCGCCTGCCCATTCGTAGAGCGTCGGCACCGCGCCGCCGGAACCGGCCACCTCGGTGCGCTCGTAATGCCGCATCTCCTCGATCTGCTCGACATAGGGCCGGATCTCGGCGAAGAACGCGGCGAAATGCGGTCCGCCGCGAAAGCCCTGGAGGTGGGCCTCGGCAGAAGTCCAGACGATGCGCAGGACGTAGCTGCCCGGCTCGTCGACGGCGTGCGAGAGTTCGTAGTCGTGACACTGTTCCGCCGCGGCGAGCGACCGGGCCGCGCGTCGATAGGCGGCTTCGAAGTCCGCGCGGCCGCCGTCCGGGACGCGGTACCGGATGTACTCGATGATCACCGGACCACCCAAGCACGCACCGGGCCGGCCGCCTAGTACGCACTTGCCGGTGCGTAGCCGCGGCGGGCGATGATGGAGGGATGAAAGCGCGCTACTCCTGTGCGGTCGAACTGGCCGTCGACGTCATGGGCGGTAAGTGGAAGCCGGTGATCCTGGCGCGGCTCAAGGAAGGCCCGCACCGTTACGGCCAGCTGCGCCGGGCCATTCCGTCGATCACCGAGAAGATGCTCACCGAGCAGCTGCGCGAGCTGGCCGCGGCCGGACTGGTGGACCGGACCGAGGTCGACGGCCGGGTGCCGACGGTCGAGTACCGGCTGACCCCGGAAGGCGACGAGCTGCGCCCGGCGCTGACCGCGTTGTACGAATGGGGCAGCCGATATGCCGAACGCAACGGCATCTCGGTCGGCAGTTCATGACTGGAGAATGTCAGCCAATACCGCCGCTTCGCTGATGTCGCTGCGTTTAGTCGCGGTCAGCAACGTCAACGGACCCTCCTTGGCCAGCGCACGCAACTGGTCCAGCGCTTCCGCGCGCTCCGGCTCTTCCAGTTCCGACCGGTACCGTTCGGCGAATTCGTCGTAGCGGTCCGGGTCGTGGGAGTACCACTTGCGCAGTTCCGTCGACGGGGAGATCTGCTTCAGCCAGTCGTCCAGATGGGCGCGGTCCTTGCGCAGCCCGCGCGGCCACAGGCGGTCGACCAGGACCCGTGCGCCGTCGGCGGATTCCGGGGCGTCGTAGACCCGGCGTACCTGGACTCGGCGTTTGCTCATCGGGACAGCGGCTCCTTCCGGTGTCGGGGGCTCCCGTCTCCGCCCAGCGTCCGCCGGTCGCCGCCGCGGTGCAAACGAAGGGGGTATAACCCCAGGGTATGGAACTGCGTCAGCTGCGGTACTTCGTCGCCGTGTTCACCGAGGGGTCGATCAGCCGGGCGGCCGGGTTGCTGGTGATGTCGCAGCCCGCGCTGACCCGGCAGATCCGGGTGCTCGAACGCGAACTCGGGACGCCGCTGTTCGACCGGGTGCCGACTGGCGTGCAGGCGACGGTCGCCGGGCGGGCGTTGCACGAGCACGCGCGGCAACTGCTGCGGCTCGCGGACGCGACACGGGAGGTCACACGGTCCGCGGCTCCGGTCAAGGAACAGGTCGAGATCGCGTTGCCGCCGGGGATTCCGCAGGACTGGGTGCTCGCGGCGCTGGCGGAGATCCGCCGTCAGGTGCCGGACGCCGCACTGTCGTTTTTGGACGCCAGCAGCACCGAGCAGCTGCGGATGCTCAGCGAGGGACGCATCGACATCGGGCTGGTCCACCAGAACCCGCCGTCGACGCTGCACGGGCGGCTGTTGTTCGAGCATCCGTTCGGCGTCGCGGTCCGGCCTGGTCACGAGCTTTTCGGGCGGGCGAAGTGCCGGTTGCGGGATCTCGACGACGTCCGGGTGCTGGCCCACTCGCGCGCGCAGGTCCCGGCCGGGCACGACCAGATGCTCGCCGCGGCGCACGGGCTCGGCGTGTCGCCGAACTGGCGGCTCGCACGGTTCAACGAGAACGCGCTGGCCTGCGCGGAGGCAGTCGAGGCGGACGCGGTGCTGCTCAGCAGGCCCAGCGCGAACCGGATGCTGCCGGGCTGGTTCTGGAGCGAACTGGTCGAGCCGAGCGTCCCGCTGACGACCTGGGCGGCATGCCAGCCGCAGACCCGGCGGATCGTCGGTGCGGTCATGGAGGCGCTGGCCGAGTTTTAGCATTGCACCGTTACGCAACACCGTATTACTATCCTGGCGTGAGCCCGAGACAACGCGACACCGCGCTTCGCGAGAGCCTTCTGGCGACGGCCGCCCAGGTGCTGGCCGAAGAAGGCGGCCCGGCCTTGTCGACCCGGCGGCTGGCCCGCGAACTTGGCGTGTCGACGACAGCGGTGTACACGTATTTCGGCAGCGTCGAACAGCTGCGCCGGGAGGTGCGGCTGGAGGGCTTCCGCCGGCTCGAAGAGACGATGGACCCGCCCGCCCAAGACCCGGTGGCGGCCCTCGCCGGCGCGGCGGCGGCGTTTTTCCGGTTCGGGATGGCCGAACCGCACCTGTACCGGGCGATGTTCGTCGACCGTCCGCTGGACGACGACCGCGCGGGCGAGGCGTGTTTCTTGCTGCTGCGGAAGATTTTCGCCAGGGCCGTGGAGACCGGCCGGTTTCCCGGGGTGTCCGCGGAGCAAACGGAGATGGGCGCTGCCCAGCTGTGGAGCACACAGCACGGGCTGGCGACGATGGTGCTCAGCGGCGCGTTGCCGGAGGCCGCGGGGCGAGCGGCGCTGGCGGATCTGGTGGTGCGGCTGGCGATCGGGTACGGCGACGATCCGGACCAAGCGGCCAGGTCAGTGTCGGGAGCGATGAAATGAGATGGCGTTTTCCTGGCAGCGAAGCGAATCGCGCGGCGCTGCGGTCCGGCGAGGAGCGACCGGCCGGGAGCCGCCGGCCGCGGATCGACACGCCTGCCGGGATCGTGCTGTCCGCGATCCCCTCGGCGGTTCTCGCGCCGCTCAACGCTTTCGCCGGCACGGGAATCGCTGTCGGCGCCGCAGCCGTCCTCGCCGCTGTGCTCGCGGCGGTCCGGATCCGGCGCGGGGATCCGAAGGGGCCGGCGTTCGGCGGCCTGGCCGGCGTCGGCATCGCCGGGGTCATCGCCTGGCAGACCGGCTCGGGCGGCGGGCTCTTCCTGCCCGACCTCGCCTGGTACCTGCTGGCCGCGCTGGTGCTGACCGGGTCGGTCCTCGTCCGGCGGCCGCTCGTCGGGATCGGCTGGGCGGCGGTCGGGCGCGGCGGGACCGGCCGCGCCGCCCGCCGCCGGTTCGCGGTCGCGACCGTGCTCCTCGCCGCGGGGTTCCTCGTCCGGGCGGCCGTGACCGGGCTGCTCAGCCTCGACCCGGGCAACGCCTGGCTGGTCGCGGCGAAAGTCGCGACCGGACTGCCGGGCACGCTGGCCGGGCTGGCGGTCCTCGCCTGGGCGCGGCCCCGTCCGGGAGCCCGGCCGGACCGGGCTCCCGGACAGGTCCGGGTCAGCCGGTGGCCAGCACCTTCAGCCGGTCGATGCCCGCGCTGAAGTAGTCCTGGTCGAGCGGCGTCGAGGTGTACTGCCAGAAGGTGTAGAAACCCCAGTTGTAGGGCAGCGCACCCGGCGACGACGAGTACGCCGCCACCCACAGCGGGTTGGTCGAGCTGAAGTCGCCCTTGTTGCCGGTGCACTGGGTCCACCAGCTGGTGGCCGTGTAGATCACCGGCCAGCGCGACGTCTTCACGTGGTACTCGTCGCTGAAGGCCTTGATCCACGACACCATCGCGGACTGGCTCAGCCCGTAGCAGGCGGAGCTGGGCCCCCATTCGATGTCGAGCGTGCCGGGCAGGGTCTTGCCGTCCTTCGACCAGCCGCCGCCGTGCGCGACGAAGTAGTCGGCCTGCGCCGCGCCGCCGGACAGATCGGGCCGGCCGTAGTGGTACGCGCCGCGGATCATGCCGACGTTGTACGAGCCGTTGTACTGCTGGGTGAAGTCCGGGTTCTGGTAGCCGGTGCCCTCGGTCGCCTTCACGTAGGCGAACCGCTTGCCCTGGTTCCAATAGGACTGCCAGTCGACCGCGCCCTGGTAGCTGCTCACGTCGATGCCCGCCGTGGTGGTCTCGACCGACGCGGGCGCGACCGCCGTGCCGCCGGGCTCGTGCGCCCGGATGGAGGCGCCCATCTGATGGTTGTCCGGAGTCTCGGTCGAAGTGCTCGCGGCTGCGGCAGGTGCAGCCGAGGCGTTCGACGCGGTCGCCACGAGCAGGGCGGCAGCCGCGGCGAGCACCGCACCGGTCAGGCGGCGGCGCGCCCTCCCGGCGGGTCCCCAGTGGTGAGTCGTCATGACAGGTCCTTTCGGATGCCCTCGCGACGTGCCACCCGATCAGGTGGCACGAGGACCTGATTCTGTTACTAAATGTGATGCACTGTCACTGCTCCAAGTGAACTAATTTCCACTTGACCGGACAACGGGAAAGACATTCTCAGTAGGCCGTTGCGGTCGAGTTCCGGGAAAACGCCGCCGGCCGGCCGCCGCCGCCTTACTCTCCTCGGCCATGTCGAAACCTCGAAGAACCCGGACGCTCCTCCAGCTTCTGGCCGTCCTCCTGTCCCTGGCCGCGACCGGCACTGGCACCGCGGAAGCAGGCGAACCGACTCTGCTGCACTTCAACCACGGCTACGGCGTCCTCGACCGCGAGACCGCCGACGCCATCGAGCATTCGTCCTACCTCAAGGACTTCGCGAACTTCCAGGTCCGCACCACCACCGGCGCGGGCGGCGAAAAGTGGACCGGCCGCTACCTGATGGGCCGGGAAACCTACGTGGAACTCTTCGGTGTCGGCGACGTCCCCGGCAAGGACGGCGACCTCGGTTCGGCGGGCCTGGGAGTCTCGGTCGAACACACCGGCCAACTGTCCACAGTGGTCCAGCACCTGCACGACGCCGGCATCGCGAACCCGCTGGAATTCCTGCAGACCCGGGACTTCGGCGACGGCAAGCCGGTCCCGTGGTTCAACGGAGTCTTCACCACCGACCAGTACGACACCTTCGGCGCCTGGGGCATGGAGTACCGCGAGGAGTACTTCGCCGACCCGCGCAGCAACACCGGCCCGGCCCAATATCCTGGCGACATCAGCCGCAACCGCTACCTGCCGGACGACTACCGCGACCACCAGATGCGCGACGTCACCGGCGTCCGCCTGGGCATCACCGCACGCGACCTGGCCAACACCCTGCCCCTGCTGCGCGCCGGAGGAATGACCGTACGTCAGTTCCCCACCGGCGCCCTCGCCTCAGACGGCATGACCACCATCCGCTTCGACACGGTCCCCGCAGACCAAGTCGGCCTGCGACAACTCGACTTCGCCCTGAACTCCCCCACCGGAACGAAGCACGTCGAACGCCTAGGCCACTCCACCCTTACCGTCGGCCCAGGCGCCCACGCCCGCTGGACCTTCACCATCCACACCTGACCAAGTCTGTGAGGGACCCCCGCCGCCACGAATGCGCCCCCAATGTGGCATTGGGTGCATCCCACGCACCGAACGCCACATTGGGTGCATCTGACGCACCCAATGCCACATTGGGGCGCTAGCCCCACCCCCTACGACACCGCAGCCAGTGCACCCAACCATCGAGGCACCCAGCCCTCCCCCAACCCCGATACGAAGCCGCCCTGCGGTTCGGGGGTGCTTGTCAAGGCATCTTTCCCGCCTTGACAAGCACCCCCGAACCGTCAGCACAATGGGCTAACGGGGTGCCCCACGCAACCCAAGACCGGGCCGATGTCGCCGCCAGGCGACGAGCAGTCACCCCTCCCCGTCCTCCCCAGACCGCAACACCGCCAACTCAGTCCGCCCCCGAATCCCCAACTTCGCGTATATCCGCGTCAAGTGATACTGCACAGTCTTCACCGACAAGAACAACTCCGCAGCCACCTCCCGATTCGACTGCCCCCGAGCCACCATCCGCGCCACCGCCTCCTCCTGGGGCGTCAAAGAATCCGCCCCGCCCCGCGGCAAATGCACGCCCCCAGCCCGCAACTCCCGTTCACACCGAGCCACATAAGCAACCGCCCCCATGGAAGCGAACCCATCCCGAGCAGCGACCAGCTGCGTATCCGCCCGAGCCCGCCGCCCCAGCCTCCGCAACGTCTGTCCATAAGCGAACGCGATCCGAGCTTGGTCGTACCGCAACGGCAACGCCCCGATCATCTCCAGCGCAGCGTCAAACGCCGCCACCGCACCCACATGATCATTCCGCGCCCCCAGCAACCGTCCGCGCGCAGCAGCGAGACGAGCCCGCGCCGAAGCATGCTCCCGCTTCCCGGCAGCCCGCTCATGCGGAGCCAAAAAGACATCCGCCTCCTCCGGCCGTCCGCTAAGGACCAAGGCATGCGCGTACAGATCATGCCAGGGCCAATGCCCCGGCTCGTCCACCGAAGTCGGCAACGACAACCGCGTCAAGGGATGCAACGCCCGCAACACCCCGGCGGAATCCGCGGCGGCCTCAGCGACCTGCGCCCGCGCCAGCAACGCAGGAACCCGCATGATCTCGTAATCCTGCGGCCCGGAAGCACAAGCCAGCAACGCCTCCTCCGCCCGCCCTTGGTCCCCGCGCAACGCGTGCACCGCGGCCGAGGTCCACCGCAGCAACGGCGCGGTGATCACAATCCCCGTCCGGTCCACCAAGACGAGCGCTTCCCGGACCACCCGCAACGCGTCGTCCCATTCCCCGCTCAGGAACAACGTCCGCGCCAGCCAAGCCTGCGCCCACAAGGAAATCCGCGCCGAACCGCCCAGATAACTAGTGGGCACAGCGCTTTCCAGATCCACCCGGGCGTCGTCGATCCGATCCGTGAGCAGGTTCAGCCATCCCCGTGCCATCACGATCCGCTGCGCCTGCGCGCCATGCCGGATCCGCTCGGCCAGCTGCCCGTAATCCCGCCGAGCCTGCTTGGCCCGCCCGGACGCGGCAAGCCCCAGCCCCCGGATCGCCGCCGCCTCCACCGCGGCCGGGGTCTCCGGTACAGCTAGTTCAAGAGCCCGGTCCGCCCACCGCACGAGATCCTCCGCGGAGTACCGGCACAGCGCGTCCAGCACATACCGCTGACATATCAACGCGGCCGTCTCCGGATCCCGCGCGGCGTTGACGATATCCCAAGCCCGGCTCAACCGTCCGCCAGCTTCAGCAGCCCGACCGCGCACCACTGCGAGATAGCCCAGCACCGCGTCCCGCAACGGCGTCTCGCGCACACTCTCGACTTCCGGAGCAAGCGCAGCCGCCCGAAACACATCGCCGGCACCGATCAACGCATCGACCGCGCGGGTGATCCGCGCCTGACGCAGCTCGGCGTCCTCAGTGAGCCGCCCAGCGTCGTTGAGCAGCACCGCAGCCGTCCCCCACGCCCCCGCCGCGGCCCGCTCGACCGCCAACGCGTCAAGCCGATCCGCGACGCCCGCGTCCGGCACCGGACTGGCCGCCACCAGCAACCGCAAACTCCGCGCCGGATCCTCGACCAGCTCCGCCGCCCTCCGCTGCAGCTTCGACCGCCGCTGCGGCCCCAGCCCCGCGAGCACAGCCGCCCGGACCATCGGATCCGGCGGCCCCACCTCCGCGAGCCCGCGCGGCGCGAGTTCGACCAACCGCGCCGCGCACGCCTCGTCCAGCACCGGCAACGGATCCCCGTCGAGATCGGCCAGCGACGCCGCCGACCGCACCGCCGCACCAGCGCCCAGCACCGCAACCGCCGCGACAAACCGTTCCGCCGCGGGGGAAAGCCTCGAGATGCGTTCGCGGACCGAAGCGGCAACCGCGGCCGGTGCGGGAAGATTCGGATCGAACCCGGCCCAGGTGGCCCGGGGCACCTCAGTCAGCAGCTGCACCACGTACCGCGGCCGGCCAAGAGTGTGGCGGCACAGCCGTTCGGCCATCGTCGGATGCAAGGCGATGCCGCGCGCCGAGGCCAGTTCGGACACTTCCGCGGCGTCCAGCGGCGGCACGCGCACCTCGTCGCCGGACATCCGGGCGAGCAGCTCCAGAACGTCCGCGCGAGCACGAGAATCGCCGGTCGCGACAGTGAGCAGCACCGTCGCCCGCGCCGCCGGATGGTGCCGCAGCAGTGACGACAGTGTCCGCACGGAGTCCACATCGGCCAGTTGCGCGTCGTCGATCACCAGCAACGTCCCCGGCACCAGCTCCGCCGCGATCCGTCCCGCGAGCGGCAGCGGGCCGCCGTCGGCCGACAACTCCGGGAACAGCTGCCGCAGCACGGCGAACGCGCTGTCGCTTTCCCATTCGGCCGCGGTCGCCCGGAGCACCGGCCCGGGGAACGCGTCGGCGGCGCGGCGCGCCAGCGTGGTGCGCCCGCATCCGGCGGGACCGCACAGCAGCACCGCGCGTCCCGCCAGGGACAGCAGGCCGGCCAGCTCCTCCGCCGCTGTCGTCACGGTCCTCCCCGCTTCGCCGAATGCCTCCGTCAGCCGGGATCGCCCCCGGCGACGGGCAGGACGGTGCCGGTGACGTACGAGGCCTCGTCCGAGGCCAGGAACGCGATCGCCGCGGCCTGCTCGTCCAGGGTGCCGTACCGCTTCAGCAATGACGACCCGACAGTCTGGTCGATGTGCGCCTGGAACCACTCCCGTTCCTGGTCAGTGGCCGGATCGGGGCCGCCGCGCGGGATCCGCCGCGGCGGGGCCTCGGTGCCGCCCGGCGCGGTCGCGACCACGCGGACGCCCGCGTCGGCGTACTCGAACGCCAGCGACGCGGTCAGCGCGTTGATCCCGCCCTTCGCCGCCGAATACGGGATCCGGTGGATGCCGCGGGTGGCCGCCGACGACACGTTCACGATCACCCCGCCGCCCCGCTGCGCCATCGACGGCAGCGCGGCCCGGCAGGAGAACAGCGCGGTCAGCAAGGACCGGCGGAGTTCGGCCTCGATCTCGTCCGGGCCGAACTCGGTGAACGGCTTGAACCGCAGCGCGCCGCCGACGTTGTTGACCAGCACGTCGATCCGGCCGAACCGGGCCAGCGCCGCCTCCGCGACCGCCTGCGCGCCCGCCCAGGTCTCCAGGTCGGCGACGACCGCGGCGGCCTCGGGCAGCTCGTCGGCGAGGCCGCTGACCAGGCCGGACCGGTCGGCGAGCACCAGCGCGCCGCCCTCCGCGGCGATCCGCCGGGCCGTCGCCTCGCCGATCCCTTGCGCGGCGCCGGTGACCACCACGACCTTGCCCGCGAACCGTCCTGGCGACAGGAATTTCGGTCCCGCCGCCGCGCCGCCCATCGCCCGCCGGGTGGTGACCTTCGACCGTTCCGCGTGCTCGGCGACCAGCCGTCGCGCGGCCGCCCGGTCCCCGGACTCGAACGCGGCGACCAGGTCGAGGTGGTCTTGCGTGCAACGCGGATGGCACCAGGTCGCGTTGCGCAGCGTTTCGGCCATGTGGCCTTTCACGCCGAGCGCCTGATATGCCTGCAAGAGATGCTCGTTGCCGGTGAGCGTGAACAGGTAGTCGTGGAACGCCGCGTTGGTTTCGGTGTAGGCCGCGGCGTCCAGGAACCGGTCACCGTCCACATAGGGCACTGTCGACTCGGCGAGCAGCCGGTACCCGGCGAGCTGGCCCGAGGTGAGCCGTCCGATGGTCAGTTCGAGCGCACCCAGTTCGAGGGCCTGCCGGGCCTCGAAAACCGCGTCCGATTCGTGCACCGACGGGTGTTCCTCGCCGATTTCGTACTCGCCCGGCGTTTCGTCGGCCGCGGGCAGCATTTCCTGGCCCGCGATCGTGCGGGCGACCCGCGCCTCTTCCGCCGCGGACAACACCGCTCCGGCCCGCAGCGGGGCCAGTTCGACCGTCGGGAACAGCTCCTGCCCGGCCAGCACGCGGCCCGCGCCGAACTCCAGCTCCGGCTCGGGCTCGGGCTCGGGCGGCGCCACGGCAACCGGCTCGACTGGGATCTCAGGAGCCCGAACTGGCGCCGCCAGCGCGAACTTCTCGTAGTAGAACCCGGTCGGCTCGAACCCAGCCGACGCGAAGTGCCCACGCACCGCCTCCACCATCGGCGGCGGGCCGCACAAGTACACCGCGACATCCCCGCCGTGCAGGTGCTCGTCCCGGATCAGCGTGGTCACATAGCCCTTGTTCGGCGCGGCGCTCCCCGGATCGGACACGCAGTAATCCCAGGTCAGCCCGGGAACCTCCGCCGCGAGCTTCTCCAGTGTCGCCGTCTCGACCAGGTCGTCGTCGGTGCTCACGCCGTACACGAGATGCGCGGGCCTGGCCACGCCGGAATCACGCATGGTGCGCACAATGGACAGAATCGGCGCGAGTCCGGTGCCTCCGGCCAGCAGCAGCACCGGCCGGTCCGTCTCGCGCAGGAAGAAACTCCCGTGCGGTCCGGTGAACGTCAGCTCGTCGCCGGATTTCGCCCGCCCAGTCAGGTAATCCGACATGACGCCGCCCGGCGAGAGCTTCACCAGGAAGGTCAGCCGCTCGTCCTCGGGCGCGTTGCTGAACGAGTACGACCGCGTCACCTCGGTGCCCGGAACAGTGATGTTCACGTACTGCCCAGGAAGAAACGCGAGCCGGTCCCGGTCGCGGATCTCGACGGTGAGCGACATCGTCGTCGGCGAAAGCCGGTCCAGCGCGACAAGAGTCCCGTGATGTTCGGCGGCCTGCGTCTTCGCGACCGCCGACGTGCTCGCGATCTGCAACACCAGATCGGATTTCGGCTTCATGCTGCACGGCAGCACATAACCGCGCTCCGCCTCGTCCGCGCTCAACGCGTCTTCGAGATAAGACCCGCCCTCGTACTCCCCCGATTCGCAGAACGCCTTGCAGGTTCCGCACGCGCCGTCGCGGCAGTCGAGCGGGATGTTGATGCGCTGCCGGTACGACGCGTCCGCGACAGTCTGCTCCGGCGCGCAGGTGACGAAGCGAGTGACACCGTCCTCAAAGGACAGAGCGATCCGGTGGTTCATGACCGCCTCCGCTCAGAAGTGGTACACGTCGACGACGTGGTGGATGTAGTCGTTCTTGAGCACCACCGTCTTTCGCCGGATCAGCGGCGACGGCCCGGAGAAATCGATGGTGCAGAACGAGGTCCCGTAATACGGATCGACCGTGTTGTACCGGAAGTACATCGTGTGCCAGTTGAACCGCACGTCCACCAGATCGCCGTGCCGCTCGATCAGCTCGACATTCGAGATGTTGTGGCTGGTCCGCGGTTCCGGAATGGACGTCGCGCTCGACCGTTCGGTGCGGATCCGGAACACGCGGTCCTCGAGCCCGCCCTTGTTCGGGTAGTAGATCAGCGAGATATCGCGCTGCGGGTCCTCGGTGAGCAGATCGTCGTCGCCCCAGGAAGGCATCCAGTACACGACGTCGTCGGCGTAGCATTCCAGCCACTTCTCGAACTCGCGGTCGTCCAGATACCGCGCCTCGCGGTAGAGGAACTGTTCGACGTCGTGCTGGGTGATGGTTTTCTCGGCGGCGGCGGTCATCGGGCTTCTCCTCGAACGGCCTGCTCGCGGGCGATCGCCGCGCGCATGGTTTCCTGCCAATACCCGTGCTGCACCGGGTAAAGACCCTCGTCCTCGTTCTTCTGCCCGGCCGACACGACCCCGTCCAGCCCGAGCGACGACGCGACCTCGTCCGGCCCGGTCAGCCAATGCCGCGCACCGCGGCTCATGTCGTTCCATGGCGCGGCCGTCGCGCGGAAAGTGAGCTGGCAGGACCGGAATTCCTCCAGGTCGTCCGGCGTCGCCATGCCCGAGGCGTTGAAGAAATCCTCGTACTGCCGGATCCGCCACGCCCGCGATTCGGCGCTTTCGCCCTTCGGCGCGATGCAGTAGATGGTGACCTCGGTCTTGTCCGGCGCGATCGGCCGGAAATGCCGGATCTGCGTCGAGAACTGGTCCATCAGGTACACGTTGGGGTACACGCACAGGTTCCGGGACCCGCGCACCATGAACTCGCCCTTGGCGTCGCCGTAGCGCTCCTTCAGCTCCGCCATCCGCGGCCACAGCGGCCGGTCCTGCGGATTGCCCGCCCAGGTCCACAGGCACAGGTGCCCGTGCGGGAACGACCAGTAGCCGCCGCCGGACTTGCCCCACGAACCGGCGTCGAGGGTCTTGGTGTCGTTCGCCGATTCGCCGGTGTCGCGCCGGGCCGTGGTGGCCGCGTAATTCCAGTGCGTCGCGGTGACGTGGTAGCCGTCCGCGCCGTTCTCCGCCTGGACCTTCCAGTTGCCGTCGTAGGTGTACGTGGACGCCCCGCGCAGTACTTCAAGTCCGTCCGGTGACTGGTCCACGAGCATGTCGATCACCTTGGTGGCGTCGCCGAGGTGCTCGGTCAGCGGCAGCACATCCGGGTTCAGGCTGCCGAACAAGAACCCGCGGTAGGACTCGAAGCGGGCGACCTTCGTCAGGTCGTGCGAGCCGTCGGTGTCGAACGAATCCGGGTAGCCCGCCCCGTCCGGGTCCTTCACCTTGAGCAGCTTGCCGTCGTTGCGGAAGGTCCAGCCGTGGAACGGGCAGGTCAGCGTCGGCCGGTTGTCGCGTTTGCGCCGGCAGATCATCGCTCCGCGATGCGCGCAGGCGTTGATCAGGCAGTGCAGTTCGCCCGCCTTGCCGCGGGTGATGACGACGGGCTGGCGGCCGATCGTGGTGGTGAAGTAGTCGCCGAGGTTCGGCAGCTGGCTCTCGTGCGCGAGGTAGATCCAGTTGCCCTCGAAGATGTGCGTCATCTCGAGTTCGAAAATCTCCTCGTCGGTGAAGATCCGGCGGTTCGCGCGGTAGACGCCCGCCTCCGGGTCCTCCACCACCGCGTCCGCGACTATCGCGGCGGCGTGGGCATGCGGCTCGGCCATGACTCCTCCAACGGGCCTCTGATCTGCACTGATCGACTCCCCAGCAGGGCGTTTCCCGCACTGTGCCAGTCCGTGGCGGCGGCCACACCAGGGCAAGACCCAGTCCTGACCTAGGGTGTGATTATTCGATGTCGTTTATCAATCGCACGCAAACCGCTCCTTGTCTTCACTCAATGCCGGAACTTACGGTGAGCGAGACCACGCGAGGAGCCGGTGAGGAGGCAGCCCGATGGAACTGCGCCACCTGCGGTACTTCGCCGCCGTCGCCGAGACTTGCCACTTCGGCCGCGCCGCCGAACGCCTGCACCTCGCCCAGCCCGCGCTTTCGCACGCGATCCGGCAGCTGGAGGACGAGCTCGGCGTCGCGCTGCTGAGCCGCACGACGCGGCAGGTGCAAGTCACCCCGGCCGGCCGGTTCTTCCTGGCCGAGGCCCAGCGGATCCTGGAGGCAGTCGAGGCGGGCGCGCGCGGAGCCCGGCGCATCGCCGACGGCCGCCGCGGGCTCGCCCGGATCGGCTTCACCGGAACCGCCGCCCTGTCGCACCTGCCGCAGGTGGCCCGCGCGCTGCAGCACCGGCTGCCCGAGGTCGAACTCGAGGTGCACGCCGACCTGCTCACCGGCGAGCAGTGCGAACAGCTGCGCGACGGCACACTCGACATCGGCGTGCTGCGCCCGCCGGTCACCGGCGGCGACCTCGACCTGCACGTCATCGAGACCGAGCCGCTGGTGCTCGCCGTCCCGGCCGACCACCGGCTCGCGGTGGAACCGGTCGTGGCGATGAGCGATTTGCGCGCCGAAGCTTTCGTCACCTATCCGGCCAGCTACTCCGTCGTCAACGAAGCGGTCCTGCGCAGTTGCCGCGACGCCGGTTTCACCCCGCAACGCGAGCACGAAGCGGCCGGCACCGCGGTCTTGCTCGCACTCGTCGCCGGCGGTCTCGGCGTCGGCGTCGTCCCCGCGTCCGCGCGGGCGCTGCCGCTGGCCGGGGTCGTGTTCCGCGACCTCGCCGGCGCGGCCACCGTCCAGCTCGCGCTCGCCTGGCACCGCGACCGGGCCTCGGCACTGGTCCCCGCCGTGCTCGACGCGCTCGGCGAGCTGTTCCCCGTCGAAGTGCCCGTGTCAGGGAGGACACGATGAAGATCACCCGGGTGGAGGCGATCCCGTTCGCCATCCCCTACCGCAAACCGCTGCGTTTCGCGTCCGGGGAGGTGCACACGGCCGAGCATGTGCTGGTCCGCGTGCACACCGACGACGGCGTGGTCGGTGTTGCCGAAGCACCGCCGCGGCCGTTCACCTACGGCGAGACGCAAGCCGGGATCGTGGCGGTGCTGGAGACCGTGTTCGCGCCGCAAGTCGTGGGCCTGAGCCTGCTCGAACGCGAGACCGTGCACGCGCGGCTGTCCCGCACGGTCGGCAATCCGGCTGCGAAGTCCGCTTTGGACATGGCGATCTGGGACGCGCTGGGGCAGAGCCTCGACGTCTCGGTCACCGAACTGCTCGGCGGCTACACCGACCGCATGAAGGTCTCGCACATGCTCGGCTTCGACGAGCCTGCCGCGATGGTCGCCGAGGCGGAACGGATTCGCGACACCTACGGCATCACGACGTTCAAGGTGAAGGTCGGCCGTCGTCCGGTTTCCCTTGACACCGCAGTGGTTCGCGCGTTGCGGGAGCGGTTCGGCGCCGAGGTCGACCTGTACGTGGACGGCAACCGGGGCTGGACGGCCGCGGAATCCGCCCGCGCGATGCGGGAAATGGCCGACCTCGACCTGCTGTTCGCCGAGGAGCTGTGCCCCGCCGACGACGTCCTCGGCCGCCGCTGGCTCGTGTCCCGGCTGGACATTCCGTTCATCGCCGACGAATCCGCGGTGACCCCGGCCGACGTGACCCGGGAGATCCTCGGCGGGTCGGCCACCGCGATCAGCATCAAGACCGCCCGCACCGGCTTCACGCGTTCGCAGCGCACGCACCACCTCGCGGACGGGCTCGGGCTGGAAGTCGTGATGGGCAACCAGATCGACGGCCAGATCGGTTCACTGTGCACTGTCGCGTTCGGAGCGTCGTACGAGCTGACGGCGCGCCGCCCCGGCGAACTGTCCAACTTTCTCGACATGACCGACGACCTGCTCGCCGAACCGCTGTGCATCGCGGACGGCGAACTGGTCATCCGCCCCGGCGCCGGGCTCGGCGCCGAACTCGACCCCGGCAAGCTCCGGCACTACCGGCAAGACCGCTGAGCCGGAAACCCCTGATGGATCAAGGAGGATTCATGACTGCCACGCATTCCCCCACCGCCGCCGCGTCCGGAGCCAACGCCACCGAACGGTTCAAGAGCGACAAGCTCGCCGGCGTCGCGGGCACCCCGAAGGAACGGGTCAGCCTGCTCGCCCGCGAGGTGCTGGAGGCCGTGCACGCGACCATCCGCAAGCACAAGGTGACCTACGAGGAGTACAACGCGCTCAAATCGTGGCTGATCAGCGTCGGCGAGGACGGCGAATGGCCGCTGTTCCTGGACGTCTGGGTCGAGCACGTCGTCGAGGACGTCGCCACTGAGCACCGCAAGGGCAACAAGGGCACCATCGAGGGCCCCTACTACGTGCCGGACGCCCCCGAACAGGGCGCGCGCGGTTCAGTCCCGTCGCGGGAGAACGAGCCGGGCACGCCGCTCACCTGGACCGGACAGGTCACCTCGACCACCGGCGCGGCACTGGGCGGCGCGAAGGTCGAATTGTGGCACGCGGACGCGGACGGGCTGTACTCCCAGTTCGCGCCGGACATCCCGGAGTGGAACCTGCGCGGCACCTTCACCACCGACGACGAGGGCCGCTTCGAAATCCACACCGTGCGACCCGCGCCGTACCAGATCCCGACCGACGGCGCCTGCGGCAAACTGATCGCGGCGGCCGGCTGGCACGCCTGGCGTCCGGCGCACCTGCACGTGAAGGTCTCCGCGCCGGGCCACGAACTGCTCACCGCGCAGCTGTACTTCCCGGGCGACGAGCACAACGACGACGACATCGCGTCCGCGGTGAAGCCGGAACTGCTGCTCGACCCCAAGCCCGCGGCCAACGGCGAGACCATCGAGTACAACTTCGTCCTCGACCCGGCCCTCTGATTCGGCAGGAGACCCATGCTTTACCACGTGCGGATGGACGTCCGCATCCCCCCGGACCTGGACCCGGCGGTCCGCGACGCCCTCATCGCGCGCGAGAAGGAGTACAGCCAGCAGCTGCAGCGCAGCGGGAAATGGCCGCACATCTGGCGGATCGCCGGGGAGTACGCGAACTACTCGGTACTGGACGTCGCGGATCACGACGAGCTGCACCAGATCCTGTCGAATCTGCCGCTGTTCCCCTACATGGACATCCAGGTGACCGCCCTCGCCCGGCATCCGTCCAAAGTGGACTGATCCGCTCCGCCCCCGCACGGCTCGCGAACCCGCGCGAAGGACCGGTGAGGCGGGGTTACTCGCCGACGGTCACCACGCGGTCCGCGTGCTCGGCCAGCAGCGGATCGTGGGACGCGACCAGCACCGCCGTCCCGCGATCCGCTGCCCGGCGCAGAGCGGTCAGCACCATCTCCGCGTGCGCGCGGTCCTGATGCGACGTCGGCTCGTCCGCCAGCAGCACCAACGGTCCCGCTGCCAACGCGCGCGCCACCGCACCTCGTTGCTGTTCCCCGCGCGAGACCTCGCTCGGCAAGCGGTCCGCCAGCTTCGCCAGGTCCAGCGTTTCCAGCAGCTTCGACCGATCCGGCAGCTCCGCCGCGGTCCGCGCGGCGAACGCGAGGTTCTCCTCGACCGTCAGTTCCTCGAACAGCGCGATCGACTGCGGCACGAAAGCCAGCGCGTGCCACGGCTGTTCCGAAACCGGCGCGTCCGGCATCGGCGGATGCGCGGTGACGGTCCCGCTGTCCGGCTTGTCCCAGCCGCCCGCGATCATCAGCAAGGTGCTCTTTCCGGAGCCCGACGGGCCGGTCAGCGCGACCAGTTCGCCCGCCGCCAGGTCCAGGCTCGTGTGCCGCAGCACCGGCGTCCCGCCGTGGGAGCGGCTCACGTCGGACACGCTGAGCAGCGCAGTCACCGGACTCTCCCGTCCACCAGTTCCACCACGTCGTCCGCCGCTTCGGCCAGCACCGGGTCATGCGTCGCGACCACGACGGTCTGACCCGAATCCGCCAGCGCGCGGAACGCCTCCGCGACCAAGCGGGCCGAGGAGCGGTCCAACTGGGCGGTCGGTTCGTCCGCCAGCACCGCGTCCGGGTCGCCGACCGCGGCGAAGGCGAGTGCGGTTCGTTGTTGTTCACCGCCGGAAAGCTGGCGCGGACGGTGGCCGCGGCGGTGGTCCAAGCCCAGCCGCTCCAGCGAAGCCAGGGAAAGACCGGTGCCGCGCATTTTCGCGGCCAGCTCCAGATGTTCTTGCACGGTGAGGTAATCCAGCAGATTGTCGGCGGGATTCTGGAATACGTAACCGATCCGTCGCCGCCGCACCGCTCGGCGGGCCCGTGCGGACAACGCGGTGACGTCGGTGCCACCGACCTCGATCCGGCCCTCGTCCGGTCGTTCCAGGCAGGCCAGCAGACGCAGCAAGGTCGATTTGCCGGAGCCGGAGGGGCCGACCAGCGCGGTGATCCGGCCGTGCGCGGCGGCGATCGAGACCTCGTGCAGAGCGGTCAGCGAGCGACCCGCGGTGCGATAGCTGTGCGTCAATCCGGTACCCCGGACAGCATCAGGCAGTGTCACGCAACACCTCCGAAGGCAGTGCCCGCGCAGCCGCGCGTTGGGCCGCGTAGGTGACAACAAGTGCGACGACCGCCGCAGCGAGCAGCAATTGCCCGCCCGGCCCCCACGGCACCGGGATCACCGTGCCCGGCGGGGTCGCCGGATCGAGGTCGTAACCCTCGTAGGTCACCGAGACCGCGACGGCCGCGAATCCCACGCCCAAAGCGAATCCGGCCGCCAGCAGACCACCGACCTCGTACGCGAGCGCTCGCCAATGCGCGCCGGAAGTGATGCCCATCCGTCGCAAAAGGACATACGCTCCGCGGCGGGCGCGCGCCCTGGCGTTGAGGTACAGCAACAGTCCAACCAGGACTACGACACCGACCAAAGCGGACACTGCGGTCAAGAACGCGAAGGTGTAAGTGACTCCGCCGTAGACGCCGTGCGCCGTGACGTCGGCCGCGCGGCTCACCGTCCCGGCCGGAACCCCGGCTTTGCCCAGTTCCGGCAGGACTCGCGCCGGATCGCCGCGCGCCCACAGTTCGCGGTGCACGCTCTCGCCGGCGAACTTGGCGAGAATGTCCTTGCGCAGCAGCAATTCCGGGAAGCCCGCGTTCTTCCCGGGCAGCTGCGCCACCGTGACGACGCGCAACGGGAGGTCCTTGCCGCCGATGCTCAACGTCGCCTGCGCGGGCGCGTCCGGAACCCCGGCGATGATGCCGACCGCAGTGTCGCCGGACAGCTGGTCCAGCAGCTCCGGCAGGGTCGGCCCGCTGAGGTGGTCGTCCCAGAACGCGGCCGAGCCGAACGTCGCCGGGTCGACGCCGAGCACGTTCACCGTCTTGCTGCCCAGGTACGCCGAGTCGTAGCGGTCGACCAGCGCGGCTTGCCCGGTCAGGCCGGGCGGGATCGCGGTGGGGCCGGTCAGGTGCACCACGACGTCCGAGCCGACCACGAGCTGTCCCTCGTCGTCGAGCGTGCGCTGGACGGAGCCGGTGACGGTGGTGGCGAAGATCGAGAGCGCGACCGGTACCGCCGTGGCCCCGACCAACACGGCCGCGGCGGCGGGCGCCGAAGCCAGCCGTCGCCAGGCCAGGAACGCCACGGCCCGTTCCCGACGCACCGCGCGCACCCGAGGCAAGGTCAGCCGCACGGCCCGGGTCGCCAGCATCGCCAGGCCCAGCACCAGCAGCAACGGCACGACGATCAGCCGCGGCGGGATCCGCGCGACCGAACCGGCCTGGCCGAGCCCGGTCTGCGTCCCGTCGCCGAGCGCGAAGTAGCAGACCACGGCGGCGGTCAGCGGGAGGATTTCCCACGGGAGATGCCGGATCCGCGACCTGCGCGCGTCGAACGTCGCCCGCGTGCGGAGGACGACCGAACCGGCGATCCCGGCCAGCGTCGCCAGGAACGCGACCGCCGCGCCGCCGATCGAGTAGCCGACCGCGGACGGCGTCACCAGCGGGCTCGGCCCCAGCGCGCCGACCAGCCCGCGCGCGGCGAACCAGCCGCCGACGGTGCCGAGCAGCGCGATAGAACCCAGCTCCAGCAACGCTTTTCCGGCGAGCGCGGCCGGACCCGCCCCGCGCGCGGACAGCACAGCGAGCTCGGCCCGGCGGCGTTCGACCCAGAACGACCCGACCGTCGCCGAAATGACCAGCCCGGTCAACGACCCGGCGACGCCGATCGGCACCACCGTCGCGGCAAGCGAGGATTCGACCTGGTCCGCGCGGTCCGCGATACCGCCCAGCGACGACGTGAACTGCATCCGGCCGCGCTGCGCGAACAGTTCGGGAGTGTTCTCGGTGCGCTGCCGCACCCGTTCCAGCCCGGCGATGGTGCCGGGTGCGTTCGCGGTGGTCAGCCCGTCGGTGTCGACCGAGGCCTCGAGGAAGCTGCCGACGCCCGAATCCGGCGGGGTCAGCCCGAACAGCGCGTCCCGCGACACGAACCCCACCGGGAAGACCGGGGCCTCGCTCAGCGGATTCGGCCGGTACAGCGACTGGAGATGGCACCAGAACGGCTGGTCAGGAAGCTCGCGCAGATCCCGGTAGACGGCGGCGACCGGCATCGTGGCCACCGGGGCGCCCGGCGGCACGCCGGTCCGCGGGCTCCAGCCGCCCTGGATCGCCACCTGGTCGCCCGCGTGCAGCCCGCGCGCCTGCGCGAACTGGCTCGACACCCAGATCCCCTGGCCCTTGCCGCCCTCCAAGACCTGCAAGTGCCCGGCGAAATCGTCCTGGGCGACCAGCCACATCGCGGACTGCTCGGGATTCGGCGAACCCGGCCGGACCGGGTTGACCTTCGCGCTGCTGGAGAGCGTCGACCGCACCCCGGACAACCGCGGCACATCGCGAGCCGCGTCGCGCGCGACCGCGAGCCGGGCGTCGTCGAGCGCCTTGCCCGTCGGCCCGGTGGCACCCGGATACGGCTGGGACATCGGCAGTCCGCCGACCCACTCCGCGCCGACCGCCCACTGGCACGCCCGGTTCGTCTGGTCGTGCAGCATCGCGTTCCCGGCCGACGACAGGAACAACGCCACTGCCGCGGCAGGCAACGCGACGAGCATCGCCGCCGCGACAGCCGCCACGACGACCGCTGGTTGCCGCCACCCCGTTTTCGGCGCCCGCGTCCACGGCGTCGCCCCCCACCCGCGCATCTGCCGAGTCTGCCACGATCCCGGCGCCGGCGGGGCGGCGCTGCCCGATGTCCGTGACCCGACGCGAACAGAGCGCGTTTTCCCGAATACAGAACGCTTACTTCGCCTGCCAAACCGGCGCGCGCTTCTCGACGAACGCCAGCGTCCCCTCGCGGACGTCCTCGCTCGTCATCACGCCGACGGCGTTCTCGCGCGTGTTGTCCCAGTCGCTGTCCTCGGCGGAGATCGCACCGTCCACAATGCTCAGTGCGACGCGTTTGCTCGCCTGCACCGCCAACGGCGCGTTCGCGGCGATCTTCTCCGCCAGCGCCAGCGCCTCGGTCAGCACGTCGGCGTCCGGGACCACGTGGTTCACCAGCCCCAGCGTCGCCGCGCGGGCGGCGTCCAGGGGTTCGCCGGTGAACATCATCTCCATCGCGATCTTCCGCGGGATCTGCCTCGGCAGCCGGAACACCCCGCCCGCCGCCGCGAAGAGGCCGCGTTTCACCTCGGGCAGCCCGAATTTCGCCGATTCGGCCGCCACCACCAGGTCGCTGGCCAGCGCGAGTTCGGTGCCGCCGCCGAGGGCGAATCCGTTCACCGCGGCGATCGTCGGCTTCGAGACCGGATGCCGCACGTATCCGGCGAAACCCCATTCCTCGTGACCGGGAGCCGCGAGCGATTCGCCTCGCGACACGGCTTTCAGGTCGGCACCGGCGCAGAACGCCCGCTCCCCCGCACCGGTCAGCACGACGACGCGGGTTTCCGGATCCTGCTCGGCCCGTTCCAGCGCGGTGCCGACCAGTTCGCTCAGCTCGGCATTGACCGAGTTCATCGCGTGCGGCCGGTTGAGCGTGACGACCAGGACGTGTCCGCGCTGTTCGACGAGCGCGGCCGGAGCGTCATCGGGCATGGTCTGCCTCCTCCGCCGGCGCGAAGACCGGCACCTTCTCGTGGTCAGGTTCAGGACCGGAGGGCACGAACACTGCCCGCACCGGCAGCTGCCAGAGGTCCGCGTCCGGGTCGGCGTCGAGCCGGCACCACCACCACGGTCCCTCGGCCAGCTCCACGATGCCGACGACCACGCGCTCCGGCTCGCCGCCGTCGCGCGCCCGTTTGTGCACCACCGACCACGACACCACCGTGCCGGTTCCCGAGGCGGCCGTCCACTCCAGATCGTCGTCGGGGTCCGGGACCGTGCGCGGGTCCAGGTACTCGCCGGTGCCGCGCCGCCGCAGCAGCCGGAATTCGCCGATCGCGGTGCCGTCGAAGAACGCGGCGGACTCCTCGTCGCGCGCGACTGGGTTGATCCGCACTGTCATCCCTCCGTTCCGAGCACCAGCGTGCTGTGGTGGTCCAGAATGCCGCCGTTGCCGGAAACCAGCACGGTGTCGTGTTTCGGCACCTGGCGTTCGCCGCCCTGGCCGCGTGCCTGGATGATCGCCTCGGACAGCGGCGTCATGCCCCACAGGTAGTAGGACGACAGCTGGCCGCCGCCGGTGTTGACCGCGAGCTTGCCGTCCGGGCCGAGCATGCCCGGCGTCGCGACGAACTCGCCGCCTTCGCCCTTGCCGCAGAACCCGTAGTCCTCCAGGGTGAGCAGCGCGGTGAAGGTGTAGCAGTCGTAGATCTCGGCGACGTCGATGTCCTCGATGGTCACCCCGGCCATCTCCATCGCCGCCGGGCCGGACTGCGCCGCACCGCTCACGAGGCCGAGATTGTCGTTGCGGCGGAAGGAATTCCCCGGATGCGCCTGGCCCCAGCCGAGCACCTGGACGGCGGGCTGAGCGAGTTCTTTCGCTCGTTCGGCGGAGGTCACGATCACCGCCGCTCCGCCGTTGGACACCAGGCAGCAGTCCAGCAAGTGGAACGGTTCCGCGATGAACCGCGACGCTTGATGGTCGGCCAGTGTGATCGGCTCGCGCAGCTGTGCCAGCGGGTTCTTCGCCGCCCACGCGCGCTGCGCGACCGCGATCGCGCCGAGTTGTTCGCTCGTAGTGCCGTAAGTCTTCATGTGCCGTCGCGCGGCGAGCGCGTAGAACGAGTTCGGCCCGGCGAAACCACTGGAGCCCAGCAGGCTTCCCCAGCCGGTCGGGGTCGTGCGCCGTCCGCCGTAGGCCGCGCCGGTCGCTTTGCCCTGCTGTAGCGGCGCGTCCGCGAACACGCAGGCCACGGTGTCGGCCATGCCCGCTTCGACGGCCATCGCGGCGTACTGCACCATCGCGCCCGCTGTCGAGCCGAACGCCTGCATTTGGGTGAACAGGCGCAGGTCGCGCAGTCCTAAGTCGACTTGCAGACTCAGGTCCACTCCGGGCGTCGTGCCTGCGGACACCAGCAGCCCGTCGATGTCGGACAGCCCGATCCCGGCGTCCGCGGCTGCCCGCCGGACGGCCTGCGCGGCGAACTGCCGCGCGCTCGGACCGTAGACTTTCCCCAGCTCAGTGAGCCCGAGACCGGCGATTGCCGCCCTCCGGCGCGCCGGGGTCTCCCGCCTGCTCGTCATCTTCGCACTCCGTTCCCGACCGGTGGTCGCACCTCCACGTTCGCATCCCGCTGACGCGGCGTAAACGACCGGTCGGGACACCGGCAGATGTGCGGCCGCGACACGTGCGCCGATGTCGCTGCCGGAAACCTGCCGGTGTCGGAATCCGTGATGTACATCGCCGTTTTCCGCACCCAGCATGGGAATCGAGACCCGACGACGGGAAAGGCGGTCCGGCGATGGCGATCAGCGCCGCGGAAACCGAACAGCTGCGGGAGGCGGTGCGCGACCTGCTCGCGGACCGCTGCACGGAGGCCGACGTGCGCCGCGTGATGGCGAGCGGCTCCGGCTACGACCTGCGACTGTGGAAACAACTGGCCGAGCTGGGATTGCCCGGCCTGCTGATCGCGACGGAATACGGCGGAGTCGGCCTGGGTGCGGAAGAACTCGAAGCGGTGTCGGAGGAAATCGGGGCAGCGCTGCTGCCGTCGCCGTTCCTGTCCAGCGCGGTGCTGACCTCGACGCTCATCGACGCCGCCGGGTCCGAAGAGGACAAACGCCGTCTGCTGCCCGCGCTCGCCGACGGGTCTTCGATCGGAACCGTCGCCGTCACTGGCCCCACCGGCGCTTGGACGCCTGAAAGCATTGCGATACAAGCGAACGGAACTCTCACCGGGACCGCGTCCTATGTGACCTTCGGCCAGGTCGCCGACGTCATTCTCGTGGTGGCCCGCGCTGGTGACGACATTGGCATCTTCGAAGTCGCCCCGGACGCGCCGGGCTTCGTCCGCAGTACGGCAGAGGTATTCGACCCGACTGTACGGCTGTCTCAATTCACCTTCGCTGATACCCCAGCGCGCCGAGTTGGCACTTCAGGCTGGGAGGCTGTGCAGAAAGCCTTGGATACCAGCATTGTCGCGCTCGCCGGAGAACAGGCAGGCGGCGCTCGTAAGATCTTTGAGACAACCGTCGAATATCTCAAAACCCGCGTCCAGTTCGGCCGAGCGATCGGCAGTTTCCAGGCGATGAAGCACCTCGCCGCCGATCGGCTGCTGGACGTCGAATCCGCGACCTCCGCCGCCCGGCACGCCGCGGCCGACGGCAGCCCGGGCGCGATCGCACTCGCCGGGTTCGCGTGCGCGGAAGCGTACGAAACCGTTGCCCTGTCCGCGATCCAGATGCACGGCGGGATCGGCTTCACCTGGGAACACCCGGCGCACCTGTACCTGCGCCGCGCCCGCTCCGGCGCGCAGTTGTTCGGCAGCTCGCGACTGCACCGGGAGCGCTACCTCGTCTCGAAGGGAGCCTGACATGACCAGCGCCGACCAGCTCCGCGAAGAAGTCCGCGCGTGGCTCGCCGCGGAATGGACCGGGCTCGCGCCTGCCGAGGATCGCTGGAGCACCACCCCGGAACGCATTGCCTGGCTGGAAAAAGTCGTCGCCGCCGGATACGCGGTGCCGACCTGGCCGGTCGAATGGTCCGGCCGCGCCTGCCCCGCCGAACTGGCCGACGTGATCGCGGCCGAGTTCGACGCCGTCGGCGCACCTGGCGCCCGCCAGGACAAGTACAGCATCCCGGCCAACACCGTCCTCGCGTTCGGCACCGGAAAACTCAAGCACGACCTGCTGCACGACGTCCTCACCGAACGCTCCCGGACCTGCCTGTTCTACAGCGAACCCGGCGCGGGCTCGGACCTCGCCGCCGTGCGTACCACCGCGGTCCGCGACGGCGACCGCTGGATCGTCAACGGACAGAAGGTCTGGACGTCCGGCGCGAAGACCGCGGACTACGCGCTGCTGATCGCGCGGACCGACTGGGACGTCCCGAAACACCAGGGCCTCAGCTACTTCGTCGTGCCGATGCACCAGCCCGGCGTCGACATCCGGCCGCTCGTGCAGATCACCGGCGAATCGCACTTCAACGAGGTGTTCCTGACCGACGTCGAAATCCCGCCGGACTACCTGGTCGGCGAAGAGGGCAAGGGCTGGCGCGTGCTGCAGACCGCGCTGGCGTACGAACGCTCGATCATGGGCGACGGCGCGCGGGCGTCGCGGCACGGATCGATCGCCGACGACCTCGTCGGGCTCGCCCGGGACCGCGGCCGCCTCGCCGACCCGGTCGTCCGCGACAACCTGGCCACCGTGCTCGCGTTGCGCGAACTGAACGCGCTGAACAACGCCCGGGCGAAAGCCGCCGCCGAACAAGGCACGTCGAGTTCGGCGATGTCGCTGGGAAAGCTCGCGATGTCCGGCATCCTGCACGCCGAAGGACGGCTGCGCACCGACATCGCCGGTCCGGAAACGCTGCTGGCCGGGGACGGGAACCCGGTCGCCGACGACGTGAACTTCCTGGCGCTCAACGCCTTCTTCACCTCCATCGGCGGCGGCACCGACCAGATCCAGCGCACGATCATCGCCGAACGCGTCCTCGGCCTGCCCAAGGAACCCGAGATCGACCGCGACCTCCCCTTCCGCGCCGTCCGCCGCAGCTGAGCCCCGAGGAGGCTGGTTCCCTTGCCCGACACCTACGACCCGCCGCTGTCCGGGTTCCGCGTGCTCGATCTGTCCTCCGGCCCGATGACCGCGACCGGGCGGCTGCTGGCCGATCTCGGCGCGCGCGTCACCCGCGTCGTCCTGCCCGGCGTCACCGGCGACCACACCACCGGACCGGTCGTCGACGGCGTCGCGATCGGCACCGCGATCGACCGGCACGGCTTCGCCCACGCGACCGCCGAACCCGGCTCGCACGGCTGGGACCGGCTGCTGGCCGACGCGGACCTGCTGATCGAGACCACCCCGCCCGGCTCGCCCGCCGAAGAACTGCTCGACGTCCCCGGCCTGCGCACCCGGCATCCCGCGCTGGTCGTCCTGTCGATCAGCGACTTCGGCCGCGCCACGACGCGGCGGCACTGGCAGGCCACCACCCCGGTGTTCCACGCGCTGACCGGCGAACTCTCCCGGTCCGGCATCCCCGGCCGCGCGCCGCTGCTGCCGCCCGGCGAACTGCCGTACCACGTGGCCGCCGCGCAAGCCGCGTTCCAGGCGGTGAGCCTGTATCTGGACCGGCTGCGCACCGGACGCGGCGACCGCATCGACTTCGCCGTCCTCGACGGGGCGATGCAGGCGCTGGACCCGGCGTTCGGCATGGTCGGCAGCGCGGCCGCCGGGGTGCCGTTGAGCGACCTGCCGCGCGGACGCACCGAAGAGCGCCACCGGTACCCGATTTTCCCTTGCCAGGACGGATACATCCGGATCTGCCTGCTGTCGCGCCGGCAGTGGCGCGGCATGTTCGAGTGGATGGGCAGCCCGGCCGAATTCGCCGACCCGAAGTACGACCAGGTGCGCGAGCGCTATGCGTCGCCGGACCTGCTGCCCGCGATCGGCCGGTTCTTCGCCGACCGCACCCGCGCCTCGCTGGAATGCGAGGGCCAGCGCCACGGCGTGCCGGCCGCTGCGGTGCTCACGCTCGCCGAAGCCCTGCACACCGACCAACTCGCCGCGCGCGGTTTCTTCCGCGACACCGAACTGTCGCCCGGTCTCGTCGCGCCGGTCCCAGCCGGAATCACCGAGATCGACGGGCACCGCGCCTTCGCCGTGCCCGGCACCGGCGCGCGCGTCACCGCCGCACCGATCCTCGCTGGTCGCCCCCGTCGCGGCGAAGGACGTCCGCTGGAGGGAATCCGGGTCCTTGACCTCGGCGTGATCGTCGTCGGCGGCGACACCGGACGGCTCTTCGGCGACCTCGGCGCGGACGTCGTCAAGATCGAGAACTCAGCTTTCCCGGACGGTTCCCGCGCCGCACTGCCCGGCCTGATGTCGCACGGTTTCGCCGCCGGGCACCGCAACAAACGCGCCATCGGCGTCAACCTGCGCGACCCCGAAGGCCAAGCGCTGGTCCGGCGGCTGGTCGCACAATCGGACGTCGTACTCACCAACTTCAAACCCGGCGTCATCGCCTCGCTCGGGCTCGACCGGGCCGCGCTCTCCGAGGTGAACCCCGGCATCGTCGTCGTGGACAGCTCCGCCTTCGGCCCGACCGGCCCGTGGGCCAGGCGGCTCGGCTACGGCCCGCTCGTGCGCGCCGCGACCGGACTCACCAGCGAGTGGATCTATCCCGGCGAACCGGGCACGTTCAGTGACGCCGTCACCGTCTATCCCGACCACGTATGCGCCCGGATCGGCGCGCTGGCCGCGCTGGCGCTGCTCGTCCGGCGCGAACGCAGCGGCGAGGGCGGGTCGGTGAGCGTCGCGCAGTCCGAGGTCATGCTGAGCCACTTCGCGGACCGGATCGCCGCCGAAGACCTGGCCCGCCGGGGACACTGTGCGGACGGCCCCGCGCACGACGCGCCCTGGGGCGTGTTCCCGACCGCTGGCGACGACGATTGGCTCGCCGTCACGGTGCGGAACGACGCGGATTGGGGTGCGTTGTGCTCGGTGCTGGACCGTCCCGACCTGGCCGCCGACCCCGGTTTGGCCACCCGCTCCGGCCGAGCGGCGGCCCGTGCCCGGATCGACGCAGCGGTGACCGAGTGGACCTCGCGGCATTCTCCGTTCGAGGCGATGGATCTGCTGCAGGCCGCGGGGATTCCGGCCGGGGCGCTGCTGCGGGCGGGCGACCTGCCGGAATGGGAGCAGTACCGGGAGCGGCGGGCGTTTCGGGAGGAGCTGCATCCGTACGCGTCGGAGCCGTATGTGCTGGAGAACGTGCAGATCCACGCCGCGCACGTCGCCGATCCGCCGGTGGGGCAGGCGCCGCTGCTGGGCGAGCAGACGTTCGAGATCGCCGCGGAACTGCTCGGGCTGGGGGTCGCGGAGACGGCGGGGCTTGTCGCTCGCGGGGTGTTGGAGGCGCCCGAGGAGCAGGGCGGGCGGGCTGCTCGCGCGGGGTGACTTCCAGCGGGGGCCGCGAATCCGCCCGGCATCACCACCGCACGCTCCGGTGACACCGGGCGGAAACACCCGCCATCCGCCTGGCCGCTCGGCGAACCCGCCCCCGGCACCCCGCCGGGTGGCCAGGCGTCCCGGAATCCGGCGGTCCGGGCAAAGCCGCCCGCCGCGCACGGCCACCCCGGCACCCCGCCGCGAAACCCGGCGCCGCCGAACGAAAACGCCCCGCCGGCCCGACCGTCCCGCGAACCCGCCGAACCCCGCTCCCCGCCGTATGATCGCCGCAACCCGCCCGCCGCTGCCGGACCTCGCTGGACATTGGACGATGGAGATCGATTTCACCCGCCTGAAGTACTTCGTCGCGGTCGCCGACGAACTGCACTTCAAGCGCGCGGCGGACCGGCTGCGGATCACCCCTCCGCCGCTCAGCAAGCAGATCAAGCTGCTCGAACGCGAGCTCGGCGGCCCGCTCTTCGAACGGCACTACCACGAGGTCCGGCTCACCCCGCTCGGCCAGGCGCTGCTCGGCCCGGCTCGGGCGATCCTGCGCCAGGTCGACGGCTTGAAGGACATCGCGGCGGGAGTTCTCGAGGACGGCACGCCGATCCGGGTCGGGGCCACCGCGTACGCGCCGTCCGATCTGCTCGAAGACCTGGAAACCGCGGTCGGCGGGCTGGCCGCGCCCGCGACGTTCGAGGTCGCCGGTTCCGCCGCCGAGGTCACCGCGAAACTCGTGTCGGGGCACCTGGAACTCGGGCTGATCCACCTCGCCGTCGAGGATCAGCGGCTGCGCGCCCGGACCGTCGCCGAGTACCAGGGCGCGATCGCGGTCCGCGCGGACGATCCGCTCGCCTGCCGCGATCTCGTGCACATCGAGGAACTGCGCGACCGCGAGGTGGTCATCGACTTCGCCCGGCCGAACCCGGTCATCCTCGCCGCGCTGACCAGGAGACTCGCCAAACGCGGCGTCCGGAACATCGTGCGCGCGGTCAGCGGGCGCGGCGGCGAACTCGAAATGGCCGCGCAGGTGTTCAACCGGCGGCTGGTCGCCCTCGTGTCCTACGCGCCCGCCTCGTTCATCGGCCGGATGTTCTCGCCGCCGGAGTTCAAACTGGTCCGGATCGACGAGGACGGCTGGGAACCGAGCAGGCTCGCGCTCGCCTGGGCCGCCGACCGCGCCGCCGGACCGCCTCGTCCGGCCGATCTCGCCGAGGACCTTTCCGCGAAACTGGGCCCGATCCGCCGCGGCTGACCACGACCCGGGCCGCCAGCAGCGTCCACAGTGGACCGTCAGGACCCGACGAACCTGCTCAGCAGCCGCCCGAACTCGGCGACGTCGCGGCGCGGCCAGTCCCGCAGCCGCTCTTCGAGCCGTTTCCGTTGCGCCGCACGGGTAATCGCCAGCGCGCGATGCCCGGCTTCGGTCAGCTCCAACCGCTGCCTGCGCGAATGCCGCGGATCCGGGCCGCGCACCAGCAGCCCGCCGCTCTCCAGTTCCGCCAGCTGCCGGCTCACCGTCGACGGGTCGAGCCCGTACTCCTGGGCGAGATCCGCCGCGTGCGCGCAGTCCGCGAGGTCGATCGAGGACAGCATCGTGTACTGCACGAACCCGAGCCCCTCGTACAGTTCGTTCGAGCGCACCCGGGACCCGCGGGAAAACAGGATCATCGCGCGGTGGATAGCGTCCAGGGCATCGCCGTCGCGGTCTTCTCCCGGCATGTCCCCGCATGCTAGAGATGCACCATACAACTGTCAACGCGGCTCGGCGGCGATCCCCCGGCGCAGCAGGTCCTCGGCGTCGACCCCGGCTTCTTCAAGCAGCGCACGGGTATGCGCGCCGAACGCCGGGACGTCGCCCATCCGCGCCTCGACGTCCGCGAACGTCACCGGCGGCAGCAGCGCGTCGACGGTCGCGTGTTCGGTGCCGATCCTGCGCCAGCGGTCGCGGGCGCGAAGCTGCGGGTCGGCCACGACATCGGCGACCTGTTTCACTTGCGCCGCAGGGATTCCGGCGTTCGCGAGCCGCTCGTCCAATTCCACTGTGGACCATCGGGCGGTCTCGGCGGCGACCGCGGCGTCGCATTCCGCGCGGTGCTCGACGCGCCGCACGTTCGTGGTGAATCGCGGGTCGTCGGCGAGTTGCGGAGCTTCGAGGACCGAGGTGACCAGGGTCCGCCAGCCGCTGTCGTTCTGGACCCCGATCAGCATCTGCCCGTCTTTCGTCGGATACGCGTCGTAGGGCGCGATCGAGGCGTGGCTCAAGCCCATCCGCGCGGGCTGCCGTCCGGAGTACATCTGGCTGTACATCGCGTAGCCCATCCACTCGACGGTCGCCTCCAGCATCGACACCTCGACCGTCGCGCCCTGCCCGGTTCGCCACCGGCGCAGGAGGGCGGCCAGCACCGCTTGCGCGCAGTACATTCCGGAGGCGATGTCGGAGGTCGGGATGCCGGTCTTGACCGGGGTGTCCGGGGTGCCGGTGATGCCGATCAGGCCCGCTTCGGCCTGGACCAGCATGTCGTAGGCCTTGCGCTGTTCCCGCGGACCGCCCGTGCCGTAGCCGGAGAGGTCTGCGGCGACCAGTTCCGGACGGTCGGCTCGGAGCTCCGCGGCACCGAAGCCGAGGCGAGCGGCCGCGCCCGGGGCCAAGTTCTGGACGAAGACGTCGGCGCGCGCGACCAGCCGGCGGACCGCGTCGCGGCCTTCCGCTGTTTTCAGGTCTACCGCCAGGGATTCCTTGCCCCGGTTGAGCCAGACGAAGTGTGCGCCGGTGCCGTGCACTACGTGGTCGTACTCGCGGGCGAAGTCGCCGCCGTCCGCTCGTTCCACCTTGATCACCCGGGCGCCCAGATCGGCCAGAGTGCGGGTGGCCAGCGGGGCGGCGACTGCCTGTTCGACGGAAACGACGGTGATCCCGTCCAGCGGGAGCGCGGGGTCCGAGTGCATGCCGATTACTATGACCCGGTTTTCGCCGGGGTGCTCGGGTGAATCGTGTTGCGCAGGGCACGTGTCCCGGCGAGCTCAGCCGCGCGGGTCGAACGGGATGCCGGACGGCTTCGACTTCTCCAGCAGGTCCTGGTACCGGCCCTCGCTGATCTTGATCGTCGCGGCGCCGAAGTCCGCGGCCGTCAAGCGGTCGCGCAGGGCGGTCGAGGGCCACCCGTCCCAGCCGACCAGGGGCGGGTAGCGCCAATCGCGGTAGTGGTTCTCCGGCGGCTCGTCGTGGGCGTCGGCGAGGCGGAAGAAGTGCGTGCCGGGGCCGTCCTTGTGGTACACCGTCTTCGGGTGGGCGCCGTCGAAGCTCACCTTCGACCGGGGGTACGTCACCTGCGAGGAATGCTGCGTGGTCGTCACGTACTCGACCTGGTTCGACGACTGGTCGATCCACGAGATCACGTGCTCCCAGTCGTGCCGGTGCCCGCCGAGGCCGCTGCCGTCGACGGCCTGGTCCTTTTCGAAGTAGCTCGCGTAGACGACCGCGCACCAGCCGTGGTTGCAGGTCGAGCGCGAGTAGGTCTGGGAGTTGTCGAGGTCGGACTTGTCGTGGCAGTTGCCGTTGACCGCGCCGGTGGTCTTGAGGCCGGGCGCGAGGGCGCCGTCCGGGCCGATCGCCGGGGTCGCGTAGCAACCGTCGCCGTCGTAGTCGTAGGCGGGCGAGAAGGACTGCTCGTATCCGTTCGCGTTCTGCGGCAGGTTGTGCGGCGGGTCGGCGTACGCCGCGGACACCGGGAACAGCAATGCCGTGCACACGGCCACCGTCGCGACGCGGGCGAGCGGAAGTTTCCTCATGTCCGGATGGTGACACCGCGAACGCGGAAGGTGAAGGGATGTCAGGGAAGCATCCGATGGCCTTTCAGCCCGCGAGGACCTCCGCGCCGCGGTGCACGCGCAGCAGGTCAGCCCGGACGAGGTCGGCCAGCAGCCGTTCCTCCTCGTCGACCTCCGAAGGTCGCGGCGGCAGTTCTCCGCTGCCTGCCAGCGCGCCTGCCGCGGCCTCCGCGAAGGACGCCATCGTCGGCGACTGACCGTCCCGCTGCAGCAGCGCGCCCGCCGAAGCCGCGAGACCGCGCAAGCCCTGCCCGGCCTCCTCCAAGGCTTCTCGCTGCTCCGACGCAGGCTCCCGGCTGCCGGGCTCGGGGCTCAGCAGGTCCTGATGCGTCCGAGCCGCGGCGCGGAACCGCAGCCCGACCTCACGACGGCCGCCTCCGCCGCGCAACCGCTCCGCCACCGCCGCGAGCAGCTCGCCAGTCTCGGAGACGGCGTCGGAAAACCGTTGCGCCACCGAAGGTTTCGGTACCCCGGGCACCGCGGCGAAGCCGAACAGCAGGCCGATCACCACCGCCAACGCCACCAGCAGCAGGTATTCCCCGAGCACCGACACCGCGTCCAGATGCCGCGTCGTCGCGTTCATCCCGACGCTCATCAGCACCATGCAGCCGTTGAACACCATGGGCTTTACCTGCATGAACGGGAACCCGACGAGCAGCGCGACGATCCCCAGCGGCAGCAACGCGCCCGGCGGCAGCAACCACAACGCGACCGCCAGCACCACAGCCCCGGCCACCGCACCGGCGGCGCGCTGCCACGCTTTCGCCAGCGTGTCCCGCCATTCCGGCTGCATGAGCGCGAACGTCGTCATCAGGAACGACACGGTGAGCGGGTCGCCTGGGCGGAACGTCGCGATCACCGCGGCGACCAGCATTCCCAGCGCGCACCGGACCGCGTGCCGCAACTGCGCGGACCGCCACGAGAACACACCGGTCGCCTCGCGCCGCAAGGCCTCGCGGACCAGATGCCGCGGGAAGTCCACAATGGACTCGTCGCGGTTCAGCACGGCTTCCCGGATCGCGGACAACCCGGCCCAGGCTTCGTCGAGCAGCGCAGCGGTGTCGCCGGGCAACGAGACGTCCGGGTCGGCCCGTTCGATCTCCGGCGGATCCGAAACCGTCTTCGCCCGCACGGCTTCCGCCAGCGCCGCGACCTGTTCGTCCGCGGCGTCGAGCACCCGGGAAACAGCCGCCGCTTGTTCTTCGTCGAACGCACGCAGCCGATCCCGCAGCAGCGCAGCGGTTCCGTGGTACCGCGCGCCACCAGCGAGAACCCGCGCCTGCCACGCGCGCGGCCGATCGGTCACCCACAGCCGCACCGCGCGCTCCGCGCTCGCGCGATCCGGCCCCGCGAGCGCGTCGGCCAAGGCAGTGCGGGTCGGCTTGCCCGGATCGCTCAGGCCCATCAGCAGCCGCAGCACGAAAACGACCGCGACGGCCAGCGCCGGCGCGCAGACGATCTGCACCGGGCTGGCCGCACCGCTCAGCTGGAAGCCGTAGCCGAACACCGAAGCCATGCCGAGCCCGAGCCCGACCGTCACGTACCGCGGCCCCAGCGCGGGCACCACCGCCGCCGCGAACACCACCAGCACGAGCAGCGCGATCGACGCGACCGGCGACACCTCGCCCAGCAACCGCGGCCCGGCGCCGCCGAGCACGACCGCCGGAGCGAACGCCGCGAGCAACCACAGGTCCGGCCGCAGCGGGCCGCCGGTGGCGGCGATGAAGCAGAACAATGCGGTCAGCCCCGCCAGCATCGCCGTCCCGCCGAGCCCGAGCGCCACCCCGAGCCCGGCGGTGCCGCCGACGACCACCAGAATCGCCGCGAGCATCCCGCCGCCGCGCGCAATCGCGTTCATCCCGCCCCGTTCCGTCACCGCGCAATGCCGCAGTAGCCTCGCACGTCGCACTCGTGAGTGCTGATCCCGGTTCTGACCGCGACAGCCGCTCACGACGCCTCAGCCCGCGCCGGCGCAGGCAGTTGCGGAGCATGGCGCAGCGGTCGGTGCGGGCCTGAGCGCGTGCGTGTCGTGGGTGTTTATGCCGGTTCTAACCGGCAACGCCGCTCACGACGCCTCAGACGTTCGCACGCTCCGGCGGCAGCGTCAGCAAGTTGTGCACCTCGCTGTGCTCTGCCCCCGGCAACCCGTCCAGCGCCAGCAACGCCGCGCTCCGCGCCGCCACCTCCGCCTCGGTCCGCGGCGACATCAGCGCCGACCCGCCCGTCGCCAGCGCCTGGTTGGCCTCCACGAACTTCCGCGAGCGCTTCTCGTACGCGGCGAAGGCGACGTCGTGCGGAGCGTCCGCCAGCTCGTACGCCAGCAGGTACGCGCCGATCATCGCGAGGCTCGATCCCTGCCCGGACAGGAACGACGTCGCGTGCGCGGCGTCCCCGGCCAGCGCGACGCGGCCCTTCGACCAGACCGGCAGGTGGATCTGGCTGACCACGTCGAAGAACAGATCGTCCGCCGAGCGCATCGCCTCGACCATCCGCGGCACCTCCCAGCCGCAGCCCTCGAAGCGGCTCGCGACCAGGTCGCGCTGCGCGGCGGGGTCGGAGAACGCGGAGAAGGGCGGCTCGGCGTGAGTGAACACCAGGAATCCGTGCACCTGGTCGCTGTCGCGGTCGCCGGCGGCGTAAAGCGACGCCGACCGGCCCGCCACCGCCCAGGACGCGCCCTCGTGGGACAGGCCGAGGTAGTTCGGCATGGTGAATCCGGCGAAGCAGTAGCCGAGGTAGCGGTGGAACTGCTCCTCCGGCCCGAACGCGAGCGCACGGGTCTTCGAGTGCAACCCGTCCGCGCCGATGACCAGGTCGAACGTCTGGCTCCGGCCGCTGGCGAAGGTGACCTCGACGGCGTCGCCGCGATCGTCCAGTTCGGCGATCGACTCCGAAAAACGGAACTCGACGTCGTCGCGGACCGCGTCGTACAACAGGCTGGTGAGGTCGCCGCGGGCCAGCTCGATGTCGTACCCGGACTCGTCCCCGGTGATCACGGTCGGCGCGACGCTGTTCAGGACGCTGCCGTCCGCGTCGAGGAACGCGAGCCGCCGGGTGGCGACGTGCCGCTCCCGCACCTTCTCCTCCAGCCCCATCCGCCGCAGCACCTCGACGGCCGGGCCGCGCATGTCGATCGGGTACCCGCCGCCGCGCACCGCGGCCGCCTTCTCCGCCACGGTGACCGCGAAGCCGTACTGGTTCAGCCAGTACGCCAGCGCCGGGCCCGCGATGCTCGCCCCCGAGATCAGCACACTCCCGCTCATGGTTCTCCCCTTGTCCCCGGCAGGCGATAGATGCCTACCTTAGGTATCATTTTCGAGACCGGCCGGAACCGCCTCGCGCGATCCCGGTGACCCAACCGTATACCTAAGTTAGGTATCTAATCAAGGAGCCCGCGATGTCCGCCGTCCCTTCCCTGCTCCGGGACCTGCTCCCCCGGCTGAACGAACTGAGCGGGACGCTGCGCCGGGGCAAGCTCTTCGAGCGCGCGGTCGAGGCCACCGGGTTCCCGCTGGAGCGGCCGGCGATGAGCGTGCTCGGCATCCTGCACATCGAGGACGCGCCGCTGCGGGTCGGCGAGATCGCGAACCGGATGAACGTCGTCGGCCCGCACGTGACGCGGCAGGTGCAGGGGCTGGAAGGCCGCGGGCTGGTACGGCGCGTGGCCGACCCGGACGACCAGCGGGCCCGGCTGATCGAGCTGACGCCCGAAGGCAAGGCCGCGGCCGAACGCTACGTCGGGGTGATCGAAGGCTGGTTCGCCGACGCGCTCAGCGGCTGGACAGCGGAAGACCGCCAGCTCCTCGACCGGCTGATGAAAAAGCTGGTCGAGGACCTGACGGCCGGGTTGTCCGATTTGGACTGACGAGGATTACCGCGACAGCCGCAGGAACTCCTGCTGCTCGCGGTCGTAGCGCTGGGTCAGCCCGTTTCCGTAGCGGTCCCACCAGTTCTGCGTGTGCCCGTTCTGGCGGGTGGTCGTGTCGCCGTAGATCTCGCGGTCGTATTCGATCCGGGCGTCGTGGAACTGCTGCTGGAATTCCTGCGGCGACAGGCGCTGCAGCTGCTGCACGGCGGCCGGGTCGAGGGTGCGCGCGCTCCGCACGATGTCCGCGCCGCCCATGTGGTTCAGGATCGCCCGGACGCCGCCCGCGCCGCGCATGTGCGCGCCGGACATGATCGCGGCCTGGGTGCCCGCGTCGGTGAACTCCATCGCCCCGGCCCGGCGCGCGTTCTCGGTCATCAGCTGCGCGACCACCGCGCGTTCTTCGGCACTGCCGAGGCCGTACTCCCGGCGGGCGGCCATGATCTGGTCGTAGCCGTTGTGCATGCTCTCGCGGAAGCCGTACGCCTCGCGCACGCCGCCCTGTTCGCCGGTCGCGCCCTCGGACCGCATGATCGAATCGACGACCCGGTCGTCCAGCTGCTGCGGTGCGGCACCCCCAGCAGCCGCACCGCCGCCTCCGGCCCCAGCTCCACCGCCCGTGCCGCCGCCATAACCCTCGGCCACTGCGGTGTCGGCGTCGGCGTAGTTCTGCGCCGCGTGCTGCACCTTGCCGTTGACCTGGTCGATCAGCTTCACGAAATCGCCCAGCGACGACACGAGTTTCGACTGCAGCAAGGTGTTCGCCGCGGCGACCCCGCTGCCGATGCCCGCGAACGACAAGGCGTCGATCACGAGCGTCTCGAGGTCGCGGACGGCCGAGAACGCCGCGGCGCCGAGGCCCTCCACGTTCTTCACGATCGCCGACACCTCGGCCGGCAGCACCCGGTAGCTTCCCGCTGTCATGCCAGTGACCCTCGCGCACCGGCCCGGGCGCGCCAACGGCCGAATTACCCACTTTCGAAGGGGATCGAATCGCTGCCCGCTGGGTACCTGGGCGGCATGGAGCCCGACGAGGACCGGCACGACCGGACCGACCACGAGATCGAACTGCTCGCCGAGCGGCTCTGGGCCTGGTCCCGCGAACCGGGCGGCGAGCAGGAGCCGGATCTCGGCCCGCTCGCCGAGGCCGGTTTCGCCGTCGACGGCGGCGTCGCGCGGTACGGCTCCGGGCGGCCGTGCGTCGCCTTGCTGCTCCCGTCCGACCGGCTCCGGGAATTCGGGCACAACCTCGTCGCCGCGGCGGTAATCGGGGCAGCGCTCGCCACCGGCCGGACGCTGGAATCCGGTTCCGTCGTCGTCACCGACCGCCCCGGCGACGGGATCGACGCGGTGCTGACCTTCCAGCCCGGCGTGCACACCTGGGCCGCCGCGCCGCTCGCCGCGCGGACCGAACTGCGCGTGACCGTGCACGGGAATTCGGGGCCGGCGCCCGAAGACAGCACCGACGCGGTCGCCGGGCTGGTGCAGGTCTTCACCGCGATCGCCGCGCTCCGGGCCCGGCTGCCCGCGGGCGCGGCGGTGCAGGGAATCGTGACGCACGGCGGGGAATCCACCGATGTGGTGCCCGATTTCGCCGAAGCCCGCTTCGGGCTGCGTGCGCCGGACTCCGAAACGCTCGGGCACGTCGTCACCGAAGTGACCACCGCCGCCGAAGGCGCCGCTATAGCGACCGGAACCAAGGCGAACGTCGAACGGTTCGGCCCGATTCACGCGCGGTTCCAGGACAATCCGGTGCTGTCCGGGCATTTCGCCCGGCATCTCGCGGCGTGCGGGATCCACGCGTCCCCGTCCGGGGCGGCGGCGATTCCCGGCAGGCCCGAGGTGGGCGACCTGAGCGTGCGGATGCCGGCGATCCATCCGTCCGTCGCGCTCCACGATCCGGGGCGCGCGGTCGGCAGCCGCGCCTTCGCCGAGGCGACCGGGTCGCCGCGGGCCCGGACGGTGCTGCTCGCGACGGCGTCGGCGCTGGCCCGGACCGCCTCGGACCTTCTCGCGCATCCCGCGCTGGTCCGGCAGGCTTGGGACAATTTCGCCGATCGAGCGCGCCGGGGTGGCCAGAGTCCTCGGCATGGGGACGACTGATCTGCCGCTGCCCGACGGCCGCGACCTTCGCGTGCACGACAGCGAGGGCGACGGCTTTCCCTTGGTGTGGCACCACGGGACTCCGCAGTCCGGACGCCTGCTGCCGCCCGTGGTGGAGGCTGCGGCCGCACGAGGATTCCGGGTCGTTTCCTATGCACGGCCCGGATACGGCGGGTCCACGCCCCGGGCCGGGCGGACGGTGGGCTCGGCTGCCGAGGACGTCCGGCAATTGGCGGATGCCTTGGACCTGCCGCGGTTCGCGGTGGCGGGAGCGTCCGGCGGCGGACCGCACACGCTCGCCTGCGCCGCGATGCTGCCGGATCGGGTGACCGCGGCGGTGTGCCTCGCCGGGCTGGCCCCGTACTCCGAGGAGTACGACTGGTACGGCGGGATGGTCGACGACAGCTCGCTGCGGGCCGCCCGCAAGGGCCGCGAAACCCGGCTGCAGCACGGAGAAACGCAGGAATTCGACCCGACGAGCTTCACCGACGCGGACTGGGCGGCGCTGCGCGGAACGTGGGGTCCGCTGGGCGAGGACGCCGGGGCCGCTGGTGACGTGGCCGCCGAAGCCGACGACGACCTCGCGTACGTCGCGCCGTGGGGTTTCTCCGCCGCCGACGTGCGGGTGCCCGTGCTGCTGGTGCACGGCGGCGAGGACCAGATCGTCCCGAGCCGCCACAGCGAATGGCTCCTGCGGAACCTCCCGGACGCCGAACTGTGGCTGCGCCCGCGCGACGGGCACATCTCGGTGCTCAACGCGCTCCCGACCGCGCTCGACTGGCTGCGCAACCTCCTCGCCCGCTGACCGCCGGTTATCGTGTCAGGCATGAGCAACGTCGAGACCGGTCCGGCCGAACTAGCGTGCGGCGGCGACCCCGTCGACCCCGGCAAGGTCGAGATCCTCGACGCCCGCTCCGTCCCGCTCGGCGGACCGCGGGCGATGCCGGTCCGCCGCACCCTGCCGCAACGACAGCGGTCGCTGATCGGCGCGTGGTGCTTCGCCGACCACTACGGCCCGGACGACACGTCCGTCAGCGGCGGCATGTCCGTCGGCCCGCATCCGCACACCGGCCTGCAGACGGTGAGCTGGCTGTTCACCGGCGAGATCGAGCACCGCGACAGCCTCGGCTCGCACGCGATGGTCCGGCCCGGCGAGCTGAACCTGATGACCGGCGGGCACGGCATCTGCCACGAAGAGGTGTCGACGCCGGAAACCACGACGCTGCACGGGGTCCAGCTCTGGGTCGCGCTGCCGGACGAGCACCGGCACACCGCCCGAGATTTCCAGCATTACGTCCCGCCCGCCGCCGACCTCGGCGGGGCCGCCGCGCGCGTCTTCCTCGGCACGCTGGCCGGGCAAACCTCGCCGGTCAAGACCTTCACTCCGTTGCTGGGCGCGGAAATCGTCCTGGACCCGGGCGCGTCGCTGCGCCTCGACGCGGATCCGTCCTTCGAGCACGGTGTCCTGCTCGACACCGGGGAAGTCACCTTCGCGGGCACTGCGCTGCAGCGGGCCCAGCTCGGCTACCTCGGCATCGGCGCGTCCGCGCTCGACCTGCACAACCCCGGGGCCTCCCCGGCGCGGGCGATCGTGCTCGGCGGGCCGCCGTTCGGCGAGGAAATCCTGATGTGGTGGAACTTCGTCGGCCGCAGCCACGACGAGATCGCCGAATACCGCGAGGCGTGGGAGGCGAACTCCGACCAGTTCGGCGCGATCGAGCCCTACCCCGGCGGCCCGGCTCGGCTGCCCGCTCCCCCGCTGCCCGCCGTGCGGATCAAACCGCGCCGCAACCCCTCGTGAGCGTCGATCGCGGCTAGAACCGGGATCAGCACTCACGACCCCGCGGCGCCGCTGAGCCGGTTCCGCGCCCCGGACGGGTCGAAGTTCACCCGGCGGAGCGGTCCGGCGGCCAGCAGCACCACCGCCACCGCACTCAGCGCGGCCAGCACCAGCGCCGCCACGAACCGGGCCGGAACCGACGTCGCCGAGGCCAGCACCGCGTACCCGCCCAGCACCACCGCGACCGGCCCGAGCAGCGCGATCGCCGTCAGCACCGGCGGGATCCGGCTGCCGTCCGGACGCCGCGCCGAGACGACCGCCGCGCCCGCCGACACCACCGCGGCCACCAGCAGGCAGGCGCCCACGGTGTCGGAAAGACGGTGCCAGCTGAGCGCGACGGTCGCCGCGGCCACCCAGGCGACGCCGGGCGCACCCACGGCGAGCACCCAGGTCCGGAACCGCGCGGGCAGCACCACGGCCAGTGCCAGCAGCACGGCGGTGGCCGCGCTCACGTGCCCGCTCGGAAAGCTGTTGTGGTGCGGGGCGCCGGCCGAACCGACGTCCGGCCGGTCCAGCAGGTAGATCTTGAGCAGCTGCGCGGCCGCCAGCGGCAGCAAGTACAGCACCAGCGCGGTCACGCCGAGCGCGAATCGCTTGCGCAGCACCGCGAGCGCCACGATCACGATCCCGGCCGCGCCGAACACCTCGACCCCGTCGATCCCGGCCAGCGGCCGCGCCCAGTCCACAGTGGACCGCGGAAGGTTCTGCGCGAAGCGGACCACCCCGTCCTCGGCGCGCTGCCCGGCCTCGGTCCGCACGAACAGCAGGTAGGCGACGACGAACGCGCCCGCGAACCCGATCGCGGCCGCGACCAGCACGGCGGTCCGCGAACGCCGCGGCGGGGCGAGCGCGTGCCGGGGTGCGGGCGGGGGCGTTTCGGACGTCGGCGTTTCAGGAGTCAGCACTGCCATGCCTTCGAGCCTGGCCGCGGGATTTCGGGATCTCGTCAGAGCCGTGTCATGGTTTCGCTACAAGATCCGCCCGGCTCGCGCGAATCCGCGGGCATTCCGAATAATGGCCCCTGTGGCTGTGGTGTTGGTGGTCGAGGACGACGCGTCCGTCCGCGAGGGCATGGAACTGGCGCTGCGCAGGCAAGGACACACGGTGCACACGGCCGCGACCGGCGAGGACGGCGTGGCGCAGCTGCGCGAACGCGCGCCCGACCTGGTGGTGCTCGACCTGATGCTGCCCGGCATCGACGGGTTCGAGACCTGCCGCCGGATCCGCGCGCTCGGCCAGGTGCCGATCATCATGCTCACCGCGCGCAGCGACGATTTCGACATCGTCGCCGGCCTCGAAGCGGGCGCGGACGACTACGTCGTGAAGCCGATCGAACCGCGCGTGCTCGACGCCCGGATCCGCGCGGTGCTGCGCCGCACCGCCGCCGAACCCGGGGCCGCGGGCCCCGAACAGCACGGCGACCTGGTGATCGACCGGGCCGGGATGCTGGTGCGGAAGCACGGCGAACAGGTTTCGCTCACGCCGACCGAACTCAAGCTGCTGCTGGAGATCTCGCGCACGCCGGGCCAGGTGTACAGCCGCAGCCAGCTGCTCGCGTCCGTGTGGGGCCACGACTATCTCGGCGATTCCCGCCTGGTCGACGCCTGCGTGCAGCGGCTGCGCGCGAAGATCGAGGACGTCCCGGCGCGGCCGGACCACGTGCAGACCGTCCGCGGCTTCGGCTACCGGTTCGGCCGCTCGTGAACCGGCTCCGGTCGTGGGTGTCCGGGCTGCGCCTGCGGCTGGTGCTGGCGTTCGCGGCGATGACGCTGGTCGGAGCGGGCGCGGCGGCGGGCGCGAGCTACGTGTCCGCGCGCAACACGATCCTGGCCGGCGTGCAGGACCCGGCGATGGTGCAGCTGCGCGACGAGGTCAGGACGTACCTGCCGCAGCTGACCCTGCCGCCCGACCAGCGCCAGCTCGACAACATGGCGAGCTCGCTCAAGGGCGTCACGACCGTAGTGTTCGGGTCGCTGCATTCGCGCGTCGGGCTGAATCCGGCGGAACTGCCCGCCGGGCTGCGCACCGCGGTCGCGGACGGGACCAGCATCCAGTTCCAGCGGGTCGTCGAGGGCGGGCGGCCGGTGCTCTACATCGGGATGCCGCTGCTGCGCTACGGCGCGGGGAAGAGCGAGCACACCGGCATCGAGGTCTACAAAACGGTTCCGCTCGCCACCCAGCAGGCCGCGATCGAGCAGCTGGCGACGCGCGCGTGGCTGATGACCGCGCTGGCCCTGCCGATCGCGGTCGCGCTGGCGCTGCTGGCCGCGCGGCAAGTGCTGCGACCGGTGCGCGCGCTGAACTCCGCGGCCCGCAAACTCGGCGACGGGCAGCTCGACGTGCGCCTGCCCGCCAAGGGGTCCGACGAACTGGCCCAGCTGGTCACGACGTTCAACCACACCGCGGCGGAACTGGAACGCACCGTCGGCTCGCTGCGCGAAATGGAGGCCGACGCGCGCCGGTTCGTCGCCGACGTCTCGCACGAGCTGCGCACGCCGCTGGCGGCGATGAACGTGGTCACCGACGTCCTCGACGAAGACGCCGACCAGCTGCCCTCGGACACCGCCGTAGCGGCGCGGCTGGTGTCCGCCGAAACGCGGCGGCTGACCCGGCTCGTGCAGGACCTGGTCGAGATCTCCCGCTTCGACGCCGGACGGGCCGAGTTGCGGGTCGAAGAGGTCGACCTGGCCGAGGCGGTGCCGAACAGCCTCGCCGCCCGCGGCTGGACCGACTCCGTGGCCGCCGACCTGCCGAGCATCACCGTGCCCGCCGACCCGCGACGGCTCGACCTGGTCGTCGCCAACCTCGTCGGCAACGCCCTGCACCACGGCGCGCCGCCGGTCGAGGTCCGGCTGAGCACCGACGACACGACCGTCTTCCTGACCGTCACCGACCACGGCCCGGGAATTCCCGAGGAGGTGCTGCCGAAAGTGTTCGACCGCTTCGCGAAAGCCGACACCTCGCGAGCCCGCTCCGACGGAAGCGGCCTCGGTCTGTCGATCGCGCTGGAAAACGCCCGGCTGCACGGCGGCGACATCGAAGCCGCGAACACCGGCGACGGGGCGCGGTTCACGCTCCGGCTGCCCCGCACCGCGCAGGAGGAGCGATGAAACTTCGGCGGCTCTTCGTTGTTTTCGCTTCTGTACTGGCCCTCGCCGGTTGCGGCATCCAGCCGACCGGAGTGGTTCCCGCCGGCGACGCCCCCGGCGGATTCCAGCTGGGCGCACCACGTCCGCAAATCACGCTCTACTTCGTCTACGCGGGACAACTCAGCCCCGTGCAGCGCGCTTGGGCAAGGGACGCGACCCCCACGACGGTCCTGACGGAACTGTTCGGCGGCCCGACTCGCACGGAGGAGCAGGAGGGTTTCTACTCGACGCTCTCGCCCGGCCGGCACGTCACGGTCGACACCTCGGCCCAGCCGGTGACCGTGACCGTCTCCGAATCGATGAAAATGCTGTACCCCATCGGCTTGCAGCAGGTGGTCTGCACCGTGTCCGCGTCGCTGGCGGCCTCCGGGCAGCCGGTCAGCAAGGGGATCACCGTGGTCGCGTCGGACACCAAACTCGAATCCCTGTACTGCAATTAGCCTTTCGGCACGAACCCGCGCACGACCCGCTCGACGATCCCCAGCACGGCTTCCGTCGCGCTCTCCCCCGCAGGCACCTGCCGCAACGCCGCCTCCAACGCGCCCAGCACCGCACCGGTCAACGCCGCAGCCTCGACCCGATCCAGTCGCGGCGCACACGTCTCGTAGAGCTTCTCCGCCCACCTGTCGCCCACCGCTGCGTTGCGCAGCAGATATCCCGCGCGCAGCGCAGGGACCCCGGCCAGCAGCCGAGTGCGCACCTCAGTGAGCGGATGGTCCAGCGGAAAACTCCACGCGTCCGCCGTCGCCAGCGCGTAGACGGTCTTGGTCACCATCTCCGCCACCGGCGCTCCCGGCTCCGCCGCCGCGAAGACCTCGTCGACCACCTCGTCGTAAAGATGCTGGTCAGCGAAGACGACGTCCTCTTTGGTGGCGAAGTAGTTGAAGTACGTCGCCGGGGACACCTTCGCCCGCGCGGAGATCTCGGCGACGGTCGTGCCGTCGTAGCCCTGCTCGTCGAACAGCGTGAGCGCCGCCTCGATCAGCGCCTGGCGGGTCCGCCGCTTCTTCTCTTCCCGCAACCCGGTCATGGCAGGAATCTTAGCGTTACTCTAAACTTAGAGAGTCTCTAAGATTGGAGGTCCCGATGGAACGGACCGGATGCGTGGTCGCCGGCGGCGGTCCGGCAGGCGTGATGCTGGGCCTGCTGCTGGCACGGGCCGGGGTCGAGGTGGTGGTGCTGGAAAAGCACCGCGACTTCCTGCGGGACTTCCGCGGCGACACTGTGCACCCGTCGACGCTGCGCCTGCTGGACGAACTGGGCCTCGGCGCCCAGTTCGCCGCACTGTCCCGTTCGGTCCTGGAGCGGATGAAAATGGAGATCGGCGAGGAAACGGTGATCGCCGCCGACTTCAGCAGACTGCGCGGCCCGCACAAGCACATCGCGATGGTCCCGCAAGCCGAATTCCTGGGCCTGCTGGCCGAAGCCGGTGCGGCAGAACCGAAATTCTCCCTGCGCATGGGCGCTTCCGTGGTGTCGCTCCGCCGCGAGGCCGGCCGCGTGACCGGCGTCGACTACCGCGACGACACCGGTGTGCACGAGCTTGCCGCCCCGCTGACCGTCGGCTGCGACGGACGCTGGTCGACCGTGCGCCGCGAACTCGGCCTCGCCCTGCGGGAATCGGACGTCCCGATGGACGTCTGGCAGGTGCGAGTGCCGAAAGCCGGACCGGGCGAACAGGGGGTGTTCGCCCGGTTCGGCCCCGGATACGCCTCAGTGACCATGGATCGCGGGGATTACTACCAAACCTCGTACCTCATCCCCCGAGGCCAAGACGCCCGCCTGCGTTCCGGCCCCGTCGAAGACTTCCGCGCACGGTTGGCAGAGCTTTTCGGCTGGACGCCTTCACAGGTGTCCGCCATCCGCTCGTGGGACGACGTGAAACTGCTCGAAGTGACTATGGGCCTCCTTCCGCGCTGGCACGCCCCCGGCGCGTTGTGCATCGGGGACGCGGCACACCCGATGTCGCCAGTGGGTGGCGTCGGGGTGAACCTCGCCGTGCAAGACGCTGTCGCCACCGCCCGGCTCCTCGCGGAACCGTTGCGCCGCGGGGAGGTTCCGGTGTCCCGCCTAGCCGCCGTACGCCGCCGCCGATTGCTGCCGACGGTCGCGGTGCAGTCGAGCCAGCGGGGCGAACACGAGATGCTGCTGCGCCCGGCACTCGCGGGGACGCTGGATCGTTTGCCCACGCCGATGCGGGTGGTGCAACGGTTTCCGGTGCTTTCCGGGGTGACTGCTTACCTTGGGGGTGTTGGGTTGCGGCCGGAACACGCACCTGCTTTCGCGCGACGGTCTGGTGTGGACAGTTACGCTGGCTGAACGCTTGTCCGGCGCGGTGCCGCTTGCCCGCGTGGGGTTTGCGGCACCGCACCGGACTCGCTGCCCCGCCGGATGGCGCCGGGCTGGACTCGCTGCCCCGCCGGATGGCGCCGGCCGGACTCGCTGCCCCGCCGGATGGCGCCGGACCGGAACACGCTCCGGTCGCCTCCGTTCCCCGGTCCGGACGGTAACCGCGTCGCCCAGGGCAGCCGCACCATTAGCCCACCTCCGGCGCTTCCCCCACGCCGATCCGCGCCGCCCGTGGCAGCTACGCCGGGTAAGCCCGCACCGATCGGGCGTCCTGCAATGCGCGGGCCCACCATTCGAGCTGGTCGAGCAACGTCTTCGCCGCGGTCTCGGCGGCAGGGTCGACCGGTTCGCCGTCCTCCCCGAACCGGCCGTGCACCCCGTGGAAGCTCACGGTTTCGCGGATGGTGACCGCGTGCAGTTCGGCGAAGACCGGACGGAGGTGTTCGACCGCGCGCAGTCCGCCGGAAATCCCGCCGTAGGACACGAAAGCGACCGGCTTCGCGTGCCATTCGCCGCGGAACCAGTCGAGGACGTTCTTGAGCGCGGCCGGGTAGCTGTGGTTGTACTCCGGCGTGATCACGACGAACGCGTCCGCCGCGTCCAGCCGGGCAGCGACGGGCGCGGCTCCCTCGCCGTTCATCGCGAGCGGCAGCGAGATCTCGGCGACGTCCAGGACGTCGACCGCGAACCCGCCGTGCCGGTCGGCCTGACGGGAGAACCAGCGCACGACCGTGGGGGCGAACCGCCCTTCCCTGGCGCTGCCGACGAGCACAGCGAGCCGGACCGGAGCTTCGGACACGTTTTTCTCCTTTTCCCGGGGCAGGACAGGTTTCCCGCCTCCGGAAAGGAGTCTCGAACTTCAAGCTCTCTTTAAGTCAAGCTATGCTGAGCGCATGGCTAAAACGGAGCTGCCCGAACTGACCGTGGGCGAACTCTCCCACCGCAGCGGCGTACCCGCGTCGGCCCTCCGGTTCTACGAGGACGAGAACCTGATCCGCAGCAGGCGCACCGCGGGCAACCAGCGCCGCTACCGCCGCGACACCCTGCGGCGGGTCACGTTCATCCGCATGTCGCAGCGGGTGGGCATGCCGCTCGCGCAGATCCGCGACGTGCTGGCCCTCCTCCCGGACGACCGCACCCCGACCCGCGCCGACTGGTCCCGCATCTCGTCCTGCTGGCGCTCCGACCTCGACCAGCGCATCCGCCAGCTGGAACAACTCCGCGACCAGCTGAACGACTGCATCGGCTGCGGCTGCATGTCCCTGGCCAAATGCCGCCTGGCCAATCCGGAAGACCGCCTGGGCCAAGACGGCCCCGGCCCGCGACGACTCCCGGACCACCGGGGCACCGGGTTCGAGTGAGACCGCTCGGCAACTGAGATCTCTCGGAGGCTGAGCGGCTGCGGCGGCGAGGGTTCACTTCGCGCGAAGCTGCGGCCGCGCAGTTCTACGCGGAATCGTGCCCCGCTCTACACGGACTGCGCCAGCAAGGCTGCGCCCGCTTCGGCCACCAACTCAGCACTCGCCGCGCACTCTCACGACGCCCGCTTCAGCTACCGGTCCCGCCTTCGCCGCGCGCACTCACTGCGGGTTGGCCAGCAACCCAACTCTCATCGCACGCCCTCACCGTCCTCTCCCCCGTCACCGATTCCGCTCTCGGTGTGCACTCTCCCTGCACCCGCCTCAGCGACCAATCCCAGCTTCACCGCACGGCCCTCACCGCGTGCTAGCCCAGCAACCTAAGTTTCACCGCATACCCTCACCGCCCTCTCCCCACCACCAATTCCGCCCTCGACCGCTCACACCGCACCTGACTCAGCAACCAATCCCCCCCTCGCCACGCATCCTCAGTGCGCGTTGGCCAGCAACCGACTCTCCTCACTCGCCCGCACCGCGTGCTAACCAACACGCATCACCGCCCCTCCTCTTAGCCCGCCGCGCAATGAGGACCGGTCACTCACGTGGCGCGTCAACCGCTCCGGTTCGGGTCATCCCAGCAGCAACCCCCTCACGTAGGCGGCCTGTCCGGCGTGCTGGAGGTCGTCGGACAGCACGCTGACCAGCCGAACGCCAAGCGTGACCGGCGGGTTCCAGCCTTCGTCGACCACGCGGTCCAGCGCCGCCCCGTTGAGGCTGGTCACCCAGGACACCGTGTGCTCGTGCACGGCGTCGTAGTAGCCGGTGAGCAAATCCGGCGACTCCGGCCGCACCTTGGCCACGTCGTCGCTGCTGTGCCCGTAGCCGATGTCGCCGGCCGGGAACGGCAGGCCGAATTTCTCGCGCCAGTCCTGTGCCGTCCAGAACTGGTCGGTGCCCGCGACGTCCGCGACATGGTCGTCCTGCACCCTCGCCAAATGCCAGACCAGCCAGCCGATCGAGTTGGCCTCCGGGCCGGGTCGCGCCGCCAGTTGCTCCGCGGTCAGCCCGTCGACTGCCTGGTGCACCACTTCCCGCACCCGGCCGAATCCGTCCACGAGCAGATCGGCCACATTCATCTCGCGCTCCTCTTCCGTCGTCGTGCGCTTGCCTCGATCATGCCTCGAAGATCCGCTCGTGCCCAGCACTGTGACTCGAGCGGCACGAGGGGTCCCTTCGCCCCGGATCGAAGCGCCTCAACCCGGGAAATCCGTTGACTACCAGCGGTGACCACGACTGTCCACTTCGGACCTGACGAGGGCGGCCGACGTCAGGTAAAATGCCGCACGAAAGCGATCTGCACGCCGACGACGCGAACGGAGGGCCTTGTGGCGATCACCGCGCCCCGCGCCCTGCCCGGCTTCGACAACATCGCCGGTGTCGCGATTCCGGCCTGGGCGGGCATGGTGATCACCGCGGCCTGCGCGATTTCGGCGATCACGGTTCTGCTGGTGATCCTGCGCAACCGGCGCAAGTAGGCCACGCGCGACGGTTGCTTCGATACCCGCCGGATCCTGAGTTCAGCAGCGCGGAATCCTGCGCCGCGCCAGGGAGATCACGTGTCCGCACGCGTGAATCGGCTGGTGATCACGTGGTCCTTGGCCGGTCCGGTCACCACCCATTCCTGCTCCCACCGGCGATCGTCGAGCACGCGGTACGCCCCTCGATACCAATCGGCGGCGCACGGATGATCGGCCGTCCACTCCCCGGTCGCCAGGTCCAGATCGTGGAAGAACCCGCCATGGTCGAAGTGGACCGCGGCGCGCGAGCTGCCGGACGGCCGATAGTGCAGAGTCCGGACAAACGGTCCGCGATGCGCTCCGAGCTGCAGCTCTCCCGACTCGCGGTAGACGAGCACGCCGTCTTCCGAGGTGAACGTCGCGCGGCCGCTCGCCTCGCCCATCGCCGCACCGTCGACGTCGGCGATTTCGCGCACGAGCTGCCATTCACCGGAGAAGTACCCGGTCAGGTCATTGATCGGAAAAGCCACGGCTCCCATTGTGCGCCTCCGGACCGCAAGCGAACGGCGCCGGGACTGCGGTCTCGACACCGTCTGTCACGGGGGCGGCGTGAAGGGTCCCGTCATCCCTGGCGTCACCAGTCGTCATGCTGTTCACCCTGCGCGACCGGGGCCATTGCGGACCCCGAAAACGGCCGGTGCGACGGGGACTCTCGCGCCGAACCCGGCGGGGCAGGCTCGCCCGGACGGCCTTCCGCCCTAGAATCGGCCGCGTGGCGCACCCCGATCTGGCCGAGCAGGCCACCCGTTCCCCCGCTCTCGAGACCTTGCAGCGCGTCTTCGGCTACGACGCGTTCCGGGGCGACCAGGCGGAGATTGTCGAGCACGTGATCTCCGGCGGCGACGCGCTGGTGCTCATGCCCACCGGCGGCGGGAAATCGCTCTGCTACCAGATCCCGTCGCTGGTGCGGCCGGGCGTCGGCGTGGTGATCTCGCCGCTCATCGCGCTGATGCAGGACCAGGTCGACGCGCTGCGCAACGTCGGCGTGCGCGCCGGATTCCTCAACTCCACCCAGGATTTCGCGCAGCGGCAGGAGGTGGAGGAGGCGTTTGTCGCGGGCGAACTGGACCTGCTCTACCTCGCGCCCGAACGGCTGTCGGTCGAATCCACCGTGCGGCTGCTCGACCGCGGCAAGATCGCACTGTTCGCGATCGACGAGGCGCACTGCGTCTCCCAGTGGGGCCACGATTTCCGGCCCGACTACCTGATGCTGTCGTCACTGCACGAACGCTGGCCGGACGTGCCCCGGATCGCGCTCACCGCCACCGCGACCGAAGCCACGCACAAGGAAATCTCGCAGCGGCTCGGCCTGGACAGTGCGAAGCATTTCGTCGCGAGCTTCGACCGGCCGAACATCCAGTACCGGATCGTGCCGAAGAACTCGCCGCAGAAGCAGTTGCTCGATCTCCTGCGCACCGAGCACCCGGGCGATGCCGGGATCGTCTACTGCCTGTCCCGAGCGTCGGTCGAAAAGACGGCGGATTTCCTGGTGCAGAACGGAATCCCGGCGCTGCCCTACCACGCCGGGCTCGACAAGTCGACCCGTGCGGCGAACCAGGCGAGGTTCCTGCGCGAGGACGGGCTTGTCGTGGTCGCCACGATCGCGTTCGGCATGGGCATCGACAAACCGGACGTCCGGTTTGTGGCCCACCTGGATCTGCCGAAGTCCGTGGAAGGCTACTACCAGGAAACCGGCCGCGCGGGCCGCGACGGGCAGCCGTCGACCGCCTGGCTCGCGTACGGGCTGCAAGACGTGATGCAGCAACGCAGGCTGATCGACAAGTCCGAGGGCGACGAGATGCATCGTCGCCTGCAAGCCCAGCACCTGAACGCGATGCTGGCGCTGTGCGAGACGGTCGAATGCCGGCGCACGCAGATCCTCGCGTACTTCGGGCAATCCGGTCAGCCGTGCGGGAACTGCGACACCTGCCTTGCCCCGCCGGAACGCTGGGACGGCACCATTCCCGCGCAGAAACTGCTGTCCACAGTGGTCCGTCTGCGCAACGAACGGCGACAGAAATTCGGTGCCGGCCAGATCATCGACATCCTGCTGGGCAAGTCGACGCCGAAGGTCACCCAGTTCCAACATGACACGCTGAAGGTCTTCGGCATCGGCACCGAACTCCGCGAACAGGAATGGCGCGCGGTGGTGCGGCAACTGCTGGCGCGCAACCTGCTTGCGGTCGAAGGAGATTACGGGTCGCTGGTGCTGACCGAAGGCTCGACCGCGGTGCTGAACGGCTCTCTCGAAGTTCAGCTGCGCCGCGAACCGGAACGCCCGGCGCGCGCCCCGCGAACGTCCCGCCGCACGCCAGCGGCTCCGATCGACATGCCCGCGGAGGCGGCACCGGTGTTCGAGCGCCTGCGTGCCTGGCGCGGGGCCACGGCGAAGGAACAGGGTGTCCCGGCGTACGTGATCTTCCACGATGCGACGCTGCGACAGATCGCCGCGACGATGCCGACGACGCTCGACACGCTGGGCACGGTGAGCGGGGTCGGCGAGAGCAAGCTGGCCAAGTACGGGGAGGGTGTGCTCGCGGTGCTGGCCGAGGAGGAATGAGGGCTGGCCGAGCCGAGGCTGGAGTCGGCGAGCGCGGACGATGGCCGGGCTGGTTGCGCACGGCAGTTGAAGACCTCGCGGAGCGGTCCTGCTTTGGTCAGTGCCGACAGCCGGATTCGCGGCAGAGCGACGGGCTGGGCAGGACGGAAAGGACCGGCGAGACTCGGCAGAACCGCAAGCCAGCCTGCACAGCACGACCGGCCAGAGTCAGCGAACAGCACGACGGCGCGACAGCGCGAACAGCACGACAGGACGGCTCGACAGATTGGCTGGGCAGGGTTCCCGAAGCCGAGAGTCGGGCAGGCAGTGCCGACGGCGATCAAGGCACGATGAGCCAGGAAGACCGATCGAGCCCTCGGTGGCGTCGAAACCGCGCGGTCCCGACGCCACCGGACGGCGATCAGCCAGCACGAGCCGAACTACCGCCCGCTGAGCACAGCGCGCTCCGCAGGCGAACCCCGAGTCCGCGGACCGCGGTCCTACCCGCGCTCAGCGCAGCACGCTCCAGCCCGCGAGCCGGGCGCGCTCAACCCGCTCACGCCCCAGCCGACCTCCGCGGCCGGATCACAACTCGCTCAGCCAGCCTCCGAGGTTGAGATCAAAACTCGCTCAGCCAACGGGTTAAGCAAAACTCACCCAGCCCGCCCTCGGGTTAAGTCAACCTCGCTCAGCCCGCCCCCGGGGTTAAGTCAACCTCGCTCAGCCAGCCTCAGGGGTTGGGTCAAAACTCACCCAGCCCACTGCCGGGGTCGGGTCAAACCTCACGCAGCCAAACCCCAAGCCACGCCAAGACTCACTCACCCCGGGAGCCAGGGCAAAACTCACTCAGCCGTCCGAGGGCGGGTAGTGTCCGAAACCTTCCGGACGGCTCCCGCGATCTGCGAGTGATATCGCCCGTGGGTCCTCTCGTCCACGAAACGCGCCGCCTTCCCCACGGCTTCGTTGACCTTCTGCGGGTTCTTCCGCACGTACGACACCGCGCCCGCGGCACCGGCCAGCATGGTGAGTTTCTTCATCAGAGCCATCGCACACAGCCTTCCCCTGCGGAAATCTCCGTCACTCCCCCAACGCCGTCCAGCCGTCTCCAGTTCCCGGCGAAACTTGGATGACAGGACACACCCGGGCAGGCATCATCCGACGCGTGCGCGATCTTTCGGCCCTTCCCAAGGTGCATCTTCACGTCCACCTCGAGAGCACCGTCCGCCCTGGCACGCTCGCGGAGCTCGCGGACGCCCACGGAGTCCGGGTGCCGGACAAACCGGCCGCGTTCAGCGGGTTTCGGGCGTTTGCCGATCGCAACAGTCTCACTCGGTCGTGTTTGCGCGAGGCCGCGGACTTCGAGCGGATCGCGCGCGAGTTCTGCGCGGACGAAGCCGCTCAGGGGACTCGGTACGTCGAGGTCACGTTCACGGCCGCTTCGCACGGGGAACGGATCGGGGATCTTGAGCTGCCGCTCGACGCGGTCCTTAACGGACTGAAAGAAGGCGGCGAAGAGCATGGGCTGCAATGGCGGTTGATCCTCGACCATTCACGACGGCGGTCGGTCGAGCGGGCGGTGAAGACGCTGGAGCTGGCCAGGCGGCATGAAGAGGTCATCGCGATCGGGATGGCCGGAGAGGAAAGGCACTCGCTCGCGCCGTTTCGGGAGGTGTTCGCCGGGGCGCGGGAGGCGGGCGTGCATCTCGTCCACCACGCCGGCGAGGACGCTGGGCCGGCCAGCGTCCGCGAGGCGATCGAAATCGGTGGCGCGGAGCGTATTGGGCACGGGATTCGCATTGTCGAGGATGCGGAACTGGCCGCTCAGGTAGCGGAAAAGGGGATCGCGCTCGAGGTGTGTCCATCGTCGAACGTCGCGCTCGGGTTGGTGCCGACGCTTCCGGAGCACCCGCTCCCCCGGCTGATCGAGGCGGGACTCCGGGTCACGCTCAACACGGATGTCCCGGACGTCACGGGTACCACGATCACCGACGAATTCACTCGTGCGAGGGAAGTTTTCGGGTACGACGACGCGACCTTGGCTCAGCTGGCCGGCAACGCCGTCGAGGCGTCGTTCGCGCCGGAGGAGACTAAAGTGTTGCTGCGCAAGGAAGTTGACAGTTGGCTCAGGTCGGCAGAAGGCGCGTGACGAGCACGCCGAGCTGCTGAGCGTTCCGGCATTCGTGCATTTCCACCAGCTCCGCGTAGTCCGGTGCGGCGGAATCGCCTGTCCCCCATAGGGATCGGCGTTCGGGGTTCAGCCAGTGGACGTGCCGGGCGCGGGAGCGGATCGCGCGGACGGCTTCGAGGTTCGGGTCGCCGCCGTTCGTTCGGGCGTCGCCCAGGATGATGACCGACGTCCGCGGGCCGACTGCGTCGAGCCAGTGCGCAGTAAATTGTCCCAGCGCACGGCCGTAATCGCTGTGGCCGTCCCAGCGGACGACCGCTGCTTCGCTGAGCATTCGGGCGCCCAGCTGTTCGGGATCGGCAGCGCCGGTGTCTACGAGGTGCGTGACCTCGTCGGTGCTGTCGACGAAGCCGAAAACGCGGATTTTGCTGAACTGGTCCCGCAAAGCCTGCACCAGCAGCATCGTGAAGTTCGCGAAACCCGCCACCGAACCGGAAAGGTCGCACAGGAGGATGATTTCCGGGCGGCCGGGGCGGCGGTGCCGGTAGGCTGGACGCAAGGGCACGCCGCCAGTGGAGAGTGAACGACGCAGCGTTCGGCGCAAGTCGATCTGGCCGCGGGTGGTGCGTTTGCGGCGTGCGGCAAGCCTGGTGGCGAGTTTTCGGGACAGCGGCTGGATCGTGCGCCGCAGCTCGGCCAATTGCGTACGGCTGGCGAGGAGGAAGTCGACGCGGTCGGCGGCGGGGGCGATCGCGTGTTTGGCGATCCGTTCGCGGCCCCGGAGTTCGGCGGCTCGGCGGCGCGCTTCGGTCCGCACCCGGCCGCGGAAACCTTCGACGCGGCGGCGGATCTCGTCGCGGGTGAGCCGGTCGGTGAACTCGTCCGCGGCACCCGCGGCCCGCATGGCGGCCAGCACCTGTGCGATGAGCGTCTGCGGTTGCAGGCGGTCCAGCGTCTGGTGCGCGGAATATCCGCCGCCGGGGCCGGTTCCGACGCCGTACTGGCCCAGCAGGTCCACGGCGAGTCCGGCGAGCTGGTCCAACGCCTGGTCGTCGCCTTCGGCCAGGGCGGCGGCGAGTGCTTCCCGCAGTTCCTCCCGGTCCTGCGGCGGGTTTTCGCGCGCCAGCTCGGGAGCGCCGACGCCAGCCGGGAAGTACAGGTCGAACGCGGCGTCGAACACCGTGCGCTGCCCGCCTCGGCGGACCAGCGCGGCGGCGAGTCCTTCGCGGACCAGTTCGCGGTCGTCGAGGCCGAGCACTTCCAGCGCGGCCGCCGCGTCGGCCGTCTCGCCGGGTCCGGCCGGGATGCCTTGCGCCCGCAAGGCCCGCACGAACTCGGCGAGCCGTCCGGTCAGGCCCGGCGCGGCGGTCACGACGCGTCCAGCACCTGGTCGAGACGCAGCCCGGCCCCGGCCTTCGCGATGTCGTCCTGGTGCTTCAGCACGACGCCGAGGCTTTCGCGCACCACGCGTTCGTCGAGCGCGCCCGCGCCGAGCTCCAGCAGCGTGCGCGCCCAGTCGACGGTCTCCGCCACCGACGGCAGCTTCCGCAGGTCCATCGCCCGAAGCGCGGCGATCACCCGCACCACCGAATCCGCGAGCGCGGCCTCGATGCCGGGCACCTTCAGCCGGACGATCTCGCGTTCCAGGTCCTCGTCCGGGAAATCGATGTGCAGGAACAGGCACCGCCGCCGCAGCGCCTCGGACAGCTCGCGCGTCGCGTTCGACGTCAGCACCACGAACGGCTGCTGCGTCGCGGTGATCGTGCCGAGTTCGGGCACGGTCACCTGGAAATCGCCGAGCACCTCCAGCAGCAGGCCCTCGATCTCGACGTCGGCCTTGTCCGTCTCGTCGATCAGCAGCACGGTCGGCTCGGTGCCGGAGATCGCGGTGAGCAGCGGGCGGCGCAGCAGGAATTCCTCGCCGAAAATGTCGGTGCGCGCCTCGTCCCACGTCTCGTCGCGGCCCGCGGTGATCCGCAGCAGTTGCTTCGCGTGGTTCCACTCGTACAGCGCGCGGGCCTCGTCGATGCCCTCGTAGCACTGCAACCGCACCAGCCGCGAGCCGGTGACCTCGGCGACCGCCGTCGCCAGCGCGGTCTTGCCGACCCCGGCCGGACCCTCGACCAGCAGCGGCTTCCCCAGCCGGTCGGCGAGGAACACCGTGGTCGCGACCGCGGTCGACGCGAGGTACCCGGCCTCGGCCAGCTGCGCCGACACGTCGTCGACGGACGAGAAAAACCCGGTGCCCACGTGGCCTCCTAAGCGATCGCTCACCCGCACTGTACTGGGCGGTCGCCACCGAAGGCGTCCCGGCGACCAGACATCGGACCTAAGCGCGCCCGCAAGACCGCCAGCGCACAGCGAACCCGGTATTCCTCCGATGTCTGCCGAGCCCGCGGACCCGCGTTACGGCAGGCCGGGAATGGCCTGGTCCACCAACCGCTTCGCCACCGGGCAGGACCCTTCGTTGCTCACGGACCGGTCGAGGTACCAGATGCGCACCGCCGAATCCGTGTCCGGGATCTGGACCTGGTACCGGCATCCGCCGCCGGCTTTCGTGGTGTCCTTCCGGACTTCGTGCCCGCCCTGGGTGCTCGCTTCGCTGTGCCCGCTCCAGTCCTCCGCCTCGCCCAGCTCCAGCGTCGCGGCCAGGTCGCCGCCGGTCAGCTTGCCGGACGGCGGGTTCCACTCGGTGCGGCAGCCGCCGACGCCTCCCGACGCCCCGGAGTCCGCCAGCTTGTACTCGCTGTGCCGCGGGTCGATCGGCGTGCCCCGCGCGGCGGTCGCCAGCAACTCGCAGGCGTTCGTTTTCGCGAACGTCTCCGCCGGATCGCCGCCGCATCCCGCTGCCAGCACGACGAGCGCCAGCCCGGGCGCGAGCCGTCTAAGCGTTGCCATGGAACCCTTGCCACGCGTCCTCTTCGTCGTCGTGCTCGCGACCGGCGGACTTGTCCGGGCGGACATTGCCCGATTCCGAGACAGCGTGCGGCGATTTCAGCCCCGCGTTGCCGAACGCGGCTTCGATGTCGTCGCGGAGGTAATCCGTGCGCGCGTTGGCCAGCGCGTCGACGTTCGGGCTCGCCGAGATCATCGCGCCGGCCTGGAAGCGGAGGCTCAGATAGCCGAAGTCCCCGCTCACCTCGCGCGGCGGTTCCGGCTCCGCGGCCGGGCCGCGCTCCCGCTGCTGCCGGAGCCGTTCGTTCTCGTTGCGCTCCCGGCTGGCCCGGGCCGCCGCGACGACTTCGTCGAGGGTCGGGATAGCCGCGGGCCCGCCCGCGGCGCCGGCCGGAGCCGCGGCAGGCGGCCGTTCCGGAGCCAAGCGCGCGGACCTTTCCTGCACCGCCGAATCCAGCGCGGCCAGGTATGCCTCCGTCAGCGCCTGCCCGAGGAGAGCCGGCTCCACCTGGGTTTTCCAGTGGTCCAGGACGCTCGCGTCGACCAGCTTGAGGTCCTCGTCCAGGGTGATCGTGAGGACGCCGGTCCGGTCGGACGCACGGAAACCGCGTGCCTTTCCGGTGCCGACCAGCACAGGTTCGGCGACGGTCGGGAGCGGCTGCGGCGCCGGGGCCCGATCGAGCCGCGCGCCGATGTGCCGAAGTGCTGCCAGTCCCGCGTCGAGCGTGTTCGCCAAGGCGACCGGGTCGGTCATTGTCGTTCCCTTCCGGAGACTAGCCCGCGATGCTCGGCCACTTGCCGTACGGAAATTCCGAGCCGTCGTACTGGATGCTGGTGGCGTCGCGCGTGCGCCCGACCGCCTCGCTGTACATCTCCACCACCTTGGTGAGCCGTTCCCCCGCGGTGGTGACGAGCTTCTCGACGAGCTCGCCGCCTTCATCGATGGCTTTCAGCGCGCCGATGATGCTCCCCGCGGCGACCAGCAGGGCGACGAACTCGCCCGCTATCGCGGCGAAGGCGTCGCCGAGTTCCTTCACGAACATGATGTTCGCCTTGGCGATGTCGAGCAGCCAGCTGCTGATGTTGTCCGCTTTGGTCTTGATCGCGCCCAGCGCGGCGTGCTGCGCGTCCACGGCGTGGTCGTAGGTGTTCCGGGCCGCGCCTTCCCAGTACTCGAAGTTCGGGTCCGGGTGTTCTTTGACGATGCCCTGGAGCTCGGACGCGGGCTTCTGGGCGTTCTCCAGCCAGGAGAACCCCTGGACGATGACCGAGACGATCGGGGTCGAATGGTCCAGGATCGTCTGGACGTCCTGGGCGATCTTCGTGATCTTCTCGTTGAGCTCCTTCATTCCCCGGTCGAAGGCGATGACGGCCGGGCCGAGGACGTACCGCCACTGGGAATCCGCCCATTTCTCGACGAACCGCCGGAACCCGTCGATCATGTCGTCGACCCACTGGACCAGCTGGTCGATCAGTTTGTTGAATTCGGCGGTGGTGCTGTCCGCGTCCTCGCTCACGACTCGCCCTCCGGAATCTTCTTCGACCAGTCGCCGAGCTCGAGTTCGACGATCTTTTCGTTCTGGGCGTAGGTCGTGGCCGCCTTGACCAGCACGTCGCCGATGTGGCTCATGGTCGCGCCCGCCGTGGAGAGTTTCTGCTCCATGAACTGCTGGAGCTGGTCGTAGGCGGATTTGTCGATCGCCGCGACCTCGGCCGTCAGCAAGTAGTTCACGCCGTCGCCGATCCAGAAGGCCGAGGTGTCGAGCGTCATGCCGGAAACCGCCGTGTGCACACCGGCGATCTTTTCCGCGTGCGGATCCCACTTCTTCGCTTCGGTGCGCAAGGCACTGGTGATGACCTTGTAGCCGGCCATGGCGAGTTCCTCCCTCGTTCGCTGGCGGCTTGCCCGGCCCGTGACGGGCGCCACAGCCCGCATAGTACGTAGTCAAATGGGATGTCGCGCGCAAAACCGCCTTTTGCCCGCCGAGCTGGAGGTCGCCCACCGTGCGCGGGCCCCGGCAGCGCCTCGCGGCTAGCATCGCGGCGTGACTTACGCTGCCGCTGACGCCCGTTACGACTCGATGCCCTACCGCCGCTGCGGGCGCAGCGGCCTGAAGCTGCCCGCGATCTCGCTCGGGCTGTGGCACAACTTCGGGAACGACCGCCCGCTCACCGTCCAGCGCGACATCGTCCGGCGCGCCTTCGACCTCGGCATCACGCATTTCGACCTGGCCAACAACTACGGCCCGCCGTACGGCAGCGCCGAGGAGAACTTCGGCCGGCTGCTGGCGAGCGACCTGAAGCCCTACCGCGACGAGCTGGTCATCTCCACGAAGGCGGGCTACGACATGTGGCCCGGGCCGTACGGCGAATGGGGTTCGCGGAAGTACCTGCTGGCCAGCCTCGACCAGTCGCTCGGGCGGATGGGACTGGACTACGTCGACATCTTCTACTCGCACCGGTTCGACCCGGAGACGCCGCTGGAGGAGACCGTCGGCGCGCTCGACCGCGCGGTCCGGTCCGGCAAGGCGCTGTACGTCGGGATCTCGTCCTACAACTCCGCGCGGACCGCGGAAGCCGCGCAGCTGCTGCGGGAACTGGGCACGCCGCTGCTGATCCACCAGCCGTCGTACTCGATGTTCAACCGCTGGACCGAGACGGACGATCTGCTCGGGACGCTGGAGCAGGCCGGGGCCGGGTGCATCGCGTTTTCCCCGCTGGCGCAGGGATTGCTGACGGACAAGTACCTGTCCGGGGTGCCCGCGGATTCTCGCGCGGCGCAAGGGAAATCGCTGAACCCGGACACGATCACCGAGGAGAAGCTCGGCAAGATCCGGGCGCTGGGCGAGATCGCGGCGCGGCGGGGGCAGACCCTGGCGCAGCTCGCGCTGGCGTGGGCGCTGCGGGATCCGCGGATGACGTCGCTGGTGATCGGCGCCAGCAGTGTGCAGCAGTTGGAGGACAACGTCGCCGCGCTGGACAACCTTTCGTTCACCGCGGAGGAACTGGCCGAGATCGACCAGCACGCCACCGAAGAAGACATCAACATCTGGAAGCGGTCTTCTGACGGATGACCGGCACGGCCGGAGGCGAGGGGCTACCCGAGCCTCCGGCCGAACTCGCCGTAGACCGTCTCCCCGTCCAGAAACGCTTGGTGCGCCAGAGCAACCCGGCGAGCCTTCGAGGGCCGCAATCGCGATCGCGCGGCTTCGAGGCCAAGGAACTCGAACCGGCTCACTTCGTCCGCGGCCAGCCGGATGGCGCCGATCTGCTCGCGGCTCAGGACGCCGCCGTCGAAGATGAACTGCAGGCTGTCCCGCCAGACGCCGTGCGTGGGCAGCCAATCGACGACGAGAAGGCGACCGACCGGCGCGTCGATGCCGAGTTCTTCGCGGACCTCGCGACGGCACGCCGCCAGCGGTGATTCGTCGTCCTCGACCAAGCCGCCCGGAATCTCCAGGAACGGCTTGTAGGTCGGGCAGACGAACAGGATCCGGCCGTGCTCGTCGCGCACAAGAGCTCCCGCGGCCGCGTTCTTCCGCGGAAACCGGGCCGCGATACCGGGGTTGAACTCGGCTTCCGGCCCGCCCTCGTCCCGAAGATCGCGCGCGAAAACGGCCTCGTCGCCGCAGTGGCCGGCTGGGTGGTCCGTCATGATCAGCCGCGGGCCGCGCGGATCGTCTCCGCCGCCCAGTCCGCCCAATCGCGTTCCATCGCCGCGTACCGCTTGCCCCATTCCAGCGCGAGGCGGCCGTACAGCGACGGATCGCTGTCGTCCCAGTCCACTGACGCGTCGATCGCCGCCAGTTCGTCGACCAGCCCCTCGGCGAAAGCGCCGTGCCTGCGCAGGAATCCGCGGGCCTCCTCCGGCGTGACCTCGCCGAGGAAGTACACCCGCAGCAGCATCTCGTTCCGCCGCGCCGCCGGCGGCCGCTCCTCCAGCAGCCACTTGCGCAATTCCGACCGGCCGGCGTCGGTGATCGCGTACTCCTTGCGGCCGCGCGGACCCTCCGCGGAGACCTTGATCAGGTCCGCGTTCTCGAGCTTGCCCAGTTCCCCGTACAGCTGGCTCTGCGTGGCCGTCCAGACGCTCGACATCGCCGTTTCGAAGCGTTTCAGCAGGTCGTAGCCGCTTCCAGGGGCGGCGGCGAGCAGTCCCAGCACCGCGTGTCGCAAGGTCATGCGCCCACCCTACCTTCCACTATTGACATGTGCACTCCGGACGTTCTAGCTTTGACATGTCACTACAGGAATGTGAGCGAGGGGCACCGATGAACTACCTGAAGAGTTTCCTTCCGTGGATCGCCTTCGCGGTCGTGTCCACGCAGGCCGACTGGCGGTGGTCCGGGCTGACCGGGCTGGTGCTCGCGGGCGGGCTGCTCCTGCTCGAACGCCGGCGCGGCAAGGGCTGGGACACGCTGTTCATCGAGGTCTCCGCGGTCGTTTTCTTCGCGGCGCTTTCGCTCTGGTCGTTCAGCGATCCCGCCTCGCCGCTGCGGGATTACGTCGGCGCGCTCACCGATCTTTGGCTGGCGGCGACCGCCTGGGGGTCGCTCGCCGCGAAACGGCCGTTCACGCTCGGGATCGCGAAGACCATGGTTCCGCCGGAAATCGCCGCTACCGCGGTATTCCGCCGGGTCAACGTCGTCATCACCGCGGTGTGGGCGGCCAGTTTCACGGTCGCCGGAATCGCCGAGGCCGTCCTGCTGCATTACGCGCCGCACAACACCATCGGCTTGATCGTCATCAAGGTGCTCGGCTTCGCGATTCCGATCTCGTTCACCGTCCGCTATCCGCGCATCGTCCGGGCCCGCGCCCAGAAAGCCGCGTGAATCCATGGCCACCACAGATTTCCACCTCAAGGACCATTACGCCCCGGTCCACGACGAACTCACCGCCTACGACCTCCCGGTCACCGGTGCGCTCCCGCCGGAACTCAGCGGCTGGTATCTGCGCAACGGGCCGAATCCGCGCCAGGACAGCGCGCATTGGTTCACCGGCGACGGCATGGTGCACGGCGTACGGCTCGAAAACGGCCGTGCCGCCTGGTATCGCAATCGCTGGGTGCGCACCGAGAGCTTCGACATCCCGGATCCGGCGCTTTACAACGCGGACGGAACGCGGAATCTCCGGTGGAGCGTCGCCAATACCCACGTCGTCAATCACGCGGGACGCACGCTCGCGCTCGTGGAATCCTCGCTGCCGTACGAAATCACCACGGATCTCGACACCGTCGGCGTCTACGATTTCGACGGCAAGCTCGCCGATGCGATGACCGCGCATCCCAAGATCTGCCCGGAAACCGGCGAACTGCATTTCTTCGGCTACGGCAGCATCACCGCCCCGCACGTGAGCTACTACCGCGCCGACGCCGCCGGGGAACTCGTGCTGCGGCAGCCGATCGACGTTCCCGGGCTGACGATGATGCACGATTTCGCGCTCACCCGGCGGCACGTGGTCTTCTTCGACCTTCCGGTGGTGTTCGACCACGGAACCGACGGCGGCATCCCGTACCGCTGGAGCGATACGTACGGCGCGCGCCTCGGCCTGCTCAGCCGCGACCGGCCGGGGGACGGCGTGCGCTGGTTCGGGATCGACCCGTGCTACGTCTTCCACACCCTCAACGCGCACGACACCGCCGACGGCCGGATCGTGGTGCACGTCGTCCGGTACGAGCATCTGTCCAAGCCGGGCGTCCCTGATCCGAAGGGCGCGCTGTGGCGGTGGACGATCGACCCGCGCGCGGGCACTGTCGCCGAGGATCTCCTCGATGACCGCGACGGCGAGTTCCCCCGCATCGACGACCGGCTCGCCGGGCTCGACGCCCGCTTCGGGCACGTCACCGGACGGCACGGTCCGCAGGGTCCGCTCGTGCTGCGCCGCTACGACCTGCACACGAACGCCTCGCGCGAGCATCTGTTCCCGCAAGGGCACATCCCCGGCGAAGCGGTATTCGTTCCGGCGGACGATCGTCCGGACGGCGCGGGCTGGCTGCTCGCCTACGTCTACGACGGACCGAACGACCGCAGCGATCTGGTGGTGCTCGACGCGCAGGACCTCGAAGCCGATCCGGTCGCGACGGTCCGCCTGCCCGGCCGCGTGCCCGCCGGCTTCCACGGCAACTGGCTGCCCGACGCCTGATCCGGTCAGCCAGCGGGAAGCAAACTCTGCGTGCCGTCCCCGGGTTCCGCCCGCCGAGCCCGTATCGTCGGGCAAGACCTCCCGCCTGCCCTCCCGAGCCGGAAGAAAAGAAACTTTCCTGCCAAAGCGGGGCGAATCCGGTTACCGTGGCAGGACGGAAGTCCGAACGGGAAGGAAACTCAGCAGGTGGCAGGGTCGGGTACACCACCGGTCGGCACCCCGGCCGGGATGCGCATGATCAACCAGCGGGCGGTGCTCGACCTGCTGCGCCGCGGCGGGCCCGCGACGCGGCCGCAGGTGGCGAAGGACACCGGGCTGTCGAAGCCGACGGTGAGCCAGGCGCTGCTGGCGCTGGAGGCCGCCGGGCTCGCCCGCGCGACCGGGCACACGTCCACCGGCACCGGCCGTTCGGCGGTGCTCTACGAGGCGGACCCGACCGCGGGGTACGTGCTGGGCCTGGACATCGGCCGCGAGCACATCCGGGTCGCGGTCGCCGACCTGGGCCGCACCACGGTCGCCCGGCGCGACGTGCGCAACACGGCCCGCTCCGGCAGCGCGCTGATCTCCGCGCTGGGCAAACTGGCGACGGACATCGTGGCCGAGGCGGGCCTGACGAACGACGACATCGTGGTCCGCGTGCTGGGCTCCCCCGGCGTCGCGGACCCGGTGAAACGCTGCTTCCGGCACGCGCCGAACCTGCCCGGCTGGGGCCGTCCCGGCCTGCTCGACGACCTGGAACAGGTCCTCGGCCCGGAACTGGTGGTGGAGAACGACGCGAACCTCACCGCGGTCGGCGAATGGGAAAGCGGCGCCGCCCGCGGAGCGTCGGTGGTCGGCTGCATCACCATCGGCACCGGCGTCGGCATGGGACTGATGGTGGACGGCCGGGTCTTCCGCGGCGCCACCGGTGCGGCGGGCGAAATCGGCTACCTGCCTTACGGTCGCACCCGCGTGTCCGACGAACCCGGCGAACCGCCCGCGCGCGGACATCTGGAGGAGGCCACCGCCGCTCAGTCGGTGGTCCGCGGCGCCCGCGAACTCGGCCTGGGCACAGCGCGATCGGCGCGCGAAGTCTTCCGCCTCGCCCGCGAGGGTGACGAACTGGCCCAACGCGCAGTGTCCGCGGAGGCCGACCGCCTCGCCTACACCGTCGCCTCGGTAGCCGCGGTAATCGACCCAGAACTCATCGTCCTGGGCGGCGGCGTCGGAACGGCAGCAGACCTGCTGCTGGAACCCATCGACCGAGCCCTCCGCGCCTTCACCCCGCTCACAACGACTGTGGTGCAAGGCGAACTGGGCGACGACGGCGTCCTCACCGGCGCCATCAGCGTCGGCCTGCGCGCCGCGGAACGCTTGGTCTTCGATCGCCGGGTAGGCGCCGCCTAACGTTCCGTGAGGGGACCCCGGAGGAACTCAGGGGTCCCCTCACAGCACTAAAACCGCAGCGCCGCACCGCCTCAGCCAAGCACCCCCCAACACCCCGCCCGCCCAACAGCCCGCGAACCTCACCCGAGACCGGTACCTTGCAGGCATGATCGGACTGCCCGACACCATCACCGCCTGCCTCTTCGACCTGGACGGCGTACTGACCGGGACGGCCGTGCTCCACCGCGAGGCGTGGAAACGGACGTTCGACGAATACCTGCGCACCCGTGACGCCGCGAACTTCCGAGAATTCACCGACTCCGATTACGCGACCTATGTGGACGGCCGCCCCCGAGCCGACGGAGTCCGGGAATTCCTTCGCTCACGCGGAATCGACCTCCCCGAAGGCACCCCCGACGACCCCGTCGACGCGCCGACCGTCAACGGCATCGGCAACCGCAAAAACGAACTCGTCCTGAAAATCATCGACGAACGCGGCGTGAACCCCTACCCCGGTTCCGTGCGCTACCTCGAAGCAGCGAAGCAAGCCGGGCTCAGGATCGCCGTAGTCACCTCCTCCGCGAACGGCGAAAAAGTCCTCGCCGCCGCCGACCTCTCCCGCTTCGTCGAAGCCCGCGTAGACGGCCTGGTCATCCGCCGAGACCACTTGAAAGGCAAGCCCGCGCCCGATTCGTTCCTCGCCGGAGCCAAGGCACTCGGCGTGGATCCGAAGCAGGCGGTGGTGTTCGAGGACGCACAATCCGGCGTCCAGGCAGGCAAAGCGGGCGGTTTCGGCTACGTCGTCGGCGTCAACCGCGAGAACCAGGCCGAAGCACTGCGCGCGCACGGCGCCGACGTCGTGGTGGACGACCTCGCCGAGTTGCTGGAGGACAAGTGACGGAATCCGGTTACGAATGCGCGCCGTGGGAGCTGCGCTGGCGCGGTCTCGACGTGGATGCGTTGCAACGCACCGAATCCGCCTTCGCGGTGTCGAACGGACACATCGGACTGCGCGGCACGCTTGAGGAAGGCGAACCGCGCGGGCTGCCCGGCACGTATCTCAACGGCTTCTACGAACAGCACGAACTCCCTTACGCCGAAGGCGGTTACGGCTATCCGGAGGAAGGCCAGACCGTCGTCAACGTGACCGACGGCAAGATCATCCGGCTGCTGGTCGAGGACGAGCCGCTGGACATGCGCTACGGCATCGCGACCGCGCACGACCGCGTGCTCGACTTCCGCCGCGGCACGCTGCGGCGCGTCACCGAATGGTCCTCCCCCACCGGCAGGCGCGTGCGGGTGACCACCGAACGGCTGGTCTCCTTCACCCAGCGCGCGGTCGCCGCGATCCGCTACGAGGTCGAGCCGCTCGACGAGGACCTGCAGCTCGTCGTGCAGTCCGACCTGCTGGCCAACGAACCGGTCGAGTCCGACACGCACGACCCGCGCGTCGCCGCCGCGCTCGACGCGCCGCTGGTCGGCGAGTTCAGCCACGCCGCGGGCTACCAGGCCGTGCTGGTGCACCAGACCCGGATGTCCGGGCTGCGGGTCGCCGCCGCGATGGACCACAAGATCGAGGTCGACGACGGCCTGCGCACCCGCATCCACGCCGAGGAGGACCTCGCCCGGCTCACCGCCGCGGTCGACGTGCCCAAGGGCGGGCGCCTGCGGGTCACCAAATTCCTCGCCTACGGCTGGTCCGCGCAACGGTCCGCCCCGGCGCTGCGGGCGCAGGTCGAAGCCGCGCTCGCGGGCGCGCGGCAGACCGGCTGGAAGGGGCTGGCCGCCGAGCAACGCCAGTTCCTGGACGACTTCTGGGCCACTTCGGACATCGAAATCGACGGCGACCCGGAGCTCCAGCAGGCCGTCCGGTTCGCGCTCTTCCACCTGCTGCAGGCCGGCGCCCGCGGCGAAACCCGTGCGATCGCCGGAAAAGGCCTCACCGGACCGGGGTACGACGGGCACGCGTTCTGGGACAGCGAGACGTTCGTCCTGCCGGTCCTGACGTACACGATGCCGGACGCCGCCCGCGACGCGCTCGGCTGGCGGCACTCCACAATAGACAAAGCCAAAGAACGCGCGACCCAGCTGGGCTTGCGCGGCGCGGCTTTCCCGTGGCGGTCCATCAACGGCGCCGAATGCTCCGCGTACTGGCCCGCGGGCACCGCCGCGTTCCACGTCAGCGCGGACATCGCCGATGCCGTCGTGCGGTACGTGAACGCCACCCAGGACGAGCATTTCGAACGCACCTGCGGCGCGGAACTGCTGCTGGAAACCGCGCGGCTGTGGGCGTCCCTCGGGCATTTCGACCACCACGGGCACTTCCGCATCGACGGTGTCACCGGGCCGGACGAGTACTCCGCAGTGGCGGACAACAACGTCTACACGAACCTGATGGCGCGCAGGAACCTGCTCGCCGCGGCGGAGGTGTGCCGACGGCATCCCGACGTCGCCGAACAGTTCGAAGTGGACGCTCCCGAGATCGATTCCTGGCGCGCCGCGGCGGACGCGATGGCGCTGCCGTACGACCAGGAACTCGGCGTGCACCCGCAGTCGGAAGGCTTCCTGCAGCACGACGAGTGGGATTTCGCCGCCACCGACGAGGATTTCTACCCGCTGCTGCTGAACTACCCGTACTTCGACCTGTACCGCAAGCAGGTCGTCAAGCAGGCCGACCTCGTGCTCGCCCTGCACCTGTGCGGCGATTCGTTCAGCCCGGAGGAAAAAGCCCGCGACTTCGCCTACTACGAAGCACGGACAGTCCGCGATTCCTCGCTGTCCGCGGGCACGCAGGCCGTCATCGCCGCCGAGGTCGGTCACCTGCGACTGGCCTACGACTATCTCGCCGAAGCCGCGCTGACCGACCTGCACGACGTGCACAACAACGTCCGCAACGGCCTGCACATGGCGTCACTGGCCGGCGCGTGGCAAGCCGCGGTGGCCGGATTCGGCGGCTTCCGCGACTACGGCGGCCAGCTGTCCTTCGCGCCCCGGCTGCCCGACGAACTCGGCGGCCTCACCTTCCGCCTCGCCTTCCGCGAAACCCGGTTCCAGGTGTCGATCCGGCACGGCGCGGCGACGTACCGGGTGCTCAACGGGCCGCCGCTGGACCTGATCCACCACGGCGAACGGTTCACGGTGACCGAGGACCCGGTGGAGCTGCCGATCCCGAAGCTGGACCCGGGCCCCGCGCCGGTCCAGCCGATCGGCCGGGCACCGGCGCGCCGCGACGCGTCGAAGGTGCGGCAGTACGACCACGTCTGACTCGTGAGCGGCGATGCCGGTGCTCACCGGCATCGCCGCTCACGACGGCGTTTCGTCCGTGCCCGGCACCCGCGGCACCTCGTCGGTGCGGGACGGGCTCAGATCCGGCCCCGGCGCGGTGGCCACCTCGCCGGCCAGCTCGTCCGAGTCCGGCAGGTCGCGTTTGCGGCGCGCGGGGAACGGCGTTTCCTCGTCGTCGTCCTCGGACCGGTCGCGGGGAAGGAATTCGCTGCGCGGGGTCATGGTTCCGGGATACCCGGTTTACCGCCCGCGCACCAGGGAGTTCACGCGGCCGGACGCGAGCGCTGCTTGCCGGTCGCGTCCGTGAGCTGATCCAGCAGCGTCAGCAGCAGCCCGTCCCGGGTCGACCACGGGCAGATCGACAGGCTCCCGCCCGCGACCGTCAGCAACGCCTCCGCGACGACCGCGCCGCCGAGCGCCTGCTGCGCCCGCTGCCGCGAAATCCCCGGCAACTGCGCGCGCCGCGCGAACGGCATCGCCGACAGCCGCGGAATCCACGCGCGCACGTCGTCCAGGTGCAGCTCGCGGGCCTTGCCCGGACGGTCGCCGGCCAGCCGGGCCAGCTGCCGCAGCACCTTCGAACAGCCGACCACCCGGTGTTCGGCCAGCTCGTCCTTCACATCGCCCAAGGCGGCGGAGACTTCCTCCAGCACGTGGTCACGCAGCGCACGCACTTGCTTGCTGCGCACCGGCGGTTCGGCGGGCAGCCAATCGCGCGTGACCGATCGGGCGCCGAGAGGCAGCGACCGCGCGAAAGTGGCCTGCTCGCCCGCTCCGGCGGACAGCTCGACCGTGCCGCCGCCGATGTCGAGCGCCAGCAGCGGGCCGCCGGACGCGCCGTACCAGCGGCGCGCGCCGACGTAAGTCAATTCCGCCTCCCGGCGGCCGGAGAGGAACCGCAGTTCGACCCCGGTTTCCCTGGCGACCGCACGGACCGCGTCGCGAGAGTTGACCGCGTCCCGAATAGACGACGTGGCCAGCGGAAATACGTCCTCGACGCCGTGCTCGCGGGCGAATTCCATCCCGTTCGCGACGGCCTTGGCGATGGCGGCGATGCCGCGTTCGCTGAGCCGTCCGTCGTCGTCCAGCTCGCGGTCCAGCCGCAGCCGGGTCTGGTGCGTCAATGCCGGGTCGATCGGGGATCCGCCGGGTTCGAGCACGACAAGCCGGGCACTGAACGAACCCACGTCCAGCACCGCGGCGGCGGATCCTTCGATTCTGCGCACAGCCCGGCCTACCTCGCTTTCGCCCCGCCCGGATTCCCCGTTGAACCCGTTCTTACTCCCGACTTCGCGCCCCGCGCGGGGAGTTGACGGCATTTCGACGGCGGCATCGACCTGAAGTGCGGTTTTTTCACACTCTCAGTAGCCCGCATCATAGCGGACCTACCCGAGCAGCTCCTTCAGCTTGGCGACAGCGGCCACTCGCGCCTCGCGTCCGGGCTGCAGCGGGTTGACCGCCAGGGTCGTCGCGCCGGCCTCCTTGAACGCCGCCAGCCGCTCCTTCACATACCCCGCCGGACCGACCAGCGACGTGGCGCGCAGCAGCTCCGCCGGGACCGCCGCGGCGGCTTCTTCCTTCTTGCCGTCGAGGTAGAGGTCCTGGATCTTCTTGGCCTCGGCCTCGTAGCCGTAGTTGCAGGCCAGCGTGTTGTAGAAGTTCTTGCCGCGCGCGCCCATCCCGCCGATGTACAGCGCGAACACCGGGCGCACCCAGTCGAGCAGGCCCTCGACGTCGTCGCCGATGGCCAGCGGCGGCGCGGCGAACACGTCCAGCTCGCCCAGCTCCGGGTCGCGCTTGGCCTTGCCCTCGGCCAGCGAGGCGCCCCAGACGTCGGCGGCCTTCTCCGGGTGGAAGAAGATCGGCTGCCAGCCCTCGGCGAGCTCGGCGGCGAGCGCGACGTTCTTCGGCCCGAGCGCGGCGAGCACGACCGGGATCCGCTCGCGCACCGGGTGGTTGATCAGCTTGAGCGGCTTGCCGAGCCCGGTGCCCTGGTCCGCGGGCAGCGGGATCGTGTAGTGCTTGCCGTCGTGCACGACGCGCTCGCGCCGCCACACCTGGCGGCAGATCTCGATGATCTCGCGGGTGCGGCCGATCGGCGCGTCGTACTTCACGCCGTGGAAACCCTCGATGACCTGCGGTCCGGACGCGCCGAGGCCGAGGGTGAACCGGCCGTCGGACACGAAGTCCAGCCCGGCCGCGGTCATCGCGGTGAGGCTCGGCGTGCGGGTGTAGATCTGGAAGATGCCCGACATCAGGCCGACGCGCTCGGTCTTCGCGGCGAGGAAGCCGAGCTGGCTCACCGCGTCGAAGCTGTAGGCCTCGGGGACGAACACGATGTCGAGCCCGACCCGTTCCAGCTCCACGATGTCCGCGACGCTTTCGGCGAACCCGCCCGAGTAGCTGACGCCGGTGCCGATCCTCATCGATCCCTCATTCCCGTGCCGGTCGACTGTGACTAAGCGTTTGCTCATTATGCGGCCGCTCGGGTGACGACGCTACGGCGTGGGTCACACCACAGCGGGCGCCACCGTCCCGCGCACCTCGCCGAACCCGATCCGGGCGCCGCCTGGGCCGGGTGCGGAGGCGCTGATGACGACCTCGTCGCCGTCTTCCAGGAACGCCCTGGTCTCCTCGCCGACCGCGAGCGGTTCGCGACCGCCCCAGCTCAGCTCCAGCAGCGAGCCGCGCTGGTCCTTCGCCGGGCCGGTGACCGTGCCGGACGCGTACAGGTCGCCGGTGCGCAGGCTCGCGCCGTTCACGGTGAGGTGCGCGAGCTGCTGCGCACCCGTCCAGTACTGCGTGGCGAACGGCGGACTGGACACGAGATGGCCGTTGATCCGGATTTCCAGCGTCAGGTCGAGGCTCCACGGCTCGGCCGCGCGCAGGTATGCGAACGGCTCCGGATCCTGCGCGGGCTGCGGGACGCGGGCGTGCTCCAGCGCGGCCAGCGGAACCAGCCAGGGCGACATGGACGTGGCGAACGATTTGCCGAGGAACGGGCCGAGCGGCTGCGATTCCCAGCCCTGCAGATCGCGCGCCGACCAGTCGTTGACCAGGCAGACGCCGAAGACGTGGCGAGGGAACTCGTCGATCGGCACCGGCTTGCCCAGTTCGGACGGAGCGCCGACGACAAACCCGACCTCCGCCTCGAAGTCCAGCCGCTTGGCCGCGCCGAACGACGGTTCCGTCGCCTTGCGCGGCTTCCGTTGCCCCGCCGGGCGGATCACCGGCGTGCCGGACGCGACGACGGTGCCCGCGCGGCCGTGGTAGCCGATCGGCAGGTGTTTCCAGTTCACCGGCACCAGATCGTCCGCGCCGGTGAAGATCCGGCTGGCGTTGAGCGCGTGCTGCTCGCTGGAGTAGAAGTCGGCGTAATCCGCGACCTCCACCGGCAGATGGCTCACGATGTCCTTGCGCGGCACCAGATGCGGCCGGATCCGGTCGGCGTGCCGCGGTTCGGTGAGCCATTCGCGGACCCGCGCCCGCACGTCGGCCCAGGTGTCCGGACCGGCGGCGAGCAACGGGTTCAGCACGCCCGCGGCGAGCAGGCGGCCGAAGGACTCCCCCTCGGCCGCCGCGGTCAGGTCGAGCACCTGGTCTCCGACCGCGACACCGGCCCGGCGGGTCCGCTCGCCGTGCGAGAAGACGCCGTAGGGCAGGTTGCCGAGGCCGAAGAGGGTGCCGGCCGGAAGGTCGAGCCAGCTCACGCAGAAGCCTCCGCGATCCACGCGCCGACCACGGTGTCCAATGCCGACAGCGGGAGAATTCCGTTGCCGAGGATCACATCGTGGAACGCGCGGATGTCGAACCGGTCTCCCAGCGCCTGTTCGGCCTCGGCGCGGACGCGCTGGATTTCCAGCCGTCCCACCATGTAGCTCAGCGCCTGGCCCGGATTCGCGACGTACCGGTCGATCTCCGCCTCGATCTCCATCTTCGCCATCGGCGTGTGCTCGACCAGGTAGTCGACCGCCTGCTGACGGGTCCAGCCCAGCGCGTGCAACCCGGTGTCGACGACGAGCCGTCCGGCCCGCATCGAGTCCTGGGCGAGCATGCCGAAGCGGGCGACGTCGTCGGAGTACAGGCCCATCTCGTCGGCGAGGCGTTCCGCGTACAGGCCCCAGCCCTCGATGTAGGCGTTGAACGGCGCGATCCGGCGCAGCAGCGGCAGATCAGTGAGTTCCTGCGCGAACGTGAGCTGGAAGTGGTGGCCGGGAACGGCCTCGTGGAACGCGATCCCCTCGCTGGTGAACCGCGGCCGCGAACTCGCCTCGTAGGTGTTGGCGTAGTACGTGCCGGGCCGGGAACCGTCGAACGCGGCCTGGAGGTAGTAGGCGATGGTGCCGCTCGCCGCGTCCGCCTCCGGGACCGGCTCGACCGCGCACTTCGCGTCCGGCACCCGGGAGAACCACTGCGGGGCGACGGTTTCCGCTCGCGCGATGGCGGTGCGAGCGCCTTCCAGCAGCTCCTCGCCGTCGCGCCAGCGCAGTTCCGGGTCGGTGCGGAGGCGGTCGAAAATCTCCCGCAGCTCCCCGGTGCCGAACACGCGGGAGCCCAGTTCGCGATACTCCTCGGCCAGCTTTTCGCCCATCCGCAGACCGGTGTCGTGCAGTTCCTGCGCGGTGCGGTCGGTGGTGGTGTGCGCGCGGATCAGGCCCTGGTACTTCTCCAGCCCGCCCGGCAGGTGGCTGATGCCCGGCTGGCTGTCGGTCTTCGAAACCGGCAGCACGTCCTCGGCGAGGAAGTCGCGGTAGCGGCGGTACGCGGGCCGCACGACCTCGGCGAGCAGCCGGTCGCACTCCGCCGCGAAGCCTTCGACCTCGACCGAAGGCGTGACGCGGAACGGGTCGCCGTCCTCGTTCGCGAGGTACCGCTCGACGTACTCGATCCCGATGCGCACCAGGAAGTCCGGCGGCGCGAACCCGTCCGCGACGGTCGTCCGCTGCGCCTCGATCACCGCGTCGAGGTAGCCGCCGATCGCCGCCAGCCGGGTGAGATAGCCGCGCGCCTTGTCCGCGTCGTCCGGGGTCAGCGCGGGAAGGATGGTCATGAGGTTGAGCGCGGGCGAACTGAACCCGTCGCTCACCGCGAACCCGGACAACCGCGAGTCGATCGTGTCGATCGCGCCGCGGGCGTGCGTGCGCACCACCTCGCGGGTGATCACCTCGGACGCGGTCAGCCCGGCCGGGTCGAGCGCGTCGGCGCGTTCGGCGATCGCGGCGTACTTGGCCCGGTCGCGCTCCGCGGCGGCGAGACTCGGGTCGGCGAGCTTCGTGTGGTCGCCGGGGAGGCCCAGGACGGTGCGCTCCAGCGGTTCCCGTTCGAAGTCCAGCTCGACCAGCTCGTCCGCCAGGCCGGCGACGGTGTCGCCGTGGCCGGCCGCCCAGCCGGTGACCACGGCGTCCAGCACCGACAGCGGAAGGGAGCCGCCGGAGAGGACCGTGTCGTGGAACGCCTTGACGTCGAACCGGCTGCCGAGCCGCTGCTCTGCCTGTTTGCGCAGCCGCTCGATCTCCAGCCGCCCCACCATGTACGCGAGCGCCTGGCCCGGGTAGCCGAGGTACCGGTCGACCTCGGACTCGATCTCGACCTGCGCCATCGGCGTGTGCTCCAGCAGGTAGTCGACCGCCTGCCGGCGGCTCCAGCCCAGCGCGTGCAGGCCGGTGTCGACGATCAGCCGCCCGGCCCGCATGGACTCCATCGTCAGCATGCCGAGCAGCGACACGTCGTCGGAGTACAGGCCCATCTCGTCGGCGAGGCGCTCGGTGTAGAGGCCCCAGCCCTCCGCGTAGGCGGTGAAGTTGCCGATCCGGCGCAGCAGCGGCAGGTCGGCGAGGTCGAGCGCGGTGCTGAGCTGGAAGTGGTGGCCAGGGATCGCCTCGTGGAACGCGATGACCTCGGCGGTGTGCCGGAACCGTTCGGTGGCCTGATGGGTGTTCGCGAAGTAGACGCCCGGCCGGGACCCGTCCGCGGCGGGCGGCATGTAGTACGCCGGGGGCGCGCCGGGCGCGGAATCCTCCGGCACCGCCTCGACGGTCCACGGGTGCTGCGGGATGTGGCCGAACCAGTTCGGCGCCTCGGCCGCGGCGCGCGAGATGGCCGTGCGGGCGGTTTCGAGGAGGTCCCCGGCGCTCGTCCAGCGGAGCTTCGGGTCGGTGCGCAGCCGCTCGAAGATCTCCGGCAGCTCGCGCGTGCCGAACACGCGCTCGCCGAGGGCCTGGTACTGCTCGACCTGGCCCGCGATGATCGCGAGGCCGGTGTCGTGCAGCTCCTGCGGGGTGCGGTCGCTGGTGGTGTGGGTGCGGGCGAGGCGGGCGTAGATCTCGTCGCCGCCGGGGAGCCAGGAGACGCCTGCCTTGTCGTCCGGGCGGCCGTGCGGGAGGACCTCGGCCTCGAGGAAGTCTCGGTACTCGCGGAAACCGGGCCGGGCGACGTCGCGGAGGATCTGCTCGCGGCGGGCGGCGAACTCGGCGTCCGGCGCGGGCTGGCGCAGCAGCGGGTCGTTCTCGGGCTCGGCGAGGTAGCGGTCGAGGTGCGCGATCGCGGCCTTGACCAGGCGTTCGATCGGCAGCAGCCCCGCGGCGATGCCGTCGCGGTGCCGGTGTGCGACAGCGCGGAGGTACTCGGGGATCGCGCTGAGCCTGCCGAGATGCGCCTCCGCGGTTTCCGCGGTGACGGTGACCATCGGCAGCGCGGACAGCAGCCCGGAAGCGGGCCCGACGAACAGGTCGGTGACGGTGAAGTCGACGACCCGGCTGTCCATCCGGTCGAGGTTCCCGTCGATGGAGCTGAGCAGGACGTCGCGAGTGACGCGGTCGACCTCGTCGAGCCCGGCCGGGTCGATCGCCTCGGCCCTCTCCCGGATCCCGGCGAGCTTCTCGCGCAGCGCCGCCTCCGCCGCGGCCGACGGATCGCCGAGCCCCGGCGCGTCCGGCCGGATGCCCAGAATGGCGGCGTCGAGCGGTTCGTGGTCGAACGACACCTCGACGAGTTCGTCGGCGAGATCGGAAACGACGGTCATCGGCGTGGACCCCCAGGGTAGGCGGAGCGAGTGCTGACGCCGACCCTAATCGAGACCGGGGTGCGGACGCCCGTGTCCTCGGCGGCCGGCCTCCGTCCGGGGGCAGCGGCGTTCCGGGGCGTGGAACCTGGGGCCGCGGGCGGCGGGACGGCCGGGCAGTGCGTGCACGGTTCACGGATCGCCGTGCACCGGCATTCGCGGGTGCGCACCGGCCGGTGTTCCGCCGACGTCTCGGTGGCGCGGGGCACGCCGGGCGCGTGGTGCGGCCGGGCGGGGCGGGCGAGGCGGTAGCGTTGCCGGAGTGGCCGTGACCGATCCCGCCGACATCCGCCTGCTCGCCGCGCTCGCCGAGCTGGGCAAGGGGGCTGTGCACGAGCTGGCGGCGAAGGTCGGGATGGACCCGCGGGAGGTCGCGTACCGGCTGGTCGCGCTGTCCGGGAGCGGGTTGCCGCTGCTGGTCGGGGTCGAAAGCGACCCGAACGGTCTCCGCGCGGCGATCTCCGGGGCTCCGGCGTCGTGGCAGCGTCCGCAAGGCCCCGGGGGCGGGTATCCGGGCGGGCCCGGGTCGGCGCCGTTCCCCGCGGCCGGGCAAAACCCGGGCAGCATGCCTGGACCGAACCCGGGCGGGATTCCCGGGCCGATGGCTTCCGGCCCGGGTGCGACGCCGGGCGCCATGCCCTCCGGCCCTGGCCCGATGAACAGCCCGGCGTCGGCGGGAGTCCCGGTTCGAGGCGGAACGTCGGGCGCGCAAGGCTCCGGGATGCCAGGCGCCTCCGGCCCGCACCCGCCCGGACCGAACGGGGTCCCCGGTCCCGATTCACCCGGGATGCCGGGACACTCCGGCCCTCATCCGCCGGGACAGCACGGAATGCCCGGCCCCGGAACCTCCGGTGCGTACTCCCCTGGGCAAACCGGCCTGCCCGGCCCCGGGACCTCCGGCGCGTATCCCCCCGCACAGACCGGAATTCCGGGCCCCTCCGGCGGCTACGCGCCGGGGGTGTCCGGCGCGTACGCACCCGGACCGGCCGGGATTCCCGGGGTTTCGGGCGCGTATCCCCCTGGACCGAACGGGATTCCCGCCGGGCCGGGCGTCTCCGGCGCGTACAGCCCTGGGCAGCTGCCGCCCGCCGGCCCGAGCGTCCACAATGGACCGTACCCGGCCCCGGATCCGGTCGTCAGCACGTGGGGCGTTCCGCAGACCGCGTCCTGGGCCCGCGGCGACGAACCCCGGCCCGCCGCGGCGCCGGCCAAGCAGGGGCGGATCGGCGAGACGATGCAGTCGCAGGGGCTCGAAGGGGAACAGCTTTCCGTGCAACTGCTGGAGGTCCAGGATCCCGCCGACTTCCTCTTCGGCGCGGCGGGCTACCGGCTCGAGGACGGCGAGCGCGCGGTCGTCGTGCACACCGAGATCACCAATCGCGGGCCGATCCCGTTCGCGTCGCTGCCCGACAACTACCTGGAACTCGTCACCGACAGCGGCGAGACCATCGCGAAGGCCCCGGTTTCGCTGACCTCCCGGCCGCCGCACAAGATCGGCGTGCAGCCGGGCGAGACGCTCGGCGGGCACACCGTCTACGTGCTTCCCACCGCGACCCGCGTGGTCTCGGTGCGCTGGAGCCCCCGGCCCGAGCCAGACGAGCGCACCTTGACCTGGGCCGTCGGCTAGCCGGCTCGTGAGGGTTCATGCCGGTTGGAACCGGCAAAAACACTCACGAGGCCACTAGTTCCCGTCGCGCAGGATCTCCAGCGCACTCGCCAGATCGTCGGGGTACTCCGCCTCGAACTCCACCCACCGGCCGTCCGCGGGATGCGCGAAACCGAGCGTCCGCGCGTGCAGCCACTGCCGCGTCAGGCCGAGTTTCCTGGCCAGCACCGGGTCCGCCCCGTAGGTCAGGTCGCCCGCGCACGGGTGGCGCAGCGCGGAGAAGTGCACGCGGATCTGGTGCGTGCGGCCGGTTTCCAGCTTCACGTGCGCCAGCGAAGCCGCCCGGAACGCCTCGACTACCTCGTAGTGCGTGACGCTCGGCCGTCCGCCCGCGACGACCGCGAACTTGTAGTCGTGCCGCGGATGGCGGTCGATCGGAGCGTCGATGGTGCCGCGCGTCGGATCCGGGTGGCCCTGCACGACAGCGTGGTAGCCCTTGTCGACGGTCCGTTCCTTGAACGCCCGCTTCAGCACGGTGTACGCGTGTTCGCTCTTCGCCACCACCATCACCCCGGTGGTGCCCGCGTCGAGGCGGTGCACGACGCCCTGTCGTTCGGCCGCGCCGGAGGTCGAGATGCGCAGCCCGGCCGCGGCGAGGCCGCCGACGACCGTCGGGCCGGTCCAGCCGGGACTGGGGTGCACGGCGACGCCGACCGGTTTCGAAATCACCACGATGTCGTCGTCATCGTGCAGGATCTTCATGCCTTCGACCGGCTCCGCGACGATTTCCGCCGGACGTTCCGGTTCCGGCAGCGTCACCTCCAGCAGTCCGCCCGCGGCCAGCCGGTCCGATTTGCCCGCCGGACGGCCGTCGAGGAGCACGTCGCCCGCCGCGGCGAGGTCCGCGACCGCGGTGCGGGACAGGCCGAGCAGTTTGGCGAGGCCGGCGTCGACGCGCATCCCGTCGAGCCCGTCGGGGACGGGCAGCATGCGCGCGCTCACTCGGATTCCTTCTTCTTGCCGCGGGTGGAGGTGCCGTCGTAGTCCTTGCCGAGCAGGGACAGCAGCACGATCAGCGCGCCGCCGACGCAGATCGCGGAGTCGGCGATGTTGAAGATCGCGAAGCCCTGGCCGTTGGGCGCGAACGCGGAGATGAAGTCGACGACGTGGCCGCGCAGCGGTCCCGGCTCGCGGAAGAACCGGTCGGTCAGGTTGCCGAGCGCGCCGGCGAGCACGAGCCCGAGGCCGATCGCCCAGCCGACCGAGCGCAGCCTGCGCGAGATCCACACGATCGCGATCACGACGCCGATCGCGACCAGCGCGAGCACCCACGTCATGCCGGTCGCCATCGAGAACGCGGCTCCCGGGTTGCGGATGACCTGCAAGTAGATCAGCCCGCCGAGGATCGGCTTCGGCTCCTTGCCCTCGAGGTTGGCGACGACGAGGTTCTTCGTGATCAGGTCGATCGCCCACAGCAGCGCCGCGACCGCGAACACCACCCAGACGCGCCGCTTGGGCAGCGGCACGGCGTCCTCGGCAGCCTCCCGCTCAGGCGGTTCCGCAGACGGCTCGACCTCGGATTCGGACGGCGAAGGATCGGTGCTCACACCCCCATTGTCCACAACCGCGCCCGAGCAGGTCACAGCGGCCGAATTCAGTCGCCCCGCACGCCCCTCGCCCGCCATCATCGGCTCCGTGCCCGCCGACATCCCCAGCCCCGCCGCGGCCGCGGCCTGGATCGCCCTCGACCTCTCTCCCACCGACGACCTCCCGCTCTGGGCAGCCCACTGGCTGGCCGACGGCGAGGACGGCGAGCACCTGCGCCGTCTGGCGGGCCTGTCCCGCACCGAACCGCGGGAGATCCACGACGTGCAGGAGGCGGCCTTGGCCGACTGCCGCACTCCCATTCCCGCGGTGGCCGACGCGGCTGACGCCGCGTTCACCCATCTGGCCCGGCTGTTGCTCAACGGCCAGCTCAGCGAACGCGGCCTGCTGAACGACCTGCACGCGATCATCTTCCGCACTGTGTTTAATGGCGTCGGCTCCGCCGCCGCGGCGGGATCGCCCTTAAGCCGACGTTTGGGCTGAGCGACGCGAGGGGCCTTCGGCCTGTCACGCCGCTCAGCCCAAACGTCGGCGCGATCCCGCGTTGTGGTCAAGTTTCCTGCCGCGCCAGGCCCAGCACCCCCGCGCCGTCAGGCGCAGAACGGCGGCAGCTCCCGCGTGTCCCCGACCGGCGCCCACCGCCCGTCCACCTTCGCGTACTCCCACCGGGCTCCCCGGGCCACGATCTGCCGCAGCGCGAGCACCAACCGGTCCACGTGCTCTTCGGTGCTCCCCAGCCCGAGGCTCACCCGAACCGCCTGCTGGCCCTCGCTCCCGGCTTCACGGATCAACCGCCGGGCGGCCACGTGCGCGCAAAACGCCCCGTCCCGCACGCCGATCCCGTACTCAGCCGACAGCACCGCGGCCAGCCAGCCCGGCTCGAAGCCGTCGACCACGAAGCTCACCGTGCCGACCCGGTCCACCGGCGCGTCAAAGAACCGCAGCTCGGCAAATCCGGGCAAGCCCTCGAGCCCCTTGCGGAGCCGCTCCAGCAACGCAGCCTCGTGCGAACCCACGGCATCCCACTGAGCCGCCAGCTGCTCGCACGCCACCCCAAGCGCATACACGCCAACGGTATTCGGCGACCCGGCCTCGTGCCGCTCCTCGCCGCTGTTCCACACCACGGCTTCCTCGGTCACCAGCTTCGTAGCGCCGCCACCGGCCAGGTACGGCTCCGCGGCACGCAGCCAGTCGCTGCGGCCGATCAGCGCGCCAGCCCCGAACGGGGCGTAGAGCTTGTGCCCGGACAGCGCGACGTAGTCGACATCCAGCTCCCGCAACGAAATCCGCCGATGCGGAGCGAGCTGCGCGGCATCCAGGGCCACCCGGGCGCCGTGTTTCCGGGCCACCGCGGCGATCTCGGCGACCGGCAGCAGTTCGCCAGTCACATTGGAGGCACCAGCGACGACCACCAATCGCGGCCCCTGCGGGCATTCCGCCAGCGCTTCGTCCACAACGGACACCGCGGCGAGCCGGGTCCGCGGCAACTGCACGCGCCGGACGTTCGGACCCCGCCACGGCAGCAGCGCCGCGTGGTGCTCACTGTCGAACACGACCACGGAAGTCTTGCGCGGCAACGCCTTCGCCAGCAGGTTGAACGCGTCAGTGGTGTTGCGCGTGAAGATCACCGAGTCGCCGGTGCGCGCGTCCACGAACCGGCGCAACACGTCCCGGGTCCGTTCGTACAGCCGCGTCGAGACCTGCGAAGCGAAGCCCGCGCCGCGATGCACGCTGGCATACCAGGGAAGGAACTCGTCGACCGCCGTGTGCACCGCGTCCAGACACGGCGCGCTCGCCGCGTGGTCGAGGTTGGCGTAGCCGATGTCGCCGCCGGTCACCAGCGGGACCCGCAGCGTCGCACCAGCGACAGCGGGAACAGCAGCGACAACAGTTTCCGTGGACCGGTCGAGTGCGAGAGTCATGACGGCGCCTCCTCGGCGTTCCGGGGGACCCCCGGCGAGGGGCCCGCGCTTGCCCGCCGCGCTGCGCGACCGGCCTGGTCCTCACCCGGGGCACCCCACCGCGGTAGGAGGGTTGCCGGCCAGCAAGCCGGGGCTTCGCGCTGGCACTCATGACCTGAACCCGACGATAGCGGAAAACTCGCGCGGGAAACCAGACCCGTCCCGTGATCTGAGACGGCAGTCACAAGTAGTGTCCACAAAGGACAGAAGGATCAGGCCCCGGACTCCCCGTGCCAGCGGGCGAGGCGGCCGGCCCGGTCGACGGCCCGGATGCGCCGTTCGGTCGCGTCGCGGTCGGCGGCGGTCGTGACCACCAGAAGCTGGTCCTCGACCTGCAATCGGCTCGTTTTCTGCGGGGTGAAGCCCGTCCCGCCGCGGACCACGAGGCTGACCGTCGCCCCGGCGGGCAGCCGCAGCTCGGACAGGTACACGCCGTGCAGCTTCGACCCCTTCTGGATGCGCACCTGCAGCAGTTCCGCGCCGAGTTCGTCGAGCGGCGCGGCGTCGACCTCGATCTCGTGCGCCTCCGTCGCCTTCGCCAGCCCGAGGATCCGCGCGAGCGGGCTGAGCGTCGCGCCCTGCAGCACGGTGAGCACGATGACGAGCACGAAAACCGCGTCCACGAGCCGTTGCGCGCCGGGCACGCCTTCCGACAGCGGGATCATCGCGAGCACGATTGGCACCGCACCGCGCAGGCCCGCCCAGGAGAGGAACGTCTGCTCCCGCCACGGCAAGCGGAACGGCAGCAGCGACAGGACCACCGAGAGCGGCCGGGCGAGCAGCAGCACCACCGCGCCCGCGACGAGGCCCGGGACGAGCGCTTCGAGCAGCCGGGTCGGCGACGCGAAGAGGCCGAGCAGCACGAACAGCCCGATCTGCGCGAGCCAGCCGAGTCCTTCGGCGAACGACAAGGTGTCCGACCGGTGCGGCAGCTTGGAATTCCCCAGTACCAGACCGGCGACGTAAGTGGCGAGCAGGCCGGACGCGTGCGCCAGCTGGCCCGAGGAGTACGCGAGCACGCACACCGCGACCGTGGCGAGCGGGTACAGGCCGGTCGCCGGGAGCGCGGCCCGGCGCAGCGCCTGCGCGCCCAGCCAGCCGAACGCGAGGCCGAGCGCGAGGCCGGTGAGCAGTTCGTAGACCACCAGCAGCGGCAGCGACCAGTCGACCGCCTCGCCGGACGCGAGCACGACGACCGCGATGTAGGCGGGCGCGTCGTTGATGCCGGATTCCAGTTCCAGCGCGCCGACGAGCCGTTTGCCGACGCCGGCGCTGCGCAGCACGGAGAACACCGCCGCGGCGTCGGTGGACGCGAGGACCGCGCCCCACAGCAGGGAAAGCCGCCAGTCGAGGCCGAGCAGCCAGTGCAATGCCGCGCCGGTGACCGCGATGCTGATCACCACGGCCACTGTGGACAGCAGGATTCCGGGCCCCAGCGAGGGTTTCACCGCGGACCAGCGCGTGGTGAGCCCGCCCTCGGTGAGGATCAGGACGAGCGCGGCGAGCCCGAGGGACTGGGTGAGCGCCGGATTGTCGAAGCGGATGCCGAACCCGGCCTCGCCGAGCACGACGCCGATCCCGAGATACAGCAGCAGCGACGGGAATCCGAGCCGGATGGACACGCGCACCGCGACGACCGAGACGACCAGAACCAGCGCTCCGACGCCCAGCACCATGGGAAGCTCGTCCACTCGCCCGCCTCCCTCCCGTCGCCCGCAGGCGTCCAGAATAGTGAGGCAGTGTCCGGTTCCCGAGCGCGCACCACCGGTCCGGGGGACCTCGCAGGTGTGTTACGACGCCTCGGCGGCACTCACCGTCGCGAGATCGACACCCAGCGCGGCGAACGGGCCCCTCGCGCCCGGCAGGACGCGGACCGCGCGCTGCTGGTCCCGCGTCAGCCAGCCCGCCTCGACCGCCCGCTCCAGCACCGCCGCCGGAACCGCGCCGGCGAGGTGCTCCCGCCGCTCTGTCCAATCCAGACAGTCGCGCAGCAGCGGCCGCCGCGGCCGATCCGGCACGGTGACGCCGAGACCGGCCAGGACGTCGCGTCCGGCGTCGGTGAGCGCGAGCCCGTCCGACACGTCGATCAGGCCCCGTTCGACCATCCCGTCCCGCAAAGCGACGCCGAGCGTCCCGGCCAAATGGTCGTAGCAACTGCGCGCGAACGACAACCGCTGCACCCGCAACGAAGTCCGCAGCCCGGACGGCCGTTTCAGTTCGGCATGCTGCGCCAAATGCTCGATCAGCTCCGCGACCCGCGGATTCGCCAGCCGCACGTACGCGTGCCGCCCCTGCTTCACCCGGGCGACGAACCCGGCCTCGGCCAGCCGTGTCACGTGCTCGCTCGCCGTCGAGACCGCGATCCGCGCCGCGGCGGCCAGTTCGCCCACCGTCCAGGCACGGCCGTCGAGCAGGGCGAGACACATAGTCGCGCGGCTCGGATCGGCGAGCACAGCGGCGACTTCGGCCAGTGCGACGGTTTCCATGTCCCTACGGTAGAACGGCGACACTTCGGCCGCGGCCGAACTGACGTTTGCTCAGCAGCCGTGGCGTGCGCCCCCGCCGCACACCCGGGCTCCTGGAGGCGGCTCGTGAGTGCTGATCGCGGTAAGAACCGTGATCAGCACTCACGAGCCCCTACAGCGCGTCGAGGAACTTCGCGCCCAGCGAGACGGCCGGTTTGGAGTCGTTGGCGCCCTCCAGGAACACCGCGAACGCCAGGTCGCCGCGGTAGCCGACGAACCAGCCGTGCGCCTCGGCGCCGGACCCGAACTGCGCGGTGCCGGTCTTGCCGAACACCGAGCCGGAGTGCGCCAGGCCGGTCGCCGTGCCGCCGGTCACGACCTCGCGCATCATCCCGCGCAGCGCCGCCAGCACCGAGCCGGACGGCGGCTGGTAGCCGGTGTTGACCTTGGTCCCGCCTTCCCACAGCCGCGGCACGACCGCGTGCCCGGACGCCGCGGTCGCCGCCATCACCGCCGCTCCCATCGGACTGACCTGCACCTTTCCCTGGCCGATGCCGTCCTCGACCTGCTCGTCCGGGCTCGCTGCCGGGTCGACGCGGCCCATTTCGGAGGAAAGGCCCTCGATCCCGAAATCCGCGTTGAGACCGAACTGGGTGGCCGCCTTCGCGAGCCCATCGGCGGGCAGCTGCGACGCGAGCCTGCCGAACGTGGTGTTGCAGGACTTCGCGAACGCCTTGTGCACGGTGGTCGTGCCGAGGTCGAAACCCTCGTTGGAGAGCGTGCGGGTGCCGATCCGGTCGGTCAGCGGGCACGGAACCGAGGAATCCGGCGTGACGAGCCCGGCTTCCAGCGCCGCGGTCGCGGTGACGATCTTGAACGTCGACCCCGGCGCGTACTGGCCGCTGAACGCCGACGCGGCGTTGGTGACGCTGCCGTTCTGCGCCACCGCGAGCAAGTCGCCGGACGACGGCTGGATGGCGACCAGAACGGCCTTGCCGCGATACCCGTCGACCGCTGCCTGGGCCGCGTTCTGCGTCGCGATGCTGAGCCCGGTGGCGGCCGGTTTGCGGTCGCCTTCGGGGTTTCCGAACAGCGCCTCCAGGTTCTTGCCCGAAGCGTCCACGCGCTCGACCGCGAACGCTTGGGACGCCTGCCCGTGCCCGGTGAGCGCCGAACGGAGCAGCGGGAACGCCTTGTCGTCAGCCAGCTTCAGCCCGCCGCCGCCGGAAACGACGAGCGGTTTGCCGTCGCGGTCGACCACCGCCGGGACGTCCGAGGACGCGATCGCCAGCCGCTGCCCCGTTTCCAGCTTGGGGTGCAGCACCGTCGGCGCCCAGTGGACCCGCCATGCGCCCTGCGCCTGGACGAGACCGAGGCTGCCGGTGTACGTCCAGACGTGGCCGGTGCCGAGGTTCCAGGTGATCGTGTAGCCCGCCGTGGCCTTGTCGCCCTGCGCCGCGCCGACGTCGCCGAGCTTGGCGGTCAGCTCCTTGGGCCGCAGCGTCGCCCACGCGTCCTGCAGCGCGGCCGAGGCGTCCATCGGAGCGTCGGTGGCCTTGCTGGCGGCGTCCGGGTCCTTCTTCGCGAAGGCGAGCAGGTACGTGCGGGCCGCCGACGTCGGATCGCTCGGCTCCGCGGCCGTCGGCGACGTCCCTGAACCCGTATCCGGTGCGGCCGCCGTCGTTCCCTCGCCGTTGAGCAGCACGAACGCTGCCACGACGATCGCGATCACGGCCAGCGCGCCCCCGATCAGCACGCCCTTCTTCCCGGCAGGACTCACCGTCGCCTCCCCCTCGCCCAACGCGGTCCGCCCGCGTCCCTCGCTCAGCTTTCCATCGCCGCGCGGAAGCGGGTGTTACCTCGGGGAATGCGACAGATTCGTGATCAACGCCGAGCCGTATAGGTCGTTATACAGTTTGTTCGGCTTCCCGGCGGGCGCGTTGCCAGCAGATCCCGGCCACGACCAGCACCGCGACGAGGACGCCCGAGCTGATCAGCTGGATCCGGGCGTCGGCGTCGCCGGCCATCACCACCAGGATCGCGACCATCGCGGCGAGCGTCGCCCAGGTCAGGTACGGGAAGCCCCACATGCGCACGGTGAGGCTTTCCGGCGCGGTGCGTTCGAGTTGCTTGCGCACCCGCAACTGCGTGCAGGCGACCAGGATCCAGACGATCAGCAGCACCGAGCCGACCGCGTTGAGCAGGTACTGGAAGACCGTGTCCGGCCAGAGCGCGTTCAGCGCCACGGCGACGAACCCGAAGAGCACCGAGGCCGCGACAGCGAAGACGGGCACGCCGTTGCGGTCCACTTTGGTCAGTGCGCGCGGCGCGTGGCCGCGGCGCGCCAGCGAGTACACCATGCGGGCCGCGCCGTACATGTTGGTGTTCAGCGTGGACAGCAAGGCGAACAGCACGACCACGTTCATGACCTGCCCGGTCGCCGGGATCCCGATCCGTCCGAGCACCGCGGCGAACGGGCTCTGTCCGGTTTGGACGCTCGGCCACGGCAGCAGCGAGACGATGACCAGCATGGAACCGATGTAGAACACCGAAATCCGCACGACCGCGTTGCGGACCGCCTTGCCGACGGCGTGCGCGGGATCGTCGGATTCGGCGGCCGCGATGGTCACCACTTCCAGGCCGCCGAAGGTGAAGACCACCGCGAGCAAACCGGTGCCGACGCCCTGCCACCCGTGGGGCAGCAGCCCGCCGTGGCCGAGGAGATTGGCCGTGCCGACGAAGGACGTTCCCGGCAGCACGCCGAGAAACGCGAGCACGCCGAGGACCAGGAAGGCCACGACCGCGACGACCTTGATCAGCGCCAGCCAGAACTCCAGCTCGCCGAAGCGGGACACCGCCGTGAAGTTGACCGCGGTCAGCACCGCCATGAAGATCAGCACCAGCGCCCACTGCGGAATGCCGGGCAGCCAGCCGTTGACGATGATGGCGGCCGCGGTCGCCTCCACGGCGAGCACGACGACCAAAGCGGCCCAGTACAGCCAGCCGATCGCGAACCCGGCCCACGGCCCGAACGCGCGCTCGGCGTGCACCGAAAACGACCCGCTGGACGGGATCGCGGCGGCCATTTCCGCCATCATGCGCATGACCAGCATCGCGAGCGTGCCCGCGAGCACGAAGGACAGCACGATGCCGGGCCCGGCGAGCTTGATCCCGACGCCGGAGCTGACGAACAGTCCCGACCCGATCACGCCGCCCATCGCGAGCATGGCGAGGTGCCGCTGGCGCAACCCGGCGGCCAGTCCCTCGGCGGCCGGTTCGGCGGCGGCTTCTGAAGTCATGGGGAATCCCTAGCAGACGCTCCCCGGGCACCGTCGCTCGGTCCGTCAGGAGTCAGCTGAGACACGACGCGACAAGCCGAGGACTTCGCCGACGCGGTCTTGCTCCGGGCATCTCACCCGGAGCAAGACCGCTTCCCTTCACGCCTTCGCGACCGCCACGCGCACCTTCACGCCCTCGCCCACCGTGCCGTCGAAGCCCTCGGCCACCTCGCCGTAGGACACCGACGTCGCCAGCGTCTCGGACGCCACGAACTCCTCGTGCTTGCGCGCCGCGGCCGTCACCTCGGCGGTGGCGTCCACGGTCAGCGAGATCCGGTCGCCGACGTCCAGACCGGCCTCGCGGCGGGCCTGCTGGACCACGCGGACCAGGTCGCGGGCGAGGCCCTCGGCCGCCAGGTCCTCGGTGACCTCGGTGTCCAGCACGACCAGACCGGCCCCGCCGGGCAGTTCGGCCGCCGCGCCGCCGCCGGAGGCGACCAGGCGCCGGTCGTACTCGCCCTCGGCCAGTTCGACGCCCGCCGCCACGACCGCGCCGGACTCGTTCGTCGTCCAGTCGCCCGCCTTGACCGCCTTGATCACCTGCTGCACGGCCTTGCCCAGCCGCGGCCCGGCCGCCCGCGCGTTCACCGCGACCTCGAACGTGCCGTGCGCGGCGACGTCGGCGGTCAGCTCCACCGACTTCACGTTCACCTCGTCCCGCAGGATCTCGGTGAACCCGCGCAGCGGTTCGACGTCCTCGGCCGCGACCACGAGCTTCGCCAGCGGCAGCCGCACGCGCAGCTTGTTCGCCTTGCGCAGCGCCAGTGCCGACGACGCCACCTGCCGCACCTTGTCCATCGCGGTCACCAGCGCCGCGTCGGCGGGCAGGTCGAGCGCGTTCGGCCAGTCGGTCAGGTGCACCGAACGGCCGCCGGTCAGCCCGCGCCACACCGTTTCCGCGGTGAGCGGCAGCAGCGGCGCGACGACCCGGCAGGTCACCTCCAGCACCGTGTGCAGCGTGTCGATCGCGTCCTGCTCGCCCGCCCAGAACCGGTCGCGCGAGCGGCGGACGTACCAGTTCGTGAGCACCTCGAGGAAGTCCCGCACGGTCTGGCACGCGCCCGCGATGTCGTAACCGTCCATCGCGGACTCGACGTCGGTGACGAGTTCGTGCGTTTTCGCGAGCACGTACCGGTCGAGCAGATGCGTGGAATCCGTGCGCCACTGCCCCTGCTTGCCTTCGGCGTTCGCGTACAGGGCAAGGAAGTAGTACGAGTTCCACAGCGGCAGCACGGCCTGGCGCACCGCGTCGCGGATCCCCCGGTCGGTCACGATCAGGTTGCCGCCGCGCAGGATCGGGCTCGCCATGAGGTACCACCGCATGGCGTCGGACCCGTCGCGGTCGAAGACCTCGTTGACGTCCGGGTAGTTCCGCAGCGACTTCGACATCTTCTGGCCGTCGGAGCCGAGCACGATGCCGTGCGACACGCAGGTGCGGAACGCCGGCCGGTCGAACAGCGCGGTCGCGAGCACGTGCAGCAGGTAGAACCAGCCGCGGGTCTGCCCGATGTACTCGACGATGAAGTCGCTCGGGTAGTGGTGCTCGAACCATTCGCGGTTCTCGAACGGATAGTGCACCTGGGCATACGGCATCGACCCGGAGTCGAACCACACGTCGAGCACGTCCGGCACGCGGCGCATGGTGGACTTGCCGGTGGGGTCGTCCGGGTTCGGCCGGGTCAGCTCGTCGATGTAGGGCCGGTGCAGGTTGTCCAGCCGCACGCCGAAGTCGGCCTCCAGCTCGTCGAGCGAGCCGTAGACGTCGATGCGCGGGTAGGCCGGGTCGTCGCTTCGCCACACCGGGATCGGCGTGCCGAAGTAGCGGTTGCGGGAGATCGACCAGTCGATGGCGTTCTCCAGCCATTTGCCGAACTGGCCGTCCTTGACGTTCTCCGGGTACCAGGTGATCTGCTGATTCAGCTCGACCATCCGGTCCTTGAACTGCGTCACCGCGACGAACCACGACGACACCGCGCGGTAGATCAGCGGGTTCCGGCAGCGCCAGCAGTGCGGGTACGAGTGGTCGTAGGTCTCGTGCCGCAGCAGCACCGCGCCCTGCGCCGCCGCGCCGCCGGTGCCGTTCTTGAGGTCCTTCACGATGTTCGGGTTCGCGTCGAACACCTGCTGCCCGGCGTAGTCCGGCACGGTGGCGTCGAACTTGCCGTGGTCGTCCACCGGCGTCACCGGGGCGATCCCGGCCGCGTCGGTGACCACCTTGTCCTCGGCGCCGTAGGCGGGCGCGATGTGCACGACGCCGGTGCCGTCTTCGGTGGTGACATAGTCCGCGGACAGCACGCGGTGCGCGTTCTCCGTGCCCACGAAGTACGGGAACGGCGGCGCGTAACGGGAGCCGAGCAGCTGCTCGCCCGTGTAGCGCGCGACGACGGCCGGTTCCTCGCCCAGTTCGCGGGCGTACGCCGCCACGCGCTCCTCGGCGAGCAGGTACCGCTTGCCGTCGCTTTCCACCACGACGTACTGCACCTCGGGGTGCACCGCGGTGGCGAGGTTCGACGGCAGCGTCCACGGCGTCGTGGTCCAGATCAGCAGGTACGTGCCGTCGAGGTCGTTGTCGTTGCCCTCCAGGCGGAACCCGACCGTGACGGCGGGGTCCTGCCGGTTGCGGTAGACGTCGGCGTCCATGCCCAGCTCGTGGTTGGACAGCGGCGTCGCGTCGCGCCAGCAGTAAGGCAGGACGCGGTAGCCCTCGTAGACGAGTCCCTTGTCCCACAACCGTTTGAACGCCCAGAGCACCGACTCCATGTAGGTGACGTCGAGCGTCTTGTAGTCGTTGTCGAAGTCGACCCAGCGGGCCTGGCGGGTCACGTAGTCGCGCCATTCGTCCGTGTAGCGCAGCACGGATTCGCGCGAAGCCTCGTTGAACTTCGCGATGCCCATCTCTTCGATCTCGGTCGTCTCGGTGATCCCGAGCTGCCGCATCGCTTCGAGTTCGGCGGGCAGGCCGTGGGTGTCCCAGCCGAACCGCCGTTCGACGTGCTTGCCCTTCATCGTCTGGTAGCGCGGGACGATGTCCTTGACGTACCCGGTGAGCAGGTGCCCGTAGTGCGGGAGGCCGTTGGCGAAGGGCGGGCCGTCGTAGAAGACGTACTCGTTGTCGCCGTTCGTGCCCTCGGGACGCGCGTCGATCGTCGCCTGGAAGGTCCGGTCGCTCTCCCAGTACGCGAGGACGCTCTCCTCCAGCGCGGGGAACGACGGCTGGGACGGGACCGTGGTCTCTCCGCCTGGCGAAGCCTGGGGGTACATCCGGGTGCTCCTTGCGTTCGTCGCTCGTACGGGCGGCCGGCGGCCGTCCACACGGGGACGAGACGCTCGCGCGTCACGCGGTACCACCCCGCTTGCCCGGCACGCTGCTCCCGGGCCACTCGTTCGCACGGCTGTCACGGGCCGCACCCGTCCGGTTCTACTGCGGGCGGCGAACGCCCGGTTCTTCCGGAGGCTCCCCGGTGATGGCCGGATCGACGCCTTGCTGACTCAAGGTTAACCCGTCGCGCAATTCGCTTTCGCCCTGCCCCGGCCGTGCTCGCCCGCCGCGGGGCCGGTGCCGGGAAACCAGGTAACGATTGCGCGCGCCGCGGGGAAAAACCCGGTGTCCGGCACCGGGTCTCGCCGATACGGTGACGGCCGGGCGGCGGGCGCGGACTCGCCGGGCAGAAGTCCCGCCCACACCACAGCACAGGAGTCGAGCACGGGTGAACCGTAGTTTCCAGGTGGATCTTCGCGGGGTCGTCGACCTGCTGAGCCAGCACCTCTATTCCAGTCCGCGCGTGTACGTGCGGGAACTGCTCCAGAACGCCGTGGACGCGGTCACCGCGCGACGGGCGGCCGACGATGCGGCGCCCGCCGGCATCGCGATCGACGTCGCCGGCGGGACGCTGCGGATCACCGACACCGGCATCGGCCTGTCCGAGGCGCAGGTGCACGAACTGCTCGCGACGATCGGCCGCAGCTCCAAACGGGACGAGCTCGGCTACGGCCGGCGGGATTTCCTCGGCCAGTTCGGAATCGGGCTGCTGTCCGCCTTCCTGGTCGCCGACGAAACCCGCGTCGTCACCCGCTCCGCGACCGGCGCTCCCGCCGTCTCGTGGACCGGCCGCGCGGACGGCACCTACGCCGTCGGCCCCGGCGAACGGGACACGATCGGCACCACCGTCACCCTCACCGCGCGCCGCGGCGCCGAGCAGTGGTTCGTGCCGGAGACCGTCGTCGATCTCGCGACGCTGTACGGCTCGATGCTGCCGTTCGAAATCACCGTGAACGGCAAGGCGATCAGCGGCCCCGGCGTCCCGTGGCAGGCCGACGAGCGCTCCCCCGGGCACCGTTCCGCAGACCTCGTCGGTTACGCGCAGGAGGTGCTCGGCTTCACTCCGTTCGACATCGTCGACCTCGACGTGCCGGAGGCCGGGCTGACCGGCGTCGCCTACGTGCTTCCGTTCCCGGCGAACCCGGCCGAGCAAGCCGGGCATCGCGTGTACCTCAAGCGGATGCTGCTCGCGGAGAACGCGCCCGGACTGCTGCCGGACTGGGCGTTCTTCGCGCGCTGCGTCGTGGACACGGGCGAGCTGCGGCCCACCGCGAGCCGCGAAGCGCTGTATGACGACGATCAGCTCGCCGCGACCCGCGAAGCGCTCGGCGAGCAGTTGCGCGGCTGGCTCGTCGGGCTCTCCGCCACGAATCCGCAGCGGCTGAACCAGTTCCTCAAGATCCACCACCTCGGGGTCAAAGCGCTCGCGCTGCACGACGACGACATGCTGCGGCTGGTCGACGAGTGGTGGCCGCTGGAAACGAACGTCGGCCGGATGACGCTCGCCGAGTTCCGCGCGCGCTACGGCGTGCTCCGCTACTGCGCGACCGCCGACGAATTCGACCAGCTCGCCGGTGTCGCGGCCGCGCAGAACCTGCCGGTGATCAACGGCGGCTACACCTACGACAGCGAGCTCGTCGAACGCGTCCGCGCGCTCGAACCGGAGGTGCGCGTCGACCGGCTCGATCCGAGCGACCTCACCACCGCCTTCGCCGATCTCGACCCGGACACCGCCCTGGCGGTCCGTCCGTTCGTCGCGGCCGCGCAACGCTGCGTCGACCGGCTCGGCTGCGAAGTGGTGGTGCGCGAGTTCGAGCCCGCGTCGCTCCCGGTGCTCTATCTCGTCGACCGTGCCGCCGCGTTCGCCGGCGAGCTGCGCGCGACCAAGGAGACCGTCGACGAACTGTGGGCCGGGGTGCTCTCGGCCTTCGAAAAGCCGGAACGGGACCGCCCGCAGCTGGTGCTCAACTACCGGAACCCGTTGGTGCGGCGCATTTCCCGGCTGGAGAACGCGGAACTGACCGCGCTGGCCGTCGAATCCCTCTACGGCCAGGCGCTGCTGCTCGGCAGGCATCCGATCCGGCCCGCCGACTCAGCCCTGCTCAACCGGGCTTTCCTCAGCCTTCTCGACCACGCCGTCCCGAACGGGGAGAACTGATGGCCGCACCGACCGAACAAGAGCTGTGGAGCCGGCTGTGGTCCTCCCGGAGCCTGCCCTTCGGCAAGGGGCAGATCGCCGAGACGGAGAGCCTGGTCCGGGCCGCCGACGCCGACGGAACTCCGGAACTGCGGTACGCCGCCCGGATTTCGCTCATCCGCGCGTACAACCAGGGCGACGAGCCGGCGAAGGCGTTCGTGCCGTTCGCCTGGTGCCTCGCCAAGCGAGACCAGGGCGAGGGCGACGAGGACTGGGACCACAGTCTTTTCTGGTCGTTCAAAGCCGCTGTCGCGGCTCTGGCCGACTTTCCCGAGGTGCCGCTGGACCGCACCTACGCCGTGCTCGACGACATGGAGCGCCGGTACCGGGCGGCAGGGCACACGATGAACCCGGTGCACCAGCACCGGCAGCTCGTGGCGCGGCACGTCGGCGACCACGAAACCGCCGCCGAGCAGTACCGGCTCTGGAATGCCGCGCCGCGCGGCGAGATGTCGGACTGCATCGGCTGCGAACCGTCCGAAAAGGTCGCCTACCTGAGCCGCTACGGCCGGTTCGAAGAAGCCGTGGCGGTGGCCGAACCAGTGGTCGGCGGCACGTTCACCTGCACCGAGCAGCCGAACGCGATCCTCTCCGCGCTGCTGCTCCCCTATGTCCGCACCGGACGGCTGGAGGAGGCGGCCAGTGCGCACCGGCAGGCCTACCGCACCATCCGGCACAACCGGCTGAACGTGTACCTCATCCCCCACCACCTCCGGTTCTGCGCCCGCACCGGCAACCACGTGCGCGGGCTGGAAATCCTCGAACGGCATCTCGGCTGGCTGGACGAGGCGCCCTCCCCGTTCGTCGAAATGGAGTTCTGCGCGGCCGCGGCGCTGAACCTGCGGCTGGTCGCCGAGTCCGGGCACGGCGGCACGACCGTGCGGCGGCCCGGCGGCGAGAGTTCCGTCCAGGCACTGCACGACGAGCTTTCCGAACGCGCGCTGGGCATCGCGGCCCGCTTCGACGCCCGGAACGGGACCGGCGAGCAGAGCGATCTGGTCCGCGCCGTCCTCGCCGCAGAGCCGATCGTGGACCACCTTCCGCTGTCCTTGACCAGCCCGCGTCCTGCTTCCCCGCCGCGGAAGTCCGCCGCACCGTCGCTTCCGGACACTCCCGAGGAGCTGGCCGACCTCGCCGAGAAGCACCTCCGGCGCAGTGAAGACGCGGCTGCCGAAGCTGTCTGGGCGAAGTTCGACGAACTGTGCCCGGAACCGGCCGGATCGCTGCTCGCCCGGCGGCTGTCCGGATCCGCCAGTTCGTCCGTGGACGCCGACCCCGAAGCCGCCGAGCGCGATTGGCTGCGCGCGGCCGAACTGTTCGCGGCCGAGGGAGACGAGGTCGCCCGGCACGCCGCGGCGAGCAAGGCCGGATTCGTCCGGCACCAGCTGGGCGAGCCCGAAGCCGCCCTCGTCGCGCTCTCCGGCGCGGCCGAGGCGCTCGCCGGGCTCGGCGATCAGGAACAGCACGTCCGCGCACTGCTGCGATGGTCCATGGCGCTCGCCGCGACCGACGACCTCGACGCCGCGTTCGAGATCCTCGGCCGCGCCGACGCCGCCGTCGCCGCTGAGGTACCCGTTGACCTGACCGCCCGGCTTTTGCTGCTGCGCGGCGAACTCACCGCCCGCAGCGGCCGTCTGGACGAGGCGCGAGAACCGGCCGGTCGCGCGGCGGAGCTGTTCGCCGAAGCCGGGTTCGCCGATCAGGCGGCGTGGGCCCGGCTCATGGCCGGGCGGATGACCGCCGCGACCGGCGACCTCGAGACGGCCTACGCCACGGTGCGGCGCGCCGAGTCCGCCGTCACTCCGGGCCTGCGCGCCCAGGTGCGGCACACCCTCGGGTTGCTCGCGTCCGACCTCGACCTGCCGGAGGAGGCGGCGGACCACTACCGCGGCGAGGTCGCCGACCTGGCCGAGGCCGGAGACGTGACCGGGGCCGCGCTCGCCCAGCTGGGGCTGGCCGCCGCGGCCGGGCGCGCCGGGGACGCGCTGACCGCCGCCGACGCCGCCGAGTCCGCGATCGAGGTCCTGGAGAAGGGCGGCGACGAAGACGAACTGGCCAGGGCGCGCTACCTGCTCGCCGGGGCGCACCGCACGCTCAGCCAGCGGGATCCGGCGCTGGCCCTGCTGGAGCAGGTGCTCGGGCATTTCGCCGCCGCAGGCAACGAGCCCGCGGCCGGACAGGCGGCCGAGACCATCGGCGACATCCTCGACGAACTCGACCGCGACGGCGAGGCCGCCGAGTCCTACCAGCGCGCCGCGGAGCACTTCAGGACGGCCGAAATCCCGGTCGACACCGTGCGCAACCTCCGCCAGGCGGCGCTGACGTGGCAGTGGGCGAAGGGATCGGACCAGGCCCTCTCGGTGCTGGCCGAAGCGGAAAAGAGCGCCGCGGACCTCGAAGGCGACGAGCCGCCGGTCCTCTGGGAACGAGCCATGGTCGCCTTGAACGGCGGCAAACTGCTGGCTTCCGCGGAACAGCCCGGCCAGGCGCTGATCCGGGCGACCGCGGCTGTCGAACTGTTCCTGGCCCTTGGCGCGACCACCGAGGCGGCGATCGCCGCGGGCCTGCGCGCTCAGCTGCTGGTCGAGCTGGGCCGCCCCGCCGAAGCGCGAGCCGCAACGGAGGCCGCGATCGAAGGCCTGCCGCCGGAGGCGACGGAGCAGATCGAACGGCTCGAATACCTCCTGGCGAATCTCGACGAGGAGTAAGCGATCTCCGTCGGGCCCACGGGTTTTCCGGCGGGCCCGACGGAGATCGTCCCGGCCGCGGCTCACCCCGTGGGCTCAAGCCGCTTGCCCCGAACCCGCCCGTGCACCGTCACCACCGCGAGCACCGCAGCCGCGAACCACAGCCCCGCCGAGATCAACCCGAGCAAGTGCAGGCCGTGCACAAACGACCCGCGCGCCGCTGGTTCTCCCGCCACCGCACCGAAAACCGCCACCCCAAGCGCTCCGCCCGCCTGCCGGGCCGCGTTGTTGACCCCGCCCGCGATGCCCGCGCGTTCATCCGGCGCGTCGGCGACCGCGGCAGTCACCACGGCGGCGGTCAGCAGTCCCATTCCGACGCTGAGCACGAACAGCGTCGGGAGCAGCGTCCAATACCCGGTGCCGGGGCCGATCCGCAGCAGGTTCAGCATCGCCGCGACGCCGAGAAGGAGCCCGGCCACGATTTGCGGACGCGGGCCGAACCTCGCGGTGAGCCGTCCGGAGACCGGGCCGAGCAGCACCATCGGGACGAACATCGGCAGCATCGCCGCGGCCGCGGCGATCGGGTCCGCGCCGAGGACGTCCTGCAAGTAGAGCGTGAACACCAGCACCGAACCCAGGCCGACGAAGTTCATCGCCGCGGACACCAGGTTCGCGCCCGCCGTCTGCCGCGAGCGCAGCAGCGGCAACGGCAGCATCGGCGCCGCCGAACGCCGTTCCACCACTACGAACGCCACTGCCGCCGCCACCGCGAGCAGTCCGACCCACGGCGTCTTCGCGATCACTGCGTACACCCCGGAGCCGAGTGCCAACGCCGCGGTCGCCGCCCCGGGAACGTCCACGCGGCCCCGTTTCCGGACGTCCGGCGGCACCAACCGCCGCGTCGCGACGGCCGCCGCGGCGACGATCGGGACGTTCAGCCAGAACACCGGCCGCCATCCGGCCGTCTGCACGAGAATCCCGCCCAGCAACGGTCCCGCGGGCAGGGCGAGCGCTGAAATCCCGGCCCAGATCCCCCATGCCCGGGCCCGTTCCGTACGGCCGGGGAACGTCCCGGTGATCACCGCCATCGTGCCCGGCAGCAACAACGCCGCCCCGGCCCCCTGCACCGCCCGAGCCGCGACCAGCCAGCCCGCCGACTGCGCCAGCCCGCACGCCGCCGAAGCAGCCCCGAAAACGGCCAGCCCGGTCAGCACCACGCCGCGGTGCCCGACGACGTCGCCGAGCGCTCCCCCGGCCAGCAGCAAAGCGGCGAGCACGACCGAATAGCCGACCACCACCCACTGCAACTGCGGAACATTCGCGTTCAGCTCGCTGCCGAGCGTGGGGAGGGCGACGTTGACGACGGTCACGTCGAGCTGCACCAGGAACATCCCGGCGCACATGGTGAACAAGATCGCGGTGCGCATGGGTCCAGCAGACACCGGGAACGCTTCCGTCGCGGTGGAAGTGTGCCGGGGGCATGCTGGAGGCATGGAAGGAGACGCCGACATCGCGCGCACCGCCGCCCTGTTCGCCGATCCGGCGCGGGTCCGCGTGCTGATGGCGCTGGCGGACGGCCGGTCGCTGGCCGCGTCCGTGCTGGCCGGCGAAGCGGGCCTGACCGCGCAGGGCGTGAGCGCGCACCTGTCGAAACTGCTGGCCGCGGGGCTGGTGACGGCGGAAAAGTCGGGCAGGCACCGGTTCTACCGCATCGCCGGCGCGGCCCCGGATCTGCTGGAAGCCCTCGCCCGGCACTCCCCCGCGCGCCCCGTCCGCTCGCTGCGGGAAGGCACGCGCGCGGAAGCCTTGCGCACCGCGAGACTGTGCTACGACCATGTCGCCGGACGCCTCGGCGTGGCCGTCACGGCCGCCTTGCTCGACCGCGGCGCACTGGCCACTGTGGACGGCGACCCGACCACCCAGCGACGGCCCGGGGACCGGATTTCCTCCCAGCTGCAAGAACATCCGTACGTGCTGGGACCTGCTGCCGACGACGTGTTCGCGGCGTTGGGCGTGGATGTCGCAGCGGCCGCGGAGAGCCGACGACCGCTGCTGCGGTTCTGTCTGGATTGGACAGAGCAACGCCACCACCTCGCCGGGGCCCTGGGCGCGGCGGTGACCCGACGATTCATGGACGCGGGATGGCTCCGCTCGCGCGCGAAGGCACACCGAGCGGTTCAACTCACCGAAACCGGCGCGAAGGTGCTTGAGGAGGTGCTGGGCGTCAGCGATGCGCCGCGGCCAGCACCGCGTCCGGACCGCACCGCGCGCACGGCGTGAAACCGAGCTGCCGTGCCTCGCCGACGCCGATCGGGATCGTGTCGCGGCCGGACAGCCAGCCGCAGTCCACCAGGTGGTAGCGCGGGTACTCGTCGACGACCACGACCTCGTCCTCGAGTTCCTTGACCACCTCGAGGTCCTCCGGCGCGGTCTCCTCCACGCCGGGCGGCGTGTCGCGGACCGCCTTCGCCTCGGACTTGGGTCCGGCTTCCCCGGCGGGCTTCTCGATCTCCGGTTCCGGCACGTCCGCCGGATCGCCCAGCTCGCCCGTCGCCGGGATCAGCGCGGTCTGCTCGGCGTCCTCCTCGGCCGGAGTCTCCTCGCCCTTCTCCTCCGCCGCGTCCGCGTCCGCATCGGATTCGGCCGAGTCCTCCTCCGAGCCGGTGTCCGCGTCCGCGCGCTTGCGCCGGCGCAGCCAGTCGACGAGCAGAAGAAGCCCGGCGAGCACGGAGAGGCCGATGGAAACCCAGGCCCACAGAGAGGTGCCCGTGACGAGCGCCGTGACGAGCAGCCCGAGAGCCGCCAGCACCAGAAGGAGGACGATGTAGAGCACGCTGAATTACAACACGCGCCGCCCGGTTTCCCGCTGCGACCCGCCCACGCGGCGTACCCCGCCGGTTCCCCACCGTGGCGGCGCCGGACCCGGACACGCCGAAACCCCGCCGGGTCGGAAGGTCATCCGGCGGGGTGCGTACGGCGGTTCGGTCAGCCGGCCTCGGCGCGCGGGCCGAACGAGTAGCCCTGGCCGCTGCTTCCGGTCGAGGACTGGCTCGAACCCGAGGACGCCGACGCCGGGGCCGCGGAGCCCCGGTCGTCGAGCTCGCGCAGCTGGGACTCGAGGAAGCCGCGCAGCCGGGTGCGGTATTCGCGCTCGATCGTGCGGAGTTCCTCGATCTTCTTGCCCAGAGCGCCCTTCTCGGCGTTCAGGTTGTTCATCGTCTCGGTGTACTTGCGCTGCGACTCGCGTTCCATGGTGGTCGCCTTGTCGCGCGCCTGGCGCTCCAGCGTCTCGGCGCGCGTGCGCGCGTCGTTCAGCATCGTCTCGGCGCGCGTGCGCGCCTCGTTCACCATCGAGTCGGACTTCGCCCGGGCGTCGGACAGCAGCTGCTCGGACTTGGTCCGCGCCTCCGCCAGCATCCCGTCGGACTCGGTCTTCGCCTCGGCGGTGAGCCGGTCGGCCATTTCCTGCGCCAGGCCGAGCACCTTGGCCGCCTGGACGTTCGGCTCGCCGCTGTCGGGGACCATCGAGTGCGCCTGGGTCTGCTCCATCGCCGAAGCGGGCGGCGGCACCGGGGCGAGCCGCCGCGACGGCTCGGGGTCGCGGCCCGGCGGCGGGCCGGCGACCTTCGCGTTCTCGAGCTCCGAGCGGGTCGACTCGAGCTCGGAGTCGAGCTGCTCGACCTGCTGGCGCAGCTCGTTGTTGTCCTCGATCAACCGGGCAAGCTCGGTCTCCACCAGGTCGAGGAACGCGTCCACCTCGTCCTCGTTGTAGCCCCTCTTGCCGATGGGCGGCTTGCTGAACGCGACGTTATGCACGTCAGCGGGGGTCAACGACATCAGATCACCTCACGCACTCCATGGCCTGCAAGGACACACCCGGGTTTTCCCCGATCACCTGGGTGTCAGTTGCATCGCGAAGAACACAACCAACAGCAGCACCATAATCGACAAGTCCAGTCCTACGCCGCCGATCCGGACCATCGGAATGATCCTGCGGAACAACCGCACCGGCGGGTCGGTCACTGTGTAGATGGTCTCGAGCGTCACCGCAACCCCTCCGGCGGGACGCCATTCCCGTGCGAAAGTCCGCACGAGCTCGACCACGATCCGGGCCGTGAGCAGCAGCCAGAAGGCAAACAGCACGTACCAGATCGCAAGCCACACAGCATTCACGGCGACCACTCTAGCGGGGGACGGCCGGATTGGGCGCGACCAGCCGCCCCGAGGGCGACATAGTCGACAAAATCACGTCTGGCTGCGCCCAGCGGTCCGGCCGTGTTCACCCGCGCAGGAACAATCCGCCCTCGGCGATCCGCCTGCGGTCCTCGGCGGTCACGTCCACATCGGGCGGTGAGAGAAGGAACACCTTGTTGGTGACCTTGTCCATCGACCCCCGCACGGCGAACGCCAGCCCCGCCGCGAAGTCCACGATCCGCTTGGCGTCCGCGTTGTCCATCTCGGTGAGGTTGATGATCACCGGGATGCCCTCGCGGTAGTGCTCGCCGATCGCCCGCGCCTCGATGTAGCTCGTCGGGTGCAGCGTGGTGATCCGGCTGAGCGGGTCCCGGGCCGGCGCGGCGACCGGTTCGGCGACCGGCCGCAGCCGGGCGACCGGCTCCGGCTGGCGGTCCACGGCGAGCGCGCCGTGCGTCGCGGGCTCGGCCGCCATCGACCGCGACCGCACGCGCGCGGCCGGTTCGTCGTAAGCCTCTTCGACGTCGCGGTAGCGCGCCCGGGACCGCGCCGGCGGCTGGTCGTAGCCGTCGTCGTATTCGTCGTAACCGTCGTCGTAGCCGTCTTCGTCCGCGGGCACCATCCCGAAGTAGGCCTTCAGCTTCTGCAGCGCGCTCATAGCCTCTCCCTAGCCCTTTGCCGCTCCCGCACCGTTGTGCCCCGCCCGGCCGGACACGAAACGTGACCACCGGGCGGACTCCCTACGGCGAGGCTAAACCGCGCCCGCCGAGCAACGCGGTTCCGACACGCACACACGTCGAGCCGTGCCGGATCGCCTGGTCCAGATCATGGCTCATTCCGGCGGAGACGTCAGCCGCTTCCGGATACCGGGCCCGGACTCTTTCCGCCGCGTGGGACAGGCGGGCAAAAGCGGTGCCCGGGTCCTCCCCTAACGGGGCCACGGCCATCACGCCTCGCAACCGCAGCTCCCCCGTGTGGGCGATGCGGTCGGCGAGGGCGTCGAGCTCCTCGAGCGGGGTCCCGCCGCGCGCGACGTCGCCGTCGAGGCTCACCTGGACCAGTACGTCGAGCGGTCCGGTCCGCTCCCCCGACTCCTGCGCGGCGGCGACCGCGCGGGCGAGGGCGTCGGCGAGCCGCGCCGAGTCGACCGACTGGACCTCGGCCGCCCAGCGCACGACCGACCGCGCCTTGTTCCGCTGCAGCCGCCCGACCATGTGCCAGCGCGGGGCCGCTTCCGGGCGCAGCTGCGCGACCTCGGCCGCCTTCGGACCTGCTTCCTGGTCGCGGTTCTCGGCGAGGTTCAGCAGCCCGAGGTCGGTCAGCAACGCGGCGTCGGCCGCCGGGAAGGTCTTGGTGACGCCCAGCAACCGCACCTCGTCGCGGGAGCGGCCGGCCGCCGCGCAGGCGTTCGCGATGCGCTCCTCGACCGCGGCCAGCGCCGCCGCCAGCTCCGCCCGCCGCTGGTCTGCCGGGTCCCCGGTCACGCCTTCTCCTCTTCCAGCCAGGTGATGCCTGCGATGCGGCCGGTGGTGCCGTCGCGGCGGAAGCTGAACAACGTCTTGTCCTCCGCCGTGCACCGCGGATCCGCGCCGACGCGTCCGACGCCCAGGTCGGCCAGCTGCCGCCAGAGCCCGGCGCGCAGGTCCAGACCGGTCGTGCCCTTGCGCGTTTCGCAGGCGCTGCCGGGCAGATGTTTCTCGACGTCCGCGGCCATCGCGGCCGGGACCTCGTAGCAGTCGCCGCAGATCGCCGGGCCCAGCAACGCCTCGACCCGGCCCGGTTCGGCGCCGAGTTCGCGCATCGCCTCCAGCGCGGCGGGCACCACGCCGACGCGCGCGCCGACCCGGCCCGCGTGCACCGCGGCGACGACGCCCGCTTCCGGATCCGCCATGAGCACCGGAACGCAGTCCGCGACCAGCACCACGAGCGCGACGCCCGGACGATCGGTCACCAGCGCGTCGGTCGCTTCGGCGGCAGAGGTCTCGGTGCCGTCCACGACGGTCGCGGTGCGGCCGTGCACCTGCTCCATCCAGGCCAGCTTGTCCTCGGCGAGACCGAGCTCGGACGCCAGCCGCTTGCGGTTGGCGTAGACGTCGCCCGCGTCGTCGCCGACGTGGTCGCCGAGGTTGAAACTCTCGTACGGCGGCCGGGAAGCCCCGCCCGCCCTGGTCGTGACCACTCGTCGTACTCGCACCCCGCCATCCTGCCAAAAACCGCGGCGGCCGCCGGGGCGAGCCTCGTGCGCGGCGATGCCGGCGCTAACCGGGATCGCCACTCCGCCGCAGCAGCCGGCTTGGCCCGGGCGAGTCGGGTCCGGGCCCTCGTGAGTGGTTTGTGCCGGCGCTAACCGGGATCGCCGCTCACGAGGGTCCGGACACGGCAACGGCCGCCCCGAACGTGTCGGGACGGCCGTTGCCGGAAACGGAAAGCGGACGGATCAGCGCCGCATGAAGGGCGGCACGTCCACGTCGTCGTCGGTCGGGTCGTCGTGGACCGTCGTCGGGCGGCTCGGCAGGCCGCCCGTCGCGGAGCCCGAGCCGATCGGCGAATAGCCGCGCGAGCCGCCGCCCGGTTGGGGCAGGCCGCCCGGCGGGGTGCCGGCGCCCGGCTGCGGCAGGCCGGAGGGCGGGGTCCTCGGCGGAGCCACCGGGTAGCCGGAGCTGCCCGCCGGCGGCACCGGCGTGGCCCCGGTCTGCGGCGGGGTCTGCGCGGCCGAGCCGCCGCCGACCTGGCCCGCCGCGGCGGACGCGGTGCCGTTGCCCTGTTTGCCGCCGAACGCGGGCGGGTCGAGTTTCTTGTGGGTGGGCGCGCCCGCGTCGAACCCGGCCGCGATCACCGTGACGCGGACCTCGTCGCCGAGGGAGTCGTCGATGATCGTGCCGAAGATGATGTTCGCGTCCGGGTGCGCCGATTCCTGCACGAGCGACGCGGCCTCGTTGATCTCGAACAGCCCGAGGTCCGATCCGCCCGCGATGGACAGCAGCGCGCCGTGCGCCCCGTCCATCGACGCTTCCAGCAGCGGCGAGTTGATCGCCTTCTCGGCGGCCTGTATCGCCCGTCCCTCGCCGCGTGCGGAGCCGATGCCCATCAGCGCGGAGCCCGCGCCGGACATGACGCTCTTGACGTCGGCGAAGTCCAGGTTGATGAGGCCGGGCGTGGTGATCAGGTCGGTGATGCCCTGGACACCGGAGAGCAGCACCTCGTCGGCGGAGCGGAACGCGTCCATCAGGGACACGCCGATGTCGCCGAGCTGCAGCAGCCGGTCGTTCGGGATCACGATCAGCGTGTCGCACTCGTTGCGCAGCTGCTGGATGCCCTCTTCGGCCTGCTTGCCGCGGCGTTTGCCCTCGAAGGTGAACGGGCGGGTCACCACGCCGATCGTGAGCGCGCCGAGCTTGCGGGCGATCTGCGCGACGACCGGCGCGCCGCCGGTGCCGGTGCCGCCGCCCTCGCCCGCGGTCACGAACACCATGTCGGCGCCCTTGATGACCTCTTCGATCTCCTCGCGGTGGTCCTCGGCCGCCTTCTGCCCCACCTCGGGGGCGGCTCCGGCGCCGAGTCCGCGGGTCAGTTCCCGGCCGATGTCGAGCTTGACGTCGGCGTCGGACATGAGCAGTGCCTGCGCGTCGGTGTTCACCGCGATGAACTCGACACCCTTGAGGCCGACCTCGATCATCCGGTTCACGGCGTTCACGCCGCCGCCGCCGATGCCGACGACCTTGATCACCGCAAGGTAGTTGTGCGGGGGCGTCATCGGGTCCGCCTTCCTGATCGTGATGTGCACATGCCGCCCGCCGGGGCCGGAAACCCTCAACCTCAACCCGAGAGTGAGAGTTATGTCAACCACCGGCGTCAAGGCAGGACGGTAGGCGCCGCGCAAGCTCTAATCCAGTAGCCACGCCGTGAGCGGCAAAGGTGTTTTGCCACAACGCGAAGCCGCGCGCAAGGCCGGAACCCGCCGCGAGGCCTGGCGCGCGGTCTGCTATGCGGGCACCGAAGCGACCAGCACCACGTCCTTCGACGGCTTCCCCGACGGCGACCCGCCGGCCTGCTCCACGCTCACCGCGAACTGCTGCGCACCGGCCAGCCCGTCCGCCACGACCAGCGAACCCGACGGTCCCCCGGGCAGCAGGCCGGCCGGCCGCGGCGCGAGGTCCGGGCCCATCAGCCAGGCCTCGTAGACCTGCCCGGACTGGACCGGCGGCAGCCCGGACTGCATGAACATCACGCGGTCGAGTTTCCGCGAAACCACCACCGTGCCCCCGCCCCCGCGCGGCGACGCGACGTGCGAGGTCTGGCTGTCCGGCGCGGTGAGCAATTCGGCCACCGGCAGGTAGCGTTCGCGCGCGGCGTCCAATTCGGACTGTGCGCTGTTCAGCTGGCTGCTGGTATGCAGCGCGATCCCGCCGAACACGCCGGCCAGAGCGAGCCCGACGACAGCGGCCGCGGCGGCGATGAGCATCGGCCAGCGGCGCGGTCCGCGCAGGCGCGGTTCCCCGGAACCGGTCAGCGGCGGCAGCTGGCGCGTCGTGCGCATTTCCGCCAGCACCCGGTCCTTGAGCCCGGACGGCGGCTGTTCGTCCATCGCCGCGCCGAGCCGGGCCGCGGTCTCGCTCAGTTCCCGCACTTCCTGCGCGCAGGCTTCGCATTGTTCGAGGTGACGGCGGAACTGGGCCCGCTCGACCTCCGACAGCGCGTCGAGCGCGTACGCGCCGGCCAACGTGTGCATCTCCGGACTGGTCACGCCGTCACCCCCAGGCAGTCGCGCAGCCGGATCAACCCGTCGCGCAGTCTGGTCTTGACCGTCCCCTGCGGCGTGTCCAGCACGTCGGCGACCTCGCGATAGGTGTAGCCCTGGTAGTACGCCAGCAGGACGGATTCCCGCTGCAATTCGGTGAGCGTTTTCAGGCAGCGCCGCACCTGCGAGCGTTCCAGCCGGGTCGCGACGGATTCGGCGACCTCGTCGAACGGCCGCCCGCGCGCGGCTTCGAAAGTCGCTTTCCGCTCGCGTTCGGTGCTCGCCCTCGCCGACCGGACCCGGTCGACCGCTCGGCGGTGCGCGAGCGTCATCGCCCAGTTCAGGACGCTGCCCTTCGCCGGCGAATAGCGCGTCGCGGTCTTCCACAACTCCACGAGCACCTCCTGCGCGACCTCCTCGGACTGCGCGGGGTCCCGCACGATGCGGCGGACGAGCCCGTAGACGGGACCGGCGAGCTGATCGTAGAGCCGTTCGAAGGCGCGTTCGTCCCCCTTCGCGACCAGCGCCATGAGTTCTTCGGCGCTGGTCGGCGGCACCGCGGAGAGCCGGTCCGCCGGGCGTGCGCTCTCTTCCCGTGCGCTCTCATCCATGGAGGGCTCCTGCCGTGTTCTGTCCGGTCCGGGCGACGAGCGGGGCTTTGCGCCGCCAGAGCGCGAGCCCGTGGCGGCGGATCAGCGCGGCGACGCGCTGCGGTTGCAGCGGCCTGCCCAGCAGGAAGCGCGCGAGCGTGCGGATCCCGACCGGACGGCGGACTCCTCGCAGCGTAGCGGTCAGGGCGGCGTCTCCGTCGTGCCGCAGGACGACGGTCAACGCCAGCAGCGCGTCCGGCCGCGGCAGGTGCATCCGGTACTCCCCCGCCATCTCCTGGAACGGCGACACGTAGAACTCCTTCTCCGCGTGGAGCTCCCCGAGGTCCCCGCCGGGCCCGAGCAGGTAGGCGTGGCGGCCGCCGTAGGTGTTGTGCACCTCGGCGACCACGCAGGCGAGCGCGCCGTCCGGCGTGTGGCACCAGTAGACCGTGATCGGATTGAAGACGTACCCGAGAACGCGCGCCGACGCGAGCATCGTCACCGGCCCGCCGCGCAAGTCCACCCCGCGGTGCGCGAGCCAGGCGTCCAGTTTGGACCGGATGTCGCCGGGTTCGTCGGGGCTGAAGTGGTCGCGGCCGTCGAAGCGGGCGAACGGCCGGAGCCACCACGGCAGCCGCGGCAGGTCGCCGAGATCGGTCCGCCACAGGTACATCCGGTGCGCGAAGGAGTACGGCGGGTCGGCCCGGCGGACGTGCGCGACGGTGGCGTCGTAGAGAGCGGTCACCAGGTCACCCCGAAACTGGCCGCGGCGCGGACGCCGGAGGAACAGCCGTCCTCGTGGAATCCCCAGCCTTGATAAGCACCGGCGTACGCGACGACACCGTCGTTCAATTCCGGCAGGCTTCTCTGCGCGGCAACCGATTCCGGCGTGTAGATCGGGTGTTCGTAAGACATTTTCGCGACCACCGCATCCGGATCGAGGCCCGTGCTCGGATTGAGCGTGACGGCGTACGTCGTCGCTTCGTCGAGGCCCATCAAGCGATTCAGGTCGTAAGTGACTTGGACAGCGTGCAGGTCCGCCCCGCAGCCAGGCGTCCGGTAATTCCAGGAGGACCGGGCTCCGGACGCGGTCGGCAGCACGGCGGGATCGGTGTGCAGCCAAGCTTCGTTGCGCGAGTAGCGGAAAGCACCGAGCAGCTTCTGTTCCGCCCCAGTGGGATCCGTCAGCAGCCGCAACGCTTGGTCCGCGTGCGTCGCGACCACGACTCGGTCGACCCGGTGCGCCGTATCGGCATCATCGCGCACCTCGACGCCGCGCGCGGTCCGCCGCACCGCGCGAACCGGGGTGGACAAATGCACCGCGGTCAGCTGCTTGGCCGCCCGCTCGACGTACTCTCGCGAACCGCCGACGACCGTCCGCCACGTCGGCGAATTCCGCACGGTGAGCATTCCGTGGTTGCGCAGGAATTCGAACAGGTACCGCGCCGGATACCGCATGGTGTCGGTGCGATCGGCGGACCACACCGTGGACACCAGCGGCAGCACGAAATGATCCACGAAATACCGCGAATACCCGCCGATCGCGAGGAACGCGCCGAGCGGGACGTCACCCGCTTCGGGGCGGGCCAGCAGCCGTGCGGCGTGCCGGTGGAACCGCTTCACCTCGGCCAGCATGAGCAGGTAGCGCGCGGAGGCGGCGTTGCTCCGTTGCGCGAACAGCCCGCGCACGCCTTTCGCCCCGGCGTACTGCAGGCCGCAGCCGTCGCAGCGGATGCTCATCGACATCTCGGTGTCGCGAGTGCGGACGCCGAGTTCGCCGAACAGCCGCAGCAGCGTCGGGTAGGTGCGCTCGTTGTGGACGAGGAACCCGGAATCGACGGCGACCGTCCCGCCGTGCGCGCTCGGCACGTCGTGGGTGTGGGCGTGGCCGCCGAGCCGGTCGTCGGCCTCGAACAGCAGAACCTCGTAGCGGCGCTGCAGCAGGTACGCGGCGGTGAGGCCGGCGACCCCGCTGCCGATGACAGCGATGCGTTGTCCCGTGGTGTGGTGCACGGAGAGGATTCGGAGCCGGCCCCGGCACGGATGGGTACCAATCCGCGCGGCTGCCGGCTCCGAATCCCCCGCATGCCGAAATCCGCAGCCCACCGACTCGCCGACTTCGCCGAACGCGTCCTCGGCGGCCCGCTGCCGGTCGCCGTCCGCACCTGGGACGGGCACCAGGCCGGGCCAGCCGGGCCGACCGTCGTCCTGAAAAACCGCCGCGCGCTGCGCTGGCTGCTGTACTCGCCTGGCGAACTCGGCCTGGCCCGGGCTTACGTCTCCGGCGACCTGGACGTCGAAGGCGACCTCACCGAGGGTTTCCGCCGCGCCTGGGCTTACCGGCCGCAGCTGTCCGCACGAGACTTCGGCGAGGCCGTCCGCCTGGCCGCCCGGCTCGGGGTGTTCGGCCTGCCGCCGAAACCGCCCGCCGAGGAAGCCCGGCTGCGCGGGAAGCTGCACACCCTCGGCCGGGACCGCTCCGCGATCTCGCACCACTACGACCTGTCGAACGCCTTCTATCAGCTGCTCATGGACGATTCGATGGCGTACTCCTCGGGCTACTGGTCCGAGAACGCCGATCTCGCGCGCGCCCAGCACGACAAACTCGAGCTGATCTGCCGCAAACTCGGCCTGCGGCCAGGCATGCGCCTCCTCGACGTCGGCTGCGGCTGGGGTTCCCTGCTCGTGCACGCGGCGAAGCACCACGGGGTCGAGGCCGTCGGCGTCACCATCTCCGCCGAGCAGGTGCAGCACGTCAAAACCCGGCTGACACAGCACGATCTGGACGACCGCGTCGAGGTCCGCCGGCAGGACTACCGGGAACTCGCCGGAGAGTCCTTCGACGCCGTAGCCTCCATCGAAATGGGCGAACACGTCGGCGAGGAGAACTACCCGGCCTACGCCGGCACGCTCTGCCGGATGCTCAAGCCCACCGGACGCCTGCTGCTGCAGCAGATGTCGCGCGGAGCGGTCGCACCCGGCGGCGGCGCGTTCATCGAGCGCTACATCGCCCCCGACATGACCATGCGCCCGCTCAGCCGCACCCTCGGCCACCTCGAAACCGCGGGCTTCGAAATCCGCGACGTGCACGCGTTGCGCGAGCACTACGTCCCGACGGTCCGAGCCTGGGCCGACACCCTGGAGCGGCACTGGGACGAGGCCGTCGCGCTGATCGGCGAGGCAGGCGCCCGCGTCTGGCGGCTTTATCTGGCCGGCGGCGCACTCGCCTTCGAGGAGAACCGCATGGGCGTCGACCAGATCCTCGCGGTGCGCCCGGACGCGACCGGCCGCACCGCGATGCCGTGGACGAGGGAGTGGGCATGATCGCGCTGCTCGGCCTCACCGCCGGAGTCACCCTGGTCGCGGTGACCCTGACCTTCGGCATCGCTCGTCTGCGGCGCCGCTACGACACCATCGACACCTTCTGGGGCTTAGGTTTCGCCCTCGTCGCCGTGGTCTCGTTCCCCTTCGGCTCGGGCCCGCTCGCCCTGCGCCTGACGACTGCCGCGCTCACCGTCGTCTGGGGCGTGCGCCTGGCCGTCCACCTGCACCTGCGCAACCGCGGCAAGCCGGAAGACCCGCGCTACCAGCAGATCGCCGAACGCGCCGGCCCGAACCCCGGCGCCCGGATCTTCGTGCGGACCTACCTGATGCAGGCCGTGGTCCTGTGGTTCGTCTCGCTGCCGGTGCAATTCGCCATGTCCGGCACGGGTTTCGGCGTCACCGCCTGGCTCGGCGTGGCGGGGTGGCTGGTCGGCTTCGTCTTCGAAACCGTCGGCGACGAGCAGCTCCGCCGCTTCCGCGCGAACCCGGCCAACCGGGGCCGAGTCCTCGACACCGGCCTCTGGCGCTACACCCGCCACCCGAACTACTTCGGCGACGCCTGCGTCTGGTGGGGCCTCTACCTGCTGGCGTGCTCGACGTGGCCCGGCGCGGCGACGATCCTGTCCCCGGTCGCGATGACCTTCACCCTCGCCCGCGGCACCGGCAAGCCCATGCTGGAGAAAGGCATGCGGCAAACTCGCCCGGGCTACGCCGACTACATCGCCCGCACCAGCGGTTTCCTCCCGCTGCCCCCGAAAAAGCTCACTCCCCGATGAGCTCCCGCACCAACTCGAGATGCCGCGAGGTCTCCTTCACCAGGTACTCAACGACCGCCCCCACCGTCACCAGCCGATCGTCCGCGAACCCCACCGGATCGTCCAACGACCGCTCCGCCAGGGCCTCGCGACACATCTCGACGTTGTCCCGGTAAGCGTTGCGCACCTCCTCGATCGGCAGGTCGAGGCCCACCTCGAACGCGGCGTCCCGGCCCGCTTCCAGCCGCTCGGCCCACCGCTGCGGCTGCCCGGTGACGACGACGTCGTGCAGCGTGTTCTCCACCAGCGCGAGATGCCACACAATCCCGGCAGCGGTCATCAGCTCGCCGGGCCAATGGGCCTGCTCGTCGGTGAGTTCGGAGCATTTCCACGCCACGGTCGCGCGCAGCAGTTCGAGGTCGTCGACCAGCTGCGCGCGATCGAGGCTCACTCCCCGGTGAGACCGTCGGTCAGCTCGCGCAGCAGGTCAAGATGCCCGAGATGGCGCGCGGTCTCCTCGATCATGTGCGTGACGACCCACCGCACCGTGAGCGGTTTGTCCCCCTTGAACAGCACTGTGTCGTCGAACCCCCTCGCCGCGACGACCGCACGGCACTTCTCGGTCTCAGCCTCGTAGTCGGCGATCAACTGCGTCATCGGCAACTCCAGCGCGAGCCGGAACTCGGCGTCCCGATCGATCTCGAGCCGATCCGCCCACTCGTCCGGCTGCCCGTCGAGCACGACGCGGAACCAGTAGTTCTCCACGAGCGTGAGATGGCACAGCAGCCCGGCGATCGTGGTCAACTCGCTGGGCACGTGCGTCTGGCGGGCCTGCTCGTCGGTGAGCCCGGAGCATTTCCACACGACGCTGGCGCGCAGGAAGTCGAGGAAGCCGGCGAGCTGGGTGCGCTCGTCCCCCGCCATCGGCGGATCGGGACGTTCAGGAGCATCGGTCACGCCTAGTAGTCTGCCGCACCCGGCCACTCTTTTCAGGGATTTAGCTTGCACGCAATGTAATTGCACACTACCTTCATGGGGTACCTATCCCTCGACCGCCACAAGGAGACAGCGATGCCCAGCCGCGACGCGACCACCCACTGGACCGGCGGACTGCAGAAAGGCAAGGGCGAGGTCACCCTCGACTCGTCGAACCTGGGCACCTACGAGGTGTCCTTCCCGACCCGGGCGGGCGATCCGGACGGGCGGACCAGCCCCGAGGAGCTCATCGCCGCCGCCCACTCGAGCTGCCTGGCGATGAACCTGTCCGGCGTGCTGGAGTCCCAGAAACTGGAAGCCGAGTACATCGACGTCTCCGCCGAGGTGACCCTCGGCCCGGCCGACGGCGGCGGCTTCGAAATCAGCGGCATCGCCATCACCCTGCGCGCGAAACTGGACGGCGTCACCGCGGACCAGTTCGCCGAGCTGGCCAAGACCGCCGAACGAACCTGCCCGGTCTCCAAGGCCCTCTCCGGCACCACCATCACCCTGGACGCCGCACTCGCCTGACCCCCGCGTTCCGTGCGGGGAACCCTCGGGGACTCTGACTCCTCGGGGTTCCCCTCACGACCCGCGATCGACCGGGACGGCGCGGTTTTGTCGGTGCTCGGGCCTACTGTGCGGATCATGCAAAGACATGTCGACGAGGACCTGCACGACGCGGAATTCCGCGAGTGCGATCTGACCGGAGCGCGCCTGATCGGCGTGGTCATGCAGGACGCAGTGATCGACGGGCTCGTCTCCAACCTCGTGGTGAACGGCGTCGAAGTCAGCCAGTACGTAGAGGCCGAACTGGACCGCCGCCACCCCGTGCGCGTCCTGATCCGTTCCGATGACCTCGCCGACCTGCGCGAGGCGGCCCGCCGGCTCCACGCGGACTGGACCGCGACGATCGAGCGAATCCGCCGCACTCCCGGCATCGAACACCGCTCCGCGAACGACGAATGGTCGGCCGCGCAAACACTGCGCCACCTGGTCTTCGTCCACGACTCCTGGTTCCGCCGCTGCTGCCTGGGCTCGACAGCGCACTTCACCCCCATGGGCATCGGCCCCACCGTCGAGCCCTACCGCGAAGCACACGGACTGGACCTCTCGCTGAACCCGTCCCTGGACGAAATCGTGAACGTGCGCAACGCCCAAGCCGCCGAACTAGCGGCCTGGCTCAACACGGTCGCCCCGGACCAACTAGCCGCACAAGCCCCAGTCCCCGACGACGACGTTTGGCCGCCCTACGCACGAGGCCGCACAGTACGCCAATGCCTGGGCACAGTCCTCAACGAAACCTTCGAACACCACGGTTTCTGCACGCGAGACCTTACCCTCATCGAAAACGCGGACTAAACACACACAAACCGCAGCCGGTGCACCCAACCCACAGGGCAGCCACACCTCCCCGCCCCCGATACGAAGCCAAAAACACGGCGCGGGGGTGCTTGTCAAGGCATCTTTCCCGCCTAGACAAGCACCCCCGCGCCGTAGTCACACTGAAAAATCGGGCGCCCGTCTCACCACCCGACCGCAATGTCGCCGCCAGGCGACGAGCCGACCTACTTCACTCAGGAAAACGCCGCAACATTAACCTTGGCCCACTCCGCGAACGAAACCCCCGGCCGCCCGAGCAATTCCTCCACCACCCCGGTAGGCACCTGCGGCTCCCGATCAGTAACCTCGAAATTCTCCAGCAACCAAGAAGCAACCCCCTCCGGATACCCAGCCCCGACCCACTCGGCAACCTGCTCCTCCGGAGTCAGCTCCACAAACGGCAACGCTTTCCCCAACGCATCCCCAATAGCCGCCGCCATCTTCTCCAGAGAAATCCCCTCCGGCCCGCTCAGCTCGTAAACCCGCCCCACATGTCCCTCAGTGCTGAGCACATGAGCGGCCACCGCGGCAATGTCCCCCAAATCAATAGGCGTCTGAGCAGCCCCAGGATAAACCGACCGAACCTCCCCCTTCTCCCGGATACAAGACGCCCACCCCAAGGAATTCATCATAAACGCCCCAGGCCGCAAAAACGTCCACTCGAATCCCGCACCGCGGACAGCGGCCTCGACCGCAGCGAACCCATGCCCGCTGGACATCGGATGCGCATCCCCCACGCTGGACCCGGACAACGCGACCACCCGCCGAATCCCAGCCCCCGCGGCCAGCTCGCAAAACCGCGAAACAGTCCGCGCATAAGGCGCCAAATAGACCGCCTCGACGCCCTCCAGCGCCGCAGGCAACGCAGAAGGCTTGGCCAGCGATCCGACTACCACCTCAACCCCGTCCGGCAGCGCCGCCCGCTCGGGATCCACTGTCAACGCCCGCACCGGCACCCCGCGCGCCACCAGCTCGTCAACCACCAGCCGTCCGACGTTGCCGGTCGCACCCGTCACCAGAACCGTCATGCCCCCACCTTCTCGTATGGCGTACGAACACAACGAGCGTACGCCATACGAGAACTCCGCGCCACGAAACCCGGGACACCCGGCCGGCACAGGGCCTAAGACGTGATAGTCGGCAGCTCCGGCGCGGAAACGTCGTAGATCTTCCCCTGCTGCGTCAGCAACGCAGCCAGCACCTTCGCCTTGCGATCGGTGTTCTCCGCGTTCCCCCACCGCACGGTCTTGCCGGTGGACAGCGTGAACTCCACGCTCGCCGGGGTCTGCGCAGTGACCGTCTTCGTCTGCTTCAGCAGTTGCTCCGGCAGCACCCCGAGCACAGCAGTGACCGCGCGGGTGACCGGATCGTCCACCGACACCTTCGGCAGCTTCAGCTCGGGCAACCCGACCGGCCGCGTCTTCACCGTCTTGAACACGACCCCGCCGCCGTCCACGAGATGCACCCCGTCGCCGCCGGGACCGCTGTCGAAGAACGCGATCGCGGTCCGTTCGGTCACCGCGATCTCCAGCGTCGTCGGCCACGACCGGGACACGTCGACGGTCGCGATGCCCGGCATCTGGGCCACCCGGTCGCGGATCCCGTCGACGTCCGCGCGCAGCATAGGCTGCCCCGGCGGCACCGCGGCGGTCGCGCGGATCTGGTCCGCCGACACGGTTTTGGCGCCCTGCACCTCGATCGTCTTCACCGCGAGCAGCGAGCTGAAGAACAGCAGGTACCCGAGCGCGACCAGGGTGACCACGGTCAGCAGCGCCACCCAGCGACGGCGGATCTCCTTGCCGCGCGTGGGCCGGGACTTCCGCGCGGCAGCCCGCGTCGAGCGGCCCGACCGCGCGGAGGTGCGGGCGCGGGTGCGCTGGCGTTCCTCCTCGGTCCGCCGCCCGCGTCGTTCCCGGGCCAGGGCAGCACGCTGCTCCTCGCCCGCACGAGGCGCGGGCGAGCGACGGCGCTGCCGGGTCCCGGTCATGCCCCCGCGGCCCTCCGGTCCAGTTCGGCCAGGATCTCCGGGCCGAGCTGCGTCACGTCGCCCGCGCCCATGGTGATCGCGAGGTCGCCCGGCCGGACGAGATCCGCGACCAGGCCGGCGGCCACGTCGAAGGCGGGCTGGTAGTGCACGGCAGCGGTCACCCGGTCGGCGATCAGCGCGCCGGTCACGCCCGGCACCGGCTCCTCGCGCGCGCCGAACACGTCGAGCACCACGACCTCGTCGGCCAGCGACAACGCTTCGGCGAACTCAGCGGCGAAAGTCTGCGTGCGCGAGTACAGGTGCGGCTGGAACACCACGACGACCCGTCCGCTGCCCGCCGCCGTGCGCACCGCGCGCAGCTGCGCGGCCACCTCGGTCGGATGGTGCGCGTAGTCGTCGTACACCCGGACGTCGCCCGCACGGCCCTTGAACTCGAACCGGCGGCGCACCCCGCCGAACGCGGCGAGTCCGGCGGCCATGCCGTCCAGCGGCGCGCCGAGTTCGAGCCCGGCGAGCAGCGCGGCGACCGCGTTGAGCGCCATGTGCTCGCCCGGCACCGCGACCCGCAGGTCGTGTTCTTCGCCGTCCAGCGCGATCCGCACGACGCCGCCGTCCGGCGCGGGCGTGTAGCCGACCACGCGCACGTCGCCGACGCCGGAAGCCGCACGGCCGTAGCGACGCACTCGCACGCCGGCCGCGACGGCCTCGTCGCCCAGCCGGGCCGCGCCCTCGTCGTCCGCGCACACGATCAGCAGCCCGCCCGGCTCGATCTGGCCGACGAAGTCGCTGAACACCTTCACGTACGCCTCGGCGGTGCCGTGGTGGTCGAGGTGATCGGGCTCGACGTTCGTCACCACCGCGACCGACGGCGTGTAGGTGAGGAAGGAGCCGTCGCTCTCGTCGGCTTCCGCGACGAACACGCCGCCCTCGCCGTGGTGCGCGTTGGCCCCGGACTCGTTGAGGTCGCCGCCGATCGCGAACGACGGGTCCATCCGGCAGTTCTGCAGCGCCACGGTGAGCATCGACGTGGTCGACGTCTTGCCGTGCGTTCCCGCGATGCACGCGACGCGGTGCCCGGCCATCAGCCCGGCCAGCGCCTGCGCGCGGTGCAGCACCGGGATGCCGCGTTCGCGGGCCGCCGCGAGCTCCGGATTCGTCTCCTTGATCGCGGTCGACACCACGACGGCCGACGGCGGTTCGGCCAGTTCGGCGAGGTTGTCCGCGGTCTGGCCGACGAACAGCGTCGCGCCCTGCGCGCGCAGCGAAAGCAGCGCACGCGATTCCTTGGCGTCCGACCCGGACACGGCCGCGCCGCGGGCGAGCAGGATACGCGCGATGCCGGACATCCCGGCCCCGCCGATCCCGATCAGGTGCGCCCGGCGCAGCTGCGCGGGCAGTTCGGGCGTGTCAGGCACCGGCGGCCTCCAAAACGATGCGGGCGAGGGTCTCGTCGGCCTCGCGGTGGCCGAGCCCGACCGCGGCCGCGCTCATCGCGGCGACCCGGTCGGCGTCGGTGACCAGCGGGATCACCAGTTCGGCGACCTTCTCCGCGGTGAGGTCGCCGTCGGCGACCATCAGCGCCGCGCCCGCGTCGACCGCGGGCTGGGCGTTGACCGCCTGCTCGCCGTTGCCGTGCGGCAGCGGCACGAACACCGCGGGCAGCCCGACCGCGGACACCTCGGCCGCGGTCATCGCGCCGGACCGGCACACCACCGCGTCCGCCGCGGCGTAGGCCAGGTCCATCCGCTCCAGGTACGGCACCGGCACGTACGGCGGACGACCGGGGAACTCTTGCACCACAAGGGAATTCTTCGGCCCGTGGGCGTGCAGCACGCCCACGCCCGCCTCGGCGAAGTCCTTCGCCGCGCCGGAAACCGCCGAGTTGATCGACGCCGCGCCCTGCGAACCGCCGAACACCAGCAGCGTCGGCGCGTCCGGGTCCAGCTCGAAGAACTCGCGGGCCTCGGCGCGCAGCGCGGCCCGGTCCAGCGACGTGATCGAGCGGCGCAGCGGAATGCCGACCACCTCGGCCTTCGGCAGCGGCGTGCCCGGCACCGCGACCGCGACGCGCGACGCGAACCGGGCGCCGACCTTGTTGGCCAGCCCGGCCGACTTGTTCGCCTCGTGCACCACGATCGGCGTGCGGCCGCGCGCGGCGAGGTACGCCGGAAGCGCGACGTAGCCGCCGAAGCCGACCACGACGTCCGCGTGCACCCGGTCGAGCACCTCGCGGGTGCGGCGGACCGAATCGCGCACCTTCAGCGGCAGCCGGAGCAGCTCCGGCGTCGGCTTGCGCGGCATCGGCACCGGCGGGATCAGCTCCAGCGGGTACCCGCGCGCGGGCACGAGCTTGTTCTCCAGGCCGCGTTCCGTGCCGAGCGCGACGACCTCGGCGTCCGGGCGCAGCCGCTTCACGGCGTCCGCCAGCGCGAGCGCGGGCTCGATGTGCCCGGCGGTGCCCCCGCCTGCGACCACGACGACCGGCGCCCGGCCCGCTGCCGACCGCTCGGTTCCCTTGACGGGCTTGCTCACCAATGACCTCTCCGGTTCGCGGTGCTCCGGGCACCGCGGTTCGCTGTAGTCCGCCGCGCCGACCGGCGGCGTTCCTGTGCCGGTGCGGGCCGGGCCGCACGCGGCGCCGGCCGGGCCGCCTTCGTCCCGGTCCCCGCGGCGCGCGTTCCCTTGCGGGAGGACGGCGGGCGGTACGGATCGGGCGCGGGCAGCCGCAGCAGGCGTCCGAATTTACCCGGCCCGTGCGAGCGCAGCGCGGCCACCGCCTCGGGTTCGTGCCGCGCGGCGTTGGCCAGCACGCCCATGATGAGCATGGTGATCACGAGCGAGGTGCCGCCGTAGGAGATCAGCGGCAGCGTGACGCCGGTGACCGGCAGCAGCCCCACCACGTAGCCGATGTTGATGGCCGCCTGCGCGACGAGGAACACCGTCAGCGTTCCCGCGACGATCCTGATCCACGGGTCGATGTTGCGGGTGGCGATGCGCAGGCCGACCACGGCCACGCCGGCGAACAGCGCCAGCACGACCGCGCAGCCTACGAAGCCGAGTTCCTCGCCGATCAGGGCGAAGATGAAGTCGTTCTGCACGTTCGGCAGATAGCCCCAGTTCGACGCGCCCTGCCCGAGCCCCTTGCCGAAGAGGCCGCCGTCGGCGAGGGCCAGCTTGGCCTGGTTCGCCTGGAACCCCTCGGCCGAGGTGTCCGCGTCCGGCGACAGGAACGACATCACCCGCGCGAGCCGGTAGGGCGCGATGATCGCCAGCACCAGCACGCCGCTCAGGCCGCCCGCCAGGATCACCCCGAAGAGCCGTTTCGGCGCGCCGGCGAACCACAGCAGGCCGAGCAGCACCACCGCGAGCGTGATCGTGCCGCCGAGGTCGGGCTGCAGCATCACCAGCGCGAACATCAGCAGCGCCACCGGCACCACCGGGACCAGCAGATGCCGCCACTGGTGCAGCACGTTGTACTTGATCACCAGGATGTGCGCGCCCCAGAAGGCCAGCGCCACCTTCGCCGCCTCGACCGGCTGGAAGGTGAACACGCCGAGCTTGAACCAGCCCTGCGAACCGTTCACCGTCGACCCGAGCGGCGTCAGCACCAGCATCAGCAGGCCGAGGCAGATCACCGTCATCGTCGCCGACATCCGGCGGATCCGCTCGAGCCGCACCCGCAGGCCGACCCAGAACACGATCCCGCCGAGCGCGACGAACATCAGGTGCCGGAAGAACAGCGCGTACACGCCGCTGCCGGTCTTCGGGTTGTAGGAGGCCACCGACGACGCGGACAGCACCATCACCGCGCCGATCACGGTGAGGATGCCGGTCAGCGCGAGGACCAGGTGGAACGACGCCAGCGGCCGGGACAGCCAGGCGGTCAGCGCGGTGCGGAGCGCGACGAACGGGCTTTCCTTGCGGACGCGCCGCGGCCGGGGCTTGTCTCCGTCAACGACTGTCATCCGCCGCCCCCGCCGCGCCGTCGGCCAGCGCACGCACCGCGGCTTCGAACGCGTCGCCGCGCGCTCCGTAGCCGCCGAACATGTCCAGCGAGGCGGCGGCGGGCGCGAGAAGCACCACGTCACCAGGACGAGCCAGGGCGCTGGCCGCATTCACCGCCGCAGTCATGGGCTCATCGTCACCCGGAAGGAGGCGGTTGCACGGGACATCCGGCGCGTGTCGCGCGAGAGCGGTTTCGATCACCGGGGAATCGACGCCCAGCAGGACGGCCGCGCGCAACCGGCCGCCGACCGCGGCGACCAGATCGTCCACCGACGCGCCCTTGAGCTGCCCGCCCGCGATCCAGACCACGCTTTCGTGCGCGAGCAGCGAGCCGAGCGCGGCGTGCGGGTTGGTGGCCTTCGAGTCGTTGACGTAGCGGATTCCGCCGATCTCGGCGACCTCGACCGCGCGGTGCGGCGCGGGTTCGTATGCGCGCAGCCCTTTTCGCACCGCCGCGGGCGACACGCCGTGCGCGCGGGCCAGCGCGGCCGCGGCGAGTGCGTTCGCGAGGTTGTGCGGGCCGGCCGGGCGGACGTCGGCGATCTCGGCCAGTTCGTCCGCGCTCGTCTCCGGGTCCGCCCCGAAAGCGCGGTCCACCAGCAGGTCTTCGACCAGGCCCAGTTCCCCGGCGCGCGGGGTGTCGAGCACGAAGCCGATCCGCCGGGCGCCATCGGGCGCGTGGGCCTCGGCGATCCGCACGGACCACGGGTCGTCGACGTTGTGCACGACGGCGCGCGAACGCTCGTGCACGCGGCCCTTCGCGGCGGCGTACTCCTCCATCGAACCGTGCCAGTCGAGGTGGTCCTCGGCGAGGTTCAGCACCACCGACGCGTCCGGCGCGATCGTGGACGACCAGTGCAGCTGGAAGCTCGACAGCTCGACGGCCAGCACCTGGTGCCCGCCGCGGACCGCGTCCAGCACCGGGTAGCCGACATTGCCGCAGGCCACCGCGTCCGCGCCGGCCGCGCGCAGGATCGACTCCAGCATCCCGACCGTGGTCGTCTTGCCGTTCGTCCCGGTGATGACCAGCCACGCGGGCGGATGCTCGCGCAGCTGCCCGATCCGCCAGGCCAGCTCGACGTCGCCGATCACCTCGACGCCCGCCTCGGCCGCCGCGACCAGCAGCGGAGACGTCGGCCGCCAGCCGGGGCTGGTCACCACGAGCGCGGTGTCCGCAGGCGGTTCGGTCAGGCCCGGCGCCAGCTCGGCGTCCAGGTCCTTCAGCTCGGCGAGCCGGTCGGCGTTGCCGTCGGTGACCGTGACCCGCGCGCCCAGCTCGCGGAGCACGGGAACGACCGACTTCCCGGTGACGCCCGCGCCCGCGACGAGAACGTGTTTGCCGTCAAGCTGCAAGGCTCAGCCTCCGAAGTTGAGCTGCTCGCTGTAGAACAGCCCGAGCCCGAACATGCAGCAGATCGCCGAGAGCAGCCAGAACCGGATGATCACCGTGGTTTCCGCCCACCCGGCGAGCTCGAAGTGGTGGTGGAAGGGCGCCATCCGGAACAGCCTCCGCCGCGTCGTGCGGAAGACCGCGATCTGGGTGACCACCGAGATCATCTCGACCATGAACAGGCCGCCGATGACGATGGCGAGCAGTTCGGTGCGGGTGGTCATGGACAGCCCGGCGACCAGGCCGCCGAGGGCGAGCGACCCGGTGTCGCCCATGAAGATCTTCGCCGGAGCCGCGTTCCACCACAGGAACCCGATGCAGGCCCCGGTGGCCGCGGCCGCGACGACCGCGAGGTCGAGCGGGTCGCGCACGTCGTAGCAGGCCGGGAGCGGCTGGGTCGAGCAGGAAAGCCGGGCCTGCCAGAACGAGATGACCACGTACGTCGCGAGCACCATCGCCGCCGCGCCGCCCGCCAGGCCGTCCAGGCCGTCGGTGAAGTTCACCGCGTTCGACCAGCCGGAGATGACGATGTAGCAGAAGATCACGAACACGACCGACGGGAACGTGATCAGCGCCAGGTCGCGGACGTAGGACAGGCTCTGCGACGCCGGGGTCAGCCCCTGCGCGTCCTTGAACTGCAGCGACAGCACCGCGAACAGGATCGTGACCACGAGCTGGCCGACCAGCTTCGCGGTCTTGTTCAGCCCGAGGTTGCGCTGCTTGCGGATCTTGATGAAGTCGTCGAGGAAGCCGACCACGCCGAGCCCGACCGCGAGCATCAGCACGAGCAGGCCGGACGCCGAGGGCGCGGCCGAGCGCGAGTTGCCGATCCAGGTGATCAGGTGCGCGACGAAGTAGCCGACGACCATCGCGATGATGATCGCGACGCCGCCCATGGTCGGCGTGCCGCGCTTCGACTTGTGCCCCTGCGGGCCTTCCTCGCGGATCTCCTGGCCGAAGCCCTGCCGCGAGAAGACCCGGATGAGGTAGGGCGTGAGCAGGATCGAGACCAGCAGACCCGCCGCGGCCGCGATCATGATGTTGATCACGCGTGACCACCGTTCGAGCGTTCGGAGTTCGAGGAGGGGGAGTTCCCGGGGTCGGCCAGCAGCGCTTCGGCCACCCGCCAGAGACCGGCGGCCTTGGACGCCTTGACCAGCACCACGTCCCCGGGACGGAGCTGATCATGCAGCACGGCGACCGCGGCCTCGACATCGGGTACCAGCACCGACTCCTCGCCCCAGGAACCCTCCTGGAACGCGCCCTGGTGCATGGCGGCCGCGTCCTGGCCGACCACGACGAGCTTCTCGATGTTGAGCCGCACGACGAGGCGGCCGATCGAGTCGTGCGCGGTCACCGAGTCCTCGCCCAGCTCGCCCATCACGCCGAGCACCGCCCACGCGCGACGGCCGGAGCGGCTCATCGACGCCAGCGCCTTCAGCCCGGCCCGGACCGATTCCGGGTTGGCGTTGTACGAGTCGTTGAGGATCGTGACGCCGTCCGCGCGGGTGGTGACCTCCATCCGCCGCTCCGAGCGCCGCTGCAGCGAAGACAGCCGCTGCGCGATCTCCTCGACGGTCGCGCCGAGCTCGCGGGCGATGGCGGCGGCCGACAGCGCGTTGCCGACGTGGTGCTCGCCGTGCAGCGGCAGCGTCACCTGGGCCTCGCCCTCGGGCGTGATCAGCCGGAAGGACGGGCGGGCCTCGTCGTCGACCGTGATGTCCGCGGCCCGGACCTGCGCCCCGGCCGACTCCCCCACGCCCACGACGCGGGCCTTCGTGCGGCTCGCCATGGCGGCGACCAGCGGGTCGTCGAAGTTGAGAACCGCCAGCCCGCCGTGTTCTTCGCCGGGAAGCGCCTCGACCAGCTCGCCCTTCGCCTTCGCGATGCCCTCGCGCGAGCCGAACTCGCCGACGTGCGCGCTGCCGACGTTGAGCACCGCGCCGATCCGCGGCGGCGTCGTCTCGGCGGCCGCGGCGATGTGCCCGACCCCGCGCGCGGACATCTCCAGCACGAGGAACTTCGTCGACGCGTCGGCGCGCAGCGCGGTCCACGGATGGCCCAGCTCGCTGTTGAACGACCCGGGCGGCGCGACCGTCGGGCCCATCGGCTCGATCAGCTGCGCGATGACGTCCTTGGTCGAGGTCTTGCCGGACGAGCCGGTGACGCCGATGACGGTCAGCCCGCCCGCCGCCAGCCGGTCGACGACGTGCCGGGCCAGCTTGGCCAGCGCGGCCAGCACGGCGGCTCCGGAACCGTCGGTGTCGCCGGTCAGCGCGACCGACCCGGCGTTGCCCTGCCCCGGCGGCAGCGGCGGCACGACGATCGCCGGGGCGTCGACCTCCCGCGCGGCCAGCACGCCGGCCGCGCCCGCCTCGACCGCCTTCGCGGCGAAATCGTGCCCGTCGACGCGTTCGCCGGGCAGCGCGAGGAACAGCCCGCCGGGGCCGAGCTCGCGGGTGTCGAATTCGACGCTGCCGGTCACGACAGCGGATCCGTCGGTGCGGTGCAGCCGGCCGCCGACGACGTCGGCGATCTCGGCCAGGCTCAGCTCGATCACGCGGTCACCTCGAGACGCTTGCGGATGGCGGCCTCCAGTTCGTCCCGGTCGGAGAACGGGTGCACCACACCCTGGACCTCCTGGCCGGTCTCGTGGCCCTTGCCTGCGATCAGCACGATGTCCCCCGGCCGGGCGAGCGACACCGCGGACGCGATCGCCTCGCGCCGGTCGCCGATCTCCACGACCTCGCCGCCCGCGGCGGGCCCGACCGCGCGGGCCCCGGCCATCATCGCGGCGCGGATCGCGGCCGGGTCCTCCGAACGCGGATTGTCGTCGGTGACGATCAGCAGATCGCTGCGGCGCACCGCGGCCTCGCCCATCATCGGGCGCTTCGCGGTGTCGCGGTCGCCGCCGCAGCCGAGCACGGTGATGATCCGGCCGTCGGTGCGGGCGCGCAGCGCGTCGAGGCCCTGCGCCACCGCGGCCGGTTTGTGCGCGTAGTCGACCACCGCGGTGAACTCCTGGCCGAGGTACACCCGCTCCATCCGGCCGGGCACCTCCACCGCGGCGAGCCCGGCGACGATGTCGTCGGCGTCGATGCCCGCGCTGTCCAGGATCGCCGCCGCGAGGACCGCGTTGGCGACGTTGAACGTGCCCGGCAGCGGGATCTTCGCCGCGCGGCTGAGCCCGTCCGGCCCGAGCAGGGTGAAGGTCTGCTCCCCCGCCGGGGTCGCCTCGATGTCGGCGGCCCGCCACAGCGCGTCGGCGCCGGCCTCGATCGAGACGGTCACCGTCTGCGGCGTGAGCAGCGCCTGCCCCCACGCGCTGTCGACCACGACGACCTCGGTGGTCGAGCGGCCGTCGAACAGCAGGGACTTGGCGGCGAAGTACTCCTCCATGTCCTTGTGGAAATCGAGGTGGTCCTGCGACAGGTTGGTGAACGCGCCCACCGCGAACCGGGTGCCGTTGACCCGGCCGAGCGCCAGCGCGTGGCTGGACACCTCCATCGGCACGTGCGTGACGCCGCGCTCCAGCATCACCGCGAGCAGCGCCTGCAGGTCCGGGGCCTCCGGCGTGGTGAACCCGCTGGCGAGGCGCTCGCCGGCGATCCGGGTCTCCACCGTGCCGATCAGGCCGGTGGTCCGCCCGGCGGCGCGCAGGCCCGAGTCGACCAGGTAGGAGGTGGTGGTCTTGCCGGACGTGCCGGTGACGCCGAGGACGGACAGGCTCAGCGACGGCTCGCCGTAGATCCACGCGGCGATCTCGCCGAGCGCGGCGCGCGGGTCCGGGTGCACGAGGACCGGCACCGGCGCGTCGCGCAGCGCGGGCCGGTCGGCTCCGCTCGGGTCGGTCAGGACGGCCGCGGCTCCGGCGGCGAGGGCCTGGTCGCTGAAGTCGGCTCCGTGCGCGCGGGCTCCGGGCAGGCCGGCGAACAGGTCACCGGGGAGCACGTGCTGCGCACGCAGCGTGGTGCCGGTGACGGTGAGGTCGGCGGCCTCGGGACGGTCGGCGATGAGCCGGGCTCCCGCACGGGCGAGCAGAGTGGCCAGCGGGACCGGGTCGATCCGGGCCGGGCGGGGCGGGGCTGCGGCTGCCTTGGCCGGGCTGTCCGGCAGCGACGCGGCAGCGGGCCCGCTTCGGGGCTGGGACGAGGACACGGACACGCCGGAGAGGTTACCGAGGCCGGATCCGGGTGACCCAACGCGGTACGGCGAACGCGCGCCGCCGCCGCGCGTGTGGTAAGCGGAGCAGTCAAGATCGTTGCGGCGCAACCCTTTCCCTGGCACTGCACCGGCCCGTGTGGACAATGCCCGGCCCCGCCGCGAGGTGGCATTGGGTGCGTCCCACGCACCCAATGCGGCGTCCGGTGCGTCACATGCACCCAATGCCACATTGGGGGTTTCCTCAGTGGCACCTTGCGGCGGGCCGGACGCAGGGCGGTAAGCCTCGCAAGTGCCTGGCGAGGCGCGGGTGAAGCCATCCCCGGCCGATGCCCGCCGGTCCGGCCGGTGAGCACCGTACGTGAGGGGAACCCTGCGGGAAGCAGAGTCGATGAGGGGAACCCACACGCACGTCGGCGGAGGCGGAGCCGGGCGTTGCCGCAGAGAGGCCGCACACCACAGCTGCACGCCACAGCTACTGAGAAAACCTCGACGGGGTCTTGTCCGCCCCAGCCTCGCGCGGCTCTTCTCCCGCAGAAGTACGTGAAGGGCCCCTTGAGGGAATCTGATTCCCTCAAGGGGCCCTTCACGGACATTCTCGCACGCGGAGCGTGCTGCGCAGCGAGGCGCGGCGGTCAGCCGACGACGAGCGGCACCACCGGCGACGGCCCGTCCGACAGCGGAATCTGGTACCGCTGCGACAGGTACGACGCGATCGAGTGGAACAGCGGGCCCGCGGAATGCCCGGCGGGCGTGCTGTCCGGCGCGTCGAGGCGGATGCCGACGACGAACCGCGGGTGGTCGGCGGGGAGGATGCCGGCGAAGGTGATGTTCGCCAGGCTCGAGCTGTAGGCCTTGGTGCGCGGGTCGATCTGCTGGCCGGTGCCGGTCTTGCCGGAGATCTGGTAACCCTCCAGCCCGGCCGACGGCGCGGTGCCCGCGTTCGGGCTCTTGGCGTTCTGCACCACCGCGCGCAGCATGTCCCGCACCGTTTTCGCGGTCTCCGGGCTCACCACGCGCTCGGTCTTCGGCGGCGCTTCCGGCGTGACAGTGCCGTCCGGGTTCTTCTTCGCCTTCACGATCCGCGGCTCGACGCGCAGGCCGTCGTTCGCGATCGCCTGGTACATCCCGGCCATCTGCACCACGGTCATCGAAAGACCCTGCCCGATCGGCAAGTTCCCGAACGTGGACGCCGACCAGTCCTTGCGCGGCGGCACGTATCCGGAGCTCTCGCCGGGAAGGCCGATGCCGGTCTTCTGCCCGATGCCGAACTTCTTCAGCAGCGCCAGATACCGGTCCGGGCCGACCTGCTGGGCCAGCTCCAGCGTGCCGACGTTGGAGGACTTCGCGAACACGCCGGTGGTGGTGAACGTCTGCGTGCCGTGCACCCACGCGTCGTGCACCGTCCGGTCGGCGACCTTGATCGAACCCGGCACCTCGAGCGTCGAGGTGGGCGTGGCGATCTTGTCGTCGATCGCCGCGGTCGCGGTGACCACCTTGTTCACCGAACCGGGTTCGTAGGGCGTGGTGATCGGCCGGTTGTTGAGCAGGTCGTCCTTGATCGTGGACGGGTCGTTCGGGTTGAACGTGCTCGCGTCGGCCAGCGCGTACACCTCGGAGGTCTTCGCGTCCATGATGACCGCCTGGCCGCCCTTGGCCCCGGCCTTCGCGACGTAGTCGCTCAGCTGGCGCTGCAGTTCGAACTGCAGGTCGGAATCTATGGTCAGCTCCAGATCGGAGCCGGGGACGGCGGCGGTGAGCACGTGCTCGGTGCCCGGCAGGTAGAGATTGTCGTTGCCGTTCTGGGTGTTCACGATCTCGCGGCCGGGCGTGCCCGCCAGGTCCGCGTCGCGCGATTTCTCCAGCCCGATCACGCCGTGCAGGTTGTGCTTCGACACGTCGGGGTCGTCCATCCGCCAGTTCGCCAGGCCGACGATGTTGGACGCGAGCGTGTCGCCGGGGTACTCGCGCTTGGCGCGCTTCTCCACGCTGATCCACGCGTACTTCTTGACGATCTGGTCGGCCACCGAAGGCTCGACATTGTCGACGAGGTAGGTGAAGGACTGCTGTTTGTGCAGCAGCGCCAACTGTTCTGCCTCGGTGGTCAGATGCGGTAGCTTCTGCGCGATCAGCTTCGCCGCGCCCGACACCTCGGTTTCGAAGTTGCGGCCCTTGTCCGGGTACTTCTTCGCGTACTCGTCCATCGTCTTGTGCAGCGCGCGCAGGTTCACCGACAGCGTGCGGGTTTCCACGCTGAACGCCAGTTTCGCCCCGTTGCGGTCCACAATGGACCCGCGCTGCGCCGGGATGTCGATCGTCAGGGTGCGCTGCCGTTCGGCCGCCGCGGACAACGCGGGAGCCTCGAACCACTGCACCTGCACCAGTTTCGCGCCCGCCACCACCATCAGCACGACGAGCATGATGCGCACCGCGGAAAACCGGCTGCGCTGTCCGCCGTTGCCCCGTTTCGCGACCGCGCGGCGGGTGCCCGCGGCGTAGGTCCGCCGCGCGCTGCCCGCCGCCCGGGAACGGCTGTTGCCGCCTGCCGCCATCACTGCCCTCCCCCGGCGAGGTCAGGCGTGGTGCCCGGCAGATCGCCTTCGATGCCGCCCTCAGCGGGCGGCGCGACGGGGGTCGACGGCGGCACGGCCGCGTCGTCCTGCGGCGCCTCGGCCTTCTTCGGTTCGCCGACGACGGTCGTCTTGCCGTCCTTGCCGACGACGATGCGCGCCGGGTCGCCGCCAGGCACCATGCCCAGTTGCTTGGCCGCGGGCGCGAGCGACGCCGGGGACTGGGCCTTCGCGACCTCGCGCTCCAGCCGGTCCTTCGTCTCCATCAGCGAAGCGCTGTCCGTGCGCAGCTTTTCGAGCCGGTACGAATCGGCGATCGCCTGCGTGGTGAACCACAGCGTCGCGGCGACCCCGACCGCCAGCAGCCCCATCATCACGAGCACGAACGACGCGCGCGATTGCGGCCAGCGCAGCTGGAACCGCGTGCGCACGGTCTTCGTCTCGACGTTTTCCGGTTCCGCGACCGGCTTTTTCGGCGCGCGCTGCCGCAGCAGGTCGGCCCGCTGCGCCCGCCGGGCGTACGCGCGCTCGGCCGCCGTCGTGCGCCGCCGAGCCGGAGCGTCGGCCTCGGTGACGGTGTTCCGCGGTGCCCGCTCCGCAGCGGTCGACGACGAGCGGCGGGACTTCGTAGGTGCGGTCATCGCGGCTCTCCGATCCGTTGTGCTGCGCGCAGCCGCACCGAGGCGGCCCGCGGGTTGTGCTCGATCTCGCTCTCGCCGGCTTTCTCCGCTCCCCGGGTGAGGAGCTTCAATTCCGGCCCGTGCCCGGGCAGTTCGACCGGAAGCCCTTCCGGCGTCCGGGATTTCGCCAGTTCCGCGAGCGCCTGCTTGACCAGCCGGTCCTCGAGGGACTGATAGGACTCGACGACGATCCGGCCGTCCATCGCCAGTGCGCCCAGCGCCGCGGGCATCGCCCGCCGCAGCACTTCCAGTTCGCCGTTGACCTCGATCCGCAGCGCCTGGAACGTGCGCTTCGCCGGATGGCCGCCGGTGCGCCTGCTCGCCGCGGGCACCGCGGAGTAGAGCAGTTCGACCAGCCTGCCGCTGCGGGTGAACGGTTCCTTCTCCCGCTCCGCCACGACGGCGCGGACGATCCGCTGCGCGAACCGTTCCTCGCCGTAGTCGCGCAGGATCCGGATCAGCTCGCCCGGCGCGTAGGTGTTGAGCACGTCGGCCGCGGTGAACCCGGTGGTCGGGTCCATCCGCATGTCCAGCGGCGCGTCCTGGGAATAGGCGAATCCGCGTTCGGTGCGGTCGAGCTGCATCGACGAGACGCCGAGGTCGAACAGGATTCCGTCCACTCGGGACAGTCCCAGTCCGGACACCGCTTCGGGAAGTCCGTCGTAGACAGTGTGGACCAGGTCGACGCGGTCGCCGTGCCGCGCGAGCCGCTCCGCGGAGCGCTCGAGCGCGGCCGGATCGCGGTCGAGACCGATCAGCCGGAGTCGGGGAAACGCGGCCAGCAGCGCGTCGGAATGGCCGCCGAGGCCGACGGTCGCGTCGACCAGCACGGCGTCGCGGCCGTCCAGCGCGGGGGCGAACAGTTCGACGATGCGGTCCAGCAGCACCGGAACGTGCTCTGCTGCGTCCGTCATGTCTTCCCCCCTTTCTGCCGCGAGTGTTTCCGGGGAAGATGCGGCGGATGCCGTCAGGTCCCTGCCCGCCCGCTTGCTGACCTGGCACCGGGGAAGGTGCGCCAGGGTCAAAGAGCGGACAGAGGCCTCACGGCATCCGCGTCGAACGGCGTACCCGCGTCCCCCGACGACGCAGGTGCGCTCAAGGCGTCTCCTAGAAGACGCCCGGCAGAACTTCCTCCCGAGCCTGTGCGTAGCTGTCCTCGTGTTCGTCCAGGTAGCCCTGCCACGCCTGGGCGTCCCAGATCTCGAGCCGGGTGATCGCGCCGATCACCACGCACTCCTTGTTGAGCCCCGCGTACCGGCGCAGCTCCGGCGCGATGGCGACGCGCCCTTGCCCGTCCGGACGTTGCTCGTCCGTCCCGGCGAACAGGTAGCGCTGGTAGGCCCGCACCGCCTCGTTCGTGAACGGGGCTTCGGCGACCTTCCTGGCCATCTGCTCGAACTCGGCACGGGGGAAGACGAAGAGACAGTGGTCCTGCCCCTTGGTGACCATCAGCCCGCCTGCCAAGGCTTCGCGGAACTTCGCGGGCAGCGTGAGCCGCCCTTTGTCGTCCAGCTTCGGGGTGTGGGTGCCGAGGAACACCGGCCTCCACCTCCCTACCGGATCCGGTTGGCTCCCCGCCCGGTTCCGGCTCGGGGGCTCCCTTCCGCCCCACTGGCCACCACCGTACCCCACTTTTCACCACAGTCAACGCGTCCCGCGCCCGCGCCACTCCGTCGGGTGGCGCGTTTGCGCAGGTCACGGAGGTGGGCCCAGGTGGGGGCACGGTGGGGGGACCGTGGCGAAGATCCCCCGCACCGGGGTCTCTCGCAACCTCGGAAGGCCTGAAACGTCCGCGTTTCGGCAGCGTGGGGACCCATGGTGGGGGTTGGTGGGGGAACCGGTGGGGACGGGTGGGGACGCGGGTGGAGCGGGGTGGGGAGCCGCGGTGGGGCCTGGTGGGGGGGCGTAGGAGGAAGGCGGATGGCTCGGCCGGATGCCGTGCGGGGGCTGGTGGGGAACCCCTCGCGGCGGTGCCGAGGCAGCCGCGGTGGGGCCTGGTGGGGCGGTTGCGGGGAGCCGGACGACTCGGCCGGATGCCGTGGTGGGGGCCGGTGGGGGACCGTGCGACGGGCACTGAGGCAGCCGCGGCGGGAGCGAGCGGGGGCCGCTGTGCCGCACGGGCGGTGAAGCGCGGCCTGCTGACCGCAGTCGTGAGTGGCGATACCGGTTAGAACCGGCATCGCCACTCACGAGGCCTGGCTGGACAGCGCGGGCTGCGGGCCAGTCCTGCGCGGGTCCGTGTCGTGAGTGTTCACGCCGGTTCCAACCGGCACGAACACTCGCGACCGACCGTCCACTTCAGACCACGGGGGTCAGCGCGGCACCAGCTCCATGACCCGCTCGGCCAGCCGCGCGCTGTCCACCGGGGACACCGTCACCCACTCCTGCCCACCGCGCCCGGGCGAGGACACCGCCGAATAGGCCCCGGCGTCCGTGTCGAACCACGTCAGCCCGCCGGTCCGGGACAGTTTCCCCGCCCGGTCGCGGGCGTGGACGGTGAACTGCCCCGCCGCGTACACCGGCCGGGCTTGGATCGCCCGGAGCTCCTCGCCTTGCGAGCCGCCGGGCGGCTCCCCCGCCGCGGGCAGCCGGACGCCGTACCCGGGGCCGGCCGAAAGCTCGGGCAGCACGTCGATGATCGCCGAGGCCAGCTCGCTTTCCCCGATGCCGCGCACGCCGATCGTCCGCGCCGGCTGCACGGCGAGCACCGCGTCGCGGCCGCGGAGCGCGGCGACCGCGCGAAACGGTTCGTCGGCCGTCATGTCCGCGAGCGCTTCGCACTCCACATACCGTTCCGCGGAAGCCAGCACGCGGAGGCTGTTCTCCAGTGCGGCGTCGAGACGGCCGTCGAAGAGGCCGCGTTCGCCGAGGTTCCGGTAGACCTCCGCGCGGATCGCGGAGCGGTCGGCGTCGGTCTCCCCCACGCTGCGCACCGCCAGCGGCGCGGGCGGGGCGTCGAGGCCGAGGTCGGCCCAGACGATGTCGAACGCGGACGCCGACAGGCTGATCAAGCCGGCCCCGCGCCGAGCGGCGGGACCGCGGGGAACTCGCCTTCGGGCAAGAGCCCGCGCAACGCGGTGTCCCGGGTGCGCAGGACGTCGATCGCCTTCTGCCGGGCGGCCTCGGCCTCGGCGCGCCGCTCGTCCATCGCGGACGACAGCCCGGCCAGCCGCACCAGGTCCCCGCTCGCCGCGGCGGAACGGATCATCGCCGCCGGGTCGAAGTCCACCGGCGCGGGCATGTCCGCGCGCGCCCGGGCGGCGACCTCGGCCTGTCCCTGCACGGCTTCCCCGACCTTCGCCGACACCACGGAGGTTTCGGCGAGCCAGCCGGACGCGGTGCCGAGCACCTTCCGCATCGCGTCGCCCGCGTCGCCCTGCCAGGATTCCTCGCTGCCCGCGGACAGCGCGACCAGCCCGCCGATCGAATCCTCGAGCCGTTGCGACAGCCCGGCCCACCGCGAACCCGATTCGCCCGCCGCGGCCGGGTCGTTGCCGTCGACCGCCTGCGCGGCGAGCGCCGCGTGGCTGAACGCTTCGTACCGCGCCGTCGGCTCGGGGGCCGGGGACGCAGCCGGGGTGTCGGTCACGACTTTCCTCCTCGCACGGGGTTCACGGCAGCTTCGGCTCGACCAGCCCGGCCACGTCGTCCGCCCGCGAGCAGGCGAGGTCCGAGTCGGCGAAGTTCGCGTTGTTCACGTCGACCTGCACGCTCTGCGCGCCGCCGACGTCGAGCAGCACCGCGCAGGTGCCGCGGCGGCCGGACACCTGCACCGCCTGGTGCGAGCCGACGTCCTTCTTGGTGCGCTTGCCGTCGGAGAGGTCGAGGTTGGCCAGCCCGTTGGTTTCGTCGAGGGTGACGGTGACGCCGAAGGTCGAGGGCACTGTCCAGTCGCAGGCGCGCGCCTCGCCGATCGTCTTCGGCTTGCCCTGGCCGGTGAGCCCGGCCGACGACCGGTCCTGCGGCGAGAGCAGCGCGCACGGGTCGAGCTTGGCCAGCGAAGGAGCCGACGAGGACGGCGGCGCGGGGGCGGGCGGGCCTCCGTCGGCGGGCGCGGCGTGCGAGATGCCGGGCATCCGGCCGCAGGAAACGAGCATGGCGAGCCCGGCGAGCGGGAGAAGAAGGAGCGCGGCACGCGCCGCGGAACGGTCAGCCACCGGTGCAGTCCACGCCTTCGGCGGCTTCGCTGTCCTGGTCGCGGTATTTCTCCAGCGCGCCGCCGATGCGTTTCTTCAGCCCGGCGATCTCTTTCCCGAACGCGGTGAGCTGGTCGACCGCCGAGCCGTCGCGGCCGAGGCCGTACTTCGCCATGAACGCGCCGACCTCGCCGGCGTACCCGCCGCCCAGCGGCACCGACCGGCCGAGCACGGCGGCCTCGCGGACCATCTCGCCGACGACGTCCTGCAGTTCGCCCAGCTTCGAATACGTCGCGGACGCCAGTTCGGGCGTGACCGCGAACCGGCCGCCGGACAGTCCCGGGAGCCCGGCTTTCCGTTCCGCCTCGGCCTCGCTCATGCGCGGATGCACCTCTTCCGACGTCGAACCGTGGTCGGGCGACTTCGTTTCGGAGCATACGACAGTGCATACGGTCAGCGGGATCACCTGAAAATGCCTCATAATCACCCGTAAGAAGGAGCGCCGGGGTGGCTGGGCGTCACCATGAAACGATCTCGGGGTTCCGCCGCCCAGTTCTCCCGGGTTTGACACACTGGGGAGAACGCTGGACAGGCGCGCATCCCCGCCGGTTCCCGTCCAGCTATTGCGCCACCAGGAGGTCGAGTGACGTCGAGAATCCAGTCCGCTTCCCCCGCCGGGCCGCACGGCAACGGGTCCGGGCAGCCGCCGTACCCGGCGGTCGAGTCCGCGGACGGGCTGGCTCCGGTCCCGGCGGCCGGGCTCGGCGAACTGCACGACACCGCGCGCCGGATCGCCGCGAACGTGGAGCGCGTCCTCGTCGGCAAGCCGGACGTCATCCGGATCGCGCTGGTGACCCTCCTCGCCGAGGGTCACCTGCTTGTCGAGGACGTGCCGGGCGTCGGCAAGACCTCGCTCGCGAAGGCGCTCGCGCGCTCGATCGACTGCACCGTCAGCCGCGTGCAGTTCACCCCCGATCTGCTGCCCAGCGACGTCACCGGCGTCTCCATCTACAACCGGCAGACCGGCGAGTTCGAGTTCCGGCCCGGCCCGGTGTTCGCGAACATCGTGGTCGGCGACGAGATCAACCGGGCCTCGCCGAAGACGCAGTCCGCGCTGCTGGAGTGCATGGAGGAGCACCAGGTCACGGTCGACACGAGCACCTACACGCTCGGCGCGCCGTTCATGGTGATCGCGACGCAGAACCCGATCGAGATGGAGGGCACCTACGCGCTGCCCGAGGCCCAGCGCGACCGGTTCACCGCGCGGGTGTCCATCGGCTACCCCGACCAGCAGGCCGAACTGGCCATGGTCGACGAGCATTCCGGGCACAATCCGCTCGCGGACCTGACCCCGGTGTCCGACGGCGAAACGATGCTGCGGCTGATCGAGACCGTCCGCGGCGTGCACATCGCGCCGGAGGTCCGCCGGTACGCCGTCGACGTCGTGGCGGCGACCCGGCAGGTGCCGGAGATCCGGCTCGGCGCCTCGCCGCGCGCGACGCTGCACCTGGTCCGGGCCGCCCGCGCGCAGGCCGCGCTGTCCGGGCGCGACTACGTGGTGCCCGACGACCTGCACACGGTCGCGGCTCCCGTGCTGGCGCACCGGCTCGTGCTCACCACCGAGGCGCACGCCGCCCGCCGTTCGGCGACCGACGTGGTCCGCGCGGTGCTGCACCGCGTCCCCGTCCCCCAGGGCTCGGCCCGCTGAGGCGCGTCCCGCTACCCGATTAGGGAATCCGCATGCTGCGCGCGCTTTCCGGCCTCACCACCCGAGGCCGCTGCCTCCTCGCCGCCGGGATCGCGGCCGCGGTGTGCTCGCTGGTGCTCAACGAACGCGACCTGCTGCGGGTCGCGGTGTTCGTCGTCGCCCTGCCGCTGCTGGTCGCCGCCTACATTTCGGCGACCCGGCTGCGGCTCGGCGCCGCGCGCTCGCTGCGCCCGGACCGGGTCGCGGCGGGTTCGGCAGGCGAGGTCGACCTGGAATTGTGGCGCAGCGGACGGCTGCCCGGCGGCGAGGTGCTGCTGGAGGACGGCGTGCCGTACGCGCTGGGCGCCCGCCCGCGGTTCGTGGTCGAAAGGCTGCCGCACGACCGGCGCGTGCTGCTGCGGTATCCGCTGCGGCCGGCCATGCGCGGGATCCAGCAGGTCGGGCCGCTGCGCGCGACGATCACCGACCCGTTCGGGCTGTGCGAGTTCGAACGCGAGCTGATCGGCCATTCCCGGCTGGTCGTCGTGCCGCGCGCGGTGCCGCTGTGGGGTCTGCCCGGCGGCGCCGGGGCCGGGGCGGGCGACGACGGCAGCGTGCGGCTGCATTCCGGGCAGGGCGAGCCGGACGTCATCGTGCGGCATTACCGCACCGGCGACGACATGCGGAAGGTCCACTGGCGGTCGACCGCGCGCCGCGACGAGATCATGGTCCGCATCGAGGAACGTCCTTGGCGCGGCGGCACGACAGTATTGCTGGACCACCGCGCCGCGGCGCACCACGGCAGCGGGCCGACGGCGAGCCTGGAGTGGGCGGTCTCGTTCGCCGCTTCGGTATCGCTGCATCTGCGCCGGACCGGCCATCGCGTCCGGCTGGTGACCGAACACGGCATTTCGCTGGCCGACTCCCCCGCTGACGGCGGCGAAGGCTACGACAACCTGGTGCTCGACGCGCTGGCCGCGCTCCAGCCCGCGCACCAGCGGGACGTGACGCTCGGCCACGACCCGGCCGAGGGACAGGAACTGATCGCGATCCTGGGGACGGTGAGCGCGGAATCGGTGCACGAGCTGACCCGGTACCGGGCCCGCGGAGTCCGCAGTCTCGCCGTTCTCCTGGACACTCCGGCCTGGGCGGGATCGGCCTCGCCGGACCACCTCGCCGCGGCGACCGAGGAATCGGCGGAGCTGCTGCGCGGAGCCGGATGGGGCGTCGTGGTGGCCGGGCCGCGGACGCCGATGCCCGAGGTGTGGGGTCTGCTGTGCCGCGCGGGCACCCATCGGTCGACGGTGATCGGCGGGACGCGATGAACCTGAAGAAGACCGTCGTGCGCGGCGATGCCGGTGCTGACCGGTGTTGCCGCTCACGAGCACGCAGGGGGATCCGATGACCACCACCGCTCCCCGCCCGTCCGGCGCGCCGCCGATCCCGCACACCCCGACCCCGCAGCCGACCGATCCCCCGCCCGCGTGGCGGAGCAGCGTCCTGCCGCCGATCGCTGCCGGCCTCGCGACGCTGTGCGCGGCCACGTCGCTGACCAGCGTCGTCTCCGGCTGGGCCTGGTTCGGGTACCTCTTCGTGGCCGTCGTGCTGGTCGCGGGCACCGGGCTGGCGCTGCGGTCGCTGCGCGCGCCGACCGTCGTCGCCGGGTTCGGGCAGTTGCTGGTGCTGCTGTTCCTCATCACCGGGGCGTTCACGACGCAGGGCGTGCTCACGATTTTCCCCGGGCCCACCGCGTTCGGCGAACTGCGGGCCACGCTCACCGCGGCGGCCGACCAGATCCGGATCGGCCTCCCGCCGGTCGACAGCACGCAGCCGATCCTGTGCCTGGTGACGATCGCGGTCGGCCTGGTCGCGGTGCTGGTCGACACGCTCGCCGTCGCCGCGGCAGCGCCGGCGGCGACCGGGCTCGTGCTGCTCTGCGTATACGCCGTGCCCGCGGCGCTGTCGGACGAACTGATGCCGTGGTGGACGTTCGTGCTCGGCGCGGGCGCCTTCGCGTGCCTGCTCGCGCTCGACGGCAGCCACCGGCATCGCCGCTGGCGCAACCGCGACGCACCCGGCTCCGGCGGCACGCTGCGGCTGATGCAGGCCCCGGTGGCCGTGGTCAGTTCGGCGATCGTGCTCGGCCTGCTGGGCGGCGGGATCACGATGGTCGGGACCGTCGGCAAGATCCCATTCGGCTCCGGGCCGGGCGGCGACGGCGACGGGACCGGCGGCTTCGGCATCGCGCCGTTCACGCAGTTGCGCGGCCTGCTCGACCAGGGCCAGAACACCGAACTGTTCCAGGTTCGCGGCCTCGGCCCGGACCGGCGGCTGATGCGCGCGTTCACCCTGGACACCTACACCCCGAACAAGGGCTGGGGCCTGCGCGCCGGCGGCCAGGCGCAAACCGGCGTGCTCGCGAACAGCACGCTGCCCGCCGCGCCCGGCGACGACGGCACCGGGGTGTCGCGGCAGATCCAGATCCAGCCGACGCGCTGGGTCGACAACTGGCTGCCGGTCTACGGCGCCCCGCGCGCGCTCCGGGGCGTACCGCCGCAGTGGCTGTACGACCGGGTCAGCGGCTCGGTGTTCACCACGACGAGCGAACCCGCCCCGGCCTACGTGGAAACCGCTTCGCTCAAGGAGCCGACCGCCGCCGAATTGCGCGACGCCGCCCCGAAATCCGACGAGGTCCCCGCGCTGTACACGCGGATCGGCCAGGTCGACCGGCGCGTCACGGCGCTGACCGAACAGCTCACCGCGGGCAAGACGAACAACTTCGACCGGGCGACCGCGCTGTGGCAGTACTTCAGCGCGCAGAACGGTTTCGTGTACGACACGAAGACCGCGGACGCCACCGACGCCGACGCGCTCGCCGACTTCATCCTCAAGGGGAAACGGGGCTACTGCGAGCAATACGCGTCGGCGATGGCGGTGATGCTGCGGGTCGCGCACATCCCCGCGCGCGTCGCGATCGGCTTCACCCCCGGCGTTTCCAAGGGCGACTACCAGTCGATCAGCTCGCAGGACGCGCACGCGTGGGTCGAGGCGTACTTCGGCGACAAGGGCTGGGTCAGCTTCGACCCGACCCCGCTCGCCGACGGGCGGGGCATCGTCCCGCCGTATCTCCAGCAGAACACCCAAAACCCGCAACAGCCCAACGCGACCGACGACCTCCCGACGGCCCCGCGCTCCGCTTCGCCGTCGACAGGTGCGTCGACCGACAAGGCCCACGACCAGGCCGCCCCCGCCGCCCCGGCCGATTCCGCCCCCAACGACAGCTGGCTGACCTGGCTGGCTCTCGCCTTGGCTGTCCTGGGCGCCGCCGCCGTTGCCGCGTCGTACTTCCTGCGCCGCCGCCCCCGTCCCGGCCTGACCCCGTCCGGAGTCCCGCCGGGTGCCACACCGGACGGGAACGTGCTGGTCAGAAACCCAGTCACCGCCCCGACCCCGGTGCACCTGGCCGCCTTGTGGCTGCCCTTGGCCGGAGCCGTCCTGCTGGTCGCCGCTCTCGGCCTGCTGGCCGGGACCGTGTCGTGGTGGTTCGCCGGGGCGGTGGTCCTGATCCTCGCCGCGACCGGCGGCCCTGCCGCGGTCCGGGATCTGACGCGCCGCCGTCACCTCCAGACGATCGCGACGCACTCCTCCGGTGCCGCCGACGCGGCTTGGCGCGAGCTGAAGGCGGAGTGCGCGGACCGGGATCTGCCCATCTCCGACAGCGACACGGTCCGCGTCGCCGGCGGGAAGATCGCCGAACGCCACCGCTTGGACGACTCGGGCCGGGAGGCTTTGCGCACCGTGCTGGGCGCGGTGGAACGCAGCTGGTACAGCGACGAGGCGGCCCCGGATCCGACGCTGGAGCCCGCTTTCGGGCAGCTGAGGGAGAGCCTGCGCCGGACCGCTCCGTTGTCGATGAGGGGCCGGTTGTTCCCCCGATCGGTCCTCCGCCGACGGCGGTGAGCTTCGCGCCTTGGCTGCGATTTGCCGCGCCGCCAAGCCTTGTCTTGGCGGCCGGCGCAGTGAGGCGGGCGAAACGACCCGGATGCGTTCCCCGACGGGGGACGGCCCCTCGGGCGGGAAGTCGTCGCGGCGACTCGCGTGGCCCACGCCGCGGCAAACCCGGCGGCCTGCTTGTTCGTCCCAGTCCCGGAAACCGCAGCGACGCGCGCCAAAGTGTGCGCGACGGCACCGCCCAGCGCGAGCGCGTTCAACTGACGGCTCGACAGACGCGCGGCGACCGCGCTTACCGCGATCACGATCGACGGAACCGTCAGCGGAGCCCGCCGCAAAACCCGGCAGCCAGCCCGCCCGAGACCCCGGAAGCCGCCGCAACACGCGGGATCCGCCGCGAACCCGAGCGGCTTGCCGTCCCGGCTCAGACCCGAATCGGCGCAGTCACTGCCACACGAGCGGGGCCCGCCCGGGTGCGGTTCTCCACGCGGAATCCGCGCGGCCCGCCGGCCCTGACCCGCCTCGGCGAATCCGCTGTGCCCCGGCGTGGCCGCACCACGTCGCCCGATCCGGTGCCGTGTCCAGATCCGTCCGCCGGGTGGGACCGCATTGCCCGGAGCGCGACCAGCGTCCCGACCAGGCGTACGCGAGTCAGGTCTGCCGTCGAGCGTGCCGAGGGCCGGAACCTGTGTCCCGCTAAGCGGTGCAGCCGGTGCCCGCGCACGAGAATCCGCGCTCCGCCCCGAGGGGAGAAGCGCGGATTCGCCGTCGTGCTATTGGCCTTCGAAGCGCTGGCGGAAACGTTCCTCCATGCGCTGCGTGAAGGAGCTCTTGCGGCCGGATTGCTTCCCCCCGCCGCCTCCGTCGTCATGGCTGTTCTTGCCGCCGCTGTCGCTGTGGCGCAGCGACGTCACGGCCATCATGACCCCGAAGAACATCACGAGGAACCCGAGCACGCTGACCACCGGCACGTCGGCGACCCGCAACACCGGGATCACCACACCGAGCACCAGCAGCGCAACGCCCACCACGAACAGGGCGATCCCCTGGATGCGCCGACGGCGCGCGGGTCGGCGCAACCGGGTGCCGCGCACCGTGGATGCGAACTTGGGGTCCTCGGCATAGAGCTCGCGCTCGATCTGGTCGAGCAGCCGCTGCTCATGCTCGGAGAGTGGCATCTTTCCTCCTCCGGCACAGCTGTCGCGGGCGCCGGGCCGCGCAACGTCCTGGACCCAACAGCCAACCCCAGGCGGGGTGGCACTGTCCAGGATACGAGCCCCGCGCTCGTCCGACTACCCGATCCCCGATCCGGAAATGATCGAATCGGGGGAAATCCCGCACAATGCGGGTTGACAGTGCGTCACCGCGACGGAAGTCACCCCCATCGGCGCAGCCCAGGCCGTCGCGCCGCCCCGTCGGCCTCCCCCGCGCGGGGTCCCTCGTCACGGAGAGAAACCGTCTTCGCGCCGACCACCCGCCCTGCCGACGCCCCGGTCCGCCCGATCTTCCGCCGATCGATACCGTCCGCCATTCATTCACCCGGCCGTCTCCGAGATCGGCAATTCCCCACCGCCCGAACAGCCCGGGTCCTGCTGACTCAGCGCTACCGGCGGACCCCTGTTCCGGGCGTCGCTCAACCGCCTCGCAACCGGACGCCGACTCTCCGCCAAGCGGTCATCTCGGCGAGGTGCCCACGAACCAGCCGGGAAGGACAAACCCGGCCGAAAGGCGGCTCAGGCGGCAGCGGCCGACCAGACGGACCGACTTCCCCCGGACGCGTACCGGCATGGTCCGCCGCCGAGCAGTCGCGGAGACCGTCGGGGACACCCCGTCGGCCAGGCGCAGAATCCGATCCGGATCCCGCCGCCCGACGCTGGGCCCGTCCCGGCGCGTCGCACCGGTCCGGCACGAGGGACGTTGGCTTCGCCAGCGACGCGAAGACTTCCCGGCGCGCAATCAGCTCCGGGCCCGGTGCCCGGTCTTGCCCTTGCCCCCACGCCAGGCGGCGCGAGGCCGGACCCCACTTCGCGGGGCGGGGCGAGACCGGACCCACCTCGCCGGGCGGCGCGAGACCGGACCCACCTCGCCGGGCGGCGCGAGACCGGACCCACCTCGCCGGGCGGCGCGAGACCGGACCCACCTCGCCGGACCTTCTTCGCGGGGGCGGGGTCTCGGGAAGGCGAGGACGGGTTCGATCGAGGCGTCGCGCGGAGAACGTGTCCAGGTTCCGCAGCGTCACTCCAGAGGGCGAAGGTTTCGCGCGGGAAGCGGCGCGCGGCACCCCTGCCGAGCGACTCAGCGGGCCTCAGCCCTTATGCCACACCGTCACTCCTCCCGAGGAGAGAGCAACGAAGCAGGCCGGATAGCCGCCGATCCGAACTTCAGCCTCGCCACGTCCGCGGCCACCTCCGCGTCCCGCCAGCGAGGCTCGTCGTTCGCGAACGACAACTGCTCTCCCCCGTCGCCGGTGTCCAGGCCTTCCACTCGCACCCCGATCAACCGGACCGCTCCCGTCGGCGCGTGCTCGGTCAGCAGCTCTACTGCCGTGCGGTGGATGTCGCGGGCCACGTCGGTCGCCGAGAGCACCGTGCGCGCCCGGGTGATCGTGCGGAAATCGGCGAACCGCACCTTGATCGACACCGTCCTCCCGCGCAGCGCGCGCGACCGGAGCGTCGCCCCGACCCGTTCGGACAGGCGCAGCAGTTCCACACTCAGCTCGCCGCGGTTCAGGACGTCGACGTCGAAGGTGTGTTCCGCCCCGATCGACTTCTCCGCCGACTCCGGTTCCACCGCCCGGTCGTCGTGGCCGTTCGCCAAGGCCCACAGGTGGTCCCCGGCCGCGCGGCCGACCGCGCGCCGCAGCCGGGCGGGCGGGGTGGCGGCGATGTCCGCGATCGTGTGCCAGCCGTGTTGCCGCAGCTGTTCCTCGGTCCGCTTTCCGACGCCCCACAACGCCGACACCGGCAGGGGGTGCAGGAACTCCAGCGTCTCGGCCGCGGGGACGATCACCATCCCGTCCGGTTTGGCCATCCCCGAGGCCAGTTTCGCCACGAATTTGACCTTCGCGACCCCGACCGAGCACGTGATCCCGTGCTCGGCCTCCACCCGCTCCCGGATCCGCGCCCCCAGCGCGCCCGGAGTGGTCCCCAGCCGCCGCAGTGCGCCTCCTACGTCAAGGAACGCCTCGTCCAGGCTCAGCGGCTCCACCAGCGGCGTCAGCTGCCGGAAAATCCCCATGACGCCGCGCGACACCTCTCCGTACAGCCCGGGCGTCGGCTGGATGCAGACGAGCTGGGGGCAGAGCCGTTTGGCCGTGGCGAACGGCATGGCCGAGCGCACGCCGAAGCGCCGCGCCGGATAGCTCGCGGCGGCGACGACCGAGCGTGGGCCGCCGCCGGACACGACGACCGGCTGGTTCGCCAGCTCCGGCCGCGTGCGCAGTTCGCACGACACGAAGAAGGCGTCCATGTCCACGTGAAGAATCGAGCACCCGGTGTCGTCCGGCAGCTCGGTCGCGCCCGTGGTGACGCGGTAGCGGGCCATCCCGCTCGGCAGTTCGGTGTTTCTCCCCACGCCTCCGGACGCTACCTGCCGCCACCGACAATTCCCGGCGCACGAGCCCCGGCGGCCACGCTTACGGGTGGCGCGGATCCTCGCCAGGACGGTTGCCGAGGCAGAAGAGCGGGTTAGCCTCGCCGGGCGATCGCGTGCAGCCGGCCCGCGACGTCGCGCAGCGCGGGCACCGCCGACGCGCTCAGCTCGAACTCGGCCAGCTCGTCCTCGCGGACCCCGCCCGGCACGACATCCGAGATCACCCGGTCACCCTGCAGAAGCGTGACCTCCAGGCCGGCCGCCACGAGCGAATCGGTCAGCCCGGCGCTGTCGTACCGGCGCAGCACGGTGTCCCCCGCGACGATGCCGTCCGGGCCTTCCATCAGCTGCTGAGCCTCGGAGATCCGCCCGGCCAGCGCGCGATGCAGCACGGCCGCGGTGCGGTTGGCCACCAGCACCGACACGGCCCCGCCCGGCGAAACGGCCGCCGCGAGCGCGTCGAGCACGGCGCGCGGGTCGTCCACGACCTCCAGCAGGCCGTGCGCCAGCACCAGGTCCGCCGATCCGGCCTCCACGTGCGCGCCGAGTGCGTCGGAGTCGTCCGCGATCACCGTGATCCGGCCGGAGACGCCCTCCTCTTCGGCGCGGCGGCGCAGCGTCGCGAGCGCGTTCGGGTTCGGTTCGACCACGGTGACCAGGCATCCGGCCGAGGCGAACGGCACCGCCCAGCCGCCGCTCCCGCCGCCGACGTCGACGACGACCGGCTGCTCCACGCCGCGGGCGCGGGCGGCCCGCAGTTCGGCCTCGAGCGCCCGGCGAACAGCGCCCGAACCCCGGGCGGCCACGGTGTCGGTCTTCATGGCCGACAGGGTAATGGCCGCCGGTCACTTGCCGTGACCCGCGTGGGCGCCGCAGCGGCGTTCGCCACCTTCCGGGCTACCGCCCCGGCGCGCGGCCCGTAGGCTGTGTCGAGTGCACACGGTCGCCGTTCTCAGCCTCAAGGGTGGTGTCGGCAAAACGACGGTCGCGCTCGGTATCGCGTCGGCCGCGCTGCGTAGGGGAACTCGCACGCTCGTAGCCGACCTCGACCCGCAGGGCAACGCCACCACCTCGCTCGACCCGCCGTTCACCGACGCGACGCTCGCCGACGTGCTCGAGACGCCCGCGCGGGCAGTCCTCGAACGCGCGATCGCGCCCAGCGTCTGGAGCGAGGAGATCGACGTGCTGGTCGGCGCCGAGGAGCTGGAGTCGCTCAACGAACCCGACTCCGACGGCCGCCGCCTGGAAAACCTTTCCCGCGCGCTCGACGAACTCCACCAGCACCCGTTGCGCGAGGACCCGTACGAGCTGGCGATCATCGACTGCCCGCCGTCGCTCGGCCGGCTCACCAAATCGGCGCTCGTGGCGGCCGACAGCGCGCTCATTGTGACTGAACCCACAATGTACGCGGTAGCCGGCGCCCAGCGCGCGCTCGAAGCGATCGAACGGATCCGCGAGGACAGCAATCCGTCGCTGCGGCCGATCGGCGTGCTCGTGAACAAGCTGCGCGTGCGGTCGTACGAGCACCAGTTCCGGGTCTCGGAGCTGCGCGAGAACTTCGGTTCGCTGGTGATGCCGACCGCGATCCCGGACCGGCTCGCGGTGCAGCAGGCACAGGGCGCGTGCAGCCCGATCCACGAATGGCATTCCCCTGGCGCACAAGAGATCGCGCTGACCTTCAACATGGTCCTCGCCAAGATCCTGCGCTCCAACCGCGCCGGACGGCACCGCGTGCGCGCCGAGGAGGAAGCGGTGCAGGCGGAAGTGTCGGAAACCGCGGGCTGAACCGTGCCCGAGGGCGATACCGTATTCCTGGCCGGAAAGCTGCTCGACCGCGCGCTCGCCGGGAAAACGTTGGTGCGCGGCGAGTTCCGGCATCCCGGACTGGCCACTGCGGACCTCGCGGGCCGCGAGGTGCACGGGGTCGGCACCGTCGGGAAGCACCTCTTCACGCGCTTCTCCGGCGACCTGACGCTGCACAGCCACCTGCGCATGGACGGCTCGTGGAAGATCCAGCCCGCGGGCGCGAAATGGGCGATGCCCGCCCATCACGCGCGCGTCGTGCTGATGACCGAGGACGTCCAGGCGATCGGTTTCCGGTTGCACGACCTGAAATTGCTGCCCACCGCCGAGGAGCACACCCTCGTCGACCACCTCGGCCCGGACCTGCTCGATCCACAGTGGACGGACGAGCACGCCGCGCTGGCCGCCGCCAACCTCGCCGCGAAACCGGACCGCGAACTCGGCGACGCACTGCTCGACCAACGGGTCATGGCCGGCGTCGGCAACCTGTACAAGTGCGAGATCTCTTTCCTGCTAGGGGTTTCCCCGTGGACCCCAGTGTCCGAAGTGGACCCCGCACGGGCAGTGGCGCTCGCCCGGAAGCTGCTGGTCGCCAACGCGTGGCGGCACGAACAGGCCACCACCGGCGACCTCCGCCGCGGCCGCCGCACCTGGGTCTACGAACGCACCCGCCAGGGCTGCTTCCGCTGCGGCGGCCCGCTCCTGGTGCGCCAGCAGGGCGACGGCCAGTACCGGCGCCCGACCTGGTGCTGCCCGCGCTGCCAGCCCGGCCCCGTCCCGGCCGACGGACCGCCGCGCAAATGATGTTGCCGTACCGAGAGGTTCGCGGTTAGCGTGGCAGTACACGAGAGAGGAGGTGGTCCTAAGTTGTATTCACACAGGACTCGTGAGGTGGCTGTCCGCTAGCGGATGGCACGTGCAGGGACTTTGAGCAGCGATGCAACAAGAGCCACCTTCGGCTCATCGCCTGCTTCACGTGCTGCCTGCTGACGAATACCAGGCAGTCACCGGGTTCCCGGGGTTCTCGAGCACCGGTCCGGCTCGAGCCTGGACGCTGACGGCGTCCAGGAGGCGCCCCGGGAATTTCCATGTCCGCTCGCGGTGTCCTTTCCGCGCCGGGCGATCACCGCGGCGGTACCTCCGGACCCGCGGAAGTGGCTAGGCTGGGAGGATGCTCAGGCCGGACTATCCGATCAGCACCGAACGCCTGCTCCTCCGCCCGTTCCGGGACGACGATCTCGATGCCCTGAACTCGTTCCAGTCCCGCGCGGACGTCGTCCGCTACCTGTACTGGGGACCGCGCAGCCGAGCGGAATCCGCGGCCGCGCTCGCGAAGCGCGTGCACAGCGCGACCCTGTCGGAGGAAGGCCAGTTCCTCGCCGTCGCCGTGGAACTCGCCGAAACCGGGCAGCTCATCGGCGATCTCAACCTCGAATACCTCAGCGCCGAACACCGCCAAGGCGAGATCGGCTTCGTGTTCCACCCCGACCACCACGGAAAAGGCCTCGCGCTGGAAGCAACGCGCGAAGTACTGCGCCTCGGCTTCGAAGACCTGGGCCTGCACCGCATCATCGGCCGCTGCGACGGCCGCAACACCGCGTCGGCGTCGCTGATGGAACGGCTGGGCATGCGCCAGGAAGCGCGCCTGCGGGAAAACGAGATCGTCAAGGGCGAATGGACCGACGAACTGGTCTACGCCATGTTGGAAGACGAGTGGAAATCCGGAGCCGCGAGGAGAAACTGACCCCTCGCGCCGGTCCTCGCACCCGTCCGCCCGCTGCTGGCTCAGCGGCATGCCAGGTGCCGCCGGTCGTGAGGGGCCCCTTCACGGACTTGGATTCCCTCAAGGAGCCCTTCACGGACCGCCTCCGCCCACCGTCACCGGGATGCCCCAATGCGGCATTGGGTGCGCGGGATGCACCCAATGCCGCATTCGGTGCGTCAGACGCACCCAATGTGGCATTGGGGCGCTAGCCCCGCCCGCCTACGAACCGCAGCCAACGCACCCAGCCGCGGACGCACCCAACCGCTGCCGGTGCACCCAACCGATCCCAGCACCCACACCGCCCCCAACCCCGATCCGAAGCCTCCCTGCGGCCTGGGGGTGCTTGTCAAGGCATCTTTCCCGCCTTGACAAGCACCCCCAGGCCGTCAGCACAATCAACCTTCGGGGTGGGGCCCCACCCCGAGCGCAATGTCGCCGCCAGGCGACGAGCCGAACCCCAGACAGCGACCCAAACCACACCAACCCGAGCCACCCCAAGCCGGACCAGCAGCGATACGGCAGCATGGACGACGTGCTCTTCGACAGGATCGTCCGCCCAGCGATGTACCGGCTCGCCTACCACGACCCCGAGGCAGTCCACGAACGCACCGTCGCCCTCCTGAGCCGAGCCGGACGAACCCTCCGCCCGATCTCGAAGCTGTACCGCACCGCCGACCCCACCACCGTCCTCGGCCTGACTTTCCCCAACAAAATCGGCCTGGCCGCGGGCATGGACAAGAACGGCCGCGCCCTCCACGCCTGGCCCGCCCTGGGCTTCGGCTTCGTCGAAGTAGGCACGGTCACCCGCCACCCCCAGCCGGGCAACCCCAAACCCCGCCTCTACAGCCTCCCGGCCAGCGACGCGGTCATCAACCGCATGGGCTTCAACAACGACGGGGCCCAGGCCCTCGCCGACCGGCTGGCCGCCCACGGCAAACCCGCGGTCCCGCTGGGGATCAGCATCGGCAAGTCCAAGGTGACGCCGCTGGACGAGGCTGTCGAGGACTACCGCTTCTCGCTGCGCGCCCTGCACCCCTTCGCGGACTACTTCGCGATCAACGTCAGCTCCCCCAACACCCCGGGTCTCCGTGCGCTGCAAGACAAAGCCGCGCTCGCCGAACTGCTCGCCGAACTCCGCAAGACCGGTACCGAACTGGGCGGCGACACTCCCCTGCTGGTGAAGGTCGCCCCCGATCTCACCGACGACGCGCTCGCCGAACTCCTCGAAGTCTGCCTTGAGCACGGCGTCGCCGGAATCATCGCGACCAACACGACCCTCTCCCGCGAAGGCATCGTCCCGGCCGAAGCCGCACTGGCCGCCGAAACCGGCGGGCTGTCCGGCCGCCCGCTGACCGCGCGCTCGGCCGAAGTCGTCCGCTTCGTCCACGAGAAGACCGAAGGCAAGCTGCCGATCATCGGCGTCGGCGGCATCCTCGGCCCGGACGACGCCCGCCGCATGCTCGACGCCGGAGCCAGCCTCGTGCAGATCTACACCGGCTTCGCCCTGCACGGACCCGGACTCGTCCGCCGCGTCGGCCGGGGGCTCGCCGCCCGGTAGCCCCCAGACACCGGCGCCAAGCCCGAGTCCGCCCACGAAGACTCGGGCCCGCCCACCGCATCGGGCGGACCCGCCTCCGGCGCCGGACGAGCCAGCCTCGGCAGCTCAGTCCGGGCGCCGAAAGCGACCGCCCGACCTCAGCCGGGCAACCGCGGTCCTCCGGTGCTGACGAACCGCAGGTACCCCCGCCAAGACGCGTACCGGTCCAGACCTTCCCCGCCCACCGCGGCCGCTGGTTCGCACAGCACCGCGAGCGGCGAGGTCCCGTCCTCCAGCTCGACCCGGCCGAGCACGAACGGCGCGGCCAAACCCGAAGCGAACCGGCCGAACGCCGCGGGAGACAGCCGCCAGCGCTCGCCGTCCACGCCCGCCGAACCGGAGACCACCCCGGGCTGCGGCGGCGCGACTCCGTCGAGCAGCACCATCCGGTAGCGCTCAGCGGTCCGGACCAGACCACCGAACCGGGCACCGTGCAGCTCGTCGTGCAACGGCTGGCCGCACAGATGCGCGCCGAACACCACGACGTCGACGCTCTCGCACGGATACGGATCCGGCGACTGCTCACCCGTCAGCACCGAAGCCAGGTCGACCCCGATCTGGTCCTCGAACGCCCTTGTCACCACCGTGATCCCGTACGGCCGCCGGTCCCCAGACACGGTGACCGCGGCGAGATCCAAGGCGTTCAGAGTCGCGTCCAGGACGCCGACGGTCGGCAGGAGAACCGCGTCCAGATCCGCCAGCAGCGAGCGCGCCGCAAGGACATCCCCGGCTCCGTGAAGCGCGCTGACGTCCACGGGGACCAACACGGCACCGGAAGCCTCCAGAGACGCCGCGGCGACGTCGAAGGCCCTTCTCGCGGGCAGCGGGAGGCTGGCTTCGGCGGGAATGCCGAGGCGCGGGTGCTGTCCGGCAGCGAGCCGGACGTCGGCGGGCCATTCGCGGACCGCCGGGTCCAGACCATCGGGGCCGAGCATCGCCGCGACGGCGCGCTGGGCGGTCGCGAGGCGGTGCGTGGACACCGAAACGGCCGTCCCGGGGATGAGCCCGGGCGTCGGTTTGACGGTCAGCACCCCGGGCGGGGCGGCGATCTCGCGGGCAGTGGAATTCAGTGCCAGGTCGACGATCTCGAGTCCGACGACCGCGTTTTCCGGGTCCTCGGCCGTGGTTCCGAGGACCACCGCGCCGGCTTCGGTCAGCCGCGCGATCGCGGGCGGACTGTCGCAGTCGGCCGCGCAGACGATTCCGGCGAGCGGCAGGTCTTCTCCGGCGTGGACGCGTTCGTCGACGGTTTTCGCTTCGACGAGCACTTCCTCCATGGTCCGCACCGAAGCCCAGAGTCCGGGGCGGTCGGCTTTCGCGAGCCGCTCGAACGCGGTGCGGACCCGCTCGTGCGAGCTGGGCGGAGGGACGGGAACAGGATCAGGTTCCGGCGGGAGCGTAGTCACGAGGGCGTCCTTTCCTCGGCGGGATCGGAGGAGTCCACTGTGTACGTCCGGCGCCGCGAACCTCAGCCCGCGACGCCGGGCCTGGCGGGTGCCAACACCGACCTCATGGGAAAAACGTTAAACCGCAGACGTTTCCGTCACCAGCAGGATCGGATTACGCGATTGTTGCGGTGTGCGGAGGAAACTCACGCACCGTCGCGGCTGCACTGTCCGGTTGCGCCGACCGGAATCCCAAACTCGGCCATCAGGACGGCGTTCCCGCCCGGCCGCTGCGATTCCCGGAGTCGTCGCGAAGCCGCGGGCCCGGACCACATTCACCCCCGGATCGGGCGTTTCGCGGCGGATTACCCGGCCGCGAGCCCGGGAACGGGGCTGGACCAGCAGGTCAGCCAAGATCCTTCAACGACGGCGACCCGGTCGGCCACCGCTTCCCGGAGGCACCGCGAACTCGCGCACGGCCGCGGTCAGCGGTCCGGATCAGCCGAGGTCCTTCAGCGCCAGCGCCAACCCGGCGAGCCGGTCCGTCGCGTCCGTGAGCGCCTCCCGCGAAGTGACCATCCCGTCGCTGCTCGCCGCCACCGCGCGACCGGCCGCGGCGACCAGACCGCCGTAGCCTTCGATGCCGTCGTCGAGTTGTTCGCGCAGTTTCGCGATCGCGGCCTGCAGCGCCGAACGTTCGCGTTCCGGCGCGGAATTGCGGCCCCGTTCGATCGCCTGGATCCGGTCGGCCAGGCCGCGCAGCGCACGGGCGGCCTCGTCGGCCGTCGCGCGGGCGTCGGCGACCGAAACCCCGGGAACCGCCGTGGTGCCCAGCGACGTCGGGACCGAAAGCTGTTTCAGGAGCTCGCGCAGCGAAGCTTCCGACTCGGCCAGCCGCTCCATCGGCTCGCGCGCGGCCGATCCGGCGGCGGGCAGCGGCGGCGGACCGCTGGGCGCGGCGGGAAGTTCGACCTTCTTCAGCTCTCGCAACCGCATTCCGGTGCGGACGCTGAACGTGCCGAACACCAGCGTCGCGAAACCGGAGAACACCGCCTGCCCGATCTCCGGGCCGGCGACCGCTCCGCCGAGCAGGCCGGTGGCGGTGAGCACGGTGAGGACCCCGAACAGGATCGTCACCAGCACCCACAAGGTCAGCACGCGCGAGGTGCGGCGGATCCGGCGCTGGTGCTTCGCGCTCGGCTCGTTCCAGCGCTGCCATTTCGCGCGGACCTCGGCCACCGCGGGGACCTGACCGGCCACCGCGGAAAAGGCGGCCGGGGCCGACGGGCGGCGCGGCACCGGCGGCGGGGAAACCGGACCGCGCGGGGCCCGGCTGTTCTGCTGCGGCTTCCCGCCCGCCTCGTCGGCGGGCGGGAAGTACCGCTGCAGTTTTTCCTGGGCGCGCTGGGCGTAGTCGGGCAACCGCTCGATGTGCTTCTCGAGCTTGGCGTTGAACTCGCTGAAGTCCCGCCGCTTGGTCATCCGTCTCGCCCCCTGCGCCGCTCGTGCCCGGCCGGTCAGGCCGGGTTCTTGCCCTGTTCCGCCTGCACGCGGGCCTGGATCTCCCGCTGGATGTCGCCCGAGGCGGCGGCGGGCTTGGCCGCGGCCGCGCCCGCACCGCCGTCGGTGACCTGGGCGACCGAGTCGCCGCGCATCGACGCGCGGATCTGCTCGAGCCGCGAGTGGCCCGCCATCTGGGTGGCCGACTCCTGGACCTCCATCATGCGGCCCTGCACCGAGTTCTGCGCCAGCTCCGCCGAGCCCAGCGCGGTGGTGTAGCGCTTCTCGATCTTGTCCCGGACCTCTTCCAGCGACGGCGTGTTGCCCGGCGCGGCCAGCTGGCTCATCTGGTTCAGCGACGCGGAGACCTGCTCCTGCATCTTCGCCTGCTCCAGCTGCGAGAGCAGCTTGGTGCGCTCGGCCAGCTTCTGCTGCAGCATCGTCGCGTTGCGCTCGACGGCCTGCTTGGCCTGCGTCGCCGCCTGCAGCGACTGGTCGTGCAGCGTCTTGAGGTCTTCGATGCTCTGCTCGGCGGTGACCAGCTGCGCGGCAAAGCTCTCCGCCGCGGTCTCGAACTGGGTCGCCTTCGCCTCGTCGCCCTTGCCGCGGGCCTCGTCGGCCAGCACCAGCGCCTGGCGCGTCGAGGCCTGCAGCTTCTCGACCTCGCCGAGCTGGCGGTTGAGCTTCATCTCCAGCTGCCGCTGGTTGCCGATCACGGAGGCGGCCTGCTGCGTCAGCGCCTGGTGGTTGCGCTGCGCCTCCTCGATGGCCTGCTGGATCTGTACCTTCGGGTCGGCGTGCTCGTCGATCTTCGACGAGAACGCCGCCATCATGTACTTCCAGAACTTCACGAACGGGTTGGCCATCTCCTCCGCCTGCCTTCTTGCGTCCCACGGGCCCTGATTGCTTCGGGGCGGGGCGTCGCTCCCCTAGTCGCACAACGTACCGACCCCGGCGTTGGGTTCCATCGTGTCAGGTCGGCCTCCGCCGTTCCAGGCGACCCCGGGGGAATTCAGGGTCAGCCCTGACCGGCGGCCGGGCGCGGCCCGGAGGGGGACCCCGCGCACGCCGACGGCCCCGGGGAGATCCCCGGGGCCGTGCAGCGAAACAGCGCCGGCGTTACGCCGCGATCGTGGAGGCGAGCTTGGGCGCGCCGATCGTGGTCCGCAACGTCGTGTTCATCCGCGGCGCGGGCTGAAGCCGCAGGTCGGAGAGGTCGTCGCCGATCAGCTCCGACACCAGGCGGCCGCCTTCGAACCCGGCCTCGCCCCGGTCGGGCACGGTCTCCCTCGGCGCGGTCTCCACCTCTTCGACCGGTGCGACCTCGACCTTGTCGAGGGCCGACACGTCGGCGGCGACCTTGTGCAGCAGCTCGCCCAGCGGCAGCTCCAGCGCCTCGCAAATGGACGCCAGCAGCTCGCTGGAAGCTTCCTTCTGGCCGCGCTCGACCTCGGACAGGTAGCCGAGGCTCACCCGGGCGGCGCGGGAGATGTCACGCAGCGTCCGACGCTGGTTGGTGCGGGCATGACGGAGCCGATCACCGATCGCCTCGCGCAACAGCACGGTCATCACGCGCCTCCCTTCCCGAACTGGTGCCTCCTACGTTACCCAGAGCGGTACCCCGAGTGCAGGACTTGACACGTACGTACGCCAAGGGCGAACGCCGTTTTCAGTCTAGTTGTTCCCCGAGCAGCACGAACGCGGCGCGCACCGAGGCCGTCCGGATCGTGTCCCGGTCACCGGTCTCGGCCAGTTCACGCACCGTGCCCACGCCCGGTCCGCTGATCCCGACGTACACCGTTCCCGGGGCCACGCCGTCCTGCGGATCCGGCCCGGCGACACCGGTCAGGCCGAGGCCCCAGGTCGCCCCGCAACGCTCCCGCGCGCCCCTGGCCAGCTGCGCGGCGACGTCGGGGTGCACCGCACCGTGCTCGGCCAGCAACGCTTCGTCGACCCCGGCGAGCGCGGCCTTCAGCTCTGTGGCGTAGACCACCAGGCCGCCGCGCAGCACCGCGCTCGCGCCCGGCACCTGGGCGAGCGTCGCGCAGACGAGACCGGCCGTGAGCGACTCCGCCGCCGCCACGGTTTCCCCCCGGCGGGTGAGGGTCGCGACCAGTTCGCGCGCTTCGGTCATCACGAACCCATCGCGCGCCGGCCGGCGGCGCGCAGCCGGATCGCGCGGACCAGGTAGTCGACGCCGGTGATCACGGTCAGTGCCACCGCGAGGCCCATCAGCGCCCAGCGCACCGGGTCCGCGCCCGCAGGCAGCGGCAGCAGATAGGTCACGATCGCGACGATCTGCGCCATCGTCTTCGCCTTGCCGCCGCGGCTGGCCGGGATCACGCCGTGCCGGATCACCCAGAACCGCAGCAGCGTCACGCCGATCTCGCGCACCGCGATCACGATCGTGACCCACCAGGACAGCTCCCCCAGCGCGCTGAGCCCGATCAGCGCGGCGCCGATGAGCGCCTTGTCCGCGATCGGGTCCGCGATCTTGCCGAAGTCGGTGATGAGCCCGTAGCGGCGGGCGACCCAGCCGTCCACCTGGTCGGTGGCCGAGGCGATGGCGAACAGGCCGGTGGCGATCGCGCGCCAGGTGGTGTCCTCGCCGTGGCCGGTGAACAGCGCGACGACGAACAGCGGGACCAGGACGAGCCGCGAGATGGTGAGCAGGTTCGCCAGGTTCAGCGTCGGGACTGGAGTCGCCTCGGGCAGCTGGGCCCCGCCCTCGGAAGCGGCGCGGGGCACGCCCTCGCCCGCCCCGCTGGGCGCGGCACTCACCGGCCGGCGTCCGGCGCCGGGCGGACGACCAGGTCGACGCCGGCGGAGTCGACGACCTCGCAGCGGACGATGTCGCCCACCGCGAGCGGCTTGGTGTCTTCGTCCTCGAGGATGACGCATTCCCCGTCGACCTCGGGGGCCTGGTGCGCGGCGCGGCCGACCGCGTCGTCGCCGTCCGTGCCGTCGTGCTCGACCAGGACGTCCACGAAGGTGCCGATGCGGTCCTCGGCGCGCTGCGCGGTCAGCTCCTCGACCAGCGCCGAGATGCGCGCGACGCGCTCGGCGACCACGGCCGGGTCGAGCTTGCCCTCGAAGGTCTCGGCCTCGGTGCCGTCCTCGTCGGAGTAGCCGAACACGCCGACCGCGTCGAGCCGGGCCCCGGTGAGGAACCGCTCCAGCTCGGCCAGGTCGTCCTCGGTCTCGCCGGGGAAGCCGACGATCACGTTGGTGCGGATGCCCGCCTCGGGCGAGTACTCGCGGATCTGCTCGGTGAGCGCGAGGAACGAGTCGGTGGAGCCGAACCGGCGCATCCGGCGCAGCACCTGCTCGCTGGAGTGCTGGAAGGACAGGTCGAAGTAGTCCGCGACGCCCGGCGTGGTCGCGATCGCCTTGACCAGCTGCGGCCGCGTTTCGGCGGGCTGCAGGTAGGAGACGCGGACGCGCTCGATGCCGTCGATCTCGGCCAGCCGCGGCAGCAGCAGTTCGAGCGCACGGGTGCCGTCGCGGCCGAAGTCCTTGCCGTACGACGTGGAGTTCTCGCTGACCAGGAACAGTTCCTTCGCGCCGTTCTCGGCGAGCCAGGCCGCCTCGGCGACGATCTCGTCGGGCTGGCGGGACACGAACGACCCGCGGAACGACGGGATCGCGCAGAAGGAGCAGCGGCGGTCGCAGCCGGACGCGATCTTCAGCGCGGCGACCGGGGAATCGTCGAGCCGCGTGCGCAGGACGCGCGGGCCCCAGCCGTGCTGCGCGTGCCCGGGCACCTCGACCTCTGCCGTCGCGGCGGGCCGCTGCACCGGGCTGATCGGCAGCAGTTTGCGCCGGTCGGACGGGGTGTGCGCGGCGATCGCGCGGCCGGCGACCACGTCGTCGAGGCGCGAGGACAGGTCGGCGTAGTGGTCGAAGCCGAGCACGGCGTCGGCCTCGGGCAGGCTGTCGGCGAGTTCGTTGCCGTAGCGCTCGGCCATGCAGCCGACCGCGACGACCTTGCGCCCGGTGTCGGCGGCGGCGAGCAGCGTGTCGACCGAGTCCTTTTTGGCCGATTCGACGAACCCGCACGTGTTGACCACGACGACGTCGGAATCCTCCGGTTCGGCGGCCAGTTCCCAGCCGCCCGCGGCCAGCCGGCCCGCCAGCTCCTCGGAATCGACCTCGTTGCGGGCGCAGCCCAAGGTCACGAGGGAGACACGGCGGGCGCGAGCGGAGTCAGCGGCTGGAGAAGGCACGACGTTCAGGGTAGCCGTCGCCTGCGGACCGCCCCGCGACGGCGTCGCCCAGTGCGGTGAAGCGGCCTCCTCCGGCCGGGCCGCTCCGCCGCCACGACCCGGCTGAGGTGCGCCGGGGCCGGTCGGCCGGGCCGCACCCGGCGCGAGTCCCCGGCGCGGGATCACTCCGCTGTGGACACGTCCGGAACCGTCAGCAGCGTCAGCTCCGCGTCGTCCAGCGCCTCCAGGTCGACGTCGGGCCCGGCCAGCCGCATCGCCTGCGCCCGGATCGCGCGTTCGAGCAGGCCGCGGGCCGAACGGCCGTTGGCGAAACCCGTTCCGCGGTCGAGGCCGGCCATGAAGCCGGGCAGCGCTTCGGCGAGCGCGGCGTCGAGCCGGTAGCCCTGTTTGCCCGCCATGGCGGTGAAGATCGCGGCCAGCTGGTCGTTGTCGTAGTCGGCGAAATGCACCGTCGCGCCGAAGCGGGACCGCAGTCCCGCGTTGGCGTCGAGGAAGCGGTCCATGTCCGCCGGGTAGCCCGCGGCGATCACGATCAGGTCCTCGCGGTGGTTCTCCATCTGCACCAGCAGTTCCGCGACCGCCTCGGCCCCGAAGTCGGCGCCGTTCGAGTAGGTCTGGACCAGGTTGTAGGCCTCGTCGATGAACAGCAGCCCGCCGATCGCCCGTTCGCACACCTCGCGGGTTTTCGGCGCGGTCTGGCCGATGTACTCGCCGACCAGGTCCGGCCGCGCGACCTCGACCAGATGCCCGGACGGCAGCACGCCGAGCTCGCGGTAGAGCTGTCCCATCAAGCGCGCGACGGTCGTCTTCGCCGTGCCGGGGTTGCCGGTGAACACCAGATGCCTGCTGCGCGCCCCGACCGGCAGCCCGGCCTTGCGGCGGCGCGCGTCCAGCCGCGTTTCCGCGACCAGCGCGCGGACCTGCTCCTTCACCCCGTCCAGGCCGATCATGCCGTCGAGTTCGGCGAGCAGGTCGTCCAGTCCGCGGCGCGGTCCGGCGTCGTCGCTGACCGCGACCCCGGCCTCGCCCGGCAGGTCCGCGGCCACCAGGACGGCCAGCTGGTCCGGCGGCGTGTCCGGGGCGGCGGCGAGCCGGCCGGACTGCCCGCTGATCGCGGCTTCCAGCAGTCCGCGCGCGGACCGGCCGTTCGCGAATCCGCGCCCGCGCGGGATGCGGCGGATCGCCTCGGGCAGCGCGGCGGCGAGGTCGGCGGAGAGCTCGTAGCCCTGGCTCTTCGCCATCACGGTGAAAATCCCGGCGAGTTCTTCGTTGGTGTAGTCCGGGAATTCGATCCGGCCGGAGAACCGCGACCGCAGGCCCGGGTTGGACTCGAGGAACTCGTCCATCTGCTTCGGATAGCCCGCGACGAAGACCACCAGGTCGTCGCGGTGGTTCTCCATCTGCACCAGCAGTTCGGTGACGGCTTCCTTGCCGTAGTCGTCGTTGTCGTCGCGCACGAGGTTGTACGCCTCGTCGATGAACAGCACGCCGCCCGCGGCCCGTTCGCACACTTCGCGGGTCTTCGGCGCGGTCTGGCCGGTGAACTCGGCGACGAGATCGCCGCGGCCGACTTCGACGAGGTGCCCGGACGGCAGCACGCCCAGCTCGCGGTAGATCTGCCCGACCAGCCGCGACACGGTCGTCTTCGCGGTGCCCGGATTGCCGGTGAACAGCAGGTGGCGGCTGCGGACGGCGACCTTCATGCCCGCGTCGCGCCGCCGTGCGTCGACGGCCATCTCGTCCACCATGGACCGCACGCGCTGCTTCACCGAGTCGAGCCCGATCATCGCGTCCAGCTCGGCCAGCAGTTCGGGGAGGCTGCGCCGCGGTCCGGAATCGTCCACCGCGCCCACCCCGGATTCGCCGGGCTGCGGCAGGTCGGCGGCGACGAGGGTGACCAGGTCCGCGCCGCCGTCGGTGGTCAACCGGGTGGACTGCTTGCCGATCGCCGCTTCCAGCAGCACGCGCGCGGACCGGCCGTTCGCGAAGCCGCGGCCGCGCGGGATCCGCCGGACCGCCTCGGGCAGCGCCGCGAGCAGGTCCGCGGAAAGCTCGTAGCCCTGGCCCTTCGCCATCGCGCGGAAGATCTGCGCCAGCTCGTCGTTGGAGTAGTCCGGGAATTCGATGGCGCCGGCGAACCGCGAGCGCAGGCCGGAGTTGGACTCCAGGAAGGCGTCCATCTCCTTGGGGTAGCCGGCCGCGAAGACCACCAGGTCCTCGCGATGGTTTTCCATCTGCACCAGCAGTTCCGCGACCGCTTCCCGGCCGAAGTCGTCGTCCTTGTCGTTCACGAGGTTGTACGCCTCGTCGAGGAACAGCACGCCGCCGACGGCCCGCTGGACCGCCGCGCGGGTCTTCAGCGACGTCTGTCCCACGTACTCGCCGACCAGGTCGGTGCGGGTCACCTCGACGACGTGGCCCTTGGGCAGCGCACCGAGCGCTTGGTAGATCTTGCCGAGCAGCCGGGCGACGGTCGTCTTCGCCGTGCCGGGATTTCCGGTCAGCAGCAGGTGGCGGCTGCGCACCGCGACCTTCATGCCCGCTTCCCGGCGCCGCGCGTCGATCGTCATCTCCGACGTCAGCGAACGGACCCGCTCCTTGACCGCGGCGAGGCCGATCATCCCGTCCAGTTCGGCGAGCAGCTCCTCGATCGAGGACCCGCCGCGCTGGCCCGCCGCGGCGACGAGCGGCTCGATGTCCGGGTGGCCGATCTCGATCCGGGTGCCCGGCATCGCGCCCCGGCTGATCGCCTGCCGCGACGCCGCGTCCAGCAGCGCCTCCACCGTGCGGGCACTGGGTTCCTTGGCCAGCGCGGCGAGCCGGTCGCGTACGTCGGCGGGCAGGCCGAACGAGCGTTCCCGGGCGAGGACGTCGAGCAGCGCGGCCGCTTCGGCGGGCCGGTCGAACCGGGGCAGCCGGTACTGCAGCATGTTCTGCACCAGGTCGGGAGCCTCCGTGCTGAGCTGTTCGAGGACCTTCTCAGTGCCGTCCAAGACGATCAAGCGGCAGCTGTCCTGGTCGCGCGCGTAGTTGCGAAGCAGCCGGACGGTGGCCGCGACGTCCTTCTCGAACAGCGCGTCGGCCCGCTCGGCGAGCATGAGCGCGGAGCCGCCGTTCTCGATCTCGTTGATCGTCGCGGGCACCGAACGCTCGAGCGGGTCGTCGCCGTACTCGGCGATCAAGGCGGCGCAGTCGAAGAACTCGGCGTTGTCGAAGCCGACTTCGGCGTCGGTCAGCGACGCCTTCAGCGCCCGGGTGAACCGGCGCTGGCCGGTGTTCGGCTCCCCCACCAGCAGGATGAACGGGTTCGGCTGCTTGGTGCCCGCGGTCATCCGGGCCGCTTCGCGCTTTTCCCATTCGGCGTAGGCCTTCTGCCACTCCTCGTAGGCCTTTTCGTAGCGGGACTGCTCCTTGCGCTGCCACATCCGGTTGCCCGCGGCCAGCAGGTCGAGCGTGACCGACCGGCTGTGCCGCGCCATGTCGCCGAGCACGTTGCTGCCGGAGCCGTCCGACCCCGGCCGCTCCGGTTCGACCGGCGGCGGTTCGCCGGGGCCGTTCGCGGTGCCGTGCCGGGTGGCGTCCGCCCAGGCGACCACCCGGGTGGCGCGCGTGACGAACTCGGCCATCGATTCGGACCCGGCGACGAACATCCCCGCCTGGCCCAGGTTCTCGACCCGGATCTGCGGCGGTTGGGCGGGATTCGGGGCCGGGGCGCTCGCGGGGACCGGCGGCGGCCCCGCGACTGGCTGCGGTCCCGAAGGTGCGGCGGGCGGCTGCGGTCCCGGAGGCGCGGCGGGCGGCTGCGGTCCCGGAGGCGCGGCGGGCGGCGGCTGCGCCGGGACTTGCCCGGACCACGGGCCGCCCTGCGGCTGCGGATAGCCCGGCTGCGGCGGCCGGTAGCCCTGCGGGGCGGGCGGCGGGCCGCCGAATCCGTTCCCTTGCGGCGCGCCGGGTCCGGGATGACCGCCGGGGTTGCCCTGCGGCCCGGGATAGCCCTGCGGCCCCGGATACCCGCCGGGATTGCCTTGCGGCCCGGCGAATCCGCCCGGGTTGCTCCGCGGACCCGGATACGGCTGCCGGGGCCCTCCGCCGGGACCGGGATAGCCCGGCTGCCCGCCCTGGTACTGCTGCGGCGCGCCGTACCCCGGCGCGGGAGTGCCGGGAGAGGGCGGCGGCACGGGACGGGCGGCGCCGCGGTAGCCGGGATCCGCGGGCGGCTGCGTGTACTGCCAGTTCCCGTCCGGCAGCCTCCGCTGCCACGCCTGGCCGGGGACGAGCAGCCAGCCGACGCCGTCCGGGCCGGTCAGCGCGGCCGTCCGGCCCGCCGCCGCCTCCGACTGTGCGGCCTGGAATGCGTCCCACCCTGCGCGCGTCAAAAAGACCAGCTCCCCCTCAGGTGCCCGTGCGGCGAACCCGCCGCCGTCCCATTGTGCCCAACCCGGGACGCTCCGCGACGGCTAGTCGCCGAACTCGTCCGTTCCCGCTTCGCGTGCGGTCACCACCGCAGGGCTTGTTTGAGCTGTTTGACCGCGATCGGCGCGAGTGTCGTGTTGAAGGTCGCGGACGGGTGATTGTCGTCCATGTAGACCAGCACGTTCCCGACGACCGCGCGGCAGCGCTTCTGGTCGCAGTAGTAGTCGGTGAAGTCCAGGAAAGTCACGTTGTCCGGGACGTCGTCGACCTGCTCCCACGACGGCGTCGCGGCCACCGCGGCGGACCGCGGCACCGAGCACGACGGGTCGGCCGGGCTCTTCTGCGCGACGCAGCTGGCCATGTTGAACGTGTAGCGCGGGTTGTCGCGCACGGCCACGACCGGGATGCCCGCTTTGTCCAGCGTGGCCCAGACGTCGGCGAAGCCCTTCGGCGTCGTCTCGTTCGGCCCCGGCTTGGCGTTGATGGTGCCGAGCATGATCACCGCGTCCGGGTGCGTGTCGAGCAGTTCGTCGGTGACCGCCTTGTTCCAGTCGAGGCAGGGCTGGTCGCCCGGCATCAGCTCGGAACCGGACGAGTACGGGCACGCACCCTTCAACATGGTCGAGACCTGCCAGCCGTCGGAGGTCACCGCGGGCCGGAACGACGCGAGGAACTGCTGGATGTGCGAATCCCCGACGAGCACCACCCGCTTCGCCGGCGGGCCTTCCGGGGACTCGGTGCAGATCTGGAGTTCTTTGTTGCGCGGCGAGATCGAGCACTGGTCCGGGGGCGTGCGGGCCCAGTCGTCGGCCAGCTTCACCGTGGGCGGCACGATCGACGGCGACGACGCGCCGCGGTAGACGAAGCCCGGCGCGTGTGCGACCGCGCCCGGGTGGTCCGGGTCGCCGATGGCGATCTCGTAGTTCGCCCGCGCGCTGCTCACGCCCTGCCAGACGCCGCTCGCGACGAGCACCGGGGCCAGCGCGAGCACGCCGAACCGGTAGGCGCCCCACTGTTTCGCGGTGCCGATCTTCGACAGCCGGATCGGGTTCTCGATCAGGTGATAGGTCAGGATCGAGAGCAGGAACGACACGCCGACCACGAACGTGCCGCCCAGCAGGCCGACCGCTACCCGGTCGCGGACGATCAGGTAGAACACCAGCACCGGCCAGTGCCACAGGTACAGCGAGAAGCTGAGGTTGCCGACGTAGCCGAGGAACTTCGAGCTGAGCCAGCGGTCCGCGCCGAGCACACTTTCGGTCTGCCCGGCGACCAGCACCAGTCCCGCGGAAAGGGTCGGCCACAGCGCGATCCAGCCGGGGAACACGCTGTCGACCTCGAGCAGCACGCCGCACAGCACCAGCCCGGCTACGCCGATCCAGCCGAGCACGATGCGCAGCAGCCGCGGCAGCGTGACCTGGTCGAGGAACATCGCCATCAGGCCGCCGAGCGCGAATTCCCACACTCGGGTGAGGCCGTGGAAGTAGGCCAGCGGCTGGTCGGCGGCGGTGAGGTACACCGAATACGCGAGCGAGGCGGCGAACAGGACGATCAGCAGCAGGTTCACCGTGCGCCGCAGCGACCAGCCGAGCCTGCGCACGAGCAGGCCGAGGCCGACGAACAGCAGCGGCCACAGCAGGTAGAACTGGCCCTGGATGGACAGCGACCAGAAGTGCTGCACCAGGCTCGCGCTGTTGTGCTGGGCGAAGTAGTCGACCGAATCGGCCGCGAGCTGCCAGTTCTCGTAGAACAGCGCCGAGGCGACGACCTCGCGGATCGTCTGGAACCAGCGGTCCTGCGGCAGCAGCAGCTGCGAGAGGACCACGACGGTCAGCAGCACGGTCATCGCGGCCGGGAAGAGCCGCTTGATCATCCGGCCCCAGGTGGCGCGCAGCTCGATGCGGCCGCGCAGCAGCGCCCGGTAGAGCTGGCCGGTGATCAGGAACCCGGAGACGAGGAAGAACACGTCGACGCCGCCGGAAATGCGGTCGAACCACACGTGGTAGACGACGACCAGCACCGAGGCCAGCGCCCGCACGCCCTGCAGCTCGGGCCGGAACCGCGCCTGCGCGCTCGGCCCGGCGGGAGGTTTGCCGGGCCGTTCCGGGGCGACCACCGTGGTGCCGGACATGCAGGGTTCCTCCCGAGGGCCGGCAGCGGGCCGGGCCGCCGACTACTGGTCATGTGCGCTCACTAGCTATACGTGACGGCTCGCGGCGTCACGCATCCGGGGTCCCCCGATGGAGCCGCTCGGCCAACGCCCGCGATTCGAGAGGCGACCGAGGCGCGACTGCCGAGGCCGAAGGACCTCCCGGGCCCGAGCCGGCCGTCGCCGGCCCAGCCTGACCGCCGGGAACTTCGCTCCCCGCACGACCGGCAAAGCCCCTGACGGAGCCGCTCGGCGCGGCCGGTCCTCGCGGTCGTTATCTTGACCAGGTGCCCGATTCCCGCTCCCCGTCCGTCCGCCGCGCGCGGATCGCCGACGTCCGCAAGATCAAGGCCCTCGTCGATTCCGACGCGGGCCGCGTGCTCCTGGAAAAAGATCTGGTCACGCTCTACGAGGCGGTGCAGGAGTTCTGGGTCGCGATCGACGAGGAGACGGACGACGAGGACGTGCTGGGCGCCGCCGCGCTGCACGTGCTGTGGGAGGACATCGGCGAACTCCGCACCGTGGTGGTCGACAAGGCGGCGCGCGGCCGCGGGATCGGCCGCGCGCTGGTCGGCAGGCTCGTCGAAGAGGCCCGCGAGCTGGGGCTCAAGCGGCTGTTCGTGCTGACGTTCGAGACGTCGTTCTTCGCCGGGCACGGATTCGTCGAGATCGACGGCGCCCCGGTGTCGCACGAGGTGTACGAGGAGATGCGGCGGTCGCTGGACCCGGGCGTGGCGGAGTTTCTCGACCTGCCTTACGTCAAGCCGAACACGCTCGGGAACTCGCGGATGCTGCTGGAGTTCTGACCGCTCAGGAGAACCGGACCAGGATGTGCTCCCCCGACCCGTCCACCGCGGCGAGCTTCACCGTCGTCCCGGCGAACGTCGTCGCGTCCGGGCCCTGGCGGCCGGTGTGCAACTGCGCGGACGTGTGCTCGCCGCGGCCCGGTTCGGTCAGGACCAGCGCCACGACCGCCTCCCCCGCCACGAAGCATTGCCTGCCCGGCTTGCAGCGCGAATCCGAGACCAGCTGGCGGTAGCGCACGGTCAGGTCCCGGCCCGCGACCTGCACCTCCTGGCCGGGCGTGAGCGCCACGTTCCCGCCCAGCTCAGCGGCAGGCGGTCGCGACGGTGTCTGCGCGACAGCGACCGTGCCGCCCGCGCACCCGGCCAGCGCGGCGGCCGTCCCGATACCCAGTGCGAGCTTCTTGAGGTCCATGCCCAAGGGACGGGACCGGGGTGCCGCCGGGTTGCACGCGCGGCTCAGAAGTCTTCGTCCTCGCCGCCGGCGGGCGAGCCGCCCGCGTCGGAGCCGCCGCGGATCATGAACAGCACCGACTCCAGTTCCTCCGGCTTGATGAGCACGTCGCGAGCCTTCGAGCCCTCCGACGGGCCGACCACGCCGCGGCTTTCCAGCAGGTCCATGAGCCGTCCGGCCTTGGCGAAGCCCACGCGGAGCTTGCGCTGCAGCATCGAGGTCGACCCGAACTGCGACGTGACGATCAGCTCGGCGGCCTGCAACAGGACGTCGAGGTCGTCGCCGATGTCCGGGTCGATTTCCTTCTTCTCGCCGGCCTTGGCGCTCGTGACGCCCTCGTTGTAGTCCGGCTGCGCCTGTTCCTTGGCGAAGTTGACGACCGCGGCGATTTCCTCGTCGCCGACGAACGCGCCCTGGATGCGGACCGGTTTCCCGGCACCCATCGGCAGGTAGAGCGCGTCGCCCATGCCGATCAGCTTCTCCGCGCCCGGCTGGTCGAGGATGACCCGCGAGTCGGTCAGCGACGACGTGGCGAACGCGAGCCGCGAGGGCACGTTCGTCTTGATCAGGCCGGTGACGACGTCGACCGACGGCCGCTGCGTCGCGAGCACCAGGTGGATGCCCGCGGCACGGGCCTTCTGGGTGATCCGCACGATCGCGTCCTCGACGTCGCGCGGGGCGGTCATCATCAGGTCGGCGAGCTCGTCGACGATCGCCATGATGTACGGGTACGGCTGGTACTCGCGTTCGCTGCCCGGCGGCGCGGTGATGTCGCCGGAGCGGACCTTGGCGTTGAAGTCGTCGATGTGGCGGACCCGGTTGGCCTGCATGTCCTGGTAGCGCTGCTCCATCTCCTCCACGAGCCAGGCCAGCGCGGCGGCGGCCTTCTTCGGCTGCGTGATGATGGGCGTGATCAGGTGCGGGATGCCCTCGTACGGCGTCAGCTCGACCATCTTCGGGTCGATCAGGATCATCCGGCACTCGGCGGGCGTCGAACGGGCCAGCAGCGACACCAGCATCGAGTTCACGAAGCTCGACTTGCCGGAACCGGTGGAACCGGCGACCAGCAGGTGCGGCATCTTCGTGAGGTTCGCGGTGACGAACTCGCCCTCGATGTCCTTGCCCAGCCCGATCAGCATCGGGTGGTTGTCCTTGACCGTGGTCGGCGCGCGCAGCACGTCGCCGAGGCGCACCATCTCGCGGTCGGAGTTGGGCACCTCGATGCCGACCGCGGACTTGCCCGGGATCGGCGCGAGGAGGCGGACGTTGTCGGTGGCCACCGCGTAGGCGATGTTCTTGGTCAGCGCGGTGATCTTCTCGACCTTCACGCCCGGGCCGAGCTCGACCTCGTACCGGGTGACCGTCGGGCCGCGGGTGAAGCCGGTGACCTGCGCGTCGACGTTGAACTGGTCGAGGACGCCGGTGATCGCCTCGATCATCTGGTCGTTGGCCTTGCTGCGGGACTTCGGCGCGTCGCCGAGCTTCAGCAGGTCAGGCGGCGGAAGCGCGTAATCGCCCTCGACGGTGCGGGTGACCGACAGCGCGGGTTCCGGAGCCTTCTTCTGCTTCTTCTCCGGCACCTCGGCGGGCGGCGCGACCGGCTTCGGCGGCCGGATCGGCGTGGCGGGCTCGGCGAGCGCGGCGTCGATGTCGAGCTGCTCGCCGTCCTTGTCGGCGCTCGCCTGGCGCCGCCGCGACGGCTTCCGCAACCGGACCGACTTCGGGTCGGCCTCGGGTTCGGGTTCCGGCTCTTCGTCGTGCTGACCGGCCTCGTATTCAGCCAGCTCGTGCTCGTCGAGCCCCCAGGTGCGTAGGCGGTGCGGGATGTCGCGCACCGGCGTGCCGGTGAACACGAGCACGCCGAACAGCAGCGCGAGGATCAGCAGCGGCACCGCGACCCACGTGGTGACGCCCTTGGTGAGCAGCCCGCCGGAGAACGCGCCGAGGATTCCGCCCGCGTACATCCGGCCGTCGTTGGTGTCCGGGAGCGCGGTGAAGATGTGCAGCATCCCGAGCACGGACAGCACGACCAGCACCGTGCCGATGACCATCCGCGGCCGGGTCTCCGGGCTCGGTTCGGACCGCATCAACGCGACCGCGACCACGAGCAGCACCAGCGGCAGCGTCACCGCTCCCGCGCCGAGCACCGTCCGCGTCGCGACCTCGACCCCAGCCCCGATCGGCCCGGCCGCCCGCCACCAGACGCCGACCGCGGCGACGATGGCCAGCGCGATCAGCCCGAGCGCGAGCCCGTCGCGCCGGTGTTCGGCCTCGAGCTCCCGCGTGCGCCCGACCGTGCGGGCCAGCGAACCGACGCCCTTGGCCACGAGGTTCCAGGTGCTGCGCACGCCGCGCCCGAACGCGCCGTTCTTGCGCCGGGGGGCTGGGCGCCGGGTACTGGACGTCCGCGGCCGGGAGCCGCTCCTGCCCCTGGCGGAGCCCTTGGACGACCTGCTCGACGCAGCCGCCCGAGACTTCGCCGGCGTACGCGAACTACGCGCCGGTGCCTTCCCGCCGCTTCCCGCCGTGCTCCGCTTCCTCGTCGCCGACCCAGCCATGCCTCCACGGTAACGGGCGAGGACCGATAGTCACATGTGCCACTCGCAGCGCAGGCGAAACAATCGTCTCCAGATCACAGTCGACGGCGACGATCTACCAGGTCGGCTGCTAAGACCAGCTGGGTGGCCAGCGCACGAGCCGCGTCGGGGGTGAACCAGCCCTCTGCGTAGCTCCCGTCGTCCTCGGAGTCAGTCAGCATGTGCACGCCGACTGACTTGGCCCCGTCCTCTTCATTTGCCCAAGCTCGCGCCGTCACTGACGGCACCGGACGCCCCGCCAGCCGAGGAACTCCGATCACATAGTCAGGACAAGATGTGCAGTTGTGCCGGGCCCCGTAGGTCTGGTCCTCGCACCAATCCGCATGAACGAATATCCGGTTCAGCTCCTCCGACGTGGCATCCGCGAGCTTGGCAAGAGCGGCACGCAACTCGTGGTCCGCCGCACCTGACTCGTCCATCCGGCGGATCTCGGCTCCCAAGTCGCTCCACCGCACCGTCGCGGCCGCACGTACCGGGTCGTAACCGGGCCGCTGAACGAAGTCGGAAACGAATGTCTGGTCAGCCATCAGCACCTCTTTCGAACACGGCCGGGGCGGCCGACGTTATCGCCGTTTCCCCGGTCACCGGGAGAGAGAACCACCCGATCCGGGGCAATCCAGCCGCCGTGAAATGCTCTGCTCATGTTCGCGCTCCAACAGGACGAGGCTCCGCGCCGTGCCCCCGCGATCTGGCGGACGATGCTCAACCTCGACCGAGGGCTGGTGAATCTCGTCGGGCGGCTCACGGTCACCGGGTCGGTGCCGCGGGAGCTGCGAGGCAAGCCGTTGCTCATGGCGGCCAATCACATCGGCGTGTTCGACGCCTTCGTGCTCATGGCGGCGTGCAAGCGGATCGGCATCAACCCTCGTTTCATGCTCGCCGGCGGGATTCTCGACGCGCCGGTGATCGGCCCCGCGCTCAAGGTCAGCGGGCATTTGCGCGTGGACCGGGCCAAAGCGGCGACCGCGGTCGGGCAGTTCGCTGAGGCGGCGGAGGCGTTGCGGACCACGCGCGAGCCGATCGTCGTGTATCCGGAGGGGCGGATCAGCCACGACCCGGGGCTGTGGCCGGAGCGCGGCAAGACCGGCGCGGCGCGGCTCGCGCTCGCGGCGGGCGTGCCGGTGATCCCGATCAGCCAGTGGGGCGCGCACGAAGCCGTCTACTGGGGCACGGAGACCGTGAACGGGCCCGCGGATTTGCTGCCGCTGGCCAAATCCGGGTTGAGCGCGCCGTTGCGGCGGCCTCGGTTCAAGGTGCATTTCGGCGCGCCGGTGGACCTTTCCGACGTCGAGCCGGAGCGGCCGGGCGCGGGCGTTCGCGCGCACGCCAAGATCATGCAGGCCATCACCGACGGCCTGGTCCCCTTGCGCCGCCACGAACCCATCCGGCCGCGCTTCTACGACCCGACCCGGCCGACCGACACGGTCAGTCCCTGGAAGCCGCAGCGCTGAGTCCGGATCGTGGGACGCACCCACCAGCCCGGCTAGGGTCGCCAGGTGTGAGCACCCGCATTCTGGTCGTCTACTACAGCGCCACTGGCAACACCGCCGCCCTCGCCGGCGCGCTCGCCGAAGGGGCGGGCGAAGCCGGTGCGGAGGTGCGCGTCCGCACCGTGGCCGAGACCGCGCCGCCGGAAGCGGTGGCGAGCAATCGGCGGTGGCAGGAGCGGGTTGACACCGGGCCGCATCATGAGCTCGCCACGCTGGCGGATCTGGAGTGGGCGGACGGGCTCGCGTTCGGCACCCCCACCCGGTTCGGCGGGCCCGCGGCACAGCTGAAGTCCTTTGTGGACACCACGGGCGGCCTGTGGGCGCAAGGGAAACTGGCCGACAAGGTGGCGACGTCGTTCACGTCGGCGTCCACCGCGCACGGCGGCCTCGAAGCGACCGTGCTGGCCATCAACAACATCTTCTACCACTGGGGCGCGATCGTCCTCCCCCTCGGCTACGCGGACCCGCACCTGCTGGAGTCCGGCAACCCCTACGGCGGCTCGTTCGTCTCGCGCAAGTCCGCGGCCCCGGACGGCACCGCACTGCAGGCACTGCGGATTCAGGGACGAAGGCTGGCGACGATCACGACACACGTCGCGACAGGCCTGAAAACCGGGGAATAACTCAGTTTCGTTCGGTCGCGCCGCTCCGTAATGTCGCGCGCGTGACCACCGAACTCCCCGTCCTGGAACGGCCCCGGGTCATCCACCGGGGCCGCGGCCTGTCGCTCGTGCTGCTCGCCGCGGTCTTCTTCAGCACGTCCGGCACGCTCGCGAAACCGGTCATGGGCGCGGGCATGACGCCGGAGCAGGTGGCGGTGCTGCGGATCGGGACGGCGGGAGTTCTGCTGCTGATCGGCACCGCGCTCTTCGCACCGCACACGTTGCGCGTCCGGCGCGGGGAATGGCCGATGCTGCTGGCATACGGCGCGCTCGGCGTCGCCGGCACGCAGCTGCTGTATTTCATTGCCGCGCAACGGATCCCGGTCGGCATCGCGATCCTGCTGGAATTCCTGTCGCCGGTGCTGATCGCGTTGTGGGTGCGCGTGGTGCGGAAGAAGCGGCTGCCGCGGATGCTGTGGTTCGGGATGGCGGTCGCGCTGGTCGGACTGGCGCTGGTCGCGCAGGTCTGGCAGGGGCTGCGGCTCGACGTGATCGGGCTGCTGGCCGGGATCGGCGCGGCGCTGTGTTCGGCCGGGTACTTCCTGATCGGCGAGCGCGCGGTCGCCGACCGCGAACCGCTCGGGCTGGTCACCTGGGGCATGGTGATCGGCGGGGTGCTCGTGAGCGTCGCCGCGCCGCCGTGGACGCTGCCGCTGGGCATGGCGGGGCAGACCGTCCCCTTCGGACCGTGGACCCCGCCGCTGTGGCTGCTGCTGCTCGGCCTGGTGGTGCTGTCGACGGCGATCCCTTACGTCGCGGGAATCTCCGCGCTGCGCCACCTGCCCGCCTCGGTGGCGAGCGTTGTCGGGCTGCTCGAACCCGTCACGGCGGCGGCGTTCGCGTGGGCGCTGCTCGGCGAAGCGCTCGCCTGGCCGCAAGCGGTCGGGGCGGCGCTGCTGCTCGGCGGCGCCTACCTGGTCCAACGGCAGACCGCCGAGGTCGCCTGACTCCCTCTCCGGGCGGACGAGGGAACCAACCTCGAGCGGGATGTGTCCTATCCGCGGACCCGCCACACTGGACGGGCCGCACGAGACACCTGGGGGATTTCATGGACAACCGGCCGAGCAGAGCCGAACAGCGCAGAGCCGAACAGCGCAGAGCCCGCAACGCACTCGCCCGCCAGGCAGCGATCGTCGTGATGGCGTTGCTGCTGGCGGGCGCGCGCCGCTGAATCAGACCGGGATGACCGTCGGCACGATCATCGGCCGGCGGCGGTAGGTGTCGGCGACCCACCGGCCGACGACCCGGCGCACCGCCTGTGCGATGCGGTGGGTGTCGGTGATGCCCTCGGCTTCCGTCCGCGCCAGCTCCATCTCCACGAGCGGCACGACGGCGTCGAGGGCCTTCGGGTCGTCGGAGAACCCGCGGCCGGAGATCGTCGGGCTGCTCACCGCGCGGCCGGTGTTCGAATCGACCGCCACGGTGATCGCGATGAACCCGCCCTCGCCGAGCACGAGCCGGTCGGACAGGGTCGACTCGCCGACGTCGCCGACGGACAGCCCGTCCACGTACACGTGCCCGACCTCGACCCGGCCGGTGCGCGAGGCCTTGCCGTCGACCAGGTCCACGACCACACCGTCCTCGGCGATCACCACATTGTCCGGCGCGACGCCGGTGCGGATCGCGAGTTCCCCGTTGGCGCGCAAGTGTTTCCACTCGCCGTGCACCGGCATCACATTGCTCGGCCGGACCGCGTTGTACAGGTACAGCAGCTCGCCCGCGGACGCGTGCCCGGACACGTGCACCTTCGCGTTGCCCTGGTGCACCACGTTCGCGCCGAGCCGGGTCAGGCCGTTGACGACGCCGAACACCGCGGTCTCGTTGCCCGGGATCATCGAGCTGGCCAGCACGACGGTGTCGCCCGCGCGGATCGAGATCTGCCGGTGCTCGCCGCGGGCCATCCGCGACAGCGCCGAAAGCGGCTCGCCCTGCGAACCGGTCGACACGAACAGCACCTTGCTCTCCGGCAGGTTGCTCGCCTGGTCGAGGTCCACGAGCAGGCCGTCCGGCACGTTCAGCAGGCCCAGCTCGGCGGCGATGCCCATGTTCCGGACCATCGACCGCCCCACGAACGCCACCCGGCGGCCGTGCCGTACCGCGGCGTCCAGCACCTGCTGCACGCGGTGCACGTGGCTGGCGAAGCAGGCGACGATGACGCGCTGGTCCACGCGCCGGATCACGTCGTCGAGCACCGGGCCGATGTCGCGCTCGGGCATGACGAACCCGGGCACCTCGGCGTTGGTCGAGTCCACGCAGAACAGGTCCACGCCCTCGTCGCCGAGGCGCGAGAAGCCCGCGAGGTCGGTCAGCCGCCCGTCGAGCGGCAGCTGGTCGAGCTTGATGTCGCCGGTGTGCAGCACGACGCCGGCCGGCGTGCGGATGGCGACCGCGAGCGCGTCCGGGATCGAGTGGTTCACCGCGAAGAACTCGAGGTCGAACGCGCCGACCTTGCGTTTCTCCCCCTCGCGCACCTCGATCAGCTTCGGCCGCTGGCGGTGCTCCTTGGCCTTGGCCGCGAGCAGCGCGTTGGTGAAGCGCGAGCCGTAGATCGGGACGTCCGGGCGCAGCCGGAGCAGGAACGGGACGGCTCCGATGTGGTCCTCGTGCCCGTGGGTGAGCACGAGGCCGTCGATGTCGTCGAGCCGGTCCTCGATCGCGCGGAAGTCCGGCAGGATCAGGTCGACGCCCGGCTGGTCGTCCTCGGGGAAGAGGACGCCGCAGTCGACGATCAGGAGCCTGCCGTCGTATTCGAAGACGGTCATGTTGCGCCCGACCTCGCCGATGCCGCCGAGCGCGACGACGCGCAGGGCTCCCTCGGGAAGTGCGGGCGGGAGGTGCGTCGGGCCGGGTCCGGCGGGAAGTGAGGTCACCGGGGCATTGTCCCAACGCTGGTGTGCGAGGTGGGGGCGGTGTAGGCCGCCTGCGAATCTGCTTGTGCCACCCGTGCACCATGCCAGTCCGAGGCCGCGCTGTCCTCCAGCGGCACGCCGCCCTGGGCGAGATCGGCCGCGATCTGCTCCAGCTGGTCGTCGAACGGGGCCACGATCGGCAGCCGCGGGTCGCCGATGTCGAAGCCGCGCAGGCGCAGCGAGGACTTGCTGAACGCGACGCCGCCGACGCGCGACATCGCCCGCAGCACCGGCAGCATCGCGCGGTGGTTCGTGCGCGCGGTGGACGTGTCGCCCGCCTCGTAGGCCTCGATCATCGCGCGGATCCGGCCCGCCACGACGTGCCCGATCACGCTGACCACGCCGACCGCGCCGACCGACAGCCACGGCAGGTTCAGGCCGTCGTCGCCGGAGTAGTAGGCGAGGTGGGTGTTCGCGATGACCTCGGACCCGGCGATCAGATCGCCCTTGGCGTCCTTCACCGCCACGATGCGCGGGTTCTCGGCCAGCCGCTGCAGCGTGTCGACCTCGATCGGCACGATCGAGCGCGGCGGGATGTCGTAGAGCATGACCGGCAGCTCGGTGGCGTCCGCGACCGTGGTGAAATGCGCGAACAGCCCGGCCTGGCTCGGCCGCGAGTAATAGGGCGTGACCACGAGCAGGCCGTGCGCGCCCGCCTCGGCGGCGGCCTGGGCCTGCTCGATGCTGTGCGCGGTGTTGTTGGTGCCCGCCCCCGCGACGACGGTCGCGCGGTCGCCGACCGCCTCGACGACGGCGCGGACCAGGGTGGCCTTCTCCTGATCGGTGGTGGTCGGGCTCTCGCCGGTGGTGCCGTTGACGACGAGGCCGTCGTTGCCGAGGTCCACGAGGTACTCGGCCAGTTCCTGGGCCCGCTTCACGTCCAGCGCCCCGGCTCGGTCGAAGGGGGTCGCCATCGCGGTGAGCACGCGGCCGAACGGACGTCCGGGCGCGGCGGCAGGTGAGGTGGACATGGCCACGACGGTACCTCGTCGGAGCGCCGAACCCGGCCTCGACCTGGTGTGCCACCGGCAACTTCGGAGATTTTCCGCCGCCGCGCCGCTCCCGGCGGAACTTCTCGCGCGGCTACTTGACCTTGGCGGTGATCTGCGCCGGGATCTGGTCGTTGTTGGTGCGCGCGAGGACGCAGTAGATCTTGCGGTTCGGACCGCTGCTGCTGTCGCTGTCCGGCTGCACCTGCCACGCCTGCTGGGTCGGCACGATCGCGCGGTAGGCCAGTCCCGTGCGCTGCTGCGGCGGCACCACCGCGGAGCGGAACGTCGCCGCGCAGCGCGCCTCGGCCGCCCGGCTGATGTCCTCCAGGCCCGGGTACGGGGCGACGGCCGCGTCGTCGTTGCTCCAGTTCTCCAGCGGCAGCGGGTCGGCCGTGTCGTAGACCTCGAGCGTGTGGTTCTTCTTGCAGTCGACGTTGTTGTCCGAGCTGATCACCACGCCCGCCTGGACCACGGCGTTGTAGCAGACGTCGTACGAGGAGAACTTGGCTTTGAGGTAGCCGTCCGGACCGTAGGTGACGGTTTCGGCCTGCTGCTCGTCCTTCTTCGGCGACCACACCGGCTTGCCGAGGAAGAACCCGCCGGCCAGCGCGGCGATCACCAAAACCGCGATCACGCCCGCCCACAGGCCGCGGCGGCTCTTGCCTTCCGGTTTCGCGGCCGTCCGGGTCGGCTGCCCGCCGACGCGGGTCTCCTGCCGTGGCATCACCGCGGTGGCCGGACGTTGCGTGGGCCCGGTGGCGTGGGCGAGCTGCGCCCGCGCTTGCGTCGCGGTGAGCCGGGCTTCCGGGTTCGCCACCAGCAGGCCGAGGATGACCGCGCCGAGCGGGCCCTGCACGCGGGTCAGATACGGCACCTCGGTCATGATCGCGTGCAGCGTGGCGGCCGTGGTGGGCCGTTCGAACGCGACGATCCCCTCGACCGCGAAGTACAGCGTGGCGCCGAGCGACCACAGATCCGATTCCGGCATCGCCTCGCGGCCCTCGACCCTCTCCGGGGCCATGAACGCCGGCGAGCCGACGATCATCCCGCTCGTGGTGAGCCGCGGGTCGTCGATGGCGTGCGCGATGCCGAAGTCGGTGAGCTTCACCCGGCCGTCCGGCGCGACCATGATGTTGGCCGGTTTGACGTCGCGGTGCACGATCCCGGCGGCGTGCGCGGCCTGCAGCGCGGACAGCACCCGCTCCCCGACCAGCGCGGCCTGCTGCTCGGGCATCGGGCCGTGCGCGCGCACCAGGTCGGCGAGCGTGGGCGCCTCGACCAGTTCCATCACGATCCAGGTGGTGCCCTGGTCGGTGACCACGTCGTAGACCGTGACGACGGCCGGGTCGTTGAGCCGCCCGCCCGCGCGCACCTCGCGCAGGATCCGCTCGGAAAACACCGCGGCGCCTTCAGCTTCAGGCAGCCGCAACTCCTTGATCGCGACGTGGCGCCCGATCACCTGGTCCTGCGCGCGCCACACGATGCCCATGCCGCCGCGGCCCAGTTCGCCGAGCAGCAGGTAGCGGCCGGCCACCACGCGGCCCGCGGGGGCTGTGCGGTTCGGGTCGTGCGGGCGGGTCTGTTCGTCGGTCACGGGGTCGGGCTCCTCGGTCGGCTTCGCGCAGATGCTAGTCCGACCGTCCGGCCGCCCTGCCGGTTCCGTCCGGTTAGGACTGCTCGAGCCTGACTCAGCCGGTGCAGGTGAGCACGATCAGCACGACGTTGAGCAGGATGATCACCGCCGCGATGACGGCCGCGAGCACGGTGGTGGTCCGGCGGTTTACGTCCGCGCCCATGAGCCCTCGGTCCGAGGTGAGCCGGATCAGCGGCACGAGCGCGAACGGGATGCCGAACGACAGCACCACCTGCGACACCACCAGCGCGGCACTCGGATCGGCGCCCAGCGCCAGCACGACGATCGCCGGCGCGAGCGTGACGAGCCGCCGCACCACGATCGGAATCCTCTTGCGCAGCAAGCCTTGCATGATCATCGCGCCCGCGTACGCGCCCACCGACGTCGACGCCAGCCCGGACGCGAGCAGCCCGATCGCGAACAGCAGCGCGACCCCCGGCCCGAGCGCGGCGGCGACCGCGCCGTGTGCGCCTTCGATGGTGTCGACGCCTTGCTGGCCTTGGAGATTCGTCGCGGCCACGAGCAGCATGCCGAGATTCACCGCGCCGGCGAGCAGCATCGCGAACCCGACGTCGTAGCGGGTCGCCCGCAGCAGCCGCCTGCGCCGTTCGGGTTCGGGTTTGCCGTGCCGGTCGCGGACCAGTCCGGAGTGGAGGTACACCGCGTGCGGCATCACCGTCGCGCCGAGCATCGCGGCCGCGATCAGCACGCTGTCGCCGCCGCTGAAACGCGGGATCAGGCCGTTGGCAATCCCGGCGGCCGACGGAGATTCGACGAACAGGCTCGCCAGGAACCCGACCGCGATCACCACCAGCAGACCGGTCACGACGCGTTCGAACGGGCGCTGCCCGCCGCGGTCCTGCACCGCGAGCAGCACCAGCGACACGAATCCGGTGATCAGGCCGCCCGCCACGAGCGGAAGTCCGAAAAGGAGGTTGAGCGCGATCGCTCCGCCGACGACCTCGGCCAGGTCAGTGGCGATCGCGACGATCTCGGCCTGCGCCCAGTAGCCGAGCCTTCCCGTCGTCGAGAGCCGGTCGCGCAGCGCCTCGGGCAGCGACTGGCCGGTGACCAGGCCGAGCTTCGCCGACAGGTACTGCACCAGCACGGCCATCAGGTTCGCCGCGACGATCACCCACACCAGCAGGTAGCCGTAGCGCGCGCCGGCGCTGACGTTGGCCGCCACGTTGCCCGGGTCGACGTACGCGATCGCGGCGACGAACGCCGGTCCGAGCAGCGCCCAGCCGGCCCGCAGCCGGGCCACGCCGCGCGGACGTGCCGCTTCCGCCACCGCCATGTGCGCCACTCCCTGATATCGGCCGCCCCAACTCAAAGTTTAGGCACGCCGAACTTTGCCGGGCAAGGGTGTGCTGCGCCACGTCGCGCCGACGCTCCGCGAAGGACTTTGGTCAGGCAGGCAGGAGCACTTCGTGGCCGGCTTCGCGGAACGCGGCCACGGCGCGGTCGAGGTCGTCCGAGCGCACCAGGATGTGGTCGGTGTCGAAGGTGGACAGCGAGAACAGCGCGACGCCCGCGGCCGCCAGCTCGGAGGCGAGCGCGGAAATGATGCCGGTGAGGGTGAATCCCAGCGGCCCGCGCACGGTGAACAGCCGCCAGCCGTCCTCGACCGTGCCGCCCTCGGGTTCGCGGCCGGCCGGGCAGATCACCGACAGTTCGTCGGGCGTGCGGGTGACCGACACGAGCGCGGGCTCGCCGGGTTCGAGCAGTTCGGCGGGAACGGCGGCGTCTGCGGGCAACCGCACGACCGAATAGGGGCCGGGGCGGAGGTCGATCGTCAGGTGTTTCATCAGTGCGTTGTCAGCCTTCCAGCACTTTCGGGCTCGAGGCGATCTCGGTGCCGTCGGGCAGGGTCGAAATCGTGAAGTCGGCGAAGACGTTGGCCGCCGCCTTGTGCAGCTGCCGCAGGCATTCGATGGCCAGCGAACGGATCTCGACGTCCGCGTGTTCGGTGGCGCGCATCGCGATGAAGTGCCGCCAGGCGCGGTAGTTGCCGGTGACGACGATGCGGGTTTCGGTCGCGTTCGGCAACACGGCGCGGGCCGCCTGGCGCGCTTGCTTGCGGCGCAGGGTGGCGCTGGGCGTGTCCGCGAACTTCTCCTCCAGCCCGGCGAGCAGCTCGTCGTACGCGGCGGCGCTGGCTTGCGTGGCCTTGACGAATTTCTCGTGCAGCACCGGGTCTTCGGCGATGACGTCCGGTTCGACGAACTCGGCGTCGCGCTCGGGGACGTAGCGCCGCGACAGCTGGGAGTAGGAGAAATGCCGGTGCCGGATCAGCTCGTGGGTGAGCGAGCGGGAGATCCCGGACAGGTAGAAGGTGACCGACCCGTGCTCCAGCACGGCCAGGTGGCCGACGTCGATGACGTGTTCGAGGTACCCGGCGTTGGTCGCGGTCGCGGGATTCGGCTTCTCCCAGGACTGATAGCAGGCGCGCCCGGCGAACTCGGCGAGCGCTTCGCCTCCGTCGGCGTCGGTGGACCAGGGCACGTCCCCGGGCGGGAAGAACTCGGTTTTCGCGATCAGCTGCACCTTGGGCGGCACCGGTCTCGCTCCCCTCGTGTCGGCTCCGCCAGCCTAACCCGGCGGCACGGGTGACATCACCGCGCCTTGACGTGACGTCATTCGTGACGCCATAGTGGTGTCATGGACTTGACGCCGTACATCGCGAACCTTCGCGAAGACCTCGCGAACACGGCCTCCGCCGGGGACGAGCAGACCCGGCGGGCGGCCGCACTGCTGTCGTCTGCTCTGGAGCCGGCAGTCCGGCTGACCCTGATGAACGCGCTGGCCGACCTGGCGGCCGAGGTGACCGCCGCGCTGCCCGGCCAGGTCGTGGACGTCCGGCTCGACGGCCGGGACGTGCGCGTGGTCGTGACCGGGGGCGAGGACCGTTCCGCGTCCGCGCCTCCCCCGCCGCCGCCACCGCCGGTCCCTCCGATCGACGGCGGCGACATCTCGCGGATCACGCTGCGGCTGGTCGAGCAGATCAAGGGCCAGGCCGAACAGGCGGCGGCCGCGCAAGGGGTTTCGCTCAACACGTTCGTGGCGCAGGCCGTGCAGGGGGCGCTCGGCCAGGCGCAGCAGCACCAGCAACGGCACCAGCGCTGGCAGGACAGCGGCAGCGGCGGGGGCCGCACCGAGACCAAGCTGCACGGCTGGGTCGAAGGCTAGAAGGGGGCACCACCATGGGCGAGAACCGGGAAGACCAGGGGAAGAACACCGAAGACCGGGTTGGGGAACCCGGCTTCGGGACGGCGGAAGCGGCCGGCGCTTCCGCGGGCGACGAGACCGCTTCGTCAGCTGCGGCGGACGGAGTTGAGTCTGCCGCGAGCGCGTCCGCTTCGGACAATTCGGCGGCCGGCTCCGGCGCTTCGAAGGCATCAGCCACGGCGGACGAGGCTGAGTCTGCCGCTGCGGCGAACTCGTCCGGGTCCGCTTCGGGCACGGCCGGCTCCGCCGCTTCGGCTGGTTCCGAAAGCGCGGAACCGGGTCCGTACGTGCGGCTGCAGGACTTCGCGGCGGACGGTCCGGTCGAACTGGACCTGGGCGTCACGATCGGGCGGGTCGAGGTCGTGCTCGGGCGGGAGTCCGGGGTGACCGTGCGGCTGCAGCACGACGCGGGCGAGCAGCCGTCGTGGGTGAACGGGGTCAGCAGCCTGCTGTCGTGGGTCGGCGAGAAGTTCGGGGACCAGTTCGGCGGCGTGCCGGAGTTCTCGGTGGCCGACGCCGTGCGGCAGGCGCGGATCGAGAAGACCGGCAACCGGGTCGTCGTGCGGGCCGCGAAGGCGTGGCAGCTGCGGAATGTTCCGGTGGCGGTGACGGTGCACGCACCGGCCGGTTCGCACCTCGAAGTACGCGCGGGTTCGGCGGACGTCACGGTGACCGGCGCCGCGGGCCGCGCGGACATCCTCACCGGATCCGGCGAAGTGTCGCTGGAACGCGCGGACGGCGCGGCCACCATCCGGACGGGTACGGGAGCCGTGAAACTCGGCCCGACCCTGGCCGGACTCCAGTTGCGGAGCGGAAGCGGCTCGGTCGAAGCGGCGTCGATCGCCGGACCGGCGACGCTCGGCACCGGAACCGGAAACGTCTGGCTGGGCGCGGTCGAAGGCGACGTCATGGCCCGTACCGGCAGCGGCGACCTGTCCGTGGCCGACGCGGCGTCCGGCTCGCTCGAACTGATCACCGGCTCGGGAGAGGTGCGGGTCGGCATCCGCAGCGGGGTGCGAGCGGAAGTGGAACTGGCGTCGGCGGCCGGGCGGGTTTCGAGCGAACTGGAGGTCTCGGACACGCCGCCGGAGGACGCGGTCGCGCTGAAAGTCCGCGCCCGCACCGGAACCGGCAACGCGGTCGTGACCCGCGCGGCCGGCTGACGCCCGTCTGTTCAGGCCTGCACACCCGTCATTCCACTACCCCGGGTGCGCCGAGCAGACGGATGCAAGGGGGAGGCGGCGGGCCGCACCGGGGATTCCGGAAGCGGCCCGCCGCTTCGTGCTGCCCGCAGGGAGTCCTCGTGCGCCATGACAAGCCGCTGCGGCGAGTGCTTTCCGCGCTCCGGGCCTCGCCGCGACGGCCTTTCGTGCGCCGGCTCCGGCTGCCACGGGGACTTCCCCCGCGCCGACCGGCCGCCGCCGCAGAACCCCGCGCGAGCGTCGTGAGCGGCGGTGCCGGTGAGAACCGGCGCCAGCACTTACGAGACCCCCGCCCCCTTCACCGCGCGCCGCAACGCCCGGGCCAGATCGCCCCGCTCCCCCACCACGACACCGTCCAGCCCCTGCCATTCCGCCATCGTCCGCAGTTCCGCGGCCAGCTCCGCCGCCACCCGCGGCTGGTCGGCGCCGGGCTCGGCGAACGCGCCCTGCACGCGCAGCACCCCGGCCGCTCGGTCGGACTTCAGGTCCACCCTCGCGGACAGCGCCCCGTCCAGCAGGAACGGGAACACGTAATACCCGTGCACCCGCTTGGCTTCCGGGACGTAAATCTCGATGCGGTACCGGAATCCGAACAACCGCTCCGTCCGCGCGCGTTCCCAGATCAGCGGGTCGAACGGGCACAGCAAAGCCCGTCCGGACACTGCCCGCGGCGTCCGCGCTTCGGCGTGCCGGTACGCGACCGCGCGCCAATCGTCCACCTGGACTGGTTCCAGGACGCCTTCCTCCACCAGTTCCTGAACAGCCTGCCGGGAGACGTCGGGACCAAGGCGGTAGTAGTCGCGCAGGTCGGTTTCCGTTGCCACGCCCAATGCCCGCGCCGAGCGGTCGATCAGGCCGCGGGCGCCTTCCTCCGCGGAAACCTTGCGGGACAAGATCTCCGGCGGCACCACTCGCTCCGTCAGGTCGTACAGCCGCTCGAACGACCGCCGCGTTCCGGTGCTCAGCTGGCCGACGCCGAATAGGTACTCGCACGCCTTCTTCACCACCGAGCGTTCCCACCACGCACCCGGCCCGCGCCGGACCGCCTCCGTCTCCAGCGCCTTCTCGATCGCCCCGGCTCCGATCGGACCGTGTTCCTTCACGACCGCCAGCACGTCGTCGAGCAGGCCGGGCACCGTGTCGACCACCCGGGTGTAGTTCCGCCACCAGCCGTCCCGTTTCGCGCCGGACTTCAGCAGCGGCCAGTCTTCGATCGGCAGCAGGCTCGCCTCGTGCGCCCACGACTCGACCAGCAGCCTCGGCCGGCGCGCGCGGTGGCTCCACGCGGCGTCGTCGACCAGCGCCGGGTCGTACGCCCCCAGGCGCGAGAACAGCGGCATGTAGTGCGCGCGCACGGCGACGTTGACCGAGTCCAGCTGCAGCAACTGGACCCGGGACAGCACCTTGGCGAGGTGCCGCCGGGTCGGGTCGGAAGAGGGCCGGGGGTCGGCGAACCCCTGCGCGGCCAAAGCGGTGCGGCGGGCGGCGGAAAGGCTGATCGTCTGCATGATCCCGCCATGGTGCCAGCCACCCCCGACAGTTTCGGTACATTGCCCGCGTGAGTGCCGCCGAAGTCCGCCCCGCGAACCCGTCCGACGCCGCGGAGATCGCCCGCATCCAGCGGCTGACCTGGCGGGCCGCCTACGCCGGCCTGCTGGGCGGCGAAGCCATCGACGAACTCGACAAGGCCGATCTCGAGGGCACCTGGGCGGAGACGATCGAGTACCCCGGTTCCCGCGTCTACCTGGCCACCGAAGGCTCGTTCACGGTCGGCTACTGCGTCGCGGGGCCTGCTCCGCAGGACGAAGCCGTCGCGGCCGACGGATCCGCGCCCGAGGACGCGCCCGGGTTGATCGCGTCGCTGGTGGTCGAGCCGCGCTGGGGCCGTCGCGGGCACGCCGGACGGCTGCTCGCGACCGCCGCCGCCGACCTGCGCGCGAACGGGCTCAGCCGCGGCATCACCTGGGTCGCGCAGTCCGACCACGCGACGCTCGGCTTCTACCGGCGCGCCGGCTGGTCCCCCGACGGCACCGTCCGCACCCTCGACACCGGCCGCGGCACGCTCCGCGAGGTCCGGCTCACCGGCACGCTCGAACTGGAACTCACACACTGACCGGCTCTTCGCGCTTCGCGAAGACCACCCAGCGCATCACCGAGTACATGAACACGCCCTCGCACGCCCCGGCGATCAGCCGCGACAGGTGGTACTCGACGCCCAGTGCGGCCAGTCCGGCGCCCAGCCCGAGCAAAAACGCCACGTAGTTCACCGCGATCGCCGCCGCGTACAGCACCGCCTGGCGGCCCACCGGCGCGTGCGAACGGAAGTTGAGCGCGCGGTTCAGCACGAAGCTCAGCCCGAACGCGACCACGTACGCGATGCTGATCGACAGCCACACCGGCCACTTGAGCCCGCCGTGGAACAGCGTCAGCAGCAACAGGTCAACGCCGAAAGTGAAGCCGTTGATCACCGCGAAACCGAGAAAACTCGGCGCGACGATCCGCGGCAATCCGAACGGCAGAACGCGCACGACGGCGGCGCACAGCCCGGCGAAACGGTCGGCGATCGGCACCTCAGGCACCTGCCCGATCCTGGCAGCGGAAGGTGTCCGAGACCGGTCGGCCAGGTGATCTTCTGGGGTTGGCTCCCGGGGAAAGAGTGGGGTTAGCCCCCGTGATCTTTTCGTGATGGCTGATAGCTTGGAGTGAGCGGGGACACGGACGGGGGTGGCGCGATGGGATGGGTGCTCCTGACCCTCGGCGTCGCCTTCGGCTCGGCGATCGTGCCGCTGATCAACGCCGAACTCTTCGTCATCGGCCTCTGCGCGAGCCAGCACAGCGTGCACTGGCTGTGGCTGGGCGGCGCGGTCGCGGTCGGGCAGATCGCCGGGAAACTGCTGTACTACCTGGCCGCGCGCGGCTCGATCCGGCTGCCGAAGTTCCTGCACGACCGGCTGCACCGCGAACGCCCGCTGACGCCGCGGCGGGTCCGCTGGCAGCTGCGCACCAAGCTGGTCCGCGGCAAGATCGAGGCGCTGCGCGAACGCTGCCAGCGCCATCCGCACTGGATGACCGGCACGTACGGGGTCAGCTCGCTCGTCGGGCTGCCCCCGTTCATGGCGACGAGCGTGCTCGCCGGGATGGTCCGGATGCGGCTGTCGACGTTCCTCGCCGCGGGGCTGGCCGGACGGTGGGTGCGGTTCAGCTTGCTGGCGGCGTCGCCCGCGATGTTCGCCGGGTGGCTGCAGTAAACCGGCTAGAAGTCCTGCGTTACTTGCGCTCCGCCGCTTCCAGTTCGATCGCCTTGCGCATAGTCGCCCGCGCCCGCCGCCGGTCGCCCGCGATGTCGTACGCGTACGCCAGCCGGTACCAGGGCCGCCAGTTCTCCTGGTCCGCCTCGACTTCCGCGCGCCGCTGATCGAACCACGCGTCCGCGGCGTCGCGGTCCACGCGACCGGACGGGCGGCGCGGCAGGTCCGACACGTCCGGGAGACCGCCCTCGGCGTCCAGCCGCCGCGACAGCCGCTGGATCTGCATGCCGGACCGCCAGGTCACCACGACGATCCACACGCCCAGCAGCGGCAGCAGGAACACGCCGATGCCCAGCGCGATCCCGGCCGGCGTCCCGGTGCCGAGCAGCGCCACGGCCCGGTCCGCCAGCAGGACCAGGTACACCACCAGCGCCGCCGTCATCAGCAGCGCGAAATTGCGCGCTTTCACAGGTCGAGCACGTTCTCCAGGCCGACCGTCAGGCCGGGACGCGACACCACCGAGCGCACGCCGAGCAGCACGCCCGGCATGAACGACGTCCGGTCCAGCGAATCGTGCCGGATGGTCAGGGTCTCGCCCTCGCCGCCGAACAGGATTTCCTCGTGCGCCACCAGACCCGGCAGCCGGACGGAGTGCACGTGGACGTCCTCGACGGAGGCGCCGCGGGCACCGTCCAATTCGGACGTCGTGGCGTCCGGGCCCGGCGTGACCCCGGCGGAAGCGCGGGCCTGCGCGATCATCCGCGCGGTGTGCGCGGCGGTGCCGGACGGGGCGTCGGCCTTGCGGTTGTGGTGCAGTTCGATGATTTCGGCCGAGGCGTAGAACTTCGCCGCCTGCGCCGCGAACCGCATCGCGAGCACCGCGCCCAGCGCGAAGTTCGGGGCGATCAGCACGCCCACCGACGGCTTGTCCGCCAGCAGGCCGCGCAGTTCGGCCAGCCGCTCCTCGCTGAAGCCGGTGGTGCCGACGACCGCGTGCCGGTCGTGCGCGATCAGCCAGCGCAGGTTGTCCATCACCGCGTCCGGATGCGTGAAGTCCACGACCACCTGGGCGTTCTCGAGCGCGGCGAAATCGTCGCCCGCGTCGAGCGCGGCCACCAGTTCCTGGTCCGCGGCGCCTTCCACGGCTTTCACCACGGTGGCGCCCATGCGGCCGCGTGCGCCCAGCACGCCGACGCGGATCGGGGACTCGGTCATGACGCGATCACCTCGTGCAGATCGTCCGGCAGGTCGTCGGCGTGAGCGTACGGCCCCACCACCGCCGCGGACGACACCCCGCCGGGGCGCCGCAGCAGAGTGCGAGCGAGCGCACACACGTCTTCGGTCGTGACCGCGTCGATCCGCGCGATCGTGTCGTCCACGCCCAGGTACCGGGCGTAGTTCAGCTCGTTCTTGCCGATCCGGGACATCCGCGACGACGTGTCCTCCAGGCCCAGCACGAGCCCGCCGCGCAGCTGCCCCTTGGCGCGCGCGACCTCGGCGTCGGTGAGCCCGTCCGCGGCGACGCCGTCGAGCACCTCGCGGATCACTCCGGCGACCTGGCCCAGCCGCTCCGGCTGACAGCCCGCGTACACCGACATGTGCCCGAGATCGGCGTAGCTCGCCACCGACGAATACACCTGGTACGCCAGGCCCCGGCGTTCGCGGATCTCCTGGAACAGGCGGGAACTCATGCCGCCGCCGAGCGCCGCGTTGAGCACCGACAGCGTGAACCGGCGCTCGTCGTGCCGCGGCAGGGCGCGGAAACCGAGCATCACGTGCGCCTGCTCGGTGTCGTCCGGGTGCAGCGCCAGCTTCGGCACCGTCTTCAGCCGCGCGCGGCCGGACCGCGGCGCGACCGGCGTCGCGGTGCCGCCGAGGCGGTCCTTCAGCGCGCGCTTGACCAGCCGCAGAACCTGGCCGTGTTCGACGTTCCCGGCGACCGCGAGCACCATCCGCGGCAGGGTGTAGCGACGGCGGTAGAAGCCGCGCAGCGCGACCGGCGACATCTCGGTGATGGACTTTTCCGTGCCCAGCACCGGACGGCCCAGCGGGTGGTCGCCGAGGATCGCGCTGACGAACTCCTCGTGCAGCAGGTCTTCCGGGTCGTCGTCGCGCATCGCGATCTCTTCGAGGACGACGCTGCGTTCCATGTCCATATCGCGGTCCGTGCACTGGGCTTCGAAGACCACGTCGGTGACGAGGTCGAGCGCCAGCGGCAGGTCCGCGTCCAGGACCTGGGCGTAGTAGCAGGTGTGCTCTTTCGCGGTGAAGGCGTTGAATTCGCCGCCGACCGCGTCGATCTCTTCCGCGATCTGAGTGGCGTCGCGATGGGCGGTTCCCTTGAACAGCAAGTGTTCCAGGTAGTGTGCCGCGCCCGCGACCGGCGACGGCTCGTCCCGCGAACCGACCCCGACCCACAGCCCGACCGTCGCCGACCGGGACGCGGGGACGTGCTCGGTGATCACCCGCAGGCCGCCGGGAAGAACACTCCGCTTGACGACCGCACCGTCCGAAGTGGACTCGAGCGTACGGGTGGTGCCGACGGGCTGCTCGTGCCCGGAAACCTGCCGTGCCAATGCAATCCTTTGCTCACGTGCATCGAGGGCCTCCCACCCTGGCTCGTGAGCGGCATGCCGGTTAGAACCGGCATGCCGCTCACGAGCCACCTCGGGTCAGGAGGCCCTCGATGGAACTGCGGGTGCCTTACTTGGCTTCGGCGGTCTCGGCCGGAGCGGCGTCGCCTTCAGCCGGCTTCGCGGCGTCTTCTTCCTTGACGACGATCAGGCTGATCTTGCCGCGGTTGTCGATGTCGGCGATCTCGACGCGGATCTTGTCGCCGACGTTCACCACGTCCTCGACCTTCGCGATCCGCTTGCCGTTGCCCAGCTTCGAGATGTGCACGAGGCCGTCCTTGCCCGGCAGCAGCGAGACGAACGCGCCGAACGCGGCCGTCTTCACCACGGTGCCCAGGAAGCGCTCGCCGACCTTCGGCAGCTGCGGGTTGGCGATGGCGTTGATCTTGCCGATCGCCGCCTCCGCCGACGGGCCGTCGGCCGCGCCCACGTAGATCGTGCCGTCGTCCTCGATCGAGATGTCGGCGCCGGTCTCCTCGGTGATCGAGTTGATCATCTTGCCCTTCGGCCCGATCACCTCGCCGATCTTGTCGACCGGGATCTTCACCGACGTGACGCGCGGGGCGTACGGGCTCATCTCGTCCGGGCCGTCGATCGCCTCGGCGATGACTTCCAGGATGGTGAGGCGAGCGTCCTTCGCCTGCTTCAGCGCGGCCGCGAGCACCTCGGACGGGATGCCGTCCAGCTTGGTGTCCAGCTGCAGCGCGGTGATGATGTCCTTCGTGCCGGCGACCTTGAAGTCCATGTCGCCCAGCGCGTCCTCGGCGCCGAGGATGTCGGTCAGCGCGACGTAACGCGTCTCGCCGTCGACCTCGTCGGACACCAGGCCCATGGCGATGCCCGCGACCGGCGCCTTCAGCGGCACGCCGGCGTTGAACAGGCCCATGGTGGACGCGCAGACCGAGCCCATCGAGGTGGAGCCGTTGGAGCCCAGCGCCTCGGAGACCTGGCGGATCGCGTACGGGAACTCGTCCCGCTTCGGCAGCACCGGGACCAGGGCGCGCTCGGCGAGCATGCCGTGGCCGATCTCGCGCCGCTTCGGCGAACCGACGCGGCCGGTCTCGCCGGTGGAGAAGGGCGGGAAGTTGTAGTGGTGCAGGTAGCGCTTCGTCGTCTCCGGGGAGAGCGAGTCGATCTGCTGCTCCATGCGGAGCATGTTCAGCGTGGTGATGCCCAGGATCTGGGTCTCGCCGCGCTCGAACAGCGCCGAACCGTGCGCCCGCGGGACCACGGCGACCTCGGCCGAGAGCTGGCGGATGTCGGTCAGGCCGCGGCCGTCCATCCGGATCTTCTCGGTGAGGACGCGGGTGCGCATGATCTTCTTGGTCAGCGCCTTGAACGCACCGCCGACCTCCTTGTCGCGGCCCTCGAAGGCTTCGCCCTCGCCGAGGCCGAGCTTCTCCAGGACGGCGGCCTTGACCTCGTCGGTCGCGGCGTCGCGCTCCTGCTTGCCGGCGATCTGCAGCGCCTTGGCCAGCTCGTCGGACGCGATCGCGGCGACGGCCTCGTAGATGTCCGGCTGGTAGGCCGGGTACAGCGGGAACTCGCCGGTCGGCTTCGCGGCGTCGGCGGCCAGGCGCTGCTGCGCCTCGCACAGCACGCGGATGAACGGCTTCGCGGCCTCGAGGCCCTGCGCGACGGTGGTCTCGTCCGGCGCGGTGCCGCCGGCGGCGATCAGGTCGAGCGTGTGCTCGGTGCCCTCGGCCTCGACCATCATGATGGCGACGTCGTCACCGACGATGCGGCCAGCGACCACCATGTTGAAGGTGGCCTTCTCGAGCTGCGGCCAGGTCGGGAACGCGACCCACTGGCCCTCGATCAGCGCGACGCGCACGCCGCCGACCGGGCCGGAGAACGGCAGGCCGGCGATCTGGGTGGAGGCCGACGCGGCGTTGATCGCCAGCACGTCGTACGGGTCGTCCGGGTTGAGGCTCTGGACGGTGATGACGACCTGGATCTCGTTGCGGAGGCCGTCGGCGAAGGACGGGCGCAGCGGGCGGTCGATCAGGCGGGCGGTGAGGATCGCGTCGGTCGACGGGCGGCCCTCGCGGCGGAAGAACGCGCCGGGGATGCGTCCGGCGGCGTACATCCGCTCCTCGACGTCCACGGTCAGCGGGAAGAAGTCGAAGTGCTCCTTCGGGTGCTTCGACGCCGTGGTCGCCGACAGCAGCATGGTCTCTTCGTCCAGGTACGCGACGACGGCGCCGGCGGCCTGCTTGGCGAGCCGGCCGGTCTCGAACCGGACGGTGCGGGTGCCGAACCGGCCGTTGTCCAGAACGGCTTCGGTCTCGAACACGGTGACTCCGGTGGAGTCGGTCATATGGTCAATCTCCTCTTTGGTTCCTTCGTACGGCGAGAGTCTCCCACTGTGGGACCCGGTTCGCCCGAGGACGCTCGAGGAGGTGTGAGGCCGGTCTTCGATCGAAGCCCCCGGGTCCGTTGCCCGGGAACCACTACCGAGGACCGGCGAGATCGTTCCTCCAGCGCGCTCGCGCCGTGTGGGGGTGTGCTTGCGGCGAGGGGGAGCGGCCGAAGCCGCTCCCCCTCGTCAGCACGCTATCGGCGCAGGCCGAGACGCTTGATCAGGTCGCGGTACCGCGCCACGTCCACCTTTTCCGTGTAGTTCAGCAGCCGGCGGCGACGGCCGACCAGCAGCAGGAGACCGCGACGGGAGTGGTGGTCGTGCTTGTGGGTCTTGAGGTGTTCGGTGAGGCCGATGATCCGCTTGGTCAGCAGCGCGACCTGGGCCTCGGGGGATCCGGTGTCCGAGTCGTGCAGCCCGTACTCGGCGAGGATCGTCTTCTTCTCTTCGGTGGACAGCGCCACTGGTGGTGCTCCTTGTGCATCTAGTGCCGTGAGGCCCGTACCGCGCCACGCGGCCGGGTGAGCCGGTCACGGCCGCCACGGACTGCAGCCGGACCCGGTTATGGAGGTTACCAGCCGGTTGAACTGCGGCTTCCGGCGCGTGGGGCTAGCCGGGCAGCACGGGTTCACCCGCGTCGCAGCGGCCAGGACCGCAGCGTGCGGTATGGGGCGCCGCCGCCCATCAGCTCCACCCGGTCCGCGGTCCAGACGCGGCTGCGGAAACCGGCCAGCTGTTCCGTCCACTCCGTCGGCGGCTGCGTGCGGGAGCAGCGCGCCAGCGTCAGGTGCGGCCGGTAGGGACGGTCCTCGCCGGAGCCCAGGGTCGCGGCCGCGGCGAGATCGGCCAGGTCCTCCCCTGCCACTCCCAACCACAGCACTCCCGGGAATGTTCCCGAACCGGAGAGCCGGACGTCAACGGATTTTCGGCCGTCGAGCGCCCGGTCGAGGAAGGCGCCGTATTCGGCGGGGTCGACCTCGCCGTAGAAGGCCAGCGTGATGTGCCAGCCGGCCGGATCGGACCAGCGCAAAAGCCGGTCCCTGCCGCCGAGGGCGCCAGCCACTTCCGCCGCGACGTCGGCGGGCGGGCGCAGCGCGGAGAACAGCCGCATCGGCTACTGGCCCGAGGCTCCCGCGCGGCGGAGCAGGTCGGCGATCGCCGGGAAATCCTCGTCGAGCAGTTTCGCCGCTTCGGCCAGGTTCTCGTCCTCGGCGATGTCCCGGATGCCCGCGAGCAGGACCTTCTCGTCCGAGCTGACCGGGATGTTGTCGCGGCCGACGGTGGGCCGCGAGTCGCGCACGTCCTCCAGCGCGGCCTGCATCGCGTCGCGGTCGCCCGCGGCGACCTCGGGCACCAGGATCTTGCGCTCGAGCATGATCATCCTGGCCAGCACGACCGGATTGCCGATCTTCGCCCGCCGCCCGCTCATCACCTGGCTCAGCATCGGCGCGCTGATCCCCAGCACCTCGGCCAGGAACGCCTGCGACACGTCGAAGGCCACCACCAGCCTGCGCACCCGATCGCCCAGCGGCTCCCCGTACCACTCCCGCTGCAGCGCGATGTTCCGCTGGACGATCTTGTGGTCCTCCACCTAGCTCCGCTCCCCTAGCGCTGTCGTCCCGCGGCCCGGTGCTGCCGGCCCACTTCGCTTCCCCGGCCCGGCGCCGCCGGCCCATCTTGCCACTCCGGACGCCCCCGCCGGGCCGGAACGCCCGATTCGCCCCGGGCCGGTCCTGTCCCGGGGGCGGGCCCGCTCAGCTGTCCGAGCCGAGCGCTTCCCTGGTCCGGGCCACGTCCTCGTCGATCTTCTTGACGAGATCGGCCGAGGCGCCGAACCGCGCTTGATCCCGCAACCGGGTGACGAAGTCCAGCGCGACGTGCTGGCCGTAGAAGTCCTCGTCGACGTCCAGCACGAACGCCTCGACGGTGCGCTCGCGGCCGGAGAAGGTCGGGTTCGTGCCCACCGACACCGCCGCGCGCAGCCGCCGGTCCGGGTCGGACAGTCTGCTGAACCAGGCCGTGTAGACGCCGTCCGCGGGCACGGCGGCGAACCGCGCGGTGGACAGGTTGGCTGTCGGATAGCCGAGGTCGTGGCCCCGGCCGTCGCCGCGGACGACGATGCCTTCCAGCCGGTGCGGGCGGCCGAGCGCGTCGGCCGCGGCCTCCACGTCGCCCGCGTCGATGCACGAGCGGACGTAGGTCGAGGAGAAGGTGATGTCGTTGGCGCCGCGGTCGTCGTCGAGCGAACGGCCCTGCAGCTCCGCGCCGTAGGCGACGAACCCGAAGCGGCGGCCGAGTTCGCGCAGCAGCGCGACGTTGCCCGCGGCCTTGGCCCCGAAGGTGAAGTTGTCGCCGACCAGCACCGCGCCCGCGTGCAGCCGGTCGACCAGCACCTCGTGCACGAACTCGTGCGGGCTGAGCCGGGACAGCTCCAGGGTGAAGGGCAGCACGCAGAACACGTCCACGCCGAGCCCCTCGACCAGCTGGGCCTTGCGCCGCAGGGTGGTCAGCTGCGCGGGATGGCTGCCCGGGCGCAGCACCTCGGACGGATGCGGGTCGAAGGTGAGCACCACGCTCGGCACGCCGCGCTCGGCGGCCGTCGCCACGGTGCGCTTGATCAGTTCCTGGTGCCCGCGGTGCACGCCGTCGAACACGCCGATGGTGACCACGCACCGTCCCCAGCCGCCCGGGAGGTCCCCGAGCCCACGCCACCGCTGCACTGTTGTCAACTCTCCCCGAGCGAGGTGCCTTTGCCTCCCACCCTATGCGGGCAGGAGGACCACCACCGAGCGGGTCACTCCCTCGGTGTCGGAGGCCAGCGCGAGCACGTGGCCGTCCGGCGCGAAGAGGCCGTACGTGCCGGTGATTCCGGCCGCCGGGATGCGCCTGCCGTACTGCACGGCTTTGGCGGTGGCGGCGTCGAGATCCCGGCGCGGGAACGCGGCGGCGACGGCGGCGTCGAGGTCCAGCGACAGTTCCGGCTTCTCTTCGAGCTGGTCGAGCGTGCGCGCGCGGGCGAGCGTGAACGGCCCGACTGTGGTGCGGCGCAAGGCTTTCAGGTGCCCGCCGACGCCGAGCCCCGCACCGAGATCGCGGGCGAGTGCGCGGACATAGGTGCCGGACGAGCATTCGACGATCGCGTCGAGTTCGATCCGGTCGTCCTCGCGGCGGAGGCCTAGAACGTCGAACCGGTGCACGGTCACGGGTCGCGGCGGGAGGACGACGTCTTCGCCCGCGCGCACCCGGGCGTAAGCGCGCTTGCCGTCGATCTTGACCGCGGAGACGGCGCTGGGCACCTGCTGGATGTCCCCGGTCAGCGCGGCGATCCCGTCGGCGATCTGCTCGTCGGTGACAGCGGCGAGGGTTTCCGGCGCGGCCTCGGTTCCGAGCGGTTCGCCTTCGGCGTCGTCGGTCGTGGTGGACCGGCCGAGCGACAGCGTGGCGAGGTAGGTCTTGCGGTCGAGGGCGAGGTGGCCGAGCAGTTTGGTGGCGCGCTCGATGCCGAGCACCAGGACGCCGGTCGCCATCGGGTCGAGCGTGCCGGCGTGGCCGACCTTGCGGGTGCCCATGATCCGCCGCGCCCGCGCGACCACGTCGTGCGACGTCATGCCCGCCGGTTTGTCGACGATGAGCAGTCCGGGAGGAGGGGCGGGACGACGCGGTTCTTTCGGGCGAGACACGGCGGAAACCCTACCTAGGCGGGGATTCGCGGGTGGCGCCTGGTGCGCGGGGCGAAGCGGAGGGGCGGGCTGGGGTCTCGTGAGTGGCGGCGCCGGTTCTGACCGGCGCCGCCACTCACGACTGGCTCAGGCGGCGACGACGGCCTCTTCCGGAACGCGGTCCCAGCGGTGCCGCCGGATCCGGACCGGGACTTCCTCGCCGCGGGCTTCCGCGGCGAACACCTGGGCGCGGGCCCGCCGCCACCACACCAGCATTCGCGACGCGCCTGCTGCCAGCACGGCGACGACGACCAGCAGCGCGATCCGGAAGTTGCCGCCTGTCGCCTGGAGGAGGATGCCGATCAGCAGAGCTGTCACGGTGGTCGCCAGGAAGCCGCCGACGTTCACTACCCCGGTTGCGGTTCCGACGCGGGACAGCGGGTTGTAGTCGCGGGCGATGGCGAAGCCGATCATCGACGCCGGGCCGCCGAGGGTGAGGAAGGCGAACGCGGGGACGAGGACGCCCACCGGGACGTGGCCGTTCCAGCCGAGGAGCACTGCCCACACGATCGCGGCGCCGACGAGGTAGCCGATGACCAGCGGCACCCGCAGCACCGGAGAGCGGCCGATCACGGCGCCCAGCAATGGGCCGCCTGCCATGGAGCCGAATACGAAGACGGTCAGCAGTGCGCTGGCGGTCGCGGCAGGCAGGCCTTCGCCCTGCACCAGGAAAGGCATGCCCCACAACAGGGTCAGCACGTTCGGCGCGAACATCGTCGAGAAGTGCACCCAGAAACCCAGCCGGGTGCCAGGGGTTCGCCAGGCCAGTTTGACCTGCCTGCCGAGTTCGGCCGGACGCACGGGTTCGCGCTTGAGTTCCGGTGCGCCGTCGGGAGTGTCGCGGACGCGCAGCGCGACCGGCACCGAATAGAGCACCGTCACCGCGCCGACGGCGAGGAAGGTGACTGTCCATCCTGGACCGTCGAGCAGCAGGGTGAGCGGGACGGTCGCGGCGAGGTTGCCGATGTAGCCGACGCAGGAGGTGAAGGACGCGAGCAGCGCGTACCGGTGCGCCGGGAAGTGGGCCGCGACGAGGCGCAGGACGCTGACGAAGGTGAGCGCGTCGCCGAGGCCGAGGACGCCGCGGGCGACCAGGCCGAGTGCGTACGTGTCGGCGAGTCCGAGCAGCAGCTGCCCGGAGCCGAGGATCAGGACGGCGGCGGTGAGCACGCGGCGCGGGCCGTAGCGGTCGACCAGCACGCCGGTCGGGATCTGCATGGCCGCGTACACGCCGACCTGCAAGACGGTGAAGATGCCGAGCGCGGCGGACCCGACGCCGAAGCGTTCGGCCGCCTTCAGGCCGGCGACGCCGAACGAGGTGCGGTGGAAAACGGCGAGCAGGTACACCGTGACCGCGGTGAGCCAGATGAGCCAGGACCGGACAGGGGCGCGGCCGGCGGGCGTCAAGAGTTCCTCCAGAGAGCAGGCGAGCGTCGGACAGAGGAGGACGACGACGCTGCCGCCTCGATAGTTGTATCGCCTCAGCAACCTCGATACATAGCCGTAACCGGGGTGTGCTTCACCACAGATCCACTTCGCCCCGGATGCCGACGACCGTTTCGCCGCCGACCCACACGTCGTCGCCGTCCCGTTCGACGTGCACCCGCCCGCGCCTGCCGAGCCTCGTGCCCTGCGCCGCGACGTACGACTCGGGCGCGATGCCGTCGCCGATCAGCCACTGGCCGAGCGCCGCGTTGAGACTGCCGGTGACCGGGTCCTCGACGACGTCGCTGAACGCGCGGACCTCGAAAGCCGTATCGGATCCGGCGGGCTGCGCACCGGCGACACCCACCTTGTACGACCCAAGCGCCCCGAAGTCCGGCTCGATCGCGAGGACGGTCGCGGCGTCGCGCAGCAGCAGCGCGACCCAGCCGGGACCGTTGTCCGCCCAGCGTGCGCCGAGGACGTCGGCGTCGCGGAGGTGCAGGCCGCGTTTCACCGCGGCGAGGTCTGCGTCGTCCACCGGACCGCCGCGGCGCAGCGGAGGTGCGGCGAACGCCAGCCGGTCTCCGTCGCGGCGCACCCGGACCAGCCCGGCTCCGCATTCCTGCACGAGGTGCCCGGCCTTCGGCTCGCCCCCGGCGGCCAGCCACGCCCGCGCCGACCCGAGCGTCGGGTGCCCGGCGAAGGGCAGCTCGCCGTGCGGGGTGAAGATCCGCACGCGGTAGTCCGCGGCCGGGTCGGACGGCTCCAGCAGGAACGTGGTCTCGCTGAGGTTCGTCCAGCTGGCGAACGCGGCCATCCGCTCGTCGGACAGCCCGTCCGCGCCGTGCACGACAGCGAGCGCGTTGCCTCGGGCGAGTTCATCGGTGAAGACGTCGACCTGGGTGAACTTCGGCATGCGCCCACCCTCGCATCCGCCGGGCGCCGGCGGCGAGCGGGTTTCGCCGTTATGCCATCACGCCTCCCGCACCGCGCCGACCACGGCCCACCGCCCGGACCGCCACCGCGCCACCACGGCCGCCAGCCGGAACACCATGAACAGCGACAAGCCGCTCCAGATCCCGCTCAACCCCCAGCCCAGCGCCAGCGACAGCCAGATCAGCGGCAAGAACCCGAGCCCGGCGCTGACGAGCGTGGCGGTGCGGAGGAAGGCGGCGTCGCCCGCACCGAGGAGAACGCCGTCGAGCGCGAACACCACGCCCGCGATCGGTTGCAGCGCCACGAAGAACCACCAGGCGTGCGGAATTTCGCCGAGCACTCCCGGGTCGGACGTGAACGCATGCGGCAGGACGCTCCACAACGCCGCGAACAGCACGCCGAGGAAACAGCCGAAAATCAAGCCGTATCCGGTGATCTGCGTGGCCACCCCGCGCGCCTGCCGCGCCGCCCCCGCGCCGAGCGCCGCGCCGACGAGCGATTGCGCGGCGATCGCGACCGAATCGAGCACCAGGGACAGGAACGTCCAGAGCTGCAGGACCACCTGGTGCGCCCCGACCGCCTCGGTCGAGGTGCGCGCGGCCACCGCGGCGGCCGACACGAAGCACGCCTGGAACGCGAAACTGCGCAGCACCAGGTCGCGGCCGAGGCCCAGTTGTGCCCGCATCACCGGGAAATCCGGCCGCAACGGCACCTTTTCCCGCACCAGCGCGGCGACGAACATCGACGCGGACACGACCTGCGCGACGACGTTCGCGATCGCCGACCCCTCCAGCCCGAGATCGGCGGCGTACACCAGCACCGGGCACAGGACGGCGGAGATTCCGTTGCCCGCCAGCACATAGCGCAGCGGGCGGGTGGCGTCCTGCACGCCGCGCATCCAGCCGTTGCCCGCCATCGTGACGAGGATCAGCGGCGCGCCGAACAACGCGATCCGCAGCCACGACACGGCCGCCGCGGCGATCTCGTCGCTGCCCGAAAGCGCGCGGGCGATCGGCCCGGCCAGCAACTGCCCCGCCACCAGCAGCACCAGCCCGACCAGCACGCCCAGCCAGGTGGCTTGCACGCCTTCGCGTACCGCGTCCGCGCGCCTGCCCGCGCCGTGCAGCCGCGCGGTGCGCGAGGTGGTGCCGTAGGACAGGAAGGTGAGCTGCGTGGAGACCTGCGACAACACCACGCCGCCCAATGCGAGGCCGGCGAGCGGCAGCGCCCCGAGATGGCCGACGACGGCGGTGTCGACCAGCACGTAGAGCGGTTCGGCGGCGAGCACGCCGAGCGCGGGCACGGCGAGGCCGAACACTCGGCGGGGCGGGATGCGGTCACCGCTCGCGGCGGTGGTCGTGGCGTTTTCGGACACGGGACGAGAGTAGCTACCGGGACCGACAATTCCGGCGGCCCGGACTGGGCAAGGGTAAGCGAGGTGCGTGATTCGCTTATGGGGCAAGGGAATCAGCGACAGAAGTCCTCTGTGGCGTGATCCGGCGCGCGCGGCCGGTCAACCGCGACTGTCTCGGGTGGACACCGGAGCGGGCCGCAACCCGGCGGAGCTTCGCGGCTCGTGCGGTACGCTCGAATTGGAGACGATCTCCGCTTGCGGACGGGAGGGCTGCGGATGACCGCGGGTAAGCCGCTGCGGGCCGACGCCCGGCGCAACCGCGACCTCCTGGTCGCCAAGGCGCGGGAAATCTTCGACGCGGGCGAATTCTTCGACCTGCGCTTCGACGACTTCGCCAGCCTGGCCGGAGTGGGCACCGGCACGCTGTACCGCCACTTCCCCACCCGGGAGGCGCTGGCCGAGGCGGTCTACCACGGGGAAGTCGCCGCGCTGTGCGACCGCGCCCGGCAGTTGCGGGACACGCTGCCCGCGGCGGAGGCGCTGGCGACCTTCCTGCGCGGCATGGTCGACCACATCGACGCCCACGCGGGCTTGGCCCGGACGCTGGCCACGCTCATGGCCGACCGTTCGAACGCCCTCGCCGGGGGCAGCCACGCACTGGAGGAAGCGGTCACCGATCTGGTGGCCGCCGCCGTGCGGGAGGGCTCCGTTCGCGACGACGTGGACGCGGGTGCGGTGATGATGGCGCTGCACGGCATCGGCGCGGCCCACGACCGTCCCCGGTGGCGGGCCGAGGCCGACGATGTCATCACGCTCGTGCTGGACGGGTTGCGCCGACCGGAGTGACCCGGCGCGAGGTGGTGGCGTCCCGGCACGCGAACGAGGAGACGACACGAACCCGGGATTCGCCAGCTCAGGACCTGCGCGAACAGCTCGGCCGAGGTGGCCAAAGCACTGCCCTGAGCCCCGCGCACGCGTCGGCCGGCCGCGCACCGTCCAGCCAGATCAGGAAGCCCGCAGCAGCGGCGCCCGTCCCAGCGCCTCCCGCAGCCGGTCCAGCACCTCCTCCGCCGGACCCTCCGCCGTGCACCCGGCCGCCATCCGGTGGCCTCCCCCGCCGAACTCGGCGGCGGCCGCGGACACGTCGATGTCGCCTGCCGAGCGCAGCGAGACCGTCCACACTGGACCCGGCCCGGCCTCCTTCAGCACCGCCGCGACGCCAGCCTCCCGGGTCGCGCGCACGACGTCGATCACCGACTCCACCTCTTCGAGCCGCACCGTCGCCGCGGCGGCCGCGCGCACGACGGTGTGGACGAAGCCGAAGCCTTGCGCCCCTTCGGGTTCCAGCCGGGCCTCCGACAGGACTGTCGACAGCATCGGCAGCCACGCGAACGGGTGATCGTCGACGATTCGGCGGGCCACCTCGCCGGGGTCCGCCCCGGCTTCCAGAAGGCGAGCCGCGATCCGGTGCGTTTCGGGGCTCGCCCGGCGGAAGCCACTCGTATCGGTGACTACCCCGGCGTACAGGCAGCGCGCGGCGGCCGCGTCCAGCTCGACCCCCATCGCCTCGACGATCCGAGTGACCAGGATCGCCGTCGCTTCGGCGGTGTCGTCCACGACGTGCTGGGTGCCGTAGCGGCCGTTGGTCGCGTGGTGGTCGACGACCAGGACCGAACCGCCCGCATCGCGGACCGCGGCGACCCGCGGGGCGAGCCTGCCCAGCCGGGCCAGGGTCGGAGTGTCCAGCGCGACCAGCAGGCCGTCGGTCGGCGGGAGCGCGTCGACAGGAGTGATCAGGCCGTCGACGTCGAGCCACGCCAGTGTTTCGGGGGCCTCGTCCGGCTCGCCGAAGGCGACTCGCACCCGCGCGCCGCGGCGATGCAGCACGTGGCCGAGGGCCAGCGCGCTGCCGAGGGCGTCCGCGTCGGGACGCACGTGTCCGAGCAGCGTCACGTCGGTGGCCCCGGCCAGCAGTGCGGCGGCGGCCTCGATGTCCTGTACCAGGGAAGCTGTCACGAAGTGCCACGCTACGCTCTGCGGGATGCCTGAGTACGTGATCCTCGTTCTGCCTTCCGCCAACCGCGTGTACGCCGCCTCGTCGCCGGCGCTGCTGCGCGCCGAACTGGCGGCCTTCGGCACCGGTCTTTCCGCCGAGGTGTCGGCGATCGAAGAGATCGAACTCGGCGGGGTCGGGTACGTGAAATTCGCCTGCGCGGCCCCGCTCGGCGAGCGCGACCTGGCGCTGCTGTCGAACCTGTCCTCGCTGTACGCCCTGTTCGAACTGGGCGACGGAGTGCTGCGGCCGGTCGCCGTGCACCCGCTGGCGAAGGCGGACTCGGACCTGCTGACCATCCAGAAGTACCCGGGCAAGACCAACGAGCAGTTCACGAAACTGCTGCTCAACCTCACCCTCCTGGCGACCTCGCGGCCCGCGGACTGGCCGGATCGCGAACTGCACGTTCTCGACCCGTTGTGCGGCCGCGGGACGACGCTGAACCAGGCAGTCATGTACGGCTTCGACGCGACCGGCCTCGACGTCGACACGCGCGATTTCGAAGCGTACGAACAGTTCGTGAAGACGTGGCTGCGCACGAAGCGCGTGAAGCACACCGCGGAATCCGGGCAGCTGCGCCGCAACAAGGTCCGCCTCGGCCGTCGGCTGGACATCGAGTACGCGTTCGACAAGGACGACTACAAGGCCGGCCGCACCCGACGGCTCAGCTATCTGAACGCGGACACGCTGACGACCGACGAGGTCCTCCGCCCGGCGTCGGTGGACCTGATCGTGACCGACGCGCCGTACGGCGTGCAGCACGGCAGCCACCGCGACACCGGCCTGGCCCGCAGCCCGCGCGACCTTCTCGCGGCGGCGATCCCGGTGTGGAACCGCGTGCTCCGGCCGGGCGGGGCGATCGGGATCTCGTGGAACACGCATGTGCTGCCGCGCGAGGAACTGGTGGCGATCCTGGAACGGGCGGGGCTGGCGGTGCGGGCCGGCGGGCCGTACGAGGAGCTGGCGCACCGGGTGGATCAGGCGATCGTGCGGGATCTCGTGGTGGCGGGAAAGCCAGCCTGAATTCGCGGCGGAAACTACCGTTTCCCCACACAGAACGCATTCACTGGATTGAGTGAACTCGCTACAGTGCGGACGAACCGCACTGGGCTTTTAACGCGTGAAGCGGACCGCTCATCGCATTAAGCCTCTCCTGACGCATTCCGTACGGCAGGGTCGACCGTGACATGGACACGACCGCAGAACGAACCCCGGCCACCGAGGCAGTCGAATTGGCGACCCGAACTCCCCGCCAGCTGGAACTCTCCCCGTTGAGCGAAGCCGGTCAGCCCGACGAATCCTTGCCCTACCTGACCTCCTATTGCCGTCGTGCCCACGATCGCGCGCTGAGGTCCGTCGTCGAGGCCGCCGCACAGGGGAAGAGCGGAATGCGCACCCTCGTGGGCGGACCGGCGACAGGGAAGAAACGCGCGCTATGGGAAGCCACGCACATCCGCGGCACTGACGGGCAATTGCTGCTCTACGGCTGGAGAATCTGGCCCGCCCTCAGTCCGCGCAGCATCGAGGAACTGCTGGCGAGCGCGAACAGATTCCAGGAAAAAACCGTCGTGTTGCTTCTCTCCGCGGAACGGTACTTGTTCTCGGATGACAACGAAAAAAACAATGATGTCGCCGATTTCCTGCGAAATCTGCTGGAAGACGCCGGACGTGCGCCGATTCTGATTCTCGCCAGCCTGCTTTCGGAGTACTGGCAGAGTCTCACGGCACCGCAGGACGGGGGCGTCGATCGCTCGAGCGTCGAACTGCTGCTGCGAGGCACCAGCGACACGGTGGCCGGCTCCTTCTCCGCAACCGAGGTCCAGCGGGCGCTCGGCTCGTCCGACCCACGAGTCTCCGAAGCGGCGGCGGACGCGCCGAACGGACAGGTGATCCAGACGATCGTCGCCGGGCCAGCACTGCGCACGCGCTGCCAGCGGATCAGCCCGGCCGCTCGCGCGATACTGGATTTCGTGGTCGAGGCCCGGCACGCGGGCCACGGCCCCTCGATGTCCCGGGCAATGCTCCGCCTGGGTGCGCAAGCCTGTCCGGACGGACCGGAGACCGACGAGCAGTTCGGCACGGCGCTGAAAGAGCTGACGACTCCAGTCCGCGGTGGTGCCACTGTGCTGGTCAAAGACGGGAAAACGGACGCCTGTCGCCTTGCCCCGGGTCTCGATCGGCAGTACGTGGCCGAGGCGGCGCAGCCGATCCTCCCTCGGGCGAGCTTGTGGCCGGTGTTGCTGGAAACCGTTGCGGGACAGGACAGTCTTGACGTCGCGCGGGAATGCCGCCGACGCCATCTGCTGGAGTTGAGCACCCACTTCTTCCTGAAGAGCGGCCTGCCGGAGGCGCGCCTCGAACTCGCGGCGATGCTGGCGAAGGCCGGGCGGATCGACGAGGCGGTGGTCCAGTACCGGATGCTCACGCGGATCGGTGCCGACGTCGAGGAGGCGATCAACCAGGGGGCGGCCGTTCTCTTCGCAGCGGGGCGCGAAAAGGACGTCCTGGACTGGCTGAGTCCGCTCGCCGAGGCGGGCGACCGTTCGGCCGCCTTGCACGTCGAGACCGCCCATACCCGGTGCGGCCGGCCGGAGCTGGCATTGGCCGTGCACCGCCGGCGCGCGGAAAACGGCGACCTGCGGTCGGCGGCCTATGTGGCCGCGAGCATGGTCTCGCCCGAGATTTCGGTCGATTCCCACGGCCGCCTTTCTGCCGAAGATCTGGAGAAACAGCGGAACCGTCGCCGGAAAGAACTCGACAAGGCGGTGCGCTGGCTGAACGAGCTGGCCGCCCGGCACGGGCGCGATCTGCTTCCCCTGATCGCCGACCTGACCATGGACGCTTTCGGGATCGACGCGGTGCTGGAGATGCTGGAGGCGGAGGCGACCGGCTACGACCGGCACAGCGCCTACCTGCTCGGCGCCGAAGCACTGTCCGCGGCCGGGCAGGCCGAAAGGGCGCTGAAGTGGGTGGAAGCGGCGCGGCTGCTCGGCGTCCCCGGCACCGCCGCCGCGGCGACGCGGGTGAATCTGCGCGCCCGTCTGCTCGAAGCTGCCCAGAAGTGCGCGCTCGAGGCTGCGGACGAGGGGGACGCGGCTCCGCTGATCGAGGTCGGCGACGTCTTCGCCCGCTCCGTACCCCCGCTTCCGGACCGAGCGTTCGAGTGCTACGACGTTGCGGCGTCCGGCGATCCGGCCGCCGCCTTCAGCGCGGGTGCCCGCACCGCGGCCCGGCTCGGGATGCTCGACCGGACAATCCGCTGCTTCCGCGGCGCGAGCCTCGCCGGTCGCGCACCGGATCCGGTCAAGATCGTCCGGCTGCTCTGCGCCGCGGAAAAGAGCGCTGAGGCGTTGGAATGGTACGTCGCCACGGTTCCGCCGGATCCGGGCTCGCTCGGTCCGGTCGCGCGGCACGTCAAGGACTTCCCGCATGCGGTGACCGTGGCCGAGGCCGTCCGCTCGCGCAGGAACATCCCGCGCTGGCGGGCGCTGGTCTGGGTGGCCGACGAACTCCTCGACGCGCGCGCCGAGGAAGCCGACCGGGCGACGGTGAGCGGGAACGGCCCGCACCACGCGACCTCCTCGCTGCTGGTGCTGGCGGGCCGGCTCTACAAGGAAGCGGCCGCGTCGGGTGGCGCGCGGATCGGGGAACGAGCCCTTCGCCTGCTGATGGACGCGCGCAACTTCACCGAGGCAGTGCAGCTGATCCGCGCCGGACGCGAGGCCGTGCCGCGGCGGTTGCGGGCGCTGCTGGCGGAAGCCCTCGCCGGACGCGGCTCGCTGAAAGACGCCGAACAACTGCTCGAGGAACTGCTCGACGAGGACGACTTCAGCGCCGCCGCCGGGGTCGCCCGGGGATTCAACCTGCACGAGGAGTACTTCAAAGCGCAGGACATCGCCGAGCGCGGGGCCAACGGCGGGGACGTCGAATCCGCTGTGCTGCTGGGCGATCTTCGCCGCGGCGCGGGCGACCAGACCAGGGTGCTCGATCTCTACTGTCTCGCGCTGGCCCACGGCCATCCGGGCGCGCGGATCAGGATCGAACGCATTCTCGCGGGGGACGGCACTGCCTGGGAGCACGCGCAGTTGCGGAAGTACGGCCTCGATCCGCAGGGGAACATCGCGCCGGACTGGGAGGTCCCGGCGCCCGGCGCGGACGACGCGTGAAGCCGCACCGCACCGCGCTCGTTCACTGGTCACCCGGGAAAGCTCGGTGTTGCCAATTGCCTACACAACCCCGGCCACCCGAACCGGTGAACCCGCTACGTCAGCCGCGGCCCGAGGAAGCGCAGGACTTCCGGCAGGATTCCCTGCCAGTACTCCGAAGTGTGCGCCCCCGGCGTGATCCGCGAGACCTCCGGCTTGGCGCTGGTGATCAGCTTCCGGTTGGCTGGCAGGAACGGGTCCTCCTCGCCGCACCACACGCCGAGGCCCCGGGGCGGGAGTTCGTCCACGTGCTGCAGCGGTTCGGCGGCCGTCCAGTCGTTCTGGGACGCGAAGATGTGCCGGGACCGGGCTTCCGGCCACGTGCGGAACAGGGCCGCGCTGCAGGTGGCCACGGCGGTCACGTCGCGGCGGAGGCGGGCGAGGTTCAGTGCTCCGAAGCCGCCCATGGAGATGCCGAGGAGTCCGGTCATCGGGCGGAGGCCCGATTCGGACAGCCAGCCGGGGAGTTCGTCGGTGAGCATGCGGTGCGGGTCGTCGTCGCCGTCAGGCATCCAGTAGTGGCTTCCGTCGACCGCGACGACCGCGAACGGCGGGGTGCCGGACCGGACGGCGGCGGTGAGTGCCGCGGGCAGGCCCAGGTCCATGAAGGTGCGGGCGTTCGACCCGCGGCCGTGCAGTGCGACGCAGACCGGCAGGCCGGTGCTGGGGATTCCGTCGGGCGTCATGAGCACCACGTCGACGTCCCGGCCCCGGGCCGCGGAGTGCCTGCGGTGGATCGTGATGGACGCCTTCAGGGGCGACGGGCTGGAGGCCGGGGCAGCCGAGGTCGGCGCAACCACCGGGGCGGAGCGCCCGGTGCAGGCGGAGACGAGCGCCGCGGCACTGCCGAACAGCAGGCCGCGTCGCGTGACACCGGGCTTTGACCGCATCGCTTCAGCCGCGCGTCTCCTCTTCTGCTTGCTCCTCGTCCTCTTCGGCGCGAGGGGCCTTGTACGGGTCCGCTTCGCCCGCGGGCTGCGCTCCGGTCGCCCGGCGGGCCACCTCGGCGTCCGATTCGCGGGCCTTCGCGAGCAGTTCTTCGATGCGGCGGGCGTCGTCCGGGACGCTGTCCGCGACGAAGGTGAGCGTCGGGGTGTAGCGGACGCCGGTGCCCTGTCCGACCTTGGTGCGCAGGACGCCGCGCGCGGCTTCCAGCGCGGCCGCGGCGCTCGCGAAGTCCGGCTCCGCGTCGACGGTTTCGCCGAGCACCGTGTAGTACACCGTGGCGTCGTGCAGGTCCGCAGTGACACGGGCGTCGGTGATGGTCACCGCGCCCAGTCGCGGGTCCTTGACGTCGTGTTCGATCGCCGAGGCCACGATCTGCGAGATCCGCTTGGCGAGCTTGCGCGCTCGAGCGGGATCGGCCATGGCTGAGGTCTCCTTCTCCGGATTTCCGGGTGTTCTAGTCGTCCGGGCCGAGCAGCCGGCGGCGCGCGGACAGCAGTTCGAACTCGGGGCGGCCCGCCGCGAACCGCTCGCACGCGTCGAGCACGTCCCGGATGTGCTCGCCGTCGGGGGCGACCGCGGCGACGCCGATGAGCGCGCGCCGGTGCAGGTCCAGATGTCCCGCCTCGGCGACCGAGACGGCGAATCGCTTCCGCAGTTCGGCCACCACCGGCCGCACCACGGATCGCTTCTGCTTCAACGAATGCACGTCGTCGAGCAGCAGGTCAAGCTCTAGGGCTCCGACAAACATAAATGGCGAAGTTGTGCCGCGAGGGCGGTCCGGGGTGCGCGGCTGGCGCACCCCGGACCGGTCGCTCACGCGCGGGGCTTCTCCCGCTGTTCGTAGGTCTCGATCACGTCGTCGACCTTGATGTCGCTGTACGAGCCCAGCGTGAGACCGCACTCGTACCCTTCCCGGACCTCGACCACGTCGTCCTTGAACCGGCGCAGCGAGTTGATCGGCAGGTTCTGCGCGATGACGTTGCCGTCGCGCAGGAGGCGGGCCTTGGCGTTGCGCCGGATCTCGCCGGACATGACCAGGCAACCCGCGATCGTGCCGATCTTGGAGGACTTGAAGACGTCCCGGACCTCGGCGCGGCCCAGTTCGACCTCTTCGTACTCCGGCTTGAGCATGCCCTTGAGAGCCTGCTCGATCTCCTCGATCGCCTGGTAGATGACCGTGTAGTAGCGCACGTCGACGCCCTCGCGGGTGGCCCGCTCGGTCGCCTTGCCCTGCGCCCGGACGTTGAACCCGAGGACGATCGCGTCGGACGCGGTCGCCAGGTCGATGTCCGATTCGGTCACGCCGCCGACGCCGCGGTGCACGACGTGCAGTTCGACGTCTTCGCCGACGTCCAGCTGCAGCAGCGCCGCTTCGAGCGCTTCGACGGTACCCGAGTTGTCGCCCTTGATGATCAGGTTGAGGCTGCTCGTCTCCTTCAAGGCGGAGTCGAGGTCCTCGAGGCTGACCCGCTTGCGGCGCGACGCGTTGAGCGCGTTGCGGGTGCGGGCGGAGCGGCGCTCGGCGATCTGCCGGGCGACGCGGTCCTCGTCGACCACCAGGAAGGTGTCGCCCGCTCCCGGCACCGAGGTGAACCCGATGACCTGGACCGGACGCGAGGGCAGCGCCTCGGTGACGTCCTCGTTGTGCTCGTCGACCATCCGGCGGACGCGGCCGTAGGCGTCGCCCGCCACGACCGAGTCGCCTACGCGCAGCGTGCCGCGCTGGACCAGGACGGTGGCCACCGGGCCGCGGCCGCGGTCGAGGTGCGCCTCGATCGCGACGCCCTGTGCTTCCATGTCCGGGTTGGCCCGCAGGTCCAGAGCCGCGTCCGCGGTCAGCAGGATCGCCTCGAGAAGCCCGTCGATGTTGATGTTCTCCCGTGCGGAGATCTCGACGAACATCGTGTCGCCGCCGTATTCCTCGGCGATGAGGTTGTACTCGGTGAGCTGCTGCCGGATCTTGTCCGGGTTCGCGCCCTCCTTGTCGATCTTGTTGATCGCGACCACGATCGGGGCCTTCGCGGCCTGCGCGTGGTTGATCGCCTCCACCGTCTGCGGCATGACGCCGTCGTCGGCCGCCACCACGATCACCGCGATGTCGGTCGAGTTCGCGCCTCGGGCACGCATGGCGGTGAACGCCTCGTGACCCGGGGTGTCGATGAAGGTGATCAGCCGCGGCACGCCTTCGAGCTCGGTCTCGATCTGGTAGGCGCCGATGTGCTGGGTGATCCCGCCGGCCTCGCTCTCGCGGACCTTCGTCTTGCGGATCGTGTCCAGCAGCCGGGTCTTACCGTGGTCGACGTGACCCATGATGGTGACGACCGGCGGCCGGACCTGCAGGTCCTCTTCGCCGCCCTCGTCCTCGCCATAGGTGATGTCGAAGGTCTCCAGCAGCTCGCGGTCCTCCTCCTCGGGGGAGACGACCTGGACGACGTAGTTCATCTCGCCGCCGAGCAGCTCGAGGATGTCGTCCGACACGGACTGCGTCGCGGTGACCATCTCGCCGAGGTGGAAGAGCACCTGCACCAGCGAAGCCGGGTTGGCGTCGATCTTCTCGGCGAAGTCGGTCAGCGAAGCGCCGCGCGGCAGCCGGATCGTCTCGCCGCTGCCCTTGGGCAGGCGGACGCCGCCGACGCTGGGCGCCTGCATGTTGTCCATGTACTCCTGGCGCTTCTGCCGCTTCGACTTGCGGCCCTTGCGCGAGGGCCCGCCGGGACGGCCGAAGGCGCCGGCCGTGCCGCCGCGACCGCCAGGGCCGCCACGGCCGCCGCCGCCGCGGAAGCCGCCGCCGCCGGCCGGGGCGCCACCGCCGCCGCCAGGACGGAAGCCGCCGCCACCGCCACCGCCGCCGGGACGGAAACCGCCGCCACCGCCGCCGCCGCCGGGGCCGCCGCGGAAGCCGCCGCCACCGCCGCCAGGACGACCGCCGCCGCCACCGGGACGACCGCCGCCGCCAGGACCGCCCCGGCCGCCTGCCGGTCCGGCCGGACGGGCACGGCCCGGCATCATGCCGGGGTTCGGGCGCGGGGGCATGTTGCCCGGGCTCGGCCGGTTGCCGCCGCCCTGCCCGCCGGGACGCGGCGGACGCTCGCCGCCGCCCTGGCCGCCGCCCGGACGCGGGGGACGGTTGTCGCCGCCCTGGCCGGGGCCGGGGCGCGGGGCGGGCGGACGCGGGGCCGGGGAACCGGAACCGACGCCGAACGGGTTGTTGCCGACCCGCGGGGTGCGCGGACCGGGCTTCGGGCCGCCGGGCTTCGGGCCCTGCGGCTTGGGCGGCACGACCGAACCGGCGGACGACGAGTCCTGCTGCTTCGGGGCCGGCTTGGGCGCGGCGGGCTCGGCCTTGGCGGCCGGGACCTCCTGCGCTGGGGCCGGCTGGGCCGGGGCGGGCGGGCGCGGACCGGGGCGCGGGCCGCCGGGCTTCGGGCCCGGGGACGCGGCCGGCTTGGCTGCCTGCGGACCCGGCTTCACGGCCGGGGCCTGCTGCGGCGCGGGCGCCGGAGCCGACGGGGCCTGCGAAGCGGCGCTCTGCTGCTGCGGAGCGGGCGGCTTCGGGGCCGGGCGCGGTCCCGGCGTGGGACCGGGCTTCTTCCCGCCCTTGGCGGGGTACGCGTCGCGGAGCCGGCGGGCGACGGGCGCCTCGACGGTGGACGACGCGGACTTCACGAACTCGCCCTGCTCCTTCAGCTTGGCGAGAACTTCTTTGCTGGTGATGCCGAGCTCCTTAGCGAGCTCGTGTACGCGGGCCTTGCCTGGCACAGCTCTCCTCATCTAGGGGAGGCCAGGCGGAAGACCCGCTGACCTCGTCCTTATCGTCGCGCGTTCATGGCTTCAGCTTCACGGCTGACTCATGACGGGTCGACCTGCTTCCTTGTTTCTCGCGACTCCGGGAGTGTCCCGGAGTCGTTGCCTGCGGCGAACGCCGCGTGGTCGTGCAGCCCCGCGGCCTCGAGCGCGCCCTGGACCCGGAGGGCCCGCGGGAACGCCCGCTTCCGCTCGGCTTTGGCCAGGCAGCCCGGCCCCGGGTGCAGCCACGCACCCCGGCCCGGCAGCCGCCGACGTTCGTCGACGACCAGCCGCCCGTCCGCCGCGACCACGCGCAGCAGTTCACCGGTCAAGTCCCGTTTCCGGCAGCCGACACACGTGCGCACCGGCGACTGCCGGTGACGCTGGAGGTCGGGGGTGTCCCCAGTAGCCCTTCGCGGGTCTTGAACCGTTGTCGAGTCTAGCGCCTGCACCTTCAGTCGGCCGAACCGGTTGCCGCGGCGGGCCGCGCCTGGCCGGCGTGGTCTTGCTCACCCCCGGCCGGACCGGCCGGCTCGGCGGGGGCCGCGTCGCTGCGGATGTCGATCCGCCAGCCGGTGAGCCGGGCGGCGAGGCGGGCGTTCTGGCCCTCCTTGCCGATCGCCAGCGACAGCTGGAAGTCCGGCACGACGACCCTCGCCGTCTTGGCGCGCTCGTCCACGACACGTACCGAAACAACCTTCGCCGGCGACAATGCATTCCCGACGAACTTGGCCGGGTCGTCGGACCAGTCGATGATGTCGATCTTCTCGCCGGCCAGCTCGCTCATCACGTTGCGCACGCGCGCGCCCATCGGGCCGATGCACGCGCCCTTCGCGTTGACGCCCGGGATGGTCGAGCGCACGGCGATCTTCGACCGGTGCCCCGGTTCGCGGGCGACCGCGGCGATCTCGACGGTGCCGTCGGCGATCTCCGGGACCTCCAGCGCGAACAGCTTGCGCACCAGGTTCGGGTGCGAGCGCGACAGCATGATCTGCGGGCCGCGGTTGCTGCGCGACACGCCGAACACGAACGCCTTGATGCGGGTGCCGTGCTCGTAGGACTCCCCCGCGACCTGCTCGGCCTGCGGCAGCACGCCCTCGGTGTCGCCGACCTGGATCACGACCATGCCGCGGGCGTTGGCGCGCGCGTCGCGCTGCACCACCCCGGCCACGATCTCGCCCTCCTTGGCAGAGAACTCGCCGTAGGTCTTCTCGTGCTCGGCGTCGCGCAGCCGCTGCAGGATGACCTGGCGCGCGGTGGTGGCGGCGATCCGGCCGAAGCCCTCGGGCGTGTCGTCCCACTCCTCGTCGACCTCGCCCTCGGACGTGAGGGTGTGCGCGAGGACGCGGACGAGGCCGGTCTTGCGGTCGATGTCGATGCGGGCGTGCGGCTGGTGGCCCTCGGTGTGCTTGTACGCGGTGAGCAGCGCGGTCTCGATGGCCTCGATGACCGTGTCGAAGGGGATGTCCTTGTCCCGTTCGATCGCCCGCAGCGCGGCGATGTCCACGTTCACTTCGACTCCTCCTTCTTGTCCTTGTCGTCCTCGGCAGCGCTGTCGTCGGCCAGGGCTTTGAGGTCTTCTGCGGGCGGTTGCTTGAATTCGACTTCCACCACGGCCTTCGCGACGGATCGGTAGTGCACGTCCTTGATCCGGCCGTCGGCGAGCACGCGCACGCTCTTCTCGCCGGCGTGCCCGACGCGGCCGAGGTAGGCGGAGCCTTCGACGGGCGTGATCTTGACGAGGCGGAACCGGGCGCGCCGCCAGTGCCGCCGCTGGGTGAGCGGCCGGTCGAGGCCCGGCGAGGTGACCTCGAGCGTGTAGGCGCTCGCCAGCACGTGCTCGTTCTCGTCGAGTGCGGCCGAGACGGTGCGGCTGACCTCGGCGACCTCGTCCAGCCCGACGCCGTCGTCGGAGTCGACGACCACCTTCACCAGCTGTCGCCTTCCGGCTTGCTGCACCTCGAGCGAGTCGAGGTCGAAACCCGCGGTCGTGACGGCTTCGGCCACGATCGGCTCCAGCCGGCTGGCGAGTTCGTTGGGCACGTGGAGCACTCCTGTTCGGCCGTCGTGACGCGGGCTGGTCACGGCTGTGGTCGGTGAAGGTCAAGCTTATCCTGCGCCCCCGCCAGGACGCGCGAGCGGCGGCGCACCCGGGCGGCCTGGCAGGATGGGCCGACGTGACCGCAGACCTCTCCCGGCGCGCCGTGCTGCGTCTGGGCGCACTGAGCGCCACTGTCGCCGCGGCTGTGCCGCTCGCCGCCTGCTCCGGCGGCTACGACGACGCCCCCGATCCACTGGCCCCGCTGCTGGCGACGGCCGAGGCGGACGCCGCCGCGGCCAGGAAGCTGCCCGCGGGCGGCGACGCGGCCGGCCAGGTCGCCGACGCCAGAGCCGCGCAGGCGGCCGCGCTCAAGGCCGAGGTGGACCGGCTGAACCGGCCCAAGCAGGCGGCGAACGTCCCCGCCGCGCCGGTCGGGCTCGCCGGGTTCAAGGACCGGCTCGCCGCCGCGCGCAAGCAGGCCGAGGACCTGGTGCCCGCGCTGCCGGCGTACCGGGCCGGGATCGTCGCGTCGGTGGCCGCCGGGTGCGCCGGGCTGCAGCGGGTCGCGCCGGAACTCGGTCCGGGGGCCGACGCGAAGCCCGCGGCCGCGCCGTCGCCGGTGCCGAAGGAAGCGGTGGATTCGCTGCAGAAGGCGCTGGCGGCCGAGCACGCGTCACTGTGGGTGTACGGGCTGGTGACGGCGTTCCTGCCGGGTGATTTCGGAGAGGCGGTGAAGGCCGGGCGCGCGGAGCACACTGCGCGACGCGATGTGGTGACGCAGATGATCACTTCGGTCTCAGCGACGCCGGTTGCGCCTGAAGCCGCGTATGTGCCGCCTAAACCGGTTACGGACACGGCTTCGGCCGCTGCGCTGGTGGCGAGCGCGGAGGCGGACACGGCCGCGGCTTGGCTTGCGGTGCTCACGCATACCGATGACTCGGGGTTGCGCGGGATGGCTTTGCAGGCGTTGATCGCCGCGGCGCGGCGGGGGATGCCTTGGCGGCAGGAGGCGGGTCAGAAGCCCGCTGCGGTGGCGTTGCCCGGGCAGCCCTCGTAGGAAAAGCGCGCGGGCCGGGCGGAGCTCGTGAGTGCTTGTGCCGGTTAGAACCGGCGCAGGCACTCACGAGACCTCAGCGGAGCTTCCCGGACAGCTTCAAAGCGTTCTTCGCGATCCGGTTGAGCAGCTGCTTGTCGTGATGGCCGTAGTAGAAGTCGGTCAGCACGATCGTCACCTCGGGGCCGCTGGCCTTCGACTCGTACTCGGCCTCGTCGCCGCTCAGTTTCGGGGCGTCCGTGTCGTGGAAGGTGCCGTCGCGGACGAGGTCGCTCACGTTGCCGGTGCCGTCCCGGTCGGTGAGCTGTTTCAGCTCCGTCGCCTTCGCCGCGTCCGGCATCGTCACCAGCACGACCGAGACCAGCGCCTTCGCGTCCCCGGACTGCACCGTGTACAGCGCCCGCGCCAGGGACTTGCACTGGTTGTCCTGGAAGAACTTCTTGGCGCCGGAGTAGGCGTTGGCCGCGCAGTCGGTCGCCTTGACCGGGCCTTCGGCCAGTTTGTAGTCGAACGCGGGCTTCGTCGTGGTCGCCGGGGATTCGGCGACCGGCTCGTCCGGCGTGCTGTCGTGCCGGATCAGGTACCAGACGAGACCGGCCACGACGGCGATCGCCACGAGCCCGGCGCCGCGCAGCAGCAGGGCGCGGTTGCGCGACGGCCCGGGCGGCGGACCCGGCTGCGCGGGCACGGCCGGGATCGGGGCCGTGTCCGAGGGTCCGGGGGTGAAGTGCGGATGGGACACGCGAACACCGTAGTTCACCGCCCCGGCAGCCTTCAGCCAGACGCTGCGCCCAGGGCGTCCAGAACGCGTTCGACGTCGTCAGGGCCGTTGTAGAGATGGAAACCGACCCGTACCCGCCCGTTGCGGACGCTCGCGACGATGCCGGCTTCGGCGATCCGCGCGGGATCGGCTTCCAGCGCCACGATCGCGCTCCCCTGCGGCTCCAGCCCGGCCGCGGTGCGCAGGGAGTCGGCCAGTGCCACGTTGTGATCGCGCACCGCGGCGAGGTCCAGTGACGCGAAGTAACCGAACGCTTCCGCTGCGCCAACGTGCGACAGCCACACCGGCGAAAGGTCGAATCCGCGCGCGTTTCCGGCCAGGCGCAGCGGCATTCCGTATACCGAGGACCACGGATCGTCGCCGGCGTACCAGTTGGCGGCGACCGGGCGGGTCCGTTCGTGCGCCCGCGGATGCACCGCGAGCCAGGCGCAGCCGCGCGGCGAGAACAGCCATTTGTAGCCCCCGCAGACGATCCAGTCCGCCCACGCGACGTCCAGCGGCAGCCAGCCCGCGGCTTGCGTGACGTCGATCATGACCGGCACGCCCGCGGCTTCGGAGGCGGCCCGCAGCGCGGCGGTGTCCAGCAGCGCGCCGTCGGCGGACTGCGCGAGGCTGACCGCGACGAGGTCGTGGCCTTCGACGTGCTGCGCCAGCTTGGCGAGCGGCGCTTCGGTGACATTCGCCCGCTGCGCGAACGGGAACGTCACGCTGGTGAATTCGCCTTCGGCGACGAGAACTCGGGCGTCCGGAGCCAATCCGCCGGCGACGTTCGCCGTCAACTGCGACACCGACGCGCCGATCGCCACCCGGTCCGCTGGGACCCCGGCGAGCCGTGCGAACCCGCCGCGGGAACGGGATACCGCCTCGTCGAAGTCCGACGGGGCGTCCTTGCCGGTGCGCCACCGGCCGACGGCGGCTTCGACCGCTTCGGCCACCGGCGCGGGCGGGATTCCGATGCTGGGCGTGTTGAGGTATCCGGCGGGGACAGCGAAGTCGGTGTTTCCTCCGAAGATCATGTCTCCCAGATTACGGGAGCAAGGCCGTGATATCGCCGTACGAAGGCGGCTTCATCGGCAGTTCGGCACCGTCCCGCACCGAGTCCACTGTGGACAGAGCGGCGGAAAGCGCTACCCGGTAAGGCGTTGAGCCGAGGCTGACCCTCGCCACGCCCAAAGAAGCCAATCCGGAGAAAGTGGCTTTCCCGGGCAGATGCAGGAGGTTCACCGGCACGTCGACCGCCTCGACCAGCTCTGCCACGTCCGCTGGTTCGTGCAGGCCGGGAACGAAGACGCAGTCGGCACCGGCGTCGGCGTACGCACGGGCCCGGGTGATGGCGTCCGCGGCCGGTCCGGCGCCGAGCCAGTGGGTGTCGGTGCGGGCGTTGAGGAACATGCCCGGGACGCGTTCGCGCACCTTGGCCAGCAGCGCGGCCTGGACGACGATCGGGGCGAGGGTGTCGGCCCGGCCGTCTTCCAGGTTGATCCCGGCTACCCCGGCGTCGGCGAGTTCCGCGACGAGGTCCGCTACTTCCTCGGGGTCGGCGGAGAAGCCGTCGGCGAGGTCGACGCTGACCAGGATGTCCAGGGGCGCCAGCGATTTCGCCAGCGCGACGGTCGCGGCACGGGACTCCGGGGCGCCGTCGGCGAGCCCGGCGGCGGCCGAGACGCCGAGGCTGGTGGTGCCGACCGCCGGGTGGCCCGCGGCGGCGAGGGCGGCGGCGAAACCGAACTCCCAGACGTTCGGCAGCAACAGCGGACGGCCCGGGACGTGCAATGCGGCGAAGGAGGTCATGTCCGCCACGGTACGACGTCCACGCTTCGGCAGCGGCCGAACTGTCGACTCAGCCTCCGGAACCGCCCGAGAACGCCGCGATCCGCGCCGCGCGCCGGCCCGCTACGGCCTTGCGGAGCGCGGGAAGGACCGGTCCGGCGAGCTTCTCCAGGTCCTTCAGCCGATCAGCGTGGTGCCGCGCGTCCGAGCGGGACATTCCGGCTCCGGACGCCGCGGCGAGAGCGGCCAGCGCCGCGGCAGAAGCGTCCACTTCGGACAGCGGGGCGGTCAGGGCATGGTCGAGCCGCGCGTGCGCGTCGCGTACTCGCGCCGGGTCGGAAGGCGCCAAAACCTTGCGGCGCAAGACTGAACTGCGGCCTTCTTCAAGCAGCCCCGCCGCGGAGAGTTGTGTTTCCAGCGACTGCAGCGTGTCGTTCTTGCCGCGCCGCAGCAGCGCGCGCCAGGAGGCCGGGCTGTGCGCGCGGAGGTCGGCGAGCAGATCGTCGAGCAGGAGGTCGCCGGTCGGGGCGGCATCGGCCGGTTCGGCGTGGCCGCGCTGGTCGCGGAGGTTTCCGCGCAGCACCAGGTCGGTCGCCGCGGCCGCGCGGACCAGCAGGGCCGCCCGGGGACGCCGGGAGGCCGGGCCGCCGTCGGGGTCGCAGGCGAGGAAGTACGCTCGCGCGGGCAAGGAGTCGCTCATTGTTTCTTCACCTCTGGCCAGATCGTTTCCCAGGATTGCTTTCGCCCGGTGTACAGCCACATCAGCCCGGGCACCACTTCAGTCACCGAAGAGAAGTACGGGCGCAGCAACGCCGGATCGAAGCCCGCGAAAAGCACGTTCTTCGCGGAATCCGGCGGCCGGTCGAAGTACCAGTATCCTCGGTGTCCACTGTAGACATCGTGGATCCCGTACCGCGGCCCGTAGTACTCGACGGCCGCGGCGAACGGGTAGATTTCCCCGTATACGGCGGTTTCCCGGCGCACCGGCTCGGGCAGTGACCGATACGCCTGCCCGACGCCGTCCGCCAGCTGCTGTTGCGCGGTCTCCCCGGCCGCGAACACGGTGCCGAGCGAAATCGGCCCGAACGACGTGGCTTTCATCGAAGCGGGCCACACCGGCAGCCCGGCGACGGTGATCGCGGCCGAAAGCGCGAACGCGATTCCGACCGGAATTTTCCACCACCGCACCAGATTCCGTCGCGAAAGCTCGGCCGCGGCGGCGGCGAACGGCAGCGAATACAGGCTCATCAGATAGTACGAGCGGCCGTGCGTCCCGATGATCACCGCCACGACCAGGAGCAACGCCACCGCGAGGTACCGGCAGGGCGCCAGGTCCGGCGAACGGAACAGCCGCCACATCCCGTACAGCAGCGCCAGCACGCCGATTCCCGTTCCCGCGCTGAGCAAGCCGTCGCGCGCGAACGTGAGATAGCCGGGGAATTCGGCCGCGACGACTTCGCCCATCCGGGTGTAGGCCCAGCCGTGCGTGGCTTGCCAGAGCAACGTCGGCAAGGTCGCCACGACGGCGATCAGCGCGCCCAGCCACAGTTTCGGCCGGGACACCAGGATGCGCGGCCCGAAGAGCAACGCCGACACCAGCACCGCGCCCCACAGTGCGGGAATCAGGAACTTCGTCTGCAGCGACACGGCGGTGACCGCTCCGGCCCACACGAGCAGGCCGTCGCGCCGGGTCCGCGTCCAGCGCACGAGGAGGAACACCACGAGCGTCCAGAAGAACGGGTCGAGCGCGTACGTGGCGACCCAGTGGCTGATGATGATCAGCCCCGACGTTGCGTACGCCCCGGCTGCCATGACCTGCGCACCACGCCCGCCGCCGAGTTCGCGGGCGGTCAGCGCGGTCACGATCACCCCGGCGCCGGCCGCGAGCGCCATCGGCAGCCGCAGCGCGGCCAGCGAACCGGGGAACCACTGGTCGAGCGTGCCGGCCAGCAGCGGGACGAGCGGCGGCTGGTCGAAATACCCCCAGCTCAGATGATCTCGACCGGCCACGAGGAAGTACAGTTCGTCGAAGCCGTGCGCGTACCGGGTGCTCGTCGCCACGAGCAGCGCGACGGCGCCCGCCGCGACCGCCAGCACCGGCAGCCGGGCGAACCGCGGGATTCCTTCGCTCGTCATGGCGTCGAGTCCACCGCGCCGGGCGGGTGCGGGGTAAGCGTGTTCGGTAGCGGGTCGCGGCGACGAAAGTGGATCGTTTCCGCCCGGGCCGCAACTTTCGGCGGTAGCCCGCCACCCGTGCGGTGCGGATCCGGCGCGGACGGACCGGCGACCGGATACCGTGGCCGGGTGACCAGCACACGCCGTTCCTGGCCGCGGTCGACCGATTGGCTCTGGCTGGGCGGCGCCGCGCTGGTGTTCGCCTGCCTCGACTTCGGGCTGTTTCTCGCCGCCGGGCCCACCACCGGTTTCCTCGGGCCGTACGCGACGCTCGTGCTCGAACTCGTCTGCGACGCGTCCCTGCTGCTCCTGGCGCGTTTCCCGAACGCGGTGGCCGGGCTGCTGATCGCGGCCTCGCTGGCGATGCTGGCGTCCGACCTCTTCTCCCCCGGACTGCTCGTGCCCGCCCGGCAGCCGACGCTGATGACCGTCCCGACGATCACGCCGATCGTGCTGGCGCAGCTCGTCCGGCAGCTGGACCGGCGGCGGCTGCTGTGGATCGCCGGATTCCTGGCGCTGCTGGCGACGCGGCCGTGGAACCCGGCCTGGAACACGACGCCGTTCGGGCTGCTGAGCACCGCGCTTCCGGTGGCGGTGGCGCTGTATTTCGAGGCGCGGCGGCAGTTGCTGAGTTCGTTGCGCGACCGGGCCGAGCGTGCGGAACGCGAGCAGCATCTGCTCGCCGAGCAGGCGCTGGCGGCCGAGCGGCGGAGGCTGGCCAGCGAGATGCACGACGTGGTGACGCACCGGTTGAGCCTGATGGTGCTGCACGCGGGCGCGCTCGGCGTGACGTCGCCGGATCCGTCCGTGAAGTCGGCCGCTGAGGACATCCGTCGCGAAGGTGCGCACGCGCTCGACGAGCTGCGCGACTTGGTCGGCGTGCTGCGCAATGGCACCGGGATCGAACCTCCGGTGCCGAATCCGCCACTGCCCGGCGAGGTGGCGGACCTGGTCGCCGAATCGGTGGCGGTCGGCATCGCGACCGAGCTGTCCGTGACCGGAGACCGGACCTCGGTGTCACCGACCGTCGCGCGCACCGCGTACCGGGTCGTGCAGGAGGCGCTGACCAACATCCGCAAGCACGCGCCGGGCTGCTCGGCCACTGTTTCACTGCGCTACCACCCGGGCGGGCTGGACGTCGCGGTCGCCAACACCCGCGCGACCCGGCCGCCGGACGCGGCGCTCGCGGGCACCGGCTCCGGCGCGGGGCTGAGCGGGTTGCGCCAGCGGGTCGAACTCGTCGGCGGGAGCTTCGAGGCGGGCCCGGCGCCCGGCGGCGGGTTCAAGATCGGTGCGATACTTCCCGCCTACGTCCCGACCACGGAAGGTGCTGCCCGGTGATCACGGTCGTGGTGGCCGACGACGAGCCGATGGTGTGCGCGCACCTGCGCACGATCCTGGGTTCGGCCGGCGACATCGAGGTAGTCGCGCAGGCGCGGGACGGCGCGGAGGCGGTCGAGGAAGTGGTCCGGCACCGGCCTTCGGTGGTGCTGATGGACCTGCGGATGCCCGGCGTGGACGGGCTGACCGCGATCGAACGGATCTGCGCGCTGCCGGAACCGCCCGCGGTCGTCGCGCTGACGACGTTCGACGCGGACACCTACGTCATCCGCGCGCTCCGCGCGGGCGCGGCGGGATTCCTGGTGAAGTCGACGCCGCCGGAGGATTTGATCGGCCTCGTGCGGGTGGCCGCGGACGGGCATACCGTGCTGTCGCCGTCGGCCGCGCGCCGGCTGGTCGCGCTGTCGTCGGACGGCCACCGCCGCGACGACGAAGCCCGCCGCCGGACCGCCGGGTTGACGGAGCGGGAGCGGGATGTGCTGGCGTGCCTGGGCGAAGGACTGTCCAATGCGGACATCGCAGGCCGGCTGCATCTGGCGGAGGCGACGGTGAAGAGCTATGTGTCGCGGATGCTGGTGAAGCTCGACTGCACGAACCGGACGCAGGCCGGACTGCTCGCGCACGAAGCCGGGCTCGTCGGCCGCTAGCCCGGGGGCGGCACGATGCCGGACTCGTCGGCCGCGAGCTACTTCAGCAGGGAGCCCAGCCGCTGCGCGGAGGCCACTACCAACCGGCCCAGCTCGTCCGGGTCCGGCGCCTCGAACAGCGACAGCCCGATGCTCGTGCCCGGCGCGTCCCGGCCGGTCGGCACCACCGCGGAAATCCCGGTGATCCCCGGCGCGATCTCCCCCACCGACACCGCATAACCCCGCGAACGGGCGCGGGTGATCTCCTCGCGTTCGCCTTCCACCGGCGGCTCCGCCGAGAGCAGCGCGAGCCCGGCCGATCCGCGTCCGATCGGGTCGAGCTGGCCGCTGCGGAACGACACGTGCATCCGCGCCTGCCGCGGTTCCACGATCATCAGCATCCGCACCTGCTCGGCGTTCTCGCGGACGACCAGGTGCGCCGACGCTCGGCCGGCGTCCGAAAGCTCCTCCAGCACCGGGCGCGCGAGCGTACGCAGGTCCTGCTCCACCGGTTCGGCCAGGCGCACCAGGCCGGTGCCGAGCGAGATCCGCTTGAACCGGTCGCGGCGGCACAGGTGGTGCGCCTCCAGCGTGCGCACGAGGCGGTGCGCGACCGTGCGGTGCACGCCGATCCCTTCGGCGATCTCGGTCATCGTGAGCCCCTGCGGGTGCTCCACCAGCAGCTCCAGCACCTGAAGCCCGTGGCTCAGCGTCTTCGACGTCCCCGATTCGGACACACGACTCCCTTGACGACAGCTTGTCCGGCGACCTACTGTTCCTACATATCGCACGGTGCGTGCGAATATAGCACGTTTGCCGCTCCAGGCAACTCCCCCGCGGATCGAGGTTCGGACATGAGCGAGGTACCCGTCGAGGACGTGCTGGCGGTGCATCAGCTCTACGGCCGCCAGAGCCACGCCATCGACTCCGGGCAGGCCGCGCGCTGGGCCGCCACGTTCACCCCGGACGGGGAGTTCGTCTCGCCCAGCTACCCGGAGCCCGAGGCCGGCACCGCCGCGCTGACCGCGTTCGCCGAGCGGTTCCACGCCGGATGCGTCGAGTCCGGCGAGCGGCTGCGGCACGTGGTGTCCACAGTGGAGGTCCGATCAGGACAGTCCGAGGACACCTTGCGAGCGCTGGCTTACCTGCAAATCGTCGGGACGCCGGAAGGCGGCGCCCCGCGACTGCACCGGCTCACCGTGCTGGACGACGAACTCGTGCGCACCGCGGAAGGCTGGCGCGTGCGCCGACGCACCGTGCACCGCGAGCCTTGACCACGTCGTGAGTGTTCATGCCGGTGAGAACCGGCATGAACACTCACGAGACCCGCCCACCCTCACCTAGGAGCCCTCCTTGACCACCCCCGTCCCTCCCCTCGCCCCCACCGGCCCCGGCCGGGTGCTGCACCAGCCCGCGACCGCGCGCTACCCGGAGATGCCGGGCAAGGTCGCCGTGGTCACCGGCGCGGCCCGAGGCATGGGCGCGCGATTCGCCGCCGGTCTCGCCACCCGCGGGGTGCACGTGGTGGGCGGCGATCTCGACACCGCCGCGATGACCGCCACCGCCGACGACCTCACCGCCGCGCTGGCCGCGGAGTCCCTTGAGGACAAGCCGGGCCGGATCGTCGCGTCCGCTGTCGACGTCACCCGCGCCGAGGACCACGTCGCGCTCGCCCAGCGCGCGATCGACGAGTTCGGCCGCATCGACTTCTGGGTCAACAACGCCGGAATCTTCCCCTACGCCGAGGTTCCCGACATCACCCCGGAGCAGATCCGCTCGACGCTTTCGGTGAACGTCGAGGGCGTGCTGTTCGGCGCGCAGGCCGCGGCCGCGCGGATGGAGCCGGGCAGCGCGATCGTCAACATGGCGTCGGTGTCCGCGGTCCGCGTGCGCAAGGGCCGCGCGGCGTACTGCAGCTCGAAGGCCGCGGTCGCGCACCTCACCGAATCGCTCGCGGTGGAGCTCGGCGACCAGGGCATCCGGGTCAACGCGATCGCCCCCGGCTACATCGACACCGAGATGACCCGCTGGATCCAGGACGACGCGCCTGCGCTGGCGAAGGCGCTCGACGCGGTGCCGCTGCACCGGATCGGCTCGCCGGAAGAGGTGTGCGGCGTGCTGCTGTTCCTGCTTTCGGACAGCTCGCGGTACGTGACCGGGCACAGCCTCGCGGTCGACGGCGGCTCCCGGCATGTCTGACGCCACCGAAGCCGTGCGCTACCCGGACGTCGTGCTCGTGACGGGCGCGGCGAACGGGATGGGCGCGCAGCACGCCCGCGCGCTCGGCGAACGCGGCGTGCACGTCTGCGTCGCGGATTTCGCTGGTGCGGACGAAATCGCCGAGGAGATCCGCGCGGCCGGTGGTGCGGCGACGCCGTACACAATGGACGTTGTCGAACCAGCACAGTGGACTCGCGTGCTCGACCGGATCCGCACCGAACACGGTTCGCTCGGCGGGCTCGTGAACAACGCGGGCATCTCGCGGCGGCTGGAATTCCAGGACACCACCGCCGAGGTCTGGGACCGGGTGCTCGCGGTGAACCTGTCCGGGCCGTTCCACGGGATGCGCGCGGCCGCGCCGCTGATGCGCGATTCGGGCGGCGGTTCGATCGTGAACATCTCGTCGATCTCCGGCCAGATCGGCTACTTCTCCCCCGCCTACTCGGCGAGCAAATGGGGGCTGACCGGACTGTCGAAGTCCGCCGCGGGCAATTTCGCGAAGTGGCGGATCCGGGTCAACTCCGTCCATCCGGGGCTGGTCGGCACCGGGCTGCTGGCCGGCGCGGACGCGTTCGTCAAGTCCGCTGTGGACAGTGTGCCCGCCGGAAGGATGGCCGATCCCCAGGAAATCACCGACACGGTGCTGTTCCTGCTTTCGGACCGGTCCACCTACTTGACCGGGAGCGAGGTCACTGTGGACGGCGGTCTCGTCTCGAACGGTCTCTACCATCGCATTCTCGCCGAAACCGGAGGTGATCTCGGATGAGCGTCGACACGGACGTCGTGGTGATCGGCGGTGGCGGCGCGGGCCTGGCCGCAGCGGTCTCCGCGGCCGAACACGGCGCCTCGGTGATGCTGTTCGAGTCGGAAAAGGAACTCGGCGGCTCGACCCAGCTGTCCGCGGGCATGCTCACCGCGGCGGGCACGAGCGTCCAGCGCGAACTGGGCGTCGAGGACACGCCGGAGCGGTTCTTCCAGCACTACCTCGACCTCAACCAGTGGCAGTTGAAACCGGGCCTGCTCAAGACGTTCTGCCGCGAGGCCGGACCCGCGGTCGAATGGCTGATCGGGCTCGGCGCGGAAATCCCGGCGAAGGTGTCGCACGACGCGCACACCCCGGGCCTGACCCGCGCGGGCGTCGAGGACGTCTGGCGCGGGCACGTGCCGAAGGACCAGGGTTACGGCCTCGTCCAGGTGCTCGACCGCGCGCGCCGCAAGGCCGGTGCCGAAGCGGTGCTGAACACCCGGGTCGAACGGCTGCTCGTGGAGGACGGCCGGGTCGCCGGCGTGGTCGCCGACGGCATCGAGGTTCGCGCGAACTCGGTGATCGTGACCAGCGGCGGGTTCGCGCAAGACCCCGCGCTGCGCTCGCGGTACTACCCGGACGCGGACGCGGCGGGCGAGGATCTGTTCGTCGTCGCCGCGCCCGGCTCCCGAGGCGACCACTTCGCGTTCGGCGAGCAGGTGTCCGCCTCGATCACCGGCGAAGGCTGGGGACTGCTGCTGCCGACCGCGTATTTCCAGCGCCTGCACCACTGGCAGTCCGGTTTCCCGCCGCGCTCGCGCGTGCTGGTGAACGCACACGGCCGCCGGTTCATGGACGAGGACGCCTCCTACGCGGTGTCCAGCGGCATCATTTCCGCGCAGGACGGTCCAGTGTGGATGGTCTTCGACGACCGAGCGCGCCGCGACCTCCCGCCGGGCTACGCGCACTGGAACGCCGAGCACGTACTGTCCGAGGCGGACGCTGGCCGCACCCTGCGCGCGGACACGCTGGAAGAACTGGCGGGCGGGATGAACGTGCCCGCCGCCGCTCTTCAGGCCACTGTGGACAGATGGAACGCCCAGCTCCCCGCCGGCGAGGACCCGGAGTTCCTGAGGCACGAAACGTTGTCCGCCAAAGGTGCCGCCGAACCGCCCGAGAAGATCGCCACCGGACCGTTCTTCGCCGCGCGCACGCTGCCCGCCGAACTGGTCTGCACGCACGCCGGGCTGGAGATCGACTCCAGCGCCGCGGTGCTGGACGTCCGCGGCGACCGCGTGCCCGGGCTGTTCGCCGCGGGCGAGGCCGGGGCCGGAGTGCTCGGCTTCCGCTACGTCGGCGGCGGCAACGCGGTCGCCAACGCCGTCGCCATGGGCCGCATCGCCGGCCGTTCCGCCGCTGCCTGACCCCCGAGAGTTACTGCTCACCGTCGAGGAGAAACCCCATGTCCGTCCCCGCCGCAGCCGCCACCACGGCGGACTCCCCGCTGGCCAGACGAACCGTCCGCAAGGTCGGCGTCCGCATCATGCCGATCGTCCTGCTGCTCTACATCTTCAACTACATGGACCGGGCGAACATCGGCTACGCCCAGCTCGGCATGGCCAAGGAGCTCACCATCACGGCCGCGACCTTCGGCGTCGCGTCGGCGATCTTCTTCCTCGCCTACGTGGTGTTCGAGGTCCCCAGCAACATGATCATGAAGAAGGTCGGGGCCCGGCTGTGGCTCAGCCGGATCGCGGTCAGCTGGGGCATCGTGACCGTGCTGACCGGGTTCGTCGCGAGCGTGACGCACCTGATGATCGCGCGGATCCTGCTCGGCATCGCCGAAGCGGGCCTGTTCCCCGGCCTGCTGCTGTACTTGACCTTCTGGTTCCGCGGCAAAGAACGCGGCCGGGCCATCGCGACGCTCGCGCTCGCGCAGCCGATCGCGCTGATCCTCGGCAGCCTGTTCGGCGGCTGGATCCTCGACCACGTGCACTGGTTCGGCATGAGCAGCTGGCAGTGGGTGTTCATCCTCCAGGGCGCGCCCGCGGTGCTGATCGGCCTGCTGACCTTCTTCTGCCTGCCGAACAAGCCCGCCGACGCGAAGTTCCTGACCGCAGAGGAGAGCTCCTGGCTGCAGGCCGAGATCGACCGCGAGTACGTGCCGGAGGAGAAGGAGACGTTCCTCGGCCAGCTGCGCGCGGTGCGCGACGGCAAGGTCATGCTGCTGGCGATTTCCAACCTTTTCATCGCCTGCGGGCTGTACGGGCTCACGTTCTTCCTGCCGCTGATCGTGAAACAGCTCGACCCGAAATACTCCTCGACCAACATCGGCCTGCTCGGCGCGATCCCGTACGTCGTCGGCGCGGTCGGCATGCTGTTGCTGGCCCGCAACTCCGACCGCACCGGCGAGCGAAAGGGCCACGTGATCGGCACCGTGCTGGTCGCGGCGATCGGGTTCTTCGGCGCGATCCAGTTCAAGACCGTGCCGACGCTGTCGCTGATCAGCCTCTCGCTGGCGGCGATCGGCGTGCTCGGCTACCTCGCGCCGTACTGGGCGATGGCCGCGCGCGTGCTGTCGAAGGAACACACCGCGGTCGGCCTGGCCGCGATCAACTCGATCGCCGCGCTCGGCGGGTTCTTCGGGCCGTACGCGATCGGGCTCGCGGCGACCGAGAGCGACGTGACGATCGGGCTGTACTTCCCGATCGGCTGCCTGGTCGTCGCGGCGGTCATGCTGGCATTCCTGAAGGTGCCGCGCGACGCGGGCGCCCGCCTGGCTCGCCCGGTGAAGTAGTTTCGAGTTTGATTATCCCGGCGGCGCGGTTACAGTGCTGTCCATGCAGGACCCCGCCGCGCCGCCGGACCCGGACTCGCTCGACTTCTGGTCGTTCATCGCGCTGGCCAACCACAGGCTCTCGGAGGAATTCGGATTCCGCCACCAGTTGGCGACCGAGGTGCTGCTGACCCTGAACCGGGCGTCGAACCTGGTCACCTACGACCTCGAATCCGCCGTGCACCGGCCGCGCGGACGGTCGTGGTCGGCGTTCCGGGTGCTGTTCGTCGTGTGGCTGGCCGGGCCGCTCGAACCCTCCGCCGCCGCGCGGCTCGCCGGGATGAGCCGCGCGGCCGTGTCGAATCTGGCGAAAACCCTGGTCAGCGAGGGTTTGCTGACCCGGACGCCGGGCGAGACGGACGGCCGTTCGGTGCGGCTGTCGCTCACCGAGGCCGGGCACGCCGAGATGCTCGAGGTGTTCGAGGCGCAGAACGAACGCGAGGCCGGCTGGGTCGAGGTGCTCACCGAGGCCGAACAGCGCGTGCTGGTGATGCTGCTGGACAAGCTCATCTCCGGCCGGGCCGGGTTCGCGACCCGCCGCTAACCCTTTCCCCCGGCCAGTCCGTGGACTAGGCTGACCGAAAAGTAGTACATACTTTGATTACTTCGCGCCGAGGAGGCGACCCATGGCCTACTACCGCAGCGCGGGCAGCATCCCGCCTAAGCGGCACACCCAGCACCGCACGCCCGAAGGCGGGCTCTATTCCGAGGAACTGATGGGCGAGGAGGGCTTCTCCTCCGACTCGTCGCTGCTCTACCACCGCGGCATCCCGTCCGCGATCGTCGACGCGACGCCGTGGGAACTGCCGGACCAGACGCTCACCGAGAACCGGCCGCTCAAGCCGCTGCACCTCAAGCTGCACACGCTGTTCCCGGGCCAGGAATGGAAGAGCGCGGACGTCGTCAACAACCGCCGTCTCGTGCTCGGCAACGGCGACGTGCGGATCTCCTACGTCGCCGCCGGCGAGGCTTCTCCGTTGTACCGCAACGCGATCGGCGACGAATGCGTGTACGTCGAGTCCGGCGAAGCGGTCGTCGAGACGGTGTTCGGCGCGCTGCCCGCCCGCACCGGCGACTACGTGATCCTCCCCCGCGCCACCACGCACCGCTGGGTGCCGAAGGGCCCGGAACCGTTGCGCGCCTACGTGATCGAGGCGAACTCGCACATCGCGCCGCCGAAGCGCTACCTGTCGCGCTACGGCCAACTGCTGGAGCACGCGCCCTACTGCGAGCGCGACCTGCACGGCCCGGCCGAGCCGCTGGTCGTCGAGGGCACCGACGTCGAGGTGCTGGTGAAGCACCGCGGCTCGCGCGGCGTCGTCGGCACCCGTTATGTGTACCCGACGCACCCGTTCGACGTGGTCGGCTGGGACGGCTGCCTCTACCCGTACACGTTCAACGTCTCCGACTTCGAGCCCATCACCGGCCGCGTGCACCAGCCGCCGCCCGTGCACCAGGTGTTCGAGGGCAACAACTTCGTCATCTGCAACTTCGTCCCGCGCAAGGTCGACTACCACCCGCTGTCGATCCCGGTGCCGTACTACCACTCCAATGTGGACTCCGACGAGGTGATGTTCTACTGCGGCGGGAACTACGAGGCGCGCAAGGGTTCCGGCATCGGCCAGGGCTCGATCAGCCTGCACCCCGGCGGCCACAGCCACGGCCCGCAGCCGGGCGCGGTGGAACGCTCGCTCGGCGCGGAGTTCTTCGACGAGCTGGCCGTCATGGTCGACACGTTCCGCCCGCTGGAGATCGGCGAGGGCGGCCACGCGAGCGACGACCCCGGCTACGCCTGGACCTGGGCAGGACGGGGACCGCAGTCGTGACCGACGCATTGACCCGCGGCCTGCTCGACGACGCGGCGGTCTTCCCGCCCGGCCTCGCGCCGCTGCCGGACGCCGTCGCCGCCCACGACCGGCACACCGCCGCGCCGTACGCCGCGATGGTCGGCCCGCTGGTGGTCGCCGCGTCCGGCTTGGCGGAACTCGCCGAGGTCGTCCAGGGCCGGGAAACCACCCTGCCGCTGACTGTGACGCTGCCCGGCGGGCCTGCCGGCATCGCCGGCGTGCTCAAGGCGGTCGACGGGCTTCCGGTGTCGGTCGAATCGCTGGAAATCGCGGTGCCGCAAGGGATGGACGTCGCCGAGTTCCTGTCCGCGGTGGACGGTTGCCCGGTCCCGGTCGCCGTGGAGATCCCGCGCGACGAACGCCGGGTTCCGTTGCTGCGGGCGCTTTCCGGCACCCCGCACAAGGCGAAGTTCCGCACCGGAGGCACGTCGGCCGAGTACTACCCGGACGAAGCCGAACTCGCCGCCGCGATCCGCGCGGCCGCCGAGGCGGGCGTGCCGTTCAAGGCGACCGCGGGCCTGCACCACGCGATCCGCAACACCGACCCGAACACGGGCTTCGAGCAGCACGGATTCCTGAACCTCCTGCTCGCCGCCGAGGCGGCCGACCGCAGCGCCGAGGACGAGGAAGTCGTTGCGCTGCTTGCCGAACGCGAGGCCGAGACCGTCGCCGGCCGGATCCGCGCGCTGGCCCCGGAGCGCCTGGCCGCGGCCCGCGCCAAGTTCACCTCGTTCGGCACCTGCAGCATCACCGACCCGCTCACCGAACTGACAGACCTAGGCCTGATCGGAGCCACCGCATGACCGTGCTCGACATTCCCGCCGGCTCCCCTTTCGGCGTCGAAAACCTGCCGTACGGCGTTTTCTCGGCAGGCGACGGCAGCCCCCGGGTGGGCGTGCGCGTGGGCGAGCACGTGCTGGACCTGTCGATCGCCTTGGGCGACGCGGTCTTCGCCGAGCCGACGCTGAACGCTTTCATGGCGCAGGGCTACGACCGCTGGGTCGAGGTCCGCACGCGGCTGCAGACGCTGGTGACCGGCGAGGTGCCCGCCGAAGCCGTGCACGCGGTCGCCGACGTCAAGCTGCACCTGCCCGTCGACGTCGCCGACTACGTGGACTTCTACGCCTCCGAACACCACGCGTCGAACGTCGGCCGCCTGTTCCGTCCGGACGCGGAACCGTTGCTGCCCAACTGGAAACACCTCCCGGTCGGCTACCACGGCCGCTCCGGCACGGTCTACGTGTCCGGCACCGACGTGGTCCGCCCGAGCGGCCAGCGCAAGGGCGAGGACGGTCCGGTCTTCGGCCCGAGCACCCGCCTGGACATCGAGGCGGAGCTGGGCTTCATTGTCGGCGCGGGCACCCCCGCCAACACCCCGGTCTCGCCGGACGACTTCCCTCGCCACGTCTTCGGCGCGGTCCTGCTGAACGACTGGTCCGCGCGCGACATCCAGGCCTGGGAGTACGTCCCGCTGGGCCCGAACCTGGGCAAGAGCTTCGCGACGTCGGTCTCGCCGTGGGTGGTCCCGGTGCTGGCACTGGCCGGGGCCCGGGTGCCGCTGCCCGGCCAGACGTCGCCGGAACCCCTGCCCTACCTGCGGGAATCGTCGCCGTGGGGCCTGGACATCACCCTGTCCGTGGAGTGGAACGGCCAGGAAGTGGCCCGCCCGCCGTACCGCGAGATGTACTGGTCCCCCGCCCAGATGCTGGCCCACCTGACCGTCAACGGCGCCTCCGCTCGCACCGGCGACCTCTACGGCTCGGGCACGATCTCGGGGGCGGACCCAGCCGAACGCGGCTCGTTCCTGGAACTCTCCTGGGGCGGGCGGGACCCGCTGACCGTCAACGGCGAATCCCGCACCTTCCTGCAAGACGGCGACGAGGTCACGATCACCGGCGCAGCCACGACCAGCGGCGGCGCGAAGCTGGGCTTCGGCGAAGTCCGAGGCCGCATCCTCCCCGCCAGGTAACCAAAGCCGTGAGGGGAACCCTGACGGAATCAGATTCCCTCAGGGTTCCCCTCACGCACTTCTCTGAAGCCGCCCCGGCGCGCCAGGGCATCCAGACCGCAGCTACTCCGCTACCGGCGCCCCGGTCTTCTCCCGCACTTCTTCAAGAGAGACCCCAGGCGCGAGCTCCACCAGCTTCAGCCCGTCCTCGGTCACATCCAGGACAGCCAAGTCGGTGATGATCCGGTTCACCACTCCGGCCCCGGTCAACGGCAGAGTGCACTTCTCGACGATCTTGGGCGTCCCGTCCTTCGCGGTGTGATCAGTGATGATCACCACCCGGCGGGCCCCGGCGACGAGATCCATCGCCCCGCCCATCCCCTTGACCAGCGCTCCCGGCACGGTCCAGTTGGCCAGATCCCCGTTGGCCCCCACCTGCAGCGCCCCGAGCAACGCCAGATCGATGTGCCCGCCGCGAATCATCGCGAACGACTCCGCGGAATCGAACAGACTGGCCCCGGGCTGCAGCGTCACCGTCTGCTTGCCGGCGTTCACCAGGTCCGGGTCTTCCTCCCCTTCCCAGGGAAACGGCCCCAGCCCCAGAATCCCGTTCTCGCTGTGCAAGGTCACCTGCACACCGTCCGGAATGTGGTTGGCCACCTGCGTGGGAATCCCGATCCCGAGATTCACGTAATCGCCGTCCCGCAGCTCGCGGGCCCCGATCGTGGCCATATCGTCCCGAGTCCAGCTCACGCCGACGCCTCCTCACGCACGCGCACGGTCCGCTTTTCGATCTGCTTTTCCCGCGCGGCGGCCTGGATCAGCCGCTGCACGTAAATCCCCGGCGTGGTGATCCGCTCCGGATCGAGGTACTCGTCCGACACCTGCTCGGCCTCGGCGACGGTCACCTTGCCGCAGGTCGCGACGAGCGGGTTGAAGTTCCGCGAGGCGTACCGGTAGATCAGGTTCCCGGCCGGGTCCGCGACGTAGGCGTGCACCAGGGCGAGGTCGGCGACGATCCCGCGCTCCTGCACGTAGGTGACCCCGTCGAACTCGGCGTGCGGCTTGCCCTCGGCGATCGGCGTGCCGACGCCGGACTTGGTGTAGAACGCCGGGATCCCCGCGCCGCCTGCCCGCATCCGCTCGGCGAGCGTCCCCTGCGGGGTGAACTCGACCTCGACGGTCCCGTCGAGGTACTGCTGCGCGAACAGCTTGTTCTCGCCCACGTACGACGCGATCACCCGGCGCACCTGCTGGTTCTCGAGCAGAATGCCGAGTCCGGCCCCGTCGACTCCCATGTTGTTCGAGACGATCGTCAGATCGCGCACGCCCGAGTCCCGGACCGCCTCGATGAGGTCGTTCGGGTTCCCGGTGAGGCCGAAGCCCCCGACCGCGATCGTCAGCCCGTCCTCGAGCAGCCCGTCGAGGGCCTCCGCGGCGCTGCGGTACTTCGTCGGCACGGCATCCTCTCCACTTCGTTCGGTGAGTGGTCAGTCCCCGCATACAACCCAGCGCAGGGGAAACGGGTCAACCGACACGCCGGGATCCCCGGCAAACCTCTCGCGCACCGAACACCCGCGCCCGATGCGTCCACTGAGCGGACGTACCCTCGTCCCGTGCCTGCCTCGCCTCCTGACCACGTCGTCGGACGGGTGTCCGCGGTCCTGCGCGCATTGTCCGCCTATCGCGACGGAGCGTCGACCTCGCAGCTGGCGCGCCAGTGCGGCCTGGCCCGGCCGACGGTGCACCGGCTGCTCGCGTCGCTGGCCGCCGAGGGCTACGTCGACCGCGACCGGCAATCCGGCCGCTGGTACCTGGGCCCGGAGCTGTACCTGCTGGGCGAGGCGGCCGCCCCGCGCTACGACGTGACGCAGCAGGCGCGCGCGAGCGTCCACCGGCTGGCCGCGGCGACCGGGGAAAGCGCGTTCTTCTCCGCCCGGCGAGGCAACGAGACGGTCTGCCTGCTGCGCGAGGACGGCGATTTTCCGATCCGGTCGTTCGTGCTGTACGAGGGCGCCCGGTTCCCGCTGGGCGTGGTGTCGGCGGGGCTGGTGGTGCTGTCGATGCTGCCGGACCGGGAGGTCGAGGACTATCTGTCCACAGTGGACCTGACGGCCGAGTGGGGTCCGGCGCACCGGGCGGAGGACGTGCGGGCCCGGGTCGCGCGGACGCGCGAGGACGGGTATTCGACCAATCCCGGGCTGGTGGTCGAGGGCAGCTGGGGAATGGCGGCGGCGGTGTTCACGCCCGCCGGAGAGCCCGCGTGGGCGTTGACGTTGACCGGGGTGGAGTCGCGGTTCCGGGCGGAGCGGCGGGGCGAGCTGGGGGCGCTGCTGCTCAAGGAGGCGCATACGTTGACGAACCTGCTGCGGCAGCCCTCGTGAGTGTTAACGCCGGTGAGAACCGCGGCATCGCCGCTCAAGAAGCAGTGGCGGCGTTCTCCGCGTCGTAAGCCGCTCGCGCCGCCGTCACCTGGTCCATGTTCTGGCGCGCCCACCGGTCCAGCAGGTCCAGCGGTTCGGCGAGGTTGCGGCCCAGCTGGGTCAGTTCGTACTCGACCTTGGGCGGGATCACCGGGTACGCGGTGCGGATGAGGATGCCGTCGCGGACGAGGCTGCGCAGGGTCTGCGTCAGGACTTTCTGCGAGATCCCGTCGACCCGCTTGCCGATCTCGGTGAACCGCAGCGGGCCGTCGGTCAGTGCGCCGACGATCAGCACCGTCCACTGGTCGCCGATCCGGTCGAGCAGCTGGCGCGTCGGGCATTCGCGGTCGTACGGGTTTCCGAGCACGGCGGCCTCCTCGCTCTCCGCAAGAGAGTAACACTCCCCCCGGGCCGGCGGGCTTTACCGAACCCGAACATTCGTCCCACACCCCTCGTACACCCGCGCGCGACGGTGGTTCCGGAAACACCGACACGGGAGGACGAGAACGATGCGAGGAACGAGGCGGCTGGCACTGGCCGGCTGCGGGATCGCGGCCGGACTGCTCGTGGCCGCGCCGATCGCCAGCGCCGACACGCAGGCGCCTGCCCCGGCTCCGGTCACTCTGAGCCCGCAGGAGGTGCAGCAGATGTGCACGGCCTGGGTGCCGAAACTGCGCAAACAGGCCCAGAACCTGACCAACCGGATCAACGGCGGACCGGAGGTCTCCGGGTCGGTCGCGAATCTCAAGGCGCGCGCGAACGACGCCCGCACAAAGGGCCACACCGCGCAGGCCGACCGGCTGCAGAAGCGGGCGGACAAACGGCAGGGCCGGATCGGGGAGCTGGCGAACGCGACGAAGCAGCTCGACGCGTTCGCCGCGGCGCACTGCCAGGCGCCGAAGTGAAACGGCTGATCGCGATCGCCGCCGCGGCTGCCGTCGTCGGGCTCGGCTGCGTGGCGTGCGACAACGGTTCGACGCCGTCGTCGGGGGCGGCGCCGGACGGCGATCTGAGCAGCATCCAGTCCACGCTGGACTCGATCCAGTCCGACATGGCGGGCGACGGGCAGCGGTGACGCGCGTACCGTTTCCCCCGACGTAGCCGGCCGGAGGAACGGGAGCCCGGATGGGGTCAGCTGGCCGCGGTCTCGTCCTCGTCGTGGAGGACGAGACCGCGATCGCCGAACTCGCTGCGCTGTACCTGCGGCGCGACGGGTTCGGGGTGGAGGTCGAGCCGGACGGCGCGAAGGCGCTCGCGGCCGTCCGCCGGCTGCGGCCGGTGGCCGTTGTGCTCGACATTGGACTGTCCGGAATGGACGGGATCGAGATCTGCCGGGCACTGCGCGCGGCGGGCGACTGGACGCCGGTGCTGTTCGTGACCGCCCGCGACGACGAGCTGGATCGCTTGCTGGGTCTCGAAATCGGCGCGGACGATTACCTGACCAAACCGTTCAGCCCGCGCGAACTCGCCGCCCGCGTACGGACTGTGCTGCGGCGCGCGTCCGGCAGTCCGGCCACGACGCTGGCTTGCGGCGGCGTGCGCGTCGACGTCTCCGGGCGCCGCGCCTGGGCAGGCCAGGAGGAGGTCGCGCTCACCTCCACCGAGTTCGATCTGCTCGCCTACCTGCTGCGTCACCCCGGCCAAGTGCTGTCGCGCGATCAGCTGCTCAGCGCGGTCTGGGGCTACGCCGCCGCGGCCGGGACCCGCACGGTGGACGTGCATGTCGCGCAGCTGCGGGCGAAACTCGGCGAGGACAGTCCAATCCGGACAGTCCGGGGCATCGGCTACGCGGCGGACGCCGGATGAGAACCACGCTCGCGCTCCGGATCACCGTGGTGTGCCTGGCGGTCGCCGGGATCGCGGTGCTCGTGGCCGGGCTCGTCGCGTCCCGGCTGGTCCGCAGCACCGCCGATTCGGTGCTGCAGCAGTCGCTGCGGGACCAGGCCGACGTCGTCGCCGGGCAGCTCGACGGCACCGGCATCGGCAACCGGCTCGCGATCGGCAAGGTCGCGGCGGTCGTGCGGGGGCAGGGCATCGAGGTCGTCGTGCACCGGGTCAGCGGCCAGAACTCCGGCCAGGCGACCGCGGTGCGCGCGGCGGAACGGGCCGGGCTCACGTCCGGAACGGACCGTTCGACGCGGGTCGCGATCGGCGACGTCGACTACCTCGTGGAAGTGCGCCCGGTCGGCCCGGAAGCCGCGTTCGCGCTCGTGCAGCCGGTGCGCAGCGCCGAATCGACCCAGCACGCGTTGCTGCGCAACATCCTTCTGGCACTGGGCATCGGGCTCTTGGTCGCCGCCGTCGCCGGATACGTCTCCGGGCGGTTGCTCGGCCGCCCGCTCCGCCGCGCGGCCGCCGCCGCGGGGAGTCTCCGCGCCGGCCGCCGCGACGTGCGGGTTCCGGTCGAAGGCCCTGCCGAGGTCGCGCAGGTCGCCGGCTCGCTGAACGAACTCGCCGACGCGCTGGCCCGCAGCGAATCCCGGCAACGGGAGTTCCTGTTGTCGGTGTCGCACGAACTTCGCACCCCGCTGACCGCGGTGACCGGTTTCGCCGAGGCGATCGCCGACGGAGTCGCCGAGGGCCCGGACGCCCGCCGCGCCGGCGAGACGATCCACCGCGAGGCCCAGCGCTTGGAACGGCTCGTGTCGGATCTGCTGGAACTCGCCCGCCTCGGCGCCGACGAATTCCAGCTCGACCTGGACGTTTTCGACTTCGCCGCGCTGGTCCGGGACTGCGCGGAGGTGTGGCGCCTGCGCTGTGCGCGCTCGGACGTCTCGCTGACCGTCCAGTCTCCCCCGGGAACCGTCCTGGTCACCGCCGACGCCCGGCGGCTGCACCAGGTCGTGGACGGGCTGGCGGAGAACGCCCTGCGCGTCACGCCGGCGGGCGCGCCGATGGTGTTCGCGCTGGCGGTCGCGGACGGCCACGCACATCTGTCGGTCCGGGACGGCGGGCCGGGGCTCGCGCCGGAGGACTACCCGGTGGCGTTCGAACGCGGCGTGCTCAACGCCCGGTACCGCGACAGCCGCCCGGTCGGGTCCGGCATCGGGCTGGCGCTGGCACACGGACTGGTGACGCGAATGGGCGGAACGCTCACCGCCGGACCAGCACCCGAAGGCGGCGCGGCATTCACCATCACGCTGCCGACGGCCTAGTTCACACAGCCGCTGGCAGTCGTCAGCTTCGGCTGCGCCGGAGTCCCCGCCGGAGGAGCCGGCGTCGTCGTCTGCGCGATCGGCCGCACCAGGCCGCCGCTCGACGACGGGTGGACAGTGTCCGAATCGGATGCTCCCCCGGAGGCCGAGACGTCCGGCGAGCTGATCTGCGCCTGCACGAACTCCCTCACCTGCGCCGGATCCACCTTCACCGCGTCGCCGTCGGACGGGGTGGCCAGCGACAGGCTCTGCACCGGGATCGTGCCGAACGCGATCGCGCCCGAGCTGAGGCCGTGCAGTTGCTGGGCGAAGCTCAGCAGGTTCCAGCCGTGGTCGAGCGTGACCGAACCTGCCAAAGCGTCCACCAGGGACGAAAGCCGCGCCGGATCGGTGAAGGTGCCGGAGCCGAGAACGGTTTTCGCCATCGCCGACATGAACGCCTGCTGCCGCGCGATCCGGTCCAGGTCGCCGCCCGGCAGGCCGTGCCGCTGCCGGACGAAGGCGAGCGCTTGGGTACCCGAGACGGTCTGCGTTCCGGCGGGGAAATCCGCACCGGAGAAGGAATCGTGCACCGGGGCGTTCAGGCACACCTGCACTCCGCCGACCGCCTGGCTCAGCGCGGCGAACCCGGAGAGATTGACCGCGGCGTAGTGATTGACGGTGAGCCCGGTGAGCTTCTGCACCGCGGCGATCGCCGACTTCGCCCCGGCCGCGTCGGCGGCCACCTCCAGCTCCGGACCGCTCATTCCTTGCTGTGCGAGCTTTCCCCGCTGATCGGCCCGCGCGCGGCTGTACGCCGAATTGATCTTGTGCTTGCCGTACCCCGGAATGTCCACATAGGAATCCCGCGGGATCGAGATCGCGGTGGCGGCCGCCCCGCCGACCGGGACGTGCACCACGATCATCGTGTCGGTGGTGTTGCCGCCGTCGTCCCCGCTGCCCGCGTGGAGCGCGTCGAGCACGTTCTGCGGCAGCGGCGTCCCGTCCGGTTTGGTGCGGGAATCGAGACCTACCACCAGGATGTTCTGCGCGACGGTGAGCGGTTCTCCGGCCGGGGTGTCCGGAACCTGAGCGGAGGGCGCGATGACGTCGGCGGTGACCAGGCTCGTGTCCAGCCGGTGCCATTGCGACCACGCGAATCCGGTGGCGCCCAGCACCAGGGTGGACACCACCCCCAGCACCGCACGGCCGCCGATCCGGCGGCCCCGGGACGTGATCAGCACGGCCGGTTCCTCGCTTCCCCGGGGACGGATTTCGACCCCCTCGTTCGAGGATCACCGCGTTAGCTGGGAATAGCCTGAGAAACCTGTCGCGAAGATGTGATGCTGCCCGTTCGGCCGAGCGCGCGGCGACAGCCGGTATCCCTTCGGGCACAGGGAGTTCAGCGCGGCATCCGCCGCCACACCGCGCGCGGCACGAACCGCATCGCCGCGAACACCAAGCGCAACACGCCCGGCACCCACACGACTTCCCGGCGGCGGCGCAACGCGGCGGCCGTCGCGTCGGCCACCTGATCGGCGGTGCTGGAGAACGGCGCGGGAGACATGCCTTCGGTCATCCGGCCGATCACGAAGCCCGGACGCACGAGCAGGAGGTGGACGCCGGTGCCGTGCAGCGCGTCGGACAGTCCCGAGGCGAACCCGTCGAGCCCCGCTTTCGCCGAGCCGTACACGTAATTCGCCCGCCGCACGCGTATCCCGGCGACCGACGAGAAGACGACCACGTTTCCGGAACCCTGAGCACGCAACAATTCCGCCGTGTGAGTGAGCACCGACACCTGAGCGACGTAATCGGTGTGCACGATCGCGGTGGCGTGCGCGGCGTCGGTCTCCGCGCGGGCTTGGTCGCCGAGAATGCCGAACGCCAGCACGACGGTCTCGAGCGGGCCGTGCTCCTTGAGGACGCGCTCGAGCAGCGGGCGGTGCGCGGAGAGGTCGTCGGCGTCGAAGTCCTCGGTCGCGACGGTCTCCGCGCCCGCCTCGCGCAAAGCGGCGGCCTGCTCCTTGAGATCCGCGCCCGGCCTCGCGGCGAGCACGAACCGCTTCGCTCCTCCGCGCGCCAGCCGGACGGCCACCGCCGTCCCGATCTCGCTGCGTCCGCCTAGCACCAGCACCGTTCCGCTCACGGTCGGTGAGTCTGCCAGCCCGCTCCGGGGAGGCCCGAGGTGCCCTGATTCACAAACTGCAACTTTGCAGCTTCTGCAAGATCACGCTACGCTGATCCGGTGACCCCTCCCGGCCTTCGCGAGCGCAAGAAGCTCGAAACCCACCGCACGATCGCCCTCGCGGCCCTTCGGCTGATCGACGAGCGTGGTCTGGACCAGGTCACCGTCGACGACATCGCCGCCGAAGCGGGCGTGTCCGCGCGCACGTTCTTCAACTACTTCGCGGTCAAAGAGGACGCCGTGCTGCTCGCGTACGCCGACCACGCCGAACGGGCCGAGCAGACGATCGCCCGGTTCCTCGCGCAGCCGGAAGGGATCGACGCGTTCCCCGCGTTCATCGCGACCGTCCGGGAGGAACTCGCCGACATCGAGCGGGACCGCGACGAGTGGCTGACCCGGTTGCGGATCATCCACGGCGATCCGTCGCTGCTCATCCGCGCGACGACGCTCAACTCCGGCTCGCGCGATCCGATGATCGCGGCCATCGCCCGGCGTTCGGGCACCGACGCGGAGCAGGACCTGTTCCCGTCGCTGCTGCTGGCGGTGGCGGGCGGAGTGCTCAACACCTCGCTCAGCAGGTGGGCCGCCGGCAACGGCGCCCAGCCGCTGCTCGAAATCTTCGACGAGGCCGCCGCCGCTGCCGCCGCCGGCCTGCCCGACCCTCGCTGACCTCTCGAGTCCGGAAAGGACTGTTCATGTCCCTGTCCACCGCGCAGTCGCCCGCGCCTTCCCCGGCGATGAGCCGCCGGCAAGTGCTGCAGGCGATGTCCGGCCTGATGATGGGCATCTTCGTCGCGATCCTCGCCTCCACTGTGGTCGCGAACGCCCTGCCGCGGATCGTGTCCGAACTGGGCGGCAGCCAGTCGTCCTACACCTGGGTCGTCACGACCGAACTGCTCGCGATGACCGCGACCGTCCCGCTCTGGGGCAAGCTTTCCGACCTGTACAACAAGAAACTGCTGATCCAGCTCTCGCTGGGGCTGTTCGTGGTCGGCTCGCTGGTGGCCGGGTTCGCGCAGAACATCGACGTGCTGATCCTCAGCCGGATCGCCCAGGGCATCGGCGGCGGCGGGCTCACCGCGCTCGCCCAGGTGATCATGGCGGCCATCGTTTCGCCGCGCGAGCTGGGCAAGTTCTCCGGCGTCTTCGGCGCGGTCTTCGCGGTCGGCACGGTCGCCGGTCCGCTGATCGGCGGCGTGCTCGTGGACACCTCGTGGCTCGGCTGGCGCTGGTGCTTCTTCCTCGGCGTGCCGTTCGCGCTCGCCGCGATCCTGTTGCTGCAGCGCACGCTGGACCTGCCGACCCTGCGCCGCGAGGTGCACGTCGACTATCTCGGCGCGTTCCTGATCATGCTCGGCGTTTCGACGCTGCTGGTGTGGTCGTCGCTGGCCGGCTCGACCTTCGAATGGGGTTCCTGGCAGACCGCGGTGCTCGTGCCCGCCGGCGTGCTCGTGCTGGTGCTCGCGGTGTGGGTCGAGTCGAAGGTGCGCGAGCCGGTCGTGCCGCTGAGGCTGTTCCGCAACCGGACGGTCACGCTCGCGACCGTCGCGAGCTTCCTGGTCGGCGTCGCGATGTTCGGCGGCACCGTGTTCCTGTCGCAGTATTTCCAGCTGGCGCTCGGCAAATCGCCGACGGCGGCCGGGCTGATGAGCCTGCCGATGATCTTCGGGCTGCTGGTTTCGTCCACTGTGTCCGGCCAGCTGATCAGCCGCACCGGCAAGTGGAAGCCGTTCCTGCTGCTCGGCTCGGTGCTGATGGCGGCGGGGCTCGGCCTGCTCGGGCTGATCGACGCGCACACCTCGCTGGTGGAGCTGAGCCTGTTCATGCTGGTGCTCGGCGTCGGCGTGGGCATGCTCAACCAGAACCTGGTGCTGGTGACGCAGAACGACGTGCCCGCCGCCGACCTCGGAGCGGCGACCTCGACGCTGTCGTTCTTCCGCAGCCTCGGCGGGTCGATCGGCGTGAGCGCGCTCGGCGCGGTGCTGGCCAGCCGGGTCGGCACGCTCATCGCCGACGGGCTCGGGCCCGCCGCGTCGAGCGGGTCCGGCAGCGGCGGGAAGGTGCCCGACCTGGCGCAGCTGCCCGCGCCGGTCGTGGCGGTCGTCCGCGAGGCTTACGGAGTCGCGACCAGCGATCTCTTCTTGATCAGCGCGCCGATCGCGCTGCTCGTGGTGGTCGCGGTCGCGTTCCTGAAGCACTTGCCGCTCAAGACGAAGAGCGGGCTGGAACGGCTGGCGGACGAAGCGGCCTCGTGAGTGTTTACGCCGGTTAGCACCGGCATCGGCGCTCACGAGCTACCGTTGCCCGGGTGACCAGCGACGAGGAGTTCGGTGCCCTGCTCGAACAGCACCGGCGCGAGATCCGCGTGCACTGCTACCGGATGAGCGGTTCGTTCGAGGAGGCCGAGGACCTCACTCAGGAGGCGTTTCTCCGGGCCTGGAAAGGGCGCCGCGGCTTCGCCGGACGGGCGAGCGTGCGGACGTGGCTGTACCGGATCGCCACGAACGTCTGCCTCGACGCGCTCGCCCGGCGGCCGCGGCGCGCGCTGCCGGACGAACTGGGTCCGGCTGCCGACCCGGCGGGCGAGATCTCCGCGCTGGACGTGCCGTGGCTCGGCCCGTTCCCCGATCTGCTGCTCGACCCCGCGGCGCCGGACGACACCGGCGCCGCGGTCGTCGAACGGGAAACCATCGAACTGGCCTTCCTCGCCACCATCCAGTTGCTCCCGCCGCGGCAACGCGCCGCGCTCATCCTGCGCGACGTGCTCGATTGGTCCGCAAAGGACACTGCCGAACTGCTGGGCACTTCGGTGGCCTCGGCGAACAGCGCACTGCAGCGGGGCCGCGAAACCTTGCGCGCCCGGCTGCCCGCCCGGCGCGCCGAGTGGTCCGCCCCGGACAGCACGACCGCCGAGGAAACGGCGCTGCTGCGGAAGTTCGTCGCTGCCTACGAATCGGCAGACGTGCAGGCTGTGGCGGCTGTGCTGAGCGAGGACGCGCGTGCGGTGATGCCGCCCTATTCGTTGTGGTTCGACAGTCGCGATCGGATTCTCGGCGCGCTCGGGCCGAGTTTCGATCCGGAGTCGCCGTACTACCGGGGCAGTTTCCGGATGGTGCCGGTGCGCGCGAACCGGCAGCCCGCCGTCGCCGGATATCTGCGCCGGCCCGGCGAATCGGTTTATCGCGGATTCGGCGTCTGCGTGCTCACCGTCCGAAACGGACTGGTGACGGCGATGGCCGCGTTCGAAACGGCGGCATTGGCGCCGTACGGACTCGCCGAAACGTTCGAAGAAACCGTGCCGATGATTGCCGATCCGACTACAGCCGCGGCGGACACCGGTCGCCTCAGGGGGATCGGCAGCTGACCGTTCCGCCTGCTTCCGGTCGGATCAGCAATAAAAAACGCCCGGGCGGCGATCGCGGTCTGCGATCGCCGCCCGGGCGCAACCACCGAGTTCCGGGCTTTGCGGCCGGTCGTGGTGGGGGAAACTGCTAGCGCCCTCGCCGCCGGGAAATGGTCACCGGCTCGCGGTCAGGCGACTCGATGCCGTGCGGCGGCGGAGCCGGATCGAACCAGCTTCCGGCGCTCCAGCTCGGTGGTTCCCCCGAAGATCCCGTTGCCGAGACCGTTGTCGAGAGCATAGGAAAGGCATTCCGCGCGGACCGGGCATCGCGCGCAGACCGCCTTGGCCTTCGCGACCTGCTGCGCCCCCGGACCCATGTCGGAAATCGGGAAGAACAGTTCCGGGTCCTCGTCCTGGCACGCCGCTCGGGCGAGCCAGCTGGTGGCCGTGAGTTCCATTGTTGCTTTTCACCTCCTGTCCTCATTGTCGAACCGTGGTCAACCGACTTCTCCGCGCGCACGGGCACGCCATGCCTTCGGAGGATGTTCGGTGGGCTTTTCGGCCGAACCGCCCCGGGCCGCGAAGGACCCGGCGGACGACCGGCTTTCCAAGTTACCACCGATCACCGCCCGCGCGCGAAATTTCGATTCAGCTCACATCGCGGACGCGGTTGCCGCCGGACGTGCTACGGCCCCCGCGCCGGGCGCTCGCCGGGTCCGGAGAGTCCGGGTTTTCCTTTTCCGCGCACCGTTTCCCCCTTCCGTCGCGCCCGAGGGCGAACTGCCCGTCCGGCCCAGGTACCCGCCCGTCCCGCGATTAACCACAGTTCCGTAACCGGATCGTTACATCCCACGGGCGCGTCACCGCACCTGTTCGACAAGTGCGGGTTCGGGAGGGGGTGCGCGTGGCGGGGTTCGACGGCTTCTTCAGGAGCGATTTCCCTCGTCTCGTGGCGTTCCTGTGCGCGGGCGGGCTCGGGCCGGGCACCGCGCGCGAGGTGGCGGTGGAGGCCTTCGTCCAGGAAACCGGGACGTGGCCGCCGCCGGGCGACCCGCGCGTGGCGGTGCGGCTGACCGCCGTGCGGCTCGCCGCCGAGCAAACGTGGTTCGACGGCGGCGCCCCGACCGCGGACCCGCCGGGCGACCGGCTGACCTCGGTCGTGGAGCGGAACGCGCGCGGGGTCGAACTGCTGTCGACGCTGCCGGAAACCCAGCGCACGGTGCTGACCTGGTCGCTCGACGGGTTCTCGCCCGCCGCGATCGCTTCGGCGCTCGGCATGGCGGGCACCACAGTCCGCTCGAATCTGCGGCACGCACGGGAACGGCTGAAACAGCGACTCGGCCTGGCCGGGCGCGAGGAGGCCTTGATGACCGAACTGCGCGAAGCCGAGGCCGCACTGGTCAACGCGCTGCGCTCGGCGCTCGACGTCGAAGAAGCCTTGACCCGCGTGAAAACCGCGGCGACCGCGTTGGCCGCACCGCGGGTCCCGGCCGGCCGATTCGGCTTCGACGGCCCGGTGCGCGCCGCGGTCGAAGGCGATCCGGACGCGGCGCAGGACCTGCTGGCCGCGGTACAGCCGCTGATCGTGCGCTACTGCCGGGCCCGGTTAGGCGGCGCCGATGCATATTCCTCCGCGGACGATGTGGCGCAGGAAGTCTGCCTGGCGCTGCTGACCGCGCTCCCCGGTTATCGGCATCAAGGGCGGCCGTTTCTCGCTTTCGTTTACGGGATCGCGCAGCACAAAGTGGCTGACGCGCATCGGGCGCACGCACGCAACCGGACCGAGGCGGTGGCGGAACTGCCGGAAGCAATGGATCTGGCTGACGGTCCGGAGGAACGGGCGCTGCGTGCGGAACTGAACCGGCAGCTGGCTCGGCTGCTGCAATTGCTGCCAGAGCGACAGCGGGAGATCGTGTTGCTGCGCATAGTAGTCGGACTCTCCGCCGACGAAGCAGCCGAAGCGGTCAGCTCCACCCCCGGCGCGGTGCGAGTCGCGCAACACCGCGCACTCCTCCGCCTGCGCTCAGCCCTCGAGCGGCGACGCTGACCCGATCCGCGCCACCACGAACTCGGCCAGCGCCGCCACCGGGCCCTCGCTGCCGTCTCGGGACAGCAGGATGAAATCGACGTCACCGGGGTCCGGAAGGCCGAGTTCGGCAGGCAACTCGACGAGATCCGACGGCACCAAGCTCCGCGCGTGCACCGTGATCCCGAGTCCGGCGGCTGCCGCCGCGCGCAGGCCGGTCAGGCTCGAGGTCTGGCAGGCCGCTCGCCATTCCAGCCCGGCGCGTTCCAGCGTTTCCACCGCCAGCTGCCGGGTCACCGACGGCATCGGGTACTGCACCAGCGGCACGGGCTGGCCGGGCGCGAGGTCCGTCGCTGCCGAGCCGATCCACACCAGGGGTTCGCGGCGCAGCAGCCGTCCCGGGCCGGGCGCGCCCGGGCGGCGTTTGCCGAGCACCAGGTCGAGGCGGCCGTCGGCGATCCGGCGGGCGAGCACATCGGACAGTTCCACGTGCAGTTCGACGTCCGCCAGCGGATGGCTTTCCCGCAGCCGCCGCAGGATTTCCGGCAGCTCGCCGAGCGCGAAGTCCTCGGACACCCCGAAGCGGACCCGGCCGCGCACCTGTGCGCCGCGGAAGTGCCGGGCCGCCCGGTCCTCGGTGTCCACAATGGTCTGCGCGAACCCGAGCATCGCCTGCCCGCGCGCGGTCAGGTCGACCGCGTGCGTGTCCCGGGCGAACAGCAGCCCGCCCGCCTCGGACTCGAGCCGCCGGATGTGCTGGCTGATTGTGGGCTGCCCCACACCCAAGCGCCTCGCTGCCGCCGTGAAGCTGCGAGTTTCCGCCACAGCAAGAAAAGAACGGCACAACCGCGGATCCAGCATGCGTCACATCTTATCGGCTTTCACAATGACAGTCAGTACGGTCATCGGGGTTCCGAATGACCGTCGGCGACGAGAGAATGAGCGGGAAAGGAGTTCCATGACCACCGTGCTCGCCTCGCTCTCCCGCCCCGTCTCGGCTGCGCTCGCCAAGCTGCGGATCGACCCGTTCATCGCCCTGATCCTCGTCACCGTAGGCATCGCCTCGCTGCTGCCCGCGTCCGGCGCGGCCGCGACCGGGTTCGGCGCGCTGACCAAGATCGCGGTCGGGCTGCTGTTCTTCCTTTACGGCGCAAGGCTTTCCAGTCAGGAAGCGGTCGAGGGGATGCGGCACTGGCGGTTGCACGTCACGGTGCTCTGCGCCACGTTCGCGCTTTTCCCGCTGCTGGGGCTCGCCGCGTCGTTCCTGTCCCCCGGCCTGCTGACCTCGCCGCTGTACACCGGCGTGCTGTTCCTGTGCCTGCTGCCCTCGACCGTCCAGTCGTCGATCGCGTTCACCTCGATCGCGAAGGGCAACGTCGCGGCCGCGATCTGCAGCGCGTCGCTGTCCAACCTGCTCGGCATCGTCCTGACGCCGCTGCTCGTCGCGCTGCTGCTGGCCACCGACGGCCCCGGCGTGAGCGGTTCGGCGGTGCTGGACATCGTGCTGCAGCTGCTGGTGCCGTTCGTCGCCGGGCAGCTGGCGCGCCGCTGGATCGGCGGATGGGTGCAGCGGCATTCCGCGCCGCTCAAGATCGTCGACCGCGGTTCGATCCTGCTGGTGGTCTACACCGCGTTCAGCGAGGGCATGACCGAAGGCATCTGGCACCAGCTGGACATCGGCCCGCTGCTGGCGCTGGTCGCGGTCTGCTGCGTGCTGCTGGCGGCGGTGCTCGGCGCGACCAGCGGCGGCGCGCGGCTGCTCGGATTCGCCCGCGCGGACCGGATCACGATCATGTTCTGCGGTTCGAAGAAGAGCCTGGCGAGCGGCCTGCCGATGGCGACGGTGCTGTTCGGGCACGCCGAGGTCGGGCTGATCGTGCTGCCGCTGATGCTGTTCCACCAGATTCAGCTGATCGTGTGCGCGGCGATGGCGCGCCGGTACGCCCGGCAGGCGGCGGCGCAAGAGCCGGGCGAACTGGCGGCGGTCGGCTGACGTCGACCGGGCGCCTCCGGGCCCGCCGGGGTGAATCCCCATGCGGGAGCTGGTGTACGTCTCGGAGGCCACACTGAGCCGGTTCCCTCTCCCGCAAGGCCTCCGGCGGCGGGTGACGGGGTTCGGCGGGAAGATCCCGGGCGTCGAGAGCCGCGCGGACCTTTCCGCCGCAACCGGTCACCTCGGCCTCGACCGGGCGCTGCGGGACTTCGAGGCCTCCGGCCGCCATGCGCGGTACTACAGCGAGGACGGGCTGGCTCCCGGGCAATGGGTGCGATTCGAGGCGCGGCTGAACTACCGCGTCGTGCCTGGCGGAAGCCACGGCGAACAGTCCGCCGCGCTGGTCTTGCGGGAGCCCGCGAACGCCGACGCGCCCCGGCTGCTCCTGCACAGCTCGCCAGAACACCTGGTCGGCGCGCGCAAGGCCGCGGCCGCCGGAACGATCGGGCTGCCGATCTCCCCCAGCGCGGGACAGCGGATTTCCTCGACCAGCTGACCGGGAAGTCCTTCTCGCAGGCGCTGTGCTTCCTGCTCGGCGACCTGGACACCGCCCGGACTGGCCGGGCTGGGTGGCGGGCTACGCGCGCCTGACCGCCGATCTGACCGTCACGAACACCCCGGCCCATTTCACCCGGGAGGAACGCACCCCGCCGACCCGGGTGGTGCTCGCCAGCCCGCTGGATGTCGAGTACACGAGCGCGCCGGAGCCGGACTGACGCCGGGCTACTCGCGCGTCCCGATCGCGTCCGCCGGCCGCGCGCGCAGGGCGAACTTCGCGGGCACGAGCACCGAAGCGGCTCCGACCAGCGCGGTCGCGGCGACGATCCCGAGGTACAGCAGCGGCGGGATGCTCGGGACCGGCGATCCGGTGAGGCCGAGACTGACCGTGGCCAGCGGGATCAGCGGCACCGCCGAACCCGCCGCCACCGCGATCAGCACCACCGTCAGCGCCTCGATCCGCAGCACCTTCAGCACCTGGTCCCGCGTCATCCCGACCAGGCGCAGCAGCGCGAACTCGCGGGTCCGGGCCAGCGTGGTCATCACCAGCGTGTTCGCCACCGCCAGCGCGATGTAGGCGAACACCAGCACCAGCGGCAACGCGCTGCTCAGCGCCGAAGCGGTCGCCGCGTTGCGTTGTTCATCGGACAGGCCTGCCTTGGCGGACACGGTCAATCCCGGATATTTCGCGGACAGGCTCGCCAGATCCGTCCCCGGGCGGGCCCGCACCAGGATCTGCTGGTCCAGCTGCCGGGAGCTGTGCGCGAACACGTCCTCGTGCGCCAGGGTGACGTCGCCGAATCCGCTGCCCCGCTGGTAGACGGCGACGACGGCCGGGGCCGCCGCGAAGCCGTCCGGGAGGTTCAGCTTGATCCGGTCGCCGACTTTGACGCCGAGAGTGCTCGCCGCGCTGGCGCTCAAGGCGACCTTTCCCGGGGCGAGATCGGCGAGATTTCCTGACGAGACAGCAAGATCCATCGTCTTGGCCGCGTTGTCGACGGTGATGCCCTGGGCGGGGAAGTCGAAGATCTCCGGTGAATCGAGCACCTTCGTCGAGGCGAACACCGGCACCCGCGTGACGCCGGTCGCGGCCTCCGCACCGGGCAGTGCGGCGGCGTCCCGGACCGCATCGTCCGGGAGCCCGCCCGCCGCGCCGGTGAGCGTGTACTGCGCGATGATTCCCTCGTCGGCCTGGTCGGCGGCCGCGGCGGCGAGGGTCGTGGGGATGAACAGCTGCACGCAGGCGAACCCGATCGCCAGCACCAGCGGTCCGATCCCCGCGGCCAACCGGTGCGCGTTCGCACGCGTGTTGGCGGCGGCGAGGCAGCCGTATTCCTTGAACCGCCGGGTGATCGGCTTCGCCAGCAGCCGTGTCGCGAACGCCGCTATCGGCGGAGCCAGCAGCAGGACCGCGACGATCATCACCAGCCCGCCGCTGCCCGCGCCCGCCACGGCGAAAACACCGGAGAAGAACACCGGGAGCAGCGACGCGGCGAAGCCGAGAAGCAGCAACAGCACCCCGAGCGTCCGCCGTCCGCCGCTGATCCCCGGCTGTTCGACGGCGGCGTCGCTCAACGCCTCGACCGGTCGCACGGACGAGGCTTTCCATGCCACGGCGAAGGTCGCGATCTGCGCCGTCGCCACCCCGGCGAGCACGGCGACCAGCATCGGCAGAATTCCTACGGAGAAAGAGAAATCCTCCGGTACGACGCCGATCAGGACTAGCGCGCCACGCAACAGCTGCGCGGCGAGAATGCCGGGCAGACACCCGATCGCCGACGCCACGACCGACAGCACCAGCGCTTCCGCGGCGAGCATTTTCCAGATCTGGCGCGGGGTCGCCGCGATCGCACGCAGCACAGCCAGTTCGCGGCGGCGCTGGTGGACGCTCAGCGCGAGAGTGCTTGCCACGACGAGGATCGCGATCAGCAGCACGGTGCCGCCGAGCGAACCCGCGATCTCCCGCAGCGTGCTGCTCGCTGAGGCGACGTCGGGGTTTTCGATGCGGCTCCGGTCGTCTCCGGTGGTCACCTCCGCTTCGGAGCCCAGCGCGGCGGTCAGCCGGTCGGCAAGGTCGCCGGGATCGACGCCCGGCCGGGGAAACACGCCGACGGCGTCCACCCGGTCTCCGCGCCCGGCGAGGCTTTCCGCTTCCGCGTCGGCGAAAAACGCGACAGGAGCGCGGAGGTCTCCGTCCGCCTCGGACAGTTTCGCCACGCCCACGACCCGGTATTCGGCGGCGGCTTCGGTCGTCTGGATCCGGACCGCGGCCCCGGCTTCCCAGCCCGGCCCGGCGTCCAGCACCACCTCGCCCGGCCGCTGCGGTTCGCGGCCCGCGACGAGATCGAACGGACCCAGCCGGGCACTCGACCACGGATGCCCGGCCGCAGCCATATCGCCCAGCACCGCGGGGAAACTCACGTCCGGCACCACCGACCCGACGCCGTCGGTCCCGGCGATCTTCCGCACCGTCTCGCGGCTCAGCGGCGCCGGTTCCTTGAGCGGCTTGGACTTCGTCTTGCCGTTTTCCCGCACCTCGAACGATTTCGCGCCGCCGGCGACCACCGGGACCCCGGCGTACCGCTGCGGCGCCACCCCGGTTTCCGCGCCGGACTGCAGGAGAATGCCGAACGCGGTGACCAGCGTGGCCGCGCCGAGCAGAGCGACGAACGCGCCGGCGAAACCGGAAGCGCGCCCGCGCAGCGTTTTGACCGCCAGTTCGAACATCGCTCACCACTCCCCGAGCGTCGTCATCCGCTCGGCCACGCGATCCGGGGCAGGCTCGGACATCTCGTCCGCGAGCACGCCGTCAGCAAGGAAAACCACCCGGTGCGCGTACGAGGCGGCCACCGGATCGTGCGTCACCATCACCACCGTCTGACCGGTCTCGTCCACGAGCTGCCGCAGCAGTTCGAGCACCTGGCGGCCGGTCCGGGTGTCGAGCGCGCCGGTCGGCTCGTCGGCGAACACCACCTCGGGCCGCGGCGCGAGCGCGCGGGCGATCGCCACCCGCTGCTGCTGGCCGCCGGACAGCTGGGCCGGGCGCCGGTCCAGCCGCCCGGTCAGCCCGACGCGCCGCACGACCTCGTCCAGCCAGGACTGGCCGGGAGCCAGCCCGGCCATCCGCATCGGAAGCGAGATGTTGTCCGCGACGGTCAGCGAGGCCAGCAGGTTGTAGGACTGGAAGACGAACCCGACCCGCTCGCGGCGGAGCACGGTCAGCCCGGTCTCGTCCAGGCCGGCCAGGTCCGTGCCGCCGAGCAGCACCGTGCCGCCGGTCGGCCGGTCGAGCCCGGCGGCGCAGTGCAGGAAGGTGCTCTTGCCCGCGCCGGACGGGCCCATCACCGCGGTGAACGACCCTCGGCCGAACCGGACGGTCAGGTCGCGCAGCGCGGTCACCTCGCCCGCGCCGGACCCGTAGGTCTTGCGCACCGACCGCAGCGACACCACGTCGTCCGGCGGCGTTCCGGTCTCGACCGGTGCCGGGCGTTGCCGTTTCTCGCGTGCCACTTCGTCCTCCGGGTGCGGTGATCGTGCTTTTCCCGGACGCTACGGATCCGGGAACCCGCCGGACAGCACGTATCCTGCAGATCCCAGGTGCAGAAAACTGCACCTGCGAATCTTCCGAGGGGGGTCGGATGGAGCCGGCGCGCGCGAACCGGTTCAGCGTCCGCGGCCACCTCGCCGGGTTCGGCGTTTCCTTCCGGTACCTCGCGGTCGGCGCCGCGGTCGGACTCGGCGGCCTGCTGCTCTTCTGGCTGACCGCGGGCAGTCTCCTGCTGAGCGTCCTCGGCATCGGGTTGCCGCTGCTGGTCCTGCTCGTCCCGCTGCTGCGCCGGTTCGCCAGCGCGCAGCGGAAACGGGTCGGACGGCTGCTCGGCACGCCGGTCGAGGAGAAGTACGCGGCGCCCGGTTCGCCGCTCGGAGTGCTCAAAGACCGTGCGGTCTGGAAGGACCTGGCATTCCTCACGGTCAACACGGTGGCCGGCGCGCCGCTGTGTTTCGTCGGCCTGAGCCTGTTGTCCGGCATGCTCTGCTGGGGCACCGCGCCGATCTGGTGGACCTTCCTGCCGCCCGCGGCACATCTCACCTTCCAGCCGGTCACCAGCTGGGCCCAGGCGTTCGGCGCGACCGGCATCGGACTGGGGTACGCGACCGGGCTGGTCCTCCTCGTGCCGCTGCTGGCGCGCGGGCACGCGATGCTCGCCCGGGCGTTGCTGCGCCCGCCGCGCGGCAGCAGGCAGACCCGCCGGATCGAAGAGCTGACCGTCAGCCGGGCCGAGGCTCTCGAAGCGCACGGCGCCGAACTGCGCCGGATCGAACGGGACCTGCACGACGGCACCCAGGCCGGGCTCGTCGCGATCTCGCTCCGGCTCGGGCTGATCAAGCACGCACTGCGGAATCAGCCGGACAACGCGCTCAGCCTCGTCGACGACGCCCAAGAGCTGACCGAGCATTCGCTGGCGGCGCTGCGCACGATCGTCCGCGGGATCTATCCCCCGCTGCTGACCGACCGCGGTCTGGCCGGTGCGGTGCAAGCGCTCGCGTCGAGCAGCGCTGTCCCCGTCGAGGTCGAGGTCTCGGGCGAGGGGCAGGCTCCGGCCGCGGTGGAGGCGGCGGCCTACTTCGTGGTCGCCGAGGCGCTGACGAACATCGCCAAGCACAGCGGGGCCGACCGGGCGTGGATTACGCTCGCGCTCGACCGGGAAAGGATCGGGATCACGGTGCGGGACAACGGGAAGGGCGGCGCGGCCGAGAACTTCGGCACCGGGCTGGCCGGGATCCGGCGACGGGTCGCGGCGTTCGACGGCGACTTCGCGCTGGACAGCCCCGAAGGCGGCCCGACGGTGCTGCGAGCGGGGCTGCCGTGCGCGTCGTGATCGCCGACGACAACGCCTTCATCCGAGAAGGCCTGTCGTTGATGCTCTCCACGGTCGGCCACGAGGTGTGCGCCGTGCTGGAACGCGGGCCGGACGTGCTGCCCGCCCTGCTGGAGCACCGGCCCGACATCGCCGTGCTGGACGTCCGGCTGCCGCCCGGCTTCACCGACGAGGGGCTCCGCGCGGCCGCGGCGGCCCGGGAGGAAATCCCCGGCCTGCCGGTGCTGATGCTGTCGCAGTACGTCGAGCACGCCTACGCCGCCGAACTGCTCGCCAACGGCGCTTCCGGGGTCGGGTACCTGCTGAAGGACCGGGTCGGGCGGATCGAGGAATTCCGCGAGGCGATGGACCGGGTCGCCGCGGGCGGCACCGCAATGGACCCCGAGGTCATCTCGCAGCTGATGGCGCGCCGGCTCGCCGCGAACGCGCTCGACGTGCTCAGCCCCCGCGAACGCGAGGTGCTCGCGCTGATGGCCGAGGGCTACGGCAACGGCGCGATCGCCGGGAAGCTGTTCATCGCGGAAACGTCGGTGAACAAGCACGTGGGCAACATCTTCGCCCGGCTCGGGCTCGCCGCGGGCACCGGCGACCACCGGCGCGTGCGGGCCGTACTCGCCTACCTCAACGCCTAGCCGGCGGCGCCCGGCCGGAAAACCGGTGGAACCGCGCCCGCGTCCGCGGCTACTGTCGCCCGGCCGTTGTCAGCCAGGCAAGGACGTGCCGTTGTACATCGCGTGAGGCATCCCAAGCTCTGATCTCGTCGCGCGCCGCGCTTGAGCGTCGCGCTTCTTCGTGCTGCGGAATTCTCACTGGATCGGTGTACTCCTGTGCTCTATCACTGGACAGTCCTGCCCACTTGCCTGCCGCTCGTCCGGCGGCGCTGCCATGCGTGCCCGTCCGGGCGTTTCCGGGCGGACGGCAAGTTCCGGGTCAACGCCAACCACAAGCTCATCGACGCCTGGCTCCTCGTGCTCTGCACGGGCTGCGGGCAAACGGCGAAACTCACCGTGTTCGAACGGGCGAGGGTGCGCTCGGTCAGCCCCGTTCTGCTGGACCGCTTGCACCACAACGATCCCGGCCTCGCAGCGGAATTGCTCCAGGACCCCGTCCTGCGCCGGCGCAACCGCGTCGCGCTCGACTGGGACGGCGCCTGGCGGCTCGACACCGGTGGTCCGGACCACTTGGACCAGGACTCGATCGACGTCTCGGTCGGCTTCGCGGCCCGGATCCCGGTCCGCCCGGTGCGGCTGATCGCCGAGGGCTGCGGCCTCTCGCGGGCTGAGGTCGAGCGGCTGCTCGCCGAGGGGAAGGTCGTGTCGGGGGTCCGGCTCAGCGGCAAGCTCTCCGGCGACTTCGCCTTCACGCTCAAGCACTGAGCCGAGTCCGTGCGGGGAACTCTGCGTCCCTCGGGGCTCCCCGCACGGACAGCTGTCTGTCCACAACGGACCGCGCAAGTCCACTCCCGACTTCCGCTCGCATGAGCGCGAACCGCGAATCCGGGCACCAGCGGTGCCTGAACGGGCAGTCGTGCGTAACCGGGTCCGGCGGAAAGCGTTGCCGCTGCCCAGCGCCCCCCAGGTGGAGGAGCCCCTTGCCCCGCCGTCCGCGCACTGGTGTTCAGAAGGGAACAACGCGGCGACAACCCGTAGACCGGCGCTTACCGTAAGTCCGCAGTCTCCCCCGTGCTCTGTCGTATCGGCCGAACGAAGGGCATCCGCGGCGACCTCGGCGGTCTGGCATGCCAGTCCGTCATATCCGGAGAACCTGACCAGAGGAGAAAGCATGGCTTCGCAGGACGGCGCCCGCGTCGATACCAACGTCATGCGCAAGGGCGCGCAGACGATCAGCGACACCGGGCAGAACATCACCGGGGTGAACCAGAAGGTCGACGGCACCATGCAGACGCTGTTCGGCACCTGGCGGTCGGACTCGGCGAACGTGTTCAACCAGGCCATGGGCCAGTTCGACCAGACGGTCCGCAAGATCGTGCAGAAGCTGGACGAGCTCGCGCAGAACGTGCAGACCTCGGCGAGCGAGTACGACAGCCGGGACTCGGACAACACCTCCACCGCCAACAACGCCGCCGCGGTCATCGGCGGCGGCGGTCTGCAGGGCTTCTGATCCCCTTCCTCCCCACGAAAGGACATTCCCATGGCTTTGGGCCAGTTCCAGATCAGCTTCGCCACCATGCAGGACACCGTCGGGCAGGCGAAGCAGCAGTCCAACCAGATCACCGAGCTGCTGGACCAGATGAAGGCCGTCATCGAGGGCCAGCGCGAAAACTGGACCGGCGTCGCGGCGGACATGTTCCACGAGACCTACAACTACTGCCACCAGGCGGCGCTCACCCTGCCGCAGGCGCTCGACGCCGCCGCGCAGACCCTCGGCCAGATCAACGAGGGCACCTCGAACACCGAGGGCAACAACGCCAAGCGGTTCGCCGCGAACTGACGCCGTTGCCTTGCCGCAACTGAGCAGAAAGGAGGGTGAACGGCCATGGTCGCGCCAGGTGACACGAATTACGGGATGAACAACGATTCGTCGAACAACCATCAGAAGACCTCGGACGACGGCAAGTTCCACAGTCCGGGCGACCAGACGCCGCCGGACGTGAAGAACGAGTGGATCCCGCCGGGCGACGTCGGCAAGCCGCCGCCGGTGCCGGGCGGTTCCGAGCATCCGGGCAAGGGCGTCACCGCGGTCAACACCGAGGCGATGCGCACGTTCGCGAAGAACATGCAGGCGCTCGCGGACGGGCCGCTGAAGGATCTGCCGGCGAAGCTCGACGGCATCCAGCTCAAGCCCGGCGTGTTCCTGACGGCGCAGAGCAAGATCTTCACGCCGATCCAGGGCACGAACGCGCTGCGGGACACCACCCGCACCGCGATCCACGACCTCTGCAAGGCGCTCGACGAGGTGGCGGACGCGGTGAACAAGGCCTCGAAGGCGTACGACAACGCCGACGAGGTCAACAAGATGTCCGCCGACGACTACAACCAGTACTTCAACACCGTCAGCGGGCACATCACCGGCGCCGGTCAGAAAACCTGACCGGACGGGCGGCGGTCTTTCCGGGTTCTGTCCCGGGTCTCTCAGGTTCGAAGCGATCGAGGGAAGATGGCGGACGACAACAACACCCACGGGTTCACCTCGGACGACAACGGGGTCTGGCCGGACACCACGCAGACCGGCAACCAGAACACCACTGGTGACCCGTCGAAGGATTTCGACGGCCTGACGTGGAAGCAGATCGAAGCGGCGATCCTCGGCGGCGGTTCGCTGTCGGGCGGCCAGGACAACCGGGACAAGGCCTACGGCAACGTCAACTGGCAGTCGCTTCAGGACGCGGCCGGGGTGTTTCAGGAGACGCAGCAGAACCTCGCGATGGTCGCTCAGTCCATTCAGGACCAGACCGCCGCCCTCGCCGGACCCGACGGTCCGTGGAAGGGCGACGCCGCGACGAAGTTCAAAGACATGATGACGGCGCTGGGCAACAAGTTCTCCGATCTGGCGGACCGGATCGGCGACGGCGGCGGGTCGAACAACGTGCCGACGAACCTCGTCAATTCCGCGGCCTATCTCAAGTGGGCGCAGGACACGATCCGCTACATCGACAGCTATTACGCCAGCCAGGTCCTCGCCCAGGGCAGCAAGTACCACCTCAGCGACGGGCGCGCGTACATCTCGCAGTTCCCCGAGGCCGTCGAGATGATGACCAACGACATGCGCAAGGTCGGCGGCCAGCTCGCGCAGAAGTACAACACCGTGCACGTCAACGCGGGCAAGACGACCCCGCCCCCGACTCCTGGCGGTGGTGACGGCAACACGCCCAAGCCTCCCCCGCCGCCGCCGGCTCCTCCGCCCCCGCCCACGCCGCCGCCACCTCCGCCTCCGGTGACCGCTCCCCCGCCACCGCCGGCTTCTCCGCCGCCGCCTCCGGCGACGCAGCCGCCGCCTGCCCCGAAACCGCCGCCCGTGTCCCCGCCTCCGGGCGGTGGCAACGGCGCTCCGCCGCCGGTGAACAAGGCCGCGATTCCCCCGCCGCCGAACGGCGTGAACGGTCCTGGCGGGAGCGATGTGCCGCCGCCGCTGAAGAACGCTCTCGTTTCGCCTCCGCCGGGCGACGTCAAGGGTCCTGGCGGGAATGATGTGCCGCCGCCGCTGAAGAACGCTGCCGTGCCGCCTCCGCCCGGCGACCTGAACGGTCCCGGGGGCAACGGCACGCCGCCGCCGGTGAACGCTGCCGCCATTCCGCCGCCGCCCAACGGGGCCGGCGGGAACAACGTGAAGCCGCCGTCGGTGAAGCCTCCGGCTGTTCCGCCGCCTCCGGGCGATTCTCCGGGAGGGAACAACCTCAAGTCGCCGTCGATCCCGCCTCCGCCCGGGGCTTCGGGCAACAACCTCGGCGGGCACGTCAACCCGCCTTCGCTTCCGGCACCGCCGGGAAGCTCGGGCGGATCCGGACACGTGAATCCGGCGTCGATCCCGCCTCCGCCGGGCGATTCCGGCGGCAACCTGGCGAACAACGCGCTCAACCCGGCGCACCTGCCGCCGGGCCTCGGCAACCCGCCGGGCAACCAGAATCCGGGCGGCAGCGGCATCCCGATGATGCCGCCCGGCGGCATGGGCGGCGGCGGAGGGCTGAACACGCCGTCCGCGGAACGGCCTGATTCGTCCGGTCTGCTCGGCAACATCAAGAAACCGTGGATCAGCCCGCCTCCCGACGGCATCGGCAACCCCGACGCGCACGGCGACACGCCTCCGCTCAGCTCGGCCAAGTGGGCTCCGCCCCCCGGGGCGAGCGGCGGGACCGGCGACGGTGTCGGCGGGCCCGGCGGCCTCGGCGACGGCGTCGGCGGGCCCGGCGCGATCAAGGGCCTCGGCGAGAGCGATCTGCCGAAGATCCCGGATCCAGTCGGCAACCACGAGCAGATCCCCGGCGGAGGAACCCCGCCGATGGTCCCGCCGGGCGGCATGGGCGGCGGCAGCGGCCTGAACACACCAGCCGCCGAACGGCCTGATTCGTCCGGGCTGCTCGGCAACATCAAGAAACCGTGGATCAGCCCGCCGCCGGACGGCATCGGCAACCCCGACGCACACGGCGACACGCCACCGCTCCACTCGGCCAAGTGGGCTCCGCCCCCCGGAGCGAGCGGCGGACCCGGCGGCCTCGGCGACGGCGTCGGTCCGGGCGGCGGAGAGCCGGTCAGCCCGGAGGTGAAA
>NZ_JACGZW010000009.1 GCF_014145675.1 Amycolatopsis dendrobii
CGGCGCCGGGCCGACCTCGCTGTTCGCGGTCTTCGACAGCCCCGCCGCCATCAGCCCGGCTCGGCTCGGCTCGGCTCGGCTCGGCTCGGCTCGGCTCGGCTCGGCTCGGCTCGGCTCGGCTCGGCTCGGCTCGGCTCGGCTCGGGAAGAAGCTAACGCCGGGCGGCGGGTCCGCATAGCGGGGCCGGGTACGTGAAGCATCCGAGATCGCGACAGTCAGCGCGGTTCCGTGACCCGCCACCGGTACGCGTAAGAAGAGCGGACACAAAAGAAGCGGCCCACGGGATTAACTCCAGTGGGCCGCTTCGGCTCAGTACTCAACGCGAGACGCGAGACGCGCAACGCGCAACGCGTCCGAGGGGCTCAGTCCTCGGGGAAGATCACCACGCGGCGCTTCGGGTCTTCGCCCTCGCTCTCGCTCGTGACGCCCTTGACCGTCGCGACCGCGTCGTGGACGACCTTGCGTTCGAACGGGCTCATCGGCTGCAGGCGAACCCGCTCGCCGCTCGACAGCACCGACTCGGCGGTGGACCGGCCGAGTTCGCGGAGCTCCTCGCGGCGGTCCGCGCGCCAGCCCGCGATGTCCAGCATCAGCCGGCTGCGCGAGCCGGTCTCCTGCTGGACCGCGAGGCGGGTCAGCTCCTGCAGCGCTTCGAGCACCGTGCCGCGGGGGCCGACCAGCTTCTCCAAGTCGTCGCCGCCGTCGATGCTGACGATGGCGCGGCCCGCTTCGACATCAAGGTCGATGTCGCCGTCGTAGTCGAGCAGGTCCAGCAGACGCTCGAGGTAGTCGCCGGCGATGTCGCCCTCTTGCACGAGAGCATCGTCACCGCCTGCCTTCGGCTCGGCCGGTGCGCTCGTCTCTTCCTGATCGGCGTCGATCGTGTCGACCGTCTCCGACATCTTCAGTCTCCTCTCCGAACCCGAAGCGTCAGCGACGCTTCCGGCCCGACTTCCTGTTCGAGTCCTTGAGGAGTCCGGGCACCCCGGTGCCGTTCTCCTTCGATCCGTTCTGGTTCGACGTCTGCTCGGGCGCGCTCTCCGCCGGTTCGGCCGCCTTCTTCTCCGTGGAAGCGACGCCGCCGGACTTGCCGCCGGAGGACGAGGTCTGCGCGAAGCCGTGCGCCGAACCCGCCTTGGTCACCTTGCCCTGCTGGCCCTGCTGCTGGTTCTTCTTCTGCTGCACCGGCTTCTGCCCGACCTTCGGCGCGGTCGGCTTCTGGCCCGGCTTCGGGCCGAGCGACGCGCGCTTCTCGGCCGCCTCCGCCTTGCGGGCCGCCTCTTCCTTGTCGATCTTCGTGTAGACGAGGCGCTGCTGCATGAGCGTCCAGCCGTTGTTCGCCAGCCAGTAGAAGAGCAGGCCGAGCGGGAAGAAGGCACCGAACACGAGCACACCGAGCGGGAAGACGTACATGGTGAGCTTGTTCATGATCGCGGTCTGCGGGGTGCCCGCGGCCGACGCGTTCTGCCGGGAGACCGAGTGCCGCGCGGTGAGGTGCGTGGCGATCGAGGCGATGATCATCAGCGGCAGCGCGACCGGGAGGACCTCCCAGTGCCAGCCGCCGTTCGCGACGTGGCCCGCGACGGCGCCGACGCCGTTGTTGACCGCCTCGCCCATGTTGACGCCGAAGAGCTTCGCGCTGACGTAGGAGTGCACGTCCTGCGCGTTGAAGAAGTAGTTCTCGGTCTTGTCCCCGCCGCCGGGCGGCGGCATGGTGAACGCGCGCAGCACGTGGTTCAGGCCGATGAAGACCGGGATCTGAAGGATCATCGGAAGGCAGCTGCCGAGCGGGTTGACGCCGTGCTCGCGCTGGAGCTTCTGCATCTCCTGCGCCTGGCGCTGCCGGTCGTTCGCGTACTTCTTCTGGATCTTCTTCATTTCCGGCGCGAAGTCTTGCATCTTCTTCATCGACCGGACCTGGTTCACGAACGGCTTGAACATGATGCCGCGGACGGTGAACGTCAGGAAGATGATGCCGAGGATCCACGAGATCGCGGTCGCTTCCCCGAAGACGAACCCGAAGACCTTGTGCCAACACCACAAGATGAAGGACACGGGGTAGTAGATGAAATCGAGCACTGAGCTACTCCTCGATCGGTGTTTCAGGCGTGCGGTGTCGCCACGAGAACTTCTCGGGCACCGGGTCGCGGCCGGGCGGGGTCCACGGGCCGCAGCGAAGCAGCCGGCGCAGCGCGAGGTAGGAGCCTTTGGCCGCGCCGTGGCGGGTCAGGGCTTCGACTGCGTACGCGCTGCAGCTCGGGTAGAACCGGCAGGCCGGAGGAAGAAAGGGCGAAATCGCCTTGCGGTAGAACCGCACGGGGAGGAGCAGCACCCACGCGACCGGTCCCGGCCGGGGCGGCGACTCGTCCTCGGGTACTTCGGTGGTGCTGTGTTCGGAGGTGGCGTCCATGGCCGTTTACACCGCTGATCCGTGGTCGGGTGCCGCGCCCTGCTGACGCGGCTGCCGGGGAGCATCGGCCCCGGCCGGACGGCCGGACGGCCGGAGGCCGAGCCGGCGCAGCGCGGCGTCGAGATCCGCGCCGAGCTCAGCGCTCGACGCGGACGCGGCCGGAGGCAGTGCCCGTACCACCAACGAAGTGCCCGCGGGCAGTGTTCCGAGACGCGCGGAAACCAGGTGCCGCAACCGCCGGGTCACCCGGTGGCGCACCACCGAGTTCCCGACGGCCTTGCTCACCACAAAACCCGCCCTGGCCGCGAACGAGGCGGCCACGGACGGGTCCGTGGTCAACGCATGGACGACGAGGCGGCGCCTGCCGGCCCGGGACCCCCGGCGGAGGACGACCCGGAAGTCCTCGCTCCGCCGCAGACGTGCGCCAGCGGGCAGCACGACGCGGTTCGGCGGAGCCGGATCAGGCGGACAGCTCGGCGCGGCCCTTGCGACGGCGCGCCGCGAGGATCGCCCGGCCCGCACGGGTCCGCATGCGCAGGCGGAAACCGTGGGTCTTCGCGCGACGACGGTTGTTCGGCTGGAAGGTGCGCTTGCCCTTGCTCACTGCTTCTCCTGTGTCTCGGCCGTCGGGCGACGGCGGATTCCCCGGCGCCCGGCGTGTCGTGCGGGTCGCACGGAAGTTCGTGCTGTCTCCTACCACCGGGTGGCCTCGTCACGACGAGCGACGACATACGTAGGCACGCGAAACGCACCCGTCGCATACGGGAGACCTTACGAGGGTACGCACCCCGGTCGTGAACGCCGCAGGCGCCCCTCCGCCACCCTCGGCGACCGACCCGCGAGACTGCCTCCCGGCACGGCGCGGCACCGAATGGCAACACGCCGTACACCGTGAAATGCTTGCGCAGCACCACGTCTTGTGGCATCGAGCAGGGCTTGTTAGCGTGCCTCTCTCGACCTCCGGGCAGGACCGATGAGGCCTCGCCGACGTCGGGGGGTGTGGAGGCGCCCGGGGAGTACGCCGAGCCCGCAGGTCGCGTGGCTGCGGACGGCCGTACATTAGTGCACAGCTGTGGACAACTTTGTGGATATCGCTGTGCCGTCGCGCGGGTGAGTCCGGACCGCGTGCTCGAGGCGAGCTTCCAGGACGTGCTCGGGGGTGGGTCCGAGGCGTGCGCGCCGACGAGGGGAGGGGAGTCAGACCGGTGTCGGAGCACCAGCACAATCTGGGCGTCATCTGGGAGCAGGTGGTGCGGGAGCTGTCCGACGGCACCCTCTCCCCGCAGCAACGAGCCTGGATGCGGGTGACCCGCCCGATCGGTCTCCTCGACGGCACCGCGCTGCTCGCCGCGCCGAGCGATTTCGCGAAGGAAGCCATCGAACGCGCGCTGCGCACCTCGATCACCGAAGCGCTGTCGCGGCGGCTCGGCCGCCCGGTGTCGCTCGCGGTGAAGGTCGACAGCACCGAACCGGTCGCGCCCGCCCCCCGCTATGCGGCGTCACCCGCCCGGGTGGAAAACGACGTTCCTCGGCCGGAGCCGGCGCCGCAGCCGAGCCCGCACCTGGAGAACGGCCAGGCCGACCACGTGCGCCCAGAGCGCCCGAAGCCGAAGCCGCCGCCTCGCCGGCCGCAGGTCGAAGCGGCCGGGCTTCCGCCGGCACGGGTCGACCCGCCGCCGCCACCGCCTCCTCAGCAGCCGCTGCACCCGGTCCACCCCGGCCTGGACGACCTCGAGGACCCGGACGAAGAAGTCGACGAAGAGGGCGAAGCGCTGGCGACCGCCAACGAGATCTGGCCCCGGTTCGCCGGGCAGCCGATCGCGGGCCAGCCCTACACCGCTCCGGCGCAGCCGCAGACCTCGAAGACGAAGCTGAACGAGAAGTACAACTTCGACACGTTCGTCATCGGCGCGTCCAACCGCTTCGCGCACGCCGCCGCAGTCGCCGTGGCCGAGGCGCCGGCACGCGCGTACAACCCGCTGTTCATCTGGGGCGAGTCCGGGCTCGGCAAGACGCACCTGCTGCACGCGGTCGGGCACTACGCGCAGCGGCTGTTCCCCGGCATGCGCGTGCGCTACGTCTCGACCGAAGAGTTCACGAACGACTTCATCAACTCGCTGCGAGACGACCGCAAGGTCGCTTTTCAGCGCCGCTACCGCGATGTCGACATCCTGCTGGTGGACGACATCCAGTTCCTGGAGGGCAAGGAAGGCACCCAGGAGGAGTTCTTCCACACCTTCAACACGCTGCACAACCAGAACAAGCAGATCGTCGTCAGCTCCGACCGGCCGCCCAAGCGGCTGGAAACCCTGGAGGACCGGCTGCGGACGCGGTTCGAATGGGGCCTGATCACCGACATCCAGCCGCCTGAGCTGGAGACCCGGATCGCGATCCTGCGCAAGAAGGCGGCACAGGACCGGCTCGCGGTGCCCGGCGAGGTGCTCGAGTTCATCGCGTCGCGGGTCGAGGCGAACATCCGCGAACTGGAGGGCGCGCTGATCCGCGTCACCGCGTTCGCGTCGCTGAATCAGCAGCCGGTGGAAGTCGGGCTCGCCGAGATCGTGCTGCGCGACCTGATCCCGGACTCGCACACGCCGGAGATCACCGCGCCGACCATCATGGGCGTCACCGCGGAGTTCTTCGACGTGACGCTCGACGAGCTGTGCGGACCCGGCAAGACGAAGGCGCTCGCCACAGCCCGCCAGATCGCGATGTACCTCTGCCGCGAGCTGACCGAGATGTCGCTGCCGAAGATCGGCCAGACGTTCGGCGGCCGCGACCACACGACCGTCATGCACGCGGACAAGAAGATCCGCAAGGAGATGGCCGAGCGCAGGCGGATTTACGACCAGGTGCAGGAGCTGACCTCGCGAATCAAGCAGCGCGCTCGCCAGTAGCCGACTGCCGCGTTTGGACACTCGCATTTAGACAGTCCTGTTTCGACGTTCTAGGGGCACCACGGACTCCCGTGGTGCCCCTTTTCGTTGCCCTGACGGGCTTCTCGCCGGTACGCAGCTGAAGCGTGCGTACGCATCGGCAGCGGAGCGAAGCGCGCGTACGTATCCACAGACGTCCACAGCCTGTGTACAGAGAATTTCTCAAACTTATTGATACACAAGGGGTTTTCCCCAGGGTGTGGGCAGTTTGCCCACAGTGCCAACGGATCCCGGAGCTGCGACGACCCGGATTCGATCCACATCCCGCTCACACCGAATCCACAGGTTGTCCCCATGGTTGTCCACGCGGATTCCCCAGGTTGCCCACAGGTAGTCCACAACTGTGGGTCGTCACTCACCAGGGCGATCCCGGCCGCTTCGGCTGCCCCCAGAGCCTGGGTACAACTCGGTCCCAACCTGGGGACAACCATGGGGATAACTGGGGACAACTGTGGATGAATCCGGGACGGCCCGAAACCATCCACGGATCGCCCGAACCATCCACCGATCCGCCACCAGGGCTGCCCACAGGCCGCCGCACGCCACGACCAGCGCGAACGAGTGCTGTCCACACAATCCACAGCCCCTATTACTGCTACTGGTTTTTCATCTCTTCTAAGAAAGAACAGAACAAAAACAGGCGGAGGACGAAACTGGGGACAAGCTGAGATTCGTGTCGTTATGTCGACAAAGTGAAGGGGAGGCCGAGGTGACGGCACCCCCGGCGACGGCCTAACGTGGATGTCTGCAGCTGGTCCGTTCCCGCGCGGGGCGGACCGGACCGAGCGGGGACCCGGTCGCGCGCGGTGCTCACGACTGGTGCCCAGCGACCCCTTCACGAGCCGAGGGGCTCGGCTGTCGAAAGGAAGCGCGCATGAAGATCCGCGTCGAGCGCGACGGGCTCGCCGACGCCGTCGCGTGGGTGGCCAGAAGCCTCCCCTCCCGGCCTCCAGTGCCGGTCTTGGGCGGTGTTCTCCTCGACGCGGGCGCGGATGGAGAGTCCGACGCGCTCACGGTCTCCGGCTTCGACTACGAGGTCTCGGCCACGGTCGGTGTGCCCGCGACCATCGCCGACGGTGGACGGCTGCTCGTCTCCGGCCGCCTGCTGGCCGACATCACCAAGGCGCTGCCCGCGCAGCCGGTGGAGATCTCCGTCGACGGCGCCCGCGCCACCATCACCTGCGGCAGCGCCCGGTTCAGCCTCCCGACCATGCCGGTCGAGGACTACCCGCAGCTGCCGTCCCAGCCCGCGCACGCGGGCGAGCTCACCGGCGACGTCTTCGGCCAGGCGGTCACCCAGGTCGCCACCGCGGCAGGCAAGGACGACACGCTCCCCATGCTCACCGGCATGCGGCTGGAGATCTCCGGCGAGACGCTCACCCTCGTCGCCACCGACCGGTTCCGGCTCGCGATGCGCGAGTTCACCTGGAAGCCGGCCGAGGGCCTGTCCGACGCCGCGGTGCTCGTCCCGGCACGGACGCTCGCCGAGGCTGCCAAGACGCTCGGCGGCGCGGGCACCACCGTGCAGCTCGCGCTCGCTTCCGGCGACGGCCTGCTCGGCCTGTCCGGCGCGGGCCGCTACACGACCACCCGGCTGCTCGACGCCGAGTTCCCGCCGTACCGCCAGCTGCTGCCCGCGAACCACACCTCGCGCGCGGTTATCGAGGTCAGCGCGCTCACCGAGTCGATCAAGCGCGTGTCGCTGGTCGCCGAGCGCGGCACTCAGGTGCGGCTCGAATTCGGCGACGGCTCCCTGCGGCTGTCCGCGGGCGGCGACGACGAGGGCAGCGCCGAGGAAGAACTCCAGGTCGACTACGAGGGCGAGTCGGTCACCATCGCGTTCAACCCCGGCTACCTCGTCGACGGGCTCGGCGCGCTGCACAGCGACCGGGCCGAGCTGACGTTCACCACGCCCAACCGCCCGGCGCTGATCAAGCCCGCCGACGCCGAGGGCAACGTCGTCCCCGGGTATCTCTACCTGCTCATGCCGGTCCGGCTGCCGGGCTGAGCGCCGCGCGTCCAACCGAGGAAAACCGATCCAATCCAAAGGGGATCTCATGGTTCAGCTGGGTCTCGTCGGCCTGGGCAAGATGGGCTTCAACATGCGCGAGCGGCTGCGCGCCGCCGGGCACGAGGTGGTCGGCTACGACCGCAACCCGGACGTCAGCGACTCGACCTCGCTCGAGGACATGGTCTCCCAGCTGTCCGGTCCGCGGATCGTGTGGATCATGGTCCCGGCAGGCGAGCCGACCCGGCAGACCGTGACCGAGCTCGGGCAGCTGCTGTCCGAGGGCGACCTGGTGATCGACGGCGGGAACTCGAAGTTCACCGACGACAAGCTGAACGCCGATCTGCTCGCCTCGCACGGCGTCGGCTACCTCGACTGCGGCGTCTCCGGCGGCGTGTGGGGCAAGGACAACGGCTACGGCCTGATGGTCGGCGGCGCGGCGTCGGACGTCCAGCGCGCGATGCCGATCTTCGACGCGCTGCGTCCGGAAGGTCCGCGCGAGGAAGGCTTCTCGCACGCCGGTTCGGTCGGTGCCGGGCATTACGCGAAGATGATCCACAACGGCATCGAGTACGGCATCATGCAGGCCTACGCCGAGGGCTTCGAACTGCTCGAAGCCGCGAAGATCGTCGACGACGTGCCCGCCGTGATCAAGGGCTGGCAGCGCGGCACCGTGGTCCGCTCCTGGCTGCTCGACCTGCTGGTGCGCGCGCTGGACGAGGACCCGGAACTGGACGACCTCGAAGGCTACGTCGAAGACTCCGGCGAAGGCCGCTGGACGCTGGAAGAAGCGGTCAACAACGCGGTGCCCGCGCCGGTGCTGTCGGCCGCGCTGTTCGCCCGGTTCTCCTCCCGGCAGAAGGACTCCGCCGCGATGCGCGCCGTCGCCGCGCTGCGCAACCAGTTCGGCGGCCACGCTGTGAAGAAGGCCGGGAGCTAGCTCCCGCGGTCCCCGCCCGTGTATCTGCGACATCTCCAGGTCACCGACTTCCGGTCCTGGCCGCTGGCCGACCTCGCCCTCGAACCGGGGCCGGTCGTGCTCGTCGGTCAGAACGGCCGGGGGAAGACGAACCTGCTCGAAGCGATCGGCTACGTGGCGACCCTCGGTTCGCACCGGGTCGCCACGGACGCCCCGCTCGTCCGCCACGGCTGTGAGCGCGCGCTCGTCCGGGTCGCGGTCGTCAACGAAGACCGCGAGCTGACGGTCGAACTCGAGATCACGCCTGGTCGCGCCAACCGTGCGCGGGTGAACCGCGGTGCGGTCGGCAAGCCGCGCGACGTGCTCGGCATTCTGCGTACGGTGCTGTTCTCTCCGGAGGACCTCTCGCTCGTGCGCGGCGATCCGAGCGAACGCCGTCGGTTCATGGACGAACTGCTCGTGCTTCGCGCGCCTCGGTACGCGGGCGTGCGCGCGGACTACGAGAAGGTCCTTAAGCAGCGCAACGCACTTCTCAAGACCGCAGGCAAACGCCGTACTGGTCGCGAAGACCCGTACGCGCTGTCGACGCTCGACGTGTGGGACGACCATCTCTCGGTGGCTGGCGCGCAGCTGCTGGCGGCACGGTTGAACCTCATCGCAGACCTCGCGCCGTACACCGCCGACGCTTACATGGGGGTCGCACCCGACTCTCGCCCAGCGAAGATCGCGTACAAGTCTTCGCTCGGCGAAGCGCTTCCGCCCTCGTACGGAGTGCCGGGCGGAGAGCGTGCCGAGGCAGAGGTACTGCGTGAACTGTTGCTGAAGGCGTTGGCCGATACGCGGCGGCAGGAACTGGAACGAGGGATCAGTCTGGTCGGCCCGCATCGGGACGAACTGGAGCTGATCCTCGGCGAAGCGCCGGCGAAGGGATACGCGAGCCACGGCGAGTCGTGGTCGTTCGCGCTCGCGCTGCGGCTCGGAAGTTACGAACTTCTGCGCGCCGAAGCGGGCGAACCGGTCTTGTTGCTGGACGATGTGTTCGCCGAACTCGACCGCAAGCGCCGGGCCCGGCTGGCCGAGGTCTCCGCGAGCGCCGAGCAGGTGCTCATCACCGCGGCGGTGGCCGAGGACGTGCCCGAGGAGCTCGCCGGCGCGAGGTTCACGGTGGCCGACGGGGAGGTGAACCGTGCCTGAACAGCCACGACGACCACGCGGGGTGACCGGGGTCACGCGGGTTGCCCACCGATCTGGGGACAAACCTGTGGACAGTGTGGATAAACCCGAAGCCGCGTTATCGCCGCGCGTGACGAACCGGCCGGATGGCGGTCTTGACACCCCGGAAGCGGGCGACACTTCCGGAAATCCCGCGCGTGGCGCGACTGAGCGTGACAGTTCCACTGGGCCGAACGAGACGTCCGCTGGGGACAAACCGAGCGGCCGCGACCTCGCGCACGCCGCGCTCGAAGCGGCGAAGGCGAAAGCCCGCGAACGCGGAGCCCCGCCGAACCTCCGGCGCGGCCGGATCACCGGGGGCGGCGGGCAGAACCGGGCGCGCAGGCGCTGGTCAGGGCCCGGCGCGGATCCGCGCGACCCGCAGCCGCTCGGCAGGCTCGTCTCGCGGCTGATCTCCGACAGCGGCTGGCAGGACACGATGACCAACGCGCGCGTGTTCGGGCAGTGGGCCCGGCTCGTGGGCGAGGACGTCGCCGAACACGCCCAGCCGGTGGCGCTGAAAGACGGCGAGCTGACCGTCCGCGCGAGTTCCACCGCGTGGGCGACGCAGTTGCGGTTGCTGCAGGGCAAGTTGCTGGCGAAGATCGCCGCGGGCGTCGGGAACGGCGTGGTCAAGCGGATGCGGATCCAGGGTCCGACCGCTCCGAGCTGGCGGAAAGGGCCCCGGCACGTGCCTGGTCGCGGGCCGCGTGACACGTACGGCTGACGGGGGTTGCGCTCCGGCGGATGAGTTCCCCGAGGACCGGGCCGCGCAGCTTCGGATACGAGATGACTCAACTGAGGGTGATTTCGTCCCTCTGCGACCGGCTGAGGGGTGTCCTAGCCGCATGTGAGCGCGTGCGGGCAAGTACACTGTTGTAGTAGCGGGCGTCCGCTCGGGCGAGACGAGGAGAAACAACGCCGGTGACCGAGAACAAGAGCGAGTACAACGCGTCGTCCATCACCGTGCTCGAAGGCCTCGAAGCAGTTCGCAAGCGCCCCGGCATGTACATCGGTTCCACCGGTGAGCGCGGCCTCCACCACCTGGTCCAGGAGGTGGTGGACAACTCCGTGGACGAGGCGATGGCGGGGTACGCCACCAAGGTCGAGGTTACCCTGCTCGCGGACGGCGGGGTGCGGGTCGTCGACGACGGCCGCGGCATTCCGGTCGACATCCACCCGAAGGAACAGAAGCCGACCCTCGAGGTCGTGCTCACCATCCTGCACGCGGGCGGCAAGTTCGACAGCGACTCCTACGCGGTGTCCGGCGGTCTGCACGGCGTCGGCGTCTCCGTGGTGAACGCGCTGTCCACGAAGCTGCTCGCGGAGATCAAGGTCGGCGGCCGCAGCTGGCGCCAGGAGTACACCAACCAGGTCCCCGGCCCGCTCGAGGACCTCGGCCCGGCCAGCGACACCGGCACCACCATCACCTTCTGGGCCGACGGCAGCATCTTCGAGACCACCACCTACAACTTCGAGACCATCTCGCGCCGCTTGCAGGAGATGGCGTTCCTCAACAAGGGCCTCACCCTGTCGCTGCGCGACGAGCGCGTCGCCGACGAGGAGACCGAAGAGGACGCCGCGGGCAAGCAGGCAAGGGTCAAGGAAGTCGTCTACTGCTACCCGGGCGGGCTCGAGGACTTCGTCAAGCACATCAACGGCAGCAAGGACCCGATCCACGAGAGCGTCATCTCCTTCGACGCGAAGGGCTCCGGCCTTGAGGTCGAGGTCGCGATGCAGTGGAACACCGGGTTCACGCCGTCGGTGTACACGTTCGCCAACACGATCAACACGCACGAAGGCGGCACGCACGAAGAGGGCTTCCGCGCCGCGCTCACCCGCGTGGTCAACGCGTACGCGCGCGAGAAGAAGCTGCTCAAGGAGAAGGACGCGAACCTGACCGGCGACGACGTGCGCGAGGGCCTCGCCGCGATCGTGTCGATCAAGCTGTCCGAACCGCAGTTCGAGGGCCAGACCAAGACCAAACTGGGCAACAGCGAGGCCAAGACGTTCGTGCAGCAGCAGTCGAACGAATGGCTCGGCGACTGGTTCGAGCGCAACCCGAGCGAAGCCAAGACGATCATCAACAAGTCGATCTCGTCGGCGCAGGCCCGGCTCGCCGCCCGCAAGGCGCGCGACCTGGTGCGGCGCAAGGGCGCGCTGGAGATCGGCGGTCTTCCGGGCAAGCTCAAGGACTGCCGTTCGAATGACCCCGGCGAGTGCGAGCTCTACATCGTGGAGGGCGACTCGGCGGGCGGTTCGGCCAAGGAAGGCCGCGACTCGATGTACCAGGCGATCCTGCCGATCCGGGGCAAGATCATCAACGTCGAGAAGGCCCGCATCGACCGCGTCCTCAAGAACACCGAGGTCCAGTCGCTGATCACCGCGCTGGGCACCGGCATCCACGACGATTTCGACATCTCGAAGCTGCGGTACCACAAGATCGTGCTGATGGCCGACGCCGACGTCGACGGCCAGCACATCACCACGCTGCTGCTCACGCTGCTGTTCCGCTTCATGACGCCGCTCATCGAGCACGGCCACGTGTTCCTGTCGCGGCCGCCGCTGTACAAGATCAAGTGGCCGCGGTCGGAGCCGGAGTACGCGTACTCGGACAAGGAACGCGACGCGGTCATCCAGGCCGGCGTCGAGGCGGGCCGCCGTCTTCCCAAGGACGACGCGATCCAGCGGTACAAGGGTCTCGGCGAGATGAACGCCGAGGAGCTGTGGGAGACCACGATGGACCCGGCGAACCGGCTGCTCGGGCAGGTCACCCTCGACGACGCCGCGCAGGCCGACGAACTGTTCTCCGTGCTGATGGGCGAGGACGTGGAAGCCCGCCGTTCGTTCATCACGCGCAACGCCAAGGACGTGCGCTTCCTGGACGTGTAGGCGTCCCCTTCTCACCCGCTTCCCAGGACTGCTCACAAGAAGGACCCCATGACGGAAACCTTGCCGCCGGAACACGACCGGATCGAACCGGTCGACATCCAGCAGGAGATGCAGCGTTCCTACATCGACTACGCGATGAGCGTCATCGTGTCGCGGGCGCTGCCGGACGTGCGCGACGGCCTCAAGCCGGTGGCGCGCCGGATCCTGTACTCGATGTTCGACTCCGGGTTCCGCCCGGACCGCGGGTACAACAAGTGCTCCCGCGTCGTCGGCGACGTCATGGGCAACTACCACCCGCACGGCGACTCGGCGATCTACGACGCGCTCGTGCGGCTCGCCCAGCCGTGGTCGCTGCGCTATCCGCTGATCGACGGCCAGGGCAACTTCGGCTCGTCCGGCAACGACCCCGCGGCCGCGATGCGGTACACCGAGTCCCGGCTCGCGCCGCTCGCGATGCAGATGCTCGCGGACATCGAAGAGGACACCGTCGATTTCCGCGACAACTACGACGGGCGCACCCAGGAGCCCGACGTTTTGCCGTCGCGGTTCCCGAACCTGCTGGTCAACGGCGGTTCCGGGATCGCGGTCGGGATGGCGACGAACATCCCGCCGCACAACCTGCGCGAGGTGTCCGAGGGCGTCGTGTGGGCGCTGGAGAACCCGGAAGCGACCGACGACGAACTGCTGGCCGCGCTGCTCGTGCGGATCAAGGGCCCGGACTTCCCGACCAAGGCGATGATCCTCGGCACGTCCGGCATCGAGGACGCCTACCGCACCGGCCGCGGTTCGATCCGGATGCGCGCGGTCGTCGAGGTCGAGGAGGACGCGAAGGGCCGCACCATCCTGGTCGTGTCCGAGCTGCCGTACCAGGTCAACCCGGACAACCTGGTGGAGAACATCGCCCACCTGGTGCGCGACGGCAAGATCACCGGCATCGCGGACATCGCGGACGAGTCCAACAGCCGTTCCGGCATGCGGATCGTCATCACGATCAAGCGCGACGCGGTGGCGAAGGTCGTGCTGAACAACCTGTTCAAGCACACCCAGCTGCAGCAGAACTTCGGCGTGAACATGCTGGCGCTGGTCGACGACGTGCCGCGCACGCTGCGGCTCGACCAGATCATCCGGCACTACGTGAAGCACCAGGTCGACGTGATCGTGCGGCGCACCCGGTTCCGGTTGCGCAAGGCCGAGGAGCGGGCCCACATCCTGCGCGGTCTGGTCAAGGCGCTCGACATGCTGGACGAGGTGATCGCCCTGATCCGGCGGTCGCCCTCGGCCGACGAGGCCCGGCCGGGCCTGATGGAGCTGCTCGAGATCGACGAGATCCAGGCCACCGCGATCCTGGACATGCAGCTGCGCCGGCTGGCCGCACTGGAGCGCCAGCGGATCATCGACACCCTGGCCGAGATCGAGCTGGAGATCGCCGACCTCAAGGACATCCTGGCGAAGCCGGAGCGGCAGCGGTCGATCATCCGCGACGAGCTGATGGAGATCGTCGACAAGTACGGCGACGACCGGCGCACGCAGATCATCCCGTTCGACGGCGACGTGTCGGTCGAGGACCTGATCGCGCAGGAAGACGTCGTCGTCACCATCACCCGCACGGGCTACGCCAAGCGGACGAAAACCGATCTGTACCGGTCGCAGAAACGCGGCGGCAAGGGCGTGCAGGGCGCGACGCTGAAGCAGGACGACATCGTCCAGCACTTCTTCGTGTGCTCCACGCACGACTGGATCCTGTTCTTCACGAACAAGGGCCGGGTGTACCGGGCGAAGGCCTACGACCTGCCTGAGGCCAACCGCAACGCGCGCGGCCAGCACGTGGCGAACCTGCTCGCGTTCCAGCCGGACGAGCAGATCGCCCAGGTCATCGAGATCCCGAACTACGAGGTCGCGCCGTACCTGGTGCTCGCCACGCAGCGCGGCCTGGTGAAGAAGACGAAGCTCACCGACTTCGACTCCAACCGCGCGGGCGGGCTCATCGCGATCAACCTGCGCGAGGGCGACGAGCTGATGGGCGCGGTGCTGGCCGCGGCCGAGGACGACCTGCTGCTGGTGTCCGCGGGCGGGCAGTCGATTCGCTTCCACGCCACCGACGAGGCGCTGCGCCCGATGGGACGGCCGACCTCGGGCGTGCTGGGCATGCGATTCAACGAGGGTGACGAGCTGCTCGGCATCAGCGTGGTCAAACCGGACAAGTTCCTGCTGGTCGCCACGGACGGCGCGTATGCGAAGCGGACGCCCATCGAGGACTATCCGGTCCAGGGCCGCGGCGGCAAGGGCGTGCTCACCATTCAGCACGACAGCAAACGTGGCAGGCTGGTGGGGGCACTCATCGTCGACGAGGACGACGAGCTGTTCGCCATCACGTCCAGCGGCGGGGTCATCCGCACGCCGGCGCGGGACGTGCGCAAGGCGGGCAGGCAGACCAAGGGCGTTCGGCTGATGAACCTGGGTGACGGAACCACTCTTCTCGCGGTCGCACGCAACGCGGACGAGGGTTCGGACGTCGCCAATGGTGGCGAGGACTCCGCCGAGGAAGCTACCGAAGGTTCGGAAGTTTCGGCTTCCGAGACGGTTTCGGAAGAGGCGGCGGAGGCTACGCCAGAGGAGCCCACAGCAGAAGACGGCACGGCGCCGGAGCAGTGATCGGCGCCCCACGCACGGGTAAGGACTGACTCAACGTGGCACCATCCGACAAGGCCGACGACGCGTCGGCCAACCCGCCCTGGCAGCGCACCGCCAAGGACGGCGGCGGCGACTCCGAGGCCATGGCCACGGCGCGGATCGCGACCGAGGACGTGCCCACCGCGGCTGCCGAACCGGCCGCGGCCGAGAACGACTACCCGGTGACCGGCTCGGCGGCGCCCCGGCTCTTCGGAGCCGAGGCACCGCCGCCCGCGGCCGATGTGCCGCCCGCGGGCCGCACCCGGCCGACGCCGAGCGCGTTGCGCCGTCCTGGCCGAGGCCCGCGGCGGGCGAGTCTGCAGATCAAACGGTTCGACCCGTGGTCGGTGCTGAAGCTGGCACTGGTGCTCGGCGTGGCGATGTTCTTCGTCTGGCTGGTCGCGGTCGGCGTGCTCTACACGGTGCTCGACGGCATGGGCGTGTGGGACAAGCTGAACGGCACGTACTCGTCCCTGGTCGGCGGCGAGGGCGCGAACGCGTCCGCGGAACCGCTGATCAGCGCCGGTCGCGTGTTCGGCATCGCGGCCATCCTCGGGGCGATCAACATCGTCCTGGTGTCCGCGCTGGCCACGGTGAGCGCCTTCATCTACAACGTGTCGGCAGACCTCGCGGGCGGCCTGGAGGTCACGCTCTCGGAGCGAGAGTAACCCGGTTGCAAGGGCGGATGGGGAGTCCGGTAGAGTTCTCCTCGTTCGACGGGCCCATAGCTCAGGCGGTTAGAGCGCTTCGCTGATAACGAAGAGGTCCCAGGTTCAAGTCCTGGTGGGCCCACATTTCCCGGAAGGCCGGTTCGCAGCAGCGGACCGGCCTTTCTGGTATTTCGGATGACTGCCGGGCGGTGTTCTCGCCAGAATCAGCCGCATGCGAACCCCAGCCCAGATCCGTGAGCAGCTGAGCCTCGTCGCGGGTCGCCAGGTTGAACTGGCCGAGACCGAGGCTTGGCTCGCGTCGGCGACTGCACGCGAGTTGCTGCGGATCGATCACTACGCCCGCCAGGCCCGCTATCCGGTGCCTCTGCTGGGACAGGCGAAGGACTGGAAGCTGGGGAACACCACGCCAGTTGTCGCGGCGCTGGCTTCGATGCATCCCGACGGTCGTCTCCGGGAGCAGGCCGTTCGCGTGTTGTGCACCTTGGAAGGTGCGGTGAGCGATCGGGCGCTGGCGGTGCGGGTCACCGACCATGTGGAGGTGGTCCGCGAGCTGGCCGAAGAAGAGGTGCTGCGGCGAACGACGTTGGCGCAAGCGGAGCGGATCGTGCCGTTGCTGCAGCGGATTTCGCAGCGCGGGCGGGGTTCGCAGGTGCATGCGCGCTATCTGCAGGCGCTGGTCGCCGCGCATGATGAGACGTCGGTGTGGGCGTGCTTGCGAAACTTCGATGACTTTGACGTACGGCGGTCGGCGTTCCGGCACAGTTTCGAAACCGGACTGCTCGGCTCTGCGGACGCGGTCCGGTTGCTGCCTCGGGAACGGGATCAGGTCGTCCGTCGGAAGTTGATTCAGGTGATTGCCGAGACGGCGACGCCGGAGGTCATTGCCGAGACGTTGCTTCGCGGCCGGTCCGCGGAAAGCCGGGTGCTGGGGTTGGTGAAGCTGACCGCGGCGCAGCTCGATCCCGTTGCGGTGGAAGAACTTCTGGTTGACCGGTCGGTGCTGGTGCGGCTGTGGGCGCGGCTGCGCTGGCAGGAAATGGGCCGGGATCCGGTCGAGGTTTATGCCGCGGTCGCGCGTTCTGCCGCCAAGCCGGCGGTACGGGCTCGTGCATACGCCGGGCTCGCGGAGATCAGGGCTGAGGTTGACCGTGCGGAGATCGTCGAGCTGGCGCGGAGTGCGGACTTGGCGTTGAAGAAGACCGGATTGTCGTTGCTGCGCGGCAAAGCTGTCGCCGCGGAAGTGCCTTGGCTGTTGCGGGAAATGGCCGGGGAAGACTCACGGGTGGCCCGGTTGGCGGGGGATGTGCTGAGCAGCAGTCCGCAGCTGTGGTCGCTGGCGGATTTGGCTGTGCTGAAGGAATCCGAGGACGTCGTGGTCCAGCGTCGGGGATGGTGGTTGCACCGCAGTCTCGGCGGCTGGGAGGCGGTGATCGCCGACCTGGAGTCCGGGGCGTTTCGGGACCGGTTGGAGCTGCCGATGTATTTCCGGCCGACTGCCGCGCAGCAGCGACGGATCGCGGACCTGCTCGACGCGCTTTCCCTTAGCGGCGTTCCGGTTTCGGGGATCGCGTTCGCGGCTGGGCTTCCGACGTGAGCGGCGAGGAACTGGGCGAGGGTTGGGACAGCGTCGCGACCCTCGTCGACGGACGGTGGGTCGAGCGACGGCCCAAACGGGACGAGGTGCGCGCGTGGCTGCTCCGCGAGACGCGGGTGTTGCCGTGGCTGGCTCCGCAGTTGCCGTTGGCGGTGCCGATTCCGTTGGTGTGGCGGGAAGATCCGTTGGTCGTCCGGCACGAACTGGTGCCGGGCGAGCCGGGTGAACTGACCGCTGACGACGGTCGCGCGCTCGGCTGGTTCCTCCGCGCTTTGCACAGTGCGGACGTGGCCAAGGCGCGGGAACTCGGTGCTGAACCGGAGGTCCTGGCGCTGGACGCGGTCCCGCCGTTGCTCGGCCCGCTTGCCGATCGCGGACGCGAGCTGCTGGCGGAGGTCCGGAGCTATCCAGCAGACACCGTCATCCACGCTGATCTGGGTCCGGAGCATGTGCTGAAGCAGGACGGCCAGCTGAGCGGAGTGATCGACTGGACCGACGTGTCGCTCGGCGACCCCGCGCGGGACCTGGCGTGGCTGTTGCACTGGACCTCGGCGGAGTGCGTCGCGGCGTTCTCCGCGGAGTACGAGGTCACGGCGGAACTGCGACGCCGTGCTTGGGCGTGGAATCAGGTGGGGCCGTGGTACGAGGTGACGTACGGACTGGAGAACGACCGACCTGACCTGGTCGAATCCGGTCTCGCGGGTACCAGGGCCCGGCTCGTGGAGACGAGTCAGCCCTGCCGTGAAGAGAAGGACCGGCAGGGCTAAATGATGCGCGGCCGCGGTGGCCGTCTGGTCCAACGGACCGCTCGCTCCGGATATTCCCGGTGTTCCACGTGGAACGAGAGAGATGGAACCGCTGGACGGGACGCTCGGCGGGTCCGGTAGCATCGTGGGGTAGCGCAAGCACTCAGAAGGGGGCTTCAGGTGAAGAAGCTGTTGGCACTCGCGGTCGTCGCGGGCGGCGTCCTGTTCGTCGTCAAGCGCAACAAGGCGGCCAAGGCCGAGGCTGACCTGTGGCGGGAAGCCACCACGCCTGCCGCCCCGTCGGCGAACGGCAGCGCGCCGGCCAAGGCCGCGGACGCGTCGCGCAACTGACGTAGTACTTCGCGGACCTCGGTCCGCACCGGGCCTGTAGCTCAATTGGTAGAGCACCGCCTTTGCAAGGCGGGGGTCAGGGGTTCGATTCCCCTCAGGTCCACCCGCACTCCCCGTTCGGCCGAAGCCGGACGGGGATTCGTGCGTCAGGGGGAGCTGCTTCAACCGGTTGATGATCTTGAAGATCGCTTCCCCGAACACGTGGTTGAGTGCGAGACAGCCTGCTTGGAAATCATCAAAGAACACCTGCCTTCGTGACGGTCAGCGTAACGAGAGCCGGGCTGCTGGCTTGACTTCAACTTCTCTTGAAGTTCCATCCTTCGATAGTCATCGCTGATCTCGGAGGGACATTCAATGACTATCAACCGGCCTGACTTCGCGCGCACGGACTTCGCCGCTGCGCTGGTTGCCGAAACGACCGTCGAGGCGGCGGAAGTCCTGGCACGGCTGGAGAAAGAGCCGTGGCCCGCGGGTCTGATCTCGTTCCATGTGCTGGCCAGTACCGAGGGTGAAGCGTCGCTGGTCTACACCCAGTGGGCGGAGAACGCAGCTGATCCCGCGTTCGTCCGCGGAGTCTCCGGTGGCGATCCGATGGAATATCGGTTGTATCGCAGCGGAAATCGGGACAACGCAACGGTTCCAGGGTGCATTGTCGTGGTGAGCGTCGAGTTCGACGATGCGGATGCTCAGCGGCAGCGTCGTTGGGTGGACACAGTGTTCGGCGCGTTGGCCGGTGAGGAGACGCCCGCGCCGGGCGGGATCTCCGGGCATTTCCATGTCAGCGCCGACGGGACCCGAGTGCTCAATTATGCGGAGTGGACCGACGAACAGTCGCATCGCGACGCGTTGGCGCGCTCCGGCAGGGGGACCGTCGGCGTGTCCGACGAATGGCAGAAGGTGCAGGACTTTCCGGGAGTGCGCGGCAGCGGGTTCCGGCGGTATCGGATGGTGCGAAGTCTTGGACTGTCCGCAAAGGAATCAGCCTGATCAGGCGCTTTGCGGAGCGAAGGCGGCCGCGTCGGGAGCGGGGAGCGCGCCGAGTTGGATGCGGGCGCCGAGTTCGTCTCGGACGCCCCAGTGCTCGGCGAGCAAACCGCCTTCGGTGCGGTAAATGTGCACCGTGGTCATCTGGTACGGCTTGCCGCCGGTGCCCGTGCCGTGCACCGCATCCACCCCGGTTCCGGTGGCAGTCGCGCGGACCACGACGCGGTCGTCAGTGTCGAAGACGTCGTCGACGGCGTATCTGATGTTCAGCACGTGGTGCACGAAGGTGAGGATCTGCCGGTAGCCCGCGGGTCCGGGCGGCAGCGGGAACGGGGACCCGTGGTCGACGAAGTCCGGGGTGACCAGATCGTCCAGGACGGAGAGTTCTCCGGTGTTGATCGCGTCGAACACGGCAAGGGCGGCGGTGCGTGCGGGGTTGGTCACGGCTATGCTCCTCTTCGAACTTGACTGGAATCCAAATCCAGTGGAATGCGAATCTAGCGGATTGGGAGGGCTGTGGCAAGGCAATACAGTGCCCCGCAGCGAGAGGAGAAGGCCCAGGCCACGCGCGCGCACATCGTGCGGACGGCGCGTGGCTTGCTCCTCGGCGGTGGCGGCTACGCGGGCATGACGATCACCGGCCTTGCCGAGGCAGCGGGGGTCAGTCCGCAGACGGTGTACAACTCCGTCGGCGGCAAAGCTGAGGTCATCAAGGCGGTTTACGACGTGATGCTCGCCGGCGACGAGGACCAGACGCCGATGAGCGAACGTCCCGAGTTTCGCCAGGTGGCCGACGCGACTGACGTGCCGTCCTATGCGGCCGCGTACGCCGCTTGGGTGCGCGCGATCTCCGATCGGGTCGGGCCGCTGCTCGGTGTGCTGGTCGCGCACGGGCCCGGTGGCGACAAGGTGCTGGAGGCCTTTGTGGCGACCATCGACTCCGAACGCAGGAAGGGCAACACAAACAGCCTGCGCGGCCTCGCGGAACGCGGGCATCTGCCGTCGGGCAAATTCAACGAGGCGGTCGACGCCGTCTGGACGCTGACCGCGCCCGAGGTGTACGACCGGCTCGTGCGGCGCTGCGGATGGACGCCGGCTGCCTTCGAACGGTGGCTGGCCAACCAATTGGGCGCGGTGCTGTCCGGTTAACGGTTGTAGGTGGGTGGAGCCATCGGCAGTGGCGTCGCGTTGAGCCGGACCCACGCGACGGCGAGTTCGGAAAGCCGTGCCAGTTCTTCATCGTCGCCGTTGCCGGAGCGGGTGCGCTTGGCGAGAGCCTGTGCTTCCTGGAGTTCGGCGTCGGGCAGCGGGGTGCCCGACGCGAAGTAACCGGGGAGCGCGTCGGTCATCGCGCGGAAGGAACGGTCCCAGTTGCCGCTGCCGTTGTCGAGGATTTCGCGAGCGACCTTGCCGGAGACGCGAATTGCTTCTCCCTGCATGGTTTTCGCCGCGCCCGAGGACGGTACGAGCAGTTCCCACAGGTGGGCGTGCTGCTTCTGCCAGGTTCCGGCGGGCACCGCGATCGGAGAGATTCCGTCGTGGATCAGCCGCGGCGGGACCGGTTCGACGTCGAACAAGCGGTACAGCTCGTGCAGTCCGGCGTCGGTCGCGTCGAGGAGATCGTGGCTGAAATTCGTGCGGTGGAACTCGAAACTGGCACCGATCCGACGGACCAGATCTCGCGCCTCGTCCGGCACGGGAGCGCCGGCTTCGAGCAGCAGCGCGGCGGATTCGGCCATGCCGGCGATCCCGATGTTCTCGGTGAGTCGAAGGCCGTGCAGGAGCGGGGTGAGGCCTGGCTTGCCATCGATCGTGGCGTGGACATTCGCGCCGTGTTCGATCAGGACGCGCACGGTCTCCGATCGCTGCCTGCTGGCCGCGCCGTGCAGTGGGGTGCCGCTGTGGGCACGTGGCCGTTCGATGTCCGCGCCGAGCGAAAGCAACAGCGGGATTTGTGCTGCCGCGCCTCTCGCGGCGCGAGTCCACAATGGAGTCTCGCCGTACTGGTTGGCCGCGTCGACGTCGAGGCCTTGGCCGACTAGCCAGACGATGAGTTCGTCCGGACAGTCGAGGAAGCCGATCGCCGTTTCCTTGCCGTAGCCGCCGCGGGCGTCCACCTCGGTGCGTTCGAACACTGCCTGGAGTTCGGCGAGCGACGCGGAGGCCAGCATTTCGCTGAAGTTCTTGGGCAGCGTTTTTCGCTTGCGCATCGCGGGTTTCTCCTTGGCGTGGCATCCGGTGACGCCAGCCTAATGATCAGGAAGTGCGACCGGGGTCAGCTGGCTATCGTCCAGGAAGATGACTTCGACATCGGGGGCTCATCCGGGACATCACCGATGCTGCCGGGTGCCGTGCGGCTCCAAGCTGAGGTCATGAGACTACGCGTAATAGCGGTCATCGCGGCGATGCTCGTCGTGGTCGGGGCAGGGACAGCGCAGGCGGCGCCGCGCTTGGCGTTGCCAGCACCTGGCGGGGCAAGCCCGGTCGGTACTAAGACCTTCCACTTCACCGACACTTCCCGCGCGGATCCGTGGGTTCCTTCGCAGCGGCGGGAAATGATGGTGACGCTGTGGTATCCAGCGCAGTATCCGGGATGGCGGGCCACGCAGTACCTCACTCAGCGCGAGTCGGAGCTGATGGTGCGGGAACTGGGAGACAAGTCAGTGCCTGAGGATGTGCTGACGAAGGTGCGGACGCATTCCACTGTGGACGCTCTACCCCAGTTCCGGCGGATGCCGCTGGTGGTGCTCTCGCCGGGGTTCACGTTGCCGCGCGCGACGTTGTCGTCGCTGGCGGAGGAACTGGCCAGCCGCGGATACGTCGTGGCGGGGATCGGCCACAACTACGAGTCGACGGCGATCACCTTCCCGGATGGGCATACGACGGAATGCGTGGCCTGTCAGATCCAGGACTGGAAAAAGCTCGTCCAAACCCGGGCCGCGGATGTGTCGTTCGTACTTGAGCAGTTGATTGGGCGGCGTCCCGTGTGGGGCGGCGGGCGGCTGATCGACGCGCGCCGGATCGCGATGATCGGGCATTCGATCGGCGGAGCCAGCACGGCGCCGGCGATGCTGGCCGACCGGCGGATCCGCGCCGGCGCGATGCTGGACGGCATGTACTACCTCCCGGTGACCGGGCTGGATCGGCCGTTTCTGCAGTTCGGGGCACCGGTGCACGAGCCGGGCGGGACAGTGGATCCGTCGTGGGACTCGGCGTGGCGCGAGATGACCGGGTGGAAGCGGTGGATCACCGTCAACGACGGCGAGCACAGCATGTTCACCGATGAACTGCTGCTCGTTCAGCAGGCTGGGGTGCCGATACCGGGGTTGAAGATCGATCCGCTGCGAGCGATCCGGGTCAGCGAGGCGTACCTGACCGCGTTCCTCGACCAGCACCTGCGCGGAGTGCACCAGCGACTGCTGGACGGGCCGTCGCCGCGGTACCCCGAAGTGCGGTTTTGGGGCTGAGGCTCTTTCCCGGACAAGTCCGCGGAATTTCTTCGCAACCCTCTCCGGCGGTGTGCGTCTCTAGAGGCAAAGGGAAAGCCAAGAGCTGGTCAGGGGAGAATTGAAATGCTCATGAAGACTGTCAAATTGGCCACCGTCGGAGCGGCCCTCGGTGCGGTCGCACTGCTTTCCGCGTGCTCTGGCCAGAATTCGGCAGCCCCGGCGAGCAACCAATCCGCCCCGGTCAACGTCGCGGCGAAGAGCCAGGTCCAGCAGCCGGAGACGCCGGTGAAAAAGGGCGGCAGCGGTGGTGGCGGAGCCAGTGCGGGGGATGTTAATTGCAGTGCGCACGGTGGAACTGTCGGACCGCGCAAGGTTGATTTGATCGCGGACGCAACCAAGGCCGGTACGGTCGGATGCACCGAAGCGTTCAACGTTATTACCGAATACTTCGACAATATCGACAAGGCCGTCGGATCCAACTACATGCTGACCGTGCAGGGCTGGCAGTGCCTGACCGACACCGGTGCGGAGGGCACGCACGAGATCCGCTGCGAGAAGGACGGTCTCAAGCTGCACACCACCCCGCCCAAGGACGAGAACACTCCGGACCCGCAGGAACGGGGCACCGGCTACAACGGGGTGCCGATCGACCCGCCCGCGGACCAGGGCACCGGCTACGACGGCGTTCCGGTGGACCAGCCGAACGCGCAGGACCAGGGGACCGGGTACCAGGGTGTGCCGGTCGACAGCCCGGACCAGAACTGAGCTCGGGTGAGATGCGGAAAGGGCCGGGCCTTGCGGGGCCTGGCCCCTTTCGTGTGGTGGGTATTGAGGCGAAAATGGGTGCATGGCGTTCAGCACCGCGAACATCCAGCGCGACTCTCAGACCAGACTGTCGCGGGCGACGAACCGGGCCGCGTTTCTCGCGGACGCTGAGGCCAGCGGATTCGTGCCCTCCGTCGCGGTGGAAGTCCGGTTCGAGCAGGCAGATGCCCGCGTGGCACAGCATCTCGCGATTGCCGAAGGCACCGAGATCACGGTGCGGGATCGGATCCTGCGAGCGGACGGGCAGGCTGTTCAGCTTTCGGTGTCCTGCCTCTCGCGTGAACTGACGCGCGGTACTGCGATCGAGGAAGTCGAGTCCGGCGGAACTTACGCGCGGCTCGAAGAAGCTGGTCATTCGCTCGGATCGTTCGTCGAGCACGTCGGCGCGCGGATGCCGACCCCGGAGGAGGCGGCGCTTCTGCAGCTCTCCGAAGGAACGCCCGTCCTGACGGTTACTCGGGTCGCGCACGGCGAGGACGGTTCTCCGTTGGAGGTCAATGACATGGTCCTCACCGCCGACCGCTATCAGCTGTCTTACACCTGGCCTGCGGACTGAGTCACAGCAGCGAAGACAGCCCCTCCCGCAGCATCCGATAAGCCGCCTCCGCCCGCGCAACCGCGTCCGGGTAAGTCTCATCCGCGCTTCGCCCACCGCGGATCTCCCGGGCATTGTGAAACCCCAAGATCCGCTGCGCCCCGAAGATCTGCGCAGCCGCCAACCGCGCGGTGAACTCGTCCGAAATCCCGCACGAAGCCCGCAGTTCCTCGACCAGTTGCTGTTCCTTCTCCAGCAGGTACGTGGCAAGCCGGGCCAGCAAAGCGGGCGTTGAGTACAGCAGGGTGTGGCACGTGATCGCGTCCGGCGAGTCGTTCAGGCCGGTCAGCGGGTCGCGGGCGGCCAGGCGGTCCAGGAAGGACCGTTCCAGCGCGGACAGGGCCGATGTCTCCGGCGGCCGGGCGCGGACGATTTCCGCGGGGCCGTTGTCGTCGGCGAATTGGTGGATGACCAGGTCTTCCTTGGTCGGGAAGTACGCGAACAGCGTCGGCTTCGAGATCTCGGCCTCGGCGGCGATGTCGGCTACTGACACCCCGTCGAAGCCGGATTCCCGAAACAGCCGCAGCGCCGCCGAGGCGATGGCTTCCCTCGTGCGGCGGCGTTTGAGCTCGCGCAGTCCTGACACGGGCGTCAGCCTAGCCGGAACCCGAACCCGGATAAAAACTTGACTCGGTTGTATATTTAACCTAGTGAAGAACCAGGGGGCGGGAGTGGAACCAGAGATCCGGGCGGAGCGCGAGTATCTCCAGGCCTGTCACGCAGAGCTGGACCGCATGCGGGCAGAGATCAAGACCGCGATCGCGACGGGGATGGGCGAGGGCGACGCGATCGACGACAAGTACTTCAACCACGTGCTCAGGCAGTTTCGCATCGAGATCGCCGAGGAGCTAGCGGATATCGACGAGGCGCCGCTCTTCTTCGGCCGCCTCGACTACCCGCCGGGCGAGGTCTACGAGGCCGCGCGCGGGTCGCATACTCGGTCGCCTGAGCATGACCTGGTTTACCTGGGGCGCAGAGGGATTCGTGACGACGACGGCGAACCTCTGGTGATCGATTGGCGGGCACCGCTCGCGAGGGCGTTTTACGAAGCCGATCACGAGCATCCGATGGGTGTGCGGGTCCGGCGGCGCTACGGGTTCGACCAGGCGGGAGTGCTCAGCGCGTACGAGGACGAACCGCTCGATCGGCCCGGTTCGTCGGCGAATCGGCTGCTCACCGCGGAAATCGAGCGGCCGCGGCAGGGGCCGATGCGGGACATCGTCGCGACGATCCAGCCGGATCAGATGCGGCTCGTTCGCGCGCCGGTCGATCGGACGATCTGCGTTCAGGGCGCACCGGGGACCGGCAAGACCGCGGTGGGGCTGCATCGGCTGGCGTATCTGCTCTACACCGAGCGGACGCGGCTGCAGAAGGCCGGCGGGGTCGCGGTGATCGGGCCGAACCGGTCGTTTCTCGCCTACATCGCGGGGGTGCTTCCGGCGCTCGGCGAGGTCGCGGTTTCCCAAGCCACGATTGACGAATTGACCGGGGCGGGACGGCCGGCCGAGTGCGTCGACGATCCGCGGACGGCGCGCATCAAGGGGGACGTCCGGATGGCGGAGGTCGTCCGGAGACAACTGTGGGCGCGGATCCAGCCGGTCGACCGCACGATCGAGGTGAAGTACCAGCACCGGACCTGGCGGTTGTATCCCGAGGACATCGCCGAGGAACTCACGGAAATCCTCAGCCGCGGCGCGGATTACAGCGCCGGCCGCGAATTGCTGGCGCAGCGGCTCGCGCACCGGGTTCTGCGCGAGATGGAGCGGTCCGGCGGCACGAGCGCGACCCTGCATCAGCTTCGCCGCAATGCCGCGATCACCAAGGCGGTCCGGGACATGTGGCCTGCCGTCGAGCCTGCGCGGTTGGTCTACGACTTGCTTACTGACGAAGCACTTCTCGCCGAAGCGGCCGACGGGATTCTCACTGCTGAGGAACAGGAAGCGCTCATCCGTCCGCGACCGCGCAGTCGTAAGGCGATGACCTGGTCGACGCTCGATCTCGCGTTGCTGGACGAGGTCGCGGCGTTGATCGAGCGGCCCGCGAAGCTCGGGCACGTCGTGGTCGACGAGGCGCAAGACCTCAGCCCGATGCATCTGCGGGCGATCTCGCGCAGGTTGGCCGGTGCGTGCACGGTGCTCGGCGACGTCGCGCAGGCGACCAGTCCTTCCGCGGTCCGCGATTGGACGACCGTGCTGACTCACCTTGACCGGCCCGACGGGCGGATCGAAGAACTCACGCACGGCTACCGCGTTCCGGCGGATGTTCTCGACTTCGCGGCTCGGCTGCTCCCGCACATCGCGCCGGAGCTGCGGAGTCCCACGTCGTTCCGGCATTCCGCGGATGCCCTGCACCTGACCGAAACGGGCGAGACGCTCGCCGCGGCGGTTGATGCTTGTGCGAAGGCGTTAGCGCAGGAAGGGTCGATCGGGCTGCTGGCTGCGGACGCGGAGATCCCCGAACTGAGCCGTGCCTTGGCCGAGCGCGGGCTGGACCACACGGTGCTGGGTACCGAGGGCACGGCCCGGATCACGGTGGCACCGGTGAGTTTGGCGAAGGGGCTGGAGTACGACACGGTCTTGGTGGTCGAACCAGCGCGCATCGTGGCGGCGGAAGAGCGTGGGCTGCAACGGTTGTACGTCGCGCTCACCCGGGCGGTCAGCACCTTGCACGTAATCCACGCTGACCCGTTGCCGGAGCCGTTGCTGGCTCAGACCGCGGCGGTTTGACGGCGCGTCGAGTAGCACTGCCAGCCCAGGAAACCCAGTGCCAGCAGCAAATAGCTGTTCCCGATTACGTGCTCGACCGGTCCCCAGGACAGCTCCAGGTACCCGTTCTTCGGCAGCCACGAATGCGGGGCGATCACGAAAATCGCCGCCACGGCAGCCAATCCGGCAACGGCGATCCGGGTGTGCGCGCGAGCGGCGAACAGCACGATCGCGGGCACGATCCACACCCAGTGGTGCGACCACGAAATCGGCGAACACACCAGGATCGCCGCCGTGTTGAGCAGGAACGCCATCGGCGGGTCGGCGCGCAGCATCGCCGGAACGGTCAGCGCGAGCGCGGCCAGGGTCAGCACCGCGACCAGGATCAGCGTCGGCGTTTCCGAGAGCCCGAACCGGTGCACCGCGCCCTGGATGGTCTGGTTCGTCGCGAAAATCGATCCGCTCATCCCGGACGCACCGGTCAATCCGCCGCCGAACCAGTACTTCATCGACGCTTCCGGCGCGATCACGAACCCGGCCGCTCCGGCGAGCACGAAGGTGACCACCGTGGTCAGTGCCGCCCGGAAGTCCTTTTTCAGCAGGAAGAACAGCAGGAACCCGGCCGGGGTGATCTTCATGGCGGCGGCGAGGCCCAGCAGGACGCCGCGGGGCAGCCGCGTCCGGGGGCCGAGACAGTCGATCACCACGAGCGCCATCAGCAGCAGATTGATCTGCCCGAACCACAACGTCTCGCGGACGGGTTCGAAGGCCAGCGAACCGGCACCGATCACGAGTGCGGCCAGCAAGGCGGTCCGGCGCCTGGCATGCGGCCGGACCACGACGTAGACGGTCCCGCACAGGCAGGTCAGCGAGACGGCGAGCATCAGCATCGCGCCCAGCGGCAGCGGCATCGCGGCGAAGATCAGGAACACGACAGCCGCGAACGGCGGGTAGATGAAGGGCAGGATCAGCCCGGCGCGGGTCGGCGGGAGCGGGCCGTAAACGTCCTCGCCCTGGGCCAGCGCCCGCGCGCCGGAGCGGTAGATCTCCAGGTCGAGCGGCCACATCGTGCAGACGAGCCAGAGAATCGCCACCGCCACCGCCACTGAGGCGAGGACCAGCGCGAACACTGCCGGACGGCGGGTGCCGGCGTCGTCAAGCCACCGGCGCAGCGCGACAGCGGGGGGCCGGATGGAAGTCACCCCGCGATCATGCCTACTGCGATCACCCGTTCGCGCAGTGGGGGCGAGACCAGGCGACCTCGTCGACCGCGAGCCACGGCGCGTTCGCGGCGGCGGAGGGGGTGACTCCGGCGAACGCTTTGACCTCGTGGTGCAGGTGGGACTGGTCGACGTAGCCGCTCTCGGCGGCCACCGAAGCGGGGCTTTCCCCGGCGGCGAGCCGGTGCACCGCGTGGTCGAACCGGACCAGCTGCGCGGCGCGTTTCGGGCTGAGCCCGAGCTGGCCGCGGAACCGCGACCACAGCCGTTTCCGGCTCCACCCGGTCTCGTCGGCCAGTTGCTCGATCCGCACCCGGCCGTGGTGCGCGTCCATCCGCTGCCAGGCGAAGGCGACCTCCGGATCGACCGCGCGACCGGCCTCGTACCGCTTGCCCAGCGTGGCTTCCACCAGCGCGAACCGGTCGTTCCAGGAGTCGAGCGCGCGCAGCCGGTCGGGCAGCCCAGCAGGCCAGACGTCCTCGAGCGGGACGATCTCGCCGGTCAGATCCATCCCCAGCACCGCGTGCGCGACCTCGGGGGACAGCCGGATCTGTACGCATTCGATGTTCTGCCCGCGCACGCGCATCTCTCGCGGCGCGATGCCGGTGACGGCGCTGTCTCGCGCGACCCCGTTGACGAACAGCCCTTCGCGGAGATTGACGAACATCGTGACCGCTGGATACGGGACCACTGTCAGGTCGATCAGATCAACGGTGTCGCCGACGAATCCGGCCATCTGCACCCCGGGCAGCCGGAGCGGCCGGGACGGCACGGTGATTCCCCAGACCGCTGCCCCGTCGCGCGCCCACTCGGCTGGTGGCATGCCGCCATCGTAGCCAGATCCGGCGGCGCGACATTTCTCCAAGACCGGCCGCCACCGCCCCGACCAGGCTGAACGGGTACCGGAAAGGGGATCCGTGATGATCAATTCCGCTGTTGAACTCGCCGCCGCCATCCGCGCGAAGGAGGTGAGCCCGGTCGAGGTCGCCGACTGCTACCTCGACCGCATCGCCGAGCTGGATCCGAAGTTCAACGCCTTCTGCTTCCGCGCCGACGACGAGGTCCGCACTGCCGCGAAGGCCGCCGCCGACGCCGTGCTGCGGTGCTCGCCGGAGGAACTGCCGCCGTTCCACGGGGTTCCGCTGCCGATCAAGGACCTCGTCCACGTCCAAGGCTGGCCGACCACGTACGGCTCGCTGGCCACCGACCGTTCCCCGCAGCCGAAACCCGACCCGATCGTGCGGCGGTTCACCGAAGCGGGCTTCCTCCCGCTCGGCAAGACCACGACATCGGAGTTCGGCGCGGTGCCGTTCACCGAAAGCGAGGCGCAGGGCATCTCGCGCAATCCGTGGGACCCGGATCGCACGCCGGGCGGTTCGTCGAGCGGCGCGGGGGTCGCCGTCATCGCCGGAATGGCCCCGGTCGCGCACGCGGAGGACGGCGGCGGATCGATCCGCATCCCGGCGTCGTGCACCGGTCTCGTCGGGCTCAAGTCGACCCGCGGTCTGGTGACGAACGCCGTGGTGGAGGTCGAGGGCTTCGCGACGAGCGGCGTCGTCAGCCGCACGCTGGCCGACACCGCGGCCGCGCTGGACGTCCTCACCCGGCACGACCCGGGCGCGTGGTGGTCGCAGCCGACGCCCACGCGGTCGCTCGCCGGCGCACTGGCCGTCGAAGCGCCGCCTGGCCTGCGGATCGGTGTCCTCACGGCCTCGCTGATCGACGGCATCACCGTCGACCCGGCTTGCCTGACCGCGGTCGGGAAAACCCTTCGCGCGCTGGAAGAAGCCGGACACCAGATCGTCGACAAACCGCTTCCGCTGCCGAAGTCCGAGGAACTGCTCTCGACGTTCCTGAAGGTCTGGAACGTCGCCAGCGCAGGCGTCCCGGTGGTCGACCCGGACCGCATCGAACCGCACAACCGGGCCCAGCGCGAAGCCGCGAAGTCGGTCGATTCCTGGACTTACGCGGAAAGCGTGCACCAGACCCAGGTGTTCTCCCGCCGGATTGTCGAAGCCTTCGTCGACAACTTCGACTTGCTGGTCACGCCGACCATGGCGGGTCTCCCGCCGAAGATCGGCGCGTGGCGAGAGAGCGGAAATCCGGTGGTGGCCGCGTACCCGATGGGCGTCTTCACGTCGCTGTTCAACGTGACCGGCCAGCCGGCGATCTCCCTCCCGCTGCACCACGACGAGGCCAGCGGCCTGCCGGTCGGCGTCCAGTTGGTCGCCGCGCCCTGGCGGGAGGACCTGCTGTTGCAGGTCTCCCGCACCCTGGAGCAGGCGCTGCCCTGGACGGACCGGCGGCCGCCGCTGCACTAGCCGACGTAGGCGGCCAGGTGCTTTCCGGTCAGCGTCCGCTTCTTCTTCACCAACTCGGCGGGCGTCCCCTCGAAGACCACCTGGCCGCCGTCGTGCCCGGCACCGGGACCGAGGTCGACGATCCAGTCGGCGTGCGCCATCACGGCCTGGTGGTGCTCGATGACGATCACCGACTTGCCCGATTCGACCAGGTGGTCCAGCAGCCCGAGCAACTGTTCCACGTCGGCGAGGTGCAGGCCGGTGGTCGGCTCGTCGAGGATGTACACGCCGCCGTTCGAGCCCATGTGCGTGGCCAGCTTCAGCCGCTGCCGTTCGCCGCCGGACAGCGTGGTCAGCGGCTGGCCGAGGGTCAGGTAGCCGAGCCCGACCTGTTCCATCCGCTCGAGAATCCGGTGCGCCGCCGGGGTTTTCGCGTCGCCGTCGGCGAAGAACGCGGTGGCCTGCGCGACCGACATCGCGAGCACCTCGCTGATGTCGCGGCCGCCGAAGCGGTACTCCAGCACCGAGGCGTCGAACCGCTTGCCCTCGCAGACCTCGCAGGTGGTGGCCACCCCGGCCATCATCCCGAGATCGGTGTAGATGACGCCGTTGCCGTTGCAGTTCGGGCACGCGCCCTCGGAGTTGGCGCTGAACAGCGCGGGCTTCACGTTGTTGGCCTTGGCGAAGGCCTTGCGGATCGGTTCGAGCAGCCCGGTGTAAGTCGCCGGGTTGCTCCGCCGCGAACCGCGGATCGGGGCCTGGTCGACCGAAACGACGTCGTCGGATTCCCGGATCGACCCGTGGATCAGCGAGCTCTTGCCCGATCCGGCGACCCCGGTGATCACGCACAGCACGCCGAGCGGGATGTCGACGTCCACGTCTTGCAGGTTGTGCGTGTTCGCGCCGCGGATTTCCAGCACGCCCGTGCGCTCCCGCACCGACGGCTTGAGCGAAGCCCGGTCGTCCAAATGCTTGCCGGTCAACGTCTTGCTCGCGCGCAGACCGTCCACAGTGCCCTCGAAACACACTGTGCCGCCGTTCGTGCCCGCGCCCGGCCCGAGGTCGACCACGTGGTCGGCGATCGCGATCGCCTCCGGCTTGTGCTCGACGACGAGGACGGTGTTTCCCTTGTCCCGCAAGCGGAGCAGCAGGTCGTTCATCCGCTGGATGTCGTGCGGGTGCAGGCCGATAGTGGGCTCGTCGAAGACATACGTGACGTCGGTGAGCGACGAGCCGAGGTGCCGGACCATCTTCACCCGCTGCGCCTCGCCGCCGGACAGCGTGCCCGCCGGCCGGTCCAGCGACAGATAGCCGAGACCGATCTCCACGAACGATTCGAGCGTTTCGTGCAGCGACTTGAGCAACGGCGCGACCGACGGGTCGGACAGCTTCCCGACCCAGTCGGCGAGGTCGCTGATCTGCATCGCGCACACGTCAGCGATGCTCATCCCGTCGATCTTGGCCGACCGCGCCAGTTCGCTCAGCCGCGTCCCGTCGCACTCCGGGCACGTCGCGAAGGTGACCGCGCGGTCCACGAACGCGCGGATGTGCGGCTGCATCGCCTCGACGTCCTTGGACAGATACGACTTCTGGATCCTCGGCACCAGACCCTCGTAGGTCATGTTGATGCCTTCGATCTTCATCCGCGTCGGTTCCTTGTACAGGAAGTCCTGCAGCTCGCGCTTCGTGTACTTGCGGATCGGCTTGTCCGGATCGACCAGTCCGGATCCGGTGTAGAGCCGGTAGTTCCAGCCGCCCGGGGTGTAGCCGGGGATGGTCAGCGCGCCCTCGGCGAGCGACTTCGTGTCGTCGTACAGCTGGGAAAGGTCGATGTCGTTGATCGAACCGCGGCCCTCGCAGCGCGGGCACATGCCGCCGGTGACGCTGAAGCTGCGCCGCTCCTTGACCTCCTTCCCGGCGCGCCGCACGGTGACCGCGCCCGCGCCGCTGATCGAGGCGACGTTGAACGAGAACGCCTGCGACGAGCCGATGTGCGGCACGGCGAGCCTGCTGAACAGGATCCGCAGCATCGCGTTGGCGTCGGTGGCGGTGCCGACCGTCGAGCGCGGATCGGCCCCCATCCGCTGCTGGTCGACGATGATCGCGGTGGTCAGCCCGTCGAGCACGTCGACCTCGGGCCGGGCGAGCGTCGGCATGAAACCCTGCACGAAACTGCTGTAGGTCTCGTTGATCAGCCGCTGCGATTCGGCCGCGATCGTGCTGAACACCAGCGAGCTTTTGCCCGAGCCGGACACCCCGGTGAACACCGTCAGCCGGCGCTTCGGGAGTTCGACGCTGACGTCCTTGAGGTTGTTCACGCGGGCGCCCTGCACGCGGATCAGGTCATGGCTGTCCGCGGCGTGCTCCCGCGTGGGCTTCCCCTTGGCCTTGGTCATCGTCTCTCCCTGTTTCTTCCCCAGATGTCCGGCTCGGACTTCTTCAGCTCGCTTGCTGGATGCGGATCAGGTTGCCTGCGGGATCGCGGAACGAGCAGTCGCGAACGCCGTAGGGCTGGTCGGTGGGCTCCTGCACGACCTCGGCGTCGCTGGCCTGCAACCGGTTGAAGGTCGCGTCGACATCCTTGGTGGCCAGGTTCAGCGCGGCGTAGGTGCCCTTGGCCATCATTTCGGTGATCATCCGGCGTTCGTCGTCGGTGAGGCCGGGAAACGCGGCGACCGGCTGCAGCACGAGAGAGGTGTCCGGCTGTCCGGGCGGGCCGACGGTAATCCAGGCCATGTCCCCGTATTTGACGTTGTTGCGCACCTCGAAGCCGAGGACGTCGCGGTAGAAGGTCAGTGTCGCTTCCGGATCGGTGTGCGGGAGGAAGCTCGCGTGAATCGTCATGTCCATGCCGATCACACTAGGTTCGCGCCGAGCGGGGTGCTTCTCGATTCCTGATCGGTCGCGTGACCTGTTTGGCGACGCACGGAGCCATGCCCTCGGTCGCCCCGGTCTCCTCCTGGCGGTAAACGCTTGGCGGCTTCCCGACCAGCTCGGTGAAGCGCGTGCTGAACGTCCCGAGCGACGAGAACCCGACCTCGAAACACACCTCGGTGACGCTCAGGTCGCCTCGCCGCAGCAACGCCATCGCGCGCTCGATGCGGCGGGTCATCAAATACGAGTACGGCGACTCTCCGTAAGCGGCGCGGAACTGCCGGCTCAGATGCCCGGCGGACACGTTGACGCTCCGCGCGAGCGCCTCGACGTCCAGGGGACGCGCGTACTCGCGGTCGATCCGGTCGCGCACCCGGCGCAACCGTGCGAGATCGGCCAATCGCTGCGCGTCGTCCGGTTTGCTGGTCACTTCCGAATCGTGCCACGGCGATCGCCCAAGCCCCAGTAATCCGCTCTTTCGGGCTGGTGGCCGATTCGTTCAAGACCCGCGCGCCGGGCTCGTGCGACGGTCTCCGGGTGACTGTGAAACTGGAAGCCGTCGCCCCGTTCCTCGCCGGGCACGGCAGGTTGCTGGACCAGCGGCGGTTCGAGCTGCTGAACGGAGACGGGCGGGCAGACGAGGTGCTCGCCGCGGTCGCGGCCTACCGGAATCCGGACGGCGGCTACGGCTGGGGCCTGGAACCGGACCTGCGCGCGCCGGAAAGCCAGCCGGGCGGCGCGCTGCACGCGTTCGAGATGTTCGCCGACGTCGCACCGGTGACCACGCCGCACGCAGTGCAGTTGTGCGACTGGCTGGAATCGGTGGCGTTCCCGGACGGCGGGCTGCCGTTCGCGTTCCCGGTCGCCGACCCGACCGCGTGCGCTCCCTTTTGGACCGGAGCCGATCCGACGGTGTTCTCGTTGCAGAGCACCGCGTTCGTTACTTCGGCCGCGTGGCGGGTCGCCGAACACGACGAGGCGGTCGCGGCGCATCCGTGGCTCGCGCGGGCGACCGAGAGGTGCCTGCGGGCGATCCGGGAGCTTGAGGAGATGCCGCACGTCATCGAATTGAGCTTCGCGATCCACCTGCTCGACGCTGGGTACGAGCGGTATCCGGAAGCGGGCGAACTCCTGACGAAGCTGGGGAAGTTCTTGCCGGAGAGCGGAATCGTGCCGGTACAGGGCGGTTCCGAGGGCGAGGTGCTGCGTCCGCTGGACTTCAGCCCGGTGCCGGGACCGTCGCGGCGGCTGTTCACCGCGGAAGCGATCGAGGCGGACCTGACCCGGCTGGAACAGGGCCAGCAGCCCGACGGCGGCTGGACGGTCGACTTCGCCAGCTTCTCCCCGGCGGCCGCGCTGGAATGGCGTGGTTACGCCACCGTCGGCGCGATCTCCAAGCTGCGCGCCAACTCGCGGCTCGGCTAGGGCCAGAGGCGTTCGCGTACCCAGCCCGCGGGTTCGCGGCGGTAGCGGACCCGGAGGTGCCGCCGGTCGTGCGAGGCCTGCCAGAACTCCACCGATTCCGGCTGGATCAGGTAGCGCGTCCACGTTTCCGGTGCCACGTCCGGGTTTTCCGCTACCCAATCCGCGGCCGCCGCGGCTGCTTCGACGAGCTTCTCCGGATCGGACAGCACCTCCGACTGATGCCCGACGTACGCCTCGGCCCGCGACGCGGGCGGCCGGGCGAGGAAGTCGTCGGCGGACACCTCGGGCGCGGCCGGGACCACCAAGCCGCGCACCCGGACCTGACGTCCGCGGCCGGGCCAGAAGAACGTCAACGCCGCGCGCGGGTTCGCCGCCAGCTGCTGGCCCTTGGGACTCTCCGAACTGGTCGCGACCGCCCAGCCGTCCTCGTCGACGTTCTTCAGGATCACCACGCGAGCGTCCGGAGCCCCATCGGCGTCCACTGTGGACAGAGTGACGGCGTGCGGGGCCAGCACGTGCTCGCCCGCTTCGGTCAGCCAGGCGAGGAACAGCTCCTCCGGCGTTTCCGGCGTGTGGTCCGGATCGAATTCCGGGAGCTGTTCGGGAAACGACTGCCAGCCGCGCAACGAAACCATGTCACCGACCGTACGGCGGTTGCCCCGGCGGCGGGTAGTGCGGCGGCTGCGGCCCGGCCGGCCCCGCGGCGGGCGGGGGAGAAGTCTGCGGCATCGGCCCCTGCGGGATCTGCCCGGGGAAACCGCCGGGACCCGATTGCGGAGGCTGCTGGTAAGCGGCCTGTTGCTGCTGCCACTGCACCTGCTGGAAAGCCTCGCCCGGCTGCGGGAAGCAGAACGTCAGCTTCGCGTTGATCGCGCCGTGCATCGCCGCGCCCCAGAGCTTCCCTCCGGTGAACGCGTAGGTCATGCCCGCGTGCGGATCCACCGCGACCATCCGGGTTTCGCCGCCGAACTGGTTGCTCGTCTTCGCGCTCGCCAACTGCGCGGCGTCCGGGTGCACGTGGCCGACGAGCCCGCAGATCACCACCGACGCCGCGGTCCAGCCGATCGTGCCCTGCACGTTGGCACGGGCGTGCTGGGTGGCCATGCCGGTGAACTGCTGCAGCGTCGCCGCGTCGATGTTCGGATACGCCCCGGCGACCACGCAGTAGTTCATCGTGGACAGCATGATCGACTCGGTGAACAGGCCGACCGCGCACGTCACCGGTCCGATCTGGACGGTGTTGAGCCTGCCGCCGCTGCGCACCACGCGTTCGGCGACCACCTGCAAATACTGCTCGGGCGTGAGCACGTCCGCGACCTCCCCGGGCTGAGCGGAATCCGCCGCCATCGTCGCACGCGCCGCCTTCGCACGGACTTCACCGGGCATGGTTGACTGTGCCCGCCATGCGCCGACTTCTCGTTCTCGCCCCAGCCCTGGTCCTGCTCGCCGGCTGCACTCCGTCGAGCCCGGCGAAGGAGACCCCGTCTTCGGCGCCGGCTAGTTCCGCGTCGGCGTCGGCGGGGCTGCCGCCCGATCCGCAGCCCGTGCGCACCGCGGAGTGCCCGTACCTGTCGAACGAGACGGTGCAGGACGCGAACGGACAGCACGTCACCAAGGTGAGCGTGTCCGACGACGAGCCGCATCCGACGTGCTTCTTCTACCGCCCGGACGGCAGTCTCCAGCTGACCGTGCGGGTGTACGTGGGCAAGAGCGACGTCGCTACGGCGCTGGTCAACAAGGCCGCGCCGGTCGACACGTCGAATCCGGCGACGGAACCGGCGGGGTGGAAGGGCGGCTATCAGCCGGCCGGCGACGGGGTGGTCTACGCCGTCGCGAAGGGCGAGGCCGCCGTCATCGTGACGAGCAACCAAAAGCAGAGCATCAAAGCACGCACAGTGGCGAAAAAGGCTATCGCTGCCCTGAAGCTCTGAGTAACGGGCTCCGCACGGGTGAGTGAAGTTGATCTTGTATTACTCTAAGCAGCACGCGCGGTCCCCCCAACACTCGCGCGCCGGGTGCCGGTCCGGCACCACATACTTGGTTACCCCTTTTCGACGACAAGGACAGATTCGTGGCTGACACCCTCAAGGAAATCCTGCTTGACTCGAGCCGTCGCCCCACCGTGGTCTCCGACTTCGCGGAGCTCGTGGACGCCGAGGTCGCCGACAAGGGCGGGGTCTCCGGCGCGGTCGTGAAGACCGGCTTCGCCGCCGTCAAGAAGATCAAGCCGGGCATCATCCCGTCCGCGATCGACAGCCTGCTGGACGACTTCTCCAACGCTCTCGAGCCCTTCTACGGCGACTTCCGCGCCCAGGGCGGCAACGACTTCGGCGCCTACCTGACCAGCCGCTCGGACGAGGCCTCGGACGCGCTGCTCGGGGTTACCGACGCCCGCGCCGAGCGCAGCAGCCGCGACAGCATCAAGAAGGTCTACTCGAAGCTGCGCCCGAACGGCAAGAAGAACGTCGAGGAGGCGCTGCCGCGTCTCGGCCAGCTGATCGACAAGCACGCCGCCGCGGCCTGAACCGGCTGAGCGACATACGAAAAAGGGCCCCGGGACGCACTTCCCGGGGCCCTTTTCGCGCGTTCAGTTCTTCTTCTCCGCAGCCGACGTGCTCGGCGCCTTGCCGTTCGTCTTCGGCTCGCCCGGCTTGGCGTCCTTCGCGTCCTTGGCCTCCGGAGCCGGCTTCGCGGGCGGGGCGGGCGGAGCCGGCGGGGTGGCCTTCGGCGGGGCCGGTGCGACCGGCGGCTCCTGCTGCCGCGACTTCAACGCGACAGCGGTGCCGACCGCGACCGCGCCGAGACCGAGGAGCCACGGCCAGCGGCGGCGCTTGCGGGTGCCCTTGGCGGCGCTCTTCGCCTCCTCCAGAGCGGCGCGGAATTCCTTCTTCGCCGCCTTGAAGTCCTTCTTGCCGCGCCGCTTCGACTCACCGGCCGACGCGGCGGCCTTGATCGCGGCCTTCTTGGCCTTGCGGCCCGGCTTCTTCAGCTCGGCGATGCGGGCGAGCGCTTCCTTGCGCGCCGCGGCGGAGCTCTTCTTCAGCTCCTTGCGAGTCAGCTCCGTCTTCTTCGCCAGCTTGCGCTGGGCGCGACGGCCCCGCTTGCCCAGCTCCTCCGCGCCGGCCTCGGCGGCCTTCGCGCCCGCCTTGCCCGCCTCGACGACCAGCTTCCGCAGGTCCGCCGAGCCGGACTTGGCCGACTCACCGACCGATTCCACGGCCCGGGTCATGGTCTTCACCTCATCAATCGTTGTGAAACAGATCTGTTGCTTGACATCTATCCTGCCCTTTTTCCGCCCGCACCGCTGCGGCTTCCCGCTGCGGGCCTTCCGGAAACCTCGGGAAAGTGCCCTCTTCCTGGGCCGGTGTCCAGCGCGACGGGCCGGGGACGCCCCCTGAACCCCCCATTTGTGCGAAGGGGTGGCACGATGGCGGCGTGACTGAAAGCGCCCGCAAGGCCACCCTGCACACCAACCAGGGTGACATCCACGTGAACCTGCTGCCCGACCACGCGCCGAAGACCGTGGCGAACTTCGTGGGGCTGGCCACCGGCTCCAAGGAGTACACCCAGCCGAACGCGAAGGGCGGCAACTCCGGTCCGTTCTACGACGGCTCGATCTTCCACCGGGTCATCGACGGCTTCATGATCCAGGGCGGTGACCCGACGGGCACCGGCCGCGGCGGCCCCGGCTACAAGTTCGGCGACGAGTTCCACCCCGAGCTGCAGTTCTCCAAGCCGTACCTGCTGGCCATGGCGAACGCCGGGCCGGGCACCAACGGCTCGCAGTTCTTCATCACCGTCGCGCCGACCTCGCACCTGAACTTCCGGCACACGATCTTCGGCGAGGTGGCGGACCAGGAGTCCCGCAACGTCGTCGACGCGATCGCGACGACCGCGACCGGACCGGCGGACCGCCCGCTGTCCGACGTGGTCATCGAGAAGATCACCGTCGAAGACTGACGCGCCGCAGGCAGGGATGGGGTTTCGGTAGGTTGGAGTCATCGTGAGCCAACCGCCGAACCCGTCCGCGCCGTCTCTTCCCGGTTGCTGGTGGCATCCGAACCGCCCGACCGGCCTCAGCTGTGCCCGCTGCGGACGTCCGGCCTGCCCGGACTGCCTGCGCGAAGCCCCGGTGGGGTTCCAGTGCACGGACTGCGTCCAGACCGGGGCGCAACAGCAGAAACAGCAGCACCGGCAGTACCGCGACGCCGGAATGGGCTCCCGCACGATCGCCGGGGCCCGGCTTTCGAATTCTTACACCGTCACCGCGACGCTGATCGCGGTGAACGTGGTGGTCTTCCTGATCACCGTTCTCCAGGCCAAGAGCCTGTTCGCCAACCAGGTCGCTCCCGTCGAACAGGCGGGCGTCCTGTGGCCGTCGGCCACGCTCGGCGGCGGCGAGCTGTGGCGGATCTTCACCTCCGGCTTCCTGCACTACGGGCCCATTCACATCGCGGCGAACGCCTTCTCGCTGTGGATGATGGGCCGGGCGCTGGAGCAGGTCTTCGGCAAGATCCGGTACCTGGCGCTCTACTTCGTGTCGATGCTCGGCGCTTCGACCGCGGTGCTGCTCTTCCAGGACGTCGACGGCGCCACCGCGGGCGCGTCCGGGGCGATCTTCGGACTGCTCGGCAGCTACGCGGTCATCGTGCTGAAGCTCCGGCTGAACCCCTCCGCGCTGCTCGTCAACCTGGTGATCAACGCCTACGTCACCTTCGCCATCCCCGGCATCTCGATTTACGCGCACGCGGGCGGGCTGGTCACCGGGGCACTGGTGACGGCCGCGATGCTGTACGCGCCGGCCCGGAACCTGGCCAGGTGGCAGGCGATCGGCACGGTCATCGTCGCGGTCGCGCTCGTCGGGCTGATCAGCTGGCGAGCCACCCAGATCCCCACCGTGTCGTGCGAGTTCCACCAGTTCCAAGGCCGGACTGATTACGGCTGCACGCAGTCACGCTCCGGCTGAGCGGGCCCGCAGTTCAGTCAGCACGTCCAGCACGTCGCGAGGATCCTCGCCGAGGTCGGTCTGCCCGAAGATGAACAGCTGCTCGTCGTGCTCCAGTTCAAGCGTCACGCCGTCGCGGCCGAGACGGCGGGTGCTGCGCAGCCGGACCGTCGTGCCGGTCCAGGGGAGCTGGTGCGTGCCGGTGAGCGTGCGGGTCTGAAGACCGTGCTCGTCGGCGGACAGACGCGGCCGCACGAGCGTCCAGTGGACCGCGAACGCGCCGACTGCCAGCGTCGCGAGGCCGGTGAGCACCGCGCCCTTTCCGTCGCCGAAGAGCGTGTCCAGGACCGTTCCGACCAGCAGCAACGTGGTCAGGCCCCACGCCACTACCACGAGGTTTCGGCGCGGGGCCCACGAGGTCGGGTGGTTATCCACAGGGGTTATCCACACTGGGGATGAGTCACACCGGTGTGATTCGGTGTCAATCGGCCGACCGGAGCAAAGCCGATCCGGCGGATGGTCAGCGCCACCGCATCGTCATCAGCAGACCGGCGATCATCGCGGCGAATCCGATCGCGAAATTCCAGTTTCCGAGCTCGCTGAGGAACGAAACCTTGTCGCCCGCGATGTAGTTCACGACCAGCCACACCAGCCCGAGGAGCATGAGGCCGAACATGACGATCTTGTAGAACAGGTTCGACGGTCCCGCGGCCTGGACCTTCACCGGGGTGCGGCGGTCGACAGGCGGGGTGTACGCGGTCTTCTTGCGGACCTTCGACTTCGGCATCGTTTCCTCGCGTGCTCTCGGGCATTCCTGGTGGCGGCATCCTGGACGAGGTCCCGCTGTCGGGGTGCGCAACCAGCGCCACGTGCACACGTTAACGTAAAGGACGGCTCCGCAGCACCGGGCGGGAGCGGTCGGGTTTCTCAGACTGTGACAATAGCGCCACCTGGAGTGCCGAGGAGGACTCCGGCCGGGCGCGGGAGGAGCTTGCGTGACGCCGCAAGATTGGCCGGGCGAGGACGACCGCCGCCCCGGCACGGGACCTGACCGCCCGGTCCGCCGCCAGGCGCCGCCGCCGAGAAGGCAATCCGGGGAGACCCCGCCGCGGCGAAGAGTGGCCGGGGACCCAGGCCGGAGATCACCCGAACAGCGCACGCCGATCGACCGGGGCGGGCCGCGCCGGGACGGCGGCGAAAACCGGCCCGGGCAGGGCCGGACGGGCGAAGGCAGGCCTCGCGAGGGTGACCCCCGCGGCGGTGATTTCCCGCGCGAGAACGGGCCCCGCCGTACCGCTGAGTTCCGCGCCGAAGGAGCCCCGCAGCGACGTCCCGGCGACCCGCGTCGTACCGGAGATCCCCGCGCCGCACAGCCAGGAGACCCCGCCGGACGCCGTCGTCAGCCGGAAGAAGGCCGTCAGATGCCCCGCCGGGTGGGCGCCGCGGCCCCGGATCCGTCCCGGCGGCGGATGACCGGCCCGGAGTTCGCCGAGCAGCCGACCGAGGTGTTCTCGGCGGTCGCGGTCGCCGACGAGGACGACAAGAAGGCCAAGAAGACCCCGCCGCCGCTGGGCAAGGGCGGGCTCGCGATCCGCACCGCGGGCGAAATCTTCATCACGCTCGGCGTGGTCGTGCTGCTGTTCATGGTGTACGAGGTGTGGGTCACCGACCTGTTCTCCGCCGAGAAACAGCACACCGCGAGCGACCAGCTCGACGGCGACTGGGCGAAGGACCGCACGCTGCACCCCGAGCTGATCGACGGCAAGGCGTTCGCGCGCATCCACATCCCGTCGTTCGGCGCGGACTTCAACTTCACCATCCAGGAAGGCACCGGCGAGGATTCGCTCGCGGTCGGCCCCGGCCACTACAAGGGCACCGCGCTGCCGGGCGAACCGGGCAACTTCGGCATCGCCGGGCACCGCGTCGGCAAGGGCGCGCCGTTCAACGACCTGGACAACCTGAGTTCCTGCGACCAGATCGTGATCGAAACGCACACCGATTTCTTCATCTACCAGGTGCTGCCGTACGACGACGAGATCAAGGGCTGGAGCAGCGGCAAGGGCGCGCAGCCGGAGTGCAAGGGCGTGGGGACGCTGCGCAACTCGAGCATCCCCGGCGGTGGTCCGTACGACGAGACGTTCGGCCGCAAGGTAGTCCAGCCGAGCCAGGGCGACGCGGTGAACCCGGTGCCGTACAAGCCGGCCGGGGCGTTGCCGAAGGCGCAGCAGGCTTCGCTGCTCACGCTCACCACGTGCCACCCGCAGTTCTCGGCGAAGGAGCGGCTGATCATCACCTCGGTGCTGACCCGCCAGGTGCCGAAGACGCAGGTGCCGGATTACACGACGTTGCTGAAGAAGATCGGAGTGGCGTCCTGATGTACGGCTGGCTCTGGCGGCATCTGCCCGGACCGTTCGCGGTGAAATTCGTGCTCGCGCTCGTGCTGGTGCTGGGAATCGTGGCGCTGCTGATGTTCGTGGTGTTCCCGTGGCTGGACCCGCTGCTGTGGTTCAACAACGTGTCGGTGAACAACTGAGGTTCGGGGTCTTCCTGGTCTCGGGCCGCTTCCCGGGCCAGGACGACGCCGCCGTCCTGCGGCGCACCGTCCGTGCGGCCTGCGCCGCCGAAGCCGCTGGTTTCGACGACGTGTGGCTGGCCGAGCACCACTTCATGCCGTATGGCGTGTGCCCGTCGGCCATCACGCTCGCCGCGCACGTGCTCGGCCAGACGTCGCGAATCAGCGTCGGCACCGCGGTGAGCGTGCTGTCGACGACGCATCCGGTCGCGTTGGCGGAGCAGTGGTCCATGCTCGACGCCGTTTCCGACGGCCGCCTGCGCTTAGGCGTCGGACGGGGTGGGCCGTGGCAAGATCTCGAAGTCTTCGGCACCGGATTGCCGCGCTACGAAACAGGTTTCGCCGAGTCGGTGGATCTTCTGCTGACCGCCGCGACTGGCCGAGTCTCGGCCGAGGGCTCGCATTTTGCTTTCCGGGAAGTCGGGCTTCGCCCGGTCCCGCAACGATCTTTGAACGTTGTAGTGGCCTGCGGCGGCCCCACTTCCTCCGCGGTCCGGCTTGCCGCGGAACGTAAGTTGCCGTTGTTGCTCGGCCTGCACGCGGATGACGCGGAGAAGGCGGCAACTGTCGCCGCTTACGGTGCCCCCGCGGCCCACGTGTCAACGGTGCTGTGCCAGGTCGGCGACGATGCTTCCGCGGTGGTGCGCCGCGCTTTGCCGGGTTGGCTGTCGGATGGCTTAGCCGCCCACGTGCCGGTGGACGATCGTCCTGGTCCGGCTCGGGATCCTTGGGAATACACGGAAAAGCTGTGCGCGATCCATCCGGTCGGTCCGGTTGAGCAGTGCGTCGAGACTCTGCGGACGAGCCTCCGGCGCACCGGGGTGTCCCACGTGATCATGTTCGTGGAAGGGTCCGGCACGCCGGAGGGGACTCTCGCCAATATCGCGCGGATCGGTGCTGAGGTGTTGCCCGCGCTGCGGGGACTTGCGCCTTCTAGTCTCTAGGTCGCAGGTTCGAGCCCTCGGTGCTCAGCAGTCCCGCAGTTCAGGGCTCTGGTTCAGCAACTGCCCCCGAGGCGAAACGAACGCCCGGTACCGATCCCCGTCCGTGTCCCGGAAAACGGCCACCCGGTGGCAGTTCTGGAACGCCAGCTTCACCCCGAAGTGCCGTTCCAGCCCGCCCCGGATCGCGTCCGAGGCCAGTGCTCGCAGCAGCTGCCCGCGGGCGGTCTCGTCCGGCGGCGGGGTTTCGTTGTCCGCGAATCCGTCCGCGGCGGTGTCCGCTTCCGCGATCACTCCGGTGATGACCTCCCATGCGTACGGCAGCGATTCCCGCACGCAGGCCACGAACTCGGCGTCGGAGACCTCCCCGCGTTCGGCCTTTTCCAGCAGCGCGGGCGATACGTCCAAGGACAAGACAACCTCCATGGTCAGCGGTACCCCTCAGAGCTACCGGCCCGCCGGACCCGGCCACAAGAGAAAACGAGTTTCATCACCACTTTGGTGGATCACTCCCACCGGAACAGCCGCACGGCGAGTGCCGTTGCTAAGCCCGGGTGAGCGGCACCCGCACGGCAGGCGGCAGCGGTCCGGCATCCGGGTGAGCCCGGAACGACTGGAGCAGCAACGCCGTGAACCTACGCACCGCTGCGACGCGCGCGGAAGCCGGTTCCACCTGGATTCCCTCGTTGGCGACCAACGCCAGCACGAGGTCTTCCAGCACGAAATCCGCCCGCAGCTGGCCAGTGTCCTTCGCTCGGCGGATGAGTTCGAGCAGCAGCCGCAGCGTGCGGGCGCGGTCGGCGGCGAAGTCGAGTCTTCGTGGCAGTTGTGCGACGAATGCGCGGAAGCCCTGCTCACGGGCATGCACCTCGGTGAGCTTTTCCAGCACCAGGACGAAACCCTGCCACGGATCAGCCGCCGACAAACCCTCCTCGACGATTGACGAGCACAGCGCCAGCTCCTCGGCGAACGCTTCGGCGATCAGTGCGTCTTTGGCCGGAAAATGCCGATAAACCGTCGCGACGCTCACCTCTGCCTGCCGCGCGATTTCCCGCATCGGCACGCTGTATCCGCGGACGGTGAAAGCCACCCGGGCCGCCGCGAGGATGCGGACGCGGTTGTGGGCGGCATCGGTCCGTCTCACTTCGGCCGTCACCCCTCTCACTTCCGGCTGGGTCGCTGACCTGCTGGAATACCGTCGAACGCATGAAAGCCGTCCAGTTCGACCAGTATGGCCCGCCCAGCGTCGTGCACGTCGTCGATGTCGCCGAACCACACGCGGGGCCTGGGGAGATTCGCGTTTCCGTGCGTGCGTCCGGGTTTTCCGCGGGCGAAACCGCCATCCGGTCTGGGGCGCGCAAAGGCATGAGGCTCCCGTTCCGGACGGGATACGACGCGGCTGGCGTGGTGGACGAAGTGGGCGATGGGGTCACCGGGATTGAGCCCGGTGCACACGTCTTCGGGATGACCGACGCGAATCGTCGTGGAGCCAACGCTGAATACGCCGTTCTGGTGCACTGGGCGGTCAAACCGGACGCGTGGAGCTGGGCTGAGGCAGGAGGCGCCGCAGGGGCGGTCGAAACCGCGACCCGGGTGTTGGACCAGCTTCCTGGCGGAACGATCCTGGTACATGGCGCGGCGGGCGGGGTCGGCGCGGTCGCGGTTCAGTTGGCGATCGCGCGCGGTGCCACCGTTATCGGCACGGCGAGCCCGCGCAACCACGATTTCCTGCGTTCCCTTGGTGCTGAAGCGACGGCATACGGCCCGGGGCTGGTCGACCGAGTCCGCAGCGTCGACGCGGTCTTCGACTGTGCCGGGGGAGCACTGCCGGACTTGATCGAGATCGCCGGGGAACCCGCGAGGGTCGTGACGATCACCGACGCCACCGCGCCGCAGCACGGCGTGCACTTCTCGCACAGCGCAGCGCTCCCCGGCGCGGATCCGTTGGCAGTACACGGGCTTGCCGCAGCGGTAAAACTCGCGGAGGAAGGACGTCTAAAGATCCCAGTCGCAGCGACCTTTCCGCTGAGCGAAGCCGCGGCCGCGCACGAGTTGAGCGAAAGCAGGCACGCCCGCGGAAAGATCGTCTACCTGAACTAGGCGCGCGAAACCCGCACCATCTCGTCGCGCTCCACGACCTTCACGCGCTCGCGTCCTTCAGCCTCGCCGAGCGACTTCTCATGCGCGTCGAGTTTGCCCCAGCCTTCCCAGGTGGTGAACGAAATCCCGCGCGCGGCAAGGAATTCCAGGATCGCGTCCGGCGACGAATGCCGCGGGGCGGCGAGAGTGTCCGCGTCCGCCAGGAGGTTCGCGACGGTCTCGGCCGCGTCGCCCTTCGTGTGGCCGATCAGGCCGACCGGGCCGCGTTTGATCCAGCCGGTCACGTACACGCCGGGGACCTGGTTCTCGTCCAGGTCCAGCACGCGGCCGCCCTGGTTCGGGATCACGCCCGCGGTGTGGTCGAACGGGATTTCCGGCAGGTGCGACGACAGGTAGCCGACCGCGCGGTACACCGCCTGCACGTCCCAGTCGTGGAACTCGCCGGTGCCGACGACCTTGCCGTCGCGGTACTCAGTCCGTTCGGTGCGCAGGCCGACGACCTTGCCGTCTTCGCCGAGCACCTCAGCCGGCGCGTGGAAGAAGTGCAGGTGCAGCCGCCGCGGACGAGTGCCTTCGTCGCGAATCGCCCATTCCTGCAGCGTCTTCACGACCATGTCGGTCTGCTTCGAGGACCGCAGTTCGGCGACACTGGCCTCGTCGAACTCCATGTCCTCGGGGTGCACGATGACCTCGACGTTCGGCGAATGGTCCAGTTCGCGCAGTTCCAGCGGCGAGAACTTCGCCTGCGCAGGACCGCGGCGGCCGAACACGTGCACGTCGGTGACCGGGCTGGCCTTCAGGCCCTCGTAAACGTTCGCCGGGATGTCGGTCGGCAGCAGTTCGTCGGCGGTCTTGGCGAGCACGCGCGCCACGTCCAGCGCGACGTTGCCGACGCCGAGCACCGCGACCGACGACGCGTTCAGCGGCCAGGTGCGCGGCACGTCCGGGTGGCCGTCGTACCAGGACACGAAGTCGGCGGCGCCGTGGCTGCCTTCGAGGTCGATGCCGGGAAGGTCGAGCGCGCGGTCGGCCATCGCGCCGGTCGCGAAGATGACCGCGTCGTAGAACTCGCGCAGGTCGTCCAGCTTCAGGTCGGTGCCGTAGTCGACGTTGCCGAGCAGCCGGATGTTCGGCCGGTCCAGCACCTTGTGCAGGGCGTTGACGATGCCCTTGATGCGCGGGTGGTCGGGCGCGACGCCATAGCGGATCAGCCCGAACGGCGCGGGCATGCGCTCGAACAGGTCGATCTCGACGTTCGCGCCGGACTTGTCCAGCAGGTCGGCGGCGTAGATGCCGGCGGGGCCAGCGCCCACCACGGCGACACGAAGGATTCGGCTCACCGGTCCACGGTAAGTTAGGTGATCCTAACTTTCACTGTGATCTGGCGTACGGTCCAGCAGGTGGGAGCCGCTAAGCTGGCGGCATGCGCGTTCTCGTCGTCGACAACTACGACAGCTTCGTCTACAACCTCGTCCAGTACCTGGCGCAGCTCGGCGCCGACTGCACGGTGTGGCGCAACGACGTCGTCGACCTCGACCGCGTGCCGGACTTCGACGCGGTGCTCGTCTCCCCAGGTCCCGGAACGCCGGAACGTGCAGGTCAGAGCATTGAAGTGATCGCGAAATGCGCCGAGACGCGCACGCCGATGCTGGGCGTGTGCCTCGGCCACCAGGCGCTGGGCGTGCACTTCGGAGCCACCGTCGACCGCGCGGACGAGTTGCTGCACGGCAAGACCAGCCAGGTGCGGCACACCGGCTCCGGCATCCTCGCCGGGCTGCCGGAGGAGTTCACCGCCACTCGCTACCACTCGCTCACCGTGCTGCCGGACACCATCGATCCGGACATTTTCGAGGTCACCGGCACCACCGAAAGCGGCATCGTGATGGGTATGCGGCACCGCGAACTGCCGCTGGAGGGTGTGCAGTTCCACCCCGAATCCGTGCTTACCGAATGCGGCCACCGGATGCTGGCGAACTGGATGGCCTCGGCGGGCCACCCGGTCGCGCCGACCGTCGTCGACGACCTGGAGCGGGCCACCCGCACCCTGCAGAAGGCCGCGACTGCGTGACCGCGCCGACCCCGCTGATCCGGCTCAGCGGAGTCGGAAAACGGTACGGCAGCGGCGAACCCGTCCTGACGCACATCGATTTCGAGGTGCCCGCCGGGCAGGTCGTCGGCATCCTCGGCGCCAACGGATCGGGCAAATCGACCTTGCTACGGATCCTCGCCGGGGTGTCGCGGGCGTCGTACGGCGACATCACCGGGAGCCCGGCGGTCGGCTATCTGCCGGACCGGTTCCCCGGAGGCCAGCGGCTGAGTGCGCGGGCGTACCTGCGGCATCTCGCGCGGATCCGCGGGCTGGCTGATCTCTCCGGGATCGATCCGCTGCTGAAGCGGCTCGCACTGGTCGGCAGCCCGGACGCGCAACTGCGCACGCTGTCGAAAGGCAATGCGCAGAAGGTCGGTCTTGCCCAAGCCGTGCTGGCGCGGCCGGATCTGCTGATCCTCGACGAACCCTGGTCCGGCCTCGACGTCGGCACTCACACGGTGCTCGGCGAACTGGTAGCGGAAACCCGCGCACGCGGCGCGAGCGTCGTCTTCACCGACCACCGGCCGGACGTGGTGCGCGCACACGCGGACGAGGTATATCGGCTCGACTCCGGCCGGGTCGCGCCGCTGGAAACGCATCCGGAACGCAAGCGGATCACGTTGCTGCCGGTGTCGTCGAGCGTCGACAACTGGTCCGCCGAACCAGGCGTGCACGCGGTCGCCGACCAGGCGGGCGGTGTGGTACTGACGGTCGACGCCGAACACGCCGACGCCGTGCTGCTGCGCGCGCTGTCCGGCGGTTGGTCGGTGCGGGAGGTGGCACCGTGCTCGCAGTGAGCCGCTACTACCTGGCGCTGCTCGGCCATTCGCAACGTTATTTGCCCGCCGCACTCGCGTACCTCGCGTTGTGCTCAATCCTTTACGCGGACCCGAGTTCGCCAGTGCTTCCGCTGTTCGGCGTGAGCGGCGCGGGGGTTCTCGTACTCGGCTGCTGGCTCACGATCGCGTTGCTGGACATCGAAGATCCGGTACAGCGCCTGATCACGCTCAACCACGCGGGCGGCAACCGAAAGACCATCGGCGGCGCGGTGCTGACAGTGTTCGGCTGGACCCTGGTGTGCACGGTGGTGACCGTCGCGTGGGCCGCGACGCATCGGAATCAGTTGCACGGGCAGATCATCAGCGCTGGGCTCGCGACCCATCTCGCGTGCGCTCTGGTCGGCATCGCGATCGGCCTGCCGTGCTCGCGGCTGCTGGTTTCGCGCATCGGCTGGACCGTGCTCGCCGCTGTTCTCGTGCTTGGCTTGGTATTGCTGGGGAAATGGGTCCCCTTGGTGCATCCGCTGCTGGAGGCGTTGATGAGCGGCGCTCCGTACGGCGGCCCGCTCGGCTTGGCGATCGGCACGTCGGTGGTATTGCTGGCGGCGAGCATGACTGTGGTGGGCGCGGTCTCGGCGCATCGGTCCTGAGAGCGGGAATATTCCTCAGTTTGTCGGCTGTCTGCATATTGCATTCGGCAAATGCCGATTTGGGGGTTCCGGGTCAGGCGGCGAGTCGGTTACCCTCGCGCCGTCTGTTGGGCCCGGGAGGGGAGCATTCGTGACGGCAGGGATCGCCGCGATCACCGTGGACGGCTCCGCGGACGAGTTGCAGCAGCTGGTTTCCTGGCTCGGCGCCGAGGACGAACTGGCCGGGCGGGTGCGGCTCGCCGGGCCGGGCAGCGAAGTGGTCGTGATGGTGAGCAGCCGGTCGGCGGGCACCTTCTGCCGGTCGCTTTTCGGCTGGCTGCACCGGCAGCGCGCCGGACGGCAGGTGTCGCTCACGGTGAAGCGGTCCGGGGCCGTCGAAGAGCTGGACGTCGACTGCGGCGGCGGGCATGACGTAGACGAGGTGCTCGCGAGCGTGCGGAGTTTCCTCGACCAAGACTGATCGGCCGGCGCGAAAAAAGGGCCCGCACGGTGCGCACCGTGCGGGCCCTTCTCGTGAAACTGGTCAGCCGTTGTTGCGGATTCCGCCCGGCGGGAAGATCCCGCCGCTGGAGCTGGACGTCGTCGAGCCGCTGCCGTCGTCCTCCTTGATCGTCAGCGTGATCGACTGGGTCGGGCTGATCTGGCTGCCCGCCTGCGGGTTCTGCTTCACCACGGTGTTGGGCTGGCCGCCGCCGCCGTGCGTCGACTGCGTCTGGATGCTGCCCGCCCAGCCCAGGCTCTGCAGCTTCTGCGTCGCCTGATCCTCGGTCATCCCGGTCAGGTCCGGCATCTGGATCTGCTGCGGGCCGGACGACACGATCAGCTTCACCGTGCTGTTCGGGGGCAGGTTGCCGCCGTTCGGCTGCTGCTCGATGACCTGGTCCTTAGGCTGGTCCGAGGCCTGGTCGACCCGCTGGGGCTTGAACCCGGCGTTCTGCAGGATCTGCTTCGCCGTCGCGTAGTCCTTGCCGACCGTGTTCGGCACTTCCTTCTGGTTGACGCCGGACCCGACGACGATGTCCACCGGCGTGCCTTCGGTGGCCGAGGAGTTCGCGGTCGGGTTCTGCGACACGATCTTGCCGACGTCGCTCGGGTTGTCGACCGGCTGCGACGTCGTGTTGCCGAGCTTCAGCTTCGCCTGCTCGAGCGCCGCCTTCGCCTCGTCCGCCGACTTGCCGTGCAGGTCCGGCACGGTCGTGCTGCCCGGCTTCTGCCCGACGGTGAGCGTGATCGTGGACGTGGTCGGCACCGTCTTGCCGACCTCCGGGTCGATCGCGATGACCTTGCCGATCTGGTCCTCGGTGCAGGTCTGCCCGCCGGGGTTGTTCGCCTCCGGACCGCACACCACGGTCTTGTTCGGCGCGAACGACGAGAAGCCCGCCTGCTGCAATGCCGTCTTCGCCTGGGTGACCTGCTGGTTGACCACCGGCGGGATCTGCGCGGTCTCGTTCTTGTCGCGGAACGATCCGCTCAGCCAGAAGATCAACAGCACCACGCCCGCCACGAGCAGCGCGGCGATCACCCCGAAGATGATCCGGCGGCGGCGCTTGGCCCGCGGGTCCTCGTCCGGCTCGTCGGCGTACTCGTCGTAAGCCTGCGGCTGGCGCCGGTCGGCGTTCATCACCTGGGTGCGCTCGTCGTCCGACATCACCATCGGGGCCGACGGACGCTGCCCGGACAGCGTCCGGACCAGGTCGGAACGCATCTCGGCGGCCGACTGGTACCGGTTCGCCGGGCCCTTGGCCAGCGCTTTCAGCACGACCGCGTCCAGCTCCGGCGACACCGCCGGGTTGACCGACGACGGCGGGTTCGGGTCCTCCCGCACGTGCTGGTACGCCACCGCGACCGGGGAATCGCCGGTGAACGGCGGCTCTCCGGTGATCAGTTCGTACAGCACGCAGCCCGCCGCGTAGACGTCCGACCGGGCGTCCACCGACTCGCCGCGCGCCTGCTCCGGCGAGAGGTACTGGGCGGTGCCGATGACGGCCGCGGTCTGCGTCATCGCCGACTGGCCGTCGTGCATGGCGCGCGCGATGCCGAAGTCCATCACCTTGACGGCGCCGTTCTTCGTGATCATCACGTTCGCCGGCTTCACGTCGCGGTGCACGATGCCGTGCCGGTGCGAGAAGTCGAGCGCGGCGCAGACGTCGGCCATGACCTCCATCGCGCGCTTCTGCGACAGCGGGCCCTCGGTCTTGACGATGTCCCGCAGCGTCCGGCCTTCGACGTACTCCATCACGATGTACGGCAGCGGCCCGACGTCGGTGTTCGCCTCGCCGGTGTCGTACACGGCGACGATCGCGGGATGGTTCAGCGCGGCGGCGTTCTGCGCCTCGCGGCGGAACCGCTCCTGGAACTGCGGGTCGCGGGCGAGGTCCGCGCGCAGGACCTTGATCGCGACTTCCCGGCCCAGCCGCACGTCGTGCCCGTGGTGGACCTCGGACATACCGCCGTACCCGAGCGTGTCGCCCAGCTCGTACCGATTGGAGAGCAGTCTGGGTGTCGTCATCGCTTCGTGCCGTTCCATTCCGTCCAAGGTGTGGTCATCATGCCTTGCAGGCCCTGGGCCTCGCTCGTACCGGCCGGGGTGGCTGAGGTCGGTTCGCTCCCGCTGTCCACGCTTCGCGGCGGTCCTCCGTTGCCGGAGGACACCACTCTCGCGATCAAGAACGCCACGGCCACCAAGACCACGACGATGACCACCGCGAGCAGCACCCACCAGCCCCACTGGTTCCGTTTCGGCGGCGGGACCGGTGGACCCGGCGGAGCCGACAGCGGCCGGAACGCCGGGTTGGAACTGGGTCCGACCGGTGCGCCGGCCGCCTGCGGCACTGCGGGCGGAACCGGGGGCACCGGCGGCGCCTGGCCTGCCGCGTAGGCGGCGTTGACCAGGCCGAGCGGGGTGGGCAGCGGGCGGCCTGCCCGGACCGCGGCGATCGCGCCGGCGAACTCGCCGCCGCTGGCGTAGCGCTGCCGGGGGTCCTTCACGAGCGTCGCCTCGATCACCGCCCGCGCGCCCGGCGGGACGTCCGGCGGCAGCGGCGGCGGGACGTCGCGGATGTGCATCATCGCGACCGTCACCGCGTTCTCGGACAGGAACGGCCGATGCCCGGCGAGGCATTCGTACCCGCACACCGCGAGCGAATACACGTCGCTGGCCGGTTCCGCGTCCTGGCCGAGCGCCTGCTCCGGCGCGATGTAGTGCGCGGTGCCCATGACCATGCCGGACCGCGTGACCGGCGCGGCGTCGGCGGCCTTGGCCACGCCGAAGTCGGTGATCTTCACCTTGCCCGCGGGGGTGACCAGGATGTTGCCCGGCTTCACGTCGCGGTGCACCAGGCCCTGTTCGTGCGCGGCCTGCAACGCGGTGCCCGCCTGCTCGAGCAGGTCGAGCGTGTAGTCCGCGGTGAGCCGCCCGTGCTTGGCGAGGATGCCCGCGAGCGGATCACCCTCCACGTACTCCATCACCAGGTACGCGATGGACAGGTCCTCGTTGACCGTCTCGCCGTAGTCGTGCACCGCGGCGATCCCGGCGTGGTTGAGCGAGGCGGTCATCCGTGCCTCGGTCCGGAACCGGTGCAGGAATTCGGCGTCGCCGGACAGTTCGGCCTTCAGCACCTTCACCGCGACGATCCGGTCGAGCCGGGTGTCGCTCGCCTGCCAGACCTCGCCCATCCCGCCGACGGCGATCCGGTTCGTCAGCTTGTAGCGCTCGGCCAGCAGCTGACCCGAGGACAGCATCGGCTATCCACCCCCGAGCCGGGCGGCGATGGCGGCACGGCCGATCTCGGCGGCCACCGTGCCGCCGGTCGCGGCGAGACCGCGGTTGCCGCCGTTCTCGACGATGACCGACACGGCGATCTGCGGGTTGTCCGACGGCGCGAACGCGGTGTACCACGCGTGCGGGGCGGTGTTCTTCGAGTCGGCGCCGTGCTCGGCGGTACCGGTCTTCGACGCGATCTTCAGCGCGTCGTTCTTGCCGCCGCCCTTGGTGAAGGACTCCGACGCGATCATCATGTCGGTGAGGATCTTGTCGTTCTCCGGCGACAGCGCGGGCTTGCCGGTGAGCTGCTCCGGGTCGACGTTCTCGACCGTCGACAGGTCAGGGGCCAGGATCGACTGGATCAGCTGCGGCTTCATCGCGTAACCGTTGTTCGCGACGGTCGCCGAGAGCAGGCAGTCCTGCAGCGGGGTGAGCCGGACGTCGCGCTGGCCGATGCCGCTCTGGTAGAGCGCGCCCGGCGAGTCGAGCGGGCCGACGGTCGAGCCGACGACCCGCATCGGCACGGTGAGGTCGGTCTGCCCGATGCCGAAGTTGACCGCGGCCGCCTTCATCTTGTCCGCGCCGAGCTGGCCCGCGAAGGTCGCGAACGGGACGTTGCACGAATGCGCCAGCGCGTCCTTGAAGGTGTTGCCGGGGCAGGTTTCGCCGCCGTAGTTCTCCAGCGTCGTGTTCGTGCCCGGCAGCTGCACGTTCGGCGCGGTGCTGATCTGGGTGTCCGGGCCGATCCCGCTCTCCAGCGCCGCGGTGGCGGTGACGATCTTGAACGTCGACCCGGGCGGGTAGTTCTCCGAGATCGCCCGGTTCAGCATCGGGTTGTTCTTGTCTTTGGAGTAGGCGTCCCAGGCCTTGTTCTGGTCGGTGCCGTGCGTCGCCAGCTGGTTCGGGTCGTACGACGGGGTCGAGACCATCGCCAGGATCCGGCCGGTCTTCGGCTCCATCGCGACCACCGCGCCGGTGTAGCCGCGCTGCGTCATCAGGTCGTAGGCGGCCTTCTGCACCTTCGGGTCGATGGTGAGTTTCACGTTGCCGCCGCGCGGATCGCGGCCGGTGACCATGTCCGAAAGCCTGCGCACGAACAGCCGCGGATCCGATCCGTTCAGCACGTCGTCCTCGGCGCGCTCGAGCCCGCCCGCGCCGTAGTTGATCGAGTAGTACCCGGTGACCGGGGCGTACATCGGGCCGTCGGCGTAGGTGCGGAAGAACTTGAACTTGTCGGTCGAGGGCTTCACGCCGGCGAGCACGGTGCCGTCCGGCGTGACGATCTGGCCGCGCTGGCGGGAGTACTCGTCGTAGAGCACGCGCTGGTTGCGCGGATCGGTGCGGTACGTGTCGGCTTTGATGACCTGGACGTAGGTGATGTTGGCCAGCAGCAGCACGATCATCGCGAGCATCGCCATGCCGACCTTGCGCAGGGGGGCGTTCACGCGGTCCTCCCGTTCGGGTCGCCTTCGACTGGCGGACGCCGCACCATCACGGTGTGCGCCTCGGCGATCGGAGCCTGCGGCTGCTGCGGCTTCGGCCGGGTGGCCGGCCTGCGCGCCGCGTCCGAAATGCGCAGCATCAGGGCGACCAGGATGTAGTTCGCCAGCAGCGAAGAGCCGCCGTAGGACAGGAACGGCGCGGTGACGCCGGTTTCCGGGATGAGCGCGGTGACGCCGCCGACGACCACGAAGATCTGGATCACGATGGTGAAGGCGAGCCCGCCGCCGAGCAGTTTGCCGAACGTGTCGCGCACCGCCAGCGCGCTGCGCATGCCGCGCATCGCCAGCAGCATGTACAGCATCAGCACCGCGGCCAGCCCGATGAAGCCGAGCTCCTCGCCGATCGCGGCGGTGATGAAGTCGGTGCTCGCGGCGGGCGGGATGTCCGGACGGCCAGCGCCGAGCCCGGTGCCGCCGACGCCGCCGGTGCCGAGCCCGAACAGGCCCTGCGCGAGCTGGTAGCTGCCGCCCAGCACGTCGTAGCGCGGGCCGGTGGGGTTGAGCCAGTTCTCCACCCGCTGCTGGACGTGGCCGAACAGGTTGTAGGCGATGAGGCAGCCGCCGACGAAGAACGTCAGCCCGACGACGACCCAGATCGCGCGCTCGGTCGCGACGTAGAGCATCACCAGGATGATGCTGAAATACAGCAGCGACGTGCCGAGGTCCTTCTCGAAGACCAGCACGCCGATCGCGACGGCGGCGGCGATCAGGATCGGGCCCAGATCACGGGCGCGCGGCAGTTCCACGCCGAGGAACTTCTTGCCCGCCACCATGAACAAATCGCGTTTGGACACCAGGAACGACGCGAAGAAGATCATCAGCAGCAGCTTCGCGAACTCGCCCGGCTGGATCGAGAAGAACGGCAGCTTCAGCCACACCTTCGCGCCGCCCGCCTCGGACAGGCTTGCGGGCAGCACCGCGGGCAGCGCGAGCGCGCCGAGCCCGACCAGGCCGGCGATGTAGCTGTAGCGGGTCAGCGTGCGGTGGTCGTTGACCACCACCAGCACGATCACGAACAGCACCAGCGAAACCGCGGTGAACAGCAGTTGCTTGGTGATCTCCGGCGAGTACTCCTTGCCGCGCTGCAACGCCGATTCGGCCTTCGCCAGGTCGAGCCGGTGAATCATCACCAGCCCGATCCCGTTGAGCAGCGCGACACACGGCAGCAGCACCGGGTCGGCGTACGGGGCCCAGCGGCGCACGGCGAGGTGCGTCGTCGCGAGCACGCCCAGGTAAGCGAGTCCCACCCACAGGATCGAGAGCGTCAGCTCCTGCTCCTGATTGGCCTCGACGATGACCAGCGCGAGCGTGACGATGCCCGCCGCGAACGCCAGCAACGCGAGCTCTGTGCCCCTTCGCTTGGGCAGGTCTCGCGGCGGATTCGTGGCGAACTGGGCGGACATCGGGTCGGCCAGCGGCTGGCCCATCAGTTACCGCCCCCCGTCGGCGGCGTACCCGCCGTCGAGCAGTCCCTCCCCGCAGGCTGGTTCGCCGACGAAGGCGTGCCCCCGGGAGGAGCCACGCTGGACGAGGGCGCGCCCGACTGCGGGACGCCCGGAGGATTGGCCGGCTTGCAGTCCGACAGCTTCTTCTTGAGACGGAGGAAATCGTCGATGTACTTGCGCGCGTCGTCGAGGCTTTCGCGCTTCACGCCGTTCTGCACGGCGATCCGGGCGTCCTCCTGCAACGCGGAGACGCGGAGCTTGTCGGTGCACAGCTGGCCCGGCGGGCACGAGCCCTGCTCGAGCGAGTGCAGGTCGATGCCGAGGATGCTGCCCGGGACGCCGCGGTAGATCACGACCTCCTGATCGGGGCCTTCTCCGACGTAGTACTGGCTGAGCACGAAGTATCGAGTCGCGATCGCGGCGGCGCCCAGCACGATCAGCACCACGACCGCCCCCACGAGCCAGCGGAACCGTTTCCGCCGTTTCGCTTTCGGGTCCTCCGGCGGAGGCTGCTGCTCCGGTCGCGGCTGCGGCGGCGGCTGAGTCAGCGCGCGCGCCCGTGCCGCGGGAGAGTCCCCCTGATGCATCTCGTCGCTGCCGTCGCCGGCGGCTCCGCCCACGATCGGGGCGTCGTCGCCGAAATCGACGTCGACCACGTCGGCGATGATGACGGTCACGTTGTCCGTGCCGCCGCCCTTGAGCGCCAGTTCGATCATCCGGTCGGCGCAGTCCTGCGGATCCGGGATCTGCACGGCCTCGGCGAGTGTCTCGTCGCTGACCATTCCGGACAAACCGTCGGAGCAAATCAGGTACCGGTCACCGGGACGCGCCTCGCGCACGGTGAGGCTCGGTTCGACCTCGTGCCCGGTGAGCGCCTTGAGCAGCAGCGACCGCTGCGGGTGCACCGCGGCCTCTTCCGGCGTGATGCGGCCCTGTTCGAGCAGTTCGTTGACGAAGCTGTCGTCGCGGGTGATCTGGGCGAACTGCCCGCCGCGCATCAGATACGCGCGCGAGTCGCCGACGTGGACCAGACCAAGTCTGCTTCCCGCGAACAAGACGGCGGTGAGCGTGGTGCCCATGCCGTCCAGGTCGGGGTCCTGGGACACCAGTTCGGCGATCGCCGCGTTGCCGTTCTGGACGGCTTCGCGAAGCTGGGCGAGCAGGTCGTCGCCCGGCTCGTCGTCGTCGAGCGGGGCGAGCGAGGCGATGACGACCTTGCTGGCCACCTCACCTGCGGCGTGCCCGCCCATGCCGTCGGCGAGCGCGAGAAGACGCGGGCCGGCGTACACGGAGTCCTGGTTGTTGGAACGCACCAGGCCCCGGTCGCTGCGGGCCGCGTAGCGGAGGACGAGAGTCATGGGCGAAGCTCGATCACCGTCTTGCCGATCCGGATGGGGACTCCGAGCGGGACCCGGAGGGGTGCAGTGACCTTAGCCCGGTCGAGGTAGGTCCCGTTCGTCGAGCCCAGATCTTCCACGTACCAGTCCTCCCCGCGCAGCGCGATCCGGGCGTGCCGGGTCGATGCGTAGTCGTCGTCGAGCACCAGCGTCGAGTCGTCGGCCCGGCCGATGAGGATCGGCCGCCCGTCGAGCGCGATGCGGGTGCCCGCGAGGGCCCCGTGTGTCACGAGCAGTTGCTGCGGGGCCTTGCTGCCCCGCGGCTTCTTCTCTTTGTTGCGGCGGAAGGACGGCACCTGGACCCGGAGGCCCGACGCGGCGTAAAGGTCCGAGCGCACGACTCGGAGCGCGGCGAACACAAAGAGCCAGAGCAGCACGAGAAAGCCCACTCTGGTGAGTTGAACGACCAGCTCTGGCACTTGTTGTGTCCGCTCCCGCCTGTGCCTGCAAGCCGCGGCGCCACGCGCGCCGCGGATCCCCCCGCAAGACAATTCTGCGGGAACCCTGTGGACGGTCTGCGATCAGCCCTGGGTTCGGAACACCAGAGACGAATGACCCACCCGGATCACGTCGCCGTCCGCCAGCTGCCACGTCTGCACCGGAGTGCCGTTGACCGTGGTCCCGTTGGTCGACCCGATGTCGGCGAGCGTCGCGCTCTGCCCGTCCCAGGTGATCTCCAGGTGCCGTCGCGAAACGCCGGTGTCCGGAAGGCGGAAGTCCGCGTCCTGCCCGCGGCCGACGACGTTGCCGCCCTGCTTCAGCGAGTAGGTGCGGTTGGACCCGTCGTCCAGCTGAAGGCTCGCCTGAAGCTGACGGCCCGCGGCCGGAGCGCCCTGCTGCGCGTACGGGTCCTGTCCGTAGGCCGCCTGCGGCTGGCCGCCGTACTGGTCGTACCCGCCCTGCTGGCCGTAACCCTGGTCATAGCCCTGCGCCGGGGGCTGACCGCCGTAACCCTGGTCATAGCCCTGCTGCGGCTGCCCGTAGCCCTGGTCGTACCCGCCCTGCGGAGCCTGGCCGCCGTAACCCTGGTCGTAGCCGCCCTGCTGGCCGTAACCCTGGTCGTAGCCCTGGGCCGGGGGCTGCCCGTAGCCCTGGTCGTAACCGGGCTGCTGGCCCTGGCCGCCGTACTGGTCGTAGCCCTGCGCGGGGGGCTGGCCGCCGTAGCCCTGGTCGTAGCCCTGCTGCGGCTGACCGCCATAACCCTGGTCGTACCCGGGCTGCTGGCCACCCTGCTGTCCGTAGCCGTACTGGCCCTGCTGGCCGTACGGGTCACCCTGGTCGTATTGGCCGTAGCCGGGGGGCTGGCTCATTGGTGGGTCTCCTGCGTTGCTGGGTCGTGCCGACCGTGACGGCCCTTCCCCCGCAGTGGCGCGGGCGTCGGGATCGACGGACGAACGGGTCTTGAACTGTCCAGTATGCAGCGCCTCGTTGCGCTCGAGTGATACGACGACGTCACCATAGGTGTCCCAGCCCTGCGCGGCGAGGTGTTCCGCCACCGCCTTCGCGAGAACCCCGGTGACCCGCTGCTCATCGCCGGCCATGCGATCGTGGTCAGCCGCCCCCAACGACACGATGTAGTGATTCGGGGCGAGCTGCCGACCGCCTGCCAGCTCACGAACGTTCTCCTCGCCTTCCCTCTCGAGCGCAACCGCCACTTCCTGCGTGACGACGTTGCCGCCGAACATGCGCGCGAAAGTATTCCCCACCAGGTTCTCGAGTCGCCTGTCAAAGCGCTCAACGCGACCCACCGGGGACAACCTCCTCACACGTGTGCTTCCGCATCGATCCTATCCGGGGGAGGAAGGGTTGGGCATGCCCCCGGTGAAACCCGTCAGAAGGCCCTGCTAAGCTTTGCTGGCTGCCTCAAGGAAGCAACTCGGGCGAGTGGCGGAATGGCAGACGCGCACGGTTCAGGTCCGTGTGTCCGAAAGGACGTGAGGGTTCAACTCCCTCCTCGCCCACCACGGGAAGAGCCCCAGTCGCTTGCGCGACTGGGGCTCTTCCCGTTTGTCGGTCGTCCTTTCACCCGGGGGCCGAGCCCCCGGCCCCCCGCGGTGCCTTCGGTTGCGGGTGGCGGGGTGGCCGAGTGGGTGTGGGCCAGGGCACATTTCGCGGAGCGGTGTTGGAGTGGCTGTTTGATCACGGACCGCTACCGCATTGGGGCCTGGGGAGGGTTGGCCGGTCGGCGAGATTCGCGGGGCGCTCCGGTCCATGGAGGGGCAGCGGCGTTGCCTGCTGCTTTCCGGGGTCGGTCTGATCGGGTCGCGTTCCTATTTCGCGCCTGGGCACTCAGGTACCGCAAGGAGTGAACCGTGCTGGGAGTTCAGTGGGAGGACTGCTATTCCCGGTAGTCGCGGCGCTCGTCAACTCCCTCAACTTGATCATGGTCTTTTCGCTTTTTCCGCTCGCCTCGCAGGCTGAGTCGGTACGGTTCCAGGGCGGCATAACCGAATCGGACGGGTGGCTGATGGGCCAGGATTTGGGAGCCCGGATCGAGCGGTGCTTCGAGAGCGACTGGCGGGAGCCTGTCCAAGTCGTGGTGCTCGGTCGGGTCAAGGCGGGGCGTGATCGGCGGAAGCGGGCTGATCGGTCGCTGGGGTGTGTCGCGGAGGCTGTCCTCGAGATCCTCGCCAATATCGCCTGGCCGTTCATGGTGCTTTGGGAGTTCGTGACAGTTCCGAAGCGCCGCCGGAAACCGGTGGCGGTGCCCAGTGGGCCGGCGCGCGGGCAGGCGTTCGAGGCGGCCTCGATGTTGAAGGGGCGAAGCGGCGAGATAGCCGTGGTGCGTGGGGCGGCGCGGGTCGCGTTGGTCGAGATGGGGGACGCCGCACCGGTGGTGGTGTGGCAGGGGACTGCGCAGTGGAGTCCTTCGCCTGCCTGTTTGTACTGGGAAGACGGCTCGATGTTGATGCTCGCACCGCGGTGATTTTCAGCGGTTCGATTTTACGTTTCCGGTAGCCTGAGCCGGGACCAGCTGGGCGGGGGAACAGTGAGCGACGGCAACTACTTCGACGGCCAGGCGGACAAGGTCTTCCAGGCGCGCGACGTCTACGGCGACGTGCATTTCCACGGGCCGCAGCAGCCCGCCGCGCCGGTGTTGCAGGTTCAGGCGCCGCCGAAGCATTACCGGAACAACAAGCCGCAGCTTGATTTGCTGACCGAGATTCATGACGAAGCGCTGGACCGGGTCCCGATCGCGATCGTGCGGGGTGCGCCGGGCAGCGGGCGGACCACGTTGTGCGAAACCTGGCTGCACCAGCATCAGGACCGGTTCGACCGGTTCTACGAGGTGCGGGTGGGCCATCGGGTGGGCGCGGACGTGCTCGCCGAACTGCTGTCCAAGCTGGGATACGGGCTGGACGAGATGCCGGCGAGTCTCGAAGCGCGCGCGGCGATGTGGCAGTCGCGGACCGCTGGGTTCAAGGTCGCGCTGCTGGTCGACGACGCGTTGAGCGCGGCTGAGGTCAAGGCGCTGCTGCCGACGCGTCCCGGGTCGTACGTGCTCGCGGTCGGATCGGACCTGGAAGCGTTGCGGGCCCGGTATTCCGCTCGGGACGTCGAGCTGGAGCCGTTGAGCGACGACGCGGCGCTGGGCGTGCTGACCGCGCTGGTGGGCGAGGAAAAGCTCGCCGCGGAGCCGGAACAGCGGAAGGAACTGCTGCGGATCTGCGCTGGTTCTGCCGCGGAGCTCAACGTCGCGGGCATGCTCCTCGCGCGGCCGGACGCGACGGTGCGGCGGCTGCTCGCGCGGATCCGGGCGAAGGGCACGCTGGCCAGCGCGGTGTTCGACGTCGCTTACGACCTGATGGGTGAGCACGAACAAGCCGGGTACCGGTTCTTCGGCGCGCATCCGGGCAGCGGCGACGTCCGGCTGGAAACTGTCGCGGCGGTACTCGGTCTCGAAGAGTTCGAGGCTGAGGACGCGTTGCAGAAACTGGTTTCGGCCAAACTGCTCGAGGTCATCAAGGGCCGGTACCGGATGTCCGAGCTGGCTCGCTTGCACGCCGCCGGGCTGGCTGGCGACCTCGAGGAGATCGTGGTCGGGTACTACGCCCGGCAAGGGCTCGAGATCGCGGAACGGGCGCTGCGCACTCGCTGGCCGGAGAAGATCTGGGAGGGCTTCGTGCCGGCGTCATTGCCCGAGGCCGACGCCTGGGAGTGGTTGTTCGCCGAGCAGGCGAATTTGCTTGCCGCGGCGGAGGCCGCGTTGCAGACCGGGGCGCACGAGGACGTCATCCGGCTGGCCAGGGCGTTGTGGCCGGTCTACAAGGACGGTGCCTATCCCGTTGAGCTGGCGGCGGTGAGCCAGGACGCGGTCCAGGCCGCGCAGGCTGCTGGGATGCCGCTTGCCGAAGGGCTGGTTCGTACTCAGCTTGGGTTCGCTCGGATGCAGCGGCGGGATTGGGCGGCGGCGAGGGAGCAGTACGCCGCTGCGGCCGAGCTGGCTACGACTCCGGAGGAACACGCGTCCGCGCTGGAAGCACGCGGGCTCGCGTTCTTCGAACCTGGGTTGATCGCGCGGCAGCAGGGGCGGCCGGACGAGGCGGTTTCGTTGCTGGGCCAGGCGGAAGTCTGTTTCCGGGAAAGTCTCGCGTTGGCCGAGGCACTCCCCGATGGCCGTCGGCTCGCGTTGATCCGGATGCATCTGGCCAAGGTCGTGCCGCCGGAGGAAGCGGCCCTCCTGCTGGCACAAGCGGAGCAGAGCCTGAAGAACGAACCGGGCAACCTGGTGAAGATCAGGTTGTGGCAAGGGCGGAAGCTGATCGAGGCTGGTTCGTACGAAGAAGGCGCGGCTGTGCTGGCCGAACTTGATTCGGCGGCAGAACAGCTACGCCTGCACCGCGAACGCATTGCCGCGTTCCGGTCGCGTGCGGAGGCGGCGTTGGCCCGGGGCTTCCGCGATCAGGCGAAGGCGCACGTGGAGGACGCGGTGAGCGTCGCACAGCTGCACGGTTTTACGGCTGAGGCGACCGATCTGCTGATCTGGCTTGGCCGGCTCTGACTATCCATAGTGGACAGTAAGCCGCACCTCGTGTTTGCGGCCGCCTGCGGTGAAGGGCAGTTGTCCGGGGAAACCGAGGCCTAGCTGAGCGCGCTTGTAGAGCAGTGACGGCACGGCTTGCGGCAAGTCGGTGCCGGTGAAGGAGACGACCAAGCCGTCGCGGCTGCCGGCCAGCCAGCCTGATCCGGCTGGGCAGGCGGCCCATTCGCAGCCGGGGAATTCGGCGAGTGTGACGGCGATCCAGCGGCCCGGATCGGGGAAGCGGTCGCCGAGCACGATTTCGGCGCGGCGCAGCTGACGCGGGTCAGGGCCGTCGACGTGGACGACCAGGTGGGTGTCGGGGGAGGCAGCAGTGAATCTGGTGACTTCGTCGCCGAGGATTCGGATCCATTGGGCGCCGGGTTCTGGGCGTTGGACTCGCGGCAGCGGGAACGCGGTGAATCCGGCTGGTTCGGCCGGTGGCGGTAGTCGGAGCGTGCGGTAGCCGAGGTCGGTCAGCAACTCCGCGGATTCGCCGGGGACACTGGTGGCCAGTTCGGTCGCGGCGATCAGGGCTGCTGGCTGGGTCGCGGTGCGCAGTTGGCCGGCCAGGTTTTCGTCGGTCAGCGAGGGGGCGGCGCGCAGCAGGGCGGCTACCGGGGAATCCGGATCGACGGCTTCGTGCGGGGCGGCGGCCAGCAGGACCGGGGTGCCAAGGCAGGCGGAGTAGTAGGTGACAGAGCCGTGGTCGCCGATGGTGACGTCGGCGGCTACTGCGGCTGGTTGCCACAGATCTTCTTCGGGGAGGATGATTACGCCCGCGCGTTCGCATTCCCGCAGCCACATTTTCAGTTGCCACGGGTAATGGCCATGGCCGATGTTCGGGTGCAGCGCCAGGACGACGGCGAATTCGTCCAGCGGCAGTTGCCGGGCGATCCGGTCAGGAAGGTCGGGACCGGATCCGTACGACGAGAGCTGGCCCCACGTGGACGAGATCAGCACCAGGGTTTGTTCGCCGGTTACGCCGAGGGCTTGGCGGTAGGACTCGCGCAGTTCGCGGGCGTCGTGCAGGCGGTCGAGACAGGAGTCTCCGGCGATGACGGCGTGGTCAGCGGCTTCCGGGCAGTACTGCCGCAGCCGGGTGAGCTGTTCGGGATGCGAGAGGACGTGATGTTCGGCGATCACCTCGCCGTTGTGCATCAGCCATTGCTCGGATAACCCGAAAACCGGTTTCCGGTTTCCGGTTTCCGGTTTCCGGTTTCCGGTTTCCGGTTTCCGGTTTCCGGTTTCCGGTTTCCGGTTTCCGGTTTCCAAGAATTTATTATAACCCATTCCGTGCGGCAAAACAGTCAACGGAGCCCGCAATTTATGCAAATCCCCGCCGTAACTCGCCGCCAGTGCCCAGTCGAAGTCCTCCGCCACGACGTCGTCCCACGGCTCCAGCGGGATGCCGCGCGCGGCGAGGTACTCCTCCGTCCCCCGGGTGAACGCGCTCGAATCCGGGCACGTGAACACCACCTGCACCCGGGGATCCCCGGCGAACAACGGCAGCACGTCCAGCAGCCGGGTCGCCGCGGTGACGTTGTGCACTACCGCCAGCAGCGTCCGTTCCGTGGGCACAGTGCGCCATCGGCGCGGCACGGGGTAAGACGACGAAGGCACGGAGAGCGATCCTACCGATCGCGCTCCGTGCCGGTCGCCGGAAAAGGCTCAGAGGCTGATATTGCCTTGTACGTCACGCAACTGAACGACCTTGGCCCCTTCGGCGACGGTGCCCACGTGGTTCGTCACCCCGCCGCTGCGGGCTTCCTGGTGCACCTCGAATTCGGTGCGCAGGGCCGCGCCGAACTCCGGGTCCTGACGGCTGGCCTCGTCGAGGCGTTCGGCCAATGCGGTGACGGTGGCCGGGTTGTCGGGGGTGGCCGCCTCCAGTTCCGCGGTTGCCTTGCTGTTGCCGGAGAACTTGCGCTTGACCAGGTCATACAGCCCGGTCGCGGCCTTCGTGGCCAGCGCGGTGGCGACAGCGGTCAAGATCGGCTCGGGCATGCGACTCTCCTCAGGTCGACGGCCCCTCCACCGTACTCACTTCGCGTGCTCGTCGATCCACTCGGCGATCACATCGATGCGGGACGTCGTTTCCGCGCCGGTGTGCGGGCAGTCCGGGCCGTTGTTCTCGATCGAGATCAGCTTGCCGTCGGTGAAATACGGCGCGCCCGTGTCGTAGGTGCACGCGCTGGTGGACGCTTGCGGCGCGACACCGTGAATGCCGACCGTCGTGCCGCCGACCGACGAGATTTTCATCGTGCCCTGCTGCAACTGCTTGGACGGCACCGGATTCTGCGCCGTCCGGCTGCCCCAGCCCGCCAGCGTCACCTGCTGTCCGACGCCGGGCACCAGGTGGTTCACCGTGAGCGGGGTGAGGCCCTGGACCGGGCTGTCGAGCTGCGCCAGCGCGACGTCGTTCGGGCCGGCTTGCAGGACCTGCGTGACCTTGCGCTGGACGCCTTTTTCCTTGGTCTCGTCGACGAGGCCAAGCGACACCGTCGTCGGGTACGGCACCGGGCCGGACACCCGGTTCTTGTTGGCGTCGTGGAAACAGTGGCCGGTGGTGACGATCCACTGCGGCGCGACGAGCGCTGCCGAACAGAAGCTCGAGTACGTGCTTCCGTTCGGCAGCGGGATTCCGGTCATGCTCAGCTTCGCGGCGAAGCCGAATTGGCCTGCTGGGACGTCAGAACCGTTGGCGACGGCCAAGGCCGGGCTCGCGGTGAGGATGGGCAGGAGAACTGCTGCGGAGATCGCGGCGCGGACGCGCATTCTGTCCCTTCGTCCGGGTCACCGGCGGACGCCGATGAACTCGGCCTTCCACGCTAACGACACCGTCCGCGATGCGGAATTCCCTTGATGGGCGACGAAAACCGACCGATCTCGCGACTTGTCCTCACTGGGTGTGCGAGGCGATCCAGTCCTTGAGGATGTCGACACGCGCGGTCGTCTCGGGCGTCGCGTGGGGGCAGTCCGGGCCGGTCGACTCGACCGAGATCAGGCGGCCGGTGTTGTCGCCGTCGTCGACGAAATACGGCGCGCCCGAGTCGTAGCTGCACGCGCTGGTGTCCTTCTTCGGCGAGACGCCGATGATGCTCGCGGTGGTGGCGTCGGAGCCGACGACCTGCATCTCGCCCTGCTGCAGCTTGTCCGACGGCTTCGGCGAAACCTCGGTCAGGCTGCCCCATCCGGCGAGCAGCACCTTTTGGCCGTTCGTCGGCGCGGCGGGAGAAACCGTCAGTGGCTTGATGTCGGTGACCGGCTGGTCGAGCTTGGCGATCGCGACGTCGTTGATGCCTGCCTGCTGCACCTCGGTGACCTGGCGACGCTCGCCCTTGCCCGGCTCGTCGGTGGTCGCGCCGAGAAGCACCGAAGTCCCGTACGGCACCGGGCCGGAAACCGGCTTGCGATTGACGTCGTGGAAACAGTGCCCGGCGGTGATGATCCATTGCGGCGCGATCAGGGAACCCGAGCATCCGCTCGAATAGGTGGTGCCGTCCGCGCGCGGGATGACGGGCATGGACAGCTTGGCCGCGAACGGATACTCGCCGGGCGCCACATCGTTGCCGTTCGCGACCGCGGACGCGGGAGCCGCAACGGCCAGCGCGGCGCCGGCGGCGAGGAAGGCAGCGGAAAGGGCAGCACGCAAACGCATGAAATATCCTCCGGAAGACGACTACTCAATGCGAACGTTAGGCGCCTTCCGGTTCCCCCGAAAGGGGGATCAGCCGGGGCTGCCCGTTCGGGCTTTCCCGGCTGCCCGCGTTTCTTTCCGATCAGCTCACGCCGACGAGATCGACGACGAAAATCAGCGTTTCGTTCGGGGCGATCACGCCGCCCGCGCCGCGTTCGCCGTAAGCCAGGTGCGGCGGGATGACCAGCTGGCGGCGGCCGCCGACCTTCATGCCGGTCACGCCCTGGTCCCAGCCCGGGATGACCTGGCCCGCGCCGAGCTGGAAATCGAGCGGCGCGCCGCGGTCGTAAGAGGCGTCGAATTGCGCGCCGGTGGAGTGCGAGACCCCGACGTAGTGCACGCTCACCGCATTGCCCGACTTGGCTTCGGGGCCGTCGCCGACAGTGATGTCTTTGATCTGCAGCTCGGCGGGCGGCGGTCCGTCCGGGCGCTCGACTTGGGGCTTTTCCACGCTCATGGGGCTCACCGTACCTATCGGGCAAACGCTGCGCCGGATGGAGTACCGCCGGACGGACTACTCCCAACGAGGGGATAAACGCGAAAACTCTTCACATGTGCGCTACCCGTCGGTAGCGTGCGCTGGGTCACCCTGGGGCATCCTTCGTGGACGGAGCTTGTGGCATGCGACGACGCATTCCCATCCTGGCCGCGGGCGCGGTAGCCGTGCTCACGGCCGGGCTAGTGCAGATCGGGACCGCGACACCGGCTTCCGCCGCGTTGCCCGGCAACGATTACTGCGCCGGCCAGTGCAACGACATCCTCCCGCCAGGCGAGAACGGCAGCGCGACGCTCGCCGAAATCCTCGCCAACAAGGCGTTCGGCACCCAGCCCGGGCACGCCGACGACCAGCTCGGCAAATACGCCGACCTCGCGGGCGGCTACAAGACGCTGACGACCGACACGATCGGCAAATTCTTCAACGACTCGTCCTTCGGCGTGCCGGCCGACCAGGTCGCGAGCACGCTGAAACCGCGCGACGACGTGACGATCACGCGCGACAAGGCGACCGGCGTCCCGCACATCCAGGGCACGACGCGGTCCGGCACCGAATACGGCGCGGGATACGCGGCGGCGCAGGATCGCTTGTGGCTCATGGACATCATGCGTCGCGTCGGCCGCGGTCAGCTGACTTCGTATGCCGGAGGGGCGGAAGCGAACCGCGAGCTGGAGCAGTCTTTCTTCGCCTCCGCGCCTTATACCGAGGACGAACTGCAGCAGCAGATCGACGCGGTGGCGGCGAGCGGCCCGCGCGGCAAGCAGGGTCTCGCCGATGCGCAGGCGTACATCGAAGGCATCAACAAATACATCACCGATTCGCACAACGGCCGGTACTTCCCCGGCGAATACGTGCTGACCGGGCACGTCGACGCGATCACCAACGCGGGCACCATCGAACCGTTCAAGCTCACCGACCTCGTCGTGCTCGCCTCGGTGGTCGGCGCGCAGTTCGGCGCCGGAGGCGGCGGTGAGGTGCAAAACGCGGTCGCGAAGCTGGCGCTGCAGGAGAAGTACGGCGTCGAGCAGGGCGAAAAGGTGTGGCAGAGCCTGCGCGCCGCGGATGACCCCGAGGCCGTGAAGACCCTGCACGACGGGCAGAATTTCCCGTACGGCAACACTCCGGCGAACCCGCAGGGCGCGGCGTTGCCGGACAAGGGCTCGGTGACCAACCAGCAACTCGTGTTCGACCAGACCGGCTCGGCCGCCGCCGCGCAGCCGAAGGTCAAGGTTTCCGCGCCGAAGGACCAGGAGTCCGCGCGCGGCATGTTCGACAACGGCGTGCTGCCGGGCAACATGCTCAAGGAAAAGCACGGCATGTCCAACGCGCTGCTGGTGTCCGGCGCGAAGACCGCCAGCGGGCATCCGGTCGCCGTGTTCGGTCCGCAGACCGGGTATTTCGCGCCACAGCTGTTGCTGCTGCAGGAAATCCAGGGCCCGGGCATCAGCGCGCGGGGCGCGTCGTTCGCCGGGCTCAGCATGTACGTGCTGCTCGGCCGCGGCCAGGACTACTCGTGGAGCGCGACGACCGCGGCGCAGGACATCATCGACACCTACGCGCTGCCGCTGTGCGACCCGAGCGGCAAACCGGCCACAAAGGACTCGAACTACTACCTCTACCAGGGCAAATGCCTCCCGATGGACACCGTGGAGCGCAAGAACGCCTGGTCGCCGACCGTCGCGGACGGCACCGCCGCCGGGTCCTACACCCTGCGCAGCTACCGCACGAAGTACGGCCCGGTGACCTCGCGGGCGACGGTCGACGGGAAGCCGGTGGCGTACTCGTCGCTGCGGTCCTCGTACTTCCACGAGGTGGATTCGCTGATCGGGTTCCAGGAGTTCAACGACCCTGGCTTCGTCAAATCGGCCGCGGACTTCCAGCGCGCCGCCAACGACGTCAACTTCACCTTCAACTGGTTCTACGCGGATTCGAAGGACATCGCGTACTTCAACTCCGGCGCGAACCCGGTGCGCAATTCCACTGTGGACCCGATGATGCCCGCGTGGGGCGATCGCGGGTTCGACTGGAAGGGCTGGAACCCGGCGGGCAACAAGGCGGACTACACGCCCGCGTCGGAACACCCGCAGTCGGTGAACCAGGACTACTACATCAGCTGGAACAACGCACAGTCCAACGGTTACGCGTCCGGCGGGGCGGACAAGTCCGCCGTGCACCGCGGCGATCTGCTCGACGCGCGGGTCAAGGCGCTGCTTTCCAGCGGAACCAAGGTGACCCGGGTGAACCTGACCCAGGCGATGGAGGACGCGGCGCTGGCCGACCTGCGAGCGGAGAAGGTGCTGCCGCTGCTGTTGCAGGTGCTCGACAAAGCCCCGCTCACCGGTGCCGCGGCGGACGCCGAGGCGAAGCTGAAGACGTGGCTGCAGCACGGACACCAGCGCGTCGAGTCCAGCCCGGGCAGCAAGACCTACAACGACGCCGATGCGATCCGGATCATGGACGCGTGGTGGCCGCTGCTGGTGACCGGCGAGTTCAAACCGGCGATGGGCGACGACGCGTTCGGCGCGATGACGAACGTGCTGCAGATCAACGAAAGCCCGTCCGGCTTCCAGAACGAGACGCCGGGCAAGCACGTCGGGCAGCCGCACCAGGGTTCGGCTTACCAGCACGGCTGGTGGGGTTACGTCAGCAAGGACATCCGCACCATGCTCGGACAGCCGGTCGCGGGTCCGCTGGGCGCGAAGTTCTGCGGCGGCGGCGACCTGACCGCATGCCGGCAAATGCTCGTCGACTCACTGACCGCAGCGGCTGGTGAGCCCGCGAACACCGTGTATCCCGGCGACGGCGACTGCTCCGCGGGTGACCAGTGGTGCGCGGACACGATCATCCAGCGTCCGCTGGGCGGTATCGCGCACGGAAAGATCAGCACGCAGAACCGGCCGACGTTCCAGCAGGTCGTGGAGTACCCGGCGCATCGCGGCGACAACGTCTCGAATCTCGCGGCGGGCAAGCCGGTGAACGCTTCCAGCGCGGAAACCGGCTTCTACAACTCCCCGGCTTCGAACGCGGTCGACGGCAACCCGGGCACGCGCTGGGCGAGCGACTGGAGCGACAACCAGTCGATCACCGTGGACCTCGGCTCGGTGCAGCAGGTTTCGCGCGCGGTGCTGTCGTGGGAGAAGGCGTATGGGAAGGGATACAAGATCCAGTTGTCCACCGATGGCACCGACTGGCACGACGCGGCTGTCGTGACAGACGGGAACGGCGGGGCGGACAACGTCTCGTTCGCGCCTTCGGACGCGCGGTTCGTTCGGATGCAGGGCGTTACGCGCGGGACTAAGTACGGGTATTCGCTGTATGAGTTCGAGGTTTACGCGCACTGACCTCTGTTGCTACTGAAATGACGATAAGAACCGCCCCGGCCAGCAAGATCGGCCGGGGCGGTTCTTTCATGATGAGGACGCTGATGAGGCAGGCGAGGATCGGGACGACGTAGGCGTAAGTGCTGACCAGCGCAGCCGAGGTGGTGCGCAGCAGCCAGGTGTAGAGACCGAAACCGGCTAGCGAATCGACCAGGGCGAGGTAGCCGAGAGCCAGCCAGGACACGGGGGTGGGCTGGGGAAGCTCGGCGAGTTCTCCGGTTGCCGCGCCTGCGACGAGGAGAACGGTGCCGCCGCTCAGCAGTTGGACGGTGGTGGTCGCCCACGGTCCGGGGAGATGCGTCGTGCGGACGGTCAGGACGGTGCCGGCCGCCCAGACGAAACCGGCAGCGGCCACCACGAAGGTCCAGGCGTTGGCCTGTGTGCCGGTCAGCAGGGCGACGCCGGTGAAGCCGACGAGGACTCGCAGAATACCAGCCCGGGCAGGGCGTTCGCCGAGCACCGCGTTCAGCATGGTTACCCACAGCGGAAGCGCGGCGACCACCAACGCGGCAGTCCCGGCGAACGTCGTGCGTTCAGCGAGTGCCACGGTGCCTTGAGCGCCGAGCAGACAGACACCGATCGCGGCCGCCGTGCCGAATTGCCGGAAGTTCACACCGCGCAACGCGGTTGGCCGGAGCGCGAGCAACACCAGACCAGCGGCGAGGAACGCGGCACCGGAAGCCGACAGCGACGGGAGCGTGCGCACCATGACCCGCATCGCGGGAAATGACGTCCCCCAGCACAGCCAGAGGCCGACCAGCGCGAGGAAAACCATGCGGTTCAGCACAGCTCACCTGCTGCTATGCGTCCAACAACTTCTCGTCATCCGCAGCATGCGGTGAGATCATCAGACGGTGGACGTGACGGTGGCGCAGCTCGAAGCCTTGCTCGCGGTGGGGGAGCACGGCAGTTTCACCCGCGCCGGGCAGGTGCTCGGGCGGACGCAATCGGCAGTCAGCCGGGCGGTTGCCGCGCTGGAGAGCGCGCTCGGCGGACCTGTCGTGCATCGCGGTGCCGCCGGATTCACCGAACTGGGCCGCGCGGTGGCGGAGCACGCGTCCTCAGTGCTCGATGGGTTGCGGGCGATCAACGATCTCGCCGCGGACGTTCGCGCGCCGAAGCTTCGAGTCGGTGCGGTCGCAAGTGCGTTGGTGCGGTTCGTGCCCATGGGAGTGCGGCGGCTGCAACGGGATTGGCCGCAAGCCCAGGTGCTCGCATTGCAGGGCGAGGACGACGAACTCGTCGCCTGGCTCGCCGATGGCATCATCGATCTCGCTGTGACCACGCAACCCGGCCCGGATTGCCAGCGAACAATAGATGACGAATTCCTTGCGGTAGTGCCGAAGGAACATCCGGCAAGCCGCCAGGAGACGATCCGGCTTGCTGAGTTGATCCGGCTCGGGGTCGCCGATCCGGGTGGAACGTGCGGGCCAGCCTTGGCCGAAGGATTCGCCGCGCACGGGGTCGAATGGCGGCCGGATCATGTGGTTCGCGACGTCGGGACGGTGGTCGCGATGGCCTCGGCCGGAATTACCGCGGGGGTCGCGCCCGCGATGGCGTTGCCGGATCCGCCACCGGCCGCCGTCGCGGTTCGTTCGCTGGAGCCGCGGTTGTCCCGGGCCGTCTACCTGCACTACCGCCCGGCTGACCCTGACGTCGCCCACGTTGTGGAACGGCTGACCACCTGGTGATATTCGTCGCCTGCCGTTCGGAGCGTCGCGAAGTTACCGTGTCCGCATGGACGACTGGACTCCGCGGACCCGCGCGATCGCGGCGGGTCGGCCGCACGGCCCTGGTGAGCCGCTGACCACGCCGATCGTCGCTACGAGCACTTTCGAAGCCGGCGGTGACGCGGTGTATGCGCGCTCCGACGGCACGGCTACCTGGGCTGCCTTCGAAGAAGTCGTCGGGTCGCTTGAGGGTGGCACTGCGATCTCGTACGCGTCCGGCGTCGCCACGTTGTCCGCGGTGCTGGATTCGTTGCCGGTCGGGTCGACGGTTGCGGTTCCGTCGTTCAGCTACGCCGTCACGCGCGGAGCGTTGAAGCACGCACAGCAGCTCGGTCGCCTCACAGTCACCGAATTGGAGCCGACGGACACGCAGGCGTGGCTTGATTGCGACGCCGACCTGTTGTGGCTTGAGTCGCCGACTAACCCGACACTCGACGTGATGGAGATCGAGACCATCGCGCGCGGCACGAGGGGACGCGTAGTCGTCGACAACACCTTCGCGACTTCGCTGCATCAGCAACCACTGTCGCTCGGCGCGGACATTGTTGTGCACAGCGCGACGAAGCTCATCGGCGGACACAGCGACCTTCTTCTCGGTGTCGCGGTCGCAGCCGATCAGGACATTGTCGACGAACTTCGCTCGGCGCGGACTCGGGTCGGTGCGACGCCGGGTGCGCTCGAAGCGTGGCTCGCGTTGCGTGGTTTGCGGACGCTTCCGGTGCGGCTCGCCGAGCAAACTCGCACCGCGGAATTGCTGGTGTCCCGGTTGGCGGAACACCCGGCGGTAACAAAGGTTCGCTATCCCGGTTTCGGGATGATGGCGGCGTTCGAGGTCGCGGACGCCGACGCGGCCGACAAAGTGTGCGCCAGCGTCCGGTTGATCCGGCCAGCGACGAGCCTCGGCGGGGTGGAAAGCCTGATGGAACGGCGTGCGTGGCTGCCTGGCGAGGAGCGCGTGCCGGCGGGGCTCATCCGGTTTTCCGTCGGATTGGAAGACCCGGAAGACCTGTGGCGAGATTTGCTGACCGCGCTCGGCTGATTTCCGCCATTCTTTAACGAGGGCTGTGCGGGTTGCCTGGCAACTGTTACGGTATGGGCACGACGGGGCGGATTCCCGGCAATCGGGCGGAATCATCGCTACCGGGAAGGCGTTCGTTACCGCTTTCCCTCGTGTCATTAATCACCAGCTAAAGGGTTACCCCTATGGGCTGAATCTTCGGCAGGATCAGCGGGCGCGGTGGGGGTCATCGCGCTTTTCCTCAGAGGGGTAATCATCTTGAAGAAGACCCTGGGCAGACTCGCGGGCGCTGTGCTCGCGGGCGCCCTGATCAGCCTTGCCGTCGTGCCTGCCGCGAACGCGGAGGAGGCCCCGGCGGTTCCCGTCTCGGCCCCGGCCAGCGCGACGGAGACCAGCTCGGCCACGCCGCCTGCCAGCGAGACCGGCAAGCCGACCGAGCCGAGCAAGCCGTCCGAGACCGGTGCCCCGACGGAGACCGGCAAGCCGACCGAAACCGGCAAGCCGACGGAGACGGGCAAGCCGACCGAGACCGGCAAGCCGACTGACACCAGCAAGCCGACCACGCCGACCTCCTCGGAGACCTCCACTCCGGAGGAGCCGCCGTACGTCGACGACACCGGCTACGGCGTCGACCTCGACGAGAACCTCGGCGTCGTCGTGATCGCGTGCGCGGCGGGCGAGCCGACCGGCCTGCGCTCCAACGACTTCGACCTGCTCGAGGGCCCGCACCAGGACGAGACCGACGGTCGCTACTGGGAGTGGCTGGTCAAGCGCCACGACGGCGTTTCCTTCGACAGCGGCACCGTGCGCGCGGAATGGACCTGCGGCGGCAAGCCGACCGACGGCGGCACGCTTCCCCCGGCTGGCGGCGCTGGCGCTGGTTCGGCCGGCACCACCGGCGGCCACGGCGGCTCGCAGGTGAAGTACGCGCCGAAGCACGGCATCGAGACCGGCTTCGGGGGCATGGCCGCCTGATGACCAGGAAGTACGGGCAGGGCGTCGCTCTCGCGGGCGCTCTGCTCCTCTCCCTCTCGCTGAGCGCGTGCGGTTCGGACGCCCCGGCGGCGCCCGCCGCGCAGGCCCCGGCCAGTGCGGCGGTCCCGGTGACCAAGCCGTTCACCGGGCTGCGGCCGACGTCGGTGGAGATCCCGAAGATCGGCGCGAAATCGTCGCTGATCACCGTCCTGCCGAACAAGGACGGCCAGATTTCGGTTCCGTCGGTGAAGAACCCGATGCAGGCCGCGTGGTACCGGCTTTCGCCGGTGCCGGGCGACGTGGGCCCGGCGATCGTGCTCGGGCACGTCGACGGCAACCACAAGCCGGGCATCTTCTACAAGCTCAAGGACGTGAACCCGGGCGACGAGGTCGACATCGAACGCAGCGACGGCAAGAAGCTGAAGTTCGTCGTGGACCACAAGGAACAGGTCCCCAAGGACACGTTCCCGACGCAGGCCGTCTTCGGCAACACGGACAAGCCGCAGCTGCGCCTCATCACCTGCGGCGGCGTGTTCGACCACGCCGAGCACAGCTACAAGGACAACATCGTGGTGTACGCGAACCTGGTCTCCTGACTCAGGTCAGCAACGGAGTGAGCAGCGTTCGCTGTTCCTTCGGCACGTACTCCGCGTAGTTGTCATACAGCGCCTGACGCGCCAGCCGCGCCGCCGACTCCCCGTCGGCGGCGCGGATCGCGTTCAGCACCTCTTCGTGGTGCCGCAGCCAGGAATGCATCAGCGTGCCGCGGTCGTTGGCGTGGCTGAGCTTGTCCTCGATCAATTCCAGCACCACGCCGCGGACCACTTCTCCGCTGACGACCAGCAGCGGGTTCCGTGAAACTCGGGCAATGACGTCATGGAACGCGACGTCTGCCCGGCTGAATTCGGCGTATCCGTCCGCTGCTGCCATTCCTTCCAACGCGACGTCGAGCGCGGTCAAATCCTCGGCGGTGCGCAGTTCCGCGGCCAGCAGGTGCGACGAACCGTCGAGCACCATCCGGAATTGCAGCAGTTCCGCCAGCCCGACGTGTTCCGCCCGTGCCAGCCGGTGCATCGACCGGTGCAGTGCGCCCGGGGAAGCGGCCAGCACCTCGGGTCCGCGCGGATCGCCCGGCCGCGACCGGATGAGCTCGGCTGCCTGGAGCACCCGCAGCGCCTCGCGCACGGTCGAGCGGCCGACGCCGAACTGCGTCATCAGCTCCCGTTCGCCGGGCAGCCGTTCGCCGGGTTTGAGGCGGCCGCTGACCACGGCCTCCTCGATCTGCTCGACGATCCGCTCGTAGGCGCGGACCGGAGCCACCGGTTCGAACTTCATCTTGACCTCGGTGTCTGCCGGATGCGAGTCTGCCTGAGTTACTGGTCAGACCAGTGTACTGAGCAGGAGGCGGAATGAAAGCCCGGAGCACTGCCGCGGCACTGGCGCTGCTGCTCGTGACGTCCGGCTGCTCGGCAGGCTCCAGCGCGAGTGTTTCCCCAGGTCCGGACACGCTTTCCGTGGGATACACGGCGGAGCCGGCCAACTTCGACTTCACCCGTTCCGACGGCGTGGCCATCCCGCAGGCGCTGCTCTACAACGTCTACGAGGGCCTGGTGAAGCTCGATCCGCAGGGCCGGATCGTGCCGCTGCTCGCGAAGTCCTGGACGATCAGCCCGGACCGCAAGACCTACGACTTCCAGTTGCAACAGGGCGTCAAGTTCAGCAACGGAGCGCCGTTCACCGCCGCCGACGTCCAGTTCTCGCTGATGCGGGTGAAGACGGACTGGACGATCTCGCTCAAGTCGGCGATGGACGTCGTGGACCACGTCGAGGTCGTCGCGCCGGATCATGCCCGCGTCGTGCTGTCGAAACCCAGCAACGGCTGGTTGTTCAGCCTCACCAGCAGGCTCGGCGCGATGTTCAGCCCGACCGGCGTCGCGGATCTGGCGAATCATCCGGTCGGCACCGGACCGTACGAGGTGGCCTCGCGCCGTCGCGGCGATTCCATTGTCCTGCGGGAGAATCCGCGGTACTGGGGGCGGAAACCGGCGTATCGCACGGTCGTGCTCAAATACTTCGCCGATCCGACCGCGCTCAACAACGCCCTGCTGTCGAACGGAATCGACGTGATCTCCAACCTCACGTCGGCCGATTCGATTCCGCAGTTCCAAGGCGACGACCGGTTCACCGTGCAGCAGGGCACCACGAACAGCGAGGTCACGCTGGCTTTCAACGGCCGTCGCGCGCCGCTGAACGACGTGCGCGTCCGCCGCGCGCTCACCTACGCCATCGACCGGAAAGCCGTGCTTGACCTGGTCTTCAGCGGTCGCGGCACGCTCATCGGCAGCATGGTCCCGCCCACCGACCCGTGGTACGAGGACCTGTCGAAGGTCTATTCCTACGACCCGGCGAAGGCGAAACAGCTGCTCGCCGAGGCGGGCGTACACGATCTCAAGCTGCGGCTGCGGATTCCGAACCTGCCGTACGCGGTGTCGGCCGCGCAGGTGGTGCAATCGCAGCTGGCGGACGTCGGGGTCACCGCGACGATCGAACCGCTCGACTTCCCGGCGGTGTGGCTCAAGCAGGTCTTCACCGACCACGACTACGACCTCTCGATCATCCAGCACGTCGAAGCCCGCGACATCTCGACGTTCGGAAAACCCAAGTACTACTGGGGTTACGACAGCAAGCGCGTGCAGCAGCTGCTCGCCGCGGCGGACAGCGGCACCCCGCAGGAACAGGTGGCTGACATGAAGGAGGTCGCGCGGCAGCTGAACACCGACGCGGCCGCGGACTGGCTGTTCCTGTTCCCCAACGTCGTGGTCGCCAAGAAGAAGGTGACCGGGCTCGCGCGCAACCAGGTCAGCGAGTCCTTCGACCTGACTGGGGTGAGGCCGGCATGACCGCGCGCGTGCTGCGGCGGGTGGCCGTGTTCGCGGTGAGCCTGTTCGTGGCGTCCATTGTGGTGTTCCTGTTCATGGCGGTGCTGCCGGGCGATCCGGCGCAGGTAGCGCTGGGCGTGAACGCGACGCCCGAACTGCTCGGGAAGACCCGCGCCGAATTCGGCATCGACCGGCCGTTGGTCGAGCAGTACCTGAGCTGGATGGGCGGCGTCCTACACGGCGACTTCGGCCGGTCGTACGTCACGCGCGAGGCGATCAGCCCGCAGCTGCTTGACCGGCTCGGTGTCACGTTGTGGCTGGTCGGCGCGGGAATGATCGTCGCGCTCGTGATCGCGCTTCCGGCCGGCGCGTTCGCCGCGGTCCGGCACCGGAAGGCCAGCGGCGTCGCGGTTTCCGGGCTGTCGCAGGTCGGTGTCGCGATCCCGGCGTTCCTCGCGGGCATCATCCTGGTGCAGATTTTCGCCGTACAGCTGCGCTGGCTGCCGAGCGGCGGATGGACGCCACCCGACCAGGACACGGGCGAGTTCCTGCGCGGGCTGATCCTCCCGGCGTTGTCGCTCGGCCTCGTGCAGGGCGCGGTGCTTACGCGATACGTGCGCTCGGCGGTGCTCGACACGCTCGGCCAGGACTACCTGCGCACTGCCCGCTCAAAGGGGCTCTTGCCTGGTCAGGCGCTGTTCCGGCACGGGTTGCGCAACGCGTCCGTCCCGGTGGTCACCGTGCTCGGGCTGCAGTTGACGACGCTGCTGATCGGCGCGGTCGTGGTGGAGCGGGTGTTCGTGTTGCCCGGGCTCGGCAGCATGCTGCTGGACGCGGTCGCGCAGCGCGATTTGCTGACCGTGCAAGGAATCGTGCTGGTGCTGGTCGCTGGGGTGCTGCTGGTGAACTTCGTGGTCGACGTGCTCTATTCGGTGCTCGACCCGAGACTGCGGGGGTCCTGATGCGCCGCAACGGAAATCTTCTGCTCGGCGGGATACTGGTCGCGCTCGTCGTGCTGGCCGCGCTGGTGTCGTTCGTCTGGACGCCGTACGACCCGGTGCAGGTCAACGCGGCGGACCGGCTGCTGGGCTTTTCGGCCGAGCACCTGTTCGGCACGGACAAATTCGGCCGCGACGTCTTCAGCCAGATCCTCGTCGGCGCGCGGACGACGCTGTATGTCGGCGTGGTCGCGGTCGGCATCGCGGCGGTGATCGGCACGCCGCTGGGCGTGCTCGCGGCGATGGCCCCGCGCTGGCTCGGCGAGTTCGTGATGCGGGTGAACGACCTGGTGCTCGCGTTTCCCGCGCTGCTGCTGGCGATCATGTTCGGCGCGGTGTTCGGTGCGGACACGCTCACCGCGATGGTCGCCATCGGCATCGCGACCATCCCGTCGTTCGCCCGGATCGCGCGGTCGGGCTCGCTGCAGGTGATGGCCAGCGAATACGTGCTCGCGGCGCGGGCAGGCGGCCGGTCGCGGACCCGGATCGCCTGGTCGCACGTAATGCCGAACATCGGCGGGCTGCTGATCGTGCAGGCCTCGGTGTCGTTCGCGATCGCGGTGCTGGCGGAAGCGGCGTTGTCGTTCCTCGGCTTCGGCACGCGGCCGCCGACGCCGTCGTGGGGCCGGATGCTGCAGGAATCGCAGGAACTGCTCACCGCGCATCCGCGGCTGGCGCTCGTGCCCGGCGTCGCGATCGCGCTGGCGGTGCTCGGCTTCAACCTTCTCGGTGACGGTCTGCGCGACCGTCTCGACCCCCGATTGGCGGCGCGGGTATGACGCTGACGGTGGAAAACTTGCAGGTCGCGGACCTGGTGCGCGGTGTTTCGTTCGAACTCGGCGCCGGCGAGCGGGTCGGGCTGATCGGCGAATCCGGCTCCGGGAAATCGCTCACCGCGCTGTCGGTGCTGGGCCTGCTGCCGGAAGGACTGTCGGCCACCGGCTCGGTGCGGCTGGACGACCGGGAGTTGCTCGGAGCGTCGGAAAAGGAGCTGTCCCGGTTGCGCGGCAACGGGATGGCGATGGTGTTCCAGGAGCCGATGACGGCGCTGAACCCGGCGATGCGGATCGGGCGGCAGGTCACCGAGCCGTTCCGGGTGCACGGCCGTCGCGGGCGTCCGGCAGAGGAACTGCTGGCCGCGGTCGGACTGCCGGACGTCGCGCGGGCGTATCCGCATCAGCTGTCCGGCGGGCAGCGGCAGCGGGTGGTGCTGGCGATCGCGCTGGCCAACGACCCGGCGCTGCTGATCTGCGACGAACCGACCACCGCGCTGGACGTCACCGTGCAGGCGCAGATCCTCGGCCTGATCCGCGAGCGATTGTCGGGGATGAGTTCGCTGCTGTTCATCACGCACGATCTGGCGGTGGTGGCGCAGATGTGCGACCGGGTGCTGGTGATGCTCGACGGGTCTATTGTGGAGCATGGCTCGACGCGAGAAGTGCTGACCGCGCCGAAGCATTCTTATACGCAGCGATTGCTGGCGGCGTCCGATCTGGGGGGCGCGCGATGATCTCCGTACGAGACTTGGAACGGCGGTATTCGCGGCGGGACGTGCACGCGTTGCGCGGCGTGAGTTTCGACGTTTCTGCTGGTGAGCGGTTCGGGATCGTCGGCGAATCCGGGTCGGGGAAGTCCACGCTGGTGCGTTTGCTCGCCGCGTTGGACCGCCCGACCGCGGGAACGGTGTCGTTCCAGGGGAAGCGGATCGACTCGCTGCCGGAACGGAAACTGCGGTTCCTGCGAAGCGAAATGCAGATCGTTTTCCAGGACCCGATGGGTTCGCTCGACCCGCGGATGCGCGTGCGGGACATCGTGTCCGAACCGCTCGGCCGCCGGTCGCCGGAGCGCGTCGCGGAGCTGCTGACCGCCGTCGGATTGCCCGAGGACGCGGCGATGCGGTACCCGCACCAGTTCTCCGGCGGGCAACGGCAACGGATCTCGATCGCCCGCGCGCTCGCGCCGAACCCGAGCGTGCTGATCGCGGACGAACCGGTGAGCGCGCTCGACGTTTCGGTGCGCGCGCAGATCCTTGACCTGCTGGCCCGGCTGGTCGACGAGTTCTCGCTGACGTTGATTTTCGTCTCGCACGATCTCGGCGTGGTGCGGCACGTGTGCGACCGCGTCGCGGTGATGCGGAGCGGGGAGATCGTGGAAATCGGTGCGGTCGAACAGGTTTACGCCGAGCCGGAGCACGAGTACACCCGGGAACTGCTGGCCGCCGCGCCGAATCTGCGGACCGAGCTGGCCCGGTTGAAGGGAGAAACGGATGCCTGACTACCCGGACGGCCTGCCGATCGGTCCCGGCTGGGTGTCCACAGTGGATACCGCAGACGTCGTGTTCCCTTATGACGGCACCGTGATCGGCACCGCGCCGGTCGGTACTGCCGTGCTGGCTTCGCGTGCTGTGGATGAGGCGGTGGCAGTGGCTCGCGAAGTCGCTTCGCTGCCTTCGCGAACTCGCCGGGCGTTGCTGAACGACGTGGCTTCGGCTGTGCGCGAGCGTCGGGCGGAGTTCGAGCAGCTGCTCGTGTTGGAGACCGGAAAGCCGCTGGTCGACTGCCAGGTCGAAGTAGCGCGGACGATCGTCACCTGGGAGGCCGCGGCCGAGGAGGTGTCGCGGCTGCACGGCGAAACCGTGCCGCTCGACCTGCTGCCGTCCGGCGACGGGCTGGTCGGGTTCTGGAAGCGCAAGCCGATCGGCGTGGTCGTCGGCATCGCCGGGTTCAATTACCCGCTGCTGCTGGCGTCGCACAAAATCGCGCCCGCCATTGCCGCTGGTTGTCCGGTGGTGGTGAAACCTGCGCCGCAAACCCCACTGGCGACGTTGTGGCTGGTGCACCTGGTCCGCTCCTGCACCGACCTGCCCGCGATGGTCCAACTGGTCACCGGAGCCGCTTCGGTCGGATCGGCGCTGGTCACGGACCGGCGGATCGGTGCGGTGTCCTTCACCGGCTCGGCCGCCGTCGGGCACCAGATCGCCCGCGACGCCGCGCCGACGAAGACCCTGCTGGAGCTGGGCTCGAACGCCGCATTGGTGGTCGCCGAGGACGCCGACCTCGACGCAGCCGCGGACGCCGTGCTGCGCGGCGGGTTCTACGCGTCCGGACAGGCCTGTATTTCGGTACAACGGGTGCTGGCGGTTTCGTCGGTGGCCGCGGAGTTCACCGACAAGGTGCTTGCCCGGCTTGGCGAAGTGACCGTCGGCGACCCGCGTTCTTTGTCCACGAGAGTGTCCGCACTGATCGACGAACGCTCGACCGCCCGCGTCGCTGAGTGGGTCGACAAAGCGATCGCGGCGGGCGCACGGCTGCTGGCGGGCGGTTCGGTGCGCGACGGAGTGCTGGAGCCGACGGTTCTCGCGGATGTCCCGGACGGCGTCGAATGCTGGGACGAGGAGATCTTCGGCCCGGTCGTCTGCCTGCGCACAGTGTCCGATGTGGACGAAGCGTTCGCCGCGGTCAACTCGTCGCGGTACGGCCTGCACGCGAGTGTGTACAGCCGCTCGCTGAAGACCGCGTTCCGGGCGCTGGACGAGCTGGAAGTCGGCGGGGTAGTGGTGAACGAGGTGCCGGGTTTCCGGTCGGACACGATGCCGTACGGCGGGGTCAAGGACTCCGGGATCGGCCGCGAGGGGCCGCGATTCGCCGTCGAAGAGCTGACCGTGACCAGGATGGCGGTGTTGCGCCCGTGAACTACGCCGAACTGTTCCGCATGGACGGCCGCCGAGCCGTCGTACTCGGAGCGGGCAGCGGAATCGGCCGCGAAGCCGCCCGAGCCTTGGACGCGCACGGTGCGTCGGTGATCTGCGCGGACCGCGACCTTGCTGCGGCCCGGGAGACCGGCGTCGGCGAGGCGTACGAGATCGACCTGCTCGCCTCCCGGGCCATCGCGGCCGCTGCTACCGAACTGGGGCCACTGGACGCCGTCGTGCTGACCGCAGCTACGAACGTCCGGAAACGCCTGCTGGACTACACGCGCGAAGAGTTCGACCGCGTCGTGGAGCTGAACCTGGGCGTCGCCTTCGAGGTGCTCCGCGCGTTCGGCGCCCCGATGGTCGAGCAGGGCCGGGGGAGCATCATCGGCTTTTCCTCAATCCGCGGCACCACGGTCGAACCCGGCCAAGGCCCGTACGCGGCATCGAAGGGCGGCTTAGTGCAGCTCTTCCGCACAGCTGCCGCTGAGTTCGGACCGTCCGGCGTACGCGTCAACGCCATCGCCCCTGGCGTTGTCGAGACGCCCTTGACCGCGCAGATCAAAGCGCGCCCCGACTGGTACGACGCCTACGCCCAGAAGGGCGCCCTCGGCCGCTGGGCGCGCGCAGACGAACTGGCCGGCGCTGTCGTGTACCTCGCTTCGGACGCTTCGACCTTCGTCACCGGCTCCGTCCTGGCCGTCGACGGCGGCTGGACCGCAGTGGACGGCCGCTTTGACCCACCCGCTTCGTGAATCGGAGGTTCCGCGATGACCGAATTGGCCGACCTGACCGCTAACGAGCTGGTAGCCGGGTACCGCGCGCAGACGTTGTCGCCCGTCGAAGTCACCGAAGCCGTCCTCGCCCGCATCGATGCCCGCGAACCCGAACTGCGGGCCCTGTACGCGTACGACGCCGCTTCAGCACGCGAAGCAGCGAAGGCGTCCGAAGCACGCTGGCACGCCGGTGAACCGTCCGGCCCCATCGACGGTGTCCCTCTGACACTGAAAGAAAACATCGCCTCCGTCGGCGTCCCCACGCCGCTCGGCACCGCCGCTACCGCTTTAAAGCCCGCTACGGCCGACGCCCCCGCCGCGGCGCGCGTACGCGAATCAGGCGCAGTACTGCTGGCAAAGACGACCATGCCCGACTACGGCATGCTCACCTCAGGCCTCTCGAGCTTCCACCCCGCTTCGCGCAACCCATGGGACGTCACGCGCACGCCCGGCGGCTCCAGCGCCGGTGCCGCCTCCGCAGCCGCCGCGGGCTACGGCCCCCTGCATGTAGGCACCGACATCGGCGGCTCCATCCGCCTCCCCGCTGGCTGGTGCGGCCTGGTCGGCCTGAAACCCAGCTTCGGCCGCGTCCCAGTCGATCCGCCCTTCCTCGGCCGCGTCGCCGGCCCCCTGACCAGGACTGTCGCCGACACCGCCCTGCTGATGAGCGTCCTGGCTCAACCCGATTCGCGGGACCACCTGAGCCTGCCGCCCGCTTCCATCGACTGGCTTTCCCTGACTGGTTCCCTGTCCGGCCTACGCGTCGGCCTGCACCTCGACCCCGGCGTCGGCCTCCCGGTCACCCCGGCTGTCGCCGACGCGGTCACCGCTGCCGCCGATCTGTTCGCCTCCGCCGGGGCGATCGTGGAACCCGTCGCCCCGTTCCTGACCCGCGAACACCTGAACGGCCTGGACACCTTCTGGCGAGTCCGCGCCTGGTCGGACATGGCTGCGCTGACGGAAGGCCAGCGCGCACAAGTCCTGCCGTACATCGCGGAATGGGCAGCCGGGGGAGCGGAGGCGACCGGGGTGGACACTTACCGCGGTTTCGCCGCCATCGACGCGATCAGCGTGGCCGCATTGCGCGCGACGGAACCGTACGACGTGGTCCTGTCGCCGACCTGCCCCGTCCTGCCGCCGCCCGCCGACTGGCCATCCCCGACGAACGACCCGACGCGACCGTTCGAGCACATCGCTTTCACCGTGCCGTACAACATGTCCGGCCAGCCCGCGGTGTCGGTGAACTGCGGCTATACCCCGGAGGGGCTGCCGATCGGGTTGCAGATCGCGGGGCGTCGCTTCGCGGATCTGGAGGTGCTGCGGGTGGCGGCGGCTTACGAGGAACTGCGCGGGGAACAGCGTCCTTGGCCGGTCAGCTAGCCGCCCCGATCGCCTCCGCCAACGCCAGCACCCGCTGTGCGTTCTCCACATGCAGGTTCTCGATCATCCGCCCGTCCACAGTCACCACACCGCGTCCTGCGGCCGAAGCCTCCTCGAACGCCGCGATGATCCGCCGCGAACGGTCGATCTCTTCCGCTGAAGGAGCGAAAATCCGGTTACACGGCTCCACCTGCGAAGGATGGATCAACGTCTTCCCGTCGAACCCGTACTGCCGCCCCTGCAAGCATTCCGCCTCGAAGCCGTCCGCGTCCTTGACGTCGTTGTAGACCCCGTCCAGGATCACTTTCCCGGTCGCGCGCGCCGCCAGCAGACACAGCGAAAGCCCGCCCAGCAACGGTCCCCGGCCCGGCACGAATTCCGCGTGCAGTTCCTTCGCCAGGTCGTTCGTGCCCATCACCAGCACGGTCAACCGCTCCGACGCCCCCGCGATCTCCTCGGCGTGCAGCATCGCGATCGGCGTCTCCACCATCGCCCAGATCTTCGTGTGCTCCGGCGCTCCGCCGAGTTCCAGCGCGCGCTCGATGTTGTGCACCTCAGCCGCCGAGTTCACCTTCGGCACGACCACGGCGGCCGGACCAGCGGCAGCGGCGGCGCGCAGGTCGGCGTCGTGCCATTCGGTGTCCAGGCCGTTGACGCGGATCGTCACTTCCTTCGAACCATAAGAAGAAACAGCGGCGCAGACCCGTTCCCGCGCGGCTTCCTTCGCGTCGGGGGCGACGGCGTCTTCCAAATCCAGGATCAACGCGTCCGCGGGCAGGGACTTGGCCTTCTCCAGCGCGCGTTCGTTCGCGCCGGGCATGTACAGCACGGACCGCCGCGGGCGGAGTTCGGTCATGACTGGATCTCCTTCGTCGCGGCGTCGTACGCGGCGGCCAGTTCGGGGTCAGTGGCGGCCAGTTCGTCAGCCAGTTCCACGACCACCCGGCACTGTTTGACCGAGGCGTCGTCCTGCATTTTCCCGTCGATCATCACCGCGCCGGTTCCGTCGCCCATCTCGGCGATCACGCGACGGGCCCAGGCCACATCGGCGGGGGACGGCGAAAAAACCTTCTTCGCGATGTCGATCTGCACCGGGTGCAGGCTCCACGCGCCGACGCAGCCGAGCAGGAACGCGTTGCGGAACTGGTCCTCGCACGCCACCACGTCGCGGATGTCCCCGAACGGTCCGTAGTACGGCAGGATTCCGTTCATCGCGCACGCGTCGACCATCCGCGCGACCGTGTAGTGCCACAGATCCTGCTGGTACGTCGTCCGGCCCTCGTCGAGGTCCTCGCCGACCGGGTCGGTGCGCACCAGATATCCCGGGTGGCCGCCGCCGACGCGGGTCGTCTTCATCCGGCGGCTCGCGGCCAGGTCGGCCGGACCCAGCGAGATGCCCTGCATGCGCGGGGAGGCGCCGGCGATCTCCTCGACGTTCGCCACGCCGCTCGCCGTTTCCAGGATCGCGTGCACCAGCAGCGGTTCCGTCAGCCCGGCCCGCGCTTCCAGCTGCGCCAGCAACCGGTCGACGTAGTGAATGTCCTGTGCGCCTTCGACCTTCGGGATCATGATCACGTCGAGCTTGTCGCCGATCTCGGTGACCAGGGTGATCAGGTCGTCCAGCACCCACGGCGAATCGAGGCTGTTCACCCGCGTCCACAGCTGGGTGCGGCCGAAGTCCGTCGCCTTCGCGATCGACACCAGGCCAGCGCGCGCCGCTTCCTTGCGGTCCGCGCGGACCGCGTCCTCCAGGTTGCCGAGCAGCACGTCGGTTTTCTTCGCGAGGTCCGGGACCTTCGCGGCCATCTTTTCGTTGCCCGGATCGAAAAAGTGGATCATGCGCGACGGCCGCACCGGGATCTGCCGCGGCGGCTGCGGCGCTCCGACGGCGAGCGGGGCGAAGAAGTCCTTCGGCGAGCGCATCCTGGTCCTCCCGGCGGGTACTTGACCGACGGGTAACCCTAAACCGGAGATGCGAACCCTCGCTGCGGCGAAGCTCACCCGCCAACCGGGTGATGCCCGTGACCAGCGAAAGTCCACTGTGGAACCGCGTCGATTAGGCCGATCGGAGTAAGACGCTGCGCCGCTTGCCCTGCCTCGTGCGGGGCAGGGCCACACCCAGGGGAAGCGCTCCGTGCGCACCACTCACCCCTGTCTCACTCGGTTGGCCGCACGGTCGGGCTGAAGTCGAACGACCGCCTACCGACCGGTCACCGACCGCTGAGCGCCGCCGATCGCACGCGGCCGGGCAACCCGGAGACCTCGCGTCTTTGCCCTGGTACTCAGTTCATGTACCGGTTTTCGCCGGTGCACGGGAACAGGTGCTTGAAGGAGGCGGACTCGTGGCGGCTACCCCACAGAACACCGAGCGCTCGACGGTCGCCGGCGGTGCGAAGCGCAGCCGGACGACAGCGAGCCGGGTGCTGCCGCCGATCGAGCTCCCCGCGAGCGTCGACGAGCTGGCGCGCAAGGCCGCTGCCCTGCTGGGCTGGAACGGCGTGGTGCTGCCCGCGACGACCCTGCTCGGCCGCAAGGTCAGCATCGTCGCGAAGCTCAAGACCGACGTGCACGCGGAGCGGATCGCGATGGGTGTCGGTCCCGTCGCCGATCGCGCCCTCGTCGACACCTGGACCTGGCCAGAGCTGGCCGCGACCGCACCCGCGCCGGCCGCCGAGATCATCGGCGTCCTCGCGGTCGCCCGGCACTGGCGGACCGCGATGGCCTCCGCGGTGCCCTTTTCGCGCTACGGCGAGGCCGCGATGGTGCTCCCATCGCCTGCCGTGCTGACCGATGACTACGTGACGAACTGCCTGCCGCGCGCCCGCGCCTACGGTCTCGCGGTCGTCACCGCCGACCCGTACGCCACCACCGACCTCGACCTCGACACCCACCACGACCGGGTGCTGCTGCAGGAAGACCCGGTTTCGCGCTGGGTCAACGAGATGGCCTACGACCTGCTGCTGCGCCAGGACTCCGACGCTCCAGTTCCCGCCGAGGCGGACTGAAGCACCGGCGACGGTGTTCGCGCGGCGATAGAGTCGGGCTCATGCGAGTCGTCATTGCTGGCGGACACGGCCAGATCGCCCTGCACCTGGAAAAGCTGCTCGCGCAGCGGCACGACGCGCCGGTCGGCATCGTGCGCAACCCCGATCACGAAGCCGACCTCACGGCCGTCGGTGCCGAGACCGTCGTGCTCGACCTTGAGAAGTCCGATGTGGACGCTGTCGCCAAGGTGCTCGAGGGCGCGGACGCCGCGGTGTTCTCCGCCGGGGCGGGCCCGGGCAGCGGCGAGGGGCGCAAAGACACCGTCGACCGCGGCGCGGCCGTGCTGTTCGCCGACGCCGCCGAGCGGGCGGGCGTCCGCCGGTTCATCCAGGTCGGTTCGATCAACGCGGACAAGGCGGACGACCCCGGCTTCGAGCCGGTTTTCGCCGCTTACCTGCGGGCCAAGCGCGCCGCCGAGGAAGACCTCAAGGCCCGCGACCTCGACTGGACGATCTTGCGCCCCGGTCGGCTGACCAACGATTCCGGAACCGGCCAGGTGAAGATCGCGGACAAGGTCGGGAGCGGGGAGATCCCGCGCGAGGACGTCGCCGCGGTGCTGCTGGCCCTGCTCGACACTCCGGCCACGGCCCGGCGCACGCTGGAGCTGGTCTCCGGCGACGATTCCATCGCCGACGCGCTGTCCCGGATCTGATGCGCGACATCGCGGTTTTCAGCGGCAGCGCGCACCCCGAACTCGCCGAGGAAATCTGCGCCAACCTCGGCGTTCCGCTGCTCCCGGTGGAGATCGACCGATTCGCCAACGACTGTCTCCAGGTCCAGCTCCAGGCCAACTGCCGCGAGCGGGACGTCTTCCTGATCCAGCCGCTGGTCAAACCGGTGCAGGAGCACCTGGTCGAGCTGCTGCTGATGCTCGACGCGGCCCGCGGCGCCTCGGCCGCGCGCACCACTGTGGTGATGCCGCACTATTCGTACGCGCGTTCGGACAAAAAGGACGCGCCGCGGATCTCCATCGGCGGCAGGCTGGTCGCCGATCTGATGGTCACCGCGGGCGCGAACCGCGTGCTCACCATGACGCTGCACTCACCGCAGGTGCACGGATTCTTCAGCGTGCCGGTCGACCATCTGCACGCACTGCACGAGCTGGCGCGGTACTTCCGGCAGTACGACCTCTCGGAAACCACGGTCGTGTCGCCGGATTTGGGCAACGCCAAGGAAGCCGCGCATTTCGCCCGGCTGCTCGGGGCGAAGGTCGCGGCGGGCGCGAAACAGCGGTTCGCCGACGACCGGGTCGAGATCACATCGGTGATCGGCGAGATCGCCGGCCGCGACATCATCGTGCTGGACGACGAGATCGCGCGCGGCAGCACGGTGCTGGAACTGCTGGACCGGCTCCGGGAAATGGGCGCGCGGACGATCCGGGTGGCCTGCACGCACGGGCTGTTCGCCGACGGCGCGCTCAAGCGGATCGGCAGCCAGGAGGACGTGCTGGAGATCGTCTGCACGAACACCGTGCCGGTGCCCGCCGAGGAACGCACGGAGAAACTGCGGATCCTGTCCATCGCCCCGGCGCTGGCCGAGGCGATGCGGCGAATCCACAACGGAGAGTCGGTCAGCTCGCTGTTCGAGCCGAACTGATCAGACGCTGCCGAGGACCCGGTCGAGATAGGTGTTCGTGAACGTCCCGGCCGGGTCGCATTCCTTGCGGATCCGCAGGAAATCGTCGAAGTGCGGATAGCGGGTGCGCAGCACGGACGCGTCGAGGTCGTGCATCTTGCCCCAGTGCGGCCGCCCGCCGACCTGGCCCACGAGGTTCTCGAACGCGGAGAAGTACTCGCGGTAGGGCATGCCGAGGAACTGGTGGATCGCGATGTACGCGGAATCGCGGCCGTTCGCGGTGGACAGCCAGATGTCGTCTGCCGCGGCGACGCGCACCTCGACCGGGAACGCCACCGGGTCTTTCAGCCGCGGCACCACCCCGCGCAGCTCGGCCAGCACGTCGAGCACTGATTCGCGCGGGACCGCGTACTCCGACTCCACGAACCGCACGCCGCGATGGGTGACGAAAACGCGGTGCGAAAGGTCGCTGTACTCGCGCGGGGACGACACCTGTGACGCGAACGCGCCGAGCGGCCGCACCAGTTTCGGCACCGCACGGCCGAGCCGGCAGAGCCCGCCGAACGCGACGTTCTCGGTGAGCTCGTAGTCCACGAACTGTCGCAAGCGGGACAACGGTTTCCGCTCGGCGTGCAGCGGCAGGCGGTTGTTGCGCTTCACCAAGGCCTTGCTGCCGTAGGGAAACCAGTAGAACTCGAAGTGATCGTTGTTCGCCGCGTTGTCGTCGAAACCTTCGAGAACCTGTTCCAGCGGCTCCGGGCGTTCCTGCGCGGAGAGCACAAAGGACGGTTCACATTGGAGAGTCACGGTGCTGATGACGCCCAGTGCGCCAAGGCCGACGCGGGCGGCGTGGAACAACTCCGGACGCTCGTCGGCCGAGCAGCGGACCACTGAACCGTCAGCGAGCACCAGTTCCAGCGCGACGATCTGCGTCGAGATTCCCCCGAACCTCGCACCGGTGCCGTGCGTGCCGGTGGAAATCGCGCCGGCGATGGTCTGTGCGTCGATGTCGCCGAGGTTCGTCATGGCGAGCCCGAGCGCGTCCAGCGCCGCGTTGAGAGTGCGGAGAGTGGTGCCGGAACGGACCGTGACCTGCTGCGTTTCGAGGTCGGCACGTTCGATGCCGGTCCAGGCGGTGAGGTCGAGCGCGTCGGAATCGGCGGCGGCGATCGCGGTGAACGAGTGCCCGCTGCCGAGCGCGCGGACGCGGTGCCCCGCCTCGGCGACCCCGGCCACGACCTCGGCGATCTCGGCCGTGCTGCGCGGCCGGTGCACCCGTTGCGGGGTGGCCTTGGCCGTTCCGGCCCAGTTGCTCCACGTCATTGCGGCACCTGTTCTTCGCTGGAAGGTTCCCACGATAGATGCCGAAACCGTAAGTGAATAGTATTCGCGTTTCAAGCGTTGTTGTCGTACCGTAAGTGCGTGACCACCTCAGCGCACGGGTACGACCTCGCGACGAAGGACCTGGATCCGCCGCTCGCGATCGTCGACCTGGACGCCTTCGACGCCAACGCCGACGACCTGCTGCGCCGGGCCGCGGGCAAGCCGATCCGGGTGGTCAGCAAGTCCGTGCGCTGCCGTGCGCTGCTGGAGCGGGCGCTCGCGCGAGACGGTTTCGAAGGCCTGATGTGCTACTCGCTCGCCGAGGCCGTTTGGCACGCTGAGCTGGGCACTTCCGACGACATCGTGGTCGCGTACCCGACCGCGGACCACGAAGCGCTCCGCCGGCTGGCGGCGAGCGAACGCGCTCGCGCGGCGGTCACGATCATGGTCGATTCGACCGAGCACCTCGATCTCGTCGACGCCGCGCTCGGCCATGGCCACCCGGACATCCGCGTGTGCCTCGAACTCGACGCGTCCTGGCGTCCGCTGCCCGGGGTACACGTCGGCACCCGACGTTCGCCGGTGTTCAAACCGGCGCAAGCCGTCGCGATCGCCCGCCGGATAGTTACGCGGCCGGGTTTCCAGTTGGTCGGGATGATGGCGTACGAAGGCCAGATCGCCGGACTCGGCGACGCCGCCGGAAAAGGCCTGCAAAACCGCGTGATCGGCTGGATGCAACACCGTTCCGCGGCCGAACTCGCCCGTCGCCGAGGTGCGGCGGTGCGGGCCGTGCGCGAGGTCGCCGACCTGGAGTTCGTCAACGGCGGCGGCACCGGAAGCATCGAGACCACCGGCGCGGAGGACGTGGTCACCGAGATCGCGGCCGGGTCCGGATTCCTCGCCCCGACGCTGTTCGACGGCTATTCGCACTTCCAGCCGCGGCCCGCCGCGTTGTTCGCGCTGCCGGTGGTGCGCCGTCCGGCGAAGAATGTCGCGACGCTGTACTCCGGCGGCTACATCGCCTCCGGACCGACCGGTCCGTCGCGCGAACCGTCGCCGTATCTGCCGGAAGGCTTGCGCCTGCTGGGTTTCGAAGGTGCCGGCGAAGTGCAGACCCCAGTGACCGGCGAGGCCGCGCGCACGCTGCGGCTCGGCGACCGGGTCTGGCTGCGGCACGCGAAAGCCGGGGAATTGGCCGAACGATTCCTGGCCTACCACCTCGTCCGCGGCAGCCAGGTGGAACGAACCGTCCCGACTTACCGCGGCGAGGGGCAGAACTTCGGCTGAGCGCGGGCCCCGAGCGCCCCAATGTGGCATTGGGTGCATGCGACGCACCGAACGCCACTTTGGGTGCGTGGGGCGCACCCAACGCCACATTGGGGAAGCGGTCAGTCGCCGAATTTGCTTGCCAGGTAACCCTTCACCACGTGCTTGGCCTCGGCGACGATCCGCTCGTCCCCGTTCGGGTCGCGGCGGAAGGCGAGTTTCAGCAGCGCGTCCGCCGTCTCGTTGGCGATCGCGATGGCGAACCGGAGTTCGTCGGCGGGCCGGTCGACGTGCCCGCGCAGGATTTCGACCAGCGAGTCCGCGATGACCGAGTTGTTGTCGCGGTCGTCAGCCAGCAGCCGGACGTCGATCACGTCTCCGAAGTGGACCTTCGAGAACCCCGGCACCTCGCGGTGCATCTGCAGGTAGATGTCGAGCACCGAGTCGACGATGTTCCACCAGTGCTCGGGGCTCAGCTGCTGCAGCCGTTCGTTCACCGCGGCCACGAACCGTTCCAGGTTCCGCTGCGTCAGCGCCTGCACGACCGCGCGTTTGTCCGGGAAGAACTGGTACAGCGACCCCACCGCGACGCCCGCGCGTTTGGCGATCAGCGTGGTGGTGAGCGCGTCGTAGCCCACCTCGTCAATGAGCACGGCGCTCGCGTCCAGCATCTGTTCCACCCGCCGGGCGCTGCGTTGCTGAACCGGCTTTCGCCGCAGCGGTGTGGGTTCAGCCTGGGTCTCGGCCACGTCGTTCCTCGGAGTCTCTCGCGATTCACTCATCTGATCTGGGACTTTAGCGCCCCGCGGGGCTTCCCCCGAGACGAGTGACGACCTAACATATGAGAACTTTTCACGTTCACCCGCGAGGGTGTCCGAAGGCAAGGGGTGCTCAGCGTGGACCATCCGACCTTCCCGCCCGACTTCCTGTGGGGTGTCTCGACCTCGGCGTTCCAGATCGAGGGGGCGACGGCCGAAGGCGGTCGCGGACCGTCCATCTGGGACACGTTCACCGCCGCCGAAGGCAAGATCGCCCGGGGCGAGGACGCCAAGGTAGCGGCCGACCACTACCACCGCTACTCCGAGGACATCGCCCTGATGGCGGAACTCGGCGTCGGCGCCTACCGGATGTCGATCGCGTGGCCGCGCATCCAGCCCGATGGCACCGGCAAGCCCAACGCGGAGGGACTTGCCTTCTACGACAAGCTGATCGACGAGGTCTGCGCGGCCGGAATCGCCCCGGCGATCACGCTGTACCACTGGGACACGCCGCAGGCGATCGAGGACGCGGGCGGCTGGCGGTCCCGCGACACCGCCTTCCGCTTCGCCGAATACGCCACGATCGTGGGGGAGCATTTCGCCGATCGGGCGAAACTCTGGATCCCGCTCAACGAGCCGATGGTCATGTCGATCTACGGATACGGCATCGGCGAGTACGCGCCCGGCCAGTTCCTGCTGCTCGACGCGCTCCCCACCGCGCATCACCAAAACCTCGCGCACGGACTGGCCGTGCAGGCGCTGCGTGCGGCCGGCGCGACCGGAATCGGCACCGCGAACAACCACTCGCCGATCTGGCCGGACCACGACACGCCCGCCGACCGCGAAGCCGCCGACTGGCTCGACGCGCTGATCAACCGCACCTTCGCCGACCCGATGCTGCTCGGCAGCTACCCCGAGCAGGTCCACCCGCATCTGCCGGAGAACTTCGCCGACGACCTGCCCACGATCGCCCAGCCGCTCGATTTCTACGGCGTCAACTACTACGAACCCCAAGGCGTGACCGCACCCGGGCAGGGCAACCCGCTGCCGTTCGAACTGCGCCCGATCGAGGGTTATCCGATGACCACCAACGATTCGCCGATCGTCCCGCAGGCGTTGCGCGATCTGCTGGTGTCCTTCCACGAGCGCTACCGCGAACACCTGCCGCCGGTCCAGATCACCGAGAACGGCTGCAGTTTCGCCGACGAACCCGCCGCCGACGGCAGCGTTCCCGATCCCGAACGCATCGAATTCCTCGCCAGCCACCTGCAAGCGCTGCGCGAAGCGATGGATGCCGGCGTCGACGTGCGCGGATACTTCGTCTGGTCGCTGCTGGACAACTTCGAATGGTCCAAGGGCTACGCGCCGCGGTTCGGGCTCGTGCACGTGGATTACGAGACGCAACGCCGCACGCCCAAGGATTCCTTCGCCTGGTACCGGAAGCTGGTCCGCCATGAGTGACACCGCCGCCGCTGTCCCGGACGTTTTCGCCGAGCCGGTCAAGCGCGTCCGCGCCGGGTGGATGACGCTGCTGTTCCTCGCGAACATCGCGCTGTGGCTGGGCATTTACGCGCCGATCCAGGTCTTGCTGCCCCAGCAGGCCGAACTGCTCGACGCCGCGCACAAGGAAACCGTCTTCGGCATCGTGACCGGCATCGGCGCGGCCGTCGCGCTCGTCGCGAACCCGGCGATCGGCCTGCTCTCGGACCGCACCTGCTCGCGGTTCGGCAGGCGGCATCCGTGGACGATCGCGGGCGGCGCGATCGGCGCGGCCGGCCTGCTGGTGCTGGCCGAGGCCCCGAACGTCGTCGTGATGACGATCGGCTGGTGTCTCGTGCAGGCCGGGCTCAACGGCATGCTCGCGACGCTGATGTCCGGCATCGCCGACCGGGTTCCGGTCGGGCAGCGCGCGCAGGTCGGCGGGCTGGTCGGCATCGCGCAGATGCTCGGCACCGTGCTCGGCGCGGTGGTGGTCGTGGTGATGCTCGACCTCGCCGGGCTGCCGCTCGGCTACGCGGCCTGCGCCGCGATCGTGCTCGCCGGTGCGGCGGCGTTCGTGCTGCGCACGCCGGACGCGCGGCTGCCGCTGGAGCTCCGGCCGAGCGGGCAGATCCGAGAGATCCTCGCCGACCTGTGGGTCTCGCCGCGGCGGCATCCGGATTTCGCGTGGGCGTGGGCCTGTCACTTCATGATCAACCTCGGCAATGCCTTCGGCACGCTCTACCTGCTGTTCTTCCTCAAGGACGCGGTGCACTACCCGGATCCGGACAGCGGACTGCTGATCATGATGGGCCTGTACGGCGTGGCCTTGGTGATCGGCGCGGTGCTGGCCGGGCACTTCTCGGACAAGTCCGGCAACCGCAAGCCGTACGTCCTCGGCTCGGCGGCGATCATGGCGCTGGCCGCGTTGCTGCTGGTGATCTGGCAGAGCTGGCCGGTGGCGCTCGTGGCGTCGCCGCTGCTGGGAGTCGGGTTCGGGACGTACATGGCGGTGGCGCTGGCGATGCTGACGCAGGTGCTGCCCGCGGCGCAGAACCGGGCCAAGGACCTCGGCGTGGTCAACATCGCGAACTCCCTGCCGCAGGTGGTCGCGCCGCTGCTCACGACGTTGATCCTGCAGTGGCTGGGCGGGTATCCGGGACTGTTCGCGGCGTCCGCGGTGGCGACGTTGCTGGCCGGGGTTTTGGTGACTCGGGTGCGATCGGTGGGTTAGCGCTTGCGTTTGAGCGCGCTCACAGGCTTAGCGTCTTCGGCATGGAGAAGGAAGACGCGCTGACCGAGGCGCTGCGCCTGGCGGTCGACCCGCCGGGCACGGTGTCGGTCGAAGCGCTGCGGGAACTGGCCCGGGACGATGACGCGAACGAGTGGGACATCGCCACCACCGCGCAACACCTCGGGCTGAACCCGCACACGCTGCGGTACTACGAGCGGATCGGGCTGGTCCAGGTCGCCCGGGACAGCGCCGGGCATCGCGTTTACGACGCCGCGTCGGTGCGCCGGCTGGTGTTCCTGACGCGGATGCGCGTGTCGGGCATGTCGATCAGCGACCTGCGCCGCTACATCGAGCTGGTCGATTCCGGCGCGGAAACCGTGCCCGAACGACGCGAAATGCTCCTGGAACACCGCGACACGCTGCGCGCGCAGATCGCTCAGCTGCAGCTTTCCCTCGCCGCCACCGAATACAAGATCGCCACTTACCAGGAAGGCCCCCTGCCGTGATCCAGCACGACGTCGACAGCCCGGAAAACCTCGCCCGCCGCAAGCACGGGCTCGACGTGCTGTCCCGCATCGACGGCCACCAGGGCGAAGCCGTCATCGACTCCCTCGCCGACATCAACCCCGCCCTCGGACACCACGTGGCCGCGTTCGCCTTCGGCGACATGTACGACCGGCCCGGCCTCGACCCGCGCAGCCGCCAGCTCGTCACCCTCGGCGTGCTGACCGCGCTCGGCGGCTGCGAACCGCAGCTCAAGGTGCACATCGGCGCGGCGCTGAACGTCGGGCTCAGCCGCGAGGAAATCACCGAGGCGCTCATGCACTCGGCGGTTTACGCGGGGTTCCCGCGAGCGTTGAACGCCACCTTCGCCGCGCGCGAGGTGTTCGCCGCGCGCGACGCGGAGGAAACCGCCTGACGCCCGCGGAGCCCGGCTCGGTTCTCTTGCCGGGCTCCGGAGGTCACCAGCCGCGGTTTTTCCGCGCGTCGTCCGCCATCTTGTCGGACTTGGCTTTCGCCTCCGCGGCGGCGTCCCGCACGTCCTGTTTGCTGGGCTCGCCGACCTCGTCCAGGTACTTCTTCTTTTCGGGGTCGCTCCACTCCTTCGGGTCGTACTTCCCGTTTTCGAGGTCGTCCCAGTCCTTCTTGGTCGGCCCGATGCCCTGCTCGTTCCGGTTGCCCCATTCGGTGCGCATCGAGTTTCCGTCCAGCGGCTTGTCCGGGCGCTTCCAGTCCTTATGCGGGTCGGAGTCGACGTCGATCGGCTTGCCGTTGTCGTCGAGCCGGTAGGGATGCCCGTCCGGAGCCTTGTTGTACTCGTCGATCGTGGGATGCCGCCCAGACGGCGAGGGCAGATCGTGGAACCGCTTGATGATGTCGTCCACGTCTTTTTCGGTGTAGTTCTTCGGGTTTTCCTTGAGATCGGTGAATTCGAGGAAGGACTTGTGCCACTTCTCGAATTCTTCCTTCTTGCCGCCGGGCCAGTCGAAGTCCGCGCTGTCGCCGATGTCCCGGGTGGCCTGGTTCATCTGCTTGGGGTCGGTGATGCGGTCCGCTTGCTGGCCGATCGGACGCCAGTTCTTGTCGAGATCCGGGTGGTCCTTGTGCTTGTAGCCGCCGCTCTTGTCCAGCGAATCGCTCGGCCACTTCGGGTTCTCGGTCTTGATGTTCTCGTTCTTGTCGACCTTGAGCTTGCCCGCGATCCCGTCCTCGATGTTGCCGATCCGGGTCGAAACGCCGCCGATCCCGGCATTGGTGTGCTGCGGGCCGAGCGGCAGGTTCTTGGGCTGGTTGTGCAGCTTCGGCAGTTCGTCCTCGCCGTATTTCTTGGTCAGCGCGCTTTGCTTGTCGACCGGCTGCTCGTGTACCCAGTTCTTCAGTCCGTCCCGCATCTTCTGGAACGAGATGATGTGCCGCTGCGCCACATCGCTTCCGGCCTTGTGGAACGGATCGTTTTTGTCACCGGTCTGGTTCTTGCGCGCGTTCTTGGCGTCTGAGTTCCACGCCATCCGGTCCCAGACGTCCTCGTCCTTCTTTTTCTTCGCCTTCGACTTGCCGTCGGAGCCGCCGGAACCGTCGTCCTTGTCGTCGCGTTTGCGCTTGTTTTTGCCCTTGCCGCCGTCGGCGGCGGCGGACTTGCTGCTTCCGCCGCCGTTGCCGGCGTTGTGCTTGGCCGTGGAGTCCGCGGGCGGCGGATCCGTCGCCTTGCCTTTGCCCTTTCCGCAGCCTTCGAGGCCGAGCGGATCGTAGGCGGCGAACGGGTCGGGGACGTAGGCGACCGGGTTCGGCCCGCCCTCCAGCCCGAGCGGGTCCTGGCTGAGGTAGCGCGCGGCGGCTGGGTCGTAGTAGCGGAAAACGTTGTAGTGCAGGCCGGATTCCGCGTCGGCGTACTGGCCGGGGAACTGCAGCGGGATGCCGCCGGGCCGCACCCGGCCCCACAGCGAACGACGCGCGGTCCAGGCGAGGCCGCCGTGCTCGTCGATCAGGTCGGTCGGCGTGCCAATGGCGTCGGTGACGACGGACGCGAACCGGTCGCCGCCCGGGCCGCGTTCGAGCTGAGTGACCGGTTCGTCGCTGCCCGGTCTGCGTTCCCAGGTGGTCGTCCGGCGCACTCCAGCCTGGTCGGTGTGCACCTGCTCGATGAGCACGAAGCCATCCCACACGAACCGGGTCGATTCGGCGACGGAACCGTCGGCCAGCAGCCGTTCCTTGGCGATCCGGCGGCCGAGCGGGTCGTACCGGTAGCGCCACTGGGCGCCGTCCGGTGTGCGCAGGCCGGTGAGCAGGTCGCCGGTCCAGGCGTACTCCCACACCCGCACGCCGCCCGGATGCACCTCGCGGTGCCGGATCCGGCGGCCGAGGGAGTCGTAGTCGGCGGACAGGCCAGGGCTGCCCGACCAGGCTGTCAGTTCGCCAGCCGGGTTGTAGCGCAGTTCTTCCCTGCCTGCCGGGGAAGACACCGTGACCACGCGTCCGGCCGGGTCCCGCGCGAAGGCGGTTTTCCCGGAAAGGCTGTCCTGCACCGCGGCCAGGCTGCCGTCCGCGTAGTACTCGAGTCCGCGCCGCTGCACCGGCGTTGTTCCACGGGAAACCTGCTGCGCGGTGACTAGCCCGCGCGGGCCGAACACCTGCTGCAGGGTGCTGATCCCGTCGGTGTCGCGGGCGAGCACGCGGCCCTCGTCGTCCAGCCGGTAGCGCACGGTGTGTCCCGCCGTGGTCAGCGAAACCGGCCGGTCTTCCTCGTCGAACCGCCACACGCTTTCCGCGCCCGACGGTGTGCGGCGGCGGATCGTCTGGCCTTGCTCGTCGTAGGAGAAGTGCACCTCGACGCCGTCGATCGCCTCGCGGACGACCCGGCCGTACAGATCGCGGTCGAACTCCACCACGGAATCCGCGGACTCGACCCGCACGACGTTGCCGACCGGGTCGTAGGCGTAGCGCACGGTGCGGTGCGGACCGCGGACCTCGATTCGGTTGCCGAGCAGGTCGTACTCGTTCTCGGTGACCGAACCGTCCGGCTCGGTCACCCGGATCGGCTGCCCGGCCGCGTCGTAGGCGTAGGTGCGGGTCCGGCCGTCGAAATCGGTCTGCGCGACCAGCCTGCCGAGCGGGTCGTAGGTGTAGGTCCAGGTGCGGTTCAACGGATCGGTGACCGAGGTCAGCCGGAGTTCGGTGTCGTAGGTGTAGCTGGTGCGCGCGCCGGACGGGTCCACGACCGCGGTGACCACGTCGAACGGGCCGTACTCCCGCCGGGTCACCCGGCCGAGTTCGTCGACGTGCTCGATTTCGTTGCCCTCGCGGTCATACCGCCACGTCGCACGCTCGCGGCGCACCCCGATCCGCGAGGCGGGTTTGCCATCGACCGTCCAGCCCAGCTGCGTCCGTCCGCCGCCTGCCTCGGGCGTCGAACGCGGCCTGCCGAACTGGTCCAGTTCCGCAGCGGGGTCGTCCGGCTCGGGCTCGCTCGCGAAGAACTCGGGCAACTCGAGTGCGGAGCCGGGCTGGTCGTACCGGCGCTGCCAGCGCAGGCCGTTGCCGTGCACTGTGATCGCGGCCAGTTCGGTGCCGTCGTGCTCCAGTTCGGCGAGGCTGCCGTCGGGGCGGGCGATGGTGAGCGGTGTGCCGTCGTCGGCGTAGGTGTACTCGGTGACCCGGCCGAGCGGGTCGACCCGGCGGAGCAGATTGCCGTAGCGATCCCATTCGGAGAGCGTCACGTTGCCCAGCGGGTCGGTCTCCCGGACCGGACGGCCCTCCGCGTTGTACTCGTACTCCGAGACGTGGCCGAGGGAATCGGTGAACCGGGTGATGCGGGCGGCGGGGTTGTACTCGAACGCGCCGTTGTAGAAGCCTTGCGCGCCCGCGGTGCGCACGCACCGGCCTTCGGCGTCGTAGACGTAGCGGTAGCTGACGCCGTTGCGGTCTTCCCAGGTCGTGACCCTGCCGTCGGGGTCGTAGGTGTAGCGCTTCGCCGTCCCCGAGGAGTTGACGACCTCGGAGAGATGGCCCTGGTAGTTGTAGCGATAGCCGCGCACGACGACGTCCGGAGCCGGGCCGGCTCCGATCACCCGCAGTTCGGTGATCCGGTGCCCGTTCGTGCGGAAGCCGACCTGGACCCCGCTCGAATGCGTGAGCAGCGCGGGCGCGCCGGTGTCCGCATAGGACAGTTCGGTCCACGATCCGTCGGCGTCCTCGATCGAGCGCAGCGGCAATGTCTTGCCCTCGCCGGAAAACCGCATCGTCCGGTCCGGGCGCACCTGGTCGATGGCGCAGCTGCCGTCGGCGTGCCGGGTCAGCGGCCAGCGCGCGCCCTCGATCGGCAGCACCGGCTCGTCCCCGGCGGGCATCGGGTAGTAGAGGATGACGCCTTCCGGCCCGTAGTACCGGACGTATTCCTCGCCGAACTCCAGCCGCTGGTCCACAGTGGACGCCCACGTCGGGCCGAACCAGCGCCCGGTGCGGTAGGACGAGCGATGTGTCCGCCGCACCAGCAGGTGCGCCAGTTCGAGATCGAAGTCCTCGACGAGCACCTCGCCGCTGGAGATGACGACCGGGTCGGTCTTGCATTCCGGCTCGGGGTCGCTCTGCTTCTTCGCGCCGGACGTCTCGGTGCCGCCTGCCTGCCCGGTGTTCGACTCGTTCCCGCCGCGGTCGGTTTTGCCCGCTTCGCCGCCGGATCCGCCGTTGCCCTCGTCTTTGCCGGGTTCGCGCGGCGGCGGCTCGTGGTTCCCGCCGCCCTTGTTTTCGCCCGGGCCGTCGTGCGCGCCGGAGGTGTTGGTGGACTCGTCCTTGACAGGCGGCGGTTTCTCGCCGCCGCCACTGCCGCCGCCCTTTTCGTTCGGGGTGTCCTTCGCGCTGGACGGCTTGGTGGAGCCGCCGCCTGATTTGATGTCCTTCGGCGTGTGCGTGGCGTCCTTGCCGCCGGACTTGATGCCCTTCATCGACTTGGCGACATCGTCGAACAGGCCGCGCGCCTTGGTGAGCAGCTTGCCGAGTTCCTTGAGCGCCTTGGTGAGGTTCTTGACCAGTTCGGCGATCTGCTTGGCGGTCTTGGCCACCAGATTGACCACCTGCGGCACCACCCAGGCCATCCCGATGCCGAGGGTGAACAGCACCTGCAGCGCCCACGAGATCAGGTGCGCCACCACCTGGGCGATGATGTCGCGCACCAGCATCCGCACCGCGCCGACAACCTCGCCCGCGGTCTTCACCCCGCTGCCCGCGCCCTCGCAGGCCTTCGCGGCGCCTTCCAGGGTCTTGGCGACCTCCTCGGCCTGTTTGCGATAGGCGTCGGCGCTGCCGCCCTCCCACGACTCAATGTCCTTTTTGACCTGTGCGGCCAGATCCTGCGAGACCGAGCCGACTTCTTTGGCGACGTTCTTCCAGGTTTCGGAGTACGCGTGGACCTGATCCGGGTCGCCGGCCAGTTTGTCGAGCGCTTCCTTGAGCGGGCCGACGTGCTCGATCAGCCAGCCGACGCCCGCGGCGAGGATCGCGCCGAACGGGTCCATCACCGCGGCGAGCGCTTCCATGCCGACCCCGACCGCGCCCATCACGGTCGCTGCCCAGTCGCCGGACTCGATGCCGTCCTTGAGGCCCTTTCCGGCCTCGAGGATCGAGATGCCGGAGATCGCCGAGGTCGAGTCCTTCTTTTCGGCCACCAAAGGATTCGACATGCCGGCCCTTCTCCACGCTCAACACCATCTCTTGGGCGCGCAGCCGATTTCGTACGCACGGCCCCCGGTGCAGGTTACCGACCGTTCCCGGGCGTCAGCCGCGGTGTTGCACGGAATTACCCCGTAGGTACCCGCGCGTGCTCGCCGCGAACACGGCAAAACCCGCCGCGGTTTTCGAGGAATCCGCGGCGGGCCGGCGAGGTGGAACCGCGGGCCGGTGCCGGTCGGGGGAGGGGAGTGCAACGGCACCGGCCCGCGGAGTTCTTGGTCGCGACCGGCGCGTGGCGGCCGGTGCGATGATCTTCAACCTAGCGTCCGATTACTGCGTCCGCTAGGTGTTCTGCCGGACATTTTTCGATTAATCGCGTTCGGGGTCAGGGGGTGGCCGAAGGTGGTCCGTCGCGCTCGGGGGGACGGACGGACCACCCTCGGCCGGGCGAGGATGCCGGGCGACCTTGCCGGTTGGGGTTGCCGGACGATCGCGCGCTCGCCAGTCGAGGCCGGGTGAGGTGCTCCGCCCGGAAGCACCCCACCCGGGTGATCAGGCGCTGACCGGACGCGGCTTCACCAGCGCGTGCCTGCCAGTCGTTTCCGCGGCCGATTCGGCTCGCCGGTTCTGCCCGGGAACGGCCGGGATCGCGGCGCGGCGGCGGGTCGGGCGATGCCCGGCAGCGGAGAGCGCCTGCGGGGCGAGACCGCCCGCCACCAGGTGCTCGTGCGCCACCTGCCACACCGAGCACGGCGCCTTGCAGCGGTGCCAGCGCGTCGAGCAGGTGGGGCAGTCGCCGCGCTCGTCGGGCTCGTGCGCCTGCAGCATCGCGCGCCAGCCCTCGGCGAGCCGGGGCAGTTCGGAGCGGGCGACCGAGACCAGCGACGGGGCGTCGGCGCGTTCCGCCAGGTCGGACAGCATGTCGAGGCGCTCCCATACGGCGTTGCGGAGAACCTGACCGAGAACCTGATCCATGGGGAAACTCACCGTCACCTTTCCGCCATAGTGGCGGCTTCGTTGAGCGCGGCCCGGAGCTGGCCGAGCTGGCCGGACGTGAGACGGGCGGTCTCCCCCGGCGGGGACACCACGACGACCTCGTCGTCCTCGACGAACACCGTGACGGCGCGCTCGCGGCTGATGAGATCCCCGCACTGCACGCGCCACACGACCTGACCGCCCTCGAAATGCCGCACGCCCGCGGTGCGCGGGTCGGCGGACACCGAAGCGGCGACGGCGGAAGCGACAGTAGGCGGCACCGGACGTGCCGTGGCGATTCCCGGTGCGGGCCGAACGGACCGCACCGCGGTCCCGGCTTGTCCTCCACCGAGCGAATCCACGAACTCCACTGTCCCTCCACGCTTTCTCGTCCCGGGCCGCTGCACCTTGCGGGATGCATCAGCGCCGGCAGATCTGTGTCGTCGGGTCCATCGCTCTCCGTGATCGCCGCGGGTGACCGGGCGCTGACGGAGATCTGGCAACTACAGTGAAGTGAAACCGGGTGCGAGAGAAGGTCGAAACCGCGTCATAGCGGTGACCGGACCGCGTTCCACGGTAAGCGGTCAGCGGAGTTCGGCCCTGCCGATCAACCCCGCTGTTCGCGCGTTTCACAAGGTTCTCGCGTGTGCTTAGGGTGCTGATCAGACGCCCAGGAGACGGTGAGGGGGCGCAATGGCAATGGATGCCAGTGCTGGCAGTGGTTCCGGAGTCTCTAACGCAGACACCCGGTCAGGCAATCCGGTTCCGGCCGACGCCTGGGAACAGCCCGAGATGCGGGAGGCGCTCGCCGCCCGCGAGGTCAGCGCCGTGTACCGGCTGTTGCGCAAACACGGAGTATCGCAGCGCCAGATCGCCGCGATGACCGGCCAGTCGCAGTCCGAGGTGTCGGAGATCCTCAAGGGTCGCCAGGTCATGGCCTACGACGTGCTCACGAGAATCGCCGACGGCCTGGGTGTCCCTCGTGGATACATGGGTCTCGCCTATGACGAGACCACGGCGATACGGGTCGTCGGCGCGTCCGACGGCCGGCAGGCTGAGGAGGACGAGTCCGTGAAGCGACGGAGGTTCCTCGCGCACGCCGCCCAGGTCACGATGGGTGCGGCGGTGTTCGGTCCGGAATCAGGCACGTGGTCGGAGGCGCCCGCGCGCACTCCCGCCCCCGGGCGCATCGGGACGACCGACGTGCGCCAGGTCGAGGCGGCGACCAGAGCCTTGCGCGCGCTCGATTACCAGTACGGCGGCGGATTCTGCCGCGACGCCGTCGTGGCCCAGCTGTCCTGGGGACAGCAGATGCTCGACTCCAGCGCGGCCGAGCAGGTGAAGAACCGGCTGTACACCGCGATCGCCGACCTGCACAGCCTCGCCGGATGGACCTCGTTCGACACCGGTCTGATGGACTCCGCCCGCGGCCATTTCGCGCAGGCGCTCGACCTGGCCAAACAGGGCGGCGACCACCACCTGGTGGCGAACGTGCTGTACCGGATGGGCCGCGTCTACCTGCACCAGGACGCCGCGAACGACGCGCTCAAACTGTTCCAGCTCGGCCAGATCGCCGCGCAGGAATCCGGTTCCGAGCTGGCCGTCGCCGTGCTCTGCGCCAACGAAGCGTGGGCCTACGCGATGATGGGCAACGAGGAGCAGTCGGTGAAGCTGCTCGGCCGGTGCAAGGACGAATTCGCGCGCGCCGACCTGGCCACCGCCGAATCGTGGGTCAAGTTCTTCAACGAGACCGATGTCTACGCGATGACCGGCACCGTGCACACCGTGCTGGCGATGAAGAATCCCGAGCACACGAAGTACGCGATCCCGGCGCTGAGCCGGGCGGTCGACGCCTACACCGACGACATGGCGCGCAGCAAGGCGTTCATGCTCAGCGCGCTCGCCACGAATCACCTGCTCGAGGGCGATATCGACCACGGCGTGAAGATCGGCGGCAAGGCCATCGAATGCGCGGAGAGCATCAAATCCGCGCGGGTCAAGGACCGGATGCGGCCGCTGCAGGCCGAGGCCGAACGGCGGCGCAACAACCCCGACGCACGCGACCTCGCCGACCGGCTCAAGATCTTCTACGCGGCCTGACCCGACCGGATTCGCCTTGCCCGAAGGCAGGTTCACCCCTGCGAAACTGCGCCGGGTGCTGGCGGCTGTCTGCGCTCGGCTCGGCTTCGATCCGGCGGGCGCGCGGCTGCTGCGGTTCACCAACAACGCGGTGTTCGCGCTGAACGGGGCCCCGGTCGTCGTGCGGATCGTCGGCTCCACCCGGCTGCGCCACCGCGTCGGCACGGTCGTGCGGGTGGCCGAGCATTTCGCCCGGTACGACGTGCCCGCGGTCCGGCTGCTGTCCGGGGTCGAGCAACCGCTTGACGTGCAAGGGCATCTGGTCACCGTGTGGGATCTGGTGCCGTTCGCCGGACCGCCGCCGACCCCGGCCGACCTGGCCGGACTGCTGCGGCGGGTGCACGCGCTGCCCCCGCCGGACGGCCTTCCCGAATGGGAGCCGCTGCGTTCGGTCGAGGCGAGGGTCGCCGACGCGGAGGAGCTCGCCGAGGCCGACCAGCGGTTCCTGCTGGAGCGCTGCGCGCAGGTGCAGGACCGGCTCGACACCCTGGATTTCCCGCTGGCCAGGGGATTCGTGCACGGCGACGCGCATCCGGGAAATGTGCTGCCCGGCCCGGACGGACCGGTGCTGTGCGATTTCGATTCCTCGTGCGTCGGCCCGCCGGAATGGGATCTGACGCCGCTCGCCGTCGGCCGCGACCGGTTCGGCGACCCGCCCGCCCGGTATGCGGAGTTCGCCGCGGCCTACGGGTTCGACGTGACGGTCTGGCCGGGGTTTTCCGTGCTCAGAGCGGTGCGGGAGCTGAAGCTGACGACGAGCGTGCTGCCGATTCTGCGCAGCCATCCGCCGGTGCGGGCTGAACTCCGCCGTCGGCTGGCGGACCTGCGCGCTGGCCGGACGGACACCGCGTGGACGAGATACCGTTGAGCGGGATTCTGCACGTGCATTCGCCGACTGCAGATGACCGTTCGCCGCTTTCCATCGATGGCTGACGAGGTATCGCTGCGCAGCGATAATTCGGCCCGGCAGATCGCCCCGGATAGCGTACTGCTAGTCCCATTGTGCAAGTTGCGGCTACCCGCCGTCACCTTGGCCGGTCAGGACACCGTGACCGGAGCCCGGGTAAGCACCACGGCGAAGCCGAAGGCGAGCCCCATGACGGTCAACTCCAGCGTTGCCCACGAAGCGAGCGCCGTCCGCTGGTGTCGCACGATGCGCGGCATCAGCCGCCACCGCAAGTTGGCGGCCAGCAGCGCGATCGCGCCGGTGCACAGCACCTTCAGCACCATCAGCTGGCCGTACGGCGTGGTGAACACACCAGCCCAGAAGCCGATCGTCGGATTGGCCAGGATTTCCACGATGCCGTTGAACAGCCCGGTCACCGCGGAGAGCACCAGGCACAGCGTCGCCAGTTTCGAGAACCGCGGCAGCGCGTGCGCGAGCAGCGTCCGGTTGGCCGCCAGCAGCACGATCATCGCGCCTAGGCCGCCGCACCAGGCGACCGCGCTCATGACGTGCAGCTCCATCGAGATCATCGTGTAGTCGTGATAGGCCCAGTTCGACGCGTGACCGGTGACCGGCAACGGCAGCAGCGCGAACATTCCCAGGCCCACCCGCACCTCGGCGGGCACCTTTTCGCCCTTGCGCAGTGCGACGAACCCGAGCGCGGCGTGCAGCAGTGCGAGCACCGCCACGATCACCAGCGCCTTGCCCGCGCCGACGTCGGCGATGTAGCTGCCGATATCGCCGCCGGTCAGCATCTTCTTGCCCGGCTTGTACTCCGCGGTCTGCAGGATCAGCGCGACCACCGCCGTCGCCGCCCAGATCAGCGCGGCGGCGACAGCGGCGGGACGGGCCCGGCGCAGCACCGGTTCGGTGAGCTTCGGCCGGTCATAACCGACCAGCACGGACAACAGGGCCAGGCCGATCGTCGCGACCGCGGACAGGTCCAGCAGCACGCGCACGATCGGGATGGCCGCCGAGACCACCTCGCTGGGTTCCACCACGCCCGGAATGGGCGAGGACGCGGTGAGCGCGATGCCGATCAGCGCGCCCAGCAGTCCCGCGACGACCACGCAGGCGAGCGTGGCCCAGCGGACCGCGGAGGTGGTCTCGGCTCGCGTCACTGGTCCGCCTTGTCCGATCCGGGGTCGCGGCCGGTGCGCAGCGCGACGGTGAGGCCGATCGCGAGCAGCACCACCGCACCGGCGATCCACACCCAGATCGGCACGCCGCTCGACGACGAGGACTCCGCCGGAGCCGACTGGGCCGGAGCCCCGGCCGCCTTCGCCGCGTCGCCCTTGGCCGGGGTGCCGGTGCCCGCGGCGGTGAGGGTGAACGGGATCTCGCCGGACACCGGGTGCCCGTCGGCGGAGAGGACCCGGTAGCCGACGGTGTACTTGCCCGCCGGGCCGAGCGGCCGCAGCGGCGCGCTGAGCACGTTGTTCTCCACCGTCACCGGGCCCTCGGCCCACTGGCTGCCGTCCGGTCCGGTCACCGCGATCTGGTTGACGTCGGCGTTCTGCACGTACTGGTCGAACGTGAGCGTGACCTTCGCCGGGCCCTTGGCGAGCGACGCGCCGTTGGCCGGGTCGGAGTTGATCAGCACGTTGTGCGCCAGCGCCGGGGTGGCCGTGCCGAGCAGGGCCACCCCGGAAATCGCCAGCGCGATAAGCGCTTTACGCATTACTTGGTTCCTTCGGTCTTTCCTGCTGCCGGGCGACGGGAACGCAGCACCGCGCCCGCGCCGACGCCGAGCCCGAGCGCGCCGACCACGAGGCCGGCCCCGCCGAGCCAGCGCGCCGTGTTGTCGGATGACGAAGCGGCTTCGGCGTTGTCACCGGAGGCCGCGGTCTGCGTGTGGCCGCCGTGCTCCGAGGATTCGGCGGCGGCGAGCTTGATGGTCGGGGCGGGGTGCTCCGGCTCTTCGCCGCTGGGCGGGGTGGGCTGGTTCCAATCCACCACTTTGCCACCCTCGTAGGTCTGGACCGCCGGGAACTCCAGCTGGTCCACATTGGACGGCAGCGGGCCGCCGCTGACCTCGAACTCCTGGAATTCGGTCGAACCGATCTTCGTGCCCGGCTGCGCGGTCCAGACGACCTTCGTGACCGCCTCGGTGATCTTCGTGCCGGACGCGGTGGTCACCGGCTGCGGCAGCTTCGACTTGGTGACCTCGGCGGTCCAGCCGGGGATCGGCTTGGTGCGGAAGTTGCCGATGCCGTACTCCGGTTTGACGTCGACCTCGACCTTGACCGTGCCGAGCTTCGCGTCCTCGTTCGGGACGCGGAAGAAGATCGTGCCGTAGCCGCCCTTGGCCGGCTGGTCGCCGTAGACGTTGGCGGTCACGTGCGCGGACGCGATGCCGGCGCCGAGCAGACCGGTGGCGGCGACGGTCGCGGCGAGCACGCCGGCACGACGGAAGACATGGTGGGACACAACTGCTCCTGAACAGGGGTGAGCCGACGGAGGCAGGGCCTGCGCCGGAAGGGGGGAAGGGGTGGTGAGTGCTGATCACGGTTAGCACCGGGATCGCCGCTCACGAGGGGTTCAGGAGCCCCCAGGCGGCCCGCGCCGCCCCCGCACCCGCCGCAACTCCACGCTCAGCAACGGCACCGCCCGCTCAGGCCGTGCCCGCACCACTCCACTCGCCGCCACTGGCACCGGCAACGGCCGGACCAGCAGCGGAAGAATCACCCGCACCACGCGCAGCACCGCGAGCAGCATCGCGTCCGCCCGCGCCAGCACCAGCGCGGTGAGCAGGGTCGCGACGGCGTGCGCCGCGGTCATCTCCCAGCCGTCTGGAGCAGCGGCCGCACCGGACGGGTCGTGCCCGCCGAGCGTCGTCAGCACCAGGTGCATGACGAGCTGTCCGCCGCCGAGCACGGCGATCGTGCCGAGCGGTCCGCGGGCCCGGCCGGCGAGCGCGGTGGCGGTCCAGCCGAGCAGGCCGGTCAGCAGAAGAGTGAGCGCGGGATCCGGCAGCCCGCCGTCGGCGACCGCGTGCGCGGTGACGGCGAGTGACGCCGAACTCAGCGCGAGCAGTCCGCCGCGGACAGCGGCGAGTGCGCCGCGGTGCCGGGCCGGAGTGCTCATTCGGGCAGCTTAACGGCACTCCGGTGGGTGACTGAAGCGTCTCGAATGGTGAGCACCTGCGGAAAACGCACAGGTAGGCGGGTCTCGATCCGGTAAAAACCGCCCGGTGGGGCCCGTCGCTTCGGTTGCCGACCCCTCGTTGATGCGAAACGGTGGGTAATCACAACCGAGAAGTGGGGGTTTCGACCGTATCCGTTCCGGGTAGTCACCCTGCCGATTGATGGGCTACTCCGAACGGGTGACGTCCGGGGCTCGCAAGCTGGCGGGAGAACGAATACGGATGAACCTCTTCGAGTACATCTCGGACCGGTGGGGAAGGCTGCTGCTCCAGGCGTGGCTGCACACCAGCATGGTCGTGCAGTGCACGATCCTCGCCGCGATCCTCGGCGTGCTGATCGGCATCGCCGTCTATCGCAGCCCCATCGGCTCCGCCGTCGCCACGGCGCTGGCCAGCACGATCCTCACCGTCCCGTCGTTCGCCCTGCTGGGTCTGCTGATCCCGCTCTCGGGACTCGGCTCGACCACCGCGGTGATCGCGCTCGTGCTGTACGGCCTGCTGCCCATCGTCCGCAACACGATCGTCGGCCTCGACGCGGTCGACCCGGCGATCACCGACGCCGCCCGCGGCATCGGGATGAGCAGGCTCTCCGTGCTCACCCGGGTCGAACTGCGGCTGGCCTGGCCCGCGATCCTCACCGGCATGCGGGTCGCCACGCAGATGCTGATGGGCATCGCGGTGATCGCGGCCTACGCCAAGGGCCCCGGCCTCGGCGCGGAGGTCTTCTCCGGCCTCACCAACGCCGGGAGCACGAACTCCCTCAACCAGGCCCTCACCGGCACCCTCGGCGTGGTCATCCTCGCGCTGGTGCTCGACGGCATCTACGTCCTGATCAAGCGATTCACCATTTCTAGGGGTGTCCGTGGCTGAGCACACTGCGACCGAAGAAAACGTCTCCGGCGTCGAGATCGAACTCGACCACGTCACCAAGCGCTACTCCGGCACTCGCGCCCCGGCCGTCGACGACTTCTCGATGGTCGTGCCCGCGGGCAAGATCGTGGTGTTCGTCGGCCCGTCGGGCTGCGGCAAGACCACCACGATGCGGATGATCAACCGGCTGATCGAGCCGTCGTCCGGCCGGATCACCATCGGCGGGCAGGACGCGCTGAAGCTCGACGTGGACACCCTGCGCCGCCAGATCGGCTACGCGATCCAGCAGGCCGGGCTGTTCCCGCACTTCACCGTCGCGCAGAACATCGCCGTCGTGCCCGGCCTGCTCGGCTGGGACAAGAAGAAGGTCTCCGCACGGGTCGAGGAGATGATGGACCTGGTCGGGCTCGACCCGGCCGATTTCCGCGACCGCTACCCGCGCCAGCTGTCGGGCGGGCAGCAGCAGCGCGTCGGGGTGGCCCGCGCGCTCGCCGCCGACCCGCCGGTGCTGCTGATGGACGAGCCGTTCGGCGCGGTCGACCCGATCACCCGCGGCAACCTGCAGGACGAACTGCTGCGGCTGCAGACCGACCTGAAGAAGACGATCGTCTTCGTCACCCACGACTTCGACGAGGCGGTCAAGCTCGGCGACCGGATCGCGGTGCTCGGCAACCAGTCGAAGATCCTGCAGTACGACACCCCGGAGTCGATCCTGGCGAACCCGGCCGACGACACCGTCGCCGGTTTCGTGGGCGCCGGTGCCTCGCTCAAGCAGCTGACCCTGCTGCGGGTGCGCGACGTCGAACTCCAGCAGGACGCGCTCACCACGACGATCGACGAAGCGCCCGCGGACGTGCGGGAGAAGCTGAGCAAATCGCGCAAGCCGTTCGCGCTGGTGCTCGACCAGCGGCGACGGCCGATCCGCTGGGTGCACGTCCGCGAGCTGACCAACGCCACGTCGCTGGGTTCGGTCGGCAAGCCGCTGCGCGACATCGTGAGCCTCCAGTCGACGCTGCAGGACGCGCTCGAGGCGATGCTCGCCGAAGGCGGTTCGGTGCCGGTCACCGGCGCGCGCGGCGAGTACGCGGGCACGATCAAGCTGGACACCGTCATCGCGACCATCCAGCAGTTGCGCGACGAGCACGCCGACGACCACGTCGACGAGGACGGGGCCACGGCATGACCGCTGCCGTCGATACCGGATTCAGTACCGAGTCAGGCTCCCGCCGCGCGGAACGCGTCCGCCTGTTCGCCCAGCCCGCCGTGGTCGTGCTGATCGTCGCCGTGACGCTGATCTGGGTGTTCGCCAGCGGGCTCACCGCGACCGAAAAGGAAACGCTGAACGCGGAGTCGCTGCTCACCGCGCTGCGCGACCACGTGGCGATGACCGTCGTGGTCACCGCGATCGTGGTGCTGGTGGCGGTGCCGCTCGGCATCATCGTGACCCGGCCGTGGGCGAAATGGCTCGCGCCGGTCTTCCTGGCCATCGCGAACATCGGACAGGCCGCGCCCGCGCTCGGCGTGCTCGTGCTGTGGTTCATCTTCACCGGCGCGGTCGGCGGGCTCTGGGTCGCCGCGTTGCCGCTGGCGTTCTATTCGCTGCTCCCGGTGCTGCGCAACACGATGGTCGGCATCCAGCAGGTCGACCCGTCGCTCATCGACGCGGGCCGCGGCATCGGGATGTCCGCGCAGAAGGTGTTGTGGCGGGTGGAATTCCCGCTCGCGGTCCCGCTGATCCTGGCCGGCCTGCGCACGTCGCTCGTGCTGGCGGTCGGAACCGCGACGTTCGGCATGTTCGTCAACGCGGGCGGGTTCGGCCTCCTGATCGACACCGGCTACAAGCTCAACCTGACGAAGGTGCTGATCACCGGTTCGGTGCTGGCCGTCGCGCTGGCACTGCTGGTGGACTGGCTGGGCGCGGTCGCCGAGCAGTACTTCGGACCGAAGGGACTGCGCTGATGAACGTCCTGAAAAAAGCGGGGGCGCTGGTCGGCGCCGCCCTGCTCGCTGGGACGCTCTCGGCGTGCGGGCTCGACGTCAACACCTCGATCCCGTTCAAGATCGAACCAGGGTCCATCCGGCCGATCTCGTCGCTCGAGGGCCAGCGGGTGGTCGTCGGGTCGAAGGACTTCACCGAGAACATCATCCTCGGCTACATGGCCGAAATGGCGCTGAGCGCGGCGGGCATGGACGTCGTCGACCTCACCGACATCAAGGGGTCGAACTCGTCGCGGCAGGCGCTGCTCAACGGGCAGACCGACGTGACCTGGGAGTACACCGGCACCGGCTGGATCAACTACCAGGGCAACGAGCTGCCGGTGCCGGGCGGGGAGAAGGCGCAGTACGAGGCCACGAAGAAGGCGGACGCGGAGAAGTACGGCGTCACCTGGCTGAACTACTCGCCGCTGAACGACCAGTACGCGTTCGCCACCACCGAGGCGTACGCGGCGAAGAACAACCTCAAGTCCACGTCGGACCTGGCGAAGTTCCTCACCACGCACCCCGATCAGAACCGGTTCTGCCTGGAGACGGAGTTCACCAGCCGCCAGGACGGGTTCCCGGCGGCGGTCAAGGCGTACGGGTTCAAGAACCCGAAGATCGAGAACTTCGGCATCGGCACCATCTATTCGGCGGTGGCCAACGGCACCTGCCCGGTCGGCGAGGTCTTCACCACCGACGGCCGGATCTCCGGGCTGAACCTGCGCGTGCTCGAGGACGACAAGAAGGCGTTCCCGCAGTACAACGCGGCGGCGACGCTGCGGACGGAGTTCCTGAACCAGCACCCGGAAATCCGCGGACCGCTGGAGACGGTGGCCGCGGCGCTCGACAACAAGCAGATGGTCGAGCTGTGCAAGAAGGTCGACGTCGACGGCAAGGACGCGGGCACCGTCGCGCACGACTGGATGCTGGAGAAGGGCTTCATCAAGTAGCGCTTCCCGGCAGCGGAAAGGGCCCCTTGAGTTCGCTCAAGGGGCCCTTCGCCGTTTTTCAGATGCCCAAGCGGTGCAGCAGCTGCTCTTCCAGCCGGTCCAGTTCGCCGGTCACCGCGCGGTGCGCGGCCTTGCGCCGAGCCGCGGGCATGCGCTCGGCGGCGCGCACCGTGGCCGACAGCTGTTCCAGCGTCGACTGCGTTTCGACAGCGAACTTCTGGTCCTGCTCGGTCGCCTTCGCCGACTTCTTCAGCTCGCCGAGCCCCTGCACGAGACCCGCGATCCGGGCGTGCAGCGCCGCGCCGCGGCCGGTGTACTCGCCGAGCTGGTCGACGGCGACACCCAGCTTGCGGGCCTGGTAGCGGTCGTACGCCTCCCGCGCCGCGCCCGCCGCGCGGACCGCGTACGGCGCGAGCACCGGCAGCACCGCCGGTCCGAGCACCTTGGCCACCGCGACCGCGTTCTTCGCCTTCTTCGGGGTGATCCGGGCTTCACCCTCGTCCTGCTTGGCCTTGTCTTGCTTGGCCTTGCGCGCCATGGCCGTTACCTCCCACGCCTTCTCCGGATGAACTTACTGGTCCCCGACGTGACGGGCATGTCGGCTCGCGCGGGGAATGTCGTACCCACGATCTATTGTGATCGCTATGGGAGACGAGGTGTTGCTCGACGCGGGAGCAGTGAGTCGTTGCCGCCGCCGGGTGCACCTGGAACACGACCCGGCGATGCGCGACGTGCCGTTGCCGCCGCCGGATCCGACCGCGCAACAGCGCATCGACGACGCGACCGCGCACCGCGAGGAAATCCTCGAACAGCTGGTCGCGGCCTCGGGCCCGGACGCCACCTGGGCGCGGGTGCCGCGCACCGCGCCCGCGGGCGAGCGGGTGCGGCTCACCGAGCAGGCGTTCGCCGATGCCGTGCAGTACATCTGGGGCGCGCTGCTGCCCGCCGATCCGGTCGGGCACCGGCGCGGCGGCATCGACTTGCTGGTGCGCGTGGGCGACGGATACGTGCCGGTGCTGGTGGTCCGGCACCGGATCACCGACCGCGGCCAGGGCGCGCCCACCACCGCGATGACGGAGCTGGACCCGGCGCGCCGTTCGCCGGACGAACTGCGCAAGGTGCGCTCGCAGCCGCGGGACCAGCTGCGGCTCGCCCACCTGCGGCGCATGCTGGAGACGCGCGAACTGGCGGCCGGCGGCCGCGCGATCGGCGGCGTGATCGGGCTGGACGCTGACGTCGTCGTCTGGCACGACCTCACCGCGGGCACCTGGCCAGGCGGCCGCAGCGCGCTGGACGAATACGACGCACGCTTCGCCGACCGGCTCGCCGTGGCGACCGCCGCTGCCACCGGCGCCGAAGCGTTGGCCGCGCCCTCGCGCGTGCTCGAATGCCGCCGGTGTCCTTTCTGGGCCACCTGCGAGGTCGTGCTCACCGAAACGCGTGACGTAAGCCTGGTGGTGCGCGGCGAGGACGCGGGCGAGCTGCGCCGTGTCGGTGTGTCCACTGTAGACAAGCTGGCCGCGCTCGACCCGGCAGCCGAGATGCCGCCGATGAACTGGACCGGCGGCACGTTCTCGGACGCGATCATGCTGGCCAGGGCATGGCTGGCGGACCTGACGGTGGTGCGCCGCACACCGGAGATCGAGGTGCCGCGCGCGGACGTCGAGGTCGACGTGGACATGGAAAGCTTCGGCGATTCCGGGGCTTATCTGTGGGGGACGCTGCTGTCCGGAGCGGACATCGGGGTGCCGCAGGGGTACCGGGCGTTCGCGACCTGGGAACCGCTGCCGACGGTCGACGAGGCGCGGTCGTTCGCTGAGTTCTGGGCGTGGTTCACGGATGTTCGCTCGCGGGCTCTTGCCGCCGGGCTGACTTTCCGGGCGTATTGCTACAACGCGCTCGCGGAGAACCGGTGGCTGTTCGGGTCGGTCGACCGGTTCAGGGAGTACTCCGGGGTGCCGGAGAAGCGGGCCGTGCAGTCCTTTGTGGATTCTGACGAATGGGTGGATCTGTTCCGCAGTGTGACGGATCAGTTCCTGTGCTCGCGGGGCAAGGGGTTGAAGGTGATCGCTCCGGTGGCCGGGTTCTCGTGGCGGGATCCGGAGGCCGGCGGCGAGGCCTCGATGCGGTGGTACCGGGACGCGGTCGGGATGGACGGCGCTGTTCCTGACGACGAACAGCGGGAACGGCTGTTGCGGTACAACGAGGATGATGTGCTGGCGACGAAGGCCCTGCGGGAGTGGATGAGCGGGCGGGCTCAGGTTGAGGTTCCGTACATGCTGGACATCTGATTCGCTCGGAAGCCGCGATGGCGCCGGAGTTTCAGCCGGAAACGGCATAGCCGAGCGCTAGCGGTTCCGAATGGGTGTCCCGCGGAGCAAGTGCGCGAAAGGCGCCGGGAGTGTGCTGCGGTGTCTTGCCAGCACACTTGACCCGGCGGGGCTATTCGGCGGAGCGCAGTTCCTCGTTCTGGCGCTGGGACTCGTGAAGCTGGTCCTCGAGGGAGACGATGCGGCAGGCGGCTTCGACGGCCGTGCCCTGGTCGACCAGCTCTCGTACGCGTGCGGCGATGCGCAGCTGCTGGCGGGAGTAGCGGCGATGCCCGCCAGGCGAGCGCTGCGGCTCGATCAAGCCGGCCTCGTCCAGGCTGCGCAGGAAGTTCTGGCTGGTGCCGAGCATCTCGGCGGCCCGGCCCATCGTGTAAGCGGGGTACTCGTCGTCGTCGAACTTGTCGGCCCCGCCTGAACCGGCAGGCGGGGTAGCGCGTGGGTCAGGGGTCATTCCACCTCCACATCACAAGGGACCCCGGGTGCCGCTCGGCACCCGGGGTCCCAGGGTTGGGTTCCATCATTGTCAACCGGCTGTGCAGCCGGCTTCTGGTATCCGCGGGGTCCGTTCACCGGACATTCCGCGCGGAGATCGCTGATTCGTAACCGAGAACCACCTGCCAATCGGATGGGACTGCGGTACCCGCGCGGCATTCCTGCTCCGCCGCCGCGGGCGATCCAATGATGTGACCGTTCCCTTCTTTCCGGTGTTTTCCTCTTGCGGTGTTCACTTTCGGTACTGCGACTGCTGCGGACGTCACCGGCTGGAACCCTTTCCCTGCTCGGCCCCAGCACGCGTAACGCCGCTGGTCACTGCCCGGAACCCGGTCGAACATCGGCTCCGGCCATCTGACCGTTCCGCACTGCCTGGCCTGCCAGCGCGGTTCTCGCAACTGCACTTGCCATACGGGATCGGCCCTGCGTGAAACTTCTGCCCGGTCCGATCCCGCGGTACTGCACTCACGGGCAGTTCGTCATCTCCCGTGCCTGATTGACATTGTCTTTCTGTGTACGAGGAGAACACTACCCATCCTCGGAGTCGAATGTCTACCCCCGTGACGACAGATTTTCTCATCTCCGTCGAGTGGGTGACCGAGCGGCGGGAACAGTCGCCGCGCAGTCGCGCTTCCGCTATACTCGTCCACGAGTACTCGCCTACGAGGAGGTTCGAGCGTGAAGCGGCGGAAGGTGTCCAACCTGCTGGGCCTCGCCGTACTGGCCACCGTGTTCGAGCGGCCGATGCATCCGTACGAAGTCGCCTCCGTCCTGCGGGAACGCGGCAAAGAAGGCGACCTGAAGATCAAATGGGGCTCGCTCTACACCGTTGTCGGCAACCTCGAAAAGCACGGATTCCTCGAAGCCGTCGAGAACGTGCGAGACGGCGCGCGCCCGGAGCGGACCGTCTATCGGATCACCGACGCGGGCCAGGCCGAGTTGGAGGATTGGGTCGCGGAATTGCTCGCGGTGCCGGATCTGGAGCCGACGCGGTTTCACACGGGGCTGTCGGTGATGCTCGCGCTCGGGCCGGACGTTGTCGACCAGCAGTTGCGGCACCGGGTCGGCGAGCTGGACCAGATGATCGGCGAGCGGGCCGAGGCGCTGGCGAAGATGCGGGCTGAGCTGCCGCGGCTGGTCCTCGTCGAGGCGGAGTACCAACTGGCGATGTGGCGCGCGGAGGCCGAATGGGTTCGCGGGCTGCGGGAGGAGCTGGCCACCGGCGCGATACCGGGGGTCGAGGAATGGCGGCGCTACCGGGAGACCGGCGAGCTGCCCGACATGGCCGCCTTCGTCGAGAGCGAAGGCGAATAAAGAAGGCCCCGGAGGAGGTGCTGGCACACCGCCGCCGGGACCGGGAACCGTCGAACTGGAAACCGCGGGTGCGGAAACCTGTCTTCAGGCTGCGTCGAAAAGGATACCGGCCCCGCGGCAACCGGTTCGGGAACAACCGAACAGGGAGAAGCAGATGGGGAACACACAGGTCAAACGTCATCGCACGAAGCTGCTGCCGGAGATGGAGGGGCCGGTCGCCCGGGCGTACGCGCGTGGGCGGCGTACCGAACCGCAGCTTGTGCAGTACCGCGAGTCTGCCGAGATGCTGGCCGCGGATCTGGCCGAGGGCGCCGACGTGCTCGAGGTCGCGCCGGGGCCGGGCTACTTCGCGGTGGAGCTGGCTCGCACCGGGCGGTGCACGGTGACGGGGCTGGACGTCAGCCGGACGTTCGTCCAGCTGGCCAGGCAGTACGCGCAAGAACAGGGCGTCTCGGTCGACTTTCGCCGCGGTGACGTGGCGGCGATGCCGTTCGCGGACGGGTCGTTCGACTTCCTGATCTGCCAGGCGGCCTTCAAGAACTTCGCCGACCCGGTGGACGCGCTCGACGAGATGCACCGGGTGCTGCGGCCGGGCGGCGTCGCGCTGGTGCAGGACTTGAGCAAGAGCACCACGGACTCCGAACTCGACGCCGAGGTCGCGCGGATGAATCTCGGTCCGGTGGCCACGTTCACCACCGTTCGCACGCTCCGCGGGCTGCGCCGGCGGGCGTACACGCCGGAACAATTCCGCGCGACGGTCGCGGAGAGCAAGTTCCGCACCTGCGCGGTGACCCCGGACGGGATCGGCCTCGAGGTGCGGATGCGCAAGGAGTGACGGGGCGAGTGGGGGTGCCGCCGAGGGGGCGGCACCCCCACTCGTCAGCAGATCAGCGCGGGGCCATCCGCAGCGCGCCGTCCATGCGGACGACCTCGCCGTTGAGGTAGTCGTGGTCGATCAGCGACAGGGCGAGCTGCGCGTACTCGTCCGGCCGCGCCAGCCGCTTCGGGAACGGCACCCCGGCGGCGAGCCCGGCGCGGAACTCGTCGCTGACGGTGGCGAGCATCGGGGTGTCGACGATGCCGGGGGCGATCGTCAGGACGCGGATGCCGTGCGAGGCGAGGTCGCGCGCGGCGGGCAGGGTCATCCCGACCACGCCGCCCTTGGACGACGCGTACGCGACCTGCCCGATCTGGCCGTCGAACGCGGCGACGGACGCGGTGTTGATGATGACGCCGCGGGCGTCGTCGGCCAGCGGTTCGGTCTTCGCGATCGCCTCGGAGGCGATGGTGACCACGTTGAAGGTGCCGATCAGGTTGATCTGGATGACCTTCGCGTACAGCCCGAGGTCGTGCCTGCCCTTCTTCGACAGGATGCGCGCGGACGGTCCGATGCCCGCGCAGTTGACCACCGTGCGCAGCGGCACGCCCGCGCCCGCGGCGGTGTCGACGGCGGCCTGTACCTGGTCCGGGTCGGTCACGTCGGCTTCGACGTAAGTGATCCCGTCGACCTGCTCGGCCTTCTCGATCGAGGGCGCGAGGTCGAGGGCGAACACCCGCGCGCCTTTCGCGGCCAGTGCCTTGGCGGTCGCGCCGCCGAGACCGGACGCGCCACCCGTGACGAGCGCTGCGGTGTCGGTGATCTGCATCTTCAGCCTTCCTCCTGCTCTCCGGTGCCGCGGTGCACCTCCGCGCCCAGGTTAACGCTCGTTCGCACCGGTGCCGGAGTGTGTCGCCTCACCCGCTGTCGTCGCGAGGAGTATTCGGCCGCGACCGCTTCCGTTAGCACTGAGGTCAACTCCGGCTGTCACCTTCAGCGTCATGAGCTCAGCTCGGATCGTGGTGGTAGGGACGGGATACGTCGGATTGACCACGGGGGCTTGTCTCGCGAGCCTCGGGCACCGCGTCACCTGTGTTGACGTGGACGTGGCGAAAGTGAACCGGCTGTCGGCCGGTCGCGTGGACATCCTCGAACCAGGACTTGCCGAATTGGTCTCCCGCGGACTGGCGAGCGGACGGCTGTCGTTCGTCGTCGGCGCGCGGGAAGCCGTTCGCGGCGCGGAGGGCGTGTTCCTCTGCGTGCCGACGCCGATGGGCGCGGGCGGGTCCGCGGATTTGCGCGCGGTGGAATCGGTGACCGCCGAGATCGGCGACGTGCTGCCGGCCGGCTGTGCGCTGATCACGAAGTCGACGGTGCCGGTCGGCACCGCGAAAAGGATCCAGGCGATGGTCGGCCGCGACGACGTGCCGGTGGTGTCCAACCCGGAGTTCCTTCGCGAAGGCACTGCGGTGCAAGACTTCCTGAACCCGGACCGGATCGTGGTCGGGTCGGATTCGCACGCCGCGGCCGCCTGGGTCGGGCAGTTGTACGGCGATCTCGCCGCACCCGTCGTGGTCGCCGACGCGGCGAGCGCGGAACTGGTCAAGTACGCGGCGAACTGTTTTCTCGCGCTCAAACTGTCCTATGTGAACTCGATCGCCGAACTGTGCGAACGGCTCGGCGCGGACATCGACCTGGTCACCGAAGGCATGGGCTACGACCGGCGGATCGGCCGCACCTTCCTCAAACCCGGCCCGGGCTGGGGCGGTTCGTGCCTGCCCAAGGACACCAGCGCACTGGTCAAGGTCGCCGAATCGGTCGACTACGACTTCCGGATGCTGACCTCGGCGATCGACGAGAACATCGCCCAGCGCGACCGCATTGTCGCGAAGATCGCCGGCGCCTGCGGCGGAACCCTGGCCGGTGCGCGGATCGGCGTGCTGGGCTTGGCGTTCAAGGCCGGCACCAACGATCTGCGGGATTCTCCCGCGCTGGCAGTGTCTTCGGTGCTGGGTGCGCTCGGTGCGGAGATCACCGCGTACGACCCGGCGGTGTCCGGCGGTATCGCCGGGATGACCGTTGTGGACGATCCGTACCAGGTCGCCAAGGACGCGGATGTCGTTGTGGTGCTTACCGAATGGGCCGAGTTCCGCAATCTCGACTGGGTGGCGATCGCCGACGCGATGGAGGGCGACGACGTCGTCGACACCCGCAATCTGCTCGACCCGCGGATGATTCTCGACGCCGGGTTGTCCTGGCAGGGAGTCGGCCGCCCGCGCGCGGCCCGGCGGCGAGTTCCGGTTTCCTGATTGGAGATCCGCTTGCGCTGCGCTATAGTCGTCGGCGGCATCGCGTGTCGGTCACCGGCTGGGTGAGGCATGGAGGTGCTGGGATGCCTTCTGGAGGCATTGCTTCGTGTCCCTCTCTCTTGAACTGAATCACCTCATGGTCCCGTCCCGGAACAACCGGGAATCCGCCGAATTCTTCGCGAACCTCCTCGGTTTCGAGATCGGCGAGGAATGGGGGCCGTTCATCCCCGTCGAAACCAGCAACGGCGTGCGGCTCGACTTCGCCACGGTGCCGGACGCCGATCGCAAGCTGCAGCACTACTGCTTCCTCATTCCCGAGGACGACTTCGACGCGTTTTTCCTGCGCCTGAAGGAATCCGGGGTGGACTACCACGCCGGGCCGGGCGGGCAGGGCCCTGGCGAGATCAATCACAACCACGGCGGCCGCGGCGTGTATTTCCTTGATCCGGGCGGAAACGGGATCGAGGTCATCACGCAGCCGTACGAGCCGGAGCGGAAACGTCCGGCGCGCTGGTAAGTCCTTTGCGGACAGACGGCGGGCGGGTCACAGCGGAAGCGAGGCCCACCCGCCGCCCGCGGCCAGCAAGGTCCGGACGCTCTCGGCGTGGTCGGAGAACGCGGCCAGGTCGGCGTGCAACAGCGCGGCCCGCTCGGAATCGAGCGGGTCCGCGTCGTCGCGCCACAGTTCGAGCGTCCAGTTGGCGGCGAGGATCATCGAGCGCACTAAACCGGCGACCGCGGAATCCGGCTGGTCGTACGCGGCGAGAATCTCATCGCACGTGGTGAAGCAGCGTTCCAGGCCGCGGACGGCTTCGGCGGGTGTGCCGTCCCAGTCCGGTCCCGGCCAGGCACACGAGCCCAGCGCGAGCCACAGCTGCCAGCCGGCGGTCAGCTCGGCTTCGTCGCGGGGCGTCCAGTGCGCGGCCATCCCTTGAGTGTGCGCCCCGGCGGCCGGTTTGCCGCCGGGGTTTTGGCCGAGGTCACGTGCGTGGCTGTTCCCACAGCCAGAACTCGATCCCCTGGTCGTCGGCACAATCCGCCGTTCGGCCGTACGGCGGGTTCTCTACCTCGCCCGCCCGGCCGCCCTGCTCGCGCACCCGGTCGAGCGCGGCTTCGAGGTCGTCGACGGCGAACATCAGCTTCCACCCGGTCTGCAGTTCCGAGCCGCCCCACAGGCCGCCGGGCAGACCGTGGCCCTCGATGCGCCACGCGGTCGGCAGGCTGCCCTGGCTGAACTGCCAGCCGAGCACCGAGCCGTAGAACGCCTTGGCCCGGACCTCGTCGGGCACCTGGAAGGTGAAGTACCCGGCCTCGCCGTGCCGGTACGTGCGCTCTCCGGGCGTTTTCGCTTGTGGTGCGGCCTTTCCGATCAGCCAGCGCTGGCCGTACGGGTCCTTGATCACGCCGTTGAGCCCGTAGCCGCGGTCCTCGACCGGACGCAGCAGTTCCGCGCCCAGCTCCACCGCCCGCTGCGCCGAGCCGTGCGGGTCGGGCACCTCGACGCGCACCATCGCGCCGCCCTCGGGAGCCACGACATTGCCCAGCTCGGGGAACTCCTCGGCGAACATCAGCACACTGCCGCCGATGTCCAGTTCGGCGTGCCCGACCCGGCCGTCGTCCATCACGATCGGCTCGGCCCGGCGGCGCGCTCCGAAGACCTCGACGTAGAAGTCGAGTGCGGCCCGGGCGTCGGTCACGACCAGATAAGGCGTCAGCGCACCCGCTCGCGCCTGCTGGGCCTCGGTTTCGGTGGTGGTCATCTCCGCTCCGTTCAGGATCAGGCGGCGGAGGTCGTCCCGCAGCTGCTCGGCGAAGGCCGGATCGGGGTCGGCCGGAGTCGAGGGCAGTGCGAGCGCGTCGAATGGTTCAGGCATCGCGTCCCTCCTCCTGGTAGCTGCGGCGGAACGCGGTTTTGGCCCGCGTCAGCAACGCCTCCGTCGCGTGGATGGTCCGGCCGAGATGCGCGGCGACGTCGCGCACCGGAAGGCCGTCGACGTACCGCAAGGTGAGCACCGCCTGATGCGAGACCGTCAGCGTTTCGAGCACCTGCCGCGCACGCAGGGCGTCGAGCTGCTCGTCCCACGGGTCCTCGACGTCGCATTCGGCGTCGTGCACGAGCCGCAGCCCGCGCTGTTCCCGTCCGGCGCGCCGCCAGTGGTCGGCCAGCTTGTGCCGGGCCACCCCGATCAGCCAGGGCGTGCTCACCGGCGGCGCGTGCTCCTTGCGGCAGGCGGCGACCGCGCCGAGGAACGTCTCCGACGTCAGTTCCTCCGCCAGCACGCGGTCGCCGCACCTCGCGAGCAGGTAGCCATAGACCTCCGGCAGGGCCTTCTCGTAGAGGCCGAGCAGCGCGAAGGCCGGGTCTGGCTGCACCCGAGGTTCCGTCACATCTCCATCGTCGTCCGGGAGCGGGTTTTTCCGTCGGCCGAATTCTCAGCGAGGATCGGGAAGTTTGCGAGCCAGCCCGCTCACCACGAGTGCCAGCGCCGCCAGAATCCCGATGACCAGCACGAACGCGCCCTGGTAGCCCATCGCGCCCGGCACGCTCAGGCTGGCGAACAGGCTGCCAAGCACCGCGACGCCCAGCGCCAGCGAAGTCTGCTGAGTCGTGGTCAGCACGCCGCCGCCGACGCCCGCCAGATCCGCGGGAACCCGGGACAGCACGACCCGGAACAGGGTGCTCATCGCGAGCCCGTTGCCGACGCCGATCAGCACCATCGCCGGGGCCAGCTGCCAGATCGACAGATCGGGCCAGTCCAGCAGCGCGGTTCCGGCGAGCGCGAGCAGCCCGACGGTGAGGATCAGCCCGCCGATCGGCACGATCTTGCGGCCGAACCGGGCGACGAGGTGGCTGCTGACCAGCGAGGTCGTGAAGTACGCGACGGCCATCGGGGTCAGCGCCAGCCCGGCGCCGAGCGGGCCGAGGTGCAGGCCGTTCTGCAGGGTCACCGCGTAGACGAACATGAACGAGCCGAAGGTGCAGAAGAACGGCACCGCGACGGTCAGGCCGTGCCGCACGCTCGCGGTGCGCAGCAGGGCGGGCGGCAGCAGCGGGGTGCCGCCCGCGGCTTCGAGGTTGCGTTCGGTGCGGGCGAAGCCGTACGCCGCGAACGGGAAGACCACCAGCAGCACGATGCTCCACCACGGCCAGCCGAGCGCGCGGCCCTCCATGATCGGGATCAGCAGCGACAGCAGCGAAACGGCCAGCAGCAAGGTGCCCCAGCGGTCGACGCCGAGCGGATTGCTCGCCCGGCTGTCCGGCACCGTACGGCGCGCGAGCAGCAGCCCGATGATCCCGATCGGCACGTTGACCAGGAAGATCGGCCGCCAGCTCAGGTCCCACACGTTCGCGGCCACCAGCGCGCCGCCGAGCAGTTGGCCGACCACGGTGGCGATGCCGCCGGTCGCGCCGTAGAGACCGATCGCGCGGGAGCGGCGTTCGCCGGAGGTGCCCGCCTGGATGATCGACAGCACCTGCGGCAGCAGCAGGGCCGAAGCCGCGCCCTGTGCGACGCGGGCGATGACCAGCGTGGCGGCGTCCGGGGCGACACCGCAGGCCAGCGAGGTGAGCGTGAACAGAGTGAGGCCGAGCAGGAAGAGCCGGCGGCGGCCGAAAGTGTCGCCAAGCCGTCCGCCGAGGACCAGCAACACCGCGTATGCGATGCCGTAGCCCGCGACGACGAGTTCCAGCGTCGCGGTGGATGCGCGCAGGTCGGCATCGATCGTGGGCAGGGCGACGTTGACGATGAAGAAGTCGATGATCGGCAGTGCCGCCCCCAGCAGCACGGTGATCAAGCCGGCGGACGAGAGGCCCGTCCGCTCCGGCGTCCCGACGGCGGCGGTGGCCGTCGCCGGGGCAGTGGTGGTAGTCGTCATGAGTACTACGTTCCGCCGCGGCAAACCCTGGTACCAGGTGTGCTTTTATCCTGGTACTGGGACTACCTGGTAACAGGGTCGAGGCTGTGCTTACCTGGTATTCGTGACCACTGGCATCGAAGACCGCCTGCGCCGGACCGAGCTGGGAGAGTTCCTCCGCAACCGGCGCGGCCGGATCACGCCCGAGCAGGTCGGCTTGCCGCTCGGCGGCCGCAGGCGCACGCCGGGGCTGCGCCGCGAGGAGGTCGCGCAGCTCGCCGGGGTGGGGGTCACCTGGTACACGTGGCTCGAGCAGGGCCGCGACATCAACGCGTCCGAGCAGGTGCTCAGCGCGATCTCCCGCACGCTCCGGCTCGATCCGCACGAACACGTGCACCTGTTCACCCTCGCCGGCGCGCCCGAGCCGGTGACGGAGAAGAAGAACTGCTCCGCGATCACCCCGTCGATGCAGGACATGATGGTCCAGCTGGAGCCCTTCCCGGTCGCGGTCCGCAACGCGCGCTTCGACGTGCTCGGCCACAACGCCGGTTACGACTGGCTGATGGGCGGCGTCGACAAGATCCCGTACGAGGAACGCAACACGCTCGTCCAATGCCTGCTCAATCCACAGTGGAAAGAGCGGATGGTCGACTGGGAGCAGAACGTGCCGCGGATGGTCTCGTCCTTCCGCGCCGCGATGGCCGAGCACATGGGCGAACCCGGCTGGAAGTCGCTGGTCAAACGGCTCAGGGCGGAATCGCCGTGCTTCGCGGAGCTGTGGGAGCGCCACGACGTGAACACCGAGCAGGCCAAGAGCAAACGCTACCTGCACCCGGAGGCGGGCCTGCTCACCTTCGACTTCACCTACCTCTACGCCGGCCGCCGCTCGGAAATCCGGATGTCGGTCTACACCCCGGCGAACGACGAGACTCGCGCGAAGCTGCTGGAGTTCGTGCCCAAGACGCGATAGTGCAGGTGGGTCACGCCCTCGCCAGCGGCGATCTCGGGCGTGCCGAGCCGCACCGGGCCGAATCCGAATTCGCCGAAGAACGGCATCCCGCCGCCGAGCAGGACCGGCACGGGATCGACCCGCACCGCGTCGAGCAGCCCGGCCTCCAGGCACTGCCGCGCCATCTCGCCGGAGTTCACGCCGACGTCAGGTCGAACAGCCGCCGCCTGACCACCAGCGCCCCGGTCGACTCCAGTTGCGCGCGCACGACCTTCGCGCTCGCCGGGGACATGCGCAACGCACGTCCCGGCTGCGCGGTCGGCACCTCCTCGGTGCCGCTGCCCAGCCAGCCGAAGAGCAGATCGAACCCCGATTCGCCCGGGCCCGCCACGAAACCGTCCAGCGACATGCTCGCCCCGGCCACTACCTCGCCCATCCTCGTCTTCTTTTTTCGCCGTTTGCCTGGTGAACGGAGCTGGTTGAGCGTTCTCGACATACCGCGCCGCGCGTAGCCGGATCCCGCGCTTCACGACGGACGCGCCCGGTCGTCTTCCCCGGTAGCTTTCGCACCATGCACTACTGGTGGCGGGCGCGGAACCCGTGGTTCGGGCGGGTGTTCCGGACCTTCGTGGTGCTCGCCTTCGTGCTCGGCGGCTCCAGCGCGTCCGGCCGCTGGCAGCACGCGCCGCAACTGCTGAGCCCGCTCGGCGCCGGTTGGCTGGCCGCGACCGTGCTCACCCTGCTGCTTGTCCACCGGTACCCACTGCCGCTGTTCGTGCTTACCGCGGCCTCGGCGTACGCGTACTACCTGTCGCCGGAGCCCGGCGGGCCGGTGATCATCGTCCCCACCATCGCGCTGTTCGTGCTTACGCGGCAGAAGGGGCCGGTGGTCGCCGGAAGCACTGGCGCGGGGGTCCTCGCGGCGGCGTACGGGGTCCACATCATCGTCGCGCAAACGTTTGCGCTCAGTGCCTGGGCGCTGTTCGCCGTGGTCTGGATGGCCGCGGTGATCGGCATCGCGACCGCGGTCCGGTTCCAGTTCGCCGCCGTCGCCGCCCGGCGCGAGCAGGCCGACGAACATCGGCACCGGATGGCCGAGCAGGAGCGGCTCCGGATCGCCCGCGAGGTGCACGACGTCGTCGCACACAGCCTCGCGATGATCAACGTCCAAGCAGGCGTCGCCGCCCATGTCGCGGACCGGCGGCCAGAGCAGGCGAAAGAGGCGCTGCTCAACATCAAGGCGGCCAGCGCGTCCGCGCTCAACGACCTCCGTGCGACCCTCGCCGTGCTGCGCTCCGGCGAAAACCGCGCGCCCGCGCCGAGCCTCGCGCAGGTCGACGAACTGCTCGACCATGCCCGCGCTGCCGGGTTGGCAGTCGAACTGCACGGCGAAGCCGGTGACCTGCCCGCGCCGGTGGACGGCGCGGCGTACCGGATCCTTCAGGAGTCGCTGACCAACGTCGTCCGGCATGCCGACGGGGCACAGCGCGTCGAGGTCCGCTTCGAGCGGAAGCCGGGCACGCTGGTCCTGATCGTGCGCGACGACGGCCGCGGCACCGTCCAGCCGACGCCCGGACACGGTCTGCGCGGCATGCGGGAACGCGCTACCGCGCTCGGCGGCAGCGTCGAGGCGAGCGTCACCGGACAGGGTTTCCAGGTGCGGGCGGAACTGCCCGTGGAGGGGGAGAAATGACCATCCGCGTCGTACTGGCCGACGACCAGGCCCTGGTCCGCGCCGGATTCCGGCTGCTGCTGGACACCGAGGACGGTTTCGAGGTGGCCGGCGAGGCGAGCGACGGCGAGCAGGCTGTCGCGCAGGCGGTCGAGCACCGGCCGGACATCGTGGTGATGGACATCCGGATGCCCGGCACCGACGGCCTCGAAGCGACCCGCCGGATCACCTCGCACCCCGACCTCACCGGGGTGAAAGTACTGGTCCTGACCACCTTCGACGTCGACGAATACGTCTACGAGGCACTCCGCGCCGGGGCCAGCGGCTTCCTGCTGAAGGACACCGAACCGGTCGAACTCCTGCACGCGCTGCGCGTCGTCGCGGCGGGGGAGGCGCTGCTCGCGCCGACCGTCACGCGCCGGTTGATCGCCGAGATCGTCGGACGGCCGGAGCACCGGCGGATCGACACCTCGGCCGTGCAGGAGGTGACCGAACGCGAACGCGAGGTGCTGGCGCTGGTCGCGGGCGGATTGTCGAACGACGAAATCGCCGCCCACCTGGTGATCTCCACGGCGACCGCGCGCACGCACGTCAGCCGCATCATGACCAAGATCGGCGCTCGCGACCGGGCGCAGCTGGTGGTGCTCGCGTACGAATCCGGCCTGGTCACCCCGCGTCGTGGCTCGTGAGTGTTCATGCCGGTTCGCACCGGCATGAACACTCACGAGGTCTCGCACGCGTGAGCTAAGCCGAGAGTGTGACTTACCCCGTGTCGGTGAACGTCGTCCCACCCTCGCACGCCTTACCGGAAGAGCATCACTCCTCAGCGAGGGGTGTGGCGGAAGGAGTTCCGGTGGCGTGGGAGATCGTCCTGGTCGCCGCGCTGGGCCTGGTTTTCCTGGTCCGGCTGGTAGCGCAGCTCCGGCGGAGCTGACGGACGCCGCCGCGGCGGCATCGCGCGGCGCACCGGCGGTTCGGCGGTGCGGTCGACGCCTGATTCGACGACGGGACGCGCCCGGTGCGCGCCCCCGTTCGCACGAGGAGCCATCCCGCGCGGCTGGTCGGCGCGCGGAGTGTCGTTCGGCGGCGGAGCGCCGTTCCTCGGCATCCGCCCGTTCTGCACCGGACGCGGCCGAGGCACCGGACGACGCGGCGGCACCGGTTCGGCGGGAATCCTCGGGATCTCGAGGGTCACTTCGGCGTCGTCGACGAGCTGAGTCGTTTCCCCCGGCGTTTCGACCGGCGGCTCCGGCGGAGGCTCGGGCGTTTCCGGCGCGGGCGGAGGCGGCTTCGGCCGGTGCGACAACCGCCGCGCCAGCGAGTGGCTCGGCCGTTCCACGAACCGGTAGCTCAGTTCGACCACCCCGAACACCGCCGGGATCACGATCAGCAGTGCGATCGGCAGCGGCACCGCCGGGCGCAGCAGCTGCAGCAGCACGAACGTGACCAGCATGTGCAGCAGGTAGATCGAATAGCTGCGCTCGGACAGCATGGTCCAGATCTTGCGCTGCTTGAGCCGGTCCTCGGCGAACATGCCCATCAGGAAGCAAGCGACGGCGAACGCCAGCGCGAGGTTGTACGAGCTGTCCACGCGGCCGACGTTGATGACGTCCGCCAGCACGTACAGCGACCACGCGCAGCCGCCGTACAGCGCGCCGGTCCAGAGCGGGATCTGCTTCTTGGTCGTCGCCCAGATGACCTGGCCGATCACCATCGCGGGCAGGTACGAGACGTTCACCGCGAACAGCGACCACGACGGCCCGAGCTGGGACCGGCTCATCATCACCACGAAGATGAAGGTCAGCTCGATCGCGATCGCGAGCCACACCCACCGGCGCAGCAGCGGCAGCACCGCCATGAGCAGCAGGTAGAAGATGACCTCGACGATCATCGTCCAGGCCACCGGCACCAGCACGATCTGCGGATAGATCAGGTAGTTGACCAGCGCGGTGTTGGTGAAGACGGTGAGCGGGTTCAGCGTCTGCGGCTGACCGGTCGACGGCGGGTGCAGGTTCACCAGCAGCAGGAACGCGGTCAGTGCCACCACGAACAGCATCGGCGCGTAGACCCGGATGAACCGGTTGAGCGCGAACCGGCCAGTACCCTGGCGCAGCGCGATCGGCGTCACGACGAAACCGCTGACCAGGAAGAAGAACGGCACCGCGATCTGCCCGATGCCCTGCTTCGACATGTGCATCGGGTCGCTGGTGAGCGCCTCGATGAAGTCGACGTACGGGGCCTTGTCGTTCTTCGCGATGACCCACGGATGGGCGATGTGGCTGTAGAAGACCAGCAGCGCGCCGAGGCCGCGGCCGATGTCGATGAAGACGATCCGGGTTTTCTTCGCGGGCGCGGGCGACGGCTCGGCCAGGGCAGCGGAATTCGGCTCGGCCAGCGTGCTCACCCCCGTCTTCCGCTACCGACAACCTCGTGAAGGTTACCGCCTCGTACGCCCGGCCCGGACGTACTCCCCGCAATTGGCGGTAAGCAGGGGATTAGTCACAAGACCCGTTCTGGCCTCGGATTATGTGGTCGCCAGGTACGATCAGGCAGGAATTCGTCCGGTTTCGCGCGAAGTAGTTCAGGAGTTCGGGGAGCGTGCAGCAGTCCAGTCTCGACGGAGCCGTCGAGCGTTCGCCGACCCTGCGCGCCGCTTTCCGCCAAGCCGCCCCCGCGATCAGCCTCTATCTGCTGTTCCAGATCGTCGCGTTCGGCGTGCTGTGGATGATGAGCTGGAAGGCCGATGTGTCGCCGGGCCGGTTCATCGACAACTTCGACGCCAACTGGTTCCTCTCGGTCGCGCAGCACGGCTACGACCAGCCGATCACACTCGGCACCGACGGGCTGCCGGTCGAAAACAGCCTCGTGTTCTTCCCGCTGTACCCGGCGACGGTCGCGGTGCTGACGCTGGTCGGGATCCCGCCGCTGGCGGCCGGGATGACGATCTCGCTGCTGGCCGGATGCGCGGCGGCGTGGGGCCTGTTCGTGCTCGGCCGCGACCTGGCCGGACCGCGGGTGGGCCTGCTGGTCGCCGTGCTGTGGTCGATCGGGCCGGGTTCGACGGCACTGCACCTGGCGTATTCGGAATCGCTGCTGATGGCGCTCGTGTCCTGGACGTTCGTGATGCTCGCGCGCCGCGAATGGCTGGTCGCGGGCGGGTTCGCGGTGCTGGCGGGGCTGACCAGGGCGAGTTCCGGGGCGTTGATCGCCGCGGTCGGGATCGCCGCGCTCATCGCGGTTTTCCAGCGTCGCGAGGGCTGGCGGCCGTGGGTCGGCGGGCTGCTCGCGCCGCTCGGCCTGCTCGGCTACCTCGGCTACGTCTGGATCCAGACCGGCCGCCCGGACGGCTGGTTCTGGCTGCAGAACGCCTGGCAGATGCACTTCGATTTCGGCGTCTTCACCTGGACCCAGGTCCGCGAGGGCCTCACCTCGGACCACGCGAGCTGGATCACCGTGACCGCGCTCGTCGTGCTCGCCGCGGTGGTGCTGCAGTTCTGGACCTGGGCGACGAAGCTGCCGTTGCCGTGGCAGATCTACGGCACGCTCACCGTGGTGATCGCGCTGTGCTCGTCGAACTTCTTCCAGTCCCGCGCACGTTTCCTGCTGCCGGCGTTCGTGCTGACCGTGCCGGTCGCGCTCATGCTGGCGAAGCTGCCGAACCGGGTGCTGGCGGTGCTGCTGCCGGTGCTCACTGTCGGAAGTGCCTGGTACGGCGCGTTCCTGCTGACCATCGCGCACGTAGCGCCCTGAGACACCACGTGCGCGATCAGGTCAGGGCGCCAGCCACAGCGTGACGAATTCCTTCTCGTCCGCCTTCGCCGCGGCGATGATCGCCGGGTCTTCGAGCACCTGGTCGGCCGGGCCGTCGTCGGTGACCACCTTCGGCGTGTAGCCGAGCGAGCGGTAGCCGGCGAGCACGGCGGCCGGGTCGTCGCCCAGTTCCGTGATCGCGCCCGGGTCGAACTCGCACACCACGTGCGGCCGGTCGCGGCGCAGCACCTCGGCCAGCCCCGCCAGCGCACGGTGGTCACGGCCCTGCAAATCGACCTTCACCAGGCTGATCCGCTGTTCGGTCACCTCGGGCACGGAATCCAGCCGCACCGCGGGGACTTCGACGCCGGAACCGTCCGTGGTGACGCGGTTGTCGCCGCTGTTGCCCGGGGTCGCCTGCGCCAGGTGCACGGTGCCGGGCTCGTCCCACGCGGCCGACTCGACCACGGTGACCAGCTCGCCCGCCGCGGCGGGCAGGTTGACCTCGACGTTGCGGCGCAGGTACGCGGCGTTGACCGGGTCGGCTTCCACCGCGATCACCCTGGTCACTTCCGGCGTGGCCCGCAGCAGCCGCAGCGTGTGGTAGCCGACGTGCGCGCCGATGTCGAGGAACGCGCCGTCCGCCAGCGAAGCCATCAGCTCGGCCTCGCTGTCCTCCCAGGACCGGTGGAACAGGATCCACGGCAACATGACCTCGTCGACCGGCATCAGCAGCGCGCCGACGTCGCACTGGACGACGTCCGCCCCGCGCGGCACCGGAGCGTGCCGGAGCCGTGCCGCGTCCCGCATCGCGCTGACGTCGAGGGTCACCCGCTGGATGGCCTTCTCGTCGGCGTCGAGCCGTTCGTCGCGGCGCGCGAACATCTTGTGCACGGTTCCCGCGGCGGCTTCGACCTCCGCGCCGACGCCGTCGTAGCCCTCGGCCAGCTTCGCCACGTCCGCTTCGAGATTGCGCAGCGCCAGGTCCGTTTCCGGAGCCTGCCGGCGCAACTCGTTGACCGTGCCGCGCAACGCTTCGAGCCGTTCGCCGAGCGTGCGCGTGGACAGCGCGGCGCGGCGCGATTCGTCGATGTTGCGTTCCAGGCCTTCGATCCGGTCCAGCAACCGCCGGTTGCTGTCCTCGGTCGCCGCGAGCAGCGCGCCCATCACCTGGCGCTGGTGCACGTCGTAGTGGTCGATCGCGCGCAGCACGGCCTTGCGAAGCGCGGGCGCGAGCGGCAGCCGCGACGGCGTGTCCGCTTCCGGCCGCCAGCGCAACGCCTCGGTCGCCTGCTGCAGCGGGCTCAGCGGGTGCTCGGGCGGCGGGACCGCGGCACGCTGCCGCTCCTGCCACGTCTCGTACGCCTGCTCCAGCTCACGCCGCATCCACTCGGCCGCGGTCGCCATCGACCGCTCGCGCAGGATGACCTCCCGGGCGCGCCGGCCGCGGGCGGTCGCCTCGTCCGGATCGTCGGCGATCTGCACCATCGCGGCCGCGGCGGCGGTCAGATCGGGCTCCGCCCACACCGCGTCGGCGTGATACGGGTAGTTGCCCTCGCCGACCGGCACCAGCCGGTAGGGGATCGGCCAGCCGGTGGACGCGTCGAGGAATTCCGTGGTGCTGGAGTAATCCGTCGAGATCACCGGCATCGCCCGGGCCATCGCCTCGGCGACGGTGAGCCCGAATCCCTCGCTGCGGTGCAGCGAAACGTACGCGGTGCTGGTCTCGTACAGCTCGTGCAGTTCGGCGACGCTGAGGTAGCGCTCGATCAGTTCGATCCGGTCGTCGCCTCGAACCACGGCGCGCAGCCGTTCGGCGGCCTGCGGGTGCAGCTTCGAGTTGATCGCCTTGACGGTGAGCCGGACGTCCTCGCGGCCAGGGAACGCGCGCTGGAACGCAACGACTGCGCCCCAAGGGTTTTTGCGCTCCGCGACGCTGTTGAAGTCGAAGGCGAAGAGGAACCGCACCGATTCGCCCTTTTCGCGCGCGGGCGGCGACGGCTCGCCCGGATCGCGCACCGGCACCGGGATCGTCTTGACCGGGATCGTCGAATGCGCGGCGAACGCCCGGCGGCAGAAGTCGCTGACCGTCCAGATCTCGTCGAGCATCCCGAACGCTTCGTGCTGCCACTGCGGGAAGTCTTCGAGTTCCCACGCCCACAGCCCGATCCGGTAGCGCCCGGCACCGACCTCGGGGTGGTTGGTCAGGATCGTGCGCGTCTGGTCCGCGTTCACCGCGAACACGCTGACCGGGAACCGCGGATCGCCGACCGTCGCCGGTCGCTCGATGCCGGTGCGGTTCGAGACCGCCTTCTCCTCCAGCACCGTGGCCACCGGAACGCCGCCGGTCTCGATCGCCTCGAGCACGATCCGGCCCATCTCGCCGAGCCCCAGCTCAGCGGTCAAGTAGCCGAGCAGATTCACGCCGAACTCGTCGTGCGGCGGACGGGTCGCGACCGGTTCGGACGGCAGCGCCCACTCAGGCAGCCCGGCCTCGGAGACGCCGGACCCGGCGCACCAGTGCCGGAAGCCGTCCGCGTCGTCGCCGTACGGGTGGGGGAACGCCATCTGCAGGTCGATCCGCGACGCCCAGATCGCGTGCGTCAGCCGGTTCAGCCCGGCCGCGGCCTGGCCCTGGTCCTCCGGAGTGGCGAGCCATTCGCGCAGCGCTTGCCCGCCGTCCTCGGCGTAGGCGTGCGGCGGCGCGGGCTTCTTCTTGCGCTCGGCCTTGATCCAGCCCTCGCGGAAAACGCGCCGCGCGAGCTTCGGCACCGGCGTGCCGTCCTGGAAGTCCTTGAAGCCGTACGGAATCGAGTCGAGCGACTCCGCGTACCCCGCTTCGCGCAGCTTCGTGCCGTACGAATCGCAGATGGCGCGAAGGTCGTCGTTGTGCGACAGCAGCACCCGCGGCTTGCGCGCGCAGTGGAAGCTGAGCAGCCACGGCTTCTCCGGCCGGTAGCCGCTGAAGTGGAAGAACCGCAGCTTCGCGCCGCCCGCGGTCAGGGTGCCGTCCTCGTCACGGCCGATCGGCCGCTCGTGGAGGTTCCAGTACGCGACGTCGAACCCGGGGTCGGTGACGACGTGGTGCCGGAACAGCGACGGCACCTGGTCGACCCAGCGCTGGTCGGTGAACAGCTGCTGCTCGGGCGCGACGATCGCGTCGTGGCGCAGCCTGCCCGCCCAGAAATCGAGGAACGGCCCGGCGCCGCGGCCGACGCCGATGAAGCCGAGGTTGAACATGCCGGTGCCCATGATCACCGCGTCGTCCGGCTCCATGCCGTCCTGCGGCAACGGGGTCAGAAAGTGCGGCGCGAGCACGATGTCGTGCTCGCGGGCCAGTTCGGCGACCTCGGGGATCGGCGCGAACAGCTCGATGTCCGGGTCGAGGTAGATCGCGGCCTCGGACTCCTTGAGCAGCTCGCGCAGCAGGTACGGCTTGACCGACGTGGCGAGTTCGGTGACCGAGTAAGCGGTCGCCATCCGCAGATAGTCGTCCTCGTCGATGCCGAACGCGGCCGGGCCGACGACGGTGAGTCCGTCGCCGGCCCGGTCCGACTGATCGCGCGGGGCGTCGATGACCGCGATGACGAAGCGGCCGCCCGGATGGTGTTCGAGGTAGGAGCGGGCCAGCACGCGTGCGGCCGGCACATAGTTCCGGGCGACGATCGTGCAGGCGGTGGTCCCGGGCTCAGGCATCGGCGGTCAGCACCGTGAGCTGCTGGTTCAGCGCGGTGGTGAAGTCGGTGGACGTCTGGCTCTTGCCGGACACCTCGACGCGGACGATCACGTTGCCGTGCGCGTAGTGCCCGCGCGACTGGGCCGACTGGCCTTCCTTCGCGTCGATCGAGGTCGCGTACACGCCGTTCGGGGCGGTGGTGTCGCGCTTGGCCCCGTTCGTCGTCTGGACCTCCATCAGCTTCTCGGCCGCGGTCTTCGCCGCGGTCGGGCTGCTGGCCTGGGCAAGGAAGAGCGTGATCAGGTTGCCGTCTTCGAGGTGGTACACGACGAACTTGACCTTCGATGCGCCCGCCGCCTGGTAGGCGCTCAGTTCCTGCGGGTTGAGGTACTGCAGGGTGTCGACCTGCGAGAACGACGTGATGTCGTCGTGCGTCTCGGCCTTGCCCGGCATGGTCGCGACGCCGAGCGGGTCCGGCGGCTTCGGCGCGGCCGAACTCTGCGAGTGCTGCGCGGTGGTCTGCTCGGTGCCGCCGCCTCCGCTGTCGCGGCCCCACAGCCAGTACGCGCCGAAAGCGATGCCGGCCAGCACGACGACGGCGCCGACGATCGCGCCGATCTTCTTGCCGTTGCTCTTCTTCGGCTTGTCGCTGAAGTACTCCGGACCCTGGCGGACCCATTCGGAGTCGCCTCCGGACGGGCCGAGCGGCGGAAGATCGCCGCCGCCCCACGGCGGGGTCTGGTCGCTCTCGGCCGCGTTCCACGGCTGCTGCTGCGGGAAACCCCCCGGCGGCGAGGCCGGCGTGCCCTGCGGGAACCCGCCGGGCGGGGAGTAGTGCGCCTGCGGCTGGTGCTGCTGCGGCTGCACGACCTGAGTGCGCTCGGGACCGGCGTCCGCGGGCGGCTGCTGGGTCTGCCACGACTGCACGACCTGGGTGCGCTCCGCGCCGCCGTCGGCGGGCGGCTGCTGCGGGGCCTGCGGCTGCTGCTGCGGGACGCCTCCCGGCGGGCTGACCGGGGCGATCACCTGGGTCGAGTCCGCGCTCTGGCTCTGCGGCGGCGGGGCGGGCTGATCCTGCTGGCCCACGGCCGAGGACAGCACCTGATCACGCCGGATGCGATAGTCGTCCGCGGAGAGGCGCCCTGACGCGAGCTCCTCGTCCAGCCGGCGCAGCTCCTCCTGCCAGGACACCAGGGCCCCCCTTATCTGTCGGCATGGCGACGGGTCAATGCGTCGGCACTACCCGATTGTGGTGTGACGACGTGGACATTGTGCACGGGTCCGACCCCACGTGACCTGGCGGGTCGCCTTCCGAGCCGGGGTGAGTTCAGCCGGCGGGCAGCGCGGCCGTGACCTTCGCGCGGATCTCTTCCATCCGAGACCGCAGCGCCGCCGGATCCTGGCCGACCGGGCCCGACACGCCGATGCCGACCGACACGCCGCCCGAGGTGTACCAGAAGGCCATCACGCGTCCGGCCGGGCTGCTCCCGGTGTAGAGCAGGTCGGTGGCCGCCGGGCCGAGCGGGCTGCTGTCGAACCCGCCGGTGACGAGGTTCTGCCGCAGCCCCTGGACGAGCTGACCGGCCTGCGCCTTGGACGGCGTCGGGACGGCGATCAGCGTCGTGCCGCCGTCGGTGCCGGCGTAGGCGTGGTAGACGAGCTGGTCCGCGCCTGCCGCGCGCATGAGGTTCGCGTCGGCGTCGGAGACGGCCTTGGCCTGGACCGCCTTGTCCAGCGCCATGGTCGAGTTCTCCTGGCTCGGCGTGCCCTGCAGCGCGGGCAGCTTGTCCTCGAGCGAGGCCGGTTGGGTGTTCGGCGCGGACGACGCGGCGGGCGGCTGCGCGGCCGTGTCGTTCGAGTCTTTCTTGTTGCCGAGGAACCAGATGCCGCCGACGACCAGCGCCAGCACCACGAGCACAGCCAGCGAGAGGAACAGCCAGGTCGGCTTCCCGCGGCGCGGTTTGGCGTCGTCCTCCCAGAGCCGGCGCGGCTCCGGCTGGCCGCCGTTCGCGGGGATCGCGCCGAAGACCGCGGTGGGCCGGTCGTCGGCGGGGCTCGGGGCGGTGGTCGGCCGGTCGGTGGAGAACGGGGTGCCCGGGGTGTGCGAGAAGGCGGGCTGGGGCTTTTCCGCGGGCGGGGCCGCTGCCGCTGAGTTCAGGAACGCTTCGACCGCGGGCGGTTCCGGCGCGGGCATCGCCGGGTTGGTGCTGGCCCATCCGACGACCGGCTGGTTCGGCTGTTGCTGCTGGCCGGGAGTGTGCCACTGCACGGGAGCGACGCCCGGCCAGGTTCCCGGCTGGGCGGGCATCTGCGGCTGCGGCTGGTGCGGCGGGGGCGGGGTCGCCTGGCTCGCCGGAGCGGGCGGCGGCGTGGCCGGGGCCTGCTGCTGGGAGAAGGAGGGCGCGGCCGGGCTGGTCGAGGTCGCCGGGTTGGCGGCGGGCTGCTCCGGTGCCGTGGTGCCGCCGGGCGGAGTGCCCGGCGAGGTGGTGTCCACCCGGAGTGTGGTCGTCGGCTCGTGCTCCGCCATCGTCGTCACGACCTGCGTAGTGCTCGCGCTGTTGTCGGCGGAGGTGCTCGACTCCGCCGCTGCCGGGCTGTCCGATCCGGCAGGCGTCGCCTGGGCGGTCGGCGTGCTCCAGGTGGGTGACTCGCTCGCCGGCGCCGCGTCCTGCCGCAACGGCGACGCCACTGGCGAAGCCGCCCCGCCGCCCGACGCCTCGGCGAGCAATTCGTCGCGCTGGCGGCGGTGTTCGGCGTGTCCGAGGCGGCCGGCGGCCAACTCCGCGTCCAAGCGCCGGAGCTCTTCCTGCCAGCTCATCACGCAACCCCCTGTCACCGGTTCGGGCGACAGTGTTCCACGCGCTCCGGCTCCGTGGGGCTCAGGTGCGCAAGATCAGCCCGGATCTGCCCAGATCAGGCACCCGCCGCGCACGTCCGCCGGGAAAACGGCCGCGTCTCCTACGATCGGGGCATGTCCTCCGCGCGCGGTGCGCTCGCCGCCCTTGCCGTGGATCGGCTCGCCGGTCTCGACATCACCGCTGCCGAACTCGTCGAGGCCGGGGCGCGGGCCGTCGGCGAGGGCCTCGACGCGCCCTCCCTTCCCGAACTGGCTGCCCTCGACCACCGGAACCACCAGGCGGTTTCCGCCGCGTTCTCGCACGTGGTCGAGGAGCTGGGCATCGAACTCCCGGCCGACGCCACCGCGGCCCAATGGCAGCTGCTCGGCGAACATCTCGGCGAGATGGTGCGCGGCGACGTCCGGCTCGCCGAAGCCGCGAAGAGCGTCAAAGCCCTCGACGGACGGCTCGGCCACCCGGCCGCGCTCGCCGAACTGCGCCAGTGGCTGGCGATGCTCGCGACCTGGATTCCGACCGACGTCACGCCGGTCAGCTACTGCGAGCAACAGGTTCTGCAGCAGGCGCGGACGGTACTGGCGGGTCCGTGGCCGCCGGTCACCCGTTAAGCGGCGAAAACTGTCGTACATATGTTCTAAAATTGGCCGTGTGCTGGGGAAACCATCCACCGGAAGGCGGCCGCCCATGACCAGTTCTCAGTCGGCATACGTCACGCTGCCCACGTTCGTCGGGTACAGCGCCAGCAAGGGCCCGTCGCGTTCTTCGTTCGTCCGCAGGCAGCGCCGGCTGTACGAGGACCCGGCCCGGGCGGCGTTCAACTACTACCGGCGCGCGGCGAACGCGGTACGGGCGGGCCGGGCGGCGCGGCAGGACGAGGTGGCCATGCGCGCGCTGGTCAACAACGCCGACGAGCGCACGCGTCCGCATTACGCCGCCATCGCCGAGGGCTGGCTGCGCTATCTCGGCAGGCGCGATCCGAAGCTGATCGAGGTCGGGCGGGCGAGGTTCTCGCTCGGCGAGCTGGAGATCGGCATCAGCCCGCAGCTGGGGCTGCGGAAGTCGAACGGCCGCCGGTTCGCCACCTGGCTGTACTTCAAGGAGGAGCCGCTGACCCGGGACGCCGCGCAGCTCGCGTTGTGGCTGCTCACCGAAGGCATGCCGGATCTGCTGCCGGGCGGGGAGGCGCTGGTCGTGGACGTGCGCCGGGCGAAGGAGTTCACCTTGTCGGCGCGCGACCGGGAGCGGCTGCGGCCGTGGGCGTTCAGCGAGGCGTCGGCGTTCGTCACGCTGTGGCGCGCCGCATAACTGCTCCGTGCATGACCGGCACGCGTCTCGGGTAAGGAACCTGCGGACCGGGGGCGGTTTTCCCGGTCCGCAGGCCACCCGGTCGAGTGACAGCTTGGCGCTCGGCTCCGGTGGACTGGACAATCCCGGCCCCGGACACGAAGCTTTCGGCAGTTTCGAGCCCGGCCGATGACTTCGAGGTCGACAAGTGAACGCTGCTGCAGCCTGGGAGCCGCTCTCGCGAGTGGCTGACGAACCCGCTTGGTATTGGGTGCACGACAAGCTCAGGTTCTGGCCGAGCACCTTCGCGCACGATTGGCCCGGCTTCCATGAGCCGCGCCCGTCGGCTGCCTGGGACCTGTCCACCGGCGAGTACGACCGTGCCTCGGCCGAATTCCGCCTCGGCCCGTACGCGGTGGAAGAGCACGACGTGGCCCGGGCGGTGCTGGCCGCTTTGCAGGAGACCACCGCCGAGGACGAGTGGCTGTGGGTCCTGCATTGGCAGCACCAGTCGTTCAAGTTCTGGCCGCATCGCATGCGGCAGAACGCGCCGTGGCCGGTCTCGGTCTTCCCGCGCGGCGACTACCACCTGTTCCTGGCCGCCGATTTCAGCTACGGCACGCTGGGCCACCCGTGGGAACGCACCCTGTGCGTCTTCGGCGAAAAACTGCTCCCGGCAGTCGAAAAGCACGCCGACGGCATCCTCACGAACCAGTTGCGCCGGGACGGCCAGCCCTCTGCGCTGACCCGCTGAGCACGGCCGCTGCTACCGTCTCGCACGTGTTCGAATACCACGGCTGGGTGACCATCGCCGCCACCGCAACCGGCGACGACGACGCAGCTCTGCTGGAGCGCCTGGTGGAACGAGTCCACCGCTCCCTGCAGAACGCCACCCTCCTGGACCTGGTAGACCTCCGCTGGAGCGAGGGCCTGCCCATGCTCCATCTGGGTGGTCTAGACAAGCACGGCGGAGCCATCACCCCGCAACTCCTGGAAACCTTCGCCCGGGTAGGCGAACTGGCCCCAGGCTCCTACGGCCTCCTGCACATCTGGGACGACCAACACCCAGAACACGACAACGCGTTCCAGGTCTACCGAATGGCAAGAGGCCAGCTAACGGAACAAAAAGACGAACACCTGTCCCCAACCGCCCCCACAGTCCTGGACACCTACGAGCTATAACCAGACTCGTCAGGCCTCGGGAACTCCACGTCTTTTCCGCTTGCTCCGCAAGCTGCAAAGCCCCCAACCCCTGAACCGCAGCCGACCGCACCGCGGGGGTCCGGGGGCTCGGCCCCCGGGTGAAATGGCGAGAGGCCCATGTCCACGCTTTTTGTGGACATGGGCCTCTCGGTCGCGAGCGGATGACGGGATTCGAACCCGCGACCCTCACCTTGGCAAGGTGATGCGCTACCAGCTGCGCTACATCCGCGTTAACCGCTTGGTGCTCGGTGTTGAACACACTCTATACCGTGGCTCCGATGACACTTTCGGGGGCCCCGTTATTGGCGCGGACCTGCTGAGATGTGGTGCTTGCGCGTCACGTCGAGCGCACAAGGGGTGACGACGGGCGCTCTGCTCCGTATGGTGTCCCCAATCGACTTCAGTGGTGAGTCCTTCGGGGGAGGAGGTGCCTTGCCGGATGACCGAGCTGGGCACGGCGCCGCCACCAGCGGCCTCGGAATCCGACGAGCAGGCACTTTTGAAGCGGCTGCGCGACGGCGAGGATGCCGCGTTCGGGGAGTTGTTCGAGCTGCACGCCGCGGCGGTGCGCAGATTGGCGCAGAGTCTCGCGTCGGATCGCTCCGAAGCTGAAGACATCACCGCGGAGACCTTCTTCCGTGTGCTGCAGGCGTTGCGCCGCGGTGCGGGTCCGCGGGATTACGTGCGGGCTTATCTGCTGACGGTCGCGCGCCGGGTGTCGTGGGAGTGGCACGGGGCGCGGCGCGATGTTCCGGTGACTGACGACGAGTTGACGTTCCGCGCGGGCGCCGGGGTGGACACGCCTGCCCGGACGGCTGAGCACACGTTGATCACGACGGCGTTCACGAGTTTGCCGGAGCGGTGGCGGACGGTTCTGTGGCAGACCGAGGTCGAGGGCGAGCAGCCCGCGATGGTGGCTCCGCATTTCGGGTTGTCGGCGAATGCGACTGCGGCGTTGGCGCGGCGGGCGCGGCAGGGGTTGCGGGCGGCGTATCTGCAGGCGCATTTGTCGGTGAACCGGGGTCCGGAGACGTGCCGTGCGGTGGTGGAGAAGCTGGGCGGGTTCACCGCGGGCAGCGTCACCGGCGCGGAGGCGGAGCGGATCAAGGCGCATTTGCTGGGGTGTCCGTCGTGCCGGGCGACGCAGGACGAGCTGCGGGATGTGTGTTCGTCGTTGCGGGCGCATGCCGGGGTGCTGGTGCTCGCGGTTCCGGCGCTGGCCGGGGTCGGGAAGGCCGCCGGCGCGGTCGCGACGGTGAAGAGCGTGGTGTTCGGCTCGAAGGTGAAGGTCGGGCTGGCGCTGGCCTCGACCGCGGCGGCGGGTGCGGTGAGTTTGACCGCCGGTCCGCTGGTGTTCGGGTCGCATCCGGTGCAGAACGTCGGGTTGGGCGGTGGTGCGCCGGAGCTGGCGTTGCAGCCGCCGGAGCAGCCTCCGCCGCCGGCGCAGCAGGGGCCGCGGGTCATCTCCGGGGAGATGCACGGGAGTGCGCGGCCCGCGCATGTGGCGGTTCATCCGGGTACGTCGCAGCATCTGGGCGTGGCCGAGGTGCCGAATTTGCCGCCGGTGCATCAGGCGGCGTCCGGGGAGCAGTCGTCGTCGACGTCGGATTCGAGTGGGTCGACGCCGCGCGATGATCTTCCGAGCCAGGACGGCAGCCATTCGGGATCGCCGATGACGAGCCGGTCGTCGACCACGGAGTCGCGGTCGGATCTGGACACGCCCACGAACTCGTCGAGTCCGGGTGTGCTGAGCACGACGACGGACGACACGACTCGTTCGTCGTACGCTCCGCCCCCCTCGTCGTACGTGCCTTCGCCGGATTCGTACGTGCCGCCATCGGTCACGACCGCCCCGACGGGGTCGGGGCGCGTCGCTCCGGCCGCTCCGCAGTCTTCCAACGCCGCTGGTTCGTCCGGCTGCCCGAAGTCCGCGAAGTCTGCCAAGCCGGTTAAGTCGTCGAAGCCGGTTAAGTCGTCGACCCCCGCCGAGCCCGCGAACTCGGCCAAGACGGACTCCACGTCCGGGAACGATGTCACCGGTTCGGCCGATTCCTCAGCGGACGCGAGCTCCCGAACAGCCAAAACCCGGCAAACCGCCAGTAACTCTCAGTGAGCACCTCGCGCTCGACGGCACGGTCACGGTAACGTTGACCGAGTTCGACGTCGCCCGGGAGGCAACAGGATGAACCGGCTGGTGCGCGGCGAAGACGGTCGCCATTGGGTGGTCCGTGCCCAGATGGAGTGGCGGGCTCCCGCCACCGCTGACGATTTCGAACACGACGTCGCAGGCAGTTACGGACCTGGCATCGCGATGATCGTGGTCATGGTGTTCCTGGTGATCGCTTTGGTGGTCTGGACGCCGGATGTCGTGAAGGTGCCCGCGTGGGTGCTGCTGGCGTTGCTGCTGGTGGTGTTGTTCTTCCCGCTGCGGTGGATCCTGCGCCGTCCGTGGACGGTGGTCGCCGAGACCGAGGGCGACGTCGCGGGAGACCGGCCGTCGGAGCGCTGGGTCGGCACGATCCGCGGCATGTTCACCGTGTCCGGCGAGGTGAAGCGGATCTCGAAGACGATCCAGAAGCATTCGCTGCCGGACTTCGACGGTCCGTTGCACCCGGTCGAATAGACCTGGCCGGAACCGGGCAGGCGCGCGAGACTGGTGCCATGCCCGAGTTGCCCGAGGTCGAAGCACTGGCCCATCACCTGCGCGAACACGCCGTGGGGAGCACTGTTTTCCGGCTCGACGTCGCGTCGTTGAGCGTCCTGAAGACCGCGGTGCCGCCGTATACCGAGTTGCATGGCCGCGAAATCACCGACGCGACGCGGCACGGCAAGCATCTGGATGTCGTGCTCGGTGACCTGCACCTGGTGGTCCATCTCGCGCGGGCCGGTTGGCTGCGCTGGTCGGACGCGCTGTCCCCGGCTCCACTGAAGCCCGGGAAGGGGCCGATCTCGCTGCGGGTGCATCTGGAGTCGGCTTCCGGTCCCGGCTTCGATCTGACCGAGGCGGGGACGAAGAAGGGGCTGGCGGTGTGGATCGTCGCTGATCCCTCCGAGGTGGCGAGTGTGGCTCGGCTGGGGCCGGATGCGCTGGCTGTCGATGCTTCGCAGTTGCGGGAGTTGTTCCAGGGGAAGGGGACTCGGCTGAAGTGGGCGTTGACTGATCAGTCGTTGATCGCGGGGATCGGGAACGCTTATTCGGACGAGATCATGCATCGGGCGAAATTGTCGCCCTACGCGACGGTGGGGAAGTTGGACGAGGGGGCGCTGGAGGTTCTGGCCGAGGCGATCCGCGAGGTGGAGACGGACGCTGTTTCGCGGTCGGTGGGGCAGAAGGCCGCGCGGTTGAAAGGGGAGAAGCGGTCGGGGCTTCGGGTGCATGCTCGGACTGGGCTGCCCTGCCCGGTTTGCGGGGATACTGTTCGGGAGATTTCGTTTGCGGACAAGTCGTTTCAGTATTGTGCGACTTGTCAGACCGGGGGGAAACCGTTGGCTGATCGGCGGATGTCCCGGTTGTTGAAGTAGTTCGGCTCGTCGCCTGGCGGCGACATTGCCGTGGGGGTTGCGTGGGGCACCCCGAAGCTTGATTGTGATGACGGTCTGAGGGTGCTTGTCAAGGCGGGAAAGATGCCTTGACAAGCACCCTCAGACCGCATTGTGGCTTCGTATCGGGGTGCGGGGGTGGTGTGGGTGCATCGATCGTTGAGTGCACTGGCTGCGGTTTCGCGGGTGGGTTGGGGCTAGCGCCCCAATGTGGCATTGGGTGCGTGGGACGCACCCAATGTGGCGTTCGGTGCGTCTGACGCACCCAATGTGGCATTGGGGCGCGCCGGAGGCGGGACGGCGAGCGGTGGGCTGGTCGTGAGGGGAATCAGAGTCCGTGAGGGTTCCCCTCGCGGACGTGGGCCGGGTGCGTCGGTAAGCATCGGGGCTTGGTCTCGCAGGTGAGGGCTGGGCGGCATCGTCAGGAGTCGGCTTCATGGGGCAGGGGAGTTGGCTTCTTTGGTCCGGAATTGGCATTGCCGCGAGGGCGCTGGCCACGGGTCCAAGTGTCGGGACCGCCAAAGAACCCTCATCCGCACTAGCCAAGCAGTGAAGGGTCCCTTCGCTGCTAACCGTCCGTAGTGATGAAGGGTCCCTTCACTCCCACTCATTGGCGACCCACAGCCACCGCCACCACCCGAATGGCGCAAGATTCTCACGCTCACCGGGAGTGACGGTAGGGTTTGCCCACTCTCGGCGTCGCTACTGGACAGAAAGTGGGGAGCAGACCTTGCACCCGGTCGGTCGAGCGCAGAGCATGGACGTCGTGTCCGACTTCCCCTATGCGCTGGTCGTCCCGTGGGTTCTGGTCGGCATCCTGGTGATCGTGGTGCTGGTCCTCGCCTTCCGGGCGCGCCGGCCCAAGGGGGTCATCCAGGACGCCGTTCTCCAAGCCGTCCACCGGATGTCCAAGGCCACGCCTAACTTGCGGGCGGGGCTCGACGAGGAGGCCGCCAACCGGATGACGGCGGAGCTGCTCGAGGTGCTCGACTGTCTCGCCGTCGGCATCACCGACAGTGAAGGCACGCTGCTGTCCTGGGCGGGCGAGGCCACTGACCACTATCTGGACGTCGTCGATGACATCGGGACCGCGTTGCGCAAACACCGGCGCGCCGTCGCTGATCACAACAAGATGCCGTGCAATCACCGTGGCACTTGCAAGATGAAGACGGCCGCGATTGTCCCCATTCTCGTTGAGGGCGAGGCCGAGGCGACGCTGATCGTCGTCGGGCGCACGCGCGGCAAGCTGGTGCAGATGGCTGAGGCGGTGGGCCAGTTCGTTTGCACGCAGTTCGAACTCGCACGGCTCGAAGAATCGCGCAATCAGCTGCAGCAGGCGGAAATCAAAGCACTGCGCGCGCAGATCTCGCCGCACTTCGTTTACAACGCGCTCAACACGATCTCCGCGCTCATTCGCACCGATCCGGAGGAAGCGCGCGAACTGCTGCAAGACTTCGCGGACTTCACGCGCTACTCGTTCCGCACGTCCGGCATGTACACCACGCTCGCCGAGGAACTGCGCAATATCGACCGGTATCTGACCATCGAAAACGCTCGCTTCGGCGGTCGGCTCGAGGTGCGGATGAAGATCGCGCCCGAGGTGTTGAGCGTCGTGGTGCCGTTCCTGATCATTCAGCCGCTCGTCGAGAACGCCGTGAAACACGGCCTGGCCAGCAAGCCGAGCGGCGGGTGCGTCACGGTGATCGCGCGGGACGACGGGCACGAAGCGCTGATCACGGTCGAGGACGACGGCATCGGCATGGACCCGCGGCAGCTCACCGATCTGCGCAACGCGCACCGCACCGGCGCGCACGTCGGGCTCGGCAACATCAACCAGCGCATGCGGCAAGTGTTCGGCGAGGATTACGCGCTCACCGTCGAAACCGCGCCGGGTGCGGGGATGAAGGTCGCGTTGCGGGTGCCGAAGTTCAAGCTCGGCGTGCGGCCGAACATGCCGGACTACTCCGCCGACGTCCCGCAGCAGCCGCTGCCTCCGGTCGAGCCGGAACCGGAACCCGACGGAGTGCACGGCTCGCGTTCGGGAATGCTGCCCGCGCACTGAACTGGTTAGCCTGGGCAGATGAGCGTGACCGACAAGCTGACTTCCCGCCTTCCCGTGCTCGGCGACCGGGGCGACCGCAAGGACGTGGTCGCCGTCGTGAAGCTGCACGGCGTGATCACGCCGACGCCGTCGCCGCTGGCTCGCGGCGCGATCAACCTCAGTGCCGTCGAATCCGCGCTCACCAGGGCGTTCGCGCACGACCGGCTCAAGGCCGTCGCGTTGCAGATCAACTCGCCCGGAGGTGCGCCGACGCAGTCCGGACTGGTCGCGGAGCGGATCCGGCAGCTGGCCGACGAGAAAGGCGTGCCGGTGCTGGCGTTCGCCGAGGACGTCGCCGCTTCCGGCGGGTACTGGCTGGCCTGCGCGGCCGACGAGATCTACGCGCACCGCACGTCCATGGTCGGCTCGATCGGCGTCATCAGCGGCGGGTTCGGGTTCACCGGGCTGCTCGAACGCTTCGGCATCGAGCGCAGGCTGCACACCGCGGGCGCGAACAAATCGCGGCTCGACCCGTTCAGCCCGGAGAAGCCCGAGGACGTCGAGTGGCTGAAAAACATGCACAGCCAGCTGCACGAACTGTTCGTCGAATGGGTCAAGGAACGGCGCGGCGACCGGCTGACCGATTCCACCGATCTGTTCACCGGAGACGTCTGGCTCGGGCACAAAGCGGTCGAACTCGGACTGATCGACGGGCTCGGTTCGCTGCGCGAGATCGTCAACAAGCGTTACCCCGGTGCCGAGATTTCCGTGGCGGAGCCGAAGAAACCGCTGCTCGCCCGGCTCGGGATCGGGGCGCCCGCGGCAGCGAGCGCGCTGCTGGACGCGGTGACCACGAAGGCGGCCTGGTCGCGCTTCGGGCTCTGAGGCACAGGTGAGTGGCGACTCCGGTACGCCACCCACAAGGTGCACTCTCCGATCGGGTCTGGACAATGCACCTCGCAATCGGCAGGATGCGTCTCACTGTGAGTGCTCACGACGACACCCGGAAACTCATCGTCCTTGCCGTGGACGACGAGCTGGCCGGGCTGGACGAACTCAGCCACGGACTCCAGAACAACCCGCACATCCACCGCGTTTTCCAGGCCTCGGACGCCTCCGACGCGCTGCGGCTGTTCTCGCACGACGACCCAGAACTGGCTGCCCGGCGGGCAAGCGGCCTGCCGACGGTCGACGCCGTGTTCGCCGACATCGACATGCCCGGCCTGTCCGGCATGGAGATGTCGCGCGTGATCGCGGCGATGAACCCGTCGCCGGTACTGGTGTTCGTCACCGGGCACGCCGAGGAAGCGGTGAACGCGTTCGACCTCGGCGCGGTCGACTACGTCCTGAAGCCGTTCCAGCAGGACCGGCTCGACCGGTCGGTCGCGCGCGTGCGCGAGAAGCTGGCCACGGTCGCGGGCCCGCCCGCGGGCCAGGGCGGCGCCGAGCCGGTGAAGAACGACGACGAGGTCATCCCAGTCGAACTGGCGGGAACGACGAAGCTGATCCCGCGCTCGTCGGTGCGCTGGGTGGAAGCGCAGGGCGACTACGCGCGGCTGTTCACCACCGAGGGCAGCCACCTCGTCCGGATCCCGCTCGCCCAGCTGGAAGAACGCTGGGAGAAGGCCGGATTCGTGCGGATCCACCGATCGTTCCTGGTCGCGCTGCCGCTGATCACCGAAATGCGGATGGGGCAGGGCGGCTACCAGGTCGTGATCGGCAACGAGGAGAAAGTGCTGCCGGTCAGCCGCAGGCACACCCGGGCGCTGAAGGACCGCATCGTCGGCTCCGGCCGGGGCGGCTAGCCGTCGATGTCCTCGCCCGAAGACCCTTACCACCGGCTCGAGAACGGAGTCCGCAAACCGGACCCGACGCTGGGCGTGCGGCCGGAGGACCGCGCGGTGGTCGAACCGGTGCCGCCCGCTCCCGAACCGGCTCCGCGCTCCAGCGAACCCGCGCATGTGCGGCCGAAACGGGAGCGCGTGGTGCTCGCCGATTCGCGGCAGTCCTCGGCGCGGATGCGCGGGCGGGTCGAGCTGGAAGAACAGACCAGCTGGGGAAAACTGCTGGTCCGCGACCTGGTGAAGGTGCAGCTGCGCACGTCGGTGTGGCTGGCGGTGCTCGTGCTGGTCGTGCTCGGGACGCTGCCCGCGCTGTTCTATTTCCTCCCGGCGGTCGCGCGGTTCACCGTGATCGGCATCCCGATCCCGTGGCTCGTGCTCGGCCTGCTTCCGTTCCCGTTCCTCTTCGCCGTCGGCCTCTGGTACAACCGGCTCGCCGAGCGGCACGAACGCGACTTCGTCGACATGATCGAGAACTGACCCGCGCGGGGGATGCGTTCGCTGGTGGCGGCGCGTCCCGGAAGTGCGTGGTCGTGCGAGGATTCACGCCGTGCAGCTGACCCCGTGGACGTTGACCGGCCTCGTGCTGGTCGCCTTCGCGACCTACTACCTTGGCTTCCGTTCGTCGCGCGGGGCCACCAGCACGCACGACTTCCTCGTGGCCCGCCGAACCGTGCGCTCCAGCCGCAACGCCGCGGCGATCTCCGGCGAATACCTGTCCGCGGCGTCGTTCCTCGGTGTCGCGGGCATGGTGCTCAAGCAGGGTGCCGACGCGACCTGGTACCCGATCGGCTTCACCGCCGGATATCTCGCGCTGATGCTGTTCGTCGCCGCGCCGCTGCGCCGATCCGGTGCGTACACGCTGCCGGACTTCGTGGAAGCCCGGCTCGGCTCGCGAGGCCTGCGCCGATTCGCCACGGCGGGCGCGGTATTCATCGGGATCCTTTACATGGTCCCGCAGTTGCAGGCCGCCGGTTTGACGCTCGCGCAGATCGTTCCGGTGCCGGCGTGGGCGGGCGCGCTCCTCGTCATCGTCTTGGTCGCGGTCAACGTGATCTCCGGCGGGATGCGCGCGATCACCGTGGTCCAGGCGTTCCAGTACTGGCTGAAGCTGTTCGCGATCGCCGTGCCGACTTTCGTGCTGTGCATGGTTTTCTTCGCCGGCGGCGGCCCAGGCGGCGTGCGTGCGCTAGGTGCGCCCGCGCCGCCGGTGTTCCCGTCGGACACCAAGGTGACGGTGCAAACCGACGTGACCGTGAAGGTCACCACCGAGACGTTCTTCTACGCACACGGCCACATCGACAACGGTCCCGCGGGCGGCATGGCGCGCTGGTCGCCGCTCGTGCCGCACAAGGTGTCCTCGGGGACGACGCTGGAATTCGCCGCGGGCACGCCGGTGCCGATTGTGAGCGACGCGCCGACGACGAACGACGCCTGGCTGCATCCGGCGTCGAGCGGCATCACCGATCTGCTGCAGACGTACTCGCTGATTTTCGCGCTGTTCCTCGGCACCATGGGCCTGCCGCATGTGCTGGTCCGCTTCTACACCAACCCCGACGGCAAGGCCGCGCGCCGCACCACCGTGCACGTGCTGTTGCTGCTCGGGCTGTTCTACCTGTTCCCGACGATGCTGGGCGCGCTCTCGCGGATGTACGTGCCGCAACTGCTGCTCACCGGCAACACCGACGCGGCCGTGCTGCTGTTGCCGACCGCGGTGTTGCCCGGCTGGCCAGGTCAGATCCTCGCCGCGGTGACGGCGGCGGGCGCGTTCGCGGCGTTCCTGTCGAGTTGCTCGGGGCTGCTGGTGAGCGTGGCCGGCGTGGTGTCGACGGACCTGCTGCCGGGCCGGGTCAAGGACTTCCGGGTCGCGACGCTGCTGGTCGCGATCTGCCCGATGGCGCTCACGCTGATCTTCCGCACCGAGGACATCTCGCTGTCCATCGGGATGACCTTCGCGCTCGCCGCGTCCACGTTCAGCCCGCTGCTGCTGCTCGGCATCTGGTGGCGCAAGCTCAGCTGGCCAGGCGCGCTGGCCGGGATGGTCGTCGGCGGCGGGATGGTGCTCGGCGCACTGGCGTACAACATCGTGTGCGAGTACACCGGAGACAAGATGCCGTGGTTCACCGTGCAGCCCGCGCTGATCTCGGTGCCCTCGGCGTTCCTGGCGACCTATGCGGTGAGCCGGCTGACCAGGTCCGGCCGCCCGGAACTGGTGAACGACATCATGCTGCGCCTGCACGCTCCCGACCCGCTCGGCCTGATGCGCGACCGCGCGGTCGCCCGGTTCGGCCAGGCCGACGAGAAGCTGCGGGCCGGCCGGGGACGCCACCGCAAGGCTTAGCGGTTAGCGTTCCTCACACGCGTACAACGTCATGACATGGGAGCATGGAACCTGTGGTGAGCCCTGCTGAAATTCCGACCGCTGAAGTCCGCGACCTTCCCGCGGACGTCGCACTGCTCGACGTCCGCGAGGACGACGAGTGGGACGCCGGGCACGCCCCCGCCGCGGTGCACATCCCGCTCGGCGAACTGCCCGCGCGCGTCGGCGAACTCGCCGAATTCCCCGAGGACAACCCGGTCTACGTCATCTGCCGCTCCGGCGGCCGCTCGGCGCGCGCCGCGGCCTGGCTGAACGCGAGCGGCTGGGACGCGGTCAACGTCGCGGGCGGAATGGGCGCCTGGGCGCGCGAAGGCCGCCGCATGGTGAGCGAAAACCCCGACGCTGAACCCGAGGTTCTCTGACGGATGCCTGCCCAGTCTGTTCCCGAGCCGCCGGAATCCTCGGATCCGGCGTCGTTCGTTCCTGGCTTCGGCCGGGACGAGGGGGAGACTGGGGACGCTTCCCGGCCTGGTGACGCTGGTCGAGGCGGGGCTGCGGACGGTGTTGGCGGAGCCGCTTCTGGCCAAGGGCCGGGCCAGGCCGGACCTGCTTCAGGCTGGGCTGACTCCGCTCCGCAGCCCGGCGCGCCGCCGCATCCTGGTCAGCCCGGTGCCGAGCATCGAGGCGCGCAGCCGTATCCCGCGCAGTCTGGCGGCGTGAATGCCGGGCCGACGGGCTTCGGCCAGCCGGGCCTGGTGCCGCAATCGGGTGCGCAGCCGTATCCCGGCCAGCACTCGCCGCACCCTGGGCACTGGGCACCGCAGCAGGCCGGGCCGGTGCATCCTGGCCAGCAGTTCGCCCATCCGTACCAGCAGTACCCGGCGCAGGCCTACCCGCCGCACGCCGCGTACGCGCGTCCGTTCACCGCCGCTCCGCAAGGCGCGGTCCATCGACCCGCTCCGCAGCAACCGCAGCCGAGTCCGCCGAAGCGAGCGGCCAAGCTGCGCTGGGTCGCGTCCCCGCCGCCGAGCGCCGTTCGCCGTCGCCGTGCCGTGCCCGCGACGCCCTACTCCGGCCCGCCGTCCTATCCGGTGCCGCCGCGCTGGGGCTTCCCGAATCTGACCTGGCGCCGTCCGACGAACGTGCCCGGCACCGCGTCCGGCGAAATCCGGCCGATCGACCGGATCCCGGTGCTCGCGCGGAGCCTCACCACGATCCTCTGGACGTTCGCCGTCCTCGCCGTGATCGCGGCGGGGGCGGAGATCTGGCGGTACGCGCTCCTCGTGGAAAGCCGCGATTCCGCGCTGAACACCGGTGTCGTCGGATTCTCCGACGCGTTCGTCATGCTCGCTGGCCTGCTCACCACGATCTTTTCGCTGCTTCCCGCCGGACTCTCGGTCTGGTGGCTGCTGGTCGCCCGGCAAGCGGCCGCCGACGAGGCCGACGAAGCGCCGCCGCGGCCGGTCTGGCAGGTGCTCGTGGGCGTGCTGGTGCCGATCGTGAACCTGCCGCTCGCGTTGTCCGTGGTCAGCGAGCTGGAACACGCCGTGCTCCGCCGGCCCCGGGACAAGCGGCCGAAGCCGTCGCGGCTCGTGCTCGGCTGGTGGGGCGTGTGGGTGGCGAACTGGGTCCTGCTGATCGTCACGATCATCTGGCGGATCCGGCCGGGTGTGCAGGCGATGGCGGACAGCGTCCTGCTGGTCGCGCTCACCGATCTCGCCGCGGCCGCGCTCGCGGTCGTCACCGCGCTGGTGATCCGGCGGTTCTCGCATCTGCTGATGCCGATCGCCCCGGAACGCCTGCGCGACTTCCGCGTGCTCAAGATCGAGGGCGCGCCGGAGCCGGAGCTGCGGACCGCGCGTCCGGTCGGCGCCGCGCGCTAAAGGTCGCCGAGCGCCGGTTCCAGCTGGCCGAACGCGACCGCCGCGGAATCCCGGATCTGCTCCACGAGGTCGTCCAGCTTGACGTCCTGCCAGGTCAGCTTCCAGACGTCGTCGAGAAGAAGCCGCAGCACCGACGTGAGGTGCGCCCCGGCCGTCCGCGACAGCATTTCCCGATCCGGATGCCGGTCGAGCAGCGCGGCGACGAGCTCGAATTCCCGGTCGACGTGCATGTCCCGGAGCGCTGAGGTGAGGCGTTCGCTCTGCCGCACCATCCGCACGAAGGACACGTCCGCGAACCCGAGCATCGGGCTCGCCTTGTCCAGCTCCGCGAAGCAGCCGTCCCGCACGGCGATCAGCGCCGGCGTCTCCGGGTTGGCCCGGACCAGGTTCGCCGGCCAGTCCACGAAGTCATTCCGGATGTCGAAGACGAGGTCTTCCTTTCGGCTGAAGTGATTCGTCACGGTCATTTTGGCGACCCGCGCCGCCTCCGCGACCTCGGCGATCGTGACCTGGTCGAACCCGCGCTGGATGAACAGCCGCGTCGCCACCGCCGAGATCGTCTGCCGCGTCTCCAGCTTCTTCTGCTCCCTGAGGCTCACCCGGCCAGTGTACTAGGTCCGACCTAAATTTGTGCTTGACCCATTAACTAGGTTCAACCTAATCTCAGGTCCGACCTAATGAAGGAGGTGATGCGATGACCACGCGGCTTCCGGAGGCTCCGGTCTCCGATTCCGGGCTTCGCCGGCTCGGCGGGGTGCTCATCCTGGGCGCGGTGCTGTCGATCCTCGACGCGACGATCGTGTCGGTCGGAATCGGCGTAATGGCGCGTGACCTGGACAGTTCGCTGCCGATCGTGCAGTGGGTGGCCAGCGCGTACCTGCTGGCCGCCTCGCTCACGATCCCGCTGTCCGGTTGGCTCGCCGACCGGTTCGGCGGCCGTCAGGTGTGGATCGCCGCGGTCGGGCTGTTCACGCTGGGGACGGTGCTGTGCGGGTTCGCCTGGTCGGCTCCGGCGCTGATCGCGTTCCGTGTGCTGCACGGCCTCGGCGGCGGTCTCATGCAACCGGTCGGCCAGGCGATTTTCGCGCAGGCGGCCGGTCCGCGGCTGGGCCGGATGATCGGCGTCGTCACGCTGCCCGCGACCGTCGCGCCGGTGCTCGGCCCGATGCTCGGCGGCGCGCTCGTCCAGGACCTCGGCTGGCGCTGGCTGTTCTTCGGGATCGTGCCGTTCGGCGTCGCCACTTTGCTGCTCGCCGTCCGAGTGTTGCCGCGCGAGGAACCCGCTGGTACGCGCGATCCGCTCGACGTCCGCGGCCTCCTGCTGCTCCCGCCGGGGCTCGGCGCGCTCGGCTACGGCCTAGGCGAAGGTTCCTATGCGTTCGCCATCGTCGGTGCCGTGCTGCTGATCGCCTACGCCTGGCACGCCCGTCGTGCACAAGCGCCGCTGCTTGATCTGAAGTTGTTCGCGCACAGGGCTTTCACCGTCGCGAGCGCGAGTACTTTCTTATTGGGCGCATCCCTGTACAGCTCGATGTTGCTGCTTCCGCTTTACTACCAACAAATCCAGCACACATCCGCGCTCGCCGCCGGACTTCTGCTCGCACCACAGGCGCTGGGATCAGCCGTCGTCCTCATCGCAGGCGGAAAACTGCTGGAACGCTTCGGCTCACGAACAGTCATGCTCGCCGGCATCGCGCTGTCGCTCGTAGGCACGATCGCCTTCACTCAGCTCGGCGATTCCCCCAGCCCGACCCTGTTGACAGTTTCGCTGCTGATCCGTGGGTTCGGCCTAGGCGCGACGGCCACGCCCGGCATGACGATGCTCTACACCTCGCTGGAACGCAGTCAAATCCCGCGTGCGGCGAGCGCGATCAACGTCGTCAACCGCATTGGCGGCTCGCTGGGCACGGCGATTCTGGTGGCTGTTCTGCACGCGCAACCTCCTGGCGCCGCCGCGTTCGGCACTACGTTCACGTGGGCACTCGGCCTTTCCCTGTTGAGCTTTATCCCCGCTCTCTTCTTCCCGAAAGGAAGCCGCGCATGACGCTCCGCCTCTTGGCCGTGCACGCCCATCCCGATGACGAATCGAGCAAGGGCGCCGCGACCCTGGCCCGCTACGCGGCTGAGGGCGTCGACGTCCTAGTTGCCACCTGCACCGGCGGCGAACGCGGCGATGTGCTCAACCCAACCTTGGACCGAGAGGACGTCCGGCGGGATCTGCCTGCCATCCGTCGCCGGGAAATGGCTGATGCGGCAAGGATTCTCGGCGTCCGGCAGACGTTCCTCGGCCACGTCGACTCGGGTTTGGCCACGCCTTCGCCGGCTGGCGGCTTCGCGGAGATTCCGTTGGTTGAAGCGACAAAACCGTTGCTGGAGCTGATGCGGGAATTTCGTCCACAGGTGGTGGTCACCTATGACGAGACGGGAGGTTATCCACACCCCGACCACATCCGCGCGCATGAGGTCACGACCGCGGCGTTCGACGAATCCGACGACGGCAGCCCGCGCAAGCTCTACTATCTGGCCACCCTCAGCCGATCCTGGTTCGCGGCCATGCACGAGGCGACGCTCGCCGCTGGTGAAGAGTCGTTGATGGGGCCGGTTTTGGAGGAACTGCCGCCGATCGACGTGCTCACCGTGACCGCACGCATCCGCTGCGAGGAACACTTCGCGACTCGGGACGCGGCGTTGCGCGCGCATGCCACGCAGATGGATCCGGGACATCCGTTTTTCGCCCACTCACGCGAGATCGAACGAGAGGTCTGGCCCTGGGAGGATTACCACCTTGCTCGCACGAACGGTCCCGTCGCGCCAAGCGCCGGAGTGGAGGACGACTTGTTCGAGGGCTTGCGGTGGTTGTCGTGAGTGGCGTTGCCGGTTAGAACCGGCAACGCCACTCACGAGCCCTTGCGTCAGGCAGTCACCGGCAAAGTCCGCAACCCCCTGATCACGAACTCCGGCCTCCGCTCCGGCTCCGCGGCCAGTCGCAGGTCCGGGAGTCGCTTCGTCAACGCCGTAAGCGCGGCCGCGATCTCCACCCTCGCCAGCGGCGCCCCGACGCAGTAATGGATCCCCATCCCGAACCCGAGGTGTGCGTTCGGCGACCGGCCCACGTCGAGGGTGTCCGGGGCGTCGAACACCTTCGAGTCACGCGCCGCCGCACCCAGCAGCGCGCCGATCTTCGAGCCCTTCGCCACCCGGTGACCAGCGATTTCCACGTCCTCAGTCGCCGTGCGCTCGAACAACTGCAACGGGGAGTCGAAGCGGATCAGTTCTTCCACAGCCGAATCCAGCAACGTTGGGTCGGACCTAAGCCGCTCCCATTCCGCGCGGTGGGTCAACAACGCGGTCACTCCGTTGCCGATCACGTTCACCGTCGCCTCGTGGCCGGCCATCAGCAGCAGCACCGCGGTGGCGACGACCTCGTCGGGCGTCAGTTCGCTCGCGGTCAGGTCCCGGACGATCCCGCGCGGCGAGCCGGCGACGACCTCGCGCAGGTACGCCACGAAATCGGCCGCAGCCTGTTCGGCGGCGTCGCGGCCGTCCTCGGACAGACCGTATTCGTACATCTTCACGATGGCGTTGCTCCACGTCACCAGCTTCCCGCCATCCGACGCCGGGACGCCGAGCAGTTCGGCGATGACCGCGACCGGCAGTGGTTGCGCGAGGTGTTCGAGCAGGTCCGCGCTGCCGTCGGCGGCGATTTTCGCGGCCAGGGTGTCCACCATGGACTCCGCGAGTTCCGCGACCATCGGGCGCAGCCGCTGCACATGACCCCGGCCGAATTCGCCCGCGATGACACGGCGAAGGCGGGTGTGCGCGGGCGGTTCGTTCTCCAGCAACGAGTTGCGGTGCAGCAGGTTGAACGACGCGAACCGTTCGAGCGGTCGCGCGTCGGTCCAGATGCGGCCGAGCCCGCGGTGCCGGAGCACGGCAGCGGACGCGGCGTGCGAAACCGTGATCGCGATGCCTAGGCCGTCGTGCTGATGCACCTCGCCTTCGGCGCGCAGCGCGGCGAACGCGGGATACGGGTCGGCGAGGAAGGCGGGATCACGAGGGTCGAACACGAGCTGACTCTAACCCGCGGGCCCGGACGGCCGGTCCCTTCGATAGCGTCTGACATCGAGTTCCGAGGAGGCTGAAATGGGTAAGGGCGCGCGTAAGAAGGGTCCCAAGCCGGACCGCAAGCCGAAGGTGCGCGACGTCTTCGTCGGCCAGCCGTTCGAGGGTCTGGCGGCGGAGCCGGAGCTGATCGCGCTGCGCGAGTTCGTCCCGTCCGCCACGGCGAAGCTGACGCTCGCCGACGGCGGCGACGTCACGCTCGGCACGGTGCTGCCCATGGCCGCCGCGGCGTTCGTCCGCTCGGACGGCGAGCGCTTCCTCGGTCTTCAGGTGCAGACGCGGTCTTCCGACATCAGCCGCGACCTCGGCCGCGCGCTGCGCTGGCTGCTCGACGCCGAACCGGGCGACGTGCTGTCGGTGCCGGACACGACGTCGCCCACCGACCCGGACGAGCACAACCGGCTCCAGGACCTCCTCGTGCCGAGCGCGGAGCTGGAGGTCGCCCTCCACACCGACTTCGCGTGGTGGCTGCCCGAGGACGCGGACGCGACCGGCGACGTCGCGGTCTCCCTCGAGCGCGCGAACGCCGCGATCATGCCCACCGACCGGCTCGGCTCCGGCGCGTACTGGGTGCTCGCCGGCGAGAAGGCGCATCTGCGCTGGGTCCGCCCGGAACCGGAGAACCTGCTGCTGCAAGCGCTTGCGCGGCTGTCCGCGGCCGGCACGCTCGGGCTCGGCGAGGGCACCCGATATGCCGGGTCGTTCCGTGCGCACGGCCTGCTCGTCCCGGTGTGGGACCTCGACCCCGAGGCGCACGCCAGGGAATGGGCCGAGCCCAAGGACCAGCTCGGGGCCCGGCTGGACGAGGCGCTCAAGTCGCTCGACTCCGAGCCGCTCAACGCCGCCGAGCGGCGGGCCCGCGACGGGCTGATCGGCCGCCAGCTCACCATCCGCTGAGTTGTCCACCTGTGGACAACTCGACCTGAGTTGTCCACAGGTGGATGATCACCGCGTGATCCTCCACATCTGCACCCGTGCCGAGTGGGCCGAGGTGCCCGCCGGCGGCGAATATCGCGCGTCCTCGCTCGACGACGCCGAATTCATCCACTGCTCGGACCCGGGCACCGTCGCCCTGCCCGCCAACGCGGTCTTCCGCGGCCAATCCGGCCTTGTCCTGCTGGAAATCGACCCCGAGCTGGTCGACGCGCCCGTTCGCTGGGAGGACGGCGACCCGCCGGACCCGCGCGGAATCCAGTTCCCGCACATCTACGGCCCGATCCCGCGAAACGCTGTGGTCGCGGTACACGATTTCCCCCCTGACACGGACGGCGCCTTCAAGCTGCCCGAGTCGCTTTCCGTGCGCTGACCTCAGTTGTCCACAGCTACGGAAAGTAGCGACGGATACGGGACAACCCTCGGGGGCGCTCATGCGTGGTGGGGATGACGAGACACCGTCGCTCGACGCGGTCATCCGGGGAGGGGGCGATACGGTGACGGCAGCCGCATTGCCCCTCGCGAGCGGAGATCCGCCCTGGGCAGGCCCGTCGGCGGAAGCGGTCAACGCCATCGCGGACTTCGGCGACTTCGTGCGCGAAGCCCTGCCGGGGCTGCTCCGCTACGGACACGTGCTCACCGGAAACCCGCACGACGCCGCGGACCTCGTGCAGACCGTGCTCGAGAAGATCGGCGCGCGCTGGTCGTACGTGCAGCAGAAGACCGGCGACCCGCTGGCGTACGTGCGGCGTTCGATGGCGAACGCGCACGTCAGCCGCTGGCGCCGGACGCGGCGGGAGAACCTCGTCGCGGATCTGCCGGACACCAGTCCGTGCGCGCCGAAGGATCCGTTCGAGCACGAGCCGCTGTGGCAGGCGCTGCGCGACCTCCCGCCGCGGCAGCGCACGGTGATGGTGCTGCGGTACTACGAGGGACTGTCCGAAGCGGAGATCGCCAAGGCGCTGGACATCAGCCAGGGGACGGTGAAAAGCCAAGCGAGCAAGGCGATCGCGTCCTTGCGGGCGAAACTGAGGAACCAGGAAGGAGGCGACGCCGGGTGAGTCAGCCCGACGATCTGGAACAGCGGCTCCGCGCCCTCCTCGCCGACGACCGGCTAGCCGTCGAACCAGCCGAGAACGCCGCGTCGGCCATCGTGGCCGGTGCGCGCAGGCGGCGGCGCAGGCAGCGGATCCTGACGTCCGCGGCCGGGGCGGCGTGCGTCCTCGCGGTGGCCTCAGCCGGGCTGGTGGTGCTCCAGTTGCGCACCCAGCCCGCCACGACCGGCCTCGCCGCCCAGCAGGTCGCTTCGGCCGAGCCCACGCTGCCTTCTTCGGTACCGGAGCCTCCTTCGAGCGCCGAATCGACGCAGGTGCAAGCGCCGTCCGTGCCGATGGAGACCAGCGTGGCCGACCCGCCGGTCCCGCCCGCGCATCCGCACCACACGAAGCCGGCACCGCCGAAGACGACGCCGACGAAAGCCGCGTCCGGAGCGCTGGTGACCGCCGACGGCCTTGGCGCGGTGAAGCTCGGCATGACGGAGCAGCAGCTCGCGGACCAGGGTATGAAGCTCACGACGGTGAAGGAGTCGGCGGGCTGCACTTACTACGACGTCAGCGGTGCCGGAGTGCCCGCCGCGACGGCCGTCGTGTCGGCGGAGAAAGGCGTGGTCGCGGTGAAGCCCGACGGTGCTGCGCACACCCCGGAAGGCGTCGGCGACGGGTCGCCGAAGGACCAGGTCACCGCGACCTATCCGGGCACGTCGGAGTCGGGGAGTGCGCTCGTGTCGCCGACCGGTGACCAGGGCGCGTATCACTTCACGCTGAACTCGGAAGGCGCGGTCCAGGCCATCGAGGTACGGGCGAAGACGCAGGACTGCGCCGGCTGAAAAATTTCGCGAGCCGATGTCGATCTGGCTCCGCGCCGCTCGTGTAGCGGGTGACGGGCCGGTCGGCGGCCCGCGGAAGCGGAAGGACATCCGATGCGTTCGATCAGCGTCATCCTGAGCACCACCCTTGATGGCGTCGTGCAAGCTCCCGGTCGCGGCGACGAGGACACCCAGAATGGGTTCGACCTCGGCGGTTGGGGCAACGGATACGGCGACGACGTCATGGCGCGCGAGATGGGGAAAGGCATGGACCGGCCTGGGGACATGCTGTTCGGCCGGCGCACCTGGGAGGATTTCGCCGCTGTCTGGGGGCCGCAGACGGACGGGAATCCGTACACCGAGCACATGAACGCGGCCACGAAATACGTCGTCTCCACCACCCTGGACAACGCGGACGCCTGGCCGAACTCGGTGCTGCTGCGCGGCTCCGCGGTGGAGACCGTGGCTGAGCTGAAAGCCTTGCCGGGCAAGGATCTCGCGATCATCGGCAGCGTTTCGCTCGTGCGCGCGCTGCACGCCGCCGGACTGGTCGACAGCTACACTTTCCTGATCCACCCGCTGACGCTCGGCCGCGGCGCGCGGCTCTTCGAAGGACCAGCGCCGCTGACCGAGTTTTCGCTCGTCAGCAGCGTCGCGACCACCACCGGCGTGCTTATCGCGCAGTACGAGCGGCGCTGAAGTTATCCACATGGGGAAGCCCGGTTGTCCACACTGGGGACAACCGGGCTTCCGGCAAGCGTCGAGCGCTTACAGCGCGCCACCCGCGACCGGGGGCATCCCGGAGTCCGCGCCGGCGTCGCCGACGGCCTCGCGGTGCAGGAACTTCTCGATCTCGTAGACGTTGTCACCCGCGCGGCGCGCGACCGTGACCAGCGTCGACATCTGGGAGATCTCCTCGACCTGCTCCTTGAGGAACCACTGGGTGAACTGCTCGCTGATGTAGTCCTCCTCGGCCCGCGCGGCCTTCGCGAGCGCGGAGATGTCGGCAGCGACCTCCTTCTCCTGCTCCAGCGCGAGTTCGAGCAGTTCGAGCGGGGCGGAGAAGTCGTTGCGGACCTCGCCGGTGCCGGGGACCTCGACGTGGTGGTCGCGGTCGAGCATGTACTGGACGAGCGCCATCGCGTGATTGCGCTCCTCGACGGACTGCTTGTAGAAGTGCTTCGCGAGCTGCGGAAGGTCCTCGTTGTCGAACCAGACCGCGAGCGCGATGTACTGCTGGGAGGCGTTGAACTCGTTGTGAATCTGCGCCTGCAGCAGTTCGTAGAACTTAGAGCGCGGTTCTTTCTTCGTAGCGGCCATGTTCATCACGGTACGTCAATGTCCGATTGTTTTCCACTTTTGGCTGGTGATCTCCACCCTATTAGGGTTACCATTCCTCAAGAAGGAAACACTTATTTTGGTTAGCCTTCCCTTAATGCGTTTGCCCTTATTAAGGAAAGGCTAACTTTCCTTTGGCGGGGGATCGCGGCGCACCGGACACGACATGCAGCGCGGGCCGCCTCGGCCGGACCCCAGTTCGGACCCGGTGATCGGCAGCACCTCGATGCCCGCCGCGGCGAGCCGTTCGTTGGTCTCCGCGTTCCGTTCGTAGCCCACGACCACGCCGGGGGCCAGTGCCAGCGTGTTGTTGCCGTCGTCCCACTGCTCGCGCTCCGCGGTGACCGGGTCGAGGCCGGTGTCGATCACCCGCAGCCGGTCGATCTCCATCGCTTCCGCGGCGGCTTCGAGGAAAGGCGTCGGGCCCGCCACTTTCACGCCGCCGTCGCCGGTCGGTTTGATGGTGAACGCGGTCAGCGAATCGCGCGCGAGCGGATACATCACGACGGCGTCGACATCGACCATCGTGCATACCGTGTCGAGATGCATCGTCGCGCGCGATTGTTCGATCGGGACCGCGACGACGGTATGCGCGAGTCCGTCGGCGAATACGGAACGCGCGAGCGATTCGGCTCCGGCCGGAGTCGTCCGTTCGCCGACGCCGATCGCGACGACACCGGGAGCCAGCAGCATCACGTCGCCGCCTTCGATCGGCGCGGAATGCGCGCCGTAAGCGCGGGCGGCGTGGCGGAATCGCGGATGGTAGGCGTAAACGAGGTCGAGCAGCGCCGTTTCCCGCCGCCGCGCGGGCATGGTCAGCGACGAGATCGCGACACGGTCGCCGATCCACGCGGACGAATCGCGGGTGAAGAGCAGATTGGGCAGCGGATCGACGGCGAAGTCGCGCGGATGGTGCATCATCCGCACCAGCGACGCGCCCTCGGCGGACGGCAGCTCCTCGAACGTCATGCCCGCCATCAGGACTTCGGCGAGCGTGTGCGCGTCGACGCTCGTCAGGTGCGACCTGAGCGAATCCGCGAGATCGCTGCCGAGCCGCCGGTCGTCCACCGCGGCGTGGACCCCGGCTGCGTGCGCGCGCTGATCTTCCAGCGCGGTGCGGAGAACGTCGGCCAGCAGCAGCACTTCGACGCCGCGGCCGCGCAGGACGTCGGCGAACGCGTCGTGTTCCTGCTGCGCCCGGCTCACCCACGGGATGGAGTCGAAAAGCAGCTTGTCGTTGTTGCGGGGAGTGAGCCGTTTCAGCTCGTTTCCCGGCCGGTGCAGCAGCACTGCCCGAAGCGGCCCGACTTCGCTGTCCACCCTGGGAGGTGCGGTCATCTCGCTCGTCTCGCTCACGAAGTGCGAGCCTAATGAGCAGGCATCACGGGAGCCAGGAAAGACGGCCTTTCAGCAACGAATAGCCGACGAAGGACACCACATCGAACAAAGTATGCGCGGCGATGAGCGGCCACAGCCGGTTGGTCCGCTGCCACACGCGGCCGAACACCAGTCCCATCACGAGGTTGCCGACGAACCCGCCGAACCCTTGGTACAGGTGGTAGGAACCGCGAAGTACCGCGGCGCCGAACAGCGACGCGTTCTCGCGCACGCCGAGTTGCCGCAGCCGCGTGAGCAGATAGCCGATCACGAGCACTTCCTCGGCGAAAGCGTTGCCGAAGGCGGAAAGCGTCAGCGCGATCGGCCGCCACCAGGTATCGCCCAAAGTGGACGGTTGCACCGCGAGGCTGAACCCGAGGTGATACGAGAGGAAATACAGCGCGAGCCCGGGAATGCCGATCAGCGCGGCGATTCCGACGGTGATGAGCGCGTCGGAACGGATGCGCCGGCTCAGGCCGATTTCGCGCAGTTTCATCCCGGCCCGCCACAGCAGGTACAGCCCGAGCCCGCCCCAGCCGATCAGCTGCGCGGCGCTCAGCAGCTGCTGGAGCAGGTCCAGCAGGCTCGCCGCCGCGCGCGGGACGTTGAGCTGCACTTGCTGCTGAGCCAACGGGGTCGGCCGGAGCAGAGAGTCCACAAGGGACAGCAGGCTGCGCGCACCGGACAGTCCGAGGGTGATGCCGAAAACGAGGACCAGCTCGATCTTGACCGCCCGCCGCTCGCGGGCGTCGGTGATCGGAGCCGGGAACGCCGGAAGTGCCGGATTGAGCCAGGAACGCAGGCCCGATGGCCCTCCGGAACGCTCTGTGGTGCGCATGAACGCACGCTACCGTCGGGGTATGCCGAGGACTATCGCCACCAACACGAAGGTCGAGCGCGCCGAGCTGGTCGCGTTCCTCAAGCAGCGGCACCACGCGATGCTGGTGACCACCCGCGCCGACGGACGGCCGCAGCTGTCCCCGAACACGTGCGGCGTCGACGACGAGGGCCGGATCGTCATCGCGACGTATCCCAAGCGCGCGAAGGCGGTGAACCTCCGGCGCAACTCCCAGGTGTCGGTGTGCGTGCTGTCGGACGAGTGGAACGGCCCGTGGGTGCAGGTCGACGGGACCGCGGAGGTGATCGACCTGCCGGATTCGGTCGAGCCGCTGGTCGACTACTTCCGCAGCATCTCCGGCGAGCACCCCGACTGGGACGAGTACCGCGAGGCGATGCGCAAACAGGGCAAGAGCCTGATCCGGATCACGATCGACCGCTGGGGGCCGATCGCGACCGGCGGTTTCCCTCCGGAGCTGGCGGACGACTGAGGTCCTTTACGGCCAGTCAGGCCTCGCCGTGCTGGTGGCGCAGGAACGGGCAGCCGAGCAATCGCCGCAGTTCCGCGGCCAGCTGCGGCGGGCTGTCGACCGTGCGGGAGAACGCGAGGCGGACGTCGTGGTCGCCTGCTGTCGATTCCACGCGCAGGCGCAGGCCGTACCGGTCGAGGCCGAGCGGGCGGATCCGGCCGCCGCGCAGGTCCGCGGGCAGGTGCCGGGCCAGCTGTTCCACCACGTCCGGATGGTCGCTTTCCAGGTGCCGCAGCCATTCGGCCTCGTAGTCGTGGAACGGGTCCGGCGGGGCCGCGCTGAACATGTGCGGCCGCAGCGAATGCGTGCCCTCCGCGTCGGCCAGCACCAGCGACGCCGGGGTCAGCCGGAGCAGCGTGAGGCCGTGGCCGACGTCGAGGAGCCGGTGGTCCGGCCGCTGCTCGGCGATCGACACCGCACGCGCGCGAGCCGACACCGCCGTCAGCGGCCGGAGCCATCCGGTGATCCACAGCAGGCCGCGGACCGGTTCCCGCAGCGCCACCGGGGCGTGGTCGGCGAGCTCGACCATGACGGCGAGCTCGCCGCGTTGAGCCTGCCGGGACGCGCACACCATCGGGTGCTCGTCCGGCAGAAGAATGCTGACGCTTCCGCTGTGGTGCACGTGATGCAGGACGGGCTCGACACGTTCGGCTTCGCAGCCGGCGCTTTCGACGGTCGGCATGATCGTCGCCGGGCCGCCGCGGGTCGCGATCGTCTTGGCGCGTTCGGCGGGGTTCGGCGCGGGCGGGCGGCGCACGGATACGGGTGCCTCGGTCACGGCTCACCTCCTACTTAGGTGAGCCTAACCTGAATTGCCGGGCGAAGGGAAGAGTGCGCGGGAAGATCACCCACGGATCGGGAAAGCGCTGGTCAACGGATTGGCCGAAGGGTGAGACCGGGCGGATTCGGCTTGCGGGACCGGTTGATCCCCTTCGGAGAGGGTGTCCGCAGAGCGAACGATTTTGTCCTCTTGCCGTACGCTACTAGCGTGTCAGTCGTGTCAAGCGCTGTGGAACTCACGCCCCCCGGCCCCCGTGGAATTCCTCCCCTGTTCGCGCGGCTCGTCGACGACTCGGCGCTCTTCCCGCCCGCGGACGTCGCGATGCCGGAGGCGCTGCGCGCGCACTTCGAATCGCGCGGCGGGGAACACGCCGGGGTGCTCGGGGTTTTCCTGTGCCAGGCCTCGCGGCTGCCGGAGCTGATCACCGAGCTGATCAAGATCAAGCCCAAGGAGCCGCTGCCGCTGTCGCTGATCATCGACACCGGGCTCGGCGGCGTTCCGAAGGCGATCTCGATTGTCGAATCGCGCAGCGAACTGCTGTCGCTGCGGATGGTGGAGATGCCCGCCCCGTCCGACGTCGACGAGGTGTGGCTCGAACGCGTCTCGGAGTTCGTTCCCGAGGACGTCATCCGGGTGGTCGAACCGCGCCGCGGCGTCGGCTGGCTGGACGGCGTCCGCAACGTGATCGAACACGGCAGCTGGCCGAAGATCCGCTGCGGCGGCAAGGCGGGGGAGAACTTCCCCAGCGTGGACGAGGTCGCCGACTTCCTGTCCGTGGTCAGCGGCTCGCCGGGAGCCTCGTTCAAGGCGACGAACAGCCTGCACCGCGCGGTGCGGCACGTCGACCCGGAAACCGGCTTCACGCATCACGGCTTCCTGAACCTGCTCGTCGCGTCGGCGCGCTGCCTCTCCGGCGGCGACGTCCGCGCGGCGCTGGAATCGACCGACGGCAAGGCGCTCGCGGACGAAGCACGCGCGCTGCCGGAGCCTGCCGCGAAGGCGGTCCGGGAGCTGTTCGGGTCGTACGCGGCGGCATCGTTCGCCGAGCCGGTGGCCGACCTGGGTGAACTCGAGCTGCTGTGAGCACGGAGGGGTCGCTGACCCTCGACCGCGGTCTCGCGCTGCTGCAGGCGGTGGCCGATTCGGGCGAGCAGGCGGCGACCATCTCCGAACTCGCGGTGACCATCGGCGCCAGCCGCGCGGCGGTGTACCGGCTGCTGGTGCCGCTGGCCGAACGCGGCCTGATCTGGCGGGACGGCACGAAGGTGCGGCTCGGCGTCGGAGTGCTGCGGCTGGCCGGTCAGGTGCTGCCACAGCTGCGCGAGGCCGCGCGGCCGGTGTTGCGCGAGCTGGCGGAGAAGGTCGGCGCAACGGCGCATCTGACGGTGGCGCAGGGCGATCACGCGCAGGCAGTCGCGGTGGTGGAGCCGTCGTGGACGAGCTACCACGTGGCGTACCGGGTCGGCAGCAGGCACGCGCTCGCCGCGGGTGCCGCGGGGCGGGCGATGGCGTTGCGACCCGGCGGCACTGACAAGTGGGCCGTTTCGACAGGCGAGATCGAGGCTGGTGCTTCGGGCGTCGCCGCGCCGGTGCGCGGGGTTCCCGGGCTGCGGGCGAGCGTCGGGGTGATCTCGTTGGAGCCGTTGGCTTCCGACGAGGTCGGGCCCCTGGCGGTAGCGGCGGCTTTCAAGCTGGCCGAGGTGCTGCGGACCTAGCGGCGGGACGCGGCGACCAGCGGGCGGACCATGGTCAGCAGCAGCGCCAGGTCCACGGTGAACAGCAGCCGCTCGAACAGCCCGAGCGTCACTTCCTGCTGCGCGGGCCCGGTGATCAGGGCGAACACGAAGCCGCCCAGCACCACCGCCACGCTGGCGAAACTCGCGATGGCCAGCCCACGGATCGTCGTGCGGCGCGGTTCCCACGGGCACGATCGGCCGCCGCGGCGGGTCAGCAGCCAGGCGGCCGTGGGGAGTGCGAGGAAAGCGGTGAGGGCGGCGGCGTTGTGCAGCTGGCCGTCGAAGGAACGGGCTTCGCCGTTGGGGTCGACCGGGACCGTCGCGCAGATCGTGAGACCGGCGCACCACACACCGAGCAGGAGGACGACCGCCGGCGAGCGGCGGGCTTTGACGAGTCCGGCCAGCAACGCCAGCGAGCCCAGCGCGAGCGCGAGGCACATGACGGTGAACAGCCGCGCGGCCGAATGGTCGCCGAGCCTGCCGTAGACGTACTCCGACAGCGTCTGCCAGATCGGGCTGATTTGCGCGGAAAGCCGCAGGTGCAGGTCCGTGGCGATGAGCACGGCCGCGCCGATGCCGACCAGCGCGAGCCTGCCGTGCACCGGCGACACCGGAGACACGGCGGCACGGGAGGTGGTCGGCACGGGTGCTCCTCGGCGGTCATGGCGGAGGCCATGGCGTCACCGGCGGTTCACCTGGTCCTCGTTCGGGGGTTCCGAAGAGGTTACCCGGCGTTCCTGTGAAACGGCCGTTACCAGAGCAGCTGGGCCAGCGCGAACGCGGCGAACCCGGCGAACACGAACCCGGCGGTCCGCTGGATCAGCTTCGGCCGGATCCGGTCGCGGATCTTCGCCCCGATGAACACCGCCAGTCCGGCGACCGACACCAGCGCGACGAACGCGCCGACCCCGACCGCGAACGGGTTGCCGAGCCGGGCGACGAGACCCGCGGTCGCCAGCTGCGAGGCGTCGCCCCACTCCGCGGCGAAGAGCACGCCGAACGACGTCAGTGCGGAACGCAGGAACGACACCGGACCCGGCCCGGACCGCGACGCGTCCTCGCCCGCTTCGCTGCCTTCGCTGAAGCCCTCGCGCAGCAGCAGGAACGCGCCGACTCCGAACATCGCGGCGACCAGCACCGAAACAAGGGTTTCCGGCAAGAGCGTGAGCAGGCTTCCGAAAGCGACCGCGATCACGCATTGCACGGCGAACGCCACGCATACTCCGGCGAATACCGGCCAGGCGCGGAAACGAGTGGTGAGCACGAGCGTCGCGACGAGCGTCTTGTCCGGCAGCTCGACGGCCAGGACCAGGCCGAACGCGCTGAACAGAGCGATCAATGCGGGAGACATGGGTTCGTGCTCACCCCTTTCACTGCAACGATAAAGGGGAGGTTCAGAAAACCGCAAGCTGATGGGTTTCGCGAATTGCCTGATAAGGTCGGCAGAATGCTCGCCGGTGGTTAGCCGGATAATTTTTTTCGGTGCGCCGAATTCTGTTTTCCGGCTGCGGTACGGTGCGGGTCATGTCTGCTGACCACGTCGTCGTCACCACCACCGTCGACTCCGAGGCCGCCGCGCGCACCATCGCCGCGAGCGCCATCGAGGCCCGGCTCGCCGCGTGCGCCCAGATCGTGGGGCCGATCACCAGCGTTTTCCGGTGGGAGGACGAGGTGCAGACGGCGGCCGAATGGCGGGTCGAGTGCAAGACGGCCGCGGACCGGTCCGGCGCGCTGGAGGAGTTCCTGAACGTGCGGCATCCGTACGACCTGCCCGAGGTCATCGTCACGCCGATCGTCGGCGGCAGCCCGCGGTACCTGTCGTGGCTCGTGGAGGAGACCCGCTGAGCACCACCTGATCGGGGGTAGCTCGGACTGGGTCGGGCACCGGATTTCAGCAGGTCGGCGGGACGTTGGTCCTGGCTAGTTCAGGACGTGTTGAACTGGCTGGCGCGGGGACGCGCGCGGAGGATCGAACCCGTGGATGTCCTTGAGCTCGCGCGGTGGCAGTTCGGCATCACCACCGTCTACCACTTCCTGATGGTCCCGCTGACCATCGGACTTTCGGTGCTGGTCGCGGCCATGCAGACGGCATGGGTGCGCACCGGCAAGCCGCGGCACCTCAAGATGACGAAGTTCTGGGGCAAGCTGCTGCTCGTCAACTTCGCCATGGGCGTGGTGACCGGGATCGTGCAGGAGTTCCAGTTCGGGATGAGCTGGAGCGCCTACTCCCGGTTCGTCGGCGACGTGTTCGGCGCGCCGCTCGCGATGGAAGGCCTCCTCGCGTTCTTCGTCGAGTCGGTCTTCCTCGGCCTGTGGATCTTCGGCTGGGACCGGCTGCCCAAGAAGATCCACCTGGCCTGCGCCTGGGCGTTCTCGCTGGCCACGATGGCTTCGGCGTACTTCATCCTCGCCGCGAACTCGTGGATGCAGCATCCGGTGGGCGTCGAATTCGTGAACGGCAAGCCGACGATGAACTCGATCGGCGCGGTGCTCACGAACAACACGGCGCTCGCCGCGATCCCGCACACGCTCGCCGGCGCGTTCTCGGTGGCGGCGGCCTTCCTGGTCGGCGTGGCCGGATGGCACCTGTGGCGGAAGCGCGCTGCGGATTCGGACGAACACCGCGATGTCTGGCGCTCGTCGCTGCGCCTCGGCGGCTGGGTCGGCGTCGTCGCGTTCGCGGTCCTGGCGATCACCGGCGACATGCAGGGCAAGCTGATGTTCGAGCAGCAGCCGATGAAGATGGCGTCGGCCGAGGCGTTGTGCCACACGGAAAAGCCGGCGAGCTTCTCGATCATCGCGATCGGCGACGTGGCAGGAGCGAACTGCGAGGACGTCAAGACGTTCAACGTGCCCGCGCTGCTGTCCTTCTTGGCGCACAACGACTTCTCCACCGAGGTCAAGGGCGTGGAGAACCTGGTTTCGGAATACCAGGCGAAATACGGCACGAACTACCCCGACGACCCGGCGCTCGGTTCGCTCGCGGGCAAGCCGATCGACTACGTGCCCAGCCTGCCGGTGACGTACTGGGGCTTCCGCATCATGATCGGCTTCGGCGCGATCTCCGCGGGCATCGGCCTGCTGGCCCTGTGGCTCACCCGCCGAGGCCGAATCCCCGGCGGACGCTGGTTCCCGCTGCTGGTGCTCGGCGGCATCGCGACGCCGTTCATCGGCAACAGCGCGGGCTGGATCTTCACCGAGATGGGTCGGCAGCCGTTCGTGGTCGCGCCCAATCCGACCGGCGTCGAGGGCATGTGGATGTTCACGGCGCAGGCGGTCTCGAAGCTGACGGTCGGCGAGATCCTGACGTCGCTGATCTCGCTGACGGTGCTCTACGCGGTGCTGGGCGTGGTGGAGCTGTACCTGATGCGCAAGTACATCCGGGGCGGGGTGGACGCGGTGATGCCCGCTGCCGCTTCTTCCGACGATTCTGATGATTCCGAGGATTCCGATGACCAGGCGCTTTCGTTCGCCTACTGACCCGGTGGAGCGGGCCGGGGTGCCGCCAGAGGACCCGGAGGGCCGGGTCTGGGCGCGGCCCGCTCCACTGGCCTGGACGAGCTGCCGGCGCAAGCCACCCGCCGCGTACGCAGCCCCCACCCTCACCGGGGGGACGCCCCGTACCCAGCGTAGTCGCGTGGTGGCTCTCGCGGGTTACCCACAGCAAATCTGTGGACAACTCGGCGGGTTGTGGATAACTCAGGGCCATCGTGGGGACAACCCGGTGGCCGACCGGATGACGCCGGCTGGTGCCGGACGAGGTGAGTGGGTATGACGCTCGAAACGCTGTGGTTCGCGATCGTCGCGTTGTTCTGGCTGGGGTATCTCTTCCTCGAAGGATTCGACTTCGGCGTCGGGATGCTGCTGCCCGTGCTCGGGAAGACGAACACCGAGCGGCGCGTCCTCGTCAACACGATCGGGCCGGTTTGGGACGGCAACGAGGTCTGGCTGATCGTCGCGGCCGGTGCGACCTTCGCGGCGTTCCCCGGCTGGTACGCGTCGCTTTTCTCCGGCGCGTATCTCCCGCTGCTGCTCGTTCTGATCGCGCTCATCGGGCGCGGCGTCGCCTTCGAGTACCGCGGCAAGGTCGACTCCGAACGCTGGCGGCGCGTCTGGGACCGCGTGATCATCATCGGTTCCTGGATCCCGCCGCTGGGCGTCGGGTTGCTGCTCGCGACCACCGTGCTCGGCCTGCCGCTCGACGCGCAAGGCAACCGCGTCGGCTCGCCGTTCGAGTCGGTTCGGTGGGACACGCTGCTCGGCGCGGTCGCCATCGTCGGGTTCTCGCTCGTGCACGGCGCGGCGTTCCTTGCCCTCAAAACCAGCGGTGAACTGCGGGAACGTGCGCGCACTATCGCGCTGCGCATTCTCCCGGTCGGGCTGCTGCCGTTGGTCGCTTTCCTGGTGGTCGTCCAGGTCCGCGAAGGCAAACTGTGGACGCTCATCTCGCTGGTGATCGTCGTCCTCGCCGCGGCGGTGGCCTGGCTGCGGCTTTACGTCGACCGCGACGGGCAGGCGTTCGCCGCGCTCGCGGTCGTCATCACGGCCGCCGCGGTGACGTTCTTCGGCGCGCTCTACCCGAACGTCCTGCCGTCCACCCTCGACCCGGCGCACTCGCTGACCATCACGAACAGCGCAGTCAGCCACTACACGCTGACGGTGATGACCTGGGTCGGCGCGTTCGGCGCACCTGCTGTGCTGATCTATCAAGGCTGGACCTATTGGGTGTTCCGCAAGCGCATCGGCGTCCAGCACATCCCGGCGGTGCACGCACCATGACCGAGCTTCCCGGCCGCGCACCCCTTTCCGCCACGAGGTCCCCCATGGACCCAGTGCGGCCGGGCAAGGGTCCGCTCGGCGCGCTCTCGGCCTTGGGGCCGGCTGCGCGCCGGGCGCTGATCCTGGTCGCGGTGCTGTCGTTCGGGAACGCGGTTTTCCTTGTCGGACAAGCATTTCTGCTCGCGGACATCCTCGCGGACGTGGTCTCCCGGGGGCTGGGGGAAGGGGGCCGCACCGTTCAGCTGGCTGGTCTGTTCGCGCTCGTCGTGGGCCGCGCGGGCACCAGCTGGGCGGTGCGGGTTGTCTCCGCCCGCGCCGCCGCGACCGCGCAGCGCGACCTGCGCGCTCGCGTCGTCGACCACGCGTTGCGCCTCGGCCCGGAATGGCTCGCCCGGCGCGGCCACGGCGAACTCACGACTCTCGTGACCCGCGGCCTCGACGCACTCGATTCCTATTTCCGCGAGTACCTTCCCGCGCTCGTCACCGCCGCGGTCGTCCCGCTCGCGGCGGGCGCTGCGATCCTGTGGACAGACTGGCCGTCGGCGGTGATCATCGCCGCGACGGTCCCGTTGCTGCCGATGTTCGCTGTCCTGGTCGGAAAATTCACCGCCGACCGCGTTTCCGGCGCGACGGACGCGGTGCACCGGATGTCCGGGCTGCTGCTCGAACTGGTGCGGGCATTGCCAGTGCTCACCGCGTTCCGGCGGGCGGACGCACAGGCCGAAACCGTGCGGAAACTGTCGGACCGGCATCGTCGCGCGACGCTCAAGACGTTGCGGGTCGCGTTCTCCTCGGCATTCGTGCTCGAACTCGCGGCGACGCTGTCGGTCGCCTTGGTGGCTGTCGTCATCGGCGTCCGGCTGGTCTCGGGATCGCTCCCGCTGGCGATCGGACTCGGCGTGCTGATCCTCGCTCCCGAGTGCTACCAGCCGATTCGCGCGGTCGGCGCGGCATTCCACGCGAGCGAGGACGGCGTGGAAGCGGTCCGCCGGGTGACCGCGGTCCTCGCGGAGCCGGTCCCGGCCGAAGGAACGCGGACCGCGCCCTGTGGATCGTTGGCTGTGTCCGACCTAAAAGTCGCCCGGCGCGGTGGATTCGCTCCCGACGGCGAGAGCTTCTCCGTCCGGCGCGGCCAGATCGTGTGGCTGCGCGCGCCGAGCGGTGGCGGTAAATCGACAACTCTGGCGACGCTGCTGGGCTTCGTGCCGTCTTATGACGGGTCGGTCATGGCTGGGGACGTCCCGCTCGCCGAAGCCGATCTCGAACGGTGGCGCGCCGGCATCGCGTGGGTCCCGCAGTCGCCGGTTTTCAGCGGTGGCACGGTACGGGAAGAACTTGCTGGTCCCGACGTCGATGCAGTGCTCAGCGAGCTGGGCTTGCACGGTCTCGCTGACCGCCCGGTCGACCGGCTTTCCCAAGGACAACGCCAGCGCGTCGCCGTAGCTCGGGCGTTGCTGCGCGTTCAGTCGGGCGCGTGGTTGCTGCTGCTGGACGAGCCGACCGCACACCTGGACGACGTCAACGCGCGGCGGGTCATGGACGCCGTCGAGCGAGCCGTCGACAACGGTGCGGCGGCGGTCATCGCCGCGCACGAACGTTCCGCCGCAGTCGCAGTTTCGGACTCGTCTCCGGCAGCGGTGGTTGAGTCCACTTCGGACACAGCCGATACTCGACCGCTTCCCTGGCGCATGCTGCTCGACCGACGGCTCTTCTCCGGCGCCCTGTTGGGTGCTCTGGCGCTTTTGGCCGGGATCGCACTCACCGCGACTTCTGGCTGGTTGATCGCCAAAGCGTCGTTGCAGCCGCCGATTCTGACCTTGACGGTCGCGGTCGTCGGGGTGCGGGCGTTCGGACTCGGCCGGGCCGGACTCCGGTATGTCGAACGGCTCGTGACGCACGACGCCGCCTTCCGGATCGCTGGACGGTTGCGCGTTCGGCTGTGGAATGCGTTGGTGCGCTTGGGTCCGGCGCGCAGTCTCGAAGCAGGGGAGAGCCAGCGGCGGCTGGTGACGGACGTCGACACGGTGCGGGATCTGCTGCCGCGAGTCGTGTCGCCGCCGATCGTGGTCGGGTTGGTCGCGGCCGGGGCCATCGCGGTCCAGGCGTTGGTGCTGCCGTCGGCCGGTTTGGTGCTGGCCTTGACTGTGCTGGTCGGCTTGGCGGCACCGGTGGTGGCGTTGCGGTTGGAGCGACGGGCGACTTCGGCGCTCGCGGCTGGCCGGCGTGACGTCGCGGCTCAGGTGCTGGTGCTGTTCTCGTCGGCGGCGGAACTGCTCGCTTATGGCCGGGCGGCTTCGCGTCGCCGCGACCTGGCTGCGACGGACACCCGATTGGCTGTGGATACCCGACGGCAGGCCTTCGGCGCGGGCGCGGGGGATGCGCTGATCACGCTGGCGACCGGGGCGGCTGCGGTGATCAGCACGATGTTGGCGGCGGGGGCGGTCGGCCGGGGGGAGCTGGCAGGGGTGATGGCTCCTTTGCTGGCGTTGGTGCCGTTGGCGCTGGCGGAGGTGTTGGCGCTGTTGCCGCAGGCGGCGGTGCAGTGGGACACGCTGCGCGCGGCTCGGGTTCGGCTTGGCGCGGTGGTTGGCGAGTCGGAGGTTGGGCGTTGGCAGGATGCGGCTGGTTCTGCCGGGGGCTCGGGCGAAGCGGCAGGTCACGCGATTGCTGAACCGGTTGGCGAGGCGAGGCCCACCGCCGCTCGGCCCGCGGATGAGCCGGATCTGGACCGGCCGGCCGCGGTTCGGCTGCGGGGTGCCGAGCTGGGGTGGCCCGGTGGCGAGGCGGTGCTGAAGGACGTCGATCTGAGCGTGCCGACCGGGGCTTATGTCGCGGTCGTCGGGCCGAGCGGGGCTGGGAAGTCGACGTTGGTGGCGGCCTTGCTGGGTTTCCTTCAGCCTCGCCGCGGCGAGGTCGTCGTGCCGGCGAAGGTGGCTTGGGCACCGCAGGAGCCGATGCTCGTGTCGACCACTGTGGCGGAGAATCTGCGGCTCGCGGATCCGTTGGCGAAGACGTCCGATGTGCGGCGGGTGCTGGATCAGGCGCAGTTGCCGGAGCTGGATTTGGCGACGGTGCTCGACAGCGCCGGGGCCGGGCTGTCCGGCGGGCAGGCGCAGCGGGTGGCGTTGGCGCGCGCGTTGCTGGCGGCGCCGTCGGCGGAGTTGGTGTTGCTTGACGAGCCGACCTCGCATCTCGACGAGCCGACGGCACGGGCGTTGCGGGCGACGTTGCGTACAGAGCTTGCTGGACGGACGGTTGTGCACGTAACGCACAATGCGGATGAAGAGCTGCAAGCGGACATCGTTTTCGAGGTCCGGGACGGACGCGTCGTGCGGCGGGCGTCGCCGCGGGTGGCGGCGTGACGGAGGGTTGTTGGTGACGGTCACGATTTCGGGTCTGGGGCAGGGCTCCGCGCTAAGGTCGGAGTTGCTCATGGACCCGACACTCGCCGCGCGTGCCCTATCCGCGGCCACGGAGATCACCAGCACCGCGCTGTCCGGGGACGACCCGGAGGGGGTGCTGGAAACAGTCGTGGCCAGGGCCGTCGAGTTGGCGGACGCCGACCTTGGCCTGGCGATGGTCAGTGCTGATGACGGGCGTGTCGTGGTCGAGGCGGCGTATGGAGTCGACGGCTTTCTCGCCGAGGCGCCGACGGGCGACGTCGACGGCGGGCCGGTCGGGGAATTGCGCGGGCTGACGCTCGGGACGGATTCCGCAGCAGGCCAGGTCGCGCGCGGCAGCGAGCCGATCGCGGCGGAGGACTTCATCGTCGACCCGCGCACAGCACCGTATGTGCCGGACGAACTGCGCGGATACGGACCCTTCGCGGCCGCGCCGTTCGGCTCCGGCGGACGAGTGCTCGGCGCGCTCACGGTGTACCGAAGGCAAGGTCGCGAGCCGTTTTCCGCGGGCACGGTCGAGATGCTCGCGGCGTTCGCGGCGCAGGCCGGGGTGGTGCTCGCGCTGGCGGAGGGTGCGAACGCGCGGCATCGCGTGACCCTCTACCAAGAGCGCGAACGCATCGCCCGCGAGCTGCACGATGTGATCGTCCAACGGCTTTACGGCACCGGCATGCAGTTGGACCGGGTCCGCCGCAACATGCGGAAACGCTTCGCACAGGCCGACGGGGCCCGGCTGTCCGACGCGATCGACCAGCTGGACCAGACCATCGAGGAAATCCGCGGCACCGTACGCGCGCTGCGCTCGCCCGAGCCGCGCCACGACCCCGGCAGCCCGACCGACCTCGCCGAATCCGCGCGCGGCGAAGTGCGCATCGCCGGCGAACTGCTCGGGTATCCGCCGACCCTGGAGCTGTCCGGCGAGTTCGCCGACATCCCGGCCGAACGGGCCGACCACATCCGTGCCGCACTGCGCGAGGCACTGTCCAATGTGGTCCGTCACTCCGGTGCGAGCGAAACCCGCGTGACGCTGACCCGCGACTCCGAGGGAGTGAAGCTTCGCGTGCGCGACAACGGCTCCGGGGTTCCGCAAGGGGTCGCGACCCGGGGGCTTCGGCATCTCGCCGAACGTGCTGATGCTGCTGGTGGCCGGTTTTTCCTCAATTCTTCGCCGAGTTTGGGGACGTTGGTCGCGTTTGACCTGCCGCTTGAGTGAGGCGCGGTCGCCGAGCTGAACCCTGCGGCAGGAACGGCACGGCTGATCGCGGTCCTGAACGCCCGCATGAGCTTCGGCGACAGTGTTCGGTGGTTGTGTTGCTGGGCAAGGGTTTCAGCGGTTGCGCTGCGACGGTTGGCACCGCGGGTGATTGCGGCGCAGCGATCGATGGCAAGCCAGTGAGGCCACGACGCCGAAGTTGCGGCGCGCAGACCCACCTCGCAGGCACTCACGCATACGTCCGCCATCGCGCCGCGACAGTCCACACTGCGTGCCGCAGTAGCCGCGTTGCGGTGGTCGGCGAACGCAGTCGCCTTGCCAAGGTCGGCACGACAGTCGCGTTGCTGTGGCTGGCGAGGCAGGTGCGTTGCCACGGCCTGCGGGACGTGCGCGTTGCCAGGACCTGCCAGGCAGGTGCGTTGCCATGATCGGCGAGGCAGGAGCGTTGCCGTGGTCGGCAACACCGGAGCATTGTCATGGTCGACAAGGCAGATGCGTTGCCGTGGCTGGCCGGACAGCCGCCTTGCCGGGGCCTGCACGGCGGGTGCGTTGCCGTGGCTGCAAGGAAATACTCGCCCTGCCTGAGCCCGGCAGTGGCAGTTACCGCGCCGCGCGCGCACGTCGCGGTAACCACGTCGCACCGAGTTGCCGTTGTCTTGGACTCGTTGCGTCAGCCGGGCAGCATGGCGCGGCTCTGCACTGTGTGGCGCTGCACTGTGTCGTCGACCCCGCGTTGCGGCGACCTAGTGCCGTGCGACCTAGTGCTGTGCGGAATCGCCACGTCCGCCTACTGCCATTTCGAGTCACCTCGAACTAGCCACCTCGAACTAGCCACCTCGAACCAGTTGCCTCGCACCGTCGTCGCGAATCCGCCGCCTCGGATCGCAGTGGACGTACTGCGTCTGCGTCGTCCTGAATCGCTCGCAGCAAACACGCTGTATCAACCTCGCGCCGCTGTGAACCCACCGCTGTGAACACACCGCGCACCAAGAGATTCAGCCTTCACGAGTCATCGAACACGCTCCTTCCTCGAATTCTCTCGCCCTGCCACCGAGCCGTTCCCCATGGTAGCGAAGAATCGAACATCCATTCGGCACTCAATTGGGTGAACCAATCTGCGGAAGTCGGCTACCCACAGCTCTGTCTTGGACGCCGAGAACCCCGTCCGCAGCAACGCGGGCGGGGTTCGGGCACGAAATCAGCAGGGGTCAGTCGCGGTTAGCGAAGAAAGCGCGAATATCGGCGGCGAGGAGGCCCGGGCGTTCCATCGCCGCGAAGTGACCGCCTTCCTCGAAGCGGTTCCAGTGCACGATGTTGGTGTTGTCGCGTTCGGCGAAGGTCTTGATGGTCTGGAAGTCGTCCTTGAACACCGCGACCCCGGTGCGCGCGTCGCTCATCCGCGGCTCGGCCTGTGCGCGGGCGTTCTCCAGGTAGCTGCGGCTCATCCCGGAAGCGGCGTTGGCGAACCAGTTCACGCTCACCTCCAGCAGGATCGTTTCCAGTGGTACGAGCGAGGTTCCGTTGCCGAAGGAGTTGAACAGCTCGCTGTAGGCGAGTAATCCGATCGGGGAGTCACTGAGGCCAACGGAAACCGTCTGGGGGCGCGAGGCGTTCATCGTGTTGTAGCCACCGACTGATTGAAACCATTGCATGTGTTCGAGGCCGGCGTAGTCGGCCGGTTCGAGGCGTTCGAACTCCGCCGGGTCGCCGGACGGGAACGAGAACAGCTGCAGGACGTGCAGGCCGAGGAAACCGTCCGGGTTCAGCAGGCCTAGTTCCCTGGCGACCATCGCGCCGTTGTCCGAGCCGTGGATTCCGTAGCTCTCGTACCCGAGGCCGCGCATCAGGCGGTCGTATGCGGCGGCGACGCGGGCGACTGTCCAGCCCGCTTCCGCGACGGGCTGGGAGAAGCCGTAGCCGGGCGCGTCGGGGACGACGACGTCGAAGGCGTCCTCGGCGCGGCCGCCGTGTGCGACCGGGTCGACGAGGCGGTCGATCAGGTCCAGGTAATCGACCGACGAACCGGGATAGGTGTGTGCGAGCAGCAGCGGCGTCGCACCGGGGTGGGCGGAGCGGACGTGGATGAAGTGGAACGTCTGGCCGTCGATCTCGGTGGTGAAGTGCGGGACGGAGTTGATCCGCGCTTCGGCGGCGCGCCAGTCGAAGGCCCGCCACGCTTCGAGCGCCGTCCGCAGGTAGGCGTTCGGGGTGCCGGCGTCCCAGTCGTCGGTCGGCGACGGCTGCGGCAGGCGGGTGCGGGCGAGGCGGTCGTGCAGGTCCGCGAGTTCGGCGTCGGTGATCTCGAGGGTGAAGGGGCGGAGGGCGAGGGAAGCGGTCGCGTTCGTCATGAGAAGAACACTAGGAGGCTATTAGGTAGGATAAGTTCCTAATAGAATAAGGAGTTTCGATGGCCGATCCGACGGCGCGGTTGCTGGCGCTGCTCGCTCTCTTGCAGACCGCCGCTGGGCGGAGCGGCAGGGAACTGTCGGAGCGCCTTGGCGTCTCGGCCCGCACGATCCGGAACGACGTCGAACGGCTGCGTGACCTGGGCTATCCCGTCGAGGCGACGCGCGGGAACGTAGGCGGCTACCGGCTGGGTTCGGGCGGGAAGCTGCCGCCGCTCCTGCTGGACGACGAGGAGGCGGTGGCGGTCACCGTCGGGCTGCGGGCCGCGGCGGGCATCTCCGGGATCGAGGAGGCCGGCACACGGGCGCTCGCGAAGCTCGAACAGGTCCTGCCGTCGAGGCTGCGTCCGACGGTCGACGCTCTCCGCTCGACGATCGACCGCGGTCCGGAGAACACCGGCACCGACGCGCCCGATCCGGAGGTCGACGGTGCCGTGCTGCAGGAGGTCGCGCGGGCGATCCGGCACGTCGAATGGCTCCGCTTCGACTACGCGGACGAGCTGCGGCTGGTCGAGCCGTATCGGTTGCTCAGCTGGCAACGGCGGTGGTACCTGGTCGCTCGCGACCCGCAGGACGGCAGTTGGGCGACCTACCGCGTCGACCTGATGCAGCCGCGGATGGCGACCCGCCGGCGGTTCGAGCCGAATCCGTTGCCTGGCGGGGATTACACCGCTTTCGCGATGCGCACGATCGCGGCGAGCGGGTGGATCGTGCACGCGCGGCTGCGCATCGACGCTCCGGCGGACCAGGTGCTGGCGCGGATCAACCCGACGGTCGGCGTCGTCGAACCCATCGACGAGCACCAGTGCGTGCTCGTCACCGGCGCGGACAGTTTGGACACCGTGGCTGTCTACATTGGAATGCTGATGATGGACTTCACCGTCGAATCGCCGCCGGAGCTGATCCCGCGGCTGCAGCTGCTGTCCGAACGCTACGGTCGGGCTGTCGCGGGCAGCTGATTCACTTGCCGCGCCGGGCGATCCACGCCGCGGCCTGGGTGCGGCGCTGCATGCCGAGCTTCGCGAGCACGGACGTCACGTAGTTCTTCACCGTTTTCTCGGCGAGGAAAAGACGTTCGGCTATCTCGCGGTTCGACAGCCCCTGTCCGATCAGCTCCAGGACGTCGCGCTCGCGGTCGGTGAGGGCGGCCAGTTCGTCGGTCGGCGGATGGCGCAGTTTGTCGAGCACGCGAGCGGTGCTGACCGGGTCGAGCAGCGACCGGCCGGCGGCGACCTCGCGGACCGCGTTCACCACGTCCTGGCCGCGAACCTGCTTGAGCAGATAACCCGAAGCACCCGCCATGATCGCGCCGACCATGGCTTCCTCGTCGTCGAACGCGGTGAGCATGAGGCAGGCAGGCGGATTCGGCTTGGACCGCAGTTCGCGGCAGAGCGTGATGCCGTCGCCGTCCCCGAGCCGGACATCGACGACCGCGACGTCCGGCTCGACGTGCATCGCCACCGCGAGTGCCTCCTCGACGCTCCCGGCCTCGGCGACCACTTCCAGGTCGGCCTCGTCGCTGAGCAGGTCGCGCAGGCCCCGCCGGACGAGTTCGTGGTCGTCTACTAGCAGCACCTGGATCGGCATATCTCCAGGTTACGGGCCGTGGGGCGGTTCGTCTGCCGGTGGTGCCGCACGACACCAGGAGTTACCGCTCGCAGGCGATTCCGTCGCCGTCGCGGTCCAGCCCGGGTCGGTAGCCCGGGTCGCCGCGGTGCAGCGGCGTGACGCCAGCGGCTTTCGCGGCCGCACAGTTTTTGTAATACGCACTGCTCGGCTGCTCAGGTTCCGGCGCGTCCTCAACCGGCGGGGGCGCGGCTTGTTCCGCCGTGCGCGGGTCGGGCGGCGGAGCGGGCGCTTCCTTCGGCGGAGTCGGCGTCGGAGTCGGGGTGGGCACCGGCGTCGGCGCGGTGATCACGCCTTTGCAGGGTTCCGCCCACAATCCCGTCGCAGCTTGCTGGGCCGCGTTCGCCGCGTTGCGCAGCGAATCGGAGATGACGCTGCCGGAAAGCCGCGCGTATCCGGCGGAGAGCGCCGCGGTCGCGTAGTCGGTGCCGTCGCTCAAGGCCAATGCGACGCCGTCGGCGGTGTCCGTGGTGATCTTCACCGCCGCGCTGGCGAGCTTGTTGTTCGCCCATGCTGTCGTTTCAGTTGCGTAGCAGTTGTTTCCGGTCGCCACTTCGAGACCGAGGATGTGCACGGTGCGATGGCTGCCGTCGGAACCGATCAGTTCGACGTTGGCGGCATCGGTGATTTTGTCCACGGTGTAAGTCACCGGTGCCGGCGTGACTGATGTGGTCGCCGAAGTCGTTGCCGGCGGCGGGGTGACCGGTGCGGCGACCGGCTCCGGCGTCGGTGCCGGCTTTCCGAAAACCGCGCCCAGAATGAAGAGAACCGCGAAGACGCTGAGGACGACCGTCAGCCAGGTCGGCAGTTTCAGCTTGGGACGCGACGGCGGCGCGGGCGTGGGATGCATTCGGAATTCCTCTTCCTGAGGCGGGTGCCGAATGGTGTTCGCAAAAGCGGCGGCAAGTGTTACGCAACAGGGCAGCAAGACTAAGAAGAAGTCACGGATCCGTCACGAAGGCGGCGTTTCCCGTTCCGGGTGTGACGATTCGGCAGCTTCTCGCGATGGTCAGGGGAACTGTCCAGGAGAAAGCGCATCCACGATGGCCGAGCTGATCGAACGACTGTCCCTGTCCTCGACCGGGCAGGTGCCCGCGAGCGGCACGGAATTCACCGCGCTCGACGTGAAGACGACCGGACTGCACCGCGGTCGCGTCCTGGAGGTCGCCGCGATCCGGTTCCGCGGGGACGGAACGTTCCTCGGCGAGTTCGCGACGGTCGTCGCCGCGGACGCGAGCCGGCGCAACCCGCACCGCATCACCGCGGCGGAACTGGCTGACGCGCCGGGCTTGGGCGACATCCTCAGCCCGGTATTCGATCTGTGCCGGGGCGCGGTCGTCGTGGCACCCGACCTGGCCTCGGTGGAAGGGCTCCTCACCGAGATCAGCCAGTTAGGCGTCCGCGTGCCCCGGCTGCCGGGGATCTCGCTCAAGGACACCGCGCAGGCGGTGTTGCCGCTGCCCAACTACCGTCTCGCCACCATCGCCCGCGCCTTCGGCATCGAGGACTTCCCTGGTTACCTCGCCGAGCCGGCCGCCCGGGCGTGCGCGCAGGCGATGATCGCGCTCGTCGGTACGCACGGGCTGCGGTTCGCGCAGCCGGTGCGTTTTCCGGAGCTGCCGCGGTACGCGTCCCAAGCGGCAGCCCTGCGCCGGTCGGCGGCCGGTGCGGAGAAGGGCTGGATGGCCGAGGCGGTGGACCGGGTTTCCGCGGCAGACGACGGGCCGGTCGCGCAGGCTTATCTCGACCTGCTCGCCGAAGCGGTCGGCGACCAATTCCTGACCGACGAGGAGGTCTGGGCGCTCGCCGACCTCGCGGCCGAAGCCGGGATGGCAGCGGCGGAGGTGCAGCGGATCCACACCGGCTTCGTCGCCGAACTGCGCCGGGTCGCGGAGGCCGACGGGGTGGTGACCTCCGCCGAGTACCGCGAACTGCGTCAGGTCGCGGACGCGCTCGGGGCGCTGCAAGTGGTGGTGGACCTCAAGGTCACCGCTACCGGCGACAAGCCGACGCGGGTACTGGTGCTCGGTACGACGGCGGACGCGGACCAGTTGCGCGCGCGGGTGCTGTCGGAAGGGTTCCAGCTCGCGAAGAACCTGACGGGCTCGGTCACGCATCTGGTGTACGACTCGGGCGTGCGCGAGTCCGAACCGCGGCTTTCCCGGGCGCTCGAACTCGGTGCGCACGTTGTGCGGCTGGACGAGGCCGTGGTGCTGTGGGGATTCGTTCCGGCCCCGCAGCCGAGGCACCAGAAGGTGCCGTCGAGCCGGGACCGGCTGATCGGGCGAGTGCTGATGGGACTCGGACTGGTCCTCATGGTCATCACGGTGGCCGCGATGTTCGGCGGCAGCGGGCTGGGGCCGGGGATCGTGCTGGCCGTTCTCGCGGTCGGTGCGCTGGTCGGCGGCTGGTACCTCGACGAGACGAAGCAGGCGGCGGCGAGGTCAGCGGGCTAGCGGAGGGAACCTCTTCTCGTTCCGGTCCACCTTCGCGTTCGCTGCTTCCAGCAGGTCGATCCCCAGTACGTCCGCGAGCCGGACCAGGTACAGCATGACGTCGGCGATTTCGTCCTGGACGTTGAACTCCTGGGCCGGGTCCGCGCGCCAGTCCGCGGCCTCCTCCGGGGTCAGCCACTGGAACAGGGCGATCAGCTCGCCTACTTCGCCGGACAGGGCCATTGTCAGGTTTTTCGGGGTGTGGAACGGTTCCCAGTCCCGGGCGGCGGCGAAGTCGCGGAGGCGCTGGGTGAGGTCGTCTAGGGTCACTGGACCTGATTATCACGCGCGGTGCTCACCTGGGGTGTCCGGGTTGGGCCGAAAAGAGTACGCCGTTGGCCCACACGCCGGTTACGGGCCATACGGCAGACTGTTCGCGTGAGCGTCCCCGACCCGGTCGAGTACACCGCCAAAATCGGCGCGGTTCTCGATACCGTGCGGCGGCTGCTCGACTCCGGCAGCCGCGCTGATCTCGCGCCGCTCGCCCGGCGGGCGGTGGACGACATCGTGGGCATGCTCGAGCAGCACGGTGCGCTCGCGGCGGACCTCGAAGTGCGGCTTGACCAGGCGGTCGCGTTGTACGCGCGGGCTTGTGCGGCTCGGCCGCCGGATCCGGAGCTGCTCGCGGACTGGGTGCTGGAAGCGGCGTTCAGCGGGCGCGCGGTCGCGGTGGCTGATTTCGCGGCGGCGCTCGGGGACGCCGGGCTCGCGCGGATGAAGTCCATTGTGGACGAAGTGTTGCGCGGCAAGCAGCCCGAAAAGGTCGAGATCGCGCAGCGGCTGCAGGAGGAAATCGCCGAGGCGAGCGGGGACGTGGACGGGCTGGTCGCCATTCTCGCGGCCAAACCGCCGCGGGTGGACGTCAGTCTCAAGATCGTCCGGGTGCTGCGGGCGGCCGGGCGGCACAGCGAGGCGATCGCGTACGCGGCGCGGGTGCTGACTCCGCAGCGGGCGGAGAAACCGCGGGCGGAGAAACCGCAGCGGAAGGAAGCGCCGCAAGCAGAGGCACCGCCAAAAGAAGAAGAGTCCATTCCGGAATACCGCGAACGGATCGAGCAGCTGATCGCGCAAAAAGAAGCAGGCGCGTACCGGGAAGCGGCGCAGTGCCTCAAAAAACTGCGCGCGCTCCACAAACAAGCGGGCACGGCGGAGGAGTTCACCGGCTACGTCGCCGAGCTGGTGAACGTCCACCGCCGCAAAACCCGGTTGCTCGCGGAGATCCGGTCGGCCCGGATCGCGCTTCCGAAGGGCTAGAGCTCGGCCAAGGCGGCGCGGTAGGCGTCGAGGTCGTAGTCGAGCTGGTCTTCTTCCTCGGTTTCGGTCAGCTGTCCTTCGAGGACGGTCACCAGCCGGTCGAGGACGTCAGTGCGGGAAAGATCCTGCCGCAGCAGGTTCTGCGCGGCGGTCCACACTTCGGCGGGCTCGTCGTCCCACAGCTGGTCCACAATGGACGTCTCGAGGGCGAGCCGGAGGCCGTCCGCGCCGTCGAATTCTTCCGCGGCCAGCGATTCGTGGTACTCCGGGTGCGCGCCGATCACCAGCAGCCTGCGCTGTTCCGGGTCGCCGGGGTCGAGGTCGGTCAGTTCCTCGTCACCGATCACCGTGGACAGCTCGGGCACCGCGAACCGGCGGCGGGCCACCACTTCCAGCGCCTCGTCGGCGGATTCGGTGCCGTCGAGGTAGTCGCTGAAGTCCTCTTCCTCGTCGTCGTCCGAGAGGTACTCGCCGAGATACTCGGTGACTTCCTCCACCAACGCGGCCGTGGCGACCTCGGACAGTCCGGCGCGAGCCGCGGCCCAGCCCGCCCAGGACAGCACGACCGGTGCGACGGCGTCCTCGTCCTCCAGCTCGTATTCGCCGTCCAGCAAGGATTCCAGGAACCGCGCGAGCTTTTCCGGGCCGACGCGCAGCGGGTTCGCCGGTTCGGTGCGGCAGCCGTGATCCACCAGCAGGTTGGCGATTTCGCGGGCGGCGTCGGCGTCCGGCAGGTTCGTGTCGGCGAGGAACTGGGCGACCGCTTCTTCGCGCTGCGCGGCGGTCCATTCGGCGACCGGCGGAATCTCGGACGGCTCCGGGAGCGAACGCGCCCAGGTCAACGCGATCGCGTGGAACCGCGGGTAGTCCTCGCCGACGTCCGGCTCGTCCAGCGCGTCCGTGGCGGCGATCCCGGACACCAGCAGCCGGTGCGCGTCGGCGGGCTCGATTTTCTCCAGTACGACCAGTTCGCCGTCTTCCTCGACCTGCGAGCGCATTTCGGCGAGCACCTCGTGCGGCTCCTCGATGACCACGAGGTCGCGCACCCGGCCGTCCTCGGTGAAGTCCAGCAGCGCGAGCAGGCCGAGCGAGTGGTCGCCGCGGGAAAAGACGCACAGCAACGACGACTCGTCGCCGTAGACGTCCCCGGTGCGCCAGCATTCGCCGACGCTGACCTGCCCGACCTCGGCCGCCCACTCCGGCTCCGGGATGCCCCGGCCGAGCACGACGTCGAGCGCCTCGGCCGCCGCCGAACGCTCCTCTTCGGACTCCGCCAGCACCTTAAGCGCGGCCAGCAGTGCCGCCGCGCCGGGCGTGATCTTGCGCTGTGCGAACGCGATCAGCTCAAGTCCGAGCTGGCTTTCCGGTTCGTCCTCCACGACGACGTCCCGCCACTGCCCGACGACCTCGGAACCCAGCAGGTCGATGTCGAACGGACCGGGCTCGGCCGCGACCGCGGAGAAGTCCCGCAGCACGTCCTTGAACAGACCGTTGACGCTGGGGGCGGTGGGTAGGGAACTCTTCTTGCGCGCGCGGCTCACCGGACTCATGCCGCACATCTTGCCTGGACCCGAAGCTCAGGCCTCAGCTGGTCGGCTCCGCCGTGCTCCGTGCCTTCACGCGCCGTTCGCGCAGCGCGTCGTCGAAGTCGACGACGAACGCCCCCGCGGCCATCGCGACCAGCAGCGTCAATCCCAATACCGCGCCGACCCAGGTCAGGACGATAGTCAACATCGTGGCCTCCTTCGCAGGTCAAGTGCGACATCCTGCTGCTTTCAGGGTCGCTTGCGGACCCGGGAGCTGGTATCGGCCAAGTGGTTACGAAGACGCCAGCCGATCGGTCAATTACCCGGGCCTTGTGCAGAAGGAGACCAGTGAGGCGCGTGTGGGTGAAATCAGAGCTTCCGCAGTCGAACGCGGTTGATGGCGTGGTCGGCGTCCTTGCGGAGCACGAGAGTCGCACGTGGACGAGTCGGCTTGATGTTCTCCATCAGATTCGGCTCGTTGATGGTGCGCCACAGGTGCCGCGCTTCTTCGCGGGCCTCGTTGTCGGGCAGGCCGGCGAAGTGGTGGAAGTGCGAGGCGGGGTCGGCGAACGCGGTGTGCCGCAGTTTCAGGAATCGCTCGACGTACCAGTGTTCGATGTCGTCGATGTGCGCGTCGACGTAAATCGAGAAGTCGAACAGATCCGAGACGGTCAGGCTCGGGCCGGGCTGCAGGACGTTCAGCCCCTCGATGATGAGGATGTCCGGCCGCTCCACGACCTGTTCCTGGTCCGGGAGGATGTCGTAGGCCAGGTGCGAGTACACCGGCGCGGCCGCCCGTTCGGCCCCGGACTTCACCTCGGTGACGAACCGCAGCAGCGCGCGCCGGTCGTAGCTTTCCGGGAAACCCTTGCGGTGCATGATCCCGCGCCGGGTCAGCTCGGCACGCGAGTAGAGGAACCCGTCGGTCGTCACGAGGTCGACGCGCGGGTGGTCGGGCCAGCGGGCGAGCAGGGTGCGCAGGATCCGGGCGGTGGTCGATTTGCCGACCGCGACACTGCCCGCGATGCCGATCACGAACGGGGCTTTGGTGTTGCGGCAGTCCTCGCCGAGGAATGTCGTGGTGGCCTCGTACAGCTGTTGCCGGGCCTTCACCTGGAGGTTGATCAGCCGCGAAAGCGGCAGGTACACGTCGGCGACCTCGGCGAGATCGATTTGCTCCCCGAGCCCGCGGAGCCGGACCAGCTCGTCGGCGGTCAGCGGCAGCGGAGTGGAGCTGCGCAGCTCCCGCCACTGTTCCCGATGCAGCTCTACATAGGGGCTGAGTTCACGGACCCGTGGGGGCATCGCACACTCCTCGGCCGTCGCCTGCGCTGGCTCCGTCTGCGCTACTTCCGTAACGCCGTATCAACGGTAGGGCTTACCGCGCGTGAACGCGCTGTGATGTGATGCACGCACCCCGGACCGGGGCAGGTATTCGATCACCGAAGGTGACCGTTGGCCCCGAAAACTTCCTGCCACGCGGCGGCGACCTGCCGAGCGCACGTGGCCGGGGCCACGCCGCCGACGCCGGTGCCGAGCCCTGGCATCGCGATCGTCCGCACGGCTGAGGCGACCGGACCGGAATCGAGCTGTCCGCGCTGCCATTGCAGGAACACCGCGCGCGCCGCGAGATACGGGTGGACGGTGTCGGCGGGCAGCCGTTCGCCGGGCTCGCGCATGGTCGGCGCGCTGATCAGCCACGCCGGTTCGGATTCGCCGGTCGGGACGATCACCGACTCGCCGATCGGCAGCTCACCGCCGTAAGAAGCCAGGACCGCGCTGCGCACGTTTTGCTCGATGCCGGGGAACGCCCGCGCGTACACGGCGTCGATCCCGCCGCGCATCCAGCCGTAGGAGTTGGCCGGGCTGACGACCGCCTGGGCGGAGATGTCGAGCACCGAACCGCGGTGCACCCGGACGGAGCCGCCGAAGCCCGCCACGGCGGAGGTCCACGCCGCGGCCAGCGGTTCATCGACGGCGCACAGCACCAATTCCGGCGTTCGGGGGGAACCCGGCAAACCGGCTTCCCCGTGCCCGGCGTGTGTGCCTGAGTCGGCGGTCACCGTTCCAGCATGGCAAAAAACGCCACCCGGCGTAACCGGTTTAGCCACCGGCTGTCCGAGTGAAAAGCGCCACGCCCGTGGTCGCTAGCCTGACCTTCGTGTTGCGGATCGCGTATTTCGGCCCTCAGGGCACGTTCACCGAGCAGGCCGCCCGCGCGCTCGCGCCGGGCGAGGACCTGACCCCCTACGAGACCGTCCGGCTGGCGCTGCAAGCCGTCCGCGACGGAGCCGCGGACGCCGCGTGCGTGCCCATCGAGAACTCCGTCGAGGGCGTGGTGCCCACGACGCTCGACGGGCTCAGCGACGGGGACCCGCTCGTCGCCACGGCCGAGACGATCCTGCCCATCCACTTCAGCGTGCTCAAACGGCCGGGCAGCGGTGAAATCCGCACCGTCGCGAGCCATCCGCACGCGCTCGCGCAGGTGCGTGAATGGCTGGAGACGAACCTGCCGGACGCGACCCCGGTCGCCTCGTCGTCCACCGCGGCGGCGGCGGTCGGCGTGGTCGAGGGCGATTTCGACGCGGCAGTGTCCGCGCCGGTCGCGATCGAGCACTATCCGCTGGAGGAACTGGCGACCGGCGTCGCCGACGTCCGCGACGCGCAGACCCGGTTCCTGATGGTGCGCCGCCCCGGCGAACTGCCCGCACCCACCGGCGCCGACCGCACGTCGATCGTCGCGGCCGCGGTCAACCGCACCGGGACGCTGTCCGATCTGCTGGTCGAACTGGCCGGCCGCGGGATCAACCTGACCCGGATCGACGCCCGGCCGACCCGCAGCAACTTCGGCGAATACCGGTTCTTCATCGACTTCGAGGGCCATGTCGCCGAACCCCGGATCATCGACGCGATGACCGCTCTGCGCCGCCGCTGTCACCTGCGCTTTCTCGGTTCGCACCCGCGAGCGGACGAGGTCGCGGCCACCATCGAGGAGGGCGCGGGGAACCAGGATTTCCTCGACGCGCAGGCGTGGGTCGACGCGGTTTTGAAGGGAGAGGGCGCGTGAGGCTGCTGCTGGTCCGGCACGGGCAAACCGAAGGCAACGTCCGCCGCGCGCTGGACACCGCGTTGCCCGGTCCGCCGCTCACCGAACTGGGCCGCGAGCAGGCCGCGGCGCTCGCCGAACAGCTGAAGGCCGAGCCGATCGTGGCGGTGTACGCGTCGGAAGCGGTGCGTGCGCAGCAGACCGCGGCCCCGCTGGCCGAGGCGTTCGGGTTCGACGTGCAGGTGATCGAGGGCGTCAAGGAGGTCGACGCCGGCGATCTTGAGGGCAACACCGACATGGACTCGATCGGCGTCTACCTGCGCGTGGTGAAGGCCTGGACCGAAGGCGACCTCGAGGTCCCGATCCCCGGCGGCGAGACCGGTACGCAGGTGCGCGACCGGATGCTCGGCGCGGCGAACGAACTGCGCGCCAAGCACGAGGAAACCTCGCCGGACGGAGCGGTCGTGCTGGTCAGCCACGGCGGCGCGATCCGGCTCGCCGGAGAATGGCTGGCCTCGAACGTGCCCGCCGAACTGGCGAACGAGGCCTTGATCCCGAACACGAAGTTCGTCGAACTGGTAGCCAGGGACCACGGATGGGAGTGCCTCCGCTGGGTCGATACCCGCCTTTCGTGAGCGGTTGGTCACTCGTGCGGGGAAACGCTGCGTGAAGCCGGGTCCGGTGGGGAACTCACCGGATGCGGAGCAACCCCGTCCGGACCTGGCACGTCCTCCGGATGAAGGTTTCACCCAGTTAGGCGTTCACCAGCACAGCGAGGCGAGTGAGATGGCAAACACGAAGAAACCGTGGATTTCCCTGGTCTTCCTGTCCGCAGTGGGCGCGTCGGGGGCGCTGCTGCTTTCCGCGTGCGGCCAGGGCGCACCCGCCGCGAGCGGCCCGGCGAGTTCGGACACCCCGTCGAGCAGCCCGATGTCGTCGGCTTCGTCCGCCGCGTCGTCCGCTCCGTCTTCCGCGTCGTCGTCCGCCCCGAGCGGCGGCACGGCACCGGCCGAGAAACCACCCGCTGACAACGGCCTGTGCAAGGCCGCCGATGTGTCCCTGTCCCTTGGCGGCGGCGACGCCGGCGCCGGCTCGGAGTACCGGTCGCTGCTGATCAAGAACACCAGCGGCAAGCCGTGCACCATCCAGGGCTTCCCTGGCGTGTCCTACGTCGGCGGCGAGAACGGCACCCAGATCGGCCAGCCCGCGCAGCGCGACGGCACCAAGGGCGCGCCGGTGAAGCTGGCTCCCGGCCAGACCGCCGCGGCCGACGTGCAGTTCGCCCAGGTGCGCAACTTCGACCCGGCGGCCTGCAAGCCGACGCCGGTCAAGGGCCTGCGCGTGTACCTGCCGCAGGAGACCGCGTCCAAGTTCGTGCCGCTCGACGGCCTCGGCTGCGCGGGCACGAACATCCCGGGCAAGCAACTCGGCGTGAAGACCGTGCACAAGGCCTGACGGAACGCTCTGCGCGTGGGGTCAGCCCCGCGCGCAGAGTTGTTCCACCTGGACGACCGCGGCCTGTCCGTCGCGGTTGTCGAAGCGGCTGCTGAGCACCATCTTGTTCACCGCGTCGAGGGCTTTGGCCAGCGGCTGGTAGTTGCCGTCGAAGGTCGCTGCCGCCTTGGCCAGCTCCATCGCGCCGGTGACGCGGTGCACCGAGTCGTCGGACATGCGGGTGAACTGCGCCGCGTCGACGCCGCCGGTGGTGTCCGGGATGTGCCCGGCGCGGGCGAACGCGGCGCAGGCGGCCGCGGCGTCGACATTCGCTCCGGCGCGCTGGCCGGACAGCCCCCACAGCAACCCGAGCAGGCATCCGCCGAGCACGAATCCGGCGACGGCGGCGATGACGAGCGGCCGGCGGGAGGCGGGCGGCGGTGATTCCAGCTCGGTGTCGCGGTCGTCGTCCGGCAGCGGCGGAGTGTCGAGAGCGGTCATCACGTACCTCCGGGCGGCCGGGGTGAGGTGCTATTTCAGCACCAAAACCGCGCCGGATCACTGCTGCGAACGGACTCCGTCGCCGGTCGAGGCCGTTTTGTCATCGAGCGGGTGCCCGCGCAGCGCGAACAGTGCATAGCCGGTCACGAACAGCAGCAGCAGGCCGGACGCGGCGAAGGTGTCGCCAGCCGAACCCAGCAGCTTGGTGAGCAATCCGCCGAGCAGCGCGCCGAGCGGGATCGCGCCCCAGACGACGGTGCGCCAGACCCCGAGCACGCGGCCGAGCAGTTCGCCCGGCACGAGCGTGTGGCGCGCGGTCGCGAGCACCACGTTCACCGCCACCACCGCCGCCGCGAACACGCCGAACAGCACCGCGGACACGACCGGCTGGCGGATGAGGCCCATTCCGCCGAAGCCAAGTGCACAGAACAACACCCCGCCGACCAGGACCGCCCGCCGTCCGATGCGCCGGACCAGCCGCGGTGTCAGCCCGGCCCCGAGCAGGCCGCCAGCTCCGCCGACGAACGCGAAAGCGCCGAAGGTGGCGTCGGACAAATGCAGGTCTTCCAGTGCGTAGAGCACAAGCTGTGCCTGAGCCAGCTCGCTGATCAGGCTGAGCAGGCCGGCGATCGCGAGCAGCCGCAGCAGCAGAGAATGCCGGCGCAGCCAGCGGAAACCGTCCGCGAAATCCGCCCGGATGTGCGACTTGGTTTCCTGCCGCGGCCGGTAGCTGCCCGCCATGCCCAGCAGCACCGCGGCGCCGACCGCGAACCCGACCGACGAGAGCAGGAACGGGAAGACCGCGAACATCGCGAAGGTGGCGCTGCCGACCGGGCCGCCGAGGAACGTCTGTCCGACGATCTCGCACGCCTGCAGCTTGCTGTTGGCGCTCTCCAACCGGTCCGCCTCGACCAGCGCGGGCGGCAGCACGTTCGCCGCGCTCTCCGCGACCGTCTCCGCGATGCCGACGAGCAGCGACGCGACATAAATCGTCCAGATCTCCACCGTGCCGAAGGCCAGCAGCGCGGTGACCACGGCGACCACGAGCGCGCGCATCGCGTTCGCCGCGATCATCGCCTTCTTGCGGTCGATCCGGTCGACGAGCGTGCCCGCCGGGATCGCGAACAGCAGCCACGGCAGGAACTGCACCGCCGACAGCGCGGCGATTTCCACCGGATCGCGGGTCAGCGTGGTGGCCAGCAGCGGGAAAGCGACCTTGGCGATGCCGTCGGCGAGGTTCGACGTGCCGCTCGAGGCGAGCAGCCAGCGAAGCCGGCCGTCCGTCTGCCGATGCGACACGAACCACCTCACGAGGAAAGAAAACGCCCTGGTGAGGCCAGTCTAGGGAGCGCGGCGGCGTTCTGTGACGCTTTGGTGACCTTCGGTGGTTTCCGCGGTCGCCGCGCAGTGGTGATCAGGGAAGAGCAACGGTCCGTCGGAGTTCCGCCGGAATCAGCCCCAGCCGAGTTCGTGCAGCCGCTCGTCGTCGATGCCGAAGTGGTGGCCGAGTTCGTGCAGCACGGTGATCAGCACTTCCTCGACGACGTCGTCCTCGGTGTCGCAGATGTCGAGGATCGGCTCGCGGTAGATCGAGATCCGGTCCGGCAGCGCCCCGCTGTAGTGACTGGTGCGCTCGGTGAGCGCGATGCCGTGATAGAGCCCGAGGATGTCCGGTGCTTCCTCGTTGAAGTCCTCGACCAGCACCACGACGTTGTCCATCGCCGCGGCGAACTCCGCGGGCACCTGGTCGAGCGCGTCGGAGACGAGTTCCTCGAACCGCGCCAAACTCATCTCGACGGGCACGGCTCAGTTGCCTCCGCCGGAACCGGAGCTGGAACTCGGCGGCGGGCTCTGCTGCTGGCCGGAGGAATTCGCCGCCCCGCTCTTCACACTGCCGGTGACCGCCTGGAATCCGCTGCCGTCCTGCAGCGTGGCCGCGACCTTGCAGTTGACCTTGGTGGACCCGGCGTCCCAGCTCTCCTGCTCGCGCGAGTCCCAGCCCAGCGTGAGCTTCTTCGCCGACAGGTCGGCGCTGCCGGTGTACTCCTTCGCGGCATTGTTGCACTCGGTGTCCAGCCAGGTCTTCTGGTCGTCCAGCTTGGGGTAGCCGTCCTTGAAGTGCGAGGCGAGGTCGAGCGTCGCGATGATCTCGTAGGAGTGCGGCTTGCCGCAGTCGATCGGGTCGCCGACGCCCTTGCCCGCGAGCGCGAGGCAGGTGCCCGGGGCCCACACCATCGACTGGTCCTGGGTCTTCGCCGCGCCGGTGGTGGGCTGCAGCGTTCCGCCGGGACCGGCGAACTGCAGGCCGCAGCGCAACTGCCGATCGCCCTGCGACCACTGCGCCGACGTGGGCCGCAGCAGGTTGGTGGTGAGCTTGCCGTACGGGTCGAGCGGGTGGCCGAGATACGGCCGCACGTCGGCGTTGCACTGCTGCTGCGCGATGTCCTGCCACTGGTCGAGGCTCGGGAACGGAGCCTGCTGCGGGTACTTCGCGCCGATGTCGACCACCGTGGTGACCTCGAACAGGTGCGGCTGCGTGCACGGCACCTGGTGCGCGTCGGAGGCGTCCTTGGCACTCCAGGTCAGGCAGGTGCCCGGCGGCGAGTGGAACGCCTGCTGGGCGGCCTCGCTGAGCTTGCCCTCGCCGCCGCCCGCGCCTCCGGCGAGCGTGTCGGTCCAGGAGAAGGCGACGCTCAGGGCCAGCGCGATGACCGCGCCGAGGAACACCCCGGCCATCACCACGCGGGTGGTCAGGGTCTGCATGCGCGAAGGGAACCGCTCCGAGCGTTGAGACATCGATACCTATGATGCCCGCGCCGCATGAACCGCGCGTGTGCCGGGTCGATTAGGGTGGAACGCGGGGTTTGCAGTGCTGGGGGATTACGGAGCGCACATGACGCAGGACGACAACAGCGGCGTGCAGCCGCCCGAGGAGCCGAAGAAGCCGGGTTCGATGCGTTTCCAGGACGCGAACACGCAGCCGCGGCAGCCCTCGGTGGCCGAACAACGGGCCCGCAAGCAGGCCATCGCCGACCAGGAACGCGAACGGCAGGCAGCCGTCGCGGCACGGGAGGCGGCCGACGCGAAGGCGGCCACGAAACGCAAGATCCTGATCGGGAGCGGCGTCACCGTCGGACTCGTCGGGCTCGTCGCGACGTTCTACACGATCGCGAAGCCCTCCGAGATGACCGCGTCCTGCGTCTCGTCCGACGGGGTCATCCAGGACGACAAGTACTGCTCTGAGGACTACGCGGTCGCCAACCACGGGCACTACAGCGGCGGGTTCTGGATCATCCCGCTACCGGGGGGCGGGTACAGCCAGTACCGCTACAACTACGGCGGCACCGGCAACATCGGCCAGCACGTGTCCGGCGGCAGTTACACCGCGCCGTCGGGCAACACCAACGTCACGACCAAGTCGGGTACCAGCGTCCAGCGCGGCGGGTTCGGCATCAGCGGCAAGAGCGGCAGCAGCTTCGGCGGGACCGGGAAGAGCGGAGGCTCATAGGTGTATCGGGACCGGCGGGAACCGCGCCGCGACTGGCAGCGGATCGTCGAAGAGCAGGGCCTGGTCTACGGCACCCCGGCGCGCGACGGCACCGGCAAGCCCCGGCCGTACTGGGACGAATCGGTGCACTACGTCTTCGACATGGACGAGGTGCTCTCGCTCGAGGCGGACGTCGAACTGCTGCATTCGATGTGCCTGGAGGCCGTCGACAACGTCGTGACCACCGAGCAGTACCAGCGCTTCGGCATCCCGGAGTGGGTGTGGCCGCACATCGCGGAGTCGTGGAAGCGCCAGGACCCGCACGTCTACGGTCGCTTCGACCTGCGCTACGACGGCAAATCGCCGGCCAAGCTGCTGGAGTACAACGCGGACACGCCGACCACGCTGCTGGAGGCGTCGCTGCTGCAGTGGCACTGGAAGACCGACGTCTTCCCCGAGGACGACCAGTGGAACTCGATCCACGAGAAGCTGGTCGAACGCTGGGAGGAGATCGGCGGCAAGCTGCCGTCGAACGAACTGCATTTCACCTGGTCCGCAGCCGATCCGAGCGGCGAGGACCACGTCACCACGGCGTACCTGCAAGAGACCGCGGCCGAGGCCGGGCTCGACACGGTCGGGCTCGCGATCGAGGAGATCGGCTGGGACCCGGTGCTCAAGCGGTTCGTCGATCTCGCCGAGGCGCAGATGTCCACGGTGGTGAAGCTGTACCCGTGGGAATGGGTGGTCGACGAGGAGTTCGGCAAGTTCGCGGTGGAGACCATGCCGCGCACGCTGTGGGTCGAACCGCTGTGGAAGATGCTGCTGTCGAACAAGACGCTGCTCGCCGTGCTGTGGGAGAACTACCCCGGGCATCCGAACCTGCTGCCCGCGTTCGCCGACGACCCCGGCCTGCTCACCGAGTACGTGCGCAAGCCCAAGCTCGGCCGCGAGGGCGCGAACGTGCAGATCGTGGCCACCGGGTACGAGACGCAGACGGACGGCGTCTACGGCGCGGAAGGCTACGTCTACCAGGCGTTCGACCCGCTGCCCGAGTTCGACGGGTACCGGCCCGCGCTCGGTGCGTGGATCGTCGGCGACTCCGCGGCTGGCCTCGGCATCCGGGAGACCAGCGGACTCGTCACCGACGACGGCGCGGCGTTTGTGCCGCACCGGATCCCGGAGTCGTGATACAACCCTGGATGTCCGATTCAACTGGCTGAATTGGCCATCCAGGGAGACCCCGTGACCTCGACGCTCGCGTTGCCCGCAACGTTCGGTTCCGACCTCGTGCGCGGTATCGGCGCGATCCTGCTGTACGGCATCGTCGGCCTGCTGCTGATGTTCGCCGGTTTCTACGCGATCGACTTCACCACGCCGGGCAAGCTGTCGAAGCTCGTCACCCGCGGGCTGCCGAACGCGGTGATCGTGACCGCCTCCGGGCTGCTGTCGATGGCGTTCATCGTCGTCGTGGCGATCTACAGCTCCGCGAGCGATCTGACCGCCGGGCTCATCACCTCGCTGGTCTACGGCCTGATCGGGGTCATCGTCCAGGTGCTGGCGGTGCGGCTGCTGGAGTGGGCGACCCGGATCGACGTCGGGTCCACGATCCAGAGCGAGAAGTTCGCGCCGGCGAGCGTCGTCGTCGCGGCGGCGCACCTGGGGCTCGGGCTGGTCGTCGCGGTAGCGATTTCGTAGCGTTCGCGCACTGCCGCGCGGTCCCGTTCCCACTAACGTGGGACCCGTGCGACTCCTCAGGACGCCGGAAGACCGGTTCGCGGACCTGCCCGATTTCGCCTTCGAACCTCAGTACACCGACCTGTCCGACCCGGACGGCGGGCTGATCAGAGTCGGCTACGTCGAGGCCGGGCCCGCGGACGGCCCGCCCGTCCTGCTGCTGCACGGCGAGCCGAGCTGGTCGTTCCTCTACCGGAAGATGCTTCCGGTGCTGGCCGACGCCGGGCTGCGGGCGATCGCCCCGGACCTGGTCGGGTTCGGCCGGTCGGACAAGCCCGCGGAGATCGTCGACCACAGCTACGCACGGCACGTGGAGTGGATGCGCCGGTTCTCGTTCGACGTCCTCGGGCTCGAAGGGGTCACGGTCGTCGGGCAGGACTGGGGCGGGTTGATCGGGCTGCGCCTGGTGGCCGAGCACCCGGGGCGGTTCGCCGGGGTAGTGGCGGCCAATACCGGGTTGCCTACCGGGGATGTGGACATGCCTCCGGTGTGGCACAAGTTCCGGGAGGCCGTGGAGGGCGCGCAGATTCTGGACGTCGGGCGGTGCGTGCAGGCCGGGTGCCAGACGCCGCTGTCGGAAGAGATTCGGGCGGCTTACGACGCGCCGTTCCCGAATGAGATGTACAAGGCTGGACCGCGGGCGATGCCGGGATTGGTGCCTACTCGGCCGGATGACCCGGCGTCGGAGGCGAACCGGGCGGCGTGGGCGACGTTGACTGAGCTGGACGTGCCGTTCTTGTGCGCGTTTTCGGACGGGGATCCGATTACTGGGGCGATGGGGCCGATTCTGCAGCGGTCGATGCGCGGGGCGACTGGACTGGACCACCCGACGGTGGCCGGGGCCGGGCACTTTCTGCAGGAGGACGCGGGGGAGGTTCTCGCCGAGCACGTGGCGCGGTTCGTCCGCCGCTGACCTTGTGAGTGCCTACGCCGGTTAGAACCGGCATAGGCACTCACAAGGGGTCAGGACAGGGCGGCCAGCGAGTCGACCAGGATCTGCAGCCCCTCGGCGGCTTCGGCTTCAGTCAGCGTCATCGGCGGCCCGATGCGCAGGACGTTCTTGTGCAGGCCGCCCTTTCCGATGAGCAGGCCGCGCTTTTTCGTTTCTTCCAGCATTTGCTTGGCGGCAACGGTATTCGGCGTCGTGGTGCCGGGTTCGACGAGTTCTACGCCGATCATCAAGCCCTTGCCGCGGACTTCGCCGACGAAGGGGCTGTTCGCCGCGCGCAGGCCACGCATCAACTGGTCGCCTCGGGCTTTGCAGTTGGCTTGCAGGTCGTGCTCGTCGATGTAGTCCAGGACGGCCAGCGCGCCTTGCATGGAGACTGGATTGCCGCCGAAGGTAGAGAAGGACTCCGCCTGGAAGCAGTCCATGACGTCGCCGCGAGCGACCACACCGCCTACGGCCAGGCCGTTTCCCAGTCCCTTGGCGAAGGTCATCATGTCCGGGACCACGTCGTGCGCCTGGATGCCCCAGTAGTGGTCGCCGGTGCGGCCCCAGCCGGTCTGGACCTCGTCGGAGATGAACAGGATGCCGTGCTCGTCCAGGACTTCCTTCATCGCCTTGAACAGGCCGTCCGGCGGGGAGCTGAAGCCGCCTACGCCCTGGATCGGCTCCGCGATCAGGCAGGCGACGTCGCCCGCGGTGGCGGTCTCGAGGAGTTCCACCAGGTCGGCGACGCAGGCGTCGATGTAAGCGGTGTCGGGCAGGTCGCGGAAGGGGCTGCGATAGCGGTAGCCGCCGTGGACGTAGTTGACCTTGATCGGGCTCAGCGAGGACGCGGACCAGCCGCGGTTGCCAGTGATCGCGACCGTGCCGAACGACCGGCCGTGGTAGGAGTTCCGCATCGCCAGCACCTGGTTGCTGCGGCGGTACTGGGTGGCGAGCATCAGCGCGGTGTCGTTGGCCTCGCTGCCGGAGTTGGTGAAGAACACCTTGGCGTCCGGGATGCCGGAGCGTTCCGCGATCCGCTCGGCCAGTTCGACCTGCGAGCGGATCAGGTAGAGCGTCGAGGTGTGCAGGACACCGGTGTCCAGTTGCTTGCGGACGGCGTCGCTGATCGCGGGGACGTCGTAGCCCATGGCGTTGGTGAGCACGCCCGCGAAGAAGTCGAGGTAGGTGCGGCCGGCGGAATCGGTCAGACGGCGATCCTGCGCGTGCACGATTTCGATCGGCTCGTCGTACAGCAGGGACATCCAGGACGGGAGCACCGCGCGGTGGCGCGCGAGCAGGTCGTCGGTCATGTGAGTTCCCTCCGCTCCGGGTTCTAGCGAGTATGGGGAGCGCGGGAAACGGGCGACAACGATCAGACTGTCGGGTTGTCTTCAGTGCCCCGCACAGTGTGTACGGGAAACCGCGTCGAAGTCGTGGCTGGCCTGCGACTACCCTTCTGTCCGTGATTGACCCCAGGACTCTGCGCGAAGACCCGGAAGCCGTGCGCGCGTCGCAGCGTGCCCGTGGCGAGGACGAGGGAGTGGTCGACAAGCTGCTCGACCTCGACACGCGCCGCCGCTCTGCGATCGCCACCGCCGACAAACTGCGGGCCGAGCAGAAGTCCGTGTCCAAGCAGGTGCCGAAGGCCTCCGCCGAGGACAAGCCCGCCTTGCTCGCCCGGGCCAAGGACCTGTCGGCGCAGGTCAAGGCCGCGGAGGTCGAGCAGAACGAGGCGTCCGAAGAGTTCGACAAGCTGTTCCGGATCCTGCCGAACCTGGTGCACCCGGACGCGCCGATCGGCGGCGAGGACGACTTCGCCGTGCTGAAGACCGTCGGCGAGGTGCCGTCGTTCGACTTCGCCCCGCGCGATCACCTCGACCTGATGGAAGGCCTCGGCGCGCTCGACATGGAGCGCGGCGCGAAGGTGTCGGGCTCGCGGTTCTACTTCCTGTCCGGCGTCGGCGCGCAGCTGCAGCTCGCGCTGCTGAACATGGCCGTGGCACGCGCGACGGCGAACGGCTTCACGCCGATGATCACGCCGTCGCTGGTCCGCCCGGAGATCATGGCCGGCACCGGCTTCCTCGGCGCGCACTCGTCGGAGGTGTACCGGCTGCGCGACGACGACCTGTACCTCGTTGGCACGTCGGAGGTGCCGCTCGCGGGCTACCACTCGGACGAGATCCTCGACCTCGCCGCCGGTCCGCGCCGCTACGCGGGCTGGTCGTCGTGCTACCGCCGCGAGGCCGGGTCGTACGGCAAGGACACCCGCGGCATCATCCGGGTGCACCAGTTCGACAAGGTCGAGATGTTCGTCTTCGCCAAGCCGGAGGACGCCGAGGCCGAGCACGAACGGCTGCTGGGCTGGGAAGAGGACATGCTCGCCGCGATCGAGGTCCCGTACCGGGTCATCGACACCGCGACCGGCGACCTCGGCACGTCCGCCTACCGCAAGTTCGACTGCGAGGCGTGGGTCCCGACACAGGAGACCTACCGCGAGCTGACTTCGACGTCCAACTGCACCACGTTCCAGGCGCGGCGGCTGTCGGTCCGCTACCGCGACGAGAACGGCAAACCGCAGACGGCCGCCACGCTGAACGGCACGCTGGCGACCACGCGCTGGATCGTCGCGATCGTGGAGAACCACCAGCAGCCCGACGGTTCGGTCCGGGTGCCGGTCGCGCTGCGGCCGTTCCTCGGCGGGCTCGAGGTGCTGGAGCCGGTCAAGCGCTGAACTTCGCGAAGGCGAGACAACCTCAGATGGAATCCGACAGAGCCCTGATCCCCGCTCTGCGCAAGGCCGGTGTGCTGGCCACAGTGGACTATGCGCTGGCTTTCGCCGCGCTCGCGGTCGCGGGCTGGCTGCTCTTCGCCGCGGAAAAAGGGACGCACGCGTCGTTCCGGTTCGGGCTGATCTCGATCGGCGGCGCGGCGTTCTGCCTCGTCGTCAACGGGGTCATGCTGGTCCGTGGGCGGGATCGGCGCCCGCTGTTTCAGTCCGCGGACACTCAGTTTCTCGCGACGCTTCGCCAAGGCTCGTTGCGGATCTGGCTGTTCGGGCTGCTGCTCGCGGTGATCGGCTCCGGCGTGGTGCTGCTGGTGCCGAACTCGCATCCCTTCCGGCCGCAGGTGAGCGCCGCCACGATGGCCATCGCGATCGCCGCTGCCGCGGTGGTCGTGGTGGCGTCCGGGGTGTCCGCGGCCGTCGTGCGCCGAGCAGTGCCGAAACCGTGATCGCCGGGTTGTTCCTTCCGGTTCCGCAGGTGCGGAACCCCGCTGGTCAGTAGGGTGCTCGGCGGAGGAGGAAACAGCCGATGAGGTTCAAACAAGCGGCGGTCGCCCTGGCGGCGGTCGCGATGCTGCTCGCCGGGTGCACGCAGCAGGTGAGCGGCGTGGCTTCGCCGGTGCCGGGGCAGGGGCCGGTCACGCCGGTCGTCGAGCCGTGCCAGCTTCTCGACGCGAAACAGCTCGCCGGGCTTGGCTACAAGCCGCAGGGCAGGGCGGTGAAGGCGAGCAAGGAACAGCGCGCGCCCGCGATGTGCCTGTGGACCGCGACGGACACCGAGCACACGGTGGTCATGTCCGTTGGCTGGTCGGTGGATCTGAGCCTCGACGACTACCTCCAGGGCGCCCTCAAGAAGGCCGACCCGGTACAGCTAGGCGGATTCGCGTGGACGCGCTACGCCGGGTTCATGGGCGGCAGCTGCGATCTGTACACGACGCTCGGGCCCAAGTCGTTCGCCTTCGTGAGCGTGTCCTATCCGGACGACGCGCAGGCGTGCGAGCGCACGAAGAAGGTCATCCCGCAGGTCGCCGCGCATCTGCCGGGCGGGCAGCCCGCACCGTCGATCGCGCCCAGCACGCCGCCGGAGGGCACCGCGCCGACCGGGCCGCTCGCGTCGGTCAATCCGTGCCAGCTGCTGAAGCCGGAGCAGGCGCAGCAACTGAAAATGGCGCCGAACGGCGAACTGGACAGTTCCAAGGTCATCTCGCCGAACGTGACCTACTGCCTGTGGAAGGACACCGACGGAGACGGCGGGCAGAAGCCGTTCGAGGTCTGGGTCGGGCCGGACGTGCCGTTGAAACGCTGGCCCGGCATGGAGGTCGCGCCGACCGAGCAGATCGATGTGAACGGCAAGAAGTGGTCGCTGTTCCCGAACTTCAACGATTCCGGCGGCGTGATCTGCGCGGCCGGGCTCCCGGTTTCGGACACCGCCTCGATCCAGATCGTTAGCGGGCAGCTGGCCGACAAGACCAAGGCGTGCGACGCGATCAAGGCCGGAATCCCGATGGTGTCGGGGAATCTGCCTTCCTGAACCGTCTACATCGGACTGACGAGGACGGCTCAGTCGGTCACCCGGTCGGCGATGTACTTGGCGATCTCCAGCGCGCTCGTCGCCGCCGGGCTCGGCGCGTTGAGCACGTGCACCTGGTCCTTTGTGGACTCGATGAGGAAGTCGTCGACCAATGAACCGTCCGGGCGCAGCGCCTGCGCCCGGACACCGGAACCGTGGCGCACGATGTCGTCCTCGGTCACCGCGGGCACGAGCTGCGCGAGGCTGGCGGCGAACCGCTTCTTCGAGAACGACCGCAGCACCTCTTCGAGACCGGTCGGGTACGCGTACTTGCGCGCGAGCTTCCACGCGCCGGGGAAGCGGGCGACGTCGGCGAGATCCTTCACCGACACGTCCGCCCAGCGGTAGCCCTCGCGGCGCAGCGCGAGCACGGCGTTGGGGCCCGCGTGGACGCTGCCGTCCAGCATGCGGGTCAGGTGCACGCCGAGGAACGGCAGCGTCGGGTCCGGCACCGGGTAGATCAGGCCGCGCACGAGGTGGCGGCGCTCCGGCTTCAGCTCGTAATACTCGCCGCGGAACGGCACGATGCGCGCGCTCGGTGTGATGCCCGCCATTTCGGCGACGCGGTCGGCGTGCAGGCCGGCGCAGTTGACCAGCGCGTCCGCGTGCAGCACCTCGGAGCCGGTGGCCACCTCGACGCCGCCGCCGCGAGCCGGGCGGATGCCCAGCGCGGGGGTGTTCAGCCGCAGGTCCGCGTCCGCCTCGTCGAGCAGTCGCACGAGCGCCGCGCACACCGCGGGGAAGTCGATGATCCCGGTCGACTCGACGCGCAGCGCGGCGACACAGGACACCTCCGGTTCGTACTCGCGGGCCTCCGCGGGGGTGATCCGCTTGGCGGGCACGCCGTTGGCCTCGGCCCGTTCGGCGAGCGTGTCCAGCGCGGGGATCTCCTCCTCGCGCGTCGCCACGACGAGCTTGCCGCACACCTGTACGGGCACCCCGTACTGCCTGGCGAAATCCACAATGGACCGGTTGCCGCCAACCGACATCCGCGCCTTGAACGAGCCGGGCTTGTAGTAGAGCCCGGCGTGCACGACATTGGAGTTGTGCCCGGTCTGGTGCGCCGCCCAGCGAGCTTCCTTTTCGAGCACCGTCACGTCCTGGCCGCGCTGGGACAGCTCCCAAGCGACCGACAGCCCGACGATTCCCCCACCGATCACAACTACGTTCCGCACGGCAGGGAAGGCTACGCGCTCTCCTGCGGCGCTGCGTACCCCCCGACGGCGTGGTACCCGTTCACTGAACCGGGGACAATCCGGCCAACGCGAGGCGGCGATGCGGTTCTAGCTGCTTACCGGCGGTGTACGCGGCGGTGAACCCGTCCGGTCCGAGCGCCTTCTCCGCGGCTGCGGTGACCTGCGCGACATCGTGCTGGCCGGGCACGGCGGCCCCGCGCACCGCGGCGGCCGCGCCGAGCAAGGCGGCGGCGTCGGCGAACCGGCCCTCCTCGGCGAAGACCCCGGCGACGCCCTCGAACGCGGTGGCCAGTGACCCGTGGTCGTGCCAGCGGTGCGCCGTTTCGACGCCGAGCCGCATCCGCCCCCGGGCATCCTCGGGGCGGTGTTCGGCCACGTCGATCCAGCCGAGCGCGATCGACGCGGCGGCCCGCACGATGGCGGCCGAGAACGAGTCCGCCGTGCATTCAGCGAGCGCCTGCTCGGCGAGGGCCCGCGCGCCGGCCAGATCTCCGGAGCGGCGGGCGACACCGGACAGGCCGACATGACCGCTGCCTCGCGTCTCGGGCATCCCGGTGCGGTGGGCCAGTTCGATGGTCCGCTGGTAGTCGGCCTTCGCGCCCGCGAGGTCGCCGCGCAACGCGCGGCTGTCGCCGCGACGGCACAGCAGGTCCGCGTAGTCGTCGGTCGCGCCGAGCGTCTGCATGAGCGACAGGGACTCGGTCATCGCGGCGAGCGCTTCCTCGTGACGGCCGCGCAACACCAGCAGCTGCGACAGGTGGTCGAGCGCCATCGAGAGCCCCCAGCGTTCGCCGAGAGCCCGGTAGCGCGCTTCGCCTTCTCGCAGACCGCGTTCGGCTTCGTCGAGTTCGCCGGCGAGCATCGAGCGCAGACCGTCGCCCATCGGCACGAGCGCGGTGAGCCACGGATCGGGATGATTTTCGAGCCCGGACAGCCGGAGCCGCGCGTCGTCGTCCTCCGGCGGTCCGAGCACGACGCCGGACAGCATGAGCATCATCGGATGCTCCGGGGCCCACGAACTGTCTACTAGGTATTGCTCCACATAGGACCGATAGTTCGCCGTCTCGGCCGCCTCCGGGGCGCCAGCCATCGCGGTCAGCAAGCACATGAGGAATTGCTCGCGGTGTCCCTCCGGCGGCTCCGCTTGGCAGTGGCGCACGACTTCCATCGACAGCGCCGCGCCTTCGTAACGTCGTCCGCGCAGCCACCAATACATCGACAGCGCGGTAGCGATCCGCAAGGCCGTCGCCGGATCTGCCGCGGCCGACCACCGGAGCGCGGCCACGATGTTGTCGTACTCAGCGTCGATTTTCCGCAGCCAGTCCAGCTGTTCCGCGGTACGCAGCTTCGGGTCGGCTTCCTCGACGAGCCGCAGGAAAACCTGCGCGTGTGTGTGCCGGAAGCGTTCGGTCTCGCCTGCGGCGTCGAGCTTTTCCGCGCAGAACGCGCGGATCGTCTCCAGCATTCGGTAGCGCCCGCTAGACGGTTCGACGAGCGACTTGTCGGCGAGTTCGGGGAGTAGGTCGACGGGGGCGTCGCACACCTGCTCGGCGTACGCGAGCGTCGCGCCGCCGGTGAAGACGGTCAGCCGGCGGGCGAGGCGGCGTTCGTCGTCATCGAGGAGATCCCAGCTCCATTCCACGACGCCGCGAAGCGACTGGTGCCGCTCGTCGGCGGTGCGGCTGCCGCGGGCCAGCAGTTGGAAGCGGTCGTCGAGCCGCGCGGCGATGTCGGCGACCGGCAGCGTGCGTACGCGGGCAGCGGCCAGTTCCAGCGCGAGGGGAAGGCCGTCGAGCGCGGTGCAGATCCGGACGACGTCGGCCGTCGTTTCGTCGGTCAGCCGGAAGGCGGGGTCGCTCGCCCGGGCGCGGTCGAGGAACAGCCGGACCGCGGGGTAGGTCTCAACCGACTCAGCGCCCGGCGGCGGAACGGCGAGCCGAGGGACCGGCGCGAGCTGCTCGCCGGTGATGCCAAGCGGTTCCCGGCTCGTCGCCAGCACACGCAGCCCGGGGCAGGCGAGCAGCAGCTGCGCGACCAATCTCGCGGCTGCGGCGATGACGTGTTCACAGTTGTCCAGCACCAGCAACGTCGCCTGATCGCGCAAGGCCGAGACAAGGCGGTCGACGGGGTCCTGGCGACCGCGGGCTCCCTCGCGCAGGCCGAGCGCGGTGAGGACGGCCTGCGGAACGTCGTCCGCGACGTGCGGGGCCAGCTCCACGAAGACGCACGGTCCCGCGTCCGCCGCGGCTTCGATGGCCAGCCGGGTCTTCCCGGTCCCGCCCGGCCCGAGCAGCGTGACGAGCCGGGCCTGCCGCAGGAGATCGGCGACCTGCCGCAGTTCGCTGTCCCGCCCGACGAAACTGGTGAGCTGCGCCGGCAACGGTGTCGCGGCGTTCGCTGACTCGCCGCGCAAAGCGGCCAGATGCGCCTCGGTGAGGTCTGGACCAGGGTCCGCGCCGAGTTCGTCGGCGAGCGTGCGGCGGGCGTCCTCGAACGCGGCCAGTGCCTCGGCGGTCCGGCCAGCCGCGTGCAAGGCCCGCACCAGCTGGGCACGCGGCCGCTCACGCAGCGGGTGCTCGGCGATAGCGGAGCGCAGCTCGTCGAGGACGTCGGCGGCGCGGCCGAGCGAGATCTCCGCGTCGACCCGGTCGGCGGCCGCCTCGGCCCGCAGTTCGGTCAGCCGGGTGGCCTGGACCTCTACCGCCGGTACCGCCGGGACATCGGCGAACGCCGGTCCGCGCCACAGCGCGAGCGCCTCGCCGAGCAGGTCGCTGGCCCGCGTCGGATCGCCCTCGGCCAGTTCGCGACGGCCTTCACCGGCCAGCCGCTCGAACCGGTGCACGTCCACTTCGTCCGGTTCGATCCGGAGGCGGTACCCCGCCGAGGTGAGTTCGATCGGCAGTTTCAGCGCGCTGCGCAGCCGCGAGACCTGTGATTGGAGCGCGTTGGCCGCGCCGTCCGGCGGTTCCTCGCCGTAGAGCCCGTCGATGAGCCGCTCGGCGGACACGAACCGCCCGGCGTCCGCCGCGAGCAACGCCAGCAGCGCCCGGCCTCGCGGGCCGCCCACGGCGACCGTCCCGCCCGTGCCGTCCCACGCGACGACGGCCCCCAGCACCCCGATCCGCATCCCGTGAGCCTATGCCCGGAACGGGTGCTTACCCGTGGGTTCTGTCCCCGAAACAGGCGGCAAACGCGACTTCTATACACTTTGGCGCGACCCCGCGCAATGCGGGACACCCCGATGCACAGGAGATCTACAGTGGGCGAACCCGTCCTGCTCGGGAAGCCGACCGTCGGCGACGAAGAGCTCGCAGCCGTCGCCGAAGTGTTCCGTTCCGGCTGGCTGGCCGGCGCGGGCCCGGCGTGCCGTCGCTTCGAGGAGCGGTTCGCGCAGCTGACCGGCACCGCGCACGCGCTGACCACCAGCAACTGCGGCTCCGCCCTGTTCCTGGGCCTGAAGGTGCTTGGCGTCCAGCCCGGCGACGAGGTGATCGTCGGCGACTACACCTTCCCGGCGACCGGCCACGCCGTGCTGCAGGCCGGCGCGAAGCCGGTCTTCGCCGACATCCGCCCGGACATCTTCAGCGCCGACCCGGCCGCGATCGAAGCGCTCATCACGCCGCGCACGGTCGGCATCCTCGCCGTCGACGTCGCGGGCCAGCCCGGCGACTTCGACGAGTACCGCGCCATCGCCGACAAGCACGGCCTGTGGCTGTTCGAGGACGCCGCCTGCTCCGCGGGCGCGACCTACCGCAACCGCCCGGCGGGCAGCCTCGCCGACCTGGCCGCGTTCTCCTTCCACGGCCGCAAGGGCATCACCGCGGGCGAGGGGGGCGCGCTGGTCTCGGACCGCGAGGACCTGATCTCGCACGCGCGCAAGATCCACACCTACGGCATCGAGCCGGCGATCAGCCGCGAAGGCTCGGACACGCTGCCGATCCCGTCCTTCCACGAGCTCGGCTGGAACTTCCGGCTCTCGGACATCCAGGCCGCGATCATGGGCGTCCAGCTCGACCGGCTGCCCGACCTGCTCGCCGCCCGCCGCTCGGTGGCCAAGCGCTACCACGAGGCGTTCGAGGACGTCGACGCGCTGACCGTGCCGGTCGAGGCCCCGGACCGCGAGCACCCGTGGCAGGCATACCTGATGACGGTGGCCCCGGAGATCAGCCGCGACGCGCTGGCCCTGCGGATCCGCGAGCAGGGCGTGCAGTGCAACTTCGGCACCTACGCCTCCCACCTGCAGCCGGTGTACGGCGAGCAGCAGCCGCTGCCCGTCTCCGCCGACGCCTTCCGCCGCCAGCTGGCGATCCCGATGCACGCGGAACTCACCGACAGCGAAGTCGAGCGCGTGGTCACCACCGTGCGCGAAGCCGTGTCCGCTCTTTCCTGACCCGCCGACCTCCCTGAGGAGAACCCATGTCCGACAAGAAAGTTTTCTTCACCGGCGCCGGCGGTTTCATCGCCTCGCACGTGATCCCGATCCTGCTGGAGAAGGACTACACGGTCCGGATCTTCGACAACATGACCCGCGGCGACCGCGACCGCGTCAACGAGTTCGTCGCCACCGGCAAGGTCGAGCTGGTCGAGAAGGACGTGCGCTACGGCGTCGGCGTCCGCGAGGCCATGCGGGGCTGCACGCACGCGATCCACTTCGCCACCGTGTCGATCAACAAGTCGATCGCGGACCCGGGCGAGTCGATCGACATCAACATGGTCGGCAACAACAACGTCTTCGCGGCCGCGGCCGACGAGGGCGTCGAGCGCCTGGTGTTCGCCTCCAGCGCCTCGGTGTACGGCGAGCCGGAGAAGCTGCCGATGCACGAGGACGACAAGCTGAACCCGCTCACCCCGTACTGCATCTCCAAGCGCGCGGGCGAGGACCTGCTCGGCTTCTACGAGCGCACCAAGGGCCTGTCCTGGAACGCGCTGCGGTTCTTCAACGTGTACGGCCCCGGCCAGAAGATCGAGGCGTACTACACCTCGGTCATCAACCACTTCATCCAGCGCCTGCGCGCCGGCCAGCCGCCGATCATCGACGGCGCGGGCGACCAGTCGATGGACTTCGTGCACGTGACCGACCTCGCCAAGGGCGTCGTCGCCGCGCTGGAGTCGGAGCAGTCGAACCTGCCGATCAACATCGGCACCGGCATCGACACCTCGATCGCCACCCTGGCGAAGATCCTGATCGAGGCGGTCGGCGTCGACGTCGAGCCGGTGTTCAACAAGCGCGACGTCCTCGTGTCCCGCCGTGCCGCGGACATCACCCGGGCCCGCGAGGTGCTCGGCTGGGAGCCGCAGATCACCGTCGAAGAGGGCATGCGCGCCTTGGTGCGGGACTCCGAGTGAGCCTCGCCGTCGGCGCGTCTTCCGAGGGGAATGCGTAATGAGCACTGCGGGCCCGGCCGAAGGAAAGCCCATGCGGATCGTGGTGGTGAACAACTTCTTCCCGCCGCGCGTGGGCGGGAGCGCGCACATGTCGGCCTCACTGGCCGCCGAGTACGCGGCTGCCGGACACGAAGTGCTGGCGATCACCGCTGCCTACGGTGACGCGCCGGCGGAAGAGGAGCGCGACGGATACCGCGTCGTGCGCCTCCCCGCGGTGAAAATGCCGCAGCTCGGCCTGTCGATCGACTTCGACATGACGTTCGCGTCGATGCGGCCGGGCAACTGGCGGCGGCTGTGGAAGCTGCTGAACGAGTTCAAACCGGACGCGGTGCACCTGCACGGGCAGTTCTTCGACCTGTCCTGGATGGTCGGCATCTACGCGCGTCGGCGCAAGCTGCCCGTTCTGCTGACCATCCACACGCTGCTGATCAGCGAGAACAAGATGTACGGGCGCGTGTTCCGGGCGCTCGACGCGATGCTGGTGAACCCGGTGCTGAAGTACCTGCGCCCGCGCTTCGTCATTCTCGACAAGCTCGGCGTGGACTACTGCGTCGAGCGCTACGGCACGAGCGACGAAAACTCCGAGTACTTCCCGATCGCGGTGGACACCGGGCATTTCGCCAAGCCGGTGACCAAGGACGTGCGCGCGGAACTGGAGATCGGGGACGCGCCGCTGATCGTGTCGCTCGGACACGTGATCCCGCTGCGCAACCGGCTGCCGCTGATCGAGGCGCTGCCCGCGATCCTGGAACGGCACCCCGGACTGCGCGTGGTGATCGTCGGCCGGGTGTATCACGACGCGTTCCAGCAGCGGGCCAAGGAACTGGGCGTCTCCGACGCGCTGATCGTCACCGGCGCGGTGCCGAAGGCGGACGTGCCCGCGTACTTCGCGGCCGCGGACATCGTCACGCACGACCTCAACGGCGGCTGCGGCACCGCGTCGCTCGAGGCGATGCTGTCGGGTACGGCGACCATCGCGTCGGTCGCCGAGGACAACTACCCCGGCATCGAACTGCACAACGGCGAGAACATCCTGCTGGTGCCCCCGGACGACTCGGCCGCGGTCGAGACGACCGTGCTGTCCCTTCTGGACGACCCTGAGCTGCGCGCGCGGATCGCCGAGCGGGAAAGCTCGATGGTCCGGGCCAACTTCGGCTTGGACGTGGTGACCGAGGAACACCTGCGGGTGCTCACGAAACTGGTGGCGGACAACTGATGTTCTTCGAGGACGAGCGCAGCAACCGGCTGCGCCCGATGATCCTGAACGACCTCGTTTCGCAGTACATGAACGACGCCGAGCGGGCTCGTTTCTACGGACTGCCGGAATCATGCCGGGTGCGCGAGCGCGTCAAGATCATCAGCCCGGACAACCTCACGATCGGCGAGCACTGCTGGATCGGCGAGGGTGCGGCACTTGACGCCAGCGGCGGGCTGGAAATCGGCGAACACACCAGCATCGGCTTGAACACGCTCGTGTTCACGCATTCGAGCTGGCTCGCGAACATGGCGCTGGAGAACCACTCCGGCAGCGATCTGATCGAACGCAAGCCGGTGAAAATCGGCAAGGGCTGTTTCATCGGCGGCCTCGTGGTGATCATGCCGGGCGTCACGATCGGTGACTTCGCGACAGTGCAGCCGAACTCCGTGGTCGCCAAGGATGTTCCGGCGCGCTCGCTCGTGGCGGGCAACCCGGCGCGCGTGTTCCAACGCTACGACGAGGAGTACATCGAGGCGGAGGTGAAGCGGGTCCGCGAGGAGAACGCCCGCCGCCGAGCGCTGTCGGACGACCCGTACGGGTGGGGTTCCCCGTCAGGCGACTTCACGGGGAAGTGATTCGGACACGGTGCGTCACGCACTGGCGGATGCTCCGGGTAACATGGGACACTACTCTCAGTCACTGTCGGTGGAGGAGATCTCATGAGTGTCCTTGAATGACCTCACCACCTCCTGACCCTTGCTGACGATCCGTGTCTCGGATGTCGTCGTGACCTCGGCTGAGGTCGCGGAAGCCAACCCGGCCCGGATCGCGGCGGCTGACGCGAGCTGGTGATCGAGGTGCTGTCCCCGGGCACCAAACACGTCGATCTTGGTGCGAAGCTTTTCGAGTACGCCGATGCCGGGATCGAGCATTACTGGGTTGTCGATCTGGATCCGCCGGTCAGCATGATTGCTTACCGGCTCATCGACGGCGATTACGAGAATTTCGGCGAGTACTCCGGCAGCGTCGAACTCGAGGTCGCGGGCGCACCGGTGAAGCTAGACCTGAACGCGCTCATCGACCCTCGCGCGCAGCGCTGACGTCGGGCACCTCCCCGAACACCATGCGTCGCCGTTGAGACAAGACTGACCAGCCATTACATCGACGCACGTCTCCCGCCCCCGTAACCTGGACAGCAAGGCAACCGGGAAACAGAGGTGGATGGTGCGCGGGGACGACGAGTTCGCCGACTTCGTGCGGTCCTGTTCCGCTCGGCTCACCCACGCGGCCTACCTGCTCACCGGCGATCGTCACCAGGCCGAAGACGCCGCCCAGACCGCCTTCACCCGCACCTACGCCGCTTGGCCCAGGGTGCGGCGCAAGAACCCGTACGCCTACGCCCGGCGCGTTCTGGCCAATCACGTCATCGACATGTGGCGCCGCCCGATCCGCGAATACGCCACCGAGGAGATGCCGGAACCGCCGAAGGTGCCGGACATTTCGCACGCCGTCACCGATCGGGAATGGCTTTCCGACGCATTGGCCCGGCTCACCGCGCGGGAACGCGCCGTAGTCGTTCTCCGGCATTTCTTTGATTTGCCGGAACACCAAGTAGCCGAGGAACTGGGCGTGTCGGTCGGCACGGTCAAGAGCACCAATTCCCGGGCGCTGGCGAAACTGCGCGTGGACGGCGACGCGCTGGTCGGGGAGGTGAGCGCGTGACTGACGAACTCGACCGATTGCGCGCCGCGCTTCAGGAAGCGCCCGCGGAACCCTTCGCGGCGCCCGATCTCGACCGGATTTTCAAAGAGGGCGGGCGGATCCGGCGTCGGCGGCGGTTTCTGACGTCCTCGGGGGCGGCCGTGGCCGTGGTCGCCGTCGTGTTCGGTGCGGCTTGGCTGCGGTCGCCGGGCGGGGCGCCGGAGCAGGTGCACGCGGCCGCGTCGCCGCCGCCGATGGTGACGAGCGTGTCTTCGTCGACTCCGCTGCCGGCTCCGACATCGGCCGAATCGCGGCCGCTCGGCGAGGTGATCTCCACCGGCACCTACACTGATGGCGCGGAACTTGTCTTCTACGCAACGGAAATCGACGATCCGGACAACCTGCCGACTGTCCAATTCGGAGTGATGGCCAGCCTGTACGAGCCGGACGGCAACCTGCGTCCGCTCTACCTCGCCAACGAATCCGAAGGCGAGGACCGCTCTTTCGGCTTCCACGCCACCTCGGGCGGCACCACCGTGTCCGACATCTGGGTGCCGGTGTACGGCTACTTCAGCGGGCCGGCCGCGCGAATTGAGACCACAGTGGACGGTCGCACGATCCCGGCGCACACGGCGCGCTGGAGCGAGGACCCCGACGTGGTCGTCTTCTGGTTCGACCAGGACGACGTACCGTCCGCGGAGCGGGCGACCCCGCTGGTCGCCTACTCCGCGGACGGCAAACGTCTCACCAAATAATCAGGCGGCTTCGGCCAGAACCTGCGCCACGACCTCGTGCGACGGCAGGATCAGCGCCCGCTCGACGTCCGCGTCGACCTTGCCCTCCAGCAGGTCGACGAACCGGTCCAGCTGGGTCGCCAGCGGTTCGCGCGCGGTGACCAGTTCCGGGATCTCGATGACGGTCTGCTGCCGGTAGCCGAGGCCGTCCGGGGTGACCGAATCGTGCGAGACGTGCCGGTAGATCGTCACGTCACGGCGCAGCAGGTCGATCTCGATCATCCGGTCCAGTTCGGACACCATCAGCGACCGGACCTTGCGCTGCGCCAGCCGCGAAGCCGACACCGTGGCCAGCCCGGCGGGGAACGACAGCACCGTCTCGATGGTGTCCTCGGCCCCGGTGACCGACTGCGGGTGGAAGTACCCCGCGCTGGAGGTGACCCGGCTCGGGGTCGACCCGCCGAAGAACTGGATCGCCAGGTCGACGTCGTGCACCAGCAGGTCCCACGCGACGCCGGTCTTGATCCGCGGCGCGTACGGGCCGTGCCTGCGCGCCATCAGGTGCACCGGTTCGTTCACCAGCGCCCGCGCGGTCATCACGGCCGGGTTGTAGCGCTCCAGGAGCCCGCACATCAGCGGGACGTCCTTCTTCGCCGACAGGGCAACGATTTCCTGCGAGAACTCGAGGCTGTTGCACACCGGCTTCTCGACCAGCATCGGCTTGCCCTGGCCGAGAATCTCCTGCGCCAGCTCGTAATGCACCTCGGTGGCCGAGGCGAGCACGACGGCGTCCACATCGGACAGCGAGCCGATTTCCGGCGTCCACTGGGTTTCGTAGCGTTCGGCGACCGCGCGGCCCGCTTCCTCGCGGGGGTCGATCACGCGGGCCAGGTCCACCCGGTCGTTCTGTGACAGGACCCGCGCGTGCAGCGAGCCCATGTTGCCGGTGCCGACGAGTGCGATGCGGTGTGTCATGCGCCAAGTACCTCGCGAACGGCCTCGATGATCCGGTCCAGCTGGGATTCGGTCAGATGCGGGTGCACCGGGAGCGAAAGCGCCTGCGCGGCAACGGCGGACGCCACCGGGAAGTCCTCGACGCGAGCGTCCGGGATCAGCGGGTGCCCGCGGTAGCAGTCGTAGTCGAAGACGATCTTCGGGTAGTAGATCCCGTTGCCGATGCCCTTTTCAGTCAGCGCGGAGGCGAATTCCTCGCGCGACAGCATCGCGTGCGGGCCGACCAGCACGGTGTACTGGTGCCACACGTGCTCGCGGCCCGGCAGCACCTGCGGCACCTCGAGGCCCGGCGTGCCGGCGAGACCCTCGGACAGCCGCTTCGCGTTCGCCTGGCGGGCCGCGGTGAGCTGGTCGAGCTTCTCCAGCTGCGGGATGCCGACCGCGGCGTGCAGGTCGGTCATCCGGTAGTTGTGGCCGGCCATCTCGTACTGGTAGCGGGCCTTCATGCCTTGATTGCGCATCACGCGCAGCTTGTCGGCGAGCGCGTCGTCGTCCGTGGTGATCACGCCGCCCTCGGCGGTGGTCACGTTCTTCGTCGCGTACAGCGAGAAGCAGCCGATGCCGTACGACCCGGCCTGCTTGCCCTCGAAGGACGCGCCGACGGCCTGCGCGGAGTCCTCGATGACGCGCAGCCCGTGCTCGGCGGCGAGCGGGGCGAGCTTGCCCATGTCCGCGGTCTGGCCGTACAGGTGGACCGGCATCAGCACCTTGGTGCGCGGGCCGACGGCGGCGGCGACCGCGTCGGGGTCGATCGCGAAGTCGTCGCGCCGGATGTCGGCGAACCGGACGGTCGCGCCCGCCTCCAGGATCGCGTTCAGCGTCGCGACGAAGGTGAACGGCGAGGTCACCACCTCGTCCCCGGGCTGAAGGTCCAGCGCCTGCAGCGACGCGACGAGCGCGGTCGTCCCGTTGTTCACGGCGATGGCGTGCTTCGTGCCCGCGACTTGCGCGAACGCCTCCTCGAAGCGCTTGACCATCGGCCCCTGAGCGATGGCGCCGGATCGCAGCACCTCGACGACCAGGTCCTCCGCGTCTCGGACGTCGACCACGGTAATGGGGATCATCGGCAGTCTCTCTCGGCTGGGGATTTCTATGCGTCCGGTACAGTGCTAGGCGCTCCGGCCGCGAGGCCGGAAAGCCGCCGGTTCTGCGCCCGGCCACCCTGCATGCACGCGGGCCACACGTTACCGGGCGCCGCCGCCAGCCCTTGACCCCAGGCCGTCCAGGCCGGAAGCGACGAAACGGAACACCGACTGTGTCACCTGCGGCACCCAACCGGATTCACCCCACGGCGGTCGTCGGCGAGGGCGTGGAGCTGGGCGAAGGCAACGTCATCGGCCCCTACACGGTCATCGTCGGCCCGGCTCGCATCGGCGACGGGAACTGGATCGGACCGCACGTGACCATCGGCACGCCGGGCGAGGACCGCGGGCGTCCGCATCCGGCGGCCTGGGAGGAAACGCCGACGGGCGATCCGGACCAGGACGGCTACGGCGTAGTGATCGGCGACCGCAACCGCATCCGCGAGTACGTGAGCGTGCACCAGGGCACCTGGCGCACCACCACACTCGGCAGCGACAGCTACTACCTGCGCGGCAGCCACATCGCGCACGACTGCCTGGTCGGCTCTGGCGTCACCGTCGCGTCGAACGTGATCACCGGCGGGCACTGCCACATCTGGGACGGCGCGAACCTCGGCATGGGCACGGTGCTGCACCAGCGCGTCGTGGTCGGGCCGGGCGCGATGGTCGGGATGAGCTCGGCGGTCCGCCGCGAAGTGGGCGCTTTCACGATCGCGGTAGGCAACCCGGCGAGGGTGACCGGCGTCAATGTGGTCGGGCTGTCCCGGCGCGGCCTCGACGAGGCCATGATCGAGGCGCTCTCGCCGTGGCTGAAGGGCAAGGGCGAACTGCCGGACGACGGGCTGGCCGATCGCCTTCCCGGGGACCTCTCTACCGTGGTCAAGGCGTGGGACGCCCGCCCCCGCGACGAACACTAGGAGCTGTGAATGTCGGAAATCGCCCCCAAGCTGCGAGAGGTCTTCGTCGAGGCGCTGGATCTCGACGGGGACGTTGACGTCGAGAACCTCAAGTACCGCGACATCGAAGCGTGGGACTCGGTCGGCCACATGGCGCTGGTCGCCGCCATCGAGGACGAGTTCGACGTCGAGTTCGACACCGACCAGGTGATCGACATGTCGAGCTTCAAGGTCGCGGTCGACATGGTGACCGAGTTGAAGTCGAAGAATGACTGATCTGTCCGGACGCGTCGCGCTCGTCACCGGCGGGACTCGCGGGATCGGCCTCGCCACGGCGAAGGCCCTGGCCGAGGCCGGGGCCACCGTGGTGCTGACCGGTCGCGACGAATCGCGCGCGAAGGAGGCCGCGGCCGCCGCCGGCGCTTCGGCCGGGCTCGCGCTCGACGTGACCGACGCGAAGGCGGTCTCCACGCTGGTGCGCGGCGTGGCTAAGGAGCACGGCAAGCTCGACATCGTCGTAGCGAATGCCGGGATCATGGAGGACGCGCTCCTCGGCATGATCAAGGAAGACCTGGTCGACACCACGCTGAGCACCAACGTGGCAGGCACGCTGCACACCGTGCAGGCCGCCGCGAGGGCGATGATGCGGAAGAAGACCGGCGCGATCGTCGTGCTGGCCAGTATCGTCGGCGAGTACGGAAGCGCTGGCCAGACCGTGTACGCGGCGTCGAAGGCGGCGGTGGCGAACATCGCGCGTTCGGCGGCGAAGGAACTCGGCCGCTCCGGTATCCGCGTGAACGCGGTCGCGCCGGGCGTGATCGACACCGATCTCACCGCGGGCCTTGCCGAGGACGCGAAGGCGGACAACATCGCGCGCACGCCGCTGGGCAGGCTCGGCGCGGCCGAGGACGTGGCGAAGGCGATCCGCTTCCTGGTGAGCGACGAGGCGTCGTTCGTGACCGGTCAGGTGCTGGGCGTCGACGGCGGCTTGGTGCTGTGAAGTGCTCTCGCGAGTGCGAGGAGGTTCGGTGAATCTGGTTGGCGAAGGGTCCCGGCTGGTCGATGTGGCCGGGGGCCGCACGCTGGCGGGCGACGAGCTGACGGCGGAGGTCGAGCAGTCCGCGGCCGCGCTGGCGGAGCTCCCGCCCGGCGTGCTGTTCGCGCGGATGTCGCTGGACCTGGACAGCGTGCTGCGGTACCTCGGCGCGTTCGAGGCGGGACGGGCGATCGCGCTGATCGACCCCGCGCTCGACGCCGAGGTGCTCGAAGGCCTGATCACCCGGTTCCGGCCCGCCGCCGTGCTGGCCGCGCCCGAAGCGGACGCGCCGCAGGGCTACCGGGCCGAAAACGGGCACTGGGTGCGCGAGGCGGCCGATGGCGCTGTCCCGCATCCGGACCTCGCCGTTCTGCTCCCGACCAGCGGTTCCACCGGCAATCCGAAGCTCGTCCGGCTGTCCCGGCAAGGCCTGCTGGCCAATGCCGACGCCATCGCGCAGGTGCTGGCGATCGACGCGGAGGAGGTCGCGCCGACTTGTCTGCCGCTGCATTACAGCTACGGGCTTTCGGTGCTGAATTCGCACCTTTTGCGTGGTGCGACAGTGGTTATCGAATCTTCTGGTGTTCTTGGCCGCGGATTCTGGGATTCAGTGAAGGAACACGGCGTGACTTCGCTGTCCGGCGTGCCCTATCACTACGAAATGCTGCGCCGGCTGAAATTCGACCCGGCGAAGTACCCGACGCTGCGCACCCTCACCCAGGCGGGGGGAAAGCTGCGGGACGACCTGGTCGCCGAGTTCAACGACAAGATGCTCGCGGTCGGCGGCCGGATGTACGTCATGTACGGCCAGACCGAGGCGTCCCCGCGCATGACCACGGTGCCCGCCGAGCGGCTCGCGGACAAGATCGGCTCGGCCGGCCCGGCGCTGCCGGGCGGCTCGTTCGCCATCCGCCGCGACGACGGCGAGGAAACCACGCATCCCAAAATTGTCGGTGAGGTCCTTTACCGTGGACCTAACGTGATGATGGGTTATGCCGAGGACGAAGCAGGGCTGAGCGCGGGCGACGAATACGGCGGAACGCTGGCCACCGGGGATCTCGGGTATCTCGACGACGAGGGGTACCTGTACATCACCGGCAGGCTCAAGCGGATCGGCAAGGTGTTCGGCAACCGGGTCAGCCTGGACGACCTGGAGCAGGCCGTGCGCACCGCCGCGGTGGGCATCGACGTGGTGGCCGCGGTACCCGCGGGAGACAAGGTCGTGCTGTTCGCCGAACTGCCCGAGGGCGACGGCGCGAAGGCGATCTGCAAGGACGCGGCTCGGGCGCTGGCCGAGCGGCTGCACCTGCACGCCAGCGGGTTCGACGTGCGTCCGATCGACACAGTGCCGCTGCTGGCCAGCGGGAAGATCGACTACCGGTCGCTGGAAGGACGGGTATGAGTGTGTTCACGCGCTCGCAGGCGGAGCGAGAGGCGGCGCTGCTCCCTGAGCTCGCCGAGCTGACCGCGCACCACCGGGCGAACTCCGCCGGGTACGAGCGCATCCTCGCCTCGCTCGGTTTCGCGCCGGACGCGTCGTTCGCCACGATCGCGGACCTGCCGTGGCTGCCGGTGCGCATGTTCAAGACGCACGACCTGAAGTCCATTCCGGACGCCGAGGTCTTCAAGACCCTCACGTCCTCGGGCACCACCGGGGCGGGCGCGTCGCGGATCTACCTGGACAAGGAAGCGGCGGGCGCGCAGACGAAGCAGCTCGGCGCCACCTTGCAGGAGGTGCTGGGCGGCGAGCGGCTGCCGATGCTGATGGTCGACACGATCGGCATCATCAAGAACCGCCGTTCGTTCTCCGCGCGCGGCGCGGGCGTGCTCGGCATGGCGAACTTCGGCCGCAAGCACACCTACGTGCTGGACGAGAACGACAAGCCGGACGTCGAGGCCGTGCGGAAGTTCCTCGCCGAGTACGGCGACAAGCCCTTCCTGATCTTCGGCTTCACGTTCATGGTGTGGCAGTACCTCTACGAGGTCGCCCGCGAGCACAAGCTCGATCTGTCGAACGGCATCCTCATCCACTCCGGCGGCTGGAAGAAGCTGATCGACCGAGCGGTCGACAACAGCGAGTTCCGCAGGCGGTTCAAAGAGGACACCGGTCTCACCCGGATCCACAACTACTACGGGATGATCGAGCAGATCGGCACCGTGTTCCTCGAGGGCCCGTCCGGGAACTCCTTGTACTGCCCCGATTTCGCCGACGTCGTGATCCGCGACCCGGAGACCTGGGAAGAGCAGCCGGTCGGCAAACCGGGTGTCATCGAGGTGGTGAGCACGCTGCCTCGCTCGTACCCGGGACACGTGCTGCTCACCGAAGACCTTGGCGTCTACAACGGAATCGACGACGGCGACTGGCCGGGCAAGCACTTCTCCGTGCTGGGCAGGCTGCCGAAGGCTGAGGCTCGCGGATGCTCGGACACGTTCCAGGGAGCGGCCGCGTGAGTGCTTTGGAACAGCGTTTTCCGCTCGGCGAATCGGTTTCGGTCGGCGCGCTCTTGGACGAGCTGCGCGAGGAACCGCCCGGCGGCAGGCTGACGGTCGGCGACCCGCGGGTGGTCGAGTTCGTCACCAAGTTCGCGCGCAAGCTGCTCGCGCCCGCGCTGGCGCGACGTTTCCCGGAGCTGGCCTCGCTGGGCTTCTTCCTGCGCAAGGGAGAACTCGCGAAGTCACTGTCCACTTTGGAAACCAATGGCGACTCGCTGCGGTTCCCGCGCGGGCTCGTTTTCCACGTGCCGCCAGCCAACGTGGACACCATTTTCGTGTACTCGTGGGCGCTGTCGGCCTTGGCGGGCAACAGCAACGTCGTGCGCGTGTCTTCGCGTTCCGCCGGTGCGGCGGAAGCCGTGCTGGAAGCGCTCAACGCGGCGATGGAAGACGTGTCGCCGGAGACCGCGGCCACCATCCGCGCCACCCAGCGCATGGTCACCTATGACCGCAGCGACGAGGTCAGCGGCGCGTTGTCGCTGGCCGCGGACCTGCGGGTGATCTGGGGCGGCGACGCTTCCGTGGCCGCGCTACGGAAGTACCCGCTGGCCCCGCACGCGCGAGACCTCACCTTCCCGGACCGTTCGTCGTTCGCGATCGCGTCGGTGCGCGGCTGGCAGGAGGCCGCGCCGGAGCAGCGCAAGGCCGCCGCCGAGGGCTTCTACAACGACTCGTACTGGTTCGACCAGGCCGCCTGCTCGTCGCCGCGCGCGGTGTTCTGGGTTGGCGACGCGACGGGTGCGCAGGCCGCCGGACAGGAGTTCCGCGGGCTGCTCGCCGAGGTGCTGGCAGCGAAACAGCACGTCACCGAGCCGGCGATGGCCGTGCAGAAGCGGGTGTCGGCCTACGGTGCGGCGGTCGACGGGCTGGTGTCGTCGATCCGCTTCGACGGCAACGCGCTGGCGACGCTTGAGCTGGCCGACGCCACGGTGATGCCGCGCGAATGGCTGGGCGCGGGCACGTTCGCGAACGCCTCGGTGGCGTCGCTGGACGAGCTGGTGCCGATCGTGCAGCGCAAGGACCAGACAGTGAGCCAGTTCGGGTTCACCCGCGAGGAACTGACCGGATTCGTGACGGCGCTCGCCGGACGGGGGGTGGACCGGGTCGTGCCCTTCGGTTCGGCCCTCACGTTCGCCGGGGTCTGGGACGGCTACGATCTGCTGTCCGAGTTCAGCCGGCTGGTCACGGTACAGGCCTGAGGAGCTGAGAGGCAGTGACGACCGTTCGTACGGAGACGCCGGGGGACGACACCCCGTCCACTGAGGACGCCCCGACCACCGGAAAAGCCCGCAAGTCCACCAAGGCGCGGGTGCTCGACGTCGTGCGCTGGGTCGCCATCCTCTTGGTGATCGGCTTCGCGGCGAAGAGCCTGGCGTCCAACTGGGACGAGTTCTGGCACACGCTGTCGGACGTCGCCTGGCAGTCCTCCGCGCTGAGCCTGGTGGCGCTGATCCTGGCGATCATGGTGTCCACGTGGGGTTGGCAGGTCTTGGTCGACCACCTCGGCAAGCCGATCGGCTACGCCCGCGGGGCGCAGATCTGCCTGGTCGGCTCGCTTGGCAAGTACGTGCCAGGTTCGGTGTGGGCGTACCTGCTGCAGATGGAACTGGGTCGCAAGGCGGGCCTGGCAAGGGCCCGGATCTTTACCGGCTCGCTGATCCAGCTGGGCGTGAGCGTGGTGTCCGCGCTGGTCGTGTCGCTGCTCGCGGCACCTGCGGTGTTCAGCAACAGCCCGCGTGCGATGTGGCTGTTCGTGCTGATCCCGGTCGGTCTCGCGCTGCTGCATCCGCGCATCCTGTCCTGGGGCACGTCGCTGGTCCTGAAGCTCCTGCGCCGTCCGCCGCTCGCCGAGCCGCTGGGCTGGGGCGTGGTGCTCAAGGCGTTCGGCGCCTCCACCGGCGCGTGGGCTCTGCAGGGCGTGCACCTGTGGCTGCTGGCGAACTCGGTTGGTGCGCCGGGCTTCAACGGTTTCATCCTGTGCGTGGGCGCGATGGCCGTCGCGATGACGGTCGGTACGTTCGCCTTCATCCTGCCCAGCGGCGTCGGCGTCCGTGAGGTCGCGCAGGTCGCGGTTCTCACCGCAAGCGGACTGACGGTCGGACAGGCGACGGCGTTCGCGGTCGCCTCGCGGGTCATGTTCACCGTGGCAGACCTGCTCACCGCCGGTTTCGCCGCGCTGGGCGCGAAGATGGCGGCCCGGCGGCCGGCTCCGGTCGACGCCGCCTGAGTTCTGACGTACGAGGAGGCCGCCCGGGTTCGGGCGGCCTCCTCAGTCGTTGAAAGGGAACCTCAGCTCACGGAACGAGCCGGCACGAGTCCGGCGCGGCAGTCGCGTGGAGGTCGGTGTTCCACCCTGAACCGACGCTCGTGCCGCTGGTGCCTACCGGCAGCCAGGTGTCCGTGTTCGCGGAGTACCGGTACCAGCGCAGAACCGGGCCGTCCTTGCCGTCCCACGGGCCCGGGCCCCAGGCCCCGCGGCCGTACAGGATGTCAGCTCCAGGCGAGAAGATGCCGCTGAAGATATTCCATCCGGTGCCGACCAGCTTCTCCCGCTGAGTCCACTTCGCCGCGCCGAAGTCGTACTGGAAGCGGTACAGATTGCCGTTCGGCGTCCGGGCGTAGAGCACGCCGTCGCCGGCAGCGGTGATCGAGTCGTACTTCGTCCAGCCGGTGTCGACGAGCTGGCCGTTGCCGTCGACCCACTTGCCGGCAGTGTCGTCCCAGAGGTACGCGCGCAGTTCGCCCTGGTCGTTGACCATGAAAATGCGGCCGGACTGGTCGACGGTGATGCGATTCTTGAACTCGGGCGTGAGGTACCGGGCCCACCCGTCGCCGACCGCCTTGCCGCCGGTCAGGTTCGCGCCGTCCCACTTCCAGAGCTTGAGCACGCCGTCGCCGTATGGATCGCCCGCGCCGTACGAACGGTGGACGTCCCACATTGCGCCGTTCTTGCCCGCGACCGGTCGCCCGAACCAGCCGTTTCCGCTCGACTTGGTCGGCTCGGTCCAGCTCGCTGTACCGTTCACCGGTCCATTGTGGATGTGCCGCCACAGGGTGCCGTCGGCCATGTCGTCCCAGACGACCGCGCCGTTCGGACAGCTCACCGGCGTCGGGACGGTGTTCTGCCGAACCCAGTCGGCGAGGTCGTCGACCCGGGCTTCAGTGCCGCCTTCCCGGGTTTCGGTGACCGCGAGGCAGCCGTGCTGCCAGGACCGGCTGTTGACCGCTACCACCTCGACCTTGTCGCCCACCGTGCGCAACGCCGGGCCGCCGGCGTCGCCGAGGCAGGTGTCCGAACCGTTCGCGGAGGTCACCGAGACCTCGGTGGCGTTCACCGCCGAGACGGAGAAGGAGGCGACGGACGGCCGAGCGGGCACCCATTCGGTCGCGGTGCGGCCGAACCCGGCCAACTGGAGGGTCTCCCCGCTCGTCGGAGCGGTCGTGGCCAACGCGACCGGTGCGATCCCGGTGGTGGGCTTCTCAAGCTTGGCCAGCGCGACGTCGCGGTCGCTTCGGCCGATCACTTTGACGACCTTGGCGTTCGTCCCAGCTCCGGTGCTGACATCGACCGCACCGACGCTGACCGTTGCGTTCTCAGTAGGAGCACCGGTAGCGCTCGCGGTCAGGCAACTCCCCGAGGTGATGACCCACTGCGGGTCGATCAGCGCGGCCGAGCACGCCTTCGTGGGCGTCGTGATGCGTGCGAGGTAACCCGACGTTCCGGAGGGCACGACGGTGCCGCCGGAAATCGCGTGCGCCGGGATCGCGGTGAGCACGCCGCCGGTCAGCAGCGTGGCCGAAATGGCGAGGGCTCTCTGGGTTCTTCGAGACATAAAGGCCTTCCTTTAGGGTGCGATAGTCGGCTGTGAACTGGTTGTCCAGACGCTGAATGGCGCAATTCTGTCTACTGTGCCGATATGGTCCGTCCCCTCGGTCCCGCGAATGCCCTCATTAATCGATCCGCCTGTCTATCGGCGGGGGTATGCAGGCATTACCCATCGCCTGTGTGACTCAGGACATTGTTCCGGTCAGCGGGATCCGGAGTTCGAATACGGCATAAAAAAGTCGGCGGCAGGGGTTCGGAAACCCCTGCCGCCGACCAGAAAGAAAATCAACGATTCAGCTGGTAAATCACCGCGTCCTCGTTGCGGTACACCTCTTTCAGGAACGGCAGTCCGGCCAGCCCGTTCACGCCCGGATCCGCGTACGCGCGTTTCGGCGGGGCCGCCGGGCGGCCCAGGATCACCCAGTGGATGTTCAGGCGCTGCACCGCGGCTCGGACCGCCGGGTCGGTGTCGTAGTCGCGGAATTTCGCGGCGAGCAGCACGGCGTCCGAGGGAGGTTTCGTGCCGTCGTCGTGGGCGGCGACGGTGCGGACTCCGCTGAGGGCGTAGGTCCACGGCGTGCCGTCCCAGCGGTCGTTCATCGCCCATTGACCTGGCTTAGCGAGCTTGCCCAGTTCGGCCATCGCGCGTTCCTCGCCGGGTGTGATTTCCAGGGTGTGCGGATCGGGGCGCTGGTACCCGCGCGCGACCACCTCGCTGTTGGTCCGGGCGTACAGGCCTTTCGTGGCTCCTACGAAGGCGATCAGGACCAGCGCGGCGAGTGCTGCCGGCGGGATTCGTGCGGGCAGTCGTTCCTTCAGCCACTCGTGCAGCGCCGCGATTCCGTGGCCGGCGATGAACGACAGCGGCACGGTCGCCATCGTGATGAACCGGTACGGGTCGTCCCACCACGGGCGGGCCAGTGCCATGACCAAGGGGGCGTCCGAGGACGAGACCGCCATGTAGAGCAAGCCGGTGATCAGTGCGGTCAGGCCGATCCAGCGCAGCGAGCCAAGCCTGCGGAAGAAGATGAAACCGAACAGCAGCGCCACGGACAGCAAGATCTGCGGATTTGGTTCGAAGTGCTGGAACCCGAGCAACGCGCCGAGCGCGGTCGTCGCGCGCCATTCGCTTGGCCAGCCTAGGTATTCCACCGTCGAACTGTTCGCCAGGCCGAGCGCGCCGAACAGTTGCAGCCACGCCACGACCATCGCCAGCACCGCGATCGGCAGCAGCGCCAGCAGGTCCTTGCCGATCGAGCGCCACCGTTCGATCCAGCGTTGCACCAGCAGCGGTCCGGCGAACAGGATCGCGCCGAACAACGTGGACGAGTGGATGCACAGCAGTCCGACCGCCGAGACCATCAGCACGAAACCGGTGTCCGGTGCGACCCGGTCGAGGTACCGGCGCAGCACCACAGCGGCCAATGGGGTGAGCGCCATGCCCAGCAGGAACGGGTACAGCGGCCCGCGGTCCATCGACTCGTACATGCCCATCACCGGCGCGGCCGAGGCGAGCGCGACGGCTCCGGCCAGCACGGCGCGGCCGCGGAACGCCCGCACCAGCACCACGAGGGAAAGGGCCAGCAAGCCGGGCAGCAACGCCGTGTTCACGTCCAGGGTGAGCGGGATCGAACCGCCGCTGAGCGTGTACTGCACGGAGGCGAGCAGGTGGTACGCGTTGGGATAGAAGGGCGGTGCACCGTCTTCGTACCAGTTCACCGTGCCCATGCCGAAAAGGCTGCCGTCGCCGGTCTCGGCGATGTAGCGCACGCCGTTGGCCGCGTATGGCGCGTCGCCGCCCTGTGCGATCGCGCCGAGGTGGCCCATGCCGCGCACGGCCGCGTAGAACCCGATGGCGGTCGCGAGGACGAGGCAGGCGCCGACCGCCCAGTTCGCCCGCGGTTCCCAGGCCCGCACCTCGGGCTCGTGTGGCCACCGGCGGACGGTGAGCCATCGGAGTCCAAACGCGACAGCCGCGAAAAGCACGGTGGCCAGCGCGTAGGTCCAGGCGTTGAACGGCAGCCCGATCGCCGCTGTCCACGGACCCGCGAGGCCGCCGATGACGTAGCTCAGCAGCGGGGTCAGGCCGGCCAGCAGCCAGCCGCGCAATCCGGCGGCGGCTCCGGTGACGAGCCCGGGGATCCCGAGCACGAGCAGGCAGCAGGCGATGCTGGCTACCACGGACAACGATGTGGGGTCGCTCGGCACAGTCTTCCTCGAGTCATAGGCGTCCGCCTGCTCCCCGTGGCGGATGGGAATCGGGCCCTAGGCTAACCGCACCCCATGTACACCCGAACGGCTGATGTCCGGGAAGCGCGGCAGCGCGCTTGACTGGAGCTGGTGAGGAACGGTCCGCCAGGGGTCGGCCGGACGGGTGAGGGGCGCGGGAGGCTGGGGGCGCGTGGTTTACGCGGTCGTGGGGGGATGGCTGGCGCTGGCCGCGCTGGTCGTCGCCGCTTGGCGGCGGATGGGGCAGGACCGGCGGTGGCGCGTCGGCGTTCTTCTGCTTGTTCTCGGCTTTTCGCTGCTGCATCAGCTGTTGTTCGCCACCGCGACCGAGGACGCGTACGTCAGTTTCCGGTATGCGCAGAACATCGCCGACGGCAACGGCCCGGTATTCAACACGGGCGATCGCAGCGAGACGTACGCGAATTTCCTCTGGCTTGTGGTGATCGCGTTGCCGCGCGGGGCATTCGGGGCGGAAGTGCCGGTGGCGGCCGTTGTGTTGAGTGGCGCGGCCGCCTTGGGGTGCGTGTTGACAGCGTATTTCCTCGCCAATCGCATTGCCGCGCTCGGGCTGCCGGAAGGGGTTGAGCCTCGGCGTGCGGTCGGGGTCGCGGCGGCGTTGCTGACCGCGGGGGCGAATGGGCTCGCGGTGTACGGGCTTTCCGGCACTGAGCTGCCGATGTTCGCGTTGCTCGTGCTCTGTGTCGCGTACGCGTTGGTGGCCGGGCGGCCGTTGGTCGCCGGCGTGCTCGTGGCCAGTGCGGTGATGACGCGGCCGGAAGGAATTGTGCTCGCTGTCGTCGGCGCGGTGTGGCTCGTTTTCGCCGCCGCGCGCGGACGGCACACCTGGTGGGCACCGGTCGGTTTTGTGCTGGGCGCGTTAGTGTTCCTGGCCCCGTGGACGGCTTGGCGCGTTACCTACTACGACCGTTTCGTGCCGGACGCGAGTCTGCCGGCCGCACCGGATTGGCCGTATCTCGGCGGTTTCGCCTTGGCGCACTTAGGGTTTCTCGTCCCGGCCGCGGTGGTGGCGGGGCTCGTGGCGTCCCGGCGACGCGCAGTGGAAGCCCAGTCGGCGTTGTGGTTGTTGCTGGCGCTTGCTGTCTGCCACACCGGGATCGTGCTGTTTTTCGAGGAGGATCCGGGACTGTCGTGGCGGCTGCTCGTTCCGGTGCCGCCCTTGCTGGCAGTCGCCGCGGTGGCCGGGTGTGGCGTCCTCACGCCGGTACCGAGGCCGCGGGCGGTTTCCCGGGCGGTTCCGGCGGTTACCGCCGCGCTCACCGGGGTCGCGGTGGCGGTCTCGGTGTTCAGCCCAGAAGTACTGGAGCGCGTGCGGGCCTGGAGCACACAGGGCGCGCAACTGGCCGAGGTCGGGGACTGGCTCGCCCGCTACCTGCCGCCGGGGTCCACCGTGAGCGCCGGATCGCCGGGGCTGCTCGCGAGCCGGGCTGGTTCGAAGGTGCTGGTGGTCGGACTGGACGCGGAACGGTCGACGCTCGCCGTGCCCGGCCGGTCGGGGTACGCCGATCGCCAGGATTGTGCCGACGACCTGCCCGCCTGGTACCGCGTCGCGACCTTCCGGCGCACCGGGACACCGTTCTGGATCTCGGTCTACCCGCGTGCCGACGACGCCAGCAGGCTCGTCGGCGAACTCGACCGCGCCCCGGACTTCCACTACGTGTCCTGCCCCTGAAGTGTGGCGGAGCCGACCCGCGCGACCTACCGGCGGGAAACCTACGGTCCCGTAGCCTTGGGCACATGGCTGACTTCGTGTACCCGCCCGTCCTGGTCGCCGCGCGGCTGATGTTCCGGCTGCTCGACAACCGCCTCCGGGTGACCGGCGCCGAACACGTGCCCGCCCGCGGCGGCGCCGTGCTCGCCTGCACGCACGTCAGCTACCTGGACTTCATCTACTGCGGCCTCGGCGCCCGCCCGGCGAAGCGGCTGGTGCGGTTCATGGCCAAACAGGAGATCTTCAGCAACTCGGTCGCCGGTCCGCTCATGCGCGGCATGCACCACATCCCGGTGGACCGTGCCGCCGGGCAGGCGTCCTACGACGAGGCCGTGGCGCGGCTGCGTGCGGGCGAGGTCGTCGGCGTCTTCCCGGAGGCCACGATCAGCCAGTCGTTCACCGTGAAGGACATCAAGACCGGTGCGGTCCGGATGGCCGCCGAAGCGGGCGTGCCGGTGATCCCGATGGCGCTGTGGGGCACGCAGCGGCTGTGGACGAAGGGCCGTCCGCGGGACCTCACCCGCAGGCACGTGCCGATTTCGGTGGTGATCGGCGAGCCGATGCGCCCGGGCCCGGAGGACTCGTGCGAAGCGCTGACGACGGACCTGCGCGCCCGGATGTCGGAGCTGCTGGAGAAGGCCCAGGCGGAGTACCCGGAGGCCCCGGAGAGCGACGCCGAACGCTGGTGGCTGCCCGCACACCTCGGCGGCAGCGCGCCGACGCCCGAGGAAGCCGCTGAGCTCGACCGCCGTTCGTGAGCGCCCCAATGCCACATTGGGTGCGTTGAGCGCACCGAACGCCACATTGGGTGCATCTGACGCACCCAATGCCACATTGGGGCGCTTAGAACCAGCGCTCCAGCACCTGCGCCACCCCGTCCTCCGCAGCCGGTCCGGTCACCTCGTCCGCCACTGCCAGCACGGTCGGGTGGCCGTTGGCCATCGCGACGCCGTGTCCGGCCCACTGCAGCATCTCGACGTCGTTGGGCATGTCGCCGAACGCGATCACCGACGACTGGGGCACGTCGAAGCGCTCGGCGATGTCCGCGAGCCCGGTCGCCTTCGTCACGCCGTGTGCGGACAGTTCGATCAGCCCGCCGGAGGACGAATACGTGACGTCTACCGCCCCGTCGAGCACCGCGTTCGTCGCCTCGGCCATCTCCTCCGACGTCATCCCGCGTCGGCTGACCAGCAGCTTGATCGCGGTTTTCCCGAGCATCTCGGCACGCGGCGCGATCCGGCTCTCCTCGTCGCCCCACGGGTTGTGGTACTCCGGCTCGATCACGAAATTGCGCAACTCGTGGTCGACCGATCCGGTGCCGATCCGTTCCGCGGCCAGCCGGCAGCCGGGCAATGCCTTGTCGAGCGCCGAGGCCAGGTCGTGCAGCAGTTTCGGTTCGAGTTCGCCGTGCACCGCGACCACTGAGTCGGTGCCGATGTCGAGCAGTACGGCTCCGTTGGCGCACACCGCGTAGCCGGTCAGCCCGAGCGGTCCGGCGATCGGCGCGATCCAGCGCGGCGGGCGGCCGGTGCACAGCACGAACGGCACGTCGTCGGCCAGCACCCGCTGCACGACCGACACCGTGCGCGGGGTCACTTGTTCGCTGGGGCCGAGCAGGGTGCCGTCGACATCGGACGCGATCAACCGGGGTTTCTCCACGCGTCCCATTCTCCCGGTCGCCGCCCGTTCGAGCGAATGTCAGTGCCGGACGTTACGGTCGGCCTCGTGCGAGCAGGCATCGTAATTCTTCCTGAAGACCGCTGGTGGGCGGCCGAGCCGAAATGGCGCGCGGCCGAGGAGTACGGCTTCGACCACGCGTGGACCTACGACCATCTCGGCTGGCGATCGCTGGTCGACGGGCCGTGGTTCTCCGCTGTGCCCACCCTCACCGCGGCGGCCATGGTCACCTCCACGATCCGGCTGGGCACCTTCGTCGCCTCTCCGGTCGCGCGGCATCCAGTGCCGTTCGCGCGCGAGCTGATCACCCTCGACGACGTGTCCGACGGGCGGTTCGTGCTGGGCGTCGGAGCCGGCGTGGACAGTTCGCGCTACGACGCGCAGGTGCTCGCCGCCCCGGAGCTGACCGCACGCCAGCGGGTCGACCGCTTCACCGAGTTCGTCGAGGCCCTCGACGGGCTGCTGATGACCGACAACTTCGACTTCTCCGGCGAGTACTACTCCGCGCGCGGCGCGCGGAACCTGCCCGGCACGGTGCAGCGCCCTCGGTTGCCGTTCCTGGTCGCGGCCAACGGCCCGCGCACCATGACGCTGGCCGCGCGGTTCGGCGCGGGCTGGGTCACCACCGGGCGCGGCGGGTCCACCCTCGACGAATGGTGGACCGGCATCGAGGAGCTGGTCCGCACGTTCGACCAGCGGCTCGAGGCGGCGGGCCGCGAACCGGCAGGCATCCAGCGGTACCTGAGCCTCGACGCGGCGCCGGTGTTCTCGCTCAGCAGCGTCGCGGCGTTCCGCGAGGCCACCGAACGGGCCCGTGAGCTGGGCTTCACCGACGTCATCGCGCACTGGCCGCGTTCGAGCGGGCCGTACGAGGGGCACGAATCGGTGCTGGAAAAGGTCGTCGAAGAAGTACTGCCGGGCCTCAAGGCCGAATGACCTCTGGCGGCCGCGACCACCCAGGTCGCGGCCGCCAGGATCACTTGATGATCGTGTAAATCTGCGCGCCGGGATTGCGGTAGACCAGCCGCAGGAAATCGCTGCCCATGAGGTCGCGCAGGCCGGGGGAGATCGGTGCGCCCCTGGCGATCGAACCGCTGCCCACCAGCACGTGGTGCACCTTCAGCCGCTGGACCGCCTCGCGTACGCGCAGGTCGAGGTCGTAATCGCGGAAGTGCAGCGCCAAGTACGTCGCGTCCGGCGAGACCGGGCCGCCGCCGTCGTAGTGGCCCGCCACCGGGTGCACGCCGGTCAGCGCGTACATCCACGCGGTGCCGTCGAGCCGGTCGTTCAGCACCTTCTCGTCGGACGGGATGTGCATCCGGCCGAGGAACTCCATGGCCGCGATCTCGTCCGGGCTGACCGGCGGCGTGACCTCGCCCTCCGGCCCGTTGTAGTACAGGAACGACACCGCGGTGGCGTTCGCGGTGCGGTAGAAACCGCCGGTCAGCACCGCGGTCACGGCCACGACGACCGCCGCCGCCGTGATCCCGAGCCGGGAGACCACCGTCGGCCGCGCTTTCGCCCAGCCGATCGAGCGGATCCACTGCGCGGTCCAGCGCTGCAGTTCCGCCATGCCGTGCCCGGCGAGCAGGCACAGCGGGATCGCGGCCAGCGCCATCAGCCGGAACCGGTCGTTCCACCACGGCCGCGACAGCGAGATGACCAGCGGCGAGGCGCCGTACGACGTGACCAGCACGAACAGCCCGGACAGCCCGATCGCGGACAGGACCAGCCAGCGCATCCGGTCGAGCGTGCGGAAGGCCAGCACGCCGACCACGAGCAGCACGGTGAGCCAGAGCTGCGGCGTGTGCAGCACCTGCTGGAACGTGCCGAGCATGTTCAGCGCCGACAGGACCGGCAGGTCCGAGTTCCACGGCTGGTACGGGTACGCGCCGGAGGTGAAGCTGATCGCGCCCAGGATCTGCGGCGCGGCGAAGACGACTGCGGCCACCATGACCGGCACTGTGCGCACGATGTCGCCGCCGATCACGCGCAGCCCGTTGCGCCCTTCAGGCACACCGTCCACCCGAAGCCCGCGAAGCGAGCGGTACCAGCGTTGCAGCACCAGCGGAGCCGCGAAGAGGACGCCACCGAACAGTGCGCTCGAATGCGCGGTGAGCAGACCGTCCGCAGCCAGCGCGAACACCAGGCCGGTGTCGACGCCCGGGCGTACGAGGAAGCGTTGCAGCGCGACCACCGTCAGCGGCGTGAGCACTATCCCCAGCGCGTACGGCAGCAGGCCGCTCGACACCGACTCGTACGCGCCCGTCGTCGCAGCAGCGGCGATCAGGGCTGTGCAGCCTGCGAATACCGCGCGGCCGCCCATCTGGCGGACCAGGGCGACCATCGACAGCGCGAAGATGCCCGCGACCGGCATGGTGATGGCGTTCAGCGTGACCGGGATGCTCGTCCCGGAGATCTGGTAAACCAGCGCGCCGACCAGGTGATAGCCGTTCGGATAGAACGATCCGTCCGGGTACCAGTTGATCTTGCCCATGCCGATGAGCGAACCGTCGCCGGTGTCGGCGATGTAGCGGATGCCGTTCGCGTGGAAGACGGTGTCCCAGCGCTGGAAGACCGCCGTCGTCCCGCCGCGCGCGGACAGCACCACGGCGATCGACAGCGCCGTCGCCACCGCGACGCACGCGGCGACCGACCACTGCGCGCGCGTGCTCCAGGCGACCGGAGGCTCCTCCGCGCCCGGGGTGATCCAGCCGCGGACGAGGCAGAGCCGCCGGATCCCCCACGCGACCCCGGCCAGCAGCAGCGTGCAGGCCGCGGCGGTGAAGACGTTGTACGGGAGACCGACAGTCGACAACCAGGGCCCAGCCAGGCCGGTGACGGCATAACTGAGCAGCGGCGCGAGCCCGGCGAGGGCCCACCCGCGCACTCCCGCGGCCCGGCCGATGAGGCCGCCCGGGACTGCCAGCACGGCCACGTAGCTGGCGACCGCGCCGAGATAGGTCCAGAAGGTGTCTGGTGCAGGCATGCTTCTCACGTGTGTAGTGCCGGTAAAACCTGGCGGGATGCCGAGGTCGGTTCGGGACGCGGTCGCGCGACTGCGTACCCTGAGCGCCCGTGAGCGAGCACACGAACTCCGCCAAGATTACTGAAGACGACTTTCGCGGTTACGACCTCGTCGTCGTCGGGTCCGGTTTCTTCGGCCTGACCATCGCCGAACGGGCCGCGGCCGAGCTGGGCAAGAAGGTCCTGGTCCTCGAGCGCCGCCACCACCTCGGGGGCAACGCCTACTCCGAGGTCGAGCCCGAAACGGGCATTGAGGTGCACCGTTACGGCGCGCACCTGTTCCACACGTCCAACAAGCGGGTGTGGGAGTACGTCAACCGCTTCACCGAGTTCACCGGCTATCAGCACCGGGTCTTCGGCAAGCACAACGGGCAGGTCTACCCGCTGCCGATGAACCTCGGCATGATCAACCAGTTCTTCGGCAAGTCGCACACGCCGGACGAGGCGCGCGAGCTCATCGCGAAGCAGGCCGCCGAGTTCCGGACCGAGGACGCGCAGAACCTCGAGGAGAAGGCGATCTCGCTGATCGGCCGTCCCCTTTACGAGGCGTTCATCCGGGACTACACCGCGAAGCAGTGGGAAAACGACCCGAAGAACCTCGGCGCGAACATCATCACCCGGCTGCCGGTCCGCTACACCTTCGACAACCGGTACTTCAACGACACCTACGAGGGTCTCCCGGTCAACGGGTACACCGCGTGGCTCGAGAAGATGGCCGAGCACGAGAACATCGAGATCCGGCTGAACGTCGACTACTTCGACGTCCGCGAGCACATCCCGGCGGGCACCCCGACCGTCTACACCGGGCCGCTCGACCGCTACTTCGACTACTCGGCGGGCCGGTTCACCTGGCGCACCGTCGACTTCGAGTCCGAGGTCGCGCAGACCGGCGACTTCCAGGGCACGTCGGTCGTCAACTACAACGACGCCGACGTCGACTACACCCGGATCATCGAGTTCCGCCACTTCCACCCGGAGCGGGACTACCCGAAGGACAAGACGGTCATCTTCCGCGAGTACTCCCGTTTCGCGAAGGAAGACGACGAGCCGTACTACCCGATCAACACCGCCGAGAACCGCGAGAAGCTGGAAAGCTACCGCGAGCTGGCGAAGACCGAGGCGCGCGAGAAGAACGTGCTCTTCGGCGGACGGCTCGGCACGTACAAGTATCTCGACATGCACATGGCGATCGGATCGGCGCTGTCGATGTTCGACAACAAGATCGCCCCGCACCTGACCGACGGTGCGCCGTTGGACGGGTCGATCGATGCTTGAGAAGGACACCCCGCGCGGTGAGGTGGCTGTGCTCTCCAGCACCCAGAAGGTGCTGAAGAAGCCGGGCACGGTGCAGGTCGCGCGGGGCATGTCGCTGTTCGGGGAGCACAGCGCGGGATGGTTCGCGCTGGGCTTGCTCGGAGCGGCGGTGGACCGCGACCGGCGCAAAGACTGGCTGGTCGCGTCGGCCGGAGTGGTGGGCGCGCACGCCGCGTCGATCGCCGTGAAGCGCGTCGTGCGGCGGCGCCGTCCGGACCATCCCAGCGTGGAGGTTCTGGTCGGCACGCCGAGCAAGCTGAGCTTCCCGTCGTCGCACGCGACGTCGACGACAGCGGCGGCGGTGCTCTACTCCGGATTGACCGGGCGTAACCTGGTCCCCGCCCTGGTACCGCCGATGCTCGCCTCGAGGCTGCTGCTCGGCGTTCACTATCCGACAGACGTTCTGGCCGGAGCCGCCCTGGGAGGCGTCGTCGGCGGTCTGATCCGACGGAAGCTGACCAAGAAGCGATGAGCGAAACGACCGACGAGCGAACCGAAAACGCGTCCGGTACGGCCGAATCCGCAGAAGCGACGGAGCCGGCTGCCGAAAAGACCGACGTGGCCGAGGAGACCGAGAAGGTCGAAAAGACCGAGAAGGCCGACAAGCCTGAATCCCCGGCCGCCCCGTCCCCGACCTCCGGCACGAGCCCCGTGGGCCTCGTGCTCGGGGTGATCAAAACCGCGCGGCCGAAGCAGTGGGTGAAGAACGTCCTCGTCTTCGCGGCGCCGTTCTTCGCGTTCTCCAAGGCGACGAACCGGACCGAGCTGGTCATCGACGCGTTGATCGCGTTCGTGGCGTTCTCGCTCACCGCCTCGTCGGTCTACCTGATCAACGACGCTGTCGACGTCGAGGCCGACCGGGCCCATCCGACGAAGCGCAACCGCCCGATCGCGGCTGGCATCGTCCCGGTCCCGGTGGCCTACGCGTCGGCGGTGGTGTTCTTCCTCGCCGGGCTCGCCGTGTCGTTCGCGGCGGACTGGCGGCTGGCGATCGTGCTGGCGGTCTACGAGGCCGTGCAGCTCGGTTATTGCTTCGGCCTGAAGCACCAGCCGGTGGTGGACCTGGCGATCGTCGGCTCGGGCTTCCTGATGCGCTCGGTGGCAGGCGGTGTCGCCGGCGGCATCGCGATGTCGCAGTGGTTCCTGCTGGTCACGGCGTTCGGCTCGCTGTTCATGGTGGCGGGCAAGCGGTACGCGGAGATCATGCTGTTCGAGCGCACCGGCGCGAAGATCCGGTCCTCGCTGAAGAAGTACTCGGCGAGCTACCTGCGCTTCGTGTGGGCGACGTCCGCGGCGATCCTGATCATGTCCTACTGCCTGTGGGCATTCGAGATCCGCCAGGCCGAGCACAACTCGGTGTGGGCGGTCGTGTCGATGGTCCCGTTCGTCATCGCGGTGCTCCGCTACGCGGTCGACGTGGACGGCGGCAACGCCGGCGCGCCCGACGAGATCGCCTTGAAGGACCGCGTGCTGCAGGTGCTCGGCGCGACCTGGGTCGTGACCCTGTTCCTGTCGTTCTACCTGTGAACGGCGCGCGTATTACTGTGCCAATCGGTACTAATCCGACCACAGCCACGGCCTAATGACTTCGTAGCAACGGCTACGTGCCGGGCGGCCTGCTTTTGGTCGGATTAGTACACAGCTGGGATTCAGCTTCTCCACAGCATCGACGGTCACCCTCGGGGTGGGAGCCGGGACACCCCGCCTCCCGCCCGCTCAGCCCGGAGGACCGACGATGAACGACGACAAGAACCCCTCGCCCGGCGAGCCCGCCGGACAGCAGCCGACCGAGCAGTTCGGCCAGGTCGGGGACTCTTCCGGCGAGGGTGCGGCTGGTCAGCCGGGGGCGGCTGCGGAAGCCGCGCGGCAGGGGCAGGCGGTGCCGCCTGCCGAGCAGACCAGCCCATTGAGCCAGCCCGGGCCGTCCGCGGAACAACACGCGGGCCAGGCCGGTCCGGCCGCCGAGCAGACCAGCCAGTCGGGTCAGCCCGGGCCGACCGCCGAGCAGGCGGGCCAAGCCGCTCCCACTGGGGAACCGGCTGGTCAGCAGTCGAATCAGCCCGGCCACTTCGCGCAACCCGGCCCGTGGGGCATGCCGCTGCCGCCGCCGAAGCAGAGCGGTTTCCGCCGGTTCGTCGCCCACCGGGCCACGCAGCTGGTCGCGGTGGGAGTGCTGGGACTGGCCGTCGGCGGCGGCATCGTCGGCGGCGTCATGGCCGCGACGCACCACCCCGGCCGGCCCGGCATGAGCCAGCACCAGGGTGGCCACCGCTTCAACGACGGCGGCCCCGGCCCACGGCATCGCGTTCCGGACGGCCAGAACGGCGGCAACCAGAACAACGGCCCCGGGTTCGGCAACGGCGGCGGCACCAGCTCCGGAACGGGCAGCTGAGCGAACAGCTCATTCGCGCAGAATCTCTGCCCGCCCGGCCTCAGCCCCCCAGCAGCGCCGGGTACAGCACCGTCGGATGCGCGGACAGCCCGGCTTTCGCCGTCGCGCTGTCCGCGTCCGCGATGATCTCGATTTCGCCCGCCTCCACGCCGTCCAATGCGGCGCGGACGACGTCGGCGGGGTCGTTTTTCGGAATGTCGAAGCTGGCCATCATGTCGGTGTCGGTGCTGGCCATGACCAGGCCGCTCACCAGCGTGTGCTGGGCCAGAAGCTCCAGCCGCACCGAGTTGGTCATGCTCCACGCCGCCGATTTCGACGCGGCGTATCCCGCGGAGCCCGGGTAGGTCGCCCAGGACAGGGCGGATAGGACGTTCAGAATCGCGCCATTCTTCAACCCTGGCGCGAATGCCCGGATTACCCGAAGCGGGCCGAAGAAATTGGTCTCCATTTCTCGCCGAATCGCATCCAGGTCGCCGGTCACCAGGTCGGTGAAGGAGGCGATTCCGGCGTTGTTGATCAGGAGGTCGACGTCCGGGGCGGCAGCAGCGGCGGCCGCGACGGAGCCGGGATCGGTGACGTCGAGCGGCAGCGACACGGCACCCTCGAGGTCGACCGGGCGGCGAGAGGTGGCGTAGACCTTGGCCGCGCCGCGGTCCAGCAGGGCGCGGACGAAGTGGGCGCCGAGCCCGCGTCCGGCACCGGTGACCAGCGCGGTCGAGCCTGCGATCTGCATGGGGTTCTCCTGGGAAAAGCCGTCGGAAGAGGACAACGGCTATCCTGGACCCTGACGTCGATGTCAGGTTCTCGTGTTTGTGCGGCGGATCACGGAGGGGTCGGATGCGGATCGGAGAGGTGGCGGAGCGCGCCGGGGTCAGCGTGCGTTCGCTGCGCTACTACGAGCAGCAAGGGCTGATCGAGTCGACGCGCACGTCCGGCGGGCAGCGCCGCTACGGCGAGGACGCGGTGGCGTGGGTCGGGCTGATCCAGCAGCTTTACGCGGCCGGGCTGTCCAGCGCGACTATCCGCGAGCTGATGCCGTGCCTGCACGCTGGCGTCAGCACGCCGGAGTCGCGCGTCCGGCTGCGCGCGGAGAAAGCCCGGCTCGACGAGTACATCTCCGGTCTCGAACGCACTCGCGAGCGGCTGGAGGCGATGATCGAACTGGCGGAGACGCCGAATCCGCATTGCCCGGTGGTACTGGGCTAAAGCGCGGCGAAGGTGTCGTTCAGGATCTTCACGATCGCGCGCGGGGTGCCGGAGATGAGTTCGGTCCGGCCGTCGGTCGTGGGATAGGTGAGAATTCGCCCGGTGTTCACGTCGGCGGCGAGAATCGGGCCGCCGGTGAGGTGTCGTCCGTTCGCGCGGCGCGCGACGTAGAGTTCGTGTGTCGCTTCCGCGGGTTGGTTCAGGGTCGAGGCGAGGTATTCGTGGCTGTTGGTCTCGTCGAACGGGTCTGGAGCCGCGTCGGTCGCGGACGTTACCGAGACTGAACGCACCGGTGCGCCGGGGATTTGCGGAAGTGTGCCGAAAAGCGTCGTGGCCAGGCGGGTCGGGGCGGTCGGCTGTATTTCGACCAGACCGTCCTGCGCGGAGACCAGAATCGCGGCTTGTTCTCGTTGCGCGACTATGCCGGTCCGCTGGATTCCGCCGCGAAATGCCGACCAGGCGAAGTACTCGCGTTCAGCTTCGGCGAGCACTTGCAGGGTGCCGCGCAAATACGCGGACGGCGCGTCGTTGTCCGCGAGGCCGAGCCGGGCGAGGAGATCGATGGTGGCGGCGTGAAGTTCGCGGTGTGCGCCTGCCTTGACCCAGACTCGCTTCGCCCGCAGCATCGGATGCTGTTCACCGAGGTCGAGCATGTCCCAGACGACCGAGAGTGCTTCGACGGGCAGGGTCACCGCCTCAACGACGTCCTCCCGCACCTGCGCCCCCTTCCACAATCGCCATCAGCACGGTAGCCGATTGATTACCCGCGTGGTGTTGGTGTCTGCAATTGAGAACAGGTAGCAATTTCGGAAACGCCGCCTCCAGCTAGACGCAGACGCTATAGGCATTCATGCTCTGATCATTCCTGCTCTGGCCTTGGCGGCGGTAGACGTGTGTGATTAACCGACGATGGCCAAGCCTCCGCTCTCCGCCGCGACTCGCACCATTGGCGAGCGCGTGCGCGAATTCCGCAACGACGCGGGGCTGAGCCAGGAACAGCTGGCCGAACTGGCCGGCGTGCACTGGACGTTTGTGAGCCAGGTCGAACGCGGGCTGCGCAACATCAACCTGCACAACCTGCTCAAATTCGCCGAAGGTCTCGGCGTGAATCCGGCCCGGCTGGTGGACGGGCTGCACCCGCCGTCCGGCGACTAGTCCACTGTGGACGGACGCAGCACCTGACCGAACGTGCCTTCCCGGAGCAGCAGAATCTGCGTGATCACCTGCAGTCCGACGAAGAACGCGATCGACAGCCCCGCATCGAGCGCGGGAACGTCGTCGACCGGCAGCGTGTACGCCATCCCGATGCTGAGTCCACTGTGGACCAGACTGCCGACGCCCCACGCCACGGTCAGCGTCCGCCACGTCCGGCGGAACGACGGACGGGCCTCCCACGCCGAGTCCAGCCGGGAGCCGCGGCCGGGCAACAGCGCGCGGGCCGCCTGGTAAGTCGTCGGGTACTGGCCGACGACCAGGCTCGCGAGCAGCCAGACTCCCGCCAGCGTGCTGAACCAGGCTCCGCGCACCAGCATCAGCCGGGCGTCGCCGGTCATCAGCGTGGTGGCCAGGCCGACCGCAAGGAACATCAGGACGAGCAGGCCGATCCCGTCCACGCGACGCCGGGTGACCAGCGTGTACAGCACGCGCAGCGCGGGCGGCAGACCGCTCAGCAACAGTGCCCACACCGGCGGGACGTCGAAGGCGCGGAGCAGGTAATAGCCGCCGACTGGTGCGCCGAGATCGATCAGCAGCGCGGCCAGCGAAGAGCGGAATTCGTTCCCCATGCCCTGAGTTTCGGCGCGGCGGGCACCTCAGGACATCGTCGAGCCGGTCAGCCCGGCATCCACCGTTCGGTGGAGGCCAGGCCGGGACAACGTCAGACCGGGAGCTTGCGGAAGATCGGCCGCGGCACGTGCCGCAGGATCGACATCACCAGCCGGAACTCCGACGGCGACCACACGAGCTCCTTGCCCTTGCGCGCCGCCTCGACCGCGACGTCGGCGACCTGCTCGGCGGTCCTGGTCAGCGGAGCGTCCTTCATCCCGGCGGTCATCTTGGTCTTGACCTGGCCCGACCGGACCACCGTCACCTGCACGCCGTGTGGCGCGAGCGCCTCGCCGAGACCGAGGTAGAAGCCGTCGAAACCGGCCTTGGTCGAGCCGTACACGAAGTTCGACCGGCGGACCCGCTCGCCCGCCACCGACGACAGCGCGATGATCTTGCCGTGGCCCTGGGTCTTGAGCTTCTCCGACAGCGCCACGCCGACCGACACCGCGGCGGTGTAGTTGACCGTCGCCAGCTCGACCGCCTTGCCGTGGTCCTGCCACAGCTCCTCGGCCTCGCCGAGCAGGCCGAACGCGACCACCGTGACGTCGATGTCGCCGCCGGCGAACGCCTCGTCCAGCACCTTCGGGTGGGACGCGAGGTCCTTGGCGTCAAAGGCCACAGTGGACACTTCGGCGCCGCGATCCTTCAGGCGCTGCGCGGCTTCCTCCAGCCGCGGCGAAGGACGAGCGGCCAGCACGACCCGCAGCGGCTTCTCCGCGAGGTACTTCTCCGCGATCGCCAGCGCGATGTCGGACGTGCCGCCGAGCAGCAGCAGGGACTGGGGGTTACCGACCGCGTCGATCACAGTGCGAGCCTCCGGCTCATGTCAGAGGCGAAAACGCCTTCGGGGTCAACGGAAGCGCGCACCTTGCGCCACTCCTCCAGCCGCGGGTACATCCGCGCGAACGTCTCGGGCGAGGTGCGCGAGTCCTTCGCGGTGTAGAGGCGGCCGTTCGCGTCAAGGACCATCTCGTCCATTTCCTCGCAGAACCGGCTGAGCCCGTTCTTGATCGGGAAATCGACACTCAGCATCCAGCCCGGCGCCGGCCAGGACATCGGAGCCGGGTTCGCGTCGCCCATGCGCTTGAACACGTTCAGGAACGAGTAGTGCCCGGACCGCGAGATGGCCCGGCAGATGCCCTTGAGCTGGTCTTCCGCGCCGAACGGCACGGAGAACTGGTACTGCAGGAAACCCTTGCTGCCATACGCGCGGTTCCACTCGCTCAGCATGTCGAGGGGGTGGTAGAACTGCGTGAGGTTCTGGATCTTGCCGCGCGCGCCCTTCTTGGGCACGGTCTTCTGCCACAGCTCGTTGATCAAGCCGAAGGTGAGCTTGTTGCCGAGTCCGTTGGGGAACACGTCCGGCAGCGTCAGCAGCTGCGGCGCGTCGAACTTCAACGGGTTGCTGCGCAGCTTCGGCGGCAGCTGGTCGAGCTTCGCGAGCGAACCGCGCGAGAACGTGGCACGGCCAAGGCGGCTGTCGGACGAGATCAAGTCCGGCACCGACATCGAGTAGTCGTAGTTGAGGTCCGAACCATCGGTGAAGAGCCCGAGGGTCTCGTCGAGGTTCGAGGTGCGGTCGGCGTCCACGTAGAAGTACGCCGTTTCCGTCTTCTTCATCCGGATCGTCGCGCGGACGATGATCCCGGTCAGCCCGATTCCCGCCACCGTCGCCCAGAACAGCTCCGAATCCGGGCCCTCCGGGGTGAGCGTGCGCACGGATCCGTCGGCGGTGAGCAGGTCCATCGACACGACGTGGTTGCCGAAGCTGCCCGCCGAGTGGTGGTTCTTGCCGTGGATGTCGTTGGCGATCGCGCCGCCGATGGTCACCTGGCGGGTGCCCGGCAGGACCGGGACCCACAGGCCGTACGGCAGCGCCTCGCGCATCAGCTTGTCGAGGCTCACGCCCGCGTCGAGGTCGACGAGGCCGGAGTCCGGGTCGATCGAGTGGATGCGGTCCAGCACGGTCATGTCGACGACCAGGCCGCCCGCGTTCTGCGCCGGGTCGCCGTAGGAGCGGCCGAGCCCGCGAGCGATGACCCCGCGCGGGCCTGCGGAGGCGACGGCGCGGGCGATCGCGTCGACGTCGCGGGTGCTCAGCACGTCGGCGACGGTCCCGGCGGTGCGGCCCCAGCCGGTGAGCGTGCGGCGCTGTGTCTCGGGTGCTTGGGTCACGCGGACCAGGGTAGCCACGCCGAACACCGCCCGGAACGTGACCCTGAAGTGCTCGCTTCTACACTTTGCGCATCAAGGCACAAGCGTCCGAGCGTCGAAGTGGGTAATACGGACACTGACGCAATAGGCCGAGAAGGTATTCCAAGTGGTGGCTACAGAACCGCAGAGTGACCAAGCGCAGCCGGCTCCCGCGGGACCCGGTCTGCTGGGCCAGCTGATCCGGTTCGGCGTGATCGGCGGCTTCTGCGCCCTGCTCGACCTGGGCACGTACTCGCTGCTGCGAGCGGTCGGCATGGACGCCACCCCCTGGGTGGACATCGCGCGCGCGATCAGTTTCGTCGTGGGCACGACGACCGCGTTCTTCCTGAACCGGCGCTTCACGTTCGCCGACGGGCGGCGCGACGGGAACGCCCAGGTCGGCAGCTTCGTTCTGCTGTATGCCGTCACCTTCTTCGTCGCTGTCGGCGTGAACCAGCTCATGCTGCACGTGCTGCCGGAGTCGGGGTGGAAGGCCACGCTGGCCTGGGTGGTGTCCCAGGCAACGGCGACTGTGATCAATTTCGTGATGCTCAAGTGGGTCGTGTTCCGTGTACGGCCGGTAAAGGAGAACTGAGTTCGATGCCCGGTAAAGCAGCCCCGGTCGCGGAGGCGGCCCCCGCAGGCCAGACGCGGTTCGCCGAACACGCCCCCGAAGGCAGGCTCACGGCCCAGCGCGGGCTGTACGCCGGGCCGGCTCCGATCGTCAGCAAGGACATGTACGCCGAGGTCGTGCAGGGCAACGCCCAGCGCGAGCGCGGCAGCGTGGTGCTCGAGCCGTCCGCGAAGGTCACCGGCAACACCTACTTCGGCCGCTTCCCGGCGAGCTACTGGCAGCGCTGGACCACCGCGACCGAGGTGAAGCTGGAAGCCGTCGTCACCGGCGACGGGCTGCTGTCGCTCGGCGCGTCCGACATGCTCGGCGACCCGCGCGTGGTCGACGCCCAGCAGGTGTCCGCCGCGAAGGGCGCCAAGGTCGAGCTGACCGGCAAGCTGGACAAGTTCTACGACGGCGGCGCGCTGTGGCTCGACCTCGAGACCGAGGGCGGCCAGACGCTGCGGGTCGAGCAGGTCCGCTGGACCGTCGACGCGCCGGAGACGATCCGCCCGACCGCGGTCACCATCTGCACGATGAACCGCGCCGACGACTGCCTGAAGAACCTCCAGGCGCTCGCCGCGGACGTGTCCTCGCTCGACACCCTCGACGCCATTTACGTCGCGGACCAGGGCACCGACCTGGTCGAGTCGCGCGAAGGCTTCGAGCAGGTCGCGAAGGACCTCGGCGAGAAGCTGCACTACATCAAGCAGCCGAACCTCGGCGGCGCCGGCGGCTTCACCCGCGGCCTGTACGAGGTGGCCGGGCACACCGCCACCGAGCACGCGAACGTGCTGTTCATGGACGACGACGTGCTGCTCGAGCCGGACCTCGTCGTGCGCGTGACGGCCTTCTCCAACCGCTCGGCCAACCCGATCATCGTCGGCGGCCAGATGCTGAACCTGCTGCACCCGAACCAGTTGCACGTCGGTGCCGAGTACGCCCGGCTGAACACGCTGGAGCCGGGTCAGCCGGTGCAGCACTCGCTGTCCACCGCGGACCTGCTCGGCGTCGACGAGGAGGGCAACCCGAACCGTCAGGAGCGCCGCCTCGACGCCGGGTACAACGGCTGGTGGTCGTGCCTGATCCCGTACGAGGTCGTCAAGGCCATCGGCTACCCGCTGCCGTTCTTCTTCCAGTGGGACGACGCGGAGTACTCCTACCGGGCCCGCGAATACGGCTTCCCCACGGTGACCCTTCCCGGCGCGGGCGTGTGGCACGCGGACTTCCACTGGAAGGACTGGGACGAGTGGCACCGGTACTTCAACCTGCGCAACTCGATCATCACCGCGGCACTGCACTCGCCGTTCAACCTGAACCTGCTCTCCCGCGTGCTGATGGCGCAGCTGGTGCGCTACCTGCTCGGCATGCAGTACGGCCTGTCCGCGACGCTGATCAAGGCGGTCGAGGACTTCCTGGAGGGCCCGGAAATCCTGCGCGACGGCGGCGTCGAGGCGATGAAGGAGATCCGCCGGATCCGCGACGCGTACCCGGAGACCAAGCGGCACAAGGCCACTGACGTGCCGGGCATCGCGTCCAACGACATCGGCATCATCAACAGCGCGCCGCGGCCGAGCATGCAGCGGCTCGTGCTGATCAAGCGCATCCTCGACAAGGTGCTCGGCCGCAGCCGCTTCGGGCTCGGCGCGGTGCCGATCGACGAGGCGCACTGGTGGCACATCGCGCTGTTCGACACCGCCGTGGTCACCGACGCGTCGCAGGAAGGCGTGCGCGTGCGCAGCTACGACAAGGTCAAGATGTTCGACCTCGCCAAGCGCGGCGCGAAGGTGATCAACCGGCTGCGCAAGGAAGGCGCCGGCGTACAGGAGCAGTACAAGCGCGCGATGCCGGAACTCACCTCGCGGGAGAACTGGAAGCGGCTGTACGAGCTGTGATCGCCTGAGCTGGTCCGAAAAGGGCGTCTCGCGTTCGGCGAGACGCCCTTTTTGTCTTTTTGGGTAGCTTGGTTTCATGGCCGACCTGGTTTCCCGCGCGCGGGCTCTCGCCGACGATCTGTTGTTTCCGGCGGCAGCCGAGGTGGACCGGCTGGGGGTGGTGCCGCGCTCGCATTTCGACGCGCTCGCCGAGGAGGGTTTCTACGGTCTCGCCGCGCCGGATTCCGGGGTCGACCTCGATCAGCTGGTCGGGGTGCTCGAAGCACTGGCCGGCGGGTGCCTGAGCACCGCGTTCACCTGGCTGCAGCACCACGGTCTCGTCGCCGGGCTGGCCGCGACGGACCGGGAAGACCTGCGCGAGCGCTATCTGCCGGATTTGATCAGCGGACGGCTTCGCGCGGGCGTCGCGTACGCGGGAGTGATTCCGACGCCGCCGAAGGTGCGGGTCCAGCGTGTTGACGGCGGTTATCGGTTCGACGGCGAAGCGCCGTTCGTGAGCGGTTGGGACGCGATTGACCTGCTGCAGTTGTCCGGCCGAGACGGCGACACGGTGGTCAACGCCCTGGTGTCGCCGATAGTCGGGCACAGCTTGGTCGCCGAGCCGCTGACGCTGTTGGCCGCGCAAGGAACCGCGACCGTGCGGCTGAAGCTCGACAACCACTTCATTCCGGACGAATCGGTTTTCGCCCAGGTCAGCTACGACAAATTCGTGGCGGGCAATACGTTTGCCGCGCGGCTCAACGGATGCGCGCCGCTTGGCCTCGCCGAGCGCTGCGCCTGCTTGATCGAAGCGGCAGGCGAGGAGGAAACGGCGACGGCGCTGCGGTCCGAGCAGGACGAAATCCGCCGCCGGCTCAACGCGGGTCTCGCCGATCCGGCCACGCTCCCCGCGGCCCGTGCGGCCGGAGCCGATCTGGCGTACCGGTCGGCAGGCGCGCTCGCCGCGGCGACGGGCAGTCGCGCGGTGCTGGCCGGGGCGCACGCCGGCCGGTTGGTGCGCGAGGCGACGTTCCTGCTCGTGGCCGCGAGCAGACCGGAGATCCGCGCCGGACTGCTCGCCCTCGCCCGTCGCTAAACGGACAGGCCGAATTTGCCCTTTCGGCTCAGATCGTCCACATAAGCGGCGGCGACGTGGACGAAATTTACCGAAACAGTGTTGCCGTCGCGGGTTTCGAGCGAGTGGACGCCACCGTGTTTCAGGAGGTCGGGGAGCTTTTCCTGAACGGTCGAGGAACTGTCGGCGGTGAGCGGGAAGATCAGCGGCTCGCCGCCCGCTGAGAGGTGCAGGACCAGTGCTGGTTTGGGATCTGCCATGAATCCATGGCAGCAGCGGGTGATCATCGGCGGCAAGAGCGGTTCGCCGACAGCGGATCCGCTCACAGCGGAAGCGGATCTCGCGGCGGCCCCGGAGCCGATGGCCGCGACGGTGCGGAGTGGACTACGGTTTCGCCGGGGAGAGACCGGATTTAGGGGTGGGTCGTGCCGTACACGTTGACGCTGTCACCGGCAGCGGTGGATCTCCTGCTGGCCGAACTCGGACTCGGCCGCGCGCCAGTGCCGTTCGTGGTGCCGCACATCGGCATCACCGGCGAGGAACGCGCCGCGGTGCGCGACGCCGTCTTCCGCGACCTCGACGGACGCGGCCTGCTGCGGCGCGGGACCGTCGACGACGACGTCCAGATCGCGCTCGCCACGTTCGCCCGGCCCGGCCTCGCGGTGTCCGCGGCGGCGAAGCTCGGCGACGAGCAGTTGTTCGCGCGCGTGGCGTCCAATGGCCAGTTCGCGGTGCTCGTCTGCCAGCGGGACGGGATGTTCACCTTCGAGGAGGTCCGCCCGACCGGCATCGTTCCGGCGATCGTCGACCTGCTGCCGCTCACGCCCGCCGCGCCGGGGCAGTCGGTGACTGTCGCGCGTCCGTCGAAGCAGCCGGTCCGAGGCGACGCGTACGACCCGTTCGCCGGGGTCAGCGGCCCGCGCACGCACAATCCGCAACTGCGGTCCGTCCAGCGGATCTTCGAGAAGCCGCGGCTGGCGGTCGGCCAGTTCACGCCGTACGTGGGCGACGGCAGCGGCCACGAGAAGGCATTGCCGTCGCTCGTGTGGTTCGACACCGAACTCGGCCGCTACCTGCTCAGCACGCGCGATTCCAGCGACGGCAACCGCTGGCTCACCTACGCCCCGGCCGACAATGCCCGTCTGGCCCAACAACTGTTCACCCAGCTTGAAGGCTATTCGGCAAACGCCTGACCGGAGCGGCTCGCGTCGGTAAACTCCGGCGCATGAGCACTGATCCGCTGGCGGCAGGCGGGCTGAACGCCAAGGGCATCGCCGAAGCCGCGGCCGAAACGCACAAGCTGGCCGGCACCGCGAAAGCCGGCGGGTTCAGCATCGACGGCGACGCACTCGGTGACCTGCGCAAGGCGCTCACCGACATGGTCACGCGCCTCGAACGGCTCAAGCCGCAGACGCAGGCGCTGACGACCGCGCCGAAGCTCGGCAGCCATCCCTACGGGCACACCGTGGCCGAACACGACCGCAAGAGCGGAGCCGACGCTCCCGGATCGGCCCTCGACGTGCTGGACCAGTTCGGCCGGATCCTCAAAGAGGCCGACGAGGCCCTCGCGCGGGCCGGCGGGGTCTACACCGAGAACGAGAGCCAGGCCATCGACTCCCACCGCACCGTGAAGGGCACCGAATGAGCACGCCGCAGCCGGGGCTCGCGCCGTCGGACGCCGACTACCTCGGGCACCCGCACCAGCAGCTGAAGTCGTATGTCGAGACGAACCTCGACGTGGAGCAGGTTTCCTCGGTGTCGCACGCGTACACCGAGGTGCAGAAGGCATTCGAGGACTTCGCGACTCAACTGGGCGAGGCCGTGAAGAAGGCCGCACACGCGTGGAGCGGCGAGGCCGCGGCCGGTGCGCAGGCGTATTTCGTGAGCCTCGCGGAATGGGCCGAGGCGAACGGCCAGAACGCGAAGCTGGCCGCGCAGATCGTCGAGGAACAGGCGTCCGCCGCGCAGACGGCGAAGCACTCGATGCCGGACGCGGTCCCGTTCGACTGGTCCGAGGAATTCGACAAATGGTCGCACGCGAGCCCGCTCGAAATGAGCAATGAGATCGACGCGACGCTGAAGAAGCAGCAGGACAGCCGTTCCGCGCACGAGCAGGCCGCGGAGACGATGTCGAAGTACGACGCTTCGCTGCACGAGACGGGGTCGAAGCAGCCGACTTTCGCGCATCCGCCGAAGTTCGGCGTCGCCGCAGGTGGCGGTGCCGCAGTGGCGATGCCGACTGGCCCTTCGCACCACGATGCTGCACCGGCTCCCGCTCCTGCCCCGGCTCCCGCTCCGGCTCCCGCCGTGGCTGACGCTGGCGCGGCCTCCGCGGGCGCTGCTGCCGGTGGCGGCGGCGCGACGGCCGGGCACGCGAGCACACCGACTGTGAGCGGCCCGAGCCAGTTCACCGGCGCCGTGCACCAGCAGATGCCGGACCCCAGCACGACGGCGGCGGGCACCGCACCGGCCGCGGCGCAGGCCGCCCCGAGCGGCGGCAGCGGCGGCGCATCCGGCGCGGGCATGGGTGCCATGCCCATGGGCGGCATGCCGATGGGCGGTGGCGGCGGAGGTTTCGGTGCCGACGAAGAACACGAAACAAAGGTCGGCCGCGGCGGCGGTGCCGGTTCGTTCGGCCCCGGCGACGGAGCAGGCGCGGCGGACGTCGCGGCTGGGGGCATGGGCGGCGCCCCGGCCCGCCCGGGCATGGGCTTCGGAGCCCGCCCGTACGACGACGGCAACGACCAGCCCGCGTTCGTGATGGAGATCGAGGACGACGAGGTCTTCGGCAGCGGACATCGGTCCGCGCCGCCGGTCATCGGGGAGTAGCGTTGGTAGTCCGTTGTGGACGGTGGGTTAGCGCATCGTCCACAACGGGCTTTCGCTAGTCCGCGATGGCGACCCAGCTCTGCATCATCCGGAGCGCGCTGTTCAGCGACTTGACCCCCTCCCGAAAACCACGCATCGAGTTTCGCAATGATGCGCTCATCTCTTCCAGCGGTTTCATCTGCGCTAGAAAAGCGTTCGAGGATTCTTCTGCGCCACTCAGCGGCTCAGTGACCAAAGATATGGACTTGAGGTATTTGCGCTCATTTTCGAGCTGGTCATACAGGTCGTTGTCCTCGAGTTCAGTGCTGCGGGAGCGCAAGATCTGGTCGGTCTTGAGGGTTGTCGTCTCCAGTTTCCGTGCCTGATTCCGGAAGTCATTGCCGAACGGCAGCAGTTCGGAAGCTGTCTCCATAAGCACCCGCCTGGTCTCGGCGGGAGACCTTTCGGTGAGTAATTGAACGGAAGTGGTCAAAACGGTGGGGAGCGGGGCGAGGGCGTTCTTCATGCCCAAAATTGTCTGATCAATTTCTTTGGCGAAGAGGCCGAGGGCTTCGCTGACCTCCGCTGCTCCGACCCCGGCGGAGGGAAGAGGCGACGTGGCGGAAGGTGACTGCTCGACGATAGTGACAGCCTCGACCAGTTGCTCGGCCAGAGCGATCATCGTTCTGCGCCAGGTCGCCGACCGGGAGCCGTCAGTCCAGGTTTCTTTCAGGTCTTTGTACTGTCGTTCGGCGATGATCCGGGACGCTACGTCGGTGCTCTCGGTGGATAGATAAGAATGGCCGAGCAGGACGACCGGGAGGACCAGGCCGGTGGCGCGAACGCGGACCGCCTCATTGTAGAAAGCCAGCAGTTCCTCGCGGCAGGAAGGTCGCTCGAAATACTGCCGGGTGACGATCGGCATGAAGATCGCGGCACTCTCGATGCCCTGCCGGATCCCGTCCCTCCAGTCCTCACCCCAGCCGATCGTCTCGCGATCGACGAAGATCTCCAGGACCCTCCCTTGATCAGCTAAGGCAAGGTGCCTCAGGGACTTCGTGAATGGCTCGATAAAATCGAGCACGACGTCGTCAGCATGTGCGTAGCTGAGAAAAACCCGAATGGGAGGATCGGCCGGTCCTGTCATTCGCGAAAAATAATCCGCGACCGCGTCCGGGCACAACAAGCCTGGGTTTTTGTCCAGGTGTTGTCAAGTGGGCGAAGCCCGGTCAGTACCGGTAAAACTTCTCCGCCCGACCCTGCCGCACCAGTTTCAGCCACTGCACGAACGCCTTCGGATCCCGCTTCACGCCCACGAAATACAGGCCGAAGCGCAGCACCTCCAGCGCACCGATCTTCCGCATTCCCGGCTGCGACAGCAAATACCCGCGGTTGCGATAGGTGTAATACCGCTTGACCTCGTTCTCCGGGTCCTGCGCGTGGAATTTCCCGCCCAGCATCGGCTTGAACTCGTCCGAGCCGTCGGGGTGCAGGTAGGTCGTGCGCAGCGACGTGCCGAACGGCAGGCCGGACCGCACCAGGCGGCGGTGCAATTCGACCTCGTCGCCGCGGAAGAACAGACGCAGGTCCGGCACGCCAGTGACGTCCAAAGTGGACGCGCGGAACAACGCGCCGTTCATCAACGACGCGATGCCCGGCAGGAAATCCGTGCCCAGCTCGGCCGACGAGCGCTTCCAGGTGAGGCCGCGGCGCAGCGGGAACGCCAGTTTCGCCGGGGCGTCGATGTTCGCCACCACCGGGGAAATCTCGGCGAGACCGCGCTTTTCGGCTTCCTCCAGCAGGATCTCGAGCACGTGCTCGTCCGCGGGACGGCCGTCGTCGTCGGCGAGCCAGACCCAGTCCGCTCCGAGGGACAGGGCGTGCAGCATGCCGAGCGCGAAACCGCCCGCGCCGCCGAGGTTCCGGTGCGACGGGAGGTACGTGTACGGCAGCGGGTAGGCCTCCACGACGTCCCGCGCGGACTTGTCCGGGCCGTTGTCGACCACCACGAGGTGGTCGACCGGCCGGGTCTGGGCGGCGATGATCTTCAGCGAGTCCGCGAGCAGCTCGCGCCGGTGCCGCGTGACCACCACGCCGACGACGGCGCCCTCGGGCAGCTCTCGCGTCTCGCCGGTCATCATTCCCCGCCGTTCGTCGTGGTCGCGGGCTCGATGCCGAGGCGCTCGAGACCTTCCTGGCTCATGTTCTCGAACGGGTCGCGGCCCTTGTACTCGGTGAGCACCTCGCGCAGCGAACCCTGCTTCTTCAGATGTCCCTCGTCCATCCAGATCGCCGAATCGCACAGCTCGAAGAGGAACTCGTCGGAGTGGCTCGCGAACACCAGGATGCCGGACCGTTTGACCAGGTCCTTGAGCCGGTCGCGGGCCTTGTTGAGGAACGCCGCGTCGACCGCGCCGATGCCCTCGTCGAGGATCAGGATCTCCGGGTCGATCGAGGTCACCACGCCGAGCGCGAGACGCACCCGCATGCCGGTGGAGTACGTCCGCAGCGGCATCTGCAGGTAGTCGCCGAGTTCGGTGAACTCCGCGATGTCGTCGACCCGCTTCTCCATTTCCTTGGCGCTCATGCCGAGGAACAGACCGCGGATGATGATGTTCTCCTCGCCGGAGATCTCCGGGTCCATGCCGATGCCGAGGTCGAACACCGGGGCGATCTTGCCGACGATCCGCGAGGACCCGCGGGTCGGCTCGTAAATCCCGGCGAGCAGCCGCAGCAGCGTGGACTTGCCCGCGCCGTTGTGCCCGACGAGACCGACCCGGTCGCCCTCGCGGAGGCTGACCGACACGTCGTGCAGCGCCTCGATGATCGGCACCTTCTGCTCGGTGCCGATCTTGCCGCCGACCTTGCCGAGCACGCGCTTTTTCATCGAACGCGTCTTCGCGTCGAAAATCGGGAAGTCCACGTACGCGTTGTGGACGTCAATGCTGACCATCTGTCACACCCAATACGAGACGCGAGACCGGTAATTGCGCATGGCGACGAGCGCGAGCGCCCATCCGACGACGGTGATGCCGCCGACCACGACCCAGCTGGTCCAGCTCACCGCCTGTCCGATGAGCGGCGACCGCACCACCTGCATGTAGTGGTAAAGCGGGTTCAGCTTGATGATCGGCAGCGCCCACGACGCGCCGTCCCGCGCACCGCCGGACAGCAGCTGGTCGACCGGCCAGACGATCGGGGTGCCGTAGAACATCAGCTGGATCAGCGAGTTGATCAGCTGCGGGATGTCGCGGAACCGGGTCGAGATGATGCCGAGCAGCAGCGCCGCCCAGCCCGCGGTGAGCGCGAGCAGCACGAACCCGGGAATGGCGAGGAAAATGTTCCAGCTCAGGCCCGGATGGCAGTACTTGTCGGGCGTGCACACGCCGTCTTTCGATCCCAGCGAGTACGGGGAATCGAGCGCTGAGAAGAAAATGATCAGCAGCACGACGTAGACGATCATGTTGTGCGCCAGCAGCAGCGTCTGCCGCCAGATCGTGCGCAGCACGTACACGCTCAACGGCGCGGGGACCTGTTTGATCAGCCCCTCGTTCGCGATGAACGTCTCCATGCCTTCGGTGAGGCAGCCCTGGATGAAGCCCCAGATGATGAAGCCGGTGGAGAGGTAGGGCAGGAACACCTCGATCGGCGTCCGGAACAGCTGCGAGTACAGCAGGCCGAGGCCGAGCGCGATGACACCCTGGCTGATGGTGATCCAGAACGGCCCGATGATGGACCGCCGGTACCGCTGCTTGATGTCCTGCCAGCCGAGATGGGTCCACAGCTCGCGGGAGGCCAAACCGGTCTTGATGTCGTCGATCGCACGCCCGAACGTCTTGCTGTCCGACGACGGTGGAACCGGAGTCGAGACATCGGGTTCGGCTGCGTGAACCGTGCTGGTGGCATGCACGTGGACGAGGGTACCGATGGGACGCACAGGCCTCGGCTCGCCCCAGCCCGTCCGGTGGCGGCTACTGCGCGTACGTGAGCGATATGGACCGGGTCGCTCCTGGTGTCCTGGTAGTTTCTTCCCTTATGACTGCTGCTCTCGGTGCGGCGAGCCTCATGGTCGACCTCCTTTCGGCTTACGCGGACCGGCCGGACCCGCGTTCGGTCGCCGTGGTCGGCAACCAGCCGCTGCAGCCGGATCCGGCCCGGGCCAAGGCGGTCGACGACTGCGACCTGGTCATTCGGGTGAACGGGTTCGTTATCGACGAACCGGACGGACCGGATATCACGGGCCGCAAGGTGCACACGGTCGTCTTCAACCGGGCGGTGCGCGCCACCCGGCACGTGTTCCGCGATTACCGCTCCCGGCTGTATCTGCTGGTCGAGCCAGGTCGCCTGCACTGGGAACCGGAGGCGCTGCCCGGCTGGTGGCCCTCGGATCTCGGGTTCGTCCCGGTGTCGAACCGCGAGGTCGTGCTGCCCCTGTCGGACGCGCTCGGCCTGCCGACGCGCACCGAACCCACCTGGTCGACCACGGGTACGCTCGCGGCCTGGATCGCCCGTACCTCGTTCCCCGAGGCGCAGCTGGTGCTGACCGGCTTCTCGTTCATCGACAACCCGGAGCAGACCTCGTGGGAGCACGCTGCCGGCGACTCGTGCATCGTGGGGCCGGAGCACCAGATCGCCGCCGAGGGCAGGCTGCTGGAGTCGTGGACCCGCACCGGCACTACCACTTTGCTCCGCTGAAGCCCAGGCACTCGTCGAAGGAACTCCCGTCATGCCCTTCATGAAGTTCAGAAATCTGTTCGGCTCCCGGATCGCCCGGACCGTCGATTACCGCATCGAAGAGCGCACGCGCGGTGTGCTCCAGGACTTCGAGGCCCGCATCGACGAGCTTGAGCACTGCACGGTCGATCATCGGCGCCGTCTCGCCGAGGCCGACGAGAAGCTGGCCGCCGCACTCGGCGATCTCCAGTGGATCCGCGGCGAGCTGGACCGGATGATCCCGCACGTCGCCGCGCAGGAGGAGCAGCTCGAGACGCTCCGCGAGAAGCTCGCGATGACTCCGCGTGCGGACGACGCCGAGACCTACGAAGCACGTTCGCTCGTCGAGGAGATCCAGCGGCAGCACGCACAGATCCGCGTCCGGTTGGCCGGGATGGCCCGGTACGAGGAGCGGTTGAGCCGGCTCGAGAACGCGAAGCTCACGCCCGCGCAGTGACGTCCGTCCTCGCCCGCGACGCGACCGAGGACGACGCTGAGCTGCTGCTGGCTTGGCGCAACGACCCGGCGACCCGGCAGGCGTCGCGGTCCAGCGGCGTGATCGATCTGGACAGCCACCTGCGCTGGCTGCGCGGGGTGCTCGCGGCGCCCGGCCGGATCCTGCTTGTGCTGGAGGAGGCCGGGAAACCGGTGGGCACGGTGCGGTTCGACGACGAGGGCGGCCGCGAGTGGGAGGTCAGCATCACGCTGGCACCGGAAAGCCGCGGCCGCGGGTTGTCGCGGCCGGCGCTCGACGCGGGGGAACGGACCTTGGCGGCCCGGACGGACGCGATGGCCGTGCTGGCCGCGGTGCACGAGGAGAACGCGGCGTCGGCGGCGTTGTTCGAGCGGGCTGGTTATCTGGAGGTCGCGCCCCCCGCCGACGGCTTCCGCCGGCTGCGCAAGACTCTGCACTGAACCCCACCGGAAGGACGCCACCCATGTCCGAAGTGCGCATCGGCAAGCACCTGCTCGGCCCGGCGCGGCCGCCGTTCGTGATCGCGGAGATGTCCGGAAACCACAACGGCGACCTGGACCGCGCGCTGGCCATCGTGGACGCGATCGCCGACGCCGGCGCGCACGCGGTGAAACTGCAGACCTACCGTCCGGACACGATCACGGTCGACGTCGACGGCCCGGCATTCCGGATCGGCGACGGGCATTCCCTGTGGGGCGGGGAAAATCTGTACAAACTGTACGAAAAGGCGCACACGCCCTGGGAATGGCACGAACCGATCTTCGCTCGCGCTCGCGAACGCGGCCTGGAAGTTTTCTCCAGCCCGTTCGACCCGACGGCGGTGGAGCTGCTGGAATCGCTGGACGCACCGGCGTACAAGATCGCCTCCTCGGAGATCGTCGATCTGCCGCTGATCGAACTGTGTGCCCGCACCGGCAAGCCGTTGGTGATCTCGACCGGAATGGCGAACGTCGCGGAGATCGACGCGGCCGTGCGCACCGCTCGCGGGGTGGGCAACGACCAGTTGATCGTGCTCGGTTGCACGGCGAGCTACCCCGCGTCGCCGACGGAAAGCAACCTGCGGGGATTACCGCTGCTGGCCGGGCTCACCGGAACCCTGGTCGGATTGTCGGACCACACGCCGGGGCTCGGCGCACCAGTCGCCGCGGTTGCGCTGGGCGCGGTGGCGATCGAGAAGCACGTGACGCTCGCTCGTAGCGACGGCGGCGTGGACTCGGAATTCTCGTTGGAGCCAGCGGAATTGGCCGCGCTGGTCACGGAGACCCACCGCGCGTGGGAGGCACTCGGTTCGCCGGTGCTGGGGCCACGGGAAAGCGAGAAGGAGGGGCTTCGGCTCCGGCGTTCGCTGTACGTGGTGGAGGACGTCCGGGCCGGGGATCCCGTTACCGCGCGGAACGTTCGCTCCATCCGTCCTGCTGGCGGGCTCGCTCCGGGCGAGATCGTGAACGTGCTCGGCCGGACGTTCCGGGTCGATGCCGCCAAGGGGACCGCGCTGACTTGGGATTTGATCTAGTCTCGGGCGGATGGCAGGCGAGAAGTCCCGCAAGGCGTTGCTGGCCACCCTCGGTGTGCTCGGGGCGATTCCGGTCGCTTCCGGTCTGACCGGCATCCTCGGCGGTCCGGAACGTGCGCCCGGCGGTGCCGCCACGACGCCTAGCGTGGACAGCGAATACCGGTTCGTGAACACGTTCTGGACCGCGGCCGGGTTCGCGTTGTGGTGGTCGATCCTTCGGCCGGAGAAGCGGGCAGCGACTACCCGGCTTGTGTTGGGGACTGCCGCGGCGGGCGGGTTGCCGCGGCTTCTTTCGGCTCGGCGGACTGGGGCACCGCATCCGGTGTTTCGGGCTGCGACGGTGTTGGAACTGGCCGTAGTGCCGGGGGTGCTGTTGTGGCATGCCAAGGTGGTTCGGGACGGCCAAACAGCGACAGCTGATTGATGACCTACGCTCAGTTCGCTGTTGCATCTGCGGATCGACCTGCGATCTCACGCCTGTGAGGAATCAGGAATATCCAGAAATTTCTCGGCGTAAGAACGGCGATCGCCTGATCGGCATCGCAGGGCCGCTAGCCGATGATCTCTACAGCGCTGGTACACCGCCGGTGTGGGGCCTTGCCAAGAATCCGACGCCGGCTTCCCGGATCTCTGAGGTCAAGATCGGGGATCAGCTTCAGATACAGCGGCTTGGCAGTCGTTGGGTCGCGCAAGACGCCCAAGGTGTTGTGGGGAATCTCCGGTGGTTGCCTGGAGACGACGGTAAAACGGTTGTCGCTACCGGTGCCCGGATCCGGCTGCCGCTCAGCGGGACCTTTCATGTCCAGCGACTGCTGATCGATCCGAACGGGGTCGTCAAAGACATCGGTGGCTACGTCGAACCGAGCTAACGCCTTCTGATCCGTAGTCAGATGCCGAAGAACCCGCGCACCCCGTCGATCACCCGGTCCACATCGGCATCACTCAGCGACGGGAACAGCGGCAGCGAAAGCTCCTGCGCGTAGTAAGCCTCGGCATTCGGGCACAACCCGCGCCGATAGCCGAGATCCTCGAACACCGGATGCCAGTAAGCCGGGATGTAGTTCACCTGCACCCCGATCCCCAGCCCGCGCAAGTGGTCGAACAACGCGCGCCGACGGCCCTCCAGCACTCGCAGCGGGTACAGATGCCACACCGGATCCGCGCCCTCGCGGCGAGGCGGCGTCAGGACTCCCGAAACATCCGCGAGCGCCGCGTTGTACCGCGAGTGGATCTCCGCCCGCCGCAGTTTGAATTCGGCAAGCCGGTTGAGCTGGCTGCTCCCCAGCGCGCACAGGACGTCCGGCAGCCGGTAGTTCAGGCCGAATTCGTGCACTTCCTGGTGCCAAGCACCTTCGTCCGGATAACGCTGACGCGACTTGTCCCGAACCAGACCATGGTTGCGGAACGCTTGCGCGCGCTGCAACAGCTCCCCAGACCCAGTGACGACCGCGCCACCCTCAGCGGTGGTGAGGTTTTTGGTGGGAAAGAAGGAAAACGTGGTCAGATCGGCAAGAGAACCGACCGGTCGGCCCTGCCAGGAACCGCCGACGGAGTGTGCGGCGTCTTCCAGCAACAGAGCGTCAGCGTCGTGCGCGATCTTCGCCAAGGCGTCCAGTTCGGCGGGGTGTCCGGCGTAGTCGACAGCCGCGATCACCTTCGTGCGGGAAGTCACTGCGGCCGAGGCGGCGTCGACGGACAGATTGCCGGTATCTGGCTCGACGTCGGCGAACAACACCTTCGCGCCGTGCAATGCCGCAGCTGCCGCGGTGGCGACGAAGGTCATCGGCGAAGCCACGACCTCGTCGCCCGCACCGATTCCGGCCGCGGCATATGCGACGTGCAAGGCGGCAGTACCGGACGTGACGGCCACAGCGGGCGTGCCGCCGGTGTGTTCCGCGAGGTCAGCTTCGAACTTCGTGACCGCGGGCCCGGTGGTAAGCCAGTCCCCGCGCAGGACCGAGACGACGGCTTCGATGTCTTCTTCGCTGACGGACTGGCGGCCGTACGGCAGGAAGTCAGGCATATTGCTCGACCAGTTCGCGGAGTTCGTCGGCCTCGAGCCACAGGTCGTTGGTGTCCGAGCGGTACGCGAAACCTTCGGGCACCTGCTCACCGGCAGTGGGCGATTCGTAGCCCCAGCCGGCGAGGTGCGGCTGCACGACGTAGCGGTCGGTCAGCCGGAGCGTTCGCCGCGCGTCGTCCGGCGCGATCATTTCCTCGTGCAGTTTTTCGCCCGGCCGCACGCCGACCTCGTGCATCGGTGAACCCGGCGCGATCGCCTGCGCGAGGTCGACCAGCCGCATGCTCGGGATCCGCGGCACGTACAGCTCGCCGCCGGACATCTGGTCGAACGAGTCGACCACGAACTGCACGGCCTGCGGGAGCGTGATCCAGAACCGGGTCATCTCCTTGTGCGTGATCGGCAGCGATTCGCCCTGCTCGGCGAGCTTGCGGAAGAACGGGATGACGCTGCCGCGCGAACCCATCACGTTGCCATAGCGCACCACGGAGAACCGCGTCGGGTGGGCGGCCGCGTAGTGGTTGCCACTGATGAACATCCGGTCCGCGCACAGCTTCGTCGCGCCGTAGAGGTTGATCGGGCTGGACGCCTTGTCGGTCGAGAGCGCGACGACCTTCTTCACGCCGGTGTCGATCGCCGCCTCGATCACGTTCTGCGAACCCGTGACGTTCGTCTGGACGAACTCGAACGGGTTGTACTCGCCGGTGTCGACCTGCTTGAGCGCCGCGGCGTGCACCACGTAGTCGACGCCGTGCATGGCTCGTTCGAGGCGGCGGCGGTCGCGCACGTCGCCGATGAACCAGCGCAGCCGCGGGTCGTCGTTGAACAGTTGCCGGGCCTCGTACTGCTTCAGCTCGTCGCGGGAAAGCACCACGAGCCGGCTGGGGTTCAGCTCGGCCAGCGCGTAGGCGATGAACGCCTTGCCGAAGGAGCCGGTCCCGCCGGTGAGCAGGATGCTGGAACCATCCAGCTCGGACATCGATGACCTCCGCGATCGGGGTTCGTGGATCGGCGCGGGGCGCCGCAGGCCATCATGTCACCCATGCGTGCAGGCCCTGGCGTCAACGCCGTGATACAAGCCCGGTCGTCGTCCACCCGGCTGCCGGGGAAGGTGCTGCGGCTGCTCGCCGGGCGGAGCGTGCTGGGCTGGGTCGTCCGGGCAGCGGCGGCCGCTCCCGGTGTGGCCAAGGTAGTGGTCGCGACCTCGGACGATGCGTCTGACGACGCCGTCGCGGCCGAGGCGCGACGGTGCGGCGCGCACGTCGTCCGAGGGCCATTGGACGACGTGGTGGCCCGGTTCGGGCTCGCGCTGTCGGAACATCCGGCAGACGCAGTGATCCGTCTCACGGCTGACTGTCCGCTGCTTGATCCGGCGCTGATCGGCCGGCTGGTCGCCGTGTGGCAGGCCGAACCGTCGCTGGACTACGTCTCGACCACGCTCGTCCGCACCCTGCCGCGTGGCTTCGACGCGGAACTGGTTCGTGCGTCGGTACTGGCTGAGCAAGCGGCGACCGCGACCGGGGCGGACCGCGAGCACGTGACGTCCGCGATCTACCGGCAGCCCGACCGGTACTCGTGCACCGGCGTCGTGGTCAGCCCAGCCGCCGACGACCTGCGCGTCACTTTGGACACTGAGGAGGACTGGGAGCTGATCTCGGCACTCGTCGCGGAGCTTGGCGACGGGCCGGGCTCGTGGCGTTCGGTGGTGTCGCTGTTGCGGTCGCGGCCGGATTTGGTGGCGTTGAACGCGCACATCGAACAGAAGAAAGTCGGCCGGTGAAGCTGCTGCTCCGGGCGGACGCTTCGCCGACCATCGGGGCCGGGCACATTTCCCGGGTGGTGGCCTACGCCGAGCGTGCCGTCGCGCGGGGCTGGGACGTGCACTTCGCCGGCTGCACGACTAACGCGGAGTGGCTGGCCGCGCGATTCGACGAGCTGTCGGTGCCGCGTTTGCCGGTTTCTTCCTTTGCTGACTTGGTTTCTGGCTTTGACGCCGTGCTCGTGGATCATTATGGAATCGGCGACGTCCGTGCCGAGGCCAACGCCGCGGGCGCCCGGTTGGTGTCCATTGAGGACGACGTGTTCGGTCGTCGCCCAGCGGATGTGGTGGTGGATTCGGGCTTCGCGCCGGGTCCGCGTCCCGAGGACGGTTCGGGCTTGCTGCTGCGGGGCGTGGAGTACACGCCGCTTCGAGACGTCGTCCTGCGCGCGCGTTCTCGCCGGAGCACTTCCTCGCCGTTGCAGGTGACGGTAGTGCTGGGCGGTGGCGCGGAGTGGGCGTCGACGGTTTCGCTGTTGCTCCAGGCGCTTGCCGACACCGGGTTGCCATTCGCGGCGGACGCCTTGGTCCGCGGCACGCCGACCTTGCCGTCCACGGTGGAGGGCCAGGTGATCCGGGTAGCCGCGCCGCATGCCGGATTGCTGGACCTGCTCGCCGGGACGGATGTCGCGATCAGCGCGTCCGGGGTGACGTTCTTGGAGCTGTGCTGCCTCGGGGTGCCGACGGCTGCGGTGCAGCTGGTCGACAACCAGGCAGCCGGGTATCGGGCCGCGCTGGAGCGAGGACTGGCGCGCGGCTTGGGATCCGCGGACACGTTGGGGGCGCGGCTGCCGGAGGTGACGGAGACGTTGCGTCAGTTGTTGTCGGACGCTTCGCTGCGGTCACGGCTTGCGGCTGCTGGCCGGTCTGCTGTGGACGGCCGGGGAGTGGACCGGGTGCTGGACGCGTTGACGTCGGACTTTTCAAGATAGAGAACGACTCTGTGCTGGATTACGGGGAGGAAACACTTGCCTGACTACAAGAGGATCTTCAGCGGGGCCGACCCGGTCCCTCAGTTGATCGATTGGGCGAAGGTGGAGTCCGATCTAGGGATCTCGCTGCCGCCGGACTACCGGGAGTTCGCCGAGAACTACCCGGCGGTAAATATCGACGATTTCCTCAACATCATGCATCCGTGTTCGTCCCGGCCCGCGCTGAACCTGATCGAGCAGAGCCCGATAATCCGCGAGATGTGGTCTGCGCTGTGGGTGCGGGCCGAAGGTGACTTTCCGTATCCTATTTTCCCGGCCGACGGCGGACTGTTCCCCTGGGCGTACAACGACGAAAACGGCTTCTACTTCTGGAAGACCGGCGGTGCTCCATCGACCTGGACGGTGGTCGTCGTGGAGGCCTTGCAGTGGTGGGAACATCCCGGAGGATTCGGGGAATTCATCGCCGGCCTCACTGCTGGGGAGATAGCTTCCCCGGTGATCGAGTCGGAGATCTCCGGCCCTGATTACGAGGTCCGGCTGTTCGACTAGCAGCCGGGCCATTGAGGACGGTAACTGTCCTCGATCAACCCTAGCGTCGTGGGCATGACCGAGACCCCGTTCCGCATCCACATCCCGCAGTCCGACCTGGACGACCTCCACCGTCGCCTAGCCGACACCCGTTGGCCCGACCCTTTCGACGACCCGGCCTGGGACCTCGGCATTCCCGTACCCGAAGTCCAAGCCCTCGTCGACTACTGGCGCCTGGGCTTCGACTGGCGAGCGCAGGAAGAACGCCTCAACGGCTTCCCCCAGTTCACCACCACCATCGACGGTGCCAACATCCACTTCCTGCACCTCAAATCCGCCGAGCCGAACGCCGTTCCGCTTCTCCTCACCCACGGCTGGCCGGGCTCCATCGTCGAATTCCTTGACCTCATCGGCCCCCTCGCCGACCCCCGCGCGTACGGCGGCGACCCGGCCACCGCGTTCCACGTCGTGGTTCCCTCCGTGCCCGGGTTCGCCTTCTCCGGTCCGACGCCCGATCGCGGCTGGGGCCCGGCTCGGACGGCGCGTGCGTGGGCGGAGTTGATGACTCGACTCGGGTACGAGAACTTCGGCACGCACGGCGGCGACTGGGGGGCGTTGATCTCCCGCGAACTTTGCGTCCAATTCCCCGAGCGGATCATCGGCGCGCACGTGACGATGCTGCCCTCCGCGGTAGCGCGCGAAGAGGCGGACCTAGCGGGGCTCACCGGGGCTGAGCTGGCGAAAGGGCAGCGCTCGTTGGAGAAAGCCCGAGCCTTCCAGCGGACCGGAATCGGTTACGCGATGATCCAGTCCACCAAGCCGCAAACGCTTGCGTACGGTCTCACCGACTCCCCGGCCGGGCAGCTGGCCTGGATCGCCGAGAAGTTCCGGGCTTTCTCGAACACCGACCACGACCTGATCGACCGCGACGATCTGCTTGCCAATGTCTCGATCTACTGGTTCACCCGCACCGCCGCGTCGTCCTCGCGGATCTACGCCGACCAAGACGTGCAGTGGGGCGCGCCGCTGCCGAAGTCGACCGTGCCGACCGCTGTCGCGGTGTTTCCGGACGACATCGGGCTTCCGCTGCGGTCCCTGGCCGAGCGGACCGACCGGATCGTGCGGTGGACGGAGTTCCCGAGTGGCGGGCACTTCCCGGCGCTCGAAGAACCCGACCTGGTGATCGGGGATCTTCGAGCGTTCTTCTCCGCGGAGAGCTAGAGGTACTGCCCGGTTCCGGTGATGCCGTGCCCGTGGCCTTCGCCCGGCTGCCCGACCGAGCCGGACGAGCCCGCGGGCAGGCCCCGGCGCATCTGCTCCAGCTGCACCCGCGCCGCCATCTGCTGGGCGAACAGGGCGGTCTGGATGCCGTGGAACAGTCCTTCCAGCCAGCCGACCAGCTGGGCCTGCGCGATCCGCAGCTCGGCGTCCGAGGGGGTTTCGTCCTCGGTGAACGGGCGCACGAGGCGCTCCAGTTCTTCGCGCAACTCGGGGGCGAGGGCCGCTTCCAGTTCGCGCACCGACGTCTGGTGGATCTCGCGGACCCGGTTGCGGCTGGCGTCGTCCAGCGGTGCGGCGCGGACCTCCTCCAGCAGCTGCTTGATCATGGTGCCGATGCGCATCACCTTGGCCGGTTCCTCGACCAGGTCGCCGACGGACTCGTTCTCCTCGCCCTCGGGTACCGCCTGCGCGGTGCCGACCGGGACGCCGTCCGGCCCGACGACCACCACGCGCGGCGCGTCCGCGTCCCCGGCTGCGCCCGTTCCCCCGAAGTTCGGCTCGCTCATATGCTCCATCCCCGTCGGTCAGCGGTCCTGCCCCGAGCCTAGCGGCCGTTCGGGCAGTTCTGCCCAACCCCGCGGCAACCGCGAAACCGCACGTCCGTACGGTGTCCCCATGGCGTTCGACGTCGCTCGTATCCGTGGGCTCTTCCCCGCGCTTGGCGACGGCTGGATTCACTTCGACGGCGCCGCCGGAATGCTCGTGCCCGAACAGGTCGCTTCGGCCGTTTCGACAGCTATGCGGGCGCCGGTGTCCGGGCCGGGCGGAGCATTTCCGGCCTCCCAGCGGGCGGAAAGCATCGTCACCGCGGCCCGCCGGGCCGTGGCTGATCTGGTCGGGGCGGACCCGGCTGCCGTCGTGCTCGGGCCGAGTGCGCCGGTCCTGCTGCGCCGCCTCGTCGACGCGCTCGCCGAGCGGTGGACGATCGGCGACGAGATCGTCGTCTCGCGGCTCGACGAAGAGGCCAACATCGCGCCGTGGCGGCGCGCCGCGAAACGCGTCGGCGCGGTCGTGCGCTGGAGCGAGATCGACATCGAGACCTGCGAGCTGCCCGCGTGGCAGTACGAGACTCTCGTGTCCGCGCGGACGAAAGCGGTGTCGGTGACGCTGGCGTCCGGGTCCGTCGGGACCCGGCCGGACGTGCCGACGGTGATCGAATTCGCCAAGCGCGTCGGCGCGCTCGTGGTGGTCGACGCGACCTACGCCGCCCCGTTCGTGCCGCTTGACCTGCAAGAACTCGGTGCCGACGTCATGGTCGTCTCCGCTCCCTCATGGGGCGGACCGGCGGTCGGCGCGCTCGTGTTCCGCGAACCGGAGCTGCTGGAGCGCATCTCGTCGGTGTCGCTCGACCCGGCCGCCACCGGCCCCGCGCGGCTCGAACTCGGCCCGCACGCGTACCCGCTGCTGGCCGGTGTCGTCGCGTCCATCGACTACCTCGCCGGCCTCGACGACGCCGCCACCGGCTCGCGTCGGGAACGTCTCGTGACATCGCTCGGCTCGGCCAAGTCGTACCACGCCGGCCTGCTCGCGCAGCTGTCCACGGAACTGCGCTCGCTGCGGCACGTGATGGTAATCGGCGACGCGATGCGCCGGATCCCCGCGCTCGCGTTCGCCGTGGCAGGCGCGAAAGCGTCCCAGGTCGCCGAATACCTGGCGTCGCAAGGACTCTGCGCGTTCGCCGACGACGGCACTAGCGGCGTGTTCGCGTCGCTGGGCGTCGGCGAGGTCGGCGGAGCGGTGCGGATCGGGCTCGCGCACTACTCCAACGTGTTCGAGATCAACCAGCTGGTGCGGGTGCTCGAAGAACTGCGCTGAAGCGTCGTGAGTGGCAATCGCGGTTCTAACCGTGATCGCCACTCACGAGCGTTCAGGACTTCGCGGCCAGCAGCACCTTCCCGAAGATGCTGCCTTCCTCGAGCATCCGGTGCGCGGACGCGGCCTCGGCCATCGGCACCACGTCGCCGACGATCGGCTGCACCGAACCCTGTTCCACCAAGGGCCACAACCGATTCCGGACATCCGCGACGATCGCCGCTTTCTGGTCGAGCGGACGAGACCGCAGCCCGGCCGCGAACACGCTCGCGCGTTTGCCCAGCAGCTTGCCGATGTTCAGCTCGCCCTTGATCCCGCCCTGCATGCCGATGATGACCAAGCGGCCGTCCGCGGCGAGCGCGTCGACGTTGCGGTCCAGGTACTTCGCGCCCATGTTGTCGAGGATGACGTCGGCGCCCTTCGTTTCGGCGCGCAGCACCTCGACGAAGTCCTGTTCCTTGTAGTTGATCGTGATGTCCGCGCCGAGCTGGCGGCAGCGTTCGAGCCGCTCGGGCGAACCCGCGGTGACCGCGACGGTCGCGCCGAGTGCCTTGCCCACCTGGATCGCGTGCGTGCCGATGCCGCCCGCGCCGCCGTGCACCAGCAGGACCTGGCCCTCGCCGAGACCGGCGTGCATCACGACGTTCGCCCACACCGTGCAGGCCACCTCGGGCAGCCCGGCCGCGGAGACCGTCTCGATCTCGGCGGGCACCGGCAGCAGCTGGCCGGCCGGGACCGCGACGCGTTCGGCGTACCCGCCGCCGGCGAGCAGCGCGCACACCTCGTCGCCGACCTGCCAGCCGTCGACGCCCTCGCCGAGTTCGGCGATCGTGCCGGAGCATTCCAAGCCGAGGATGTCGCTCGCCCCTGGCGGCGGCGGATAGTTGCCCTGCCGCTGCAGCAGGTCGGCGCGGTTGACCGCGCTGGCCGTGACGTCCAGCAGCACCTCGCCGGGACCGGGTTCCGGATCGGGGACCTCGGTCCATTCGAGCACGTCGGGGGTACCGGGTTCGCGGATCGTGATCGCGTGCATGCGCCCGACTGTATCCCGGGTCAGCCGAGGTCGTTGGTGCTGAAGGTGTTGCAGCTCGCGGGCTGGCCGGTGCGGTAGCCGGTGGTGAACCACTTCTCGCGCTGCGCCGAGGTGCCGTGCGAGAAGCTCGACTTGTCGACGTGGCCGTTGCCGAGGTTCTTCTGGATGTAGTCGTCGCCGATCCGGGACGCGGTGTCGAGCGCGCGCGAGATGTCGTCCTGCGTGACGTCCTGGACCAGCGGTTTCCCGGAGCTGGTCGGGGTCGTGCTGGCGTGGTTGGCCCAGACGCCGGCGTAGCAGTCGGCCTGCAGTTCCAGCCGGACCGAGCCCGATGTCGGCCCGGTGCCGGTGCCGCGCTTGGACGTTCCGGTGAGGTTCTGCACGTGGTGGCCGTATTCGTGGGCCAGCACGTAGGCCTCGGTGAACAGCCCGCCCTTCGCGCCGAAGCGGGTCTTCAGCTCGTTGAAGAACGACAGATCGATGTACACGTACGAATCGGCCGGGCAGTAGAACGGGCCGGTGTCCGAGGTCGCGCCGCCGCAGCCGGTGCGCACGCCGCCGGTGAAGAAGCGGGTTGTCGCCTTGCGGTAGGTCTGGCCGGAACGGGAGAACTCCTGCGTCCAGTAGTCCTGGATGGAGTTGACGACCGCGACGATCGCGCAGTCGTGGTCGCGGTTCGCGTCGGCTCCGGTCTTGCACTTCTTCGCGAGCGTGCCGGCGTCCAGCTGCTGCCCGGACTGGACGTCGCTGAGCCCGATCCCGCCCGCCGCGGGCGAGGTCCCGGTGCTGGGAACGCCGCCGAACTGGGAAAACAGGAAGTAGATGACCAGGCCGACGAGGCCGAGCCCGCCGCCGCCGATGGCCACGCGGCCGCCGATGCCGCCGCCGCCTCCGCCGCTGCCGCGCATGTCCTGGATCTCAGAAGCGTCCAGATCCGCGTTGTCGTCGAATCGCACGCGGAAAGGGTAGCCGCAAACCTGGAAACGAGGCTGGGTGCGGCCCCTGCGCTGGGGGCCGCACCCAGGTACTACCGAGGTTTCGTTGACAGCGGTTGGCCACCTGCGGGCTGGCGTCCGGCGCTGCCTTCGCGGTGCCGAGGCCGCGAAGAGAAGCAGCGGCATAACGACGCCGGTGCGCATGGCCGATGCCGGAGCGCACGGGGTGCTCGTGCTGTTCGCAATCGCGACCGAACCGGAACGGGGCCGTGCCGATCGCGGGGACACAGCGGGCGGTCAACCGCGGGAACTACCTGCCATGCCACCACCTGGCCTTTCCCGGGGGGAAACGCGGCCCGGCGTGCCCTTCGGCGCGCTCTTCGGATCCTCGTCGTCCCTCCGCTGCCTCCCGAGGATGCGCTTCTTCGCGCCGAGTCTCAACCTTTTCGTAACCCTCCATTGGGGGAAGTTCGGCCGGAAATTTCACGGCGGGCCGAAACGGAGCGGCGAAACCGGCCTTCTACGCTTCCGGGCATGAGCGATGACCAGGACGTGCGCTGGCTCGACCCGGCCGAACAGCACGCCTGGCGGGCTTACATCGTCGCGTCGCTGCGGCTGCGCCAGCGGCTGCACCGCGAACTGACCGAAAGCCACGGCATCTCGCTCGCCGACTACGAGGTCCTGGTGTGCCTGAACCTGGCCCCGGACCGGTGCACCCGGATGACGGAACTGGCGGCCCAGCTGGGCTCGACGAAGAGCAGGCTGTCGCACCAGATCGGCAAACTGGAGATCGCCGGGCTGGTCACCCGCCGCCCGGACCCGGAAGACAAGCGCGGCGTGCTGACCGAACTGACCGACGCCGGCCAGCGCGTACTGGACGAAGCCGCGCCGACGCACGTGCGCGGCGCCCGCGAGCACCTGATCGACCTGCTGACGCCCGCCGAGCAGACCGCGGTGGCCACGGCGTTCACCCGGGTCCTCGAACACCTGGACGACGTCGAAGGACGGCGCGATACCCTGACCTAGAAGGAAGCGTGGCAGAGCGGCCGAATGCAGACGCCTTGAAAGCGTCCGTAGGGAAACCTACCGGGGGTTCAAATCCCTCCGCTTCCGCTTGACGCCTCGAGTGTCCGGCCCCGGATTCCGCACATCCCGCGGGAGACCGGGGCCGTTTTTCTCCGGCTGCCTGTCCCGGGTCCGCGCGGGTACCCTGTCCGTGCTGTGCGCCGGGTTCCCGTGGAGTCTTCCGTCATTCGCGACGTCGGCTACGACGCCGCGAAGTCGGTGCTGGAAATCGGATTCCGCAACGGCGGCGTTTACCGCTACCACCTCGTCCCCGCGCGGGTGCATCGTGAGCTGATGGCCGCCGAGAGCCCGGGGCGCTACCTCAACCAGGAGATCAAGCCGCGGTTTCCCGGGCAAGAGGTGGAGTGATTGCGGCGTCAGGCTTTCTTGGCCTCGCGCTGGGCGATTCGCGCCTGGACCTCCGGGCGGCGCAGCGGCGGCACGGTCGCCGGCGGCTGGCGGCGCTGCGGGAGTTCTTCCAGCAGCCGCGCGGTGATCTGGGCGATTTCGGCGACCGCCGCCTCGAACGGTTCGCGCGTCGCGTCCGAAAGAGACTGCACCCCGGTCACTTTGCGCACGTACTGGCGTGCCGCGGCTTCGATCTCGTCCGTGGTGGCGGCGGGCTGCAGGCCGCGGAGCGTCGTGATGTTTCGGCACATGTGCTTCAGGGTACGTCTCTGCGGCTGACCTCATCACACTCTAGGGCCAACCTCGTTGACGGGGTCCGAGATCGCCCGGCAACCTTGATGAAGTGCCCCTCAGACCGCGTGCTCCCCGGCTCAGCCGCCCCCTTCCGGAAGTTCCCGCCGACACCCCGATTCCCGAGCAGGCCTGGCAGCGCGTTCCCGCCGACGAACTGGTCACGCTCGTTTCCGTTGTCCTGATGGCACAAGGCTTTCCCGAAGAGCGTGCGCGTCCGGCCGCGGAAGCGTTGTGCCATGGCGATCTCACTGGCGCACCGGAAACCGGCGTCGGGGAGCTGACCCGGGTGCATTTGCCCGCGATCGAGAACGGGCTGGTCAGTCCTGGCGCGCAGCCGTTGCTGATCGCGGACCGTGGCGCTGCGGCGCTGGTCGACTATCGGCACGCGTCCGGGCTTTGGGCGGTTGGCGACGCGATGGATCGCGCCGTGCAGCGGGCCGGGCGGTTCGGGGTCGGGCTGCTGTCGTTGCGCGGGGTCGGGCCGTTCGGGCGGGTCGGGCATCACGCGGCGCGGGCGTTGCCGCACGGGATGATCGGCATTGTGATGGCTGCCGGAGGGTACGCGGATCAGCCGGTGCATCCGCTGGGGATGGCCGCTCCCGCCGGGGCTTATCCGGAGTTCGTGCTGGATGTTGATCTTGCTGACACGGCTCGGAATCCGCAGTTCGCCGGGTTCGCCCTGATGGTGGATGTGTTGGCCGGGGTGTTGTCCGGGGTCGCGGATCATGAGCACGACACTGGGTTGCTGGTGCTCGCGATCGCGCCTACGACGTTGCGTAGTGCGGATGGGTTTTACCGGGCTGCCAGTGCGGTGTTCGGGAGCATGCTCGGATGGGAGGGCGGTGCTCCGGTGCGGTATCCCGGATGGCGGGAGGCGCAGTATCTGGAGCAGTGCCGGGCGTTGGGGGTGCCGTTGCCCGGAGCGGTGCGGAGGCAGTTGGATTCGTTGGCGTTGAAGTTGGGCAGGGCGCCGTTGACCACTGTGGGGTGAGCGGGCTGGTCGTGAGGGGAACCCTGAGGAATCAGGGTGGCCCTCACGGACGGTCAGGCCAGGGGAGTCAGTGCTCCAGAGAGACGCGGGCGGTTTCGTTGCCGACTGCTACTACGTCGCCGTCTGCCAGTTGGCGGCCCCGGCGGATTTCTACCTCGCCGTTGACGGTGACTTCTTCCGCGTCGATCAGGTCTTTCGCGTGTGAGCCGTTGTCCGCGAGGTCGGCCAGTTTCAGGAATTGGCCCAGCCTGATCGGTTCTCCGGTGATCGGGACGTCGCGCGTGCTCATGGACCGCATCATGTCACGGCATGGTTGTCGCTCGGTTGTACAGATCGATGATCTGGTCGTCGAAGTAGCTCGAGTACGAGACGTCGTCGGTGTAGCCGCCTCCCTCGTAGCCGCCGATTACGCCTACTACGGTGCCCGTTTTCGTGTCGGGGGACGGGTCGGCTACCAACGGGCTGCCGCTCGTGCCGGTTGCGAAGCCTGGGCAGTCGACTCTCATCTGGTGTTCGTCTTGCTGCTGGGTGTGCGTTTCGCAGGTGGCGAGCTCGTCGACGCCGTCGGGGTAGCCGGCGACGGTCACGGGGCGCGCGAAGGGGCCGTTCGTGCCTAGCTGGTTGGCTCCGGTCACTGTCTCCAGCGGTTCCGGGGAACCGTCTTGGCGGGCGGTCGCGAAACCGACATCGAGGTTGGGATCGGACGAGTCGATCCAGCTCTGGGCGACCAGTTCGTTCCCGACCTGCCAGTATCCGTAGGGCGCGACGCCGTCGTGGAAACCCGGTGCGAAGGTGACATTGGCCAGGTAGCCGCCGCCTTCGCCGTCGTGGATGCAGTGTGCGGCGGTGAGCAGTTCGTCTCCGCGCGGGCTGTGCACGACGCTCGCGGTGCAGTAATGGGAGCCGTCGACGAACAGCGCGCCGATGGACGCTTGGATCGGCTTCGCCGGGGTTGGCGTCGTCGCGACCGCTGGCTCCGCTGCGTGCTCAGCACAAGCCACGATGGTCCCGCTCGCACTCATCAGTGCGAACAGCCCGATCACCGTGCGCCGCATGCCACCTCCTGTACTGGTCCTCGTCACTAGTATCAGAGAACGCGGTGAGACCAGGGTGGGGAGACGATGAAGGACTTCTCGAACAAAGTCGCAGTGATCACCGGAGCGGGCTCGGGCATCGGCCGGGCGCTGGCGCTTGAACTCGCGTTGCACGGCGCGCTCCTCGAACTGTCCGATGTCGACGCCGAGGGTCTCGAGGGCACGGTGCGCGAAGCCCGCGAACGCGGGGCCGAGGTGCGGGGGCATTCCCTCGACGTGGCCGACCGGGCCGCGGTCCTCGCGCACGCCGAAGACGTCGTCCAAGAGCACGGGCGGGTCAACCTCGTCGTGAACAACGCCGGGGTGGCGCTGGGCGCGACCGTCGAGGACATGACGTTCGAGGATTTCGACTGGCTGCTCGGCGTCAACCTCGGCGGCGTCGTGAACGGCACGAAGGCATTCCTGCCGCACCTCATCGACTCCGGCGACGGCTACGTCGTCAATATCTCCAGCGTGTTCGGATTCGTCGGAGTGCCTACGCAGAGTGCCTACAACGCGGCGAAGTTCGCCGTCCGCGGATTCACCGAGTCGCTGCGCGAAGAAATGCTCGCGGCGCGGCATCCAGTCGGCGTCAGCTGCGTGCACCCGGGCGGGATCAAGACCAACATCGCCCGCAACGCACGCGGCGGCGGGGGCGGCGACCAAGCCAAAGCGGCGGCCGGATTCGAGAAAATCGCCCTTACCACACCGAAGAAAGCGGCCGAGACGATCCTGCGCGGCGTGCGCAGGCGGTCCGCGCGGATCCTCATCGGACCGGACGCGTACGTGATCGACGCGATCCCGCGCGTCCTCGGTTCGGCATACCAGCGTCCGCTCGCGGTTTTGGCGCGCCAGGGACTCAAACGCGTCCAGCGGAACGGATAACGCGTCGCGACTGTCCGCATTCTTGATCACCCGATGGAGTTGCATTTTCGCCGAACCCCTCGGGAATGTCGCAGAATGCTGCCAGTCCACTCGTGTGTCCGCACCCCGGAGGTAGCCCTCGATGCTGCGCCTTGCCGAGCGCCGATTGGCCGCGCCCGCTGACCGCGCCTCCGGGGAACTGGTCGACCGCACCGGCATCATCGCCGCGAGCCTGCCGCGCGGGCCGCGGCTGCCGGACGAGGCCGCGCCGGAGACGAGCTGCGAATCGACCCAGCAGATCCCGGTGATCGCCGGGTGCGCGCCCGCCGAGGAACGCCCGCGCGCGGTCGCGTCGCGGCGGCGGGCCCGGGTGTGGGTCGGCGCCGGATTGGCCGTGGTCCTGGTCGGGCTCGGCTGGCTCGCCGGAGGGTTCTTCACCGGCGCGCTGCCCGGACAGCCCGCGGACGACGCCGTCGTGCAGGCCGAGCAGCGCGTTCCGATCGCGGAGCAGCAGATCCCCGTCCCGTCGACGATCACGCCGCCGGTGACGCAGACCGCCCCGCCGGTCACGGTCTATGTCCCGGTGCCCGCGCACCAGACTCCGGCGCGGCGGCACACTCCGGTCCACCCGACCACGCCGCGCGCGGCGGCGGCTCCGCAATCCTCGGCGCAGGCCGATCCGCGTGCGGACCTCGACACGCCGACGCCGAGCAAGACCCCGGCGCGGGTGGGCATCGACCAGTTCCTCGACTGGAAGCCCTGGCTTGACGCGGCACAGCGGATGGCTGGCGGGCGCTGACCACCGGGTCGTGCGTGTTTATGCCGGTGAGAACTGGCGTGAACACGCACGACGGGTCAGCCGATCCAGCCGTATTCGTGTTCCGGACGTCCCGTCGCGCCGTAGCGGAGCCGCATCTCCACTGCTCCCGACTCCGCCAGCGCGGTCAGATATCGCTGCGCCGTAGCGCGGGCCATGCCGAGTTCGCGGGCCACTTCGGCGGCCGACAGCGGGGTCGGCGAACCGCGCAGCCGCTCCGACACCAGGCGTGCCGTCGCGCTTGATTGGCCCTTCGGGGTCGCCGCGCGGTCTTGATCGTGGAGGGCGCGGAAGGCCCGGTCCACGTCGTCCTGGGACAGTGGACGTTCGGTCGTGACCAGGCCGCGGTACCGGGCGTACGACGTGAGCCGTTCCGACAACTGCCGCGTCGTGAACGGTTTGATCAGGTAGTTCAGGGCCCCCGCACGGATCGCGGCGGAGATCGACGCGGCGTCGGTGGCTGCGGACAGCACGATGGTGTCCGTCTTCAGATCGGGCAGGACGGAAAGGCCGGGCTCATCCGGCAGGTAGACGTCCAGCAGCACCAGGTCGGGGGCCAGTTCCCGCACGCGGGCGCGGGCTTCGGCGGCCGTGTGCGCGACTCCGGCGACGGTGAAGCCCGGTACCTCCGACACGAATCCCGCGTGCACGCCGGCGACGCGGAAGTCGTCGTCCACGATCAGGGTGCGGATCATGCGTCGGTCTCCTCGGGTCGGTCCAGCAGGCCGGGAAGTTTGGCCACGAACAACGCACCGGTCGTCGCGCCGCCGGGGTCGGCGAGCCACACGTCGCCGTCGCGGGCGCGGGCGGCTTGGCGGGCCAAGGCCAGCCCGAGGCCGTGCCCAGGACTGAGCTTTGTGGACACTCCTTCGTCGAAAAGCTTGTCCCTTAAGGTCTCGTCAATTCCGGGTCCGCTGTCTACAACGGACACGTGCAAGGTGGCACCATCGGCTAGCAGACCGACTTCGACCCACGCGGGGCGGCGCGGGCCCATGCGCGCGGCGTGCAGGGCGTTGTCGACGAGGTTGCCGATCACGGTGCCCGCGGCGATCGGGTCGGTGACCGAGGCGGGGACCCAGGCGTCGTCGGCCAGTCGCAGTTCCATGCCTTTTTCCTGCGCCTGCTCGGTTTTCGCGACCAGCAAGGCTTGCAGATACGGATCGGTGACTCGATCGTCGAGCGGTTCCGCACGCGAGGCAGTGGTTTCGGTGAGGGTTTGCAGGTAGTCCTCGGCTTCGGTGTGGTGGCCCAGCTGCAGCAGACCGGACAGTGTGTGCAGGCGGTTCGCGAACTCGTGCCGTTGTGCGCGAAGGCCGTCGGAGAGCGAGCGGATTCCGTCGAGTTCGCGGGTGAGGGTGTCGAGGTCGGTGCGGTCGCGGAACGTCAACACCGTGCCCAGCGCGCGCTCATCCCGTTGCACGGCACGGGAATTGATCACCAGGACGCGGTTTCCGGCCACGGCCAGGAGGTTGTCCACGGGCCGTCCTTCGGCGACGGCTTTGTGCACTCGCGGGGACAGGTCCAGTTCCTCCAGCGGCGCGCCGACTGGGAGCGGGGTGCCGAGGAGACGTTCGGCTTCGTCGTTGCGGACGGTCACCCGGTGTTCCGCGTCGACGGCCAGCACGCCTTCGCCGATGCCGTGCAGGACGGCTTCGCGTTCGTAGAGCAGTTCGGTCAGTTCGTGGGGTTCGAGGCCGTGGGTTACGCGACGGAGGCGGCGGTTGAGCAGGGCGGACGCACCCGCGCCGATCAGGAGCGCACCACCGCCGAAGACCATGGTCAGGATGAACAGCCGGTTGAAGTCGCCGGTCAGTTCGCCGACCCGGTAGCCGACGCTCACCTCGCCGACGACCCGCGAACCCTGCTTGATCGGGGTCTTGCTGCGGACGGACGGCCCCAAGGTGCCCGCGTTGAACTCGCTGACCACGTCGTTGCCCGCGATCACCTCCTCCCACGGCGAGCTCACTCTCTTGCCGACCGCGGACAGCGTCGGGTGGGCCAGCCGGATGCCGTGGTCATCGGTGATGACCACGAACAACAGCGCGTCGTCGGTCTGTGTCTCCGCTTCGACTCGCTGCTGGAGGTCCGCGTTGGGTTTCCGGGAGGCCGCACCGGCGATCACCACCGGCTCCGTAGCCACCGATTTCGCGATCGCCAAGGCGCGCTCGCCGTACTGTTCGGTCAGGGTCGTGCGCAGGAGCCAGCTGATCAAGGCGACGCCGAGGCCCACGACGAGGACCACCACGCCGATCTGCAACAGCAGCACCTGACGGGTGAACCGCATCCGCGGAAAGAGCGCCCACTTCGGCATGCCAGGGAACATACCCCCAGCTCAGCGCTGTGCGCTAAACGAGCAAAACGTGGAGAACGTGCAGAGCGCACGCAGAACGTCGACAAGCTTCTCGCCCCGTGTAACCCGCTCTTAACCTGCCTCGAGCGAGTCCCCACCGTGACGAAGGAGTCACCTCGATGGCCCCACTCATCGAACTGATCGGCGCCACCAAAAGGTTCCCGAGCGGATCAGGTTCTGTCCACACCGCTGTCCGCGAGCTGACCATGACCGTCGAACCGGGGGAGTTCGTCGCCGTGGTCGGGCCGACCGGGTGCGGCAAATCCACCACGTTGTCCCTGGTCTCCGGGTTGCAGCCGCCGTCGGCGGGCCGGGTCGTCGTGCACGGGTCCGACGTGAAGTCGATTCCGGACGGCGTCGGCTACATGTTCCAGACCGACGCGGTGATGCCGTGGCGTTCGGTGCTGGACAACGTCGCGTCCGGGCCGCGGTTCCGCGGTGCGTCCAAAGAGGACGCTCGGAAGAAGGCGGCCGACTGGATCGGCCGCGTCGGACTGGCCGGGTTCGAGAAGTACTACCCGCACCAGCTTTCCGGCGGGATGCGCAAGCGTGTCGCGTTGGCGCAGACGCTGGTCACCGAGCCGAAAATCCTGCTGATGGACGAGCCGTTCTCCGCGCTCGACGTCCAGACCCGCGCGCTGATGCAGGACGAGTTGCTCCGACTGTGGTCCGGCACCGGTGCCGCGGTGATCTTCGTGACGCACGACCTCGACGAGGCGATCGCGTTGGCGGACAAGGTGGTCGTCCTGACCACGAGCCCGGCGACGGTCAAGGACGTCTTCGAGATTCCGCTCGAACGGCCGCGCAAGGTGGAAGACCTGCGGCTGACCGAGGAATTCCGCAAGCTCTACTCCGACATCTGGGAATCGCTGCGCGGCGAGGTCGACAAGGCCCGCCAGAAGGGAGCGACCGGTGTCGCTTGAGACTCAGACCGCGCCGACGCCGGTCTTCGAAACCGAACAGGACATTCTCTCCCGCGCGAAGCGCTCCGCCGGACGGCACAAGCGCAACGTCTGGCTGCTGCGGCTGGCGATTCTCGTTGCCTGGCTGGGGTTGTGGGAGATCGCGGGCCGGTTCTGGATCGACCCGTTCTTCTATTCGATGCCGTCGAAGATCTGGGAACGGCTCACCGAATGGTTCACGACCGGAACCGACTTCGGGACCATTTGGTACCAGATCCTGGTGACCGTCGAGGAAGCCGTGATCGGTTTCGTGCTCGGTGCGGTCGCGGGCGTGATCTGCGGGGTCATTCTCGGCCGCAGCGCGTATCTCGCCGAGGTGCTGGCTCCGTTCATCAAGGCAGCCAACGCAATGCCGCGGATCGTGCTCGCCGCGTTGTTCGTGATCTGGTTCGGCCTCGGACTGTCCTCGAAGGTCGCGACGGTGTTCGTGCTGGTGTTCTTCGCGGTGTTCTTCAACGCGTTCACCGGCGCCCGTGAAGTGGACCGCAACCTGATCGACAACGCCCGCATCCTCGGCGCGACGCGGTGGCAGGTGCTGCAGTCGATCGTTCTGCCCAGCGCGACGTCGTGGATTCTTTCGTCCCTGCACGTCGCGTTCGGTTTCGCGTTGATCGGTGCGGTCGTCGGTGAGTACACCGGTGCCAAGGCGGGCATGGGCTTCCTGATCGCCAATGCGCAGGGAACGTTCGACACCGCCGGGGTTTACGCCGGGATGCTGGTGATCATGGTCGTCGCCTTGTTCGCGGAATGGCTGATCGGTTCGGCCGAGCGCAAACTGCTGCGCTGGCGTCCGCAGATGTCGGCCGACGACGGACGGCGGGACATCTGAGATGCGGCTGAAAAGGACACTCGCGGTCGCGGCGGCCGCGCTGGTGACCGTGGCCGGGGTGAGCGCCTGCCGGGATTCCCGGGAGATCGACCTCGGCAACGGCGGGCGGCCGCACATCAAGATCATGGTCGGCGGACTGTCCAAAGTGATCTATCTGCCGGGTCAGCTCGCGAAGCAGCTGGGCGAGTACCAGAAGCAGGGCTTGGACGTCGAACTGTTCGACCAGCCGTCCGGGGCCAACGCGGAAACCTCGCTGCTGGCCGGCGAAGTGCAGGGCGTGGTCGGGTTCTACGATCACACGATCGACTTGCAGGCCAAGGACCAGTGCATCACCAGCGTGGTGCAATTCGCGAATGTGCCGGGGGAAGCGGAAATGGTCGCGACCCCGAAAGCCGGGCACATCAAGTCCGGTGCGGATTTCCGCGGAAAGAATCTCGGCGTGACGTCGCTGGGGTCGTCGACCGACTTCCTCACCAAGGCGCTCGCCAGCCGCGGCGGGGTCGGCAGCAAGGATTACACGCCGGTGAAGGTCGGGGCCGGGCAGACGTTTATCTCTGCCATGCAACAAGGTTCGATCGACGCGGGGATGACGACTGACCCGACCATCGCGCAGCTGACGAACACCGGACAGGCCAAGGTGCTCTACGACATGCGCACGCCGGAAGGCACGCGCGCGGCGCTGGGCGGGCTGTATCCGGCGAGCTCGCTGTACATGAGCTGCGAAATCGTGAAACGCTATCCGGACGTCGTGCAGAAACTCGCCAACGCGTATGTGAATTCGCTGAAGTGGCTTTCCACGCACACCGCGGAGCAGGTGGCCGATCTGATGCCGCCGTCGTTCGCGGGCGGGGACAAGGCGTTGTACGTCAAGTCTCTCAAGGACAGTCTGCCGATGTTCACCAAGGACGGCCGGATGGACCCGTCCGGAGCGCAGAACGTGCTGAAGGTGCTGGGTGCGTCTTCGAGCAACGTGAAGCCCAAAAAGGACAAGATCGATCTGTCCAAGACGTACACGACCCAGTTCGTGGACGCCGCGCACGCCCGTACGGCGCGGTAGTCCACTTCGGAAGGAGTCCGTGCCGGCCCGCTGCCTCCCCAGGCGGGCGGGCACGGACTTCCGTGTACACAAAGGAGAATCGGGACATTTGGTGAAGATTTCCCGAGATGTGAATACCCTTCGAAAGTAGCTACCAACTCGGGCGAGCGAAATTCAACACTGGTACGCGCAGGCACTCCCGTGACCAGATTGGATGCCCATGAGTTCACGATCTTTCCGTCGTCCCCTCGGATTGCTGGCGGTCGGCGCGTTCGCGGCCGCGACCCTCGTGGCCGGCGCGGGAGCCGGACCCGTCACCTTCGGCAAGCACTTCCACGGGAACCACTACTCCGGCGGGAACTGGGGCGGTTACGTCAGTTTCGGCAGCTTCACGACCGCGACCGCGGGGTGGACCGAACCGGCGGCGACCTGCAACTCCAGCAACGACCTCTTCGCGCCGTGGGTGGGCATCGACGGCGACGGATCGTCCTCTGTGGAACAAACCGGCGTGGCGACCGACTGCTCCAGCGGCAGCCCGCAATACCAGGCGTGGTACGAAATGTACCCGGCCGCACCGGTCTACTACTCGGCGAGCGAGGCACCGGTGAAAGCGGGAGACCACATCACCGCGACGGTCACGCGCAGCAACAACAGCTACAAACTCGACCTGAAGAACGACACTCAAGGCTGGACGAAGACGACTACGCAGTCGCTCAACGCGAAGCACTCGTCGGCTGAAGCGATCATCGAATCGCCGTCCGATTCGTACCCGGCGATCAACGGCGGCGTGAAGTTCGACGGCGTCAAGTTCGATGGCAAGAACCTCGCCGACACCAGCCCGCAGGGTCTCAACGCGGACGACGGCGGCAGCGCGACCTGGACCCCCGGCGCGATCGGCTCGGACGGCCAGAGCTTCACCATGACCCGCCAGTAAAAGGTCGTGCGCGGAACCCTGCGGGAATCTGATTCCCGCAGGGTTCCCTTCACGGACGTTCGAAGCGGTAGGCGCGTTCGACCCGGGAGACCTGGACGTCGAAGGAGCGGTACCACTCGGCGCGGCCGTGGTTACGGGTTTCGGTGTGCTCCAGATTGGTGCGCCATCCGGTAATGGATTCCTCGTCCTGCCAGTACGACACGGTGATGCCGAGCCCGGACTCGTCGCGGACGGAATTCATGCCGAGGTAGCCCGGCTGTTTCGCGGCAAGCTCGGCCATGTAGGCCGCACGCTCGGCGTAGCCGCGGTCGCCGTCGGTGCGCCGGGACGTGAAGATCACCGCGTAGTACGGCGGTTCGGGAAGCTCCATGGCTGGAGATATACCTGGCGGACGCGGGCGAGGCCAGCGGGTTTCAGCCCTGGAGGCCGTTGACCGCCCAGGCGAACACCATCAGCGCGAGCAGCAGCGAGATCCCGGCCTGGACCATCATGGTCATCTTCGCCCAGATCCGCAGCGGCATGACGTCGGTCGGGCTGAACGCGGTGGCGTTGGTGAACGAGGTGTAGAGGTAGTCCAGGTACCGCGGTTCCCATTCGGCCTTGGCCATCGACGGGTCGCTCATCTGCGGAAACTGCAGGTCGGGGAAGTTCGCCCGGCCCGCCGCGCGCCTGGCCGGGCCGCCGCGGTCGAACTCCCAGTACCAGAGCGAGAAGACGACGATGTTGGTCCAGTAGATGACCACGCCGCTGATCAGCACCTGCACCGCGTGCCCGCGTTGCGCGCCCTGTGCGATCCCGATCACCAACTGCACCGCGGACGCGCCGTTGAGCACGCTGACGACGGCGAGCGCGGTCAACGCGACCATGCGCTCGACGATGTTGAACTCGGTGAGCCGTCCGGGATTCAGCAACAGCAGCGCGACGATCAGCACTGCGGTCAGCGAGGGCAGCAGCCACCACGGGTGCAGCACCATCTCGTCGGGCAATGCGAGTTGCAGGGCGAGGGTTCCGATGACGACGGCCGCCGCGGGCCATCGGGTCTCGCCTTTGGTCGCCCGCCGCCAGGCAGGAACTCGTTCGTCAGCCACCTGAACACGGTAGGACGCGGTGCTCGTTATCGCGCGCTTCAACTGACGGCAGTTTCCTCGCGACGTCCGTGCGGCTTCGCGCACCTAGCTTGCGAAGGACCTTCGCCACGTGCTGCTCCACTGTGCGCGGGGACAGGAACAGGCCGTCGGCAATCTGCCGGTTTGTCCGACCCTCCGCGAGCATCTCGGCGACTTCGCGCTCTCGCGGCGACAGTTCGCGACCGTAGCCGCGACGGCCGCGCTGTGACGGTGCCCAGGCACCGTGTTCGCGAAGCACGTGATGACAGCGGCCGGCGTCGCGCGTGGCGCCTAGCTGTACGTACGCGGCTGCCGCCTGGCTGAGTGCAGTTGTCGCACCGTCTTGGCCTGCATCGAGACGACAGCGTGCTGCGCGTTCACGCATGCTGGCGGCGAGGTACGGCATCGGCAGCTCTGCGTACGCGTCGGCGGCGGTGTCGAAGAGCGTCGCGGCTGCTAGGTGTTTCGCGCGAGCGTTTGTCAGGACGGCACGGCCAGCGTGCAGGGCTGCGGCGGCGAGAGGTGCGTCGCGGTCTTCGATGCCGCGTGCGAACTCTTCGACGAAAGCGTCGGCGTCGTGCCAACGGTCTGCGCGCGTGTACGCCTCCGCGGCGGCTGGGACGAGCGACGCCGCCCAGACCCACACGCCTTTGCGACGTGCGGCGTCGACAGCTACATCAGCGGCTTCGCAGGCTGCGGCGACATCGTCGGTCGACAGGTGCACGCCGATCAACACCGAAGCCGCGCACAACACAACGGGGATAGGGCCTTCGCCCGGACGGTGCGCCGAGGCGTCGGCCAAGTGTCTTCGCGCTGCCGCGAACTCGCCGCGCACCGCGGCCAGCCCGCCCAGCACCAGCGACGTCTCCATGACGATCGCGCCCAGCGCCGGGTGCCGGGTACGGACGTCTTCGGTCGCTTCGGCGAGGCCGTCCCATTTGCCGCGGAACCAGGCGAGCCGCACCTCGGTGCCTTCGATCAGGCCCTTCGGGTACAGCGCGCCGGCTTCGGAAGCCCGGCGCAGGCCCTCGGCGACCAGCTTTTCGGTCCGGTCGAGGTGGCCGGACCACGACTGCGCGTCGGCGAGATTGCACCACAACCGGGCCAGCTGGACGCGTTCGGCGACGCTCGGCGCGGTGTCCGGCATCGCCTGGAATTCCGCCCACGCCGAACCGTCGCCGATGTGCGCGGCGGTCGCGATCCGGTCGCCGGTGAGCGCGAGCCGCAGCTCGGGATCGGTCAGGCCGGAGTGGACTTCCCGGGCGCGGCGCATCCACTGCTCGTGCCAGGACAGCGGGGTGAGCCCGTCGAACGGCAGCGCGAGCAGGTTGATCCCGCGCGCGGCCAGTTCCGGCCGATCCGCCAGCTCGGCGACGGCACGTTCCACCGCCGCGCGGCCCTGCTCCAGCCGTCCGGCGACGCGGACCAGCAGCATGCCCAGCGCGAGCCGGATCGTCCCGTGCACGGCTGGCGGCAGCGGCCGGTCTTCGAGCACTTTCTCCAGCGTCAGATGGACGTCCGGGCGGAAGACGCGCAACGAGACGTCGCTGAGCTTCTTCGCCAACCGGCCGACCGCGTCCTCGTCGGCCTTCGCGACGATCGCCTGCAGCAGGTCGATGGCGCGTGCGGTATCGCCGTTCACGATGGCTTCGTCAGCCGCTTCTTCCGCGTAATAGCGCCATTTCTCGACGCATCCGGCGGCGTGCGCATGCGCGGCGAGCAGCGACAGTGGTTGACCAGGAAGGTGCATTGCCTTGGTGTGCAACAATTTCCGCTCGGACGCGCTGAGGCCATCGTACACTGCTTTTCGCGCGAACGGATGTCTGAAGCCGTAGCGATTGTCGTCGACCTCGTCCAGCAGGCCGTCCGACAACGCGATCTCATCCTCGGCCAACCCGGCCAGTTCATTCAGGACCGGCAGCTCAGCGGGCAGGTCAAGCACGGCAGCGGCTTTGGTGAGCCGGATTGCGGTCTTCGGCAGCGCGGACAGCTGCCTGGACACCGATTCCTGAAGCGCGGCAGGAACTTCCAGTCGATCCAACACCGACTCGGTCAGTTCAACACCACGCAACGCGCGGAGAGTTTCCTCCGCAACAAAAGGAATCCCGGCCGTGTACTCGTGCAGCTTCGCGGCAAACTCGGCGTTGATCCGGGGCAACCCCAGGAGGTCGCAAGCCATCGCGGTGACCGCCGCGGCGTCCAACGGTCCGAGCGTCACCTGTGCGCTGTGCACCTCAGGAGCGGTGCGAACGCGGGAGTTGCCGGTGCGGCAGGTAGCGACCACGCCCAGCTCCGGCGGCCAGTCGACAGCGAGAAACCGCAGCAGGTCGCCGGTTCCCGGGTCGGCGCGATGCAGATCGTCGATGAGCAGGACAGTCGGACCGCAGGCGATCAGCAGTTCCCGGAACGCGCGGAACACCCGATGCCGCCCGGCGCTGGCGTCCGGCAATGGCTCCGGCGCGGGCGGCAGCACGTCGGCCAGTTCCGGCAGAAGTGGTTGCAGCGCACCGGCGACCGGGCTCAGCGGCCCGAGCCGATCCCCGGCCGAGCGCAACGCTTCCAGCACCGGACCGTAGGGAAAGGGTTCGGCCAGCTGCGGGCACGCGCCGCGCAGCACGCGGATCCGGGAAAACTCCGGGCGCGCGGCGAGTTCGGCGAGCAGCCGGGTTTTGCCCATTCCCGGCGCGCCCTCGACCAGCACCGCGGCGGGCCGGTGTTCGAGAACTTCAGCGACGGCGGCGAGTTCGCGGTCCCGTCCGGAGAAAGCCGCCGGACGCGGACGCACGGACACCACCGTCGGAACGGCCGGCCACATCACGACCTCCCCAGCGAGCATCTTGTCCGTTTCGCCCGGAGCTTAAGCAGTGCGCGAGGCGGGGTAAACCGACTCCTGGCGGGTGCGCGCGCACGCTGCTCACACGTCTGCCTCCGTACGGTCACCAAATGGCAGAAGAAAACCCGGCTTGCGGTCACAAAGAGTGCGAAACCTCGTGGAGTTCGCCGGTTCAGCGGAACAACCCACGGACGCCCGCTCCGGCGGCCAACGCTCGGTAGTCGCGCAAGTCCCTACTTAAGGATTGCTCCGCTACCTATTCTCGCGCCCCCTTATTGCAGTGGATTGGACCACCGCCGCACCCTTCGAGGCCGGGGGGAACCGAACGCGAGGGAGAAGCATGAAAGCCATCAGATTCCTCGGTGCCGCAACCGCTGCCGCGGCGGTGACGGCGATCTTCGCCGGCGTCCCGGCCGCCAGCGCCGCCCCGCTCAACCCCGACATGGTCCCGGCGATGCAGCGGGACCTCGGCCTCACCCACAGTCAGGCACTTACCCGGCTCGCCAACGAGGAGGCCGCGAACAAGGTCGGCGCGGCACTGGAGAAGTCTCTCGGCGAACGCTTCAGCGGCACGAGCTTCAACGCGGCGACCGGCAAGGCCGTGGTCTCGGTGACCGACGCGGCGCTCGTCGACCAGGTGCGCGCGGCCGGTGCCGAGGCGCAGGTCGTCCGGTTCAGCGCGCGGCAGCTCGACTCGACCGTGCAGGCGCTCAACGCGCACGAGAAGGCCGCGCCGAAGTCGGTCACCGGCTGGGGCATCGACACCGCGAGCAACCGGATCAGCCTGACTGTCCTCAAGGGACAGCGCGGCGCGGCTGAGCAGTTCGTCCACCAGTCTGGTGTGGACAGTTCAGCGGTGACTGTGACGGAGACCTCGGCGGTGCCCAAGGCGCACTACAACGTGCTCGGCGGCGACGCGTACTACATCGGCAGTTCGTCCCGCTGCTCCGTCGGCTTCTCGGTGAACGGCGGCTTCCTGACCGCGGGGCACTGCGCCGCGCTCACCGGCGGCGGCGCGCTGTCCGGCTACAACCGGGTCGCGATGGGCCAGTTCACCACCTACCGCTTCCCCGGCGCGGACTACGCGGCCGCGCGGGTCAACAGCAACTGGACCCCGGTCGGCCAGATCAACAACGGCACTCGCGTCGCCGGTTCCACCGAGGCCGCCGTCGGCGCTTCGGTGTGCAAGTCCGGTTCCACCACCGGCTGGACCTGCGGCACGATCCGCGCCAAGAACCAGACCGTGCGCTACCAGGAAGGCACCGTGACCGGCATGGTGCTCACCAACGCCCGGTCCGACCACGGCGACTCCGGCGGTTCGTTCATCAGCGGAAACCAGGCACAGGGCATGGTGTCCGGCGGCGACACCGTCAACAGCTACTACTACCCGGTGAACGTCGCGCTGTCGGCGACGGGCACGACGCTCGTCCGCGGCTGAGTTGGTTGAGGGGAGTGCCCGCGGACGGTCAACGCGGGCACTCCTCGCGCTGCCCGCCTCGGTCCAAACGCGACAAAGGCGGCTCGAGTGCCTCCAGCGCACTCGAACCGCCCTTGTCCGCATTGCCGCGGGATCGGCAGGTCCTTGGTCAGACGTTGCTGATCTCCTCGATCAGCCCGTCGATGTCGAAGTGCTCGCTCTCGGCTCCGAGCGGCACCAGTTCGTAAGAGGATTCGAGGAACGCCTCGAGGTCGGCGCGCTCCAATTCGAACGACGCGTAGCCGTCGGGCGACTCGATTTCCAGCGTCAGCAAGGCCTCGTCCTCGGACAGGTCCGGCCGGATCCGTACGTCGCCGATCCCGGTCGGTTCGTCCAGCCCGGTCACGAGCAGGTCGCGGGCGAACGTCCACTCGATCCACCGGCCGCGCTCGGTCCGGAACGCCACGGTGACCGCGTAAGGCTCCGACACGTGGAAGGAGAGGCGGGACAGCACCGGCGTAGTGCTCTCGTTCAGCAGTACGAACTGGGTCTGGTGTACGGCGTCGGTGGTGTGCACGGCTGCTCCTGGAGTCCTCCGGTCGTTCGCGCCTCGCGAACTGGTCGGCAGGGAGATGATCGACTCGGGAGCACATGACGGCGTTCCGCCGACGTTCACGCGATCGGTTGCATCAGGCCGCGAACACGTAACGCCGGACACAGAACCCTTGCGTTTCCGCGCAGGTCAGGAAAGCGGCAGCGTGAGGCCCACTTTGACCCGGTCCATCGCGACGCTCGTGGTGAAATGCCGGACGTTGGGGTTGTCGAAGAACATCCGCCGCGCGAAATTCTCGAACGCCGCCATGTCCGGGCAGGTGACCACGAGGACGAAGTCCGCGGTGCCGGTGACGTAGTAGCACTGCTGCACGCAGTCGTCGGCGAGGACCTGGGCGCGGAAGCCGTCGAGCACCGCCATGCTCTCGCGCTCCATCTCGACCATGACGACGAACGTCATGTCCAGCCCGAGCGCGGCCGGGGACAGCACCGCGATCTCCTTTTCGATCACTCCGGCTTCGCGCAGCCGTTTGATCCGCCGCTGCACGGCCGCGGCGGACAGGCCGACTTTGGACCCGATGACCTCGGCGATCGTGCGGGCGTCGGTCTGCAGGCAGGAGAGGATGGCGAGGTCAAGCTGGTCCAGGTCGGGAGTGCGCACACTTCAGGCTAACCGGGCGGACCGACAAAAAGCCTCGGGTTTACCACGCGGCTGAGGCGCAGGTCGCAATACCTCCTATCGAGCGAATGTGGAAGAGGTCTCTTAGTGACGTGGAACACAACTGACCGGTCTACCCAGGGGTAGGCCATACAAGGGAGGCAACCGGCGACGTCCGCCAACAAGCCGGTCTGGGAGGTTCCGCCATGAGCGCTGTCCGGTCGCGCCACCGTGCCGCCGTCGTCGCCGGAATCGGCGGTGCGCTGCCCGAGCACGTGGTGACGAACCACGAGATCGCGGCCCGCCTGGACACGAGCGACGAGTGGATCCGCACGCGCACCGGGATCAGGGAGCGCCGCCGCGTCGCGCCCGGCCAGTCCACTGTGGACCTCGCCGAGGAGGCCGGGCGGGCGGCGCTCGGCCCGGACGGGCACGCGGACGCCGTCGTGCTCGCCACCTCCACCGCCGACCAGCTGTGCCCGGCCACCGCGCCGCAGGTCGCGGCCCGGCTCGGCCTCGGCACCGTGCTCGCCTTCGACGTCAACGCGGTGTGCAGCGGCTTCATCTACGCGCTCGCGACCGCCGCCGGATTCATCGCGGGCGGGATGGCCGAGCGGGTGCTGGTGATCGGCGCGGACGTCTTCACCTCGCTGGTCGACCCGGACGACCGCACCACGGTGCCGATCTTCGGCGACGGCGGCGGCGCGGTGCTGCTGCGCGCGGGCGAGCCCGGCGAACGCGGCGCGCTCGGCCCGTTCGACCTGCACAGCGAGGGCGAACTGGCCAAGCTGCTGTGGGTCGAAGCGGGCGGCGCGGCGCAGCGGGTGCCGGAGAACCCGAAGGACCGGTTCATGGTCATGCAGGGCACAGCCGTCTTCCGGCAGGCGTGCGCGCGGATGGCGGAATCCTCGCGCGCGGTGCTGGAAGAGGCCGGCTGGATGGTCGGCGACGTCGACCGGTTCGTCGGGCACCAGGCGAACATCCGCATCCTCCAGGCGACCGCGAAACAGCTCGGCATGCCGGCGGACGCGGTCGTGTCGAACATCGACCGGGTCGGCAATACCAGCGCGGCGTCGATCCCGCTGGCGCTCGCGGACGCGGTCGCCGACGGGACGCTCACGCCGGGCCACCGGGTCTTGCTGACCGCGTTCGGAGCCGGGCTGACCTGGGGTTCTACGGTGCTGACCTGGCCCGAACTGCCCTGAGCTACGCGTACTCCGGCAGCGCGATCGCTTCCGAACGCGGCTTCCCGAACCGTCCCGCGGCCTTGCCCAGCCGCCGCGCCAACGGCGTGCTCGCCATCCGGAGCGCGGCGTGGAAAACGGTCCGATGCGCCTGCGACCGCGGCATCGTCACCTGCGGCGCGCCGGGGAGAAGCCGCTGCGCCTCGGTGACCAGCGGCCGCATCCGGTGTTCGTACCGGCCGAACGCCGTCCGCGGGTCTTCGTTCGCCATGAGTTCGCCGGCCAGGATGTACGCGCCGGTCAAGGCGAGCGTGGTGCCCATGCCGCTGATCGGCGAAGCGCAGTAAGCGGCGTCGCCGAGCAAGGCGACCCGGCCTTGGTGCCACGTCGGCAGTTTCGCCTGGCCGACGGCCTCCAGGTACAGCGAGCCGTTGTCCATTTCGGCCAGCACGCGCGGTCCTTCCCAGCCGACGTCGGCGTATGTCTTGCGCAGCACGGACACGGTGTCTTCGGGGGTGAGCCGGTCCAGTCCGCGTACGTCGGACAGGAAGAACAGCCCGGCGCGCATCGTGCCGACGTTGTCCGGACGCAGGAACAACATCCGGCCGCGGCCGCAGAACATCGCGCGCCACCACGCGTTGTCGGCGGCGATGCGCGGGATCGCGAGGTGCGCGGTGTAGAGGCCGAGTTCGTGCGGACGCGCGTCCGGCATCAGCATTGCGCGGGTGCGGGAGCGCAGGCCTTCGGCGATGACCACGGCGTCGAAGCGCTGGGTTCGCCCGCTCTGGAAGTCGACGTCCACGCCGATGCCGTCGTCGTGGAGTGCCTGGATCTGGTCGCCGAATCGATACGTTGTCTCGCCCGCTGACTGTTCGTACAGCAGTCTCGACAGCTGGCCGCGCAGGATTTCGATCTCGGCGGTCCCGCCTCCGGAATCGCCCTCGCCGGCACGGAACTCGGCGACCACGCGGCCGTGTCCGTCCACGAATTGCGTGCCGACCTCGCCGGTGTGCGCGGCGCGGACCGCCTCTTCGAGGCCCATTTTGCGCAGCACTTGGCGGCCGACGCCGCGGATGTCGACGTTCTGGCCCTCCTCGCGCAAATGATCGAACCGTTCGACGACGGTGACGTCCCAGCCGGAGCGCGCGAGCCGGGAAGCGAGCGCGGGACCGGCGATGCTGGCTCCGGAGACGAGAAGACTGCGACGGGTCATGGTGCTCCTCCTTGCCGGTGCTCCGATACATAGATAACCTATCTACTAGTTTAGCTACTGACAAGGATGGTCGCGTGGACGAGAACCAGGCAGCGCTCGCGGGCATGGACGAGACGACCTTCGCGGTGCGTGACGTCATCGAGGCCAGCCGTGACCTGATGGCGCGGATGGCGAAGAGCGTCGAGATGAACGCGAACGACCTCACCGCGATCGCGATCCTCAACCACCACGGGCCGATGGGACCGGTGGAATTGGGCCGCCGCCTCGGGATCAGCGGGCCGTCGGCGACCACACTGGTCGACCGGATGGAAGAGGCCGGTTACCTGGCGCGCGTCCGCAGCGACACCGACCGGCGGCGGGTGGCGGTCACGGTCACCGACTCCGCGCGGGAGATCGCGGCAGCGGTGTGGCGGTCGCCGATCGAGAAGCTGGACGCGGTGTCGCGCACGCTGAGCGCGGCGGAAAGCGCTGTGGTGCGGGACTTTCTGGTCCGGATCACGGAGGCGATGAACGAGGGGCGGGAGATCTCGTGAGCGGCGATCCCGATTAGAACCGGCATCGCCACTCACGAGCGCTAGGTCGTCCAGGTGCGGGTCTCGCGGTGGCGGCCGCGGAGGTGGAGTTCGCCGTGCAGCCGCCAGTGTTCTCGTTCGCCGCCCAGCGCGGCCTTCACCGTCGTTTCGCTGGCGAGCACCCGCGACGGAACCGCTTTCGCGTGTTCGGTGAGCCGCGCGGCCTCGTTGACCGCGTCGCCGATCACCGTGTACTCCAGGCGGCTCGACGCACCGAGTTGCCCGGCGAACACTTGTCCGGTCGCGACACCGATCCCCAGGTCGAGCTCGCCTTCCGACAACACCGCGTCGCGGATCGCGCGGGCCGCGGCGAGCGCCATCGTCGGACCGTCGGACAGCCGAGTCGGCGCACCGAAAACGCACAGCGCGGCGTCGCCCTGGAACTTGTTGACCAGCCCGCCCCGAGCGTCCACCGCGGACACCACACTCGCGAAAAACCGGTTCAGCTTCTCGACCAGTTCCTGCGGCGGAGTGCGCGACGCGAGCGCCGTCGAGTCCACGACGTCCACGAACAGCGCGGTGACCTCGCGGACGTCGCCGGAGAGCGAAGCGCCGTATTCGAGCGCGTGCCGGGCGACGTCGGCGCCGACGTGGCGGCCGAAGAGATCGCGCATCCGGTCCTGTTCGCGCAGGCCGGCGGCGAGGTCGTTGACCGACGTCTGCAGCATCCCGATCTCGCTGGAATCGTCCACGTCGACGTGCACGTCCTTGCGTCCGCGCGCGATCCCGTCCAGCGCGATCCGCAGCCGGTGCAGCGGCGCGGCGACGGCGCGGGACAGGAGCGCGGTGCCGATCGCGCCGGTCGTCAGGCCGGTCACCGACAGCACGATCAGGCTCGCCGTCGGGTTCCCGTTGCGGCCGAGATCGGGCGGCGTGGTCACAAGCAGCACGCCGATCAGCGGTACGCCGCTCGCCAGTACCCAGGTGACGACCAGCCGGGTCAGCACGGTGACCGGCAGCGAACCGCGCGGCGGCAGCACGTCGAGCGCCATCGTCATCACCGGCCGCGCGACCCATTCCGCGGCCAGGTAGGTGAGCCCGACCGTGGTCAGCCCGCCGAGCCCGATGGTGAGCGCGATGCCCGCCGCGTCACCGAGAGAACCGAGAACGCCGGCGAGAATGCCCAGCGCGAGCGCGCCGATCAGCCAAAGCGTGCCGCTCACCACGGCCATGTCGAACGGCAGCCGCAGCGCGCGTTTCGCCTCGTCCGCGGACGGCGGGCGGCCGATCGTGAACCACACCACGGTGCGGCGCTGCAGGTAGGCGGTCCAGAGCGTGCCGACGACCAGAGCGAGCGCGACCACCCCGGCCGCGGTGACGCCGAGCACCCAGCCGCGGTCGTCGACGTCCTCCGGCAAACCTTGCAGGAGCAGCAGCAACGCGACGACGCCCGCTCCGGCGACACTCGACCCGACGCCGAGCGCGGCGAAGCCCAGACTGGTGCGCAGAACCAGCCGGAACCTCCCCGCGATCATCTTGCGCACTCGCAGATCGTATGGGGTGGCGGGTCCGGGAGCGAAAAAAGCTGTCGCCGTCGCGGCGCGGCGATGGTTAGCGTGGCTGTATGCAACCGCTCGACCCCGCCGAGATCCGTGCCTCGTTCGTCAACTGTTCCCGCGGGGAAGCCAAGTCCGTCACGCTGCCCGCGGACGTCCCGTGGGAGAAGCGCGATTTCCTCGGCTGGCGCGATGTGAAGGCTCCCGGCCGGGCGTACCTGGTCGTGTCGCACGGCGACGAGCTGATCGGCCTGTCGCTGCGCGCCGCTCCGCCGCCGAAATCCCGGCTGCGCAGCAACATGTGCGCGTTTTGCGGCACGACGCATCCGCTCGCCGACATCACGCTGTTCGCTGCTCGGCTGGCCGGAAAAGCTGGCCGCGACGGCAACACGGTGGGCACGTATTTGTGCGCTGACCTGGCGTGCAGCGCGTATCTGCGCGGCGAACTCAAGCCCGCGGTGCCACAGCCGAAGGAGTCGCTCTCGGAGGAGGAGCGCGTCGAGCGGATGAACGAGAAGATCGGCCGGTTCGTGGCGCGGGTGCTGGAAACCCGGTAACCGCCGTGCGGGTGCTGGTGACCGGGATGTCCGGAGTGGGCAAAAGCAGCTTGCTCACGGAACTTTCCCGGCGCGGGTACCGCACGGTCGACACCGATTACGGCGGCTACACCCGCGACGGGCTCTGGCGCGAAGACCGGATCGCCGCGTTGCTGTCGACGCCGGGCCCGTTGTTCGTGTCCGGCACGGTCTCGAACCAGGTGCGGTTCTATCCGCGGTTCACCGACGTCGTGTTGCTCAGCGCGCCGCGCGAGGTGCTGATCGAGCGGCTGGCGACGCGGACCGGGAATCCATACGGGAAGCATCCGGACGAACTTGCCGAAACGTTGCGGTATCTGGACGAGGTGGAGCCGTTGCTGCGCGCGTCGGCGACGTTCGAGGTGGTGACCACGGCGCCGGTGGCCGAGGTCGCCGACGCGGTGCTGCGCCGAGTTGGTTAGCGGTTCAGAAATCTCATTCGGCGATCCGGCCCATCTTGCGGATCATCGGGAACAGTGCCGACGCGCGCAAAGCCAGCCGGGACGCGGTCGGGAGCTTCGCGAGGGTCGCGCCGTTCGCCCAGTCGGTCGCGTCCAAACAGGACACCAGGCGCAGGCCGTAGCGTTCGAGTTCGTGCGGATCGTCGATGCCCCAATGCAAAGTCGCGCCCGAGCGGCGGACCACCGGGTTGATCATCTGCGCCTTGACGCCGAGCGAACTGAAGAAATCGGCCACGATCCGGCCGGACGGGAACTTGCCGACGAGCCTGCGGACCAGTTCGGTTCCGGACTCCGCGGTGAGGTACATGGTGAGCCCCTCGGCCACGATCAGCGCCTCGCGGTCGCCGGGAACCTGGTCGAGCCAGCCGAAATCGGTGACGGACGAGCCGATCATCGTGTATCCGGGCCGCTCCGGGTAAATCCGGCCGCGGACGTCCACGACCTCGGGATAGTCCACATCGAACCAAGCGACCGAGGGCGGCGGGTCGAGCCGGTACACCCGGGTGTCCATCCCGCAGCCGAGGTGCACGACGATCGCGTCGGGGTGCTCGGCGAGCCACTTGGCGGCCATCTCGTCGATCGCGCGCGCCCGGATCGCGACGGAGACCGCGGAGTTCTCGTTCACGCCTAGCTTGCGGAAGTCGTAGTCGATCTTCTTGACTGCTTCGTCGGCGGCGGTGTCACCGAGAATCGGTTCTTTGCGGCGGGCGTCGAGCGCTCGGCCGTACAGCGTGCCCAGGTTGGTCGCTTTTTCCTCGGTGAAGTGCACTTTCTCCACGGTTGAGCCCCCTTGTTATCACAGTTTTCACAAACTTGTGAAGACTGTAGCGCTGATTGCCGGGGGAGGCATCCTCCTTGTTCAGGAAGACGCGTAGTCGTGGGCGTAGGTTTTCGCGTCCAGCAGGTGCTTGAGCGTGATCTCGCGAGCCGCGGCCGCGTCCGACCGGCTGATGGCGTCGAGGATCGCGCGGTGCTCGGCGACGGCCTTGCGGATCTGCCCAGGCAGCCGCAGCGCGGCCCGGCGTTCCTCGCCGACCAGGGCGAGGACTGAACGGAGCAGGTCAGCGACGTCGTCATTGCCCGCGTTGCCCGCGATCACCCGATGGAACTCGGCGTCCGTCGCGATGACACGCAACATGTCACCCGCCGCCGCGGCCGCCTCCATCTCCGCGACGTTGTCCGCGAGCCGCTGCACGACGCGCGGCGTGTGCTGCGTCGCGAGCCGCTCGGCGAGGGTCGGCTCGACGGTCGCGCGGAGGTCGAACAGCTTCTCCACCAGCTGCTCGTGCTCGGAAAACCAGCTGCTCAGCGGGCTTTCCGCAGTGTCCTGCTCGCGGACGTATGTCCCTGACCCGGCGCGGATCTGGACGTACCCGATCGAATCCAGGACGCGCAACGCCTGCCGCAGCGACCCGCGGCTGATGCCGAGCTGCTCGCACAGCGCGCGTTCCGCGGGCAGGCGCGACCCCGGCGGGAGCTCGCCCGAGTCGATCATCGCGCGCAGATGGTCGACCGTGGCGCTCCAGACCTGGTCGGATTCGTGGGCCACGCCGCCCATCCTGGCAGCTGACGACCCGGGACGCGCGAAATTGTCGGTGGCGGGTGTCACGATCATGGGCGGGAAAGGGAGGGATCATGACCGCGAAGTTCAAGGATCTGGCACTGGACGCACTCGACCACCAGGCACAAGCCGACTGGTGGTGCACGACGCTCGGCTACGTCCGCCGGAGCCCGCGCGCGGAGAGCCCGCCGGACTGGCCGGTCGCCATCGTGGACCCGGCCGGCGAGGGGCCGTTGATCTGGCTGAACCCGGTGCCGGAGGGCAAGACGGTGAAGAACCGGATGCACCTGGACGTCTGGGGAGATCCGGCTGAGCTGGCTGCCGCCGGGGCGCGGCTGGTGGCGGAGCGGGGCGAGGGCCGGGAGTGGCATGTGATGGCGGATCCGGAGGGGAATGAGTTTTGCGTTTTTGAGCGGTGAGTGCGGAGCGCTGGCTGGCGGTCGCGGAACCGCCCGCCTGGCCGAGAAGCGCCGGGTGGTTCGCCGGGGCCTTGTCGCCGCGCACCTATCAGGCGTAGCATAAATGCCACGCTAACTTGGAGGTGATCTCGCTATGAACGCCACGCGCTCCCAGTTCTGGGATGATCTTGTCGAGGACCTGGGCGACCCGGAGCTGCTCCGCGCCTACCTCGTCGAAAGCGTCCGCATCGAAACGATCGACCGACTGGTAAACAGCCTCGACGAGGCCCGGCTGGCCAGCAATCTGAGCAAAGCGGACCTGGCTCGCGCGATCAGCGAGGAGCCGTCCGTGGTGCGTCGGCTTTTGTCTCCCAGCCACCGCAATCCGACGATCGGCACTCTCGCCGAGGTCGCTGCTGCGCTGGGAATGCGGGTCACCCTCGAACCCTTGCCGCCGGAAGAGCAAGCGACGGTGACGGAGTCCTTGCGAACGGGATCGACAGGCAATCCGGAACAGCTGGCTCGGGACATCCTCGCCAAGCGCGAACTCGCCGCTGCCCGGTGACTGTCGGTTAGAAGAGGGACCGCGGGTTGCGTCGGCGGTATTCGTCGCCCATCGCCCGCACCGCCGCGTAGTCCTGTTCCCTGAGTTCGGTCTGAAAGGGTTTGTCGCGTCCGTCGACGATGACGAGCAACGGCTTGTCCACGCCTTGAGCGTCGTAGTCCAACAAGCAAAACAGGCGATAGTGGTGCCTGCGGGGACCGTTGCAGCGGACCTCGAACCAGCCGGTCATGGCACCGTGCATCGCTTCCCACTGCCCGCCGCCGGCGAAACGCTTCGGGGGAGCGGCGGCGACCGCGATCAGAACGGCCTCCATCTTCACCCTGACCTTGGCGGGGCAAACTTTGCGCAGGAAGTCTCGGCCCGGCGCGCTTTCGCCAGGATCGTCGACACGGTGACGTCTGAAGTAGACGATCTCGTGTGCGTCATCTGAGGACGGCCCCGTACGTATCGGCGATGGAGCCTTCTTTCTCGCCATCACAGTTGGTGACTGTATGTGCGGGGTACGACAGAATTCGGTGAGCTGTTGCGTCGGCGGGCCAGTCGCGAAGATGCCGTCAAGTGTCTGACCGGACACATCGCGTCGCCGGGTGGTGAGGGTCCTGCTTAGGGTCAGCGGGTGAGTGCTTTATGACCTGGTGGCATGCCGTCGTCATCTTCATTGCCGGGATGTGGGCCGGGACGATCAACACCGTCGTCGGTTCCGGGACGCTCGTGACGTTCCCGGTGCTCGTCGCGCTGGGGTATCCGCCGGTGACCGCTACGACGTCGAACGCGGTCGGGCTCGCGCCGGGGACGATCAGCGGGGCGTACGGGTACCGGCATGAGCTGGTCGGCTACTGGCCGCAGGTGGTGCGGTTCGCGATCGCCTCGTTCTTCGGGGCCATCGGCGGCACCGTTCTCCTCCTGACGTTGCCCAAGGACGCCTTCGAGAAGATCGTTCCGGTGCTCGTCGGGCTCGCCGTCGTGCTCGTGATCGTTCAGCCGAAGGTGTCGAAGTGGGTGCAGAAGCGCCGCGAGGCCAACGGGCGCGAGCATCACGCCGGGCCGTTGCTGTTCGGGCTGCTGTTCGTCATCGGCATCTACGGCGGCTACTTCACCGCCGCGCAGGGCGTGATGATGATGGCCGTCATGGGCATGCTGCTGTCCGAACCGCTGCAGCGGCTCAACGGCGTGAAAAACGTGCTGTCCGCGGTCGTGAACATCGTCGCGGGCACTATTTACGCGTTCGTCGCTCCGGTGAGCTGGCCGGTGATCGGGCTGCTCGCGCTCGGGTCCACGATCGGCGGGCAGCTCGGGGCCAAGATCGGCCGCAAGCTGCCGCCCACCGTGTTGCGCGGCGTGATCGTCGTGATCGGGCTCGCCGCGGTCGTGCAGCTGGTGCTCAAATAGCCTGGAATTCCTTGGCCGCAGCCAGCATCAGGTCGTTCTCCTCCGGCGTCCCGATCGTCACGCGCGCGCCCTCGCCGGGGAACGGGCGCACGATCAGCTTGCGGTCCAGCATGTGCTCCGCGAAAGCCGCAGTGCGCTCGCCGAGCGGGAACCACACGAAGTTCGCCTGGGTCGGCGGGATCTCGTAGCCCATCTCCAGCAACGCGTCCCGCACGCGGGTGCGCTCGGAGATGATTTCCCGGCACCGGGCGAGCAGTTCGTCCTCCGCGTCGAGCGATGCGATCGCGGCCACCTGCGCGATGCTGTTCACCGAGAACGCCACGTACACCTGTTGCAGCGCCTGCGCGATCGGCTCCGGCGCCACCGCGTACCCGACGCGCAGCCCGGCGAGCCCGTACGCCTTCGAGAACGTGCGCAGCACCGCGACATTGCTGTGCGTCCGCGTGAACTCGACGCCGTCCGGCACCTCGGGGTCGGTGACGAATTCCTTGTACGCCTCGTCCAGGACCACGAGCACGTGCGGCGGCACCGCTTCGAGGAACCGCTCAATCTCGTCCCGGTGCAGCACGGTGCCGGTCGGGTTGTTGGGGTTGCAGACGAACACCAGCTTGGTGCGGTCGGTGATCCGCGCCAGCATCGCGTCGAGGTCCAGCCCGTGCTCCGGGGTCAGCGGAACCTTCACGCCCGTCGCGAGCGCCACCTGGACCACGATCGGATAGGCCTCGAACGACCGCCAGCCGAACAGCACCTCGTCGCCGGGACCGCACAGCGCCTGGATCATCTGCTGGCACAGCGAAACCGAGCCGCAGCCGATCGCGAGGCGTTCGGCCGGGACGTCCAGCCGCCGCGAAAGCCGTTCGCGCAAAGCCTGGGATCCGTTGTCCGGGTAGCGGTTCACTCCGGTTACCGCAGCCGTGATCGCCGCCTGGACGCTCGGCAGCGGACCGCCGGGCACCTCATTGCTCGCGAGCTTGACGGCCCCTTCGATCGTCCGGCCAGGGACGTACTTCGGCAACGAATCGAGGTCAGGGCGGGGGGCGAGGGACGGCATCGTCGGAACTCCTCGGTTTTCACGGGACGACGGGGTCACCGTATCTCGCCCCGGCGGATCCGGAAAGGTTCCCAATGTTCACCCAGAGGTGATTGCATGAGGCGATGACGTCGACGACCACCGTGGATCACCAGCGTACCGACGGCAGCACGCTGCGCCTCACCTTCGCCGAACCCGACGGCGCGCTTCGCGGCGGCCTGGTGGTCCTGCACGAGGGCGACGGGGTCACCGACGGCGTTCTGCTGCTGGTCAAAAGCCTTGCCGGCGAAGGCTGGCTCACCGTCACCCCGCACATCGAGTCCGGCGAGCAGCTCACCCAGCGCGACCTGCTCGACGCCACCGACCGCACGCTCGAATGGCTCACCGACCGCGGCGTCGAGGCCGACCTGCGCGGCGTCGTCGGGTTCGACCTCGGCGGCACGGCGGCATTGGTAGTCGCCTCGCACCGCAAGTTCGGCGCGGCAGTGAGCGTCGGCGGCCAGGCGGTGGCGGAACTGCCGAAGCTGCTGGAAATCGCCGGACGCGTGACCAGCCCGTGGCTCGGCATGTACGGCGACAACGGCGACGAAGCGGGCGAGGCCGAGGTGGAGCAGCTGCGCGAGGCCGCGGCGTCGGCGAAAGTCGCGACGAACGTCGTGCGCTATCCGGGCGCGAACCACCGCTTCGACGCGGATCCCAGCGCGGCTGAAGAAGCTTGGCAGCGCACTCTCGACTGGTTTGACGCCCACCTCCGCTGATCTCCGGCAGCGCCCTTGACGGGCCGCTGCGTACTCACTTAACGTTCCGATCCGGATCGAAACGTTAAGTGAGAGGAATCACCCGGTGAAAGCGGTGCTTGTCGAACCCCAGCAGCGGCTCGTCCTGTCCGAAACACCCGACCCGGCTCCTGGCCCAGGGCAAGCCGTCGTCGAGGTCGAGGCGATCGGCGTGGGCTACGTCGACATCATGTACCTGCGGGACGGCGCCACCTCAGTGCCTGGCGTCGAGGTCGTCGGCCGGGTCGAATCCGGCCAGCGCGTGCTGGCGCTCATCCTTTCCGGCGGCTACGCCGAGCAGGCCGTGGCTGACCCGGATCAGCTCTACCCGGTGCCCCAGAACCTCGACTCGGCCGACGCCGTCGCTTTGGGCGTCAACGCCTTGGTCGCGGAAGGCGCAGTACGCCGAGCCGCAGTCGTCCCGGGCGAACGGGTGCTCGTCCGCGGTGCGAGCGGCGGGATCGGCGTGCTCGCAACCCAGATCGCCCACGCCCGCGGTGCCGAGGTCACCGCAGTGACGTCCTCGGCGGAGTACGGCGAACGGCTTCGAACCCTCGGCGCCGCGAAAATCGTCGACCGCACCCGCGAGCGTCCCGGGGAGACCTACGACGTCATCATCGACACCGCAGCTGGCCCGCAGGTACGTGAGCACTTGGAACTGTTGCGCCCCAACGGTCGCTATGTCCTTTGTGGAGGAACGGCGGGCGTCCCGGAGATGGAAGCCTTCGCCCCGTTGATGGCCAACTTCCACAACTCGTCGACGCTGTTCACGTTCAGCCTCACCTCGGTGCCGCCGGAAGAGCGCCGGAAGTCGTGGGACCGCGTTCTCAAGCTCGTCGAAGACGGTCAGCTCTCCGCCGTGCGCGATCGAACATTCCCGCTCGCCGAGGCCGTGGCCGCCCTCCAGCACGTGGAGCACGGGAAATCGTTCGGTAAGGTCGTGCTGCTCAACGGATAGCGGGAGAATTCATGGCGCGCCAGCGGGACGAGCGGATCGACCACGCCGTGCTGGTCGCGGTGTGCGAACTGGTCCGGGAATCCGGCTATTCGGCGCTGACCATGGAGGCCATCGCCCAGCGCGCGGGCACCACCAAACCCGCCATCCGGCGCCGGTGGAAAAGCCGGCAGCACGTCGTGGTCGCCGCGCTGGCGGAGGCGCGCACCGGGGTCGCGGAGATCGACACGGGATGCACCTGCTGCGATCTCGTCGGTCACCTCGACGCCCTCCGGACCGGCCTCGAGGACCCGGTTTTCGGCCGCGTCCTCCCGGCGCTCGCCGTCGATCTGGCGGACGATCCGGAGCTGCGGGAAGACTTCCTGACCTCGTTCTGGGCCCCGCGCCGGGAGGCCTGCACCGTCTCCCTGCGCAAGGCCGAGGAGCGCGGGGACCTCCCGTCCGGCCAGGACGTCGACCTGCTGCTGGACCTGTTCGCCGCCCCGGTCGTCTTCCGCTCGCTGTTCGGGCACCGGGAATTGACCCGCGAGTTCGTCCTGGACGTCGTCCGCGCGCTGCTGTCCGGGGTGGGCACGGTCGAAAAAGGACTTTGCGAGCACACCGGGGTTAGCATCGGCGAGTGACCGAGAACGCCGCTGTTCCCGAGGTGCTATGGCGACCCGACCCGAACCGGGTCGCTGACACGAAGATCGAGGCCTTCCGCCGATGGCTGCGCGAGCGGCGCGGCGTCGACCTCGCCGATTACGACGACCTGTGGCACTACTCGGTCGAGCAAGTTCCGGAGTTCTGGACCGCGGTGGCGGAGTTCTTCGGCGTCCGCTGGCACGAGCGGCCGCGGGAAGTCCTGTCCGGCGCGATGCCGGACGCGAAATGGTTCGACGGCGGCACGCTCAACTACGCCGAACACTCGCTGAGCCCGGATACCGGCGGCGCCACGAAGGCCGACGACGAACTCGCAGTGGTTTTCCACCGCGAGGACGGGCTCGCCGAGCAATTCACCTACGGCGACCTCCGTGCGCACGTCGCCGCCGCACGGGCCGCGTTGCGGGCTTTCGGCGTCGGCAAAGGAGATCGCGTCGTCGCGCTCGCGCCGAACTGCCCGCAGACGCTCATCGCTTTCCTGGCCACCGCCAGCCTCGGCGCGATCTGGTCGTCGTGTTCCCCGGACTTCGGGATCCGCGCGATCGCCGACCGGTTCACCCAGATCGAGCCGAAGGTGCTCATCGCGGTGAACGGATACGCTTACAACGGCCGGAAATTCGACATCCGCGACACCGTTCAGCAGCTGCGCCACCAGATTCCGTCGCTGGAAGCCACCGTTTTGGTGAAATACCTGGGAGACGGGACGCTGGACGGCGTCATCGACTGGAACGCGATGCTCGCCGAACACGCGGGCGGCGAGCTGGCGTACGAGCCGGTGGACTTCGCGCATCCGTTGTGGATCCTGTACTCCTCGGGCACGACCGGCCTGCCGAAGGGAATCGTGCAGGGCCACGGCGGCATCGTCGTCGAACACTTCAAGGCGCTGGGCCTGCAGAGCGGGCTCGAGCCAGGGGACCGGTTCTTCTGGTTCACCACCACCGGCTGGATGATGTGGAATTTCATCGCCTCCGGGCTCCTCGTCGGCGCGACGATCGTGCTGTACGACGGCAGTCCCGGCCATCCGGATCTCAACGCGCTGTGGCATCTGGCCGAACAGCACCGCGTCACCTACTTCGGCACGTCCGCGCCGTTCATCCAGAGCTGCCTCAAAGCGGGCCTCGCCCCGGCCGAACGCTACGACCTCAGCGCGCTGCGCGTGGTCGGCTCGACCGGTTCGCCGTTGTCTTCCGAGGGTTTCCGGTGGATCGCCGACGCGATCGGCCGGGACGTGCAGATCTGCTCGGTCTCCGGCGGCACCGACCTGTGCGCGGCGATCGTCGCGGCCGCGCCGGACGTCCCGGTGTGGCTCGGCGAACTGTCCTGCCGCGCGCTCGGAGTGGCCGCGGCGGCGTTCGACGACCACGGCGAGCCGGTGGTCGAGGAGGTCGGCGAGCTGGTGATCACCGAGCCGATGCCGTCGATGCCGGTCTCGTTCTGGAACGACCCGGACGGTTCCCGGCTGCGCGAGGCGTACTTCGACACTTACCCGGGTATCTGGAGGCACGGCGACTGGGTCAAGATCACGCGCCGCGGTTCGGCGGTGGTCTACGGCCGCAGCGATTCGACGCTCAACCGCGGCGGCGTCCGGATGGGCACCGCCGAGTTCTACCGGGTCGCGGAAGGGTTCGCCGAGGTCGCCGACTCGCTGGTCATCGACACGTCGGCGGCGGGCAACGACGACGGGCAGCTGCTGTGTTTTCTCGTACTCACAGCAGGCGCGAAACTCGAAGAAGTAGAGCCTGACCTGCGGAAAGAGCTTCGCAACGCGCTGTCGCCACGACACGTACCCGATCGGTTCATGGTCGTTTCCGAGATTCCCCGTACGTTGAACGGTAAGAAGTGCGAAGTACCAGTGAAGCGGATCCTCTCCGGAGTCGCGCCGGAGAGGGCGGTGAGCAGGGACGCGCTGGCCAACCCGGCCGCGCTGGCCCCCTTTGTGGAGCTCGCCGCGGACTGAACGCGCAAGCGGGGGGAAGCATGGCAGGGCCGTACGTGTTGCACGCGTGGTGACGGGGACACGCGCGCAGCACACTTGGCAGGCGGCAGGCGTCACGTCGGTCGTCGCGATCACGTGGGTGACCAGGCTGGCCGGGCTGGTGGCGATCGTGTCCACGGTCGTACCGGTGGGCCGCGACGTGCGCGGGCATGTGGCCAAATGGCTGGAGCTGCCGAGCGAAGCGACCACTGCGGCGGCCGCTGTGGCGCTGGTCACCGGTGTGTTGCTGATCATGCTCGCCGCCGGGCTCCGCCGCCGCAAACGCCGCGCTTGGCAACTGGCGGTCGGCTTCGCCGCGCTGCTGGCGTTGTCCCACCTCGGGCTGCGGCATGTTTTCGGTGCCGGAGTGGTGTCGATGGTGCTGCTGGCCGGGCTCATCGGCACGCGGCGGTACTTCATCGCCCGCCCGGACCCGACCGTCGGCCGCTGGCGCGCGTTGCGGGTGCTGCTGCAGTTGGTGCTGGCCGGGTTCGTGCTCAACTTCGCGCTGCTGTCGGTCGCGCCCGCCCGGATGCTCGACCCGCTGAGCTTCGCCGACCGGCTGTCCCAGTCCGCGCTCGCGCTCACCGGCGTCAGCGGGCCCGCGGTGTTCCACGAGATGTGGTTCGAGGACCTGTCCGCGTCGATCGGGCTGCTCTTCAGCATCACCGGCGTGCTGGTGTCGGCGTACTTCCTGCTGCGTTCGGCCGAACCCGCGCCAGAGCTGTCTGACGACGAACTCGCGCGGCTGCACGAGTTGCTGAAGCAGCACGGGGACCGGGATTCGCTCGGCTACTTCGCGCTGCGCCGCGACAAGTTCGCGGTCTTCTCCAAGACCGGCAAGGCGGCCGTCACGTTCCGCGTGATCGCCGGCGTCGCGTTGACCTCGGCCGACCCGCTCGGCGACCACGAGGCGTGGCCCGGCGCGATCGAGGAGTACCTGGACATCTGCCAGCGCAACGCCTGGGTGCCCGCCGCGATGGGCGCGTCCGAGCTGGGCGCGACCGTGTGGGCCCGGTTCGGCCTGGAGGTACTGGAAATCGGCGACGAGGCGGTCGTCGACACCAAGACGTTCACGCTGGAAGGCCGCGTGATGCGCGGCGTACGGCAGGCAGCGTCGCGGACGAAGCGGGCCGGCTACAAGGTCCTGGTGCGCCGAGCCGAAGACTTGCGTCCTGGCGAGCTGCCCGAGCTGGTGCACCTGGCCGCTGCCTGGCGCGGCACCGAAACCGAACGCGGCTTCTCGATGGCGCTGGGCCGCATGGGCGACCCGGGTTCAGTGATCGTCACCGCAGAACAAGGCGGCCGCGTCCGTGGCGTGCTGCAGTTCGTGCCGTGGGGCGAGCGAGGCTTGTCGCTCGATGTGATGCGCCGGGACCGCACCGTCGACAACGGCGTGAACGAGCTGATGATCTCGGAGCTGCTGCTGTACTCCCGGGAGCACGACATCGACCACGTGTCGCTGAACTTCGCCGCCTTCCGCGCCCTGATGGAACAGGGCCAGCGCATCGGCGCGGGCCCGGTCGCGCGGCTTTCGGCGAAAGTCCTGCACTTCTTCTCGCGCTGGATCCAGATCGAAAGCCTCTACCGGTTCAACGCCAAGTTCCAGCCCCGGTGGGTCCCGCGATATCTCGTCTACCCGGGCGTCGGGTCGCTCCCGCGCGTCGGCATAGCGACCTTCGAAGCCGAAGGCCTAGGCGGCCGTTCTCCCTGGTTGCGCCGGGTGCTGCACCGTTGAGGGGGGTGCCTTCCGGAGGGGCTGGAAGGGTGTGTAACCTATCTGAGCAGTGGTCGTTAGGACCCAGGAGGCTTCGCCTAGTCTGGTCTATGGCGCCGCACTGCTAATGCGGTTGGGGGTAACCCCCCCTCCCGGGTTCAAATCCCGGAGCCTCCGCTGGTGCCTGTTTCGGCAGGTGCTAGGTTAACAACTGAACACGCGCCCGTAGCTCAGCTGGATAGAGCATCTGACTACGGATCAGAAGGTCAGGGGTTCGAATCCCTTCGGGCGCACTGTCTGGTCGAGACAGTAAACAACGGGCCGGGTGCTTTTCGCACCCGGCCCGTTGTGCAGTTACGGCTTCTTGAGCCGATCCAGCACCGCGCGGGTCTGCACTTGTGCGATCGACGACAGGTCGTCCATCTTCAGCGGCGCCTCGCCAGGCGCCCGGTGGACCGCGACCTGGATCTCCACCGTCACGTTGCTGTCCTCCACTCCCACGATGTAACTCGCGCCCGGGCCCGGTTCCGTGGTGCTGCCCGCGCGCCAGTAGTTCCGCGTGCCGAGTCCAGCGATCGTGCCGGAGGTCCAGCCTTGTGCCGGCTTGGTGTTCCACTGCTCGTACGCCGGTGGCCGGTCCGCCGAGGCGAACTCGGCGCGGACGGCGATTCCCGCCTCGTTGGTAGCGACGCCGTCGGTCGCGGAGGTGCTCGTGTAGCGGAGGCTGCAGCTCAGGTCGCCGCCGTAGCCCTCGCTTGGCTGGCCTTCCCGGTGGACCGGCGGGATCGGGGTGGTGGACCATTTCGCCAGCGGTTTCGGGTCCAGCAGGGCGCAGGCGTCGGAGATCCCGCTCATCGAGTACTTGCCCGGTGGCGCGGCGGGAGAGGCGCTGGTGGACGGGGCCGCGCTCGAGGCGGCCGGGACGGGAACGGGGGCGGGGTCGGCTTGGGACGAACCGCCGCTGAGGGACAGGCCGATCGCGATTCCGGCGCCGAGAACCACGACCAGGCCGAGCACGCCGGCCACGATCCATCCGGTCTTGGGGCCAGGGGGTCCGGGCGGCCGGGGCGGGTTCCATCCCGGGAACGGTTGCCCGGCAACGGGATCGGGGCGCGCGCCCTGCGGATCGGTCATCTGCGGCTAGTTCCCTTTCAACCCGTTCAACACCTTCCGGGCCTGTGCTTCGGCGATCGGCTGGACCTCGGTGCGGTGCATCTGCGCGACCTCCCGGGTACGGCTGAAATTGAGCCGGACGCGGACCGAGACGTTGGCGTCCACCGCGCAGAGGACGTAGCGCGTGTTCGCGACCAGATCGCCGTAGACCTCGGAGTGCCAGAAGCCCTCGGTGCCGACTCCGGTGATGGAACCGGAAGCTTTGCCCTCGCCGGTTTTCGCGAGGGTGCCGCGTTTCCAGTTCGAATAGGAGGACGGCGCGGTGCCCTCGGTGAAATCGACGTCGAGGAGGATTTCGGCGGTGTTCAGGGTGTCGCTGCCGGTATAGCGCATCTCGCAGTTCAGGCTGCCGGCGTCGTGCTCGCTCGGGCGGACTTCCTCGTGCTTGGGCGGGCCCTTCGGCGTGGGCGACCACTTCTGCAGCGGAGCGGGATCGACGAGATCGCAGGCGTTGCCGACGTGATCCATCGAATAGCCCGGCGCGGCGACCGGCTTCGGCGGCGGATCGGACGGCTGCCCGGCCACGACGCCGACGGCGATCCCGGCCCCCAGCACGACCACCAGCGCGGCGACTCCGCCGATGATCCAGCCGGTCCGGCGGGGTTTCGCAGGAGGCGGGTGTCCGTAACCGGCAGCGGGGAACGGATTCGTCGGCGGCTCGTCGCGCCTGTAGTCGGTCATCCCCCGCAGCCCTCCACCCGGCGAACCGGGCACCGGGACCTGGCTCCGCCCGACTATATCCTTCCGCTTCCGCCGAGACGAGCCGCTGATCACGCTGGTCCGGGGCCTGATGCAACGCTGTCGAGGCGACCGGGGACATGGGGTTGTGACGACAGTTTCGGATCAGGGGCGGGGGTGGGGGATGCCGGCCGAGCACGGTGCCGACGTCCCGGACGTCCCCGGCGGCGACCAGGAGCTGTGGTCGCGAGCCGCGGCGGGCGACGTCGCGGCGTTCGGGGCGCTGTTCGACCGGCATGCCGGCGCGGTGTGGAACTACGCCTACCGATTGACGGGCTCCTGGGCCACCGCCGAGGACCTGGCCTCGCTGACCTTCCTGACCGCGTGGCGGCGGCTCGGCGAGGTGACGTTGGTCAACGACAGCGCGCGGCCGTGGCTGTACACCGTGACCGCCAACCTGGCCCGCCGGGAACAGCGCCGCCTCGGCCGGTTCGCGGCCGTGCTGACGCGGTTGCCGCGCAACAACGTCGTGCGCGATCACGCTGAGGACGTGGCCGGTCAGATCGACGCGGATCGACAGCTGAAGGTCGTGCTGAATGCGGTAGCGAAGCTGCCTCGGGCCGAACGGCGGGCTGTCGAGCTTTGTCTGCTGGGCGGTTTGTCGACCGCGGAGGCGTCCGCGGTGCTCGGGATCGCCGAACCGAGCGTGCGGGCGCGGATTTCCCGGGCTCGCGGCCGGTTGCGCGAGCTGCTGCGGGATACCGACGCACGGGTGGGAGAGGAGTTCTGATGGCCGACGATCTCAACCTGCCGCCCGACCGGCAGATGCCTGATCTCCTGAAGGAATCCATGTGGAACCGGCTCGTTCCGGAACTGCGCGGCCGGCGGCGCCGGAGGCCGGGCCTGCCGCTGGCGGTCGCCGCGGGAGTCGGCGCGCTGGCCTTGGGCGCGACGCTGGTGTTCTCGCCGGTGCACGACGCCAGTTCGGACTTGACGCGGCTTCCGGCCGGTGCCAAGCCGGACGCCGGGGACGCGCGACTGTTCAAGTCCTGTCTCGACAGTGCTCCTTCGTTCGGAGTCACGCTGCCTGATCGGGACACTTGGCGCGCGACGCTCAAGGTCGATCAGGACGCGCAGCGGGGTTACCTCGTCATCCGCAACGCCTCGCTAGCGGCGGTCTGCATTCTCTACCGCAGCCAGGCTTCCGTCGGTTACGACCGGAACTCCGGCCTGATGGTCACCGACACCAGGAACTGGACCCACGGGCGAGAGGGTTACGCCTCGCTCAGCGCCACCCGCCCGATCTGCGGTTTCACCAGCATCGTCAATCCCTACGAGCCGAGCGTCGTGTTCGGGGTCGCCAGCCCCGACGTGGCCAAAGTGGAGCTGTACGGGCCGGACGATTTATTGATTCCCGCCCTTCTGAACGACGGCACTTTCGTCGTGAAATTCGTGGAGGGCAGTTCTCCGCGCGATGATTACAGCCGGAAATTCCGCGTGACCATGCGCGATGGGCAAGTTCACGACTTTCCGGGGAGATAGCACCGGATAGATCGTCTCACTAAGACTGCTGCAGGGGAAACGTAATAATGGCACTGGGTTTGACGACGCCTAGATCCGGTCAGGAGCAGCCGCTTTCCGTCCGAAGACGGGTGGATTGGCTCCTGCTCGGAGTGGCGGCCGCGTCGGCATTGTTCTTTGTCGTAGCGCACGGTCAGCTGATCGACGACACCTATATCACCTTGAGTTACGCGCGCAATCTCGCGTTCCACGGAAATTGGGGATTGCTGGCCGACAGCACCTCGAATACGGCGACCTCGCCATTGAACGTGCTTTCCCTGGCAGCGCTGACGTTCATGCTGCGGGACGCGGTGCTCGCCGCGGGCGTGTTGTACGTGGCCTGTCAGGTGCTGCTGGTGCTGGCGCTGCGGAGGATGGGCGTGGCCGCCGGACTGCCTCGCTGGTTTCCGTGCCTCGCGACCGCCGCGTTGACGGTGAACCCGCTGCTGGTGTCGTCGATCGGGATGGAAGTCGAACTCGGTGCGGCCGGACTCGCCTGGCTGCTGGTGTTTTCGGTGGAACGGCGGCCGTTCGCGTTCGGTCTGGTGGCCGGTGCGCTGACGTTGGTCCGGGTCGATCTGGTGCTCTTCGCCGTCGTGATTTTCCTGGTCCGGCGGCGATTCTGGGCCGACGGCCTGCGCACTGTGCAAGGCGCGGCGCTGATCGCGGTGCCGTGGTTCGCATTCAGCTGGGTCGTTTTGGGAGCTGCCGTTCCGGACACTCTCGTCATCAAGACCTTGCAGGGCGCGCGACAGGCCTGGGGGAAATGGGAATTCGGCAACGGCGTCGGACTGTACTGGCTGAACATGCCGGGGCAGACGGTGCTCGCGTTCTTGTGCGTCGGATTGGCGGCGTTGGCCGGGGTGCGCTGGCTGGCCCTGGCGTTGCGCGGCAACGCGGCCAGCCGCAGGCTGCTCCCGTTCGCGGCGCTCGCGCTGGCCGGAGCGGGGCACAGTCTGGCGTACGTTCAGCTGAAAGTGCCGCCATACCACTGGTATTACGGCCCCGGAATCGTCGCGGCGACACTGTTCGTCTGCGCGGTCGTGGCTGGCTCCGCCAACCGGATCGAGCGCGCGGCCGGGACGGCTGTCGTCGTTGCGTTGGTCGGTGCCAGTGTGGTCGGCTATGCCGGGGACGGTCTGCCGCGCGACTTCGCCCCGTTCACGTCGAACTACACCACGAGCGCGCAGTACGCCGAGATCGGCCGTGAAGTGGGCAGGCTGGCGGCCGGGAGAACGGTGGCGAGCGCCGACGAGATCGGTGTGCTGGCCTACGCCTGTGACTGCGCGATCATCGACGTCTTCTCCGACCGCGGCCGCATGCCCGAGGCGATCGACGAACTGGAGACCCGGGCCGGACGTCTGTCGCGTGGATTGCTGCGGGTGAACTTCGCGTTCTTCGACTACACCGTGCGGCCGCGCAAACTCGACCTCGCGTTGCAGCGGGTTTGGGGACCGCCGCCGCGGGATTACCTTGCCCACTGGACGATTTCCGCGCCGCTCTACGGGCGTGCTGAGTTGTACCTGGTCAATGCACAGTAGACGCTGGCAGCAATGGATCGCGACAGTCGGCGACACCTCGGCAGGCAGCACTGGCCGCTAGCGCGATGGGCTGTGCGGAACACCACGGTATCAGCGGCGAAGAGTACGGAGTGGACTTCACCGCGCCGTTGACGGTCGCGCAGTTGCATCAGTTGCCGGTCTGACAGCTGCCGCGGCCCGGGAGAGCGCACGAGGACCTGCGAAAGTGCTGAGACACCTCCCGTTCACCTGCCCTGCTTAAGGTCGGCGGCATGTTGCGGGACGTGCGGGAGTACATCGATCGGCTCGAGATCGACGGGCATTCGGTCGGCGAGGATCACGACGACGATCCGGTGTTGATCGACGCGTTCGGCAAGGCTGTCGACACCTGGCGGGAGAACTATCCGTACGACGAGCGCATGCCGCGCGAGGAGTACGACGAGACCAAGTATCTGCTGCAGGTCGAACTGCTCAAGCTGCAGAACTGGATCAGCGAGACCGGCAGCAGGCATGTCATTCTCTTCGAGGGCCGCGACGCCGCGGGCAAGGGCGGCACCATCAAGCGGTTCATGGAGCACCTCAACCCGCGCCACGCTCGCACGGTCGCGCTCGCCAAGCCCAGCGACCGGGAAGCGCACCAGTGGTATTTCCAGCGCTACGTCCAGCATTTGCCGACCGCGGGCGAGATGGTGTTGTTCGACCGGTCCTGGTACAACCGGGCCGGGGTCGAGCAGGTGATGGGGTTTTGCTCGCCTGAGCAGTACGAGCAGTTCATGCACCAGGTGCCGCTGTTCGAGGAAATGCTGGTGGAGAGCGGGATCACGGTCACGAAATTCTGGTTCTCGGTGACCCAGGCCGAACAGCGGACCCGGTTCATCATCCGGCAGGTCGATCCGGTGCGGCAGTGGAAACCGTCCCCGATGGACCTGCAGTCGCTCGACAAATGGGACGACTACACCGCGGCCAAGGAAGCGATGTTCCTTCGCACGGACAATGATCTCGCGCCGTGGATCACGATCAAGAGCAACGACAAGAAGCGTGCCCGGATCAACGCGATGCGCTACTTCCTGTCCCGCTTCGAGTACGAGGGCAAGGACGAAATCATGGTCGGGCAACCGGATCCGCTGATCGTGAAGCGCGGGCGGGACGCGGTCGGCGACTGAACCCGGTCAGTCCAGCACGTCCGGTTCCTGTTCGACGATCAGGTCCTCCAGCAAACGGAAGTTGTTGCGTGCCATGTTCGCGCTGCCGAACTGGCGGGCGGCGAGCGCGGCTTCCTCGGCGGTCATGACGCGAGGCGTGCCCGCGGCTTCGGCGAGGAGTTGCATCTGGCAGGCGCGTTCCATCGTGATGAACCACCACGCTGCCTCGCCGACGCTCCGTCCGACGGTCAGCAATCCGTGGTGGCGAAGGATCGCGGCGCGTTTCGACCCGAGTCGCGCGGCGATGCGCACGCCTTCGTCGCGTTCCAGGACCAGGCCTTTGTACTCGTCGAAAAGCACGTGATTTTCGTAGAAGGCACAGGATTCCTGGACAATCGGGTCCAGCGGACGGTTCAGCGCCGACCAGGCGCGGCCGTGGATCGTGTGTGCGTGCGCGACGGCGACGACGTCCTCGCGTGCCTCATGGATGGTCGAGTGGATGGCGAACGCGGCCTTGTTCGTGCGCCGCGTTCCGTCGACCACTTTCCCGTTCTCGTCAAGGAGAAGCAGGTCGCTGACCTTGATCCGGGAGAAGTGCACCGCGTAGGGATTGACCCAGAACCGGTTCGGGAATTCCGGGTCGCGCGCGGTGAGGTGCCCGGCGATCCCCTCGTCGTAGCCGTACCGGGCGAACAGCCGGAAGGCGACGGCGAGCTGACGTTTGCGGTGCGCGCGTTCGGCGGCGACGGAATCCAGGCGTTCGGGCAGGGTGTCGAGGTCGAGTTCGGCTACCGGGGCGTCGGTCATCAGCATCTCCCAATGTTGCCTGTGTGGCAAACAGAGTGCCTCGGAGGCACAATGGGAGTCAAGCGATGACGACGAGGACTTCCGCGTCCGGCGCGCCGCGCAGGGTGTGGTCGGTGCTGCCGGGGAACTGCGCGGAGTCGCCGGCGGCCAGGAGGTGGGTTTCGCCGGCCAGGGTCAGTTCGAGGTGACCGCTGACGACGTGCAGCCACTCTTCGCCGCGGTGCCGGGTCGGCCGCGGCGGGACGGACTTGCCCCGCAGCGTCACGAGCGTCGCCTCAAGAGCGGACGACGGCGGGGACAAGTGGGTCATGGAAGCGCCGCGAGTGCCGTACGTGACGGCGTCCTCGCGCTTGACGATCGGCGAGCGGCGTTCCTCGGCAGCGACGAGATCGGCGATGCTGACGTCCAGCGCCCGCGCGAGAACCACCAGCGTGCCGAGGCTGGGCACGCGCTGTCCGCTTTCGACCCGGGACAGATAGCCCGGCGTGAGGTCCGCGGCGGCGGCGACCTTGTCCAAGGTGAGGCCGCGTTCCAGGCGAAGCTCACGCAATCGTCGCGTGATCCGTTGCTCGGCTTCTTCCGCCTCCTGGCTCATCCCCACACTGTAAGCGGCTCAGCCCTCGAGGAACTCCAGCCGGTTGCCGACCGGGTCGAAGGCATGGAACCGCCGCCTGCCGGGGATTTCCGCGGGGTCGGCCCACGTCACAGACCGACCGGAGGCTTCGATCGCGGCGGCAGTGGCGTCCACGTCGACCACGAAAGCCGGGTGTGCCTTGAGCGCCGGACGGAAATCGGCCTCGACGCCGATGTGCAGTTCGCCGTCCGGCCCGCCGACGCCGGGCACCTGGAACCAGCAACCGCCGCGGGCGGCCAGCAGCGGCGGTTTCGGCAGTTCGGGCCAGCCGAGCACGCCGGTGTAGAACGCGCGTTCGTCGTCCTCCGCTCCCGCTGGGCAGGCGACCTGCACGTGGTGAATCATGCCTCGAAACCTACGCCAGCTCAGCGGGTTTCGGCTCCGGGAAGGCGTAGAACCGCACGGCCAGATCGCGCGCCTCGTCGGACGGTCCGGGTTTGCGGGCGGCGTAGCGGTGTATCAGTTCCAGGTACTCCGCTTCGAACTCCTTCAGGTCCTTGTAGCTCAGCCGGATGCCGGCGCGGCTCCCGGCGGTCCAGCCGTCGAAGGTGTCGCGGCGCTCGGCCGCCCAGGCCACCAAGCGCACTTCGTGGTCGTACTTCGCGTCGAGGTAGGCGGCCAGCTTCGGCCGGTCTTCTTCGGGGTAGTCCTCCAGCTTCGCCTCGTTCGTGCTCTGCGGGACGGAGCGCCAGCGACCGTCGCGGGTGCGTCGGGTGTATCCGGCGTGGGTCAGGGTGAGCAGAGCGGCCGGAACGTCGATCGAGGGGAGCTGCGCGCGCAGTTCGGCCGAGGTGGCGGGCAGCAGGCGGAGCAACCGCTGGTAGTTCGGGTTCGTGCGCACCGTGATGTCGTTCATGGTCAGCGGCCGCGGTCGCGCGTTGCCGGCGAGCAGAGCGCGTGCCCGCAGCATCAGGAACACCGCGATCGGCACTTCCGCGAGCAGTGCGGTGCCGAGACTGGCCCACTGGTCGGGACCGCCCCAGTCGAGGACGACGTCGAACCAGGCGTCGCAGCACAGCAGCGCGGCGGTCGCGGCCAGCATCGGCACCGAGGCGCGGCTGCGGCGCATCCCGAGCAGCACGGACGCGGCGAAACACAGCAGCAGGACGACGTCGAAGCCGACCCAGGCGACTCGCCACTGGCTCGTGTCGAAATGCTCGGGCAGGGTCAGCCCGAGGTAGACGGTCCACGGCACCAGGAACACCGCGATACCGGCGAGGATGGCGAGAAGCACGCGTCGGAACACTCGATCGACGCTAGCCGTGCCGGAGCGCGGCAACATCCGGGATGATCCCGGAGATCGACCCCGAGACCCGCCGCGGATCGTCTACTGTGGACGGTCGGCGGCGAGGGCCTGCCAGTGGTCGGCCTCGGCGGTCGCGCCGCGGGCGCGCAGCATCCGGGTCAGGCTCAGCATGCCCTGGACGTCGCCGGTTTCCGCGGCGACCCGGAAGCAGCGTTCGGCCTGTGCCAGGTCGCTGCGGGCCTCGGCGAGATGTCCCAGATTGGTGAGCGCGGGGATGCTGCCGTGCTCGGCGGCCTTGCGGTACCAGGCCGCGGCCTCGCCGTCGTCGCGGCGATTGCGGGCGAGGACGCCGAGGTTCGTCATCGCCGCCGCGTCGCCCGCCTCGGCGGCTTCGAGGTACCAGGCCTCCGCCTCTTCGAGATCGCCCCGGCGATGCAGCAGCAGTCCCAGCCGCACCTTCGCCTCGACGTGCCCGCCCTTCGCGCCGCGCCGGAACCATCGCTCGGCGTCGCCCTCCCGGTTGGCCCGTTCCGCTTCCCGGCCCAGCAAGCAGGTCGCGGAGAGTTCGCCCGCGTCCGCCGCGGCTCGCCACCAGTGCGCCATTTCCTCGGGCGCGCCGAGTTCGCGCAGGACGGCGCCGAGATCCAGCATCGCGGTCGTGTCGCCGTCCTCGGCGGCGGCGCGGCACCAGCCCTCGGCGTCGGAGTACCGGCCGTCTTGGACCAGCAGATGGCCCAGCAGTCCAGCCGCCTCCGTCGCGCCGGCTTGGAACGCGGCGGCGTACCAGTGTTCGGCGTCGCCGAGGCGGCCCTGGTTTTCGCAGGTACGGGCGTATCCGAGCATCCCGTGCGGCTCGCCGGCCTGCGCGGCTTCGTGGTACCAGCGGGCGGCCTCGTCGTCGGCCCCGCGTTCGGCCAGCAGGTGGGCCAGCGCGGTCATGGCGATCCGGTCGCCGCCGGAGGCGGCCCGCCGGTACCACTCCTCGGCCTCCGTCGAGTCGCCGCGTTCGCGCAGGTCAGCAGCGACCCGCGTCATCGCTACGACGTTGCCGCCCTCCGCCGCTTTCCGGCGCAGGTAGTCGTCGACGCGTGTGTTCCACTTCCGCAGCCGCCCGGGCATCTCGCACCCGCTCCTTTCCGGCTCCCCACTGAAGTCAATCGTTTCGCAAGGCGCGCGCGTGACACCTTCGCGAGCGTTATCCACCCCCGCTGATCTGGGCTTTTTCGTTGGCGGGCAACAACTGGCCCGACGTGGTCCTTGCCACGGCTCGAGCGCTGCCGAGAGTGTCTGCGCGATTACCGGCCCGGTGACAGGCATACTCCGGCTCCCCGAAGTCCCCGCTCGAGAGGATCCCGCGCACCATGGCCCGGCCGTTCCCCACCAAGCGCACCGTGCTGCTCGCGGTCGTGCTGCTCATCGCTGTCGTCGGGTTTTGGTACGGCCAGCGCGAAGTCGGCGACACCCAGTCCGAGGCGGCGCCCGCGTCCGCCGCGGACGCGACCAAGCAGTTGTCCGAGCTGAAGATCGGCGCACGCGGCACCATGACCGGCTATTCGCGCGACAAGTTCAAGCACTGGGACAGCCAGGGCGACAACTGCGACACCCGCGAGGCCGTCCTCAAGCGCGCGGGCAAGGACGTCAAGGCGGGCAGCGACTGCAAGCCGACCTCGGGCACCTGGCTCAGCGTGTACGACGGTCAGACCTGGACCAAGGCGACCCAGCTCGACATCGACCACATGGTCCCGCTCGGCCAGGCCTGGGTGAGCGGCGCGCGCGACTGGACCCAGGAGAAGCGCGAGCAGTTCGCGAACGACCTCACCCGGCCGCAGTTGTTCGCGGTGACGGCGAGTGTGAACCGGCAGAAGAGCGACAAGGCTCCGGACGAGTGGAAGCCGCCGCTGGTGTCGTTCTGGTGCACCTACGCGACCGACTGGGTCACGGTGAAGCACTACTACGGGCTGACGATCACCGACCTGGAGAAGAACGCGCTGCAGGACATGCTGAAGCGCTGCCCGGCGTCGTGAGTGTTTGTGCCGGTTCTAACCGGCACAAACACTCACGACCCATGACAAGCTGGGCCGCATGGCGACTTTCGCACTGATCCACGGGGGCGGCGGCAGCGGCTGGGACTGGCACCTGGTCGCCGCGCGGCTCAAGGCGGCCGGCCACGAGGCCGTGGCCCCGGACCTGCCGATCGAGAACCCGCGGGCCACGTTGGCCGAGTTCACCGACACCGTGGTGGCGGCGATCGGCGACGCACAGGACGTCGTCGTGGTCGGCCATTCCTACGGCGGGTTCACCGCGCCGCTCGTGGCGGAGCGGGTCGGCGCGCGGCTGCTCGTGTTCGTCGCCGGGATGGTGCCCGCGCCCGGGGAGGCTCCAGGGGAGTGGTGGGGCAACGTCGGCTTCGAATCGGCCGAGGGGCTGAGTGCCACCGAGCAGTTCATGGCGGACGTTCCGGCTGAGCTGGCTGAGGAGAACGAGCGCCGTGGCCGCGAACCGAACAGCGCCGAGTACAGCGTGCCGTGGCCGGGTGAGCGGTTGCCGGACATGCCGACGAAGGTCCTGCTGTTCCGGGACGACCGGTTCTTCGCCGCGGATCTGCTGCGCCGGGTCGCGCGGGAGCGGCTGGGGGTGGACGCGGACGAGATGGCCGGGTCGCATCTCGCGCTGCTGAGCCGTCCGGACGAATTGGCTGACCGCCTAATGGCGTATTACGCGACGGTGGCTGGCTGACCAGGCGCTGTCCCAGTTGCGACATGTCACAACCGCGACACCGCGAGCTAGTGACGTGAACCCCGGCTCGCCCCGAATCTTGTGCGATGACGTGGAGATCACGAGCCATCACTCTCGGCTGCACGGGCGCACTGGTCGCGGCACTCGGCCACGCGGCACCCGCGGCCGCCGAGCCCGCGAGCGGTTCACCGGCGCCTGGTCCCGGTGAGCGGCACACGGTCACCTTGCTCACCGGTGACGTCGTGCAAGTCGAAAGCGTCCAAGGCGGCAGGCAGATCGCGACGGTCCGGCCGGGCAAGGGGCGGGAGAACATCCGCTTCACCCAGTCCGAAGTGGACGGAAAGCTGCAGGTCATCCCGGCCGACGCGGTGTCGCTCGTGGCGGATGACCGCCTCGACAAAGCCCTGTTCAACGTCACCGACCTGATCGCGCAGGGCTACGCCGACGAGTCGAGCCCCACGGTGCCGATGATCGCGCACTACGCGAAGGGTGTCTCGATCGCGTCCGCGCCGGCGCTCGCCGCCACCACGCAGGGCGCTGAACTGCCCAGCGTGAACGGCCGCGCGGTGCGGGAGGACAAGAAGCGCGCTGGCGAGTTCTGGCAGTCCTTCACCGGTCCGCACGCGGCTTCCGGTGCGGTGGAACGGATTACGCTGGACCGCAAGGTGCACGCGTCGCTCGACCGCAGTGTCCCGCAGATCGGGGCGCCGGAGGCGTGGGCGGCCGGATTCGACGGATCCGGTGTCGCGGTGGCCGTGCTCGACACCGGCTACGACCCCAACCACCCGGACCTCGCGGGCAAGGTCGCCAAGTCGGCCAACTTCTCGACCAGCCCGGACGTCGTCGACCGGTTCGGCCACGGCACGCACGTCGCGGCGACCATCGCGGGCAGCGGCGCGGCTGCGGGCGGCACGCGCAAGGGCGCGGCTCCCGGCGCGAAGCTGTACGTCGGCAAGGTGCTCGGCGACGACGGCACGGCCTCGTCTTCCGAAGTCCTGCAAGGGATGGAGTGGGCCGCGAACTCCGGTGCCAAGGTCATCAACATGAGCCTCGGCGGCGGCGCGACCGACGGCACCGACGACCTCAGCGTCGGCCTCAACGAACTCACCGCCCGCACGGGCGCGCTGTTCGTGGTCGCCGCGGGCAACGACGGCCAGAACGGCGCGTCGACCATCGGCACGCCGGGCACCGCGGACTCCGCGCTGACTGTCGGCGCGGTGGACCGCAAGGACGAACTGGCACCGTTCTCCAGCATGGGGCCGCGTCTCGGAGACCAGGCCGTGAAGCCGGACATCACCGCGCCTGGCGTGGGAATCGTCGCGGCGCGTGCGGCAGGCACTTCGCTCGGCGAGGTGGTGGACCAGTACTACACCGCGGCGTCCGGCACGTCGATGGCTACTCCGCATGTCGCTGGTGCGGCGGCGATCCTGGCGCAGCGGTATCCACAATGGACTGCTCAGCAGCTCAAGGACGGTTTGGCCAGTACGTCGAAGCCTTCGGCGGGACTGAACGCGTTCCAGCAGGGCGGCGGACGAGTGGACGTCGCGGCCGCGGCGGTGCACCCCGGTGTCTTCGCGACCGGTACGCTGAACCTCGGCCCGGTCACCAACGACAGCGGTCCGGTGCGCAAGGAAATCACCTACACCAACACGACTTCCGCGCCGGTCACCATCACCCCGAAGCTTGACCTGCGCCGTGGTGACGGTGGCACGCCGGGCGACGCGGTGAGGCTCGACAAGTCCACTGTGGAGGTTCCGGCCAACGGGACCGCGACGGTGGTGATCACCGTCGATTCGGCCGCGCTGGTGCCCGGCAACTACACCGGCAGCGTTCTCGTCGGCGCGGTGCACACGACGGTCGGCCTGGTGAAGGAGCCGCCGAAGCACAAGGTGTCCATCAGCGGCATCGGGCGCGACGGCAAGGCGTACCCGATGGATCTCCAACTCTTCGGCGACGACATGCGGTACGACATCGTCCGGACCATCCAGAGCGACCATCCGTTCGTCACCGAACTTCCCGAGGGCACCTACTACGCACGCGGGATGTTCCACACCGGACTCGCGCCGGACGAGGAACTCGCGATCGTGCTCAACCCCGAGTTCTCCATCACCAAGGACACGAACCTGGTGCTGGACGCGCGGAACGCGATCCCGGTGCAGATCAAGACGCCGCGGCCGTCGACGCTGGAAAACATCATCAGCAGCTACGCGCACCGCGAATTCGGCTCGCGCAAGATCTCGAACTACGTCATGGAATTCCCCGGCGTGCGGCACATCTACGTGACGCCGACGCAGAAGGTGAAGAACGGAACGTTCGAATTCGGCACCCGGTGGCAGCTCACCGCGCCGATGCTGACCGCGACCACGTTGCCGTGGGTCGGGGTCAAGACCGAACTGTTCTACTATGCGTTGTCTCCGGCGATTTCCGGGTTCAAGTGGCTCGGCGTCGTCCCGGTCGACGGCGACAAACCAGAGCAATTCGCCAAGGCGCGCGGGAAAATCGCACTGGTGACCCCCGCGAAGGACGGCACCAATCCGGATGCCGCGGCCAAGCAGGCGGCCGCCGCGGGCGCCGCGATGGCGATGGTCGTCAGCCTTCCCGACGAGCACACGTACGCACACTGGCAGCCGCGCGGAAACCGCCTGCCGATTCCCACCGTGCGGATCACGAACGAACAGGGCATGAAACTGGCTGACCGCGCCAAATTCGGTTTCACGAGCCTGTTCCTCCAGGGCACGCCGGTGAGCCCGTACCTGTACGACATCATGCAGGTGACGCACGACCAGATCCCGCAGAAGATCGTCTACCAGGTCAGCGAACGCAACAGCGCGACGGTCACCGCGAATTACCACGCGACCGGCAAGGACGAATGGCTTTCCGAACAGCGGTTCGGCTGGCGGCCGTGGGAAAAGACCGCGATCAACCAGTATCAGCGGTACGCGCACACCGGAACGGCCCGCGAGGAAATCGTTTCGACCGACGAGACGATCTGGCAGCACCGGGTGAACAACAAACTCAGCTGGGACACGTTCCAGCCGCTGGCGGTCGGCATGCTCGAACAGCCGCACACGTTCAGCCCTGGCCAGCGAGCGACGGAGAACTGGTACGCCCCAGTGGTCCGCCCGGCGATCCCGCGCGGAGCCGGACTGGAAAACTCGCGCACCGGCGACACGTTCGCCTTCCGCATCCCGGAGTTCGCCGACCCGGAAACCTCGCACTACGCGTTCTCGGAAGCGGAATTGGGCGACGATCAACCGGACCAGGTGAGCGCGAAGCTTTACCAGGACGGAAAACTCGTCAAGGAAGGCCCGGTGGCGTGGGGCAAGTTCCCCGCTTCGGCGGGCCCGGCGAAGTACCGGCTCGACCTGTCGCTGACCAAGTCCACTCCGGACTGGGCCTACGGTACGCACACCGAAACGTCGTGGACCTTCGGGTCGAAGCGGCCCGCCGAAGGCAAAACTGACCTGCTTCCGTTGCTGCAGGTGGATTACGGCGTGCAGACCGACCTGACGCAGAAGGCGCGCGCCGGGCGTTCGCTTCCGGTCGAGTTCACCGTCCGCAACCAGGACGGCATGGCCGCGCCGAAGAATCCGCAGCTGACCGTCGAAGTGTCCTATGACGACGGTCGCACATGGACGAAGGTCAAGCGGATGGACGGCATCGGCGGCGGCCGCTTCCGCGCCGTGGTCGACCAGCCGCGGCTGGACCGCACCAACGGATTCGTCGCACTGCGCGTGCACGGCTCCGATGGTGACGGGAACGCGGTGCAGCAGACCGTGCTCCGCGCCTACGGGCTCTCCTGAGAAAGAGGCAGCCGGATAACCCCTCGCGGTTATCCGGCTGCCGCGGGCTCGTCGAGCCAGCCCTGCCTGCTGACCTCCCACGCCAGCTGCATCCGGGTCTGCACGTTCATCCGGGACATCAGGTCGTGGATCCGCCGCTGCACGGTCCGCTGGCTCACCGCGAGCCGCGTCGCGATCGCCTTGTCGGTGACCCCCGCGACCAGCAGCGACAACAGGTGCAGCTCGTCCCGGTCCGGACCGGCGCCGCCGGGAGCGTCCTGCGGGGTCCCGTCCGCGCGCAGCGGCCAGGCGCGTTCCCAATAGCTTTCGAACAACGCGATCAACGCGGCCAGCAGGCTGCTCTCGCGGATCAACGCGGCGGTCGGCTCGCCGGAGCCGTCGAGATTCTGCACCAACGGGCACAACGCGATGGTGCCGTCGGCGATCGCCAGCCGCACCGGAACCACGGTCGACGACCGCGCCTCCTCGCCGTGCCGGATCCCGTGCGCGACGTTCTCGATCATGCCGGGCTCTTCCAGCATCGCCCGCTCGTAGACGACCCGGTACCGCACGCCGCGGGCGAGCGCGTCGTACTCGTCGGCGTTCTCGCCGGACGCCATCGCGATGTGCCCGGCCCGGCAGAACCACAGCAACTCGTGCCGGGCGCCGACCTGGATGTTGGTCAGCTGCTGCCGGATCGCCGCACTGCCGGTGATCACCTCGACCAGCTGTGTCGCGTCCCGCCGTCGCGCGCCGCCGCGGTACTCCTCGGCCATCCGGCTCACCGCGGTGCGCGCCCATTCCAGCGATTCCTGCCCGCGCATCAGCAACGGCCCGAACGCGACGTCCGGTGGCGACGGCGCGTACTTCGGCTCGTCCCCGGCGACCAGGCTGACCAGCCCCTTGGCGTGCAGCGAACGCAGGATCGCCGACACCTGCGCCGCGCTCAGCCCCAGCTGCTCGGCCACCTGCCGCGGTCCGGCGTCGAACATCCCCACGAGGAGCCGGTAGACCCGCTCCTCGTCCCCAGTCACCCCGATTGCGTCCAGCATCCGGCGAGCGTAAGGCACCGGCAACGGGAGCGAACGAGACAAAACCGGACAGCGCCCGCCGGGGACCAGTCCCGGCGAACCGGACTACAACCGGGCCTCGCACCCCCGATCAGGAGGCTCGACGATGACCGGCGATCCCCGCCCCGACCCGTTCCCCGGCCCGGATGACCAGGCTTTCCCGGCAAGATCGCGCAAGCCGCTGGCCCGCCGTCCGGCGTGGTGGATCGGGTTGGCGTCCGCCGCCTTCTTCGTCACCGGGATCGTGTTCTTCCTGCTGCCGGTGACTGCCCTTTATTACCTCGACGACGCCGGGAACCCGACCGACGTCCGGGCGATCTACGGCACCCGAAGCGATCAGATGCTGGGACTCCCCGCGAATATGTTCGGCCGGGGCGACCCGCCGACGGACACCACGAGCGTCCGGATCGGCTGCGGCACGGCGCTCAGCACTCCGGAAAGCTGGCTGATCACCGAGGCACACGGAGCGGAAGGCTGCTCGGCGGCCGAGCGGCCACGCATGATCATCGGCTGGCTCGGCGTGGGACTGGGGATGCTCGGCGCGGCCGGGCTCGTGGTGGGCGGCCGCCGTCAGCCGAGGCCGAACGCCGCCCAGACGCACTTCCCGTTTTCGGCCGGGTCGTAGCCCCAGCGGCGGGAAAGCGCACGCACCAGCTGAAGCCCCCGGCTGCGCGCCGCGGACGGGGCGACCGGTTCTTTCAGCTGCGGAATGGAGGCAGAGGTGTCGAAGACCCGCACCATCAGTTCGCCGTGCTCGAGCCGGAGCTCCAGCCGGTCCGGCCGGTCGCCGTGCTCGAAGGCGTTGGTGACCAGCTCGGAGGTCGCCAGCAGCACGTCGTCGCGCACCTGGGCGGGAACGTCGAGCTGGGCGAGCGCGGCGCGAACCTGGGCTCGCGCGATGGCGGGCGCGGTGACGTCGTCCGGAAGCTCCAGCAGCACGGTGGCGGCAGTCGCCCCGGTGCTCCTGGTCGGCATCCTCGACGTCGTCATGGCTTCTGCACCTCCCGGCCGCTGTGCTCGCATGTGGTGTTTACCCAACCCGGCCGAAAGCGAATCAGGTGCCCTCGGTGATGTCAGTCTCGGCCAGTCCGGTACGGAGCTTTTTCAGCGTCGCCGCGAGCAGCCGCGACACCTGCATCTGGGAAACCCCGACGCGGCGCGCGATGTCCGACTGGCTCATCCCGGATCCGAACCGCAGCGCCACGATCTTGCGTTCGCGCTCGGGCAAACTGTCCAGCATCGGCCGCAGCGCCTCGCGCAGTTCCGCCTGGCCGAGGTTGGCGTCCGGCGCGCCGAAGCGCGTGTGCGCGGAGTTCTCCAGCAGGTTGTCCAGCGAGGCCCCGTACCGCCCTTGACCGGCCCGCAGGCCCTCGTAGACGTCCTCGATCGGCACGCCGAGATGCCGCGCGATCTCACTGGGCTTCGGCGCGCGCGAAAGCCGCACGGTCAGTTCCTCGCGGGCGGCCGAGATCGTCGCGTTGAGTTCCTTGAGCCGCCTCGGCACCCGGACCGACCAGCTGTTGTCGCGGAAGTGGTGGCGCAGTTCGCCGGAGATCGTCGGCACCGCGAAGGCCAGGAAATCGGTGCCCTGCTCGGGGTCGTAGCGGTCCACCGCGTGGATCAGGCCGACGGTCGCGATCTGCACGAGGTCGTCCATCGCCTCGTCGCGGTTGCGGAACTTCCGGGCGAGGTTGCGCGCCAGTTCGAGATGCTCGCGCACCAGCCGGTCCCGGATCTCCTCGCGGCGGGGCGCGTGCTCGGGCAGCTGCGTCAGCTCGTGGAACAGTGCTGCCACGTCGGTGGGCTTGTCGCCGCCGGCGGGGTTCGTCACGAGCTGGCCGCCTCACTCTCCCGGACCAGTTGCACCCGGGAGAGGTACCGGCCGTTGGCCGGGGTCACGGTGCGCCGCGCGGAGGTCGCGAGCGCGGTCAGCAGCTGCCAGGACAGACCGGTCTCGTCGCCGTGGTCGGCGCGGTCGGAGACCACCGACACAGTGACCTCGATCCGGCCCTCCAGCCAGGAGAACACGCAGGTCAGCTTGCCGTCGGCGGCCGAGGGCAGCAGCATCGAACAGGCCTCGTCCACGGCCATCCGCAGATCCTCGACCGCGTCCAGGTCGAAGTCCTGGCGCATGGCGATGTCGGCGACGATGGTGCGCAGGGTGGGCACCACGTGCGGGATAGCCGCCGTCCGCACCTCGATGAGCTGTGCGTCCTCGCGCTCGAGCGGGGCGTTCTCCTCCACGTGCTGTCCTCTCTCCGGCGTGCCACGCCAGTCTTTCGTGCCCGATCTGCCACATGCCCGGGGGGTGAGCAAACCAAACCCGGGTTTGACCGCCGCGACCGGCGGGCATGTAGCCGTCGAGTGTGCTGATCCCGGGAAAGGTGGGGACGACATGGCTGACGTGAGCCGACTGCCGAACGTGGTGGCCGAGGAGTGGGAGTGGCAGCTTCAAGGCTCGTGCCGCGGCGCGGACAGCAGCCTGTTCTTCCATACCGACAATGAGCGCGGTTCCGCGCGCGAGCGCCGCGAGTCCCGGGCCAAGGCGATCTGCCACACCTGCCCGGTGCTGGCCCAGTGCCGCAAGCACGCGATGACCGTCGAAGAGCCGTACGGAATCTGGGGCGGGCTCGGCGAGATCGAGCGCCGCGAGCTGTTCATGCGCGAACGGCGAGCGAAGCGCAAGACGGTGTCCGCCTGAGCCGACCGACCCCGCGACCCGCGCGCCCACCTGCGGTGCGCGGGGTGCTGTGCGTCCGCCGGTCGAGAGCGCGCCAAGGTGTAGCCATGTGCCGACGCGGACTCAGTCACCCACTGGGTTAGGGTTGAGTCTCCAGATGCTTGGGACCGTGACACGGTTGCCTCTTGAGACAACAGGCGCGTACCGGCGCAGGAGCAGCGCCTGACGAGGAGAAACTGCATGCCCGCAGCCGACCAGAACGCCACTCCGCCCGGATTCGGCATCACGCTGGACACCGCGGCCGCCGAGCCGAGGGTCGTGGTCACGGGTGAGCTCGATCTGCTCACCAGCCCGCAGCTGCAGGAAGCTCTTGCCGGATTGATCGCGGACAAGAATTCCCGTCGCGTGGTGGCCGACCTCACCGGGGTGACCTTCTTCGACTCATCGGCGCTGAACGTCGTCCTGCACGCCCAGCGGCAGGCCGGGGAACAGGACGTCGAACTCGAGGTCGTGCCGAGCCCGGCGGTCAGCCGGGTGATCGAGCTCACCGGCGTGGCCGAACACCTGAGCGTGTCGGAGGAACCTCCGGCCTGATCTCCCGCTACGGTCGCTGAAAAATGGCCCGCGACCTGGGGGATAACCATCATGATGGGGCGCACGCACGCCCTGACCGGCTGGTGCGCGGGCCTCGCCCTCGCGCCCGCGGTCGGCGTCGGCTCGGTGCATCAGGCGGTGGTCTTCGCGGCCACCACGGCCGGGTTCGCGCTGCTGCCGGACCTTGACCATCCCAGCGCCAGTGCGACCCGCCTGTTCGGCTGGCTGACCGGCGCGCTGTCGTGGCTGCTGCGCCGGGTGTCTGCAGCTGTATACGCCCTGACGAAGGGCCCCCGCGACGAGAAGGTGACCGGCACGCACCGGCACCTGTCGCACACCCTCTTGTTCGCAGTCGCCCTCGGCGCGGCTACCTCCGCTGGCTGTACCGCCGGTGGAGCTTGGGCTGTGCTGGGCGTGTTGTTGTTCGGACTCCTGCTCGCCGTCGCGGCTCTGGGCGATTGGCTGCTGCTGCCCTATGGCGGCGCGGTGGCCTGGTGGTACTTCACCGCGCCGGACGACCGGGTAGCCCAGCTGGCGGACATCTCCGGCTGGCTCGGCGTGGCGGTCGCGGCCGGCTGTTTCGTGCACTGCCTCGGCGATTCGCTCACCGAGTCGGGCTGCCCGTTCCTGTTCCCGCTGCCGATCGCGGGGGAGACCTGGTACGAACTCCGCCCGCCGAAGCCGCTGCGGCTGCACACCGGGAAAAAGGTGGAGACGCGACTGGTGTTCCCGGTGTTCGTGCTGGTGGGGATCTTGCTGGTGCCGGGAGTATGGGACTGGGCGGTGGCCACGGTGGAGCATTTGTTCACGCCACCGGCTTCGCAGACCGCGACTCAGTGAGCCTCGCTCAACGCCGCAGGATCTCCTCCGCGACAGCGCTGCCGGACCGCACGGCGCCCTCCATATAGCCGTTCCACTCCACCGCGTACTCCGCACCCGCCCAGTGGATACGGCCGACTGGTGGCCGCAGCACGTCGCCGTAACTGGTCCACACTCCAGGGGCGAAGTGGGCGCCGTAACAGCCTCGGGTGAACTCCTCGGCGCTCCAGTCCTTCTCGACGTACGCAGTCGGTTCGGCGGCCCGCGGCCCTAGGTAGCGGACGAAGGAATCGAGCACGGCCTGGCGGCGCCGGTCGGGCGGAAGACGCTGCCAGCGGCGTGCCTCGCCGCCCTCGACGAAGCCCAGGAGGACGCCGATTTCGCCGCCCGGCGGGGAAACGTCGAAGGTGACCTTGACCGGACCGTTGTCGGAGGCGACCTGCCCGTTGAGTCCCTGTTCGCGCCAGAAGGGCGTGGGGTACGAGGCGAACGTCTTGGTGACCGTCCCGGCTGGCAGCTTCTGCGTCAGCTGGTCGCGCCAGGCGGGCAGTACCGGGTCGTACCGCAGCCGTCCGGCGAGCGTCGGCGGGAGGGCGATGACGACCCGGTCGCCGGTGAAGGTTTGCCCAGCGCGGGTGGTGACCGTGATCCCGGCCTGGTCGTGGGCCACCGACGCGACTGGTGTCGACAGCCTGACGTCGAGCCCGTCGGAGAGTCGTTGTGCCACCAGGACGGAGCCGCCGACGACGCGGTCCTGCTGCGCGCCGCGGTCGACGGCGAGGAGGGTTTCCAGGTCCGCGTTGCTGACTGCGTAGAACAGCGCATGCAGCAGGGAAAGATCGCTGGCGTCGGCGGCGAAGACGGCTTCGGTCGCGACCCGGAAGTAGGCGCGTCCGCTCGGGGTGTGCAGATTGCGCCGGACCCAGGTCTCGAAGGTTTGGCTGTCGAGCAGGCGCGCCTTCGGATGCGCCCACGGCTGCTTCGGGTCGATGCCGCGGGCGAGCCTGCCGAAGCGGGTCAAGCCCTGGGCGAGGTCGGCGAGCGCGACCGGATTGAGCCGTGGCACGGCGCCCTTGGCTCCGTCGACGAGGGTGCGCCTGCCGCCGAGCTGGACGAGCGTTTTGCCTTCGTCGTTCCAGGTGCGGAAAGTCGCCAGGCCGAGTTCGCCGACGAGCCCGTGCATCCTGGTGTGGCCCTCGCCGATCCAGGTGCCGCCGAGTTCGATCGGGTGTCCCTCGATTTCGCCGCCCTCGGTCCGCCCGCCGACCCGGTCACGAGCTTCGAGGACGACTGTCTCGGCTCCCGCCGCCTTGAGTTCCCGTGCGGCGGAGAGTCCCGCCAGTCCCGCGCCGACGACCACGACCTGCATGGCTTGCTCCCTCGCGTTCCGGAGATTCGGTCAACTGACCGATTCGGTGCAGCCTAAGGAGCGCCGCCGCGGCTGGCAAGGATTCGTGGCAAGATTTCGGTCGACTGACCGAAAGGGGTGGCCATGCCGTACGTCGAGGCCGCGGTACGCCGGACCCAGTTCATCGCGGCCGCCCGCACCGCGCTGGCCGCGCACGGCGTCGCCAAGACTTCGCTGCGCGTCGTGGCCGCGCAGGCGGACGTCCCGCTGGCCACCATGCAGTACGTCTTCCCGTCCAAGGAGAAGCTGCTCCGGGCCGTGATCGAGGACGTCGTCGACGAGATCGCCGGCGTTCTCCAGGTCTCGGCTGCCACCGGCCAAGGCCTGGCGAACGCGATCCGGCAAGGACTCGACACCTTCTGGGGCAAGCTCGTCGAGGGCGGGCGCGAACTGCAGTTGCTGCAGTACGAACTCACCATGTACGCCCTGCGCACCTCTGGCCACGAAGAACTCGCTCGGCTCCAGTACCGGCGCTATGCCGACGTCGTCGCTCAGTGGTGCCGGGAAGCCGCTGAGCAGGCGGGCGAGACTGCCGCCGTTTCCTTCGACCACCTCGCGCGCATGATCGTCGCCGGAGTGGACGGGCTGATCCTGCAGTACGTCTGCGACCCCGACGACGCGCGGGCGAGGGAGGGGCGCGAGGCGTTGGCGGACATGGCGATCGGGCTGGCGAGGGGCTGACGCCGATTACTCCTCGAACGTAGGTGCGCCCGAGTAGTCGCGGGAGTGCACGATCCGACCGTCCCGCGCCGTCATGACCATCGCGTACGTCGACACATACGGCTTGCCCTCGTACTCCCCGTGCAGGTCGTACTCCGCCACCAGCACCTCCGGATCGCTGGTCTCGTGCACCACGACCCGATCCGCCTTGGTGATCCGGCGGCGCTCTCCGGCCTCGTGAAAGCGTTTGCGCAACTCCTCCCGGTCGCGCGTCACCTTCGGCACTCCGGCCGGCGCGAACGGGATTTCGATCACGACGTCGTCGGAGTACAGGTCGGCGAGATCGTCCCAGCGGTTGTCGACAGCCGCGTCGAGGAAGCGCTGGAAGACCTCCTTCGTCCCGTGCAGTGCGGTTGCTGCGCCGTTGTTCGGGTAGTCGCGGTACCGGGCGACCTGGCCGTCCCGCACGGTCAGCAGTCCGGCGGACGACGGGAGCCGGTAGCTGTGCCCGGTGTGCGGGTTGCGGCCCTCGGCGACGAGTTCGACAGCGAATCCGTCCGCGGTTTCCGTCGTGGTGACCTCGACTTTCTCCAGGCCGATCCGGGCCGCGACGGCGCTGCCCGCGCCGAGTGTGGCCAGTACCGCGTCCCGGCCGGCGGAGCGGTGGCCGGTGAACGGGATTTCGTAGACGGCGTCCTCGGCGAGAACGCCGGCGAGCTGCGCGGCGTCGAAGGCGCGCAGTGCGTTCGCGACGATCTCGGCTACTTCGGACACGGTGCGGGGCATCAGAAACCTCATTAGGGAAGAGAGGGGGATAATCGGAACGGGGCACCCGCTTACGAAGATACGGAGTTGTCACTCCGGTTGTCAACGACGGCCTGGAGATCTGAGACACGGTCAGAAGCGGCGGAGATCGTTCCAAGGAAGAATCGGACGACCGCACCACTTTGAGATCAGAGGAGATAGCCGGTGGAGAAGCCTGCGCTCCGCGCGGACGCGCGCCGGAACCGCGCCCGTGTGCTGGCTGCCGCCGAAGCAGCGTTCGCCGTCGACGGGCTCTCGGTGCCCCTCGACGACATCGCGCGGCTGGCTGGCGTCGGCGCGGGCACTGTCTATCGTCATTTCCCCAGCAAGGAAGCGCTGTTCCAGGCCGTCGTCGTGGAGCGGCTGGAGCAGTACGGCGTTGAGGCGCAGGAGCTGATCGACTCCGACGCGCCAGGCGAAGCGTTCTACGACTACTTCACGCGCGTCATCGAGCAGGCGTCGCGTAACCGTGCGATCTGCGAAGCGCTCGGTGAGACAAGCGGTTCTGCGTACAAGGCCGAAGCGGCGGAGCGGTTTCGCGTGAACCTCACGGCGCTTCTGGAACGCGCGCAAGCCGCGGGCACTGTACGCACAGACATCGACGGCGAAGACCTGCGCGCGCTCATTGTCGGCGCGCTCGCGGTAGAGCGGTTTACGCCGGACAGCCGGCACCTGGTGCGCGTACTGCTGGACGGTCTGCGCAAGGTCTAGCGGCGACCGGTGCGCAGGTGGATGCGTTCGCCGGACTTGCTGAAGAGGCTGAGGATTTCGACGTCGCCCTTGCCCGCGGCGCCGAACCAGTGCGGGATGTGACAGTCGAACTCGGCCGCTTCGCCGTTTCCCATGATGAAGTCGTGCTCGCTCAGGCGAACGCGTAGGCGTCCGCGAAGAACGTAGAGCCATTCGTGCCCGTCGTGGGTACGCAGGTGAGGCTCTTCGTCGTGCGCCGGGATGACCTGTTTGTAGGCGCGGATTTCCCCCTGGTGCCGGGACAACGCGATCAGCACGCGCCCGTCCTTCTTGGCGGGCTGCTGGGGCACGCGCGGGTCGACGATCCGCGGCGCGGCGACGATCTCGTCGAACGGGACGCCCAGCGCCGCGGTGATCGGCAGCAGCAGTTCGAGACTCGGCTTGCGCTGCCCGGATTCCAGCCGGGACAACGTGCTGGTCGAGATGCCGGTGGCCCGCGCGAGGTCGGCGAGGCTGACGCCCTGCTTGTCTCGCGCCTGCCGAAGCCGGGGCGCGATCTGCTCGAGCACGCTGTCGACGGTGGGGTGGTCGCTCATGCGGCGCAGTCAACCAATGCGTCCCGGAAACGGCAACGTTTCTTGCCGCTTTCGCGTGCGGCTTCCGATGCTGGTCGCAGGGGTCCCCAAAACCACGGAGGCGAAGCGTTGATGACCAGCGAAACCGTCGAAAAGCCACGGAGTTCCGCGCGCTTGCCCGTCGGCGTGTACCTGCTCGCCTTCAGCCTGTTCGCAATGGGCAGCGCGGAATTCCTTCTGGCGGGCGTGCTGCCCGCGGTGGCCGACGATCTCCAGGTTTCGCTGTCCTCCGCCGGGTTTCTCATCACCGCGTTCGCGCTCGGGGTCGTCATCGGCGGGCCGCCGTTCGCCGTGTTCAGCCTGCGCTGGCCCCGCCGCACCGCGCTGATGGTCACCCAAGGAGTGTTCGCCGCCAGCGTCGCCGCCGGGCTGCTGGGCAACTACCCGGTCTTGCTGGTGAGCCGGGTCGTCTCGGGCGTCGCCTACGCCGGCTTCTTCGCCGTCGCGTCCGTGACCGCGATCAGCCTGGTCGCCCCGGACCGCATCGCCCGCGCTTCCGGGGTCGTGGTCAGCGGCCTGAGCGTCGCCATGGTCGCCGGCGGACCGGCAGGCACCTTGCTCAGCCATTTCACCCAGTGGCGAGGCGGATTCTGGGCCGTGGTCGCACTGACGCTCGCCGGGACCGTCGCCTGCTCGCTCGGGATACCCGCGACGACCCGGTCGGCGGCGCGGCCGAGTGTGTCGCGGGAACTCGCCACGATCCGCAAACCCCGGCTTTGGGCCGTTTACGGCAGCACGATCCTGACCACGGCGGCGTACATGATCACGTTCAACTACCTCTCCGCCATGCTCGCCGAGATCACCGGCGTCCCCACCGGATGGATTCCCGCGGTCCTCGCGCTTTTCGGAATCGGCGCCTTCGTGGGCCTGTCCATCGGCGGCCGTATTTCCGACCGGCGACCCCACGCCGCGCTCCTGGGCGGAGCCGTCGCGATCGTGCTTCTTTCGGTTGTCCTGGTCGGCGCGATCCGCAGTTCGTGGGCGATGCTTCCTACGGTGTTCCTGCTCGGGATCGCTGCCTTCGTACTGAATCCCGCGATCTACGGCCGGGTCTTCGCCATCGCCGCCGACGCCCCGACGCTCGCCGGGGCGACCACGGTTTCGGCTTTCCAGCTGGGAATCAGCGCTACTCCCGTCCTCGCGGCGGCCGTGCTCGCCCAAGCCCTCAGCTGGGTCAGCCTCATCGGAGCGGTCCTAGCCACGCTCGCGATCCCCCTGATCGTTCTCGACCGTTCCCTCGGCTAGCGGCAGGTCTCGCATCTTGCGAAGCGGCGAAGCGATGAGAATCGCCGACGCGGCAAGGATTCCGATGCCGCATACGTACAGCGTGACCCGGGTTGTGGTGAGTTCCGCGATCAAGCCGCCGAGCAGACTGCCGAGCGGGGCAATGCCGAAAATGACCGTCTGCGACACCGAGGAGACACGGCCGAGCAATTCGTGCGGGGTGACCGCTTGCCGGAAGCTGGTTTCGAACACGCCAAGCACAATGATCCCGAAACTTGACCCGAAGCCGCCCGCGACCCACCAGGCGAGCCCCCAGCCTTGTGTCGCGAAAGCGTTGAGCAGGAACGAAACGCTGTACACGGCGGCACCGAAGTACAACGCCCGGGCAGCACCGAAACGAGTGCCGAGCCGTTGCGCGACTCCACTCGCGAGCAAGGCGCCGAACAGCGAGATCGTGCCGAGCAAACCGATCATGAACGGTGCGACGTGCAGATCGCGGACCATGAACACCATCGACACCGCCATGAACATCGACTGGAACAGGCTCGACGCGGCACCGTGCAGGGCGATCGCCCGCAGGAGCGGATTGTGCGTAACAGTCCGCAGTCCCTCGCCGATCTCGCGGCGAAGGTTCCGCTCCGCGGGCTCAGGCCGCACATCCGGCGTGCGAATCCGGCGCAGCCAGGCGGCCGACCACAGGTAAGTCAACGCGTCGACAGCCATCGCGCCCGCGCCGCCGATGAACTGCACGATCATCCCGCCGAGCCCCGGCCCGGCGATCGCGGCGACGGACAGGTTGGTCTGCAACCGGGCGTTCGCGTCGGGCAGTTCGCCGCGTTCGACGAGGTTCGGCAGGTAGGTCTGGTGCGCGACGTTGAAGAAGACGGTGAACACCCCGGCCAGCAGCACGACGACGTACAGATGGCCCAGCGTCAGCGATCCGAACACCGCGGCGAGCGGCACCGAGCCGATGAGCAGCGCGCGGCCGAGGTCGGCGGTGATCAGCACCGGCCGGTTGCGCATCCGGTCGCACCACGCGCCCACCTGCAGTCCGAGCAGCAAATACGGGAGCGTGCTCAGCGTCCGCAGCAGCGAAACCTCGGCCACGGACGCGGCGAGCGTCGTGGTCGCCAGCAGCGGGATCACCAGGAAGTCGATGCGATTGCCGACCTGGCTGAGGCCGTCGGCGAGCCAAAGCCGCCGGAAGTCCGGCGAGCGAAGAATCCCCCTCATAGGGTTAGTGTTATATAAGTTGAGTCGGTAGATATCAAGTTGCACAGTGCGTAACGACGCCTATGATCAACGCGACGAACCCTCGTAGCCGAGTGACCGTGCGGCGAGGAGGTGCCGGATGTCGGACACCGCTCCCACCTGGGGTTATGTCGTCGTGACCGGTCTCGCCGGGCTGGCGGGCGGGCTGCTGGTCGCCGCGCTGCTGGTCGCCGGTCGCACTCCGCGTCCGGCCGGAGAGTCTTCGCCGCCCACCCCGCCGCCTGTGCAGCAGGTGACGGTAACGGTGACCGGCCTCCCTCTGCCGCCGATCACCGTGACCCATCGCCCGCCCGCACCTCCGGCCCCGCCGCCGCGCACGACCACGGCCACGGTGTCGGTCACCCCGACTCAGTCGAGCCCGTCGGCACCCCCGCCGACCACACTGGGCCCGACCAGCGGATTCATCCGCGACGAACGCTGACGTCAGCCGACGTCGCGCCGCCGCCAGCCGGTCAGGCCCACCGCCAGCACGACTGCCGAAACCGCCAGCAACACCACCAGCGGCACCGCGGTGAACACCGCGCCGGGCACCTTCGGCGGATGCTGGAACGGCGAGACGTCCAGTAGCACCTGCGGTGCGTTGACGACCGGCCCGAACATGCTGATCAGCAACGCCAGCGCCGCCACGCCCCAGGCGGCGGTCGCCAGTTTCGGCAGCAGGCCGAAGATCAGCGCGGCCACCGCGACGATCACCCACGCCGCGGGCACCTGCACCGCGACGGCCGCGACCATGTTCCCGACCGAGCGGCCGACGTCTCCGCTGCGCAGCCCGTTCGACAGCCCGAGCAGCACGCCTCCGACGAGCACGAGCAACGCGCTGCCGAGGAACGCGAACACGAGGTGGCTCGCGGCCCAGCGCAGCCGTCCGACCCGCGTGGCCAGCAGCGGTTCGAGCCGGATCGAGGTTTCCTCCGTGCGCATTCGCAGCGCCGCCTGCACGCCGTAGAGCGAGGCGAGCATCGCGAACAGGCTGACCATCGTGGCGAGGAAGGCGTCGACCAGTCCGTGCGAACCGCCGAGCCGCTCGAAGATCTGCCTGCTCTGCTCGGTGCCGCCGACCAGGCCGGAAATGCCCTGCGCGATCGTCCCGAACAACGCGCCGCCGACCGCGAGTCCGATGAGCCAGCCGAACAACGGACCCCGCTGCAGCCGCCAGGCCAGCGAAAACGGCGATCGCAGCGACGGCGCGGCTTCGCTGGGTCCCAGTCGCGGCGGAAGCAGGCCGACGCCGACGTCGCGACGCGGCAGCAGCGCGTAGGCCACGACAAACAGCACGAGCGTGGTCGCGACGGGCAAAATCAGGACCCACCAACGTTCTTCGGCGAACGGCCGGATCTGCTGCGCCCAGCCGAGCGGCGACAGCCACGACAGCCAATGCGCGTCGGTGGTCGAATCACCCGCGCCACGCAACAGAAACGCGACGCCGAGCACGGCCGTGCCGATGCCGTTCGCAGTCCGTGAGTACTCGCCGAGCTGCGCGGCGACCGCGGCGACGCCGGTGAAAACCAGCCCGGCGAGCGCGGTGCTCGCGCCGAGCGCGACGGAACCCGCCGCGGGAACCTTCGCCGCCAGCGTGATCGCTTGCAGCACCCCGATCAGCACGCTCGCTCCGCCGGTCACCGCGAGCGCGGCGGTGAGCGGTGCGTATCGACCGACCACAGTGGACGCCAGCAGTTCGGCGCGGCCGGTGTCCTCCTCCGCGCGGGTGTGCCGGGTGAGCGTGAAGACGGCCATCAGGCCGGTCAGCAGCGCCAGGAACCCGCCCATTCGCCAGGCGATGAACCCGCCCGCCGTGCCGAGGTTGAACGCCGGGCCGTAGAGCAGCGCGAACGACGGGTTCGCGGCGGCCGACGCGACGAGCCCGGCCCGGCTCGCGGCGGTCGGATAGAACTGGTCGTAACTGCTGATCGTGGCTACCGGGATGAGGCTGAGCAGGACGATCCAGATCGGCAGGATGATCCGGTCGCGGCGCAGCGCCAGCCGGATCAGCGGCCCGGTGCCGTTGAGCGCGCCGCTCATTTCCCGGCCTCGAGTTCGTCGGCGTAGTGGCGCAGGAAGAGTTCCTCGAGCGTCGGCGGCCTGCTCTCCAGGCTGCGCACGCCGATCTGGGTCAGCTGGCGCAGTGCGTCCTCGAGCGAGCGCGTTTCCACGTCGAAGCGGACGCGGTTGCCGTCCATCTTGAGGTCGTGGACGTCGGGGAGTTTGGCGAGGCCGTTCGGCGGTCCGGCCAGCTCCGCGGTGATCGACGTGCGGGTCAGATGGCGCAGTTCGGCGAGCGTGCCCGACTCGACCGCGCGGCCGTTCCGGATGATGCTCACCTTGTCGCACAAGGCTTCCACCTCGGCGAGGATGTGGCTGGACAGCAGCACGGTGCGGCCCTGCGCGCGTTCTTCCTGGATGACCTCCTGGAAGGTGGCCTCCATCAACGGGTCGAGGCCCGAGGTCGGCTCGTCGAGCAGCAGCAGGTCCACAGTGGACGCGAGTGCGGCGACGATGGCGACCTTCTGCCGGTTGCCCTTCGAGTACGTGCGGCCCTTCTTGCGCGGGTCGAGGTCGAAGCGCTCGACGAGTTCCTCGCGGCGCTTCTGGTCGAGCCCGCCGCGCAGCCTGCCGAGAAGGTCGATGACCTCGCCGCCGGACAGGTTGGGCCAGAGGTTGACGTCGCCGGGCACGTAGGCGAGCCGCTGGTGCAGGCTCGCCGCGTCGCGCCACGGATCGCCGCCGAGCAGCCGGACTTCGCCGGCGTCGGCGCGCAGCAGTCCGAGCAGGACCCGGATCGTGGTGGACTTCCCGGCGCCGTTCGGGCCGAGGAATCCGTGTACTTCCCCCGCGGGAACCTGAAGATCAAGGCCGTCGAGGGCCTTCACCCGGCCGAATGCTTTGTGCAGGCCGGAGATCGCGATGGCGTTTCCCATAGTTCGGAAGCTACACTCTTTTCATGAAGTTGTGAAGTTAAGAAAACGTCTGGACCGAGTGATCTTCCAGGCGCGCGTGGGAGAGGATGGACGGATGACGACGCCTGAGACGAAGAGAGACGAGGACGCCGTCCGCCGATACGTGGAGAGCCTGGGCCTGGTGATGGCTCAAATCGGCATGCAGCGCATGTCAGCGCGGGTGTTCGCGGCGCTGATGACGACCGACTCGGGGCAGCTCACGGCTGCCGAACTGGCGGAGCAGCTGTCGGTGAGCCCGGCCGCGATCTCCGGCGCGGTGCGGTATCTCGACCAGGTCGGCCTGGTGCGGAAAGTTCGCGAACCCGGCGAACGCCGCGACCACTACCAGCTCTACGACGACCTCTGGTACGCGACTTTCCTCAAGCGCGACCGTTTCCTGATCATGTGGCGCGACGCGGCCACCGAGGGCATCGACGCGCTCGGCCCGGACACTCCCGCCGGGAAACGGCTCGCCGAGATGCGGGACTTCCTGGCATTCATGCTGGTCGAGGTCAACAACCTGTACGACCGGTGGCACGAACTGCGGAAAAACCGCGACTAGCCGAGTTTTTCCAGCGTCTCGACGAGCTGTTGAGCAAGGCCTGGCCGGGGCGGGCGTTCCTCGAAAGACGCGAGGAACGCCTCCTGGAAACACGCGCCGAGCAGCAGCCGGGCCGCGGCTTCGACGTCGAGATCGGCGCGCAGCCTGCCCAGCTTGACCTCCGCGGCCAGATAACCGGCGACGTGCTGGATCGGCAGGTCGGGGCCGTTTTCGAGGGTGTCCCGGTGGGTGCGGAGCAGCTCGCGCGAGGAGAAGATCGAGACGGAGATCGGGAAGCTCGCGCAGTAGAAGGCCAGCGCCGTGGTGGCCAGCTCGGCGAGATTGTCGCCGAGTCCGGCCTTCTCCGGGTGTTCGGTGAGCCTCGCCGCCGTGGCGGCAAGGTCGGGCAGCTCCTCTTTCAGCACCGCGAGGAAGAGCGCGGTCTTGTCGCGAAAGTGCTTGTACAGCAAGGCTTCCGAGTACCCCGAGGCTTGCGCGATCGCCTTGGTCGTGGCGTGCGCGTACCCCTGCTCCCGCATGACCGCCGCCGCCGCGGCGACGATCTCCTCGCGGCTTCCCATGCTGTGCTCCCTGAGGGTCTTCTCAGTGTGGTGAGTGTTCACTTACCCTAGCTGGTAAGTGAACACTCACCCCCTCTTTGGAGGCCTCTCATGAAGATCACCGTCCTGGGTGCGAGCGGCCGGATCGGCGGCCTGGCGGTGCGTGACGCGCTGGCCCGCGGATGGCATGTCACCGCCGTGGTCCGCGACCCCGCGCGATTGACCGTCCCCGCGCACCCCCGATTGGACGTTGCGGTTCACTCCCTGACCGACCCCGGCCTGGCCGACGCGGTGACCGGCCGTGACGCGGTCGTACTGGCCCTCGGCCCCGCGGACCTCAAGCCGACGACGGTCAACTCCGACGGCACCCGCTCCGTGGTCTCCGCCCTGCATGGCTCCCAGACGCGCTTCGTGGTGGTGAGCGCATCCGGCCTGCCCGCGAAGGGGGACAGCCTGTTCTCGAAGCTGGTGCTGAAGCCGTTGCTGGGCGTGGTGTTGCGCAACGGATACGCCGACCTGCAGCGGATGGAGTCGATCCTGCACGAGGCCCCGGACGTGCGGTGGACGATCGTGCGCCCGACGAGGCTGACGGACAAACCCGCACGGGACCACGTGCGCAGCGAGGTGGGCCGGGATGTGCGGCGGAGGTTCCAGATCCCGCGGGCGAACGTGGCGCGGTTCTTGCTGGACGCGGCCGAGGACGATGCGCTGATCGGGAAGACGGTGTCGATCGCACAGTGAGCGGGCTGTCTGCGGTTGCAGACGGCCGTGGCTGGGTTGCCGCTGGTGCGGACGTGCGGCGGTGCTTGCGGACCTTGCCGCGTGCGGTGGGGTTGGCCGCGGGCTTTGCCGCCCGTGGCGTGATTGCTCGCGGGCTGCCGCCCGCGGCGGGACCGCCTGCGGACCCTGCCACCTAGCCGTGGACTCTGCCGCCTGCGGCGGGATTGCCTGAGAATGCGAACTCATCGGCGAATCGCACAACCCGTCCTCGCCGAGGCCGATCGCGACGCCGGGCGGTTGGGCTGGGACTGCCCGCAGCCCCGGCCGCCCATGACTAGTGGTTCTGTCGGCAGTTGCAGACACGCTGCTGGCAGCGGTCTTCCCTCAACTATCCCCAAGGTTGTCCACAACTCACATTCCCTGTGGACAACTCCCCTCGATGCCCCGGATCTGTCGTAGCCCCTCGTTACTGTCGGAGGCATGGCAGTTCTTCGGCTGTTCCTCCTCTTCCTCATGGCACCCGTGCTCGTCGCGCAGGCAGTCCGGGTGCGTCGGACGACTCCGCGGCTTCCCGGGGCCACGGGGCCGATCGAGGGCACTCTCGGCACCGGGCGACCGCTGCGGCTCACCGTCATCGGCGAGTCGACGGTGGACGGCGTCGGCGCACTCACCCACATGGACGCGCTCACCGGGCAGCTCGCGCTGGGGCTCGCCCGCGCGTACCCGGACCGGGAAGTGCAGTGGCACGCGCTGGGCATCACCGGCGCGTCGGCGCGGGTGGTCCTCGACGAGTTGGTTCCGCGAGTCCGGGAGGCGGACGTCGTGGTCGTCGTCCTCGGCGTGAACGACACCCTGGAACTGCACTCTGCCGCGCGGTACCGGCGGGACCTGCTGGCGATCGTCGTCGAGGTGCGGCGAAGGGCCGGCGACGTCCCGGTCGTTCTCGCGGGCGTGCCTCCGCTGGCGAGTTTCCCGTCCTTGCCCCGGCCGCTCCGGGACTTGCTTGGCGCGCGATCGGTCGCGCTCGACCAGGCGGCGCGAGGGCTGACCCGGCTTCCCGGGGTCACGCACATCCCGTTGGCTCCGGGATTGCTCCGTCCGGGAATGTTCGCTGCTGACCGTTTTCACCCTGGCCCCATCGGTTACCGCGCCTGGGCCGCCGCGCTCTCGGAGGGGTTACCGATCGTCACTGACGGTTGGCATCCGGGGGAGGTCGCGCGGCCATCCTGACCGGCAGGTTCACAAAATCCCCAAAATCTTTGGCGCTCCGTGTATCTAGGCGCACCCTGGATGCGTCCTATGGGGCGAACCAAGGAAAAGGGAGGGCCACATGCCTGCGGATCAGAAGGACGAGCGGCAGCCGGGAACCACCGTTCCGCCCGTCAAGACGAGCCCCGCGCCTGGGGCGAACCGGGGAGTGCAGCCGGACGGCAACCACGAGCCGCTCGACGACACCGGTACTGCCAAGTAGCGAGACGGGCGGCGCCCGGGAGCCGAGGGGGCTGCCGGACGTCGTCAGCCGGAGGGGTTCGGGGAGGAATCCCTTCCGGCGGAGCCCGAAAGGGGAGCGGGCTCCCCTGGGGGCGGGAAGCACCGGCCGGCACGGACGAACAGTTCACGCCGGCCGGTGCGCACCCGCACGAACGCACGCGACCGGCGACCTGCTCGGCACAAGGGGGCGAGCAGGCCGCCGGCCAGTGCGAAGCGACCGACGCACGTGACGACAGGGACTGGCCACACCGCCGGTCCGGTTCCGCTCGGCCCGGGTCTGGGGGACCCGGCCCGGCCGGACGGGTTCGGAGGGGACCCGGCCGGCCGCCGAGCCCACCGGACAGCGGCAACGGCCAGCCCCAGGCGAACCGGCTCGCGGGCTGGCGCGGCAGGACAGGTTCGGGGAGCGGCCTGTCTGGCTGGCGGAGTTCGCGATCTGGTTCGGCGGGACTTGGCGGATCAGCGCGGCGGATCAGCGCGGCGGGACAGGCCGGGGAGGGCTTGTTCGGCTGGCGGGCTTGGCGGATCGGTCCGGCGGAAGTGGCGGATCGCCTTGCGGGCTGGCGCGGCGGGACAGGTCCGGGGAGGGCTTGTTCGGCTGAGCGGATCTCGCGAGGGGTTCGCGGAACTGGCGGGTCACGCGGGGCTGGCGCGGCGGAACAGATCCGGGGAGGGATTTGCCCGGGCTGGCCGGCTTCGCGGGCCGGTCCAGCCGGACTGACGGATTGGCTTGCCAAGCCCATCCGGCCGAACGGACCTCGGGGAGGGGTTCGCGCGGGCGGCGGGTTGTGCGGGCTGGTCCGGCTGGGGGTCGGCTCGCGGCTCGGTCCGGTCAGGCGGGTTCGGGGAGGAATCCGCCTGACCGGACCGAGCGCGTGAGCTGACCTGATCAGGTCAGCCGGGGGATCCAGGGGAGGGATCGATCCGGCGGGACAGGCGAATCAGCTTCCGGGCTGGTGCGGACGGGCGGATTCAGGGGAGGGATCCGTCCGGCCGAACCGGTCCGGCGGGGCGCGATGGGTCGTTGGGGGACTCATCGGGTCCGGTGGAGCTGCCGGGACACGGCCGTGCTGGAGGGGGAGCCCAGCCGGTCGTGTCCCGGCGTCCTGGCGGCTCCGAACCTGCTTGACCTGCACAAACACGCAACCGAAAGGCACGAAAACCGCACCGAAGACCGCACCAGCGGCCGCCCCGACCGGCTCGTGAAAAAAACTCACCCGGAAAAAGTCAGAGATTGATGTATCCCAGAGCCAGTTGTTTGCTCCTCAACCAAGAGCCCACCCACGGGGCACACACCGTGCCCCTGGACACCATCCGCATCATCGACACCACTGAAAGAGCGCGCATCATTCACGATCGATCCGGTACCCGACCGGAGAGGCGACCCGCGACGGGCCCGGACGTGCCGACACGACCGGAGGCTTGCTCGCCCAGGTCGGCCCACCTCCGGAGTGAGGCAGCTACGGTGACCGACGTGCACACCACCGAGGTAGACCCGCCCTGGGAAGGCTTGACCGGCGCCGACCTGCACGCCGCGTGCATGGAAGCGGCGCGGGGCGGCGATCGGCGCGCCATGGCGAAACTCGTCGACGAGCTGACACCGCTCGTGTGGCACGTCGCGCGCGCCAACGGGCTCGATCGGCAAGTGGCCGAGGATGTGGTCCAGACCGTGTGGCTCGCTCTGTTCAGCCAGCTCGCGAAGCTGCGCGATCCCCGCGCGCTCGCCGCCTGGCTGATCACCACGACTCGCCGGGAGGCGACCCGTCCCTATGGCAGGCGCGCCCAGCCGGTGCCGCTGTCGGACGAGGTCGCCGCGACGCTGGAAAGCGATCATCCCGCACCTGAGGAGGAGGCCGTCCGCGCCGACCGCGACCGCCGGGTCTGGCGCGCCTTCCTCCGGCTGCCCGCACGCTGCCAGGAGCTGCTGCGGCTGACCGTTCTCGCCGGCCGCGCCGAGTACCGGGCGGTGGCCGAGGCTATGCAGATGCCGCGCGGCAGCGTCGGGCCCACCAGGGGCCGCTGCCTCGACTCGATGCGCGATCTGCTCGCAGGAGAAGGGGGTGCCCGGTGAGCGACAACATCGGCAGGCCGGGACACGGCCACGCGGTTCCGGACGACGAGGCCATCCTGGCCGACATCGGCCGGTTCCTCGACGAACTCGACCCGCCGCCGGACGATCTGGTGCAGCGGGTCCAGTTCGCGCTCGAGCTCGAGAACCTCGACGTCGAGGTCGCGCGGTGGGAACGGCTCGACGAACTGTCGGGCGTGCGCAGCACGGCGACCGGCACGATCACGTTCACCGTCAGCGACCTGACCGTGATGATCAACCTGACCAAAATCGGGAAGGTGCACCGGATCGACGGCTGGCTCGCGCCCGCGGGCGAGTACGACGTGGAGGTCCGGGTCGCCGATCACGGCACGTTCGCGACGGCGACCGACGAGGGCGGCCGGTTCGTGCTCGAACGCGTCCCCTGCGGAACCACGCAGATCCTCGTGCACCTCGGCGCCGGCCCGCACCGCCGCACCGTCGTCACGCCGACCGTCGTGCTCTGAGAAACCCGGACGGGCGTTATGGAGAGTGGCGGAGGTGTGCTCCCATAGAGTCCGTGTCCGCGCCCGTCCATGATCGAACGATCGCGGCGGCGTCCGATCTGTACGCGCGCGGCCGGGCCGCCGCGTCCGACCAGCGGCCCGGCATCGCGGTGCGGTTGTTCCGCAGCGCGCTCACGCGGCTGGCGCGCGTCGCCGAACCGCTGCCCGAACACCGGGAACTGCAGGTCCGCGTCCTGGTGAGCCTCGGCGCGGCCGAAGCCGAGGTCGCGTCCACCGACGCCGGTCTCGTGCATCTCGAAACCGCGCGGCAGCTTCGCGACCAGCTTCCGGAGAGCAAGGTCGCCCGCGAACTGGGCTTGCTGGTCACCGGCCAGCGCGCGGTGGTGCTGATGCGCGGCGGCCGGTTCAGCGAATCGCTTTCGGTGTACGACGCCGTCATCCCCGGCATCGAGGCCGAGTTCGACGACGGCCGCCGGACGCTGGTCGTCATGCTCCTGAACCGCGCGCTCGTGCACATGGCGCTGAACCAGCCGGACGCTGCGCGAGCCGACCTCGAGCGGGCGCTCGACTTCGCCCGCGAAAACGGGCATACCTTGCTCGAAGGCAAGATCCGGCAAAACCTCGGCGACCACGCGCAGCTCATCGGCGACGTCCCGAAAGCCTTGTCCAGCTACGAACAAGCCGCGCGGATCCTCGTCACCGAATCGCCCGGTTCGATCCCGTTGATCCGGCTCGACCAGGCCCGCGCGCTGCTCACCGCGGGCCTCGCCGACGAGGCGGGCAGGCATCTCGACGAGGCGCTGCCGGAGTTGCGCGCCAACGGATCCGGCCAGCACATCGCGGAAGCCGAGGTGGCCCGGGCCGCGGCCGCGTTGCTGGAGGGCGATTTCGCGTTGGCGCGAAAGTCCGCGTCGGACGCGCGGCGCCGATTTCTCCGTCGCGGCAATCGAACGTGGGCCGAGATCGCCGGTCTGGCCCGGTTCCGGGCGGAAGCGCAGCAGGTCTTGTCGGACCGCAAGGGGCGCTCTACCTCGCGATTGCCTGCCGAACTCGTCTCGATCGCCGAACGGCTGGCGGCGCTCGGACTGCGTGACGAGGCGGCGGTCGCGCGGCTCTTCGCGGTGCGATTGCTGATCCGCCGCAAGGAAATCGCCGAAGCCTCGCTCGTTCTCACGCACGTGCCTGCTCCGCGTGCGACGTCGCCGGTCGACCATCGGATGCTCTTCCGGCTCTGCCGGGCGGAGCTGGCCGTGGCCGAAGACCGGCCGCGCGCGGCGCTCGCGCAGGCTCGCGCCGGACTGCGTGAACTCGGCACGATCCGCGACCGGATGGGCGGGCTCGACCTGCTGTGCGGCACGGCCGTGCACGGCGAGGAACTCGGCAGGCTGGCGATGCGCCTCGTGCTGCGGCGCGCGCGGCGGAACGCGGCGGGCGCGCGGCGGATGTTCGCCTGGCTCGAACGCACCCGGGCACAGGTCTACCGGTACGAACCGCTGCCGGTGATCGAGGATCCGGTGCTGGCCAAGCACATCAACGAAATGCGGCACGTCCAGCGCACCATCCAGCGCGCCCGGCTGGAGGGCGAGCCGGTGAAGGCGCTGGAGCAGCGGTACACCGAACTGCAGCGCGAGGCGAGCAGGCTCGGCTGGTACACGAGCCAGTGGGGCCGTCCGCGGCCGGTCGCGACGCCGGACGAGGTCGTCGCCGCGCTCGGCGATCGCGTGCTGGTGAGTTTGGTGCCCTACAACAATCAGCTGTACTCGGTGGTCGTCGACCGCGGGACGTTCCGGCTGCTCAAACTGGGTCCGCTCGACGACATCGTGGAGACCGCGACCCAGCTGCACGCCGACCTCGACGCGCTCGCGCCGGACCATCTGCCGCCGATGCTGGCCGAGACGGTGTCCGCGTCCGCGCGCCGCCGGGCGGAGAAGCTCGACGCGCTGATTTCCGCGTCGCTGGTCAAAACGCTCGACGACCGCGAGCTGGTGATCATCCCGATCGGCCAGCTGTACGCGATGCCGTGGGGCGCGTTGCCGTCGCTGCGCGGGCACCCGGTGTCGATCGCGCCGTCGGCGACCGCGTGGATCACCGCGAAGCGCCCGGCGGAGGACGGTCCGGTGCTGCTCGCGGGCGGTCCTGGCGTGCCGGGTGCGGTCGGCGAGGTGAGCAAGCTGCGCTCGGTGTACCCGGACGCGCAACTGGTCGAGGGCGAAGCCGCGACGAGCGCGACGGTCCTGACCGCGTTGGACGGCACCCGCTTGGCGCACCTGGTCGCGCACGGCGCGCACGAGCCGGCGAACGCGCTGTTCTCCCGCGTCGAACTGGTGGACGGCCCGCTGTTCGCGCACGAGACGACCCGGCTCGCGAACCCGCCGGAGCGGGTGGTGCTGGCCGCGTGCGAGCTGGCGATGAGCCACATCCGGCCGGGCGAGGAAGCGCTGGGCTTCGCCGGAACGCTGCTGGCGAGCGGTTCGAAGACGGTCATCGGCGCGGTGGCGCGCGTCGGCGACCGGGCGGCGGCGGACACGATGGCGGACCTGCACCGGCGGCTCGCCGAGGGGACCTCGCCGGCGTTGGCACTGGCTGAGGCGGTGGCGGTGGACCCGATGCGGCGGCCGTTCGTGTGCCTCGGGGCCGGCTGAGCGCGGGGGCTGGCGAAGCAGCGACGTCGTGAGTGTTTATGCCGGTTAGAACCGGCATAAACACTCACGAGGCTCAGCCGAGGAAGTCGGCCAGCGGAACCGGCGTCAGGCCGTCCTTCTTGGCCTGGGCGATAAACGCTTCGTAGTCTTCCTTGAACGTCTTGCGGAAGTGCATCAGCACGATGTCGCCGGGACGGAGCTTGTCGCCGGTCTGGAACTGGACGACACCGTCGTTGACCGAGGCGGTCCACAGCACCGAAGCGCGCATCCCGCACTCCGCGGCGGCCTTCAGCGTGTTCTGGTCGAAGTTGCCGAACGGCGGGCGGAACAGCGTGGGCCGGATGCCGAGCGAGGCCTGGAAGTCGTCGGCGTCGTCGCAGATTTCCTTTTTCTGGAAGTCCAGCGGTTTGCCCTTGAGGTTCGGGTGGTTGACGGTGTGGTCGCCGAGCACCGCGCCGGTCGAGTCGAGGATGGCCTTGAAGTACGCCTCGTGGCCCTTCACGTACCGGTTGTTCAGGAACAGCACCGGATGCCCGCCGGACTGCTGGATCAGGCTCTGCGCCGACGGGTCCTTCACCGCGCCGTCGTCCATCGTGATGAAGACGTACGGTTTGTCGGTCTGGATGCGGCGGACCACGGGGACCTTGCCGTCCTGGATCGGCGCGACCTTCTGCTGCACGGTGCCGAACGGGTACGGCCCGGGCGGCGGACCCGGTTTCTGCGCGCCCGGCGCGGGGTTCGCCTGTTCCGGGGGTTGACTCGAGTCCGGGCTGGAGCACGCCGACAGCACCAGCAAACCGGCCAATGCCGCCGCCAGCCACCGTTTCGCCATGCCGCTTCCTTTCCCTCGGGGTCACCCGAGGGGATGACGTCTGTGCTCCGGCATTAGTTGATCGTTGTGGTGCAGCGCACCCGGTCAGGCAGCATGATTGCCCGCTTTGGCCAGCTGGGTGGCCAAAAATCCGATCACGCCGCGCAACGCTGCGAGGGCTGCCGGACCCGTTCCGGGGATGCGTTCGGCGAACGAACCCGACCACCTGAGGTCCGTGCCGCCGTCGGCGTTCGGGGTGAACGCCACCTCCGCACGATAGTCGTGGACGGGGCTGAAACCGTCGAATGTGTAGACGTGCCGCCGATCCGGTACGTATTCGAGAGTCCGTTCGCGGATCCGAACCGGCCACAATCCGACTTCCCGGACAGCGCCGACCCGCCCGTCGTCGCCGAGCGCCGCCCAGCGGGACTGCCACACGAGCGGTCGCGCCCACGTCGACCACTGAGTCCCGTCGCTTTCCAGCCGGAACAGCACCGGAGGCGGCGCGCTGCTCACCTTGTTCACCTCGAACGAGTACCTGCGATCCGGCATGAAACCTCCTCGAACACGTTGTTGGCCGAGCGACAAATCAATCCCGGACGGCCCCGGTAGGTCAAGATGGTGCGGTGAGCCGCCCCGACTTCGCCGCGCCGCACTGGCTGACGCAGCTTCTGCGTTCCAAACCGGTTCCCATTCCGTGGAACATGGTCGCTCGCGCGGTGGTCGCGTTGGCTACTCCGCTGGCGGTCGCCTACGCGGCGGGCGACATCGCGGTGGGCGCGCTGATCTCCACCGGCGCGCTGCCGACCGTGCTGTCCGAAGCCGCCGGGGCCTACCGCTACCGCGCACGCCGGCTGGGCGGCGCGACGTTCGCGGCCGGGATGGGCTACCTAGTCGGGCTGCTGACCGGCGGTATGCCCGCCTGGTCGATCCCGGCGATCGTGGTCATAGCGGCGATTTCCGCGCTCATCAGCGCCGCGGGCAGCAACGCTTCGGTGGCCGGGCTGCAGATGTTCGTCTTCTGCGTGCTCGGCACCGCGCAGCACGCGACCGGCGTACGCACCGAAGTGCTCTTCGGCTACTTCTGCGCGGGGGCTGGCTGGGGCTTGCTGGTCGCGCTCGGCACCTGGACGCTCCGCGCCACGAGCCCCGAACGCACCGCCGTCGCACAGGTCTACATCGAACTCGCGGCGATGCTGTCGGCCGAGGACGAACCGACTTCGCGGGTCGCGCGCCATCAGCTGACCACCGCGATGAGCACGGCGTACGACCGGTTGCTGGTCGCGCGCTCGTGGCTGTCCGGGCGAGACGCGGCGTATCGCCGGCTGCTGAACCGCCTGTCCGCGACGACGCCTGCGGTCGAAGCGTCGGTCGCGATGGTCAACGCCGGACAGCGCCCGCCGGACGAGGTGATCGACTACCTGACCCGCGTCGCCGCATCAGTGCTGGCGAGCCAGCCGCTGCCGCCCGCGCCCGAGTTGCCGGACGAGAACGCCGACGCGGTCGTCAGCGCGCTTTACGCCGGACTGGCGCGGATCGGGAAGCTCGACGATCGCAAGCGCCGCAAGAAAGTCTCGCTGCTGCGCCGCCTGCGCGAGTGGGCGAGCGGGCTTTCCGGACCGCTGACCTGGCTGGCGACGCTGCGGCTCACGGTATGCGTCGCGGTGGCCGAAGTGGTGGCGCTGATGGTGCCGTTCGAACGGTCGTACTGGATCACGCTCACCGTCGGCGTGGTGCTGAAACCGGACTTCGGCTCGGTGTTCGGCCGCGCGGTGCTGCGCGGGATGGGCACGGTCGCCGGCGTCGGGATCGGCGCGGTGGTGCTCGCGTTCGGCGCGCGCGGCTGGGTGCTGGTGGTCCTGATCGCGGTGTTCGCCGGCGGGGCCGCGGTGGGGAAGGTGCGCAACTACGGGATGCTCGGCACGTTCGTGACGCCGCTGATCATCCTGCAGATGGACCTCGCCAACACCGGCAGCTGGACCGTCGTGCTGGCACGGCTGGTCGACACCGTGATCGGCTGTGTGATCGTGCTCGTCGTCGGCTATCTGCTGTGGCCGGGTTCGCGACGACCGACCGTCGGGGGGCGGCTGGCGGACAGTTTCGACACGGTCGCCAAGTACGTCCGCACCGCGATGGTGCTGAACTCGACCAGCGAATCGCGGCTCGCCCGGTCGCGGGCCCGGCGCGGGGCGTACCGCGCGCTCGCGGACCTGCGGACGGCGTTTCAGCAGGTGATCGTGGAGCCGTCGCCCGCGGGACGGCAGGCGGTGGCGTGGTGGCCGGTGATCGCGGGGCTGGAGCGGGTGACCGACGCGGTGACCGAGGTCGGCGTGACCATCGGCGAGGGTGCGCCCGCTCCGTCGCCCGCGGACATCGAACTGCTCACAGACGCGTTGGCGGAGCTGGCTTCCGCGGTCCGCGAGCAGCGGGACCCGGATTCGGTGCCGATGCCGGACAACCCGCGGCTCGCCGGGGTGGTCGACCAACTCGGCTCGACGTTCGACGCGGTACGCGGCCCGGACCTGGTGGAACGGTCGCCGCTGCGGCTGGTGCGCCGGTTCCTGCCTTATCACCGGCGCACCTGAGCACCTGAGCCGCGCACCGGTGCCGAGAGCGCCCCAATGCCACATTGGGTGCGCTGGACGCACCGAATGCCACATTGGGTGCGTGGGATGCACCCAATGCCACTTTGGGGCGCACCTTGGCCCACCCTGGAGGCGGAGGGTTTACTGCTGTCCGCCGGGCTGGCCGCCCTCGGGCTTCTCGCCGCCTTCTTCGTTCTTGCCGGTGACCTTGCCGAGCAGGTCCTTGGCCTTGTCGACGCCGCCGTCGATCTGCGAGTCATGCCCGCTGACCTTGGACTTCGCGAATTCAGCGGCCTTCTCGAGACCCTGCTCGAGCTTGCCGCTGTTCTCGCGCAGCGCCTCGGTCGCCTTGTTCTTGAGCTCGTCGAAATTGATGCCCATCGAATGCCTCCCCGGGGTTGGGATTGAGAGGCTTCAATCGTCACACACCAGGCGTTCCAGGCAAGTCAAGACACTTCGCCGAGTGCGACGGCTCCGTCCAGTCCGGTGATCCGGCCGCCGCGTTCGCCGAGTGCGACGAGTCCTTCGCGGGCGTCGGCGGCGGTGAGGTCGATGCGGACGCCCGACAGTGCCGCGTCGCGGGCCGCTTCCAACGCCAACGCGCCCTCGTGACCTGCGTTGATGGTCGCGGCGAGGCCGCCGGTGGAGGCGAGCGAACCGCGGGCCGCGCCGAGGCGGCCGAGTGCGTCGTCGACGATCGGGAGCAGGGCGTCGCGATTGCCTTCGGTCATCGCGCGCACCAAGTCCGGCGACGAGCCGGCGACGCGGGTGCCGTCGCGGAACGATCCAGCGGCAAGCGACATCGCGAGCGGGCCGCCCTGTGCGCCGACCGAGGCGAGGATCGCGGCGAACAGGTGCGGCAAGTGCGAGATCCGGGCGACCGTTTCGTCGTGCGAATCCGCGGGCAGCGGCACGGCGTGCGCGCCGACGTCCAGGACAAGCCGGGTGACCTCGGCCCACGCTGTGAGGTCGGTTTCCTCTTCGACGCCGACGACCCACGCCGCGTCGCGGAAGAGCATGGCGTTGCCTGCGAGCCAGCCGGAGTGCGACGTGCCCGCCATCGGGTGCCCGCCGACGTAACGCGTGTACGGCGCACGCCTGCGGACCGCGTCGAGCATCGGGCCCTTCACGCTGACCACGTCGGTGAGGATGCAGTGCGACGCGTGCTGCGCGACCTGCCGCAGCAGGTTCTCCACCGCGGGCAGCGGCACCGCGATGACCACGATCGCGTCCGCGGCCGCGGCTCGCTGCAAGGCGGCTTCGGCGTCGGTGGTGACGTCGTAGCCGCCGCGGCTCGCCGCGTCAGCGTCCACTTCGGACACTGTGGTTCCCCAGACCGTCCTGCCGCTCGCCGCGGCGGCTCGCAGCAGCGAACCGCCGATGAGCCCGAGCCCGATTACGCATACGTCTCGCACGGGGCCATCCTGCCAGTGCGCGCAAGCGGCTACAGGACGGCGGCCAGCCGGGTGCCCTGGTCGATCGCCCGTTTGGCGTCCAGTTCCCGTGCTTCGTCAGCCCCGCCGACGAGGTGCACCGGGACGTCGCCGAGTGCGCCGGCGAGTTCCCGCACGGATTCCTGGCCAGCGCAGACCACCACGGTGTCGACCTCGAGCAGTCGCGGTTTCCCGTCGACCGTGACGTGCAGACCGGCGTCGTCGATCCGGTCGTAGGAAACTCCGCTGATCTTTTCCACGCCCTTGGCGCGCAGAGCCGCGCGGTGCACCCAGCCGGACGTCTTGCCGAGCCCGGCCCCGATCGGCGACTTCTTGCGCTGCAGCAGGTAGACCTGCCGCGGCGAGGGCTCCGGTTTCGGCTTGGCCAGTCCGCCGGGCGCGAGCGCGGGGTCGGTGACGCCCCATTCGGCCATCCACGCGGCGCGATCCAACGCGGGCGACGAACTGTGCGTGAGGAATTCGCTGACGTCCACGCCGATGCCGCCCGCGCCGATCACCGCGACCCGCTCGCCGACGGGCTTGCCGTGCCGCACGACGTCGACGTACGAGAGGACCTTCGGATGGTCGATCCCGGGCAGCGAGGGGACCCGCGGCGTGACGCCGGTGGCCAGTACGACCTCGTCGAAACCGGCCAGGTCGGCGGCGGTCGCCCGGGTGCCGAGCCGCACCTTCACGCCGGTGACCTCCAGCCGCCGCGTGTAGTAGCGGATGGTCTCGGCGAATTCCTCCTTGCCCGGAATCCGTTGCGCGATCCCGAACTGACCGCCGATCTCGTCGTCGGCCTCGAACAGTTCGACGTCGTGGCCGCGTTCGCCGAGCGCGGTCGCGGTGGCGAGCCCGGCCGGTCCGGCGCCGACGACGGCGATCCGCTTGACGCGCCGGGTCGGGAGCAGGTTCAGCGTCGTCTCGTGCCCGGCACGGGGATTCACCATGCAGGACACCGGTTTCCGGCTGAACGCGTGGTCGAGGCAGGCCTGGTTGCAGGCGATGCAGGTGTTGATCTCGTCCGTGCGGCCGGTTTCGGCTTTGCGGATCCAGTCCGGGTCGGCGAGCAGCGGACGGGCCATCGAGACCAGATCGGCGGCACCGTCGGCGAGTGCTTGTTCCGCGACGTGCGGCAGGTTGATCCGGTTGGAGGTCACCACCGGGACCGAGACGTGCGGCTTCAGCTTGCCGGTGACCCAGGTGAACGCGCCGCGCGGCACGGAGGTGACGATCGTCGGCACCCGCGCCTCGTGCCAGCCGATGCCGGTGTTGATGATCGTGGCCCCGGCCGCCTCGACGTCGCGGGCGAGCGCGACGACGTCGTCCCAGCTCTGCCCGCCTTCGACGAGATCGAGCATGGACAGCCGGTAGATGATGATGAAGTCCGGGCCGACCTTTTCCCTGGTGCGGCGAACGATCTCGACCGCGAACCGGCGGCGCTTCTCCGCGGTGCCGCCCCACGCGTCGGTGCGCCGGTTGGTGCGTTCGGCGAGGAACTGGTTGATCAGATAGCCCTCGGAACCCATGATCTCGACGCCGTCGTACCCGGCGTCGCGGGCCAGCGCGGCGCAATCGGCGAACGCGCGAATGGTGCGATGCACGCCGTACGCGGTGAGCGCGCGCGGCCGGAACGGGTTGATCGGTGCCTTGCGGCTCGATGCCGAAACGCTCAACGGGTGATAGGCGTAGCGGCCGGCGTGCAGAATTTGCAGCGCGATCTTGCCGCCCTCCGCGTGCACCGCGCTGGTGAGCAACTGGTGCTGTTTCGCCTCGGCGGGCGTGGACAGCTTCGAGGCCAACGGCAACAGCCACCCGGTGCGGTTCGGCGCGAACCCGCCGGTGACGATCAGGCCGACGCCGCCGCGCGCGCGTTCGGCGTAGTACTCGGCCAGCTGCGGGAAGCGGGACGCGCGGTCCTCCAGGCCGGTGTGCATCGAGCCCATCAGGACGCGGTTGCGCAGCGTCGTGAAGCCGAGATCGAGCGGGGACAGCAGGTTCGGGTACTCGGTCATCGTCAGTCCCTCTCGTCGGCCTTGTCGGCGCGCAATGCGGTCAGGATTTCTTCCAGCCACTCGACCTGGCCTTCTTCGACCCGGATTCCGCCGCGCAGCACGAGATACTGATGCAGCGAACGGCCGCGGAGCCGGTCCGGGGCGGGAAAGTCGCGCTTCTCGATCTGCCGGTACAGATCGAGCCGTTCAGCGTGCGCGTCGCGATGCCGGACGATCTCTTCGGCGACCGCTTTCGCATCGCCGAACGATGCTCCGCGGAGCTTCACCGCCAACTCTTGCGGCCCGGCTTGTGGCGCCGGTTCGGCGAGCCAGCGACGCAGCTCGATCCGGCCCGGTTCGGCGACGGTGTAGACCTTCTTGTCCGGCCGCCCGTCCTGGACCACTACGTCGACCGCGACCTGACCGGCCTCTTCCATCCGCTTCAGCACGCGGTAAATCTGCTGGTGAGAGGCGCTCCAGAACAGCCCGATGGACTTCTCGAACCGGCGCGCCAGCTCGTAGCCCGAGCCGGAACGTTCCGACAGCGAGACGAGGATCGCGTGCTCCAGTGCCATGCCGGACAGTGTCATATGCAACTAGGTGCAGTGCAACTGAGTGCAATCCAGGTCACGCCTCGGCTGCATGGCGAGGTTCAGGCGCGCAGGCCGGCTTCGATGGCGTGCAGCATCCGGGCGAGGTCGTCGGCGCCGGCAGGGCTGATGCTGAGCCAGCCGTTGGTGACCACCGCGGTGAACCGGCCTTGTTCGGTGTCGATCCAGTAGGGCGGGTGTTCGTTGCGGATGCGTTCGGCGCCGCGGCGGATCGCGACGTACAACCGTCCTACGTGGATCCGGGGAGCTTGCATCCACTCGACGGCGCGACGTGCGTCGCGGGCGCTGTTGGTGCGGGTCGGCGGCGGCTCTCCGGCGAGCACCGCGCTGTAGTCGGCTTCCGAGCAGGACAGCGAATGCAGGTTCGACGCCGGCGGAGTGCCCGGCAGCGCGGAGACCAGTTCGCGGGCAGCGGATTCCGCGGAGCTGGGGAACAGGGTGATCGTGTCGTGGTCAGCGATGGCGAGGATCGCGTCCCGTCCGGCGGCCGCGGCCTGGAGGGTCAGGTCGCGGCCGTTGATGCGAGCCCAGCAGTAACGGTCGACGGAGGGTCGTTGCAGGAGCCCGATGACGTCGGCGAAGTCGCGGGCCGGCCAGCCAGTCGCGGCGAGTTCGGCGTCCGCTTTCGCGTCCTGCTGGATCTGCTCGTCCGGCGGGTACCACTTCTCGCCGCCGATCAGGGTCGGATGCGGGTCGGAGCGGTCGAGACGGCGGACCAGGTTCTGGTAACCGGCGCGGGAAAACCGTAGGGGGCCTCGGAGCAACGTCAGGCTCCGATGGTGGGCGGGATGGGACGCATGCCGTCGGGGTAGCCGCCGAACAACTCGTCGACGTCGTCGTCGAGGTAGGTGACTTTCCGCTGATGCTCCTCGTCCTCGGTGCCCTTGCCCTTTCCGGCTCCGGCACCCATGCCGCCCATGCCCGGCGATCCCTTGGCACCAGTTCCGCCCGCGGTGCCGGGGCGCGCGCCGCTCTGGCCGCTCGCCGGGGTCCCGCTACCGGTTCCCGCACCCGCACCGAGCTGTGGTCCGCCGCCACCGGCTCCGATGCGCGAACCCGCGCTGCCGCCACTGCCCATCCGGCCGCCGAGACCGCTCTCCCCGCTGCCGCCGGGAGTGCCGAATCCACCCGTCGGGAGGCCGAAACCGCCGCCTGTCGCATCCGTACCGCTGGTGTTCGGCCCGAAAGTCGGCAGCCGTCCGGACCCGAACCCAGGAGCGTCGCTGACCGGCGCTTTAGGCGTGTACCCCGCCGTCGTCGTGGAATCTGGTGCTGAGGCGTGCTCCGCGGGGGAGCTCCCGCCGCCAGGAAGGTGAGAGGCCCCGGTGCCGGGCGGTGGCGCGGAACTGCTGGTCGGGCTGGAGCCGAGGGCGCTGCCGGGGTTGGGCGTGTACCCGCCGCTGTGAACGCCCGCGCTGTGTCCGCCGCTGCTGCCAATTCCGCCAGTGCTTCCGGTTCCGCCAGTACCCCCAAGCGGACCGGACGTTCCGCCGGTGCTCGGCGCGGAACCGACCGCGATCCCGGCCGGAGCGGCATTCAAAACCGGATAATCCTTGGCGACGAATTACGGTTTCCGTCCGTGGTGGCTACGTAAGAACCGTAGGCTTCCTTATTGTTCTTGTCCGCGTCGTCCCACCGCGCCGCCGATTTTTCCGAAACGCTCGCGCCGAACGGGCTGTAGCTGGCCAAATCATTGGTATCAGGACGGTTGGCGTCCATCGGAGTGAGCTTGTTGAGCGTGCTGTGAAAGCCGCCGTTCTGCGCGGTGAGGGACTGAGCGCTGCGACCGAGGTCCTCGGAGGCCTGCTGAGAGGTTTCCAGCAGCGGCGTCAGCCCGGCTTTGGCTTTGCCGGCCGCGTCGCCCTCCCAGGAAGCATCCATTTTTCCTTGCAGCCGGGCGATCCGTGTCACGAGCTCTTCGTGCGCGGATTTGAGCGCTTCGGCCGCCTGCTGACCGGAATCGAGGGAGGCGGTGTTGCCGCCGTAGCGGTGCATCCGGGCGTAGACATCCGCGCCGGTGTAGCCGTCCGGCATCAATGGCCTCCCTTCTTGAGGTATTGGATCACGTATCCGGCTACCTTCTTGCCGAGTTCGCAGCTGTCGGCGAAGGGATTTTTGAGGCCGTCGAGACTGACGTCGATGACGTAGCCGAGATCGTCCCGCAGGCCGATGACCATCGTGCAGAGTCCGGCGGGAGAGTTGTCCGCCGGGTCGTAAACAACGCCTGGATAGCTATTTACGGTGAAAGGCTCGAATTTGGTGACTCCGCCGAACTGCTTCTTGCTGTAGATGCCGCTGATTCCTCCGTGGCCAGGGTCTTTGGTGGTGAGGGTGCCCCCCACGGACGACGCTGGCGTGGTGGCGAACTTCCAATTGCAGGACGGCCCGGTGGCATCGTCTGGCTTGGGATCGTTGCCCTTGAACGGGGCGCCGAGGCTAGCGACTTGGTCTGGAGTAAGTGCGGCGCACGGCTCCTTCTCCAGCGACGAGGCATCCAACGGCACGGGTACCGGTGGCGCGCCGAATCGGGGGCCAGCCGAGGTGGATGGCGGAGCCGTTGTGGGAGCGGCTTTCCCGGGTTCGGCGGAGCAACTGCTGAGCAGGACGGCGGCTGCGGCGAGGCTGAGCACGGCAGCGTTGCGCTAGTCATCGTGGGGGCGGAGACCTTTCATATGGTCGGCGGCCTGGTGCTCTTGCTTTTGGTAAGTATCCAGGGCCTGTTGGAACGCGTCTCGCTGTCGTTCGAGTTCTGCAACCACGCTGTTGAGGAAGTTGTTGTAGGAAGAACCTGCCGCATTCGCGTCCTGCACATAGGCGATGCTGGCGACTTCGTCACCCATTGGCGTGAACGAGGTGAGTGTGCGGGCATGACGCCGAGGTTCCGCGCGAATCCAGTCGAGGATGTCGCCGAGTTCTCCGGTGATCTCCTTCAGCAGTTCCGGGGTAAGCCGATACCCGCCACCACCGCTGGACATGCCTTCGTTGGCCTTCGCCTGCGCCTCGGCGGCTTCCTTCGCCACCTGCTCCGGGGTTTTGTCCCGGACGTACTTGTACCCCGGCACCAGCGGACCCTGCATATTCGCAGGCAGGTGCCTGACGCGCTCGACGCCGTCATCAGCCATGAAAGCCTCCCCAGCTTTCTCACCGAACAACACGGACGGTATCACGACTGTCTGCAGAGGGTGACAGAATCGCCGGTCTTGATGATCACCGTTCGATGGTGCCGGTTCGAAAGAGCGCTGGAGGGGCGCGGCGCAAGCCGGGTCACCCGCGGAGGGGGCAAAACGGGTCGATCCTTTTCGCGGAAAGGATCAAGATGGAGGGGTGGATCCGGTTCTGGAACTGCTCGCCGCGCGTATCGCCGAAGGCAGCGTGCCTGGGGAGCGGACGGACGGCCGACGGCTCGCGCTCGCGGTTGAAGGCGGCAGCAGTCGCGGTACGTACTCGAGTGGGATGGTGCTCGCGCTTGAAGAACTCGGGGCCCCAAGCGCGTTCGACGACGTCTACGGTGCCTCTGCCGGTGCGCTCAACGCGGCGTGGCTGTTGTGCGGGCGCTCGCGGACCGGTGTGCGGACCTGGTGGAACCCGGCCGTCATGCGGCGGATCATCAATCCGCTGCACACCTTGCGCGGGCGGGCGGTGATCGATCTCGAGTATCTCGTGCACCAGGTGTACTCGGTGCTCGAACCGATGGATTTCCCCGCGATACTCGCGAATCCGGTCGGTTTCCACCCGCTCGCCACCGACGCCGACACCGGCGAGTCGACCGATCTGCATCCGTTCATCGAGGATGTCGACGGGATCAAAACGGCGCTCGCCGCGTCGTCGTGCATGCCGGTGCTTGCCGGGCCGCCGATCGCGATGGGTGGGCGGCGGTTCGTGGACGCGGGGATCGCCGAGCCGCTGCCGTTCCGTACCGCGCTCAAGCAGGGGGCGACGGACGTGCTGGTGTTGCGGACCCGGCGCGAGGACGAACATCCGGTGCCGCCGCCGCGTGTGCAGGATGTGGTTGTGCCGCGGTTTCTCCGCCGCCACGCGCCGGGCACGATCGACGCTTGGCGGACGCAGTATCACCGTGATCTGGAGGATGAGCGCCAGTTGCGCGAAGATCCGCGGTTGGCGAGTGTGCGCCCGCCTGCCGGTGCGCCGGATGTTGTTGCGCTGGAAAGGGATCCGGCTGTGCTGCGACGTGCGGTGGAGTTGGGGCGGGGAGCGGTTTACGCGGCGTTGGAAGGCTTGCGCAGGGCGTCTTGACTACGGTGGCGGACCGTTATTCGTTGGGCAATAAGCGAAACCGCGAGGTAGAGCAGGATCGACGCGCTGCCGAGGCCTCGCGTGGAGTTGACCGCGTCGACGGCGAAATCGAGTCCTAAGTGGATGCCGAAGGAAATGAGCCACAGTGCGGCGGTCAGCCAATTCCCTTGCCGCCACCAGGTTCCTTCGGCGCGCCAGGTTCGCATGGTGTAGCCGCGCGCTACGCCGAAGCCGCCAGCGATTACGAAACTGGCGGTGAGCAAAAGGATCGCCGCTGAGGTCGGAGTGGTTTTCGCGATCGCGAAGCCGAGTGAGGCGGCGCCCAGCGCACTGATGGCGAGCAGGACTACCGGCGGCCGGTCGGCGCGGCGGGGCTGCAGTTGTCGCCACATCAACCAGGTCAGGACGACCAGGCCGATCAGGATGTTGTCGAAGGTGTTCGGCACGGAGACCACAGTGCCCGGCCGGGACCGCGCCGCGCCTCCACCCGGAGGTGGAGGCCGGGTGGGAAAACCCTGTCAGGCCTGCGGTTTGCGGGCCACGCCGCCGATCACCCGCGACTCCGACGGTGCCTTCGCGAACACCGTGTCGGCGTCCGGATGCCACGCCGGCGCGTACACCAGGCCCGGTTCGAGCAACGGCCAGCCGCCGAAGAACCGTTCGAACTCCGCCTTCGTGCGCAGGATGCCCGGGTTCGTGGTCGACTCGTAGTACTTGATGATGTCGACTAGCGCCTGGCGTTCGTTGTCGTCCACCGGGTTTTCGTTGGTCATCTGGGAAAGGATGAGCAGCGAACCCGGCGCGAGCTGTTTGCGGTAGAACTCGAGGATGCCGTCCGGGTCCTGTTCGTCCTTGATGAAGTGCAGCACCGCGTTGACGATCAGCGCCACCGGCTCGCGGACGTCGATCACGTGCGATTCGGCGACCCGGTCCCACAATTCGCCGGGCTGCAGGAGATCGGCGGCCATCGCCTGGTGTCGGTCCTCGTCCGCGGTGTCGGCGAGCAGCACCTGCGAATGCGCGAGCGCCACCGGCTCGTTGTCCAGGTACAGCACGGAAGTGTCGTGTTCCGGGCGTTCGTCGTCGGCGACCTCGTGCACGTTGCCCGCGGTGGGCAGGCCGGAGCCGATGTCGACGAACTGCCGGATGCCCTCGCGCACGCTCTGGCGCACCGCGCGGCCGAGGAACTGCCTGCTGGTGCGGCAGTACTCGCCGATCAGCGGCAGCCGTTCGCGTACCTTCTCGGCGAAGATCCGGTCGATCGCGTAGTTGGTGGTGCCGCCGATGAAGTAGTCGTAGACGCGGGCCGCCGACGGCCGGTCCAGACTGGCTTCCACCGCGCGCAGTGCTTCGTCCTGTGTGCTCATCGCCGTCCTCCCGCTCGCCCTGGCGCTCATGCTAACCATGGCGTCCTGCTCAGCTCGGCCGGTAGGACTCCCGGTAGGCGTTGACCGACGCGGTCAGCTGATCCATCGCGGCGCGCATCCGGCCCAGTTCGGCGTTGTCCAGGTTCATCGCCGCTCCGACGTGCGGCGGGATCCGTTCCGCCTTGGCGCGCAACGCGGTTCCCTCGTCGGTCAGCCGGATGCGGACCGAACGTTCGTCGTCGGATTGGCGTTCGCGCTTGATCAGCCCGGCCTTCTCCAGCCGCTTGAGCAGCGGCGACAGCGTGCCGGAGTCGAGGTTCAGCGCCGAGCCGAGTTCCTTGACCTGCTGTTCGTCCTGCTGCCACAGCGCGAGCATCACCAGGTACTGCGGATACGTGAGGTCGAGCGGTTCGAGCAGCGCGCGGTAGAGCGCGGTGACCGCCCGGGAAGCCGAGTACAGGCCGAAGCACAGCTGGTCGTCCAGGAGCAGCGAGCCGGTTTCTCCGGTGTCTGGGCTGGTCATCGGTGGCCTCCCGCGAGTTTCTTCTGCCAGCTCCCCATCCTCTCTCGGCTGAGCGGGAAGGGCAACTCAAGTGCTCTAGATCTCATTGAGCAACATTAAGTTGTGTACAACTGAGTTGCGAGCTATGTTTGTCTGGTCCGACCGATCCGCTACCGGAGGAAGCCATGACCGCGAACCCGCAGAACCTCGTCCTCGAGCCGGCCGCCCAGGCGTTCGCCGAGGCCACCGATCAGCCTCCGTATCTTTTCCAGCTCCCGCCCGCCGAGGGCCGCAAGGCGGTCGACGGCGTCCAGGACGGCGACGTCGAACTCGCCCCCGCCGACATCGAGACGCTGACCGTCCCGGGTGGACCGAACGGCGACGTCGAGGTCCGGATCGTGAAGCCGCAGGGTGTCACCGGGTCGCTGCCGGTGCTCGTCTACATCCACGGCGCCGGCTGGGTCTTCGGCGATTTCCACACCCATGAGCGGCTCGTCCGCGAACTCGCCGCCGGAACCGGCGCGGCAGTCGTCTTTCCGGAATACAGCCGTTCGCCCGAGGTTCGCTATCCCGTCGCGATCGAAGAGAACTACGCCGCCGTGAAGTGGATCGTCCAGCATGGCGCCGAGAAGGGGCTCGACACCACGCGAATCGCGATCGCGGGCGACTCCGTCGGCGGAAACATGACCGCGGCGCTGACGCTCATGGCAAAGGAGCGCGGTGACGTGCAGTTCCTGCAGCAGGTGCTGTTCTACCCGGTCACCGACGCTTCGTTCGACACCGAGTCCTACGCCAAGTTCGCCGACGGCTACTTCCTTAGCCGCGAAGGCATGAAGTGGTTCTGGGACCAGTACACGACCGACGAAGCGCAGCGTGCCGAGATCACTGCTTCGCCGCTTCGCGCCACTGTGGAGCAGCTCGCCGGGCTGCCGCCGGCGCTCGTGATCACCGGCGAGGCGGACGTGCTTCGCGACGAAGGCGAGGCGTACGCCGCGAAGCTGCGTCAGGCGGGCGTGCCGGTGACGGCGGTTCGGTACCAGGGGGTGATCCACGACTTCGTGATGGTGAACGCGCTTCGTGAAACGCACGCGGCGGAAGCGGCGATCACCCAAGCGATCACGGTGTTGCGCGGCGCATTCGGCAAGTAATCAGGGACTAACGGGCAATCCTGAGATTCCGCTGAGTTTGCCGGGGCCATTCCGGCGTGATCGACGTCACGTGATCACAACGAGGATGGCCCCTCAAACGTATCTAGAGCAGCGGGTCCCGCCTTCCGGGCGCGCGATCGGTCCTGGAGGTTTCCCGTGCACCTGAGTGCAATCAGGTTGGATTCGCCCGTCATGCTCGCGGTGATCGGCGTGCTCGCGCTCCTCGCGGTCGTGTCGGTCCCGTGGTTCTGGGACAAATGGCGCAAGCGCAAGCAAATGGGCCGCAGTGTCACGGTGCTTGTCGCGCTGTGTCTCGTAATCGTCACTCTCGGACTGACCGGCAATATGATCGGCGGATTCTTCCCGACGCTCGGCTCGCTCCTCGGGACCGGCGCGTTCGCCGCCGAGGGCATCGATGTCGAAGGCGGCGACAACGGCGTCGACCTCGCCAAGGCGCGCGACCTCGGCGTGGCACACGCGCGGGTCGGCAAGGGGACCATCGCGCACGTGACGGTGACCGGACGGCGCACCGGCCTGACTCGCGACGTGACGGTTTACCTTCCGCCGCAATACTTCCAGCACCAGTACAAGTCGATGCGGTTCCCGGCGATCGTCTGGATCCCGAACTACCCGTCCGGCCCCGAGGTCACCACCGCCCCGATCGGGTACCACCTGCCCGAACAGCTTGACGCGGCGATCTCGAAGCACCTCCTGCCGCCGGTGATCGTGCTGATCCCGGACCCGACCGGAACGCCGAAAATCGGTCACGACACCGAATGCGTCGACGAGGTCAACGGAAGCCCCAACGACACCTATCTGTCCGCGGACGTCCGGGAATGGGGAATCCAGCGCCTCGGGCTCAATCCGGACCGCAGGGCGTGGACGATCGCGGGCTGGTCGTCCGGCGGCTATTGCGCGCTGAACCTCGTGACGCGGCATCCGCAGTGGTACGCGCAGGCGGCGAGCGTGAGCGGCTACGAAAAGGCGCAAGTGGACGGCGAAACCGAAAACCTTTTCCGCGGCCGCAAGGACATCGAGGACGCGAACAACGTCAAGATCACCCTCCGGCAGCACCCGGCCCCGCTGGAACTCCTCGCGATCTCCGGGGAGAAGGAACAGAACGAAAGCCGCGCGGTCGACCAAATGCGGGCCGCCGCGCAGGCTCCGGTGCAGTTCACGACGTGGCGGATTCCGGACGCGGGGCACAACATGAACACGTTCAAGGCACAACTGCCGGACGTGCTGACGTGGATCGGGCAGCGGATCCCAGGCCCGTCGGCTCCGGGGCAGCGGGCGGACGTGACCGGCGGCGTGAAGCCGTGGCCGTTGCCGAGCACGGGCGCGCGGGGCGGGCTGACCGCGGTGGAGCAGTGACACTCAGCGGATCCCGGGAAGGTGCCTGACCACCTCGGTGACCTGAGCTTCGGCGTCGTCGTAGCTGACCGAGCGGGGGTTCTCGGTGAGGACCGTGACGATGTACCGGTTGTCCTTGACCAGGCCCGAGGTGTGCAGGATGCGCCCGGGGTTGCAGCAGGACCAGCCTTGTTTGACCGCCCAGCGAACGTCGCCGAGAGCGTCCGGGATGCCGAAGTACTGGCGGAATCCGTCCGCGCCGTTTTCGGTGGCGCGGCCGAGCGCGGTGAGAATCGTCGTGCGGTGCCGGGCAGGTGCCTGGTCCATCAGGTAGCGGTAGACGCGCGTGATGTCGGCGGCGGTGATTTTCGTGTCACCCCAGCGTCCCGGATTGTCGGGCGGCCTGGTTTCGGCGAGGCCCATTTCGGTGACCGCGTCTCGGACGATCTTCGTTTCGCCGCCCTCGACCCACAGTTTGCTGGCGGTGTCGTCGTCGCTGCGGGACAGCATTTCCTGCACGGTTCCCGGATTGCTGTCCCGATCGAGGGCGTCGAGGGCGATGAGCAGCTTCACGAGGGACGCGGAGGTGTAGTGCCGATGCGGGTCGAGGGAGACCGGGGTCGTCCCTTTGGCGCGGTCGAAGACGACCACGCTGACGTGCCCTTGCGGGACGAGCGCGGGGAGTTCGGCGCTGAGTTCGGGCCCTTGCTGGGGCGCGGCGCCGCCGGTGCTCAGTTTCGGGGTGGGGCCGGGTGGGCTCGAGTCGGTCGCCGGGGGGAGGACGCCCGGACCGTCCGTCGGCCCGGCGGCGGTGACCACCTGCCGGTACGGCTCGGCCTCGGTGGCCAGAAACGCGATGACCGCACCGAGAACGAGGCCAAGCAAAAGGAACGCGTTCGCCCTGCGCATGCCCCGACTTCCCCGATCGGGTGCGCAGGGTTCGCCGAATGGGGCGGTTTTGTGGGATGGGTCTCGGTACCGGCCAGTACGCGTGACGCCTGGCCGGGCTGCGGGCAAGCAGCGGTGGATCAGACCACGACGAGGCGTTCCACCAGCAGGCCGATGCGCTGCTCGGCGAATTCCCGCGGCTGCCGTCCCGCTCGGGTCAGCGTCGCGATCCCGTGCAGGGATGCCCAGAACAACTCGGTGAACAGACCCGGTGCGACGCCGTCCCCGGCGACCTCGCCGAGGGTCTCCAGCAGTGCGGCGAAGGCGTCTTTCAACGGTTCCGGGGTGTCGTCCTGCGCGAACGCGAGGCCGCCGTCGAGCTGGAAAATGGCGTCGTAGACCGCCGGGTGGTGCTCGGCGAAGTCGAGGTACGCGCGGGCGAGGGCGGTGACCCGGGGGCGCGGACCGTCCACATCGAGGGTCGCGGCCCGTATCGCAGCCGCCAGTTCGGTGGCTCCTTGGAGAGCGACAGCGCCGATGATCTCGCGTTTGCCGCGGAAGTGGCTGTACAAAACGGGCTGGCTGTACTCGATGCGCTCGGCGAGCCTGCGGGTGGTGACCGCGTCCCAGCCCTGCTGTTCGGCGAGTTCACGGGCCGTCGCGACGATGAGGCGTTCGCGTTCCGCCTGTTCGCGCTGTTTGCGTGTGTGTACCGACATGAGGCGAGTCTAGCACTGCTAGACAACCGAGCGGCAGTAGTACTAGCATCGCCTCATCAGCTAGCAACGCTAGATTTCGGGAAGGTCATCATGCTCAGCGCACTCGCGGTCTGCACCATCGTGGTTGTCGGCGTGATGGTGGGGGTCGAGTTTTCCGTCGCCTTCGTCATCAACGCGATCCTCAACGGGCTTCCGGACGACAGCAATCAGCAAGGCCGCTCCCACGGCGGCCGGATGCTCGGCGCCCTCATGCCGTTCTGGTACATCGGTTCGCTCGTCTTGAGCACGATCTGGGCGATCGCCGCGTGGGGCCGTCCGGGCGCCAGTCTGATCGTGCTCGGGGCCGGACTGCTGGTGGTGAGCGTGGTGATGTCGATCCTGCTGCTTGTCCCGATCAACAACCGCGGCAAGACGTGGACGCCGGAGAACCGGCCCGCGGACTGGAAGGAGCAGATGGGCCGGTGGGACCGCTACCACTACGCGCGGGTCGCGGTGATCATCGCTGCTTTCGCTCTGCTGGTCACCGCACTCGTCTGAGCCGGTGCCCCACTGGGCCACCTTCTTGCTCAGCAGTCCCAGCAGCCTCGATCTTGCCCGGCGGGCGCGTCCGGGACGGCCGGATTCGGGTTTCGGCCCGGTTTGGGCGGGGGTATTCCTTCAGGGTTGACCCACCGTCATCTCGGTACGGGAAGGACTGGAGTCATGGTTCGTGCGCATCGAGCCCGCGTTCGGGTGGAGGGGCTGCAGCCCGCCCAGGTGCTGGCCGTTCTGCTCGGAGTCCTGTTTCTCGCCTACGGCATCATCGGGCTCGTGAAGTCCGGGTTCGGGGATTTCACCGGACACGGTGTCACTTTGTGGCGGTTCTCCGCCAATCCGCTGAACAACGTCGTCCACGTGGTGACCGGTGTGATCGGCCTGCTGCTCGCACTGGGTTCCGGCCGCGCCCGGACGTTCGGCTGGCTGCTCTTCATCGGCTACGGCGCGCTGTTCGTCTGGGGCCTGATGCTGTCCGGGACGATCTCGGTCAATCCGGTGTCCGGGCTCGGCAACCCGCTCAACCTCGCCGACGCGGACAACTGGCTGCACCTCGGCATCGCCGTCCTGGGTCTGCTGACCGCGGTTCTCCCGGCGCGGCACGGGGTTCTGCTTCCGGAGGACGAGGAACCTGTCGAGGTCGACCCGGCTGCCCAGCCCCGTCGGCCCGAGACCGGCGGGCATGGCTTGGCCCACTAGTCCACAGTGGAGTGACCGCAGAGCGGGATCGCACTGCCGGGGCTACCCTTTGCCCGGCGGCGATCCCGCTCATTCTGCGGATTCTTCGAGCGCCCGGTCCACCAACCGCCGCGCCGCCCCGACGTACTGCGCCGGGTCAAGGAGACCGGCGAGGGTTGCGGAGTCGACGACGCTGGTGATCTCCGGTGTATCCGCCAGAATTTCCGACAGCGGCCGGTTTTCCTCGATGGCGCGCCGGGAGGCGGTACCCAGCAAGTCTTTCGCGGTCGCCTTGCCCACCTCGGGCGCTAGCGCTGCCGACAGCCGTTCCGAGACGATCAACCCGTTGGTCAGGGTGAGATTCTCCTGCATCCGGTTCGCGTGAATGTCCAGCCCCCGCACTAAATCCACGGCGGTATGCGTCGCTCCGCCGGCCAGTCGCAGACATTCGCGCAGCAACTGCCACTCGGCCTGCCAGACCCCAGCCGAACGCTCGTCCTCCGCCAAACCGGACTGGGTGACTCCTGCTGCCAGCACCGGTACTTGCAGCGCCGCGGACCGGATCAACGCCGACTGCACCGGGTTTTGCTTGTGTGGCATTGCCGAGGACCCGCCGCCGGTCGCCTCGGTCGCTTCACCGATTTCGGTGCGGGCGAGGACTTGAACGTCGACCGCGATTTTGCCCACCGCCGTCGTCGCCCCAGCCAACGCGGAAGCCAGTTCGGCCACCGGAGTGCGATCCGCGTGCCAGGGCAGAATCGGCGCGCTCAACCCGGTTTCCTCGGCGAAGGCGGCGACTAACCGTTCCGCGTAGTCGGAGGTGCCGTTGCCGTACTGGACATACGCCGCCAACGTCCCCGCCGCACCGCCGAGCGACACCGGCAGCCGCAGCTTCGCGATCCGGCGGGCGGATTCCTGGACGCCTTGCCGCCAGATCGCCGCCTTCAGACCGAACGTCGTCGGAACCGCGTGTGCGGTAAGGGTGCGTCCGGGCATGACCGTGTCGCGATGGGCGCGCGCCAACTCGGCGAGGGTGTCCGCGATCGCAGTCAGGTCCGCGGTGATCAGCCGCAGAGCGTCACGCGCGACGGACATCAAGGCTGTGTCGACGATGTCCTGACTCGTCGAGCCACGATGCACGTAATCGGCGACGTCCGGAACCTTGGCCGACAGCGTGCCTACGAGGCTGACCACCGGGTTCCCGGTCGCGCGCGCGTCGCGGGCCAGCTGGACGACGTCGAGTTCTCCCTCGCCCAACACCCGAGCGGCCGCGGTGATGCGCTCGGCTGCCTCGGACGGGACGGTGCCGAGCCGAGCCTGCGCGCGTGCGAGTGCGGCCTCCGCGTTCAGCATGGCGGCGGCGAACGCCCGGTCACCGGTCACCGCTTCGGCCGGGGTTCCGGCGCGCACCGGGGAGAGCAGGCCGGAGTCAGGATCGGCGGTCATGTCGTCCAGCATCGCACGGCGGGTGCTTTTCGGACGGCCGCGACCGCTCGCAACCCGGTGACGGTGGGTTGACCGGGGCGCGAGCTTCGCTGGCCAGCTCCGATGCCGATGCTGCTGACTGCCCGCAGTGCACAGGCGGCTGGATGCAGGCAGCGCGACTCGTCCGCAGCTGGCTGCGCGAACGGCTGGGCGACGGCGGCGCGCCCCAGCCGCAGCTGGTGATGTGCGAACGGCCAGATGCGAACGGCGCGACCCAGCCGCAACTGGCGGCGCTCGGGCAGCCGGATGCCGCAAGCACGACTCAGCCAAAGCTGTCAGCAAATGCACGATCGGAACGGTCGCCGATCTCCCGCGAGCAAGCCTTCATCTAGCCAGATCGCCACTCAGTACTCGAGCCCAGCCCATGCCATCGCCTCACTCCTCACCGGACGCAGCCGCCGCCAGTCACCACTAGCCACCGCATCACCCTCCGTTCAAGCCCGCGGCCGAAACACCAAGCAGCACCCTCACCGTCCAGTAGCCCCGTCCGTCACCTCCCGCAGCAAATCCGCATGCCCGTTGTGCCGGGCATACTCCGCGATCATCGACAGCAGCATCCACCGCAGCGAGAACGGCTCTCCCGTGGTCTTCCCAACCCCCTGCGCGTCCAGCGAAGCCGCTGCCGCGACGATCTCCCGGCTCCGGTCGCACTCCGCGCGCCACAAAGCCAGTGCCTCGCCGAAATCCCCGTCCAGGCGGTCGAAGTCCTGGTCCGGGTCGTCGTCCGAGTAGTGCAGCAGCGGGACGTCCTCGCCGGCGAACTGGATGCGGAACCACCATCGTTCGACGCTCGCCAGGTGCCTGACCAGGCCGTGGAGCGACATTGTGGACGGTGGCACCGCGCGTGTCGACGCGGCTTCCTGGCTCAACCCCGCACACTTCAGCGCGAGGGTTTCCCGGTGCCACTCCAGGTAAGCGAGCAGGGTCTCGCGTTCGTCGGCGACGCGGGGAATCGGCGGGCGGTCGCTCTCGGCGACCTTGGACAGATGCTTCGGGATCTGGCTCATGAGACGAGCGTCTCACCCGCCACCGACAATTTTCGGCGCCGAGGCACGGCATCGGGTGCACGGGACACCGGCCGCGCGCAGCAGTGGGCTAGACCACATGGCAGGGGCGGGTAGCTGCAGAATCCGTTCCTGTCGATGCGGAATTCAGGTGAATTCCGGTGTTGATCAGCACACTCAGGCACGGTTTCCGGACGGTGTTGTCGCTCCGTCAGAGGTATCGTGATCGGCATTCCGGGGATTAATCTTCTCGGCGGCCCGTGAACGCCCGCTCCGCCGAACAGCGGATGCTTCGCGGGGCCGAACGCACGAATGAAACGGTGAATACAGCGCCATGGTCGGAGCGAGTGTGCCGATGGTCGAGTTGTCGATGTACAGCCACGCCGGTGGTCAACTCGACCGGCTGTGCCGGGCAGTGGGATTTGATCCCGAAGAACGCCGTCACCTGGATCTTCTCCGGTTGTTGCTCGGCGAGTCCGGGGAAATGACCGTCGACGCTCCGGCGCAGTTCCCGTGCAATGTGGCGGACGACACTACGCCCGTTGAATTCTCGGTCGCATTCGACGCCAATGGCGAATGTGTGGTACGGGTTCTCGGCGAGACCGTCGGGGCCCCGGACCCGCGCGGGTTCCTCGCTCAGGTGGCCGGCGAGTACGGCCTGGTCACCGACCGGCTCGACGCGGTCGCCGACCTCTTCCTCCCGCACGAGGAGCGCCGCGGGCCGTTCACGCTGTGGTACTCGTTGATCTTCCGCAACGGTTCCGCGCCGAAGATCAAGGTGTACCTGAATCCGCAGATCAGTGGGCCGACCATGGCCGATTCCCTGGTCAGCGAAGGGTTCCGGCGACTGAATCTCGGCGAGGCGTTCGACCCGGTGGTCGAGCACGCGCTGCGCCGCGGCGAGCGCGACAACTTCACCTTCTTCGCGCTCGACCTCGACGACGACCCGCTGTCCCGGGTCAAGGTCTACGTCTCGCACGGTGCCGCCGAGGCCGAGGACGCGGTGCGCGCGGCGGAGCTGGTGCCGGGCACGGACCCGATGCTGATCCGGGAGTTCCTCGCCGTGCTCGGCGGCGGAAAAGGTCCGTTCGAAGGTCGCCCGCTGGTTTCCAGTTATTCATTTGTCGAGGGCATGGGCGGCACTCCGGGAAACTACAGTCTTTATCTTCCTATTCGGAGTTACGTGCCCGACGACGAGGTGGCCCGCGCCCGCGTGCACGCCATTCTCGCGCAGTACGACTTCGACCCGACACAACTGGACAAAGCGCTGGCAGCGGTTTCGGAAAGGCCGCTGCGCGACGGCGTCGGACTGATCGCGCACGTATCGCTGAGAATGGGCGAGTTCGGTTCCGGAATCACGGTCTACCTGTCCTCCGAAGCGTATGCGGTAGCACCGCCGAGAAAACGGCCGGTGCTCGGCCGGATGACCTGACGCGGTAGTTTTCGGCTGTCACCCACAACTGGAGGAAAAACCCTGATGCGGACCTTCCCGCCGTACCGCTCCCAAGTCGTCGCCGAAATTCCGGTCACTACGCGTGCCGAGCGGGAACAAGCACTCGCCGCGGCGGGCTACAACGCGTTCAACCTGCCGGCGAACAAGGTCAGCATCGACCTGCTCACCGACTCCGGCACCGGCGCGGTCTCTACCGCGCAGGAGGCCGCCGCGGCCGCCGCGGACCGCTCGTACGCCGGGTCGGACTCGTTCTACCGCTTCCGCGACGCGCTGCGCGAGCTCACCGGCTACCCGCACCTCCTGCCGGTGCACCAGGGCCGCGCGGCCGAGCGCGTGCTGTTCTCCAGCGTGCTGGAAAGCGGCCGGATCTCGGTCAGCAACACGCATTTCGACACCACCCGCGCGAACGTCGAACTGCTCGGCGCCGAGGCGATCGACCTGCCCTGCGCGGAGTTCGGCGACCTCGACAGCCTCGAACCGTTCAAGGGCAACATCGACCTCGACGCCCTCGAACGCCTGCTCACCGGCCCGGAGGGCCCCCGCGTCGGCCAGGTGCTGCTCACCATCACCAACAACGGCGGCGGCGGACAGCCGGTCTCGATGGCGAATCTGGCCGCGGCGGCGAAGCTCGCGCGTACGCACGGGGTGCCGGTTTTCCTTGACGCCGCACGGTTCGCGGAGAACGCGTGGCTGGTCATTCAGCGCGAGCCGGGCTACGCGGACAAGACGCCGCGCGAGGTCGCCCGAGAGGCTTTCGGCCTGGTCGACGGATGTGTCGCGAGCCTGAAGAAGGACGGCATCTCGCCGATGGGCGCGTTCATCGGCCTGACCGACCCGGAACTCGCCCAGACCTGCGAAACCAACCTGATCGCCACCGAGGGCTTCCGCACGTACGGCGGGCTCGCGGCACACGACCTCGACCGCGTCGCCAAGGGGCTTCAGGAAGTCGTCGACCCGCATTACCTCGCCGCACGCGCCGGCGAGGCGGCCCGGCTCGCGAAGCAGGCCAACGAGGCCGGGGTGGACATCGTGCAGCCGCCGGGCATCCACGCGCTCTACCTCAACGCCGGCCGCCTGCTGCCGCATCTGTCCGCCTCGCGGTTCCCTGGCCACTCGCTGGCCTGCGAGCTGTACCTGGCGGGCGGAATCCGTTGCGTGGAACTTGGTTCGCTCTACCTCGGCACGCTCGACGAGCAGAACGAGCTGATCACCCCGGCCCCGTTCGAACTGGTCCGGATGGCGCTGCCGCGGCGGGTGTACAGCCAGGGGCACTACGACTACGTGGCCGAAATCCTCGGCGACATCGCGAAAAACCCGGAGCGGGTGCCCGGCTACCGGATCGTGGAAGCGCCGAAGATCCTGCGGCACTTCAATCTCCGGATGGCACCCGTCCACTGAGGGTCCATCAAGGACAGCGCAAAGCGAACGAGGGGGCTCCCCGCGCCGGGAACCCCCTCGCTGGTCTGGAAACCCGGCTCAGGCGGGTTGCGGAACCACCGTCATCGCGTGCTTCACCAGCCGGATCAGCGCGATCTTGCTCGAATCCCGCTGCCGCGCGTCGCACATCACGATCGGCACGCCGTCGGGCACCACGAGCGCCTCGCGGATCTCGTCGGCGGTGTAGCGCGGCGCGTTGTCGAAGCAGTTCACCGCCACGATGAACGGGATCTTCCGCCGCTCGAAGAAATCGACCGCCGCGAAGCTGGTCTCGAGCCTGCGAGTGTCGACCAGCACCACGGTGCCGATCGCACCGCGCGCCAGGTCGTCCCACATGAACCAGAACCGTTCCTGGCCAGGGGTGCCGAACAGGTACAGCACGTGCCGCGGCGAGATGGTGATGCGGCCGAAGTCGAGCGCGACCGTGGTGGTCTTCTTGTGCTCCACGCCGGAAAGGTCGTCGACGCCGGTGCTCGCCTCGGTGAGCACCTCCTCGGTGGACAGCGGCGGGATTTCGCTGACCGAGGCGACCATGGTGGTCTTCCCGGCGCCGAACCCGCCCGCGACGATGATCTTGACCGGGGTCGGCACCGACGCCGCGGCGTCTTCAGAGCTTGATGAGGCCATCGAGAACCGCCTGGAGTGTTTCGTGGTCCGGCACCTGGGCCGGCTGACGGGACGGGGCGCGGGTGATGACGAGACCGCGGTCGATCAGATCCCCGCACAGCACGCGCACGACGCCGAGCGGCAGCTTCACGTACACCGCGATCTCGGCCACCGACAAGGGTCTGCGGCACAGTTGCGTGATCGCCAGGTGCTCCGGGCCGAGCCCGACCGGGTCCGATCCCTGCTGCAGGGTCATCACCTGGGTGGAAAGGTCGAGCTGGTGTTCGGACGGGGTCCGTCCGCTGGTGATCGTGTACGGCCGGACCAGGGGTCCGGCGGCCTCGTCGTACCAGCCGTCGTCGCTCATGTCGCCTCCCGCAGCAGGTTCGCGGCCTCGCGCGGCGCCGACGCCAGGTAGTCGCCGACGCGCTTGACCAGCCGGTTCATCTCGTACGCGATCATTTCGACATCGATGTCCGCACCGGCGAGCACGGCGAGGCACGCGCCCTGCCCCGCGGCCGAGACGAAGAGGTACCCGCGTTCCATCTCGATCATGTTCTGCAGCACCGGCCCGCGGTTGAACTGCCTGCTCACCCCTTTGGCGAGGCTCTGCAGGCTCGACGCGATGGCCGAGAGCTGGTCCGAGTCGTCCTTGCTCATCCCGGACGACTTGCCGAGCAGCAGGCCGTCGGCGGACAGCACGATGGCGTTCTGCGCGCCGACGACGCGGTTGACGACGTCGTCGAGCAGCCAGTTGAGATCAGGGGTGGAATTCCCGTACTCGTTCATGCGGACAGACCCTGACTTTCGGTGTGGTGAGGTGTTCGGTCGTTATGAGTCATTTTGCCCGCCTCGCGCCCGGCGGGTGCCCTTGTGGAACGCCATCAGCGTCCGCGCGGTGGTCTCGCCCGCGTTGGTCACGTCCGCCTCGGCGGCGGCGTCCGGATCGTCGTGCAGCTGGGCGACGAGGTTCTGCTGCGGCTGCCTGCGCGGGAGCCGGGGCCGGTCGTCGCCCTGCAGCCTGCTGAGGTCGGGCTCCGCGGCGCGCGGCGCGGCCGGGACGTCCGGGATCTGGCCCGCGGACGGGGGATACGGCTCCGCGGCCCGCGGACTCGGCGTCGGAAGCGGACGAGCGGGATACGGCCGCGGCGTCGGCTGCGGTGCTTCCGGAGCCGGTCGCGGTGCGGCCGCGCTTTCCTGCGCGGGCGCGCCGACCTGGGCGAGCGCCGGGGCCTCGTCCGCGGGTTCGGGCGCGTTCGCGTCGGCCAGGTGGTTCGACGGGATCAGCACGGTCGCCCGGGTGCCGCCGTACCGCGACGGGTCGAAGGTGACCGTGATGCCCAGCCGCGAAGCCAGCCGCGCGACCACGAACAGGCCGAGGCTGGAGTCCGCGCGCAATGCCATCGCGTCGAATTCCGGCGCGTCGGCCATCATCGCGTTAGCCCACTCGCGCACGCCTTCCTTCATGCCGAGCCCCTGGTCGGACACGTCGACCACGACGCCGCGCGCGACCATCCGGCTGGTCACCTCGACCTGCGAACCGGGCGGGGAGAACGACGTCGCGTTGTCGACCAGCTCGGCGACGAGGTGAATGGTGTCGGCGACCGCGGTGCCGACGATCGCGACGTCCGGCACCTGCTCGACCTGCACCCGCGAGTACTGCTCGGTTTCCGAGACGGCCGCGCGCAGCACCTCCATCAGCGAAACCGGTTTGCGCCAGCGCCGGCCGGGCTGCTTGCCGCCGAGGATGATCAGGTTCTCGGTGGTCCGCCGGGCGCGTGCGGCGAGGTGGTCGAGCTGGAACAGCGAAGCCAGCTGGGTCGAGTTCTCTTCGCGGCTTTCCATTTCGTCCAAGATCTGCAGCTGCCGGTGCACCAGCACCTGGTTGCGGTGGGCGATGCCGAGGAACACGTTGTGCACACCGCTGCGCGCTTTCGCCTCGCTCGCCGCCGCGTTGACCGCGGTCAGCTGCGCGGTGTTGAACGCCTCGGCCACCTGGCCGATCTCGTCCCGGCCGTGGTCCAGCTTCGGCAGTTCGGCCTCGATGTCGACCGGATCGCCGCTCTTGAGCCTGCCGACGATGTTCGGGAGCCGGTTGCGCGCCAGGTCGAGCGAGTCGTTGCGCAGCCGCTCCAGGCGCGTCATCAGGGTCCGGTCGACCAGCGAGCGCGACACCCGGACCGCGACGATGATCGCGGCCAGCGAGGCGAGCAGGGCCACGATGCTGCCGATGATCGCGTTGCGCAGCTGCGCGTTCCCGGAGTCGATCGCGGCGGCGGAAACCTGGTCGGCCTGTTCGATGGTGAGCTGGTTCAGACCTTGGGCGACCTGTGCGGTCAGCGCGTGCCAGTCGCCCGACGAGACCGGGACGTTGTTCTGGTCGCCGCTGGTCCACGGACCGTGCTTGATCAGCGAGTCTTCGGCCGCGTTGAGCCGTTTCCACGCGTCGCTCGTCGAAAGCTGCTGGTAGTGCTGGCGCACGGCCGGTTCGAGGAACGGCGAGATCTGCGCCAGCTGTGTGCGGTAGTAGCCGACCAGCTGGGAGAACTGGACGAAGTCGTCCGGCGCGAAGGTGTTGCCGGAGAAAGCGGCCGACACCAGCGACGTCTCGCGCGACATCAGGTCGCCCGCGCGGAACAGCGAGGTCGCCGAGATCGCGCCCTGCACCGCGGTCGCGTCGGGGACGATGCGTGCCTGGGTGTCGAACAGCGTCGCCGCGGAGTCGAGAACGCCGTTGTAGTAAGCGTTCACCTGTGCGCGGTTGATGCTGCGGAAGTTGACCTGCGAACGCAGCACCGGCAGCTGGTCGAGCTGCGCCTTCAGCGCGGTGACCTTGGTGGCGATCTCGTCCGGCGCGCTGGAAATGGTGGCGGCGAAGGCTTCTTGCAGGCCCTTCAGCTTGCCGTCGCTGTCCTGCTCTTGTTGCTGCAGTTGCTGCGGGCCGGAGCTGGGGCTGTCGAGGTACTGCAGGGCGAGCTGGCGTTCCTGCTGCAGCGACGACAGCGCGGTGAGCGCGGGGATCGAAACGTCACGCACCGAGCCCGCGACGAGCCGCACGTACAAGCCGTTGATGAAGAAGGCCGTCGCCAGCACCGCCCACAGCACGAGCAGGGTGATGCTCGGGATCAGGACCGTCCGGGTCAGCCTCTTCCGGATCGACTTGTCGTACGCCTTGCCGGGATCGTCCTTGTTCTCCACGATGATTCACGAACTCCTGGGTCACCCTCGGCGAGAGTGCGGACACGGCCGGGGAAGCGGACACGCCAGTGGGTGCGAGTGGTACTCGTCACGGAAATCTCGGATACACCCTTCGTAGGCCCACCGAACGGAACAGCCCCGGTTTCTATCACGAACGGGGGCCTCGTGGTGCCGCTGAACGAGCAGCCGGACGCCGTCTTGACGGCGGTTACCGAACGTAGCGGCGGGTTTCCCCGGCGTTTTCCGAGGCCCTGGCCCTGGCTGCGGATTTCGGACCAACGGGCTGGGCTGAATGAGTGATTCAAAAAGTGTCCGGACACTCAGTCAAGGTTCCGCGTGGTGGAACTGTCGGCGAATTGACTTGTCGACAGTAACTGTCCACAGTGGACTAATGGCTGATCCGCGGCGTCGGGCCGAGGAACGGGAGCAGTTCGATGCCGTCCTGAAGCGCGGCGAGGGTGCGCAGGACTCCGGCGCCGCCGGTGGCGACGTCAGCGGACAGTCGTAGCAGGCGAGTGCCGGGGAAGGCAAGGCCGCCGCGGAACGGGACCGCGTACCAGGAAAGCCGCGTCAGGTGCCGGTCGATCGCGTCCTGCGTGCGCCGGTCCGGCGTGCTGCTGAAGGCCAGTCCGGCGGCAAGCCCGCAGCGTCCGTTCAGCAGGCCGGGATGGAGCGCGAACTCCCCGCGGCACGCGACGCGCAGCGCGGGCAGGCTGCGGGCGGCCTTCGCGTCGAAGCGGTATCGCGCCAGCTGTTCGGTGACGATCAGGATTCCGGCGCTGCCGATGCCCGCCCCGCGCCGCGAACCGCGGTTGCCGTCGCGGACCGGCAGTGAGCCGTCCAGCGCCGGGACGCATTCCTCCAGATCGCGTTCCAGCGCCTGGTCGGCGAACGACAGCCAGGCCGGTTCGCCGGTGCGTTCGTAGAGCCGCAGGAACAGCAGCGCCGGGCCGGACCAGCCGTACAACAGCCCGGCCTGCGCGGTCGCTCCCGGCGGTTCCGCGGTGTCCAATGCCTCGGCGAGCCGGATGCCGATGTTCAGCGCCTGCCTGCCGAATTCGTTGTCGCCGCGGGTCGCCGCGAAGTGCAGCTGGGTCAGGCCGATGCCGGCCAGCCCGCTCGCGAGATCGTGGCCGACGGTCTGGTCCACCAGCGCGCGCGAGGCGGCGAGGAGATTGGCGGCGGCCTTCCGGTAGCCGAACTCCTCCAGCACGTAAGCGATTCCGTGGCTGCCGTCGTAGAAACCCGCGCGGCTGGGCTGTTCCCCCTCGATCGCGTCGAGCAGCCACTGCTCGTGCTCGGGGAAGCGGCCGACGCCCGCGACGTGCAGCGAGTGCAGCACGCCCGCCGCTCCGGTGCCGAAGGTCGCGCCGCCGACGCGGAACTGCTCGATGTCGCCGGGGAACAGCCGATCCTCGCGCTCCGGGGTCGCGCAGGCGAGCAGGGCTTCGGCGATCTGCTTGCGCACCAGGGCCCAATCGGGACGTGGTTCGTCGAGTTCGGTGTGCGCGGGTTCGGTGTGCGGCGCGATGCTGTCGGCGTATCCGGCGGGCAGCGAGAACCGGCGTTCGGTGAGCTCCGCGGCCCAGCGGAGGCGTTCCGGAACCAGGTGGTAAAGCGGGGCCAGCGGCAGGAAGAGGCGCAGCCGCAGTGCGGTCTCGTCGCGGTCGAAGCCGGTCAGCGACACCGTGCCGGAGCTGTCGACCAGGATGTTGTGCGGGTTTTCGAGCACGACGCCGCGTTCGGCGGCTTCGGAGACGATCCGGTCGACTTGCGCCAGCACGGACAGCGCCTGTTTGCGGTAGGCGGCGAGGTCGGCTTCGGGGCAGTCGCGGCGGGTGAGCGGGTAATGCCGGGTGAGCCAGACGTCCAGCGGCAGGCCCTGCCGGTACTCCCGCACCAGGTAGTGCCGCTGTCCGGCGAGGTAGGCGTGGGTCTTCGGGATGCCGGGGATTCCGGCGAGCCGCTTGAGGAGGTCGTGTTTGCGCTCCAGTCGCGCGACCGCGTCGACGCCGTCGCTGTCCAGTCCGGTGTAGGGCCAGGCTTCTTCGACGAGCACCTGCTCGCCACCGCGTTCGGCCAGGTAGACGGCGGTGCCGTGGGCTTGGCGGAGTACCTCGGCGACCCGGTGCGGCGGCAGCGGCGCATCGGTGTACTCCGCGACGCAGTCGGGAATCCGGACCCAGTTCGGCACCGAGAAGTCCGGGCCTGGCGGCGCGGGTTCGAGAGCGCTGCTCGGCCTGCGCAGCGCGGGTACGCGGGCGCCGCCGTGCTCGGTCCACAGTGGCGTGAATCCGCCGTAACGCACGTGAATCGGGCATTCTCCGCAGCGGAGCGCGCCGTCGATATCCGGTCCGGGCTCGCCGGTGAGAAGTTCGGAAAGATCGTCGAGGATCCGCTCGAGCGCGCTATTGTCCGGAGGATAAATAGTGGCCAGCGCACCGGTTCCGCCGGTGGTCGGATATTCGGCATTGCGATCGAGGAAAATCGAACGGGAACGCAGGTGCCGGTGGTGCAGCCGGGCGCTCCGGCAGTACTCGCGAACGCGGTCCAGTACTCGGTCGGCGTTGCCGGGGGCAGCGGAAATCTCTACGGCCCAGCCTTGTTCCGGCAATATAGTGTCGAATGGATGGAGGTAGCGCCAATGGTCGCGCTCCTCTTCTGTCCACTGTGGACCGTAAGGTGGCGCGACCAGGTCGTCGGCGGATATTTCCCGTCGGCGGTCGAAGAACCACGGATCGGCGAGGCAGAATGCCTCGTGCCGGACGTTCATAAAAGTGGATCCTTCCGCGTGTGCGCTTCTCCGGTTCTCCGGCGACGGAAACCATTCCCGCACAGCTTCGGCGTCGCGCCAATCCGCCATTTCAGCGTTCGGCGGACCCGGGCGGGGCGAGGATAAATCCGGCACCGGCGAACCGAGAGTGAGTTACCGTCGCCCGGTCGAGCGGGATTTCCGTGGCATTCGGGAATTGACGGAATGCCAGCGACCCGTTCCGGTGAACGTGGCCCCGGCCACGCCGTCGGCCCCTCGCCCGTCCGGGTCGGCAAGCGAGGCGGGTACGTTGAGGCCGGCGGGCAGAAGGAGGAACGGGTGATCGTCGGGTTCGCGATAGCGGTCGCTGGATGCGCCGCGCTCGTCGCGCTGTGGAGTTTCGTCCAGGCGGCGCGCAAGAAGCTCCCGGACACCCCGCTGCTCGTCGCGCTCGCGGTGATCGAGGCGCTGCTGGTAGCCCAGCTCGTGATCGGGATCGTGCTGCTCGTCGGCGGGCACCACCCGGGCAGCCTCGCGACCTATCTGGCCTATCTGATCGGCTGCCTCGTCGTGCTGCCGGTCGGCGCGGCGTGGGCGCTCGCCGAGCAGAGCCGGTCGAGCACGGTCGTGCTCGGCATCGCCTGCCTGGCCATTCCGGTGATGGTGCTGCGACTGAACGAGGTGTGGAGTGGAGCAAGCGCGTAAGACGGCCACCGGCCCCGGCCGGATCCTGGTCGCGGTGTACGCCATCTTCGCGCTCGCCGCGACGTCGCGGGCGGGCGTGCAGATCGGCACGAAATTCCACGAGGCGCCGCTGGCGTACGTGCTGTCGGCCTTCGCCGCGCTGGTCTACATCCTGGCCACGATCGCGCTCGCCCGCGGCGGCCGGACGTGGTGGCGGATCGCGCTCGCCGCGTGCACGGTCGAGCTGCTGGGCGTGCTGACCGTCGGCACCCTGAGCATTTTCGACCGGCAGGCGTTCCCGGACGCCACGGTCTGGTCGGTGTACGGACAGGGGTACCTGTTCATCCCGCTGGTGCTTCCGGTGATCGGCCTGTACTGGCTGCGCCGGACCAGGGTCGCTTGAGCCGCTGGTCGAGGAACAGTACGCGGAACTGTCCGTAGCGGCGGTGGCGGCAGAAGAACAGGTGGTCCCCGGCTACTTTCGCCGGTTCTGGTTCGTGGGCGCGGGCTTGATGATCGAGGGCCCGTCCCCACCGGAACCGCGGCGACGAAGCCGCAGAAACGAGAGACCATGCGTTTGCGCACCTGTTTGCTCGTGCTCGCTACCGCGCTTGGCCTAGCCGGATTCGCCGGTCAGGCCGCCGCTTCGAGCGGGCCGACCTCGACCCCGGCGATCATCGGCGGCGGTTACGCCTCCAACGCCCCGTGGGCCGCGCGGCTGTTCGTGAACGGGCAGCAGAACTGCACGGCCACGATCATCGCGCCGCAGTACATCCTCACCGCGAAGCACTGCGTCGCCTCCAGCGGGACCTACACCTTCCGTATCGGCAGCCTCGACCAGAGCAGCGGCGGCACGATGGCGACCGGTGCCGCGATCACGCGCTACCCGGGCGCGGCTGACCTGGCCATCGTCCGGCTGTCCAGCTCGGTGAACGCGACGTACTCGCCGCTGGGCACCTCGACCGACGTCCGCGCCGGGCAGACGGTGCAGGTGTACGGCTGGGGCGCGACGAGCCGATGCGGTTCGGAGATCAACTGCCAGTCGCGGTACCTGAAGGTGGCCAACGTGCGCGTCACGACGCCGTCGTGCAGCGACTACGAAGGCGGCGTCGCGGTGTGCGCGACCTACGGCGACGGCATCACCGCAGGCGGCGACTCGGGCGGCCCGATGTTCGCGTCCGGACGCCAGGTCGGCGTCGCGTCGACCAGCGACCGGCAGAGCAGCACCGCGTACACCAACATCACGCGGTACCGCAGCTGGATCTCGCAGGTCGCGGGCGTCTGACCTCGCCGACGCCTGATTTTGTCGGTGGTCCGGCCTAGTGTTGGGAGTGCGCACCGCTTCCGTTGCGCGGAGGAGGAGAACCATGCCCGACAAGCTGATCCCGGGGCCGGACCACCCGATCACCGTTGAGCCCAACCCCGCGCGGGTGGTGGTCAAGGCAGGCGAGAAGACCATCGCCGACACCACCCGCGCGCAGGTGCTGCGCGAGGCCAGCTATCCGCCGGTGCAGTACATCCCGCTGGAGGACGTCGACCTGGCGATGCTGTCGCCCACCGAGCACCGCACGCACTGCCCGTACAAGGGCGACGCTTCCTACTACAGCCTCGCCGCGGTGCCGGACGGCGAGAACGCGGTGTGGGTGTACGAGGACCCGTACGACGCGGTGGCTCCGATCAAGGGGCACGTCGCGTTTTATCCGGACCGGGTGGAGATCGAGGAGGTCGGCTGAGGGCGGTTGCTGTGGCCCGGGCTGATCCTGCTTCGGTGCTGGCTCAGGGCGTTGCTGATCCGGTGTGCTGCTGCCCGGTGCGCTGTTGATCCGGGATCGGCGGTGTTCGCGGAGTGGTGCGGCACAGCGGTTCGAGGCTGATTCGGACTCGGCGGTGTTCGGCGTGTGGTGCGGCTAGGCGGTTCGGAGCTGGTTCGGGCTCGGCGTTGCTCGCGGTGTGGTGCGGCTCGGTGGTTCGGTGCCGATCAGCTCCTCGGTGTGGCTCGGCGGTTCGGGCCTGGTCGGCGCTTCGGTGCGGTTCAGCGGTCGTCTTCGAGCCAGGACGCCTCTCCTGCTTGCTGCAGTGCGTTCCAGAGCAGGTTGAGCGGATGGCTGTCCGGGTACGAGGATCGTTCGCCGCGCCGGGCGAACACACCGACGAGCAGTTCGAGTTTCGGCTCGATGTCGTCGACGAGGCCGATTGTGCGCAATCCGGAGGCGGCGTGCAGGCGGTTTTCTCCCGCGGCCTCGCCGAGTCCTTGGGTGACGAGCATGCAGCCGCGGATGAGACCCGAACGGAGCAGTTCGAATCCGTATTGCGCGGAGTCGATCTCGGCTACGATGTCGAGCCGGTTGCGGTAGTCGGAGCCGAACCAGCCGCGCATAAAGTCGTTGATCACGCCGCCGCTGGGCACGACGAGCGGAAGCGTCGGCAATTGGCTGGTGGCGACGGACTCCCCGGGCTTCGGAGTGTCCATATTGGTCACGATGCCGAGTCCGCTGCGCCGCCATTCGAGCACGTCGACCGAGTCGAGCGCGCTGGTCGTGACGACGCTGCCGCACACCAGGTCCACGTCCTTGGCCAGCAGCCGGTCGATGAGGTCTTTGGTGCGCACGTGCACCACGTTGAGCTCGATGTCGCGGGCACGGAACTGCTCGGCCACGAGATCGCCGGCGTGCGCGAGGCTGCCGAGGGTGTAGCGAGTCGCGCCGACGGTGAGCGTTCCGCCGAGTTCGCGCCGGCATTCGTGAATGGTGTCCAGCCATTCGGTGAGAGTGCGGCGAGCTTGCTGTGCGACGGCGCGCCCGGTGTCGGTAAAAAGGACGTCACGACCGCGCCCTTGGCGGTGCAACAATGGTTCGCCGCACAATTCCGAGAAATTGCGGTTGAGAGTGTCGAGTTGTTTTTGCACACTGGATTGGTCGCGGCCGAGCGTACGGGCCGCGGCGAGGGCGGTTCCGGTTTCCGCGACCGTGATCAGCGTGCGCAACTGGTCGAACGTCGTGTCGAGCAGTGCAGGTGACGACCGCAGGAGCCTGCTGAGCACGTTGAACGACGGCGACCGGAACGGGCTGGGTGCGGACATCGGGCAGGACTCGCCTTCTCATTCTCTTCGCGGACGCCCGCGAGCCTAACCCGGCGTTCCTGATCTCGCGGCCAGTTAAAAAAATCTGAAGATAATATCGCCGAACCAGTGGACGGCGCAAGCGGTCGGCGGGAAACTCCGTGACGCTTGATTCGATATGCTGATCCAAGGAGTTCGACAGAAGTGAGTTCGTACAGTTCCACCGGCGCGCGACGCTCCCGCACCCTGACCATCGGCGGGGGGCTGGGGTTGCTCGGCGCGCTCAGCGGGCTGCTGTGGGGTGCGATGGTGCTGGTGCAGGGCGAGGGCCTGATCCGGCCCGCAGTGCAGGAATACCCGCAGAGCGAAGGCCACGATCTGGCCTCGCGCGGCCTGCTCACGGTCGACGACCTGACCGGAATCGCCATGCCGTCTTTCACCAGCCGCGCGGCGATCTGGCTGGTCATCGGCCTGGTGACGCTGGTGTCGGCCGCGATGGTGCTCGCCGCGCACAACTGGGCCCGGGTGGTGCTGACGGTGTTCGCGGTCTTCGGCATCGGTCTCGGCCTGCGTGACCTGATCGACCTGAACCCGGCTTTGCTGAACGCCTTCGACGTGATCGCGGTGCTGAGCCTGCTGGCGGTGCTCGTGGTGCAGTGGCTGCCCGGGGCCAACCGGGCCGTTCGGGCGCGCAAGAACGCGGTGCTCGCGCGGAAGGCCGCGGCGTACGCGGTCTGACGTTTCTGAGTGAACGCGGTATTTGCGGGCGGCACGTCTGAGGGGTCGTGCCGCTCGGGAAGCCGAGCTGTGTGAAGGATTGCCGGAGGGCGGCTGTGTCGGGGGCAGCCGTCGAGGGCGGTAACCCTGTTTCGAGAGCAGTGTTGGTGAGGGGCCGTCTGTGAGGGCGTCGTTGGAGGGGCGGCGTTTCGCGGGTGGTGCATGACCGGTTGCTCCAGCAGATCCGTTTGAGGGGACGGATGCTGGTGCGTCACGCCCTCGGAGGAATGGCCGCTTGAGCCGGGCGCGGATCCTGGCTGAGGCCAACACCCTGCGAGGGCGGCCGAATGAGGCGGGTCCGTTGGGGAACGGCGCTGGAGGGGTGACGTTCGAGGGGCCGAGCCGTCGGGGCAGCGCTTCTGCGGAAGCGCTGCTGGGAGGGGAGTGCCACGCGAGGGGGAGTTCCGCCTCGCCGCTTGACCGCGGCGGGGCGGAACCGGGTCCGTGGGGTCGGTGTCTGTTGGCGGCGCGGGCGGGCTGGGTCGCGGATACGGCATTTGCTGACGGCCGCAGGGCCGATCCGGGTCGTGGGGTCGGCGTTTGTTGATGGCTGCGGGGTGGATCCGGGTCGTGGGGTCGGCGTTTGTTGATGGCTGCGGGGTGGATCCGGGTCGTGGGGTCGGCGTTTGTTGATGGCTGCGGGGTGGATCCGGGTCGTGGGGACGGCGTTTGTTGATGGCTGCGGGGTGGAACCTGCTCGCGGGGAAGTGTTTGTTGACAGCAGCGAGGCGGAATCCGCTTGCCGGGACGTGTTTGTCGACGGCGGCGAGGCGGAACCGGGGCACGGGGACCGCGGCTGTCGTCGCTCCCGGTGACCGCTGCCGGGATCTGGCTGACCGACGGGTCGCTGTGGCAGCGGTCCTTACGCCCCGAGCGTCGGCGGGGTCGGACGCATGCCGGTTTCGGGGTCGACGGCGGTGCCCTCGTCGGCGAAGAGGTCTACATCAAGAACGTACTTGCGTTCATGCTCCTCGTCTTCTTCTTTCTTGCCACGTTGGGCCCCGGGCGCCGCCGCGCCGGACAGGCCCTTTCTGCCGGGTGCACCGCGTTCCCCGGCGACCCGGGAAGCCGCGCCTTCGCTCGCGCCCGCTCCGGAGCGCGGGCCTGCCTCACCACCCAGCCGTCCCGAACTGCCGCCGGGTTTGCCGGCTCCTTGGCGTCCGGGGCCGCCCTCGGCGCCGGACCGTCCGGAGCCGCTGCCAGGCCGTCCGGAACCACCGCCGAGGCGTTCTGAGATGCCGCCGAGACGTCCGTCGCCGGGTCCGCTGATGGGCGTGACACCGAATTCGTTCCCCGCGCCCGGTACCGGAGGGGTTCTTGTTCCGCCGCGCCACGGGGTGTCCACGTCCGAACCCGAGGCAGGCGGCGTGTAGCCGGAGGTGCTGGTGTGGTCGTTTCCGCTGCCAGGCAGTGTGTTCCCGGCTGAGCTGCTGTGCGGTGAAGTGCTGGTGTGGGCAGTTCCAGGACTGAATGTCGTGCCGACGCCGCCCGGTGCGTGAGGCTGATCGCCGGGAGCGGCCGGTCCGGGCTGGGGCTTCGGCTCGGTGGAGGGATGCTGCTGGATGGTGACGTCGCCGCCGTCGTAAGCGCCGATCGTGCCGTAGTCGACCTTCAGCTGCTGGGTGTTGCCCTGGCTGTCCGAGGTGAATTTCTCGTACGTGTCAAGGTTTTTCTGCTGCGCGCTGTCGTGCTCGATGAGCTTGGACATGACGTCCGCGTTCATCAGCCCGATCGCGGGCGTCGGGCTGGCGGTGGGCGCGGGCGGGATCGACGTCAGCTGATTCCGCAGGTTTTCGTGCATGGCGATGCCGGTGGCGTGCGTGTTTTCGTTGGCCGCGAAGGCTTGTTGCGCATCGACCGCCGAGGCGCGCACTTTACGCAGCCGTTCGGCGACGAGATCCGCGCCTTGGCCGGTCCAGGAGGATTCGAGCTTCGTCAACGTTCCGGAGAGGTCCTGGCTCAGCGTTTCCTGCTCGGTGGCCAGTTCACGCGCCATGGTCGCGCCTTCGCCCCAGCCGCTGGGTTCGGACGCCTGCACTTGCTCGACGATGACCTCGATCGGCACCGTCAGTTCTTGGTGCTGGTCGAGATATTGCTTGATCGGCTCCCAGAATTTCATGTCACCGCCCGGACTTCCGCTTCAACGTGGTGATGACGTCGTTGGCCACATCCGCGGCGAGCGGGCACGGATCGACATTCCCATATTTGCTGGAACCCGGGGTGACCTCGACGGCGAAGGACAGCCGGTCGGTGACACCGACGTTGACGTCACAGGTGGGGGAATTCGGGCCGGGCTGGGTGCTGTAGGCGACGGCGGGGAAGCCTTGGATGGGCTGGAGTGCATCGAAGCGCTTCATCTGCGGACGGACGTTCACGTAGACGTTGCTGAGGCCGTCGTTGTTCTTGTCGAAGAACGACAGGCCGATGAATCCATGAGTACCGGGACTGATCCATTCGCAGGCGCGGACTGGGGAGGTGTCGGGCTTCCCCGGCACCGCGGAACCGAGCTGGTCAGTCAGCTGCTGCGGGGTGAGCGCCTGGCACGGATCGCCGGAGAGCACGTCGTCCGGCAGCGGGTTTTCGACCTTGGGTGCACCGCCGTAGGGCAGACTCTGCGTCGACGGCGGCGAAGTTGTCGCGGTGCCGTCCTTGGGGGTGGAGCAGCCGGCGGCGAGAACGGCGACGCCGAGCACCGCGACTGTCGTGCGCAGGTTCATCCGATTTTTCCTGAGGAGTGAGCGCCGGGGTCGACGTTCTGGATGGACTTGGTCTGGCCCTGTTCGTTCTGGTTGATCGCGGCGAGTGCTTTCTGGATCCGGTCGGCGAGCTCCTTGACGTAGCGCAATTGCAGGTCGATGTGCCCGCCTCCATAGGAGAACGCGCCCAGCTTTCCGCTGCCGTCGCCGACCATCGCCACGTGCATCGCTGTGGTCGACGGGTCCTTCGACGGCGGCTTCATCGCGCACAGGGCGGTGACTTTGCGCTTCATGGAAAGAAGCCGGTCCTGGTACTCCAGCAGGTCCCGGAGGATCTCCTTCGCCGCGCCGACATCCAGCGAGAACCCGCCCTGGCGGGGCTGGGATTCCCACGGATGAAAGATCGAGAACTCGACGTCCTCCCACACGCGAAGCCCTCCCCATGTTCGGTGTCATCAAATGCAGACAGCTAACAAAGTAGCTGATCACTCACTGTCTGTGTGACGTTCTCCGAAATGCGGAAGCCGACTAGACATTAATGCTCTAGACGCAATTACTATAAAACCCAAGAATGCGCAGTTCAAGCCGAAAAATGCCGGATCGCTGCCCGGTGAACGTCCGGCAGCAAGGGGTTCTCGTCGCCTGCTCGGCCGGCGACCACGATCTGGCAAGGGCGATCCCTGTTCGCGATCGACGAAAGCCCAGATGGCCGCGGACAATCCGATGTCCCGCTTCGGTGCGCCGGAGGAGGTCGCGGCGGCGATGTTGTTCCTGGCCTTCGGCGCCACCTGCACCACGGGTACGGAATTGGCGGCGCGACGCAGCTCTAGGACAGTGCCCGTTTCCACACTTCAACGGCGCAGCGGCACAGCTCGGTCGGCTCCACCGCGGCCGGGTCGAGCAGGCATTGCAGTGCGATGCCGCGGAGTTGCCCGACGATGGCGACGGCGATCTGCTCCGGATCGATGTCGGCGCGGATGGTGCCTTCAGCGATACCCGCGGCGATCTCCTGACGCAGGTCGTCGCGGAAGGCGGTGTCGCGTTCGCGGAAGATCGGGGCGAGTTCCGGTGCGGTCATCGATTCCGCCCACAGCACGAGGAAAGCGCGGCTCAGCACGTCGGGTTCGCTGAGCCGGGCGAGGTAGCCGTCGATCAGCCGCAGCAGCCGGTCAAGGCCGGGTGGCTGGGTGTCGAGACCGGGGACGAAACCGGTCTGCGTGGTGCGGGCGAGTTGTTCCAGCAACGCCTGTTTTCCGCCGAAGTGGTGGGTGACCAGGCCGCGGCTGTATCCGGCCCGCTCGCCGACGCGCGCCAAGGTCACGGCGCGTACGCCTTCCTCGACGACCAGTTCGGCGGCGGCTTCCAGCAAAGCGGCCGAGGCCTGGTCGCGGCGTTGCTGTTGAGTGCGGCGGGGCGTGGTCACGGGAAGTAACTCTACAACATACTTGCCAGCTGACAAGCAAGTATGCGTAGAGTGGGAGTGACGAGAGGGAGGAAGTCCGATGACCGCAGTTTTCGTTCACGGCAATCCGGAAACCGCCGCGGTGTGGGAGCGCCTGCTTGCCGAGCTGGGCGATCGGCCGACCGTGTGCCTGTCGCCGCCCGGGTTCGGCGCGCCGTGGCCGGAGGGGTTCGGCGCGACGGCCGTCGAGTATCGCGACTGGCTGATCGCCGAGCTGGAGAAGTTCCCCGAACCGGTCGACCTGGTCGGCCACGACTGGGGCGGCGCGCACGTGGTCAACGCAGTCATGGCCCGTCCGGAATTGGTGCGCACCTGGGTCAGCGACGCGGCCGGCGCGTTCGACCAGGACTACGTCTGGCACGACCTCGCCCAGGGGTGGCAGCAACCCGGCGTCGGCGAGGAATCCGTCGCGGCGATGTTCGGTGCGCCGGTGGAAGCCCGGGCCGCGCGCCTGGTCGGCGGCGGAATGCACGAAGCGGTGGCCGCCAAGGTCGCCGAAGGAATGAACGACGACATGGCCCGCGCGGTGCTGCCGCTCTACCGGTCCGCGGCGCAGCCGGCGCTCGCGGAGGCCGGCCGTGATCTCGAACGCGCGGCCGAGCGTCCGGGGCTCGTCGTGCTGGCGACCGGGGACCACTTCGTCGGCACGGACGAGCAACGCCGCCGCGCGGCCGCGCGGGCCGGGGCGAAGGTCGCGGTGCTGGAGGGGCTCGGGCACTGGTGGATGACGCAGGACCCGGTCCAGGGCGCGCGCGTCCTCGCGGAGTTCTGGGACTCGTCCAAATAGGACAGATCAGGCCCGCGCGACGAGATGGAACACGCGGCTGAGCCGCCGGTACGGATCTCGTCGCGCGGCCTCCAGTTCGACCTCCGCGATCTCGCCGATCCGGCTCTCGTCTACATCCAGGTCCATCCAGTCGGCGAACAGCCAAACCCCGTACCAGGCAAGAGGTTCGGCTCCCTGTCCGATGAGCAGCTGCGACAACCCGGCGACCGTGTCGGCGCGCGTGTCCACGCCGAGGACGCCTCGCTCGCCCTGCGCGTCGAACGCCGTCAGCGCGTCGCTCCACCGCCCTTCCAGCGCGGGGAGGACGGCCAAGGTCTCGGCGTTGAGCGCCATCACCGAGACGATCCCGCCCGGTGCCGAGCAGGCGCACAACGCGTCGATCATCGGCACAGGATCGTCCACATACATCAGCACGCCGTGGCACAGCACCGCGTCGAATTTCTGGCCCGCGACCGCCGCGACCGCGTCCTCGCCGCGGCTGCGCACCAGCTGGACGCGCTCGCGAACCTCAGCTGATTCCGAAGCGAGGCGCTGTTCCGCCTTCGACAGCATCGCGTCCGACGAGTCCAGCAGCACGACGTCGTAACCCAGGCGTGCCAACGGAAACGACTGATGTCCGGCCCCGCCGCCGACGTCGAGTACCGTCGCCGGCGGCGGAGGCAGGTGCGTCAGGAGCTGCTGATGCAGGACGTACGTGCGGACTCGGCCCTTGACGGTCGCGTACGCGCCTTCCACGAACGGACTCGCCAGCGCGGCCCAGGCGTCGGTCTCCATGCCGTTCATAGTGCGCCCGGAATCATGGTGACGCGCGTCACATAAGGTCCATGTCCAGAACCCGCCCGCGCCTCCGACCACTCCGCGAAAGACCCCGAAACCACGAGGAGCACGACGATGAAGTTCCTGATCAGCCTGCACATCAACCAGTCCGTTCTCGACGCGCTGACCGACGAGGAGAAGGAAGCCCTCGGCAACGGCGTCACCGCGTTCATGGAGTCGACCAAGAAGTCCGGCGAGCTGATCGCCGCACAGGCGCTCGCTGACCCGTCGCAGGCCGCGGTCGTGTCGGTGCGCAACGGGCAGCCGGTGGTGACCGACGGGCCGTTTCTCGAGTCCAAGGAGTTCCTCGGCGGCTACTACCTGATCGACGTCGAGAGCAAGGAACGGGCGATCGAGCTGGCCGCGCAGGTCCCGGACGCCGCGATCGAGGGGCTCGGCGTCGAGGTGCGCCAGGTGATGTTCTCGGAAGGACAATTGGACGCGTGACCGCCCCCTCCGTCGAGGACCTGCTGCGCGAGCTCGTGCCGCAGGTCCTTGGCGTGCTGGTGCGCCGGTACGGCCAGTTCGAGGGCTGCGAGGACGCCGTGCAAGAGGCGGTCCTCGCGGCTTCTCGGCAATGGCCGGTCGAAGGCGTGCCGAACAATCCGCGCGGCTGGCTGTCGACGGTCGCGTCCCGGCGCTATGTCGACCAGTTGCGCAGCGACCAGGCGCGCCGCGAGCGCGAGCTGGCGAACGCCGCCGAGGCCGCGCCCGAGGTGCCCGACACCGACGACACGCTGCTCTTGCTGTTCCTCTGCTGCCATCCGGCGCTGACCCCGGCGTCGCAGACCGCGTTGACCCTGCGCGCGGTCGGCGGTCTGACGACGGCTGAGATCGCCCGCGCGTTTTTGGTGCCGGAGGGCACGATGGCTGCCCGGATCAGCCGTGCCAAACAGCGGATCAAGGCGGCGGGCAGCTCGTTCCCGGGTTCGGCGGAACCGGAGCGGCTGAACGTCGTGCTGCAGGTGCTCTACCTGATTTTCAACGAGGGCTACACCGCGTCGTCGGGCAGCGATCTGCACCGCGCAGACCTGGCGCACGAGGCGATTCGGCTGGCCAGGATGGTGCACGCGCGACTGCCGGACGACAGCGAGGTGACCGGTCTGCTCGCGTTGATGCTGCTGACCCATGCCCGCCGCACGGCCCGAACGACGCCGTCCGGCGACCTGGTTCCGCTGGCCGATCAGGACCGCACGACGTGGGATCGCGCGATGCTGGAGGAGGGCACTGAGCTGGCGAAAGCGTCGCTGGCCGGTCCGGCGCTCGGCCCGTATCAGCTGCAGGCGGCGATTGCCGCGACGCATGCCGACGCGGCCACCGCGGACGAGACCAACTGGCGGCAGGTGCACGCGCTTTACCTGATCCTGGAACGGATCGCGCCCAATCCGGTGGTGACGTTGAACCGGGCGATCGCGCTCGCCGAAACGGAGGGGCCGCGGGCCGGGCTCACGCTGTTGTCCACATTGGACGGTGAGGAACGGATAGCGCGGCATCACCGGCTGCTGTCGGTGCGGGCGCATTTGCTGGAGAAAGCCGGGGATCTGCCTGGCGCGTACGAGAACTACCGGCTGGCCGCGAAGGCGACGGCGAGTATCGCGGAGCGACGCTATCTGGAATCCCGAGCCGCCAAGGTACGCGAGTGAATTCTCCGTGCCCGGGCTCGCGGGCCGGTCGCGAAGTCGAGTAGGTTGCGCTGCGTGTCCCGGACGTCTGCGAGCGTGCCTGACGAGGTCATGCGCGACTCGATCGTGGACCGGCTGTTCGCCCGCGCGGACGACGAACGGCCGCTGTTCACCCACCAAGATCACCACCGCGGCGTCGAGCACACCCTGACCTGGACGGAATTCGCCGCCAAGGTCCGGATCGTGGCCGGGGAATTGCGCCGGGTCGCGGAACCGGGCGAACGCGTCGCGATCCTCGCCGGACAGGAACTCGCTTATCCACTGGCGTTTTTCGGTGCGCTCGCCGCCGGGATGGTCGCCGTTCCCCTGATGCTGCCCGGCAATCGCGCGCAGTCCGACCGGCTTTCCGGGGTCCTCGCCGATTCCGGCGCGCGGGTGTGGGCGACGTCGTCCGCCGTCGCGGCGAAGGTGCGCGAGTTCAGCGATCCCGGCGACCTCGTGGTGGTCGACGAACTGTCCGGACCGGGCGCCGACCCGGTCCGCGTAGATCCGGAAAGCCCCGCCTACCTGCAGTACACGTCGGGATCGACGCGCGAACCGGCGGGCGCGGTGATCCCGCACCGGGCGATCGTCGCGGCTTGCTGGCAGGCCAGCCAGGCCTACGCCTCGGACGAGCGGACGACCTGTGCCGGCTGGATCCCGTTCTTCCACGACATGGGCCTGATCCAGCTGCTGTGCCTGCCGGTTTACGTCGGCGGGCGGTCGGTGTTCATGTCGCCGGCGGAGTTCGTGCACCGGCCGCAGCGGTGGCTGCGCCAGCTTTCGGACTATCCGGACGTCTTCACCGCGGCCCCGAATTTCGCCTACGACCTGGCCGCTGACGTCGGCGCGGAGGACGACCTCGACCTGTCGGACGTCCGGGTCGCGCTCAACGGAGCCGAGCCGGTCCGGCCGCGCACGGTCGAGCGGTTCCACGAGGTGTTCGGCCCGCGCGGGTTCCGCGCCGAGGCGCATCGGCCGTCGTACGGGCTGGCCGAGGCCACGGTTTACGTCGCGAGCGCGGGCGAGGAAGGCCCACGCGGCGCGGTGCTCGACCGGGAAGCCCTTGCCCAGGGCCGCGCCGTCGAAACGCCGGATGGCCAGCCGGTCATGTCGGTGGGACGGCCGGTCGGGCAGCTCGTGCGGATCGTCCACGACGGACACGAGCAGCCCGAAGGCGAGGTCGGCGAGATCTGGGTGCACGGCCCGAACGTCGCGTCCGGCTACTGGGGTCGCGGCGACGCGGACTCGTTCGGCGGCGTCCTCGACGGGCTCGACGGCTGGCTGCGCACCGGCGACCTCGGCGTGTTCCACCGCGGCGACCTCTACGTCACCGGAAGGCTCAAGGACCTGATCGTCGTCGACGGCCGCAACTTCCATCCGCAGGACCTCGAGGCGGCGGCGGGCGAGGCACACCCGGCGATCCGGCGTGACCGGGTCGCGGCGTTCGGGGTCGCCGACGAACAGGGCGAGGGCGCGATGGTGGTCGCGGAATGGGCTCGCGGAGCGGAAGCCGAGGTCAAGGACGTGACCAGGGCCGTGCTGCGAGCGGTGTCGAGGGAGCACGATCTCACGCTCCGTGCGGTACACCTGGTCCCTTCTGGCGGACTTCCGCGCACTTCCAGCGGAAAGGTCGCCCGCTCCGCCGCCAAGGCGCGTTACGGTGGCGTCCGTGGGTGATCACTGCGCCGAGGTCACGAAGGTCGTCAGCGACACCTTCCGGCTCGACCCGGCCCTCGTCGTGCCCGACGCTCCGCTGGAGGAGCTCGGCATCGACTCGAAGGGCCGGATCCGGCTTCTCGCGGCGCTGGAGATCTACTACGACGTGTCGATCGATCTGGACGAGCTCGATCGGTTTACCGACGTGGAATCCGTGGCGGTTGTGCTCGCGGAGGCACTGACAGCTTGCCGAGCTGAGGAGAAGCACTGAAATGAGCGGTGGGGGCGGGTACACCGCGACAACCGAAGCGTTGTCGAAGGCGTCGAAGAAGATCGGCGACCTGGCGGAGAAGCTGCTTGACGACAATCCGGACCTCGAAACCTCCGAGCTGACCAAGGAGAAGTTCGGCCGGGTGCACCAGGCGCACGCCGACAAGTACCTCGAAGGAACCAAACAGCTGTGGGGCGCGCTCTCCGGCTACAGCAAGGCGCTCGAATCGTTCGGCACGAACATCAGCACCGCCGGGTCTGCCTACGGCACGAACGAGGACAACCAGTCCGGCGCCATCACCAAGACCGGCAACGGCGTCGACGGGATCCTCTGATGGCGGACGAAAACAAGCCGAAGACGTGGCCGGATGTCAAGAAGCTCCTCGACAACTCGGCGGTGCCGCCGGAGCTGAAGGACGGCCTGCTTCGGGCGTGGGTCCACGAACACCCGAATCCAGAGGGCGACGAGGGCAAGGACGTCGCGAAGTACATCAAGTCGTACGGGCGCACGTTCATCACCATCCCGAACGACCCGTTCGCGGCTCCGGGCGGCGCCCCGCCGCTCGAGCAGGTCTACGAAGAGGCCCGGCAGAAGGGCCAGCAGGCCAGCTACAACCAGGACGAGAAGAAAAAGGAAGTCGACAAGGGCAAGGGCGAGCTCGACAAGAAGCAGCCGCCCGCCCCCGGCGAGGGCAAGGACGCCGCGGCCACCGGCACGAAGACTTCCGATGAACTCTTCGACCCCGCGGCGGCCGCGCTGCGGGTGTTCGAGACCTTCGGCGGGCTGCTCGAGAAGCTTCCCGACGACTGCAAGGGCAACACCCGCAAGCTCGACCTCGACAAGGACATCCGCGGTCCGTTCGACGAGCAGCGCGGGATCAGCTTCGAGGGTTTCATCAACGACGCCATGCATTTCAAGCACGGCTCGGAAACCGTGAAGTCGACGCTGACCGACACCGGAACCGAACTGGGCACCCTCTTCGGGACCTGGACCGGCGCGGGAGCCGACGCGGCGTCGGACCGGTACAACGAGAGCATCCAGAAGAAGGCCGCGAAGCTGGGCGAGGATCTCAGCCACGCCAGCGAAGCGACGCTGCACACCACGAAGACGCTGTTCGACCTGTGCAAGGGGAAGGCCGACCAGGTCATCGCCCTGTACCGCGACCAGGTCGGCAAGGCCGACTACACGATGGCGCAGAAGGTCATCGCGGTCGCCAACGGCGAGCACGGCAGTGTCGACGACCTGGCGCAGATCGCCGGCTGGATGGACTACAACTTCGGCACCAACCTGGTCGACACCCTCAACGACCAGGGCTGCTGCAACGACGACGAGATCCAGAGCCACGGCAAGGACCTCGCCAAGCAGTGGATCATGAACCAGTTCAACCCCGACATGTGGGACACCATCTACAAGGGGTTCGAGAAGGCCTGCAAGGACGCCAAGGACCTCGTCGACAAGGCGTACGACGCCCTTGACAAGGAAATGGGCAAGATCAAGAACAAGTTCGAGGGCGCCAAGGACGGCGGGGCCGGCGGGGCTGGTGGCACCGGTGGTCCTGGCGGGCCCGGCGGCGGTGGTCCTGGCGGTGGCGGTCAGGGGCCTGGCGGCAACGGCGGCTACGGCGGTGGCCAGGGCGGTTCCGGCAACTACGGCGGGGGCCAGGGTGGTCCCGGCGGCGGTTATGGCGGCGGATCCGGTGGCGGATCCGGTTCGGACACGCCGCAGGGCGACCACCCCGGCGGTTCCGGCGGCGGCACTGGGGGCGGCACCGGCGGCGGTTCCGGTTCGGGCGGCGGGTCCGGCAGTGGTTCCGGCGGGGGCGGCGGGAAGGTTCCCGACCTCGACGTTCCGTCGGATTCGCCTGGTGGCGGCCCCCTCGGCGGCGGCTCGGGCGATGGTCCCGGCGGCGGGACTGGCGGCGGCGGTCCGGTGGACGGCCCGCCGATCAAGACCGATCCCGGCGGTTCCGGTTCCGGAGGGTCGGGTTCGGGTGGCCCGTCGGGCGGCGGTTCCGGAGGCGGGGACCACGGCCAGTCCGAGCAAGAGGCCAAGCAGCGGGCCGAGGAAGAGGCCAAGCAGAAGGCGCAGGCGGAGGCCAAGCAAAAGGCCGAGGCCGCGATGGACGCGCTGAAGAAGGACTCGCAGGGCAGCCACGGCGGCGGCTCCCTCGGCGGACCCGGCGGCGGCGAACCCGGTTCGACCGGCGACGGCAAAGGCCCAGACGGGAAGGGTCCGGACGGGAAGGGCCCTGACGACAAGGTTCCCGGCGACGACAAGAGCCCCGGCGACAAGGGCGGCGGCGGTTCCGGCGGCGGCGGTCCGGTGGACGGCCCGCCGATCAAGACCGACCCCGCCGACGGCGGTCCCGGCGGCGAAGACGGCAAGCCCGGCGAGGACAAAAACCACGACGGCAAGCCGGACGACGACGGCAAGCCGGGTGAGGACAAGAATCACGACGGCAAGCCCGACGACGACGGCAAGGGGCACGACGGCAAGCCGGGTGAAGACAAGAACCACGACGGCAAGCCCGACGAGGACGGCCGCGATGTCCTGAAGGTCAAGCAGGGCGACAAGACCTTCGAAATGTCCGAGCCGGACCACGACGGCAAGATGGACATCAAGATCGGCGAGGGCTCCGGGAACGTCAAGGACTTCAAGATCGACTGGTCCGACGACAAGTCCGCGCACGACGGCGGAGCCGGCCAGCACGGCGACCAGGTCCACCACCCCGGTCCGGACGGAAAGATCCACCTCCGCGACGGCGACACGAAGATCACCGCGGAGCGTCCGGACGGGCCGAACGGGCCGACTGTCGTCACGGTCGACGACGGCAAGGGCAACCCGACGACGTACACGCTCGGCGAGGAAGACAAGCCGCAGCACACGCGTCCGATCGACCACGGTCCGGAGATGCCCGGCGACGGCACCGGCAGGCAGCACGCGGGCGACGGTCCCGGCGGCGATCACAAGGGACCCGACGGCAACGGGCATGGCGGCGCCTCGCCCAGCAGCCACCCCGGGCATCCGATCGAGGGCGGCCCGGGTCCGGAGATCTCGCACACCGGCGACCCGCTGGGCGGACACCCGGCAGGGGATCCGGCCGGAGGCGGCCCCGGGACCTCGGGTTCGGACGCCCCAGGGCACCACGCGGGCGGTCCGGCCCAGCCGTTGCACCACGGCGTACCGAGCGGGGCTCCTGGGCATCCGATTGAGGGCGGTCCCGGTCCGGAGATGTCGCACAGCGGAGGTCCGGGCGTGCCCGCCGGCGCTCCGAGTGCTCCGCTGCACGGCGCGCCCATGGTCGGCGTCGACAACACGCCCGTAGCCGGCACCCACACCGGCGGCGGGTTCTCGCAGCCCGCGGGTGACCACTCCGGTCAACCGGGTCAGTCCGGCGGCTCCGGGATGCCCGGCATGGGCGCGATGGGCGGCGGCCACGGCGGCGGTGGCGGAGGCGGCGAGACCGAGCGGCGCGCGGCGTACCGCGTGGAGGGCGCGGTCTTCGACAACCTCGCGGAGCCTGCCAGCCGGATCACTGGTTCACTCGACGATGACGACGACGCGCCGATCATCCGGACCAGGTAGGAGGCACGCATGAGCGAAACCGCCGCGATGAAGGCCGAACTGGACGCGCTGGTCCGGGAGCAGGCCGACCGCAGGGCACTGCGCGAGCAGAAGGCCGAGGAGATCAAGGCGCAGTCCCAGGAGTACATGACCAAGCAGGTGCAGGCGGCCGAACGGTACGTCCAGCACCGGCGGGAGATGGGGAAGCGCAAGACCAAGTCCGGGTGGAGCACGGACCGGCCGAGCACCGAACCGCCCTCGGCGTTCGATTCCGACGAGTTCGGCAACGAGCCCGGTTCGGCGTCCCCGTTCGCGGTGACTCCGAATCAGCCCGCGCTGCGGAGCGAGGCGCCGCGTCGTCCGGCGCGCCGCCCGCGTCCGGTGGAAGACGACGAGGACGACGACGCCTTCCTCAACAACCGTTGGCGCGATTGAGATTCTGGCCCGGGAGGGGGCTCATTCAGCCCCCTCCCATCGGTCAGATCCGGACCAGCATTTTCCCGACGTTCGCCCCGCGCAGCATCCCGATGAACGCGTCCACGATGCTGGAAAACCCTTCTGCCACAGTCTCGTTCACGAGCACCCGCCCGCTGCGGACGTGCGGGATCAGGAACTCCTCGAACTCTTCGCGCGCGTCGAGGTGATTGCGCACCAGAAACCCTTCGATCCGAAGGCTTTTCCCGACCACGTCGAACAGATTGCGCGGCGCGCTCGGCGGTGTGCGCAGGCTGTTGTACTGCGCGACTGAACCGCACCAGGCGACCCGGCCGCGCTCGCGAAGGACATCGATCGCGGCGGCCAGGTGATCGCCGCCGACGTTGTCGAAGTACACGTCGATTCCGTCCGGAGCCGCTTTCGCGAGCAGATCGGTGACCGGACCGTCGTGGTAGTTGAAGGCGGCGTCGAAACCGAGGTCGCGAGTCAGGTGCTCGACCTTCGCCGCTGACCCGGCGCTGCCCACGATCCGTCCCGCGCCGAGCAGTCGCGCGATCTGCCCGGCCGCGCTGCCCACCGCACCGGCCGCCGCGGAGATGAACACGTCGTCACCGGGCCGGACCTGCGCGATCCGAGTGAGCCCGACGTACGCGGTGAGCCCGGTCCCGCCAAGAACGCCGAGGTAGGCGCTCAGCGGAACGCCATCCGCGGGCGTGATCGTCCGGACATCGGCGGTGGTGACGACCGCGTGGGTTGCCCAGCCGTGCCGATGGAACACCGTCGTGCCGACCGGCAGCTTCGGCTCCTTCGACTCGACCACCTCGCCGATCGTGCGGCCCTCCAGTCCCGCGCCGAGTTCCCAGCCACCCCATTCCATGAACTCGCGCATGTACGGATCGACGGACAGGTAGCGGTTCTCGACCAGCACCTGTCCGTCGGCGAGGTCCGGCAGCGGCTGGGTGACGAACTCGAAGTCGGCGGCGCTCGGCGCACCCTCGGGGCGGCGGACCTGGCGGACGGCGGTCAGGGACACGTGATCTCCTTAGTTGGCTCTGACCAGCAACTTAAGTGCGCCGAAGCCGCTCGGGCAGACCTCCGGATCGATGGACCGCGCCAATCCATGAATCCTGCTCATGGTTACGGCTAGGCTGGCCGCATGGATGCTGTCGACCTCACGCCGGGCGAGTTGCGCCTGCTGCTCGCGGTGGAGCGCACCGGCAGCTTCACCGCCGCTGCCGCCGAGCTGAGCCTGACTCAGTCCGCGGTCTCGCACGCAGTCCGGACCTGCGAACGCAAGGTCGGCGCCGTCCTCTTCGACCGCGGCCGAACCGGCGCCCGTCCCACCGCGGCCGGTGCCCGCGCACTCGTGCACGCCCGGCTGATCCTGCGCCAACTCGACGTTCTCCGCGCCGAAGCTCGGGGTGCGGCCGCCGGATCCCTCGCCGGTCCGCTGCGAATCGCCGCTTTCCGCAGTGCCGCAGCACATCTCTTGCCCGCGGCGCTGGAACGCTTGACCGCCAAGCATTCCGGCCTGCACCCGCAGGTGCTGATCGTCCCCGAACTGGGCCGCGGCACCGCGGGCGAGGTCGCCGACGGACGCGCGGACGTCGCCGTCGCGACCCTCGGCGAGGACGAAACCCCGCCCGCCGGATTGGTCGCCGGTGAACTGTTCCGGGAGCCGTATTTCCTGGTCAACCCGGGCAATCAGCCCGATCCGCGCGGCCTGCCGCTGCTCGACTGGCCGGAAAACTGCTCCTCCTACACCCGATCCTGGTGGGCCCGGCAGGACTGGTTGCCGTCAGCGAAAATGGAGGTCGCCGACGACGGCGTGGTCCTTTCCATGGTGGCGCAAGGGATCGGCATGGCGATCCTGCCGAAACTCACCCTCGCCGCCACTCCGCCGGGCGTCGCCGTTATCCCGATCTCCGACCCGCCTACTCGGCGAATCGGGTACGTAGCCACCTACGCCGGTGCGCAATCCCTTGCGGTGCGCGAATTGGTACGGGAGTTGCGCGCGGTGGCCGAGGCGGAGTTCCTCAGGGCGGCTTGATCCCTGACAAAGACCATCGTCCCCGGGAATTTGACACCTTTCGCGCGCCCGAACGGAGGTTGTGCCTCCTCGCGCGGCGGCCAGACTGGAGGCACCCGGGACGCGTTCCCGCGGCGATGGCCCGCAGTCGGTCATCGGTCGAGCCCATGCCGGTAAACCGCCTGTTCGTGCGTGGTTGCTGCTCGTCGTTCGTTCGGCCTCCCCGGCCAGGCGGGAGCGAAGGAGGACGGATGAGATTCGACGGGAAGGTGCCCGCTGTCCTGGCGGCTGTCGTCGGGGTGGTGATGTCGGTGGCCGGATCGGCGGCGCTGGCCGCCAAGGTGGGCGCGCCAGCGTGTTCCCCGGACACGACGGTCACCACCGACGACGGCCCGGTGTGCGGGGTCGCGAACGCGGAGATCAAGTCGTGGCAAGGGATTCGCTATGGTGCGCCGCCGGTCGGCGAGTTGCGCTGGGCGCCGCCGCAGCGGCCCGCGCACTGGACTGAGCCGTTCGCCGCGACCGCGGAGGGCAGCGAGTGTCCGCAGCCGCCCGGCACTGGTCCTGGGTCGGACAACGAGGATTGCCTCAATCTGACCGTGCGCACGCCGGCCAACGCGGGTCCCGGTCCGTTTCCGGTGATGGTGCATATCCACGGCGGCGGATTCCTGTTGTGGAAGCCGACGGACGCGAGCCGTCTCGTGACCGCGGGGCACGTCGTCAGCGTGGAGTTCAACTACCGGCTCGGAATTTTCGGCTTCCTCGCGCATGAATCCTTCGGTGCGCACGCCGGGAACTACGGTCTTCAGGACCAGCAAGCCGCGCTCCGTTGGGTGCAACGCAACATCGCGAAGTTCGGCGGCGACCCGCACAACGTCACGATTTACGGCGATTCCGCGGGCGGTTCGAGCGTTTGCGCCCACACCGCGTCGCCGGGCTCGGCGGGGCTGTTCCAGCGCGGGATCAGCCAAAGCGGAGAGTACAACTCGCTGCTCGGCGCCGACATCATCTGGCAAACACAGGACTGCAAATCACAATTGCCCACCGAGAAACAAGCGCGGCACAAGGGCGAGCGATTCGCCAAGGCGCTGGGTTGTTCCACCGCTGCTTGTCTGCGCGCACTGTCCGCGTCGGCTGTGCTCAAACAGGCCGATCACGGGCGAAACCCGGACAACGGCACGGTCGCACCGATCGTCGACGGGGTCACGCTGCCGATGTCGCCCGCCGAAGCTTTCGACACCGGACACGTCAATCACGTAGCGCTGATGCACGGCGTCGATCGCGACGAAACTCAACTGCCGTTCGCTGAGACCGCCGCCGATTACGACAAATTCATGAAGCAGCAGTACGGAAAGCACGCCGACGAGGTCCGCAAGACCTATCCGCTGAAACGATACCCCGCGCCGGCCCCGTTCCTTGCCTACCGGACCGCCGTCGCCGACTCCAACTCGGTCTGCCCCGCACTGATCAACGACGAACGGCTCTCGCGGCGCCTCCCGGTCTTCGCCTACCAGGTCGACGACACGGATATCCCGCCGCAATTCTTCGTCGACCCTGCCAAACCCAACGGCGCCTACCACGTCGCCGAATGGCTGCTGATGTTCCCGAACGGCGTCCAGCTGACGCCCAACCAGCAGGCGCTCGCCGACCAGCTGCTGACCCAGTGGTCAGGTTTCGCACGCACCGGAAACCCCACGGTGGACGGTGCACCGCAGTGGGATCCGTACACAAAGGACAATCCGGTGGTGATGGCGCTCAACGCAGCGGGCGACAGCCAGCTCACGACGGAGATCCCGCGCCAGCACCACTGCGCGGAACTCTGGGATCCGTTGACTCCCTTCAGTCACTGACAAGTCCTGCCCGGTCGGGCTGTTTCGGCGTCAGCTTCATCGCCTGGCGAAACAGCTGTCAGGTAAAACGCGCTGGCCGGGCAAGTGGTGGGCGGACGGCTGTGACCTTCTCGCCTTCGCACTCGAAGCCGCGACCCGCTGCCTCGGCGTCCTGACCGCGCTCGCCGTGACGACCATGGCCGAGCTGGCTCTCTGGGTCCTGCCGCCGCTGCTCGTCATCCGTCGCCCGGCTCGGCGTGGAAGTGCATCGCGAAGAACACCGGCCGCAACAAGGTCGTCAGCAGCGCCGGCCTCGTCTGACCGGTATTGCCCCGCCCGCAGAAATGACATACGGTTCCGCCACTGACACGCGATTCCGCAGAGGTGGATCGATGACCAAACGCGCACTGGTGCTCGGATGTGGCGGCACGCTCGGCTTCGCCTGGACCGCCGTTGCCCTCGCTGCGGTCGAGGCCCAGCTGGGATGGGACGCGCGCGAAGCCGACGTCCTGGTCGGCACCTCGGCGGGCGCGGAGATGGCGGCGTTCCTCGGCTCCGGCATCGGGGTCGGCGAGATCATGGCCGCGCTGCACGGCGAGCCCGCCGACGACCGCGTCGTGCACCATCTCGCTCGGCATCCGGGCATGCTGCCGCCGTTGCCGACCCCGGTTTGGCCTGGTCTCGGACTCACCGCCGCGGCATTGCGCGGCCGGGTGGACCTGCTGGCCGGGCTGGCCGGAGCGTTGCCGAGAGGACGTGGCGACGCTGGATGGCTGCGCGACCTCGGCGCCGCATTGGCCAATGCCGAAGGCTGGGTCGAGCACCCGCGGACCTGGCTGGTCGGAGCCGATCTCCGCACGGGGGAACGGGTCGCGTTCGGGGATTCGCGGCGGATCCAGCTCGGCACCGCGATTGCCGCGTCCTGGGCCATTCCGGGCTGGTTCCCGCCGGTCGCTGTCAACGGCCGCCCGTACGTCGACGGCGGCACCGTCTCGCCGACGTCCGCCGATCTCGTCATCCCGGCCGGGGTCGAGGAGGTCGTGCTGATCCCGCCGATGTCCACGTCCGGCGGCGCGCCCGGCCGCGGCTTCGCGCGAGTCGAACGACTCGCCCGGCGCGCGATGACCCGGCGTGTTGACGCAGAGGTCAAGCAGCTCCGCGCCGCCGGAATCCGCGTGCTCCGGATCGAACCCGGCCAGGCCGAACTCGACGTCATGGGCCCGAATTTCATGGACCTGCGCCGCCGCGCCGACGTGCTCCGCGCCTGCCGCACCCTGACCCCGCCGCGCGTGCGCGCCGCCATCGACCAAGGAGCGATCCGATGACCTACCCGAAAATTGCCCTCGACGGCGCGTCGGTCGCGATCACCGGCGGAGGCGCCGGGATCGGCCGCGCGGTCGCCAAGTTGTTCGCGAGCAAGGGCGCGCACGTCGCGATCGGCGACCTCGACCAGACGGCCGCTGAGGAGACCGCCGAGCTGGTCGGCGGCACCGCGCACCGTCTCGACGTCGCCGACCGCGACTCGTTCGCGTCCTTCGTCGCCGCGGCCGAGAAGGCCCACGGACCGTTGCACGTGCTGGTGAACAACGCCGGCCTCATGCCGAACGGCGGATTCCTCGAACTCGCCGACGCCACCGACCGGCTGCAGATCGACGTCAACCTCGGCGGCGTTCTCAACGGGATGAAACTGGTGCTGCCCGGCATGGTCGAACGCGGTTTCGGCCACGTCGTCAACGTCGCTTCGCTGGCGGGCAAATTCCCGGTCAAGGGACTGGCCGTCTACAACGCGACCAAATTCGCCGTGGTGGGGCTGACGGCCGCGACCCGCTTGGAGTTCGCGGACGCGGGCGTCAGCCTCACCGCTGTGCTGCCCTCGGCGGTCGACACCGCACTCGCCTCCGGCCTCGACATGCGGCCGATCCCGAAGGTGCAGCCGGAAGACGTCGCCAGCGCGGTCGTCGATTCGGTGCGCAACCGCCGCGGCGAAATCGCCGTTCCTGGCTATGTCGGCCTGCTCGCGGCGGCCGCGGGGGTTACCCCGGAGCCGGTCCTCAACCGCATCCGGCGGCTGGTCCGAGACGATCGCGCGTTGCACTCGGACCAGCCGGAACGATCTGCGTACCGGGCGAATCTCGAGGCACAGCAAGGAACTCGGCGATAGTCAGGCGACCAGGCGCAGCCACGCTTCGGCGAACATGCCGTCCGCGGCGAGCAAATGTGCGTAGTATTTGCGGGCATGTTCGCGCACTGCCTGGATTTTCGGGTCCAGGTCGACTCGCTCGTTTCGCTGGGAATCGGTGATCGAATCGCCGGTGAACAGTATGCCCGCTCTTAGTTTGCACCGAACCACTGAGTTTTGGCCTGAGCGAACGATTCCTGGGAAAATTCGCGGTCTCCCGCCCATGCGACGATGCCGTCCGGACGAACGAGTGCGGCGCCCAGTCCGAAGTCTTCCTGCGCCGCACCGGCCGCGTAATGCAACTGGCCCGCTGCCTCGCGCAGACGCTGGTCAGCGGTGAAGTCGAGGACGACGCCACCGCCGTCCTGCATCAGGTCCCCGAGGCGAATCCCGTTTGCCAGCTGGAAATCCGGGGCGTAACGACCGATCAGCGGATGCTCGTCGCCGAGGTCGTAGCGGAGCGACGCGCCAGACATCTTCCCGTACACATAGGTCGTGCCGTCGCGAGTGGTGAGCAGGTCGCGGAGCACACCCTGCACTGCCTGACCGTGCGCGTCCGGCCGCATCGCCGCCGCCTGCGCACGCGTCCAATCCAGCACCCAGGCACCGACGGGATGGCGTTCGCGGGTGTAGCTGTCCAGAAGCGCTTCCGGTGCCTCCGCGCGGATCACCGCCGCGAGCTTCCACCCGAGGTTCAAGGCGTCGCTGATACCGGTGTTGAGTCCCTGGCCGCCCAGCGGGGAGTGGATGTGCGCGGCGTCGCCGGCGAGCAGCACGCGGCCGCGCCGATACGTCGTGGTCTGCATCGCGCGATCGGTGAACGTCGAAACGAGACGGACGCCGGTCAGCGTGACGTCGGTGCCGGACACCCGGCGCAACACGGCCTGCAGGTGCTCGAGACTCGGCTTCTGTGTGCGGTCGAACGCGCCGCGGTCGAAGTCCAGCACGCCGAGGTGTCCCGGCGTGGGCATCTGGACGTACATCCCGTTCGGAGTCAGGCTGAATCCCGGGCTCAGCTTCTCGGGATCGGCGAGGTCGACGAGCATGGTGTAGCCGGTGAACTGCGGTTCGGTACCGACGAATTCGAAACCCGCCAGCCCGCGCACGACACTGCGCCCGCCGTCGCAGCCGACCCCCCAGCGCGCCGCGTACTCCTGCTCGCCCGCTCGCACCACCACGCCGTCTTCGTGCTGCTCAACGCCGGAAACCTCGACCCCGCGCCGGATTTCGACGCCGAGCTTGGCCGCTCGTTCGGACAGCACCGCTTCAATCGCGTCGAGGTTGGTCATCATGCCGCCGGGCAGCGAGTTGGGCAGCCAGTACGGCAGTGCGTCGACGTCGATCATCGCCGGATCGAGCATCATTCCGGCGAAGTGGCCCGCTGCGCTCGGCCGCTCTTCGCTGGGCCGGGCGTGGATGTCCGATGTCGCCATCAGCGGAGACAACATCCCGCGCCGGTGGAACGCCTCGATCGACGTGGCCGACAGTCCCCGCATGCCGAGCGGCGCCGTCCGCCACTGGGAACCCGGTTCGGGCTCCCGTTCGAGCACCAGGACCGAACTGCCGCCGAGTCCGAGCTCGCAGGCCAGGAACAGACCGACCGGCCCGGCACCCACGACTACTGCGTCATACATGGCAAACCCCCTGTGTTCTCGTTCGCTGAAGCCACCTTGGCTACCGCCGCTCACACCGCCCGCACACGGCGCTCACGCGGGGGCACGTGGCGCTGCCACCGGTGTTCGCGCGAAGATCGTCGAATGGACGGGAGCGCGCGGCTTCGAGTCACGCTGCTCGGGGCGTTTCAGGTGACGCGGGGCGCCGAGGCCCTCGCGGTGCCCGGTGCCCGGTTGCGGGGACTGGTCGCGCGGCTGGCGCTGGCCGGGGGACGTCCGGTCGGGCAGAGCGCCCTGGTCGACGCGATCTGGGCCTCCGACCTGCCCTCCGACCCCGCGCACGCCCTGCAAGCCCTGGTCTCCCGGCTGCGCCGATCGCTCGGCTCGCCCAGCGAAGTCACGCAGGTCGGAGGCGGTTATCGGCTGACCATCGACCCCGCCGACGTGGACGCACTGCGCTTCGAACAACTCGCGACCGCTGGCGGCGCGGCTTCTCTGGATGAAGCCGTGCGGTTGTGGGGCGACCGTCCAGGCGTCGAGCCCGCCGCGGTCGCCGCGATCGATCCCGCCGCCGCGACTAGGTTGGCTCGCCTGTCGATCGAAGCCGTCACCGACCTTGCCGAAGCGGAGCTTTCCCAGGGCCGCCCCGACTCCGCCATCGCCCGCCTGACCGCCCTGCTCGCCGACCAGCCTGTCCACGAACGCGCTGCCGCAGTGCTCATGGACGCCCTCGCCGCGCAAGGCCGTCAGGCGGAAGCCCTGGCCCAGTACGAACAAATCCGGAAAGCCCTTGCCGACGATCTCGGTACCGATCCGGGCACCGCGCTGCGCGAACGCCACTTGAACCTGCTGCGCGCCGAACCAGTCAAGGCGACCAAACCAGCCGCCTTGCCCGCGCCGCTGACCAGCTTCGTCGGCCGCGTCGACGACCTGTCCCGGATCGACACCTTGCTCGACGCCGGCCGGTTGGTCACCGTGCTCGGCCCCGGCGGCGCCGGAAAGACGCGGATCGCCCTGGAGGCCGCCCGCCGCCGGGAATACCGCGACGGCTGCTGGCTGATCGATCTCTCGTCGGTCGCCGAACCGGCCAAGGTCGCCGCCGCGATGCTGGCCGCGATCGGACTCCGCGCCGCGGCGCTGTTCGAGGCCTCGGCCAAACCCGTCGGCGACCTGGACGCGCTGGCGGATCAGTTGGGCAGCAAGGAAACCCTGCTGGTGGTGGACAACTGCGAGCACCTGATCGACGCCGTAGCCCACCTCCTTTCCGCGCTGCTGCCTCGCTGCGCCGGTCTGCGGGTCCTGGCCACCAGCCGCGAGCCGCTCGCGATCGACGGCGAGGCGCTGGTCCCGCTCGGCCCGCTTCCGCTGCCCGAACCGGACGCGACCGTCGAGCAGGCCCGCGACACCGCGTCCGTGCGGCTGTTTCGCGAGCGAGCAGCCGCCGTGCGCCCCGGTTTCACGGTGGATGAGCGCAATCTCGACGACGTGCTGCGCATCGTCCGCGGCCTGGACGGCATGCCGCTGGCACTGGAACTGGCCGCGGCCCGCCTGCGGACGCTTTCCTTGGCAGACCTGGCGGCCGGCTTGTCCGACCGATTCCGCCTCCTCACCACCGGCAGCCGCACGGCTTTCCCCAGACACCGCACGCTGCGCGCCGTGATCGCCTGGAGCTGGGACCTGCTCAGCGAGGACGCGCGGACGGTCGCGGAACGGATCTCGGTCCTGCCCGGCGGCGTCACCCCCGCCTCGGCCGCCGCGGTCTGCGCTCTTCCCGTCGAGCAAGCCCGGGAACTGCTCGCCGACCTCGTCGACCGCTCGCTGCTCCAACTCGTCCCCGGCCGGTACCGGATGTTGGAGACCATCCGCGAATACGGGCTGGAATGCCTTGCCGAACAAGGGATTCTGCCCGCCGTACGGAGCCTGAGCGCCGAATACTTCGCCGAACTGACCGCCGTCAACGCCCCGCTTCTGCGCGGTCCCAGGCAACTCGACGCGCTCCACCTGGTGACCGCCGAATACGACAACGTGCTGGCTGCCCTGCGCCACCTCTGCGACACGTCGGACGCCGGGCTCGCTCTCGCGCTCGACCTGACCTGGTACTGGCACATGCTGGGCCGGCACGCCGAATCCTCGTACTGGCTCGGCCAAGCCGCCCGCTCCGCCCAGCCGGGCGTGAACCACGACATCGCCGCGGCCGCGCTGCTGCTGGACGCCGACGTCCCGGCGGACGAGGCTGTCTCCCGCCTGCTGAACTACCCGGAGCTGCCCGCCTTCGGAGTGCTGACCGCCGTCGAACTGGCCGCCCGCACCGGAACCGACGCGTCCCCGCTCATCCAGCGGACAGCCGACGGCCCGGACCGCTGGCTGGCCGGATTGGCCCGGATCGCCCGTGCCGAACTAGCCGAAAACGACGGCCATTTAGCCGAGGTCGGTGAAGATGTGGCCGTCGCATTGGACTGTTTCACCGAGGCGGGCGACAGCTGGGGCCTCGCGATGGCCCTGCCGATGCGCGCCCTGCTGCGGCAATACGACGGCGACCTGGCCGGCGCGCTGGCCGATCTGACCGAGGCCAAACGGCTGGCCAGGGAGTTCGGCTCGCTCAACCACAGCGACGAGACCTTCATCGACCTGCGCCTGATCGACCTGCACGTCCGGCTGGGCGAAACCGGCCAGGCCGCGGCGATGATCGAGGTGACCCGGGACCGCACGCTGCGCTCGACCGTGCCCGAGACCGTGGTGCTGCTGGATGCGCGAGAGGCCAGCTTCCGCCTGCGAACCGGTGATCTGACCCGGGCCCGCGAGCTGATCGAGGAGGCCGAGGCCGGGCTGTCCGCCGACCTCCCGTTCGGCGGCGATCACGGACAGGCGCTGGTCAGCGGGGTACGAGCCGAACTCTGCCTGGAACTCGGCGACGGCCCCGGCGCCGAGACCGCGCTGAACCAGGCGTACGCGGCCGCGGTCGACAGCAAGGACCTGCCGATCGTGGCCACCGTCGCGGTGACGGTCGCTGGCCTGGCCGAGCTGTACAACCGGTTCCAGGACGGTGCCGTGATCCTCGGCGCGGCAGCCCGGCTGCGCGGCGCCCACGACCAGACTGACCTGCAAGTACGCACCCTGAGCAGCCGCGGCCGGCTAGCCATGGGCGAGGCCCGTTTCGCGGCGGCGTACGAAAGCGGCTGGCGACTGTCCGCTCCGGAAGCGATAGCCCGGACCGATCCGGCCCGCCTGCGCCGGAACGGTTCGTTTTCCGGATAGCCGAGCTGTTCGGTTACGCGGCTAGACCATCGCCAGCGAGCCCTGCACGGTGGAGACAACCCCAATTCCTTCCGGACCGGAGGCCGGGAGGTTCAGCGGTGCCTGCGGGAAACGTTCCCTTCGCGGCGTTGGCCACACCTACGACAGGGAGAACCCCGCTGATGTCTGAAACGACCGAACGGTCGCTGCGCCCCGGCGACCTGGCGATCCGATGCGGAGCTGTGGGCTCCCTCGTACTGGTGCGGCTGAGTGGCGCGCTGGACCTGGCCACCGCCGACGACCTCGCCGCCGTACTCGACAAGCAGCTCCGGACCGGCCGTGACATCGTCCTGGACTGCACCGGCCTCGACTTCATGGCCGTCGTCGGGATGTCGCTGATGCTCGATACCCACCGCGCCGCGGCCGCCCGTGAACTGAAGCTGATCGTGGTCACCGGCGGCAACCGAGCCGTGCTGCGCCCACTGCGCGTCACCAGGGTCGACGCCACGCTCCGCCTCGCCACCACCATCGACGACGCCTGCGGTTTGATCCCCGGCCCACGCGGGTAACCGATGCGTGCCCTGTGCGGGGCCGCATTTGCCAGCGTGGGACGGAGGACAAACCGGCGGATGTCCGTGGTTTTCGACAGCGACGACTTGGAGCGCACCGAAGAATTCCTCTCCAAGTCCTACGCCCCGATGCGCATCGGCAGCGGCGGCCGCGACGCGGGAGCCCACATCACCCGGGTCGCCTCGGATAGTGTCAGCGCCGACCAGCTCGACCTGCACTTCGAGATGAGCTACGACGTCAGTCCGCTGGGCCGGATCTGCCTCTGCGACATCGAAACCGGAACCATTGAAGACCACCAGGCCGCCGGATGGCCCCACCCGGCCGACTTCGGCCCCGGAGACCTGTTCTCCTTCGCCCCGCCGGACCGCCCGTACTCCGGCCGGATCTGCCGGGCGCGCTACATCATCACCATGCTCGACCCTGACGTGCTGGCCCGCGTCGCCGGTGTCGAAAAGCCCGTAGAACTGCTGGACCACAACCCACTGTCCGCGGCCGTCGCTCAGCACCTTCGTGGGGCCATCACTTACGTGCGGGATCAGGTCCTCGCCGCTCCCGACATCGCCGAGCATCCGCTGTTGGTCAGCACCGCTACTCAGCACCTCGCCGCTGCTGTGCTCGCGGCTTTTCCCACGACTGCGCTGGACGAACGTGCCGGGACCGATCTCGACGCGCATCCCCGAGCGCTGCGCCGCGCGGTGGCGTTCATCGAAGCCAATCCCGAGCGCGATCTCACGGCCACTGAACTGGCGCAGGCAGCTGGCGTCTCGGCGCGGGCGGTGCAGTTGGCGTTTCGACGGCACCTTGATACGACGCCGATGGCCTATCTGCGGCGCGTGCGCCTTGACCATGCTCGGGCTGAGCTGAGGGCTGCCACGCTGGGGGAGACGACTGTTACGCAAGTCGCGGCGCGGTGGGGGTATACGCGGCCCAGTGCGTTTACTGCGCATTATCGGGCGGCGTATGGGGAGCTTCCTTCCCAGGCTCTCCAGGACACCGGTTTCTCGGCCTGAACGAGTAGTGCGGAACCAAAAGCCCATGGGGCGCATACGGAAAACCCTGTTCCGGACCGGAAACCCGAATGCGGACCGCCAGCCGTATTGGCATTCCGGCAAATAGCACCGAGTCCGACCGGCGAACCTGCCGGAAACCGATAATGATCAAGCGGTAGCCTTGGGTCACTAGATTGCGCCGATTGGCGCAATGAAAGAGTCCGAATGGTTCCAAGGGGAGTGGTGACCATGGGCGATCCTGATTCTGGCCGGGCTGACGAGGCGGATCCCGGCGGCTCCGCCGCGAACACGGTCTCCGGCTCCGCGAGCGGGCACGTGGTGCAAGCACGAGACATCCGCTCCCTGCGGATCTCCACGCCGCCGTGCCCGCTGCGGAAGCGGAAGCCGCGTCGTGGACTGCTGGCCGCCGTGGCTGTGCTGATCGTCTTGTCGTCCGCTGGGGCGGGGCTGGCGATCAGCAGGGCGGGGTGGCTGCGGTCGGCGGACGAACAGCCGGCCGCGTCGCCGATCGCGCAGGCTGCCCCGCTGCCGCCGACGTCGTCCAGTTCACCCGCGCCGACGCCAAGCCCGCCGCCCCCGTCCTCGGCGGCACCGGTCTCGTCGGCCACGGCGCAGCCCACCTCGGCCCCGCCGACGACTGGCCCGGCGAGGGCCTCGCACATGATCGTGCCTCGGCCGCCTCGGGTCATCAACGGGCCTCGCTGTGCGGACGACGCGCTGTGTTTCTACCGGGGGCTGGAAACGGTCAGCGCGCGGTACGACTTTCCGCAGACCGGGGACCCGGTCACCTGCGTCACAGTCGTCCCGGGCGATCCCGGTTTCCAGACGCTGGTCAACGGTTCCCCATACGGCTACTTCCTGTATCCGCAGCGCGGCTGCCAGGGTTCGCCGACTCGGGTTCGACCCGGACCGAACATGCATGTGCACCTGGAGACGACCGTTTTCTCTTACTCAACGTGGTGAGCGGGACACCGCACCCCGTATCGTGGGCTGTGGTGCGCGGGGAAGCCTGGCCGCCGTCCGTCCACAAAGGAATCTTCTAGCCTGCCTGAGGCCGCCTGATGAGCACTGGAGCCGACCGGACCGCGTTCGGGCCGATGGTCATCGTCGCCGCCGACCAGCATGAAGCCCGGCCCTTGATCGAGGATCCGTTGGCGCGTCGGCTCCTGCCCGCCGGCGGGCGATTCGCCGTCGCGCTGACGAGATACCGGCCGATCCGGCGAGCGATGATCGCCGCGACCGAGAAGAAGATCCCCGGCCTGTGGGCAAGCATGCTGTGCCGCAAACGCTATGTCGACGATGTCCTCCGCGCAGCCCTCGACGACGGCGGGATCGAGGCAGTGGTCATCCTCGGCGCGGGCTTCGACACGCGCGCCTGCCGTCTGCACGCCCTCGCGAAGATCCCGGTCTACGAGGTCGATCTGCCCGTCAACATCGACCGCAAACGGGCCGCCCTCACCAAGGCGCTCGGCCGCGTCCCCGCCAATGTGACCCTGGTGCCGGTCGACTTCGAAACCCAGAGCCTCGCGGACACCCTTGCGCGGCACGGCTACCCCGCCCGGCGGACTTTCTTCATCTGGGAGGCGGTCACCCAGTACCTCACCGAGGGCGGCGTCCGCCGCACATTCGACTTCCTCGCCACCGCAGCCGCGGGCAGCCATCTGGTGTTCACCTATGTCCGCAAAGACTTCCTCGACGGCACCGCGCTTTACGGTGCCGAGGCCGCCTACGGCGAGTTCGTGGAGAAACGGCAACTCTGGCGCTTCGGCATGGCCCCTGACCGCGTCGGCGCCTTCCTCGCCGAGTACGGCTGGCACGAGCGAGAACAAGCCGGGCCAGAGGAATTCGCCACCCGGTATCTCCGCCCTGCCGGACGGGATCTGCCCGTCTCGGAGATCGAACGCTCCGTCTCCGCGACGCGCTGACCCGGGGTTCCCGCGTTATCCGGCGACGGAATCCCCGCCGTCGAGGAGCACTAGTTCGCAGTCGCCGCACGCGGCGCGGCGGAACTCGGCCGCGCGCTGGTACTCCGCTGAGTTGTACATCGCCAGTGCCGCCTCCATCGAGGGGAAGCGGTGCAGGAAATGCTGCTGGAACTGTCGCTCGCCCTCGAGTTGCTCCACTCGTACTCCCCGGGACAGCGGCTCGAAGCCGTAGCGGTCGCGCAGCCGGGCGACGATCGCGGAGTACTCGGTCATGGGTTCGGGATCGCGGACGGTGGCACGGGCCACCCAGTAGGCCGACATGGGTCGAGCTCCCTTCGAAGAGTCGTTGACACGGTAGCCGTGAGATGGATACTTGGTCAAACCAAGTGACCAGCTGACAAAGGAGCCAGCATGGGTGACGCTGTGATCAGCAAGCGCGGGGAGACGACGATCGTCGTCACCAGGGAGGTCGGCGCGCCGCGGGCCGCGGTGTGGGCCGCCCACCATGAACCGGAGCAGGTGAGCCGGTGGTGGGGCGTCGAGGGGCACGACAACCACATCACCGAGATCGATCTGCGGCCCGGCGGGCGGTGGCGGTTCGGGCAACGGGGGCCGGACGGCACGGAGGTCGTGTTCGGCGGCGAGTACCGCGAGATCGAGCCGCCGCGGAAGTTCAGCTACACCAAAGGCTGGCCTGGTGGGGACAGCCTGATCACGATCCTGTTCGACGAGAGCGGGGCGGGCACCGCCGTCACGCTGCTGTGCGAGTTCGCCTCGCGCGAGCTGCGCGACCGCGTCGCCGAAGAGGGCATGGGCCGGTTGAAGGCCTCCTACGACCGCATGGACGCACTTCTCGCCGCGAACTAAGGAGCTTGCCATGCGCCCCTCCACCACCGGCAGAACCGACGGCGCGGCACTGGTCGCCCGCCTCGAAGGACTGCCGTTCACCAAGCTGCACAAGCGAATCGTGGCCATCGTGGCCACCGCTTACCTCGTCGACGCCGCCGACGTGGCGATCCTGACCTTCGTGCTCGCGCCGATCAGCGCCGAGTTCCACCTGAGCGCACTGCAGACCGGAAGCGTGGCCAGCCTGGCATTCGTCGGCATGGCCATCGGTTCGGCAGGCGCGGGCTGGCTGTCCGACCGCTTCGGGCGACGGCCGATCTTCACCATGAGCATGCTGTTGTGGGGGTTCGCGAGCCTGCTCACCGCGTTCGCCTTCAACTACGAATCCCTGCTGGCGTGCCGGTTCCTGACCGGGATCGGGATGGGAGCCGAACTGCCCTGCGCGGTCGCGCTGATCTCGGAGTACCTGCCGGCCCGCCGGCGCGGCGCGTACCTCGGCTCGGCACAGATCCTCGTGGTGCTCTCCTTCCTGATCGCTGGCGGCGCGACACTGGTGCTCGACTGGCGGTTGGCCTTCGTGCTGATGTTCGTGCTGTCGATGTTCGCCTTCGTCGTGCGCCGCGGCGTACCGGAGTCGGTTCGCTGGCAAGTCGCGCGCGGCCGGATCGACCATGCACGCGCGACCTTGGCCCGGTTCGAAGCCCTCGCTCCGGCGGGGACACCGCCGGCGACGGTCGAGCTCAAAACTCCCACTGCCCACGGGCCGCTGCGCGACCTGTTCACCGGCGCGCAGCGCAGACGCACGGCGACCGCGTGGGCGATGTGGTTCTTCCAGTTGCTGGCGCAGTACGGCATCAACATCTGGATCGCCAAGCTCCTCGTCGATCACGGCGCGAGCGTCGCGAAGTCCATCGGCACCACGATGTTCATGCTGGCGTGGGGCATTCCCGGCACGTTGATCGCCTGTTACCTGCTCGAACGCCTCGGCAGACGGCCGGTCTACGCGGGAGCCGCCGTGCTGACCTCGGCGGCCGCGCTCTGGTACGGCCTGGCCTCGAGCTCGACGTGGGCGCTCGTCGCCGGCTGCGTGATGAACGTCTTCCTCGCCGCCATGACCGCCGGGGTCAACGCCTACACGCCTGAACTGTTCTCGACCGGCGCTCGCGCCACCGGTGCCGGCACGGCGTCCGCGGCCGGGCGAATCGGCTCGGTGATCGGCCCGCTCGTCGTGCCCGCGGTGCTGGTCGCATGGGGCTTCACCGGCACTTTTCTGGTGCTGGCGCTATGTTTCCTCGTCGCGGCCGCTGTCGTGCTCCTGTTCGGCCGGGAGACCCGCGGCGAAGTGCTCGAGAATCTCACCGAATGAATCCGTGCGGGCGGCGGGAAATCCCGCCGCCCGCACCGGTGTCAGTGCACCTGCCGGGCCGTGCCGTCCCAGTAGCTCTCGCGCAGCTTCTTCTTGTCGACCTTTCCGATGGCGGTCATCGGCAGCTCGGCGACGACCTCCACCGACTTCGGCGCCTGGTGCTTCCCCTTGCGCTGGCGCACCTTCTCCGTGATCGCCGGACCGTCCACAGTGGATCCCGGACGGGGAACGACCACCGCGGTGACCGCCTCGCCCCACCGCTCGTGCGGCACCCCGATCACCGCGACGGCGGCGACAGCCGGATCCTCGGCGATCACGTCCTCGATCTCGCGCGAGTACACGTTGAACCCGCCCGAGATGATCATGTCCTTCTTGCGCTCCACGATACGGAAGAACCCGCGGTCGTCCTGGACGGCCAGATCGCCGGTGTGCAGCCAGTCGTTGCGCAACGCGGCTTCGGTCTCCTGGGGCCGGTTGTGGTAGCCGCTCATGATCCCCCGCCCGCGCACGCAGATTTCGCCGATCTCGCCGCGCGCCACCGCCCGGTCCTCGTCATCGAGCAGCACCACGCGCTGGCCCAGCACCGCTCGCCCGCACGAGTCGAGCAGTTCGGGAACATGCTCGTCCTTGCGCAGCACCGTCGCCCACGAGACGCATTCGGTCTGCCCGTAGGCCTGCAGCAGCACCGGCCCGAGCACGTCGTGCGCCTCGGCGATCCGCGACGGCGACATCGGGGAAGCGCCGTACATCAAGGTTTCGAGCGAACTGACGTCGAACTTCGCCGCATGGCCGGAATCGAGCAGCTTGTACAGCATGGTCGGCACGCAGAAACTCCAGTTGACCCGCTCGTCCTGCACCGTCCGCAGCCAGTGCTCGGGGTCGAAACCGCGATGCACGATCACGGTCCCGCCGCGCAGCAGCGTCGGCAGGATCGGCAGCACCCCGGCGTGCGACAACGGCGCCACCGTGAGATAGCGCGGCACGCTCGGAAGATCGAGCGACGCGATGACCGTGGACACCGTGTGCACGAGTGCCCGGTCGGGGAGCTTCACGCCTTTCGGCCGCCCCGTCGTCCCGCCTGTGTAAGCGATCCAGGGCACGTCCTCCGGACCGGCGGCGCGACGCGTCAGGGTGGTGCCTGGCGCGGTTTCGAGCAATGTGAGGAGGTTTTCGGCGAGCTCCGATTCGCCGAGCACCAGGGTGTGCTTGATGCGCGAAGACCGCTCGACGATCGCGGCGCCCGCCTCGGCGTGCTCGGGGTCGACGACGAGAAGGTCGACGCCGGCGTCCTCGCACACGTAGGCGTGGTCCTCGGCCGAGCCGAGCGGGTGCAGGCCGCTGTAGTGCAGCCCGAGCAGGGTCGCGGCCGCCTGGACCAGCCAGACTTCGGGAGTGTTGCCGCTGAGCACGGCTATTCCGTCCCCGGCGGTCAGCCCGCGTTCGGCGAAGACCCGCAGGATCCGGCCGACCCCGTCGGCCGCCGCGGCGTAGCTCACGCGCCGGTCGCCCGCCACGAACGCGGTCCGGTCCGGATACCGCGTCAATGCCTCGACCAGCAGGTCGCTGTAGTTCACGTCAGTCAGGGGAGTCATCGGACCGCCTTTTCTTCGCCGTTCCATGATGCAACCATCCTATGGTAACTTGGTCAGACCAACTGATGAAGTATTCGATGACGTGAGGGAGATCGCGGATGCCGGTGGTTCTCGGTCAGGTGGTTTCGCGCACCGGCACGAATCCGGGCGGATGCGACAACGAGCGGGGCGCGCGTCTGGCTGTCGACGAACTCAACGCCGCCGGGGGACTGCTCGGGCAACCGGTAGAACTCGTCGTCGCCGACGACCGGACCAGCCCCGCGCACGCGGTGAAAGCTTTCGCCGAGGTGGTGCAAGCTCCGGTCGCGGGCGTGGTGGGCACGTCGTTCTCCAATGCGAGCCTGGCGATCATTCCGGCGGCCGAGACCGTGCGAGTGCCGTATGTGTCCACCGGGGCCGCCGACAGCCAGGTCGATCCGGTTCGCCCCTTCGCGTTCATGACCCCGCCGACCGCGAGCGCTGTCGCCGAGCAGCTTCTCCGCTACTGCCGGGCGCACGGACTGGCCAAGGTCGCCCTCGTCGGCGACGAGAACAGCGTCTTCGCGCGGACCGGCCTCGGCAAACATCTCGACCTCGCGCCCGGCCATGGTGTCGAGTGGACGCACATCGAGCGATTCCCCATGGGCACAACGGAATTCGCCGCGTTGTTCGAGCGGGTGCGCGGCAGCGGCGCACAAGCCGTGATGGCCTGGGTGACCGGCCCACCAGCCGTCGAGCTGGTCCGGCAGCGTCCGCGCGACCTTCCATTGCTGATGAGCCATGGCAATTCCGACCGGCGTTTCCTGGACCTCGCCGGTCCAGCCGCCGAAGGGGTCGTCGCGGCGGCGTCGCTGGGTGTCGTGGCGCGAGACCTGCCGGAGTCGCCGGTACGCGACGCGGCCGTGGCGCTGGCGAACGCTTTCGAAGCACGGCACGGATACGCGCCGTCTCTGTACACAGTGGACGGTTACACCGCGGTGAAGCTGCTCGCGGCCGCAGTAGCCGCGGCGGGCAGCGCGGACCCGAGCCAAGTGCGCGACGCGCTCGAAGCAGTCGAAGTCATTACGCCGCAAGGCGAATACCGCTACACCGCGACCGACCACCACGGACTGACCGCACGGCACGTCGCGGTCACCGTGGTCGACGGCGGCCGGTTCGTCCCCACCCCGTGGTGCCGCGACGAGCTGACCGCGACCCGGCAAACGAGGGAGACCCCGCAGTGACCGAACAGGTTGTGCTGACTCGCGTCGACGGACCGGTCGGCTGGATCCGGCTGAACCGGCCCGAAGCACTCAACGCGCTCAACGCCGAACTCGTCGCCGAGTTCGACGACGCGCTCACCCGGTTCGAGAACGATCCCGAGGTCCGAGTGCTGGTGATCACCGGTACGGGACGCGCCTTCTGCGCTGGCGGCGACCTGAACTCGTTCAACCCGGAGCGCCAGGACACCGTCCACGAATTCCTTCGGCAGGCCGCGGCGACGCTGGAGCACCTCCCGCGCATCGAGAAGCCGGTGATCGCCGCGCTCAACGGCGTGACAGCGGCCGGCGGGCTCGAGATCGCGATGGCCTGCGACCTGGTGATCGCGGCGAGCAGCGTCCGCATCGGCGACGCCCACGCGAACTTCGGCCTGCTGCCCGGCGCCGGGGGAGCGGTGCGGCTCGCCCGCGCCGTCGGGCCCGCCCGCGCGAAATACCTCGCGTTCACCGGGCAGCTCTTCCCTGCCGAGTACTTCCTCTCCTGGGGTCTGGTCAACGAGGTCGTCGACGACGACTCGCTCGACAAGCGAGCGCAGGAACTCGCCGAACTCGTCGCGGAGAAGAGCCCGCTCGTGCTCGCCGGGGCCAAGCACCTGATCGACGAGGCCGCCGACCAGTCGATGGAGGCAGGCCTGCGCGCCGAACGTGTCGCGATGTACGCCCACCTGCACACCGCGGACCTGCAAGAAGGGCTCACCGCCTTCGCCGAGAAACGCAAACCGCGCTACACCGGACGCTGAGGAGAGCGCCATGACCACCTATGTCCTCGTCCACGGAGCCTGGCAGTACGGCGAAAGCTGGGACCGCGTGCGGCCCGAACTGGAGACGCTGGGCCACGAGGTGCACACGCCGACCGCTGGCGGCCTGCGTCCCGGCGACTCGCCCGACGTCAGCACCGACGACGCGTGCCGGCCGATCATCGACTACATCCTGGACCGGGACCTGCGCGATTTCGTGCTCCTCGGGCACAGCTGGGGCGGCGTGCTGATCGCGAAAATCGCCGAGGCCCTGCCCGACCGCGTGCGCAGACTCGTCTTCCAGAGCGCGTTCGTGCTGCTCGACGGCCAAACAGTCCTGGACAACGTCCCGCCGTTCTTCCCGCCGGCATTGCACGCGAACGCAGCGGACCGCGGCGACGGCACCGTGCTGCTGCCCTTCGAGATCTGGCGCGACGGTTTCATGGGCGACGCGACCCTCGAACTGGCCCGCGAGGTCTACGACCGCCTGCGCCCGCAACCGTTCCGTCCGTTCACCGAGCCGGTGGACCTCAGCAAGTTCGCCGAGCTGCCGATCCCGAAGAGCTACCTCAACGCCACCGAGGACAACGGCCTGCTGCAAGGCGAATGGGGCTGGCATCCGCGAATGTCCAACCGGCTCGGATACTTCCGGCTCGTGCAAATGCCCGGCGGCCACGAAGTGATGTACACCCGGCCGAAGCTGCTGGCCGAAAAGATCGTCGAGGCGGGCCGGGACTGAGCTGCGGTCAGCTGGTCTGGCCAAGTAGTCTGGCGGTTCAAGCACCGCCCGCGGAAGGACCCCCGACGTGACCGACTCGGCGAACGAAGGCGAACTGTTCGCTCCCGTCGGAAAGCAGCGCCTCTTCGAAAGCGTGCTGGACCAGCTGGAACAGCTCATCTACGACGGCAAGCTGCAAGCAGGCGACCGGCTGCCGAGCGAACGAGCGCTCAGCGAATCGCTGCAAGTCAGCCGCCCCTCGCTGCGAGAAGCACTCCGGGTACTGGACGCACTCGACATCATCACCGTGCGCACCGGCATCGGCGCGTCCGGCGGCACGAGGATCAGCGACCACCTCGGCCCCACCATCTCCCGGTTGATGCGGCTGTACATGGCTCTCGGGCATTTCGATCTCGAGGACGTGCTGCACACCCGCCACCTGCTGGAAGAGGAAGCAGCACGCGTCGCGGCGACCGAACGCACCGACGAACAACTTGCCCGGCTCGAGGCACTGCTGGACCAAATGGACGCCGCCGTCTCGGACAGCGACACGTACCTCGCCCTGGACGGCAAATTCCACGTAGCCGTCGCCCTCGCCAGCGGCAACCCGCTACTGGCGCACCTGATGGGCTCGATGCGCGACGCGGTCACCGAACACCTGGTGAAACGCGAGCTGGCCCCAGCCACCTGGCCAAAGCTGGCTTCCTCGGCGCAGAAATCGCACCGCGCCTTGGTCAAAGCCTTGCGGGACCGCGATGCCGATGCGGCGGCTGAGCAGGTCCGTCGGCATACGGCGTTTTACGACGAGGCGGCGAGCTAGGCCGCGCCCTCTTCTGGGATGCAGGGTTGGTGCTTGACCATTGGGCCTGCCGCGGCGGCGCACCTGGAGCTTGCTGTGGTGCTTGGGTTGGTCAAGGTAGTGGGAGTTTGGTGGGCCGCCTGGGGCTCGAACCCAGAACCTACGGAGACAAAGACCAGGTCAGCGGCTATTTCTCGTCATCTGCCGATGTCGGTCCTCACCTGCACGAGCGCGCTCTGCGGCTGATCATGCTCGGTCGCTGATTCTCGTCGTTCGCGATCGTTTTCCGGGGGAAAACCGGGGAGTTGATCATGCTCTCTGACGGTGCCTGACGCTCGCCCGCTCAGCCCGCATCTTACCCGCCCACACTTCCCCCAACCCCGATATGAAGCTCACACGCGGTCGGTAGGGCCGGGTCAAGGCACGCTTTCCCGCCTTGACGCGGTGCTACCGACCGTTGTCACGATCAGGCTTCGGGGTGGCCTCAGGCGATGCGTGTGCGTAACAGGTCCAGGATGGTCGGCGACTGTTTGCGCATGGGTGGGTTGTCCGGTTCTGGCACGAGGGTCACGCGTGCTGCTGTCGGGCGGCGCTGGGGTCCGGCACCGCTGGCGGCCGCGCGGCCCGGCCGGTGGGCGGAGCGGAGCGGGAGCCCGCCGTGCCGGGATCGCGGCGGCCGCCCAGGCGAGGGGCTACGGACCGCAGCGGGCGCGCCGCCCGGCGGCGCGCCCTTGATCCTATAGAGCCAAGTTCGGCAGCCTACCGGTATACGATTCGCCAATAGCGCGCTAACTCTAGTGAGACGGTGGTTAATTAGTTGTGAGTAATATGGGTAAGAGCTTGCCGCGTGGCCAAGTGGAAAAGCGAACTTCGCTGTCCGTTTCTGGATACAAGGCAATTAATGGCCGGACAAAGATGGAGTTGTCTCCCCTTACCTTGATTGCGGGAGCGAATAGCTCTGGTAAGTCCAGCTTCATGCAGCCATTTCTGATACTTAAGCAGACAGCGGAGGCGTCATTTGACCCGGGTGCTCTCATGCCCTATGGCCCGAATGTACAGTTGACCGACTGGGCGCAAACTCTGAGCAGGGGCCGAACACGGGACAGTTTGGCAAGCGAGATGTCGATTGGGATCGGATTTGGCAAGGAATCTGTAGAAAATCGATACCGGTGGACTGTTGAAAGCGGAATGCAAATTGTTTCAACATCGATATCTAAGAATGGAAAATCTGCTGCCATCCACGAGGGTAGCAGGCCGTCAGCGGTGGAGTCGCTCCTCAAGATTGTCGACCATCCGTTTCTCGGGATGATAGAAAATTTAAACTCTGATTCAAGAATGAGGTTCGAATTTGGCGCAAGTCGAGATCGATGCTTCATTGATCCCGTGCTTCGTACGAAGCAAAACCGAGGAGTTGGTCAAGTCGCGATCGGTGGATCGACGATCAGCAAGCGGTATCAAAACTTCCTGACGTCGTTGATTCACGTTCCAGGTCTTCGGGGAAATCCGTTGAGGACATATGCGAGCTCTGCTGTTGATGATTCATTTCCGGGGACTATGGAAAACTACATTGCTAGTGTAATTGCTCACTGGCAATCGAAGGGGTCGTCCGGGCGGGAGAAGTTGCGTCATCTTTCCAGTGATCTGGAGAAGCTAGGGTTGACATGGAAAGTGGAGGCGCGCAAGATCAATGACGCGAGCGTAGAATTGAGGGTTGGGCGTCTCCCGCATGCGCAAGCAGGGGGTGCTCAGGATCTAGTAAATATTGCCGATGTCGGCTTCGGGGTAAGTCAAACTCTTCCGGTATTGGTTGCACTCCATGCGGCACGGCCCGGTCAGGTTGTATATGTCGAGCAGCCGGAAATCCATCTCCACCCTCGCGCGCAGGTGGGGATGGGGGAACTGCTGGTTGATGCGGCTTGCCGCGGGGTTATTGTAGTAGCGGAGACTCATAGCTCCCTAGTTCTCCGATCAGTTCAGACGGCAATTGCGAACGGCAAGATTTCGAGTTCGGATGTGGGCCTTAACTGGTTCTCGCGCGATAGCGATACTGGTTTCAGTCGGATATCAAAAGCCGAGTTGGATAACCTGGGGCGGTTTGGTGATTGGCCTATCGACTTTGACGAAGTTTTGGAGGATTCCGACTGGAGGTACGTCCAAGCGGTACAGAGGTCGATTAGATGATAAGCGTGCATGTGATTGTAGATGCTTGCGTCGCTGGCGCAGTCGGCGACCCAGTATCCGATATTGCGGCAGGAGCCGGAGAAATTGTAAACACTCTAAAGTCTGGCCCGGTAGGGGTACTGATGACCGATGCTCTCTTGGTCGAATGGGAGAATCATGCAAGTCGATACATGAGAAGCTGGCTCGCCTGGATGATTTCGAGAGGGCGATCTCGTCATGAAAAAGATCGGCGCGTGTCGGACTACAGAAGGGCTTTGGGGAAGGTTCCGAAGAGTCAAGGGCGTGATTCACTACTTAAGGATGCGCATCTTCTGGATGCCGCGATACTGCATGGCGCAGCGGTGATGTCGTTGGATGACAAGCAACGGAGCTTGCTGAGAAATGTTCTAGAACATTATGCGCGAATTGGAAGGGTGCAGTGGTTTAACCCTATTAGTGATTGTGTTGAGTGTCGTCGATGGCTGGGTTCCGGTGGTGCCAGCCGGGATGTGTTGACCATTGAGGTATTTCATAGGTGATGGTCGAGTTTGAGGAACTGGCAGTAGTTGAGGTGGGCTAACTTATCGATTCTAATAGCGGCCCGTTGAAGTGAGGTTGGTCAGGCTAAGTGAAGTAAGGAAGATTTGCACGGTTGAGCGCATGATCCAATCGAAGCCGTATGGAGGGGTGGATGTTCAGGTTCTGAAGATCGTGTGGATGTATCCACTGAACCTCTTTGCTTTCGTTGCTAGTTGTCAGAGTTCCGCTGGAAAAGTTTGCGAAAAAGCATATGGAGAATTCCTGCCTTATTTCACCGTCGTCGTAGGCGATGACATGGCGAGGGTTGGAGTAGAGGCCGATCACGCCGGTGACTTCGCATTCGATGCCGGTTTCCTCGCGGACCTCGCGTACGGCTGCCTGGGCAAGCGTTTCACCGAGTTCCAACTGTCCGCCCGGAATGGCGTACAGGTCATTGTCCGTCCGGCGGATCATCAGAATCCGCCCCTCGTCGTCCTGGATGAAGGCGGACACCGCGACGGCGATGCTGTTGGCTTTGGGTGCGTTCGGGTCGTTGTAGTAGTCGACGCGTGCCATGTCGTGCCTCCTAGATGGTGGCGGGCTTGGCGAGGTTCCAGACGGTCTCGAAGCTCTCCGAGTAGGTCTCGAACAGGTCCCCGGCGGAGAGCCTACGCAGGTGGAGCGACGGCGCGTGCGCGCCCTGGAACCCGTAGACGTGCGTGTTGATGATCATCTCGTCGTCGAAGCGGAAGATGGAGTTGTAGAGCGTCGTGTTGTGGAACCGCATCTCGACTCCTTCGACGCCGACGAGCGGCCGGTAGAACGCCAGCGCGTTGCGAACACGCGCGGGGAGCGTCCCGTCGCCGAGCTGTTCTTCTTCTCCGCGAAGGGCGACGCTGTTGCCGTCCGGATCGCCGAAGGCCAGTCGGATCTTCGCGCCGGCTGCGGCCTTGGCTGCGAGGTCCTTGATGAACCGCGGGCGCTCGACCAGGAACAGGGCCGCGTGGACCAGGATCTCCACGGTCTGTGAAGCGTCGTTGATCAGTCGGTCCCACAGTTCGACGGGGATGGCGTTGCGATGTGGGAACACGCTCACGACCTCGGCGGCGGCGGTCTCGGCGCGGCGTTCTGGTGCGACGGAGTCCGGCCACAGGTAGGTCTCCGATTCGCGCGCCATCGCGGCGATCTTGTGTCGGTGCTTCGGGTACGGGGTGCGGCCTTTGGTGATCCATCGCTCTACCGTCTTCTGGTCGACGCTGAGCGCCTTGGCCACCTGTTCCAGCGTGAGCCCGTTGCGCAGCAGCGCGTCACGCAGCCGTTCGTTCGGCATTCGCACCCCCTTGGGACTTTTAGGGACGTCTTCGACCGTACCAGGGACGTCCCAAGATGTCCCGCCACGTGGTGATCATGTCCCGTCTTTTGCCGGAGATTGGGTGGCACGTTGCCGAGACTCGCTCGGTGGCAGCGCCCCAAGGAGGCAGACATGACGACTGCAAGCACGGCCTCGGCCCTCGGCGGCGGGTCGAGCGGTCCGGCCGCGCAGGTGTCTCGCAAGCGCGTGGTTTAGGCGCGGGCGACATGCGCGACACGGTCCAGATCCACGTGACGGCAGACCTGCCGATCCGCGTCCGCGCGCTGACGTACGCGAACCGGGCGGAGATCCGCTTCGGCAAGGCGTTCCCCGTGGTCCTTCTCGTCGACTCCGACGCGATCGCGGTTCTGGGCAAGCAACTTCACGAAGCAGAGACAGCACTGAGCGCAGCGACACGGACGAACCACGGCGGCGAAACGCCGGACACGACTGACTGACACAGAACACTGGGAGCTAGCAGTTATGGCTATCGAAAAGGGACACCGGTTCGCGATCGACTTCGACGAGGCGTTCCCGCAGGGGCTTGTGATGGTGGGGGAAGTTATTCCGGACAACGAGTTTCAGTCGCGGGAGGACCGTGCTGCGGGGCGTCCGGTGCGTCAGCGGGTGGATGAGGTGACCGGCAAGCGCCAATGGAGGGCTGCGGTCACGGACCCGGGCGAGACGAAGGCGAAGCGTGCGTCGTTCGAGGTGACGTTCCTGGCGGACGTGCAGCCGGTGCCGACGACGGCGGAGGCGTTGCCGGGGATGCGGCCGGTGGAACTGGACGGGTTGACGGCGGAGCCGCGTGTCGGCGGGCAGGGCGAGTTCAAGTATCAGACGTACGTCTTTCGGGCGACGGGGTTCAAGGCTGCTTCGGGCAAGACGTCGTCGCGGTCGGCGGGGACGTCGTCAGCGTCGGGTGAGGGCAAGGCGGCGTAGATGGGTGTTCTCGTTTTGCAGACAGGCACGATCCCGGGTCGGAGGTGTGGTTGATGCGTGGCACGGATATGGCGAGCCCGCGGGCACGTGGCCTGGGTGCTGCGTTGCGGGATGCGCGGATCGAGGCGCGGTTCGGGTTGCGGGAGCTGGGGCGGCGGATCGGGGTGAACCCGGCGTTGTTGTCGAACTGGGAGCTTGGGCAGCGGGTGCCGACGCCGGTGGAGGTGTCGGGTGTGCTGGGCGCGCTCGGGGTGACCGGAGAGCGCAAAGCCTGGATCATGCTGTTGGCGCGGGGTGTGTCGGGGCCGAGCTGGTTCTCGGCGGGGTCGCAGGCGGACCCGGCGCATTACACGACGTTGATCGCGCATGAGCGGGTCGCGACGTCGGTGACGGTGTGGGCTCCGCTGCTGGTGCCGGATCTGCTGCAGGTCCCGGACTACGCGCGGCTGGTGTTCGGCCCGGATTTGCGGGACAAGGACAGGCTGGATCAGGTGGTGGAGAACCGGTTGGACCGCAACCGGATCGTGTTCGGCGCGGGCGCGATTCCCGCGCGGATGTTCGTCGGGTCGGAGGCGCTGCGGAACCATTTCGGGGATGCCGAGGTGATGTTGCGGCAGATGCGGTTTCTCAAGGATCTGATCGGGATCTCGCGGGCGGTGACGATCCGGCTGGCTCCGAGTCAGGTCGTGACGCAGGGCGCGTTCAGTCGCTACACGATGAAGGACACCTCGGATGTCGTGTACTGCCCGCACCACGGTGCCGGGGTGTTCCTGGTCGGCAAGGAAGCGGCCCCGTACGCGGGAACGATCGAGCGGCTTGAGGAGGCGGCGTTGTCCCCGGTGGAGTCGCTGGCACGCCTGTCGGTGGTGGTGGACCAGCTGCTGAAAGAGGTGAAAGCGCAGCGGCGGGCGACTGACGCCGGGCTGACTCAGCTCCTGACCGGCGAGCAACCGACCACCGACGAGTCGAACACCGACGAATCCACCGGCGAATCGAACGCCGACTAGCCGGAAAACCAAGCGAGTACCGAAAAAAGCGCACGGCGACGTGTGCTGTGTTCAACGCGCCCTGATGCGCTTGGAATTGTTCCGTATAAACGCAGAACCGGCCTCTGGCTACCAACCTTCACCGGTTCTGCGCTGTCCACTGGGAAGTGAACAATGACGAAGATAACCGGTTCTGGACGGTGTGCGTCAACGGGGGTCACCCGGATGCGTTGCGCCGCATGCAAAAAGTTCACGCGTCTCGTTCGGGGTGAAACGAAGTGCGCGGCATGTCAAGGAATGCTGCCGCTTGACCTCACCGCGGCTGAGGGCGGTGAGCGTCGATGAACGCGGCCGTGTTGATCGCTGTCGGCGCGGGTGTCGCGGTGGTGTTGTGGGTGCTGGCGAAGCTGGGGCGTGCGTTGGCGTCCATTGTGGAAACGCTGGCAGCGTTGGCGTTTCTGGGTTTCGCGTTCTGGACGGTGCTGCGGTCGGTCGGCTGGCTAGCCCGGCAGATCGTCACCCGCTGGCGCACGTGCCTGACGCTTGTCGCCCTGGCGGCGTGGTGGCGGTGGTGGGGCTGGCTGTCCCTGGCGGTCGTGGTCGTCACACTGGCGCTGATCGCGGTGGTCTGGCATCAGCTCGATGTGGTCGGGTTTGACCGGTGGTGCGGTCGGTGGCTGCGGGCGTGGTGGCTGCGCTGGGCCGTCTACGGGCGGAAACTGCCGGACTGGCTGCACGCCTGCGGCCTCACGGTCCGCGACGAAGCGATCCCGGTGGACGTGACCGTAAACCTGGTGTCGCGTCGGCGCAAACGCCAGGCCATCACGCAGGCGCGGCAGACGTCCGGGGTTGCGGTGCCCGCGTTGGTGCGGGTGCGGTCGGGGGCGTCGTGGGACGAGGTCCGCGTCCGCCTGGTGCCCGGGCAGAAGCCGGAGGATTTCGACGACGCGGCGCGGGCGCTGGCGACGGCGCGGAAGGTGTCGCGGGTGCAGGTGCGCGAGATCGCGCCGGATGTGGTGTCGCTGGACTTCATGCGCCGCGACCTGCTCATCACCCCCGTGAAATCCGAATCGCTGCCCGGTCTGGAACCGGCTCGGGTGAACCTGTGCGCGGTGTACGCGGGAACCACCGAGTACGGGACGCCGTGGCGGCTGCCGCTGACCGGCGCGGGCGCGCACATCCTCGTCGCCGGTGCCAGCGGTGCCGGGAAGAACTCGGTCATGTGGTCCCCGCTCGTCTCGGCTGCCTCGGCGATCCGCTCCGGCCTGGTGCGGGTGTCCGGTGTGGACCCGAAAGGCATGGAACTGGCCTACGGGCGCGGAATCTTCGCCCGCTACGCCGTCTCCGGCAAGGACACCCTCGAACTCCTGGAGAACCTGCGGGACGAACTGGAACACCGCAAGCGCATGTTCGCGGGGAACACCCGGGACGTGCCGCTCTCGCAAGAGTTTCCGTTGGAGCTGCTGGAGTTCGACGAGATCGGCGCGTTGACCCGCTATACCGATCGCAAGACCCGTGAGGCGATCGTGGAGCACGTCGCGGTCCTCAACACTCAGGGACGGGCGTTGGGGGTGTCGGTCCGCGGCTACGTCCAAGAGCCGACCAAGGACACGGTTCCGGTGCGGGAGCTGTTCACCCGCCGCGTCTGCCTGCGCGTCACCTCCAAAACCCACGTCGGGATGGTGCTCGGCGACGGCGCGTACGAACGCGGAGCCTGGGCCAACCGCATCCCGGAGACCATGCCCGGCACCGGTTACGTGTGGGGCGAAGGCATCCGTGAACCGCTGCGGGTCCGTGCGGGCTGGGTGTCGGACGACACGGTGAAGGCCCTGGAGCACTACGTCACCAACGGCGGCACCCACCACCTCGACCACTGCGAGGAAAGGAGGGCCGCATGAACCGGCTCATGATCTTCCTCGACACCATCCGCGATCACCTCGACCTGCACCAGCTCCCGCCGGTCGCGTCCCTGGACGTCTCCGCGTGGTCGCGGCCGATCACGGTGCAACTGGACGTCGACGGCCTGGCCGAGGTCGCGCGGGCGCTGTTGACCTGGGCCAACACCCTCGACGACGTCTCCGCGACGCTGTGGCGGATCGCTGGGGGCGGCTGGGTGCACATCGGGATCGTCGGCCGGACGCCGTGCGGAATCCCGGTGCGCGTCTACGGCGCGGTGCTCTTCGACCCGAGCGTCTTCCCGGACCTCCCGGCCGGTGACAAGCAGCCGATGCCGGTGCACGTGCTGCGGGGTTGGGCGTCGCGAGGGGAGGCGGCGGCCTGATGGGCGAGACGCGAGCGGAACGGATGCGGATGCCGCTGGCCGACGACGTGATCCGGGCGACGGCGGAGAAGCACGGGGTGTGCGTGCGGCCGTTCACGATGGAAGTCGGCGACCAGGACACCGGCGAACTGCGCTACGTCCCGGTGCCCTGCGGGTCCACAGTGGAATCCGTCTGCCTGCCGTGTGCGCGGAAAGCCAAGGCGCTGCGGCAAGTCCAGTGCCGCGAAGGCTGGCACCTGACCGAAGAACCCGACCTCGCGGCGGACGAGCCGACTGAGGACCAGACGGAGCTGTTGGCCTACCGGGCTGATCTCGTCGCCACCTATCGCGAGGTCGCCGATACCGACCCGGCGGAAGCGGAGGAACTGCGGGACGAGATCCGTGGCGTGGACGAAGAACTTCGGCAACTCGGCGTCCGGGGCCGTCTGCCCTCCATAGACCTGCCGACCAGGAAGGCGGTGAAGCGGTCGACGAAGCGGCGGCAGGACGCGCCGAACCTGCCCCGGCGCAAGGTCGCCAAGACCACGGTGGGCCGGGAGTACGCGGGGCGGTTCCGGCCGTCGATGTTCGTCACCCTGACCTGCGACACCTACGGGCCGGTCCGCGGTGACGGCTCCCCGGTCAACCCGGCCGTCTATGACTACCGGCGGGCGGCGCGGGACGCGGTGCATTTCTCGGCGCTGGTGGATCGGTGGTGGCAGAACCTGCGCCGGGTCGTCGGCTGGGACGTGCAGTACTTCGCGACCGTCGAGCCGCAGAAACGGACCGCGCCACACCTGCACGCCGCGATCCGGGGGTCGGTGCCGCACGAGGTCATCCGGCAGGTCACCGAGGCGACGTATCACCAGGTCTGGTGGCCCCGGCATGACGAGATTGTCTACACCGACCGGCTCCCGAGCTGGGACGGTCCGGAGCGGGGATTTGTCGACCCCGACACCCGCCAACCCCTGATGTCCTGGGACGACGCCGTAGAGCAGGTCGAGGAACCCGCACACGTGGTGACCTTCGGCCGCCAGGTCCACTCCAAGGGAATCCTCGGCGGGACGGAAGACGCCGGCCGCCACATCGGCTACCTCACGAAGTACCTGACCAAGTCCACGGGCGAAGTGGTCGAGGCGGACACCCCGGCGCTGGCCGATCACCACGACCGGCTCCACGCTGAACTGGCCGTCACGCCCTGTTCGCCCCGGTGCTCGGTGTGGCTGCTCTACGGCATCCAGCCCAAGGGAGCCAACGGAAAGACCACCCCAGGGCACTGCAAGGGCCGGGCGCACCGGCGGACCACCCTCGGCCTGCCGGGGCGGCGGGTGCTGGTGTCGCGGAAGTGGTCGGGCAAGACCCTGGTGGACCACAAGGCCGACCGCAAGGCGTTCGTGATGGACGCCCTGGCCGCAGTCGGGATCGAGAAACCGCAACCGGACCCGGCCCGGCTCGTCTGGCGCAAGGTCGACGCCGCCGACCCGCACGTGCCACCTCGGCCGCATCTGGTGATGCACGCGATCGCCGAACGCATCGCCTGGAAAGCCGAATACGACCGCGCCTTACTCGCCGCCAGTCCGCCGGAAACTTCGGCAACTCAACTCGCGGCTTGATCGGGAAGGGGGAAACTGATGGACAACTACGTGCAATTCAGTCGCTTGTGGACGGTTGAGGATGTCTCGGAGTTCCTCGGCGTCCCGGTCTCGACGCTGTACCAGTGGCGGACAAAGGGTTACGGCCCTGCCGGTCGGAGGGTCGGCAAGTACATCCGTTATCGGCCGCAGGACGTCAGTTCGTGGGTCGACAAGCTCTCGGACGAGGTCGCCTGATGCCTCGCCCGCAGCTGGAGATAGGGACGTACGGCGAGATCCGCTATTCGGCAATTCCGACCGGCTACCGCGCGCGTGCTCTCTTCCGCGACTTCGACGGCAAGACGCGTGAGGTCGAGCGGTCGGGGAAGACGAAAGGCAAAGCAGCGCAACGGCTTCGGGACACATTCAAGGACTGGACCGGGTCGACCACGGGCGAGATCACCCGGGAAACCAAGTTGAAGGATCTCGCCGACGTGTGGATGGAGCAGATCCGCAAGGACGTCAGAGAGGGCACCAAATCGCCGACGACGGCCACGACGTACGAGTCCATTCTGACGCGCCACGTGAAGCCGGGCGTGGGGGAGTTGCGGGTGCGTGAGGCGACGGTGATGCGGCTGGACCGGTTTCTCGGCGCTCTCCAGTCGACGATCGGGCCATCGACGGCCAAGACCGCGAGGACGGCGTTGTCAGGGATGCTCGGCCTCGCCGCGCGGTACGACGCGGTCGACAGCAATCCGACGCGGGACACCCGACGTATCCCGAAGAGCAAGAAGAAGCCGCGCGCTCTGGACGCGGAAGAGCGTACGAAGTGGCTGGCTCGGGTCGAGGCCAACGAGAAGGCGCGGCGCTGGGACCTGCCGGATCTGTCGCGCTTCATGATGGCGGCGGGTGTCCGGGTCGGCGAGGCGTTGGCGACGTATTGGGAGGACATCGACTTCGTGGCGGGGACGGTCGATGTCACGCACACGGTGGTCCGGGTCAAGGGCGAAGGGCTGCTTCGGAAGCCTCGGCCGAAAACGGAGTCCAGCCTGCGTGCGCTTCCGTTGCCGTCGTGGGCGTTGGCGCTGTTGAAGCGGCGGTGGGCTGAGGCGCGGAAAGACGGCCGGTCGCTGGCGAGTCCGGTGTTCGCCAGCACGGTCGGCGGGCTCCGGGACCCGAACAACGTCCTGCGGGTCATCCGGGAGATCCGCGGTGGCGATGACTTCATCTGGCTGACGTCGCACAACTTCCGGAAGACGACGGCGACCGCGATGGACGACGCGGGCATCCCGACCCGGTTGATCGCGGACCACCTCGGCCACTCGCGGGTGTCGATGACGCAGGACAACTACCTGGAGCGGAAGGCCGTCGATCCGGTCACGGCGCTGGCCCTGGAAGGGCTGCTGGATAATCCGTCCCAGCCCAAAACCGGGGATAAACCGGGGAGCTGATCTTGCTCGGTCGCAACCGGATAGCCGCTGACCTGGGAGTTTGGTGGGCCGCCTGGGGCTCGAACCCAGAACCTACGGATTAAAAGTCCGCAGCTCTACCAATTGAGCTAACGGCCCGCGCGCTCAGTCTAGCGGGCGGTACCCGGCCCCTCGCCGGGGTGGGTACCCACCCCGGCCTCACCGCGGCGAGCGGAGTCGAGACGTGAACCGAACGAGGTCCGCGGCATAAGCCTCCGGCTGGTCCATCGCGATGAAGTGGTGCCCGGCCGGATTGTCGACAGGCCAGTGGACGATCTCCGACTCCCGCTCAGCCAGCCGACGGATCCCCGGCACCCCGCTGTACACCCCGGTCGGCGCCTCTTTCTGTCCCCGCGGCCAGGCGAACCCGGCACTTGAGTAGAACGACCACGACGAAGTCCCGAAGGTCTCCGTGAACCAGTACACGCTCAGGTTCGTCAGGAACGCGTCCAGCATCTCGTCCAGCCCTCGCCCGCCGGCGTTGAACTCGTGGAACTTCTGCGCCATCCACGCCAGCGCGGCCACGGGGGAGTCGTTCCAGCCGTAGGCGAACGTCTGCGGCGCGGTGCGCAGGAGGGCGTGGTGGTCGACGCCGTTCATCCAGTCTTGGGACATCATCTCGGCGAACGCGGCCCGTTCGGCCGAATCGAGGTCGGGCAGGTCGGCGTCAGTGGGAATCCCCAGGCCAGCGGTGAGGTAGACGCCCAGCACCGGACCGACCCGGGCGACTTCGGGGGCCACGTATGCGCCGTAATCGCCGCCTTGGACGACGTAGTCGCGGTAGTTCAGGCGGCGCATCAATTCGGCCCACGCGCGGGCCACCCGGGAGGCGTCCCAGCCCGGGCCGGGGGCGGAGGAGAAGCCGAAACCGGGCAGCGAAGGGGCGACGACGTGGAAGTCTGCAAGGTGCTCGATCAGGTCCGCGAACTCGACGAAGGAGTTCGGCCAGCCGTGCGTCAGCAACAGGGGCGTGGCGTCCGGCGCGGCGGACGGGATGTGCAGGAAGTGCAGGTCTACGCCGTCGATTTCGGTGTGGAACTGCGGGAATTCGTTCAACCTGGCCTCGTGGGCGCGCCAGTCATAGCCGGTCGCCCAGTAGGACGCGACCTCGCGCAGCCAGTCGACCGGGACGCCGCGTTCCCAGCCGTCGCCGGGCAGCGGGGACGGCCAGCGGGTTTGCGTGAGCCGGGCGCGCAGGTCGGCGATGGCGGCGTCGGAGATGTCGATGCGGAACGGGCGAATGTTCATGACAGAGGACGTTAGACACCATATAGGTCAGATATGGTCCTAGATCATGAGTGCGGCACGGTTGTTGTGGTTGCTGTCCCTGTTGCAGACGCCGAGGCAGTGGCCGGGCAGCGAGCTGGCGGAGCGGCTTGGCGTCGAGGGCCGCACGGTTCGCCGGGACATCGAGCGGCTGCGGGAACTCGGGTATCCGGTCGAGGCGACGATGGGTGCGGAAGGCGGATATCGCCTGGTCGCGGGCAGTGCGATGCCGCCGTTGCTGCTGGATGACGAGGAAGCGGTCGCGATCGCGGTCGGGTTGCGGATGGCGTCTGGGCACGCGGTGACCGGGATCGACGAGGCGTCGGTGCGGGCGCTCGCGAAGCTGGAGAGGGTCTTGCCGTCTCGGCTGCGGCGGCGGGTGAGCGTGGTGAGCAGTGCGACGGTGCCGTTGCCGCTGAACGACGGGCCGCGCGTGAATCCGGAAGCGCTCACGCTGCTGGCCACGGCGATCGCCAACCGCGAGCGGCTGCGGTTCGGCTATCTCGCCAACGACGGCACGGCGACGAAAAGGCTGGTCGAGCCGCATCATCTGGTGTCGTCCGGCCGTCGCTGGTACCTGCTGGCGTTCGACGGCGACCGCGACGACTGGCGGGTCTTCCGCGTCGATCGCATAGAGAAACCACAGGCCATCGGGACCCGGTTCGCAGCGCGAGACCTGCCTGCCAAGGATCCGGCGGAGTACGTGACCAAGAAGCTGCACACGTCCCGTCCGACGCATCGCGCGGTGGTCACCGTGCACGCGCCGGCGGACGAGGTGGCTCGGATTTGGGGCGCGGCAAGCGAAGTGACCGCGGTGGACGAGCGAACCTGCCGCGTCGTCAGCCCGGCCGACACCCTGGAGTGGCTGGCGTTCCGGCTGACCGGCCTCGGCCGCGAGTTCGAGGTGCACGAACCGCCGGAGCTGGCGGAGCACCTGCGCGAACTCGGCGGCCGGGCGTTGCGCGCGGCCGGTCCGGCGTGATCACACCGCCAGTTCCGCGAGCGATTCCCGCAGCTTCCCGGTCACTTCCACTGGCCGCCGCGACTCGCGGTCCACGAACACGTGCACGAAATGGCCTTCCGCTACCAAGATCTCCGACGCCGTGTACATCCCGATCTCGTACCGCACGCTCGACCGCCCGAGGTGCGCCACCCGCAAGCCGATCCGCAGCGTGTCCGGGAACGAAACCGAAGCGTGGTAAGCGCAACGCGATTCCACGCACAGCCCGATCACCGGCCCAGACTCGATGTCAAGTCCGCCCCGCTCGATCAACCAGGTGTTGATGACGGTGTCCATCAGCGAGTAATGCACCACGTTGTTCACGTGGCCGTAGACGTCGTTGTCCTTCCAGCGCAACGGAACCGTCTGCCAGTGCGGATAGCTCACCACAGCTGCACCGAATCACGCAGAATGCCCGACAGGTCCTCTTCGGACGGTGTGCGCGGCGCGGTGGCCAGCAATCGTTGCTGCTTCAGGGTCCCCTCGACAAGAGAGTCCACATCGGATTCACGGTAGCCGACCGCGCCGATGCCGGCGGGCAGGCCGATCTCGCGCATCAGCATGGTCAGCACGGCGGGCAGGTGGTCGGCGAAGTCGCCGGACCATTCGAAATCCGGGGCCAGCAGCCGGGCGACGCGCTGGTGGCGTTCCGGGTTCGCGGCGAAGGTGAACCGGAACGCGGCGGGCGCGGTGAGCGAGACGGCCATGCCGTGCGGCACCATCGCCTCCTCGCCGGGATAGCCGTCGGGGTGGAAATCCCGCACCTGCCCGGCGATCGGGTACGCGTTGGCGTGCGGGATGTGCACGCCGGCGTTGCCGAAGCCGAGTCCGGCGAACGTCGCGGCCAGCGCCATCGCCTCGCGCGCGGCCATGTCCTCGCCGTTGCGCACCGCGGCGGGCAGTGCCCACGACAGCAGTTGCAGCGACTTCTCCGCGAACATGTCCGCGAGCGGGTTCGCCCCGCAGTACGGCACCCGCTCCTCGGGCCGTTTGCGGCCGAACTCGGTGTAGGGCTTGGCGGTGTAGCTCTCCGCGGCGTGGCACAGGATGTCCATCCCGCTCGCCGCGGTGACCCCGGCGGGCTGGCTGACCGTGAGCCGCGGGTCCACGACCGCGAGCGTCGGACGCAGCCGCAGGTGGCTGATCCCGCTCTTCACCCGCAGCGACAGCACGTCCAGCACGCAGACCGTGGTGCTTTCGGACCCGGTTCCGGTCGTCGTCGGCACCGCCACCAGCGGCTTCAGCGGATTCGCCGGCGCGCGGCCGCCGCCGACTGGCGCGTTGACGTAGTCCATCAGTTCGCCGTCGTTGCTGGTCAGCAGGTTGGCGGCCTTCGCGGTGTCGATGCTGGATCCGCCGCCGACCGCCACGAACGCGTCGTACGGACCGGTGCCGCGGGCGAAGTCCACCGCCTTCTGCATGCTGACGTCGGTGGGCTCGACGTGCACGCCGTCGAAGGTTTCGGCCGCGATCCCGTAGCCGCGGATGCCCTCGGCGATCCGCTCCGGCCATCCGGTCGCCGCGACGACCGGGTCGGTCACCACGAGGACGCGACGGGCGCCGAACTGGGCAAGATCGTATCCGATCTCGTCGCTCGCCCCGGTTCCGTATTTGAGCGCCGGGGCCCCATAAGTGAAAACAGTCTCATGTTCGGCGGATGTCACGACGGCGTCCTCCCAACTGGTGGGCAGCCCTATCCGGCAATTGGCACAATCCCGCGGCGAGTTGTTCAAGATCACTTGACGCCGGTTCACGGTGCCGCCCTAAGCTCTCCTCATTAGATACCAAGTGGGAACCACCGTCGCGCAAACGGCCGTACGCGTCTTGAACGAGGCCCGGGTTCGCCGGGTGTACGCGGTCGTCGGCGAGTCGTTCCTGGAATTGCTCGACGCGCTGCGCCGCGAGCGCGATGTGACGCTCGTTTCGGCCCGCCACGATTCGGGCGCCGCCTTCATGGCCGAGGCCGAGGGCAAGCTCACCGAACGCCCCGCGGTGCTGCTCTCCAGCCGCGGTCCGAGCGCCGCCGCGCTGGTCATGGGCGTGCAGACGGCGTATCAGGACGAGACGCCGATGGTGGTGCTGCTCGAAACCCCCGCGCTCGACCCGGTGCTCACCGGCGAGGTCCCGGCGTCCGATTCGACCGGGATGTTCGAATCGATCGCCAAATGGGTCGTCCGCGCCGACGACCCCGACGATGTGCCGCATCTGCTCGCCGAAGGTCTCGCGCGATGCCGCGAAGGACGGCCGGGCCCGGTCGTGATCGGCGTGCCGAGCGACGCGTGGGGCGTCCCCTACGACTCGGCCAAACCGGTGGCGAAGGTTCGCCCGCCCGCCACCGGAACTCTGGGCCGTTCGGCGGAAGCGGTAGCCGGGCTGGTGGACGAAGCGCGCTATCCGGTGGTCATCGTCGGCGGGCGCGCGCGGTCGGCGCGGGACGAGCTGATCGCAGTGGCCGACGAGCTGGCGCTGCCGGTGTACAACGCTTTCCGCCGCCAGGACGCGTTCCCGGAGAACCACGCGCGCTACGCCGGACATCTCGGCCTCGGCATCCCCGCGCGCCAGCTGGACGCGCTCGAACGAGCCGACCTCGTGCTCGCGCTCGGCACTCAACTCGACGAAGTCACGACGCAGGGGTTCCGCTATCCGACTCCGCAGCAGACGCTTGTCCTTGTCGGCACTGGCATCGACGAACAGCGCCGTCGCGGCCTGACGTTCCGTGTGGACACTGAGGTCGAGCCGTTCCTGAAGGAGCTGCGCGCGATCGCTTCGCCGCGTACGCGCAGAGCGTCGGCCGCGAACGCTGCCGTACACACCTTCATGACACCGCCGAACACAAGCAACAACACGCGCGTACATCCGGTCGACGTTGTGCGCGCGCTGCGAAAGCTCGCGCCCGAGGACACCATCGTCACCAGTGACGCTGGCAACTTCGCGCAGTTCATGCACCGCTACTGGTGCTTCACCGCTCCGCGCAGCCAACTCGGTCCGAGCAACGCCGCGATGGGGTACGCGGTGCCTGCGGCTGTAGCGGCCAAGCTCGCCGAACCGCGGCGCGCTGTGGTCGCGATGGTCGGCGACGCGGGCACGCTCATGACAGGGCAAGAGATCGAGACTGCTGTGCGTTACCGCGCGCCCGTGATGGTGGTCGTGTTCCAGAACGGCTTGCACGGTCCGCTCGCGATGCATCAGGCGCGTACGCACGGACGGCTGTCCGGAGTGACCATCCCGCTGACTGACTTCGCGTCGTGGGCGCGCGGGCTCGGCGCGGCTGGGTACACGGTGGACGATCGCGAGCGGCTCGAACCGATCATCGCGAGCGCGCTCGTCCGGCAGCGGCCGTGCGTGATCGACGTCCGGACGGACCCGGACGTCGTGACCCCCGACGTGCGGCTGAGCACGCTTCTCGGAGCCCCGCGTCCGTCCGGGACCTGAAATCTTCCTGAGAACACAAGGAAACGCCGGGAATGTTCGGTAGCTGACGGGGGTCGGCTCAGGTAACCTGACTTTGTTCCCGGGGTTCGGCATCCGGACCCGGTTCGCCCGGCGAGGTTCGGCAGGCGTTCGGTTGGGGAAATTCCCGGGTGGACACGTTCCCCGGCTCGGTTCGCGGCCGTTCGGCGCGTTTCAGGGGTGGGGACAACCGGTTTCGGCCGGATTTTGTCGGTGCCGGATGGCACCATCGCGGTCATCGCCCCGCTTGCCGCGGGGAAGGAACGAGGGGAGTTCGTCATGGCCGACGAAAAGGACGGGAAATCCCGTACCGCCGCGGCGACGGCTCGCGGCCGGGCCCGGTCCGCGCGGGCCGGTGCGCTGGTGTCGGTAGTGCGCGAGGAGCCGGAACAGGGCCAGGCCGTCGAGGTGCCTGCCCAGACCCGGTCCGGAGTGGTTCCGGTGCTGTTCAGCGCCAGTGCGGAGGCTCACGACGTAGCCGTGGTCGCGCCTGATCAGGGCGCCGACTGGCGGTCGCCGTTCGGTGCGCCGCTCCGCCACGCCAGCGGGGAGTGACCCGGCCTCGCGAACTGGGGTGAGTCGGCTTGTCCGGGCCCGCTCCGCTGTGCTTTACTTTCGATGGTCTCGATTTTTGTGTTCGTGGTAAAGCACGCTCGCAGAACTCAGCGGGCGTGGGTCTCCTCGTCGAGGAACACATCTCGCCCGTGTCTGGGCCCAGGACGTCGGTCGGCTTCCTGTTTTGGTGTTATGTATGGAGATTGTTTAGATGACTGAGGGCACCGTGAAGTGGTTCAACTCCGAGAAGGGGTTCGGCTTCATCACTCCCGACAACGGCGGCGGCGACGTCTTCGTGCACTACAGCGAGATCCAGGGCAACGGTTTCCGTACCCTCGAGGAGAACGCTCGCGTGCAGTTCGAGATCGGCCAGGGCCAGAAGGGCCCGCAGGCCACGTCGGTCAGCGTGATCTGACCTACGTCTAATCGCTAAGTCGCCACCACTCCCGGTTGCGGGGGTGGTGGCTTCTTTCGTCTCTGCCCCGGCGCGTCCGTCTCACGATGCGGATTGTCTTGCCGGACAATGCTTTTTATGCCGGACCGGCCATTGTGGATCACCCGATCGTGGACCCTCCGGGTGCTCGTAGGCTCGCTGGCATGAGCGAAAACACCTACCTCGTCACCGGCATGTCCTGCGGCCACTGCGCGCAGTCGGTCACCGAGGAACTGACCGAGGTGCCCGGGGTCGAGAACGTGACGGTCGACGTCGAAACCGGGCACGTGACGGTCCGCAGCGCCGAAGCCCTCGACGAGACCGCCGTCCGCGCCGCGGTCGAAGAAGCCGGATACACCTACGAAGGGCTTGCGTCTCTCGTTTGAACGACGGGTAGCCGCGCGAGAACCCAGGGTAGGCTCTGGCCGGCGTGGAGGCACGGCCGATGCAACGTCCGTGCAACCCTTTCCTCCGCGCGGCCGGACGCGTGTGCTGGTCCCCTGGCGGAGTGGACTGAGGGGATGCTCGATGGGGGAAGTCGTTGCGGGGATAGTGGCGAACCCGGCGTCCGGTCAGGACATCCGAAGACTCGTCACGCAGGCGTCGGCCGTCCCGGTCGAGGAGAAGGCCAACCTGGTGCGCCGGCTGCTGTCGGCGTTCGCGGTGACCGGCGTCGAGCGTGCGCTGTTGTCCACTGACCTCGGCGGCATCTCCGCCGCCGTGCTGCGCGACCTCGGCCGCGACCCGCTGCCCCAGGTGGAGTTCTGCGACGAGGACACGCTCACCGGCACCGCACAAGACACCATCAACGCGGTGCGCCGGATGGTCGAGGCCGGGGCCGGCGTGATCGTGTGCCTCGGCGGCGACGGCACGGCCCGCGTCGCCGCGAAGGCGTGTGGCGACGTGCCGCTGCTCGCGTTGCCGACTGGCACCAACAACGCGTTTCCGCAGGCCGGAGAGGCCACGGTGGCCGGGCTCGCCGCCGGGATGGTCGCGAGCGGCCAGGTCGACGCCGACCTCGTCACCCAGCGGGTCAGCATGCTGGAAGTCGTCACCAAGAACCGTCGCGAGATCGCGCTGGTGGACGTCGCGGTCTCGATGAACAAGCACGTCGGCGCAAAGGCGCTCTGGGATCCCACCGCGCTCACTGAGCTGTACTGCACCTTCGCCGAGCCGGACGGCATTGGCCTGTCGAGCATTGCCGGACAGCTGTGTCCGAGCTCTCGTTCCAGCGCGGACGGTGTGGCGCTTCAGCTTGGTCCGGTCGACAGTTCCGCGTACGTGGTGCACGCCGCGATCGCGCCTGGTGTGGTGCGTCCAGTCGGCGTACGCGGTTGGGGAGTGCTGCGTCCGGGCGTACGCGTGGACCTTGCCGCAGGTGGCGGCGTTATCGCGGTAGACGGAGAACGCGAGCTGGAGCTGAAGAACGGCGAAGGCGCGTACGTCGAACTGCGCGCCGACGGCCCGTGGTGCGTCGACGTACGCGCGGCAATGGCCGAAGCGGCAACCCAGGGGTTGCTACGCAGTACCGCTACGAGCGGAACCGGCGAGAAAGGCCGAAGCCACGGTCGGTGCGCTGGCTGAGATCACGTGCAGGTGACACCTTCCGGGTGTCGTTCGCTGCGACTTGCCCGACCGGCTACCTTCTGCGAGTGGCACACGGGGAGGATCGGGGATGAGCAGCACTGCGACGCGGCCGGAAACGACTGCCGAGCCCCCACCGGAGAAATTTCGGGGCCGCAGCGGAATCGCCGGGCTGCTGGATCTGCCCGGGCAGGCGGTGCGCGCGGTCGTCAGATCCACGACCACCACGCCCGGCAAGCTTTCGCTGATCGCGGTCGCGCTGGTGTTGCTTTCGCTGGTGGCCGGGCTCGTGGGCGTGTTGTCGGTGAAGGACAAGGACAACACCATCAACGGCCTGATCGACCACCGCGAACCTCTCGCGGCGGCCGCGCAGCAGGTGTTCCGCTCGTTGTCGGACGCGGACGCGACCGCGGCGAGCGCTTTTCTTTCCGTCGGCACGGAACCGCCCGCGCTGCGGAAGCGGTACGAGCAGGACATCGCCGAAGCGGGATCCGCGCTCGCCCGCGCGGCGTCCGACACCACTGACGTCGGCACCGCTGCCCACCAGGTGGACATCCTGAACCAGAAGGTCCCGGTCTACACCGGGATCGTCGAGACCGCGCGCGCGAACAACCGGCAGGGTTTCCCGTCCGGCGCTTCGTATTTGCGCGAGGCCTCGCAGCTGATGCGCACGACGATCCTGCCCGCAGCGGACGAGCTCTACAAGGCGCACACGCAGAAGCTCACCGACGAGCAGGACAGCAGCAGCGACGTGCCGTGGGTGGCGGTCGCGCTGGTCGTCGCGCTCCTCGCGGCGCTCGTGGCCGCGCAGATCTACTTGACCCGGCGGACGAATCGGGTGCTGAACATCGGGCTGCTGGTGGCCACCGGCTGCATCGTGCTGTCGCTGCTGTGGGGCGCGGTCGCGCTCGTCGTGCAGGGCAGCCTCGTCGCGACTGGACGCACCGACGGCACGTCGCAGGTCGACATCCTGGTGCGCGCCCGGATCTACGCGCTGCAGGCCCGCGCGGACGAAACCCTGACGCTGGTCGCGCGCGGTGACGGCGGCGCGTACGAGCAGCAGTTCATCAAGCTGGCCGAGAAGCTCGTCGGAGCCGACGGCAAGGGCGGTCTGCTCGGTGACGCGCGCGGCCTCGCCTCCGGCACCGCGGGCGAGAAGAAGATCGAAGCGGCGGAACAGGCCGCGCGCGAATGGTCGCTGGCCCACCTTCAGGTCCGCCGCCTCGACGACGGCGGCCAGTACCAGGAAGCGGTCGACTTCGCGACGAGTGTGAGCCCGAACAGCGCCGCCGCCGCGTTCGCCCGGCTCGACACGAACCTCCAGGCCGCGATCGACGTCTGCCGCCAGGAATTCCTCGACAGCACCAGATCCGGCGACAACGCGCTCACCGCGCTCGCGGCGGGCGTCGGAGTGCTGGCGGTGCTCGCGGCGGGCGGCATCACAGTCGGCGTGCGAGAGAGACTGAGGGAGTACCGGTGATCCGGTCGCGGCACTTCGTCCGGACTGCCGTGCTCGCGGTGGTCGCGGTTCTCGCCGCCGCCTGCGGGACGGCGGACCAGCCGATGGAGGCCGCGCCGGTCACAGACGCGGCCTGGCCCGCCCCGGCGGGTGTCGGCGGCCCGGACGCCGCGGCCGGCGGCGATTCCGACACCAGCTGCAACCCGCTGGCCAGCCTCGCGCCGAATGGTCTGGACACCTCCGGGCCGAGCCTGCAGAAGATCAAGCAACGCGGGAAGCTCGTCGCGGGCGTCGACCAGACGACCTATCTGTTCGGCTTCCGGAACCCGAAGACCGGCAAGCTCGAGGGCTTCGACATCGACCTGGTCAACGAGATCGCCAAGGCGATTTTCGGCAGTTCCGACGGCCGCGTGCAGTACCGGGCGATCACGTCGTCGCAGCGGGAGAACGTGCTGAAGGACCACCAGGTCGACGTGGTGGTCCGGACCTACAGCATCACCTGCGCCCGCCGGAAGCAGGTGCAGTTCTCGTCGGTGTACTACGTGGCCGGGCAGAAGATCCTGGTGCCGAAGTCGTCGAACGCGCAGTCGCTGTCCGACCTCGCCGGGAAGCGCGTGTGCGCGGCGGCGAAGTCGACCTCGCTCGCGAAGATCGCCACCGACCCGGCCAAACCGGTCGCGGTGTCGGTGCCGAACTGGTCGGACTGCCTGGTGATGCTGCAGCAGGGCCAGGTCGACGCGGTGTCCACCGACGACACGATCCTGGCGGGCATGGCCGCGCAGGACCCGACGGTGAAGGTCGCGGGCGATCCGATGACGCAGGAGAATTACGGCGTCGGGATCCCGAAGGACGAGGAGGACCTGGTCCGCTTCGTGAACGCGGTGCTGGACAAGATCCGCGGCGACGGCACCTGGGCGAGCAGTTACCAGAACTGGGTCGGCGCCCGGCTGGGACCGGCGAACCCGCCGTCCCCGCAATACGGGTGACCTGGCCGGTCTCGCGGCGCCAGCGCGGCGCGAGTTGTACTTTTTGAGCGGCAGGTTTGCCGCGGGGAGCTCGGGAGGTAGTTGTGTCGGAGGAGGCGCGCCGTCCTCGGCACGCAGCACCGGAGGGGGACGGCGACGAGGCGAAGGCCGCGGACCAGCCGTCCGGGCGGGGCGAGGCGGCCGACGCTTCGTGGACCCCGCCGCCGCCAGTGCGCTGGGACACCCCGGAACCATCGGTGTCCGGGCGGCTGAACCCGCAGGCCGATCCGGACGCCGAGACGTTGATCAACGCTCCGGTGCAGCGCCCGCAGGGTGCTCAGTCCGGGCAGGCGCAGCGGGGCGGTCAGCCAGGCCAGGCCGCGCAGCCCGGGCAGTCCGCACCGTCAGGCCAGCCCGCGCAGCCGGGGCAGGCTGGGCAGCAGCCGAGGACGCAGGGCCGTCCGGCTCCGCGCGGCGGCCAGCCGATGCCGCCGCAAGGCCGTCCGCAGGGACAGCCACCGGGCCAGCCGCCGGCGCAAGGCCAGCCGTACCCGGCGCAGCCCGCGCCGCCGTCGCAGGGCCAGCCGCATCCGCCGCAATCGCGCACCGGACAGCGGCCGGTCCCGCCGAACCGTCCGCAGCAGGCGCAGGGGAACCGCCCGTCGCGTCCGCCGGAGAACCGTGCCACCGGTCCGAACTCCGGTCCGATCCCGATGGGCGCCGCCGCACAGGGCAAGCCCCCGGCTGACGGCGGCGACGCCCCCACGCGTCCGCCGGGCGACCTCGCGCCGGTGATCCTGCCGCAGTCGAACCAGCCGGTCGCCCCGGTCGACCCGGCCGCGCCGATGCCGACCAGCGTGCTGGCCAGCCCGACGCCGCACACCCAGAGCATCATGCCGCCGACCCCGCGGGTGGCCCCCGCCGACGGCGGCCCGCTGCCCGACCACGGCACGGACAGCGTCCTGCCCTCCGGAGGCAGTGAGGGACACGGCACCGGCACCCACGGTTCGCAGGGCTCGCAAGGCACCGGTACCGGCACCGGCACGGGTTCGTTCCCCGGCACCTCCCGGCGCACCGGCTCGCGCGGCACCCGCCGCTCCCGGCGCGGACGGCTCGGCGCGGGGCTCATCGACGTGCCGCCGGTGCCGTACCGTGATCCGTCGACCGCGGTGCTGGCGAACCCGGTCGTGGCCGAGGACAAGCGGTTCTGCGGCAACTGCAGCGCGAAGGTCGGCCGCGGCAAGGACGGCCAGCCGGGTGAGCCCGAGGGCACCTGCGAGAAGTGCGGCACGCCGTTCTCGTTCGTCGCGAAGCTGAAGGCGCACGAGGTCGTCGGCGGCCAGTACGAGGTGCTCGGCGCGCTCGCCTACGGCGGTCTCGGCTGGATCTACCTGGCCAAGGACCACAACGTGTCCGACCGCTGGGTCGTGCTGAAGGGCCTGATCGACACCGGCGACTCCACCGCGATGGCCGCCGCGGCGAACGAGCAGCGGTTCCTCGCCGAGGTCGAGCACCCGAACATCGTCAAGATCCACAACTTCGTGCAGCATCCGGACGCGCAGACCGGCAACACCGTCGGCTACATCGTCATGGAGTACGTCGGCGGCCAATCGCTGCGCCAGCTCGCGCTGCAGCACCACCGGGAAAGCAACCGGCCGGAGCCGCTGCCGATCGGCCAGGTCATCGCGTACGGCCTGGAGATCCTGCCCGCGCTCGGCTACCTGCACGGCCAGGGCCTGCTCTACTGCGACCTCAAGCCGGACAACGTCATCCAGACCCGCGAGCAGCTCAAGCTGATCGACCTCGGCGCGGTGCGCCGGATCGACGACTACGAGAGCCCGCTGTTCTTCACCACCGGCTACAGCGCGCCCGAGCTGGCGTCGCAGGGCGCGTCGGTGTCCTCGGACCTGTACACCGTCGGCCGGACGCTGGCCGTGCTGAGCTTCGAGTTCGCCGGCTACACCCGCGAGTTCAAGAACACGCTGCCCGGTCCGGACGCGGTGCCGTTGTTCGCGCTTTTCGGGTCGTATTACCGGTTCCTGAAGCGGGCCACGCACGCTGATCCGGATCGGCGGTTCATCGCTGCCGACGACATGGCGGACCAGCTGACCGGGGTCCTGCGCGAGATCATGGCGCTGGGGACTGGGCAGCCGCGGCCCGCCGCGTCGACGGTGTTCGGGCCGGAGAGCCGGACTTTCGGTGTCCATCTGGTGGTGCCGGAGCAGGGCGAGCGGGTGCCGCTGCCGGATGCTGCCGAGGTGGTTGCCGGGCTGCCGATTCCGCAGGTCGACACGGACGACCCGGCTGCCGGTGTGCTCGCTACGACGACTGCGCTTGATCCGCATGAGGCGATCGAGGCGCTGGCTACCGCCCCGCGTGAGTCGATCGAGGTGCGGCTGCGGATTGTGCGTGCCCGGATCGAGCTGGGCGAGTTCGTGGAGGCGCAGCGGCAGCTGCAGGCGGCGCAGTATTTGGCGATCCGCCACGGGTTTCCGCATGACTGGCGGATTGACTGGTATCGCGGGTTGATCGAGCTGGCCGGTGGCCGGCCGCGGGTGGCGCATGTGGCGTTCGACGCGGTTTACGACGATCTGCCCGGCGAGATCGCGCCGAAGCTGGCGTTGGCGGTCAGTGCCGAGGGCGTCGGGGACTACTTCGGTGCTGCTCGGTTCTACGAGCTGGTTTGGCGGACGGACCGGACTTACGTGAGTGCGGCGTTCGGGCTTGCTCGGGTGTATCTGGCGCAGGGCGCGCGGGAGAGTGCGGTTGAGGTGCTCGAAGGGGTGCCGGCCACTTCGACGCACTACGTGGACGCGCAGGTCGCCGCGATCAAGATCAAGACTCGCGCGCAGGGCAACGGCACCGGTGACCACCCGACTGTTACCGAGGGCGATCTGGTTGATGCGTCTGGGCGGTTGCAGCGGCTCAACCTGGACGCGGAGCGGCAGACGCGGCTGAGCGCGGAGGTCCTGGAGGCGGCCTACGACTGGCTGAAGGTGCCTGGGCAGGCTAAGCCGGTCACTTCGGCGAAGGTGCTGGGGTGTGAGCTGGAGGAGCGGGACGTCCGGTTTGGTCTGGAGCGGTGTTATCGGTCGTTGGCTCGGTTGACGGATAACGCTAGTGACCGGATTGCGTTGGTGGATCGGGCGAACGCTATTCGACCTCGGACGCTTACCTGAGCGGCTCGTCGCCTGGTGGCGACATCGGGCCCTTGGTTGCGTGGGGCACCCCGTTGGCCCATTGTGCTGACGGTTCGGGGGTGCTTGTCAAGGCGGGAAAGATGCCTTGACAAGCACCCCCGAACCGCAGGGCGGCTTCGTATCGGGGTTGGGGGAGGGCTGGGTGCCTCGCTGGTCTGGGTGCAGCGGCTGCGGTTTGGTGGTGGGGCTTGCGCCCCAATGTGGCATTGGGTGCATGTGACGCACCCAATGTGGCGTTCGGTGCGTGGGACGCACCCAATGCCACATTGGGGCGCATCTCGGCGGGTGCCGGGCGGGCGGGGCGTGAAGGGCTCCCTTGGGGAATCCACGCCCGTGAAGGGGGCTCGCGCGGTCGGTGGAGGGGCGTGAAGGGAATCTGCGGCTGTCCGGGTGGCCCTCACGCGCTCTAGGCTGCCCGATCGGCCGAGGGTCAGGGGTTGATGTCCCACTCGCGCTTGTTGCGCCGGTGCTGTTCGGCGAGCTTCTCCAGCGCCTGCGGGTCGCCGTGGGTGCTGAAGTGCTCGAAGCCCACCGCGATGAACACCGCGCGGGCATTGACCGCCACGGGCCCGTCCGCGGCGTCCAGATGGCCGTCCGCGCTCACGTAGATCTTCCGGCCGGCGACTCCGTCCAGGCGGGCCTCGATGTACAGCGTCGAGCCGACCGGCACCGGGCGGCGGAAGTCCGTCTCCAGCTTGCCCGTCACCGCGGGGCGGTGCAGCAGGTTGCCGACCGTCGAGCCGAGTGCCTCGTCGAAGGCGCAGGCCAGCAGGCCGCCGTGGGCGAGTCCGGGGGCGCCCTGGTGTGCGGCGGTCACGGTGAACTTCGAGTGCACCGTGTAGCCCTCGCCGATGGCTGAGCGCAGGTGCAGGCCGTCGTCCACCTCGTCGCCGCAGCCGAAGCATTCGGCGAAGTGGGCGCCTAGTTCGGTGCCGGGGGCGGGGGCCTTCGGGTGGATCTCCGGCGGCTCCACCGGCACCGGCGGCCACGGGCCGGAAACAGGACTCATGGGACGACGTTAACCCGGCGGAAGGACCCGCCGGCACCCGCCCTGACCGGCGCGGCCGCATTTCCTGAGCGCAGGGTAGTCGGAAAATTCCGCACGGTAGAAATTTCGCGACTCACCCTGCCAGCTTGGTTCAACGGGTCAAGACTGGGGAAATGTGCTCCAACGGATGGACCGGGACGTGTGCAGGAGGAGGTCACCGCCGGGATGAGTGAGCCAAAGACGGGGAAACCCGAGGTCGATCAGAGAACAGTCAAACGCGCGGTGATCGCGTCCGCGATGGGTAATGCGACCGAGTGGTACGACTACGGCGTATTCACCTCGGGCGCGATCGCGACGAGTATCGGGACACTGTTCTTCCCCGGCGAGGGCAACGCGGTGCTGAAATCGCTTGCCCTGCTGGCAGTCGGCTTCATCGTACGACCGTTCGGCGGAGCGTTCTTCGGCCCGTTGGGGGACAAGCTCGGCAGGCAGAAGGTTCTCGCGCTCACCATTCTGCTGATGTCCGGCTGCACCTTCCTGGTCGGCGTGCTGCCGACGTACTCAGGCGGCTACAGCATGGGCATCGCGGCGCCGATCGCGATCTTGCTGCTGCGCCTCATTCAGGGCTTCTCCACCGGTGGCGAGTACGGCGGTGCGGCGACGTTCATCGCGGAATACGCGCCGACGAAACGGCGCGGTTTCTTCGGTTCGTTCCTGGAGATGGGCACGCTGGCCGGCTACGTGCTCGGCAACTCGGTCGTGCTGATCACTTACCTGTCGCTCTCGACCGAGCAGTTCGACTCGTGGGGCTGGCGGATTCCGTTCTTCATCGCGCTTCCGATCGGTGCGATCGGGCTGTACCTGCGGTCGAAGCTCGAGGACACGCCGGAGTTCCGCAGGCTCGAGGCGGCGGGCGAAAAGTCGGAGAAGGCTCCGCTCAAGGAGACCATCCAGCGCAACTGGCGGATGATCCTGAACCTGATCGGGATCGTGCTGCTGCTGAACATCGCCGACTACATGCTGCTCACGACGATGCCGACGTATTTCACCGACACTCTGCACATCGGCGACACCGAGTCCAGCCTGATCATCATCGGGGTGGAAATCGTGCAGTTCGCGCTGCTGATCCCGCTGGGCGCGCTGTCGGACCGGATCGGCCGGAAACCCTTGCTGCTCACCGCGGCCATCGGATTCATCGTGCTGAGCTGGCCCAGCATCAAGCTGATGCAGAGCGGCAGCCTGCTGTGGCTGATCGTCGGTTTCCTGGTCGTGGCGATCCTGCTGGCGCTGATGCTGGCGGTGATCGGCTCGACGTTCCCGGCGATGTTCCCGACGCGCGTGCGGTACGGCTCGTTCGCGATCGGCTACAACATCTCGACGTCGCTGTTCGGCGGCACCTGCGGCGTGATCGTCACGGCGTTGATCGGCAGCACCGGCAACGCGGACTGGCCGGCGTACTACTTGATCATCGCGGCCCTCATCGCGCTGGTCCCGATCATCAAGATCCCGGAAACGGCACGGGTGCCGATCGAGGAGATCGACACCGCGGACACCGGCGGCAAGCTCGCCGGCGCCAGCAAGTGAGCGTCTGAACTCACAAGAAAACCGCCCTCCGTCCATTAAGGACAGAGGGCGGTTTTCGTTTAAAGTCAGCTGTTCTGCGTCGCCTCGACCGCCTGCGGAGCGAAGCGCTTGCGGGCCCAAGCTGCCAGGCCACCGGCGACCACGACGGCAACAACGGTTTCGATCATCAGTGCAACGAGCACCATGGTGCTTCCTCCTCAGGTTGTCGGGCCGGCCAATCCTGTGCCGGCTGAGCGACTGGTTCGACGGCCGCTCCGGCCGCCACTGAGAACATCGCCCCGGAAGCCTGGGATATTTCGTCGAAAACCCACTTGATCTGGTGACGTCGGCCACTCTTGCCGCGAATGCGTTTCAGCCGGAGGTCGGGCTGGGTAACGACGCGGTTCCCGCAGGTGAACGCATGGATGCGGGCGCCCGTTCGCTGGTGGTCGGATGCGCCCGCGGCGGTTGCGCGGGCCGCGCCGTTCCCGTCCGCTGAGCAGCCGGCTCCGTCGGCGGTTGCTTGTCCGGCGAGCCCGGGCTCACCGCCGGGCCGGGTGCCGGATCCGCCGGAGTCTTCATCGGCCCGGCCGGACTGGACGGGGCGGGCGAGACGGTGGCGAGCCCCGGCCCGGCGGGCATGACCGGCGGCTGCTCGGTCGCGCGGCTGCCCACCGCGAGACCGGCCGCCACGAGCACCGCGATTGTCGCGGCCGAGCTTCCCGCGACCGCCCAGCGCTTGCGCTTCCGGCGGATGGCGGCACCGCGGACGATCACGTCGGCGGCGTCGACCCGCATGGGCGGGCCGTCCGGCGCCTGCGCGAACAAGGCGCGCACGGCCTCAGTGTTCTCGTCGTCTTCGGAGACCATCTCGTTCACCTCCCTCCAGGAACGGGCAGTGCCTCGAAATGCGGGCCCAGCCGGGTCCGCAGGGTGGCCAGCCCGCGCGCGGCCTGGCTTTTCACCGTGCCGGTCCGGCAGCCGAGCGCCGCGGCGGTCTCCTCGACGGACAGGTCCTCGAAGTACCGCAGCACCAGCACCGCGCGCTGGCGCGGGGCCAACGCGGCGAGTGCCTGCTGGATCAGCTGGTCGTGCTCAGTCTCGGCGGCAGGAGCCGGGACGTCGGGTGGTGCGTCGGTGAGCCGCTCCCGTTTCCAGCGGCTGCGGCGGTTCTCCGCGAGGAAAGTGCGCAGCACGATTTTGCGCGCGTAGGCGTCGAGCGCGTCGTGCCGGGCCAGCCGCGGCCAGGCGAGGTACAGCTTGAGCAGCGCCGCCTGTGCGAGATCCTCGGCCCGGTGCCAGTCCCCGCAAAGCAGGTAGGCCGTGGACCGCAGGCTGTGCGCGCGCTCGCCGAAGTACCGGGCGAACTCGCCGTCCCACGGCGAGCTCTGCCCGGACGCCGGACGGGAGCGGGAGGGCACCGGGCGATCAGCCCCAGACCGAGGGCAGGTGCAGGTCGCCGGTCGGGCCGGCGGGCACGGCGGTCGGGACGCGCTTGGACTTCGCGGGCTGACCCGGCGCGGCGACCTTCGGCGCGGCCGGGGCGGCGGTGGTCTGCCGGTCAGTGGGCGCCGGGGCGGGCGCGGCGGTGGGCCGCTCGGCCGGGGCGGTCTGCGTCGGGGCCGGCTGCGCCGCCGGCGGTGCGTCCGCGGCGAAAGCGACCGCGCCGCCGGTCAGCGCGCCTCCGGCGAGCAGCAGCGAACCGATGGCGAGAGCGAAGCGAACACGCACGAGTTTCCTCCTGGTTCAGGCGAGCGCCGGGTGGCGCTTCTCTGCTCTAGTCATGCGGTCGGAGTTCGCCGGGGTTGCATCGGGTTTTTTCTTTTTCCCGCCGGGACAGGCGAACGGCCGGGAGCGTTCGAGAGCTCCCGGCCGTCTGGTTGGCGCTTGTTCGGTTCGCGGTCAGGCGGCGAGCGCCGACAGTTTGGTCCACGACGCCCAGTCGTAGGTCCAGTCGCTGTAGTCGCCGTCCTTCGCGCCCAGCTGCTGGGTGCTGCCGGAGATCTCCACCGGGTCGCCGGGAAGGACGCTGTCGAAGTAGATCTTCGCGTTCGCCGGCGACAGGTTGAGGCAGCCGTGCGAGATGTTCTTCTTGCCCTGCGCCCAGATCGACCCCGCGAGACCGTGGATGAACTCGCCGTTGTTGGAGATCCGGACCGCCCACGGCACGTTCACGTCGGTGTAGTTGTAGCGCGGGTTGCTCATCGAGTACGTCGAGTGCTTCGACATGACCACGTGCGTGCCGCTGTGCGTGACGCGGCCAGGGTCGGAATCGAGGCCGTAGCTCACCGGGAAGTCCATGACCTGCTGTCCGTCGCGGATGACCTGCATGGTGTGTTCCTGGGTGTTGCCCTTGACGATCTGCGAGCGGCCGATGGTGAAGCTCGCGGAGACGTCCTGCTTGCCGTAGACGCCGTCGCCCATCGAAACGCCGTAGATGTTGGCCGAGACGACGACCTTCGTGTTCGGCTTGAAGTACTCCTTCGGCCGCCAGTGCACCGAAGTGTCGCCGTTGAGCCACGCCCACGCGCCCTCGGTCTTCGGCGTGGTCTCCACCGACAGCGCGCGCTCGACGGATGCCTTGTCCTTGACCGCGCTCGGGAACGTGAGCGCGATCGGCATCGCGATGCCGTAGGTCTGGCCGTCGCCGACGTTCAGACTGCCCTGCATCTGGCGGCGCGGTTTGACCGTGGTGAACGAGCCGGCGATCTGGACCTGCTTGCCGTCCTCGCCGGTGGCCTGCCCGGACCAGGTGTAGGTCTTGCCGTAGCCGAGGTCTTCGGTGCTGCTCCAGCTCTTCTTGTCCGGGGACTGCTGTCCCTGCACCTGTTTGCCGTCGGCGTTCGTGAGCGTGACGGCTCCGATGGTGCCGTTCGCGACGGTCACCTTCGCCGGTTCGCCCGGCGCGACGTCGCCCGCGCCGGAAGCGGGCGTGAGCGCCACGGCCGCCGGTTTCACCGGCGTGGCAGGCGCCTCGGTAGGCCCGCCGCCCGCGGTCCCGCCCGCGTTCACGCTCGAACCGCCGCTGCTGCACGCCCCGAGCGTCAGCGCGGCGATCAAGCCCAGCACCGCGACGCCGGCCCGGCGGCGTGCGAAGTGTCGGATTGTCACACCGATCCCCAATCTCCCCTTGGTACCCCGAACACCCAGACGTCCCGAGACGGCTTCACGTTCACCGGAAACGGGGTGACCAGCATCACACTGCACCGAGTGACCATTACGGAACCGGCTCGACCGACCGCGCACTGTGTATCCCCGAAGTGCGCTGGGTGTACTGGATCAGAGTAGCCGCGGGGCCCGACAGCGGTGCGTAGGCGGCGATACGACGTTCCGGTGATGCGCGCACGTCGGAACCGATCCTTGCGATCAACGGGGTTCAGATTTGGTGAGATCCCGGTAGGCTGCTGACCAGGCCGTCGTTTTGCGTGTTCGTGGCTTCACACTCGCGGAACTTCTGACGCGAGCCGTGGGGCCGAAAAGCTCTTCGCTCGTCTCGTTGGAACCGCCCGGGACGGCCTGGGTGCCGCTTCGGTGGCATTCGAAGCGGATCTGTTACGAGGAGTACAGCGGTGGCGCAAGGCACTGTGAAGTGGTTCAACGCGGAGAAGGGCTTCGGCTTCATCGCGCAGGACGGCGGCGAAGGCGACGTTTTCGTGCACTACTCGGAGATCGAGGGACGCGGCTTCCGCACCCTCGAGGAGAACCAGCGAGTGGAGTTCGAGGTCGGCCAGGGGCAGAAGGGCCCGCAGGCCCAGAAGGTCCGCGCGATCTGAGTCAGGCCCGCGCGTTTTCTCAGGCCTGAAAGAAGGGCCCCGACGGGATTTCCCGTCGGGGCCTTTTTTCATTGCGGGTTCCGTTGTGGGGAATGTTTGGAGCGACGGTTACCGCGGGTTGATCCGGGCGGGTTGGGTCCGGCAGGGGCCGGGGCGGGCTGCGCCGCGGCTTGACCGGGGCCGGACGGGGTGGTTGGGACTGCCCGGCTCCGGGTCGCGGTTGCGGGCCGGTTTCGGCGGGTTTTCGCCGATGGCTCCGGCACGTACGGGCGACGCCGGATCGGATGGTTGCTCGACTGTGGGTGGGCGCGCGTGGTTCGACCCGATCGAGTGGCGTCGGCTGCTGTGGCGGGTGAGCCGGAGCCTCGTGCGCGGCGATCACGGTTCTTGCCGCGATCGCCACTCACGACCCGCCTGCGCTGTGCTGCGTCGCACCTGCCCGATGCCGCCGCGTACGTCGCCTTGCTGCCTCGCGGCAGTGACGGTCGTGCCACTGCTGACTCCCGGCCTCGTCTCGCCGCCCGCTGCGCGCGGGCCGCGACTATCCGCCGAGCCGTCCGTTTCGCGCCCGGCGGCAGCGGAATCCTGGACCGTCCCACTCATCGGGACCCCGGTCGTCCGGCGACCCTGGAAAAGGGAAAACCCCCGGCCGTCGGGGGAAGCCGGGGGTTTTCGTTCGGGGGGCGGGGATCAGCGTCCGACGAGGGGCTGTTCGAACGTCTCCGCCGGGAAGTGGAACTCGTCGGTCATCGCGTCGGAGTGGCGGCGCTCCTGGGCGGAGGCGGCCTGGCCCTCCCACGAGAGGCGCTCCAGGATCCATTCCTGCGCCAGTGCCTGCGGGGTCAGGTTCCTGGCGACGGCGATGTCCTTGAGCTGCTGGCTGGCGATGAGGTTCATGCGCAGCTGGTAGACCTGCGCGTCGCCGAAGCGGCTGCCGGTTCCGGTGCTCTCCGGGTCGGAGTCCGGGGCGAGCGCGGCGAGGTAGCTGGTGAGCTCCTTGTCCTCGACGACTTCGTCGCCGGCGGCTTTGGCGGCATTGCGATGCCGCCCGCTCGAGACGGCTTTGAGATTCGTGCGGCTGCTGAGGCGGCCGAGGGAGGGAAGAGGCACGCGGTCACGATAACGGTTGGGTCTCGGCAAAGAAACCACTGTGAGCCACGACACACGCATTTCCGTGCTCGGCAAGCCTAATTCGATCACCTGTTCAGCCCAGTCGGTAAACGCATTTCGCGACTGTCTGTTGATCAGTGGTACGGAGAGTAGATCCGCAGGTCAGCGCCGGTGTGCAGAAATGGAGAGACCCCCGCGCCAGGGGGAGGAACGCGGGGGTCGGAGGGGATCTCCACAGGCGCTGACCGGGGGTGTGTCAGCAACACCGATTGTTGCACGAGTTCCGGGGATCGGCGAGGGGAAGCCGGGAGAAATCGTTCTGCGCGATCTTGGAATGCGTTACCAGGGAAGCTTCGGAGAGTGTTCACAGGTTCACTCTCCGGGGGGCTGCCGGTGCTGCTCGCCGCTGGTTAGCCTCGCGGCCAGTTGTTGCGAACCGCATGGAGGGGCCATGAGCGGATCGGTCGAAGTTCGTCAGTTCCTCCTTCGGTACGAAGGTGCCGACGGGGGTAGCACGTCACTGTCCGGCGGCGTGCCGGCGCAGCGCGCGTCGTCGGAAGGGCAACGGGTCTCCGACGACCAGGTCCGCCGAGCCCGCCTCGCCGTCGCGGCCGGCGCGCTCGACGTGGAGGACTGCGCGCAGTTGCTGGAGATGCTCGGGCTGAGTCCGGGTGACGACGGTCAGGCACCTGTGCAGCGCTGAGGCATTGGCGCTGGGTTCGCGGGCTGCCGCGGGTCCGGGCCTGCCGAGGTTCGGCTGCCGGCGCGCCTGAGGGCTTGCCTGGTGAAGAACTGCCCGAACTCGTGTCTCGCTGGTCGGGAAGCCCCGGAGTTCCGGCGTGCGTGCCCGTCTCCCGGCGTAGAGTGGCGTGGCGCACACCGATCGTCCGGCTCCGGTTCGAAGCGGCCGATCGGCGGGAAGCGGCGTGGCTGGGTCGCTGGCGCTGGCGTTACCGCAGGTCGGAGGCTCGTCGATCGCTTAACGAACCCCCCGTGCAAACCCCTTGGAACGTGCCCTATGCTTGTAATCGCTCCCAGGGGAACACCTGAGAGCGCGGTCGGTCGGTCCACCGAAACCGATCGGGCTCCCATCGTTCAGTGGCCTAGGACTCCGCCCTTTCAAGGCGGCAACGCGGGTTCGAATCCCGTTGGGAGTACGCAGTACCAGTAAGGCCCTGTGGCGCAGTTGGTTAGCGCGTCGCCCTGTCACGGCGAAGGTCGCGGGTTCGAGTCCCGTCAGGGTCGCAAGATCGTTCGGCTCCTAGCCGGCGTTCCCGGCCAGGTAGCTCAGTTGGTACGAGCGTCCGCCTGAAAAGCGGAAGGTCGCCGGTTCGACCCCGGCCCTGGCCACAGCGAATTTGGTGAAGCAGCCCCCATCCGAGCGGATGGGGGCTTTTTCGTCGCCTCGATCCGCCGGCGGGTCACCGTCGAACGGTGGCGCTGCCATTCGGAAGCAGTCTTGCCAAACCTCAGGATCGCTACTTAGCCTCAATAACATCTCAAAGGTCTGGACCACTGGAGGTCGAGGATGCCGGGAGATGTGGGACGTCGGAGTTTTCTTGCCGGGTCGGCGGCGGTGGGGGTCGGGGCAGTGGGGGCGATGACTCCGTTCGGAGCTGAGGCCGAGGCCGTCGAGGTGCGGTCCGGGGTGGCGGTTTACGCGAACAACGTCGGCTACGCACCCGGCGCGCCCAAGCGGGCGGTGCTCGCGACCGAGTCCCCGCGAGCGATTCCGAGGTTCACCGTCGCGGACGTCGCCACCGGAAAGGTCGTCTTCACCGGGAGCCCGCGACCGGCGGCTCAGGTTCCGGGGTGGGACGACCGGCATTACTGGACCGCGGACTTCTCCGCACTGAAGACCGAAGGCGAGTACGTCCTGCTCGCCGCGGACGGGCGGTCGCAGCCGTTTCGCGTCGATCAGCTGGTGCTTGAGCGCTACACGCTCTCCCACGTCGTGCACTACTTCAAGGGCACCCGCAGCTCGGACCGGTTCGATCGCCAGGATCGGCAAGCGCCGATCGGCCCCAAGGGCACGCAGGTCATGGACGCGCACGGTGCCTGGTACGACGCGACCGGCGACTTCGGCAAGCACTTCACGCAGCTGTCGGACCGCAGCTACTTCAACACTCTCCAGATCCCGCTCACCGCCTGGGTGTTGGCCAAGGCGTACCAGCGGCTCACCGCGCGCGGCGACAGCAACTTCACCCAATTGCGGACCTGGCTGGCCGACGAAGCGCTGTACGGCGCCGACTACCTGCGCCGGGTCAAACTTGACGGCGGCACCTTCGTCACCTCGGTGATCCAGCCCGGACCGCCGAAGGATCCGAAGCTGCGGTACGTCCTGGCGAACAGCGACGGCGAACCCGTCCAGGTGAATTACCGCGAAGGCGGCGGGGTCGCGATCGCGGCGCTGGCCGCGGCGACCACGTTGGACGCGTCGGGCGACTACGCGCACGAGGAGTATCTGGCGACGGCCGAAGCCGCGTTCGAATTCCTGGAGCAGCACAACGTCGAGATGACCAATGACGGCAAGGAAAACATCCAGGACGACTACGGTGCGTTGCTGGCGGCGGTCGAGTTGTACCAGGTGACCAAGAAGCCGGTGTACCGCGAAGCCGCGGATCGCCGGGCGCACAATCTGTTGCAGCGCTTGGTTTCCTGGAAGTCTTACCGAGATTACTGGCGCGCCGACGACGGCGACCGGCCGTACTTCCATCCCTCGGACGCGGGCCTCCCGGTGATCAGTCTCCTCGCGTACGCCGATATTGCCGACACCGCAACGGTTTCCGAAGCGTTGAAGGTGGTGCGGCGGTCGCTGGAGTTCGAACTCACCGTGACCGCCGAGGTGCCTAACCCGTTTGGGTATGCGCGGAATCTTGTGCAAGATGGGGAGGGTAAGAGGTATAGCTCATTCTTCTTCCCGCACAACGTCACTCCGCGAGTCAAAGACCAGTGGTGGCAGGGAGAGAACGCGCGGATCGCTTCGCTGGCGACCGCCGCTCGCCTTGCCGCGCCGCGGTTTTCCGGCGAGTTCGCGGCGCGCCTGCGGTCGTACGCGGCTGATCAGCTGAACTGGATCTGCGGCAGCAACCCGTACGGCGTGTGCATGCTGGACGGCAGCGGTCACGCCAACCCGCAGTACAGCTGGCTCGGTTCGTGGCAGTTCCTGCCGACAGCGGGCGGGATCGTCAACGGCATCACCGGCTTGAACGAGGACGGCAGCGGAATCGCCTGGGACCGCGGCTACGTGGTCACCGGCAAGGACGACGACTGGCGATGGGATGAACAGTGGCTGCCCCACTCGACGTGGTACCTGTACGCGGTCGCGGCAGGGGATTGAACTAGGCCACTGAACCGGATCGTGCCCGGCACGAGGTGAATCGTGCCGGGCACGCCGGTAACCGCAAGGCCGAAGCTAGATCAACGGCCCCCGGAACTTGGCAGTCCCCGGGACAAGCTGAACAGTCCCCAACCCGCCGTGCGCGTTCGCGTACGCCAGCTCCCGCGAAAGATCCCCAACCCCGTTCGTACCCGGCTGTGGCAGCAGGTTCAGCGTGCTCAGCACTCCGAGCGCATTGCCGTCGCGGTCGAGGAAGCCGCTGCCGGAGTCGCCGGGGATGCCGGGGGTCACCGTGAGCACCGTGTGGCTCCAGCCGCCGCCGGTGTCGCCCAGGCTGGTGCCCTGTTTGGGGGACAACTGGGTGATTCCGCCGCGCAACTCCGAATTGCCGTAGCTGAGCACGGTGCCCAGTTGTTTCGTGCCGGTCGTGTTCACTCCGGTCGGCCCGCCCCAGAACGGCAGGCTCGGGTTGACCTTCGACACGTCCGCGGGGTCGACCTTCACGAGGGCGAGGTCGTTGTACTGGCAGGTGTTCGCGTCCGCTTCGTGGCGGGATTGCATGGTCAGCCACGAGTTGTAGACGAGCGTTCCCGGCTTGCTCGCCCCGGTGATCTCGACTGGGGTGCCGATCGGGAGCGAACCGGCGGAGCAGCCGTTCGTTTCGGTCGAACCGCCGGTGCCGGAGCAGTGCGCGGCCTGTCCGAGGAAGACGTCGGTTCCGTTGCTGTACACGAAGTTCGAGGTGCATTGCGCACCGTTGGTGTGCGTCTGCACCCCGGGGTGCACGGCGGCGGTGTCCACGGGGGCCCAGCTCGGGGTCGCGGCCCAAGCAGTCGCGGGCAGCAACGCGGCGGCGGTGGCCAGTGCCGTCACCGCACTGGCTCGGGCCAGTGGTCGAGGGGTCTTCATCGGGCTCCCTTCGAAAAGCCAGCACTCACTCGGACGTGTGCTACTGACTGGTAGGCATCGCCGGTACATCACACCAGAGAGTGGTGCCAGTCACAACCGTTGTGACCCTGGGTGACTATTGACCTAGAGCTAGCTAGAGGTTGCAGACTGGCCGCATGGCTGGGGAATGGAACATCGAGGCAGCAGACGTCGACGCCTACCTAGCGCGCGTAGGGCAGCGCCGGGAGGAACCGTCCGTCGCGGCGCTGGAGCGGTTGGCGCGGGCGCACGTCGAGGCGATCCCGTTCGAGAACGTCGACGTGGTGATCGGCCGGCATCGCGGGATCGAACTGGAGGTCGTCAGCGAGAAGCTCGTCGGGCGGCGGCGGGGCGGGTACTGCTACGAGCAGGCCGGGTTGTTCGCGGCCGTCGCGGAGCAGCTGGGTTACCAGGTCCAGCGCACGGTCGCGCGGGTCCAGCCGCGGAAGAGCGGGCCGTATACGCACATGACGCTCGTGATTACCGTTGAGGGGCAACAGTTTCTCGTGGACGTCGGCTTCGGAGCCGGGATCCTGGCTCCGATGCCGTTGATTGACGGGGCCGAAGTGGACCAAGCCGGGTGGACCCACCGGATGACCCTGCGCGACGGCTGGTGGGTGCTGCAGAAACAGGACGGCGACGGCTGGGACGACCTGCACGAGGTGCTGCCGCTGGTGCACAGCCGCCCGATCGACTACCAGGTGTTCCACCACTACACGTCCACGCACCCGAAGTCCCCGTTCACCGGGCGGGTCGTGGTGATGCGGCTCGAACCGGGACGGTTCCGCAGGCTGCTCGGGCGCGAGTACCAGGAAAGCCACCCGGACGGCACGGTCGAGACGCGCACGATCGAACCGGTCGATCTCGGCAAGACGCTCGAGGACCTCGACGTTTTCCTTGCCGAAGACGAATTGGCGGCACTGCTCGAGACCTACTGAAACAACTCCGCGGCGGCCAGCGGCCGGCCCAGGTGGTAGCCCTGGGCCTGGTCGCAGCCAAGTTCCCGCAGCAGCGCCAGTTCCTCCGCCGTCTCGACGCCTTCCGCCACCACCGTCAGATCCACCGCGTGCGCCATCGCGATGATGCTCGTGACGATCGCGGCCGCGTCGCGGGAGTCTGCTATTCCGGTGATGAAGGATCGGTCGATCTTGAGCGTGTCCAGCGTCAGCCGACGCAGCTGGGCCAGCGAAGAATAGCCAGTGCCGAAGTCGTCGATGGCCAGCAAAACGCCGAGGGAACGCAAGGCGGACAACACTTCCGCGGCCGCCGACGTATCGCGCATGAGGGCGCTTTCGGTGACTTCCAGCGTCAGCGAACCGGGCGGCAGGCCGGTGGTGGCCAGTGCGTCGCGGACCGCGGGCACCAGGTGCGGGTCGTCCAGCTGCCGGACCGAGAGGTTGACCTTCAGGCTGAGGTCAAGGCCCCGGCCGGAGCGCAGGGCGGCCAGTTCGCGCGTGGTGTCGCGCAGGACGTACTTGCCCAGCACGTTGATCAGTTCGCTTTCCTCGGCCAGCGGGATGAATTCCGCGGGCGAGATCGCGCCGTGTTTCGGATGGGTCCAGCGCAGCAAGGCCTCGACGCCGACCATTTCGCCGGTGCGCAGGTCGACCACCGGCTGGTAAGCGGGCCATAGCTGTCCACTGTGGACAGCGTCGCGAAGGTCCTGTTCCATCCGCAGCCGACGCTGCATGCGCCTCCGCAGAGCGACGTCGAAGAACTCGAACCGGCCGCGGCCGCGGGCTTTCGCTTGGTACATCGCGACATCCGCGTCGCGCAACAGATCCTCCGCGCTGCGGCGGTCGCCCGGCTCCACGAGCACGATGCCCATGCTCGCGTCCAGATGCAGCTGCCTGCCGTGCACCGAAACCGGTTCCGCCAGCACCGACCGCAGGTGCGCGGCGAACACGCCGACCTGCGCCGGACCGGTCGTCGCGGACGTGACGACCACGAACTCGTCGCCGCCCAGCCTGCCGACGACGTCGTCGGGGCCGGTGGCCCGGCGCAGCCGTTCGCCCGCGATGCGCAGGACCTGGTCGCCGACCGGGTGGCCGAGGGAATCGTTGATCAGCTTGAACTTGTCCAGGTCGAGGAACAGCACGGCGGCCGCCTCGGCGCTGTCGCGGCGGTCGAGCCGGTCAAGGACCAGGGTGCGGTTGGCGAGCCGGGTCAGCGGGTCGTGCGTCGCCTCGTGGGCCAGCCGGGCGCTGATCGCGCGGCGTTCGGTGATGTCGGTGAAGGACGTGACCACCGAGACGCCCTTCGGATCGTCCGAATCGAGCAACCGCGAGGTCAGCGACACCCACACGTCGCGGCCGTCCGGGCGGCGCAGGCGCACGACCAGTCCGTTGTGCGTGACCCCGGTGCGGCGCGTGTGCATGGACGGCAGCTCGTCGTCCGGGATCCGGTTGCCGTCCTCGTCGAACAGCACGAGCGTCGTGCACGGCACGCCGAGCAGGTCCGCTTCGGGGACGCCGAGGATGCGGCAGGCGGACGGGTTCGCTGACTGGATGAGTCCGGTCGGGCCGATCACCAGCACGCCCTCGTCGAGCGCGGCGACGACCGTCGCGTAGTGCTGTTCGACGCGACGACGTGCGGTTTCGTCCGTGCAGACCAGGAGGAAGCCGTCGACGGTCTCGGTCGCGGACACCCGGACCTGCCGCGGCGAGCCGTCCCGGCCGCGGTGGGTTTGCTCGGCGATCCCGTCGCGGATCGACGCCGGTTCCGGGTCGATGCCGAGCACCTCGTGCACTCGCCTGCCGAGCGCTTCCGGGGCCGGCCAGCCGTAGACGGTCTCGGCGGCCGGGTTCCAGCCGGTGACGATGCCCTCGGCGGTGATCGTGACGATGGCGTCGCTGACGTGTGTGACCAGCGCTTCCTGCGCGCGGACGGCAGCCGCGGCGGCGTGTTTGACGGTGCTGTCGCGGATCACCACCTGGTACGACGGCGGATTCGAGTCGCTCGTGCGCATCGAAACGGTTTCCGCCACGAATTTGCTCCCGTCCAACCGTTTCAGCACCGCTTCGCGGGGTTCCGCACTGGGATCCTCGAGCAGCTGCGTGGATTCGGCAGCCACGAAGTCCGCGAACTCGCGGCTGACGACCTCGTGCGCCGCCCGCGCCGCGAACAGGTCGAGCGCGGCCTGGTTGGCGTAGGTGACGACGCCGCCCGAGTACACGCAGATCGCGTCCGGGCTCTGCTCCATCAGCAGCTGGTACCGGTCGGACAGTTCCGCGAGGTCGGACTTCTCCTCCGCCGTTTCCGCGACCGCCGAGGCGACGCCGAGCAGGCCGGTCGTGTGGTCCTGTTCGCCGACGGTCCGGGCACGCAGCCGGATGCGGCGCGGGGTGCCGTCGGGACCGTCCTGCGGCTGTTCGAGTTCGAAATCGCGGCCGGGCGGGGTGCGGCGGAGGTTCGCGGTGAGCGGGCGGAGCAACTCGGTGAGCCGGTCGCACAGCTCCTTGCCGGTCGCGCCGGGGAGGCCGAGCACCGCGTCGAGGCCGGGCAGCCAGGTGAGGGTCGCCGGTTCGGAGGCATGCAGGGAGAACAGGACCCCCGCGCCCGCGTCCGGCCGCAGGCCCGCGAGCTGGGCGCGCCGGGTGATTCCACCCGGTTCACCGGCCAGGGCGTCAGCCTCCATGGTGCTTCCGATCCCCCTTGTCGGCGTATGGCCCGTCGATTACACCACCGAGTGAAGCCTGTGTATATCCGCACGGGGAGCTGCTTGCGTCACTCGTCCGGACGCAGACGGCGGGTGCTAACGGGCGATGCGGGGCACGCTGCGCAGTCGCGGACCCCACACGAGCAGGCCGAAGTGGGCCGCACAGGCATGTCCGAGGACGGTCACGACGGAGGCCAGACTGGCCGGATCGTCGGTCACGTAGACGCCGATAACGAATAGCTCAAGGGCCACGATCCCGGCGATCCGAGCCCTCCCGCGAAGCAGCGCGACGAGCACGCCGGCGGTGGTGAGGAAGCCGTAGCTGACGCCGATGTCGAGCCAGCGGCCCGCGGAATGCGGCAGGACGTCGGTGTGGATCAGGGCCATGACCGGCAGTTCGGTGGCGATCGTGGCGAGCACGTGCCCGCTGAAGAAGACCAGAGCCGTCCGGAGCCCGCCGAATCGACGTTCGAACGGGGCTACGGCGATCGCGAAGATCACCGCGTACGGCAGCCAGCCGCCGTCAGCGATCCAGAACGCGCTGGTCAGGAGTGCGGTGAGGGGGTGGCGCGCCATGTTGTGCGCGTCGGTGCTGGAGACCGCGAGGAGTTTGCCGGTGAGCTTCGAACTGCCGAACCGGATGAGCAGCGAGGTGCCGAGGAGCAGGACGAGGTAGCCGAAGGTGAACGGCGTGGACCGCGGGCTCGGGACGAGGTTCAGCCAGGCCCGCTTCGGCCGCCAGCTCACGGGGACGGCGGCCAGGAAGGCGGGCCTTGGCGTCGGCTGGACGAGGTCGTCCTCCGTCAGCACGGCCGTTGCCGCCGGGGAGCCGAGGACGTCGGCCAAAGGGGTTCCGCCTGCCTGGGTCGTGGCCGTGCTCGCGGCCGGTTCGAGGATCGGCGCCGTCGGGTCCGAAGCCGGGGTGCACAGCCAGCTCAAGGATCGCCACTTCCGGGGGGTTCCCGTGGTGGCAGCACTGCGTGCCGGGCGGGGCGCCGGGTCCGGCTCGCGCAGCGACATGCGTCCAGAGTGGCTGGGCATGCTGGGATTTTGGCTAAGCGCAGCTGTGAATGCGCTGTGATTCACACCCGCTAGAGTGAGCACTCTGGGTAGAAGGTTTCGCTCTTTGTCACCCGTTCGGTGGCCGCATCCGGTAGGAATAGGCCACTCCTGGTGAAAGGTCTCGCTGGTGAACGACGAGGTTTCGGTCGCCGAGCTGTTGGTGCGCGAAGGACACGAACGACGGATTCCGCCGCCGTCCCGGTCCCGGTGGCGCATGGTTTCGGTGATGCTCGCGGTGATCGTCGGCTGCGGCGCGGCGGCCATGCTCGTCTCGTACGGGACCACGGCGAACGACGGGGCCGCTCGGATCACCGAGATGCGCGTGATCGAGATGCCGGACCGCACCGGCGGCGCAGGCGGCGTCGACGAGACGAACCCGCCGACGCCCACCGGCGAGGAGACCGAAGAGGGCACTGCCGGCGTCGGGGACGCGCCTTCCAGCCGGGCGAACGTCAATCCGTTCGGCGAGCACAGCACCTCGGAACACCCGGCTGATTCCGCTCCGCCGCGTCCGTCGTCGAGCGAGCAGCCGGAAACCACCGGCCCGACCGGGCCGACTGGACCGGCACCGTCGTCGTCGAGCACGTCGGGGCCGTCGAGCTCCAGCCAGCCGTCGTCGCCGAGCAGCCACGAGCCGCCGTGCGTCCTGAACATCATTTGCCTTTAGAACCCTGAGCGCCCGCTGAGCGCGGCACGCGCGCTCCGGCGGAACTCGGCATGATCGGCCGCGTGCCGAATACAAAGCTGCGCGCCTGGCTTCTCGAAGGCGAGCACAAGCGCGCCCAGCAGATGACCGGTGGCAAACGGGAGACCAAAAAGGCCGAACAGCCGTGGTGGAAGGTCATGTGCCTCACCGGTGTCGACTACTTCTCCACCCTGGGATATCAGCCGGGCATCGCCGCGCTCGCGGCCGGAGTGCTGTCGCCGCTGGCCACTGTGGTGCTGGTGGTGCTGACGCTCGCCGGCGCGCTGCCGATTTACCGCCGGGTCGCGCGGGAAAGCCCGCACGGCCAGGGATCGATCGCGATGCTGGAGAAGTTGCTGTCCCGGTGGGGCGGCAAGTTGCTGGTGCTGGCGTTGCTCGGATTCGCTGCCACGGACTTCGTCATCACGGTCACGCTGTCCGCGGCCGACGCGACCGCGCACGTTATCGAGAATCCGTTTGTCCCGGCTGCGCTGCATGGCGGGCAGGTCTGGATCACGTTGGTGCTCATCGCGTTGCTGGGGGCGGTGTTTCTCAAGGGGTTCGCCGAGGCGATCGGGGTCGCGGTGGTGCTCGTCGGGGTCTATCTCGCGCTGAACGTCGTGGTGGTGGTTACCGCGTTGGCACATGTTTTCGGGGCGCCGCAGTTGATTGTGGACTGGCAGAACCTGTTGATCAGCGAGCATCCCAACCCTTGGTTGATGGTGGGGGTGGCGTTGGTGGTGTTTCCGAAGCTGGCGCTGGGGTTGTCCGGGTTTGAGACTGGGGTTTCGGTGATGCCGCTGGTCCGCGGGGCCAGCGGGGACACGGAGGCGGATCCGGTCGGACGGATCCGGAACACAAGGCGGTTGCTGCTTACTGCGGCGCTGATCATGAGCGCGTTCTTGATTACGTCGAGTTTCGCTACTGCGGTGTTGATTCCGCAGCAGGAGTTCCAGGCTGGCGGCAAGGCCAGCGGGCGTGCGCTGGCCTACCTGGCGCACAGCTATCTCGGCGACGGCTTCGGCACGGTGTACGACGTCAGCACGATCGCGATCCTGTGGTTTGCCGGGGCGTCGGCGATGGCCGGGTTGCTGAATATCGTGCCTCGGTATTTGCCGCGGTACGGGATGGCTCCGGATTGGGCTCGGGCTACGCGGCCGTTGGTGATCGTGGTTTCGGTCATCGCGTTCGTGATCACGCTGATCTTTGACGCTGACGTTGAGGCGCAAGGCGGAGCGTATGCGACTGGTGTGCTGGTGCTGATCTCGTCGGCCTCGGTCGCGGTCGCCTTGTCTGCCCGACGGCTCAAGCAACGGGCGTTCTGGGCTTATCTGGTGATCACGCTGGTGTTCTTGTACACGACAGTCGCGAACATCGTGGAGCGGCCCGAGGGGGTGAAGATCGCGGGGTTCTTCATCGGGGCGATCGTGGTGACCTCGTTGATCTCCCGGGCTACCCGGTCGTTGGAGCTGCGGGTCGAGAAGGTCGAGTTCGACGCGGCGGCCCAGCGGATCGTGGACAAGGCGGTGCGGTCCGGGGCGGTTCGGATCATCGCCAATGAGCCGGATGCCCGGGACGCGGAGGAGTATCGGGAGAAGGAGCAGGAGGCCCGGGAGGACAATCATATTCCTCGGGACAGCGCGTTGTTCTTTCTTGAGGTTACTATTTCGGATGCGTCCGATTTTGAGACGACCTTGCGGGTGCATGGGGAGAAGCGGGCCGGGTATCGGATTTTGCGGATGAAGAGTCCGTCTATCGCTAATGCTATTGCTGCGGTGTTGTTGCATCTGCGGGATGAGACTGGGATGCGGCCGCATATTTACTTTGCTTGGACTGAGGGGAATCCGTTTAAGTTTTTGGTTCGGTATTTGTTTTCGGGGGATGGGGATGTGCCGCCGGTTACCCGGGAGGTGTTGCGGCGGGCGGAGCCGGATCCGCATCTGCGGCCGTTGGTGCATGTGGGGTGACTGCTCGTCGCCTGGTGGCGACATCGGCCCGGTCTTGGGTTGCGTGGGGCACCCCCGAACCGCAGGGCGGCTTTGTATCGGGGTTGGGGGAGGGCTGGGTGCCTCGGTGGTTGGGTGCGTCGGCTGCGGTTTGTCGCGCGGCTTGGGTGTGTGGGTGCGTGCGGCGGGCGGGGTGCATCCGGGCGGTCGGCGGGCGGGCGTTGGGCGGCGGTCTGTGAAGGGCTCCTTGAGGGAATCAGAGTCAATGAGGGTGGCCCTCACGGAACGGGTCAGAGTGCGGCTAGGGCGGTTAGGCGGTTGGCCAGTAGGTCGATGTCTGCTTCTGTCGTGCGGTGGTTGGTGACGCAGGCGCGGACGCAGGGGTGTCCGTTGACTTTGGCTGGGCCCAGCATCGCGGTGCCTTCTTCGTGGAGTCTGGCGAGAAGGTTTGCGTGTGCTTCGGCGTTGCGGCCGGGCATTCGGATGCAGACGGCGGTGAGCGTGACTGGGTTCATCAGCTCAAGGCCGGGAGCGGCGGAGATGTGTGTGCCTAGGCGGGCGGCCAGGGTAAGGCAGCGTTCGGTGACTGTTCGGAAGGCGCCTACGCCGAAGGTGCGCAGGGCGGCCCAGACCTTCAAAGCCTTGAAGCTGCGGGAAAGTTGCGGTCCGTGATCCATGTAGTCGAGTAGGTGGGCGTCGTCGATCGCGGTGAGGTAGGACGACGACTTGGAGAAGGCGAAGGCGGCGCGTAGTTTTGCCATGTCCTTGACCAGCAGGGCTCCCGCTTCCAGCGGGGCGAACAGCAGCTTGTGCGGGTCCAGGGTGACGGAGTCTGCTCGGGACAGCGGGAGCAGGGCGTCGCGGGGTGAATCGGCCAGGATGAAAAGGGCGCCGTATGCGCCGTCTACGTGTAGCCAGAGGTTTTCTTTTTCGCAGAGGTCTGCGATGGGGGTAATAGGGTCTATCGAGCCGGTGGTGACGGTGCCTGCGGTGGCTACTACGCAGAATGGTTCTTTTCCGGCGGCGCGGTCTTCGGCGATCGCTCGGGCCAACAGGTCGACGCGTAGTTGGAAATGGGCGTCGGTGGGGATTGTGCGAACGTTGTCCAAGCCGATTCCCAGCAGGGCGGCGGCTTTGACAACGCTGCGGTGTGCTTCGTCGGAGGTGTAAAGCACTAGGGGGGCGCGGTTTTCTTGGAGGCCGCGTTCGCGGAAGTCCGGTCTGCGGTCGGCGATGGCGGTGGTGATCGCGTCCTTCGTGGCTCCGGAACCGCCGCTGGTGAGGATGCCTCCGGAGGCCGGGCCTAGGGCGAAGAGGCTGGCTAGCCAGTCCATGACGGAGCGTTCGATCACGTTGGCGGCTGGGGAGATTTGCCACAGGTTGCAGTTCTGGTTCAACACCGCGGCGATCGCTTCCGCGTATGCGCCGATGCCGTTGGACGGGCCTTGTACGTAGGCGAGGAACCTCGGGTGTGCGATCGTGGTGGTGTAGGGCACGATGCGGTCTACGACGTCGGCGAAGAACGCTTCTACGCCAAGGCCTTCTTCCGGGAATGGTTCCGTCAGCAGTTTGGTCAGGGTTTCCCGGTCCGCGTCTGGGGCGATCGGGCGACTGGTGAGTGAATTTTCGTATCCGTCGGTGAACCGGGCCAGAAGTTCGGCCGCTCTGGTCCGTTCGGCGGAATTGAGAATGAGGGAAGATCCGTCCATGCGCCCTCTTCTGTCCGAAGGTCTTTTCGGGGCACAAGCTGCCATGATTGTGATGGCGTGCGAATAGGGGCGGGAAAGAAGACCCCGAACGGCCGGAGAACCGAGGGCGGCCGGACACGATCATGGTCTGCGGCCGAACGGCGGTACCGGGGAAAGGGTTGGGGGACAAAGGGTTCGGTCGGCTCCGCGATCCGGAAGAGGGCGGAGCCGACCGGGGAAGGGTCAGGAGAGTTCGTCGGTCAGGTCGCTGAAGTCCGCGGTGTTCCAGCGTTCCGGGCGCATCGAGATCACGATGTTCTCGCTCTGCTGCGGAGTGGCTTTGACATAGGCGATCGCCGCTTCCTCGGGCAGGTATCGGCGCGCCATCGCGATCCGGTCTTCGTCGGTGACCGCGCGGATGCCGGTGACCGGGCCTTCCACGGTCGCGTAGCGGATGGTCTTCGGGTCTTGCACACACAGCGAGAAGCGGCCGGCGGCTTCGATCAGTTTCGTTTTGCGGGCACCCGGCGAGGTGAGGACGGTGACCTCGCCGCCGGGCGTGTACTGGTGCCAGATCGGGGTGGTGAGCGGTGCGCGACCGGGCTCGGCGGTCACGCTCAGGACGCTGATGATCGGTTCGGCGAGCAGGGCTTCGCGCTCGGCGGGCGGGATCTTGCTGACCATCTCAGAGGGCTCCTTAAGGCCAATCGATTTGCCTTTAGCGTACGCGCACTCCGGCCGTTAAGGCCAACCTCTTTGCTTTAGAATGGTGGGGTGACTCGGCCGGGCGGACGCAGCGCGCGGGTGCGCGAAGCGGTGCACCGTGCGGTGATCGAGCTGCTCGCGGAGGGGGAGACGACCGCGGGGGTCCCGCAGATCGCTGAGCGGGCTGGGGTCAATCCGACCAGCGTTTACCGTCGTTGGGGCAGCTGCGCGAGTGTGCTGCTCGACGCCGCGGTCGCGCGGTTGAGCCTGACGTCGCCGGTGCCGGACACGGGGTCGCTGCGCGGCGACGTCGAGCAGTGGGCGACAGCGGTCGAGCGCGCGCTCGCTGATCCAGATGGCGCGGTGCTGGTCCGGGCGTTGATCACGTTCATCGGGACCAGCGCCGATCCGATCGAGCGTCTGCTGTCGCGCGGGGAAGACCTGGAGCAGATGCTGACGGCAGCCGCGAGCCGGGGAGAGCCCGCGCCGAACCTTCAGGACCTGCTGGATTACGTGCTCGCTCCGATGTACCTGCGGGTGCTGCTGAGCAGGCCGATCGAGCCGGGCCTCGGCGTGAAGCTCGCGGATCGGCTGCTTACGGCAGCAGGTCTTCCTCCCGCTTCCGGCCAAGGTGGTTGAACAGCAGGTTCAGCACGAAGGCCAGCACCGCGGCGACGGTGATCGGGCTGCCGCAGATCGTCCGCAGCCAGGCGGGGAAATGCTGGAAGAACACCGAGTTGCCGAACCGGTCGAGGCCGAACGCGGGGAGCAGTCCGACGCCGAGGGCGACTGAGACCACGAAAGCGTTGTGGTTGCCGGAGAAGTCGACCTTCTTGAGCGTCTGCACGCCGACGACCCCGACCATCGCGAACATCACCACCGCGACGCCGCCGACGACCGGTTCCGGGATCGCGGCGATGAACGCGCCGATCTTCGGCACCAGGCCCATCACGACGAGCATGCCGCCGGTCGTCGCGACCACCCAGCGGCTGCGCACGCCGGTCATCTGCACCAGCCCGACGTTCTGCGCGAACGCGGTGTCCGGGAAGGAGTTCATGAATCCGCCGAAGATCGCGGACAGCCCGTCGGTCGCCAGGCCGCGCGAGAGGTCGGCAGGAGTGACCGGGCGGCCGGTGATCTCGCCGACCGCGATCAGGTCAGCGGTCGTTTCGGTGAACGACACCAGCATCACCACGCACATCGACACCACGGCGGCGACCGGGAACGTCGGTGCTCCGAAGTGGAATGGCGAGGCCAGCCCGAACCAGCTCGCGTCGCCGACGCCGGAGAAGTGCGTGCGGCCGAGCGGAATCGCGATCAGGACGCCGGCGATCAGCGCGACCAGCGGGCCGATCTGGCCGAGGAACCCGCGCAGCACCCGGGTGAACAGCACCACCAGCGCGATCACGCCGAACGCCAGTCCGAGGTTCGCCGGATCGCCGTAAGACGGGTCGCCGGTGTCGTGGCCGCCGATCATCGCCGTGCCGGGGCCGAGCAGCGAGATCCCGATGACCAGCAGCAGCGTCCCGGACACCAGCGGCGGGAAGAACCGGATCAGCGCGGCGAACGGCCGGGCGATCAGCAGCCCGAACACGCCGGAGGCGATCATCGCGCCGTACACCGCGGTGATCCCGTACTGCGCGGCGATCAGGATCATCGGGTTGACCACGGTGAACGTCGCGCCCGCGACGACCGGAAGCCGGACGCCGAACAGCCGCCCGATGCCGACCGACTGGACCAAAGTGGCCAGTCCGGCGACGAACAGGTCGGCGTTCACCAGCAGCGCGATCGACGCGTTGTCCAGGTGCAGCGCGCTGCCGATGACCAGCGGCACGGCGATACAGCCGGTGTACATGATCGCCATGTGCTGCAGTCCGAGCAGAAGCAGCCGTCCGGCGGGAAGGCCCCGGTCGACCGGGTGCGCGGCGTTGGTCATGAGCGGCTCCTTCTGTGTGGTCCCGCCGGATTATCGCTGCACATACCGCCGGTTTGTGTGTGACCATGCCAGCATGACTGCACGACCTCCGTTCCGTGCCGATCATGTAGGGAGCCTGCTGCGGCCGGCGGTGCTGCGCGAAGCGCGGCGCGACCACGCGGCGGGGGAGATCTCCGCCGAACAACTGCGAGCCGTCGAGGACGACGCGATCCGCGACGTCGTGAAGATGCAGAAGGCGGCCGGGCTCGAATCGGCGACCGACGGCGAGTTCCGCCGGTCCTCGTGGCACATGGACTTCATCTACGCGCTCGGCGGCGTCTCGCGCAGCGACGAGCGGCTGCACGTGAAATTCCACAATCTGGCCGGTGACCTGGAGTTCAGCCCGCCGGGGCTGCAGGTCGACGGCAAGGTGCGCCTCGACGAACCGATCTTCGCCGACCACTTCGAGTTCCTGAAGGCGCACACCGACCCGGGCATCACGCCGAAGCTGACCATCCCGTCGCCGAGCATGGTCTATTACCGCGGCGGCCGGGCGGCGGTGAGCGAAACCGTGTACCCGGAACTGGACGAGTTCTTCGCCGACCTCAGCGCGGCGTACGCGGAGCAGTTGCGCGCGATGAGTGCGCTGGGCTGCACGTATCTGCAGCTGGACGACACGAGCCTGGCGTATCTCAACGACCCGAAGCAGCGCGAACTCGTCGCGCGCATGGGCAGCGACCCGGACACCATGCACCTGCGCAACATCTCGACGATCAACGCCGCGCTCGCCGGGAAACCGGACGACCTGACCGTGACGACGCACCTGTGCCGCGGCAATTTCCGCTCCTCGTGGGTGGCGTCCGGGAGCTACGAGTTCGTCGCCGAGGCGCTGTTCGGCGAACTGGCGGTGGACGGGTTCTTCCTGGAGTACGACGACGAGCGCTCCGGCGGGTTCGAGCCGTTGCGGTTCGTGCCGAAGGGAAAGCGGGTCGTGCTCGGGCTCGTGACCAGCAAACGGCCGGAGCTGGAAGACCCGGACGCGCTGGTGCGGCGGATCGAGGAGGCGTCGCGGTACGTGGACGTGGACCAGCTGTGCTTGTCGCCGCAATGCGGGTTCTCGTCCACTGAGGAGGGAAACGACCTGACCGCCACTGAGCAGCTGCGGAAGCTGGAGCTGATCGTGTCGACGGCGGAGAGGGTCTGGGGCCGCTCGTGATCACCTGCGTTGTCGACTACGTGATCGACCCGGAGAAGATCGCGGACTTCGAACGCTTCGCCGCCGAATGGATGCGCCTGGTGCGCCGCGAGGGCGGCGTGCACCACGGGTATTTCCTGCCCGCAGAAGGGGCCAGCGACGAGGCGAGGGCGTTGTTCAGCTTCGAAAGCCTGGCCGCCTACGAGCGGTACCGGACCCTGTTCGGAGTGGACCCGGAGTTCGTGGCGGCGGATCGGATCCGAGACGAGAGCGGGTGCGTGATCCGGTACCGGCGGACGTTCATGCGGCCGCTGCTGCCGGAATGATCACGCGAGGTAGCGCGACAGCTGGGCGGATCCGTCCAGCATCGCGTGCGCCCGGGCGGTGAGCCGGGAACGCCAGGTGCGCAAGGCTTCTTCCAGCGGCGCGACCCCGCCCGCGTGCCGGACCTGTTCCAGTACTGCCGCGATGCGGGCCAGCGGGTAGCCGCCGCGGCGTAGTTGATGGGCGAGGCGGGCGTCGCGGACCACGGCCGGCGGGTAGCGGCGGTTTCCGGCGTGGTCTCGCTCCGGCTGGAGGATCCCGGCGGCCTCCCATTTGCGCAGCGTGGCGGGGTGCACGGACAGCTGGTGCGCGAGCGCGCCGATCGACGGCACGGTCTGGCGTACGTCCGGTTCTTGGGTCAGGTTGCGCAGGGCGTGCTCGACCTCGGTGAGGGTGCCGCGGTCGCGCAGCAGTTCGGCGTGCCCCTCGTCGATCAGCTGGAACGCGGTGTCTTCCGAACGCTCGTTGACCGCGCGGAGGATCGCTGCCGCGCGGGCGTGGCCGAAGCCGGGGCGCAGGGCGAGGAAGGCGCGCAACGCTTGCGCGTGGTGTTCGGTGTACGTCCGGTAGCCCTGCGGTCCGCGTTCGGAGGGCGGGAGGATGCCGTCCTCCTCGTAGTTGCGGACGGCCTGGGTCGACAAGCCGTGCTCGCGGGCTAGGTCCTTCGGACGCATGTCACCTCCGATTTGAGGGTTTATCCGCTATTCAACCAGGTGGTTCGCGGCAAAGTGCCAATAGAGAGTTCAACGATACGGTCAAAGCAATGAAGACCTTCGACGACTTCCTCGCCCACCGTTCGCCGACCCTGCTCGGACTCGGCGAGCCCACGCACTGGACCGAGGCGTTCCCGTTGTTCCGCAACGAAATCTTCCAGCACCTCGTCCTCGAACACGGCTATCGCTCGATCGCGCTGGAGAGCGACTGCCTGGCCGGACGGTTGGTCGACCGCTACGTGACCACCGGCGAAGGCGACCTCGACAAGGTGCTGGCCACCGGGTTCAGCCATGGCTTCGGAGCGTTCCCGTCGAACCGTGCGCTGGTCGAGTGGCTGCGCGACCACAACGCCGGTCGCGCGCTCGAAGACCAGGTCCGCTTCCACGGCTTCGACGCCCCGCTGGAGATGGCGAGCGCACCCAGCCCGCGCGCGGTGCTCGCCGAACTGCACGGCTTCTTGTCCGAGCACCTTGACGACGTGCCGCACGACGTCGCGACCATCGAGCGGCTGGCCGGCGACGACGCGGCTTGGGCGGACGAAGCGGCGATGTGGGACGGTTCTCAGTCCAAAGGGGACAGTCCGGACGCACGTGAGCTGCGGTTAGTCGCCGACGACCTCGCGGGCCACTTCGAACGGGCCCGCCCGGCGTTGCCCGAGGGTGGCGATCTGCTCGCCCGGACCGCGGTCGGGCTCTGTCGCTACCACTCGCTGATGGCCGACACGGCGCCGGAACGGATGGGTCGGCTAGGGGCGCAGCGCGATGCGATGATGGCGGACAACCTGCTCGCGTTGCCGGGTGCCTTCGTCTCCGCGCACAACCAGCATCTTCAGCGGCGTGCGGCCTCGATGATGGGTGCGCGGTGGTGGAGCGCGGGCGCGCAGGTCGCGCACCGGCTTGGTGACCGGTATGTGTTCATTGCCACCGATTTCGGCTCGTCCGATGGGGTAGCGGCACCCGCACCGGGGACGCTGCAGGCGTATCTCGCCGCGACGGTCCAGGACCGTGAACTGGTCGAAACCGCCGGAATCGACCCCGGACTGCCCGCGCGGACCGGCGACGGACGCGGGTATCTCCCGTTCGACGCGGTCGAGGCGGCGGACGCGATCGCGTTCCTGCACCGGGTGTGACCGCTGCTCCTCGACGATCTTGGCCGAGGTGTGCTCAGATGGAGCCCGGGATGTCGGGAGGAGCGAGATGAGCACCGAGACCGTTCTCGTCGTGGGCAGCGGGCAAAGCGGCTTCCAGGCCGCGGCGTCCTTGCGGGACAAGGGGTTCGCCGGCCGCGTGGTTCTGATCGGGGACGAGCCGGGGGTGCCGTATCAGCGGCCGCCGCTGTCGAAGGCGTACCTGGCGGGCAGCGCGGGCGCCGAGCAGCTGGTGCTGCGGCCGGAGGACTACTTCGCCGAGAAGGACATCGAGCTGGTCCGCGGCCGGGTCGCCGCGATCGACCGGGACGCGGCGAAAGTCCGGCTCGAGGACGGTACGGAGCTGGGGTACGACCATGTGGTGCTGGCCACTGGCGCGCGCAACCGTGCGCTGCCGGTGCCCGGTGCCGACCTCGAAGGCGTCCTGATGCTGCGCACCCGCGAGGACGCCGACCGGCTGCGGACCTCGCTCGAAGCGGCGGGCGACGTCGTGGTGATCGGCGGCGGGTTCATCGGGCTGGAGTTCGCCTCGCACGCCGGCCGTCCGGTCACCGTGGTGGAGGCGCAGGACCGGCTGCTGGCGCGGGTCGCGTCGCCGGAGATCTCGGAGTTTTTCGCCGACCATCACCGGGCGGCTGGGCACACGCTGCTGCTGGGCGCCGGGGTCACCGCACTGCACGGGTCCGGTCGCGTGGAGTCGGTTGAGCTCTCCGACGGACGACGGCTGCCCGCGGACCTCGTGGTCGTCGCGGTCGGCGTGTTGCCGGAGACGACGCTGGCCGAGGCGGCTGGTCTTGAAGTGCGCAACGGCGTGGTCGTGGACGAACACTTGCGCACCGAGGACCCGAAGATTTTCGCGATCGGCGACTGCGCGTGCTTCCCGTGCGTCCAGGCCGGCGCCGCGACCCGGTTGGAATCCGTGCAGAACGCCGTCGACCAGGCCCGTTCGGTGGCCGCGGCGATCGCCGGGGAACCGGCGCGCTACGACAGCCTGCCGTGGTTCTGGACCGACCAGACCGGTGCGAAACTGCAGATCGCGGGCATCCTCGACGCCGCCGACCGGACTGTGGTCACTGGTGACCGGTCTGCCGGGAAGTTCTCGGTGTTGTCCTTCCGCGACGACGTGCTGATCGCCGTCGAATCGGTCAACCGCGCGCCGGACCACATCGCCGCGCGCCGGCTTTTCGCGGCGGAACCGCATCCGGCGTACGCGGATCTGGAAGCCAGCTCGTTTGATCTGAAAGCACACCTGAAGTCGCGCACCGCGGCTTGATCGGAGGTTCCGTTGCGCACGCAGGTCGCCGTGATCGGTGCCGGCCCGGCCGGGTTGCTGCTGTCGTATCTGCTGCACCAAGCGGGTGTCGAGGCTGTTGTGCTCGAAGCCCGCGACCGCGAGTACGTGCGGCAACGCGTGCGCGCCGGGGTCTGCGAACAACCGACGGTCGACCTGCTCACGGAGATCGGCCTCGGCGGCCGGTTGGCCGCGGAAGGCTTGCCGCACGAGGGGTTCTCGCTTCGATTCGACGGTGCCGACCACCGCATCGCGCTCACCGAGCTGACCGGCAAGGCGATCACGGTGTACGGGCAGCAGGAGATTGTGAAAGACCTCGTGGATGCGCACGAGGCCGCGGACCTGCCGCTGCACTTCGAGGTTTCGGAAGTCGCTCTGTCCGCATTGGACACTTCGCGCCCCGTGGTGCGCTACCGCGATTCCTCTGGTGCCCTGCAAACCCTGGAATGCGACGCCGTGGCAGGCTGCGACGGTTTCCACGGCGTCTCGCGTCCGTCCATTCCGGACGGTGTGCTGGCGACCTTCGAACGGGAGTACCCCTTTGCTTGGCTCGGGGTGCTGGCGCGGACGCCGCCGTCGCATGAGGAGCTGATCTACACCCATCATCCGCGGGGCTTCGCCTTGCACAGCATGCGTTCCCCGGATGTCACGCGGTTGTACCTCCAGGTTGCCCCGACGGAAGATCTGGCTGCCTGGTCGGATGACCGGATCTGGACGGAACTGTCGACGCGCCTGGCGGTCGACGGGGAGTTCACCCTGCAAGAGGGGCCGATCCTGGACAAGGGCATCACGCCGATGCGGAGCTTCGTCACCGAACCCATGCGCCACGGCCGGTTGTTCCTGGCGGGCGACGCGGCGCACATCGTGCCGCCGACCGGGGCCAAGGGAATGAACCTGGCGGTCGCGGACGTCGTGGTGCTGTCGCGGGCTTTGGTGGCTTTGCTGCAGGGGGATCCGTCGCTGGCGGAGTCCTATTCGGACACTTGCCTGCGCCGGGTGTGGCGGGCGGAGCACTTCTCGTGGTTCATGACGACGATGCTGCACGTGGACCCGGGGGCGGATGCGTTTGCCCAGCGGTTGCAGCTGTCGCAGTTGCGGTACACGGCTTCGTCTAGGGCGGCGGCTGCCAGTTTGGCGGAGAACTACGTGGGGTTGCCGTTCGCCTGAGTGCGTAGCGATAAGCGGGGGCGGGATGCTGGACGACGAACTGGCCGACATCGTCGGGAACCTTCGTCGACTCGGTGGCGACGATGCCGACGTCGAAGCCAAGCGCGCCGAGGACCGCCTGCCTGAATCGGTTCGCACACGGTCTCCGCGTTCGCCAATACGCGTAGTGGAGCGCTGATTCTCGGGCTCGACGAGGCCTCGGGGTTCAGCGCGAACGGCGTGCGCGACCCGGCGAAAATGACTGCCGACCTGTCCGCGGTCTGCGCCGACGAGATGGAGCCGCCGCTGCGGCCCTTGATCAGGACGCATCGTTTCGAGGGTGCTGACCTCGTCGTGGCCGAGGTCCCCGCGCTCGACAGCCGCAGCAGGCCCTGTTTCGCCAAGCGGCTCGGAATGGCGCAGGGCAGCTACGTCCGGGTCTGGGACGGGGACCGGCGGCTCAGCGGGTACGAGGTCCATCTCATGGTGGCCACCCGGGGTCAGCCGCGAGACGACGAGGAGCCGGTTTCTGAAGCAAGTCTTGCCGACTTGGACTCCGAACTCGTCTCGACGTTCGTCGGGCGGCTTAAACAGCAGCGGCCCTACGCGTTCGCGGACCTTTCGCGAGAGGATGTTCTGCGCAGGGTCAAGGTTCTCGTCGATGACCGGGTGACTGTCGCGGGGTTGCTGGCACTCGGGCGCTATCCGCAGCACTTCTTTCCTCAGCTGATGATTTCCTTCGTGCACTACCCGACGCTGGAAGGGGCAGACCTCCGCACTGGAGACAGATTCCTCGACAACCGGGTTCTCGAAGGGGCGATCCCCACGATGGTCCGCGACGCGCTGGCTGTGCTTCGGGCGAACATGTCACGCCGGGCGACGGTGCGCGGCGCCGGGCGCATCGACAGCTGGGAGTACCCAGAACCAGCGCTGCGCGAGGCCGTGGTCAATGCGTTGGCCCATCGCGACTATTCGCCAGAATCTCGTGGTGCCCAGGTGCAGATCGAGATGTACCCGGACCGGCTCGTCATTCGTAATCCCGGCGGCCTATACGGGCCGGTTACCGAAGACACCTTGGGGGAGGAAGGTGTTTCTTCGGCGCGGAACGCCACTTTGCTCAAGCTGCTCGAGGACGTGCCGCTGCCGGGCACGGCGCGCACCGTGTGCGAGAACCGCGGCTCGGGAATCCGCACGATGCTCATGGCGTTGCGGGACGCCTCGCTGAGTCCGCCGCGGTTCGTCGACAAGATCTCCTTTTTCCGGGTCGATTTTCCGAATCACGCGTTGATCAGCGACGAGGTTGTCGCCTGGATTCGAGCGCTGGGGGAATACGGGCTCACCGACAGCCAGTGCCTCGGGCCGGCCATGAGCAAAGCCGGAGACGTCCTGGACAACCATTCCTACCGCAATGCGACCGGGGTGGACTCGCGGCGCGCGACTGCCGAACTCGGCGACCTGGTGGCGCGCGGCCTGCTGCGGCAGACCGGAAGCCGACGGTGGGCGCGCTACGAACTCGTCGCTTCGGCCGGCACCGGTCTTCGGTCGAGCGGCAGGCGGGACCGGCGGCGAGAGGTGCTGGATGCCTTGGGCTCTGCCGAACTGGCTCGGGCCGAACTGGCGGTGCTGCTGGACATGCCGGACAAGACGGTGTCCCGATGGTTGCGCGTGCTTCGAGACGAGGAGCTGGTCGAGCTGATCGGCGAGTCCCCGCGCAGCCCGAACGCGCGCTACCGGCGCACCGGCAAGGTCATGCTCGGCGAATAACCCACACACCTGGTCAACCCAAGGTTGACGCAATCCAATCGTCAACCTACAGTTGACGACATGACCGACTCAGTGAAGCTCGACGACCTCATCAGCGCCATCAAGGCCAACAACGAAAAAGACGCCCTCGCCCAGCTCACCGACGCCGTGTACGTCGGCCAGCACCTCGGCGACGTCGCTGACCACCTGATCGGCCACTTCGTCGACCAGGCCCGGCGCAGCGGGGCCTCCTGGACCGACATCGGGGCCAGCATGGGCGTGTCCAAACAGGCCGCCCAGAAGAGATTCGTTCCGAAGACCGACGATTCGTCCGGCGGAATACAACGGATGTTCGGCCGCTACACCGACCGGGCGCGGCACGTCATCGTCGCGGCTCAGCAGGCGGCCATCGACGGCAAGAGCCCCGAAATCGACACCGTGCACCTGCTGCTCGGCCTGCTCTCCGAGCCGGACGCGCTGGCGGCGGGCGCGATTGTCGCTCAAGGGATCACCCTCGAAGCGGTCAAGGAAGCGGCCGAAGCGAGGCTGCCGGAGCCAGTCGACGAGGCTCCCGAGAAGGTGCCGTTCGCGCCCGCGGGCAAGAAGACTCTCGAACTCACCCTGCGCGAGGGGCTGCGGCTCGGGCACAACTACATCGGCACCGAGCACATTCTCCTCGCCTTGCTGGAACAGGGCGAGGGCGCGGGCTACGAAGTCCTCGCCGCACTGGGGGTCGACAAGGAAAAGTCCGAAACGAAGATCAAGGAATACCTCGCGGAAATTCTCAGCACCTTGCAAAAATGATCGCCATCGCGCTCGCGGTGCTGTTCATCTTGACCCTGATATAGAGACGGGCTCTCCCCGAGGACAAAGGGGAGAGCCCGTCTTCAGCAAGAGAAAATCAGGCTTCGACCTCGGACTGGTCCCCGGCCCACAGCGTGTGGAACGAGCCGGGACGGTCGACCCGCCGGTAGGTGTGCGCGCCGAAGAAGTCGCGTTGTCCCTGCACCAGCGCGGCCGGCAACCGGTCCGCGCGCAGGCCGTCGTAGTACGCCAGTGCGGTCGAGAAGCCGGGCGTCGGAATGCCGAGGCGGACCGCCGTCGAGATGACCGAACGCCACGAGTCCTGCGCGTTTTCCACCGCCGCCCGGAAGCCGCCGGACGTGAGGAGCGTCGGGAGGCCCGGTTCCGCGGCGTAGGCGGACGTGATGTCGTTCAGGAACTTCGCCCGGATGATGCAGCCGCCGCGCCAGATCGAGGCGACGCGGCCGAGGTCGATGTCCCAGTTGTACTCCGCGGCACCGGCCTGGATCTGGTTGAAGCCCTGCGCATACGCGACGACCTTCGACGCGTACAGCGCCTGCTCGACGTCGTCCGCGAAGGTCTCCAGCGCGGACCCGGTCAGCGGCATGCGCGCCGGGCCGCCCAGGCCGCGTGCGGCCGAACGCAAGCCCGTGGACCCGGAGAGCGACCGTGCGAACACGGCTTCCGCGATGCCGCTGATCGGCACGCCGAGGTCGAGCCCGATCTGCACGGTCCAGCGGCCGGTGCCCTTCTGCTCCGCCGCGTCCTCGACGACGTCGACGAACGGCTTGCCGGACGCGCCATCGACGTGCTTGAGCACCTGGGCGGTGATCTCGATCAAGTACGAGTCGAGCCGCCCGGTGTTCCAGGTGCCGAACACGTCGGCGATCTCCGCCGGGGAGTAGCCCGCCGCGCCGCGCAGCAGGTCGAACGACTCGGCGATCAGCTGCATGTCGGCGTACTCGATGCCGTTGTGCACCATTTTGACGAAATGCCCGGCCCCGTCGGCGCCGACGTGCGTGCAGCACGGTTCGCCGTCGACCTTCGCCGAGATGTCCTCGAACAGCGGCCCGAGCGACTCGTAGGACTCCTTCGACCCGCCGGGCATGATGCTCGGCCCGTGCAGCGCGCCTTCCTCGCCGCCGGACACGCCGGTGCCGACGAAGTGCAGGCCGCGTTCGCGCAGCGCCTGCTCGCGGCGGCGAGTGTCCGCGAAGTGCGCGTTGCCCGCGTCCACGATCACGTCGCCCGGCTCCAGCAGCGGCGCGAACTCCTCGATGACGGCGTCGGTCGGGCCGCCCGCCTTCACCATGATCACGATCTGCCGCGGCCGCTCCAGCGCGTCGACGAACTCCTGCGCGGAGTACGCCGGGATGAAGTCGCCCTCGTCGCCGAACTGCTCGACGAGCGAGCGCGTCCGCTCCTCGGAGCGGTTGTGCAGGGCGACGGTGTGCCCGTGCCGGGCCAGGTTCCGCGCCAGGTTGCGGCCCATGACCGCGAGGCCGGTAACCCCGATGCTCGCCTTCTTGCTCATCCGAAACCTTTCCGAAAACCTCTGCCGGATTCCGAGCCTAGCCACAAAACCGGTGCTCACGAGAAGCAGCGGATCGGGCCCCCGTTCCAGGCCAGCATGTCCTTCAGCGGAGCCACCAGATCGAGTGGCGCACCCCACCCTTCGCCGTCGAGTTCGGCGTACGCCCGGTGCAGGTTCCCGGCGAGCCGCTCCTGCTCGGTCAACTCGGCGAACCGGCCGAGGTCGGTCGCCTTCGCCTGTTCCAGCGGCGAGCGTCCGGCCGCCTTGCCGGTCTCCGCCGCGCGCTGGACGAGTTCGAGGTAGTCGTCGACCGCGTCCACCGCTTCGAGGCCGCACACCGGACCGTGGCCGGGCAGGATGACCGCCGGATCGAGTTCGCGGATCACGTTCAGCGCGGCCCGCCAGCCCGCCACCGACCCCATCAGCGCGAACGGGCTCCCGCCGTTGAACACCAGGTCGCCGGAGTACAGCAGCCGCTGTTCGGGAAGCCAGACCAGGACGTCGTTGGTGGTGTGCGCGGCGTGCCCGGGATGGATGAGGTCGATCCGGGTCTGCCCGGCGTAGATGGTGACCGTGTCGTCGAAGACCAGGTCGGGCACGCGCAGTTCGAGGTTGCCCCACTCGCTGTCGGTGAAGACGCCCTCATACCGCTGGATTCCGTCGGCCAGCAGCGTCTCGCGGGTCTTGCGGTGGCCGACGACGGTGGCGCCGCCGACCAGATAGTTGCCGTTGGTGTGGTCGCCGTGGTGATGCGTGTTGACGAGCGTCGTGACCGGGCCGGCGGTGTCGCCGACGGCCGAAAGCAGGGCGCGCGTCCGCCGTTCGGTCGCGCATGTGTCGATAAGCACAGCGTGCCCGTCGGCGTCGACGAAGCCGCAATTGTTGATGAACCAGGAACCGTCGGGCTGGACGTAGCCGAACGCGCCGTCTGCCAGCTGTTTGACGCTCGCCGCGCCGGGGGATCGATCGATCACGCCGACACTATGCCGCCAGGGCCGCCGGTGCGGGGTGTTCGCGGCTCAGCTGTGCCCGGAAGTCTCCTCTTAGTCCGAATGGAGTAGCCGAGATGTCCGGGGCGCCCGGAATCCACTGCTCCGGCAGGGTGACATGCCGGGTGACTGGCGTTCTCGCGCATTTCCTGAAACGCTGCCGGGTGTCATCATCGAACTCCGTTGGGTCGCAGTGGCCTGGGTGGTTCGTAGTTCGCGGTCCGGCGGAGAGTCCGTCGGCAGTAGTGGTCCAGGAGAGCAAGGGGAGATGGCGAGCACCGTCACCTCGCGCCGCAAGCAGCTCGGCAATGAGCTCAGGCATGCTCGAAACGCCGCGAAGATGACGCAGCAGCAAGTCGCCGAGGTACTCGGCTGCACCCAGGGCAAGGTCAACAAGATCGAGTCCGGTGCGGTGGGGGTCAAGCTCGGAGATGTGCGGACCATGCTGAACGCGTTCGGGATCAACGGCGAAGAAGCCGACACTCTGATGAACCTGGCCCGGGCCGCGGCCGGGCAGCGCGGCCATTGGTCGGGCTACCGGTCGGTGGTGCCGCACTGGTTCCGCACCTTCACCGACCTCGAGCCCGCCGCCGCGGAGATCCTTACCTGGCACGGCGAGCGGGTGCCGGGGCCGCTGCAGTCCGAGCACTACATGCTCAAGCAGTTCACCGAGGCGGGAGCCACCGACGTCACGTCGCTGGTGCGCAACCGGCTCGACCGCAAGGCGGTGTTCGACCAGCAGCAGCCGCCGTACTACCGGTTCATCATCAGCGAGGGCGCGCTGCGCCGCGCGCCCGGCGGTTTCGCGCCCGCGGTGATGCTGGACCAGGTGGAGCACCTGCTCGCGCTCGACCGGCACCCGCGCGTCTACGTGCACGTGCTGCCGTTCGGCGCGAAGCTCGCCGCGGTGCCCAACGACTTCACGATCATGCGGTTCCCGGACCGCACCCGCGACTTCGTCTACATCGAACACTCCGCGGGCGGGCTGTACCTCGACGACGTGAAGGACTTCAACATCTTCGTGGACTCGTGGGACCGGCTGCGCGGCGCTGCCTTGGAGCGGGGCGAGACGCGGCAGTTCCTCAAGGAGCTGGCGGAAAGCTACCGTTCGCAGATGATGTGACCAGTGCTTCGAGCACGGGCACGGTGGCTTCGGCGGCGGGCAGGGCGTTGATCTCCGTCTGTACGCGTCGCGCGGCCTCGCGGTAGCCGGGATCGGCGAGCATCTCCGCGGCGGCTTGGCCGATTTCGTCCGGAGTGGACGTTTCCGGGTCGAGTGCGCGGCCGACGTTCAGCGCGGTGCAGCGCCGGGCGTTGCCGGGCTGGTCGGCGCCCATCGGGAAGAGCAGCGACGGCAGCCCGTGCGAGAGCGCGCCGATCACGCTGCCGGACCCGGCGTGCGAGATCATCAAATCGAGGCGCGGCAACAGTTCGGCCTGCGGGACGAACCGTTCCACCCGGACGTGCGCCGGTTGCGGTCCGAACTCGGCGGGGTCGATCTGGGTGCCGACGGTGGCGGTCACCTCGGCGTCCAACTGGCCCAGCCCGGCGAGGGTGCGCTCGATGAGGTCGCCGGACTCGAGGTTGAAGTTGGTGCCGAGCGTGAAGTACACGCGCGGCTTTCCGGCGGGCTGCCGGGGCGCGACCGGATCTCCTTGGCGGAACGAGAAAGTGCCGGGCGGCAGCGGCGAACTGGGGTCGCGGAAGGACGGCGGGAGCGGCGAAAGCACCTGGCCGCGGGTCAGCATTTCGAGCTCCGGGTCGTCCGGCAGACCGTGCGCGGCGCGGGCCTCAGCGAGCGGTTCGGCGAGGAGTTCCTTGCGCAGCAAAGTTCCCGCAGCGAGCACCAGGACGGTGGCGCACGGCAATCCCAGCGCCTCGGCGGCGATCGCGCCGGAGAAATCCACCTCGTCCCGGACGATCAGGTCCGGCCGCCATTCCCGAGCCAGCTCCAGCAGCACCGGCACGTGTTCGCGCGTCGCGCGGCGGGCGAACAGCTCCCGGATTTCCCAGTCGTCGCGCGCCGGATCGACCGGCGGCATCGGCTGACGCGTCACCTCGGCTTCGCGTGGCTTGTTGACCGCGAAGGTCGCGAATCCGGCTTTGGCGAGCGCGGGCACGTGCGAACCGCCGCCCGCGACGGCTACGGTGTGGCCGCGCGCGGCAAGCGCCCGCGCGACCGGTGCCATCGGATCCCAGTGACCGCGACCGCCGACGAACGAGAAAAGAATGCGCATCCACCGCAACCTAGTGGCCGGATGTACTTCAGTCGTGGCATTTTCGGGCGGTTGCCGGGGGCGGCGGCGCGCGGCCGCGGCGAGTGGGCACACTGGTACCCGCACGGAAGGGGAAGCTGATGACTCAGGCACCGGATCCGGAAGCCCCGGAGGGCGTCGACCTCGATCGGCCGAACGCGGCGCGGATTTACGACTGGTTCCTCGGCGGCACCGCGAACTGGGCGATCGACCGCGAGTTCGGCGAACGGGCGGTCCAGACCTTTCCGATGATCAAGACCATCGCCAGGGCGGGCCGCGAGTTCCTCGGCCGCGGCGTGCGGTACATGGCCGAACAGGGCGTCGACCAGTTCCTCGACATCGGCTCCGGCGTGCCCACGGTCGGCAACGTGCACGAGATCGCCACGTCGGTGAACCCGAACGCGCGCTGTGTCTATGTCGACAACGAGCCGGTGGCCGTCGCGCATTCGCAGATCCTGCTGGAACGCGAGGGCGTCGCCGACCGCCACGCGGTGCTGCAGGGCGACCTGCGCAACCCGGCCGACGTCTGGCCGCGCGCGCTCGACACCGGCGTACTCGACCCGAAGCGCCCGATCGGGCTGATCATGGTCGGAGTGCTGTACTTCATCGGCCGCGACGAGCCTGCGCTGGAGATCGTGCAGAAGTACCTGTCGCTGCTGCCGTCCGGCTCGTACTTCCTGTCCTCGCACCTGACCGACGACGGCGTGCCGACGAACGACGGCGAACGCCGCGACGCGATCCACAAGCAGTACCAGCAGTCGAGCACGCCGTTCCACTACCGCTCGCGCGCGGAGTTCGGCGAGTTCTTCTCCGGGCTGGAACTGGTGGAGCCGGGCATCTCGTGGGTGTCGGACTGGCATCCGGAGGCGGGCGACACGACGGCGGGCGCGCGGATGGCGGACGATCCTTCGTTCAGCGGCGGGATTTGCGCTCTGGGCCGCAAGCCCTGACGCTGCTGTTCCCGCTCGCTTCGCTGTGAGCTGCGGGCGCACGATGCCTTCGCCGGGAACGAAGCCACATCGGGTGCCTCTGTCGCGCCGATGCGGCACCCGATCGTGCGCGGCATGGTCTAGACCGGAGGTAGTGGTCTGGACCTGCGTGCGGCACTGGGTCCCGGATGGTTCCGGATACGAAAACGCTCCCCGGGCAAGGAATTCCGGGGAGCGTGGACGATGCGGGTTTCGGCTCAGCCGAGCCCGTGGAGAATCGGTACTCGTGTCTCGCGACGGTGGCGGGTGGAGTGGACGGTGTCCGCTTGGCGCGGAGCCGGTACTTCGATCTCGGTGTCCACAACCATCGGGCTGCGCAGCGGGGCCTGGATCAGGCTGAACCCGAACCGGTTGCGCAATTCGTGATTGATCCCACGCCGGCCGCGAGTGTGTTCGTCCTCACGGCGGAAAAGCGTGGTGAGCCGGACGGCCATGGGATCACACCCCCAGTTCGGATAACGGGAACCGGCGCGGGTCGGCGCCGGCCGGATCGGGGTGGTTCGTGCTCGGCGGGTCAACGCCGGGCACCAGGGAAACCGCTCCGTTGCGGCGTCTCCGCAGGGTCGTCGCAGCACCTGGACCAGTGCCGATTCCGGCGAGGCTGGCGGAGGGGCTCGCCGGTCCGCCCGGGTCGGCTCGCATCCGCACTCCTCCCGATATCTCGCGGCTGTTCCGCCGCCCGGGCCGGGTGCCCGGGCCGGTGCTGCCGGTGTTGGGCTGAATGTCGCAAGGCATTCACCCACCACTGACGCCCCGATCGCTGCGATTAATCCTACTCCTGGAATAATCTTCATGTCGAGATCGGGTCGAGTTGATCACCCGCTTGGCCCTGCGGTTTGCTCCGTAGTGACGCAAAGAAGCCGGGGACGTGCATCAGAACGCACGCCCTGCACAAGGCTCGGAGGTGGACGACCCATGGCGGATTATCCGTCGCCCCAGGATTACGACCCGGACACGGCTGAGTCGCTGTTCGCGGCCGCAGCCTGGGCGAAGTCGTTCGCGAGCGAGCCCAACGGCGGGAACTGTGTCGAGGTCAACCTCTCCCGTCCCGGCCTGATCGGCGTGCGCGACACGAAGCTCGCCGCGAGCCCGGTGCTGGTGTTCGACCGTGGCGAGTGGGACGCCTTCCTCGTCGCGGTCAAGGCTGGTCAGTTCGACCTGCCGCCGAGCGAGTAGTCCACCACGACGAGGTCTCGACTGAGAGCAATTCGCAAACAGTCACTCGATCGAGTGGTGTGTGGATGGGCTCTGGTCACCGTGGGTGCCGGGCATTGTGGGCTCAATGTCGGTTTGGCGAGGGTCGCCGGCTGAGTAGGTTGAGCGGCCCGACCCCACGGAGCGCGCCATGACCCCACTCCACTACCTCTCGGCCGGCGAAGCACTGCGCCTCTTCCGGACCCGGCAGCTGTCGCCGGTGGAGTTGATGCGCGCGGTCGTGGAGCGGGCGGAGCGGGTCGAGCCGGACGTCAACGCGTTCGCCGAGCAGATGTTCGAGCAGGCGCTGCGGGCAGCGGCCGTCGCGGAGAAGGAGTACGCGTCCGGCGGTCAGCCGAGGCCGCTCGAAGGGCTGCCTGTCGCGGCGAAGGAAGAACAGCCCCTGGCCGGGCATCCCGTCACTGACGGGACCCTCTTGCGCCCGCCCCAGGCGGCGGGGGAGACCGCGATCGGACTCAGCCGGATCCAGGCGGCCGGCGGGATCCTGCACGCTCGCACGACGACGTCCGAGTTCTGCTGCATGCCGCTGTCCCACACGCGGCGCTGGGGAACCACGCGCAATCCGTGGCACCTCGAGACCGCGGCGGGCGGCTCGTCCGGCGGTTCGGGGGCGGCGCTCGCGGCTGGAACTGCCTTCCTCGCCACCGGATCGGACATCGGCGGTTCGCTTCGCGCGCCCGCGTCCTTCACCGGCGTCGTGGGCTTCAAACCGCCGCATGGGCGCAACCCGGTCTTGCCGCCCGCCGGATTGGATACTTATTACCACCATGGCCCGATGGCCCGGACCGTTGCCGATTGCGCGCTCCTGCAGAACGTCATGGCGGGCGAAGATCCCCGTGACCCGCACTCGAGGCTTCCCGCGGCGCGGATTGAGCTGGGCGACGTGCGTGGGCTCCGCGTCGCGTGCTGTCCGATGCCGGGCGATTTCCCGGTGGCCGCGGAAGTCGCCGCCAACACCCGCGCTGTCGCGCACGCGCTGGCGTCTGCCGGTGCGGCGGTGACCGAGATCGAGCTCGACTGGACGCTCGACATGGTCAAACAGGCCTTGTGGGCGCATTTCGGGACGGGTTTGGCCGCCGAGGTCTTGGAGCTGGACCGGCAGAACCCGGGTGTCATTACCCCGTACTGCCAGGCTTTCGCGCGCAAAGGCGTCGAGAACATTGTGGACGCGGAAACCGGCCGCGCCGTCGAAGCGGCGATTCGCGAGCGCCTCGACGCCGTCTTCGAGCGCTTCGACGCACTCATCGTGCCGACCCTCGGTGCGACTGCTTTCGCTGCTGGCGAGGATTACCTTGCCGAGCAGGTCGTGGTCGATGGTGTTGCGCTGGAACACTTCTCGGACGCTTCGCTCACCCCGGCGTTCAACGTCGGCAGTGCACATCCGGTGCTCGCCGTCCCGTCCGGCTGGGCAAGCAATGGCGTGCCGACCGGGGTTCAGGTCGTCGCGGGCAAGTACGACGACGGCACGGCGTTCCGCGTCGGCGCGGCGATCGAGCAGACGGTGGGTGCCGGGTTCGTGCGGATTCCGTTAGCTGGACAGGAATTTCCGCAGATGCGCCACGACTTGTGAGGGTTGTTCCTCGGGGAGGAAGTGTCCGCAGTCTTCGAGGCCGATGCCGGTCACGTTGTCCGCGTAGTCGCGCCAGATGTCGAGCGTGGGAAGGCTGCCGAGCAGTCCGGCCTTGCCCCACATCGCCAGTACTGGCTGGGTGAGGCGCTTCCCGGCGGCGTAGTCGGCGTCGTCTAGTTCGGCGTCGTCCGGAAAGGAAGCGCGGTAGTCGTCGAAGCCGGCTCGGAGCGCGCCGGGTGCTTCGAAGGCGCGCACGTACTCGGCGACGTCCTCGGCGGGCAGCCCGTGGCGTTGGAAGGTCCAGTGCTCGAAGAAGTATCCGAGGTAGGCGGCGATGTTCTGGCCCGCCAGCAGTTCCGGCAGGTCCGGCTGAAGATGGAAAAGCCAGTGCCAGTAGGCCTTCGCGAGGTCTTTGTCGAGGCGACGCCACATCTCCCGGGTCGGCGCGATGTCCAGTACGGCCAGCCGTTCGACCTGGTCCGGACGGTCGAGCGCCCACCGATGCGCGACCCGCCCGCCGCGGTCGTGCCCCGCGACTGCGACCCGGTCGAATCCGAGCTGCTCGGCCAGCTTCGCGATGTCGGCGGCCATCGTGCGCTTGTCGTAGCCGGTGCGGGGCTTGTCGGTGCGCCCGTATCCGCGCAGGTCAGGGGCGATCACGGTGTATGTCTCGGCCAGCGGCCCGGCGACGCGATGCCAGCAGTGCGACGTCTGCGGCCAGCCGTGCAGGAGGAACAGCGGTGGACCGTCACCACCGCGGAGGTAGTGCATGCGCAGGTCGCCTGCTTGGGCCATGGCTTCTTCTAACCGGCTCATGGGGTTAGACGGTAGCGCGCGTTCTCACCGGTTTCAATGGTTAGAATGAGTGGCATGGATTGGGTGTTCGACGCTGGACGGCCGTGTCTGCACCTGGTGAACACGCTGCGCTCCCGGCATCTCCCCGAGGGCATCGAGCTGCTGACGGGCCCGGACGCACTGGCGGAATGGCTTGACCTGGCCGGATTCGGCCGCTTACGGGTGACCGCTGCCCAGTTGGCTGCTGCGAAGGGCCTGCGCGAGGCGGTGAACCGGCTGCTGACCGACAAACCGCTGGCCGCCGACGTCCGGCTGGTCAACGACGCGCTCGCGGCCGCCCCGGCACCGGACCGGCTGCTGGTGAAGGACGGTGTGCTGCGGCGGGAAGTGCCCCCTCCGGCGGACCCGGTAGCGACGGCGTTCGCCGTGCTGGCCGCTGACGCCGTCGACCTCGCTACCGGGGTAGAAGACATCCGCATCTGCTCGGCAGACGACTGTGGCCTGCGGTTTGTCGACACATCGCCTCGGCGGACGCGCCAGTGGTGCTCGATGTCCCGCTGCGGGAACCGGGCGAAGGCCCGAGCGCATTACGAGCGGACGAAGAACCGGTAAGCCCACGGGTGCGCGCGCAGCCACACGTTCAGCTTGCCGACCGATCTCATGAGGACGGTCCGCAGCGGCGGCGGTACCAAGGTGCCGAGAATTCTGGTCACGCGGCAGAATCGGGAAAACTCGCGTGCGTCCTCCTCCGTCCATTGCAGACCGAGTAGGGCGCGCAGCTCTGGTGGCAGTGTCGCGCGGATCAGGAACATCTGTGCGCTTGAGTATCCTTTTTGGAGTCTCGACCACCGCCGATCGGACATGCGGGAGAACGGTTTACGCACCGTGTCGATGGTCTCGAACAGCGTGCTGATCGTCTCGTTCGGACCGAACCCGGCGATCGTCTCCCGGTAGTACCGCTCGAAATCCGGCCAGGTCGGCGGCAGATCGCGCTCGCGCACACCGAGGATCCGGCCGATGCCGCACATCTGCGCGTAGTACTCGTCAAGCTCCGAAGCAGACAGTGGGCGGCCGAAGAACCGTTGTGCGTCAACGGGAGCCATTACCAGCGTCGCGTGCACCCACGCGTACGCGCCGGGATCGAGCGCGCTGTATCGACGGCCATCGGCGGTGCCGGTGAATGAGCGGTGCAGGTTCCGCAACCGTTCGGCCTCGACTTGAGCGCCCTTTGTCCCGCCGTAAACGTAAATCGACAGCGAAGCGACGGTGCGCATCAACCGGGTCCACGGGTCTTCGCGGTAGTCCGAATGATCCCGCACCCCGGCCGCGACGATCGGATGCGCGACCTGCAGTACGAGCACTTGTCCCGCGAGCAGCGCGTCGCGGAAGTCGCCGAAATAGCGCCAAGCCGCGGTACCGCGGACGACCGGCGGGGCCACGTCAGCCTCGCGCACCATGCAACAGCATCATCAACGGTTCGGCGGCCGGAACGTCCGTGCCAGTCGCGAGCCGACGCAACTGCAGCCCGGCGATCAGCGCGACCACCGGACCGGCCACCCGTTCCGGATCCGGCAGGCCGAGTGCGGTGAGGATCGTGATGGCCAATTCGTCATACGCGGCAAAGCATTTCGCGGACGCTTCGTGCAATCCGGGGTCGCGCGCGGCTTGCAGGTACAGCTCGTGCGGCGCGAGTTCGTCCGTGCCGAACGGCAGCTGCTTGATCACGTGCTCCACGACGGTCGCCGCTTGTTCGAGGCTCAAGCCCTGTTCCCGGTACGCCTCGACGATCCCCGCCAGTTTCGCCGTTTCCTCCTCGGCGAACAGCAGCATCGCCTCGCGCAGCAGTTCGGTCTGGCTCGGGAAGTGATAAGTCAGTGTGCCGAGCGAAACCCCGGCCGCGGCGACGATGCGCCGGTTGGTGAGCCCGCCGACGCCCTGTTCGCCGACCACTTTCAGGGTCGCGCGAAGGATCGCGTCGCGAGTGGTCACCACCCCGGCTCGGGACGTCGGTCCGGCCATCGCAGCTCCTCTTCCAGTTGCGCGGCAACGGAAATCAGCCGCTCCTCGGAATGCGACGGGCCGAGCAGCTGGGCGCCGAGCGGCAACCCGTCCGCGGTCAGCCCGGCGGGCACGTTCACCCCGGGCCAGCCCAGCACGTTCCACGGCCAAGCGTACGGGCACGCGGCGATCATCGACTGGTCGGTCTGCCAGCCGGAAAGCCCGTCGAAGGAACCGATCGGGGGCGGCGGGGTGGCAGTGGTCGGCGTGAGCAGGACGTCGATGTCGCCGAACATCCCGCCGATCCGGCGGCGCAGCACGGGTTCGAGCGCGCGGGCGAGTTTCAGCGCGGGCCCGGCGAGCAGGCCGCCTTGCTGGGCGTTGCTGCGAGTGCGCGGATCGAGCGCGGACGGCTCCGGCACGCGCCGGGCCCAATCCCGCACGCCGGTGAGCGAGCGGGGCAGGAAGGTGAGGCCGATCAGGCCGTATCCAGGTTCGACCGGAACGATTTCATGCCCCAGCCCGGCGAGCGTCTCGGCGGTTTCCCGCACCGCCGACTCGACGACTGGGTCGAGCCTGGTTTTGGTGGCGGTGAAGGGAATCCGGGTGGAAAGGCCGATCCGCAGCCGTCCTGGTTCGCGTTGGGCGGCGGCCTGGAACGAGGTGCCGGCGCCCGCGGTGACGTCGAGCAGGGTCGCCGCGTCGGCGACAGTCCGGGCGAGCGGGCCGAGCACGGTGAGGCCGTGGAAGAGTTCGCTGCCGGTCGGGATCCGGCCGCGCTGGGTTTTGATGCCCACCAGCCCGGTCCACGCAGCCGGGATGCGCACCGAACCCGCGCCGTCCGACCCGAGCGCGGCGGCCACGATCCCGGCCGCCACCGCCGCGGCGGATCCGCCGGACGACCCGCCCGGCGTGTGCCCGGGCTGCCACGGGTTGCGCGTCGCGCCGAAGGCGGTTCCCTCGGTGAACGGCCATTGGCCCAGCTCAGGCGTGTTGGTTTTGCCGATGATGACCGCGCCGGCCTGCTTGAGCTTCGCGACCGCGGGCGCGTCCTCCGTCGCCGCCGGGAACTCGCCGGGGCAGCCGAACGCGGTGGGCAGGCCGACGATGTCCACGTCGTCCTTGATCGCGACTGGCACCCCGAGCAATGGCGCGCGATCACCGTCGGCGCGGCGCTGATCAGCGTCGGCGGCCTCGGCGAGCGCGGCTTCGTCGCGCAGCACACGGAACGCGTTGAGCACGGGCTGGCTCGCGTGCGCCCGCTTGAGCGCGAGTTCGGTCAGCTCCACGGCCGTGATTTCGCCTGCTTCGAGCGCGGCGGCCTGGGCGGCAAGGGGCGTGAACTCTGTCGTCGCGGAAGGCATCAGCGGCTCCCCGTCCTCTCGTTCGCTCGAACGAACGTAGCATGGCGCGAGCCGGGAAAGCACCCCTGACCTCGGCCGCGAAGTTCGGGCATGCTCGTAGTCGTGATCGATGACTTCGCGAAGGAGTACCTGCACAGCGACCTGAAAGAGGTCCGGCAGACGATGCTCCGCAAACTCGACGGATTGTCCGAGTACGCGATTCGCCGCCCGCTGACCTCGACCGGAACCAACCTGCTCGGCCTGGTCAAGCACCTGGCGGTCGCCGAGGCCCGGTACTTCGGCGAGGTTTTCGGACGTCCGTGTCCCGAGCCGGTTCCGCGGTGGGACGACCTCGAACAGCGCGGCCGCGACCTGTGGGCGACCGAGTACGAAAGCCGCGAGGAGATCACCAGCCGCTACCAGCGCGTCTGCGAACACTCCGACGCGACCATCGCCGCTCTCGCCATCGACTCGCCCGGCCACGTGCCGTGGTGGCCGCGGCCGGACGTGCTGTTGTTCAACGTCCTCGTCCACCTGCTGACCGAGACCAGCCGGCACGCCGGGCACGCCGACATCCTGCGCGAGCAGCTGGACGGCACGGTCGAGATGGACGCGGATGCCATGGCCAAAATCGGTCGGGACGCGGCGTTCTGGCAGGCCCGGCGAGCCGAAATCGAACGGGCAGCCAAGGCCGCGGACCCGGCCACGGCTGGATAAAGCCACCTAAACTGCACGTCACCAGCCCGGCCAGCGCACGGAGGATCGATGACGTTCGACTTCGCCCGGTTCCCCGCCTTCGACGCCTTTCCGCGCGCCGGTCTCCACCACGGACCGACGCCGCTGGTCCCGGCTCCGCGGCTCGGCGAAGCGCTCGGCATCCCCCGGCTGCTGCTCAAGCGCGACGACGTCCATCCGCTCGGCGTCGGCGGCAACAAGCTGCGCAAACTCGACTTCCACCTCGGCGCGGCGCTCGCCGACGGCGTCGACACGGTGATCACCTTCGGTGCGCTGCAGACCAACCACGGCCGGCAGACCGCCGCGGCGTGCGCCCGGCTTGGCTTGCGCTGCGAACTGGTGCTGATCGCTGAGGTGCCGCGCTCCGGCGACGCGTACGAGCGGTCCGGCAACGTCCCGCTCGACCTGCTCTTCGGCGCGCGGGTGCACATCTGCGCGTCCGACGCGGAAGCAGCCGCGACGTACGAACGGCTGCTCGCCGAAGCAGCGGACGAGGGCCGGAGCGTTAGGACGGTCCCAGTCGGTGGGTCCGACCCGCTCGGCGTTCTTGGCTATGTGGATGCCACTCGCGAGCTGGCTGTCCAGCTGGTGGAGCTGGGCCTGGACCAGGCCCGGATCGTCGGCCCGCACGCCAGCGGGGCAACGGCGGCCGGACTGGCACTCGGTACGGAGTCGCTCGGTTCGCTCGACCTGGACATCGCCTGCGTCAGCCACCCGCTGAACGAGGCTGTGGACAACTTGTCCCAGCTCACCGCCGGGGCCGCGGAGTTGCTTGGGATCGAACCACCGAAGCTGGAGCACGTGTGGCTCAACGACACGACGATCGGCGAGGGCTACGGCATCCCGGCGTCGGGGACCTGGGAAGCGATCCGGTTGTTCGGCCGCACGGAAGGCGTGGTGCTCGACCCGGTCTACACCGGAAAAGCCGCCGCCGCCCTGGTGGAATGGGCGGCGGCGGGCCGGTATTCGCCCGAGGAGACCGTCGTGTTCCTGCACACCGGCGGGCTGCCCGGATTATTCGGTTACGCGCCCGAATTCATGGCCGAGGCGCGGAAGTAACGAGCACCGCGGCACGAGCGGTTTCGGTCCGCACCGCGATCCGGAGCAGGACCAGCAACAGGGCGACATTCGCGATCAGCGTGAGCCGCTGCGTCGCGCCCACCGGCAGCACCTCGGTGAGCACATGGAACGGCTGCACCCCGGCTTCGTCGAGGCGGACGAACAGGAAACTCACCGCGAACAGCCCGACCGCGGCGAGCCCGAACTTCAGCCAGCGCACCACGAACACGCGCTCCGCCGTGCCGCGCAACGGTTCCAGCATCGTGATCGCCGCGCCGGGCAGGCTCGCGAACGCGATCAGGCACGAGTACAGGTGGATGTCGCCGCTGAGCGGATTCGGGCTTTGCGGGTAACTGGCCGGAAAAACCGCGGCGACCGCCAACCCGAGCGCCCACAGCATGAGCAAAGCCTTGGTGCTGAACGTCATCGGCACGCCGCCGGCGATCAGCGCGCCGAGCACCGCGAGCGATCCGACGGCCACCGACAGCACGCTCGCCCCGAGCATGCCCTCCCCGCGGTCGGTGATCGTGTAGCTCGAAAGCGTGTCGTAGATCGGGTCGTGCGAGCTGATGATGTGCAGCACCGTGATCGTGAACAGCCCCCAGGCGATCGCAGCGAGCGCGGTCAGGCGCCATCCCCGGACGCCTCGTGAGTACCCCATGTAGCCAGATTGGCCGCTCCGCGGCGTTTCGTGATCAGGGAAAACCCCTGATTCAGCCCCTACCCCGCGAAGTCGGCGAGGACGAGCACCTGGTCGTCGTGCCGTTTGGCGCGCGGCCAGCGGACGGCGTGCGGGTCGTCGTTCTCCGCGGCGCGCACTGCGTCCAGTACTGCTTCGGGGCCTTTGTTTTTGGCTAGCTGCAGGACTTCCGGCCAGGTGAAGATGCCGTACTCGTCGACTCCGATCGCGACGCCGTCGGTAGCGATGAGGACGGCGTTGACGTCCTTGCGGGGCCAGCTGCGGCGGACTGCTTTGCGGGCCGCGGAGGGGTCGGCTTCGGCTACCCAGAAGCCGTCTTCGGCGTTGCGCCGGCGGCGGACGTCCTTGCCGGTTTGCAGGAGGCCGTTGTTGCGCAGGGAGATCAGGCGGTCATCGGACACTACGTCGGCGCCGAAGTGTCCAAAAGCGACGATGGGGCTGTCGGCCAGGACCAGTGCTTCGATTTCCTGGTCGCTCCAGCGGAGGATGGAGACGGTGCTGGAGGGGGAGTTTCCTGGCGTTAGGGCGTTGTTTTTGGCTACTGCGGCGATCGCGGTCGCCAGGGCGTCGCTGAGGTCTTGGTGGGGGGCTGTGCGTAGTTCTTGGGCCAGTTGGTCGCGGAGGAGGTGGGCGTACCAGCCGCCCGGGGGGAGGTCCGGGCTCGGGGAGGTGGCTCCGTCGAGGACCAGGATGGCTTGGTCCAGGAGGGCGACGTGGTCTTCGGTAGGGCGGGGGTGGCCGTCGGAACCGACTCCGGCTCGCTCGGCGGTCGAGATCTCGGGCACTTGGTGACTGTAGCTCGGGTTGTGTTGGGCGGGGGCTCGTCGCCTGGCGGCGACATCGGCCCGATCTTGGGTTGCGTGGGGCACCCCGAAGTTTGATTGTGCTGACGGGCGGCGGGTGCTTGTCAAGGCGGGAAAGATGCCTTGACAAGCACCCGCCGCCCGCAGGGAGGCTTCGTATCGGGGTTGGGGGAAGGGCTGGGTGCCTCGTTGGTTGGGTGCACCGGCGCGGTTCGCGGTGGCTGGGGCTTGCGCCCCAATGTGGCGTTGGGTGCGTGGGATGCACCCAATGTGGCGTTCGGTGCGTGGGATGCACCCAATGTGGCGTTGGGTGCGTGGGATGCACCCAATGTGGCGTTCGGTGCGTGGGATGCACCCAATGTGGCGTTCGGTGCGTGGAACGCACCCAATGTGGCATTGGGGGGGGGCATCCCGGCAGTGGGCGGAGGAGGGCGTGAGGGGAATCCTGAGGGAAGGGTGGCCCTCGCGCACGCGAAAGCAGTGAAGGGGCCACTCGAGGACTGGGGTGTCAACTCGGGTTGACAGGGGCGGCATGTCAACCTAGATTGACATCATGACGGAAGCGACGGATTTGGCCGCTCGCGCCGGTGACCGGGATCCCCGGGTGGGGCTTCGGGCGGTGGCGGCGCTAAGGCGGTTGCTTGAGCAGTTGGAGGCGGTGCAGGTGCGCAGTGCGCGGATGCACGGCTGGTCTTGGCAGGACATCGCGGCCGAGTTGGGGGTCAGCCGGCAGGCCGTCCACAAGAAGTACGGGAGGCATTGATGTTCGAGAAGTTCACCCATGACGCCCGGAGAGCGGTGGTCGAGGCGCAGGCCGCGGCGCATGAGGCGGGGGCTCGCGAGATTTCCGCGCAGGCGGTTTTCGCTGGGCTGGCGCGGATCGAGAACGGCGAGGCCGTGCGGTTGCTGCGGAACCTCGGGGTGTCGCGCGAGGACGTCTTCGCTGAGCTTGCCCGGGTGCGCCGACGCGGCGGGATCAGCGACGCCGATGCCGAAGCGCTCACTGAGTTCGGCATCGATGTTGATCAGATTGTCGAACGGGTCGAGCAGACGCATGGGCCGGGCGCGCTCGCTCAGGCGAGCCGGCCCACGCGGCGGAATCACTTGCCGTTCACCGAGGACGCGAAGAACGCGTTGCAGGCAAGCGTGCGGGAGGCGCATGAGCTTGGCGACAAACACCTGGGACAGGAGCATTTGCTGCTCGCGCTCGTGAAGCAGCGCGGTCCGGTCGCTGATTTCCTCGCGGCGCGCGGGATCGACTATCCGGCGGTCCGGCAGGCCGTCGGCAAGCGCTAATGCTGTTCTTGCTCGTACGCCCGGGTGCGCCAAGTGACCAGGGGGAGCAGGGCCTGGGTCAGCGGGCCGATGCTGAGGGCGTACAGCACGGTTCCGACGCCGACCGCGCCGCCGAGCAGCCAGCCCGCGGCCAGGACGAGTACCTCGATGCCGGTCCGGACCAGGCGGACGGACCAGCCGGTCCGGGCGTGCAGGCCGGTCATCAGGCCGTCGCGGGGGCCGGGGCCGAGGCGGGTGCCGACGTACACCGCGGTCGCGACGGCGTTCAGGACTACGCCGCCCACCAGCATCAGGATCTGCCACACGAGCACGTGCTGGTCGGGTAGCACGGCGCGCACGGCGTCGACCGCCACTGCGATCACCGCGATGTTCGCGACGGTGCCGATGCCGGGGCGCTGCCGCAGCGGGATCCACAGCAGCAGGACGAACACCGCCACGACGGCGCTGATCGTGCCGAATGTCAGCCCGGTGATCTTGGTCAGGCCGTCGTTCAGCACGTCCCACGGGTCGAGGCCGAGGCGGGCGCGGGTGAGCATGGCCATGCTCGCGCCGTAGAGCGCGAGGCCGGCGAGCAACTGGACGCCCCGGCGCGCAGGGGCTCGGCGAAGGCTGAGGGGACTGAGGTCGGTAACTGCCACTTCTCCACTATTGGCGCCAACTGGCCTGGTATGCCATGGCCAATGCGCGATAATTGGCCTTATGGAACCTCTGGGCGGCCGCATCTCGGGACGGCGATTGGCCATATTGCTAGGCGAATGGCGGCAGCGTGGCTCCCGGCAGGGTGCGACCGACCTCGCCGCGGCGGTCGAGTTGCACGTGCTCGACGGGCAGTTGCCGATCGGCACCCGGCTGCCCGCCGAGCGCGAACTCGCCGACGCGCTCGGCGTCAGCCGCACGCTGATCGGGGCGGCGCTCGACCGGCTCCGCGCGGACGGTCTCGTCGCCAGCCGTCGCGGAGCCGGGTCGTGGGTGGCTGGCGTGGGCAACCGCGACGAGGCCGAGGCGGTTCGCGACGACCTCCTCGACCTCGCGCGGGCCGCGCCGCCCGCTGTGCCTGGGCTGATGGCCGCGTTCGACACCGCACGGCGTGATCTGGTCGAGTACGTCAGCGGAAACGGCTACCTCACCGGCGGACTTCCTCGGCTGCGCGAGCGGATCGCCGAGCGCTACACCGCGCGTGGCCTGCCGACGTCGCCGGACCAGGTGCTGGTGACCTCCGGCGCGTACTCCGCGTTCGTGCTCTGCCTGCGGATGCTGAGCGGGCCCGGCGACCGGGTCCTGCTTGAGCAGCCGACGTATCCGAACGCCATCGACGCCGTCCGCGCGACGCATGCGTTGCCGGTGCCGGTCGCGCTCGACCCGGTGCACGGCTGGGACTTGCCGGGGATCGAGGCCGCGCTGCGCCAGGCCGCGCCGCGGTTCGGGTACCTCGTGGTGGACTTCCAGAATCCGACCGGCTTGCGCCTCGACGCGGCGGGCAGGGAACGGCTCGGCGGACTGCTCGCCCGGTCGCGGACGCCGGTGGTGGTCGACGAATCGTTGGTGGAACTGGACTACGAGGGCGATCCGGTGGACGGTCCGCCGCCGCTGGCCGCGTTCGGCGGGGATCTGGTGCTGAGCGTCGGATCGGCGGCGAAATCGCAGTGGGGCGGGTTGCGGCTGGGCTGGATCCGGGCGTCGACCGATCTGCTGGACCGGCTGCAGTCGTCGCGGTTCGCGGTCGACCTCGGCGCGCCGGTGTTCGACCAGCTCGTGCTGGCGGCGCTGCTCGAACCGGAGGGCTACCAGGTGCTCGCCCGGCGCCGGGCGGAATTCCGGGAGCAGCGGGACATCACGGTCGCGGCACTGCGCAAGTACTGTCCAGAGTGGACATTCCAGGTGCCGTCCGGCGGACTGTCGCTGTGGTGCCGGCTGCCGGAACCGATGAGCACCCGGCTGGCGGTGTCGGCGGCGAACCACGGGGTGCAAATCGCGCCGGGGTCGCGGTTCGGGGTGCACGGCGGGTTGGAACGCTGGCTGCGGCTGCCGTTCGGGCTGCCGCGCGAGCAGTTGCCGGAAGCGGTGCGGCGCGTAAGCGCGGCGGCGGCCTCGGTGCGCGGCTGCGCGGACGTGCCGGCGGAACGGATTTCGGTGACCTAGCGCGGTTTTCTCTCGGAAAAAGTGAACAGCCGGTGCACCGGATGGGATCCAGCCACTCCAGGGAGGGTGGCGGTCACCTGTCCGGCGCACCGGCCGATCGTCCGAGGCGCTTCCCGGCACAGCCCCTCGAAGTGCCGGGAAGCGCCCTCGGTTCAGGCGAGCTTCGGTTGGCGCAGGCTTTCGCTCGGCGCGGTGAGCGAAAGCCTCCGGAGCACGCCCGTGGTGGGTCCCGGCGCCGCGGGGGCAGCGCGGCGCCGGGACCAGGACCCGATCCGGCCGGGCGCGGTCGGCCGGTCGGGAAGTGCGGTCATGGTTCAGCCCCTGGATCGAAGTGGCACTAGTGCGAAGGGGTGAGCCCGGCGCAGCGAACGGGCGCGCGCGATCAAGAAGTTGATCTTGAGTGGACGGAGCTCTCCCCGGGTAACCGGTCGAGCGGTCAGTCCGGGGAGGTGGTCGGCAGGGCGGCGTCCCTGCCGGCGCCGTCGACCTCGTGGTCGCGGCTGACGCCGATGAGCTTGAGCTGAGTGACGGTGTCGCCGTCGCCGGACAGCGCGAACAGCTGGCGCAGACCGCCGTGCCCGTCGTGTCCCGGTGAGACAGTCGACGCGGGCGCGGCAGGAGCGGCCGGAGCCGCGGGAAGGCCTTCGCCGCCGCCGCTGCTGCCGCCTCCGGCCTGGCTGCGTTCCTCGACCGGCGACGCGGGCAGGGTCTCCTGCTTGGCGGCGGGCTGCGCGGTGAGGACGCGGGCGGGCGCGGCGGCGTGTGCGACGGGCGCCTGCTTGCTGACCTTCACGACAACCGGCGCTTCAGGCTCTTTCGCCAGCTTGGTCGCCGGGACGGATGCGCTGACCGAGCCGCTGGCGACCGGTGCGGGTTCGACCGGGTGGACCGGCGGCTCGACGACCCGGACCGGCGCGGTGTCGATCACCGTGTCGACCGAGGTGACTGTGGTGTGCAGGGTCGTGCCGACGGTGTCGTCAACGGTTCCGAGGATGCCGTCGAGGAGCCCTGGCTGGCCGGATTCGGGGCTGCCGAGGAGCCCGCCCAGGAGGCCCGGGCCGGAATCGCGGCCGGAACCGCCGAGAAGACCGCCGAGGAGACCTTGGCGAGGCTCGCTGCTGGGAGTGGTGCTGTCGGACGAATCCTGGCTGGGCGCGCTGCTGATGCTGCTGAGCAAACCGGACTGGGGCTCGGGATTGGTGCTGTTGGGCGAATCCTGGCTGGGCGCGTTGCCGACGCTGCTGAGCAGTCCAGGCTCGCGTTCGGGATTGCTGTTGGGCGAGCCTTGGCTGGGTGCGTTGCTCGTGCCGCTGAGCAGGCCGGGCTGGGATTCGGGATTGGTGCTGCTGGGCGAACTTTGACCGGGCTCGCCGCCCGTGCTGCCGACCAGGCCAGGCTGCGTGGTCGCTGCGGGCGCGGGGTCGCTCGCCGGTGCGTGGTGCTTCGCTTTGCCCGGGACTTTTGCCTTGGCGGGCTTGGTGATCTTGGTCGCGGGCCGCGTCACCGCGATGCTGGTGTGGTGGCCCGGGTCGTTTCCGGGCACCGTGGCCGGACGGAAGCTCACGTCCGGCCGGTAGTCGTCGGCGGAGACCTGGAACCGGTGGAGCGCGGCGCGCTTCGCGCTGGTCGCCGCTCCGGGCATGGCCCAGGTGAGGGTGCCGGACGTGGCCGTTCCGGCGTATCGGTGCTCCGGGTCGGTGTCGTGCGCCGAAGCGGCGGGGCGGTCGGCGTGGTCGTCCGTCGCCGCGTTCGCCTGCGACAACGCGGCCCCGAGCAGCCATCCGGCCAGGGTGAGCCCGCCCGCGACGGCGATCCGGGCGGCCGGCCGGGCGATTGGAGCCGCCCAGGCGCGCGGCCGCCGGCGCGCGCCCGCGCGCGCGAAAGAGGAGTTCCGCTCGGCGCGGTTCGCGGCGCGGTCGGCCATTCCGAGTAGCGCGGAACCCGCGGTCCCGAGTGGACTGGAGCCGGACGTCACGGGATGTGCGAGGCCGCGCGGATTCGCCATGCCGGTCACGCCACCACCACCGTCCGCGCCTGAAGCTCGTGCCACCGCACGAGACTGATCTTGCTGGGGCTGTCTTCCGGCCAGGTCGCAGGTCCCCCGGGGCTGCCCTCTTTCTAGCACCGGACGCGAGTGTTTCATCTCTCCCGCGCTCGATCCACCCCGTAAGGCGGAACGTCCGCACCGGCTCTGGTGTCCGATCCGCCCTAGTCGATCACCCTGCGTCGCTTCAACCGGGGCAGATGCGGCCATCCGGGCGGCCCGTCCGCGGCGCGAATTCGGGCGTTGACCCGATGTTTCGGCCACCGCGACACTCTCGGTATCTCCATTCCCGCAGGGACAAACCGGGATCGGACGGCAGTCGTCAGACGAGTTTCCGCAGGCGTTCGACAGCTTCGTCGATCACCTCGTTGCGCTTGCAGAACGCGAACCTCAGCAAATGTTTCCACTCGTCCGGGTGATCCGTGAACACCTTGACGGGTACCGCGGCGACTCCGGCGCGTTCCGGCAACGTCCAAGCGAGCTCGGCGGCGTCCTCGAAACCGAGCGGACGAACGTCAGCCGTCACGAAGTACGTCCCCGCGCTCGGCCGAACTGCGAATCCCGCATCGGCGAGACCGGCGGAAAGCCGATCTCGCTTCTCTTGCAGGCTCACGCGCAGGTTTTCGACCCACTCAAGCTCGTTGTCGAGCGCGTACGCGACGGCCGGCTGCAGCGGTCCGCCGGAGACGAACGTGATGAACTGCTTCGCCGCCTTCACCGCGGCCACCAGCTCCGGCGTCGAGCAGATCCAGCCGATCTTCCAGCCGGTGCAGTTGAAGGTTTTGCCCGCGCTCGAAATCGCGACGGTCCGCTCGCGCATCCCGGGGAACGACGCGAGCGGCAGGTGCTCGGCACCGTCGAAGACGAGGTGTTCGTAGACCTCGTCGGTGACCGCGATGAGGTCGTGCTCGACGCACAGCCGCGCGACTTCCTCCAGTTGCCCGCGCGAAAACACCGTGCCCGTGGGGTTGTGCGGCGAATTCAGCAGCACCGCGCGGGTTTTCGGGTTGATCGCGTCGCGGAGGGCGTCGAGGTCGAGTTCGAGCTGTCCGTTCCCGGTTTCGACCAGCCCGATGACGCGTCGCCGCGCGCCCGCCATCGCGACCGCGGCGGCGTAGGAGTCGTAGTACGGCTCGACCACGATCACCTCGTCGCCAGCCTCGGTCAGCGCGATCAGCGACGCCGCGATGGCCTCGGTCGCACCCGCGGTGACCAGGATCTCCGTGTCCGGGTCGTAGCTGGCTCCATACCGCTGGCGGTGCCTGCCGATCGCGGCGCGCAGCTCCGGACGGCCCGGTCCCGGCGGGTACTGGTTGTCGCCGCCGAACAGCGAATTCTTCGCCGTTTCGAGCATTCCGGCGGGCCCGTCGGTGTCCGGGAAGCCCTGGCCGAGGTTGACCGCGTCGTGCCGGACGGCGAGCGCGGTCATCTCCGCGAAGACCGTCGAGGTGAACGGGCGGAGGCGGGGGACGAGAGCTGGTTCACGCACGAGAACGCATCCTCACGGACAATGGCGGGGTGGAGCAACTCACCCCTGCCAAGGTCACGCCCTCGGATCCGCCCGGCGGCACCGCCGGCGAAGAGGCGAAACGGCGCGGCCTGCGCAAGATGAAGCTGGTCGCGCTGTCCTTCCTGCTCGGCGCGACGATCGTGTTCCTGCTGACGAGTTGGGCGGAGTCGGCGGGCTGGGCGGGCTGGGTCGGCTACGTGCGCGCCGCGGCCGAGGCGGGCATGGTCGGCGCGCTCGCGGACTGGTTCGCGGTGACGGCGCTGTTCCGGCATCCGCTCGGGCTGCGGATCCCGCACACCGCGATCATCCCGAACAAGAAGGACGCGCTCGGCAACAGCCTCGGCGAGTTCGTCGGGTCGAACTTCCTGTCGCCGGACGTCATCCGCGACAAGCTCCGCCGCGTCGAGGTCGCGAGCAGGCTCGGCGCCTGGCTCTCGCAGCGCGACAACGCGGAGCGCGTGACGTCGGAGCTGGCGACCGTCGTACGCGGCGCGGTCACGGTGCTTCGCGACGAGGACGTGCAGGCGATCATGGAGCAGGCCGTGGTCAAGCGCGTGATCGACAAGCCGTGGGGCCCGCCGCTCGGCAAGATCCTGGCGGGCGTTTTCGAGGACGGCGCGCACCACAAGCTGGTGGATCTGATGTGCGACCGGGCTTACGAGTGGGTCCGGGACAACCACCAGACGATGCTGCGCGTGGTCTCGGACCGCGCGCCGAGCTGGTCGCCGAAGTTCGTCGACGAAATGCTGGCGGACAAGGTGTACGGCGAGGTCCTGACGTTCGCGTGGGCGGTCAAGACCGACGTCAACCACCCGATGCGCCTGGCGCTGGACAAGTTCCTCGGCGAGTTCGCGCAAGACCTGCAGACCGATCCGAAGACCATGGAGCGGGCCGAGCAGGTCAAGGGCCAGATCGTGAACCACGGCGAAGTGCAGAAGCTGATCGGCAGCGCGTGGGCGACGGCCAAGGAGATGCTGCTGAACGCCGCGGAGGACCCGTCGAGCGAACTGCGCCAACGCGTCCGCGGCGGACTGGAATCGCTTGGCAAACGCCTGGTGGACGACCCGTCGATGACCTCGAAGGTAGACGGCTGGGTCGAGGGCGCGGCGGTCTACCTGGTGACCCACTACTCCCGCGAGATCACCACGATCATCACGGACACGGTGGAGCGATGGGACGCCGAGGAGACGTCGCGGAAGATCGAACTGCAGGTCGGGCGGGATCTGCAGTTCATCCGGATCAACGGGACCGTGGTGGGTGCGCTGGCTGGGCTGGTGATTTACGCGGTGGCGCAGTTGCTGTTCTGAGGGGTTTGGCCTGTCGCGGGGCCGGGTGTGTGAGGGCGGCCGGGGTTGCGAAGGTCGTCCGGGGCGGGGATTCGCCTGATTGCGGCCGGTGGTTGCCGTTGGTGGTTGGTTGAGCTGGCCCGACCGGCGCCGGTTCGGGATGGCGCATGCCACTCGTGCTTGGGTGCGCTGGCCGTCGGGGCTCGGGATTAAGTAGTTGCCGGTTGGCAGCGTTGGCCCGGCCGGTGAGGTTCCGGGCGGCTTGTTGTCGCTCGGCCATTGGCTGAGCTGGTCCAGCCGGTGCGACTCGGGATGGCGCGGCTGGCTGAACTGGCCCAGTTGGCGCGGTTCGGAATGGCGTGGTCGCCGGGGCCGGCTGTGCTGGTCCGGTCGGCGCGGTTCGGAATGGCCACCGGACCCGGACTGGCAGCCGAGTCGGGATTTCGCTGTGGTTAAGCGGAATTCTCCAGTAGGGCCGGGCCCGGTTGCTGGCCCGTGACCACCGCCGAACCTTGACCGCGACTACCGCAGGACGCGGCTCGAACGCGCTGGTATCCCGGCGCCTCTGCCGCCGCGCCGACCGTGGTTTCCCCGGCATCGACCGGCTGCGGCGGGTGGTCGGCCGTATGCGCGCCGTCCTATACCACAGCCGCGGGGTGCTCAAACCAGTTGTCCACAGGAAGCTGAGTTATCCCCGGGGTTATCCACAGGAATTCACGGTGATGGCCTAATCGCTGTCCACAACTTGTGGGGATCCGGGGCATCTGCACGTGCACATGTGGTGTGTGTGGACAAGTTGTCCACAGGGGGTCAGTTGTGCACAGCCGCCGTGCGGGCGCGCCAGGAGCGGGCCTTTTCGCGGTTTCCGCAGACGCGCATCGAGCACCAGGTGCGGGAGCGGTTGCGGGATTCGTCGAAAAAGGCCCACAGGCAGTCGTCGGCGGGGCAGATCTTCAAGCGGACCCAGTCGCCCCGGATGGCGAGGCGGGTGGCCGCGGCGAGGGTCGCGGCGACGGCGTCCGGGGCGAGCAACGTCGGGCCGGATTCGGTGAGGGCGAAGCGGAGCGGGACGTCCAGCGTGGTCGCGGGCAGCCGCGGATCGCCGACGGCGGCGCGCAGGCTGTTCCTTACGACGCGGGCTTCGGCGGGATCGTTCGGTGACACGTCGTGGTCCGCGGCCCACTGCCGCCAGAGCTCCGGATCGTCCAGCAGGTCGTCGCCCCGTTCGATGTCGACGGTGTTGAGAAAGGCGACCACCAGGGAAGCGTCGGTGTGCACCTGCCCAGTGTACGGGCGATATCGGTTGCGACCTGGCTCCCTAACCGACATAATCGCTTTACTGGTTATGCGACGAGGAGAGGATGGGCAAAACATGGGTGCGATTCCGACTTTCGGCGGCGTTGCGTTCGACTGTCCGGACCCAGGGGCACTCGCCGGCTTCTATCGCTCCCTTCTTGAGTGGGACGAACCCGAGATCGCTCCGGACAACCACTGGGCCACGCTCGTCGACCCGCGCGGCGGCGTCCGGCTCGAATTCCAGCGGGTGGCGGGTTACCGCGCGCCCGAATGGCCGTCGCAGGACACGCCGCAGCAGGCGCATCTCGACCTTGACGTCCCCGATCTCGAGGCCGCTCACCAGCGCATTCTCGGGCTGGGCGCGAAGTTGCTCGACGATTCGCCGGAGACCTTCCGCGTGTACGCCGATCCGGCCGGCCACCCGTTCTGCCTCTGCGCCTGCTGACACGGCGCGCCGAATCCGCGTAGGGTCGGCGGGGTGATTTGTCCGAAGTGTCAGAACATGATGCGCACGGTCGACAAGAACGGCGTCCACATCGAGCAGTGCGACGGCTGCCGCGGAATCTTCCTCGACCGCGGCGAGCTGGAGCAGATCGCCGGTGCGGAGAGCGCTTTCTACCGGCAGCAGCCACCGCCGTACGGCCGGCCAGATTCGCCGCGCCCTTACCAAGGCGGGTACTCGGATTCGCCCCGGCCGTATCGGGGAGGGCATTCGGATTCGCCGCGCCCGTACCGAGGCGGGCACGCGGACTCGCCGCGGCCGTACCGCGATGGCTACGGGGATTCGCCGCGGCCGTACGGCGGACGCCGCAAGCGCAGCTTCCTCGAGAACCTCTTCGACTGAGTTGTCCACCGATCCGGTAGCGCTCGACCTGCGGATTTGTCCGGCCTGTGGCGACCGTGCGAGTTGTCCACAGGCCGACGGGAACCTCTTGTGGTGCGCGGAGTGCGGACACCGGTGGCCGTTTCGGCGGCTGCCGTTGTTCGCGTTGACCGGGCCGAGCGCGGGCGGCAAATCGACGGTCGGGCCGAAGCTGGCGCAGCGGTTGGCAGGAGAGGCCGTTGTGCTGGAGCAGGACGTGCTGTGGACCGGCGCGTTGCGCGACGACGTCCCGGGGAATCCGGCGTTCCGCGGGGCTTGGCTGCGGATGGCGGCGATGTTGCACCAGAACGGACGGCCGGTCGTGCTGTGCGGGACGGTCGCGCCGCAGGAGCTGGAACCGTTGCCAGAGCGCGTTTTCTTCTCGGGGGTGCACTACCTGGCGCTGGTCGCGGACAACGAGACCCTCCGGCGGCGATTGCGCGCCCGGCCGGCGTGGCGGGAATGGGACGAGCCGCGGATCGAGGAGATGCTCGAGTTCAACCTGTGGATACGTGGGCAGGTCGAGTGCATCGACACGACGGAGGCTCCGCTCGACGATGTCGTGACCGCGGTAGAGAAGTGGGTTCGGGCCAGAATTGGGTCGGACCCAGGAATCGGTGTGTGAGCTGGGTTCGACCCAGCGAACCTTCACGATTCTTCCGCGCGGAGCCGTTCGTCGTAATGCCGCTGGGATTCGCCAAGCGGGGTAAGGGAGTACTCGACTCCGGCAGGAGACGTCGGCAGCACTCGCCGCACGATCTGCTGACGAACTCGAAGAAGTGGTCGATCGGCTGGCGCGCAACATCGCCGCGTTGCCGGTAGGAGTGATCGCCGCGGTGAAACAAGCTGTCGTTCCGGATGATCTGGCCACGGGATTTCAGCGGGAACACGACGCTTGGGCGGGACAGTTCACGCGTCCCGCCGCGGAAGCGCTGATTCGCGGTGGATTGGCGCGGGGCGCGCAAACGCGGGCAGGCGAACGTGATCTGGAGGGCTGCTTCGCGAGCTGGCGGGTTGATCAGCCGCACGGCCAGCGATTCTCGGATTGTGGCTCGTCCAACCAGAAGGTCTGTTCGTCGCTGGTGACCGTGAGACCGAAGCGCGACCGGCTGGGACGTCCGAGCGATTCCCAGCGACGGTGCGCGTCCTCGGCGATATCCCATAACGCGCGCGGACCTCCTTGCGCTACCTCGAAACCGGATTCCGTGCGACGGGTGCGGGCCCAGGAACCGTCCTGATGGGACAGTGCGAAGGCGCCGCTCGGGTCGACGTGCACGGGGCGCACCTCCGGTAGCTCCAGCGACGCGAAGAACTCGAAATGTCGTTGTGGTTTAAGCACATCTGTCATCGACAGTTCCGTTGACCGCCATTGCGCATCAGTAGCGGGCGGCACGTCGGCGAGTGGTGGCAGGCGATGCGCGCGCAGGGGCATGAAGCGGCCGTCGCGGGCCAGGACCTGGCCCTCGGCGGTCGCGCCTTCGCCTGCGGTGAGGCGGACGAGCCCGCCGCCGAGCGGGCGGTTGAGGGTGGTGACGATGTGCCCGCCAGGGAGTGTTTGATCAAGCCAGGCAAGGGGAATGCGGGAGACCGATGCGGTGCACAGGACCCGGTCGAAGAGCACTCCGGCCGGGAAGCCGAGTGCGCCGTCGCCGGTAGCGCACGCGGGGGCGTAGCCGCAGGAGGCGAGGCGTTCCTGCGCGGCGGCCGCGATGGCCGGATCGATATCCACTGTGGACACTTGGCCGGAACCGCAGCGGTGGCACAGCAAACCCGCGTTGTAGCCGGTTCCGGTGCCGATCTCCAGTACTCGATCACCGTCGCGGACCAGGAGTTCTTCCAGCATGATCGCCATGATCGCGGGCATGCTGGACGAACTGGTCGGCACTCCGGGGACCGGACCGCGGGCGCGGGCGCGGTCCCAGAGCGACGGGTCGTCGTCGAGCTGGGTGACCAGGACGTCGCGTGAATAGACGCGGTCCAGCCAGTCCGGATCGCCGCGGTCGACCGCCGCCCAGCCGTTGCCCGATGGCACGAAAAAGCGCGGCAGGAACGCGTGCCGGGGGACGGTCGCGAAGGCGTCGATCCAGGCCTCGTCGTGCAGCACGTCCTCTTCGACGAGGTGCCGGACCAGGCGTCGACGCAACCGTTGTGCCCGCATAAGCCCAGGGTAACGGGGTGAGCGGAACCACACCCGATGGTTGCAAGCAGGGTGCTTGCAATAGCTAGCACGCGAGCGTACTGTCGAGTAGGTCGCGAGGAGGTGACCGGATGACAGAACCCGGCGGAGCACAGCGCCCCATGGACAAGGTCGCGGACATCGCCTCCGACATCGGCGAGTACATCCGCCAGCAGCGCAGTTCCGCGAAGATTTCGCTGCGCCAGCTGTCGAAACTCGCCGGAGTGTCCAATCCGTACCTGAGCCAGATCGAGCGCGGGGTCCGCAAACCCAGCGCGGAGATCCTCCAGCAGATCGCCAAAGGGCTGCGGATCTCGGCCGAAGCGTTGTACGTGCAGGCCGGGATTCTCGACCTGCCGACCGGCGGCCCGGTCGGCGACGCGATCCGCGCCGACGCCGAGCTGACCGAACGGCAGAAGCAGGTCCTGCTCGACGTCTACGAGTCCTTCCGGCGCGAAAACGCCGCCGCGAGCACCACCGCACCGAAGACCACCCAAGAGACCACTGAGGAGTCGGCATGACCACGCCCAAGACCGAGGACGTCCGCAAGGCTGTCAACACTGCGCTCGACCAGGTCCGCACCCCGCTGCTCGCCGCGCTCGGCGCGGGCAACCTGGCCAGCCAGGCCGTGACCGACGCGGTCGCCAAGGCCCGCGCCAACGTCACCAAGAACACTGAGGCCGCCCGCAAGGGCCTCGAGGAGCTGCCGACCGACGTCGAGAGCCTCCGCGAGAAGCTCGACCCGGCCGAACTGCGCAAGGCCATCGACGAGTACACCGAGGCCGCGCTGAAGCTGTACAACAAGCTGGCCGAGTCCGGCGAGCAGGCGTGGGACAAGATCGCCGCGCAGCCGCAGGTCAAGAAGGCCCTTGAGCAGCTGGACGACGCGCTGACCGCCGCGCAGGAGCGCGTCGACGGCCTGACCGAGGAGACCCGCGAGCGCGTCGACGGCGTGCTGGCGAAGGTCACCAAGCGCACCCGTTCCGCTGGTGAGAAGGCCGCCCGCAAGGTGACCGAGGTGGCAGGCGAGACCGCGGACGCGGTTGAGGAAATCGGCGAGAACGTCGCGCACGAGACCCGTTCGGTGGCCCGCAAGGCCGCGAACCGCACCGCGCCGAAGACCGCCACCCCGGCCCGTCGCACGACGACCAGCACGACGGCGAACGCGAAGAAGCCGGCCGCGCCGAAGACGGAGAAGTGACGGCGGAGTCGCTGTCGCAGTGACTGCGGTTCGGGTGCTTAGGCACCTGGAACCGTTGGGGCGGAACGGTTTGCGCCGGGTCGCCGAGGGCGAGAATTGAAGATCGAGGGGTCGCACGGCGGCCGGGCCGAGAAATGGGCCCGGCCGCCGTGTGCTGTGTTGGGGATGTTTCGGGGTGCTGCCGGGTCATGGGGTTGGCGGCGGTCTCGCTGTGTTGGGGGTCGTGCCGCCGTGCTGCATGGCGGGCGGTGCCGGGGGAGTGCGGGGTGCGGCTGTGATTGGGGCGTTTCGGCGGGGCGGTGTCTGCCGTGTCGGGGGCGGTGGTGCCGGGCTGCTGCATAGCGGACTGGGCGGCGTGCCGCTGAGTCAGGGGACGGTGCCGCCGCTCCCGTGAGCGGTTCGGAGAGCCGGTTGGTCCGGCCGTCGTGTGCGGCGGCGGGTGTCGCGGCGAAGTCGATGTTGGGTCGAACCTAACTCGGGCGAGCTTCGTTAGGCTCGACCTAGGCTCCCAGCGGCGAGCTGGGCCGGACCGAGATTCACGGGCGACGAGCTGGGTCCGACCTAGGCTCACGGCAGCAGCCTGGGTCCGGCCTAAGCCGAGACAGCCGAGCCGGAGTGACCGTTGTCACCCCAAGCTCGCTCCCTGCGGCTCACTGCGGCCAAACCTGGCCAACCCGAGCCTGACCAGCAGTCACAGCGCCGTGCCGGGTTTCGGGGGAGCGGGCGGCGTGGGCGGTTTGCCGTAAGCTGGCTGCGTGCTGGTTGCCGATTGGATCCTCTGGGTCATCCACTGGGGCAGCGCCTTGGTCGGGCTCTTCGCCTTCGTTCACGCGCTGCTCCAGCGAGCCGACGCGTACTCGGCGGCCGATCGCAAGACCAAGCCGATCTGGATGCTGATCACCGGCGGGGCCACGATCGCGCTGGTGCTGTTCCCGCTTCAGGGGAACGGCGTCGGGTTCATCTTCTGGGTTCCCGCGATGGCGGCGGCGCTCGTCTACATCGTCGACGTGCGGCCGAAGCTCATCGAGGTTCAGCGGGGCCACCGCAACTGGTGACCGGAGCGGCGGGCGGATTACATTCGGGCCCGTGACCACCTGGACTATCGCCGGAAGCCTCACCGTCGTTCCCGCGCCGACCCGTACTGACCTGCTTGCCGAACCCGTCGCCAAGGCGCTTGCCGCGATGCCCGCGCCGGACGAGCTCGGCGTCACCGAGATCGATCCGGAGCTCGCCGACACCGCCGCGTTCTGCGAGGCGTACGGCTCGCCGTTGACCGCCTCCGCGAACTGCGTTGTGGTCGCCGGCAAGCGGGCCGGCGAGGTCCGGTTCGCCGCGGCCCTCGTGCTCGCGACCACCCGCGCCGACGTCAACGGCGTCATCAAGCGCCGTCTCGATGTGCGCAAGGCGTCGTTCGCTCCGATGGACGAGGCCGTTTCGCTCACCGGCATGGAGTACGGCGGCATCACGCCCGTCGGGCTGCCCGCGGACTGGCCGATCCTCATCGACCAGGCCGTCGCGGACGCGCCGGAGCTGGTGATCGGCAGCGGGATCCGCGGCAGCAAGCTCCTGATCTCCGGTGCGGCGCTCGCGGGGCTGCCGAACGCCGAGGTCATCGACGGGCTCGCGCGCTGAACTGTCCATAGTGGACGAACCAGTCGAAGTCAGCCCGGCTGCCCTCGAAGCGCTTAGGCGGCAGCGTGAAGCAATGCTGGCCGCGCTGGACGAGGACCGCCCGGTCTACGGCGTCAACACCGGCATGGGACGGCTCGCCGGAACGCGGCTCACCGCCGGGCAGCAGGCCGATCACCAGCGCAATCTGCTGGTCGGCCGGGCCGTCGGGGGGAAGCCGTGGTTGTCGCCGGAGTTGACTCGGGCGTTGCTGCGCATGCGGCTGCGCGGGTTTCTCCGGGGCGACGCGGCGGTCAGTCCCGAGCTGGTCACCTTCCTCGCGGACCGGCTCAACGACGGGTTCCTCCCCGCCGTCCCGCGCGACAGTCTCGGCAGCGCGGGCGAGATCATCCCGCTGGCGCACGCGTTCCAGACCTTCGTCGGACTCGGCACGGTCATCGAGGACGGCGCCGAAGTCCCGGCGGCGGAAGCGCTGGACCGGCGCGGGGTGCGTCCGTTCGTGCTCGGGCCGAAGGAAGGGGCGAGCCTGATTCAAGGTTCGCCGCTGGCCGAGGCGTACGCGTGGGTGTGCGGCGAGAGACTGCGTCGGCTGCTCGAATGGCAGACGGTCTGCGCGGCGATCACCGTGGACGTTCTTGGCGCGCCACAAGCGATCTACCGCGGCACCCGCGTCGAGAAGCTCATCGAAGGGGCCGCCGCGAAAAAGGGAGTCGTGCAGGCACCGATCTCGGTGCGAGTCGGGCCGAAAGTACTCGAATACGTCGGCCGGACTGTCGAGGAGCTACGGGAAACCTTGCGAGAGTCCTGGGAAACTCCCGCGGACTCACCGGCCTTCGTAAACGGCGAGTTCGTCCCGGCAACCGGCTATCACGCCGCCGCGCTCGGGCTGAGGATGGACGCGGTCAAGGCCGCCCTCGTCCACGCGGCAGAGGTGTCGGTACAACGCCTTCACCGCCTCCTCGACCCGCAGTTCAGCGGTTTGCCGCCGCAGCTTGCGGTGGATCCGGGGCCGCAGGCCGGGCTTACGCCGTTGCACAAACGCGCGGCCGGCGAGCTGCACGCGATGCGACGGCTGGCCGCACCGGCGACGCTCGGGTCGCTGGATACTTCCGCTGGTCAGGAGGATGTGCAAGCGTTTGCCAGCAAGGCCGGAGCCGAGCTGGAGACAGTCATCGAACGCTTCTTCGCGATCACCGCGTGCGAGCTGATCGCTGGGCGGCAGGCTCGGTATCTGCGCAAAGCAGAAGGCGCGCCGAGGCTGGCCGACGCATACGCCTGGCTCGCGGAGAGAGTTGAGCCGGTGGTGGTCGACCGGTCGCTGGGGCCGGAGATCGACCGGCTGGCCGCGGTGTGTCGTGAGAGTTCATGCCGGTTAGAACCGGCATGAACACTCACGAGTCCCGACGTGCCTGTTGAAGCGCCAACCCGCGAGGCGTAGCCAGCTTCGTCAGCAGCGCGAACAGCCCCTCGCACACCAGTGCCAGGATCACCACCGCCAGACCGCCGCCGAAGATTTCGCCGTGGCCCTGCTCGCCGAGGGCGAAACCGTCCACGATGTAGCGGCCGAGACCGCCGCCGTCGTTGACGATCGCGCCGATCGCGACCGTCGCGATCAGTTGCAGGAACGCCACTCGCGCGGCGGCCACGATCACCGGCGACGACAGCGGCAGTTCCACGCGCAGCATGATCTGCCATTCGCGATACCCGGTGCCGCGCGCCGCGTCGACGACGTCCTGTTCCACCTGCACCACGCCCGCGTAGGTGTTGGTGAACAGCGGCGGCAGCGCCAGTGCGACGAGCGCGAGCAGCAGCGGCCAGAAGTCTGTGTTCGCGCCCCACCTGCTGGCCAGGAACCAGAACAGGATGATCAGCCCGAAACTCGGGATCGCGCGGCCGATGTTCACCGCGCTGCTCGCCAGGAACTGGCCGCGCCGGTAATGCCCGAGCCACAGCGCGAGCGGGACGGTCAGGAGGATCGAGAGCACCAGCGCCAGCGCGGAAAACCACAGATGCTGCACGGTCCGGAACGGAATCCCGGCCGGATCGGTCCAGCTCCAGCGGTTCGGGTCGGCGAGCCAGTGGCTCAGCTGCTCGAAAAAACTCATCGAAGCGCCCTCCGCGACCACGGGGCCAGCGCGCGTTCGCTCAGCCACAGCAGCAAATCGACGAGCACCGCCAGCGCGATCGACAGCACGACGCCGACGATGATCGGGCTCGGATTCGGGATCGTCGTCTGAATGCCTGCCCGGATGAAGTAGCCGAGCCCGCCCATGCCGAGCAGCGACGTGACGGTGACCAGGCCGATCGTCGTCACCGCGGCCACGCGCAGCCCGGCGATCACCACCGGCAGCGCGAGCGGCAGTTCGACCTGCCACAGCAGCCGCCGCGGTGTGAAGCCCATCCCGATCGCCGCTTCACGCACCTCGGTCGGCACCTGCTGCACGCCGGTCACGATGTTGCGGATCAGGATCAGCAGCGTGTACGTCGCCAGCGGGATGACCGAGGTGGCGAAGGAGAACCCGAGCAGCGGAACCAGCAGCGCGAACGCGCCCAGGCTCGGGATCACGTAGAGGGCGCCCGCCGTGCCGATCACGAACGGATAGAACCAGCGGTAGCGCAGGCACAGCGTGGCGAGCGCGAGCGAAAGCACGAGGCCGACGCCGAGCGCGGTCGCGGTGAGGGCGATGTGCTCGCCGAGCCGCTGCAGAATCGCGTCGGCGTTGCGTTCGACCCACCGCCATTCGAAGAGGGGACGGCTGCTGTCGGCCAGCAGCGGGGTCACGGACGCGTGCACGGCGCGACCTTACCCCGATCGAGCGACAATATTCCGGCTCGTGAGATTCCGTGGCGAGGATTCCTAACCAGTGGTTTCTGTCGGGGGTCGCGGTTAGGGTCCATTCCCACTAACGAGTGAACTGAGGAGTGTGGGGACACGTGCGCTGGACCCGGAACATCCGAGTGGCCGCGCTGGTGGCGACGGCCGCGCTCGGCTTGACCGCGTGCGGTGGGGGAAGCGACCAGCCGGCCGCGCCGAGCAAGGGCGGCGCTCCGATCGTCGTCGCCTCGTTCAACTTCACCGACAGCCAGATCCTTGCCGAGATCTACGCGGGCGCGCTGGAGGCCAAGGGCTATCCGGTCACCCGGAAGCTGAACCTCGGCTCGCGGGAGCTGGTCTACCCGTCGCTCAAATCCGGAGAACTGCAGTTCCTGCCGGAGTACCAGGGCGCGGCGATCACGACCGGCTTCGGCAAGGAAGCGACCAAGGACGCCAAGGCCGAGCACGAACAGCTGGAGAAGCTTTTCGCGCCTGAGGGCGTCGGGCTGCTGAACTACGCGGCCGCCGAGGACAAGAACACCTACATCGTGAAGGCCGACCTCGCGAAGTCGAAGGGCATCTCCTCGATCAGCGACCTGAAGAAGCTCGACAAGGTCGTCATGGCCGGTCCGCCGGAGTGCGAGAAGCGGCTGCCGTGCTTTAAGGGCTTCAAGGATGTCTACAAGCTGACGAACGCCACCTTCCAGACAGTGCAGGAGGCCGGGCCGCGCGTGCAGCAGCTCAACTCCGGCGCGGTCACGGTGATCCCAGTCGACTCGGTCAGCCCGCTGGTCGGCGACTCGCAGTACGTCGCGCTCAAGGACGACCTCACCATCGTGCCCACCGAGAACGTGGTGCCCGCGGTGAACAAGAAGGTGCTCGACGAGCGCGGCGCGGACTTCGCGGCCGTCGTCAACGCGGTCAGCGCGAAGCTCACCACGGACGGCATGCGCGAGCTGAACAAGCGGGTCGACGCGGACGGCGAGCCCGCCGCCGACGTGGCCAAGGACTGGCTGAAGCAGCAGGGCCTCAGCTGAGTGTCGTGAGTGGCGATGCCGGTTAGAACCGGCATCGCCACTCACAACCCCATGTGCGAAGGTGACCTCGGCGAACCCCTGAGGAGGAAACGACATGGGCAAGGTCACGGCCACCGCGGAGCGCACGATCGACGCGCCGGTGGAACGCGTGCGTGAGCTGGTCGCGGACTACGCCGAGACCCGGCCGAAGCTGCTCACCGAGCACTACCGCGACTACGAGGTCAGCGAGGGCGGCGTCGGCGCCGGCACGAAGGCCAGCTGGAAGCTGCAGGCCACGTCCAAGCGCGTGCGCGACGTCGCGGCCACGGTGACCGAGCCGTCGCCGGGCACCTTCGTCGAGACCGACGCGAACTCCAGCATGGTCACCACCTGGACCGTCACCGCCTCCGGCGAGCGTTCGCTCGTCCGCATCGAGACCAGCTGGGACGGCGCGGGCGGCATCGGCGGCTTCTTCGAGAAGACCTTCGCGCCCGGCGGGTTGAAGAGGATCTACGACGGCGTGCTCGGCAAGCTCGCGGAGATCGTGTAGCGCTTGCCACAGCTCCGGGGACAATCGGAATGCGCGCCCCGGTTTCTCCGTTGGCCGGGTAGACGGGGCGCGCGCCCCGCTTCAGTCCAGCTTGAACGAAACGGAGTTCGACGGTGAACGCACCCGCAACGCCCGCCAAGGCGACCGAGATCCGGCTCGCGGCCCGTCCGCACGGCGTCCCGACCATGGACAATTTCGACATCGTCGAGACCGAGGTGCCGAAGCCAGGTCCCGGGCAGATCCTGGTGCGCAACCTGGTGATGAGCGTCGACCCGGCGATGCGCGGCCGGATGAACGACGTGAAGTCCTACTCGCCGCCGTTCGTGGTCGGCGAGGCCATGCAGGGCGGCGCGGTCGGCGAGGTCATCGAGTCCACTGTGGACGAGTTCGCGGTCGGTGACCACGTGCTGCACCAGGCGGGCTGGCGTACGCACGCGGTGCTCGACGCCAAGCGAGCGGTCAAAGTGGACGATTCCGTCGCGCCGCTCTCGACCTACCTCGGCGTGCTCGGGATGCCGGGCCTGACCGCGTACGCCGGACTGCTGGTGAGCGCGGAATTCAAGCCGGGCGACACGGTTTTCGTCTCCGGCGCGGCCGGTGCGGTCGGCTCGCTCGTCGGGCAGCTGGCCCGGCTCAAGGGCGCCAAGCGGGTGATCGGCAGCGCGGGTTCGGCGGAGAAGGTCCGCTACCTCACCGAGGAGCTCGGCTTCGACGCCGCCTTCAACTACAAGGACGGACCGGTCGCCGAGCAACTCGCCGCGGCCGCGCCCGAGGGCATCGACGTCTACTTCGACAACGTCGGCGGCGAGCACCTGGAAGCCGCGATCGCGTCGATGAACCTGCACGGCCGGATCGCCATCTGCGGGATGATCTCGCAGTACAACGCCACCGAGCCGACCCCTGCTCCGCGCAATCTGGTGCAGCTCATCGCGAAGCGGATCACCATGCGCGGCCTGCTCGTGCTCGACCACTGGCACCTGATGCAGGAGTTCGTGGCCGAGGTCGCGCCGCTCGTCGCGTCCGGCGAGATCAAGTACTCCGAGACCTTTGTGGACGGTATCCGCAACGCACCGGATGCCTTCCTCGGTCTGCTCAGCGGGGCGAACACCGGAAAGATGCTGGTGAGCCTCAGCTCCTGACGATCGCGTCAGCCAGTTCGGGCATGGTCGCCGCGGTGTAGGTCGCGGCGGGCAGGCCGGGCAGCGGATGGACTCCGGGGCGCGCGAGCAGCGCGGTCCGGAGTCCTGCTGCTTGGGCCCCGGCGATGTCCCAGCCGTGCGCGGCGACCATCACCGCCTGGCCGGGCTCGACGCCGAAGGCGCGCAGCACCTGGAGGTACGGCTCCGGTGCGGGCTTGAGCCTGCTGACTTGCTGCGCGGAGAAGATCCGGTCGAATTTCGTTGCCAGGCCAGCGTTCTGCAGCTGTGCTTCGGCGGTCGCGAGCGGCGAGTTCGTGAGCGCGACTACCTGGTGCCCGGCCTGGCGCAAACGGTCCAGGCCGGGTGCGACGTCGGCGTGCGCGGGCAGGGCACGCAGGCCGTCGCCGACCTTCACCAGTTCGGCGTCGGTCAGTTCATGACCGTGCCGTGCGCACACGGCGGCCGCGGCTTCCCCGGCGATCTGCGCGAAATCGCGGTACTGGCCTGCCGCGGTCACCGTGAGCACGGTGTGGATCGCGAGCGTGAACCATTCCTGCCGCGCTTGCGGATCTCCGGTGAATTTGGTGAACAGCGGGTCGAGCGCAGTCAGGTCGAGCAGTGTCTCGTTGACGTCGAACACGCACAGCATCGCGCCTCCTGCCGGTGAACCGCTTGCGTACCAGGGTCCTCCGTCAGCCGCGGGCTAGGCAAGCGCGGTGATCAATTCGGCGAGAACTCCCTGCCAATGGCGGCGCTGCTGCTCCCGTTCGGCGGCATCGGCCAGCCGTTCCTGGTGAATGCGCAGCATTGTTTTGTCCGGGCCGCTGGCGCGCACGGCGAGTTGCAGGGTCGTTTCGTGCGCCCAGCCGGCCGGCTGCCAGGTGAGCCGGATCCGGTCCATTTCGCGGAAACTGCGCGTCTCGCCGCGGATTCCGTCGGCGGTCTCGTATCCGACGCCGGGTTCGGGTTGGACGGTGACACCCTCGCCGAGCCAGATCGCCACGCCCGCCGCGGAGGTGATGAAATCCCAGACGTCCTCGGCGGAGCGGCCGACCGTTTTCGAGACGCCGATCTGCCAGCCCGCGTCCTTGGTCTTTCCGACGCTCACTTGGCCACCGCCGCGATCGCGCTGACCTCGACGAGCGCGCCCGGCACGGCCAGCCCGGCCACGCGCTGGACGGTCACCGGCGGCGTCGCTCCCGCCAGCGCCGCGGCGGCGGCCGGATAAGCCTTGGCGAGCTCGACGTCCGCGACCAGCAGGATGTTCAGCATCACCACATCCTGGACGGTCGCGCCGCCTGCGGCCAGCGCCGTCTTCAGGTTGGCCATCACCCGCTCGACCTGCGCGGCGACGTCGGATCCGCCGACGAGCGCGCCGTTCGCGTCGACCGCGTTCTGGCCGCCGACGTAGAGCGTCGTCGCGCCCGGCGGGACCACGGCGACCTGGGCGAAGGCGGGGGACTGGACGAGCCCTTCAGGGCGGAGCAGCTGAGTCATGAAACGAGTATGACCAGATACCCGGTCGGATACTGTCCTAGTTTCGCGCGAGAATCGAGACCATGACCACCACGAGCCGTCGCCTGGAGACGCTGGCGTTGCTGCAGGCGCGTCCCGGCATCTCGGCCACCGACCTCGCGGCCCGGCTCGGCGTCACCGAGCGCACGACGCGGCGCGACATCGCTCAGCTGCGCGAACTCGGGTACCGCATCGACGGCGAACCGGGCCGGGTCGGCGGCTATCGGCTCGCGCACGGCACCGCGATGCCGCCGCTGCTGCTGGACGCCGACGAGGTCGCGGCGGTTTCCCTCGGCCTGCAGACGGCGGTGGCGGTAGACGGACTGGAAACCGCCACCGTGACGGCGCTGGCCAAGCTGACCCAGGTGGTGCCAACCCGCTGGCAGGCCCGGCTATCCGCGCTCGCGGAGGTGGAATCGTTGCCGGGCAAGCCCTTCCGGCAAGCAGCACGCGACATTCTGGTGCCGCTCGCGTTGGCTTGCCGGGCTGGTGAGGCGGTCCGGATCCGGCATCGCGCCTTGGCTGCTCCGTCGGCGAAGCCCGTTGATGTGCAGCCCTATCGGCTCATCACGGTCCGGCGGCAGTGGTACCTCGTCGCTTGCCCGCGTGGAACCAGTGAATGGAAAACCTTCGCGGTGGACCGGATCGAGGCGGTCCAGCCGCTCGGGATCAAGCTGCCCGCGCCGGAACCACCGTCCACTGTGGCCGATCTGATCACGGACACGGGCTGGCGGTATCGCGTCCGGGTCCAGGTGCACACGTCCGCTGACCTGGTCCGGGAACTCGTTGACCCGAGCGTCGCCACGGTCGTCGAGGACGGCGACGAGTGCGAACTCCGGTTCGGCACCGACGATCTCGACTGGGCCGCGCGCTGGCTGGCTTACCTGGACGTGGATTTCGACGTCCTGGAACCGTCCGTGCTCATCGATCGCTTGCACGCCTTCGGTTCCTGGCTGGCCGCCCGCTACGTCACCACTCCGCCGGACTGATCGCCGGAGTCCCCGCGCGATAAGCCTCGATCACGATCCGCGCCGCCCGCCGGGACTTGGCGACGACCTGCTCCGTCGGATAGCCAAGCCATTGGTAGACGCCGTTGAGGTAGAAATCGCCGTAGCCGTAGGCCTGGGTGTGGAGTTGCTCCATCAGTTCCAGCGCGATCGGCGGGTCCGGCGCGATCGTGAGGCAACGCAGCAGCGACGCGTCGATCAGCTCGCGGCGGGCCTCGTGCAACTCGACGTATTGCGCGTCGGCGAGTTCGGCGGCGAAGAAGACATGCAGCCCGATCCGGGTTTCCATCAGGTACTTGGTGTGCGCGGCGGCGACGGCAGCCAGCGCGGCACCGTCGTCCGTCTCGGCGGCGGCTGCTTCCTCGGCGAGTTCGCGAAGCTGGCGCGCCGCGACCGTCCCGACCGCGGCCAGCAACGCCGCGCGATCCGGGAAGTGCCGGTACGGCGCGGCGGCGGAGACCTTCGCCCGTCGGGCGGCTTCGGCGACCGAGAAGCCAGTGACCCCGTTTTCCGCGATCAGGTCGAGCGAGACGCGCACGAGCTCGGCGCGCAGATTGCGGTGGTGGTACTGCGCCGCCATGCCGTGTGTCACACCCGATCGTCGTCGCACCGAGGAATAAGCCGAGGCCCACGCTAGTCTATGTAAGAGGGTTCTTACATCGAATTCGTCCCGGACCGGACGGGACACCCAGGAGGGCTTCATGACCACGACCACCTCCGCCATCGCCGCCGCGGCGCCGGGCGGACCGCTCGCCCCGACGACGATCGAGCGCCGCGACCTGCGGCCGGACGACGTGCTGATCGACATCGCCTACGCGGGCATCTGCCACAGCGACCTGCACCAGGTCCACCAGGACTGGGGAACCGCGATCTTCCCGATGGTGCCGGGCCACGAGATCGCCGGCGTCGTCGCCGCGGTCGGCTCGGACGTCACGAAGTACCAGGTCGGCGACCGGGTCGGAGTCGGCTGCATGGTCGATTCCTGCGGCGAGTGCGAGTACTGCCGCGCCGGATCCGAGCAGTTCTGCGTCAAGGGCAACGTGCAGACGTACAACGGGGTCGGTTTCGACGGCGAGAACACCTACGGCGGCTACAGCCAGCAGATCGTCGTGAAGGACGCCTTCGTCTGCCGCATCCCGGAAGGCATTTCCCTCGACGTCGCCGCGCCGCTGCTGTGCGCGGGCATCACCACGTACTCGCCGCTGCGCCGGTGGGGCGCGGGACCGGGCAAGAAGGTCGCCGTCGTCGGGCTCGGCGGGCTCGGGCACATGGCGGTCAAGCTGGCCGTCGCGATGGGCGCGGAAGTCACCGTGCTCAGCCAGAGCCTGAAGAAGCAGGAAGACGGGCTTCGGCTCGGCGCGAAGGACTACTACGCGACCAGCGACGAGTCGACCTTCGAGACGCTCGCCGGCCGGTTCGACGTCATCCTCAACACCGTGTCGGCGAAGCTGCCGGTGGACGCTTACCTCAGCCTGCTGCGCGTCGGCGGCGCGATGGTGAACGTCGGCGCGCCCGGGGAACCGTTGGAGTACAACGTGTTCTCCCTGCTCGGCGGCAACCGCGTGCTGGCCGGTTCGATGATCGGCGGCATCGCGGAAACCCAGGAGATGCTGGACTTCTGCGCCGAGCACGGCGTCGGCGCGGAGATCGAGACGATCAGCGCGGACCAGGTGAACGAGGCGTACGCGCGGGTCGAGAACAGCGACGTGCGGTACCGCTTCGTGATCGACACCTCGACGATCGGCTGACCCCTCGCCGACCGCGCCCCAATGCCACATTGGGTGCATGTGACGCACCCAATGTGGCATTGGTTGCGCTCAACGCACCCAATGCCACATTGGGGCGCGTCAGAGCACCATTGTGCGGTTGCCGTGCACCAGGACGCGCCCCTCAAGGTGCCAGCGCAGCCCGCGCGCGAGCGTCACCTTCTCGATGTCCCGGCCCTTGCGCACCAGGTCCTGCACCGAATCGCCGTGGTCGACCCGGATCACGTCCTGTTCGATGATCGGCCCGGCGTCCAGGTCCGCGGTGACGTAGTGGCAGGTCGCGCCGACGAGCTTCACGCCGCGTGTGTGCGCCTGGTGATACGGCTTCGCACCGATGAACGACGGCAGGAAGCTGTGGTGGATGTTCAGCGCGCGCCCGGTCCACGCCGCGCACAGTTCCGCGGGCAGCACCTGCATGAACCGCGCGAGCACGATCGCGTGCGGGTCGTGCGCGTCGACCAGTTCGCGGACCTTGGCGAACGCGGCTGCTTTGCCGTCCGGGTCGCCCGCCGGGAACGGCACGTGGTGGAACGGGATCCCGTGCGCGCGCGTGATGTCCGCGAGCGAATCGTGGTTGCCGATCACCGCGGCGATGTCGACGTCCAGCTCACCGGAGGCGACCCGGCCGAGCAGGTCGTAGAGGCAGTGCCCGGCCTTCGACACCAGCACCACCGCGCGCGGGCGCTCGCCGGTGTCGCGCACCTGCCAGCTCGACTCCGCCGACAGTTCGTTCGCGACCTCGCCGAACCGCTCGCGCAATCCCTCCGCGTCGAACGGCAGCGAATCGGCGCGGACGACCTGGCGGGTGAAGAACCAGCCCGAGTCGGGATCGGTGTGATACGCCGCCTCGACGATCATTCCGCCGTGGTCGGCGAGGAAGCCCGAGATGCGGGCGATGATGCCGGTGCGGTCGGGACAGCCGAAGGTGAGCACGTAACGCTGGGGATCTGACACCCGTCCATTCTCGCCGCCCGCTGGTCAGGGCGCTGCGAGGGGCTCCAGAAGGGTGGCGTCGCCGACGTTCTCGGCGTGGTTCGGGCGGCCCCACAACGCGCGGTAGACGTCGTCAGCGGGTCCGGCGAGCGTGAGGTCCGGGATGCCTTCGCCCAGCGTCGGCGGCTGGTCGGCGTGCAGCAGCACGGTCCACGTCCGCGTGTCGGTGCTGACCTGGACGATCCCCTCGCGGCCGCTCGGCTGGGCGCGGCGCGGGGTCAGGAAGGCGAGGAACTCGTCGATGCCGTCCTCGGCGAATTCCGAGCGGTACCGGGTGACCGGCGGCGTCGGCAGGGCGCTTTCCGCGTCGAGCCGGTGGATGGCGAACTCGTGCGCGAGCCGGCGCGTCCAATCCCCGACGGTGACCGGGCCGCCGTGCGGGAACGGCGAGCGCAGCGGGGTGTCCGCCGGACGGCGCAGGGCTTCGCGGACGGCCATCCGTTCGCCGTCCCAGCAGCCGAGCGAGTCTTCCCAGGTGACCGCGGCCGGTGGCTCAGCTTTCCGGTCGGTGATCGCAGCGACCGTGTACGAGAGCACCGTCGTCAGGTGTGTCACCAGGTCCTGCACTGTCCATTCCGGACAGTTGCGGACGGGCGCGGCCGGACCTGCGGCGAGCGTCGCGGCTTTGATCCGGTCGGCGTGGATGTCGATCGCTTCCAGCAGACGTGGCGCGTCCATGCACTGACCGTAGCCTGCGCACGCGTACCCGTCGGCCGAATTCGATGAGCACGACCAGCAGCAGCCCGAGCAGGAACGACAGCAGCAGGCCGTACACCGGACGGTCGGCGAACGCGGCCCCGCCGGCGAGCCCGATCAGCGCGCTGTACACCGACCACAGTGCCGCGCCCACGGCGTCGAGCGGCACGAACCGGCGCAGCGGGTAGCCGAGACTGCCGTTGGCCAGCGCGCTCGCGACGCGGCCGCCGGGCAGGTAACGCGCGGCGATGATCAGCAGCGGAGCTTGCCTGCGGACCTGGTCGCGGGCCCATTCGTAGCGTTGCCGTCCGGACGGTCCGCGCTGCAGCCAGGCGACGGCGCGCGGCCCGGCGGCGCGGCCGACCGCGTAGCCGAGACAGTCGCCCGCCCACGCCCCGGCGGCGGACACGACGACCAGCAGCGCGAGCCTGCCCAGGTCCGGTCCGATCAGGACGGCGACGGTCACCACGGTCGTCTCGCTCGGCATGAACGGGAGCAGCGCGTCCAGTCCGGCGATCGCGAACACGAGCACCCACAGCCAGGGCGAGCCGAGCGTGCCCCGGATCAGTTCGGTGACGTGTTCCAGCAGTTCCACCCGCTCATCGTCAGCACTGAAGGTCACCAAGGGATGACCCAGCGGGGTGCGGGTGGTGAACAGGTGGGTTCAGCGCGGCGCGACGCTCTCCCAGGCCACGGTCAGCTCGCCGAGCCTGCGCCGGTCCGGATTGCCGAAGACCGGCCAGCCGCGGTCGGCGAGCATGGCGACGGTGGTGGTCCAGCGGGCGCGCACGCCGAAGGAACGGTGCGGTGCCGCTGCCGCCCAGCATTCGTCCAAAGTGGACATGAGGGCGTGCACGCGTTCGCCGGGAACGTTGCGGTGGATGAGGATCTTCGGCAGCCGTTCGGCCACTGTGGACGGACGGTCGAGTTCGGCGAGGCGCAGCGACAGGGTCAGCGTGCGCGGACCGTCGGCCCCGACCACGACCCATGTGACCAGCCTGCCGATCTCGTCGCAGGTGCCCTCCACGAGCAGACCGTCCGGCGGCATCGCGTCGAGCATCAGCTGCCACGCGCCAGGGACCTCGTCCTCGGCGTACTGGCGGAGCACGTTGAACGCGCGCACCAGGACCGGCCGCGTCCCGGCCAGTTCGAAACCGCCGCGCCGGAAATCCAGCCGGGGCGGATCAGCGGCGGGCAGGGCGGCGGCGACGCGCTCCGGGTCGAGTTCGAGCCCGAGCACCCGGACGTCCGGCCGCACGCGCGCGAGCCAGCGGGCCAGTTCCACCGTCGTGACCGGCGACGCTCCGTAGCCGAGATCGACGACAAGAGGACTTTCGCCGCGCCGCAGCAGCCGCGTGACAGCCGGGTCGCTCGCGAGCCAGCGGTCGACCCGGCGCAGCCGGTTGGGATTGGTGGTGCCCCTGGTCGGGGCCCCCACCGGGGTCAGGCGCGCTCGGCCAGCCACTGCGCGGTGAACTCGTCCTCGTGCCGCAGCAGGTTGACCACCTGCTCGGAGACGAACTCCTCGATCCGGCCGCCGAAGAGAGGGATGCGGACGACGACCTCGCCGGTGGTGCGGAGGAGGACCTTGCTTTCCTTCAGGGCGAGGTAGGTCGAAGCGCCGATCTCACCGGGTACGCCGCCGACGCTGACGTCGGACCGGCCGGTGTACTCGTCGCCGGACCGCTTCCACGTCTGGGCGCGATTGACGATGATGTCGCCCTTGTGCAGGGCGCGGACGGCTTGGGGGAGCTTGGCCGCCTTGATGCCGTGCTGGAGCTCGTAGCGGACGGAGTCGCCTTCGGCGGTGTAGGCGAGGAGTTTGGCGTCGTCGCCGCCCAGCGCTTCGAGGCGGGCACGGAGTGCTTCCTCTCCGGCCACTGCGGCGAAGACGTCCGCCAGTGAGCCGTCGAACTCGCCGCGGTGTTCGATCCGGGATCCCATGAAACGGACAGTACCGGGGTGGGTGGGGGTGGGTGTGCCGGAGTTCTCGGCTCGTCGCCTGGTGGCGACATCGGCCCGATCTTGGGTTGCGTGGGGCACCCCGAAGGTTGATTGTGCTGACGGGCGGCGGGTGCTTGTCAAGGCGGGAAAGATGCCTTGACAAGCACCCGCCGCCCGCAGGGAGGCTTCGTATCGGGGG